>CAVZCU010000012.1:0-2048033 GCA_963773845.1 uncultured Gemmataceae bacterium
TCAATCGAGTTGCGGTACAGACAGCCGAACCGGGTTAGCCCGCTCGCCGGCAAGTCTGGGCTGCGGGATTTAATCGCGTTGCGGTACCGACGAAACCGAATGCGTTTCGCCAACGAATCCGCCTCGAATCGGTAATCCAAAGTTTTACTGAAAATATGTTCACTTTCATTTGACAACCGCCCTTTTGGACCATTAGCTGTCATTGAGTGGGTGACAACACACACCACATCTCTCGACGCGGGCTGATTTCGCTCCGCGGTTCCCAAGCCAGACCCGACGCAATCGCGGCTTGCACTTCTGGAGATCTCCCATGAGCAGCAATCTCAAAACCCTTCTTCACATCGCCGCCGAGATGCGGGCCGTTGGTCATTCCTGGCAGGCCATCGCTGAGAAAGTCCAGCGCAAGACCTCGACCTGCCAGAACTGGCCGATCCGGTATCGCGCCCAGTGGGAGCCGCTCCTATTCCAGGTGCAAAAGAGTCGCTTTGAACAGATCCATCAGGAATGTGAGTCGCAAATGCATGGACTCATGCGTAGCGACGATCTCAAGATCCGTTTGAAATCGAATGAGTGCTGGATGAAGTATTCCACCAAGGCTTTTGGCATGGCGAGCGTCGTGGCAACCAACCGGTTGAGAAGCCGAAGACGCCCAATGAACGGATCTTGGAGGGGGTGCTGGAAGACATGAACGACTGGCGTGAGCGTCTGGACCGCAAACGAGCGATCCAGGGGTTGCCACCACTTACGGACGACGAGTTCATGCTCGAATGGGACCGGCAGGGCAACGCCAGTGGGACGGATTCTCGTGGGACGGATTTGCAATCCGTCCTACAAGACGCCGAGAGTAGGACGGATTACAAATCCGTCCCACGAGACTCTGTCCCACGAGAATTTGAAAGTGGGACGGATTTGCAATCCGTCTCGCAGCAATCCTTCCCTCCAAGGGCATTCGTGCTGCTCGTGCTGGGGTTTCTATTCCTTTGGGCAACCAGGGATCGAAGTTTCATTGCCTCACGAAATCCGGAAGTGCGAATGGTGCAGGCGCTTGGCGACGCCGACGCCGGGTACGAAACAGTGCCACGGACCGCCGAACTCCTCTTTCGGCCGGGCCCGCGAACACATGGGGTGGGGCACTGGATAAAGCCCGTAGAATCGGGTACTTTGGAATTGTGCGCCCGCCTTAACGGCTTTTGCGCGATTGGGTTGATAGAGCCGAGGCGGGTCGTTCGAGGAAACGACCCTCAAACGGAATTTGTCCTCATCCGAAGGCTTCAAAACCCGCGGTTGCCTTCGCAGAATCTTCCCCCCACAATCACCATGTCGCGCAAAACCGACCGCTTCGTTCCGAACCTGGAGCTACTGGACGAACGCTGCCAGCCGAGCGTGCTCTACTATGGCGGAAACGTTCTGCCGAATGTCGAAGCCCAAGCAGTCTATCTGGGTAGCCAGTGGGCAACGCCGACCGCCTCCATGCCCACGCCGAGCAAGATGGACGCATCGCTCGCAAATTTGACAAACAGCGCCTACATGGACACGCTCACCCAGGCCGGCTACGGAGTCGGCCGGGGAAGTGCCTCGGCGGGAGCGATCGACAAGACGGCTTTTCCGTCGAACGCAACCGTCTCCGATGCCACGATCCAATCGCGAATCCAGGCCGACATCAAGAGTGGCCTGTTGCAACAACCGGACGCGAATCGACTTTACGTCGTCTATGTTCAGCCGAATGTGGCTGTGAATCTTGGATTCGGCCAGGGGACGACCCAGCAGGGCGTGTTGGGCTATCACGGTGCATTCGGCGGGACCGATGCGAGCGGCCATGCGACCACGATTCGCTATGCGGTCATCGCCTATCCGGGTGGGTCGGTGGGAAACAGCAGCATGGGGACCAGTGCCGTCGATCAACTGACCGCGGTCGCCTCCCATGAAGTTGCCGAGGCCGCTACGGATCCCGATGTGAACTACGCGCAACTTGGCTGGTATGACCCGCGACGTGGCGAAATCGGCGACATCACCGAGAACAATCCCAATGCCCTGGTGCGGCTCAACGGCTACTTGGTCCAGCTCTGCGCCGATAAGAACGATCAACTCTTGAGCCTGCCGAGCACTTCGACACCGACGCCGACGCCTTCACCGACACCAGGCACGCCGTCGACGCCGAGCACCCAGCAAGCCGGCACGACGACGAGATTGGTCGCCGGGCCGGTAGTTTACCACGGCTGGTTCTTCCCGCCGACCGTCACTCTGACGGCGATCGTTTCGTCGAGTGCGGGCGCGATTCCCGCCGGCGGCACGGTGCAACTGCTTTACAACGGCAGCGTGATCGCGAACGGTAAAGTGCAAGTGATCAATGGGATTGCGTACGCGCAATTCACGATCGCGTTCTATAGCTACGGGCAATTCCACTTCACGACGCATTATGCCGGCAGCGACGTCTCGGCGCCGAGCACCAGCAATGGCTTGACGGTCCGGATCTGATCGTCCACTATCGGCCATCGAATGGAGGAGTGGGTGACAGGGCGGCCAGATCGTGTCGCGTCCACCCTTCCAGAACGTAGGCGATTGCCGTCCCCGCGAGGCCGACGACGCTCAGGACGGCAACCGCCACCGGCGCCGAAGCGCCACGCGATGCCAGCAGAGCGACGCCCACGAGTGGCACGGCGGTCGCGGCCGCTCGAAACCGGCTGAGTTGTTTGCCGACACGCCGAAGCGCTGGTTGGTCAGCCTCGACCGGTCCGGATTGAGCCAGCAATGATGGATACCACACTCGTACTGCCGCGAAAGTGATTAGGAAGTACGGATAGGCCGCCGCGATTAATCCGCACAGGACCAGCGACACAAGGAAATGGACATAGGCCTCCGTCCCCTGTTGCGGTGAGCCAGCCGCGACCGTCAGAGTAATGGGCCAGGTGAGTCCGGCGAAGCTCCAGCACGCCACGCAGACCAGAGCGCCAATCTCGCCGATTCGCAGCGCACGTCGTCGAGCGCGATCGCGTACTTCTTCTCCCAGAGCGTGGCCCAGCGCACTTGTCGCAATGCGGAGGCGAGCGGGCGCATCAAGAGAAAAACCGTCAACACTCCCAGTGGGAAAAAGATTCCATTCAGCAAAGGGATGATCGAATAGAAGACCTGCTCGGCCTTGTTCCCGTTACCCCACTGGCGAACAATTTCCGCGCGGTTGTAGACAATGTTGAAGATTGATGCGAGCGCGTTGGGAATGACGCCTGCGACAATCAATGTCCAATAGGGATATTGGCGGACCACCGCACGCCAGCCGCCGGGCTTCGGTCGTACCAAGGCTCGCGTTGCCGGCCGCAGGCACAGCCCGAGTTCGCTGGCCATCTCGGCCGCGGTCGCGGGACGCCGTTCCACATCGGGATCGAGGCAGCGTAAGAGCACCTCGCGTAAGCCGGGGACATCTCCATCCGCGATCGATGCCCTCTCGGCCACGGTCGGTCCCATCCTGCGGATCTCGACGAGTTCGTTCAACATTTCCGTCCAGCTCGAACCGCGCAGATCCTGGGTGAACGGGCGTTCGCCCGCAAGGAGTTCCCACAGCGTCACCGCCAGGCTGAAGATATCCGCCCGACCATCGAGACTCTCGGGTTCGCGGGAGTGGGCTGGGTTGAAAGCCTCGAGATGCTCCGGCGACATATACGGCAAGCTGCCGCCAAACACCGCGGATGGACCAGCGCCATCGAGCTTGGAACAGGAGCCGATGTTAAAGTCGGCGAGCAGGGGTTCGCCCTCCGGCGTCAGCAGGATGTTCGCGGGCTTGACGTCGCGGTGCAGTACGCCTTGCCGGTGGGCATAGTCCAGTGCGCCGGCTAGCTTGACGCCGAGCACGCAGACCGCCGCGGGCCAGCTTCGAGCGGACCAGTCCTTGCGAACGGCCGACGCGGGCGGGGGCACCTCGCCCCGTGCATGCAGCGCGGCGTCGACCGCTTCGAGCAATGTTTGTCCCGATCGTTCCTTGGTGGATGTCGCTCGCGCCTGGACGACGACCTGTTGCAGCGTGCCGCCCGGCAAGTACGACATGTACACAAGCTGAACGTGATGGTCGGGCAAGAATCGCTGATCGAATACGCGTACGATGTGCGGATGATCGAGTTGCGCCAGCGTCTGAGCTTCGGTGCCGCGTGCCGCCGATACTTTCAGAGCCACCATCCGCTGCATGCTTCGCTGACGGGCTAAAAACACGCGAGCAAATTGTCCCTCACCCAGGAGCGCGAGCAGGTCGAAGTCGTCGAGTTGAGCGCCCGGCTCGAACTGGACGTGCGGCGCCGCTGAAACGACTGATGTGGATTGGGTCTGAGGACCGTGATTCAACAATCGGCCCAAATCGTCGGCTCCGCGCGGAAAGCGGCGGAAGTAATCGTCCAAATCCACCGGCCGGCCCGCTTGCCGACGAAGATGGAAATCCTCATAAACGAGATCGGTCGGCGGGCCGTCATCGGCCAAGACAGGAAAGTCGCGAACATAATCTTCGAGGGGCCGGTCGATATTCCGCTGGATTCGGCGCTCGATGTCGAGTTTGATCAGCTCCGATAGGATCAGCGTGCGGGCTGGAAAGGAATCGTCGGGCAGGAATTCGCGAATCTCCGGGAACCGATCGCCGGCATCCCAAGCCTTGGCGAATGCCTCCAGGCGCTCGCCGACGTCGGCCCAAATCCGGGATCCCGAATCGATTCCGACCGTTGTGAGGTGCGAACCCGCATTCATCGGAATTGGGATACTCGTGCGTAAGGGAATCTCGTTCGGTTACAATACAGCCCCGAGGCGGGTTACAGCAGATCGGTCACGCGAAGAGCCATTGGAGGATGCACCGTGAGCAACGACCATGAACTATTGAGCGAGCGAATTCGCAATCACGATGCGGCCGCTCTCGCCGATTATCTCCAGGCGCGACACTCCGCCCTTCACGCATTTGTCGAACGGCGCTTGGGAAATGAGCTTCGAGGAAAGTGGGAGCCACAAGACGTACTCCAGGAGCTGGCCATCAAGTCCCTGCGCGAATTGCCCCAGACAGACCTGTCCGGTCGCGATCCGTTCGGCTGGTTGTGTCAACTGGCCGAACAGTGCATTATCGACGGCCATCGACGCTTCTCGGCCAACAAGCGGGCGACCGGCCGGGAAATTCCGGGCAACATGCGCATCGGCGAGCAGAGTCAAGACCTGATTGCCTTATTGTCTGCAAGTCTGACGACCCCTTCGCAGGCGGTCGTGCGCGATGAACGCCAACAGCGGCTTGATTCCGCCCTCACTTCGTTTCCGCCGGAACATCGCGAAGTCCTGCGCTTGCGATACGGCGAAGGTTTGGCGACCAAAGACGTTGCGTCGCGGCTCGGCAAGACGGAAGTGGCAACCCGAGTCCTGCTCAGCCGCCTCATTCATCGGCTTCAGGAACTCTTGGGCCCGGGCGAAATTGGTTGAGCCCGATTTTTGGCCGCTTCTCGGAAGCGGCGTGTAACACGTCACACGGGCTTTCGCTCTGCAAGGTAGACCGGGGAAAACCAAACGGTCAAACCAAAAACCTCAAGCGGAGCAAGTTCCATGAAACCGTTCATCGCAGCACTCGCCGTCGTTGTCCTCACAATCGGGTCCGCCTCGGCTGGCAAACCAGGCCACAACTCGGGTGGACATCGATCTCATAACGGCAGTAGCTACCACGGCAACAGCTACCACGGCAACAGCTATCACGGCAACAAAATCCACTTTGGAAATTACCACCTGACCTACGGCAAGAAGTTTCGGGGCGGCTGGTACTACCCCGGCAAGTATCACCACCACTGGAGCTACCAGTGCTACTGGCCGAAGTATGGTTGCACATGCTATTGGTGCCCATCGACTCGCTGTTACTACTACTGGTACGCTCCGTCCGGCTGCTACTACCCGGTCAGCTACATCCAAACTGCGAAGCCAGTGTTCGCAAGCGAGGCGGAGGGTGATGATGGTCCTCCCGCGGGTGTTCCCGGGTTGCCGGAGTAAATTGATCGAATCGCTCGCCGCTTTCCTCGATCATCGCATACGCGGGGGAAGCGGCACGAACAACAACCGCTTGGGCGCCTTGCCGACTGGGACACGAGCAATCACCTGAAGCGTCGCAGTGTCGAGGACCGCCACCGTGTCGCCGATTCGCTCGCTGATGTAGCAATACTGGCCGCCGGGCGAGAAACACATCCAATAACCGCCCCCCTTCATGACGATCGTCGCCTTTTGCTTGGGCGGTTCAACCGTATTGTCGAAAACATATGTTCGGTCGTGAAAGACATCACACATCCAGATTTCCTTTTCGTCGGGAGTCAATCCAATGCCGTGGCTGCGGCTTGCCTTTCGGAGCAGCTCCGCCGGCACAGTCGCCTCGACGCGGTGGATGACCTTCCTCGTCGCCAGATCGGCGACTTCAAATCCAATCAGCGTATCGACGTTGACATAGAGACGCTTTTCGTCCTTCGACAGGGCGATGGGCCGCGGTGCATCCGAAAGTGGAATCTCGCCGATCAATTGATGGGTCGTGGTATCGGCGATCAACACGTGGTAAGAGCCTTTCGGTCCAAGGTACATTCGCCGGCCGTCGGGGGAACACAATGTGTTGTGCGGGCGGCCGCCCGTTGGGATTTTCTTGACGACTTTGCCCTTGACTGTATCCACGACCCACCAGGTCGCGTCGTCGCATGGAATATAGGCCAGTTTTCCATCTGGCGTGCAAGCAAGCTGGTTCGGCCGGGGGCCAATCTTCATTCTCCGGGTGACTTTGTCCGTCACCGGATCGAACCAGAGCAATTCGCCTTCATCGCCGTGCGTGTTTTCAATCGTGATGAAGAGTTGGTTCCCGGCCGCGGTGCCAACCAGCCCATGCGGTTGTGGTCCCACTTCAATGCGCCGGATGACCTTATTCGTTGCGGTGTCGATGACAGTCAAGTCGTTGCCGGCCGAATTTGCGACGTAAAGTTTGCCTTGAACTCCCGCCGCCGCCGAATCGACATTGAGTCCTGCGGCCACGACTATGATGGCTAGTGCAATGTGACGCATTCGCGTTTTCCCCGAGGTTTCATCGTCTGGATCACAATGGATGGTCTCATTTCACCGGCAACTTCAAGACGAACTGCAACGCTTTCTGAATCCATCCCTGGAGTTGCTCGTCCCCCCGCAGTCCATCCCCAGCTACCAGGATCCAACCCTTCATGGGCATTCCGGTGATGTCGAATTCATGCACGTGCGGCTGCTTCAACGCGTCGCTGCCGTCCTGGGGTTCAAGCCGAACAATAAGTGAATCCTTCCAAATCCCGACGAGCATATTGCCGTTGAGCAGAAAACCGATCCCGCCGAATATCCGCTTCTCAACGATGGTCTTTCGCCGTGCCAGGTATCGACGAATTCGATCTGCCAGTTCTTCGCTAAAGGCCATGCGATTCTCCGGTCGGGAGCAGCCGGTTTCATCAAGAACTAATGAACGGTCATTCACTTTTCTATCACCTCCCTCTCAGAGAGTGAAAGCTACTATTCCGAAGTCATTCTCGGAGACATTGAAAATGTTTGGCTATAGCTCACCCGAACGATTGCCTCTCTCGTCGGACGATTTACCGGCGCTCGCGTCTCGGTGGAAACGCTGGCTGGCGTTACTTCTATTCCCATTTCGACAAGCTCGTCGCAATAAAGCCGTGTTTGGCACGCAGCACCGCGAAGCGGTGGACGAGTGGTGGCTTCGAATGCGAAATAACCCGGGACCGGCGCAAGGAGAAACGCGACTTTTGGCTCGGCTGATCGACGAGCATTCCCATCGCATTCTGAAAAGATGCCTCAGACCGGCAGGCCGAGTGCATGCCTTCTCCCTAAATTGGGTGGATGAAGCCGCCCTGCGGAGAACCTGTGCGATGGCCACACCAACTGGACAAATCATTGCGAGGCCGATGGTAGCCCGGGCGTGTGGCTGCCTTTGTGAATTCCAGCATTACGCGGTCGATAAGTATCGCGCGCAGCGGCTTGCCAAGTTCCAGGGCACGCGTTGCGCCGATTGCGTCGCCAAGGCCGAGGAGGAACGCAAGCGAGCGGCGGCAGCGCTTCCGGGCAAGGGCGAGGCCATATTGGGCCTTCCAAAGGGGTCGCAGATCACATTGACTCGAAAGCCCGATGGCAAGTGGCTTGGAGTTTTGACTGCGGAAGGAATAACGGTCGAGGCAACGGCCGAATGGCCACAAGGTCTATCGGGCACGCTTGCCCGACTGTGGGCCGGAGAACGTGAGAAGCCGGTCAAAAAATAGAGTGCGATTCAAGATCGGCGGTCCAGCGAGCGGAACCTGACGCGCACGCGTAGGAATAGTTTAACATTCGCCTGCGCGTCAAGCTTTGCTGGCCGGCTAAATCTGCAACTTACCTCTAGCTGAAAAGCGCCATTGTTCGAAAACTTGCGCCAAGTACGTCGCCTTTGATGTCCAACCAATTTCCGAGGAGCGTCGCGTATACGCTGCGGAAGTCGGTCGTCATCTTGGGTTCACCCTTTTCCAAATCGGTTAGGCTGGGCAGGGCGCCAACGACGCCCCCTTTCACCTTCGGGCCGGCCAGGAAGACAACGCCCGCCGTGCCGTGATCGGTGCCCGCGGAGCCATTTTCCTTGATCGTCCGGCCGAACTCACTGAAGGCCAAAAGCGTCACGCGGTCCGCAAGCTTGGCCGCTTGCAGGTCGGCAAAGAAAGCATTTACGGCGCCGGCAAACTCAAACAAAAGATTCGAATGAGCAAACTGTTGTGTCGCATGGGTATCGTAACTGCCCTGCGTTGTGTAGAAGACTCGGGTGCCCAGGTCGGCTTTCATGAGCCGGGCAATGAGTTTGAGTCGATCGCTGAGTCCATTGCTTGGATAATTCGCCGTGTCGAATCCGCGGGTCATCGCCGCCATCTTGTCGGCGGCGGTCGCGCCGTCCACTTCGTGTCGGCGAACGAAAGCGAGCAAGTCTTGTTGGGCGGCCGGACCAGCCGCATTTTTGACGGTCGCCGCATCCGCGAGCGTCAGGTCTTCCAATCGCGTCAAAGCGATGGCGGCGCTGCGCCGGCCGCGAAGAGTTCGCGGAACGTCGTTGGTGATCGTGTAGGAATCTTCGCCCGCCAGATCGAGCGCTCGACCGAGCCACCCGTAACCCTTGAGTTCCTCGGGATCCGTTTTGGCGGTCTGCCAGATCGCCATCGAGTCGAAATGCGAACGATTCGGATTGGGGTAGCCGACGCCCGGCATCGCCAACAGATGCCCCGCTTTGATGAGCTTGTCCGCCTGCCGGAATGACGGATGCAAACCGAATGTGTCGCTCAACTTAACCGTGTCCTTATCGGCAATCTTCAGCTTGGGGCGCAGTTTGGCGTACGTCTCGTTCTTCAGTGGTACGAGCGTATTCAATCCGTCATTTCCGCCGTCGAGCTGGACGACGACCAGAACGCGCGAGTTCTTATCCCGGCCGGCGGCCCGAGCCGTCTGCGAGATGAACGCGGGAACGGTCGGCGACAGAGCCAGCAGCGACGACGACTTCAGAAATGATCGACGAGTTAGCATATGTTGGTCCTCATATTCGGGAGTTTTGCAAGCAATTGAATTCCCTACCCCAACTGATACTCAGGCGCGGACAACAATAGTGTTACCATTTTGCGGTCCATGCCCTTGGTCAATCGGGCGGTCATCGCACTTGTCGGATCGCCGCCCAACAACAGTCGGCAGTGGAAACCGATCAGCGCATTCGCATCCGTGGGCAAGCGGTACTTCTTCGGCAACTCGGCCGAATCATAGGCTCGTGATCGGCCAGCATTCGTTCCATCGACCAGGGCCGCGACGAAGTTGGCCCGCATGATCATCGATCGCGCACTAATCCAGGCTCGACCGCCGTTCCAACCGCCCACATTTGGCGGCTCGAAAAGGTCCTGACCCATTCGCCCGCACCAATCGGCCAGGGCCAGCGTGCTCGGCGCCGGATCAAACATTTCCAAAGCCCGGGCAGCGCCGACAACGATCTCCGCCGGATCTTTGATCCGCGTCCCGATATTGCCGTCCGCGAAGAACGCCTTCGATCTCAAGATCGTGGATACGGCCCAACCGATATCGAGACTTCGGTCGATCAATCCTTCGGCCAACGAGGACATCGCCTGCTTTGAAATGGCGCGCTCGCCGAAGAATGTATCGCACAATCGCCAGGCCAGGCGCTGCGCGGTCGCGGGGCTTTCGACCAGCACCTTGACCAGGTCGCTCCCCTTCCAGGCGCCCTTCTTGCCCAGGACGGTCTTTTCTCCCGTGTCGTGCCGAGCGTCGACCTCGGCGAATTTACCATCCTCGATGCTCCAGCCCGTCAGGCATCGGGCAGCCTCTTTCACATCCTTCTCGCTGTAATTGCCGACGCCGAGCGTAAATAATTCCATCAATTCCCGGCCGAGATTCTCGTTGGCGTGGCCCTTGCGATTGGACGGAGCATCCAGGTAAATCAACAAGGCCGGCTCGCGGACGGAGGCATTCAACAGTTCGCCAAAAGTCGATCGCCCGAGCTTGCGAAAAGTCTCGTTCTGCCGGCGCATCGAGCGCCAGGTCCTGCACCTTGGCGATGCTGGTCGCGAAGTGGTTATGCCACATCAGCGTCAGTTTTTCGCCGAGGGAATCCGGCCCGAACAACATTCGATAGAACCACCACGCTTTCAGACGGCCGGATTCATTCGACGCCACCGCGGCATCGGCGAGCAAATTGGCCGTGGCGTCGAATTCGGACGGCGAATGCATCGACGATTTGCCCGCCAGAATGCGATCAATGCACTTATCGGGCCCGTCGTCGACGTCGCGCTGAATCTCGTCCCAAGCGCCGGCAAAGCCCGCCCGATGATGCAAATGGACGACCCGCCGTAGGTTCCAAGGGGCTTTCTCAGTGGGGCGGTAGGCTTCCCAAACGCGATCGAGGGTCTTCATCGCACTTCCCTCCGAGTCTTTTCAATAAGTGGCCGCTCACTGCGAATCCGTCGTCATGCTGGCGGGACCATCCAAAGCGGAGCGATTCACGGAGACCAGACCCGTGAGTCACCCCCGAATCCACCACAATGGCACAGCGCGGCCGAGCCGCCGTTTTACCCTCCCCCCGGCTTTGCGGGGGGAGGGCAGGGGGCGAAGCGCTTCCAGCCCGAGGTTGCAGCGTCCCGACCGAGCCAGGTCTTCCCCCCACCCTGCCCTCCCCCCGCAAAGCCGGGGGGAGGGAAAGACAGGGGGCCTCCCCCCGCAAAGCCGGGGGGAAGGAAATTCTTCGCGCGCGACGAAGAAGTGGAAACGTTAGTAGTACAAAGGTCACTCAAAGTCACGAAGAGAACCAACCTCTGCCTTCTTTGTGTCTTTGTGCGATCTTGGTGCCCTTGTGGTGGGTTCGGGACCGCTCTCGCTACTGATCTCACACTCAATAGTGGCGCGAACCGGCCCGGGCGACATGCCGCCTTCGCGGAATTCGCGATCCGTCCTATTGGTCATTCAGCGTGACCTTGCCCAAATCCTTTGTCTCACTGGCCTTGACAGTGAAGGCGAGATTGCGATCGGGCGGCGTCAAAAACATCCCGTTGCGCCGCCCGAATACTGAGAATTTTTGACCCGCTACAACGTCGGGGACCGTGAACTCGCCCCGTTCATTCGTCTCGATCGCGCCCGCGTCGCGTGCATCGCCGTGGAATGCATTATTGACTTCTCCAACGGCACGATCCTTGAAGCTCACGATGACGGCGACGTGGG
This sequence comes from uncultured Gemmataceae bacterium, assembly GCA_963773845.1. Taxonomy (GTDB): domain Bacteria; phylum Planctomycetota; class Planctomycetia; order Gemmatales; family Gemmataceae; genus SIAJ01. The sequence goes on from CAVZCU010000012.1 coordinate 11,728, forward strand.
GGATCGGTTTCCCCGCGGCATTCACCAAGACGCCCTTGACCGTTGCCGTTGGCTGGAGCTTGGCGACAAACGGCGATTTTTCGGTGCCCGTGATCGTGACGACTGCTGCCTCATGCCGTTTCAAATCACAGATCGCCACGACACGGGGCTTCTTTCCATCCAAGCCATAGATAAGACAGGAATCACCATCGCACTTGTTCGGATACATCCAGTTTTGCGATGTCGTCCCGGCAGCGAGCAGATTGTTGGCCGGTTTCCCATCCGCATTTTGGACTTTGATCGTAAACGTACTCGCCCGCTTGAGAACGATGTCCAATTTCATCTCTTTTTGCTCGGGCTTGAGCTTGAGCACCTTGCACCATTGCCCTTGCATGACCGTCGTCGCGCCGCCCGGCGAATGGAAGCCGCTCAGTTCCTTGCTGAAGTAGTCCGGATAATCCGGATCGGTGCGAAGCTGCTCGTACATGAAGTACACCTTGGCGCCAAGCTTCGCATCGGGCGTTGGGCCTCCCATCAAGAGCACCGGCCCCGGCGGCACCACCGTTCGATAGACGCCATCCTTGTCCGTATTCGCGAAGTCGTAGCAATCGACGGAGTCGAACTCCGGTTTCTTCACGAATGTGTTGTCGGACAACACGCCGACACAGGCGAATCCGGGGATCGGTTTTCCGGTCGAGGCATCGAGTACGCGTCCCGTGAGGATGATCCCTTTCCCCACATCGATGTCCGCGACGACCGGTTCGTAAGCCGGTGTGTCCGGGACGGTCACGCTTCGGCCGATCAGGCCGGCGTTCGGGTCACGATGTACGACAAGTACATACTTGCTGGTCTTGTTGGCGCCATGGATCACAAAGCGACCGGCGGAGTCCGTCGTCGCAGTGACGTCGGGCAGCCGCTTGGATCGCTGCTCGCGCAACGTGACCTTCACGCCGACGCGCGGCTTGCCCGTCGCGATTTCCTTCACCACCCCGCGGATCGGCTTTTCGGCTTCCGCGACGATATTCGTCTGCGGTGCATGCAACATCGGGTGATAGCCGAGTTCGGAATAGGGCGAGCGAATCTTCTCCCTCGTCGCCTTGTTGTACGGCTCCGGATCGAAGCCCGCTCGCGTGACGACCATGACTTCGTCCTCCGCAATTCCCGGCCCGCGTATGTGCAATCTGACGAGTCGCTCGCTGCCAACGTTGGCAATTGCAAAGCGGCCGTCGTTGTCCGTGCTTGCGGCATAGACGCCGCGCGTTTTCGGCGGCTTCCGATCTTCCCACGACCGAAACGACACGGTCCATTTGGAACCGGGTCCGCCGCTGTCCGGCTGGCGCTTTTGCCAAGCCGTCAAAAAACCGTCGATCGAATCGTTGGCATACCCTGAAATATGCCGAACGACGATCAACGCGCCGACGACGGGCTTGCCCTGCGTATCGATGACGCGCCCCTTGATCGGTGTGTCCTTTATCAACTTAAAGGTGATCTCCGCCGGTGTGTTCGTGGCCGGCATCAGGTAGGTGTTCGGCGCCCAACCATCGACGCGCGGAAACAGGTGGGATCCGTGCGGACTATTCATCGGCACGGTCACTTGGAATGTGCCATCTGCCGCGGACTTCCCAACGACAGTTGAAACCCCGTCGATCGGCAGGTGCACGATTTCCGCACCGGCGACTGGTTTGCCATTCGGGTCAACCACTTTGCCCGTGATCGTTCGCTGTGTCGACTTCTTCTCCGCCTTGGCGGCCGGAGGCTTTCGTTCGGCCGGCTTGTCTTCCTTGGCGACCGGACTTTTCTCAGCGGGCGGTCCGGCGCTCGTCGTTTTCGGTTCGCCGATTCCAATTGCAATGGCAATGCCAGCGATGGAGGCAACGACGCCCAGCCCAACCTTCTTGATCACACCATTCACGGCTACCCCCTTTGGCGAGAACCGCAACCGAGCGCGGAATATCGCCCGCAATGGCTGCCCGGATCGCATGAATCAATCGCGACGGGGACGCCCCCGCCGGGGAAGTTGCCAGGATAGCCAGCAGCCCGATGCCAACAGTGACGCCTCGCTTCGACAAGGCTACTTGCAAGCGTCGCCTGCCGCGCTCCAAGTGTCCTTTGAGTGTGGAGGGCGAAAGACCCAGCTGCCGGGCCGCCTCGTCGCGACTCAGTCCTTCGAGGCAACACAACAGCACCGGAGTGCGATAGCGCTCCGGCAGGCGAGCCAGTTCCTCGTCGAGGATTCTCAGCAACTCCTCGCCGGTGATGTCGGCAAGCGGATTCGGAGTGCCGCGCACGGCGCTCGGCCCTCGTGCTTCGCTCGTCGCAACCGTGCCGTTCGACAATTGAGTGCAACCTGGCGGGCCGTCGCGTAGAGCCAACTCGCCACCGATACTTGCCACCGGGCCGACCCCGCCTTGCGAGCGAGCACGAGGAACGTCGCCTGGCAGGCGTCGTCTGCATCGGCGGAGTTGCCCAGAATGCGCCGACAGGCACTCAGAACCATTGGGGAATGGCGCTTGACCAGTTCGTCGAATGCATTTTCGTCCTTGCCGCGGGCGAATCGTCGGAGCAGGTCGCGATCGGTCGCGGCATGTGCAATCGTCGATTGCACCTTCGTCAAGAGCGGCAACAATGTGGTGGATCGGCTGGCCATGTCCGCACTCCAATTTCCCGTTCAACCTCCACTCATTGATTTGCGCTCGCCGACAAATGGCCTGCTAATTCGTCAATTTTGTCGGTATCAATTTCACTTCCTGGCTCGACATTTGGTCGCTCGCCTTCGGCCGAATGATCCGGTAGGCGTTCATGTATTCCGGGTTATACATTCCCCCTTGCCCTGTGGTGCGGAAATGTCCGAACTGCTTGTCGATGATGCCGTCGTCGATCTCCTTCTGGGTCGCCTTCGCTCGCTCATACGACCCGCCGTAGGCCTGGAAGTGGACCACGCCGGCGCCGGGCATCACGGTGATTTTGTAACGACCTTCCATGTCGGTCTTCGTATCGCGGCCGCGATGCCACGGGGCCGGATAATCCGGCGGATCGTAGCCGCCGAAATTGTCGAGCAGATCGTTGATCAGAAGCGGTCGATAGAAGACGCGTGATGGCACACCCGCTCCAGTCGCCGCATCGGTTACCCGGCCGGTCAACACAATCCCGCGTGGCAAATTGATGCCGTATTCGATCGGGTCAAAACCGGTCGAGGTATCGGGAATTTCCACGAATCGCTGCAAGTGCTCGGTGCCTTCATCCGGATCGGCGACGAGGATATAGGCCTTCGCTTTGGCCAATCCACGCAGAGCGAACTTCCCAGCCGCATCGGTTGTTGCGAATGGTGTCGGCCACGTGTGAAAATGGTACGCGCCAAAGAAAATCTTGCCAATCTTGGCAGCGCCGATGACGCGCACGCCCGCCAACGGCTTCTTGGTCGCTTCGTCGCGAACGACGCCGATGATCGGCTTGTCGGGATCGACCACCACGTCGAACTTTGGCGGCATGAGTCGCATCGGTGTCTTGGGGGCGCCGGACGCATCGAATCCGTTGCGAGTGACGACATCGACAAACGTGTCGGCTATTCCATCGCCACTGATCAAGAGCGTGACCACACGATCCTTACCGCACCCGTTGAGCCTAAACGTTCCATCTGCGCCCGTCTTCGTACGAATCGCGAGCGCCAGTCCACCGCGATTCCAAATCGAGCGCTCCAGCTTTCCCGCGACTTCGTCTTGCTCGCTCTTCGATTTCTTCCAGTTCTTGACGAACGCCTCGAATGCCTCCGGCGTACCGGAATGCACATTGTGAAGAGCGACCGCTGCGCCGGCGACCGGCTTGCCTTGCAGGTCGATGACGCGGCCGGCAATGGGCAGATCGGGCACGAGATGGAACACCGCATCATTACGCGGCTCGGCAATCCAGTCGAGGCCGAACCCCGGCGCCGTTGCAACAACTTGCCGCGGATTCTGCACCATCCTCGGGTGTGACAACGGAAATGCAAACTTGCCCTCCGCATTTGATTTCACATCGCCGATGGGTTCAACGATCTCGTCGGCGATGACGGCGAACTGTGCACCGGCGACTGGTTTGCCATCGGGATCACGAACGACACCATTGACCGGTATCGATTGCTCGCGCTTGGCCTTGTCTATCGGCGGATGTGGTTCATCGCGCTTCGCCGACTTCGCAGCTACGGGATTAACGGGCTTCGGCTGCGCACTGGATGTTCCGGGTTCGCCCAGTCCGAATCCAATCGCCGCGGTTGCGACGCCCAGCACCGTCGCGAGCAACAACTTCTTGAGAATCCCGTTCACGGCTACCCCCTTTGCCAAGACGGCGACGGTCGGGGGGATATTTCCCGCGACCGTCGCACGAATTGCTTCGATCAATTTCAGCGGAGACGCCCCCGCCGAGGAGGTAGCCACACAAGCCAATAGACCAGCGCCGAGAGCAACGCCGCGGCGCGTCAACGCAGCGCCGAGCCGCTGCCGTCCGCGTTCGAGTCGGCTCTTGAGCGCCGCTCGCGAAACGCCGAGCCGCGCTGCCGCTTCGTCGCGCGTGAGCCCTTCGAGATAGCACAAGACCAGCGCCTCGCGATAACACGGCGCCAGCCGATCGAGTTCTTCGTCTAATAGAAGCAAGAACTCGCGGCCGCTGATTTGATCGAGCGGACTGACCGCTTCGGGAACCGCGGCCCGCCCTTCGCGTCGAATTCGTCGCTCCGCCGCGACGCGTGCATTTCGTGCCACGCGCCGAGCAGTTGCATAAAGCCAGTTGCCAACCGAGAGTTGCCAGCGCAATGTTTCGGCCTTCTTTGCCAAAACCAGAAACGTCGCCTGGCAAGCATCCTCCGCGTCCGCCGTGTTGGCCAGTGTCCGTCGACAAACGCCGAGCACCATCGCCGCATGCCGATGAACAATCGCCGCGAATGCTGCCTGATCGCCATCATCCGTGAATCGCCGCAGCAATTCGCAATCGGACGATTCCGGCTTCTCGACAATCGCCCGGGCAACCCGGCCAACAATAATCGCGGATCGCTTCGCCACACGGAGCCTCCGGCCTGAGTGATGACTTCCGTCAATGACATGTGCGCCGGGGCCGAGTGGGCCTCAGACTATTCCCTTGGCGCTTGGGTTTTGATCGTGCCGAGGTCCTTCGTCTCGCCGGGCTTGGCGCGGAAGGGAATCGTTGTTGACGTATTGTGCTTATCCCCGAACACGTTGTACCAGAAGTCGTAGTCGAGATCGCCGATGATCTTTGTAAAGGTGAATTTCCCGTTCGCATCCGTCTGCGCGTGGCTTTCAGGAAGGTCGCGCGGCGGCCAGCTTGGCCCCGCCCTTCCCGGATACTTGAACGACAGGCTCAGAGATGCATTTGGATATGGCTTGCCATTGGGCAAAACCAGCCGGCCTGTCACCGTGGCGGTCGGTTGCAGCTTAATTGTCCACGGCCCGGCGTCGCCTTTCTTTGGCTGAAGCACAAGTCCGAGACTTCGTGTTGGCTGGTAAAAGAAAAGGACGCGCGGTCGCTCGGAATTGAACGCCGGAATCGCTGTGTCTCCGCTCGTAAACGGCTTTGACCAGTTAAAGCGATACTTCTCCCAGCCAAGGGCGATTACCTTGCTGACCGGCTTCTCCTGCGGATCAACCAGCCTGATCGGAACCTCAGTTCCTGGATCGACCGTGATCGTATAGCGCTTCAGTTTTGATGGACTGACGTCCACGACGGCAATCGCCTGGAAAATGTCGGGCGACCATTCGCCATCGGATGTGAGCACCTTTTCCGGCGGGTCCGTATGATTGGTGTCACCTTGGAGTGGACGTTCGGCTGCCGATAGCCCCTGTTCGTCGCGGTCAACGAACAGCCAACCCTTGCCCGGAATGCCGGCAATGCGAAATGTCCCATCCTTTCCCGTCTGGGTTTCGACATCGGGCGAACGCCCCTTTTCGAAGTATTCAGCAAAGTGCTTGTTGTCGCGATCCACGCGATAATAAATGCGCGCCCGTGAAATCGGTAGCTTGGTACGTTCATCAACGACCTTCCCATGAATCCAAACGCCCCGTTTGAGGGCGATGTCCACCGTCGCGGTTTGAATGCTGTCTTTTGTGCCGCCCAGTGCCGAACGCGTGAAATATGGCAACTCACTTCCGGGCCGGAAGTCAATTGACGTTCGCCCGGCTTTGAGCCCGATCAGCCTGTATTGCCCATCTTTGTCCGTTATTGCTTCCGACCACCATTGTGTAACCTTGACTCCGGCGATCGGCTCGCCGGTTTCCAGGTCGGTCACACGGCCCTCGAACGGTTGCGTGGGTGCAGCAACGTATTCGAACGGCGGGCGGTAATATGTGCTGCGCCTTGCTCTGGGCATCAGCCGACTCGGCGGAAACGATCCCGAATTGCCTTGCTGCGTGAGCACCGTCAATCGCGCTGTCGCGATTGCTTCCCCTTCAATGGATAGAGTAACCACGCGTTCGCGGCCGACGCCGAACAATTTGAATCGCCCGTTCTCGTCGGTCGTCGCCCCTGGCACACCGGGAATCGGGCTCCGAGTATTGCCAATATGGCGCGGCAAATCGTGCTCGAAGACGAGGCTCATTTCGTTGACACCCTTGGCCTCTGCATTTTTGAGCCATGCGGAAAGATCGTCGCCCACCCCTGCCGCAACGTTGATCGCGCGAACCTTGACTCCCTGGACCGGTTTGCCTTCCAGGTTGAGGACGCGACCGGAAATCGGCAGATCCTCGATGAGCTTCAGGGTTGCGTTGGCCACTCCGGCACCGTCGACCGAGAACATGGCGAGACCAAACCCACCGGCCGTTGCGACAAGCTGCGGTCTGAGGGACCACCAACTTTCCGGGTAATCGCTCGCTGAAACAGCGAATCGAAAACGACCATCGGAATCGGTTGTCACTTTGGCTGACACACCGACTTTCTGATAACTGTTTTCTCCCCAACGCAGCAAATAGATCTTCGCCCCCTTCACCGGCTTTCCCTTCGGATCAACGACCGTTCCCACAAACGTGATGCGCTCTCCTTTGGAGCTGTCTTTAGGTTCATCGTTCTTGGCAACTGGCTGGTCGCGCGCGTTCTTGGTTGGTGGCTGTTCCGGGGGCGTCTTCGGAAAGCCGAGTACCGCGCCAACGACGAGTACCGAAGCCGCAAGCCCCACCGCAAGCACTCGGACAAACAGCTTGCCGGTCGCAGTGTGTGCGAGAGCCATGATCGCTTGATCGGGACGAATAATCCCTTCCACCGTCTTTCGGACCAATTCCGGCGACACCTCCCCCGCCACCGGCTCCGCGACCGCAGCCAACAGGCCTGCCGACAATGTCACGCCGCGCTTTGTCAGGCGCTTGCGCAAAAGCTCACGTCCTTTTTCCAGCGACTTCTTGATTGAGTTCAATGTGCGTCCGAGTTGCATCGCCGCCTCGTCGCGCGACAGGCCGTCGAGATAGCAGAGTACCAGCGGCAAGCGCGTGGAATTGGGCAGGCGATCCAACTCTTCGTGCAAGATCGCGCACGCTTCGGTCCATGAGAGATCGGATGCGCTCGTCGCAACTTCGTTGATCGATTGCTGCCGGCGCTTGTGGCGTTTGCGGGCCTGGAGTGCGATCCGGTGCGCGACGCCGTATAGCCAGGCGCCCAGGGATTCCTGGCGGCGAATCGCCGACGGATTGCGCAAGAGCACAAGGAATGTCGCCTGAAACGCATCGTCCGCATCGATCGACGGGCCGAGCACCTTGCGACAAGCCGCCAGCACTTTCGTCCCGTGCCGGCGAACGATTGCCTCCACCGCCCCCGGATCGCGTCTGCGGCGAACGCGATTCAACAACGACGCATCACTCTCTTGATCGGTGTCGAGAGTGGTCCGTAGCGAATCGACCAGACGGGTCAGCGGATCGGCAGTCATGGCCAGACTCCTTGGGCTACAGTCTAGCCGAGTAGTGGCCTAACTGTCGATTTCGGCACCGCGAATGCCGGCCTTAGTTAGAATCGCGGGGTCACGTTGCCGAGATTCTTGCTTTCGCCCGGCTTGAGGCGAAATTCATCGTAATACCGTGCGATTGCCGTTCTTCTCTGCCGTATATCGGAAGGAATAGTCCACATCGCCGACGAAATTGGCAAGCGTGAAGACTCCATTCTTGTCAGTGTGCACGTCCTGATGGGCAAACGATGGAGTCCAAGCATCTTGACCGGGAAGCCGGTAGTAGATTTGCAATACCGCCTGTCCAATCGGCGCTCCGTCCGCCGTCACGAGTCGGCCGGTGACGGTTGCGGTGGTTTCGAGCGTCACCGTCCACGGTCCGGCATCCCCCTTCTTGGGTTGGAGCAATTTGCCAAGCTTTCTGTCCGCATGGAGAAACAGAAGCGGGCGCGGTCGGTCGAGGTTGAATTGAACGATCTCCATCACCGCTTTCTGATTCGGCGCCCACAGACTCCATGTCGATTGCCCGCCGATCCCGGCGCCCTCCACGGGCTTTCCGTCGCCATCCACAAGTTTCACAGTGACCGTTGCGCCGGGATCGAGTGTGATCGTGTAACTCTTCGGCTTCATCGGGTCGACGTTGATGATGGCGGCCGCGTGATAAGAGCCGCGGTAAGCCGCGGGCGACGTAGGAAGGAACGGGGCGTTCAGCCGATCGGCATTCAATGAGTCAACGTCTCCTTGAAGCGGCCGCTGGTCGGCGCCGATGTATTGACCATTTCCATTCGCCATGATGGCGCCGCGGCAAGGAAATGCGAGCACGCGGAAGGAACCATCCTCGGCGGTGTATGTGGTCGGGTCGGTTGACCAAGCCCGCGAACCGGGAACAGACGTGTAGGCGTCTTCGTCGGCCAATGGGAAATACCAGATTGGCGCGCCTGCCGCCGGCTTGTGGTTGCGAATATCAATCAACTTTCCGGTGACCCAGTGTCCGCGCGTCAGCGCGAAATCAACCTGGGCCGTATTGGTACTCGCCTTACTGCCCCCGCGGACCGCCATCCGGTGATAAGGTTGCTCGGCCGTCGGGCACGCCATCAACTCGTGCATGCCGGGAGCGAGGCCGATGAGGCGATACTTGCCGTCCTTGTCCGTAACGGTCGAAGTCTCGTACCATTTGATCCTCCCTCGGACCGTGACGCCGGTGACCGGCTTGCCAGTGACGCGGTCGGTCACCGTTCCTTCAAATGGCTGGGTCGACTCGGCGATGAAATCAAACGCAGCCCCGTGGAAGGTCCTTATGCCGTACCGACTGTCGCCGGGGTCCTCCGGAACTGTCAGTGCTGGCATGACTCGCGTGAGCACCGTCTCCTGCGTTGTCGCGATCGTCTTGCCTTCGATGCACAGAGTGATCTTGCGCTCGCGGCCGAGGCCGACGATTCGAAACCGCCCGTCGGCGTCCGCGATATAGGACGCGGATTGACCGGGCACCGAATGTCCATTCGGGAACAGACGCCCCTCATGGGAGAAGTGCTTATTGTGAACTGCCTGTATGGGGAGTTTCTTCGCCTTCAACTCGTCCAGCCACGGCGAAAGGTCACGGTCCCTGCAAGCCGTTACCTCCAGGACGCGGACCTTCGCGCCGGGCACCGGCATCCCTTGGAGATCGAGAATGCGGCCGGCAATCGCCTCGTCTTTGACGAGCTTGAGTTCGAGTGGTTTATCTTCCTGAGCGCCGGTCCAGGCTATTCCGAACCCTTGGGCGGTAGCAATTACTTGAGCGCCTTCGGACCAGTAGCGCCGGCGACCGGCGCCCGAAGCACGGAAGGTAAACGCGCCATCGGCATCGGTGATGGCCATGACCGTCGGCCCCTTGGCTGGCCGATGCAATGTCCAGGGCTCGAGCAGCAGCCAGACTTTAGCTCCCTTTGCCGGCTTCCCATCCGGGTCGATGACCCGTCCCTTGACCGCGAGGTCCTCCGGCTTGCTTTCCACCTGCAGCGGTTGTTTCTCCTGGACTGTTTCTTTGGCCGGCGATTTCTTCGAAGGCGGATCCTTCGGATTCGCGCCGGCCCGGACCCTGCCATCGCCAATCGAAATGCCGACCAATAGAGCGGCCGCTAGAGTCAGCCCCCCGACGAACTTGAGAGCACCCAGTCGCACGGCGGGTTCAACGAGTGCGCTCACGCGTGCTGAAGGCTTTGCGGCAGCCGCGATTGTTCGGCGAAAGAGGGATGGTGGAACGGCAGCCCCGGTATTGCCAGTAAGCGCGGCCAGAAGCCCGGCTGACAGGCCAATGCCGCGTCGTGCCAACCGTGTGCGCAGGCGCGACCGACCGCTTTCAAGTCGATTGCGAACGGTGTTCAAAGTCGTTCCCAATCGAAGGGCGGCCTCGTCGCGCGACAGGCCCTCCAGATAGCAAAGCATTAACGGATACCGGTACTTATCGGGCAGCCGATCCAGTTCCTCATGCAATATGGCACGCGTCTTCCTGCCACGAGAGGTCCGGCGGGGAGTCGACCGCGCATCGAACCTCGGCTCTCGATTTGCGTTCGCCGCCGGCGTGCAGCCCGTGCCTTCAATGCCAGTCGATGGGCAACTCCATATAGCCAGGCGCCGACCGATTGCCCCTTGCGAATGGCCCGAGCGTCGCGCAACAACACGAGAAATGCCGCCTGAAAGACGTCCTCGACGTCGGCATCGTCCGACAGCACTTTGCGTGATGCCGACAGAACGCCCGGTCCGTGCCGGCGGACGATTTCCTCGAACGCGCCGGCGTCACGATGATCGCGGAAGCGGGCCAGCAGTTCGGCGTCCGAAATGGCGATTTGTTCCGCCGCCAAAGATTGGCATAGACTGCGAATTGCTCGTTGAAAAAGGGGATCGTGTGTCATGGGACTACCGGGACATGGAATGATTGTCCCCGATAGTTCCCCGAACAGCCATAGGCGGCAGCTTTTTTTCTTCGTGGAACGCCTACCGCGCGGGCGCCGATGGATTAGCCGAGCCCACGACAACCTTTTGCGGCGGGGCCGCGGCGACTGCCGCTTTGAGTTTTTCGATCTCGGCTTTCACCGCATTCAACTCGGTTGTCGCTCGATCGAGCGTGATCTTTAACGGGGCGGCGGCGTCGGCGGCCTGCTTCGCAGCCGCCGCACGGGGCCCGAGAATCTCTGCTGCCAACTTGGACGCCGCGGCAGCGAGTTGGGCTTGGCTTGCAGCAGGGCCGTAAGCGGCGATTGCCTGATTGACTTGTTTTTGAATGTCCGCGACCGCTTTGGCGGCAGTCGCCGATTCTTTTGCCGCAGCATCTGCCATGGACTTGAATTCGGCAGCGTCTTTCTGAAGCACTGCATTTGTTTTGTTTGCATCGGCAGCCGCCTTGATCTTGGCGGCTGCTTCGCCAAGGGCCATGGCTTTGACGGCAGCGGCCAACGCCTTCGCCTGCGCGGGCGTCAAAGCAGCGCTAGCTTTATCGACGTTCGCTTTCAATGCGGTCGCCTGATCTTGGGCGGATTTCGCAATGCTCGCCGAGTCGGTCGCCAGCTTCTGGGCGGGCGCCGCGTCGGCCGCGGTCTGTTGCGCCTTTGCGTTGGCTGCCTTGAAGGCGCTCGTGGCCGCATCGAATGCTTGCTGCTTGATCGCAAGAATCTTGGTCGCCGCCGCGAGTTGTTGCGCGGCGGTTTGCGGATTGGTCGATGCTTGCGCAATCAACTTGGCATCGGCAGCATTGAAGACGTCGACCGTGCCGGTCCAATCGCCATCGTAGACTTTCTTACCGTCGTAGCTGAAGGCCGTCCGGAGCACCACATCCGAATGAGCCGAAAAGGACTTCAGCATCTTCCCGTTCGTATCCCAAATCTTGGTCACGCGATCGCGGCCGGTGCTGACCAGGCGATTATCGTGGCCGAACTGCACGGCCTGCACGCCGCCGCCGTGGGCTCCCCAATTCTTGATCAGGCTGCCGTTCTCCATTTCCCAGAGCTTGATCGTCGTGTCCTCGCTGCACGAAGCAAGGACGTTCGAATCGTCGCGCCAGCTCACATCGACGATCGCTCCAGTGTGGCCGCGGAGGTTGTAGAACTCGCGGCCAGTCGCCGCCTCCCAGACGAATAGCCCGCCGGAACGATCGGCAGTCGCCAGGAGCACGGCATCCGGGCTGAATTCGATCGCGTAGATCCAGTCGGTGTGCTTCTTCATTTCGCGGACGAGCGAACCGTCTTTGGTCGAATAGATGCGGATCATCTTGCTGGGCCCGCCGAGGGCAATGAGCTGCTGGTCGGCGGAAATGTCCGCGGCAAGGACCGCATCCTGCTCGTTGCCGACTTCGATGATCTGTTCGCCGGTCTTCACGTCCCAGACGACAACTTTGCCCGACTGGCCTCCGCGTCCGCCGCCCGCGAGCAAGAGCCCGCCATTGCGGCTGAACTTGAGCACATAGGGCGTGCCGTATGGGAACGGCAGGACGCCGAGCAACTCCATCGTGTCGCCGTGAAAGAGCAACACTTGCTTTTGTCCACCGACGGCCACGAGCGGGGCCCACGGACTGGCCGCCAGCGCGACGACCGCATTGGCCCGCGTCGTCGTGACGACGAGGTCCTTGCGGAGCGGTTTAGCCGGCATCGGCACAACGTCCGGCTTGCCGCGCTTGACCGACATCAGGCCGACTTCGACCTTCGGCTTGACCGGAACCGGCTTCGAGCCGGCGTTTTCCAAAGCCCCCTGTTGAATCCACGCCGCAAGCGTGTCGAGTTGCTCCTTAGCGATCATCGGCATCTTGGGCGGCATGAACGGCTGCTCTTTGTGCGCTGCCAGCCGATAGAGCCGCGAGCCATTGGCATCGCCCGGCTTGACGACCTCGCCGGAACGCGCCGCCTTCCTTGAGCTTCGCGTAGGTCGAGAGATCGAGCCCGCCCTTGCCGTTCTCGCCCTTGTGGCAGCCGACGCAATGGGCGGTGAGGATTGGCGAGACGTGCTGGTCGTAGGTGAGCTTGGCCTTGGGGTCGGTGGCGGAAGACGGAACCACAAAGACACAAAGATCACACAGAGTAACACAAAGGCCGAATCTTGATTAGTTGCCGCCGCATGTTGTCGTCCCTTTGTGAATCTCTGTGTGAACTTTGTGCCTTGGTGTTGAGTTCGATGCGGGACAGGCCGGAGGCCTATCCTACTAATGATTGAACACAAACTCGCGGGTGTTCATCAGGGCCCAGAACACGTCTTCCAGCCCCTTGGCCTTGTCGGGTTCTTCTTTGAGCGCCGCACGCAGCCGGTCCATTTCCTCGGGCTTGGCCGGCGGACGAGCGTGCGCAGGTAGAGCTCTTCGATGATCTGGTCGGCAGTTTTCTTTTCGGCGAGTCGCTTGGCGATCAGGCCCCCTGGCGGATGCGATTGCGTCGTCGCGTCGCCGTTGAGCATGTGCAGCGACTGCGACAGCGTCGGCTCCAGCTTGACTTCGCACGAGCAAACGCTTTCGCGGGTCGCCCGGCCGAACGTGGTCAGGAAGTAATTGCTGACATTGCCATCGACAATCTGCACCGCTCGAGCGCCGAGCGGCAAACCCAGGGAACTTGTTCTTCGTTTCCGTCGCTTGCGAGATCACGTCGAGCATCGTTTCGGCGCGAATTCGCCGCACCGATTGATGGGCGAAGTTGCGCGTGTCGCCTTCGTTGGACGCATTTGGGATCGTCGAAAGCTGATAGGTCCGCGACGTGCAGATGTCGCGTCACAAGCTTCTTGAAGTCGTACTTGTACTCGGTGAACTTTTTGCCGAGCGCTTCGAGCAACGGCCCGTTCGAGGGCGGATTGCTCACGCGGACGTCATCCACTTCGTTGATGATCCCCTGGCCGAAGAAATGGGCCCAGACGATGTTGGCGAGGTTCGTCGCGAAATAGGGGTTATCCGGCGAGGCGAGCCATTTCGCCATCACTTGCCGGCGATCCTTGCCTTTGACGTCCGGCTCGATGCCGCCGAGGAACTTTGGCTTCATGACCTGTTTGGTGACCGGGTGCGTCACTTCACCGCCGCCCGAATTGAACACGACGAGCTCCCGCGGATCGTCCGTTCCCTTGCGGCCGATCTGGCTGAAGAACGCGGCGAAGCCGTAGTAATCGTTCATCGTCCAGCGATCGAATGGATGATTGTGGCATTGGGCGCACTGAATGCGCATGCCCATGAAGACCTGGGCGACGTTCTCGGACACTTTCAGAATGTCCGTCTCGTTCTGGTAATAGTTGGTCGCCGGATTCTTGAACGTTCCGCCCGATGCGCCAAGAAGTTCTTGCACCCACTCGTTGACCGGCACGTTGCGGGAGATCTTGTCTTGCAGCCAGTTGTAATAGAGCAGACGTCGCCTTGTAGCTGACCTGATTCGACGACTTGATTTGCAATAACTCCGCCCATTTCATCACCCACAACTCGGCGAACTCCTTGCGGCCGAGCAATTCGTCGACGAGGGCGTCGCGCTTGTTCGCCACGGTGCTTTTCATGAAGTTCTCGTACTCCTCCGGCGTCGGCAGGATGCCGACGACGTCGAGATAAACGCGGCGAATGTAGTCCTCGTCGGTGCAGAGTTGCCGACGGTGGCGATGCGCAGGTCCTTGAGCTTCTTGTTCACAAACGAGTCGATGTAGTTGTTCTCGGCCACTTTCGGGAAGTCGAACTTGATCCCCTTCGGGAGCACGACGAACGGCGAGCCGATGGTGAACGTCGCAAAGCGGGCCATGACAAAAGCCTCGCCGCGATTCTGGGCGGTGACCAGTCCGGTGTTGCTCACGGGGGCCGAGTTGTCGTTGTTGGACAGGAACAATGCCAGATGGGTCACGTCGCGATCGGTGCCGTCGCTGTACTTGGCGCGAACGACGAGTCGCTGCGTCGCCCCTTTGCCATCGAGAACCGCCCGTTTGGGATAAACCTCCATCGAAATCGGCTTGGCCACACTCGGCGGATCCATTGGCACGCCGGCCTCGTGCCAGCGGATCAGTTCGTTCCAGTACTCGTCGCCTTCCTTGAATGCGCTGCCCGCCGGTGTGCGGAACCTTGCCGGTCGCTTTCTGCATCAGAAGGCCTTCAGCCGGGATCGCCAGATTGATTCGCCGGCCGCTGATTTCGCGGGTCAGCCGGTAGTAGTCGCCATCGGGATCGAAGCCGAAGAGCGACAGACGAAAGCCATCCTTGCCGCGAGCGGCGCCGTGGCACGAGCCGACGTTGCAGCCAGCCCGCATGAAGATCGGCATCACGTCGAGCTTGAACGAGATCGGCCGATCGACCTTGGCGTCCTTGACCGTGATCGGGCAACTTGACCGACTTGCCGCCCCATTCGACGATCATCTCGGTTTTCCCGTCCGTCGCCGGATGGAGGACATTGCCTTCGCGTTTGACCAAGCTGCGTTCGCGATTGCCACTTTCGCCTCGTCGGTCACATCGCGCGACAGGCCGTCGGCGAACCACGCTTGCACGATGAACGACTGGCGATCGCGTGCCGTTTCGAGGTTGATGTCCGGCGGGTAGACTTCGAGGGAGGTCAGCGGCGACTGGGCGGCTGCCGAGCCCAGTGAAGCTCCGAGAGCAATCGCCGCGAGGAAGAATCGGTGCATCGTCATGATCGAGTGCCTCGTAAGCCAATAGCCGTCTAACCAGTTGCGAGACAAAGTGAGCGTCGAGGCGTTAGCCGCTTACGCCTCGACGCTCGCCCTCAATTCTTCTTGGGATCAGTCTTCGGCGGCGGCGTGCCTGCTTTGGCCGCCTTCTCACGCTCCTGTTGCTCCAGACGGAGCTTCTCCAATCGGCTCAACCGCTTTTCCGGCGCTGCGCTGGGGGTTTTCATCGGCGGTGGCGCATTTGTTTTCGCAACGGCCGCCCCCTTCTTGGGCGGCAGCGGCACATCGATTCGCAATTCACTCCCGCCCAGGTTGTGAACGACGGGCTCGCCGTTGTCCATCACCACAATTTGGCAAAACAGGTTGCGATGGATACCTGCCGGAGCGGTCGGTTCCACCTTGATCGGGAAAGCGATCTCCTTGGTGTCCTTGGCGATCTGCAGTTCCTTCGTCGTTACCTTGGTCGGCAGGCCGATCAAGTGCATCTTGGCCGATCCGGCGAAGGGCTTGGTGTTCGTGATCTTGACGAACATCTGCGTGTCTTTCCCTTGTTCCACGGCGCCCCGTTCGATGGACAACTGCATGTACGGCGGAGCAATCTCGATTGTCGCGAGTTGCGACGAGACCCAGACCGGTCCGCTGGCAATCGGCGCGTTGGCGAGCAAGACGTACTTCCATTTGCGTACCGGAGCGCCGCCGTTCGCATTGATCGGAAAAAGCGCCTCCGTCTTTCCTTCGGGGATCACGACCGACGAGGCGGATCCGACGCCGGGTGGGTTGTAAAGTGGCACGATGGTAATTGGCGCTTTGAAGCCGGCGCGCGCTCGGCGATGATCTTCAAGTTCATCGACCCGCCATGAACAAGCGGGACCTTCGGCTCGACGATCGAGATCTTGAACGGCACGGCCTCGGTAACGGCGAGCATCGTTTGCGGCTCGTCGTGATGCGTGTACAGCGATTGACCGGGAGCACTGTAGACAAAATCCGAGCGCACTTCGAACTCGGAGTGAATCTTCACCTTGGGGTCGACGTGCGTGCCGGCGAACGAGACTTTGCCGGTCGTCAACGGCGCATCGGCGGCGGCTTCGAAGACCATCGGCACGAGAGACATGTTGCCCGGCATGACGTCGGTCGCAGCGCTCACCTTGGCAGGCAAGCCGTTCGCCGTCACATTGACGTCACCGCCGAAATCGATGCGTCCCGCGTTGATGTAGGTTGCGAAGCGATTGCCACGGGGGACGGCGTAAGCTTGCCGTTCCTGCGTGTAGAGAGCGAACGGCGGCGCCGAAAGGGCGAGCTTCGGTTCGATCGGCGTGATCTCGATTCGATACGTGTATTCCGGACCGCCCTTTTTGAGATGATCGGTGACGCTGATCCAGTACTCCCCGTCTTGCGGAATTGTCACTCGGAAGTAGCTATCGGGGCCGACCGCGTCGTCGTTGCCAACCATGGCCCCTTGGCCGACAAGACCCATGTACATGATCGAGTCGAGTGGCGAACCGATCCGCCGAGCGTAGCAATGAACGTGAAACGCCTGACCCTTCTTGGCAGCGAACTTGAAGAAGTCGACCTCCTCCGGCTTGCTGATCACGCCGTTGAACGCACATGGCAAAGTGCCCGGCGTCGCCTGAGCGGCAGTGTGATTCGGTTCGACTTCGACGACATTGGCCGCGTTCTCGGTCAACCGGAACGGCAAACCCGATGGGCTGATTCCACCCGCATCCTGACAGAAGACTTCGAATTTGCCGTCCTTCGGCATGACGGACGGCAGCTTGACCTTTTGCTTGATATCCCCAGTCGCATCGCCGACGAAGCGAAGTTCGACTACCTCGCCAAGCTTGCCACCGGCAGGCAGCACGGCCAGCGGCCGCGGAAAAGTTCCGACATGCAAGCGATACTGACAGGCTCCATTGCCCTGATACGACGTCTCGCGGACCATGACCATGTAGGTTCCGTCCGCGGGGGCGACGATCGACAAGCAACCATCTTGTTTGAAAAGGGCCGTGTCATCGGACGCGGCCAATTCGAACCGCTTGCTATCGAGGATGGCGATATAGGGGTCGAAAAATGTGGTCCCGAGTCGCATGCCCTCGATCTCGACGCTGATTCGTTGCCCTTTCTTGGCCTCGACCGCGTAGTAGTCAACGTCCTCGTTGTCCGCCACGCCGTGGACAGTGCAGTTGAGCGGAATTTTCTGCGGGGCGATGAATTCGTTGTTCGGCTCTTTCTCCGCAACGACCGGCAGGGCCCCGACCCAGAACGTTCGCAGTTCGGTGATGCCGGTGGCTGTTCGCAGTCGCAAGGCGTGCTCACCGAGCAAACAGTCGGGGGCGATCTTGACGGTGGCCTTCACCTGATTGTTGTTGACTACTTCCAACTTGGAGACGGTGAGCCCGGGAGAATAGAAAACGACTTCCTTGGCATCGGCCAGGTTGCCGCCGCTCAGCGTCAAGACTGCGTCCGTTCCGCGCTGAGCGCCCCGCGGCTGAATGATGCCGAGCGATGGCGACGCGGCCGACGCCCCGCCCACGACAAGAAGTATTGCAGCAGCGCTGGTCGATAGTGCCTTTTTCATTCTCGCTCCCGGATGCCAGTCTCTCGATTCACCACAAAGGCACAAAGATCACACAAAGAATCACAAAGAATTGCACAAGATCGTGTTTTCTTCGTGTTTCTTTGTGTGATCTTTGTGCCTTTGTGGTTCCGGCGTTATCTCACTGCTACGCCAACAGCTCTTTGACCGGCTTGCCGCCGTCGACGATGCGCTGCGGCCGGTCGCCGGGCGACATGAGCTTCTTCTCGCCCGAGATGCCGATGCAGTGGTAGACCGTCTGCGACAAGGCCATCCACGTCCAGCGGATTGTCTTCTGGTTCGGTCGCGGTGGCGTCAGACGTGCCGTAGACAATCCCCTTCTTGATGCCACCGCCGGCGAGCACGACGCTGAACACCTTCGGCCAGTGATCGCGGCCGGCCGTTCCGTTGATCTTTGGCGTGCGGCCGAACTCGCTCGACACCATCACCAGCGTGCTATCGAGCAGGCCGCGCTGGCTCAGGTCAGTGATCAGCATCGCAAACGCCTGGTCGAACTGCGGCAGTTGCGCTTGAATGTTCTGCTTGATCTGCCCGTGCATGTCCCAGCCGCCATACGTCAGTGAGACGAACCGCACGCCGGCTTCGACCAGTCGCCGGGCCATCAGCATGCGCTGGCCGGCGGCATTGCGCCCGTAGGCATCGCGGAGCTTGGCGTTCTCGGCATTGATGTTGAACGCCTCCTTGGCCTTCTGGCTGGAGATGAGCGAGATAGGCTTGCTGATAGAACGTGTCCATCGCCGCGATGTTGTCCGACTTCTCCTTGGTGGCGAAGTGGTCGTTGACCGCCTAGAGCATGCTCTTTCGGGTCGTAAAGCGCTTGTCGTCCACGCCGCCGGGCAGGGCGAGGTCCTGCACAGTGAAACCCGGATTCGCCGGATCGGAGCCAAGTGCGAATGGAGCAAACTTGCTCGACAGATAGCCGCTGCCGGCATAGGTCGTTGGAACACTCGGAATGCAAACATACGGTGGCAGGTGATTGCGAACGCCAAACTCGTGGCTGACGACGGAGCCGAACGATGGGTATTGCAGAGCCGGGCTCGGGCGATAGCCGGTAAACATGTTGTGCGTGCCGCGTTCGTGGGCCGCTTCGCCGTGAGTCATCGATCGGCAGATCGCGATCTTGTCGACGATCTCGGCGGTCTTCTTCAGGCACTCATTGATAAACACGCCATCGAGCTTGGTTTTGACGACGCCCATTTCGCCGCGATACTCGATCGGTGCATTGGGTTTCGGATCCCACGTTTCCTGGTGAGCAGCTCCACCGGGCAAGTAGATGTGGATAACCGACTTGGCGCTTCCTTCCTTGCTCGGCGCTTGGTCGCCGCGAGCCGCTTGATGGCGAAGGAGGCCCTCGAGGGTCAGGCCGAGGCTGGTGACCGCTCCGACCTGGAGGAACATCCGCCGGCTGGGTGCGCGAAAGTGCGCCGGGTCATCATTCCATGTGATTGGACGCATGGACAGGCTCCGAATCCTGGTAAGGGTTAACGAATCGGCGGGGGCTAGCAGCGGTACGGGCTATTCCGCTGGTTCAACTCGTAGGCCGGTATGCGCTTCGGGTGGCTAATGCGCGATGCGGGGAGGCAGGCAGGACCGCTATAGGTCAAACTAAGGCTAGGCGGGCCATGTAGAAGAGTCAACGAACTTCCAACTTTTCGGAAGACTTGGCCTGAACACTGAACACTGAACACTTGTTCCCGAGACACGAGCGTACGGGATCATTTACAGGGCATGGATTGGATATTCGGATTCAGTCGGTTTCCCAGCCGCAGTGTTTCTGACATATAAAACCTCCGGGTCGCACCCCGAGTGTCATCATGCCAGTACCGCTCTACCTTGTGGATTCGTTCACCGACCGGCCGTTTGCAGGCAATCCGGCTGGCGTCTGCTTGCCGGACTTCTCACCCGATCCCAATTGGATGCAATCGGTCGCTGCCGAGATGAACCAGGCAGAATCCGCCTTCGTTTGCCGGCGCGACGATGGAGACTGGGATCTGCGCTGGTTCACACCAACAATTGAGGTCGATCTCTGCGGCCATGCGACTCTGGCGTCCGCCCATGTGCTTTGGGCTACCCGGCGAGTCGATGGCACGCAAGCCATTCGCTTTCACACGAAGAGCGGCATGCTGACCTGCCGCCGGAACAACGAACGAATCGAGATGGACTTTCCCGCGGAACCGGCAACGGCCGTTACATCTCCCGCGGAGGAGGCCTTTGCATTGGGAGCGACACCCGTTTTTGTCGGCCGAAATCGAATGGATATGCTCGTGGTTCTGCAAAGTGCGGACGAAGTACGCAAGCTCACGCCCGACTTCGGGAAAGTGGCGAAGATCAAAGCACGCGGGGTGATTGTAACCGCGCGCTCCGACCAACCGGACGCCGACTTTGTCTCTCGGTTCTTTGCACCGCAATCGGGTGTTGCCGAGGACCCGGTCACCGGCTCGGCTCATTGCTGTCTCGGTCCCTACTGGCGGGATCAGCTTGGCAAAAGCGAGTTGATTGGCTTTCAAGCGTCCATACGAGGAGGGTACGTCTCCGTTCGCTGTGCCGGCGATCGCGTTATTCTCGGTGGCGAGGCAGTCACGGTTGTCGAAGGAACACTGAATGCGTTGCCTCAGGTCGTGTAGTCCGCATTCAGGCGAACGTATTCAGTGGTCAGGTCACATGTGTAGAATCGGCAATTCCCCGTGCCGAGCGTGAACCTCAACCGAAGAGCGACTTCGCGGTTTTCCTTGAGATAGCGCTCGCGGCCTTGGGATCGAATGGCAACGGCGTGCCCGCCCGGTACAGTTCGAACGGGCCCATCCAGCAGCTCAGATCCGTCTCCGCAAATTCCACTCCCGAGTAGCCGGCCGCGGATACGAAACGCCCCCAGTTCGGATCGCCGCCAAAGATGGCGGTTTTGACGAGTGCACTCTCGGCAATCGATTTGGCAATGAGTTTGGCGTCGGCGTTGCTTCGGCAACCTTCGATATCAATGACAACCAGGTGGTTGGCCCCTTCGGCATCGGCCGCGATAGCTCGGGCCAGTTCGGCACACACAAGGCGAACTGCGTCAGCGAATTGCTGAAGCTCGCGACCCGCGAGCGGCGAACCTGCGCCGTTGGCCAAAATTAACACGGTGTCGTTGGTACTCGTGTGCCCTTCGACGCTGATGCAGTTAAAGCTTTCTTCAGCCGCGTCGCGAAGGATGATTCTCAAGTCGTCGGCCCGAACGGGCGCATCGGTGAGGATGAAGCCGAGCATGGTCGCCATGTTCGGGCCGATCATGGCGGCGCCCTTCGCAAACCCCGCGACCAGATAGTCGCCAACTTGCTTGAAGGAGGTCTTGATCCTCGTGTCGGTGGTGAGAATCGCGGTAGCGGCGGCTTCGAAGTCGGATTCCAGTGCGCCAAGTTTCTTCGCGGCCGCTGGTATGCCAGTCTCGAACACCGCCATTGGCAGCGGCCGACCGATGACACCTGTCGAGGCAACGAGCACTTGCTCGGGCGAGCAGCCAATCTCTGTGGCGGCCAGTTCCGCCATCCGACGAGCATCGACCATTCCCTGCTCTCCGGTGCACGCGTTGGCGTTGCCCGAACAGACAACGATGCCGCGTGCATCAGTGCAGGGAAGCCGTTCCCTGCAAACGTGGACGGGAGCGGCCGCGACCCGGTTCTGCGTGAACACCCCGGCCGCGGCGGCTGGCCGGTCACTGACAATCAACGCCAGATCGAGCCGGCCCGGCTCCGATGAACGAAGTCCACTATGAACGCCGGCAAAGCGAAAACCGTGGGGGAGCATGGGACTATTATGTGGAAGGATGGCGCGAAGATGGGATAGGGAATTGCAGACGGATTGGCGACCCGACCACTACTCGTGGCGAGCCGACCGCAACTCGTGGCGAGCCGATCGCCGTAAGGCGGCGGGTGTTGAAATGTGCAAATCACAACACCCGCCGCCTTACGGCGGTAGGCTCGCCAATTCTACGTCGTCATCGCTTCAGCGAATACAGCAACGCCGCCGTCGCCAGCTTCATGGCACTATCTGGATCATAACCTTTGCAAGCGCTCGATTTGTTCTTTTCCAACGCGCAGCCAATGTCGTAGCGACTGTAAATGACGACCCAGCGCCCATCGACTTGAATGCCTTCCAGCATCGGGGGAACGTCCTTGAAGTTGGCTTCGGGCGAACCATCGGCCTTGGCGGTTCGGCAACGCAAGGTCGTGATTGCCTCGCCGTTGAGCTTCTCGCTGTAAAGGAAATCGTTCGCCGGAATGGTTTGCAGTTTCTGGTCCGGATAGAGCTTCTTGACGAAATCGCGGAAAGCCTCGTCGAATGGCTGGGCGCCGCAGCAGGCATCGGCGAATAATGTTGCTCCCACATCGAGAGCGGCCCGCATATTCTGGATTTCATTTTCATCCGTCGTGAATTTCCCTTTTCCATGCATGTACAGGAACTTGCTCGACCAGAGTTCCTTTGGCTTCGTCATCCGCACGTCGCGCTTGACGACGGATACGTCAATCAAGTACTTGTCGCGAGCGTTTAGGGCCAGGGCCCGAAGCGCATTCTTGGCGGGTTGCCAATCGCCGCCATCGTGCCGCACTTGGGCCAATTCGATTACATACCTCTTACCGGCGACCGCCTTGTCGTCTTTCGGATCGTGGACTTTCGGCGTATCCAATCGCGGCTTCGGCGGCTCCAGACCGGTGGCATAGGCGATGATGTTGCCCGCCAGTTGATAAGCCAGCTTGCCTCGCTCCGTATTGTCGACCACCTCCTTGGCCTTGGGCATGAAACGGGCCTCCTCCCAGTAGCCAGCCAACGGCTGTGGGCTAAAGACAACCACGGTCTTGCAGCCACGCTCAATGGCGAGGATCTTTTTGTTGTCCGGAACTTGTTCGCCCTGGAAAACACTGGCCGGCACCAGCGCGTGCGACGACCAAATCGGATGCGAAACCGAGAGTGGCAGCAGCGGCGACTCCTGACCGAACACATCCTTATCTTCCATCAGTTTCTTGAAGCCGCGTGTGAACTCTTCGCTGCCGCAGCAGGCCTCGGCGAGGATGAAGCCCCCTTCGTCGACATATCGACGGAGCAAGCGCTTTTGTACCGGTGTCAGATTCGGCGCTTCATGACCGTTCATGTACAGGATCGGCGATTGTAAAAGATTCGAGAGTTCGTCGTTGAACTTCTCGTCCGTGCTCAGATCGGCTTGACGCGGATCGAAGATTTGCCAGGCGAGTGGCATCTTTTTGAACAATTCGCGGGAACTGTATTCGACGAGGTGCCGCGCATCGTTGTGCTTGCGATTCCAGTCCGTTCCGGTTCCGGGCCGATTGCCAACTGAATCCCAAGCGAACTTGCTCAACAAGATCGGCGTGCGGCCTTTGGCCAGGAACAACACCGCGAAGCTCGTTGAGATGACTGGGAAACTATCGATGGCGTTGTTGATCTGCCATTCGCCGCCGGGCTTCTGCGCGAGACCGGGGCTGTCTTTCACGCCGGTGAGATACTCGCACCCTTCGCGATACCAGTCGTGCTCGCCAATGAAGCGGTGTCCCGACAGCCGCCCAACGCGCTCGATTCCGTACACGTTGTAAAAGGTGTGTGGCGGATTGTTGAAGCGAAACCGCTGGGCGAGCCAGCGCATGCCTTTGGCAATCGCATCGTCTTCCGGATAGATTCCGCATTTGGCGGCGACGCCGGTCTTTTCGTCCAACTCTTGCTTGCTGTCGTTGGCTTCGAGCGCGGAAATGTACAAGCCGCTGATGCCCGCGGCCGTCATCGTGATCGTCCCGTCGGCGTCCTTCGCCTGATTCTGGTACTGCCAGCCAGCGATCATTTGACGGTGAGCATCGAGCTTCGCATTGCATTGGCTCGATCGGTAGTATTCCTGAATTGCTTCCCAAACAGACTTGTCGATTTTCGCGCCCGCCTGTCGTCCGGCCCAGAGGCCTAGGAGGGCGTATTGCGTATTGGAGTTGTCGGCCCTGGTTCCCGCACCGGCTTGGTAACTCCAACCTTCGAGCTTTCCGCCCTGACCGAGCGGCTTGCGATTGCTCGTCAAGGCTGCGCCGAGAAGCCATTCGACGTTTTTTTGAATTCGGAACACGTCGCGGCCGTCACCGACGTCGGCCAGCACCATCGTTTGCAAGCCCACCACGTAAGTATGTTGCGGCGACAGACTGCGAATGTATGGCAGACCCCGTTTAACAACGGGATCGTCCACCGGGGTTCCCGCCGTCAAGAGTGCCAACATCGCGAGACATGAACTGCCGCCAGGCTGGAGCAGGTTCAGCGTGACGTCTTCCCAGTTGTAGGTCCCCGCACCCTGGTCCTTTTGCTTGGCCTTCAGGAAGTCGACACCCTTGTTCAGTGCCGAGCGCACCTTCTTGACCAGCGGCTCTTCCGCATGGGTCGGAGACGCTGGCATTGCAAAGACGGCGACCAAAGCGACAAACGCGAGTTGCGCATGGCAACTCTCCCCGCGCTACGCAGTGGGAGGCGTAGGCACGATTGAAACAACTGAACAGAGTTATTGTTGGCTGAAAGACAACGGGGTGCAAGGGACGAGTGACAGATCTGGTGTCGCGGGTGCCGGTGAGAAGGCTGGTTGACTCGAACGGCCGTTCTACGTTGGCGTAGCGGAAGCCGTCAGACGTTGGAGTAGCGGAAGTCGCCCGACGTCCGATTTGGCTCGGCGAGGTCGGAAATCTGACGACTTCCGCCACTTTGTCCACCCTCGATTGATCGGAAGTTCCAGTACAATGGCGGCCAGCCGCCGAGTTTTCTGCTCGGCACTGTTGAATTGCTACAACATCTGCATCCAATCCCCCTTGAGCTTCGAATTCCATGAGCGAGCACATTGACATCCCAACTCGGCGACTCTTTTTGGGCGCCGTCGGCGTCTCTCTGTTCACGACACGCGGCTTGTTTGCCGAGCAACTGATCCGAACGCCGCCTCAGACCGAGGGGCCGTTCTACCCGAACAAACTGCCACTCGACACCGATAACGATCTGCTCATCATTAATGAGCACATCACTCCGGCTGTCGGCGAAGTTACTCATCTGACCGGAAAGATCCTCGATGCCAAGGGAAATCCGGTGCGGAACGCCTTGGTGGAGATCTGGCAGTGCGACGCCAAAGGCGTTTACCTGCACACGCGCGACAGCGATCAAAAGAAGGACAAGCTCGACAAGAATTTCCAGGGATTTGGCCGATTCTTGACGGGGTCCAGCGGGGAATACTATTTTCGCACGATCAAGCCGGTGCCGTATCCCGGCCGTACGCCCCACATCCACTTCAAAATCAAACGCTTGGGCAAGGAACTGTTGACGACCCAGTGCTACATCAAGGGTCATCCTGGCAATGAGAAGGATGGTATTTGGCGGGGAATTCGTGATTCCAAACAACGCTCAGCGGTGACAATTCCGTTCGCTCCGATCAAGGAGTCAAAGATCGGCGAGTTAGCAGCCACGTTCGACCTCGTGCTCGGTCAAACGCCCGAAGCGAGATAGCGGAATCTCGAGGAATGTTCGAAAATGCGAAATGGCCTGTGTTTCTGAGCAATAATCGCTTGAAGTCGGGACCCTACATCCGCGCAAGTCTTACCAGATCGGGCGTCCTCATAGCAAAGACTTCCAGAGGGTGGGGAGCTGCGCTATGAATCGTTTGCCGTCCGGACCGCCGACAATTGCCGAACTAACGGCTGCGTATCTTAGCCGGACGACAGATGCCGAAACTCTTACGGCAGCGGCAGATGCGCTCGGCGATGTCCAGCCGCACGAGGTGACCATCGGTTATCGGGCGGAGCCGCGGCTGGCCTGGCAAGAGTCGTTGCAAGTCCTGCTGGCATTCGGTCATAGAATTGAAGCGATTTCGGCCCCGGCGGAATGGGGAAGCCTGGTCGCCCGTCAGGAAAACTTGGCGGCCTTGCCCTTTGCTTTAGCGAATTATCCCCAGCGCGTTCGTGATCTCGGCAAGTTGTTGGAGACGGGCGATTTGGGTGAATTGCTGACGACTCCAAGTGGAAATAACTCAGTTTCTTCGGGATTCCTGAAATGGGGCGCGCAGCATCTTGAAACCGGCGAGTTGCCGCACGTTCTGATCGTGGCCGCTGGTTATCGAGCGGCCGGCGACTTCGATCGCGCTGCGGCGACTTTGTCGCAACTCAAGACGACGGTTGGCGCCCAGTGGCAGGCGGTTCTGGCCAATGAGGAAGCCGCCTTGCTTTGGCATCGTGGCGAGCATCAGGCCGCTGCCGAGGTTTGGGCAGGGCTTCCGGACAGCGTGCCAGTCCGATTCAATCGTGGACTTGCCGATTTATTCCTGGGACGGCCCAGCGACGCCAAGGAACACCTCAAGGCAGCGATTGGCGAACTTCCGGAAACGAGTGCATGGCATCACTTGGCCAGTCTCTACTTGACTTTGGCCGAGATGCGGTCTTGAAGAATTCGGGATTCGTCGGTCCAATCACGACAACACCCCTGAGCCGCCAATCGGTGACTCAGGGGTAGTATGAAAAGAGATCGGACAAAGAGTGACGATGTCATCTCTTCGCCATCGGCAAATGTAACAAGCGCCTTCAGCATGTCAATCATTTTTTAATACTTCGCGCGAAAAGCGTCCGACGCTAGGCCGCGGCTCTGCAATGAAATCTTTGGGACCGATCCGGCCGATGGGCGAAAATGTCTGGTTGAAAGGAGGAAAGCGGCCAAGGGGGCCAAGATGGCCAACGATTTCTCTATCCCCCCATGCGCGATAATGTCTATTTACGGAGCCATTCCCTTCGACCGTTCGGGGACTGCCCCGTCCTATTGCAAGGCCCGTTTGGCGCGAATCCATTTTCTTGATTCGCTCTTTTCGATGATTAGAGACAGAGGCAACGCGTTTCAACTTCGATCGCCCGATTCTGGAGCACGGCTTGGATCGTCCTGGTTCGGTCGCTCTCGGTCCGCGACCGTGTCGTCGCGCCGAGCGGGATCGTTATTGCCATCGGGTGCGGCGAGCTGTTTGGACGGTTTGAGATCGAGCGAGACTGGTTCCTCGGCGGTGTCATTTCGTTGGTCGGCCATGTTTTAGTCCCTCGGTGGCGGCGAACAGCGATAACGGACGCAAAGAGCGTGCCCAGCTACGGGAATACCTTCGAACCGGCATCCCAGTGCGACGATCGAATTCCTCGCGACTTCCGCGAATCGAACCGTTGACTCATACAACGGATATCAGTCCGAGATCGCAACCAACGCCCGATCGTTGGAGACGTCACCATGTCGCAAGCCAAAGAGCGAACCTACAACGACGCGGAAGTAGCTGCAAAAATCCAGGAACTGGGCCTGACCGGTTGGTATCTGGAGGAAGGCTGGCTGCGTCGCAAATACAACACCGATGGCTGGCCGCAGACACTCATGGCGGTCAACACCGTTGGCTACATCTGCGAGGCCGCGTACCATCACGCCGACCTGGCGGTTACGTGGGGCAAGCTCTGGGTGAAATTGAAAACGCACTCGGCCGGCGGCATCACCGACAAGGATTTCGAAGTCGCCAAGAAAATTGAAGAAGTAGTTCTCTGGCGGCCAAATGGCGGCCCACTTGGAACCGGCAACCCGCAGAAATTCGTGTACCACAAATCCTGACCAATAAACACCGATGAAACTCACACTCTCATTGACTGCCGTCTTTGCCTTTGCCGCTTGCGGCGCCGCCGACTCCAAGGGTTTCGCCTGGAAGGATCCCGATGGGGAGCATCCGGTCCTAACCTATGACGGCAAGAAAGTGCTCGAATACGTGCGACCGACGTTCGATCCGAAACTGAGCGGCGACAAAAAGGACGGCGCCTTGACCAATCCGACAATCAAGGTCTACCACCACCTCTACGATCAATTGGGTACTGTGCGCTTGACCAACGGTCCCGAGGGGATGTATCCCCACCATCGCGGCATCTTCTACGGCTTCAACAACATTTCCTACGACGGGATGAAAGCCGACGTCTGGCACTGCCGCAGCGGAGAATCGCAACGCCACGTCGCGACCATCAGCCATGAAGCCGGACCGAATTTCGGCAAGCATAAGGTGAAAATCACTTGGAACGGCAAGGATGGCCAGCCGTTCGCCACCGAGGAACGCGAATTGATCGTCACGGCCCCCAAGGGAGGTTGGTTGATTGAATTCCATTCCACATTGACGACCGATCTCGACAAAGTGCATCTCGACGGCGACCCGCAGCATGCCGGTTTCCATTTCCGCGCCAATGCGGCAGTAGAGAAGAACAAGGCCGAGACTTACTTCCTCAGTCCAAACGGCAAAGGCGCCAAAGGAAAAGAAGTGAATTGGGATCCAAAGACCAAGAAGGGGCCAGTCAATCGTCCGTGGACCGCGATGAGCTTCGAACTGGATGGCAAGCGCTACACGGTCGTCTACCTCGACCATCCGGATAATCCCAAGGAAGCCCGCCAAAGCGAACGCACCTACGGCCGCATCGGCACTTACTTCGTCTATGACCTGACCAAGGACAAGCCCCTTCATGTGAAATATCGCTTGTGGGTGCAAGGGGGCGAAGTAACGCCCGAACAGTGCGAGGCGATGAGTCGGGCGTTCGTGACCAAAAAGAAGTAACTACGCGAATTAGCGATTGGGTTGCTATGATCCACGTTGGAACTAATTCGCTGGAGATTGGACCATGAACGCGATTACGCTCGATGAGTCACTACGGGCCAAACTCAATGGCTTGAACACAATTGTCACGGTTCGAGATGAGGCCGGCCATGATGTTGGACAGTTCCTCCCCCAAGACCTGTTCGAAACGTTGTTTGAAGCGTGGGCTAATTCGGAGGTCACGGATGAAGAGTTGGAAACCGCAAGCAAGGCATATCCCGAGATGGGCGGGCTGCCTACAAAGGAGGCAATCGATTACATTCGCCGAGTAGTCGGTGAGGTGGGCTAATGCGCTTCCGCGTAATCTGGTTGTACGCGACCCTGAATAGACTTGCGGCGAGTTATCTGTATGCTCGACGCAAGAATCGGAACCCGGAAGCAATTACGCGCACAATGAATTCCATCGACCAAGTATTGCAGTCAAACGCGCCGATTGCCGGCGAGTCACGTGCGGGCCAGTGTCGCGTTTTCATCGAGAATCCTCTCACTGTCTTTTTCGAAGTTCATGAGGACGAACAGACAGTCGTAGTAACCGCATTGCGTATCACACGCGCGGTCCAAAAGGACTTACGGAATGACTCGTCTCAACATTTCCAGCGGCGGCAAGTGGGAGCCGATCATCGGCTATTCGCGCGCCGTGAAGGTCGGGCAATCCATTTTCGTCTCCGGCTGCACGTCGGCGACGCCGGCGGGACTGGTGGGCAAGGGCGATGCCTATGCGCAGACCGTGCAAGCCATCAAAACAATTGAGGCGGCCCTGCATCAAGCCGGCGCGTCGCTGCAAGACGTCGTGCGAACGCGGATGTATCTCACCAACATCGCTCGCGATTGGGAAAATGTCGGCAAGGCGCACGGCGAGGTTTTCGGAGAAATCCGCCCGGCGACCGCCATGGTCGAGGTGAGCAAGCTGATCGATCCGGAGATGCTCGTCGAAATTGAAGCGGACGCGATCATCGATTAGCTCGTATCAATTCTCCATGTTCGCTACACTCCTTCTCGCCGCTTTGCTCGCGGCCGAGCCGGCGAAGCCGTTTGCCATCACCGTCGTCGATGCCCAAACCGGCCGTGGCGTGCCGTTGATCGAACTGAAGACGGTCAACGGCATCCGCCTCTACACGGACAGCAATGGTGTGGTCGCGTTTAGCGAGCCGGGGTTGATGCACGAGACGGTGTTCTTCGGTATCTCCGGCCACGGCTACGAATTCCCCAAGGATGGCTTCGGCATTCGCGGCAAGCAGATCAAGATCGCCCCCGGCGGTTCGACCACGCTGAAGATCGGTCGCATTAACATTGCCGAGCGCCTCTACCGTATCACCGGCGGGGGGATTTACCGCGACAGCGTCCTCATCGGAAAACAAGCGCCGATCAAGGAACCCGTGCTGAACGGCCAGGTGTTCGGCTCGGACAGCGTGATGAACGCCGTCTACCGCGGCCAGATTTATTGGTTCTGGGGCGACACGCTTCGGCCGAGTTACCCGCTTGGCAATTTCCATGTGCCGGGTGCGACCTCCGACCTGCCTGGTAAAGGTGGGCTCGATCCGTCCGTAGGCATCAATCTCACTTACTATGTGGACGACAAAGGATTCGCCAAGAAGACGTGTGCGATGCCCGGTGAAGGGCCGACGTGGGTGGAATCGCTGGTCACCTTGAAGGACAAGAGCGGTCGCGAGCGGCTATTTGCCGAGTTCATCAAGGTCACGAGCGGAATGAAGATCTACGATCGCGGGCTGGCGATCTGGAACGACGAGAAGGAGCAATTCGACTTACTGAAGAAGATTGACGTGAAAGCTCCTTCGCTTCCTCGGGGTCAAACATTCAAACATCGCGACGGCGACACGGAGTACATCTACTTCGCCCATCCGTACCCGATGGTGCGCGTGCCCGCCGCGGTCGACGCATATACCGACCCGGCGCAGTGCGAGAGCTATACCTGTCTCAAGTCGGCTTCGGAAGTGGATCGCGACCGCGAAGGCCATTTGCGATTTACTTGGCGCCACGGCTTGCCGCCCATCGATCCGGAGTTGCAGGCCAAGCTCATCTCGGCGGGGAAGATCAAGGCGTCCGAGAGCCCGATTCATCTGCGCGATCGCGATACGGGCAAGTCGATCACCGCCCATCGCGGGTCCGTATACTGGAACGCCTATCGCCAGCGTTGGGTCATGATCTTCGCCGAACACTTTGGCAAATCGCTTCTGGGCGAGATCTGGTATGCGGAGGCCGACCAGCTGGCCGGCCCCTGGCGCTATGCGGTCAAGGTCGTGACGCACAACAAGTACAGCTTCTACAACCCGAAACAGGATCCCATGTTCGACCAGGACGGCGGCCGCCGGATCTATTTCGAAGGCACGTACACCAACAGCTTTTCCGGCAATCCCGATCAGACGCCGCGCTACGATTACAACCAGATCATGTATCGTCTCGACCTGAGCGACCCGCGCATTGCGCTGCCCCGACCGGCGCCCGGCGCCGGCTTCCTTGCGCTCGATCGATCGGTGAAGGGCGGTGTGCCTCTTCCTGGTCCGCGCAATGGAAAAGTAGTCTTCTATATGATGCCCGATAGCGACGATGCTCCAGCGGCCACGATCTCGCTTTACGAGTTTGCCAAGGGCGACTTAAAGCGCTACTCGACGGCCAAGGAGTTGCCAGGTTACACTCGAATCGACAAGCCGGTCGGACGGGTGTGGCCGACCGAGTCGAAGTGATCCATCGTGCGACAGCAAAAATCGCGGTTGCGAGTCGTCGTATTGCCCGGTTGGTACTTCGGTCGCCGGGGAACGTCGCATGAAGCTCCTGCTGATCCAGCCGAAGTTGCCCGAGAGTTTCTGGAGCTTCACTTGGGCGTTTCAGCAAATCGCTCGCGACAAATGTGCCCCGATCTCGCCTCTCGGTCTTGCAACGATTGCCGCACTCACGCCCGCCCACTGGGATGTTCGCATCGTCGACGAGAATGTCGAGCCCATTGACTGGAACGCCGAGGCGGACGTTGTAGGCATTTGCGGCATGGCGGTGCAATACCCCCGTCAATGCGCGATCGCCGAGCGCTTTCGATCTCGAGGCTGCCATGTCGTTGTCGGCGGGCCTTATGCGTCGCTCTGTCCGGAAGAATACTCGGTTGTTGCGGATACCGTTGTTTGCGGCGAAGCGGAACATACCTGGCCACGATTCTGCACCGATTTCGAGAAGGGACGGGCCGAATCGCTCTATCGTGAAACGGGAACGGTCGACCTCGCTGACACGCCGATTCCCCGACACGACTTGTTGAAACTGGATTGTTATCAATCCGTTGCCATTCAATTCTCGCGTGGTTGTCCGTTTCGCTGTGAGTTCTGCGACATCATTGTCGTCTTTGGGCGCAAGCCGTGCGCCAAGTCGCTGGTCCAGGTCGAGCACGAACTTGATTTGCTCCGAGCGCATGGCGTTCGCAATGTCTTCTTCATCGATGACAACCTGATCGGCCATCTGCCGCGATGTAAAGAGCTACTCGACTTCCTGACGAATTATCAACTACGTCACGGCTATCGATTTGCTTTCGGCGCCGAAACGTCCGCGAATGTCGGTTCTCAGACCGGACTCCTCGAACAACTCCGCCGAGCGAACTTTCAGTGGGTCTTTATTGGCCTGGAAACGCCGAGCCGCGCGGCGCTCGCCGAGTCCAAGAAGGACCAGAACAACCGCGTCGACGCGCTTGCCACCTTGCGAGCAGTCTACGCGCACGGGATCGACGTCTATGCCAGCTTCGTGGTCGGGTTCGATGCCGACGACGCGAGCATCTTCGATCGGCAATATGAGTTCATTGTCGAGTCGGGAATAGTGGTCGCGTCGCTGGGCCTGCTTTTGGCGTTGCCGCGCACACCATTGCACGAGCGGCTGCAACGTGAAGGGCGCTTGAAACTGACAGCCGGAGAGGGACACCATCTCTGGAACAATCTCGTCGCAACTAACATTGCTCCATTGCGAATGACCGAGGAAGAGTTGCTTGGAGGCTTCCGCGATCTCATGAACCGTCTGTCCGACGACGCGGCCATCGCCCGGCGAATACGAAAGAAGCTGCCGATCCTGGGCCGGCCGCCGATTCCGTTCGGCCTATCCGTTCCGCGAACACTTCTTTATCTGTCGCGCTTTCTGGTTCGCGGCATCCTGCCCGGCGGGCCGCGTCGGTGGTATCACTTCCTTCGCTCGCTCGGAACGAACCCCCGTTTCGTGCCATTCGTGGTCCTGAACTGGACTTACGGTCTGGCTATTCAGGCATTTGTGCGGGAGCATCTTTCGGTGTTGGCTACTGAGAAGTCTTGCGTGGCGGATCGCCTGCCAAACCGACACCCAGCCCCGACAATCATTGCGCCGTCTTGGCAGTATTCGACCGCCGCTCGGACTGAATCATCAATATAAACGCACTATTGATAGGCAGTTACAACTACCGGTCACGATCCGGGCACGCCAGTTGCATATGGGGGGCCAACTCGAACTCGATCACCCGTTGGCGGAGCCGATTTGCGATGAACCTACAACCACTTGACGACCGTATCCTCGTTCAGCGCGTCCAGTCCGAAGAAAAGACCTCGGGGGGCATCCTGCTTCCGGACGCGGCCCGTGAGAAGCCACAAAAGGGCAAGGTCGTCGCGACCGGCCCGGGCAAGCTCAACAAAGACGGCAAGCGCGCCGCCATGCAGGTCAAAGTCGGCGACACCATTCTGTTCACCTCGTGGGCCGGCGACGAGGTGAAGAAGCAATACTCCACTAGCGAAGACTTGCTGATCATGCGTGAGGAAGATGTCCTCGCGGTCATTGACTGATTGGTAGGCACACTCCGTGTGCCGTCGTGACCCACGGCACACGGAGTGTGCCTGCTCCATTTGAAACCGAACACCACAATTCACTGAGGTTCATCCAATATGAGCGCCAAACAGATTGCCTTCGACCAGGAGGCTCGCGAGGCCATGAAGAAGGGCGTTGGCAAGCTTGCCAGGGCCGTCAAGGTCACGCTCGGGCCCAAAGGCCGGAATGTG
Source organism: uncultured Gemmataceae bacterium (assembly GCA_963773845.1). Classification (GTDB taxonomy): domain Bacteria; phylum Planctomycetota; class Planctomycetia; order Gemmatales; family Gemmataceae; genus SIAJ01. Next base: position 45,441 of record CAVZCU010000012.1, read on the forward strand.
ATTATCCAGAAGTCGTTCGGCTCCCCGACCGTCACCAAAGACGGCGTCACGGTGGCCCGCGAGATCGAGTTGGAAGATAAGTACGAGAACATGGGCGCTCGGATGGTCCGCGAAGTCGCCTCCAAGACCAGCGACGTGGCCGGCGACGGCACTACGACCGCGACCGTGCTGGCCGAGTCGATCTACAACGAAGGCCTGCGAGCCGTCGTTGCCGGCACCAACCCGATGCTCATGAAGCGTGGCATCGAGAAGGCGGTCGAGGATATCGTCGCCAAGCTTAAAGGGCATGTCGATTCCCGTCAAGGATCAGAAGGATCTGGAAAACGTCGCCACCATCGCCGCGAACAATGACAACACAATCGGCAAGATCATCGCCGACGCCATGGCCCGCGTCGGCAAGGACGGCGTGCTGACCGTGGAAGAAGGCAAGACGACCGAGACCAACCACGAATTCGTGGAGGGCATGCAGTTCGATCGCGGCTATGTCTCGCCGTACTTCATCACCAATGCCGAGACGATGGAAGCGGAACTCGAAGACGCCTACATCCTCGTCTACGAAAAGAAAATCACCTCGATCCGCGATCTGGCCCCAATCCTGGAAGAAGTGCTCCGCCAAGGTAAGCCGCTCCTGATCATTTGCGAAGACATCGAAGGCGACGCGCTGGCGACCCTGGTGGTCAACAAGCTGCGTCAGCCGGGCGTGTTCAAGGTGGCGGCGGTGAAGGCCCCCGGATACGGCGATCGCCGCAAGGCGATGCTTCAGGACATCGCCATCCTGACCGGCGGTCAGGCGGTATTTGAAGACCTCGGCGTTAAGCTCGAGAACGTGAAGATCACCGATCTCGGCCGGGCCAAGAAGGTCAAGATCGACAAGGACAACACGACGATCATCGAAGGTCAGGGCTCGAAGGACGCGATCAAGGCCCGCGTCGCCAGCATCCAGAAGGAACTCGAGAAGTCGACCAGCGACTACGACAAGGAAAAGCTGAGCGAGCGAATCGCCAAGCTGTCGGGCGGCGTGGCCAAGATCAACGTCGGCGGCGCGACCGAGAGCGAAGTGAAAGAAAAGAAGATGCGCGTCGAAGACGCGATGCACGCGACTCGCGCAGCCAACCAGGAAGGCATCCTGCCGGGCGGCGGCGTGGCCCTCTTGCTCGCCGCGAACGGCCTGAAGCCGCAGCGGCCTGAGCCACGATGAAGAGATCGGCTACAACATCGTCGTGCGGGCCTGCCGTTCGCCGATCAAGCAGATCGTCGAGAACGCCGGCGCCGATGGCAACATCGTCGCCGAGAAGGTGCTGGCCAATTCGACGACCACGTTCGGTTACGATGCCCGGCTCGACAAATACGTCGACATGGTGCAAGCCGGCATCATCGACCCGGCGAAGGTCGTTCGCAGCGCCCTGCAAAACGCCGCGAGCGTGAGCACGTTGCTGTTGACGAGCGAAGCCCTGGTGGCCGACGCTCCGAAGGAAGGCGAGAAGAAGTCGGGCGGCAACGGCGGCGGGTATGACGACATGTATTAATGGTGAAGTCAGCAATAATCGATCAGCGTTTAGCGGGCGGCCCAACGGGCCGCCCGCTGCATTTACTTGGTATTCTTCCTGCTCTCTATCCAATTCCAGGATGCCAACAAACTTCCCGCCCGGCTTACGAGCGACCGCGACGAAAGACATTGCTGGATTCATACAGGCGCTGTGTATCTCGACTTGTGCGCCACGCTATGAGCGCGTCATTTTCGGGAAATCAACCGCCTGACCGCACTCGCCGCATCCGTCGTCAGTCGCGCGGGACCGCCCTTCGCCAGTTTTTCCAAGAGCGCTTTGGCTTCCGGCGTGCCGAGATGCTCGAGCAGTTCCACCGCTCGGCTGCGACGCCATCGTTCGGGCATGGACTTGGGACCGTCCAGTTTTTCCAGGAATCGAAGCAGTCGCTCACGGGCTTCGGCCGACTTCTCCGTTTCCAATCGCCTACGGACGATCGCCATCGCGGCCTCGCCATGTTTTTCGAGTGCCGCGGAGGCCGCTTCGCGCTTGGCGAATGACTTGCTATCCAGGTCGTGGAAAATGGGGGCAAGGTCTGTTGCACTCGGTCCGGCCAACGCCGGCTTCAATTGGCTCCGAGCCAGCTCAACAAAGCCTGAGGAATCACGGGCCAGTTTCGCCATTGCCTCGTATGCATTCTTCCCATCGGGATCGGTAAGCGCTTCCCAGGCCTTGTTTCGCTCCTCGACCGTCAAGGATTGCTTTGAGCCATGAAATAAGCCGACATCCCAGAGCAGGGCGGTCGTGTCTTTCGATCCGGAGACCATGTGGCGCACATCGTTTGGAACAGCGAGCGACAGCACCATGTCGCGGTGGCCGGCGACCGCGGTGCGAAAACTCCCCGTCGCCACCTCGTATAGATGCACCTCGCCATAATCGGTGGGTCGGAACAGTACCTTGCCGTCGGCCGAGAGGGCGAGGGTAAACCCTCCTTCGATTCCGTCCGCACGATTAGACCTCCCGAACTCGCGTACCAATCGGCCGGTGAGCGGGTCAACAACGAACATTCTTGCATTCGATTGGGCCGAACTGCCCGGCAGTTGGCCGCCACCGTTGTGGAGGTACATGCCATCGGGCAAATAGACCCCCGGCCGGAAGCAACTCTGGGCTTCCACGAGACGCCGAACCCGATTGCCCGTTGCCGTTTCGAAGAGATCGACCACGCCATCCGCGCCATAGCCAAAGTGGAGGCCCTTTTCTTCGCGGAACCAATATCGCTCGGCAACCGTGATGAAATGCCGACCATCGGGCGAAAACGACACCGACTGCACCTGATTGACGCCGGGGCTCTTGACCGGCTTCGGCATTTCCGTCGCCCAAACTTTCTTTCCCGTCGGCCAGGCCCACGCGCCGATTTTCTCGTCTTGATAGATCAAGAGCGTTCGACCGTCGGGACTGAAACGAAAGCCGCTGGCAGTAATGGCTTTCGGAAGACCGGGCGGAGTCGCATCGGTGCCCGTGGATGCGTCCCAGACTTTGAGAGTCTTGGTCGGTTTCCGTAATTCCCCAACGACGGCAACTACCTGTCGACCGTCCGAACTGAGTCCGCAATAGCTGACGGCGCCCGGGGTTTCGATCCGCCGGCGCACGGTTCCAGTCGCAGTGTCCCAAATGGATAAGGATTGATCGTATCCATCCGTGACCAGCGTTTTGCCGTCTGTCGAGATCGATAATCGCCAGAGGTAGTTCCGGAGACCGCCGGTCGGCGCCGCGTCTTTGCCCGTCGCCGGATCCCAAACCCGGATCACGCAGTCCTGCCCGCCACTCGCAAGTCGCCTGCCATCGGGCGAATACGCAAGCGCCTCCGGCCAACTGGCGTGCCTGCCAAACGAGCGCAGCACCTTCCCACTAGCAATGTCGGAGACACGGACCATGCCGTCGCGACCCGTCGAGGCAATAGTCTTGCCGTCGGGCGAAAAGGCGACGGCAAACGTGCCATAACCGTTCGATCCGCCGGCGCTGATATGCTTGGTCCCGATCGACTGCGTTTTGCCGCTCTTGAGGTCGACGATCATCGTGTTGCCGTCTTCGAGGCCGACGCCGGCATGTGTGTTCGACACCGCGAAGGCCAAGCGATTTCCCTGCGCGCCTACGAGCGGCACATCAACCGTGCGGGCAATTTTGCCCTCCTTATTCCAGATCGAGATCGCGTAGCCTTCGGTTTTCTTTCCGACCTTTTTAATTTCTGCCATGCCGACCAAGTGATCCCCGTTCGGCGAAAACGCGAGCCTCGTGCATGCCATGGGCGGAGCAGCGAATTTCGTCAATACTTTGAGTTGACTCACCCGTGTATTCACCTTGGCCGCACATATGAGGACCGCATCCGGATTAGCGCCGACCGATGTGGCGACGGCGATGCGCTTGCCATCGGCCGAAATCGCGATCGAATTGCATGCCGGATCGGTCGCTGCATTCTGATTGCCGACTACCACGCGTGGTGGACCGCCAGGTCCCGCCTTCGGCAACGCGATGACCTTTTCGCCGCTGAACTCTCCGACCAAGAGATTGGAGAGGTTGTCGGAATTCGGGCCCCAGGGACTGCCGGCCTTGATGACAGCGAGGCCTTTGCCGTCGCTCGGCCATGCCATCGCCACGAGCATGTTTTGCCGAGTGCGTTCGGATCCGATTCGCTGACCGGTTTCCGCGTTCCAAAGATTGAACTGGTCATACATGTTCAACGCGTTTCCCCACGAAGCGAGTCGCCTGCCCGTCGGATCGAACGCGAGGAATTCCACGGAGTCGCCGGGCCGAAAAGCGCAAAGTGCCAAAACGCACAAGAGCGCCGGCCGGCAGCGGATCGGTGTTCTCAGCCTTCGCTCGTTGCGCATCGGGGAGAATCGTGGGCGACTTGGGGGTTGGCGGGTCGGTCGCCTTGCCCGGCAGTTGTGCGACCCCGAATCCGACAGCACCAGCCAGGAGAATCAGGGCCGCGAATGTCCAGCGAGCGAATCGCACGCCGCGGTCTGCTTCGGCAAGAAGATTCGATGCACGAATTGAGATCAATTCACTGGGCAAATGCCGATTGAGTGCGCCGACCGCGGCTGCCCGAACCGTCGCTGCCATCACATTCGCCGATACGCGGTCGTTGGCAAGCGCGACCAACGTCAGCGCAGCCGACAGGCAAACGCCTTTGCGCTCGAGTCGAATGCGGATAATCCGGCGGGCACGGGTCAAGCGGCTTCGAACCGTTGCCGCCTTCACGCCAATCTCGGTTGCGACTTCGGCGCACCCTTCTGTTTGCAAACAACAGCGAACGAACACTTCCCGAAGTCGCCTCGGCAGGCGTTGGATTTCCACATCGACGAGTTCTTGCAGTTCGCGCCAGGCTGCCTCGCGCTCGACTGGCGGAACTGCTGCAATTGGGGCATTCGCTTCTCGTGCCAGTCGCCGGCGCGTTGAACGCCGTTCATTCAAGGCGATTCGATAAGCCACGCCATGCAGCCACGCAGCGACGGAGGCTTTGGACTTGAGCGAATGGGCTCGTCGCGCCAGTAAGAGAAATGTCGCTTGCCAGACGTCGTCCACGGCGGGATTATTGCCGAGCACTCGTCGAGCCACTGCGTGCACCAGGCACCCATGCCGACCAATCAGTTCGGTGAAGGCGTCCTGGTCGCCGTTGGTCGAAAATGCTCGTAACAACTCGCGATCGGTCGCGAATTGTTGCTGGGACGCGATTGCCGAGCGCAATCGGAGAAACGTCTGATGCAACTGTTGGACGGCCATCGCACACTCCTCGCGGCGGGACTACCAGGATACTGTCCGCTCGCGAGGAAATGTGTCAAAAAAAAGGGAGTAATCAGCGCGGCACTCGCATTTCGATCTTCTCGAAGTATGGCCGCTGGCGGTCATCCCGCTGGTACAGGTCCTCCATCAAGACCTCAATACTGGGACTGATTTTCTTGACGACCTGTTTGCCGCTATTCACGCGAACCTTGACCGGCTTGGCATAATCGAGCATCCCTTTGCCGAACCAGACCGTCACATTGTCCATGCCGAAGCACTTCGCGTCGATGGAGTTGCCCTCGAGGATCTTCGCATAGAACTTCGCCGGCGTCGTAGCTTTCGAGCCCACGATCGGACTCATATTTCGATCGGATCGAATCTCGTCGGTTGAGAGCCAGAAGAACCGATTGTCCGTGAAGCGGACGGAACTAAACCCGGCCGCGACGGTCCTTTCGTTGCGAGGCGGCCCGAGCGTTCGCCCCGGATTCGCCCGGCGTTTGCGGCTCATCCAGTCGAAAGCAAAGGGCAATTCCTCCGGGAACCATTCGGCGCCCCGGCCTTTGTAAGAAACGATGAGCGCCGAATAGCCGCGTGGCATCCAGCGTTCGGACAACATACGAATCGCATTCACCGATGGGCCGAATTTGTCGCCCATGATCATGTACACGGGAAGTTCGTAGAAGTTGACCCAATACTCGGCGGGGATATAGAGCGGCTGGTAGACCGACGGATTCACGGGAAGCACGCCAGCGAACAGGTCCGGGTGCGAGCCGCCCAAATCCAGCGCCATGCTGCCGCCTTCGCCGTTGCCCCAAAGGAATATGCGATCCGAATCGACCTGAAATGTCCGCCGCATGGTCCGGATGAGCTGCAAAACGACCGCTTGCTCACCGATCGAATAGTTATAGGTGAGCTTCTTGGGATCCCACCATTGCGGGACCGCCACAATGTATCCATTCCGATTGGCCATTTCTTCGAACAGAGCCAGGAACGCGGATGGCGTACGGTCCATTTGCGGATCGGGCAGAGCGATCAACAGTGGATACGGCCGGCCCGGCTGATACTCGTCTGGTACGCGAACCAGGAACGGCGCGCCCATCGGATACGTCGTTGTCGGTAACAGGTTCATCAAGACCGTACCGTGGGGTAAAGCGGCCGGCGCGTCCGGCGGGGGAAGCAGCGAGACGAGTTTTTCCAATTCGTCGTAAGCCATCGCGTATTCGCTCGCGAGGTATTGTTTCAGAATCGTCTCGCGTTTTCCCGGGTCCGGCTGCCGCAGATACCGCAAGCGCCATTTGCCGGGTCATCCAGCATCGGTACGCGGTGGCAACTCGCGTCTCGGCCCCCACTTTGCCGAGATGCCAACCAGTGATAGCCGATGAAAGAAGCTCCTCCGGCGATTGCGCCGGCCGGCGGCCAGCTTTGGCATCTTTCTCGGCTCGTTCCGCGAGAGTGATGAACATGTCGAGGCGAGCAAGAGTGTCCATATGGACTTCCTTCCGGACGGCCGCAGCCCCATCGATCAGGAAGCCGTTGGTCGCGGGGTTCACGAGTTTCGGCAGCGCTTCCAGGTAGTGTTTAGCGGCTGCCAGTTGCGCCGTTCGCTTCTCGTACTCCGCGTTGAGAGCGGTCACCTTGACCGCAACGTGCCGCGAGACATCGACCTTCGGGAATTGCTTGAGTCCATCGATCGCGGCCTGATGTCGTCCCGAGTCGCGGGCGCGTTCGATTTCGATCATCGCTTTTTCGGCCCGCAAACCGTTCACTTCGCTTTTGAGCCGAGCGTAGCGTTCCTTCTCGGCCGGCAGGTCTTTGAGAAGCAGCGCCAACTCCTTGTCCGCTTCGTCGAGCCAGTCGGCTTGAATCCAGAAGCGCACGAGACGCTCGCGCTTCGCGGCATCGGGTTTGCCGGGCTTCTCAATCAAGTCCGGATGATTGACGAGCAGATTGCGAATCGTTTCCGGTTTGAATTCTTTGAGCAGGAAGTACTGGGCCATTCGGTGGGTGCTCGAACCGACGCGCAGATAGTGCGGTGCGATGACGTTGATGTGCTGCCTGACGGTGTGAAATATCCGCGGGTCGACATCCTTAAAGCGAATCTCCCGGGTCCACTCCTTGGGGTCCCACGGCTTGAGCAATTGCGGATTGCGCGCCGTTGAAGGCAGCTTTTCGGTGCCGGCGATTCGGTCGCGAGTATAGGCAGTGAAGTCCTTGAACTTGTTGTTATCGCTAACGTCGGCGACTTGTTTGGGACTGCTCGGGAATACGACCCAGCGTGGGCCATCGTCCACGGCGGTCATGCCGTTGGCCTTCGGAGCAATGATGATCTCACCGGTGGCATCGTCGATGATCGGGGCCTTTTCCTTGACCGTTTTCACGCCATAAAGCGTGTATCCGTCTTTAAAAATGATTACGTCGGCCTTGGCGGCGACAACAAACAGAACATAGCTTAGCGCCAACGCAGTAACGATGCGCCGGTTAGACAAGATGACGGACATGAAAGGCATCCCTGACAAAAGGCGCAGGATGGCACCGGTCCCGCGCCGGGGTTGGTCTATGCACACAACCGATTTCCCATTGTCAACGTTGGCGCGGATTCGTCAAGCAAATGGTTGCGGCCAAGCCTCGGAACCTCCACAATAGACCAGGAGCCTGTTGGTGAATTACCAGCGGTGAGCGGACCCTGAAGTGCCAGTTTTGAGGTTGTGCGGCGCAAAAGAACCGCAGAGCCAGCCGAGCCCGACGCGCAACGCGAGGGCGAGGCGGGACAGGTTGGCCGGCGGACTTGGTCCGAAAACATTGTGCCTCTGGTGGTTCGGCGTCGCCCTCGCGTTGCGATTCGGGTTCCACCGAACCGCAGGTGCGCAACTTCAAACAGCGCCAGCGGAGTCCGATTCTGCAGCAGCCACTGAGTCCGTCGAGATTCTCCCATGCCAATTCGCTTTCGTTGCGTGTACTGCGATAAATTGTTGGGAATCGCCAAGCGCAAAGCCGGCGCCGTAGTCAACTGTCCGCAGTGCGGGCAGCCGCTTATTGTACCGACTCCCGAACCGGAGCCGGTTGGCGTCGCGTCTGCTCCGGCGCCGATGCCGGCCGCAAACTCGGGCAAGCTGTTCGAGCGCGACGACTTCGACGTGATTTTGCAAAACGATGTGACTATCCGGGGGCCCGAACCATTCGCGGAGGCCTCCGCGCCGAGGCGATCCAAGCCTCAACGAGCACCAGCGGCGTCGCCAGTGCCAAGCCCACTGCCACCCCGGCCGTTTCCGGTCGAACAAAGCTTGCCGCCGCCCTTCGAATCGCCCTCGCACATGACCCGGCCGATTCGTCCACGACCCAAGGGAATGGTTCTGACAACGGGTAAGTTGATCGCAGCTATTGTGGTCGTCCTGGTTCTGATGCTGGCTGCTTTTGGCGGCGGAGTGCTCGTCGGTAGAATCCTCCTCCCGAATGCCAATGGCTAAGAGCCTGCTGCGCTTTGGGGGCGGTTGTCAGGCGAAAGATGATTTGCAAACCGCACACGGGCGGCGGAGGGCGGAAACAATCACTTCTCAAACCGCACCAGCAGATCACCTGCCTCCACCTGGGTATGCGGTTTCGCAAGCACCTCGACGACGCGGCCGGCCCGTTCGGCGTATAAAGTCGTCTCCATCTTCATCGCTTCGAGCGTGAGCAGTTTTTGTCCGGCAGCCACTTCTTCGCCCTGGCTGACCACGACGGTCACGACCGCACCCGGCATCGGCGCTGCCACGTGCAGTGGATTACCTGGCTCCGCCTTCACACGGGTCATTTCGCCCTTCGCCGCCAGTTTGCGATCGACGACCTGCACGTCCCGTGGCTGACCGTTCAACTCGAAGAACACTTGCCGGCGACCTTCATGAGCGTCGCCGACGGTCAGGAACTTGACGATCAACGTCTTTCCTGCCTCAATGTCGACGCTGACTTCCTCGCCCGGCTGCATGCCGTAGAAGAACGTTTGCGTCGGTAGGACCGAGGTATCCGAATATATCCGCTGGTGCTCGACGAAGTCGGAGAACACCTTGGGATACATCAAGTGCGAACTCACTTCCTGGTCCGTCGGCTTGCGGCCCAGTTTTTTCTCGAGATCACCGCGAATCGCCGCGAAGTCGGCGGGCGGAAGCGTGACCCCCGGTCGATGCGTGATCGGCTTGCGGCCGCGGAGCACTTTCTTTTGCAGCGCTTCCGGGAATCCGCCCGGCGGTTGGCCCAGGCGGCCTTCGAAGAACTCGACGACAGATTCGGGAAATGCCAACTCGCGGTTCGGATCCAGGACTTGTTCCGGCGTCAGGTTGTTGGCGAACATGAACAGGGCCATGTCGCCAACCACCTTGGACGACGGGGTCACCTTGACGATATCGCCGAACAAGCGGTTCACGGCCGCGTAGGTCCGCCCGACCTCGTGCCAGCGATCGACGACGCCAAGTGATTGCGCCTGCCGATAGAGATTCGCGTACTGGCCGCCGGGCATCTCGTGCAAATACACCTCGGCGGAGGCAGCCCGTTGGCCCGTCTCGAACGAGGCGTAATCCTTGCGCACTTCTTCCCAGTAATTCGCCGTCGCCTGTAGCTCATCGAACGACATGCCCGGGTCGCGCTCGGTGAAGCGCATGGCCTCGACGAGGGCGTTCAAACTCGGCTGACTCGTCAGGCCGGCGAGTGAAGCGAACGCGCAGTCGACGATGTCGACTCCCTCCTCCGCGGCCAAAATGTACGGCGCCGATCTGGCCGCCGGCCGAATCGTGGGTGTGGAAATGAATCGGGACGTCGATTTCCTGACGCAGTGCATGAACCAGCTTCTTCGCCGCGTAGGGCTTGAGCAGCCCGGCCATGTCCTTGATTGCCAGAATGTGCGTGCCGCTGCGAACCAGGTCCTTGGCCAGATTCACGTAATAGCTCAGGGAGTACTTATCGCGCTTGGGATCGAGAATGTCGCCGGTGTAGCAGATAGCAGCCTCGGCGATCGCATTGGTCTGTTCGCGGACCGTCGCGATGGCCGGGCGGATGTTTTCGAGCCAATTGAGCGAGTCGAAAATGCGAAAGACGTCGATCCCTGCCGCCGCCGATTCCTTGATGAAGGCGGCGACGACATTGTCCGGATAGTTCGTGTAGCCGACCGCATTCGCCGCTCGAAGAAGCATCTGCAAGAGGATGTTCGGGATCGCTTCGCGCAATTGCGTGAGCCGATCCCAAGGCGATTCCTTGAGGAAGCGCATCGACGTGTCGAAGGTGGCGCCGCCCCACATTTCCAGCGAGAAGAGGTCGGAATGAACGTGGGCGTATCGCGGAGCGATGGCCGCCATGTCGTGAGTTCGCATGCGCGTTGCGAAAAGCGACTGGTGCGCGTCCCGCATGGTCGTGTCGGTGATCAGCAGTTTTGTTTGCTCGCGGATCCAGCGAGCGAATGCTTCGGGACCGAGTTCCTTCAACTGGTTTCGGGTCCCCAGAGGGATCGCCGATTGCGTTGCCTGGGCCCTGTAGGTCCGACGCGACCGATCGCCGGAATGGGCAACGCTTCGCGCCTCCGGATGCCCATTGACAATGATCTCGGCCAGATAGCCGAGCAGCTTACTCGCCCGGTCTTGCCGCGACTTGAAACGGAATAGCTCGGGCGTTTCGTCAATGAATCGCGTCGTCGTCTCGCCGGCAAGGAACTTCGGATTCGTGATCAGATTGAGAAGAAAGGGGATGTTGGTCTTCACACCGCGGATGCGGAACTCCTGAAGACAGCGCTCCATTCGCCGGGCCGCATCCGAAAATCGCAGCCCACTGGTCGTGACTTTCACGAGCAGCGAATCGTAGAAGGGGGTAATCACGGCGCCCGAAAAGGCGGTCCCGGCATCGAGACGAATTCCCGTGCCGCCCGACGAGCGATACGCGGTGAGCCGGCCATAATCGGGAACAAAGTTATTTGCCGGGTCTTCCGTCGTCACTCGACACTGCATGGCGAAGCCGTGCGTCCGGATCGCGCCTTGATCCCCCAAACCGATCTCCGGGTCCGAAAGGGCCAATCCGCCGGCAATCAGGATTTGCGACCGGGCGATGTCGTAACCGGTGACGACTTCCGTGACCGTGTGTTCGACCTGAATGCGAGGATTGACTTCAATGAAGAAGAACTCCCCCGAGTCGGCATCGAGCAAGAATTCAACTGTCCCCGCGTTATCGAGTGCGACCGCCTGGCCGACAGCAATGGCTGCGTTCAAGATTCGCTGGCGGATCTCTGGAGCGAGATTCGGCGCGGGCGCAAGCTCAGCGACTTTTTGGTGCCGGCGCTGGATTGTGCAGTCACGCTCATAAAGGTGAACGAGATTGCCGTGCCGATCGCCGAGGAGCTGGACTTCGATGTGGCGGGCTCGGCGGACGAGCTTTTCCAGAAACACATCCGCGACTCCGAACGCAGATGCGGCTTCTCGACGCGCCTGGTCGAGCGCCGGCTCCAGTTGGTCGGGCGTGAGCACCGGCCGCATTCCCCGGCCGCCGCCGCCCATGGCCGCCTTGACCATCACCGGATAGCCGAGCTGCTCGGCGATTTTCTTCGCGTCCTCGATCGTGACGACGGGCGCATCACTGCCGGAAAGCACGGGCACCTGGGCTTCGCGAGCGATTCGGCGCGCCGCCACCTTGTCGCCGAGTTGATCGAGAATCTCCGGCCGCGGACCGACAAATGCAATCCCAGCCGCCGCACAAGCCCGCGCGAAACCGGCGTTCTCGGAAAGGAAGCCGTAGCCGGGATGGATGGCGTCGGCGCCGATGTCCTTGGCCAGTGCCACGATCGCCGCGATGTCGAGATAGGCTCGAATGGGTTCGCCCGGCGTGCCGATCGGATACGCCTCGTCGGCCTTGAACCGGTGTAGGGCAAAGCGATCCTCGTGCGAGTAGATGGCAACGGTCCGGATGCCGATTTCGTGCGCCGAGCGGAAGACCCGGATGGCGATCTCGCTTCGATTGGCGACCAGGAGCTTGCGAAAGGGACAAGCAGGCACCGCGACCGGCATCGGGAACTCCACGGGAAGGGATGACCGCGAGTATCTTATTGACGACTGCGCAATCAATGCCTGTGTAAGACAGCTCACCCAAGCCGCCCGGAGAGCGCGGAGAGGCCGGCAGAACCGCGCGATAGATTGGGCGCGTTGGCCGCGCAGCGGTCACTGGTGGCGAGCTTGTGCAGGAATGGCGCATCGGCTGCCGATATCCGGTGTGGTACTCCCGATGCGGCCGCCGGCAAATACCTCGGCAATCACGGTTTGTTTGTGCAACCGGACCGGCTCAGTGCGGATCGGTCGTTCCCTTTTCATGTCGTTCGGCTTTGGGAGCTTCGAGAAGATAGGGTTTTGAGCAGTCCACTCAAGCTGCCCCCGCTTGCGCCAATCGCAGGGATTGATCCCACGGATGCAGATTGCGTACAATCGGCAATCAAGGATCGGATGTTCCCTGAGGCAAAACAGTCTCATCGTGACAGACTCGGAGCTGCTCTCGTGCGGTTGCTTGCCTTGCGGTATAACAAGAATGAGATCGTATTTTGGAGGGAGATGATGGCGGCACTTGATGTCTCCAGTGCGCCGCTATTCAAAGAATTCGAGCGAGAATCTCAGCGCAAGCAAGCGCGAGCCGATTTGCCAAGGATGGGAGAAAAGAAATTCCGTTCGCCGGCGGCGTCGCAAACTGCGTCGAAAATTGCCAATATGAAAGATCTCGATCGCTTGAATGAGCTGATGGACGGCGTCCTCGACGTCAACGCCTGGCCGGAGCTTTTTGCCTCATGAGTTGCAATCGCATTGACACTCTCTGCCAGGAGCCTCGCGCTCTGTGACCGCCAAACCGATTCCCCCCGCAATCCGCACCACTCGCGGCCGGCCCATGCCGTTGGGCGTGACGACTGCGCACGACGGGCTCAACTTCGCGCTGCTCTGCCGGCACGGGACCGCAGTCACACTCGTCGTTCAGCCGATGAACGGGTGTGACAATCCCATTGCCGAAATCGCGCTCGATCCACGCTTGCATCGCACCGGCGACCACTGGCATATCGCGGTCGCCGGGCTGCCATTGCAAGGCTTCCGCTACGGCTGGCGCGTCGATGGGCCGACCGGCGCCGGGCATCGATATGATTCGACCCAGACTCTCCTCGATCCTGCATCGCCTTTGCTTTCCGGCGGCGCCATTTGGGGCGAGAGCTGTGAGCGCGAGCGGCACCGCACGTGCCGCCGCAGCCTGTATTATCGGGGTCCGCGCTACGACTGGGGCGAGGATGCACCGCCGCTCGTGCCGCACGAAGAGACCATCGTTTACGAACTCCATGTCCGCGGCTTCACTTGCCATCCATCATCGGGGGTGTCGCATCCCGGCACCTTCGCGGGCCTCGCGGAAAAGGTTCCCTATCTCAAGTGGCTCGGTGTGACGGCCGTCGAGCTCTTGCCAATCCACGAGTTCAATGAGGACGAGTGCCCATTCGTCAACCCGAAGACCGGCCAGCGCAACCGCGACTTCTGGGGCTACAACTCGATTGCCTTCGCCGCCGTCAAAGCGGCGTATGCGGCAAGCGCCGAGAATCACGGCCAAATGCACGAATTTCGCGACATGGTGAAGGCCTTTCACGAGGCCGGTATTGAAGTCTGGCTCGACGTCGTTTTCAATCACACTGGCGAAGGGGACGACCGCGGCCGTACTTACTCGTTTCGCGGGCTGGACAACACGATTTATTACATGCTTACCGAGGACGGGCGTTATCAGAACTTCACCGGTTGCGGCAACACCATGAACTGCAACCATCCGATCGTTCGCGATCTGATGATGCAGTGCCTGCGCTTCTGGGTCGGCGAGATGCACATCGATGGCCTGCGTTTCGATCTCGCCAGCATTTTCGGCCGCAATCCGAAGGGGGAAGTGCTGCCCGAACCGCCGGTGATCGAGGCCATTGCCGAGGACGGCGTCCTGCGCGGGACCAAGCTAATCGCCGAACCTTGGGATGCCGCGGGGCTCTACCAGGTCGGACGGTTTCCCTATGGCGGCACGCTGGAGCGAATGGAACGGCCGCTACCGCGACGACGTTCGACGGTTCTGGAGAGGCGATCCGGACACCATTGGGGGCCTTTGCACGCGCATCACCGGCAGTTCCGATCTCTATCAATGGAACGGCCGGTTGCCCCGGCATTCCGTCAACTATGTCACCTGCCACGACGGCTTCACGCTGCGCGATCTCGTGAGTTACAACGACAAGCACAACGAGGCGAACGGCGAAGGCAACCGCGACGGCTGGGATGAAAATCATTCCTGGAACTGCGGCGTCGAGGGAGATACGACGGACCCGCAGGTACTCGCGTTGCGCATGCGCCAGGCGAAGAACTTCGTAGCCACACTGATGCTCTCGCAGGGCATTCCCATGCTGACGGCCGGCGACGAATTCCTGCGCACGCAGCAGGGAAACAACAACGCCTGGTGCCAGGACAATGAAGTGAGCTGGGTCGACTGGACTCTTGCCGAGACGAACAAGGATTTCCTGCGTTTCGTCCGCGAGATGATTCTGTTCCGCAGGCGGCATCCGGCCCTGCGCCGTCGCAACTTCTTCCGCGGCGAATTCGCGAAGCCGGAGCCCATTATCAAGGTGTTCGCGACCGGCGACAGCGGCATCCTGAAGCGGCCGGCCCCGAAGTCTCCGCCATTGCCGCCATCGATGGTCGGCCTCGCCGACGTCTATTGGCATGGAACAGAACCAAACGCTCCTGACTTTTCCGCCGAATCGCGTGAAGTCGCCTTCACAATCGATGGCCGCTTCACTGGACGCGAGGACGAGCAGCCGCGCGGCGATTCTGACATTTATGTCGCCATTAATGGCAATGACATGGCGACGGCATTCATGATCCCGATCGGTCCGCAGGGTCGGCGCTGGCGTCGCGTAGTCGATACGTCACTGGCGAGCCCCGACGACATCGTGCCGGAAAGTGTCGGCAAAGTGATTGCAGAAGGCAGCCGCTATCCTGTCGGACCATTCTCGCTGGTAGTGCTTGTTTCCGAGTCCTGACCTGGGACTCACGCGCCAGGGACGAACGCGTTGTTGCCGATGTTCACCGACTGCCCGGTTCTATGGCAAGACCTCTCGGCAGTGTGAACTTCAGCATTGGCCTCCTACAATTCCTCTCTTCCGGTTCGTCCACCATCTGCCCACTTGAGAGTCATCATTATGCGATACCGGTTCTTTGTCGCGGCACTTGCCGCACTGGCGGGAGCGAGCATGTTGGGTTCCCCGCTTTTCGGCGATGAGGGCATGTGGCTTTACAACAATGCCCCCAAGGACTATCTGAAGGCCAAATATGGCTTCGAACCGACCGACGCCTGGCTCGATCACCTGCGGCTCGCCAGCGTGCGGTTCAATTCGGGCGGGTCCGGCTCATTTGTCTCGCCTAATGGCTTGGTGCTCACGAACCATCATGTGGGCGCCGATGATTTGCAGAAACTATCGACCAAAGAGCTCGACTACCTGAAACACGGGTTCCATGCTCACACCTTGGCCGAAGAGAAGAAAACAGAGGGTTTGGAACTCAACGTCCTTCTGAAAATTGAGGACGTCACTTCCAAGGTCCAGTCGGCGGTCAAGGAAGGCATGTCCCCGGCCGATGCCTTCGCGGCCCGTCGTAAAGTGATGGCCGAAATCGAAAAGGCGGCCGCCGACAAGTCGAAGCATATCCGCGCGGACGTCGTCACCCTGTACGCCGGCGGACTGTATCATCTCTACACGTTCAAACAGTACACCGACATTCGCCTCGTCTTTGCACCGGAACAGCAAGCCGCATTTTATGGGGGGGACCCGGACAATTTCGAATACCCGCGGTACGACCTCGACATTTGCTTGTTCCGCGTTTACGAGAACGACAAGCCGGTCCATGTCGAGCACTACTTGAAATGGAGCCCGAACGGCTCGAAAGACGGCGAGTTGGTGTTCGTGTCGGGACACCCTGGCCGGACCAATCGCCAGGATACGGTGGACGAGTTGGAGTACATCCGCGATCGCCAATACCCGACACAACTCGCGATTCTCAACCGGCGTGAGGTTCTCTACACGGCGTGGGGCGAACGCTCGGATGAAAACCGACGCCGGGTGAAGGACGATCTTTTCGGAGTACAGAACAGCCGCAAAGCACGCATCGGTGGCCTTGGCGGGCTGCTCGATCCCAAGCTGTTCGGCGCAAGGTCGCCGAGGAGCACCGCCTTCGCGACTTCATCAAGAAGGAAAACCTGGCGGATGCGGCGAAGGCATTTACGACCATTGCCGAGGCCGAGAAGTTGTTGCGGAAACTGCGCGCGACGTCAACATGCTGGAAAATGGCTACGGATTTTCGGGGCACTCGTTCACTATCGCCCGGACCTTGCTGCGCGCGAGTGAGGAGTTGCCCAAACCTTCCGGCGAGCGCCTCAGCGAGTTCGGCGATGCCCGGTTACCGTCGCTTGAGCTGCGGCTCTTTTCCGACGAGCCAATCTATGAGGATCTGGAGACTCTGAAGCTCACGGATTCGTTGACGTACCTGGCGTCTATATACGGGGCCGACAATCCGCTGGTGAAGAAAGTGCTCGCGGGCAAGTCGCCGAGTGAGCGGGCATACGAGTTGATCGCCGGCACCAAGGTCCGCGACGTCGCGTTCCGCAAGAAGTTATTCGAGGGCGGCAAGAAGGCGGTGGACGCGGCGAAAGATCCGATGATCGAATTTGCCCGGCTGATCGACCCCGAGGCACGCGGCTTTCGCAAGCAATTCGAAAATCAGGTTCAGGAGCCGAAACGCCAGGCCGCGGCTGCCATTGCGAAGGCCCGCTTTGCCTTGGACGGAACGAAAACCTACCCGGACGCGACCTTCACATTGCGACTCGCATTTGGGACTGTCAAGGGATACACGGAGAATGGCCACCATGTCCCGCCCTACACCACGATGGCCGGGCTCTACGTTCGGGCGAAAGAACACAACAATCAGGCGCCATTCGATCTGCCCGAGCGCTGGGTCGAACGGAAAAGTAAGCTCGATCTGTCGACACCGTTCAATTTCGTGTGCACGGCCGACATCATTGGCGGCAACTCGGGCAGCCCGGTCGTGAACAAGAATGGCGAGTTCGTCGGGATTATCTTCGACGGAAACATTCAGTCGCTGGTGCTCGATTTTCTTTTCGACGACCAAGTCGCCCGAGCGGTGAGTGTCGATTCTCGGGCCATCATTGAAGCTCTGCGCAAGGTTTACGACGCGGGCGAGATCGCCGACGAATTGCAAGGTAAGTCACGGACTCAGTGAGTATCGATCCCTGAATATTGGAGGACGGTCAATCGCGACCGTCCTCAATTCTTCGCTCACAGAAGAGAGAGCGCGCGAAGCTCAAAGTTTTTCGGCCGCACCTAAAAACCTTAGTGGGCAAGCTTGAACATTTCTGTGCCGAGCATTCCTATCAGGACTTCGAAGTGTTGTATGTATTGACGGTATCCCACCTGAACCCCCCGCCTTAACCGGGGCGGTCGTCGGTCCAATTCGAATTCTGCAGACGGAGGTCCATCTGTGACGACATCACCGCGCGCTGCGCTGTTCGCCGCCCCCACCCTGATCGCTCTGGCCGGCGCCGCATTAATTGCTCGTCATGCCCAATGGTCTTCGAGCGCTTCGTCCAATGGCTTGGATCGAATCGAAAAGGACTACGTGATCGATCCCTCCGTCGTCGACGACGATTCGGGGCGCATTGCATACGAAAAGCAAATCGTCGCAATGGAGTTGCTGAGGGGCAATTGCACGGTCGCGCAAGCGGCCGATCGATTTCGACCGCTCTTGAAATCGAGTTCGGAGAAGTCCGCCAACATGCTCTCGATCTGGCATGCGCGAACGGAATGGGAATGCGCGGTTCGTCAGGCCGTGGCGTTTGCTCGGTCGCTTTCGCGCAGCGCCCCGACCGCTTCGAGCCGGCGATGGTGGAAATCGACGCTGATGCCGCGGTGTTATTGGAGTCCGATCAACCATTGCAATGATTTTCCCCGGGGCAACGACTGCTCATTCGTGGGGCAGCGCGGGCATTCGCGCAATGAAATCGATCCTTTCGTGATGATCGCAAGTGCTTATCATTGCATATCTTAGGCAGCAACTAAAGAAACAATCTTAGAGCATATGGCACGCGAATCGCTTATTCACCTCTCCAACTGATGGCTTTGGCACTTAGGCAGCGGCGGGAAAATAAAATTGCGGCAAGCATTGGGAGAATCGAGCAGGCTCAACAGCGTCCGCTTGATAGATCATTTTCCCGCTGCTGCCCAAGACCTCGAACTCGCCGAATGGAGACAAGAGGAGAACAAATGGAACCGCAGTCTGCCAAAATGACAGAGTCTCCGCCAACTCCGCCAACTTTTTCTCCATCACCCCATCGCGGGCCGCGGGCGGTTGCGCTTCATACGAGGTGATCGGCACTGCCGGGAAAATCGAATAGGCTCGACACCATCCTTCCACCCGCAGCCTTACCTCATTCGGGATTGAATCGATGACATGGGACACTGGGCTAAGTCGCAATTGGCATTCCTGGCGCCCGCGTCGGAATTAATCCTCCCACCTGAAGCTCGGCGACGGAGTGTCGTCCGATCGCCCGAATTCTCTCACTGATCCTTGAACGATCCATTCGTAGGAGTTTCCCGTGAAGTTGACGCTGCGCACGATTGCTGTGAGTTCGTTTTTCGCATCGCTTCCCGTGGCGAGCAACTTGACCGATCCGTCCCTGGCCGAAAACGCGGGCGTCGATTACTGGAACTTGCCGGCTTATCAAAAGAAGATTCAAGACTGCGAGCAAACCAATCGAGAAATCGAAGCCACGGACAAGCTAGTTTGTGAGCGAACGGCGAAAAAAATTGAGATCGCCCGCGCCGTCATCGACGGAAAAACAACATTCGAAGCGGGGGTCGCGCGATTCGTGCAACTCAATCGCATGAATCCACCCATCATCGTGCCCGCGCGCATCGCGCAAACTGAGTCGCTCGAGCAATTGGCGGCCAATCAACTCCTGGCCCATATTCGCGTGGTGGGCGGGCCGGGCGCAGGCAACTGGCCGAGGATTGCGAGTGTGCCCGGTCGATTCCGCACTGATGAGCCATTCGGCTACGGGCTGTGCTGCAGTTTCCGGAGTATCGCTTGTTCGATGTGCGTCTCGCGTCCTTTGGGAATCCAGCGGTCGCCCGGGTTGGCGACCGGCGACGTGACATCCGGGTCGACGACCACGAACTGATCGCGATCGACCGTGCCGATATCGCCAAAGATGGGCACGCCAACCGTGTTGGTTGCCGGCGTCGGCGAGTCCTTCAACTCGCGACGAACGGTGACCTGAACGAAGTAGCCACCCGGCGCTGCTTCGCGAATCCGAACTTCGCATCGATAACGGTATTGCTGAAGGGTTACAAGCGAGCGCTCGTAAGCGTCGGGCGATCCCGGTTTCCAGATCTGCTCGAAACCGGGCGCGATCGTCGTCCGTCCCAAGACCCGTCCTTCGTAGCGATTGGCGTATGCAATTGGAAAGTAGTCGTCGACCGCATCGAGGACCTGCTCGAACAATTCCGCATAGGCTTCACCTGGCGGCCGGTCGCCATAGAGAAGTACCGGGTTGTCGCACGCCGCGCCGTCCGGCAATCGAAGGGGATTGTCGAACTGCGGGCCCGTAATGCAGCCGAGAGGCAAAACTGCCACCAGACAGGCCGCACTCAACCGGCGCATGGTAGTCCCCGCGGGATCCCCGAGCGGCGACACCATGCCCGTGTTGCCGGTTCCTGTCAAGAGGGGGTGCTCGTGACCATTGCCTCCCAGCTTGCCACCTCAGCCTCGGTCACCATGATTCGCCGGATTGCCGTCGCTCGGCCGGTTGCCCCATCGATGTCGACGATGGCCCCCGCGAGTCGGACATCGCCGGTGGCCACATCGAACGGCGTTGGCACAAACGTGATCGCCGTCGATAACACACGGTCCACGCGCCTGCCCAATATGCCGTCGTACGGACCGGTCATTCCGACATCGCAGATAAACGCCGTTCCCTCCGGAAACACCTGTTCGTCCGCAGTCGGCACATGCGTGTGCGTACCGAGCACGGCGCTCACGCGGCCCTTGAGGTGATGAGCGAGCAAGTATTTGTCGGCCGTCGCTTCCGCATGAGCGTCAATGACGATGCAGTTTACATCCCGTGGAAGCCCGGCTAATAGGCGATCGGCTGCTTGAAAGGGACAGTCGACGGATCGCATGAAGGTCCGGCCGAGGAGCGAGAACACGGCAACCGACTCGCCCGAGTTGGCGGTCACGATCGCATGATCTCGACCGGGGGCAATGGTTGGGAAATTGGCCGGCTTGACGATCGGCTCGCCACCCTCCATCGCCGGGATGAGGTCGACTTTTTTGTAAATGTGATCGCCCATCGTGAACGCGTCGATTCCCGCCGATTTGAGTTGCCGGAGCGTATTGGGATAAAGCCCGGACCCGCCTGAGGCATTCTCCGCATTGGCAATTACGAGGTTCAAGTTCTCGCGAGTACGCAGAAGCGGAACCGCCCGCCGAACGAGCTGAACGCCGGGCGTGCCGACAATGTCGCCAATGAACAAAACGCGCATGGATCACCTGGCAATCTCCACGGTCCGGCTCTCGCGAACGACCGTCACCTTGATCTCGCCGGGGTAATCGAGTTGCTGCTCAATCGCCCGGGCGATGTCGTGGCAGACCTTCTGAGCTTCGGCATCACTGGTTCGCTGCGAATTGGCGATGACACGCAGCTCGCGCCCCGCTTGAATGGCAAATGCCTGTTCCACGCCCGGAAAGCCACAGGCGACGGCTTCGAGTTCTTCCAATCGCTTCACATATTTTTCCAATGTCTCCCGACGAGCGCCGGGGCGAGAGGCACTGATCGCATCGGCTGCCGCTACCAAGACCGTGTACGGATGATCGATGGTGATGTCGTCATGATGGCCTACGATCGCATGCAGGACCTCCTTGCTCGTTTCGCCGTAGCGCTTGGCCAGTTCGGCGCCGATCTTCGGGTGTCCCCCCTCCATCTCGTGATCGGCCGCTTTGCCGACGTCATGTAAGAGAGCGCAGCGCCGAGCCAGCCGGGCATCGAGTCCAATTTCCGCCGCCATCATCCCGGCCAGGTGACACACTTCCAGGCTGTGATTGAGTACATTCTGAGAGTAGCTTGTGCGGAACTTGAGTCGGCCCAAGAGTTGGATCAGCTTCTCGTGAACGGGCCCGACATCCGCCTCGGCGACGGCCGTCTTGCCGACTTCCATGATGTGCCGTTCCATCTCCTTCTGCGTCTCACCGACGACTTCCTCGATCCGCGTGGGGTGAATGCGGCCGTCCTGAATCAACTTTGCCAACGACAGTCGGGCCACCTCACGGCGAACGTTGTCAAATGCACTTACGATGACCACTCCCGGCGTGTCATCGACGATCACGTCGACTCCGGTGGTCTTTTCGAAGGTGCGAATATTGCGGCCTTCGCGGCCGATGATTCGTCCCTTCATATCGTCGGAAGGAATATCAACGGTGCTGACCGTCGCCTCCGCGGTGTGTGGGGCGGCGTAGCGCTGAATGGCGGTGGCGAGAATCTCGCGTGACTTGCTCTCCGCTTCGGCCCGGAATTTCTCCTCATGCCGCTGAAGCCGAGTGGCGATCAATTCGGTCAAATCCCGTTCGACCCGTTCGATCAGCAGTTTCTCCGCCTGCTCGCGTGAGAGCCCGGACAACTGGTGCAGCCGTTCGGTTTCTTCGCGGATGAGTTCTTCCAACTCCTTCGCGCGCTTCTCAATGGCCTCCTTGCGTTCGGCCATCTTCTTGTGCGCATGCTCGACGGATTTATCTTTCTTGACGATCTCCTTGTGTCGAATATCGAGGGAGGATTCGCGTTTTTCGAGCTTGCGTTCGAGATCGCGCAGCTCGGTTCGGGATTGTTCGGTTTCGCGATTGAATAGTTCGCGCTTTTGAAACATCTCGTCCTTGGCTTGCAGCTCGGCATCCTTGGCAATCCGCTCGGCGTCCTTGCGGGCCTGGTCGAGGATGTCGCGGGCCCGCTCCTGGGCCTGAGCTTCCTGATCGCGGGCCTGGGCCTTGGCTTCGCGAACCTTGTTTTTCATTTGCAGACGGCCGTAGGCAAAACCAGCGAGTACCCCAACGAGGAGGCACAACGCGAAGCCGAGGATCGCAACCTCGGTTTGCATGGGGGACACTCCTTAGCGTGTCCGCCAGGTGTCTCGGGATCGGCACACGAACGGCGCAGGGCCGCTGACGCCGGCAAGCCGACGCCAGCCAATAGGCCAAGGCGCACAAGAGTTCCAAGAGGAACACGTCCGCACCGCCCCTCAAAATCAAACGGGTGTCAAGCCACGACGGACCCACGCGGCGATTGGGGATCGCAAGACACGGCGGACCCGCAATTGCGGGTCGGTAGTTCGACAGGTGCAAACACAAAGCGACCGACCAAAACCGGCCGGCCCGGCCTGCACGTCGCCCGTCCCGATTGGGTCAGGTGATGTTGGTATTATGCAAACATGGGCCAGAATGGTTAGCGGTGAATTGGCGACTCGCGCGAACCGCCATTCATGCCCGCGAAATATTCGTCTGACCGACACCCACTCCCCACCGTGGACGAATCCAACCCGGCAAGAATTGTGGTTGGGATTGATTTCCACACGCCTCGCAGAAAAATCTGTTTGTCCGGTCGATTTACGTCCGCGCCGAACGACGATTGGATGAACGACAGGCAAATTGGCATTGGCGACCGATCCGCGCCTCAAACCGCAGGAGAGCCGAAAATGCGTTTCATGTTGCTGGTCAAGGCGACCAAGGATTTTGAAGCAGGAGTATTCCCCGACGAAAAAACGCTTTCGCAAATGGCCGACTGGAACGAGGAACTGGCCAGGGCGGGCGCCCGGCTCGGCTGCGAGCGACTGCAGCCAAGCTCCAAGGGCACACGCGTCCGTTATGCCAACGGGAAGTTCACCGTGACCGACGGGCCCTTCACCGAGACGAAAGAACTCGTTGCCGGTTACTGCCTGATTGAGGCGAAATCGCTGGATGAAGCGATTGGCTGGGCCAAACGCATCCCCTTTACGAACCACGAGGTCGATATCCGACCGCTGTTCGAGTTGTCCGACTTTCCCGTCGATCCGGCGGAGACGCCCGAAGGCTGGCGCGAGAAGGAGGAACAAATGCGGGCGGCGCCGCCGGCCCGTCGGCCGGGCACAATCAAATACCTCGGCCTGCTCAAGGCCGATCCAGATACAGAAGCGGGCAAAATGCCGGACGAGAAAATGCTCGCAGCTATGGGCCAGTATCTGGAGGAGGCGATGAAGGCCGGCATATTCCTGGCGGGCGAAGGACTCAAGCCGAGTGCGAAAAGTGCGCGAGTGCGCTACGACGGCGGCCGGCGAACAGTGATCGATGGGCCGTTTACAGAGACCAAGGAACTGGTGGCCGGCTATGCACTCCTGCAGTTCGCGTCGAAGGAGGAGGCGATCGAGTGGACGAAGCGGTTCGTTCAGGTAGACGCCCCCGGCCGCTACAAGGGGGAAGCCGAATGCGAGATTCGTCCGGTGTTCGACTATAAGGATTTCGGCCCAAGCGACGCGGCGGAACGTTTTGCCAAACTCCAGGCCGAATGAAACCAGCAGCCGCCAATTAGCGGAAGGAGTTCACACCCTCGCACGAAGTACGCGGTCGGGCCGGCGGCTGAGGTCCGAGCGCAATTCGGCAGCCATCTCGTAGCAACAAGCTGCCAGCTTGTCCGCTTTCATTTCGTAGCAACAAGCTGCCAGCTTGTCGGCTTTCGGCTCGCAAGCTAGCAGCTTGCGGCCACGGTGCTGCGGTGGTCATTTCGACTACGGCCGAGCACACCAGGCGCGCTCCCTTAATCCCCCGATCAAGCACCGATCTCTGCACGTCCCGATTTTTCTTGACCGCCTTTAATGTTCCCGGTTAGAGTAGCCCCGCGTTTGGCCGCTGGATCATGTCTCGCTCGGAATGGGCGGCTTCGGACGCTCCTCGCTCTTCGGCGGGGCCAATGCATTTCTCGCCCGGACCGGACATCGCTCGCTTACTTCCCTGACCAGGAGTTGCCACCCATGAGCAGCTATTCTCGTCGCCGTGCCCATTTCGAATTGACAGCCCTCGAAGATCGCGCGGTGCCCAGTGCCGCCGCACCGACGCTCGCGACCGACCCCAATTCGTATGCTTCGGACAGCATCCTGGTTCGACTCAAGGCCGATGCTCCACGCGTTTTGGCAGCCGTCGCTCCGGGAGCCGAATTGCATCAGCCGCTGGCCCTGGTGGATGGTCTGTGGAGCGTTCAACTCGCGGCAGGCGAAAGCGTCCCGGCCGCTTTGGCCGCTGCCCGTGCCGACCCGTATGTGCAATACGCCGAGCCGAACTACATTCTCCATGCGGCGACCACGCCGAACGATCCGCGGTACACGGATGGCACGCTGTGGGGGATGAACCGGATCAGCATGCCGGCCGCCTGGGATGTTTCGACGGGCGGGGCGACTCCGGGAACGGGCACTCTGGTCGCCGTCATCGACACCGGCGTCGATTACACTCACCCGGACCTGGCGGCCAACATCTGGACCAATCCAGGTGAAGTTGACGGCGACGGGATCGATAACGACGGCAACGGATTCATTGATGACGTTCACGGTTGGAACTTCATCAACAACACGCCGAATGTGATGGACGACAACAGCCACGGCACCCACGTTTCGGGCACGATCGCCGGACTCGGCAACAACAGCGTGGGCGTGGTCGGGGTAAACTGGGCCGCCCAGATCATGGCGCTCAAGTTCCTGGATGCGTCCGGGTCCGGGACGACGGACGCGGCCATTGAGGCCCTGAACTATGCGGTCATGATGGGGGCACGGGTCTCAAACAACAGCTACGGCGGAGGCGGGTTCTCCCAGGCCAACCTGAACGCATTCACCGCAGCCGCGAATGCCGGCCATCTGATCGTTTGCGCCGCCGGCAATGCGACCAACAACAACGACACGAATCCCTTTTACCCCGCCAGCTACAAGCCGAGCCCGGACAACGTGATCTCCGTGGCCGCGACCGACAGTACGGACAAGGTCGCCTCCTTTTCCAATTACGGCGCGACCACCGTCGACCTGGCGGCGCCAGGGGTCAACATCTACAGCACCGTTCCCGGCGGATACGGGTACAAGAGCGGAACCTCGATGGCGACCCCCCACGTGGTCGGGGCTGCCGCCCTTTTGTGGGCCGCCGATCCAAATTTGTCCATGAGCGACGTGCGGAGCCGGATTCTGGGCGGAACGGACTCAATCGCGGCCTTGAACCCAACTCGGCCAACAGTGACCAACGGCCGGCTGAACGTCGCCAATGCGCTCTCGCAGGCCGCCCATCTAACCGTTAACGATGTGTCCGTATCCGAAGGGAATTCGGGAACCATGGGCGCTACGTTCACGGTAACGTTGTCCGCGGTAGCAGCTCAGACCGTGACAGTCCACTATGCCACGGCCGATGGCACGGC
Source organism: uncultured Gemmataceae bacterium (assembly GCA_963773845.1). Lineage (GTDB taxonomy): Bacteria > Planctomycetota > Planctomycetia > Gemmatales > Gemmataceae > SIAJ01. The sequence continues at coordinate 71,234 of CAVZCU010000012.1, forward strand.
GACCGTCGCCGGCAGTGACTACCAGGCGACGAGCGGAACACTAACCTTCGACCCCGGCGTGACGTCGCGGACCGTCACCGTGCTAGTGAATGGCGATACTCAACCGGAAGTGAATGAGACATTCACGCTCAACCTGAGCAGCCCGGTGAATGCCCAGATCCAGGACGCCCAGGGGGTCGGCACGATTGTGAACGACGACCAGAGCCCGACGATCTCGATTAGTGACTACCAGGCCACCGAGGGGAACCGCGGGACGAAGCCGTTCACATTTACGGTGAGTCTGTCAGCCGTTAGTGGATCGCCAGTGACCGTCCAGTACTCGACGGCGAGCGGGACGGCAACGACCAAGAACAAGGACTACAACGCGACCAGCGGAACGCTGACATTTGCCGCCGGCGAGACGAGCAAGACGGTCACCGTTCTGGTCAAGGGGGACACTAAGCGCGAGTCAAACGAGACGTTCTTTGTCAACTTGTCGAGCCCAACCGGGGCCACTATTCTCGACGGCCAGGGTGTCGGGACGATCCTGAACGACGATTGAACTGTTCGAAACGAAAGCGACGCCGCTCCGACTGTGAATGGCGTCGCTTCATTTGTCGAGGCTTTATGGACCAAACAGCCAAGCCATTGATCGCTCCAACGGTGATGGAGCAGCGATCGCAACTTGGGCCTCCAGCCCTTCGCGAGCTGCGGTGGTCGCTGTGCGAGCGGCTGGCGTTTTGGTTCGTTTTGGTCTTCTTTATTCTGCACATCATTCCATTTCCAATCCCGCAGTTGGCGTCGATTATGAGCGGACTCGCCGAAGATTTTGTCGACGATGCGCCGCGTAGCGAACTGCAGAAGCACGTGAAGGAGTGGGTCACTGATCCCCTCGACAAGGCGATGGACAAAGCGGTGCTTTGGACAGGGGAGCACGTTTTCCACGTCGAAATTACGTATCGGCCGCTCGGCAGTGGCGATACGACGTTCAACTATGTGCAGGAATTCATGTTCGCCTGCATTGCGGTCGGCGTCATGATGCTCTGGTCGTTCGCCGCATTCGCTCGTCGGCGGATGACGGGTCGCGAACATTGCGCGTACCCCCGGTTGCACGAGTGGCTCCGCGTCTATGTGCGGTTCTTCCTCGCCTACACGATGCTCGTTTATGGCCTCGGCAAAGTGATCAAGCTGCAGTTTTCTTACCCCGACACCAACGGGCTGCTCGTGTCCTATGGCGAGTCGTCGCCGATGCATTTGCTCTGGACGTTCATGGGCGCTTCGGACAGTTACACGATCTTCGCCGGTGCTGGCGAAGTTCTCGGCGGCCTATTGTTGTGTACTCGCCGGACGACGCTGCTCGGTTCGCTCGTGACCTTCGGCGTCATGAGTCATGTGGTTGCACTCAACTTCAGCTACGATGTGCCAGTCAAGTTGTTCTCGATGCTCCTTCTGTCGATGGCTGTTTTTCTGATGGCGCCGGACCTGCCGTGGATGGCGCGCGTGTTTGTTCTCGGTCGGCGAGACCTGCCGCGCGGTATCGTGCCGCTGACACGTTGGAAGTGGTTGAACTGGACTTTGGTCGTACTGCGGACGGCGATCGTCGCGGCGTTCCTAGCGCTATCGATTCACGGCAACTTGAAGGCGAGCCGCCAATTCGGCGACCTGGCGCCGAAGCCCCCGCTTTATGGACTATGGGAAGTCGATGAGTTCAAATTGGATGGCGTCATTCGCCCGCCATTGACCACGGACGCGAACCGCTGGCAGCACGTGATCGTCACGAAGAGCGGATTCCGCGGCCCGCTGTTGCTGATTACGCCAATGAAGGGACCGCCCATCTACCAATTCGTCGCTATCGACGAGGACGCGAACACGCTGACGCTTTCGAGTCCGGGAGCGCGGCCGGATCAAGCGACGAAGCAGGTGTTGCAATATCGGGAAGTGGGCGAAGGAGTCATCGTCGTCGAAGGCGAACTCCGCTTACCCTCGCAGGGGAATGTTGCCAAGAAGGCGATCGAGGCCAAATTGCGCCTTGTACCTGAGGAAGGGTTTTTGTTGAAGAGTCGCGGATTTCATTGGATCAATGAGGTGCCCTACAATCGCACGGCGCCACGAGGCACGCCACCGCCCGGCTTGCCGCCAGCGCCGAAGAAAGAGTAGGCGACGACTTTGGTCCAAGGCAACGACTTGGCGAGCCGGCGACGGAACCTGCCGTTTTCTGGGGCGTGCGCTCCCTCCGCCAACTGACGTCGGCGGCTCGCCAGCGGTTTCCGATATACGATTCCAATCGGGTGCAACGAACTGCTCGTGAGTCCCTAAAATATCGTCCATGACGCTCCGCTGTCCTGTCTGTCGCGCGGAAAATGTTGGCGGACCGAGTTGTCGGCGGTGCCGGGCAGACTTGGCATTGCTTGCAGCGGTCGAGACCGATCGGGCATATCATCTGGCCAGTGCGGCGACGGATGTCCGGAGCGGTTGCTTGGACGACGCCCTTGAGGAACTCAAGCACGCCGAGCGGATTCAGCACGGTAGGGACCTGGAGCGAGTGCGGGCGTGTGCCTTTCTTCTGGCCGGTGATTTTGCATCTGCTCTCGCGGAATACGAGGCGGCAACGCGAGCCGCGGTAAACGATACTTCTCCCGTTTCTCTGTCTTACCCGGCCGGTTGGCCTTTCCTGAAATCCCCGGACGGGGTATACGTTGGTCGGTCTTGTCTACCGGGCCGGCCAGTGGGCCGGGAGAATCATGCGCTACCCCAGCACACGGTATCTTGTCCTGTCGGTTTTGGTCGCGGGCGCTGGCTTGGGCCTGGCACAGGTCCCCGTTGGCCGACCGTTCCAGTCTCCAGAGCCGCCTTACGCGGACGATGTCGATACGGCTTCGGTCAAAGCCCAGGTGGGGGCCAAAGACAATGGCATCGAACAGGCATCGCGACGTGCCCCGGCCAGCGCCGACGGCCCGCGTTCGCTGCCAAGCACCGTGACCGATCCGTCTGGAGTCGTGCCGGTGCAATACACGCGTGTCGCTACGCCGGCCAGCGAAATTCCGACGCCGGTGGTCACGTTGAATATTGAAGGCAACAACGTTTCACCGAGCGGTCAGCCGGTCATCTACAAGATTTCCGTCCGCAATACTTCGCGGGCGAAAGCGCACAACGTGATCGTGCGCGTGATTCAGCCCAAGAATGCCGAGCGCATCAAGTGGGAGCCCACGGCCACTGAAGACGCCGCGATCGCCCGATGGGAATTCAAAACGCTCGAACCCGGCCAGGAACGCACCATTGAGATTTCGTACCGGCCGAAAACGGACACCGAGGAAGTCAAAATCCAGGCACGCGTGGGATTCGATTTTGGCCGCGGAATGATCACCAAGGTTTCCGCCCCCAGTCTATCCATCAAGAAGGAAGGGCCGGAGAAACTCGTCATCGGCGACATCGTTACCTATCGGATCACGGTGACCAACAACGGCCACGTCACCATTCACGACATCGACGTCAAAGATATGCTCAATCACGGTCTGGCGCACGAGGACCGCGAAATCTCCCGCGGCATGGTGGACGGGCGGCTCGTTTCGAACATCGATCCGAAAAACGGTGAACGAACCTGGTCGATCCCAGTGCTGGCGCCCGGTGAATCGAAGGTGATCGAATATCGAGTGCGGGTGCGCGAACAGGGCCGAATCGGCAGCACGGTGAAGGCGATCGCGAGCAATGTGACCAAGGAAGCGGGACTCGACGTGACCGTGCTCACCGCGAGGTTGCAGGTCCATGCGGATGGGCCGGGCGGGGATAAGGGCACGGTCGGACAGTCGGCCATTTACCGCGTTACAGTTGACAATCGAGGCACGGCCGATCTCAAGAACGTCGTGGTCAAGTGCCTCTATCCGCCGGACATGCATCCGACGAAAGCGACGAACGGCGGACGACCGTTCCGCGATCGCGTGCAATGGATCTTCCGCGAACTGAAGGCGGGCGAATCGAAGGAACTCAACATCGGCTTGAGGACGAGCACGCCCGGCACGCGCACCGTGCAATTCTCCGCCAAGGCCGACAAAGGCCCCGAACAAACCGCATCGACGAAGACGACGTTCGCCGGCGTGCCGACCATCGATTGGGATACGGACGTGCCGGGCACTGTGAGCGTCGGCAAGACGATGACCTATCGAGTGACCGTGTCGAACGGCGGCACCGCGGCGGCCAAACGAATCCAGGTCCGCGTCGATCTTCCCGACAACGTTGACCTGGTGGATACCGTCCCGCCGTCGGGCAAGGGCATCGGGCAGAACGCAAAGCAGGTGATCTTTCCGGAATACGACATCCCCGCCGGGAAAAAGACCACGCTGCGAATCCGAGTCAAGGGCGCACGGCCGGCGAAGCGCGCGTCGGGTTTCAACTGATCAATCCCGCCGATGGCGGTGGGGCAAGACCGGCCGAACACAAGAAAATGACCGTCATTACCGGATCGGATACGCGAAGTCCGACCGGGCCAGTGCCGGCTCGGCCGAGTTCCGTCGATCGATCTAAAGTGGGGTTGCTGCCACGCCAGTAGGAGGACGGATTGCCAATCCGTTCTACCTGCCTTCAGCGAGCATTTTGCGCACGTACACTTTTCCGCCCGCCTGGGCGAAGAGACGATCGCCGTCAAAGGCCAATTCCGTCACGCGGCCGGGCGGAGACGTGATCACGCCGCACAGCCGGCCGGTCGGGTCGAAAATCTGAATACCGAGATTCGTCGCCACATAGCTGCGATTGCTACGGTCCGTGGTCATCGCCGAGGGGTCGGCCCGGAACTTCTCGGGCGGAGTGAATGACTTTCGCCGTACATCGCCGACGACGCGCATTCGGCAATATCGATCCCCCGGACCGAGTGTGCCGTCTGGCTGAATTTGAAATGACCAGACATAGCGCTCATTCGCGTCGGCTATGAGAAGCTGCGAACCGCCCAGCGAAACGACGCACGCCGTCGGATTGTTCGAGCGGCACCTGGATCGGCTTGCCATCGAGAAGTACGGAGTGCGATTTCGCATCGACGGAATACCCGCCCGATGGCCGTTTCGGCATTTCGCCACCGGCGGCCTTCCAGCCTTCGCCGGGCTTGATAATCTCGTGCAGCGGCATGTCCTGGGCCGTTGTGATGCCAGTCACGAGCAATACGCAGGGAATCGACAAATACTTCATGATGCATTCATGGGTTGATGGCAAGTTTCATTTTGTCTGCGGCGTATCGCGCCACAGCCAGCGCAGGGCTCTCGGCAATGAAGCGCCGCCTTGTCTGCCATTGTGGCCGCCATCGCCGAACTCGAAGCGATAGTCGTAACGCATATACCGAAGTGCCGCCGCCATGGACTGATTCGCGAGCGGCCAGGAACCGTGCAGATTATCCAGATCGTTCGAGCCATCTTGCAACCAAACGCGGATCGGCTTGCGCTCGGTCTTGCGAATCATGCCCGGCAACACGTCGCCGCCCTGAATATTGGTGAAGCTCCCGACGTGGCTGAGCACTTTAGAGAACAAATCCGGCCGTTCCCAAGCGGCGACGAACGCACAGATGCCGCCCGAGCTGATGCCGCAGATGCCCCGCCCGGCGGCGTCTTGCCGCAGCTTGTATTCCTTATCGACTTCGGGCAAGATTTCCTTTTCGAGAAACGTCACATACTGCGGCGAGACCGTGTCGTATTCGAAGGAACGATTGGAGCGTCCCTGTCCCTTGCCCCGAGCTGGCCCATTCCCCGGATTGATGAAGATGCCGATGGTGACCGGCATCTCCTTGCGATGGATCAGGTTGTCGAACACGATCGGAGCGCGAAACGAGCCGTTATCGCTGACGTAGCCTCCGCCATCCTGAAACACCATGACGCAGGCAGAGGATTTCCCGTCGTATTGAGCGGGCACATAGACCCAGTAATCGCGAACCGTGCCGGGAAACACCTGGCTGGTCCACGGGTGCTTGATGACTTTGCCCTCGGGCACCCCCGGATGCCGCTGCGAATCGGAACCGAGTTTGTAATCGTCGGCGGCCCGGAGTATGGGAGCTAACGCAATCAAGGCACACAATGAAAGGAATCGAGCATACATGGAATGAACCTGCCAAGGAGAGTGCGAACGAAGAGTGAGACTAGCAGAGCCGAGCGGTGAGGGCAACGATCAACTTGGGAGGCTTGCAAATCGCAGGGAGCGCTTGGGCGAATACCCTTGCACCCGGCAACTCTTGCCGCAAAATACCGGCATCCCACAGGTCGATCAGGTCGCAACACAAATGCCAACTCTCATCAACGGCTGCGGCACGTGGTATTACGGCAAGCGGCGGACCCACAAAGTCAAGTCGGCATGCTCGAGTTGCAACTCGTTCGCCGAATTGGAGTCGTACGATACGACGCTCTACTTCGTCTTGTTGATGGTCCCGTTAGTTCCGCTCGGTCAAAAGCGGATTCTGGAGAGTTGTCCTCATTGCAAGCGGCATCGAATCATCGGCCTCAAGCAATGGGAGGCGAGCAAGGCGGCGGCGTTCAATTCGATCCTCGAGAAACTCCGCACCAATCCCGACGATCGAGAGACGATCCAGACTGCACTGGCCCTTGCCACTGCATATCAGGACGAATTGCTGTTCGACAAGTTGGCCGAAGTGCTCGCGGGGCATCGCACTGATGATGCCGACATTCAGACTCAACTGGGCGGAGCGTACGAGTACTTTTCGCGCTGGCCGGATGCCGAAGCGGCTTACTCCCGTGCACTCGAGGTTCGGCCCGACGACGCGATCCGCGAACGTCTGGCGATCACGCAACTCAAGCAATTCCGTCCCGAGGAGGCGGCCGAAAACTTGCAGCATGTCTTTGAGTCGAAAGACCCCGAAAAGGCCTGGTTGACTTACTGGTTGGTGGATGGATTCATGGCGAAAGGAGCGCACGAGCACGCGCTTCGAATCATGGACGTTCGCGATGAGTTGTTTCCACGATTGACCACGGAGAAGGCATACCGAAACCAACGGCGAACCGCCGAGAAAAACCGGGACACGGGCAAGCCGATTCGATCGTCCGTACTCGCGGAATCGGCGAGTGCGGGCTTTCGCGAAGGAAGCGGGCTGGGATTCAGGTGGCCCAAATATGTTGCGGCCGGGTTCTTTCTTGCTCTTCTGGCGATCTATCTCGGAGTCGCCATTTATCGCGGGCAAAATCGGCCAGTCTATGTCGTGAACGGCGGGACGAAGCCGTACACGGTGAAGATCAATGGCGAAGATCACCGGCTCAATCCGGGGACGCCCGAGAAGATCACCATTCCCGAGGGAGACGTGACGGTCGAGTGGTCGGAGGACCATCAGGGCGCCAAGACAGTTTCCGTGGAAACGTCGTTCTTTGGCCGACCGTTCAATCGACCGGTCTTCGTTTTGAACCCCGACCAACTCGCGCTGATCGAACGGGACGAGACGATCTACTCCAGCAATCCCGTGGATGTCGACAAGCCGCCGGAAGTTCATGCCGGTCAGTTGTTGCTCCGGCTCGACGATGTCGACTACGAGTTCGAGCCGTTCCCGCCGCAGATTCAGGCCAAGGAGGGGAGCACAATTACCAAATCGCGGGTGGGCCTGATCGCCACCGGAAGTACGCAGGATCGCCTGCTCCATGCGATGACGGTCCTTTCGCCGGATGGGCTGATCGCCTATACGAAGCATTTTCTCGAACTGAATCCGGACGAGGGCATCGCGATTTCGTTTTTGGCCAATCTGATGCCTCCGCAACAGATGCTGGAGTTCTTGCGCCCGGACTGGCAGATCGACCGATTCGGTTGGAATGGCATCGGGCGTATCAATCGCTCATGGACGTCGCTGAGCCAAAAACGGACTTGCGGCCGGAATACCGGAAGCTGATCGAGGAAACGAAACGCTCCCCCGACGCGGTCTATCTGCTTGGCCGACTCGAGAACGGCCGCGAGGCGGAAAAACTCTACATGGAAGCCGCGACCGGCCGGCCGCAGTGCGCCGATGCGGGTGGCAGCTTATCGTTTCGATATTTAGCTCGCGGTGAATTTGACTCGGCAGTTCAATGGGCGAAAAAGGCGCGAGAGTTGGCCCCGCTCGATCCGACATTTCGGGTGCGACTGATCGATGCCCTCATGGCAGCCGGCCAATATGCGGAGCTTTTGAAAGTCTCTGCGTCCACTGGCCTGACTGACCGAGGACAATTCTTGCGATACCGGCTAGCTGCACACATTGCTGCGGGCGAGCCGGGCGCGGCGGAGGGTGAGATCAATCGACTGGCGGCTCTGCCGGGTCTGGTCGCCTTGACGCCCGCACAAAACCAGATGGTCGCCCAGAACAAGCTCGAACTGGAATTGGTTCTCGCTGAAGTCCGCGGCGATCGCGCCAAGTACCTGGAACTGGCCGGGCGGCTGGGCTCGCGCGATGTGTTTATCACCGGCCTTTTGCGCGGTGACTACAAGAATGCGGCCGCTGCCAACTCAGCGCGGCCCAAGTCAGTCGGATTGGCCCGCGACTGGGAAAACGATGCGACGCGAACAGGTCTCTTGTATCTGGCTGGCCTTAAGGCGAAGGACGCGGCTTTTGCGGATGAACAACGGAAACGATTGGTGGAATCGCTCGCGAAAGGCGATCGTGAAGGCCGATTCTTCGCAGCCATCATTGACGGCAAAAAGCCCATTGACTTGCCAAGCGTCAAGGATGCCGCGATGGACCCCTCGGTCAAGCGCATCGTCGTCGTGGCTCTGGCCCGGATGCATCCCGACCGCGCCAAGGAACTCCACGCGCTGGCGAAGAAGCTGGACTTTCAACGCGACGAGTATTCACTTTGCTTGCACTACTTGATGGAGTAGCGTGCAAGTCGATCATCGCTCGGACGACCAATCAATTTGCTCCAATAACTCCTTCAACTTCCGTCCCCGGTCCGCATGGATCGACCCGATGTGGGCGACTCGGCCCGCCAGGTGTGCGCGAAAATCAGGATGGTCGTCGCGATTCTGACCTGCTGGGCCGTGGTGGATGCTGTTGGTCAGTATTGCCTTCAATCGGTCGTAATCATCGCGGCGAACGTTGGGTCGGCAATTTACGACAACACCGGCCAATTGCTCGCGCATTCCCGCGGTCATCCATCGGCTCTTGGCAATATTCGGCCGAAATCCTTCTTCGACGATGATCGGAAACACAGTTCGACGAAAACGATGGCCCGCGCTCGCAAATCCCTCGTCGCCAGAGAACGCCAGGTCATCCGCATAGCGCGTGTAGTCGACGCCGCACTTCGCGGCAAAGGCGGATAGCGCACATCCAATCGGTATGCACAGAGATTGGCCAGTGCCGGCGAGGTTGGCGCGCCTTGCGGCAGATGGCGATCCCAAAACACGCTCGGCACGGACGACTGATTTGGCGCCTGAACGCCGTGTCTCAATCGCGTTGTGCATAGCCCGGTCAGGGTGCGGGCCACACGGAGCGGATAGCCGGCAATGCGAAAGAGGGCATGCACTCGCGATGCCGGGATTGATGGAAAGAAGTCCTTCAAATCCAAGCGCCAAACAACCGCTTTGCCAACGTGCGGTTGAGCGAACGTGCGGATTGAACGGCCAACGCGGAACCCATGGGCGGCATCGTGAGCGGGGATGCGGTCGACAATCTCGTGAAGCACCTTCCGCTGAATGATCTTGAGGCGATATTTCGGCACTTCCAGCAAGCGGTACTTGTCGCCGCGTTTCGGCACCCAGCGATTCACGTAGTGTTGGAGTTGCGGATTCGTCTGCTTCGGATTGCGCCCCTGGACATCGGCGAACCAATCGAGTTCGCCCAGCGTGATCCCGAACCACTCGGCTACTTCGCGCGATGTCCGCAAGGCGGGCACATCCCAGTCGACAATCGGGCGCATTTGCGGAGCGGCGATGAAGCGTGCGAGCTACCTTGAGGCCACGCTCGGTACGCCCGGATGAATCCGCGGTCCTCACCGATCAATACGAGCAGTCGATCGGGCTCGGCCCCGCTTGGAAATGCTGCATGGAGCCGCTGGGCCAATCCGGTGGTCCACCGAGCCCTGCTGGCAATGGCGGCGCCAGTCGTTTGGCAATGAGATCGGACTGCCAGGGTCCGGCAGCGGCTGCCTCCGCGAGGTTAGCTGGCGACAGGATCGTGTTTGAAATCGGGCATGAAATGCGGCGGAGCTAATCAACCCGTCTCGTGATGCGCGACCAATCCCATGCGGAGCATGGCGCCGGTCGTGCGCGGTAACGATCTGGTTCCGTCATCTCCCCGGGGTAACCCCGGAGAAGCACGGTCGATGACGACGCGTGCCAACTTGATCCGCCCCGCCGCGCTTCGAATTGTGAACGCGCGAAGGCTACAAGTCAATCGTTGGTTTTCGATTTCACCGGCCGGCCGAGCGCGATCAAGTGCTTCTCCGTTCGCACAAACAACATCCCGTCCGATATTGCCGGAGTACGATAGGCAGGTCTCGCCCAGCGGATTGGCGGCAAGCAATTGATACTTCGGGCCTGCCTTTACCACCCGGACGCCGCTTTCTTCGCCGGTGCAATAGAGCCGGCCATCGGCGGCGACCAGCGAGGCCGTGAAACCGCCGACGCCGCCAAGGCGCTCGGAATAGATCTTCTTGCCGGTTTGAGCTTCATAGCAGGTCAGAATGCCGCTATTGGCCAGCGTGTAGAGATAATCGCCGTAGACGATCGGGGTGGGCAGGTATGGCCCACCCTTCGATTTGCTCCAGGCGATCGACGCGTTGCTCGTCTCTTTATTCTTGAGGCTGATGTCGCCATGTCGCTCCTGGGCGGACGGCGTAAATCGGTTGCACCGGTCGATAGCCGCTTGTTAGCCAGATCAGTCCTTTGGCAAGAAATGGCGTCGGCACCGTGATCTCGCTGTGCTTGCCGAGTCGCCACAGTTCTTTGCCGGTCTTCGGGATCGTAGCCGCGGGCGAATTTCGTGGCATTCGTCACAATCTCGGTACGCGTCTGGGCCGACCACATTGTGGGCGTGCCCCAGGAAGGGATTTCGTCGCGCGGCGTCTGCCAAAGACGCTGGCCGTCCGCCAACGCATAAGCGGCGATGAATGAGTTCTTGCCGACGTCGCATTGAATGATCACGCGATCCTCGAAGATCACCGGCGAAGATCCGAATCCCCACTGATAGTCGGGGTCGTAAAACCAACCGCTGTCGAGCTTGCCGAGATCGCGTTTCCAGAGTTGGTCGCCCTTCGGATCGTAACAATAGAGGCCCTCGGCGCCGAAGCAGGCGATGACGTGCTGGCCATCGGTGGCGACGGTCGGATTGGCGTGCGTGCTCTTGAGATGTCGTTTGACCTTCGGGACGCCGGAGCACACTTCGCGCTGCCAATCGATCTTGCCCGATCTTCTTGTCGAGGCAAATCAAAAACCATTTGTGTACCGTGTCGTCCTTGACCGACTCGACGTCTCCATACTGGCCGGGTTTGATGCCGGCCTTCGGATCGCCGCTCACGGCCGTGGTGAGGTAAACATGATCGTCCCAAATCACCGGGCATGAATGGCCCAGGCCGGGGATCGGCGGTCTTCCAGCGGACATTTTTGCCCTTCGGGACATCGAAGCTGGTCGGCGGAAACTGTCCATCCGCGACGCCGGTCGCGCCGATGCCGCGAAACTGCGGCCAGTTGAGCGGCTTTGGCACGACTCCCGTCGGCTCAACAACCGCCGGCAACGACTCTTTCTTCTTGGCGATTGAAGTCGCTGCCACGCGCTTATAGATGCGATCCGAATTGCCACTCGACTTCAGGGTCAATGCGACGATCTTGCCTTGCTGGCGCTGAAATGCGACGGTGCTCGAGGCCTCCTCGATTTTGAAGACATCTTCCTTGTCGCGGTTCAATGTGAAGAGTCTTCTTGCCCGACAACTTGACGGCCAGCGAGATCCGTCCAGGTCGATCGCCAGTTCGGTGCCGCTCTCGTCGCGATACGCGCCGATGTAGGGTTCAATGCGTCCATTGGCTCGGCCTTGGCCACGGTCTTTTCGGGCTCTCTGGCGCCGGCTTTCTTGAGCAGCTTCGATCACCTCTTTGTTTTTGGTCGCTTTCCATGCGGCGGTCAGTTGGACGGCAGTCGGTTTGCCGTGCGTGAGGATCGCCTTGACCATTGCGATGTCGTCCGCCGCGGCCGCCGAGCGCAACAAGGCTTCGCCTCCCTTGGCCCCGGCCGCCATCAACTCGCCGATGACGGCCGCATGGCTCATTCATGCTCGCCCAGGTGATTGGCGTTGCGCTATAAAACTTGTCGGCCACGTTCGGGATTGGCCTTGTGTTTGAGGAGCAACTTCACCACATCCAGATGTCCGCGGTCGCACGCGTAGTGCAGTGCGGTCGCTCCGTAGGCGGTCTTAGCGTTGACATCGACACCCTCGTCGAGCAGTTTCGCGAGGGCCTTTGCGTCCCCTTTGCGAGCAGCAGCGAAGAAGGCATCCTCGCGGTCCCCGGCTCGAATGAGGAGTGGAAAAGCGAAAACCAACAGGAGCACAGAAGCGAGTCGGGACATGGGGCAGCCTCGAATTGAGTGCGACGTGAGATGTTGTACGCGCCCGAGCAGCGAAGTTCATGTAGGACGGATTGCCAATCCGTCTACGTCCGGACGGTTGGCATCTTATGTAGGACGGATTGGCAATCCGTCCTACGTAGTTTGATTACTTCTCCACCACTTCCACCTTCGGGTTAGCCATGATGAAGCCTTTCACGGGCAGGAGCGGCGTGAAGGAGATCACGTTCGCCCAACTGTGATCGGTGATCTTGATGTGACCGGGCCCGATGGAGCCCTGGCCGAGCGTGGCATCCAGGCCGAGCCACTGGCCCTTAACGAATACTTCCGTCCACATGTGGAAGGCGAGGCCCGGTCGGCCGAGCAGGTTGTTGACATAGACGAGCCCGATCGCGGTGCGTGACGGGAATTCCCTGTGCGCGGCACATGGCGGCGGTGAGCATGGCGTATTCCGTGCAGTCGCCGGAACGGGTCCGGGCGACGTGATCCGCGGGCGCCATTGCTTCCGTATAGTCCGTCGGCCGCATGAAGCCGCGGACAAAGGACTCAATCTTGCGGGCTTTGTCCCATGGGTCGGTTGCGGTTCCCACGGCCCGGGAGGCCAGTTTCTTCACTTCCGAGTCGGCGCTGGTAATGAAGTAATTGCTCTTCAAGAATTCCGGGCCGGCCTTTTCTTCCTTGTCGAGCTTTTCCGGCTTGCGTCGCGGCTGGATGTGCAACTCAAACGTGTTGCCGTTGATGTTCTTGACCGTCTGCCGGCGATCGATGCTGACCAGTTCTTTGGGTTGGGCGTTGCCTTTGAAGGTGATCTTGTAAACGATCGAATCGCGTTCGTGCATGTCCGGGATCGGCGAGGCGAGGAAGATCGACTGCCGTTTCATCAGATCGGGCACCTGGCCGTTCGGCGCCTGGGCCGCGATCTTCGAGGTGCGGATGAGCGAGACTTTGCCGATCTCTGGGATGTCCATCACCGTCTTGATCGTGTCGTAACTGACCGGATCGGCATAGAAAATCGCGGCGGGGAGTTGCAGCGTCTGGTTGTCTTTCAGTTTGAGCGCGTCCGGCGTGGCGATCACTTTCAGCAGGTTCCGCTTCGCGCCGCCCGGCAGCGTCGACGGATCGATGTTCTTTACTACAACGCGAATGGTGACGTAGTTGGTCACTTGCGGCTCGAAGTAGCGATAGGAGAATTTGTCGCCCTGCTTGGCTTTCTTTTCGCCGAGAATGTTCTGCTCGCGGGCCAGGCCAATGCAGGCCGGATCCCAGCGGAACTCGCGCTGGTATTTGAATTCGCCGTCGGCGGTGATGCGAATCTTCGGCCCGTCGATAACGGTGCAATCGAGTGTCTGAATCCGATCCTTGCCGAGCCAGAGTTTCGCCTTGATCGCATGCACTTTGCCGTCGCGCGTCTTCATCGGAGGAGACGTCCGCCTTCATTTCGGCCTTGGCATCAGCCCGGCCGACGACGAAGCGCAATTCCTTGGTCGTCCGCAACATTTTCGTGCCCGTCGACTTCGATCGGAACCGACGTCATGTGGATGTGGCCGATCTTGACGTCGACCCCGTGATCGTTTTGCACGAAGGCGGCTTCCCAGACCTCGTCGAGTGCCTTGAGGTTCGGCGTCTTGAGGACTGGTCTTGGGGCCTTGAGGACCGGCAAGTCGGGATCGGCGAAGCCCGATGAACACCGAAAGAATCAGAATTGCGACGGCAGCGGAAAGACAACGCATTCGAGTCACCCTCGGATCGAGACGGATTATCCCATCATCCTGTCGGCCAGGGTTGGCGACAAGATGAGAAAAAGGGCAGCGGCGACCAGCGTCGTTCCATTCTAGAGCCGATGAAACGGCGTAAACTTCTTTTTTTACTGGCTCAAAGTGGCTCATTTTGGTCATTTCTCGCAGTCGGCGCGGCGCCGGGTTCGGCCCGTCGCATCCAGTATTTTCGACGTCCCGCGCCACAAGGCCAATTTGCCGCCATCCATGTCAACTTGTTACGTCGGTAAGTTTCATTGCATCATACGGCAAATGGTATAACTTGAATCAGCAGTTGGTTTGATCAGGAGACGGCACTGTGTGCCAGTTACTTGCCGTATTCGCCATGGCGACGTTCGTTGGAACGTTTGTGCCGGTTCGCCGGACGTGGCCAACTGGTAAACGGCTCGGCGACCCGAGGTTCGCCGTCCGTGAAGCGGCTCAGCGGGAACTGCTGAGACGCGGCGAGGGAACCGTCGCGGCCGAATTGGATAAGCTCGCCAAAATTTCCGACGCGGAAACGGCCGAGCGGCTGCGGAAGATTCGCTATCAACTCGTTGGCTACAAGGATGACATCAGGCACCTGCTCGCGGAAGTACACGAGGGCAAGGACAGCACTCCGGTTCCGGTGTCCGCCGAGTTGCGCGGATTGATCGCATCGCATCAGCCAGGCGCGGGCGATTTGCTGCTAAGCATTCTCGCCGATCCGAAGAGCGTGTTACATCCGCAGGACCGTGCGTACGTTTGTATCGACCTGGGATATTGCTACGCCCGACCAGATCGACAAATACATCCAACAGAGCGTCACATTGAAGACAACCCATCGGCCCAAGTTCCCGGCCAAGGTCGGTGCAATGATCTCGTTCGAGGCCAATATTCGCGAAGACTGGACCGGTTGGCCGGCGATCAACGGCAACAAGAAATTTAGCTTCCGAAGTCGGACGACGCGCTATCTGGACGGCAAGCCGTACGAGAAGCCCTTCAATTATCCGTACCCCTTCGCCACCGTTGGCTGGTACAAGCTCGGCGAGTTGGCGGAGGGCAAGCACACGATCCACGCGGTGATGGAGTACGAGTTCACGCAGAACGGCCAAAAGCGGAATGGAAAGATTCGGTCGAACGAATCGACGTTTGAGATTATGTCGGCCGATGCGCCCGACGAGCTGATTGCGCCGAAGAGCGATCGATTGACGAAGCAAATTCAGAAGAACTTCGCGGTCCGCGAAAGCGAGTATGATCCCAAGGCTTTCACGGGAGTGCAAATCGGTCGCTTACCGGCACAGGGCGCCGAGTACATTGGTACCCGCAAGTTACGTGGAAAGTGAACCCAACGACTCTTGCCGGCGTGCATTGTCCCATTTCAATCGTAAGCGGACCGCTCGACGTGGATCTTTGCTTCGAAGCCGAGATCCTGGACATCAAGTCCGGCATCACTTACCCTGCCGACCCGGTTATCATCCATGCGTTGACGAAGTCTTCTTTGGGCCGGAACTGGATCATTCCGCGCGACATACGTGCGTTTGCCAAAGGCCGTGAGGGATTCGTCACAGTGAAGGTCATTCTCACGCCGTCCCGAGCGCTTGCCCTCTCCGATCCAATGGTCAGGAGGTATTACCCGGAAAAGATTGTCACCGGCGAAATGCGCATGAAGGTCTATCTGAAGGTGGCGCCGATTCCTTAAAGCCTTCCTACCCAACGAGCACCCGGTAAAATGAGCCTATTTGAATTCGGCCCACGGAACGATTGGCCATGAGCAGCACTATTCTTCCCGCCAACAAAGTCATCGACTACCCATTCGAGGACGACATTCCATTGGCCGACAGTACGCTCCAATTCGATTGGCTTGAAATGCTATTCGCGGGCCTGGAAGCTCAGTACCGAGATGCGGCCGACGTTATGGTCGCCTCGAACAATCTCTGGTACCCGATCGAGGGTGATCCGCGAACTGCGACGGCGCCGGATATCATGGTGGTCTTTGGCCGGCCGAAGCAGCCACGGAAATCGTTCATGCAGTGGAAGGAACAGGGCATCGGTCCCCAGGTCACGATGGAGATACGCTCCCCGTCGAATTCGACCAAAGACCTCAAGAAGTGTTTCGACTTTTATCAACGGTTCGGTGTCGAAGAATACTACTTGATCGATCCCTGGAAGGACACACTGGACGGTTGGAAGCGCGAGGGCAAGAAGCTCAAGAAGATTGCGAAGATGAATGGCTGGGTCAGCCCGCGGCTCGGACTTCGCTTTGAATTGCGAAAGGATTGGTTGCACATCATCGGCGCCGACGGGGAGGAGTTTTTGATGATCCGCGAGCGGGCTCGGCGACAACAGCGAGCCTTGGAAGAGAGCCAACGCGCTGCCGCCAAAGCAGAAGCCGAGCGAAAAAAGTTGGCCGCGAAGCTCCGTGAACTCGGTGTCGACCCCGACAAGCTCTAAGGACCATTCATGCTTCCCGCCGAGGTGATGCGGCAGATTCGCCGCCTGCAACTCCGGGCCCGACGGGCAGTGCAGACGTTGCTCGGCGGCGAGTATCACTCTGTCTTCAAAGGCACCGGCCTGTCGTTCGAGGAAGTCCGCGAGTACCAGCCGGGCGACGATGTTCGCACCATCGACTGGAACGTCACCGCCCGCATGGGCGCGCCGTTCATCAAGCGCTTCGTCGAGGAACGCGAACTAACCGTGTTGCTCGTCGTCGATATCAGCGGCAGCCAGCGGTTCGGTACGCAGAAGCATACCAAGCGAACCGTCGCGGCCGAAGTCGCGGCGCTGATCGCTTTCAGTGCCGTCGCCAACAACGATCGCGTCGGGCTTGCTGGCTGTCAGCGACGAGGTCGAGCGCTTTCTGCCACCCGCCAAGGGTACCCGGCACGCCTTGCGCGTGCTGCGCGACATTCTCTTCTACGAGCCACAACGACCGGGCACGTCACTGAAGACCGCGTTCGATTTTCTCAATCAGGCATTGACCCGGCGAGCAATCGTGTTTTTCGTCAGCGACTGGCTCGACAAGGGTTATGAGTCCGCGTTTCGCCTGGCGGCACGCAAGCACGATCTCGATTGCCGTCCGCGTTTCGGATCCGCGTGAAGAAGCGAACTCCCGCACGTCGGTCTGATGGAAGTCCGCGATGCGGAGACCGGCCAGTCGCTCTTGCTGAATACCCGCCGGTCGGTCGTGCGACAAGCCTATGCGAAGGCGGCAGGCGACCGCAAGGCGGCGTTCAATTCGCTGGCTCGCTCGGGAAAGGTCGACGTGATCGACGTCTCGACGGATGGCGACGCACTTCGATGCGCTGGTGCGGTTCTTTCGGCTGCGCGAATCGCGGCGGAGGCGGGGGCGATGAATTTCAGCCGCTTGCGGGGTAGCCATTGCCAGTCCTTTCGCTGGCCGCCGCCGCGCCGCCGTTGATCGACAAACGCGGCGACGTCGAAGCCCGAGCGACTCTCAATGCGGATGAGATTCGACTTTCGGGCGAAGTGAAACTGACGATTACCATCGAGGCGCCGGGGCCGTTGAGCGTTTGCCCACCGAAACCGCTTTTGACCAAAGCACATCTCTGGCGAGTCCGCGAAGACGGACTGCCGATGCGCGAACTTTCTGGAGAACGCCAGAAATGGACACAGGTTTATCGCCTGTCGCCCTTGGTGCCGGGGAAGCCGGAAATCGCTCTGGGAGCGTTCGGGGTTCGCGCCGGCGACGGACACGACACGGTCATCGACTGGAGCAATCAAGCGCTGAGCGTTGAGGTCAAGACCGCGATTCAATCGCCGTCACCCGATGCCCTGCGGCCGACGACGGACGTCGAGCAGCCACCGGAAGCACCGGTAACCGATTCGGCCGCGTCGCCCTGGTGGTTTGCGATCGTGCCCGCCCTGTTGGTCGTGGCCGCGGCATTGGTCTATTTGGGACGGCGTAAACGCAGGCCCGCGCCGCCGCTTGATGCCGCATGGGCACTCGAGCAATTAGCCGATCCCGATTTGACCGTGGATCGCTGCGCCTGGGTACTCCGACACTATTTGTCTTTTCGCTTCGGCCTGCCGGCCGACGCGCGAACGACGCCGGAACTGGCCAACGCTCTGCAAACCGACGATCGATTGACCGCAATCGTGGCGTCCGATTGGCAAATGCTCTTGGATGAATGTGATATGGCCCGGTTTTCTGGAACGGCGGCAACGACCGCGGGGCTCGCGGATCGCGCTCGGCGCTGGTCGCATCGACCGACTTACTCGGCTTGGAACATTCTGGCCCCCCAGTCGGGTCCAGCAGTTAGAGTGCGTTTCGGAATAGGCTCCGCTGGCAACGCCGTTAGCTGTTAATCGAATCGCGTTGGCCTTCCCCTGCCGGCGGTTTCGCGTTATAGGCCGGGCTGCTTCTCGGGGGATCTCGGTGACGCGTTGCGATTTCGTCGTTCTACTCCTTGGCGCTCTCATGATCGCGCCCACGGCGAACGCGCAGGGCAAACTGCGCCAGGTCCAAAATGCCATCCATCCATTGCCGCCAATCGTAATTCCGGGAAGCTCCAGCCCGGACGGGAACGGGCCGTGGCTTGGAATCGATCCGACTTATCAGGCCTCGGCGACCACGGCACTGGGCGCCAATAGCGTTGCCATCGGCATTCTCGGTGCCGCGATTGCAACTTCGCCGTTTTGGGGCCCACATGAGATCTTCGACGCGGGATTCGAGCAGCGCGGTTGGTTCCCTGCCTATCCATTCGTGTTGGACGATCGCCCATACATGGTTATTGGCAACTGTCCCGCGGAGGAAACGGTTGGCGACGATTATTTCAATCCTTACTTCGTCAAGCCGTGGGCGCTGCGCGTTAGCGTCGAAGCCGGTGATGATTTCGACCGGCTGGCTCGATTCGGCGGGCAATTGTTTCTCGACACGAGCATTCATCGCCTCGGAATTCTCGCCAACGTGAATTACTATCGCGAAAGTCTGCCCGGCAATCGCACGGATGAAGCATGGATGGGCGATTACAATTTGACCTGGCGCGTGACGCAATCGCGACGATTCGACATGCATCTCGGGGCGGGTTTGCGCACCTGGACATATGCGGGTCAAACCGATCCGGGCGTCAACTTTCTCTATCGGGCCGATTGTTTTCCAGTGAACCAGCTGCATTGCTCGGCGATTTTCGAGGTCGGCAATTTGCGCAATGCGCTCGTTCTACATGGTCAAGTTCAAGTCGGACTGACATTCGAACACGGCGAGGTTTTCGCAGGCTACGACTTTCTGCGCATCAAGAACGTGAACTTGCAAGGGCCAGCGGTCGGAGTGCGGCTGTGGTTTTGAGCGGTCGTTCACCCGGAATGACAGAGCCGCGTGCTGCCGCCGGAGCCTGACGCATCAGGAAAGGTAATGGCGACGGGATTTTGGGAGGAGGACTTGCGGCGTTTTGGAACTCCATCCCATTCCGCATCGCCTTCGCTGACGCTTCAGGCCTGTTTTTCCGAACTTTCTGAAGCCGACTGTCAAACCTCGCGTAGTTAGCTTCGCGCATCGTCACAACAAAGAATGGAGACGAGCAATCTTTGCCGGCCATCCGGGGACAAATTCGACTGCGAGTTCTCATTTAGTTTTAAGGGCAATTCCACGTATACTGGTGTTAAATATGAGAACTCGTCCGGAGACTCGAACATGATACTGCAAACGACCCGAACCCTCGCCATTCGCCGCCGTTCCGCCTTCACACTGCTCGAAGTGCTGACGGTTGTGGCGATTATCCTCGTGCTGGCCTCGATCGCGACCGTGGCCGTCCTTCAAATCTTGAAGGAAAACAAGGTCGATCAAGCGAAAATCAATGCCAACTCGTTGGCGACGATCCTGCGAACTTACATGGTGAAGAAAGACACCGAGCCGCAAAGCATTGAAGAACTCCTTCCGTATGTCGAGGGCGGCGACCAATCCAAGTTGCTCGATCCGTGGGGCAATCCTTACCAGATTGGCCACGACCAGGTGAATGGGGTCGACACGATCTTTATCTACACGACCAATCCGGAGACAGGCGAACAGATACGAAGTGACGTGAGAAACAAGTGACGAGTGTCTGATCGAGAGTGTGAGGATTGTGCCATGATTCGCCGCCATCGCCGTCGCGGGCTGACACTTCTGGAAGTGTTGCTCGTCATGGTCATCCTGGTCGCGTTTGGAGCGCTGGCGTTCCCGACGATGAAGGCCATGTACGGCGATGTGCGCGTCAAGGCGGCTGCCGATCAAGTGCGGGCGGCATGGACGGACGCTCGCGCTAGCGCCATCGAAGGGGGCCAGAAGTACCGATTTGCTGTCCAAGCGGGGACGGGCAAGTACCGGGTGGCCCCGGACGCTCCGGGATTCTGGGACGGCAGCGAAGGCGGAGCCGCCGACGAAAACGCCCCGCCGCCGCGCATCACCGAAGGGACCTTGTCGGGCGGCATCGTATTCGATGTCCCGGACAATCTCCCCAGCGATGGCACTTGGACGACCGTTGTGATTTTTGATCTTCAAGGCACGTGCAATGCCGACACGGAAATCTCCCTTCGCGAGGCGGACGACGACGGCCTACCAATCGTGATTCGCGTTCGGGCCATGACCGGAGCGATCTCCGTTCACAAGAAACCGGCTGAGGACCACTGACCATGCGTCTCTCAACCGCTTCGCGCCGGCCGGGCCTATCACTCCTCGAAGTGCTCGGGGCGACTGCGATCTTTCTGTTGTCGATCATCGCCATCGGCGAATTGATGAGCGTCTCGACGGATCAGGCCCTCGAAGTGCAATACCGCTCGCGGGCCACGCGCCTGGCGCAGTCGAAGCTGAACGAATTTGCCGCGGGCGTCGAGCAATTCAACGGGGCGACCTCAGGCGAGTTCGACGAGGATTCCGCGTGGACCTGGCAGGCAGACGTGACGGCGGATTCGTCGGCGGCCAGTTTGTATAAGGTGCAGGTCACGGTGCGGCGCGACACGAGAAGCGGCCCCGTGGAAGTGAGCATGGCCCAGTACATTTTCGATCCGTTGCAACGCGGCAGTTTGAATGGCACCTCGACTTCGACGGATAGTTCGTCATCCGGTTCCGGGTCGAGCGGCAGTTCCAGCACGCCGAGCACTGGCAGCGCGGGATCGAGCGGCACGCCGAGTTCCGGCAAAGGCGGTGGAACCGGAGGAGGAACGGGCGGCGGGACGGGCGGCGGTCCTGGAAAAGGCCCGGGTGGCGGTGGCCCCGGAGGAGGCGGCGGCGGCGGTCCAGGCGGCGGGATGGGAGGAAAGCGATGATTCATCAACGCGCAAATCGCCGCCGCGGATTCACGCTCCTGGAAGTGTTACTGGCGAGCGCCTTGGCCGTCGTATTGATGGCAGCCCTGTATGTGGCATTGGATGTCCAGCTCCGGTTGGCGGCGGCCGGCCGCGAGTCGCTGGACGAGGCGACATTGACGCGTGCCATCGTGCACCGTTTGGAAACCGATCTGTCATCGGTCATGGGCCCGGTGGCGCCGCCGGCCGGAAATTCCGGAGGAATGGGCGCCGGCATGGGCGACACGACGGGAATGGGCGCCAGCGGCATGACGGGCGCCATGGCCACGACGCAAACGACGGCGATCTCATTCCAGGCCGGGGTGATCGGCGAATCCGATGGCGACAATCGGCCGCGGCTGACCATGTTCGTGGCGAAGATCGCAGGCAACGGAACGACAGTCAATCAGTCGCCCGACGCCACTAATCCCGCCGATGTTCGACGCGTCACCTATTGGATGACCGACACGGGCCTGGCACGACAAGAGTTACCCTGGGTTACGTCGCAGGATTTGCAAAACTCGACCGACCCGGTGATCGAGGATGGTAAGGACGAGCGCGATTATGTGATCGCGGAAGAAGTCGCCAGCATGACCATTGAGTATTGGGATGGTTCCCAATGGACGGAAACGTGGGATGGTCGCACGCTGAATTCCGATGGGGCCACCATGATGGGCCCGCCGATGGCGATCCGCGTCCGATTCACTTTGAACCTTCCGGGCGCGAACCCCGGCGAGACGGTTCAAAAGGAGTTCTGGCACACGATTGCGGTCCGCAGCGCACCCGGCCCGGCGGTTCCAGACTCGATGGCAGCCGCCTCGGGAATGGGAACGACCGGGTCGATGCCGTGACGATCGATTGTCCGCGCGCTTTTTTCAATACCCAGGGCCGAAAGGTCTCACGCGTCTTGTCGGCGTGTAAAGGCAGGGCCAATGCTCCTTCGCACTACATCAACCGGCCTCCGAACGTCCGCCTCGCGGCGGAGCGGATTCGTCATTGTCGCTGTGTTGATGGTTGTCACCGTCTTGTCGCTGGCGGCGTATCAATATAGCGCGCTCATGGACGCCGAGATCATGGCCGCGGAGCGAATCCGCAAGACGACCGAAGCCAAGGCGGCGGCGGACTCGGGGCTGAACTTCACGATGGCCTACGTCGCTGACCCGACCGCGTTCGAGGGGGTGCTGAATAGCAATCCGTTCGACAATCCCACGGTGTTTCAATCGGTCGTCGTGTCCGACGGACAATCGGCTACGTCGCAGTCGAGATTCTCGCTGGTTTCGCTCGATTACAGCCAAACCGCCACGGCCGGCGCGCTGCCGCTGAAGTTCGGGCTCACCGATGAAGCGGGAAAGATCAACATCAACGCCCTGTACGCGCTCGATTCCACTGGTAAAGTGCTGCACGATGCGCTCATGAAGTTGCCCAACATGACCGACGACATCGCCTGGTCGATTGTCGATTGGATCGATCCCAACGAAGAAGAAAGTCCGGGCGGCGCCGAAGACGCCTACTATGTGCAATTATCCGGAAACCCTTACCACTGCAAAAACGCCGCCGCTCGATTCGATCGAAGAATTGCTCCTGGTCAAAGGCGTGACGCCGGCGCTCTTGTTCGGCACCGATCGCAATGGCAACGGGCGCGTCGATCCCGGCGAGGACGACGGCACCGGGTTTTCGATCGGCTGGGCGGCCTACCTGACCGTTTACAGTCGCGAGCCGAACGTTGACAGCACGGGCAAGCCCCGGATCAATCTGAATGGCGACGATTTGGTTCAACTCAACACCGATCTGACCAATGCGGTCGGTGCTGAACTGGCCGCGTTCATCATCGGGTACCGACTGTTTGGCACGAGTTCATCAACGAGCGCGACGACCACGAGCGCGGCGGTTGTCACGGCCAATGGAGGCGGATTATCGATCACGATCACCAGCGCGAGCGGTGGACCGACGGGGACATTGGCTCAGCTTCAGCAGCAGGTGCAACAATCGCTGAACGCATCGACGCCTCCCAAGGCTCGGCAGCGAATCTCCTCGCTCTTTTCATTGATCGAAGCGAAGGTGGCAATCCCGACGCAGTCCCAGGGGGGGAACGGGAAAGGCGGCAACGGCAAGGGCGGGCAGTCTCAGCAAACGCTTCAGGTCGCCTCGCCGCTCGCGAACAAAGAGCAGCAGGTCGACTTGATGGGGAAACTGCTCGATCTGACGACCACACAATCCGGGACGGAATTGCCGGCTCGGGTGAATGTCAACACGGCGCCGCGCGAGGTTTTGATGACGTTGCCGGGCATAACGGATGCAACGGCCGACCTGATCCTCGCCAAGCGGCCGTCATACCAAAACGGTCAATCGCCGGACTCCACTTTTAAGACCGTCGCTTGGCTGCTTCAAGACGACGCCTTATCGCCCAGTGTGTTGCAAGGATTGGAGCGTTACATTACAGCCCGAACGCAAGTTTATCGGGTACAATCCATCGGCTACTTCACCCAGAGCGGCCCGGTTGCTCGCGTGGAAGCTGTGATCGATGCCAATCAGGGCAAACCGAGAATCGTCTACTACCGCGATCTGACCGAAATGGGCCGCTCGATCGACCCGCGGAGTTTGAATCGATAGACGCACGCGTGGCTGGTGGGACGGATTGCAAATCCGTCCCACAAATGAGCGGCGTCGAAGTGTCTGGTGGGACGGATTGGTAATCCGTCCCATCTGGAAGAGAACCAAACCAAGATCGTAAAGCGTTCAACAGGAGTTTCGTTTGTCCCGTTTTCTGGCTATTGATGCCGATCATGGATCAATCCATATCGCCGCAGGGAATGTGCGCGGCGGAAGCGTTCGTCTCGATTCGGCCCTCACCGTATCGGTCGGCGAAGCGCTGACTGTGGCCAACGCCGCCGATCTGGGCAAGCAGTTGCGCGATGCTCTTCGGTCCGCGGGTGTTGCCGCGGCGCCCGTGGTGGCCGTCGTCGGCCGCGATCGCGTGATCGTCAAGGATTTTAAGATCCCGAAGGTCTCGCCCGCCGAAGAGCCCAATGTCGTTCGCTTTCAGGCGAGCAAGGAAATGTCGGAGGCGGCCGACTCCGTCATCCTCGACTACTACACACTCGAACGGCCGGAAGCGGATGGTCAGATTCGCGCGGTGACGGCCAGCGTTCGCAAGGATGTTCTCGCGGCCTACAAGTCGCTTTGCCAGGCGGCGGGTTTGAAGTTTGCCGGCTTGACGGCCCGTCCAGTTGGCACGTTGGCGGCGCTCGATCGGGCGATTGCGAGCGGCGCCGTGACGGCTCCCGAGGCCAAGCGTGCATCGGTTGCGATCCTGAGTCGTGGCGAAAAGTGGAGCGAGTTGGTGATTGCCCGCGACGGGCAACCCGTTTTCTGGCGAGCGGTGACCGCGACCGCATTGACCTCCGAGCCGATGCTGCTCGGCGAACTGCGACGAAACATGGCCGTCTACAACGGCCAGACTCCGCAGCAGCCGGTCGAAGCGCTCTACGTCGTCGAGGCAGCCGGCCCGGCGAGTGGCTGGAGCGGGCGCATCCAGGCCGGGCTGAACATTCAGGTCCAGGCGTTCGATCCCTTGGCTGGCGTCGACCACGATTCGCCGGCGGATGCACGCGGCCACTTTGCGGCACTCGCAGGCGTGCTGCAACTGAAGACGCAAGGGCGACCGCTGCCCGTGGATTTCGCCTCCCCGCGGCAGGCCGTTTCCACGCAAACGAACAAGAAAAGGTTGGTTGCGGCCGCTGCATCTGTGGCTGCTCTGCTCATCGTGGGCGGACTCGGATTTGGCTACATCAAGGTCCAGCAAAAGCAGACCCAGCTCGCCAAGCTCGTTCGCGAAAAGAGTGATTTCGAGAAGCAACGCAAGGACATGGAAGAGGATGAGAAGCGAATCAAAGCCCTGGAAGACTGGGACGCGATGCGCGTGAATTGGCTCGATCAAATGTACGATCTGGCCGCCATGTTCCCCGACCCCAAAGGCACGCGGATTGAGTCGTTCCGCGGCGACCCGCTCAATCATCCCAAGAAGTCCAAGATCCAAACCGTTGCCAAGATCACCATGAAGGTGCAGACCAACGACGGTCGGAACATGGATGCCTTGCGATCCGCCATGGCAAGCGAGAAGCGGTATCAAAACGTCTTGCAACAGACCAAGGGCAACGTGGCCACCGCCAGTTCCGGCACGTTGAATCTGTCGTACGAGTTGCGCGGATATCGAAAAACGTCCGACCAGCGAGTACATCCGCAAGCTGGCGGCGCCGGTTCCTCCTCGGCCGGGGCGCGGAATAGCGACGACTCGGGCGAAGGTTTCGACGGCGGGTTCGGCAATCCGTTTGGAGGCGGTCGAGGGAAAGGCGGCTCCCGCCGTGGTTCGCGAGGAGGTAACTAACCATGACGACTCGCGAACGCCATCTTGCCGCCGCGGTTGGAACGATTCTCGGCGTTGCCGGCATCGCCTTCCTGGCCTACTCGTTTGTCTTGAGTCCCTATCTGGATAAGGTCAAGCAGATCAAAACACGGTCCAACGAGGTCACGCAGCTCGAACTTGATATTCTCGATATCCAGGCCCGGAAAAAGAAATTCGAGAACGCCCGAAGGCAGAGCCTTCCGGCGGATGTCGGCGTTTCCCGGCTGCATTACAACGATTTGCTGGTCGGATTGATTCGCCGTTCGAACTTCGCGCCCGGCAGCTACAAGATCACGGTCGGCGAGGCGGACAGCAAGTCGGCGCCGACACTCGCTGCCAAGAAGCCGATCTACACGAAGCTCTCTTATGACCTGGCGCTCAAGGGCGAGTTGTATAACCTGGTCGATTTCCTCCAGCTCTTCTATCGACAGCCACTGTTGCACACGATCAAGAGCATCAACATTCAGCGGCCGTCCGACTCGAAAGCCCAACAAGCGCGCCAATTGGACGCCGTGTTGAAGATCGAGGCGCTCGTGCTCGACAATTCCGAGCGCCGGCCGACGCTGTTGCCCGTTTCTCGCGAGTTGGCCCTGATGAGTGGCGCGGCTGCTCAAGTGGGTTTCAACCTGAACGAGGCGTCGGGCCGTGGCGCCGATGCAACCGACTGGCGTGCTTGCCGATGATCCCCGCGAATACCTGGCCATCGCCAGCAAGGACATGTTCTTCGGCAAGATGAAGGATGTGCCGAAGCCCCCCGAGCCGGAAGCGGAGGAGGATCATTCTCCATTCGTTACACTCGTCTCGGTGGTCGGCGAAGACGACGGCACGATCGTGGCGGTCTTCCGCGACAAGCTCGACAATCACAATTACACAATCACGCAGAATCCCAAGGGCGCGATCGCGGTCAAGGGAGAATGGGAAGTTCGCAACCGTTGGATGACAATTCCCGGCTATAGTACCACCAAGCCCGGTCGCATTCTGTTCTACGGGACTGCGGACGGGGAGAATCGGCGCGAATGGCGCGTCCGCCGGGTCCTGCTCGACGGCGTGATCTTGGAGAAAATGGAAGAGCCGGATGAGGACGCCAAACCCAAGCTCCATCCGTTGGCGGGCATCGGCGGCGGGCTGGGGGCGCTGGTCGCCGTGCCGGAAGGCGGCAAAGTATTTCGCGTCGGCGTCGGACAAGATTTGGAAACGGATCCGAAGGATCTCAAGGATCAACGACGTTCGGCGCCTCCGCCTAGCCGGTATTTGTTGACCCGAGAGGCATGGAAAGCGATTTACGCTCCCTTGGTGGTTCCAACAGCTTCGGAGGGAGAAGTAGGGCGGGGGAAATAGGATCAACCTGGTGCTTTGTCCACGCTTAATTGGCGGGTAACGGAAGTCGCCAGACTTCAGTAAACGCTGACCGGTCACGGAAGTCTGGCGACTTCCGCTACGACAGATCTCCACGTTTAAGTTTGGATAAGGCACCAGAGTCGGTTTCAGAATTGGGCAGGGGAGCCTGAAGCGTGAGCGAAGGTGATGATCGCCCCGCAGTTTTCCGAATCCCTGGCAATTTCGGTGTCGCCTTCGCTCACGCTTCAGGCTCCACTGCCAACGCTGTTGATTTTGAAACGCACTGTTAAGGCGAGCCGCCGACGTGAGTCGGCAGTGGGAAGTTGGCGATTTCAGCGAGCTTTGGTTGCCGCCGCCGACTTACGTCGGCGGCTCATCGGTCGTCGAGCAGGCAAGTACGCTTCGATACATTAGCCCAATCTGAGTCTCTGGGCGGTTCCGGTCAACTATTAGACCGGGTTGTGCCGAATTTAGCGATACTGGTGGCCGGGGACCGGCCTTTTCGACCATGTGTGCGCGCCGTCAAGGGCGATTGGCGCACCACATAGGCGGCGACCAGATCCGTAGGGTAGGCTTCCAGCCTGCCTTGTCTTCGAGGCAGGCTGGAAGCCTACCCTACGAATCTGGGACGCCGCCCAAACAGCCGCGGGAGTTTCCGCACATGACGAAAGCAACTCGACCCGTTTATTGGCCCAAGCGCTGGCTGCGTTCCTTTGCGGGCGCGGCTCTGGCGACCGCGGTCGTCGGCGGCGCTGCTTGGGCCGAGGACCCGGCGCCTCTCGAATTCCCGGCCGTTGCCAAGCAAGGTCCCAAGTCGGAAATTCCCAAGGTGCCCGCCCTGCCGAAGGTCGAGGTGCCCAAGGTGGAAACACCCAAGGCGCCAACGGCTACGGCGCCCAAGGAAAAGCTGGTCACCTTCTCGATGAGCGATAAGCCCTGGAAGGACGTCGTCGACTGGTACCGGGATGAAAGTGGGTTGGCGTTCAATGGCGCGGAGAAACCGCCGACCGGCACCTATAACTTCACGCCGCCGAAGGATCCCAAGACGGGTTTGCCGCGGAAGTACACGCTGACGGAAGTCACCGACCTGATCAACGAAGCGCTCCTGACCAAAGGATTCATTCTGGTTCGCGGCACGCAGACGTTCATGCTCTGGCCGGCCGACAAGCCGATCGACCCGATCCACATCCGCCGCGTCTCGCTCGATGAATTGCAGACGCTGGCGAAGCGCGACCTGGTTCAAATCGTTCTGCCGCTCAAGACGTTCGTGGCCAGCGAGCAGGTCAACAACGTCAAGAAGATGATGACGACTGGCATTGGCGACGTCGTCGCGCTGGAAGGGGGACGCAATGCCCTCATCCTGACCGATACCGCCGGAGTCCTGCGGCAGATCGTCCGGGACCTGACCAGCGAAGACAACGGCGCCGATGCCGAGATGTACCAGTACACGTGCAAGCACGTGAAGGCTCGCGATGCCGCGGCCCATGTGCGCGACTTGATCGGCGCGGAGGGCGGCCAGGAATTCAGCACGATGCCGAACGACGGCGGGCGCGGTCGCGGCGATCGCGGTCGCGGGGGCTTCCCGGGCGGCGGTTTCGATCCGCGGGCGTTCGGCGGCGGGCAGATTGATCCGCGAATGCTGGCCGCCGGCGGCCAATTCGATCCGCGAGCCATGCGCGGCGGGTTCGGCAATAACTTTAACCGCGCCGGCGGCAAAGTGACCCGCGTCATTTCCGACGATGCCACCAACTCCGTCTCGGTGAGCGGTCCGGCCGACAAGGTCTCGCAAGCGAAGACCGCTCTGACCAAGTTCGACGTCGGAACGACGACCATTACGATTGGCAATGCCGAGTACAAGACGTACGTTGTTCCAGCCGGAACGGCCGAAACACTGGCCGGCGCGCTGCAACAGCGTTTTCAGAATTCCAGCGTTGGCATCCAGGCGCTATCGCAAAATCAAATCGTCGTTTACGCGTACCCGGCCGATCAGCTCGACATCATCAAGTGGATCAACGACATTTCCAAGACGAGCAAAGAAGTCACCAAGAACATTGAAATCATCGGCATGGACGTCGAGGATGCCGAGACGATGCTCAAGGCGATGTTTGCATCGCAGGCCACCGGCGGGCCGTACATCGGCAAGCACCCGAATGGCACGAGCATCGTCGTTCGCGGCAAGCCCGAGCAGGTGGAAGATGTCGTAACGGCCCTCGGCAAGAGCGGCATCGGCGTGACAAGCGACGCGGGCACCGGTGGCCCGGCGTCGCCGAGCGCCAACATTCGCATCCTCAATCTCAAAGACGGTAGCGCCGCCGATCTGGCCGATGCGATTCGCGCCTACATGCAATCCATGGGCTATGAAGGCATCAAAGTGATTCGGCCCGGCGGCATGCCGATGCCGCCGGCTTTGAAGCCAAAGTTGCCCGATCCGCGCGAAGTGCCGAAGAAGCCGGACAACGCGCCCAACGACGGCAAGAAAGCATCCATCGAACGGGGTACGATCAAGACCTATGGTCTTGGCGTTCGCGATCTGGCCACCACCTCGCTGATTTCGACGGGCGACGAGCCGGTCGAGCCGGCGGAGACCAAGAAAAAGGCGACCAGCAAATCGCCACTGACCATCACCGCGGTCGGCGACAAGATCATCATCACCGGAGCCGACCCGAAGGCCGTCGCGCTCGCGTACGACCTGGCCCGGATGGTCACCACTTCCAAAGGCGAGATGTATCAGGTTTTCCGCCTGAACAACGCAAACGCGACTGAAGCGTCCCGCGTGCTCAACGAGTGGTTCAATGGAACGCAAGACCAGAATCAGCAGCAGCAGAACCGCAATCCATTCCAGTTCTTCGGCGGCCGATTTGGCCAGCAGCCGCCCAAGGAAGAAACCAAGCCGCGCGTCCGCATCGTCGCCGAGCAATCGAGCAACTCGCTCCTCGTGCGCGCCAACATGCTCGATCTGTTGACCATCAAGAATCTGCTCGACACGGTCATCGACAAAGGTGCGGGTGATTCCAAAGCCGTTGTCCGGCCGTTCAAGATTGGACCGTTGCAATATGCTTCGGCGACCAGCGTCGTGGACACGATCAAGGAAGTATTCCGCGAGAACACCAATCAGGCGGCAAGCCAATCGACGAATGGCGGCTTCGGCGGTGCATTCGGCGGGGGGTTCCGCGGCTTCGGCCGACGCGGCCAGGCCCAACAGCCGCTTGACACCCTTGGCCGGCCGAAGCAAGTCACGCTGACAATCGCGGCCGACGATCAAACGAACAGCATTTTTGGGACAGCGACCGGCGAGATGCAAGAAGACATCGAAAAGATGGTCAAGGCGATGGAGGAGATGGCCAAGAACTCGACCAAGGTCATCACACTCGTCCCGACCCCGGGCATCGATCCGATCGTTAGTCCAAGACGTGCTCGACGCGATCCAGGGCCGAACGCCAACGTCGCAGCAAGGCGGCATGGGCTTCGGCGGCAATCGCGGCGGCTTCGGCGGCTTCGGTGGCTTCGGCGGCGGCAATCGCGGCGGTGGATTCGGAATGTCGCCATTTGGCGGCACCGTCGGCGGCCGGTTTGGCGGCGGCGGTGGCCGTGGCGGCTTCGGCGGCGGCTTCGGTACGCCCGGCGGCGGTCGCTTTGGCGGCGGTGGCGGCGGCCGCGGCGGAGTTGGCGGTGGAACCCGCGGCGGATTTGGCGGGGGCACCGAGGCGGAGGAATGCGGGGTGGCGGTTCCCGCAGCGGCTCCAGACGCGGGCCGGAAGCACCGCCGCCTGGAGGTTTGGGAGATGGAGGGCCCGATTTTTTTGAACAAGGGGACATGGAGGTCCCGCAGCAGACCCTCCTCTACGATCCTTACGAAGAAAACCTGATGCGGCTGCGAGCCGGATTGCCGCCGCGCCCGAGTTCCGTGCAAATGCTCGGCCCGGTCCAGCTCGCCGGGCGAGCAGAACCGCAAACGATTGCTCAATTGCCGGATTCCGCGCTGGTTCAGGCGAAGAAAGCAGCCCCCGGTTGCGCCGAAGGTCGCGGCCGGCCCATTCGATCTCGTCGGCCCGCGTGGCACGGTCACGGCCAGCCCTCTCAACGAGTTCGGCGCGGTCGTCATCACCGCCAACAATCAAGCCGACCTTGAGTTGGCGCTCAAGATCATCAAGCAGCTCCAGGAGTACTTGAAGAAGAATGCCGAGCAAGGACCGAGCATCAAGATCGTGCAATTGCAACATGGCGATGCGTTCGAGATCGCCGACCAGGTCAACCAACTCGGCAGTCGCGCGACCACGGGGGCCACTCAGCAGCCGCAGATTCCGAGCCCGTTTGGCGCAGCAGAACCAGGGCGGCAGCGGATCGGTGCTGCTCGTTCCATTGCCCAAACGCAATGCGATCATGCTCTTCGGTCCGGATCTTCGCTTCAAATACTACGAAGGCTTGATCGAGAAGCTCGACCTGCCCAACTCGAATGGTCTGGTCGAGATCCAACTTAAGAAGGCGAGTGCCCAACAGGTCGCTCAACAGCTGACCACCTTCTACGCCAGCCGTTATCCCAATCAGACGGATAATCTGATCCGATTCACGTACAACACGGCGACCAACGCCATTTACGTCCAGGCCGGCCCAGCCGACATGAAAGAGATCCAATCTCTCGTCGCGCTATTTGAAAAGCCTTCCGGCGCCCGAAATGAACTACGCATTTACCAGCTGAAGAATACTCTCTCGACGGACATCGCCAACACGCTGCAGGCTGCCCTCTTCCAAAACATCCTGCCGCAAGGCACGGGCATCGTCCAACAAACGGCCGGCGCGCCTGGCGCGGCCAACGCTTTGGCGCCGGGCGGCGCGCTTGGATTCGGCGGCGCGTTCGGCGGCGGCGGCGCCTTTGGAGCGGGCGGGGCGCTCGGCGGCGGGCGCTCGGCGCAACGGCGCCACCGCGGTGACGCAGGCCATCATTGGCTCACAGGTCACCAACACGACCAAGTCCGTGTCGCTGCGGTTCCTCGTTCCCGGAAAGGACGGGACCTATGAATCGGGCTACCTCGAAGACGTGCACATCACGCCGCACCTCACGAGCAATAGCCTGCTGATCTCCGCTCCGAAGGAGACGCTCGACTTGCTCGAAGCCGTCATCAAGAACCTCGACGTTCCGGCGGCTACGCAAGGCCCAGGTCAATATCTTCACGCTCAAGCAAGCGGACGCGGTGCTGACCGCGAACATGCTGCAGCAGCTCTTTACCGGCGCGGGCCGGACTACGGGCGGGGCCGGCGGCGCTCGGCGGCGGACCCGGAGGATTTGGCGGCGCCGGTGGAGCATTTGGCGGCTGGCGCGGCCGGCGCCGCCGGCTCGCAACTACGGCCGCTCCTGACTGCCAGCGGTCAGATCGGCGAAGGGGCCGGCCTCATCGACCTGCGCATCAGCGTCGACGATCGCACCAATTCGATCATCGTCGCGGCCACGCAGAACGATCTCGACGCCATTCGCGCAATCATCTATCGCCTGGAAAACGCCGATTACTCGCGACGCGCCGTTCAGGTCATCAAGCTGCACAACGCCGCCGCGGCCGACGTGGCCAGCGTGCTGCAAAGCTACCTGACGCAATCGCTGACAGTGTACACGACCGGCGTGACGTCCACCAATTACTTGCAAATCACGAAGAATATCATCGTTCAGCCGGAGCCGGTGACCAACAACCTGTTGATCGACGCGCACGCCGGAAGCGATCGCCGCCTTGATGCCGGTCATTGAAAAGCTCGACGCCCACGCCGCTCCAGGTCATGATCGAGACGATGATCGCCGAGGTCATTCTCGACAATAGCGAAGAATTCGGCGTCGAACTCGGCATGCAAAGCTCCGGTGCTCTTCCAGCGCAGCGTACTGCCGGCCAATTCGGTCAGCTATGCCAACGCGACGGGCGGCACCTCCGTGGCGCCGGGCGTGTCGCTGACCAGCCCGCAGAATCTCTACACCGGGCCAGGCGTTCGCGTTCAACACGACCTCGGCGCCCGCTTACAACAACCCGATTCGGACCGGCATCGTCGGGATGCAAGGAATCACGAACTACGGCGTGGGCCGTGCGAGCACGAACGGCATCGGCGGCTTCGTGTTCAGCGCCGGGTCCGATACGGTCAACGTCCTCATTCGCGCGTTGAAGACTCAGGGGCGCATCGACAACCTGAACCGGCCGACCATCACGGTGCTCGACAACCAGGTCGGGACGACGACGGTCGGCGGCCTGTATCCCATACACGAGCGGCGGCCAGTTTACCTCGCTTGGAACCTTCCAGCCGACGATCTCCCAGCAGCAGATCGGCACGACGCTCACGGTTACACCGCGAATCAGCCCGGATGGCCGGGTTCTCATGCGGGTCGAGCCGTCCATCATCGCGCCGCAGCGATACGCTGGTCAGCCTCGGCAATGGGTTGTTCGCGACGGCATTCGATCAGCAAGCGGTGACAACGACCGTCTCGGTCATGGACGGCGAGACGATTGTGCTGGGCGGCTTGATCTCGAAGACGAATCAGCGGCAGGAAAACAAGGTGCCTTGGCTGGGCGACCTGCCCTACATTGGCACCGCGTTCCGCTACCGCACGCAAACCCAGTAGAAGCGCGAACTGTTGGTCATCCTGACGCCGCACGTCATCCGCAATTGCGGCGACAGCGAGCGGCTGCTCATGGAAGAGGCCGCAAGATGAGCTGGGTGCTCAAGGACGTGGATCGTCTTTACGGAACGGGGCCGAAGCAAGCCGGTCCGGACGGGTCGCCCATTCCGCCGAAACAGCTGGGTCCAGCCGGGCGGTCCGCCGCCGTTGCCGTTGCCCAGCCCCGTAGCGCCGGGCGTGGAGACGGTGCCGCCGATTCCGCGGGCTAAGGACGGCATCGAGCCGGCTCCTTCGCCGATGCCGATCAAGCCCATGGTTCCGGACTTGAAAAACATTCCGATCCCCCAGCCGCCCAAAAGCGTGCCCGGCAAGGTGATGCCGAGCAGCGGATTCGAACCGGCGGACGGAATCAAGGTGCCGGATGGGCCGAATCTGTAGTGAGCGGTCCGAGCAATTGCTTGGCGAGCCGAGCGGCGTAAGCCGCCGGGTGCTGACAAAATACATTACCCGGCGGCTTACGCCGCTCGGCTCGCCAATAGACCGCTCGGTTCGCCAATAGACCGCTCGGCTCGCCAAGAGGCCGCTCGGCTCGCCAAGGGAGGCGCTCGGCTCGCCAAAAAACCGCTCGGCTCGCCAAGAAGCCACTCGCTTCGCGACCGAAGTATGGTATGGGAGCGTAGCATCGGGCTTTCCATCGAACTCCACGGAAGGAGTCCTACGTATGTCCGGACGCCGTCATTTCGCTATTGCTTTGGTCGCATGCAGCACCCTTCTTGGCGGATGTGTTTCGCCACTGAAAATGTTCTCGCCATCGCCGACCACATCGGCCAAGCCTGCGGACTCCGAGGCGGGAGCGATTGGCAATCCCAATGATCCGCTGCCGCGCCTGAAACAATTCCTGGCCGGCGAAGGTCTCACGACGACTCCGGCGCAACCGGGGGAAGCAGCCCAACTGGTGGCGGCGTGGGACAACAAGATTCGCTATGCCCCCGACACGACGCGCGGCGGTGATCCCGTGCCGGGGCTCATCGCCCGGCTCTGGCTCTTTGGGCCGGATGTGAAGACGCCCATCGAGCCGGATGGCGAATTAATCGTCGGCGTCTGGGATCAGTCGCCGAAGACACGTGGCGGCAATCCGGTCCTGCTTGAGGTCTGGCACATCGATCGCAGTACGGCGGCCAAGTTCCGGCGAGAGGATTTTCTCGGCTGGGGTTATTCCCTGTTCTTGCCGTGGCAGCGATACGATGTCGATCTCAAACAGGTGAACGTCCAAGTTCGCTATAACGGCGCCGATGGCCGCAACCTGGTCGCTCCGTCGCAGATTCTACACTTGGATCACTCGGCCACCTTGCAGTGCGCCGCGGAGAAGCTCGGGCTGTCGAACAAGGAAACGGCGACACCAAGCCTGTTGCCGACATTGCCGTCGCCAGCGCCGCGTCCGTGGCCGGAACCAACCGCGCCGAAGTGACCGTCGCGGAATCGCGAGTTAGTCCTTATCAAAGATCTCCGGCTGGCGATCGATGGAACAGACGCAGAGCAAGAGTCGCGCCTTCTTGCTCCGTTTCTGGCATTCGTCGAGAGCGTTCAACTTCGCGTCGCGATTGGTCGCGCCGTTTCCATAGCTCCAGCCGACGCCGTAGGTCCCATTCTCGCCAATAGCCAGGGCGCACCAGCCGTTGTGCACCCAGGTCACGACTTTCGCATCGGCCGCCTTGCAGCGGCGTTTCGCAATTCCCTCCGCCATGTCGCGGGTTGACTGGCCGTAGGCGTAACCGTACTTGCCCGTCTTGGGCGAATAAGCAATCGCGGCATAGGTGTCGCCACGGAAGAAGATAATGTTCGGCGCCGATTGAGCGGGCGTTGGGGCACACGTAAAGGCGATGACCGCCGCGACTACGGTCAGCAAGGTCTTTCGCATCATCATTATCCGCTCCTGTTGTTTGCGAGATTCCGTCGCTACGCACCCTCTTCTCATTTCAGCGGCAGATTGCATCTGTCGAAGGGCACGAAATGTTTCCAAGCAATGACGTACGAAGCGCAAAGACAATCGCTGCCCCCGCGAATATGCCAAATACAATCTCCTTCCGTGGTGCACCCATGAATCGCTATCTCGCCGTCGTAGGCTCGCTGGTCTTTGCCGGTCCCATCATTGCCGACCAGCCTGAAAGTAAAAAGGGCATCGACGGCTATTGGCTCGGCACCGTGCAGGTCGGCGCGATCGAGCGCCGTCTCGGCTTCAAATTCGAAACCAAAGACGGCAAGCTCTCGGCGACCATGGACAGCATCGACCAAGAGGTCAACAACATCCCGCTCGACACGGCCACGTTCGTCGACAACACGCTTACGGTCAAATTCGCCAAGGCCAAAATTACCTACACCGGCAAACTGCAACCGGATGGCGATACCATCAAGGGCGAATACGAACAGGGCATCAAATTGCCGCTGGATCTGAAGCGACAGGATAAGCCATTCGAATTGAAACGGCCGCAGAATCCGAAGAAGCCGTACCCGTACGTTGAAGAGAAACTCTCCTTCGACAGCAAGGCCAAGGACGTCAAGCTGGCTGCGACGTTCACGAAGCCGAAGGGGGATGGGCCGTTCCCAGCCGTGGCGCTCATAACCGGCTCGGGCCCGCAGGACCGCGACGAGTCATTGATGGGGCATAAGCCGTTTCTGGTTATTGCCGACTACCTGACGCGGCGCGGGCATCGCCGTCCTTCGCTACGACGACCGGGGCGTGGGCAAGTCGACCGGCAATTTCGCGAAGGCAACGACGAAAGATTTCGCGGACGACGCGGCCGGCGCCGTGGCGTATCTCAAGAGTCGCAAGGACGTCGGCAAGATCGGCCTCATGGGCCATAGCGAGGGTGGCATGATCGCCCCTCTGGTCGCGGCGGACAATCCCGACGTGGCGTTCATCATCTTGCTTGCCGGACCGGGGACGCCGTGCGATCAGTTGCTGATTGCTCAGGGGCAGCTCATCGTCAAGGCGATGGGCGGCGATGCGAAAGCATTGAGCCGGCAACTGGCTGTCCAGAAGAAACTGATCGACCTGGCCAAAAAGGGAGCGGACGAGAAGGCCCTGAAGGCTGCAATGAAGGACATCGAGAATGACTTGACTCCTGAGGAGAAGAAAGCCCTCGACAAAGTGCGAGCCGCGGCCGAGGCACAGGCATCCGCGGAAATCGCGCGCCTGGCGACGCCGTGGTTCCACTATTTCCTCAATTACGATCCTCGGCCGGTACTGGCGAAGGTGAAGTGCCCGGTGCTGGCGATCAACGGCGAGAAAGATCTGCAGGTGCCGCCCAAGGAGAACCTGGAAGCCATTGACAAAGCATTTAAGGGTGGTGGCAACAAGGACGTGACCATCAAAGAGTTCCCTGGGCTCAACCACCTGTTTCAGCCATGCAAGAGCGGACTCCCGAGCGAATACGGCAAGATTGAAACGACATTCGCGCCGAAGCGCTCAAGCTAATCGGCGATTGGATCGAGAAGCGCAAGTGAGAATTAGGTCTCTCGGAGCCGCGCACACAGGCCGCGGCTCCGATCAACCATGAGTCATCATCCATGCGTAGCAGCATTCTTTGCCTCGTCTTTGTCCTCCCCGCTTTCGCCGACGACTGGAAGCCGGCGCCAGTCCCGATTCGCACGCGCTGGGCGAAAGACGTCTCTCCCGAGAAGGCGCATCCGGAGTATCCCCGGCCGCAGATGGTGCGCAAGGATTGGACCAACCTCAATGGCCTCTGGGACTACGCCATCACTACCAAGGACGCCAAGCAACCCGACAAATGGGACGGCAAGATCCTGGTGCCGTTCTGCATCGAATCCTCGCTCAGCGGCGTCGGCAAGCATCCGGACGAGAAGCAGGCGCTGTGGTATCACCGGACGTTTAAGGCGCCGAACTGGTAAGGATGGCGATCGCGTGCTGCTGAATTTCGGGGCCGTCGACTGGCATTGTAAAGTGTCCGTGAACGGCAAGCCGGTCGGCGAGCACAAGGGCGGCTACGACCCCTTCACATTCGATATCACCGATGCATTAAAGGCTGATGGCGAACAGGATTTGGTCGTGTGGGTCTGGGACCCGACCGAGAAAGGAAGCCAGCCGGTCGGCAAGCAACTCAGTAACCCAAACGGCATCTGGTACACGCCGGTCTCGGGCATCTGGCAGACGGTCTGGCTGGAGCCGGTCAACAGGCTCGGTCACATCACCGACCTGAAAATCGAAACCGACATCGACAAGGGTGAGGTAACCGTCGCGGTCGGACTCAGCCAGACGCTGGGCAACACCTTTTACAGCGTCGAGGTTCTCCACGGCGAGAAGATAGTTGGGAAAGCCGCGGGGTTGGAGCCGAGACATACGATCAAGGTGCCCGGCGCGAAACTCTGGTCGCCCGAAGCGCCACACCTGTACCGCCTGTCGCGTCCACGTTAGCGGGATGAAGTTCGAGAGCGGAACTGACGAAATCGGCAGCTACTTCGCCATGCGCAAGATCTCGGTCGGCAAGGACGATAAAGGCATTCGGCGGCTCATGCTCAACAACAAGCCGATCTTCATGATCGGTCCGCTCGATCAAGGCTGGTGGCCGGACGGACTTTACACGCCGCCGACCGACGAGGCGATGGCGTACGACCTGAAGGTGCTCAAAGGACTCGGCATGAACATGCTGCGAAAACACATCAAGGTCGAGCCAGCCACGTACTACCAACACTGCGACAAGCTCGGGCTGCATGGTCTGGCAAGACATGCCGAGCGTCATCAATCGCACGAAAAAGCAATTCGTTGCCCCCAATGGCAAGGACGCTGTCTTCACCGAAGACGAGAAGGCGATCTACAATCGCGAACTGAAAGCGATGATGGATCACCTCTCGTTCTTCCCGTGCATCGTCGCCTGGGTGCCGTTCAACGAGGGCTGGGGCCAGCACGATACCAACGACGTCTTGAACTGGGTGAAGAAGTACGATCCGACGCGGCTCGTCGATGGCCCGAGCGGCTGGGCGGATCGCGGCGTCGGCGACATGAAGGATCGGCATCAGTATCCGGGGCCGGGCATGTTCTCGGTAATGCCCAGCCGCGTCTCGGTGCTCGGCGAATTCGGCGGCCTCGGCCTGCCGCTCAAGGGACATCTCTGGAAAGAGAAGAACAACTGGGGCTACCAGTCATTCAAGAACACGGACGACCTTCGCGATGGCTATCACCAGTTGATGGTGCGGTTGCACCCGCTTGATTGGTAAGGGTCTCTCCGCGGCCGTCTATACGCAGACCACGGATGTGGAAGTGGAAGTCAATGGCTTGATGACTTACGACCGCGAAGTGCTCAAGCTCGACCCGAAGCAAACGGCCAAATGGCACAAGACCCTGTTCGGCCCGCCGCCGGTAGAACGCGTGATCGTCGAGACTTCGGAAAAGACGGGACAAAAGTGGCGATATACTCTCGCTACGCCGCAAGCGGCGTGGATGAAACCGGAATTCGATGATGGCAAGTGGAAAGAAGGCGAAGGGGGCTTCGGCACGCGGATGACCCCCGGTGCGGTCGTTCGCACCGAGTGGAAGACCGACAACATCTGGCTTCGTCGCGAGGTCGAACTGAAGGAAGTTCCGACCGGCGAGTTGTTCCTGCGCGTCCATCACGACGAGGACGTCGAAGTCTATATCAACGGCGCCCTGGCGGCGAAGGCGGGCGGCTATGTCACGGACTACGGTCTGATGCCGATCAACGCTGCTGGCCGCAAGGCATTGAAGGCTGGCAAGAACACGATCGCCGTCCATTGCAAACAAACGGGCGGTGGGCAGTACATCGACGTCGGGGTTGTGGAACTGGTGACGAAGTGAATTGCGTTCGACCGTTGGGTCGAACGCTAAACTACTGGCGCTTTCTATTTGCATCCGCCGTCGGCGCGATTACTATGTAGCCTGCCCGCAGGGAACTGACCATGACGATGAATCGACGCGACTTTCTCCGAACCTCCGCCGTGAGCGCTGCAAGCCTAAGCGCGATACCCGCAATGGCCGGCGTGCACAGTGGCAGGGGCAAGAATTGCATTTTCCTGATGTTGGTTGGCGGACCAAGTCAACTCGATACATGGGACCCGAAGCCCGATGCACCAAGCAACGTCCGTGGACCGTATCGGCCAATCCCGACACGCACGCCCGGATTGTTGTTCACGGAACTGTTTCCCAAGACGGCGGCCATGATCGGACAAGATTGCCGTCGTGCGCTCGATGCATCACACCGCCGCCCCGATTCACGAGACCGGCTTGCAATTGATGCAGACCGGGCGACTCGCCGACGGCGACCAATCGCATCCGCATTTCGGCGCATCGCTTTCCTCGGCGAAAGGCGCTGGCACGGTGCGCCTGCCAATGTACTTCTGCCCGGGCCGATCGGCTTCATGGGCGTCAACATCGATCGCGGCCAATCAGCCGGGGAGTTGGGCGTCGAACACGCTCCAGTTTGTGTGTCGCACGAGGTCGATGCGAAGCGCGATCGTTATGGCGCCAGTGAATTCGGCGACAACTGTCTCCGGGCCGCCCGGCTGATCGAGAGCGGCTCGCGGTTCGTTACCGTCAATATGTTCGAGTCGGTTTACGACACGATCACCTGGGATTGCCATGCGGCTGGTGGATCGCTGCGGTCGGAATTGTCGCACTACAAAACAATTGGGACGATGTTCGATACTGCGTATGCCGCGCTGATTCATGAACTCGACCAGCGCGGCCTACTTGACAACACGCTCGTGGTCGCGACGGGCGAATTTGGCCG
Organism: uncultured Gemmataceae bacterium; assembly: GCA_963773845.1. Lineage (GTDB taxonomy): Bacteria > Planctomycetota > Planctomycetia > Gemmatales > Gemmataceae > SIAJ01. The sequence continues at coordinate 111,810 of CAVZCU010000012.1, forward strand.
CACACCGTACTTGAATCGCGACGGGGGACGGGATCATTGGGCCGGAGTGTGGACCGCATTGCTGGCCGGCGGTGGCGTTCGAGGCGGACAGGTGATTGGCTCGAGCGACCGACTCGGCGGCGAGCCGAACGATTGTCCCGTGCGGCCGGAGCAGTTTGCCGCCAGCATCCGGCACGCACTCGGACTCCCCTCGTCCGGCGAACCGATTCGCGGCCTCTTCGCCTGAGGCGTCCATGTTTCGTTTCTTGGAAGGCAAATACCAACCGCTTGCGCCGCTGCGCGTCTTTTACAGCCGCGTCGTTCAGTGTTTTTTGCTTACGGTCGATCATCGTCGTTTTTTCGATCACGATGGGCGCCTTCGGTTATCACTACTTTGGCAAGCTGGGTTGGCTCGATGCGTTCTTGAATTCTTCGATGATCCTGACCGGCATGGGGCCGGTCGACCGGATGGAAACGCCGGAAGGCAAGATCTTCTCGATGTTTTATTGCCTGTATAGCGGCATCGCGTTTCTGTCGCTGGTGGCCATCTTGCTGGCGCCGATCTATCACCGCTTCCTGCACCGATTCAATCTCGACGAAGAAGGCCGGCCGGAACCATCGCCCTACGTCGACGAGCCACCTAACTTTGGCACAAATCTATGAAACTGCACCTACTCGCCGTTTGCACTTTGAGTGTTCTGTGGCCGCACAGGCCTACTCAGAGCCCCTGCCCAACACCAAGCCCTTGGAAGATAAGGACGACCTGGCGATGAAGATGGTCGCTGGGATCGATGCGTATTTGACGCGCGAACTGGCGGCGGCGTCCGAGAAGCGGAAGAAATACTGGAAGCCCGTCTTTTCATCGCCCGAAGCTTACGTGAAATCCGTCGAGCCGAATCGGCAGCGGCTGAAGAAGATCCTCGGCATGGTTGACGAGCGCAAGAAGTTCGACGACATCGAATACTTCGGCGGGCCGAAGATGCCGTCGCTTGTCGCGGAAACCGAGCACTACAAGATCTTTGCCATCCGTTGGCCTGTCTTCGAGGGGATTGACGGCGAAGGCCTCTTGCTCGAGCCGAAGGACAAAATCAAGGCTCAAGTCATCGCCATTCCCGATGCCGATTGGACGCCGGAGATGCTCGTCGGCCTAGCGCCGGGCGTGCAGAGAGAATCGCAATTCCCCCGCTGGCTGGCCAAGAATGGCTGCCGAGTGGTTGTGCCCGTCTTGATCGACCGCAAGGACGACTGGTCCGGCAACGCCCGGTTCAATCGCTGGACCAATCAGCCGCACCGCGAGTTCATTTATCGCATGGCTTACGAAATGGGCCGGCACATCCTGGGCTACGAAGTGCAGAAAGTGCTCGCAGTCGTCGATTGGTTCACGAAGGAGAAGAACCATCCGCCCGTTGGCGTCTGGGGCAAGGGCGAAGGCTCCGTGATTGCCGTCCTGAGTGCCGCGTGCGACAAGCGGATTCAATCGACGGTGCAGAGCCAGGCCGGCTCGTTGAATGTGCAGCCGCTCTATCGCAATGTCTGGGCGTTCGAGGCCGAAATTGGACCGGAAGGAGTTTATGAATTGATTGCGCCGCGGCATCTGCTCTCGGAAGGCTGGCCGCATCCGCCGATCGTGCATCCGGCCGCCCGAAGCGGTCGTGGCGGCGCAGCGCCGGCCGGCGGCGTGAACGGCCTCGACGTTTCGTTCACGATTGCCCGTGATTTTCCGGAGCGCTGGGCGCTTTGACCAAGATGTTCGAAGGCCACTTCGACCACAATCTGGAATGGATGCTCGTGCCGCCCAGTAGCAAGTACGAACCGCCCGACGAGGCCCACGAAAAGAGAATAGTCGATCAATTTGAAAAATCGCTCGGCGTGCCCAAACCGAGCGTGCGCGAGTATTTCCCGCCCAAGGATTTGCGCAAGGGATTTGACCCGAGGGTCCGCGCCAAGCGCCAGTTCGACCAACTCGTCGCGTTCACGCAGAAAGTCTGGCGCGATAGCGAAGACGGACGAGCGGCTCGTTTCGCCAAGGTCGATACGTCTTCGCCGGAGAAGTACGAGAAATCGATCGAGCCGATTCGCAAATTCTTCTGGGAGGAAGTGATCGGCAAGCTGCCGGCCCCCGATCGGAAGATGAATCCGAAGTCCCGCCTGCTATACGATACGCCCAAATGGAAGGGCTATGAAGTCACGCTCGACCTTTACCCGGACGTGTTCGCGTATGGAATTCTTCTCTTGCCGAAGGACCTCAAGCCGGGCGAGAAACGGGCCGTCGTTGTTTGCCAGCACGGTCTCGAAGGTCGACCGCAGGACGTGTGCAATCCGGACAAGAAGACGGCCTATTACAATTCGTTTGGCGCCAGCTCGCCAACCTCGGCTACATAGTCTACGCGCCGCAGAACCCCTACATCGGCCACGATAAGTTCCGCGTCTTGCAACGCAAGGCGAACCCGCTCAAGCTGTCGCTCTTCTCGTTCATCGTTCGCCAGCACGAACGAACGCTCGATTGGCTCAGCACTCTGCCCAATGTCGATCCCAAAAAAATCGCGTTCTATGGACTGAGCTACGGCGGCAAGACGGCGATGCGCGTGCCGGCCATTCTGCCGAAGTATTGCCTCTCGATCTGCTCCGGGGACTTCAACGAGTGGGTCGGCAAAAACGTCTCCGTCGATTATCGCGGCAGCTACATGTTCAGTCCCGAATACGAAATGCCGGAGTTCGACCTGGGCACGACATTCAACTACGCGGAGATGGCCTACCTGATCGCACCGCGGCCATTCATGGTCGAACGCGGCCACGACGACGGCGTCGGCATCGACGAGATGATCGCCTACGAGTACGCCAAGGTCCGGTATATGTACGAGAACAGATTGAAATTGCCGGAGCGAACGGCGATCGAGTGGTTCGTCGGGCACCACGAGATCAATGGCAAAGGGACGTTTGCGTTTCTGAAGAAACACTTGCAATATCCCAAATGACGCGGCTCAGGCGCGGCATTCATCCATCGTGAATGACAAGAGGTGCAGGTACGGGCGCGTTCCCCAGCCGAGGTGCTTCCAGAATTCGATCCCGTCGAGGTTGTCCGCATCCACCAGGATGTGGCAGCGTCCGAGTCCTTCATTCGCGATTGCTTGCAAACACCAGTCGACCATCGCCCGGCCGATGCCGCGTAATCGGCAGCCGGGCACCACGGCCACATGGTGCAAATAGCCCCGGCGGCCGTCGTGCCCAGCCATACAGGCGCCGACCAGTCTGCCTTCGCTGTGGGCAATGACGCTCAGGTTCGGATTGCGTTCGAGGTAGCGTGTGATTCCTGCCATGGAATCGGAAGGGAAGAGACTAATTCCCTTCATGCCTTGCCAAAGGGCGATGGCCTCGGGGATATCAGCGACAGTCATCGGCCGGAGGGTGTACACGGCAGGTCCCCGCGAGCATATCGTTCCGTGACAGATTCACGCGGAGCGAGGGCGAACTTGCGCGAATCAGGAGCGGTTATCGAGTTCTTGATAGTCCGCCTTCTCGGGATCGGATTGCACCGGTGAAATCGGATCTTCGCCGTCGAGTTGAATCGGCTTCGAGGCATCGATCAGGAGCCACAGGGCCACGCCGACGAGATAGAGGACGCCGTATAGCGTGAACAGAACGACGTATCCTCTCGATTGGACTTCACCGTCGACCGTGTAACTCTTGAGGATCAATCCGGTCACGAGGTTGCCGAGAGTCGCGCCGAGGTTTCCGACCATATTCATGGTGCCGGATACCGTGGCTGAATAACGCCGGCCAATGTCTTGCGCCGCCGCCCAACTCGGCGCCATGATGAAGTCGTTGAAGAAGCCGACCAGCATTAGACACGAGGCGAACATCCAGATATTGTTGGTAAACCCGGTCGCAGTCAAATAACAGACGCCTGCCATCCCGTAGCCGAACATCGCAAAGATGCGCCGGCCCCATTTGCGATCGTTGGTTCGCCGAATGTACCGGTCGGTGAGAATCCCTCCCAACATGCACCCGATCATGCCGATCAATAGTGGCGCGCCGGCCATCAGAGCCAGCTTCATTTTGCCAGTGTCCGTGCCGTTCCAATCGGCGAATTGGCCCTTGAGTGCCCGCGGCAAATAGTACATGAGGAAGTACCAGTTGAAATTCGTCACCATGTACATGGCGCAAAGAGCCAGCACGTTCCGATTGGTGAATATCCGCCTCCATGGAACGCCATGATGGCCGGCCTGCGGGGCTCGGCCCGACTCAATCAAATCGCGCTCGGCCCGATTGGTCGAGGGATGTTCGCTCGGGTGGTTGCGGAACCAGAACAGAAACACAATGCACCAGGTGCCGGCCAAGGCAGCGAAGAGCCAGAGCGCTTGACGCCAGGAAAGACCGCCCAGCTCAACCAAAAGCACCCAAATAAAGGGAGTCAATCCTCCCAGAAAACGGGCCGCCAGCCAGATCGAGCCCTGAGCAAACCCGCGCTGATCCGCCGGGAACCAGTTGTAAACCGCACGAGACAAGTTGGGAAACGCCCCCGCTTCGCCCATGCCGAACAGGAATTGCATGGCGATGAGTACGCCGAAGCCAATCACGACGATTTCAGTTCCCGGAAATGTCAAACCTGCAAACGCGGTCAGCGCGACAAACAGTGACCACCATGCGACGATGCGCAGCAAGGTCTTCCGCGGCCCGAAGGTGTCCCCCATCCATCCGGTCGGCACCTCGAAGCACGCATACGCCAGTTGAAACGCGACGAGCACCATGAAGAAATCGGACGGATCGCGACCGACGGCCTTCATCATGTCGTCCTTGGCGCTGCCGTACATGGCGCGATCGAGATAAGTGATCATCGCCAAGACGCAGAGCAACGACAGAATCGAATAGCGAACGCGGGTCGGATTGGAATTGGTCATGTCAGGCGGGAGAGGGTGGCAGGGGGCGGACTTGCGTACTCTACCGCTCTTGGGGCCGCCGGGCAATCGAGTTGCAGTCGCCAACGCTTCCGGCTTGATCGGGAACGACTATAATCGCGATCAACAAGAGGTTTCGCATGCCCGTCCCCGATCTGTCGCGACATGGCCTCTCACCCCGTGGGCCCGTTCACGTCAACCTGCCCGTGGCGGAATTGGTGGAGAATGCGCTCCGTCGGGGGGAAGGACAGCTCGCTGCGAACGGGGCGTTCAATGCCCTCACCGGCGAGCGGACCGCGCGATCGCCATTGGACAAGTACATCGTCCAGGATAAGACCGTCGCGAGCGAAATCGATTGGGGAAAAACCAATCGGCCGATGAGCCCCGATCGATTCGATCGATTGCTCCGGCAGGCACTGGATTACGCGAACGGTTGCGAGCTATTCGTGCTGGACGCCGCCGCCAGTGCGGATCCGAAACATCGATTACCCCTGCGAGTGATCGCGGAACAGGCGTGGCATGCCCATTTTTCGCATTGTCTGTTCCTGCAGCCAACCGTCGAGGAACAGGCGAATTTCCGGCCGGAATGGCTCGTCCTGGCGGTTCCCGGCTTGCGCTTCGACGCCCAGAAGGAGAGCTTGAATTCGCCGGCCGTCATCGCCATCAGTTTGGAGCGCAAAACGATCCTCATTGCCGGTACGCACTACGCCGGCGAGATCAAGAAATCGATCTTCTCGATTCTGAACGCGATCCTGCCCTGGAAGCGCGTCTTCCCGATGCACTGCTCCGCGAACATCGGATCGGCTGGCGATGTCGCCCTGTTCTTCGGGTTGTCGGGAACCGGTAAGACTTCGCTTTCCGCCGATCCGGATCGCCGACTCATCGGCGACGACGAGCATGCCTGGAGCGACGATGGCGTGTTCAACATCGAAGGGGGATGTTACGCCAAGACGATCCGTCTTTCGGCGCGAGAAGGAGCCGCAGATTTTTGACGCCATTCGCTTCGGCAGCGTCCTCGAAAACGTGCCGCTCGATCCGGTCACGCGAGTCCCTGACTTTGACAGCGAAAAATACACGGAGAACACGCGGGCCGGATACCCGCTCGATTTCATCGCCAATCACGAGCCGAGCGGATGCGGCGGGCACCCAAAGAACATCTTCTTCCTGACTTGCGACGCGTTTGGCGTGATGCCACCGATCTCGCGGCTGACGCTCGAGCAGGCGATGGAGCATTTTCTGTGCGGCTACACGGCCAAGGTCGCGGGCACGGAAGTCGGCGTCACGACCCCGCAAGCCGTATTCAGCACTTGCTTCGCCGCGCCGTTCCTGCCGCTCGCGCCGCGCCGCTACGCCGCTTTGCTCAAGGAGAAACTTCAAGCGCACAAGACACCGGTCTGGCTGTTGAACACCGGCTGGACGGGAGGCGGGGTCGGCATCGGCGAACGGATCAAGCTGAAGTACACGCGGGCGATGCTGCACGCGGCACTGACGGGCCAGCTCGACGGCATCGCCGTTCGGACCGACCCGATCTTCGGCGTCTCGGTGCCAACCAAGTGTCCCGGCGTGCCCGCGGACCTGCTCAATCCCAGGCTCGCCTGGCCGGATGAGGCGGCGTACGACCGGACGGCTGCCGGTCTGGCCGAACAGTTCAAGACGACGCTGGCGAAATTCGCCTGACCTACCCTGGAACCCTTTCGATCCGCGAAAGGCGACATTTCATCCAGAAGAAGCAGCAGCGCATACCCCTATCGCGCACCATCCGGAATCATCGCGCATCATCCGGAATTCATTTGGCACAATGGGCGACGATCGATTTTCGCGAGAATCTCGAATTTCCCCCTTTCCCTCGGCCGGCCCCGAATTATAGGAAGGCCAATCGGCGGCTGCCGGCCGGAGGGAGGCGCCACAATTTGCAACAGTTTGGACATTCCCGACAAAACTCAATTGGACGGGATTAACAGGATCAACAGGATGAAAATCCAAGTTTGTCTTTCATCCAGTCAATCCTGTTGATCCGGTCCAATTTGCTTCTTGTCGGTGGCGTCCTGTGTGGGACCGTTCAGAAAGGTGGCATTGCGGAGGGGACGCGTCAGAGTTCATGCGTTTGCGCTTGCCCTGGTGCGGATCGTATGGTGTAATCTGCCCTTCACGATGGAGGGAATTCATGCGAACCACGAATGGACTCCTCGGCCGAGCAATTGCGGAGACGCCGGTGGCCGTGCTCGATTTCGAGACGACCGGCATGTATGCCGGCTACGATCGCGTTGTCGAAGTATCGGTCGTTCGCGTGCAGCCGGACGGCAAGGCCGATTTGGCGCTCGATACGCTTGTGAACCCGAGTCGCCGGATGGGCGCCACATTCGTTCATGGAATTACCGATTGCGACGTGGCGGATGCCCCGCGGTTCGAGCAAATCGCCGACCGCTTCCTGCATGCTCTATCGGGTTGCATATTAGCGGCGTACAACGTGGCTTTTGACTTGCGCTTCCTCGAAGCGGAATTGGAACGGGTGGGCATCCGTCATCGATTCCCCCACCTTTGTCTGATGTATTTGCGGCCGATGCTGGGCTTGGGTCGGCAATGCAAGTTGCCGGTCGCGTGTCGGGCACATGGAATTCCACTGGCGAGCGCACACACCGCCGCCGACGACGCTCTGGCCTCGGCCAAGCTCTGGAACGTTTATGCCAGTGATTTGGCACAGCGAAACGTAAGGACCTTCGCCGAACTGGCGGCGATTCGTCGCTACAAGTTCACGGAGAGTTTTGAACGCGATCCGCACCCGGAATTGCCGCCCGGCAACCACGGCGTCCAACTCAAACGTCGATCGACCGGGCCGAAGCGCACCGCCAGTCGATCGTTCGTCGGGGCCTGACAATTCGCCTTCCGCGGCGGCAATTGGTTCCTGTAAAACATGCAAAGCACGCGGCAGCGGCCCACTGCAGCCATGGAGTCCGTCAATCGTTCGACTTTCTGCCACAACTGGATTCGATGCTGCGATCATCCTGATCGTCGGTGGGATTTATGCGCCGGCGCAGGCATTTCCGAAGCTGCCGCGGTTTGATTTGTACGGCGATCCCCTGCCGACTGGGGCAGTCGCCCGACTGGGCTCCATCCAGTTGCGGGCGGGTGTTCAAGTCGCTGGCGTTCTCACCGGATGGGGGAAGTTGATTGGTGATCGACGAAGACGGACTTAGTTGGCGAGAGAGCGGTCCACGAATGGGACGCGGGCGATGGGCGATTGCTTCGGGTTACACATTTGCTGGGTGAGAAACAGCGATCGCTTTGGACAGTCGGAGGACGGACGTACTTTTGTCGTCGCGTACAAGTGACGGCCGTAGAGCTCCGGGACTTGCGCTTCAACAAGAGGATCGATTGACGGCTTCCTTCGGGCCGTAATTGCCCGCTCGTGCAACGATTTCCTACGATCGTCACTGGCTTTTTCCAGTTGAGATCGCTGCTTGGGTACTTGTCCCGATCTTCGGCTTGGGATTAACGAGTCACTATCGAGCCATTTGAATCTTTGGGACACGACGGCGGAAGAGCCCGGAAGCTTTCGAAGTATGAAATCGCACTCGTCTGGATTCGGCATTTTCGTCCGGACGGAAAGCGATGTGTTTCGGTGGCGGGCCGGGTGTCAGGATATGGGACACAGCGACCGGCAAGCTCCTTTGGCAAGTGACCGAGTGCAATGCTCTGGAGGCACGGTTTACGGCCGACGGCAGACACGTTGATCGCAGCGCCCCGGTGGACGACAGACCGTGTGGCACATTTGGGACGCCGAAACCGGCGAAGAGGCGAAGAACCTTCACCTGCCGAGCGTCTATGCCCCGAAGTTCGATATATGCGCCGGACGGCAATCGACTTCTATTGCCGACCGATACCGATTATGTGCTTTGGGACATGAAGGCCGGCCGGGAATTGCAACGTTGGCCGGGCGCGAATCGGTTGGGGCGGCGGAGCGTTCGCCCCGGATGGCCGATCGGTCGTCACTTACGACACCGTTCTGCGGCGGTGGGATCTTGCGACGGGGAAGAACCTCTATGCGGACGTGTCGCCACGCGGCCACACGGGGGCCGTGGAGCAGTTGTTCTTTTCCGGCGATGGTAAGCGGCTCATCTCGATCGGCGCCGACCGCACGGCTCACGTCTGGAACATCAGTTCCACCAAATCGATTCGCACCATACGACTGGGTTCGTCAAAAGTGGAAGCTTGGGCCATCACTCCGGATTCCCAGGCAGTCATCGGCGTGGACGAGCGACTGGTCCTCCATCGCTGGTCGCTCAAATCGGATCGGCCGCCCGCGACAGTCGAACTTCGGGAGGCGCAGAAACTCGGATTGAGTCTCAACGCTCGCGAAATCCGTATCGCCCCGGACGGGTCATTGGCACTGCTCGCCTGGCCGCGAATTGAAGACTACCGGCTTAACCGGTTCCGCTTTTCCTTCTGGGACTCAACCACTGGCAGGCTGCTCCACTGGGGGGCCGGTCCGGAGCATCAGCTTCGGGTCGATTGCACGCGGCATGTCGCCTGACGGCCAGCTCGTCGCCAGCGGCGATGCCATCATCGACACTCGCTCCGGGATCGCGAAGCCCGATTCCGCCGAGCCCCTTTAGCGCGGGCGGCATGCCGACGTTCTCGCCGGATGGCCGGCTGCTCGCCGTCCAAAGCGCCGGGATTCGCGTGTGGGAAGTATCAACCGGCCGGGTCATAATCGATCTCCCACGCAACTCGGGCGGAACGGACACGATGGCTTTCTCATCTGACGGCCGGCTCCTCGCCGCTCTCGGCACGCAGCATTTGGTAATCTGGGATCTGGGCCGTGGCAAGTCGGTCGCCAACTATCCGGCTGAGCTAGTAACGGGCGGGCTGGTTTTCAGCCCCGACGGCCGGTTGCTCGCGGCCGGCCATGCCAATGGCACAATCCTCCTCTGGAAAGTACCCCGGCCAGCCGATCAGGAAATATGGTCTGAAAGTAACGCCGCGTCGTTGTGGAACAATCTACGCGATCCGATGCCGGCAAACGCCTACGCCGCGATTTGGCAGCTCGCGGGTCGACCCGCCGTTGCCGTTCGATTTCTGAAACGAAAATACCCGCTCGTGCCCGCCATTCCTCCTGCGGAGTCGAAAAAGCTCATAGCGGCACTCGATAGCGGGCGGTTTGCCGAGCGCGAAGCGGCATCGAAGCGCTTGCGCGAATTGGGCCAGCCGGCGGTAACGCCATTGCGGCAGGCATCGACGATGGGCCGTCGCCGGAACAGAGACGGCGGATCGATGCGATCCTCACAAACCTGAAACCATCATCTGGTGGACCACACAGGGAAGATTTGCGTGCAGTTCGCGCGGTGGCCGTGGTTGAGGCCTGCGGGACGGACGAAGCGGTCCAACTTCTAAAGGAATGGGCCGAACGGGGTCCATGCCCCAAGCTTGCGGACGAGGCGGCACGAGCGCTCGAGCGGCTCAAATGGCGCCGCTAGGTGAACTCGGAGCTGGAAGCGCATGTATTGGAGTTGCGCTGCGGCGGTTAGGCGGAGCCCGAAGCGCGAAGCGAGGGCGACGCCAGACCGCCTCAGTGAGCTGGATGTTGGGCCGATTGGCGACTGTGAAACTCCCGTCACGTCGCCCTCCCCAGGCGCTGTAATCGCCCGGGAAGACCGGGCCGCCCCGTGGCGCAGGGGTTCGCGTTGCGCTTCGGGCTCCGCTGGGTTTTTCGGCATTCTGGATGTGCGCAACCGCAAGAAGCGTCAATGAAGGCGATGCCGAACGGGCCAGAGAATCGAATTGCCGTCATGCCTTCTCCGAATTCGCTTCGGCGTCGCTTACGCTGACGTTTCAAGCTCCGCCGCCGGCGCGGAGTCTATTTCGAAATCGCGTATTTTGCTGCCGGACAATCGAAGCCGGGTAGCGAGAATTCGCCAACCTTTTGCATCCCGCATTTCTCGAGCACCCGGACCGATGCGAGGTTTTCGATCAGCACGCACGCCACGACCGCCCTCACCGCCGGCAACGCGAGCCCTCGGGTGATCAGTGCCCTTGTCACCTCGGTGGCATATCCCTGGTTCCACGCCCGCCGAACGAGTCGGTAGCCGACATCGAATTCCCCATCGATGAAACCCGCTTCACGAGCGAAGCGATACTCGACCGCCGGTCGGAAGTGGAACCAACCGAGAAACTGCCCACCGTCTTTCGTTTCGGCCAGCCAGAAGCCGTAGTCGGAACCTTTCGCGTAATAGGGCTGGAAATAACCGCGAATGCGTTCGCGATATGTGGCTTCGTCCGGCAATGAGTATGGCCCCACATAACGCATCACCTCGGGATCGCTATCGAGACTGAATAGCGAAGGCGCATCGGCCTCCGAAAACTGGCGGAGCACAACCCGGTCGGTTTCGAGGACGCGAATCATGGCTCCGATTGTAACTTGTTCGAGTGGACCTGTATTGGTCGCTCGTCCCAGTGATGCTATCTTTGCCATACCGATTCGCCCTGGGGGTAGTTCCGTGACCCGACATGCAATCACTTTCTCTATTTCCCTCGTGACCGCGGCAGCGGTGTCCGGCGCTCCCGGACTCAAGACGGAAGCAGTCCATTGCATCAGCCTGAAGGGGCTGACTACCGTGAAGATGGACGAAAACTTGCACTCGAACAACTATCCGAACAACAACCTGAAGTCGCTGCCCAAGGGAAAGCAGAAGCTTGGCGATGTGGAATTCGAGATCGGCGACGGCGTCTTGCAGCTCGGCTCGGCGAGTGTAACGGGCAAGCCGACCAAGATTGAGGGGATCAAAGTCGCCCGAACGCTCAAGAAGCTGCGCTTTCTCCAGGCGTGCGGCTATAACGCTCCCGACGACACGGTCATTGGCAAGTACGTGATCAATTACGAGGACAAATCCAAAGCGGAGATCGAGATCGTTTACGGCAAAGATGTTGTCGACTGGTGGGCGTATCCGGATAAAAAGGGGCCGACCAGGGGAAAAACGGCCTGGGAGGGAGAGAACGAAGCATCCAAAGGCTTCGATGCCAAGATCAAACTCTATCTGATGACCTGGGAAAACCCGAAGCCAGACAAGAAGGTGGCGACAATCGACTTCGTGGCGACCAAGCCCGAAGTCGGCGCGGCCCCGTTCTGCGTGGCGATCACGGCAGAGGATAAATAAGCGTTTCTAAAGCCCACGGACGTACGTCCGTGGGCTTTCTTCGGCTTACCATCTCAGCGGCTTCTGCCAGGCTTCCTTCAACTCGTCCAGCTTGGACCATATCAGCCACTCGCCTGTCGCGCTGGCGATGCGCAAGCGCGGCTCTTTCACGGTTACGCCGATTTTCGTCAACGCTAGACCGGCAAATACTTCTTTCAATGCCGTGGCATGTTCCGGCTTCACCTCCAAGACAAACCGTGTTGGCGATTCGCTGAAAAGGCGGGCCGTGTCGCTCAGACCTTCGCCGACAGTCTTCATGTCCGTCGCATCGACGCCGACGCCGCCCGCGAAAGCCATTTCCGCAAGGGCGACCGCTAGTCCACCCTCACTCGGATCGTGGCAGGCTCGCACTAGCCCCTTGGTAATGGCGGTATGCACGGCCGTGAAAACCTTAGGCGCGAGTTCGAGGTCCACTTTCGGAACCGCCCCGCCAGTCCGGCCAGTGACCAGGTGATAGTGCGAACCGCCCAGTTCATCCTTCGTGAGACCGACGACATAGAGTTCATTGCCCGGCTCCTTCAGGTCCATGGTTACGCACTGGCGAATGTCGCGGACCAAGCCCATGGCCGAGATGAGCAGCGTGCCGGGAATCGAGATGCGGCGGTCGGCAGAACGGTACTCGTTGTTCAATGAATCCTTGCCGCTGATAAACGGCGTGCCGAACGCGAGGGCCACATCGCGGCAAGCCTCCGCGGCGCGAACGAGCGAGCCGAGCACGGCCGGGTCGTTCACATTGCCCCAGCAGAAGTTGTCGAGGATGGCGATCCGTGCCGGATCAGCGCCGACGGCGACGGCATTGCGCACCGCCTCGTCAATTGCATTCGCGGCCATCCAATAAGGATCGAGATCGCCATACCGCGGGTTGATCCCGTTGGCGATCGCCAGCCCCTGCCAACTTCCGAGCACTGGATTCACCACCGCCGCATCCGACGGGCCATCATTTCTGACGCCGGTCAATGGTTTGATCGCGCTGCCGCCCTGCACTTCGTGGTCGTACTGGCGGATGACCCATTCCTTGGAAGCGACGGTGTAGTTGCCGAGAATTGAGCACAGGATCCGACCTACATCCGCTGAGCCATCGGATGTCTTCCCCTCTCCCCGGCAAAGCCGGGGGGAGGGCAGGGTGGGGGGCGGAGGCTTGCTGCCCCGGGACGCCGTGTTCCGACCGCGTGGCGCTTAACCCCCCACCCTGCCCTCCCCCCGCAAAGCCGGGGGAGGGGAAGACACGAATTCCGCATTCCTGACAACCGACGGCCGGCCGTCGTGGAGGAACGCCATCGCCAGGTCCGCGACTGGCTCCTCGCGATAGCTCAATTTCAATCGCCCGGTATCTTCGAACTTGCCGATGACCGCGGCCTCGACACTTTCGCTGCGGCAAAGTTCTTCGAGTTCCGGCCATTTCTTCGGCGGCACCGCAAGTACCATCCGCTCTTGCGACTCGGAGATCCAGATCTCCGTGTAGCTCAGGCCCTCGTATTTCAACGGCGCTTTGTCGAGCTGAACGCTGGCTCCGAGGTCGGCGGCCATCTCGCCGACGGCCGAGGAGAAGCCGCCGGCCCCACAATCGGTGATCGCGTTGTAGAGTCCGCGGTCGCGGGCTTGTAAGACGACGTCGAGCACTTTCTTTTCGGTGATCGCATTACCGATTTGCACCGCGCCGCCGCTGATCGCTTCGGATTCCTCGGTCAATTCCAGCGATGAGAACGTGGCGCCGTGGATGCCGTCGCGACCCGTGCGGCCGCCGACGGCGACGATCCAGTCGCCGGGCTTCGCGGCCTTGTGCATGCGTTCGACTGGGATCAAACCGACCGTTCCGCAGAAAACCAGCGGGTTCGCGAGGTAACGCTCGTCGAAGACAAGCGCCCCATTCACGGTCGGGATGCCCATGCGGTTGCCATAGTCCTTGACTCCAGTAACGACGCCGATCATCGTTCGCCGCGGGTGCAGCACGCCCGGTGGCAACTGATCGGGGGGAAAGTCCGGCGGGGCGAAGCAGAATACGTCCGTGTTGCAAATGGGCTTGGCGCCAAGGCCCGTGCCGAGCGGATCGCGGATGACGCCGCCGATGCCGGTATTGGCCCCGCCGTACGGCTCGATGGCCGAGGGATGATTGTGCGTCTCCACTTTGAAACAAGCGTGGAAATGGTCGTCGAATTGGACGACGCCCGCATTGTCGGCAAACACGCTCACACACCAGTCATCGGCGGCCATGCGTTTGCGCAACTCTTGTGTAGCGCCGAAGATCGTTTCCTTGAGCAGGTTGTTGATCCGCCGTGTCTGGCTCTTGCCGTCGACCGTCTCGGTGTAATCGATCGGCCCCTTGAGCGTCTTGTGCGAGCAATGCTCGGACCAGGTCTGGGCGATCGTTTCCAGTTCGATGTCGATCGGGTCGCGGCCTTGCTCGCGGAAATGGGCCTGGATCGCCTGCATTTCGTCAAGATTGAGCGCAAGCTGACCGTCGCGGCTGAGCTTGAGCAATCCTTCGTCATCGAGCGCACGGAGCGCAACGGTGATTTTTTGAAACGTGTACGGCTTACCAAGCGCCAGGTGTTCGGCCCGCAACGCGCCCGCGACCAGTTGCTCGATGGCGTCGTTGGCGAGCACCTTGCGGTAGAGGATGTCCCGATCGTTCGGGTTCAGTTCGCGAGTACCGAAATAGCGGCGAAACGTGCGAACGGCATCGAGCGGCGTGCCCAGATCCTGCGCGGCGGTCAGCACGCTCTCGGCTACTGGATCCATGACCCCCGGCTTAAGCAAGACGGTAATCGCGTTCTCATCGAGTGAATTTCCCACTTCGGACAGCGACGCGGTTTCGACGACGGAATCGACTAGCAGCTCATCCGTGAGTCGTCGGGCCGCATCGCGATCGAGATAGCCCTCGAGCAAAAAGCCACGGGTGGAAGCGCGGACCAGGTCGCCGCCGCGTGAGGAATGGGTGAGCAAATCGAATTCGTCGCAAATGCGTTCGCGCTCGGCATCGCGGCCGAGCGAGCGGATCTCAACTTCCCAGAGCATCGCGCACCTTTTTAGCGTCGGTCAGGATGTCCATGAGGCTGTCGGAATCTTGGTTCAGAACGGCATCGCGGAGATCGTCGAGCCGGTCTCGGAAGCGATCGAGTGCCAGCGACACGGCGATGGCGTTTTCGCGGGCAATGGCGGTCCAGAGCGCCGGATCGCCGGCGGCAATGCGCGTCGTATCGCGAAAGCCGGTGGCGGTGAATTCCCGCCACTTGCCCGGCAGTTGGTTGGCCAAAAGTGCGGCGACGAAATGCGGCAGGTGGCTGGTCGTCGCCAGTGCCAGGTCGTGTTCTTCGGGCGTCAGTTGCTTGACGATACAGCCAAGGCTTTGCCAGAATTGCGTGGCGCGTTCGGTCGCCGCGGGATCGGTGTGGGCCGTCGGCGTGACGACGCAGACCCGGCCGTCGAACAGATCGGCGCGAGCGTTTTCCGCCCCCTGCTTTTCCGAGCCAGCGAGCGGATGAGCGCCAACAAAGCGCAAGTGTCCCGGTAGGGATCGCTCCAATTCGCGAACGATATTGGCCTTGGTGCTGCCGGCATCGGTGAAGAGTGCCCCCGGCATGGCATAGGGAGCCGCTTCGCGAGCTTGTCGGACGATTTGATCGACGGGCGAACAGAAAACGACTGCGTTGGCGGATCGCACACCCACGGACAGGTCCGTCGTGAATTCGTCGATGATGCCGAGTTCAGCCGCTTGTTGCAGCGAATTCGGATTGCGGCCGATGCCGACAATGTGCCGGGTTGCAGTCCGGGCTTTCGCCGCAAGGCCGATGGAGCCTCCGATCAGCCCAACGCCGACGATGGCGAGCGAGTCCAAGAGCATGGGGGAATTGTAGATAACCGGCCTTCAGCGGTTAGCGCGGATAGTTCGCCGATGGGGAGCGGGTTGCGTAGTTTCCCAAATGTTTGCCCACGCAACGACTCGAGACGATCAGGCAACCGCCCTCGCCATTGCAATATCGCCCATCTTCCCCTTCCCGCGATAATGAATCTTGGGCAATGGCCGTGGGGCCGCCTTGTATCTGATAATGATCCCAAAACCGGTTCGTTATTCCCGCCCGACGGACGGAACCGCCGATGATTACGTTGGACGCACACGCCGACGCCATTCAAGCCCTGGCCTTCTCGCCGGACGGCGAATTGTTGGCCAGCGGCGGCAAACAGGGGTACGTCCAACTTTGGTCGCCGACTGGCGAGTGCGCTGATTTACAGAGCGATCCGGACACGGTGGAAGCTCTCGCCTTCAGCTGCGACGGACACTACCTGGCAACCGGAAACTCGGACGGTCTTCTGGTGGTTTGGGATTTGCCGGGTGAGCCGCGGTTTTTCCCGCGTTTGGATCACCCGATCAGTACCATTGGGTTCATCAAGCCGGACACAATTCTCTTTGGCATCGGCGATCGCGCCGGTGCGGTCGCGCGGTCAGCGACGATGTTTCTGCTCGATTTGTTCACTGAAAAACAGAGGCCGTTTGGCTTCGGCGTCGTCAATGGAATTCGCGCGCTTGCCACCCTGCCCGACCGCAAACTCGCGGCTTGGGCGACGGACCGAAAGTACCTTCATGTCCAGGATGTGACGCGGCCGCTGGCGAAACCGGTCGTACTTCAAAAGGATTGTCGCGCACTGGCATTGTCGCCCGACGCCCGGTGGCTTGCCGTCACTTCGGATTGGGAAGTACTGCTATTCGATCTCAGCCGCTGGCCGGAACGGCCGACAACGTTGGGCCGGCATCAGGGGACCGTGTCCGTGCTCGCGTTTGGACCGGATGGGCGAACACTGCTGAGCGGAGGTTGGGACAATACCGTGCGGGTGTGGGATCTGGATCGCCTGACGGAGCAGGGCTGCTACAAGTGGCCAATCGGCAACCGCGTGAACGCGCTGGCGGTCTCGCCCGACGGGTTGCGGGCCGCCGTGGGCGGCGATGCCGGCACGATCGCTATTTGGGACCTGGATTGACGAGGCTCGGCGACCGATGCGAATGCTCGATGTGGGCATCGGAAAAATCAACTGCTTGTCATTCGATCCCGACGGCGCCTTGCTTGCCGCGGCCGGCGAGCGCGGCATGGGCCTGGGTCCTTGGCCCGCACTCGCGGTCGGTCGCGGACCATTCACCATTCGCGAATCGCAAGACAAGCTCATTCAGGTCGCCTGGCATCCTGCCGGCCGGGTGTTCGCAGTCGCGGGTCTCGACACGTTTGTTCAGCTCTGGGATCGACGCCTGCGGATTCGCCGCGAATTTGGTGAAATCGGCGGCCAGCAGGGGCCTATGCTGACCGTCGCCTATTCCCCCAGCGGAAGGAAACTCGCGTTTGGAGGCGGCTGGTGGCAACAACCCGGCTGCGCCTTGATAATCGACACGCGCAGCGGCTTCTGCAGCCGCGAACTGGAAGCCCACGGCAATGAAGTCGGAGCAATTGCTTTTCTGAATGACAACGTGCTCGTTACCGGTTCTTGCGACAAGACGGTGATCGTTCATTCCTTATCCCGCCGAGGCCCGCCAATTGCGGCGGAATCGCTGCCGTCGCCCGTGCAAGCCTTGCACTTTCAGCCGAATGGCGACCGCCTCGCCGTCGCCGCGGGCAATACGATCCATTTGTGGCCAATCGAGGCCGACGCGACGTGGCGCACCGCAGGTCGGACTCGTTGCCGGGGGCACAAGCACGAGGTGAAGGCAATCAGCTTTGCGCCCGACGGCCGAAGGCTGGCTTCGGTCGGCAAGGATGGCACGCTCCGATTCTGGGACAGTGAGTCAGGGGCAGAGTGCGCCTGTTTCGACATCGGCCTGGCGGAGTTGCGGGCTATCGCATTCGCACCGGACGGCCTGACCGCGGTTGTCGGCGGCGACGCGGGAACGATTGCGATCGTCGACGTCGATCCTTGATCGAGGCTGAAACGATTCGCCTTCCGGTGCATCAGCCATATTGGAGATTCATCAAGTCAATTTCAGTTCGTGGACGAGGGCGCGTAGGAACGGCTCGGCGTCACTGACAATGCCAATTGTCTGCGTGCTGCCGCGGTCCATCAGTTTGGTTACGGTCGCCGGGCTGATGTCGACGCAAGCGACTTTCACCCAGGCGGGAAGAAGATTGCCAACCGCGATGGAATGGAGAGTTGTCGCGACCATCAGGCAGAAACCGACACCCGGGATATGGCGGCGCATGGCGGCCTGGGCGTCGAGTACATCGGTAATCACTTCGGGCAATGGGCCGTCGTCGCGAATGCTCCCGGCCAGGACGAATGGCACGCCGGCTTTGACGCATTCATACATGATTCCGCTTTTCAGCTTCCCGGCTTCCACCGCTCGTGCAATACCGCCCAGCCGGCGAATCGTATTGATCGTCCTGAGATGGTGCTCGTGCCCCTCTTCCGCGGGCAAGCCCTGTTCGAGCGAGACGCCCAAGCTAGTGCCGTAAAACGCCTGCTCCATGTCGTGCGTCGCCAGCGCATTGCCCGCAAACAGCACCTGGAGATAGCCGGCCCGGATCAAACGACTCACCCATTCGCTTCCGCCGGTATGCACCACGGCGGGGCCAAGGACGGCGAGAATTTTCTGCCCCGATTCTCGGGTTCGCCGCATCGCCGCGGCAATTTCGCGAACCGTCGCTCCCTTCGGTTTTTCGCTTGATACGGGCGAAGCCATGAACTCAAACAGGTCGGTCCGTCGCTCCGCCGCCTCGGGAAACACGCGCACGCCACGCAGACCCACGACAATGTGCTCGCCGGCACGCACATCGGTCATGGGGACGCAGCGGGCGGACTTGAGAGCAGCGTCCGCAACAATACCGCAATCCATTTCCTGATCGAGCACGTCCACCCAGGAGCCGCCCAGCCGGATCTGGGTGCGAAAATTCGTCGTGCAATAGAAGCCTTCCGGGAATGCACCGTCCAGGTCGGCAGCGACCAGTTCGCAGTCGGTCGCATGGACGGGAATGGCGCCGTGGTCGTGGATGGCGTTCAGGATCTCGTGCAGGCGCTGCGGCGATTCGGCACGCACTTCGATTCGCGCTTTACTGGGATCGGCTCCGCGCTGGCCGATCTTCATGTCCTTGATGATGTACGTGCCGCCGCGAGTCAGAATGGTGTCCAGCACCTTGGGCAACAGCAGCGAATCGATGATATGTCCTTGGAGTTCGACTTCTTCAAAGGCGTCGGCCATGACACTGCCTCCCGTGTAGTTCAACGGTTGCATCCCCAATGCATTTTCACAACGGAATCGGACTCCGCGAAATGCCGTTGAGATCAACACTCTCCGGCAACCCATTCTTTCGTTCCAGTTTGCCGGTTCGCAAGACTTCGGCAAGCTGGGCCTTGGCGGCATCTGGAATTGGCGAAGACTCGATCGAAGCAACCGTTTCCTCGATCGGGTATTCAACCCGCTTCAAGAAAGGCCCCTCAGATGTGATGATCGCGTAGGCTGCTCGGGGATCGCCATCCCGCGGAAGACCCACACTTCCCGGGTTAATGACCGTGGTCTTTCCGACGTGCAGGATGTACTGCGCGTGCGTGTGGCCCACACAGACATAGTCGGCGTCAATGTGTTCGAGACGGCGTTTCCAGAAATCGACCTCGGGCGGCGCAAACTCGTCCAAGGGATCGCGCGGCGTGCCATGCACCAGAAAGAATCGCTTGTCGTCGAGTGTGAACTGCAAGCTCGTTGGCAGGCTGGCGAGATAGCGCCGATCGCCGTCATTCACGCGTTCGATCGATAGCGGACGCGTGACGCCCGTGAGATATCGGAAACCGTTGACGCCCTGGACATGCACGCGCTGGGCGACCCCGTGATCGTGATTGCCGCGAATTCCATAGTGCACGGTCTTTCGCGCCCATTCAATGCATGGCGCCGGATCGACACAATAGTCGACTAAATCCCCCAGGAATACGCAAATGTCGAATTCTTCCCGAATCGCGTCGAGGGCGTGCCAATTGGCGTGAATGTCGGAAACCAGGAGAATGCGCATGAATACAGTCTACGCCTGACCTCATCCGAAAAAGCCGATCTTTTGCAACCAATCGGGAGTCAAAACGAATGGGGCAGGGGGAATCGATTCGATTCGGAACACCGGCATCAAGTCGCGGACCGTGCCGGGTTCGGGCCGCGGCAACCAACCGCATGACCAGGCGAGCAGCCCAATCAGGTCTTCGGCCCGGACGCCTGCTGCCCGCAAGGTGGCGAGTCGCGTGTCCCCGTGCCGCTTGGCGAGTCGGCGGCCGTCCGGACCGACGACGAGCGGCACATGCGTGAATTTGGGCGGCGTAAAGCCGAATGCTCGATAAAGGAGGAGTTGTCGGGGTGTCGAGGGAATCAGGTCGTCGCCGCGGATGACCTCCCCGATGCCCATCGCGGCATCGTCGACGACGACGGCCAGTTGGTACGCGGGAGTTCCAGCCGATTTCCAGACAACGAAGTCGCCGCCAACATCGACCTGGGTGCGCCCGCGAAAACCATCGACAAATTCGGGCGAATCGGTTGCGCGAAATCGCCAGGCAAAGGGGCAACCGGACAACGCCTCGGCATCCGCAACGCGCCGGTGCGAACAGGTTCCTGGGTAAGCGACATTCGCACTGTCCAGATGCGGCGCACTCGCGGCTTCCGCCACATCCGAGCGCGAGCATGTGCACGGATAGACAAGTTCCTGCTGCTGGAGGCGTCGAAAGGCTTCCTCATAGAGGTGTAAGCGAGTGGTTTGCACGACCGGCTCGCCGTCCCAGTCGAGACCTAGCCAACGGAGGTCCTCGAAGATTAGCTCGGTTGCGCCGGCTTTGATTCGGGGAGAATCGATGTCCTCGATTCGTAGTAAGAGCGGGGCATTTTGCGAACGAGCAGCGAGCCAGGCAATCAAGTACGACCGTGCATTGCCGACGTGTTGGGCCCCGGTCGGCGAGGGGGCAAGCCGGCCTGTTGGCGAGAGCGCACTCATTGTGTTCGCGATTGACCTGGGACCCACAGTACGTCGGTCTTGCCGTCATCGTTGGCGATGCGGGCGAGCACGAACAACAGATCGGAAAGACGATTGAGAAAAGTGAGCACGCTCGGATTAAGGCTCTCGTCGCGCATTAACTCCACGACCGAGCGTTCGGCACGGCGGCAAACGGTTCGCGCGAGATGGAGCCAGGCGGCGGACGATGAACCACCGGGCAGGACAAAACTCTTCAGCGGTTGCAATCGTTCGTTCAGCCGATCGATTTCCCGCTCCAGTCGCTCGGTTTGCGTTGGCGTCAGGCGAAGGACGTTCGACTCGTCGGCATTGATGGGAATGCAAATGTCGGCCCCGATATCGAACAGGTCGTTCTGAATGCCGCGGAGCAAATCGGCCTCGGGAGATTGCCCGGCAATGGCGAGTCCCAGCACGGAGTTCAATTCATCGACCTCGCCGATGACACGAATTCGAAGGCCGTCCTTCCAGACGCGCGTCCCGTCACCGAGTGCGGTTTGTCCGCCGTCGCCAAACTTCGTGTAAATCCGGGAAAGATAGACCATTGACAACAAACTCACGGCTCGTTTGGGAAATACCGATTCTTGTCCAGCTTACCAGGTTTGGCGAGGTCAACGGCGGGGAGGGTGACCGATTTCGCGGGTTGTGAAGGTCGGGGACTCTCTGCGGAGTTTCCCCTCAAGTGTTCTAGCAGGAGCGGCCGATACTTCCGGCAAGCAAGGAGTTTCGCAATTAGACCGTACCATCGGCGCGGCCTGATTTGCGCCGGAAAAGATGCCGGGAGGGGCAGATATGACTTGGATGCGTCGCAGCTTATGGATGCTCCTGGCGGCATCGCCCGTCGCGGCGATCGGATGCAATCCGCTTGGCGCGGGCTTCCTGACGCCGGTCCCCGTGCAGCCCTGGGTGGCGGAGCGCATGGAGGATAAATTTGGCCACGCCCAGCGGAACGATAACCGGACACCGGTGATGCCGCCGATCCGCCCCGGCTATCCGCCACCCATGTGCGAGGACCCGCCGACGGAGCGCGAGGTTCTGCGCGAGTTGAAGCGGGTCAAGCGCGGTGTGCCGTTTGTTTGCGAGGAATTCCGCGACAACGTGCGCATCTTTAGCGAGCGAATCGTGGACAAGATTGATCCGCCGCGATTCTTCCCACTGGTCGGCTGGCGCAACTCCATCACTGCCACTGGAAGTGCACGGTGTACTGGCTGGAGACGCTGCAATCCGACTACCCGTTCCCGACCCGTTTGCAGACGCGGCGAGTCCAGGTTCTGTACATCGACAAGGACCACCTGCACCTGTATGTGGGCGACGACGTGAACGTGCAGAAGGACGTGACCCGCGAGTTCACGGAATACGCTCCGTGATTTCGGGAATAATCTGAAATTCGCCGAAGCCCGCCGAACACTCGGCGGGCTTCTCTTGTCATTGCCACGACGGCCGTTAAGATGACCGTCGACGGTGGGTGTAGCTCAGCCGGTAGAGCACCTGACTGTGGCTCAGGACGTCGCGGGTTCAAGTCCCGTCACTCACCCTAATTCCATTCCACCGCTTTCCAGATTCCGCAAGCCCTCGATCCTCACAATTATTGATCGCTGCGCAAACAATGCTAAATTGCGCGGAGCCTGAGGCGTCAGCGAAGGCGAAGGCCCGATGTCTCCGCGGTCGGCAAAGTCCTAGATTTCCGCGTCGCCTTCGCTGACGCTTCAGGCTCCGCCCCATCCGGCTCATCCTTCGCGGTTGAACGTATTTCTGGTGGGCTGGAGGGCTGGCAAGCTGGCAGCTTGCCGCTACGTCGCGAACCTTTGGAATTACTGTTGGCCCGGCATTAGCCCGGCGAGAACTTGCTCGGATACCGGTCGAGGACACGACCAGACCAGGAAGAAGAGTGCTTGGCGGGCGTGGCGCTGTGCGACATGTGGCGACACGAATCCAGTGCCTTTGGCGGCGAGCAATTCGGCCTGCGTGGCTTGAAGTGCCAGTCGGGTGCAATTCACTCGTAGCGCGAGCGTTCCCTCTGGGTCCGGCGAAATCGTCGCCAATTCGTGGAGGCGATTTCGTGCCGCAACCCGGGCAATCTCAAATTGATCGACAAAAGGCGACAAATTCGGGCGATTGGCACTCTCCGCACGCAAATACTCGATTGCAGCGCCCGCCAGTCCCAGCGCCAGACACGACGTTTCAAGCCCGCCGCCACCGGCTGTTCCGAGCACGTGTTCCGACGGCCCGGCGATCAACAGTTCCATCCCCACTTCGACATTGGCACACCGAACCAGGCTGGTGCGCGAGCCGCGCAAGCTCGCCAGATTCATGGGCGATTCGACCAGCACGCCCGCCGTATCGACCGGCAGCAGCAGCAGGATTTGTGATCGATCCGCCAGCGTGGCGCCGACCACGATTGCTTTCGCTTGATCGGCGCCCGTCACCCAGGGAATCTCGCCGTCGAGACGATACCCTTGAGATCCCAGTGGCGTTGCCCGAAGCGCAGGCCCGCCATGTTGGCGCGAAGTTGTGATCTGCGATACGCCAATGGTCAGGAAATCGGCCCCAGCCGCCGCACTCGGGAGGAATCGCTCTTGCAAAATCGCCGGCCCGGTGAGCACCCGGCGGACGGCCGCTTCACGTTGGCTGAAGATAAAGGCGGTTGTGAGGCATGCGGACGCAATCAGTTCACTCGCACGCAAGACGTCCGACGAGTCGCGGCCGGCGCCCCCGTACATGGTCGGAATTGACCACGCTGCCAATCCGGATTCTCGAAGGATGCCCCACCCCGAGGGCCATTCGGGAGAAACATCGGCGATTTCCGCACCAGCCGCGAGACGGGCGACGATTTCGGAGTGGAGAATGGCTTCCATTTAGGTGATCGTCTCCGCGACAAGACTGCAACTAGGCCTCGCGCTCTACGAGAACGACGCTCGTGTCGTCGTGGCGTCCTTCGCCTTCGGTGAAATCGCGGGAGTTGCGAAAGAGTGCCTCCATCGTCTCTTCCAATGAGAGATCGCAACAGGCTTGCAGCGACCGGCAGATTCCGTCGACTCCGAACATGGTCGATTCCCGCCCCGAAGGCGCGAGCGCATCGGTCAGCCCGTCTGAATAAATCAAGACTCGGCCGCCGGGCGGTATCTGAGCGGTCATTACATCGTAGCCCATTTCCGCGGTGATGCCGAGCGGTAGGCCGCCTTCGTTGTTGCCGCCGACCGGCGAAACCGTGTTGGTGCGGCGATCGTGCAGGAGTGCCGGTGGATGGCCGGCCGAAGTCCAGCGCATCACATGATTGCGGGTATCAATAGCCGCGTAGAAAAGCGTGATGAACCCCCCGCCGGATTGCACAATGGTGCTCTCGCACAGCCGATTGTTGATGTCTGTCACGAAGGATCCGGTATCGCTATAGCGCTCACTGGTAATCATGCGAATCAACGTGTGCATGGTAATGATCGACATGCACGCCTTGAGCCCATGACCGGAGGCGTCGCCGACAAGCGCCACGAGTGTCGATTCGTCGGTGGGAAACACTTCGTAGTAATCGCCACCTGCCATGACGACAGGTTGGCCGCCGGCAACGAACACTTCGGAGGGCTCGTACCGGGCGACCGCGCGGTATCCCTTCTGACACTGAATGCCACGCGGGATGATCGTTTCTTGCAGTCTGCGGACGCCGTCCAACTCCTCGCGCAGCTTTCCCGCGAGCAAGCTGGCCTTCGCCGCTCGCTCCGCTTCGACGGCCGACTCGAGAGCCGACAGGAGCAGAAACATAAAATCGCCGCGATTGTCGCGAATGACGTACGATCGCAGGCCCAGCTTCAGGAATCGCGGCAAGCTAATGATTTCCTCGGCACGCGTGCCGAGTACAACCGGCAATTCGGGGTACTTGCGGCGAAGCGCCGAAAATGCCGCGTATCCGTCGTCGACTGTCGGCAGCGTCTGCGCGATCAGCGCCACATCCCATCCGTTACGAACGGTCCGAGTCAAGAGATCCACTTGCTGACAAAGCTCGACGTCGTTCTCACCACCGACCGACAAGTAGAGTTGCAACAACTCAATTTCGTTGGGATTGTCCCAAGCGACGAGGATTTTCACGTTCGGTCTCCGAGTCGACGCGATCGAATGAAGAGAGGCGGAACTTCGGCCTAACGCCGGGCGGGAGTTTGAGTAACTGTAGACCGCATTTTGTCGTCGATCAAGCGCATATGAGTTCGACGGAAGCTGTTGTCTACGCGTGATTGGCTCAACCCCCGCAGTTCTGGAAGCCAGAGCACGCCACGACTCCTCCCACGCCCCTTGCTTCCTATCCTGATCCCTAAACCTCCAGTCGTAAAATCACGGAGCCTCTCCATGCCGACCAATGCACCGTTGAATCGCAAGCTTCGCATGGGCCTGATCGGTGGCGGGCAAGGCGCCTTCATCGGGCGCGTCCACGCTACCGCGGGCGTGCTCGACAACCGGGCGGCTCTTGTTGCGGGTGCGCTGTCATCCGATCCGGCCAAGGCCAAGGCCAGTGCCCCGGACTACGATATTCCCGCCGATCGGGCCTACGGAAGCTACAAGGAAATGGCGGCTGCCGAGGCCAAGCGGCCGGACAAAGTCGACTTCGTCTCCGTTGCGACGCCGAACCATACTCACTTCGAGATTGCCAAGACATTTGCCGAAGCGGGCTTCAATGTGATCTGCGATAAGCCGCTGACGTTCGACCTCAAACAAGCCGAGCAACTGATGGAGGTGGTGAAGAAGACCGGTGTCGTTTTTGGGGTCACCCACAACTACACCGGGTATCCGCTGGTTCGGCAGGCACGCGAAATGGTGCTCAACGGCGAACTCGGTGAGATTAATGCAATTCGCGCATTCTACATTCAAGGTTGGCTGCGCACGCGCCTCGAAGCGGACAACCAGAAGCAGGCGGCCTGGCGGACCGACCCATCCAAGAGCGGCGCCGCGGGTTGCTTCGGCGACATTGGCACCCACGCTTATAACTTGGGCCGCTATATCACCGGTTTGATCCCGGATCAAATCTCATGCTTGCTCAAAACATTTGAAGGTGGGCGACAGCTCGATGACTACGGCGTGGCCGCAATTCGCTACGCGAACGGAGCGCTGGGCACCGTCACGGCTTCGCAAATCAGCCACGGGCGGGAGAACGATATCTTCATCGAAATTGATGGCACAAAGGCCGCTCTCGAATGGCATCAGGAAGAACCGAACAAGCTGCTCGTTCGTCGGAACGGCGAGCCGCACAAGGTCTATACCCGGGCGGGCGGCCCATACCTGGGCAAGCTCGCCGGCGCCTCCACCCGACTGCCGAGCGGTCATCCGGAGGCATTTTTCGAGGCATTTGCGAACGTCTATGTCGCGGTTTACGACGACATCGTTAAGCGGGCGAACGGTCAAAAACACGAGGGACGAGATACTTTGTATCCGAATGTTTTCGATGGGGTGGATGGCATGAACTTCGTCACCCAGTGCGTGGCTTCGAGCAAGGATGGCGGACAATGGGTGAGTTTGAAGCACGCGGCGTGTCGGTCGTAGGCTTCGGGAGCGATCTGCGACTGGACTCGACATCGTTCTTGTGCCAGATTTGCTTGAGCCGGTGAACTCCGGCAATTCCCCTTAGTTGCCCCGCTCCACCAGTCCATTGCCGATCGGACTGGACGGCGTTTTCGCGGGCCGGTAGGGTTCTGGTTTCAGGATGAAGGGATTGCGCATGAGAGCTGTTCTTCGCGTCGAGCAGGTCGAGGATCGACTCGTTCCAGCCGTGACCATCGACACGGCCTATGAAACGTACGCCTGGGTGCTGATCAACTCGCTCCGCCAGAATCCCAACACGTTCGCCAATGATCTTGATGGGCTGAAGACTGGCTCGGTAGAATTCCGCATTCAGTTTCGCCAAGAGCGACCCGGTCATCACCGATCTGAAAGCGATGATCAGCCATGCAAGCATTCCAGAGCACTACGCTCAGGCGCTGGCGTTGATGCGGTCGACGACCCCGGCTGGTCCGTTCGGCTGGGACGAGTTGCTCGAATCGCGTGCCGACAATCACAACCAGTGGATGAAGGTCAACGGTTTCGAGCATACCGGAGTCAACTCCGGGAATCGTTTTGCTCTGCCCGGCTACACCAAAAATGATTCAGCGCCGGCCGACACCTGGGGCTACTCCGGACAATTCTCCTGGTACGGAGAGGACATCGGTTTCGCGGTCGGATCCCTGGCGGCGTCGAAAGCCGCGTACAACTCGGGCACGATCAATCTCGCCGGACTTCAGCAACGTGCCGCGTTTCTCGATACCGTCGCCTACATGCTGGAATTGAACTCCAGTTCGCTCGGCCATTTGCAAAACCTGCTCGGGCGAGATAGCGGCTCGGACCCCAATCTCCCGTCGTTCAATGCCATTGGCATCGACACCGACCTTTATGAAGCGCCGGCCGCTTACGAGTCACAGGATGGGGTCCCAGAAGCCTGGGTCTCGACACATCGATTGGGCCTTTACCGGCCCGGTGGCGTCGGTGGGTATATCGCTGGGACCGCCTTCGACGACCAAAACGGGAATGACTACTTCGATGTGTCGGAAGGCGCATCGGTCACCGTTGATGCTCGCACTGTATCGGGCAGCGGCTTTACCGACACGCTTTCGGCAGCGCAGCACGGCGCATTTTCCGAATACGTCGCCAACGGCACGTATTTGGTAACCGTATCGAGCGGCGGCATCGTACTCGATTCCCGCACGGTGACCATCAGCAATGACAACGCGTGGGCGGAATTTGCACTTTCCGGACTCGGCCGCCCCGTCGTCGCCAATCCGACTGGTCCGCAGAGCACTCTACGGCCGATCGTCACGTGGGATGCAGTGAGCGGAGCGAGCGGCTATCAAGTGCGAATCGACGATCGGACCGCCGGGATTTCGAATCTTCTTACGGGCGATGTCGCCAGCACGAGTTGGACGCCCACCGCGGACCTGCGCACGGGACATTACTATCGCGTATTTGTTCGCGCGATGCAGGGAACGAACGCGGGCACATGGAGCGATTACAAGGAATTCTGGGTCGCACAGCCCTCTCGAAGTGGACCCACGGGCAGTGTGGCCGACGTTCGGCCCGTGTTTGCGTGGAGCGCGGTGACCGGCGCGAAGTACCAAATTCGAATCGATGACTTATCCGCGCTGAAATACAACATTTTCCCGAACTTGACGGTCACCAGCACGAGCTGGCAGCCGCCGAGCGATCTCGTGTCCGGCCGAGGCTATCGCTGGCAGATCCGGGCGGTCAATTCAGCGGGTCTGGGAGTTTGGAGCCCGTTCACCGGCTTTAGCATCGGCCGGGCGCAATCGACTGGCCCGGCCGCAAAGGTCGCGGACTTGCGGCCAATGCTCAGTTGGACGGCGATTGCTGGCGCCGCGGCCTATGAAGTGCGGTTGAACGATCTGAGTGCCGGAATCGCCAATCTGTTCCCGGCCACGCGGGTCGCGGGCACGAGTTGGGCGCCGCCTTCCGATCTCGTTTCGGGACGGAGTTACTCCTGGCGAGTCAGGGCACTCAATTCATTTGGCCTAGGAAACTGGTCAACGCCAGGCACATTCCGGGTCGTGCAGCCGACATTGTTGGGACCCATTGGAACGATCAGCGATCATCGCCCCTCATTGAGTTGGACGGCGATCGCAGGCGCAACCAACTATCAAGTTTCGCTGATCGATATGACCATCGGCAAGAACGTGGCGAAGCCAATTGTTGGCAGCTTGAGTTGGATACCCGACACGGACTTGATCGTGGGCCATCGCTACCGCTGGTGGGTGCGAGCGATTAATTCCAGCGGACTCGGAAGCTGGAGCGCGTACTCGGACTTCAAAGTGACCTAAGTGGGTCCGCAAAAGGAGTTTGACAATGTTCGTAAGCCCGTAGCGGCGGAGCCCGAAGCGCAGCGAGGGTCCGCCGCGATGGCGAACCGCAGTTTTCACCGACTTCGCAGCCGCCTCGTCGCGGTCCCTCGCTGCGCTTCGGGCTCCGCGACATCGGCCAATTGTCAAAAACCTTTTGCGGACCCACTTAGACAGATTCAGACAACTGGGACCGTCGCGAGGGCGAATGCGCTCCCCATGGGCTCATTGCGGCGCGTGACGGCGCTTTTTGCGGGCCCACTTCAGGCCTATTGAATCCGCAGCCCTTTGACCCAGGCGGATTCGCGCGCAATTCGTCGTCCGATAGTCCGCTGGTGCGATGGATCTCGGCTCGGGCCATTCGGCCGCTGGTCATATCCAGGGCCATCACGTCGATCAGCCCGTTCGCGGCGACGGCACATCGAACTTGGACGGGCGCTCCTTTGGGCAAGCCCGCTGGCAAATCCTCGATCCAGCATTCGCCTACCGGAATGCAGGCGTCGGCTTGCATGGCCTCGCCCTGGAGTACGCGAACGCGAACGCGCTGCTGATTGTCGTGGAGCGTGCAGTACACCCGACTACTCGCGGCAGGCAACTGAGTGTTCTTGGAAATAATAATGTCGTTGGCCCGATCGGAGTCCTTGCGAACCTCGATTCCCAGGCTGTGGGCATTGACGTTGATCTCGACGACATGAGAGAGTCCGCTCGCCGACCCGCCCAGGCTAAGCAGTCCGCTCCCATGCCGCGAGCCGAGAATCCCGGCGTGAATGGCCGCCCCGCGGGCCACCACTTCGCTGACGGCAAGCGAATTGTCGGGTGGCCGGCCGCTCAAATCGCGGAGCATCGACCCGGTCATCGGCATATGCGTTGAGCCACCGACTAACAGCACGCGATCAATTTGTTCCCAAGTCAAGCCCGCCTGCTTGAGCACCTGTTGGCTGGTCAATCTTGTCCGGGTCAGGAGATCACGCGTCAACGATTCAAATTCCTTGCGCGAAAGCGGCACGACGAGCTTGTGGCCCGCATGATTGACGGTCACGCTCGTCTGTTCCAACTTGCTCAGCGTGCGCTTGGCTCGTTCGGAGGCCGCTTGAAGCACCGCGAGACTCTGGGGATCTGCCCGCGGATCGGTGCCGAATCGCCCCTGGAATGCGTGGGCGACATGGTTCACGATGCGGTCGTCCCAATCCTTGCCGCCGAGGCGAACGTCCCCTTCAATGGCCAGCACCTGGAATCGTTTGGGCAGCAACTTGACGACCGTCACATCAAAAGTTCCGCCACCCAGATCGTAAACGAGAATGGTCTGGGGACCATCGGTGAGCGTCGCTTGCGGACTCGGAATCGCGTTGCCGCGTTGAAACGAGTACGCGAGCGCTGCAGCGGTGGGCTCATCCAGAATGTCGAGAACATCGAGCCCAGCGATCCGGCCTGCATCCTGGGTGGCCTTGCGCCGAGTGTCATCGAAGTAGGCGGGCACAGTGATAACGGCCTGGGAAATCGGCCCCAATCGCAATTCGGCGTCTTGCACCAATTTGCGAAGGATGATCGCCGACAACGTCTCGGGACGGAATTCGCGACCCGCCACCAGCCGCCCGTAAGATTCGAGACCCATGCGCCGCTTGACTAGCGTGGCGACCCGATCCGGCTGTTCCTGAGCGACGTCGAGCGCCGCCTGTCCCACGACCGCACTGCCGTCGTCGAGCAGCAGCACAGCCGACGGCGTAAGCATGTCGCCATCGCGATTGGGCAGCGTGATCGGATGTCCGCGATCATCGAGTGCTGCCACGGCACAATAAGTCGTTCCGAGGTCGACGCCGACCACCATTGGTTCATTCCCGATTGCAAGAGATGTCGAATTCAGGTTACGACATGGACGGGCGAATCCACAACCGCGAACACTCATTTTCCAAAAGGGAACGATGCCAGGAGCCTCTCGAGCCGAACTTGGCCAATTGGCCATCGTCACCAATCGGCACACCCGTGCACTCTGCCGAAAAAGAATTCGACGACGGTGGTCGGAATGGGCCGGTTTGGGGAAGATGAGCTTCTCCAGCCTTGCGGAGTCCGCACGTGACAAGTCCTCGCATCACCGTGGTCGGCTCGGCGAACATGGACCTGACATTCCGAGCTGACCGTCTCCCGCGACCAGGGGAAACGGCATTCGGGTCCGCCTTCTACAAGGGATTCGGCGGCAAAGGCGCCAACCAGGCGGTGGCGGCGGCCCGACTCGGGGCCCATGTCACGTTCGTCGGTCGCGTTGGCGATGATGATTTCGGCCGCGCGATCCGAGACCAACTGGTGCTGGAAGGGATCGACATTTCGCACCTGGGAGTTGATCCCGAACGGCCGACGGGCACGGCTGCAATTCTGGTCGATGATGCGGGCGAGAATGCGATCGTGGGCGTCCCCGGGGCGAACCTTGGCTTGACCCCGGACGATGTCCGCCGGGCCGCCGACTTGATCCAGTCGAGCGCGATCGTGCTCGCGCCATGCGAAACGATGATCGAGACGATCACCGAGGCGTTTCGCGTCGCCCACGAGGCTCGCCGCATTTGCATCCTGAATCCGGCGCCCGCCCGAGAGTTACCCGACGAATTGTTGACGATGCTCGACCTTTGCGTTCCCAACGAACCAGAACTGCGAATGTTGACGGGCCGATCGGGCGAAACCCCCGACGACGTTCTGGCGGCGGCCGAGTCGCTGCGCATGCGTGGACCGGCAACGGTCATCGTGACGATGGGTCCGCGAGGAGCGCTAGTCGTCACCGAATCCGGCCACACCCACTTGCCGGGAGTTACCGTGAGGGCCCTCGATACCAGCGGGGCCGGCGACGCATTCTGTGGCGCGTTGGCGGCTTCACTCGCGGAAGGTCATTCGCTGCTGGACTCAACGCGCCGTGCCAACGGGGTCGCGGGACGCAGTGTCACGCGGCCGGGCACCCAGGCGTCATATCCGCGCCGCCAAGAACTTGCGGACTGGTAAGAATCGCCGACTGGAGAAAGTGAATGTATCGAACAATGCTGATCGTGATTGCCATGCTGCCCGCACTTGCATGCGGAGAAGAAGCGCTGTTTGTCGCCAAGCCGTTCACCGCCGAGAATAGCTTTACCAAGGGCATCGAGGGCCCAGTGTGTGACGCGAAGGGCAATGTCTTCGTCGTCAACTTCGCGGAGCAACAGACCATCGGCAAGGTGACACCGGATGGCAAAGCCGCGGTATGGGTCAAACTACCCGGCAAGAGCACCGGCAACGGCATCGTCTTCGATCGCAAAGGCATGATGTACGTCGCCGATTATGTTGGACACAACGTCCTGCTCATCGACCCAGCGACGAAGAAAATCAGCGTGTTCGCACACGAAGCCGCGATGAATCAGCCGAATGATCTGGCCATTGCCCCTGACGACGTCATGTACGCCAGCGATCCCAACTGGGGCAAGGGCACCGGCCAAGTTTGGAAGATCGGCCGCGACGGAAAGATTGTCCGGGTCGCTCAGGACAAGGGAACCACGAACGGGATCGACGTCAGCCCGGACGGCAAGACGCTGTACGTGAATGAGAGCGCGCAGCGCAACGTCTGGGCGTTCGAAATCGAAAAGGACGGCAGCCTGTCGAACAAGCGACTCGTCAAAAAGTTCCCCGACTTCGGTTTCGATGGCATGCGCTGCGACGTGGATGGCAATCTATACATCGCCCGTTATGGCAAGGGAACTGTGGTGAAGATGTCGCCCAAGGGGGAAATACTGCGGGAAGTCGACGTGCTTGGAAAGTCGCCGAGCAATCTCTGCTTTGGCGGCCCAGACGGCCGGACGGTGTATGTCACCGAGGTGACGAATCGCCGGCTTGTCTCCTTCCGCGTGGATAAGCCGGGACAGGCATGGAAGCGCTGGCAGAAGTAAGAGTGCACCGGTTCAGTGCTTCCTTTTCGGTTCGAAGTGGTAAACCGCCACCTCGATCTTGTCAGGCGATGCTCCTGGCGGATAACTGAATACCGGCTCGCCGCACTTGTCGTACAGATCGCGAGCAAAAATAAATCGCTCCAGACGCGAGTGCGGGCTTTTCGCGTTCGGTGTGAAGACAATGTAAATCTCTCGATCGGCCGTCGGGTTCAACCACGGCCATTCCCGGAGCGTCCGCCCCGTATACCACTCGGCCCAGCCGAATGGATCGACGATCGCGACGCTTTCGGCATGCTCCTTCAGCCAATAGCCGGCTGCCTTGTGCCCCGCCCGTTCGTGGTGCAAGGAACGCATGTCGCGGGGAAGAGAAATCGCCAGTATGAGGAGCGTCAATGCCGCACCCATTTCCCACGGCTTTCGCCGCCGAATCCAGGCGGATTTGAACGTCCGGATAGCCCAAGCCCCGATGACCGGGAACGAAGCGGCCGCGACGATGCACGTGATCATCACCGTCAAAAGCGTATGCCGCTGAGAAACATAATTCATCTTCCAGGCCACCGTCCACAGCAAGGTCAGGTGAACGCCCGCGGTTGCCAGGAGAATGACGATTGGCGGCTCGAACAGTCGTCGTCGAAGGGTCCACAATCCAATCAATGCGAAATAGGGCAACACGTAGTGAGCGGCCTTGGAATACTCACTGGCCAGCGCCTTGAGTGCCCAAATCGCTTTGTTTTCGCGGGCTTCAGCCGCGGGATCCCACCATGCTGCCAATGGCACGTTCACGCCGCGAAGCCGCCCTTCGGGCCGCTGATGATACGAGGGGTCCGGCTCGTGCCCTTGAAGCGTGTCCACAATGCCTTGACCCGTTTTCTTGTGGGTCAATCCGCCAATGATCGCACAATAGGGGCCCATGACGGCTACCGTGCCGATGACCAGGCCGATGCCAACGACAAAGGGCGGCTTCCAGGCTCCCCCCGCCAATTTGCGAATTACCATTCCGGAGCACGTTAACCCAGCCGCGAGTGCGACGACGACGGCCTCCGGTCGGATCCAGTATCCCAATCCGCAAAATGCACCGGCTGCGAGTCCAAACAATAACGCCGGCCGAATATGCGGCTGTTCGACAGCACGCACCGCGAACCATAACGCCCAGGCAGATGTCAACAACCAGAGACTGTCCGAAATGCCATCGCTGCTGACGTCCACGAATACCGGCAGGACTTCAAACATGACCACCGCTGCAAAGCCGATATTGCGATCAAAGATTCGGCGCGTGAGCAGGAACAGCGGAATTACAAGCAGCACGGCCGAAACGGCGCTCACCAGTTGAGCGCTCAAGGCCATCGATTCGGTAGTCACGCCGCCCATGTAGGGCCGCACAAGCCAGGAAATCGCAATAATCGCCGCCGGGTAGCCGGGCGGATGTTCGACGCCGGGCATACTCGGCGGATGGGCCACTCCGCGGATGACATCGAGAGTACTGAAACCGCCGGGGGGCGATTCCATCCGCAAACCGTCGCGAACGAAGATGATGCAATCTCGTGAAGGTACGGTGGTATGCCAAACGGTGAACGTCCGCAGGCCGGCGACGAGCAGCAGGAGAACAAGCAGCCGGGAGAAATCCGACGGTCGCGACGTGGCCGGTTCAGGCATCATGTAGACTTCGCGTTTCCTACGAAGGATCAAGGGCATCCGGCCCCAAACATGCTCGAACGCTAAACTACGAAAGGAACGGGGTCAAGGGCGATAGGTGTTGCCATGCTCGAAGTCAATTCCACCATCCGCATTCCGCTCGACGAATTCGAGTGGAGTTTTGCCCGCTCGGGCGGTCCAGGAGGACAGAACGTCAACAAGGTCGCCTCCAAGGCCGTCCTCCGCTGGAATCTGGCAGGTTCTCCCAGTATTCCCGACGAAGTCAAAACCCGATTTTGCGAACGATTCCCGTCCAGGATCACGACCCAGGGCGAGTTGGTTCTTGCTTCCGAATTGACGCGCGATCAGGGGCGCAATCGCGAGGATTGCCTGGAAAAGTTGGCTGCGATGGTCCGAGCCGCAGCCGTACGGCCCAAGGTTCGCCGACCGACCAAACCGTCGAAAGCTTCCAAGCGGCGGCGGGTCGAGGGCAAACGGCATCAGTCGGCCCGCAAAGCCAGTCGGCGGGTAGGTGGCAGCGAAGAGTAAGATTGTAGCTGGTTCGGATTCCAATTCTTTTCGATCTTTTGGCGGACACGCCTTGAAAAGCCATTGGTGATGTGAAAAGAAAGGTGAAACGCAGCAATCCCCCGCATGGTCCACATTCCCGCCAGTCGTCGACTCCGCGAGCGGAATTCGGGAACTACTTACCCTGGACAGACTTTCGGCTGAATGATATGCCATCGGGAACGACTCTCATTGGACTTCTCGGCAGAAAGGACCATATCCTGTTATGGCTCACATCGTCGCTGCTCCCTGTAACGATTGCAAGTACACCGACTGCTGCGTCGTCTGCCCGGTAGAGTGCTTCTACCAAGACGAGAAGATGCTGTACATCGATCCAGGAGACTGTATCGATTGCGAAGCGTGCGTGCCGGAGTGCCCCGTCGAGGCCATCTTCGCCGAAGCGAATCTGCCGGCGCAGTGGAATAGCTACGTGCAATTGAATGCCGAACGGAGCATTGCCCTCAAAGAATCCGGCCACATCACCGAAAAGCAGCCGCCCAAGGAAGGGCCGGAGTGCCAGAAGAAGTAGAAATCAGAGGTCAGAAGTCAGAGGTCAGTATGCCCTGTCTTCTGACCTCTGCGTTCTGACCTCTGACCTCTGATGAAGACTGGCCTTCTCCTCATCCAACTCGGAACTCCGGACGCCCCGACCAAGCCGGCGCTCAAAAACTATCTCCGCGAATTCCTCAACGATCGCCGTGTCATCGATGTGCCCCGCTGGAAATGGTGGTTCATCCTCAATTGCTTCATTCTGACCACACGGCCCAAGCGTTCGGCCGAAAAATACGCGCGCATCTGGGACCCGGTTACGGGCTCGCCCTTGTTGCACTACACGAGGCGACAGGCGGAATTGCTTCAGCAAGCG
Organism: uncultured Gemmataceae bacterium; assembly: GCA_963773845.1. GTDB lineage: Bacteria > Planctomycetota > Planctomycetia > Gemmatales > Gemmataceae > SIAJ01. The sequence continues at coordinate 147,644 of CAVZCU010000012.1, forward strand.
TTGCCCAAGATTCCCGTCCGCTTTGGCATGCAGATCGGCAATCCGGCTCTTGCCGACGTCGTTCGCGAGATGATTAGTCAGGGAATCGACCGGCTCATTGTGCTGCCGATGTACCCGCAATACTCGGACACCACCACCGCGTCGGCGACGGATTCCCTCTTCAAAGTGCTCATGCGAACGCGACGCGTGCCGGCCCTGCGAATCGTTCCCCCGTACTATGATCATCCCGCATATCTCGACGCGATGGCAACCGTCGTCCACGATGAACTCAAGCGGCTTCCGTGGCAGCCAGATCATTTCGTTTACAGTTTTCACGGCCTGCCGTTGCGCTACGCCGATGCCGGCGATCCCTATCCGGACCAGGTCCTACAAACGACCCGTGGGCTGCAAGAGCGGTTGCAATTTGCCAACGGAAAATGGTCGCAAACGTATCAATCTCTCTTCGGCCGCGAGGAGTGGCTGCGGCCCTACACCGACGATATCCTCGCCAACCTCGCCAAGAACGGCGTCCAGCGCGTGTTTGTGACCACGCCGGGTTTCACGGCTGATTGCTTGGAAACAATCGACGAAATCGGCCACGAATCCAAAGAGTTGTTTCAAGCGAACGGTGGCGAGGAACTGCATCGATGTCCGTGCCTGAACGATCACCCAGCATGGATCGAGGCGATGAAGCGGATTGTCGAGGAGGAGGGGAAGGGGTGGCTTTAATTTGAATTCGGGCAATCACTTCCCAAATCGTTTAGCGGACAATACGGTGACTTCGCGCGACTTCAGATCTACCTGAAAAACCACGGCGACCAGAGGCACGAACGTGATTCGCAATCCACCTGATCGCGACTCACCTTGCGACAGTGGATCGGAACGAAGTCGCGAGTTGAGTGCTTCAATTGCGGCTGCCATACGAGTTCTTTCGCCGGCCTTGGCGGAAACATAGATATCCGCAAGTTCGTCCAGCGCAGACGTAAGCCAGATCAGGGCGAACAGCGACCGATCTCCCGAAGCCGCTCCATCACCTCCTCGGGGGTGTGTCGCTTTTCATTCGGGTCCGCCAGCCTTCTGAGCAGTTCCGCATCGCTGACACCGAATTCCGGGAATGACACCGTCAAGGCGCTCGCAGGCACGAACTGCCCGAGAAGTCGGCCGTCCGCCGACCGTACGTCCTGCGGGCTTCCAGAAATGGAAAGTGCCTGGATCGTAGCATCATCACGAATTGTGATTGCCATGATTCATACTCCTGATCAATGTTGCCTATTATAGTGCGTCAATGGCCGACGTATTTCACGGCGCCGCCCATTTCCCGCGTCAATCGCTCGAGTGGCGTTCCTCGCTTGGACTGCGTCCCGCCAAAAACCGCTGCCGAGAAGTAAACGGGGTCATGCAGCAAGACGCGAATCGCCCGCACTTCCTTCTCATCCAGGTCGTCCGCATCGGTAAGCAGGAAAATAGCGTCCGGATGCAACGATAGCGCCTCCCGGATGCCGGACCGGTGATCGCTGCTCCCTTCGGCAAAGAGTGTATCGAGCCATCGCCCGGCACGTTCGCGATTCTCCACCGTGGCGAGCATCAGGCGTGAGTCAAACCGATCGACGCCGCCGCTGTAGGCCACGATCTGAAACCGGCATTCGGTATTCAGCTGCCCAAGTGATGCTTTGATGGAACCGCAAGCTCTGCGAAGCAGTCCATCGACACCCATGCTCGATGAATGATCCAGAACATACACGACTGACTTCCCGGCCCTGAATTTGGGGTGAAGCGGCATGCCGGAAGCAGAATTCGGCAAAGGCTTCGGCGTGTTGAGCGAACTCCCCGCAGGGACCAGTGCGCCCGGTGTCGGAATCAAGATGACTGAAGGCGGTAACAAATTGGGCGGCTCGGGATTCGGCCTCAGAACAGGCGATTTGGAGACAACCGGGACCGGTCGCGGGGCACGGATGTTGATAACGAACTCGCGATCATCCGGGCTCTGCACCGCCGTGGGCACAACTGGCGATGCCGGTGTTCGCTTTTCGTGCAGATTGAGCCAGCCCAGTACACATAATCCGTGCACGGCAATCGAAATCGATACAGCGAGCGCAACTCGACCGCGAACCACTTGCATGGCGCATCCTCCTCAGCCGGGCAAATACCATTCAAAAGGGCAAACGGGAAGGGGCAATCCGCGGTTTCTTAATGAGTTGCGTAACGGCGCCCTAATTGGTCGAGGCGATGGGCTCCCGGCGAGTTATAATTCATTAGAGGCCGCGTCCTTGCGATGACGCCGCTCAGGAGAATTGGTGATGGCCACATTGCTCGATGCGCCCAAGGCGCCGGATACCGCCAAGATCGAAGAATTCGTTGAAAAGCAAATTGACGCCGCCCGACGCCGAATTCGCTCTCTCGATAAGTGGATTGTTGGCCTGATCGATGTTTCCGTGTTCCTGGTGTTTTTGCTTGCGGCCCAGTTCATTGACCGCCAGGTCGAGACGCCGCGTGGGACCGGCTGGGCTGCCGTCGCTGTTTTCGCTTTTCTCGAATTCCTGGTGATTTACCTCTTTCTCTATCGCCCGACACGTCGCCAGATTAACCCATATTTCGCCGCCCGCCAGGTCGAGCAGACCGTCCCCAATTCGAAAAACTCCCTTGTTACGTGGGTTGATTTCGATGAGGACAAGCAACTCCCCGGCTCAATTCGTACGGCGATCGGCCAAAAAGCTGCCCGAGACTTGAAGGGGGTCGACCTGAATCGGGCCATCGAGAATCGGCGCATCGTTTGGTTGGCAATCATGGTTGCCGTATTGGCCCTCGTGAACCTAGTGGTCGCGTTCCTGCCACCGACGCGAACCGAATTGAGGCTTCAGGAACCGAAAGACGGCGACGTCACTGTTTTCAACAACCAGGACGTCAGCTTCCGGGTGCATGTCAACGGCCGCGTTCCAGGCGCTAACGATGCCGACGCGGTTCGGCTCCGACTGTGGTACAACCCGGACGACCCTGAAACCTACGAAGAACGGCCGATGACCAAGGTTGAAGGCGAGCGCCGCGAATTCGCGCTGGTTGTTCCCGCCAAACAGGTTCGTTTCGGCTTCCATTACAAGATCCTCGCCGGCAATTCCCAAACACCCGAATACACGGTCACCTGCAAGATCATTCCTGAGTTCACCGGCTTCGAAGTCAGTTACGAATACCCCGACTATCTCAAACGTGCTCCTGAAACGACGAACGACCCGAATCTCCTCGCTCCCTTTGGCAGTACGGCGACGCTGATCGTTTCAACGAATCGCGAAGTGAAGCGCGGGCACGTCGAGATCGAGGGCCAGCCCCGAACGCTCGACGGCGAACTGATCGAAGGCCGCCCAGACGCCATTCAGTTCACCGTGCCGATCGAGAAGGAGGGCATTTATCGCATTTGGTTCACCACCCCCGAGGGAGATAAGAATCAGGACCCTGCCCGGCTGCGCCTGGGCGTAATCGATCCCAAGCCTGTCTTCCGCACGTTCGATCTGGACTACGATTACCCGGCCTATTTGCGCTTCAAACCGATGTCGGTGAAGGACGTCCGCGAATCGGAAATCGAAGCGCCCCGAGGCACCAAGATCGTGCTGACGGCAAAGACTTCGCGAGGCGTGAAGAATGCCAAGTTTGAGCTCAACGGCCAATCCATTGCCGGCGAACCAGTTCCTGAACAGCCGATGTGGGTGCGCTTCAAGCTGCCAGCGCTCGATATGGACGGTACCGCCAAAGTGACCTTCACGCCGACGACCGATGAAGGTCCAAGCGCTCCGCGATCGGTCCCGGTTCGCGTTTTGATCGATCAGGCGCCCGAAGTACAGATCACGGAGCCAGCAGAAGACGAGAAGCAATTGCCCGCGAATGGGACGCTGGAACTGAAAGGTTTGGCCACGGACGACCATGGCGTCGACAAATTAATCCTGCTAATGAGAGTCATCGGCGCCGAAGATCTCGACCTCAAGCCGAAGCCCTATCGGCGCGGCATGTCGTTCCGCCGCGAGCAGGATAATTCGTGGCCGACTCGGGTCGAGTATAAGGACTTTATCAAGCTGCCCGAATTGCGAATGGACAAGAACCCCAACTGGCGAGTCGCCGCGGGGGCCAAAATTGAATACTGGCTCGAAGCATTCGACAATTGTGCAGTGCCCAAACCGAACCGCAACATTTCCAAGAGGAAATGGATCATCGTGACGGCGCCCGCGACCAAGCCGGACGAGCAGAAAGAAATCGAGCAACAGAACCAGAAAGACAAACGCGATCAACAAACGCATGAGAAGCGCCAGGATCAACAGAATGCAACCGAGAAGCGCGACGTTCAGCAACAGCCGCCGAAGGGCGCTGAACAAGGCGACAAAAAGGATGGTCAGCCGGATCGCCAGAACGGCGCTACCGACAATCCCGCGGAAAATATGAATCCGCCGATGGGCACGCCTCCCGACCAGCAACCTGGCGGAGCCGCCAATCACGACGAGCAGACAAAGGACGTGGAAAAGGCAATTAACAAGACCGAACAAGACAAGAATCCAAGCGCCGCGAAGCCCGACACTCGGCCAGTGCCAGACGCCAAGGTCGATCCGGGCGATAGCCGGCCCGAACCGAAGACCGGTCCGATGGCTGGTCCGCCGCCCGCGGAGGAGCGCAAGCCCAAGTCGGATCCGAACAAGGACATGACCGGTGATGGCACCGCAGGCGCGACCAAGGCTGGCAACATTGACAAATCGAAAGACGATAAGAGCGAGGCAAAACCGGGCGGTGAAGGCAAATCAGATACTCCGAATAAGAGCGACGCAAAGCCATCGTTCGGCGGCGGAAGCAGCGACGCCGGCAAGAATAAGCCCGAGCCCAAAGATTCGACCAAGCCGGGAGTGGAATCCAAGGAACCGGTCGCCAAGGCGGATGCGCACGACATGCCGAAGAGCGATCCCAAGAACGCCGGCGCGAAGGATAAACGGGAACCCAGCACCGCGAAGCCCGAAAAGCAGCTCGCCCAAGCGGACACCAAAAAGCCGTCGAGCGATCCCGGAGCAAAGGGCGATGTGCCACCGTCCAACGCCGCCGACACGAAGCCCGAAAGGAGTCCGGACCCAGCGGGAATGAAGCCCCAGCCGAAGAAGGAAGATGTGGCCAACGCGGGCGGTTCACGGGGTGCGCCGAAGAATCCCGACGATGCCGGTGGCGACAAGCGATCGAATCCAATGGGTCCAATGGATCAGCAAGCACGCAGTGACACCAAGTCGGGACCAAGGGATGCCCGCGATCAAAGCCAGAACAGCGAACAGGGACAGTTGGACCGTGAACTGGGCGAACTTGATCGGGAAATCAATTCGACCAAGCCGAAGATCGATGACCGGCGGAAAACCGATCTCCAGCGACTAGTGCGTAACCAAGAGAACCGCGAGCAAGTGCGCAAGAAGCTCGACGAATTGGAAAAACAGGCCGACGAGAAAAACGACGAATTGAAAAAGAAGAAAGTGCAGGAATGCGCGAGCCGCTGCGGATCAGGCGGCGAAGAATTACGACAACGAACGTCCGACGCCGGAGAACCTGGAAAAGACCGGCAAGAATCTCGGCTCCAAGGACGAGCGCGTTCGCAAGGACGCCGAGCGGCGGATCCAGGATTGGGACAAGGACGCCCAAGCTCGCGAAGAGATGAAGAAAAACAACGACGAACTCAAGAAGAAGAATCGCGATGCGGGCGAGAAGATCGACGACGCGATGAAGAAATCGGCGCAAGCCCGCAATCAATCCGACAAGAGCGACTCGCCGAAGGTTGACGAGAAGCAACTGTACGACATCGCCAAGAACTTGAATGGCATGGACGAAAAGGCCAAGGCCGACGCCCAGAAAAAGCTCGAGAAGATGATGCAGGACCCGAAGACTGCCAAGGAAGCGCAGGACAAATTGCAACAGATGGCCGACAAGGCTGGTGATCCCAAGCAAAAGCAGGACCTGCAAAACGCCGCCAAGGAAGCCGGCAAGATGGCCGATCAATTCGCCAAGAAAGATCCGCCCAAGCCCGAGAGTGAGAAGGTCGATCCGAAAGCCCTGGAGGATGCTGCCAAAAAGCTTGCCTCGACCGATCCGAAAACGAGGCAGGAAGCGATGGACAAGCTCAAGGAAATGGCCAAGGACCCGAAGGCGGCGAAGGAGGCACAGGACAAGCTCAAGGAAATGGCCAAGAATGCCAAGACACCAGAAGACAAGCAGGCAATGGAAAATGCCGCCAAACAGGCCAAGCAGATTGCCAAGGACATGGGCAAGCCGGAAACTCCGAAGCTCAACCCCGACGAATTGAAAGATCTCGCCAAGAAGATGGCCGGCAAAGATCCCAAGGCGAAAGAGGACGCGCAAAAGAAGCTTCAGGAGATGATGAAGGACCCGAAAGCTCGGGAAGAAGCCATGAAGATGATGCAGGAGATGGCCAAGAACAGGAAGAACTCCCCCGAGGACCAGAAGGCGCTCGAAGACGCCATGAAGGAAATGGCCAAGAACCAGCCGCCGAAAATGGACCCGAAGGACCTCGCGGACCTGGCGAAGCAATTCGACAAAATGGATCCGAAAGCTAAGGAGGAAATGAAGAAGAAGTTCGATGAGACGATGAAGGATCCGAAAAAGCGCGATGAACTCAAGAAGCTCGCCGATCAGATGGCCAAGAATTCAACACCCGAGCAGCGAAAGCAATGGGACGAAATGCTCAAGCAACTCGGTGGTCCGGACTACATCGACCAGGGCAAGCCCGACCCGGCCGACCCGCGAAACAAACTGAAGGCGGCGGAATTGACGCTCGACAAGTTCAAACGGAACAAGATCGGCGAGAAGCTCGATTGGACCGATGAGCAGATCGCGCAATGGGTCAAGGACCAAGAGGCAGTGATTGACGCCTTGCGCAAGCGGGTCGAGAAGGGCGACTGGACCGTGGATCGAACGCATCGCCCGACGGTTGGCGGGGGAATCGTCAAACCGGAACTGGGAGCGAAGGACCGAACCGACGGCTCGCGCGACAACCGGTATGCCCCGCCAGCAGGGTACGTCGATCCTTACAAGAAGTTCCTCGGCGGCGCCTCGGAACCCAAGAAGTAGGCGACGTTTAGCGGGCATGCCGGCGGCGTGCCCGCTAAAATGGCCGAATGACCCCCAATCGCTATCTCGTCTCATTCGACGCCCACCGAGCCTACCACCAATTCACGGACATCCTCGTCATCGGCGCCGGCATCGCCGGAATTCGCGCCGCCCTTGAGATCCCTTCGGATCTCAGTGTCCTTGTGCTCAACAAGGATCGACTCGACGAGAGCAATAGTACCTATGCCCAAGGTGGAATTGCTGGCGTGATGTCGCCCGAAGATCGCTTCGAAAATCACATTGAGGACACGCACATCGCCGGGGCGGGTCTTTGCGACCCGGAAGTGGTCGAAATGGTCGTTCGCGAGGCGCCCCATCAGATTGGCGATCTCATTCGATTCGGAGTCAAGTTCGATCTGGAAGGAGGCGCGCTGGCGCTGTGCGCGAAGGTGGACATAGTCATCGGCGCATCGTTCACGCCCTGGGTGATGCAACCGGACACGAGGTGATGCGAGCCCTCATTGCCAAGGCCAAGGAAACACCGAACATCGACTTACGTGGCGGCAAGTTTACTCTCGACCTTCTCACTCATGAAGGCAAGTGCGTCGGCGCGGTGGTCTGGAAGGAAGGAGTTGGCATTACGCTGGTGTGGGCGCGACAAGTCATCCTGGCGTCGGGCGGCTGCGGCATGGTTTATCGCGAGACAACCAATCCGCCGGTCGCGACCGGCGATGGCATGGCCGCGGCGTGGCGAGCCGGTGCCGAACTCCGCGATATGGAATTCATGCAATTTCATCCCACGGTGCTCTATGTGGCTGGGTCGGCCCGGTCGCTCATCAGCGAGGCCGTCCGCGGCGAAGGAGCGTATCTTCGCGATGTCAATGGTGAACGATTCATGCTCAACGAGGATCCGCGGCACGAACTCGCTCCACGCGACGTGGTGTCCCAGGCAATTTTTCGCTGCATGGAGCGCACCCAACACCCGAACGTATACCTCGATCTTTCCCATCTCAACGCGGACCGGGTGCTCGAACGCTTCCCTGGAATCAACAAGGTGTGCCACAGCTTTGGGCTGGATATCACCAAGGATCGCATTCCGGTCCGCCCCGGCGCCCATTACATGATCGGCGGAGTCACGGTGGACATGCAGGGAAGAACAACGCTTCCGAATCTGTGGGCGGCGGGCGAAGTCACTTCGAGCGGCCTGCACGGCGCCAATCGGCTCGCGTCCAATTCACTCATCGAGGGTTTGGTCTACGGAACGCTTTGCGCCCGGGCGCTGACAGACGATGCGCGAAAGTTGTCCGGCGATCTGCAGGCAATTGCCCTGTCCTATCGAGCCCCGACGCCGACGACGGGTGAATCTCTCGACGTCATGGACCTGACCAACTCATTGCGCAGTCTCATGGTGCGGAACATGGGAATCGTGCGCGACCAGCGCCGGATGAGCGAGGCCAAACGGGATGTGGATTTCTGGAGTCGCTATGTATTTTCACGTGAATTCGACTCGCGGGCGGGCTGGGAGTTGCAGAATCTACTCACGGTCGCCGGGCTGATGATTGACGCGGCTTTGGCGCGAGAGGAATCGCGCGGGACGCACTTCCGGAGCGATTTTCCGGCCCGGGATGACGTAAACTGGCACCGCCATGTCCGGAGCAGTCGCTTCCGAGTCGAATGAATGTGGGCGGCCCTGCTGGCCGCCCGCAGAACTCGTCTGGGGGGTCAATTGCCTCACGGAATGTTCTTGGACGTCTCCAGATTGATGCCCGTATCCGTGCCTGGGCCGCCATCACCGAAATCAGTATCGGCGCCGCCATCCAGAGCGTCGTCGTCCGCGCCGCCGAAGAGCGAGTCATTCCCGGCCAGCCCATTGAGAGCATCGTTGCCGCGGTCGCCAAAGATCCGATCGTTGCCGCCGCCGCCGTCGATCGAATCGTTGTCATTTCCGCCGTGCAAATTGTCGTTGCCGGACCCGCCGGTGATGGTGTCATTGCCGGCGCCACCTGAGACGAAGTTATTATCGTCGCCGGCGTCGATCGTATCGCTGCCTCCATTGCCGTAAATCCGATCGTTCCCCGTTCCGCCATTGATCGTGTCGTCCGAAGTGCCGCCATACAGGACATCGTTCCCCGATCCGCCGTTGATCGCGGCGCTCACACTGACGGAGGACATATTCACAGTGTCATTCCCACCATTGGCATTGATGATAATGCCACTCAGGCTTCCGACTGGAATCGAGGTCAATTCGTCGCCGCCGCTCGTGAGCTGAATGGGAATCAGCATCAAGCCTTGGCGCACGGTGATGATGCCGCCCACTTGTACTAATGCGATATGGTCGTTCAAAAGGTTGTCGCCCGTGATGGTCAAATCGCCGGCACCCGCGTCATCCCAGAAGGCGGTGAACGTCGGGATTCCGCGGCCGAGCGACTCGATGTTGCGGAATATGTTGTTGCCGGAGCCGTCGATCGCGTTATCGAAATCGGGTCCACCATCCAGCAAGTCATTGCCCGGACCGCCAATCAGCGTGTCGTTGCCGGTCTCGCCAAGCAAGGTGTCGTTGCCGGAACCCCCATCGATCGAATCGTTGCCGTTGCCACCGAGTAGTGAGTCATCCCCCTGAACACCGAAGATTCGATCGTTGCCATCGCCGCCCGTAATCGTGTCGTTGCCGGAGTTGCCGACCAGGAAGTCATTTCCTGAGCTTCCGGTGATGGTATCATTGCCCCCCTCGCCGAAGACCGTATCCCGAAATGCGCCCGTGCCGCCCAATATCGTGTCGTCGCCGCCGCCACCGAATATCCGATCGTTCCCAGTGCCGCCATCGATCGAATCGGCGCCATTGCCGAAACCGTCCGCGGATTTGTTGTCGCCGTGAATGACGTCGTTACCGCCCTGGCCGAGGATCGTGTCCTGATCTTCGTTTCCGTACAGCAGGTCATTGCCGTCGCCGCCGTCGATGGAATCGGTGCCGACGCCTCCAATGACGGTGTCGTTGTCGGTGCCGCCAAGAATCGTGTCGTTCCCGGAATTGCCAAAGATCAGATCGCGGCCCTGCCCGCCGTCGATGCTGTCGTCGCCATTGCTGCCGGCGATTACATCGTTCCCGGCGCCGGCCGAAATCGTGGTCGGCTTCAATAGATCGTCGAAGCCTGCCTTCAGACTGTTGAGGTCAACGATGTCGTTTCCGTCGCCCGACTCAACGGTGATACCGGTAACGGCGGCCTGGTCGATGGAAAGCTTATCGCCCAGAATCGGATCATGGATTGTTACGCGGTCATTTGTACCAAAGCGATTGTCGAAGACCGCGATGAATCCGCCGTCCTGGTAAATCTTGATCCGGTCGTTGATGAATGGAGCCCCGGCCCCTTGCACATCGAGAACGCCAGAAAAAAAGTCCCAATTGGCGACAACGATTGAGGCGGGAGTCCGACGGTCTTCAAGACTCTCGACCCGAAGGGCCGGTCGTACTCCCGACTTCTTGCTCTTGCGCAGCAATGTGGAAATGAGAAAAGAATGCACGAGTCATTGTTCGCACCCTAAATGCCGGAAGGAAATAATTGATTGGCCGCAACCATCATGCCGAACGGCGCGAATCCTTCAGGCTTCGGCGCATACATCTCCCAAATTTACCACGCGGACAGCCCTCGCATACGTTCAACGGCGTGTCCTTAGGAATTCCCGGCCCACTCGCGACAGTTTTTTCGGATCAGTCCGCTCCTAGATCACTAGGCCGAGTCGTTTCCTTCCACTCTTTGACGAAGCGGAAGGGCGAAGGGTTGTACTTCCCAACCAAATCAATCATTGACTTCTCATTAATCTGGTCTTCCATTCCAATAGCCCATAGACACGCGTTCACTATCAGGCGACGAGTGCCGGGGAATTGAAGATCCTGCGAGGCTCCCATCGTGGTAGCGAAGGAGCGGCCATTGCCCCCTTTTACCTTGAATGTCTTCACCCAGGCCACGGGCATCATCGGATCGTTCTTCTTGCCGCCCGTGAATGGCTTGTCATTGAATTTCATGCCATCGACGACTTGGCCGAGAATCAATGGCTTCGAATCACCGGGCAAGGGGAGCCGCACGCCATAGACGTCCGTCAATCCAAACACATCACCGTCCTTGATTCCCCGAAGGATCGGATGCTCCATTGCATCCGGGGCGATGATTCCCCGTGTCGCCTGGGAACCGTGCGATCCGTGATGGCTGATCCAGGTTTCGCCCAACACATGCCGGCCAAATCCGCCGTCCCATTCGCCTTTCGCTTGCCAGTGATACTTGGCGTATGTCTTACTGCCGGAAATGTTGAACGCGTGCGTTGCCGTTCGCAGTCCGACGACCGGTTTGCCGGATTCAACATATTCGGCGATGTATTTCATCTGCTCATCCGGCAGATTGCGGAAGCGCGTGAATATCACCATGAGATCCGCCGTCTTCAACGCTTCGAGCCCGGGTATGTTGTTATTGATGTTGGGATTGATCATGCCAGTCTTGGGATCGATCGCGAACAAGACCGTGCACTTGAAGCCAAAGTGCTTTGCGAGGATCTTGCCGAGTTGCGGCAGCGCCTCTTCAGAGCGATATTCCTCGTCCCCGCTGACGAGGACGATGTGCTTTCCCTTTCCCGGACCGTCCTTGCCCTGATAAACGACCCAGGGATCTTCCGCGAAACTCACGCCGGCGAAGAGCAGCAATCCGGAAACGACGGTGAGAAAGTAGCGCACGAGAGGTCACTCCAGGATGGGCGCAATGATGATCGCAATTGATTGCAATCGTATTCGACCGGCGAGCTTTGGCGATCAAATGATCTGCTTGATCGGCTCGGCGCCTTCCACGCCGACCAGCTTTTGGTCCAACCCGCCATGAAAGTAGCTTAGACGATTCGGGTCTAGCCCCAACTGGGTCAGAATCGTCGCATGCAGGTTCTTCACGTGATAGCGATCCTTGACCGCGGCGCTGCCCAACTCATCCGTTTCGCCGACGCTGACGCCGCCCTTGATGCCACCGCCGGCGAGCCACATCGTAAAGCCGTATGCATTATGATCGCGGCCAGTTCCCTGAGCGTATTCCGCGGTGGGCTGCCGGCCAAATTCACCACCCCAGACGATCAGCGTGGAATCGAGCAGTCCACGCCGCTTCAGATCTTTGATGAGACCCGCAATCGGCTTATCGGTATCGCCGGCGTGCTTGGTATGATTCTTCACAATGTCCGAGTGGGCGTCCCAGTTGTCATCGTTGTGCGCGCCGCCGGAATAGACCTGAATGAAGCGGACACCGCGCTCCACCAGCCGGCGGGCCAGCAGGCATTTTCGGCCGAAGTCTTCGGTCCGCTGTTCCGTAATGCCGTACAACTCGTGTGTCTCTTTCGACTCCTTCGTGAAGTCCACCGCTTCGGGAGCATGCTTTTGCATCTTGAATGCGAGTTCGTAAGAGGCGATGCGCGCCGCCAGCTCGGAATTGTCGGCTCGACCCGCCGCCCGATGCTCTTCGTTCTTTTCGCGCAGTCGATCCAGCAATAGGCGTTGTTCATCACGCGTGACGCCGGCGGGCGCCGCTAGATCGTGAATGGGTGTTGCGTCGGCCCGAATCACGGTCCCTTGATAGGCTGCCGGCATGTAGCCGCTCGACCAGTTCTTGGCGCCGGAAATGGGCCCCCCTTTGTGGTCGAGCATCACCACGAAGCCGGGGAAGTTCTCATTCTCGCTGCCCAGTCCATAAGTGACCCATGAACCGAGGGCTGGGTGGCCAGAGAGAATTCGGCCCGAGTTCATCATCAACATTGCCGACCCGTGAATCGGCGACTCGGCATACATGCTGTGAATAAACGCGATGTCATCCACGCACATACCAATATGCGGGAACAAATCGCTCACCATCTTGCCGCACTTGCCAAAAGGTTTGAACGCGAACTTCGGCCCAACGACGCGGCCCTCGTTCTTGTGCCCGCCGCGGCCGAAGGTTTTGATGGGGATGGTCTTCCCATCCAGGGGATAAAGCTTGGGCTTGTAATCGAACGTATCAACGTGACTCGGTCCGCCGTAGCAAAAGATAAAGATGACGCTCTTCGCCTTGGCCGGCATCATGGGATTCTTGGGCGCCAACGGGTTTATGAACTTCTGGCCCGCATGCGCGGAATTGAAAAAGCCATCGGCCGACAGCAAGCCCGTCAGTGCCACGGAGCCGAAGCCGCCACCGATTTCCCAGAGGAACTCGCGACGAGTACGGTGGCAGAATTGTTGCTGTATCATGAATTCCTCGAATCAATCGAGATACGCAAACTCATTCGTATTCAACGCCAGCAGGCAATACTGCCGCAGGGCGGCCTTGTCGCTTAGCTTGGCCTTGCTCTCGAGTTCGCGGATGAACTCTACGTCCTTTCGCACTTCCTCGTCGCCCGGCATCCGGCCGGTCGTTAGCCGAATTGCTTGCCGAACGCGTGATGGCAAATCTGTGTATTCTTGTTCCAATCGCGATGCCATCGCCGCCGCCGCGGTGTTCGTAAATTCTCCATTGAGCAAACCCAGCGCTTGCGTCGGCACCGTTGTCGTGTAGCGCACCGGGCAACTGCTGTCCGCGTCCGCTTGGTCGTGTTGAATCAAAATCGGCACTTGCAACGAGCGCTTCACATGTGCGTAAACGCTACGGCGATTGCCGGCCGTCGGATTCTTCGCGTCGTAGCCGCCGCCTTTTTCGATCGTCCAGCCGTTGCCCGGAATTGACTGGCCGTGGAGCACTTCGTCCGAAATCTTCGGATAAACGCTCGGCCCGCCGATCTCCAATTTGAGTTGCCCCGAAACGGCCAGGATGGAATCGCGGACCTCCTCGGCCGTAAGTCGCCGCATGGTGAAACGGCCGAAGAGCATATTGCCCGGATCGAGCCGCAAGGCTTCTGGCGTGGCCCGGGCCGACTGCCGATAGGTATTCGACATCATGATCAGCTTGTGCAGCGACTTTATCTTCCAACCGCGGCCCATGAACTCCATCGCCAGCCAATCGAGCAACTCCGGATGGGTGGGCCCGGTGCCGAACTTGCCGAAGTCGTTTGAACTCGCAACGATTCCCCGGCCGAAGTGTCCCTGCCAGATTCGGTTCACCATGACGCGCGCCGTCAACTGATTGTCCTTCGATGCAATCCAATTGGCCAGCACCGTTCGCCGGCCGCTGCTGCGGGCGTTCTTCGCGGGAGGGGGGATTGTCGGCACGGGGAAGCCGAGAACCTCTGGAAACTCGGGAGCAACCGTGGCGCCGGCCGCGTGGGCGTTGCCACGGGCGAGCACCGTCGTGGTGGGCGGATGCACCAGGCAATTGTTGACCGAAAGAGCCAGTTCCAGCGACGGATCCGGCATTTTCTCGAGTACCCTTCGCTCCTTCGACAATCGCTTGTAATCCTCAAATTCCGTCGCCTCGAAGTACTTCGCCACCTTCTTGATCACCGCCGGCCGATCGTTCGCTGCCGCCGCGTCGCGATCCAGGGCCGGCATCCGCTTGATGGCGATGTCTTCTAACGCGGTCATACGTCGAGTCAGCTCGGCGATCCGAGCCTTGCGCTGGCACAGTTCGCCTTCATACGAGCCGCGCTGGTCCGGCGGTGTGATATCGCTCAAGTTCGCTGCCGAGCGCACGTCGCGCGTGTCGCTATAGCGACGAATGTCCCGGAAGAACGCCAGCAACGAGTAGTAGTCTTTCTGGGGAATCGGATCGATCTTGTGGTCGTGGCAGCGGGCGCAGTTCATCGTCATGCCGAGGAAGGCCTGCGCCGTCGTCGCCACGATGTCGTCGTACTCATCGAACATCGATTGCAAGCCATCGACCGGCTCGTCGTCCCAGAGGCCGAGCCGGTAATAGCCGGTGGCGATGATCGCATCCGGGTGGTAGCCGGGCATTTCGTCGCCGGCGAGTTGCTCGCGGACGAATTGGTCATAGGGCTTGTCGGAATTGAAACTGCGAATGACGTAATCGCGATAGCGCCAGACGAAGGGCTTGGCGCCATCACGCTCGTAGCCGTTCGATTCGGCATAACGAACAACGTCCAGCCAGTGCCGGCCCCACTTCTCGCCGTATTGAGGCGAGCCGAGCAGTCGATCGAGCAGACGTTCGTAAGCGTTGGGCGAGTGGTCATCGACAAATGCGTCCACCTGCTCCGGCGTTGGCGGCAGGCCGATCAAGTCGTAGTACACTCGCCGGGCCAGGGCGATGCGATCGGCCGGCGGAGCTGGCGCCAAGCCCTTTGCTTCCAACTTGGACAGCACGAACGCATCGATCGGGTTGGCAACCCAGTCGCGTAACTTCAGTACCGGAATCGCGGGCCGCTTGACCGGCTGATAGGCCCAGTATTTCCTTGCCTCCGGCGTAATGACGCCGCCCTTGCTTGCGTGCTTCACGACGGCGACGGCTTTCATCGGCAGGCCGGCCTTCACCCATTTGGTCAGCGTCGCAATCTGGTCCGGATGGAGCTTGCCCGTGGGCGGCATCTCCAGGCCGTCCTTGTAATTGATGGCGTTCAGCAAAATGCTATCGGCCGGCTTGTCCAGGCTGACTGCCGACCCATTGTCGCCGCCCTTCAGGATCGCATCGCGTGATTCGAGGCTGAATTTTCCCTTGGTCTTGCCGTTGCCGTGGCATTTGTAGCAATTGGCCTTCAATACCGGCAGCACTTCCTTCTCGTAGAAAGCGAGTGCTTCGGGCGAAAAATCCTTGGCCCGTGCCGGGATGCCGGTCAATAACACACCGAGGCCAATCATCGCCAATCGGTAGCACAACAAGTTCATGCAGCGAACTCAGCGGGAACGGGTTGACCAGGGTTCGAGCACCCAGTCGGCGGGACGTAACTGCGATTGTCTCTATTGTAATACGTTGACCGTCCCGCGGTCGGCAATTCTCGCACCGAGGTTGTTATGAATGTGAACTGGCAAGGCGTGTTTCCCGCGGCAACAACGGAATTCAAACACGACCAATCGCTCGATCTTCCCGCGACTGCCAAACATATTGATGCAATGATCAACGCCGGCGTCCATGGCATGATCGTTCTCGGCACGGTCGGCGAGAACTGCTCACTTGAATATCGAGAGAAGCTCGATGTCATTCGAGCCAGTCGGGAGACGATTGCGGGTCGAGTGCCGTTGCTGACCGGCGTCGCCGAGTGCACGACCGCCACCGCGTGCCGCTTTGCCCAAGATGCGCAGAAGCTGGGCGTTGATGGCCTCATGGTCCTTCCTGGCATGGTCTACAAGGCCGATGGTCGCGAGGCGATGACTCACTTCCGCACCGTCGCCAAGGCGACTGACCTGCCGATCATGATTTACAACAACCCCGTCTCCTACTCGGTGGACATCACTCCTAATATGTTCGCCGAACTGGCCGACGAGCCGAAGTTCGTAGCGATTAAGGAATCGTCTGAGAATGTTCGCCGGATTACGGACATCAAGAACGTCTGCGGCAAGCGCTATCTGCTGTTCGCGGGCGTTGACGACCTGGCCCTGGAAAGCGTGATGCTCGGAGTCGACGGCTGGGTTTCCGGGTTGGTCAACGCGTTCCCGGCGGAGAATCGCCTGCTCTGGGACCTCGCGATGGCCGGCAAGTATGCCGAGGCGCTGAAAGTTTATCGCTGGTACACCCCGCTCTTGCATCTCGATACGCATCCGAAGCTGGTGCAGTACATCAAGCTGGCGAATGCCGAATGCGGGCTCGGCAGTGAGACGGTGCGGGCTCCGCGTTTGCCGATTGCGGGAGAAGAGCGCAACGCGGTTCAGACGATCATTCGCCAGGCCCTGGCGACACGGCCACGCGGATAGCGGACGGCATTCGTTGCGCACACCCACACCCCTTTGCAACGAATTTACAATTCCTGCAACGAATCTGCAACGAACGGACCGCTTTCTGCAACGAATCTGCAACGAATGGACGGCTTACTGTGGTCCGACCGACTTCGGCGCCGGGAGTCCAGGAATGGGTCGCGGAGGGGGCAAAGCTTCGACGGGCGGCGGCGCCGGCGGGGGCAAGCCTTTCTTGTCCCCCGGCTGACTGGCCGCTTTCTCTTTACTCACCTCGGGGTAACGCGGTTTCGGCAGGTCGCCGGTTCGGCGGCGCAGGTCTTCGCCTTCGGCTTTCAGCAATTCCAGATTAGGCACGAGCACCGGTTCCATTTCATAGAAGAGCGGCCGTTGATCGGTAATCTGGAACGGCCAGAAATTCTCGCTGAAGAAGTCGACGAGCGGATATTCATACCACGGCGTGGAAATCGGCTGCTTCACGCGCAAAGTCTGATAGCCATCTTTCTGAAGCTGAATGTCGTAGTCGCCGTAAAAAAGGAACGGCACATCGACCGGCGTCGGACCATACGGGACATTGTTCACGTAAACATAAGCCCCCGGCGGATTGGACTCCACGCGAAATCGCCGTTCGACGCAGCCGGTGGATAGACCCACGACAGCGACAGCGAAGATCGCAATGGACAGACGACGAACCATACGGTCCCCGAGGCCGCGGGAGGATGCGGAGCGGGGATCGACATAAATCAGGCGTGGGAAACGATCAAGAGCAAGTGGTGCGGTAAGCGGCGTAGTATAAGAAATCCCGGGGGTCGCGCCGGCTTCATGCAGCCAACGCATTGGGGCGAAGCCCGTTTAGTATTGGACGGGGCGCAAACTCGAATGCACCGAGATGGGGGTACCTCGATGACTGCAATTACCTGGCGAACGGCAGTCCTGTTCTTGACGGTCCTTGCGGCAACGAGCATTTGCAGCCTCACGAGAATGCATTCAGAAGAGCCTGACGCCGAACCTCGGAAGCAACCCGACATCGGAGAATTCGCCCGATTTGGCGAAGATCCGGACGAACTCCGGTTCAGCGACGCTGGCTCCGGCAATACAGATGAGAGCGCGTTCGCGGAACAGCTTACGAAAGGTGATTCGGCCGAAAAACTTGCCGCTGCCCGTGCGCTTTGGCGAGGTCATAGCCGCAAGTATGCATCGGAAGTGCTGAAATATTTGGCCGGTCCCCCGCCGGGCGGCAACGATTTTCGGGCCTTTCAGCGGAAGGTCGAGGCGGAGTTGCGGCCGGAAGCCGTTCTCCGCGAACTGAAAGAAGGCGATTACCTTTGGGGCACATGGCTTGCCTTTCTTCGGCCGCACAAGGACTATATCCCCCTCTTGCTCGACGGACTCAAAACCAAACTGGAACGGCAACCCGAGACAGTGCTCGCGTTGGGGAACAGCGGCGATGCACGAGCGCTCGAGCCACTGCTGAGAATCTTGAAGAGCGGGAAGTACCGAGAGTCGGGCGACGCGGCGAGAGCGATCGGCTACCTCGGAGACCCGAAAGCGGAGCCAGAGTTAATCAAGGCCTTGAGCAGAGATGGCTGGCCACAACTTAACGCGAGCCTGGCACTAGCCAAGTTTGGGAGCGCGAAGGCCATCCCCGCACTGGAAAAGGTGGCAAATTACAAGGGTTACACGGGGGCGATCAACACGCGGGGCGTCGCTAGGCACGCCATTGTTCGGATCGAGCGACGCACAACAGGACCGCTTCGCTATTCGAATTTCAAACCGACTGCGATCCTCAGGGGCCACGCGGAGTTCGTTTGGAGCTTTGCCTTCAGCCCGGACGCAAAGGCTCTTGCGTCGGCGGGAGATGGCAGGTCAATCCGATTGTGGGACACGAGCAGCGGAAAATGCACGGCTGCATTTCAAGGGCGTGCTGGACAGATGCAATATGTCGCGTTTATTAACCGGGAAACCATTGTGGCCGGAGGATGGGGAGAAAGCGGCTCGATCGAAATCATGGATGCACGAACCGGAAAAGTGAGTAGCGCGATTCCGGCCGCGGATGGCGCCCTGAGTTCGATGGTGATCTCATCCGACCGGAAAAGGGTGGCAGCAAGCGGTCCCAATGCGCAAGGCGTGCGCGTCTGGGATATCGCCACTTCCAAGGAGCTTTATTCGTTGAAGATGGCACATGAAGCCCTTGCATTTAGCCCCGACGGGAAGATGCTCGCAGTCGAGGCGAGTGATTCGATCGAACTATGGGATTTGGCGACGGGCAAGCGTAAGACCTCTTTGAGCGGCCACACCGTGGGTGCGTCATCCGCCTCATTCACCGCAGACGGTAAGACGCTCGTGAGCTGTGGCGATTGGACAATCCTGGTTTGGGATGTGCCGACCGGCAAGCTCAAGGCGACTTTCCGTGGGGATTCCGAAATCAGCAATGTTGCCATCCATCCCGACGGCAGGTTTGCGGTTGCTGGCGAAGATGAGGGGCCAGTGAGAATCTGGGATCTCAGCACCGGCAAAACCATTGCAATTCTGAAGGCAAGAGGAGCCGTGGCACTGAGCCCCGATGGCAAGATGCTTGCAACCGGAAGCGACAACGATTACTCAATTCGTCTCTGGAATTTGTCAGAAATACTCCAAGCAGCTAAAAAGGGCAGATAACCTGGCGCAGCGTCGTTCAATGTCCCAAAGTGACGACAGAAAAACAAAAATGGACCTCATCGATCTCTGGTGGAATGCCAGCCAAGGCGTCGCGATTGGCGAAGTTCGCGATCGCGTTGACCGGCTTCAAGTGCAGCGTGATATGGAAGGATGGGACTCGCAGAAATTGGCCGCCGAAGTCGTGGAACTTCGATTGCGGCTTGGCCTCTTGGTACGACTTCTCATCAAAAAGGGCGTCGTGACCGCCGAGGAGTTTGCCAGCCTCCTGGCGGAAGTGAGGCCCAAGTCGGCGAATGAAGCGTAAACTTGGATGGGAGAAAAGGACAGGCACGTTTACAATTCGGCTTTTTTGCGGGGACGATCGGGGAAGGTCAGGTCTTTGGCATCAATCACCCTGCCAGAATCAAAATGCCGCCCTACACTTGGGGCGCGTCGGCCGTGCCGAGCTGGCGAGAGCCGACGTTCTCCTTTAGCTGGTCCACTACCGGCGCCCAGTCACCGAGGTCCGTGAGCCGCCGCAGGAACCTAGTCCCCTCGGTCGGCTGAATCCGCAGAAGGCCGACCGCCACCTCGTATTCCCCAATCTCGTCCCATTGGTAGTGGCGTCCGTCCCATTGGAGCCCGTCCGGGTGCAGCCGGAGGGGGCCGTAGGCCACCGAACCCGGACTCGATTGCCCAACATGCGACCCGCCAGGCAGGAAGAAT
The DNA here is from genome assembly GCA_963773845.1 of uncultured Gemmataceae bacterium. Taxonomy (GTDB): domain Bacteria; phylum Planctomycetota; class Planctomycetia; order Gemmatales; family Gemmataceae; genus SIAJ01. The sequence goes on from CAVZCU010000012.1 coordinate 167,820, forward strand.
TTCCGCACCGCCTCCGCGGCCGCCAATTGGATTTCGGCGATCAGTTCCTCATACGCTTGGATCGTTTGCGTGCTGATGCGGAGAGCCCGCCCCTTGCGGAATTCGATGTCGGCGTAGCGGCCGGCCTTCAACTCTTCGCCCCAAACAGAGATTTCGATGGACCCGCGGTGGAGGCCGACAAACTGGTCCCACGGGAAGCGCTTGGCGCGAAGGCCGCGGAGCCAGCGGATGCCTTCCGGTGATATGGCCACCCACCGGATCCGAATGTTCCAGATCCAAGCGGCACAAACGAACAGAAGCGTGGCTCCGCCGCCGCACGCGGCGGCGGCCCGCCGTGCGGCCGTCGGCTCCGCTCGCAGCCAGGTGCGAAATTCTTCGCTGGCCGCAAACGCACTCGCAACGCCGGCGACGGCCAGGCCCAGGAGCAGCAGGCGGACGCAGACTTTTCCGGGAGACTTGCCGAGAAAGACGATTTCGTTCCGGCGGGTACCCGGTCGAGAATCGAAGCTCGATTCGGACATCAGCGGACCTCCGGGCGAGGCGGGGGCGACCGCTTCCAAGAGCTTAGCACGAAAATGACCCGGGAAGTGCCTGTCACCGGCCAGCGGAGAAACAGCGTCGCGCCTTCATGTGAAATCTGTTATCACTAATCCTTCACGGCTAGCTTCAAATCTCCCAGGTTGCGATTCTCACCCGCTTTGGCCCTGATCTCCTTGGCGAATACTCCGCTGCGGCCGTTGGGCTTGAACTCGCGGAAATAGAGTTCGTAAGGAACTCCCGGAATCAGGCCGTCGAGCTGAAAGCGGCCTTTCGAGTCGGTGAATACATTGCCCACCGACACCGCGTTTGACCGATCGCCGTCAAACACGCCCGCCGCATTGACGTCCACATGGCTGATCGGCTTGCCATTTTCGTCGACGAGTCGGCCGGTCAGCACCCCCCATCGTTCCAGTTTGAAATCGACCGGTTGCGCCGATCCAGCCCGGACGATGGCAGTTCCCGCCAATGCTCGTCCATCATGGCGAAAAGTTAAGCGCCGCGGCCGGTCCGGATGCGGCGGGCTGGCAATGAATGTGTTGCCTTGGAGCGGCGGACACCAGACTTCGCCCCGTTGTCTGAGCCCACGAACGCGCACTCCGGTCAACGGCTTGCCATCGGGATCGAGCAATCGACCGCGGACCGGTTCGACCGGCCTCAGGTCGAATCTTTGTTCCGCGGGTGGCATCTTCGGATCCACGTTGAGAAATGCGATTCCCTGAAATGGCTCCTGGTCGATGCTGGTGATGCCTCCCCCACCGATCGCAATCCAGAGCATGTCGCGCGTCGGCTTCGGACGGACGATGTCGAGCACTGAGTCGGGGGGCTTGACGCATGCCGCGGGATAGTAGCCCTCTCGAGTTGTGAATCCCAGAAACCCGGGGCCAGGGAGAACTGCAATCGTGAACGAACCGTCGGGCCCAACGTTCACGGTTTGAGCCGCAAGCTCTCCGACCGTAATGCCGGCGACGTTAGGATTGCCCGCCAGCGCGTAGTACATGAGTTGGCCGGCGACCGGCTTGCCAGCGCTGGAATTGCGCAACCCGTCCCGAAACCGGAATGCCAGGCCGAATTTGCAAATCGATTTCGAGAGGATCGAGTCCGGCCGTGTCCGTTGCTTTTGCGGTTACAGGAAAGTATTTTGAGCCATCCGCGGGCGAAGCGTACACGGTGTAGGTTGGTCCTTTCTTATAGCCCTCCAACTGATAGCGCCCATCCTTGTCCGTCTGGGTTGTGGCCAGCCCGCCGTAGCCGGTGATCCGCAAGCCCGGAACGGGCTTCTTGGTTACTGCATCCAGGACGACGCCACTAATAAGGCGCGATGGAACAGCCGTGTAGTCGAACGTCGCCGGATAGACTTGGGTGCGCGACGGTGTAAGCGTCTTCGCGGTGGCAATGTAAATGCTCGCATAGGCAATTGCCGGCCCGGATACTTTGAGTCGCGCCACGCGATTGGCGCCGAGACCGGTCAAGTGGAATCGGCCGTCGCGGTCGGTGGTCGCCTTGGCCGTAGCGCCGGGCGGCACGCCGTTCAGCGTGTTTTGCAACGGGCGAGGGCCGACATGAGCCAGCCATCGCACGAACGCGTTCGGGTCATCGTTCGGAAACGCTTGAACCAAAACTAATTCGACGATTGCGCCGCCAATCGGTTTCCCTTGCAGATCCAGAATGCGCCCGCGAATTGGCACGTCGTCCTTGGCCAATTTCAGATTGAGTTCGCTGGGGGCCTCGCCTGTCCAGGACCAGGATTGCCAGCCGGCCGCAAATCCTTCAGACGATGCGAGGAGCGTTAGTTGCTCATCCGGTTTGAGGCCAGTCAATGACAATGTGAATCGCCCGTCGGCCCCCGATTGAGCGATCGGCTTTTCGGAATTCGTTTCGGTCCTCCGACGCGCGAACACTTTCGCCCCCGATACGGGCTTGCCGTCCGGATCGACGACCTGTCCGGTCACGATGGCTGCATTGTTGACGTTAGCCTCGTGTTTTTTCACTCGCGACGGAGGCGGTGGCGATTTCACTGGCTGTGCAATCGCGTTGCCTAACTGGAGCCCGATGCCGACAACCAGGGCAACCACGATTCCAAGGCCGCATGCCAACTTCCATGACGCCGCGATCAACGGCCGAACGACGCCGGACTTGGAGGCGGCGAGCGTGGCGGCCACGAGTCCACTCGGTAAGGCGGATGCGTTTCTGGCGCCCAGTGCGGCGATTAATCCGGCCGACAGGGTGATTCCGCGTTTCTCGATCCGAAGTCGAAGCCGTTGCCGGCCGCGTTCCAGTCGGCCACGCACCTCATTGATCGACCATCCCAGTCGCCTGGCCGCCTCGTCGCGCGAGAGCCCCTGGAGATAGCAAAGAACCAGGGGCAGACGATAGCGATCCGGAAGTTGGTCGAGTTCGCCGTGCAGAATGGCACAGGCCTCGCGCCATGACGGATCGGCGGGCGGAACCGATTCGGAGCGGATTACCGTCGACTCGCGATGCTCGCGACGCAAGGTGGCTCGTCGAGCATTGCCGGCCGCTCGACGAGCGACCCGGAACAGCCAGCCGGCAACCGATGCCGATCGAATTGTCCCGGCTTTTTGATGGAGCAGTACGAAGGTGGTTTGAAAGGCATCTTCCGCGTCGGCCTCGCAGCGCGTCACCTGACGGCAAGTTTGCAGGACCATCGGGCCATGCCGGCGGATCAACGCTTCGAAGGCTCCGGAGTCGCCATTACGCCAGTCCGCGAGAAGTTCGGCATCGGTCCGTTGGCCGATTCCCGCCGAGTGGGCGGCGACGCGCACCAAGGCACTGAGATTTGACGATTTACCGCTCATCACCGAGCCTCCGGAGTGGGATGATACGACACCGAGGCCACGGCGAGAGCGATCGACATGGAAAAAGCGGATCGGTCACCACCCCAAATCAGCGGTTACAATGGAGGGAACCTTTGGGTGTCGCCCGTATCCTTTCTTCATGGTCCCGACTCTTACCTTCGATTTCGACATCGTCGTCGTCGGCGCCGGGCATGCCGGCGTTGAAGCGGCGATGGCGGCCGCACGCATGGGCGCGAATACGGCCCTTCTGACCATCAACGCCGACACGGTTGCCCAGATGAGCTGCAATCCGGCGATTGGCGGCGTAGCCAAGGGGCAGATCGTTCGCGAGATCGATGCGCCTCGGCGGCGTCATGGGCAAGTGCATCGATGCCAGCGGCATTCAGTTTCGCATGCTGAACGCGTCCAAGGGCCCGGCGATGCACTCGCCGCGGGCACAGGCCGACAAGAAGCTCTACCAGTTCACCATGAAGCGCTGGGTCGAGGAACAGCCGAACCTGACGCTGCGGCAGGAGTTGGTCGAGGCGCTGGTGTTGGAAGACTTTGGCGATTCCGGCAGTCCCGCTACGCGACAAGTCGTGGGGGTCCTGGCGAATGGTGGCACGCTGTATCGGGCAAAGGCGGTGGTGCTGACGACCGGCACATTCCTCAAGGCGATCATGCACACGGGCGAGGCCAAGAGCAAGGGAGGCCGGGCCGGCGACGCGGTCTCGGAATCGCTGAGCGATTCGCTTGCCGCTTGTGGATTCCGACTGGCCCGTTTCAAGACCGGCACGCCTTGCCGGCTCAATGGACGAACCATCGACTTCTCGAAGTGCGAACTTCAGCCGGGCGATGCGAATCCGCGGCCGTTCTCGTTCAGCACCGAGCGCATTGCCGTGCCGCAGGTCGATTGCCACATCACTTATACGAACGACGCGGTTCACGACATTATCCGGCAGAACTTGCAACGAGCCCCGATGTACTCGGGGCAGATTCATTCGCGGGGGCCACGCTATTGCCCGTCGATCGAAGACAAGGTGGTGCGTTTCGCGGACAAGGATCGGCACCAGATCTTCCTGGAGCCGGAAGGGCTGCACACCAGGGAGTATTACTGCAACGGCATCTCCACGAGCCTGCCGAAGGACGTGCAGCAGGCGATGCTGCGGCTTATTCCGGGCCTGGAGAACGCGGAAGTAATGCGCTGGGGCTATGCCGTCGAGTACGACTACGCCCCGCCGGACCAGCTTCGGCCGACGCTGGAAACCAAGCCGGTCGAGGGACTGTTCTTCGCCGGGCAGATCAATGGGACGACGGGCTATGAAGAAGCGGCGGCTCAGGGCCTGATGGCCGGAATCAACGCGGCGTTGAAACTGCAAGGCCGGGGACCGTTCGTGCTCGATCGCAGCCAGGCGTATATCGGCGTGCTGATCGACGATCTGGTCAGCAAGGGGGTCGATGAGCCGTATCGCATGTTCACTTCGCGGGCCGAGTATCGGCTTTCGCTGCGGCACGACAACGCGGATCGCCGTTTGACGCGCGTTCGGCCGCGACGTCGGGAGCGTCAGTCATCCGGAATGGGAACGATTTGAGACAGAAGGAGCATGGGATCGCTGAGTTGTTTGCCTATCTGCGCGAACACAAACATGCACGGGGAGACGCTGGAGAAGTGGCTGCGGCGGACGGACGTCGATTGGGAGATTTTGTGCGACATGCACCCGCTCCTCAGGAGTCTTCCGGGCGACATAGGTCTTATACGTCCCATGGGTTCCATTGGTCCTAGTGAGTTGGCTTCAGTCATCGAGCAAGTCGTTCTGGAATGCAAGTACGCCGGCTATGTGGGCCGGCAGGCGGAGCAAGTCGAGCGGTTTCAGAAGATGGAGACGCGCGCGATTCCGGCGAACTTCGATTACGCGGCGATCACTCAATTGCGGTTGGAGGCGAGAGAGAAGCTTTCGCGAATTCGTCCGGCCAACATCGGACAGGCGGGTCGCGTGAGTGGCATCACCCCGGCCGATCTGGCAGTGCTGTTGCTTTACCTGCGCTAATCGGGTATGGGCCGCTCCGGTTGACGGCATGAGCCGCGTGGAACCGGATTTTGGGGTTTCAAAGTAATCCGCGCCCTGGCGTGGGGACCAATAATCCCCACGCGATGTATGCGAACTACTTCGGGACTTGGACTGTTACTATTGCCGTGTCCAGGTAAAATGGGAAAGTCGGGTCAACTGCGACCCGCGGTTCGTCGATATAGATTAGGACACGGCAGGATGCTGTTTGTTCCCGCGGAAAGGTCATAGGGACTGTCGGGACCAAGATCCGCAGGCTGCGGAAGATAGTCAGGCTGAACTGGACGAACGGGAATGGATAATTCGGATCGTTCAGCTAACCCACGAGGGTTGGCGTTGACCGAATCCGCAAGACAGGTAGAATCCCCGTCGTCCGTAAGGTCGGCAATCCTCTCCAACTTGCGTCACACCTTGGCTTCTCGCGCGGATTTCCCAGACCACCTTGCTTCGCCGGACATTGCGGTAGGGTATGGTTTCCAAAGCGGAACCCGCCGACCGCGTGATCCGGAAAGCAGGAGAATTGTGTCGTCAAGGAAGATGGCGGTCACTTCGTCGGCCGGCGGACGGCCGCGAAACCGCACTCGTGCGACCTGGCCCCGCGCCAGTTCAAGGGGTGGACGAACGCATGAAGACCGTGTTCACGACCGGCGAGGCCGCGAAGATTTGCAAGGTCTCCCAGCAGACCATCATCCGCTGCTTCGACAATGGCCAGCTCAAGGGGTTCCGCGTTCCGGGCAGCCGGTTCCGCCGTATTCCTCGCGAGGCCCTGTACAAGTTCATGAAAGACAACGGCATCCCGACGGACGCCCTCGAAAGCGGGAAGCGCAAGGTCCTGCTCGTGGACGACGATGCCGAATTGGTCGAACTGATTCTCAAATTCCTCGAAGAGGATGGCCGGTTCGAAACCCGCGTCGCTCAGAACGGGTTCGACGCCGGCATGATGGTCAAGGAATATCACCCGGACCTGATCGTCCTGGACGTGATGCTCCCGGACATCAACGGCAAGGAAGTCTGCCACCGCGTGCGTGCCGATTCGACGTTGGAAGACGTTCGCATCCTCTGCATGTCGGGCATGGTGGAAGAAGACAAGATTCAGGAATTGAAGCTCGCCGGCGCCGACGACTTCATTCACAAGCCTTTCGAAGTCGAATCGCTCATCGATCGCATGTGCGCCCAGCTCGATCTCGAGCCGGCAGCGGCAGCGTGAACCAGAAGTCAGAGGTCAGAGATCCGAGGTCAACCGCCAGTCACTGACTTCTGGTCTCTGACTTCTGACCTCGGACATCTGATTCACGGAGTTATCCCAGTGGCCGCGACCGGACCGGGCGAGCGTGCTGTGCAACTCCCCCGGATCCTGCCGGATTTGGCCTCGCTTGAATCCGTCGCCCAGGCTTCTTCATCGATTTCCTGGCAATCGCTGCAGGCCGATCCCGGCCTATTGATGGCTTTTCTCGAGCGCGACATTCCTTTCGCCGCTCAACAAACTTCTCGACTCTCCATTGACGATCGCCAGTTCCTGACTGGAATCCTCGCCGACGAGGACGCTGGCTGGGTCGATTGGCGGAATCCACCGCTTCGCCCCGTCGTGCGCGCGACTATTGCTGCCGCCCGCTTTGCCGAACTCCTCGCGGAGACAACCGGCGAAGTTGACCCGGCCCGGGCATGGGCCGGGGGCTGGTTGGCCTATGCCGGCTGGTGGGCGGTCGGAGTCGCCGATCCGCAAGCAGTGACGAATTGCCTGGCGGCGTCGACGTTCGGTGAGGACCCCTTTGGCACTCAGACCCGAACCTGGGGCAAGTCGCGATCTGAAATCGCCTGGCGACTGTCGTGCGTGTGGACGCTGCCGCAATGGGCCCGCGTGGTTCTCGGGCGGATCGATGCCTCGCCCGAACTGGTGGAACAATTCGGCGGTGACCGAAAGTTGCAGTCGATCGTGCAGACGGCAATTGTCCTGGCCGAGCAGGCGGACGTACGGCTATTCGTGGCCGACGAATTCGATCTGCAAGCGGCCCTCGCTGAACTGCACTTGCGGACGGCCGATCTTAACCCCATCCGCGAGCACTATGTCGCCGGCCCGGGAATCGACGACTGGCTGGATCGCGAGTGGACCGATCCGCGTACGGATCCGCGACTGGCGAATCGGCTAGCTACGCCCGAGGACGTGCAGTCCGACGACGGCGACGCGCCAAATAATACCGTGCTCGTGGACCTGTTCGCCGAGCGGGTCGAGGCGGCCAAGCTGGAGGCAGTTGCCGAATTGGCCGCCGGAGCGAGCCACGAAATCAATAACCCGCTGGCCGTCATTTCCGGACAGAGCCAATACCTTCTAAAACAAGAGTCAGACGCCGTTCGTCGGCGAGCGCTCCAGTCGATTGTCCGGCAGTCGCGGCGCATTCATGGAATTCTGACGGAGTTGATGTATTTTGCCCGCCCGCCCGCCCCGCATCTCGAGTGGGTCGAGTTGGGACGGATGATTCGCGAGGCGGCGGTGCCCGTGTCGTCTTTGGCGGCGGACCGCAAGGTCGAGATTCAACTGACATCCGTGGACGTCCCACTGTGGATCGACGTGGATTTACGACAGATGACGACCGCCCTGGGGGCCGTGATTCGGAACGGGGTGGAGGCGGCGCCAGCCGGCGGGTGGGTTCGCGTTTCGTCGAATTATCGGCCGGATCGATTGGACATTATCGTTGAGGACAACGGCTCCGGTCCCGACGAACGGACTCGCGAGCACCTGTTCGACCCGTTCTATTCGGGACGGGCGGCCGGGCGTGGCCGCGGGCTCGGACTGTCGGCGGCGTGGCGGCTGGTTCGCGAGCACGGGGGTGAAGTGCGATATGTCCCCGAGTCCAGCGGCCCGACGCGTTTTGTGATTTCGCTGCCCCCGACCGTGGTCGTGACCGGGGCGCACAGAAAGTCGGCATAAAGCGTTGCACACGGTTTCCGCCATTTCCGAACTCACTCTCTCGGCCGAAACGCTGGAACGCAATGAATTGATCGCGCTTCCCGAATGTCCCTTTCCACTGCCGAGACCAGAAGATGTCGCTTTCCTGCTCGGTCAGGAAGCTGCCCAGTACGGCCATAAGGACATCAGCTTTGACCCGGTGCGTGGCCGGTTGAGCGGTTACCGCGACCGGCACAACGCCGACCGACGGCGACTCAAACAGCTTCTGCGCGGGTTTTCGGAGTCTTTGACCGGCTGGCTCGCGACCGCTCTTCCCCATTATGCGGCCGGACTGACCCGAGACCGTGTCACCATCCGGACCCAGGAAGAGGCAACGCGTGCCTTGCGACTGACCGCCCGAAACGACCTGTTGCACATCGATAATTTTGCGACCCGGCCGACGATGGGCCGGCGGATCCTGCGGGTGTACGTCAACATCAACCCAAACGAACCGCACGTCTGGGCGACGTCGGAACGGTTCCCGGAATTGCTTGCCCGATTCGTGGCCGTTCACCGCTTGCCAGCGCGATCGGTCGAGGAGTGGCTGTCGCCCTCGCAATCGGTGTTGCGGCTATTCACGGGTCGGAAAACGGGCCGATCGCTATACGACGCATTCATGTTGCGGCTGCATCATTTTCTGAAGGAAAGCGAACCATTTCAGGCCCAAGCGCCGCGAAAGGTGTGCAGTTTCGCACCGCAAAGCGCGTGGATGCTGTTCTCGGACGGGCTGGCTCATGCCCAGTTGCGTGGCCGATTTGCTCTGGAGCATTCCTACTTCGTTCCGCCCGATTGCCTCGTGCAACCCGCGGACTGGCCGGTTACGATTCTGACGATGGTTCATGGCGAACCGGCGTGCCGTGTCGGCTGACTGGGAGTCCGATCGCGTCGAGCCGGGCCAGACGGTTCTTCAATCGCGTGCTCACCGACCTTGTTCGCGGCCTTCGACAACTCGTCTATCCGCCCGTCTGTGCCCGTTGCCGGGAACTGGTCGGCGATGCGGAAGCCGACTTCTGTCCAGGTTGCACGCTGGCACTGACTGCCGATCCGCATTTCACCTGTCCGCGATGTTCGAGCACGGTAGGCGAACATGAGGATGTCTCGGCGGGCTGTACGCGCTGTCGGGATGAGCGTTATGCGTTCGAATCGGTATTTCGATTGGGCCCTTACGACGGGTCGCTACGCGATGTCATACTCGCTATGAAGCATCGTCCTGGAGAGATGTTGGCGGAATGCATGGGCCGACTGTGGGCCCGCCATCACGCAAGCCGTTTCCGGCAATTGGGAGTTGATCTCGTCATTCCCGTGCCATTGCACTGGTGGCGAAGGCTACGAAGAGGGTTCAATCAGGCGGAATCTCTTTCGTCAGCTGTGGCTCGCGAGTTGCGAATTGAGCATCGCCCCGGCGGGTTGAAGCGAATTCGTCCGACGGCCTCGCAGGTCCGTGTAACGCCATCGCAGCGAATGACGAATGTCCGCGGCGCATTTCGCGTCGCGCGATCGGCCCCGGTCGCCGGCCGCTCTGTACTGCTGATTGACGATGTATTGACCACCGGCAGCACTCTGCACGAGGCGGCGCGTGCGCTGCGCGTAGGCGACGCGCGAACCGTTCGAGCGGCCGTGCTGGCACATCGTTAAGCGGATTCGAGCGAGCATTTGGCCAAAGTAGGCTTCGATGGCAGTGTCCCGATTTTTGTGGCATGGGACCTCCCGGCCTGTGAAATCTCACAGGCCGGGAGGCCTATGCCACAAACACAAACGAGCCTGCTTCGACCGCTCGGCCCTCCAATGTCTCTTACGAATTCACTTAAACTGGGCTATTTGGGCGAAGTTGGTATTGGATTTGCCGCTCATTTCGTTGTTCCAGGGACGACCATTTCCATACGTTTGGACGCATTTCGGTAATCCGCTTACTTCCTCACGACGGATCGAACGGAAGCAAGGCGGGGAGCGATTCCAGTCACGCGGATCGAGTGGTTCCTACGGCTCCCTCCGGTCGAACGACTTGTGCCGCTCATCCGGTAGCGGATTGACGAAAGATGCGGTTTCTAAGGCGGCCGGATCGCCCGCAACGTCGGACCATCGCATAAGGTTGTTGGCGAGAGGCTTTCGGCGGCCGATGATTCTGGCGTCATCGGACGACCGTAATACAAGGGAGACGAATTCCCATGACCAGAAACATCCTGTTGTGCATCGGGACATTGGTTGCAGGCTCAGCCTACGGAGGCGAGGCGGAAAAATTCTTTTCGGAACGGGTTAAAGATTTCGGCACCGTTCCGTTCGGACCGACGATGGTTCACCATTTCAAGGTGACAAACACAAGCAACCAGACTGTCTACATCAAGGGCGTCGGCGTGTCGTGCGGCTGCACGAGTGCCACGGTTGGGGTCAACACGCTGCGGCCGGGGGAATCGACCTACGTCACCGCCAGTATGGACACCAAGCGTTTCGTGGGCCCCAAAGAAGTAATCGTCTACGTCACCTTTGCTCAGCCGTACGAACAGGTGTCACTCGCTGTTCGCGCCAATCGCAACGACAATTTCTCGAAGACGGCCGAACTGATTTCGATGGGACAGATCCGCCGCGGCCAAGAGGGGTCTGGCAAGATTCAGGTGACGATGCGCAACGACCCGTATTTTGAAATCAAAAGCGGTGGTAGCAATACCGACTATGTGAAAGCGAATTTCCAACTGATTCACCGCGATCAAACCGAGGTCACTTACGAAGTCTCCGCAAGCTTGAAGCCGGGACTCGACGTCGGCGCCTGGACGACCGATGTGCTGTTCTCGACCTCGAATCCATCCCTGCCGACCGTTCGGATTCCGGTGATTGTCGATATTGTCGCGCCGATCACCGCGACGCCGGCGATGGTTCGATTCCCGGCCGTCCGGGTCGGCGACAAGAAAGAAATGAGCGTCGTGGTCAAAGGCGACAAGCCATTTCGCATCATCGATGTGAAGGGCGGCGACGACCTGGTGACCGCGGTTGCCGACAGCAGCGAACCGAAGCAGGCCCACATCGTTCGGCTGGTGTTCAAGCCCAATGCGGCGGGCGAACTGGCCAAGACGATCACGGTCGTCACCGACAACGGCACAGCCGGGAAGGTGCAGATTTCCGTCCGTGGCAAGGCGAAGGTTGAATAGCCAGTTAAGCCACCGGACGCAAAAGCGGGCCGGCCCATCCAATGGGCCGGCCCGTTTATTTCCCGCCTTCGCTCCCGACCTTGCGCATGACTGCCCCAGGTAGTGGACGATCACTCCGCGATCACAATCCGGCTCCGCGCAGTCGGCGCGGATTCTCGAGGTAATTCGCCGCGCTGATTACGTAAGAGCGCAAATGGTGGAGTAGATCAAATGGCAAGTCGCCGTGCCAGTTGGTCTGCATTCGGACTTCACAAGCCAACCATCGGGCGCGAGTCGAAGAGATCTTTGCCAGTCCCGTCGTAGGAATGCTCACGCCGTCTCCGTTCCCGATGGCGCCCGCGCTCGCGCAAGCGGCGGATCGCTTCTTCCGCGTCCCAGCGAATCGGGTTGTCCTCATAGGCGGCCGCTTGCTGGTAGAATTTGATCGCCGTGGCGGTGTTGCCCTGCGCCTCGTAGGCACGACCGAGGTCATACAGGGTCCGGGCGCCGCTCTTCTCCGAGTCCAAGTACTCTTTCAGACAGTAAATTGCCAAGTCAGGCCGGTTATACTCGTCGAGGTAAAGCGTGCCAAGTTGGCGAATTGTCCATTCGCGGGCTTCGCGTTCGTCGCCGCCCGACGCCTGCATTTCGCGAACGTCTTCGAGGAGGCGGAGTCCGTCATCGCGCTCACCGCGGCGCAATTGACAGCGGGCCATCTGCACGTTAGCAATCAGGTTCTTCGGCTCCATGACCAGGGCCAATTTCGCGAGATGCGTGGCCCAGTCTAATACGTCCAACTCCGGGCTATTCGAATCAAGCAACGCCTTCGCCTTTTTCACGCAATACTTCACGTCGAAATAGCCACGAACCTCCTCAGTCTTGTCCCTTAGTTCATCCGGTTCGACCGAGTAGTAATAACGGTCCTTGCGATCGGTCAGATCCTTGTCCGTGCCACGGGTGAGCGCATCTTCCAGCGCTCGCAGCGCCGCCATGACCTGGCCGTCGTTCTCATACATCTGCGCCAGGGTTCGCAACGTCTCCTTGCCACTCGATTCGGACTGGCTGAAGAGCGTGTAATTGTAGATCGCCTCCTTCCAGTCCTTGGCAGCGGCGGCCTCCTCGCCGAGTTTCTTGACGATTGCGAAGTATGCGGCCTTCTGATCGGTGCGAGATTCGCGGCGCCCACTTCCTGCCCATACGAGCGAGCCTGTTTGCGATAGCCGTGGGCCGCCTCCGCATCGCCATTGTTGGCGGCGACTTCCGCGAGCTTCTGAAACAGCGCTGGTCCCCGCTCGGCTTGTCCATGGGCTGCGATTCGCACGAGTAATGCCCCCCTCTGCCATTGGTCCGGTTGATCGAGCAGCGGCACGCCGATTTCCTCGGCATAGGCGTAAGGAAAATCCGCCATCGGCCCACCGGCTGCCGCCTGGGAGTACTCGTCACCCGTGACGTCGGCAAATAGTTCCGAACGGAAGCTCAATACCGCGGGGTCGCCGGGCACTCGGTGCAATTGGCGTTCGATCGCCCGAATCGCTTCCATGCGTCGGCCAGGCAATGGAAGCTGCACGTCGCCGACCCGGCGCTTCAATTCCGGATGCGTGCGCAGAGCCAGTTGCCATGCTTCAAACAGAATCGACTCGCGATGCCGATCGCCCGCCGGCCAGGCTTCTGGATCCAATAGACTCGTCAGGCGTTCCACGGCCGAGTCGAGTCGTCGGCCATGAGTGTCGGCGACCGCCTTGTAGTAATCGGTGGTCGGCTTCAATTGCGGCCATTGTTCTTCGACGAATGAAAGCAGGTCGGTCGCTTCCTTCAACTGATGGGGGCTTGGCGTGCCGGCGAGCAGCATGTTCGCCGCCTCGCTGACGACCAGGTTCGGATTCAACAGCGCGCGCGTCTCCGCATCAAGCTGACCGAGTTCCACGCCGCGATGCAGCCGCACCATACCGTGCCTGGCAAGTGGATGCTTTGGATTCAACTCCAGGGCCCGGTTGAATGCCACGAGTGCATCCTTGGTTCGCCCGACTTGCATGTGGCCGATGCCACGAAGCGCATGTTTGAAAACGCGCAGCGGCCGAAGGATTCGAATGGAATAAATCACGTAGAGCCCAACGGGAAGCAACGTGCCCAGGGCTGGCATTCGTTCGGGGAACTTGACGAGATACATGCCGAGACCGAATGTGGCGCACAAGGCCGCGATTTCGACCTCCGATTCCTCGGCCATGCCGCAAAAGATGAGCAAGTAAAAGAAGGGGATGCCAAGCAACAGATGCACGCCCAGGAGCATTTGCTGATGGGCGTCGCCGAGCATGTGCAATTCATCGAGCCAGTAGTACAAGACAATACCAACTGCCGCACACAGGATCGCCGTGATGCCGAGGCGATAGAGCGGGTTTGCGATCTGCTTCAATTCACTGAGTCCGTAGCCGAAAATCGCCCCGCCGAGCACGCAGTAGCCGAGGATGTTTGCTTCGGGGGGCAAATTCTCCAGCGGCGTCTGCGACTTCAAGGTCATGAGGAATTCGAGTGCGGCGCCGGCCAGGCCGAGAACGATGCCGGCGTAAATCAGAAATGGGTTTTCGAGTAGAAGGAAGAGCAGGAATCCGAGGGGATTGCGGCCGAGTCCTTTGATATCGCGGTGATGCCGGGCGGCCGCGAGGAGGATCGCGACGGCAAAGCCGCCGCCGAGCCACATCGCCACGCGGCCGGTGGCATTCCAGTCCAAGTCCTTTTGCAGAGAGACAAACAGGAGCAGGCCGAGGAAGACGCCTTTGAGGATGTATTCGGACTTGGCCCAGCGCATGGCGGGATCCCGGGAGGGAGGTTCAAGGATGGTATTGAGAATATCGGGCGGAGATGCCCAGGACATCGGCGCCGGAGGTGACGCCAGGGTCAGCGTAGCAGTTCACGAATCGAGTTCAATGGGAACACTCGCTTGGTAAGGGTTCGCCCCGTCGAAACCACCCCAGCGGGCAGGCCCCCCGATCCAAAAAGGAAGGCGGCCAAGGCGGCCAAGGCGGCCAAGATGGCCAACGATTTCTCCATCCCCCCTTGGCCGTCTTCCCCCCGACCTTTAATGAAGAGGATGCCAACTTTGTTGGTCATTTCTCCATCCCATCCGACATTTTCATCGATCACACAACGACTGGAGTTCGCCAGCAAAAACAACGATTACCTGTGTAACGTCAACGATAAACAGTTTTTTCAATCTTCTGAGGGACGGTACGATCCATGTAATGGTCCGCCGGGCGTCGGCGGCCATTTAATGGAGGATCTTGAAATGATCCATTTACGACTCACCCGAATTGCGACCGCTACCGCGTGCGGGTTAGCGGCTGTGCTGACCTGGGGCAGCTCGGTCGTCACCGCGGCTCCGCGCGAAACCGACAAGTTCATCGCCCACGAGTGGGGCACTTTCAGCACCTTCTCGGGATCGGATGGCAAGCCGCTCAAGTTCTATCCGAACGACAACGACCTGCCCGCCTTTGTCCATGGCCGGCATCGCGATGTGAAAGGCGGGCGGACCGATGTCATGGTCAGCCTGGAAACACCCGTCCTGTACTTCTACACCGATCGCGATCGAACGGTATCCGTCCACGTCGACTTTCCCAAAGGGCTAATGACCGATTGGTATCCGGAAGCCAGCCGGCCGCCGGAACACTTGATTCGCTGGGACGACCTGAAAGTGTTGTCGACTGACCGGCCGACTCTGGCGAGCGAACGCGACACCGGCCGCTATTTCGCCGCCCGCGAAACCGACGCAGCAACGCTTCGCACCTCCGGAACGGAGAAGAAGGAATTCGAGAAGTTCCTGTTCTACCGCGGCGTCGGCGACTTTCAGATGCCCTTCGTCGTGCGTGCGTTTGGCGATGGTGAATTCAAAATAAAGAACTCAGGCAAGGTCGTTGTCCCCGCTTATGTCTTGGTTCAGGTGAAAGACCGCCATGTGTCGTTCAAAGTCTTCCGTCGTCTATTGCCGGACGCTGAAGACACGGTGGAAATGCCGAATAAACCGGCGACGGAAAAGGAATTGGGAGATGCCATGGTCCGCCTTTTGGTCGAACAGGGACTTTTCGAAAAGGAAGCCCGGGCCATGGTGAAGACGTGGAGCAAGGACTGGTTTGGCGACGAGGGGACTCGAGTCTTGTATCTGGTGCCCGAGCAGGTGACGGAGGATTTTCTGCCCATGAAAATTGAGCCAAAGCCCGATCGCCTTGTTCGCGTCCTGGTGGGCCGGCACGATGTGCTGACTCCGGAACGCGAGCGTGCGATCGACGGATTGGTGAAGCGCCTCAAGAGCAATTCGAACGCGGAAGCCAAGTCAGCCGATGTGGAATTGAGTAAATTGCTCGGTCGATACCGCTGGTGGGCACAGCGTGCCGCTGAAGGACGGCTCAAAGGGAATAGCGGCAGCCGAGCCCGACGATAAGGTGAGCGGCCGCATATTTCCTACCCCTGTAGCCCTCTCGCTCCGAGCCTGTGCACGAATGGGCGACCGATGCGTCATTGTCGCCTTTCGCTCCGCGAAAGGAACGGCGGCTCCGCGAAAAGCGTTAAACCGTCTCGCGAGCGGCGAGCCCTTTCCTTTCGCGGAGCGAAAGGCGACTATGGCGCCGATTTGTGCACAAGCTCGAAGTGAAAAATCCTCGTCGGCAAACAACCTGGCCATGCGCGATTAGTCTACTTCGTTGTCGCGGATGTTTTGATCGATCTCGTCCGGATGAGCGCTGAAGTAATCCCACGCTGCCTGTAAGTCATCCGGCGTCAGTCCCACGATGCTTTTCAGAAGGTCGTCGTCCGTGGCGCCCAAGCGGCGCGAATTGACAAGACCCCACACGGTGATCCGCGTATTGCGAATGCAAGCGTTGCCGCCGCACACGCCTGGAGTCTTCTGCACCCAGCTATTCTTTTCGGTTTTGACAGCGTTCATGGTCAGCACCTCCATTGCTCAGATGCTATCATCGCGGCGGCTTCGAATGCGCCCGAAGGCATCGGGTGCCATGCCCGCCGCTTTGGGCGGGCATGCCGCGGGTGCGGGCCTCAGCATGTCCACGCAAAGCCGTGGACACGGCACCCGGCGCCGATTCGTGCACAACCTCGGAGTGAAAGGCGACTATGGCGCCGATTCGTGCACAGGCTCGGAGAGCGAGAGGGCTATCTTTTCCCGCCGTTCGCCTAACTGGGGGCTTGGGCGACTCAACAAAGGCGCGGTTCATGGGGACCGGCATCCCGATGGGCCGCGTCGTTTTTTTCATTCTGGCATATTCCTGGCGAACTTGGACGATTCCGCTGGATTCTAACGACGCGCTGGCATATAGTGAGCGGTGTGGTGGGTGCAATTACCCATCCGTGACGCCGAACGTAATCGCAGCTCCTATTCCGAACATTTCCTGGTGCCGTAGCTCTGAGCTTTCCACTCAAGCCGCTTCCCCAAATTGCTCGATCGGTATTGCTGCTGGTGAAGGGCCGTATGCCTTAACCTGGGTTCGCACGTCTGTTCTTCCCGGCATCGTGCCGGCGGAGAAGTATTCTCAAGTTGGCGGCTGACACCAGCCGCAGTAAGGTGATTTTTGTGAGCAAGAAGCTGTATGTTGGTAACCTGTCCTTCGACACCACTTCCGAGGACCTTGTTGGCCTGTTCGGCCAGTACGGAACCGTGACCAGCGCTTCGATCGTGATGGACCGCGAGACGGGGCGCTCACGTGGGTTCGCGTTCGTGGAAATGAGCGACGGAGCCGACGAGGCCGTCCGGAAGTTGAATCTGACCAATTTCCAGGGGCGGGGATTGAATGTCAATGAGGCCCGTCCGCGCGAAAGCGCCCGCGCACCGGGGGCGGATACGGAAGTAGCCGCCGTTACTAACAATCGGTAAACGACCAGCCCGCAGCCCCGCGCTCTTTTAGCGCGGGGCTATTCATTTGACCGGGTCTCGACTACTCAGATTCGCTCGCCGCTTCCAGACAATTCACAATCTGTTCCACCTCCGCGGGATCGTTGAACACTCGGCGCACGGCACGTAAGCGCTCCTTCCACCAGATGCGAAAAAACTCGGGATCGAGGTCGGGGTTTTCGCGGCGCATGCGGTCCATTTCCTCTTGCTCGTCCGGCCCAAGCTGGAGCTGGTTGTTCTCATCCAGCGACGGGGACTTGTGATGCAGCGTCGGCTTGCTTTGCAAGCGGGAAAGCTTTCGGCGCGCGTAATCGAGTGCCGTGAGGCCGGCCAGGTCCAACAGGCTCGGGTCGGCGCCGTGCTGTAATAACGCCCGGACGGTCGCGGCGTTCGGACAACTGCCGCGGATATTGGCCATCAGCGGCGTTGTCCCCTTGCCGAACACGCAATTCGGATCGATCCCCCAGGAGAGTCGCTCCTCCACGATATCAGCGTCGCCCGCTTTGGCTGCCAGGTAAAGCAGCTTTTGAAAGCCTCGACGATGCTTCGGGTCACGGGCCATTTCGCGGAAATCGTCCATGTCGCGAATTGTACGCGCCCCGGTCCCCGACGGGTGTATTCGTGCGCACTTCACGTCGATCTTCGTCGTTTTCAACGTCAGACTGAACGCACTGCTCCACGCTGCGGCCGCTCGGCATGGCGTTTGCCCCGGGGGAAGAGGCAACCGCGAGACACCCGATGTTTGAACAATGGCTGGCCGAGGTTTTTACCTGTCCCGATTGGCTGACCGGGCTCAGCATCGTTGGCAAGACAGCCGTCCTTTACATTTTCGTTCTGATGGCCATGCGCATGCTTGGGGTGCGTGAAATCGGCCGATTGAACGCGCACGACTTTGTCCTGGTTGTTGTCATTGCCAATTCGGTGCAGAACGCACTTGTGGGCGGCGACAGTACCCTCGTGGGCGGTCTCCTGTCGGCTTCCACGCTGCTCTTATTGAATTTGCTCTTGACGTGGATGCTGAATCACTCGACCTGGCTGCAAAAGGGCATGGAGGGAGAGCCGACCGTGCTGTTGACGAATGGCCGAGTGCAACGGAAACGCATGAAGCGCGAAGGAGTGACCGAGGACGAATTGATGGCCGCATTGCGCGAACACGGACTCACGCGCACGGAGGACGTTCGTCTCGCTGTGCTCGAAGTGGACGGCGACATCAGTGTTGTTCCGCGTGAGTCGCCCGTCCATCGCTCGCAACGTCGGCATCGACGCGTCAAGCAGACCTGAGAGCGGCATGGGAGGAGTCGATCGATGAGCGACCTCGGATTCGGTCTACTTGCCGGGATTGCCGTCCGGACCGCGTTGGTGTTCTTATTCCTGATCGTCGGCTTGCGTCTTACCGGCCGGCGACAGGTCGCAGAACTCAACCTCCACGATCTGTTGCTCGTTCTCATCGTGGCCAACTCCGTGCAGAATGCCATGACGAAGGGCGACGGACGCCTTTCCGTTGCGCTCGTCTCTGCCGGCACGCTCATCGCCATTGGCTTGTTGCTCGCCACCCTGCTGAGCAAGTACCCGTCTTCGGAAAAGTGGATCGTCGGCGAGCCAACCGTGCTGCTCGAAGATGGCCGCACGATCCGCTCACAAATGCGAAGCGCAGGAGTCACGGACAACGAGCTGATGGCGGCGGTTCGACAGCAAAAACTCACGAAACTCAGCGAAGTGAAACTCGCCATTCTCGAAGTCGACGGGTCGATCAGCGCGATCACGCGCGACCAGGACTCCAATGTTTGAGGCGGCCATGTCCCTGCTCATCGTCGCCGGACAAACGCTGGCCATTTACGTCTTTCTGGTCATTACCATGAGCCGGCTTGGCCGATCGCTCATGGCGGGTTTGACCCCCTACCAATACCTGATTGTGGCGCTGCTGGGCAGTTCGGTGGAAACGGGACTCTACCACGGCAGCGGCTCGTTGTGGGCCGGCGTCGTTTCCGCGACGACTCTCGTCGTAGCCGATCATTTGACCTCGTACCTTTTGACACACTGGCCACGGCTTCGCCGATGGCTCGTTGGTGCACCAATCGTTTTAGTCCACAACGGTCGGGTTATAGCGCCGCATCTTCGACAGGCTCGTTTGACGGAGGAGGATGTTCGCGCGGCGATTCGGAAGCACGGATACGAGCATCTGGACGACGTTCAGTTGGCAATGTTGGAATGCAGCGGAACGATTGGAGTGGTTCCCAAAAGCAAGGTCGCCACGAGTTGATCCGAACTCGCAATCGAGCGCGATCACGGCGTCGTCGGCACTGCGCTCGCGGCCTTGAGGGTCGATTCAAACGATTCGGACAGAAGCGTGAGCGATCGGAGGCCCGTGACATCGGTCGCCACGGCCACGGTTGTCTGGCCGTCGATTCTGAGCATATGAATCGCGGACTGACGGCCGACGACGAGACTTCCCTCCAGTTTCAGCCGGCCGCTTGGATCGCCCTGTCCGGCCGGCACTCGTTGCGATCGCCGAACTAGCCAAAGAACGCCCACACAGATGGCGAGGGCCGCGCCGGTTATCAACACGAGACGCGTCAACAACGCGGCCGGACTTGGCATTTCGGGGGTGGCGGGCGGCGAGTAGGAAAGATCTTCCTGAGCGCGATGCACCCGCCGCGAGTGCCGTGATCATCCATGCCAGGCAAAATCGCATCAAGCTTCGGGCCTCCCCGCGCGGCGGCAAAAGCGATTTGATCCGAATCGCAAAGTGATCGTCGACGACCACGACCTCACCGGTAGCGAATGGCACTCCGCGGACCATCAGTTCGACCGGCTGACTGACGGTTTCTTCCAGCTCGACCACGGCGCCCGCGCCGAGCTTGAGAATTTCGCTGATGGGCAGGACGGCATGTCCCAGCTTGGCTGTGATGGTGATCGGCACGTCGCGCAACGATTCGAGCGAGGAAACCGGCGTCGCATTCGATCGCGGTTCGAGTTGGTTGAAATCCGGTGGTCGAGCAATGACTTCGGGCGCTGGAGAAGTGTCGGACATCGTCGGTGTCTCTCTAGGAATTCAGCCGTCTGCCTGGGTATGAATCTGAATTGCGGCCCGGCGGCCGATCGCGCCGGGCCACACCCGAAATTTCTTGGCGCCGCCGACGTAGCCGTCGAGGGGCTCGTTGATTTTTTGCCGAAGCAGAATGAGATCGCCGGCGCAGATGGGCGACCGCGGACATGGTGACCTCGGCGCTTCCCAGAACCACGTCCAGTTCAACGGGCATCTCGCTGACCAGTGCCGCCATTTGGTCCGGGTTGGCGGAGCCCGAGCGGGCCGGCGGCCGTGGCGGGGCCGCCAGGTGTTCCCAACGTCCGACGCGTGGCAGCAGCAGAAAGACCGGGAATTCGCCGAACGACGTGACGACCATCAGAGACGCCAGCAGTGCCATATCGCCACTGGCGCCGCGGCGAATGGCCGCGGGGATGCCAAGTCGACCGGCCGCCAATTGCAAATTCCCGTCTCCAGTCCAGGTGCTCTCGAGGTGGACCAGAAACAAATCCCGGACGAGGTAGTCGTTCAGCGACGCTTCGAGTTCCGTCGGCTCCCGATCGGCGGGAATCTCAGTGGGCACTTCGCCAAGCAGACCGGCGAGTAACGCCAGCATGAGTGGACGGGAAAGGGCAAGAAGTGCAGTATCATCTGCCGCATCGGTCGTCGTCAAAGGAAATGCCAGAGTCCCGGCCGGCAGACGGCTGACGGCGCTTCGGAAGGTCATGGTTTCGATTGCATCGAAGCGCAGTTCGGCCGAATAGCCAAGCATGGCTGGCCACGAGGCGCTCGCCCGACCCGTGGCCGCCTGAATCCATGCGGCCGCCTGGCGCTCCAATTCGCCGGGCGGCGGACTTCGGAAATCGAATGCGGCGACGGTCATTGCACTACATATTCCTCAAACAAGATCGCCCGAATCTTGCTATTCCCGTCGGGGTAAAGCACTTCCTCGAAGCGTTCGAGAATCTCTCGTTGCAATCGATTAACGCCAATCGACCCGCTCACATCTTTCAATGTCTTGCCCGCGATGTGGTTGATCAGCTTGCTCTTCACAGTCGCCTTCTGGGGCGTCAGCGCTTCGGTCACTTCTTTTTCGTCGTCGGCATCCACGAGCACGGCGAGTTTCAAGCGAAGGTAGCGATTCATCCGTTCCTCGGCGAGATTGACGACCACGTCGCCGAACGGAACGACCACGGTCTTTTGCTCGCCTGGTCCCTTCTTTTTGTTTTCATGGCCGGAACTGGCGAACATTGCAGGCACGTCAACCACCATTGGCACTGCAGCGCCGGCGCCGATGCAACCGAGGCAGACGACCGCGAGAATCAGTTTACGTCCCTTCTTTCCAGCGGGCTTTTCGGCCGGCGGGGCAACAGCTTCGGACATCGTGCGAACTCCGTGGTGCGTATCATGGGAAGACATCCGTGCGACCAGTTCAACTTAGACCCGGCAATCCGCCGAGTTGTACATTCAACAACACTTTTGAGCAATACCGGCTGAGCGCCGGTCATTTCTTTCCGGCGGGCTTGCTCTTTTTCGGAGCCAGAGGCTGATCCACGATGATTTCGGGATCGGGGACCGGCAATTCGTCCGGTCCGCAACCGTCATATTTTCCGGCGATCCCCGGCACCGGCAGGTCCAACAACACTAGCACGGCTTCGTGACAAACGAAGCGCTGGAACAATGCCGGTGAGTCGAGCGCCAATTCCTCCGCAAAGCTATCATCCGGCGGGATTGCATGCGTTCGGATGAAGGGCGATTTTTCATGCGGTTTCCTTCGGTAAAAGGCTCGCACGCGCTCGGCCACGCGATGATCGGTCGAATCCCACAGACCGTCCACGGACGCGACCACCTTGGCTTCCCTTGGCCCAACGGCCTGCAGAATGAGTCCCATGCGCGGACGGGGGTATGGCGAATAGTGCGTGATGGTTCCGTGGATCACGACATCTGCCCGAGTCTCCTGACCGATTTCGATCATTTCCGCTTCATTGAATCGTCCGGCTCGATGGACCAACGCGGAAAGCAACGCCCGATTGTCTGAAGGAGCCGCAATCACCTCGAAGCGTCCCAGCCGCTGCAATTCGCCGGTGAGTGCGGCCTGCACCTCGTCGCCGGTCCGCGTATACTCCGACTCGTTCAAAATCGGCAGGACGAGCACGCGGCCGACGTTCTCCCACCGATAGCGATCCAGGTGGTAATAACTGAATGTGGGGGGCGACTTCTTGTGACTCGCTTTATCGCCCGTTGTCGCACAGCCAATCATCGCGGCGAAAGCGAGGATCGTCGCGGAGAGTAATGACCTCACGGCTCCCTCCCGCTCGGCACTCCCAACAGCTTTTCCAACGCCGCGACCATGGACCGGAGAACTTCCACATCCTCCTTTTCCAATTGCTGCAAGCGGGCCTCCGCCGCTGCCAGATCGGCACGCAATCGAGCCGCCTCAGCCCCGACCGCTTCGGCCTGCCGGTGGCTCTCGGCAATGGAATGCTCTCGGCTGATCGCCGCCGCTTCCAGTTCGCGAATCCGGACTGTCAAGGCGGCGATTTCCGCGGCCTGCATCTCGGTCCTGCGGGCCATTTCAACCAGCCGGTCGGCTGGTACTTCATAGGGCGCCAGATGCATGATCGCGCCGGCGGCGGTCGGTGTGCTCCGCTTGTGCGGATATCCAGCCCCGATTCCTTGCGGCATCGCGATTCCAGTCGCTGCCGGCGGTGGCGCTGACTGATGGCGCTGGCAATTCCGGGCCGGGCGTTGCCGCAATGGGCGGTGGTATGGTCACGGCCGGCACGGTCGGCGGGATCACCGTTGGCTGGTTATCCGCCTTAGGCACTTCGCCCGCCGCGACGACGCTCGCGTTCTGCAGTGTTCCCGGGGATTCCGCCAGGGGCGGCAAGCTCGGTCCTTCGGGCAGCGGCGTTTGGGCTGCTGCCGGAACGACTTCACTTGTGCCGACGACCGTGCCGGGCAATAACGCTATCTCATTATCGTGGATATCAGGCTGGGATTTGCCTGTTGGCGAGTTGCTGATTAGGTCTTGTTGGGAGCGAAACCGATCGGTTGCCGAGCAGCCGACCAAAAAGGCAAGGGCGAGGACGCAAGCGCCCGACCGGATTAGCGTCCATGCGCCCACGAGCACACACCTCGCGAAGAGGAAATTCAATGGCCTTCAGGAATATTCGCACACGATGTTGATCCGCTGGCCGCACGTGCACGTCACCTCGATCGCTTGAATCACATCGTGATCGCGGACCAGATGAATTCTCGGCTCCGGCGCCGGTGTGCCCCGTGGAGATCCGACACGGACCGGTTCACGCACCAGCTTTACGTGGTTCATGGGCACAATTTGGTCGAGAGCGCGTAAGCGTCTTATCCATTTCCGCCCCCTTCGCGCCGGTCGGCAGAATCCCCCTATTAGTCAGGCCTTATAATCGATCCGCTGTCCCTGTCAACAGGCGGCGAAATCAACTTCCTGACCCAATTTCGCCTTCATCGCTTCACTCAATTCGAATGTCGCTTTGGTCAACAAGCGTGAAATGCGCGACACGGAAAGCTGCATGGTCTCGGCAATTTCTCGCAGGCGCAAATCTTCGCGGTAGTACAGCAAAATGACAGTTCTCTCCTTCGGAGGGAGCAAGTCGATGGCCTCGGTCAATTGCTGGACCATTTCCGCACGTTCGATGTCACGGTCGGGTGCATCGGCGACCGCCAGTTTCGGGCCATTCCGTTCCGCGTTTTGTTCCCACGAAACCATCTTGGCGAACCGCTCGGCCGCCAATGTGTCGGCGACCTCGTCGACGGAGAGCCCGGTCTCGGCGGCCAGGGCTTCCACGGTCACGGGCTGGTCGAGTTTCCGATGAGCCTGGCGAATAAGGCCGACGCGCTCCAATACATGTTGTGGCAGCGGACTGTTGCGGCGCAACTCGTCCAGGATGGCGCCGCGAATGCGGATGTAGGCGAACGTCTTGAATTGCACGTTCCGAGTTGGGTCGAATTTGGCCGCAGCCTCCACGAGACCGAGAACCCCTGCCGATTCGAGGTTTTCCACGTCGACTCCCGGCGGCATTTCTCCCACCAGCCGCCCGATGACGTGCTTCACCAGCGGCAAGTGCGCGACGATCAGTTCGTCGCGCCGTTGTTCATCGGCTTGTCGACGGTATACCTGGAACTGTGCGCTCATATTGCCTACTCAAGTAGCTCCCAATCCAATTGCAAATGATCAGGTTCGGGGCGTCTCCATCACATTCGCCAAGGTCGACGACACGCCCCCAGTCAAATCTTCGGGTCGCACGACCGCCACCGGCTCCATCAAGAGATCGGTGGGAATCTCCTGATAGGACATGACGGACAAATCCGGCAGGGCCCGAGCGAGCACATGATGAATCGCCCGGCGAAGACTGCCATCGCACAACAATGCCACCTCATGGCCGCGCGCGTTCGCCTTGCGAGATTCCGCATTCAGCTTGAGCGTCAATTGCTCCAGGCGTGCGGGCTCGAGAGCAAGCTGATTGTTTTGGACCGATCGCCGCAACTCGACTTCCAAGCGGGGATCGAGAACAATCGCGCGAATTCGGCCGGTTGAGTCGCGGAAGCGATCGGCGATGGCACGGCCAACGTCGGTCCGCACGCGCTCGGTCAATTCGCCCACGTCTTTGGTTACAAGCGCCTGGGCCGCCAGACTTTCCAGAATGCGCGTCAAGTTCGAGATCGGCACCCGCTCCGACAGCAGGTTGGTTAGCACGCGATGCAGAGTGCCCATCGTAATCACGGTTGGAATCAATTCGTCGATCACGGCGGGGGATGTGGTCCGGATTTTGTCCACCATCGCCTTCAAGTCGTCGCGCCCAGCAACTCCGCCGCGTGCCGGCGGACCACTTCGCCGAGATGCGTGACGATGACGCTCGGCGCATCCACCACGGTGTAGCCGGCCATCTCCGCCCGACTTCGTTCCGCTTCGGGAATCCATTTCGCGGGCAGACCAAAGGCGGGCTCTTGAGCGCTTTCCCCTTCGATGGGAATCTTGGTTGCGTTGCCGGGGTCGATCGCCAGCCACAGGTCCGGCCGAACGTCGCCGTGGGCAACTTCGCGGCCGCCGATCAAAATGCGATAGCCCGACGGTTCCAATTGAATGTTGTCGCGAACCCGCACGGCCGGCACCCAGAGTCCGCTCTGCTTCGCAAGATCGCGACGGAGGCCTCCGATTCGATCGAGCAATCCTGGCCCGCGCCGTGCGGAGACGAGTGGCACGAGCGCGGCGCCAATTTCCAAACTCGCCCGATCAACGAGCAAAAAGTCATCCAGATAGCCTTCGACCGGAGACGCGGGCGTCGTGCCGGGAGCTGCCGCGGATTCTGCCGCCGCGGGCACTGCCGGTTCGGGCTTGGTGGGTCGGGCGAGACGGCGCGACAGCGCGAACAATCCCGTTCCGAGGGCCAGGAACGGGATGGTCGGCATGCCGGGCATGATCGACAGTCCAAGCACGATGTATGAGCCGAGCCTCACGGGGCCGGCGGCGGTCCGGACTTGCTTGCCGAGTTCCTGACCCAAGCTGGAATCGCTCGTCGCCTTGGTCACGAGCATACCGCTGGCGGTCGCCGTGATGAGGGCGGGGATCTGCGTGATCAGCCCATCACCAACGGTGAGGATCGAATAGGTTCGAATGGCCTGAGACAGCGGCATCCCTTTCGTAAGTCCAATGATGAATCCGCCGATGAGGTTGACCGCGGTAATGATGACGGCCGCAATCGCATCGCCGCGGACGAATCGGCTGGCACCGTCCATTGTGCCGTAGAACTCGCTCTCGCGCATCAGAGAGGAACGTCGCCGGCGAGCCTCCGCCTCGTCAATCAGACCGGCGTTCATCTCCGCATCAATCGCCATCTGCTTACCGGGCATCGCATCGAGCGTGAATCTTGCGGCCACCTCGCTGACCCGCCCCGCACCTCTCGTGATGACGACAAACTGAATCACAATGAGGATCAGAAAGATCACGAGCCCAACTACCAGGTTGCCTCCGACTACGAAGTTTCCGAACGCCAGTACAATCTGCCCGGCATTGGCGTTCAGCAGGACCAGCCGGGTTGTCGCAACATTGAGCGCGAGGCGGAATAATGTCAGAAGCAAAAGCAGCGACGGAAACGTCGAGAACTCCAATGGCTGCCGAATCGTCAGGGTAATCAACAACACTAAAACCGTGGCGCTCAAATTGAACGCTAGCAGCAAGTCCAGCAGAAAAGTGGGCAACGGAACGAGGAAGACAACCAGCAGCCCAAGCAATGCCATCGAAAGGAGCAATTCGCTCCGTTGGAGGATGTTTCCGGTCGTCATCGCCGAGTCATTCGCCATCCGGTTTCCGTTCCCAAGCTAAAGCGATTGACGCGGCACCAAAAGATACAACACTCAACTCCGATCATGGAGGGCCGAGAACTCCATTCGGGCTCTTTCCCACCCTTCTATTTGGCATGGTGTGAATATTTCCGCAAGGCGGATACGGATCTCTGCATTCGGTGCGTAATCCTCAAATTGCTGGGCTTCGCTATGCCGCCGTTCCGCGGGTGCGATAAACAAACGCCAGAACCTCAGCGACCGCTCGGAACAGTTGTCCAGGTATCGGTTGCCCTTCCTTGACCGCGGAATAGATCGCTCGAGCCAGAATTGGCCGTTCCAAAACGGGAATGCTGTGGTTGCGAGCCAGGCCGGCAATTCGCTTCGCCAAGGGGCCAACGCCTTTTGCAACGAGAACGGGGGCCGCATCGCGTCCGCCCACGTAGCGAAGGGCCACTGCATAGTGGGTGGGGTTGGTTATGACGACCGTGGCCTTCGGCACTTCGCGGAGCATTTTCTGCCGTGCCCGGTCGCGCTGGATCTGCCGGACACGAGCCTTAATCTGCGGATCCCCTTCCTCCTGTTTCATTTCGTCCTTCAACTCCTGTCGCGTCATTCGCAGCGATGTCTCGAATCGTCGACGCTGATAGAAGTAATCGATTGCGGAGACGCCCGCGACCCCGGCGGCGAGGTAGAGAGCCAACCGCATCACGAGTTGCCAGCCGAGGGTAGTCGCATCGCCCAGGCGTCCGCGTGAAAGCCCGGTCAAGATTCCCGCCCGGCCCTCCAGGACGATGTATGCGACGACTGCCAGGGCAATGACCTTGAGGATCATCAAGAACCCACGGAAGAGAGCCGAGAGCGAGAACAATCGCTTCCAGCCGGTCGCTGGATTCAGTCGATTAAAGTCGGGTTCCAGTTTCTCCGTGTTAATGTGAAAACCGACTTGGACGATGCTCGCTGCCACACCGATGGCGAGGAGCACTCCAAACAGTGGCATCAACACGGAAAGCATGCGAAACGCCACGCGTACCATCAACTCGCGGGCGCCGTTCGATGAAAGTTCGGGATGAAACGGATGTTGAAGTTCGGTTCGAAAGACGTTTAACATTGCCCGAACCGACGATTGGGCCGAACGACATCAAACTGATGATGCCGGCCAGCAGCACCAAGCTGCCCACGAGTTCGGCACTGAAGGGGACCTGACCTTGACGGCGGGCTTCCTCCCGCCTGCGAGGCGTGGGGTCTTCAGTCCTCGATTCTGGATCGACGTCTTCGGCCATTCGCCGATCTCACAGTAGGTCGCGTGCACTTCGTGCGGCCATTAGCCCCCGAGCATCCTCGGCACTGCTTCGCCCGTGCGCACGATAATCGCATTCATGGTCAGCACCATCTCGGGCAGAAAAAAAAGGCCACCGAGCAAAACGACCAACACCTGCAACGTGAAGCCAACGGAATACACATTGAGCTGCGGGGCTGCTCGTGCCATGACCGCCAACGTCACCGATAGGAGAAACAGGCAGAGAACGAGCGGACCGCCGAGCAAGATTCCCATTTCGTAAGCGGACGACAACCCATCGATCATGGGCCTGGCTTGCGGAATCGTATGGCCACCCAGCGGCAAGACCGAGAATGATGCATGCAGCGCCGCGATCACGACATGATGTCCGTCGCCAACGAGGAACAAAAGGGCCGCAACCGTTTCAAAGAGGTTTGTGATCGCTCCGGCCGCGTCGGTTCCGGCCGGTCCGACCTGCGGCGCCGCATTGAGACCGACCTGCAACGACACAAATTCACCGGCGACTCGTGCCGGCAACAGAAACAGCCCGAAGACAAATCCCATCGACGCCCCGATCAGCATTTCTCGAATCAGAGCAATTGCGTACACAATCGGATCGACTGCCGCGATTCGCTCCCAGCCCGGCGCAACCTCCATCACGTAGAACGCCGTGAGTGCGACCGCCATGCCGGCCCGAACCAATCGCGGCGTTCGCCCGGCAAATGGCGGCGTCACCGCTACGAATGCTCCGACGCGGGCCAACACAAGTCCGAAATAGATAACGATGCCTGGGGTCATTGTCCGGCCCCCGCCGCATAGCCAATCATTCGCTGAGCAAAATCCACCGCTTGCTGAAGCGACAAACCGATCGTCAGCGCGATCGTCAGTCCGACGAGGAGGATGCGAGGAACGTAACTGAGCGTCTGATCCTGGATGCTGGTGACTGTTTGAAAAATGCTCACGACCAGGCCGACGACCAGACTAACCACGAGTGCCGGCAGCGCGACGAGCAGCGCCACCAAGAACAGCTCTTGCGTCATGCGGATGACTTGTTCGGTATTCATTGCCTCGGCCTCCGTGCATTGGCTCTTGCCCGCAGTGCAATTCCTCACCCATAGCTCGCCGCGATCGCGTGTGTGACCAAATGCCAACCATCGGCGAGGACGAAGAGCAACACCTTGAACGGCGCCGAAATGGTTACCGGCGGCATCATCACCATACCCATCGATGTCAACACGCTGGAAACAACGAGGTCAACCATCAGGAACGGTAAATAAATGCAAAATCCCATGATGAACGCGGTCTTCAATTCGCTGATCACAAACGCCGGCACCGCGGTCAGGATGGGCGTGTCGTCGGGTTCCTTGACCGTCGTGTTGTTCGAGAGGTGGAGAAAGAGCGCCAGGTCTTTCTTGCGCGTGTGTCGAAGCATGAACTTCTTGTGAATATCGGTTCCCGTTTTGATCGCCTCAGGCCCCGAAATCTGTTTGTTCAGATAGGGTTGGAGCGCCTTTTGATCGATGTCGGTGAGCACCGGTTGCATGATGAAGAGCGTGAGAAATAGCGCCAAGCCGGTGAGAACAAGGTTCGGCGGCATGTTCTGAGTGGCCAAGCCTTGGCGGACGAATGACAGGACGATGATGACGCGCGTGAAGCAGGTGATCGTGACGAGGGCCGCGGGCAAAAGCACGGCCAGTCCGAGCAACAGGGCCGTCTGAACGGGCGGCGACATGTTTTGGAAATTCAATCCGTCGGGGCGGTTGAATAGCTCGGCGAGGTCGTTCATGTTCCCACCTCCTTGCGGGAATCCGCCTTGCGGGCGCTACGCCGCTCGATTGGCTCGAACGCTTGTCGGCATGGGGATCACGTCGGGCTCAGGCGCCATGGCGGGCGGCAACTCCAGCACCGCCTTGATACCCCCGGCGTCCATTCCAAGTAGCATTCGTCGCTCGCCGGCCTGCGCGAGATGAATGACGCAGCGAGCGTTGACTCGAATGGACGCCAATGTCTGCAGCGGACCTTCGGCCACGACTGACTTTCGGTTGGCAAAACGCACCGCGATGACACATAGCCCGCAAACGAGCACCATGCTGCCCGCCAATCGGGCAAGTGCGGGTCCAAGCGCAATCGGTTCCGGTTCGGTCGACGAGTTTTGCGCCGGTTGCGAAGCGGCGTCCGCATCTGTCGAAAGCAGCCGTGGCAACCCGAAGCCAATTGACACGATCAATACACCCGCTCCGATTAATTTGGCGGAAAGTCGGCGTGGCTTGCCTGTCGGCGACGCAGTCACTGTGACTCTCCGTGTCATCGTGCCGAACCGCGCGACACGCCGCCCGCGGGCAGCGTTGGCCCGAGTGCGGGCGCCGTTTGGGCTTTGAATCCGCGGAGTCGATCCAACAGTTGTGCCGCCAACGCTGGATCGCCGAGTTCGGCGAGTACGCGGGCTGCCTGGCGCTCCTTCATTTGGGCGAGAATCTTGACGGCGGTGTCCATGCGTCCGCTATCGGCCATCTGCCGCAAAATGGGTGCGGCGCTTTCCGGGGCCATGCTGTCGTACATGCCGGCGATGCGTTCGATGTTCTTGCGTTCCGAGACGTCCAATTCGACTTTGCGTTTCTCCAAATCAGTCGCTTTCGACTCCAGTTCCGTATTCCGGACCGTGGCCATCTTGAGTTCGAGCGCGACTTGTTTAATCAACGCTTCCACCGAGTCTCGTTCCACTTGAAGGTCGCGAAGTATGATGTCGATCTGAGCGGCGCGGCGTTCGACGCGTGCCTCGCGATCGCGAACGGCCGACAAGGCGCCGGGCTCGATTCGGTCGGAGGCGCCGCCCTCCGACTTCGAGGCGGACTTACGTTCGACCGGCTCCTTTTCGGGCCGCTCTGGCCGCTTATCCGAGCGATCGGCGTCTTTTTCAGGCTTCTTGCCGGCCTTCTCACCAGAATCTGATTTTTCGGTCGGCCTGCTCGATTGGTACAACCAGACCGAGAGCGCGGCCGAAACGGAAAACAGCAGGAGCGCGGCGAGTCCGAGTTGCACAAAGAATTTCATGACGACCCCTGGGAACCAATCCCCTCCGCGGCTCGGGCCGACATCCAACGGCGCATGCCAACCTCATCGAGCCGGCCCTGGTCGGCCTGTTGCACTTCCTGCCGCCATTTATCCCATTGCTCTTGGCGCAGCGTTTCGAGTGCCTCGACCTCCGCAGCTACGCGGGCTCGCTCTTGCGAAGCCGCCAACAGTTTCTCCTCGGCGGTCGCGACGTCCTGTTCGGCGATACGAATCGATTCGGCGAGACGTTCGGACATATCCGATGCGGTTGTCCACTGCTGTGGCGCCATGGGTCGGCCAATCGACGCGGTGAATCGATCGGAAATCCGAGCGAGTTGCTCTCGGAATTCATCCAGCCGAACGCGCGCTCGATCCACCGCCTCACGAGCGCGGAGTTGCTCGAGTTCCGCCAGGCGTTCGACCTGGCGTTTGACTTTGAGCAGACTTTCGAGAGAGAACTCGAATCGTTTCACGGCCGGCCACCTCCGCGGCCCGTCAACCCTATGGCAACTGGACGGGCTTCGGTCAAGGGGAGAATGGCCGGGCGATACCGCATTGTAGGCAAGTTAGGTTGTGAGTTGTTGAAATGCGGGGCCCGGCGGAAGAGATGCAAGAATGTGCGCCATCGTCGTCTGGCTTTCCTTTGATTTCTTTCTCGGACACCCGAGGAACCCGGGTTAGTACGGCCAGGCGGCGGCGATCTGCATCAATCCTTGCCGAGTTTGCTCGAACGTCGATCGTTCACCGACGTCTTGCTGCAAGAATTCCTCGACCTTGGGCATCAACTCGATCGCTCGATCAATCATCGGGCTGGTGCCACGGACATAAGCGCCGATTCGGATCACATCCTGCACTTCGGCGTAGGTCGCAAGAACGTGTCGAAACTTCCGAGCGGCTTGAGCGTGTTCGCGGCTAATGACGTCCGTCGCGACGCGGCTGATGCTCTGAGACACGTCGATCGCTGGGTAAAAGCCTCGTTCGGCGATCTTGCGATCGAGGACAATGTGGCCATCGACCAGTGAACGGACCGAATCGCTGATCGGTTCGTCGAGGTCGCCACCATCCACGAGGACCGTCAACAACGCGGTGATTCCGCCGACCGCGGCGTTGCCGAGTCGCTCGACGGTATTGGCCAACAGTTGGAAGCAACTGGGCGTGTATCCTCGGGCACTGGGCGGTTCGCCGAGCAGCAGTCCGAGTTCGCGCTGGGCCATCGCGAGACGAGTCAGGCTGTCGATCATGAACAGAACGTTCAGCCCACTATCGCGAAAGTAATCGGCGATCGCGATGGCGGCTTGGCTGGCGCGAACGCGCATCAGCGGGGTCTGTTCACAGGTGGCGACGATGACCACGGAACGTTCCATGCCATCCGTCCCGAGACAATCTTCAAGGAATGGCGCCACTTCTCGACCGCGTTCGCCAATCAGAGCGATGACATTGACATCCGCCTGAGATCCTTTGGCGATTTCACCGAGCAACGTGCTTTTACCGACGCCGGAACCAGCGAAAATGCCGACCCGCTGACCGCGACCGCAAGTCAGCACCGAGTCGATTGCGCGAATCCCCGTCACGAATGGTTGACGAATTCGTTGTCGCTCCAGGGCCGGTGGCGCCGGTCGATTCACCGACCTTAGCGGGCAATGCTCGAGTGGTCCCAAGTCGTCGAGTGGTCGGCCCAATCCATCGATGACACGGCCGAGGAGACTTCGACCTGTCGGAATCGTGAGTCCTCGACCCTTGCGGACCACGGCCATTCCGGGACGTAGATTTTCGGCTGTGTCAAAGGGAGCCATGTACGCCAGGTCATTCTCGAAGCCGATGACCTCCGCCAGCACCGGTTTGCCTTCGTGTGGAACGATCGCGCAATGATCGCCCACCGCCGCGGGCACATTGCACGACATGAGACCGGTCACACTTTTCAATCGTCCACCGACGCGGTAGAGCGGCGTCTGGCGAATGCTCCGGTTCATTGCGGGCATATCAAGACCGAGCATGCGAAAGACTCCTTAGCAGTTCGTCGCGGATTTCCTGGACTTCGCGCGTGAGTTCGGACAATAGCATTGACTCGCGGCCTTCGACTCGACAATCGCCCCGGGCAAGGCCTGTATCCGGAACGATGCGCGGATCCTGTTTGCCCTGCAAAAGCGGCTCGCCGGATAAACGAGACTCGAGTAGCGTCACGTCGGCGGGATGCAAATGAATTGTGAGCGGGCCGTCTTCGGCGAGCTGTGCGATCATGTCCCGGACCTTCGATTCGACCGGGAACTCTTCGGCGGTGACGCGTTGATGCAGCAAGCGGGTGGCGAGTGTCGTGGCCAATTCGATGGCGGCATGTTGCCAATCGTGCAAGCGCTTGGTCTGATCCTCGCGAATCTTTTCCACCGCGCTTCGCAGTTGGTCGAGTACGGCTTCGATCCGCTCCCGATCGGCCTCGAATTCGGGTCGGCCTGCTGGGCCCTGAACCATCGGATCGTCGGCGGGCGATTCGGACGGCGCCAGTCGCAGTGTTGCTGCGCGGGGGGGTGGGACTCCGCCTGGACAATATCCTTCATCTGGTTTGGAAACCGGATGCGGAATTCAAACGGTGGGCGACCGATCCCCGGACGGGCGGCCGGTGCGGATCGCATGGCGTTCCTCAACCTCTTGGGTTCCTTCTTGCAATCGTTCTCGCGTAATGCCGCCGACACGGGATTCCAGATTCCTTTCCGGACGAGTTCACCAGCATCAGCAGCGGGTGGAGCATCACCCACAGCAAGATAGAACAGATTCTCCGCTGACCCGCTCGTTGCCCCCGTTTTTTTTCATCTGCATCGCAATCTTTGTCCGTGCAAGCCTCAACCGCTACCTATTTGCACAAGGGGTTCAGATGATTTCATGCCCTCTCAGAAGATTACTCCTCGATGACGATTCGCCCTTCTTCTTCCAACCTGCGAACAACTCCCAATACTTCCAGCCGAGTTTCCCGAACGGCGACTCGCGGGAATTTGGCCGAGCAATTCGCTCTCTTCGGCCAGAACGGCCTTGGCGCGGCTCGACATATTCGTTTCCACTTTGCTGCGAACCTCGGGTGCACAATCTTTTAACGCGATGGCCAGTTTCTTGACTTCGAGTTCCGACAGCAGAAGTTGCAACTGACGGTCCGGAATACGAAGCAGATCTTCAATGCGGTACAAGCGCTCGCGGACGGCGGCCGACAAGTCGGGCGACGCATTGTCGAGGCGCTGCAGAACGGGTGTGCGATCGGTCCGCGGCAGGGCACGGAGGATTTCGACCAGGGCGTTTGTTCGATCTTCGACGGTCTGTTCGGGCGGCTGGTCGGCGAGCCGCTGCCCCTTCGCGGCGACCGCCCGAGCCACTTGAAGCAGCAGACTCTGATTCCGAGTCGACGGCCGAGTGAGGCGAACGATTACATCGGCCCGAAGCTCGGGAGGCAATCGCTTCATGACTTGTCCGGCCATGCCGGGATCAAGCGACGACAGGACCATGGCGACCGCGGCCGGCTGTTCCGCGGCCAAGACGCGCGACAATCGGTCCGGCGGGATCGCCCGGAGTTGATCCACGGGATCGCCGGTCCCCGATGCCGCGGCGGGAGCGGCCACTGGTCGATATTCACCACTCGGGGCCACGGGACGCTCGTCAATTCGCTGCATGTCAAAGAATTGATTGAGAGCCTTATCCAATTGATCCGGGTCCGCAGGAGACGCCGCCACGCGAGCCAACAAGGCGCGCAACCGTTCCGCTGCTTCACCCCCGAGCCGTCCGAGGATCAGCTCGGCGACCTCGTGCGGAAGAGTGCTCAGCAATGCAGCCGCCATCGCTTCTCCGGAATCATTCGCCATGCCGACCTCACCGCCGAGGCTGCCCCATCATTAGCCCAAAGATCCGTGCCACATGGTCCGGATTGGTCCGAATCAATTCCGCCAGCCGCTCGACCTGACTCCGTCGCGCTTCCTCAGTGCCCGGCCGCGGCTGTTGCTCGGGAGCTGGGGCGGGCAGGGGCCGGGGCCGACGCCGCAAGAGTGCGAGTGGAATCATGGCTAATAGTAGTACGACGGAAAGGGCGAGACATACGTTTCGAATCAAACCGACATAGACCTGGATCTTCTGCAACTTGACCAGGTCTGGATTGGGTTCGGCCGGCGCTTCGGGAACTGCCAGATGGGCGTTGGTGATTTTGATTTCGTCGCGTCCGGTCTGAAAACCCACGGCTTGCTTGATAATTTCCTGTGCATCGTCGAGGCTAATCGGCGTGCCACCCTCGGCTGCGGATAAGTCCGTGATCGCAGCCACAGTCAGTCGCTTCACGGCTCCCATTCGGTCTTCGAGATCTTGCACGGTGCGCGACACCAGGTAATCCGTTTGCACGACCTCTTCGCTGGACGCTCCGCCGCCCGAACTGCCGCTCGATGATGCTCCTGCCCGCGCAACGTTACTGGCGGCGCCCGCAACCCCCCGTGCCCCGGATGGGGCAGTCTTGCTTGTCGTCAATCGCTCGGCGGCCGCGACCTTGCCGTCCGGATTATAGGTCTCACGTCGCTCCTTCATCTTCTGAAAATTGACGTCGGCGCTCACCTTGATCACCGCCCGTCCGGGCCCCAGGTGTCGGGCCAACATATCTTCCGCCTTGTTGGCCAGGTAGGTTTCCAATTCGCGCCGGTATTCCAGTTGCGGCGCGGGCAAATCATCGCGTTCGCCCGCATTGGGATCGGACAACAACCGCCCGCCGGAATCGACGACGGTCACGTTCTCCGGCTTGAGCCCCTCCACGCTGCGGGCCACCAGGGAAACGATGCTTGAAGCGGAAACTCGGTTCAGAGTTGCTCCCGGTTTCAATCGCAGAACCACACTCGCGGTTGGCGCCGTTTGATCGCGGACAAATGGAGTTGGCTCGGGCCGGGCAATCATGACGCGCGCGGATTGCACGGCGTCGATTTGCATGATGGATCGTGCCAACTCGGCTTGGAGCGCTCGTTGATAGTTGACCGTCTGCACGAACGGCGTCATCGTCAACGATGATTCGTCGAATAGCTCGTAGCCCTTGCCGCCGCGGGTCGGCAGGCCAGCGGCCCCGACCACGACTCGGGCTCGTGCATACATTTCTTCGGGAACCGCGATCGACGATCCCTCGCGTTCGAGGCGATTTGGAATGTTCTGGGCGGTCAGAGCCGCCTGCATGGCGGCAGCGTCTTCGGGGGCCAAATCCGAATAGAGCGTTTTGTAGGAACTGACCGCTGTGAAATAGCCGACGAGCCCCAGCGCGAGCAAGATGCCGACCGTCGCCGCCAGCAGCGCCACGCGGCGCGCACGGCCAAGCCCGCCCCAGTAGGCGCGGAGCTGGGCCAGCAGCCGGCGAAATGCGTCCATGAGTTACCCGGGGTGCCCTTCCGTCATACCTGCATTCGGGAGATTTCCTGATAAGCGTCCGTCAAACGGTTGCGGATCTCGAGCAACAATCGAAACGACATATCGGCTTGTGCGACCGCCATTGTGACTGTGTGCAGGTCCTGCGCTTGACCGGTGGCGAGGTCGCGAATCGCCGCATCCGCGGCGGCGTTGGCCTGCTGGTTTCCAGCGACAAGCCCATCGAGCAATGCCGCGAATCCACTCGCTGGAGCGGTTGTATCTGAAGCCGGCGGGGCGGCGAGCGGTTGCAGCCGCGGCAGCGGTGCAATCGGACCCAGTGATTGGACGGCCATTGACAACTACCCCCGGATCAAGACCAGTGCCTGTTCATTCATTTGTCGAAACGCTTGCGCCGCCTTGAGGTTGGCCTCATAGGCGCGGGCCGCGGTCAACAAGTTCACCATTTCGATCGGTAGCTGGACGTTCGGCATGCGGACGAATCCCTCGGCGTCGGCGTCCGGATGGCCGGGCATGTACACACGCGGCAACTGGCTTTGATCTTCCACGACTTCGATGGCCTGCACGCCGCGGAGATCGGGCAACGACCCGGGCCGCACTTCTTTGCCCAAGACTTCCGCGAAGACGACATCCTGACGGCGAAACGGGCCGCCGTTCGCTGAACGGGTTGATTGCGCATTCGCGATATTATTCGCAATGACCTCCATGCGAAACCGCTCGGCTGTCATGCCAGAGCCGCTGATTCCGCTGGCGGCGAAGAGATCGCGAAAGGGCATGGGTTGTTCTCGGTGTTTAGTGTCCGGCGATCGCTGCCCGCATCGATGCGATTCGACTGGTGATGATCTGTGCCGCAGCTTCGTAAAGCAGTGCGTTCTTCGACAGGTCGTTCAATTCTTGATCGATGTCCACGGTGTTGCCGTCGACGCGTTCGGGACCGTCGGCAATCACGACGCTGGGCTTCACCCCTGTGGCGCCGGTGACCGGGTTGGCGATGGCCTTGGCCAAGTCCTCCTCGAAGCGGACTTCGAGTCGGCGATAGCCAGGAGTGTTCACGTTCGCGATGTTTTGCGAAATGACGCGGTGCCGCATGCTGGCCGCATTCAGCACCTGGCCCAGCAAATCCATTCCATAGGCGTTCATGTCGCTGTTATCGACCGAAAGGATGGGAAACCTTTACCAATTGTAAGGAGCTTGCCAAGTTTAGCGGTTCTGGCTGAACTGGGAACGCCCCGATCACCAAGATGGGCTAAAGTATTCCATATGCAGGTGACGCCCGCCGGTACCGAATTATCCCCGCTTGCGGCCGCTTCCGCGGCCGCAGTGGTTCGCATCATTGCCGGCAACCTCGCGGGGATCCCAGTCGGCCAGCTTATTCCGGCAACCGTGGTCAATGTTTCGGATGGCAGTGCAACGCTGGAGGTCCAAGGCCAACTGGTCACCGTGCGCCCGGCCGGTGGACTCCAACCGGGAACTGCGCTCGCCGCGCGCATTCCGAATGGGGCTGCTCCCGCAATCGAATTGACCGCCCGCGGCGCACCTGAAGCGCCGAACGCTTCCCCCATCGCAGTTCCGCGTGTCGTGCTGGTCGATGTCCTTTCGATTCAGCCGGATGGTCGTTCGTTAGTGCGTATTGACAATGGAGAAACTGCACTCGCATCCGGCGAAGGGCTCGCGCTCGGCGGCCGGTTCGTCATGCAGATTGAGCAAACGCCCACCGGCCTGGTTCTTCGACCGCCGACAGACAGTCCGGGCTTACCGAAGATCGTGGCCAGCGCCGTCCTGCGAGCGGCTCGACCGCCCGACTTGGGCGCGGCGCTCGCTCCGTTGCTTGCGGAGCTAACGGCCGTTCAACACGCCGATTCCCGTATCTCGACTGCAATGCGCGATGCCGCGGAAGCCGCCCGCGAGGTGGTGCGTTCGTTTGTCGATTCTAACGGCAGGCCGCCGGAAGATGCACAACTGAAGAAGCTGGTCGACGACGGCGGGCTGCATTACGAAGCGAAGTTGGCCCGACAAGAACCGCGCGATATCGATCCCTCTTTGGCACGCTCCGACTTGAAGGGGGCTCTCCTGCAACTGCTGGCGGCAGCCCGAGACATCGGTTCGAGTGACGCCTTGCCGATGACGCAAGTGGCGCTAAACGGGATCGAAGCCCAGCAGGCAGCCAACGTGCTCGCCCAAGCCGACGGCACCCCCTATGTACTTCAAGTGCCGTTTCCGGACGGCGGTCAATGGCGGACGCTCAATTTGGCGATTGAGCGTGAGGCGGGTCGCAATACTGGGGATGAGCGGTCGAGAGGGGACTTTCGACTGCTCATGCACGTACCGCTCACCGAACTCGGCGAAACCTGGATTGATGCCGGTCTTGCGGGCGATCAGTTTCGCGCGATCATTTACCTGGATAAGTCCGAGGTATGCGATCGTGTTCGGCAACAATTGCCCGAACTGAGGAGCGAACTCCGTACCGGCAGCTTTACCGAGGTCTTACTCGACGTTCGTGCCGCTCGCGAACTGCCGGCCCCGCAACGACAGTTGTCAGCCGCCATGAAGGCAGGTCGTCCGGATTCGCTTTCTGTCCTTGACGTGAGGGTTTAACGATGGCGGATCCAGCCAAGAAACGTGCCATCGCTTTGCGATATGATCCCCAACGTGATAAGGCCCCAAAACTGGTGGCCAAGGGGAAAGGGCGCATTGCGGAACAGATTCTCGAATTGGCCAAAAAGAACGACGTCCCCATAAGACAGGACGCCAATCTGGTTCAAGTGTTAAGCCGGTTAAACGTGGACCAGGAAATTCCAAAAGAAGTGTACCAGGCGGTGGCTACAATCTTGGCCTTCCTCTACCGGATGAATCGGCCACCAACGACACCCTCATGACGAGGGGACGAATGAGAAACCCATTACTCGGGCGCGCCCGCAATGGCTTTCCATGCGTCTAAGCGTTCAATCTTGCCAATCCGTTCGAGATAGTCTTCGTCCAGGTCCGCTCCCTCGTCTCCCGACATCAAGACTTCCGCGACATGCACGGCGGTGAGTGCTGAAAACGTCTCCCCGGGACAACTGATTGGATCGTGATGCCAGGCCACCGCTTCCACCAGCGCATCGGGCAAACCCCAGAGACCGAGCAAATACCCGCCGATCTCCGCGTGCGATGCGCCGAGAACTCGCCATTCCGCCTCGGCAGCGGGAATGCCGTCGGACCGGATGAGAGTGAGCACTTCCTTGTATGGCCCTGGCAACTGGCTTGCGATCGTCAACCGACCAATGTCATGAAAGAGCCCGGCGACGGCCGCATCGCGAACGACCCGCTCGTTCACCCGCTCCGCCATGGCAATTCGGCCGGCAACGTCCGCCAGTTGACGGCTGTGTTCCCAAAGTGCGTCGATCGAGAAGGGTCGAAGGGCGGCCGGATCGTAGCGGCTAAACAAGTCGGCGGCCAAGACTAACGTCCGCGTCAAATCCGCGCCGAGCACTCGCACTGCCTGCGACGGAGTTGCCGCCGGCCGTCGCAACCCGAGCAGAGCGGAGTTGGCCACCTGAATCAGCTTGGCCGCGATCCCCGCGTCTTGTTCCACTAGCTCGCCGACCGCGGCCAAAGAAAAGTCGGCAAAAGCCAACTCCTCGGCAATTCGGTTATACAGCGTGGAAAGCGTGGGGATGCTGCCAATCCGGCCGACCACTGCGATCAGCGCCGGGTTCCAAAGCAATTCCCGAAGGGAATGGGCACGTCGGATTGCATCTTGGAGTGTGCTCGCATCAACTGGCTTCGGCAATACGCGCTGGGCGACGGAAAGCAGACGGATAATCTCCGCTTGATCCGCCTGGCCAATCAAAGCAATGCGAACGACTTCCGAATGCCGACGCCGCACTTCCGACAGCAAGTCTTCGCATGACATGCCGCGAATCCGCGTGTCGGCGACAATCGTGTCATAACCCGTATTGTCGGCCTGGTCGAGCGCGTCGGTCCCGCTCCGAGCGAATTCGAGCTGCCAGGAAGGCTGCAATGGCTCAAGCGCGCGCCTGAGCGATGTGATGACATTAGGGTCATCCGAGACGACCATCACGTGGCGGCTGCCAATGGAACCATCCATCGCGCTGCTCTTCGGAGCCATGGCAGTTGGCGGTGCATGATCGCGCTGCGACATACGCGCATCCTATCGCCTGTTTAAGCCAACTTGAACTGGAATTTGGCGAAGTTGCCCATAATGGCAACAGAACTTAACAGTTGAAGCGTTGATTCGCGACCCCTCGTCCACGGCCAATGGGAACGAGGGCGAAGCCGGTCGGCAGGCTTGGAGTGAGTCGATGGTCGGGACTAAGCCGCTCATCACGCAGTGGCATGCACCATTTGAAGGCGTTCGGCTGAAGGCAGTCGCCCCGAGCGTTCGAGTTCTGCGGCTTCGGTGCGGATGGATTGAAATCCCTCGCGGAGAGTCGCCAGCACGTTGCGCACATTCGCAATTCCAATCAGACTGGGACAGCGTAACTCGTGGGTGACAAACTCGTAGAGACGGAGCATGTTTTGCCCCATTTCTTCGTTGACGTCCGTGCGGACGCCACTCGCCAATTCGGTCACAATGAGTTGCGTGCGTGACAAGAGTGGCACGGCGGCCGCAAGGCTCCCACCATGAATCGCCGACTTTGCCTGGTCGAGACGATCGATTGCACCATCGTACAACGCCAACAATAAGTCGATTCGAGTCCACCCCGTCGAGGGTTCGGATCGGCGATAGGCCAAAGGAGATTGCACGGAACATCCTTATTTGCTGGTTGACGCGGGGACAAAGGAAGCAAGCTGGCTCTGAACACCCTTCAATTGGTTGACCGCCGACTCCATCGCCGCGAACTGGGCACGCAGCTGAGTCGTCTTGTCGTCGAGGACTGAATTCTGCCGGGTGATTGTTTTCTCAATGTCATCGACACTCAATTGATAACCGCTGTCGAGCGTCTTGAATCGTCCGTTTGTTGGATCCAAGTATTTCTTCAGGACTTGATTGAGCCGGCTGGCCAGCCCCTGGGTCACGGTCAAGTTCGCGGCGCCAGCGGCCGTCAGTGTGGACTTCACCTGCATGCCGGCGGTGTTGACATTTCCGCTGATGCCGAACAACGTCTGTCCCGATCCGTTCGCGCTTTCCGTCGTGCCATTGACGATAAAGCTGCCGGCCACGTCGGTCCCATTTGCCGTTTCCGATCCGCTGAATCCAAGTGCCGAAAGCGCGGTTCCGCCTGCAATCGCGACCTGCGAAGCAGAACCGTATTGCTGCGAAGTGATTTGAAGCTGGTTTGTGGCACTCAAGCTCACGGTGACGAAGTTGCTCTTGAGGGCACTGTTGGCGTTGATCTTTTGTTGCAGGAGCGAGACCAGTTGGTCGGGCGAATACGTGCCCGAGTCCAGAGAGATGTCACTCGATACCAGGCCGTTGAGCTTCAGCAGAAGAACGTTGTTCGGCGGTGAGAGCGTGATCGTTGTGCCCACGGCATTCGTGGCAATCACGGTTGCCCGCGTTGCGGGCGAAGTGATTTGCACCTGATACGGCGAAACGCCCGACGGCTTCGTGTCGTCGGTTCCGAGGACGAAGTTAACGCCGGGATTATCCGAAGTGCCCGTCAAGCCAAACAACCGCTTCAGGTCGTTCGCGCTCGCGCCGGTCGCACCGCTGAGAGCTTGCGTGAGCTTACCCTGGTCCAGCACGAGTTTGCCATCATCGCCGAATGAAAGGCCGACGCTGGATAGTCGGTTAGCCGCCGGGTTCAGTCCTGGGATGGAGGTCGTGATGGCCGCGGACAGCTCGTCCTTCAAGCCCGACGCGTCGCGGTTGCCGAGCAGGATGCCGGCCGATTGCGAAGCACTATCGAACGTCGACTGTTTGTTGATGAAGTCGATGATGCCGTTGAACGAGTCGACGAAGTCTTGAACTGACTTGCTCGCCGCAGCCGTGTCGTTCGCCACGGATAGCGAAATCGGTTTGGTCGGATCTGCGCAAGAGGTTAATCGTCACGCCGGGGACTAACGACGACACCTGATTGGTCGAGCTGGTGACTGTCAAGGCGCCAGCCCCCGTGCCGAGGGAGACACTGGCGTCGCTGGCCGCCTGGAGGATCTTGCTCGCCGGATTGATATCGGCTCCGGTTCCCGAAGTCAGGTTGTTCGTGATGGCAATCGAGTTGGCGGCGCCGGTCGTGGTCGCCGACAGCATGAGCCGATAAGGCGTCGAAGTCCCGTCGTTTACAATTGTCGCACGAACGTCGCCGCCCGCCGCATTGATAGCGTTTGCCAGGCCCTGGAGAGTGTTATTGCGGTCGTCGAGCGTGACGGTGATGGCACTGCCCGTGCCCACGCTGATTTGCATCGTCCCTTGCTTGAGCTGGACATTCGGGTCCGCGAATCCCTCGGAGGCGATCTGATTGGATTGGGCGAGCGAATTCACCGTTAGGGAGTACGATCCGGTGGCTGCCGTCGATCCGGCGGCTGCGGTCAAGGCGGTGGGATCGGAACTGGTTGCGGTATGGCCATCGAACGCACCCGCGACCGATCGGGCCAGCGCATTCGCCTTGGACTGCAAGTCAAACGCTTGACTTTGGAGTGCGGCGAACGTGGCTTGCTGAGTCTGGATCTTCGCTTCGCGCGATTTGAGTTCGTCAATCCGCTGCTGATTGATGGACGTCAGGCCAGCAATGATCTTGTCCGTGTCGATGCCGGTGGCGAGTCCGCTGAAATTCAGGCCGCTGGTACTTACGCTGCTAATCGAGGCCATGAAGCCCCCCGGATCGACCAAAAGAGAATTGGATATTCAAAACCACACAACGGAAACGCACAACGGGAACGCGGAATCGGTCCGATATCCGGTCCGGATTCCGCATTCCCAAGATAGCACGACAAATTAGCCTCGGAGCAACTGGGCAACGAGGGCGGTCATCTGGTTCGCATTGCCGAGGACGGTCGAACCGGCTTGCATTTGGGTCTGCAACTTGGTGAAGTTGGCAATTTCCGAAGCGAAGTCGGTGTCGCGGATCGTCGATTCGGCCGCGGTTGTGTTCTGGAGGGTGGTGGACAGGTTGTTCGCATTGGACTCGAGCGTGTTCTGCTGGAAGGCGCCGAGTACACCGCGAAGATTCGTCACATCGTTGATCGCCTTGTCCACGACGTGGATGAAGTCGGTCGACAATGCGGTGTTGCTGCCGAGTTGGGTGACATCGATTTTGGTCAGGTCGGTGGCATTGGCGGAAACGCCCTGGCCGAGGGCGCTCGCGCGACTATCGCTCAACGAGATTTGCGCGGTTTGGCCGGCGTTGGCGCCGATCTGGAACACCAGGGCCTTGGACGCATCGACGGTGACCGTCGTGGTCGAGGCGACCGCGGCCGCCGTGAACGAGTTGACGGCGGCGCTGGTGAAGGTGTCGCCCGCGGCGGTCTGATCGAACGTCACTTGCAGGCCGGCGTAGGCGCCCGAGTTGAATGACAGAACGTTGCCGACTCCGCTGCCAGCGGTGCCGCTGATCGAGCCGGTGATATCGGTGCCGTCCACATTCGATGCAGGCGTGCCGATGACCGAGGTTGCGGCGGAGTTGCTCGAACTAACGGTAATCTGATGGCCCGAGCCCCACGCCGTGGAATAGAGCCGTACTGCGGTGCTGCCGCCAACGCTCGTATCCACAATTGCTCGCACGCCGGTCTGGGCCGAAGCGTTGTTAATGGCGGTGGCAGCGTTGGAAGCGCTGGTGCTGAAGGTGGCATTCAACGCATAGTTGATGTTGACGCCGTTGATCGTGAGTGTTTCTTGCGTAGTGGCGCCGCCGTTGGTCACGTCGAACGCGTTCGCGGTGGAGGCACCGGCGACGTTTGCACGGCTGGCGGTCGTCGAGCCGACGGTCACCAGGTAGCTGCCGGAGCCGATCGAGCCAGTCGCGGCCGCGGTGGTGCCCGCCAGGCTGCTGCTCGCGGAAAGTGCTCGCGAACCGTCGAGCAGTTTCTTGGTGCCGAACTGCGTCTGATTGGCGATGTTCGTGATCGTGCTGAGGGCGTTCGAGATTTCCGACTGGTTGGCGGCCAAGGCGCCGGCATCATTCACGCCGGAGTTCGCGGAATCGAGAATCAGGCCGCGGACCTTGCCCAGCAGCGAGTTGATTTCGTTGAGTGCGCCTTCGCCCGTCTGGACGACGTTGACGGCCTTGTTCGTGTTGTCGATCGCGGCCTTGAGGCCGGCGATCTGGGCTCGCTGCTGCTCGGAGATCACCAAGGCAGCCGGGCCGTCGGCCCCGCGGTTGACCTTCAGGCCCGTGGACAGTTTCTCAAGCGAGCTAGACAGCATGTTGCTTGTCTTGCCC
The DNA here is from genome assembly GCA_963773845.1 of uncultured Gemmataceae bacterium. Lineage (GTDB taxonomy): Bacteria > Planctomycetota > Planctomycetia > Gemmatales > Gemmataceae > SIAJ01. The sequence continues at coordinate 212,532 of CAVZCU010000012.1, forward strand.
AAATTTGCTTGAGCTGTCAGCGAGGCCACGTTGTTGTTGAGGACCAGTGACATTTCGACTCACTCCGGTTGTTAAGATCCCAAGTTGATTGGTTTTCCGTCTGTCCCGTTTATCGACCCTTCCGGAAGAAATTTGCGTCGTCTGCGCGGATTCTGCTGAGTTGAGGGAAAAAAGGGGTGGGATAGCCCGCACCGCTCGACAGTCACTCGCATTTTTCGCGCAGTGAAGGAGCCGCGGGTTGAATCGATCGGTTGCGCCGCCGCTACTCAGCAGGTCGAGTTGCAAGTCAATGGCAATCGTCTTGCTGGGTCGAACGGATTGAACAACCGCTTTCCCAAGCCGCGACGAACAGTGAATTCTCGATGGGCCGCCAGGCGAAGTTGCTGTTTGCTGGGACGATGGGCGGAGTCGGCAAAACATGGCCGGCAGTCTTGGCAGCCGGGGGAAACATCTACCAACCAGTTTGAGCGAGTTGGACGTTGGAACTTCCGGGACGAGTCGGTTTTGGAGTAGCGGAAGACGTCAGAGGGCCGAATTTGGCTCGGCTAGGTCGGAGGTCTGGCGACCACTTCTGTCAACATCTGGCTCTTGCGTAAGGTTAAGAGCCCCATACATTTTCGTCAGCTGGAGGTTTTTTCGCACCATTCGAGAGGCACGGGCATGGAAGCTACGGAGCGCGAAGGCGCGGCGGGATTCGATTTCCGAGATGTCGCGGCACGCTTGCCGCTGGCCGATGCCGCGCTGTCGATTTGGCGTTTCGTTTTCGACCCGCAACGCCTCAACGCGCTCTGGAATGAACATCGCGGTCGGTGTTATGAAAAGGTCATTACCTTCGCGACGATGGTGCATTTGGTGGCCGACGCTTTGCTGTTGCACCGTGGCAGCGGTCGACGCAGTTTCGAGAAGAATATCGCCTCGGGCCAACTCTCGACCAGCATCGCCGCGGCATTTGGCAAACTCGGCCGACTGCCGATCGCGGTGAGCCAGGCTTTGCTACGTCATGGCACCGCCGCACTGCGTAAGCTGATCCCGACGACATCCCTGCGTGAGTTGCCGGCCGGTTTGCGTGGTTTCACAGTCATCGTGATCGATGGTAAAGCGATCAAGAAGGTGGCGAAACGGCTCAAACCGTTGCGGGGCGTGGGCGGCGGCTTACTGGGCGGCAAGGTGACCGTGGCGCTCGAGTGGGGTTCGGGTCTGGCCGTGGCGATGCAGGCGCATGCCGATGGCGATGCCAGCGAACGACCGCTGCTCGACGGTTTGCTGACCCAGGTGTATGGGCTGGTGTCGCAACTCTGCTTGTACGTGTCCGATCGCGGCTTTTGCGATTTAGTGCGCTGGCGCGGTTTACGGCGCGGGCCGGTGACCATTTCCTGGTCCGCCATCAAAGCAACACGAAATTTACGGCCGATGCCGAGCGACCGCCACGGACTGGCACCGACGCGAAAGGCCGAGCGTATGCGGAGTCGTGGGGTTGGCTGGGCGGCCCGCGCAGCGCCGGCCGCCGGTATGTCCGGCGCATCGTCCTGTCGCGGCCGGGCGAAGAAGAGCTGGCGCTGGTCACCGATCTGTTGGATGCCGACGCGGTTCTCGCGGTCGATTTGCTGTGGCTCTACCTGGAGCGTTGGGGCATCGAGCGGCTGTTTCAAAAAGTGACCGAGGTGTTTGGCCTGGCGGGTTTGATCGGCAGCACGCCGCAGGCGTGTATCTTCCAATTTGCCTTCTGCATGATCTTGTACAACATCGTCCAGTTGCTGACGACCTACGTAGCCGAGGTCAAGCAATGCCCACCCGAACGGATCTCGCTCGAGAAGTTCTTCGATGATCTTCGCGACCAATTGGTCGCCTGGAACATCGTCATCGGACCGGAACCGACCGCCGTGTGGTTTGCCGAATGTCTCCCGGAAGAGGACTTACGCGAACGTCTGCGTACCATGCTGGCTGGAACGTGGAGCGAAACGTGGTGGAAAGCCAAGCCGCAACCGAATCGCACGACCACGAAGCGCGTCGGTAAACGCGGTCATGGCTCCGTGTTCCGCATCCTCCAGAGCCATGCTCAAGCCCAAGCGAAAGCCAAAACGACAGCTCAGCAAAAAACCGCGCGGCAAAGATGTTGACAGCAGTGGTCTGGCGACTTCCGCTATTCTGTCCGCTCGGTTTTTCAACGTTGACGGAGGCGCTAATTGCCACCGAGCGGATCTGCGTCCAGCATCGCTTTCGCAGCATCGGCCGCGGCCCCGGTTGTGTCCAGTTCACCGGACGACAGGCGCTTGATCGCCGCCGCAATGACTTCGGGCCTCATCGTGGGAGCTTCTTGCACGAGTGAAATCAATCGTGCAAGGGCCTCGGTGGGAGCGAATTCGGTTGCGTCGGCGGCGTCTTTCGACGTAGTCGCCGTTCGGACTTCATTCTCGATTGTCGATCGAGTGGGCGAAGCTTGGATACCGGTCGGATTGATTTGCATGGCACCCTCAAGTTTCGCGCGGGGTGGTGTACTTCACGCCCGACATGACAGTTATCGAAGAAGCCGAGAAAAAGTTGCCCGAATTCCTCCGTTTTGCAATGCGATTCCACCAATCTTCGATGATATCAAGGAGTTAGACCCGTTCGATAATTTGGAATGGACAGCGAGAATATGCCCGACGAATCCCCCATCGCCCCAACCGAAGATTCCGCTCCGGTCGAAAGCGCTGTCGAACAGGCGCCACCCCCGTCCCGGCGAACACGTTTGATTCGGTTCGGTCTTGCCGGCTTGATCTGCTTGATCGCCGGCTTGGCCGGCGGTATCGGAATCAGCGTACGCGCTAAGCCACACGATCGCGAAACCGTCGGCGAACAAGGGCCATGGCGTCCGGAAATCGCATGGTCCGCAGGAAATTCGCCGCCGCCCGAGCCGGAACCGCGAACCGAATTTGAACGCATCGACCGTGTCATTCGATCGGGCGACTTTGCTCGCGGTCTCAAGCTTTGCCGCACTGCTCGGGTCGAAGGCGAGTCCAATGGTCCCCTGGATTATCGCGAAGGTCTCTGTCGCGAGGGACTCGAAGAATTCCACAAGGCCGCGAAGGCATATGAACGTGCCGCCAATCTCGACTCGGATTCGCCGATTTGGGCGTGGGCCGTGCTGGGGCGAGCCCGTTGTGCCATCGCAGCCAACGAACTTGGCACAGCGCACGAGCTTTTGAATCAGGTTTCGCTTCGCTCTGGCCGCGTGCTCGCCGCGGCAAAGTACGTCCTCGATGAATGTCTATATCTGCGCGGCCGATTGCTGGTGGGGGCATTGCATGCACCCAACACCCCGGATCCCCTCGACTCGAACGACTTCGCCTGGCCGCCCATCAGCGGCAAATTCGATTCGTCGCTCGAACGTCTGGCGACACACCTGGATTCCACTCCGCCCGAACGCGACGTTTCGATCCCGGTGTCGAATCCAGGACCGCTTGAGCCCGCCGAGTCTCCCATTTCAGTTCATTGGCCCACCCGCCCCGTCGCCAAAGTCTTGCAAGATCTTGGCAACTTGGTCGGCATCGGAATAGTCGTGGAGGCAGCGGCCGAACCTCGCATGGCGAACAACACGGCCGCTATTGAAGTGGCGAACGCGCCGATCGCAGAGGTACTGACCGCAGTGACTGAACCGCTGGGTCTCGGCTGGCGGACCGACGGCACCGTCCTCTCGATCTCGCTGGCGCCGAAGCCGATGCGTCCGGCTTTGCGGCATGGGACCCGAGACGCGTTGCGCCGTGCCTTGGGCTGCGATGCGGAACATCCATTTGCCCGCTCGGCGGAAGCGTGGCTGACAATTATCGAATGCGAAAACGGTCGCACGGCCGCTGCAGGGCGGGCGTTTCGCCGGATGCTGGTCGATGTTCCCTATTCCTCCGAAAGCGTGTTCGCGGCTTACAATCTCGGCTTGATCGAATTGCGATCCTCCAATCTGAAATCGGCGCGATCTCGGTTTTTCGACGTCGTCGATCGCGGTCCCGGAACTCGCTGGGAGGATATTGGCTGGTGGTGGATTGGCCGGACCTATCTGGATGCGGGCGACTGGGAGGGCGCCAATCGACCTCTGGAGAAAGCGCTCGGCGGTACGACGCCTGAAATCCGCTCAGCCGCCGCGCTCGGGCTTTGTGCTGTGCACATGCTTGACGGCGACGAAGCGTCCGCCCGGCGAGTGCTGCGGACGCACAAGATCGGCTCCTGGCCCTCCCATGTGGCGACCAACGAAATGCTCTCGGCGATCTTGCACTATCACGTGCGACCGACCGAAAACCGACAGTCCATCGTCGAAGCAGCGGTTCGCGACGCGCGCGACGGCGAAGCGTTGGGGCCGGTCGGATTGCTGCTCGCAGGTCAAGCCTATCGCGATGTCGACAATTTCGAACACATGGTCGAAATCTACGAGTCGGCCGTTGAATCGACGCGCGGCCCCATTGCCATCCGGATGACGTTTGCAGTGGCCGAACGAAAACTTCAACTCGATCAGTGGACGGCGGCGCGATCGAGGTATCTCGCGGTTGTCGCGGCCGATCCCGATGGCCTTGGCCCTCGCGCCCAACTCCGACTCGCGGAGTTGAACGCGCGCGAGGGTCTCGGTACCGAGTGCATTCGTCGATGCCGGTCGATCGTTGACAAGCCGGGTATCGAATTGGAAGACGTTTTGCCAGTGCTTGGCAGGGGCTACGAACTTGTTCGCGATTATCGGCGCGCGGCCGAAGCATTTGCGGGACGATTGCCGAGCGAATGAATCGAGCCAATGATTGCAAATCGCTCCTATTCGTAAGACGGATTTCGAATCCGTCCTTCCACTACGCCACACAAAGCGATCGAGCTTGGATCGGAACGACGGTGACGGGTTGCAAACCCGTCATAGCCGGCGGGTATTCTGGGCAACTTTTGCCGCTTGTAGGGATTGTGCGGGCCCCTGGGGGATCGGACAAACGGAGTGAGCGCGGCGGATCGGGAAAGTCGATACTTTCGACACGACCGGCTCATCCGCGAGGACCGATATGCTCCGCGGCCTTTACAGCGCTGCTTCCGGACTTCAGGCCGCTTCTGAGCAGCATGAGGTGACGGCTTACAACCTCGCCAATGCCAGCATGCCTGGTTATCGCCAACGTGGAGTCGTCACCGAGAGCTTTGACCGGGCGCTGGGCCGCGCTCAGACGGCAGTAGGCGATATCGTCGGCAGCCAGGTCACCGCCACGTACAACGATTTCCGGCCGGGCGCATTCCAACTCACCAACAATCCGTTTGATCTGGCCCTCGCTGAACCAGATCAGTTTTTCACCCTGACCGGTCCCAACGGACCGCTCTACACGCGGAACGGGACCTTCCGTTTGAGCCCGCAGGGGACCCTCGTCAGCGAAAGTGGCTATGCGGTGCGTGGCGAGGAAGGACCGATCAAGATTCCACCGGAGTCGATCAAGATCAACATCGCTCAGGATGGCTTCGTAACGGCCGACGGCATTGAGGTCGGCCGCATTCGCCCGGTTCGCTTCAACGATCTTCAGCAACTGACGGCCGCGGGTCCGACGTTGTACACCGCTGGCCCCAATGCCGGCCGGACGCCGGTGGATGGCCGCGTCATGCAAGGTTACCGTGAAGGGTCAAACGTGCAGCCGGCGGATGCGATGGTTCGATTGTTGATGGGGGCTCGGTACTACGAGGCTGCCCAACGTTCGCTGCGAACAATCTCGGAGTCGTTGGCGTTGAACACACGCCCGTAGTCGGGCCGAATAGTGTGCTGGCCGGTATGTGCGTTCATTCACCAGGGAGGGATATTCGTGATTCGCGCCTTATACACCGGTTCGACCGGAATGAATGCCCAGAGCACGGCTCTGGACAATATTTCGAATAACCTCGCCAACGTGAATACCAACGGGTTCAAGCGCGGGGAGGCCACCTTCCAAGACCTGATCTATGTGAACGAGCAGGGAGCGCCGGGCGGACAGGTTGCGCAGGGGCTCAACGTACCCAATGGCACACAGATTGGCAGCGGCGTGCGCGTCACGGGCATAGCGAAGATTTTCACTCAGGGAGGTTTGGTGGCCACGCAGAATCCGCTCGACGTGGCGATCGAAGGAGACGGGTTTTTCCAGGTCACGATGCCCAACGGCGAATTGCGCTATACGCGCGATGGCGCCCTTCGGCTGAACTCGCAAGGCAATATCGTTACCGCGGATGGCTTTGCAATTTCGCCGCAGATCACGATTCCGCCTCAGGCCGTTTCCATCACCATCGGACCGGACGGCACGATCTCGGTCGTCAATGCCGGCGCCTTGAATACGTCGACCGTCCTCGGCCAGTTAACCCTGGCCCGCTTTCAGAACCCCGCCGGCATGAGTGCGGAGGGGCGAAATCTGTATGCGGAGACGGCATCGTCCGGCGCCCCGATCCTGGCGACGCCCGGGCAGAACGGTGTCGGCCTGATGCAACAAGGCTTTCTCGAACGCTCCAACGTGGACGTTGTCACCGAACTGGTCGGACTGATTTTGGCGCAGCGGGCTTACGAGTTCAACACGCGGTCGGTACGAACTGCCGACAACATGTTGGCCGCCACCACCGATTTGATCCGGTAACCGATCTATGCGGAACTTCCTTCTCCTGATGTCCGCCCTGACCGCCGTCCCGCTCTGGGCCGGTGAACCGGTCGTGGTGGACTTGCGCGAACGCGCGACCACTCGAAATGCACTGGTCACCGTGGGCGACCTGGCGCAAATCACGGGCGGGAATCGCGTCGATCGCGGCCGCATCGCCGCGCTGGACGTTGCGGAAATTGCGGCCCGCGATACGGCCATCGTGGTGAATCGCCGGACCGTTGAGTATCGGTTGCGGCTGGCGGGCTACGACCCAGCAGACTTTCGCCTCGTGGGGGCGGAACGCGTCGGAGTCGCTGCGGCACGGCGGGCGGTCAACCCGGACGAAGTCGTTTCGGCGGTGAAGGCGGAGGTGAAGCGCCTGTTGCCGGCAAATAACGAACGTTGGATCATCGAGCTGGTCAATCCCGTCGCCGTTCGCTTGCCGGAGATACCTTTGAGCGAAACGCTGCACATCCAAGCTCGACCGCTGGGGGCCATCGTCGGTGCGGGGCGGGTGCAGATGAATGTCGTCCTGTCCACGGGGACCGAACGACTGCTCGGATTCGGCATGTTGTTTGAAGTCAAATCGGATGCGCCACTGACACTTCCCCCGACGCGTCTGGGCTCCGGATCATCGTTCGCAGTCGTGCAAGCGTCGGCAGTAATCCCGAAGTCAACGGAAGTGCTCGTTCGGCCGCGGCAAAGGGTAACAATTGTCGCACGTTCCGGAGCGCTCAGTGTAACGGCCTTGGGTGAAGCGCTTCAACAAGGTCGATTGGGCGAGACGATTCAAGTACAGAATGTGGATTCCCGGAAAATCCTGACGAGCCGCGTGATCGGACCCGCCGCCGTTGAAATTGAAATGGGAGGATTGCCATGAAACGATGGGTGCTCAGTTCGCTGGCCGCGGCCGGGATCATCGGATCGTTCGCCCACGCGGATTCGATCTGGGATCGCCGCGACCCGCGCTACGCCTATTTGTTTCAGGATAATCGCGCCCGGCAGGTTGGCGACATTATCACGGTCGTCGTGAGCGAAACGACCGTTGCCAGCGATCAGGACAAGCGCTCGACCGACAAGTCGAGCAGCACGAATGCCAGCGCGGCGTACAGCGGCAGTACTTCCGGAACCGGTGACTCCGGGCGGAAAGGTGCACTGTCGATGAGTCTCAACGGCTCGGCCCAGCGTCAGTTCAATGGCGCTTCGCAGCTCACGGCGAGTCATGTGTTGACCGATCGCATGGCGGTCACGGTCGTCGACGTGATGCCGAACGGCAACCTGGTCGTGGAAGGGTATCGCAGCCGGGTCGTGTCCGGGGAAGAGCGCGTCATGCGCATTACGGGCATCGTCCGACAACTCGATGTGGGAATCGGCAACCTCGTTCCATCCGCGTCGGTGGCCAATTTCCGCGTCAGTTATCTTGGTCGTGGCCCGGAAACACGGGCCGTCAATCAAAACTATCTGGGCAAGCTTCTGAGTGTCTTGTGGCCATGGTGAGGCCCAGCAATCCGCGTCGCGAGGAATTTCCATGAACCGCCTGCTCGCTTTGGGACTTGCGCTTGCCATTGTCGCGCCCACTTCGGCTCAAGTGCGCATCAAGGACATTACGGACGTTGCGGGCGCTCGCAGCAACCAGCTCTTCGGCTTTGGCCTCGTTGTTGGTCTCGGCGGCACCGGCAGCCGGAGCACATTTACCCAACAAGTCGCGGTCGACATGCTCCAGCGCCAGGGCGTGACCACGCAGATTTTCAGTCAACTCCCGGCCGAATCGGTGATTCGTTCGACGAGCATCGCGGCCGTCATGGTCACGGCCGAAATCGGCCCGTTCGTCCGCAAAGGGGGACGGATCGATGTGACCGTGTCCACGCTGGACGACTCGCTCAGCTTGCAGGGCGGCACACTGGTATTCACGACGTTGCGCGGCGCCGATGGACAGGTCTATGCAGTCGCACAAGGTCCACTGTCAATTGGCGGCTTCTCCGTCTCGGCTCAGGCCACGGGCGTGCAAAAGAATCATTTGAATGTAGGCCGAATTCCGAGCGGCGCCATTGTTGAGAAGGAAGCCCCCGGAGAAGTGGTCCACGACGGTAAGGCTCAGCTTTTGCTTCGAGAACCCGACTACAACACTGCACGCCTGATCGCGAAGACGATTAACGAACATTACCCCAAGTCGGCGACGGCCCAGGACGCGGGCGCCGTGCTTTTGTGCCTACCGCCACTCGATCCGCGGTGTCCCCCGACTCAGTTGTTGGCAGAGATTGGCCTGATGGAAATTCGGCCCGATGTTCCTGCCCGAATCGTGATCAATGAGCGGACCGGCACCGTCGTCGCCGGGGAGAATGTAGCGATCGCGACCGCCGCGGTGTCGCACGGGAACTTGTATATCGGGATCGGGATCACGCCGGTCGTCTCCCAGCCGGCGCCATTTTCGGGTGGCGAAACGGTGGTTGTACCCCGCACCCAGGTGTCGACGGCCGAGGAACGGGGGCGCATGATTGTCGTGCCGAAATCGACGACCGTTTCCGAGGTCGCACGCGCGCTGAATGCTTTGGGCGTCACGCCGAGAGACTTGATTGCCATTTTTCAGGCGCTAAAGCAAGCAGGAGCCTTGCACGCCGAGTTGTTGATCATTTAGTACAGATGTTCACTCCCAGGAAGGATGTCCGACAACCGGAGAGAATTATGATCGGAGCAGATGCGATTTCGGCACTTAGCTTAGCTCCAACTTCGCCCGCCGCGAAATCGGGTGCTAAAGTTCAAGGCGCAAATGATGCCCGGACGCAGAGTATGGCCAAGGAGTTCGAGGCCGTATTCCTGTCTATGTTGCTCAAGCAGATGCGCGAGTCGCTGGAACCGGACCAAGGCCTGTTCCCAGGTGACAGTGGCGACGTTCAGGGCGGACTGTTTGACCTCTACATGAGCCGACATCTCGCCGATAGCGGGGGCGTCGGCTTGGCGGACGCTTTGATTCGCCAGATTGCATCGGCCAATACGAACACCAAGCCAAGCGCCACCGCTGATGATCGACGCTCGAACTTCGAACGAATTGCAAACGCTATGCGAACTCCTGCGCGATGAAGAACGGCTCATACTGCAAGGAGCAATGGCTGCGAATGAAGTCTACGCGGCACTTCGCGGTGGCAACTCCGCATCGATCGCGACGGCCCAGGTCAAGCTGACCAACTTCGCCGTTTCCCTTCAGCAAGTCGAAGATGAACGTGCCGTATCCACGACGGTGATCGCACATCTTTTGGGATTGTCAAACGATCGACCAAGTCTAGCGGAATTGGTTCAGAAACTATCCGGACCTGAATCCGCGCAGCTGAACTCGATTCGTAACCAATTGGCGACGGCAACGGCCGAGTTTCAGGCTGCTCAGCATCGCAACGCAAATTTAATCCACCATCTTCGATGTTATTTCCGGGACGTCCTTTCCGCGCTGATGGCCGCGGATCGCCCGGATCGTTACGGTCCCACCGGCTCGCGATTGGCCTCCACCGTGGCCGGCGTGCACAACCGCGGATAATCCATGAACAATTATTCCATCGGGATTTCCACACTTGCTGTCGGTCAACGCGGCCTGGATTTAATCGGCCAGAACATCGCGAACGCCGCCACGCCGGGCTACCATCGGCAGGCTCTCAACTTGGTGCCGCAAGTTACAGATGGTGTTCATGGCGCCGGCGTCTACGTCGCCTCGATCACCCGCTACACCGCACCCGCCGTTCGTGCCGCCATCCTGAGCAGCAATTCAAGCCAGGGATACACTGGCGTCCGGCTCGGAATTCAACAACAAGTCGAAACATCGTTCGGAACAAGTCCGGGTACGATTGGCGATGGAATCGAAGGCCTCTTCAACCAGATCGAACAACTCACGGTCCGCCCCGATGATGCCGCTCTGCGCCGTACCGTCCTTTCGAGTGCGGGCAGCCTGGCAAGTCAGTTCAACAGTTCGGCGTCGAGCATCGACCAGTTGCGCAATAGCGTGATTGGCCAGGTCGCCCAAACCGTCGACGAAATCAATAACTATGCGACCCAGATTGCCGACCTCAATCATCGCATTGCCGTCATTGAATCCCAGGGGAATCAGGCGAACGATTTACAGGACCAGCGCGATCAACTCATCGACCAGCTTTCGAAGCGAATTGATATCCGAACGGTCGATCAGCCGTTTGGCGTGAAGAACGTAATCGCAACCGGGTCCGCATTGGTTGTCGGCGAGTCGCCCAACAAGTTCCAGTCGGGAATTGATCCCTCGGGCAATCTGGTGGTCACGCAAACGGGCTCGACACAGCCGATCAAGTTCAACTCGGGCAAGCTCGGTGGATTGCTCCAATCGTTCAACCAGGACATTCCCGCGACTCGAGCGCGATTGGACGGGCTCGCTCGAGAACTGATTGCTCGTCTCAATGCCGTTCAAGCGACCGGTCTTGGGACCACCGGCCCGCTGAGTTCCGTCAATGGAACGACGTCGGTAGCCGACCCGACCATGCCGCTCGCCGGTCAGAACCTCGCAATTCCGGTTCAGGCCGGCCAATTGGTCATTTCAGTCACCGACACAGCGACGGGTAATCGAACCAATACGACGATTGCGATCGACCCGGCCACGCAGAGCTTAGACGATGTTGCCGCCGCGATTACTTCCGCGACCGGTGGACAGGTTCAAGCGACCGTCGATCCCGCATCGCACACGCTGCAGTTTCAAGCGCAAGCCGGATTCCAATTCGATTTCGCCGGTCGGGATACCAATCCGCCGTCCGGGTCGCCGGTCGCGAATCCGGATACAGCGAATCTGTTGCCGGCTCTCGGCCTGAATGGGCTTTTCAATGGAACGGATGCGGTGAGCATTGCGGTCAACCCAGCGTTGACGGCCAATCCGGCTTTGCTGGCAGCGTCACGCACCGGCCAGCCAGGCGATGCAAGCAATCTGGAGCGCATGGCCACGGTTCGGGATCAGCAAGTGATCGGCGGGCGCACACTCACCGGCGAATATGGTGATCTGGCGGCCACCGTCGGCTCGGACGTCAAGAGCATGGGAGATATGCAAACCACCCAGGCGTCCATCCTCCAGAATTTGAATGGCCAGGAACAGTCGGAGACCGGGGTCGACGTGAACGAGGAGCTGGTTTACCTGCTTCAGTACCAGCGGATGGTGGAATCGGCTTCGAAGTACATGTCGGTCGTGAACACTGCCTTGGATTCGATCATGCAGATCGTGCGATAGACGGAGCAGCCATGAATATCCGCGTCACCGGACAGACACGATCGAACAACGCCATTGCGTACATGCAACAGCAGGCGGCGCGCTTGGCCATGTACCAGGACCAGGTCTCTTCCGGCGTCAAGATCAAGGTCGCTTCCGACGATCCGTCGAACTATGCCTCGTTGATTCAGGCCAAGGCAGCGGGAATGCGATTCGACATGTACTCGGAGACGATGTCGGATGCCACTACCGATTTGAACGCGGGTGTGAGCGCCCTGGGAGAAGCGACCGACGTTCTGACGCGCGCCAAGCAAATTGCCATCGAGGGCGCCGACGGCTCCACGGACGACACGGGGTTTGGGGCTTTGGCTACCGAGGTCGATACGCTGATCTCCCGCATGACGACTGCCGGAAACGCGCAAATCGACGGAAAGTACATCTTCAGCGGGACCGCGACTGGTACCCCGCCATTCCGGGCGAGCGCGCTTGACGCCCAGGGGCACCCGACCGCGATTGCCTACGACGGCTCCGCGGACCGGGCCCGCGTTTTGATTGGGCCGGGACAGACGGCCGACACGAAGTATGTCGGCAGCGATGTATTTCAGCAGGCAGGCGGCGATGCCTTTCAGTCTCTGATCACTTTGCGCGATACGCTTCGGGACCAGACCCTCGCCCCAGGGGCGAAGTCGCAAGCGATCAGCCAGATAATTGGACAAGTGGACGCCGCTCAACAAGCGATCTCCGGGTCGGTGGGTGAGCAATCGTCTCGACTTGCTTCCCTGAGCGCATTGCAGTCGAGATTGAGCGACATGAAACTCTCGTCGGCGGAGCAGGCAACCAATTTGGAGGGGACCGACATCGCCGAAGCGGTGGTAAGGATGCAAGAACTGCAATCATCGCTCGAAGCGACCATGGCGGTCACAGCCAAGCTTCTGGATCCTACGCTGCTGGATTTCGTCCGCTAGCACGAGCTTCGAAGTAAATCGTATTCATTACTGCCGAGCGATTTTGGCCAGCGCGTCGGCGGCCGCGCGCCGGACGTCCGCATCGGGATCGCTGAGCAATTGTTCGATTGCCTGGGCGGCCGTGAGGGCGGTCGGACCGATGCGGCCGAGGGCCCTAGCCGCCGCCGCACGAATTTCCGGGTTGGGATCGACGAGGTCGAGCATGATGGCCCGAACGATCGGCTCGCCGGGCCGCAGATCGGGGTGAATCAACCGCAGTGCCACGATGACTGCTCGACGAACGTCTCCATCGGGGTCGTTCAGTGCCGCTCCCAAATCGAGAATTGCGGACTGAGCCGCCGGCCCAAGCGTGCCCAGGGCCTTGGCCGTGCGCAAGCGAATGCTGCTGTCTTTGCTCGTAAGCTGGCCAACCAGGGCCGCGATATCCTGGGCGTCGCTGGCAATGATGATGAGCTTTGTCGAGCGTTTGATCGCTTGATCGATGTCGAGACTTCGCCCGGAAGCCCGTGCCATACTTGGAAGTGCGCTACGCGCTGGCGAGCCCATTTGACCCAAAGCATCGACGACGGCTTCTTGTAGCGGCTCGTGCTCTCGACCGCGCAGAAGACCGAGTTGGGCGACCAGGTCCGGTTCTGCCGCCGCGGCTCGTGGTCCAAGCTTCTCCAGCATGCGTGCGGCTTCGACGCGCGCCCACAGGCTTAAGCGCGGATCGCGCACGGTGGCGGCGAGTTGCTTGGCTAATCTGACATCCGGCTCCTCCGCGCGGACCGCCGGGGCCAGTACAATCGCAAGCAACCAGAGCCAGCGCATAATCGGCCTCCGCGAGTCTGCCGAGAACTGAACGGCTCCGTTTTCGCCAATCCAGCCCCGCTCCTCCTTCCACGCAAATCGGCCGAACCCGGCTTACAGTGCCGTCAGACCCGGTCAAAACATCCTTATTGCGACGATCGCCCGCTCATTTTCCACACCTGCGGCATCGCCGATCTCGCCCGCATGCCTCGGCAAAACCGAATTTCTTGGCGACCCCTCAATTTGAGTCCTGTGGGACAAGACAGAAATTCCGCCAAATTAGGCAAAATCGGCCCACATGCTTCGATCACTTAATTGACGAGTCTGGAATTGGTCTCTAGCCGCGGAGCGCACAGTGGCAGTTATCATCGGCGCGATTTTGGTCCTGGTCGCGGTCCTGGTTGGTTTCACCATGGCCGGCGGAAAAGTTGGGACATTAGTGCACATTTCCGAAGTCATCACGATCGGCGGCGCCGCCTTCGGCGCCTTGATCATGATGTCGTCGAAGAAGGTGATCAAAGACCTGTTTCGCGGCGTGCTGCAAGCAATCAAAGGTTCGGCATACGGGAAGGCGACCTGTGTCCAACTCTTTCAGTTGCTGTATGCCTTGTCGCGGCAAGTACGTCAAGAAGGGCTGCTCGCTCTCGATTCGCACATCACCAACCCGGATGAAAGCGCTCTCTTCCAACAATACCCCAAGATCAATAACAACCATCACGCGCGCGAGTTCATCTGCGACGCGCTCTCGCTCATCGTCGATGGCACGGTCGAATTGGAGCAGCTTTCGGTGTGGCTCGACGAGGAAATCCAGGTGGTCGAGCGCGAACACCATGCCGCCACCGGAGCACTGGCCAAGACGGCGGACGCCCTGCCCGGATTTGGCATTGTCGCCGCGGTATTGGGCATCGTCGTCACCATGCAATCGATCGGTGGGCCGGTCGACGAGATCGGCTTCAAGGTCGGGGCGGCCTTGGTCGGGACATTCCTCGGGATCTTGATGGCCTATGGCTTCTTCTCGCCGATGGCGGGACGGATGGAAGGACTCGGCGAACAGGAGGTCACGTTTCTGCGCGCCATCGCGGCGGCGGTCATTGCGATGAATGAAGGCGCTAGCCCGAAAGATGTCGTCATCCGGGCTCGGCGCATTGTCGGCACCGACTGCCGGCCCTCGCAAGGAGAATTGAAGGAAATGTTGGGTTGATCGATTCAGGAGGTAAGACGTATGGCCGGCAAGCACGGCGGCGGCTCATGGAAAGTGGCGTACGCGGACTTCGTGACCGCCATGATGGCCTTCTTTCTGGTCATGTGGATCGGCGCCCAAGACCAAAAGACACGGCAATCAGTCGCCAATTATTTCATCGATCCGTCGGGCGTCAATAAGAAGCCAGCCCGCACCGGCGCGGTCTTCGATTCGGTGACCTACGGCAGCCTGCCACAAAATGAAAAGACCAACATGGGGCAGGGCCGGCAGTCCTATACCGAGCCTCGTGAAATGAGTCCCGCGACTAAAATGGTCGCCGAATGGCTGCTCGCCGACACGGCGAACCGTACCCGCTGGCGGGAACAGGCGCAGTCTTGCATGGATGCCGCATCGCGTTCGCCCGACGTGGTCAATAAGAAGGCGAGCGCTAACGAAGTGGCCGCTGCCGACCTGTCGGTTCGACTCAAGATGGCACTTTCTTCCGAGAGCGCGAGTGTGAAGGGCATTCAACAAGATCTCTTCGTTTGGGCTCTCAGTCAGGTGAATTGGAATCAACTCGCCGAAGACTTGCTGAAATAGCACCCAACAACAGGCCCTAATGACCATGTGCAGTTCCGCAGCACCGTGGTCACAAGCTGCCAGCTTGTGAGCCGAGAGCGGACAAGCTGGCAGCTTGTCGGTACGAGCAGGCGGCCGAAATGCCCCCGATCATTTGCGTATTTACAGCAAGCGACCGCTTTTAGTGTTCGGCTCACTAAGAATGCCGCCGAAACGGGCTTGTAAGGAATCGCCGGACGGCATATATGGCCCATTGGGGCATTGGCTGGCGTACAGGGGGGCAATATGCGCTTCTCAATTCCACGTGTCGTCGCGGTTGCCGCGTGCGTAATCGTCGCCGCGTCGCTCGCCTCCGCCCAATCTCCGATCAGCACACGGCCTAGCGGCGGGTTTCCCGAAGTCGCACCAGCCCCGAAACCACTGTCCAAGGATCTCGTCGCACCGCGAGCCGGGGACGAGTCCGTTTCAGCCGAACGAGTCCGTCTCATGCTTCGCTTGCAGGAGTTGATCCGGCTGATCAATGAGCGGCCGACCGCCAACGGGCTTCAACCGTCCACGACCGTTCCCAAGAATCCGCCCCGGCCAACATCTCGGCCAAAGTTCGACTTTCCGGAATCCGGTAAGGCGGTGGATGGCCTCCGCGTCGCGATGAATCTCTTCCGCGACAATGACTTCGACTCGGCTCTCCGAGCTTTCCGCTTGATCGATGCCGCGCAGCTAGGTCGCGAAGACCGAGCGTTCGTGCAATACATGACTGCCTGTTGCTTGCGCAGACTCAATCGGCGATCCGATGCCGCCGCCATCTACCGCGAGGTTGCCGATGCCCATGAGGACGAGTTCATTAGCGAATGTGCCATTAATCAACTCGCCCTTATACGATCGGCGCAAGAACTTGAGGCTCAGCGCGAGCAACTTCGGCCCCGCCCGAAAAATCGTTAGAGAAGGCTAGCAAATCTATTCCTTCTTAAACGATAACGACGAGTTGGTAAGAGAAGTAATGCTATCTACATATCAGGGCTTTTCATCAAAGCTCGCTGCCGCAGGCTCGCTAAACGCACTCCTTGCGCGGCTCGCCATTTGCCGAAGTTAACTTCTGGTAGAATATCCTTGCCTGGCGCATTGCATTGATGCCAGCGTTCGGGGTATTGCCCTCGAAAGGGCGTGATGCCAACGATTGTGCAGAATCTACCGCCCGCGACTGAACCCGCCGCGAACGCGAAGACGCTGGCCACGCCCGCATCGTTTGCGCAATCCGATCCATTCGCCCAATTACTCGCCAAAGCGGTCGGGATTGCCAAGTCCGCCCAGGCCGATCCTGTTTCAGCCGACATCGCCGGCATCGTCGGCGATAGCACGCAAACTGATTCCGACGGCAATCGAGTCGGGGCATTGCTCGCGGGGGCAGTTTTGGGCTTACCGGGCGTACTCCAACCGACCGATTTCGTTCAAGTCGCCGCCGGCCTCCAATCAGCGGGGACGTTTGCGACAACGCCCATTTCTGACGGAACGAACCCTGTGCAGCAGCAGCTTGTTTCGTTTCTGTTGCCGACTGCAAAAGATCAAACCAACGGAGCCGTCCTTGCCGGCTTAAATGCCGACCAACAACAGACCGATGGGGTAGCGCCGCTTGTTCCGACGAACACCGCAGCCGCAGCGAGCATCAACGATGTCCCGGTCATTATCGGCGACGTGCCCACGCCAGCGGCCCTGGCCGCCGCAGCAACACTGGCAGTCTCGCACACGCCGGCTCAGATCCCGACGAGTAATATTCCGCCCCCGGCCCCGATTGTCACCGAATTGACGCCCCGGCAACCAGCCTTAGTCCAATCCCGCGCCGATCTCTCGCAAGGCCCCACGAGGCCGGACGCCATCGCCGCGTTACCGGATGCCCGTGTTGGTGATCGACCATCGACCTCGGGCGAACGCATCGCCGCAAACCTGAGTTCGGCGATTCAGGTCGTCGAAAGCAGGCCCGCGTCAGCTTCCCAGGCGTTCAAATCCGCCCTGGCAGCGAGCCTTTCGGGACAGCCGGCTGCATTGCCTTCGATCTCGAATAGTTCGCCGTCGAGTCCGCTCGTTGAAGCCGCTGCCGCAGCGAACCAGGGCCCAGGAACGGCTAACCTCACGAACAATCTGTCTGCGAAATTCGAGCTGAATTCATTGCTGGGGGTAGGCTCGCCATCGGTTTACCAGGTGGATCGGCGGAATGATGAATCGCGCGATCCAGGGTCAGCGGACACGACGTCGACATCGTCTTCTTCGATTCCGCCCAACGCCGTCCCTGCCGCGATGATTCCCAGTACGAGTTCGGCGAAAAGCGCAACGGGGACGATGGCGAGCCCTGCTGCTCAAATCGCGGACGGGATTACGGCGAATTCGCATCGACTCGAACGCGATGGGACGGTCGAATTCCGACTCCGCCTCGATCCACCAGACCTGGGCCGCGTGCGCGTTCACCTGATCTCGACTGGTGACGAACTCCGCGGACATTTGATCGTCGCCGACGATAGCGTCCGCCGGCTGATCGAAAGCCAACTCCCGGAATTGCGCCAGCGGTTGCAATCCGTTGGCGTTGCGGTGGAGCGATTCGACATCACGGCCGATTCAGGCGGCGGTCAACGGAATGCCCAGCAGGGTCCACCCTCAACGGAATGGCTTCCGCGCGAAGCTCGGGCACCGGTGAGTCCCAGTCGACCGCGGTCGGCCTCCGTTCCAGTGGGAAGACTTGACGTCACGGTCTGACGCAGAAAGTTGCTGGAGAACTCGAAATGGCCGTCAACGCGATTTCCGGATCCGGTTTTGGACAGGATCAATTCCTCCAGATCTTGGTTGCCCAGTTGCAACATCAGGACCCGCTCGATCCGGTTGCGCCGGGGGATTTTATCAATCAGCTATCGTCGCTATCGACGGTGCAGGGACTCCAGCAACTCAACGCCAGTTTTTCGGAAATGCTCAAGATGCAAACGCTGACGCAAGGCGTTGACTTGATTGGCAAGACCATCGAATACGTTCCGGCTGGCGGCGGAGCCAACTTGACGGGAAAGGTGGATTCGGTGACCGTCGACAACGGGCAATTTGTGCTGAAGGTTGGCGGGGAGTCGATTGGATTGGACCAACTTGTTTCGGTTACCGCGTGATCGACTGAGATAGGAAACATCTTGAGTCGGCCTAACAACTGGGAGTTTATCTCGTGTCCTTGAATGCATTGTTTGTCGGTTCGACGGGTCTGCGGGCCAATTCGACCGCCCTCGACGTAATTGGCCATAATCTGGCCAACCTCAATACCACCGGTTTCAAGAGCCAGCGAATCGCAGTTTCAGGATCTCGTGTATCAAACACTCAGCGCGGGATCCGCTCCGGTGGGCACACTTGGCGGGACAGATCCGGTCCAGTTCGGCGGCGGCGTCGGCATTGGTGCGATCGGCACGATGTTCACGCCGGGGACGATCAATCTGACCGGGCGAAGCTTGGATGCGGCCATCCAGGGCAATGGACTGTTCGTTCTCTCCGATGGTTCGACAACCGCATACTCGGCGCCGGTTCGTTCAGTGTTGACGCCGGAGGGTTTCTGGTCGATCCGAATACCGGCTTCCGCGTTCAGCGAACCGGCGCCGTCGGCGAAGGGACGGCAACCGCGCCGGGCTTCCAGGTGCCGGGCAACCTCGATATCCGTATTCCGATTGGCGCTGGACTGGCGGGATTGGAAACGGGCAACGTCACCTATCAGGGCAACTTGAGCAGCAGCATGGCCGTCGGCGATACGATGACCACCGCCATCCAGGTTTACGATTCGCAGAGCACCCCGCGCTCGTTGACGGTGACGTACACCAAGACCGCGGCCAACACGTTCACTGCAACCGCGACGATTAGCGGCGGCACGGCGACCATTCCGGCCACGCCAATCACGTTTGACACGGCCGGATTGCTGGTTTCGCCGGCCACGCTCGACGTGGCGGTGACAGGCATCGCCGGCGCCGCTCCGCAGACAATCACGCTGAATTTGGGAACACCGGGTCAAGCCACGGGCCTCACGCAATTTGGCGGTGCTTCGACTGCCACCGCCGTCACTCAAGACGGCACGGGATTCGGCACGCTTCAGTCCGTCTCCTACGATACCATCGGCCAGGTGATCGGGCAGTTCAGTAACGGACGATCGATTCCGATCGCTCAGTTGGCAATTGCCGGATTCAACAATGAAGCCGGCTTGCTCCGAAATGGCGACAACTATTTCCTCGCATCCCCAGCCTCGGGCAGTCCAGTTATTGGACCGGCTGGCTCAGGCGGACTCGGGACCATTCAGGGCGGGGCGCTCGAAGGATCGAACGTGGACGTGGCGACCGAGTTTTCACTTTTGATTATTGCCCAGCGCGGCTTCCAGGTAAACGCCCGAACCATTACCGTTGCGAGCGATACTTTGCAAGAATTGGCGAACATCATTCGGTAACGCTGAACGTGTAAATTGGTAAAACCGCAGGGCTCGTTCGCAAGTCGAACGAGCCCTATTCCTTTGATCGGTTGTCCATTTCGTCACCGGGCTGCAATCATTTAGCGAAAACCGCCGGCTCGGTCAAATTGCAGATCGTATTCTAAACCTCTCCGACTCATACCGCGAGTTACCCATGCGCATGCCAACCTTGATCGCGTTCTGCTTGACATGTCCCATCGCATTCGCAGCCGATCCGCCAGCGAAGTGGTGGTCGGCGGAGGTCGAGCAAGCCTTGAACAAGGCCAAGGACAATCGGGCCGAACTGGAGAAGGCGTTGGCTGGAGTCGCCAAGGATCAGCGCAAAGGCATGGCGTTCCTGATCGCCAACATGCCCGATTCCGATCTCAAGTCGCTCAAAGCCAACTTTCTCATTGCGAATGTGGAATTGACTTACAAGGCTCGCAAGGAGGTCGTGTGGGGCAAGGACATTCCAGAGGAGATCTTTCTCAACAACGTGCTTCCGTATGCAAACGTCGATGAAAAGCGCGATGCCTGGCGATCGGATTTTTACAAGCTCTGCATGCCGATCGTGAAGAATTGCAAGACTCCGTCTGAAGCAGCCCAGAAGCTGAACGTCGAAGTGTTTCCAAAGCTGAAGCTGGGTTACTCGACGCAGCGTAAAGCGCCGAACCAAAGTCCAAAGGAATCGATTGAGCAGGGCAAAGCCTCGTGCACGGGACTTTCAATTGTGCTGAGCGATGCCTGCCGAGCCGTGTGCGTGCCGGCCCGGCTTGTTGGCACGCCTCTTTGGTCGAACAATCGCGGCAACCATACCTGGGTCGAAATCTGGGACAAGGACTGGCATTTCACGGGCGCTTGCGAGCAGGACAAGAACGGCCTCGACCGCGGCTGGTTTGTCGGCGATGCCGCCAAGGCGAACAAGGACTCGCCCCAGCACGCGATCTACGCAGCGAGCTTTTTGAAGACCAAGCAGCACTTCCCGCTCGTCTGGGCCCGGAACAACAAGACCGTGCCGGCGGAGAACGTGACCGATCGGTATACGAAGCACACAGCGGCGCCATCCTTGCCGGAAACGTCCAAGTCGGCCGACGCGGTGAAATTGCTCAAGGCGGCTCTTGCCGACAATCCCGATGCACTCGACGGACTGGCCAATAAGGATTTTGCAAGGTTCCCCCTGACCAAAGCGGACGCCGCCGTCGCTCGCGAAATGATTTGGCAGGCCCACGTCACCAACATCCGGAAGGATCGCGCAACCGAGGTAAAGGATCGAGTGCTCACGGAAGGCAAATTGGAAATGCCATTCTTTTACAAGACATTTGGCAAGAAGCCGGAACACGGCCGGAGCCTGTGGATCAGTCTGCACGGCGGCGGTGGCGCGCCGAAACGCGTCAACGATTCGCAGTGGGAGAATCAGAAGAAGCTGTACACGGTCGATGAAGGAGTTTATCTGGCTCCCCGTGCGCCGACCAACACCTGGAATCTTTGGCATGAGGCCCACATCGACCGGATGTTCAATCGACTCATCGAGGATCTGATTGTTTTAGAAGATGTGAACCCGGACCGCGTGTACGTGCTGGGCTACTCTGCCGGTGGCGACGGCGTTTATCAACTGGCGCCACGAATGGCCGATTCCTGGGCCGGAGCCGCGATGATGGCGGGACATCCGAATGGAGTGTCGTTGCTGTCGTTGCGCAACGTTCCGTTCGCCCTGCAAGTCGGCGGCAACGACTCCGCTTACAACCGCAACAAGGTCGGCAAGGAATACGGGGAAATGCTCGACAAGTTGCGCAAGGAGGATCCCAAAGGTTACGAGCATTTCGTCAAGATCTACGAAGGCAAGGGTCACTGGATGGATCGCGAAGACAAGGTTGCTTTGCCGTGGATGGCCAAGTTCACCCGCAATCCAATTCCCGACCGGGTGGTCTGGAAGCAGACCGGCACGCCGCACGATCGCTCGTATTGGCTTGCCGTGCCGAAGGACGAAGCAAAGAGCGATTCGCTCGTGATTGCGAAGCGGAGCGGCCAGAACATCGAAATCTCGTCGGCGGAAAAGATCGGCAACTTGTTGGTACGCCTGGACGATCGCATGACGGATCTCGATAAGCCGATCAAGGTGATTTGCGCGGGCAAGGAACTCTACGCGGGCACCGCGACGCGAACGATCGCGGTCATGCTGCGAACGCTGAACGGCCGAGGGGACCCGAACTTGATCTTCGATGCGGAAGTCGCGGTCAAGCTACCGGACGGAAAGTAGTGTCGTAACGTGACGTCCGCAGCCCAAGTTTTCAACCTGCGCATTCAAGCCTGAATCGTAAGCGAAGGTCACAAGTTTCGCATTCGCTTACGATTCGGGCGCCGCGCGTCGCTCGCGTCGGAATTTGGCAGCAAAGATTGCCTTCAACAGAAATCGAAGGTTCCTCATGTACCGCCCCACGAGTCGTCGCGGCTCCTGGGCCAAACGATAAACCCATTCCAGGCCGGTCTTCTGCATCCACATCGGCGATCGCTTCACCCGACCCGCGACAAAATCGAGTGATGCACCGACTTGAACGCATACAGGCGCCTGCAGTCGATCCAGATTCTCAGCGATCCAGAATTCACCCTTGGGCTGTCCGAACGCGACGAACAGAATGTCGGCGCGAGCGGAACGAATGGCAGCGATCAATTCGTTTTCCTCCATTTCCGTCAAGGGGCGAAACGGTGGACATTCCACGCCAACCACTTGTAATGAAGGATAGCGCTGCACCAGATTCTGTCGGGCTTCCTCCGCGACGCCGGGACCGGCGCCCAGGAGATAGACGCGATGCCCCTTTGCCGCCGCCCGTTCGCACATGCCATAAATCAGATCGGAGCCGGCGACGCGCTCGGGCAATCGCCGTGGACCGAGTCGCGACCACCAGACCAAAGGCATGCCATCCGCAAGGAGAAAAGCCGCCTGCGAGTTGAGTCGCTTGATCCGATCGTCCGCGTCCGTCAGCATGGCGTAGTTGAGGTTCGCCGTGATGAAGAAGGAGGGCTGCCGCGCGGCTATGAGCTGATCAATCCGATCGAGAGCTTGCGCAAAAGTGTCCGGTACGAGCGGAAGTCCCCAGACCCAAACCGGCTGTCTGCTAGACATCATGTCGAGACCTCCTCCAACGTTGTAAGGCCGGACTGCGAAACTGGCTTCAACTCACTTATGGCTAGACAATAATTACAGTCAGCGCGCCCGAAACCGGCGGGGACGCGCGATGTAGTGTTGGGGTGTGTTCCATCAGTCGAATTCAGCCACGATACATTGAAATCCCTATAGTCTGGTAAGTCCGCCCGTTGGCCAGGGTATGGCATGATGCTGATTGGGGATTGGCTGTTGTTGGCCATCGCGGCGTGTGTCGCCGTGCCTTTTGTGGTCTTAACCATCGAGGCACTTGCGTCGCTGCTTCCGGCGCGCCAAACCGTGTCGTCGTCGCAAAGACCTCGTTGTGCCGTGCTTGTACCGGCCCATAACGAGGAAACGGGAATCTCAATCACAATCCAAAATGTGCGCGATCAGCTAGCGGCCGGCGATCGCCTTCTAATTGTTGCCGACAACTGCACCGACGCGACGGCGAGCGTTGCTCGCGCTGCCGGCGCGGAGGTCGTGGAGCGAATGGATGCGGCCCATCGCGGCAAGGGATTCGCCCTCGACTTCGGTTTGGACCACTTCGCCACCGATGCGCCCGAAGTCGTCGCAATTGTCGACGCCGACTGCGAGTTGCGTCCCGGCGCACTCGACGCACTCGTGCGTCAGGTCGCCGCGACCGGCCGACCCGCACAAGGAATTTATCGAATTGGCACGGGTCAGGAAGCAGACCCGCGACGACGATTGTCGGCATTCGCGGTGATCTTGAAGAATGAGATTCGCCCGCGCGGTCTCGACCGGCTTGGCATGCCGTGCCTCTTGACTGGAACCGGCATGGCGTTCCCGTGGACGGTGTTGCGAGCAATGCGAGTAGGAACTGGGAATATCGTCGAGGACATGAAACTGGGAATCGACTTAGCGATGTCCGGACATCCGCCCCGGCTTTGTCCACAAGCGGAGTTGCTGGGGGCATCCGCACCCGATCGATGGGCAGCCGTTCAGCAGCGCACGCGTTGGGAGCACGGGCACGTCCACACGTTGATCACGCAGACGCCGCGGTTAACCCTGCGGGGATTGCTTTTGGGCCGCCCACGATTGCTTGGCTTAGCACTGGAGATGGCAATTCCGCCGCTATCTTTGCTGTTCGTTTTGTGGGCGGTAGTCTTCACAATTTGCCTGATTTGGTGGCAATTGGCGGGTGGGAGTTTGATCGCTGCGGCGGTGTTAGGCACGTCTGCGGCGATTGCAGGAATTGCCGTGCTTTTGGCGTGGGCGAAATTTGGACGCCGTACCTTACCCATACTGGCCTTATTGACTACTCCCCTCTATATCCTGTGGAAATTGCCGATTTATTGGAAAATGCTGTTCGCACCCGAGAAGAAATGGGTGAGAACCGAGCGAGGCGCCTTGCATACCCGAAAATCGGCATAGTGGTTGCACTTGCCATCGCCCTTCGTGCCCCTTAAACTATCGCCCACTTCATCGAGTCTTCCGCGTACTTCCCTAGGAGTGGGAAGGTGCCCAGCAGGATGACGTTCTCGAGAGACGAATCAAGGATGCAGTCGCTTCTCAAACAGAATTCGCCAACCCGACCGACGACGCCGACGGTCACCTTGTTGCCGGTGTATGTACGCTCGACGGCTGGACCGTCAGCCGCATACTTGTCAAGCAAGAGGCTACTCGACGTCTGCGTTTCGCTGGCGTTGCTCGTTGCCCTTGCGCCCCTGTTTCTGGTCGTGGCGCTGTGCGTCAAGTTCACCGATGGCGGTCCGGTCTTCTTTCGGCAGCGGCGCGTCGGTTTGCACGGCCGCGTTTTTAACTTTATCAAGTTCCGGTCGATGATCGTCGATGCCGAAGCGCCAAGGACGAGTTGCTTCGCTTGAATAAGCATCGCAACTCAATCACGTTCAAAATGTGTCGTGATCCGCGCGTCACGTGGGTGGGCAGAATCCTTCGCAAAACCAGCATCGACGAATTGCCCCAGTTTTGGAACGTCCTTATTGGCGAGATGACTTTGGTTGGACCGCGTCCGGCCGTGGTGCCGGAGGTTCAGCGCTATACGGCCCGCGAGCGTCGCCGATTGGCAGTCACTCCTGGCCTGACTTGTTACTGGCAAGTCAGCGGCCGAGCCGACCTCGACTTCCAACAGCAAGTGGAACTGGATGTCCGCTACATCCGCGAACGCTCGATGTGGCTGGATTTGAAATTGATGCTGATGACCCTACCCGCCGTCCTTTCGGGCAAGGGAGCCTACTAAATTGATCGCCGTTCCGAGTCCGAGCATCCACGAGGGTGAGAGCAAGATCCTCGTGCATGCTCGGGCTCCGTTAGTTTTCCATCACGTCAACACCGCTCGGATCGCTTGGTTCATTTTTTCCTCGCAGCCGGGATCGACCCAGCACCAGTCATTCAGGTTGCCGTCATGCTCCTCCCAGGCCTTTTCGATTGGGATGTAGCCGGGCCCACATTCGCCATATCCAGCAGTTACGACGAATCCTTTCGGTCGCACAGCCTGTGCCATGAGTTGATATTCAACATACGCTTCGGCCGGCAGGAGTAAGTAAACAGGCCCTCCAAAGTCGATCGCGACCACGTCAATGGGTTGCTTCGCTAGCACACGTTTTCGCCAACTCAACCCGAGCGCCGCCAGGCATTGTCCGAACGGTCGCGGATCCTCCTTAAGACGTGTAGTCAGCGCTTCCTCGCTGAAGCCCGTGCTCGTTCGCACTGGCAGATGGAGAGAGGTTTTCTTGAAGGAACATTCGCCAATCGGTCGTCGCTTCGTGTTCTTCCAGGCTTCGCGCATTGCAGCATGGAGTCGCTTCGCGAGTGCGGGTCGATTTTCGGCGGCCCCGTCGTTGTACTTGCCCGCCGTGATGTTGCCGCTGCATCCGGAGATGTACATTTGGTGAATCTTTGGTTCATCGGCCTGACGAAGCCGGCGCGCTAACCCGACAAAGTCCGCCGAAACACCGCCCTTCCCGTAGTAGCTCATCGGGTGGGTGGCGTACGCGCTCACCGCGAGGATGGGCTCGTCGCCGTCCCATAAACTCATTGTCTTCAAGTAAGGGTCGATCAAGCCGCCATCGGCGGCATGGGCTTTGGGATCGCGACTTGCGCTGGTCCGATCGAAACGCAGCCGGCCTGTGCTGTCGATAAAGCGACGGTTCGAGGCGACATGATCGACCTTTGCCTGCCCGGCGCCAATGTGAGTGACCGGCCGCGTCGTCGCCAGCGCCGCCTTTGCTGCCTTTGCGATCCGCTTCACCGTCTTGTCGTGAAACGGCGACATCGCAAATCGATCCCTTGGCCTTCGCGTCGTCGAGCATTTTCTGTGCGGTCAGGTCGGCGACCGGGGCATCGTGCTGATGGAGCGCACTGACAAGCACCCGTTCGCGCTTCGTACCAATGGCCTGAGCAATGGCGGCTCGCCATTGGTCGTAGGCGTCGTTGCGGATTTCGCACCAGTCAATCGCGACGACGGCGATCGGGTCGCCGGCGCCCTGAAGAATGAAGCCGTGGGCGAACAGCGGATCGACAATCTCCTTGACCGGTGAGATTCCGCCCCCCATACACGCATGGCCGATTGGCGGCGTGACTTCCGCGGAGAATTGCGAAACGGTCAACTTCGGCGCGGCCGCCTGGGCCGTGTGAATGAATGGGGCCATGGCGCCGGCAGCCAGAAACTCGCGACGGGTAACGGACATGGATTTCGTCCAGAAGTTATGGCAGGCTACCAACGGGTAGCCCGTCTGCGTGATAGACTATACCAAAAACTTACCTGGCGACGACTTGTTTCCAAGGATCGTTCGATGCCCGAACCACGTCCACCGGCGAAGTCGCAGCCTGTTCAGAAGGAAGGGGCGACCGGAGAGTGGTCCGATGTCACGGCTCGCGAGTCGCCGATGCCGGTGGACACACCGACTGTAACCGCGTCGGGTCAAACTCAAACGGGTGGCGACCTCGGCATTCCCAATCCATTCGGACGATACCAAATCCATCGCCTGCTCGGTCGCGGCGGCATGGGTAGCGTGTATTTGGCCCATGACACGCAACTCGATCGACCGGTCGCCCTCAAGGTCCCGTCCTTCGGCGACACACCGACCGCGGGACAGAAGGAGCGGTTTTTTCGCGAGGCCCGGGCCGTATCCGCTCTTCATCATCCCCACATCTGCCAGGTTTACGACGTCGACGAGGAGCACGGAGTTCTTTTTCTGACCACGGCGTACATCGATGGGCAACCACTCGTGAACTATCTCGAGCGGGGACCGATGCCGCCCGAAAAGGCGATCGCTTTGGTCCGCCGGGTTGCGCAGGCGATGCAGGCCGCCCACGCCCACGGAACGATTCACCGCGATTTGAAACCGGCCAACATCATGATCGATCGGGACGGACAACCGGTCGTGATGGATTTTGGGCTGGCGCGACGCGCAGCCTGGGCGGAGGATTCGCGCGAGCCGGATGCGCCCGCCAAGTCGCCCGATCAGGGATTGACGCAACTCGGTTCCGTGTTGGGGACGCCCGCCTACATGCCGCCGGAACAGGCCCTCGGCGACGTGGCGTCCATCGGTCCGCAGAGCGACGTGTATTCGCTGGGCGTGATTCTCTTCGAATTGTTGACCGGCCGCCGACCGTTCGCAGCCGATGACACCAATCAATTGATTCAGAAAATCGTCAACGAGCCACCGCCCCGAATCTCGGAGTTTCATCCCTGGATCGACGCGAAGGTGGAATCGGCTTGCATGAAGGCGCTGGCGAAGAATCCCGCCGACCGCTTCGCGACGATGGCCGCGTTCGATCGCGCCTTGAAAGAAGCGATCGATCCCGAATTGACGGTGATTGAGCCGCCGCCGTTGCCGTTGCCTGGGCGTCCGACGCGACAAGTCAAAAAGCGCCGCTGGATCTCCCCGCTAGGTTGCGTCGCGCTGTCATTAACCATCATGCTCATTTGTGTGGGAGGGCCGACAACGGCAATCTGGTTCCTCATCGGCAGGGTGAAGGACGTCGCCAAGGAGCTTGCGGATACGCAGCGGCAATCGGTGGCCGATTGGACGGCGATAAACGCCATGTGGCAACCTCCTCCGGAGAATGCCGACGAGAATGCGCTCTTTCCCCAATTGATTTCCGGAGACTATCGCCGATTGCGCACCGACAATAATGTGGCAGACACGGAACTCGGACTAACGATGTCCGGTCGCCGTGCCGTATACGATCGGCCGAAAGGAGAAGAGATTGAAGTCCGCGCCTACCGCCGTTCCGAGGCCGAGGCAATTGCGATCCAATCGACGGTGCGCGCGTTTCTCAAATCCGTACAGGACGGAACAGTTTCGGCTCGAGTCACCGCGAATCGGCAGAAAGTGGTTTACTTCGACGATAACCCGGGGATGCGCACCGTGAGTTTCGGTTTTCTGGACGAATCGAACAAGAATGCCGAGTACGGCAAGATCTGGTACGGCGGTGGCTGGCTTTTCTATTTCCGAACCACCACTCCACTGATCATCGAGTCGTTTCCATCCAGATACCTCCTGGAAGTCGGTAAGCAAGCGACTGGCCCGAACTCCAAGCGGGGGTCAAAAAAAGGAAAGTCGTGAACACTTGAGCCCTGTTGGCGACTAATCATGGAATATCAGCCCGGAGCCCTCTCATGCCTTCCTACGAAGAATACGGGTTTCCGAACCGTCCCCGCCGATTCCGGGACTCCCCTGCTCCGTGGGGAGTTGTGCTGGTTGTCGTCGCGCTACTGATCCTTGGCG
Organism: uncultured Gemmataceae bacterium; assembly: GCA_963773845.1. Lineage (GTDB taxonomy): Bacteria > Planctomycetota > Planctomycetia > Gemmatales > Gemmataceae > SIAJ01. The sequence goes on from CAVZCU010000012.1 coordinate 241,126, forward strand.
GATTGGGAATCGGCTATCTCCTATTTCATGGCGAACATCGAGCGACTCATGATCCGGACGCGAAGCTTCGCGAAGTGACTCCCCGCGGCGAGCGCGACGCCATCGAGAAAGAGCGCATTCAAGTCTTCAAGGAAATCAGTCCGGGTGTCGTAAATATCGATACTCTGCGAATTCAGCGGAGCGGCTATACGGGGGTCGCTCAGCGTCAGGGTACCGGCTCCGGTTTCGTTTGGGATAAGGAAGGGCGACTGGTCACCAATTTCCACGTAGTTCGCGATACGTTGCAGGTTTCGGAATCCGGGGCGATCGGAATCCGGCCGACGGCGACCATTCAAGTCACGATGGCCGATCGGTCGGTCTGGCGGGCACGACTGGTAGGGGTCGCGCCCGATAGCGATCTTTCCGTCCTGCAAATCGACGCCCCGGCCGATAAGCTGAAGCCCCTGCCGGTCGGCTCATCGAGCGATTTGGAAGTGGGACAAACGTGCTATGCGATCGGCAATCCATTCGGACAAGCGCTGACCTTTACGCACGGAATCGTAAGCGCGCTGGGCCGCGAGATCGAGTCGCCGACCGATCAGCCGATCTCGGGAGTCATCCAGACCGATGCGTCATTGAATCCGGGCAATTCGGGCGGGCCGCTGCTCGATCGCGAAGGCCGGCTCATTGGGGTCAATTCGGCGATCACCACGCCATCCGGCGGAAACGTCGGACTTGGTTACGCAATTCCGGTCGACACCGTCAATCGTGTGGTGACGGAATTGATCCGCACCGGCCGGGTCGCGAAGCCGTCCCTCGGAATCATTCCCTTGCGGGAACGCGACACCCGCGCGTTGGGCTATGACCATGGCGTCATGATCGCGGAAGTTCGCAAGAACAGTGCCGCCGCCAAGGCCGGACTACGCGGTTTTCGCATCGATCCGGAAACCGGCGAACAAGCCCTCGGCGACGTGATCGTCGCAATCGACGGCCAAACCGTTGATGACATCGCCGCGATGGAACGCGTGATGACCAAGTTCAAAGTCCAACAAACGGTGACCGTCACCATTCTGCGCGGCAAGCAGAAACGAGACGTGAAGGTGACGCTGGAAGCGATCTGATCTACCCGCGCCGATCATGCGAGACGAATTGGCCGTCCATCTTGCATGAAGGAATCTGTAATCCATTCGCCGGTTACCACATGACAGCGGCTCGCGGTGGGGGCTTCTTGCCGCGCAGCATAAGCCCCGCCTCGGCGGCCACAGCCGCGGCAGCCAACAAATGCGCCAGGACGGCCAGTTTCAACCAGGGCGTCGTTCTGAGATAGAAGCCGCCCTTGACCCGGGCTACGCTGATTTCCCAGCGCTGCATCTTCTCCGGCGTGTTCTGCTCGGCCTTCTTTTCGGGGAATTCTTCGTCGATTTTGGCATTGAGTGCGTGCTGAAGTCCGAAGCCGGATGCCCATTGAGCCAGGAGGAATAGGAGAACGAGCATCGCCAACGCGCCCAGAATCGCTGGCCGGAACTTCCAGATCGGGTCAACGCCGTCGGGGAGTTTCAACTTGACAAGGTCGACAATCGGGCCAGCCAACGCCAATAGCAAAGTTGGGAACAAAAGTAGAAGGTACGGGAGCAGCCAAAGGTTGGAGTGGGCTCGATTCTCCAGGTCATCGCCCATCTTCAACAGATCGTCGGAGACAGGGTCCCGGCTGACCCAACCCAGAAGCGCCTGCCAAGCATTCTGTGTGTAAGCGGGATAACCCGCCGGATACATTCCCGTCCACGGAAAAAACGTTAGCACGAATGCGAGAAACAGTGCGCCCGCGGGTATCCAGCGGACTACCTTGGGCTCGAGCGGCGCCGATGCCATGTGGGCGTAACCGGACATCTCGCGGTCCGGCGCAGGCAACTGCGGAAGGACGGTGGGCTCCGGATGGGGCCAGGAATCGGCGCCTTCGGTGACATATGTCTCCGGTACAGGCGGTGGAACCGGCGCATTCGGTGCCGTCGGTGCAACCGTTGTGGGCTGAGTCGCCGGAGCTGGCGTCGGTGTAAAAAGTTGGGGCGCGGCGAATTGCTGGTTGCACTCTGGGCAGTTGACCGCCTTGCCGGCCTCGCTGTCCGCAACCGTGATCGCCTTTTGACAGTACGGACAGAGTAATCGCATATGGGAGATATAGTTAGGGAATTGGCGGGTTCGCCTTTACACGCTGTATTCTAACCTATCCTCCCACTTCGCGCAGTGCAGTCGGCAGGTAAGTCAACAGATCGGTTGCGATCAAGGCGGCATGCCCGACACGCTCGGCGGCCAAATCGCCGGCCCGGCCATGCGCCCATGTGCCAAGAACGGCGGCATCGAACACATCGAGCTTTTGTCCTACCAGCGCCGCGATAAGCCCCGTCAGCACATCACCGGTGCCCCCGGTGGCCATACCGGGATTACCTGTCGTGTTGCGATAAAGTCGGCGGCCATCCGTGACCAGCGTTCCATGTCCTTTCAGAACCAGCGTCACATCGAAGCGGGCGGCGTATTCCAACGCGATGTCCTGGCGCTGTGCCTGAATCTCCGCGCTGGTTCGACCCGTGAGCCGAGCAAACTCGCCGGGGTGCGGCGTGACGACCACCGGCGCATGGCGAGTGCGCCAGAGATCTCGGGGCAATTTGGCGAGGGCATTCAAACCGTCGGCATCGACGATCAGTGGCTTTCCAGCCCGACCAAATAATGTCGCGAGCAAATTGGGCATCGCTTCCGACTCGCCGAGACCCGGACCGATAGCGACAACATCCGCCCACCGGACTAGCTCGATGAGTTCGTCACTGGCAGACGCCGCAAATCGGCCGCGTAAATCCTGGGCAAGCGGCGTGGTCAAATAGCAAGGATTGCCGGCAGCAACCGTCGGGAGAATCTCGCCGGGAACCGCCAGTTGAACCAAACCGGCGCCACCGCGCAGACAGGCGGAGCCGCTCAGTATTGCCGCCCCGCTCATACCTCGGCTTCCAGCCACGATCAGGACGCGACCGAAATCTCCCTTATGAGCATCCGCCGCTCGGGCGGGGAGATTGGGCACGGCAATCGACGTATCTGGCGCGGGCTGGCTCACAAGAAAGACCAAAGGGGAAAGATGGGCGAGATCGTTGTCAGTTGATTGTAGCAATGAATGTTGTGACTTCGCGAGTTTACTTACCGGCGGCTCGCCTTGACAAATCCACCCAGTTTGGAGATTGGGCACGTTGGGAAGCCATTCGGGGCGAGGGGAAACCCTCGTCCCATTAATGTCAGGAAGACGCCATGCGCTGGGCCAATTGGATTCTTCGCACGTTCAAGCCGTCGAGGCGAACTCTTTGCCGGCGGCCCAGCCTGCAGTTTCTCGAGGAGCGGGCCGTTCCGGCAGCGATGGCGCCCAAGCCTCCACTGCCTGAAGTGACCGGCCGAATCTGGCGCAGACCTGAACGCGAATGGACTGCAGGATACCCGCGAACCGGGCATTCCATTCGTTGTGGTGCAACTCTACCAGGGTGACAAGCTGGCTGGCACTACCTCGACCGATTATCTTGGCTCCTATCGATTCAACTTGTGGAACGTCAACAACGGCACCAGCAATCCGGATGACGACGGAATTCAGGCGAATACGGCATACGAGATTCGCATCGTCGGCTCTCAGACTGCCTTATCAGGTCTTAAGCCGACCATTTCCGCACCGGGACAGGCCGGCAGCGATGAGCTGCGAGACTCCGATTTCACGCCGAACGCGACCGGCGCCATTCTCGATTTCACGACGACGACCGACGAGCATTATCTGAATCTCGATGGCGGATTCGCTCGAACGGGATCGATCGGCGACTTGATCTGGCTGGACGCCAATAACAACGGCCGCAAGGACGCGAAAGAAAAAGGCATCGCCGGCGTAACTGTTCGCCTATTGGACGAAACGAGCGGAAATGAGGTGGCGAACACAACGACGGCCGCCGATGGTTCCTACCGTTTCGAGGACTTGTTGCCCGGATCCTACGTGGTCCAGATTGCCGACTCCAACTTCGTGGCCGGCGGGGTCCTGTTTGGCTGCGCGAGCAGCACGGGCAAGCCCGGTCAAATCACCGGACTCTATGAAGGAGCAGGTGTCCCCGACCCCAATATCGCGAAGACCAATGGCGTGGATCACGGATTCGCGGACGGGGGTGTCGTCCAGAGTCTCGCCGTGAATGTCGGCACGAAGAGCGGTGGCAGCAAGTCCGTTGACTTTGGGTTCTTCCGCTCCTCGGGGCTATCGGGCCGTGTGTACGTTGACCAGAACGGCAATGGGCATATTGATCCGGAGGACATGAACGGGCTGAAAAACGTCCGCGTCTTCGCTGCCGGTCCAGCCGGCGTTTTTAGTACGTTTACCGATTCCGACGGCAACTACGACTTCGCTAACCTGCCCGCGGGCAGCTACAACATCACGCTGCCATCGCAGCCGGCAGGCTACAAGCGGAGCACGCCCAACATCGTGACGACCGGCCTGCCGCTCGGAGAAATGGCCCACGTCAATTTTGGCGAAGCGCAGACAGTCGATCTGCGCATCCGGCAATCCGCGACTCCGGCGATTATCGGGGTCGGTGGCATCATCCAGATCACTTACCGCGTCACCAACCTTGGCGCCAAGGACGCTACCGGAGTAAATCTGAACGCGTTCTTGCCCGCCGCCTTCAAGTTCCTTTCGGTTGATGCAGGCAATGCGACCTACGACGCGATCACGCAATCGGCGACGATCGGCACGGTCGCCCCGGGCCAAGAGGTGGTAATCAAAGTCCGCGCCCATGTGATCCGTGCCGGTTCCTTCCGCTTACGAGCCACGGCAACGGCAAATGAGACGGAAGACAATCTCGCCAACAATCAGTCGATTGTGTGGGTTGCGACTCCATCCGCGGTGATTCCGGCAGCGATCGGCGGTAGCCTCAACTGGCTCCTCGGTTCGGCGCATCATTGATGCACTTCGTCCAGTAAAGGCAGCAATTCGGTCATTCCGCCAATTCGATCGGGGATCGGGGTCGCGAACCGCGGCCCGCTTTATTGACGGCTGCGCGGTCAATGTCCCGCCGAGGAACTGAGGATTAGGAGTCAGAGAACGAAAGCCAGATGCTCGCCGGGCCGCTTCTGGTCCTACTCCTTCTCTTGATCTTGCTCTTACTCCTCATCTTACTCCGACTCTGCTTCGCAGCGGATCTCCGTTGTGACGCATTGGCAACGCAGCGGTCAACATATGTATTGGCGCAGCAGGAAGAGTGGCCCATTCGTTGCGCACACTCCCACACCCTTTTGCAACGAATTTACACTTTTTTGCAACGAAACAGGTCAATTCTGCAACGAAATTGCAACGAACCACGGATTCGGGCCATCTGCGGGCGAGCCGCGCCACCGTTCTGGCGTGCCGAAGTCGACTTTGCCTTCCCATTGGGCTGTATGGATCGTGCCGCCCATCAGGACGCAAGACCCCCGGGACTGCTATCAATGATCATTGTCCATTGCTATATAAGCTACGTCTCTTATTCGCGTTTGGCAGTCAGACGCGGGCGGCCGGTGTGCCCAGCTGAATCATCACCCAATCGCCGACAACTGCAATTCGACGAGATTGAACGAGAATCCACTGGCGAAGCCTTCGCCAGGCTCGTTATGATCATTTCTCGATTTTGTTTGTCACGTTTCCGTGTGACTCGTGGGTAATGTAATGGCGGCGCTTTCGCCCGAGGGTAGCTCGGCCCATACCGAACGACTGCTGGGCCGCATCGCGCGGGGAGATCCCAATGCGGTCGGTGAGCTGCTCGCCCACCACCGACGCGCCTTGCGCGATTTCGTGAATGTCCATCTGGATGGCGCCCTGCGCAAGCGTCTCGATGCCTCGGACGTGGTCCAGGAGACGCACCTGGTGATTCTCAAGCGCTTGCCCGAATTCCTGAAACGTCGGCCGATGGAATTTCGGCTTTGGGTCTAGTGCACCGCTCGCGAGCGATTGGCCAACGCACGCCGCGATCATCGCGCCCAATGCCGGGACGTCGATCGGGAAGTGGAACTGCCGGATCGATCGTCCGTCCTACTGGCCCGCAAGATCGTTTGCACACAACGGAGTCCCCGAGAACAGGCCCAGGCCAATGAATTGGCCGAGCGACTGGCGAACGCCGTCGCGAATCTCCCGTTTCGTTACCGGGAGATTTTGCTCTTCCGCCAAGTCCAAGGGCTATCGAATGATGAAGCCGCGACGGTTCTGGGCATCAAGCCGGACGCGGCGAAGCAGAGATATGGCCGGGCGTTGTACCGAGTGCAACAGGTCCTGAAGCAGCCAAAGAGTTCGGAACGATCGTGAGAGAATCGTTCGCCGACATCGATTCGAAGCTGGCCGACTTGCTTGCGGACGTCGCCGACGATTTCCGTGCGCGCCTGGCCAAAGGCGAGACGCCGTCCGCGGATGAGTATGTCGCCAAATACCCCGACGCGGCCGACGAGATCCGCGGAGTATTGTCAATCGTTCGCCTGGCCGTGGGCTTGCAATCGTCGCAAACGCCCGAGCAGGCGAGCACGGCGACTGACCGTCCGCAAGGCGTCGGCACTTCGGTGTCGTCAGGGCACGAGGAGGTGACCCGGACTGTAATTTCGGAGGAAGTAGCGTCCGCGATGGAGCCGGCGCCAATGCTGACGGACTTTACGCTATTGGGATTTCTTGGGAAGGGCGGCATGGGCCAGGTCTACCACGTCCGGGATGCGCTGGACCGCGAGTTCGCTCTCAAGGTGATGAAGAGCGGCCAGCTTTCCGAAGCAGGCAAGGCGCGATTCTGGGACGAAGCCAGGGCGATGGCCAAGCTGGACCACCCGCACGTGGCCCGCATTCACCATTACGGATTGCTCAACGACGAACAGCCGTACTTTACCATGCCGGTCTATCCGGCAAGCTTGCACGATCGGCTCGCCGAGTATCAGGCCGATCCAAAGAAAGCGATCCGCCTGATGGCCGCGGTCGCCGAAGGCGTCGGGCATTTGCACGCCCGCGGCTACATCCATCGCGACCTGAAGCCGTTGAACATTCTGATCGACGAAAAAGGCCAGCCAGCCGTGAGCGATTTCGGGCTGGTAAAGGATGTCTCCGATTCGACGCCCGGCGACCCCCTGCCAGGCGGCGAAGGATCGGCCGAGACCAAGCCGAGCGGCGCCAAGCGCTCACGCACGATGGTTGGCGCCGCGGTCGGCACTCGTGCTTACATGTCGCCCGAACAGGCGGCCGGCTTGACCCATCTGGCGAACCCGAAATGGGACGTATGGGCGCTCGGCGTGATCTTGCACCAGTTGCTGACCGGCCAGCTTCCGAAGTCGTCCGAAGCGCCCGAGCGTTTGCTTGACCCGAAGAAGGCGATCTGCCTGATGGCCGCGGTCGCCGAAGGCGTCGCCCATTTGCACTTCCGCGGCTACATCCATCGCGACCTGAAGCCGTTGAACATTCTGATCGACGAAAAAGGCCAGCCAGCCGTAAGCGATTTCGGGCTGGTGAAAGATGTCTCCGATTCGACGCCCGGCGACCCGCTGCCGGGCGGCGAAGGTTCGGCCGAGACCAAGCCGAGCGGCGCCAATCGCTCGCGCACGATGGTGGCGGCCGCGGTCGGCACTCGTGCTTACATGTCGCCCGAACAGGCGGCCGGGCTGACGCACCTGGCGAATCCGAAATGGGATGTATGGGCATCGGCGTGATCTTGCACCAGTTGCTTACCGGCCAGCTTCCCAAGTCTTCCGAAGCGCCCGAGCGCTTACTCGACCCGAACGAGCCCGACAATTTGCCGCCGTCGAAGATCAAGCCGGGGCTGGATCCGAAGCTGGAGCGGATTTTGCGGAAGTGCTTGGCGCGGGAGGAGAGGGTGAGGTTTGCGGATGCGTATGAGGTCGCTCGATTGCTGCGGGGACTGCTCCCTCGTCGGCGAATGGTCCCGCGCTCGTCGCCACAAGCGTCGGTGTCAGTGCGATTGTTGCCCTAGCATATGGGGGATGAGCCAAGCCGGTTTGATTGGCCGGCCAAGGGACCCGGAGCATTGGTTCCGACTCGATCGCGAAGCCCTTCAGGCCAATAAGCCGGTCGAATATGACCCGGCGAAGAGGCTGCCGCAGGGTGCCTACAAGCTCGTCAACGCCGGAGGTTCATTCAAGCCAACCGTTGACGACGATACCAACGGAATCCGGATGGCGACAACCGACACTATCCTGATGGTCCTTCTCGATGACCCGGGAATTCAAAGTTATGAATTCTCGGCCGAGGTCTCACAGCGACTGGCGAATCCCAATTCGCAGGTCGGGATCTTTACGTGCCTGCACACGATCCAATCCATCGAAGCGCCGCGCCTCAATTACATCGGCCTAACCGCCTGCCTGGATACGCCGGAGGGCAACTCGGGAAAGTATGCATTGAACTACAACAGCATGTTTCCGGGCGACCCAAGGCGGGCCAATTCGAAAACGGTCATCTCCAGTGTACCGCTGAGACAGAGCCGGTTTAGGTTGACGCGCGGACGAACCGGGCGGGTGGGTGAAGCTGACCGCCCAGGTGAGAGCAGGCAGAGCCGATTGGGTGTTTCCGGACGAGAAGAAATACATGCTTCCAATTCCTCCGCCGCCTGATTTGCTAAATGCAATGACCACGATTAGCCGCCCAAGGCTCGGTCAAGTCATCGGAGTCCCCGGGCGCGGCGGTGTGGGCCTGTACGTGCAGAATTCGTCCTGCGTGTTCCGAAACATTGCGGTTCGCCCGTTAAATGAGTAACGCTTATTCGAATCTCCGCAGGCTAATTCCGAAGGAGTTGTACTTTGCGACCCGGAGATGGAACCACCATGGGACGAGTTCGGCGACTCTGGTCGCCGTGGCTAGCGAATTACCCATTCTGAGTTCCGTCTCATAATCGAGGAGTTTCAAATGTCGAGGCCACGCGCCATCCGGATACTACCCTGGAAAGCAGGGGGTGCGCACGTGCGACTTTACCTGCCAGCAACCAAGCTACTTGAAATCATCCCGGGAACCATGCCGGGCGAAGGGTTTCCGGATTCATGCACTGTTTCAATCGACTCATACACGCAGAACAGCAGCCCCGCAGATACGGAGAATCTCAGTCGAGATTACGACTTGATCGTCGGTGGTACGGCAACGCCGGATAACACGGGAATTTCCGGGGTTTTCTCCGCTAACGGCACCAACCACCCACTATCTATTTCCCAGGATGGGACCGACGGCTGGCACACGTCGGTCTCAAAGGACTGGTTCCCTCCGAGCGGAGGGGCTGGGACCCTATCAATTACAAAGCAATGTGGTGCTTCCCTGCCGGCAACGACAATTGCAATCCTCACATTTGCCTAGGCAGTATGGCCAGACTTCGCGCCGATCAGCGGATCGATGGCAGCGGAGAACGGCGAAATAAGGTCTCTCAAAGTTCTCGTTCGCCTGGTGCGAATCAGCGAATACCCGCTAATGGCACGGCACAATTATGCAAATGGCTGAGCGTATACTGATTTAATGCCAGTATTGCCTTTTGAGCCGCACCTCCTCGCCCCCGCGGGCGACTGGGACGCTCTCCGCGCCGCTTGTGCGAACGGCGCGGATGCGGTTTACTTTGGGCTCTCCGCTTTCAATGCTCGCCATCGGGCTGCCAACTTCACGCCTGAAGAACTGCCGAACATCTTCAAGTTTCTGCACGCACGCAACGTTCAAGGCTTCGTCACGCTCAACACGCTCATCTTCAGTGATGAACTTGCCGAAGTCGCCGAGTATGTTCGGTTGATCGCCGAGGCCGGGGCCGATGCGGTCATCGTTCAGGACTTGGGGCTGGCCCGGCTCATTGCGCGAATGGCCCCCGGTCTGCACGTTCACGCATCCACGCAGATGACGCTCACCGAGCCGCGGGGCATCGAGTGGGCCCGCGAGCATCTCAATATTCGCCGCGTCGTCCTGGCTCGCGAACTGTCCGTTGCCGATGTGCGCAAGGTGGCGGCGGGAACGAGCGTGCCGGTCGAGGTGTTCGTTCACGGGGCACTTTGCGTCGCTTACTCCGGTCAATGTCTCACCAGCGAAGCGCTCGGCGGCCGCAGTGCCAACCGCGGGCAATGTGCCCAGGCGTGCCGATTGCCATACGAACTGGTCGCGGATGGCGAGGTCCGCGAACTTGGCGATCGGGCCTATTTGCTCAGCCCGCAGGACCTGGCGGGCCACGAATTCGTCGGCGACCTGATCGACGCCGGCGTCGTCTGCTTCAAGATCGAAGGCCGGCTCAAAGGTCCGCACTATGTCGCCGCCGCGACGCGGGCCTACCGCGAAGCGATCGACGCGGCTCTGGCCCGCCAGCCGTTCACGCTGCCGGCCGACAAGCTCCGCGACATGCAGCAGACATTTTCCCGCGGCTTCACGCCCGGATTTCTCGAGGGAGCAAACCATCAAAAGCTCGTTCGCGGCCGATTCCCGAAGAGCCGGGGCATCCGCGTCGGCACGGTGGTCGCCGCCTCGCGACGCAGCGTGCGGGTGGAACTGAGTGACGATGAAACTCTGTCGCCGGGCGACGGCGTCGTCTTCGATCTCGGCCGGCCGGAAGACAAAGAGCCGGGCGGACGCAGTCTGGCAGGTGCGTCAGTTTCAAGTTTCAAGTCATCAAGTTTCAAGTTGAGATTGAGTTCGAGACCGGCTCGATTGATATCGCATCGATACCGGCCGGCACAATTGTTTGGAAGACCGACGACCCGGCGATGCGCAAGCGGCTGGAGCAAACTTTTGCCGGCGACCCGATTGCTCGGCGGTCGCCGGTTTGGATGACCATAAGCGGAGACATTGGCGGTCCGCTGCGATTGACGGTTCGCGATGCCGATGGGCACGAAGCAACCGCCGACTGGCCCGGCCCGATCGAGGCAGCCCGCAAGCACGCGCTCACAGCCGATGCGCTGCACGAGCAACTCGGCCGGCTCGGCGAGACGCCGTTCGAATTGGCCGAAGTCGAATCGCAACTTCCCGCGAACGTCATCGTGCCGCGGAGCGTGCTCAACGACCTGCGGCGGCAGGTGATCGCCGCGCTGATCGCGCAGCGCGAAACAGCGAGCCGAGTCGCGGTCGTCGAACCCAACGCTCTCGATCAGCTTCGCGCCCAAATTCATCGCACATCCCTCAATCACTCATCCGTCGTCGTTAACCGTCCTCGTCCGCACCATCGAGCAACTGGATGCCGTGTTGCCGCACCGCCCGGCGATGGTGTATTGCGAATTCGAGGACGTAAGGCGATACAAGGAAGCGGTGCCGCGAGCGAAGGCGGCGGGCGTTCCGATCGGGCTGGCAACTCTGCGCATTCTGAAACCGGGCGAAGACGGGTTCCTGAAATCCATCCTGCATGCCGAGCCGGACGCGGTGCTGGTGCGGAATCTCGGCGCGATGCTCTACTTCCGCGAACATGCCCCGCACCTCGTACAAATAGGCGACTTCTCGCTCAATGTCGCCAACGAATTCACGGCCGACCTGTTGATGCGTGAAGGCTTTGCCCGCCTCGTGCCCAGCTACGACATGAACTGGGACCAGTTCGCCGCCCTGGTTCGACGCTCGAATCCCGACTGGTACGAACCAGTGATCCATCAACACATGCCAATGTTTCACATGGAGCACTGCGTCTTCGCGGCATTCCTGTCGAACGGCAAAGACTGGCGCGATTGCGGCCGGCCATGCGATCGGCACAAGATCGAACTCCGCGACCGCGTCGGCGCCGAGTTCCCCGTGACACCGGACGCCGGCTGCCGCAACACCGTGTTCAACTCGGTGCCGCAATCGGCAGCGGAGTATGTCCCGCAAATGCTGGCGCTCGGCCTTCGGCGATTCCGAGTTGAGTTGCTCCGCGAAACCGCCGAGCAAGTTGGGCCCTTACTGAATGCCTATCGTCGAATTCTGGATGGAGCGGACAACGGCCGCGAGACCTGGCGGGCACTGCGGGCGATGAATCAACTCGGCGTTACGCGGGGAACGCTACAACTAATCTGAAGACCCCCGTGGAGTCGACCATAATCCCCATCGGCGAGCCTCCCCCATGCAACTCGCTACTGGCACGACCGTCATCAGCAATGGCCAACTCATCGACGGCACCGGCGCTCCGCCGATCCGCGATGGTGCGGTCGTCGTCAAGGACGGCAAGATCGCTTACGCGGGATCGGCGGTGCGCATGCCGGAGGTGCCTGCCGATGCCAAGCGCATCGACGCGAACGGCGGGACCATTCTGCCCGGCCTGGTCGAAGCTCACTTTCACCCGACCTACTTCAACGTGGCTGCCCTCGAAGATCTCGACATCAAGTATCCCGTCGAATACGTCACGCTCCTCGCCGCTCATAATGCGAAGTTGGCTCTCGACTGCGGCTATACGGCTGCCCGCTCGGGTGGGAGCTTGTTCAACATCGACGTCTGGTTGAAGAAGGCGATCGAAAATGATATTTGCGTGGGGCCACGGCTCGCCGCGAGCGGCAGAGAGATTTGCGGCGTCGGCGGGTTAATGGATTGGAACCCCGACTTCCGCAGGATCGGTATGGAGGGGCTGGTGCTGCTCGTCAATGGGCCCGACGAAGCCCGGGCCGCGGTTCGCAAGCTGGTCAAGGACGGCGTCGAGTGGGTGAAAACTTATCCGACCGGCGACGCGGCGGCCCCGGATACCAACGACCATCACACGCTGTGCATGACCTTCGAGGAGATGAATGCGGTCGTCGCGACGGCCCACAATCACGGCCTCAAAGTGACGGGCCACTGCCGGGCGACGCAGGGGATCAAGAATGCGCTACGAGCCGGCTACGACGCGATTGAGCATGGAACGTTCATGGATGATGAAGCGTTGGAGTTGCTATTGAAGCGCGATGTGCCGTGCGTGCCGGCCCTGCAGTTCGAGTACGCGAGCATTGTGCATGGCCCGGAATTCGGCATGTCACAACGCGTGATCGACGGCCATAAGGAAACGCTGGAAGCGGGAGCGGAAAGCGCCCGCAAGATCTTGAAGGCAGGAGGCCGGCTCGGCATGGGAGGCGATTACGGCTTCGCCTGGACTCCGCACGGCACGTATGCGAAGGAGCTGACCTTTTTCGTCAAGCACGTCGGCTTCACTCCGCTGGAAGTGCTCAAGTGCGCGACCAAGACCGGCGCCGAGATCATGGGCCGCGGCCAGGAGTTTGGCACGCTGGAACCGGGCAAGCTGGCGGATGTGTTGGTTGTGGATGGCGATGTGCTGGCCGATATTTCGATCTTGGAAGATCGAACGCGGTTCGTTGCGGTGATGCAAGGAGGGGTGGTGAAGGCGGGACGCGTCGCCGGGGCTCTCAAGGAATGATGTCAGCAATAGCGACCGTGATGGTCGGCAGCTGGGTTAGCGTGATTGTCGCACCTGCCTTGAATGTCTGCGCGGCACTGTACTTCCCATCCGGTTGTGGCCCCTGAAAGACTTCGACGCAGCCGTCAATGAGGTTGACGATCCAATACTCCGGAATGCCATTCTCAGCATAGAGCGGGGCCTTCACTTCGCGATCAAACTCTAACGAGCTATCTGCAACCTCGATAATCAGACGGATGTCGGCGGATTGCGGTTTGCCGGTGACATAATCGTCAGGCCGCTGCGTACAGAGGACGATATCGGGTTCGGGTTCACTGTCGGCCAAACGAATCGGATCCTGGACACTAATCGTGGCCAGGTTGGCGGCAACCGAATAGAAGAGTCGGGTCAAGCGCTTGACACAAGCGGCGTGAGGGTCGCCGATGGGCATTTTCGATACGATCTCCCCGCGAATCAATTCAACCTTTTGATTCTCCGTCAGGACGCCGAGATGGATCATTTTCTCGTAATCGTCCACGGTCCAACGGAATCGCGGAGGTTGATTCATTCGAAGTCCGGTTCGAGTTGTCTCTGCCGAATGCAATAAGAAAGATTATACCACTAGCAGTATCGAACCCGCCAGGGACAAAATGCCCTCCCCCATCCGCTCCAGCGTCGACTTCACGCGGCCCGGCAAGCAGTTCGGCCATCTGTATGTGCCGTACTCTTACAACCTCGGCGGCTGGGCGAATCTCATGTTGCCGATCGCCGTCGTCTCTCGGGGCGATGGGCCGACTGTGCTGGCTCTGGCCGGCAATCATGGCGACGAGTATCCGGGGCAGGTCGCCATCATGCGTTTGTTGCGCGAGCTGACGCCGGAGCAGGTTCGCGGTCGAATCATCCTGATCCCGACACTCACCATGCCGGCCGCGAAGGCGGCGACGCGGCTGTCGCCGCTCGACGGCAAGAACTTCAATCGCTGCTTTCCCGGCAACCCCGCGGGTACGGTCAGCGAGATCGTTGCCCATTACTTGACCACGGAGCTTTTCCCACTTGCTGACGTTGTCATCGACATCCATACCGGGGGTCGTAGTGTGGACTTTTATCCATGTGCCCACATGCACCTCGTGCCCGCTGGGCCGCAGCGCGAGAAGATGCTCGCGGGCACCGAAGCATGGAATACCGACTTCTGTTTTCTCTATGCCGACATCGCCGGCACGGGACTGCTGCCCGTCGAGGCGGAGAATCAGGGAAAGGTCGTCCTCACTACGGAGATGGGCGGCAGTGAAAATGTCACCGCCCAGGTGCATCGATTGACGCAATCCGGACTGCGAAACGTGCTGATCCACGTCGGCGTGCTGAAGGGAAAGCCACAAACGCGCGCCGATCTCGGCCTGCCGCCGACACGCTGGGTGCAATCGCTTGATTGGGACGATTATCGCTTCGCTCCGGAGTCGGGGGTTTATGAGAATATCGTGCCGCTTGGACAAGCGGTGAAAGCGGGACAATCGGTCGGGGCAATTCACTTCCTCGAACGCCCGGAGCGCGCAGAAGTGCCAGTCGTTGCGAACGCGGATGGAATCCTCATCGCCACGCGCGCCCCGTCGATCGTAGCCCAGGGCGATTGCGTCGCCTGCATCGCCCGCGAGGTGGACCCGCGAAAACTGCCGTGAAGACAACTCACCACCGAGACACAGAGAGCACAGAGAAGACAGAACTCGGATTTGGTTTTCTCTGTGCTCTCTGTATTACTCACTACCGATTTTTAGTTGCCATAACACAATTCTTATGCAGCGAGTGCGAGTATTTGCACATTGGTATCGTGGATGTAGCTGATGGCCGTGGCGAGGAGTCGGCCGCGATCGGTGATTTTGTAGCGGTGGCTCTTGGGGATCTTGCGGATCAGTCCGTGGGCGCGGAGTCGTTGCAATTGCCGCGTCACGCGTCCGCTCTGGCGTTTCGTCTCGACCGGGTTGGTCGGGGCTGAGCCAGTCAGGAGCATGCGGAGGTCGCGATTCCGGAAGCCCGCGATCGCGAACTCACCCCGGTTGATCGCGCAAGCAACGCGCCATCGTCGCGCGACATCAAATTCAGTCCCCGGTGGCGACGGCCCGCTTTGGTCACCGGCCGGCTCGCGGCCACCAGAGCCGGGCCGAGCGTCTCGGGGGACTCGACGGCCGCGAGGGCCGCCAAGTACGACTCGTTGGCCGCTTGCGACAACTGGCAGCGACGGTACAGGTCCGCCACGCCCCGCCGCAGTGGTTGCCAGGCCAATCTCCCGCTCGGATCGCCTTCCTTCGGACGGTACACCTTCAAGCCTTCCGCCTGATGGATCGTCGTTTCGATCCGCAAGATGCAACCGAACTTGTCGTACATCTTCAAACTGTTCCGACCCAGGCGGTGCTTCACGCGTGTCCCCTCGACGCGCGTTTTCGTGCTGCTCACGACTTCGCCTTGAAAGCGACCGTCCAACGCTCCGGCCTTTGTCAGCCGCTGCTGCAAGAAGCGCAGCACATCGGGGCTCGACAGGTTCTCGGTCGCGTGCCGAACCAACCGGCGATACAACGGCCGCAACGCCGCCACCGAACGAAACGCCACGTCGGTCGCCCACTCCGTCTGTTCGGCCGTCCAGTAATAGTCGCGGAGTTGCCACTCGGTCAGCAGCCGCGCAAACTCCGGATGCGACTCGCGAATCACGCCGGTCAACGTCGCCGACCAGTCCGTTTGCAATTGTTCGTCGAACAGGGCCTGCGCCTTCGGGAAGTCCGCCACCCAGGCCAAGCTGTTGTCTCGGCGCTGGTACTCGATGCCCGCCGCGTCGAGTTGCCGAGCCAGCCACTCGCGGCCGTTCAGGCAAATCTGCACGGACATCGGGAACCACGTCATCAGACGGATGTGCATCATGCCGAAGCGCGGATGGCGCAGGTAGATGTAATAGTGCAAACACTTGCGCTGGGCCGACACCAGTTCCAGCATCCGGGTGGCCGCGTTCTTGTACAGTTGAAAACTGCGACAGTTCTCGACGCAACTGAGGACGGCAATCACGCCCGTGAAATCGTCCGCCACCGCGTGCTGCCGGATCAGATCGTGGACAACCGCCTCTTTGTCGATCGTGCCGGACAAGTAAACCACCTTGCCAACGGGAGTCGTCGCGGCTAACCGTTCGGTGGCGAGCTTCAGTCGCCGGGCCGTCCCGTCAAAGAAGCTCTTGAATGCGACCAGCAAGACCTTGAGGAAGCCCAAGTAGCGGGACAAGCCGTCGGCATAGCAGATCGAACGTAAGGTGCCTCGAAAGCGAACACGATCCAAACCTGAAAGAACTCCGTGGATATGGTCGCTGTGCTGTTGTAAGAAGGTCTGCATGGCATGCTCCGGTTGCTGAGTAATGTGCGCTAACACCACTCTATCCAACCGGACATGCCTGCTTCATTTGGTTGCGGCCAAGGGCCGCGCTGTGTCTCGGTGGTGAAAGAAAGGTCTCCCGCATGAAGATCACCGAAGTCGTTTGCCAGATTCTGCGCATTCCGAGCGTGCAGGCCAAGACGGCGAGTTCGCAGGACTCCGTGCTGATTCGCATCCGCACCGATACGGGGCTTGAAGGGATTGGCGAAGCGGACTCGTCGCCCGAGGTGGTTAAAGCGATCATCGACGCCCCATTCAGCCACAACATCGCTTGCGGTCTGCGGCAGTTGCTAGTCGGCGAAGACCCTCTGGATCACGAACGGCTTTGGCAGAAGATGTATCGCCGGACGATGTACTTCGGTCGCAAGGGGGTCGGCATCACGGCGATGGCGGCCGTCGATATGGCTCTCTGGGACATCAAGGGAAAGGCGTTCGGCCAGCCGATCTACAAGCTGCTCGGTGGCAAGCAACACGACCGCATTCGTGGTTATGCGTCGATCCTGTTCGGCAAGAACGGCAAGGAGACACGCGAGATCGCCGAGCAATGGGTCGAGGCCGGCTACTCGGCGGTCAAGTTCGGCTGGGAGCCGATGGGCCAAAGTGAGAAGCTCGACATCAAGCTGGTGAAGGGCGCCCGCGAAGGGCTGGGCAAGGATGCGCTGCTTCTGATCGACGCCGGCTGCGTGTGGGATGCACGAACGGCCCTGGCTCGTGCGAACGCGTTCGCCGATTACAACGTCGGCTGGCTCGAGGAGCCATTGCGCGAAGACGACATCGAGGGCTATGTCTGGCTGCGCGATCGCTCGCCAATCCCGATTGCCGCCGGCGAGGGGGAATGCGGCCGCGAATCGTTCCGGCCGCTCATTGATCGCCGGGCGCTCGACATTTATCAGGTCGATCTCTCGCGTTGCGGCTTCACCGATGCGGCCTATATCCGGGCTCGCGTCGAAGAGATCGGCGCTCGCTTGTGCAATCACAGCTATACGAGTCCGGTGACCGTGGCCGCGAGCATCAATTGGTTATGTACTTGCCGCGATGCGTTTGTATTTGAAGATTGCGTCGAAGATTCGCCGTTGCGGCACGAATTGACGCTTGAGAAAGTGCAGTCGGTCGATGGCTGGATGAGCCCGCCGGAAGGGCCGGGCCTGGGGGTGACGTTGAATGAAGATTTTGTTCGCAAAAACCTCATCGCGGAATCGCGCTGAAAGTGGGGGGCCTGAAGCGCCAGTTTTGAAGTTGCGCTCTGGCGAATCCAGCTACCTGAAATCCCGCTAATCGGAGAGCGCGCAACTTCAAAAAGCGCAAGCAAAGGAGAGTCTTTTCTTCGCGCTTCAGGCTCTAGCCGACCAGTTGCGCCACGGGCAGATGGGGCGCCGGTTCTCGACTAATGAAGCGTTGCAGACGGGTCAATCCTTCGCGCAACCGCCCCTCGTCGATGGCGTAGCTGATGCGGACGAAGCCTTTGCCGGACGGTCCGAATGGCGAGCCGGGATTGATTAGCACGCCGGTGTCACGTAGTAGCCGCTGGGCGAATTGGCGATCGTCCTCCCCATGGAGAGTCGGCATCCAGAGAAAAAAGCCGCCGAGTGCAGCCCAGGGCTTGAATCCGATTTCTTGTAATTGCTCGCGGACGTAACCTTGGCGGCCAATCAATTCTTCACGAAGGGCCGACATGGCCGCTTCGCCCGTGCGCAAGGCCTGGAGGGCTATCCGCTGGCAGACGGCGGAAACAAAGGGGGCGGTGAGCGCCATTGCCGCGGCACAGGGGCGGACGAGATGGCGATCGCCCATCAGCCAACCGACGCGAATGGAAGTGAGTCCGTGACTCTTGGCGAAGCTGCCGCATGTGAGGATTCGCCTTTCAGCGTGCGGCAGCGACGCGAGGCGTCCTTTGGCCGGCTCGCTGCGCCAGCGATCAAATGATGAGTCCTGGAAGATCAGCACATCGTTCTTGTAGGCCCAGAAGGCAATCTGTTCGAGGTCCTCGGGGGCGAGGACGCAGCCGGTCGGATTGGCGGGATCGCTCACGACCAGGAGCTTTGCGCCGCGCATCACCTTGGTGAATTGATCCATCGCGAAACGCAATCTTCCGCCTTCGGACCACGTTTTCACCCAGCGAATGCGCGCCCGCCGATGCTTGAAGCCGACTGCGAACGTAGGTGACGTTGGATCAAAGAGAACGACCGTGTTGCCGGGATTGACGTAGGCGTCGATAGCGGCCGCGAATGCCCCCGAGGCGCCATGCGTGACGAGCACCTCTTCGGCAGGATCGTGCTCCGGCCCGTGCTCGAGCTGAAACTGATCGGCAAGTTCGGTCCGCAGCTCGTAATCTCCCCATGCATCTGGAGTTCGACCATCGTGCATGGCCCGGCGTAAATCGAGGTTCAGATCGCAACGGGGCGCGCCCGACGCCAGGTTAATCGAATCCGGAGTCTGGATATCCGGCAGGAGAGCATTGTCCGTCAATTGTGTCAGAGGTAAAGCCAGCGTGCGATCGCTGTAGAAATGGAGAAAATCCTCTCCGCCAGAGAGTGCACGCCGAATCGAAGGAAGCAGCTTTGCCAACCCGCTGCGGACCAGGAGCTTTCGCCAAAAGAATGACTCGATCACAATCGTGACCTCCTTGCCATACCGCCGTGGGGCTGATCTCGCAACTGTTGGGCATTCCGACAGACTGGAAGCCTGTCGCCACGGTTGGAACGAATTGTGCCAGGAACCGCGGATTCAGGCAAGGCGAACGATCCGGCATGCGCGCCCCGGTTTTATTGCTTCATTTCTCTGTCACCCCGTGAAATGATTTCACGACATGTGAAATGATTTCACGGGTATTGAAATGATTCTGGAACTCGTAATGGGGCGCTGTCAGAATGGAGTCGGTTTCCGTCGCGAGGGTTCGGCAATAGACTCACCCTCTCACCCATTCCTTGAAGAAGGCCTTTCCCGACATGACCGCACCGACCTATGAAAAACTGTCCACGCCGAAGACTGGAACGCGCGCCGTCAATCAAAATGGCTCGTGGAAAATCCCCGAGGATCCAATTATCTGCCTGATCCGCGGCGACGGCATCGGCGCCGACGTGAAGGGCGTGCCCGGAATCACCGCGGTCTCGGTCAAGGTGCTCGATGCGGCAGTGCAGAAGGCTTATGGCAGCAAGCGCAAGATCGCCTGGTTCGACGTTCATGCCGGCGACGCCGCTCGCTCGCTTTATTACCCCAATGTGAAGGACGAGCAGGTCGGCACGCTTTCCGAAGAGGAGCAGCGCAGGCTCTACCTGCCCGACGATACGCTGAAGGCATTTGAATACTACGGGCTTGGTCTCAAAGGTCCGCTCACCACGCCGATCGGCGGCGGGTTTCGCTCGATCAACGTATTCTTGCGGTTCAAGTTTGATTTGTACGCCTGCGTCCGGCCAGTGAAGTACTACAAGGGGGTCGATGCCCCGAACCGGAATGCACCCAAGGTCGACATGGTGATCTTCCGCGAGAACACGGAGGACGTGTACTGCGGCATCGAATTCAAGAGCGGAACCGAGAAGGCACGGCAGCTAGTCGCTTTCCTGCGTGCCCAGGGTTATGGTTCGGACGTGCTCCTCGAATCCGCCGGCATCGGCATCAAGCCAATCTCCCCGGAACGGAGCAAGCGCCTCATCCGCATGGCGATCCAATACGCGATTGACAAGAAGTGCCCCAGCGTCACGCTCTGCCACAAGGGGAACATCATGAAGTTCACCGAGGGGGCGTTCAAGGACTGGGGCTACGAACTGGCCAAGGCCGAATTCCGCGACCAAATCGTGACCGAGGACGAGGTCTACAAGGAACACGGCGGCAAGACCCCGGCCGGCAAGATCGTCATCAAAGACCGCATCGCCGACAGCATGTTCCAGCAGATCCAGTTGCGGCCGGATGAATACAGCGTGATCGCGACGCCGAACTTGAACGGGGACTACCTCAGTGATGCCGTCGCGGCTCTCGTAGGTGGCATCGGCCTCGCCGCGGGCGCCAACATCGGCGATCGGGCGGCCATGTTCGAGGCGACGCACGGCACAGCGCCCAAGTATACCGGCAAGAACATGGCTAACCCGGGGGCGGTGCTCCTCTCCGGTGCTTTGTTGTTGGAGTACCTGCAGTGGTTCGAAGCGGCGGAATTGGTGAACAAGGCCGTCGAAAAGACTTTCGCCGAAGCCGAGGAGATGGCACATTCCGGACCCGGCAAGAAGCTGCACGTGACCTACGACATTGCCCGTCAGTTCCCCGGTTACACGGACAAGGATGGAGCGAGCAGCAGCGCGTTTGGCGAGCGGATTATTCAACATATTGGGTGAAGATCGCCGCTTGCGGCGTTGCGCTACGCCGCAAGCGGCAACGGCACAGGGCTACTCAACGGATTCGGGTCCGGCATCAAACCCCCGGATGGATCCGAGTTTCCATTTGCTGAATTCTCCATGGAAATCGACATTGATCGGCTCACTGAAGCGGAGTTGATTGACCTCAACAACCGAATCGTCCATCGCCTGCGATTTCTCCGGGAAGCGAAGGCCCACTCGGAGATGCTTCGCTTCAAAATCGGCGACCGGGTGTTCTTTCGTGCGTCGAGCGGGCAGACGGTCACCGGCATGCTGACTCGTTACAACAAGAAGTCAGTCACGGTCGTGACGGATAGCGGGCAACGATGGAACGTCGCGCCTCAGCTATTGATTCGAGTGGACGACACGCAACGCCCAGAGAATCGCGATTCCAATCGCAGTTTGCCAGAATAGACAGCCGTTTCAATGAGCAAGGGAGTCATGCATGCGATTGTCGTTACTTGCAGTTTTCTTTTTGCCGTGTCTCACTGTCGCCGACGACTGGCCGGGCAACCTCGGTCCGAATCACGATGGTTACTGGCGCGAGACCGACATACTCAAGAAATTCCCCGCCGGCGGTCCGAAGGTTCTTTGGCGACATGAATGCGGCATGGGCTACGCGGGCCCAGCGGTCAGCGGCGGAAAGGTCTATCTTGCCGATCGCATTCTCGGTGACGGGGCCAAGAATCCGGACAACCCGTTCGCGCGGTCAAGCGTCAAGGGTCGCGATCGGCTTCTGTGCCTCGACGAGGCGACCGGCAATGAGGTGTGGAAGTTCGAGTACCCCGTTGAGTACCGTGTCAGTTATGCCGCTGGTCCGCGATGTACGCCGATCGTCGATGGCGATCTCGTTTATTGGCTCGGTACGATGGGCGATTTGTATGCCGTCAATGTGAAATCGGGCAAGCCGGTCTGGAACAAGCACTACCTGAAAGATTTCGAGGCTACATTGCCCGTGTGGGGATTCGCGAGTCATCCGCTCGTTGACGGCAACAAATTGATCTGCTTGATCGGCGGGTCCGAAGGTCGTGGCGTCGTCGCACTGGACAAGACATCGGGCAAGCAAATCTGGAAGGCTCTGACAATATCTGGCGATCCGGGTTACAATTCGCCCGTCATTTTCGATGTGAACGGCAAGCGGGTGCTCATCGTTTGGCATACGCACGCAGTCGTTGGGCTCGATCCCGAGACGGGGAAGAAGCTTTGGCAATATCCCTGGGAAATTCAAGCGGCGCTGACGGCGCCGACTGCACGACTCGCCGACAAATCGCTTCTCTTCTTGACGTCCTTTTACAATGGTTCACTTCTACTTGACATTGCCGGCGATTCTCCCAAAGTCGTCTGGAAGAGTAAGAGCAAGGGGGGCCAGGCGGCCGTCATGCCGGAAAACACGGTGGACCTTCACAGCATCATTCCCGCCCCGCTCATCCAAGACCAACACATTTATGGCATCTGTTCTTACGGCGAACTTCGCTGCCTCGATTTGCTGACGGGCAAGCGCATTTGGGCGACTCATGCCGCGACCGTTGGCAAATCGGCGCGCTGGGCGAATGCGTTCCTGATCCCGAACGGCGACCGTGTCTTTCTCTTCAATGAGAAGGGGGAACTGATCATCGCCCGGTTAACGCCAAAGAAATACGACGAGATTGACCGGGCCAAAATCCTGGAACCGACGAACAAATATCCCGGGAGATTGGTAGTCTGGTCCCATCCAGCCTTTGCGAACAAGAATGTTTATGCTCGAAACGACAAGGAAATCGTGGCCGTCTCATTGAGGAGGAAATAACCCCCGAGTCACCGAGGACACACAGAAGACCAATCTCAGAATGTCTTCTCGGTAATGCTGACGTTTCCACTTCTTCGTCGCGCGCGAAGAATTTCCCTTCCGCCGGCTCTGCGGGGAGGCTCCCTGTCTTTCCCTCCCCCGGCTTTGCGGGGGAGGGCAGGGTGGGGGGAAGACCTGGCTGGGTCGGGACCCCGCATCCCCGGGCTCAAAGCTGCTTCGCCCCCCACCCGGCCCTCCCCCCGCAAAGCCGGGGGGAGGGTAAAACGGCGGCTCGGCCGCTCTGGGACTTGGTGGCGCAATCCTCTTACGACAGAATGCCCGAGGCCGCGACTTTGATGCCCTTGAACGCCATTTTCAGTTTCTCTGGATCCGGGGCAAATTCGAGAGCGGTGGCCCGGTCCGCGTCGCCGCGCTCGACGAGTTGGCGCAGGTTTTCTGTGAAATCGATCATCCCTTCCTGGTACGAGGCGCGAATCACGTCGCCGAGCTGGTGATCGCGACCCTCGGCGATCAGTTTGCGAATGATCGGGTTCACAATCATGATCTCATTCGTCGGCACACGCGGCTTCTTCAATCCCTTCAAGAGTTTTTGCGCGACGATGGCCTTCAAGTTATTGGCCAGGGCCTGTCGAATGGCGCCGTGCTTTTCGGGCGGAAACAGGTCGAGAATGCGGTTGATCGTCGTCGGAGCGCTGGACGCGTGAATGGTTCCGAACACCAGGTGGCCGGTTTCCGCCGAGTGGACGGCCGCCTCGAACGTTTCGATGTCGCGAAGCTCGCCGACCAGGATCACATCGGGGTCCTGCCGCACCGCATCTTTCAGAGCTTTGGACCAGTCGCGCGTGTCGAGGCCGATTTCGCGCTGATTGATGTACGCTTTGCGATCGGTGAATGTGAATTCGATCGGGTCCTCGACGGTGAGAATGTGCAAGGGCTCGCGGTAGTTGATGTAATCGAGCATCGCGGCGATGGTCGTCGATTTGCCCGACCCAGTCACGCCGGCGAGGATCACCATCCCTTCGTTGTAATTGCACAGCCCTTCGATGCTCGGCGGCAGACCGAGATTTTCAAAGGTGGGAATAATGCTGTTGACGCGCCGTGAAACCAGTGAAAGTCGTCCGCGCTGTTTGAACAGCGAGACTCGATATCGGGCTTCGTCTTTCCCGATCACGTACGAGAAGTCGACGCCGCCTTCTTCTTCAAGAATCTTGCGATGGCTCGGTCGCAGGTGCGGAAGCAGGAGCCGCTCCATGTCTTCCTGAGTCAGCGGCTTTCATATCGGTCTTGCGGATGTCGCCGCGAAGCCGCATCATGGGCGGCTGGCCGACTTTCAGGTGCAAGTCGGACGCTTCCATTTTCATGACGAGCCGGAAGAGTTTATTGACTTCGGGCTCGTTCGGTCCCATGCCCAGGGTTGCCGGGTCCGCCGGAACGGGAATCAACTCGTCCGATGGCAGTTTGACCTCAATGTGAGTCGCCGCCGGCGGCGGGGCTTTGGGCGGAGCCGGCGGAGGAGCAGTTCGAGTTGGTTGAGCCATGTCGTGTTTCCTTAAGCGAGCGGCGAATGCCGGAAATAGTTCTCAATTCGAAATGGAATTCACAATTCGGACCGCAATGCCCCGTTCGGCCAAGTAGCGCTTGGTCTCGGGGATACTGTATTCGTTGTAATGAAAGATGCTCGCCGCGAGGGCCGCATCCGCACCAATTGCCAGGGCTTGACGCAAATGTTCCGGATTGCCCGCTCCCCCGCTGGCAACGACCGGAATGTTGACCGCCTTGGCCACGGCTTCCGTCATCGGCAGGTCGTAGCCATTCTTCGTGCCATCCGCATCCATCGATGTCAGCACGATTTCGCCGGCGCCTAATTGTTCCACCGTGCGCGCCCATTCGACGGCTTCGAGCCCGGTCGGCGTTCGGCCGCCATTAATATGGACTTCCCAGAATTCCCGGCCATTTCGATTCACCCGCCGCGGATCGATGTTCACAACCGTCGCGCAACAGCCGAATTTGCCGGCCACCGCCGATACCAGCGACGGGTTCTTGACGGCCGCGGAGTTGATGCTGACCTTCTCCGCTCCCGCCTGGATGATTTGCGTCGCGTCGTCCAGTGTGCGAATGCCGCCGCCCACGGTAAAGGGCATGAAGATTTGCTCGGCGACGTGGCGAATCATTTCCAGCAAGATCGCCCGCCCCTCGTGGCTGGCGCTGATATCCAGGAACACCAATTCGTCGGCGCCTTCCGCCTCGTAGCGGCGTGCGACCTCGACGGGGTCGCCCGCGTCGCGTAGGCCGACAAAGTTCGTTCCCTTGACCACGCGACCGCGATCGACGTCTAGGCAAGGAATTATGCGCTTGGTGAGCATCCGTTCGCCGACTGGGGACACACGACCTGACTGCTCCATCCTAAAGCCGATTCGCCGGCTGGTCAACGGTCGGGGTTGCCGGGCAGCATATTCGCCTTTACCTTATTGGGATTCAGCACCGATCCACATTGCCGGGAGGATTGTCTATGGCCGGCCGAAAACGAACGATCAACCGCAAAGAACAGCGCGGCGACTACGAGGAAGAGACCGAGAAAGCCGAAGAGGAAGAGACTGAAGACGAAGACGAAGAAGGTGAAGACGAGGAAGAGGGTGACGAGGAGTCCGAAGCCGAGGCGGAAGCCGAGGAAGAGGGCGACGAAGAGGGCGACGACGACGACGAGGCGCCCAAAAAGAAGAAAAAGGTCAAGGTCAAGAAGCCAGCGGCGCCCAAACGCGCTCGTTCCACCAAAAAGGTTATCCGCCAAAAGGCGATGTGGATCATCTACGACAACTCAAGCAAGGAACTCGAACGGTTCCCATATAACGACCGGTCCTCGGCCGAAAAGTTATTGGCGGAAAAGGCGGAGGACAAAAAGGGCTATTACCTGCAAATGGTGAAGGTGCCCCTCGACGAGAAGTAACGGACCGCGAGCGTTGAGCACCGGTGCTCAACGCTCATTCCCGTCGGATGTTCGCGATGCACTCGGTCACGCGGCCGATTTGCGCTGCCAATTCTGCCGGCCGAGTTCCGCTAACTGCCGGGCTAATCCCATCGCCGTCGGGCGCTCGTCTGGATCGCGAGCAAGCATTTGATCGACGAGATCGGTCAGACCGTCCGGCCATCTGCCAGCCCATCGATTGAGCGAATCGGGACGGTGATCTCGATGCAGCACCATCGTTTGTTCCACGTCTCCGTCCGGATACGGTAGCTGTCCCGTCAGTAGCTCAAACACGGTCACGCCGAGACTGAAGATATCGGATGCGGGGCTGTCAACCCCCGGTTGTTCGCATAGCTCGGGAGCGACGTAATTGGCGGTGCCGAGGATGAAGTCCGTTCCGGAATAGTCATCTTCATCGGATCGGTGTGCAAAGCCCAAATCGAGCAGCGTGCAATTGCGCTCGGGATTCAGGTGAAGATTATCCGGTTTGACGTCGCCATGTACAAAGCCGGCGGCATGCAGTGCCCCGAGGGCGCTGGCCACCTGATGGGCGATTGTAATCGCCAATGGACTCGGCAGACAACGAGTCCGGTTCAATACCCTTCGGAGGGATTGCCCGGGCACTCGCTCCATGACCAGGTAATGTGGCCAGTGATCCTCGGGACCCACGCGCAGAATACGGACCAGGTTGGGATGCCGAACGGCCATTCCAACCCGAGCCTCTTGCTTGAGCAGCTGCACATTGGTCGGATCGCTAGCCGCCTCTTCCCGAATGACCTTAACGGCCCAGCCCGGTTGGCCGGTGGTGTCCAGGGCTGAATAGACATCGCAAGTCGGTCCGCCGCCCAAACGGGCTTCAACGATGAATTCAGGCAATCGAGGAAGGCGTGCACGCATGTCAGAGTAGGTCAGGCGAGGAAGAGTCCGTGCCAAGCCTGACATCCATCGGCCACAGGGGCGGTTGCCCACCACCGCGAAAGCAACACTTGACCCAACTGGGGGCCGCTATATCCGCCAGAACCGGCACAATTCCCCGCGAAAACTTGCCCGGGCCTCAAACGTGAGAGATACTCCAGCGTGAACTTTAGCGCCCCCGCCTCCGACGGACATTATGAATGAGCAATTGGTCGATCTCGCGGCTCCGCCACAACTGCCGTCCGACGCGGAGCTGGTAGTTCCGCATGGAGCAGATCCAGAATCCGCCATTGCTGGCCCCGTTGCCGGCCGTTACGACATCGGCGAACGAATCGCTCGCGGTGGCATGGGCATCGTTTATCGGGCTCATGACCGGCTGCTGAACCGCACAGTGGCAGTCAAGGTGATGCGCAGCAAGTTTGCACACCGTGCCGACTTGCTGCGTCGATTCACCGCGGAGGCCCGAATCAATGGTCGACTTCAACATCCCGGCGTGGTGCCCGTATACGAGGTGGGCACCCTGAGCGATGCGCGTCCTTTCATCGCCATGAAGCTGATTGAGGGACAGACGCTCGCTCGCCTTCTGCGCGAGCGCGTCAATCCCGCGGAAAACCAGGCCCACTTTCTCAAAGTCTTCGAGGCCTTGTGCCAGACGATGGCGTACGCCCATCAACAGGGGGTCATTCATCGCGATTTGAAGCCGGACAACGTAATGGTGGGGGCGTTTGGTGAGGTGCAGGTGATGGATTGGGGTCTGGCCAAATTCCTGGATCCGGCCGACGCCATTTCCGTGATCCCCGATGGTTTCGAAGCGATCGAGAGATCGGTTTACCTGTCGGATGGAATCACGAATACGCCCGTCGATGAACATCAAACGCACGCCACCGCCGTCGTTGCAGTGGGTCCAGAGACGCCAGGCGTCGGCTATACGACCGCGGGCGAGGTTTTTGGAACGTTGGCATACATGCCACCCGAACAGGCCCGCGGCGAAATGGATCGGGTCGATCGTCGTAGCGACGTTTTTTCTCTGGCGCAATTCTCTGCCAGATCCTCACTGGGCAACCGCCGTATTATGGGGCGCCTGAGTCGCTCAAGGAGATGGCACGCGAGGGCAAGCTGTTCGGGGCGAACATCCTGCTCGACCGCTGCGGCGCGGATGAGGCGCTCATCGCCCTGGCAAAGCATTGCCTGGAGGTAGATCCATATTCGCGTCCGGGCAACGCCGAGGTCCTTGCCGGTCTGGTGACGGAATGCCTCGAAGGCCTTCAGGATCGCACGCGACAGATCGAGAACACGCGACTCCAGGCCGAAGCGCAAGTAGCCGAGGCCGAAGCGCGTGAACTCCTGGCCCAACGCGCCCGCCGGTTGGCGTTCATGTTGGCAGTCGCCGGAGTGATCGTCGCGGCCATGTTGGCGGCCGGTCTGGGCTGGTACGCCAACGATCGATCGTCCCGCGCGACCGAAGAATTGAGTCGGCGCACCGTGGCCATCCATCAAATCAATGAGGCCATTCACGAAGCGGAAACTCTTGATGGACAGGCGCGAACCGACCAAGGAACCTGGCTGGCCCGCGACTCGGCCGCTCAACAGGCGTCGGCCGCGTGCCAGCGAGCCGAGGTTCTGGTCGCCGCGACTTCCAGCATCCCCGACGAATTGCGCGATCGATTGGACACCGTGAAAACTCAAGTCGCACTGACGAAACGAGCCACCCATTTAGCCATCGATCTGGAGCAATGGCACGCGAGTTTGTTCCTATCAGGCGGATCGTTCGATCCGCTCGCCGCAAAGCGATGCCGTGATCTTTTTGCCCTGCATGGGATCGACATCCTCGATGGCGAACCTTCATACGTGGCTGCCGAACTCAACTCGCGCCTGGCGGCAAGACTCATTCGCGAAGCGCTCGTCGATTGGCTCGCCGTGTCTCCGGAGGCGCCAGAGCGCAAAAAGATCGCGGCGATCTTTCGGGAAGAGAACGGTTCGTCCGATCAGTCGTTGGTCGCTGCTCTCGAGTCCAATGATCCCGTGGCGCTGAGCAAACTCGCCGACACACCGCCTGACGATTCCCTTCCAGCAGTCGGCCTTGCCGTCGCCGCCCGGCGGTTGATCGACGCGGGCCAAAGCGGAGACGCGCAACGACTCTTGAATCGCGGCGTCGGCCGTTATCCAGCGGATTTCGCAATCAACGCGCAGCTCGGCATCCTACTTTGTGCCGATTCCAAACGACGCACGGATGCGCTTCGCTATTTGACCGCCGCCCGGACAGCCCGACCGAATGACGCGATCGTGAACCTGCAACTCGGACGCTTACTCTTCGAAGCCGGGCGCGGAGACGAGGCCGAACCCATTCTCCGCTCGGCCATCGAAGGCAATCCCAAACTCGAAACGGCCCATGTCCAACTCGGACGACTACTCGAGGCTCGTGGCGATATGGAAGGCGCTCGATCCAGTTTCGCCGCTGCCGTCGCCATCAATCCAGCAAATGTTGCCGCTCAAATCGGGCTTGGCCAATCGGAATTGGCTCGAGGGGACGAGAACGCAGCCGAAAGAGCATTCCGCGCGGCGAACACGGACAAGCCGAATGCGGCGGCATGCGCAGGCCTGGGTGCAATTCATTTAAAACGATGGGAAGCATCCAAGGCGGTCGCGGCATATTTGACGGCGAGCGAACTTCAGCCGACTAATGTCGATTACCGGCTCGGATTGATCAAGGCATTGCGGATGGGCAACGATCCGTCTGGGGCGATTCGAGAAGCCCGGGCGGCCGCGAGAGCCATACCATCCGCGGCAGCCATTCATCGGATGCTGGCAGAATTGCTGCGCATGTCCGGCGACAAGCCGGCAGCAATCGGCGCCTACATTGCTGCCGCCAAATGCGATCCCAAAGACGTCGACACAAGATTGCAGTTGGGCGCGGTGTACGAATCGCTCGACGACATTGGGGGCGCTCAGGAAGCCTACCACGCAGCCGCTCTGCTTCGTCCCGATGACGCGACGATTAAAGCCGCACTCGCCCGCGTGGAAGCCAAAGTCAATCAAGTCCCGACAACAGTCGACGCCTGCCGCCGATTGCTGGTTTGGCAGCCGGCGAACGTCGCCGTCCGGCATCAACTGGGTCGCCTGTTAGCGGACCGCGGCGATGCCACTGCCATCGATGAATTGAAAAAGGCAGTTGACGACCGACATGCAACGGACGAAATGCGCATCGACCTCGCCGAGACGTTACTGAAGTATGGACGGTTCCGCGAAGCAGCCGGTGCATTTCGCGATGCCGCAGCCCGATTCCCCGAGACGAGCGCCAAACAATCAGCCGCGCTGACCGCAGCTCGAAACGCACTCCGATGGGCCGGTCTGGAGGCAAGGCTGCCCGAAGCCCTTACGGGCGCCATTACCCCTTCGACACCTGCCATGTGGGCGGATTTCGGTCAGGTGTGTCGACACACTCATCGCTTCGCGGGTGCCGCCAAGTTTTTCGCAGCAGCGGCCGCAGGCGACGAACAATACGCTCGAGTCGCGGCGATGTATGCCGCCCTTGCCGGGTTCAATCTGGGCAGCGACTCGAAGGAGTTGACCGGAGCAAAACGAGCCGATTTGCGAAAGTCGGCTTTGCTCGCATTCCGCAGTCACCGGAGTTGGACGACTGACCCCTCCCTGGCATCGATCAAGGGGGCGCCGTTGAAAGAGTTAACTCCCGAAGAGAGAGTTGCATGGCAGTCGCTGTGGGCAAATGAGCAAACAGAGCGTTGACCTGCCGCGTGCCGAAGCACAAGTATAGAAGTCGCGCTGATGCGGCTCGGCGGAGCCCGAAGCGCAACGCGAACCCCTGCGCCGCGGGTCGGCCCGGTCTTCCCGTGAACGGGAGATACGGTTTTGACTCGCTGTTACGATTGATAGTGGCGGATGGAGTTGTGGCCGTTTCGTCCTTGGTGCTTCGTGCCCGAACGCGAGCCTGGCCCGAGAGTTGGTGGCCGGTTCATTGGTGACTGGCGTCGATGTCCGCATCGACGCGTTGATCCCGTTGGGGAGATTGCTGTTTTCCCCGTTCCCCTCTCACTTTGTCCGCCATCTCGCCCATCCCTTTTCTCGCCGGCGAAATGGAGGACATCTTGAGTCGTCGCAAACTGAAAGCCCGCAAGAAAGCCAGTCCGGTTCGCGAATTCCGCGTGACGCCGCCGCCGATGGTCGTGCAGAATCCGCACGCCGCCGGCATCGACGTGCACTCGGACAATCATGTCGTCTGCGTCGGCTTGGACATGGTCGACACATTTGGCGCTTACACGGCCGACCTGCACCAGATCGTCGCCCACTTGCGTCGGCAGGGCATCACGACCGTGGCGATGGAATCGACCGGCGTCTACTGGATTCCGTTGTTCGAGTTGCTGGAAGCGGAAGGGTTCGAGGCTTTCCTGGTCGAGCCCGGCCAACTGCGCAGCCTGCGGCGCCCGGCCCAAAACCGACGTTCTCGATTGCCAATGGATTCAGCGGCTGCACGCGTACGGGTTGCTGCGGGGTTCGTTCCGTCCTCCCGAGTCGGTGCAGGCGTTGCGCCCTACCACCGTCAGCGGCAGATGCTGATCCGATACGCGGCCGGCCACGTGCAGCACACGCAAAAAGCGCTCACGCAGATGAATGTCAAACTCACCGAAGTCTTGTCCGACATCACCGGCCGGTCGGGTCTGGCGATTATCGACGCGATTCTCGGCGGCGAGCGGTGTCCGGACCTCCTGGCCGGCCTCGCCTCACCGAAGTGCGCCAAGACGAAAGCCGAATTCGCTCGGGCCCTCGAGGGGCTCTGGCAGCCGGAACACCTCTTCGAACTGGAACAAGCGCGAGCATTATTTCGCTACTACCAAGGCAAAATCGACGAGTGCGATCAGCGGATTGCACTCGAGTTGGCAAACTTGCCCAATCGGTCAGGCAACCGGGAAGTGCCGCCCAAGACCCGCCAGCGCGGTCGCAAGAAGAATGACTTGCGTTTTGAGGCGACCGGCCCATTGTTCCAGGCCTTGGGGGTCGACCTGACGGCCATCGAGGGGATTGAAGTGGGCACGGCCTTGGTGATTCTGGCGGAAATCGGCGTCGACGTCTCGCGCTTCCCGAGCGAGCGGCACTTTGCCAGTTGGCTGGGGTTGTGCCCGAAGACCTCGACGAGCAACCAAACCGAGAAGAAGACATCGCCACGCAAGGGCTCGGGCCGGGTCAAGCGTGCCTTGCGAATGTGCGCGGAGTCCGTGGGTCGAACCATGACCCCGTTGGGAATGTTCTATCGGCGCATGCGCTCGCGGATTGGCGGTCGCGGCGCGTGCACGGCGACGGCGCACAAGCTCGCTCGTCTGGTCTATCGCATGCTCAAGTACGGCACGGAATACGTCGTCAAAGGCATGGCCGAGTACGCGGCCAAGATGCGAGCACAAGCCGAGCGGACGCTGCGCAAGAAAGCCGCCGCTCTCGGCTTCGAGTTGACGCCCAAGGCCGCCCCCGCACTGGAATAGTTGGCTGAACAGCAAGAAAATCGCTCCCCCATTCGCGTGGGGGAAAGGGGGTTCTTCGCCCCCATTGGCAAACGAATCAAGAATCGTATATATGTTCCTCGCCCGCCGCAAGGCAGTTCATGGGGAGGGCGACGTCGAACCGCCACTGGCGCAATGTTTTCGGACCAAATTTGCTGGCACGACCTGGCCTGCCTCGCCCTCGCGTTGCGCTTCGGGCTCGGCTGGTCCTTGCGGCCCGTTTGCGGCGCGCAACTTCAAAAGTGTGAGCGTGGCCGCAATCGTCACAAGCGATTACTGAGTCGATGAGCCGCAGGCATCTTGGCGTCGTGCCTTTGCACGATCTTGCAAACATTCCGCATACCTATTCCGAGACGCTCGACCACGTCAACTCAATCAAACGGGCTGAAGCTGCCTTGGTTCGGAAGCCGATAGGAATCGAGTCCGTTGACGTGTGGTCCGATAACTCATACGATTCTCAACCGTCGGCCTCGTCGCCAAGTGGTAAGGCAACGGTTTGCAAAACCGTCATTCCCCGGTTCGAATCCGGGCGAGGCCTCTCGCATCCGGCTCCCAACTCCGAGCGTGTCCAGGACCTGGAGTTCGTCCTTCATCACGGCTCCACTCGTCGAATCAGCCGCAAATAATCACTCGGTCGATGGCGCCAGTTCGGCGCGCGCGGATTTGGCCGATTCACCAAGTTCATGTGATCCGCATCCCAAACCTCGCACCCCTCGCCGTGGTGGGCCGACTGAACGGAAACAACGCCGTCGTTGGCCCCTTCACGGTCGCTCACCACTTCGGCGGCCGGCCACCAAAGTGGCGATAGCAGATTGCGTGGGCAAGATCCCGCCACCGAGTAGTAGCGAACTCCTGGAACATCGGGGGTCATTTCATTGAATCGACTACAGTTCTCCGTGGTCAAGTCGTCCCATGCGTCGCTCGGCACACGGAATAAACTCAAGAGGGGCTTACCCGTTCGGCCAAAGCGGCGAAGACTCCAGTCGGCGAATGCGGTCCCGCGATGCGGCGTGCCGATTGTTGTCAACGAGAACACGCGTTCGTGCATGTCCAGCCGCGAAATCATGTGCCGCGCATCGAGCCCGCCCATACTGTGAGCGATGATGTGGACGCGCTCGTTCGGAAACCGATCGAGGATGAAATGCCGGAGTTGCTCCGCCCGATGCGACACGCCCCGCGTCTTCGCCAAACTCGGCACAGCGACACGATGGCCGGCCTCGATCAGTGCGTCTTCGATGCCCGGGAAATAGCGCAGCAGCGTGAACGGTCCAAGCCGTACGCGATCAAAGCCGAGCAGGCCGTGGACCAATACAATCGGGGCGCGGGCTCGGACATTCATCAACGGCATGGGACATTCGTGTGAAAATTGCGTGAACGACAAATGATACCGGTGTGAAGGACCGAGAACAAGGGGACTGTCATGGCGCTTGCGAACGTCGAACCAGGGAAGACACGAATTGGATGGATTGGCACGGGCGTGATGGGCCGCTGGATGTGCCAGCATCTACTCAGCAAGGGCTATTCCGCGACGGTCTATAACCGCAGCCGCCAGAAAGCTCAGCCGCTGATCGACCTCGGCGCCGCATACGCCGATTCGCCGAAGGCGGTCGCCAAGCGTTCGGACGTCGTCTTCGCCATCGTCGGCTTTCCGAAGGACGTTCGCGAGGTGTTCCTCGGATCAGACGGCGTAATTGCTGGCACGAAGCCGGGCGCCATTCTTGTGGACATGACCACAAGCGAACCATCACTGGCCGTGGAAATTGCGAAATCCGCGCAGACCAAAGGGGCGCACGCTCTCGACGCACCGGTTTCGGGGGGTGATGTCGGCGCGAAGAACGCCGCCCTTTCGATTATGATCGGCGGCGAGAAGGACGTAGTCGCTGCGATCACTCCACTCTTCGAGTGCATGGGCAAGACGATCGTGCATCAGGGCGGTCCCGGCGCCGGACAGCACACGAAAATGGTCAACCAAATTCTGATTTCCTCAACCATGGTCGCCATGTGCGAAGGATTGGTGTACGGCTACAAAGCGGGGCTCGATTTGGAGACGGTCCTCAAGAGTGTCGCAGTGGGAGCGGCAGGCAGCAAGTCGCTCGATATTTATGGGGCGCGATTGCTCGCGCAACTTTAAGCCCGGCTTCTACGTCGAGCATTTCATCAAGGACATGGGCATCGCCCTCGCCGAGGCTGAACGGATGAATCTCTGCCTGCCTGGATTGGCGCTGGCAAAGCAGCTCTACGAAGCGGTGCGCGCACAAGGGTATGGCCGAAAAGGAACGCAAGCGCTTTTGCTAGCGATCGAGCAGATCAATGCCATCAAGCGATGACCGTCAATTCCCCCGTGAAGACTCCGCTCGCGCGATTGCCGCTTCAAGATCCTCGGCAGTCGGTACCCCTTGCAAGAACTGGTCCTGAATCCAGATCAGAGGTAGTCCGGTGCCAGCATTCTTGGCCCATTCGACGGTCGCTCGCAATTCAGTTCCCGTGACCGGATCGCTCAATGCGCGATCAAATTCGTCGAGATCCAGACCCAAATCGGCGGCAATTCGCCGGCATTCTTTCGCGGACCGCGACTTGGCGGCAAACAGCGCGTCCGCCATTTCTTCGCCCTTACTCTGCCGTTTGGCGGCCAAATAGGCACGGGCGGCGGGCCACGCGTTCTCGTGAGCCGGCATCGGGGCGACTAGCCTGATCACGCGCAGTTGGTGTCGGGGAAGAACTTGTTTCAATATCGCGTCCGTTCGTTGGCATTGGGGACAATCGAAATCCGTCACCTCGACGAGCGTCACGCGTCCAGGCATCCATTGTTCGCGAACCTGATCGGGAATCGGTGCGCGGAGGTGGGCCAGCACCATAAACAATGGTGCGGCGATTGCCAGGAACGCGGCAACGGACCAAACCGCGATTTGCAGCTTCGAGTGAGCGTTCGGCTCCAGCCGATACGCGATCGTTACCATTGCCAACAAGATCGCGGACATGTCCGCCATCATGCACAGTCCACAAATTCGCTTCAGGATTCCGAACTGGATCACTAGCAGCGCGATCCCTGCAAGCCCAACTATCGGACACACGATTCGGAGGCTCCATATCGCTTTTCGATTGGGGACGAATGAAGAGCGCGAATACCCAGGCGAAGCCGACGAGCCCAAACACGTAAAGGGGAATACCGAACAGATTGCCGTAGCTCGAAGCGGCGACTTCCGCGCACGATCCATTGAAAGGACAAAATGCTCCTGCATGCCAAAAGTGATCCGCCGCGAGGCCAACACTGGCGCAGAATCCGATCAATGCAAAAAGTCGAAATTGGGTCCAGGAAGATCGCATGACTCGTCGGCTCTCGCTTTGGGCGTTGACGTTATAGTCGCGATGGTCCGAGACATCGACGGCCTCTTTACCCAACCCGGCACCATCCTGTAAGATTCAAAATACCCGTCGACTCGATCCGTCCCCGACTGCCCCGGTGGGACGCCCGGGGGACTCCTTATGCATGTCGGCCAAACCTTCGGCAAAGGGAATATGTTCCTAATCGAGAAGGAACTCGGTTCAGGCGCCATGGGGAGCGTCTATCGGGCGCGCTTTCGTCAAGATGGCAAGGAGGACCGGATCGTTGCTCTGAAAGTCATCGCATTTGGACTGTCCGGAAACGATCAGGCCCTCGCTCGATTTGATCGGGAAGCCAAGATCCTTAGCCAGTTGAGACACGCCAATATCGTCCGCCTGATTGCCAGTGGTCGTTACAAGGACACCCCGTTCTTCGCGATGGAGTACATCGCGGGCAAGTCGCTCGACAAGATCATGCTTGAGCGCCAAGCAGGTGTGCCGGGCAGGGCGCCCTTCACTTGGGAAGAAGTCGTGGAGATGGGCAAACCGCTGTGTGCCGCTCTCCAGCACGCCCACGACAAAGGAATCATTCACCGCGACTTGAAGCCGTCCAACTTGATGCTCACGGAGGAAGGAATTCTCAAGCTCACCGATTTTGGCATTGCCAAGGACATCGATGTCACCGCCCTGACCGGGGCGAATAACACGATCGGAACAGCGGCGTACATGTCGCCGGAGCAGTGCAAGGGCGAGCGCGTTCTGACGGGCAAAAGCGATATCTATTCGCTCGGCGTGGTTTTCTACGAGTTGCTCACCGGCCGCAAGCCGTTCGTGGCCGAGTCGTCGGTCGATATGTTCCTGCTGCACGTTCAGGGCACATTTACGCGGCCCGCCCAGTTGAACCCCGATATCCCGATCTGGCTCGACACCCTGATTTCCCAGATGATGGAAAAGAAGCCCGAGCATCGGCCGCGCGATGCCGCCATGGTGGGCCAGGTGCTCGAGGAAATTGCCGAAAAGGTGGCCTCGCAAGTGAGTGCCGGAGCGGATATGGCGGGCGCTCGCGTTGGGCCAAAAGTCGTTGGCGATGCGGACGATCGGGCGGCCGCTCGCGCGATCCGGGCCGGCTCGCGCAAGAAGAACTGCGCAAGAAACGCAGGCCGATTTACAATCGCGGCTGGTTTGTCGCAATTGCGTGCCTGGCGTTGATCGGCGGGTTGGGATGGGTCATTTATGCGTTCGCGATTGCCCCCCCGACTGCTGAATCGCTCCTGCAAAAACTCGATGCCGCCAAGGACCCGGACGAGCAGCGGGCCATTGCGGCCCGATATCTGAAGCATTATGGCGACCGCAACGACGAATCGACGAGGAAAGTGAAAAGCCTCGAACGCGATCTGAAAGTGCGCGAGCGCGAACATGTGTTATTGAATCGATTTGGCCGGGAAAATCTGCGCGGCCGGCCGGAAGCGGACGACGATAAGGAAGCCTACATGAAGACGATGGCCGCACTCACCGCGGAGAACGATGGCGATTTGCCGGCGGCTCGGACGATGTGGAAAGAACTGGCGGAACAATATAGTAGCGAACTGATCGAATCGAAACGGCTCTGGGGCTGGCACGCGCAGAAGAAACTCGATGAACTTGCGCTCAAGTCGAATCAGTTGACAGAACTGATCAAGAAACTCGACGCCTATCGCCTGGACGACGTCGATTCTCGATTCGAGGACGAATTGCAATCGCGCGTGATCGCCGCGATTCGCCTCGAGCAACTCGGCGATTACGCTCTCGCACAAGACCGCTGGGAACAGATCGCGAAGACGCTGAAAGGAAGTCAGGAACAACGGGCCGAGTTTGTCTTGGCGAGCGGCAAGATCAAAGAACTCGATCCCAAAAAGAATCAGCCGAAGGACACGGCCGCGCGAGCCAAACTGATTGCCGACAAAATCGGCCAGGCCAAGGGCCTCCTCGCCATGTCCATCCCAGCTCGCAAGCGCGATGGCCGCAACCTGCTGCGCGACATTCGCGACCTCTATGCCGGCGAATCCGGTGACATTGGCAAGCTCGTGGAGCAGGCGAAGATGCTGCTGGCGGAGAATCCAGTCACATAGGCCCGTGGCGGGTTTGCAAGAGAACCGTTCTGACATATCAAAGCGATGGGCGAAAATGTCTGGTCCAAAGGGGTAAGGCGGCCAAGGCGGCCAAGATGGCCAACGATTTCTCCATCCCCCATGCGCGATAATGTCTATTTGCCGGCCTATCCAGTTCGGCTCGTCGGTGGGATCGCCGGTTCTGTTGCAAAGCCTCCTGTGGCAGGATCTACCGAAGAAACCTCGGAGCCTGTAGCCGAGGAATGACTGGATCGAGTCGTTGTTTTGCGTTCCGTGGCGATTCAAGCTCCGCTCTCCGAGACAATTCGGCCTCAGACTCTTAATCGAAACAGATATCTCGGCCTTTGCCCGTTTTGTTTGCCCGAGTACGGTTCAGATGCGTCGCCTGTTCATCCTTCTCGCCGTAGTCCTCGTGGCCGCCCTGGCTCTCCAAGCGGGCTTGCTGGCGTTTGCAATGTACGTGCTCATCGGTGTCCTCCTGCTGAGCCGGCATCTTGCGAAAAAGTGGGTCGGCTCGCTCAGCGCGGTTCGCGAGTGCTCTGCCAAGGAGCCGGTGGAGGTCGGGGCCCTCGTTGAGGTGAAACTCAAGCTCGTCAACAAAGGCAATTCGCGAGTCGCATGGGTATTGATTGAGGATTTGTTTCCCGAACAGTATCTCCGTCAGAAGCCGCCACGCGTGAAGATCAAGGGCAAGCGGATGAAGCTTTGCTCCGTGGCCGGCGGCGGCTCGACCGTGCTCAAGTACGAGATCGAGTGTGAAACGCGCGGCTATTACCAGCTGGGACCGACCCTGCTCGAAACTGGCGACCTGTTTGGTTTGCATCGTCGGCACCGGATAGTGACCGCGCCGATCTTTCTGATGGTGCTGCCCAAGGTCTTGCCGCTGCCGAAATACGACTTTGCCTCCCAGAGGCCGATTGGAGAAGTGAATTCCGCCCGGCGATTGTTCGAGGATCCGACCCGCAACGCTGGCGTGCGGCCGTATCAGATTGGCGATCCACTGCAGCGCATCCACTGGCGGGCAACGGCCCGGACCGGCGAACTCCAATGCCGCGTCTTCGAGCCAACGACGCTCGCGGGCGCTAGCATCCTCGTCGACTTCCATCAGGACGGCTACCCGTCCCGTGGCGAGCACTTTCGTTCCGATCTGGTCGTCACCACCGCATGCTCGATCGCTTATGCGGTCACCATGCTCAACCAGCAAATTGGCTTCGCAAGTAACGGCAAGGATGCCGCCGATCTTTATCGTTATCAAGTGAAGACCCAAACCGGATCGGATGATGACGTGGCTGGTTTCGAGACGCGCGAAGCGGCCCGACGAGAAGGCGAAGCGGACGAGGCGAGCAACCGTTTGCAACCGGTGGTTGTCGATACGCGGCGTGGCGTTGAGCAGTTTCAACAGATTCGCGAAGCGTCGCGCGCCTCGAATTCACGGAGGCGTTTACATTCGCCCAACTCATCTTGGAAGTCACGCCCCGCCTGCCGCGCGATGCGACCGTGATCGCCATCTTGCCTTCCGTGTCGATCGAAACCTCGACGTCGCTTGGCAACCTGAGGCGACAGGGCTTCGCGGTATCGGCGATCCTGGTGGGGTTCGGTGATGAAGATTTGCTCGTTGCCCACGGCCGTCTATTGTCGGAAGGCATTCGCGATGTGCGGCATGTGAACGATGAGGATGAATTGCGAATGCTCGGCGATCAGGCCCCGGCGAGCGGCATGAATCCGTACAAACTGGAAGTGACTCTCGCCTGACCCGCTTCAAAATATCCCCATGACAGATGATCCCATTCCGGACGATGAGTTTGCCAATGCCATCGGCGCGCATGTCATTCAGCACATTGGCCCGGTCGCCAACGTGTTTCACGAACGAGTGCCGAGCGTGGTGCAGATCGACGTGCTGGTCGTCGGACCGAGCGACCAACGGCCGTATACCACGCTCGTCACATGTGGCATGA
Source organism: uncultured Gemmataceae bacterium (assembly GCA_963773845.1). Taxonomy (GTDB): domain Bacteria; phylum Planctomycetota; class Planctomycetia; order Gemmatales; family Gemmataceae; genus SIAJ01. The sequence goes on from CAVZCU010000012.1 coordinate 280,711, forward strand.
GCGACCGGGCCATGCGCGTGCCAATTGAGGATCCGGACGATCTCGCCCGCATTCCCGAACTCCGTTACGCCGAACTTCTGCTCGCTTTGCCGCCGGATTGGCCGCTGACGCCCGAGGCATTTAACGACGAATCGAATTACTGGCCAATCCGCTGGCTGAAGCGTTTGGCCCGACTCCCGCACCAGATGGACGCCTGGCTCGGCCTGGGCCATACGATTCCGAATGGCGATCCCCCGCAGGCACTGGCCGCCAATACAAAGTTTTGCGGCTGGCTGGTGGACGAGCCGGTCCTATTTGCTCCCGAACTTCAGAAGTTAAGGATTCGGGACCAGGCGATCAACTTCTATGGCATCGTGCCACTGTATGAAGAAGAGATGACGCTCAAGCTTCGCAAAGGCGGCGGCGCATTGTCGCACCTGCTCGATCGGGCAAAGGTTTCCGAACTGATTGACCTCGGCCGGCGCAACGTGGCGGTTCTGGAATGAGTCTGTGCATTCATTGGCTCGATCGCGAGTCGTGCTGAATCGAGGAGTTCGATCGGATTGGGATTGCACGCGATGACCTAATTGAGTCTAATTCCCACTCTCCGCGATGAGCGCCGGCGACTCGGGTATTGTTTTTTTTGCGCAGGCAATGTCATGAGACCGCGTAGTTTTCGCTCGGCGAGTCTCCGGCTTCATACCTTAGAAGACCGCTCCCAGCCAGCCGTATGGCCCCGTCTTGCTGCGATCGAATCCGGACCGCTGCTTCACCCCCTAGTTATTCCGCAAGTCGTTGACGCTACGGTCCACATGTCCATGGCCGCGTCGCAAGGTCAGCTTGCAGACACCGCGCGATCCAGCAAAGGTTTGCCGCAATTCGCGGATGGTGTCGGGCACGCGGAGAAGGACGTTCGAATTGGCAGAATTTCCACGGACCTTGCGGACCGGCAAGAGGCACTCCGGGAATGGAGAGTTTTTACCGACGAGCACAGCATCGAGGAAATCGTCGAGCACCATCGAATGCTCGTCCCCGCGCGATCCCCGGGCAAGGCACACGAATCCGAAGCGGAGGCGCAATCGCCGCCGGTCCAGTCGCTTCCCGTTCATGTAATGAAGGAGCCGCGGACGGACTCGGAAGTGGTGCGAACGCTTCGACGCATGCCACCCGCGTCGAACGTGGGCACGCCGATGGCAGGATTTCTCGTAGCACCGGTGCCGATGATCGTGCCAATCGAGGAATTCGCCGCGGTCCCATCCGAGTCGCCGCCAGGCGAAGGCGATGATTCGGTGGATCCGACTCTCGAGAAGCCGGAGGTTGGGCCGCACAATGCTGAGCCTGCTCATCTAGCTGAAAGCAATTGGCTTCCGGTTCCGGGGAATCCGCAGTTCGACTTTCGCGCTTTGAATGAAGCGGCCAGATCTCTGCTCGATCGCTTGGCCGGTTTCGCATTGGATCTCGACACCGAACAGGACTCGGTTTCAAAAATCCTGTGGTCATTGGCCGCCGTCTTCCTGGCGGGTAGCGGCGGCTGGTCGATCTCAGCGGAATGGCGAAAGCTATTTCGAGAGAGGCCATGGGAGCCGCATCACGTGAAATGGACGCCGGTCGGCCGCGAGTGATCGCGTCGATTACAACGGCGTGGAGCGTTCAGTCAATTCAAGCCCGCAACCAAGCCAAGGCGCCGGCGAAAACGACACCACAATTGAAGTAAACCACGTGGGACGGAATTGCATTCCGTTGCTCGCCGGGACGGATTTGCAATCCGTCGCCTATGGGGACTGAATTCCGCGCCCGCTTTTCCAGGTTGGAAGCGATTAGTTGTGGTAGCCGGCCAACAAAGATGCCGGCATGCTCGCCGCGACAATCGACCGGCCAGGGAGGGCTATCGGGATGGCGGGGTGCAAATTCGTTCTACTTACCGGTGCGACTGGCCTGCTGGGCAGGTATCTCTTCCGGGATTTGGCCTGCTCCGGGGCCGCGCTCGCCATTCTTGCACGCGACGATTCCACTGACTCGGCAAGCGAGCGGATTGCGGCGATCCAAGCATTCTGGGAAGAGTCACTCGGCGTCCGATTGCCGCAACCGGTCGTCGTTTGCGGCGACCTTCGCGATTCCGGGTTGGGGTTTGAAGCGGGCGATCGGGCCTGGCTCTCCCGCCGCTGCCGGGCGATTGTCCATGCGGCGGCCAATGTCTCGTTCCGCTGGAACGACGACGGCGAACCGTGGCGGACAAACGCATCCGGCACAAGGCGACTGTTGTCGCTCGCGGTCGGTCTAGGTATCCCGGAGTTCCATCACGTCTCGACCGCGTTTGTATGCGGAAATCGCCCGGGTCCAATACTCGAAGAGGACCTCAATCGCGGGCAACAGTTTCACAACGCATACGAAGAAAGCAAGCACGAGGCAGAGCGGTGCGTGCGGGCGGCGCGTCTACGTGCGACCGTTTATCGTCCGTCCGTGATTGTCGGCGACAGCCAATCGGGTTACACGAGCGCTTACCACGGGTTCTACCGATTCCTCGACGCTGCTTGCCGGCTGGCGCGGCCGGTTCGGGCGACGCCCGGCGATCGCTTGCGACGGCGAATCCCGCTCCGACTGACGTTAACCGGGCGCGAGCCACGGAATCTGGTTCCGGTGGATTGGGTTTCGTCGGCCGTTGCCAGCATCATCGGTCGGCCGGAAGCCGGCGGTCGAACCTATCATCTCATCGCGCGGCGACCGACGTTGGTAGCCGAAATTAAGGCGGCCGCGGAGGAGGTGCTCGGACTCGAAGGAATCGAACTGACGGGTCGAGCGCTCGTCGCGCCAACTTCGTTGGAGAACGCCTTCCTGGGGGCGGTTCGCGACTACTGGCCGTATTTGGACGGTGATCCGGATTTCGATGACCGCAACACCCGATCGGCCATTCCCGATCTACCGGCGCCGAATGTGGACCGCGAGTTGCTTTGCCGGCTGATTGGTTTTGCGGCCGCCGACGGCTGGGGGCGAAGGCAGTCGACCCAGACAACCCGGCCTTGGGTGGATTGCGAAGACTATATCGAACGCTACTTTCCGGCCGCCGCCGAACAATCGTTCCTCGTCCATCTTCCCCTGAACGTCACTCTGGGTTTTGAGGTTCGCGGACCGGGTGGTGGCAAATGGGTCTGCCGGGTCAACAATGGGCGGGTGTCCGAGGTGACGCGCAGAGCGAGTGAATTCTCGGATGTCATTTACCGCACGGACGTCGAGACGTTCGCGTCCGTCGTGGGCGCGCGTCAGACTCCGCAAGCGGCGTTCTTCGAACGCCGCATCGAAATTGTCGGTAGCGTCGAAAAGGGATTGAAGCTGGCCGCCCTGTTTGCCCAGTTCGTTCGCGAACATCCCTATGCACCGTTCAGGGAGGAACATCATGCCATTGCCAACAGCCGCTGACGAAGTCATTGTCGAATCGGTCCGGTTCCCGGCCGACGGACTGATGCTGGAAGGCCGTCTGGCGTATCCGTCGGTCGGTGCGCTGCGCGGGGCGGCGGTGATCGCCGGGCCACACCCGCTTCTGGGCGGGGACATGCGAAACAACGTGGTAGATGGATTGGTCGTGGGCCTCGCATCGCGCGGTCACACAGCGCTCGCATTCAATTATCGGGGCGTCGGCGGCAGCGACGGCGAGCCGCCCGATGTCGCTCGCCACCTGGGAGATTTCTGGGAATCGTCCCACGTTTCAGACGAGCCGGCTTTCCAAGACGACTTGCGATCCGCCGCCGGATTTCTTCGCAACCTCGTCGGACGGGGCACTCGGGTCGCCGGCGTCGGTTACAGCTTTGGATGCTCGATCGTATCGCACGCGCTCGCCAACAGGAACGAACCGGCCGTGCTGATCGCCCCGACCATCGGCACGCACGACTATCGTGATTTCGTTGAGCTTGCCAATCCGCTTCTGGTCATCGCCGCCGAGAGCGATTTCGCGGCCGACGCGGACCGGTTGATCAAGTGGTTTCGGGCACTCCGCGATCCCAAGCGATTGCTGCGCGGCGAGTGGGATGATCACTTCTTTCGCGGCCACGAAGACTGGCTCGCCCAGACCGTATCCGACTTCATCGGCGAGCATACGGAGATCCCCGAATGATACGCACGGACGCGACAGCCGTTCGGCCACGGCGGATGCGGGAACCGACGGTCCGACTGCACGCCATGCTGGCACTGCACTTTAATCCACAGCACGGGAGCACGTATTGGCTGCGGCGACAGGCACAACTCGGGTTCGACGTTCGCGATCGTATTCGCGACTTCGCCGACCTTTGGCGCCTTGGTCCCATGCCGCTCGACGATCTGCGACACCACCCGGTGTGTGACTTCATTCCGCGCGCATTTCACGACCATCTGGAGCGGTTCATCACCGGAGAAACCGCGGGGACCAGCGGCCGGCCGTGCGCGACTTCCTATCGCAACGATGAGTTTGAAGCCGCGTTCGTCACGCCGTTCCTCCGTGCGGCCGGCGCTTGTGATTTTCCGACTGGTCGTCCGTGGCTCTGGATTGGCCCATCGGGACCGCATGTGATTGGGAAAGCAGTCCGCATCCTGGCCCGCCGAACTGGAAGCATGGACCCGTTCAGCGTCGACTTTGATCCGCGTTGGGCGAAGCGACTGGTCGATGGCTCGTTGGCCCGCTCGCGATATCTAGAGCATGTTGTGGCACAAGCCCTGGACGTGATCGCGCGTGAAGAGATCGGCGTCCTGTTTACGACGCCGCCTGCGCTGGTCGCGCTGGCCGGCAAAATGACCGATCGGCAACGGGAGCAGATTCGCGGCGTCCATTACGGTGGAATTAGTATCAAGCCGGACGCGGTCAACCAATTCCGCGCGATGTTCCCGCGGGCGGTCCATCTAGCCGGCTACGGCAACACCCTCTTTGGCGTGGCGATGGAAGTTGCCGACCGACCGCGAACGGCAATGGACTATTTTCCGCTCGGCGATCGTGTCGTGTTCCAGTTTCTCCGGCACGAAGAGGATGGAGGCAAAGAGCGCGACCAACCGCCCGCGAGCGCGGGGCCGGGTGAACGTGGCCGCGTCCTGTTTCATCGACTGGATGAGAGTTGCCTGCTCGTCAATGTGCACGAACGAGATGAGGCGGAGTGGATAGCGCCGAGTCCTCCGGCGCGACAACTCGGCTGTCGCGCCGGAGGATTGCGCAATCCGCAGTCGCCGTCCGCGATTGCCGGCAAACTTCAGCAAGGACTGTACTGATCCCGGGAGGATCCCATGCGACCGACGTCGTTGACCATCGCCTATACACCCGATAGCGACGACGCGTTCTACTACGACGCGCTCGAAACCGGGCAGGTTGAACTGCCGGGATACCGATTGCAGTTTCGCCGCGAGCCGATGGCATTTCTCAATCGGGCCGCCTTGATCGGCCGGTTCGATGTCACGGCGATCTCGTCTGTTTGCTACCCGCGCATCGCCGATCGCTACGCGATCCTGAGCGTTGGCACGAGCGTCGGTCGCGGCTACGGTCCCGTGCTGGTTAGCCGCGAGGATTACGGGCTGGCCGACCTGGCTGGCCGGCCGGTCGGCGTGCCCGGCATTCCCACGACGGGTTGGTTCTTGCTTCGCCAGTTGTGTCCGGAAGCGATGCCGGTCGAGATGCCGTTCGACGAAATCGCCGACGCCGTCATGGACGGCGACCTGGCGGCCGGCGTCATGATCCACGAAGAGTTGCTTTATTACCCCCAGATTGGCCTGCGCCGGTGGTGGATTTGGCGCCGAGTGGTGTCTGCGTCACGACTGCCGCTGCCGGTCGGACTCAACGTGGTTCGCCGCGATCTCGGACCGGCGCGCATGAGCCAAATCTGCGCTGGGATTCGGGCCAGCCTGGAACACGCGCTCGAGCATCCCCACGAGACCATTGAGCGGGTGAGCCGGTTTGGCCGCGGGCGAGCCGCCGGTTGCACCGAGCAATTCGTGCAGATGTTCGCCAACGAGGATTCGTTTGCATGCCCGCCGACGTGCGCAAGGCTTGCGGGCATTGCTTGGCCAACTCGTCGACCTCGGCGTGGCCGCGGCAATGCCATCCGTCGACATTGTCGAACCGGCTCAACAAGTGGCCCCGGCATTCATGGATTCGAGGCGCGCGATTTCCAATCGAAGAACGGAGCACCTATGGCTGCAACCGACCGAGCCCTGGCCGCCAAGCGCGACTTCCTGGTTCCCTGTGTGTACCACTTCTATCAGCGGCCGCCGGTCCTGGTGCGCGGCGACGGAGCGTACTTGTTCGACGCCGAGGGCCGGCGATACGTCGACGGGTTTAGCGGCGTGACCGTGATGAACGCGGGCCACTCCAACCCAGTGATCATCGACGCGGCCATCGATCAACTCCGGCGGCTGCAGCACACGACGACCGTCTACCTGACCGAGCCGATGCTGGAACTGGCCCGCACGATCGCCGAATTAGCTCCGCCCGGCTTGCGCCGTACGTTTTTCTGCGCCAGCGGCAGCGAGGCCAACGAGGGGGCTATGTTGCTGGCCACCCTTGCGACCGGGCGCCAGGAGCACATTGCACTCGATGGTGGGCTGCACGGGCGAACCAAGGCGGCGATGAGCGCCACGCAGTTGGACATGTGGCGCACCGATCCGTATCCGCTTGCCGAGGTGCATCGCGTTCCGGGGCCGCGCGACCCGGAAGCCTGCCGACCATCGAACGACTGCTGCGTCGCGGCAACGTCGCGGCCGTGATCGCGGAGCCGATTCAGGGCAACGGCGGCATCGTCGTTCCGCCGGAGCAGTACTGGCCCGAACTGCGCCGACTCTGCACCCGCTATGGAACGCTCCTGATCGCCGACGAAATGCAGACGGCGTGGAACCGCACCGGACACTGGTTCGCCACCGAGCACTGGAAGGTCGTTCCGGACGTAATCACCGTGGCCAAGGCGCTCGGCAATGGGTTTCCGATCGCCGCCTATATCACCACCGACGAGCTGGCATCGAAGTACACGCGGCCCGGAGCAGCCACATTTGGCGGCAACCTGGTTTCCTGCCGGGCGGCACTCGCCACGCTGCGCTTCCACCAGATGCGGCGGCTCGGCGCACGCAGCACGGAGTTGGGGGAACATCTGCAAGTCCGATTGCGCGACCTGCAGGACCGATACCCCGCGATTACCGATGTGCGCGGACTGGGGCTCATGATCGGCGTCGAATTGAGCGACCTGAATGGCCCCCACGCCGCCCGGACCGACGCGATTCTCGAGCATATGAAGGACGCCGGCTTCCTGATCGGCAAGACCGGCCCGGGTCGAAACGTTTTGACTTTCCTGCCGCCGCTGATCATTGAGCGCGCGGACTTGGACGCGATGGCCGACGCACTCGACGAAGCGCTCGATGCGACGGGCCGATGACATGGAATACTCGGCTTGACAATTTGGGCCGGTTCATGGAGGAACCAAGACCATGGTGGGACAACCGATCGTTTCGCGCAAACACGAACAGTGCCCTCCGAGTGCCCGGCATCGGATGCGAGTTGCCCTTCGATTTCTTCCCGCTCTGGCGATCTTGCTGGGGCATATTGGACTCGGCTGTTCAACGATATCGAAGCAACTGACGAACTGGAAGATGCTCGGCGACGAGGCCCTCGACGATCCAATCCGCGCCGTGGGCGGCGATGGAATCGTGTTTGTGCCAAAAGGCGACGATCGACCGCGAACGCGGACGCAATTGGCGAAGGCGGCGCCGGCGGAATTGGTCGAATACTATTCGCCGGCCCTCATTCAACAGCGCGTGGACACAAAAGCGCAGTCGTACCCCTATCCACCGGAATTCGATTGGATCGGCGAGGCTCGCCTCAAACGCGAAGCCAACGGCGAGTTGACATCCTTTGTCGCCGGCCAGCCGACAATCTACGCGATCTTTCAGAAAGCAAAGATCGACGGCCGCGAGCGCGTGCAGCTTACCTATACCGCCTGGTATCCGGCTCACCCGCGGATGAAAGCAATCGACCTGGAATCGGCCCCCATCGATAGCTGCGTGCTGCGGGTCACGCTGGACGGCGAGAACGCGCCTGCTTTTTACGAGACCATCGCGGCGTGCGGCTGCTTCCACAAGGTATTCGTTGAGCACTGGGTCGAGGAGGCGGCCGCCCGTCAATATGGTCCCCCCGAGAAGGACAAAAAGCTGGCTATCGAGCGTTCGGTCAAGGACCACATCAACTGGGACGTGGTCGGCGTCGTCGATGAACCGCGCGATCGGCCGCGGCGGCCGGTCATATTCTTGAAAGCCGGCGAACACAAAGTGATCGGCATCGGGAGCACCGCGCGTCTCAAGGTCCAGCCGGGGGCGGAAATCCAGAAGTATGCCTTGGTGGACTATGCGGATCTGTATTCTGTTCCAATTGTCGGAACTCAGGAACGAGGTGCGTTCTTCGATATGGACAACGGCGGCAAGGTCCGTGGAGCGCAGCGGAAAGAGCGGTTCATCTTTTCGCTGATCGGCGTGGATGCGGCCGGCCAGCCGAGGGCCAACGACAAGATCATGCTGCACTTCGATCAAAGCACCTGGGGCGATCCAACGATTTATGCCCGGTTTCTTCGGTTGCCAACGGGCGTTCCCTAAACCAAGCAGGCGCGCGCATCGCGAAGACAATTGGGCCCAAACGCGAATCCAAGACTGTAAGGAATGAGCCGTGACCCGAGCGTGCCTGCTGCTGATCGCCGCTCTGGCCGCCCCCCTGGGATGCTCCTCTCCGCCGCCGCGCAAATCGGATGCGATCGGCCCGCTCGCCGTGACGGCCCTCGCGGATGCCGCTCCGCCCGGCGACACTGTGTCCGTACTGGAGTTGCCACCGGCCATTTCTCCGGTCGCGAGTTCCGACGCTCGGAAACAATTCAACGTCTTGGTCCTTTCCGGTGGCGGAGCGGATGGAGCATTCGCCGCCGGCTTCTTGTACGGGTGGAGCGAGGCGGGCACCCGTCCCGCCTTTGACGTGGTCACGGGAATCAGCACCGGCGCGCTGATCGGCGCCCTCGCCTTCCTGGGTCCGGATCGCGACGCCGACCTCCGCCAGTTTTACACGACAGTCACCGACGACGACGTGTTCAACCGTCGGTCCAAACTTTCGGCTCTGTTGTCCGACGCCCTGGCGGATCCCGAACCACTCGCACAGAAGGTCGAGCGAATGGTCGATCAGTCGTTCCTCAAGGCGGTCGCCGCGGAACACCGCAAGGGTCGACGGCTGTATGTGGGAACCACGCACCTGGATGCTCGTCGGCTCGTCGTGTGGGATATGGGCGCGATTGCCACGCGGGGAACGCCCGAGGACTTGGAACTCTTTCGCCGCGTGCTGCTCGCATCGACTGCCGCGCCGGGGTTTTTCCCTCCGGTTCCCATTCGTGTCGAGGTGGATGGGCGCGAGTACGAAGAGCTGCACGTGGACGGGGGAGTGACAGCTCCGTTGTTCTTCCGGCCACCCCGGGTTTCATGGGAGAACGCGGCGCGGCTGAAGGATCGTCCGCTCGCCGGCTCGAACCTTTACATCTTGGTCTCCGGAAAACTGTATGCCGAACCCGAGCGGGCCGAACGGCGATTGCTGCCGGTCGTTGCCAATGCATTGACTGCTCTGGTATCTGCCAGCCTTCGGGCGGAACTCAATCAACTGTATACCAGGGCGCAGACCGCCGGGATGAATTACCGCCTGGCCGCGATCCCTACCGATGTCCCCGCGTCGCCCGATCCCATGTCGTTTGATCCGACCTGGATGGGCCGACTGTTCGACAGCGGTCGCGTGCAGGCGCTGACCAAGAGCCCCTGGCGAACAACTCCGCCCGGCGCAGCGATCGGGGAAGATGTGCCGGACCGCACCGGTCCCCGGCTGACCACAAAGTCGGCCACCCGTATTTCGGATGCGCCGGCGCCGCCGCGCTGAATTCTCGCTTCCTCCACGCCGCAGTTCGAAGGACAAGTTGCACGGAGGTTGGCTCGTCATATCATCGGCCCTCGTTGCCAGCGGAGTGAGTTGCGTCGTCCATTCCGCGACCGTGGGATTTCCTAAACTAACTCGACACGCGAATCCGGGGCAAGAGGCCCTCGGCTACATAGTCGCTTCAGGCTCCGCTGTCGCCAATTCGGAAACGCACTCTCAAATACCTGCCGATCGTCGCACAATGATCGAGTACCCTGTATTTGCTTCTCTCCCGCCGAGGATTTCGATGACTGCCAACTCAACGTGGATTGCTTGGTTCTCTACGGCGATGGGTTTTTGGATTGGGCCTGCGCTTGCCGTCGCCGGGGAGCCGGCGGCCGGCAAGATCACGCACTCGTTCTTCGCCGCGGGCGTTGAAACGTTCATCGTCGATGGCAACGGCAAAGTCACATGGACATTTCCCCAATCGACACGCGATGGCTGGGTGCTCGACAATGGCAACATCCTGTTGGCCGTTTCCAAGGGCAAGAAGTACCCCGGCGGAGCGGCGGTTGAAGTGACGCAAGCCGGCAAAATCGACTTCGAGTTCAAGGGAACGCAAGACGAGGTCAACACCGTCCAGCCGATTGGCAAGGACCGGGTTCTTCTTACCGAAGCCGGCGACCATCCGCGATTGCTCGAAGTGACTCGGAGCGGAAAGATCGCCGTCGAGGTGCCGCTGTCGGCCCAGACAAAGGATCATCACCTCCAAACGCGGATGGCCCGCAAACTGGCCAATGGGAACTACCTGGTGCCGCAATTGCTCGATCGCGTCGTCCGTGAATACGATCCCAAGGGCAAGATTGTCTGGGAAGCGAAAACGCCGCACATGCCTTTCACGGCCATCCGCCTGCCGAACGGGAACACGCTCATTGGCTGCACCTTGGGCAACCTGGTGATCGAAGTCGACAAGCACGGCAAGGAAGTCTGGCGGGTGACCAACGACGACCTGCCGGGAAAGCCAATCAACGACGCGTGCGGCGTGCAAAGGCTGCCGAATGGAAACACGGTTTTCACCAGCCATCACGCAACGAGCAACCAAGTGAAGTTGACCGAAATCACCCGCGACAAGAAAGTGGTGTGGACCTACACCGACAATCGTCGATCGGGAATTCACCACTTCCAGATTCTGGAAACGAACGGGAAAAGGATCGACGGGCCTGCGATGCGCTAGCCTTTGCGGAAGTGAAGTTGTTAGCCTCGGATCGTGGATCACTTTCATGACGTCCTCACTCCATCAGCCCGCGGTCGAATTCATGGGATCGTCGCTCCGAGAAATTGGGTGAGAATCCCGAAACTTCACCCGCCAGGGCGAAGTCGTTTGTCACAAGGAGTGTCCCATAGTGCACTGGGTTCGGGAATGCCGAAGGATCGGATCGCTTTCGACGACCGATTTTGGCGGGTGCAATGCGTTGAAACCTGATTGGCATATCCGTGGCCATGCCGGCGGCTTCGAATTGCTGGGTGAAGTGGGATTTCCAAGCGCTATACAAATTCGCAGCGGTAACGACGCCGGCATGCGGCGGACCGTAGACGGCGATGCCGTCGTGGGCCAGCAGTGCCCCCAATTCCTCGTTGAAGGTGATGCCGGTCGAACGTTCGGGCGTGCTGGAAAAACAGCCCAGGTTGATCAGCGCATTCACCGCGCTCCATTCGGGCCGCGCACCCATTCGGCAATGGCCGCAACCGCGTCGGCGGACAGGTAAACCGAGTTCTCAATCCCGACTGCCGGCAGCACCGGGCAGCCGCCGCCGCGCATCCGACCGTCTTCATCGATGTCCGCGCCTACCGTGCATGGGGAGGACGAGAGTGCGCTCGGGTTCGAGACTGCAGTCGCTTTGGACCGCGAATATCAAGGGGAATAGCGCCAGGAGAATCTCGCGATCCGAGATCAGGTAATGGGTTTCGACCGGGACAACGGCCAACGCCGGCAATCGCTCGCGGCGGGCGATTCGATCGGGCGACACGGGGTAGACCGCGCCGAGCACTCGAACTGGGACGGGCACGTTGTCGCCGGTCGTTCCCGAAACAGTTCCCAGCAAGCGCACATTGTCGAAAGTGCGGCTGTTGGCGAAAGCGATGACTCCGGAATCCGGTCGGAAGGCGGCGCCAGGCCGCAAAGGGATTTCGTCGCTCATGGTTCATGGTGCTCCGAGTCCAACTGAATTCAGTCGCGCACGACGCTCGATCCAATACCGGCCGAAAATAGACATTTGCAGACTCTTGGTGCGCGTAGGATCTTTTTTTAGTGTGCCAATTCGTGTCATTCTGTGCCATGTCAGAGTGATTAAATGCACTTTTTGGGTAGAAATGTTTGTTTTCTCCTGCACGGCATGATCCTGACTTCGCGGTCGATTCAGTCTCAGATCAATGCCATCGCGCCTGCCGCGCGCAACGGTCCCTGGGGCGACCATCCCATATTTCATGGCGACCAAAAGGTAAGTGCAGTTTTTGGTTTTTCTGAAGATTCTGGGCGCGGGTGCACGCCCATCGACGTTTATCTCAAGCCGCCGGCCACGGAACTGCCCGTCAATTTCAAGCCGATCGCCACCGTGCGATCGCTCTTCGCAAACAGCGCCCAGGGCGTCTTGGGATTGTCCTTGGCGATCTGGGTCAGCGCTTTGCGTGCCTCGCCGAACAGGTCCTTCTTGTCGGGGGGCGTGTTTTTGTCGAGCGACGTGCCCGCGGTCAAGCGGAAGCCGTTCTGGCCCTCTTTCAAATCGGGCAGCTTGCCAATGCGAACGTTGGCCAGGGCCAGATTGTACTGGTTGACATAGCAGATGCGCAGTTTCACCTGAGCCACGACATAATCGTAGTTCACCTGCCAGCGCTTCGACTGCTTCTCCTTCTGCTCGACGACCGAATCCAGCTTGTCGAGGCTATCCTGCAAGATGGCTTCCACGCGTGCCGGGATCTCCTGGATTCGGCGAAGCTGCGCCTTGGCGGCGTCGTTGGTGTCGCCGCCGAATTCTTCCGGCAACTCCGAGCCGCTGCCCGCGCCCGAACACGGCGCATGTCGTCGACCGCATCGAGAACGGCTTGCTGAAACTCGTTGGGCTTGGCGCCTGGCTTCAATTCCCCCGCCAGGTAAGGCTTGAGCGCTTCCTGCGAGAACGGCAGCACGTCGGAAATGGATGGCGGCGGCGCGTCGTCGCGGAGCGACTTGATTGGCGGCAATTGAATCTCGCTAACGATCTGCATCACCGACTTCGGATCGGCGCTCGGCGGCGGAGTCGGGAACTCGAAATGCGCGGGCACGGCTCGGATGGGTTATAGGCAATCGGCTCCGCCCGCCTCTTGATCGTCGCCTTGAGCGTTTGCGTGCGATCGATAAAGCGGTGATGAACTACCTCGGCGAGCTTTTCTTTCATCCACTTCGTCATCCGTTCGACCGGCAATTCGTCGCCGGGCGCCGGCAGTTTCTTTTCGGGCGACAGTGCCCCCGCAATCGACGCCGCGTGAAACAAGCTCAAGAAGAAGCTGCCAGTCAGATTGACGCCGCTTCCCTTGACGCCGGCTGTGTCGAAGGAGAGCTGCGTGTTGTAATAGTCCAATTCGATGGACTGTTCGCCCTTCGAACAACTGGTGACGACGGTCACGCCGTCCGGGGAATCGTGAAGCGCTTTTTCCATCGTTTCCGTCATCGGTCCGGGATAGGGGCGCTCGATGCCGCGCTCCGGATGGAATCGGCACACATCATAGATAATCACTTTTTCCTGAGCCGGGCATGCCGCGAGCTTGTCGTAGAACCATTTGAGCGGGATCAGCGAATCGATTTCGTCGAGATCGCCGTCAATCGGGACCAGGTAGACCTCGCCCTTCTTGTCGAGGACGTGCCCGCAGAACACGATCACGATGTGGTCTTGCGCACGTGACGTTTCCAGGAACTTGCTGATCGTCCCTTCAACGACCGATTTCAACGGCATCACCTTCGACAATCGTCTGGGCGGCTCGCTCTTGGAATCGTCTTTCTTGGCCGCCTTGCCGTCCTTCTCGCCGAGAAGCCGGGCATCCGTCAGGTGGTACAGTTGCTCCTTGGGCACCCGCCAGCGTTCGGCGAGGCGGCGGACCGCCGCATCCGTGCCGGTTCGCTTGGCATCATCGACGGCAAATCCACTGTCGCCATTGTGCAGCGGATTGGCGTACAGATAACTGTGAATGCTGATAGCGAGCATCCGTCGCGGAAAGGCGCCGTTCCCCGCCGGTTCGACCGGCTGGCCGTTGGCCGATCCGGTTCCGCCCTCGCCATTGCCCCCGCCAGCAATTGGATTCGCAGGCTCCGTCGAGCGCGATTTGAATAGCCCCATTTTGACGGCGGCAAGTCCGAGTGTGCTGCCGCCGACGATCACGATCAACGCGATGACGACATGTTTAAGCCAGTCTCGCTTTTTCGGGCCGCGATAGGAGCCCCGACCGACGTAGCGATCCTTGGCGTCGAACGCGGAGACGTAGCGGGATCCTGGAGCGGGAGCAACGGGAACCGGCATCGTCGGCAATGGCGCAACCGGAGGACTGAATTCCGGCAAAGGCGCCTCGGCTGGCAGCGGTTCCCAGGATGGGACGGTCGCCGCGGCTGGCATCGCCATCGGAACAGCGGCCGCGATTGGCGCGGCGACTCGCTGCACGACCTGCATCGCGCTGCCGCAAAACTTGCACCTAACGACTTTGCCGGCCCAGTCGGCGGGAATATTCAGCGAACGGCGACATCCAGGGCAGGCCGAGCGAACGACTTCCGTCATCGGGGGGATTCCGTCAAGGTGGGAAACATGGTGGGGAATAGCCTCCTACCATTCTGACGACATTGTATCTCTGATTTGTTCCGTCCGCTGGCGGAATTCGAGCCAGGTTGCTTGTCGAAATGGTCTCTTGCACTCGACCTGATGAGCAACCGCAGCCGCCGACGTCAGTCGGCGGAGAATTGACCTACCCCAAGAGCGGCCAAATTCGTCCGCCGACTGACGTCGGCGGCTCGCTTGCAAGTCGGCGCGACTTATCAAGTGAACTTCATGCGGCAACGAACACTTATTGTGCCGGCTGCACTTCAGCCAGCTTGGCTTCAATCGCCTTCCAGGTATCTTCGATCACATTCTTGGCCGCCGCCTGGATCAGCCCTGCCGACACGATTTTGAGCACGCCGGTTCGCTCGGCGACTTCGGACGTGTAGTGTACGGTCGTTCCGACGTCATTCGGGATGAAGTCAAGTGCCGCTCGGACGACGCTGGTAGCTCCGACGCCGCGGCTTAGCGCTTCAAAGGTCGTTCGGCCGGCCGCACGCTCGGTCACTTTCAAGGCGATTTCCAGTGTGGCGCTGAGGAAGGAAAAGCCCGTACGCAGTTTCCAGACGGCACGATCGGCCGTCGCCTCGATGACTTGCTCCACATTGTTCAAGCAACTCACCAGGAACGACGCGTCCGAAAGGCGCGCGGCCACGGTGTTCGGCGGAAGGGCAAAGAAGCGGTCGCCTTCGAATTGAATCATGCTTGGAAATCAGCCCGTGAGGTCCTTTTCGAAAATGACCAGGTTGTCCCCCCGGTCGCTATCCCAGCGAATGCCGACGATGTCGTACCCGAGGGCGATCGACAGGTGCAACAAGGGGCGATGATGGTTGTGACACTCAACGCGCATCACATGGTATGAGTGGCTGCGCGTCCAGTCGTGGGCGGCCTCCATGAGCTGCGTCGCGACCCCTTGCCGGCGAAAGTCCGGGTGCACGCCGTAGAACCAGGCGAAGTAAGTCGTCGGCTTGAGTTCGAAGCCCAGGAAGAACCCGACCGGTTTGTCCCTCACGCTCGCCAGCATTTGCAAGACGTTGTACCGCCCGAGATAGCGCCGGCGGAAAGACTCGATGTCGCGAGCGGGCCGAAAGATCTGGTTGTAAAGATCGACGATGGCAGGCAGTTCCTCCGAGCCGACCACTTCAATGACTGCGTCCATTGTCAACCTCACAGGAATCAGCCCGGCCGATGCAGCTTGGAAACCAATTCCGCCCAGGTCATGACATGCCATTCGGGCCGGGTTTGCTCAATTTCCTCTTCCAATTCTTGTTCCATGGCTGAGAGCGGCGAATCCAACTCATCCTCGTCATCACCTTCCACCTCAGCCGGCGCCTCGCCTTCTTCAACCACATCGTCGGACTCCGCCATTTCCGACGCGGCGGAGGTTTCGGCCGGCTCGCCGCCCTTCTTCTTGCGACGACGCCGGCGGCGACGCCGTTTGCCGCCATCTTGGCCCTCGCCCACTTCGTCGCCGAGAACGGGCGGCTCAAACCCTTCCTCCGCATCCTCGAACGATTCCGCGGCGACGTCCTCATACTCCTCGGCATCCTCGGCAATGATGCCCGCGCCCGGATCATAGAGGGCGGCCTCGGCAAGAGGTTCCGGCAATTCGGACAGGCCGGCGCCGAAGTCTTCGGCTTCTTGCTCGATCTCCGGACGCGGATCGCGCGCCGGTCGCGCAGGCGACGAGCGGACTGGTTCCGGACTCGTCGGTGTGGGTCTCTCGGCGGGATGGGAGGGTGTAATCCCGAGTTCGTCGGCGAGCGAGTCCCAACTGTTGTCGTTTTGTTCGTTGGTCATGTGTGTCTGTGTGGGACAAATGGCAATCTCATTATAGAGAAGATCACGACAACGGCCGAGTAAGCATCTGGCCCAGACTTCGTGAATCTAAACGAACGGTGACGACCTCCAACCGCTTGGGTTTGCCAGGGACACGTGCGGAGCATGTGGAGAGGTCGTATGGCGTACTTCAATATGCTCGCGTCCGTCTGCAACGATGAGCTAAAGCAATTGCGAAAAGACCCCACGTATGAAGTCCATCCGAGTCTCGTTTCGGGCGCATCTCACCTGCTGGCCTATTGGGTTGTGGAACAGCCTCTTGGCGAGTTACTCGCGCGGGCGCTCGATGGCGGAGTAGCGGTTCACCCCGACTTATGGCAACCACTTCGTCCGCCGTGCTTCCATCCTCCTGAGTCTGTTCGACAACTCGCAGACGGGATTCAGGAGGCGATCTCAGCAGTAAGTTTGCACGACGACGACTGGCTGGCGACCGAAGTCAATCGCTTGCTTCGATTATTTCGCCATGCGGGTGCGGGAAATGAATGCGTAATCAGCGCCCTGGAGCGTCCGGGCGATGCGGTTCGCGCGAAGCTAGTGCGAACTCTCTGGCGGTAAAGAGAGATCTGGTAATGGGGAGTGGAGCGGAAATGCCGAGAAGCCGGGGATCATTGACTGCTGCGTTGTCAATCCGCCCTCCTCGTCGCACGGCACGCCAGTTCTGAAGTTGGGTGTTTCGAGAGATTCGACAAAGGCGGGCGGAGCCTGAAGCGTCAGCGAAGGCGACGCCGACCGAGCTGGGGCCATGATTCGCGGCAACGTCTACTCCGAAAACTGGTTCGGCGTCGCCTTCGCTGACGCTTCAGGCTCCGCCGTCCTAAAGGGCCTTGATCAGTACCTGCGACTTGCGGCCGCTGCGGTCGTAGAGGTCACGCCGGGGGGTCGGCAGGTCGTCCGGCGAACCGAGTTGGAATCCGCCCTTGGTGACGAAGAAGTTGATGGCCTGGGTCGAAAGGCAATACAGCGTGTCGTAGCCGAGATGGCGTGCCTGTTCTTCGGCATACTTGATGAGCTTCGCGCCGATGCCTTGATTCTCGTGGCGCAGGATCGACGTAGATGCTGGCGACCTCCGCCTTCTTTTGGTCGGGGTAAAGATGCAAAGCGCCGCACGCCACCGGATTCTTATCGACCTCGAATACGAAAAAGTCTTCAATCTTGCGCTCGAGTTCCGCGCGCGATCGTTTCAGCAACTCGTCGGCTTCCACGCCGCGCTGGATCAACGCGTGGATGGCGCGAAGATCCTTCTTCTGTGCCTTGCGAATCGACTGGTACTCGTTGGCGTGGACCAGCGTGCCGACCCCTTCGTTCGAGAAGACTTCGGTCAGCAGTCCTTCGGGCATCGTGCCGTCGATAATGTGAACCCGCGGCACGCCAGCCTTGGCGGCCTTGAGTGCATTGTCGAGCTTGGAAATCGCTTCAGCCGGCCGGATGTCGCCTCGCTGCTTCTTCAGGATTGTCGTTGCTTCGTCGGTCGTCAGCGAACGGAGCGTTCGCCCCTCCAGTTTCGGCGGCTTGTGTGCGGAAAGATAAACCAGCTTGACCGCCTCAACCGCCCGGGCGATCTCGACCGCGACCGCATCGGAATTCAAACGATAAGTTCGCCCCTCGCCATCGAACCCGAGGGGAGGAACGACGGGGATAATCTCGTGTTCGAGCAGGTCCTTGAGCATGGCGGTGTCGATTCGTTCGACCTTGCCCGTCCATTGATGATCGACGCCGCCAAGAATACCGGCCGGATGCGCAACGATGACGTTGCCAGTCGCGCCGCGGAGATCGTTGTCGGCGAGCCCCTGGAGAACTTGATGACTGACCCGGTTGGCGGCCGTCACGCCGATTTGAAGGGTGGTCGCATCGGTGATGCCAATGCCATCGCTATTGCTCAGCCGAACTCCCTCACGGGCAGCCAGTTGCCGAACTTGAAGGCCGGCGCCGTGAACGAGCACTACGCGAATTCGCAGCGAACGCAATAGGGTAATATCAAGAAGCAGATTGGGGAAATTGTCGTCGGCGACGACCGCCCCGTCGAGGGCGATGACGAACGTGCGATCGCGGAACTGCGGAATGTAGCGCAGAATCTCGCGAAGATCGGTCAGACGTAGCATCGACGTGGGAAGGCCCTTTAGTGTAGTCGGCACACTCGGTGTGCCGTTGTACACGGCAGACCGTGGAACCGCACCCGGAGTGTAACCACTCCATTTTTCTTACAACGGATTACGAACAAAGGACATTCGACCCAGAGGACGACCATGGATCAGACCGTCGAAAACGTCGTTATTATCGGCAGCGGCCCGGCTGGTTGGGCTGCCGCCATCTATACGGCACGGGCCAACCTTCGGCCGCTCGTGATTGAAGGGAATCCCTACAGCGAAACCAATCGCCTGCAAGGGACCATACCGCTCGGTCAGCTGGCGTTGACCACGGAGGTGGAAAACTACCCCGGCTGGCCTTCCGGACACACCCATGAGTTCCTGAAGTCCGCGTTGCCGCCCGAAGCGCAGCCGCACTGGGTGGTCAAGGGTAAGCCGCAACCGAATCATGGGATCAATGGTCCCGAACTGATGGAGTTGATGCGGCAACAGGCAAAGAATTTCGGCACGCGGATCGAATCCAAGGATGTCGTGAAGGTCGATTTCTCAAAGGCCCCTTTTACTCTGACGACCCACGAGGGCGAAGAGGTTCGCACTCGAACGGTCATCATTGCGACTGGAGCACGGGCGAACTACCTGGGGCTG
This sequence comes from uncultured Gemmataceae bacterium, assembly GCA_963773845.1. Classification (GTDB taxonomy): domain Bacteria; phylum Planctomycetota; class Planctomycetia; order Gemmatales; family Gemmataceae; genus SIAJ01. The sequence goes on from CAVZCU010000012.1 coordinate 299,958, forward strand.
CCCAGCGAGGATCGTTACAAGAACCAGGGCGTTTCCGCCTGTGCGGTTTGCGATGGCGCTTTGCCGCGGTTCCGCAGCAAGGGGATTGCGGTCATTGGCGGCGGCGATTCGGCGGTGGAGGAAGCGTCTTATCTGACCAAGTTCGGCAGTCTCGTTCACCTGCTCGTTCGCCGCGATGCCCTGCGGGCAAGCAAGATCATGCAGCAACGCGCGATCGAGAACGAGAAGATCAAGATTCATTGGAATACGCGAACTGGACGAAGTGCTCGGCGACGAGGAGAACGGCGTAACTGGCGCCCGCGTCCTCAACAACAAGACCAAGATCAAGTCTGATTTACCGGTCTCGGGTGTGTTTCTGGCGATTGGCCACACTCCCAATACGGGGTTCCTCGACGGACAGGTGAAAACGAACGAGAAGGGTTACATCGTCTGGACCACGCTGGCGCGAACCTACACGAGTGTCGAAGGCGTGTTCGCGGCCGGCGACGTGGCCGACGATTACTACCGCCAGGCGATCACCGCGGCCGGCACGGGTTGCATGGCAGCCTTGGATGCCGAGCGATATTTGGCGCATCATGGACACATTTAAGAGCGGCGAGCGCGCCAGAGTAAGACAGAGAAACCGTTGTCGACCGCATTCCTCCGCCGACTGACGTCGGCGGCTCGCCGGCCCTGACCGCATGCTTTCGGCTCAATGAACATCGTCCCTGAATCCGTCTGGCGTGAGCGCCTCGCTCGGCACCAGGAGCGTCTGGCCCCGTTTGCCAACGAACGGCTCGAGCGCATGACCCGGCGCGAGAAGCACCCGGTCCGCGATTTCCTTTTTGAATACTACGCTTATCGCCCCGCGCATCTTTCTGCGCTGGTCGCCGGGTGCGAATGTGGTCCTCGAAAATGCCACGGTCGGCGATCTGGAGTGGAACGAATTCACTCCGATCGATGGCGGGCTGATTCTGCACGCCGATTCTTTTCCACGTCATCGGCAATCATTGCGCGCTGGGCATTGCAGTATCTTGAAGGAATCGCCGTGCGGCCGCCGTTGTTTGGCTGCTTCGGGCTGCACGAGTGGGCAATGGTTTATCGAACAGCGGACGTGCGGCACCCGCGAACGCCCCTGCGTGTTTCGACCGAAACCATCGCCGCCACCGTGGAAGCGGAAGAATTGTACTGCACGCACTTCGATGCATACCGGTTCTTTACTCCGGCGGCAGTGCCACGCAATCGTTATCAACTGTCGCGCGAAGTCACCGATCAATTCGACCAGCGCGGCTGCGTGCACGTGACGATGGATCTGTATCGCTATGCGCACAAGCTCAGTCCGTGGGTGAGCGGCGAATTGATCGCCGATTCGTTTGTCCTCGCCTGGAAAGCCCGCGAACTGGACATGCGCGCCAGCCCGTACGACCTGACCGAATACGGGCTCGACCCGATTCCAATCGAACGACCCAGCGGGAAGGAGGAATACGTGGAACGTCAGCGCAGATCGCGGAGGAAGCGATCCCGGTCCGCGAGCGGTTGATTGCGGAGTATCGGAAACTCGTTGGATAACGTTTCCCTTCGGTCGACGTGCCCGGCCCCAGATGGCCGCCCCTCCGGACCCGCGTGAGGTTTGGCTCGTAAGATTGCCAGCGATGGACATGCGGGCGCTTAACTGGATTGAAGTTGAAATGCCCTAAGTGGCGTTTTCAAGAGACGTTGTGCAGAAGCGGATACTCTGGATCGCCAAAATGGATGTGAGGGTGGCAATCTTGGGCAATTTGGCAGCCGTAGCCGGTCCGCTTTCATTCGCTCTTCATCAAGCGACCCTGGCTTTTTGCAACCTTTCCTGTATACCCCCCTCTAACCGAGGATGGTCGTCTTTCCGTCATCGGATTTGACATGCGCCGCACAATAGGGGGCGTATCGATGCTCTCTTGACGTTCGGTTGGACCGAACCGCGACGTAACCCCCGTGGTCTGATATTTACACTGGTTTTCGGGATGTGTGGTGCATCCCGATAGTTCGTTATTCCCTCATCGGCGAGCCGAGCGACGTAAGTCGCCGGGTACTCCTTCCGACCGCTAACTATGCTCGATAAACTGCGAAACATTGGCATCATCGCCCACGTGGACGCGGGCAAAACCACGACTACGGAGCGGATTCTCTACTACAGCGGAACCAAGCACAAGGTCGGCGACGTCGACAGCGGCGACACCACCACCGACTTCGACCCGCTCGAGCGGCAGAAGGGAATTACGATCAACTCCGCCGCCGTCTCGATCGACTGGGGCGAAAACGAGATCAACATCATCGATACGCCAGGCCACGTCGACTTCACCGCGGAAGTTGAGCGCTCATTGCGCGTCCTCGACGGCGGCGTGTGCGTGTTCTGCGCCGTCGGCGGCGTCGAAGTGCAATCCGAAACCGTCTGGTTCCAGGCCAACAAGTACGGCGTGCCGCGCATCGCTTACATCAACAAGCTCGATCGCCTTGGCGCCGACTTCAAGGACTGCGTCAAGCAGATGCAGGAGAAGCTGCGCTGCACGCCAGCAATTTGTGCCATCCCCGTCGGCGAATCGCATGAGTTCAAAGGCGTTATCGACCTCATCGACAACAAGTTCGTTCTCAAAGACGAAACGGACAAGACGAACCAAAAATACACACTCGTGGACATCCCCGCCTCGCACAAGGACGAGGCCGCGTACTACCGCGAGCAACTGCTGGAGACCGCGTCGCTGGCCGATGACGAGCTGGCCGAGATGATCCTCGAAGGCAAGACAGTGCCCAAGGAGAAGTTGCTCAACGCATTGCGGAAGGGAACCATCGAGAACCGCTTTAGCCCGATTTATTGCGGATCGAGCAAGAATTTCCACGGCGTGCAGATCCTGCTGGACGCCGTCGTGAATTTCCTGCCGAGCCCGCTCGATCGGCCGCCGGTCGAAGGACTGCATCCGAAGAAGAAGGAATCGGTCGTTCGCAAGCCGGATGCGAAGGAACCGTTTAGCGGCCTGGCATTCAAGACCGTCGCCGAGCCGACCGGCGATCTGGTGTACGTCCGCGTTTACTCCGGGCTGCTCAAGCAGGGCGATACGGTCCTCAATACGACCTTCGGCAAAACGGAGCGCATCGCCCGTCTTTACCGGATGATGGGAAATACGCGCAAGGAACTGGACGTCGCGGAGCCCGGCGCGATTGTCGCCGTCGTGGGATTGAAGACGACGTACACCGGAAATACTCTTTGCGACCAAGAGCATCCCGTCGCTCTGGAATCGATCAGTTTCCCGAAGCCCGTGATTTCGGCGGCGGTCAACGTCGCGCGCAGCGTCGATACGGGCAAGCTCGGCGAGTCGTTGAGCCGGATGACCCGCGACGACCCGACGGTGAAAGTGCACACCGATGAGGAGACGAAGGACACAATCCTCTCCGGCATGGGTGAATTGCACCTGGAAATCACGCTTGAAAAGATCAAGCGAGCGCTCAACTTGCCGCAGGGCGATCCCGCGCTTTCGCTGGGCAAGCCGCGGGTGGCTTACCGACAGACGCTGGCGAAGAAGATCGAATTTCAGACGCGATACATCAAGCAGACCGGCGGCCGCGGCAAGTTCGCCGTCATCCACATGCGGTACACCCCCCTCGATCAGGAAGGAATTGACGCGTGGACGGCCAAAATGGTGGAGGAAAAGGAGAAGCCGGACCCGAACAACGTCTACTTCGACGACGAGATTTCGGGCGGTGTGGTGCCGAAGGAGTACATCCCGCCGGTCGAGGAAGGCATCCGCAACATGGCCAAGAAGGGGAGCAAGTACCCGTTTCCGTTCGTCGATCTCGAATGCGTTCTCTTCGATGGCAAGTACTCACGACGTCGACTCGTCGCAGGACGCGTTCCGCCTGGCCGCGGAGGAGAATTTCCGCGATGTGCAGCAGGTGGCTGGCATCAAGTTGCTCGAGCCAATCATGACCGTTGTCGTCGTTGGCCCCGAGCAGTTCCAGGGCCCAATCACCGGCGACATTAACCGGCGGCGCGGCATGATCGAGGAGATCTCCAGCGATAAGGGCCGCGGCACCATCAAGGCCAAGCTGCCTTTGGCCAACATGTTCGGCTACGATAGCGACCTCAAGAGCGCGACCGGTGGCACGGCGAGCTTCTCGATGGAGTTCAGCCACTACTCGGAAGTGCCAGAAGCGCTGGCCGACATTCCGAAGCCAGAGAAGAAGTGACGCCGTTCGCGGCGTAGCGCAAAAATGGGGCCGCGTCGCAAGACGCGGCCCCACTGCATTTTGATTGTTCTCTTGGTACAATTCATGCGGCGGCGCCGAAGCTCTTGGTTGACCGCCGAGCGATCTGCCATCGCATTGTGATGTAGTCGAAGGTGCTGCGATGCCAATCCACGACTGGACCCGCGTCTCGGCCGGCACATTTCACGCATTTCATTTGAGTTGGATTTCGGAAATCCAGGAGGCGCTGAATAGCGGGCTTCTGCCAGCGGATTATTACGCCCAAGCAGAACAGATTGCTGGGCCAATGGGGCCAGATGTTCTAACTCTGCAGGCTCCAGAGAATCCGCTTAACCCGGCCAGCACCAACGGAGATGGCAACGGTCAATTTGCGGTGGCGCCGCCGAAGGTCCGGTGGACGGCTCAGTCGGAGATGAGTGCCTATGTGGCCAAGCGGCGGACGATCGTCATCCGACATTCGAGCGGCGACCAAATCATCGCACTGATCGAGATCATGTCGCCGGGCAACAAGTCGTCCGCAAATGCTTTGCGGGCATTCGTGGAAAAGGCGACCGAGGCGTTGTACCGGGGTTATCATCTGCTCATTGTCGATCTGTTTCCTCCGACCAAGCGCGATCCGAACGGAATTCACGGAGCGATTTGGGAGCATATCGGCGAAATTGATTTTGAGCTTCCGGCGGATGAACCCTTGCTCCTGGTCTCGTATTCCGCGGGGCCAATCAAGCAAGCCTACATCGAACCGACCGCGGTCGGGCGGCCGCTACCGGACATGCCGCTATTCCTTGACCCGGATCACTACGTGAATGTGCCGCTCGAAGAGACGTATCAAGGCGCTTATCGCGGCGTGCCCCGCAAATGGAAGGAAGTTCTCGAAGACGAATTTCCAAGTGATCGAGGATAGCACGAAGAACAATTCTCAAGTCAGTTCACGACGCCTGCCGCTCCGGCCGTAGGTAGATAAAGCTCTTCCCCAGCTTGCCGCCATAGTTTCCAGCCGAGATCTTCATTAGCCCTGGCGTATCGACCGAGGCCGCGATCGCGGCTTGCGTTGCCTGGACGATGGTCGGTAAGTCGCGGCCGTTGATGATGATCTCTTGCACCGATACCACGCCCGCTGGCAGCCGCGATTTCTCGCCGAGTTTCTCGCGAAGAGTCGGACAATACTCCGCGTAGGTGCTGGCAATAGTGAACGAATATCGGCTGCCTGCCTTGGAGCCGCTCGACGCCACGCCGCCGGGGAAGGGCAGGCAAACGCCCGGAACTTGGCTCGCTGCCTGGGCCGCTCTGTCAGCTGCTTCGAGTGCCCCATCGGCGGTTGCACCAAAGAACCAGAGGTTGCCGCCCATTAGCCCATCGCGATAGCCAACTCGCCGTTCGATGAAGAATTCCCCAGAGAGGATCGGCACTACCCAGCCCTTGCGGCCAAAGCGTGTGTCGCGGAATTGGTAACCGTCGCCAAAGAACGCAACCTTACGCCCCATCTTGAAATAGGTCTCGCTGTCGGACAGGACGTTGAAGCAAGCGCACGTCGGGCAAGTCATCACGTTTTGACTAATGCGAACCAGGACGGCACGCTCCAGCGCTTCAACCCGATCTTTGCGAAAACGCGGCAGATGGAACTGTACAATTGCTCCGGGCCGGCCGTCCGGCGTCGGCAACGATTCGTCGCCCCCCGGTCCGACGTAGCGATCAATCCCCGCCTCGCAGTCACACAGAATCGTCGATGAGGCGTTGCCAGTTGCTGCTCGGACCGCCTCGTCCAGCCAGCGCCGATCTCTCGCCGTGATAAGGACTTCGGCGTACAGGCTGCGGAACGCTTCCGCGTAGGTGTCGTCGATTTCAGCGGGCATGCTTTTCTCTCCGCATTGGTGGGATAGGTCTCCCGGCCTGTCCAAGCCACGATGGGCGGGGAGGCCTATCTCACCAATCCCTGAAATATTTTCATTCCACGGCGTCCTCATTCTAAATATGCAGCCCGGCGGGGCGAAACTCTCTTTGTTGACCGCAAGCCGATTTTGGGAACCGGCTGCGTCGAGACTAACCCCCCGCCGGAGGAAGTTCATGTTGAAGAAAGTCGCCATCGTCGGCGCGGCCGGGCTGCTCACCGCCGCCGTGCTTACACAGACCAAGGTTGGCCACTACGTCAGCCATCAGTTCCATCGTGCCGACAACTATCTCGAATCCAAGATCCCGCCGGAGGAAGAACTCCGCCAGATCAAGGAAGAGGTCGCCGCCCTCGACAAGGACATCGACAAGGCGTGCGGCTCCGTCGCCGAAGAGCGATATGAGGCCAAGGCACTGAAAGGCGAGATCGAAGCCAAGCGAAACCAGGTTGAGAGCAGCCGAGCCGTCGTCGAAGCCCGCGGCAAGATGATGCGGGAAGCCTCGAATGGCAAGTTGGTAAAATGGGACAGCCGCAGCATTTCCTACGATCGCGCCAAGGATTTGCTTCACGCACAGGTGAAATCCCACAAGGCCCTGGTCAATGAATTGACCGCCCTGGAGAAGCGCCAGTCCGTCCGCGAGCGGACCCGCGATCTGGCCGAACAGCATCTGCAAGCTCTCAAGACCCAAAAAGCGGAGTTGGAGACGGCGGTAACCGAACTCGATTCCGACATCAAGGTCGCCAAGATCGAGCAGGTTGAGAGCAAGTACCAGAACGACGGCACCCGGATGGCCGAAGTGAAGGAACGACTTGCCAAACTCCGCAAGCGAATCGAGATTCAGCGCGAAAAGCTGGCGCTCGCCAAGCAGTACGATCCGTCGTCGGCCGAGAACAAATCGGTCGATGAGATCATGGCTGAACTGGATTCCAAAGACAAGGCAACGGAAGTGACCAAGAAATAACTGGCGAACAGTTATGCGATAACATCAAGGGCGGTCGGAGGAATGACGCAGGTCTTCCTTCCGACCGCCTTGTGTTTTCGTGGGATAGGCCTCCCGGCCTGTCAATGCTCGTGGGATAGGCCTCCCGGCCTGTCAATGCTGGAACTGACAGGGCCCTCAGTGGGTACTAGATAAGACAGGCCGTGAGGCCTAGTGCCTTATCCAAGCTTAAATGTGGGGATCAATCGTAGCGGAAGTCGCCAGACTTCCGTGAGCGGCCAGCGTTTACGGAAGTCTGGCGACTTCCGCTACCCGACTATCAGGCGTGGAAAAAGCACTAGCCCACAAGCGGCGACAGGCCGAGTGGCCTACCCCACGAGCGGCGACTTGTGTTTTTCTGGGGTTGCGGTTCAATGAAGGTCGAGGCGTTTGCTATTTCTTAGGCCCAATGGGTCCTATGGGGCGTACAGGTCCTATAGGATGGATAACCCATGATGCGTGAACCGGCCTGGATGGTGAAATACCAAGCACGGGAGGCCCTCAAGAACGGCCGGCCCGAAGACGCCCATCGCCTATTGGACACGCTCGTCGCCGCCGGGGACCGCAAGAGCTGGGCGTTGCGCGGCGACGTGGTCCGCGGATATGTCGATCGCGCCGAGCGGGCGTTGCGCCATGACGACGTCGAGGCAGCCTGGAAAGATCTTCTCCGCGTTGGACCGCTTGCCACTCCGGTCGATCCGGCGGTCAGTCGGTTGCGCGAAGTCCTTGTCCGCCTCGCTCTCGCCGAAATCCGGGCCATGCTCGAGGCGGGGAAACCACTCCGCGCCCTGGAGGCCATCACCCGCCTTCGCGAACGGCCCGCGGATTCACCGACGATTGTTCCCCTCGAAGAAGCGGCCCGGAACTGGCAAGGAGCGATTGATCACGCGGATCGGGGCGAATTCGAGCAAGTGCGCCCGGCACTCGAAAAAGTCCGAACGCACCTGGGAACGCGAACCGCCGGACTGGACCAATTTGAGGAGCAACTCAACGTTCGCGATGACCGCTTTCGCTCGGCGTGGCCGCGACTCCAAGAAGCGGCGGAACGATCCGACTGGCGTGAGATCATGCGTTGTGCCGACGAAGTGTTGGCCGTCGCTCCACGGCATCGGGAAGCGCAGCAAGCTCGCAATCGTGCCTGGCAGACGATTCAGCCCGAAGCGGTGAAGCCGACGCCGTCTCTGTCGGAAACGGTATCCTTTTCCAAGGCGCCGTCGCCAATCGCCTCCGAGCCGCTGCCATTGCCCAAGCGGTTTTTCCTCTGGATCGACGGCGTTGGCGCCTATCTCGTCTGCCTCGGAAGCCGCATATCGATCGGCCAGGCAACGGGAGAAGGCCCCGTGGATGTACCGTTGTTCGCGGACGTTTCCCGCATCCACGCCGCCCTCACGCGCGATGCCGAATGCTACTTGCTCGAAGCGAGCAAAGCGGTTTCGCTGAACGGCTCGGTGGCGGAGAAGGCGGTGCTTCAGAATGGCGATCGCATCACACTCGGCAATTCGTGTCAGATGACGTTCGAATTGCCGGTGCCCGGCGGCCTTTCCGCGCGACTATTGTTGTCGGGCGGGCGGAGGTTGCCTATGGCCGTGGATGGGGTCCTCCTGATGGCCGACATGCTGGTTCTCGGCAGCGGTGACAAGGCGCACATCCAAATGCCCGAGTTGGAGAAGCCGATTTACCTGGTTCGTCAAAAGGATCAGTTACTGGTGAAGTGGGAGGGCGAATTCCGCATCGAGGGGGAGAAGCACGAAGGGCGAGCCATGTTGCCGCGTGCCGGGACCGTGATCGCCGATCCGTTCACGTTTGCGGTCGAGCCCGTGAAGTAATTTCGTGAATCTGGTCGACTACCTGAGGTGCCAATCGAGCCGGGAGCAACGAATTTTCCGGGAGTGCTTTGCTCGCCTCCCAGGGCAGTCTTCTGCGATCCCTACCGGGATCGTCTGTTTTTTGACTTGCTTTCCGGCGGTCGATGCTTTGCTTCGACCGCCGGCTAATTTCTGGCATGCCTTCGGCATGCATGCAGTGGACTCGACCGCGGAGCGTTCGCAGACATTATTCGAAGCGAAGCATCGACCGCCGGCTATTGCTTAACCAACCACCTTGTTGCGCCCGGCTGCCTTGGCTTCATAGAGTTTCTCGTCGGCCCGGCGCATCAACTCGCGAGGCGTGGCGGTACCGTCGAGTGGGCATTCGGCCACTCCCGCACTCACGGTCAGGTGAAATACTTTTTCATCGAAGCGAAAGGCATGAGTCTCCACGAGTTGCCGAATGCGCTCGGCCGCGAGGATGGCATCGTTCAATGAGGTTTCAATTAGGACGAGGGCAAACTCTTCGCCGCCGTAGCGGGCGAATAGGTCCTCGCGACGCACCACCTTTTTGATGCAGGCCGCCATCTCACGCAACGTGAAGTCACCGCCCAGATGGCCGAGATTATCGTTGACGGATTTGAATCGATCGATGTCAAACAGAACCAGTGAGAGCGGCCGTCCGTGGCGGACGGTTCGCAGCACCTCGCGTTCGAGGAACTCGTTGAAATAGCGGACGTTGGCGATCTGCGTCAGGGCATCGACGATCGTCAGGCGGTAAATCTCTTCGTGGTAATCGGCCTCGACATTGCCGCTGGCCAGATAGCGAAAGATGCAATTGCCGACGCGTACATAATCCCCATCCCGCATGGGGATGGGGTCTCCGGGCAGCGATTGCTTATCGTTGACGTAGGTGCCGTTCGTGCTCTGCATGTCGAGCACGTAATAGTCGTCGCCGATTTTCTCGATGCGAACGTGCCGGCGGCTGACCGAGGTATCGAGAACGCGGATATCGCAGTCTTCCCCACGGCCCACAATGAGCGGCTGATCCGCCAGGGCATGGCGCGTCCCCATCCACGGTCCGGTCGGATAAATGTGGACAAGGCAAGCTTCTTTATGTGCGGAAACCGGTGCCTTGTCCGAGCGCTGAACGACGGTATCGACCAGTTTTTCCATAGCACCATGCACGGCAGGTGGTGGGCTGCACGGCCAGCGACTTGTCCGGACGGAGTTAATGGACCGAAACGGCCTTCAGCTACCATCTTACATTACGAACGAGCCTAGCAAGAGTTGATTCCGAAAAGCAGAAATAGGCATGATTAGCGAACCAATCGCCCTGGAGCGGCGGGTAGTCTCATTACCCGCCGCTCCAGGGCGATTGGCTCGCCAGATGCGGTCGTTAGCGTCCGCCCACGATATTCAGCTTCACTGCCGTCGGCTTGTTCAAATCGACAAGGATCGGCTGGGTGGTGATTGCCTCGGCGATGTTGCCGGCGTTGTCGCGGGCCGTCGCCTTCAGGTAGACCTTGCTCGTTGGGAACTGCGGCGGCAGCTTCCACGGATACGAACCGGAGTTTGGCAGCCGCTTCGCGACGCTCGGGCTCGAACCGATCGCGTCCGAGCCAGCAATCGGGTACCACGGGCCACGCGGGCCTTCCGCCCATTCCAACGTGATCGGAGCGTTGGCCAGATTGCGGTCGGCCGCTTGCCAGCGAAGGATCAGCGTGTCCTTCTGCGTTTTGTCGGCGATCGGTTCGAATAGCGTCAGCGTCGGCGCCGTCACATCGACATCGACGCGCAGGTCCGGCGCCTCGCCGCCCTTCGGAGCCTCGCGGCTCAGACCCGCCCCGCTCTGCAGCAGGACTTTGAATCCGTAAATGCCTTCCACCTGGGTGTTGCCGGTCTTGGCAAGGTCGATGACGAGCGGCGACTCTGGCTTCTCGATCGTGGTCCATAACTGCCACGTTCGGCCGTCGTCGCGGGTAACGAAGACTTCCGCTTTGCCCACGCCCGACGCGCCCTTATCCTCGACCTCGTAAGCCACTTTGAAGCTGGTCACGTTAATCACCTGGGCCGGCGGCAGGTTGGACGCTGCCGACATCGTCACGCCAACCGGATCCGGCTTCGGTGCCGGGCCAGTCGAAATGGTCGTGGGAGGATCGATCGGCATACGCGGCGGACCACCCGGACCACCTGGCGGTGGCGGCAGCACACCGCCTGGCGAAGGCCGCGTTTCCAATCCCGTCGGCTCGGTCGGTTTGGGAATAGCGCGATCCAGCATCGGGCTGACCGGCGGCGGTGGCATTACGTCAGCCGCGGCGCCGCCAATCGTCGGCAATGGCAATGAACTCGATTCGCTTATGCCACCGGTCGGAATCACGGAGGATGTCATTGGCTTCGTCGCGACGACCGTTCCGGCGACTGGTGTGCTCGCTTCGCCCGTAAGTCCGGCAATGTCGGTCAGAGCGAGACGAACCGTGAGATTGCCGGCGCCGGTCGCCTTGAACTGAGTGGAGCCGTCCGCTTCGGGCCGCGTTGAAACCGGCATCCAGTTCGTGCCGTTGGTGCTGTATTCCAGCTTGAACTTGCTCCAGTCCGGATTTTTCTCCGTGATCTTCCAGGCCACCGTGACGTCATCGCCGGTGCGCTGAGCACTGGTGATGGCGACGACCGGCTTTTTGGTGTCGAAGAGAACCTTCAAGGCCGGCGGGGCTTTGAAGACATCGGGCGGCTCGCGGCGGCCGGACTTGTCCACGACCACCATATTGAACCAGTAAATACCGTCGGCGGGTGCATTGAAAGTGAAGAAGGTGTCGCGGTCAGGCGCCGCGACCGCCTGCGATTTCCACGATTGTCCTTGATCGTCGGAGACATAGAGCAGAAGCTCCTTGATCTCCCCTTTTTTGCCTGGATTGTAATCGATTGGGATCTTCATGCTGGGGTTGTTCCAGGTAGTCATGTCGGCAGGCGCTTGTCCCGGCGTGCACAACATGCCCAGCAGTGTGATCGTGCTAAGGCCCATCGGAGTTCCCCCACGTTCTGGTCCGCCTCGCCGAGCACATCCCCCGATGGCGCAGCGTGGGTCCCCAAACGGCATTCAGAAGTCCCGCGGCGATAGCGGAACTCGAACTTTAACGCAAGGGGATTTTTGCCGCCGACCGCCGAGCGCGGATTCGAGGAGGGAAGGGTGGAATAAATGCGAAGAAGACAGGATCAGGATTAGGATGAAGATTAGGATTAGGAAGACGATTAGGAGCAGGATTAAGAGAAAGATTAGGATCGGATCGTGTGCTGGCTGATCCTAATCCTAACCCTGTCCTTCTCATCGCTATGATGTCTATCGAAATTCTCCGCGCGACCAGCGAGCATGTGGACCTTGTCGCTCCGCTGTTCGACTCTTATCGCCAGTTCTACGCTTGCACCGCGAACCTCTCGGTCGCCCGGGCTTTCCTCGCCGAGCGACTCGATCGTGGCGAATCGGTCGTCCTTCTGGCGATGCTCGATGGGAAAGCGGTCGGCTTTACCCAGCTTTATCCCACATTCACATCGATCGGCCTGGCTCGCGCCTGGATCTTGAATGACCTGTACGTCTCGCCAGAAGCGAGGCGACAAGGGGTCGGCCGTCAACTCATGGAAGCAGCTCGGCAGAAGGCGGTGGAAATGGATGCGGCCTGGATCGAACTGGCGACCGCGAAGGACAACGACCGGGCGCAGGCGCTTTACCGGAGTTGCGGGTACAGGAAGGACGAGGTGTACGATCGGTTCAAATTGAGTTTGAGGTAAGACGAGCGGAGACGCGTGAGCGTCCCGATGTTGTCGCGTTGATCACGCTCAACATCGGGACGCTCACGCGTCTCCGCTCGCCAATTGCTACGTCAGAAGTCCTTGACCGAGAATCGCCAGCAGGCGAGTGCCAATAAAGCAACGATCCACACCGCTGTCACTCCGATCGTACCGGACCAACTCGGGAGGTGCTTTTGGATGGAGGCCGTTCCTTGGGCCTCCTGCTGTTTGGGGGTCATGAGCGACTGGGCCACTGTCTGGGACGTCAACACGTCGATGTCATGCCAGCGGGGCAGGAACCGGTTCAGCCCGCCCGAGATCCGGGTCCACATGGGGTACTGCGGGTCTTCTCGTTTGAGTTCGGCAACCACGTCAGCTTCCACTCGGAATACGGTGGCGAATGACTCCACCTTGCCGACTAACCAAAGCAATCCGCCGAACGCCACGGTCACGAGGATGCAGACAATCGAGTTTCGGGTCAGCACCGCGGCCAGTGTCGAAACAGCGTAGAGCATGGAGAAGCTGAGCGTCAATAGCGGGACGACAGTCCATATGCCCGGGGCCCAGACACCGGCCCGTATTCCCGTAATGAGCCACACCCCACCGACCACGAAGGCCGACAGGATGATGACGAAGAACAACCCGCCAAAGAATTTGAACAGCAGGAGAGTGGACCGGCTGATCGGCTTGGAAAGGAGCATGACCACTGACCCGGGGCGCAGCATGTTCGGGATGAAGAAGGCGGTCACGATGATGGCGATCAGAATGATGATCGCTCCGCCGACGGAGCTGATGACGATGTCCTGGATCAGATACAGGATCACTCCGAGGGGTAATGGGATTTCCGACTGAAACACCCCAAACAACAAGGACACCTTGACCGGCCAGAGTCGGGGTTCGGCCGAAGGCCCCGTCCGAATGCGATACACGCGTTCCTTCGGTTTCTCGGCTGGAAGGCGCTCAAATTCAGTGATCGACACTTGCGTCCGCCGTTCTAACTCTGTATTGAAGAATTCCCGAACCATGTCGTCCGTTATTGCCCCCACCCGAACCTTGATTTTGCTCGGATCCAGTTCGTTCCGGCCCTCGATCTTGACGAAGCGTTCCGTTCCATCCTCATGCCACAGGGCCACGGCCGTCTGGAACCCGTCCGCCTCCGGCTCGGCGTCCTTCTTCTCGTCCTTCTTGGGTTCATTCTTTTTGGGCTCGTCATTCGCGTCGGTCCCGTCGGGAGCGTCGTATGGGTGGACGACGACGGTGAATTCGTATTCCCCGTTCGGGTAATGGGCGGCCTCCTTGACCGCCCGGAATGTCGTCAAGTGGTAAGTCGCCAGGGCCTTGGGCGGGCCGCCATTTGGCCCTCGAGTCATCGGAAGAGTGCGCTTGCCGCGATCCAGCCGCAACACCGGCGCCGAGAGTTCCTTGAGGTAATCCTCGAACACCGACTGCGGGGCGGCCTGCGTGTACCCAATGCTCGCGATCGCGACAAGGAACAGACCGGCGAGGACCAGCATGACCAGCAACGTTTTGCTATCCCAGGCTTCGCGCAACGAGTCTTTCAGAATGGCCAGCGGCTTCATTTAGTAGTCCTCCCGCCGGCTGCGCCGGTCATCGTCGCGGTAACCGTCTCTTTCGCGGTCGGCCATGCGCTTGCGACGCCGAGCGTCCACGCCCGGCTCGGCGGCCTCCACCAGCGATACAAAGATGTCTTCCAGAGTCTGCTTCTTTTCCACCATGTGCGAAACACGCAGTCGCTTGTCACGAAGCAAGTCCAAGCATGGGTCAATGGACTGGCCGTCGGCGAGCGTGACTTCCCATCGGTCGTGGATTCGCCGCAGGCTGTAGCCCATCTTCTGCAGTTCCTCCTCCGGAAAGTCGCGTGGCTCGGAGACGCCGATGACGAAGATTCCGCGTTGGCTCGTCAAATCCTGCACTTTGCCTTCACGGATCAATTCGCCCTTTTGCATGATGGCGACACGGTCGCACATCATCTCGATTTCACCGAGCAAGTGGGAGTTCACGAAAACCGTCGCGCCTTTGCGACGGCGGTCCTCGATGATCTCGCGAATCTCGCGGCGGCCGACGGGGTCCACACCGTCGGTCGGCTCATCGAGAAAGATCAACTCAGGATCGTGGAAGATCGCCTGGGCGATTCCGGTGCGCTGCTTCATACCTTTGGAATAGGTGCGAATCTTGTAGTGCATTCGGCTGGCGAGGCCCACCTGGTCGAGCAGTTCCGGGATCTTTCGTTTGCGATCGTCCTTCGACATGCCGTAAAGCGTGCCGTAATAGTCGAGCAGGCTGTAGGCAGAGTGATATTCGGGAAAGCGATGGTCCTCGGGCAGGTAGCCAACGCGTTTCCGCACTTCGGCGGTGCCGGCGGGATGGTGGAAGAGCGTCGCTTCGCCTTCGCCAAACTTGACGATGCCGAGAAGTATCTTGATGAGCGTGGTTTTGCCGGCGCCGTTCTGGCCGAGCAGGCCGAACACTTCTCCGGGCTCAATGGTCAGGGTCACGCCACGCAAGGCTTCCACGCGCCCATAGCGCTTGCGCAGATCGCGAGTTTCAATAACAGCCACGTTTCCGGAACTCCGGCGCAAAAAGGGTTTGAGAGGGAAAATTGTACAGAGTCGAAGGATAGTTCGTCTGCCGTGACGCGGAATTTACCCGTCTGGCCGGGATCGTTTCGGTTACCGGTCACGGATCTGTGCCTCGGCCAGCTTGATGATCTCCGCCGGCAGGGGTGTCCGTTTGAAGCGGTAGATGTGCTCGCCCCAGTTTTCGTCGGCCGACTCGTCGATGTTGAATTGTTCGGAAACAGCCAAAATGAACGGCTCGTTCAGATCGCGCGCCAGTCGGCGATAGAGCTTATCGGCATCGGTCCGTCGCCAAAAGCCAAGGATCTCCAGACGCACGACCTTGCCGCTGGCCGTGTGATGGAGTTGAAAGTCGGGCGTCCAATAGCCGCTCGGTAGCGATACGACATCGGCTTCGGACGAGAGTTCCCAGCCTGCCGCCGCCTTACGAAACGACTCGGCGAACATCTCCAGTTCCTTCGGGACATAACTCCCGTAATCGACCGTGTGCGATTGCAATCCCTGGCTGTCGTCGAGAGTAAAAATCTTCTCCTTGCGTTGGGCCCCCCAGCGGAGCGTGGCGGTCAGCTCGAAACGCTTGCACTGCAGTACGGCGGGGAGAAAGTTGGCAAGCTGCACGCCATACTTCTGGGTCGATGAGAACAAACTCAACGGCCCGTCGAGCCGCAGGGTATATGCATCCTTGCCATTCGGCTCAATGTCGCAAATCAGGCGATGAAACTTGATCGAGCGAAAGAGCTGGCGAAAGCGGGTTGCGGTTTCGCCATACACCTGGATTGCGACGCCGGTCGCCCGCAACAGAACCGCCTGGACCAGGGCTACGTTGTAGCGATGAAGGAGTTGATCGACCGTGCAGTCTTCGAAACGCACGATGCGCTGTTCGCTCTTGAGGTCCGCCAACAGTCCCCGATCGACAACCTCGGCCGTCGTGGCGATTTCGGCCGCCACCCGTTCCAGAATGGCGGATCGATTGAATGCCCGATTTTTGCGGGCGGAACTGGCGGCGAGGAAGACGCGCTCCCGCAATTCATCGGGCGCATGTTCGGAATCGACCTCGAACTCGCAACGGTCTTCGAGCAACTTGGCCAGCCCTTGATGAACGAGCTGTGTGGGGTTGTCGCCGACCGTCTCGCGGATTTCCTCCTCGGCTTCACCACGTGTCTTGCCCGGAAGAGTGCGATAGACGTCCAACAGATGCGTCGCCACCTCCTGCCAGTCGCGCTCCTCGACGTGGATATAGATCGGAATCAGCCGATTGCGATGGTAGCGAACGCGAACGAGTCTGCCGGTGAGCATCAGAGTCGCATTATACGCCCGGATTCAGCGCCGAAAACCTTTGTAAAAATGCACCCCGATCACTTGCGACGACGATGTTCTCGCCCCCTTTGCAAAATGGTCCGTCGCCGACGAGGAGATTGGTCCGACTACCGAAACGCCCCGTGCTGCCGACGCCTCTCGCTCGAGAATTCCTCCGTCGTTCCGCGCCAACCAGTTCGTAGAGGATCGCCTGTTTCTGTTCTTGTTTGCGAAGCAACCGACCCAGGCGCTGGACGTTCTCGCGGATCGTGCTGGAGCCGGATAGTACAATGCCGACGTTCGCACTCGGCACATCGACTCCCTCGTTGAGAACCTGGCTCGTCACCACGACGGAGTACTCGCCGGAGTGGAAGCGTTCCAAGATTTGCTTTCTCTCGCGGGCCTTCGTCTGGTGCGTAATTGCCGGCACGAGATACTGGCGCGCAATTTGATAGACCGTGGCGTTGTCCGCCGTGAATATCAAAATGCGATCCGCGGCATGGTGATCGAGCAATTCCTCGAGCTTTTTGAGCTTCGCGCCGGCCGCGCGTTCCAAGCGCTTGGAATCGCGATACGCGCAAAACGCCGCCCAGCCTTCGCGCGAACGGCTCGCTTCAAAGACGAATCGCTGCCAGCCGTTCGGACCGGAAATGGACATCCGGCTGTCTGCCAGGAATTGGCGATAGACCTCACGGGCCTTGCGATACGCCTCCTGCTCTTCGTCCGTCAGGGAAATGTAGATGCGCTCGGTGCGGTAATCGGCCAGGAAGTCGCCGGATAATTCCTTGATTTCGCGGCGATAGACAATCGGGCCAATCAGATCCGGATACGCTTGCTCCATCCCGTCGGCGCGTTCCGGAGTGGCGGTGAGCCCGAGCCGAAATGGCGCCAGGCTGCCGATTGCAGCCATAGCGTAGGTCGGCCCCGGCAAGTGGTGACACTCGTCGAAGACAATCAAGCCGAAGCGATTGCCCCAGCGTTCGAGATGGATGTACGCCGAGTCGTATGTGGTCACGGTGAGCGGCTGGATATCATAATCGCCTCCCCCCATGAGACCGACAGCGCCGCCGAACGCCTTCGACAACTCCCAGTGCCATTGATTCAACAGATCAATCGTCGGCGTCACGACGATTGCTGGTCGGGCTGCTTTCTGAATGGCCAAGATGGCCGCAAAGGTCTTCCCGGTTCCGGTGGGCAGGACAACGACGCCGCGGGCCCGTGACTTCCACCATATATCGACAGCTTCGGTCTGATGTGGGAAGGGCGTGCGCTCGGATTGGAGCGTCCATGTGGCCGCCTTGTACTCGCGGGCCGCATCTTCGTAGGCGATTTTCTTGGCGATCAGGTATTCAACAATCGCGCGATACATGCGTCCTTCGGCCCGTTGCGTCCGCGTTCGTGGATCGTGGGCGACGCCCGGCAAGTTCGCGCGATCGTCGTCGCTGCCGCCGGTCACGACCACCGTGCCGCCATCGAACGTGAGTCGAATGGGGGAGTGAGTCATGGAATGGGTTCAACCGTGACGGGGCCGCCGACGACGACGTCCAAGGTGATGCGCTGGCGCCACAGAAAGTTGATTCCAATCAGTGGGTCGCCGTCCATCTCAACGGCTCGGACAGTCCGAATGATTCCGTTCCATTCCACACGCGCTTCGAAATTGGCTCGTGTGATGGTGGAACCGTCAACCATTACGATTTGCTGGGCGCCGAGTGACGGAAGTCCCAGATGAGTGATAACGGCAGGTGGTAGGACTAGAAATCCGGAAAAAGCCGTGTCGATGATCATGCCCAATGTTACGGGATTGTCGAAGGCATCCAGCAGATTGAGTGTGATTCGTGGTTCCAACGCTGGGCCGATTGTGCCACGGATCATTTTTAGGTTCTCAATGCGGTGCGCCGAAACGATCAACCGGTCCTCCACCACCGCCCACCCGGAAACTGAATACTTGCGCGCTTGGCCGTCTCGCCCTTAATCGGTGAACCACTTCAATCAAATCGTCGCCGATCTCAAAATCATCCGACTCCGTGTCGATCGACACGACGCGACCATCGTTCATCTGTTCCAGTTCCGGGGAAATGAGTCGCCGATATTGGGATCGGGCTCTATTCAGCAATGAGTCGATACTGGAATCTGCTTGCAAGTTGGCCATACCTGCCTCCTGCCTTCACAACGTCATATTCTATCGAGCGGTTAACTCGCTCGAAAGTCACTTCTTCTCAAACACCGCGCGCAAATCCAGCTTCGCCAGTGGCCTTTTCGTCGCGCTCTTGCCGCCGCCGTAAGCGAGGTGCAGGACGCGTTCCTTGGGCTCGAAGATCATGCACTGGATCGTATGCACGCCTTGATTGACCGAATCGAGCGCTTTGGCCACGTCCGCGACGCTGAGCTTGCCGTCGGCCTTTTGCACGGCTTCCAGTTTCGGATAACGCCAACACTTTTCGGAAACGCACAGCTCATCCGTTCGGAAATGATTGGTGCAGCAACAGACGTCGTGTACGCCATTTCGCCGAACGACATGCCGCGGCGTCGCCTCGAATACCGAACCGCCCTTCGGATCGCAAGCGGTCATGCAAAACCATGTGGTGCGTGGAATGTCTCGCAGCATCTTTTCCGCCTCATCGACGGTCGTGCATTCTTCGAGAATCTTGCGGAATAGAAACGTCATTGGCATGCCGTTCAAGTTCGGCGATTTGGAGCCGTCTTTGCTTGCCGAGATTTCGTTGATCGAAATGCACAAACCCGCATCGTTCATTCCTGACAAAACTCCGAGCAAGAAGGGAAAAGTAACCGCTGCCACCGCGTGCTTCCCCTTCGACTTGTAAACGACCACCATCGTGTATTCGGGCAGAGCCTCGAACGGCGGCCAATCGAGCAAACGGCCGAACAGCGGAGCGCCGGTCGAACTACGGTGTGGCTCGACGATGATGGTCGAGCAGCCACCCATCTTAGCTAGGTCGGGGATCGCATTCAGGGCCGTGATCAGGTTGCGATCGACTTTGGCGGTCTTGCATGCGGTCGCCATCTCGATCTGATTGGCTTTCGGAAACTGCACATAGACGAGACTGGCAAACCTCAGCATTGTCGGGAACTGCTTTTCCCAGCCCATTTGCTTCATGTAGGAATTGACTCGACTGAGAAGCGGTTTGTCCGCCGGCTTCAGTGCCAGTTCGCCGAATTGCTTGCCGATCTCCTCGGGCGTCCCTTCAACGGTCAATACCGGCACCCCGTTGATGTACTTCAATTCGCCCTTGTCGAACTTGGCTTCCGGCAGGCGCTTCTCGTCACCGAACGCCGGAATCGCCAAAAAGACTGCCAGCAACAGGCAAGCATGCCGGGACATTGCTATTCTCCGGAACTTTATTGTTCTTCGTTCGCGGCGGTCCGACCCAGCGCGACGTCGAACTCACTCAGCAAGGGCACCAGCATCGCCGAGATGGTAAACCCGAACGCCGCCGCAATCACCAGGAATGGCACGAGCGGGTCCGAAGATTCTTGCGACCCCGGCTTGGCGATCAGGATATTCACCACGGAGTAGAACATCGCGATTGGACACAGAATCGACGACAAAGTCAATGCGGCCGACGGCCGATCGGCGCTCAGCACCCACCATAACCCGCCGATCCCCAGGCCGATGAAAGCACTAAAGCTGAGCAATTGATTTCCCAGACTGCCGCCGTTGATCACGATCAGATAGATGCTGACCAACGCCCCCACCGAGACAAAGAACACCGTTCCCAGCGTGTGAACGATGGACATCCGCGAATTCTCAATTCGGAGCGCGACGTGCAGCCCAAGCGTCATGACGAAAGAGATCAAAACGAGAATCGCGCCCAGCACACAAAAGAGCGGTCCGATATTGCGCACGAACGCAATCTCATCCTCTTGCGTGTAGGCAAGCCCGCCGACAATGGCATAGTAGACGGCCACCAGGAGCGGGGGGATGATGAATTCCTTCGTGTTGTAAAGCACGCCGCCGATCTTGCCGAACACGAATTCCTTGGGACTGATGTCGGTGACTAGAAGTAAGTCCAGGGACTTGCCGTCGCGCTCGGATGTAATGGAAGTCACGGCCTGTGCGCTGATCAGCAGCAGGCTGAGAATCGTGATGGGCACCAAGCCGTAGGCCGCGGCGAAAGCCGGACGGTCGCGCGGATCCGTAAATTCCCCGAAGGCAAAATAGCAAATCAACGCGATGACCACGCCATAGGCGACCTTCACTAACAAGGGTCGACGGCCGTACGCCAGCGTACGAATCTCACGCCAAAGAATGGGATTGGCCCAAACCTGGCGCGCCGTGCCCGGCGCCGCGTGAGCCTTCGAACGGATTTCCGGGCTATCCTCCGCATCCTCTGGCGCTTTGCGCAGCTGAACCGGCTCGCCACTCGGGTTCCATTTCCGCAGCTTCCAAATGCCAAATGCATTCAGAAAGACAGAGAGTGCCAACATCGTCAAGGCGAAGCCGTATGCCGGCGGAATGATCGGCGACGGCGTTGGCGGCTCAAGAACGTAGATCATCGCGGTAAATGGATCCAGCCAGGCGGTGATCAGCGACCAACTATGGCCGGTTGCCAGCCGGCCGATCAAGCCGAGCCCTTGCACCAGCAAGAGGTAAAACACCAGGGCCAGAACGGCGATGCGCCAAAGCTTGAAAGGTCCGTTCACGCCACAAGGCGACCAGCGCTCCGAGCGAGCCGGCTGCCACGGAAGTCGCGGCCAGCACCGCGATCGCTTGCGCGACCTGGGCGCCGGAAACTCCGCCAAGCAAGAGAATCATCGAGAAAAACGGCACGGTCACCGCAAAGAGAACGCCGATTGGCAGCAGGCTCCCCAGCATCTTGCCGAGCACAATTTCGTAATCGCGCATGTCGGTCAAGAGCAGGAGAATAAACGTTCGCCGATCCTTTTCTTGTGCAACCGTACTGGCCGCCGAGAGTGCCGAAAAGAACAACAGCAGGGTGAGTTGAACAAAGGAGACGATTTGAAACAGCAGAAGCCCAAAGCGAGCCGTCTCACCGAGCGCGGCGTCCTTGGTGAAGCCGACGGTCGCTTGCCAGGCTGTTATGCCGATGACCCACAAGAGGCCAAGGCCGGCGACGCGGGTGGTGAAGTGCCGGTCCCGCCGCGGGACGGTCAAAAACTCGCGGTTGAAGATCGGCCCCAGCACACTCGCTCCTTCGACGCAAGAAAAATGGCAACCGTCAACTTACCGACGAACGGGCAACCCGGCACGGCGCAACTTCGGTCTTCTACAATCAAACTCCATGAATGTTGTGGTCATCGCCGCACACGGTCTCAACTGCCATTGGCTCGGGCCATATGGCAACGAGTGGATCAACACCCCGGCATTCGATTCCATTGCCTGCGAATCCGTCGTTTTCGATCGCCATTTTGCGGACGACCCGTCGCCCATTGGCTTCGCCAACGCCATGCCGCCGAATTTGATTCAAAGCGTCAACGATGCGGGAATCAGTACCGTTTTCGTGGATGACCGAAAACGTCCATCTGCCGAACACCCGGCGTGGCAAAATACCATCCGCACGCGGCGGTCTGACCATCAACCGCCCGGCGAAGCGCTGCAGCTTGCCATCCAATCGGCATTGCAAGAAATCTCCCGTCATTCTTCCTGGCTTCTTTGGATCGAGACCGAACGGCTGATGCCGCCTTGGGACTTCGAGTTCGAGACGTATCAGCAGTACGCTGAAGAGTCCGGCGGGTTCATCGAAGAACGATTGACCGAGGGCGAAGAGCCAATCGACGAACCCAGCCTTGGACCGATTGACCTGAACGATGATTCGCTCCGGAGTCGACTCCAGAACTCATTCGCGGCGGCCGTCACGTCGTTCGATGCGGAACTGGCAGGCGTAATCGACCTGTTTCGTGCAGCGGGGCTAGACAAATCCGCGACATGGATTTTCACATCGGGCTACGGCTGCCCGCTCGGCGAGCACGGGATTGTCGGACTCCTCGGGTCGCGATTGCATGAAGAACTGGTGCATCTGCCGCTGATTGTACGTTTGCCGGATGGCCGAGAAGCAATGCGGCGAGTTTCGGCATTGACGCAATCGACGGACCTGGGTCCGACAATTCTGTCCCTACTTGGCCTGCCGCATTCGGGCTTGTCCCTCTTGCCGCTGATGACGGGAACCACGACGGACAGCCGCAACATCTGTCGAATTCACGCCGAGCACGGCAAGCCAATCGAACTCGCTCTCCGAACGAATACCTGGTCATACCTCGGCGCACGCGGAGACGAACCGGCCCGCCTTTATCGCAAGCCGGATGATATTTGGGAGGTCAACGATCTCTCATTCCGCTACGCGGACGAATGCGATCAACTGGCCGCCCAACTGAATGAGAAGGAGCACCCATGAGCACTGTTCATCTCGTCGATGACGCCAAGGCACCGCCGCGGGTCAAGGCCGTTTTCGACGACATCCGGGCTACGAAGAAGATCGACCGAGTGCCGAACATTTGGCGAGCGCTGGCGACGCATCCGGAGCATCTGGAGTTGTGCTGGTCGCGTCTGAAGGCGATCATGCGGCCGGGCAAGGTCGATGCGCTAACCAAGGAGATCATTGCCCTAGCCGTGTCGGCGACGAATGGTTGCAACTATTGCATCAATTCCCACACGGCCGCGGTGCAAAAGCTGGGTCTGGACGAGGAAGCCCTCGGCGAAGTGCTCGCGGTCGTCGGCTTATTCAACGCGATGAATAAGCTGGCAGATGCCTATCAGATCGAGCCGGACATATTGCCAGAAGCCGCAAAGCGATAGACGGGTCCGTGGGATGGGCCTCCCGGCCGGTCTTCACTTTCGGGGTCAAGCTGCTTGCCCTTGCTACGTCGACAGGCCGGGAGGGATGGGAGCGGTCGATGCGATCAATGGCCGCCAAAATGGCAGAGCCGCCGCCAACTCCGCCAACTTTTTCTCCATCCCCCCTTTGCGATTTTCCACTTCCTGCGAACGACAGATGGATTGCATTGCATTGCCCCGTTGACCGGCGCTGGGTGCATGGTACGCGGAGATGATCGGGCATGAACGCCGGGGCTATTCCGCACTACGGGATCTTTACGACAATCTTGCCGAAGTGCGACCCGGACTCCAAATGGCGAAGCGCCTTGCGAAATTCGGCGAACGCGAATGTCGAATCGATGACCGGGCGCACTTGGTGCAACTCGAACGCCCGATTCATGTCTTCGAACATCGCCCGTGAACCAACGAAAATGCCGCGCACATGAATCGCCCGCATCAAGATGGAGATTGGGTTGACCGTCCCCACGCCGGAGAGAACGCCGATCAGGGCAATATTCCCGCCGGTTCGCACCGCTTTTAAGGATCGCTCCAATGTGCCGGCGCCGCCGACTTCGACGACGTGGTCGACTCCAACACCGTCTGTCTGGCTCTTGGCCCATTTGTCCCAGTCGGGGGTGGTTCGATAGTTGACCCCGCCCGTTGCTCCCAGGGCCACGGCTCGAGCGAGCTTCTCATCGCTGCTTGATGTGATCACCGCTCGCGCCCCGAATAACTTCGCAATCTGAAGCGCGAAGATCGACACTCCGCCCGTCCCCTGAAGCAGGACGGTCTCGCCCGCTCGCAGTCCTCCTTCAGCAAGTGCGTTCCATGCGGTGACCGCGGCGCATGGCAGCGTCGCGGCTTCTTCAAAGCTCAAATGGCTTGGGAATTTGACCAGGCCCTCCTCCGAAAGCAGAACTCGCTCCGACAGCATCCCGTCCCGTTCGCCACCGAGTGCGGAACGCGCCACGCCTTCGTTGATGCGCCCGGCGATCCACGTCTGCATGAACGTCGCACCAACGCGGTCGCCAACCGCTACGCGCGACACCCCGGGGCCGATGGCCACGACCTCTCCGGCCCCGTCCGAACAGGGAATGCGTGGCAAGGGCAGCCGCGGATTGTATTGCCCCTTGACCATGAGGAGATCGCGATAATTCAGCGCGACAGCGCGAACGGCGACCACGACTTGGCCGGGGCCTGGCGTTGGTTCTGGCCGTTCAGCTTGGCGTAAGTTGTCGAATCCGAAACCGTCGGAAATGATCCAGGCCCGCATGATTCTCTCCCGAACGGCGATCCGAAGGGAGTATAGGCGGAATGTCACCCGCGAACCGACTAGTGACGGCTGCGCGGTCAATGTCCCGCCGAGGAAAAGAGGATTAGGATTACGATGAGGACCAGGATCAGGAAGAGGATTAAGTGCAGGATCAGGAGTCAGAGAACGAAAGCCAAATGCTCGCCGGGCCGCTTCGGGTCCTACTCCTTCTCTTCATCTTGCTCGTAGTCCTCTTCCTGATCCTAGTCCTCATCGTAATCCTGCTCTGCTTTGCAGCGGATCTCCGTCGTGACGCATTGGCAGCGCAGCAGTCAATAGTGACCGCGTAGCAGTGACTCAGCGGATTCAAAACTGCACGAGCACGCCGATGCTGCAGCCTTGCATCCAGAAAGTCTCTTCGTTGAATCGGAAATCCGGTCGCAGCGGCGCCGTCGGAGTGGGACTAAATGGCAAGAGATTCGGATTGATGTTCAAATTCACTTGTTCGCCGGGCCGGACGACTTTGTAAAAGTACATCAAGTCATAGCCGAGCCGTAATTGGATGTTTTCGGTCACGCAATAGGCGACCGCCAGCGACACCTGCGGGATGGTCGCAAACTTGGTTCGCGAATGGCCGCCCGAATTCGATACGAGCGCCAGGAATCCGCCCGGACGATCCACACGAGTCCCCGACGGCAACAACGCCGTCGAGCCGCCGAGGATCGACACGTCCTCCAGCATTGCTCCCGATGCCACCTTGAGAGTGAGGTCAAACGTGAAATTGTTTCGCCCGAATCGCCACTGGCCGCCAAACTGAGTGCCATAAAACCGATTGCGGGTGGCAAACGTGTCAAAGCTGCCCACTTGCATTCCGCTCATTTGCGATCCGGCGGCAACGGTCAAGTCTTCTTGCATTTCCCAGTAGCGAAGACCGAGGATCCAGTGAAACTCTTCGCCGATCATCGCCGGCCCGCGGCGCAGGAAATTGGCCTCGAATCCTTCCGAATCGAACGTCGTCCGAATTTGCGCCGCGCCGCGCGTCGTGCCGGTCGGGTTGGAAAGCAAAAAGAGGGCGGGCCGATCGTGGAAATCATCCCAAAATGGTCGGGCCAAGAACGTCCGCGGGACACTCGCCAGATCCTGGACATCTTGGCCGTGAAAAAACTGTAGGTAGCGTAGCTCGATGCCAGTCCCGTCGGGTTTGTCGAGCCAGTATCCACCGGTAAGCCGAAGACCATCGTGCAGTCCGGAATTGATCTTACTTTCGGAGACCATGAAGGCCGTGTACGGATTGGGAGAGGTCATCGACGACGAACCGAACGCGGTCGCGACCAGTGGCGGCAGAAGGCCGCCCTTCACTTTCCACATCAAGTAATCGAATGTGGCCCAAACGTGCGGACCAGGGGGAACTTCAATGGGAGCGCCAGTCACCGGCATCGGCGGCCGAACTGATGGCGGCGACACGACCGTGCCTAGTGGCGAATCGCCGACGCCAAACTCTCCGGGCGGGGCGGTCGGGGGTTCCGGCAACACCGGTAGCTTGGGCGGGGCTGGAGGTATCGTTGGGACTGTGGGCTGCGGGCTGCCGATGCGCACGGGCGCTCCGCCTGGCTGAGCGAGTGCTGTTCCAGCCAGCACAACTCCAACGACGATGGCGGCGGATGTCTTCCGCATGTCCACTCCGGCCCGGCCGACTTTCCCTCAAGTCCGAGGGCATCCCAGCCGACACGCCTCATGCCAACGCGGTCGGTTGCTGTCCAGTGCAATTCCGAATCAAGTGGTCGGTCGTAGCGGAAGTCTGGCGCCTTCCGCCAGGTGAGTTCGAATGACGCCGTCGCCTTCGTACCAAATCGATGCGACCGAATTGCGCCTAGTCAAATAGTTGCCCTGTCTGCCACAGCCGCTAAGATTCCCCCTCATTCCGCACCCATTCCAGGAGGGAGATATGGCCAAAACCACGTGCCCAATTACTCGCCCGCAGTTCCGCGACGGGGCCAAGGCAGTTGAAATCGCGATCAATGGCACCCCGATGCTCGCCGAACCCCGTGAATTCTCCACGGGGTCCCTAGGCTGGTATTTGAATGGCAAGACCGTCATCGACGTGAACGGAACGAAAGTCACGGTCCAGGTCGGAATCAATCTCACGGTGGTCGGCAGCAAGGAACTGCCCAAGGAATGAGCCACCAAAGACGAAAGACCCACCCGCGACGAATCTTCCATTCGTCACGGGTGGGTCTTTCGTCACTCTCTCGTCATTTTCCGGATCATGGCCCGAGGCCGATGCCGGCCCCGACGCCAATGAACTCGTCTTCACGGACGCCGGTCTGTCGCTCTTGCTCTTCCCGGTTAATAATCACGCGAGGCGTGACCATGATCAGGATCGAGCGGCCTTCACGACCGTAAGCCACGTTCTTGAACAGTCGGTTCAGGTACGGGATCTTGCTCAGGACTGGTGGGCCGAATTCATTTCGCCCTTCGGTCATCCACTTGAGCCCGCCCATCACCACCGTGCCGCCATCCGGCACCACCACGACGGTCTGCGTATCCAGGTTCGAGAACCGGGGCTGTTGCAGGAACTGCGTGAATGGGACCGGTTGACCCACGCCACCGTTCTCGAACTGCGGCGTGATGATGGTCGTCAGCGGAATCTGCTGCGTTCCGCTAATAAGGCTCACGAACGACTGCTGAATGTTCAGTCGCACGAACCGACGGTCGGCCGACACCACAGGCTGAATGAACAACCCGAGGCCCGGCGTCTGCGGCTGCGTCGGCGTGAAGTTGACCAAGCCGTTCTGAATCGACGCATTGGGCGGAATCGGCTGCGTGATACCGACCTGGAACGGCACGTTCTGCGGCGTGAACACCAGTTGCCCGCCGACCTGCGTCACCTGGACGCCGGTGACGAAGAACTGGAAGTCGCCGACCGTCATCGAGGCCGACGTGCCGTTGAGGGCCGTCAACTTCGGGGCCTGCATCACGTTGGTTCGCGTGTCGCCCTGGGCTGCTTCCAGGAACATTTGCACCTGGAGGTCGCTCAGGAACGCCATGCCCAGCGAGATACCGCCTTCCTGGAACGAGTTGGTAAACCCGCCGAACGGCGGCACGGCCCGGCCGAAGCTGGTCGCCCGGATCGGAATATCCAGGTCGGGCGTCGGCACGTTCGGCAAACTCAGTCCAACCACATTCCCCGTGAAGTTCTTGTGGTTGATGCCGTCGAAGGTCGTCTGGCCGGCATTCGGCTTGGCATTGGTCGGAATGCCCATCGAGAAATCGACGCCAATCCGCTCGTAGAACGTTTCGGACAGCGACACGACCTTGACTTCGATCGACACTTCCAAGTCCTGTAGCTTGCGGAGCGATTCCAGCAAGCGTTCCACTTCTTCAATTACTTCCGGCGACTGATTGATCACCATCGCCAGGCCGAGCGGGAAGTACTCGATCGTGCCTTCACCGCCGTTTTGCATCCAGCTATCCGGCTTGATCGTGGTCGTGATCAGGCGGATGAGTTCCCGTTCCAGCGTGCCATGAGTCGGGCCTGTGTTGGAACTGGCGCCACCCTCCGAAGGAGCGTTGATGTTGCGGAGCTTGCCCGGGATGCCCGGCAATTCCGTCGAAGGACTGCCGGTGCTAGCCCCGTTGGGCAGGCCGCCCAGAGGCGTTCGCGGCGTGTTGTTGCTGTTCGACTTCAGCACGCCGTAGGCGCTTCAGTGCTGCCATTCGCAACGTGTCCTTCAGCTGCAATCCCGGCTCGGCCCCATAATTCGGCGCCGGCACTACGAGATCGCCGACCGACAGCGACTTGACAATCTGTCGCCCCGCCGCGTTCTTCGGCGTGGTGATGCGGATCGCTTCGCTCTCGATCACGTGCTTGAGGCCGGCCTGCTGGCAAATGATGTCCAGGGCCGACTTCAGCGATACATCCTTCAAGTTGGTCGTGATCGGCTGCTTCGAATCGATGTTGCCTTCCTTCAAACCCCGGTAGTCGAGGGCGAAGTTGATGCCCGTCATCGCCTGCAACTGATCGACAACACCATCGAGCGAGGTCTGCTTGAAGTTCACGCTCAGCGGCGTGTGCATCTTGCGCTCGATTTCCTTCTCGCGCTCGGAGCGAGAGCGAAGGACACCGACGCTGCCGGTGCCACGTCGACTCGCAAGCCGACGCTGAACGTCCTTGTTCTTCGAGAACTGGAGCGGATCGTTGTCGGTGATATCCCCGTCGAAACCGCTATGCCATTCTTGCATGCGGTTGAAGTTGAACTTCTCCTGGCCCTTGTCGACATCGCGGACCTGGGCCATGCGCCACATGCGTTCAGCCATGGACATCGTGGCGCGGACGGCTGGATCATCCACATCGAGTTCCTGGGCCTTCTGAAGCTGGACGTAGGCTTCCTTGTACTTGGCTTCATCCATCAGCTTGTTGGCCGACTTGATGAGCTTGGCAGTTTCCTCCTGCTTCTTTTCCTTGTACAGGGCTTCCTGCGTCATGCCGGACGTGAAGTCGCGGCGGTCCTTGGCTTCCTTGGTCAGGAAGTCCGTCTGATGCTTCAGAATCTTCAAACGCTCCATGCGGGCCTCGATCGGCCGCACCAGGAGGCTCCGCTTCGCCGGGTCGAGCGGCGAGGCCTTCACCTTGGCGATGTAGTTCTCCAGATCCTGTAGGGCGGCGTCGGTTTCACCCTTGCCGAAGCGCGTGGTGGCCTCGCTCTCGACACGCAGCGACTTGGATCGCAAGCGTTGGAACTCGACTTGAGCCAAGGCTTCTTGCTGCTTGACCAGACTGTCGGAGCCGGTTTTGACTCCAGGCGCTGGACCGACGGGCATGTCCGGCAGTCCATCGATGGTCTTCGGACTCCGTGGCGCCTTGCTGCCATTGCGGGCAGCGGTCGCGGCTTCCACTTCCTTCTTCTTGACGGACGCGACTCGGATCATGTCGCCGAGCTTCTTCCGCGATTGCGACGGCAGCAGGGTGCCGTCAATCTGCTGGAAGATCGCGAGAGCCTGAGCATAGTGGTAACTTTCGAATGCCTCCACGCCATTGCGAAATGCCCGTTGGGCACTGTCCTGCTTGTCGGACCGTTCGGCCGTTTCGCACGACTTGAGCAACGCCACCGCTTCGTCCTTCACACCATACGGGCCATTGATCAACTCGACGGCAATCTTGCGAGCCGCCTCGTAGTCGCCCTTCTTGCATTCCATTCGTGCCGCGGCCAGAAGCTCCATGCCCTTCGATCGATCCGCTTTGGCCGTGTCGTCGGCTTTCGGCGGCTTAGCCGTATCGGATTCGATGGTGACATCCGGAATCTCCGGAATACCGGTCGGACCCTTGCCAATCCGCATTGGCCTGGTGGCAGGAATCGGCTTGATGACGCTCGGCACGTCTTCCGTCCGGGCGGGCGGAATCGGCTTGGCGTGTGGAATCGGATCGGCGGGCGGTTCATCCGCACCGCCGACTGTCTTGACCGGCGGGTTGTCAGCCGACACCGGCCGGCGGCCGCTGTGGATGATCGGCATGGGCACATCGTTGCTTGCGGCCCGGCTGTTGTTCCGGATGACCGGGGCGGCCGGCTTGAGCGTGGACTTCAACTCGAGGATCACCGACGCATCCAGACCCATCCCCTTGGCGAGGGCATGCGCCTCGTCGAGGTGAATCATGGCCGTCTCGGCGTCCTTGCGATCGATGCACGTGCGGGCCTCATCGACCCAGGCTGCGATCTTGCGCCCCGCGGCGACATCCAGCCGAGCCAACTCCGATTCGGGCGAAACTTCCTCGGATCGGAACGGAGCGTTGAGTCGAGCCGCTTCCATGTACTTGCGGCGGGCTTCCAAGTAGTGGCGGCCAATTTCGAGCGCCTTGCCTTCTTGCATCAATACGACGGCCGCTTTCTTTCGGGACGCATCGCCCGGCTTGATCGGCTCGGGTTGGTCGTCCTGATCCCGATCGCGGTCGGCAACGACCACCGGCTTGACTTCGCTGTAAACGCTCTTGCGCTTGGACCGCGGAGCCGGGGCCGGCCCGTCCGGTTCCATCGTCTCGGGTCGAGCGGGCCGCCGATCGCCCAGTCGTTCGATATCGCGTGCCCGGCGAACGTCGTTGAGAACGTGGGCGGGCCGATCGCCGAAATCGAGCATGCTATACGAGCCGTGCATGGCCGCGGCTTGCTTCGCCTTTTCCTCGGCGGCGCTCAGGTTGGCCACACGCTCGGCGGCGGAAGCCGCCCGCTTGTCGACCAGGGCGCGAGCCTCGGTCAGAAGCCGATCGGCCGCGTCCTTGTCACGCCGGCCTCGGGCCTTGTGAATATCTTTCAGGACGGACGCCGGCGTATCGTCAAAGAGCCCCCAGCGGATGCCCGCGGAGTTGGCCTGCGCTTGCGTCGCCAGATCCTGGGCCTTGTCCAGGTTCCCTTCAGCGAGCGCTTGCTTGGCCATGTCGACGAGCAACTTGGCATCGCTCGTGGCCGGCTTGCCGGACTTCGAGCTGGTCGGCCGCATGGGCGGAACCGGCTTTTCGTCCGGAGCATCCTCGGTGGCGGAACCTTCCTGCAAGGCGCGGGCCTTGATGGATAGCTCGCGAGCCAATCCGTAGTTTTGCGCTTGGTAGGCCTCTTTGGCCGTGCGCTGGAGATCGCGGATATCGTCTGCACGGCTCGACGCCGGCGGACGATCCTGGCCGGACGCTCGGCCGAGAAGACCCAGGGCATCTGCCCCGAGGCCCGTGAGGCCCGGCACCAGCACCAAGCCGGCCGCCAGTCGTCGCCACCCCCGTAACTTCGCCTGGAACACTCCTGGCCTCCTTTCCCCGACCGTCCATATAAGAATCGACCGACAGCCCCCGCCGATTTCCCCCAACCGGCGGGCCGGTGATTCACTAACGCTGCCCGCACGAGCGCCGAGAAACTGCGCACGCGGGACGACCCTGTGGGCAGAGTGAGAGTGAAAGCCGCCGCCAGATACCGGCACTCGCCGAAGCGGTCAAGCAAAAAACCGTCGAAAATATTTGGCCGCGACCCGCGTGCAAAGCTGGGTGATCGGCGCGAATGAGTGTAACCAATGTTTGCCTTCCCTGGCTCGCGTCGTTATCCTGTGGGCCGTCAATCGTCTGTTTTCCATAAACAGTCAATCGTCACCCGAGTTACCGAGTTTCTCCATCCGACGAGGTATGTCATGTCGAAACGGTTTTGCTATTTGCTCGCGTCAATCGCATTCGTTGGCGGCTTACTGGTCTCCGATCTCGGTCGGGATTACCTGTTCGCGCAAGACGACAAGAAGCCGAAGTGGTCGCACGGCATGAGTCTTCGCGTTCGGAAAGGCAACGAGGACGATTTCTCGAAAGACACCAAACGCTATGGCATTGAGGTGTTCGCCGACGCCGAGAACGGCAACCTGATTTACATCAGCGAGAGTGGCAGCATCGCCGTGGTGAAGAAGTGATTTTTCGCCGCTTGCGGCGTAGCGCGAGCGCGCTACGCCGCAAGCGGCTAACCAAGTCGATGCTCGTACCCCTCGGGTTCGAGCGTCTCGCGCGTTCCGTTGCGTTCGAGCCAGTAGCCACTTTCGATCATTTCGCCGATCCGGCGCAGCGTGATCCCCGGCACCGGTTGATCGCGAAGCAGGCGTTCGCCGTCGGCGGGGGAGATCGTAAAAGCCAGCTCGAAATCCTCGCCATCGCTCAACGCATGATCGAGCGGCGAGCGCCCATCCTGAACGGCTACGATGCGCGCGGCCTCCGTTATCGGAATGGCATCCGCCAACAACACGGCGCCACACTGGCTTTCTTCGCAGATGTGATGCAGATCCTGGGCGAGCCCATCGCTAATGTCGATCATGGCATGCACGTCGGCGGAGTGATGCAAGCGCAGCGCTTCGCCGACGCGGGGAGTGAAATCGAGGTGATGTCCCAGGATGCTGCCTCCAAGCGGGCCGGTGACCATGATCCAGTCGCCCATCTTTGCCCCGGAACGTAGTACCGGTCCTCGCGCCGTCGCCTCGCCAAGCATGGTCACACTGATGGTCAGCGGCCCATCCCAGCTGTTCGTATCTCCGCCAACGATGGGGACGCCGAAGCGGTCGGCCATTTCGCGCATTCCGACGTAAAGCTGTTCGGGCAACTCCAATCCACCCGTGCGTGGCAAGCCAACACTGACAACGGCGGCAGTCGGCACGCCGGCCATGGCGGCAATGTCGCTGAGATTGACCGCAATCGCCTTTCGGCCGACGCGCACGGGTCCCGCCTCCGCCAAGCGAAAACAACTGCCATCGAGGAGCATGTCCGTGGTGACGAGCAGCGGCCGCGTCGAAGGCTGAAGGACGGCGCAATCGTCCCCCGGCCCAACGAGAGTGTTCGCTGTCGGCGGCGTTCGCTGACGAACCCAATCGATAAAGGCAAACTCGCCGGCCGGCATGTTCATCTCCTCGCACACAGCCTGGATGATAATGTAGTCGTAGCGGAACTCGTCCGAGAGGTGCCGCCACATTCGGAGAGGGCATGAAACAGGTTCGCTTCATCATGGTCGGCGGATTCCTGGGCGCCGGCAAGACAACCACATTGGCTCGACTCGCTCGCCACTATATGGCTCGAGGAAAGCGTGTCGGCCTGGTCACCAACGATCAGGCCCAAGACCTTGTCGATACGAACAGCCTGCGCGCTCAGGGGTTTTCGGTCGCCGAGGTCCCCGGCGCATGTTTCTGCTGCAAGTTCGATGAACTCGTGGCCCGGACCGGCGATCTGGAAGAGTCGGAGAGGCCGGATGTGATTCTCGCCGAACCGGTCGGCAGTTGCACGGATCTGGTGGCGACTGTCATACAGCCGCTCAAGGCGCTCTATCCGGGCCGCTTTCAAGTGGCCCCTTATTCGGTGCTCTTTAAGCCCAGTCACGGATTACGAATCTTGCGCAACGAGCAATCCGGGTTTTCACCGAAGGCCGCTTACATTTTTCGTAAACAACTCGAGGAAGCGGACGCAATCGTGATTAACCGGGCCGATGAATTGGCGCCGACCGAGGTCCAGGAATTGAAAACGCGCGTTGCCGAGCAATTCCCCGGCTCGCCGCTCCTCGTCGTTTCAGCGAAGACGGGGATCGGATTTGAAGCCTATACGGAATTGCTCGATCAGGACGGCGCCTTCGGCCGCAAGTTGCTCGATATCGACTACGACACCTATGCGGAAGGAGAAGCCGAGTTGGGCTGGTTGAATGCGAGTGCTCATCTCACTTCGTCGACGCCGTTCGAGATCGATCCGGTGCTCACTCGCGTGATCGACGAGTTACGGCCGGTTCTCTTCAAGCTTGGCGGCGAGGTGGCGCACCTGAAGGTGATTGGGCTGGAAGAAGGCGGAGCATTCGGCGTGGCGAACCTGGTGAGCAGTGCCACGGATACGGAACTGTCGCTCGCCTCAAACACCCAGGCGCGGGACGCGGACCTGATCGTCAATGCCCGCGTCGCGGTCGATCCGGCAGTGCTCGAACAAGAGGTTCAACGGGTCGTCGGTTCGGTGTGCAAAGAGTCGAACATCCAAGTCGAATTCCGACAGTCGCAAAGCCTTCGACCGGGCCGGCCGACGCCAACCCATCGTTTCACGGCTGCGTCAACCTGAAACACCCTGTGGACAAAGTAGCGGAAGTCGCCAGACCACTTCTGTCAACATCTGGCTCTTGCGTAAGGTTAAGAGCCCCATACATTTTCGTCAGCTGGAGGTTTTTTCGCACCATTCGAGAGGCACGGGCATGGAAGCTACGGAGCGCGAAGGCGCGGCGGGATTCGATTTCCGAGATGTCGCGGCACGCTTGCCGCTGGCCGATGCCGCGCTGTCGATTTGGCGTTTCGTTTTCGACCCGCAACGCCTCAACGCGCTCTGGAATGAACATCGCGGTCGGTGTTATGAAAAGGTCATTACCTTCGCGACGATGGTGCATTTGGTGGCCGACGCTTTGCTGTTGCACCGTGGCAGCGGTCGACGCAGTTTCGAGAAGAATATCGCCTCGGGCCAACTCTCGACCAGCATCGCCGCGGCATTTGGCAAACTCGGCCGACTGCCGATCGCGGTGAGCCAGGCTTTGCTACGTCATGGCACCGCCGCACTGCGTAAGCTGATCCCGACGACATCCCTGCGTGAGTTGCCGGCCGGTTTGCGTGGTTTCACAGTCATCGTGATCGATGGTAAAGCGATCAAGAAGGTGGCGAAACGGCTCAAACCGTTGCGGGGCGTGGGCGGCGGCTTACTGGGCGGCAAGGTGACCGTGGCGCTCGAGTGGGGTTCGGGTCTGGCCGTGGCGATGCAGGCGCATGCCGATGGCGATGCCAGCGAACGACCGCTGCTCGACGGTTTGCTGACCCAGGTGTATGGGCTGGTGTCGCAACTCTGCTTGTACGTGTCCGATCGCGGCTTTTGCGATTTAGTGCGCTTGGCGCGGTTTACGGCGCGGGCCGGTGACCATTTCCTGGTCCGCCATCAAAGCAACACGAAATTTACGGCCGATGCCGAGCGACCGCCACGGACTGGCACCGACGCGAAAGGCCGAGCGTATGCGGAGTCGTGGGGTTGGCTGGGCGGCCCGCGCAGCGCCGGCCGCCGGTATGTCCGGCGCATCGTCCTGTCGCGGCCGGGCGAAGAAGAGCTGGCGCTGGTCACCGATCTGTTGGATGCCGACGCGGTTCTCGCGGTCGATTTGCTGTGGCTCTACCTGGAGCGTTGGGGCATCGAGCGGCTGTTTCAAAAAGTGACCGAGGTGTTTGGCCTGGCGGGTTTGATCGGCAGCACGCCGCAGGCGTGTATCTTCCAATTTGCCTTCTGCATGATCTTGTACAACATCGTCCAGTTGCTGACGACCTACGTAGCCGAGGTCAAGCAATGCCCACCCGAACGGATCTCGCTCGAGAAGTTCTTCGATGATCTTCGCGACCAATTGGTCGCCTGGAACATCGTCATCGGACCGGAACCGACCGCCGTGTGGTTTGCCGAATGTCTCCCGGAAGAGGACTTACGCGAACGTCTGCGTACCATGCTGGCTGGAACGTGGAGCGAAACGTGGTGGAAAGCCAAGCCGCAACCGAATCGCACGACCACGAAGCGCGTCGGTAAACGCGGTCATGGCTCCGTGTTCCGCATCCTCCAGAGCCATGCTCAAGCCCAAGCGAAAGCCAAAACGACAGCTCAGCAAAAAACCGCGCGGCAAAGATGTTGACAGCAGTGGTCGCCAGACCACTTCTGTCAACATCTGGCTCTTGCGTAAGGTTAAGAGCCCCATACATTTTCGTCAGCTGGAGGTTTTTTCGCACCATTCGAGAGGCACGGGCATGGAAGCTACGGAGCGCGAAGGCGCGGCGGGATTCGATTTCCGAGATGTCGCGGCACGCTTGCCGCTGGCCGATGCCGCGCTGTCGATTTGGCGTTTCGTTTTCGACCCGCAACGCCTCAACGCGCTCTGGAATGAACATCGCGGTCGGTGTTATGAAAAGGTCATTACCTTCGCGACGATGGTGCATTTGGTGGCCGACGCTTTGCTGTTGCACCGTGGCAGCGGTCGACGCAGTTTCGAGAAGAATATCGCCTCGGGCCAACTCTCGACCAGCATCGCCGCGGCATTTGGCAAACTCGGCCGACTGCCGATCGCGGTGAGCCAGGCTTTGCTACGTCATGGCACCGCCGCACTGCGTAAGCTGATCCCGACGACATCCCTGCGTGAGTTGCCGGCCGGTTTGCGTGGTTTCACAGTCATCGTGATCGATGGTAAAGCGATCAAGAAGGTGGCGAAACGGCTCAAACCGTTGCGGGGCGTGGGCGGCGGCTTACTGGGCGGCAAGGTGACCGTGGCGCTCGAGTGGGGTTCGGGTCTGGCCGTGGCGATGCAGGCGCATGCCGATGGCGATGCCAGCGAACGACCGCTGCTCGACGGTTTGCTGACCCAGGTGTATGGGCTGGTGTCGCAACTCTGCTTGTACGTGTCCGATCGCGGCTTTTGCGATTTAGTGCGCTGGCGCGGTTTACGGCGCGGGCCGGTGACCATTTCCTGGTCCGCCATCAAAGCAACACGAAATTTACGGCCGATGCCGAGCGACCGCCACGGACTGGCACCGACGCGAAAGGCCGAGCGTATGCGGAGTCGTGGGGTTGGCTGGGCGGCCCGCGCAGCGCCGGCCGCCGGTATGTCCGGCGCATCGTCCTGTCGCGGCCGGGCGAAGAAGAGCTGGCGCTGGTCACCGATCTGTTGGATGCCGACGCGGTTCTCGCGGTCGATTTGCTGTGGCTCTACCTGGAGCGTTGGGGCATCGAGCGGCTGTTTCAAAAAGTGACCGAGGTGTTTGGCCTGGCGGGTTTGATCGGCAGCACGCCGCAGGCGTGTATCTTCCAATTTGCCTTCTGCATGATCTTGTACAACATCGTCCAGTTGCTGACGACCTACGTAGCCGAGGTCAAGCAATGCCCACCCGAACGGATCTCGCTCGAGAAGTTCTTCGATGATCTTCGCGACCAATTGGTCGCCTGGAACATCGTCATCGGACCGGAACCGACCGCCGTGTGGTTTGCCGAATGTCTCCCGGAAGAGGACTTACGCGAACGTCTGCGTACCATGCTGGCTGGAACGTGGAGCGAAACGTGGTGGAAAGCCAAGCCGCAACCGAATCGCACGACCACGAAGCGCGTCGGTAAACGCGGTCATGGCTCCGTGTTCCGCATCCTCCAGAGCCATGCTCAAGCCCAAGCGAAAGCCAAAACGACAGCTCAGCAAAAAACCGCGCGGCAAAGATGTTGACAGCAGTGGTCGCCAGACTTCCGAACCAGCCGAGCCAGAATCGGAAGTCTGGCGACTTCCGCTACTCGAATGTTCACCTAGCACTGGCCGAGACGGGTGACCCGTGGGATCAGGCCGCCCGCCTCCAATGCCCATCATTGGGAATTACTTGGACTCCTTTTTCGGCTCGTCTTTCTTGGCCTCTTCGGATTCCTTCGACTCTTCGGTCTTCTTCTTGTCGTCCTTCTTACCGAAGATGGCCTCGTATCCCTCCGAGAAGTTTTTCGTTTCAGCGAGGCCGACACGGACGATACTCACGGCAATCCTCCCCATTGCAACGACTTGAACGGCGGGCGACTTGACCACTCTTATTGTAATCCGTGGACGGTGCGCCGTCACGAGTAGCACTGGGGTTCTGATTGAGTCGAACATGTTTCCCAGAATTGCGGGCAGTCAACTTAAGCTCTTGCCGTCAAAATTGTTACAGCCGCATCAACGGGAATGGGCAAAGTCCCACATCCGGCTTGTTTTCGTGCTATAAATGAAAAGTTCGTTTGCTGAGTCATCCACTCCTGACTCGCGGCCCATTACCCGAATGGAGTCTCTCCACGCTCGGTCGGAACCGATGCGCCACCATTGACTGACGTACCCCCCTGTGATGTCGCAACTGCTTACAAGTTCTCGGACAACGATTCTGACTGCTTTCGGTACTCGGCCGGAGGTCGTTAAACTTGCACCCGTAATACGGCAGCTCGATTTGTATCCGGACGATTTCCGTTCGGTGGTTGTGTCGAGCGGCCAACACTCTGATCTGATCGCTTCCTTTATTCGGTTGTTCGGGATTCGCATCGATTGCGACCTGGCGGTCATGCGCGCCGGGCAGTCGCTGAATCTGCTCGCTTCCCGCGTGTTGGCCGAGTTCGAGCCGGTCCTCGTTTCCGAGCAGCCCGACCTGGTGCTGGTTCAAGGCGACACCACGACGGCGGTCGCGGCCGCATGGGCTGCGTTCCATCGGGGAATTCCGGTTGGCCATGTCGAAGCTGGTTTGCGAACGGACAATCCACTGACGCCGTTCCCCGAAGAGATGAATCGCCGGCTGATCAGCCGGCTGGCTCGTTACCATTTCGCGGCGACGGCACGCAATCGGAATGCTCTGCTCGACGAGGGGGTGCCGGCGGAATCCATTTTCCTGACGGGCAATCCAGTCGTCGATGCTTTGCAATACATGGGCACCGTGGCATCTGCGTCCCAACGAGTGGAAGAACTCCTCGAGCGAACGCGGGGCATGCGGCGAATCGCGCTGACGACTCATCGCCGCGAAAGTTTTGGCCCCACTTTGGTGGAGAACTTGCGCGTGCTTCGCGAATTCGTTGAAGCCCACGCCGACGTGGCGTTGATCTTTCCGGTGCATCCGAATCCAGTTGTTCGCGAAGCCGCCCGGCGGTTGGAGAATCATTCGCGCATTTTGCTGACCGACCCACTCGACTACGCCGACTTCGTCGCCCTGCTGTCCGCGTCATGGCTGATCGTCTCCGACTCGGGGGGCGTTCAAGAAGAGGCGCCAACGCTCGGCAAGCGATTGATCGTGCTCCGCGAGACGACCGAACGGCCCGAAGCGGTTGAAGCGGGCGTCGCCCAATTGGCCGGCACTCCAGAATTGCTCGGGCAAGCGCTCGAAGACGCCGATCGTCATCCCCACTTGGAGCGGCCAATCGAGAATCCCTTCGGTCGCGGCGATGCCGGCCAGCGGATTGTCCAGGCGCTTCGCCGGGTGATGCGGCCGCAAGCCGTCGAACTCGTGGGGGGCCGACGATGAACACGCCATCCAAGCGGCACATCCTGACGGTCGCGCTCGAGGACTATTTCCAGGTCGGTGCATTTAATCGAGTCATCCAACGTGGGCAATGGTATCGATTTGAAACGCGGCTCGAACAGAATGCCGACCGGGCCTGGCGCTATTGGATCGACACGGGGTGAAGGCGACGTTTTTCGTCCTCGGCTGGATCGCCGACCAATTCCCGGAACTCGTTCGGAAGGTCGCCGAGCGCGGCCATGAAATCGCAAGTAAGGGCTATTACCATCGCGGCATTTCGCAAATGACCCCGGCCGAGTTCAAGGACGATTTGCTGCGATCGCGTGAAGCACTCGAACATGCCTGCGGGCGACACGTGCTCGGTTACCGCGTGGCGGATAGCTGGTTTCGACCCGAAGAGTTGTGGGCACTCGATGTCCTGGCCGAGGTCGGTTATCGGTATGACTCGAGCATCGCGCCGATCGGCCGAACCTGGGCTAACGAGCCTTTCCGCCGCTTCTTGCACGTTCACGAATCACCGGCCGGAAAAGTCACGGAGCTGCCGATCTCGACCAGCAGCGTGTTTGGGTTCAAGGTGCCGATTGCCGGCGGCAACTATTTCCGGCAGATTCCACCGATTCTGATCCGCCGAGCGATCGCCCGGTGGCATCGCAAGGTCGAATCACCGCTCGTCTTGTATTTCCACGTATGGGAACTGGACCCGGAGCAGCCGACAATCAGCGCGTCTTCGTGGTTAACGCGAATCCGCCATTATCGCAATTTGCACAAGATGGAGGGGTATCTGGATTACTTCCTCCAGCGCTATTCATTCACGAGCGCGGCGGACTACCTGGGTCTTTCGACCGATAAGTTCGAGGTGGGCGAGCGGCATTATGCCGTGCAGGATTCTCGACCGGACATCCACATCGCCATGGACGGTTCGCCGTCCGGTGATCGAACGCCGGTAACCATCGTCGTACCGTGTTACAACGAGGAACTCATCCTGCCGTACCTGGCGAATACTCTCACGAGCGTGAAGTCCAGGTTGAGAGACTACGCGATCACATTTGCGCTCGTGGACGACGGCAGCAAGGACAACACCTGGGCCGGTCTCAAGGAGACGTTCGCCGGCAAGCCCGGCTTTGAATTGTACCGTCACGAGCACAACCGCGGCGTCGCCGCGGCGATCATGACGGGCATTCAGCGGGCGCGAACCGAGATCGTCTGCTCGATCGATTGCGACTGCACGTACGATCCGCATGAACTCGCGAACATGATTCCGCTTTTGCAACCCGGCGTGGATCTGGTGACGGCGTCGCCCTACCACCCCGAAGGCGGCGTCCGCAACGTGCCCGGATGGCGGCTGAAGCTGTCGAAGACTGCTTCGTGGATGTATCGCCGTGTCTTGCGCCACAAGTTGCACACTTATACCAGCTGTTTTCGCATCTATCGACGGAGCGCCGTGACGGGGATTGAGCTGCGAAAAACCAATTTTCTCGGCGTCGCCGAATTACTAGGCCGACTCGATTTGCGCGGCTCGAAGATCATCGAGTATCCCGCCACACTGGAAGTGCGAATGCTCGGTCGATCCAAGATGAAGACCGCGCGAACAATTCTGGGCCACATCCGCTTGATGACCCGCCTGTTCGCGGCCCGAATGCTTGGCCAAGATCACTCGCGGCCCAATTCCGAGAAATCGCATGTACCAGAGCGCGAACACGCGGTGGCATAGCGGCAGTTCTTGGAATTCAATGATTCGCGAAATTCAGTGATTCCGGAAGCTGGCGATTCGCGCCGGTTTTCGCTTTCCAGCGAAATCGTGCTATGGTTGTTGAACACTCCAAAATGGGGTGACTCCGCGCTTTTCCCCGAACGAAGGATGCAATCGCCAGGATGAATATGCCTTTCAAACCGGCGCCGCCGGTCGTTCTACCGTCGGATCAGGATGCCAGCGGACGCACGCTCGGCGACGAAGAAATTGCCCTCATCGCCGAGGCGATTCATAGTGGCACCCTGACGGTCACGAAGGGCACTTTCGCCAAGCGATTCGAGACGGGGTTTGCCAGGTTGGTTGGCTCGGCCCACGCGCATGCATGCTCGTCCGGCTCGGCCGCCATTCACTGCGCGATCAGTGCCATCAATCCGGAGCCGGGCGACGAAATCATTACGACGGCGATCACGGACATGGGGGCCCTGACGCCGATCTTGTATCAAGGGGCCATTCCGGTCTTCGCGGATGTCGATCCGCGGACCGGCAATGTCACGGCCCAGTCGGTTGCCGAACGCATTTCGCCGCGAACGCGAGCCATCATCGTCACGCATCTCTTCGGTAACCCTTGCGACATGCCGGCAATCCTGTCGCTGGCGAAAACGCACAACGTTCCGGTGATTGAAGATTGTGCGCAAGCGTTTCTCGCCACGCATGCCGGCAAGGCCGTGGGCACGTTTGGCGCGGCCGGTTGCTTCAGTTTGCAGCAAGGAAAACACATTACGACGGGCGAAGGGGGCATCGTCATTAGTGACGATCCGAAGGTCGCCCGCCATGTGTTTCTGTTTATCAACAAGGCCTGGGGTTACGGCGACGCGAATCCCGATCACTACTTCATTGCTCCCAACTATCGCATGAGCGAGTTGCAGGGAGCGTGTGCGCTCGGGCAACTCCCAAAGCTCGCCGAGATCGTCGCAAATCGACGCCAAGCCGCGCACCGATTGACCGAGGATTTGCAGGATCGGCCGGGGATCGAACCGCCAATCCACGATCCGCAAAGCGAGCCGGTCTATTGGAAATATGCGGTGCTAGTTGACCCGTCGATCATTCCCGGCGGCGCGGTGGCTCTCGGCAAGGCGCTTAAGGACTGGGGCATTGCCTCGGCGCCACGGTACATTCAAAAGCC
The DNA here is from genome assembly GCA_963773845.1 of uncultured Gemmataceae bacterium. Lineage (GTDB taxonomy): Bacteria > Planctomycetota > Planctomycetia > Gemmatales > Gemmataceae > SIAJ01. The sequence goes on from CAVZCU010000012.1 coordinate 341,972, forward strand.
CGCGTTTCGCTGTCAGGTCTTCCGCGATCAGCGCACTTTTGGCAACAGCCGCTGGCCGTTCACGCTGGCCCGGCCCGAAGCCGTCGACTATTCCGTCGAGCGATTCCCCGGCACATTCCAGTATCTCGATCGCGTGCTCGTGCTCCCCTGGAATGAGAATTACACGCGTGAGCACGTCGACTACATTGCTCGCGCCCTTCACTTCAGCGCCGAAAGCTTACGGGAGGGGGGTGCGGAATGAGCAGTCCAGTTCGCTTTGCCCTGATCGGGGCGGGGGGTATCGCCCAGAGCTACGTGCAGGCATTTGAAGGACACCCAGACGCCAAACTGGTTGCCGTTTGCGATATTCGCGCCGAGGCGGCCGAAGCGCTGGCCGAGCGCGTGGTTTGCCCGGCTTACACATCTCACACCGCATTGACCGAAACCGGCCCCGAGTTCGATGCAGCCATTGTGAGCACGCCGCCCGCGACCCACGAGGCCATTACGACCCATCTCGTCGATCATCAGATCCACGTACTTTGCGAGAAGCCATTCACGTTGACCGCGGCGGCCGCAAAACGCATGATTGCCGCCGCGGAGGCGAATGGCGTCAAGCTGACGATGGCATCTAAGTTTCGCTACGTCGACGACATGATCCGCGTAAAAAGCCTGGTCGCTTCCGGGGTGCTCGGACAAATCGTCTTGGTTGAAAACCAATTTACGGCTCGCGTGGATATGACCGATCGCTGGAATGCCGACCCCAATATGAGCGGTGGCGGTGTGCTAATCGACAATGGCACGCACAGCGTCGATATCCTGCGTTATCTGATCGGGCCGTTGACCGAAGTGAAGGCCACCCAGTTCCCCAACGTTCAAAAGCTCGAGGTCGAAGATACCGTCCAGCTCTTCGTTCGCTCCGCTCGCGGAATCCCCGCGACGATCGATCTTTCTTGGAGCATCAACAAGGAACAAGAGTCGTACCTGAATGTCTTCGGCACGCACGGGACGGCAATGGTGGGCTGGAAGGAATCGAAATACCGACAGCACTCGGCACGCGACTGGGTCAAGTTCGGCGACGGTTATAATAAGGTCCAGGCTTTTCGCGATGAACTCGGTAACTTCGCCCGCGCCTGCCGTGACGGCGAGCCGCTGTTAATCACGGCTCAGGACGCTTTGGCATCGGTGCAAGTAGTCGAAGCCGCGTATCGTTCCTTGCGCGAGCCGCACTGGACGACGGTTTGAAGCGGACACGTTCCCGTGGGACGGAGTGTTTATCCGTCCCGCTTGCTATGTCCCGCGCACAAAATGGCGACACGCGTTCATCCCACAGCGATCATCGAGGCCGGCGTCACCCTCGGCGAGGGGACTGCCGTTTGGGATAACGTGCATATCCGCCGCGATGCCGTCATCGGCGACGAATGCATCATTGGCGAGAAGACGTATATTGCATATGGCGTTCACATCGGCAATCGGTGCAAAATCAACGCGATGGTCTATATCTGCACCGCGGTGACCATTGAAGACGGCGTCATGATTTCGGCGGGGACCATTTTTACCAACGATCGCTTTCCTCGAGCGACCACGCCCGACTTGAAGGCACTGCGGCCGAGCGAAGCGGATGAACACACGTTGCCCACCCGGGTCCGCGAGGGAGCGACCATCGGGGCCGGCTGCACGATCGGCAACGACCTCAGCATTGGCCGATTTGCCATGATCGGCATGGGCTCGCTAGTCACCAAGTCGGTGCCCGACTTCGCTCTTGCGATCGGGCATCCGGCCCGCTTTGTCGGCGCGGTCTGTCGTTGTGGGCACTTGCTCAGTCGATTTGCGACCGACGCGATTCCCGAACGTTCCGGATTGCAATGTCTGGCGTGCGCCCGAATCTACGATCTGGCCGGCGGCCGAATTCTGGAGAGGGAATGAGCATGGGTGCGCCCAACGGATTGGCATCGTTGGCGGCGGCATGCTCGGCCTCATGCTGGCCCATCGCCTACGCCAGTCCGGACACGCGGTCACGGTCCTGGAAGCCGCTCCCCAACTCGGAGGGCTCGCCGCGGCCTGGCAAATGGGCGACATTACGTGGGACAAGCACTACCACGTCATTTTGATGTCGGACTTCCGCGTGCGTGAATTGCTTGCGGAGATCGGCCTCGCGGATGAATTGCGCTGGGTGGAAACCAAGACCGGCTTTTACACCGATGGCCAGCTCTATTCGATGTCGAACTCGTGGGAGTTTCTGACATTTCCGCCCCTCCGGCTCATCGACAAATTCCGGCTCGGGCTTACAATCCTGCGCGCAAGCCGTCTGAAGGACTGGAAGAAACTCGAGCGGATTGCCGTCGCGGATTGGCTCCGCCGTTGGTCCGGCAAGCGGACCTTTCAAAAGATTTGGCTGCCGCTTCTACGCGCGAAGCTCGGTGAGAGTTATCGAGTGGCGTCGGCCGCATTCATTTGGGCAATTATCGCGCGCATGTATGCCGCCAGACGGTCGGGGCTCAAGAAGGAGATGTTCGGCTATGTCCGCGGCGGCTACGCCCGCATCTTGGAGAAGTTTGCCGAACACTTGAACCGTACGGGGATCGAACTTCGGCTGAACCAGCGCGTCGAGTCGATCGAGAGCAATGGTGAGTGCCCGCAAGTGCGGCTCGAAGACGGAAGCGCACTCTCCTTTGACCGGGTCGTTGTCACCTCTGCAGCTCCGCTCGCTTCCAAGCTCGTCCCGAGTCTGAGCGAAGCCGAGCATCGAGTGTTGAACGACGTCACCTACCAGGGGATCGTCTGCGCTTCACTGGTGTTGAAAAAGCCGTTGGCCCATTATTATGTGACCAACATCACGGATGACTGGGTGCCATTCACCGCGGTGATTGAGATGACCGCCCTGGTCGATGCCACGGAATTTGCTGGCCAAACACTCGTATATCTTCCGAAATACGTGTCGCCGGATGATCCGCATTTCCGACTCTCCGACGACGAGATTCAGGAACGGTTTGTTTCGGCGCTGGAACGCATGTATCCGCATTTTTCCCGCGATGATTTGCTCGCCTTTCGAGTGTCGAGGGTTCGCCATGTGTTCGCGGTTTCGACGCTGAATTACTCCGAGCACGTTCCGCCGATTGCAACGTCCGTCCCCGGCGTTTACCTCGTCAACTCATCCAATATCGTGAACGGCACGCTGAATGTGAACGAGACGCTGGCGCTTGGGGAATCGGCATTGCCGACTATCCTCGATTTGCAACAGCGCGCACTTTCGGTGGGCGTTCCATGAACAAGCCCGTCGCGAGCGTCTCTCTCGACCTGGATAATCAGTGGTCGTACATGAAGACCCACGGCGATCCTGGCTGGGAATCGCTTCCTTCTTATTTGTCGCTGGTGGTGCCACGCGTACTTGAATTCCTTCGCAATCGCCGGCTCACCATTACGTGGTTCATCGTCGGCCTCGATGCGAAACGCGCAAACGACCGCTCGGTGCTTCGCGAGATCACGGCGGCTGGGCATGAGGTCGGCAACCATTCGTTTCACCATGAACCCTGGCTGCATCTGTATTCGGAAGAAGCAATCGAGAGTGAGATTCGCGACACGGAGGATGCCATCGAGTCGGCCACTGGCGCACGTCCGACCGGCTTTCGCGGGCCGGGCTTTAGCTTGTCGCCCGCGGTTCTTCGCGTTCTTGCTCGCCGCGGCTATCGTTATGATGCCAGCACGTTTCCGACGTTTCTTGGTCCGCTAGCGCGCGCCTATTACTTTGCCAAATCGCGCGATCTCAGCAGCGACGAGAAAAACAAGCGCAAACTCCTGTTCGGCAAATTCTCCGAAGGACTCCGCCCGCTGCGCCCGTATCGCTGGCAAACTCCGAACGGACCGATCCTGGAAATCCCGGTGACGACGTTGCCGCTCGCGAAGGCGCCGATTCACGTCAGCTATCTGCTCTATCTCGCGGGGTATAGCCCAGCCCTGGCTCGCTTGTACTGGGCGACGGCGCTTCGCCTCTGCCGAATCACCGGCACGGAGCCGTCGCTCCTGCTGCACCCGCTGGATTTTCTGGGCGGCGATGATGTCGCGGCGTTGGACTTTTTTCCGGCGATGCGCCAACGGGGGATGAGCAAGGTGGCACTGGTCGGCGAGTTTCTTGACGCGATGTCGCGGCACTTTCATCTTGTTCCAATGGGCATTCACGCCGAGAAAATAGCAGCACGGCGAAGCCTTCCTTCGAGGCGTTTTTCTTGACAGACTTTCGGCATGGCAATTGCACTTTTACGGCCGTCCGGGCTTGCTGCATCAATCGTTTGAGTTGGAAGCCCGAATCGCGCTCCAGCCCTCGGAGAGATTTGCAATGGTTAGCCTGCCCGCGGCCGCCAACCCGGATACTTCGGGTCGGCGTTTACGGGTCTTAGTCGTGGATGACAATCCGGATTCGGCCGATAGTGTCGCCATGCTATTGGAAGTTTGGGGCCATGAGTCCCGAGTTGTTTACGATGGCGAAACCGCGTTGGCCGTCGCTCAGGAGTTTGGACCGGACTGCATGTTGTTGGACATTAGGATGCCGCGAATGAGTGGTTACGAGTTGGCCGAGCGCAGTGCGCCGCCAACCGGCACTGCAACGAGCGAAGCTAGTGGCTCTGACCGCTTATTCCGATGAAACGCACCTCAGTCGGGTGCGCGCAAGCGGGCTTCGATCATTGCCTGACCAAGCCCGCCGAACCCGGCGAATTGGAAAGGTTGTTTCACATGCTAGCCCATGCGCTCAAACTTGCACAACGCACCCAGGTCCTCGCCGAGCAGAATGTGGAACTCGCTCGGGAAACCAAGGACTTGCTCGTCGAAGTCAAGGAAGAATTGCAAGAGGTCAAGGAAGAACTCCGCGATGTCCGCGAAGAAATGCGCGAATGGAAAGCGGAGCGTACGAACCCGCCGTAATCGTCGAAATCAAGCGCGACATTAAACGGCCGGCGGCGCCAGTCGCCGGCCGCTTCGTTTCGCAACGCGACCGCAAAACGCGCTTTCATGGGGTCGGTCTACCCGGCAGGGTGAAAACCTCACTTCGTTCGAATCGTTGCGGCTCAATCTCGCCAGGCGCCCAAAACGCGCCGAAGCATCACCAATTGGCCCAGGTGATAAGCGTTGTGATCGGCGACCAAGAGCGCTTCACGTAACAAAGTCTGTCCCTCCCCGTGCGGAATGCGGGCAAACAGATCGTGAGCCGGGTCGGTGACCAAGTCGCGCATGGTCTGCAAATCCGCTCGAAAAGCCGTGACGCTCCGGTCCCAGGCCTGCTCGTCTGGCGGCGCGTCGTCCGGGGGCCAGTATCCTTCCGGAAAGTCCGGCGACTTATGTTGCGGATTCCGGCTGAATTCGAGGATATCCCACTGGGCAATGCGCATGTGCTCCAACAACTGCCAAGCCGTGTGGGGCGACCCGGGGGCTCGCTTCCCGCGAAGCGCCGCCGGCATATCCGCGATCGCATCGTCGAACGTGAGATGCGCACTGCCGCCGCGAAGCAAACTCAAAACATGTTCACGTAAGAGTTGATTGTGCACCGTTGGCTTCCTTGTCGAGTCTCCGAATTGAAATTGATCTCTGCTTTCCTATTTATCCTCGGCCTCCCCGGTATCCATTTCCGCCATTCCCCCCTAATTGCGCCAGCTTATCACATCGCGAATCTCGTCTTGATCCTTTCGGAACTTGAGTTATTTTCCTCCCGCTCGATGACGGTTCCGCGGAGCCGTTTCGCCTGCATACACAGCGGGGCGATTGGGCGATCTCACCCGCCCGGCCGTCCCCGAGAGAAGGAGAACCAGGAATGGCGCTGCGATTGTGGAAACTCGGCTTGGCAGCCGTACTGACCGGCGTGCTCGGGACGTCGGCGCAGGCGGGGCTCCTGCCGCTGTCCGCCACGGTGATTCCGGACGGCGATAACTTCCGTTACACCTATGGAGTCATGCTGACTTCGAACTCGACGCTGCAAAATGGCGATCAGTTCGTCATTTACGATTTCAATGGCTTCCAGCCTGGTTCGAACAGTCAGCCGGCCGGCTTTGATTTCGCTACTCAGAATACGGGCGGCAGCGTGGGTCGCACCGTGCCCAACGACAATCCGACCATGCCTAATCTCGTCTGGACGTATTCAGGCGACACGCCATTGGTCGGCCAGATTGGGCTGGGCAATTTCACCGCGATGTCCAACCTCCCGGAATCCAATGTCTCGACCGACTTTGTAAGCCGGACCCACGTCGAGGACCCGAGTGGCGACGTCCGCGAGGAAGACAACATCACCGCCACCAAGGCGCCATCGGGAACTGATATTCAGCCGCCGCCGCCCCCGCCAGTTGATCCCGTTGATCCGGGTGGACCGCCCTCCGGAGTGCCCGAGCCGTCGACGATGATCCTTCTCGCCGCCGGAGTGCCGCTTCTCGCCGGAATCCGCTATCTTCGCGGCAAGCGCCGCGAGCTGGTTGCGTGAAAGACCATTCCAAGCTGTAAATTCATCTGGGCGAGCCTTTTGGCTCGCCCAGTTCATTTGATCTCGGCCATTGCAGCCACGGCGACGATCCCGAATTCGGGAAATTCCATTGACACCGGGCATTTCGCCACCCACGCGATCCTTCGCAGAAAGTCCGCCTAGCCGAAGCCGGCAAATAACGCTAACTTATTCGTTCTGTGCGAAATGCATCCTTAGCAGGTTCATCCATGTACGCTATCTTCGAGGACGGTTCCCGCCAGTATCGTGTGAGTGTCGGCGACACCGTCCGCATCGATCATCGGGAGACGACAATTGGTTCGTCGCTCGATCTGGCCAATGTTTTGTTGGTGGCCGACGGGGCCAATGTGCTGATCGGGCAGCCGCTCTTGGCCGGCGCCCGCGTGGTCGCCGAAGTGACGGGACAGCCCTCGACCAAAACCGTGATTCAGCACTTCCGCCGCCGAAAGAATTATCGGCGACTGAAGGGGCATCGCCAGCCATACGTCGAGGTGCGCGTCAAGCACATCTTGAAGCCAGGCGAGTCCGTTTGAGCTTCAGTTTTCACGTTTCAAGTCCCAGGTTGGCATCCGTCAACTTGAAACCTGAAACTGGGAACTTGAAACTTGTCAGATCGCCGAGTTGAGCAAGGAGGCTCGACCATGCGTTCGCGTCTATTGATTGTCGCCGGCCTGGGGACTTTTGGCTTGGTCGGCGCATTGTTGACGCTCAACCGCGTCAGCGCTCAGCCTCCCAAGACGCTTCCTCCCGATCTTCGTTCTCCGATACCGAACGTGCCGCCTGGCAAAGGCGTGGTCCCCGCTTCGGGGATCAAGCCGCCTGCCGTAGCGACGCCGACCCGCAAGCCGGCTCCCTTCGATCGCTTTCGCAAATACGATCAACTCCCCGAATTGACACGCGAAATCGTTTTGTCCGCCCAGGGCGGCATGGCATGGCTCAGCCGCGATGGCATCCATCAGTCAAGCGGCCGCTTTATTCCCGGTTTAAACCCCGCGCTCGGCAAAGCGACGGACGACGACAATTTCATCCGCCAGGCATTTGGCGCACTTGCGCTTGCTCGTTCGGCGAAGTTGACTGGCGATGAGAAATTCGCCGTCCATGCCGGTCAAGCGATCTTGTCCCTGCTCGCGGAAACACCCAAAGACGATTCCGGAATGCGCAAACCGGTGCAGTCGAGCGTGGTCTGTAATCGCGTCGGCTCGGCGGCGTACCTCGCGATGGCGATCTACGAGTTTCCCGATGCCGCGCCGGAACTGCGTCAGTGTGGTGAAGAACTGTGCCAGTACCTCAAGGCGCAACTCAAGGCCGACGGCTCGGTGCAATGCTCCGAAGGCGGGTCCGCGTCGAAGGGGGATGGATCCGACGTATACGCCGGTCCCGCGCTCGCTGCCTTGTCGATGAGTCAGCGCACGGCGCCCGCCGCATGGAAGAAGGAAGCGCTGGCCCGTGGCTGTGCGTACTACCGCAAACAATTCAAGGCAATGCCCAGTTCGGAAATGCTCCCCTGGCTGATCGCTGCCTTCGCCGACATGCACCTGCAAACGAAGGAGCCCGCTTACGCCGAGTTCGTTTTCGAGATGAGCGATTGGGCTGCAAAGTTGCAATACGAAGGAACGGACCGTCTTCACGTCGACTGGCGTGGCGGATTCCCGACGATCGTGAATGGCAAGATCGTTGCGAGTGCGCCGACCGTGGACGCCGCCTATTTCGCGATGGGTCTATCCGATGCATGCCGAATGCTCCGGCAAATGGAACAACCCGACGCTGCCCGCTATGACCGCTATCGAGCCGTTCTGACCCGTGCCCTCCAGTTTCTGACCACCCTTCAGTATGGAGAGCAAAACACCGTCCACTTCGCCGGGCACTTTAGGCCGGTGTTGGTCGGTGCCTTCCACCCGTCGATGACGGACGGCAACCTGCGAATCGATCAGACCGCGGCTGCCGTCTGCGCGATGACCCAGTTTCTGATCGCCGGCGCAGACCGTTAGGCCGACACACTCGCCACAAAGGCGCAAAGATCACACAAAGGGGCACAAAGGAGTATGCGTCGGGTTCGGAGACCTTTGGATCATCAATCATGATTTCTTCGTGTGTCTTTATGTAATCTTTGTGCCCTTGTGGTGAATGTCTTGGCCGCCGCAGGAGATGGAGAGAATCGACATGGCTGTCGCTTTGCAGGGTCCCGGACGACCGTACAACGAACGAGTGCCGATCGCCAAGCCGTCGGCCCCGGCCGCCGAGCAGTCGTGGACCGGCGTTGGCATCTTCGATCCGAATGCGGAGTTCCGCCCGTCGCCTCGTCCTCGTTGCCGGCAGCTCCTGGGCGTTCGCGTCATTGGCACGGGCAGCTATGTGCCCGAGGCGATTGTCTCCAACGAACATCTTCATCAGCGCCTCGGTTTCGATTCCGAATGGATCGTCAAGCGGACCGGTATCCACGAGCGCCGACACGCGCTTCCCGAACAGGCCACGAGCGATCTGGCGGTCGAGGCAGCCGTTCGCGCCATCGAATCGGCGGGCGTGGCGACCAGTGAGATCGACCTGGTCGTCCTGGGCACCTTCACGCCGGATATGGCGTTTCCTTCAACCGCGTGCCTGGTCCAGGACCGACTGCAAATTGTCGGCGCCGCGCTGGAGGTCGAGGCCGCCTGCGCCGGCTTCATGCACGCGCTCGTGACGGCGGGCGCCTATATCGGCGCTGGCGTCAGCGACACGGCTCTGGTTATCGGCGCCGATTGCAATTCGCGCATTCTCAATCCCAACGATGTGAAGACCTACCCGTTGTTTGGGGATGGAGCTGGCGCCGTGATCCTGACCAAGGGCCGCCGCGATCAAGGGCTCGTCAGTTACAGCATGGGTTCGGATGGCTACGGCGGCGAAATGCTCTGCCGGCCGTCGGGAGGCAGTCGCAATCCGCCGAAGCACGAGCATCTCGATCAAGGGTTGCAGTACATGTTCATGGATGGCCGGGCGGTATTTAAATGGGCCGTATCGATCCTGTGCGACACGATTCAAGATGTGCTGCAGGATTCTGGATTCACCACCGACGATGTCGATGTCTATATCCCGCACCAAGCCAACATTCGCATCATCAACGCTGCCTGCGATGTGCTGCACATTCCGCGACACAAGGTCTTCAACAATCTCGAAAAGTACGGCAATACTTCGGCGGGATCGATTCCACTGGCACTCGACGAGGCGATGGCCCAGGGCCGATTGCACCCCGGACAACTCGCTCTCCTCAGCGGATTCGGAGCGGGCTTGACCTGGGGCACGGCTCTCGTGCGCTGGTAACGTCGGTCTCGCCTTCCCGAAGAACCTAACCCCCTTCCCTCTTAGGCAGGGGTTAGATTGGAAGGGGCCGGGCGCTTTCGTTCCCCAGGGCATCCGAACCAACGCACTCCCTTTTCTGTCCCTGCTCGCACTTCGACATCCGATCGGCTACGATCTCCGGTATGTACGAATACTTCGAACACACGGCCGACCTGGGCATCCGGGCCAAGGCCGGTGACTTGAACGCGCTATTCGTCGATGCCGCAACTGCCGTGTTCGCGGCGATTGTCGAGGACTTGGCAACGGTGCGTCCCGAGGGAGGAATTGAAATCGAGATCGCCGGAGCGGAAAAGGACTATCTGCTTTTCGATTGGCTCAAGGAATTGCTGTATCGCTTCGATGCCGAGCACCTGCTGTTCTCGAAGTTCGAAGTGCAGGTGAATGAATCAGGACTCAAGGGCAAAGCCTGGGGCGAGCCCATCGACCGGGCACGCCATGTGCTTTCCCACGAAGTGAAGGCGATTACGTATCACGAGTTGCGCGTCGAACGCGAAGGCGACGAGTGGGTCGCGGAAGTGATTGTGGACATTTGAAATGACGAATGACCGACGAATGACCCACCAATGACGAAGGGAAGTTGATGGATTGAAGTTTTCGTCATTCGTCGGTCATTCGCCGGTCATTCGCCGGTCATTCGTCATTAGTGCAGAAAGATGCCAATGGAAAAGAAACCATACGCCGGTCCGCTCGAACGCGTCGACCCGTTCTGCGTCCGCATTCCGAAGAGTTACAAGCCGGGCATGCACGTGCCCGGACTGATCTACGTCAACGACAACCTGCTCGAGCAGGTGAAGAAGGATCAGGCGCCCGATCAGGTCGCAAACGTGGCGTTCCTGCCGGGCATCGTCGGCGCCAGCATCGCCATGCCGGACATTCACTGGGGCTACGGCTTCTGCATTGGCGGCGTCGCGGCGACCGACCCAGCCGAAGGCGGTGTCATCTGCCCCGGCGGAATCGGCTACGACATAAACTGTGGCGTCCGACTCGTTCGCACGAACCTCGGTTATCGGCAGGTAAAGAACCACATTCGTTCGTTGGTGCAGACCCTGTTCAACACCGTGCCGGCCGGCGTCGGTCGCGGCGGCAAGTACAAGTTCAATGACAAGGAAATGCAGCCGCTGCTCGAACAAGGCGCGAGCTATGTTATCGGCCGGGGGCTCGGCGTGCCCCGCGATCTGGCGCATATTGAAGCCAACGGCCGAATCGACGCTGCCGAGCCGGACCATGTTTCCGATCACGCCGTCAAGCGTGGCAGCGAGCAGTGCGGTACGCTCGGCAGCGGCAACCACTTCATGGAAGTGCAGGTTGTCGATCACGTCTTCGACGAAGACGTGGCCAAGGCGTTTGGCCTGGAGAAGGATCAAATCTGCGTATTGATTCATTCCGGCTCGCGCGGACTCGGCTACCAGGTTTGCGACGACGCGTTGGCCGTCTTCCGCAATGCGGTCGTCAAGCATGGCATCCAGTTGCCGGACCGTCAACTCGCGTGCGCCCCGGCGGATAGCCCCGAGGGACGACGGTACATCGGCGCGATGCGGGCCGCCGCGAACTTTGGCTTCTGCAATCGCCAGCTTCTGACGCAGCTTGCTCGCGAGGCATTCGAGCAGGTCTTCGGACAGTCGTGGGAGGACCTGGGCATGGAACTGCTCTACGATGTCGCTCACAACATCGCGAAGTTGGAAGAGCACACAGTCGATGGCAAGAAGAAGCGGCTGTGGATCCATCGCAAGGGTGCGACCCGGGCATTCCCGGCCGGCCATCCGGAGATTCCCGCGGCATATAAGGACGTCGGCCAGCCCGTAATAATCCCCGGCGACATGGGCCGGGCGAGTTGGGTACTCGTCGGCATGCCGGGCAGCATGGAGCGTACCTGGGGCACGACCTGCCACGGCGCCGGCCGAGCGATGAGCCGAACGGCCGCGGTCGCCATGTCGGGCGGTCGCAAGATCGAAAAGGAGCTGGAAGCTCGTGGAGTGATCGCCATGGCCCAAAGCCGCCGCGGCTTGGCTGAAGAGCAGCCGAGTGCCTACAAGAACGTGGATGATGTCGTGGAAGTTGTCGACGGGGCTGGGCTGTCGAAGCGTGTTGCGCGAATGCGGCCGATCGGGGTGATTAAGGGGTGAGAAAAACTGCTGTCAACCGATTCGCTCGTAGTTATAATTCTGGCATGCGAACTAAGATCGAATTCGATCCCGTTGAACGGCTTCTGAGATCCCTTGCCGACTGCATGACGGCTGAATCCGCGCGGCAGCTCCTGAAACTGAAACCGGACCGGAATTTGATAGCTCGGGTTGAACGTTTGGGCAACAAATGCAGCGCTGGGACGCTCACAGAGAGCGAGCGAGCGGAATACAGCCGTTACGTGCAGTACGGAACACTTTTGGACATTATTCACGCGAAGGCTCGCTTGCTGTTGAAGAATGCGCGGGCTACGAAGTGAAGCAATCGACTCGCCGATTCGTCGTGCGTCGAGCGGGGGGCCGTTGCGAATACTGCCAGGTCAGTGATATCGACCGGGCATTTTCCTACCACATCGAGCACTTCATTGGACGCCAACATGGCGGTTCCGATCGCCCGTCAAATCTCTGTTATTCCTGCAGGGAGGGCAACTTTGCCAAGGGCACCAATCTCGCCGGCTATTGGCACGGAGAAATCGTCCCGTTGTACAATCCTCGCCGCCAGTCGTGGCGACGCCATTTCCGCTGGAACGGACCGAGAATGATTGGCCGAACGCTGGTTGGCAAGGTGACGATCAAGGTCCTTGGGATCAACGATCGTGATCGGCTCAAGCTGCGTGCATTGCTTATTGCCAACGGGACGTTTCCGCCGCCCGAAAACATTTAAGACGGACGTCGCCGCGGCTTGGCGGAAGAGCAGCCGAGCGCCTACAAGAACGTGGATGATGTGGTCGAGGTAATCGACGGCGCCGGTTTGTCGAAGCGTGTGGCGCGAATGCGGCCCATCGGGGTGATCAAGGGGTAGGAGTTCCAGGAACGCCGGGGCGAGTCTATAATCAGTTCATGGCAACCAAGACAAAAACCAAGCGGAATCCGCTCGCCAAGTTGATGAAATCGCTTGGTGATGGCCTGACTCCCGAATCGGCGCACCGCATCCTGAAAATCAAAGCAGATCGTGCGTTGCGGGCGCGCGTCGAACTCCTCGGCAATAAGTGCAGCGATGGGACGCTGACCGAGAAAGAACGAGAAGAATATCGCAGGTACGTCGACTTCAGCACGCTCGTGGCGATATTGAAATCCCGAGCGCGGTTGCTGCTTGCAAAATCTGGTGAGACAACTTGAACGCAGCGACGCGTCGGCTTGTGGCGTTGCGAGCACGCCGTAGATGCGAGTACTGTCGCGTCCATGAAAGCGACGACGAGTTGTTCGCTTTTCATGTCGAACACGTCATCGCGCGGCAGCACGGTGGCAGCGATGAATTGTCGAATCTTTGTTTCTCGTGCCGAGAATGCAATTTCGCGAAGGGCACGAATCTCGCGGGCTATTGGTACGGGCAAATCGTCCCGCTTTTCAATCCGCGACGTCAGCGTTGGAAACGACACTTTCGATGGGATGGTCCGCGATTGATCGGTCGAACACTTGTCGGTAAAGTGACGATCCACGTTCTCGACATCAACAATCCAGATCGTATTGAATTGCGCACCTTTCTGATCGAGTCCGGGCGATTCCCGCCGCTGGACGGCATTGCGACATGAATTCGCCGTGGTTTCGCGGAAAAGCAGCCGAGCGCCTACAAGAACGTCGATGGCGCCGGGCTGTCGAAGCGCATGGCGCGAATGCGGTCAATCGGGGGATTTATAAGACTGAGACCGCCGTCGATTGCATCGCGGCGATGCACGGTCCGTTCCGCTCGCACGTCGCGAGTCGCGCTTCAATTTGCAGTCGGAACGATTGACGGCAACTGGAAAACACGGACAATGCCGTAGCGTATCGCCACAGTCTTGGGGGCTTGCATGTTTGGTCTCTTCGCCGCGAAGTGCCCGCTGAATACCGGCGAAAAAGCCTGGACCGAGTCGCGCATGCTTTGGCTTGCCGACCGACTCGGCATCGAGCGACTTCGGCATGCCGAAGTCATTCTGCCAACTGAAGAGTTCTTCCCCGGTCCGTATGGCGGGACCGCCGAGAATGTGCAGGATTATTTTGAACGCGTTCGCCGGCACATGGGTGTCGCGAATCGAGACATCAAGCTGGAGATCTGTCCCGATGTGCAACTGCCGGGCGCTGCCGGGCATTACCACCAGGGCCCGCAGACCGTCATCCGCATCGCCGAATCGCAGCTCGCCAATCCGATGAGCATGATTGCGACATTGGCTCACGAACTGTCCCATGAAATCCTGTTGGGCGGCGGATTATTGACCTCCGACGTCTCCGACCACGAAATGGTGACCGATCTCGTGCCGGTCTATCTCGGCATGGGCATCTTCGCCGCGAACTCCACCGTTCAGGAAGAGCACGGCCGCATGGGACAGTGGAGTTGGTGGTCGGTCGGCAAGCATGGGTATTTGCCAGCCCGGATCTTCGGCTATGCGCTGGCGTTGTTCGCATTCATGCGTGGCGACCGAAAGCCAACATGGCCGCAATACCTGCGCCTGGACGCGTCGTCGGCCCTTGTCGATGGGCTTCGCTACTTGCAGAAGACGGATGACTCCATGTTTCATCCGAATGCGATTGGACTCCACCGTTCGCCGCCGTCGAAATTCCAACTTGCGGATGACATTCGGGATGGCACACCATCGGCCCGATTGGTTGCCATTTGGGAGGCGGAGAATCGAACGCTGAGCAATCCGGAGATTATCGCGGCGCTTACGGAATGCCTTTCGGACCGTGATTCGTCGATCGCCGGCGCCGCCGGCCGTGCGCTGGCGGCACTCGGACCGGCAGCCACACCGGCTCTTCCCCAGTTAATCAAGGCACTCTCGGCTTCCCATGAAGAGCCACGAGCGGGAGCGGCTCAGGCTCTCGGAGTGCTGGGCAAGCAACCGGAACTCGTTGTGCCGGCTCTGGTCCCGCTGCTCGCCGATCGGAACCGCACGGTTGTCAGCGAGGCGGCTCTCGCGTTATCCAAATTCGGCTTACAAGCTGAATCCGCATCGCGAGGCATTTTGGCGGCATTGACCAAAGCGCTAATCGAAGTCGATGAGTCGCAAATCGAAATATTGATCGACACGCTGAGGAATATTGCTGCCGATCCGAAGAAACTGATCGTCGAACATTTTACCGACGACGACGATGAATTCCGCCGCCGGGCGCTCAACGTCTTGAAGCAACAAGTCAAGGCCACGCAAGGCAATTCCAACTAGCATTTTCATGTGCCGATGCCGTTGAACGAAATCGTCATTCACTTTCGATCCCACCTTCCCGCACGCCGTGCCGCGGAGCCGGTCACGTGCGGCGTGCCATTTGCGAAGGGGACGATTCGCGATCCAAAAACCTTGCAATTGGTGGATTGTGTTGGCGAGGAACAGCCGTTGCAGACGCGCGTCCTCGACCGATGGGCGGATGGATCGGCCCGGTGGGTCTTGTGCGATTGGCGTGCGACAGTAGCGGGGAATGCAACCTACCGGATTCGAGTCAATCGGAACGGACTCCGAAGCGTCCACGAGTGTGGCGTGCCTTCCCTCGCTGACGCTTCGGGGCCCGATGCTCGTGGTCCACTCGGCGAAGTCGAAATACGGCAGCGCCTGGAGGCGATCGGCAGCCGACTCGTCCCTTCGGAATCGATTCGGCTCGTGTCCGAGGGCCGGGATCATAATTGCCTGCCCGACTTCGATTGGTTCATCGAAAGCGAGGGCCCGCTGCGCATCTCGGTTCTCGAACGAGGCTGCTTCACGCACAATGGCATTAACATCGCGAGGTACGCTCTTCGCACGCATCATTTCGCAAACAGCCCGGTCGTCCGCGTGCATTTCACGATTACCAATCCGAATCGAGCGCAACATCCGGGCGGCATGTGGGACCTCGGCGACCCGCGTTCAGTCCTCATTTCGAACTTGATCATCCCGCTTCAGTTGGAAGGACCCGATGGCATTCGCGGACAGATTTCCCCTGAAGTGGGAGCCCCGTTTCAACAGTACAGGGGGCTCTTCCTTCATCAGGCTTCGAGCGGCGGAGAGAATTGGCGTAGCTCCAACCATGTCACGCGATCCGGCAGCGTAGCGCTTCCGTTTCGCGGCTATTCGCTCGATGTGAATGCGCGCGACAGCGTCAACGAGCGGCCGGCCGGCCGACGCTCGACGCCGATTGTGAATCTCTCGGCGGGCGACAAACAGCTCTCCCTTTCCGTTCCGCAGTTCTGGCAGAACTTCCCCATGGCCATCGACGGCGCCCAGGGGGAGATCTGGTTGAACCTTTTCCCAGGACACGCCGGCCCCCACGAACTTCAACCCGGCGAGCAGAAGGAGCACGTCTTCTACGTCGCCTTCGGCCACGACACGATCACCGAGAACCCGCTCGAATGGACGCGCGATCCGCTCGTTCCCGTGGTCGATCCGGACTGGATCGCATCGACGGGTGCAATTCCGTACTTCACATCGCAAGCGAGCGATCCGTATCGCGACTATCAACTGCTCGCCGACGCCGCAATTGAGGGGGATGACACATTCGAGAAGAAGCGCGAGGTGATCGACGAATATGGCTGGCGGCATTTTGGCGACATCTACGGCGACCACGAGGCGATCCTGCACACCGAGTTCGGGCCGAAGCCGCGCGTCTCGCATTACAACAACCAGTACGATGCCATCGCCGGCTTCGCGATTCACTGGCTGCGCTCCGGCGACGCCGCTGGTTTCGTCAGATGAATGAACTGGCTTACCACGTTCGCGACATCGACATCTACAACACCGACGCGGACAAGTCGGCATACAACCACGGCCTCTTTTGGCATACCTATCACTATGTCGACGCCGATACCGGCACGCATCGCTCGTACCCGAAGAATGGCCGCATTCCGCCCGACGGGAAGCCGGTCCCCGGCGGCGGCCCGGGCAGCGAGCAGAATTACGCCACCGGATTGATGCTGCATTATTTTCTCACTGGCGACGAAGCGTCCAAGGCGGCGGCGATCGGCCTGGCCCAGTGGGTCATCGACATGGACGACGGCCACAAGACGGTGTTCCGCTGGCTTTCGACCGCGGACACGGGATTGGCGTCGGCCAGTCGTTCCCCCGATTTTCATGGCCCCGGCCGCGGCTCGGCAAACTCAGTGTCTGCGTTGCTCGACGGTCATCGGCTCACCGGCGACGCGAAGTATCTCCGCAAGGCCGAGCAACTGATCCGCCGCGTGATTCACCCACGCGATGATGTGACGCGGATGGTCGGCCTGATTCGCGATGGCAAGGTCTGCATCGATGCGGAAAATCGCTGGTTCTACTTGATGTTTCTGCAATCGCTCGCCAAGTATCTCGACTACAAGGCCGAACGCGACGAACTCGACGAGAACTACGCGTACGCACGCGCCAGTCTCTTGCACTACACCCGCTGGATGGCCGAACACGAGTATCCCTATCTCGATCGCCCGGAGATTCTGGAATACCCAACCGAAACCTGGCCGGCTCAGGATATGCGCAAGTCCGAAGTGTTCGACTTGGCATATGCTGCACGCTACCGGGTCGGAACGGGATCGCTTTCGCGAGCGGGCCGAGTTCTTCTTTCGCAAGTCGGTTGAAACGCTGAGCGCCATGCCCGCACGAACGCTCTGCCGGCCCGTGGTGCTGATGCTCAGTCACGGCTGGCGACGGGCGTGGTTTGCGTCACATCCTGAGGCGGCGCCGCCCGCATCCGCACGCGAAATCAGTGATTTCGGACCACGCATCCAATTCGTGCCGCAAAAGACGATCGCAGTCCGCCGGGCAAAGATGATCGCAGTGGGTGGGGCAATGTCGGCATTGATCGCGTGTGCTATGCTTTTGGTTTGGATTCTCAAATGACGACCGCCCCCACATTCCGCGACTCAAGTAGGACGGATTTTCAATCCGTCCCCTCTCGGTGTTCGCCGGGGGTGTTGCTTTCCGGCCATCGATGGTGCTTGGCATTCGCCGCCGTGATCGTGTTGGCGATTGCCATGCGCTTCACGGGAATCGGCAAATGGTCGTTCGCGTCCGATGAACTCGGCACTTTTGCCGAAGTGCGGCAGTTGTTCGATGGCGAATCGCTGCCGCCCGACGATCCGGATCGAAACGTGGCCCGCATGGTGCCGCTGGGCGTCGTTCTTCACGCGTTCGGCGACTCCGTTTTCGGCAGCGATGAAGCCGGCAGTCGGACATTGCCAGCGATCTTTGGCATTGCCCAAATTGTTCTCGTCGGTCTGGCGCTCCGCGATCTGGTCGGCAAGACACCGGCCCTGGCCGCGACCCTATTGCTCACGTTATCGCCGGAGCATCTCTTCTATTGTCAATACCACCGCTTCTATGCGCCGGCCGCGTTTTTCGGCTCGTTGGCCCTGCTCTCGGCGGCGAGGGCCGTGCGGTTTGGCTCCGCTCGTTGGATGACTCTGGCGATGATCGCCGCACTCGCAGGCGTACTGGTGCATGCCCTCCTCGGGCTGGTGTTTGCCGGAATTGTCGCCGGAATCGTCGTGGCTCGCATCGTTGCTAGGAATCATCGCAAGAACGGGCTACTCCTGATCTGTGTCGGCGGATGCGCGATCGCGATGCTTTATGCGGGACTCTATCTCTATCCGCTCGGCCATGACAAGGCAGTCGGCTATCGGTGGTCCGGTTACTCGATCGCGCATGCGCTCTTGAGCAGCATTACACAGATGAGCTGGCCGGTTGCTCTTTTTGCCGGGCCCGGTTTGATCCTCCTGTGGCAACGCGACCGCATTCAAGCGATGTTTTGGAGCGTGCAAACGGCAGTTTGGCTTGGTTCGTTTGTGGTCCTGCCGATGCTCTTATCCTTCCATTCCGCGTACGCGTATGCGTTGAGTTTGCCCGTCTTCGTGTTGGCGGCGGTTGCGTTCGGCGAAATTGCGGACCATTTAGTCGAGCGGGGCCGAACGGCCGCGGGGCTCACTCTTCTCGCGCTGCTACTGCTCGATTTACCGTCGCTCGCGAGTTACTATCAAGACGGCAGCAGACACGACTTCCGCGCTGCGGCCAATTGGATCGCGGAGCGAATGCGACCAAACGACATCATCGTTGCCGTTCAAGGCGACAAGTTGGGCTATTACCGACCGGAGCTCGAAGGTCGCTGGTATCGTCTGCCGTTTCGCGAGATTCCGCAATGGCTGGATACGAAGCGTCCGAAAAACGGGAGAGTCTGGATCGTGATTACCGGAAGCCGAACCGGAATGAATCAGCCCTGGGGAGAATGGGCGGCGAAAGCGGGTCGGTTGCAAACGACGATCGTTCATCCCCGATTCGACTACCACGAATACCCAATTTTCATTCTGCTTGAGGACGATCTAAAGAATTGAATCGGGGGCCGACGACCTTGGCAGGCACGCCAAGTGCAACAACACTCTCAGGAATTGGCTTCGTAACGACCGCTCCTGCTCCGACAATCGAATCTTTGCCGACATCGGCCATGACGATCGCGCCGGCGCCGATCCAGCAGCCTGCTCCCAGGGTGACATGGCTGATCGTTCCAGGCTGATCTCGGATTGGCCGCGTCGGATCGTCGGTGCCGTGGATTCGGCCGCCGCTCAGTATGTGGCTATCCGTTGCGATCAGGACATCGCGTTCGATCGTGACGGAACCGAGGGTGCAATGGGGGCCTACGTAAGAGTTGGCGAGAATTCGCGCCGACGACTTGGACAGGATCACGCCAAACGAGATGGTGGCCGACGGATGACACTCCGCAATCGTCCATGCGAGAAACGCCCGCCGAATGTACTGTCCGGATATCCCCGGCAACAGGCTGATGCATTGAGTCGAACCTTCGAGCGCCCGGCCAGTTCCGAGCAACGGCACTTTGAGCGCATGAACGAGGAGAAATGGCGTCGCCGCAACGTTGGCGAGCATTCGGGCAAATGCTTTCGCCACTTCGCGAACGTTCACTCCGCACCCCCACGTCCAGCCAGCCGACGGTAAAGCGCGAAGTACCGCTGGATCGTGATATTGAGATCGAAGCGTGCAAGCGCTTGCTGGCGAGCGGAAGCGCCAGCTTCAATGCCAAGACGGGATCGTCAAGCACCCGGAGCATTGCACGCGTTCCAGCCATCCAGTCGCCGCGCGGAAACAAGAGGCCGTCAATTTCATTGCGAACGAATTCCGGGTTCCCGCCGACATTCGTCGCGACAATGGGGATTCCGGTTGCCATCGCTTCCATCAAGGTCAACGACGCGGATTCCGTCACCGACGTCAACGCGAATACATCCGAAGCGGAAAGCAACCCCGGCACGTCGGAATGGACACCCAAAAAGCGAACGCGATCGACGATTTGCAATTCGACTGCAAGTCGTTCGATATTCGGCTGCATGGGGCCCTTGCCCGCCAGGAGTAGATCGACGTCCTGGCGCACATCGGCAACGCCGGCAAACGCACGAAGCAGCGTAACATGGTCTTTGACGGGATGAAACCGAGCCACGCAGGTGACGTACTGCCGGTCGGCCCGGAGACCAAGGCGGCTTCGCAATCGATCGCGATCTCCCGCGACCGCATACGCGCCAGATCGATGCCGTTGTCGATCACCTCGATTCGGCGACCGGGAAAACCGTCGGTTCGGCAGAGAGCGTTGGCGCCAAACGCACTGCACGAGTTGATGGCGCTGGCAAGCTGATTCAGCACGAGCCGGTTCGCTGCTCTTCGAAGCGGCGACACGACGTCCGGAAAGTGCCTGCCATGTTCCGTCAGAATGAGCCGACAGCGACCAAGCGAAAGGACTCTGGCCAGCGCCGCGTAGAAGAAGGGCGTGTATTGGTGCGCATGAAGCACTTGGATACGGCGCTCGCGAATCAACTCCGCAATTCGCCGGGCCGCGGAGTAATCGCGTCCGGGCTTGCGGTTGAGCCATTCCACAGCGCACGCCTTCGGCCCGCAATTCCTCGCCAATTTGGTCGACGGTGTCGAGACAAATTACCGTCGGTTCAATCAAACCATGAAGTCGATGGATGATTTCTCGAACCAGCACCTCCGCCCCTGCCATGTGCATGAAGTGCATGACGAAGCCAACCCGGATGGGCTGGCCAACCGGATCAGTTAGTCGAATCGGGTTTCGGGCACTGTCGGCCCGATAGGGCTCGGCATGATTCGCCGCAAACATTCGCGGCACGCCGGCGCGAATGGCGTTTTGCTTCTCGTGGATCGGTTGGAGTGCTGTCACGCGTATTGGGCGTCGGGGTACTCAGTGATGGAAGCGACCGGCGCCGGCGGCCTTCGCACAATCGACCAAAGCTGGATCGCGATCATGGCGACGATGTACGGCGGTTCGAATGTCTCCAGCGACAAAAACGCCCCGCCGACGACGAAGACCGCGAGTGCGCCCTCGGCCCCGCATGCGGCCGTGTATGTCCACCGACTGTCTCGATCGTCAGGGTTCGCTTGCAGCGTGCGATGCGATGTTCGGCAGACGCGAACGCCGCAATAGAACGCGCCGCCGAGGAAGGCGAGGTAAGTTCCCAGTCCTGCCAAGCCACTGTCGGCGGCGATTTGCAGATACGTCGAGTGGATGACCCGACCTTCTTCGTCGGCTCCGTACTTGTGCGTGTACTTGCTCGAATTGCGAACGCCATATCCGAAAAGAGGCCGCTCGTTGGCCATCCGCCAGGCGATTCGCCAGGTGGTAAAACGGTTCTGAGCGCTGGCGTCTTTCTCGGCCTCCTCAACGGTCGAAAATCGAGCGGCGATTTGATCGCTGGCGAGGATCGGCATCAACATCGCGGCGGTCAGGTAACCCGCGAAAATCAGCTTCTTGTTTTGGCCCCGAATGATGTAGAGCGGCGACGTAACCAGCAGCGAGAGCATCGCGCCGCGCGAATAAGAAAGCAGCACCGCATGGACGAGAAATAAGGCGCCGAATGGGAATACCCAACGCGTCCAGTGGCGAATGCCGTCCCACGCATAGATGGAGAGCGGTACTCCCATCGCCAGGAGCAGGGCGGCGCCATTGTTGTCGAGCCCAGCGAATCCACGACGATAGAGGAAATTGTACCGGTTGTTGAGAAGGTAGATCTCGTTGACCTCAAAGCCGATGTACACGAGAGCCAACGTCACGAGCAAATACAATCCGCCCACCTGCCGAGGCGTCAACATGACCAGGCAGGTGGCGAAGAACATGATGAAAATCTTGCGGTAGTCGGCATAGAATTGTCGGCCGAGTTCGGGGTAATCGGCATTGAAGTACGAAGCCGTGATCCACAACCCAAAGACGCCCAAGAGCACGTGGCCAACATTGAATCGCGGCATGGACACGCCCGGAAATCGCCCGGCGCCACCCAATAGCTGATCCGGGCGACGACTGCGGCGGCGATGGCCGACATCGCCAGCAGCATCGACCACGGGAAATCGCCCGGAACGAACTGCTCGATGGCATCGCCCCAAAGAAACTGCGGTCGGAGGACGGCGAAGAAATGATAAATCGCCGCCGGCAGAAATGGCGCATACACCAGCCCGCCGGCTATGCCGAGCGAGGTCAACAGCACCATGAGTCCAAACTTCACCACGTCATCGAACCCCAATCACCGATCGTTCAACCTAACCGACAAGCCGCGATTCGCTGTTGAATCGTGGACGAGCTAGGCCGAGGGAATCGTCAAATCCAACTCGCAACGAACGGCGCCGTCCGCACGCGGGCGCACACCGCCATCCGCCGGGTTGGGCACTACTTCCATGTCGCAAACCGTATCGATCGCATCGTAAACCGTTTCGGGCCACTTTCCAATTGACAGGCCTAGTGTGTAAGTCCCAGGCTGCAAGTGGATGGCTCGAATCGTCAAGTCCACCGAGTTAATGCCGGAGCGCAGTGCCACAGGCTTATCGACTCGGACGGTATCCGCATTGATCAGCCGGAAGCCCGTGCGATCCGAGACGATCACCGCCAGGCTGTCCGCCACCACAGGCTCGGGCGCATCGATTGAAAGTCGAGCGTGCAACGGCCCGCCCGAATGCACCGGCGCGCCGCCCGGCCCACCATCGAAAGTCAACTCCGTGAAGGTCGCGGCGCCGCTGCCTTTTCGACGGGTGAACTGAAGGTCAACGGATTGTCCGGGCGGCGTCAGCACCGATTCGCGTGACAGGTAATCGGCGACAATGTCGGAAGTCGGCCCGACGGAGACCACTTGCCCCTTCGACAATAGCACGGATCGCGTGCAGAGTCGTCGGACCGCGGTCATGTCGTGACTGACGAACAGGACGGTGCGGCCTTGTCGCGAAACCTCCTGCATCTTGCCCAGACACCGCTTTTGAAAGGGCGCATCGCCGACAGCCAGCACCTCATCCACCACTAACACTTCTGGCTGGAGGTGGGCAGCGATCGCGAAGCCAAGCCGCACGTACATCCCGCTCGAGTAACGCTTGACGGGAGTATTGAGAAACGATTCCATGTCCGCAAAGGCGACGATCTCATCGAACTTCGCCTTGATCTCGCGCCGGCTCATGCCGAGAATCGACCCGTTGAGGTAGATGTTTTCTTTGCCGCTCAATTCCGGGTGAAAGCCGGTCCCGACTTCGAGCAAACTGCCGATCCGGCCGCGAACTTCCGCCCGGCCGGACGTGGGTTCGACGATCCGGCTGAGGATCTTCAAGAGCGTGCTCTTACCCGCGCCATTTCGTCCCACGAAGCCGATCACCTCGCCGGGCTGGACTTCGAAGGAGACGTCCTTGAGCGCCCATAAATCTCCTTCACCGGGCACGTTGCTCCGGCCGGCGAGCGTGCGCACCATTTGCCCAACGTGGTGACCGATCCGTTCGGAAAGATTCCGCGCGTCCGCCTGGCGACTCAGCGGATAACACTTGGAGATTCGATCGATTCGGATGGCGGGTTGCATTATTTCGTTTCAAGTTCACCGCGCGAGTCCGTGTGGCACGCTCGACTCAGATCACGTCCGCAAACACAGGTTCCATGCGCCGAAAGTAGGCAAAGCCGAACACCGCGACGAGAATGCCGACCGTCGCGGAAACGCCAAGCGAGTACCAGTTGATCGGCTCGCCCAATACGGACTGGCGAAAGTTCTCGATCAGACCTTGCGCTGGGTTCAACGGCACCCACCAGCGAGTCGCCTCGCTCATGGACGTCGTTGGCCGATACACCGCCGGTGTCGCGAACATCCAAATCTGAACGGCAAAGTACATCACGTAGCGAAAATCGCGCTGGACCGCGACCAGCGCCGCGATTAAAGCGCCGACTCCCATTCCGGTCACGGCGATCAGCACGACGGCAAGCGGCGCGACCATCAGGTTCCAGGTCGGCGTCACTCCGTAGCACAAGGCCATCACGCCCAGCAGCGGCATCGCGATGATGAAGTCAAACAGCACGCTGCCGACCGAGCTAAACGGTACGAGCAAACGCGGAAAGTAAACCCGCGTGATCAAGCGTTCGTTTGCAATCAGGCTGTTGCCCGCCTGGCTCACCGCGCTCGAAAAGAA
This sequence comes from uncultured Gemmataceae bacterium, assembly GCA_963773845.1. Classification (GTDB taxonomy): domain Bacteria; phylum Planctomycetota; class Planctomycetia; order Gemmatales; family Gemmataceae; genus SIAJ01. The sequence continues at coordinate 366,295 of CAVZCU010000012.1, forward strand.
CGTCCAGGGCAGCATGCCGGCAAATACAAACAGGGCATAGTGCTCGACGCCGCGGCCGAATTCGGACACATTGCCGAGAAATAGAGTGAACACCAGCATCGCGAACAGCGGCTGCGCGAACGCCCAGGTGAGTCCGAGTGCGGTTTGCTTGTAGCGAACTTTGATGTCGCGCCATGCGAGGTAATAAAGCACCTCGCGGCTCCGCCACATTTCGCGGACATTGACGAAGTGCCAGCCCGGCCGCCGCTCAATGACTGTGATCGGCAGGTCGGGCGCAGGACTGGGCGGGAAGGCATGCGCCAGGGCGCATTCTCCGGGGTCGCCGGGGGATCGACGACGGCTGTCGACGGGGAGCCGGGGCTAGTCATCGCACTCCATCATAGAAGACGAACCGCCTCGATGTCGGCTCAACGGGCGGGTTCAGATTCGCGGCAACAACCCGCGAGGCGACCAAGCTGCCAATGCCGGCGCCAAGAGCCCCGATCATGACGTCGCTGATCGTCGAACTATGGTTGGTAAACAGTGCTTGCCCCGCTTCGATGACCGCGCTAATCGCGGCCCCAATCGCCCAGTATGACCAGCGTGGCCCCTGCCAGGCCCGATACAAAGCGAATCCCAGGGGCACAAATACGACAGTCTTGTTAATGATGCGATTAAAGGCGCCGATGTAATTCATCCCGATGTAATCGGCGAATGGCATCCAGACCACGCTCCTGAGTTTCGACTCGAATTGGTCGGGTGCGAATTGAAATGGAACCCAATACGACACGAATAGCGCGATTACCCAACCGACGCTGGCAATGGACCATGTTGCCCTCGACAGCGGCCGAGGCTGAATCGTCAACCACCACCCCGCCAGCACGAATAGTGCACCGCTGAGAATATCGCTCGCGTAGGTGCCGCAACTCATGACACACAGCTGCATCGCTTCGATGGCCGCGGCAACCACGAACCCCCACCACAGCACCTGACCCGCGGCATTGGGCCGTCGCCAGCGATGGCTCGGCAAGAGGGCGATCAGTGCACCCAGCGGCATGAAGTACGCCACGTTCATCAACGTCTTTTCGCCAATCTGGGCCGGCCAGGGCGTGATGGCGATCCGCGGAGTATTCGTTTCTTCCGCATCGATCTCGCGGCCGTTGTCGTACTTTTTCTTGATTTGGTACGGGCTAATGGTCAGGTCAAACGGCATCCCATGAACGATGGCGAGGAACAGCAAATAGCCCGGCAGGGCCTTCGCCGCCCATCCGCCGGGGCCAAGTTGCAGCCAGATCGCGCGCACGCGGTCCGTGGCCGTCTGCCCAAACCAGAACCATCCTGCCACGCCGATGATGCCGCCAAGCGACTCGGCGGCAATGTCATTGACGTTGGTATTGCGATCGGGAAACCACAACTGTGTGAATTCAATCGTGGCGCTGAACGCGCTCATCGCCGGGATCAGCGCCAGGATCGCGATCGGTCGGCGGCGGTCGACACCAATCATTCCGGCCGCCGTGAACCCGAGTGGAACGAAGAGAATGACGTTTGCCGCCCAGTCCGACTTGGATTCGATCCGCACCGGCTTCGCTAGTGCCGTTTCAAACTGCTGGCACGCTTCGTCCCAACTTAGCGATCGTGTTTTGAGCGGCACCAGGCTGCCGTAGATCACGAACAGGGTGAATCCAGCCGCGGCGAGGGCGTAGTGCCGGGAAGTGAGGATCGGTCGGGCGGCCCTCATGAGTTCACTCCCGCCGCCTCGATTCTGCCGAGCCCGAGGATTTCGAAAAAGGGCTTCAGGCAATTGCTCCAATTGTGGTGGGTTTCCGCATAAATGCGTCCTTCATGGCCGAGGCGGCGGCGTTCCGCTTCGTTATCGAGTAGCGATGTAATCACCGCAATCCATTCACTGACCTCCGTCACCGGCCACGCGGGCAGATCGGGCCGATTGCCGAAGCCCGCGAGCGCCGCCGGAGTCGCAATCACCGGCTTGGCGGCAGCCATTGCTTCCAGCACTTTGTTTTGCAATCCGCGAGCGATTCGAAGCGGCGCGACCGCGACCGCCGCCCGCGCGAGATAGGGCCGCACGTCGGGGACTTGTCCGACGACGTCGACCCCTGGAATGGCCTGCAATTCCAGAACCGCCTTGATCGGCTTTCGTCCGACAATGCTCAGTCGCGCTTCTGGATGCCACTGTCGGACGTTGGGCCAGACCGTTCGCGCGAACCAGCAAATCCCCTCCACGTTCGGAAAGTAATCGAGGGCGCCGACAAACACGCAACCCGCTTCGCCGGCGACCGGCGCCGGGCGATAATAATCGAGGTCGACGCCGTTCGTCACCGAGTACACATTGACCGCATCGGTTGCTTCGCGGATCATGCGCGCTTCCGCTTCGCTAACCAAAGTCACCGCGGTGGCCCAGGTGCAGATTTTCCGCTCCAGTCGCCGTAGGCGCCGGCTCTCGAGCGAATAGACCCACGCGATCGGCGGCCGCGACGACGCGGCATAGTCCGACCATTTCTGGCTGTCCACGTCCACGAAGTCCACTACGCGTCGGGTCCGTTCCAGCCCCGGTGTTTTCAAGTAATGCGCCACGCTGGAGGCAGAAGCGATGGCGCCCGCGAATGGAGTACCCGCGGCCCACGTCCGAATCGTTTCACCGAGTTGACGCGAGCGAAACGCGCCTTCGGAGGCCGATCCGCCGAGTGCCAGGGACCGCATGCCCCGCAGGCGATGCCATCGGCCAACCGGCACAATTGCCACTCGCTTACAGAGTTTCCCAAGTACGTCGACCGCATCGGCAGTCGTCGACTCATCCGCCAGCGCGGCTAGATGGACGTGCGCGTATTGAGCGAGGAAGCGCAGCAAATGGTACGTTCGGATGCGATCCCCCTTATCCGGCGGATAGGGGACGCGGTGCGCCACAAACAGGATGTCGGGCCGGAGGTTCACGACACGGACCGAGAAACGGGTTCAGGGAGGACAGTCGGCGATGGGATTGCGGGGCGCGTTGACCCTGGCGATACGGCGACCGGCGGAACTCCGATGGTCGCTAGGCGCGGCAGTCGCAACAGCGATCGAACCGCGACGTGCGGAACCCCGACGGCTTGAAGGGCCGTCGCCACAAGGAGCCGCAGGTCGAGGCCCAAGCCAATTTGGCGGATGTAATACAGATCGAGCCGCTGTTTGCGAATGACTCCGTCGATGTCTTCATCGGGCGGAAGATAGACCTGGGCGAGGCCCGTCACTCCGGGTTTGACCAGAAGGCGATGGGAGTAGTTCGGGATGGCGGCGGATAGGGCGGGAAAGAACTCTGGCCGCTCCGGGCGCGGCCCAACCAGACTCATCTCTCCGCGAAGCACGTTGATCAGTTGCGGAATCTCGTCGATGTGCAATCGGCGCAAGACTCGTCCAATTGGTGTCACGCGGGAATCGCCCGGCGTCGACCACCGGATACCCGAACCCGCCTCGCACTGGTGCTGCATCGTCCGGAGCTTCCAAATCCTGAACGGCCGGCCAAAACGGCCAAGCCGAACCTGGCGATAGAAGGCGGGCCCCGATGAAGTCAGGCGAATGAGAATCGCCGCGACCGCGACCGCGGGCGCGAGCAGGACGACGAGAATCAGCCCGCACATGGCGTCGAGGATCTGCTTGAAATAGAAGTATCGCGTGACGCGCGCCGGGACGGAACCGCCACGCTCAGTCTCGGAGCGTGAAACAGTTCGGCTCCAAGCCTTCGGATGCGCGTCCGTTGGACACAAGTTTGCGAGCATGCGCGACTCATTCCCCTGGGCTGGCCGTCGGCTGCAATTCTCAATTCACGATCGAGTCAAGGCAGGCGCCCGGTAGTCCGGGGCGTAGCCGTATCCGTACGAGAAGCTCTCGCCACGAGTTCCGTTCACCACCGCTCCGAGGAGCGGCACATCCACCGCCGCAAGTTTCTGACAGGCCGCATTCACCCGATCGACCTGGCTGTAATCGACCAAGAGGGATAGAAGCACTCCGTCCACGTGCCGGGCAACGAGCAAGGCGTCGGCAACGGGCAGCACCGGACACGAATCGACCAGAATGAAATCGAATCCCGAAGGATCAATCTCCGCGAGCAAGCGGGAAAACTCGTCCTGAGCCAGGGCGCCGATGGCTCGCGCGTCGCATCGGCCGGCCGGCAGCACCCACAGATTCTCGCGACGGGTCGGCTGAATCGCCGAGGCGGCCGGGACTTCCCCGCGAAGAATCTCGGCCACGCCCGGGGATACCCCGATGTCGAATTGGCCATGAACCGAAGGGTTCCGGAGGTCGGCGTCGATCAGCAACGTTCGGCGGCCCGAGCGGGCGAGGCTCGATGCCAGGCCGATGGACAGGGTCGTTTTCCCTTCCCCGCCCACAGCGCTCGTGACCATCACGGTGCGCAAGTTCTGAATGCCTGCCGAATGAAGGAATACCGTGCGTGTGGAATCGACCGCCTCGTTGACGGCGCGCTCCCAGTCGCTATCGCTCACGCCGAGCGACACATGCTTTGGCCTGGCCGGCACCGTGCCCATGAGACGCAGACCCAGCGTTTGTGAAACTTCGCCGGGCGAGGCCACGCGATTCGCCCGGAATTCCAGGAACCCAATGCCTGCGAATGCCAGTCCGAAGAACACCACGGCCGCTAATCCGGACATCCGCAATCGCCGGCTCGCGTCGTGCGGATGGACGACGACGGCTTCTGGATCGATCTGCTTGACCGCGAGCGGCGCGTCCATTTCAGTTTCAAGCTTGGCCAGCTTCGCCGTATAAAGCTCCACCAGGTTGCTCGACGCGGTGAGCTGCGGTTGAACGCGGCCGGCGGATGCGCTGCCGGCCTGCCAGCGCTTCTTCTCGGTCTCTTTCACCTGGATTTCGTTGAGCCGGGTCTTTTCGTCCGCGGCGAGTCGAGAGATCTCATCGCGCTTCTTGCGCAGATCCTCGGTCAGCTTCTCCTGAAATGCCGACGCAATGGTTGCCTTCAACTCCGTTCGCAGTGCGGCCAGCCGATTCTCGGCGGCATCGATCCGGTTTTTGAGTGCCACCATGGTCGGGTTATTCATGCCCAGACCGGCGGACTTGATGTCGTATTCCGCTTGCAGTTCGTCGCGAATCTGCTTCAAGCGATTGGCGCCGGGGTTCTGGGCGAATACGGGCTCGAATTCGGCGGAGGTCATCTCGACGGGCGTCTTCGACAGGCGTTTGACGAGTTGATCTTCTTCTCTGCGAAGGGGATCCAGGAGATGTTGAATTCGCGTCAATTCATTCTTCGATTGCTGAATCTCGTTGTTCAAGTAGCGCTCGTTTTGAGCGATCACCTCCGGCGACGCCGTCCCAACGTTGGAGGAATTGCCCGCCTTGACCATGTCGGCATCGTGTTCTTTCTTGGCGGCATTCAGCTTCTCCTCGAGTTTGTTGCGCGTCTGCTTGCGGTTTTCGATCGCCTCGTTGCCAATCTTCGTCATGAAGGCGTGGGCAATTCCGTCGATGATGACGCGGGCCTCGTCCGCTCGATCCTCGTGCAGCGTGATCCGCATGATCTCCGAATCAGCCGGAAAATCCACTTCCAGCTCCCGAATGAGCCAGCCGATTGGATCTTCCTTCTCGGTGATGCAGGAAAGCTTCGCGACCTCTGGATCGTCGACGGCCGCCTTCAAGACGATCCGGCTGGTGATCAATTCCTTCTGCGTCTGCTGCTTGACCGGCGGGTCCGGATGATCGACCGAAGCGGCCGGCTGATGGAAATATAGTTTCGTGAATGCATAGGGCTTGGCGGGGGGCAGAAACATCCAGACCCCCATCGCCGCGATGGCGCCGAGCACCAAACCCAAGGCGACTGCGGTTTTCCAGCGCCGGCGAACGCAACCGAGCAAGCCGACGACAGTCAGACCGGCCGGCATGGACGCAGGGGCGCGACCACAACTCTTGGCGGCGCAATGGTCACGGGCTGGGCGTAGAGTGGTCCGACGGCAGCTCCATTGGTGGAATTGCTCAGAGCAGGGCGTACGGGCAGGTGGGACATTGCGGTCATTTCCAACGGGCGCATGTGCATCAGTTCCAACGATGCTATTGGTTGAAACGTAGTACCGGAGGGACGTCACCGAGGACAACCGGCCGGTTGGGGGTGGTTTTCGGCTGGTAGCAGCCGCGCGGGGTCGATACGACCCGCAAACCCAGCGCCGTCTACCGGCAACGGCTGGGTTCGTTCACAGCTTCCATGCCGGACGGGATGCGGCCCCGAGGAAAACACAAGCGACACATGCCGGAACAAAGGGGGGGAGTTCCGGCGGGCGGGGCGCGAGAGTGTCACTGCGATTATGCCGATTGTAGCGTGTATGCGCGACACCGCAATTCGTTTTGGCGGTTTTGTCACAGGACGCTTGATATTCTTGCAGCAGCATAATCAATGGCTCACAATCGGTGCAATTCTGGCGACACCGATGCCTCCGGCATTATCCATTGGCGGGCCGCGACCGTCCGGGCTACGATGACCAAGACGAAGCCCGATGACCTTTCGCTTTCGAGGTGGATCCGGCGATGCGTCGATCAATCGCTGCCGCCGTCTGGCTGATCTTTGCCGGCTGGGCTTGGTCCGCCGATGTTCCGGACGACTGGGCGTTCAAACCGGTCAAATCTCCCACCATCCCCGCCGTCGTCTCCGGCACGTCACCCATTGACGCCTTTCTCCTGGACAAACTGTCGGCCCGAAACCTCGACTACGCACCGGTCGCGGATCGCCCCGCACTGCTGCGTCGAGTGACGTTCGACCTCACCGGTCTGCCGCCCACGCTGGAGGAACTCAACGACTTTCTCGCCGACGATTCGCCCAATGCCTTTGCAAAGGTCGTCGATCGATTGCTCGCCTCCCCCGCATACGGCGAGCGGCAGGCACTCCCGTGGCTCGACCAGGTTCGCTTTGCCGAGACCGACGGCTTCAAGGCCGACGACAAGCGGCCGCACGCCTGGCGCTATCGCGACTACGTCATCCGCTCTTTCAATGCCGACAAGCCGTTCGACCGGTTCATCAAGGAGCAACTCGCCGGCGATGAGTTGTACCCGGACGATCCCGATGCGTTGATTGCCACCGGCTTCCTGCGGCACTATCCGGACGAATACAACGCGGTCAATCTCGAACAGCGTCGCCAGGAGATCCTGAACGACATCACCGACACGACCGGCCAGGCGTTTCTGGGCATCACGCTCGGCTGCGCCAAATGCCACGACCACAAGTTCGACCCGATTCTGCAAACCGATTACTACCGCATGCAGGCGTTCTTCGCCGGCTGGAAGGAGGTCGAATCGCCGCTGCTGCCGTCTGCCGAGCGCTCGGCTTACGAACACAAGCTGCAACAATGGGATGAACGCACGGCCGACGTTCGCCGGCAAATCGAGGAGATCGAACGGCCCTATCGCGAACGGTTTTCGCCAAAAGCGGCGCAGCCGATTCCCGGAAGAATACTCCCATGCTGCTCGATATTCCCGGAATCCAAGCGAACGCCATTCGAGAAGCAAATTGCACGATGGTCGCGAAGCAGGTTTATGCCGACGACAAGTCGATGTTCAACGGCATGAAGCCGGCCGAAAAGAAACGCTGGGAGTCGCTCAAGAAGCAGCTTGCTGCCGCCGGCCCGCGGCCGACAACCGCGGCGATGGCGATGGCATTTTCCGACGTTGGCCGCAATGCGCCGCCGACCTATTTGCTCGAAGCGTGGCAATTGGCGGAAGACGCGATGAGGAGATTCAGCCGGGCTTCCTCTCCGCGTTCGACGATCGGCAGCCGAATTCCATCGGCCGGCTGGCGCTGCCACCACCGGCCGGCGTTCTGCATCTCGCGAACTGGATTGCCGACCCGAAGAATCCGCTCACGGCACGCACGATCGTCAATCGAATCTGGATGCAGCACTTCGGCCGAGGGCATCGCCAATTCGCCGGGCGATCTCGGCATGCAAGGCGAACGGCCCACCCATCCGGAATTGCTCGACTGGCTGGCCACGACAGTTTGTGAAATCCGGTTGGAGCGTCAAGAAACTGCATCGAATGATCGTTCTGTCGCGTGCCTATCAACAAGGCTCGGCATTCAATGCCGAGGCCGCGAAGGTAGATCCGGAGAACACACCTGCTACTGGCGAATGAATCGCCGCCGGTCTCGACGGCGAAGCGCTCCGCGACACGATCCTCTGCGTCGCCGGCGTGTTGAATCCGGAAGCGCAAGGGCCGAGCGTGTTTCCCGAACTGCCTGACGAAATCAAGGCCGGAGCGTGGAAAGTGTCAACAGAGCCGGCTGAGCGCAATCGGCGGAGCGTTTACGTCTATGTGAAACGCAATCTACGCTATCCGCTTGTTCTCCGCGTTCGACGCCCCGGATCGCAACGAAGCATGCTCGCGGCGATTCGAGACAACGACCGCATCGCAAGCGCTGATGCTTTTGAACGAAAAACTCTACGCCGAGAAGGCCAGGCAGTTTGCCGAACGGATCGACGCGCGAAGTGGGAGCTGACACGGACGCGACGATCGAACGAGCGTACTTCTTGGCCTTCACCCGCCAGCCGACAAGCGAAGAACGCACGGCCGCGAAGCGTTTCCTCGAATGCACAGGCCAAGAAGGCCGGCGGACCGCGTGAGGCATTCGCCGACTTCTGTCACGCCTTGATGAACGTCAACGAATTCGTGTACGTTGACTGATGAGGGGCCCAGCCGCAAGCCCGAATGAGAGGAAAGGGAACCCAAGGATGAGCCGGACGAGAAGAACCCAACACAAAGCCGACAAAGGTCACACCGAGACACAAAGGAAGACTTGAGAGCGGATCTCCCAATCTCGGTCGTGTGAGTCTTTGATGCTCTTGGTGTGATCTTGGTGCCTTTGTGTTCGGGCTCTTCTCTTGCCCAGCACCGGGTCCCCAGATTCTACGTGGCAAGCGAAGAATTCTGACCGTAGTAGTACATGCCCAGCCGAGCCCGAAGCGCAATGCGAACCCCTTCGCATCGCGGGGCGGCCCGGTCATTCGACGGGCGATTGCAGAGCCTGGGGAGGGCGACGCCGAACCGCCAGTCGGTACAACATTTTCGGACCAGATCGGCTGGCAGAATCTGGCCCGCCTCGCCCTCCCCAAGCGCTGCAATCGCCCGCGAAGACCGGGCCGCCCCGCGGCGCAGGGGTTCGCGTTGCGCTTCGGGCTCCGCCGAACGGCATCAGCGCGACTTCAGAATCCGCGAGTGCCCCCGATCGAGGCCGTTATGAATCGGGTAATTCGACAGGACTTACTCAGTCAATCTAGCCCGCCGCGACTTCCTCCGCCGCTCCGCCCACGGCTTCGGCGCTCTTGCGCTTGCGACCATGCTCGCGGATGAAGCCAGCGCCGCTCCCGTCGCCAGAACATCGTCAATCCGTTCCTGCCCAAGAAGCCGCACTTCCCGGCGACGGCCAAGTCGGTCATCTTCCTCTTCATGGAAGGCGGGCCGAGCCACGTCGATCTCGTCGATCCGAAGCCGGAATTGACGCGGATGAACGGCAAGCCACTTGCCCGCGAGTTTCGGCAAGGTCATCACGCCGATGGGCATCGGCGGCAACAAGCTCCTCGCTAGCCGGCACAAGTTCCGCAAGTACGGCCAATCCGGGCTCGACTTCTCCGACTGGCTGCCGCACATGGCGAACTGTGCCGACGACTTCGCCGTGCTGCGGGCCTGCATGCCGACGGGCTCAACCACGTCGGCTCCGTCTGCCAGATGAACACCGGCAGCATCCTCGCGGGCCGGCCGAGCCTCGGCGCGTGGGCGCTTTACGGTCTCGGCACCGTGAACCAGAACATGCCGGGCTTCGTCGTGCTCACCGATGGCGGCCAGGTCGTTGGCGGTTCGCGGAACTGGGGCACCGGCTACATGCCGGCGACCTATCAAGGCACGCTGTTACGCCCGGGCAACAGCCCGATCCTCGAATCTGAAGTCCGAAATCTCCGCCGATCGCCAGCGCGCCAAGCTCGAATTGATTCAGCAGCTCAACGAGATTCACCGCCGCAACCGAGCCGACGATTCGCAGCTCTCCGCCCGGCAGTCGGCCTACGAACTCGCCTTCCGCATGCAGGCGATCGGCGCCGGAGATCGTCGACTTGTCGCAGGAGCCCGAGCGAGTGAAGGAAGCCTACGGGCTCCATCGCAAGGAGACGGCCGAGTTCGGCCACCGCTGCTTGCTCGCTCGCCGGCTGGTCGAACGCGGCGTGCGCTTCGTGCAGGTCTATTGCGGTGCCGGCAGCGCCTGGGATGCGCACAGCAATCTCGAAGGCAACCACACCCGCATGTGCGCCCGAGCCGATCAGCCGACCGCGGCGCTCCTCAACGATCTGAAGGCGCGGGGCATGTTGGACGAGACGCTCGTGATCTGGGGCGGCGAATTCGGCCGCACGCCGATGACCGAGGGCAAGGACGGCCGCGATCACAACCCCTACGGCTTCTCGATGCTCCTGGCCGGCGGCGGGGTGAAGGGCGGGACCATCCACGGCACGACCGACGAGTTCGGCCTTGTACGGAGTCGATGGCAAAGTTCATGTCCACGATTTCCACGCGACGATTTTGCATCTGCTGGGCTTCGATCACGAAAAGCTGACGTTCCGCCACAACGGCCGCGACGAACGGCTTACCGATGTCTCCGGCCAGGTGGTGAAGGCCATCCTCAAATGACGCCATTCGATCCGTCCAAATTCCCCGAGCGACTGGCGGCCTCGTGGCGCGTCGAGCGCCTGCCCGAACTCGGTCCAGGCGAAGCCAACGAACCGTTCCGCGGCCGACCTCGCATCCCTCGGGGTCGAATCCATCCCGAACGCCCACGATCGCGAGGCCGCCCACGCCTGCATCAGCGGCTTGTGGCTCTACCACGATTTCCTGGAAGAATCGCACGCCATCAGCCAGGAACTGCAAAGTTGGCTCGGCTCCTACTGGCACGGCATCATGCATCGCCGCGAGCCGGACGCGTCCAACGCCAAGTATTGGTTCCGAAGAATTCCCGAGAACCCGGTGTTCGATCAATTGGCCCTGGACGCAGGCGAATTGGGCTATGCACTCACCGGCAGCCAGTGGGATCCCTTCGCATTCATCGACCGCTGCGAACGCGAACGAGGCAATGGCTCCCCCACCGAAATAACCTGCCGCCGCATCCAACTCCACGAAATGCAACTCCTGTTTCACCACTGCTATCACCGAGCGACGGGCGCGGGGCACGCTTTGCACGAATAAAGGACCTGAAACGGATCGTGTAGCTGAATTCGTGAGAATTCAGTACTCGTCCCCGCCAAGAACTGAATTCTCACGAATTCAGCTCCACAGCGCGCTGAGCGACTGAATCGCTGTGAACCGTGCGCAGCCGGTGACCAAGCCACCAACCGGAAGCGCCGGTAGGAAAGGTCGAAGCCCGCTACGCGGCATCCTGTGGACTTTGTCGCACATCCAAAATCTTGGTCAGCGCATAGCGAGCACTGCCCGGCGGAAAATCGCGTAAGCAACTGAAGATCGTGTAGCCGAGCTTTTCGTAAAAGGGAAGCGCCTGGAAGCTCAGCGTTTCGAGGAAGATGCGGGGACATCCGCGGCGAATCGCCTCGTTCTCCGCCTCCCGCATCAACGCCCGCCCAAGCCCCTTGCCGCGGAATTCTTCCGGAAGCCAAACCGCATGCACTTGGAGCCAGCCGAGATAGCAGCTTGCAACCAGACCCCCGACGACGGCATTCTGCTCGTCGCGAACGGTGATCAGAAGATGAGCCGGCTTGTCGCCGCCCGACTTCGATGCGTTGAACTCGGTAAGGGCCTTTACAATCAAGCCCATGTCCGCCGCCTTCGGCTCCGCCTCGACCGTCACCCGATATTCACCTGCCATGAGGAACCTCGGCCGTCTGATTGGTGGCTCAATGCACGGAGCGTTCGCACTCTCAACACTCTGAGAACAATCGCAATCCGCTCGACCGGCCAAGCCCTCCGGGCGCTCGCGCAACCGGGCACGCCGGTTCCAATGCACAAAAGCGCCGGTTGGACCATATCGTCGTGCTCATCTTCTCGGCTCATATCGCATCGCCACGGCCCCCGAGCTGAACTCCAGCCGACTCACGAGCTTCAGATCGACATGCTTCGATAGCCCCGCGAACAACGTTGGTCCGTGGCCGGCCAGCCGGGGATGCACGATGAACTCGTACTCATCGATCAATCCCAGTTCCGTCAACGCCAGCGTGAGCTTCACGCCTCCGACGAAGAGTCCCTTTCCCGACTCCTGCTTGAGCCGCTGAACGGCCTTCTCCAGATCGCCACGCACCAGTTCCGCATTCCAATCGACCCGAGCCAGAGTACTCGACACAACGTACTTCTTTGCCGCGTCGATCGTCCGGGCGAACGGTTCCATCCAATCAGGCCGTGCTCCCGTCCGCGCCGGCGGCCGAAACGCTGCTTCCATCATTTGGTAAGTCACCCGGCCAAAGAGGAGGGCATCGGCCCGATCGAAGTTCTCGATCGCGTGACGATGCAACTCTTCATCCGCGGGAATTGCACGATGATCGCAGCACCCGTCCAACGTGACGTTGATGGAATACCGAAGGGGGCGCATTAGATGTTCCTATTAATGGTGCGCCATTCAGAATAGGCGGTCACGTCAGCGGAGCCTGAAACGCCAGCGAAGGAAGCACTGGAAAATGGCGTATCTCTCGTTCACTTGTGCATCAAGCTTGACCGAAGGCGAATTTACGTGAACACGATGGTGGTGAACCCCATCTTGCCCGGCAGATAGAGATCGAGTATCCGTTGCTCGCCGCCGTCGGCGTACGGCACGTCCTTCTCGACTGCGGCGACCGCCGCCTTCTTGACCGGCGGTTTGTCGTCTTGACCCTGTGCGCGGCTGCACGGCGACAGCGGGAGCAAGCCCGCGAGTGCGAGCACCATAACCGGAACCCGATCAGGTCGAAGTCGCATAACCACCTCATCTGCCAAGCCCTCCCGGCGCTGAAGCGACCGGGCTCGCCGGCTCGGATGCGCCGAAGCGATTTGGTATCGCTCGACAAGAGTGCGACGTCGTTCGCTGGACCACTCCGGTGCTCGTGTGCAAAGGTCACAAAGCTCGGAAACGCTCGAATCAATAGATGGGCATGCGTCGTTAGCAACGACGTAGCCGCTCGCCGCAGCGTTAATGCGATTCGGAGGGGACATAAATTCGACCGTTTCACCGGTCCCGCTGCACAAAGTCCCGCAAGCCGAGCAGGCTATCCGACCTTCTTGCACACTTTGTCCTTCCCGAAAAGGATGTGAGTCACCTTGCCGGCATCATTGGTGATGAATCTCAGGCGCTCGTACGCAAAAGCGTCGCGGGCGAAGAACTCGCCACCTCCCAGGGATGTCAAAGGCAACCCCCGGGAGCCCCAGCGGTAGTACAGGTGGCCGCCCCGGACCAGAACGTCGAAGGTCGTATCCTCCGAAAACTGATACCGCCCCACGTACACACGGAGGGAATCGACGGGAACCATGACAGGCCGCCGGATGGTGGGCTTTTCGTACTTCTCGCCGAACACGATTGCCGCCAATCCCATCTTCATCTGACCGATCGCTCCAGCGTCGATGTTACTCAGGACGATGATGCACGTGTCCTCCTTGACCAGGTAACCGGAAATGTGAGCCGCCACCCCTGGCGCCGCGCCGTCTTGGGTAAGGACGGTGCGCTTGAACCAGTTCCGCACGCCCCACCCGTACGCCTCCAACTTGCGCCCCTCCCAGAAGTACTTCCGATCCCGAACCGCCCGATACCACCGGTAGAGGTCGTCCACCGTGGAATACAGCGACCCCGCCCCGGTCTTGAGGGAGATATCGGACCACGGGGCGTTCTCGATCCGGTCCTCGGTAGGAGCGATGCTATAACCGGCGGCGCGATTCTTCACCAGCACATCGTCACGGGCCTGGCCCGTGCTGCGCATCCCCAACGGCTCGAAGATGGTCTTGCGGAGGTATTGCTCATAGCTCCGGCCGGAAAGCTTTTCGATGAGGTGGGCGAGTACGACGTAACCCGAGTTGGAGTAGCGGCTCTTATTCCCCGGCGAAAAATCCAGCGGTTGACCCTTGAACCAGTCCACCGCCTCCTTGAGGGAGAGCGACTTCAGGCTCATGTCTGCGTAACCGGAAATCCTACCGTAGTCAGGGATGCCCGAGCGGTGCGTCAAGAGGTGTTGGATCGTGACCTTGTCCCAGGCGAGGCAATCGGGCAGGTACTTCGTCACGGGGTCGTTCAGCTTCAGCTTGCCCTCGTCGCGAAGGTGGAGGACGGCCGCGGCCGTGAACGTCTTGGTCAGCGAGGCGATGCGAAATCTTGTCCCAGGAGTGTTCGGCACGCCGAGTTCAAAGTTCGCCATGCCGTACGCCTTCCGCACCAGCACGCGGCCCTCCTTGGCGATGAGGATTGCCCCACTGAAGTCTCGCATCTCGACATAAGGGCGGACGTACTCATCAACCTTGGCCGTAAGGGCCTCGTCGGGCCTCGCCGGAGTTTCCTGGCCCGCTCCCTTCCGCTCGGCAGCTTGCCCGGCGGCCCGGCTGGATAGATCGCCAAAGAGCCCCACGGAGAGGCAGCCCAATAGGAGGAACCCGCCCGATCGCCCGCGTCGCTGCAGCATCTCGCGCTCCCTGTGTAACTGGCTGAACCACAAGTTGGGTCGCCGCTGTGTGCAAAGACTACAAACGACAATCGGAGCGCAGAGGGCAGCGGTTGGCTCCAATTTCTCATTCGGCCTTCTATAACTCGTCGATCCGGTACTTCACCTCGAACCCACGGAAGAGCCACGGCAGCAATTTAATGTCGTCGGTTGTGGCTGACGGCGGCAGGTCGGTCGAGAGTACGATGCGGTCCATGTGATAATACCCGAGCTTGACCACCGCGTGTATACCGAGCCCATGCACCGGGTGCCATGCCCGCGCAAAGCCGCTCATCATTACACACATCTGCATCGTGATTTGAGTCCCGTTCACGGGGCTTGCCGCGAAGCGGTGTAGGCCCGCCCTTTAGGGCGGGTTGCCGGGTCATCGATATGCCTCCGGAGTCCCGTTTACGGGACTTCTCGCTGTTCAGCTTGAGCCTCCGTTTCCGTCGGTGTGATACGCTCTAGCCGATCCTCAATCCGCCCATGCGCGTGGTGAGCTTTCCTTGGTATGCGAAGCAAGTGGTGGCTGAAGCAGAACAGCGAGAAGTCCCGTGAACGGGACTGGAGTCCTGGTACGAGCCACAAAACCCGGCGTGAACGCCGGGCCTACACCGCTAAGCGGCAAGTCCCGTAAACGGGACTAAAGACCAGACCGAACTTGTGTGTAACGATGAGCGCATAGCCGTGGGCATGGCACCCCCGCGCAATGAGGCTTCGCGTATGTCCGCCGATTGGCTTCGCGGAGCACGCCGCATCGGATCTTTTTGATCTAAATCTGCCACTCAGGCCAGGAGGCCCACGGGGATTCAGTCACCTTCCGTTCTTCCCCCGGGGAACGTTTATCGCCTGCCGTTGACGATCCGCGAGCGATTTCTCGGCCGTTGACCTTGCAAATTCCATGATCGGCTAGTGTCCGTCACTCCCAGATCAATTGGATGCCCGCCTTCTTGTAGGGAAAAGGGGACGGGCACGTTTATTAATTGACTTCCCGCCGGGCCGGGATGTCCTGGCTGCATGCTGCGGACTCCACGAGGTTCCCTGTAGGCTCCGGATCCAGCGAGTCACATAAATAAACGTGCCCGTCCTGCCCGACCCCTTTTCTTCCATGCTTGCTAATCATCGGCAAGCAGTTCCCCGTTCTGCCAAAACCGATTAAGCTTATCCCACCACCGCGCCGTCTCCCGTCCGAGGTACAGCCGGAACTTTTCGGGGCCTGTAGCGCGGTTGTAGAGATTCAAGTTCTGCAACGACTCGAGAAGGCCGATCGTGGCCGCCTCTCGCACGTAGTGATCGCCCTCTACGTGCAGCCGCTCAATGGCCGCGAACACACCAGGCAGCCCGGCAGTCTCGTTCCGCTCTAGCATCTCGATAAGGTGCCGGGCAAAGTCGGCCAGTACCAAGTAGTATGGCAGATCGCCGGCCTCGTGCTGCCACTCGTCCTGGAACGACTGCCACTGCTCGGCGAACGAGGGGCAGGCATCAAGCAGGACGCCCATCATGTCGTTTCTGTCGATCATCCTCCGAGCGCCCTCCGGAGTTGAACAATTCTGTCACCTAACGCCGCGGCGCGGTGACTGCTATTGAAATGATCACATCCTACCGCCGCGGTCCGATGGACGAATGGGTTCGGCGGTGTCGATCCCGTCGCGGTAGCCGCGCCACCGAACCAGCGCGTCCTCGAAGTCGCCGACGCCGCCGGTGAGGGTAACACGGCGTGCAAACTGATACACGAGACGCTCGAACTCTAGCGGCCAGCCCGCCCCCGGGTTAGCGAATCTGAACGCCCCTTCATCGACGGCCTTCGTCCCCCAGCGGACCAAGTACCCCAGGCCGTCGGCGGTCGCCACCTCCCCCCAGGATTCTTGCCCCTCAAGGTCCCACGGGATCCGGTGGGGTGGCTCGACCCGGAATGGGTTCAGCCGGCCCAAAGCGTCCGGAATAGGGTCCGCGTCCAGGGCGGCAACATCCGCCCCCGGTTCGCCCGCCACGAACCCTCGAATGGCCACCCGGCCGATCCCCGGTCCGCCTGTGTGCAGTTCCTCGTGGACTGCTCCGACCGCGAAGTACGGGTCGAAGCTGGGCTCGACCACGACCATCCACCAGGCCAGCACCCGCCAGTTGTCGGCGTCACGAGCGGTTGCGACCTTTTTGGACCCGACCTGCAAAGCCCTCAAGCCCAGAAGCCCGGCGACCCGGTCGTCAGCCACGGGCTCTTGCTTCCGGGCTAGGTCCGCCAGGAATCGTTCGATCTGCTCGTTCGCCACCCGCGGGCCTCCCGGTCGTCGAATTGTTAATCCGGCGCGCACGCCCTGTCCAGGACCCTTTCTTAGGTTCATGCAACGGCAGATCTGGGAGGCCAGGGGGCAGCGGCTGGCTCCCGGCGTTCGATTCACGGCGGGGGCCAACAATCAAGGTCACAGACTTGCCTTCTATTCGCCGACCGTCTCTCAGTTCCCATATCGGCGTCACACGGTTTACGCCCGGCCATTCAAGCAGGCGGGATACAAGGGTATAGGGTCCGGCCGATTCAGTGCGAACGGTCCGCTGCCGGCAGCGTTTGCAGCTCGCCGAACTTGTGAGCGATGATGAGATGCAGCGCGAGCGACTCCTAATCCTGCTCTTAGTCCTCTTCCTGATCCTAGTCCTCATCGTAATCCTAATCCTCTTTTCCTCGACGGGACGTTGACCGCGTAGCCGTCAATAGATTCTTTTGCGTTCGGCGCTACCGCTGCAGCGAGTCCGTGAACGCCTCGATTGTTCCTTTGGCCTCTGCCAGTCCGGCGCCGGTCTCTTCTCGGTAGACCTTGATGGCTTCAATCTTCCGGTTCGGATCGCGGGCCAATTCCTTCACCCGATCAGATAACACCGTGAACTCATCGAACGCGACGTTCATCTGCTTGAGGATCAAGTTCAGTTTGCGGTCCACACGGGCCACGTCACGGCGGATGCCAGCCGCCTGACGCTCGGTGTTGAAAATGGCCAAAACCACAATGACGCCCAGACCGATGAGCCACCATTCCATCGTTGACCTCCTCACCGCGTCCGAAAGCTAGGGAACCTATGCGGCGGGCACACGCGCCATGGGGCTTCGCCGAGCCCGCCGCATAGATTCTCGTTGAGCGAAAACTGCTATACTGGCCGGTTGCACTACGGAGAATCAATCGCTCCCCGCTGTTTCCTCCGACTCATTATCTTCGTTGCTTTTCGCCTTGCAATGCTGTTTGGTACCGTTCGAATAGAATGCAGTTGCGAAAAACCATCCCGGCGCTTGCGCAAGGAGCAGTCATCGCTCTCGAGCAGGCTCGAATAAAAATATCGACATGCATCTTTAGATCAGGCGCAGCCGGCCTCGCTACTTTCATTCAAGTGGACGGGGACATAAGACCGTTTGGTGGTGGCCTGATGCTACCGGCTTACGAACCGGATCACCAACTCGGTCTGGGACATGAATGGGTGCCCGGTCTTTGGGTCCTCGACCGGGAGCCCCGACTTTGGGTCGTCGCCCCAGATGAGCACTGGCACCCGCACCGCATACTCACCGTCCAATCCCCGGGTATCGATCTCCACTTCGACGAACCCCGTTTGCTTTGGGTCGAGTCGGTTCGGCCACCGGACGATGACACCGGGTGCCCGCTCCTTAACCGGCATTGGCGGCTCCATTTGCAGGTGAACCGCGTAGATGTTGGTCATCTTGACCCGGACAGTTTTGATCGCCCCCTTGGGGAGGACCCCCACGTCCTGGACGACGACCGGGAGCCGAGCGCTCCCGCTGCCGGTGAACAGTTTGTTGGCCCACGGGGCGAGTTCGGTCAGCTCCTTCTCCATGGCCGGCGAGGCGGCACCGGCGACGCGCGTAAGGTGCGGGACTTCGGTCCGGAGACTGGATGCCTCGAAACCCGCAGGCCGAGCGTCGCCAACTGATTCGGCCCAGCACACGGTGAGGTTGTCGCCGCTGATCTTGTAGATTCCGCGGCGCGGGCCTTTGCGCCCCGATCCCAGAAGTCGATTTCGGCCGGCCGCTTGTGTGGGTCCACCCGGTACGACGCCGCCCGCAGCCGGCCAGCCGACTTTTCCACACAGGCCCCGTTGGGCCAGAACACAATCGTGCACCGGCCGAACTGACTCTCCCCGCGCCACTCCCCCGCCAGCCGGGTCACGTCGATCAACACTGGGGCAGAGTTTATGACCGCCAGGGTCAACAATAAGGTCGGGGTCATGTGTACGCCCTCTCAGAAAGTCAATCAGTCGACCGAAGGCCCAATCTACCGGCCTCGGCTTCTCTGCCCTACCGCCGAACGCAAAAGAATCTGTGCTGCGGCCTTCGCGATTGTCGCGGCGCTCCTTCGCCGAGTCGGCAGCGTAGAATCGCCTTGAGCTAAACCCGCCACACTGGCCGGTTGGCCTATGGGGAATCAATCACCTTCCCCGGTTTCCTCGGCCTCATTATCCCCGTTGCTTCTCGCCTCGCAAGCACATTCCGACCTTCGCGGCAGGCCGCCGCCCTTTTGTCCGCAATCCCCGGGGTCACTTCGCATTCACCCGTTTGAAAGTGATGGTCATGTTTCCTCCGACGGGCTTGATCCCGGCCGGGCGGCTGCGTTCCTTGCCGATGCTGAATGAGACGGTCAGCACGTTCGTGTCCGGCCCCACCAGGTACACGCCTGGGTACTGCTCCTTGCCCTCCGTCAGATCGATGGCCGGAAGCTTGGCCTTGGGGCCGGCCGCGAATGACCGGGGTCCGCCGGTCATCTCCACCCCGTTCCGGTAGATGACCCACCGACCGTCTGGGCAGAATTCGTATTCCAGGCCCGCCGATTGCGGGGACGACTCGCCGCCGATGTACAGGTCAGTGGCCTCCCACCGGCCCAGGAGCGGGTTCGGGGCCGGGCGGTCCTTGAGGGCGGGGGCAGCCACGGCCAATCCGGCGGCAGCAACCAACCCGAGTAATCCGCTCGACACAATGAGACTCTTCACGCGCTTCATCACACACCTCGCCTAGTCCCCGAACCCATTACTCAGCGAAACCATTTCAAACTACCCGAGTCTCGATGTCAATGAACTTCGGCCGGGATGCGCGATGATTCCGGATGATGCGCGATGGGGGTAAGCGCTGCTGCTTCTTCTGGATGCGGCGGCCGGCTGACGTGAGATAACAACCAGAGACCTTGTGACTTTTCCGGACAATTTGGATCCGTCCGCAGAGGGAAGGGCGGACCGGAAGATTGATGGCGGGACCGAAAATCATGCTTCTTCAGAGCGATGATCCGCGTGTCGCTGGAGCGCATGGCGGTCGCAAGTCATTCAGCGCATGCCGGATGCTTCGCGTCGCCGATTTCAATTCACGGCCGATCAAATCCGTTCAGCGGGTGACTGAGAAATGAATCAAATTAAACGCCATGCACCAAGACGTTCGGGCCAGGATTTTTGCTCACACAGAAACATTATCCAACCAATTGAGTTGTTCGATTTTTCCGACTGCTTTGTGCTATAGATGAGCTAGCTCGTTCCAGGCTGACTTCAATTGGGGAATACCAATTCCTGCCGCCCCGCACCGCCCCGTTCTCGATCAACCGATGCCCGCCACGATGAGTCCGTACGCACTGGTGCGCCGCATTATCGTCGCGGCGCTGACCGGCACCCTACCGGACGAATATCGCGATGACTCCGTCGCCATCCTGACGCAAGCCCTCAGCGCTCCCGACGACGACGTCCGCTCACTGGCCGTGATCGGACTATCCGAGTTGGGTGCGGGGGCGCCCAGCGTCTTGCCGGCGCTGACTGGCGCGATGCACGATGGCTGCGACCAGGTGCGCCGCCGGGCGGCTCGTTCGATCGGCGACCTGGGGCTCGCGGCATTGCCCTCGCTGCCTTACCTCGTTTCGGCACTCGACGACGAGGCAACCTGCGTGCGCATGGAAGCAATGGCAGCCATCGGGCGGATCGGCGCCGATGCCGAGCCCGCGGTCGCGAACCTCATTCCCTTGCTGGCCGACGCCGATATCCGCGTCCGGATGGTGGCGGCTGCCACGATCAAGAAGATCGGTCCCGCAAGCATCGGCTCGCTGGTGGAAGGAATGAACGATTCCGACCCGATCATTCGCGAGCGGCTGGCGATATTGCTCGGCCAATTCGGCCGCGATGATGACGATGTGGTCGAAGCCCTGTTCGAGGCTCTATCCGACGATGACGAGGATGTCCGCCAGGCCGCCCGGCAATCGCTGGAAATGATCGAGAGTCCGTTGCCAAATTAGCCATTCGCGGATTCTGAAGAGTAAGCATCCGCCCAACAATAAGTTGCCGAATTCCCCGTAGGACGGATTTGCAATCCGTCCTGGAAAACCGGACGGATTGCAAATCCGTCCTACTCAAAGTCGGCAAGTTATCTTGCCGCGCGTCCCAAGTGAAGACGACGCGGACCGGCCGAAATACGGCATCGCCTTCGCTCACGCTTCACTCTCCGCGCCTTTTAGTAGACCGCATCGCGGATAGGGGCTCAGGCCGCAATGCCCAACGGCGCCATCATGCGAAAACGTCCACCGGCTTGAACTCGCCGCCGAGCACATCCTTGCTCCGCACTCCCAGCCACTTGTCCAAGACGGCCGCGTAGACTTGTCGGAAATCGATGCCGAATTTCAGATTGCCCATATCGAGGTCGGCGAGATTGGGATGCTTGCCAACGGCGCCGGCTTTGACTTTGCCGCCCACCAGGAACATCGGTGCTCCGGAACCGTGATCGGTCCCCTTCGAGCCGTTTTCCTTGGCGCGGCGACCGAACTCGGAAAAGGTCATGACGCACAAGCGATCCTTGTGCCCGCGCGCCGCCAGGTCCTTGTAGAACGCGGTGATCGCTCCGGACACTTCGGCCAGCAAGTTCGCCTGGGCGCCGACCGCGCCGCCCTGATTGGCATGTGTATCAAAGCCCTCGATCGAGACGTAAAACACGCGTGCGCCGAGGCCGGCATCGATCAGTTGAGCGCAGAGTTTCAAACGATTGGCCAACCCGGTCGCCGGGTACGGAACCTTCGGCTCGTAGTTCTTGCCGATTTCCTGCAGCTTCTGGCTGCTGGCATAGGTGTTGAGTGCGGTCTTCTGAACGAAATTGAGCAGGCCCTTGCCCTTGGTCTTGGCGGCATCTTCAATGACCGACTTGCCCGACCTGTCGGCGAGTTTGAGCTGGAAATCCTCGATCGATGTGATCGACGGCACGCGGGCCGGCGCGCCATTGAGAGCCAGCGGCGCCGACTCGTTGTTGTTCGCGACATGGAACGCAGGCACGTTCATCGATTTGAGCGCTTTGCCGACCCAGCCTTCGGTCAACGACTCCGCCGTGCTCGCGGCCTGCCAAATGTCCATGGAACGGAAATGCGATTGGCTCGGGTTCGGATAGCCGACGCCTTGCACGACGCACAACGCCTTATCTTCGAGCAAGCCAGCCAGTCCGCTCAGCGACGGGTGCAGGCCAATCGAATCGTTGACCTTTTTCACCTGGTCGGCCGGGATCTTGATGGTTGGTCGATACTTGGCGTAGAGTTCGTCCTTGAATGGGATGACGGTGTTGAGCCCGTCGTTGCCGCCGGTGAATTGAACCACCACGAGGATGGTGTCCTTCGCTCCCGGTCTGGAAGCATCGGGGGCGGCGAGGGCGGTCTTGGCCAGAAACGTCGGCACGGTGGCCCCGATGCCGACCAGGGAAGAAGTCTTCAAGAATTCGCGACGATTGGTCATGGCCAACTCCAGGGTAGCGAGATTCGCAGATCAGCTTAACTGATATTCGGGCAACGTCATTACCAGGTGGCAAAGACTGATCACCCGGTGTTCCGCAATGTCCTGCTGCGTCCAGTACGACGGTAGTTTCTGCTTGGTGGAAGCTTTCGCATATTCGAAGATGCGCTTCCGCGTTTCCTCCGGCACATCGCCTTGAAGCAATAGATCGAGGAAGAACGCGGCCAGTTCGTCATCCGACTTCTTGCCGTGTTTCTGCGCGAGCATCAAGGCCGTGGCAGGCTCGTGGTACCCGGCGGGTCGCCGGCAGAGATCGAGCGCGAGGTTTTGCCGGGCCAGCAGCGTCTGGCCATTCAGCCAGGTCTGCCCGCCGTCCCAACCTTTCACCGACGGCGGGTGAAACACATTCTGGCCGAGGTTTTCCAGTGCGGTCGTCAGATTGAGCGACGCGTTCTGCGTGCCCATCGTCGATTCGAGAGCCCGCGTTATGCCGAGCACGTAATCGACCGGCGGCTTGATCCGCGACCGATACGCTTGCTCGCTGAAGAACAGATTCGAGCGCAACATGGTTTCGACGAGTTTGCCGAAATCGTAGCCCTGCGCAAAACGGACGGCGAGCGGCTCAATCAACTCGTTGGCCGGCGATTCCGCTTCGCTGATCAGGAATCGATAGAGCTTGTGGACGATGAATCGCGGCGCCGCCTTCTGTTCCAGGCAAATGCGAACGATATCTTCGCCCTTCCAGTTGCCCGTCTGGCCCAGAAACGTCTTTCGACGACGAATCGAACTGTTTGACATTATTGAAGAACGTGCCATTGCGAATTTCCCAGCCCGTGAATGCTCGGGCCGCTTCGCGAATGTCTTTCTCCGTGTAGTTGCCGATGCCGAGCGAAAACAACTCCATCAATTCGCGGGCATAGTTCTCATTCGGTTGTCCCTTTTTGCTTTGCACGGTGTCGAGCCAGATCATCATGGCCGGATTCTTCGACATCTCTTGCAGCAAGTCCGCGAAGTTGCCGAGGGCATGCTTGTACATCAACTCGTATTGGCCAACCATGTAGCCGACGTTTTGCACCTTGGCATTCGACGTGGCGAAGTGATTGTGCCAGAACAGCGTCAGTTTCTCACGCAACGGATGCCCGGTCCGCATCATGCGATAGAGCCACCAGCCGGCGGCTTGCGGGCCCGCGTTGAACTTGTGCGCAGCCTGCGAAAGAAACTGCTCGGTTTTGGAATCGTAATCCGGCGCGGGCTGCCCGCCCTTGAGCAATTGCGTCGATGAGTTCCTGCGGACCGAGCTTGAACCCCGTTTGCAACTCGTCCCATGACGCGCCGAACGTCGCCCGGCGATAGACATGGCCGACTTTCTTCAAGTCCCAGGGATTGTTCGCATCGGGTTTGTACGGTTGCCACGCGGTCCGCGGGTCGATCGTGTTGGCCATAGCAGTGAACCTGTCTTCCGTAGGACGGATTTTCAATCCGTCCCTGTCTTTGAGACGGATTAAAAGTCCGTCCTACTTCAGTCTTCCGTGGGACGGATTTTCAATCCGTCCTTGTCTTTGAGACGGATTAAAAATCCGCCCAACTTCAGTCTTCCGTGGGACGGATTTGCAATCCGTCCTCGCCCATGAGGCGTCCTATTTCTTCATGGTCTTCCAATTCAAATCAAACCGAAATTCATCTTTCGTGTACTCGGTCTGGATGCTTGCGGTGCCGAGCTTTTGCAGAAACGCAAACAGAGCTTGCGTTTGCTCGCGGGCGGCTCCCAGCTTGAGTCCCTGCGCAAGGATCGTGCCCGCAAGCGCCTGATCGGCGGAGGTGTAAACGTAATCGCCCAGGCCGCTGGAGTATGCACGGGCCTGCATGTTCTGGCTCATTAACTTCGTTCGATCTTCCTTCTGGAGGATGTCAATGAGCTGCTTGCATAGCCCCTTGTTGGAGGCCGCGACAAACTGATCGCCAACCACCACGAACGTGGGCTGGTAGTTGAAGTGCAACTTGAGCGGATCGTCCGGGAATTTGCCATTCTCCGGAAACGAATAACCAAACGCGTGCAGGCCGGCAATCTCTTCTTCCCAGGATCGGGTCGAGGCCTGCGGTGCCGAGCGCTGCGGCGCCGGCCTTGATCAGCGCCGTCATCGTCTTGGCGAAATGGGGATCGCGCATGGAGACGACGACGGCAAAGGCCGGCAACCGCTGCTCGGGCTGTGTCTTGTAGGACTCCACTTTTTCCGGCTGCGTGGCAACCAGCCGATAATGCACGCCGGCTTCGCTCAGGAACTTCGGCAAAGTTGTGCCCAGCAGGAAGCGTGAAATCTGCTTCTCGCCATTGGCAAAATCCTTGGCCACCTGCGGCGGGAAGATGGCATCGCGCTTTTGATAAAGAGTGTCGAGATCGAGATAGAAGCTGTGGCTCAGTAGTACGCCCTTTGGCTCCAGCAACGGCAAGCTGCCGCCGACCTTCGGATCGCGCGGCAAATGGAGTTCGACATCGGTCGCCATCCCCTCGCGGCCCGCGGGCGCGCGAAGAGCAATACGGAAGTTTCCCTGATCGTGATAGAAGCCGACGGCGATGAAATCCGATCGGCGGCCTACATCCAGATAGCCCGCGAACAGCAGAGTCAGAATGACGTTGTCGCGTGGCGTCTTGAACAAGTCTTTCGCTTGCGGCAATTCCTTGACCGGCTTCAGGTCGACCCAGAGCCAGGCGAGCGGATTGCCAGGCAAGATTTTCCTTGCCTCGGTCCGGGCCCGGCCAGTGGATGCGTTCTTGGCGTTTGGATTCTTGAGATTGGCGGCATGCTGGTCGAGTCCGGCCTTCATGGCCTCGCTTTTGTTGGCCAGCAGCAGCGCGTCGCCGACGCGTGCCGCCAGCAATTCCTTCGACAGTTCGACGACTTCGACGCCGGCGTATGTCTTTCGTTTGGGCATTTCCTTTGCGCCCTGCCGGGTCAGCTCGTCCTCGAAGAGCGACTAGACCCAGGTCGAAAAACCGAGCGACTGTTTTCTCGTCGGTTCCTTGAAGGGCAAGTAAAACGGGTGCATTGTTCGAGCCGAATTTGAGTCCGGCCGCGGCCCCGCCGCCGGCGAGTTTGTCGATGATCTCCGGCCAAGGCGCACCAAGCTCCTTCTCGAAATGGGCAACCAGTTGAAAGAAGCGGCGGAAATCGGCGCTGTCGAGAAAATCGCGAACAATCTGCAGGTTCTGCGCATCCTTCGCCAGTGGATGCTTCAGAATCGCCTCCACCAGGGCCCGTGGATTCTCGACCTTGACGACGGCATTCGCCGACTCGGGGAAGAATCGCAAGGGGTCCTTGTCGGCCGCCCGTAAGGTCGGAACGACCAGCGTGATCGCGAACGCGAGGGAGAGTAGCCAGCGCATGGATGTCGGCCCAATGGACGGGCGGGCGGGTCGTTGATGTTGAGTTTACCCGATATCGCGCTGGTCGGTTTCATGAAATCAGCGGGCGGCAGCGCTCGCGCCTACAATCGTCCTATCCGCTTATGGGAATTCTTCATGAGTGATCCGCTGCTCGGCCCATCGTCGCCGCTCGCGTTGCCAATCTATCAAAGCTCCGTTTATAACCTGCCGGATCTCGACGCACTCGATCGCGTCATGGACGGGCTCGAACCGGGGTTCATCTACGCTCGCGATGGCCACCCGAATGCGCAAGCCCTTGCGGAGAAACTCGCCAGGCTCGAGTCGGCTAAATGGGCGGTCGTTTGCGGGTCGGGAATGGCGGCGCTGTCGGCAGCCTTCCTGAGCTTGGTTTCAGCCGGCAATCGCGTGATCGTCAGCGATTCGCTGTACGGACGGACGAACAGACTGATCCGTCAGGAACTGGCGCGACTTGGCGTCAAGAGCACGGCAGTGGACGTCGGCGATCTGGATGCAGTGACCGACAGCATTCGGGGAGCCCGCAAGCGTCCTGCACGTCGAAACAATGTCCAATCCCCTCTGCCGAACTCCGGATGTTCCCAAATTGGCCGAAATCGCCCATCGCCATCAGGCCCGGTTGGTTGTCGATAACACGTTTGCCACGCCGGTGCTTTATCGACCGCTGGATGGCGGGGCCGATCTGGTCATGGAGAGCTTGACAAAGGTAGTCGGCGGGCATTCCGATATCTTGCTGGGATCCCTGGCGGGCAACGACTTGGAACTGCTCCGCAATCGTCCAACAGATTGTCAGTACCTGGGGACTGTCCGCACATCCGTTTGAATGCTGGCTCTGCGATCGCGGACTGCCGGCGCTCGAACTGCGAGCCCGCGCCTGCTCGACCAACGCGGCACGGCTGGCCGATTGGCTGGCGGGAAAGGCCGGCATCAACCGCGTGATTTATCCCGGCCGGCCGGACCATCCCGATCACGCGATTGCCCGCAAATTGCTCGGCGAGCAATTCGGCAACATGCTTTGCTGTCGAGCTGACTGGCGGCCGCGACGCTGTGAACCGATTTATACGATCGAGCGGCATCCGGTTCAGTCCGTCTCTCGGGCATATTACGACCACGTTAAGCCATCCAAGCACGACATCGCACCGCTACGAAAGCCCGGCGGAAAAACTTCGACAAGGGATCACCGACGGACTGATCCGATTCTCGGTCGGCATTGAGCCATTGGAAGCGATCCAGGAGGAAATGGCGAAAGGGCTGGCGCTCGTCTGATTTGACCCGTTCGCTTAGGATGAAGATAGAGAGAACAGGATTCGCCCCCATCCGCCGCGACGGCGGTTCTACCCTGAGCGCCCGATGCGAATCGATCTTTACGGAATGACGCTTGATGGCCCGGCGGTGACCTTTTACCTGTGGTCGCCGTGGCGATGCACGGCTTTGGAACATCGCCTGTTCGATTCGATCAAGGCGCTGCCGAACGTCGAGTTCGAGAAGGCACCTGATGAATTGCGCCTGCATGTCACGGAAACGAAGGTCTACAAGGCTTCCATCCAAATGGTCGAGCGCGTGATGAAAGGTTGGCAGGAAGAAGCGACGGATAGTGGAACGGATCGACGGACGTGGCACTGGATGATCGAAGCCGACACTGATGCGCACGGCTACGACCACACGGGCGAGAAGGCCTGCCTTTGGTCGTTTCTTCGTCTGAGCCTGGATCGGGAAAACCCCGGCGAGGGGCCACGGGGCGAAGATATCGATCTCAACGGCTTCGGCTTTCGCGTCTGGCGGGCCGATGAGGTGACATGAGTTTGGTAAGGGACGGATTGGTTGTGGGACGGATTGGTTGTGGGACGGATTGGTTGTGGGACGGATTTGCAATCCGTCCCTCGCATCCAAACGGATTGCAAATCCGTCCCACGGGAGAACAACATGAGCACCGCAGTCGCGGATGATGTAGTGGCGGAGATCAAATCGCTCAAGACGAAGATCGGGGCGACGATTCTCGCGCACTACTACCAGGACGGCGAAATCCAGGAACTGGCCGACATCACCGGCGATAGCCTGAAACTCGCTCGCGAAGCGACGAAGGTTTCGTCGCCGGTCATCGTCTTTTGCGGCGTACATTTCATGGCGGAAACCGCCAAGATGCTGAACCCGGCAAAAAAGGTGCTGCTGCCCGATTTGACCGCGGGTTGCAGCCTTTCGGATTCGTGCCCGGCCGATAAGCTCGAGCGCTACCAGGAAATGCTGCGGATCAATGGACACAAGTTTCAGACCGTGACCTACATCAATAGCTCGGCCGCGGTGAAAGCCCTATCGGACTGGGTGGTCACTTCGGGGAATGCCGAAGAAGTGATTCGCCGCGTGCCGGAAGAATATGAGATCTTGTTCGTCCCCGATCAGCATCTGGGGCGATACTTGAGCGAGGTGACTGGTCGCAAAATGATCTTGTGGAACGGCTCGTGCATGGTGCATGAGATTTTCAGCGTGCAGGACTTGCTCAAGCTGAAAAGGCAGATGCCAAAAGCTGTGACGATCGCCCATCCGGAATGTCCGCAAAACATCCTGGATCAGACCGACTTCATCGGCGGCACCGAAGCGATGATCAAGTACGTGGGCACATTCAAGGAGCCGACGGACTTTCTGATCGCGACCGAAGCGAACATGATGTGGCAATTGCAAACGAAGCACCCTCAGCATCACTATCATCCGGTGCCGGGGATCACGTGTGCGTGCAACAAGTGCCCACACATGGCGAAGAACACGCTCGAAAAGATCCGCGACTGCATGCTCTACGGCAAGCCGGAAATCACCTGGCAACCGGAATTCGACAGGGCCCGCGAGGTGCTAGAGAAAAGTTTGCTCAACACGCCGCCGAAAGCGGTGAGCAATGGCATTCCGCATGGCGATTGAACGATTGGAGTCCGCACGATGCCATTGATTCCCTCGCGCTTCCTCGTCCGCCTGCTCTATGCATGCCCGTACGTGAAGAACTTGCCGCTTGACGATGAGGACTCGCTGATTGAGCTTCCCGATTCGGCCCGCCTGGACCCCTTTGCCGACATCGATGGCGCTGCTCACTTCGCGGACGTGCGACTCGGATGGAATGAACCTGGGCTGGGTTTCACGGTCGAAGTGAAAGGGAAGGACAACTTTCCGATTGGCGACGCGGACCGGCCGCGGCAGTCGGATGGCGTGACGCTCTGGATCGACACCCGTGGCGACCGGACCGGACACCGGGCGACGCGAACCTGCCACCAGTTTCATTTCCTCGCCGCCGGCGGCGGAGTCAACAAGGACGAGCCGGCCTTTGTGCAGACGAAGATTCACCGTGCCTTGCAGGACGCGCCGCTGGTAACCAGTGCCGACGTGCCCTTTCGCTTCGAGCGCATCAAGGGGGGCTATCGGCTGGAAGCGTTCCTGAGCGCGAACGTCCTGGCCGGCTTCGACCCGGAACAGTACCCCCGGCTGGGCGTCTTCTACGCTGTCCGCGACTTTGAGAAGGGGGAGCAAACACCCGGCGCCGACAGCGACTTTCCCTTCGCGGAGGACCCCTCACTTTGGGCGTCGTTGGACCTGGTCAAGAAATGACGGTCACTTGCCGGCCCGCTTCGCCGCGATCAATTGGATCAACGCCTTCTGCGGGTCGGCGAACTTGATCACCGCTTCGTGCATCAGCACATCTTCGAGCTTGGCGAAGTCGACCTTTGTATTGATCTCGTCGAGCACTTCCCGTGACGGCAATTCGTCGATGTGACGGGTGAGTGCACGCCCGCTCTTTTCGACTTCCGCGTTCGTCTTGGGTGGATTGGTCTCGATGTCCGAGCCGGCGAATGCCTCCACGTACTTCCACGGCGGGTCGCTCGGTTTCTTCACGCCCGTGCTGGCGAAGATCATTTCCTGCTTGAGCTTCAGTGCCTTGTCCGCCCAGAAGTGTTGATTCAACTTCCAGATATGCTTCGCATTGACAATGCCGACCATTCCCTGGGCGGCGGGCGACAATTCGGGGACGTGCTTCTCCGTGTAAACATCCAAACGACTGACAAAGATGCTGTAAACCGATTTGAACGTGTCGCGGTTCATGCGTCGCTGGGCGCCACGCCAGCAGGCATCGCGGGCGGCGATGTATTGCCGTTCGCTGAAAACGAGTGTGACGTTCGCCGTCACCCCATGGGCGACAATTTCTTCGAGCGCCGCGATCCCCGCGGGTGTGGCCGGCACCTTGATCATCCGGTTCTTGTGGCCAACCGACCATTCCTTGGCGAGTGCGATGTATCGAGCGGTTTTATCGCTGTCGCTCATCGTGTTGGAGGGATCCTCCAGTATCGGATCCAACTCGAAGCTGACCCAGCCGTCGTCGCCGTGCGTGAGGTCCCAGACCGGCTCGAACACCGCTTGTGCCCGGCTGACGAGCATATCGGTCAATCGCCAGGAGATTGCTTCATCGTCCAACCGTTCGCGCAACACGGCAGCCAATTCCTTGTCGAATCGGCCGGACTTGATGAGATCGCCAATGATGATCGGATTGGACGTGGCCCCGGTCGCGCCGAGGGCTCGATTTCGTCGCACCTCGTCCGGATCGATCGAATCGAGCCAAAGCTTGGTGCCGCACGCGATGAGAGACTGTAGCGGTGACATCGCGCCATCGCTCCCCGACGTAGAATGTGGTTGGTCGAGCCGAGGCAGACCCCGAGCCTCGCTACTGTTCATCCGCTGCTATTTGGCAGTTTACGGTCGATCGCGCCCTCATGCCACCCGCAGCGACTTCTTTTCGCGGAAGGGCGGGCGCATTTCCTGGCGAGTGACGCCGAGGGAATCGAGAATGGGCAGATAGACGTGACGGTAATAGATATCAGGACTGAATAGATCCAACTCGCGAATGGCCGCGATGCGTGCCTTGCTGTCGTCGAGAAGATCGTTGATCGCGGGCATTGTAAAGTCGTTCATCACCCGCCGCATTTGCTCAATCACCGCGGGACGATCGTATTCCAGATACATCTCCAAACAGTCGCGGAAGAACGAATGGTGCGCCTTCTCGTCGATAGCCAGGTAGCCGAGGAGCTTTTCCAGCGCCGGGTCGCGTTCGAGTTCTTCAACGCGACTTCGCAAGTTGCGATAGTTGAGAAAGGTCGCCTCCTCCTGCACCATCGCATAGACGAGCATGCCGACATGATCGTCGTGCGGCAGATTCCATTCGCGGGCAAATACCTTTTCGTCCAGGTCCGCCATGTACTCCTCGCTGCGATGGCCGGATTTCACCAGCCAGTCCGCCAGCGCGATCGAGTGCTTGGACTCTTCATACCCCCAGTTGGCGTAAAACCAGGTCCTCGATTTGCTGTGGCGAACGCGCGGCAGAATCTTCGCCGAATAATCCGGTAGATACAGTTCGACCGCACAAAACGTCTCGACAATGTCCGCCACCGCGGAATTCAGCCGCGGATTGCATTCATTCCACGGGATGTCGTCGGCGATTCGCCAGCGCCGTTTCTTTTCAGCCAGATCGAAGAACTCGCGGAAGAGCTTCCACAGCGCTCGCTCTCGTTCGGGTGGCAGACACAACACGGGAACATCCGTGCCGACCACTGGGTACGACGAACGACTCGCTGGCGATTCGTGCCCGCAATAGCACTCGAAGGGCGCTTTGCGCGGACGAGTGCTTGTGGTCACGGCTGTCTCCTCCTTGAATTCAGACATCATTTTCCGCCCGGTTCCGCGGCCGACCTCAAGATCTTGGTCGGCTCTTCGGCACGCAATGGCTGGGCGATCCGCTCACTTCGCACTTCCACGCGAATCTGCGCATCGCCTGGCAAAAGGCCTTCGACCTCGATTACGTAGGTTGCTTCCGCATTCGGTGCAAGGCTCGCGAGCGCCGGGTAGGTGATCTTCTGCTTGTCGATCGTGCCCTGCTTATTCGGCCCGGTTGCCCGAATGGGTCGCATGATGGTCGGCACTTCTCCAGTAACGAACACATTGGTCGCAGCCATCGTTCCGGCGTTCTTCACCTTGATGGTGTATATCGTTCGCTGACCGACGCTAATCGGATCGTTCGAGTCCTTCACCGAAATCTGCAACGCCGGCACGCCAATGATTTCGAGCACGGCCTGTACCGGCTTCTCCGGTCCAACCGGCTTCGCGAGCGCCACCGTCTTCATGACCCCGTCGCGCTTGGAAGCCGGGCTGCCCGCAACCGTGGCGGACAAGGTCGTCTTACCCGTCGGCTTGTCGCACGCACAGGTGACGCCAACCGTTCGCTCCTGCTGAGCTGGCGCCGTGCCGAGTTCCCAAACAACCTGTCGGCCGCTGAGTTTCCCGCCGTCGGTCGCCTTGATGAAAGTCACTTCCGGCGGCAACGATGCCCGTACCGTGACCCGTCCCATCGGCACGTCGCCATTGTTCCGCACCACGAGTTGCCAGGTGACTTCCTCGCCAATGTAACCCTTGCTCGGCCCGTGCGCTGTCAGCGCCAGTTGGGCGTCTTTGATCTCAACGATCGCATCCTGCGGCGGTGCGGTCAGATTGCCGTCGGCAATGGCGGTCGCCTGAAACTCATGCTTGCCAACTCGCTTCGCCACCACGGGCAACGTGATGGTCTTGGACTGTCCAGGCGAAAGGGAAGTAATTCGTTGCTCGACCGGGCCCGACTTGTTGGCAACCTCCAACCCCTCCGGCAGTTGAGCTTGAAGAATGACGGCGCCGGTCGCCAGATCACCGGTGTTGGTGACCGTGACCTGGAACGGCAGCGACTCGCCGACAATTCCGGCGGAAGGCCCTTCGAGCTTCAACAGCAGCTTGGCTTCAGTCACATTCACCGCCAGCGTGCCCCGACCGGCGGTGCCATCGACCGCTCTGGCATCGGCGATCAACGTCGCCGATCCCGACCTTCACCGGTCGGAGTGTCGCCTTGACGCTCTGCACCTTGCTGCGAGCGCCCGCCGGCAGCGTCCAGATCATTTCATCGCCATCGACCGCGGCTTTTGGATTGGTCTGAATGACGTTCATTCCGGGGGGGATCTTCGCCGTGAGAGTCACGGCCCCCGCATCGACCTGTCCGCCATCCGTGACGGCGTACGTAACATTGACATCCTGATTCAGGGCCAGTGCCTTGGGAGAATTCACCGTCACGCCGAGTTGAGGCGATTGCCAGGTGATCTTGGTTTCGCCCTTGGTCACGATCGTGTACTGGGTGGGGTCCTTGAGATTCGGCTTGATGACTTCGATGGCAATGCGATTGGTCCCCGCGGCGGCTGCCGGCTGCGAGATGCTCACTTTCGCAAGTCCGTCGGGATCGACCGTCGTCACTGCCTCTGTAACCGAATCGACGGGCGATCCCTTGGTCGAATTGAGCGCCGCGGGCGGGCCGTCGAGAATGCGATAACGAATGCGATAGCCGTCCGGCCCGACGCCATCCTTGGTGACCTTGGTACCGAATGTATATTCCCCGCCGGCGCGAGCCGTCACTGGCGGCGGAAACCCGAAGCCGCTGTCGGTCCAGGTCAGGCGGGCATAAGCCCGATTCTTGTTCCAGTCGGAGATGGCCGGCGCATAGGCGGTAACCGTCGTTTCGCCTTCGACGGCCGACGTCACCACGCACCACGTTTGCCCGGGCCCAATGGTGAAGTCGATGCCGCCGCGATTGAGGCAATGTTCGAAATAATCCGTCGTGCTGTATGCGTATTTGTTGTCGAACTTCATGCCGCGACCGGGGGTCAACCCGCTTTCATCGACTTCGATGATGGACCCGGGCCCCTCGAGCATCCAGTCGACGCGGCGCTTTCGCCGGGGGATTCCATCGCCGTCATATACGGTGGCGATAAAGACTTGCGTGCTGCGAATCCGCGCCGAGCACGTTTCGGGCCGCAAGACAATACGACAAGCGTTGGGATCGAAGTCTTCGAAGTATCCGGGACCGGCCGGCTTCGGATGGGTTGCGATCTGTGGTCCCGCGGGCAACAAATAGGGAAAGTAGCTGGGATTCCCCGTGAAACACCCGCCGATCAGGCGCAGACTCCCACCGTGAGCGTGGCAACGGTGAATCGTTGAGCGGCCGACCGTAACACGTGGAGCCTCCGCGGCGCGCGGCGTTCCGTGCGGGCGTGGGCATATAAGGCAAGATGGCGAAGAGAGCAAGGGGAGTTTGCCGCTCAGACGATTGGATTCGAAAACACCAGCTCCCGCCAAGGAATGCGAGCGGGGCTGCAAGAGGGCGAGCGTCGAGGCGTCAGCCCGACGTGACCTCCCCGCAACAGTCGCTTCATCGGCAGGTGAAGAGACCTGACCTCGTAAGGCTGTTTGGTGCCGCTCGAACAGAGTGCAGTTGCGAAGAACCATCCCGGCGCTCGCGTAGAATCGGGACGAAGCTCTCAGACAGGCTTGAATAAACAGATAGACATACGTCGTTAGTAAGAACGTAGCCGCTCTCTCTATCTTTTGTTCAAGTCGGAGGGGACATCCACTGGTTCGGTGGCCTCACGGGCGGGCTTTTGGGTCGGCCGGGACCACCCCGTCCTTGAGCACTCGGTCGAGCAACTTGTGGCCGGCGTCGCCGGTCAGGAAGGACCCGGCGTAGTCGGTGGACGAGTACACGCTCACCTGCTTGCATTCGTAACAGATCACGAAGTCCGCCGTCTGCCCGCCGCGAGTGACCCGGACTCCGTGGTGCGGATCGAAGCAGTGCGGCGGCTCGCCGTTGAACTGACGCCGGCCCCTGACGACTGCAGCCGCGATCTCCGCGCGCGTGGCAGCGTCGGGGACCTGCGCCCGCCGCAGGATCGGATACCCGTGGAACCCAACCGTCTTTTCGTTCCGTGCCGGCAGCCGCGTGTCCCCCCGCGGGTCGAGGCCGAACACTTCCATTGTCTCGGCCGATTCCAACACGGCGCGCTCTGCCGATGGGATCGGGTCGCCCGTGAAAATCAACTCAGATACGGTGGACACTGCGAACATCAGAACCAGCCAACCGACGCCGGCCACAGCCGCCGTGATCAGTCCGCGGCGTCCGCGAGACCATACCATGTAAGCCGGTACGCCGAGCGGCCAAAACACGAAGATGCCGATCCGGACTGGCCACACCAATGCGCGGCCGCGCCTCCGCATCGGTCAGCGCACCAGACGGTGCAAACCAAGGCCAACCCAAGGAAAATGCCCCATTGGGCAAAAGAGTCGTCCCGTCCGACGGCTGAGAGCACCCCCCAACCGGCGGCCAGCACGAATGCCGCGACGGTAGCAGAGCGACAGACCCATCGGGACAGTGCTGCCACTAAGCCTCCCGGCCGCCGAACGATCAGCAATAGGCGGCCGCCGCCTTCGGTGGCTTTAAACGTCAATCGCCGACTTCGAGGTGGCGGTCAAGCTTCATTGCTTGATTCGGCGTGCCTTTCGCCGCTTGCCTTTGATTGCGGACACAATCTCTTTCAGAGAAAGCTCGTCGAGCCACTGTCCCCGCTCGGCGGCGTAGTCGCCCGACCCAGAACGAAATTGGCCCAAAAACCGAAGAGTATCGACGGTTCCCAAGTCCCGAATCAAAATCTCCCTGGCTCGGCGGTCAATTTCGGCAATCGGTCGAATTACCGCGCTCATGGCACAACTTTCATTACGAGTTCAATCGGCGAGATGACTTCCACTTTCAACGACTTTTGACGGCGCCTTCTTCCGGAACTTGTCGTCGCACGTGCAAAGATATTCTACCTGAGCGTGCGACGCGAAGGCCAGATGAAGCGCGTCGAGGGGCTTGAATCCGGCTTCAACGAAAGCTGTCGCCTCCGTTTCGACGCGATCGTCGAGACGGATCGTTTCGCTGGCCAACTTCAGAATATCCTTGGCCGCACCTCGTCGTTCGGCATCGGGGGTATGGTCGACCTCAAATTCCAACGCGTCGGTTGACACCAATTCCAAGTCGTCGTTTTCGACCAACCCCAGAATTGTCAACACGGCCTCGGCTTCGAGATTAACGCGCGGTTGAGATCGATCGTCCAAGGGCCGTTGCAGCAGCAGGCGTCGAGGTAGACGCGCAGTGCGCTGATCTTACATTGGCACTCGGGTTTAGCAACCCGGTCCAGGGTCAGGTTGTTCGCGGACAACCAACCTCGCATCGTCAATTATCTACTTCTTTATTCGGACGCTCGTCCCGCAAGTCCTCCCGGCGGGAATCGAACCCGCGACCACGGGCTTATAAGGCCCGCGCTCTGACCGCTGAGCTACGGGAGGGGATGAATGCGGAACGGCATATACCATCGCGTATCATCGCTACCTCCCTTCTTTGAGCGTGAGTCTGCCCGCTAGGAGAGCGGTCGCAGTCGCCAGGTTCGCGGAATCAAACAAAGCCGAGACACCGCAGGACGTCAAGTTGAGCCGCCGCCGCCTTCTAGGTCTACGAACTATGATCAGAACGCGGACGGCGGCGGTCTGCTCCAACTAATCGTTCGGCGTTTGCGGTTTGCCAAGCAAGCGCATGACTCGCGGGTAGCACGCTTCGCACAGATCGACCTGCCCGGCGTCCGGATCAATGTTTGGCCAGTAGGCCGTCCCGTCTTCCACCTTAAACCAGCACACGTCGCAGTGCTCGTGGTCCCAGTCACCCTCGCGCAATTCGTACTCTTCGGGATCGAACGGCTCTCCGGTATACGGCTTGGAAACGTGCCACTCGTCGCCATCGTTGCGAGGGTCGGGAGGTAAGTCGCCGCGACTCAGCGGTCTCTTGGCCCACAGCGACGAGCGCGGGGTGAACACCCGCCGGGCGAACGTGCAACGGCGAAAGGTCGCAAGTTGCTCCGGACTGATCTCCGGTTCCTCTGCCATTTCACCCTCAGCCTCTTCGCCGAACATTTCGTTGAGCTGCCGCCGCCTTCTAGGGCTACGAACTCTGATCAGAGCACGGACGGCGGCGGTCTGCTCCAAATTTTCGTTCGGCCTGCCTCGACTCCGCGACCAACTCCGCCCACGACTTTCGGTCTGAGTCGTCCCCCTGCGGCAACTCGTGCTCGCACGCGCGCAGCTCGTCTCGCGCGGCTTTCCACTGACCCATGTCGAGTAACACCATCGACAGCGAAAGCCTGATTGTCAGCGTCTGTATCCCGTGAGTCTCAGCAGCGTATACGGCCCTACGGTAAAGCGCGACCCGCTCAGCGTCATCCTCCGCGAAATCGGCCTCGGTCTCCAGCAGAATTGGATGGTCACCATGCCGCGCCCGCAGAGCGGCTAAAACGTCGAGCAGTCCGATCAGGTGCGACGCCCGCAGCACGGAGTCCTCAGCCAACCCTGCATTGACGACGGGCAAGGCGGCTTCGCTCACGGCTGCCCACTCGGCCTCACTGAACGGCCACGGTTGCACGTTGCTTGGCCCTCCCTCGCCGAACTTCTGTTTCGCTAACCCAACCTCGATAGTAACACTTCGCGCAACTGGCGGCAATTTCCCACGAAATTCTCTTGACCTTTCATACCGTTCATTGTGCACATTAGCGCTATCCACCTCGGGCTGGACTTGTCGCCGTCGGCATTCGCGGTCGTCTAACGCGCTTTTTTCCGCTCAAACCCAACTAGATCGTCTGCCATGAAATTGCTCGAACGTGTCCCCGATGCCAACGGCCTTGAAATGCCGTTCGGACATGAAAGTTTGCAAGCAACCATGCTCTGCACGTACATCACCCGCGAGGGGAGTCGGAGTGATCAGTCCGCTCGATTGGCTTGGCGATATCGCCGACGACGACTTGCGGGCCGCGGTGGCGAATTAGGACTCTCCACGGGCTGGTGTCTGGTTTGGTTTGAAATGCTGTACGCCAACGGCGTTAAATCTCGAAGCCCAGGGTTGAACGCGCAGCGTTCTACCCTGGGTAACCGGCATAAGTGACGTTCTACCGCGACGCGGTTATAGCATGCGCGACCCGGGCAACACATTCGCCATTCGCCCAACGGCAAGCGCTCGACAGGACTCGCGTGATATAACCGCGTTGCGGTAGAATCTCCTTGGCGCCGGTTACCCAGGGTAGCCCGCAAGCGGGCAACCCTTTTCTAAGCATGTCAAGGCGTTTTTTTTCGGGGATACCGTCACGTTCTTTACGGACGGGGAGTGCTCGGCTGCGGCCTTCGCGGCCGCAGGCCGCGGAGGACGCAGCCGAGCACTCCCCGTCCGCTGCCCTCCGTTCTCCTCGATCCTTCGACCATCGTTCCTGTCCATCCGCCTCGACTCGTCGCCTACGCCTCCTCTGAACTTCGGCCATCGGCTAGCCCAAACCTTTTGCCTGGAATGTATCCCGATCGCTCGGGACCATCGAATTGGCTCCATGGAGGATCACGCCGATGAACTCCGTTGCGGCCCCTCGAAACTGGGCTTGGCGCTCCGCGAAGGGCGCGTAAGGGTTGTTGAAGAAGGTGGCACAACAGAGGCGTCGTCTGCACTCGCGTCGATGCGCGCTCCTTTCGTTCGGGATTCCCTTCCGTCCCACCACTCACGCCGGCGCCCGTGCCGACGCGTGTCTCACTCCGCGTTCGCCGATGTCACCGTTCGATACAACTGGTGTCGATCAAACGCCTCGCCACGCCCGCCGACCCGATACAACGCCAACGCCAATTTCCGCATCACGCCGATCACCGCCGCCTTGCCTTCGCCACGACGCAGCGCCTTCTGACGCCGATACCAACCCCGCACCGGCTCCTGCCTCAGCCAGCGCAACGCCGCCAGATACAACCACCGCCGCACCTCCGACGAACCACGCTTGCTGATCCGCAGCTTTCCTTGCCACTGGCCGCTCGAGCGCTCCGCCAGGTTCAACCCCATCGCCTTGCGATACGCCGACCCGCAATGGTACGCGCTCGGATCGCCCAGTTCCACCCACAACACGCACGCCGTCCCGATCCCGACCACCGCGCTCATCGCCACGATCCCCGCATGATCACGCGTCAACGCCCGCATCCGCCGTCGCGCCATCGCCATCTCACGACGACAGCCCTGGATTTGCCGAACAAATCGACGCAAGCGCTCTTCATCCCAAGGGCCCATCGCCACGCCCACCGTCGACCGCGCGCTCGACACCAGCGCCTGCGCTTTCTCTTCGCTCAAGAAGCATCGGCCCCAACCTCGCACGCGCTCCACGCCATCCAACGCCAGCGCCAATCCACGCGGCCCGCCGTACTCGGCCAGACACGCCAACATCGTTCCCGAACACAACGGCACGATCCGCGTCGCTTCCGGCCAATGCCGACTCAACAACGCCTCGACCCGACCGCACCACTGCATCATCTGACGACGCTGGCCATCGAGCCAATCGACTTGATACGCCAGCTCCTGCTCGATCTCGGTTGGCTTCGGCATCGGCCACGGCCAACTCTTGCCTTGCGCTGCCAACTCAGCGACCACCGCCGCGTCCTTGCCGTCGTGCTGCGACGGCACGCCATCGAATACCTCCGCATAGTCCGACGCCATCTTCGGACTGACCCGATGCACGACCACGCCCGCCCGCTCCAGCGCCTGCCGCGCCGCATCGCCGTAGGTCCCGGTCGGCTCCATCGCGACGATCAATTGCCGGCCCTGGCCCACATCACGCAACAACTCCGCCAGCCGAATCACGTCCGCGGGATTGCGTACTCGCCACGGGCGATCGAAATCGCCGACGCCCCAACGCAGCGTGCCGTAGATCCACTCCTTGCCGATGTCCAATCCCGCATGCACCACCAAGCCCTCGCGGCCGGCGAGCCAATCATCGAGTTCAATTCGATTGACATCGACGGCACGGTATGCTCTGCTCTTCACGGGGATGACCTCCTGTACGTGGAACCGGTAGTCGTTACCGAACACCATTCCACTTTCGAGGCATCCCCTTTTCCACCCCACCTATAGCCAACTGGGCTTCGAGATTCAATCGAGTTGCGGTACCGACAGCCGAACCAGGATTGCCCGCTCGCCGGCAAGCCTGGGCTTTGCGATTCAACCGCGTTGCGGTACCGACGAAACCCGATGCAGTTCGCCAACCAAACCAGCCTCGAACCGGTAATCCAAAGTTTTACTGAAAATATGTTCACTTTCATTTGACAACCGCCCTTTTGCACCATTAGCTGTCATTGAGTGTGTGACATCACACCTCATCTCTCGACGCGGGCTGACTTCGCTCCGCGGTTCTCAAGCCAGATCCACACATCACGGCTTGCAATTCTGGAGATTCCCATGAGCAGCAATCTCAAAACTCTTCTTCACATCGCCGCCGAGATGCGGGCCGTTGGGCATTCCTGGCAGGCCATCGCTGAGAAAGTCCAGCGCAAGACCTCGACCTGCCAGAACTGGCCGATCCGGTATCGCGCCAGTGGGAGCCGCTCCTATTCCAGGTGCAAAAGAGTCGGTTCGAACAGATCCATCAGGAATGCGAGTCGCAAATGCACGGACTCATGCGTAGCGACGATCTCAAGATCCGTTTGAAATCGAATGAGTGCTGGCTGAAGTATTCCACCAAGGCGTTCGGGATGGCCAGCGTCGTAAACCAACCCGTTGACAAACCAAAAACTCCCAATGAACGGATCCTGGAGGGGGTGCTGGAAGACATGAACGACTGGCGTGAGCGTCTGGACCGCAAACGAGCGATCCAGGGGTTGCCACCACTTACGGATGACGAGTTCATGCTGGATTGGGACCGGCAGGGCAACGCAAGTGGGACGGATTTGCTATCTGTCCCACAAGAATTGGACTGTAGGACGGATTACAAATCCGTCCCACGAGAATCCGTCCCACGAGATGCGGGGGGTAGGACGGATTTGCAATCCGTCCCACAAGAAACCTTCCCTCCGAGCGCATTGATGCTGCTCGTGCTGGGCTTTCTATTCGTATGGGCAACCCAGGATCGAAGTTTCATTGTCTCACGAAATCCGGAAGTGCGAATGGTGCAGGCGCTTGGCGACGCCGGCGCCGAATGCGAAACAGTGCCACGGACCGCCGACCTGGAGTTTCGGCCGAATGTTCGAGGAAACGGAATCGTTGGCGACTCGCCTGGAAAAAGTCCTGACCCCTTTCCAGAGGCGGCGTCGGGAAAAGGATTGTCCATGCCTGCGGAGTTACTTCACTTCGATCATCGTTGCCGAGGCGGCAGGAATTGTCAGATTGATCTGCCCGTTGACGTCGGTCGCTTGGTTCGCAACTTCGACCACTTCGGACCGGGTTTCCTGGTCGAATCGGAAGATGCGCATGTGGCCCTTCAGTCCAGGCACGTTCAGTGTCAGCGTGCATTGACCGCCGAGGTTCTTGTTGATGACGGCGATGGTCGTGGCCCCGTCTTTCGATCGCTTGGCCGTATAGACCGCAAGGTCGCCTGGCTTGCTGTCCGAAGGGACAAAGCAGTCGCCGAATCGGCCGCCCGCCCGATCGTAGTTGCGGAACAGCTTCCACCCGAGTTCCTGCGTTCCTTCCGGATGCGTCCAGATGAACGCCAGATCGGCCCGCTCGCGGGCGAGGATGCCGAACACATCCGCCTGAGCGAGTGCGCCGGAGATATTGTCACCGCCGCCGAAGTTGTACTCGCCGACACAGACTTCCATCCCGGGGTTGTGCTTTTCAATCCACCCTCTTACGCGGCGCAGGACCATCGTCGGCTCGCCGCCGTTGATATCCCCAATCCACGATTCCGGCCGGTAACTCGGATCCCAGAGGTCGCGAGTTGCGCGAAGCCG
This sequence comes from uncultured Gemmataceae bacterium, assembly GCA_963773845.1. Classification (GTDB taxonomy): domain Bacteria; phylum Planctomycetota; class Planctomycetia; order Gemmatales; family Gemmataceae; genus SIAJ01. The sequence continues at coordinate 407,677 of CAVZCU010000012.1, forward strand.
CATCTGGTTGAACCGCACATCCATGCCCGTTCCCAAGTAGGGCGCTTGCCCATTCAACTTCGCTTCGGGATACCAGTGGAAATCGAATACATCGACGAGCGACTTGCCATGCTGGCGCTTGTATTCACCGCATTTCTGGATGAACCATTCGGCCAGCGGCATTCGTCCGTGCGCAGCGGAATCGAGCCCATGCAACGAGCCATCCGTCTCGTCGGCGGCGGAGTAGTACAGGTCCTTCCAACCCCACGAGCAGAAGCCGGCAATTTTCGCCGATGGGTCGGCTTGCTTGATCGCTTCCGCGTATCGGACGGTCCGGTCCCAGAGTTCGTCGTATCCGAGCGGCTTGGGACGAACGTCGCGGTGCGTTTCGTGCCAGAGCATCGGCTCGTTGTCGAGGGCCCAGTAGCGTGTCCGGGAGCCTTTCGAGTGACGAACCGCGAGACGCACACCGTCCGCAATGAAGTCCGGTCCGGCGAGGACCGATGTGTCGCGCCAGTCGTTGCAGACAATTCGTCGACCATTCGACGCGATGCCGTTGCCGACATCCGGCTGGCCCGCTTCCGTCGTTTGCTGGACGCCGTATTTCTTCACCGAATAGCTAAACGACTTACGGTCCTTCGCCACGTAGCCAAGCATGGGAACGGTGATGTAGCCGCCGGCGCCGACGTCACCGTTCGCGCGAAGGAATTGCGCCCAGCCGCCGTCGGCCAGGTTGGTCACTTTGTTCCCGCCGTTCTTGAAGAACCAGTCCTTGCCGGCGCTGTCGGCGTTGATCTTCCAGTTGAAGCGCGACGAGCGATTCCCCCCCCAACGTTCGATCGGCAAGCCGAAGTCGCGGACCTGTTCCAATGGCAGATCGCAGGCGCCATAGATTTCGTCGCGAATGGGATAGGTCGGGCGAGCGAAGTCGATGGTCGCCGTTGCACAGTAGCCGGCCGTGGGAGAAAACTTCGGGCACGGCGGACGATCGTCGGCGAAACTGATGCGGTCGACTTGGAATGTCAACGATCGGTTCGACGAGTCCGAGAAATCGATGCCCCAAAGCCGGTTGAGTTTCAGGTCCGTGTCATGAGCAAATCGCGTCAGCGGCAGGACGACCTTGCGCCACTCGCCGTCAATTCGCGAGATCGAGCCATCGGTCAGAACCGACAGACCGTTGCCGACGGAGCCTTTGGTCTTGCGCTGGATGTTGTCAACGAGGTGAATCGTCAGGTCGGCGTCGGGCACATGGGTCAATTGTCGGATGTAGAAGATCAGCGAGCGGTGCTTGGAAACGTCGTCGCTCGCATCGGCCGGATACCAGCCCTTCCAGTTGTAACCACAGCCATGCCAGCCCGGGCCGGAAAGGCGAATGGTGATGCATGGGCTTTTGCCATCCATCCCGGCGCTTTCACGGTCAATCACTTTGCTCGTCTCATTGCCCCAAAACTTGCCGGTCGCAATGTCGCCATTCCAGATTGGCAGAGATGTGGACCCGTTTTCGGGTTCCGCCGCGGCACCGCTAGTCGGGTGATATTGGCCGGACATCCACCAGAGGACCAGACCTTGCCCAAAGACGAGTACAACGAGAAAAGCTCGCAGTCTCGGTGTCATTGGACGGGTCCTAACGTCTGGGCGAGGATTTCCGGTTGCATCGCTTCTGCAAGTTGTTCGAAACGTAGGACGGAAATACAGGGGCTGCAACCCGGTCAGACACCGCAATTGGATTACCCGTTTCCGTCATCATCACTGGAGCGAATCGTCTAACCCTTGGAAGCGGCAGAGTCGAGCAAAATGGGGCGTCCGAAATTACCGCGACGTGTCGCTTTTACCTGGTCGGGCGCGCGAGTTGGGAATGAGACTGGAATTTCGCGAGGCTGTTCTCTGCCGCCAAATACTGATTCGCGCCCGAAAATAATCGAAAAATCCGAGACCAATTGAATTGAACGCAGATAATGCCGCCACGGGGCGCGACGATTCAGAGGGCTTTCAATGAGCGAGGCATTGCTGGGTTGCCCGCATTGCAACAAGCCAGTCGGCTTTGCGTCGGCGATGGCGGGCAAGGTTGTTGCCTGCCCCCACTGCCGCGGGCAATTTCAGATGCCCGAACGGCCGCCGATGAGTGCCCCGCCTCCACTCCCTGGACGGATCGGATCGATCGCGAAGGACGCCGGCCTGGCCTTCGACGGCGACGACGGCACGGCCGACTCGACAGCCAGGGCGGAACTCGACTCCTATCGGGCGGCGGTGACGCTGGCAAATATCTTCGCGCTCGGCGGCTCCGCGGGGGTGCTCATCCTGCTCGGCCTATGGATTTATGCCGCCGTGCTTCCGCAAATTCGCGGCGGCGAGGGGCACGCCAATCAATCATCCGCGGGAATCATCTGGCTGTTCGCCGGGCTACTCGTCGCCGGCCTCGCGATGATAGGCCTGTTCCTCCTGCGCACCTGCATATTGGTCGGCGTCGATGCGGCACGGACTTTACGAGCCATCGAGCGCGACGCCGCGGCCATGCCCAAATCGAAGTGATTCACGACCGGTTGAAGCAGAGTCCTGTTTGGAGTTGACATGGTTGTTTCCTCGACGCTGGCCCAACGATTTGCCGATTACGCGACGCGACTGCGCTTCGAAGACATTCCGCCGGCCGCGATTCATGAGGCTAAACGGCGGTTGATCGACTCGTTCGGAACCGCGGTTGGTGCGATGCCATCCGAGACCTTTTCGGTGTCGCGCGAGTGCGCTCTTCGCGTGAGCAGCAAGCCCGGGGCAACGCTGCTCGGCGGCGGTGAATCGAGCATCGAATGGGCCACATTCGTCAACGGACTACTGATCCGCTTTCTCGATTTTAATGACACCTATCTTTCCAAAGAGCCGGCCCATCCCAGCGATAATTGGGCGCCGGTCCTGGCCGTCGGCGAAGCGTTCGGCCGATCGGGCCGCGATATTCTCACGGCCGGCGTGCTCGGTTATGAGATTCAATGTCGGCTTTGCGATGCATGTTCGCTGCGCAAGCAAGGGGTCGACCATGTGACCTATGGGGCCATTTCCTCGGCCGTCGCCGCGTCCAAATTGATGGGCCTCGACGCGATGAAGACAGTGCACGCCATCGGCCTGGCTGCTGTCTGCAATATCGCGCTCCGCCAGACGCGGTCCGGCGAATTGAGCATGTGGAAGGGGTGCGCCTTTGCGAATGCGGCGAGGAACGGGGTGTTCGCGGCAACGTTGGCGGCGGCCGGCATGACCGGGCCCGCGCCGATTTTCGAAGGCGATCTCGGCTTCATGAAGCTGGTTACGCGTGAGGCGTTCACCGTTGCGCCGATGGGCGCCGAATACGAGGCCGATGAGCCGTTCATGATCGCCCGCACCTATATCAAGTTCTGGCCCGCCGAATATCACTCGCAAAGCGCCATTGACGCCGCGCTCACCCTTCGCCGACAAATCGGCGACACCAGCCAGATTAAATCAGTGGACATTTATACGTTCGAGGCCAGTTACAATATCATCGGCAAGTACGCGGCTGCGTGGGCGCCGAAGACGCGCGAGACGGCCGATCACAGTTTGCCGTATTGCACCGCGATTGCATTGCTGGATGGGGAAGTCACCTTGCGGCAATTCGATCCCGAGCGATTCACGGCGCCGGAGGTTATAGAGTTACTCACGAAAGTGAAGGTCCATTTGGACGATGCGCTTTCCCTGCGCTATCCGCGGGGCATTCCGAACCGACTCGTGGTTACACTCAATGATGGCCGAAGCTTCACGCATGAAGTGGAGTTCCCGCGCGGTCATGCCGGCAACCCGATGTCGGATGCCGAAGTCGAAGCGAAATTCCGCACGCTGGTTGAGCCGACTTACGGCGCGCAAACGGCCGCGGCAGTTCTGAGCAAATGTTGGAACTTCGACAATCTTTCCGGGGCACGCGAGGTCGTGGCGCTATTGGGGCAACTCTGATCGCGGGTCATTTTCTGGCGGTCTCCACCTGCGTGATTGCCTCGGCCAGCCGGGTATAGAATTCTTTCTCGCGTTTCATCACCGCGCGGGCTCGAAGGGCCTTCAGATCATCGATCAGTTTCAGGCGCCGCTTCTCGTTCAGCGACCCAGCCCCGATGGCAATAATGCATTCAACACAGCCTTTCGCCTTCGCCATCTGATCCTTGAGCGGCCCGGCGTTTTCCCGCCATTGTTTCTCGTACTTCGGAAGGAACGCAGTCATGGGCGCGAGCGACTCTGGACCGATTTTCTTCATGGTGACGACGAGCAACTCGCGTTGCGCTGGCCGGGCCGTAAGGAATAACTCCATCAAATTGGGGACGGCCTCAAGTGCGGGACCGCCGATGTTGCCCAACGTTTTAATCGTCTCGTCCTGGGTTTGCGGATCGGACGATGGGTCGGCCAGCTTCGCCAAGGCCGGGACCGCGTCCTTGGCGCCGCGGCCGAGATGTCCGAGGGCGCCGAGCGCTGCGGACCGCACGCGCTGGTTGAGAATTCGTTGCGCGTCGCCGGCGGAGCGGGCCCGATCCTCGACCAACTCGAAAATGGCATGATCGGCCAGCACCTTACACGCCGTGGACGCTTCCGGTCCGCAATTCCCAATTGCCTCGCAGAGCGATTCCTTGGTCACCACCTCCTTCGTATCCGGATCGGCCAAGGTTTTGACCAGGTCGGTAAGGGCCACACGAGCCATGGGCCCGGATTTGGCGATCTCGTAGGCCGCATTGAACTGCGCCAACACGGAGCGTAGGGGATCGCGTTTCAAATACGGCTGGATCTCCTTGACCTGCCCTTCGGTCTTGTATGGGCTCATTTGATCCAAGACGCGGGCGGCGCACAGCCAGACCGGCACTTCCTTGGTTTTGTCATAGGGCCGCATGTCCTTGATCGCTTTGCGGCGTTCGTCGATGCCCGAGTAGGTCTTGAGCAGGGCCTGCTCGGTATTGCGGGGCACCGCGGCCACGACCGCATCATCACTGAGTCGATCGAATAATGCGGTCACGACTCCCGGCTCGCCTTTGCCAATCAGATCCAGGCAACTGATCGCCTTGACGCGCATGGTCGGCTTATCGTGCTTCGACAGCGTGATGAAGTCTTTCGTCAGGACTTTCAGATCGCGGCCGATGCCCAGAACGACGCTCATGGCGCGTTCCTTGATCTCGTCGTCGGGGAAATTGAGAGACTTGCTCAGTTCGGGGACAATCGAGACCGCCTTCTCGCCAAAGTCGCCCACGCGAGTCAGCAGATAGCGGTGAATGAACAGCGAATCGCTGGCAAAGAATGGGCGAAACGTTTCCAGGTCCTCCAATTCGACCCGGCCAACAGCATAAAGGTTGTCGAACGCCGCCGCCCGAACGATAAATTCCTTGTCCGCCAGTAAGGGGATCGCGAGCCGATGCATGTCCTGCCGGGGAAACTTCCGCGGCTTGAAGACAGCTCGGACGGCTTCGGCCCGGACAATTGCACTGTCGTCCTTGAAGAACTTTTCCATTCGACGAACGAGTTCGTCCTGCGGCAATTCCACTTCCACCAACAGCTTGGCCCGAAATGCACGCAGGTATTCATCCTTGTCGTTGCCCGGTCCGAGGATCATGTTGAGATCCGACGACGCATACGGACCCAGCTTGATGATGGCCTTTTCGCAGGCGGCCCGCACTTGCGGATTATTGATTCCTCCGGCGACAACCAGGTCGGGCACATGTTTGCGGGCCGGCGCTCCCATCGCGGCTACATAACGAGCCGCGGCCACGCGGACGGCCGAATCATCGGACTTCAACTTGTCCACGCCCATCTTGAGAGCATCGCCGGCAGGCTGGCCAATCTTCTCGAGCGCCTCCAGGGCTAGTGGCCAACGTGCTGCTATCTTCTGGTCGTCTAACACATCCATGAGCGGATGAACCGACCTGCCACCCGCATGGATCAATCGGCTAACGGCAATGCGGGCTTCGCTCGCCTCGCCTTCGCGAAGGATTTGAATGTAGTCGGGCACATCCATGTCTTCGTCCGCCGGCGGCGCTTCTCCGGCGACGTCGATGACCGGATGAATCTGCGGGAATTCGGCGCTGTATTCCTGTCGATACACCATGTTGGCAAAGTCGCGCAGTTCTGACACATCCACGTTGTAAGACACGTTGTTGATCCCCGCCTGCTCGCCGAGACGGGTGATGGCGACCAGCTCCAGCCGCCGGTTCACAATCGGGCCGCCGCTGTCGCCGTGATTGAGGGGTTGCTGCGTGGTCAGGAATCGACAGGTTTCGCCGGTGTACGGATTCTTGTCTTCGATGTTGCGCACGTCGCCGCTGTTGCCGCGCCAAAGAGCGTCGCGCTTGACCCCCGAGTTGCCAATGCCGAAGACCTTCTCCAGCGCTGGGCGCTTTCCGCCGCCATCGGAATCGGATTGGCATTTTCCGGGACCGTTTCCAACCTGAGTATGGCCGTGTCCCGTCTGGGATCGGATTTGACCACGTATCCAGTGCGAACCAGCCGGGATTTTTGCTGCAAGTAGAAGTCGGCATCGACCTCGGGCTGGCCGTTCGGTCGCAATTCGGGGAAGTAGACATCGACCGTTGGCTGCACCCGATCGGTGTCCGGGTCCGTGACGACGTGCCGGTTGGTTAGCACCAGGTTGGGATTCTGACAAATCAACACTCCGCTGCCCGAATAGGCAACTATCGCCGGGACACGTTTACCGTCTTTCATCACCACTTTCTTGGCTTCAAACCGAATCCAAACCGTGGCCGGCAGCAACTTGGGATAGATCTCGGTGTCCGCGAGTTCCGGCGGCGGCGCTGGCTTGAATCGCTTGAGCTTGTGCTTTCCTTCGGGAGCGACCTCGTTCGGAGGCGTGTCGTCAACCTTCGCAACCGGCTTGCGATCACGGAACTTGAAGTACCACACCCCGCCGCCAACGGCGCCGATGCCGAGTAGCAGCAAAAACACCCCACCGACAATGAGCAACACGGGTGTGCGCCCTTTGGCCTTGGGCAGCGGAGTCTCCTTTGTTCGACGCGATGGCGGTCGCGGCGCGTCGTTCCGGTCCATCAGAATGCGATAGCCACAATCAGGGCATTCCGTCGATTTGCGGTTGGGGTCCTGCTGTGAAAACGAGAGCTTGCACTTGGGGCAGGTGATGCGAGGCATAGCCAATCTCCGCGCCAATAAACCGATGCACTTTGCAGATGCGAGCGTGTCCAAGGAGCCCGCACACCCCGTGATGCGTATGACGAGGCGGCAAAAAGACGCCAAATGCGAGTTGTACGCCCGGGAGTTTTCAAGCAGTATGGTCCAGGCTATTGATTCCAACGGCAGATCGGCATCTTCACCGGGCGATATAGGTTGCTATTACGATGGAGTAGCCCTTCCAACCGAGGCCCCGCGAATGATCCCTATCGACTTTACTGGCAAGGTTGCACTCGTCACCGGTGTCGCCGACAACGACAGCTTTGCCTGGTTCATCTCCAAGGCACTCCAGGCGGCGGGGGCCAAGATTGTGCTCGCCAGCCATCCACGCGTCGTCGGCATTGTGGAGAGTTTTCTGACGCGAGACATGGATCGGGAATCGCGCCTACTGCCGTATGGCGGTGGCGAACTGAAAGTTGAAAAAATCTATCCGCTCGACGCGCGCTTTGATTCGATGGCCGACGTCGATGACGCCACCCGGAACGATAAGCGGTGGGCCAAATATCCGTTTTATGCGATCCAGGAGGTGGTCGACGCCGTTGGCAAGGAATTCGGCGGAATCGACATTCTCGTTCATTCCATCGCATTCAGCCGCGAGATCAAGAATCGGCAACTCGATACGGGCCGATCAGCCTATTTCGAAGCGATTGGAATCAGCGCTTACTCGCTCACCAGTTTGCTTCGGGCCGCTCAGCCATTCATGGAGAACCGTCCCGGTGGCTCCAGCGCCGTGGGATTGACATACCTCGGTGGTTCAAGGGTTGTACCGTATTACGGAGGTGGCATGTCGACGGCGAAGGCAGCGCTGCAGATCGATGCGGCCCAGCTCGCTCACAACCTGGGATCCAAGAACATCCGCGTGAATCTGATTTCCGCCGGGCCATACGCATCGCGCGCAGCGCGTGGCATTGGCGACATCAATCAATCGATCGAATACGCAGCCAAACGCTCGCCATTGCCTCGTGGCATCGAGCCGGAAGAGGTGGCCAATGCCGCCGTCTTCCTATGCAGCCCACTGGCGAGTGCCATTAGCGGGCACACGCTGTTCGTGGATTGCGGGTATAACGTGATGGGCGTGTAGCCAGTCGCCAGTCCTCAGTCGTTTCGACTGAAGACTGGCGACCGGGGACTGGCGACTTAGGACTGCTGGCAATGATCGACGTCCACATTCACGTCGCTCCGCCGAACCTACCCGGCGTGGGGCCGCTGAGCCCCGGGCTGCGGGCAAGTGCGGACAATGTGGCTCGCGTCGTTCGCGAGCAGATGCACGCCGCCGGCGTCACCCATGCCGCTGCAATGGGAGTCTGGGACGCTGGGCAGGATGATCCGCTCGGCATTAATCGAACGGTCGAGATTGCCGAGGGCGTGGCCGGCCTTTTCGCCATCGGAATCGCGGACCCCAAGAAGACCGACGGCGAGCATCTGGGCCGAGCCGAGGCGCAAATCCGCGGTGGTCGCGTGATCGCTCTGAAAGCCTACCTGGGGTACCTGCATTACTTCGCGAACGACCCCAATTACCAGCGCTATTTCGAATTGGCGGAGAAATTCAAGCTGCCAGTCTTTTTCCATACCGGCGATACTTATTCACCATACGCCAAACTCAAATTCGCGCATCCATTGACGATTGACGAGGTCGCGGTCGATTTTCCGAGAGTGAATTTCGTTTTGTGTCATCTTGGCAACCCGTGGACAGTCGACGCGGCCGAAGTGGTTTACAAGAACATCAACGTCTGGACCGATTTATCCGGCCTGCTGGTCGGGCCAGACGAGGATTTCACCGACGAGTCGCGAAGCGATGCACGCCGGGACGCTATCGAACGCATTCGACTTGCTTTTCGCTACGCCGAGCGACCAAATCGATTCCTGTACGGGAGCGATTGGCCATTAGCACCGATGCCGGCATATGCGGCATTCATTCGCGAAGCCATTCCAGCCGATTTCCACGAGATGATCTTCACGGAAAATGCGCGGACACTTTTTGGCGAGCGGCTCCGAAAGTGAATCGACGGGACCCCACCGGTCGCACGCCGACGTGCCCAATGTATACAATAATTCATTGTAATACCACCCTCGCCGAGGTGCCCTTCGTGTCGCGGAAGATTCAAAAAAAGAAGATCGTGGCCTTCAAGGTTGAGGAAGAACTCGCTGAGTTCCTCGACAAGCTCAAGAACAAGAGCGACTTCATTCGCAAGGCGATCTTGGCTCAGTTCTCCATGGAATGCCCACTGTGCTCCGGGACCGGGGTCGTGCCGCGCGGGCTGCACAATCACTACAAGCCAATCATTCAGAAGGAGAACAAGCACCCGTGCGACCGCTGCAGGACGCCGTTGGCATTGCCGCTGAACATCGAGGCGGCGCCCGCGGTGGAGCGAACGCGACTGGAGCAGTTCTTTCATGGCGGGCCCTTGTTCTGTGCCAAGTGCTATCCGCAAGTGCCAGCCTGCGACGATTGCGAATGGCATATTCCTCACGAGGAATTCGCCGACCACTTCAAGAAGGTCCATGCCAATTGACGATCGCCTTGCCGAACTGAGAAAAGCGGTTGCCGAACCATTGCCGCATCCGGACATGGCGGCGCTCCGCTCCGCCGCTTCCATGGTACAGAACTGGGCTCTTGGCCATTTCGAATCACTCCCGGAACAGTCCATCGGCTTGACGGCCACGCCCGAACAAATGCGCGAATGGCTCGATCAACCTCCCGCGAATACGGGCCGCCCAATCGACGCAATACTCGCCGACTTTCGGAAGTTTGTTGCGCCCAACGCATTTCGCGTCAATCATCCGCGCTTCCTGGCATTTGTGCCCGGTGCGCCGTGCTTCGCATCGATTCTCGGCGACTGGTTGACAGCCGCGGCGAATTTCTTTTGTGGTGTCTGGCTGGAAGCGTCAGGGCCCGCCCAAGTGGAATCGACGGTTCTCGGATGGTTTCGGGATTGGATCGGTATGCCCGCGACCACGCAGGGCGTGTTGACCACTGGCGGTTCCGAGGCGAATTTGCTCGCCTTAATCGTGGCCCGTGACCGTCTGCCCTTCGACGACCGGCCGCGAGCGGTGTTTTACGTGGCTGAGCAACGCCATTGGTCCATCGACCGGGCCGCCAAAGTGATCGGATTGCATTCGAAACAGATTCGACCCGTACCGGTAGACCATCGATTCCGGCTGCGCGGGAGCGATGTCAAACGGCTCGTGGACGAAGATCGCAAACTCGGACTCCTTCCCTGGGCCGTTGCCGCCAATGCGGGGGCAACCAACACAGGAACCGTCGATGCACTGGCGGAGATTGCGGACGTTTGTCGATCGGAGGAGATGTGGTTTCATGTCGATGCGGCTTACGGCTGGGTTGCCGCGCTGACCGCTGAGGGCAAGCAGGAATTGATGGGTCTTGAACTGGCCGACTCCGTCACACTCGATCCGCACAAGTGGCTCGCCCAAACGTTTGACGTCGGATGCCTCCTGATTCGCGATGGTCGGCTGCTTCCCGAAACATTCGCAATGCGGCCCGGATTACCTGCAGGATGCGACTCCCGGAGATGGAGAGGTCAACTACGCCGATTACGGCATTGCCCTGACGCGCCGATTTCGGGCGTTGAAAATCTGGCTGTCGGTTCAAGTGCTCGGCCTCGAATGGTTCCGCCGGCTGGCGCAACACTGCTGCTCCCTCGCCGAATATGCGGAACGGCGTTTGCGAGTCTCCGATTCGTTCGAGATTCTTTGCCCCCGGCGGCTGAGCATCGTCTGTTTTCGTCAAATAAATGCCGGCGCTGTCAATCTGGATGATTGGAACACTCGGCTACTGGAAGCATTGCGTGAAACCGGCCGGGCGTTTCTGTCGTCCACGCGGCTGCATGGCGTCTTCGCGATCCGCATGTGCTTTGTTAATTGGCGGACCACGGCCGCGGACGTGGATGAAATCATCGACCTTTTGCTGCGATTGGGTGCGGAAATGGCGGGTGGGGAGGTAGTCCGGAATCTTCCGGCGGCGCCGTCTGGCGGGGTCTCGGGAAACCAGTCCTCCACTTGACCCGCGAGAACTCACTTGTCAGGCTAACACTTACAAGCGAAGGATAATGAGGATTTGCCATGAAGATGATTCGCATAACTTGCTTGATCGGCACGAGCGGACTCGTGGCCGCACTGGCAGCTTTTGCCCAGGGCAAGGCCGAACCGACGACCGCGAGCGACGAAATCAAGCAAGGCTTCCAGGCCTACGTGATCGTCGAGCCACGCTTTGATGTCAAAGACGTGCGCAATCCCATTGGCACCAAGGATAAACCGGGGCGCAATCCGGTCGACCTGGTGACCGAGAACGGTTTGCAACCGGTAATTGCGGTCTTTTCCCGCGTCATCCCGGCTGATGCGGGCCATCCGCTTGCGGCACTCGTGAAGAAGCTGGATGAACTGTGTGGAACCAAGGAATACAAACTGCGCCGTTTGTCCGCGTACCTCGTGTTCCTATCCCTCAAGGACGAGTTTCGCAAGGACCCGACGTTTGACAACCGCGTCAAGGAGGTCAACCAGTTCGCATCTGGCGTGATGCCCAAGTTCACGACGATGGCCCTCGCCGAGGCCAGCGAAACGCCAGACGGCACCGAGCAACCCCTCATTCCCGCTCAGGTGCAAGCCATGGGAATCGCACCGGAAGATGATTTTGTAATCGTCTTCTACAAGGACCTTCACGTCATCAAGCGCTGGAAATTCAAAGCGAGCAACCCACCAGGGCCGGATGATTTAAAGGCCCTGGAAGCGGAGGTGGCAAAAGTGCTTGGAAACAAAAAGTAAACAATGGAAAGCCCACGGACGATAGTCCGTGGGCGATTGGATTCGATCAACTCACTGACGCAAAGTCCCCGTCAATGACCGTATCGCTCAACTGCTTTTTGGGGATCACTTCGCGTGGCATCGGTGCGGCCTCCTTGATCTGCTCCGTGTGCGTCTCGTTCCAGAAGCACTTGAGTGCGACCTGTCCGCAGCGCTCCTGGAATTGCGCCGGCGTCTCCGGCAGTTCCGGATAGCGGTCGATGAACTCGAGCATCTGGAGATACTCGTCCGGGTACTCACCCAGAATGCGCTTGGCCATCAACTTCTTGTCGGCCGGCTCCATGTAGGTCAACTCCACCGCCTTGTCCACGCGGCCCGGACGGGTGGAGATGAACTCCGTTGCTCCGTCCGGCAGCTTTCGCGGCTGTCCGAGCGCCGGGTCGATCTTGGACAGATCGTTCGTCGTGATGATCGTGAAAATCCCGTCCGTCCGCTCGACGCCGTCGAGGCAATTGAGCAAGCAGTCGAAGGTGAGCGGCGACAGCGAATCGCGCATCCCGTCGCCATCCTTGTGATTGTTGCCGCCCCCTTTCTTGTCGTCGCGGGCGAACATGAGCGACATCATGCTGCTGCGCCGGGCAACGTTCTCGCGACCGTGGAAGACATTGTCGATGTCTTCGATCAATGCGACGCACGGGACGTTAACCTGCATTTCGCTCCAGGTCTTGATCATTTCGTGGTTTGACATCTCGGCGAGGTTGAACACGTAAATCGGCATGTTCAGATCCTCGGCGAACGCCCGTGCCAGGGCAGTCTTGCCGGTGCCCGGCGGACCGTAGAGCAGCCAGCCACGCTTCCAGGGAATCCCCTTGTCGGCGTACCAGTTGCGGTTATTGCGCCACAACTCGATTTCGTTGATGAGTCCCTTAATGCGCTGCGGAAAGATCAGCGTGTCGAGCGCTCGGCCTTTGTAAAGCGGCATCTTACCCAGCTCGTCCGCGGTGATTCCCAACAGGCGGTAGTGGCCCTGCTGATACCAGGCGAGGCCGTTGGAGCCGTGATTGCGATTGTCGTTTTCTTCCGATCGCTTTGGCACATAGTGGATGACGAAGCGATTGGTGGCCTTCTCCTCCGTGGTGGCGTTCGACCAGGTAATCTGGTTGGCCGCGTTGCATGCTTCCAGAAGCAGCTTTTCCACGTGGAGTGTGCCACGGACGAAGGTGATCGTCGAATAGATCTTGGTCGCATCCTCATTGTTGCTCGAATTATTGTTGTTCCCTTTACTCTGCTTCGCTTGTGCTTCAACCGCGTTGTTGTAATAGAAGGGCAGCCAGCCGTTCCAGAAGAGCATGCTGCGGGTGCCGAATTGCTCGTACGCAACCAGCCCGTACCGCCCATCGCGACGGTGCGCGTACCACGCCCCGTACATGCGGTCATACAGTCGGGACCTCTTGTGACTCGCGATCAGGTAGGCAACGAGAGCGTTATGGGCCTCTTCGGTCGGGATCTCTACCTGCTGGACAAACAGGTTGGCGACCCGCCAAAGGATGCCCTTCACCTTGCCCCAGAAGCCGGCAATCATGCCGAGCACGCCGACGAGCGCCCCGCCGGCCATGTATTTCCACATGTCTTCCATCACGATCTCCAGGATGAAAATCGAGCCTGTAGCAACACGAGTGAATAGGGTTTACCAAACGGAGTGAGCCGACGCGATGTCGGTTCGCGCAATTGCCGCTTGCGGCGTAGCGCTCTGCGCATTAGTCTGACGCGGCACGCCCCATTCTCGATTGGGACCCACCATGATCCGCCTTTCCCTCGTTACCGTTCTGATACTTGGTTCGTTCGCTTATTCAGATGACGACCCATTGCGTTTATTCCCGAACCGGTCCGAGATCAAGGACGTTCGGCTAGGTAAGCCACGCGACCTCAACGACTATTTCCCGTTCACGCCTCCAACGAGCAAAGAAAGCTGGAACGATCGTTCCAAGCACGTGCCGCACGCAGATGCTTGTTGCCACCGGTCTGTGGCCGATGCCGGAAAAGACGCCATTGAAGCCGGTCATCCACGGCAAGATCGATCGTGATGGCTACACGGTCGAGAAGGTGTACTTCGCCTCGATGCCCGGCCACTACGTCACCGGAAACCTGTACCGCCCGACGGCCGAGTATCGCGGCAAGCGGCCCGGGGTACTTAGTCCGCACGGCCACTGGGCGAATGGCCGCTTTTACGAAAACAGCGATGCCAATGCAAAGAGGGAGATCGCGATCCGGCGCCGAAAAGACGATGGCGGGGGCCAAGTACCCGCTGCAAGCCCGCTGTGCGCAACTCGCCCGCATGGGCTGCGTCGTGTTTCATTACGACATGGTCGGCGACGCGGATTCCACGGCGATCCCTCACCGAGCCGGCTTCACGGATGCCGAGGCCGAACTGCGACTGCAAAGCTTCATGGGCCTGCAGACCTGGAATAGCATTCGTTCGCTCGATTTCCTGATGTCGCTTCCGGACGTCGATTCATCGAAGATTGCCGTGACCGGCGCCAGCGGCGGCGGCACGCAAACCTTCATGCTGTGCGCGATTGATCCCCGGCCGGCGGTGGCGTTCCCCGCCGTCATGGTGTCGACCGCAATGCAGGGTGGCTGCGTTTGCGAAAACTGCTCGTATCTGCGCATTGGCACAGGAAACGTCGACTTCGCCGCCCTGTTCGCGCCGAAACCGCTGATGATGAGTGCCGCCAACGACTGGACGGTAGAGATCGAGAAGAAAGGACTGCCCGAACTCAAGAAGCTCTACACGATGCTCGGCGTGCCCGATCTGGTGAACGCCAAGTGCCATCCGGAATTCGGGCACAACTACAACCAGGTCTCGCGCGAGATGATGTACTCGTGGTTCAACAAGCATCTGCTCGGTAAGACCGGCGACGTCGAAGGAAGAACCGTTCAAGCCGATTCCTCCGAAGGAATTGAGCGTTTACGACGCGGAGCATCCGCGGCCCGCGGACGAACTAAACGCCCAAGAAGCTCCGCGAAAAGATGACCGAGGCAACCGATGCGCAAATGAAGAAGCTGGAGCCAACGGATTCCAAGTCTCTGGCGGAATATCGCCGAGTGGTCGGCACGGCTCTCGACGTCATGATTGGCGGCGGACTGCCGAAGGCCGGAAAGCTCAAGATCCATATGGCCCCCAAGGAGGTGAAGCTGGCGGATGGGGCGACCGTGCACCTCTCGGCCATCGGCCGAGTCGGCGAGGGCGACATGGTTCCGGCGGCCGGCGTTTTCAAGGGCAAATTTGATGCAGGAGCAGTCGTCTGGATTCATCCGCAGGGCAAGGCCAGCCTCGTAGAGAATGGTCAGCTTGTGCCGGCGGCGAAGGCGCTCGTCGACAAGGGTTTTGCCATCATCGCCCCCGATGTCTTCAACACAGGCGAGTTGACGGGCGATTGGTCGGTAGCAGTCAAGGAGGGGAAGAAGACCCGGGTCGTTCACCATTCGCAGTATCCGGTCAACAAGGGTTTTGCCGGCTATACGTATGGCTACAACCGTCCGGTCTTCGCCAACCGCGTCCACGACATTTTGACAGCCGTGGCCTTCGCCCGCGATGTGCTCAAGGCGAAGACCATTCACCTCGTCGGCTGGGAAGGCGCCGGACCGTGGGTCGCGGCCGCGAGAGCGTTGTGCGGCGATGCGGTCAGTCGCACGGCCATCGACATGAATCAGTTCCGGTTCGAGAATGTCAAGGACGTCACCGACGAGAATCTACTGCCGGGGGCCGTGAAATATGGCGGCGTCCCCGCCTTCCTGGCGTTGAGTGCTCCGGGTGAAGTCTTCGCACACAACCACCAAGGCACGCACAGCGGCCACCTGAGCAAGGCCGCCTACGACGCCGCCAAGGCCAGCAATGCCCTGAAGCGACAGCCGGAAAAGGCCAAGCCGGAAGAAGTCATCGCCTGGCTGATCCGTTGAGGCCAAACCAAAGGTTCCGCCGAGTAGAAAGATGAGATCTGCATCGTCGGCGGAATCTTTGGATTAGAATCCAGGAATGGCTCGCATCCTGGCGATCGGCGACATTCACGGTTGCTTGACGGCTCTCGATACACTTCTCGGGTTCGTCCAACCCGGACCCGACGATCAACTCATTTTCCTCGGCGACTACATTGATCGTGGCCCCGACTCCAAGGGTGTGCTCGATCGACTCATCGAATTGAAGCGGACTCGCCCAGTCGTTTGCTTGCGAGGGAATCACGAAATCATGATGTTGGCCGGCCGGGAGGGACAAGACGACTTTCGTTTTTGGATGTCGTTTGGGGGAGTGGAAACGCTAGGCTCCTACGTTCAGCCGGGGAGCGAAATTACACTCGAGAACATTCCCTACGAACACTGGCACTTCGTTCGCCAGTACGTGCGTCGACTGGTACGAGACCGCCGCGCACAATTTTGTTCACGCGAATCTGCATCCCGACAAACCGCTCAGCGAGCAACCGACCGAATGGCTGCACTGGCGGGCACTGACTCCTGAAAAGCACTGGGCCCACGGATCCGGAAAAACGATGATCTGCGGCCACACCGAACAGCGGAGCGGTGTCCCGCTACGAATTCTCGGCGCGATATGCGTTGATACCTGGGCCTACTCCAACGGCTGGCTGACTTGCCTCGACGTGGAGACCGGGGATTACTGGCAGGCCAACGAACTGGGACAGACGCGGATCGGGCAGTTGTGATGCGATTGCCGATCGGCTAGACTACCACTATCTTCATCAACCTGCTCAAATCAATTCAAACGTGTCAAACCGAATCATTATCGACCCGTCTGTCCTAGTTGGCAAACCGGTCGTCCATGGCACCCGCCTCAGCGTCGATTTCTTGCTTGGACTGATTGCTGATGGCTGGTCCGAAGGTGAGATTCTGCGCAATTATCCCGGTCTACAGCGCGACGACCTCTTGGCTTGTGTTGAGTATGCGCAAGATCGTGTGCGCGACGAAGCGGTTTACTCATTTCGAATGCCGACGAGCGTTCCGTGAATTTCCTCGCCAACGAAAACTTTCCGCTGGATGCAGTCGAGGCCCTTCGACGCGATGGACATGATGTTGCCTGGGTCCGCGTCGACGCTCCGTGAAGCGCCGACGCTCAAGTCCTTGCGCGAGCGATGGCCGAGCAGCGCATCCTTCTGACTCAGGACAAGGATTTCGGAAATCTTGCATTTGGCGTCGGGCTGCCATCGAGTTGTGGCATTGTGCTCTTTCGGCTTCGCGCGACCTCGTCCGGTCACTTCGCGGCAATGGTTCAAGCCGCCATCGCAAGTCGCTCCGATTGGAAGGGGCAATATTCCACAGTCGAGCCGGGGAGAATTCGAGTACGACCATTGCCCGCGCCGCCGCCCCCGTGAGAACGCCTTTCCATCACGGCTTACTCATCCCCACAAAGCTCCCATCGTTCTCGCGCGATAGGGCCCAAAGAAATGCCCCGACATCGGGGGATTCGTAAAAGAAGCCGATCGAATTGATGCGCACTTTCTTCCGCGACTCATCCGGGCGGTTCCAGGTTGTGTTCAACATCCGCCGAATATGGCGAGATAGAACCGCCGATCGATCGGTTTCATTGGTCAACGCTCGATCCTGTGCGGGGGTCAGGCCCGGCCCCGAGGTCGGCAAGCCGTCCGAAAAGAAGTAGACTGTGTCGAGTCCCCGGGGACGATATTTGAACGCTTCCTCGAGTCCGGCGTAGAGGTTGGTGTCTTCGGCCGGCTTCACAGCCAAGAGCGACTTGCGCACGCGCTCGATGCTCTTTTCCTTCTCGTATCGAATCCAGTCGCCGGCTTCGAGCAAATAGCGCACTTTGCCCGAGAACAGGATGACCTGGAATTTCTGCAAATCGGGCAGTGTCCGCATGACCTTGCAAACCGTCTCGCAGACCGTCGGCCATTTCATGCGATCTTCGGTGTTTTCATCGACTCGCTCCATGCTGCCGGACATGTCGACGAGAAAAACGACGTTCTTGCCCGTCGTCGCGATGCCGGCAAAGCGGTTCTCGCTTTCGATTTGCAACTTGTCCACCTTGTCGGCGAGTTTGGCCTTCGTGCCTTGCAGGTCGATGATGGTGACGTTGGCTTGATCCAGCCGCGTGCGCTCCGCCTTGATGTCCTTTTCAAGTTGGCTGATGCGCGCTTGCAGCTTGGATTGATCGCCCACGGTTCGCGACACATCGTCGAGCTTCTTGTCCGTCTCGATCAATTTGCTTTCAAATTCGCTACGTGCCTTTTCCTTGATGCGCACCAGAAGTTCGAGATCTTTCTTCTGTTTCTTGGCCAGTTCGAGCGCCTGGGTTAGATTCTCCAGGTCGCCACGCTTTTTGATGAGTTCCGCGTCGCTGGCGGTCAGTTTTGCATCCGTGCCGGCCAGGGTCTTGCTCAAGTCGTCGAGACGCGTGCGGGCAGCGAGAAGGTTCTTCTTCGTTTTGTCAATTTCCTGGTTCACCAGTGCCAGATTCTTGGCGAGCTTGTCGCGTTCCTGCACCATGAGGGCAAGATTGCGGGCGTTCTCGTCGCGCTCGTCGCGGACCAGGGCAAGCTGCTTGGTAAGGGCATCCAGCTCGGCCGCCAGTTTCTCGGCATTGGCCAGTCGTAGGGCCGATCGCTGTTCGGACTCATCGAGCTTGCCGCGGGTTTCAACAAGCAAAGACGCCGACTGCGATGCTTCCTCGGAAACCTCCCCGGCCTCGCGGGTCTTGAGAAGCCAGAGCAAGGTCACACAACCGAGCGCGCAGCAAAAAACGTCGAGCATCCACATGCTGACCAGAGTCGGCGGACGATGTCGGCGCATCTCAAGCCTTTCTACACAGCGCGGCCCTTGGCCGCAACCAAATGAAGCAGGCATGTCCGGTTGGATAGAGTGGTGTTAGCGCACATTACTCAGCAACCGGAGCATGCCATGCAGACCTTCTTACAACAGCACAGCGACCATATCCACGGAGTTCTTTCAGGTTTGGATCGTGTTCGCTTTCGAGGCACCTTACGTTCGATCTGCTATGCCGACGGCTTGTCCCGCTACTTGGGCTTCCTCAAGGTCTTGCTGGTCGCATTCAAGAGCTTCTTTGACGGGACGGCCCGGCGACTGAAGCTCGCCACCGAACGGTTAGCCGCGACGACTCCCGTTGGCAAGGTGGTTTACTTGTCCGGCACGATCGACAAAGAGGCGGTTGTCCACGATCTGATCCGGCAGCACGCGGTGGCGGACGATTTCACGGGCGTGATTGCCGTCCTCAGTTGCGTCGAGAACTGTCGCAGTTTTCAACTGTACAAGAACGCGGCCACCCGGATGCTGGAACTGGTGTCGGCCCAGCGCAAGTGTTTGCACTATTACATCTACCTGCGCCATCCGCGCTTCGGCATGATGCACATCCGTCTGATGACGTGGTTCCCGATGTCCGTGCAGATTTGCCTGAACGGCCGCGAGTGGCTGGCTCGGCAACTCGACGCGGCGGGCATCGAGTACCAGCGCCAGACAACAGCTTGGCCTGGGTGGCGGACTTCCCGAAGGCGCAGGCCCTGTTCGACGAACAATTGCAAACGGACTGGTCGGCGACGTTGACCGGCGTGATTCGCGAGTCGCATCCGGAGTTCGCGCGGCTGCTGACCGAGTGGCAACTCCGCGACTATTACTGGACGGCCGAACAGACGGAGTGGGCGACCGACGTGGCGTTTCGTTCGGTGGCGGCGTTGCGGCCGTTGTATCGCCGGTTGGTTCGGCACGCGACCGAGAACCTGTCGAGCCCCGATGTGCTGCGCTTCTTGCAGCAGCGGCTGACAAAGGCCGGAGCGTTGGACGGTCGCTTTCAAGGCGAAGTCGTGAGCAGCACGAAAACGCGCGTCGAGGGGACACGCGTGAAGCACCGCCTGGGTCGGAACAGTTTGAAGATGTACGACAAGTTCGGTTGCATCTTGCGGATCGAAACGACGATCCATCAGGCGGAAGGCTTGAAGGTGTACCGTCCGAAGGAAGGCGATCCGAGCGGGAGATTGGCCTGGCAACCACTGCGGCGGGGCGTGGCGGACCTGTACCGTCGCTGCCAGTTGTCGCAAGCGGCCAACGAGTCGTACTTGGCGGCCCTCGCGGCCGTCGAGTCCCCCGAGACGCTCGGCCCGGCTCTGGTGGCCGCGAGCCGGCCGGTGACCAAAGCGGGCCGTCGCCACCGGGGACTGAATTTGATGTCGCGCGACGATGGCGCGTTGCTGCGCACGATCAACCGGGGTGAGTTCGCGATCGCGGGCTTCCGGAATCGCGACCTCCGCATGCTCCTGACTGGCTCAGCCCCGACCAACCCGGTCGAGACGAAACGCCAGAGCGGACGCGTGACGCGGCAATTGCAACGACTCCGCGCCCACGGACTGATCCGCAAGATCCCCAAGAGCCACCGCTACAAAATCACCGATCGCGGCCGACTCCTCGCCACGGCCATCAGCTACATCCACGATACCAATGTGCAAATACTCGCACTCGCCGCATAAGAATTGTGTTATGGCAACTAAAAATCAGTAGTGAGTAATACAGAGCGGTCAAGGGGAGCGTCGAGGCGTCAGCCCGATGTGGACCCGGCCCACGAATTGAGCCATCCCCAGGGCCAAGCCCACGTCGGCCGGGCGGCTCGACGCTCGCTGTTCCTTCTTCATGGGCAAGGAGCCACAACTGGTCCAATGCGCATAATTTGGATCGTAACACTCAGCTCGCTGGCGAGCCGCCGACGTTAGTCGGCGGAGGAACCGATCACCCTTTTGGGGGCTGACGCCATCTCCGCCGACTAACGTCGGCGGCTCGCCATTGGCGATCAGTTTAAGTGCATCGAACCACTACATCCCTTCCCTAAGATTGGGAACCAGACAACTATCTCTGAACAGCCGGCGAACGCATGGGCAATCGTGCATCTTGCCTCGGCGGCAACGGAATGACCGCGTCCAGGTGCGTGCGGGGAATCTCGCCCGTCGACCAGCGCTCGATCAAGTTGGCGACCGCGGCGGCTGCCGACTCCGGATGCAGAACACGGACGCTGGTTCGTTCGGCCATATTGTGGTGAAGCGTGGCGGCCAGACCGGGCAAACGGCCCGCATCGTGGGTGAGCCAAACCGCTCGAGGCGGTTCCGGTTCATTCAGACTGCCCAGCAGATTTTGCAAGTCATTGGCCGCGAGCCGGCTCAACGGCGCACACATGGCATCGAGATCCGTCGGGGCCAGGTGCAGGTCTTGATACCAATGCGCTGCCCGCACGCTGATGGATACGCGCTGCCCGGTCCGCACCCGGTCGATGGCCACATCGATTTGATCGAAGAGCATTTGCTCCGCATCGGCGGAATCCCGTGGATCGCGCCGGCATTGGCGCACGCAGCGATCGGCGAGCGAATCGAGCAAGCGATCGCGCCAGTAACGAACTGCCAGCCGTGGCAATGTCGCGTGGAGCGTGCTGCGAACATCCTCCTCGGATATCCGAATCACGCTGACGGACATCGCATGGTCGTCCGCATCGACGATGACGACCGAAGTTGGCGAAATGGACCGGCTCGTTCGCGAAAGCTCGGCGACTTCCCCGGCCTGTCCATGCAAAAAATGCGTTGCCCGTTCGGCCGCGAGAGCCAACGGTGTCGTTGCGGTGCCGCGTACCTTGATTTTCGCCTTGTCGGCCAGCGTGACGAATTTGCTGACCTGGGCGAAGTTCAGATAGCTCGGTAGCGCGAACGACAGGCCGTCATGTCCCTGGCAGACGTGCCGAATCTGTTCGAGCGCAATTGTCATCGCGGCGTCGGCGGCCAGCGTATGTCGTCCGGATTTCCATTCGCGCGCGTCGACCAGATGCGGCAGGTAGACGGCACACACGGAATGCGGGGACTTTCGGCAGATGGCGTTGGCCGCCCGACCGACTTCGAGGGCACGCTTGTCCAGCGAAATGCCCAAGAGCAAATCCGGATCGGGATCATCCAGATAAAAAAGCTTGTTGCGGCCGGTGCGGCCGTGCGCGGCGCGGGCACGGCTGGCATTCAGCTCGACGCCCAGAGGCTCACGAGCCACCGTCACTTCCTGCGATCTACGGGACCAGCTTCCCCAGCCCATATCTGCCTCCCTCGGCAGCAATTCATTTGCTCGGAAAATGACGACTTGGCTGCGTTGCGCGGAGCCTGAAGCGTGAGCGAAGGCGACGCCGAATTTGCCGGAGGACTTGGTAAACCGCGGGGCCATGGTCGCCTTCGCTCACGCTTCAGGCTCCGCGGTCGCCAATTCGGAAACGCACCCCCAGGCGCAGTTTCGTCACTGGTGAGTCATTAACGGATCATTGGTCATTGCGTATTCGGGCTCCGGATCATAAAGACGTAACAGCAAATGTTCCTGGCAATACTGCTGGCTGTCGATGATAAGAAGCTCCTCGGCTTTTTGCACCCAGTGCAAGAGCGCCATCAGAACCACGCTCAGCGCCAGGGCGACGAACGTGCAGTCGAACGCGATCCCCAGTTGATCGGTGACTTGCTTGATAAAGTCCGCGTCCTTCTGGTTGCCGGCCTTACTCATGCCGCCTGCCAGCCCGCGAACGGTGCCGAGAAAGCCTATCGCCGGAATCGCCCAGACAAGATACGAGATTGTCCCCATGCTCGTAACCAGGCGATTCTGCTCGACATCGGCCTGATTGCGAACGACTTCACCAACATCCACCGCCTTGCGGCTGACGGCGAACTTGGTCAGCGCCATCTGAATCATCTTGCCGACGATGTAGGGCCGCTGGCGGGTGATCGCCTCGATTTTGCGGGCGAGAGGTCGAGCATCTTCGGGCAGAATTCGCGCCCCTTCATCCGTCGGCAACAGATCGAGACTGAACGCGACGCGCTGGCGAAGCACTTCGCGATACCGGCTCACGAGCATGAAGCCGGCCCAGACGAAGCACAGATAGCAAGCGATTTGTTCGGGACCGAGAAGGAGCTTGGCAATGCGGTGCGGGGTCCAGTTGGACCAGTACGCCGGCGAGTTCTCGGGCGGCGACGCCCATTGCCAAAGCGGGATCGTAATGCCGCCCACAATGGTGAGGGCAAGGACAAGCCAGAGCCATTCTCGGCTTGGCTTGTGCGAGGGGGTAATGGCCATTCCGCGGGTCCTGCCGAATACGTGGTGTCGCGGCGAGTGGTCCCTGTTATTGTTGGACGAAGGTCAATCGGGTGCAAGTTTGTTTTCTTCAGTAAACTGACCCAAGTTACGCTAACCCGGTTAATCGGCGCTACTTGCTGCCGTTGCGCTTTCCGCACAATCGGAATAACCCCTATGCGACACTCCCCCAGTTTTCCAGATGAGCCGACCACAAAGACACGAAGATCACACAAAGGAGCACAAAGAAAACCGCTTTCCTTTGTGTTTCTTTGTGTGATCTTCGTGTCTTTGTGGTCGGCTCTTCCGCAATCCCGCGCGCCGAGCCGGCTTTCCCGAAATTCAAGATGCAAGAGATCGCCACCGACTTAGGCGTCGGCTATGCGGTCATCGTCGCCGACATCAATGAAGACAAGAAGCCGGACATCGTCGTCGTCGATACCGAGCGAGTGATTTGGTACGAGAATCCGACGTGGAAGGTCCACACGATCATCTCGAAGGGAAAGACGAAGAAGGACAACGTTTGCATTGCCGCCCTGGACATCGATGGCGACGGGCATCTCGACCTCGTCCTCGGGGCCGACTGGAAGCCGTTCAACACCAAGACCGGCGGCACGCTGCAATGGCTCAAACGAGGCAAGGCGCTCGACGAGGAATGGAGCGTCTACCCAATTTGCGAAGAACCGATGGTCCATCGCGTTCGCGTCGCCCAAATCGACGGCAAGCCGCACATCGTGCTCGCACCGCTCATGGGCCGCGATTCAACGAAAGAGCGCAACTGGATGGACGGTCGGCCGGTGCGGATACTCGCATTTCCGATTCCGAAGGACCCGGTGAAGGGGCCGTGGGTGCCGAAAGTGATTTCGGAAGAGTTGCATGTGGTGCATAACATTTGGCCGCTGCCCGAGGGAGCGGGACTATTGGCTGCAAGTTACGATGGGCTGTCATTGATCTACAACCTCACAGGCAGCTGGAAGACCCACCGCTTCGCCGAGGGCAACCGAACGAACCCGCAAGGCAGCCGCGGCTTAAGCGAAATCAAATTCGGAGAGTTGAGGGATGTGCGGAACGAAGGCGACGTCCAGATCATTAACCACAAAGGCCGATACTTCGCGTCGATCGAGCCTTGGCACGGCAATGAGGTGGTGGTTTATACTTTGAGCCACAAGGGCAAAGACAGTTTGAACCGCTACATCATCGACGACCACCTCCGCTGGGGCCACGGCGTCTGGTGTGCCGATCTCGATGGAGATGGCAGCGATGACCTGGTCATCGGCGTCCGTGACAACCCGGCCAAGGGGGACAAGTTCAAGGAGCAACGCGGCGTTCGCGTTTACAAGTGCACCGATGGCATCGGCAAGAAATGGGAACGGATGATCGTCGATGACGGTGGCATCGCGGTCGAGGACCTGACCGTGGCCGACCTGAACGGCGACGGCAAGCCGGACATCATCGCCGTCGGCCGGGCGACGCACAACGCGAGGATATACTGGAATCAGGGGAAGTAACTCCAACATGGGCCAGCCGAGCGCCTGTCTTGGCGAGCCAAACGCCTTTTCGCGAGCCGAGCGCCTGTCTTGGCGAGCCGAACGCCGTAAGGCGTCGGGTGCTGTTACAAGCAAATCGCTTCTGACAACACCCGGCGGCTTACGCCGCTCGGCTCGCCAAGACGGGCGCTCGGCTCGCCAAGACGGGCGCTCGGCTCGCCAAGACGGCGCTCGGCTCGCTAAGACGGGCGCCGGGCCGGCCAAGATTAAGCCTTATGCACCTCGAATTCGCCGAACCCTGGCTGCTTTTTCTGCTCCCCATACCGGTGCTGCTGTTCCTCGTGCGCCTATGGAACCGACGGGCCGCCCTGCGTTATCCAGCCATTCCATTATTTGACAGCATCCCGCACGCTCGCCTGCCGGTGATCGCCGCCGAGGGGCTTCGCTTCCTGGCCGTCACCGCGGTCGTCTTGGCTTTGGCCGGACCACGCACTCCGGATCTCAAGACGCAGGCTACCAGTGGAGGGCATTGCGATCGTCTTTGTCCTCGATACTTCCGGGAGCATGCAAGAGCCTGATTTCACTTGGGATCGCGGCTCCGCCAAGATTTCGCGTGCCGAGGCTGCCCGACGAGCATTTCGCCTTTTTGTCGCCGGGGGCGATGGGCCGGATGGAACGCATTTCGATGGCCGATCGACTGAGCGTGGCACCGATGCCGTCGGGCTCGTCACATTCACCAACTGGCCACAACCGGTCTGCCCGCCGACGCTGAATCATTCAGTCTTGCTCAATATTCTCGAGCATGTTGCTCCGCCAACGGCTCGCGACACTGGCACCAACGTCGGCGATGCCATCGCGGAAGGCGTGATCCGGCTCGATCACACGAATGCAAAACGGAAAGTGCTGGTGCTCTTGAGCGATGGCGAGCACAACATCGACCTGGCCGACAGGGACCGCCAGCCGCTGCGGCCTCGGCAGGCGGCGGGTTTGGCGGCCAACCTGGGCATCCCTATCTACACGATCGATGCCGGCGGCGATGCGGACCCGACGGACTCGGTGGCCGTGAAAAACCGTCTCGCCGGGCGGCAAGTCAACGAATCGGTCGCGGAGATGACCGGTGGACGTTCCTTCATAGCCAACGACGGCCAGCAATTGCTCGAAGTCTGCAAGCAGATCGACATGATGGAGCGTCAACCAATCGTCGGCTTCGTCTACCGGCGCTATCATGAGTTCTATCCGTGGCTGGCGCTGGGGGGGGTCGCATTGGCCGTGCTTGCGTTCGGACTGGAGCAGACGATTTGGCGGCGGGTACCGTAACAAGGTGGCGAATGGAATCAAATCGGCTGTCGTCTACTAGCGACGTGTGGGCGTAGCTGGATTCGCCAGAATTCAGCTCGTGGGCCCGCTCGGCGGCTGAATTCTGGCAAATGGAGACTGACAATGGCGACTGTTCGCCTCACCTTGATCTTCGCACTCATGCCCTCCGTCACCCTCTTCGCCACGGACTGGCCCCTGCATCGCGGCAATTCCCGACAGACCGGCGTGTCGGAGGAAAAGCTGCCGGCGAGCCTCGGCATGGTTTGGCAATTCAAAACGAAAAACGCGATCGAGGGAACGCCCGTCATCGTCGATGGAACAGTCTATGTCGGATCGGCGGACAAGAACTTCTACGCGATCAATCTCAAGACTGGACAGCAGAAGTGGAAGACCGAGCTGGGCATTATTACGTCGTCGCCCGGCGTCAAAGGCGATCGCGTCTACACCGGCAATGCGGACGGCAAATTCTTCTGCCTGAAACGTGCCACCGGTGAAATCATCTGGTCGTTCGAGACGGATGGGCAGATCACGGCGGCCCCAAATTTCGACGGCGACAATGTCTTGATCGCCTCGCAGGATTCAGTCCTTTATTGCCTGAGCAAAGATGGAAAAAAGGTCTGGGACTTCCACATTGAAGGGCCGATCTACGGCGGCGTCGCCGTGGCGGATGGCAAGACATTCCTCGCCGGCTGCGACAGCATGATGCACGTGCTCGATGTGAAGAACGGCAAGGAGCAGGGCAGTGTCGATCTGCAAGGACAAAGCGGTTCATCCGCGGCGGTCTATGGAGATCACCTGTACGTCGGCACGATGTCGAATCAGGTTGTCTCGGTCAATTTGAAAACGCTCAAGATCGATTGGGCCTTCGAGGCGCCGAAGCGAAAGCAGGGCTTTTACGGCTCGGCGGCGGTGACCGATGATTTAGTCGTCATCGGCAGCCGCGATGAAAAGGTCTGGGGCATCGACCGCAAAACGGGCAAGAGACGATGGGATTTCCTGACCGACCACAAGGTCGATGGCTCGCCGGTCATCGTCGGCGACCGCATCTTTGTCGGCTCATTCGACAAGCACTTTTACGTGCTCGACACGAAGGGACAGCGGGTCGCGGACCACGAACTCGACAGCGCGATCCTCGGCTCGTGTGCCGTCGGCGAAGGCCATGTCGTGGTCGGGACCGAAAAGGGAACGGTTTATTGTTTTGGCGCCAAGTAGTGATTCATTACATCTGACCTGGCAATTGGGGGTAGCTGAGCGATGGCGAGCGTCGAGCCGTGAGGCCGACGTGGACTCGGTCGCGCGGATGCGATCATTGCATGGGCCAGGCCCACGTCGGCCTGACGGGTCAACACTCGCCTCGGCCCATCGAATCACCTTCCCATTGTTAGCAGTCGCAGACCGCCAGCTTCCGGACGGCCGAACAGGCAGAGGCACTTCAGGTCATATTGTCGAAGGACTCGGATCAGCAATTCCGTATCCGGCTTGCTGCCAACTTCCACCAGCGGCCGAATATCGTCGAGGATCCACCAGGTTTGACGGATTTTTTGCACGCGCAGGCGATCGAGACGAAACTCGACGCGTTTCACCCCGAGGGGCTCGCCATGAATCGGTTGACCTTCGGAGAAAAAGAGTGGGAAACCTCCATCACCAAGACGGACAATCTCGTCCACATGGGCGTCGGCCAACACCTTGCGGGCCGCCCGAGTGGTGGTCTCCGACGAACCCAACCGGGCCAGTTCGTCGCCTGCATGAGTCAGAGTCCACTCGCCCGTTCGGTTCCGAACGATAGCGAGCTTCTTCGTATCAATCGGCGACTTGGCGCCGGCGTAGACGTTGCCGGGGAGCAGGAGACTCGTGCGTGCGACATCGCCCACGATCCGCAATGCCGAGGGCTCCGGCAATGGCGAGGTCTTCTCTAAGGTCGCCTGTCGCGGATCAACCAGCGGATAGAACATGGACGGCCGAGGCGTGCCGACCAGGCCAAGTTGATTGAAGCCGTATTTCCAGAATATGACCGCTGCCTTTTGGGCCGCGGCGGAATCGGCGCCGAAGTCGTAAATTGCCTTGGAGCCGTCGGTGATGGCCCAGGCGCCACCGACCGACTCGGCACGAATTGCTCGATTGGTGATCGGCAGGATCATGATTCGCGAATTGAGCCCCCGCGGGGCCTTGCCATCGGTCAGCCAGTACTCGAATGCCGGCTGAGCGCCGGGTACCGTGCCAAGCTGGTTAAATCGCAGATCGCGGACGATTCGGGCGGCCTCCAACGCCGCGGCGCGATCGGCGCCGAAATCTTTCAGGATCACCGAACGTGTATGGAGTTTCCAGCGGCCCTCCAGTTCCGACGCAGCCACTTCGCCGGGGTCGAACGACACCAGATCTTCCTTCACGCCCTTGATCGCCTTTTCGCGCAATCTGGAGGCTTCGGCGGGAGACAGGGGACGATTGCGACCTGGGTCATCGAGCGACGAGGGGAGTTTTCGCGGCGGCTGGGCAAGACCAATCTGTGTAACCCCGATTACCAGGATTCCGGCAACAAGACAGTTCCGCATCGCATCCTCCACGATGGCCAGGCAACTATCACGGTAGTCGGGTTTGCGGGTTATGAAGGTGAGCCAAAATCTTCGCGGTCGGATCTTGATTCGTCAAGAAATGAGTTGCGATGAGATTTGAGAGACAGTAATCTTCAACGGCAAGCGGGGAGAGAGGGGCGGCTTCGTCCTCGCAAGGAGACCACCCGAGCGCGAAAAATAGAACGCCCCTCTCCCCAGCTTGCCGAGGCCTTGTCACTTCGCCGGTTTCTTTTCCGATTCGGCTTTTGGCTTCGCGGCCGGAATCGCGAGTCGAATGTATTTCTCAAGGTCTTTCAGCTTTTCGAGATCTTTCAGCTTCTCAAGACCTTTGCGTTTTTTCAACTCCTCGACGTTCGCCTGATCGAATTTCAGTTCCAATCGGAGGTGGTCGAGTCCCTTCAGCTTTTCCAACGTCGCCGGATCCAGTTTCAATTCATCGAACTTGAATTCCACGTTCGCGTTCTTTGCGGGACCCGGCGGGGTTGGCGGCTTCGGGGGAACCGGGGGCCTGCCAGGCGGCGTCGGCGGCATCGGAACGGCGGGCGCAGCCGGAACAACTCGATATTCGAAATTCCCACCGCCGCTGGGCGTCATCTGGAGGTGGTAGAGTCCATCCGCCGACTTGCCTTGGACCAAGCGCATGATCTGAGCGATCGCGGCTTGGATTTGGGGAGTGGTCGTCACCGTGACGGAGTCGCCATCGACTTTGGTTTCCATCACGGTCGCTTTGATTGCACCGAGAAGGGTGGAGAGTGCGGCCGCCTTGTCCTTGCCGACCTTGTAAGTTGCTCGCGAGAGCGTGATGGTGTTGCCATCGGAAATCGTGGTGGTTCTCGTGGTCCAAACGGCAGTATGTTGACCGTCCGGCGCAACCTTGAACTCGCCAAGGCGCTTGCCCTCGCCTGCCACATGGACCTCGATCTGCCGCTTCTCCGTCGCGTTGCCCTTTGCATCCACCTTTGGGACGGCCTTCGCGCCTCGGACACGGACTGGCTCAACGCGGATGGTATGTTCGCCTTTCCCGTTCTCAACAACGATCACCTTGACGTCTTTCAACTCCTTGCCATCGGCGCCGATCACCTTGACCCCGTCTTTGCCCGCGGTGAGCACCTTGACGTGCGGCGACACGACCAAGTCGGACACACCTTCCTTCGTAAAATGCAATTGCAATTCCTGCAGTTTCTCGCCGAGAGCGCTCTGGGCCTTTTTCGTGGCGTCGGCCGCCTTCTTTTGCGCTTCCGCACGCTTGGCCGCCTTGACGGCTTCGAGCTTCTGGGCGAGGGCCTGGATTTGTGCTTCCAGTTCCTGCACCTGCGCGTCGGATGCATTGCCCGACTGAGTCACCGCCGTGGGTTTGCTCTGGCCCAATGTCCAGGCGGGTACCGCGGCCAGAGCCATCAGGGCAACGATGAGTTTTGCCCCAAAGGCGAGCCGGCATGGGATGCGATCTCGCATGATCATAGTCAACCTTTCTTGCATGGCGCGCCGGCCTTCCCCGATCACACCGACGGCCGGCGCGGGACGGCGGCGTGGGTTAAATGAACAGACTTCCAAAAGTGCTTCCGCATACGTTCGGCGGTCGGCTTGCCCCGCGGCCCAGGCATCGCACGCCAGTTCCGCATCCGTTCGCATGCGCTTGCGAGTGATCCAAAACAGGGGGTTCCACCAGTGCAGCACGGACGCAATCATTTCGAGCCAGCGAACCCAGTGGTCGCGCCGGCGAAGGTGGGCCAGTTCATGAGCCAGCACGGCCCGGCGTCCGTCTTGTTTCAGCCGGCATTCCAGTCCGGCCGGCCACAGCAAAGTCGGCCGCCAAACGCACCACATGACAGGAGAAGATAACCCGGTCAGTACGCGTACGGCTGGAACCCGAACCCCGAGCCGTCTGGCGACCGACTCGACCTCCGCAATCAGTGAATTGCCCGCTGGCAAGCCCCGGCGAGCGAATCGGGCGAAGCGAATGGTTTCACGAAGTTGCCGGTAGGCGACGAGTAGCGCTCCCAGTGCCCACGCTCCGAACAACAGCGGACGATAGAGCGTCCAACTCAGAGGACGGAGCGGCGATTCGGTCGGACTCGCGCTGGGTAATGGTGCTGCGGCCTCGCCAAGACGGTCCGAATCGGAGTTCTGTGAACTCGATTCCGCCGATTTCGATCGCAAAGCAGTCGCTGCCGCCTGTTCCAAGGACTCGCCGGGCCGCGGCGTCACGACGACCGTGATCAACTCTTCCGAAACGAGCGGATCGTTCGGCGCGGCAGCCGAAAGCTGGCGTCGTCCCGCGGAGCAGGATTCGGTTGTTCGACTGGAAGCGGCACCGAAACGACCAAGCCTGTCGGCGAAACCAGTTTGAGCAAAACGATGAGCCAGAGCGCATGACGCACCGCCGGAGCAGGGCGGAACGTCCAGATCAAGATGCCCGCGATCAGGGCAAGAGCCAGCGCGGCAAGTGCGTTGGTGAATAACCAGTCAATCACGACTTGCCCCCCTTTTTTGTGCGAGCAGTGCGTTCGCCTTCGAGCCGATCGAGCAACTCGCGAAAGTGGGCGATTTCTTTCGGTGTGAATTGCGACCCTTCCACGAGTGCGAGCATCAGCGGTGAAGTCGTCCCTTCGCAAAACGTGTCGGCAAGATCGCTCAGGCGCTGTTGCAGCAATTCGGCCCGCGAGACTGATGCGCGATACACATGCGCCGGCCCCGTGCGGTCGACGACGACGTAGCCCTTGGCCACGAGTCGTGTCAAGAGCGTCTGGACCGTCGTGTAAGCCCAGTCATGACCCTGAGAGTCGAGCGCGGCAAGCACTTCCCGAACAGTGCCCTGTTCGAGGTCCCAAAGGACTTTCAGAACGGCTTGCTCCGTTTCGCTGATCGGCGATTGAGTAGACACGCCGTAGCCTCCTACATGTTGTCGGAGGGATGCTACTACACTTTGTAGTAGCTTGTCAAGGGCATGTGGCGAGAAATGTTACAGTTCGTGGATGACACCGGCTGGTCCGGCGTTTACGATCGGCGTGTCGCCAAGCATTTCCGTCCTTCCCCAGCACGCATGGATGTGCCCGCAGACGACCAAGGCTGGCTTCTTAGCCATGATCAGATCACGGACGGTTGTGCTGCCACGGCTCGTGCCACTTCCATCCACATCGAGGCAGCCTTTCGGCGGTGAATGCGAGACGAGCACGCCGCCAGTTGGAAAATCTTTGAGTAATTCACTGGCTGAATCTTCACTGAAGTCAAAGCTCCACGAGCCGAAGGGCGTGACCGGCACGCCGCC
The DNA here is from genome assembly GCA_963773845.1 of uncultured Gemmataceae bacterium. Lineage (GTDB taxonomy): Bacteria > Planctomycetota > Planctomycetia > Gemmatales > Gemmataceae > SIAJ01. Next base: position 439,329 of record CAVZCU010000012.1, read on the forward strand.
GCCGAGGCCGAAGAATTGGACGCCGTCGATCATCACGCCGCTTCCGTGCAAAACATGAACGCCGTCCCATCCACGACAAGCGGTCCCCAATTCTTCGAGCGATTCGTTGTTGCCTGGCACAACGACCGTCGGGCACGCCATCTCGCGCAGCACATCGATGCACACGGAGACCCGGCGGCGGACCTGGCCGAAGTCGCCGGCGCCGATGGCGACTTCGGCGTTCCGGCCCAACTCCACTAGGCGCTGAGCAGCACGAATATCGCAATGAAGGTCGCTAAAGAGCAGGAGTCGCATTGGTTGCTTCCGTCATTGAATCCGATAACCTGCCAGTTACGAATATAAACGGCGAGGGGAGCGGCGTCAGCCGCCCGATGATGTCATTATCGGGACGCTGACGCGAATCCGCTCGCCAAATCTGTTGGGTGATTGACCATGAGTGAACCGAGTCCAAATCCCGAGACGCCGCCGACTCCCGCCGCGACGCCGACCGCTCCGCCCGCGACCGAAACCCCTGTACCCTCAGCCGAAACACCTGCGCCCGCGGCGCCAGCGAAGCCGCAATCGCCGTCGCGGGGCAAGAAGCCATTTCGCGGCGACCGGCCCAAGCAAGATCGGCCAAAGCTCGACTTCACGGAATTGACCACGAACGTCCGGCTGAACGAACTCGACAAGGACATCGAATCCGAGCTGGCCGACGCGATGGCCGGATTCGAGACCGAGATTCAGCACGAGTCGGAAGCCGCCAAAAAACAGGCCATGGAAGCGGCCCATGACGCCGAAGGTCGCTGGTGGCCGCAAGAAGGGGCGGATCATCAGCATCCACGGTGCTGATGTCTTCATCGACGTCCCCGGGGGCCGCAGCCAGGGGTTCATGCCCATTACCCAGTTCGAAAAGCCGCCCAAGGTCGGCGACGAAGTCGAATTCAATGTCGAAGGCTACGACGCGGCGAACGGCGTCTTGAAACTGACCCGCGAAGGGGCCGCCCAGTATGTGGACTGGTCGAGCGTGCAAATTGGCCAGACGGTCGAGGCTCGCGTGACCGGCACTAACAAGGGCGGTCTCGCCGTGGAAGTGAATGGCATCCGCGGTTTTCTGCCGATCAGCCAGATCGATATTTATCGTGTGGAGAATGTCGAGCAGTTCGTCAACCAGCGCTTGCTGTGCATGGTGGCCGAAGTCGATCCCTCGGAGCGCAATCTGGTGGTCAGTCGCAAGGCGCTCCTGGAACGCGAACGCGAAAAGCTCCGCGAAGCAGTTCTGGGCTGAAGTGGAAGAAGGACAGGTGCTCAAGGGGACGGTCCGCGGCATCCAGCCCTTTGGGGCATTCGTCGATCTCGGCGGGGCCGATGGGCTGTTGCCGGTCTCGGAGCTATCTTGGGGCCGTGTCGGCAATCCCAGCGAAGTCGTTTCCATCGGCCAGCAAGTTGAAGTGAAAGTGAAGCGGATCGATCGCAACGCCCGCAAGCTCTCGCTCAGCTTGAAGGACTTGATCCAGAGCCCTTGGGACACATTGAGCCAACGCTTCCCGGTCGGCTCGCAGATTGCGGCCAAGGTGACGCGGATCGCCGACTTCGGGGCTTTCGCGGAAGTCGAGCCCGGTGTCGAGGGTTTGATTCATGTGAGCGAGATGATTCTCGGACGCGGCGGGCGGATCCGCGACCGCGTTCAGGAAGGCGTCCCGGTCGAGGTGCAAATCCTCTCGATTGACAAGGATGCTCGGCGGATGTCGCTCTCGATGAAGGCGATCGAGGCAGCCAAGCAGAAGGCCGAAACCGAGGCAGCAAAGGCAGAACTCGCAGCCCGCCAGGCAGCGGAGGAAGCCGCCGAAGAGGAAGACGCCCCGCGGCCGAAGAAGCAATTTCCTTTCCAACTCCGGGGTGGAAAGTGAGATTGGAGATTGGAGATTGTGTAATCGAATCTTCAATCTCCGATCTCCAATTACTTCAGTTCCTTGATGTAGATATTCTTGAACCACAGTTTGTCGCCGTGGTGTTGCAATTCGATCGGTCCCGTGGCCGGCAATGGCTTACCTTTTTCCCAATAATTCGCCAGCGGAGCATTGTCGACCACCAGTTCGCCGTTGAGATGAACGGTGACTTTGTCTCCTTTCATCACGATCTTGAACGTGTTCCACTCGCCGAGCGGCTTGTCGGCCTTCTTGAGCGGCATCTTGCCGACGCTCTTCGCCGTGGCCCCTTTTGGAACCGGGTTGTTCCAGAGCCCACCCGAGCCGGAGTGCTTGTCTTCGCCGCGAGCGCCGGGGCTGTTATCGGAATCCCAAACTTGCACCTGCGGTTGGCCGCGCAGGTAGATGCCGCTGTCGCCGTTCTTTTCAATTTTCCAGTCCAACCAGAGTTCAAAATCGCCGTAATCTTTCGCAGTCTGTAGGCTGTTGCCTTTGCCGTCGTAGGTCAAGATGCCATCGATGACTTTCCAGTGCGGTAAGATTTTCGCGTCGGCAGCTTTCTGACGAGCAGCCATTTCCGCTTGCGTGCCCTTGCGTTCATTGATCGGGACGAGGCCCTTCCAGCCCGTAAGGTCCTTGCCGTTAAACAGTGCCGTGAACCCCTCGGGCGGCATGTTGTCGTGCGGGCCGGCCTTTTCCTCGGCGAGTGCCGGAACCGCGAAGAACAGGGATGCAATCAGAAGTCGTTTCATGGAGAGATCGATGTCGCGTAAAAAACGTAGTGGAAGGGAATTGGAACCCGTTTAGCGAGTTCACTCAACGGTGAACGTCAAAAATACGTCTGCGCCGTCGGCTTGATGATCAGTTCCGGCACCGAAACATGCGGCGGCAATCCCGCAACCCACAGGATCGCGGCCGCGACATCTTCGGCCTTCAAGATCTTGGCCCGCTGTTCGGCTGTCACGGGCGTCGGCCGTACTTCCAGGATCGGCGTATCGATTTCGCCGGGATAAATGCTGCTCACGCGGATGTTGCTTTCCACTTCTTCTCCCGCCAGGCAGCCGGCCAGTGCATGCAAGCCAAACTTGCCGGCCGCGTAGCCGGCCCCCGCGAGCGGATACGCCCGTTTGCCGGAGATCGAGTTCACGTTGATGATCACGCCGTCTTTCCGCTCGAGCATCTGCGGCAGCACTTCGCGGATGCAGTAGAACGCTCCATCGAGATTGGTGCGAACGAGCTTGTCCCAGTTCTCAACGGTCAACTCACGCATCTTGCGGGCTTTGACGTTGGTCCCTGCATTGTTCACCAGGATGTCGATGCGGCCGAACTTGGCAGTTACGGCTTTGACCAGATCGGCGACCGCATCCGGGTCGGTGACATCGCAGGCATTGAACGAAAACGCCCGCGGAGCCTTCGCGGCCGTTTTCTTCAGATTTGCCTCATCCCGGCCGGCGATGGCCACTTTTGCACCCGCCTCGGCGAACATCCTGGCCGCGGCCTGGCCGACGCCGCTGCCGCCGCCGGTGATGAGGACCGACTTACCTTTCACGCCGGCCATTAGTGACTCCCTCACGGGAGCTGATACGACGCACTGGTCGTATGCGTCCACGATACGGTCCGTCGTGCCGCGCTGCGACACTTGCCATTGCCCGAACCATGCCGTTCTAGGCTACGCTCTGTAGAATATGTACACGCCGCTCGCGGCGTAGCGATTTTCCCGAAGGAGCCGGCATGAACCCGGAATTGCGACGTAAGACCGACGATCTGACCACCCGCCTAACCTATCTGCGGGACTCTCTTTGACATTTCCAGCCAAACTCAAGGAGCGCGATCGGCTCCTCAATATGCAGGGCGAACCGGAATTCTGGACCAATCAGGACAAGGCGCAAAAGACCATCCAGGCGCAGAAGACGCTGAACGCTCTTCTCAAGCCTTACGAGGAAGTCACCGGCGCCATCAACGACGTCAATGCGCTCGCCGAACTTTCCGAGGAGGATCCGACGCTCGAAAGCGAACTTGGCGGCGAGGTCGACCGGGCATCAACGCTGTTCGATCGCTTCGAGCTGATGGCGATGATGTCCGGCCGCAACGATTCGGCCAATGCCATCGTCTCGATCAAGCCGGGCGCCGGCGGAACGGACGCTTGCGACTGGGCGGAGATCCTCTACCGCATGTACACGAAGCTGGGCACAAGACCACGGCTTCACGGTCGAGGAGCAGGACCTGGAGCCCAATCTGGAAGCCGGCATTCAGATCGGTGACGTTCAAGGTCGTCGGCGAGTATGCTTACGGCTACATGCAAAGCGAAGTTGGCGTGCATCGGCTTGTGCGGATCAGCCCGTTCGGCTCCGGCGACACACGGCAGACATCGTTCGCGGCCGTCGACGTGGTGCCGGAACTGGACGACAACATTCAGATTGAGGTCAAGGAATCGCGAACTGGAAATGCAGACGTTCTGCTCGGGCGGCCCCGGCGGGCAGCACCAGAACAAGACGCAATCGGGAGTGCGGCTGATCCACAAGTCCGGCGTGCGTGCCGAAAGCCGGACCGAACGCAGCCAGCACAAGAACTACGACAACGCGCTCAAGCTCTTGAAATCGCGCTTGTACATGATCGAGGAGCAGAAGCGGCTTGGCGAATTGGCGAACCGCTACGACGCCAAGGGCGAAATCGCCTTCGGCAGCCAGATCCGCAGCTATGTGCTCCAGCCGTATACGCTGGTCCGCGACGAACGCGACGGCATCGACGTCAAGACGCCGCAAGTGATGAACGTCTTCGAACGGCGATATCGACGAGTTCATGCAGGCGTATCTGCGGTACAAGACGGAGAAGATGCATAAGAAGAAGTAACGCTCGTTCGACGCTCGGCGTCGAATGCTCTGGTCGCCGCTCTGCGGCGTTGCGGTCGGCCGATCCGGCGCCTCGCATCCACGCAGAGCGTGAATGCTCGCATTCGACGCGGAGCGTCGAACGAGCTGGTGGGATGAATGCAGAATGAAGATTGCAGATTGTCGAATCAGGACCGGCCGGCCAGTGACACGGTCCGGCCGACCTCGCGTTCGTGGTGGGTCGCAGCATTAATACTCGGTGCTGGTTATGGCCTCGGAGGGCTGGGCGCAGGACTGACACTGGGCTATGTAATTGCAGCGATTCGCGGCGGGTCCGGGCGTTGGGTCGTGGTATTAATCCCATCAGCTTTTCTTCTGGTTTTCATGCCATTCGCCTTCGTCAACAATAGCCTGGGGCTCCGATTAAGATGGCAGGAAAAGCTGGCATCAATTGCGAACTGGTACATCGTCTGCGTGGGTTTAGTATGTGGCTGGCTCGCGGGTATCGCCTGCATAGGAATCTTGCTTCTACCATGGGGCCTGACGCGACTCGTTGCCATCGTGATTGCTTTCTACTGCGGGCCGAGACTTGCATTCTGGTTGATCCTTCGTCATAAGCCGCAACCGCCGGACCCTAACTACGATGACGAAATGCCGCGTGACATCGCCACTACGGACCTGCAACTCGATCTGCCCGATCTCCTCTCAACCGAATCCTTCGGCCGCCGGCTAGGCTCGTTGCTCTTCCCCAACGCCGTCATCGCCCTGATCGGTCCCCTCGGAGCCGGGAAGACGCATCTGGCCCGGGCAATTGCCGAGGGCCTCGGCATCAGTAATCCGCCAGCCGTGACCAGCCCCACGTTCACGCTTATTCACGAATATCCGGCCCGGCTGGCGATTTTTCACTTCGATGCCTATCGACTCAATAGTGTCGACGAATTCCTCGACCTGGGAGCGACCGAGTATTCCAGGCCGGCGGCGTCTGCCTGATCGAATGGGCCGATCGCGTGTTGCCGGCATTACCGAATGAGCGACTCACGCTCCAGATCCGGCCGGTGGACGAGAATCGCCGGCAAGTGGATTTGACCGCGGTCGGTGAGAAGTATCGGCGACTGGTCGATGAACTGCTCACGTCGGCACCGGCACCTTCGCCAGAATCTCCACTACCGAATCCGTAGTCGCCTCGGTTGGTGCGCCGAGGCCGGCGGTCTTGGCGATCAACCGATGGGCAAGCACCGGGACGGCGAGCGCCTTCACATCATCCGGCACGACGTAGTCGCGACCATCAAGCAATGCCGACGACTGGGCTGCTCGATACAAGCCGATCGCCGCTCGCGTGCTGGCCCCGAGGACAATTTCCGGTCGACTCCGTGTCGCTTCGGAAATATCGAGCACGTAATCGGCGATCGCGTCGGCGACCTTCACTTCGCGGACCCGATCCTGCAGTTTTGTAATGTCCGAAGCGTGCAACACCGGCTGGAGATGCTCGACCGGCTCGCCTTCGCGATGTTGACGCAGCAAATCGCGCTCCGCGGTCCGATCGGGATAGCCCATCTCCGTTCGCAACAGGAAGCGATCGAGCTGGCTTTCCGGCAGCGGGTATGTTCCCTCGAACTCGTATGGATTCTGTGTGGCGATGACGAAGAACGGCGGCCCGAGCCGATGCGTCACGCCGTCCAGCGAGATTTGTCGTTCGCCCATCGCTTCCAGCAGGGCCGATTGCGTTCGTGGCGTGGCCCGGTTCACTTCGTCGGCCAACACAACCTGCGAGAATAGCGGGCCGGGCATGAAGCGAAATTCACCGCTCGGTTGATGGAAAATGCTGGTGCCCAGCAAATCGGCGGGGAGAAGGTCGGGCGTAAATTGAATGCGGTGAAACGAGCCGTCGATACTCCGGGCCATCGCCTTGGCCAAAAGTGTCTTGCCGACGCCGGGTACGTCTTCCAAGAGCAAATGCCCATCGGCGAGCAGCGTCACCAGCGCCAGTCGAATTACTTCGGGCTTGCCGAGTACAACTGACGCGATGTTGTCGTGTAACTTCCTCAACCTGGCAATTGAAGACGGTTCAATGCCCATTGTCGATTCCGGAGGGTGCGAAGTCGAACTGGCCTCGTGGCAATGATACGACTTGTGATAGATTCGTGAGTCCAAGATGAATACGGAGACGGGGATCGTCCGGTTCGCAAGTATAATTTCGTGGCCCAGGTTTACTGCGAGGATTGCATGTCCGCCGACACAGCCGCTATCAAGAAACGGATCGGGGTCATTCGCCTGTTGTTCCCGTTCCTCGTAATTGCTCTTGGGGCAGCCACTTGGATCACGGCCTACAACTGGCGCAACACCAACGTCAATTCCTCCAATCTCAGTATCGCCAAGATGCTCGCCGTTGTCGTCACCGGAGCGCTGTTGCTCGTCTGGGCACTGCGCATGCCGGGTTGGCGAAAGCTTTACGTTTGGCTCGTCTTCCTGGGGGCCATTGGCTTGACATTTGTCTTTGTTCGCTACGACGGCATGCGCGGCAATTTCCTGGCTTCGTTCACATTTCGCGATTGGGTGCAAGACGCGTTCTTTGGCGGCAGCCCGGACACCATCCTCGAGCGCCAACGAGCGGCCCAGGGCAAGGCCGATGAACTTGCCGACTTGACCATACAGCTCGGCGACTGGCCCGCGTTCCGGGGAGCGAACCGAGATGGCGTGGCAATTGGCCCAAAGATCATGCGCGATTGGAGTGCCCATCCGCCCAAGGAGATTTGGCGGCAACCGGTCGGCGGGGGCTGGGCGTCGTTCAGTTACGCCAATGGCTTTTTGGTGACGATTGAACAGCGGCGCGATCAGGAAGTGGTCGTCTGCTACGACGCGGCGACGGGCAAAGAAGTCTGGAAGGCCGAATGGAACACGCGGTTCTCCGAGGACCTTGGGATGGGCGGCGACGGTCCGCGGTCGACGCCAACAATCGCGGATGGCGATGTGTTCGCCCTGGGCGCCAAGGGCCGGCTCGTTTGCCTCGATGGTCGCGACGGCCACGAGAAATGGGCCGCGGAAACTCTCGACGGCAATAAGAACTTGCGCTGGGCAATGAGCGGCTCGCCCCTCGTCGTGGATGACTTGGTGATCGTCAATCCCGGAGCGCAAACGGACTCGGCCAAGGGCCGCGCAGTGCGAGCCTACAACCGAACCACTGGCGCTGAGGTCTGGGCGGCTGGCAACAAAGAGGCCGGCTATGCCTCGCCCGAACTCGCCCAACTCGGCGGCAAGAAGCAGGTCCTGATCTTCGACGGCAAAGGCCTTGCGGGCCACGACCTCGCCACCGGAGCCGAACTTTGGCGCTTCGACTGGGCGACCGAGTTTGGCGTCAATGTGGCGCAACCAGTCGTCGTCAGTGATTCGACCGTCTTCATCGCCTCCGATTACGGGGGAGCGGCTTCGGGGGGTTGTCTGGTGCGCGTCGTCCAGGCTGATGGCAAGTGGACCGCAACGCAAGTTTGGCGAACGAAACGCACGGTCATGCGCTGCAAGTTTACGAGTCCCGTACGCCGGAAAGATGACAGCGGCGATTACATTTACGGTCTGAACGATGGCTACCTCGAATGCATGGACCTGAAGAACGGCAAGCAGATGTGGAAGGACGAACGTCGAGGACGCGAAGGGGGAATTGGTCACGGTCAGATCCTCCTTGCTGATGACTTGATCGTCGCTTTGACGGAAGATTCCGGAGAACTGGTGCTCGTGGAAGCGACGCCGAAAGAGTTTCGCGAACTGGGCCGAATCAAGGCTCTCAATCGCGGTTCAAGGAATTGGAACAACCCCGCAATGGCTCACGGCCGCATCTACATCCGCAACGATCAAGAGATGGCCTGTTACGATTTGACAGGTCCGTGAACGACTTCGCGGACGATAATCTCGGTGTCGCGCCTCCAGTCGAAGAGCACCAGCGGCGATCGCGAACCGACGCTGACTTCGCACTTTGGCAAACCAAGCAACATCCGCGGATTGGCCCCGGCCATGTCGATCGCTTCGCGAAGACTCACATTCGCCATTCGCAGCATGTTGCCGACACATGAGTCGGTGAATGCACCCGAGCCGGCGAGGAATGGCGTACCTGGCACGACGATTTTGCCATTCGGTTGCACTTCCCATTCCCCGTAACGCCCTGGCGGCAACCCGGCCAAACTGCTCGCATCGCAAGTGATGATCGTTCGGGCCGGCGACTTCACGCGCACGATGACTTTGACCAGCGAGCCCGGCAAATGATGCCCATCGGAAATCACGCTGGCCCAAAGCTCATCGGTAGCGAGTTGTTCCCATAGGTAATTCTCGTGCCGCGGCAGCATGGCGTGCGAGCCGTTGCCAAGATGCGTGCTCAATCGTGCCCCCGCGGCGACGGCATCGCGAATCTGGGCGGGCGTGGCCGCTGTGTGACCGATCGCAACCACGACGCCTGTTTTCGCCACCTGCTCGATAAAGCGAATCGCCCCAGGGCGCTCCGGCGCCAATGTAATCAGCTTGATCAACCCGCCGGCCGCGTCCTGCCAGCGGCGGAACTCGTCGAAATCCGGGTTGCGGACGTGTTCCCGAGGATGTGCCCCTCGCGGCCCGTCATCGGCGGAGATGTAGGGGCCTTCGACATGAATCCCCGGTACGGCCGCGGCGACGACCGGATCCAATTCGCGGGCACGATGGAGAGTAGCCAGCCCATGCGCGATCGCCTCGTGGGAATTCGTAATCAAGGTTGGCAGCAAGCCGCCGATTCCATGCCGCCGGCATTCGTCGATGACCGTGCGAACCTGGTCCGTGTTGAGCGTCGCTGAACTGAAATCGATTCCGAGGCAACCGTTGATTTGCAAGTCGAACAATGCGGGCGCGACCCAATCTGCCTCGCGATCGGCCGATCCCGTCCCCACCGGACCGATCGATGTGATCGTGCCGTCTTGCGAACGAATGTCGATTTGTTCGCTGGTTGCGTAATGTCGTGCGCGAATGAGCATGATTGCCTTACTATCATTCCGGCATGAACTGGAACTTCCTCTTTGCGCTCCTCGCCGCCGGGGCAGGGGCGTGCATCGCGTTGCAGGCGTCCGCCAATAGCGCTTTCCGCAAGAACCTTGACGATCCGTGGTACGCCGCCTTCTTCTCGATCTGCGGCACCTTTGTCACGGCCATCATTGCCATGATCCTGATGCGCCCGTCGCCGCCGTCCTCCGAAACGCTGCGCTCAACTCAATGGTGGAACTGGGTTGGCGGGCCGCTCGGAGCAATGATCGTGCTGGCCGGCGCCGCGCTGACCCAGCGCCTGGGTGCCGCGGCGTTCATCGCGCTGGTTGTCGGCGGTCAGCTCTTGTGTTCCATCCTCCTCGATCACTTCGCCTTGATGGGCCTGCCACAGCAGCCGATTACGGTGGGCCGGGTGGGCGGAGCTGCGTTGGTGGTCGCGGGCGTGGTATGCATTAAGTATCTGTAACCGTCGCCCTCCGCGGGTCGCGGAAGAAGATCAAAAACAACACTAAAACGATTGCCGCCATGATGGCGGGGACGAGCCAAATGCCGTACCAATTGTGCGAATGCTCGGCAAGCGTGTTCGCTCCTTGTACGCGACCGGCGATAAACGTTCCGACAAACCCGCCGATCCCCCAGAGTATGAAGGCAATAAAGCCCTGGGCCGCCCCGCGGATACGCTCGTTCGACTCATCGTCCACGTAGAGCTGGCCGGCGATGAAAAGAAAGTCATAGCAGACACCGTGCAGACAGATCGCAGCGATGATGAGAGTGGATTGCATATCCGAGGATGACGTCGCACTCTGGGCGAGGAAGAAGAAACGCATGACCCACGCCAAGATACCGACGAAAATGGTCAGCTTGTATCCCAGCGAACGGAGCATGTATGGCAGAAGGAACAGGAACACCACATCGGACACCTGAGCCAAGGTCATCTTTTCCGCCGCGTTTTTCCATTCGAGTTCCCCGAGATAGATGTGGAGATTGACGAAATAGAAATAGAGCGGAATACAAATCAAGAACATGCACACGATGAAGATGGCGAACGATCGCTTTTTCATGAGCCCCAGGGCGTCGAGGCCGAGAATTTCGCCCACGGACGCCCGACCGACTTTCTTGGGCGGCGTGTGCGGAAGCGTGAATGCGAACAGTCCGAACACGATGGACAGGCCGCCGGCGAGATAAAACTGCTGGTACGATTCTTCCGCATGAATTCGACTGACGGCAATGCCACCGGCGATCCAGCCGACCGCCGAAAAGATCTTCACCCGCGGGAAATCTGCCTTCGCATTTTGCAATTGATGCAACGACAGCGAATTGCCGAGCGCCAAAGTCGGGACGTACGTTGCGCAGTAGACGATGAGGAGCGCGTAGAACGTCCAGAATTCCCCCGCCGGCACCTTGGCCAGGAGATACATGAGCACTCCGCCAAGCAGGCCAAGCACGCCGAGCAACTTCTCCGATGCGAAATAGCGATCGGCGATCAGGCCAACGAAGAACGGCGCGATCATCGCGCCGATCGCGAACGCGCCGTATGCGAGGCCGATCTCCGCACCATTGAATTTGAGCACCTTCTCCATGTATGAGCCCATGGTGACATACCACGAGCCCCAGATGAAGTACTGGAGGAACATGAAGATCGAGAGCTGAACCTTGAGCTTCGTTTGCATGGGCTACACCGTTTCGAATAAGTGAATCTCGCGAATCGCCGTCAGCCGTAAGATTCCGTTAATCCGCCGGGCCCGAAGTGCAACGCGAACCCCTGCGCCGCAGGTCGGCGGGCAGCCATAGACACCTATTTCCGGCTCAACAAATACGCCACCAGGTCGCGAATCTCCTGATCGGTCAACGTATCGACGAGTCCATCGGGCATGATCGATTCCTTGGCAGCCGTAATGTCGGCCACGTCGCGGGCCAGGACTTTCTTGCGATCGCCCCTCGCATCGACATATACGGATTCGTCAAGATACGTGCCGACAAGCAACCCCGTGAAGGATTTGCCATCGATCGTGTCTACTTTCCAGGCTTGAAAGTGTGGCGCGACCACGGCGCTCGGCTGCAGGATCGACTCGACGATCCAGCGCTTTTCGGTGCGGCCGATCAGGCTCAGGTCGGGTCCGACATCGGCGCCACGGCCATCGACGCGATGACACTTGGCACAGGTTGTCAACTTCGGGTGCTCGAAGATGCGCCGGCCAGCCTCCGCGTCGGCCGGACCATCGAGGCGCTTGACCCAGGCGTCGATGTCGGTCGCTTTCGGGCGACTCGAATAATAAGGCTTGCCGAGAACTCGGGCCACAAGGTCCGAAGAGGCTGACTTGCCCCTGGTCGCCGCTTCGAGTGCGGCCTGCTCTTGGGATGACAATTTCGCCTGATAGAGGCCGCGGAGCGCTTCCTGGCGGACAGCCGCATCGTTGTCGGCTAACAGGTCGATCGCCATCGCCGGACCGAATCGGTTCATTGCCGTCAGCGTGACGATTGCCTGGGCGCGAATTGCGGCCGGTTGTCGCTGGTCGCGCACGATCGCTTCGACGGCGCTGGCCGCCTTCGCGTCGGCCCGATCCTTCAGAGCGCGAGCGCTTCGACCCGGAATGTCGCATCGCTATTGCGCAGCAATTCGGTGAGTTGTTCCGTCCGAAGTTGTTTGTAATTGGCCGGGATGCCACGCAGGGCCATCAGGCGCGTGGCCAACGGGGTCTTGGCGTCTTTCAATCGATCCAGGAAGTAGCCAGCGAGCGCATCTTCGTTGACTGGCTTGTTGTCGAGACGGGCGAGTGTGGTCGATAGCGCGATGAAACCACGCGGGTCGAGCGTCGGCTTGGCAAGCTCGGCAATGACCTCGTCTCGATAACGAACAAGCTTTTCGTCTGAAATCCAACGCGCGGCCAGCAGCCGAGTTTCGGGGTCCGAACCGGTCAGACAGGCCGAGATGATACCCTCATTCTCCTTGCCCGATGCCCGCCAAGCGAGCAGGAGGCCGGGCCGCTCCTTGGGGTCGGCAAGTTTCGCAAAATCGATTCGCATCAGCCAGTCCGGATGCTTGGCGAGTCTCTGGATCGCTGCATGCCGGAGGAATGGGTCTCGATCAGCGAGATAAGACATCAGCTGCGGCAACAACTTGATGTTGTTCATTCCGGCGATAATTTCCGCCCGCACGGTCATCGGCTGGTTGTCCGTCATGAATGGATCGACGTTTTCCCCGCGAGCCACTAGCGCACGTGCGGCGATCTCACGAAGCCCGAAATCGCCGTGTGATCCGACGATCGACGCTAGATCCACCTTCTTGTCGTCGGCGTCGACCAGGGCGGTCAACGCCGCCGCGCACACCCGAGCATCTTTCGACTCCAGGCTGGCGAGCAAAAGCTTCTTGCCGTCTTCAGTCTTCGCCAGCGCCGCGCCGCCGCCTCGCGCAGCGGCCGGTGCATGCTCAAGATCGCCTTCTTCGGATCGGTCGGCCGCGGCTCGGGCTTGTGGTCCTTCCAGCGGATGTGCCAGATCGCGCCCTTGCCGTGCAATTCATAACTCTTCGAGCCCCAGTCGCTGACGAAGAGCGAACCATCCGGCGCCAGCGCCAATCCTGACGGGTAGAAATCCTTGCCGCCGTGAACGAACGGCTTCCGTGTCGCCGCGATTGTCGCTCCCTTCAGTTGCGGTACATAGCGCTCGACGCGGTGGTCGGCCCAGGCTGGAACGATCAGATTGCCAAGGTATTCTTTCGGCAGGCCGTCCGATTCGTAGGGAATGATCTCGGTCGGCGATTCGCCGGTGCCGGCCATGTACGGGAGCGTGCCGGGCAACTCGCCATTCCAGGCTTGGAATGGGTGCCGGCCGGCACGGCCATAGCGAAACTGAAATCCGTAGTCGCCCCCCTCGACGACGCGAACCATCCGGCACGGCGGCGACGAATCGGGATCGTTGTCAACGACCAGCAATCGGCCGAAAATGTCGCGGCACGAGCCGAACGGGTTCCAGAACCCGGTCGCCACCGAACGCAGCTTCTTGCCGTCGGCCGTACACCAGAAGACATGCCCCCCTTCGCCGCCGCCGGTGATCGTCGTGCCGTCGGCGCCGATCAACTTGTAGTTTGCGCCGAGATTCTCACCCATTCCGAAGTTCAGGTTGCCCTTCGAATCGAACGAAAGACCAGAGAGCCCATTGTGCGGATAGTTGCCGGCCGTTTCGAGGAACATGATCCGCTTCTTCTCGTCGGCCTTGCCGGTGCCTTTCGTGTCGCGCAGCCGAAGAATTTCGTTGCGCGTCGCCACGTAGACGGCGCCATCGGGATGCACGGCGACATCCATCGTGTACGTGGTGCCCTCGAAGAATGTGGTGAACTTGTCGGCCTTGCCGTCGCCGTCGGTGTCTTCGATCATGCGAATGCGGTCGAACTTTGGTCCCTTATAGTTCGTGGGCCGAAAGTGTGTGTGGCTCTCAACGACCAGCAACCGGCCTTTCGCATCGAAATCCATGGAAATTGGTTGAACAATGTCTGGGGCGACCGCGAACTGCTCGACCACAAGCCGTGGATCGGCTGAGGCCGGCTTTTCCTGAGAAAAGGCAGTGCCAGCCGCGAGCAGAAGGATCGGGAAGACTGCCCCGTAGTACATACAAGTGCCGTTCTCGGCCGGGCGGCGAGCACTCGTCAAAACGGGGAACAAGTTGACGAAGCATGCGAATCGAGCCACACGATGCTCCTTGCATTGGGTTGGATCAGATTATCGGGCACCGACTCCAGAAATGGAAGGAATAAGACGGGCGGCTGCGATTTCGGGTAGGCGCTTATGGGGTGCGCATCGACAATTTGTTGTCGATGTGCGGACAAACCACCTCGCTTCATAGCGGAAGTCGCCAGACTTCCGTTTGGGCGGGACCAAAGACGGAACTCTGGCGAGTTCCGCTACGCATTCCCTGTCCCGGACAAGGCGTAGTATCTTTTTGTGGTGTCACATTTTGTTCCATTTTGTCACATCGCCCCTCCCAGTTCGGCTAACATCTTTTGTTTTTTGGGTCAAACTGGGTCAAACTGGCTCACTCGCTTTCCGGCTGGCTAGCCTGACCGGGAGGCGGCGGCCCGAGCCACCGCATCCAGTATTTCGAGTGGTCGTCTGATGCAAGGGGATTCCGTCGCCTTTTTGCGATTTCATTGAAAACCCGGTTTTGACATTGTTGAGGGCTGCGTGCTCAAGCAATGGCGCCATTCAAGGTGAAGCAACCAGTAATTCTCACTTGAATTCGGCCTCGGGCTCTTGGCCTTTGCGCCTGTTGCCCACGATTAGCTTCGTTGACCCACTGGAAATGGCGACGAGATAACGATCTCGCCAGGAGAAAGTCCGCGGCATGATCGGAAACTCGCCCGACGTCAGGGTCAAATAGCACCTGCCGCCGGCCTCAGCGGTCTTTCCATATTGGTTGGCTCGATTCGGACTGCGACTGTGCGAAGCGGCGCGCTCCCATTGCTCTATTCGCACGAACTTCGTCTGCAAATTGACCCCTGCGTATTCTTCCGTTGGTCAAGGAGTTGGACAACGCGTACTTAATTCGGTAGTCGGCTTGTTGCACGAGGGGAATCTCGTTCGTTGAAATGCGAAACAGCAACTTCCCGCGAGTCCGGCACACGGACTGCTTTGCATCAAGCCATATCGTCGCAGTTCGTGAGGTTCCCAATCGGAGTACATCCATGCGCTACTCGGTTTATGCCGCGCTGTTGGTTCTGCTCGTGGCCATGCCATCATCTTCGCAAGAGAAGAAACGCAAGCATGTGCCCGATCCGCTCATGATGTCGAAGCTCAAAGAGTCTCAGACGCTCCTCGAAGGGCTCACCCTCAATGACTTGACGAAGGTCCAGAAGAGTGCCGAAGAGTTGCTTCGGATTTCCAAGACGGCGCAAATGCGCAAGGCTTTGAACACGCCCGCGTATGACGTGCACGCCCATAGTTTCCAACGCTCGGCCGAAACCGTCATTGAGAAGGCGAAAGCGAAAAACATCGAGGGCGCAGGCGCTGGCTTACGTTGAAATGACCATCACCTGCATCCGCTGTCATCAATATACCCGCGAACAGGGAATCGGACGTCTCACTCCTCCGTCCGACATCGGCGACGCGATCGGGCGGTCGAATCGAGTTCGATCTAACATTGCAGCCCGTTAGTTCGATCGAGTTTGGGCGAGGGAACTGATATGCTCGCCATGTGTTTCGCGGGCGCCGGGCAGCCACTTCGGGCAACTGAGTTGCCGGCGCCGAGTCCCGACGTTGATCAGGTTCTAATTCGCGTTCGTGCGTGCGGTGTATGCCGCACCGATCTCCATTTGGTGGATGGCGAGCTATCGAATCCCAAGCCGGACGTGACACCCGGCCACGAGATTGTTGGCACGGTCGAGAAGCTGGGTGGGCACGTCAATCGATTTAACATCGGCCAGCGGGTGGGCGTGCCCTGGCTCGGGTGGACGTGTGGCCGATGCCGTTATTGCCTATCGGGTCGTGAGAATCTCTGCGACAATCCGCGTTTCACGGGCTACACGCTCGATGGCGGATACGCGGAGTACGTCGTGGCCGATCATCGCTATTGTTTCCCGATTCCAGATGGATATTCCGACGCCGAGGCGGCGCCGCTGCTTTGTGCCGGGTTGATTGGCTATCGCTCCTTGACGATGGCCGGCGATGCTCGACGCCTCGGCATCTATGGCTTTGGGGCGGCTGCCCACATCGTCGCTCAAGTCGCTACGTTTCAACGACGAGAAGTGTCTGCGTTCACCCGACCTGGGGACATCGAGGCGCAGCAGTTTGCTCGCAATCTTGGGGCTGTCTGGGCGGGTGATTCGACGCAGTCGCCGCCGGAATCTTTGGACGGGGCCCTCATCTTCGCGCCGGCCGGCGCTCTGGTTCCGGCAGCGTTGCGAGCCGTCGGCAAGGGAGGAGTAGTCGTTTGCGGCGGGATTCACATGACAGACATCCCGAGTTTTCCGTACGAGATTTTGTGGGGCGAGCGCGTCATTCGCTCGGTTGCAAACTTGACGCGAATGGATGGCGAACAATTCCTCGCGCTGGCCCCGACGATCCCGGTGCGGACGACGGTGCAAACATTTCCGTTGCGGCAAGCGAATGAAGCTCTAAGAACGCTTCGCGCGGGAGAATTGCAGGGGGCGGCCGTGCTGGTTCCCGACTGATTCACAAGAAAAGCCCACGGATAGCTGTCCGTGGGCCTTTCCTGCTTCAAGCTTTTGGCAGGAATGCCGTCATTCCACCATAAGGAGCAAGCCGGTCGGGATCGTCCACGAAGGCCACATCCATGTCGTGCCGCAAGGCCGTCAGTAACAATTCCTCCCACAAGTTTCCCTCGGCACATGGCGCCTTGCATCTCGGGCAGGTCGGCGAGTCAAACGCCAGCGTCCGGCAGTGGGTGCAACGGCCCACTACTTCGCGCGGATCCGGACCGAGCAAAAGCAAGCCATGACCGCGCGGGCCGATGCGACCGCTCTGGACGGCTGCTAATACTTCGCGCGGCCCGGAGGCAACCGCTCGCCGTTCCACCAATCGATCCCACAAGTTGTCGATCGTCCGTTTCTCGTCTTCGGCGTAGACACTCTGCACGATTTCGCGGATGTTGGATTCCACTTCCGCCGGCGTCTCATACCACGACTCGGCAGCTTCGCGCTTGAACCGGTTTGCCAAGCCAGAAGGAAGTGCCTTCCGCACCTGTGTCACAATCCCGTGGGGACCAAGAAAAATGAGCCCCGAGTACTTGTGATCGGCTATGGCAACTCCCATTCGGTCGACCAGCTCCTTTTCGTAGTGAAGGATCGCGTCGTCTCGGCGTCGGGCGATGGTCGCTTGCCCAACACCCCACCGCTCGCCGGCCGAATGTTGCTTGGACGGCACGTCGGCATCGATCTCATCCAGTAGCCGAACGAGGCCGGGTGTGGCGGCGTAGATTCGGCCTCGGTGCGAATCGGTGTGGACGACGAGATATTCGCGCCGCCGGAGCATGGCCGTCAAGAGTGGCACCAGGTAAGGAGATTGATGCCAGACCAGTTCCGTCGGTGTGGGCACGTCGATTGGGATGGTTTGCAAGAATCCGCGCTCTTTCGCGCTAAATACGGCGATCCAACGCTCATCGGATGGGGCGGATTCTTCCAAGTTGCGGCGAACGACAGCCAGGTTTTGTTCAAATTCGCGCTGGACCGGGCCAGTTTCGCAAATCTGTTTGCGGACCGCGTCGGCCTTCATTCCGATAGGACCATTCCAGGAATGTCGAAAGCCATCGGCGCCGCGCAAATCGGCATAGCACGAGAGCACGTGACCTGTGCCGTCAAACTGTTCGAGAAGCGTTTTGAGATCGGTGCGACTTGCTGAAGCCATGATCAATCCCTGTCAGATTTTCGATGGTTGGAGAATTCGTCGGGACCGCCCAACAAATGGGCGGCCCCGGTCCCGTCAGGCATTGGCCTGGACGGGGATCTTTTTGGGCTGGGCTTCGGGCTTCTTTGGAATCGTGATGGTCACGGTTCCATTTGCACTGTTGGCCGCAACCTTTTCGGCGTCCGCACCCGCGGGCAGGGGAATGGCGCGATAAAACTGGCCGACGAATCTCTCAACGCGATGGAAGTTTTTCTTTTTTTCTTCCTTCTTCTCTTCCTTGCCGCCGCGCAGAGTCAACACATTGTCGACGACACGAATATCCATGTCCTTCGGGTCAACGCCCGGCAGGTCCGCCTTCACCAGGAACTCTTTGTCGGTCTCTTCCACATCCACGCGTGGGGCCCACGCGGCGATAACTTGTCCGTCCGCCCGTTCGTCGCCGACGAAGCGTTCGAACAAATCTTCCATGTCACGACGGAACGAGTCGAACAGGTTCACGCCACGCCGATAGGGGGTTAATGTGGTGGCCATGATTCATCCTCCTGGAGCCGTTTGTTCTTTCGCCCGAGCGTTTTCGGCTTGGCTCCGCGCCGATCGGGCCTTTCAGCATTGGGCCGGTTTCGGCCGCCGATTCACCAGACGCACGACGCGTGCCACGTTGCCAAGGCTCGTTCAACATTCGTGGAATGCGGGTGCAAACTGCGAGAATCCGCTCGTTAGTCGCGACTCGCGCGACGGCGTCAATGCCTTCTCGGGCTTGGCCGTTGTCGCGATTCCGCACGTTGAACCGCAATGCTGTGTCACCTCCGCACAGATAAAAGCCGAAGGCCGCTTTTCCACGAGTCGAGGCCGATCCATCAATCGCTGAAACGCTCCGCTCGTTCTTCGGCGTATGCGGGAATCTTCCGCTCGCGCACCATTCACGGCACCGCCCTTGCGAACAGAACTGGGCACTGATTCACATGGATTCGTACCCCACTCCAGGTAGCCCGATATGAATGCGAAAGAAATCCAGGCGTATCGCCAACTCCTTTCGGAGTTAGCCACCAAACTCAATGGCAGTCTGCTGCACGATCAGCGCGAAGTCATGCGGATGGATTTGCCCGATATGCCCGGCGGACCTTTGCCTGCGACGGACGAGGTCCTCGATAGTGGAGTGCAAGAAATAGAAGTCGGGTTGATGGCCAACGAGCAGGCCATGATTCGAGAGGTCGCTGCCGCCTTAGCTCGAATGGATGCCGGTTCGTTTGGCCGTTGCGAGACTTGCGGCAAGCCAATCCCCAAATCACGACTCGAAGCTGTTCCCTACGCCCGCGAGTGCATTGCTTGTGCGAAGAAATCCGAGAAGCCAGTCCCATCCTGCGTTGGTCGATAGCAGAGGGCTTTGCGCCGCTCCCATATAAGATGGCTGATGGACGATTGCCAGAAGGGAGCCGGCGCGATGACGGACGACAAATGGAACGAGGTTGATCGATTCATCGTCGACCATTTGGTGCCGACGGATTCCGTACTGGAAGCGGTGCTGGAATCCAGTCGCGCCGCGGAACTGCCCGCGATCAATGTCTCGCCCAATCTCGGGAAGCTGTTGCACCTCATCGCCCGAGTTCAGGGAGCCCGAAAGATCCTTGAGATTGGCACGCTGGCCGGCTACAGCACGATCTGGCTGGCGCGGGCACTGCCTGCCGGTGGGCGACTCGTTACTCTGGAAGCCGATGTCAAACACGCGGAGATCGCTCGTGTCAATTTCGAGCGCGGGCTTGAGCCATGTCATCGAATTGCGCATCGGCAGAGCAATCGAAACGCTTCCGCGACTTGCGGCTGAAAAGAAAGAGCCGTTCGATTTGATCTTCATCGATGCCGACAAAGCCAGCACCCCCGATTACTTTGCTTGGTCTCTTCGACTTGCTCGACCGGGAACTCTCATCATCGTTGACAACGTCGTGCGAAAAGGGGCGGTCGTGGATCCAGCCAATGAGGATCCGGATATTCACGGCATGCGCCGCTTCTACGAAATGCTCAAGTCCGAAACGCGCGTGACCGCCACGGCCATACAGACGGTCGGCAGCAAGGGATACGACGGCTTCGCAATCGCTTATGTCACGGCCGTGACATGAATCTGACTGGATCGATTTTCCAACACTCGAATGCCGCGCCCACGCCTTGTCGTTGTCGTTCCACGACGCCAGTTTTGACCAATCCCCATCTGTCGGTGTAACACCGCCGCCGCAATCTCGCTTCTAGCAATTGGGCCGACCGACGGGGTCGGCATCGTGAACGGCTATGACGAATGCCCCCCGGCACTTGTCGGCCGAACAACCTGATCGATTATTCTCGTTCGCCCCTGACGCCACTCCGGTAGCGAGGTTCGCCGTGTTACGCCGTTACCCCTGGGTGCGACAGAACGACGAGACCGACTGTGGCGCCGCGGCGCTGGCCACTCTCGCCCGCTACTATCGCCGGCCGCTGTCCGTTGAGCAGTTGCGCGATCTCGCGGGCACCGACCGCGTCGGCACGAACCTGCTTGGGTTGATCCAGGCCGCCGAGCACTTGGGATTCGCCGCCAAAGCGGTGAAGGCTTCAGGTGAGACGCTGCCGCAAGTGCCCCTGCCGGCGATCGCCCACGTATTGACCGACGATGCGAGAGGGCACTTTGTCGTCCTCTATCAGGTCCGCCACGATTGGGTCGTCGTGGCCGACCCGGCATGCGGGGTCCGCCGACTGACACGCGATGAGTTCGGAACGAAATGGACCGGGTATTTGCTCCTGGCCGTGCCCAATTCGCTGCCCAAGCCCGGAGCGGCGAACGGATCGCCGAAATCGCCGGCCCATCGCTTCCTGAACTTGCTCGGCGGTCACACGCCGATCTTGGCCGAGGCGTTTGTCTGTGCCTTGTTGATGACGGTGCTCGGCGCCGCGACCGCGTTCTTCGTGCAGCACCTGGTCGACACGGTGCTTGTTCGCCAGGAATCGCGGCTGCTCGACGCCCTGGGCCTCGGCATGTTGTTGGTTCTTGGATTCCGCACGTTGTTCGGCGTGCTTCGCCAGTATCTGTTGGCCCACGTTGGTCGCGCTGTGGACCTGGCATTGATCTCGGGCTACGCCCGGCACCTGTTGCGACTACCGTTGCGATTCTTCGAGATGCGTCAGGTGGGCGAGGTCGTTTCGCGGGTCAATGATGCCGCCAAGGTCTGCGAGGCGGTCAGCGGCACAACGACGACGGCCCTTGTGGACGGCACGCTCGTCGTGATTCTGCTCGGCGGGCTGTGGTTCTACGACTGGCCACTTGCTTTAGCAGCGACCGCGTTTGTGCCGCTGCTGGTGCTCAGCGCGGCGGTTCATCAACCGGCGGCGCGGAGGCGATCGCGCGAAGTCATGGAGAAGGCTGCCCGATTCACCGCCCACATGGTTGAAGGTGTTTCCGGCGTGGAGACGGTCAAGGCATTCGGCGCCGAGCGCCGACGGGCAGAGAGCGGAGAGGAACGGCTCGTCGGGTTGACGCAATCGTCATTTGCCTTGCAAAAGCTCGGGCTCAGCATGGACGCGGCTGGATCGTTCCTCACGGCCCTCGCGGGCCTGGTCATTCTGTGGTACGGCAGCCATCGAGCGATGAGCGGAGCATTGACCGTCGGCCAATTGCTCTTCTGTTACTCGCTCGTGGGGTACTTGCTGGAGCCGATGAATCGCCTGGCGTCCGTGAATCTGAAGTTGCAGGACGCCCTCGTGGCCGTGGACCGGTTGTATCAGATCCTCGATTTGGAAATTGAGCAGTCGGGCGGCGGACCTCGGGCTCAGTTCGGCGGTGTTCGTAATGCCATCGAGCTGCGTGGCGTGAGTTTCGGCTACGGGCACCGAGCGAATGTCCTCGAAGCCGTCCATCTGCGGATTCCAGCCGGCAAGACCGTGGCCATCCTGGGCGAAAGCGGCTCTGGCAAGTCGACGTTGCTGAAGTTGTTGCTCGGGTTTTACGCCCCGACCGAAGGCAGCGTTCGGATCGATGGCGTGGACCTCCGCGACTTCGACCTGAGTTCGGTGCGCAATCGGATCGGCTTGGTCGCACAAGATCCGTTCATCTTCAACGGCTCGATCCGCGAGAACGTCTCACTGGGTCGGCCGGGGGCGACGCTCGACGATGTGATCGCGGCGATCCGGGCAGCGGGTTTGGAAGAGTACGTCGCGACGTTGCCAGAGCGGTACGAGACGACCATCGGCGAACGCGGGGCCAATATGTCCGGTGGCCAACGGCAGCGGCTGGCGATCGCCCGAGCGCTCCTCCGTGCTCCCGAAGTGTTGATCTTCGACGAGGCGACCAGTCATCTGGACACCGCGACGGAACGAGCGATTCAGCAGAGTCTGCGAACTGCCCTTGCCGGAAAGACCGTGGTCCTCGTCGCCCATCGACTGAGCACGGTTCGCGACGCGGATTACATCTATGTGCTGGACCGGGGTCAGGTCGTTGAAGAAGGCGCACTGCGCCAACTTCTCGCCAACCAGGGCTGGTACGCCGCACTCTGGCAGGCCCAAACCGATGACGGCGATCGGCCGGCGACGAACGGTCGGGGACTCAACGGAAAGTTGTCGCGGGAGGTAAACGGCCATGCGTAACGACCCTGCGATGGAACTCGCCGATTGTTCCGAGTTTCGCGAATCCGTCCGGGCACGGCCTCCGCGACTGGTCCATGGCACAGCGGCCTTGTCGTCAGCGCTCATTGTCGCCCTTCTGGTGTGGGCGGCGGCCACGGATGCGGACCTGGTGATCACGGCCCCAGGAGTGGTTCGCCCCGTGACATCGACGCAAGCCGCCAAGTCCCGCTATGGCGGCCGGGTGATTCAAGTGAATTTCCATGAAGGACAAGAGGTGGCGAAGGGCGACATCCTGGTGCAGTTGGATACCGACAAGCTGGACAACGACATCGAGAAGCGCGAGCAAACGCTTCACGCTCTCGAAGAAGAACTGTCGCAGGGCGCTGGCTTGCTCAGCTCGCTGGCCCGGCAGTTCAAGGCCGACACTGGGGCGGTCGAAGCGAGACTGGCGCAAGCACGCGACGAGATTCGTGATGCCCAGCGGCGTCGCGAGTTGGACATCCGGCAGGCGAAAGATGAACTCCGTGAAGCGAATCGCGAGGAAGCAACCCTGCGCCGGCTGGTCCCGAAACAGGCCGTGACGGCTAGCGAACTGAGCAAGGCCATCGCGCGAGTTCGCGAAGCGACGACGAAACTGTCCCGAGCAGAGCTTTCGGTTGAACAAGGGAAACTGACTGTTTTGCGTCAGGAGATGGCACAGGCGAAGGAGCTTTACGCAGTCAAACGGCAGGAAGCCGAGATGCGGCAAGCGGCCAAGCAGGGCGAAATCCAGGCCGCTCGAAAAGACCTCGACAACCTGCGTTGGGAACGCGACCAGGCCTGCATCCGTGCTCCGATTGGCGGAGTGATCGTTTCGGGTGAACCGAAAGTGGGCGAAATCGTCGACGCGGGCCGCGTGGTCGCGGAGCTGGCATTGCAGACGGGGTTTCTGTTCGAGGTCAAGGTTTCGAGCGCGGATGTGGCCGCGCTCCGCGAAGGAATTCCAGCCCGCGTGAAGCTGGCCTCATTCGACTACGAGCGCTACGGCACGATGTCAGGCAGGGTCCGCTTCGTGTCACCCGACTCCAAGGTCTCGGAACCCGGCACGGCCATGTACACCGTGCGGATCGAACTGGATGGAAACGAAGTGGGCCGCGGCGATTTCCGCGGCCAAGTGAAACTCGGGATGGCCGGGCAGGCGGAGATCGTTACCCGACGCGAAAGCCTGCTTGCCTTGCTCGTGAA
Organism: uncultured Gemmataceae bacterium; assembly: GCA_963773845.1. GTDB lineage: Bacteria > Planctomycetota > Planctomycetia > Gemmatales > Gemmataceae > SIAJ01. Next base: position 463,215 of record CAVZCU010000012.1, read on the forward strand.
GAAAGTTCGCCAGGCTATTCGCGTCGGATGAGGCCCGGCGACGCAACGCCCCAGGAAAGGAGGTGAACGCCATGTCCTGAGACGGCGGTTGGAATTGGGGTTAGAAGGCCGGCATTCGGTCGGGGTGTTCCCGGTCGAGCCGGCGAATCGGATGGTGCTTGTTGCATCTCCGATCCAGTGTTTGTTGTCTGTTTCACACTACCCACATGGGAGAAGATCATGTTGACGAACGAAATCATCCGTGACGAAAAGTCCCTGCGCACCCGTATCGACGACCTGCCGGCCGTCGGGGAAGAACTTTCTCCGGAGCAACTCCGGTCGGTGGTCGGCGGACTGCGGATCAGTGGTGGCCCGACGTGTTGCAGCACCTGTAGCTGCGATTACGCGGACGACGGCTGCGGTTGCTAAACAGCCGGGCGATTGGGCTGTAGGACGGTTTTGTAATCCGTCCCAAGGGCCGACCAGGACGGATTGCCGATCCGTCCTACGGCCCAATCGCATGATCGATGAATTCCAAACGGCAAGCATGGCCTTGTCCTCTACGGCGCCCTGCATGGCAAGCATCCTCGCACAAGGGAGATTCGAGATGATCCTGATCATCGCGGAAAGCAACGATCCGCACGCCGATCAAATCGGGCAAATGCTCCGTCGCCGCGGAGTAGACTCGCCCATACCGACTTCCCGACGCGTGCCGAGCTTTCGCTGTCGTACACGCCGGGCGGCCAGGCCCGACATACGTTGCGAATCGGCGCCGAGTCGATCGACCTGAAGCAATTGCAGTGCGTCTGGTATCGCCTCGGGGCTTATCCGGCGCCGCACGACCACTATGCGGAGCAGCACCATCGCGACTATGTCGCCGAGGAGTGCCGGTGCTTCCTCCACGACGCCTGGCACAGCCTCGACTGCTCGTGGGTGCCGGCGCCGCACTTCGTGGTTCAGCGCGCCCAGCTCAAAGCTTCCCAATTGAAGATCGCGGGGGGCCTTGGGTTCGAGTTGCCGCCGACCTTGGTGACCAACAATCCGGAAGACTTTCTCGACTTCTACCGCGAGCACAATGGTCAGGTCATCAGCAAGCAGGCGGGGTTTGCTCTGATCCGACACGGCATTGGCCAATATGTGCGTTACACCGATGTCGTATCAAGGCGCGATGTTGGCTACGCTCACGCGGTCCGCTTCTGCCCGATCATCTTCCAGGCGTATGTGCCGAAGCGAGTGGAACTGCGCATCACCGTGGTCGGCAAGCGGGTGTTTCCCGCCGAGATCCGCTCGCAGGAATCGAACCACACGCGGCACGACTGGCGCCGGTACGACCATTACAAGACGGGATACGCTCCGCACACATTGCCATCGGAAGTGGAACGCCGTTGTGTGCAACTCGTGGAACGCCTTGGCCTGAACTATGGCGCGATCGACATGATCGTCACGCCGGACGGGCGGTACGTGTTTCTCGAAATCAACCCCCAGGGCCAGTGCCAGTGGATCGAAGAACTCACGGGCATGCCGATCAACGAAGCACTTTGCGACTTGTTGGCGGCTGGAACCAAGCTGAACAGTCGCCCCGAGCCATATTCAACACCATTACGGGAGGATTGTCATGTCGGATCCCATGACGCCGGCACTTACTGCGGCGCTTGATTACCTGAAGGGCCTCAAGCGCGATGCGGTCCGACCGAATGAAGCCCGGTCTCGGTTGCAAAGTCTCCGCGGGCAACATCCGGAAATGCGTATGGACCTTTTATGGGAAGAAGAATCTTGCGACCGGTCGGTGCACTACGACGCGCTTCTGCACCGCGACGGAGAAGGGACGGTTTCCTTGAGCTATTGTCCGGAGCAGACGCTCCCCTGGCCGCTGCGTGGCGTGCAGCGCTGGAGCGAGATGAACCTGGTCCGCGTCAATGCCACCGTGCTGAAAGTCGATCAAGCCGTCGCACTGCTCGACTTCATCTGGGACGACGCACCGATGCTCAAGCGTCTGATCCACGCGGGGCTCATTCGCGAAGCGCTGGACCAGGACCCCGTCCCGCCAACGGACGATGATTTGCAGCGCGCCTCAACGCATTCCGACGGGCGCATCGACTCTACAAGGCCGTCGACATGCGCCACTGGATGGATCGACGGGGCCTGACGCAGGAGAAACTGGAATGCTTTGTGACGGAATTAGCGGAGATTGCGGCTCTGCGCGATCGGGTAACCGCTGGACAGGTGGAGTCCTACTTCGCGGCCCATCGTTGTGAGTTTGACACCGTGTCGCTGGCCCAGTTCGCGGTCGCCGATGCCGATCGGGCGCTCGGAATCGCCGATCAGATTCGCAGCGGATTGACTGATTTCTACTCGGCAGCCGAGCAGTCGTTTCAAGCGGGAGCATCGACGACTGTCTTCACGACCATGCGCTACGGACAGGCGCCGCCCGAGTTGCAAGCGGCATTTACGGCCATGCCGGGGGTTGTCCTCGGCCCCATCGTTCGGGAAGAAGGCTGTGTCATCGTCCGTGTCCTTGCACACGCCCCGGCCCAACTGGACGAGCAAACGCGAGCCGTCATCAAGGATCTACTCTTTGACGAGTGGCTGGAAAAGCGCCGACAGTCGTCGACGATCGAATGGTATTGGGGTAATTCGGGCCAGTCGAAGCAATAGGTCGGGTGGTCGAGAACGCCAGGGGCCGTTCAGGAACGATCGTGCGCTTGCATCGGATCGGAACTGGGCGGCTTCCGGCGTTCCGCAATGTAACTCAGCACCCTGGCGCAATGTAATACACGAAGAATAGAAGGTTAATCACACTGGCTGACGTACCCAGCACGATCGTTGGCACGACATACCACGCGTGCCGCCAGCCGGTGAAGTAAACGGAAAGGCAGCAAGCGAATGTGCAGAAGGTCGTGATTGGTCCAATAACAAAGGAAATTGCCAACAGTCCACTGAGTTCGGCGTGATTCATGATCCACAAGTTGGCACTGACGAATTGCCAGAACCCAATGACAATCAGGCTTCCCACCAACGTAGTCAAAACAAGCAGACTTAGTGGAACCTGTGTTAGCACCTTTTCCACATTCCGCTCAAGGCTCCGGCGAGGATGAATGACTTTGTTGTTCTGCATCAGTCCGTTAACCCCGCATTCGGTATCATTGAGGACTGGGTGGATACACACCGGTCGTTTTCATGTTGCGGAAGTACTCGCACTGGCCACGGTATCCTAGCTCGACTGCCTTCCCATCAATGTCAGGCGGGGCATTCGCATGTAGACCGTTGCCCTCGATTACGAGACTCATTTGGATCAACCATTTTCCATCGACTTGGTGACGTTGTACGCGGACTGCCTTGACACTTGGTTGAGACTGTGTCCAAGCAAGCAGGGCATCATCGTTCGGAGGGACGGTGTCAAATCCAGCTACGGCTTCAAGATTGTATTCCATTCGCATGAGCCACAGCCCATACCAACCCGCTCCAAAAGCGGCCACGAGGACGATGATCGTAAGCGGGATTTCTCGATGAACCAATCGTCGACGACGTTCCCCTCGCCCGACCGTGTCTTCTGCCGAATTGAATGCCGACTCGCGAGTCATTTTCACTTGTCCTTACTCACCGGGCTTCCCTTCGACACCCATTCCCTCCAGGCTCGATCCAGGTCCTCCACCATCCAATCCGCTGCTTTCAGCGCCATGTCGAACGACGGATCGCCGCCGCCGGCCGTCGGGATTAGACCGTTGAGGATGTTTTCGAACTTCTCCGCTCCGGGACCGAAGGTGAGATAATCCATCAGGCTGGCGGCCACCAGATCCTTGTCCTTGCCGGTTCCGGACCACGCCTTGTCGACGACCGGCTTGGCTTTCGAAGTCTTGGACAATCGCGGCGCCATCCGAGCGACCGCTGAGCGGTCCCGGCCGGCCTTGCCGGGATTGAGCCGCATCTGAACTGCATGAGCGAAGCCGTCCTTCATCCATTCGGACAAGCGGGCGTTGCCCCCCTTCTTGGCCAATACCGCCCCACAGATCGCATTGCCGGCGATCCAATCAAATTGGGGATTGCGGTCGCCACGTCGAGCGGCGACGGCGATAAACGGGTTGTCGCGCTTGATGTCGTACGCGGAATATTCCCCGTCTTCCGGCCGCACCCTCAGGACGGCACGTTGAAACTGGCGAAAGTTGTCCAGGTCGGCGAACGTGTAGATCACCATCCGATTCGCTTCGAGTTCCGTTTCCGGAATCTTCAAAGTCTTGGCGGCAAGGGCGAACACCTTTTGCAATGAGTCCGCCAAGACTTTCGCCTTGCCTTCCGGCAGCGTGCTGGCAACGACTAAGTAGTCTGTCTCGATGACGCGGGCATTCTGGACGTCGGCCTTTTTCATGGCCGCCGCCGCCATTTCGGGAAGGTTTGCCGCCGGCTTCTTTGCTTGTGCGGTCGCAACCGTCGACAAGCCGAACACAACGATCACCGAAGCGAAAAAGGCGCGACGAGACATGGCGATTTCCTGGTTGGATGGACCGGCAATGGGAGTTGATTATAGCGGATGGCCACCCGCCCGGCGGGCAGTGTTAACGAGGAACGGACGGGCGGTCGTCTACTTCGCTTTGCCAGGAACTCTCGTCGATGAATCGTGGACGTTGCCGGCGCCTGCCGAGCACCCAGTCGTAGACATCGACGAACTTCTGCGCCTTCTGCTCCCAGGTATATTCGCGATAGACAAAGGCGCTGGCGGCCTCGCCCATGCGACGAGTTTCAGCGGGATCGGCAGCCATGGCCGCCATCGCCTGGCCGAATGCCGTAATCATGGTTTCCTTGCGCTGGAGCGGTACACGAATGCCGGTGCCATCCAATACGAGTCCCCCCGGTCCTCCATAGTCGACCACTATGCACGGCAGGCCACAGGCCATCGCTTCGACGACGACGCCGGCGCCGAGTTCGCGGATCGAGGGGAAGGCGAATACGTCGGCCTGCCGTAACTCGTCGCCGACGCCGGCCTGCGATTTCCAGCCGACCAGTTGGACTTGCTCGTCTAACTTATTCTCGCGGATGATTTGCTCGAGCGCGGGGCGCTCGGGCCCGTCGCCAACGATTCGCAGACGATGTTTGCGTAAGGCCGGCGTGCGGGAAAACGCTTGGACGACCACGTCGGCACATTTGTACGGGACCAATCGACCGACGAAGAGAAACGTCACTGTGTCGGTCGCGGGCCGTGCTGGCGGGGCGTGAAACGTTGCCGGATCGAACCCGACTTCCGGAAAATCGATGGCCCGCTTCCGGGCGAGCTGCGGTAGATCATCGATGGTGTGCTGAAAGGCAGCGAGTATCGTCGAGCGGGCGTAAGTGGAACGATAATACGGCAGCATGCGATAGGCAGAGCGGAAATTGCTCATCCATTCCCGTTCGCGGCGTTGTTCGCCGAGATACTCGGGCGGCCAACGCAAGCCCCCGTTGAGCGGGCCGAGCACGAAGGGGACCGGGCTCCATGCTGCCAGCGGGCTCGGCAGCGTCGGCGACATCGGCGTCACGCGATGAACGACATCGAATCGACCAGCGGTTAGGTCGCCGCGAAATCGCTTCCAGACTTCGCGCTCGAATGCGAGGTACGAAGGATAGGTCATCGCCACGTTGAGCGACCAGGCGACCTTGTCGCCGCCGCGGAGCCAAAGGGCCAGGCGATGAACGGGGGCAGCGACATATTCGCTGTCGATATAGACCACGTTGGCGCGGCCCATGCCGGCTTTTTCGATATTCGGCCGATTGCGGACTTGCGTGGCGACCACCGCATCGGTCCGGTCGGCGATGGTGCGGCAAGTGTGATAGCCGACGACCGGAAGAGAGGGCCACTCCGGGTTGCAATCGTCGGCCAGGAGCAAGACGCGAATTCGATCGGCCATCCGTTTGCCATCAATCGAGAACAGGCGGCAGTCCGTTATACCGCCGCCTGCATCGAATGGCATCAATGCCAGTCTGCAGAAAACAAGCCGAGTCGGGGAGGTGAGCGATTCGTAGGACAGGTTTTCCAACCTGTCCTACGAATCGTCTTCAAGTTTTATCGTTGAGTTCGGTTCCGTAGGACAGGTTGGAAAACCTGTCCTACGGAACCTCGCACTGGCTTATCTTCGAAGCAAGTCAGTGCGGCTTGATGGGCGTGGATTCACGGCTCTTCAGTTCCTTCTCCAGTCGCCGGAGTTGCTCACGAAGCTGATCGATTTCCTTGAGCAGATTCCGTTCGGGCGGTCGAATGGATGGCGGCGGCAAGTCCGCCCGGGGCGGTTGATAAACCGATGGTCGTTGGTCCGAAGGACGGGTCGGCATCGGCGGGGGGACCGCTTTTTGGCGCTCGTAGACCTCAACGGCAATGCCCGCTTCCGGGTCCGGTTCAAACGTGGTCGGGATAAGTTTGCCGCTCTTGTTGTAACTGGCGATCGTGAGGCGATCCCCTTCGAGCTTGTAAATGCCGTTCACGGGCCCTTCCGACTTGCTGGCAAATGTGATTGCAATTTGCTTGGGCGATTTCGAGTCCTCCAGTCGGAATCGCCCGTGCGTTCCGTTGGATACGAGAATGCGATTCTTCAGAAACTCGATGGACTCGTTCTGGCGTTCCGCGGACACCGGCTTTCCATCCGTGCTCGTGTATACCCAGACGCCTTGCAGCAGCTCGCTATCGGGCGAGATTGTCATCGATACCGGCTGACCGACATAGAGCGGTGGAATCGCCTGCGAACTCGGTTGCGGCGGTAAGAGAGTGGGCGCCGGGGCGGGCGCCGTCGGTGAGATGGTCAGGGGATCGGGCAGACGAGTACCTGGCCGAAGGCTGGTGACCGGCTTATAAACGGTCGCCGCTGGGCCAACCAGCGGGTATAGCCGAACATTTGCACGCTTTAGCACAAGCATCTTCTGTCCGGAATTCTTGGCAACTCCGAAGCGTGTGGGTCGTAAGTACCTTTCCGCCTTGATGCGATAGCAAATGTGCAACGAACCGTCGGTATCGAATTTGACGATCCCCTGATACGGGTCGCGGACGAAAGCGCCTGTCCCATCGGGGGAGAACGTGACCAGAGTGAAATCGATCGTCGCCGGCTTGGCTTGGACATTCACGACGAATTTCTCGGCCACGTCCTGTTTGAGTTCGCCGCCCGTCGTCAGCGTGTTGCCGGCGAACTTCCACAGTTCATCGACTCCTACTACGTTAGCGCCAGTCCCCTTGTCGCTTTCGGCGTAAACAACCGACCATTCCCCCTGGAATCGTTCGTATTCAGGCGCGAGGCGCGAAGGCTTCGGCTCGGGTGCAACCGAGCCTGTTATCACGGATGTCGCCGGCGGCACTCTGGGAGTGGATCCCGCATTACCGGGAGGCCCCTCGGCCATCGTAGTTGGCCCGGTGAGATGCCAGCCAGTGAAGGCGCCGGCGAATAGGACGGCGGCGCATGCCAGCCCGGCCTTGAGCTTCGATGCGAACATGGCTGTAACGACTCCTTCGGTAAGAACAATAGCGGGAACCGACGCGGTTGCCGGGCTCACGCCCGCCGCGACGGTGCTTGCTGTCAATGCTTCGGGAACGACGGCGGGAGCAAGGGCCGAGCCGAGTGCCAGTGGAAAGCCCTGGCGAGCGAGTCGCTTGCGGAGCAAGTCACGGCCACGCCCGAGCCGGCTCGAAAGCGTACCTTCATTCACGCCGAGCTTGTTGGCCGCTTCTGGTCGCGATAGCCCCTCCAGGTCGCACAAGACGACCGCCTCGCGGTAGCGACTTGGGATTCGCTGTAGGGCGGAGTCAAAGAGCGGCAGCCAGTCGCGTGGCGGATCGTCGAATCGGGCCGGCTCTGGCAACGATTCGACATTCTGCTCGCGATTGCCGAGCCGCCAGCGCCGGCGCTGGCCCTGCCGAGACGTTCGATAGGCGACGGCACAGAGCCAATTGGCCAAGAGGCTGGAGCGGCGAATCGACCGCGCCTTGCGGATCAGCACCAGAAAGGTCGCTTGAAATGCGTCGTCGGCATCGGCAGTCGCGCCGAGCATTCGCCGGCAGACGGCACGAACCATTGGCCCATGCCGATGGACGATTTCCTCGAACGCGGCCTCGTCGCGCTCGCTCAAAAAGCGTGCCAGCAGCTCGCTGTCGCCAAGTAATTGGTAAAGACGACGGAACTCAGTCCGGCAGAGGTGTCGGATCGCGCCTTGCATTGCGACCGGGCTCGGCATGCGGTGACTCCCTCCGTGGGTCTTTTGGCGTTCCTTACCTCTATACTGCCGCCAATCGCCCGGCGCGTCCCGGAATTCTGGTTCCGGTAGGTGCCGCGAGCCGAGCGGCACTCAAGCAGCCCCATGCCGCTCGGCTCGCGACACTTACTTTTTATCGAGGTTCTGCTTGATTTCCTCGTTGCTTACGCTCGATTCGACGCCGTCTTTCGGAACATCCAGTTTGCAGATCCAGACCAGGGCATTGAGCACGACCTTGCGGAAGCTATCGTTCTTCCAGTTGCTGTGGAAGTGCCCACCGGTGAAGCCGACGCCACGGCCGCCGTCTTCGCGCTCAACCGCCCACATCATGTGTTCCGGTCGGCCCTTGGCTTCCTGGATGTGCTTGTACGGCCCTTTCGGATAGACGTAGGGTCCATCACGTGTCTTGTCGGGTGGCACGGCAGTCAGGATTCCCGTCACTCCCTTCATTCCTGGGCGGAAGCGCATGTTGAAGTACCATTCATCGTCGACGGCGAACGGCTTGACGCCGTTCGCAATCGGATGCTTGGGAAACTCCTTAAACTCCGGCCGCCAGATCGGATTGCACGACCATGCATTCTCGTAATACCCGCCGATCCAGTCCATGAACTCCTTGCCGCCGTGGTCTTTCTCGACTTCGACGCCGTAATGGGCGCACATGAGGCCGACGCCCTTTTTCATCAAACCGCCCAGCAATTCCAAGTGATGATCCTGTACGGCCGGATGGCCCTTGCCGCCATCGGCGTAGATGAGGATGCCATCCGCACCATCGAAAACGTGATTGCTTTTCGGCCAGCCGTTCAAGTTGACGCTCGTTTCCAAACCGGGAAAACCCGTCAAGCACTTGGCCAGAAGCTGGACGCCGGCGTTGAACTCGTGCGCCCCGGGGCCGTGGCTCGGCCGGCCGGCAACGAGGACAAGCTTTTTCGATTCAGCGGCGAAACTGGGGACGGTCAATGCCGCGGCAGACGACGCGGCCAGGAACTCCCGGCGGGAGAGGGGGGATCGCATGAAATTGCTCCGATGGAGGAACGGTTCGGAAATTGTAGGCGCGGCTGCCCTAATCTTCCTCCTCGGTGTCGCTGCGCGTTGCCTGATGCTCCGCGATCAACGCTCGGGCGCGGTCGGCATCGTCGGCGGGAACGAGGACGCTCACTTCCGGGAGCGCTCCGGGAAATCCCCCCTGAGCATCGCCGGCCACATCGGCGTCGACGCCTTCCGATTCGAGCATGACGCGAATGATCTCAGCCTCAGAGGGGCTGAGCGTTGCGTAGACTTCGACGGGTCCGGACGGGTCCATGTGTTGCTCCCGAGTGCAGGGCGATGTCTGTCATGCAGTTTCCAGGCCGCGGCGATTTCCGTCAATGACGAATTGGGCAATCAGCGTTGACAATGGAGCCATGTACACTCAAATTGAAGGAGAGCCTCAAATCAGCGAGAGCAAAAATGCCGCGCCTAAACATCGACCTATCAACCGATGAATTTGATTACATCAACGAGGAAGTTACGGCGACGACATGCAAGTCCGCATCCGAACTAATTAGCCGTGCCCTGAAAGACTACCGACGTGCACGGGCCTTGGAGGAACTAGATCGTCTGGTAGATGAAGGAATCAAGAGCGGTGACAGCATTGAGGTCACTCCCGAGTACTGGGAACGAAAGCGCCAACAATTCTTGGAGCGCCATCGCGCCGCCGGCCAATGAGTCGCACGCCCCGAATGCTCGCCTGAACTGCATTGCCGTCGTCATTCGATGCTCGTAAGCTCTTCACCACTCGTGTCGAACGACGACTACTCTTCAGAGTCATCTGCTCATGGCTAAGAAAGTCCGCGTTGCCATTGTCGGCCTCGGCTTTGGCGCTGAATTCATTCCCATCTATCAAGCCCACCCCGACGCCGAGATGGCTGCCATCTGCCGGCGAAATAAGGCGGAGCTGGATCGCTGCGGCGATCAATTCGGCATCAAGAAACGCTACACGGACATTGCCGACCTGCTCAAGGATCCGGACATCGATGCCATCCACATCAATAGTCCCATTCCGGACCATGCACCACAGAGTCTTGCTGCGTTGAAGGCCGGCAAGCACGTCGCCTGCACGGTCCCGATGGGCACGACGCTCGATGAATTGCGCGAGCTTTGCAAGGTCCAGCGGAAGGCGAAAAAGGTGTACATGATGATGGAGACGGTCGTCTACAGCCGCGAGTACCTGTTTGTGAAGGAACTTTATGATCGCGGTGTGTTGGGCCGGATTCAATTCCTACGTGGCAGTCATCAGCAGGACATGGAGGGCTGGCCGGAATACTGGCCCGGATTGCCGCCGATGTGGTACGCGACGCACTGCGTCAGTCCTTGTCTGGCGGTGTTGAGCACGCCGAATAAACCGGCGCTTGCGGAACATGTTGTCTGTCACGGCTCGGGGCGGATTCGCGAAGAGTTAGTTGCCAAGTACAATTCGCCGTTCGCGATCGAGACGGCGACGTTCGCCATTCGTGGTTCAGACGTCTGCGCCGAAGTGACGAGGAGCCTGTTCGATACGGCCCGGCAATATCGCGAGAGCTTCGATGTGTCGGGCAGCCGCGTCAGTTTTGAATGGCAGCAAGTCGAAAATGAAGAGCCGATCCTGCACTACAAGGGCCTGCCAGAACCGCAGATTCCCCGACGAATCAAGGTGCCCGATTATGCCGGCCGGCTGCCGGAGCCAATTCGCAAGTTCACCGGCGCCATCCACGATGCGACGCACCTGAGCTTCTTGCAAGGGGCCGGCCACGGCGGCAGCCACCCCCACCTAACGCACAATTTCCTGATGGCCTGCCTGGGCCATCAGCCGGCATTCCCCGATGCACCGACGAGCGCCAACTGGACAGCCGTCGGCATCTGCGCTCATCAGTCGGCACTCAAGAAGGGCGACAAGGTCGTCATTCCGGAGTTTTAAGGCAAAGGACAAAGACGAGGCGAACAAGGGAAAAGGCGAGCCGAGCGATACCCAATTGCGAGCCGAGCGGCGTAAGCCGCCGGGTGACGACAACACCCGGCGGCTTACGCCGCTCGGCTCGCTTTCTAACCGATCTCTCGGCCAGACTAGGCGGCCGGCACGACTTCTTGTGGCACATGGTCCGTCGGCTTGAGTCGCGGCCGTACTTGGCGTAACGCGATGCGGTTGATGACTTGCAGGAACGCCTGGGCACTTGCTTCGATCACGTTCGTGTTCACGCCGCGACCACTGAGCTTGCGGTTGTCGAATTCGACTTCGACCACCGCTTCGCCCTGAGCATCCAGGCCGCCGGTGACGCTCCGTACGCGGTAGTCGGTAACTTTGAGATCGATGCCCGTCCCCCGCTGAATCGATTTGAGCACCGCATCGACCGGGCCGTCGCCAACAGCCGGCTCGCAGACAATTCGCCCGTCCTGATGCCGGAGCGTGACCGCTGCCGTGGGCGGGACGCCGAAACTCGCCGAGCAACTGAAATTCTCGAGCGTCCAAACCTCGGACGTGCCGCTGTGCAGTTGATTCTCGACCAGGGCTTCAATGTCGGCGTCGTAGATGAGTTTCTTGCGGTCAGCGAGCACCTTGAACGCCTCGAAAATGCGCAGCACTTGTGCATCGTCGATTTGGTAGCCGAGGTCGGCAATGCGCTGTTTGAGCGCATGCCGGCCGCTGTGCTTGCCGAGCACGAGATCAGTGCTCGGGATGCCGACATCCTCCGGCTTCATGATCTCGTACGTGCTGCGATTCTTGAGCATGCCGTCCTGGTGAATTCCCGCTTCATGCGCAAATGCGTTCTGGCCGACAATCGCCTTGTTGCGCTGGACCTGCATGCCGGTGACCATTGACAGCTTGCGACTGGTGGGAACGAGGAGCCGCGTGTTGATCCCGGTCGAGAGGTTGTAGAAGTCGTGCCGGGTCTTGAGGGCCATGACGATTTCTTCGAGGGCGGTGTTGCCCGCCCGCTCGCCGATGCCGTTGATGGTGCATTCCACTTGCCGGGCCCCTTCCATGAGCGCGGCCAGGCTATTCGCGACGGCCAGGCCCAGGTCGTTGTGACAATGAACGCTGAAGACGACGTTCTCGGCCCCGCGAACGTTCTTCTTCAAATGGCGAATGATGTCGGCATAGTGCGAGGGCACCGCGTAGCCGACCGTATCGGGGATGTTGAGCGTCGTCGCCCCGGCTTCAACGGCTTTCTCGCAGACCTCGGCCAGGAAGTCCAATTCCGTGCGGGCGGCATCCTCCGGAGAGAACTCGATGTCGTCGCAATAGCCGCGCGCTCGCTTGACGCTTTCGACGGCCCGCTTGGTGATTTCCTCGGGGGTCATTTTCAATTTGAATTCGCGATGGATGGCACTGGTCGCCAGAAAGACGTGGATGCGCTTCTTTGGCGCATCCTTCAGCGCCTCGGCCGCTCGATCGATGTCGGCGGCATTGCAGCGGGCGAGGCCAGCGATGACGGGGCCGCGAATCTCGCGGGCGATGGCTTGAACCGATGCAAAGTCGCCGGGCGAGGCGATTGGGAAGCCGGCTTCGATAATGTCCACGCCGAGGTCGCGAAGAGCCCGAGCCATTTCCAGCTTTTCGGCCAGATTCATGGAGCAGCCAGGCGACTGCTCGCCGTCACGCAAGGTCGTATCGAAGATGACGACATGGTTGGGATCGCTCGAAGTGGACATGGCCTGGACTCCTGCCAAACAAAAAGGCCCCGGGACTTGAAGGTCCCGAGGCCGGTATCGATTCGCTTAAAGCGGACGGCGGTCGGGACCTCTAGGAGGACGCAAGAAGCAGCAGTGAAAGAAGGTCGCGCATCGCTCGCCCGGATGTTGGTCTAATCCTACTTTAAGACAGCCGAGAAAAAAAGGCAACAGGACTTCGACGACCGGCTCGATCAACCCGATTCCTTTGGAGCGGTGCCGCCCACCCCATCTCAAACGAATTTGACATGTCAAACATCACTTCCCGGGCCGAAACCATTTTCGACCTCGAACAAAACATTCGAAATCCGGACAAAAGCTCTTTACAAACCGCGATGCGAAAATAGGTGATGGCTTTTGGGGAAATCGCGATGACCAACGATCAATGCACCGATCTCGAAGAACTGCCGAATGTTGGCCGATCGATTGCGGGGGATTTGCGGTTAATCGGCATCAGCAAGCCCAGACAACTGCGGGGTCGCGACCCATATAAGCTGTACAAGCGACTTTGTCGCATCACCGGCAAGCGACAGGATCCCTGCGTGTTAGACACCTTTATTTCCGTCGTCCGTTTCATGGACGGCGAGCCGGCCCGCCCGTGGTGGCACTACACGGCGGAGCGGAAGCGGGCAATCGGCGGATCGAGCTAAGAATCGGCCGGCCGAAATGGACCGAAATCGCTGGTCGCTTGCGCTTTCGGTCTCGGCCCGAAGCGGGCGATCACTGGCCCAATTCCTTGATCCGTATGTTGCGGAACTTGGCCTGTCCGCGGAAGCTCTGCAACCCGATGCGGCCCGTCTTCCGGTCGAGGTCCGCTTCGGTCGGGCCCTTCTCCTTCAGGGTGAGCTTGCTGCGGTCGATCTTGGACAGGTCGACGTCGTTGACCAGTTCGCCGTTCACGCGCACCCGGACTCGGGTGCCGACGGCCTCGATCTCCATGGTGTTCCAGTCGCCCGCCGGCTTGATGGGCGGCGGGTCCTTTGGGTCAACCCAGTGATCGGCGGAGTTGGAGTAAATGATGGCGCCCGTTTGCGGCCGAAGTTTCGGATCATTGCGAATCTGCACCTCCAGCTTGGCCCCATGCTCTCCGGTCCTGCCGGTGACGGCCCGGAAGGTTACGCCGCTATTGGTGTGCGTCGGCAAGGTCCGGAGAAATTGAAATTCGAGCCGGAGGTTGAAATCGGAATAGTTCTTCTTGGTCAAGAGCCATTGCAGCGACCCAGGGGTATCGCCGGTGGTGAGGATGTGTCCGTCGGCATCAACAGTGAACGACGATGGATGCGTCGACTCCCAGCCGGTGAGATCCTTGCCGTTGAAAAGGGGGACGAAGCCGACTTCGGGCGGCGGGGTAATCTGGTCGAACCTGACTTCGCCGCGCAACAGCCCCTTCAGGGTCGGCATCATCGCCTCTGCCCAGACGTCATAGCCGCGTGGGCTGAGGTGCAAATAGTCGGGCATGACATCTTTGCTGAGCGAGCCATCGTCCTGAAGAAGCTTCGGTCCGATGTCCAAGTATTTCACTGTTTTGCCCCCATCATCGAGCCTGGCGATGATCGAGTTAACCTCAGATAACTTCCGACGAATCGGAGTGCCTGGTTTCTCTCCGCGTGGAAAGATGCCGAGCAAAAGGACCTTTGTACCGGGCGACGTTTCCAGGATGGCCCGGACGAGCCTCTGGATGTCACCGGCGATCTGCTCGGCGCTATCGCGAACCGAACTGTTAGTGCCGATCATCAGCACCGCGACTTTCGGACGAATGCCGGGCAACAACTTGCCCTCGACGAGACGGACCAGCAGGTCTCCCGTCTGGGCCCCGCGGATCCCAAAGTTGGCTGCATTGAGCGGCTCGATGTGTTTTTTCCAAGCGTCCTGACCGTCCCAGCCGTGCGTGATCGAATCGCCCAGGAAGATGACTTCCGGCGCGGATTTGGCCAACTCCTTGATCTGAATGTTGCGGAAATGTATTGTCCCGTTCAACCGCTGAAACCCAATGCGACCACTCTTCCGCTTCAGACCGGGGAAATTTCCGCCGCGAGCGATCGCATCATCCAGGCTCCCATCTAGTATCAGGGCACCGTTCAGGCGTACCTTTAAGGCCTGGCCGCGCAATTCGACCTCCATCTGGTTCCATTCGCCGGCTGGCTTCTGCTTGCCAATGGGATCGGAAGAAATGACTACCTGCGGACCGAGACCGCAAATCGTGGTCCCCGTTTTCAAACCGGCCAGTGGGTTATCCGCGCTGCCAAAGATTTCGACTTGCACGTGAGACGATAATGGCTTTGCCCCCTTCCGAGCGGGTACTCGATCCCCTGGAAAGGCGCGAAGGCCAAACCCAGAATTGACGAGCGGCGACTCGGCCAGGAAATCGAACCGGACGACGCAATCGCCAAAGGACTTTTCGGACAGCAAATAGCTATCTGTCTCTGCCCGGCCAATGGAGCTGGTGACGATTGCCCCATCCTTGACCTTCCAGTTCTCGTTGTCGCCGCTCTCAACCAACCATCCGCTTAGGTCCTTGCCGTTGAACAGGGGGACGAAGCCGTCCGCCGCGTGCGGCAACTCCTTCACCTCGACCCGCCGGACCTTGACCAGACCGCGGATGTATTGCAGGGCGAGGTGGCCGCGGGCATAGTGATGATCCGGGTCCGTATAGTCGGCCGCCGGTAACCCGTTCACTCGCGTCGTGATTCGGCCGCCTCTGGCTTCGATTTCCAGGGTGAACCACTCGCCGGCTGCCGCCAGTTTACGCTCCTGCCGGTGGCCAAGAACGGCCCCCCCGCCCGGCGGGGCGACGATCAGCCCGCCCGTTTGGTTCGTGTCCCGGGCCTCGCAGTTCATTTGCACCTCGTACCCGCCCTCGTGGCCTGACACGCCTTTTGGAGTGAACGGTTGGAAGCGGACGCACGCGCCGCTGTCGGCCGTGGCGTCGAGCATCGCCTCGACCCGGAGCCGGAAGTCGGCATAGTCGCCACGAGTGGTCATTAGGTAACACCGCTCCTTCGGGTCGAACCCCGCTCGGCCGGCGACGATGGCGCCCTCTTCAACCCGCCAATCCGCCTTGCTCCCCGTCGTCGCGTTCCACCCTGTCAGATCTTTGCCGTTGAATAAGGGTGTCCATCCATTGTCCGGAGGCGGCGGGGGCGGTTCCTTCGGCGTAATGTCCTTCACCTTGATCCCCGGGCTACGGCCGCCGGTCACTGTCAGAAGCATGCGCTTGACGATCGTCTTGCCACGCTTCACGACAAGGACGTGTTCGCCGGGCTTCAACTCCACCGGATGGGCTAGTGCCTCCGGCGAGATCGGCTCGTCGTCCATGAAAAAGCTCAGGCTCTTATCGCTCAGGTCCACGTCGGTCAGTTCGATCGTCACCTTCACCTTGTCGGACTTGGTGAAGAACACAATCCCGCCGAGCGCCGTCAATCCCCCGACCAGCAGCACGCCAAAGAGCACGAACACCCAGCGTGGCGTGCGAGCTTTGTGCACGGCTCGCTCGATGATCGCTGCCGTCTCCTCCTTGCGATCCGCGGCAACCGCGGCGAAGATGTCGGCCAGCCGGCGGGTGTCCGTTCCCATCGATGAGTCGCCATCCGCTTGCGTCTTTTCGACTTTGCCTGTGTCCGCTGTGGAGCTGGCCGGGGAACGCAACACCGCTTCGACGGCGGCGGCAAATTCCTTCATCGAGGCGAAGCGGGCCTTCGGGTCCTTGGCCATCGCGCGCATGCAGGCGGCTTCCAGTCGTGGGTCCAGGCCCGGGCGATGCGTTGACGGCGGTTCCGGCTCGACATGCAGAATCTGGCCGATGACCTCCATCATCGTCCCAGAGAATGGCCGACGGCCGGCGAGCATCTCATAAAGCATGACCCCCAGGGCATACTGATCGGACGCCGGGCCGACCGCCTTGGTGTCGCCACGCGCCTGCTCCGGCGACATGTAGGCTGGTGTGCCCATGATCATGCCGTCGCGAGTCGTCTGGGCGTCGCCCATTCGCGGGCGCGCGCCAGGCCGAAATCGGTGACAACGACTTCCTTGCGATCGCGATCGAACATCACGTTCGCCGGCTTGAGATCGCGATGCACGATCCCCTTCTTGTGGGCGGCGTCGAGTCCCAAAGCGAGCTTGCGGACGATGACCGCGGCTTGCTTTTCCGGCAACGGCGTCGAACGGCCCTTGAGCACGGCGGCGAGCGACTGACCGGGGACGAAGCCCATCACAATGTACGGGTTGCCATCCTCTTCTCCGACTTCGTGGACCGGGCAGATGTTCGGATGGTGCAAAGCCGCCGCCGCACGAGCCTCGCGGAGGAAGCGCTGACGCTCCTCGGGTGTGCCGACCGCGGAGGGAAGCGGAACCTTGATGGCGACATCGCGGCCAAGCTGTGGATCCTTGGCGCGATAAACGCGGCCGAATGCTCCGGATCCAAGCAGGCCGCTAATCGGAAAGCGGCCGATCCGCTTGGGCACCGGCAGCTCTTCGGACGCCTTGGACGTGCCGGAGCGGACGCTTTCACTGGAAACAGACGTCTCGCCGGCCGCACGGACCTGACCGGCCTCGGCAAGGGCCGAAATGACTGCATCGGGCTGGTCGGGGAATCGTTCGCGATAGGAGGCTGGCTCCACGGCGTCTCCCGCCTTGCGGAGCATTTCGATCTCGACCCCGATGAGGGCGCGGAGCAGGCTGACCTGGGCCGGGCCGGAGGCCTTGGCGACGAAGTCTTCGATGCGTGGCTTTTGGCCCGCTTGCCAGGCGGCTTCGAAACGGTCGCAGGCAGCATCAATCCGGCGGGCCAGCGACAGGTCTTGGGCGGGTTTCATGCGGAGTCTCCCAGCGAAATCGGCGAGCTGGGCCCGCCAGTCTGTCCGTATATGCCGACCGGCCGGTGTTTCCCGACACGACCGGCGAAAAAATCCCACCAAGCCACTTGATCGAGCGACTACCTGCACACCGCCGGGACTCGTCGGCGGGCCGGATGACCTATTTCCGCAGCTCCTTGATACGGACGTTGCGGAATTCGACATCCGACTTCTGGTTTTGTTGCAGACCAATTCCGCCCTTTGTCCGCGTCAGGCCTGGAACGGTTGCGAGTTTGCCACCGGCCGAATCAAGGTCGGCATCGATTGTCTGCACACCGTTGATCCAGACTTCGATGTGCCGGCCCTTCAGTCGAACCCGCACGGCATTCCAGTCGCCACGCTTGATGGGCGGGACTGTTTTGCGGCGGAACACATTCCAAATCGACCCCGTTGCGTTGAGCGGCCCGGAGTTGAACGAGTCGTCATCGATAATCTGAAGTTCCATCTGGTCTTTTCCTGAAGCTGGGCCGGTTGGATCGCAACGGAGGAAGACCCCGCTTCCCGCTACTGCTGCGAGTCGGTATTGCAGCTCGAGTTCGAAGTCTTCGTACTCGGCCTCGGTCACCAAGAATCCGCCGCCCGGCGCTGGCGAGCCGAGCAGTCGCCCGTCGGCCCAAGTCCACTTCGGCGCGCCGACGGCCTTCCAGCCGGTCAGATCCTTGCCGTTGAATAGGGGGACGAAGCCCTGTTCCGCGGGCGGAGTCAGTTCCTTGATTCGGATGTTGCGGAATGTTACATCGTCTCTCAACAATGCGCCATGGAGTTGGAACGCGAGCAATCCTTCGTTGGCCATGGTTGGGAAATCGTCATCGACGAGCGTGGAGCCATTGACCACGATCTTGACGCGTTTTCCGTTCACCGTGACGTGGTAATCGTTGAACTCGCCTGGCTTATAGACCTTTCGGACAATCGCTTCTGGCGCCTGCTTCTTCCAACCGCCGTCGCCCTCGCCATATAGGCCGCCCAAACCATTGATGGCGTCGATCTCGACTTGCGGACCGGCGATGCGATATTCTGCTTCGTCGTTAATCCGGCTGCGGATTTGAACGCCGCTGTTGCCTGTGCCATTGTGGAGCTTCACCTGGAACTTGAGTTCGAAGTTCTTGTATGGCTTCTTTGCCCACAGGAACGAATTACGTTTGTGATCCGCGGGGAGATGGCCCACAAGATCGTCGCCATCGAGTTTCCAGGCCCCTGGCAAGCCCTTCCAGCCGGCCAAGTCCTTGCCGTTGAAGAGGGGGACGAAGCCTTGCTCGGCCGGCGGGGCGAGTTCCCGGATCTCGACATTCCGGAATCTCACCGAGCCGGCCTGCTTCTGCAACCCGATTGGGCCGGTGCGGCGCGTGAACCCGGGCCGCTCGCCCTTCTTCCCGCCGGCTTTATCGGTCAGCCGGTCCAGGTCCGCGTCGACGGTCACAGTCCCGTTCAGCGTCGCCTTCAGCTTCCGCCCAACGAGTTCGACGATCAAGTCGTTCCACTCCCCCCGGGCCCGCAGCGGGGCGGCCCGGTCGGATGCGAACTGGGACAGTCCCCCGGACCGCAGCGTCGGGTTGTTCCCGATAAGCTTGGCGATGAACGGATCGGTCTCGTCGCAGAACGTGATTTCAGCCTGAGTGTCGAAGGCCGGGTCGCAGCGGATCGCGACCCCGCTGTCGGCCCCGACCTCCGTGGCGTACTGCAGTCGCAGCACGAAATCGGTGTAGTCTTTCTCGGTCACAAGCCAGCCTCTCCTCTCGCCGGGCTTGTCGTACCCCGGGGCGTCGATTTGGAGGCAGGCACCCGTGACCGAGTAACCGCCCTTGACCCCGACCTCTTTCCACCCAGTCAGGTCCTTGCCGTTGAAGAGCGGGACGAAGCCCAGTTCCGCAGCCGGGGCCAATTCTTTGATCCGTAAGTTGCGATAGGACACTTGACCAGCGTGAGCTTGGAGGCCGATATGACCGCGACGCGCGAAATTCTTAGGCGCGATCGTATGGTTGGCTCCTGGCCGGGTCGCCGAGGACGTTCCGTCAGGATTCTTGTCGGCTTCCGTCCACCGGTCGAGGTCAATCTCATTGACCTTCTCGCCGTTCATCTCCACCGTGACAATGCGCCCCTTCGCGGTGATGCGGACCTTATTCCAGTCATCGTTCTTGGCATTCTCCTTCAATGGGGCCTGGAAGTAGCAGAAAGCACCGACAGATTCTTTGTCGATCCCTCGGCCGGGGGCGTGAATCTGCACCTCGACGCGGTTCGAGTCCTTGGTACTATCGCGGAGAAAGATCCCACTGTTCCCCGTTGACATGTACTCCAGTTCCAGGATGAAGTCGCCGTAGCGATTGATCGTCCAAATGTCGAAGCCTTCCTTGTCCGTCAGACGTCGGACAATCGTTCCGCCTGTGATCTCCCAGCCGCCAAGAACAGGCTGCCCGTTGGTGGACTGCCATCCGGTGAAATCCTTGCCGTTGAACAGGGGGACGAAGCCCTCTTCCGCTGCGGGCGGGAGCTTTTTGATCTCAATCTTTCGGAATTCGATGACTGTCTGAGGCCCGTGCTGTTGCAGCGCAATGCGGCCCGATGTGTAAGTCTTTTCGCGATCCACATAGTCAGCGGTCTTCATGCCGTTGACCTTGATCTCAATATGGTTCCCTCGAACCAGAATCTCGAAAGTGATCCACTGGCCGAACTCGTACGGAAGGACTTGGTCTCGTTGCAGAGTTCGTCCGGGCACGCCGTCAACGAGCAGGCCGCCGAATCGCGTCTTATCGATCTTCGCGTTGTAGGCCCCGAGCCAATTCGGCGTCTTTTCAGGGAACGTTGGGCCGAACGGTGCCCGAAAGCAGACTCCGCTACTTCCGTTAATCAGGCGAGCCTCCATTCGCAGATGAAAGTCCCGGTAGTCGTCGCGTACTGTGTAAAGGTGGCTGACGCCGGCGCCCTTCCCGCCCGAACCGACAAGTAACCCATTCTCAACCCGCCAGTTGCCGGGCTGCGATGAATGAGTTTGCCACCCACTGAGGT
This sequence comes from uncultured Gemmataceae bacterium, assembly GCA_963773845.1. GTDB lineage: Bacteria > Planctomycetota > Planctomycetia > Gemmatales > Gemmataceae > SIAJ01. Next base: position 483,926 of record CAVZCU010000012.1, read on the forward strand.
TCTTTCCGTTGAACAGAGGGACAAAACCGTCATCCTTAGGCGGATCGACTGGTGGCAGCACCTCTGGCGGCGGAGTAATGTCCTTCGTCTTGATGCCCGGGCTCCATCCTCCAGAGACGGTGAGTAGCATTCGCTTGATGATCGTCTTGCCTCGCTTGACCGTGAACACGTGGTCGCCGCGTTTCAATTCGACCGGCTTGGCAAGGACGTCCGCCGAAACGGGCTCTTCATCCAAGAAAAACGTCAGTGATTTGTCGTTCAGGTCCACATCCTTGATCACGACGGTCAGGTCGACTTGAGCTTTGCTTGGTCGGATGATGAAGACGACACTGGGGACGACAACTGACATGACGCCCAAGAACGCGATTGCAATCTTCATCCACGTCGGCGTCCGGTGCTTGCGGATCGCCTTCTCAACCGCCTGCTCGGTGAACGCAAAGACCTCGGCGATTCTCTGAGTTTCCGTGGCTCCCTTCGCCGTTTCTGCGGATGCGCTCGCGGTCCGCGAAGCCGGCGCTTCGCTCGCGAACGCGAGCAAGGCATCGGCGAGTTCCCGCATCGATGTGAATCGTGCCGCCGGATCCTTGGCCATCGCCTTCAGGCAAATGGCTTCCAGCCGCGGGTCCAGGCCGGGGCGATGTGTGGACGGCGGTTCTGGTTCGACATGCAGAATCTGGCCGATGACCTCCATCATCGTCCCAGAGAATGGCCGACGGCCGGCGAGCATCTCATAAAGCATGACCCCCAGGGCATACTGATCGGACGCCGGGCCGACCGCCTTGGTGTCGCCACGCGCCTGCTCCGGCGACATGTAGGCTGGTGTGCCCATGATCATGCCGTCGCGAGTCGTCTGGGCGTCGCCCATTCGCGGGGCGCGCCAGGCCGAAATCGGTGACAACGACTTCCTTGCGATCGCGATCGAACATCACGTTCGCCGGCTTGAGATCGCGATGCACGATCCCCTTCTTGTGGGCGGCGTCGAGTCCCAAAGCGAGCTTGCGGACGATGACCGCGGCTTGCTTTTCCGGCAACGGCGTCGAACGGCCCTTGAGCACGGCGGCGAGCGACTGACCTGGGACAAAGCCCATGACGATGTATGGGGTGCCGTCTTCCACCCCGACTTCGTGGACCGGGCAGATGTTGGGGTGGTGCAGTGCAGCCGCCGCACGAGCCTCGCGAAGGAAGCGCTCGCGTTCGGGTGTTGACGCAACCGCGGAGGGAAGCGGAACCTTGATGGCCACGTCGCGGCCAAGCTGCGGATCCTTGGCGCGATAAACGCGGCCGAACGCTCCGGATCCAAGCAGGCCGCTAATCGGAAAGCGGCCGATCCGCTTGGGCACCGGCGGCTCTTCGGACGCCTTGGACGTGCCGGAGCGGACGCTTTCTCTGGAAACGGATGTCTCGCCGGCCGCCCGAGCCCGGCTGGCCTCGGCGAACGCCGAAGTGATCGCATCCGCTTGGTCGGGGAATCGTTCGCGATAGGAGGCTGGCTCCACGGCGTCTCCCGCCTTGCGGAGCATTTCGATCTCGACCCCGATGAGGGCGCGGAGCAGGCTGACCTGGGCGGGGCCGGAGGCCTTGGCGACGAAGTCTTCGATGCGTGGCTTTTGGCCCGCTTGCCAGGCGGCTTCGAAACGGTCGCACGCGGAATCAATCCGGCGGGCTAGCGACAGGTCTTGGGCGGGCTGCATAATGAATCTCCCTAAGCGAGACCGGACGGATGAGACCTTGTCTACCGTATATGCCAATCGACGGTCATCTCCCGACACGCGGCGGGGAAAAACCTTCAAGTTTAACCCCGCCTCACCGCTTGATCTTGCAATTTGGCAGCGACTTCTGGAATACTTGAACTGCGTCGTCTGTGACCTTGGTCCTGGTCAGATCGAGGAATGTCAAGCTTCTCAACCGGGCCAGATCTTTCAACGCCATGTCGTCGATCGAGTTGCCGGCCAGGTTCAAGGTCGTGACGCTGGACAACTCGGCAATCGGAGCTATGCGGCTGTTCGTAAGGCCGGTGTCCGCCAATTCCAGCCGTTGGATCCCGAATAACTTTTTCAGGTGCATCCAGCCTTCATCCGGGATAGTGGACTTGTTGAGCACCAGGAATTCAAATGAATTCGCTTTGCCGAGTTGCTCGAATAGCACGACACTCGGCTTCTTTCCTTCCAGGGTAATTCCCCTAAGGGCCACCGGTGACGCTGGAAGTTCGCTCAGCTTGCCGGCCGGCTTGTCGCGATCGCGCAAGGCAATTGTGCCACCTAAATCGAGTGCTTGTTCGATGGCCAGGTCGGAAGGCGAGCGATAGTCGGGAATCACGTTGGTTCGCGGCAGCGCCCGCCGCAGCTCACGAAGAACTGATCGCGAGACCCTCGACCCTTCGAGGTTGAGCGATTCGAGCCAGATCATCTGCCGCAAGTCGGGGAGGGCCGAATCGGTCACGCGTGAGTTCCAGAGTGTGAGCGACTTGAGGTTTTTGATCCCCAGCAGTCGGTGGACCCCGGCGTCGGTCACGCCGCAGTTAATCAGGGCCAGCTCGTAAATCGACTTCAGAGGCTCGAGCGCCGCCAAACCCTTGTCGGTCACGCTGGTCGCATCCAGTCCCAACCGGCGCAGGGCTTTCAGGCCGGCGAGGTGCTTGAGACCATCGTCGGAGATTGCCGCCCGATTAAGATTGAGGCCAGCCAGTTTCTTCAACTGACCGATTTCTTTGAGGGAGTCATTGGTCAATTTCGATGCAGTGATGCCAAGTGACTCGAGTTCCTTGAGCCCGCGGAGGTGGGCTACCCCTGTGTCGGTCACTTCGGGCCCCCACAGCGAAAGCTCGCGCAATGTCGCGATCTTGCCAATTGCTTCCAGACCGGCATCGTTGACTTCGGTCCCGATTATGAGCCGCTCCAACGGCGAGTCATGAAGATCGGCGAGTCCGGCGCCCGTAACATGATTCCGGGCTATGTACAAAGCCTGGAGGTGCGGCAAGCCCGCAAGGTGTTTCAGACCCGCGTCGGTCACTTCGGTGCCATCGAGTTGCAGACTCAGCAGGTTCTTCTGGGGCTGAAGTCGTCGGAGCCCGGCGTCCGTGACTTGGCTGTCGACCAGCCACATATCGACGACGGTATCGATGCGCGCAATCACTGCGAGGTCGTCATCCGATGCGATCCGCGGCGGAAAACCAACCGCGACGATTTGAAACGCGGCTGGCAATTGCGCGACGACCGAGATGGGAGCCAGGTAGAGGTACTCATCGGCCTTGCGAGGCAGGGCGGCATCCGCATCAATGACCCGTACGTTTCCGCCTTTGCGGATAATGTATGTGGCAACTTGCCTCTGAATGCCGCTCGGCACGGATTCCCGCTTGTTCTTGGCCGGCGCCTTTTTCTCGGTACCAATTGCCGGCACCGGTCCTGAGTCTTGCTTCACTTCGACTGTGCCGCCGCCTTCCTTGTGGACAACGAAGATCATCGTGCGAACTACTATATCGCCGCGCTTCACGACCAGCTTGTGCTCGCCTTCCGTCAACTGCACGGGGGCGGCCAGCGCCTCGGCCGAAATGGGCCGGTCGTCCAGGAAAAAGCTCAGCGAGTGATCGGCCAGCTCCCGTTGCGTAATGGGAATCTTGACGGTGACCGTCGCGGGACGGGTGCCCAGGACGAGGACACCCGCGATCGCCACTACGGCAATTCCGCCGAAAATGACAAGCCAGCGCCTCAGGGGCACGCTGGAAGTGCGAACGGCCTCTTCGACGGCGGCTTCGGTCTCTGCGTGCGCATCCTCGACGAATGCGGAAACCATTTCCTCGAATGGCGCAGGTTCAACGATCGGCGCCGGAGCTGGGACCGGCATCGCCCCGGGCACCGGCGTCGCCATGGGCACCGGCTCCGTTTCCGCATTTGCAGCCAAATACTCCCCCAAGGCGTCAGCCAACTCGCGCATTGTGGCGAATCGCGCCGCCGTGTCCGCCCCGATCGCCAGCCGGCAGATTGATTCCAAATGGGGATCGGATGGAGTTTGGCCGCCGACCTGCGTCGACATCGCTTGCAGGATGCGTCCGAGATCGGCGACATTCGTCGCCGCGTCGGCCGGGGTCGGGCTATCGAGGGAGGGCCAGCAAAGGTCGATGACCACGTCCTTGCGGGCACGGTCGAATAACACGTTGGCCAGCGTCAAGTCGCGGTGAAACAGCCCTGTCTTGTGAGCGGCTTCCAGTGCCAGCGCCAGTTTTCGGCAGATGATCGCCGCTTGCTTTGTTGGCAACGGGCCCTTGCGGCCGTTGAGAAGGTCCGCGAGCGATTGTCCAGGGAGGACTTCGGTGACCATGAACGGGATTCCATCCGCTTCGCCGACCTGGTGGACTGCGCTGATGTTGGGATGGTGCAGGGCGGCCGCGGCTCTGGATTCGCGTAAGAGGCGGGCCCGATCATCCGGACTTCGGACGGCTTCGGGAACCGGAACCTTGATGGCCACGACTCGGCCGAGTTGCGGATCGATTGCTCGGTAGACGCGGGCGAACCGCCGCGAACTGAGCAACCCGGAGACCTCAAAAGGGCCGACACATGCCGGGATGTCCGGTTCGCTCGGGAATTCGGTGGTCTCGGTATCCGGAGCCGGTTCCGCGACACCGGCGCGGTCGCGCACGACATTCGTGTCGCTTGATGCACGTCGGCGGTCCCTGTCGGCGAACGCCGACTCGACGGCGGCGGCATCTGACGAGAACCGATCGCGGTACGCCCCAATCGCCACGTCTTCTCCAGCCCGCCGCCGAAGTTCGACTTCCACCGCGATCAACGCCCGCAATATTGCCGATCGTTGCGAGCCGGAAGTGCCATCGAGGAAATCCTCGATTCGCGGGACCCGGCCGGCTTGCCAGGCGGCTTCGAATTGGTCACAGGCGGAGTCCGCCAGACGGGCCAGCGAAAGGTTGGTCGGGGGCATGACGAGTCCGGAAAAAGGAGTCCGAGAGGATTGTACAACGACCATTTTGCTAATCCAGCGCTGGCCCGCTTCGAGTTCGGGGGCACTCCGTTCATGCCAATTAATGAGCCGAGCCCGACACGGGATTTCGGAGAATGTTCACGCCGAACGCACGTGGATGGGGCCTACCCCGGCCACTCGTTTTCCCATTGCAAGCGGATGAGGTGCCGTTTTCGCTCGACTTTGCGCTCGGTGAAATCGAACAGGCCCGCGATCTCGCGATCGAAAAGAAAACGGGAGGCAGCTCATTAAGACATTTTGTCTTAATGAGCTGCCTCCCGTTTTCTTTCCATCGAAGAGCGAGGGGGATTTGGATTTTTTTTGAGGATGAGGCGGTGGATTGGGACGATGGTTTTGGGAAACGATGGTTGACAGCCGTCGGCTCGACTGGGATGATTTTCTTCAACCCTCGGAGACCTGGTCATGCCCGCCGCCCGCGCTCGGCTGCGCCTGGAAGTTCTTGAAGAACGGGCCACGCCCGCGAATCTGCACATTACCAATCTCGTTCTGGTAGATGGGAACGACACCCCGATTGCGTCGGTCCCTCTCGGCGAGCAAGTGTTTCTTCGAGCGGACTGGACCTTTGATGGAATGAATGGGGGCGAGCAATACGTCGTTCGATTCAAGTTTGACGGCGTGAATTTCGACACGGATCCCATTGTGTCGCCACCGGGTGCCGGGGTTCTCTCCACACTCTGGCCCACGTGGTTTGCGTCGCCGGGCTCGCATGCGGTTGGTGCAACAATTGACGGCAAGAACTCGGTCGCGGAAAACAATGAAGGCGACAACTCAGCGGGTTCGTCGATTTCGCCGGGGCCGATTACCGGCCCGTCGCCGAAGTTCGTTTATCCCCTATCGTCCAAGCCTGCAAAGGAATATTACACGTACATCTACGTCGATCAGGACCCCCGCACCGACCACATGGTGGACTACCGGGGCGGACAGTTCATTTACGATCAGCACTCGGGGATCGACCTCGGCCCGGCAAGCTTTAGCTGGATGGACGCCGGGTATCCGATCCTCGCGATGGCGCCGGGGGTCGTGACCGTGGTCGACGACGGGAATTTCGACCGGGAAACCGTCATCGCCGACCGCAGCGGCAATGGGGTTGTAATCGATCACGGCGACGGCTGGCAGACTGTCTACTGGCACTTTGCGGCGAACAGCATCACGGTCAAGGTCGGCGACACGGTCACGGCCGGTCAGTTGTTGGGAATCACCGGCAGTTCCGGCACGAGCGGGGGCGTTCACCTCGATTTCGAGGTCCAGCACAACTTCGCCGCGGTCGAAACGATGTACGACCCGGCGAAGTACTACATTGATCCGCCGTTGTATCAGGGAGACGAGGACCCGATAGTCATCGACTCCGGAACGTCGAACTACTGGCCGACCGACGGCGACGAATGGTACGAGGGATTGTCCGGCGTCAGCCAATTCCCCACCTCGGGCAGCGGGTTCGCGGGTGCGTGGTTCCTCGTCAGCAATTTTCCGACCGGCGCCACGGTCCACATCAAATGGTATCGGCCGGACGGCACGCTCGCCGCCGATCAGTCCTACACACCAACTTCCGCGGTCGGCGAAATTGTCGGCCGGTCATTGGGGATGAACACACTTCAGGGCGCCCCGGGCACGTGGGAGGCCGTACTCGAAATCGGCGGCAAGGAAAAGGGACGGCGGCTGTTCACCGTCACCACTGGACCCGGTGAGCCCGAAATTCGAGTCACCCAGGGCGAGGCCGTCATTCTCGGCGAGCGCACCACGCCGATCGACTTTGGCCGCGTCGCGAAAAATGGAGCAGCGCCGCAACAGACTTTCACGATCAACAATCACGGCTACACCGCTCTCACGACAAGCAATCTCGTACTTCCCGCCGGCTTTTCGCTCGTCGGCTCTTTCCCATCCAGCATCGACCCGGGATCGAGCGCCGACTTCACGGTTCGCATGGATACAGCCGTCGTCGGCGACAAGTATGGCACTCTGCACTTCGACACCAACGACAGCGACGAGGGCGTCTTCAACTTCCTCATCAAAGGCTCGGTGACCGGCAATGTGCCCGCCGGTTCGCCGGTGGTGGGATTGCCGGGACCAGCGGTGCCGTTTGTCATTGGCGATTCGGCCAAGTTGATCGACGCAACCGCGAGCTTCACCGATTCCGACAACTCCATCTACGCGAACGGCAAACTGACCGTCACCATCATCCAGGGTGGCAGCGCGAACGACCGCCTGGCGATCCGCAATCAGGGGACTGGCGCCGGGCAAGTCGGCGTAAGCGGATCGACTGTCAGTTACAGCGGAACCGCCGTCGCCACATTCACGGGCGGCACGGTAACAAACCCGCTCGTCGTCACATTCAACTCCGCGGCAACACCGGCTGCCGTGCAAGCTGTCATACAGAACGCGACTTATGCCAATGTGGCGACCACCGCCGATACCCGGCCGCGCTTCATGACGGTCACTGCCGTCGATCCGTCCGGAAAAGCAAGCAATGTGGCCGTCAAGCGCGTGTCGCTCATGATCGACCCATTCAATGACGCTCCGGTTCTCGCCGGCACGTCTCCCATTTTCCCGGCTGTGCTGGAAGACGATCCAAACCCGCCGGGCGTTCAAGTGCTGTCGTTTACCAGTTCCCGGGTAACCGATCCCGATGGAGTGGACCCGAAGAGCATCGCCATTACCGGCGTCACCAACGCCGAAGGGGGTACCTGGCAATTCTCCCTCGATGGTGGAACGACCTGGAAGCCGATGGGCACTGTGGGCCTATCCGCTGCACGACTTCTGCGCCAAACCGATTACGTTCGCTTCTTGCCGGGGTTGAATGCCAATGGAACGGCGACGTTGACGTTCCGAGCTTGGGACCAAAGCACCGGCCTATTCGGATCGACCGTTGATCTGTCCCCCTCAAGCGCAACCGGCGGAACGACGGCCTTCAGCACGGGTTCGTTGACGGCATCGGTGACCATTACTCCGGTCAACGATCCGCCCACCTTTACCAAGGGGCCTGATCAAAGCACACCCGAGGACTCGGGCCCGCAGACGGTACCCAACTGGGCAACGAATATGAGCCCGGGGCCAAGCAATGAATCGGGCCAGGCGCTGGTAAAGTTCATAGTGACGAATGACAACGCGGCACTGTTCGCGACCGCTCCGGCAATCAATTTGGCCGGTACGCTCACCTACACTCCCGCCGCCAATGCGAATGGCACTGCCATAGTCACGGTCCAACTGCAAGACAACGGCGGCACTGCCAATGGGGGTCAGGACACATCGCCACCGCAGACATTCACGATTACGGTAACCCCGGTCAACGACGCACCGGTGGTCGGCAATTCGTCGCGGAATCTGATTTCCGTGCTCGAAGACGCTACGAATCTGCCTGGGCAGCGCGTCGACTCGTACCTTGATTCCACCGATATTGATGCCGACCCGTTAGTGGGGATTGCCGTTACCGCTCTGGGCAACGCCGAAGGTGGCGCTTGGCAGTATTCACTCAACGGTTCGACTTGGAACCCATTCGGCTCGGTTAGCAGTGCAGCCGCTCTGCTCCTTCGCGGTTCGGACCAGGTGCGCTTTATCCCCGCTCCGAACGCGAACGGCACAGCGACGATCACCTATCACGCCTGGGATCAGACGACGGGAACGGCCGGAAGCACGGCGAATCTCTCCGGCAGCGGATCGACCGGCGGCACGACCGCCTTCAGCACCGGCACGCAAACCGCCAACTTAGCCATCACGCCCGTCAACGATGCGCCGAGTTTTACCGTCGGCCCCAATCAGACCGTGCTCGAGGACTCAGGCGCCCACGGCGTGAACGGATGGGCGACCAACTTGAGCCCCGGCCCGGCGAACGAGAGCGACCAGGCACTGACGTTCAAAATAACCGGCAACTCCAATCCTAACTTGTTCGCCGTCGCGCCGGCAGTCGAACCGGATGGCAGGTTGACCTTCACACCTGCGAGCAATGCCAACGGATCGGCGACGATCACATTGCAGGTCGAAGATAGTGGCGGTACCGCGAACGGCGGACAGAACACGAGTCCCACTCAGTCATTTACGATCACCGTCACCCCCGTCAACGACCCGCCAAGTTTCGCTGTCGGACCAAACGTCCGGCTCATGCAGGACAATCCACCGCCGCAGTCGATCCCCAATTGGGCGAAGAACATCAGTGCCGGCCCGCCCGATGAATCGGGACAGTCGCTTGCATTCGAGGTCGTTGGCAACACCGACCCGTCCCTATTCATCGTCGCGCCGGCGGTGAGCCCGACCGGCACGCTCACCTATACTCCCGCCGCCAATGTCCATGGCTATTCGACCATCACCATTCGCTTGAAAGACGACGGCGGTACAGTGAATGGCGGCCAGGACACGAGCGCCCCGCAATCGTTCTGGATCGGCGTCAATCCGATCAATCAAGCGCCGAGCTTCACCGGCGGCGGCGACCGCAACGTATCGGAAGACAGCGGCCCACAACAATTCTCCGGCTGGGCCACCGATATCAATCCGGGATCGCCGTTCGAATCGGATCAGGTACTCGACTTCGAAATCCTGTCCGACTCGAACGCTGAATTGTTTGCTAGCACGCCGGCAATTACGCCTGACGGAACGTTGACATTCACCTCGGCCCCAGACGCCAATGGGTCGGCGACCATTGTGGTGCAATTGCACGATGACGGTGGCACCATGTTCGGCGGGCAGGACACGTCGGCACCGCAATCGTTCACGATCACCGTGACACCGGTGAACGACCCGCCGAGCTTCATTGCGGGACCGGATCAGTCGGTATTGGAGGACAGCGGTCCGCATGGCGTGCCGGCATGGGCGACGGCGATTTCGCCCGGCCCGGCCGATGAATCGGGACAGTCCGTCATGTTCGAGATCACGGGGAACACAAACCCGGCTTTGTTCGCGGTCGCCCCGGCCGTCGCGCCCGATGGCACGCTGACATTCACCTCGGCGACTGACGCGTACGGGACGGCGACGATCAACGTTCGTGCCATCGACGACGGCCCCGGGTCACCCGCCAGTGGCGATCAGGTCTTCACGATCACGGTCACGCCGGTCAACGATCCTCCCATGTTCGTCAAGGGTGCGGACGAGGTTGTACTCGAGGACAGCCAGCCACGCGTCGTCGCCAACTGGGCGTCGGCCATGTCGCCGGGTCCAAACGAATCCGACCAGCTCGTCACATTTGAACTGACCACCGATAACGATTCCTTGTTCGAAGCGCTCCCGGCAATTACTGACTACGGCACGCTTACCTATCAACCCGCCGCGAACGCATTCGGCATGGCCACGATCACGGTCCGGCTCGTGGACAACGGCGGTACCGACAACGGCGGCCAGGACACGAGTGCGGCCCAAACGTTTACGATCACCGTGACCCCCGTCAACGACGCCCCGACGCTCGACGACATCGCCGACATCACCATCGGTGAAAACAGCCCCGAGCAGACGCTGGCGCTCTCGGGCATTACCGTTGGGCGGAGCAACGAGTTCGCGCAGAGCATCGCGTCGGTGACTGCCGTGTCGGGCAACCCGGCACTGGTGCCCGATCCAATCGTCGAATTGAATGGCGGCGTCTGGACCCTGAAGTTCACCCCCACGTCGAACAAAGCGGGACGAGCGGCGATTTCGCTGACAGTGACCGACGATGGCGGCATTGCTGACGGGGGTATCGACTCAATTACCAAGACGTTCAATATCGATGTCGGCTTCCGGCCGGTCCTCGACACCGATCCGATTCCTGTGATTGCCGCGATCCCGGCTCGTGGCAAAGTGCTCCCTGCCGGCAGCCCCGTTGCCAAACTGACCGCGAATGTGACCGACGCGGACTTCTCGCCGATGAAGGGCATCGCGGTCGTCGGCACGGATACGAAGTACGGAACCTGGCAGTACAACTTGACCGGCACCCCCAATGAAACCGAATGGCATAACATTCCGGAAGTGTCGGAAGGGAGCGCCTGGCTGCTGGCCGACGACGGCAATACGCAGATTCGCTTTGTGCCCAATAAGCGCTTCGCCGGCTTCGCCAGCCTGAGCTACAAGGCCTGGGACCAGTCGAACGAGGCGACCGAGGGCACGTCCGACGATACCACCGATCTGGCGGACAATTCCTATAGCGGCGACGTCGATCGCGGCTGGGTCGTGGTCGGGAAGACGCGGCCGGCTGTCTACCCGGACGGAAGCACGGTCCTTCCCGTGGTACGCGAGGACAGGCCCATCTCTGCTACAGTGCCCGCGAACAAGATCGTCGGCATTGTCCCAATCGACACAACTCTGCGGGCGAAGCTCGGCATCGCCATCACCGATGTCGGCACCGCGGGCGGTACGTGGCAATACCGGCTGGCCAAGACGAAGGACTGGATCGATGTCGGCGTTGTCAGCTCCACGAGCGCATTATTGCTGCGGCCGACCGACCAGTTGCGGTTCACGCCGCTGAAGAATGCGGATGGCAGCGCGACCATTGCCTACAAGACCTGGGACCAGACCGGCACGGCCGGCACAAAGGTGAACCCGACCGGGGTCGATTTCGGGACGGATCTTGGCCTGGCGACGATGGACATCAAGGCGGTGAACGACGCCCCGGTGCTCGACCTGTCGGTGCCTGCCATTCTTGATCCCGTCGATGCCGGCGAACAGACGAACGAGGCGACGTTTGCCTCGATGATGTCGGCAACGGATGTCGAAGGCGCGAACGTCGGCGTGGCCATCATCGGAACCAAGGGAAGCGGCGTCTGGGAATACAGCACTGACGGCGGAGCGAGTTGGCAGGATGTGGACAAGGTGTCGGGCGGCAAGGCGCTCTTCCTGGACGCCGACGCGAAGATTCGCTTCACGGCGGACTCGCCCGTTCTTCCGGGCTCGGCAACACTCTCGTTCAAGGCCTGGGATCGAACCAAGGGCACGGTCGGCACGCGGGGACCGGCGACGGGCACGGCGGTCAGCAGGCAGACGGAAGTCGTAACGACGGCAATCGCGAATCACAAGCCGTCGCTCGACACGACCCCGGACGTGATGCTCCCCTCGAGCCATCTGAAAGCCGGCGTGGCGGTGGCGACGCTCTTGGGCAAGGCCATGAGCGACCCCGATGCACCGCATTTCCTTCAAGGCATTGCGATTGTCGCGGCAGACAATGCGAACGGTGTCTGGCAGTACTCGCTTGGGCACGGCGTCTGGCTCGACTTGGGAATCCCGAGCGCCGGCTCGGCATTGCTGCTCTCGAACAGCAGCAAGATTCGATTTGTTCCGGATGAGGGATACAACGGCACGGCGACCATCCAGTACAAGGCCTGGGATCGGGCCGCTGGTCAGTCCGGCGACTTGGGAGTGGATACGACGGGCAGTTTGAATTCGTTCAGCGATGAAATTGAGACCGCAACGATTGCAGTGACGAATTGAATCGGACGGTGCGGGACTGTCGCCGCTTACTCTCGATCACACGGGAGCTGCTTTTGAGTTGGCATCGACTGCTCGGCCGACTCGCCGCAAGTCTTGGCAATGTCAGCGGCTTGTCCCGCAAAAAGAGAACGGGACGCAGCTCCTTAAGACAAAATGTCTTAAAGAGCTGCGTCCCGTTCTCTTTTCAAATGATATTCGGCGCAAGGCGACGGGATTAAGAAGCGACAAAGTCAACAAGCAAAAAGGGGTCGGAAGTGACCTGAACCCCATTTGATATCCCGCCGTCACCTTTCGCCGCGCCGTTGTCGGTCAGTGATGTCCCGGATCGCTTCCCGTGCCACCCTTCGAACTTGATTGTCGGGGTCGTTCAATAGTGGCTCGATCAACGGAATCGTGTCCGGGGAACCCCAATTCCCGAGGCCGCGAGCCGCGATCCGGCGTATTTCCGCCTTCTCGTGCCTCAAATAAGGTGTCAGAGCATTGACCACTTCGGCCCGACGGGGATAATTGCGTTCGGCGTGCTCGAGGTAGTAAACTGCTCGCTCGCGTGCTTCAGGCTCGGGTTTAGTCAACAACTCCAGGCCGACCTCAACGTCCTTCATATTGTGGCGATCGACATGAACCTCTCTCGTTCCGTCCGGGCGAACCTCAATCCGATATGTCATACGCGGGAGTTCGCGCTCCTCGCGCTGTTGACGCCCGCGTGCCGCTGCAATTTCGGGGGGTTCGTGGATGAATGACAGCGCCGGCATCAGAAGAGAAATGCAAGCCGCCGTGAGAATGAGGGCAATACCGATCATGGTTGCGACGTCGGGGCGGTGGATAAAGACAGCCATCCCTGCACGCGACAGGGGCGATGGCCGCAGCGCGGGCTGCAACCTAGACATACACAATACGGCGCCAGTGACGAATACGGACAGGCAACTCAAAAGCACGCTGAAAAGCGTCAGGGAATGAGTAATCGACTGCCAGCGGAAACCAGTCGCTCCGGCAGCGAGCGTTGCCAATCCGATCAAGACGTAGACCGCCGCCGGACGGAAAATCCCAAACCGCCTCAAGGTCCAATCGTATTTTTGAAACCAGTGATCGACGGATCGTTGATCGGCGCAGACGACGGCCGGCCAGAGCAACGCAACTGATCGTTCGGGCTCTGGCGGACTTTCGAGAAACGTCAGCGGCACGCGGAGGACGGAAGCCGCCTTGGCCGCAACGAGGACGTAGAATGCAACTTCCTTCGAGTCCGATCGGACGCCCTCCATCGAAAATATCGTTCGCCCTTTCCGGTTGAAGATGACAATGAAAATGATGTCGGGATCATCTACCTCCCGTGGCCCGTAGTCGGTGTTTTCGTGGTATGTCCGATTCCCAATACACATGTCTGGGATGCGATCGGCCTTGATGCTCTGCCGCCGAAGACCGAAAAACGTGGTTGTAACGATCTCATTGCGCTCGGCATCGAAAATGTACTGATTGCGAAAGCGGCGGCACAGAAATACCCCCAATGACAGGCCCAACATCTGGATAGGAAACGAGCAATAGTCCAACGGATGAGGACGTCCCCCGAGACCCGCGACGCGCACAATAAACAGTCCGCCGATCGCAAACGCGACGGCAATCAGTCCGACCAGCATCGCCCAATTCCAGCGCGGCGCCGTCCCCACGACCAATCGGTCGCGCTCGCTCGCCAGAACCGAAATGAACCCGTCGCCGTCCCCGACCTGAAGGTCGATTGTCGGCAATTCGCTCGGCCGGATTTGCGGAGCATCTCCATCGGGTCGATCGTCGCGGTGCCGGCGTCTTCTGGACCTGGAACCAGTCACTGCCGCTCGTCGCAATCGGCCGAAATACTCCTGAAGATTCTCGTCGGACTCGACCCACGAGCATTGGCGATTCGGGACATGGCGGCCGCACCCGCAGCAAAACGTTTCGTCAGCCGAGTAGAGATACGGATCCTTCAGGTAACTGCGGACGATGTCCTCGGGCATACAGGTTTCGACGCCGCACCGGTGGTGGACGTACACTTGAGGCACGCCGTCGAGGTCGCCATGTTCACGCTCGTCATCTGGTAGCGTGACATAGTCGGCTTGCTGTCCATCCGGCCGAGCCTTGACGTGATCAGCTCCATGAGCAGGATATGCGCACTCATCGATATAGAGGTGACAAAATGGGCAGCGAATCTGTGACATCGCTCGCTCCGGGGACGCGCCGACCAATCGAATGGTTGAGGCGCATATTGTACTTTCAATTTGGCGCTCGCAAGGGCTACGATGAAAGGCGCTCGCTCGGAACGGGACCGGAAACCCTTCGGCCTGAACTGCCGCCAAGCGCCAGCAAGAAAAGACGGCCATGTTGAAAAGATGCCAAGACCAAAGCGATCGGCTGGGTGGAGTTCACGCTCGATCCGATCAAGAAGTCCAAGTTGGAGCACGACAAGGTGCCGTTCATCGTCCCGAAGCCGGTCAAAGGGCCGCCGCCATGGAAGGAGAAGTGATCGGAAGGATTCCCTGTCGCCGCTTACTCTCGGAAAAGAAAACGGGACGCAGCTCATTAAGACATATTGTCCTAATGAGCTGCGTCCCGTTTTCTTTTCCTGGCCAATCAAAAAGGGCGAAAAAAGTGCCACCGACCTTGCGGAACTGGTGCGACAGGCCGTGGAACACCACAAAATTGTCGTGTTCGGCAGCGTTGGCGGGGGCGGGTCGCTGCCCTCACCGCCCAACAATCCTTTATCGAGCATCATGGAAGGCCACGCCTTTTCAGCCGTTGAGATCGATCACACGGAGACCTATGTCCTGGTGAGGGACCCGAATTTCACGGAATATAAGGCAAGCCCAAACTACCTGTGGGTCCCGCTGCTTCAGTTGCAGGATTACTTCACCTGGATCTACATCCAGTGATCGCTAGTCGGGCCGGTGGGCTCATACGGGCCAAGCGACTTTCCCGATTCGAGGAGGGACAATGCGAAATATTCACCTGCTATGCGGGTTCGAACTGCACTCTGTAGCTCTGCTGGCTGTCATCGCGCTTACCGGGTATTGTCATGGCGAGGAACCAAAAGTGGATGAGCGGCGGATAACTATCCGATCCGGCAGTTCGCTCGACTATCCCTATGCCGAGGGGGGCGGCCAAAAAACTGGTATGAGCTTCAAGGCTCGCCTAGCGGAAGTTAAGGAGGAGAAAGATGGACAGCTGGTCGCCTGTATGGTCGACACTATATCCGTCCCGCCTGCTTTTGGAGCGATCAAGAACGGCGGTGCTGGATATCCGGGACTTCGCAAGGGCGATCTGGTCCCGATTTTCAGCTACGTTTATCGAGTCACGGGCTTACGAAAGGGAGGGGAAGCATTCAAATACGGTCATATGGTCGATCTCGAATGGGTCCCCAACGACAAGCTCCCGAAGGGCCTCGCCCTCGGTGACCACCCCACGGCAGCGCCGCTCATGGGGAAAATTGGGATTAACGAGCACGTGATCATGCCGCTAAAGATCAATCCACCCTCCCGGAAGAAGGATGGCGAACCTGCCTTAGATAAGTCCTCGGCCCAATTGTGGATCTATGGGCCGGCACCGGGTAAACCTCGCGGAACCAGCATAGATTGCAGGGCGGTTGTCCGAGCCGGGGATGTTCTTTTGCTCGGCGACCTCGGCTTCAAAGTCCGCAACATCGTCCCGAAGGATGCCAAGACCAAGGCGATCGGCTGGGTGGAGTTCACGCTCGATCCGATCAAGAAGGCCGACCTGGATCGCGAGAAGGTACCGTATGTCGTGCCCAAACCCGTCAAAGGTCCGCCGCCGTGGAAGGAGAAGTGATCGGAAGGATTCCCTGTCGCCGCTTAGTCTGGATCACGCGGGAGTTGCTTTTGAGTTGGCATCGACCGCTCGGCCGTCTCGCCGCGAGTTTTGGCAAAGTCGGCAGCTTGTCCCGGTGCGGGTCGCGAATTGGCTCCGGTATCGATGCCTAGGCCGACCAGACACCATGCCAGTGCGATGAGGACAGCGCGCTGAAATGGATCCAGTGAGATCATCGCGATATTCCAGTTGTGAACGGCCCTATCTGGTTATCGGCCCGGCACGATTGCTTCCTTGACGATAATCAGAACCGGGAGATCGGTGCGATGGCTCGCTCGAAGACGGGAAAACTTCCCTGGCGCTGGAAGTAACGCTCGTAAAAGCCGAGAAGATGCGGCACGTCGCTCGGGGCCTGGGCGGACAGCATTTCGAATGTGTTCGTCTCCATTTTCGACGTGCCATACCAGAGCAAATCCTGCGCGATCAGCAACGTGTCCTTTCCGGGCGCCGCGAGAAAGCTGAACAAACCGTTCACGCGCTTGACCGGCAGTCCCTCGGTTCCGAAAGCGCCGAATCGAAAGACCGGCGAATTGTGGTCCAGATTCTCCACTCGGGCGTAAGCCGCGTCGTCGATGAGGATGCCCACGCCACGCGGCATGCCGTCCTTCCGCAGGACATAGACGGCGTCGGCGGGAAAGGCGGGATTCTTTAACAGATAATCGCCGAGCGCGTTGCCGCGCAAGCGCAGCAGACTGGGCGCCAGTTCGTAGATCGCCCCGATATCGCCCGGTCGAACGATGCTCACATCCAGTCCCGGCCGCTGGAACATGGTCGGCAAATCCCCGATCGACTGAGTGAAGTTGACCATGTCGCGGACGTGTTCGAAATCGTGATCCTCAAAGAACTCGATTGGATCGGTCCAGTCGGCCCGGCAGGTCGCGTAGGCTCGGGGGATTTTGCACTTCGCCATTGTTTGGAAGACGGTGTCCATGAGCACATGGGCCATCTTCTCTTGGCCGGGAAGACACCAGGGGTGATGAACGTGGCCGTCCGTTTCGAATGCGGCAAACGCCACAACCTGCCCATCATCCTGTGCGTAAAAGCGGTTCGCGGGGTTGAACGTCGGCCCGCTCACGTTCCGGTGAATGTCCTCGACGGAAATTGGCACAAAGCCCGGCAGTCGTGCCGCGGCGACGTTGTAGATTCGCTCCTCGTGGACGGCATCTTCCGATTGCCAGTTGCGAATAATCATTCCGTGTTCCTCGCCATATGGGCGCGACCATGCGACTAGGCCCGGAAAGGGCCCGGCGAGAAACCATAGCGTTTGGCGAAGGAGCGGGGGCGGCAGAAGCCGACCCGTTTTCGTTCAAACCAGAAAAGCTCCTCGGCCGGAGCAAACAACTTTGATCCTGCAGGAGAGCAATTGAGATTGGGTTATTTGGGAAAGTTCAATTTGCTGTGCCAACGGCCGTATCCGAAGTAGATGACGAGGCCGAGCGCCATCCAGCCGAAAAGTCGTACCCAGTTCTGGGCTGGCAACGAGAGCATCAACAACAAACAAGACGATATCCCCAAGATGCATACGAGCGGAGCGGCGGGCACGCGAAAAGGCCGGTGGGCGGTCGGGTTCGTACGACGCAGTACCAGCACCGCCGTGCACACGACGCCGAACGCGAACAGCGTCCCAATGTTCGTCATTTCGAGCAACGCATCCAGCGGAAGGAAGCCGGCCCCGAGGGCAACCAAGAAACCGACAACCAGGTTGCCCTTCCACGGCGTGCGAAAGATCGGGTGAATGTCCGCAAAGAAATGGGGCAGCAAGCCATCGCGTGAGATGGCCATCAAGATTCGCGCGGATCCGAGAAGCATCACGAGCAATACGGAAGTGAGGCCGGCAAGGGCGGCGGCCGCAATAATCCCCTTGGCCCAGCGAAGGCCGACCTGGGCAAATGCTTCGGAAACCGCGGCATGCGTGTCGAGCTGGTCGTACTTAACCATCCCCGTGAGGACAATAACGACGGCGATATACAAGATTGTGCAAATGACCAGCGACGCGAGAATTCCGATCGGCACGTCGCGCTGCGGATTCTTCGCTTCCTCGGCCTGCGTGGATACCGCGTCGAACCCGATGTAGGCGAAGAAGATGATGGCCGAGCCGGCGATCATTCCGAGCGGCTGCTCGCCGCGATGCTCACCCGCGACGTGAAAGCCAAACACATTAATGCCGGTCCAACCATACGGAGCGAATGGGTCCCAATTGGCCGGGTTGATAAAGGTCATCCCGACGAGAATCACGAAGATGACCGCTCCGACCTTGATGGCAACCATGACCGCATTGACGTTCGCGCTCTCCTTGATGCCCTTGACCAGAATCAGCGTCAGAAGGATGACGATGACCACCGCGGGCACATTGATAATGCCGCTGGTGATCTGGAATTTCCCCCCGTCGTACTTGATGGGCGAACCGTTGAGCGCTTCTGGCACCCGGATTCCCCAGCCATCCGGAAATAGCGACAGAAAGTTGGAAAAGTACGCCGACCACCCGTTCGCAACGGTCGAGGCGCCGACTGCGTATTCCAGCACCAGGTCCCAGCCGATGATCCACGCGAAGAGCTCGCCCAGCGTCGTGTAGGCATACGTGTACGCGCTGCCGGCGACGGGCGTCATCGCCGCGAATTCGGCGTAACACAAGGCCGCAAGCAAGCAAGTGAAACCGGCCAGGACGTAGGAGATCATGAGCGCCGGCCCGGCCACTTGATTGGCGGCCTTTCCGGTGGTCACGAAGATGCCCGAACCGATGATCGCGCCGATCCCAAGTGCGGTCAAAGCCCACGGCCCCAACACGCGGCGAAGGTGATCGCCCTTGGCTTCGCTCGCTACAGTTTGCAGCGGCTTTTTGACCAGCAGACCGCCCATGGGCGCTCCCGGTGAGTTACCTGTATCGATCCTTCGACGATTGGCGGCGAGTCTTGAAGTGAGTATTCTGAATTCGCTTTCGCCGAATTTTGGCGGCCTTGCGGCGGGCTTTGCTCTTCTGCATGAAGCGCTCCTTGGATGGTCCAGCAAAGAATCCATTGTAAGAGCGCCGTCAAATCCGGCGAGTCCATGTCACCACGTGAACGATGGACCGATCAGGAAGTGATGGCTAATCGCCCGCGTGCGCAACGATCCGCCGTAAATATCCACGTCTAAATTGGGAACGCACGTCACCTTGAACTCCGCGAAGATCGAACAGTAATCGGTGATTCGGAAATTCACCCCCGCCTGGGCCTGGTAGGCGATGCCGCCCAGGCGGTACTTCTCGTCGCCGGGCGTTCCCGCAAGCGTCACTTCCACATGCGGCACGGCCACGCCGACGCCGAGGCCGACGTATGGCTGGACCCAACTGACCCCGCAGTCATCTTCGCACAGGCTGAGACGATAGACCGGCCCAATCGTCCAGGTGTTCATTCCGTGGCTCATCGCCAGGTCTTGAAACGTCGAGGACAATCGTTCGGTCGCGGCCACAGGCATGCCATTGCGGAATCCAGACACGGGGTAAACACCGGCCAGATTGGCGTACATCTTGCTGTGCGTCATGTCGATCGAGATGCCCAACTCGGGCCAAACGTCGAAATAATGCGTGTAACGGAAGCCATAATACAAGGGATTGCTGAACGCATCGGTGCGCCAGTCGACGTGCTCGAAGGTGAGGTCGGTCAATGCCGAGGGCGCAATTACTCGGACATTGCTCGAATGCGTTTGCGCTGTGCCGCCGTAGATCGAAATTTGATCGTCCGCACGCAGGTCGCCAGCGCCGACCGCGACAATGGCCAGCGACCAAACGCGAGCGATCGGACGAAGCCGCTTCATGGCGTCTCGAACGGGGTTTCAATCGGAGGGTCTGCAAAGTTTGAATCGAATGCACCGAATGTCAATCATCACCGAGAAATCGTTGCGGCGAGACAATCGGCGAAAAATGGGCAACTTGTGACGGAGGCGAAAACCCACCTGGCTGAATTCTGGCCTGTAGTTGAATTCGCCGGAATTCAGAGCGTTTGCCACGGTCAGAGGTCTGAATTCTGGCGATTCCGCTACAGATGCCCTATTTCTTTGCAGCCTTGACTTCCGCCGCCGCCCGGCTGCGGGCGTCGAGAGCTACTTCATCCCCCTCGGCGACTCCATCCAGAATGCGAATGTACTGGTCGTTGCTCTCGCCGACGGTGACCGTTCGCCGTTCGAGGTTGCGGCCGCTCCGGACATAACACACCGGTTTGCCTTCGTACTCGGTGACCGCTTGCACGGGCACCATCAGTGCGTCCGGCACGGTCTTCACGTGGATGCGCACCTCGGCGGTCATGCCCGGTTTGAGTCCGGCGCTTGTCGGCATGTCTTCGATGTCGATCTCGACGAGGTACTCTTTCACCGTCTGCCGCCAGCCTTCGGAATTCGCCAGCGTGCCGACCGTTTTCACGGTCCCCGTCAGCGTTTGATTCGGCAAGGCATCCACCTGGAGCGTTGCTTGCTGGCCGGGCGTGATCTTCTTGATGACCGACTCGTGGATCTTTACTTTGACCTTCATGTGATCCAGGTCCGGCAGCGAAAAGATCGGCTGCTGCGAATAGACGACGGCGCCGGGTTGAATGCGGCGCGGTCTCGTCGTAATAGCGCTTGAAATAGACGACGATGCCGTCGTCCGGGGCCTTGATCGTGCAGTGCGAGATCTGGTCCTTGAGTCGATCGAGGGTCTGCCGTTCGAGCTTGGTTGTGATGGCCGACGATTTCGCCAGGCTGTCGCACTTGGCGGTGGCTGCCTTTTGGCTCTGCTTGGTTCGTTCCAGTTCCCGTTCGGCTTCGCGAGCCTTGCCCTTTAATTCCGTGACCTTGCGTCTGCGTTCGAACTCGGTTAGCAAGCCCAACTCGGCTTCGCCTTGGCTGACTTTGTAGCGCTTCTCTTCGACACCGAATTCCTGCGTCCGAATTTGCTCGAACGGCACAAAGCCTTTCTTGACCAAACCGCGCGTGAATACCAGATTGTCTTCCGCATCCTTCAATTCCTTCTTGGCCAACGCGATGCCCGCTTGTTTTTTTTCCAGTTCGACCTGGTATTCGCGCTTCTCGTATTTTTCCAAATCAATCTTGGCCAACTCCCACGCGAGTTCCGCCTTGTCAATTTCGCTTTGCTCTTTGTTTTTTTGGACTTCGAGATCGCCGATGTCGGATAGGGATTTCGCCTCGGCCGCTTTCCATTTCACTTCCTGCTCGGCGGCTCGTCGGTTCAAATCGTCCGTATCGAGGTGGGCGACCACTTCGCCCTTGTTGACGTGCGTGCCCTCGGGCAGGATGTCGACCAGCTTGATTTCGCGCGCTTCGACATCGCAGCGCACCAGGACTGCCTTGGTGCTGTCCAGTTCGCCGCGTTCGGTGACCGTGACCGGCAGATCACCGCGGACGACCGCAGCGGTCAGAACGTCACTCGAACCGCTACGGGGTCGAGCGACAACATAAGTTGCAATAATCGCCGCGATGACGAGCGGGGTAATCAGCCACCAGCGAAAGAGAATGCGCACGCTAATTCCGCGGAACCGCGATCCGGGCCGGCGGCCCGCCGTCTCGGGGGCGAGGAAGGAGACTGGATTGGCCTGGACCGGCAGGGCCGGGAGCGACGCCGCGGTCGGCGGCAAAGTCGTTGGCGGAGAGAGATCGGCGCTCATCGATTGGATACCCGCGAGAATCGAGTTGGAGGGCTTCCAGGTCGAGCAGTAATTGTACACGCAACTGCTCATAGTTAATGTAACCGCTGGACAGGGCGTTGCGAGCACCAATTGAGCATTCAGGGCATTGAGAATGTCGATCGTGCCGGTTCCACCCCCCGCATCGCGGCCGAGGAGGATCCGTTGCCGCGAAGCTTCCAGTTGCCGCGTGGCCGACGCCAGTGTGAGTCGGGCGATCTCGAAGTTCAGTTTCTGCAATTCCAGCAAGCGCAAATCGCGGCGGACCGCTTGCTCCACCTGGTCCGACAGAAGCATGAAAGTGCGGCGTGCGCGTTGATAGTCGATAAGCGCCAGCCGATACGCATTGCGACTCGGCCTGGCGATTCAACGGTCCGTCGAATCGAACTCCGACGCTATAAACCGCTTGATCGTTGGCGAAATTGATGATGCCATTCTCGCCGATAGTCGTTGCCTGGTTGGTGCTGGCCACGAGATTCAAGTCGGCCTTCAGGGCGTTGGCCGCGACAAATACCTTTCGCCATGCGTCGGTCACGCGCGCCCGCTCGGATTGCAGATCGAGCCGATTGGTTTTGGCGAATGTCAGCGCTTCCTCTTCTTTCCATTGGATGGCCGGCAATTCGATCTTGTTGATTCGAACCTGCGTCTGCACGCCAATGATCTGGTCGGCCAACGTCAACAGTCGCCGGATGTAATCAACCAGCGCTTCCCAGCCTTCCTTGCGCTTGGTTTCTTGGAGTTTGCCCGCATCCGTCTGGGCCTCGGTCCGTAGCTTTCCCAGGTCGCGCTGCGTTTCTGAAAGTGTCAGCCCAAACTGCCTGAATGCATCGCGAGCCCGCCGGGCGTCATCGGCGTCGGAGGGGTCGAGTTTTTTGCCCCAGTCTTTCAACTCGACACCGACCGCTTCGACAAACGGCATCGTTCGCTCCGTGAGCCCATTGAACTCGCGGTATTGATTGCGAAGGTCCGCAAGCGTCGGCGGCGTATCGAGATCACGATAGCGTGCTTTCTGGAAGCGATCGATCGCCTCGCGCAACGCGTCGAGTTTGGAATCCGTCAAGACGAACGGGTTCAACACCGAATCGTCCAACTCAATTGGGATATGCGGCGGAATCCCGAGTAAGAGCTTGAACTGATCGAGCGACGTTTGCAGCGTCGCTTCCGACTGAGCGACGCTCGCCCGCGCTGTCTGATAGCCCTGAAATGCCTGATCGACCTGCACGGTCGTAATCTTGCCGCCCGGCAGGAGTGCCTCGTGTTCCAGCAGGTTCTGTTGCTGACCGGCCAGGTTGGCCTGGGCGTTGCGAATCGACTGCACCTGCAACAGCAACGATAGATAGCCGGAGTCGAGGGTCGTGATGGTCGCCCAGAACTGCTTGCGGAAGCGATAGAAATCGCGGGCGGCATACAGGACATCGCGCTCGGCTTGCGTGAGCAACTCCAGACGGACCCGCTTGCCGGCATTGCGCAACAGCGGTTGCACGAAGTTGGCGACAAACGTGCTGCTCACAGACGTGCGGTTGTTGGCGGTGTACTCGAGCACAAAGCTGTTGGCAAAATCGACGACCAGTTGCCCGCCGGCGGCAAACGCCTGGGTAAAGCCCAAGTGCGACGTGCTCGTCAGGGTGTTGGTCTCGTTCAACGTCCCCGGGGCGGCGCTGGTGAAATCGGTGGCATTGGTCAGGAACCACTTGGTCTCGAACTCGAAGCGGTTGAGCGTCAGGGCCAGTGCGACAATGTAGAGTTGCTCGAGCGCCGTCTGATATTCGCGGCTATGGAGCAGCGCCAGTTCGAACGACTTATCCGCATCGAGTTTCACTTTGCCATTCGACCCCCAGGGCAGGCCGGCTTCCCAGCCGGGGTTTTCAATCCAGTCGATGCGCTTCTTCGGCCAGTGGGCGCCGTGCATTCCATTCGGATGCGCCATGTACGCGGCGGCAACGGGATCATCGGGCGGACGCGGCGGCTTGTCGGGATTCGTGGGGTCGGCAAGCCGCGAGGCTGGGTTCGGCTCCAGTTCG
Organism: uncultured Gemmataceae bacterium; assembly: GCA_963773845.1. Classification (GTDB taxonomy): domain Bacteria; phylum Planctomycetota; class Planctomycetia; order Gemmatales; family Gemmataceae; genus SIAJ01. The sequence goes on from CAVZCU010000012.1 coordinate 507,813, forward strand.
ATTCGATCGGTGAAACTGCCGGCGGCCGCGTTGCGCTCGCCGACGATGGGGTACACTTCGCGATCCGCCGACATTCGATAATGCGCGCGCGTACAGCCAACCAGCAACGTGGTCAGGAGCAGAAGCACTCCGACGCGCATGTTTCCCCCGATCCGCGCGGACCCCGGCCGTCCCCCGACGGCACAACGCCCGGCGGGCGGGAAATAGTCGAAGGCGCGTGAAGGATCAAGCCGAGACGAAGTGCTGCGCAGCTTACGCAAGTTCCGCAAAGTTCTTGAGCATCGTCAAACCCACTGCCTGACTTTTCTCAGGATGGAATTGTGTGGCGAACAGGTTGTCCCGCCAGACCGCGGCAGTGAAGGGAGTCGGATAATCGGCTTCGGCACAGGTCAGGTTCGGATCGCTCGGATCGGCATAATACGAGTGGACAAAATAAACCGCCGAGCCGTCCGGCAAGCCGCGAAAGAGGGGGCAATCGTTGCGGAAACGGAGTTGATTCCAGCCCATGTGCGGAACTTTGAGTCCGGGGATACTTGGGAAACGGACGACCTCGCCGGCTAACACGTTGAGCCCGGCGTGATCGCCGTCTTCGGTGGAACGGGTGAAAAGAAGCTGCAGGCCGAGGCAGATGCCGAGGAACGGTTGTCCCTTCTGAATGTGCTCCACGATCGGCTTGTCGAGACCCGTTTCGCGCAATCGGGCGATCGCATCGCGAAAGGCGCCCACGCCGGGCAATACCAGCTTGTCGCATTTCGCAATGGCATCCGGATCGCTGGTGATTTCAGCCTGCGCACCGACGCGCTCGAACGCCTTCTGCACGCTCCGCAAGTTGGCCATGCCGTAATCGACGATGACGATGCCGGCCATGCTATTTCGCAACCTCCTGCCGGCCGCTGATTGCGCGAACGACAATGCTGCCGATGAACAGCCCACCTGCCATCACGACGACAGCAACGAGCACGAGCATCGGCTCGAAGAGATAAAGCTGGAGCACGGGGCCGATCCATCGCCAGCACAGCATCGTGATCATGATTCCCAGTGCCAGTCCTGGGCCAAACGGGAACGCTTCCTCTTTCTTCACCAATCGGAAAACAATTCCGACCGGCAAGGAAACAATAGCGCCGACAAAGAACGCGACGACGACCGGTTGCCAGCCCAGAAACGCGCCAGCCATCATCATCAAATCCGCGTCGCCAAGTCCCAGCGCTTCGCGCCCAAGACCTTTCTCGAAGGTGAACTTGACGGCTCGAATCATGAACATGCCGACGGCGGCCCCGGTCAAGCCCGTCAATAATCCCAGTGCCCAGCGATGATTCCACAGCCAGTCTGGCACCGGTCCCCAAACCGGCCAGGGGTACAGACCGGGCTTCACGTCACCGGCCGGAACGTTGAATGCCCAGTTGCGGGGTTGAATCTGTCCATTGAAGAGCAAAACCGGTTGATTGAGTCCGGCGAACAGGGCGGGGCTATTCGGCCAGGGCCAGGGCCAACACATGGCGCTGGCGAGGCCGAATAGCGTGCCAGTCACGGTGAGTGTCAACGGAATCGAACGATGATCCCAGTCGCACAACGCGGCCGCCATTAGAAGTGAAAACAACACCGCGTGGTGCAGGAAGAATGGCAATACCTCCCATGGGGGGAGGCCGGTCCGATTGATCTGGGCGCGAGCCAGGTCCATGAACGGTATTCCGTGCCAGTTGACCAATACGTCGAGAACGAACAATCCCGCGAAGCCAATACCGGTCGCCAGCTCAACCCACATATAGCGGCTCGAAAAATGCGAACCGCAATACCGGCAGCGCCCCCGGCGGCGCAACCAGCCAATGATTGGCAGGTTGTCGAAACCCGAAAGCGAATGGAGACAGGACAGGCACCGCGAGTTCGGCCACAAAATGCTTTTTTCAAGCGGCAAACGCCCGACGACGACGTTGAGGAAGCTCCCCACGTTGACGCCAATGATGAAGGCGAATATTACCCAGACGATTTCAGCGAATGGGATGTCCATCCGGCAAGGATAGCGTCCGCGGCCTGTTCCGGCGACACGGTTGCCACGGGGACGACGATATCGGCGGTAGCTCGGTAAAGCGGCTCGCGAATCGCCAGAAGTTGTTCCACCTCGGCGATGCCGCCCGTCGTCAACGCCGGCCGGCGCGCAGCGGTTGTGTGATCCGCCTGAATGCGGGCCCAGAGCGTCGCGGCGTCGGCTGTTAGCCAGACGACGTAGCCGTGCGTGCGAAGCTGGACGCGGTTCTCATCGCGGAGCACCACACCTCCGCCCGTGGCAATCACGACGTCGCGACGAGCACATAATTCCTTGAGAATTGCCGACTCCTTGTCGCGGAATCCAGCCTCCCCTTCCTGCGCGAAGATCTCCCGAATCGACTGGCCGAATCGCTCTTCGAGCACCGTGTCGGCATCGGCAAACGTCCAGCCGAGCCGATCGGCAAGCACGCGGCCGACGGTGGACTTTCCGGAGCCGCGATAGCCGATTAGGAAAATGATCCGCTTCATGGAACGCCCGTCATTCAATCGCCTCGTTGGCCGGGGCAATGGCCGTCAGGCCAATTTCGCCGACGAGCCCCGCGAAGGTACGCCGGCACTCAATGCAAGTCGTCGCTTTTTGCGTGAGCAAGTGATCGCCAATCGCGGATCGCCGGTGCACCAGAAGCCGGGCCCGCGGTAGAAACTCATCGAATAAAAACTCCGCCCAGCCCTTGAGCCTTCGTGCCAAGAGAGTCGGGTCTTCGCGGAAGCGAAACAACTCCTCGCCGATTGTCAGCTCGAATCCGCCGCCACGCACCAGCGAACGGGCCCGCACTCGAATCGGTATCCTCGGATGCGTAATGACGACATCGCGATAAACGACCCCCTCTTCGCAAACGAGAATCGGCGCCGCCTCATCCGAGCCGCCAGTCGCCTGAAACAATAACAGGTCCGGCCGCTGGCGAAGATAGTTTTCCGCGAGCTTCGGATAGCGAGCCAGGTCGAAGACCGTCGTCGCGGAGCCAATCCGCTGCCACAGCCGCCGCTGGCGATACAGCCAAAGGAGCTTCAACCGGGCCACGCCGTCGCGATCCTCGCTTGCGTAGCTGGTGCCAAGGATCGGGCAGACTTGGCCGATGATGCGGAGATCTTCCGTTTCCAATCCCGCCGCGAAGGCCCGGGCCAGGATCAGCACGCGCAGCCGGGCCCGGCGGGTTCGGTCCTTCGGATCGCCACGGACGTCATGAACGAGCCGATCGGCATGATCGAGCGGTAACAAGGCGTCGAAGCAATCGCCGACTTCGCCGGCGATGAGCGGCAAGTCGTCGGCGTCTTGGGCGGCCGCGTCAGTAATCCGCAGGACGCTCAGCGGGGTCAGATAGGGAATGCCCACGCGATCGCGTTTCAGGAGTGCAATCGTCTTTTCGAGCGCATCCTCGCGAGCCTCCGCGTCGCCTCGTCCGCGGCTTGCTTCCGCCAGACCGCTGAGGAATGCCGCTTCGGGCCGACGAATCTCTTGCTGAATCAAGCGCGGCGTCATGAGCGTCCACGCGTGATCCATGGCGCGATCCGATAGATCGGGAGCATTTTCCCAATTGAAGGCAACCGCCAAATAAGCACCGACCGCCAACAAGAGCAAGCCAACCACCGGAATGGCGGGGGCCAATTCCAGGATCGGCGGCAACACCGCGAAGATGCACGCCAAGGCGACGATCGGAAGCAGGAAGAGAAGAACAGCGCCACGGCGAGTCAGGGCGCACTTGGGGTCGGGACCGGCGAAGAGCGTGGCGTCCGGAGTCGTCACCACGAGCCGGGTGTACAAATACCGATCGCTGAGATCGACGCGGAATCCGCCGCCGTCCACGCGCCCAGAGCCGACGATGACCGGCGTGGGCAACGCCCGGGTCGGTTGCGGCACCAGGGCATAACAATAGGGGCAAAGCGTCGCGTGCTGCTCCCGCGCTTCGGTCCGGAGCAAGGCCCGCGCCTCATCGTCGTCCGAACCACCGAGCAAGACCAGGCGGTGAACGCGGGCCAGTCCACCGACGGGATCGAGCGCTTGCGCGAGGTCGCAGCTCCGATCGAGAAAATCCCAACGGCCGGAACGAAGGTATTCGCTGACCCACTGGCCGATCACGTCCCACGGTTCGCGGGCACGTCCGTTTTCCATGAGCAGCCGGTGCTTTTCCCATAGATGGCGGACCATGTCGTCCGGCGCGAGTTGGGCCCCGCAGCGCGCAGGGAGCATTCGCGCCGGCCTCCAACTCCGCCAGGGCTTTGCCCAGCGCTTCGACATTCGGCACGAGCGCGGCCAGGCGGCGCAGTCGATTGACGGCCCGTCGCGGCGAGACTCTTTGGCGAAACGATTCCACGATTCGCTCGATCAATGCCGAACCGGCCGGAACCGAACGAATGATTTGGGCAGCGACGGCCAGGCGCAATCGGCTGGAGAAGCGCGGCTGCTCGACGAGTTCGAGAAAATCGGCGAGCAGGCTCCCCGGCAACGGCGGCGTGAGGAAGGCCGCAACTTCCAGGGCGAACCGCTTGCCATTGAGATCGCGGCGGAGAAAGCGATTGAGGAGATTCTCGGCCGCGCCGGCCCGGTCGGCGGCCGCTGCCAACGCCGAGAACGCCGCCGACCGTTCGTCGCGGTTACGAGCGGCCGCCACCCGGCGGATGTGGTCGCTGAGATCGGGAATCGGACGGCTCGTCGATCGCGAGGCGGCCATGCGTCACTTTACCGGAATCGTGATGGTCGCCGGCTCGAGACACCGCCCGCTCTCGCCGGACGTGCACGCCTGGACCTTCAACTTGACCTGGAATTCGAGCGCGTCCTTCGCCGTCACGGTTCCCTTCAGGATCAATTCGCCGGCATAGACGCGATACTCCGCCCCTTTCTGGTCTTTCTCGGCCGCCCCCTTCGGATACTCAATCGCAAACGGGACCTTCTTGCCGCTGGCGAAGACATCAACCGTCGTACGGCCTGCGTCCAAGTCCTCGTGTCCAACCGGATTGGCGTAAATGTGCCAGGGCCCGGCCACCTTGAGCTTGATCGTGAGCGCAGCTTTCCATCCTTGTCGGGAGCGCCGAGCGTGGCACTGGCCCGGACGACGTCGGCCGAGCTTTGCGCGCTCCTGGCGGGCACGGACTTGTTGGCTGGCTCTCGGGGCGACTTCTTGCCACCCTGGTCGAGAAGCAAGTGGAGCGCCTCGCCCATGGTCGGCGACGAGCCGGGTGCTGACTTGAGCACCCCGGCAAACTGCTTCAAGCTCTTCTCGGCCAGTGTGCGGTAAGCATCGTTATTCGTCTTCTTCCACAACCGCACAAGGTCATGCGCCATCATGCTGTTACCTGACGGCTGCACGCCGTCGCTGTGATCCTTCGGCCGGGCAAAGAGCTTTTCGCTATCGGAAGCCGTGTAGAAGAAGCCGCCACGTTCGCCGTCGCCGTGAAACTTGACCATCGTATCGGTCAGAGCCTTCGCCTCCTTCAGCCAGCGATCTTCGCCGGTCGCGTCGTGCAGGGCGAGCAGTCCATGAACGACGAATGCGTAGTCGTCGAGATACGCGTTGATTTTCGCTTCCGCCTTGCCGTCGCGCTTGTGGCTATAGGTTCGCAGCAGCCGGCCGTCTTTCGTTCGCAATTTGGCGAGCACGAAGTCGGCGGCTTTGGTTGCGAGCTTGATGTACTCGGGCTCCTTAAATGTTTTTCCCGCGACCGCGAGACCGGCGATCATTTGCCCGTTCCAGCCCGCGAGAATCTTGGTATCGAGGAACGGCCGTTTGCGTTTTGCCCGGGCTTCGAGCAACTTCGCTTTCATCGGCGCGAGCTTGGCCAGCAATTCCGCTTCGCTCATTTTCTGCAACTGGGCGACGTCCGCGAGCGGGGTCGGCATCTTGAGCACGTAGGCCCGGTCTTCGAACGTCGGCCCGCCGGTCATGCCATACGCGGCCCGGAATAAAATCGCGTCACTCTTGTTGCCGAGCGCCTTTTCCACCTCCTCGCCCGTCCAGACGTAAAACTCGCCTTCCTTGCCGTCGCTGTCAGCATCGAGGGCGGAATAGAAGCCCCCTTCAGGGGCCGTCATTTCGCGACGAACGAACTGGATTGTTTCCGCGACGACGCGTTTGTAGAGCGGATTCGGATCGGCCTGGTACGCTTCTGAATAGAGTTCGACGAGTTGCCCGTTGTCGTAGAGCATTTTCTCGAAGTGCGGAATTGTCCACGTGCGCTCGGTGCTGTAACGATGAAACCCGCCGCCAATCTGATCGTAGATGCCCCCTTCGGCCATCTTGGTCAGCGTGAGCCGCAGCAGGCCAGCCAACTCTTTGTCCTGGTCCCGATTCGCCGCGTGCAACAGGGCCGTCAATCGGGGCGGCTGCGGGAACTTGGTCCCCGCGAATCGTGGCGGATTGCCGAATCCCCCATACTTGGGGTCGAGCCGGCCGCGTAGCTCTTCAGCGGGGCCCATGGCGAGCGAGCGCGTCAGATCAACTAGCGCGATCAGCCGCGAGGCTCGCGTCATCGCTTCTTCGGTGCGCTCGGCGACGAAGTTGCCCTGTTCGCGCAGCTCCTTTTCCTTGTCGCGTTTGAGTTCGATGATCTTCCCCAGGATGCTTTTGATGCCGCGAATGGTCCCTTGCGGAACCTTCTTGTCCTCCTTTGGCCAATAAGTTCCGCCGACGATTGGCTTGCCGTCGTCGGTGAGGAACATGGACAGCGGCCAGCCGCCCTGGGCATCCATGACTTGCAGGGCGGTCATGTAAATCTCGTCGATGTCCGGCCGCTCTTCGCGATCGACCTTGATGCAAACAAAGTGGTCGTTGAGGATCTTGGCGACTTCCTTATCCTCAAACGACTCGCGCTCCATCACATGGCACCAGTGGCAGGAACTATAACCGATCGAGAGAAAGATCAGCTTCTTTTCCTTGCGCTTTTTCGAACGCCTCCGGCCCCCAAGGATACCAGTCCACAGGATTGTGCGCGTGTTGCAGCAGATAGGGGCTGCTCTCCTTCGCCAAGCGATTGGCTGGTCGGGTTTCTTTGGTCGGCTCCGCGGCCGGAGCGAGCATCGCCAACGTCAAGAGCGGCAGCACGACACGCATGTTCGGACTCGATAATTCAAGAGGGGCAGAGTTACTATCCGGCCAGGGCCGGCCATCGCCAAGAGCAATGTTGCATGACTTCAACGAGCCTTCGCGGCCAATGCGAACGTTTTGGATCTGATCGCCGTGCAAATCCCGCGCGCACAAGCCATGTGGGATAGGCTTCCCGGCCTGTCTAAGTGTGGGATAGGCCACCCGGCCTGTCTTCGCTTGCTGGGTCAAGCGCTGCCGCCATGTGGGATAGGCCACCCGGCCTGTCTTCGCTTGCTGGGTCAAGCGCTTGCCACCCCCGGGTTTGACAGGCCGGGAGGCCTATCCCACATTCCGATCCCGGCCTGTCTTCGCTAGCTGGGTCAAGCGCTTGCCACGCCCAGGTTTGACAGGCCGGGAGGCCTATCCCACATTCCGATTGGCCTCCCGGCCTGCTTCGGAGAACCAGCCTACAACGCGATGCATTGATTGTGCAGCAGCCAACAATCTCGCCGGGCGTGGCCCTGGCAGCGATTCCTTGCAGGGCACGTCTGCAATGAACGAACTTGCTTCCACGATGGCAGATCGGGTGAAAACAGCGACTTATTCATTGCAGGGCTCCTGACCGGGGGGCGCAATGCAAGGCAGTGGCCCTTTGAGCGGTCGCCCGCTATGCTCGCCATCAACCACTCGGAGATACACATGAATTCCACTTCACTCGCGTTTCTATTGGTCGCCTGTGTGGGCGAGCCGCCAAAGGCCGAAGACGTCAAGATCGAAGAAGTCGTTCGCGTTCCCAGTTATTGCGAAGGGATCGTGTTCGACCGGGCCGGCAACGGTTATGTCTCGCACGGCAAGTTTGTCACCAAGGTGACGCCCGATGGCAAGAAATCACAGTGGCTCGATTCGGGCGGCGCCCCCAACGGGCACAAGATTCTCGGCGATGGCACCCACCTGGTGTGCGACGCCGACTTGCATGCTGTTCTGCACGTCAGTGCCGACGGCAAGGTCCTTGGCAAAGCGTCGGACAAGTGTGGCGACAAGCCGTTGCGAGCGCCCAATGATCTGTCGCTCGACGTTAAGAACAAGGGCTTCTACTTCACCGACCCCGGCGGTTCGGACGACAAGAAGCCGATCGGCACGGTTCACTATGTCGATGGCCGTGGTGTCACGCATTTGTGCGCGGAAGCCCTCGCGTTCCCGAATGGCATCGTCCTGACGCCGGACGGCAAGCGTCTGCTTGTCGGCGAGAGCAAGAAGAACCGAATTCTCGAATATCCCGTCGAATCGCCGGGCAAATTGGGACCGATGAAGGTGCTGTGCAACTTGCCAGCGAAGATGGGCGAGCAAATCGACAATCAACCAGACGGCATGTGCCTCGATATGGCCGGCAATTTGTACGTCGCTCATTATGGCATGCGCCAGGTGCAGGTCGTGTCGCCGGATGGGAAAATCATTCGTCGCTATCCGGGCGGCAACCTGACCACGAGCAACGTGGCTTTCGGCGGCCCGAACATGGATACGCTTTACATCACCGGGGGCATCAAAGGCGAAGGTGCCGGCGAAGGCGGGCTCTTCCGCATCAAGCTGACCGGCGTGAAGGGGCTGAAAATCCTGCCAGCCAAGAAGTGATTTTCACTTCAAGTCGCCGTAGCGGAAGTCGCCCGACTTCCGTTGCGACTGGCCGGCCGGAAGTCTGGCGAGTTCCGCTACGCCAACTTACTGGCCGGTTTGCTGGCAACCGCTGCTTTGGGTCTTCGGATGCGAATATTGATCATTTCGATGGCGACGGCGAACGCCATCGCGAAGTAGATGTAACCCTTGTTAATGTGCTGACCCATGGACTCCGCGACGAGCATGACGCCGATCAGGATCAAGAAGGCCAGGGCCAGCACCTTGATCGTCGGATGCCGCGACACGAAGCCGCTGATCTTGCCCGCAAAGGCCATCATCACCAGCATGGCGATGACCATCGCTACGATCATCACCCAAACCTGGTCGACCATGCCAATCGCCGTGATGACCGAATCGAGCGAGAAGACGATGTCGAGCACCGCGATTTGCACGAGCACGCCAACGAACGAAGCGACCATCGGGGCCTTGGCCATGTCTTCGTGAGCCCCCCGTGCTTCTTCGAGCTTCTCGTGCATTTCCCGGACGCTCTTGTAAAGCAGGAACAGGCCGCCCGCGAGCAAGATCAGATCGCGTAGCGAGATCTCGCGCACTTCCAACTCATGAAAGAACGGCAAGTTCGGAACGGTGAATAGCGGCCGGGTCAAGCCGAGCAGAAACGACAGCGAGAGCAAGAGCAAGATGCGTGTGCCGAGCGCAGCCACCAGCCCAATTCTCCGTGCTTTCGGCTGTTGCGGTTCCGGTAGCCGACTGGCCACGATGGCCAGGAAAATGATGTTGTCGATGCCAAGGACGATTTCCATCACCGAAAGCGTGACTAATCCCAACACCACAGGACCCAGCCCGAGTTCCTTGACCCGCTGGGCCCGAATCTCGCGGATGGCATCGTGTGAGAAGGACTGTATCTGTTCGCCCGTCTCGACCAGAATTCGCTCAGTGACGATCTGACCGGTGATGTGATTGCCATCGGTGAACTCGATGACATCATGGCCTTCGACATCGTGCGGACTGAAGGCAATTCGCTGAATCTTGTGTGGATCGATCTCGTGTGTGCCGTAATCGTTCTTTAGCTGAATGGCCGAGTTATGCAAGCGGCCAGTAATCGTTCGGCCGTCCGTGGTGGCGAGATTCACTTCCGGCGGCGGCACGTCGGCGGCCACCGCCAGCAGGGCAAGAAGAATCGACCCGGTCAGTATAAGGGCGCGCAGCTTCATGGATGCTACCGAGGGGGATTTCTACACACCAATCTTGGGACAAAAGGAGTTCAACGCACACCCGGCACAGTTCGGTTTGCGGGCAAAGCAGACTTGACGGCCGTGGAAAATCATCCGGTGCGAATACATCGTCCACTCGTCCTTCGGGATCACCGCCATCAGGTCCGCTTCCACTTTCACGGGATCATCCTGCACCGTCAGGCCCATCCGCCGGCTCAGGCGGCCGACGTGAGTATCCACGGTGATCCCGGGTACGCCGAACGCATTGCCGAGCACGACGTTTGCCGTCTTGCGGCCGACGCCGGGGAGCAGCACCAGTTCTTCCAGCGTCTTCGGAACGTCGCCGTGATGGTCTGCAACAATGGCTTGACAACATGCAATGATGTTTCGCGCCTTGTTGCGGAAAAAGCCCGTAGAAGCAATCATTCGTTCCAGCGCCGCGGGTTTGGCCGCCGCGAAGTCCGCGGCAGTTTTGTAACGAGCGAAGAGCGCCGGTGTCACCATATTGACGCGAACGTCGGTACACTGGGCGGATAGGATCGTCGCGATCAAAAGTTGCAACGGCGACTGGTGTTCGAGCGCGCAATGCGCATCGGGATAGAGCTTCTCGAGCCCGTCGATGATGCGTTTGGCCCGGCGACGAACCGTGGGTGCGGGCTTCATTGAGCCATTTCCAGGAGGCGGGTCAGAAGACTGTACGGTTGGGAGTTATATTGGAAGTCAAGTCTGGAGGATGACCATGGAGCGATTCGGCTTGATCGTGGCAATGGCGGCGCCGGGATTGGTCGAAGAACTCGGCACGATCTGGAAAAAGAACGTGGGCAAGAAATGATCGGCGCACCGACTGCGAAGCGTGATCCCCCGACCGCCGCCGACGTCATCGTCACGGCGTTGAGTCCCATCCTGATCATGGGAGTGGTCGGCAGCCTCGTTTTCTTTCTTGCGGAGATCTTCTACGCCGGCCGCTATGAGGGACGGTTGCTGTACACCCTCTTCTTCTTCGTGGCTGGAGCCGTCCTCGTCGGCCGCATTGCCGTCGCCGTCGATCGAACGCGGGCCTGGGCGTATGGGGCGATTCTCGCGCTGGTCACATTTCTCGCATTGCGAATCTGGGTTGAGTTTCCCGAAGATCATCCCATGGCGCCGTTCAAGGATCTGATCAACGTGGTCTTGATCGGCGTCGTTTGGTGGTCGAGCAATCGGCTAGTTTGGGATTGCACGTTCATCGACGAAAAACGACGCGGCTCGGGGAAGGGATTGCTCGCGGCGGCTGGCTGGGAACGTCGGCCGGGCATTCGTCCCGACGTTGTCGAGGACATTGAAGAAGATGAGGGACGATACGAGCCGGGCTGGCGCGGTTGGTACGAGCGCTTCGACCAGTGGCAGAAATCGCGTGCCAAGAAGCCGCACACGCCCGGCCTGACGGTGGTTTACTTTTCGATTGCCGCCATGCCAATCTTCGGCCTCGGGCAGGCGTTGATTCCCGCGGATGACGCGGCCCGGCGGGCGTTCACATTTCGTCTCGCCGCCGTCTACGTCGGCTGTGGACTGGGCCTGTTGCTGACGACCAGTTTCCTCGGGCTGCGTCGCTATCTGCGGCAACGCAAGATGACGATGCCGATTTCGATGACCGCCACCTGGATGGGCCTTGGCGCTGTACTGATCCTTGCCTTTCTGGCGGTTGGAGCACTAATCCCTCGGCCCTATTCCGAGAGCCCGATTTGGAATCCGTCGAAAGCGATCACCACCGAGCGCAGTGCGTCGCAATACGCCGTCAATCGCGACAGCGGCGGCAAGGGCGAGGGGCGAAGCGGCGAGCGCGCTACGAAAGGCGACGGCAAGGCGACCGGCAAAGGCGGCGAGCCCGGCGCCAAGGGTAAATCGGGAGAAGCGAAGTCCGGCAGCGGCGAGAAGAAAGGAAAAAATGGCAGCGGGGACGATCAATCGGGCGGCCAGAAATCGGGCGGCGAAAAGGGAAAATCCGCTAACCAGACGAAGTCGAAATCGGAACGCGAGGGCAGTCCAAGCGGTCGCGAAGCCGACGCCAATCAGAAGAACGCTTCCAATGAAGGGCGCAATTCGGCGGAACGATTTCAGAATTCGCCGGTCGGCAATGCCCTGTCAAAAATCGCTAATGTCCTCAAGTGGATCGTTTTCATTGGGCTCGGAATCATCGTACTGTTCGTGGTTTTCAGACACGGCCTGCAGTTCTTGTCGAATTTCATGCCCTGGGCCAGGAATTTGTTGGCCGCCATTGACGCGTGGCTCAAGGGTCTTTTCGGCGGCCGGGAAAAATTGGCTACCGAGAAGGTTGCCGTTGCGTCCGCCCCGTTGGTCGATGCCCGTGCGCCGTTCGCTGCCTTTGCCAATCCGTTTGCCGATGGCACGGCCGCTGGGCGATCCCCGGAAGATCTCGTGCGCTACAGCTTTCAAGCGTTCGAATCATGGGCCGGCGATCGCGAGTTGCCGCGCTCGGATAATGAGACGCCCTTGGAATTCGCGGCGCGAGTTGGCGATCAATTCATATGGCTGCGCCCCGACGCTCGCAACCTGGCACTCCTGGTCGCTCGAATGGCGTATGCCACTGGCAACCTGCCAGCGAACTGCCGGGAGACACTTGCGGATTTCTGGAATCGATTAACGAGCGGTGCAGACGAGACGATCGACGAAGAAGCGGAAGTGGTGGAATGAATGGCGTCGACCTGGCGAGCCGAACGCCGTCAGGCGTCGGGTAATGACAACACCCGACGCCTGACGGCGTTCGGCTCGCCGTATCCAATCTATTTCGAATAACCCTTAATCTTGATCTTGCTCGAATTGTCTTTGAGGTAGGATGTCGTCTTATCCTCCCAGATCTTGTTCGGATCGACGGGCGGATCGCCAGGCTTCTGGGGCTTGAACACTGGCGGTTTGAATCCCACCATGTCTGGCTGAATCATGAACCACAGCGTGCTCCGGCTGGCGGGTGGCAATTCCGATCCGGGGCGCGCTGGGTTCTTCGCTTGCCACGGCAGTTCCGCAAGAGTCGCGAGGATTAGTTTGTTCTCTTCGGCGGGAATCGGTTCGCGGGTTCTCGCCTTCCCGCTGCGATTCATTTGATGGTGCTGAAGCGTGATATAGGCCGCCTCGAAACGATCATCGACATTCTTGGCCTTCAGAGCAGTCACGGGATTATCGAGAATCTTGGCGATCTTTTTGACTTCTTCGATCTGTTTGGCATAGTTCGCATCCTTTTTGTGCAAGGGCGGCGCGTTGGCGGCCAGAATGAAAAAGTCTGCTGTCGGATGTCGCGTCAGAAAGAAGCAACCTTCCTCTCCCGCCTTCAATGTCGCCGGTGCTCGACCGGGCCGGATGCGGTTGCCGATAACCGGCCGACCCGCCGGCAACGGCGCCGGGGTGGGCGTCGATGCCCCGGGAATGTCGGGGAAGCCGACGCGAAATTGCGTCAGGCCCTTACCGCCGATGATGCTCTCGTCGATCGTCACAACCGCAATCTTGTAGGTCATCTTCTGGTCTTTTGCCGCGCCTGCGTACGGCAGTGCCTCGACCGTGTCTTTCTCAATTTCGGTCACCTTGCCGAGGAAGACGACATCCGCCTGGGCCGTCAGTTGTCCGGGTCTTGCCGGCGCGATCAACAGAGCTTTGGAATTGGCCGGCGACGCGAATCCAATCAACGCCCCGACGGCGAGGGCGATTGAGTAACGAATTCTGTGATGCATATTTCATTCTCCAAAGGAGTGGTCGTTAGACGGCTGGTCCCGGCGCTCTGGAACAATCTCACTTTACAAACCCTTTGATCTTGATCTTTTCCATATTGCTTTTGAGGTAGGCGATCGTCGCCTCCTCCCAAATCTTGGTCCGGTCCATCGGTCCGGGGGCCTTGAACCCAATTAAATCGCGCTGGATGGTGTACCACAAATTGCTGCGACTCGGCGCCACGGGACTCGATGCCGGCCGGGGCTTCGTGTCCTTAGCCTGCCAAGGAAGTTCGACCAGCAGTTGCAGAATGAGCTTGTTTTCCTCAGGCGGAATCGGTTCGAGATTAGCCGACCTGCCGGAACGATTCGTGTGATAGCGCTGGAGGAGTACATAGGCCGCATTAAACCGATCATCCAGTTCCTTGGCTCTGAGTGCGGTGACTGGGTCATCGATGATCTTGGCAACTTTCTTGATCTTTTCGAGTTCCTCACTGTAACTCTTGTGGTTCTTGATCAGTGGGCCGCCATGGGCCTGCACGTAAAAGTCACCTTGGTGATGGGGGTTCAGAAAGAAACATCCCTCTTCTCCGGCGGTCAGTACGATCGATCCGCGGCCTGGCAGTGGGGGCAGGGCGGGCACGGCGTCGACGGGAAAGCCAACACGAAACTGAGTGAGTCCCCTCCCTCCAATTAATGGGTCTTCGATTCTCACCGTGGCGATTCTGTACTTGACCGTGCGATCCTTCGAAGCGCCCCGAAACGGCGTGAGCTCAATCAGGTCCATATCGACATCAATCACCTTGCCAACGACTACGATTGCGGTTTGGGCCGCGAGTTGGCCGGGTCGCGCCTGGACAAACGAAGCCTTGCTGCCACTGAATGTAGTTTTGAATTGTGCTGGACTGTGGAGCGTGAAAAAGACAGAAGCCGCCACAGCCATTGCGAATGGAGAGGAGTATCGCATGAGCCGGCCTCCAAGGTGCGATCGGTGATATTCGCAATGGTTAAGGGTATGACGAGTACCGCGCGGCGGCCGATTGGCATGCAAAAAGCGGACCGAACCTGACCGCCGAATTTCGCCGAAGACTGCCCTTGTTGCCCCTTAGATCGGCAGTCATACTACTATATTCTTCATGACGCACGGCGGGGCGCGGATCATTCCCGCGCCCCGCCGCCGTTCTGTTTTCAGAGTCATCGGATATTGGCCATGGACGAACGGTCGCACGGATTCCTGCGCGAACTTCTTGAAACACCGAGTCCGTCCGGTTACGAACGGCCGATCCAGGACGTGGTCCGTCGCTGGGCCCAGCCGATTGCGGATGAAGTTCGCACCGACCGGCATGGCAATGTGATCGCGGAGTTGTTTCCCAGCCCGCCGGCAACGTCCCCGCTGAAAGTTTTGCTCGCCGGGCACTGCGACCAGATCGGCTTGATGGTGCAGCACATTGACTCCGACGGGTTTCTTTACGTGCAACCGATTGGCGGTTGGGACGTTTCGATTCTCCTGGGTCAGCACCTGACGGTCTGGGCCTCGGGCGGGCCAATCGCGGCGGTCGTTTCGCGTAAGGCCCCGCATTTGTTGACGAGCGAGGAAAAGAACAAGCTGCCGCAATTTCACGATATTTGGCTCGATATTGGCGCTCGATCCAAGGACGAAGCCGATCAGGCGGTCCGCGCCGGCGATCCCGTTACCGTGTCGCTTGGATACCGCCCCTTGCGGAACAACATGGCCGCGTCGCCGGCGATGGACGACAAGGTCGGGCTGTGGACGGTGATGGAAGCGTTGCGGCTTCTGAAGAGCCGCGATCGGCAGGCGGCTGTGTATTCCGTTTCCACCGTCCAGGAGGAGATTGGCCTCCGCGGAGCCGCGACCAGCACCTACGGAGTCAATCCGCATATTGGCATCGCGGTTGACGTGTGCCATGCGACTGATACGCCCGGCAACGATAAGAAACAGTTGGGCGAGATCAAGTTGGGAACGGGGCCAGTCATTTTCCGTGGGCCGAACATTAACCCTCGAGTATTCGAAGGATTGGAAGCCGCCGCTCAGAGGGCGAATGTCCCGTATCAGGTTCGCGGCGTGCCCAAGGCCACCGGCACGGATGCGAACGCGATTCAGATCAGCCGGGAAGGCGTGGCGACCGGCCTCATCGGCATTCCAAACCGATACATGCATAGTCCCGTCGAGGTCGTCCATTTGGACGATCTCAATCACGCGGCCCAACTGCTCGCCGAATATTGTGCGAGTGTCGGGCCGGAGACCGATTTGACACCGTGAACAGTTACCAGTCCCCAGTCATCAGTTGAGTAACGTTCGACCGCAGACTGAGGGCTGAGGACTGAAGATTCAAGATTGGAGACGCACAATGTCCGACGATCGCATCCCGATGACCCGCGAGGGTTACGAAAAACTCAAAGCGGAAGTGTCGCACCTCAATGATGTGAAAATGATTGAGGTGACCAAACGGGTCGCGGCGGCTCGGGATCTGGGCGATCTCAGCGAGAATGCCGAATACCACGCGGCTCGCGAGGATCAAGGACTTCTCCAGGCACAAATCGACCTCCTGCGCAGCAAGCTTGCGAAAGCGATGATCATCGACCCGAGCAAAATGCCCAAGGATTCGGTCGTATTCGGATCGCGTGTGAAGGTCATGGATCTGGATATGGACGAGGAGGAAACCTTTGAACTCGTCGGCCCCGGCCAGGATGACCCCGACAAGAATCGCATTCTGACGACCAGTCCGATCGGTCAAGGATTGATTGGCAAGAAGAAGGGGGAGGTAGCCGAGATCTCAGTCCCACGAGGGACGCTCCGCTTCAAGGTACTGGAGATCGCGTTTGCGGACTAACGCCGCTTGCGGCGTAGCGCGATCGCGCTCCGGCCGCGAGCAGCGCTATTCGGCCGTCAGGCACTCGCTGAGCTTCGCGAGCGCTTCGCTTTCGATCTGACGAACGCGTTCGCGTGTGAGGCCAAGCGACTCGCCAATCTCTTTGAGCGTCTTGGGTTCTTCGTCGTTCAGCCCGAAGCGCATGCGCAAGACGGTGGCCTCTCGCGGATCCATCTTGTCGAGTAGGTGCATCACCTGGCGGAGATCGTCGTTCTCGACCATCTCCGTGTCCGGCGTCTTGGTGCGGCCGTCGGAGAGCATTTCGTCGATGCTCCAACCGGCCTCCGTCTGATCGGTCTGCGGCGCCGAATTGTAAACGCGAATCGCCTTCTTGATGATGTTGAGCTTCTTCTTGGGCAGGCCGAGGAATCGAGCCGTCTCTTCGTTGGTTGGCGGCCTGCCGAGTTCGTCGGTCAGTTGGTTCGTCGCTCGCCGCCACTTCGCCAGCAATTCGACCATGTAGGCCGGGATGCGAATCGTCTTGGCCGTATTGACCAGAGCCCGCTTGATGGACTGTTTGATCCAGTAACTGGCATAGGTGCTGAACCGGGTGTTCATGTTGGGGTCGAAGCCCTCCACGGCTCGAAGCAGCCCCAGATTCCCTTCCTCAATCAGATCTTGCAGCGCCAGTCCCTTACCGGTGTAACCGCGGGCGATATTCACCACCAGCCGCAGATTGGCTCGAACCATTTGATCGCGGGCCTCGGTATCGCCGGTGGCGATCCGACGGGCCAGTGATTTCTCTTCGTCCGCGGTCAATAGGGAAGTCTCGTTAATCTCCCGGAGATAGGTCTCGAGAGGAGATTGCACGAGTTCGCTGCGCAGCCGGCGCGGTCGATTCATGTTGCTATGTCCCGCAGGGCTAGGAGCCGCAGTGGCCGGAAGAGACTTCCAGGGCTCCAACACATGAGTCCGTTCGCCGTCGCCGTCCGGGTTCCCGATAGCCCGGCAACGGTCGCTCCATCGTATCGTCCCGCGTGTCCGAGACGCTAGATAATTACGAACCCGAAAATGCCTTCCGCCCGTTTCGGGGAGTGAACCAGGGGCCTAAACCGCGCGACCGGCAGAACCGGACCTTGGGAAGTTCCAAGTTCCAAGTTTCAAGTTTCAAGTTGGTTTGCCATGCGGCGAACCTTGGGTTTCTCCAGCGACCGACTTTTCAACTTGAAACTTGAAACTTGAAACTTGAAACTTGAAACTCGAAACCTGGAACTACTTCTTCTCTTCCGCGGCCGGCATCTGGAATAACGGCCCCGCCTGCCCAACTCCGCCACGGAGTTCCTTGTCTTTGTCCTTATCTTTGTCCTTGTCCTTCTTGGCGCCTGGTTCCGGAATCGGCTCATCCACGTCCGGAATCTCCACATCTTCCGGAACATTCGGGATCGTGCAAGTTCTTCCGAGATAGGCCGATCTTGCGGTCCTTCGTGTCGACGCGGAGCACTTTGACTTCCACCTCGTCCCCGACCTTGACGAGATCCTCGGGCGATTCGACTTTGTCGTCGGAAAGCTCGGAGATATGGAGCAATCCTTCGAGCCCCGGCTGCAGTTCGACGAATACGCCAAAGTTGGTGAGCTTGGTCACTTTGCCCTTCACCACCTGGCCCGGCTTGTATTGGCCTGGAATGTCGGTATCCCAAGGGTCGGTCGCCATTTGCTTGAGACCGAGGGCGACGCGCTTCTTCTCCTGATCCACATTCAAGACGACGCAAGTGACCTTTTGGCCTTTCTGAACGACTTCGTTGGGATGCGTGACCTTGCGCGTCCAGCTCATGTCGGAAACGTGGAGCAGTCCATCGATGCCATCCTCGATTTCGATGAACGCCCCGTAGTTGGTCAGATTGCGAACGACGCCGGAGACGATGCTTGCCGGGGACATATTTCTCAGCCACCTGATCCCACGGATTCGGCTGGCATTGCTTCATGCCCAGCGAGATTTCCTGCTTGTCGCGATTGATGTTCAGGACCATCACCTCGATGACGTCGCCTTGCTTGACCAGTTCCTTCGGGTCGTTGATCCGCCGGGTCCAAGACATTTCGCTGATGTGGACCAGCCCCTCGATCCCGGGTTCCAGCTTGACAAATGCCCCGTAGGTCATGATGTTCACGACCTCGCCCGTGTGCTTGCTGCCCACCGGATACTTGGCCTCGATGTTCTGCCACGGGCTGGGCGTCTTGTGCTTGAGCGAAAGCGCGATCTTTTCCTTCTCTTTGTCGACGTTGAGGATGTAGACCTCGAGTTCCTGATCGATCTTGACCATGTCGCGCGGGTCCTGCACGCGGTACCAGGCCATGTCCGTAATGTGCAGCAGGCCGTCGATGCCGCCCAGATCGACGAAGGCGCCGAACTCGGCGATGTTCTTGACGATGCCCTTGCGAACCTGGCCCGGTTCGATTGTCGAGAGCAATTCACGCTTCAGCCGCGTGCGATCTTCCTCCAGCAGTTTCCGTCGGGAGACGACGATATTCCGCCGCACCTCGTCGATCTTGAGGATCATGCACTCAATTTCTTTGTTGATGTAATCGCCGATGTCCGGTGGCCGGCGAATATCGACCTGGCTGGCGGGCAGGAAGACGTTGACGCCGATGTTGACCAGCAGCCCGCCCTTGATCTTCCGCGTGACGAGGCCCTTGACGCGGTCGCCTTCCTTGTGCTTGGCCAGAATCCCTTCCCATTCTTTTTGCCGCTTGGCCTTGCGATAGGAGAGAGCGATGACGCCGTTCTCGTCTTCCACCGTCTCAAGCAGGACTTGAACCGTGTCGCCGACCTTCGGGATAAGCCGGCGGCTCGACGCCTTCCTCTTTCCATTCGTCGATCTTGACAATGCCTTCCGACTTGTAGCCGACGTCGATGAGTACGTCTTCGCCACGAATCTCGCGCACCTTGCCTTGAACGATCTTGTTCGTCTCAAAAACCGTCTTGTCTTTGCCGACCCACTCGGCTATTTCTTTGTTAAAATCTTCTTCGAGGTTAAGGTCCGCCTCGAGGTCGTCAATGTTGATGGAATGAATGAGGTTGCGATTTGCCATTGAACAGGGTTTTCCATGCCGGCCGATCGGACCGTCCGAACGTGCGGCGAGTTAGGGTTAGAGACAGACAATCCCGCCTTCGCGCACCAACGCGAAGTGGCAACGGGTAACGTCGAATTATAGCGATCGAGTGGGGAAACACCATCCAGGCTGAAGATTCGGCGTACAGTGGGGATTGCGAGCGGGAAGGATATTCGGAATGTGCCGGATCTACGGGCTTCCATGCGGTGCGGATTGAAACTATTTCCCGCCCAGTTCCAGCAACGACCCATTTGGCAGAAGCCGTCGCAACCAATCGTGAAATGCCTTTTCGAACTCCGCGCACGGCTGACCTGACAGCTTCTGGAACGCAGCCACGGGGTCATCGCCGCGATTCACCGAGCGCACGAATTCATCCAACTCCGTCGAACCGAGCACTTCGCGATCGAACATCAGGTAGGATGCGAGCGCCCAGGTCGCAACATAGGCGCGATCCGCTTCTGGCCGCTTTCCCGCGTGGTTGACCACGAACACATTTCGCGCGCGGTCAGAAGGTCCTTGAGTTGTGGAAAATGCTTCTTGGCGAGGCAATCTTGCGCTTTGTCCAGCCGATACCGATCGGCATGCCCGATTCGCAATTCCCCTCCCTCGAAGACTGCCGTCTCGAACACCTGAGCCATTCCCTCGTTGAGCCAGCGCGGCAGTTCGCCGGGAGAATCCTTGCGGTTCTTGCCATTGGGCGGGTACACAAAATTGCCGACGTAGGCGTGGAACGCTTCATGGTAAAGCGCGTGGAATAATTGCCGAGTGGCTTGCTCAAATATCGAGTCGTTGAATCTGGCGACCCGCTGAATTTCCGCTCGTTGGTCGCGAATGGGCTTGAGATAACGTTGCAGGTCCGGCTTGGCGCCGAACAGCCGGATCACCTTGGCTTCTTCATTGGCCAGCCGGTCCAGTTCCTTTTTGGCTTTGACACGAAAATCCGCGAGGTCGTCACCCAACTTCTGCAAATCGGTGCCACAGACGACACGATTGGCAGAAGGCTCGAAAAATGCCGGGTTCTTGATTTTGACCCCGCCCGGCACGGCCCTCTGATACCCCTCCAGCGTTCGATGCACCATAATGACGGTCGGGGAGCCACCGCGAAATCGCGGCAAGAGAAACCGAGCATAAGCCGCATAAACGTTCTCCAAGCGATAAGCGGCCCGGCGGACTACTTCCTCGGGGGCATCCGAAAAAAGTGTGAAATAATCCGAATCATAGCGAAGGGCGCCTCCCTTCTTACCCATCCAATCGGCTTGTTTGAGTTCCAGTCGTTCGAGGCGCTTGGCCTCCGCTTCGGGCGAGGAATCGATCTCGTCGAGTTTCGTTTTCAGTATCGCTCGATCGCCCTCAGTAAGCTTCTCCAGCTTGGCTACTTCCGACCGGGTGAAGGCGAGCGTGAAACAGACCGTTGGCCGACCGGGGGCGCGGCCGATGATCTTGAACCGAACGCGTTCTCGGCCCTCGCTGAGCAAAAGCCCCTTGTGAACGACCCCATTCTTGAGGCGGAGGATGTCGAACGGCCAGTCGGGCGCCGGAGGCGGCGCCCCCCAGGCCGGCGAGGAAAGAAGTGCAACGATAACCAGCATGCATCGCGGGCGCAGCATCGGCGGGCCATTCGGATGGGGCACGAAGTCTTGACACTTTAGCATTGCTGTCAAGGTGATGCCAGGGATGCGCACGGGCTCGTCAAACTTCGACCGCATGCGCCTGGAGATCCTCGAGCGAAACAAACTCCAGGCGCAGACATGTGTGTTGCCTCCAGAATAACCGGAGGGGCGACGCCAGCATCCAATGCTTCCCGCCAGCGCTCGACGCATAGGCACCACCGGTCGCCGGGCCGCAAGCCGGGGAAGCCAAAGTGCAGCGCCGGAGTGGAAAGGTCGTTGCCTCTCGACGCACTGAACGCCAGAAACTCGGCCGTCATCTCCGCGCATACGACATGAATGCCGACATCCTCCCCGCCAGTGTCGCAGCAGCCGTTGCGATAGAAGCCGGTCACGGGATCGGTCCCACATGTTTGGAGCGGCGAGTTCAAGACGTTGCGTGCCTTGGCCATGATTGGAGCCCTGCAATTCGAGAATGAGGGTATTCTATCGAGCCCAATCAACCCACGGCTTGCTCGCATTGTTGCAGGAGGTCATGTTCCTGGTGAGCTACGAGCAGGGGGGCCGCTTGGCGAAGATGCCGACGAGCGGATGCTGTATCGCCCGTGGCCGCATAGGCCAGGCACAGCCTTGCCCGCATTCGTGCGCCGACTCCCAATAGCGACGGGTCCCAACTGCAGTACACGTCCATCTGTCGAACCGCGTCGCCTATCAATTCCACCGCTTCCGCCGATCGACCCTCTTCCAGCGCCAAATAGCCTTCCGCATAGAGCAGGAACTTGACGGTAAAGGAAGCGACAACGTGCTTTCGCGACTCCGTGAGAAGTTCCCGCGCTCGACGAACGTCGTGGCGGACCGAAAGCACTCGATTCGCAAGTGAGATCATGATGAAGTTCATATTCGGTGCGATTTCGAACGTGCGCGTCAGTGCGTCGAGGACTTTGGCCTGCTCGCCGGCATCTTGATAGACGGTGGCCTGGGCCAGCCAGTAAATGTGCCGCGGAATTTCTGAATCGTCGGCGATTCGGTCGATCTCGTGAAGCGCCTCGGCCAGCCGGCCGAGACCCGCCAATGCTCGTGCCTTGAGCAGCGGCAAATCGTATGACGCCGGGGAGACCTTAATTCGAGGAATCAGCGCAGTGCGCGTTCCCACTGGGCGGTTCCGAGCGCCCGAAGCAGTCGCCGATGCGGCGACATCAGGCCAATCCCTACGATCCAAAGGCTGAGGAGCAATGGAAAGAACAACCAGGCGCCCGCCAGGTATTCGAAACCCAAGAGGGAAATATCCAAGATGAACGCGGTCGCGACGACGAGGATTGCCGGAATCGTCGCTTGCCAGGTGTTGCGATAGGACTTGGAGACTACCAGGCCGATTCGCCGCATTAGCCCCATTGTCGGCAATGAAGCTTCCTCCAATGGGCTGAAAAACCGATTGCGAGCGGTCTCCTTCGTCGCGGGCGGGGCCGCAATGTCGTCGGTGTGCAGGACCACGTCCGCGTGATCCTGGGATTCAAAGATCTGGACGGCCTCGTCTCCCGACTCGGCGTGCACGATCGCCGCGACTATTCGCCCGCCAGGACTGCGACCAGAAACCAGGTATTGAAATGAAGCCGCCATTTTGAATGAACCGAAGACCCCTATGTCAGAACGATGGACGCCAATCCGAAATACACGACCAACGTCGTCACATCGGTCAGTGCGAGCGTAATGGGCCCGGCTGCAATCTTCGGATCCAGTTTCAGAGCATGCAGCCAGGTCGGGACCGATAGGCCAAAGAAGCAGGCGCCCACGAGCGAACTGAAGACCCCTGACCCAATCACAATGGCCGCGGCGAGTTCGCGCCGCCACGCGAGCACGATCAAGCCGACGATCACGCCGCTCGCCAAACCGATGAGCAATCCCGTCAACGCTTCACGGCGGATCGACCGGAAGTACCATCGCCAGGTCGGCTTGGTGCCGCGCAGGGTTTGAATTGCAACCGTCATCGATTGCACGCTCACGCTCTCTCCAAGTCCTAGCACAAGAGCGAGGAAGAACGCCAGGACAATGCTCTTTTCCAATGTGACCTGGAAGACACTGGTCAAGATCGCGCAACCGACTCCGCTGCTGATCGTCGCCAGCAACCAGGGAAAGCGAAATCGAAATGCCTTCACCGGCGATGCGCCGCGAACCTGAGCAATTCGAAATCCAATCGCCTCGAACACATCGTAGGGCGGCGGTTCTTCTCCTCCCAGGTCGATCATTTCCGTCGTGAACTGGCTTACATCGATCACGCCCACCATCATGCGCTCCGGGTCGACGACCGGGAATGCGAGGAATTTGTGCAGAACGAAGAACTCGCATGCATCGAGCACGGTCGCCGACCACGGGATGGCGACGACGCGTTGCTGCATGACCTCGCGCAGCGGTTTATCCACGGGATAGGTAATGAGTCGTCGCAATGGCAACACACCCACGAGCCGGCCCGCATCGTCGACGCAGTAGTAGTATTGGATGGCGGAGCCGCCGGACGCCTTGCGAACGACATCAATCGCCTCCCCGACCGAGAGGGACTGGTTCAAGGTGGTAAAGTCCTTGCGCGCATGGGAGAGAACGTTGTGGGCAAGGATCTGGGATTGTAATGGGGTCGGCACAATCGTTGATAGCTAGTTGGTTAATGGGTCGGGCGGTTCCGAATCACAAAACGACCAAGCGATCTAACCACTCGGCCAGCCTACGGTATACGATACGTTGACAGCCCAATGAGAGTGATCATGGCGAGCGAGGCCTGGACGGTCCGCCGACTGCTGGCATGGACGGAAGATTTCCTCCGCAAGAAGGGGATTGAGCCCGCGCGTCTCGAAGCGCAAATCCTTCTCGCTCACGCATTGGGATGGCAAAAGATTGACCTCTATGTTCGCCACGAGGAAGAACCGTCCGAAGACCAGCGCTCGGCTTTCCGCGAGATGATTCGCCAACGCGCGGAGGGAATGCCGGCCGCCTATTTGGTTGGGCACCGCGAATTCTACTCACTGTCATTTGCCGTGTCGCCTGCCGTTCTGATCCCGCGTCCGGAGACCGAAACGCTGGTCGTGCAGGCCCTCGGGGTAATCGGGACAATCGAATCGCCAAGGGTGCTCGATCTCGGAACCGGCTCCGGTTGCATCGCGATCGCATTGACCAAGCACCACAAGACGGCTCGGCTCACGGCCGTTGATGTCAGCGCCGCCGCCTTGGCCGTCGCGAATGGGAACGCAAAAAAGCATGGCGTTGCCGACCGATTGACATTTCGCGAAGGCGACTGGTTTGAACCAGTGCCAGGCGAAGTGTTTGACGCGATCGTGAGCAATCCGCCGTATATCGCCGATGCGGAGTTTGCCGAAATCGACACGAGCGTGCGCAACTTCGAGCCGCGCACGGCGCTCGCCGGCGGGCCCGATGGGCTCGCGTTCTATCGCCGATTGGCAGCGCAAAGTGCCGAGCACCTGGTCCCCGGAGGATCGATCCTGGTGGAAATCGGTACGACGCAGGGGCCGGCAGTCCGGGAGATGTTTGAAGCACGAATCGGACCGACCAAGGTCCTGGCCGACTCCACGAGCCGGCCGCGCGTCGTCATCGCCCGGCGATCTGCCTGAGATTCATCAACGCCGGAAGGTCATGTCATCGTAAACTGAGTTTTGAGATTCGAAACCCGAAACGATCTGCCATGCCCGAAACCATTCTCATTGTCGACGACGAGGAACCCGTCCGACGCACGTTCCGCGACTGGCTAGCGACCTCCGGGCTGAATGTGGAAGTTCATGCCGTCCCCGATGCGGAATCCGCACTCGTCTTTGCCAATAAGCATTCCATCGACCTGGCGGTTCTGGACTGGAACCTGGGCACCGGATCCGATGGCCTGCGACTGCTCGAAGACCTGGTGGAGTTCCATCCCGACCTGGTGGCGATCCTGGTCACGGGATTTGCTCATCAAGCGACGCCGCTCGATGCCCTTCGGATGGGAGTTCGCGACTATCTCGATAAGAATCAGGACCTGAATCGCGAGACATTCATCGCGGCCGTTCGCCGGCAACTCGAACGAATCATTCCCGCGAAACGTCACCGGGAATTCATGCAAGGATTGCTTCAGTTCCGACAGTCGGTCGAGCAGATTCTGCCACTCGTGCAATCCGCCACGGCCCTCAACGATCCCGTGCCACTGCCAGACGCCGTGCGCCATCTGTTTCGCTTTCTCATCCGTTCGACGGGAGCGAACGACGGCGTGCTGATTGGACGGCATGTCGCTTCCGATCGGTCCGAGCGATTTCTCGCATTTGCCCCCGATGGCAAGCAGCTTCCGCCGCTCGCCGTGCCGTTCAATCAATCGCTCGCGGCAACCGTGCTGAGCATGAACGAGCCGTGTGCGATGAACGCGGCGGACCTGGGCAGCCTGGGGCCGGTGGAATTGCAATCGTTCGAGCAGAACCGAAACAACATTCTCGCGGCGCCGATTCCCGTCGCGCCGGGCACACACGTGGTTCTGGAGTTGTTTGATAAACAAGATGGCTTTAGTGCCGCCGATCGCAAGCTGGTGGCGGCCGCGGCCGACTTCAGCAGTGAACTCTTGCGCCAGGCCATGTCTGAACGGCAAACCCGACGAGTGCTGATCGATGCGGTGGAAGCCGCATTGAAGGCAAGCGAACAAGTGACCGCCGTCATTCCCTCGCCGAACGAACCGACCGCGCCACTGCCTCAGAGCGTCATGGATCGCTTGCGCGCCGGTCTCGACGAGACGGCCAACGCGGTCGTGGATGCGGATACCTCGCTCGAGTTGGCGGAGTGTGTACGGGAGCTGGCGATCCGCCACGGCCCGGCGGCAGTGCGTCACTGTATCCGCATGGTCCGGAGCGTGAAGGAATTGATGGATGAAACGGCAGGACAATAGCCTGCGAGCCAGTGGCGAGACATCAGACATCAGAGGGCGTGGACAATGAATCGATGTCGAATTGGCCGATCTCGGATGTCTGACCGCTGATGTCTGATGTCTGATGTCTGATGTCTGATCCTTCGCCCCTGACTCCTGGTCCCTGACCCACAAAATGACCGTGTTCGACGAGATTTTTAAGCTCGTGACCCCCGAGCGGCTGCTCCGCGATCCGCGGGCGACGGGCGAGGGCATTTCCATTGCGTTGATCGACAGCGGCGTCGAACGGTCCGTTCTCGAAAAGAAGTTTGGCAGTGCAATTCAACCAATCGAAGGGGCGGTCTTTCGCAGCGATTCGCCTCAGCCGCAGCCGTACGCCGGTCACCAGTCGAGCCCGCACGGCACGACTGTCGCGGATATCGTGCTGACGCTGGCGCCACGAGCTAAAATCTTTTCCGCCGATGTGTTTGGCCCGACCGGCACGTGTGAAGTCGAAACAGTCATTCGTGCCTTGCAACACGCCACGGACGTTTGGAAGTGCAAAATTGTGAATCTCTCACTCGGCGTGCCGGAGGCGAAGCTGCAACAACTTCCGAAACGGCATCAGTTTCTCAAGGCGATCGAGGAAGGCTATTACAAGGACGTGTTGATTTTCGCGGCAGCCCACAACGAACATCCGGTGATGCGGAGCTACCCGGCTGCATTTGCACCACCCTTGATTTCCGTCGACAAAGGACTGTTCGACGACCCGCTTCAATTCGCTTATCAATTGCGCGACACGGTCGAATTCCAAGCTCATGGCCGGGGCTATCTCGGGCCATTCGCTCGCGAGCCGGCGACGAGTTGGGCGACGCCACACCTGGCTGGCATCGCGGCGCGAATCCTCTCCCTGCGTCCGGAGATGAAGCCCTTCGAGATCAAGACAGTGCTTTATTGGATGTTCGTCGCGGGCCGAGAAAACGCGAAGACTGAATAGTGCGGGTCAAATGACGGAGTGCTCCGCCTGGTACAATTGAGGCAGAGGAGGTCGCTTAATGTCGACGACAATTCTTCCACCAAGATCGGCCCCGGCCGCGCGGTCAAACGCTGTTCCGGTCATGCCCAAGCCGAAGCGTTGGACGACTGACGAATTCCATAAGCTGGGCGACAAGGGAATGTTCGAAGGCGAGAACTTGTTCCTTATCAACGGGGAGATTCTGCAGATGCCCGCCGCCGGTGCTCCACATGAAGTGGCGCTTACGCTGCTCGACGAATTGATCCGACGCATTTTTTCCACTGGGTACGTGATCCGCTGCCAAATGTCGCTGGTCCTTGGGAAGAGCATTGATCCCGTGCCCGACCTCGCAGTTGTAGCGGGTTCGGCGAGAGATTATGTTC
Organism: uncultured Gemmataceae bacterium; assembly: GCA_963773845.1. Classification (GTDB taxonomy): domain Bacteria; phylum Planctomycetota; class Planctomycetia; order Gemmatales; family Gemmataceae; genus SIAJ01. The sequence goes on from CAVZCU010000012.1 coordinate 535,217, forward strand.
AAAAGCCAACTACCGCTGCTCTCATCGTGGAAGTGAGTGATTCGTCTCTCGACTATGACATTGGCGACAAGGCGAGCCTCTACGCATCAGCCGGCGTCGCCGATTATTGGGTTGTCGACCTGGTGAACCGCCAACTCATTGTTTTCCGCGACCCTGGGGCCGACTCCGGCAAACAGTTTGGTTCCGCATTTACGAACATCACCGCCTATCAACCCGGGCAAATTGTAAGCCCGCTGCGAGCGCCGCGGCGCTTCCTTGGCGGTTGCGGATTTGATGCCGTGATGCGAAACTGAAACGATAAGGCCCGCACCGAAGTGCGGGCCTTTCAATATTTGGTGCGGTCTTCGGTCTCAATCAGGCCGCCTCACGCTCTTCGATTTGATCCGAATCAAACAGTTTGCCCAACGGGGCGGGCATTGCCTTCGGGCCAATCGGGCCGTCCAATGTGCCATCCCACGGGTGCCGTTGGACGCTGGCGAGGATTCGGTCGGCGAGTGCGAGAGCGTCTCGTCCGTCTTCGCCGGTCACGCGTGGCGTCCGGCCGTTCTTCACAGCGCCGACGAAATGCCGCAATTCCGCCGTCAGTTGGTCGTAGTCGCGGTGGCAATCGAGTTCCTGAGTCTCCATGTGCTTGCCGAAGACTTCTTGCTTCAATTGCTCGCGACGGGCCGGATCGAGTTGCAAATGCGATAGACCGTACCGTCGGACGTCGTCGCTGGGCTGGACCAACGTCAAGCGCTTTTCGACGAAGTCGATTCCGGCATATCCCTCGGGAGCCCAGACGCGGAGCTTGCGTTTCGGCCGTGGGCTGATGCGGCTCGCGGTCACGCTGGCGACGCAACCGTTCTCAAACGTCAGCCGGGCATTGACGATGTCCTCATGCCCGCCAAATACCTGAGCGCCCAGGGCGTACACTTCCGCGACCGGGCTGCGCACCAACGACAAGATCAGGTCGAGGTCGTGAATCATCAGATCGAGGACAGCCCCAATGTCGGTGGATCGGCCAGTGAACGGGCCGTGGCGCTCGCACTCGATCAGCTTCGGGTTGAGGGGCCTTCGAACCAACTCTTCGAAAGCGGGATTGAAGCGCTCAATGTGCCCGATCTGGAACGGGATGTCTTGCGCGTTGGCAATGTCAACAAGTTCATCGGCCTGGGCTAACGTCGTCGTGATCGGCTTTTCGACGAGAACCGGAATGCCGCGTTCGAGGAATGAACGAGCGATCGCATGATGGTATAAGGTGGGCGCGGCGATCGAGACCGCGTCGACCAGATCGAACAAGTCTTCGTGATTTTCGAACGCCCGCGTTCGGCAGCGCCTGGCGACGGCGTTAGCCTGGGAGTCGTTCACGTCGGCGACGCCGACCAGCTCGACGTCGTGGAACGACGACAAAACGCGCGCATGCTCCTTGCCCAGGTGTCCTACGCCGACGACGGCCATCCGGATGCGATTCATACGTTCAAGTTCTCCGTCGGAGGCGCGTCCGACGCGGGCGGTCAGTCTCGAAGACTCGACTCGCGTCGGGCAACGCGGGTCAGACTCCGAGCCAATTCCACATTCAATGGGTGGCCCGACCGGTAAGCGACTACATGGCCCACCAGATCGAAGCCGCACAAGGCCAGGTCCCCCACAAGATCGAGGATCTTGTGGCGAGCCGGCTCGTCCGAAAACCGTAACCGATTGTCAATCAAACCCTTCGTGCCAAAGACAAGGACTTCCGAAGCTTTCAAATGCCGGCCAACGCCCTGGCGCTGCAACTCGATCGCTTCATGCTCGAGGACATACGTTCGACAACGTGCCAGGTCTTGCCGGAATCGGTCCGGATTGATCAGCAAGGTCAATGACTGCGGAGGGATGGGCGACCTCGGGCCGTAATCGAGAAGGTAACTGATGAGAAGATCATCCCCTTCGCGCGGATAGAAACTGAGCGTCGAATGCCCCTGAGCTACCGAGACCACCTCTTGAACGGTCAGCCGGGACCTGGAGGCGTTTTGCAGTATCGTGCCAGCCGAAAGCAATGTTTCGGCATAGCCTTCCGCAGAACCGTCCAGACCGGGAGGCTCCGGGCCATCTAATTCGACTAAACAGTTGTCCACCCTCATGCCCGCCAGGGCAGCGAGAACGTGCTCGACAAGAGTCACCTGATTGGGTCCGGAGCCAAGCGTTGTTCGCCTGGCCGTGCCAGTGACAGATTCAACTCGGGCGGGAATCGGGGTCGCACCGCGAACATCGGTACGCAAAAACGCCACGCCATGATCTGGCGCGGCGGGAGTGAATCGCAAATGAATGTTTGAACCAGTCACCATGCCAAGGCCGGTGACCTCGGCAACAGCCGCCAAAGTGCGCTGCCGGCGAGCGCCTCTGCGCGCGCAGGCAGGAGCCTCAACCCTTGCCTTCGGACTGGTTTGGAGCAAGTTCATGCGTTGGTCGTTGTATGAGACGGGTGAGGGGTCGGCCGCACCCGTCCCTTTATCGGCCTTAACCAGCCCACGAGTTCATCCCAAATTACCTCGGTTTCCAAACCCGTCCCTGGCCCATCATTTTCCTGGAATCGGCGGCATCGGCGATCCTGTGCCACTGGTAGTCTTGATTGCCGGCGCCTTTTCTGATGGGTAACGGGCGTTCAGTGTTTTTGTGACCACTTCCGTGATGTCCATGCCATGGTGGTAGAACGGGATTAGAGCCGGAGTTTGCAACATAAGTTGAGCAACTTGTGGAGAATTTTCATCTTCAGGCTTGGAGGCGGCAGGGTAACAGAGCACCATGTCCAGATTGTTGGTCTTGGCAATATCGTAAATAACCCCCTTAATTTCCTGGTAAACGCGAACAATCGTCTCGTTGGAAAGGGCAGTCAATTCCCGCTGCGCCTGACGATCGACGTCGTCGATCTTTCTTTGGACCGCCACCGCCTTATCCTGCAGCTGCTTCTTCAGATCGGGATTGGGGGTGCTGTTGAAACTGCTTTTGAATCTCGGCAAGTTCGGCACGATACTTGGTCACCAGGCCAACATACGTCTCGCGCTTTTTGGTGATCTCTGCGCCGAGGAAGTTGGCCTTGTTGTAATCGCGTAACACCTTGGCGATATTGACAATAACGATTCGCTGCGGCCGCGGGGCCGGGCTATTCGTCCCTTGCGCCATCACAGCCGGTGTCAGGCCCAGTGCGACCCCGATGGTCGCGACAGCGGTGAGGCGGGTGAAGATCCGTTTCACGTTCCGATGCTCCTCTCTGCACTGCGCGACCGGCCACGAGGTCGGCGTTCCGTTTCAACCGATCTCGGAGTCGCAAGAGAGGGCGGATGTACCCCAACCCGTTCATTCGGTCAATGCGAACCGCGCGAGGATAAGGCATTTGGGATGTAAGGTTTACCAACCGAATATCCTAACTCCTTTCCCCATTCGCCCAGACTCACCAACCCGGTGCATTCATGGATCTGAACGGCAAGACGGTCGCTGTCCTCGTTGAACAGCAGTATCAGGAACTCGAGGTGTGGTATCCCTATTACCGACTCAAAGAGGCGGGAGCGGCTGTCCTGATGGTCGGCCCCGAAGCGGGAAAGACCTATCCCAGCAAACTCGGTTATCCTGCGAAGTCCGACCGAGCTTCAAAGGACGTCTCGGCGGCCTCTCTGGACGGCATCGTCATCCCCGGCGGTTTCGCACCCGACTACTTTCGCCGCGATCCCGCCACGATCCAACTGGTCAAGGACGTATTCGCTCGCGGCAAGCTGATCGCGGCCATCTGTCATGGGCCCTGGCTGCTTTGTTCGACGCCGGCATTGAAGGGCAAGCGCACCACCTGCTTCTTTGCCATCAAGGACGACGTGATCAACGCCGGCGCTACTTATGTGGATGCAGAGACGGTGGTCGACCGCAATGTGATCACGGCTCGAAAGCCAGACGACCTGCCAGCGTTCATGACGGCGATCGTCGAACAGTTGCGTCGTGCAGCTTAACTGGTAGACAGTCCGTCCTTGACTTGGAAGCTGGATGCCACGGCCATGCCAAGCCGCGAGCATGGCACCCGAACTTTGGAACCCGAGTTCCTGGCCTTGACAAAGCACCACGCATGAATCCCGTTATGGTGCCATATGAATGCGAGATGATGCCAGATGGTGGGCGATGACACAGGATGGGGGTGTGTCGTGCTTCTTCTTCTTGATGAAGCGAGTGCAGAGACCATTCTTGAATTGGCGGTTGGGTGGCAGGCGCACGCAAAGGCATGATCGTGTCACCCAAGATACTGAAACCCTCATTCCGAGCTTGGACAATGCACTAGTCCGCACCCCTGACTCTCGTTGCGCTCGGCAACTCACCCCGGTACTCTTCATCGCTGACGTGTTCCATCCAGTCGACGGTCTTGCCGTCGAGTTGTTCCTGGATGGCAATGTGCGTCATGGCCGTGGTCGGCGCGGCGCCATGCCAGTGCTTCTCGCCCGGCGGAAACCAGACGACGTCGCCGGGCCGAATCTCCTCGATCGGGCCGTCCCAACGTTGCGCACGGCCGCAGCCGGCCGTCACAATCAGGGTCTGGCCCAACGGGTGCGTGTGCCATGCAGTGCGAGCCCCGGGCTCAAACGTGACACTCGCGCCGACCGCGCGAGCCGGCGCATCGGCTTTGAACAGCGGGTCAATTCGCACCGTGCCCGTGAAGTACTCGGCCGATCCCTTGTTGGATGACTGCGAACCAACTCTTTTGATCTCCATGTCGCGATCTCCTTTAAGCTGCCGCCGATAGCCATTTTGATACACGTCGGGGTCAATTGGAATGTACCGTTCCCGTGCAACCATTGTTCCGAGCCGCCCGGCTTGATGCAAAGATGGTCGCATGAAACGGGTCGGCTAAAACATTCGTTCTATGCCCCTTCTCAATCGATCCGCGAGTCGACGGCTAACGACGCTCGGAGGCGCCCCGGCCAGTTGCCTTGGACTTGCCGCGGGGCCAAAGCAGGATCCTCGCTGCGTTCGTCGAGCGTTCGCGGATGGGATCAATTATTTCTTCTTCTATGGGCCTGGCAACACGTCGTTCATCGACGAGCTTGCCGCGCTGGTCCGGCGGAATCGCAAGCAAATTATCGTGGCCACGGGAAGCGGCAGCCGGAGCATTGCGGGTTTGCGGGCAGCGCGGCAAAAGTTGACTGCCCTCTTGGGTACCGAGTCGATCGACGTTTTCTTCATCGAATACATTCATCCGGGCGACAACCCGGAGGTGATTTTTGGCAAGAACGGCGTGCTCGACGAATTGCAGCAATGGCGGGAACGCGGCTGGGTGCGATTCGTTGGCGCTACTGCCCACGATCGGTCGCTGGCGAGGCGTCTCGCAGCCGATTCACGCGTCGATGTGCTCATGCATCGATTTAACATGGCCCATCGCAAGGCCGCACGGGAAGTGTTTCCCGTTGCGGTGAAGTCGGGAACGCCGATTGTTGCGTTCACGGCGACGCGCTGGGGCTCGTTGCTGGAGCCATTGCCGGACTGGCCCGGCCCGCCGCCGACCGCCTCGGATTGTTACCGCTATTGTCTCACGGAGCCATCGGTACACATCGTTCTGACGTCGCCGTGCTCTCTCGCCGAACTCGAGCAAAACCTGGACGTGCTTCAATTGCCGCCGATGAGCAAACGGGAGCGCGATCATTGGCAACGTTTTGGCGATCTCGTCTATGGCACGGGAAAAGGAACCTTCGAGACGAGTTGGCCATGAAGTATGTTATCGAGACCAATCCGTGCGCGCAGCGATCTGACACGTCGTTTCCGACTCTGCTATTGCCATAGACCGTCGTCGGTTCGCGATTCCGATTCCATTTGTCGTCGTACCATTCGGTAATACACCTCTCCGGCTTGCATCAATTCATCGTGTGTGCCACGCTCGACGACGCGCCCGCCTTCCATCAGGAGAATGAGATCGGCCCGGCGGACCGTGGACAGCCGGTGGGCGATGACGAACGTCGTCCGCCCGGCCAACAGGTCGGCGAGCGCCGCCTGGATGAGTTGTTCGCTCTCCGTGTCCAGGCTACTGGTCGCCTCATCCAGGATCAAAATCTGTGGGGCTGCCAGGATCGCCCGGGCGATGGCCAGCCGCTGCTGCTGACCGCCCGACAATTTCAGGCCGCGCTCTCCGACCACGGTCTCGTAGCCATCCGGCAGATTCACGATGAACTCTTGGGCGTTGGCCCGCCGGGCTGCGTCCTCGATCTCAGCGTCCGTCGCCTGATGCCGGCCGTAGGCGATGTTATCGCGAACCGACCCGTCGAACAGAAACGTGTCTTGCTGGACCACGGCCAAGAGGTCGCGATAGGTACGCAGCCGGAAGTCCCGGATGTCGATCCCGTTCACCAGGATTCGGCCGCGGGTCGGATCGTGGAACCGGGCGACGAGGTCCGTGAGCGTCGTCTTGCCCGCACCACTCCGGCCGACCAAGGCGACCACTGATCCGCCAGGCACGACCACATCGAAGTCGCTGACGACCGGGCGGCCAGGGGCGTACTCGAATTCCACTCCATCGAAGCGGATTTCGTTCACCTGGCGCGGGGCATCCTGTGCGTCCGGCCGGTCCGGCATATCGGACGGCGTGCCGAGCACTTCGAACACCCTTTCCATGGCGGCGAGCGACCGCTGCAATTCGGAGAACGAGTTGACGATGTTCCACACGGGGCTCAGGAGCAGGAACGTGTACCACTGAAAGGCCATGATGTCGCCGACCGATGCCCGGCCGGTGACGGCCAAATAACCGCCGTACCAGAGGATGATCACGTTCACGCCCGTCACCAGCAATCCCCAGGACGTCCACAGCACCAGTTCGCGGCGATGGGCGAACAACTCCTTCCGCAGCACCGTGTGCCGGCCGAGCAGGTAGTCGAGCAACTCGCGAACTTCGCGACCGAACGCCCGGACCACGCGGATGCCGGACACGGCCTCGCCAACCCGACCGTCGATCGCTTCCACGTCTCGGCGGACGGTGCGATAGATCGGGCGGACCCGGCGGGCGAACGTGAAGCTCAGGATCATGGCGCCGGGAATGACGGCCACGGCCATGACGGCCAGCCGCCAGTTCAGGTACAGAAGAATGGTCACGGCGATCGCAAGGCGGACCAGCGAAAGGGCGGGGGATACGAATGCCATTTGCAGGAAGCCGGTGGTGGTGTCAACGTCGCCAGTCAAGCGCGAAAGGATGCCCCCGGTCTTCATGGACCACAGCCGGGGAAGCGGCAGATGCAGCAGGCGGTCGTACAGGGCCCGGCGGAGCGAGAGCATGACCCGCGTGTTGAGAAGCCGTTGGCGATAGTCTTTGACGATCCCGATCAGCTTGGTGCAGACGACGGCGGCAAGGAAAAGGCCCCCGGCCAGGTGCAGGCGATTCAAGCGGGCAGACGCATCGAGGTCATTATTGAGCAGAACCCGGTCGACGATGAAGCGCATGAACAGCGGGTCGACCATTTCCATGCCGGCGACCAACAGGGCTAACAGGAGGACGGTGACGAGTGCGCCGCGGTGGGCTCGCAGCCAGCGGAGATAGGACCGCACGTACGCACGACGTCGGACATGGGCTCCCGAAGCGGCGGGCTCGCCTGTTCAGCGCCCCGTCGTTGCCGTTTTGCGGACTCCCGTTCGCCGCGGGCTCGGCATCCAGCCGCCGGGCCTTGTAGTCTCGGACGAATGCCCGGTAACGCTGGCGCGAGGAGCGGGGGTCTATGGCGTGCTCGGACTGTTCGCCCATGAAGTTCCACCGGGAAGCGTGTTGAGAAGAATCCTCTTGAGAAGTTTGATGGCCGGGAAGGGTATTCGGTTCAATTCGCGGCGGTCAACGTCGCTCGGCCAGCGCCTCAATCAGCGCGCGACTCGGCAAATCGCGGGATACGTTTTGCATCGCTTGATTTGGTATGATGGGGATTACGGCCTCGTGGAGATACGAAGTTTATGAACTCCATGGGACCGCATGAACTATCGAGGGCCGTTTCGTGATGAAATACCCTGTTTTCTAGCGTTCGCGAGATTTCGAGCGATTGGCTGGCTCCGGGCAGATCGTCCATTTTTTCCACGGTTTCGACGACTTCCGCGCGTTAGCGGTGCGAATATCGTGCAGCATGGTTAGCCCTACGAATCGCCTGGGTTCTGGCTGTCCGGTAAACCGGTGCAGACGGAGAAGTGACACCTGGAAACTGGCCCAACCATGAGTTGGCTCCTCCCCCGCCCACTGTCCCTCGCACCTGACCGCCTCGAACTGGCTCACATCGCGAACCTCCAGGTCGTACCGAAGCACGTCCAGCACCCTGACCACATGGCTTCGCCAGCGCCGTGGCGTTCAGGTCATTGTCACAATCGGGGAAGGTCACACCTGTTCCGGTTGGTCGCCGGAAACGCCCCCAAGTAATCCGCCTCCCGTGAGCGATTGCTGGGGTTCGATCAAAGGACGGCCAGGACAACACCGCCGGTGTGGTCACGAGCGCCCGAATCGCTGACCATTTCCCTCCTTCGGGATCCGTGAGGGGAGTGCGGGCCGGATGCGCAACCCACGAGCCGTCCCGTGGATTCGTTCACCGCCAATCGACGTCCTGGAGCGTGAACACGATCACCGCCAGTCCACTGGGCCGAGAGTGATTGCCCACGGGCTGTCCGCCTTCTCAGAGGCAATCGTCTTGGCGTTCTTGCCGTTCGGGTCGCAGACCACGAGGCGCGACTCAGTCTCTTTATTCGCAATCTCCTCCGGCTTGCCCTCGTGGACCGCGCGCAGGTGTAGGCGATCCGCTTCCCGTCCGGCGACCAACTGTAGCCCATGATCTCACCGTTGCGTGTCGCGTCCGCGACAACGGTTGTCTTCCCGGTCGGGATGTCGAGTACGGCCAAGTCGCGCTTCGGTTTTTCCTTGGCCGCCTTGGGAGGCGTTACGAGCTGGTACACCACCCGCGTTCCGTCCGGGGACAGACGGCCGAAGAGACATAGCTGCTTCTGGTCCGTCAACATCTTGTGCATAGTCCCGTCGCGGTTCACGAGGCACTGACTGGCCCGACGGGCTCCAGCATTTTCCTTGTCCGCGAGGAATCGCGTGGTGAGGAAGTATTTTCCGTCCCGCGACCAGTCGGTCAGCATCTGACCCTCGGGCAACTTGAGAGGTTTCTTTTCCTTCGTTTTGACATTGATGACGAAATGCGTGAGGTCCTCAGGGCCGTCCGGCCCATCGACGAAGTTGCAGCATGCGATCTCGGTGCTATCGGGCGACCAGGCGAATATCCCGCATACCACGCCGAGATTCGTGCCGGGCGCCTTCTCGTCGAGTTTCCGCACGTACAGTTTCGGCTCCGGTGCCGGCGGGCCGGAACTGGGCTGAAGGGCCTTAGCCAGGACTGCGAACTGCTTGCCGTCCGGTGAGAGTCGTGCTTCGCCGTAAATCTGTTCGCGCCCCGCTGCCAGTTGCCGTTCGTTCTTCCCATCAGGATCGAGGAGAACGAGTCGATGTCCATCCCGCAGGACCAGCAGCTTGTCGGGTCCCCGCACGACCGGCTTCTCCGCGATGGGCTTTGGAGCCGGTTGGCCAGAACGGAGTGGGATTGGTTCGGTGGGGTGGTTGTCCGGTGGCGCCGATCTGCTGGGAATAGCCAGGCAGACGACCAGGAGCAGAGGAAATGCAGTGAAGCGGGTCATCGCGAAAGTCTCCGGAAATGGGCGAGGAGAACTCTGAGCCGTACCGAGCGGGAAGTTGCTAATTCTTACAGATCATTTCTTTTTCGGGGCTGACACCACCTGAAGAAGCAGGATCGTGCCTTCCACCTGCGACATCGTCTTCGACGGCCTCAATGGTCAAATCGAATTGAGAGATAGGTGTCACTTACGGCTGCTTGGTCGCGTCCTGCTTCGCGATTTGAATCTCGCGGCTGCACATCGCTCCCCGCCATATCCCTTTGATGCCTTTGCCTGCCACCGTTTTGTCCCAATTTCCAGAGTAGGCGTAGTCGTATCGTAATGCGTAGCGACCGCCTTTGGCGGTTCCCGCGTAGTGGCCAACTGTAAGTTCCAATGTGTCGGTAACAGTTTCATTCGCAGCCAGGGTAACGAACGCCTTCGCGGTCAGATCGTAATCCTCCTTGGCACCGGAATATTTGATTCGTCCTCGCTCGCCCCAGATCTTGATCTGAACACTTCGGGCAAAGCATGCATCTCCGAAGGGACGCAAGATAGTCACCGGCACTAAGCGGTTATTGCGGATCGAAGCCATCACAACCATGCTGTCCTTGCTTGCGACGGATGCTGATTTCACACGCAGGCGGAGCGACAGATCGCCATTGTCGGAATCCACCCACTCACCGGGTGACTCAGCACGAACATCGGTTTCGCGTACGACCACGCCTCCTTCTGCCGGTTTACCGGTGGCGGGCTGGCTCGATGCGCGACTCGCACTGAACAGGCAGGCGATAACCACGAATCGAGCTATAAAAAGGACTCGCATGTTGACTGTTCTTCGGATGATTGATGAGTTGCAACCAGTCCACGTATTGTAGCCAACGAGCCGAGCGTCTTTGGTAACCCGTTGGTAACGCGCCACTTATGCGGGGGAGCTATTGGCTAAGGTGCCGTTCACCTTACCCTGCCACCCGGCCCGATCCATCCCTACGCTCGGCTTGCGGCTTTCGAGTCAGCTTGTTCCTCTTCGCAATAGCGGTACGCACTTCGCTCTAGCGCCTTGGTGCCGCCTACGAAGGCATCGGCTTCTGCCGGAGATATGCTGATGTGTTCAAGTACCTCGATATGATATGGACTACCCGGCTGGTGCGAATTCCGTCCAATTCCGTCCAGTGCTGGACTTGCAAGTGGCTAATCGGTAAGGAGATGCGACATCATGCAATTCACCCGCAAGGATTATCTGCGGCGGCTAGTGCGAAACCCCTTGTTTTCTAGAGGTTTCATGCGTCGCTCAATCTGACACCCCTCGCCGAATCGTCTACTGTTTCCACCCTTTCCACCAAATTGGTCCTCTTCTGGTCCACAGCGGTCCCGGCCTGACGCCTCGTTAGGCTTGTGAATCGATCCAGTATGCGAATGCTTGAGCCGCTCCGAAGAAGCGGTGGGCGTGCGACATGTCACAGTCGACGTTAGTGCCCAACTGGTCGTCTTTGTAATAGCAGTCGCCCTCGTGGATCGCATTTCGCGCTCGGTAGAGGTGCAGAAGGTCTCGCAGTCCTGCCGCATCCACACTTTGGTAAGATGGCCGGCTGGCCTGCTGTAGGATCCGCTCGATCTTCTGATCGAAAGGGATCGGGGCAGTTGGGAAGGGAACGTTCCACTCGGCGCAGTAGAACCGAAGTGCGGCATCAACGGCCGAGGCGGCGGAACGGATACATCCCTTGACGTCGCCCTGCTTCAAGTCGTCCGCGGCTCGCGTCAGTTCATCCCTTGAATTGTAATGCCGTTTCAACTCTTGGCCGCGCTTGCGGATAGCTGCGTCATCTGCCTGCGCGTAAGTCCGGTTCTGGAAGGAGAACGCTTGGCTCCAGACTAGCGCGAGGGAGAGGATTTGGGTGTCGCCCCCGAAGCTGATACCGAACAGTGACGTATGCCCGGGTCCGACCGGCTCTCCACGATCAGCGTGGTGGAACTTGCCAGGCGCGGGAGTCGGGTTGCGGACGAAATCAAGGCCAGGGGTCCAGTACCCGTAACGGTAGCCGTCTTGGGCGAGGAGTTGATCGGGTAGCGTCTTCAGTTCCGGCAGATCGAAGATTTCGAAACTGACTACCGTGCGCAACCGTTGGAGGATGTCAGACTGGGCAGCCACATCGAGCGTCGTCTCGGCCACATCAGCGGTGAAACTGACGAGCGCCCAAGACGGCCAGCGGAGCTCGACGTAAGGATCGATCCATTGCACGGCGCCGATCGAAGGCCGGTCGTCTTGCGGTTCCCAGGGGTGAGCGTAGTTCGGCCGGACCTTCGTGTTCGGGGCCGCGCCGACGAGCAAAGGAGTGCCGAACTCGATCTTTAGGTAGCCGTCAAGACGCCGACCTTCTTTTGTGGTGAGACTGGCCTTCGGAACGACGTAATCCTCTCGCCGAAATGGCCGGGACAGGAACTGAACACCACGAAGTTCCAGCGATTGCATCACGCCCCCTGTTCTTCTGTTGGTCACTTTCGAGTCGACCGTGCCCCTATTCGTCATCATCTGTCACGAGATAGCCGTCTTATTTAGACACACGACTCCAACCCGCGTTCGCGCCGTTGCGATCTGGTCTCTTTCGCAGTGAAGACTGGTGCTTGCCGAGGCCTGATCGGATATCATGTGAACTAAAGAGTCCGCCGCAGACCACGCGCCGCAAGTACCACTGCCGCAGTCGTTACGGCCCGCGAAATTGGTCCACTAATTGGTGCCAAAACCGGTCCGCATCGCAACGCAAGTGACATAAAAGATAAGGAGTTGCGACATGATTCCCTGGCTCGACCCGCCGATTCACATGATCGAGATGAATGCGTAAAGAGTTGATATTGATGCACTTGTGGAATTCCGTCGCCCTCTTCAGGTACCACGAATTACGGCGTTTTCAACCGTTTTCGATGGCTTATTACGGCTTACCCTGCGAATACCCTGCGTGCCATTGACGTTACTTCGAGCCCTCGTGCTGCCCTTGCCCGGGTGCCCGTTGCCATTCCCTTCCCCGACACGGTCGAGGTGAGGTCGAGGTTACCGACGCGCGCAAGGCACGGTGCGGGTGATACCGTCTCCGGCGGCGTGAACCAACCCACTACCGTCAGAGTCTTTGATGTAAACTTGTGCGGTACAACTCGGAGTTCGACGGTGGCGATCACATTATTCTGCGACGAGTCCGGGTTCACCGGGCCGAACCTCCTCGACAAGGACCAGAGGTACTTCACCTACGCGAGTGTGGCGATGCCGTGCGAGCTTGCCGCCGAGGTGGTGTCGAAGATGCGCACCGACTTCAACCTCACGGGCGAAGAGTTGAAGTTCGAGAAGCTGTCCGGCTTCACTCGCGGCAAGAACGCGGTTCGGTGGTTGCTGACGACGTATGGCCAGCACGCGGCGGTCTTCTTCGCGGACAAGAAGTTCTCCGCGGCCGGGAAGTTCTTCGAGTACACCTTCGAGCCCGTGCTCCGGCCCATGCGGGACCGCTTTTACGGCATCGGCTTCCACCAGTTCGTCAGCAACCTGCTGTTGAGCGCCTGGGATGATGGCGAACCCGCCGCCCGGGAACTGATCGAGGACGGCCAGACGCTGATCCGCGAGAAGAACCCGGACCTCCTGAAGCGGCTGCTCCGCGAGCCGCTCCACATGCCGGAGGTCGACGACCCGCTCACGGCCATCGCCGCGTTCTGCGCGACGTACCGGCGAGAGGTGCTGCGGGAGATAGTGGTGATCTCCGCGGACGAAGCGCTCTCGCGGTGGTCGATGGACATCTCCGATACCGCGCTCCTCCAGGTTCTCGAACATTGGGGGCGTGACGGTGACGAACTCGAGGTGTTCTGCGACGAGTCCAAGCCGCTTCGGGAATCGGTGGAGCACCTGACCGCCATTGCCACCACGAACATCTCGGAAGAACTCGGGTTCACCGTCCCGACGCCCCGCGGCCCGGTTCGGCTCGCCAGGCCGATCGAATTCGTCGAGAGTAAAAGCGAAGTCGTCGGCGTTCAACTCGCAGACGTGATCGCGGGCGCAACCCGCTCTATGCTGCTGAAGCCGAAGGCCCGCGACTCGGCCGAATGGCGAGCGCTCATCGTGCCGAGGATGGTGCGGTATTGCGTTGGCCCGCAACTGGGGATGCTCGACCTCCGCCGGCCGGAGGTGGTCGTGAACATGTACGTCCTGTCGGAGTTGGGACGGCGAGCTCGCGAGCGGCTGCAGCCGCTCGTGTACATGCCGCAGTTCATCGCCGAGATTCAGCAGGAAGCGCCAGCAATTGCGGCCGCAGAAAGCGCATAGCAGAGATTGAATTGCCGCAGTCCGCAATTGAGACCCCGGATTGGTTGGAGAATCGATGCGAGGACGCCATGCCGAAGATTGTCTTCCACGTTTCCACGAAGCAGTACGAACCGAACCAGGTCGTTTCGGTTCCCGCGGGTGAACAGACCGCTTTTCACGGACGGCTCGTAGCCGCTAACGCCGCAGGAGCCGAGCAGCGACTCGAAGGTACGAGGCCACCGGCCGCGCAAAGTCGACTGACTACGCAATACGCCTTCGACGACGTTTTCCAGTGCCTGCACTACGGGAACTCGGAGTACGACGGTCAGGAACTGCACTTCTACCGCGTGTCGATGGAGAACCCGACCGAGGTTCCGATGGCTCTTGTGGACGCCATCGGGAAGTTCGAGAACCCGACCGACGCTCAGGTTGCGGCGATCGTCGCTGAGTATTGGAATCCGACACTCAATTGGGGTGTTCTGGAGTACCTCGCGCCGTCAATGACCGTGATCGAAAAGCTCCCCAAGCCCAGCGACGACGCTATGGAAGCCTTTGGAGCAGGAGCCAAGTACGGCAGCGACATCGCCCTGGCAAAACAGGTTGCCAAGGCGATCTTGGCAGGTGAACCGCTCCCAGTGCAGCAAGAGGAAGAAGACCACGACGATGATGAGGGAGTGGAGTAGACGCACTACGGCGCACTCTGGCCGCTCTACTTTTGGGGATGCTCGATGCTCGACATGCGCCGACTGAACCTTCGCTCGACCGCGTTCCACGAGGCTGGACACGCGGTATTTGCGTTAGCCCAGGGCATTCGATTCTCAACGGTGTGGCTATTTCGACGGAGTGACAGCGAGCCGGTCCCGCAGAATCAACCGCTCGGCCAACTAACGCGGGTGACCCCACTCAACAAAACCGACTTCGCCGGAAAAAATGAGGAGGCGGAAGTCGAAGCGGTCCAGGCGTTCGTAGGTCCTGTTGCCGAGTGCTTGGCGTACCCAGGTTGGCAGCCCAATTTTGAGGTCAACCACAGCGACTACGTTGACGCCCGTGGCGTTCTTCGATTCGCGATCATCCCGTTCACGCTAACAGCCACTGGCGCCGATTTCGCGCAGGCCGACCTTCAGCGGGCAGAGCCTCAGATGCAGCGGATTCTTAACGAGTGCCTTCAGAGGGCCGTTCAATTTGTGAACGCGAACAAGGCGAGGATCGAGAAAGTGGCGATGGAACTCCTTGCCAAATGGGAACTGACGGAAGACGAAGTTCGGACACTTTGCGTGTAGGACACTGCGATGCCGACCGAACAGGAAGTAGCCGCTGAAGGCACTCGGATCAGCAACCTGATGAAGGTGCACACGAAGCCCGATCTCGCAGCGGTCTACGGCATCATCTCGGAGCAGAAAGGCGTCCTGATCGGGAGCGGAACGTTCCTCCGACTCTGCGGGAGGACGTACCTGCTCACGGCCGAACACGTAGTTGATGAGGGCAGGAAGTACGAGGCTATCGCACACACTTCGAGCTCAGGATCGAAGCCCGAGCCGTTCAAGTACGGGTTTCGAGTGGCGAAGCCGCCGATCGACCTCGCAATCGGTCGCGTCGACGATGAGGTGGTTCGTGATCACGGGATCGTCCCTTTGGGAGTCGACGCACTCGGAACTTCGGCCGGCACCATCGAACGCGACTTTCTATTCGTGCATGGGTACCCTGAAGGGAAGAGCAAGTGGGTTCCGATCGTGAACGGCGGCATTCATTCGACCTCGACGCCGTTCTGGACGAGTGACGGCGTGTCCGACTGGGACCAGTTCGACTCGGACACTCACATCGCCCTCATGTACCCGAAGGACGGTTGGCTCGACGAAAAATGGAAGGGCGTTTCCGCCACCGAGCCGTTCGGCATGAGCGGATCGGCTGTATGGCAGACGAATCGACGACACACTCCCGGCCCGGAATGGGGCACCGATCATAGCAAGCTTGTCGGCCTCATCCACCTCTGGAACAGCCCGGCCGAGGTGCTCGTCGCCACACGGATCGAAGTCATCCGAGAGTTCATGCTCGACGCCGTCCGACACGAGGAAGCCTCCTCCCTCTGGGAGGAGCGCGGACGGCCATTCGGGGATGACTTGCGCGATTGGTACGAGGCGGAGCGACGCATCCCTGATCTCTGGTGAGGCGTTGGTCATGCTCATGTCCACAAGTATTCCCTGTACTGGACCGGGTACGAAACAGACTTCGCGCCTCGCAACGTCGAGCAACTCGCGGCGGCGCGGGAAAAGCGCGAATAGAAGGCCGAAGAGAAGTGACAGAAGGAAGTCGAGGATCAGGCTACCAGCTCGCTTTTCCCTGAATGGGTACGCAAGCAGGCAGCGGAGCAACGGGCACAAAGGAAGTGGCGAAAGCGGTAGTCTGCCCCTTCACGGCGAGGTCGCCTCAAGCAAGACAGCCCATAGCCGACAAGTGCGATGGCAAATCCTGCATGCTGGTAATCAGGACAGTGTCGTACCTGGCGGCAAGCCCGGTCGTCTTAACCTTGTTGCCCCAATAACGCTCTGAAACCACGATGTTGCTGTACGGCACCGCCACCGACATCCAATCGAGGTCGCGGATGTCGTTGTGCTCGACTTCACGATCCTTGTCTTTTTCACGCGCAATGCAGAGCGTGATAAACACATCGAGGTTGGGAATCGAGGCGATGAACTGTGTCAGCTTCTCATCGGATTTCATCTCCGTGTTGAAGTCGGTGATGGTGCGGCCGATCGATTGAAGCGTTGCATTCAAGGCTGCTTGGTACTCCGGAATCTTATTGAACAGCCCGGACATTTCGGCCCGCTGGCGCTCAATGAGATTCATGGTGGCAGTAGCGGCACGGTCCTTCTGGAATATTTCACGTGCTTCGGCCTCACCAGCACGAGCCGTGTCAATCTGGTCGCGCTTGCCGCCCGAGTCCGTCAAGAACTTAATTCTTGGCCCCGTCGCTTCCAGTGAAGAATTGCACGAAGTGCTACGCACGGTGAGGACGCATGTCTCTCCATCCGGTCCCAGCGCGTTTGACCGGCGCTTGCGGGCCGCCGCTCTGGCCCGCCTCTCGGACAACTACCTGCTCGATGAGTTTGAGTGGATCATCGACGGCCGTGGCCTGGCCTCGCGCGAGGAATATCGGGAGGCGCCCGGCCGGGACGCGGCCATGTGCTTCGGGGCGGCGTGCGCGATGCAGTGTGGGAACTGTACCAGGGCTTCGCGCAGGAAGTTCGCCGGCGCGGCTTGGAGCGGTTTGCGGCCCTGCGGTTGGAAGCGCTTCAGCGCGTGCAGTCCGGCGAGTACACCGACCGCTATGACTTTGTCGTGGTTGATGAGGCCCAGGATCTGAATCCCGTGACGCTGAGCCTCATGGCCGAGATGAGCCGGGCGGCCACCGGGCTGTTCTTTGCCTCCGATAGCAAACAATCGCTCTATTCGCGGAATTACACCTGGGCCACGGCGCACCCACGCTTGCAGTTCACCGGTCGGACCGCCATCCTGAAACGGAATTACCGTTCCACGGCCGAGATCGATCGGGCGGCCTTTGCGTTGCTGACACCCGAGGAGGGGGAGGTACTCGAGACTTCCGCCAGCGTCCACACGGGCCCGATGCCTGTCCTCCTCCGCGGGGTCGCGCCGGCCGATGTGGGGGAATGGGCTGGGCGGTTCATCCGGCAGATGTGCCGCCACTTGCGGATGAAGATCAGCGCATCCGCCGTCCTGGTACCGACCGAAACGGTTGGGAAGCGCCTGGCCGAACAACTGTCGGTAGCCGGGGTGTCAGCCCGATTCTTCCCCGGGCGAGAACTGGACTTGCAGGCCGAGGTCGTGAAGGTGCTGACCTTGCACTCGGCCAAAGGGCTGGAGTTTCCCGTCGTGGTGGTGTGCGGCTTCGAGCCCGGCACTTACCCGCTGGCCGAGGATTTTGACGACGCGGCGGTCTACCAGGAACGAATGCGCCACGAACGCCGGCTGCTCTACGTCGGGCTGTCGCGCACCATGCGAGGCTTGATGGTAATTGTCCAGGCGGATTGCCAGCACGAAGTGTTGGTAGGGCTCTCGCCGGAACACTGGCACGTGGAGGAGGTATCGTGAAAACATTCCGGCTGGCCGACTATGCTGCGGAGGGGATCCTTAAGGACCTCGAAGACGCCCGCTTCTTTGCCCGCAAGCTCGGGCCGGAAGACCGGCTCGATTTCGAGGGCGTGCTCGCGGTGTCATCTGATTTTCTGGACACTCTCCTGGCTGGCCAAAAACCGGAGTGTCTGGAGGGAAGGATTCTCAACCCGGCCGGCACTGTCGACGAGGCCCTGGCCGCCTGGGTCGATCGGCATCTGCCCGGCCGAACGCCTGTGCCGCCGCCTCCCAAAATCGGGGCCCGGCCCCCGGTGGCGGCGCGGGCAAGACCGCACCTCCCGTAGAGTTCAACCGGCCGGAACCGGAAGGAGAGCGTTATACGCCGACGCAGCTAATCAACCGGCTGCGTCAGCAACTCCGCAGTTACATCGAGAGTGCCTATCCCCTCAGCGATCCGGTACTTGTGCGAGCCCGGCGCCGCCTCCTCGAAGAAGCCCAGGACGGCCACTTGTTGGCACAAGAGACCTACCTGGAAACCACGCCGCGTTACCGAACGTTTGCCGGGAGCTACGGCGACCTCGGGCTGTCTCCTACCGTTGCGGGCCTCTTCCTTCAACTCGCCAAGACCAAGCAGCAGTACAGCAAACCGGCGGAGAACAAGACCATTCTCTACCCGGAAATGTGGCAACATCAGGCCGACGCCTATGGGCGGTTTCTGGTCGATGGCAAGGACATCATCGTGGCCACCGGCACGGGGTCCGGAAAGACCGAGTGCTTCCTGGTTCCCATGCTCGGTCAGCTCTACGAGGAGGCGGTAGACCGACCTACGTCGTTTGCGCGGCCCGGCGTGCGGGTACTCATCCTCTATCCGATGAACGCCCTGGTCAACGACCAGCTCGCGCGTCTGCGACTACTCTTCGGCGACGAGAGCGTCGCCGCCGCCTTTCGCGCCCTGGGGCCCGGCCGGCGGCATCCGCTTTTCGGGATGTACACCGGGCGCACCCCTTACCCGGGGCCACGGGACGCCTCCAAGGACCGTGAGCGGGTTGCCCCGCTTCTCGAGTATTACACCAGCCTGGACGAATGCCTGGGGCAAGAACTGCGCCGGCTGGGCCGATACCCAGCCAAGGACCTCGAATCCTTTTTCGGCAAGGACCTAGCCCAACCAAGGACCTACGCAACCGGCAAACGAGTCGGCAAGGCCTACACCAGGCACAAATTCGATCAGCGCCTGCACACCCAGCCAGGGGACCGGGAGCTGCTTACCCGGCAGGAGATGGTGCGAGGGGCAGGCACCCGCCCCGGCGTCGCCCCGGACATCCTCGTCACCAACTACTCCATGCTGGAGTACATGCTCATGCGGCCATTCGAGCGGCCGATCTTCCAGCAGACGGCCGACTGGCTCCAGGAGGACGGGAACCAGTTCCTGCTCGTTCTCGACGAGGCGCATATGTACCGAGGTGCCAAGGGTGCTGAGGTCGGCTTCCTGCTGCTGCGGCTGCGGGCTCGGCTGGGCATCAACGATCGCCCGGACAAACTCCGGGTGATTTGCACCAGCGCATCGCTGGGCGACAGTCAAACTGCCTTGGCCAACATTCGCTGCTTCGCAGCCGATCTGACGGGCAAACGCCCGGAAGACTTCGCGCCCGTCACTGGTAAGCGGGCTGTTCCTGAACCAGCAGCTCCGGGCACTGACGTTCTGTCCAATGTCTTGGCCGGCATCGAGCTCGACCACCTCCACGCGGCGGTGACCCCGGCTGTCCTGCTGCAGGCCCTGACGCCGCTGTTCGAGCACCTGGCAAAACCGTGTCCGGATTCGGACGAAGAGGGTATCCTGCGTCATCTTTTCCAATCGCTTACTGGCCAGCCGTTTGTCAACTTCCTTCTCCGCGAAAGTGCCGGCACCGCGCGTTCCCTAGGGGCCCTGGCATCGGCGCTTTTTCCCGGACATGCACAGGGCAGGAAAGCGGTCGAGGTCCTGGTGACACTTGGTTCGATCGCCCGCGAGAAACCGGGTGAGCCCGGACTCATCCCAGCCCGCATCCACGGCTTTTTCCGCGGTTTGCACGCTCTCTACGCCTGCATCAACCCAACCTGCCCCGGTCGGCAGGATCATCCGGGCGAGGTTGCGGTTTTAGGAAAGTTGTTCG
The DNA here is from genome assembly GCA_963773845.1 of uncultured Gemmataceae bacterium. Classification (GTDB taxonomy): domain Bacteria; phylum Planctomycetota; class Planctomycetia; order Gemmatales; family Gemmataceae; genus SIAJ01. Next base: position 555,347 of record CAVZCU010000012.1, read on the forward strand.
CCGAGCCTCACACGTCGTGCGACGCATGCGGCTCGCGCGTGTTTGAACTCGCCTCCTGCCGGAACTGTGGCAGCCCCTATTTACAGGCCTGCTGCCCCGCGGACCGGCTTGGGTCCCTCGACTTTCTCTGGGGGGAGACCGAAGGTAGCCTGCAATCGCTGGAACTGCTTCCCATCCCGCCCCGTTACGCGGAGGTGGCGGAGGAGATCCGCATCCACCTCCCCACGGGGTACGTGGACCGCGAACACACCATGCCCGATGACCAGGTGCGTTCAGTCTGGCTGGCCCACGGGGAGACTGGCCGCGAGCCAACCTTCCCCCGCTGCGCCATGTGTCAGCCTCCTGGTTCGCGGGCCCGCAGCCGCATCACCGACTTTCGCACCAAGGGCGAACAACCCTTCACCGCCTTGATCGACGCCCAGTTCGCTGAGCAGCCGCCGCAAAAGTCAGACAAGCGGCTGGCCAACCAGGGCCGTAAGGTGCTTGTCTTCAGCGACGGCAGGCAGAAAGCCGCCCGGCTGGCCCCAGCCCTGGAACACAGCCACGCCCGCGATCTGTTCCGCCAGGTCCTGGGGATCGGGGCGGCGGAGTTGAAGAAGCAAGCCGGGCTCACGGGCCTGGATAAGCTCTACCCGGCCGTGATCTGGGTGTGCCATGCCCGAGGGATCGATCTGTTCCCGGCTCCGGACGAAGAAGTCTTTCACGATCACCTCCGCCGCGCCAAGGACAAGACTCTGAGCCAACTGATCGAGGAATTCAACCAGGGGTACTTGCAGCCCACGCAGTCCTACGCCCAGCAGCTCTTCGGTGAAATGACCGATCGTTATTATTCGCTGAATGCGCTGGCCCTAGCCACCGTCGAAGAGGACCCGCTCGTGCGCGGCGTTTTCAAGACCTTTCCGTCGGTGGGCCTGGCCGAGCCGGAAGTCTTGCTATTGTTCCGCCTTTGGCTCCGTCTCCAGTTGGAGAACCGGCGGTTCGCCCCTCAAGGGGCCGATCTCTCGAAGCTGGGCGAGGGCTGGGAGCGTCCCGACGGGATGGACGCCGGCAACTCGGCGCACGTGATTCCGGGTCGCTTCGGAGAATTCCTACGTCGCGTCCTCGGGTCCGAGGAGACGGCCCGCCAGGTGGAGGTTTGGCTGCCTCGATTCATCCGCGAATCAAACCTCTTCCTGTTGTCGAACGATCTCTATTATCTGCAACCGAGAGGACTGAGCCTCAACGTCAAACTGGACGCCGGCTGGCTGCGTTGCCGGGATTGCGCCCGGCTGTATGCGGAGACGCTGGGCGACTGCTGTCCGGCTTGCCTAGGCGAGGTTGTCGTGGCCGACCGCGATTACCTCGACGCCCGGACAGGATTCTATTGCCACCAAATGCTGCGGGCCTTCGAGGGGACCGGCCTGGAACCGTTCGGCCTGACCGCCGCCGAGCATTCCGCCCAGTTGACCGGGAAGGACGACGAGGAGGCTTTCAGCAAGACAGAGCGCTACGAACTGCGTTTTCAAGACATTCCTGTCGAGGACGAGGGACCGATCGACGTTCTCAGCTGCACGACGACCATGGAGGTCGGCATCGACATCGGGACCCTGTGCGGCGTGGCCCTGCGGAACGTACCCCCGCACGTCGCCAACTACCAGCAACGCGCTGGGCGGGCCGGTCGCCGTGGGCGCTCCGTCGCCTCCGTCATCACCTTCGCGCACGGTACGTCACACGATTCTCACTATTACGAACATCCCGACCACATCATCTCGGGGGAGGTCAACCCGCCTGTCGTTTATATCGAAAACCAACAAGTGCTTTGTCGGCATATCAAAGCCTACCTGGTGCAGCGATTCTTTCACGAGACGGCGCAGGCCGGTGCCGACACCTTCAGCCTGTTTGAGTCCCTCCGGACGGTTGAGCAGTTCCTTTCCGCCGCGTCTCCGTGCTCGCTGAGCAGCTTGAAGGATTGGTTGCAAAGCCACGAAAGCAAGTTGACGGAAGAGATCCGGCACTGGGCACCGAGGTTCAGTTACGGCCTGGATGAGTCCGTGGATGTCGAGGGAACAATTACCTCCTCCGTCCACTCGCTGATCGACGTGCTGACCAGGACGTTACCGGTCGAGTCCTTTGGGCAGCGCGAGCAACTGACCGGGCTGGCTCGCGAAGGTCTGGAGCGGCAGCTTGCGGAACAGCTCCTGCAAACGCTCATCGACCGGGCCATTCTTCCTCGCTACGCGTTTCCCACGGACGTCGTGAATTTCTGGGTGTCGCGGCCTAAGGTCAAAGGAGACCCCGCCTACAAGCGGTCCTTCGACTACGAGCCCCAACGCGACTTGCAAATCGCCCTGACCGGTACCGGTTCACTTCGGCCGCGCTCTACTCTCCGTACGCGCCCGAGACGCGTGACCTCCTGCAAAAGGCACAGTCCTACACGGCGTGCAAGACCTGCGGCTACGTCAGTCTCCAGGAAGAAGCCGGCACACTCGTTGCCTGTCCGTGCTGCCGGGGGCAGGACCTGTTCAAGCAGCGGTTCGTTATCCCGGAGGGCTTTGCTCCAGACATCAACGTGCGCCGCGAAGTGGACCGCGGCGACGCTTCGGCCCCGGCGGGACGAGCCACCCGTGCGCAGATCGAGGTGCAGGAGCCGCCCTCGCTTTGGGACGAAAGGTTTTACGGCGGCCGCCTGTCCGTCATCGCCCGGGCGCAGAACCTGGTGACAGTCAACAAGGGCGTCGGCGACCGCGGCTTCATGGTTTGCCCGGAGTGCGGTCGGACCGAGCCGGTCTTTGGTCCGGGGTTTACCAACCCAACCTTGCTCCGTGCCGGCCGTCCGAGCCGCCACAATCATCCCATGGAGCAGGGCCGAACCTGTGACGGCCAGGCCGTGGGGCCATACTATTTCGGGCATCGGTTTCCCACGGACGTCCTGCTCCTCCTCCTCAAGACCGAAGGCCCTGTCCTGTGCGCAACGGCCGAGGATCCGGGGCGTTCGGGGCGGCCCGGGCCGTGTGGCTTTGACATCTCTGGCAGAGGCCGTGTGCTTGGCAGCCTCGCGCATCTTGCAGATTGAGGAAGGCGAGTTGGCGGGGAACTGGTGCCCGGTGGTCGGTGGGGGAGACCGCGAGGTTTACCTGTTCCTATACGACTTGCTGCCCGGCGGTGCCGGCTACACTCGGTTGGTGAAGCAGAACCTGAAGGAGGTTTTGGCCGAAACCGAGGCACTGCTCGCCGGCTGCGATTGTCTGTCCTCGTGTTACCGTTGTCTTCGGCATTTTGGCAACACGTACCTCCACCCGTCTCTGGACAGACACTTGGCCGGGGCTCTGTTGAATCACCTGCTTCACGGCCGCCACCCCGTCCTGTCCCAGGCCGAGAAGCATGCTGCCCTGAAGCCGCTGCTTGATTTCTTCGCCCTCAAACAACTCAATGTACAACCCGGCGCCAGTCGCTCCGGGCGGGAGGTCCCGCTGATCCTCGCGCGAGCGGACGGGAGTGAGATTTGGGTTGATGTCCACCACGCATTGACCGATCCCGACGAAGCCGGTGCAGGCCTGCGGGCTCTGGCGGAGGCTGAGTTGGCCGAGTACTGCTCGTTGGATTCGTTCACGCTCGTGCACGACCTGCCCGCGGCGGTCGCGGCCCTGCAACTGTAACGAGGCACCATGACTCTCCCCCTCTACCAGCTGCTCGGGCCGACCACATGGGCGATCCAGCCCAATTCTTACAGCTACTCGTCGCTGACGGCGATTGAGCGCTGTCCGCGGCAGTGGCAGCTGACTCATTCGCGATATGGAGACCTGGCACGATTCCCAACCCGCCCGCACCCCGCGGCGGTTGAAGGGGAGGTCGTTCACGCCGTTCTGGACCGGCTCTTCAAGGCCTTGGCAGTCCGCGGGATGCCCACGCTCGGAACGCCGTCGTTTCGCGAAGGCCTCGATGACACAGACATCCTGGGAAGCGTCCGTCATTTTCTCGCCGAACACGAACGCCGGTTGGCCGCTCACCCACGTGGCAGTGCCTTTCGGCTGAGGGCGAGTCCCCAGCAGCTCGTCAACCAGGTCATTCGACTCTTCCGGGACTTGTATCAGGACGCCGTCACCACCCATCGCGCAAGCGACCTCCCGGCCGCGATCCTGCGGGCGCCTCAAGAATTACCTTCAGGCCCCGCCCTCGCAGCCTTCTTGCGTGATCGCGGCGCGTTGAGTGAGTTGTCGCTGGTTCACCCGACTCTTCCGTTCGGTGGCATTATCGACTTGATCTGGTCGGACAGGGGGGCATCGGTCATTACGGATTTCAAGACCGGTCAAGAGAAGCCCGAGCACAAGAAACAAGTCGCTTATTACGCGATCTTGTGGTGGCGCTGCAGTGGGATCCTTCCAGGCCGAGCTGAAGTGCGTTACCCCGACCGATTGATACCAGTCTCCCTGAAAGAAGCCTTGCTGGTGGAGGTGGAAGAGGAACTGCGCCGGCGGGTGAACGCGGTCGCCACGATGCTGGATTCCACGCCGACACAAGCCATTCTTGGAGAGCACTGCCGGCTCTGCGACGTGCGACAATTCTGCGACAGGTATTGGGCTGACCGGAGTGAGCCGCTCACGTGTCGATCGCTTACTCCCGGACAAGAAACCTACCTGGATGTGGAAGTCACCATAGTCGGAGAGCCTTCCAGCAACGGATTCGATGCCCAAACGGGAGAGGAGAGTGTGTTCCCAGTCGTTTTCCGCGACGATGTTGCAAAGGTTCACGGCCTTTTTACCAAGGGAGAGCGGCTCCGGATTCTTGGAGGCCAGGCTCTCGAAGGTGGCGCGATCGAACTGAGGCTATGGACGGAAGTATTTCACCGAGGAAACGGATGACTCAGCTCCCCGAAACGGAATCGTCGCAGTATTTCGCCCGCATTCCACCGGTTGGTTCGATTGAATGATCGTGAAAACCGGTACCGAATTTTGCGCGGTAAGGCATAGGCGATAGGAGGACTTCGCGTCGCATTTTCACCAATGAACAGATGGACTAAGCGTCGCGTTTTGAGGGGTTACTGGTGGACTGTGCGTCGCGTTTTTCATCCCTTTTTTGATGAACACTGCATTTGATCTATGGCTGCTCCGAGATGAAAAATCTGCTTTTCGCCACCCGCCGACCACCTGCGGCAAAGTATCTGGTTTCAAAGTATCTTGTAAGCAAAGTGATCGCTTATCGAAAGAGAGAAGTTTGCCGGAGGAGCGACAGCCGGGTCACGAATGCGATCCACTTCGCTCCCGGCGGAACCGATTCAGGAAATGCAAGCGGGCCATATAACGTGCGGGTTCCTGTGCCTCATCGATTGTCTTGCCGCGTGACGTGAGATCGCTGACGAGTTTCTGCATGACGCCGTTGAACTCCTCCTTCGCTTCGCCGTCGAGGTATTGCTGGAACGCTTGTTCTTCCGTGGCAACGCTGATCCCTTCCCACTGCTCGCGATCCGCGTCCCGCTGCCGACGATGCTCTTCACGCCGGAGTTCTCGCCACCAGTCTGGCGGTGAACGACGGCCTTCGGCCGCATGGCGGATGTTGTCGGTGAAGTAAGCAGCCGGGGACTTTGTGAAGAACGTGTCGCCGTTCCGTTCGCGCGCTGCCAGTGTAATATCGGCCCATTGCTGTACCAATGCGGTCGGATAAGCGTTCAGGATTCGTCGGATGGCCCCGTCATCGAAGCCGATCGCGCTCAGCGGATCGACCAGCGGTGAGTCCTCCACATCTAAACGCCCTACCTGTTGTTTGCCGTCAAAATACGGCCCGCGTGCCACGGTCACGCTGTAGCTTCCGACCCCCCGCTTCATGAACAGATCTTTGGCCCGAACGCCGTCCGGTATCCGCACGATTCCAGCTTGGTCGAGCCGTTCGAGGCACCGTGCCAACTTGATCTTGAGGTCGCGCATTTCCACTGTGGGAGCGAAGCCCATGACGTCGACGCAGAGTTTCCGCACGTCGAATGCGGGCGACTCCGTTGTCCGGTAGAAGAGCTTCTGCAAGAACACGAACAGTCGCCGACTCCCGAAATCCAGTTTGCGATACGTTTCTAGGTCGAACCAGAGCCCGCCACCCGTCGCTTGGCAAAGCTCGAAGAATTGCTGGTCCCAAATGAATCGCCATGCACGCGACGATTCCGGGTCGATGGGCAGGCTGTATTTGAGGAAGCCGAACCCCACGTCCCGATGCTCGCCGCGGATCGGATCGTAGAACGCTGTGTTCTCGTAGATCACGCGGGCCAACCGCTTCACCGTCTCGCGGAATTGCCGATAGTCCTTGCCCCCCTTGGGGCCATTGCATTCGATCAAACCGAGTTGGCGCAGGCAATAGTGCGGAGTCGCGTGGAACTCGAAACTCGGAGTTGACTGAGCAAACGTGAGGGCCAGCAGACCCCAGAGGACGAACTCATCGGCAGGGGACAGACCCGATGGGCAAATGACACGGACGTGGGCCAGCTTGAGGTGCCGGTTCCGATCCGTGTAGCCATAGTTCGTTTCATGGACCAGATGATCTCGCAGCCCGGCGGATGGATCGAGTGGGCAAAGGGCATGCTCCACCAGGGAAAGTTGAGCACGTCCCGAAGACGTTCTCCGAACGCGGCCCCGTGAACGCTGGGCCACTCGGCCATGCTCGTTTCCGGTGGAGGGCGATTCGGCCATTGCCGCCGATAATACCGCGCTCGCCGGCCTTTCGGTCGGAACTGGACTTGCCAGCCCGTAGAAACATGATGTTGTCAACTCTGGCGAAGTTGCACGGTGCAACTGACGCGGTTCACCGCTTGGGCAAGCCGAAACTCTCGCCGATTTGCAATCCTTCCGAGGGCCGCTACTCACGCTCGACCATCTCGTGCAGACGTTCGACCACACCCAGCAGGTCCTCGCGACTGACCGCTCGTTTGCGGAACGTGATCTTCACTTGAGTCGAGCCGATGGCGTAGCGGCGGACCGACACCGGCGAGCCCCGCGCGACTTCGCCACTGTGCCGTTTTTGCAATCGACTCACGGCCCGTTCCGTTTCGACGGCCGACAACTTTTCCGTTTTGATCCGATTGGCCACGACTTGCTGTTCCTCTGGCTTGAGCTTCGAGAGAGCCACGACGTGGCGTCGAGAATACCGTCCCTCTTGATCGTTGCGAACCGTTGCTTGCACTTCGGGCGTCACACGCTGCATCGCCAGGAAACGGGAGATTTCGCTCTTCGGCTTGCCCGTCAGCCGGGCGATCTCGTCCTGCCTGAGGCCGTGCTGATCGCGCAATTCCTTCAAAGCATCGGATAGATCGTAGGGATGGAGGTCGGCACGCTGCCAGTTTTCGACGACCTGATCGACCAGGATTTCCCGCCGCGGCGGCACGCCGCCGGCAGGAGCATCTTCGATGATGCAGGGAACGACCGCGAGGCTCACGGCCACCGCCGCCCGATAGCGGCGTTCACCGGAGATGATTTGATAAACACCCTCGGCCTCCACGAACCAGACTCGGATCGGTTGCTTGATCCCCCGTTCGGCGACCGACGCGGTGAGATCCCGCTGGTCGTCTTCATCGAATTCTCGCCTCGGTTGCTTCGGATCCGGGCGAATCCGATTCACTTCGATCGCGAATGCACCGCGTAGCCGAGTCAAGCCGGATCGTGCCGGCCCACCGGCCCCTTCACGGAGCGGCAGTTCCGCACGCCTTCCGACGGATCGCTGAAATGCCGATGTCGCCGCTTCGGGAAGTTTCGGTAATGCGGCGGCAGGTTTCGTCGAAGAAACTGCGGGCGATGGTGGCGGCCCGTCCGCGATGGTCGTGCCGTGTGATGGGGATGGCGTCGGTGACACTACGCTCGAATCCTGCCAGATCGGCGATCAGTGTGTCAAAGACACCGGCACCGAAATGCTCGCGCATGCCCTGCAAATAGGCCTTCTGGTAGAGGCGACCCGCCTTGAAACGGGACACGAGGTAGCCCAAGAGGGACAGCCGGGGATTGAAGCGTTGCCGTACGTAGTCCACGGCTTCGGCGACTTGCGTAATGCCTTGCGCGCCCCAATCGGCCGCTTCGAGCGGAACGATCACGTGATGGCTGGCACAGAGCGCCGCGAAGCTGACCAGCGACAGACGCGGCGGGCAGTCGAAGACGATGAAATCGTAGTTGGCCGAGAGGGCTCGCACCGGATCGACGAAGGACTGTTGGAGGTCGTGTTGCTCCCAACTCCGTTGATCGGATTCGTCGAAGGGTGCCACCGCCGCACTCGCCGGAATGATGTCGATGCCCGCGTGTGCCGTGCGGCGAATGAGGGAACGCACGTCCGCGTCCTGCGATGGGTCGAGCAGTTGCTCGACGCCGGGCCGGTGCGGTGCATCGGGCAGGAAGGAATTGCTGAGATTGCCCTGTGTATCCGTGTCGATGAGCAGGATGCGTTGCTGCCGTTCCAGGCAGACCGAGGCCAGCAACCACGACGTGTGCGTCTTGCCCACGCCGCCCTTGAGGTTCAGGACCGTGATGACGTGCGCCGGTCCTGAGGCAGAATTCGCCATGCGCGGCCAGCGTACCAGCGCCGACACGGCTGACCAAATCGACTTGCATCGCACCGCGGTCGCGGATGCGTTCGCACCGCCACGGCATCGCCTTTCGGGCAGCCGTCAACGGCGGGGGCAGCGGCGGGAACGCCGGCGGCCGGAGGCCGACCGGGCGACCGCTCTCCTATGCGGAGAACTCCCCCTTATCAGGGGACGCCACTCGCGAGGCGGACGCCCGCGAGGCCCCCTCCTCGATGCGCTCAGGCCATTACTGGCCATGACCGGGCGGTTTACACCGCACCGGTTCGCTACTCGGAGGGGGCCTCGCGGGCCATGCCTCACCCAGCACTGTCACCGGGCATGGCGCGAGTGGCGTCCCGCACTCTTCTCGCGACGCGAGGACAACCGCGGAGCGGGACCACTCCGCCGCCGAGTGGCGACGGGCGAACCGCATCGTGTCTCGTGTCGCTCCCTGCGTCGGAACGCGCGGAACCGTTTCGCCGGCATCGCGCGATTTGGTATAAGCCGAGTATGGACGCAGCCACGAACTCCTCCGCGATCCTCGATCGCATGCTCTCGCCTCTCGCCGATTGCTTCGTGGCGGAGTCCGCTCGGCGCTTGCTGGAGAGGAAGGCCGATCCGCAGTAGCAGGGGCCGTCGATGCTCTCGCTGCTCGGTACATGGAGGGCCGGCTCAGTGCGAACGAACAGTCGGAATACGGTCGTTACGTCGCTTGCGTGACCTTCATCGCCATCCTGAAATCTAAGGTCCGCCGGCGACTTGCTGCGGCGACACCGACTCGTGAAGCGTGCATTGGCAATCTGGAACCGTTCACGTTCCCTTCAGCAGCAAAATGGTGTAGAATTGCAGCATGAAGACTCTCGATGCTCCCGTTCTCGACCGGCTCTTCAACCCCCTTGGCCGAATCCTTTCGCCGGAGGTGGCCCGCAAACTCGCGGACTACCGCTTCGACGCCAAGGCCCAGGCCCGCATCGACAAGCTTGCCCGCAAGTGCAATGACGGCAAGTTGTCCGACGACGAACGCCGCGAGTACGAAACCTACGTCCAGACCATCGACTTTATCGCCATTCTCCAGGCCAAGGCGCGGGCAGTTCTCAAACGATCTCCGGATGCCTGATGCCCTCCTCCCTCCGCCAACTCGTCCGCGACCGGGCCGACTGTCGGTGCGAATACTGCCACCTCCCCGATTTCGCCGCCCCCGCGTCCGCTTTCCACATCGAACATGTCGTCGCCAAGCAACACCGTGGGTCGGATGAGCCTTCGAACCGAGCTTGGAGTTGTCACAGATGCAACTTCAGTAAGGGGCCGAATTTGAGCGGGATCGATCCGCTGAGCGAGAACGTGGTCCTCTTGTTCGATCCGCGCCGGCAGGCGTGGAAGCGGCACTTCGAGTGGTTGGGAGCGGTGCTCATCGGCCGCACGCAGACCGGGCGGGCCACCATCGCCGTGCTCGACATGAACGACCCGCAGCGGGTCGAACTTCGACAGATGCTCATGGACGATGGCGACTGGCCGGAGGATTGAGGTTGCCCGCTCGTCGCATAACTGTCAGCCGCATAAACTGTCGGGAACTTGGGGGGTGCCATATGTCTAACGCACTGCGCAAGGTCGCCGAATACGAACTGGATCAATGCTTTCACGACCTGGACCCGCTCATTCGGGATGAGTTGGCCACGAGTATCGTCCGCCAGTGGATCGGCAACGACGGGAACGCCGTCATCGTCACGCGCGAGTTCCATTTCTGGTTCCGCATGACGAAGCTCGAAGATGGGCAAACGCAAGTCGTCCGAGACCGCGATCCGCAGACGTTCGTGGACCACCTGCGCAAGAGCCGCGTGATCGAGGCGCAGATTCCGGGCCTCTTGCACGAATTGAGCGTCTGCCAGAGTGTGCAGTGCCTCACCGATTACGGCCAGAAATTGCGGCTGCGGGTAGATCCCGGAAGCAAGCCGGGTAAGCCCACGTTCTTCGTCGAGCTGGTCCTGGATGAGGACGAGTGGCACCGCTACCCGAATGAATAGCAGTGGCGTGCAATACGTCACTCTCATGCCAGCGTCCATTCTTCGCGTTTTCCGGTGCGCAGGTACGCCTCGATTTCCTGCCACTCGGGTGGTGTCAGCGATTCGGGTTGCCGGCCGGCGAATTTCCCCCGGTACATCTTGCTCGTCCAAGCCAACCGCACCGGCGTGATTTGCGACAGGTAGCCGAGGCACTGCCGCATGCCGTTCTCCCCTTCCGCATCGCAATCGAGGAATACCGTCACCACGCCGCCGGACAGTTCGCGTGCGAGCTTGGCCGCTTTCTCGGCCTGCTCGCGGGTGATCGTGTTCGAGCAGAGACCGACCGCCGGCACGCCGAGCGTGTCGAGTTTGATGACATCGTTCGAGCCTTCCACCAGGATCAGGCCGAGCGCCTTGAGTTTTTCGGCGTTGGCTTCTTCGCGCAGGCGATGCTGGCCGAACAGTTCCAGGCCGCGGTGGAACCCCTTCACGAAATGGAACTTCTCCGGCTCGCGTTCGCTCTTGTCCGTCGCGGACCACGTCTTGTGCTTGTCCTCGAATTCGGGGTCACGCCCGAACCAGGTCAGGATTTCCCCGGTTTCGGAGCGGTAGCAATAGACGATCTTTCCCCGCATCGTCCCGCCGCTCTTGTCCTCCCCGGCATCGCGCGGCAGGTATCCCGCACCCCACTTCCGACACTCCTCGGAAGAGAGGAAGGGGCGGCGGCGGAAGTAAGCCGACGCGGGGGGTGGCATCGCAGCCACATCGGTCACGAACTTCCGGTCCAGTTGGGTCAGGCCGCGGGCCTTCACGTTCTCCGAGTCCTTCAGCGGCACATTCACCTTGGTCGGCTCGGGCTTTTTGACGGTGAGTGTGGCCGGGTTCGGGGTCTCGCCCCGCGTCACGCCCCCGACCATCGCCGCAATGTCGGCCGCGATCGCCTTGAACCGGTCGCCGCGCGGCCGACCCCCACCGGGTTCGCCGGGCTTCATCAGATCGCAAAGCGACACGAGGTTACCGCTCTTGCCGCAGCCGTACTGGTGGCAGTGCCACTGCTTCGCAGGATGATCGGCTTGGATGGCGAGAACGCGGTCGCCCGTCTCCGCCGTGCGTCCGCAATTCAGGAAGCAACGCGCTCGGGTTTCGCTGCCGACCTGGTGCAACTCCGGCAAGGGCACGCCGTAGAACGCCGCCGCTTGCGGCAACGTCACTGCGGGCAACAGGTCATCGACTTTGATGAAGGACTTCTTTTCGGCAGACATGCAAGAGGAGTGAAGTGATTGAAAGAGGAGGAGCATGATACGCTGACCTCCTTTCTCATGGCAACCCTTTCCAACAACCTGCTCCTGACGGCCCGCGACCTGGAGATCCTCACGGCCCGCGACCGCTGCCCGCTGACCGCCGAACAACTCCTGAAACTGAGCCGGTCCTTCGCCGCCCCGTTCACGTCCGAACGCCGCGTCCGCGAACGCCTACAGCAACTCGCCGCCGCCGGCCGGGTGCGTCGGTGGCTGTACGCCACCGCCGGCCGCGGCGCGCTCGGCTACTACACGCTCAGCCGCCTCGGGCACCAGCTTCTTCGCGCCGATGAGGCCGCCCTCGCGCCAAACGGGCGTTCGGTCCGGTCGGCATCGCCCGCCAGTTCCACGCGCTGCGGTTGGCCGATTTCATCGTGCACGCGGCCACGAGTGCCCCTCCAGCAGGCTTGAAACTCGCCGGCTTTTATCGCGAGAACGCGTTGCGACTGACGGTCGGCAGCGAGTCGCTCTACCCCGATTGTGCATTCCAACTCGTCACGCCGTCCGGATTTCCCTTCTCGTTTTTCGTCGAACTCGACAACAGCACCGAGGCGATCCGCTCCGACAAGGACCGCGATAGCTGGGAGCGGAAGCTGCGGCTCTACGACGCTTTTCAGGACACGACGCCGGTCCGCTTTCGCGTGCTCGTCTTGACCACGCGGAGCAGCCAGCGCGTCGGCCACGTCCTCGACGCGGCCAAGGCGATTCTCGCCAACCCGCAACGCGGGCTCATCTACGGCGCGTTCCTCGACGACTTCTTGGCCCAGCCCGACGCACTCACATCGCCCTGTTTTCGCGACCACCTCGGCCGCCGCCGGGCGCTTGTCTATTTCGTTCGGCCCCGGTCCTCCACGGCCGTTGCCTCCGAAGCCTGTTCTTCTCCCCCGTCGCCATGCTATTCTCCCGCTCCTGCGTCCGCTTCGGCACTCCCGGTGTAAACGCGGTCATCGCGCCCGTTTCCCTCTCCGCCGATACACTCGCTCGGCAGAGGCACGCCAGCGTCGGAGTGAGTATCGGATGCTGGCTACCGCCGAGTGAATCCACTCACTTGCCTCCGCGGATTGGGCCAGCACTCAGAGGAACCGACGCAGCGCAGGCCCCGCTCCTCACGCACACACAGGGGCGGGGAAATCTTCGTGTTCGCCGAAATCCAATCCGCCGTTTCCCCTCCTGATCCCGTGCTCGCTCTCTTGCGCGTCCCGGCCGACAACACGCGCGGTCCCCTGTTCATGGAGCAGGCACTGGCCGGCATCCACCAGGGCAACCGCCGCCGACTGCCGATCACCCTCGGCATCGAGTCGTTCGCCGGAGCCATCGGCCTGACCTGCCGCTTTCCGCCCGAGCTGCGCCACCTCGTCGAGAGCCACCTCTACGCCCAGTTCCCGGACGCCAGTTTCGTTCCCGTCACGGAACCGGCGAAGGCCGACCTCCACACCTGGACTGTCGAGCTGACTTTGACGCCGATGCTCTTCCCGATCCGGCGACACAGCCAGTTCGAGGATGCCCTGACCCGGCAACTGGTCGATCCGCTCAGCGGACTCTTCGTCGCCGTCCGTCGCAACCGGGCGGGATTGCACGCCAAGGCCGAAATCACCATTCGCCCCGCCGGTCGCAGAGTCAAGCACCGGGCGCACCGCTGCTTGCATCGTCTGGCGACGCCGCTCTTTCGGGAACACCCGAAGACCGCCCACCTGTTCGCCGATCTTTACCTGTCGCGTCACCTGCCGGTCCGCGTCGGTGTGCGCTTGCTGGCGTGTGTGTTGCCGAAGGGAGAAATGCACGCCGAGGGGATCCTCCACCAGTCGGCCACCCGCCAGCACGATCGCGAAGACGACCTCCAGGCCGCCAGTGACAAACTCGGCCGACTACTCTTCGAGGGTCACGTCCGGCTGAGCGTCCAAGCTCCGGCCGATGCCGAGGAGCAAGCCAAGAATGTGCTTCATGAAATGGCCGGCGCGTTCGGGCAATTCAGCGCTCCCCGTTTGGCTCACTTCCACGCCGGAGCGGTCCGCGCACATCTTTCACCACCGCGTATCTTCGCCGGTGCGCCGTTCCTGCTCTCCACCGAGGAAGTGGCGACGCTGTTCCATCCGGCGACCGAGACAGTGCGCGGACCGGCGCTCGCCCAAGTCGAGAGCCGTGAGTTTCCGCCGCCCGTGACCCTGCCCACGCCCGAGACATCTCCCGAACTGGCCGTCCTCGGAGTCGCGACCTTTCGCGGTGCGTCGCGGCGTTTCGGCCTGCTCCCCGACGATCGCCGCCGCCACTTGGCCATTCTCGGCAAGACCGGCATGGGCAAGACCACGCTCCTGCAGCACCTGATCGCGTCCGACATGCCGCGCCGGCCGCGGCGTCGGCTTGATCGATCCGCACGGCGACCTCGCCGAGTCCCTGCTCGACGGCATCCCGCCGCACCGCACCAACGACGTGATCGTCTTCGACGCCGGCGACACCGATCACCCGCTGTCGTTCAACGTGCTCGACTGCCCCGATCCCTCCCAGAGGCCGCTCGTCGCTTCGGGCATTCTCTCCGCCTTCAAGAAGCTCTACGGCGATTCCTGGGGACCGCGTCTGGAGCACATCCTGCGAAACGCCTTGCTCGCCCTGCTCGACGTGCCCGACACGTCGCTCGTGTCGCTTCTGCGCCTCCTCAGCGAATCGAAATACCGGGCCGAGATCGCCAACCGAGTCGCCGATCCCGTGGTGCGCGCCTTCTGGCAACGCGAGTTCGCCGCCATGCCCCTCAAGCTACAGATCGAGGCCGTCGCCCCGATCCAGAACAAGGTCGGCCACTTCGTCAGTTCGCCGATTCTCCGCAATATCATCGGCCAGACCCGCAACGCTTTGCCGCTTCGCCGGCTCATGGACGAGGGGAAGATCCTGCTGTGCAACTTGAGCAAGGGCCGCATCGGCGACGATGCCAGCACGCTTCTGGGTTCGTTCCTCGTCACCGCGATCCAACTCGCCGCCATGAGCCGGGCCAACGTCCCCGAACGGGAGCGCCGCGATTTCTTCCTGTACGTCGATGAGTTCCAGAACTTCGCCACCGAATCGTTCGCGAGCATCTTGAGCGAAGCCCGCAAATACCGCCTCGGCTTGACCGTGGCCAATCAGTACCTGGCCCAGATCGACGAGCCGACGCTGCACGCGCTCTTCGGCAACGTCGGCACGCTCGTCGCCTTCCAGGCCGGAGCCCGCGACGCCGAACTTCTGGCCGAGCAGTTCGGCGGCGACCTCGCCGTCCAGGACTTGCTCCGCTTGCCCCGCTACCAGGCCTATGTCCGCCTCTTGATCGAGGGGATGCCGAGTCCGGCCTTCTCGATGCGAACCCTGTCGCCGCCCGCGCCGAGGCGTCGAGCGGCGCGTCCCGCGATCATCCGACGCACCTCCCGCCACCGCTACGCCCGGCCCCGCGCCCTCGCCGAGAAAGACGTCGCCGCTGCGCTCCGGGTCTGATCCCCGACGCCGGACTTCCCCACATCGCAATTGATTGCGCCCCGCCCTCCCTTCCGGCAGACTTCCCCCCTTGCCCATTCGGGCAGGGACCGAGTCATCGGTCTTTTGCATCACCGTCAGGCACTTGCCAAGGAGCAAACCATGCCCTTCCCGAATCTGTCAACGTTTCTGGCCGCGCTGCGGTCCGCGCCGATTGTCCCCCGACCGCAAGACGAAGACTGGGCCGCGCTGATGGCCCGCACCGCGCAAACCGGAGTCGCGTGCGCGATCGACGAGGAGACCTACGACTACTTCCTCAACGTTCTGCCGCCGAAGTACATGGGCCGCGGCTTCGCCTTCGCCGAGGGAGCCGAGCCGCTGCGATGGTTCTGGCGGACCGACGTCGATCGATTCTTCAGCCGCCAACTCAGTTGGGACGAAACCAAGGAGTTCTGCCGTCTGGCCCGCATTTCCCTCCCTTCGTGAAAGGAGCTGCGATGGCCCTCACGACCCACCTGGGATTCGGCCGGTTCCAACTGGCCGACTTCCGACCCGGAGAGTGTTTCGCCCGCTTCGATGGCACGCTGGCCCAAGTGATCGATCCGCAACCGCCCGGCCGGCCCGACCACATCCTCGTCTGGAACCACCACGAAACCAGCAACGCCGAGCGGCTCTGGCTGCACCGGACTGCGCTCGCTTACGCCCTCACGCCCGAGCAAGCCCGGAGTGTTGCCCGACGCTCGAAAGGAAAACCCGATGGCGACTGACGCCGACCTGCATTCCCAACCCCGACCTCGAACCGCGGTGCGCACCGAGCGCCCTGAAAGGAGACCCTTGATCGCAGACTTCGACTGCGGCCGCTGCCGCTCGTGCGGCGGTCCATTGCAGATCCTCGACACGAATCGTTCCCGGACCGTGACCTGTGTGGATTGCGCCGACACCTACGACCTGGAACCGACCGCCCTCGACGACAGCTACGCGGCGGACCCGTTCGTAAAGACCGTTCCGCGACGGAAAGGGAGTGACGCATGATGCACACACGCCGCCGTTGGTGCGTTTCTCCCGTCGCCACCGCCGAGGAACTGGCGGAGAAACTGACCCGGCACACGTGGACGCTCTGCACGGGATTCTTCGTGCCGACGCATCCCCGGTATCTCTTCCTCAACGATGCCACGCACGAGGACGGTGCGGGGGAATATGGCGTCGTCGCGGGCGGCCTGGACGGGCCGCACGTCCAGATCGAGAGCATCACGTTTTCGTGGTGTTCGACGGCGGAAGCCCTCGGTCACATCCGCAAGACCCTCGCCGGCGACTACGACGCGAGCAGTTTCGCCCACGCGCTCGACCTCGCCGGCCGCCTCGACCAGCCTCGACAACATGGCCCTTGCCGCTTTGCGCCTGACCTTTTGCAAACCCGATGACCCACCGCCCTCTGCGATTCGCAGAGGGCACTTTTGCTGTGCAGCGACGATTGCAATGCCAAGGGCGGTGTGGCACGATGCTCCCCTTTGCGAAAACAGTCCAAGCCAACACCGGCCCCCGAATCGTCCGACATCGCCAAACTCGCCGAGGTGGTGGCAGGCCTCACGCATCAGGTTGAGCACTTGGCGATGATCCTGGACGAAGTCCGCGAGGATTTGGTGTGGGCCGTCCGCAACGACAAGTTTCACTGCGCGGGCCACAGCCAGCAGTACGTCGCCAGCTACACTGCGCCGAAGCCGACCGAGGACGAGGACGACGAGGCAGAAATAACGAATCCGCCGCCCGAACCGCCGAAACCCAACGCAAAGCCGAAGACGACGCTGTTCGAGTAAGTCCACAGCCGGGTTCAATCGACCGGTATCCCATTCGGTTGCGCCGGCGCAATTCTTGTGCTTTACTCGCTCCCTTGCCAGCACGTCCGCCGGCAGGGAACTGTCTGAGAGCAGCTCTTTCGCATCCGTTCCCACTTACCCCGGAGCAATCCGGAAGGAGGCCATTTATGGCCACCAGAACCCGGCGGGCCGAACGGCCCGTCAAACGACCTGAACTCAAGGTCGGCCCTTTCCAAGGAGGCATCGGTGTCGCCGTCTGGCAGAACGAAATCCAGACGGAGAACGGCATCAGGCTCATCCGCTCCATCTCCCTTGCTCCCCGACGCTATCGGGACAAGCAAACCGGAGAATGGAAGGATGCGGCCTCCTACCGGCCGGGCGACCTCAGCGCACTGATTCTGGCGCCGGAAAAAGCCAGGGAGTACTGCCTTTCTACTCCCCTGCCCGGCGAGCAATCCCAGGACGACCGCATGCTCGGCATGGAAGTCGATGGCGAGATCGAGTAGAGACCACAGCCAACCGCCTCGCCCGTTCCGCTCTCAGACAATAGCCCCCTGCTCGTTGCAGGGGGCTCGTTTGCATTGACGTTTCGCCTGTCCCAGGCTCGTCGAAAAAGCCCCCCGTGATCCGTCACGGAGGGCAAAGTCGATTCTTCGAGTCGCTTTTCAGAAGGGCACAGTCTGTTCACGCCGGCAAGGCGTACTGTTTCTCGGAACTGCCCGTGGCTTGGCTCAGCAGTCCTTGCAGCGCGATCGTCAGTCCGCAGAATCGCTGGGGGTTGGACTTGGCGACGGGAGCGAGCGCGCCCGTGAAGGCGTTTTCCAAGGACCACAGTGTGCGGTCCGCGAATCCCTCGAACTTCGGCTGGCGCCAGCCGGCCAGGAGACGAGGAAGCAGGTAGTGGGACACGATCTGGCGTTCGTACGCCCGGAGGATGAGCGACTCGGCCACCGTGTCCGGAATCTCCGTCCGCTGGAACGTGAGAATGCGTTCGGCCTCGGCCTTCTGGAACTGCGCGAGACCGGAAACCGCCGTGACCATCGCCTCGGCGAACCGATCCGCTCCGAAGCGCGTGTGCTTGCGAGCGACGACGACCTCGCCGCGAAACGCGAGGTTGTCGCAGATGAAGATTCGCTCGCCGGCCGCGAAGGCGATCGGCAGACTTTTGTCGATGGAGTTTCTCACGCCGACGGCGAGTGAGACGCCCTCGACGATCGGGCTATCTAGGTCGATGGTCCCGAAGAACTGACTGTCGCCGCGCGACAAGGCCAGTTGGGTTCGGTTGGAACGAAATCCGGCTTGCTCCAGAGTAGCGAGGGTCCGTTCGAGCACGTGAGCGTGCGCGAGTGGGAACCACGTTTCGGTCGGGGGCGGAGTCTGAACCGAATCAAGTTCCTGCCGGTCGACGATCCTGGCCCCACGATGCACGACGAGTGCAGAGTTCGACATGCGCGGTCTCCTTCTGAAAAACGATGGTGTGAAGAATCACTCCACATCAGCAACGTGCTGAGTGGGGCGGGATGCTACACCGATGAAGGCCGAGCGCAAGGCAATCGAGACAAAACATGAAATGGTGTGTCAAATAGGAATGGAGATCGACGCCAATGAAGGCGGTTTCCACATACTTGCAAAGTCACTCGAATTGGTATCCCGTGACGACCGGGTTCGACAAACTTGTCATCCGACCCGAGATCGCTGTATGCTTCGCCTAACCCACTTTAGGCGCAGTTAGATTGTCTTCACTTCACATTTCATCATCGGCTGACGAACCGAACATGCCGTCAAGCATGGAGATCGTTCGAGAAGCGTCTTTGACAACACCTCCTGCGTTCAGTCCAGTGCGGTCGATGTCGTCGCATGATCGACGAGTCATGTTCACGGACGCGAAGTTGGCATGGCTGGTGAAGTCGCCATCGGCCGACACGCGCAGCAACTACGACCGAGACCTTACCCAGTTCCTGAAGTTCATTGAAGTCCCGGCCGGCCACTTGGAACAACTCGCCAACGTCCGGCCCGCGCACGTGGCCGCGTGGCGTGACCAGCTTCGGGCGGAAGGCATGACCAACGCCACGATCCGAAGGAAGATGACCGCACTCCGGTCGCTGTACTCGTACTTGCAGACCTACGGCTACTCCGGCGCGAATCCGGCCCACGGCGATTACGTGGATGCGCCTTCAGTGGCCCGCGACGGTAAAACCGTCGGCCTCTCGCCGGATGATTGCCGGCGGCTTCTCGAAGCCCCCGACGCCTCGACTCCAGTCGGCATCCGTGATCGGGCGATGATCGCTGTGTTGGCCTACACCGGCTGCCGCGTCGGTGAATTGACCAAGCTGAAGGTCGGCAGTTACAAGACCACTGGCGGCCATAGAGTTCTGGAGATTTATGGGAAAGGCGGAAAGGAACGCCGCGTGCCGCTGCATCCCGAGGCGTTCGAGCGGCTGGAGGCGTGGCTTGACGTCGGGGGCCTACGGGAATTGACGAGCCGACCTTTGTTCCCGCCGCAGACTTCCGCGCGAGGAAAGGGCAGTGACGGATTCGGTGCCACGGCGATGGGCCGGCGGGCGGTGCAGATGCTCATCGAGAAGTATGGCCTGTCGCAAAAGTTCTGCTACACTAAGCAGCTGATGTCAGCTGCAAGTGTGGTAGGAGGTTTTGGGCCATGGATGGTCATAAGTATTCTGCTTTGGACGTGCGCGTTCGTGCAGTCGAAGCGGTGCAAAAGGGCATGTCGGTTTCGCAAACCGCCACAGCTTATGGTGTGGATCGGACGACTCTTCATCGCTGGCTTGCGCGCTACCATCACCAAGGCGCGGCAGGTTTGCAGCGTCGGCCGGTCGGCGGCAGGCCGAGAAAGCTGGGCGGTTTCACAGCGAAGCAATTGCTGCGCATCGTGTTGGCGCCGGCGACGAAGTTTGGATTCGAAACCGATCTTTGGACGGTCGGTCGCTTGCACGTGGTGTTGGTCGATCGTTTGAATGATGACATATCCGAGGACACCGTTTGCCGACGTTTGCGCGAGGCGGGGCTGACGTGGCAAACACCCGAGCGACAGTATTTCGAAGCGGATCCCGAAACCCGGAGACGTTGGCAAGAGGAGACGATCCCGAAGATTCGCGAAACGCTGGAAAACACCGGCGGAATCCTGTATTGCGAAGACGAGGCGTCGGTCTGCTTGACGCCGCTGCTGGGTAAGACTTGGGCCGAGCGCGGCAAGCCTCGAAAGATCCCCGTGACCGGAGGTCGCGCCAGCATTTCGGCGATGTCGGCGCTGAGTCCCAAAGGCCGATTGGTGTTTCGCCTTCACGACCGGCGTATTACCTCCGTGGAAGTGATCGACTTTCTGAAACAGTTGCTGCGGCAACATCCAGGCCGTCACATCGTTGTGGTGATGGATCAGGCCAAGCCGCACACATCGAAAATGACGAAGGCGTTCATCGAGAGTCGAGCACGGTTGCATGTGTACTACTTACCGCCGTATTCGCCGGATTGGAATCCCGACGAGAAAGTATGGAATCATTTGAAGAACCACGAACTCAAAGCACACAGGGCGACCAACAAACAAGAACTCTATGACCTGGCGGAAGAGAAACTGGAAAACATGAGTACTGACCGTGACCTTCTGCAAGGACTTTACTTCCGGTGCTGTGTAGCAGAACTTTTGCGGTAGGCCATATGTTCGCAAGCTGAAGCTCGACCCGGCCCTGACGGTCCACTCAATGCGGGTGACAGCAATCACGACCGCCCGCGAACGCGGCAGTGACATCATCGATCTGCAGGATTTCGCCGGGCACGCCGATCCACGGACGACACTGACGTACATCCGCAGTCGGGACCGCTTGAGCAAGTCTCCGGCGTATGTGCTGCGGTATTGAACAATAACGCCATTTTCGATTCTCTACGCTGCAATTCTAGCGTGCCGCACCAACCGCGTGATCCGGTACGGCATCGACATACCGCACGAGACGCCAGATGTCCGCCGTGGCGGCGCGAAGACCTGGAGCGGAAGGTGCGGTCTGCGTTCGCAAGCGTGCTGGGCGCGGCACCCAGCAGGTAAAAAACATTGTTCTCTGCCATGCAGGGTGCCCACTTCAGGGAGCCTCACCAGCTGAACTCTCCCGAGGGATTCCCAGCTCATCGAGTACGCGTTTAGCCACAGAATTCCTCAGTTTCACCCACTCGTCCTCTTCTCGTTCTGTTACCTGAGACGTGTTGAGATCCGCCGCCGGTAATTCATCAATCAAGAGGTCACTCGTCCATTGGACCACCTCATCCCGGATAAGTTCTATAGCCTGTGCGACCTCGTCAGCGTTCG
Organism: uncultured Gemmataceae bacterium; assembly: GCA_963773845.1. GTDB lineage: Bacteria > Planctomycetota > Planctomycetia > Gemmatales > Gemmataceae > SIAJ01. The sequence continues at coordinate 576,709 of CAVZCU010000012.1, forward strand.
CGGCCAGAGCGGGAAGCCGGGACAGATCTGAAATCCGTGCCGCTGGACCGATCAGATCTGCAAGGCGGCGGACAATGTCGGCTCGTGTTTCCATTTTCATGGCGTAGCTAAAGTCAGTTGAGATCGCACTGACCCGCTTCTGGACGTCAGCCTTGAGCAGACGAAACATCTCCCAGACTTTTCCTTGCTCGTCGTTTTGAAAATGGGGTTCAGGGCCGATTTCCGCTTCTATGGCCAAGATCCTTTCGTACCGTCTCTGACTCTCAAACCTAGCACGGACGACTCTTGCAGTGAGATCGCTCGCGAGAGCGGCAAGGCTGAGCGGTTGGTCCAGTACTTGCCGGCTGAGGTGATCAATTTGAGACAAGCGTCGGACATATTAAAATGGAAAGTGGTTCCTGTCAAGGAAGTCGGCCGTCTGATGTGAATCGAGCACCTCGCCGGAAGGAGGCGAACTTCGTCGAACGTAATCGGCGTGCACCGAATGGTGCCGTCCTCCTGAGGTACGGTCAAATGGCGTGCTTATACCTAATGTCGTCCAGCCGGTTCGTGCAACCGCAACCAGACTTCCTGCACCAGGTCCAGGTTTCTTACGGAACGTGGGAATCTTCTGTGTACGACCGTTCAGAAGATAAAAACCACGGAATCTGGGAAAATTGTCGGCGTCGGTGTAATCCGTGGGCGTTTCGGGATACGAGCAAGGTGTGGAGCGAGAAAGGCGAGGGCCACGGCGATGAACGGAGAAACCATGAACCATACCACGCTGATGGATAAAGCCCGAGAGGAAGCCGCGAAGCGAATGGGCGGTCGTCCGGTCGGCATCTACGACGTGGACGACATCGCCCAGGAAATGCTCATCCGGTACTTCATGATCGCCGCCAATGAGGTGGTCGCGAAGTCTGGCGCGCTTCTCGGCGACCTGGCGTTCAAGTCGTTCAGTAACGCGGTGAAACGCGAGAAGCGCCGCCGCATGCAACACCCGCAGTTCGACCAGATCGCCGACGACTGCATCGTCATCCAGCACTGGGAGCGCGAAGAGATCGTGGACGAGCAGATCGAGGCACTGCATCAGTTCGCCAGGAACGACATCCAGCGCAGGATCATATTGCACGCGCGGCTTGGGCTGGCCGACGATGATGCGGTTGACAGAATGCTGATGCAACGATGCATGAAGACGAGTAGTGGCAACCTGGCGACTCAGAAACATCGGCTCAAGGCAGCCGCCACCAGCGCGAAGCCTCTGCGTACCGCCATCGTTACGACTCCGGGGCAACGGCGGAAGTGCGAATGTTCACTGTTCCAACGCAACATCCTTGCGTTCATTCGTGCCATGAGGGTAGTGGATGCGCGGGACGGATCATTCAGCACGGGGAGCAGGGACGAGCGGCTTGATCGATGTGTATCTTTGTACGAAGGCTGGTCTCAATTCGGAGGCTATATCCCCATCATACGGGAGAGTAACCCGCTTGTTACTGACTTCTGCTGCGAAGTTGACTCCTTCCTTGACGGATGCGTCGAAATCCAGATGGCGTTTGATGCGTTCATGCAGGAACAAGGAAGCGGTGGAGACGATAGGAACCGAGTCGCAAGAATGGATCTGATCTAGCACTTTCACTGAAGTCAACAATTACACAATCATCCCCATGACAAGGGCGACGTTCGCCCCATGCCGGGGTGCGCTCTGAAGGAGGGCAAGTCATGTCCAGTGTCCGAGCTGCGCACTTTGCGTGCAGCCTCATCTTCTTGCTCGCCGCGGCGAGCTTCTGCCTGGCCGAGGAGCCGGCCAAGGAACCGGGCATCGTCAAGCTCGTCGGCGACAAGCAAGGGTCCGGCGTTGTGCTCTACCGTGAGATCGGTCCGGGTGGGGAAGACCATATCATCCTGACCGCCAACCACGTCATGCCGAACGACACGACGACAATCGACGGCGCGACCGCGACGATTATCGCACGCGACACCGATGCCGACCTGGCCCTCGTCCGCGTGAAACTTCCGAAGCAGCGGCAGATGCACTGGTATCCGCCGAAGTGGCTGGACCCGGTCGGCAAGGCGAGGCTCTTCGGCTTCCCCGGCGGAACGTACACGTCTCAAGACTGCACGGTGGACGAAAAGGGCGACCTGAGTTGCAAGGTCGAAGCCGGTGGCTCAGGCGGGCCGCTGTTCAAAGACGGTTACGTCGTCGGCATCCTGACGCGCTACCACGGCGTCGCCACCGCACCTCAAATCCGCGCGTTCCTCGGAAAGCACAACTACCTGGCCGTGTTCGAGCCCAAAGAACCCAAGTGAGGAGATTCCCATGCGACTAAAAGCGGAATTCATCGTGGAGGATGTGACCATGCAAGACCTGCGGGACTTGAAGGGCATGGCCACCGAGGCCAACGTGATTGTCGAAGCCACTCCCATCCCGGCTATCAGCAAGTCCAGGAGCGGCATCATCCCCGGGATCGTCACGGCCTTGCTGCTGACCGGCGCGGCGTTCACGCTTCTCTTTGCCCTGACTAGGGGCAACCCGTCGAATCACCAGAGCAGTGGCCAGACCGTAGCACCGCCTCTGGTCGAGACCGGCCCCATCGGAGTACCCGGCTTACCCCCTGGGGTTATCCCGCCGTTACCACCCGCTCCGTCGGGAGGGTTGCCGGCTCCCCTAGTTCCAGAACCGGGCAAGTAACACGGACGAATCACGGCCAAGGACGGCCATTCTCTCAACACCTGCGAGGAGGATTGATCTTTGAGCGACACCGATAAATCTGTGGCCCGACGGTTCTTCGATAAGTTCGGGCTCGTGCTCTGGTACGTGCTGCGGCACACACCGCTCTGGTTGTGGAGGGCGTTCGCCGTTGGCCTTCTCCTGACCCTGTATGTGAGCGTCATGGCGAAGGGCGTCGTCTACTCATTCCCGGAGTTCGGTGCGAGGCTCTCGAAGTCGCCAATGCTGGCCTCACTCGCCCGGTACGAGGAGACCAAGACCTTGCAGGTAGCGCATGCGTTCTCACTCCTGTTCCTAATCGTGGTCTTCGCCTCGTGGGAGCTTATCCTGCGATCCGTTTGCAGGGACGAGAAGCTGTTCGCCCGCCTCAAGAAGCCCGACAACGCGCGGCGGATCATGTATTGCGTCGGTGCCGGAGTCCTCGCGGCCGACTGCTGGTTCTACTACTCGGGCATCACCAACTCGGGCTGGAAGGGGGCATCGCTCTCTTTCTCAGCCCTGCTCGCAACCGTCGGTTTCATCGCGGTCAACGTGGCCGTGTCCCTATTCTCCGTGTTCCTTTCGCCCAAGGAGTCTTCAGATGCGTAAGTTCTGCGCCTTCCTCCTCATCCTGGCCGCCGGCTGCACGCCCGCGACCGAAAAGCGCGGCCCCGAGGGCGGGCCGTCGCCCATCGACCGTGATCCCTACGAGTACGTCCTGCTCGTCGCCGTCGATAAGTCCTCTTCCTTCGACACGTTGATGAAGCCCGGCGGCAGGGGGCTGGAGTTCCTCAACGACACCGTCACCCACTACTTCCAGAACCGCCTCGGGAGCAACGACTGCTTGATAGTCACCCAGTTGAGTGGGAATAGGCAGGCCGTGCTCTGGCAGGGTTCGCCGAGGCAACTGCGCACCGAGTTCTCCAGTTCAGCGGACTTGGCCGAGTTCATTGACAAGAAATCGGACGTCAACGGGTCCAGGGTGTGGGACGGGCTCTCGGACACGCTGGAGTTGGCCATGTCCGATCCCAACATCTGCAACGGCCGCACCAAGGTCGTGCTGGTGGCGCTCACCGACATGGAGAACAACCTGGTGGACACCTACACGTCCGAGAAGCGGTTGATGGACAACCTGAAGGCGTTCGCCAAGAAGGGCGGCGTCTGCGGCCTCTACTTCGTCGGCACGCCGGAAACCAAAATTTGGCGAAGCAAACTTGCCGAATGTGGATTCCGCGACTTCGTGGTGGAGCCCTCGGTCGCGGCGAACCCCCGCCGGTTGTCCTTCGAGTGATGCCATGCTCGACTTCGTTTCGCTCGATGAAGTTGTGCCGCTCGTGCTGTTGATGGCTCTGCTCGGGTTCGTCGGCTGCCAAGCATCCGGCAAGGTGGAGTCGCAGTGGGCTGCCAGGGTCGGGCTGATAGCCTTCCTGGCGTTCGCTGCGGCTGGCTGGTCGGAGTGGCAGCCGGAGTCCCCGGCGGAGTTCGCAACGCTCGCCCTGCGGGCGCTCATGGCGGCGGGATTGGCGGCAGCGGCCTCGGCTGTCGTGCTGCCGGTCATCACCTACGCGGTGAGCAGCATCGCGGCGCTCTTCCCCAAGCAACCGCCGAAGCCGGAACCTGTGGCGCAGCCCAAGAAGGAATTGCCGGAGGAGCCGGTGATAGTCGAGCCGGTAGCCCCGCCCCTAACCGGAGAAGAGAAGGCGGCGGCAGCCAAGAAGAAGTACGAGGCCAAGCTCGCCATGCTCGACGCCGCCGGCCTGGATCCGACGGAGCGTCACTCGGCCGGTGAGAAAGCGAAACAGGACTACCTGCGGGAACTTGACGATGCGATGCGATGATTACGAACAAGCTCATCATCGGAGAACCAGGGAGCGGCAAGTCGTTCGGAACGGCCTTGCTGGCGCTCAAATTCCCCGGTGCCGTCTTCTCGGGGGATCCACACAAGGAAAGCCTCACCGCCTTGTTGCTGGATCATTTGGAAGGCGATGTCCTGTACCACCAGATCAGCAACCTCGATCACTCACTCGGCTACGGGCTGCTGCGGCCCTCGGTCAACAGCGACCCAGGCAAGCGGCTCCAAGAGAACCGGCGCAGGGCCAAGCAGTTCGTCGAGGTGATGATGCGGAGGCGGGGCGGCGGGATTGCCTCGGCCCCGCTGATGGAAGAGTGGGTGATGGCGCTGCTGATGATCTACCTGTACCAGCGGCCCGTGAAAGACCCCTCGATCATCCCCTTCGGCTTCCGGCCGGGCACCGACGAGTTCGCTGCGCTGCTCCGCGATTGTCCGCTCCGCGACCTGAAGCACAAGTTCGAAGCGTTGGAGGCGATGAAGCCCGCGGGTCTGCGGTCGGAAGTCGGGTCCGCCGCTCGTCTGGTCAGCGGCACTTTCGGCGACCCAGAGTTCCTTGCCGCGTGCAGACCAGGCTTCGACCTGGGAGCGTTCCTACAGAACGGCGGGAAGCTGCTGTTGGAGCGCGGGACAGCCGACGAGGACGTGACGCGGACAATCATCGGCGGGATCAACTTGCTCATTACGGAGCATTGCGAGAACCGCCCGAAGCCGTACCCGCCCGTCGCGATCCTGCTCGACGAATGCACGAACGCAAACACGGCCGGAGATTTCGAGGAGCGGAAGGCCGGAGAGACACGGAAGTTCGGCCTGCACTGGCACTTCATCTGCCAGCACCCGAACTTCCCGAATGGCCCCGAGGGCTTCTTCCAGAACTGCCAGGAGAAGCACTTCTACCGCACCGGCGACTACACACTCGCACACAAGCTGGCCGCGTTCGTCGCGGCGGGCATGTCGCGCGGCGAGAAGCAGAGCCGTGCGGAGATGATCGACGGGATCACCAGCGAACTTATGGGCTTCAAGCCCGGTTGGCGCTACGTCGTGGGTCCGGGCGGGACGCGCAAAGAGTACGTGCCGATGCTCGTGAACCCCTGGCCCGACTGGCCGGGGCTGCGACAGGCCAAGCGGGAGGAGAAGCTATGTCGGATCTACAGCAGGCCGGAGTACAGAAAGACGCCCGTTCCCCGTCCGTCTGGCGACTCCGGCGCGACAAGCGAATCGAGTTCGCCCGACGACACAGCTTCACTACCGAGCAGCTTGCCCGACTCGACTTCGCCGGCGGAACGCTGGAAGCGCGGAAGAAAAAAGCCAGCCGGTGGATAGCGGACCAGCGGCGGCGCGGAAGGATCAAGGTCGTCGGCGTCGTCCAACGCCGAGACACCGGGCGGCCCGAGGTCGTTCACGGCCGGAGATGCAAGCAAACGGAAGTCGAGCACGAAGTCTGGGTGGCGGAGTTCGAGATCCTGACCGGCATCCGGTTGGAGCGGTCGAAGAAGCGCGGCAGGACGGAACCGGACGGGATGGGCGAGTGCGATGGACTCAAGGTCTGCGTCGAGATCGACAACAGCGGAAAGATGACGGTCAAAAAGCAGATGGAAGCGAAGTGGAAACGGTACGAGGGGACGGATGGATTCGTTCTGGTCGTGACGCATGACGAGTCGCGGATGCAGCGGTTGAGGGAGTCGGCTGAGGCGTACAAGGCTGTCGGATTGTTGTTCACGACGTTCGATAGGCTGCGGTCGGGTGTGGAGGAGCCGTGGGTGGACTGGTGCGGGAACAGGGTGAAGGTTTGAGGGACCGGGGGGCCGGACGGATCGAGTCCAGACGAACGGAAGTGAGGATGGATGAGAACCGGAAGGGTGTCTACCCGCGGTCCGCGAGAAAGGACGGAGGTATTGCGTGGAGTGACGGGCGTACAGGGAGGGCGTGACTGGGGCCTGATTCGTGAAATCGTAGCCGCGCCGCCAATGCCCGATGCTCTCGCCCCGCTCTCGACGCCCTGGTGATGGGATTCACCCCCGTGCCCAACGTCGAGCGAACCAAGATTCCAGCCGTGAAGTGGAAAGAGTGGCAGGACAAACTGCCGCCCGAGGAGTTGTTGCGCGAATGGTTCAGGGTTCGATGCAACATCTCCATCGTGACAGCCGGAATGGTTGTCTTCGACTGCGACGACCCCGCGCTGGCCGAGCAGGTCTTGGCCGAGTGCGGAGACACGCCGCACAAAGTTCGCTCACTATGCAGCGGCATGTACCTCGGCTTCCGGCGCAGGACCGGAGTCGTCCTGGACAACCAGGTGAAGATCAAAGGGCTCGACCTCGACATCCGCACGTTCGGCGGCATCGAGTTGATCCCCAACAGCGAGACGAGGGAGGTACGAATGGCTGTCATCAGGGCTCCGCCCGGTTTCGGAACTGCCGCGCGGGAACATCGGCTGGTCGCGAGAGCGGACTAGGAAGCGTGTTCAGAGCGTCGTGTTGGAGTCCAGCCCCGACATCATGGTCCGCGCGCGAGAGCGTGGCTGGCGTGCGTCGAGGGTGCGATCAGCGGACAGAGCTTTCACAGCCGCACGTTCCGCGTCGCGTGCAAGCTTACGCACCCGTTCCCGCAAGGCTTTGGATTGAGCTTCGAACAGGCGCGGCCGCTCATCAAGGAGTGGAACGAGCAGTGCGAGCCAATGTGGAGTGACGCCGAGTTGACGCACAAGCTGATCGATTCGACGGGAAAAATTCGGTGATTGCCGGCGCTCTCATCTGGCTGCCTCATCACCAAAGAACATTGGAGCAACTATTCAGGAACGATGCAAGGTCCGTAGGAGCGCCCCCAATCACCTCCACTCCGCTTCGCCTTACTGGCAGATGAGGGGACGAGCTTGGGGGCTACACAAAAATCTCTCTAAGAGTGCGAGGCAACTGTAACCACGTTTCAAAGGAGTTCGCAAATGTCTGTGAAGATGACGATCCACTCGACGGGCACCGGGATGTGCTCGCTCACCGGCAAGGAGGCGTCCGACGGTCTGACCGTCACGTTCGACGACGGCACCGTGAAGGAGGGCTTCCTCGGCTGGAAGGCGTTCCAGCAACTTCTCCGCATGAAGGCGGGTCCAGTCGTCGCGGCGAAGCCCAGTACCGCGATCCCGGTGACTGCCCAGCCGGTGACCAACGGTCCGGTCTCGATGGCGGAAGTGAAGAAGTGACGTGACAGGAGACGGATCGCAATCGCGCCCACGGAAGGGCATTTCTCGCGAACAGGAGCGACCAGATGAACCACCCAGAGAATAGCTTGGTGCCCTTCAGCCGAGAGGCTCGCGAAGACACCCAAATCGTCACCATCTTGCGGCTCAGTCAACAGCGCTGCCCCGAGTGTAGTCACCACTACGACTGCGCCGTGGTCCAGTTCGACGGGAGTACCGACCGCCGGTTGCTTTGCTGGCAATGCCTCCACCGCTTTTGCACGGTTCTCAACTCGTTGCGGTGTCGGCTATGAGCGAGACAGTAATGAAACTTCTGAAGGTTAAGGAAGCGGCGGAACGTCTCGGCGTCTCACAGGCACTCGTCTACATGCTCGTCGCCGCGCGGAAGATCCGTCACCAGCGTCACGGCCTGCGGCGTGGTGCGATCCGCATTCCTGAAGACGCCCTCGCCGAGTACCAGGCCCGCTGCACGGTCGAGGCGGAGGCCAACACGAACAAGGAGGAGCCGTCGCCGGCCGAGGAGCCGGTCCTCGCTGGCAAGCGGAACGGTCCTGGCATCGACTTGTGGTAGCCATCAGGCAGCCGGAGCCCCGAGTAATTCATCCATCGTGCAGCCGAAGACACGCGACAGCATCCAGAGAACGTGAGCCGACACCGCCTTCTTTCCCTTCTCGTCGTGCTCCAACTCCCACAGATACGTCTTGCTGATCCCGGCTTTGCGTGCGACCCACGCCTGGCCACGGTCTAGTTTATTGCGGCATCGGCGAAGGTTGACTGGGAACGAGGGGAAGCGGAGGGAGCGATTGACTTCGCTGGTGGTGTTCGGAGATGGTGTCATGGCAAAAGTGGGAAGGTATTGAAAGCTAGCGAGTGACGCCCTGCATCTTGCGGGCGAGGTCCATTTCTTCGGGTGTGGCGAACCGTTCGCCGTCGCTCCAGTGCGGGTAGCCCGCAGCCATGTCGGCCTGGACGCGGAGGCTGTCCGGGGCGGCGTACATCGCCTGGCCCCTCTTGTCACCTTCCAACATCGCGGCCCAGGAAGAGTCAGCCTCGATGGTTTCGAAGATGTACGATTCGTCCTTATCGAACCGGATCTTGCCGAAGGTCGCGTGGGCCATGCCGCCGAACGAGTGGGTTGCCTGACGGCCTTTCGAGGTACGGATGCAGACGACGAACGCGATCTTACCGGCTGGAACGGTGGCGGTGGTCATGGTGAGAGTGGGAAGTAAGTGAAGTCATGCGGCTATGCTCTCTGCTTCACTGAATTTCCTCGCTTTTCGATGACAAGGCCGACCGGAAAGGCGGCGGCAAGACTGAGCAATTCGGCAGCCTCCCGTTCAACCTCTACTTCACCACACAGTTTCAGGAAGCCAGACTTCTCGTAGCACGCCCTCAACATGGCGACGTACTCCCCTCGGGTCATCTTGGAATGGACGGTCTTGAAGGTGGTCGTGCCCTTCAGCGACTTCATGCCCGACATAGAGCGGCGGCAGCCGCAGCGGCCGTCAACGCTTTCACCATCGCACTCGGAGGCGAAACGCACGGGTTCGTCTTCGTCGCACCAGGAAAAGTCGTTCTTCCGCTGTCCTTGCTTCTCGCGTGTCGCGACCAGAATGGGGAGGAGTGCCGGTGTTTTAGTCTGGGAGGCCTGGTTGGCCATGATGGGGTTGGGAAGTGACAGACCAACTGTAGCGGACAGTTCGCACCTCTGCAACGAACTCAACTTGACAAGCTGAAGTGGTGTGTTGACCGGCGCGGGACGGGTGCGTTCCTAGTTTTCGAAGAAAACTTTATTCAGGTAAGCGTTCGCTGGGTCTTTCGATCGGGCCGCTCGCTTTTCTTCGCGGCGCTTCTTCGCGGCAGCCTTCCGCCGCTCGTAATCGGCCTCCTCGGCAGCCGCACAGGCTTTGTGAACGTACTGGATGCCGCCGAAGCGACTGGCTGCGCCGTTCAGGAAGAACGGAGTCTGCTCGACGTGCGGCTCATCCTTGGAGCAGGTCTTGCCGCAGTTCGGGCATGGTGTGGAATCGGGACGCATGGTAGGGTTGGGGTGAAGAGATGAGAACCCCGTCCGCGCCGGTGCTGCGAAGGAACGCAACAGCAGTATAGCAAACGGGGTTTCTCGTTTTGCGCTTACCGCTGCGAAGAACGGACACTTTTTCAGCTTGTCGCCGATGTCAAGTCGAACCGTTTGACACATCTGCGAGCCAAATACTCACGATGCCGGGGCCTTCTGTCCGGGCATAAACCGCATGAACTGCTCCTCAAGACGCTCGATGTTCGGATGCCCATATCTGCGCTCGATCATCTTCACGCCCGTGCCGAAGATCTGGGCCGCCGCATAGATGTCGCCGCCGTTGTCCAGGAAAGACGAGATTGCCGTGTGCCGAAAATTGTAGGGTCGGATCTGGCCGTGGTCGATGCCGTGTTCGTCCAGGTACGCCGTCACCTTCGGACGCTTCAGCAGCCATTGACGCCATTTCTGGGTCGTGTTCTGCGGACTCCACGGGTCTCCCCGGAGGGTCCGGAAGATCGGGCCGGAGGTGTACTTCGCAATGCACGCCTCGGTGTAGGCACGAGCCTCCGGCGGGAGGAAAATTATTCGGTCCCTCTGCGTCTTGGCCGCCGTCTTGCCCCGGTAGCCGACGTTGGCGTTCCAGCGGTAGACGAGCCGCCCGTTCTGGTAGTTGTGGGCCTCCGCCTTGCGGATCTCGATGGGGCGTGCCCCCGTCAACCGCAGCAGCCAGAGGAACCTGCCGAACATGTCGGAGAACCCGACTTTCCTGTGATGGACGGCGGGCTCGTTCGTCCTCACTTTGCGGTGGTACGTCGCCTTCTCGTGGCAAGCGCCGATGAGCAGGTCCATCAACTCTTCCGACATCCGGGCCTCGCGGCCACGGAGGATCGGGACGGGCCGCTCGATCCGTCCAGTCAGCGGGTCGCTCTGGATGTACCCCTTCTTGCGCGCCCACGACACAGCCCCGAGGATGAGCGTCGCAGCGTGGGCCTGGCTAGTCGGGTTCCATTGCGTCTGGCCCGCCAGCCACTTGTCGAAGTCGTGTGGCTTCAGTTCGCCGACCCGCTTGATGCCGAACTTCTTGCCGAAGTCGCGGGCCATGATGTCGAACACGCCGGGCACGCCGCTCTGACGTGTGGCGTGCAGGTGGATGCGGTACTGGTTCAGCAGCGACGACACCAGGTAGTCATCGGTGCCCTTGTCGGCCTCCATCGAGACGAGCTTGCTGAAGCGGGTCACGGCCGCCAGATACGTCTTCCCCTTGGGTCCGTCGTTCGGGCCTTTTGCTAGAATATGCTGAGTGCCGTCGATTTCGCAGCAGTACGCCTTCCGGCTTGCCCAGTACCGCACGGACGGTTTCTTTGCCAAGATCGCGTCCTCTACGGGAGCAGGGTTTGACGGATACCCTGCGTTAATACCCTGCAATGTGATTCTACAAGTCCTTGCAAAACAAGGCAATAGGTGTCCTGATGAACTACATCGACCCGCACATTCATATGATCTCGCGGACCACCGACGACTATCAGCGCATGGCCTACGCTCAGTGCGCCGCCGTCAGCGAGCCGGCGTTCTGGGCGGGATTCGATCGGGGAAGTGCCGTTGCGTTTCACGACTACTTTCGACAACTGACGGAGTATGAACCGCGCCGGGCGGCCATGTTCGGCATCAAGCACTACTCGTGGCTCTGCATCAATGCCAAGGAAGCAGAGAACGTATCGCTGTCGCGCGAAGTGATTGCGCTGATTCCGGAGTTCCTGAAGAGGCCCAATGTACTGGGCATTGGCGAGATCGGCCTGAACAAGAACACGGCCAACGAGGCGACGATATTTCAAGAACACCTCGACCTGGCAACGAAGACGGACGAGTTGATTCTGATTCACACTCCCCACCTGGAGGATAAATACAAGGGCACGCGGATGATCGTGGATATGCTCAAGGGCGATCGACGAATCAAGCCGCACCGCGTCTGCATCGATCATGTGGAGGAGCACACGATCAAGCTGGCACTCGATAACGGCTTCTGGTGCGGGATGACTCTTTATCCAATCACGAAATGCACGCCGGCTCGGGCCGCGGACATCATTGAAATGGTCGGTACCGAGCGAATCATGGCGAACTCGGCGGGCGACTGGGGAAAATCGGATCCACTTGCGGTGCCCGAATTGATTCAAGAGCTGCGCCGCCGGGGGCACGCTGAAAGCGCGATTCGCAAGGTCGTCTTCGAGAACCCATTGTCATTCTGGCGACAAGCGAACAATTGGCAGGAATGGCCACAAGAATAGAATGAGCCGACGAATGTCTCTTACGCTCACCTTGCCGCGGCTGCCGATCCGTTTGAACGGGCGGTCCACGATCCCACCCTGGGTCGGCGACCTGAATTCCTTTCGCGAGTGGGCCCGGTCTGATGACTTTCCAAAGGAAGGACGATTTGCATTCCTGAACGGCACGTTGTGCGCGGACTTAACAACCGAGCAACTCTTCACCCACAACCGCGTCAAGACTCGAATTACATCAGTTCTGGATCAGTTAATTGCCGACGCTGACCTGGGGTACTTCTTTTCCGATCGAGCGCTATTAAGTCACACGGCATCCGGTCTCTCAACCGAGCCAGACGCATTCTTTGTGTCGTACGACTCGGTCGAGGCTGGAGCGGCTCGCTGGATTGAAGGAGTTAGCGAGGGACACGTTGAAGTCGAAGGCAGCGCCGATTTGACGATTGAAGTGGTCAGCACGGGGTCAGTCGAAAAAGACACAATCGTGCTGCCACAACTCTATTTCGCTTCCGGCGTCCAAGAGTACTGGTTGATTGACGCACGCGGGGCTCGCCCGACCTTTGAGATGTTTCGACGAGGTCGTCGGGCATTTATCGGAGTACGCAAGCAAGCCGCGGGCTGGCTTCGGTCCTCTGTCTTGGGCCGATCCTTCCGACTGTCGCGGTCCACCGATCGCCTGAAGCGACCCAGTTATTCGCTGGCGGTGAGGTAGAATTTAGTTCTTTCGCCGCACCAGCGTCACGCGGCGGCCGCCGTCGCCGAAATGGACGGAGGTCATGAACGAGCGCATGAGCAATATTCCCCGCCCGCCTACGCGGAACAGATTCTCGGAATCGGTCGGGTCGGGCACCTGCGTCACATCAAAGCCCATCCCTTCGTCGTGCACGATATAGACAGCTTCCTTTGCGGAAATTCTTGCGACCACTTTAATACGACGCTCGGCATAAGGCGATTGCGTTCGCCGGGCATCGATTGCTTGATAATACGCGGACTCATCTTGTTGGCGAAGGTCGCTCGATACCTCGAGGTTGCCGTGGATGATGGCATTTAGCAGACATTCTTCCAGGGCGACGGAAATGCGCGCCGCCGTCGTTTGATCACACAGGCCGGTCTTGAGCGCGGCTTCGGCGAGCCCGCCCGCAATTGCCGGGACTTCGCTGCGCTCGTTGTGCAAGGTGAATTCGAAATACTGATTGTCCAGCCGGGCGAAGGTCGTACGACGACGCTCGTGGTCGCGAGCGGCCGCCCGAAGCGATTCCAGCACGGCTGCCGGCTCCGCATCCAAGAGTTCGCGCGGAAAGTGATTGGCCGCGCCCTTGCGCATGCACTCGAGCGCTTCGCTAACCCCATAAGGAGCCGACATCAACACGATGGGGATCTGCGGGAAATGCGAGTGCAAGTTTTCGACTAAGTCCGGTCCTTCAATGTGCGGATTGCCGAGGTCGACCAGAATCACATCGATATGCCGAACGGCGGGCACATCGAGGGCCTCGAATGCCGAACCTGCAAACGCCACTTCCCAGCCCAGTTCCAATTCGACCAGCGCCTCGCGGGCGACTTTCAACCCATTGGGGTCGCCGATGATCAGTAGACTCGGAAGTTCAAAGGCGGGCATGACGTCCGTGGTCTGACTTTGAATCGAGGATTCGGGCAACATGAAGGGTCTCGCGGCGAGCCTGGCTGTACCGATTCTGCCGGAAATGTAGAACATGACGGACAATCATGCGGGGAAAAAGCGGCCCCGGACGAACGCGAGAATCATGAGAATAAGCCATGCGGAATGGCAGCAAGCCGCCGCTGAATCAGCAGATGTGTACAATTTTATATACAAGGGCTGCGGAGCCACCCGGTTAATCCGGAGTGTTTCGCCTGGTTGTTAAAATCCCCTTGCGCCCTCAGCGAATCAACTTGTGTCACCGACCGCAATCGAGGGGCGGATCATGAGGTTCACCTACCGATGGGGCCAACGCCCACTCGAAGGCTACACGATCAAGCGTGGCCTTGGCCAAGGGGGGTTTGGCGAGGTCTACTTTGCCGTTTCCGACGGCGGCAAGGAAGTCGCGCTCAAGCTGCTGCTCCGCGGCCGAACTGACACCGAGCTGCGCGGCATCAGCAATTGCCTGAACTTCAAGCACCCGAACCTCGTTCACCTGTACGATCTGCAAACGGATGAGCGTGGCGATCATTGGCTGGTGATGGAATATGTTCACGGCGAGCCGCTGAATGCCGTGCTCAATCGCAATCCCAAGGGCTTGCCCGCGGAACAGGCGCGCGATTGGTTCCTGCAAGTCGCGCGTGCCGTCGCCTATTTGCACGATCATGCGGTCATTCACCGCGATATCAAGCCGGGAAATATCTTCGTCGAGCACGGCGTGCTCAAACTCGGCGACTACGGGTTAAGCAAAACCGTTAGCTCGGCGACGATGACGCAGTCGGCGAATGTCGGCACGGTCTACTACATGGCCCCCGAGGTCGGGAAAGGCGCGTGTACCAAGCAGGTGGACGTCTATGCCTGCGGCGTGATGTTCTACGAGATGCTCACGGGCGAAGTCCCGTTCCGCGGCGAAAGCTGGGCCGAAGTCGCATTGCGGCACCAGACCGACTTGCCGGAGTTGAGTCGTGTTCCCCGCGAGTATCTCGCCATCATTGAGAAAGCGCTGAACAAGAGGCCGGAGAATCGTTACGCGGATATGGACGAAATGATTCGCGCCGTGGAGGCCGTCAGCCGTGGCGGCGAGCACCTCATTAAGGAGGAGCCTGTGCAGGCATCCGAGACGAAGACAGCCCGAAAATCGCCGGCCGTTCCGCCGCCGCTGCCCAAACGATTCCCCCCGCCCATTCCCCGCAATGGCTCGTCGGCAACGCTGCCCGCGGTCCCGAGCGTTCGCGAGCGGCTGGGCGAACTGGCCACCTCGCTCGCAGCAGCGCCGATCGCCGCCGTCGTGGTCGTCGCCGCCTGGGCGACCTTTCAGGCAGTCTTCACCAGCCGGGTCGATTGGTACGAGCTGATGCCGATGTATGGCATCACCGTCCTTTTGAGCTGGGCGGTGTTGGCGCCGGAAAACTCCGCGAACGCCGGAAGCGGGGCATCGGCACCTGGGGAATGATGCTGCTCGGGGCCGCGATTGGCGTGGCGGCATTCTGGATCGAAGGATGGTCGATGCCAACTCTGGTCGGCGATGGCTCAGTCGCGCCGCCCGCCAGTGAATCTTATCTGGCGGGAACGGTTCGCGCAGCGCCAGGCGTGGTCGAGCACTTGATTGGCTATACGGTGCTGTTTGCCCTGGCGCTCGGAGTGATGTCGTGGCACGACCACACTAAGCGCCGCCGCAAGGATCGCTTTAGCCTGGGACCGGTTTTCGTGGCTGGATTCTGGGCGTTCCTGTTGTGGGTTGGCTGGAACATCTTCATTCACTCGGATGACCCGCCGGGTTACATGTTCCTGGCCTTGGCCGGTACGGCGGGCGTCGTGCAACTGGTCAGCCCGTGGACGCCGCCCCCGCCGCCACAACCGAGACGGCGACGATTGGAATACGCTTGAGAACCGACCGCGGAGTAGCGCCAGGAGAAGCCATGAACCGATTTGAAACCACGATCGTCGCACTCGCTGCCTTCGCCGTAGCCGCGGTGCATGCGCCGGCCTTTGGACAGTACGTGATTTTCGACGGCAAGGAGTCGGGCGAAGTCAAGCAGGCGCCGACGGAAGTCAAAAACGGGCGGGTATCCAAATCGCATCGCAAGAAAGCGCCAGCTCCGGCCGTGCCGCCCCGGCCAAAGGAGCCGACGTTCACGGCGACGGGTGGTTTTGAATCGACCAAAGAAAAAGCCCGCGAAAGCGCGATTCGCGCCGCGGTCGATAAATTCCACGAGTATCTCGGCCAGCAATCTCCGCCGATCGAACGGATGCCAAGCGACCGCCGCTGCACGGAACTGATTCGCGACAAGATGCTCTTGAACGATCAGGAAAAGGTTGCCGAACAGCAGATCGAAATCGACGGCAAGCAGGAGACGATGTACAAGATCACCGTCGCGGTCCGCGTCGAGCCCGATCAGGTGCGCTCATTGCGCTCGCATGAACGCGCCAGCGAAGCGCTCTGGATCCTCGCTGGCCTGGGTGGTTTGGCGGGCGTGTTTGCCGTCTTCTTCCGCATCGACGCGTGGACCAAAGGCTATCTCACGTCGTGGCTGGTCCTTGGCACAGTGGGAACGGCGACACTGCTCGGCGGACTCTGGTGGTTGGCGAAATAGTGGTCCATTGAACATCAATTGAGTTGCCTTAACCTTCCAGGGGCAATCAACAATTAGCCACTCAGTCGAGGTTCCGTAGGACAGGTTTCCCAACCTGTCCTACGGAACCGAATCCAACGCGAACGCGAGGAAGCGATTTGTAGGACAGGTTGGAAAACCTGTCCTACGAATCGCTCGCACACCGACGGGCGTGAATTCTTTGCTACAACCGCGCGGTCAAAACCAGACTGTGCTACTGCCGGTGCTCGGCAAGAGAAGAGCCCAACACAAAGACACAAAAGTCACACCAAGACACAAGGATCGGATGATCTGCCCACTTGTGTTCCTTTGTGCCTTTGTGTGACCTTCGTGTCTTTGTGTTGGGATCTTCTCGTCCGGCTCATCCCGCGTTTCTGTCTTCTCATTCTCGCATGCGGCTCGGCCGCGCTGTGAACTGAGCAACACAACTGGATCCCATCCGCCGCCTCCCCACTGATTAGTTATTTTGGACATTTTTATCCGATTTAGCTTGCCCCTCGTTGCGGGAATGGTAAAAGGGTTTGTGGACAAAGATGTCCAATTTTATCCCACCGCCCAAAAAACGAGGCTCGAAACAGATGCGGATTCGCCTTGCAATTATGTCAGTGGCTGTTGCCGTTGCATTGGCCGCGACCTTCGCGGTGACATCCACCGCACCAACTCCGTTGGCCGCGAAAGAGAAGGCAACGAAAACCCCCGACCCCGCGGCCGTTGAGCGGCGCGCGAAGAAGTGAAAAAGCTCGACGATCTGTACAAGACGGCCGTGGTCGGCATCACCGCGAATTATGTGGAAAAGCAATCGGACACGCCGGCAGCGACCGTCGCCAAGGCAGTCTTTGAAGCGATGCACAAGAAGGGCTACCACACGGCTCGACTCCTCGATGCGACGGGCAAGCCGAAGAGCAAGAAGAACGTCGCCCAAACGGACTTCGAGAAAAAAGTCGTCGCCGACATCAAGGGGGGCAAGACCTACGTCGAGGAAATCGCCGAACATGACGGCAAGCCGGTGCTCCGAGCCGGCACGATCGTCCCCGCCGTCATGAGCCAGTGCTGCGTCTGCCACAAAGTCAAAGAGGGACAATTGCTCGGCGTGATCGTTTACGAAGTCCCGATTCGCTGAAGGCCGTGCGTCCGAATACGCCGCCAGTCGCGACTTCGATCAGACCGAAGCGCACGAATCCTACCTCAACCGGGGCCGCCATCGATCGATATGATCGGCGCGGCCTTTTCAGTCATTTCACGGTCACAATACGGCCGGGGGCCGACCGCGCTTTTGCGCTGGCTAACTTCCACCCACACGACGCGCCATCCAGGCAAGTGCCAAACTGTCCCGGCCGGAAACATGCACCAGGGTCGCTTCAAATCGTTCTCAACCAAGACCGACGATCTCGGTACACGCTTGTGTGGTACTTGGAACGTTACACGATTCGGGCCCGGCTGATGATGCGGGCGGAAGATCTGCCGCGGGAAGCTTGGTATTCCGGCTAAGTGGCTGCGAACCGACTTAGCGCTCGAGGCGGCGGCCATGCCGGCCAACTGAGTGGTGATAGTGAACCGTCGGCACATGCAGGTGCGGATTGTGTTCCATGACCGGACCCTGTCAATGCTCGGACAGGGGACAGTCCGCAAGCTTCAAGAAGAACTTCCACGCGGCTGCCGGATAATTGCTTGCTAACCCAGGGAAGTCTGCCGGTGTACCAGCCTGATCCACTAGGGTCCGGGAGTTTGCGATCTCCTGCGGCGAACCCCAGTCCAACGACCGGAAGCACATTGCCGAGTTCGCGGCAAAAAGCCCGGGCGGCAACTCGGTGCCTAGGGCGAGAGGAGGCCGAATCTGGCAATGCAAACTCCGCCGTATTTCTCCTCCGAATCTCTCCATTTCGCACGTCGTTTCATTGACTCGCAGCGTGAGTCTTGGGCTTCTCCCGCGCTGGCTCCATTGTCCGAGGACTTGAGCGATTTGGCCCAACTTTTCGAGAGTCGGCCACCCCCAGTTCGCAATGAGTTCCGGTTGAGCAGAAATCCGTTGAACGAACAGTTCCCACACAGTCGGGTCAAGCGACGTCAAGGGCGGAGTCAATTGGGCCGGAAACGAGGGCGGTAGCGGGATCGGCGAGCGGAGAGGACGTGCCTCGATGGAGGCCGCCCAGAATCGCTCTTCGATTGAAACGAAGGCTGGATTGCGCAGCAAGACCTCGGTCGGAAACTCCCACAAATACCCGTGCCGCGCCAAGTAGAGCCCGAGGCGATTCGGGACCGGGAACGCTGGAGTCTCTTTCTGTTCAGCGCGCCGCCAGGAAGTACCCGACGATCTGACGCAAGTGTTCCACCGCCACCCAAGACTGAATCACTTTGATATCGATCAGGCAAGTTCCTAGAAGAAGGTCCGCATCAGCTCCGCCGAGTCGCGGGGATACATTGCCAAAGAAGGGATTCAGCAGGATGCGACCAGCACAGTCGAACTCGTCCCAGGGCACAGCATTGACGAGTGCAACGAGATCGGCGATGTCAGCGGCATCTGTCAACAGTAAATCCATCGGTGGCTTCCCTGCTCGCAACAGCGATTCTACCTTCGCGAGGCGAAGCGCGTGCTCGCCCATGACCGCGAGCTGTCCCGCGGTCATTAGGTTGAAATCACGGTGGGCGGCGAGCGCCTGTCTCGCTTGGGCAATTACTTCGTGAATCGCCAGCCGCTCAGCACTACTTGCGCCGCAGAATCCCGCAATGGCCAACGCCGTCTCGGCAACCCAATGATGATGTTCCGAATGCGGGTATCGCCGTTGCACTTCGAACCGAAAGAGATAGTCAAATGCGGTTCCTACGAGCGAGTGATTCTCGGTCTGCGGCGCGAACCGAATGGGCAGCTTCTTGGGCCGGGGAATTGCATCGACCAGGGGGGCCAAGAGATCCCGGAACGTCTTTGTGCGAACGAGCGCGGTTAGACTCACTGTTGGGTTCCCCCAAACGGTTCGAGATCGTGGCCAGTCGATTTCTTCAAGTTATTGCCCGGTCCCGCACCGGCATTAGCTGGGACAGTAAGCGCAGTGACCCGTCAAGAAAATCGAGAGGTACCTGGTCCCCGAAGTCGAAGACCCGGAACAAATGGGCGAGCGCGAGACGTCCTTGAAGCGGCGAAGGCGGCTTGGACATACGGTCCTAGGAATCGAATGCGCCGTTACCTGGCGTACAAGCAGACATCCAGCCAGACGCCGAAATAGCCGTAATCATCGCCGCCACGGTCCCAGCCACCCCGGATGTTGGCTCGACACCGGAACTGAGTTCCACCGAGGCCCTCGCGGCGAACGCGAGCGCGAAACCTTCTTGCCGTGTCGCGGGCCAAGTAGCCGACGGTGAGCCCGTCAATGTCCACCCGCACCGCTGAGCGGTCGTACGGGTTGCCGTCGTCCAGAACCAGGACCGCCCACGCCACAAAGTCCGCGCTTTGGCGCGTCCGGCCCCCGCAGACCTCTTCCAACTCGCGTTGGTAATGCGATTCGCCCACGATTTCCAAATTGAAGCGGCCGTTTCCGTTCAACCAGCCGGCCACGCGCTCTGACCGCGTCCCACGATCGTCATCGCGGTCGTGCCCATTTAACAATCGTTGTCCGGCCAACTCGCGATCTCGTTCAATTCGGGTGGCTTCTGCCGCCTGGCGCTCCGCCTGTTGCTTCCGAATTGCTTCCCGGTATGCCAGCCACGCCTTGCGAGCGGCGGGCAGTTCCACTGCAATTGTGTCTTTCCGCGCCGCCAGTCCCTCATCTGTTCCCATGAGGATGAGCGCGGTTCCCGCTGCCAAGACCGCGATCAGTGCAACCAATGCCAGAGTCACGCCTACGCCCGCGGAGGCACCCGAGGCGAACGCGAGAATCAGAATCACGCCGAAAGGGAGTACGCTGTATAGCAGCAATGCGCAAAGTCGACTTGCAGACGTGCGACCGAAGCGAGTGAAGTCGCACGCCTGGCGGGTCCACAGTTGCAGTCGGATGAACAGGAATTGTCGGCGGAGTCGCGGGTACGACTTCGCGGCGGCGAGGAAGGTCATTGCAGGAACCAGTTCGAAAACAACTGCGTGTTTACCGAGTAGGCGCTCTCAAACTTCGTGGGGGTTGTCCTGAAACATACGGAAATCAAAATACCGGTAGAGAACAATCGGCTCCCCATAGGTGTCCATGAACGTGACTCGACAGCATGCCAAGAAAGTTCCAGAAAATCTGATACCTCTGCCGGGGCTGGCCTCGAGTCAAAAGTTTGCCGAACCAGGCGCAAGGTCCTCATGCAACTATCGGATAATGACAACCTACCCAGTGGCGGCTGTCAAGTATAAACCGCCCCTTTGCCGCAGTTGGGGCCAGAGGCACGCGACCCCTTCGACGCTCGTTCTGTTCCGCCGACCGAAGCTCCCAGCCCTTCTCGTGACCAAACAACGAATTCTTTTCCAAAATCCCCCTTGCACTTTGTCCGCGCGAAAATACCAGAAAGGGGCGCGGCCGCGGCGCGCTCCTCCGACCGCGGCTGGAGGTGACCCAATTTGACCCAGTTTGAGCCAGAAAACAAAAGATGTTTGCCCGACCGGGAGGTTGAATGACACCATTTGACACCTTTTGACACCGAAACAAAAGATGTTGTTCGAGCGCCTGTCTGGGTGTCCGGTTTCATCACGGTGGAAGAGTTCCGTCGGACCGGAAGTAGGTCCGCCGAGCCGAGGCGGACCAAACAGGCTGCCCAGGAGTGGCATGACGCGGTCCCAGGGCGCAAGCCGGTCCGGCTCGGCTCGCCGGACCTACGGCCGGCAAAACAACCAGATCGAAGTCTTTCCAGCGGAGCATTTCCTTTGTCCCACAGCCGCCGGTCCGGTATTCTGTTGCCTGTCCCACCTATTCCTTCCTCTCCCGACTTTTCCGATGGCACTTACAACTCGCGGTCGCTGGATTACGCTCTTGGCCGCCCTGTTCGGCTGGATGTTCGACGGCCTGGAAATGGGCTTGTTTCCCCTGGTCGCACGGCCGGCTTTGAGCGATTTGCTCGGCAATACTGACGACGTGCAACTCGGCCGGTGGATCGCCATCATCACGGCCGGCTTCCTCGTCGGCGCGGCAACGGGCGGCGTGCTGTTCGGCTGGCTTGGCGATCGCATCGGCCGGGTGCGGGCGATGATGTTGAGCATCCTTACGTACGCCATCTTCAGCGGAATCTGCGGGCTGTCCCATAGCGCCTGGCAAGTCGCCGCATTCCGACTGCTTGCGTCGTTGGGCATGGGCGGGGAATGGTCGCTCGGCGTGGCACTCGTGATGGAAGTCTGGCCCGATCACTCGCGAGCCTGGCTGGCCGGCGTGATCGGCGCCGCGGCGAACCTTGGCTACATGACGATCGCATGTGTCGGGCTGGCATTGAGCGTCATCCTGCCCGACGTCAGGACTCTGCTGCTTTCGATCGGCGCCGGCGACGAAACCGCGAGCTGGCTGGTCCACAATTCCGGCTGGCGCATCCTCATGCTATTCGGCGCCTTGCCTGCCCTGTTGACTCTTTTGATTCAATGCTTTGTCCCGGAATCGCAACGCTGGCAAGCCGAACGGGAACGGGGAGCGACGTCGCACTGGCAGACGATCGATCTGCTGGGCATCGTGGTCGGGGCCATCGCGGCAGTCGGGCTAATTGCGCTATGGGCGATTGATGGCCTTTCGTTGCCGCAACGGATCGCGGGGTCGGCCGTGGCGGTTGTCGTTATCACGGCCGGCTATCTTTATCCGATCGTTCGCTACGTGAAACGCGCGGAAGCCGCCGAATTGCCCGGGGAATCCGGAGTCGGCTTCGCCTTGCGGCCGACCGTAGGTCGGTTGTTGCTCGCGGCATCGCTTTCGGGAGTTGCCTTGCTCGGCACGTGGGGTTCGGTGCAACAAGCGCCGACCTACGCCGACAAGATGACGAACGGGGAGCAGCCACGGGCGAAGGCCTACACGCAAATCGCCGCCTCCGTCGGAGCGATGATTGGCTGCGTCGCCGCCGCCCTCGCGGGCGACTGGCTCGGACGGCGAATGACTTATGCGCTGTTGTGCATCGGCTCGATGGCAGCGATCACCGGGCTCTATCAACTCAACGATTCCTATACATTTTCGTACCTCGTCTGGGCGTTTATCGCTGGCGGCATCACGGCCGCGTTCTATGGCTGGCTTCCGCTTTATTTGCCCGAACTCTTCCGAACTCGAGTGCGCGCGACCGGCCAAGGATTCGGGTTCAACTTCGGGAGAATCCTCGCTGCGGTGGGCGTTTTGCAATTGCCCGTGGTGATGAATCAGCTGAACGTCGGCTGGCAAGGCGCTTGCACGGTCATGAGTGTGATCTATGTCGTTGGCCTGGCGTTAATCTGGTTCGCGCCCGAGACGAAAGGCAAGCCTTTACCGGCATGATCTGTTGCATTCGCAAAAGGATTTGGAAGAATGCAAACTGCAATTCGAGCGAACGGGAGGATTTCTTCCCGCGAGGCATCGAGATTCTGGAGGCCCACGAAATGATCCGCAGCTTACTGATCGCCCTCGTTTTGGCACCCGCTCTCTTTGCCCAGGGACGCGACGATCAATACACGCCGCCGCGACCCCGCCAGTTCGGCGATCGCGCTCTGTACGGACCGACACTTGGCGTGATCAACGATAATTCACTTCTGACACGGGTGCGCCAATTTGATGGGCCGATCTCGACAGGTCTCATTGACCCCGAGCCGCCCGATGAAGCGCTGATCGACCTGGAAGCCTGGCTCCGCGAACCGATTCCCGAAGAGGAAATCGCTCTTCGTCGTATCGGTTTTCGCCGTCCCGCGCGGGGAACGGTCTGGCGCGAGGATTTCACACTGCCAGACGACGAGACCCTCGTCCGCGACCGCACGCTGCTCCGCCCGACAATTGAGAATATGCAGGGCATTTGGCGCGTTGAGAAAATGGAACTTGACGGCATAACGCTCGAACCGGAGCAATTCGCGGGTTTGAAATACCTCGTGCAAGACACGTTCTTGTTCCAAAGCGAAACGTCTGAACGCTGGCAGCGGCCGGCGCCGGCGGCCGCGATCGCGAACCGAATCGCAACAGCGACGAAACTGGCTGGGAAGGAGCCCGGCGTACTCGGGGCATTTATTGAAGAGCCGGCCGAAGAAGTGGATCGCCTGGGCCCGGCGGGAACGAGCAAGCCCGCGGCGGCACAGCGGCGCGAAGATCCCCGACAGGAGGAGGGGGTGCACCTTCACATGCGCTATCGTGGCGACGGGTTGGCTGCGGTTTACTGGTGGGACCGCGATGCGGATGTCGTCGATCCTCATGAGTCGCGCAATCGGCCGTCGCTTCGCGTGTCGTGGCCGGTTCGCGGAGGCATTTCATTGGGCGAAGGCACGATGGTTCTCGGCGCTCGCGGCGTCGGACTCCGAGCCCTGTTGCCGAGCAAGTTTCACTATCGATTCAATCGCCTTGTGACACCGCCGAATGAAGATCGCACGTTGCTCGAAGGTGAGCGAACAGTCTTGTTGGTGATGGTCCGCGACGAAGTGCTCGACAACCGGACTAGCGATATGGAAGCGGGTGAGTCCGCTGAATTCCTGGGGGCGGGCGAACCGGGAATCAGAAGCAAGCGCAACCTCATTCCTCAGATGCACCGCGTTCGACTGATGCCTCCGCGAGCAAACGCGCTGAAAAAGTGATGGCCCGCCGTCAACCTGGGACGAGGAAGAGGTGTAAGGCTTTGTCCAAGCCTAATGGAGAGGTAGCGGAAGTCGCCCGATTCCGTGAACGCTGGCTGGACACGGAATCGGGCGACTTCCGCTACGACTGATCTCCACTTTCAAGCTTGGACAAGGCACTAAACATAGAGACCGATCTCCGCGTGTGCCAGTCGCCGGCGGAACTTGATGCCCGCGAGAAATGCCGTCCCCTCGTCGTCGGCGCTGCACCAGCGAACCTCGGCAATGAGGACCATCGCCTTGCTCCGACCGATGCCGACCAAGCCGATCTCGACTTCATCGCCCTTTTTCAATTCCGATTTCACTTTGAGTTGAATACCGTCATGTGAAAGTTCGACGCCCCCCACCGCCAGATTTGGGCCAAGGCCGAGGGTGCCTTTGCGAATGGTCAGTCCGACGCCCTTTTTCAGGGGGCGACGACGGACAATGCGGCGATCGGCGGTTGCGGTGTTTGCCTGTTCCTGGGCCATGGTCCTGACCTTCAATTGAAATGCATCGGTCGGCGAGGGAACGACGCGATGATGTCCGTGTTAGATGGGCTGGATGTGCAAACATAGAGCGCCCGGCAGCGAACTTTCGGTCCCAGAAGGAAACTTGAACCTGGGTGCGTGATGCAACTCTTGCCCTTGCCGTAAGTTTCGTGTCCGCAAGGAAAACGGCTGTCCGATCGGTCGTTGATGACGTATCCTTGGCAGGAGTCATTCCTCGCGATTAAGCGGTGCTGGTTTCGCTTGCCTGGCGGAGCCTGCTCGACCCCAGAACGACAACCGGAGTGTCACCTCTCACCATGTCCGCCAATCGCGGGCCGCGCGATCTCCATTCGACTGTACCGGAATGTCGTGGCCGTTGGTTGCCGGATGGTCAGGTTCCGACGGCCGCCGAGCCATTGCTGCGCGCCGCGCTGGGCGACTTGAATCGCTCGATCGTCATCGTGCAGTCCGACTCCGGTCCCGCGCTCGCGGAGGGCGGGTCGATCGCACTGACGGGAAACGCGGGACTCAAAGTGCTCGCACTGCTGTCGCCCATTCCATCGTCTCGGCTCGGCGACTCGGCATTTTGCACGGACCATCGCCTGCGCTTCCCCTACGTGACGGGGGCGATGGCGAACGGCATCGCTTCGGCAGAGTTGGTCGAATCGATTTCCAATGCGGGCATGTTGGCGTTTTTCGGCGCCGCCGGGTTGTCGCTGGAACGGATTGAAACTGCAATCCTGCGGCTCAAGACCAATCTCGGCGATCGGCCTTTCGGCTTCAACTTGATTCATAGCCCCGGCGAACAATCCCACGAGTCCGCAACGGTCGATTTGTATTTGAAGCATGGGATCCGATTGGTGGAGGCATCGGCTTTTCTCGACTTGACGCCGCACATCGTTCGCTATCGCCTTGCGGGCATTCACCGCGATGATACCGGACGCGTCGTGACGCCGAACCGTGTGATCGCCAAGGTTTCGCGCATCGAGGTGGCTTCCAAGTTCTTTTCGCCGGCTCCGGAGCGATTCGTTCGCGAATTGGTTGCCCACGGTCACCTCACCAATCGGCAGGCAGAGCTGGCCCAGCAGGTGCCGATCGCCCAGGACATCACTGTCGAAGCCGATTCCGGCGGACACACGGACAACCGGCCGGCGATCACACTGTTGCCCACCATTCTCGCGTTGCGCGATCGGATGCAAGAGCAATATCGCTATGCGGACGCTCTGCGTGTCGGCCTCGGCGGCGGCATTGCTACGCCGGCATCCGCGGCGGCTGCTTTTGCAATGGGCGCGGCCTATATTCTCACCGGCTCCGTGAACCAGGCATGTGTGGAATCAGGATCGTCGGACATCGTGCGACAGATGCTTGCGGAGGCGGGCCAGGTAGACGTCGCGATGGCCCCAGCCGCCGACATGTTCGAGATGGGCGTCAAGGTTCAGGTGCTCAAGCGCGGCACCATGTTCCCGATGCGGGCGGCAAAACTGTACGAGCTGTATCGGGCATATCCCGGGCTCGATGCGATTCCCCCGGCCGAGCGATCGCAATTGGAAAAGACGCTGTTTCGCTTGCACTTGGAGGAAGTATGGCGACAGACGCGCGAGTTCTTTCTGCGTCGTGATCCGGCCCAGGTTCCAAAGGCTGAGTCCGATGCCAAGCACAAAATGGCGCTGGTGTTTCGCTGGTATCTGGGCCAATCTTCGCGGTGGGCCAATGCGGGCGTGCCGGACCGCAAAGTGGATTACCAGGTTTGGTGCGGCCCGTCGATGGGGGCATTCAACGAATGGGTTCGCGGTTCATACCTCGAACAAGCCAAGAATCGCACGGTCGTCGCGGTGGCTCTAAACCTGCTCTACGGGGCGGCGATCACGCTCCGCCAGATGCAATTGCGATCGCAGGGGGTCAGCCTGGACGGGTTATTCTCCCATGCGCCGCTGAGCCACAGGGAACTGGACGGGCGGTTGTTGACTATATAGGTCGTTTGCCGGAGAATTGATGGCTTCCGAATCGGTCCCACTAGCGATTGTCGGCATCGGCTGCCTGTTCCCGAAGGCCGATGGTCCCGGCGCGTTCTGGGCGAACGTCAAGAACGGCGTCGATTGCGTCGGCCCAGTGCCAGCCACGCATTGGCGGCCGGAGGACTATGTCGATTCCGATCCGAAAGCGCCGGATATGACCTACACGGCGCGCGGGGCCTTTCTTGATGCCGTGGAATTCAACCCGCTCGAATTTGGCATCTCGCCGGTCGATCTGGAAGCGACCGATACCTCCCAACTCCTGGGATTGGTTGCGGCCCGGCAAGCTCTGAACGATGCCGGATACACGCCCGATCGCCCATTCGATCGCAATCGCATCAGCGTGATTCTCGGCGTCACCGGCACGCTGGAACTGGTCATTCCGCTGGGCGCTCGCCTCGGCCACCCGCGCTGGCGCAAGGCGCTGGCGACCGCGGGAGTGGACAAGGAGACCGCCGATCGGGTGGTGCAGGATATTTCCGATTCCTATGTCCCGTGGCAGGAAAACTCATTCCCCGGATTGCTCGGCAACGTCGTGGCCGGGCGCATCGCGAACAAGCTCGATCTGGGCGGCACCAATTGCGTCGTCGATGCCGCCTGTGCCAGTTCGCTCAGCGCGATTCATCTGGCGGGCCTGGAATTGGCGACCGGGCGTTGCGACGTGGCGGTCACTGGCGGTGTCGACACGTTCAACGACATCTTCATGTTCATGTGCTTCAGCAAAACGCCGGCCCTCTCGCGACGTGGCGACGCGAAGCCATTCGACGCCGATGGCGACGGCACCATTCTCGGCGAGGGCCTCGGCATCGTCGTCCTTAAGCGCCTCGCCGACGCCGAGCGCGACGGTGATCGAATCTATGCGGTGCTCAAGGCGATCGGGTCGTCGAGCGATGGCAAAGGAAATGCGGTCTACGCCCCGTCCACGAGCGGGCAAGTGCGAGCGCTCAAGAACGCCTACGACCTCGCAGGCGTTTCGCCGGCGACAATTGAACTGATCGAAGCGCACGGTACGGGCACCAAGGTCGGCGACACGGTCGAGGCGACGGCCCTGGCGCAAGTGTTCCGCGAGGCGAAGCCCGACGGCACGTGGTGCGCCGTTGGTTCGGTCAAGTCGATGATCGGCCACACGAAGGCGGCCGCCGGGGCGGCCGGGATCATCAAAGCCGTGCTGGCTCTTTACAACAAGGTGCTGCCACCGACGATCAAGGTCAAGAAGCCGGTCGAGCCGCTCGAGCCCGGCAAATCGGCTCTCTATGTGAATACGGAGAAGCGGCCTTGGCTACCGCGAAGTGCGCATCCGCGACGAGCCGGCATGAGTGCGTTCGGCTTTGGCGGAAGCAATTTCCACGCGGTGCTGGAAGAACATCGGCCGGAGAAAACGGGGCCAGATTGGGATGGCCGAGTGCAAATCGTCGCTCTCTCGGGCGCATCGCCGGTTGAACTGGAGCGGCAGCTTGCCACCTGGCGAAGCCAATCATCCTGGGGCGAATTCTGCAACCGCGCGGCCGAGTCGCGGGCCGCATTCGATGCGCAAGCGAATTGCCGGTTGCTGCTCGTTGCGGCACAAGGAGCGGATTTCCCCAAATTGCTCGCCGCCGCCCAAAACAAACTACAAACCGATTCCACTTTTTGGGCGATCGCGGAAGGGGCGTATTTCGGACGAGGCCCGTCCGCAGGATCGCTCGGCGTTTTGTTCCCCGGCCAGGGGTCGCAGAGCGTCGGCATGCTTCGCGATCTCGCTTGCACCTTTCCGGAAATGCTCGAAAGCCTGGCGGAGGCCAATTTCGCGATTGTCGGCGACGAGCGCCTTTCGGACTTGATCTACCCGCATCCCGCATTCACGCAGGCCGTACGAGCGGCGCAGGAAAAGGCCTTACGCGCCACGAATGTGGCCCAACCCGCCCTGGGCGCGGTCGAGATTGGCGCCTGGCGGACCTTGCAGCGATTCGGTATCCAGGCTAACGCCTTCGCCGGTCACAGCTATGGAGAGTTGGTCGCGTTATGTGCCGGCGGCGCGTTCGATGCCGCGGCCCTGCATCGGCTATCGAGAGAGCGCGGCCAGATCATGGCTGGATTGGCAGGCGGCGACGGCGGCATGTTGGCCGTGCACGCTTCGCTCGCCGAAGTCGAACGAGTCCTCGGCGAGGGAAAGCTCGATCTAGTCATCGCCAATTACAATGCCCCCAACCAGCAAGTGCTCAGTGGCGGCATGGCCGAGATCGTGCGCGCGGACACGGCTCTCCAGAAACGAGGCCTCCGCTGCACCCGCCTCCCGGTAGCGGCCGCGTTTCATAGTTCCCTGGTAGCTGCCGCGACCATCCCATTTCGAGCCATTTTGGAAGAAGTGTCATTTCACCAGACGGATATCCCGGTCTTCGCTAATCAGAAGGGACTTCCCTATCCAACGACCGTTGCAAATGCCAAGAAAATGCTGGCCCAACAGCTTGCCAACCCGGTTGAATTCGTGCAACAAGTTCAGAACATGGCACTGGCGGGCGTGCGGACCTTGGTGGAAGTTGGACCCGGCGCGGTACTGACTCGCCTGGCGGACGCGACGCTGAAAGCCCGCGCTGATATCACCGGGTGGGACTGCTGCGCCCTTGATATCTCGGGCGGCGGAAAATCCGGGTTGCTCGATCTCGCACATCTGCTCTCCCGAATCGCCGCTCGAGGGCACGTTCTTGACCTACAAGAATGGGAAGAGGGCCAGAAGTATTCAACGTCCACAGCGCGCCCTGGTCTGACGGTCCCGATTGTCGGCGCGAATTACATTCGCCCAAAGTCCGTGACGTCGACCGCATCAGTCAATGGCAAGCCGGCGAAATCGTCCATAAAGCAAACTGAGCCCGCGTCTACGACGCGGGTCAAGCAGAGAGACTTGATGACCGATCAACCAAAGAGTTCGCAGCCAGAGTCACCGGCCCTTGCCGGCGCACTGGGTGTGACCCAGCAAAGTCTGCTCGCTTTCCAGCGGATGCAGGAAGAGACGGCGAAACTGCACAAGCAGTTCCTCGACAATCAGCAGGCAGCGCTGGCGACCCTTCAAATGCTAGTCGCGCAGCAGCACGCGATTCTAACCGGCCAGACCATTCCAAGCTTGCCGGCAGTTCCAATAGTCCACGCCGCCCCGACGCCCGCGTTGCCCGTATCCGTTCCCCCGCCGACACCGATTCCAATAGCGCTTCCACCGCCACGGGCGTCGGTACCCCCAGCCCCACCAACCCCATCCGTTGCCAACGCCGTCGCCAGGGGGCCGGATTCCAGCACCGTTCTCCTTGCGGTGGTTGCAGAAAAGACCGGCTATCCGTCCGACATGCTCGGCTTGGATATGGCGCTCGACGCCGATTTGGGAATCGACTCCATTAAACGCGTCGAAATCTTCTCGGCATTACAAGAGCGGATTCCGAATGCCCCGGAAGTCAAGCCGGAACATCTCAGCACCCTGCACACGCTTCGCGACATCGCGAATTTCCTTGAACGCTCCGTTCCGACGGCGGCGGCCGAGCAGACACCACCGACGATTCCGACTCCGGCCGTGGGATCGAAATCATCGGCGTCGTCGAACGGCGACCTCGCGGGAATTTTGCTGGCAGTCGTTGCCGAAAAAACCGGCTACCCGGCCGATATGCTTGGACTCGACATGGCGCTCGATGCCGATTTGGGCATCGACTCAATTAAGCGGGTCGAGATCTTTTCGGCCTTGCAAGAGCGCGTCCCGGACGCCCCGTCAGTCAAGCCAGAACACCTGGGAACTCTGCATACGCTGCGAGATATTGCCTTATTCCTCGGGTCGGGACCGCCGATAACGCCGCCAGCGGAGGACCCACGCCCTTTCGAATTGGCGCTCACTCCCGGCTCCGCTGAGAGTGAGCGCGCTTCGGCCGAAGAAACTGCCTCGCTGTTTCCCACTGCTTTCCTGCCGCCCGACGCCTTTCCGGAGCAGGTCATGCCCCTTGGCGAAAGTGGATATGCTTCGCGTGGAAACCTCGTGCGAAGCATCATTAGACCGACACCAATCAATCTGGACATTTCTCGTCCGCCGATCCGATTCGACCGATTCGCGCCAGTGTGGCTAATTGCCGATCCATCCAGTTTCACGGCGCGATTGTCGCAGCAATTCGATGCCGCGGGCTGTCGGCCTCAGTTCATCCAATGGAACGATTCGCCGTTCGCATACTTGCCCCTTGGCCTAGCCGGCCTGGTGCTCGTCGCTCCGGATGAACCGGGTCCCGTTGATTTGCCTCTCCGAGCGTTCCGCTGGCTCAAGCGTGCCGCTCCGGCCCTCGCGGAATCGGCACGTGCCGGCGGCTCGTTCTTCGCCACTGTGACCAAGTTGGATGGGGCATTCGGATTCGGGCGACTCGATGCAAGTCGCGATCCGGTACACGGGGCACTGGCCGGACTGAGCAAGACCGCGGCCCATGAATGGCCGCAAGTGGCATGCAAGGCGATCGACATCGATCCGAATGTTCTCCGGTATGTGCCGCACGTCGTGGTCGAGGAAATCTTGACGGCCGGACCCGTCGAAGTCGGCCTGTCGGCTAAGGGCCGTGAGACGCTTGAATTGGTCGACGCCCCGGCCGTGCTGCCGGCCGGCGAGCCAATGGTCTTTTATCCAGGCGACGTGATTGTTGTCACCGGCGGCGCCCGCGGCGTCACTGCCGAATCGCTATTCCCCCTGGTGCGCGAAACAAAGCCCAAGCTCATTCTTCTCGGCCGAACCCCAGCGAATCGTCAAGAACCGGACTGGCTGGCAGGTCTGACTGACGAGGCGGCAATCAAAGAAGCGATACTCGCGCAACCGAATCGGCCGGCCACGCCGGCGCAGTTGCTGACGAGTGCAAACGAATCCTTGCGGGCCGGGAAGTCGCCCGGAATCTGGCGCGACTGCGGGAGGCGGGTGCAACGGTTGAGTACGTTTCCGTCGATGTACAGGACGGTGCGGCTCTGGCGGCTTTACTCGCGGACGTTCGCGAACGGTTTGGTCCGATTTCCGGGCTCATTCATGGGGCCGGCGTGCTCGCCGATCGCAAGATCGAAGATCTGACCGAGGAGCAATTTCAAGCGGTCTATTCCACCAAGGTCCAGGGCCTGAATAACCTCCTGGCGGCCACCGAAGACGATCCACTTCGCGCCGTTGTGTTGTTTTCCTCGTCCACGGGCCGCTTCGGCCGTGCCGGACAGATTGCGTATGCAGCCGCAAACGAGGTCCTGAACAAGACCGCGCAGAAGCTTTCACGGTTCCGGCCTCACTGCCGCACGGTCGCATTGAACTGGGGCCCGTGGGAAGGCGGGATGGTCACGCCGGCATTGGCCAAAGTCTTCGCGAGCGAGGGGATCGGGTTGGTTTCCTATACCGACGGCGGGGAGACCTTGCTCCGCGAACTCGCCTCCTCTGATCGGCCCGCGGAGGTCGTCGTCCTCGCCACCGCGCCCGAGTCGAAGGAGGCGCCGATTCTGCCAGTATCTCCACCCGCGGAACTGCACGTCGTCTTCGAGCGAACGGTCGCACTCGCCGATCATCCGATCCTGCGATCGCACGTGATCGGCGATAAAGCGGTTGTTCCGTTTGTGCTTCACATGGAATGGATGGCACACGCCGCCATGCACGGCCACCCCGGACTCAAGTTTCATGGCTTCGATGATTTGCGAATCTACCAGGGCGTCCACGTCCAAGACGAGATTCCCGCTGCGTTGCGCTTTCTCGCGGGAAAGGCGACCCGGCGGGATGGCTTGTTTGTCGTTCCAGTCGAGATCCGGGGTTCGCGCAAGGGTCGGGTCGTCACGCACTCTCGTGCCCAGATCGTGCTGGCGGATCGACTGCTCCAAGCTCCCTTTGCCGAATCGCCCCCGGAAACGGGCCCGTTTGCATTTTCCATCGACGAAGTGTATGACTTCTTCCTATTTCACGGCTTTGATCTGCGGGCATTTGATCGAGTGGATGGGATGGGCGATCACGGCGCGATTGCCTTTGCCCGAACCGCCCCAGCGCCGTCGTCCTGGATGAACAGCCCGGTCCGCGGAAGTTGGATTTCCGATCCCCTCGCGGTCGATGCGGCCTTTCAGCTATTGAGTGTGTGGAGTTACCAGCGGCATCGAGCGGCCTCATTACCCTGTTTCGCGGGGCAATTTCGCCAGTATTGCCGGACGTTTCCAGCGGACGGTGTGCTGATCGCCGCGCGCATTACGCACGATAACGGAACGATTGCCCGCGCCGACATTGAGTTCATCGATGCCGACGGCCGACTGGTCGCGCGAATGACGGACGCCGAACATGTCATCGACCAATCCCTGAACGAGGCCTTCCGCCGCGGCCGGATGGCCTCGTCATCCGCAACGACCCACCTGACGCGCATCGGGAGTTGACTGCATTGACACGGCTTCACGATCGGGTGGCGATCGTCGGCATGGCCGGCTTGCTTCCCGGTGCTGGCGATTTCGCTCAATTCTGGGCGAACGTCGCGGGCGCGGTGGATTGCTCGAGCGATCCTCCGCCCGGTCGCTGGCCAATTGCGCCGCCGTCGCTGCTCGATTCGCGCGCCGCGACGCCCGATCGAGTGCCCACGTTACGCGGCTATTATCTCTCGCCATTTACAACCAACGTTGAAGGGATGGATCTCGCGGGCTGGCCGCTCGACGAATTCGATCCCGTCTTTCATTTGGCGCTTCACATTGGCAACAGTGCCTGGCAAACAACGAAAACTGAAGGAGTAAATCGCGAACGTTGCGGCGTCATCTTCGGCAACATTGCACTTCCGACCGAGAAGATGAATGCCATCACGCTCGAAGTGCTCGGTCCGAGGCTGGGACTTTTTCATCCCGTGAGCAAAACCGATCGGCGCAATCGATATTCGACCGGGCTGCCGGCTGCTCTCGTGGCGCGCGGACTGGGCCTTGGCCTGGGGGGATACGCGCTCGATGCGGCGTGCGCATCCTCGCTGTATGCAATCAAACTGGCATGCGATCAATTGCTGGCGGGTCGGGCCGACGCCATGCTCGCTGGCGGGTTGGTGCGGCCCGATTCGATGTATACGCAAATGGGCTTCGCGCAACTCCGGCGCTATCCCCCAGTGGTCGATGTGCTCCGTTCGACGAGCGGGCCGATGGCCTCATCGTCGGTGAAGGCGGATGTGCATTTGTCTTGAAGCGAGTGAGTGATGCGATCGCGCACGGCGACACCATTCATGGCGTGATCGCGGGAATCGGTTTATCGAACGACATCGAAGGCAATGTTCTACAGCCGGCCAGCGAAGGACAACTGCGGGCGCTGCAAGCGGCGTATCGACAAGCGGGATGGCGACCATCCGACGTTCAACTGATCGAATGTCACGCAACCGGCACACCGACCGGCGACGCCGTCGAGTTCGAAAGCTTGCGCAAGCTCTGGGACGGCGAGGACCGGTCGGCCGTGCTAAGCGGGGTGAAGTCGACGGTGGGGCACTTGCTGACAGGCGCCGGCGCGGCCGCGGTGGCGAAGGTGCTGCTGGCAATGCGCGAGCGCACGCTTCCGCCCACCGCGAACTTCGAACACCCGTCGCCCAAATTGGGCTACGACGCGAGCCCGTTCCGCATCCTGCAAGAATCCCGACCGTGGAAGACGAGTGGACCGCGTCGAGCGGCAGTCAATGGCTTCGGCTTCGGCGGCATCAATGCGCATGTCCTGATTGAGGAATGGACCGACGAGCCCGGTCGCGTTAGCAACGGGAAAAGCGTTGCGGGCGGTTGGCGGACGCTTCCGGCGTTGCCGCGACCGAGTTCGCCCGTAGCGATCGTCGGAGTCGCATCGCGCGCGGGCTCGCGGATCGAATCGATTACCTTGCCGGTCGCGCGATTCCGCATTCCGCCGATGGAATTGGAGGAAATGCTGCCGCAGCAGACGCTCATGCTCCAAGTCGCGGCCGAGGCGATGGACGATTGCCGTTCGAACGTTGCCAGCGGGACAATCAACCGGTGTCTTCATCGGCGTACAACTCGACCCCAACACGACCAACTACTACCTCCGCTGGATGGCCGGCGAAATTGACGCCGTCGCTGATGGACGCAGTCCATCCGGCCCTGACCGCCAATCGTACGATGGGTTCGCTTGCGAGCATCGCGGCCAGCCGGGTCGCGCGTTTCCTCGGCGCCGGCGGGCCGAGCTTCGCGGTATGCGACGAGGAGGCGGGCGGCCTGCGGTCAATTGCTCTCGCGACGGAGGCGTTGCGAAAGGGCGAGATCGATCGAGCGCTTGTTGGCGAAGTCGCCCTGGACTCGGACCCGCGGATTGGCGGCGATTGGGACCGAGCGTCGGCAATTGTCCTCAAGCGACTGGATGATGCCGAGCGCGACGGCGATCGTGTTTACCTTGTTGTGGAGGGCGTGGAAACCCTTTCCGACGAGCAATCGACTGCGTGCCGGGCCGGCAAACTCTTGGATCTGGTCGACATCTGTTCGCGATTTGAGTCGGGGATAGGCGGGTCGACCGGGCGGCCCGTGTTCGCACTCCGCGACCGGGCTGATGGCCGATTTCAATGCAACATCGAAGGATCGAACCCTGCGGGGTTTGGGCTCAGCGTCACTTGCACGGAACCTCCCGGCAAATACGAGCGTCCATGCCCGACACCGCCGCTCGCCGGTCGGCCGGATGGACTGTTCTTGTTGTCCGGCGACTCACCTTCCGATCTGCTCGCTGAGCTTCTAGCGTTGAACGCAATCGCTGACGGTCCGCCGAATGAAGTCGCTCGCCGCTGGTGGCAGTCGCGTCGTACACGGGCTGCGGGTCAGCTTGGCATCTCGTTCGTGGCTGAATCGTCAGCCGAGTTGCGACAACTGATTGGGCTTGCGGAATCGCGCCTCCGGGAGCGACCAAATGTGTCGATCGCCGATCGACTCTACTATTCGCCAAGCCCCCTAAGAGGCGACATCGCGTTCGTTTACCCTGGATCGGGCAATCATTTTGCGGGCATGGGCCGCGATCTCGGGGTGGCCTTCCCGCATGTGCTGCACCGGCAGATGGCGGAGAATCAGTGGCTAGCGAGCCAATACCATGCGCGCGAGGTTTGGCTTGCCGACTCGCTTGATCCGCTTTCACCTCGGGAATTGATCTTCGCTCAAGTGGCTCTTGGCACGCTCGTGAGCGACCTGCTGGTGTCCTTTGGCGTGCAGCCGAACGCGGCGATTCCATACAGCTTGGGCGAGTCGGCTCAACTTTACGGCACGCGAGCCTGGCGCGATCGCGATCAGATGTTCCGCCGCATGCAGGAGTCATCGATATTCGCGAGCGATCTCGCTGGACCGTGCCACGCGGCACGAGCGAAATGGCAAGTTCCAACCGATCAGCAAATGGAATGGCGGACCGGGGTCATTTCCGCTTCGGCAGAGCGCGTTCGCGCTGCGATCCCCCCGAATGGCCGGGTTTACATCCAGATCATCAACACCGCTGATGATTGCGTGATCGGCGGCGAGCGTTCGGCCGTCGACGCGGTCGTCCGGACGCTTGGCGCGCCGTTCATCGAAGTGCGCGGCGTATCCACCGCCCACTGCGAAGTCGCGGAGCCGGTTCGCGGTGCATATCGCGAATTGCATAAGCTGCCGACGTTTCCGGCCCCGGGGGTGCGCTATTACAGTGGTGCGTGGGGCCGGCAGTATGACCTGAATGAAGAAGCCGCGGCCGATGCGATCACGGCGGCTGTGTTGGATACGATCGATTTTCCTCGCGTCGTGAACGCCGCCTACGACGATGGGGCGCGAATTTTTCTTGAGATCGGACCGGGCAATTCCTGTACGCGGATGATCGACTCCATTCTCGCCGGCCGCCCGCATCTGGCGCTGGCTGCGTGCGTTGCCCGGGTGGACAATGTGTCGAATGTCCTGCGCCTCCTGGCACAATTGCACGCTGAACGTGTGCCAATGGATTTGTCGATGCTATATGACTGGCCGGAGCGGGCTGAGCGGCTGGCTGGTCCGACGATTACATTGCCAGTCGGTTACCGTCCAACTGCGGTACCGACGCCAAAGCGCGGCGCCCGGAACCCCGCCGACGATGAAGCTCCCGCGCCCGCGCACGTTGTCGTTGCGCCGGAATGGGGCGGTGGCGCCCCGAGCGGCAACGAAGGCAACGAGGACAACGAGGGCAACGATCATCGAGATTCGTCACCCGCGGCATCGCTTTGGGCTCCGCCCGATCGGCCGAACGATAACGCGTTAATCGTGTCGCCGGTCGTTGTTTTAGCCGACACGCAATCGGCGACCCTCCAAGCTCATGAAGCGTTCCTGCGCTTTTCGACCACGATTCAGGGGCATTTCGCACAGGCGGTTGCTCGGCAAACCTCAATTCTCCAAAAAGCGATGGCCGAGGGAAACAGTCGGCCTGATGCGATCACGCCGATCATTTCGCCACCGCTCGAAATACCGCGTTCGCTCGAATTCCCGGAATGCATGGAATTCGCACGTGGCAAAGTTGGCAATGTTCTTGGTCCGCGCTACGCCGAGATCGATTCATTCCCCACCCGCGTTCGCTTGCCGGACGGCCCATTGCAATTGGTCGACCGGATTGCCACCATCGAAGGCGAGCCGCTGTCGCTGGAGCCTGGACGGCTCGTTACCGAGCACCGCGTCCATGATGAACGATGGTATTTGGACGCCGGCCGAATTCCCGCGTGCATTGCGATCGAAGCTGGCCAGGCCGACCTGTTTCTATCCGGCTTCCTCGGCATCGACTTCAAAACGCGCGGGCTCGCTTGCTATCGACTGCTCGATGCCGCAGTCACGTTCCACCGCGAATTGCCCAAAGTCGGCGATCTCATTCGTTACGACATTCGGATCGATCACTTTTTCCGCCAGGGGGACACGTATCTCTTCCGATTCCGCTTTGACGGGACCGTGAACGGCGAGCCGCTGCTGACCATGCGCGACGGTTGCGCGGGCTTCTTCACAGCGGAGGAACTCGCGGCAGGCAAGGGCGTCGTGCATACCGCCCTCGACCTCAAGCCGATGCCTGGAAAGAAACCGGCGGACTGGTCGCCGCCGGCTCCTCTCCGCGACGAGTCGATGGATTCCGATCGCGTCGACGCTCTTCGCGATGGCGAACTCGTAACAGCATTCGGCAGGGAATTCGACCGGGCCAATCTGCAAACGCCGATGCGCTTGCCAGGCGGAATGCTCAAGCTGGTGCATCGCGTTGAGCGGATCGAGCCGACTGGTGGCCGTTATGGGCTCGGCCGCATTCGTTGCGAGGCGGACATTCATCCCGACGACTGGTTCCTCACCTGTCACTTTGTCGACGATCAGGTCATGCCCGGCACGCTCATGTACGAGTGTTGCCTGCATACGTTGCGCGTTTTGCTCATGCGGATGGGTTGGGTTTGCGAGGAAGGCGAGGCTCGCTTCGAGCCGGTGCCGGGCGTGGCCAGCCGCTTGAAGTGCCGCGGGCAGGTCATCGCGTCGACCAAGAAAGTCGTCTACGAGGTGTCGATCAAGGAGATTGGCTTTCGCCCGGAACCGTTTGTGATTTGCGATGCGCTCATGTACGCCGACGGCAAGCCGATCGTGGACATCACCAACCTCTCGCTGCAATTCAGCGGCATGACCCGCGAACGGCTGGACGAAATCTGGGCCGGGAAGCAGCCGATCTTTACACGCGAACAGGTTCTGGAATTCGCAGTCGGCAGCCCGTCAAAGTCATTTGGGGAGCCGTATCGGCCATTCGATGCCGATCGCTTCATCGCCCGGCTGCCGGGGCCGCCGTTCTCGTTCCTCGACCGCGTGGTTCGCGTCGAGCAATTGCCAGCAATGGAAATTGGCCCCCGGAGGCGTGGCCGAAGTCGAGTACGACGTGCCGCCGGACGCCTGGTATTTCGCTGCGAACCGGTGCGAGCGGATGCCGTACGTTGTCCTCAACGAAATCGCGTTGCAAGCGTGCGGGTGGATGGCCGCGTATCTCGGTTCGGCACTGACCAGCCGGAGGATCTTCACTTCCGCAACCTTGGCGGCAATGCCACCCAGCACTCCGCAATCGGCCCCGATGCCGGCACATTGACAACCCAAATCCATCTGAAGAAAGTGTCGCCTGCGGCCGGGATGATCATCTTGTCGTTCGACTTTGCAGTCACGGGTCGAACGGGGCCAATTTATTCGGGAGATACGACGTTCGGATTCTTCACCAAGGCTGCGCTGGCGAATCAGGTGGGATTGAAGGAAGCAAGTTTCATCGTGCCGCCGACCGATGTGCGTTCATTGACTCCGGTTTCCGTCGATTCGCCGTTTCCGGATGAAATGCTACGAATGGTCGATACGATCACCTGGCTCGATGCAACGGGAGGCCCGAAGGGACTGGGAGTTGTCGAAGGACGGTCGCGCGTGAATCCAGACGCCTGGTTCTTCAAAGCCCACTTTTTCCGGGATCCGGTCTGGCCCGGCTCGCTGGGACTCGAATCGTTCGTGCAATTGATGAAAGTCTTCGCCCATCGCCGATGGGGGAAATCCGAGCAGCGGCTGGCAGGCGATGGCCCCCGGTGAACCGCATCGATGGTCGTACCGCGGGACAGATTGTGCCGAGCGGCAAGCGAAGTCACCGTTCAGGCGTACATCACCGAATTGGACGATTCTCGACGATTCCTTCGGGCGGACGGGCTTCTGGCCGTGGATGGACGTATCATTTACCACGTTGCCGACTTTACCCTGCAGGGTTGACTCCACCAACTAATGCAATACTCGCGCGTTTACATCGAGTCGATTGGCTACGAACTGGCCCCCGTGGTGGTATCGAGCGAGGAGTTGGAGGCTCGGCTTGAGCCGCTCTACAAGGCGTTGCACCTGCCTAAGGGCCAGCTTGAGGCGCTTGACGGGAATTAGCGAACGCCGCTGGTGGTACAAGGACTATCCCGTCTCGCAAGGGGCTGCCATCGCGGCCAAGAAGGCGCTGGCAGCATCGAACATTATGGCGAAGGAAATCGACGTCCTGATTTACGCCGGCGTCTGCCGCGAGCAGCTTGAGCCGGCAACCGCGTGCCACGTCGCCGCGGAACTCGGCATTTCGTCGGATGCCGCGATTTACGACGTCAGCAATGCCTGTCTCGGCGTGCTCAACGGCATCGTCGAAGTCGCCAATCGGATCGAGCTGGGTCAGGCACGAGCGGGACTTGTGGTCTCGTGCGAAACGGCTCGCGAGATCAACGAAGTCGTCATCGATCAGATGATCGAATCGAAATCGATGGAAGTGTTCAAGCAGGCGGTCGCCACCCTGACCGGCGGCTCCGGCGCCGTGGCCGTTTTGGTCGTGGACAAGGATCTGTCATCGGCCCAACGCCGGCAACTCTTGGGCGGCGCTACCAAGAACGCCCCGCAGTTTCACAACCTTTGCCGTTGGGGCTGGGAAAGCGTGTCACCGACGTTCGACCGAATCCTCCATACCGAGGCCGGCAGCCTGCATCAAATCCGCGTTCGACAAGGCATTTGAAAAAGGCATGCGGCATATCGTCACGCCGTTCATGGCGACCGATGCCGGCTCGGTGCTCAAGTACGGGGTCGATCTCGGGATCGAAAACCTGGCAGGCGTTCCTGGCCAAGCTCGGCTGGCGGGTCGACCATCTCGACAAAGTGATCTGCCACCAGGTCGGCACATTGCATCGCGACACGATTCTGAAATCGCTCGGCATTCCGGCCGAGAAGGATTTTTCGACCTTTGAGTATCTCGGCAATATCGGCACGGTCTCGCTGCCGCTGACGGCGGCGCTGGCCGAGGAACGCGACCATTTGCGTGCCCGGCGACAAGGTCGGCTTCCTCGGGATCGGCAGCGGCCTCAATTGCATGATGCTGGGGCTGAAGTGGTAGCCGCGCTTATCCCTTTTCGTCGCATTTCTTCGACCGTGATGGTCTGCGTCTTCATTACCTGGATGAAGGTCAAGGCGATCCCGTCGTGATGTTGCACGGCAATCCGACTTGGAGCTACTATTTCCGCAACCTGGTCGTCGCGCTTCGCGATCGCTTCCGCTGCATCGTTCCCGACCACATCGGTTGCGGGTTGTCCGATAAGCCGCAACCGCCGCGCTACGATTATTCGCTACGGAGCCGCGTCGACGATTTGACCGCCCTCCTCGAACATCTTGGAGTGCGTGAAAAAGTGACGCTCGTGCTCCACGACTGGGGGGGCATCATCGGCATGGCCTGGGCGGCTCGCCATGTCAGCGGCGATCCAGCGGCTCGTCATTCTCAATACGGCCGCATTCCATCTGCCGCCCACCAAGCGAATTCCCCTTCGCCTCTGGGCTTGGCCGCAAACACAGACTCGGCGCCTGGCTGATTCGTTCGCGCAATCTCTTCTGCCGGCACGCGGCGAAAGTCTGCGTCAAGCGAAGGCCCCTGCCGCCGGAGGTTCGCGAATGGTATCTCAAGCCATACGATTCCTGGGAGAACCGGATGGCGGTGCTGAAATTCGTGCAAGACGATTCCACTCAAGCCGACCGATCCGGGATATGACATCGTGACTGAAGACGGAAAAGTCGCTGCCGTGGTTTCGCCAACACGCCGACGCTTATTTGCTGGGGCATGAAGGACTTTGTCTTCGACCGGCATCGTTCCTCGACGAGTGGGAACGGCGACATGCCGCACGCCCAGGTCCATCGCTTCGAGGATTGCGGGCACTACATTCTCGAAGACGCGTCGGATGAGATCATCCGCCGCTCGTGAACCAGTTTCTCCGCTGAATTCGCATGTCCGCGAATGGCACTGTCAACGTTGCAACCCACCTCTCGGCGATCGCGGCCAGCGAACCGAGCAGCACCGCCGTCGCTATTGCCGCGCTGGGCGCGATCGAGACGTCGCGGTTCGAACAATGGACATTCGCTCGAACTCGACCGCCAAAGCGGTCAGATTGCCCGGGGCCTCGACGAAATTGGCATCCGCCGCGGCATTCGCACCGTGCTGATGGTCCGGCCATCGCTCGATTTCTTCGCCCTTACATTCGCGCTCTTCAAGGTCGGCGCCGTGCCGGTCCTGATCGATCCCGGAATGGGAGTACGCAACCTGGGCAAGTGTCTCGCCGAGGCCGAGCCGGAAGCCTTCGTTGGCATTCCAAAGGCGCAGCTTGCACGGAGAATCCTTGCGCTGGTCGCGGAAGACGATTCGCACGACCGTCACGACCGGCTCGCGACTGTTCGGCGGCGGCCACACGTTGAGGCAACTGCGGGCCATCGGCGAACGACTGGGTCCCCTAGCGGTTGCCGATACGCGGGCCGACGAGACCGCGGCAATCCTGTTCACGAGTGGCAGCACGGGAGTCGCGAAGGGGGTCGTTTACACGCACGGGATCTTCGCGGCGCAGGTCGAGTATCTGAAAAGCATCTATGGGATCGAGCACGGTGAGATCGATCTCTGTACTTTTCCGCTCTTCGCGCTGTTCGCGCCGGCTCTGGGGATGACGGCCATCATTCCGGAAATGGACCCGACCCGGCCAGCGAAGGCGAACCCAGCAAAGATCGTCGAAACAGTGCGTCGCTTTCAAGTCACAAACTTCTTCGGTTCGCCGGCGATCATCGACCGCGTCGGGCGATTCGGCCACGAGCGCGGAATCAAGCTGCCGACGCTTCGCCGGGCCATTTCGGCGGGCGCTCCGTTGACCGCGACCGTTATCGAGCGATTCGCATCCATGCTCGCCCCCGGCGTGCAGCTGTATCACTCCGTATGGCGCTACGGAGTCGCTGCCCGTGGCCAACATCGGCAGCAACACGATCCTCAAGGAAACTCGGCAACAAACCGATCTCAGGCGCATGGAGTTTGCATCGGTCAGCCGGTGCCGGGCATGGACGTGCGGATTATCCCGATCAGTGACGAGCCGATTCCACAGTTTGATGCCAACACGTGTCTCTCCGTGCGTCAAGTGGGTGAGATTGTCGTCAGCGGCCCGGTCGTCACGGCCGAGTATTTCGGCGCGACCGCAAGCGACGGCGCTTGCGAAAATGCACGATGCGTCCGGTCGACTGTGGCACCGCATGGGGGATGTCGGCTATTTTGACGAGCATGGCCGGCTTTGGTTTTGCGGGCGCAAGTCGCACCGAGTTGTCACGGCGAGCAACACATTGTTTACCGACCAGGTGGAGCCGATTTTCAATCGCGTGCCGGGCGTGCGACGAACCGCGCTCGTCGGTACGCGGCGGAATGGCGTGATGTACCCCGTGCTCTGTTATGAGTTGGGGGATGAGTCCGTACGCCGACCGTTGGCGGAGATCGAGCGCGATTTGCGGAGGGCCGGCAGCGAATTCGAACACACGCGTGGAATCGCGGCCTTCCTCGAATATCCCCGCGAATTTCCCGTTGACGTCCGGCACAATTCGAAGATCTTCCGTGAAAAGCTGGCCCACTGGGTAGCAACAGAGATGGCGTGGGTTCGCATTCCTCCCGATGAATCACGAGGCCGCTCATGAAAGCGCTCGTGACCGGGGGCGGCGGTTTCCTCGGCGGGGCAGTTGTCCGCTTGCTCCGCGAGCGCGGCGATTGCGTGCGTTCGTTTTCGCGCGGCGATCATGCGGCGCTCAATGGGCTCGGCGTCGAGCAGGTTCGCGGCGACCTGGCCGATCCGCTTGCCGTCGCGCGTGCAGTGGATGGCTGCGACATCGTTTTCCACATCGCGGCGAAGGCGGGCGTCTGGGGCGCCTGGCGCGAATACTACGACGCCAACGTGGTCGGGACGAACAACGTACTCACTGCGTGCAAACAGCATCGCGTTCAGCGGCTGGTGTTTACGAGTTCGCCAAGTTGCACGTTTGCCAACATCGATCAGAACGGGGTGAATGAATCGCAGCCGTATCCCAAGCGATTTCTGGCTCACTATCCGCGTTCCAAGGCGCTCGCCGAACAAGCGGTGCTCGCGGCCAACGGCCCGGACCTTGCGACCGTCGCATTACGCCCCCATCTGATTTGGGGACGTGGCGACCCGCATCTCATTCCTCGAATCATTGAACGAGCCCGAACGGGCCGTCTTCGCAAGATTGGGATGCAACCGAAGCTCGTGGACACAACCCACGTGGAAAACGCGGCGACGGCGCATCTCCTCGCAGGCGACCGGCTCACGCCGGGCTCGCCGATTGGCGGCCGGGCCTATTTCATCTCCCAAGGCGAACCGCGGCCGCTCTGGGATTTCATCAATCGCGTGCTAGAAATGGCGGACCTTCCGCCGGTCACGCAGAGCATTTCACCCATGTTGGCCTACGCGATTGGCGCCGTATTGGAGCGCGTCTACTGGCTATGCCGAATTCGACGAGAACCGTTCGTCACGCGGTTTGTAGCGCGCGAACTGTCGACGGCACACTGGTTCGACATTTCCGCGGCACGCCGGGACCTGAACTATCAGCCGCGTGTGGCAACCGAGGCGGGGCTTCAAGACTTGAGCGAGTGGCTGCACGAGATCACAGGCCTCGCCGCGGCAAAGCCAAAGCGGCTCCGCGGCAAATAATGGGAAAAATTGGCGGCTTTGGATTCGCACGTCGAAGTGCTATAATTTGACCCAAGGTCTCGCCACCCGTTAAGCACTGGCGGCCCCACTGCTCGGGCACGCATCTGCCTGCTGGGACGCGCTAAAGGACTTGTTATGCCCGCCGACTCGCTTGAGCCTCGACTTGAGGTCGCACTCGACGGCAATCGAACTGTCGCTCGATTTGTGAACTGCACCAGCCTGAATGAATTCACCTCTGATTATGTGGGGCAATTATTATGCACTCTCTCTGCCGAGAGGG
This sequence comes from uncultured Gemmataceae bacterium, assembly GCA_963773845.1. GTDB lineage: Bacteria > Planctomycetota > Planctomycetia > Gemmatales > Gemmataceae > SIAJ01. The sequence continues at coordinate 620,895 of CAVZCU010000012.1, forward strand.
CGGGTGAACACGTCGCCCTTGATCTGACCAATATTCAATACGTGACGAGCACCGTCCTCGGGCATTTGCTCGGCTTGCACAAGCGCCTTAAGGCAGGAGGCGGGCACCTGAGTTTGGAAAACGCCAGTTCAACCGTACGCGATGCGTTCCGGATCACGCAGCTCGATCAGGTCATGGACATCAAGCCGCCAGCAACCGCGTCGTCCTGAGTAGGTCCGTAACAAAGTAGCGAAACTCGCCAGAGTTCCGACCCGGCGGAGCCAAAATCGGAAGTATGGCGACTTTCGATATTGCCAATTCAACTCGCTTTGCGCCTGCGCCGCGCCCGTTGGATGCGGAGCTTTGCGAGGCCAATCGCCACAAGCGCACGACCACCGGATTTGTCAATCGATAGAAGACCTGTAACCCTTCCTTGCGCCGGGCCAAAATTCCGGCCCGCGTCAATTGCTTGAGATGCTTGGACGTATTGGCCTGAGAACAACCTGCCTCTGCCGCCAGCCGGCCGACATTTTTCTCCATGCCTGGCAACAATGCCTGGATCATGGCCAATCGAGTCGAGTCGCCGAGCAGGCGGAAGGTCTCCGCCATTTGCTCGATGCCATTGCTCGTTTGCGTCAGTGGCATGGGAAGTCTAGTTCCGACTGGATGTGTAATCTACATGCGCAAAACCCCATCCCAACTGTCGTGGGCCAAGCCAGCACGACATGCTGCATTCGGTATGCCGGGCGGCACTGAAATTGCCGTCGAGTTCATTTACGACGACGGCGTCGGACATCATGGAGACCTCGGATGATTCCTTCAACAATAGCACGCGTCCCAGAACATACGGCCGAGCATGTGAATCAACGAATCCGCGAGCAGACTCGCGCGAACATCGCTCGGTACAGCCAAGCCGGCTCTGCGGCCATTGATCAAAGATTGGCCGATTTGAACGCGGAGTGGGATATCGAGCGGGTTCTGGAAGCGAACGCGGCGAGCATTGTCCTTTTGGGCTCGCTGTTAGGCTTTGGCGTGAATCGACGCTTCTTCGCCTTGCCAATGGTAGTCGGCGCATTCTTGTTGCAACATGCAATCCAAGGCTGGTGTCCGCCCGTACCGGTATTTCGCCGAATGGGCGTGCGCACTCAAGGCGAGATCGACGAAGAGCGCATGGCACTGAAAGCATTGCGGGGCGATTTCAAACACACCAGCGCCGGCCCCGCTGACCGCCGAGCACAACGGGCTCTGGGTGCGGCTCAAAAATGAGCGCATTTCCATGGCCTTTTACCAAGGTTTGAAATTCTTGAAAAATCTTGTCCGGTAGTCGTCACAATTGCCGCTTATAGGTGTAGAGGTCAGCGACGTCGCCCAGTTGGCCTCGCCCCGTGCGACAATGTGATGGGCCCCCGACCCGCCCGGGCCTATGCGCCCGTTGACCCGTCCAAACCGTCGCCTCGCCCGACCCCTGCCGAACCCACCGGCAGGGGTTTTTCTATTCGCTCACCGCCGTTGCCTGGCCTTGCAGTTCCCCCGCCCACGCGCTGGCCCTTCAACAAACAATCGCACGAACTCGCCGATGTGGATGATGAGCCCTTGAGTGCTAGTTGCATGTCCTCCGCTCAATCCCTTGCCGAATCCACTGGACTCAAAAGAATACTCGACACCGACATCACGAACTCATCATTCGCGGAGACTCCGATGAAGACCGGCATGAATCTGCTCCTCTGGACCGGCCATGTGACCGAGGAACACTATCCGATCATGAAGGACATCAAGGCCGCCGGTTTCGATGGTGTCGAGATTCCGGTCTTCGACACAACGGTGGATCATTACAAGAAAGTCCGCAAGGAACTCGATAACCTCGGCCTGAAGTGCACCGTCGTGACGATCGTCACTCCGGAAGCAAACCCGATCAGTCCCGATGCGTGGGTCCGGCAGTCCGCTGTCGATCTGATCAAACGAGCGATCGATTGCAGTCAGGCTCTCGGCGCCGAAAACATGCTGGGTCCATTCCATTCGCCCCTCGCGGTCTTCTCCGGTGTACCGCCAACGGACGACGAAAAGATGCGAGCTGCCGACGTGCTTCGTCAAGCGGCCGAGCATGCCGCGCAGGCGAAGGTCCAGCTTTGCATCGAGTATCTGAATCGGTTTGAGTGCTACTTCCTGACCACCGCTGCCGACGCGGTCGAACTGGTGAAGCGTGTCGATCATCCCAGCTTCAAGTGCATGTTCGATACGTTCCACGCGCACATCGAAGAAAAAAGCCAGGAGGGCCCCATTCGCACGGTCGCGCCATATTTGGGCCACGTGCACATCAGCGAAAATGATCGCGGTACGCCCGGCACCGGCCAGGTGCGCTGGGACGAGGCGTTCAAAGCGCTCAAGGAAGTGAAGTACGATGGCTGGTTCGTCATCGAGGCGTTCGGCCGTGCGCTTCCCGATCTGGCCGCGGCCACGCGCGTCTGGCGCGACCTTTTCCCGACCGCGAAGGAGGTTTACACCGACGGGCTGAAGTTGATCAAGGAGAAGTGGGGCAAGTAGACCGACTTACTGGACCGCGAGTTGCACGACGACCAGCAAGAACAGCCCGACGCTCACGATGGCATTGACTTGAAAGAATGCTCGATTCACCCGCGTCAGATCGTCGGCTCGCACCAACCAATGCTCGTAGGCGAGCAGGACGGCGACTGCAATCCAACCGGCGAGGAAGATACTTCCGAGTTCCGGCGTCGTCGCGTAGAGCAAGCCGAGCAGAACGATCATCGTTGCGTGACAGGCGAGCGCAATCCACAAACTGGCGCGCACACCAAGCCGGGCCGGCACGCTGTGCAGGTTCGCCTTCCGGTCAAATTCGGCGTCCTGGCAGGCATACAGAATGTCGAACCCCGCGACCCAAAAGAACACGCCGCCGGCAATCAATCCCGGGGCCAGCAGATCGCTCATGCCGCGAATGGCGATCCAGGCTGACAGGGGGGCGAGCATCAGCGAGGCGCCGAGCCAGAAGTGTGCGAGCGCTGTGAATCGTTTGGTCAGCGAATAGAGGAAGATGAACCCGAGGACGGGTCCAGACAAGTCGAGCGGCCAGTAATTCGGCTCATCGCGGAGCAGGAATAAGAGAGTGGAGGCTACGAATGTTGCCGTGCAAACGATCGTGAACGCGATAACCGCCGGCAACGACAGCAAACCCGCCGGCAAGTGTCGCCGCGCGGTCCGCGGATTCAATGCATCGATCCGCCGATCGACAAGCCGATTGAATGCCATCGCCGCCGTGCGGGCGAATACCATGCACAGCAAAATGCCGATCAGATCAACGATCCGAAAATGTCCTTCCCGTCGCCAAGCCAACGCCGCGCTCAACAGCGCGAACGGCAGGGCGAATAACGTATGGCTGAAGCGAATTAACTCGAGCAATCGACGAGTCACAACGAGCATCGGGTCTCCCGACGAACGATCGGAGGCGTTGTAGCGACTTGGCCCGCCCCCCATCCCTAACCGAGGGGAATTGTTCCCGTTAACCGCGTGACGGTAGGGTCAGAGATAGTTATTTTGGCAATCTAATGGATAGCGCGAGTCGTCCCGTTGAGGGATCACCGCCGTCAAGGAATATCGTATGATAGGTGCTTCACCTTCGCGGGCTGGCTCAGTAAATAGGCCGGCGGGAGGCACGCAGTCCATGAATCCAGATCCGATCGTGCCATCGCCGGCGGACGACTCGGATTCGGCCGTCGATCTGGCATCCATCACGACGAAGACGAATCTTTCCTACACGCCCGGGCTCATTCCCGGTCCGTCCCATTCCCGACTCGTCGAGCTTCAACCGGGCGCCCGATTGGGCCAATACCGTCTGCTTCGCGAGTTGGGAGCGGGCGGCATGGGCATTGTCTTCGAGGCCGAGGATGAGTGGCTCAGCCGCCGGGTGGCGCTCAAGGTTTTGCGGACCGAGTTGCCCGGCGAGAAGGAATCGCGCGATCGATTCCTCCGCGAGGCCCGGGCCATGGCCGCCGTCGAACACGAAAACGTCTGCACGATTTACCAGGTCGGTGAGGCGGACGGCCGGCCATTCATGGCCATGCAGCTTTTGGTCGGCGAGACGCTCGAAACTCGCCTTGAGCGCGAACATCGATTGACGACGCCGGAAGCCGCCCGAATCGGGCGGGAGATCGCTTCCGGACTCGCGGCCGCTCATGCCAAGGGACTGGTGCATCGCGACGTCAAGCCGGCCAACATCTGGCTCGAAGAAGGAAACGGACGGGTCAAACTGCTCGACTTTGGTCTGGCCCTGGCCCGCGATAGTTCCCATCTCACGCGAACCGGCTACGTCATCGGCACACCGGCCTTCATGAGTCCAGAGCAAGCCCGCGACGAACCGCTGGACGGTCGCAGCGATTTGTTCAGCCTGGGCGTTGTCCTGTATCTCGCCACGACGGGCGAACGCCCCTTTGACGGCGCGACGGCGATGGCGGTCATGCGCAACCTGGAATTGCACTTGCCTGGTCGTGTAAACGTCAAGCGAGTCGATGTGCCTCCGGCGTTTTCCAATCTCATCATGGAACTCCTGGCCAAGGAACGGAGGGATCGCCCGGCATCGGCGGAGATTGTGGCGGCGCGCCTGGGGCGGCCGGAAATAACGCGGCCGTCGCATTTGCCGGTCGCGCCGCCGCCGATCCCCACCGGCCCTCCGATTCCGGCAGTGCCACGTTCGCCCGGCTGGGAATCACCCGCCCGCGATCATCCACCCGGAACTTCGATCATGCGCATTCTGTTCATGATCGCCGCGGCATCGATCCTGTTCGGGTTTTATTGGTACTTTTACGTCTCGAACTATGGAAAGCTGGTCGTCGAATCGCAAACGTTCGATTCGGAAATCGTGGTCAGGCAGAACGGTGAACGCAGGAGGAAACTGACACTCCAGGATCGCGAAGTCGACTTGCGACCCGGAACCTACGATCTGACTCTGACCAGACCGAAAACCGGCTTTAAGCTTACGCGGACAACGATTAAAATCAGCCGCGGCGGACGAGAAACGGTCGGTATTATTCCGGATGGACCCGGACGATGAAGATCCTCGTCCACCCGCCGGTTGATTCCGATCGGCTCAATCGGATGGTTGATGCCGCGGCGCCGGCCGTCGTCGTCAATGCAATCGACGAAGCGCAGGCGATTCGCGAAGCTCGCGACGCCGACGCGTTTCTGGGCAAAATTACGCCGGAGATGCTCGACGCCGCCGACCGCTTGCGGTGGGTGCAATCGTTCACCGCGAGTCTCGAACACTACATTTTGCCAGCCCTGGCCGAACATCCGTGCGTGCTCACCAACATGCGTGGCTTGTTTTCCGACGTCATTGCCGATCAGGTGATGGGCTATGTGATCTGCTTCGCCCGCAATTTGCATATCTACATTCGCAATCAACTCGAACGAAAATGGGCGCCGGTCGGGGGTGAAGATTCACGCGTCAGTTTTGCGGCCGGGCCAGGCGCCGTGAATTCCATCGACCTGGCTCATCGGCATCTCTCCGATCAGACGCTCGGAATCGTGGGACTCGGCGCCATCGGCTCGGAAATCGCCCGACGAGCCAAGGCGTTCGGTATGCGGGTTATCGCAATCGATGCCAGGCGAACGGATTGCCCGCTGGAAGTTGAGTGGATTCACCCGCCCGACCGCCTCGACGATCTTCTAACCGAGAGCGACTACGTCGTGATTGCCGCCCCGCACACGCCGGCGACGGCCAAGATGTTCGGCCGGGAGCAATTTCGCCAAATGAAGCGAACGGCGTATTTGATCAATATCGGTCGCGGCGCGATTGTCGACCTGTCCGCACTAACGGATTCGTTGCGCCGGCGAAATCGCGGGGGCAGCGCTTGATGTCTTCGAGATGGAGCCGTTGCCGGCCGACCATTCGTTATGGGGCATCCCGAATGTGATTCTGACGCCCCATGTCGCAGGGTATTCGCCCCGCATCGCCGAGCGACACCTCGGAGTGATCCTGCAGAATATCCAGCGCTTCGTTGCCGGTCGGCCGCTGCTCAACATTGTGAACAAGCGGGAATGGTTCTGAGCCAAAGTGAACAGGCGGGGCGGCGCGAATGGCCGCCCCGCGTCGAGACTCTACTTCACGCCACAGCACGCACCACAATCCGTGCCACACGCTGGGCAGGCCTGGCAGTCGGCGTCGCAGCCATCGCAGCCGAATGGACACGCCGTCGCCGATTGCGCTGACGGTGCGCAGCAATGGGCGGCTTCTTGGCAGCACGAAGTAGCATGGCTTGCGCCCCCGCAACACGTACTGCAATCAACCGCACAACCTGGGCAGCTTCCGCATCCGTCGACACAATTTGCACACGGAACCGAACAGCAATTGCTCGACACCATGGGCGACTTGTTTGTGCCTGCCGAAGTGCTCGACAGCCAGCCCATCAGACCCACGAACGACACGATAACGATCGACAGCGATTTTATCGCAGCCATGACAGAGCTCCGTTTTCTTGAATGGGATGAATTGCTTTCGCCGTAACACACGGCGAAGGCAAACTACCACCGACGCATCGGGCGATGCGCGCGGTTAGCAACGGAGACGATGGCAATAGTCCAGAAGAAATGTTTGCTGACCAATGCCCGGCGGATACTCCCATCGGGTCGTCGTGGAAGCAATTGCGCACGTGGGAGCGGTCGCAACCGTCAGCACTTCGACGAACGGCATCGCGATCGCAATGGGCGAGTTCGAAACAGGATTCGCCAACACCCGATCGACTTTCCCGTCGCAACATGGGCAGCGGGGAATTGGCTGAGCCGGATCTTCAGGACGGGAATGCTGCCCGACGCCAATGACATTGCCCGAACGACAATTCGGGCACGACGAGGTGGTCTGAGGAAGCGAACCGGCCGCCTGGGCGGTATGGTTTGAGTGACTTCCTGCCAACAACTGATTAACAGTGCAGCAACAGAAGCACGGCCCCAAAAGGGTCGCGACAATCAAGGTCAGGTAGGTCGCGGGTCGTGCCATGGGCTCCTCAATCACACTACGGCACTATACGCGGATCGGTTCTCACAAGAAAAGGCCAAATCAGGGTCGAGTCGACACTTTCTCCGCGGTTGGGAAGTCGCTCGGCACCGGTTGCGTGACCTCTCCGGTGGCGGCCCATTCGCAACCGCGAGCAAAAGTCGTTCGGAATCCAACGCATTTCATCGCCACATCACTGTGACCGAGCGTCGTGTGAAAGACCCGTCCTTTCTCGTATTGAATCACCATCAACATCGGCTCGTGTTCGCCGCTGCCATGTGTTTTGGGATCGGCATAGGCAGTTGCCAGGACAGTCAGATTATGGGCCGGACCGCGGAGACGATCGTACAACTCGTCGGACGCGTGCAGCCATTTCTCCGGCAAGCCAGCCGTGATGGGATGGTCTTTCTTTCGGATCTCAACCAGGAAGGCGTGCTGGGCTCCGTGACTGCCGCCCTGTCCCCGAGCCGTATCCAAAACGAATTTCCCTTCGCGGAAACGGACATAAGGACCGGATTTCTCGTTTCGGCCGCCCCAGCCGCCGACGCCGATCATCGCGTTGTACTCGGGCCATTCCGGGAATGAATTATCCGCCGCGTGAACCGAGACGAACCCTCCGCCATTGCTGACGAATTTGACAAAGTCCGATCGTGTCTGGCTCGGCCAGAGTTCGCCGTTGTAGTTGGACACGATCACCGCGTAGTCGCCGAAGTTGGGCCGGAACTCGGAGAAGTCCTTTCGGTACCGGGCCTCCGCCGTCTTGAACTTGGCCAGTTGCTCTTCGTATTTTCGGCGTGCCGGCTCGTCGCTCGCATTCTTGGGCGACTGGGGCGCACGCGGCCTCTCCGGTGCGGTCGCAACATCGACCTGAAAGATCTTGGCCTCTTCCAAGATCTTCTTCAAGATCGGCGTGGTGGTTCGCCAGGCGTGGTTGTTCTGGCCATCCACAATCAAAACCTTGATCGGATCCGCGGCATTGGTTGACGCCGACAAGGCGATGAGGAGGGGCGCAACGGAGAGGAATCGCATCATGGCTGAATACTTGAACTGGGTCCAGGCGATGGGGGGAGTTTATCAAAACGCACCTGCTGCTGCGACAATCCAGTCGATTACGGGCCGATGTCCGAGAGCATCTTTTTGATCCGTTCATCTTCGGGGGCGATGCGAGTGGCGTCGCGGAGTTGGGCGGCGGCCGCCTGGCGATCGCCATCTTCAACGAGCCACTCGGCGAGTTCGATATAGGCGGGAAGCAAGTCCGGCTTGTTTCGGATGGCGTCCATCATGGCCGATCGAGCGGCAGAAAGTTGACCCGCTTTGCGCAGACTGCGGGCCAGGTTCAAGTGGGCCAGGGCGTGGGCCGGGTTGATCGCGATGACTCGGCGATATGCCTCGGCGGCATCGGCATATCGGCCGAGCATGAGCAGGGCGCCGCCACGCATCAGATGCGCGTCGACCGAGCCCGGCCAGCGGCGGGTGGTTTCGCCCATGACCTGCTCCGCGGCGGCGTAATCCCGAGTCTGCATGAGCGCTCGGCCCAGAGCGAGACGAGCTAGCTCCGAATCGGGGTCGTCCGCGACAATTCGGTCAATCAGGATCATCGCTTCGCGAAGTTGTCCGTCGTTGAGGAGCGAGTTGACCTGGCCAAGCCGGGCGCGAGTACCGGTCTGCAATTCGAGCACTTGGGCCATTAATGGATCCGGCCACGCGCGATCCTTGCCCAATCGAGCGACTTCATTTTGCAATCGCGCCGACTCCTGCGCATGGCCGAGTTGCTGGTGGGCGGAGGCGAGCGCGTTGCGGGCCGCGCGACGGCATTCGGGGACGTCGGCAACCCGATTGAGTGGATCGAGGCTGGCTTGCAGATCGCCGCGCCGCCAGGCGATCAGGCCAATGCCGAGCAGGGCCCGCGGATGGTCCGGGTCGACAACGAGCACGTGCCGGAAGTGCGCTTCCGCCTTGTCGAGCCGATCCTGGTTCAACAACACTTCCGCCAGGTGCAGCCGGGGCGTGGAGTCGCGGGGCGACCGGTCGGCTGCCCGCTCCAGGGCGCCGATCGCCTCGTTCGGGCGCTCGTGCAGGAGGATCATTCCCTGGTAATATGGCCAGCGAGGATCGGCGGGATCGAGTCGCTCGGCTTCCGCAAAGACGTTCAATGCTTCCCCGTGAAAGTCGTGAGCGAACAACACCATTCCAAACTTCCCCCAGGCCGCCGCGGAGGCCGGCGATTCGTCGACTTCGATGCGCACACGTTCAATTGCATTCGCAACCAGCGGATCGACGCCAGCCAGTTCGATCTTCGGCGGCTGGTGCTCATCGGGTTGGACGTAGCGGTAGAGAACGTATGCCGCGCCCGCCACGATCACCGCGGCCGCCACGCCCGCCAACGCGATGCGTCGATTCCGCGACATGCTCATGGCGTGCCCTCTCCCTTGCGCAATTCGATGAGTCGATTCGTCGGACCGCCCGGAAAAGTCTCCTCGGCGCCGTCGGGCCATCGGACGCGAATCGATTCCACCTGGTCGGTCGCACCGAATCCGAAAAACGCCCGTGGGTCGTTGCTGCTTTGATAACTCAAGCCGGCGAGAATGTGCCGCACTTGCGATCGACCGCCCGCGTGAACCGTCACGACCGCGCCCAATGCATCGCGCCGGAGCTTCGGGTCGATGGCCCGCACCAAAAGCCAGTGGCCGCGATTCGGCACGCGATTGAGCAGGATCCTGGCGGGATGGCCCAACTCGCAGATTAACAGGTCGGGAACACCGTCGCCGTCGATGTCGCCGATCGCCAGGCCACGCCCAATTGCGGGCGCACCGCATAACGTCGGATTCGCGGATGAAATATCGCGGAACTTGCCCGTGCCGTCGTTGGCCAAAAGCTGATGTCGTTCTTGATAGAGCGAAAAGAACTCCGCCGGCGACGCGGACACCCCTTGCTTGCGCTGCGACACCCGACCGTTTACCCATAACAGATCCGGCCAGCCGTCCGCGTCGAAGTCGGCGATCGCGGTCCCGAAACCGGTTCCGTGCCAGCGCGTCGCCGTGACCCCGGAGGCAACCGATTCGTCCCGAAAGCGGCCGGGCGCGACCTGCTTCCACAAGGCATGCGTTTCGTCCGTCAGATGGGTCACGAATAGATCGGCCATCCCGTCGCCGTCGACGTCGCCAAACGCGACGCCCATATTCGCCTGCGACTGACCGGGGGCATTGTAAGCGACACCGCGAGCCGCCGCCGATTCGACGAACGTGAAGTCATGCCGATTGAGCCAAAGCCGATTGGCTTGCCCATCGTTCGCGACGAAAATGTCCGGCCAACCATCACCATCGAGATCCGCGCATAGCACGCCGAGGCCAGGCCCCGACAGCCGACCGAGCCCCGAAGCAATTGTCACGTCGTCAAATCGGATCTTGCCGCCGGCAGTGACATTTCGGTAAACGCGCGTGGCCGTTCCGGGAAATGTGCTGGGATTGCAATAATCGGGTCGGCCGCCAGCGCTGCTGCACGGCAACGAGGGGTCGTAGTCGACGTAATTCACGACGACCAGATCGAGCCGGCCGTCGCGGTCGAAGTCGGCAAAGGCCGCCGAGCTGCCCCATTGTTGAGAGTCGATGCCAGCAGCCTGGGTGATATCCGTGAATTTGCCGCCGCCCTCGTTGTGGAATAATCGCAGTTTCCCGTATTCCAGCACGACGAGATCGGGCCGGCCATCATTGTCGATATCGCCAACGGCGACGCCCATGCCGAAACCGGCTATATCCAGGCCGCTGCCGGCTGACACATCGCGGAACTTGCCGTCCGGCTCCTGATGATAGAGCCGATTGCGGCTATTCGATTTTGGTCCCGCGTTTTGCACGAGATAGATGTCGAGCCGGCCATCACCATCGTAATCAAATAGCGCACAGCCCGAGCCCATGATTTGCGGCATGAATGGGATTTGGCCAGGCCCCGGCGGTGGCCCAGGGTCGTGAACGAATTCCAGGCCGAGTTCGCGGGTCGCATCGGTAAACCACTCCGGACCCTCGGCCCCTTGGAGAACATCGTCCACAACAGTCGGCTGCGAACGGCGACACGCGCCGACAAAGCTACAAACGCATGCGAGCAAGAGCACGATAAATGCCCAGCGATGGACGGCGCCCGACACGGAATTCCGGCGATTCACGCTAACGTCTCCACCTGTCGTAGCGGAAGTCGCCAGACCAGCCCTTTCAACATGGCGACCAGGCAAGCCTGGCAAGCTGGGGAAGCGGCCGCTCGTAAAAACAGGCAGTTTCCGAACTCTGGTTCGGTTTGCCAGCCCGCCCCGGGATCGCGTCCCGGACACCGCAATCAGGAAACCCCTATTTTCATAGGGGGTTCCGCCATGTTGAAAGGGCTGGTCGCCAGACTTCCGATCGAATCGAGCCATAATCGGAAGTCTGGCCAGTCGTAGCGGAATTCGCCAGACTTCCGATCGAATCGAGCCAAAATCGGAAGTCTGGCGACTTCCGCTACAGGTCAATTATCTAAGCATTGACAAAGCTCCAAATCACCATGCATCTTTCGCCTGTAGGACGGATTGGCAATCCGTCCCGATGGGCCAAGTGGGACGGATTTCCAATCCGTCCTACAGCGCGGACTGGGTCAGCGTGCGGATGCCGAGTGGAATTCATTCTAATGAGATTTGCGGAAAAGCCGCGTGGCTTGCCTGCCCGTAATGCAAACGACCGATTCGGTTGCGAATGGAACCGAAGTTGCTCACTCTCCCTGCCAATTGCCCGTGCGGGAGCGACACCATGCCTAACAAAACCAGGGACAAGCGCGTTCGCTATGCAGTCGTCGGGCACCGGATGGTTTGGTCAGTCGGCCGTTTTGCCGGCCTTCGCCAATGCCCAGGAGAACAGCGAACTGGCCGCGATCGTTTCCGGGGATGTCGAGAAACGAGCTGTCCTCGCCTCCGACTACGGCGTTCGCACGTATTCACTCGAACAATACGAAGATCTCCTCGCATCGGGGGCGATCGACGCCGTCTACATCGTAAGCCCGAATTCCGTTCATCGCGAGCAAGCATTACTCGCCGCCCGGCACGGAATCCACGTGCTCTGCGAGAAGCCGCTCGCCGATTCCGCGGTGGCCGCCGAAGAGATGGTCGCCACCTGCGACCGAGCCGGCGTCCTGCTCATGACCGCCTATCGCCTGCATTTCGAAAAAGGCAATTTGCACGCCATCGATCTCATTCGCAAGGGCACGATCGGCGAGCCGCGGGTGATGATTTCCACGTTCACGCAGCAAGTCGATCCGGACAATTCCCGGCTCGACGCCAACCTCGGCGGGCATCCGCTGCTCGACGTCGGCATCTATTGCGTGAACGCCGCCCGCTACCTGTTCCGTGCCGAACCGACGGAAGTGACCTCGTTCATCGCCACGGGCAACGACCCCAAGTTTAAGAAAGTCCCGGAAATGGTGTCGGCCGTCATGCGCTTTCCCAATGAGCGTTTGGCGACGTTCATCTGCGGCTTTGGCGAGGCCAAAACGTCCTCGTATCAAGTGCTCGGCACCAAAGGGGACTTGCGCATGGACCCCGCGTTCACTCACACCGGTAAACGGAAACTTGCCGTCACGGTGGACGGCGAGACGAAGGAAACGGAGTTCCCGGAGTCGGACCAGATCGGTCCAGAAATCGTCTACTTCTCGGATTGCATTCTGAATGGACGCCGACCCGAACCGGATGGCCGCGAAGCCCTCATTGATTTGTGGATCATCGAGGCGATCAAGTCATCCGCATTTAAAGGCATGGCCGTGCCGCTTCAGCCGGTGCTGGAGAAGCCACGGCCCGATAAATCGCAACACATCGCCAAGCCGGCCCGGCCGGAGCCGGAGCCGGAGCTTGTGAATGCGGCCCCGCCGCAAGCGGGGTAAGAAAGGGCAGGCTGGAAGCCTACCCTACGGACAGGCGCTGCCCGTAGGGTAGGCTTCCAGCCTGCCCACCTGCCCGGCAAGACTTCGTTACTTTCTGCTCTCTTCCGACTCCACCGTAACGAACGATCCATCGTGCACATCAACAGGGTCCAAGATGACTTGATCGTCCGTCTTGAGACCGGACAGGACTTCACACTTCTCGCCATCGCCAAAACCCGAGTAGCCAACAAACGTAAGGTGGGCCTTCCCGTCGCGGTAGACATAGACCGCCCATTTGTGTTGGCCGCCGCGCGCATTAAGTGGATTGTTAAGGAGCGCACTAAATGGAACTCGAACGGCATCGGCCGGTCCCTTGCCGAAGGGAATCGTCGCCGCTCCCGTCATACCCGGCAGGATCTCGCCCTGGCGATTGGGGACATCGAACTCGATCCGCATCGTCCGATTCCGGTCGTCCACTGCATAGCCGACGCGGGCGATTTTTGCCGCGAATTTGCGGTCGGGATAGGCATCGAAGGTCAGTTCCGCCGGAACGCCAGGCTTGGCGAGCGGGGCCTCCCGCTGCGGAACGCCGACAACAACGCGGATGGCATTTACCAGCATCAGCGTGAGCAACGGTTGGCTTGTCGCGGTCGCGCTTTGGACGGAGTCGCCGACCCCGCCGTTGCGCCGCGTGACAACGCCATCGAACGGTGCAACGATCTTTGTTCGAGACAGCGACAGATCAGCCCTTTGCAACTCGACCTGTGCCGCCCGCACTTTGGAGAGTGCGGTGACCATGGCTGCCTCGGCCTGCAACTCCTTGGTCTTGCTCGCTTCCAATTGAGCGATTGCGGTGCTTATGGCAATTTTTGCTGCATCTACTTGACCCTGAGCCGCCCGAAACTGGTCTTCCTGTTCATCCAGTAACTTAGCGTCAACCGATTTTTGCTCATACAACTGTTTGATGCGGTCGAACTGCTTCTTGCGATAGTCGAGTTTCGCCTTGGCGGAAGCCTCCTCCGACTCACGCTGCTTGACCAGTCCTTTGGCGACGTCCATGGCCGCTTTGGCCGAGGCAATTGCCGCTTCCGCCTCGCGTTGCACGCTTTCCGCGGACTCGACTGAGATCCGGGCCTGTTTTTCCGCGAGCACAAGGTCCGGCGCGTCGATCTCGGCCAGCACTTGCCCCGTTTTGACTTTGTCGCCGATATTGACCGACATGCGTTTCAAAATGCCGGTGACAGCGGGATAGACATCGGTTTTCTGGTAAGGCTCGGCGATCGCGACCTGACTCGTCATTCGCTCAATTCCGCCCGCTTGGGGTTTGACCAAATGAACCTTCGGCAGAGCGGATTTCTTGGTTACGTCCGAGAATTTCTGATCCTCAGCGGCCTTCTTTCGAGATGGAGGCACTTCCGGTCCAGCGCCCGAACCGGTTCCGATCAGCACGGCCCCAGTCAGCAGCAGACCCAAAATCGCTGCCGACGCAATACGCAGTTTGTTAATTAACATCGTTCTCAGAACTCCTTCAGCGATGACTTTCGACCGAACGGGCACCGCCGTGTGCTTCCGCCCGGATGCGAACGCCAACGCGGCGGGTAGTGTTTTGATGACAATAGCAGTGGGCGAAGCGGCCAGTGAATCGCTGGCGAGGACAAGCGTCCCGAGGCCAGCTCCAGCAAAGCCCCGGCGAATGAGTCGTTTGCGCAAGCGCTCACGCGCCCGCGTCAAACGTGAGGAGATAGTCCCTGGTGGGCAGCCGAGGAGTTGTCCCGCTTCCTCGCCGGTTTTTCCCTCCAGACAGCAAAGGATAAAGGCAGCGCGATGATGGGCAGGTAGCCGACCCAGTTCTTCATCGAGCACGCGGTACAGATCGGGAAGATCGCCATTCGCGGCGGGCGGGGCGGGCACTTCCTCAACGCCCGGCTGTTCCCGGCTCGTTCGACGAGCGCGGGCCGTGCGAACACGAAGGGCCGCACGCAAAGCGACGCGATGCAGCCAGCTGGCGACGACCTCTTTTCGCGAGATCGACCCAGCTTTTCGGGCCAGCACCAGGAACGTTGCCTGAAACGCATCATCGGCATCGTTTGGATCGGAAAGGATCCGCCGGCAAGTCGCCAGCACCAATGCCGCATGTCGGCGCAATAGCAACTCGAACGCCGACTCATCGCGATTGGCGACAAAGCGGGCCAGCAGGTCGGCGTCATTGGGCAGCCCGGCCAAAAGGCCGGCCAACGATTGCGTCGATATTCGCGGACGCTCACTCGGCATGCTGACGACCCCGCTTTGCTCTTCACTCTAATAGAGCCGCAATCGCCCGCGAGTTCTCCATAATTCTTGTGAAGATATGCACCACAGAGTCACAGAGGACACAGAGAAGACGTTTTGATCGATCTCTTCTCTGTGTCCTCTGTGACTCTGTGGTGCATAAGGCGTACATTAGGCCGGGTGGAATGTGCAGGTTCCGGTTACATTGTGATTCATCGGAGCACCGCGTGCGAACGATCTCCTGGCTTATGCCCTTTGGCTTGTTCCTGCTCGTCCCCGCGATCGGGTGCAGCACTCGTCCCACGCCGACGGCTGAGCCGATCGAGTTTGGTCCCAACGACTGGCCCTGGTGGCGGGGGCCGAATCGCGATGGCGTCGCCGATCCGAAGCAGAATCCACCAACACGGTGGTCGGAAACGGAAAACGTCCTCTGGAAAGCCCCGATCCCCGGCCGCGGGCACGGCTCGGCAACGGTGGTTGGCGACCAGGTGTTCCTCGCCGCCGCCGAGCCGGATCGACAGGTGCAATCGGTCCTGGCCTTCGATCGCAACACGGGCAAGCAACTCTGGCAGGCGGAAGTCCACAAAGGCGGCTTTGAATCGAAGATCAAAAAGGGCAATACCAAGAGTTCGCTCGCTTCAGCCACCGTCGCTTGCGATGGCAAGCGCGTCTTCGTCAATTTCCTGAATGGCGACAAGATTTATGCGACGGCGCTTGATCGCACGAATGGCAAGCAACTTTGGCAGACGAAGGTTGCCGACTTTGTCATTCATCAGGGCTACGGTGCTTCGCCCGCCTTGTACCAGGGGCTCGTCATCGTCGCTGCCGATCACAAGGGCGGCGGCAAGTTCGTCGCTTTGGATCGGGCTACCGGCAAGACGGTTTGGAGCGTCGATCGGCCCAAGATTCCCAATTATGCTTCGCCGATCATTCTGCCCATTGACGGCAAAGATCAACTTGTGCTGATCGGCTGTAATCTCGTGACCGGCCTCGATCCGCTGACCGGCAAAACTCTTTGGGAAACCAAGGGCTCAACTGAAGAGTGCGTGACTTCGGCGGTGACCGATGGCATCCACGTATTCGAGACGGGTGGGTATCCGAAGAACCACGTCGCCGCGGTGCGGGCCGACGGAACCGGCAAAGTCGATTGGCAGAATGGCACGCGTGTCTATGTGCCGTCGCTGGTGGTGCACGGCAAGCATCTCTACGGAGTACAAGACTCTGGGGTGGCAACGTGCTGGAATTGCGCGACCGGCAAGCAGATCTGGACCGGCCGGCTCGGCGGAACGTTCACTTCGTCGCCGGTGCTCGTGGGCGAGCGGATCTATGCAACGAATGAAGAAGGCAAGACGTTCATCTTCAAGGCAACGCCCGACGGATTGAACGTGGAGGCCGAGAACCAACTGGGCAATGAAGTGTTCGCCACGCCGACGATTTGCGGCAGCCGGATCTACACCCGAGTCGCGGTCATCGGCAAGGACAAGAAGCGGCAGGAGTGGCTGTATTGTCTGGGGACCGATGACGCGAAAGATTCATTGCGCGGCTCAGGCGCAACGAATCATCTTCATTTGCTCGCTTCGTTTACACTCGAATTCAGGCAAAATGGATTGCAGGGCTCCTGACCGGGGGTTGCAGCGCAATCCATTTACACACAGCGGGTGACTGGCGCTTGCACCGTGTAATGAGTTGAATCGTCCCCAGTGCCACATTGCGGCCAGCCAGCACGAGAAACGACCGTCGCCGCTACTCATCGCAAATCTTGGCGGGTTGTGGTTGTAAACTGGCTCTTAATGGGAAAGCCCCATTGGGAATGTCGACATGGCCGATGCCCCCATTCAACTTGTGCATCGATTCCTTCGTGGCGTTCGCCCCCTGCCGGCGAGCGATGCCGATTTGCTTGCACGGTATGCGGCCCAACGCGATGAGGCCGCGTTTGCTGAACTTGTTCGCCGGCATGGCCCGATGGTTCTGGGAACCGCTGCCCGCATCGTTGGCGCCGATCCATTGGCGGACGATGCCTTTCAGGTCGCGTTCCTCGCTCTAGCCCGCCGGGCTGGCAGCGTCCGAGGCGAATCGGTGGCCGGCTGGTTGCATCGCACCACCGTCCGCGCCGCGACCCGAGTTCGGCGCAAGCAATTGATCGCCCTACCGGAGATGGAACGGCCCGCCGATGGCGACGATCCGCTGGCCCAGGCCTCGTGGAGCGAAGTGCGGCAGGTGCTCGATCGCGAGATCAATCATCTTCCAGACCGCCTGCGTCAGCCGCTCGTGCTCTGTTACCTGGAAGCGCTCACGCGCGACGAGGCGGCCGGCAAGTTGGGCCTGCCCTTGCGGACATTGGAGCGCCGATTGACCGAAGGTCGAGCGCTGTTGCAAACCGCTCTGCGTCGCCGTGGAGTGGGCGCCGTTGGACTGGCGGCGGTCGCCGCCGGTTCCTGGTCGCGAGCGGTGCCAGCCCAGGCAATCTCGGCGATTACAAGTGCGGCCCGGCATGTGCGATTGGCTTCTGGCCTTTTCGGAATGCGGTTGGCAATCGCATGCAGCCTGCTCGTCGCAACCGGCCTGACGATTGGACTGACCTTGTTGCAGGCGCCGGCGGCAGACCCTCCCGAGAAGAAGTTGCCATCGGCCAAGGACACTGTCCGCGAAATATCGACCGAGCCGCCGCTGCCCGCGGGGGCGCTCCGCCGCTTCGGCAGTCTGACCTGGCGACACAACGGCGAGATCTTCCAGGCCGTTCTGTCCGCGGACGGAAAGACGCTGGCCACGCTGTCGCAAGACACATTGATCGTCTGGGACGTGGCAACTGGTCGGCAAAAGTATGCGGCCAAAGGTCTGCATTTGGTTCCGCTCTTCGAACCAGGGAATGTGGCCGTCGCCCCGGACGGTTCCTGGGTCGCGATCACGCCGGCTGGTAAAGTTGCGGCGACGGTGATCGACGTCGGGAGTGGCAACGAACGCCTGGCCATTGGTCTGACCGCGGAACCGCCGGCTGGCGGCGCAGGCTTGCAGTTCCGAAGCGTATGGCCCGCGCCGGACGGAAAGTCGATCCTCGTTTGTGAAAGCAAGCGGCTCACATCGTACGACGCGACGACTGGCAAGAAGAAGCAAGCCTTCGATCTGCCCGGCCGTGTCGTGGCGATCAGTCCGGACGGTAAGCACTTCGCCGTTCACGATCAAAGCCAGGCCCGCGACGCGTACATCTGCGATGCGGTCACCGGCAAACAAATTGCGCAATTGGATGGTAATTTCGATTCGCCACGCGGCTGGGCAATTCGCGCGCTATTCACCCCGGACAGCAAGCGGCTCGCGACGGTCTCGACGCTGGAATCCGAGGTGCACTGCTGGAACGCAGCAACTGGCAAGTCCGAGGGAATCTATAAGCGTGGCAAAGCCACTTCGAAGTTCGACGATCCGCGGCTCTGTGCCATTGGCATTTCGGCCGACGGAAAAACTCTCTACGCGGGTGGTTTGTCGGCGTCGGATGTGCGCAGTTGGGACATTGCGACACGCAAGGAACTCCCGACCCGGTTCCAATCCATGGGAAGCGTGGCTAACATCCTGGCGACGCCGGATGGGGACACGCTATTCGTGTGCGGCGCAGACAGCATCGTTCGCCGTTGGAATCCGCATACGGGCAAGGAACTGCCGGCGCCCATCGGGCACGTTTCGCGGGCGTTCATGGCGAAATCGCCGGACGACCGCACCATCGTGACCTGCGATGTATCGAGCCGGTTGCTTGTATGGAATGCCGCCACCGGAAAGTTAGAACGGACGATCCCGCTGCCCGGAGAGATTTCGGGCCCGCCATTCGCCTTTAGTCCCGATGGCAAAACATTCGCCTGCAGCGTTCGCCCGGCCGGCGTTCGCGTATTCGATGCTCTGACATGGAAGCTGCTTCACGAATGGAATCCGCCCGACAACAGGGACCAAATCCTTTACACGATGGCATACCTGGCCGACGGATCGGGACTCATCGTTTCGAATAGTCACGGAGTCATTCGGTGGGACATTGGCACGAAGAAGGCGAAATGGAATGTCCAGGGTCAGATCGTGGCGCTCGCCGTCGCGCCGGGAGGGAAGAGTTTTGCCATGTCCGTAGCCAAAGGTGTCTCCATCCGCTCGATAGAGAATGGCGCCGAAGTGCTGCTGATCCCAGTGAATCCGGACCCCCGGTCGAATGTCCAGTTCCCGATCCGAGCCGATGCGCTGGCTTTTTCTCCTGACGCCGAGCGCATCGCCGCGACACGCTGGGACACCGGCGATGTCTATGTCTGGGACGCCCATACGGGCAAGGAGATCAATCGACTCGTCGGTCACCACACGTCGAGCACGACTCGAATCGCCGAGTCAGCATTGGCGTTTTCGCCCGACGGACGCTGGCTGGCGACGGGGCAAAGCGATAAGACGGTGCGCATCTGGGAGATGGCGACCGGGCACGAAGCGATGCGGCTGGACGATCTGGGCGATCGCGTCTCAGGCGTTGGATTCAGTCGTGAAGGCCGAAGTCTCGTCACGGTCGCGGGCGTCGATGTATTGATGTGGGATTTATTGCACGGCAGCGACGGCCATGCCGACTTATCGCATCTGTGGACCGATCTGGGCTCGGACAACACGGAGACCGCTTACCAGGCAATGAAAGCGATGGTGGCGCACGGCGATGGCGGCGCGAAATTCCTGCAAGGCAAGCTTGCGGCGGCTGCCACAGTGGACCGCAAGCAGATCGAAAAGTGGATCGCCGACCTCGACAGCAAACGATTTGCGACCCGCGAGGCCGCGATGCGATCGCTCGCCAATCTTCAAGGCCGCGCACAACCGGCTCTAAGAGCCGCACGGGCCAAAGCCCCGTCAGAAGAGGCCCGAACGCGAATTGATGATTTACTTGGCAGGTTGCAAAAGCATTTGAGCGGACTGGAATCGCGACCGTTGAGGGCGATGCAGGTGATTCAATGGATTGGCACGGACTCGGCACGACAGTTGGCGACGGACTTGGCCAAAGGCGCCGAAGGCGATCGGCTCACCGAGGCGGCCCGAATGACGGCAAAGCTCATAAGCAAGTAGCCTGCCAGCCTGTTTAAATGTGGGATAGGCCTCCCGGCCTGTCTGACTGGGAAGTAGCAAGCGCTTGACTCGGCGAGCAAAGACAGGCCGGGAGGTCTTTGCCACATTCAGGCTGGAAGACCCTTTCAACATCAATCAGAACTGCCGAATACTGCACCAAGCCCTCACATCAATCGCCGGGATTCCTTTTCGAGTCCGTCGATCATGAAGCGCATCATCGCCGGCGCCAAGTGATCGAAATAGGTCCACGAATGCCCGCAAGCTTGCGTTGCGAAATCGAATTCGTGCGGGGCGCCGAGCGCCATGAGCTTTTCGTGCAGCCGGTCGTTGCCGCGCAGCCAGGGGCTCTCCGGATCGCATGCAAATGTGACATAGGGTGGCCAATTCATCGGGTCGACGTGCAGCATGACACCATCCTGCCGGCAATGTTCCCGGCTTGGGTACATTTCGTCGAGGCAGGTTCCCCGGCCGTATAACTCGTAATGATCGATGGCCGCGTTCATGCTGGCTACAACGCGAAACTGCTTGGGATACTTGAATGCGAAGCGCAAGGCTCCCTGGCCGCCCATGCCGACGCCGGTCAGCGCAATCGCATTTTCCGCCGCCCGAAATTGGTTCATTGACCACGGGACGACGTTGTCCAGGAAATAGCGTTCGCCCGATCTCGTCGGATCAAATGCAGTGCAAACGCGACTCGACCACCATGATTGCGCGCCGTCCGGGCAAACGCAGGCGAAACGATTTGCTGCTAAAAGTGACGTCCAAACTGAATTCCCGCTGAGCGTCTTACCATTCCAGTCCGCCAGGAACAGCAGGACGAATCGCGGCCGGTCGACGGGCGTAAAAACGTCTGCCGGCCGGCCGCCAATGTCAAGTGTCGTCCACATTTTCAGAGGTCGCTACTTCTTCTCCGCGGCGGCCAATTTCTTTTCAATGGTCTTCCGGCGTTCGCCATCGCGCTTGGTTGTGTCCGGCAGCTTGATTGCTTCCTTCCAGATCTTGATGGCGTCATCCTTTTCGCCGAGCGCCATATGCGTGTCGGCTAGGTGATCGTAGATCTCAATGTGCTTGCCGCCCTCCAGTTTGGTGGCATCGATGAGCCATTTCTTCGCTTCCTTGTACTCCTTTTTCTTGTAGAGCACCCAGCCGAGACTGTCGAGGTAGGCGGAGTTGTCGACATCTTCGTCTTTCGGCAGGTCCTTGATCTTCTTTCGTTGTTCGCGGTCCTTTTCGATCGCCTTGCGAATGAGCTTTTCGGACTCGTCGATTTTCATGTCGTGATCGGCCCAGACGAATCCGAGGTCATTGAGATACGTGGGATTGTCAGGATCGTCCTTCATCAGGATTTCCAGCTGCTCAGCGCTCTTATCGACTTGGTTCATGTCCACGTAAACGCCGCTCAGTGTGTAACGCATCTGCTTGATGAACGCATCTCGCTCTTTCTCTTCGAGGCGTTTGCCTTTCTTGAGCCGCTCGATGGTCTCGAGGTAGGCGTCGGCGGCATCCGCGAATTTCTCGGCGATTCGCAAGATGTCCGCCTTCAGTCGAATGAAATACCAGCCGCCTTTGTCCTTCTCAATCAGGTTGTCCGTCATCTTCAGCGCGTCGTCAACCTTGCCTTTGCGGGCCGTCGCGACGATCAACTTCTCCATGATGAACGGCTTTTCCTGGTTGATTGGATTTTCGAGGTCTTCGACTTGAATCTCCAGGAACTCCTGGCAGGCGGAGATTGCCTGGTCGAATTTCTTGGTCGAGCTGTAAAGATCGATCATGCCATTGAAGACGTCGACAATCTTCTGGGCGCTGCCGAGTTTGGTCGCGTCCTGGGCACAAGCCCGGTAGAAGGCCAGGGCGGCATCACTGTCCTTTTGCAACTGCGCGGCCTTGGCGAGAATGTAACAAGCGTTGTAGTTCAATGGATTTGGCTTCTCATCCTTGACCATCTTCATCGCCGTTGCCAGCAACTTCTTGGTACCGGCTTCGTCCTTAATCAGTTCGGTCAGACGGGCAGCCATGGCCGTTGTGCCCGTCGTCTGATTCAATCTGAGCGCTTTTTCACGAAGTGGGTCGTCCGCAGCAGCAGCCGATCCGGCGAGCAACGCAGCCAAGGCGATGGACAAAAGGGGCCGAAAAGTTACCCGGTCCATGAACATCTCTCAGGTTCGGGGTCAGAAAACACGGCAAAGCCCAACGATTATGCGCATCTTAGCGAGTTTACCGAAACGACGCCACGCGGCTTTTGCGGGAGGGATGGACAGGGGCGATCTGTCGCTGTCGCGCCATCGTGGAGGGCACTTCACTCCCGGCTTAATCCGTACACTCCAACCTTATTTGTATGCTAAGTTTCGTTGGTTTCGCCTTCACACACTCCGCGGATGACCTTGTGAGCCGAATGCGCTTGGAAGCCGGAAGTCAGCCGTTTCCCGGTTTAAAGCTCGTGCAGCTTTGTGGCCGAGGGGGATTCGCGGAAGTGTGGGAAGCAATTGACACGCGTGGAGAACGAATCGCCGTAAAATTCATGGCCTGCCGGAATTCCTCGAGCAGCGTCCGCGAAATGCGAATCCTGCAGGCGATTCAGAAGCTCGTACATCGCAATTTACTTCGGATCATTAACTTATGGAGCATCCCCGAGTACATCGTCGTGGCCATGGAATTGGCCGACGGTAGTTTGCTCGACATGATGGACGTCTATCAATCGGAATACCAGTCGCCGCTGGCAGCACCGCTGATCGTCAATTACTTGCGTCAGGCCGCCGTGGCTCTCGACTATTTGAATAGCCATCGGCACACATTTGAGGGGCGACTGGTCGGTTTCCAGCACTGTGACGTGAAACCGAGTAATATGCTGCTCCTTGGAGAAGTCGTAAAGCTCGCCGATTTCGGCCTTTGCACGCCAATCTCCGGCCGCCAGTCGATCTACGGGAGGGGCGGAACTCTCGATTTCGCGGCGCCCGAAGTGCATCGCGGTAGCCTGGCTGAGAGCAGCGACCAATACAGTCTCGCGGTCACTTACTATTATTTGCGAACCGCAGCCTTTCCCTTCCCTGCAACGCCGGAGAAGTTCCAGCGCGAATACAGCTACACGCGCCCGGCGCCAGACTTGAGGTTGGTGCGCCGCGGCGAGCGCCGAGTGCTGGAGCGAGCATTGGACCTTGAGCCCATGAACCGCTGGCCCAGTTGCACCACGATGATTTCCAATCTTGAAGAGGCCATCAATCGGCCCGACACCGAGTTGACCGAGGGCAGTGCCGAACACCGGCTCATCAGCATCCGCGGATAAGCATCCTTGCCGGCACTGCCAATCCATCTCAAACGATGATCGAAGTGCCAGCAAGGGATCGCTTTCGATTACAACACGCGCATGAATGCCACCAGTTCCTTTTTCTCATCGTCGGTGAGCTTCAGTTCGAGAATCAAATTGAAGAACTCGACGGTATCCTCCAGCGTCAGTAACCGACCATCGTGGAAGTAGGGAGGACTTTCCTTGATTCCCCGAAGCGGAAAGGTCTTGATGGGCCCCTGCTTGGTGGCCATTAAGCCATTAATCATTTGCGGCTTGTAGAACCGCTCCACTTGCAAGTCGTGCATGGTGTTGTCGGTGTACCACGGGGCGGGGTGGCACTCGGCACAGCGGGCCTTACCGAAGAACAACTTTTGGCCCTTCATTTCGGCTGTATCATCGCCATACTTGTGAGGATCGAGCTTGCCGTCCCAACCCAGAGCCGGGGCCGGGGGGAAAGCGAGCAAGTCCTGGAACTCCGACATGAAGTGGACTTGCGTCGAGCGGTCGAGCCGATTCATTCCCTTGACGCTCGACGTCATGATGTCCCCGTCGAAGTAGGCAGCGAGTTGCTCGAATTCGGTGAAATCCTCAACGGTCTTTAGCGAGCGCTGCGAGCCGAACAGCCGTTGGATGTTCACACCGCGGAGACTGGGAGTGTCGAGTCGCCGCCGATTCGCTTGCGGGCGAATGTCGCCGACCAGGTGGGTGGCCGCCGACGTATGGCCATTGAGATGGCAATCGAAGCAGGCCACGCCTTTCATACCGTCGGGGTGATTTGTCTTGCGGTCGGCCGTGCTATTGAATTGCTGTTGGGGGAATTGCGTCACCAGTAGCCGCAACCCATCCAGGTCCTTCGAATTCAAGATGCCGCGGAAGATGTCCTGGAAGTTTTCGATTGTGACAACTTTGCCTTGCGACACATCCCCCAAATCCGGCCGGGTGGTCAGGAAAATCGCTGGCGGAAACTCGGGGAGGAATTGTTCGGGGATGTCGAATTCGATATCGAACCGTTCCAAGGCGCGAATTGCTTGATTTGTTGTTGGGGGAAAACCATCCCGCCGGTCGCGTGGAACGGGTGCGGCAGCGGCAAGTAGCCTTTGGGGAACAGCCCCTTATCGCGGATGTCCTTCGCCGACATATGCGCGAGTTTCTCAAACGTCAGTCCATTGGCTAGCTTGGCGGTCGGCCCGACAGGTATCGGCTTGCCGCGGGTCATTTTGACCTTGCCGTCCGGATGGGGAGAGAGGTCGTAACGTTCGTCGAGAAGTGCCTTTTGGCGAGCGGTCACATCGGCCTTGGCGGCCTTATCTTTCGCCATCATCTCGTCAAAAGTGATTTGGCCGAGAAGCGCCGGCCCGACCTGATCGTAGCTGGTCCTGCCGACTGCCGGCTTCTCCGCAGGCGGCTGCGATGAGCCGGTTCGGGCAAGGTAGAAGAGCAACGCACCGCCGATGAGACTCAAGAGAACTGGTTGCAAATACCTCAGGTTGGTGAAACGCATCGCTGATCCTCCTTCAATTGCGATGACCACGAGAGAGGGGCGTTCGAAGTGGGCTCCGGAATATAGATGGACAATTGGCCAAACGGAAAGGATGCTCGGGCGAAGCTGCTGCTACTAGAGATTCAGGTTTCGAGACGCGTTGCCACCATTGGATTCAGTTTTGCGTCGGAATCGAGCTGAGACATGAGATTCAGTAGATGGCAGACATGTCCAGAATCAAGTGTTCGCGCCTGCGGGATCGCTCGGCGAACCTTTGTGTGCAGTCGTTGTCCTCATTTTGGCCGCCCACCTCTTGCGAGAAAGCGGAATCGCCGATAACAATAAACATTGGAAAGCCCTTCTAGCTCAATTGGCAGAGCAGCTGACTCTTAATCAGCGGGTTTCAGGTTCGAGTCCTGAGAGGGGCATCCTTTCAAATCACCTCCCTTCGCGCGGTCCGGCGCCTTGCGGTTCTCCTGTCCCGCAGATCCGACAATCCTCACGATCAAACTATTTCGGCTTTTTTCGGGACGGGTGACGCTCCGCGGGCGATAATCTCGCTGAAGTGGTAGGAGCGACACGACCATGAATGAAGAAACTCTCTTTGATTAATAATTCCCTTGTTGAGATTTCGCGCTAGCCCGAGGTCTCGCATGCTACCGAGACAACAACTGCTACCAGTCGAAACGCGTAAACGCCCGCGCCCGAGTCAGTCCAGAAACTCGCGGTCTGTGCTTGGTCGCACTGCCGGTTCGTTGTGGATGGACGGGCAGGAGGCACTGTCAGATTGCTTTGAGTGCGAGGCGAGGTCGCTGGAGTCGTCGAATGCCAAATCCGGATGTGGCTACACTCACCCGCCAAGAATTGTACGACAAGGTCTGGTCCACACCGATGCGTACTCTCGCGGGGACCTATGGCCTATCCGACGTCGGACTCGCGAAGATCTGCGAGAGACACGGTATTCCTCGTCCACCGATGGGGCATTGGTCAAAGCTGCAGTTTGGCAAAGAGAGTCCACAGATTCCTTTGCCGCCTTGCGACGACCCGCGGTTGGATGTGGTAAGGCTTGAAGCCCACTTCACTCCCCCCGAAGAGGCACCGGTCGAGAAACTGCAACAGTCGATGCCTCCCAGCAGACAAGAGCAGGAGGATCGCATCGAAGTGCGGGAGTCGTTGGTTGAGCCACACCCGCTAATTGAACGAACACTTCGAAGTCTTGAAACTGCACGGCCGGGAGAGAACGGACTTGTTCGGCCGCGGGCGTCGCGATGTCTTGCAGTTTCGGTTTCACCGAATTTGATCCAACGCGCACTCCGCATCTTCGACGCCTTGCTGAAGGCACTTGAGGAGCGCGGCCACATGGTGTCTGTTTCGAATGAATCCGGCCACCTCACTCAGGTCGTGATCCTCGACGAGGCGGTCGGCATCGAGCTTCACGAGCACGTGGAACGCAAGGAACGCCCCGCTCCGCCGCCTGGGCCTCGCCAACGCCATGAGTTCTCCTTCGTCAAAAGCCCGCCGGTTGTGTACGACTATTTGCCGTCGGGCACGCTCGCACTGCGCATTGAAGGGGACTTCGGAGTGGGATATCGTCGAACGTGGTCGGACGGAAAGAAAACGCTGGAGGCTCAACTGAACAAGTTCGTGGCAGGGCTTGCTCGGGCGGCCGAGGGAATCAAGGCCGAGCGGACGAGGAAGGAACTCGAAGCGCAACGTCGCCAGGACGCGGAACGACAACGCCTGCTTGAGGAAGCGAGGAAAGCCGAAGCTGAACGGCTGAGGCGAGAAGAGCGGGCTCGTGCGGTGGATTTGAACAGCAAAGTCGCCGCATGGGAGGAAGCCAGCCGCCTGCGTGCGTTCGCGGGGGCCGCTCGTGCGGCGGCCGAAGCGCGTGGTGAGCCCGCGCTACCGGGCTCTCTGCTTGCGAGATGGCTGGAGTGGGTGGAGCACAGGGCAAGCTTGCTCGATCCCCTGACCACTGATCGTCCAAAGCGGTGCTGGCCGCCGGTCGAAGGGGCTAAAGTCACCATCAAGGACGAAGGGCCCTATTCCTGGTCCGGGAGCCGGGAATTGGAAGTGCCCGTCACCGCACCTCCTCAGTATGATCCGCAGAATCCGGCATCATGATCCGACGGGGTGGCCATGAGCCGCAGCACACAACAACAAAATGCGCTTTGCGCGAAAGACGCTGCCGAGATCAAGCCGTTGCTGGAGTTGTGCCGGGCCGGACGGCTGTTCGAGGTCCAAGCCTGGATCGCAGCCGGCAAACCGATCAACTCGCCGACCAACAGCAAGCGGCGAATCGATTCCCCATTGGAGCAGTCCATCGACTTGGGCTTCCACAGCCTGGTCGAAGTCCTGCTCAAGGGCGGAGCCGAGATCGGTGGCAATGAGTATAGGAGCCCGATGAACCGGGCGCTCGGAGCCCGGCGCGTCGACATCGTGAAGTTGCTCGTCGAACACGGGTTCAAGGCCTCGGAGGTTGATCTTCGCGAGGTGTTCGACACTTGGGACGCCGACCTTGTTGAGTACTTCATCGACCGCGGAGCCGACGCCGAGACGGGGCGTCCACTCGCGTACGCACTGTGCAATCGCATCCGCACGGCTCTTCGGATCTTCAAGAAGTATCACTCGAAGTTCTCCAGTTTCCAGGAGCAGGTCGACATCGCACTCCGTCATCACTGCAAGGACGGCAACCTGAAGTGGGTTTCGCTGATGCTCTGGGCCGGAGCGGATCCGCTCTCGAAGGGTGTCGATGGGTGGGATTCGGACCGTGATGACGAATTTGGGTCGAGCGCCATCGTGCTGGCCATCCTCTACAAGCACTACGACATCCTGTCGTTGAAGAAGATGCAGGTTGCCCCTGATCACCCCGAAGCCTTCGAGGTCGCCGGTTACGCGTGTGAAGGAAAGGGGCTGGAGATACTGGAGTCGCTCGTTCAAGGAGGCCTCAAGGTCAACGACCAGCCCAATGGCGGTTGCTCGATCTTGCAAAGGCTGCTCTGCCGCATGGGTTGGGAGGCCCGACTGTACGAATGGAGAGGTTGGACTCACGGCCTTCCAGTGGACAACCAGACGACACGCGATCAGCTCGAAGCGTTTCACACGTTAGTCGAGCATGGGGCGAAGTGGATTCCGGAGGGTGTCCCGAAGATCAACGACGTAAGAAAATCGCTCGTCAAACTCAAGCCGGAATACACGGTGGAAGTGGTCGGAATACTGGTTCACTTCCAAGGCGCGATGCGCCAGAACCTGGATGCCTTGCTGCGTCCCAAGTCGATCGCCACGCATGTCGAGCGGTTTCTGCCGCGGATTGCAAAGCTACTCGAGACAGTCGGTTCGAATGGCAAACTTTCCTAACTCCCCGCTGGACGAGAGATTCTCGCTCAGCGTATGACCCCGGTTCGAGGAGTGTTTCCCTCAGGGCACTGGCGAAAGATCACTTCCAATTCTCATTGCCGTCGACGGGGATTTCGATTGATGGGGAGTTCTCGAGTGCCCAATCGTGCTATTCACGTTGGCCGCCAAGAATTGTGACATCTTTGACGGGCTTGTCTTGGTTTTTGTGGCACAGGTCTCCCGGCCTGTGAGAACGCACAGGCCGGGAGGCCTGTGCCACAAAAACCAAGACAAAGCAACTTTGTCGGATACAACCTGGTCACCTGCGCGCTCGGACAAGCATTGGTGCCACGGGCGCAAGGAATCAAGCGACTCCCCTCAATCATCGCCAATCGGTCGGATTGCCGGTCACCTTTGTATCGCGATCAGGGTTTCGTCCGATGGGCGGGAATCAGAAATTGCACAAGTCACGGCAGATTCACCGTTCTCATAGTTGGACTGGACAATTTACGCGAATTCTGGCAAAGTTTGTAATCTCGGGTAAATGCTCGGCCGGAGTGGACCACCCCTGCTTCCGTGAAGAGTGAGAGCCGAGATCGGTTGGCCACCCCTTTCCCGGCACGTATTGTCCGAATTCTCTCTTGGAAAGACATCGGCAATGGGCATGACGCCGCGCCGTGCGCTCTGGCTGCTAATCACCGTTTCGACCGGTCTCCGGCTCATTTGGGCCAGCGCGCTCGATGCTGGAAACGATGAGGCCTACCACTACCTTTATGCCGTCCACCCAGCCCTGAGCTATTTTGACCATCCGCCGATGATCATGTTGATCGAGCGGATCGGAGCGTTCTTGGCCGGCAACGTCAATCTGTTCGCATATCGTCTGGGGTTTGTTTTGCTGTTCGCCGGGTCCACCTGGGTTCTATTCAAATGGACGTCACGGTGGTACGGCGAGCGATCCGGGTTCTACGCGGCATTGGCGCTCAATGTCACTGCATACTACACCGCTGCGGCCGGTGCATTCGTCCTCCCGGATGGGCCTTTTCTCTTCTTCGCCTTACTAACATTCTGGGCTTTGTCGGAAGCACTGGTCGGTTCCCCGGGACGAGTGATTCCGTGGATTTTGGTTGGACTCGCTTGGGGGGGAGCACTTCTGAGTAAGTACCACGCGGCGTTTCTACCTGCTGGCGCATTGCTCTACGTACTGTTGACTCCGTCGGCACGACGCTGTTTGTTGACGGTCGGCCCGTATCTGGCGGTCGTCATCGGATTGATCTCATTCGCTCCGGTGCTGATTTGGAATGCCGAACATGGCTGGGCGTCTTTCTCATTTCAAGCCAGCCGTGCGGTCGGCCTGCATTTTCGACCAGATTCAGTATTGATGACCGTCGGCGGACAAGCACTTTATCTGTTCCCGTGGATATGGCTGGCGCTCATTGCCGTTCTCGTCGGCCAGATTCGCGCCGGCATCGCGCGGCCGGGACTGGAACGTCTAGCGTCCTGTCTTGCGCTCGTACCGCTCGTCTTCTTTCTCGGTGTTTCGTGCGTCCGAATGAATCTTCCGCACTGGTCGCTGATCGGGTTTGTCCCTTTATTCCCGGCTCTGGGCCAACGCTGGAACGAATTAATGGGAACCAAGCCCTGGCGCATGCGCCGACGCCTGATTGCCGGCGGAGTCATTACGGTACTTGCAGCGGTCGTCGTCGTCGCTCAGGCTCAACTTGGCGTGATCCCCATCGCGAAAGACCCCACGCTCGAGATGAGCGGATGGAAGTCGGTGGATCGCGAATTGGAGGCGCGCGGTCTCCTCGATCAACCGCGGACATTTTTGTTCACGGACAAGTGGTACGACAGCGGCCAGCTTGCGTTCGCCATTCGCAATAAGCGTCCGGTGCTTTGCTACAATCCAATCGATGCGCGGGGCTTTGCGTACTGGACCCGGCCAGAGGACTGGGTGGGCCAGGATGGATTGTTTGTTTGTGTCGGTGAGCGGCCATACGATCCCACTGCTTATGGCCGATACTTCAAGCGGATTGAATTGATTGCGGAGTTCCCCATGACTCGCAATGGAAACCAGCTTCGGCGGGTGCGAGTTTATCGCTGTGTCGAGCAAGTGACGCCGTTTCCATTCCGCAGATCCTGAAAGCTGCGCTATAACGATTGCAAATAGACCAACACTTCGTTGAGCGCCACCACATCCGCGAAGCGAGCTTGAATATCGAAGAGTGTCCATTCGTGGGCAAGTTCGGAACGATCTTGCACGCCTTCACGCACGATAATGGGCCTCAGGCCGTTGCTCTTGGCGTCGGTCGCCGTTGCACGAACGCACGCGCTGGTCGAGCAGCCGGTGATTAGCAACGTATCAACGCGGTGGGAAATCAAGTGGCCAACAAGAGGCGTTCCCGCAAAGGCGCTGGCGTGTTCCTTGCGAATTAGGGTTTCCGAGGGGAGTGGCTGAACGCGTTCGTCGATTTCGCAAGCGCGTGTATCCCACTGGCGATATCCCGGAGAGAAGTCAGCAGCAGATTTAAGTTGCGGCTTCTGTTCGACGGGCGACGAAGTGTAAAAGACGGGAATGCCTTTCGATCGCGCGGCGGGAAGGAGCTGTCGGATCGTAGCAATTGCGGAATCCAGACGAGCCGAGCCGCCCGCGTAGGCGGGATCGGTCCATCCATAAGCCATGTCGATGACAATCAGCGCCGGACTCTTTCCAAACCCGAACGTGCCCTGGAATATGCCACGCCCTTTGTAGTAAGCGTCCACCACTGCCATGGCCGCCCGCAGGCCATCCATCGGATTCATTGCGCGTGCTCCACGAAACCACGGACGACGTTCAATTTCTTCTGCGTAGTAGCGAAGGTATGGGATCTTTCGGCAAGAGCGTAATCTGCGGTTTGACATCCGCCGGTTTGTCCGACGCGAGGGTGAAGTGATAGCGCTGCCCCACGGCAGCGAGCAATATGGCTGCTTCCATCAACGCAAACGTGTTGCCGATACACACTCGCGGGCCGCCGCCGAATGGGTAATAGGCGTACTTCGGCAAACGTTTTGCCAAGCCATCCGTCCATCGCTCCGGACGAAAGACTTCGGGCTCATCGAAGTATCGCGGGTCGCGGTGCGAGACCCACTGGCTCATGAAGATTGTGTAGCCTTTCTTGACCCGATAGCCGCCCAACTCCAAGTCCGTCGTAGCTTCGCGGCCAATCAAGTAGACCGGTGGAAAGACGCGCATAGCTTCCGCGATTACCGCGTCGGTGTATGGCATTTTTGGCAAGTCGTCTGGCGTCGGCATTCGCCCGCCCAGCACGGCCTTCCATTCGTCCACCAGCTTCTTCTCGACTTCAGGATGTCGCGCGAGCAGATACCAGCTCCAGGTTAGCGTGAGGGCGGTTGTCTCGTGACCGGCGAGATAGAGAGTCATCGCCTCGTCCCGGAGTTGGCGGTCGGTCATTCGGCTGCCGTCTTCGTCCTGTGCATGAATCAGCCGCGAAAGAAGATCGCCTCCCGGGTGCGTTCGCGCTCGGCCGGCCGCGATGAAGCTGTCGATAACTCGATCGAGTTCGCGGACCGCTCGATGCAAACGAATATTGGCCGGCGTCGGCATCCAGAGCGGAGCGCGAAATAGGGCCCGAAAGCGATTGCTCATCAACTGGAAGGCGAGTCGGAGCGTTTCCGTCAATCGCTCGCGGCCGCCGGGGTCATCGAGGTCGAACAGCGTCTTGAGAGCAATTGCACTGGTGAGCGCACTGAACTCGAAATGGATTTCGACTTCCTTGCCATCCCCCCAATGGGCAAGCATTCGCTCGGCGGCTTCGGCCATGAGGGGCGCGTAGGAGACGACCCGGTTTTTCAGAAAGGCCGGTTGGGCGAGTCGGCGTTGCCGCAGCCAGAAATCTCCTTCGCTCGTGACCAGACCGTTGCCGAGAACGGGTTTGTACATCCGAGCGCCGAAATGCTTGATGTAATGGCGGGCATCCGTCACCAAGACTTGTTCCACGAGGTCTGGATGACTGATTAAGAAGATGCGCTTCGGTCCGAAGCGAAAGCTGGCAATATCGCCGAATTCTCGCGCCACAGCCAGGAAGAAACCCAGGCGTTGAGTGCCAAAGGCGGAAACGCTGCCGCCGAGCAACGATCCCTTGGGGCCCGGTGGCAACTTGTTGCCTGGCGGCATCGCGCATTCTCCTCGCCTGGCATCACATCTCGTGATGGCGATGCCCGGAAAGGTCGCACATCCGAGCGCATGAGGAGCAGGATTCCTCGAACCTCGTGCGTCCCAATCGAATTACGAGGAACGAGCCAAGGTGCTGTGAATATAGTCGCGTACGCCAACGATGTCGACGCCCGACACCAGGTCGACGTTCGCCGGCCCGACAGCATTAGGCCGAGTGTCGATTACACTCATGCCACGAGTCAACTCTCCCCGCAGCTCGACATCGGCATGGACTTGCTCGGCCGTGAATTTGCTTGCGAGTGAGACGGCGGCGACGCCCAGGACGTCTTTCAGATGGAAACCTTCGATCCCATAAAGGTTGCTGCTGGCGCGAATGCCGTATGGCACGATTTTTCGCAGGAACATGGAGGTCGACGATTCCGGAGATGGCAATTCCAGCAGATCCGTCGGAGAGAATACGAGCTTTCGGGCGGCATCCAGGGGGACAAGCGTAATGGGCCGACCGCATTTCAATACGTGCCGGGCCGCCATTGGATCGCAATAAAAATGAAACTCGGCGACTGCGGTGGCATTACCCGGTACGCGCCAGCGCCGCCCAGGAAGACGATTCGCTCGATCAGGGGTGGCAAATCCGGGTCACGATCAAAAGCCGTCGCCAGCACGGTGGCCGGACCGAGCACAATGAGAGTGACTTCGTGAGGATATAGGCGGACCAGATCGATGATCGCCTTGTCTCCCGGTGTTGGTTGATGGAGCGTAATTGGCGGTAAGCCAATGTTGCCGAGTCCGTCCGCCCCGTGAAGGCGCGTGCCATCGATTTCATATTCGACCGGCAAGGCAGCGCCGAGCCTCGGCCATCTACGGGGATCGAAAGCGCTAATGAGCAGATGCACATTTTGTGTCGCCTGGTCGGCCGGCACATTCCCGGCAGACGCGACCAGTCCGATCACTTCCAGATTGGGATCGTGGAGCGCCAGTGCGATAGCGAACGCCGTGTCAATTCCTGGATCGGCGATAAGGATGACCTTTTGCGCCATGGTTGCACCGCTCGAATGGGTCAATTGACCGAATGAACCATTTCTTCCAGCACTCGACGGGCCGCACCGGAGTCAATGGAAACAGCCGATAGCCGAACGCCTTCCCGAAGAGTATCCACGCGCTCCGCGGCCCAAAGCGCGGCCGCCGCATTGGCCAGGATCAAACGGCGCGCGGTCCGTCTTCACCGTCAAATAGACGGCGAAGCAAATCCGCACTCGCAGCTGGTCCATCAACGACCAGATCCGCCATCACAACTGGCTTCAGATCGAAATCGGTTGGATTCCAGGTAAATGACGTTATGGTTCCGTTTTCGATCAGGCTAACGTGCGTCGGCGCCGACAGGCTAACCTCGTCGAGGCCATCCGCTCCATGAACAAGCACCGCGCGCTTGGTCCCAAGTTCGGCAATGGCGCCGGCCATGGGGTCGAGCAAATCGGCTCGACCGACGCCCAGTAGCTGGTGCTCCGCGCCAGCCGGATTGAGCAGCGGACCGAGCAGATTGAAGAGCGTACGAATCCCCAGCTTCCGCCGCAAAGGTCCGACACGAGCGAGTGTCGGATGAAAATGTGGGGCAAAACAGAATGCAAAGCCCCGTGTTTCGAGCGAGCGCTGTGCCCACGGAGGCCCAGATTCGATTGGCACTCCCAGTGCCGCCAGTACGTCGGCACTGCCGCATTTACTCGAAACAGAACGATTTCCGTGCTTGACAACGGGAACGCCCGCTCCGGCGACGACGATCGCGGTCGCGGTACTGACGTTAAATGTTCCCGAACCGTCGCCGCCGGTTCCACAGGTATCGAGAACTGGCCGAGTCGGCGGGTGGAGGCGAATCATGGCCTCGCGCAGTACTCGTACGGCCGCAGCGATCTCGCTCGCCGCCTCGCCCTTCATGCGCAAGGCGACCAGGAATGCGGCGGCTTGACTTTCATCGAATTCGCCGGTGGTGAGATGCCGGATGGCTCGACCTACAAGGTCAGCAGGCAGGTCGCGGCGCTCCAGCAAGAGAGATAATCCGGAGGTGTGCCATTCGGGGTAAGTGGTTGACATTGCCCTTTCTACTCTAAATGCCGGCAGAGTTCGCCGCAACAACTTCCTCCATTTCGCACTTCCATTCTGTACGGATGTCAAATATACTCTTTTACATCATGGTGTAAGGGTGAATCGTGCTGGATGGATCACGCCAGCTGTATCAGTTCCTTCGACCACGATCGAGGACTAGTCATGGTCGATGCACCGACGATTACGAAGCGGCAACACGAGATTCTCGATTTCATCCGCGACAAGATTGAGAACCGAGGATTTCCCCCATCGATCCGGGAAATCGGCGAAGCCTTCAAAATCGCATCCCCGAACGGGGTCATGTGCCATTTGAAGGCGCTTGAGAAGAAAGGATTCATCGAACGAAATAAGGGGGTCAAGGATCAAAAGTCGGCCGCCCGGGCAATCACAATTCCCGGTCTTCGTGTAGGTGCGGCAACTTTTCCGTTGCTCGGCATGGTTTCGGCCGGAACGGGGTTGGAGGCCGTTTCCCAAGACGAACGAATCGATCTATCCCAAATGTTTGGCGGCAGGGATCATTATGCCTTGCAGGTGCGGGGCCAGTCGATGATTGAAGATCACATCGACGACGGCGACATCGTGATCTTGAAAAAACAGGAGATTGCGGAGAATGGGGAGCGAGTTGTTGCAATGATCGACGGCGCGGCAACGCTCAAGAAATTCTATCGTCGGAAGGATCGAATTGTGCTTGAGCCGTCCAATAGCACGATGTCGCCGATCGTGGTTGAACCGAATCAAAATGTGCAAGTGATCGGGGTTCTGATCGGGGTGCTTCGGCGCGTCTAACTGCTTGCTCATCGCCGACGTGGCGGGGGCAAAAGATGAGCGCCCAGCCATCCTCCGATGGCGGTGGCAATCAAGACGCCGCCTCCCACCGCTAGAAGGATGACCGGCTCTTTCTGTTCCAGGCTCAGTTGATAATCCCAGAATTCCATGAGCAGTGAAGCGCCGGGCTGGCGGGCCGATTCGAAAATCGCGACGCCCGCCCCTGCGACAAGCCCGGCGAGCAAGCCTTGGCGGAGCCCGCCTCTCGTGCTGGCTCCGGACGCCACTCCACCGAGCAGCGCAAAAACGACACTGACTTGCCAAGTCAGCAATTGACTGGAGCCGACCGATCCGCCATTGCCAGCCAGGATGCGAGATAGGCCCTGTCGCACCACGTCCGCATATTCGGTTCCCACGACAACTATGAGAGTTCC
Organism: uncultured Gemmataceae bacterium; assembly: GCA_963773845.1. GTDB lineage: Bacteria > Planctomycetota > Planctomycetia > Gemmatales > Gemmataceae > SIAJ01. The sequence goes on from CAVZCU010000012.1 coordinate 656,640, forward strand.
AAACAAGATTCGCCACCAAACTAAAGCGACCTTTGGCGTCAGGGCCTTATTCAAAAGGCGTGATTCAAATTGACCAAATCGGGGCAGCTTCGGAGCGGGAGGGACCATTAGTCTGCCAGCGAGACCGCCGACGGCGCCGACCATTGCCAGAAGAACCGGTATGCCAATCAGCCAGTCTTCCGGGGGAACTGATCCGGAGGCAAAATCGATCGCGATACAGCCCGCCGCGGCGGCCAGGCCGAGGAGAAAGCCCGTCAGCTCCGCCCGGCGATTGACGGTTCCGGCGGCTACGGACGCGGCCAGCGTTGCCGCGATCAGCAGCCCCATCACCCCATCGTTTGCTAGTTCCCCGGAGCCGGAGGATGCGAGAGCCAAGGCGAGGGTCAGATGTTTGAGTCCCTGGAAGAGACCAATCAGTGTAATGCCGCCAAGGGCCAGCCGCCGCAGAAATGAGGGGCCATCCGGGGTCTCATCGGCGACGTGTACGGGGAGTGGCATCGTCGGGATGGTGCTGCCATCGTCGGCCAGTTGGCTGCCACACTGTCGGCACAGAAGTCTGCCGTCGCATTTCTGGCCGCATCTCGCACAATACCCCTGCATGCATGGTCCCGCCGTCACGAACGTGGATTGTTTGAATCATAGTTCATGGAATGGGGCCGTGCCCTGCGCCGATCGATTTCAACGATGGATGATCGCTCGTATGACACCTTTACAACGCATCGTCACGGAATTGGGATGGCTCGGCTCAAGCTAACTCGACTTCAGATTCTCATCGCTGTGCTCATTTTGGTGGTGCCGGCCGCCATCGTCGGCGGACTTCGGCTTATGCTGCGCGATAATACTCCGCCCGATCTCGCCGGCGGGGCAAGTTCGCTTCGGCCAGAGCCGCTTCAAGTAGTGCCTGGCATTTATCTCCTCGGCAAGTCATCGCCTGGAGCCGCCTACGCCGTCGATACGTCAGACGGCCTCGTGTTGATCGATAGTGGGCTCGACGCTTCCGGTGTAATCAAACAGTTGTTCGAACTCGGACTCGATCCGGCCAGAGTCAAAGCCGTCCTGGTCACGCACGTTCATGGGGATCACAGCCTCGGCGCGGAGCGATTCCGCGAGGAATTTGGCAGCCGTATCTATGCCGGGCAGGCCGACTGCCCGCCATTGCGGGCCGGCGGCCCGCGGGATGCGTTTTTCAGCATCTACCAAATGCCAAACGTGGCGCTTCATTCGACGACCGTGGACGTCGAACTGATCGGTGGCGAAACGATTCAGATTGGCGATACCCACTTTGAGGCTATTGCCGCTCCAGGGCACACGCCGGGCAGCATCTGTTATCTGCTGGAACGCCGCGGCTTGCGTGTATTGTTCGCGGGCGATGTGATCCAAGCGCTGAATCCAACCACCAAGAACGTCCTTGGAACATACGCGGCGTATTTGCCGCCCCGCTATCGAGGTAATGCCGCTGACTATCTGGCAACTTTGCGCCGGCTCCGCGAAATGCCCACTCCACATCTGGTGCTGCCTGGACACCCCGGCATGGATGCCGAACCTCAGAACCCGGAAATTGGCGTCGATCGCTGGCTGCAATTGCTCGATGCGGGAATTGCCGACATGGAAAAGCTGAATGCTCGTCTTGAGACCGATGGCGCGAGTTTCTTGGACGGAGTGCCCAAGCGGCTCCTACCAAATCTCTTCTATTTGGGAGATTTGAATGCGACGGCAGTTTACTGCGTCTTGACTGAGGAGGGGCTGCTCATCTTTGATGCCCCTCAACCTCGGCTCGAACAGTTCGTCATGGAACGTCTCCAAACGCTCGGGGTGAAGGGAAGGAAGATCGCGGCGACAATTCTGACGGACACCAGTCCCGAGACGACGCGAGGTCTGCAAGAATTCGTGCGAGCCACCCATTGCAAGGTAGTCGCCCCGGAAGGGGGTCGCGATGCAATCCGAATGCTCTGCCCCCAGGGCACGGAGGTGTTGACGCCGAGCGAATTGATCCAATTCCGTCCGCTCGAAGTGCGGCCGATCCCGCTGGGCGGCCGGGCGCAAGCCCGATCGCCTATGAGTTCAAATGGGCTGGAAAAACGGTCCTAGTGAGTGGGCGGATGCCCGTCCGAATCGACGCCCAGTCTTTGCTCGACCTAATGCGCGACGTCCATCGTAAAGAGGGGGGACGAGCCGCTTACTTGCGATCTCTGGAGAAACTGCGCCAGGTGAAGCCGGACGTCTGGTTGCCGGCTATTGCCGTCAACGGACAGAACGCCAACTTATACGACCACGACTGGGCGGACGTACTGTCTGCCAATGGGGAGTTGTTTCCGTGATGTGAGTGATGATTCTCAATACCTACGCCGTGCTCGTCGTTTTCATCGCGAGCCTTCGATTGGGAATCTCCATCCTGGTCGTCGGGCTGGGACTGCGTGCCTTGTGGACCGGCCGTCCAGACCTAAGACCCGATTCCCATGAAGTTGCCGGCAATCGTTTCTATTTGCTCTTCTTGCTTTCACTCGTTCTACTCGGGTTGAACGTGGCATCCTGGCCACTCTTGTATCTGTTGCTCCAAAGCTACGTCATGGAATTCCCCGGTGTCATGTGCATTTATGGCGTGACTCAAATCGGCGAGGGAAGTCTGGGACCCGCCAGGCACCTGCCCACACTTGTTACGCTCTTGCAAATCATGAAGCCGGCGTTGATGTTTCTGGGCGGCGCCTGGTTCGCCTTGTACCTACTCAACCGGCGGACTGCCCTGGGGCCGCTACGGCCGCGACTGCTCGCGCTGATGCTGCCGCTCGGCATGTTGGCCGCCGCGGATGCCACTGCGGAACTGGCATATGTGACATTGCCGAAGAAGGAAGAAATGCCAAGTGCAGGCTGCTGCACCGCGGTTCGGGCCGAGAATCGTTTTCTGCCACAAGGCTTCACGAGCGAAGCGTCGCGAAACGAGGTCACGGCCGCGTTCTACGGCGGCTCCGCGATCTTGATGCTCGGCATCGCATTCCAATCGCGTCGAACCAATCCCGCGGCGCGAGTCCCGCTCGTATTGCTATTTGCGGCGGCATCGTTCGTGACAGCGATTGCGAGCGTTTTCCTCATTGACGTGGCCGCACCGCGATTGCTGCGCTTGCCATTTCATCATTGTGCGTACGATTTGCTTTCGCGGGCGCCGGAATCCGTCGTGAGCATCGCCCTTTTCTTAGCGGGCGGTTTCTGTGTCGGGTGGGCGTTGTTTGTACGATTGCTAGGAGCGAGCGCCGAAACAAGACCGCTGTTGTCGGCACAGGCGCGCGGACTTCTGCGTGCCGGCCTTTGGTGCTACTTCGTCTCGATTTGCATGATGTCAATGGAATGGATTTTGACATGACACGATTCGAATCGAGAGCGACGCTGGTTTTAGCTACACTGGCTATTGCACTGGGCCTTCCGTTACTCGGCTGGTGGGCGCACCGCGATTCGTCGCCACGTTGCGAACGCGACGGACTCGCCGTAGTGCCGCAGTACCGTGTCCGTATTGTGGATGCCGCGGGCGATGTGCATTTTTTCTGCGGCATTGCATGCGCGGAGCGTTGGCTCGACGGCGAACGACCCGATGTTCGCGAAGTCTACGTAACAGACGAAACCAGCGGCGATGAGATCGATGCCGGGCACGCATGGTTTGTTCGAAGCTCGGTTTTGACCAACGCCGTCACCCGCAATCGCATTCATGCTTTTGAACGGCGCGAAGATGCGGCACAACATGCTGATGCGTTTGCCGGCGAGATTCTTCAAGGATCGTTACGGCCGCTCCAATACCCTCGGTGAGTCACGAGCAGTCGACAAGAATTGCTTCGGTTTTTGGGAGAGAACATGAGTCCTCGGGGTCGACTATACGCGATCATTGGCGGTGCGGTGGTCGTCATTGCGCTCGCCGCGATCGGCGGGACCTACGCAATCAAGCACTGGATCGAGGCGCCCGAGATCCGAATTCCCTGCAGTTCCGCGAGTGCGCCTCCGAAGTCGGAATCAACTGGAGAAATCAATTCCTCAATAACGAGCAGGGCGAGACTTTCAAAATCAACCTATACGACCATGGCTGCGGCCTGGCGGTTGGAGACTACAACGGCGACGGTCTTGATGACGTCTACTTCCTGAATCAGCTCGGACCGAATGCGCTCTATCGCAACAACGGCGACGGCACGTTCACCGAAGTTACGCAAGAAGCCGGCGTCGTTCTCGGCGATCGGGTTTGTGTGGGTGCCTCGTTTGTCGATTACGACAACGACGGCCGGCAAGACCTGTTCGTCACCAGCACGCGCGGGGGCAACGTGCTCTTCCGCAATCTGGGCAACGGCAAGTTCAAGGATGTCACCAAGGAGGCAGGACTCGAACATGTTGGCCATTCGCAGACCGCTGTCTTCTTCGACTACGATGGCGACGGCTTTCTCGATCTTTACCTCACCAATACAGCCCAGTGGACGTCCGACGCGATCGATCCGGAAACCAAGCGCTGGGCCGGCAAAGGAGATATGGCCGGACTGGCCAAGGTTGTCGGCAGCCCGAAGGAATACAACATCCTTTATCACAACAACGGAAATGGAACGTTTACGGATGTAACCGAGAAAATGGGCATTCAAGGGCGGGGGTGGGCCGGCGACGCAATCGCGTTCGATTACAACGGCGACGGACGACCCGACCTTTTGATCACGTGCATGTTCGGCCGAGCGCAATTGTATCGCAACGACGGCGACAAGTTTACCGATGTCACCCTCGATGTTCTCGGCAAGACTCCCTGGGGCGGAATCGGCGCCAATTTGTTCGACTTCAACAACGACGGCCGGCTCGACGTCTTTATCGTCGACATGCACTCGGATATGTGGATGGGTGTCGACCAAAACGAATCGTCGCTGGACCTGGCTCGCAAATACGCCAAGCACAAGTTCAAGTACTACAACGGTCCGATGGCGGAGAAGAATCCGCTACTCGTCGAGGAGGAAATCCAGCTCGGGCGAGAGATTGGCTTCAAACATGAAGAGTGTCTGTTTGGCAACGCTTGCTATCGAAATGACGGAAATGGCAAATTCAGCGAGGTCTCTGATGCAGCGGGGCTGGAAACATTCTGGCCGTGGGGAATTGCAATGGGCGACTTCAACAACGATGGATTTGAAGATACCTTCATCGCGGCCGGCATGGGATATCCGTTCTATTACTGGCCGAATTCGCTGATGATAAACCAGGGAAATGGTACATTTCTGGACAAGGCTTCCGAAGCAGGTGTCGAACCGCCGCTACGAGGTTTCAACCTGCCCAAAGAAATTCGTGGCAAGCCCGCGGTCCGGAGTTCGCGATGTGCGGTCGCAGCCGACTTCGACGGCGATGGCCGGTTGGAAATCGTCACAAACAATTTCAACGACCAGCCTTATTTCTTCAAGAATCAGTTTCCAAAGAAGAACTATGTAGCCTTTCGTCTGCGTGGGACCAAAAGCAATCGCGACGCCATTGGCGCCGTCGTCCGGCTTTACAAGAATGGCCAGATCATGACGCGACAAGTTTCGGGTGCGAGTGGGTATCTCTCGCAGTCGTCCAAAACGGTCCACTTCGGATTGGGCGACAATCCAACGATCGACAAGATTGAAATCACGTGGCCGAGCGGGATCAAGCAGTCACTCACTTCGGTGGAAGCGAACAAACTTCACGACATTGTCGAACCGGCGGGAGGCAAGAAATGAGCCGCGGTCCGGTGGTACTGCTCCTGTTCGTCGGCATTCTTTCGGCTGCGGCCGGGAGCCTCCTGGCGATCGATAGTCAAGCGCGTTCGCGGGGCGACGATCGCGGCGCGGAATTTCAGCGCCTCGTGGGTGGACTTGGCGGAGGGGCCGAACTGGATATGTCGCGCTGCATCCACGGTTTCGACCCGCGACTCGATGGCGAATGTGGTCAAGATCTCGGGCCTATTCCAGCCGCTAACCCCTTTTGCACTTGCGATGGGTGATTTTTCGAAGACAGTGCACCTATCGACTGATCGGATACCTTTGCCTCGACATGCTCCGCTTGCTTGCCATCGCCGGAACCGGAATCACTTCTGTTTTTCTGTATCCCGTTCGATCGATCGCGACTGTGGTCGCGCTGGTTGCTGTTCTCGTTCCGTTCCTTTCGGGCCTGGGGATATCCCGCGGCGTACGCGATGAACTGAACCGGGCAACCGGAAATGGAGCGGATTTGTACGTAACCGGCGAGCAATTTGGTCGCCCCGTCCCTTTGCCCGCGACGGTAGCGGACGACATCAAGAAGTTGCCAGGGGTTCACGACGCCGTTCCCCGAATTGTCGGCCGCATTGAACTGGGCAAGGATCGTGTCGGCGCTGTAGTCGTTGGGGTTTCGCTAGAGCATCTCCCCTCGGAATTGGAATGCATCGATGGGCGATTGTTTCGCGGGGGTTCCCGAAACGAACTAGTAATCGGCAGTGATCTTTGCGCCGATTGAATCTGAAGGTCGGTTCGCTATTGCCGCCCTTCTATCACAACCGATCCGGCGAGCGCGTGTCCGAAGTTGTCGGCATTTTTCGCTCCGATGTTTCTCCCTGGCAATCGCGACTGATCGTCACATCGATTGAAACGGCATCGCGGATATTCGACCAGAACGGATTGGCCACGGACGTGCTGGTCTTTTGCCGGCCAGGATACGAACAGCGCGTGCGGACCGCAATTCTTCGGGATATCGCAATCGGCACGGCGACAAACGGTCCGCGGCCGCAAGTAACCTCACGCGAAGATGCCGCGGACGTCCTGAACCAGGAGCCGGCTCGTCGCGAAGGAGTGCGGACATTGCTGTCCGTTGACGCATTCGCAGTGGCCATTCTGGTGGTGCTGGTGACCTCCGGGCTGGGCATGGCGGAGCGGCGTCGCGAAGTGGGAATTCTCAAAGCCACGGGGTGGCAAACCGATGAGTTGCTGCTGCGCAGTCTAACCGAGAGTCTTTTGCTCGGAATATTGGCGGGAAGTTTAGCCGTTTTGATCGCATACATTTGGCTGATGGGATTCAACGGGTACGGAATTGCCGGCGTGTTTCTGCCAGGCGTCGATCGATCCCCTGGATTCCACGTGCCGTTCCGCCTGATGCCGGTTCCGGCCCTTGTTGCCGTGGTAGTTTCGCTGGTCATTGTCGCAAGTGGGAGCTTGTACGCAACATGGCGGACGGCGACGACGCCCCCACGGGAGGCAATGCGATGACGCCTCCCGCGCTCGAATGCCGTGCGCTTTGCAAGATCTATCGAAATGGCTATCGCGCATTGGACGACATCTCGCTTCTTGTGCCGCCTGGGTCGCTTGTGTTGGTTGGCGGCCCGTCCGGTTCGGGCAAGACCACGTTGCTTTCTTTGCTTGCAACACTCGATCGGCCGACTTCCGGGGCTGTGTTTTTTTCAGGGGAGGATGTAACCCGCTACTCAGATTCGGGGCGGGCACGTATCCGCCGGCGCATTGGATTTGTGGCGCAGGACTTTGCGTTAATCCCTGGTCTGCCAGCATGGGAGAACGTGACCTACCCCATGATCCCCCGCGGAATTCATCGCACCGAGCGACGCCGAGTCGCGGCCGCGGTCTTGGATCAACTGGGACTCGGCAGGCGAATGACCGCCAAGCCCCGAACGCTCAGCGGGGGCGAGCAACAGCGCGTTGCGATTGCGCGAGCGCTGGCCGGAAGCCCGGAAATCTTGATCGCCGACGAGCCAACTTCGAATTTAGACGACGAATCTGCATCGCGCGTCATGGCAACGATGGCAGAGTCCCATCGAGCCGGTGCAACCGTCATCCTGTCTTCGCATGACCCGCGACTATCCGAAAAGGCGAATCAAGTCGTCCGTCTGGCCATGGGCAAGTTGACGGAGATGCGAAGCGTCGATGGAGAGGGTTCAGCTTGATCGTGGGGCTTTGCAATGAGTTCGCCTCAGCCGGAAGCGGATCGTGACGAACTATAAAAACCTATACACGAGGCGAAGGATATCCCATTGAAGGGAATTCAAGGTACTTTGACCGCCCTGGACCGGACGGACTCTCGTCCATGCTTTGAAGAGATCGGGCAGCAACTGTTTGCCGCAGAATCGTTTATGTCGCTCGGTCGTCCAGATCTCGGACCGGCGGGTCGAGGAGGAAGGTGGCCAATGGGGGATGGAGAAAACCTTGGCCGCCTTGGCCATGTTGGCCGCCTTCCTTTTTAGACGAAGTCGGCAAACCAGACATTGACGCGCATTCACTACCATTGCGTTGCAAAGCCTGATCGTGGCGCCGAATTGCCGGCGGCGAGAAATCGCCATTGCGATGCTCCCCACCATTTGTTTCGAGGGAGTCAATTGCTTGACTTGGTCTTCCGTAAAGAAGTGACACGAGCGAACAGGGTGAGCGAAACAGCCCGGCCTCCGATCAAACCATGTCGGAGGCCGGGCCGTCGTCCTTCTTTCATTACTCCGCATTCAGGTTGGCGAGGTAGTCGTCGTACGCCGCCCGTGTCTTGCCTTCCTCCGTTTGCAGAGTCTTGAGCTTCGCATGCAGGTCGTCCATCTCCTTCTCCTGTTCCTCCAGCGTCTTCAAGTACCGCTGAAATAGCGGACTCTCCTTCGGTGTCTCACGCAGATTGTCCCGCAGTCGCTTCTGATCCACCGTGATCGTCTGAATCCGTTGATTCGCCGTCTGGATGTCCCGCCGCACCTTGTCCCATGCCCCTTTCACTTTCAACGCCTCGTGCAGCTTGGCCTTCAACGACTCCGGAGCTTCCTTCAAGTTAATGAAATAGCGAATCTGATCGTCGGCGCTGTTGGTCAATTGCACCGCCGATTGAATCGGCCGCTCTTCGATCACCGTATAGCTCAGATCCTTCTTGGCAGCGATCGGCACCTCGAAGCGATAGACGTCGGCCGCTTCTTCCTTCGGCTTGTGCTCGCCAACGAACGTAAAGCCCTGACCCTTGCGGTTCGGATGCTCGATCAAGAGCGTGCGATCGGTCGTGGAGCGATTGGAGATGTCGTACATGCGTTCATCGCGCTGGATGGTGTGCGTGTAAATGATCCCCTTGACCGCTTTGACGGAGGTGATTCGCGAAGCACTGTTGCCCGGCTTGACCGCGACTTCGGTGCCCAGGTCGATGGCATAGGAGACCAGGCGCTCTTCATCGGGTTGCAGGTCGAGCACGCGGGTGTCGCCGGCATAGGCCGAGCCTTCGAAGACGGTAATCGGTCCCTGAGTCAAGGGCATGCCGGTGGTGTTCTTGAAGCGCAGTCCCAGGAGGGGATGCTTCGCTTGCACCGACTGGTTGTAGATGGAGACGCGTTTGCCTTCGACGTCCTTATTGACGATGGGCAATAGCGCCGACTTCTGTCGAGCAAGATCGACGGGTCGATCAATGACGTACTGGAAATAATCGCCCAGCGAACTAGCGGTCGCCACGCTTTGCACGCTCTTGCCTAACTCCAAATTCTGCTTGAGCTTTTCGGCCACTTCGCGAGCGTATTCGGAGCGGTCCGCTGCGTCCTTGGCTGCGCCGAATCCGCCCCCTGCCCCCAATCGCCTTGCAGCTTGCGGTTTGGCGGCCTTTTTGAATTCGGCGCCGCTTCGAATTCCGTCGGCTTCCTTCCGGGCCAGATCGTCCAGCCTTTTCATTGGACCGCTATAAGTAGGCGGCGCAGGCTGGCGAACAATTCTGGCTCGACAGTCGGCCGCTGCACATAAAGTGGGTTGTACAGGTCCATCTTGAACGAGATTGGCCGGCCGCTAACAAGGGCCATTGTCACCTTCTGCCAGTCCTCGTCGGTCGGGTTCTCGACGACCGCCCAGCCTTGCAAGTATGGGTTGCCTTCCTTGAGCACGAGCCGATAACTCGTCTTCCAGATCGGGCTCTCGATCACATAGCCCACTTCCACCTTGCGCTTGCCCTCACCCGCAAAGTGCAGACTCACTGCCTTCTTTTGCGAATCATGGGAAAGAGCCAAGGTCTCCAGCGCTCGGCGGAATTCATTTTCGATCACCGGGTTGGCGAACCGCAGTTTTTGCACTTCGCCGAGCTTGATGGCGCGAACGCCTTCCGCACACCAGAGGTTCAAGACCGCGACGCTGATCGACGCTCCTTCTTTGGACGGCACTTGCTGCTGCTCGACGCCGATGATCTTGCCCGTGAGGCTGCCGGGCTGGTTCGCCGTGTTGATCAGCGTCACTTCCACCTGCTCGCCACGCGCTTGCGTGAGGATCTGCGAAAGACTCGGCGAATTGTTCAGGTTGATCGCAAAGCTGGCGAGCGTGCGATCGATGGGATCGTGCGAATCGTACGTCACCGCGGCGACTTTACCGTTCGGAGATAGATCGCGAAGCGTCATGCTTTTGATCAGGTCATTGATGTCTTGTTCGGGGAAGGTCAGATCGACGCGGGCATCGCCTTCAATTTCGCCGCTGCGGGTGAAATGTCCCACACCCGAGTTGAACATGATCACCTGAGAGATCGGCAGGCTGACGGCCGGCTTTAATTGGGCGATTCTTTCGTTTCTGTGGTCGGCGGGAATGGAGGTGGACCGAACCCGTTGGCCGTAAAGAGCGGCGCCGGCTGCCAAGAGTCCAATTGCCGGCAGCGCTATCCAGTATCGCTTCATGATCACCTCCGCGGAGAGTTGTATTCCAAAGCACGTGCGGAGATTGTAAGCGACTTCGACCTATCAGAACATGCGAACTGACAACCGTGTTACATGGTCCCGCGTGGCTATAACTTGTCTTCATGCGATAATTGTTCTTTTTGGAGCATCACCTGTGAATCGTTCACTGTTCACTTTCGGCGTGACATTGTTGGCTGTGTTGCCTGCTCTCGGCCGCGAGCGGATTCGACTTCCGAATCATCCGGCTTTGTCTCCGGACGGGAAAACACTCGCCTTCGATTGGAATGGCGACATCTGGAGCGTACCGATCGAAGGGGGAACAGCCCGGCCGCTAACCGCCCATCCCGCCAGCGACCACACGCCTCGATTTTCTCCCGATGGCAAGGAGATTGCGTTCATTAGCGAACGTGAGGGCTCACCACAGCTTTTTGTCATGCCCGCATCCGGTGGCGCCCCAACGCAAATCACGTTTCACAGCGCTGGATACTCCCTCTACGAATGGATGCCAGACGGCAAAGGCTGGTTGGTCGGCGCCCAGCGCGATCGCGGCTGGAGTCGGCGTAATAACGACCGCCTGCAAATCGTACATCGCTGGACAGATGCCAGCAAGCGGCTGGCCGATGAATTGGTCTTCGACGACTACGCTCAAAATGGAACATTGTCGCCGGAGGGCTCCGTCGTCTTGTTCAATCGCGAAGGGCCGGAATGGTGGCGAAAGGGCTATGTTGGTTCACAGAGCGCGCAGATTTGGGCGTTTAACCGCGACAGCAAGGCGTTTAGCCGAATCGACACTGGCAGTTTTGATTCGCGCTGGCCCATGTTTGGCTCGAAAAAAAAGGTCTATTACGCATGCAGTCAAGGGGGCTGTTTCAATATCTGGGAACATGATTTGGACAACAAACAGAATCGGCAACTCACGCACTTCCGGGATGACGCCACGGTATTTCCATGCATTTCACGCAATGGCGCGACAATTGTTTTTCGGCACCTGTTCGATCTATACCGTATCAAGCCCGGATCGGACGAGAAGCCGGTCAAGATCGACATCTTCCGCGACGACGATCGGCCGGTTGAACGAATCGATCGGCGCGTGCTCACGCTGGCGTCGGCGGCCTCGTTTACGGCGGACGGCTTGGAAATCGCGATGGTAGTTGGTGGCGATGTCTGGGTCATGGACACGGAATTGCGGGAACCGCGTCGCGTTACGCATACCCCCGAGGAAGAACGGCAGCCGATTTTTTCACCCGATGGTAAAGTGCTTTACTTCGTATCGGACGCCGGTGGCAAGCCGGAAATCTGGCGAGCGAGCCGTGTGGGCGATCAACCGTGGTTCCGGACCGAGTCGTTCAAGCTCGAACGTCTTACCGACGACGGCGAGGAGAAATCTCGCCTCTCGTTCAGCCCCGATGGCTCGAAGCTTTCGTACGTCCGAGGCCGAGGGGACTTATACGTCGCCGATGCCGACGGCAAAAACCCGAGACGGATCATCGAGTCGTGGAACGACCCGCAGTACGACTGGTCGCCCGACGGTAAATGGCTCGTCTACGCCCTCTACGATTCCGATTTCAATCGCGACATTTGGATCCAGCCGCTCGACGGCAGCCGCGAGCCCTTTAACCTCTCTCGGCACCCTTACAACGAGTCCGGTCCCGTGTGGTCCCCGGACGGGAAGTTGATTGCCTTCGTGGGCGATCGCGATCTTCGCGGCGACTCACGCGAATCGGACATTCACTATGTCTGGCTTCGAGCCGAGGATGACGAAAAGTCGTCGCGCGATCGGACGCTTGAAAAAGCACTAGAGAAATTGCGAAACGGCAAGGGACCGGCCAAAAAGTCGTTCGGTCCGAAAAGCAGCGATGACGGACGCGATCAGCCCATGGGCGACCCGGCTGCGAACCGAAAGTCGGCCGGGCCATCTTCGCGAAGGGCGTCGGCGTCGGTACCGGTCAAAATCGATTTTGAGGGCATCCACGATCGCATCCACCGAATCAGCATTCCGAACTCCAGCGATGCGCAATTTGATTTGGTCGCCCGATTCCGTGAAGCTGGCATTTGACGCACAAGTGGATGGCCAATCGGGAACATACACAATCGAGATTCCCGATGGCCTAAAGCCGACGCTGATTTCGGCCTCGACCGGAAGCAATGGTGCTGGCTGAAGAATGGCTCCATCGTCTGGCTGTCCGCGGGACATCCCGCGTCCATATCGACAACGCCTGGACCCGCCAGTCCAGCAGGGGGCAGTCCCGCTCCCGCGACGCCGCGCGGCCCAGGCGCCCGTGTCGGCCCACGAAGCCGAGGCGGATCCGGGAGCGGCGGCTATGCTTTTACGGTCTATCAGGATGTCGATCTCGGCAAGAAGCACCAGGCCGCGTTCGACATGTGCTGGCGTGAAATGCGCGACAATTGGTACGACGATCGGTTCAACAACCGCGATTGGAATCAGATTCGCGCCAAGTATCGCGAGATCGCCGATACGCCAATTCCCGAATCGCTCACGACGATTGTCCAACTCATGCTCGGCGAATTGAACGGCTCGCATCTGGGTTACTTCGCGGGAACCCAGACGCTGCCTGGTCGACGACGCGGCGGGCCTCCCGCTGAGCCGAATGCGGAACGCAACTGGCGCCCGGCCACGCCACACCTGGGCGTTCGCTTTGACCTGACCTTTCCGGGACCGGGGCTCAAAGTTCACGACGTTGTGCCGGATGGGCCGGCCGAGCATCAGAGAAGCCGACTCAATCCTGGCGACATAATCTTGAGCATCGACGGGACCCGTGTCGACTCGGCGATGGATTTGACCGCGGTAATGAATAGTCCGCCGGGGAAGGATTTTCGCCTCCAGGTGGTGAACCCGAACGGAAAGGAACGCGAGATCACTCTTCGGCCGATCACATATGCGGCTGTCCGGCCGCTTCTGTACAAGAAGTGGTTGAGCGATAATCGGGCCGCCGTCGAAAAGTTCTCGAATCACAAGCTCGGATACCTGCATATCGCCGCGATGGATATGACGAGCTTTCACAAGTTCGAAGAGGAACTGTACAATGCTGGCGCCGGCAAAGAAGGGCTGATCATCGACGTGCGTGAGAACGGCGGAGGCAGCACAGCCGATCATTTGCTGACGGCACTCACGCAGCCGCGGCACGCGGTCACCATTCCACGTGGGGGTTTGCCGGGTTATCCGCAGGATCGCAAAGTGTACGCGACGTGGAACAAGCCGATCGTCGTATTGTGCAATCAGAACAGCTTCAGCAACGCGGAGATCTTCAGTCATGCGATCAAGACGTTGAAACGCGGACACCTCGTCGGCGTGCCGACGGCCGGTTGCGTGATCAGTACCGGCGGCACATCAATTATGGATGTGGGCTTTTTGCGCATGCCGTTTCGCGGCTGGTACACGATCAACGACGGCGAAGACATGGAGCACCACGGCGCAGTCCCCGATTTCATCGTCTGGCCGCGACCCGGCGACATGGCGACGGGCAAAGATACCCAGCTCGAAAAGGCGGTCGACGTATTGACAGCGGATGTCAAAGTGTGGAAGGAACACCCTCAGCCGCGCCTCTTGAAAGCGTCGCAGCGGAAATAATCCTGGATCCGGGTCGGACGACAATTGAGACAGCAGCCCCGAAAAGGCGTTCGTGGCTGCTTCATTTTCGACCTTGTCCCACATAGACCGCTGCCTCGGTGATGATCTTGTCCATGAATATGTCGTGCGGGGCTACCGGGATTTCCGGAAATAGCTGGCACTCGAAGGCGAGCGCGACGAGCGGCGTGTTGGCCCGAGCGTGTTGCAACAGCTTGTCGTAGTAGCCTTTACCGTGTCCCATGCGGCTGCCGCGGCGATCAAATGCGACACCCGGAACCATCACGAGGTCCAACTCCTCGACCCGACACTGCTTTTCCGGGAGGCTGCGTAATTCCGGCTTCGGCTCCAGGATTTTATACATCCCCACAGCCAGTTCATTCATGTCGGCCAGACGGAATAGCTCCAGCTCCCCCTGGTCATTGCACCACGGAACAATGATTGTCTTGCCCGATGTCAATGCGGCTGGGAGCGAGTGCCGCGTACGCACCTCGGCACGGACGTCGATGTAGAACATCACGGTCTTGGCGCTCGCATATTCCGGCAAGGCCATAAAGCGATCGCAAATGATCTTGCTCAATTCCTCTTTATCGGTCTGAGCATTGCGATTGGCGTGAGCCCGTTCGCGGATCGCTTTTTTACGCTCGGCAATGTCGGCGATTTGATTCATGGAGACGCGTTCCTTGGAGTGAGTGCTTCCCCCATTGATTTACGAATCGGCGCCTTCATCGTAATCGACCTCTTGCCGGCTCGGCGGTTTCGGGTTCGGATTCAGGGGCAGCCAGAGTAATAGCCCAATCAGGTACGAGCCGCCGACGAGCAACACCGTGGCCGGCCAGCCGAACCACCGAACCCACTCTGGCACGACCTGCGAGAATAGCGCTGCGCCGAAATTACCGAACATGTTCATCGCCCCGAAAACAGCTGCCAGGTCTCGGCCGCCCAGGTCCATGGCGGTGCTGTACGAACAGGAATTGCCGCCCGAGACGACCGTCGCGGCCAGGAACAGGATGACGACGGCCAGCGCGATTTGTCCGGCGGGAATGAAGTAAACGAGACCGAAGAGGACGACGCCAATTGCTGTCGATCCGACGGCAGTGCCGGCACGACTCGCTCGCCGGCTACCGGTCGTCATGAAGATTCGATCCGCGACGATACCGCCCACAATGCTGCCGAGCACGACGCCCAAAATGGGGAGGCTCGTCAGCGATCCCGCGGTTTCCCGATCGAGGCGGTGGGCGTTTTGCAAATATGTCGGACACCAGGTAAACCAGAACACGGTGGCCCCGGCTCGGAAGAATTGCTGGCCGCACAGGAGCAGCACAGCGGGGCTGCCCATCAGCGTGCCCCAGAGCGATTGTCGTTCGAATATGTGTGTGCGCACATTCTCCAGTCGCAGCAATTCGCGCTCTTCACGATTTGTGCTGGTGTGATCCTCTGGCCGATCGCGGAACCACGTGAAGAACCACGCACTCCAGATCAATCCGGGAACGGCGTAGATGGCGAACACCCACGGCCAAGAAGTAACCCGCAGAAGCTGCGCCGTGGTAAATGCTCCCAACGCACCGCCGACGGACATACAGGCCTGAAGGACTCCGGTGGCAAATGCTCGCCGTTGCAACGGAATCCAAATTGACAAGGCGCGCGTCGACGCGGGGAACAACCCGGCTTGAGCGATGCCCATGAGCAACCGCGACACAAACAAAATGACGAATCCGGCGGCGGCGTCGAACCAAAGAGTGCCGGCACTCATGGCGACAGTGAACGCGCCCAGGACGCCGAACAAGGTTAGCGACCGGCGCGCTCCCCATCGATCCACCAGCAGCCCGGTCGGCACCTGAAAGAGAGCATATGCCCAATAGAACGCCGCGGTTGCCCAGCCCATGTCGCGCGGGCTAATCCCCATCTCGCCGCGAACTGTGCTTTCGACCACGCTCAAGCACCCCCGATGGATGTACGCGAGCGCGGCCGCCAGGCATAAAGCGAACAGGACCACGTAGCGAACGTTCGACGGACGGAATCCCACGGTGACTCCGGGAGAGTGAGTCGTTGTGTGACGATTGTCAGGTCCCTACAATTCACACGCAAGCAGAAACCGCCGAAGCGATTATCGCTGGCCCGAATCTAACATGCTGACATGAAGATTGCGTTCATCACGTCCGGCGCCGCGGGAATGTACTGCGGCTCGTGCATGAAAGACAACACGCTCGCCGCCGCGCTCAACCGAATTGGCCACGACGCACTTCTGATTCCGACCTATACCCCGATCCGGACCGACGAAGAGGACGTTTCCGAGCACCGAGTCTTTTTCGGCGGGATCAACGTCTATTTACAGCAAAAGAGCTGGCTCTTCCGACACACGCCGTGGTTAGTCGATCGCTTGTTCGACTTTCCCAGGCTGCTTCGTTGGGTCTCCCGTTTCGCGATTCGGACCAAAGCGGACCGGCTCGGAGGTATGACGATCTCGATGCTGCAGGGCGAGCATGGCCGGCAGCGCAAGGAAGTCGAGAAACTGGTGCGCTTCCTGGCCGACGACTTCAAACCCGATGTCGTGGTACTCTCCAATGTGCTGATTTCCGGCCTCGTCCCGGCCTTGAAAGAGCGATGGTCCGGGCCAGTGCTCGCGACGCTTCAGGGCGACGATATCTTCCTCGAAGCATTGCCTCCCGCGGATCGTGCCCGGTCAATCGAACTCGTTCGTCGAAATGGAGAAGCGATTGCGGGGTACTTCGTTACCAGCGCCTATTACGCCGATTTCATGTCGAGCTACCTGGGCTTGCCCCGCGAGCGGATGCACGTCGTCTACCCGGGAATCAACTTGAAGGGACATGGTCCGAGGGCCGAATATCGTGTGAAACCGCCGTTTACGATCGGCTATTTCGCTCGCATCTGTCCCGAGAAGGGCCTGCACAATATTGTCGAGGCGTTTCGGCTATTGCGAAAGACTCCTGGTTCGCCGCCTTGCCGGCTCCTAGTGTCTGGCTGGCTTGGCGAAAACTATCGCTCCTACCTCGACGAGCAAATGCTCAAACTGCGCGACGCTGGTCTCGGCGACGATGTAAGTTACATGGAAAGTCCCAAGCATGAAGACAAGGTGCGATTTTTCCAGTCAATCGATGTTCTCTCCGTTCCGACGGATTATAGCGAGCCAAAGGGGATCTATTTGCTTGAAGCGATGGCCAACGGCGTCCCGATCGTTCAACCGCGGCACGGCACATTTCCCGAATTGATCAAGGCGACCGGAGGTGGCATTCTGGTCGAGCCGGACGATCCGGGCGCACTTGCCCTTGGTCTTCGGAAACTGCTCGACGACCCCGCCCTCCGTAGAGGCCTTGGCGAAGCCGGTCAAAAGTCGGTCTACAGTCGGTTTCATGCCGAAGCCATGGCCCATGAGACCATCAACGTCTTACGCCAATATCATCACGGGAATGAGTCCCGGATTGGGACCGCCGAGGCAATTTCGACATGAGTCAACCGTTCCGCACGCGTCGCCGGGTCGAGTTTGGCGACACCGATATGGCAGGCATCGCTCATTTCGCCAATTTCTTCCGGTACATGGAAGCCGCGGAAACGGAATTTC
Source organism: uncultured Gemmataceae bacterium (assembly GCA_963773845.1). Lineage (GTDB taxonomy): Bacteria > Planctomycetota > Planctomycetia > Gemmatales > Gemmataceae > SIAJ01. Next base: position 674,403 of record CAVZCU010000012.1, read on the forward strand.
TGCGCAGTCATGGATTGTCGGTCGCATGGCGCGACGGCGAACAACGATTGGGATTCCCGCGCGTTTCCGTGGCTTGTGACTTCAAGAGCCCAGCCCGATTCGAGGATGTTTTGGAAATTGCCGTCCACGTGGAGGAGTTGGGACGAAAGTCCGTGCGCTACCGGTTTGAATTCACTCGGGACGGTCAGGAGATCGCAGTCGGTCGCATTACATCCGTTCTTTGCCGAAGCGCAGCGGACCACCGATTTGAATCGATCGAGATCCCAGCCGAGATTCGCGCCAAGCTCGCGACTTGATCGTCTACATCATGGGCGCGAATGGCGCTGCAAACTTGCCGAGGGGCGGCGGCGCTGTCGGCCGACTTGGCCGGGTTTCGAGCAACCGGCCCGTGGCCGCGTCGACGACCAATTCGTCCCCGTCCGCTACGACCTTGATCTTCACCACGGGCGTGCCATTTTCAACCGCGTAGGCGATCGAGTGGATATTCCCATGCTTGGGATCGATGGGCAGGGGTGGCGGCGGCGGGAGCCGCGTCGCCGGGCGTGGAAGAATATCGTCTTCCGACGGCGGGACAAGGTTGACGGTGGGTCTCGATGGCTGTCGATGCGACAAGATCAGAGCGCCTCCTCCGATCAAGAAAATCGAGGCCACGGCAAGCACGCCGCCCCAATACAGAGAAGAAATGCCCGAAGGATTCGGCGATACGGTCTGCATGGGTCCAGGCCTCTGGTATGACGCGGCGACTCCAGTTCTCAGACGACTGATACCAATCAGAATATCGTTGGGGATCGAACATTATTTTGACGGATGACGAAGAAAATGGATTCGGAATCTTACTTGCAGCGGCTGACCGGTCAGTTGGTCGACGCGGTCGATCGGCTCCCGGTCGAAATACGGCAGCGGCACGCGAACTGGATTAAAGCGCGCCAGAACCCGGACGGCGGGTTTTCCGGCCGGGAAGGCGGCTCCGATCTCTACTACACCGGTTTCGCGCTCAGGGCTCTCGCTGTTCTTCAGGAACTCGATGCCGAAACTTCTGTCCGAACGTCATCGTTTCTTCGCAGTCAGTTGACGCGGCCTGTCAGCGTCGTGGATCTGTTTTCCCTTGTCGTGAGCGTGTTTCTGGTCCAAATCGGCGGTGGGCCCGATATACTCGACGCGGCGCCGGCGAACTGGCGCGACCGGGTCGCTGCGACGTTGGAAAACCATCGCCATGCCGACGGGGGCTACGCCAAAGCGCCGGGCGGAACGGCTGGCAGCACATATACAACATTTCTCGTCGCGATTGCGTTGGAGCTTTTTTCCAAGAAGACGCCCGATCCCGATCGCATTGTTTCATTCCTGCAGGCACGCTACCGAAACGGCGGCTTTGTAGAAATTCCACAAATGAAACGGGCAGGAACGAATCCGACCGCCGCCGGCATTGGCACGCTGCAAATCCTCGGGGCCCTGGACGATTCCCATCGGTCTGAGACATCGCGGTTTCTATCACAACTCGTCTCGGTTGACGAGGGCGGAATTCGCGCCAACGATCGCATTCCTGCCGCCGACCTCCTCTCGACATTTACCGGCTGCTGGACGCTTGCGGACCTGGGCCGCCTCGATTTCTTGGATCGACGGACGATTCGCAAATACGCTGAGTCATTGCAAGGAAGCGATGGCGGTTTTCGCGGCGGGTCGTGGGACACTGGCATGGATGTCGAATACACCTTCTACGGGATCGGCGTTCTCGGGTTGCTTGCGGAATTCTGAAATGGAACCGGGCCAATGGCATTGATCGTCGAAAACTTGGACAAGGAGTTTCCGACCCGTTCCGGGCCGCTCGTGGTCCTCTCGGATGTTCAGTTCGCACTCCAAACGGGCGAGGCCCTCGCTGTCATGGGCCCTTCCGGCTCCGGCAAGAGCACGCTTTTGAACATTATTGGCACACTTGATTCGCCTACTCGCGGACGCGTGCTGCTGGACGATGTCGACCCATTTAAGCTGCCGGAGCCCAAGTTGGCGGCATTTCGGAACCAGCATGTGGGATTCGTGTTCCAGGATCATCACCTGCTGCCGCAATGCACGGTATTCGAAAATGTCTTGGTCCCGACGTTGATCGCGACCGATATCGAACGGGAAAAGGTCGAGGCAGACGCCCGACGGCTAATCGATCGTGTCGGCCTGTCCGGACGCATCGATCATCGACCTGCGGAACTCTCAGGCGGAGAACGACAGCGCGCTGCGATTGCCCGCGCGCTCATCCGCCACCCCAAGTTGCTGCTTGCCGACGAGCCCACGGGCAATCTGGATCGCAAGACGGCTCACGCCGTCGGCGAGCTGCTCACCGAGTTGCACCGCCAGGAGAACACGACACTCATCGTCGTCACCCATAGCCCGGACCTGGCGGGGCTGTTTTCGCGACGTGCTGAAATGAACGATGGCCGGCTTACCTGAGCCGGATTTGCCAAGGATTTGAGGACTGAAAGCCATGGCGACCGCCGACCAATTGCTGGCCCGACTTTACGCGCTGCGCAAAGACTACGCGGATGACCCCGAGGACGAGACATACCAGGCTCTCCACCACGCCTTCTTGTTCATTTCGTATCGCATGAACGAGTTCAAAGCCTACATCGAGCAAGAGCAGAGAAAATCCGCAACCGAATAGTCTCAACCGCGATCGGCAATCCCGTGCAGGCGGCACACGTCTTTCGGGCCAAGATCCTTGCCAAAAAAATCGGTGAATTGGCCCTCGCGAAGGCCCATCTCGTACGCGGTGAGGTAAGCCTCGATGGCTCGTGAGGCGCTATTCGTCAACGCGCGAATTTGAATCGCGGTCGTTCCGTGCCGATGCAATCCCATCACGATCTGAGCCTTGCCCTTGCGGATGCGGACCGGTTCGGTCAGGTAGCGATACGGTCGCGTCAGAAATTCGGGCTTGGCTGAACCCTGTTGCACTCGGCGCAATGAGAGGCCGACGCGAGCGCAGGCGAGAATATCCCTTTCGGTTCGGCGGGACGAGACGATGCGCAATGGACTCTCGGGATACCAAGCGAGCTGTTTTCCGATGGTGCGATCGAGATCTGCCACGGTTCGCATTCTGCATAATTCAAGTACGCGATCGACGACAAGTGACGGTCCGTCAACCAGTCGACCATTTTCGGCTTCGACTCCACGGATGAGAATACCCGCTCGAGCCTGGGCATCGCCAAATGTCAGATCGAGTCCCTTGAAGCTGCCCCCCCGATAAGCACCGCCGGTCCGATGAAAGTACCAATGCCCCGGAGTTGCTTGGATGGGGTGCGCGTGGGCAAACGGATCAGAATGATCCGCTCCACGGTAGTAAAACTCGATTTCTGTGAACCGGTGGGGCACTCCGCCGATGATCCAGAGCGAACGATTCAGCAATCGATCGGCGATGCGTGCGAACCATCGGCTTGCTGCCGGTTCCGATAGACTCGCGGGCCGGCTGAAGAGCGCCGTCCAGGGTTCCATGAGTCACGTGGTATCGAGATTGGCGACCTGAGGGCAGAGCTTTCGCAATCGCTCGGAAAGGTAAGCCCGGACTTCCGCTGCCGTCTGCATGCGAAGTACGGCACGAGCAACTCGTCGGGCGTCCACGATCGCGATCGAGCGAACTAGTTCTTTGATGGCGGGGACAAAAGCGGGACTCATGCTTGTGCGCCTCAGGCCCATTCCCAATAGGGGGAGAACACACATCGGCCGGCCAGCCATCTCACCGCATAGCGTTACCGGCTTGCTTTTTCGCAAGCAGCGGCCGATCACGCGCTTCAGAACGCGAAGGACGGCGGGATGACATGGATCGCACAGCGCCGCCACCCGAGGGTTATCCCGATCGGCAGCCATCAAGTACTGAATCAGATCGTTCGAGCCGATGCTGACGTAATCGACCTCCGCGAGGATGTGGTCAATGCATTCAGCGGCGGCCGGCACTTCGACCATCACACCGAACGGAACCTTCTCGCCATAAGGAATTCGCTCGCGATGCAAGGCCATGCGCGCCCGGTCAATGAGTCGGCGCAACTTGCGCACTTCTTCAACCGTGCTAATCATTGGAAAAAGGATGCTGATTGTTCCTTCGGCTCCGGCCCGCAGGATCGCCCGCAATTGCGTCTGGAAAAACTCCGGATGCTCGGAACTCATCCGAATGCTGCGCCAGCCCATGAATGGGTTGGTCTGCCGATAATGGCTGAAGTATTTGACCTGCTTGTCGCCGCCTAGGTCGAGTGTTCGGACCACGACGGAATGGTTCGGCGCGGCGGCGATGACTTTTCGGTAGGCGTCTACCTGTTCTTCCTCGGTCGGCACGGTGGGATGTGTCAGGAAGACGTATTCCGTGCGGAACAGGCCGACGCCGGAAGCCCCTACCCCAGTGGCCGCCGCCGCGTCGATCACCGTGTTGACATTGGCCAGAAGTTCCACTTGTTCGCCGTCCTTGGTGATTGACTGCAAATCTCGGTTTTCCACTAGCGAGTCGCGCAGGTCTACATACTCTCGCTGCAATTTGCGATAAGCGGCTTCCACCTCCGGACCCGGATTGACGATGACGATGCCTTCGCGACCGTCGACGATCATCAAGTCGCCATTGTGGACCTGACCCATGAGGCCCGCGATTCCCGAAACGGCTGGGATGCCCAGACCGCGGGCGAGCACCGCGGCGTGGCCGGTGCTTCCGCCCGCCTCCGTGGCAATCGCGCTCACGGGCAACTTGTCGAACATCGCCGCCTGCGAGGGTCGAATCTCCGGGGCCACAAGCACGAGCGGCTCACTCGGTCCAATGGTTTCCCGATCGCGCTCGACCAACACCTGGGCCATGATCTGCTCGGCGACGTCGCGAATATCCGCCATTCGTTCGCGCAAGTAGTCGTCGCGTATTCGCGCGAACAGAACGTCGTACTCCTCGAGCGTTTTGTTCAGAGAGGTTGCGGCGTCGAGTTGACCGTTGAGGATGTAGGATTTAACTTTGGCGACGAATGCCGGATCGCGAAGGATGGCCCGGTGCCCACGAAAGATATCAGCGGAATCTTCACCGACCTCTTGGCGAACTCGCTCAATCGTCTTGTCGAGTTCGGCGGCAACCACGTCGCAGGCCTGATCGAAGCGCACGACTTCCGCCGAGAGCGCAGCGGCGTCGAGCAGGCTGGGCGTATGCCGGGCCAGCGCGGGGTCCATGCGAAATGCACGGGCGACCGCGACACCGGGCGAAATAGGCACGCCTCGAATCATTTCTTTAGTTTACCGCTCAGGCGGCGGCCGCGATAGAATTGTCGAACGGCCTCGCAGATGCTTCGAAAACCTTGACTGAACTCCGAGCGGTTGAGCGCGGAATTCGGAGACAACATTCATCATTCCCGCCGACCGCAAGGGCGTCACCTTCAATGCGGATGATTCGAATGACGTTCGCCAATAAGTGAATGCGACTAAGCACACCGACTACAGATATTGAAGGATCGACTCAACTGACTCAGGTCTAGCCGATTGCCACCGTCACGATCGAGAAGCGCGCGGTTGCAAACGTTGTCGCGAAAATCGTATTGTTGCAAGCTTGAAGCGCCGACTGCCGAATTACCCGGCTTGAATCAAGACGACGGCGAGCGACGGCAATTGGGCTGTCGCTCGCCGGAGTTGGTCATTTCGGTTTCGACGTACTCTCTTTAGAAACGGGCCCTTGCTTTGAGCCGTGCGGAGCGGGAGGAACGTTAGGGATTTCGAGTTTGGTCTGCGACTTCTTACTGTCCTCGCAACCCAGGAGTGGGAGCACGGGCGCGAGCAACATCATCGCCAATAGAATTCGGCAAATGCGGACCATGGAGGTCTCCGATTGCGGACAGCGGAATCGAATAGGTTGTATTAAGTGCGTTCTCAACCGATGGCCCGGTAGAGGGCCAAATTGACAATTCGGGCGACGTTTCAAATCTCAGGGTCGCATTGCCGAAGCTGCCACGTCCGGTTCCGCAAACCTGAGTCATGAAACAAACGGTGCCCCCATCTCAGCGCCGAGATGGGGGCCACAACGATTCCAACAAGTGACTAATTCGCAAACGCGGTTTCGCCGCCAGCTCGCGAAGCGAGTGCCTGCATAAGAGTGACGGTCGCTCCCGACTGTAGTGTGATCGTCTGGGTGGCGGCTGAATAACGAATGAACTGAACGTGGCCGTCGCCGAACAGCCACATTCCGCCACCTGGATGCAAGCTCCAGAAATGGTAGCGGTGAATGTTTTGCGGATCGTTCAGCGAGCCCGGACGATAGAAATCGCGCGGTCCATTCGGAGCGCCGTTGGTCACCTCGGTTACGCCCAGAACCACGTCGGTCGCACCGAAGTAAGGATAGTCGCCCGAACCGGCCCACATCCAGCCGTAGTACAGATCGTTGGACGGCGGCCGCTCGCCGACAAAGATCGTGTTGCTTAGGCCGTCGGTCACGTCCGTCAGCTTGACGCTGCTGTTCACGTACAGCATGCCGTCTTGTCCGCCATCTTCGAAGAACTGATCCTTCCCGTCCACACCGAGATAGCCAGTGAGTGCCGCATTCGCACTCCCGCCATTGGTGCAGACCAAATTGCTTCGCGTGTCGGACGGGCACTGCATGATTTTGGTCTTGATGCCGTTGATAGTGTTCTCCGCTGTTGCCGGCATTCCAGGCTGATATTGCCACCACGGCCAAGCATTCCTGTTCCACATCTTGTTAACGTTGTCCAGTTCCATGAACGGCGAGATGTTCGTCGCCCAGCTGAAGAACGGTCCCTCAACCGGGTAACCGGTCGCCGGATTGATACCGCTCGGCGGCGCCTGCCGGGTATAAGGCGAATACCACGTCTGCCCGATTTGCAGAGCCGACGGCAGTCGGTCGTAGGTGTCATTGAAGTTGTGTAACGCCAAGCCCTGTTGCTTGAGGTTGTTGCTGCACTTCATTCGATTGGCGGCCTCGCGGACCTTCTGCACGGCAGGTAGCAGCAGTCCGATGAGGATGGCGATGATCGCAATCACCACCAACAGTTCAATCAGTGTAAAGCCCGGACGAGATAGACGATTTCGAGTAACCATGTGGTGGTCTCCACGCGTGACTGCGCGAAGCGATAAGCGGATGAATGACCGTCGCTTTCGCGATAGCTCGACGGGTGTCACGCAACCCGTCATTCAGGTGCCAAAGACAGACCATGAGAGGAACAACTTCGCCCGACGATCCGACTGCGAATACCGCTATTCGCTGCCAACCTCGATTAGAGAGGAACGAGGCAATGGGTCAAAGTGAAGATGATGTTAAGAGAAACCTGACAGCGAAAGCAATATAAATCTCGCGAAATATTGAGAATTCATGTCATCGCATAATCGATTTGGCCGAAGCGACCCTTCGGCCAATTGAGGCCTCCCGGTCAAGCACTCCTTGAAGTCTCACATTCGCCATGTTCCGCTCGGAAACAACTGGAGGTCCCCATTTCTTCCTGACATTCGACCGCAAACTAACTTAACCGTCAAACTCGTTCCGATCCGGGGTTTTGGACTAAGCGATCAATGCTGCTAGTCGCAGCAAATCCACCCGCAACGTCCCCAGCGGACTGACTATTTGATCACCTGCAGCCAGATATTGCGATATTGCACCGCATTCCCATGATCCTGCAACAGAATCGGGCCCGGTTTGCTTGGTTCTCCTCCAAGCCCCGCAGTCGTATTGTCCTTTGTAATCTTGACGTTGTCGTGGATCTTGACTCCATTCTGATAGACCGTCATCCGAGCCATCGCGGCCTTTTTTCCATCCGTGAATTTCGGTGAATGAAACTCAATGTCATAGCTCTGCCAGATCGTCGGAGCTTTACAGGCGTTCACGAGCGGCTTGGCGATTCCGTAGATGCCGCCGCAATCGTTGTCCTTGCTGTCGAGTCCATAACTGTCGAGAACTTGCACTTCATAGCGCCCCTGAAGATAGACGCCACTGTTGCCTCGACCCTGTCCACTTGCCTTCGGCATGTACGGAACTCGGAACTCAACGTGCAGCTGAAATGACCCGTCAAACTTCTTCTTGGTGATGATGTCGCCGCCTTGAACCTGCATCGCATTGCCAGTCACGAGCTTCCATGTTGCCGGTTTCTTGGGATCGTTTCTTGTCACCCAATGATCCAAGTTCTTTCCATCGAAGAGCACAATGGCGCCTTCGGGCGCTGACTTGCTGTGAACATCCTGCTTATCTTCCGGCTTGAGCAGTTTGACCTCGCTGATGTCGCCGTATTGAGCGATCGCGGGAATCGCTAGCACAAGCGCGAACGCGGAAGCAATGATGAAGCGCATCATATCCTCGAGAAATGGAGGGAACGGTTAGGCGAGCGGCAACGGTCAATGTCCCAGGGATTGCGCCACCCGGTTTGGCTAACATCGTTTTTTCCGGACAAAACCGGACGAAAGCGGGCAAATCGGCTCGCTCGCCTACAGGATGCCCGCCAGACCAGGCGCCGCGGCCTCGGCCATCCTATCCAGTATTTCGAGGGGTCGCGTGAAGCAAGGGTATTCCGTCAATTTTTTGCGGTTTCGCGTGATTGAGTGGAGCGCGGGCAAAGAGTACCGCTGCTTGACGGACGCCTTCGCGGCCATTGCCATTGGCTGTTCACTGTTGGCGTCCGTCAAGCAGTGGCATGTGGGCTAACGCTGCAATTTATTGGGCGCCAGATAATAGTGTCTGCGCAAGTTGCGTCCATCATGCAGCGCCATGACTCCTTGGCTGTACGTCGTTGCGAACAGCCGTGCATTATCGCGACGCGGCACGTTGAAACCACGGACCTCCTCTCGGTCAAGTGTTTAGCATCAAGGGTCGGCGGCCAGCATGTAGCCGTCGGCTTTCTAGGATAAGCAGCACCATGAAAGCCGAGATCATCTCAATCGGAAGCGAAATTACGAGCGGCCAGAACCTGGATACCAATTCGCAGTGGCTGAGCCGAAGGCTTGCTGAGATGGGCATTCCCGTCGCATTTCACACAACAGTCGCGGACGACTTGGCAGACAATGCTGCGGTGTTTCGAGCCGCAGTTGATCGAGCCGACCTGGTGTTGGTCACGGGAGGACTTGGTCCGACGCAGGATGATCTCACGCGCCAGGCGCTCGCCGAAGTCGCGGGCGTAGACTTAGTCGAAGACGCCTCGTCGCTGGAATACATTCGCTCGATGTTCTCTCGGCGCGGTCGCGTAATGCCGGATCGCAACCGAGTCCAGGCCCAGTTTCCTTCCGGCGCCGAGCCTGTGGTCAATGAATGTGGCACCGCTCCGGGAATCTGGATGCATTTCGGTCGTGCCATCATTGCTGCTATGCCCGGCGTACAGTCGGAAATGCAAGTGATGTTCGAGAGACAGGTGCGGCCACGATTAGCGGCACGCGGACTCGGCGGAGGCGTCGTGGTCCAACGCAAGATCAACACATTTGGATGGGGCGAGTCCGCCGTCGAGGATCAATTGCTTGACCTAACTCATCGCGGTCATGTCCCGGAGGTTGGCATCACGGTTTCGGATGCGGTGGTTTCGCTCCGAATCCTCGCGCGCGATCATTCACTCGCGGCGGCCCAGGAACAAATTGATCCCGTTGAGAGGACGATTCGCCAGCGTTTGGGCAACTTGGTATTCGGCGTGGACGACGAGGAACTTCAGGACGCGGTCATGCACCTTTTGTCGCGGCATCGACTCACGGTGGCCACTGCCGAGAGTGTCACCGCGGGACTCGTTGCAAACCGCATCGCTCTGGTTCCGGGAGCAAGTAACTGGCTCAAGGGCGGAATCGTTGCCTACACGAACGAAATGAAAACGCGATTACTCGGTGTACCAGCCGAGACGATTGAGAAGCACACCGCCGTGAGTGTTGAAGTGGCACAAGCAATGGCCATCGGAGCCCGTGAGCGCTTCGACAGCGATCTGGCAATCGCTACCACGGGATACGCGGGGCCTTCGGGTGGCGCTGATGGCACCCCAGTCGGAACTGTGTACGCCGCTTTGGCACATGGCGGCGGCACCGAATCGGCCAAGTTCAGCTGGCTCGGTACGCGAGCCGAGATTCAAAGCCGGACGGCAAAGCTGGCTCTGAACTTGATTCGTTTGCACCTTGTGAGTGGGGAGTATGCCAAAACAAGCAGCGAGTAGCCACGTGTTATTTGCTGCCGTGGGAATCTTCCTATGACGACATATGAATTTGCAGTTTCATATGTCGTCCATTTCTTGTTGAAGACGACGATCGAGTTCAACCGGTTATACGCCGACGGCATTCATCCAGGATTGCCTGCGTTGCGGTCGCACCAATGCGCGTGACGCCGAGCGCTCGAACGGCGAGCACCCGCTCAAAGGTTCGAACACCCCCCGCCGCCTTGACCTGCACATGGGACGGCGAGTTTTGCCGCATGAGCTTCAGGTCATGATCCGTCGCGCCGCTGTCGCCATATCCGGTCGAAGTCTTGACCCAGTCGGCCCGTACGTCTCCGCAAATGCGACACAGTTCAATCTTGTGTTCATCTTGCAGGTAGCAGTTCTCAAAGATGACCTTCACCTTGGCCCCCTGCTGATGGGCGGCCTCAACCACCGCGGCAATGTCGTCACGAACGTACACAAAGTCCCCGCTAAGGACTTTGCCGATATTCACGACCATGTCGAGTTCGATCGCCCCGTCTGAAATGGCGGCCTTCGCTTCGAACACCTTGACGCGCGTCAAATGACCGCCATGCGGAAACCCGATTACCGTTCCCACTGCGACGCTGGAACCTCGCAGCGCCGCAACGGCCTGTTTAACGCCATACGGCTTCACGCATACCGAGGCGACACCGTACTCGCGGGCAACCTCGAATCCCTTCTGAAGATCCGGATCTGTCAAGGTGGGCTGCAACAACGAATGATCGAACATCTTCGCCAATTCCGCCAAAGTGTAATCCGCCATGTCCGCACCCTCGAATGACTCGCATAAACTGGAACGACGGCAAATGAACCGTTCATGTGAAGCACGAATTCTATGCCTCGCGCGAATGTTGTGGCGGATTTTGACGCAACCCCTGAAGCGCCCTATTTTTCGATACGCCCGAAATCACTCGCAGCGTCCAATTAACGCGAGTCGCTCGTCTGCAGGATTGAATGACCTGGCCCTCTGAGATGGCTCCCACCGGCCCGAACCCACAGTCCAGCTTGCTGGCTGGAGGCGGGTTATTGCTTGCGCCGGCGAGCATGCTGGCGATCGACGCGTGTCGCCACGACGGAACGGCTCGCTCAATTGCAATCGGCGTGGCGGTCACGCTATCGATCGAAGGAATCTTCCTGATCACTCGTTATGGTCCGCAACGGGCCGCGAGCAGTCTCTTCACCATTTCGTTTTATGCAGTCTCGGCGCTGGTACTGCGGTTCAATTCGCCGGATTTGAGTTCTGCGGCGACGAACGGAATGCTGGCCGTGACCCTTCTGGTACCCGTCGCATTGTTCGTTCGCCGGGAGGTATCCGCCACGGGAGGAAACGCCCGGCAGGCGAAGTTCATCGTGAGTCAACTGCTCGCCCGTCGGGAATGGCCAGCGACGTTTGCCGAATATCGCGTTTGCCCAATCATTCAGTCGTTGCGGGAAGTGGTTCACGATAATGCGGCTCCCGTTCTGCCGCTTCTGGCACATGACGACGTGCGCGTACAAATGGCCGCTCTGACCGCGTTGGAATTCCACCCTGCCTGGCGCAAGGGCCAGGCCGAAGTGGTCCTGCAACGGGCAACCTACACCGATCACCCCGCAGTCCGGGCGGCGGCACTATTGGCGCTGGCCAACGTCGTTAAAACACGGCATGTGCAGGCTCTACTTCCATATCTGCGCGACCCGACTCGCGAGGTCCGGCAGGCCGCTGCTGTCGCGGTCTTGTGGGACTCTCCCGGCCGCTGGCCGGAGATTCGCAGCCAAATCCGCTTTGCGCTTTCCGCCAAGCATGCCGCAAACGATGGGCCGTTGCCATGTAGTGGATCGCTGCCGCCCGCCGCTCTCGAAGATTTGGTGAACTGGTCCGTGGAATCCGGTTCGGTGGGCAAGCGGGCGACGCTAACGCTCCTTCGCCACTGTAAGAAGGCCATTCACGAAGACGGTTCTCCCCAGGCGATCGGCCGGGTGATTAATCTTGTCACGGATTCCAGGGTGCCGGCCGCGATCCGAGTTGAATTAGCCCACCGCCTGCAATCGGCCGATGTGTTTCCGCCCGACGTGGGCGCTCGATTGCTGGGCCCCGCAAGTCCGACGATGCTCCGCGTTCTCGCGGCGGGAGCAATATTGCACGATCATACCGATGCGGACGCAGTCGAAGTTTTGAGGGAAGCTGCCCAACAGCCCAACCGAGAAATCACACTCGCCGCGGCGCAACTCGTGCAAAAGTACCTCGGTGTCGACATGGGGCTTACGGTCGGCGGCCAACTCCCGGCTACGAATTCCCGCGAAGCAGCGGAAATCGCGCGCCGGGTCCAGAAATGGTCGAGCGACCCCGGCCCGCAGGCCGATGCGGACACACCCGCGGATGCCTCAGTCCCCGCCGCGGGCGTTGCCTACTTCTAAGATCACTCGTCACGACCGTACCAGTTCGCCACGCCAACCAAGGTCGTATTCTTTGCCATCGCCACGCGCTTTGGACCGGTGTTGTGTTGGCCGGATGCTGTCATAAAACTCACCAGGTCCGCGCTTGATGGGAGACCTCGCTTGCTCGTCGCCGTCACCGTCACGCACCTCGAAATGCACTTGCGTAGCGATCTGCGCCCGAAACCACCGCCTCGGTCAGCTCTTGCCGTCGTACGTGTTCCTTCCGCGATGCCAGAACTGAATCGCTTCTTCTACACGGCCATTGGCGGCGACTGGTATTGGCTCGAACGATTGGCATGGACTTATGCCGAATGGCTGAAGTACCTCGCTCGGCCGGAACTGCACACCTGGATCGTCACCGTTGAGGGAATCCCGGCCGGCTACTTCGAGTTGGAAAAGCAACCGGGTGACGATGTCGAGATTGTCTATTTTGGCCTTCTTCCCGCATTCGTGGAAGCTGGGATTGGCGGCTGGGCATTGACCCAGGCTATCGAAAGAGCATGGGAAATGGGCGCTCGCCGAGTTTGGGTCCACACCTGTGACCTGGATCATCCGCGGGCGCTGGCAAACTACCTCGCACGTGGCTTCACGGTGTTCAAAACGGAGACGAAGCACGAGGATTTGCCGGAGCGCTCAGTCGGGCCATGGCCGGGATCGTCGAAGGGGTGAATGTTCCGGTCGCCGCTTGCGGCGTAGCGCCGGCCGCTACGCCGCAAGCGGCGACTTACTTTTCTGGCAACGGCACTTGCTGCTTGCCTCGCAGGTAAGCGACGAGGTTTTTGACTTCCTGTTCGGTCAACTTGTCGAGAAGCCCGTCCGGCATCATGGACATCTTAGACGGAGTGCGGGAATCGATCTCGTCCTTGGGGATGACCAATGTTTCATTCGATGTTCGCACGGTCAGCGACTTATCGCTCTCTGCTTTGATGATGCCATTGATCCGCCGTCCGTTGAGTAGGTCGATCGTCATCACTCGATACTCGTTTGGAACGACGGCACTCGGATCCAGCACGTTCTCCAGGATGTAATCGAGATTCGACCGCTGCGAGCCAGTGAGTTGCGGCCCAATATCGCCGCCATCGTCGTAAAGCTTGTGGCACGTGGCGCAATTCTTGGCAAACACCGCACGGCCCTTCGACAGGTCGGCCTTTGCCAACGAGGCCTCGCTCAGGATTGCTTTGTACTTTGCGGTCAATGCGGCCCGTTGCTTGGAAGGCGACTGAATCTGGCCCCAGACCTTGGCCAGCCGCTCCACGACGCGCTTGTCCTTCGAGCCCTGCATCTGCCGGGCGGTAAACACCGAAACATCGCGGCGGGGCACCGTGTCTTTTTCAATTGCATCGAGCAAGGCCAGTGACCAATCGGCCCGCGAGGCGAGCGTCGCGACCGCATCTTGTTTCTCGGCGTCCGTGAAATTCGGATAGAGCTTGAGCAACAAGGCCGGCGTGCCGGGGTCTTTGAACGCGGCGAGACCGCGGATGGCTTCGGGGCGAAGGGCATTATCGTGGACGAGCTGCTGCAGAATTGGCAACAGGTCGGGCTTGTTGCGACGTTCGAGCGTGTGCAAAGCTGCGATGCGATCCCCTGAATCGGCTTTCGCGTCGGCCGCCGTTTTCCTCATCGACTCGATCGCCTTCGCGTCGCCGAAGATGGCGGCCAGCGTCATCGCCCGTTCGCGGACCGCCCGATCGCGATGCTTCAAAAGCGAAGGCCCCGTCGTCAACCAATCCGAAGGCGCCTGAACCTCGCGAGCGCCATTCAAGCCGTCGATAGTTCCCTGGAGCAGGTCTCGTGCAATAAACGGGTCGTTCGATTCCACCGCCCATTGCAACATCATTCCCATGTAGGCGTGATCTTTCGAGGTCGCTTTGCGGGCAATATACTCGCGCACGATTGGCAACTTGGCCAGGCGCAAGAGTTTCTTCGTCTGGCCGCGATCCTCGCCAATCAAGGGCTCAATCGCGTACCACGACATGAGCGGAATATTGGCGTCAGAATCATCTTTTGAGTCGGTTACAAGCATCAAGCGGACAGCCCAGGGATAGCGGTCTTGAACCGGGATTCGTTGAATCTCTGAGGCCAATGCCAAACGCTCGTCGGGGTTGGGACAGCAGAGTCGCACATCGTCGGCTCGAAGCCTTGGTTGTAATCCACGGTTGGCATGATCAATAAACAGCCGCACCGCTAAGCCCTGAAGTTGTCGGTTCCGTCCAAGGTTCCCTTCCGTCAGATCGACGATCTCTTGAAACTCTCCGAGCGCGGCCGCGGTCAATGCGCATTGCACTATCGCCGTGACGCTTTGGCCGACGTGTCGTTGCACTCGTCTAAGATCGACCGAAATGCGGCCCTTTTGAGCCGGGTTTGATTCTGCCCTCTCAAGTAACAGCCGCCGTGCATGACGCGCAAACCACTCGTTCTTATGGGCGTGGAGTTTTGCCAATTCTTCATCGCTCAGCTTCGACAAATCCCCCTTCCACGGCTTCACCTTGCCATACACGATCTTGTGTATCCGACCGTTGGTCAAATCGATCTTCTCGTAGTTGTGGCACTCGCCGGTGTCGCACCAGTCGGTGACAAAGACGCCGCCGTCGGGACCGTATTTGATCGCCAGGCCCCGGAACCAGGGGTCGTTCGCGAACATGAAATCCTTGCCGCGCTCCGCCTTGTAGCCGGAGCCTTGGCGCTTGAGCAGATCGCGGTTGATCCGGTTGCCGTGCAGATTGCAGGTGAACAGCGAACCACGATACTCGTCGGGCCAGTTGTCACCGAGATAGACCATGCAGCCGACGTGGGCGTGGCCGCCACCGGCGTCCGAGTGTTCCGGCTTGTTGCCGCGCGAGGTCGTCCAGTCGCCGCCGGCCCAGTGGATGTAGTCGGCAATCGAGTGCATCAAGCCGTACGTGTATGGATTGAGATCCTGCCCATACATGCGGTCGTAATGAGCGCCGGGAATCACGTGGAACAAGTGATGAATCACACAGTTGGTGATGAACATCTCTCCATATTCGTCGTAATCGAGGCCGAACGGGTTGGTCGTGCCTTGGCAGACCGGCTCGAAGACCTGACGAATGGGATGATAGCGCCACACGCCGCAGTTGAATTCCTTGCGATCCTTCATCGGTGTGCCCGGCTTGGCGACAAATGACTTGGATTGGATGCCATTGCAGCCATAGAGCCAGCCGTCCGGGCCCCAGATCAGGCTGTTGAAGATGTTGTGCTTGGTGTCCTTGTAGTTCCAGCCCTCCAGCTTGATCTCCGGCTTGCCGCGTAGCGCCGGCCTGTCCGCGTTAAAGTCGCATGGAATAAACAGAAGATTCGGCACCGAGCAAAGCCAGATGCCCCCGTGGCCCAACTCGATGCCGCTCAGGTTCGAGCCTTTGTCGTAAACAACTTGCCGAATATCGAAGTGCCCGTCGCCATCAGTGTCCTCGAACACGGTCACGCGATCGTGCCCGTTGCCGTCCGCCCGCCAGTGGGGATACGAAAGGCACTCGACGACCCACAGTCGCCCGCGATCGTCGAATGTGAACGCAATCGGCTGCACGACATCCGGTTCGCCGGCGAAGAGCCTGGCGTGAAACCCCTTGGGCAGCGTCATCTTCTTGGCTGCTTCCAGCGGCGGCAAAGGCTTGTCCTGGGCCGACATAATGCTGGAAACCGGCGTGCAGAGGAGAACGGCGAGTGCGAATCGATTCATGATAACGAGAGGTTCCGAGGTCCATTTCCCACAGGCGAGAGAGTCAGAATATGGGGAAATGGCCGCGGTCACTGCCCCTGGATGCGAACAATTGCCTTTGCCGCTTCCTTGCGCAAGTTGGATACGGGATCGTTGTCGCGAATGTCAGTGAGAGCAGGAATGGAATCGCGGGCAGACGGACCGATGACGAGCACGGCCAGAACCGCCGCCTCGCGAACACTTGGGTCCTTGTCCTTGAGCGAGCCGATGACGGCCGGCAGCGCCTGAGGGTCCGCGGTGCCGACGTGGCCAAGCGACTGAACCGCCTTTTTGCGTACCTTGGCATTCGGACTTTGCAAGTCGGCGACCCATTCCGGAACAGTTCGGCCGGAACTCTTCAGCGGCTCCGTCTTCCGCGTGCAGCCAGTCGTTGCAAGTGTCGCCAAGACCAGTCCCAGGCAAACTGCCTTCATTGCCCGCTCCTAATCCACGTTCTGATTCACTTCACCGCCGTCGCGCGTACCCATCGCCCAAAACGCCAGTCGAGTCACCCCATCGACGGTGATACTCCGAACGAAGCGCACGGAGCCGTCGCCCATGAGCAGATTGACTCCCCCGGTGTGCTTGCTGGAAAAGTCATCGAGCCCGCCATCGGCATCGGTCTTGATGTTGATCCAGTTATTGTGAACCAGAACCAGACACTGGCCCGACCCGGTGGTGGTTTGCCAGGGGTTCGTTGAGCCTGGCTGCGTGATCGAATTGGTCGGAATGCCGGCCCAACAGCCTTTGGCGTCCGCGAAAGCCCGGTCGCCGATGAAAACGGTGTTCGTCAGGCCGTCCGTTATGTCGGCGAATCGGGTGCGACTATTGCGATAAAACACCCCGTTGCCGTCGAGTGCATCGACTTCGCTGGCATCGCTGCCGACTGTCGCCGCATAACTGCTCGGCGCCATTTCGCAGATCGGCGACAACGTCGCGTCGACAACGGTATAGGTGCCCGGAAAGCTCGGATCGGATGGGCAGCGAAAGACCCGGAGACTCTGCCGGCACGCAATCTGGCTTTCGACCGGCTGCGTTTGATCGATCTGTCGATAAAGATTGTCCTGCTCCAGGAATGGCAGCAAAAACATCCCGCAACCCCAACCCGGCGCGGTATCGGGGTATGCGGCTGTCGCCAAGTATCCGGGTGGCAGACATTCATTTGTGTCGTGGTAGTTGTGACAGGCCAAGCCCATTTGCTTCAGATTGTTGGTGCAAGACATCCGATTGGCCGCCTCGCGGATCTTCTGGACGGCCGGCAGCAAGAGACCGATTAGGATGGAAATGATGGCAATGACGACCAGCAACTCGATCAGGGTAAAAGCAAAGCGATGGCGACGAATCATGCGCTGCTCCACGAAGGGTTCAAGCAACGTAAAGCAATCTGAATGCCAACACCGGTAGTGACGATTTATCGCAGAGATTTGCCTTATCAATTCTTCACATGCTCAGAGGCTGGGACACGAACTGTCCACGAGCGACTATCTTTCGACCTTGGTGCGTCGAACGAAGTTTGCTAATAATTGGTCCGTACATCGCTCCCACGTGAATTGCCGGGCATGACGAACACAGGCATCGGGCCGGCCGCGTTCGAGCGCAACCTGCACGGCCCGGCCAACGTCGTCGTCCAGGCAGCCAACCTCCGGCTCGGTAACGACATCAATCGGGCCGACGACCGGGAACGCGGCGACGGGCACGCCACAGGCCATCGCCTCGATCATGACCAGACCGAAGGTGTCCGTGCGGCTGGGAAACACAAATACATCGGCGTTTTGGTACGCTTCCGCCAGTGCGACGCCGGTTCGATAACCCAGAAAGACCGCCTCGGGGTATTCGCGTTGAAGACGTTCGCGAATCGGCCCATCCCCAACGATCACCTTGGTTCCGGAATGCTTCGCCGCCAGGAATGCCTCAATATTCTTTTCTTTCGACACGCGGCCCGCGTAGAGCAGAATTGGCCGTTGGAATTGCGTCCATGACTTGGGCGCTGGCCTGAACAATTCAAGATCGACGCCGCGCGACCAACGACGGAGATTGCGAAATCCGCGGGCGGCGAGATCGGCTTCCAGAGTCGGCGTCGACACCATGACTGCCGATGATCCGCTGTGAAACCAGCGCATGAAGCGGTAAGTCCATTCGGCCGGGATACGGGCTAACGCCTCCAGGTATTCCGGGAACTTGCTGTGATAGGATGTCGTGAATCGCCAGTGATTGCGGACGCAGAACGCTCGGACCGCCAGGCCGATCGGCCCTTCAGTTGCAATGTGAACGACATCCGGCGCGAAGTCATGGATGGACCGATTCACCGTTCCACGCGACGGAACGGCCAAGCGTATTTCCTTGTAAAGGGGAGTTGCGATGTTTACGAATTGGCTGGGCTCGATGACGGCTACTTCGTGCCCCCGCCGGCGCAAATGGGCAATACTCGTTTCCCAGGTCCGAACGACACCATTTACCTGCGGCCGCCAAGCGTCGGTCGCGAGCAAAATGCGGTGCGCGAGGCTCATGGAAAGTGTTCGGCTGTAATCCGCCAGACCCGCCGCAAAAACGGCGATCGGCGGACTTTTTGTTTGACTACGTCTGCTTCAGACGGACGTCCAGGACCTCGTTTCTTGCCCGCAACGATCAAATCGGATGCGCTGTGGCGAACCCCACGGACGCCGCTTTTCAATGATGCAGTGGAATGCCGTCGGCCCTTGGAATGAGTCCTCTGGGATCAATGTTGCCGATGGGCGAAAATGTCTGGTTCAAAGGAGGAAGCGGCCAAGGCGGCCAAGATGGCCAACGATTTCTCCATCCCCCCTTGCGCGATAATGTCTATTTACAGAACCATTCCCTTCGACTGTTCACCGACTGCCAAGTTCTATTGCAAGGCCCGTGGACTGCCGTCGAGCCTTGGCATGCTTAGGGACGGAACCCGCCTCAGCAATCACCAGGACCGCATGAAAACAGATGAGTTGGTTGAGGCCCGGCCATAAGTTTCCGCGTCTGCGTATAAACTTCAACTCTCAACATAGGCCGCTACCCAATTCACGCCACGAAAGTCAATTATTTGGTCCCAGAACGAATTCGTGAGACGAGGAAAGGTGCTAAATGAACAGTGTGGAAAGGTGTTCCAAACGTTCCAGAGTGAGCCTCTTCGATGACGTGCTTCTCCGCTCAAGAAGCTGTCGATTTCATTCTAGCTCGCCAGCTCATTTCGATTTCCTTCATTGACGAATTAGGGAGCGATCTCAGCCGGTTCGAATCGGGCGACGAGGTCATCAGCGAACTCGTTCGAAATGGACGATTGACTGAGTACCAGGAGTCGCAATTAATCGCCGGGCAGGGCGAGAAACTGTGCTTTGGTCCCTATCGATTGATCAAGCCGCTCGGCGAAGGCGGAATGGGCGAGGTTTTCAAGGCCTGGCAGCCCCGTCTGGATCGCTTCGTCGCATTGAAATTCATTCATTCGGAATACCTGGATGGAGAATCGAACGCACTGCGGCGGTTTCAGCGCGAGTCGCATGCAATTGCGCAGCTCCAGCACCCCAATATTATTGTCCTTTACGACGCGGATGAGATCGACGGGGTCCCTTTCATCGCGATGGAGTTCGTTGACGGACAATCGCTTTCGGACTTGGTGGGCGGAAAGGGACCGCTCGGCATCAAACAGGCGTGTGAGTACATGCGCCAGGCCGCTCGTGGACTTCAGCACGCCTTCGAACGGGGGTTCGTGCATCGCGACATCAAGCCTTCCAATCTGGTCGTCTCGCAACCGAAGAAAAGAGTCATCGCGTCGTCGCCGAACAAGCCGTCACTCATCACCAGGCATGACCTGAAGCGAAAATCGGATCAGCACGATTCATGGAGTTCGGATCGGGTCAAGATCCTGGACATGGGCCTCGCGAGGTTGAACGACTCGTTGGCGAACAAGAATGGGATATCGACGGCGCTAACGGAATCGGGCGCCGTCCTTGGAACCCCTGACTTTCTGGCGCCGGAACAGGCTCGCGATGCCAGCAAAGTCGATATCCGGGCCGACCTCTATTCCCTCGGATGTACGTTCTACTTTGTCCTGTCGGGACAAGTGCCTTTTCCGGGCGGAACGCCGCTGGAAAAGATGATCAAGCACCAGTGCGACCTGCCGACGCCGCTGAGAACTCTGCGCCGGGAAATTTCGGAGCCGGTCGTTCAAATCGTTCAGAGACTGTTGGCCAAGAAGCCGGAGGATCGCTTTCAAACGCCGCAGGAGTTGGAAACCGCTCTCAGCAATTACCTGTCGAATGCGCTGCCCGAATCGGATTCGCCCTCGGCGAGGACTCGCGCCACATCACTCACGGTGCCGACGCTGATTGCACCGCATTCGGCGACCCTCCCGAAAGCGGCCGCGGATAGCACGCAAAAAGGTCAATTGACGAGCGGAGAATCGTCCATCGTTTTGCCTTCCGACAGCATTCCGGGATTGTGGAAGACGATGACGTCCGTGGACCAGATTGAAATCAGCAGACCGGATATGTTGGAACTCAATTGGGAGTCGGTCGGAGAATATCAGGCTCGGTTATCGCGAAAAGGCAAAATCAAGCCGGTCGCGAAGATGGATGGTCACTCCGGGGCCGTAAGCGGGTTGGCCGTCACCCGCGATGGTCGATTAGCGGCCAGCGCCGACGTCAATGGGCAAATTCGGATTTGGGATCTCGAGGATTCCACGCCGCGCGAGATCGACCGGCGATATCGTCGCTCGGAAATACAAGCCATCACGTTTTCTCCCCACGACCTGAATTGCGTCGTGTTCGGCGAACTGCGCAAGGGCAAAACGTCCGTCGTCTGTTGGGACTGGAAGCTGGACATACTCGTGAGTTGGGGAGATTTGACCGCCTTGGGTCAGAAAGGGATTGGTTGCTTGAGTTTTTCCGCCGATGGCGAGATGCTCTCGGCGGGCACGGGTTCGCTGGCGGCAACCTGGAGAATTGTCAGCGGCGATGCGAGGAATCGCAAGATTCACAAGGGCATGGATACGGCGATTCGGGCGATCGCCGTTTCACCCGATCGACGCTTGCTCGCGGCCGCGGGGCAGGACCAGGCGGTTCACTTCTGGCACCTCGGAATTGGCAAGTGGATCAGCACGGGCGTTCGAGTGAAAGCCCAGATCGCAGCGATCTCGTCCATGCGTTTTTCCCCGGATGGTTCGACGCTCGCGATGGCGGGACTCGATAACCGGATTATTCTTTGGTCGATGATCGGGGAGCAGGAAGACTCCGTTCGGACGCTGTCCGGCCACGCGAGCAATGTGCAGTACATTCAGTTCATCGAACGAGGAACTCAGCTGGCATCCGTGGATATGGATGGAACGGTCCTCTATTGGGATCTCCGGTCGGGGTCGCTCGTTCGCAAATGCCATCTCGATTTAGCCTTGGCTTATCGCCTGGAAATGTCCGAAGACGGTTCGCGACTGGTCGCTGGTTTCACCAACGGCACGGTCGGCGTCTATTGCCCGTCCGCACCGCTCTAAAAACTTGCCAAATCGCGCGGCCCTTCCGTGTAACCAGCCGGTTCGAATCGCGCCGCTCCCGACGGCCTACTGCCATCGATCGCGATGACGCCGGCACTTGCAACTCGACGGGTCGTCGCGTATCGTGAGTCACCGGAGAGCCAACTTTTCCGAGTGCATCGATGCGTCGAATCCATTTGTCACTGGGCGTTGCGGTTATGAGCGTTGTGCCGGCGCTGGGGGCTGACGCGGAATTCTCGCTTACGCTACGGTCACGCGTGGACGACAAGGGGTCGTTTCAGGTCGTGACCAAGTCGCAGGCATGGCCGCCGAAGAAGACCGCGGTCATCGTCTGCGATATGTGGGATGCACACCACTGTCTCAATGCCGTCCGCCGCGAGGCGCAGATGGTGCCACGCATGAATGAATTCTTGAACAAGGCTCGGTCGATGGGGGCCCTCATCATTCACGCCCCATCCAGTTGCATGGAGCCCTATAAGGATTACCCGGGACGAAAACTCGCGCAGGCAGCGCCGCGGGCCAAGAACTTGCCTAAGGACATTGGCGAATGGTGCCGCCAGATCCCGGCGGAAGAAAAGGGCAAGTATCCGATTGACCAGTCGGACGGCGGCGAGGACGACGATCCGATCGAACATGAAGCCTGGCACGCGAAGCTGAAGGCGATGGGCCGAAATCCGAAGGCCCCCTGGAAGAGCGAGCACGCCGGCCTGACCATCCGGGACGAGGATGCGATCAGCGATTCCGGCGTCGAAATCTGGAACCTGCTTGAAGACCGTGGAATTACCCACGTCATGCTGCTCGGCGTTCATGCGAACATGTGTGTGTTAGGCCGACCGTTCGGCCTCCGGCAGATGGCGAAGAATGGCAAGCACGTCGTCCTGGTGCGCGATCTGACGGACACGATGTACAACCCGAAGATGCCCCCCAAAGTCAGCCATTTCGAAGGGACTCGGTTAATCGTCGAGCACATCGAGAAATACGTCTGCCCGACGATCACCTCCAATCAGCTTCTCGGTGGCCGCGAGTTTCATTTCAAGGGAGACGAGTAGCTCTGCCGATTCTTGGCCTTGCATTCCCGGCATCCTGCCGCCATATACTTTGGTAGACCATGGTCGCGCGATTTTTCGCGGAGAGTCGAATTGCACTACCAACCCAGTCCCATTGATACGCAAGGCATCGAGCTGACGCCGGCGATTCTCGAGTTGCGCGAACTGCTCGCGCGACATAACCATGACATTTGGGCCCGCCAACGCTTGCGCGACGGCTGGAAGTATGGGCCAAAGCGCGATGATGCCAGCAAGGAACATCCGTGTCTCGTGCCATACGAGGAACTGCCGGAGAGTGAAAAGAAATACGACCGCGATACCGCGATCGAGGCGCTCAAGGCGATTGTCGCTCTGGGTTACCGAATCAGCAAGTAAGCCTGGCAGGCCAAAACGAGTCTATTCGCGCACCAGCACGTCCGCGAAATCAAACGAGTGATTGGGCAGCAAGGCCCGGCGGATCGGCCAGTCGTTGGCCGGGGTGACTAACCGCCAACCATCCGTTTCCAGCAGATAGGTGTCTACCACTGCGGTCGCGCCGATCCGTTCCTGCCAGACGGCTGCCCATCCGATCGTCCAGCGATCTTGAGCGGCAATGTGAAATACCCCCTCGGACGGTTCGCGTCCCGTGAGCATAACGGGCGGGGCGAGCCGCCATTCATGTTCGAATTCGGTCGGCCGCAACAAATCGCGTCCGGCTTGCAATGTTGTCATCACGAATTCGCCCGTTCGACTATTCGCCAGGTGCGCGGCCCGCCATCGAAGAGCGACGTCGAATTCATGCCGGCTGATGTCACTGGGAGGCGACCGGCTTATGGTTCGGGACACACTCACGTGCAAGCCGTATTGGCGGGCGGTTGCTTGCAAGACGCAGCATTGCTCCACGGGTTCGGAGCCGAATCCGCGCCGGCGAAACCTTCGGCCGCGATCGTCGCCGTTCACTTGCAGCGCGACTGGCTCGGTTCCATGTCGCAGGAGTCGATGGCCAAGTTGTCCGGCAATTTCTTCTTCGGACTCGCCCCAATCGAAGTTCCGAGCGGTCGCTTCGACGGCATGCGCCACCGTGGCGCCCAGTTCCGCCAGGCGTTCGGATTCGTGCGTGGACAGTTTTCGCCGCTCGGCGACACAAAACAAGCCGGTCGACTTGCAGCTTCGAAACGGCTGATCGCAAGCCACATTTCGACCGAAGACAAGATCCCCGAGCATTTGCTCCCGACTCGCGGACCAATTCCATTCCTTAAGCATGAAACCGAGCCCATCCAGATCCTCCGCGAACAGGCGAGGCGAATCCGTGGCGGAGGCCAGAAGCCAGCGCTGGTGGGAATTGAAATAAAGAGCCGGGGCCTCATCGCGGCCAAATAAGCCGACCGGATTGGCGCCCGACGTAAGCCAGCGGAAATTGGCGGGATGAAGGACCAGTAGACCCTCACAAGCCGAGTCGTGAAGGAGTTGACTTACCAATTGCTGCTTGGCCTCGATGTCGAGTCGGCGAGCATTGGATTCGGTGGTCGCCGGCAACTCGATCGTGGCGCTGTCGGTGGTCATGAAGGCACTCAATAGGGTCGATCGACTCGTCCTTCCGCATACTGCCGGGCCAGTTCCAGGTATCGTGCATTAATTGCACGGGTTTTCGCCACTTCGTCGACGGTTGTCTGGCGAACGACTCGTCCCGGAATTCCCATGACGACCGACCGCGGCGGAATCCGGGCTCCTTCGACGACGACGCTACCGGCCGCGATGACGCATTCGGGCCCAACTTCACTGGCGGACAGCAATCGACTGCCAATGCCAAGCAAGGTATCCGTGCCCACCCGGCGTCCATGCAACACCACTGAATGGCCCACTACAACGCCCGGCTCAACATCCAGGGGTATGCCGACGTCCGTGTGCAAGATACAGCCATCTTGAATATTGACCGCCTCGCCGAGCGTCACTCGAGCAATGTCGCCGCGAATGATGGTCCCATACCATAGATTAACCCCGATTCCCAGGACAACGTCGCCGGTGACGATCACGCCATCGACGAGATAGGCCCCTTTGATCAATCGCATTTCCTCAGCCCTCCGTTGTCGTTTCCGATTCCGGATCGAAGATGAACGGAACCTCAATCAGCGAATCAAGCATGTTGGCCGTCGTCTTTCCATTCGAACTCTTCGGCAGCTCAGGCACCGGGGCCGGGGCTCAACTCCTGGGCGATGCTCTCCGTGAGATGCTCGCCGACGCCAAGCGGGAAACGCAGCCATCTCGCTCGCATGCCTTTCGCCAATCAGTTCGTCTTCGAGAGGTCGCATTTGATTCCATGCCGAAGATCGTTGGCTGGCGTGCCAGGGGACGCGAGATCGTCCGCGCCGCTCGAATCGATCAACACCGGTTATTATGGCTGGCGGGCAATCATCTCGGCGTGTTGCCGGTTTTCGAGGAACTCGGACCGGATGCGCTCGTGATCCAATTCGATGCCCATCTCGACATTTATAACCTGGCCGAGTGCACGACGGAACTGTCGCACGGCAATTTCCTTCTGCACGCCGAGGAAGCGCTACCCACAATGATTAATGTGGGCTCAAGGGATCTATTCTTGCCGGCCGAATACGCCCGTGGGCACTACCGCGAAATCCACACTGCCGAACTGATTGCTCGCGACACGGATCGTGTCGCGCGAAGAGTGAGCGAACTTGCACGCAAAGCCAAAACAATTTGGATTGACATCGATTGCGATGCATTCGACCCTGCGTACGTTCCCGGCGTGCAACATCCCCAGCCCATGGGAATGTCGCCCATGTTACTCTTGCGCATTCTGGCGGCTTT
Organism: uncultured Gemmataceae bacterium; assembly: GCA_963773845.1. Taxonomy (GTDB): domain Bacteria; phylum Planctomycetota; class Planctomycetia; order Gemmatales; family Gemmataceae; genus SIAJ01. The sequence goes on from CAVZCU010000012.1 coordinate 700,005, forward strand.
GAATTTTGAACGTGTGGCCGGAGTCTCCCTATCGGAATTTGACCCGGGCCGCGACCGCAACGATCAGAGTTTGCAAACGCTGGTATGGCTCATCGAATGGTTGTTGCTGAGATGGACGGAAGGAAAGTGAACGGTCGATTCGGTTCTGAAACCGACCCCGGTGATCGGCCGTCCCTTGGCCAATCGCCGGGGTCGAACAGACGGATGAACTCGCTTAAGTCAGGTGGCAACCGAATCGAGCCCCTTTAATCCAGTGCCAATGAGTTTTCGCAACATCTGGCCGGTCGTGATGCCGCGTTTATGCGCTTCTTCCTCGAGCGCTTCCGCTTGCCAGCGCGGGACCAATAGCGCCAACTCGACAATTTGGTCGTCAATACGGGTGATCTCAGGCGCACCCGGTTGCGGGGCTAGGAACCCGGCAGCGACAGGGCTAACAGGAATCACAGTTGTTCACCGTTGAGGCCCTTACTTGGCCCCCCCGGCCCGGCCTCGTCGGCCGGAAGAGCTGAATTCTAACGCGGCGGCGCCAAGGTTGGCCCGTTTTTCTTCATTTGCTCACGAAGTTCGTGCTCCAATCGCTCCGAGACTTGATCCGCATGTTCCGGTCGATCGCTCAAAGTTAGATACACCCAACCAATGATAGTCCGACAAAGCTCCTCGCTGTCGATGGCGTGACTGGGCACTCCAGTCGCTCTCTCCAAGCAAGCTCCGGCGGCTTGATGGGCAATCTGAAATCGATCGGCGGCTTCCGTCAGCGGAAGTCGCCCCGCGATCACTTGATTGATAATTGCCTGTTTCTGTTGCAATCCCGCAAGTACGGCCTTCGGTAGAGCGGATTCTGTATTGCGGACCGCCAGTCTGGGCGGAAACGGATTGGTCAACACGGCTGACCCTCTAGACTCTGCCGATTACGTAAGATATGACCTCTTGAAGGCATTCTACACCATATTCGGCCGCAATGTCGATCCGTTTCATCGACGATTCAACACCAGGCAACTTCAGCGAATCCAAAGCAAAGTGAGTGCCGCATTTCGGCATCCTCGTCGGAATCGACCTAAGTTCAAATTCAATCGGCACTTGCTATCGATCGTGCACAACCGACATTCTTTCAAAATCGCGGAAAGGTAGGGCATTTTTCGCACGTTTTAGGCGCACCATTTGGGTATGCGTCCGCGCTGGGCGAGAAAGGTTGGGTTGACCAGGATTCCATTAGGCCTCGATGCGGACGATGCTCCGTTTTCGTCAATATACGATCGATGCCCTCAGCAACGTGCCAATTCAGCGTGCCGCCGTCCTCCGGGCCAGTGCTGAACGCACCATATTTTGGATGAAGGCCGTAAACGATATATCGAGTCGCCGAAGCCCTTCGACCAGGATGATGCTGTTGAGGTATGGGTTCGGATTCACTTCAAGTACGAACGGGCGTCCCTCTGGCGTGATCCGTACATCGACCCGGCCATAATCGCGCATGCCGAGGAGTTGATATGCCGCCACGCAAACATCCGTCACGCGCTCCGCCAACGGGCTTGGCAATACCAGTTCGGTGTCGAGCGGAGACTTCTTGAATTCGACGGAATCTTCGTTCCATTTTCCTTGATAGCTGTAAATGGGCCAATAGTCGGGGCCAGCCTCGAATCGAACTTCGCTGGGTGGCACGACTCGAGGCCGACCAGTTTTCGGATCGTCGAACAGATTGACATGGAGTTCCCGACCGGGCACGAATTGTTCGATGATGACCGGGCCGCCGAACTCTTCAAGCACAAGGGCGACGCGTGCCTCCATTTGCTCTTGAGAGGTCACCACGGATGCCTGTTCGATGCCGACACTGGCGTCCTGAGTCGCTGGCTTGACAATTGCGGGCCAGGCATGAGGCCAGTGGCCGACGACCAAGCTTTCCGCAACTTGGAACGGGGCGGTGTCAATTGCCGCCCCCTGCAACAAATACTTGGTGCGGACCTTGTCGCGACCGAAGGCCATTGCCGACGACGAGGAGCCGGTGAACGGCACGTTCATCCATTCCAAAATGCCGGTGTGGAAAATCTCGGTTGCCGTTCGATCGGCTTCGCCCTCAAAGAGATTGAAGACGACATCGGGCTTCCACTCTTCGATCTTGTCGAGCAGCCGACGCGGGCCGCGGGAGTAACCGAATGATTCGACGATGAACTCGTTGGGCGGCAGAACCTTTTGGACTTCGGCGACCGTCTCGATGATGTCTGCCTCCGAGGCCGCATGGGGGTGTCCGACCGGCAATACCGGTTCGTTGAAAACGATCAGTACACGTGGCGGGTTCCGTGACACGCTTGGCTCCTTAGTTGCGTCATCGATTGTTCTGGGCAACGACTGCAAGTTGGCCAGCGAAAATACCTCGGCCGAATCAAATCTCTGCACCAGGTTGGCTACAACAGCAGTGTGCTTCTTCGTGGGAGACGTCGATGTCCGACACCAACTCTGTTCCCGACGTAGCGCCTTTGCGGCTGCATGCGGTCATTGCCGACGACGTGATGACCCGGAATCCAATCTCGCTGGGGGAGGAATTGACAGTCCACGAGGCTGTCGTCTTCCTCACGGAACGTCGGATCTCGGCGGCGCCGGTGATCAACGAAGCGGGCCGGCCGGTCGGCGTGGTCAGCGAGGCGGACATACTTCGTCACAATCGAGAACATGCGGAGCACCTATACTGGCTGCCGCAAAAGGACGTCGATCGCGAGTTGACGCTCGAAACCGGCGAGCACCTGAGCGGAAAGTCGTTCGAAGTCGAAGTGCCGGACGTGACCCTCGTGAAAGACATCATGAATCCGGTGATTTACGCGGTGCGACACACGACACCCATTTTCGAAGTGGTCAATCAATTGGTCAAACGGCGCATCCACCGGTTGTTCGTGGTCGATGACGGCGGCAGCCTGGTCGGGGTGATTACGACCCTCGACGTGTTGAGCCGGCTGCGACCATGAAGAAGTCGCGTATTAATCTATCGAGACCGCCATTTGAACATGGAGGGCTTCCGGTCACGCTTGTCGGAAGTCGTCCGGGAAATTGCGGAGTTGCCACAACAAGAGAGGCTGCGATGGCTCGAACTGCTTTCGTACATCGACGCCTTCGTATATCATGTCCGGAATGCGAGCGAGCACCCGGAGTTGATTGGAATGGTGGAAGCTTCGGCCGCAACGGATGAAGAACGGAGGGCGATCATGGCGGTTGAAATGACAATGGCGACTTACCATCGTGAGCAGGCCGTGATATCGGCGAACCAAGAGACGTTGATTCGGCTATTGCGCCTCCGATTTGGCGAACTTCCAGTGGAATTAACCGACCGCGTTTACAACACGCACAAGGTAAAGATTCTCAACGCCTGGCTCGACCGAGTAGTTACAGCAAAAAGTCTAAGCGATATGGGCATCCTGAACCCGAAAAGGGCGCGGAAATGAACCGTGGGTCTTTGCCGCGCCGAAATGCAAATTCGATATCCACACTCCGCTCTCAACCCCGCCACCGTCATGCGCATCACCTTCTCTCTTCTCTTGGTCGCCTCGGCTTCTGTTGCCGCCGAACGTCGGCCGGTCGATTACAGTCGCGAGGTTCGGCCGATTTTAGCCAACTCGTGTTACGCCTGTCATGGACCGGACGATAAGCAGCGTAAAGGGAAATTGCGCCTCGATGTTCGCAGCGAGGCGATCAAGAAAGCCATCGTTCCGGGCAAGGCGAGCCAGAGCCCACTGATCGAGCGCGTCACATCGAAAGACAGCGACGAAGTCATGCCGCCCGCCCACGCCAAGAAGCCGGCGATCACACCGGAAAAGGCCGAAATTCTGAAACGCTGGATCGACGAAGGGGCTAAGTACGATCAGCACTGGGCGTATGTCAAGCCGGCGAACGCCCCGATCCCGAACGTCAAGAACAAACAATGGGTGCGAAACCCGATTGACGCGTTCATAGCCCAGGGGCACGAGCGCAATGGCCTTTCGCCCGCCGCCGAGGCCGACAAGATCACATTGATCCGCCGGCTGTCGTTCGACTTGCTTGGCTTGCCGCCAAAGCCTGATGACGTGGATGCTTTTCTGAAGGATTCGAGTCCGGAAGCATACGAGAAACTGGTCGATCGACTGCTCGCCTCCGAACATTTCGGCGAGCGCCTGGCGGAGATGTGGCTCGATGCGGTTCGTTACGCGGACACGGCTGGTTACCACAGCGACAACCACCGCGATGTTTGGCTCTTCCGCAACTACGTCATCGACGCATTCAACAAGAACAAGCCGTTCGACCAATTCACCATCGAGCAATTTGCCGGCGACTTGACGCCCAAGCCAACCAACGAACAACGGATCGCTTCGGGTTACAACCGCATGTTGATGACGACGGAGGAGGGCGGGGCACAAGCCCAGAGAGTACACAGCCAAGTACGCCGCCGACCGGGTGCGAAATGCCTCCAGCGCCTGGCTCGGCTCGACGATGGGCTGCTGCCAGTGCCATAACCACAAGTATGATCCATTCACGACGAAGGACTTCTATCGCTTCGCCGCGTTCTTCGCCGACGTCCAGGAGGTGGCCGTCGGCCGGCAGACGCAAACGCCGATCATGACCGCCCAGCAAGCGGCGGAATTGAAGCGACTCGACGGCGAGGTGGCTGCCAAGAAAAAGGCAATCGCCGACGCCAAGATCGCCAGTGACGGTCAATCGAAATGGGAAGCGAGCGCGAAGAAGAACGGCAAGGGTCTGCCCAGGCCGATTCGAGACGCACTCGCCATCGAATCGGGCAAAAGAAACGACGCTCAGAAGAAGGCGCTCGCCCAGCATTATCGCGACCATGTGGCGCCGGAGACCGAATCTCAGCGAAAAGAACTTGCGGCCGCGACAGCGAAGCGCGACGCGTTCCAAAAATCGATCCCGACGACGCTCATCTCGATGTCCGGCCCGCCACGCACGATTCGGGTGCTGCCCCGAGGCAACTGGCTGGACGAGACCGGGCCAAATCGTTCAACCCGGCATCCCGGAGTTCCTCGGCGACATTCGCAAGAAAGAGCGAGCCACTCGAATGGATCTGGCGAAGTGGATCGTCTCGCCGGAAAACCCCCTTACCGCTCGCGTGTTCGTCAATCGCTTGTGGAAGATCGCGTTCGGCCAGGGACTGGTTCGCAACCTCGACGATTTCGGCACCCAGGGCACGCCGCCGACCCACCCGGAATTGCTCGATTGGCTGGCAACGCGTTTCATCGACTCGAAATGGGACATCAAGTCGATTCTCAAGCTGATGGTGATGTCGAATGCCTATCGACAATCGTCGGTCGCCATGAAGGCCGTGCGCGAACTCGATCCATCAAACAAGTGGCTCGCTCGACAGAATCGCTTCCGGCTCGATGCCGAATTTGTTCGCGACAACGCCCTGGCTGTTTCGGGGTTGCTGAATCCGAAGGTGGGCGGGCCGAGCGTGAAGCCATACCAGCCAGCCGGTTTCTGGGCGCTGCTGAACTTCCCGCAGCGTTCTTGGCATCGCCGACAAAAACTCCGAGCAATATCGCCGCGGCCTCTACACCTACTGGTGCCGAAGCTTTCCTCACCCGAGCCTGACCGCGTTCGACGCTCCGAGCCGTGAGGAATGCACCAATGAACGGCCACGATCGAGCACGCCGTTGCAGGCTCTCGTGCTTTTGAACGACCCGAGCTATGTGGAAGCCTCGCGAGTCTTGGCCGCGAGCATTATGAAAGAAGGCACGACCAGCACGGAACATCTGAATGCCGCGTATCGCCGGGCGCTGTCGCGAAACGCGAAGCCGGACGAGATTAAAGTGCTGGAAGCACTGCTGGCGAAGCATCGCGACGAGTTCAAGAGCGACGCCGACGGGGCGAAAAAGCTCCTCGCGGTCGGCATCGCGCCGTTGCCGAAGGATGTCGACGCCGTCGGAATTGGCAGCCTGGACCTCGGTTTGCCGGGTGATCTTGAACTTGCACGAGGCGGTCACGCGGAATTGATGAAGCGCGAAAAGCGACGGCACGCGAAATTCCGGGTGAATTCCAGAAAAATCTCCAACCGCCTTGTAACACTTATTCGGCCCCTTCGCTTCACGATGGTAGAGACGCCAAATCCACCACCGAACCGAAGGGGTTTTCGATGCTCCGGTCCATCTTCACAACGTTGTTTGCTTCCCGGCCGGCTGGCTCGCGGGCCAAGCGAGCGACATTCAAACCGCAAGTCGAAACCATGGAAAGCCGGCTCGTGCCCTCCGTTACCATGCATTCCTCGGGCCATGATACCTACGTCGACGGGGATTATCTGGGCAAGGACAATCTCACGGTTCGCGCCTTCGGCGACGGCTCGTACAAGGTCGAGGACAACAAGGGACATTCCGTGTCGGTGCCTACCGGGCAGAAGCTGCACGTATACACGCACTTCGGCGACGACACGGTGCGCTTCGTCACCGGCGACTTCAACAGTGCAACCATCGCCAATTTCGCTCCATCCGATGTCGTAGTCGATCTGGGAGAGGGGAACGACAAGTTCCTGGGCACGATCAACAAGGACATCGGCTTCCTGAACCAAGTGATCGTGAACGTCCTTGGGCAGGGCGGTGATGACATGATCGCCCTCTACGGAACGCAGGTGGCGCCGACCCGCAGCGGCGACAACATTACTGACGGTAAGGCGATCAACACCGGCGGGCTGTTTATCGACGGTTCGAGCAGCCTGGCGGTCGGCCTCTTCGGCGACGGCGGCAACGACAAAATCTTCTTCAACTACGATGGCCAGCTCATCGGGCACATGGACATGGAGCTCAACGGGGGGTCAGGCAACGACCATGTCGAGGCCAGGGCGAACATCCGGCTCGGCAGCCTCGGCGTCTTCGGAGATACGGGTTCTCTGCTGACGAATCAGTTGGCGCGAGTGGACGGCTCTTCCGGCAACGACAACCTCATTTTCAAGGTCGTTGATCATTCCAACGGCCACGTCGACATCAACGCAGTGATCCGAGGCCGCGTTCCCACGGACCTCACGGCCGCGTTCGACCACGACACGGCGAAACATAGCGCGAATGTGAATGTCCTGCAATGTGACACCGTTACCCTCTTCTAACGGCGGCTGATGGAAGCGCCGCCGGACGCGACTGCGGCCGCCCGAACCCCAACAAGGCCGGTCCGGCTTCGCTTGGGATCGGTTCGATCGACGGGCACGTTGAAGTCGCGGCCGTCGACAAACTCAACGAGCGGATGCGAACCCGCATTCGATAGACGAACGCTGATCCTGGGCGTTGAACGCGGCGACGCGGCATGCGGCGGGCACCGCCAGCGTGATACAATATCTCCGTGCCGTCATCCGAGCAGGAGCCTGCCGTGGCCGTTGCTCTGTCTGAAGTCGATATTTGGGAGCGGATCATCCGCCCCCGGGGCCGTATGTCGAAAGCCACCGCCCGGCACGTGCAACGTCTCGCGTTCACCGACGAAGAGCGTAGCCGAATGCACGAACTGGCGGCACGGAATCGGCGTGGCGAACTGTCTGACGAAGAAGAGGCCGAACTCGATCACTACCTTCGCGTAGGCAGCCTGTTGACAACCCTGAAGCTCAGGGCTAGACGCGTACTCAACAGTTCCAACGGCAAGCCCTAGCCACCAATGGATAGACGGCTCGAACAACTCGTCTGGCGGCGTGCCGGCGATTGCTGCGAGTATTGCCGTATTCCCGTAGCGATCGAGGATTTGCCCGCGGAAATCGACCATATTATCGCGGAGGTGCACGGCGGCCCGACGATTGCGTCCAATCTGGCGCTATCTTGTTTGCACTGCAACAAGCACAAGGGGACGAACCTCTCCGGAATCGATCCCGTCACTCGGCGGCTCTTACGGCTGTTTCATCCCCGCCGGCATGTTTGGTCCTACCATTTCGCTTGGGAGGGGGCTCACCTACGCGGCAGAACTGCAATTGGAAGGACGACGATTCGCGTCCTGAAGATCAACGCACCCGTTCGCGTTATGCTTCGTGACGAACTGATCGTCGCCGGACTGCTGAACGTAACGTAACGGCCCCACCGCCCGAACCCCAACGAGGCCGGTCCGGCTTCGCTCGGTGGTTGCAAAAGGGGACTGGACCCTCCAAAGCCAGGGGTCCGGTCCCCTTTTGCAACCACCGGTCCGATCGACGGGCACGTTGAAGCTGCGGCCGTCGACAAACTCGGCGAGCGGATGCGATCCCGCATTCGAAAGACAAACCCTGATCCTGGTCGTCGAATGTCGTGAAGCGGAGCGCATTGGGGGATGATGCTTTGGATCGAGGCCGGGGTGGCGAAATAAGGGGGCCGCGTGCCGACCGCTGGCCGGGGCCAATGTCGAATGTCCCCTTATCGCTCTGCCGTTTGTGTCGTGTCGTCATTTAGTCGCGAACTTTCGCTGGGAATTCCGGTAGAGTTGCTCAAAGTTGTAATTGTCGAGCGCGTTAGCTAGGATTTGCAAGGGGGTGGCCAATCATGAGTGAACGAAGTGCGAGCTTGCTAGCGGAAGCACTCAAGCTGCCGGCAAAGGAACAGGGCGAACTCATCGATGGTCTGCTCGACGCATTGAGCGGTGCTACATCCGATACGGGTGACCTTACTGATGACGAGCTCGCGGCAGAATTGGATCGACGAGCCGAGGAGATGCGTCAAGATTCTACGGCCGGCGTGGAGTGGAAAGACGTTCAACACATGCGATGAGCACGCATGGCAGTCATCTTTCACCGCCTCGCAATCCAGGAATTTGTCGCGGCACGTCGGCGATACCTGCAATACAGCCCGCTGACCGAGGCGCGATTTGTGGACGCCGTCAGAGCAGCGGTTGAACGGATCGATGCATTTCCAACACTCGGCAATCCATTTCGGGGCCCTTATCGCTGGGTACGCACACGCCGCTATCCCTACGTTTTGTACTACGAAGTCGTTGGTCCAGGCGTCGTCAAAGTGTATGCGCTAGCTCACGGGCGACGCCGGCTTGGATATTGGACAAGACGAGTTAATCGTCCATAACTTCACAAGCTGACCCGGATGACTTCGACCTCGAAGCGATGATCGCCCACGAGTGCGGGCATCAAATCCTGGCAAGGCACCCGCGAATTGCCCCGCCAGTGGCGGGCGTCAATCCGGTCGAACGCCTGGACCGTCAGATCGCCGCCGCCGAACGTAAGGGTGATCGCACCGAAATCATGGAAGGTCTGAAGCGATTCCTCGAATCGCCCCGGAAGGGCAAACGCCGAAAGCGAAGCGCTCGGGCAGAGGCGTAGAGGTGGTTGCAAAAGGGGACTGTGGCTTTGAAGGGTCCAGTCCCCTTTTGCAACCACCGGTCCGATCGACCGGCACGTTTAAGTCGAGGCCGTCGACAAACTCAGCGAGCGGATGCGATCCTGCATTCGAAAGACAAACGCTGATCCTGGTCGTCGATGGTCGCGAAGCGGAGCGCATTGGGGGATGATATTTTGGATCGAGGCGGGGGTTGCGAATTAGGGGGGTGGCGCGCCGATCGGTGGACGGGGGCCAATGTACAATATCGCTTATCGCTGCCACATGAATCGGAAGGAAGACCACGTGCATCATTTAACATCAGATCACTGGACGGTTGAGAAACTGGTTCGGTCGTTCGCCGAAGGTGAGATCGCGATCCCGGAAATTCAGCGCGAATACGTCTGGGATGACGACCAGGTCAAGAACCTTCTCGATTCCATTGACAATGATTATCCATGTGGGTCCATTATTCTTTGGGAGCCCGGCAAGGGCGACGCCAAGCTGGTTCGCGACCTAATAAAACCAGAGCGCCGTAAGCGGTACGAAGACAGCAAGCGGAATCCCAAATACTTCCTTCTCGACGGACAACAACGCATAACGTCGTTGGGGTCCATCCTCATGAATCGCGACCGTTTCCGCGAAATGCTACCCGATCTTGAGCCAGAAGACCTTCCTTCTCGCCTCTACGGAAATCTGAGGCACTTCCCGAAGGAAATCGTAGCGATGAGCGACGGCCAAGCCTTGGGCCGGGATGATTGGATGTTATTGAACGATCTTTTCGACCCCATCCAGGCGGGCAGTCCGAAGATCACGGTCTTGAAGGACGATCAAAAACGTAGGATTTACGAGTACGTCCAACGTATTCGCAATTACCAGTTTGCTGTCGAGATCATTCATGAAAGGGATTACGCAACCGTCGGGAAGATTTTCGAACGGGTCAATTCTTCCGCCACGCAGTTAGAAGGCGCGGAGATTCATCTTGCGAGGATCGTGCCCTATTGGAAGGGAATTGCGGGCAAGTTTCGGGAGTTCTGCGATGGATTGGCACTGCGGGACTACGACCTCGACATCACGTTTCTCATGCGGTCAATCACGGCGCTTCAGTGCGGCGTCGGCAAGATCGAAAAACTCGCCAACAAGGTGACTGGCACAGATAAACATGGCAACAAACTCGTCACCGAGCGAGAACTTGACCAGACATGGATGACTGCGAAGAAGGCGATCGATCGGGTTGTAAGGATTCTCGAAACCGAACTGCTTTTGGACAAGACGAAGTTCATCCCTTCGAAGAATGTCCTCGTGCCGCTTGTGTATTACGCCGCGAAGGACAAGAGCGTCACGTTGAGCCACAAGGACATTGTGCGGTTCTTTGTGTTCGCGCAACTGTCCGGGTATTACAGCCAGTCGACTGAGACGAAACTCACACGCACGATCAGAGATTTGAATGGCTCAAATGGCACGATCCGCGAGGCGTTCCGGGACTTGGTGATCGCCATCAAATGGGAGGCGAAACAGGAATACCCGCGGCTCAAGATCAAGCAGTCGGACGTTTACGGCTCCCCTGCAAAAAGCCCGTTCGTGCTTCTCATGTACATCCTCATGCGCAAGACGGCGCTTCCGATTTTCACGACGGCAAGATTACTCTCGATCAGATCAGTCCGAAGGAAATGCATCTACACCACATCTTCCCTTGGGATTTCATGATGAAGGACAAGCGGGCACTCAAGATGTGCGAATCGAACCGATACAATCGCGGGGACTATCGGGCAATCGTGAACGACATTGCAAACTTGACGTTTCTACGGCAATCAACGAACAGTTCGATTGGTAACCTGGAGCCGGCCGTGTATTTGAGGGACATTCCGGCCGAAATTCGAAGGGCACATTTCAACCCCGACGATCCGGTAATCTGGAACCCGGAACGATATGAGGACTTTCTGGACGCGGCAGATTGCTCGTCGCAGATGCAATCAACAGATTCCTCAAATCCTTGGGATGACTGGGAAATGAGAAGCCGGAGAAGTGGGAGCAGATCGTTTCGCGAAACGAATTGCGTCCCCCTCTTTCGTCAGCTTTTCCGACCCGCCTACACCGGCTCGCGCTTCAGAATGTCTTGGGCAATCTTGATTGCAGTCTTCGCCGCGCGCGGATTGGCCGCGGCAAAGCACAGTAAATAGAGCGGCGCACCCTTCGTATTGCTGAGCGTGTACGGGTTCTTGGCGACTCCAGCGAAGATTGACGACAGGCGGCCGTTGAAGTACTTCCCGATCCGAACCATATCGGCCGCCTTCTCGCGCTCGTCGGGGCCACTATCGAACAACCCGGCACTCCGCCGCGGGAAGAATTGGTCGAACCAGTTGGGCTCCCCGAACATAGTGTCAAGTCGCTTCCGCCAGCCAGCCGGAATCTTGCCATCCCGTTTCAACAGCCTGTTCACGCCACTGACTGGAAATAGTATCCATGTGTCGATTGCCCGCGTCTTGGCAACCCCTTCGAGTGTTTCCCACGCGACCTGCATGCCGAACGGGTCGAGGAAAAGCACTGCCCGATGATCCTTCCAGGAGCGGCCACACAGTTGCTGTAGATATGCGTTCGCTTCCGTAGTTTCGATGCTGATGTCGTTCCGTTTGTCCGCGAAGTCATTTTTCAACTTCTCGAGTTCCACTGCCTTCCGCTTATTCAATTCGATGAACATGTACTTGTGGAAGCGAGGCTCGACCTGGAGGGCAATCCGGGCTGAGCCCTCCAGGAAGGCATCCATTTCCGGCTCGTCCTCCTCGGGGTACAAGCTCGGAATGTCGGCAGCTTTCCGCTTCTTCACCTCGTGGTAGCCGGTCCCCGCGAACGCGTCGATATAGGCGTACTTGTATCGGCCGCTTCGCATGATGTTGCTGTAAGCTACGAGATACTTCCGCACTCGCTCGAGCTTATCTTGAGTCCAGCTTCTACCGCCGAACTGCTGTAGCGAAGAGATCAACGAAGATACCTCCCTGAACTCGACCGTTAAACGAGCTGCAGCTCAAAGCCGCTCCCGGTGCCTAGATCGGATGCGAGTCTCGACCATTCCGTTGCAGCTTGCAGGTGGCATGGTCGTCGTGAGTCCGACCGTCCAGGGTCCGTCCCGTCAGGTTCTTTCGCACGCCGCCCCACTGCTTGAAGAAGAACGCGACTCCCGGCATCTGCGCACTGGTCGCGGAGGCAGCGGACCCAGTCCGGCTGCATAGGCCTCGCGCCGTGACCGCTCTCTCCGCCGACGATCACCCAGGAGATTCCGGTCAGGTCGATCGCGCCGAGGTCTTCCAGCAACGGCTCGATCGACAGGAACCGGACGGCGGCCGGCGTGTCGCGCAGGTGGTCGATTCGCGGCAGGCCGTGCCGGCGATTCTCCACGCTGACGCCCCACCAGATGTGTCGCTCGGTCGGCGAAGTCGCGGAGGATCGAGTTCAAGCACGTCCCGCATCCGCTCGGATCGCTTGGTCAGGACCTGGTAGGTGTGCCAGTTCGCGACCCGCATCACGTCGGCGACGCTCTCGACGTAGTCGTCGGGAACGTCCTTGTGGAACAGGTCGCTCATCGAATTGACGAAGACCATCTTCGGCTTCGTCCAGCGGAGCGGCTCGGCCAGCTTCTCGGGAACCAGTCGCAGGTCGAAACCCTGCTCGTATGGATGGCCAGGCACGCCTCGGAATCGCTCGGCGAAAGTCTCCGCGTAGCAGATGCTTGCAGCCTGGACTGATCTTGTCGCAACCTCTGACGGGATTCCAGGTTGCGTCGGTCCATTCAATCTTGGACTTGTCGCTCAAAACTGCTCCCGCTTTGCGTGAACTTTTGTCCAATATAAGCAAGACGGATTCTCTTCTCCAGATCATTCTGCGAGGAATGCGCAAAACGATGGGAGAAAAAGCGGGGCAGAAAAGGCAAGGCAACAGCTCGTTTCGCGAACGAGCTGCGCCGCCTTTTTCCGACCAGAGTCAATCGTGTGAGAAGGATAAGCCCCGCAGTCTGGCGCAGTCGATTGAACAAGGGGACGCAGGCTGTGTCGCAGTTGCGTCCCATTGAATTCCCTTCGGTGCATCTTTTGCCCGATCCAATGTCACATTGAAGTAACTCCCGCACCAGACCGATTGCGGATAACGCCTATTGTTGGGAAGATTGATCGCTGAATTGAGAGTCTGTTCTGGAAGTAGGTCCGCCGAGCCGAGCCGGACCAACCTTGCGCCCGGGGAGGGCGTAATGCCGCCTCGGGGTGCCAGCTCGGTCCGCCTCGGCTCGGCGGACCTGCTTCCGGAACAGACTCTGAGACCGACCACGATGGAGGGCCAGGCGATGTTGGCCAGAATCGTTGTAATGCTCGCGTTGCTGATCGGCGCGAGTTGGGTCGTGGTCGATTTGCTCGCGGCGCCCAAACCGACCGATTCTCCGAAAGAGACCCCTTCGGACCCGGTGACCGAGCAGCGATCGCAAGAATATGGCCGCGCTGCATCGCAACACGGTCGAACTCTTTATCGACCGGCCCGGTTTCGGCATCCGCAGGCTGAGCCCGAGCTATGCGGATGTCATCAACGCCCCGAAGCCGCTCCAGTCGAACGAGCAGGGTTCAATCGTCGAGCCGGAGAAGCCCAAGGTCGACGCGAAGAAGCCGGTCAAGGACAAGGATTCGCACTTCACGTTCCAGGACGTGATCCAAAAAAGTTCGGGCACTTACACCGCGAGCGCGACGGAGCAGTGGAACGTTCGCAAAGTCCAACTTGTCGGATTGACGAAAAACCCCAAGCCCGTCGTCTACGACACCGACAAAGTGCCGGGAATGAAGGGCGTCAAGGACATGCCGACACGGGAGCTCGATGCCTTCGAGAAGCAAGCTCTGAAAGCGCTCAAGTCCGGCGACAATTTGAAAGTCGAGCGCCACGGCGCCGAGATGCGCGTGATGGGACCGATGTACGCCGGCAAGCAATGTCTAACCTGCCACGATCAACCCGGCGCGATGCTCGGCGCGTTCACCTACGTTCTCGAACGCCAGCCGGTGAAGAAGTCGAGGTAGCCTTGCCCGAAAAAGGAGACGCAGCCCGCGTTGCCTTTTTGCTCCGCCCCTTTACCTACGGCTTGTCAAACAACCCCGCCTCGAACTTCTCCACGATTCAGAATTCGGTGATCTCGGGTTCGAAATAGCCGTCGTGTTCCTTTTACGCGATCGGGATGCCGACGAATTTCTTGTAGTCGGTGGAATAGATCGGTGAGTAGTACCGGCCTTCGTGCTTGACGAGCAGGTGCGTTTCCTTGTCGAAGTACATCTTGTAGCCGGCGACGCGCTTAAAGCGGGCCGTAGCGTGTAATTCCGGGGACGCGGTCGAAGTCGGCGTCGTTACTGGCCAGATTCGCGAGCCCGTTAGCTTGCACGACGGCAATGAGTAGTGCGTCGTTGGCGAGCAGACTGTACCGTTGGGTCAGAATGGTTGCCGTGCGAATCAGTGGTGGATCAATGGTCAGGATTTTGATCTTCGACTGAAGAATGCTGTCGATCGCCGTGCGAAATGTGCTCATGCTTTGCCAGGCGGCCGGATTCTGTTTCAGTCGCTGCAACAGCTTGCCGGGAGACCACGGGAGTTTTTGGCCTGCTTCAAGCATAAAGAGCCGATGTGCCACTTCGCTCAGGATAGCCGTGGACGTGAAGCCCAAGTAATCCTGACTTTCGATGCGATGAAGCAGTTGGCTGCAAGCTGCTTGGTATTTGGGATCCGGAGCAAAGTGGTAGACGAACGTGTTGGCGTCAACGAAAACCGCTTCGCCGATACCGAGCTGGGCGAATGTCATGCACTCTCCTGCGGGTCAAGTTCCGGGTCGAGCGCGAAGTAGTCAAGTTCCTCGCTGCTGCCAGTCCATCCCATAATCCCCGCCGTCGCATCGACCCAGTTGCCGGGAGTCTGCACGGTCACTTGTACCTTTGCATGTTCCTGGACCGGCAGAGGCCGGGCGAGCTTGAGTACACCATTTTCGTACGTGGCTTCAACGGTTAGCGTCATGATTGAACCTCAGCGGCAAAGGGGGGCGTCCTTTCAGTCTAATCGTCCGCTCAACGGCTGGAAAGCCGAGAACTCCAGCGACCAAAATGGGTGGCGCATGCAAGCGGGCACGCGCGTTTGCCGGCTCGAAGCGACAGCAAGAATGGCAGCCTCCCCCGCTGACGCTTCGGGTCGGTGTTGAAAAGCTTCCCATCGAATTTGTCCGCGGTTCGGAAATGGGTTCGAAGTAGCTGTCGTGTTCCCTTTGCGCGATCGGGATGCCCTTTGGCGACCGCCTGCTTCGGTACGTCCGCTGCCTTCATGCGTCGACAGTTTTCATCCACCAGCCGCGGCGCCGCGAGGCGCCGCGGCCACGAGCAAAATTACACGGCGGATGCGACGCTCAAGGTCTTATCTCGCTCGCTCCGCGATTTGGCGTGCATGCGGCCCAAAACACCCACGGATCGATCTCGTATCCAAACATCCGAACGCTGCCGTCGGCCATCGCCACCTGCATCCCCGCGTGATGGAATGACGCCGGCAGCCTCGGATCGCATGACCGGCCCTGTCGTAGGCGCTGCACGGGTGCACCGAAATCGGCGGCTTGCGCGACGGCATCCTGTCGGCCCACTTTGAACCGAATGCTCGAATCCCTATCGGCCGCGCTCTCGTCGGGCAGCGGCAGGGCTGGAGCGACCTGGCCGGTTGACATCATTCCGGGTGGATCCTCTGGCGTCAGCGTGGCGAACGCCGGCGTGTGCGGGCTGTAGAAACCGAGACCCCAGAGGTTGTAGACGATTTCGCCCGAGTCGGTGCGGCAGACTTGCGGCCGCTCGCCGAACAGGATCGTGTTCGCTGGTCCGGAGGGGAATGACTTCGCGAGGCTGCCGGTACCCCACGGGACCATACCGTTCGCCGCATAACTGCCAGTCGCATAGTAGCCAGTCGTTCCGTCGGGCAGAGTCATCGATATGTCGCGGAGTTTGTCAGCAGTGCTATCAGCCGGGTCGACAAAGATGCGCCAGTATTGATTTACCATCCCGCCGTAATCCGTGTGCGGCGTGCCGTCGTTCTCGTGAAACGTAAACGCAACTGACAAATGCGCGTGATACCAACTTGCCGACCTGTCCGGGTCGAAGTGATACGGTGTCCCTTCCAAGAAAGGAATGAGCGTGGCAAAGATTGATGGCAGCCCGCGACCAGTTTAAGCGCCCTCACCCTGATCCGTGAGTGGAGGTAAGCAGTCGTATGTATCGGTGTAATTGTGGACCCCAAGGCCCAGTTGCTTCAGATTGTTGCGACATATCTGGCGATTCGACTCTTGGCGAATCTGAACGACGGCACTCAGAATCAAGCCGACGAGCAAGACCGCGATCAGCAAGGCCACAACAAGCTGGATCCGTGAAACGGCATCGCGGCGAAGCATCTGCGCCCCCTTCGATGGCTAGTCCCCCCAATTCCCGCTCGGCCATGTCACATTCCGGACTGGCTCGAAAATCGTCCAGACTTCGCGGAGCAATTCCGAATTCATCGTCACTTCCATCGCGTGCACGTTGGCTTCGATTTCTGCGGCCGTGGCCGCACCACTGATCGTCGTGGCGATTTTGCGCTCCATCAGACAGAACTGCATGCCGAGTGTCGCCAAACTGGCGCCGCGTGCCTTGCACAACTCCGCAGCCTTCTTGGCGGCCTCTTTCACCGCCGGAGGGGCCGGGTGCCAGTCTTTCGGGCCGGCATCGCTCAGGAGGCCCATGCACAGTGGGCTCGCATTCATCACGCCGACGCCGTGCTTCTCGGCGGTCGGCAATAGATCTGCAAGCAAGAGTTGATTCTGCAACGTGTAGTGCGTGTAGCTGATCACCACGTCCAGGTCGCAACGCTCGATCGCCTTGCACAAGATGCCGAGCGGATGGCCCGACATGCCAATGAAACGGCATTTCCCCGAGCGCTTCAACTTGTGCAGAACCTCCGCCGTCTCGGTGAAGATGGCTTCGAAGTCGTTGGCGAATTCGATGTCGTGGGCGATCAGGATATCCAGGTGATCGGTGCGCAGGCGTTGGAGCGAGGCGTCCACGCTCATCTCCATCGCTGGTGGCGAAAAGTCGAACCCAGTCAGCGTGTTGCGGCCCGCCTTCGAGCACAGGATGATCTTGTCGCGCAGGCCGGACGAGAGAATCTCGCCGAGCACGCTCTCGGATCGCGTTTGCCCATAATAAGGGCTGGTGTCGATCAAGTTGATGCCGAGGTCGATTGCCCGGCGGACACAGGCATCGGCGACGCCGGGGCCGAGTGTCCCATACATGTCGCCAAACGCGACGCCGCCGAGGCTCAGGGCGGAGACTTCCAGACCGGTGCGGCCGAGGGGGTGGTAGCGCATAATTGTTTTGTATTTGTTGGGCGTCGCGGCGTAAGCCCGAAGTGGGCGTCGCCCATGCAAAGGGCGGTTGCCGCGCCGAGCCCACGTCGCTTCTCGCCTCGGCGCTCGCCTTGAATTCGCGCCGATCATTTCGAAACTGAAAGAATGCCGGAACTTCCCGAGGTCGAAACGGTCGCTCGCGATTTGCGGAAACTTCTTGTCGGTCGCTCTCTTGTCGCCGTTCGTCGAAGTCGCAAAGCGCTTCGGCAACGTTGGTCGCGGGCCTGGGACAAGCAACTCTGCGGCCGGCGGGTCGAGGCGATTCATCGCCGTGGCAAATGGCTACTCCTTCATCTCGACAGCGGCGCTTTCCTGATGGTACACCTGGGAATGACCGGGAGATTCACCGTCGTCGCCGCGACTGCGGAACCGGAGCCACATACACACTTCGTGTTCCTCCTCGACAATGCTCACGAGCTGCGTTTCCGCGACCCCCGGCGATTCGGCAGCATCACGTACTTTCCGAATCGAAATGAATGGGAGTCGTTTCTCGCCGATCGGTTGGGCCCGGAGCCATGGGACCTGGATGCCGACCAATTCCGCTCGTCGCTTAAACGGACCCGGAGGTCGGTGAAAGCGGTATTATTGGATCAAACGGTCGTGGCCGGCGTCGGTAACATTTATGCCGACGAGGCCTGTTTTGCCGCTGGTATCGATCCCCGACGAACGGGAAATACTCTGCGACCCGCCGAGGCCGAGCGCCTGTTGCACTCCATACGAGATGTGCTCACACGGGCCATCCAGTCGCGTGGCTCGTCGATCCGAGATTACGTCGGCGGCTCGGGCGAGCGCGGTGGCTTTCAGCATGAGTTTCAGGTATACGGCCGCACCGGCGAACCGTGCGGAAGTTGCGGCCGGCCGATCCGCAGTGTTCGGCTCGCGGGAAGATCAACGCATTATTGCCCGAAGTGCCAAAAGTGATGAAAGTCCGCAGTCCATAGTCCCTAGTCCCTAGTCCCCAGTCCTCAGTCGTTTGACTGGGGACTAGGGACTGGGAACTGGGGACTGGGGACTGAGGACTACTGACTCCCGACTATGTCCTATCGTGCCTTCAAGCGATTGCTCGGCGAGACCGATCTGGAGCGGAAATGCCGCTTCCTGCTCGGGGCAGGGATTCTCTTGCTCATGACGCTGTCGTTCTGGGGGTATGCTCGTCAGACCGAAGGGCTCGCTTACGATCAACTCGTCACGTCGGGCCGCCTGCTCGTGCCGCCGATCCTGGCGAACAAGCACATGGAGCCCGACCGTCGAGTCGCCATCGACGCGTTTCAGCAGCAATGGGATCGGAAGTGGACGGACCCGCCCAACGACTATCGCTACAAGGTCCTCATACCGGACGCTCGGCAGCCGGAGTACAAGCCGGAAGGAGAAGAGGTTGCGGTGATCAATCGCCTCGCCGTCAATCCGGATCAATCCGAGGAATATGTCAATCAATCGGCCCAGGGGGTATTTCACTATTACGGCGTCGTTCGGGCCCAGCAGTCGTGCGTGGATTGCCATAACAAGCTGCCCGCAACCGCCGTCGCAAATCAGCCGCTCAAGGACGGCGACCTGATGGCTGTCGTGAAGGTGACGCTCTCGACCAAGTCGATCGAAACGGGGGCCCACGTGAATCGGGCCCTCTTGCTCTCATTTGCCCTACTGACCGCCATACTCATCATGACCGGCAGTTACCTCATCATCCGTTACGTGGTCGTGAAGCCGGTTAAGCATTTGAAGGCGGTATCCGATGCAATCGTCGCCGGGCAACTCAACGTGCGGTCGGAGATTCATACAGGCGACGAATTTGAGGATTTGAGCGACGCGTTCAATCGGATGGTGCGACATCTCATGGACGCACAGGAAGAGCAGCGAAAGTTAAATACCGACTTGGACCACCGGCTGGACGATTTGGCGCGGGCCAACATGGCGCTTTACGAATCCGACAAGGCCAAGGGGGATTTTCTCTCGACCGTCAGCCACGAACTGCGGACGCCATTGCACGGCATTATTGGCTTCAGCGATGTGTTGCTTTCGGCCGCGAGTCCGTTGAACGAAAAACAAGCGCGCTGGGTGGCAAACATCAAGACCGGCGGGCAGCAACTCCTGACGCTGATCAATGACATCCTCGATCTGGCGAAGATCGAAGCCGGACGGATGGAAATACGACCTGAGGAGTTCAACATACCCGCCTTTTGCGACGCGATTCTGCCCGCATTTCGGCTGCCGGCCGAAAAGAAGAACATCGATCTGCGCTCCCAGTATGACCCGAACCTTCGAACCATTCGGCAGGACTCCGGTAAAGTGCGGCAGATCCTGACCAACTTGTTGTCGAACGCGATCAAGTTCACCCCTGAAGGAGGCCGAGTCACGCTGCGCGTGGCCGCCGAGGTGGAGGACGTCGTATTCACCGTCGAAGACACCGGTGTTGGGATTCCAACGGACGAGCAGGAGCGCATGTTTGAGAAATTCCGTCAAGCCGGCCCAAACACTCTTACCCGCGAACACGAGGGCACCGGCCTCGGGCTATCGATCGTTCGCGAACTTTGCGGACTGCTCGGCGGCGAAGTGACCCTCCATAGCGAACTCGGTCGCGGCAGCACATTCACGGTTCGCTTGCCGCGAACTCTGGTTCCGCCGAGTGTTCCGGAATTTCGTCGGGGTGGTGATGAGTCCGCCCGGCAAATGCGTCTCACTCCAACCGATCTGAAGCGTCCCATCGTTCCAGCTGCGGGTAGTTGATCGCAGTTCGGGTCAGCTGTCTTCTGATCCCGTACAACCACGGACCGCCGCATGAGAAAGAGTGGGAAAAAATGCCTGTACTTTTCTCGGACCCGCCCGCGCGGCAGGTGTGGCGCGTGCCATCGGCCTGGTTGTCGCCATTCATGCGGGCGGCGCAATGAGTTGTCGAGTCGCTTCGCATCCGGCGAATGCGAAATGATTTACTTCAACCCATCCAGTGAACTCGTCGATTGAGGACGTAGACGAGCAAGGTGTTCGTCGAACGGAATTGGATGAGACCGAGCCGCGCACCAATTGCCCGGTGAGGGACATGTCGACGATCAATCCGCGTTGATCGCCGACACGACGCCAGGGACTCCGGCGCTACAATGTGTCTTCCCCACCGCCGGAGGCTGATTGTGAACGCAATTCGGCGCATTCACTGGTTGAAAGTCGAGTTTCCGGAATTAAACTGCAACTCAGCGGCGGAGGTTTCCGCCAACGGGAGCGCAGATCGCATCATGAATGACCCCAAGCCCCGATTTGGGCGTCGGCAAAATGCCCGCCGAACCGCCCGTTGGTCGTCGCTCGTTCCATTGGGCGTCGACCGGCTCAAGGAGGGACGCTGCATGAAGCCACAGCTTGCCGAGCAGGAAGTCCGCGAGGAACTCGTTTCGCGGATTCGACAGGAAATCGAAGACGGAGTCTACGACACGCCGGAGCGGTTCGACGCGGCTCTGGACCGCCTGGCGGATCGTCTCGAGAGCGACTGACAGTCATGAGTGTTTGGTCATTGGAGGGATGGGAGTGATGGAACCAATTGGTTCCATCACTCCCATCCCTTCGTTGCGTATATTGGACCGCGGCGCTGGGAATGGATTGTGCT
The DNA here is from genome assembly GCA_963773845.1 of uncultured Gemmataceae bacterium. GTDB lineage: Bacteria > Planctomycetota > Planctomycetia > Gemmatales > Gemmataceae > SIAJ01. Next base: position 721,240 of record CAVZCU010000012.1, read on the forward strand.
CCGGGGCCGCCAGACCGAGCCTTCGGCTGATTCAGGACGGCAAAGGAGAACCGTTGCACGGGGTCGCTGCATTGCCCGCGTTGCAGTCCATAGAATAGTCGACGGCGTCCGTCGTCCGACCTCGTGGAGTTCGATCCGTGTCCCTTCCGGCTATTCAGGTAACGCAATCGCCGGTAGACAAATTCCGCGAATACCTCGCCAGCCGACCGACCCCTCAACGATTCACCGAGCAACAAAAAGACCTGGTCGAGCACGTCTTCGCCCGGCACAGCCACTTCGATGCCGATCAACTCGTCAAAGACCTCGAAGAGGCCGGGCTCGATGTCAGTCGCGCGACCGTTTATCGCACGCTCACCAAGCTAGTCGATGCCGGTATGCTGCGGAAGCTCGATATCGGCAGCAAGACATACTTCGAGCACGATTACGGCTATCCGCAGCACGAACACCTGGTGTGCGGCCATTGCGGCAAGATGATTGAGTTTCAGCACCCGGCGATTGAAGCAGCCATTGAAGAAATCTGCGGCCAGAACCAGTTCCAAATGGCAGGACACACGCTGATCATTCGTGGGACCTGTGTCGATTGCAATCGCGCTCGAGCCGCGAAACGGCGGCTGGATTTGATCTGACCCCGTGGTGGCTGAATACGGATTCCGCCGTCACTGCACCGGGACGAAGATCACTGCCACATCGTCCTCATACGCAATCGACCAGCGATCAGTCGCCGATCGCAATAGGTCGGTCAGACGTGGGTTCAGCTTCTTGGTCTTCGGTGCGATAATCACGCCGGCCGCAAGCAGGTCGGGGTCGGCATCCCAGCCTTCGAGACCTCGCCACGTGTCGAATTTGCGCTGCAATCGATGCTCGCCATAAAGGTTCGTCCGACCGTCCATGCCGACCGGGTATTCTGGCAGGGACCAGATCAGAAAGCCGCCCCAGTTGAAATGGTTGTAGATGGGGCCGGGAAAGTGGTGGTTGTGAAGGAATCCGGCAGCGTCCACCGGGTACTCATTGCAGTTGCCGACGCTGGGCGTCTTGTCCCTGCCAGGTCCGAATTCCCAAACCAATCGTGACAGCAATATGGCCGCCACCACTGCCGCCGCGATTCGCGCCACTAGCCAACGATCCATTGGAAGTCCGTCTCTTGGCGATAACCGGGTCAAAACTGCCGAGGCGCATAGGGCCCCGAACCAAATATCGCGTTGCATGCGCAAGCTGAAGAGGGCACCAACGACGAGCAGTGCAGTATTGAAGACCGGCAGCCGCCGAGTGACACATTCGAACGCGGCCCATAGCAACAGAGCAACGAGCGCCCAGTTCCACCAGAAGCCAAAGTCCGGCGGGGCCAGTTCCGCGACCACGCGAAGCGCGCCCGTTTGCGTCGCATACTCCCAGATGACCTGATAAATGTGAACGTGGTATGGGTTGACGAGCGTCGCCGCGACACAGGCGACGATGAGTGCTGACCACTCCAACCAGCGCAGTCGTTCGGCAGTTCGCCAACTTTCGAACGCCGTGGTTGCAAGGCCCAGTCCCAGTACGCCGAACCCGAGCACGAACTGGATGTGCAGATTGGCCCACAGGACGTACGCGGGAACGAGCCACCAATACCGCCACACGGGAGCGCCGCGACGAAGCTCGATAGTCGCATGCAGAGTCAGCGTCGTGAGGACAATCGAGTAGTGCCAGGGCCGCTCGAGCATAATCGGCACGAGCGTCGCCGTTACCAAAGTGAGGACGGCCAGAGGCTGAAGGCGCCCGTTCGATCGACGCAACGTGAACCAGGCGAGAACCAGAAAGGTCAACGAATCCAGAAAGTGCCGATAGACGAGAACGCCACGAATGCCGCCGACTTCGTACATTTCATAAAGCGCGACTTCGTGGAGCCAACTGTAAGCGACCCAGGGGATATGCTCGGTCTGCCCGATGCGTGAGAAGGGATCTTCGGTCGGAACCGCACGATGTTCGACCACATACCTACCAACTGCCAGATGCCACCACGTATCCTCATCCAGACGAGGATTCAGCGCGTTGCCGGCAGGGAAAAGGGCCAGCAGGAAGACGACAAAGATCTCCCGCTGGCGTGGCGTGGTCTTGCGGCCCATGCACAAAGAGTAGTGCAAAAAGCCGGGCTCGGTTTATCGCTTGTACTGATCGAAGTCGATCTTGTACTTTTGCAGCATTTCCCGGCGGATCGTGGACCGGTCTGATTCGAGCACGGACCACAATTTCACTCGTTCCGGTTCGAGTTTGGTAACCAACTCGGCTTGCTTGTTGCTCAATTCCTGGACGTTGGTGCTCATCGCGACTCCCCCGCCGCCGCCCACGCCGACTCCCCAACGCGAACCGATGTAAGCGCCCGGGCTGGCGACCCACGTCGTGGTCTTGTAGGAGTCAAATACCTGGAGTTGTGTCTCCACGCCGCGTAACGATGCCGCCATCGCCCGTAGCTTGGCTGCGACGCTGATCCCGTACTGAACCAGGATCGAATCCACATTCGTCAGCGGAAGTTTCTCGATCCGAGCCGCATAAGAATCGAATAGCGTGGCGGAGCGCACATAATTCTTGCCAATCAGGTCAGTACGACCCTTCAAATCACCGATGCCCTTGGCGCCCCCCTGGGCCTTTAGGTCGTCGAGTGCGGAATTGACAGCTCGATAGAAACGAAGCGACGCCGCGAGTCCGGCAGATTCTTTCGGCGTTTTAATTCGCGTCGAATCTTCCGATTCCAAGCTGTCCCCCGGAGCGCTGACGACCGAGAGCAATCGGCGTAACGAGGTGTCCGAAAGTTCGGCGGTGAAAACAACGGCCTTTCCATCGACGCGTGGCTCGGCTGCCCGCAATTCCGGAATGGCCATTCCCGCTGTATCGAGGGCCTTGGGCCATATCCGCTTGATCGCGCCGACAAAGTTCTCCATCGGGACGCTGAATTCAAAGCGCAACTCCACTTTCGTTTGATCGCCAACTTGACCGGTCAGAACGAGTCCGCGAACCCCGCTGAAGACGTTGACAAGTGAGTCCAACTCCGAATCCTTGGACACTTCGCCAGTTTGCTGCAAACCGACTCGGGCCGCAGTCGGATCGGGAAGGTCCTTCAAATCCATGGCAATGAGGATGTGCGCGCTCTTGTTTGCGGTCACTGCGTCCTGCAAATACTGCGAAATTGCTGGCTTGTCCGGCTTCTTGGCCCCGCGCACCCAGTTGGCGAATTCCTGGCGCGGCATGGAACTGGAAATGCCAACGATGCCGGCCGCGGGGAAACCGAAATAGCCGCGGCGCGGGCTCAACACCAGCGTCAAGTCGCCGACCGTCTGTACAGCGCCGTTTTCACGCTTGGCTATTGTTGTTGAATTGACCGAGTTCTGCGTGGGGATCAGCGCCAACGATCGGCTTTGGGCGAGATATCGGGGATGGAGTTCCGAACCAATGACGACGACCGTCGCCCAGGGTGGGACGGCCATTGCCCCGGCGAGGTATTCGGTCTCGAAATTCTCTCGCCACTTTTCGCGCATTGCCCGCGGCGTCTTGTTGATTTCGCGAACATTGATCACCGTCACGGTGTTCATGTCGCCGGGCACGCGTTTCAAGAGGTCAGCGAGGTCGTCGGCACGGACGGATGGATGTGCGATAGCGACCACGATCAGTGCGACCAATGAGCGGGGACGAGTCATGATGGCGCCTCTTTAGAAGCAAACGAACGTTGTTTCGCAATCCACGTACCAGCAGTTATCTTTATGGGGCAGGCGTCTTGGCTGCTTGAACTGCGGAAAGCGAAACGCCTGCCCCCGACGCACTATGTGTTGGCGGCCTTGAAGTATTTGCCGGCGTTCTTGGTATCGATCGTCATCGCGCCCGGCTTCCAGTTGGCGGGGCAGACCTCGCCATGCTGTTCGAAAAAATGCAAGGCGTCAATCATTCGGATGGCTTCATCGATGTTCCGCCCGAGGGGAAGATCGTTGATGAGTGCATGCCTTAGGACGCCATTCTTGTCGATCAGGAACGTCCCTCGGAGAGCGACGCCGCCATCCGTCAGTACGCCGTAATCGGTGCTAATCCTTTTTGTCAGGTCGGAGACGAGGGGATACTTCAGCCCGCCGAGCCCGCCCTCGGCTCGTGGCGTGCGAATCCAAGCCAGGTGGCTGAACTGGCTATCGATGGAACAGCCGAGAACTTCTGCGCCGCGCTTCCGAAACTCTTCGATCTTGTCGGAGAACGCGATAATCTCGGTCGGGCAGACGAATGTGAAGTCGAGCGGGTAAAAGAAGAGGACAACATACTTGCCGCGATAGTCGGACAACTTGACCGTCTTGAATTCCTCATTAACCACGGCAGTGGCGGAAAAATCGGGGGCTTCCTTGGTCACAAACGCAGACATGGATGGCGGCTCCGGGATGGTTGGGGGAATGATATTGCGACATGGGTGAGAGTACGGCGGCGGATCGGCGGATTCAAGGAAGTCGCGGGGCCAGCAGCGAGCGCAACTCGCCGCAAGCCGAATAGTCAATAGTTATTCAACTATAAGATTAATTCAGCTGTTGACTGCGACGCAACAATGGATTGGTGAAGCGGGAGTTAGTGTACTGGATCCGTTCGTCGTGGAATTGCTTGAATTAACTCGTGATTCGAGTGGATCTTGCGCTTGTAACCCGGTCCGTTTGGACACTCGCGGCTGGCCGGATGTGGTTTCGGGCACCATCAAGGATTCGGGTCTACCGACGCTTGGCTCACGATTTTATCGTTGACAACGGATCAACGAATCTTTAACATGAATTATGTGGATGCGTCCGAATCCGTTTGTCCTGTAGAGAGTTACGACAACGAGCGCTCGATCGGCTTCTCCGTGGAGCGAGGCCGAGTGAATCCAAAGCGAGCCGATTCCGACCGAACGACGTTCGCGGTCCAGACCACCACTCCCGCCGCTCGCCTTTCCGTCAAACGACTTATGGCAGTCCTTCCTCAAGATGGGAAGAGATAGCCTGCGAAATTGCGGAGCGGTATGGGGCGACGCTCCCCGCTTGTTCAATCCGCGCCAGCCGGAACGGATCCGGTCGGCATTGTCTGTCGGGCACGGAGGCCTCAGCAGTCCCTCGAGTCGAAGTGACATTGGGGACGGAGTAGCCGTGCCATGAATCTGGACCAGCTTCAAAACGCTTCCCGAAAAGATCTCAGTGATCAGGCCCGGACGATGGGCATCGCGGGGCATAACACCATGCGCAAGGAAGAACTGGTCCGCGCCATTTCGCGCGCGCTGAAAAAGAAAGCGAAGGATCGAGAAAAGGCCAAGGTGGCAAAAGCCAAGACGGCAGCGGTGCCCGTGCCTTCGCTGAACGGCAAACACCACGCCAACGGTAAGCACCAGGCCAACGGCAAACCGGAAGGACCGGTCGGGGCGGCCGCCAAGAAGGTCAAAGTCGACGCTAAGAAGCCCGAATTGGCCCCGGTCGTCAATCACTCGGGAAATCCACCGCGGCATCTGCTCGGCGGGCACACCAAGGACCGGATCGTAGTGGTTGTTCGCGACCCGTACTGGTTGCATGTTTTCTGGGAACTGACGCATCAATCCGTGCAGCGAGCGGAAGCAGCGCTCGGCCAGGACTGGCACGGCGCCAAGCCCATTCTGCGAATCTGCGATGTCAGCGCTCAGGACACCACCAGCACGGCGGAATCCATAGTCCGGGACGTAGACATCCACGGCGGTTGCAATAACTGGTATGTGGAAGTGGCACAGCCGCCGCGATCGTACCGAGTGGATGTTGGGTATCTATCGCGCCGTGGACAGTTCTATGTTCTCGCTCGGTCGAATGTGGTGACCACGCCGAAAGCGGGCGTCAGCGACACGGTTGATGAGAACTGGTCGGAGACAGATGCCAAGCAGGCGGATCGCCTTTACGCCATGTCCAGCGGCTTTGATCCGTCAGCCGGTGACACCCGAGCTTTGAAGGAATTTCTCGAAGAGCGTTTCCGCCGTCCGCTGCACACCCCCGCGCTGCAAGCGACCGTGGCGCCCCCGCCTTCCGCAAAGGATCGCAAGTTCTTTTTCCATATTGATGCCGAGATGATTGTTTTCGGCCGAACTTCAATTGGCGCGCGTGTAACCATCCAGGGCGAACCAGTGAAGCTCCGCCCGGACGGGACTTTCACGATGCGTTATAGCTTTCCGGACGGCCGGCAAATCCTGCCTGCCATTGCCGAGTCGGCGGACGGCGTCGAGGAACGCAAGATTGTCCTGGCGGTCGAGCGGAACACCAAGGAACTGGAGCCGTTGATCCACGATAGCAACGACGCCGGGTAAGTGGTTCGCCGCCCGGCGACCACGACTTGACTCTCGTTCGCCCCGAACTACGATAGTTTTTGGCCTACCCCAGACGCGCTCTCCATCGCCTCCGCGTCTCTTTTAGCCCTGCCCCCGGGGGCTTACCCCACGAAACAGTGCTCGACGATCTGTCGCTGGGCGCGTTTCCCACTTTCCTCGGAGTGACTGCGATGTTGCGGATTGCTGCGCTGACCGGTTTCTTGGGCGTCCAAGCGGCCGTGTTGCTCCTCGGCCCATCGTTGCTCGCGGCTGATGATTCGAAGAACCTGCCGACGTTTCAGAAGGTAATGGAAGACAACTTCTCCGGTAAGAAGAACGTTCATCGCGCGGTCAAGAAAGCGCTCGAAGCCGATTCGATCGACTGGACGGAAGTGGCAAAACTGATGAAGAAGTACGGCATCGCGGCCGATCTTGTCGCGAAGCACGCCAAGACCAAGCCGGAAAAAGGCGATGAGAAGTCGTGGGCCAAACTGACCGTCCAATTCGCCGCGCAGACCAAGGACCTCGACGCCGCCATCGCGAAAAAGGACAAGGACAAGGCGCTGGGGGTCATCGAAAAGCTGCACGATACCTGCGAAGCTTGTCACGAAGATCATCGCTAGTTCGATTGCAATTGCCGATCGGCATTGAAAAATGGATGATGGATCACTGGGTGCCTTCCGAGTGATCCATCATCCATTGGCGTTTCCATGCTCAGTCCCGTCGCGGTCGCCCAGCACATTTCCGACGCCGGATTCACGCACGTCGTCTGGATCCCCGATAGCTATGTGGGCCCGTGGGAAAGTGCTTTGATAAATGCCCCTGGGCTCAAACTGATCCGGCCCTGTCGCGAAGGCGAGGCGATCGCCATCGCCGCGGGCCTCATGCTGGGGGGAGCGAACCCGGTGGTCAGCATCCAGTGTACGGGGCTTTTCGAGGCGGGCGATTCGCTACGAAATGTTGTCCACGACTTGCGGTTGCCTCTCAAGCTGATCGTTGGCGTCCGCAGTTATCGAGCCCACATTGCGGGCAAGTCGGCCGACAACTGTCCCGTGTTCACCGAGCCGATCCTGCGGGCGTGGCAAATGGGGTATTCGGTTCTGGCAAATCCCGAAGATGACGGCTTCGCGGATGCGTTGCGGGAACTGGCGGCGAGCGACCAGGCTCGGGCCCTTTTGTTGGGAGAGTGATCATGACACACCAAGAAGTGCTGGAAGTCCTGGCCGCCCAGCGCACCGACCAGATTGTCATTACCACCATGGGCTCGGTGGCGGTTTGGCCGAAACTGTCGGATACGCCGCTCGATTTCGCTTATATCCCGTCGAGCATGGGCCAGGGGATCGCGCTCGGCCTGGGCTTAGCGCTGGCGCAACCTCGCCGCGTGGTGGCCGTTTCTGGCGACGGCTCGCTGCTAATGAACCTGGGTTCGCTCGTCACGGTGGCGAATCATCCGGCCGCGATTACGGTGTTGCTGATCGATAATGGTCTCTACGAGGTGACCGGCGGACAGGACATTGCCGGGGCAGGACAGACCGATTACGCGGGCCTGGCACGAGCCGCGGGAATCAAACGCGTCCACGCGTGTTCGGATCGAACGGACTGGCTGGCCCGGGCCAAGGAAGTGCTCGCTGGTGAAGGCCCGGTGTTCGTCTGGCTTAAAGTAGCCGGCGAGCGGGGTCGAACGACTCCCGCCCCGCCGCGGCCGATGACGGAACAGGTTCGCCGACTTTGCGAGCAGATCGGTTCCTGACGCGATGTCGAGGCTCGCGCTCATTTCTTTGCGGATGGGCTGACGGCCGCCGAGTGTTCCTTTTTCAGCGCCTCGGCCCGCCGATAATCCTCGGCTGCCAACGCGCTGTCGCCGTGACGAGTATAGCAGTCGGCCCGCAACCGGTAGCCTTCTGGTTCGTTGGGCGCCACGCGGATCAAATCGGTGAAATCCACGATGGCGCCGTCCAACTCGCTTTGATCTTTTCGGGCTTTGCCGCGGAGGGCGAGCAAGCGCGGCGACGTCGGAGCCTCCTGGAGTCCACGATCGAGAACGGCCAGCCCAGGGGATTTCTTGCCTTGTTTGGAAAAGATGATCCAATGCGCCAGTTCATAGGCGGCGACCAGCTTCGGCGAAGCTCCGTAAGCGCTTTGCGCCCATTTGAGCGCCGCGTCCAAGTCGCCGTTGCGAACGTGCGACATGGCTATGGCCAAATGCCCGAGGCCGCAACTCGGGTCCTTTTTGATGGCGCTCTCCCCGTTCAACTGGGCTCGCTGCGGATTGCCTCCGGTGCCATTCAAATTCATCGCGTCGAATGGATGGGCGGCGCCGGGAAGGATGCTGAACACACCGCGGCTGGCCAAATAAAACGCCGTTTCACTCGATTTGGACACAGCCGCGCTCATGTCGGCTTCGGCTTGCGGGATCTTACTTTTGGCCATGCGCAGCCAGAGCGCGGATGCGGTAGACCTCGGGATTGTCGGGCGATTTCTGCACCCCCTGATCGCAACTGATCTCGGCATCGGCGATGCCGCTCTCCAGCTTCGCGAGCCCGAGATACGAGTGCGCAATTCCCAAATTCGGATCGGCGGCCGTGGCCGCCTTGGCATCGTTGAGCGCCTCGTCGATCAAGCCGCGCGACGACTGCACGGCACTGCGATAGGCGAGCGCTATGGCCGGCTGACTCGAATCCACTTCGATCGCCTTATTAAAGTCTTCGAGCGCTCCCTCATGATCTCCCTGGAAATACTTCGCTCGGCCACGACCGACATAAGCAGGGGCACAATTGGAATCCTTGTCGAGCGCGGCATCCGCGTATTTGATGGCATCGGCGTAGCGACCCTCGTCAACAGCCTTGTCGCCAAGCCGGGCCGTATCGCGCGCCGAGCGCGCTTCGAACCAATTGACGCCGAGAAGAATGCCATACCCGCCGGCACCGAGGAGGGCCAGAACGAGAAGCAGTTTTGAGGAAATGCGGGCCAGTTTGCGAAAGCCGGGCCGCTTCCAGAGCGGCGGACCCTTGGGCTTTGGCGGTTTGGGTGGCGGCGCAGGACGTTCGGCGCGCACTGCTTCCGGCGTGCCCTGAATAGACTCCCATTCGAATTCGCGTGCCTCGGCCCGGCGCGGGCCGGGCGTGCGTGAACTCGGGGGCGGCACTCGGCGTTCATCGCGGCGAGTTTCGACGCGCGCCTGTTCTTGCTTCGCGGTTCCGGCGCCGGAGGATGACGGAGCATCGAGCAGATACACCTTGCGACATCCGGCGCAGCGAATCGCCTTGCTGCGCACGTGGTCCGGCAGATTCACCTCGTAACGGCAGTATGGGCAAACGATTGGCGCCAGACGCCTGGATGTGGGCGTCGCGGCCTGACCGGCCGCTGGGGTCCGAGATCCGGGCCGATTGGGCACTGGCGGAGGGGCTGCCTTCGTCCGAATGGGAGTCGCCATGGGGACGGATGCGACAATCTCCGCGGGCATCGTTGCGCGAACGGCGGCCTCGAACTCCTTGGCGAATGTCTGGCAATCGCGGTAACGCTCTTCTTTACGCTTCGACAAAGCTTTCAATACGACCTGTTCGATCGCAGCCGGCATCTCGCGAATGATCGTTGTCAACTTCGGAACCGGCCGCGTGGTATGGCCAACGATCGCCACCGGGGCATCGCCGGGAAACGGCACGCGAGCCGCCAAAAGTTCGTAGACCGTGACCGCGAGCGAGTAAAGGTCCGCGCGACCGTCGTAGGCTTCGCCCATCAGGACTTCGGGGGCCATGTAGTGCGGGGTGCCGAGCACGAGTCCGGCGCCGGTCGCGACGGTTTGCGGCTTGTCCTTGTGGACGTCTTCCCGTGCCTTGATGACGCCGAAGTCGCCCAGGTAGGCGTTCCCTTCGGCGTCGAACATGATGTTCTCCGGCTTCACATCCCGATGCACATAGCCCTTGCGATGCACGAAATCGAGAGCATCGGAAATGGGGGCGAGCCAGCCCAGAACCTCATTGGGCTGCATCGGCCAGACTTTGCCGTCGCCCAAGTCGAGCGGCTGTTGGAGGCGCAAGCTGCCGAGGGCCAGGTATTGCAGGACGGCGAATGGCGCACCGCGAAACTCGCCGACATCCACAACCTTGACGATGTTCGGATGCGCCAGCTGCAGTAGCGACTTGATTTCGCGCGTGAATCGGGCGGCGAACCCCTCCTCACGCAAGATCTGCTCGTGGGGCAGTTTGACGGCCACCTCCTTGTTGGTTCGCAAATCAACGGCGAGATAAACCGTGGCCATGCCGCCGGATCCAAGAGCGGTCCGAATGCGATACTGGCCAGATCGCCCCTCGAGCGTATGCCCGGTCCAGTCTGGGTTCTTGGTGCTCATGGCGAAAACTGAAACTCAACCGAGCGATCGGTCGAGGCAAGGGATTGTGGGAGTATTCGGTCGGCGGCCAATCCGAAAGACAGGACTCCGCATAATCGTACCAGCGGAGGTCGTCACGTTCTTCCGGGCACGGTCAGTTGCCTGTCTCCGATGATCGAGTCTTTCCGCATAATCGGATAGGCGTATCGTATCCGCACCCCGCCTCACTCGCAAGCGCCCGAGGATTCGCATGACCGCTTCGCGCCGTTGGATTATCGGCCGCGTGCCCGGCTGTGAAATTGTCGTGTCCATTCCGGAAGTTTCCAGCCGTCATTGCGAGCTAACCGAAACGCCCACCGGTTTCATGCTCGCCGACCTGGGATCGTCGAACGGCACGTTCGTCAACGGCGCGCGACTCGGCCGGCAACCGGTTCCCGTCTCTCGCAGCGACACCATCACGCTTGGCGCGAAGACGCCATTTCCCTGGCCGGTCGAGGCTTCAGCCCCTTTGCCTCGCGCGGCTACCTCACTCTCCAACGCGTCCGCCGGCGCCTCGCGCGTGATTGCCATCGGTCGATTGCCGGACAATGATGTGGTGCTCAACTACCCGATGGTGTCGGGGAAACACGCTCGGATCACCGTATCGAGCGGCCGGGCGGAGATCGAAGACCTCGGCTCCGCCAATGGGTTGGCGATCGGCGATCTCAGCAATCGCGTTCGCCGGGCCCCGTTGACGGCCTCCGACCTGGTCTATTTCGGCTCGCTTCGAGTTCCTGCATCGCGACTGCTGGGTGATGCGGTTGGCCCAGTGGAATCGGGGACCCGTCGCATCGAAGTGTTAGGGCGGGAAGTCATCTTCGGCCGCCGACCCGACTGCGATCAAGTTTTGAACTATCCGATGATTTCCGGTCGACACGCGCGATTGCGCAAGACCTCGAGTGGAATGATCATCGAAGACCTGAACTCTGCCAACGGGACGTTCGTCAACGGCTGGAGGATTGCCAGCCCGACCCCCGTTCATGAAGGGGACACAATTGGCCTGGGCACCTTCACGTTCAAATTGACCGACGATTCCGGCCATCTTGAAGGGGAAGATCTTCGCGCCAGTGCGTCGCTCGAAGCCCGCAACGTCACGTTCCGGGCCGGCAAGCGCACTCTGATCGAGGGCGTTTCATTCACAGCGCTCGGCGGTGAATTCGTCGGCTTGATGGGGCCGAGCGGCGCCGGCAAGACGACGCTCATGAACACGCTCAACGGATATACTCCTCCCTCCATTGGCCGCGTGCTGATTAATGGACACGATCTTTATCAACAGTACGATCAGTTTCGGCACTGCCTGGGTTATGTCCCCCAGGAAGACGTGATGCACCGCGACCTGACCGTTGGGCGGGCCCTTTACTACTCGGCTCGCCTGCGACTTCCGCAAGATTACACGCCGACCGATATTCGCGAACGCGTCACGGCGGTGCTCGGTCAATTGGGTTTGGCTGGAACCGAGGACGTCTTGATCGGCTCCGCGGAAAAGAAAGGCATCAGCGGCGGCCAGCGCAAGCGCGTCAATCTCGCAATGGAATTACTGACCGATCCGCTCATCCTGTTCTTGGATGAGCCGACCTCCGGGTTATCGTCCGAAGATGCGCTGCTCGTGATGAAGGTGCTCAAGGGATTGGCCGAGCAGGGCAAAGTCATCATTCTGACAATTCACCAACCGAGCCTCGAAGTCTACAGAATGCTCGACCACTTGCTCGTGGTCGCCAAGGACCCGAACACGTCGAACCCTGGCGTCTTGACGTATTTCGGCCCGGGGTATCCGGACGCGATTCGTTTTTTCAATCCGGAGGGGATCAAGGGGTTACGGCCTGGTCAGGAGCCATCGCCGGACGAAGTGCTTCGCGGCCTGAAGAACAAGGCCGCCGACGAATGGAACGATCGCTACAACCGCTCGGACTACTGGACTCAGTACGTGGAACAGCGGGCCGGCACCGAGGAACGCGAGCAGGCGCCACCCGCCGCGCCGCCTTCGTCGGCGAAGGAATGGTTCACGCAATTGCAAACGCTCACCGTGCGGGCGTTGCAGCGCAAGTTCGCCGACCGCGTGGGCACCGGGGTCTTATTGGCGCAGGCGCCAGCATTCGCGATTCTCCTGTGGCTCGTGTTCGGTAAATCGCTCACCGACGAGTCCGCGAATTGGATCGACAAGTCAGGCTGGGTCGTGAAAGTGATATTCCAAATGACGCTCGCGGCGATCTGGTTCGGGTGTTCCAATTCGATTCGCGACATCGTCGGAGAATGGGCGGTCTATAAGCGGGAACGAATGGTGAATCTGAAATTGATCCCGTACGTCGCTTCGAAATTCGCGGTGCTCGGCGGCCTGTGCATCTTGCAATGCATCATCTTGCTCGGTGTTGTCCATTTCGGCTGCGGACTGAAGGGCAATCTGGTGCTGACATTTGGTCTGATGCTGCTGGCCGCCTTAGTCGGCGTGGCGTTGGGCCTGGTCATCTCGGCGGCGGCGAAAACGTCGGAGATCGCCATCGGAATCTTGCCGCTGGTGCAATTGACCATGGTCGTGCTCGGCGGCGGAATGCAAGAAATTCACCAGATGCCCAGCGTGATGCGCTGGGCGGCCCAGACTATGCCCTCGCGGTGGGCATTCGAGGGGGCCCTGCTTCTGGAAATCGAGGATCGCGACCCAGCGCCAGTGACCGGGCAGGATATGGCCGAACGCCCATTTCCGAAAGACGATCACCGCACATCGGTCTGGGCCTCATTTCTTGCCTTGACAGTGATGTTGACACTTTTGAGCGGTTCGGTGCTTGTCATCTTGCGGCTTCGCGATGTACATTAGCGCGTCCGGATTGCCTGGATGATTCCATCATGGCGACTGGGGTCGTGGATTGGACCGGTGCAACGCTCGACGGCCGAAATAGCCGTTATCGCATCAAGTCCGCGCTTGGCGCCGGCGGCATGGCGACCGTTTATCTCGGCCACGATGTCTCGTCCGGCCGCAGCGTCGCCATTAAACTGCCCCATCTGCAAATCCTGCAGGAGGAGGGGTTCGCCGCTCGATTTACGCGCGAAATCAAGTCGCTACTGCGCTGGCGCATCCGAACATCGTCAAGGTTGTGGACGTCGGCGAGTTTCGCAGCGCGCCATTCGCCGTCCTGCAATATCTGGCCCTCGGCAGCTTGCGCCTGCAACAACCGCTCGACTTGGGCGACGGCAAAGTCTGGCCAATGCAGCCCAATGAGGTTCTGGGCTGGCTCGCCCCCATTTCCGATGCTCTCGATTTCGTGCATCGCAAGGGCTATGTGCATCGGGATGTGAAGCCGGAGAACATCATGTTCGACGCCGAAGGGAACGCCTACCTGGGCGACTTCGGCGTCATCAAGGCGCGGGAAGACGTCCACAAGGACAAGCCGCAAACGGTCGCGACCGGCGCCGGACTCGTGCTCGGCACCCCGCACTACATGGCCCCCGAAGTCCTGATGGGTGAAGCCTACGACGGTCGTGCCGACCAGTATTCACTGGCGGTGACCGTGTACGAGATGCTCACGAGCCGCGTGCCATTTCCGGGTGAGGCGCCCGTGGCGATTGTTGGCCACACCACGCGGCCGGCGCCCAAACTTCGATCGCTCGTGCCCGATCTGCCGATTTCGATTGAACGAATTGTCCTGCAAGCCCTGGCGAAAAGGAAGGGTGATCGCTTTCGCGATTGTCGCGCCTTCGCGGAGGCGTTTGCCGCACAGGCGCCGGCGAGATCTTCCAAACCGGCCGCATTGCCAGTAGCGAAGTTTCTCCCGGCGACCCCTTCGCGAGGGACGACTCCACCACCCATTCGGTCGCGGACTCCCGGGCCGACTCCGCTACAGACACCCGGTCCGACGCCGCCGCTGCCGCGACCTTCGAGTCCGCGAGCGCCTGGCCCCTCACCACCGCCATTGCCGAGGCGAAGCGCGCCGATCAAGTGCCCGTTTTGCGGATACGAAGTACACTTGCCGCCGCACGTCCGAAGTAAGGCGATTCGCTGTGCCGGCTGCCGCAAAGTTTACCTGCTCGATCCGACCTCCGATCGCGGGGGGTAATGCGGACATGATCGCATTGCCGGTGCTTGCAATTCGCCGCGGCGTCCATGTACATTACCTACACCGACGCGCGAAACGGCAATGGAATAAGCGGAGCAATTCCCTTGGCTTGCGGTTCAAGCTCCCACTCGCAAAAAAAACGGAGACCTCCATGCCCGAGAACTTCTCCTGGAACGATCTGGGCGACGAACTTCCCTACGAGGGAACCCGTCTCGAGTCGGTCGATGACATTCGCGCCGCCGTCGGCGCCCCGCCTCGCGCTGTGACCCAACAGGAACGCCCGGCGACGCCAGCTCCCGCTGGCCCCCCGCCTTTACCCGACGCCACACCGTTTCGCCCGGTCATGCGCCCGCCCATGGCCAGTCTGTGCGTTGTGGACGACGGCCGTACCGATGGGGAGTGGATTCGCCTTCGGGGCGACTCATTCATCATCGGCCGAACCGAAGGGGATCTGAGAATTCCCCACGACCGCATGGTTTCCGGCAAACATGTCAGCATCACTCGCGAAGCGGAAGCGGCAAAGGGACGATTTCGATGGTTCATCAACGATTTGCAAACGCGGAATGGAACGTTCATTCGCGCCTCGACGGCGGTCATGATTCACGGCACGGAAATACTGATCGGGGGCAGACGGTTTTTATTCAACGCCGCCATGCAGGGGATGGCTGCTCTGAAGGCCGCCGAATCCGCGGACAACAAAACCGGCGGCTGGGGGGTCGTCAACCCGACGGACTTGATTCCCTCTCTGACGGAATTGAAGCCGGATGGCAGTGAGGGACAGCGGCACTTTTTGCACGAAGGCGCAATCGAAATCGGTCGGGATTCGGCGTGCGCCGTCGCACTCGATGACCCGATGGTCAGTCCCAGACACGCCAAACTGACCAAGGCAGACGATGGCACCTGGGAGATCCACAACCAAAATTCGCAAAATGGCGTGTGGATCCGTAAGAACCGAATGGTCGTAACAACGCAGGGGCAGTTCCAGATCGGCGAACAACGATTTGTCTTGAAGATTCTGTAAGCAGTGTTTTGTCGACGTCCGAAATCGGCGCAGCGGAATTCACCAGACTTCTGATTCTGGCAGGTCCAGATCGTAAGTCTGCCGAGTTACGAATTTGTCCACTCCCTCGTTCAAAAAATGACGTAGCAGCGAAGTTCTACTGACACTAGATGACGGTTCACAATTGCGCAGCACCGTGGCCGCAACCTGCTAGCTTGTGAGCCGAGAGCGGACAAGCTGGCAGTTTGTCGCTACGAGAAAGCTGCCGAATCGCGCGAGGTCATTGAGCGGATGTTGAACAACGGCGTCCAGAGCCACTCAATGGGTTCGCCTCTCTACCCACGTGTCGAGCGCCGCCTTTGCTTCGCTGGTCAGTCGAGATTTCGAAGGCCCGTGGGCAAATTCTTCAAGTACCCCTCGCGCTTCCTTCGTTCCAATGATTTCGAGCACGCGGACCGCGCGCACGATGCGCAAGGGCTCGCCAAACAACCCGCCCTCCGGAATGCGCATGCCCTTTGCTTCGAACGCATCGAGGATCGCACGCACTCGTTGTTCTCCTTCGGGGCCGAGTGGCTTGCGCTTGGGATCGGTTAACGCTGCGGCGGCGCGAAGGCCCGCCTTTGTCAAGCCGCGCCGAGCCGCCTCACGCACCCGAAACTCATCGTGATCGAGTTCTCGGACCCATCGTTGAATCTGAATTTGCTCGGCCGGCCGTTCCCGAAATCGAGCGCCGAGAAAATCAACCGACTTCTCGGGATGAGCGAGTAATTCCTCCGTGCAGCGATATGCGATCTCGGCGTCGAGCGAGTCGAGATTTTCCCATGAATCTTGCGCGGACATCGATTTGGGGGCCGGCATTGGTACGGGTGTTTTGCTTACCAGCACGCTGGTGTCATTGCTGCCCGAAGCGAGTAGCTTGCCGTCGGGGGAGAAGGCAAGGGCCGTCACATCCCCAAGATGGCCGCTCAAATTGCTCAGTTCGCTTCCGGAAACGACATCGGCAATTCGAACGCCCGATTCCGGGCTGTTCCGGCCAATGGCGATGAGCCGACCATCGGGAGAAAATGCCAGGCAACGCACGTCACCCTCGCCAAAATGACGCTCAATCGAGTGCATCGGGCGACCGGATGCCGAGTCCAAAATAGAGACGCGGCCGGCGGAGGACACAGCGAACAATCGACCGTCGGGGGAGAATCCCGCGGCCACATAATCGGATCGCGCGACCCGCTTCGTGAATGCGAGATCAAGCTTGGCATCGCGGCTCAGGTTGTAGATGCGGGCGGCCCCGTCGCGCGTCACAACGGCCAGTATGCGGCCATTGGCCGTCATTGAAGCGGCCACCGGCTTGTTGGCGAATTCGATCGTGCCCGCAACTTTGCCGGACTTGACGTCGAAAATCGACAGTCGCCTTTCGCCATCACTAAAGGCAACTCGTCGCCCGTCGGGCGACAGAGCGAGAACGTTTACCCGTTCGCTGGCGGAATCCCACGAGGCAGCGGGCTCCCAATTCTTGCCATGCGACTCGACCACATGCAGTTTTTGAATCGATCCGACAAAGAGCCGGTGGGGATCGTTCGCGATGGCGAAAACAGGCCCGCCAATTGACTTGTCCTGTCGGGCCCGCCGTTTGTCGACGTCCCAGATTCTCCACCCGCCGCCCGTGCCGACTACGAGCATATTATCGTTGAGAAATGCGAGTGCATTAACCGCGCCGATTTGAGGCTTTCCCTCCACTGGCGCGACTGGTGTACCGAGTCGGGCAACTTCGCCAGTGGGCAATTTGTCCTTGAGCGGGGCTGCCGTTGCCGCGGCCGCGACAAATAAACCGAAAAGGGAGAGCAGGCGGCCCATGACATGACTCCAGCGAGCTTGCCAGATAGACGCCCGAGCCGAGTGGAGCTAACAGAATGTTCTTAACTTGGGAACGACGCCGATTGGACCGCTGGGTGGCCAATGCATCGCGCTGACGAACGGCTCAGAATAGCCGTTCTACGCAAATGTTGCATTGGCAGCATAGCAGCGATCGAATAAGTGCCCACTTCATCGGCCGCTGGCGTCGCGGGCCAGTTTGAAGACGCGCTGAAATTCTTCTTCAAACTTGGCCGCCACGGCACGATTGTAAACGATGAGCAAGTTCTCGTCGTTCGATTTGTCGGCGCTCTCGCTGAAGTTGAACGAGCCGAAGATGACGATCTCGCCGTCGATGATAATGACCTTGTGGTGCATGTTGCGCGGATTGGCATCGAGATAGACTGGCAACTGCGCATCGTGCATCTTGAAATAGGCGGAATGGCCGGCAGCCGTCTGCGTCTTTTCGAAGACGCCGCCGATTTCCGGGCCGGCGGCGTGACGATCCATCATGGCCTGGGCGATCCCGGCGTGCGTAAAGCTAAACGCCATGAAGTGGATTGATTTCTTGGCCATTTTGAGCGTGTCGATCACGTGACCGGATGGGCGGTCGTGCGTGGAAAAATAGTTCTCGACCTGCGTGCCGTTCGACAGCGTGATCACCGGATTCGGAATGCGATCCGTTTTGCTCGGCATCCACCGAACTTGTGCTGCAGGTACATCCAGTTGAATTTGGTCGTGTAGTTTTCGGCGAGTTTCGCATCCTCGATATAGACGCCATTGTTGTCGTTGCGGTAAGCGCAGTTTTCGGTGAAGTTCATCGAGCCCGTCCAGACTGCCTTGTGATCGAAAACCATGAACTTGTTGTGCATCAATGCGCCGTCGCGATGGTCGTCGACGGCCGGGACGCCGACGTTGCGCAGAGCAGTAACGCCACTGTCGCCGAGATAGTCCGTTTCGGTCACAAAGCGTACCTTCACGCCGCGCTTGACTGCACGCACGATTGCGTCGGTAATGATCTGATTGTTCAATTCAAAGGCACAGACGTCGAGCGTCTGCTGGGTGGCGTCGACATATTTGACCACGGCGTGGGCGATATCCCCCTCGTGCGACGGCTGGCCGGGCTGGGTGAAATAGACCGCCATCGGGCCGAAATCGCCCGGCGCGGTGTCTCCGGAGCGAACCAGCGGCGCCTGTTGAATCCGCTCCCAGGCGATTTTGAATAGCGCGCGAAGCACATCGTACTGCGATGCTCCCGCGACTCCGCCTGTGCCCGTGATGAAGGCGAGAAACATCCAGATGTAGCGGGCATAGCTTTTCTTTGCACGCGTTCGCTTCTTGGCGCCGAACAGCCAGCCAAAGAGGCCCCGCGAAGACTGAGATTTATGGCGCGCCATCCGTGGCTCCTCCGTGCGAAGACGGGCTAACTGGTTCCAAGCAGCGATCGCAACAATCCGGTTGACGAAGTCATGTGACCGGGCCAACTCAATCCGTGCCGCGCGGCCGTTGTTCGCGCCGTGGCCTCGCCGGATTCGCGAAACGTGGACACAATCTCGGACATTTTTCGAGCCTGGCGGCAAAGTTCATCGACCTGCCGGCGAGCCGCCTGCTCATTGGTGGCTTCCGCGGCCAGCTTTCGAACGCGATCGCCAAGAGTTGCAATCAGCAACTCGGCCTCCGGCTCCTCCAGCCCGGCCGTGATCCCCTCATCATCGAGAACTCGATCGAGCAACAGTTCGGCATCCACGATTCCACTCCTGCCCATTCATCGGGAATAACCAAGTCCGACGGAGAACGCAACCAGAGGTGGATGGCTATCGTTGAGAAGATAAACAAGAGGCGAAAACTGGGAAAGAGGCCGGCGCACGGGATTGGACCTGGAACGAAGTGCGTCATTCCGCAGTAGCTGGATTGGCCGCGTTTCAGTTCCGCGCATCCGCCTACCGCTGAATTTTGGTAAATCCGGCTACTGCCGACTTGTGGATGCTCATTCTGCTCGCGTCGGAACTGGCCCGCAAGACCTCGCGCTCCAGGATCGCCCAGGTCGGCGGACGCATAGGTGTTGAAACGCGCAAGATTCTGTCATTTGCTTTGACGAATCCGGGCAACAAAAGCACAAAGCCGACGCAGAGTTGCCAGCGATTCATGGATGTTCCCGCCGCTATCGGCACTACCAGGTAACGCCCGATCCGCCCAACGAGTACAGGAAAAGGCCGTTCGACTGGGGACGCGAATTGACACGCCTCCACTTTGTTTGCCCATCAGTATAACGAGCGGCGTTGTCGCAGGTAGCGACGGACACGCCAAACAACAAGAGCGGAAACGACCACGGGAATCAGTACGATCGTGATCTTTCCGGCCAGCACTGTATACGGCGGTCCGATGTCATATATGCGCGGCCAGTCGAACCATTCCTCCGGTTCCTTCTCCCGCCAGTCTTGCCATATTCGATAAAAGAGGATGGACAGCGGGATAACTACGTAAATGATGGTTCCGAACGCCATGAGCCACCACCGGCGCTTCCGTGCAAGTACGATCAGCGCCACGACGACGATCGTGGGCACGATGTACGCGAGTGGACTAAATTGATCCACCCAGTCGCGCGGCGGCGGCCGTCGCCAGCGGGCCGGCGGTCGGTTGATGGACTCGACGATGGGCGAGGGTTGATTTGCATCGTAGTTGTACATGCGGATCAACCCGCCGCGCTGCAGCAATACGCGGCGATAGCGGTCGTCCGCGATCAGTATTTCACTTTCGGGACAGCGCCAGCTCTCGGCGCCCGTAAGCCCGTCCAGGCCAATTAAACTTGATCCATCGGACACAACCACTTGCGCCGGCCGTCCATTCCGAGATGCGCTCACGTGTCGCACTCGGCAAAAGTTGCCGGCCGGGGACCAGGTCCAAACCGGTCGATCGGGGTCGTCGCGGATGAGCATCACATTGCCGCCCGACTTGAGCAGCAATTCGTCCGACGCATCACCATCCGCGTCGAAGGTCCAAATCGCCTTGTCGTCCCAGAGAATTGGCCGACGGGAAATCGTCTTTCCATGGGAGTCCAATTGCACAAAGAAGTGCTGGTTGGCTACTGCAATCGCCAGGCACAACCGCATGATTCCGCCACTTCGCAATAGCCGCGGCAGGGAAAGCATCCGGATTTGTTCGCCAGCGTCGCCGGTCCATTCCCAGAGCCGCTTGCCCTCGGCCCCCGATAGGGCTGCGAGCCCCATGGTCTGCCCATTGGTCAAATTGACAATGACTTCAGGTCGGCCGTCGCCATCCAGATCGGCCACCAGCGGAGCGTGATTCACGGACGAACTGTATGAGTCCGCCCATGGCTGCGGCAACCGGTTAACGGTCGGCCCTTCCCAGAGGGCGGTTCCGTCGCGGCCATTGATTGCGTACAGTTTCTTTTCGAGCCAAATGGCCAAATCCGCAGTGCCGTCGCCGTTCAAATCCGCGATCGCGGGCGAATCGTCCACCGTGGCGTTCACGGCGAATTCATGAATCCACATAAGATTGCCGTTTCGGCCATCCATTCGAGCAAGTACGCCGTGGTTTTCCGAGCCGTAACTCGCGATTACATCGATGGGCCCCCCCGGCGTGAAGCGGGCGGATGTGAGCAGAGAGCCACCCCACCAACTCAGCGAGCGATTTTTGACCCTGCCAGTCCACAACAGCGAGCCATCGCGACCGGAGATGGCGGAATACGGCGGTTGCAGCAGGTCCGGCACGCCGTCACCGTTCAAATCATCCGCGCCCTCGGACAGGAACCGGGCCTGGTGAATGTCGGGCCTGGCCCAAAGAAGTCGCCCGTCCCGGCCGGAAACCGCCCCGTTTTCGGTCAAGAGATCGGGAAAGTCATCGCCATTGAGATCGGGTCCAACAACGGCGGTTGTTCCAATCCGTTTCCACACTGCAGGATGAGGCGTCAATAGCGCCACCAGTAGAATGCCACGTCCGCGCGGGGAATCAACAACGAGCAGTTCCGACTGGCCATCGCCTTTTAGATCGACCAGGTGCGGCCAACGCGGCACACGGTCGATATGAATGCCACCGCCTGGCCACGGAACATTCATGTAACCGATTTGCTCGCCGTTCCCGGCACACAGTAAGTAAATGCTCCGGTTGGCTGGAGAATCCCGGAAGCCGAAGGATACGTGCAGTAAGGGTCGGTCGTCCGGCCCGGGCAGACCCCAGGACAGACCAATCACTTGATTGTTATCGAGGGCAGGTCGCTTATCTCCACCCGGCGGCTGCCACCACCACAGCAACCGCCCATCGCGGCCCGAATAACATTCGACGAACGGATCGTCTTCGTTGTAACCACGACTATTCCCATGAATTGTCCACCGGCGCGTCCCGCCCGCAACAAACACTTCACGCCAGCCGTCGCCGTCCACGTCTGGTCCGACGCTCAACCGAGAACAAGGGCTCGATCTCTCCACCTGGGTCAGCCGCCGTTGCCAGAGCGGTTCGCCTGTCTTGCCGTCCCACGCGTTGAGGAATTCGCCAGAGCTGTTGCGATCGTCCGAGTACGTGATGGCAATCACCTGGGCTCCGCCGTTACCAATGAGATCGGCAGCGACCGGCGCCTGGGCGGGCGCGGCCCCCAGCGCCAGTCTGTTTTCGCCAGCGCACCGCACGGTCCTCGAGTGCGATTGCTTCCACGACCATCGAGCCACCGTGGTCCACTTCCACGAGTACCGTGTCGGGCTCACCCTTACCCTCGAGTTCGACATACTGCGGGGCCCGCTGTCGAGTGGTGTCGTGGATCGGCTCACCCAGATCACGATCATGTCCGATTCGCTTCCCGGTTCGAAGGTCCAGGGTCGCAAGCACCTGGTTCGAAGTGTATTCGATGCGCTGTCGGTTCCCATTTAAGCGGATGGCCGCGGCAAACAGACTCGGCCTAGCCGCATTTGCTGCAACCGTTCGCTCCGATCGCCAGAGCACATGGCCGTCGCGACCGGAAACCGCGACCATGCCAAGGCCCCGATAATCCCCGATCGGAGCAATCAGATCGGGGATGCCATCGTCGTTCACGTCGACCGTCAACAGATCCAATCCCGTGTTTAGACTTGGAATCGCGCTGCACCAGAGTAACTTTCCCGACTTCGCGGATACGGCCACCATGGCCGACAAATTGAATGTGACCCACACGATGTCCGGTTGGCCATCGCCATCCAGGTCCGGCGGTGGAGTCACCGGCCGGAAGGAGTAATCTCGATCGAACAAAGCGGAGCCAATTGTCGATCGAATCGATTCTGGCAACTTGGCGATGAGCGGTTGTTCGCGTGGATCGAGATTGAGTTCCCACCCGGGATCGCACGTGGCGCCATTCAGCGCCGAAGCTTGTTGCGCCGAAAATCAGCAGGTCGGTTCCGCGAGCGGCGGGAAATAATGCGACTTGTTCGTCCGAACGCACCGCAAGCGGGTTCCACAGCAACTGGTCATCGTCCAGATTTACCTTGAGCGGTTGATTGTGGCCACGCGGAATCTCCAATTGAAACGTCTCGCCCATAACGCCCGCGACCGGAGAAGTGAGACGGACCCGGTAACTGCCCGCCGGCAATGAGATCGGCTGCTGCATCGGCATTGTCAACGCGGGCACAATCGGCTTGTCGCCTTGCTCGGGCAAGATCTCGGCCAATAGCGCCGAGCCGTCGGGCGTCGTCAACATGAGCGTGCCGCGCCGACTTTCACGCCACGATTCAACCCCGTAGACTACTCCGCCGACGACGAGAAATGCGAGTAGGATTGCCGCCGATGTCCGCAAAGTCGCCCTTCGGCGCTTCCAGAACCATCGGCCAATGCGTTCGCCGACCTCCACCCGCCGCGCTCGGATCGGGTCGCCAACCAGCCAGCGTTCCAGGTCGTCGGCCAGGGCGGCGACCGATTCGTAGCGCTTGCTCGGCTCCTTGGCGAGACACTTAATCGCGATCGTCGAAAGATCTCGATCGGCTGTCGGATTTAGAGACCTCGGATGTGCTGGCTCGCGCTCGAGCACTTGCATAATCGTGTCGACTACCGTGTCCGCCAGAAACGGCGGCCGGCCCGTGAGGCACTGGTAGAGAATCGCGCCCAATGCATACACGTCGATCGCGGTCGTAAGTTGCTTCTCCGCGCGCTTGTTCGGGAGGCATGTATGAGGGACTGCCGAGAATCGCCCCAGTCTGCGTGAGAACTGAATCGGACTCGACGCGCTTCGCGAGGCCGAAATCCGAAACGTAGGGAGTTTGATCGCGATCGAGAAGAATATTGGCGGGCTTGAGATCGCGATGAAGGATTCCTCGTTGATGAGCAAAGTGAACGGCTCGGGCCACTTTGATCAATAGGGCGATCGCTTCTCGCTCGGTCAACCGTCGAGCGGCGATCGCATCGGCCAGCGAGCCGCCATCGATAAGCTTCATGCTGAAGTACTGTTGCCCGTCATGCTCGCCAACTTCATGGATCGGCAGGATGTTCGGGTGATCGAGTTGCGCTGCCGCCTCTGCTTCCGTGCGGAATCGCCGCACGTCCGCAGGACCAGCCAACTGCCCGGACAGAATCAGCTTGAGCGCGACTTCCCGCTTCAACGAGACCTGGGTTGCCCGGTAAACCACCCCCATGCCGCCACGGGCTATTTCGTCGAGTAACTCGTAATCGCCAAAGTAGCGGACCATCGTTCCCGGACGTGGAGCATCCTGCCCCGTAACGGAAATTGTCTCCATCCCCTGGACGGGCTCGACAAGATGCTCAAGAAAGCTGCCAGCCGCGGCGTGCGCATTGAGTAACGCTTCCACCCGGTGACGAAGATTCGAATCGCCGCCACAAGCGCTGGTCAGGAATGCCTCTCTCTCCTCCGCCGATCGAAGTTCGACCGCGGCCGCGAAGATGGCTTCGACACGCTGGGGGTCCGGATTCATCACGCTATTCCGTTTGGGCCGTTCGCCAATTGACAATGCGACATTTCCGGGCCGTGCGCCTCACGCTTTTTCGTCGTGCGCGCCATTCAGTCGATCGAATAGCCAGGCTCGCGCGTAAGTCCAATCTCGACTGGCGGTTGCCCGCGAGATCCCCAGGACATCGGCGGCTTCCTCCAACGATAATCCCGCGAAAAATCGAAGCCGAACCAGCGAGGCTTTGCGCGGATCCTCCGTTGCCAATCGGTTCAGTGCTTCATCCAGCGCGAGAAGATCCAAGTCTGGTGTGACTGCGCCAGCCGAGATCGCTTCAAATTCCAGTCGCGCGCGGTCTCCACCGCGCTTGCCGCGGCGCTTCCGCCGGGCATTGTCGATGAGAATGCGGCGCATGGCCTCGGCGGCGGCCGCGAAGAAATGTCCGCGGTTGGCGAATTCTGGCGAACCCGTCCCGTGGCACTGGGGATTGCCTCCGACCAACCGCAGATAGGCTTCGTGAACAAGAGCAGTTGCGTCGAGCGTCTGCCCCGGCCTCTCACGGGCGATTTTTGCAGCCGCCAGCTTGCGCAACTCGTCATACACGAGCGGTAACAGCCGGCTCGCCGCCAATTCGCGGTCCGATTGAGCGGCTTTCCAAGGTGGACGCGTTTCGGACATGAGACGAGTCTATCCGAAATTGAGTTGAGAATCCTCTATTGATCGCCGCGCGGCGAAAGCGACCGATTCGTAGGACGGAACTCCTGAGCCGTCCTGGCTCGCCGAATGGCTCCGGCGAGCCGTCCCATTACGCGAGGCATCGGTTGTGCAGTGTCAATGACCATCGGTAGTTTCGCAACTGTCCGATCGAGTTCGCCGATGTAAAGTCGCTTCCCAGCCATCCAACAACAAGGTACACTATCGCCGAATGCAGACGGGCCGAAGACTCGGAATGCGGAACTTGCTTGGCCCATGCTTCTGAAAAGACGCGAACATGACCGAAACGTATCAGTTCGAAGAACTCGATTCCGAGACGCGTAGCTACCTTTGGCAAGCCCGGGAGAAGAACGGCAAGGGGCTCCCGGGAATCTTTGTTGCCAAACCAAACTATTTGCCGCTGCTGGGAACACTGATCGGCTTCGGCATCATGATCGCAACCTTGATCGCGACCGTTCCCCCGACTCTCCCACCCATGAAGGAGGCCTGTCTGCAAACAGCGGGCTTTCTCCTGGGCGGATGGATGGTATTGGCCGCGCTGCGGATCTGGACCTCGGGAAAATCGGGCAAGTTCGCCGGTCACTTCGTCTACGCCGACGCGGACTACCTGTACGAGGGAAATGGCGGCGTCGTTTACATCACGGAATTGACCGGATTACGAGACGCGAAAGCGGCGCAGATTCTGAACGACGGGAAATACCAGTCCACGTCCATAACGATCAAAGTCGGTCACGATCGTCGGACCCTTCATATTCCAGATGAAGAGCGTGCTCGCCGAATGACCGCTTTTCTGGACGCTCTCTGTTACATGCGTGAGGGCGGCGACGACGGGACGGACGAGGATCTCAAGAAGCTTCCGCCGGAAACGATGGGGGCGGTTGCCAAACAAGTGTCGCGAACTGGGGAGTTTCCGAGCAATCCGACCACTGCCACGGAGGGGGAGGTCGTGCACGTTCCTCGACCGCAGAGGGATCGCCGACGTTCGACCGGACTGCTGGCGATGCTGATGACGATCGCGGCGGGCGTCTTGATGTTCTTGGGCTTTCGCTCGATCGATGGACCATTGCGCGACGATGCCATTTTCGACGAAGTCAAAACCCTGGGTGCGAAGGATCAGCCGCCCGCGTTGCGTCTTTATCTTGCGAATCCGGATTTCACGGCGCACCGCGATGAAGCGCAACAAATGCTCGACACGTTTTACGCCGCCGGCGTGGGGAACAATATCAAGGGCAGCGACGACGATTTGAAGAAGGCTATCAGTGAGGTCGTGTTGTCGCTAAAAACGAAGCCGCAACCTGTCGTTTCGTTTATCGCGGCGGAAGAGGCGGCGCCCGCGGGCCAGGATGCGGCGGCCGGAGGGCGTGAAAGCAAAGTTCAACAGCAACTGGCGGACAAGTGGGGCAGCACCATCGGCGATGAGTTGGTAGTATTCGCTGCTCCCGCCGATCCGAACAATCCCAACGCGACCGATAAGTCCGCCAAGGCAATGATCGAATTGCGCTGGAAGTTCACCCAACCACGAACGATTGAGTACACAATTCAGTTTCGCACATCGCCGGACCAAGATCCCATTGCAAGTAAGCAAGCAACCGTTTCCCTGGATCCCATGAAAGGCGCCGTCGCCGAACCCGAGCGCGTGGAGAAATTGATCCAGGCGATGATCGACGATGTGTTGCAAAAGACAATTGGCGGCGTGAAGAATCGACCTCCGCCGCCGCCCGCCGATTTTTGAGTTGCCGTTGAAAGGTCGTCGCTTTCGCCAGCCATATTCTAAAGGTCACGAATTGGTACTTGCGATCGGACCAGTCTTGCTGGGCGATGCAAGTATTATTATCGTAATGGTGAACATCCAATTCTCTTTCGCGAGGTCCATCATGGCTGAAGTTCAAGGATTCCGCGGGCGGATCTACGACAGCATTACGGAGTGCATCGGGCATACGCCGCTGATTCGGATTCGGCGGCTGGCCGCTGGTCTTCCCGCCACGGTCGTCGCCAAGATGGAGAACTTCAATCCCCTCTGGTCGGTCAAGGATCGGATTGGCGTGGCCATGATCGAAGATGCGGAGCGAAAAGGAAAGATCAACAGGGACACGCTGATTATTGAACCGACGTCCGGCAATACAGGCATCGGGCTCGCGTTCACATGTGCTGCCAAGGGTTACAAGCTAACCGTCACGATGCCGGAGAGCATGTCGCTCGAACGCCGCCGGCTGCTCAAAGCGTTCGGCGCGAATCTCGCTCTCACACCGGCCGAGAAGGGAATGAAAGGAGCCATTGCGGAAGCCGAGAGGCTCTTTAACGAGGCGGGCGGCGAGCCCAAAGCCTTCATGCCGCAACAATTCAAGAACCCCGCGAATCCGGAGATTCATCGCAAGACGACTGCCGAGGAAATCTGGCGCGATACCAACGGCAAGGCCGATATTCTCGTCAGCGGCGTCGGCACGGGTGGAACCATCACCGGCGTTGGCGAAGTCATCAAATCTCGAAAGCCATCCTTCCGTTGCGTGGCGGTCGAACCGGTGACCAGCCCGGTAATTACGCAGAAACTGGCTGGCCAGGAATTGAAGCCCGGACCACACAAGATTCAGGGCATTGGCGGCGGTTTCATTCCCGACAATCTCAATCTGAAAATTGTCGACGAGGTGGTCCAGGTCGTGGACGATGATGCGTTTGAAACCGCCAGGCAATTGGCGAAGCAAGAAGGAATGCTGTGCGGCATCAGTTGTGGCGCCGCGATGTGGGCGGCCTTGCAAGTGGCACGACGTCAAGAAAACGCCGGCAAGTTAATCGTTGTGATTTTGCCCGACCTGGGCGAACGCTACCTGAGCACGGCGCTGTATCCGCAGGACGCGTGAACGTAGCCGCGCAAGTTCAGCCCAAAGCTGCACAATCCGAAGCGTGAACAAGACCGCGGTTTTGCTCCCGCTTCATTTATGCACGGGCAACTTCCTCCTGGCTTGCGAGAGTTTTCCCCTTGCCGACGGCTTCTGCGATCCCTGTCTGGGTCGGATGCCGAGGGGCCGTTGGTGACCGGTGGTCTGCGCTGCGCTTCGACCGCCGGCTAATATCTGGCATGCCTTCGGCTGGCGTGGACGCGATTGGGATGCAGTCGAACGGATAAGAAGCCCACTGACGCGCCTTCAGAGTGGAAGGCACGACCGCGAAGCGGTCGCAGAAATTAGCCGGCGGTCGAAGCGCAGTGCGGACCGCCGGACGGCAGGAGCGTGGAAATCAAATCGACCTCGGCAGCGGTCGTAAGGCGCTGGTTAATGGGAAACGGGCAACACCCGCCCTGAATATTCTGCCTGCGGTCCATCTCTCACGACTCGATGGCGATAAACTGACCGCCACCGCTGTTTATCCGGGGAACTTCCATGAGTCGTCCATTGAGTGATTCAATCTCAACATTTCGCCATGTTCGAGTTTTGACATCGGCAGTTATTGTGGCTCTTTCGTTCGCCAACCCGCTCCTTCTGGCACAGAATCCCAATCCCAGCGAATACTCCCAGCTCAAGTGGCGATGCATCGGCCCGTTTCGGGCCGGTCGAACGGTCGGCGCCACGGGCGTGCCCGGAAAACCGAACCTCTTGTATGTCGGGGTCAACAACGGCGGGATCTGGAAATCGACCGATGCCGGCCGTGTGTGGACGCCAATCTTCGACGACCAGCCAACCGGCTCGATCGGGGCACTGGCAGTTGCGCCGTCGAATCCAAACGTGCTCTACGTCGGCTCCGGCGAAGGACTGCAACGCCCCGATCTGTCCACCGGCGACGGCGTGTACAAATCGACCGATGGCGGCAAGACCTGGACTAACACCGGACTCCGCGATGGCCAGCAGATCGGTTCGATCATCGTCGATCCCAAGGACCCGGATCGAGTTTTTGTCGCGGTGCTCGGCCATCCGTATGGCGCCAACGCCGAGCGCGGCGTCTTCCGCACCACCAATGGCGGCAAGACGTGGGAGAAAGTGCTCTACAAGGACGAAAACACAGGTGCGGTCGCCCTCGCATTCGGCCCCAGCGATTCGTCGACCATTTATGCCTCACTGTGGGCGGCCCGGCAGGGACCGTGGGAGAATGGCGAATGGCAGGGACCGACGAGCGGCCTCTTCAAATCGACTGACGGTGGGGCAACGTGGGAACAACTCGCGAACGGATTGCCCACGCGTGCCGATGGGCTCGGCCGAATCGGGTTCGATGTGGCACGCTCGGACCCAAAGCGCCTCTATGCGGTTGCCGACGCCCCGAGGCTCGGTGGCATCTATCGATCCGACGACGCCGGCGCTTCGTGGAAAAGGGTCAGTGCCGAAACTCGATTGTGGGGCCGCGGCGACGACTTCGCGGAGGTCAAAATCGATCCGAAGAACAAGGACGTGATCTACGTCGCCAACACTTCGCTGTACAAATCCACGGACGGCGGAAAGACCTACACATGCATCAAAGGCGCATCCCGGCGGCGACGACTATCACACGATTTGGATCAATCCGGATGATCCGAGGATCATGCTGGTCGCGGGCGACCAAGGCGCAGTCGTCACCGTCAACGGCGGAGCAACCTGGAGCAGTTGGTACAATCAACCGACTGCCCAGTTCTATCACGTAGTCACCGATAATCGATTTCCCTACTGGGTCTACGGCGGGCAGCAGGAAAGTGGATCGGCAGGCGTCAGCAGCCGTGGCAACGATGGACAAATCACGCACCACGATTGGCACTCGGTTGGTGCGGAAGAATATGCCTACATCGCCCCCGACCCGCTCAATCCGGACATCATCTACGGTGGCAAGGTCGAGAAGTTCGATCGCCGGACCGGTCAGGTGCAAGAAGTCGGTCCGCAACTTGGCCGTGGCGGCAAGTACCGGTTTCTGCGCACAGCGCCGCTGCTGTTCTCACCGACTGATCCGCATGTGCTCTATCTAGCCGGCAACGTGCTGTTTCAGACGACCAACGGCGGCCACAGTTGGGACGCCATCAGTCCGGATCTATCGCGCGAAGCCCCGACCGTGCCCGAAAGCATCGGCATCTACCGAACGCCAGCGATGGCGAAGCAACCGCGCCGCGGCGTCATCTACACTGTCGCTCCTTCGTACAAGGACGCCAAGACAATCTGGGCGGGCACCGATGACGGTCTGATTCACGTCACTCACGATGCCGGGAAGACATGGACCAACGTCACGCCGCCCGAGCTGACGGCTTGGAGCAAAGTGTCGCTGATCGACGCCGGGCGCTTCGATGCGAACTCCGCCTACGCCGCCATCAATCGCATCCGACTCGACGATCAGAAGCCTCACATTTACCGCACCCACGACGGAGGAAAGACATGGACCAAGATCGTCCGAGGCCTGCCCGAGAACGCGCCGGTCAATTCCGTGCGCGAGGATCCGGTGCGTAAGGGATTGCTCTTCGCGGGCACGGAGCGGGCCGTGTTCGTCTCATTCAACGATGGCGACGACTGGCAGCCACTCCGACTCAACATGCCGGCCACGTCGATTCGCGACCTCGTCATTCACGACAGCGATCTGGTCGTCGGCACGCACGGACGCTCATTCTGGATCCTCGATGACATGTCGCCGCTTCGGGAATTGACGCCCAAGGTTATTGACGACGATGTGCATCTGTTTCGTCCGGCGACGGCGTATCGCGTACGGCGAAGCGTGAATACCGACACGCCACTTCCGCCGGATGAGCCGACCGCTCCCAATCCGCCCGATGGAGCGGTGATCGATTATCACTTGAAATTGGCCTATCTCGTGCCAGTCACGCTCGAAATCATTGATGCCAGCGGCAAACTGGTCCGACGATTTGCGAGCAACGATGCTCCAGCGAAAGTTGATCCGCAATCGCTCGTGATCGCGCCGGAATGGGTACGACCGCCGCAAGTGCTATCGGCGGCCGCCGGCATGCATCGGTTCGTCTGGGATTTGCACTATGCCCCGCCGCCAGGATCGCGGCGCAGTTATCCCATCTCCGCGGTTTATCACGATACGCCGAGCGAACCGATGGGTCCGCTGGTGATGCCAGGGACCTATACCGTTCGCCTGACCGCAGGGGGACAAAAGCACGAACAACCGCTCGTCATCAAGATGGACCCGCGAGTCGTGACTCCGCCCGCCGGACTGCGACGGCAGTTCGAATTGTCGATGCAATGCTACGATGGCCTTCAGTTGGCTAATTCCACGGCGGGACAAATCCGATCGCTGCGCCGCAGATCGCGGCGTTGCGACCAAAGGCCGGTGACCAAACTGAGGCATTGACCATGTTGGATGGAAAACTCGCCGAGTTCCAGGGCGCACCGGTTCGTCGTCGGCAACCCGGCCCACGGCAACCGAGCCTCGCCCGCTCAACGGCGGAACTCGCTCGACTTCTCGACTACTTGCAGGGAGCGGATGCCACACCGACCACGGTCTTGGAGGCATCCACCAAAGACAGGGTGGCCGAGTTGCAGCGACTCCTGCAACGATGGAAAGAGACTCGCGAAAAGGACATTGCGGACCTGAATGAGAAACTCAAAGCCGCAAGACTCCGACCCCTCGATCCCGCGGCACCGGTTACGCAAAAAAGTCCGCGCTCGCGACGATGAGGCCGGCCCACGGCTCGAAGCTGCCTGCCCACGGCTCGAAGCCATCGCCGTGGGCTATATTCCGTAGCCCGGAGGGTGTCCGAATAAAGCCCCGGCCGATGGCTTCGAGGCCCGGGGGCTGCCGCGAGTGGCAAGGCGAGCGTAGCCGCGTCAGCGACACGGTGCAGCAACCCACGGCTCGAAGCCATCGCCGCGGGCTATATTCCGTAGCCCGCAGGGCGTCCGATTAAAGCCCCGGCCGATGGCTTCAAGGCCGGGGTTCGAGGGCGGAAGGGGGTGGAGGGTGACGGAGGAGGAGTGGTTTGCAACAGACTACGTCTTTTCGTTGTTCGACAGCGTTTGCAGAAAATCGTCGCGCCGAAAAGCCCGATTGTTCGCAGTGGCTTGTGCACGGCGTGTGGAAACAGAACTACCTGAGGGTCGGCCTCGCGTCGCACTCGATCTAAGCGAGAGTTATGCAGACGGCCTTATCCCCTACTCTCGACTGAAAGACCTTTCTTCCCACATCGACGACCCACAAACCCCAGGAGAGATGATTCTTGACGAGTGTACACGACTCGGAAAAGTGCAAGCCCCCATTCTTATCGCGAGTCTAGCTTGCCAAGTGGCTGTCCAAAATTGTGCGCGGGATTATGCCAGTGAAGACGCTGCTCAGGTTCTGATTCTTCGCGACATCTACGGCAATCCCTTCCGTCCCGTGACCTTCGATCCGCGTTGGCGAACCACCGACGTAGTCGGTCTGGCCCATGCGATCTATGACGACAAGGCGTTCGAGCGCATGCCGATTCTGGCCGACGCGTTGATGGACGCCGGCTGCGAGGAAGAGCAAATCATTTCGCACTGCCGCAGTGATGGACCCCATGTTCGCGGTTGCTGGGTGGTGGACCTGATACTCGAAAAGGCCTGAATTACTCGCAACTGCGAGCGGGGTCGCGTCAGCGCCCTGACGCGGTCGGCCCACGGCTCGAAGCCATCGCCGTGGGCTATGTTCCGTAGCCCGCAGGGCGTCCGATTAAAGCCCCGTCCGATGGCTTCGAGGCCGGGGTTCGCGGGAGGAAGGGGGTCGGGCGTGACAGAGTGGGGATGGCTGAATTCCGATAGTCCAGAATCGATGCTCACGGAAATTCGGTCAGTTGCAACTGACCGCGAACTTCGCCTCTTTGCAATCGCATGTGCGCGGCGGCTTTGGGAGCTACTTCCAAACGGTCGCGTTCGCCAAATAGTCGAACTCGCCGAGCAGTGCGTCGAAGGAATAACCCATGTCGGAGAATTGGTGGCAGCCGCGTACCCCTTGTTGTCAGGTAACGAAAGCCTGTGCGAAAAGGAGAACTGACCGCAGCGGAAGCGGTGGCAATTCGGATTGCTGATATCTGCTCGTCCCAGAATGTTTGGACATCGGCTGGTTGGGCAGGACACGCCGCTTTGGAATTGGCCGGAGAAGCTGAATTCCTAAATGCCAAAGTCACCAATAGGCGAGGAGACGGCCTCTGCGGTATTGCACTTCAAAATGCGAAGCGGCAGGAGTGTCGCGGTCAGAGTGCGCTCCTGCGCGAGATTTTCGGCAATCCCTTCCGCCCGGTCGCCTTCGACCCACGTTGGCGCACCTCCGACGTAGTCGGCCTCGCACAAGCGATCTATGACGACAAGGCGTTCGAGCGCATGCCGATCCTCGCCGACGCGTTGATGGACGCCGGCTGCGAGGGAGAGCAAATCATTTCGCACTGCCGCGGTGATGGTCCACATGTTCGCGGTTGCTGGGTCGTCGACTTGGTTCTTGACAGGAAGTGATCGCCGCGTCGCCCTCCCCAGGCGCTGTAATCGCCCGGGAAGACCGGGCCGACCCGCGGCGCAGGGGTTCGCGTTGCGCTTCGGGCTCGGCGGGCGCGAATCGCAACGGCGATTGCAAATCGTTTGTTCCTGGGAGTATTTCACTCTCTCAGGGCAGCATGACAATCGAACCGGTTGTTTTGCGGGCCTCCAAATCCCGATGAACCTGCTGGGCATCCTTGAGCGCGTAAGTGTGGTGAATCTCGATTTTCACTTTGCCGGAAAGTACCACGTCGAACAGGTCCTTGGCTGTCGCTTCCAGATCGGCACGAGTCGCCGTATACGTCGCCAGCGTCGGCCGGGTTACGTAGAGGGAACCTTTCGTCGCCAGGATGCCAAGTTCGAAGGGCGGCACAGGCCCGGAGGCATTGCCAAAGCTCACAAGTAGTCCAAACGGCTGCAGGCAGTCGAGTGAGCCCATGAACGTAGTCTTGCCGACGGAATCGTAGACAACGGGTACGCCTTTCCCGCCAGTAATCTCGCGCACTTGCTTGGCAAAACCTTCGCGAGTGTAAACGATGGTGTGGTCGCAGCCATGAGATTTTGCGAGTTCGGCTTTCACGTCCGAGCCGACCGTACCGATGACAGTGGCGCCAAGGGCCTTGAGCCATTGGCAAGCAATCAAACCGACGCCGCCAGCCGCCGCGTGAAAAAGCACCGTATCGCCCGGCTTCACCCTGTAGGTGCGCCGAATCAGGTATTGAGTGGTCATCCCTTTGAGCATCATGGCCGCGGCCGTCTGATCGGATATGCCGTCCGGAATCTTGACCAGCCGATCTGCGGGCATAAGCCGCACCTCGGCATACGAGCCAACCGGCCCGCCCGCGTAGGCAACGCGATCGCCCGGTTTGACGTGGGCGACGTCAGACCCGACTGCCTCCACGATACCCGCTCCCTCGCTACCCAAACCGCTCGGCAACTTCAGCGGATAAAGTCCGGAACGTTGATAGGTATCGACGAAATTGACGCCGATCGCAGTATGGCGGACGCGAGCCTCGCTGGGACCGGGTTCGCCGACGGCGACGTTTTCCCAGCGAAGCACTTCCGGACCGCCGTACTCGTAAACTCGAATTGCCTTTGGCATGCCGTGTTCCTCCCGTTCGTGACGCTTTCCTTGTTGTACACCAGTGATCGGAAAGCAGGCGAAGCTGCAACGATCAGCACGATGCTTCAGTTTGGACGCGCTATCCGGGCGTGCGGCGCAAGCCGGCGACTAACGGGTCACTACCGAATCCCGGGTATGGATTGGGATGCGGCTTGCATTTCATTGCATTGCATCACCAAGAGGTGAAACGAAAACCTGGTGTGTGAAATGCAAGCAATGAATTCATCGCTCCAGAATGATCGAGCCACAAACGTCTCAATTGCTGCCACAAACCGCTCGGCAGGCGCTTTTCGGCCAAGAATGGGCAAGGATTGGACACAAATCGAGACCAGTCGCTTCAGGAAATAGCCTGTTTTGGGCCAGGAATCGCCCGTTGCGTGCTGCCGATTCGCGCCTGCTCATTTTGAAATGACCTGTCCTCTCCGAACCGAGTCGTGAACCGGATGGTCCCTAGGATATTCTCATCGCAACAAGTCTTGGAGGCTTAGAGTCAATGCTGGACGTGGCTTTGCTTGGCACGGGGGGCACGCTTCCGCTACCGGATCGGTTTCTCTCGTGCGCGCTCGTTCGCTTTGGCGGCGAACTGATTCTCATCGATTGCGGCGAAGGCACACAAGTCAGCCTGCGAAAGCTGGGTTGGGGCATCAAAGACGTCGGAACCATCCTGCTCACGCATTTTCACGCCGATCACGTCGCCGGTCTTCCCGGACTCTTGCTGACGGTCGGCAATAGCGGCCGAACTCGAGCGGAGCCGCTAACCATTGCCGGCCCACGGGGGGTTCAACGGGTGGTCGAAAGTCTGCGAGTGATTGCGCCCCACTTGCCCTATCCGGTGCGCTACCGGGAATTGACCGGCGACCCTGATGAACTGCTGTCCGTTGGCGCACTGCAAGTGACGGCATGTCCGGCCGATCACGATATTCCTTGCTTTGGCTATCGCATGTCGCTGTCGCGTGCGCCGGCGTTCCAACCGGAGCGAGCGAAGGCCCTGGGACTGCCAGTCACCTACTGGAAACTGCTCCAACGTGGCGAAACGGTCGAGCATGAAGGGCGCATCGTGCGCCCCGAGCAGGTGCTTGGCCCGCCGCGTCCCGGACTTTCGTTCGGCTTCTTGACCGACAGCCGGCCGACTCAAAAGCTAGTGGAGTTCATGAGCGATGTCGATCTACTGATATGCGAGGCGACATACGGCGATTCGGCCGATCGCCCGAAGGCGCTTGAAAACAAGCACATGACATTCGCGGAGGCCGCCACCTTCGGGGCCGCGGCCCGTGCCCGGCGGCTCTGGTTCACGCATTTCACGCCCGCGATGCCGAACCCCGATTACTTCCGCCGCGAGGCCGAAGCGATCTATCCCAATGTGGTCATCGGCCATGAACACTTGACGACGACGTTGGCGTTCGTCGATTGAATCTCGAGCCCTCGTCCCGAGTCATTTGCCCGCCCCGCTTGCGATCGACTTCAGCCCAACGCCGTTCACGACAATCACCCGGTACTCGGCCTTGTCGCCGGGCTTCGCATTCTTGTCCACGAATTTCATCGGAGGCAACGGCTTCTCGGGCGTATCGTGGTAGGACATGGTTTGAAACAGCGGCCGACCAAATCGGCCCACGGGCTTTTCGGGCACCTGAGCGATTTCGCGGCCGTCGCGCTGGATGATGAAGTCCCGAATGCCGCTTTCAAAATCGGCGTCCGCGTTCCAGGTAATCTCGACTTCGCCATTCGCCTTGCGATTGATCGTCACGCCGCTCGCCGGCGAGGGAGGCGTCGTGTCGGGTACTTCGCCGGTCTTGACGTAGCTCATCCAGGCTTTCGCAACTCGCTCGTTCGGCAGCCAGACCGCGTCATCCACCTTTCCTTTGAACTCAGTCGCATTCACTGCCTTGTCGGAGAGCGGCACCGCCAGCCAGCCCGACTTGGGATCGACCGGCTTCAGCTTCGCGCCATTGTCCGGCAAGCGCATGGCGAGACACGCGTCGAAGAATGGAATCGCCAGGTACCGCGAGTCGCCGCATTCGTGAGCGGTTCGGGGATCGGGGGCGAACCCGACCGGAGCGCCTTTTGCTCGGTAGGCGTGGAACATCGCTAGCGTTCCCGTCCAGGCGCCGTTGAATCGCTTGTCGCTCTTCTCTTTGCGCCGGGATTGAGCATCATCGGGATCTGGTAAACCGCTTCGGAAATGTGAGGCTTCGCGATCTCCCCTTTCTCCCATGCCGAATAGGCCGTTCCGGAGCGAAACCAGATGGCGACGATTCTCTCCGGATACATCGTCTGCATCAAGCTAGCCCAGAATCCGCCTCCGGAATGACCCCACAAGCACCAGGGGACCGTTTCAATCTTCGGGATGGCGAGAGTCGCGGGCCAGTTCATGCAGCGCTCGCAAGAACGCCTTCGCGGAACCGTTGCGTGGATCGCACCACAGCCGGCAATTCTGTTTGTCGTCCTGGTGGTAAGAAGGTCCCAACAATGCGCAATTCCACTTCTTCGCCAGCGCCTGCCAATGAACGTCGTAAGCGGCCGTTTCCCCTCCCTTGCAAGCGCCCGATCCGCAGCCGTGCTGATGGACAATCACGCCGCGAACCGTCTTCACATTGTCCGGTAACCACAGCGTATACGTCACGCCAATCTGCAACTCGGACAGGCGTTCGGCGGGCGGATAACTGACTTCGAAAGTCTTACCGGCGGCTTGGGTTTGGCCAGTGAGAAACAAGTAGACGAGAACGATAGGAACGGCTGCGCGCATGATAGTTGGCTCCGGAACGAAGACAGGCATTCTAACCAAATAACTGTGCGCCATTCGGAAGTAGGACGGATTTGCAATCCGTCCTTGTCGGCCCAAGGGGACGGATTGCAAATCCGTCCTACTTCCGAATCGGACACGCTGAGATAGCCATGCGAGAATCGGCCCCGAAGGAATTGCCCTCTGCGGAATGGTGTCGAAAGCGGCCGTGTCCTTGCGACAGTCTGGGATTCGGTTCCCATTCTTGGTTGTTTGGCAAGTATGCGTGGACGCTGAGGAAATTGCCGACTCTTCCGCTCATCATTCTTGCTGTTCACCTGTACCGAATGGTCGTTTGTCTCCTGAGGCATGCTGCACCAGCGTACAATCGATGCGAAACCCGCGGCTCATTTGCCGTGTCCCGGTGCTCGGCGGTTCGGCCGGCGAGTTTCCTGAGCAAACTCGCAACGTCAAGCAACTGGAGACTGCGAAACAACAATTCGCAATGAGATTGGGAAATCTTGCCAGAATGTACCGATTTTGCCGGTTATGCGGCGCGCCGCCGGGTGAAACGATCCGCGCTATCGACGATTCGGCCTCAATTTAACGGTTTCTCGGGTTAGGCTTAGAGTGCCGGCAATTCCCCTGCCACGCCGGCACGACGTGATGTATTGAGGAGTATGCAACATGGGACGCACCACCCGGATAGCAATTGCGCTCGCCCTTGGCTGGGTGGCCATTGAGGCCGCCGATGCCTCCGCCGCCTGGAACAATGTATTCCAGGCTACCTGTGGCGGACGATCAAGCGCTTCATACTATTTCGCTCCATCGCCCGCACCTTGCAATGCGTCGGTCTCGTATGTTCAGCGCTGTTATTATCAGCCGGTGACGACGTACCGAACGCAGAGCTACTACGAACCCGTCACCACCTACCGGACTTCGTATTACTGGGCGCCGGTGACCAGCTATCGCTATACGAGCTACTACGATCCGTGCTCCGGTTGCGCTCAGACCGTTGCCACGCCGCATACCTCTTATTACCTGCGTTCGCAGTGCAATGCGGTGCAGAGTTATGTGCAGCGCTGCCGGATGGTGCCCGTCACCGAAATGCGCAAGTCGTACTATCTCGAACCCGTGGTGAGCTATTACGATCCATGCGGCAATCCGTGTCCCTCATGCGGAGGCGGAGCGGCCGTTCATGAATCGAGCCCGCCGCCGACGATTCCACCCGCACGCATTGGCGAGTCAGCCGATCGCTCACCGGGCGCTGGAATCAACGAATCATCTGAACCGCCGCGAATCAAGAGCCCGGGTATCCAGGAGTCCGTGCCCCGTCGCACCATGCCGGCGACGCCCAGCACTTCGCTGCGGATGGATCGGATCGCAAGCCGTTCCAGCGGCGGCCGATTGCAGGGTCAAGTCGTTCGCGACGATCGAATTACCCCCCGAGCGAACGCAACGCTTCGCTTTGTCAATGAGAAGGACGAAGAAGTCGTTGCCCACGCCGATCGAACCGGCCGCTTCGCGGTCAAACTCGCGGCCGGCGAATGGACTTTGTACGCTCCCGATACCGCGGGCAAGCCGATTTTCCACAGCACGGTGTACGTGAAACAAGCCGATGATCGGCGGGTCACGGTCGTGAGTCGTTGATATGCATCGCACAGTTTGCGCGATAAGCCGGGCAACACGCCCGGCTTTTTTTCGTGGATGGACGCCCAATCGCTCTCTACTCTGAGAACCACACCGACGATTCAGTTTCCCCTCGGAACTTCGACATCATGCCCAGCAGGCGACCGCGCGACGACGATTATGACGACGAAGACGAGCCACGACAAAAGCCCCGGCGCATTAATCGCGACGAGGACGATCGCTCGCCACGTCGGCCGCGCGATGACGATGAACCGCGCAGTCATCGGCGGGAGCACCGGGAGGATGAAGACGATCGCTCGCGCCGCCGGCGAGTGGACGAGGAGGACGATTATGACGATCGCCGGCGCCGAAAGCGCCGTCGGCTCGCGCCATCGAAGTTGCGCACCGTTGCCATTCGACAGAAGATCCTGCTGTTTTGCATTCTTGGCTATCTCATCGCCTTTGCCGCCCAATTCGTAATTCCGGAGCATCTGCGAATCATCGTGGGCATTCCGGGACTGGCCATTGCGCTCACAGCAACAGTCTTTGTGTTTCTCTTGGCAATGGAAATTCACGGGACTGGGATGGGAATCTTGTTCGGCTTGTTGACACTGCTGCCTTGCGTGGGGCTTATTATTCTGCTCATTGTCAACCAGCAAGCCACCTCGCTCTTGCAAAAGAATGGAGTCCGCGTCAGCCTGCTCGGAGCCAATATGTCGGATATTCCTTGAGCAGGCTCTCTGGCGAATTGCCGCGGGCCTGAATCATCGGCTATCGATCAATTTGTTTGCGGCTCAGGCTTGTGCGCAGGATCCTGGCGCTCCGGTCACGCGCGTTCTCCAACCACGCGACATCGGAGGCATCATCCGCGAATCGCTTAATCCCTACTTCGCGAATTGCCGAGTCGGCAACGACGCTGAGCGGCGTATACCGGGGATGATGCGATTCCTTGTAGGGATCGTTTCTTGCCGCGTTGTAGCAACAGATCATCGACCAACGCGGATGCTCCGATTTGTTCTGATCGGATCGATGCAGCAAATTGCAGTGGAAGAACACGGCATCGCCCGGCTCCAGCTCGACGTAGACCAGCGGCATCCGTGTCAAGATTTCGTCGACGCGTTCGCGATCCGCCCCGGCCTGATCGCCGGTCAAGACGTGATCGATTCGACCGCAATGATGCGAGCCTTCAATCACTTGGAGACAGCCGTTTTCCCGGGTCGCGCGATCGACCGCAATGGATACGCTCGTCAATAGAGGCTGCAGCACGCCGTTCTGGTACCAATAGCCATAGTCTTGATGCCAGGTCCATGCCCCGCCGACGCGCGGGTCCTTCATGATCATCTTCGAGTGATAATGGTAGACCTCGCCCGCGAGCAATTTCTCCGCCGAGCGCACCATGCGCTCGCAGCGTGCGAACATGCCATAGATCCCTTCGCCTGGATGATTCCACAGCGATAGCCGAACCGTGCCTCCTTCGCCGTCGGCCCGACCGAACGAACGCAGATCAAGTTCATGATCCTGTTTGGCCGCTCGATGGAGCAAGTCAATCTCATCGCGATCGAAAAGGCCGCGAGCGATGTAGAATCCGCGGCGGTGATATTCGGCGACTGCGTCAAGGGAAAGAATCCGGGACATGCGAACAACCCCATGGGGACGAGACTCCGCTTTTAGAGTATCCGAGGAAAGCATCGCACACTCGCTTGGAGGAATCGCCCTGGTCAAATCCACCATAATCGGCACGTGCAAATCGGGCCAGACAAGCGGTCGCTTGCACGCTTCCCCGAAGGCCGACGACCCGGACCACTGTGATCGTATTCGTAAAGTTGTAATACCGGGCGCCAGCGAGCACGTCAAAGGTGCAGCCGCCGACACATTGCCCGGTATCGATCACTCAAGAGAAGCCGAGCAGCCGTGTGCAGGAAAGTCAGGCATGGTCCCCCATAACCGCTACACTTTCGTCAAGCGGGCGGATGCCAAGCTGTAAACGGGAACGGTTGACAGCACTGGACGCGGTTCGACGCTCGGCAACCTACTGAATGAGACCTGCCCATGTTGATTGGCTATGTCAGCGACGAGCACTACGTCGCTCTCTCCGACGTCGCGATCGAATTCATCGATTCGCGCGGCCGGTCGTTTGAAACGCGACTCGCGGGCGAGTGGCAGCATTCATCTCGATCTGCCACCCGGCGACTACAAGGTCGTTCTGCAAAAACCCGGCTTTGGCTCGAAGGTCTGTCAATTGACTTCGCCGGCTGCTCGGCATCATTTCCGGCTGCTCAGTGATTGTTTGCTGGGTTACGCGTGGCCGAAATGGGTGCGCTCGGGGGAGGAAAGTGAATTCCGCGTCCACTCGGTCGAGCCGTACAAATTGGAGCTTTGGCGATATGGCTGGCAACCGGAATTCGTTCGCGGTCTTGGCTGGCACGATGAACACGGTCCGCGGGCGGTGATGCAGGTCACGCCGGATGGGGACTACACGCAAGGCGGCGTCAAGTTCAACTCGGTCGGCTACGTGAGTGCGACGCATCGGCAGTATGCAACAGCGCCCGCCCGGAGCGGTCTCTACTATTTCCGGGCGTACACAGCGTCCGGTTCGCGATTCTCGTTTCCATGGATTGTGGCGCCGGCCAAGCCACAATCGGCAATCGCGATACTGGCTGCGACGATGAATTGGAACGCTTACAACAGTTTCGGCGGCCGGAGCAATTACATCAACGCGGATGCTTTGCCCGCCACGCCCATTGTGAACAGCCGTGCGCAGTTGCCGCGCTATCAGAGCGCGGAATTCGGCACGTGGGGCTATCCCGCTTACGCTCCACTTTCGTTCGATCGCCCGGAGCCATTCAACGATATTTCATCTGAGGAAAAGATCACCGATCCCATTGAAGGTCGGCAAGCGTGCCATCTGGCGCCGGCCGAATGGCGATTGCTCGGCTGGCTCGAACGGCAAGGCTTCGAATACGATCTTTACGCCGAAAACCAACTCGATGCAGGCACTCTCGATCTCAACAAATATCGAGTGCTGGTGCTCAGTGTTCATCCGGAATACTGGACGCGAGGAATGTACGAGCAGCGTCAAGCGCTGGGTCTTCCACGAGGGCGGCCGGCTAATGTATCTGGGCGGGAACGGGCTGAACTGCGAAGTGGAGCTGACGTCCGACGACGCGATGCTCGTTCGAAACGGCTCCATTACCGATCTGTGGCCCGCCGGCATGGATGGCAAGGAAAGCCGATTCGCCATGCGCCACGAATCGGAAGCGAATCTGCTCGGTGTCGTATTTACGCCGGCCGGCGCGATGACGGGTGCGCCTTATCGAGTCATCGAGGCCACTCACTGGGCTTTCGCGGGCACAGACCTTCGCGAAGGCGACATCTTCGGCGAGAAATGTTTGCATCAACGCTGTCCCGGCGGCGCGAGCGGCCACGAGACCGACAAGATCTCGCCAAGTTCGCCGGCCAATGTACTCCGCCTGGCGAAAGGGATGAATCCAAACGATGGCGGGGCCGATATGGTGATTTTCGACACGCCAAATGGCGGGAGCGTTTTCTCGGCCGGATCAATTTCGTATCCCGCATCGCTGCCCGTTGATAAGAACGTTTCGCGGATCACCGCAAATGTATTGAAACGATTTCTTTCGGCGGGTTGACGACCGTCGGAATTCAGCCCGGGCAATAATTAGTTCGGAAAAGTTGGATTCGTTTTGAGAGGTGTGGGGCGGGGGCGACCGAAATCATTTTGGCCAGGCCAGAAGAAAAGGCACAACATGAAAATCACTCGCATTGAGCCGATTCCGGTCTCGGTTCCGCTCAAGAAAGGGCTATCGGCCAAGACTGCCCATGGCGAACATGCGACGTCGCTCTTCGTCGTGGTGCGAGTCCACACCGACGAAGGCTTGGTCGGCCTTGGCGAAGCGACGATTTCGGCGCTGTGGTCGGGCGAGACGCAAGGCGGCACGCTGGCGGCGATTCGCGATTACATTGAGCCGGTGCTCAAGGGCAAGGACCCGCGCGATATCACCGCCGCTCGGCGGGCGATGGATTTCATCATCAAGTTGAATCCATTCACGAAGGCAGCCGTGGAGATGGCGTTGTGGGACATCACGGGCAAGGCTGCGGGTGCGCCGGTTTACCAATTGCTCGGCGGCAAGGTCCGCGACCAGGTGCGG
The DNA here is from genome assembly GCA_963773845.1 of uncultured Gemmataceae bacterium. Lineage (GTDB taxonomy): Bacteria > Planctomycetota > Planctomycetia > Gemmatales > Gemmataceae > SIAJ01. The sequence goes on from CAVZCU010000012.1 coordinate 764,405, forward strand.
ATCAAACTGGTGCTCTGGGCGTTTGATATTCCCGCGGTCCGCAAGATGGCGGAGTTGTTTCTCGGCTGGGGCGTTTCCTGTCTGAAAGTGAAAGTCGGACTCGATCCCGAATCGGACATTGCTCGCGTGAAGGCCGTCCGCGAACTCGCCGGCCCACAAATGGCGATGACGATCGACGCGAACACCGGCTGGACGATCAGCCAGGCCAGGCAGTGCCTGAGGCGACTGGCCGACACGAACCTCGTGCTCGCCGAACAGCCGATTCCGCCCGGTGATCCGGCAGCACTGGCCGAATTGCGTCGCGACACCCCGTTCCCCATCATGGCGGATGAAAGCGTCTTCACCTTGCAAGACGCCTGGCTCCTGACGACCAATCGAGCGGCGGACATCCTGAGCGTGTATCCCGGCAAGCATGGCGGAATCTCGGCGAGCGCGGAAATTGTCGCCATTGCCAAGGCCGCGGGCATTCGCTGTGCGATTGGCAGCAACCTTGAATTGGGCATCGGTACCGCGGCGATGCTGCACGTGGCGGCAGCATTTCCGGAAATCGACAGCGATTCATTCCCGGCGGACACCATTGGTCCGCACTACCATGAGGGCGACCTACTTGCTAAGCCGCTTGACCTCGGCCCGCCGTACGCGAAAGTCCCCGACGGCCCGGGCCTCGGTGTCGAATTGGACGACGAACAGGTGAAGCGCTGGCGAGTGGATTGATTGAATAGCCGGCTCTGGTTCCGTAGCGAATTCGACTGGACATGACGTACAATTGACCTCGACGACGATGTTCCCGCCGAGGCTGTCATGCCCAGTTATTTCCCCTGTCCGAATGCACAATGCAATTACCAGTTCGACGCCAATATTCTGCCGGCCGCGGCGATGGTGACTTGTCCTTTGTGCCGTACCAAGTTCCCCTATCGAGCAAACCGACTTGGTTCGGCGCCGGGGCCCGAAGAAAGCCCGCCCGACGAAGTCAATCTGACGGGCCATCGCCTGATTAGCGTTCGCGATGTGCCGAAGGGCGGCGGGATCTGGATGACAATCCTTTGGGTGGCGGGCTTTTGCATCGTCCTGGGCGGGGTGGTGGCAATCGTCGTGATGCGGGGCCGCCCGCCGGTGGAATCCAATTCGGACGTGACGGACGCCAAATTCAATATCAAAGTCGAGCAATTCCCGCAGCCCTGGGACAGCAATTCCGACGCGATGAAGCCGCCGAGTGCCAACATCCTCGGCCGCAAGCGGTCGGATCCCGATGCGTGGATCGCCGTCGCGGCCCGAGATTGGAAAGACCGTCAACCGCGCAACGGCGAGCTGGACGAGTTGATGCGCACCCATTTGAAGGGAAATGAATCGTCGTTTGCGAATATTGATTTCGAGCCGGTGGAAGGGCAGACTTGGGCTGGGCTGCCGGCCCTCTCCGTCCGCTTTTCCGGCACGTTGGACGACGCACAGATTCGTGGGCAAGCATTTGCGATCTCATACAAGGGGATTGGTTACGCCTTTTATGCCTGGTCGGCGGAAGGAAGTTGGGCGAGCGTCGGCGAGGAAACTATCTCATTACGCGAAAAGATCAAACCGGCAAACTACCGCGATAACTGGGTGGAAAAGCACGCCAACACGCAGATTCACACAGTCGACGGCGCGGACTACCAGGTCGAGGATAGCGACGGTGCTTGGGTTCGTGCCAAGCCCGCCGCGGAGTGGGACGTCAAAGATCGATTGAAATACCCGATTGAGGATGTGAAAGAGATCGATCCGGCGGCCACAATGGCGTTCCGGGCCGAATATCGGATTCGAGAGGGTGGAGACAACAAACGCCGCGGAGCGCAGGCATCCGCACTCGTTGTGGAACTGCCGGGGGGCGGCGACCCGCTGGAAGCCGCCAAATCGCACGTCATTGAATCCATCAAGAAAGAGTATCCTCCCGGCATGGTACCGGAAATCACGCTCGAACCGATGACGCGATCGCCCGCCGGCATCGCGCTTCCGAGCGGCAGCCCGGTTGTGGCTCGATTTCTATTCAGAAACCCGCAAGATCGCGAGGATCGTGTGATGTATGTGATTTCGGCGCTTGCGATTGGCAGCAAGACGGTCGCCGTGGAAACGCATGCTTCCGAGATCAATGCGAGTTACGTGGAAGAATGGATGGTTCACTTGGCCGGTTCGCTGAAGGCCAAATAACTCATCGATGACGTGAAGTCGAAACACGCGGACAGTCGGCGAGGGCGGCGACCCAAGTTCGCTCGCGCACCGCTTCCGACGCGTTGAGGTGGTCGACCGGCCCTTCCCATTGCAGGCGACGGGCGAGCGTACCTGGATCGCCGACGAATAGCACTTTCTTTCGTGCACACCCGAGAAGTCTCGCCAGGACTCCGGGGCTTTCACCGAACTGGACCGCGCGTGCAACGTGGCTGCGCGTCAAGCTGACGACGAGCAATTCACACTCATGCCCGGCGGCTTCAGAAACATCAATGACACGCAAACTTGCCAGGCGTGCGGATCGAGACAGCACCCGTCGCAACAGGAGCACTTGCGTGGGAAACGGTGATGCCACCACGATGTGCGGTCCGGCCATCGACTCCAAATAGCGGCCAATAGCCTGAGCTTCTGGCATGTTGACGAAGCCCTGGGCCGGCAAGTCCGCACAATCCGCGGGAAGGGCCGCACGCTGTCGTGGATCGGCGAGATCGATCTCATAGCCGGCGCCGCCGACGCGTCCCGAGCGATATTGCGGCTCCCGTCGTCGTCGAGAATCGGTGTCGGGAACCGCCAGGAATTCGACGTGGGCAACAGCGTCCGGGACTTCGGTAACTCCAAATCCCAGTCCAAACGCGCGATTCATCCATCGGGCCAGCCCGGGGCAAGCGCGATGCGGCCGCTCGAGAGTCACCACACGGCCGGAATCGCGCCGGCCGATGTTTTCCGCGACCCATTCCTTGGCGCGCTCAAGAGTCCACGCGGCATCGAAATGGACGGCTCGCGTTTCGAGATCGACCAGTTCCTCGCGAATCCCCTCGCCGATCTCGGCGAACGCAACCGACTCGTCGGGTGGTCCAAATCGGAGGACGACCGCCTCCGCCGACGTCTCCCAACGACCCGTCCGCGCACGCGGGTCGCAGGTGACTTCGCCCAATTCCCGGCAGAGATACTCACGCGCGACCGCCGGAGCGGAGGCACGGGGAAACGCTACTTCGGCAAGCGCCGGCTCTCCGCCGGGCGGGCTAAATAAGCGTAACTCGATGTCCGGAGCGTCCGCAACTGGTTCGCATTCGAGCCGCCGGCGATCGGGACCACGAACCGTGCAAAGTCGACATACCAATCGCGATCCATCGCGCGCCCACACGTCGTGTCGGAGCGCGTCCGTCAGTCGGGCAAACAGGTCTGGCTGCGACGTCCGTCCTCGATTCGGTGCAATTGGCGATGGCTCGCCAAACAGAATCCACTTATGGGCCAGCCGGGCGGCCGATAAGAAGTCCGCCTCGGCAACTCGGTGAGCGTCATCGACGATTAATGCATCGAAGGGGCCAGCGGCGACAACATCGGAATCCACTGCCACACTAGCGAGAGGACCAGCAACAACCTCGATGTCCGCACAAGCATTTTGCACAAACTCATCCAGATTGGCTCGAATCTCGGATGATCGAGCACGACTTGTTTCCAGGTCCAAGCTGGCAAGGCTGATTGCTTTATCGCAGTCGACGCCCACGTCGCCGGTTGGATCGAATCCGCCCGCACTCATTTTGGCGAGTAACTCCGCCTCGCGAGACGCGTCCGCCGCTATGACCCGTTCCATTTCCTCGATTCGCAGATTCAATTCCGCCAGTCGGCGAGCAGTTTCCGATTCGAGCAATCGCGCACAGGCAGCGGCATGTTCCTCGTCCGCGAGGCGGCGGTCCCCGGTCAGTTTCTGCTCCCGAACGGCAAGTTCCTCAAGCGCCATTTTTGCAGCGGCCAGGTTGGCCTCCGCCTCGGTCAACCGTTCGCTGACCTTTCCATCCGACTTCGCTCGCCAAAACGTGAGCGTGTACCAGCGCCCGTGTTGAAGGGCCTCCGCCTTTGGGCGAAAGCTTTGACAGTTCGCCTCGGCACGATGGTATGTGGCCTCGAGGGTGCTTCGAGCCGAACGCAACTCCTCGGCCGCCTTCTCAAATTGTGCGACTCGCCGCGCATGCGAATGATACTCGCCCCGAATTCGTTGAACAAAAAATGGAACTGGCTCGCTCTCGATGCTCGCTTCACGTTCAACCGACGCGGCAATTCGTTCGCATCGGGCCCCCAATTCCTTGTACTCGTCTCGGCAGGAACGCAGGCGTTCGCGCAGGTCGGTCAGTTCCCGCCCCGCCTCGCGAAGCGACTCGGCGCCCTTCAGCCGTGCATTCGCGCGGTCGACGGCTTCCTCCGATTCACGGAGAAGCCGTTCGCGTGTTCTTGCTCGATGACTCTCCGCGGACAGCGATGCGACTTCTGGCGTCAGCCGATTGATGACCTCACCCGGGCCGAGTCGGCGAGTGACCCGCAAATCCGCAGCCAAAGTGGGCAGAACCACATCGAGTGCGGCCGGCAATGGAGACAAGAACAGAACGCGTCCACCACGGCCGACGACCTGCCGGATGATTTCCAGAGCGACTCGTGTCTTGCCGGTGCCGACCGGTCCCTGAACGAGTAACAAGTTCGGCGTCTGCAGTGCGCGTGCGATCGCGTCTCGCTGCCAATCGTCGAGCATTTCATCCTTTGGGTCTACCGGCGCGCCGATGGAAAGTGGGCTCAACCGATTGGCATAGGCATCGTGCAAGATCGAACGGATCGCATCACTACAAATGGATTCGGGAATCGTCCTCTCCGTAGGGCCGTCCGCAACAATTCCGTCCGCTCGCGATAGGGGCCGAACCGATGGCACGGAAAACACCTCATCCAACGCGAACGGGGCGCCGATCAGCCGACCGGGACTCGGGACCGGCGTCGGGCTGTCGGTGGGGCGTCGCGGCGCGACTGCCCCTCCCGTTATATGCCCTTCGCATTGACTCATCGCGGCCCCTCAGGATGCAAACCGGGTCGGCCAGGCGTTCACGCTACCAAGCGACCGCACCGCGGGTCCAACGCCCCCGCCGACCGGGTCACTACCGACATTCCACGATCGCTCGCCGAGAACGTGGTTCGTTTGCAGAGTATAGACGGTTTTCGACCGCCAATCTATCGAACACCAAACTTATCCGGAGTGCAACGAAAAAACGCTCGCATCGCTCGATGTGTGGTTTTCGTTAAGAACCAGACGCCTTGCGTGCTTCCCGATATTCGACGATTCGCAACCCATGGAGCAACATCGTCCCGGGAAGGCGGGAAGACTTTGCCGGCCGATCTCATTCCAGACTCGAAAGCAGGCCGGCCATTTCCCCCTCGGCGTGCGTATCGCCTTGCTGTTGAGCCACAGCGACCCCTCGACGTAGCACATCGCATGCCTCGCCGAACCGATTTAATCGAGCCAGAACCTGGCCCGCTTGAAGAAAGGCGGGAATATAGGCACTGTCGTCCGCCAATCGCTGAAGCAGATGGGCTCCGCTGGCTTCATCGCCCGCGCTGATATGTTCCATGGCCAACCCATACCGCAAAAATGCATCTCCCGGATCATCGGCCAAAAGTAACTCGAGTTGTTCCATTCGCGGTGTCCGACTCATCAAGTCAAATCCCCTTGTGAGCAAAATGGGGTAAGCCAGCGGAATTGTAGGAGTCCATAAACCCCCGTGGCCACTGGCCATAACTTTCGCGGGCCATTTGGTTACAATCCGCTTACTGCCATCGGAAAATCGTCAACGCCACCGCGAACGAAATACCGCCCCAAGCCGCCAGCACGAGAATCTCGGGAATCAGTTCCGTCAGCGACTTTCCCTCCAGCATGACTCCTCGCAACGCATCGTTGATCGCGGTCAACGGGAGCAATTGGATGAACGGGCGCATGGCGTCCGGAAAACGCTCGGCCGAAAAGAACACTCCCGAAAGGAGCCACATTGGCAGCATGACCAGATTCATCAACCCCGATACCGTTTCAATCGTTTTGGCCCGGCTCGCAATGAGTAGACCAAGCCCACTGAAACTCGCTGCTCCGAAGACGATCAAGAACAAGAGCGAGCCAATACTTCCCTGATTCTTAACGCCGAAGACGAGCCAGCCAAAGAGCAACAGGACAAAGACTTCGGGAACCGTGAAGAGCATTCGACTCATCATGACGGAGACCAGGAAGTCTCGCCGCTTCATCGGTGTGGCCAGGAAGCGCTTGAGCAGTTTTCGGATACGCATGTCGGCGAGCACAAATCCGACACCAAACAGCCCGCCACCCATAAGATTCATGCCCAAAAGCCCGGGGAGCAAGAAATCGATGTAGCGATTGCCGGTCTCATCGAGATGGCGCTGGGACAGCTGCGGACCGCCGGTCGCAGGCTTGTACAGAACGCTTTCCACGGCATGCCGAGCCAGGACGCTACTCGACCGGTTCGGTTCGTCCCAGAGTTCAAACTCGCCGCTCGCCGTCGGCACAATGACCAGATCGGTTTTGCCTGAGCCCAGTTGGCGGGTCCACGCATCGCCCGTCACTTCGCGAACGTGGAGTCGCTCGTCCTGTTCCAGTTTTTCCTTCAGGGCGTCGATCGTCGCGGCAGAACCGGAGTCCGCCTTGATGCTCACCATTATCCGCTCAACTGGCTTTTCGCGGAAGGCAATCCCCAAAGCAATGCGCCAGGAGTAAAGGAAAAATGTAAACCCAAAACACGGCGGCCGGCTCGCGATAGAACTCACGGAATCGGGCGAGCGTGAGTTGGTAAAGCGGCGTGAATCGCTGGTCATTCATGATTGGCGACCAATTAGGCATCGTCCCGCAAATGTCGGCCTGTGAGGTTCACGAACACATCTTCCAAGGTCGCATGGCGGGTGGTCAAATTCGCCAGTTCGCTCTGCTGATCCTGGAGTCGACGAAGCAGCGCGGGCAATGCAATGTGCGGTTCACCGACCGTCAAGCCATATAGCCCGTTTTCGAGCCGGGCGGCAGTGACTGATGGGAGAGCAGCAAATTCCTCGGCGGGCGGCGTCGCTCCGTTGGCGAGGTGGAATTCAATCATGTGTTCTCCCCCCAAACGGGCAATTAATTCCTTGGGCGTTCCGACGGCGATCACCTCGCCGCGATCGACGACCGCCACCCGGTCGCATAGCCGCTCCGCCTCATCCATGTAGTGGGTCGTCAAAAGGACGGTTCGCCCCGCCGAGCGAAAGCCATAAACGATGTCCCATAACTGCCGGCGAGACTGGGGATCGAGTCCAGTGGTCGGCTCGTCGAGGAATAGCAATTCCGGATCGCCGACCAGGGCGCACGCCACCGCCAATCGCTGCCGTTGTCCGCCCGAGAGCTTACTCACGTAGGCGCGGGCCTTTTCTTCGAGCGATACCCGCGCGATTGCCTCGGAAGGATCGAGTCCGGTTGGGTAAAACGACCGAAAGAGCGTGATGACCTCGCGGACCGTCAACTTGTCGGCTAATCGCGTTTCTTGAAGCGAAATGCCGATTCGCTGGCGAATCTCGTTGGCGTTGCGCTCCCAGCTCAAGCCGAGGATTTCGACCTCGCCCGAAGTGGGTTTCATGAGCCCTTCGAGAATCTCCATCGTGGTTGTCTTGCCGGCGCCATTCGGACCGAGCAGACCGAAGCACTCACCGACCGGCACGTCGAGATCAACTCCGCGGACCGCCTCCACCGGGGGCCGGCCAGGATATGTTTTGGTCAGACTGTTGCAGCGGATCGCAAGGGACATGGGTAGAGCATGATAGTGGTTCGATGGAAAGTGGTCAGGAGGCCGAGGTCCGACCAACTGACGCGAATTCATCGTGTCGCCTGGCGTAACGTTTCGCCAAGGCCGTTGAGGGCGTCGGGCGTTTCCGGGCCCCCGGTCAGTTCGGCGGATCCGTAGCGAATTCCGCCCGGGGTCCAGGCCGCGAGCTTCCCGCGCCGAAAAATGAACATGCAATGCACCGTTCCATCGCGGACAAACGTTATTTGGCCGAAGCCATCGAGACCAACTTCCCAGCGAGTAAATCGATAGGTGCCGACAAAGCGTCCCGTCAATGGTGCAAAGATTCCATTCCCCCGGTACAGCGGGTTGGTGGCCTTGTTGCCGAACTCGTATTTCGCCGACGTCATTTCCTTTACTTTGAGCGGTCCGGCGTTCCAATCCAATAGGACTCCACGTGCGCCAACATGGATTCCCAAACAGCGATAGCCAAGCCGAACGTCCAGGTTCGAATGACATCGCCCGGGAAGCGTGCGCAGAACAGTTGAACCATCGCGAACGCTCGTGACGGTGAGTTCGCAACTGTCCGTCTGCCGGGCGAACAAGCGGCCGTCGTTGGACAACTTGGCCAGATGAGCCCCATGCGGACGCGGCAGTTCGGCCAACGTTGCGCCGTCGTTTTGCAAATCGTGCAAACTCCACGAGGGATAGGTCGCGTGAGCGGTAAGAGCCAGGACGTCTTCACCCAATTGTGCGCTGAGGACGGTCGGTCCTTTCAATCGTGGCCGGCCGTCGCTGGTTGGCGTGAAGGCCACTCGGCTTGGCGTCCGCACGACCACCTCGCCGGTCGCCCAGTGGTGGACGACATACGGGGGCATCGGGGTCTGGCTGTGGTCGGATTTCAACACGGGGATATGCGGCGCTGGCAACAACAGATGCCGCGCTTTGTCCGCGGCGAATTGCGCATGCGAACCGATCGGTCGCGACGACAGCGGATCGGGGAATCGTGCGCCGGACGCCAAATCGACCGCACGATAGATCGACCCAGCCTTGACAGCGATCGAGTGCAATTCGGGATATGCATGCCATGCGGTCTCCACATTATCCACGTCCGCGAACAGCGTATGCAGAGTCGCCAATCGCGTATGCCAATCGTAATGCACTGCAACCAGGCCCGAACCCATTTTTCCACAAACGACAAAGCCATTCAACATGCCGAGCACGGCCTGCACATCTTTGACAACTTGACCCTCATTCCCGCCGCGGGGAACGACTTCGACGGCGCCGTCGGCGAGCGTCCATGCATACAGAAACCCGCCCACTGTTGCGGCAATCAATCGCTTGCCACTCGCCTCTAACGCGATATCCACGACGCGATTTGTCAATCCAAAACGGAATGGATAGGGGATCGGCTCCACGTTCCCAATCCACTGTCGATACAGCGGCCCTTCGACGGACATTGGCAATGGGGAAGGCGCCGGGGCAGCGAAATCGACTCGGAACCGGCTGAGGTTGATCACTCCCCCGTCGCGAAGCTGCACGAGTTCGACATCGCCGTTCTCGGTCGCCGTGAGGGCAAACAGCCGGCATTCCTTCGCCAGATTCTTGGTCAGGATTCCGATCTCCTCCTCGCGCAAGTTTCGCGGATGGGTCAGAAGAACGATGTCGCGGTTCCCGGTCGCTGGGGACAATAGTTCTTCCGCGAGTGCCGATCCGGGATGCGCCGATAGATCGCTTGCTTCTAGCACGTCGCCGAACCGCTTCGAATCACCCAGCGGCGGAGTAAACTGTTCGGCCGGCGCCGAGCCACATCGTACCGTGAGGGGCTGCTTTCGCTTTGCGGCGAGTCGCGCGAAGGCGAGCACGCCCGCTGCCAGCGCCAACCGCACCGTGCCCCAGGTCAAGACGCCCTGATCGACAACGAGTGCCAACTGATCGCGCCGTCGCTCATGGGGGTCCTCGCGGCGGAAGAATAGCAGTTCATTTTCAGCGAAGCGACGGACAAACTCGTCTGGATCGAGCGCGAATTGGCTCGGCAAGAGATCGGCGGGATCGCCTCGCGAACCAATATCCGCATAGCCGCCGACTGGCAATTGCGGTGGCGCTTGCCGCCGCGGCGGCAGGGTCAGTGCGCTCACGAAATGGCGAACGATGGCCACGGCGCCACCGAGCCGGCTGCGCTCGGCAACCGCCGAGTCGAGGAATTCGCCCATGCTCGGCGGCTTGCGATCGAGCACCTCAGCGAGCTCATCGGCCGGCAGATCCTGAGGCGCGATGCCGTGGCGAAGCCAGTGCCGAACTTCGAAATCTGTCATCGAACGGAGCCGAGAGGCCACGCGATCGTAAAACGTATGCCGGGCCAAAGTCGGAACTTCCGGATTGCCCGACCCTCCCGGATACAGGAACCCGAGCGATGGGGAATGGGTCAACCAGTGCGCCAGCGACTTGCCACCGCCCGGAGGGACATGGACGGCTGGCGGAATGTCGGCGCATAAGCATGCAAAAAGCGCTCCCGCGTTTCGCATCGGCCCGCCGAGTTGCCGGAACGTAGCGCTAACGAGTTTGAATCGTTCGGGGTCGGGGCACATCGGCGGCGGCCGAACGCCGAGCAACTCCAGACATAAGAGCACATGTTCAAAATGAGGAACGGGACGTAATGCGGCGAAACCATCGAGGAAGTCGGCAATCTGGCGACTGAAGCGAAATGTACCTTCCTCGGTTTCGAGAGCTTCGCCATTGGCCGACCAGCGAAGTCCGGCCGGCCTGCTCTCAGCGGATAGGGAGAAATACTCGAGATAGGGCCGGATCGAAGGATGCATGGGTTCAATCACTCACAGTCACGATTCAACAATCCAAGGTTCACCATATTCGATTACTCTGGCTGCCAGAGTGGCATTCAACTCGGAACGAATCTTTTTTAGTCCGGACATTTCCGGAATTCTGGCTGGCCGTCAGTTCTTTCGAAGCTGTCATAGTTGCAATGGCCTCGCAGCTTGGGAACCCAGAGCCATCGTCCTTGTATTTCGACATCGTCAAAACGAAAGGCCTGGTCGCGATTTTCATGAAATCCATTCCGGGAATCGAATTGAACCTCGCCTTGAGCGAGCCGAATCGAAAAGCTGGACGGCGAATTTCGCCCCGCTGGACTCGTACATTGACGTTGCCCGGAACCGAGGGATGACTGTCATGCGGATCCTCGCCGTCTTGATCGCCTGTCTTTTTGCTCTCCCCGCATCGGCCGCCGACAAAACCCGTCCCAACATCTGTTTCATCCTGACCGATGATTTGGGGATCGATGATCTCGGCTGCTATGGTCGCAAGGAACATCTCACGCCCAACCTCGACAAGCTCGAAAGCGAAGGCATGAGGTTTATCTGTCATTATTGCGCCCAGCCGATCTGTTCGCCGGCCCGAGCAGCCATTCTCACAGGCAAGGCGCCGGCTCGATTGCATTTGACCACATACCTGCCCGGCAGGCCGGATTGTCCTTCGCAGAAACTACTCCATCCCCAAATCAATCGGCATTTGCCGCTCGAAGAAGAGACCCTCGCCGAGTACTTGAAGCAAGCGGGCTACGCAACGGCGTGCATTGGCAAGTGGCATCTCGGCGGCGGCGGCTTTGGCCCCAAGCAGCAGGGCTTTGACTTTGTCCACGCCGGCATGGCGAACACCAGGCCTTCCAAGACCGAAGGCGGCAAAGGCGAATACGACCTGACCCGTAGCGCGATCGACTTCATCGAACGAAACAAGAGTCGCCCGTTCTTTCTTTACCTGGCGCACAACACCCCGCACATTCCCCTCGGCGCGAAGCCAGCGCTGATCGAGAAATACAAGGATGCATTCAACCCGACTTACGCGGCGATGATGGAGACGCTCGACGACACGGTCGGCCTGCTATTGGCCAAGTTGAAAGAGTTGAAGCTGGCAGACAACACGATTGTGATCTTCACTTCCGACAATGGCGGGCTGCATGTGCTGGAATTTCCAGATAGTCCATCGACCCACAACACGCCCTATCGCGCTGGCAAGGGCTTCCTGTATGAGGGCGGCCTGCGGGTGCCTCTCATCATCCGCTGGCCGGGCGTTGTGGCGGCGGGCAAGGTCTCCAATGTGCCGGTAATTCAGATGGACTTTGCCCCGACAATTCTCGACGCGTGCGGCCTCAAGCCCGACGGCCCGTTGGATGGCACGAGCGTGCTGCCATTGCTCAAGGGCGAAAAGCTGGCCGAGCGTACGCTGTATTGGCACTTTCCGCATTACACGAACCAGGGCAGCCGGCCGGGGGGCGCCATTCGCAAGGGTCGCTGGAAACTGGTCGATCTATATGAGGACGAAAGTGTCGAACTGTATGATCTCGTCAACGACCCGCAAGAAGAGCACAATCTGGCTGCTCGCGAACCGGAGAAAGCAAAAGCGCTTCGCGACGATTTGATTGCCTGGCGGAAGGATGTCCTGGCCCAGGAAAACACGCTGAATCCAGACTTCGACGCCGCATTGCACAAGAAGCTCTACGAGGATGTCGACGTCTCGAAGCTGAAGGCGGGCCGCACGGCCGCCGAGATGCGCGGCGCACTTCGCCAGTGGCGCGACGAAATGGACGCGGTCATTCCGAAAAAGAAAAAGAAGGGATAACCCAAGGCAGACGCCCCGGCATCTGTCTGGTCATGGAGTGATCGTCGGAATCGGGGCCGGCCGCGGGCTGTGCGTTCGAGTCCCGCTCGCGGCATGCGAGCAAGCGTGTCTGGCGTACAACCTCTGATGCGAACCTTCATTCGTTTTGCGACGCGGCGCCGGAATCTCCGCACGGCAAGAACGCGATCGTGTACGATTTAGTTTTGGAGTCCGAGCCATCGACATCTTCGCCGACGTTCGCGATGACAACCGCCGCAAGGCCCGGCCGCTGGCCGCTCGCATGCGGCCGCAGCTCCATCGACGAGTTCGTCGGCCAGGAGCATTTCTTCGGCGAAGGCAAGTTGCTCCGGCGCATGCTGCTCGCCGACCGGCTGTCAGTCGCTCGTCTTCTATGGCCCGCCCGGCACCGGCAAGACCGCCCTGGCCCAGGTGATCGCGCACCACACCAAGAGCCGGTTCCGCGTGCTGAATGCGACGGCGTCCGGCACGAAGGAAGTGCGCGAGTTGCTCGAACAGGCTCGCCGCGATCTGGAACTGCACGGCGAGCGCACGATCCTGTTCGTCGACGAAATCCACCGCTTCAACAAGACGCAGCAGGATGTGCTCTTGCCCGATGTCGAAGACGGCGTCGTCATCCTGGTCGGGGCGACGACGGAGAACCCGTTCTTCTCGATCAACACGCCGCTCTTGAGCCGCAGCCAGATCTTCACGTTCGAGCCGCTCTCGCGCGAGCACATCAAGACGATCCTCCAGCGAGCCCTCGCCGACAAGGAACGCGGCCTCGGCGACATCGCCGTGAACATGCACCCGGACGCCCTGGAGTTCCTCGCCGAGATTTCCGATGGCGACGCTCGCTCGGGCGATTGAGTCCGCAGTCTGCAGATCGGCGTCAAATCGCTCGGACGACAGGAGACCGGTCGGAGTACACCGCTCGAAGTCGCGCAGGATTCGATTCAGCGGAAGCTCCTGAACTTCGACCCGACCGGCGACACGCATTACGACCTGGCGAGCGCGTTCATCAAGAGCATGCGTGGCAGCGATCCGGACGCGGCCATCTACTGGCTGGCCCGGATGCTCGAAGCCGGCGAGGACCCGCGTTTCATCGCCCGGCGGATCGTGATCCTGGCCAGCGAGGACGTCGGCAACGCCGACCCGCAAGCGCTGATGGTCGCGACGGCCGCGTGGCACGCCGTCGAGTTCGTCGGCCTGCCGGAGTGCCAGTTGAACCTGGCGCAGGCGGTGATCTACCTGGCGACGGCCCCGAAGTCGAACTCCGCGACGGTGGCGATCGGCGCCGCCCGCGAAGACGTGGCGAAGGGCCGCACGATCCCGGTGCCGAAACACCTGCGCGACGCCATTACAAGGGGGCCAAGCAATTCGGCCACGGCGTCGGCTACCAATACGCCCACGAAGGCGAAGGCGGCTACGTCGCCCAGGACTACCTCGGCGTGGACAAGACCTACTACGAACCGACGGACCGCGGCTACGAAGCGGAGATCAAGAAGCGGCTGGAGGAATGGAAGCGGCGGAAGAAGGAGGAAGGGGGTGGGGGATGACGGAGGAGGAGTGGCTGGCCTGCACCGATCCCGGAGCCAATGCTGCACTTCCTCCGAAAAGGGACAGCGACCGAAAGCAGCGGCTGCTCTTCTGCGTCTGCTGCCGCGAGGTTTGGCACGTAGCTGACCGACGACCGCGACCTCGGCGGGCGGTCGAGGTCGCGCGAGCTCTTCGCGGACGGGCAGGTCACGGAAGCGGAACACGACCGAGCTGTTTGCGGCCCACATGCCTGCTCGGACAGACGGACCTCCGCACTCGATAGCCCGGCCGCTTGCCTCGCGACCGCGCCGCGATCGCACTGCCGGGACAGCCTGGGCAGCAGGTGGTCCCTGGCTGATGTCGATGGTCCTCGCTGGGCGACGATGGGCCGGCATTGAGTCGGCGGCAGTGACGTCGAAGACGCCGCCCGCGCAGCGTCGCAGGCCACGCCGGATCCGCGACATCTTCGGCAACCCCTTCCGCCCCGTGACCTTCGACCCGCGTTGGCGAACCTCGGACGTCGTTGGCCTGGCCCAAGCAATCTACGACGACAAGGCCTTCGAGCGGATGCCGATCCTGGCCGATGCGCTCATGGACGCCGGCTGCGAGGAGGAGCAGATCATCGCCCACTGCCGCGGCGACGGGCCGCATGTTCGCGGCTGCTGGGTTGTGGATTTGGTTCTCGAAAAGACTTGATGAATCCCGATCGATTTTTGGTTGACACGCGGCCCCGGAATTGGGTAGTATACCTAAGTCTTTAGGTGTTAGGTGAAACTCCCAATGGACGACCTGCCGACCCCCACAACGCGCGAGATGGAGATCCTGAAGGTCCTTTGGGACCTCGGGCCATCCAGCGTGCGCGACGTCCACGATGTGATGCGCGAATCTGTTGACGAGACGCTCGCCTATAACACCGTGCAGACGCTTCTGCGCATCATGGAGACGAAGCTACTGGTGGGCCATCATGTGCTCGGCCGCACGTTCATTTATTCGCCTCGATTCAGCCGCGAGGAAAGCGCCGCCCGGTTTCTCGATCGCGTCTTTGATGGGGCGGCTTCGGAATTGATGTTGAGCTTGATCCGGGCGGAGCGCATACCGGCCGATGAGCTAGAGCGAATGTCCGATCTGATCGCTCGAGCCAAGGGGAAACGAACCGTCGGGGGGGCACGATGAGCGATTTTTGGCAAGTCGCTATGTCCCGGCCAGTCCGCATCGCGGTCGTCGGCGGGGGAGTTCTTCTTGCCGGCCGACTCTTGATCGGGCTTACGCGGCAACCCGCCCGTCGGACGGCCATCGGTTTGGCCGCCGTGATAGTTGCCCTGATGGCAATTCCGGTGAGTCTGTTACCGGGCTGGCTGCCAATCACCATTCCGTCTGGCGAAGCGCCCGGCGAGTTCGTCGCGCAGTCCGCCCCACCCGTTTACCAGGAACCACTCGAAAAACCCGAGCTTCCGGATCGCGCGGCCGCTCCGTTGCCGGCGATGCCATTCGTCCCCTCGATCGCTTCGGCGCCGCCCTCCGAGTCCGTGCCGGAATCGCCATCGCCTCGTCAGGTCGAGCCAAAGCAAGCCACGCCGGCCATTAGTGAATCCTTCAATTGGGATGCGGCGAGTTGGTTCGTCGTACTGGCCTATGGCCTGATCGCCTGCGGATTGGTTGGCCGTCTCATAATCGGGCACCTCGGCCTGGCTCGGATCTGGCGCTCGGCCGTCGAACCGCCGGAGTGGGCGGCGGAATTGTTCCATCACTTGGCGGCTGACATGTGTCCGCGGGCTCAGCTTCGAGTTTCCGATCGTGCGGCCGGACCGGTTTGCTTCGGGGTTATGCGGCCGCGTGTATTGGTGCCGTCGACACTGATTGCAGTCGGTGACACGGTCGGCTTGCGTTGCATTTTCGCCCACGAATTGGGCCACCTCGGGCGACGCGACCCGCTAGCGGGCTGGCTGATCGGCGTGGCCCGAGCGGTGTATTTTGTCTGGCCGTGGCTCGCCGGCTTGCGTCGCGAGGTGCGGCTAGCGCAGGAATATCTTGCGGATACGGAAGCGGCACGTTTTGCCGCCGGACCAGTCGACTACGCGGAACTTCTCATTCGTATGACGCGAGCCCGGCCCGCACCTTTGGGAGCGGCCGGCGCTCGCGGATCCACATCGGACCTGTATCGGAGGGTTACCATGCTATTGCGAAATAAAGGGCAAGTGGAATCGCGCTGCCCTCGTCGTTGGAAATGGGCGATCGCCGGCGGTTTGACGGCGTTCGCAATCACCACCGCGGGAGTTTATGTTCAGCCGCGGTCCGTCAAGGCCGACGAACCGGCCAAGAAGGAATCATCCAAGCCGCCCGCGAAGCAAGAGTCCATTCAAGACTTGATTGAGAAGTTGAAGAAAGACGTTGGCGACGATCCCGAGAAGAAGAAGCAACTCGAAGAATTACAGAAGAAGGTCAAGCCGCGACCGATCGAGCCGCCCACTCCGAGCCCGCGGTCGATTCCCGCTCCGCAGTTGCCCTTGCCTCTATTCGATCCGAATCTTCCCGAGGATCAATTACTCAAAGAACTGCTCAAAGGGCAAGATGATTTGTTCAAGCAGCTGGAGCAAATGGTCGGTCAAATGCAAGGTGGTCAGGGGTTCGCATTCCAGTTGGGCCCGGACGGTGCGATCCGGCCGTTGCGGGCTCGCGTTGGTGGCGGCCGGCTCGGCATTCATGTCGAAAAGCCGTCGGACGTTCTCGCTTCGCAGCTCGATCTGCCGAACGGTCAGGGGCTAGTATGCACCGATGTTCCCGCCCAATCGACCGCCGGAAAGATTGGCATCAAGCCGCATGACATTCTCCTTAAGGTCGCCGGCAAGCCGGTGCCAAACGATGTGACGGCCTTTGTTGCTGCCCTGAAAGAAATCAAACCAGATACCGCAGTCGACATCGTCGTACTGCGGAAGGGTAAGAAGGAGACATTGAAGGGCGTCAAGTTGCCGGAAGCCAAGGAAGTCGCCAGCGGGGTAGGTGGGTTATTCCCGCAGATTCCCAACGTCCAGGCGGTTCCGCTAGTCCCCCGAGTTCCGAGCGTTCCCGCCGTACCGGGCGCCGGAGGAATCGGCGTGGTGGCCGGACCGGGCGAATCCGTCCGAGTCGAGCAGGTGAATGATGCGTTCACGGTCTTCTACTCGAAGAATGGCGTCAAAGTGACGATTACCGGCTCCAAGGAGGAAAAGGGCCCTCCGAAAGCCGAGTCGATCGAAATCGACGATAACGGCAAAACAACGAAGGCCGAATCGATCGACAAGTTGCCCAAGCAATACCAGGACATTGCCAAGTCGGCCATGAAGGCGATTAAGTAGCCGTTTTTTGGCCCGATCCCACAGTCGGATCGGGCCTTTTCTCTCATCAATTCGCCTTTCGCCAGCCTCTCAATATTCACTCATCGTCAGAATTGCTAAAGGGATTCAGGTCTACCCATAGCTCCCGCGCTGCCGGTGTGCTACATCTTCATTAAGACTCAGCCGGCGCGTCTGCCCAGCGTTTGCCGAACGGTCGTTTCGACTCGAGGGCAATGTCGTGGCGTCCGTCGTCACTGTGGCCGACTTTTGTTCGCTGCTGGTTCGTAGCCAGTTGGTCGCTGCCCAGACCGTCGATGAGTTCGTCGCCCGTCTCCAGTCGGCACAGTCGCTGCCGGCCGAACCCGCGTCGTTTGCCAGCGTTGCCGTTCGCGACAACCTGATCACTCCGTTTCAGGCCAAGCTTCTCCTCCAGGGGAAATGGAAGAACTTCTTCTTGAGCGGGAAGTACAAGGTCCTCGAGCATCTCGGTTCGGGCGGAATGGGCGCCGTGTTCCTGTGCGAGCATCGACACATGCGCCGGCGCGTTGCGGTGAAAGTGCTCGCGCCCGATCCCTCCGATCCCACACACGTCCAGCGCTATCAGCATGAAGCCCAGGCGATTGCGATGCTCGATCACCCCAATATCGTGCGGGCGTTCGATCTGGATCGAGAGGGCAACCTGCATTTCCTGGTGATGGAATATGTGGACGGGACGAGCTTGCAGTATCTGATTGATTGTCGGGGCCCACTGCCGATTGAACGGGCAGTCAACTACATCGCCCAGTCGGCACTTGGACTTCAGCACGCGGCGGACGCGGGCCTGGTCCACCGCGATGTGAAGCCGAGCAACCTGATGCTCGATTGGTCGGGGACTATCAAACTGCTCGACCTTGGCCTGGCGCGATTCGCACGACGACCCGACCATGTTGCGAAAGTCAGCGATAGCAAGATCGTGCTGGGAACTGCGGACTACCTGGCGCCGGAACAGGCGCGATCTTCGACGGTGGATATCCGTGCCGATATCTATGCATTAGGCGCCGTCTCGTATTTCTTGTTGACCGGCAAGCCGCCATTTGACGGTGGAAGCGTCGCGCAGAAACTTATTCGCCATCAGACCGAAGTGCCGAAACCCGCTGACAGCGTTCGCCCGGAAATACCCCCGGGGGTGGCGGCGGTCGTCGCGCGAATGCTGGCCAAAGATCCGGCCGAACGGCCGCACTCGCCGGCGCGAGTCATCGCGGAACTGCGTTCGTGGGTCACCGATGTTCCTCCACCCAAACCGGAAGAAATGCCGCCAACTCGATTCAATCCAGGCGAGGACTTCGACACCAAGGCACGGCACTCGACGATGGCGCTCATGTCCAAATCGAGCCGCGATCTCCTTCTCAAAACGCTCTTCGCGGTTCAGCCAGCGAGCGGTCCGACCAGCTGAGTTCAATTCGCGCGTCCAATCGTAATAATCATAAGAGGGGAACTCTTCGTGCTATTCCTGGCACTCGAAACGTCCTGCGATGAAACGGCGGCGGCCGTCTTCACCGACGAGCCGCGGGTGCTGTCCAACATCGTTGCCTCGCAGAATGAGTTGCATGCACGCTTCCACGGCGTTGTGCCCGAGATCGCCGCTCGCGCCCACTTGCGGAATCTTTTGCCGGTGATCGACCAGGCGCTCAAGCAAGCGAACGTGACGCTTAATGACATTGGCTGTGTCGCGGTTCACAACACCCCCGGCCTCGTCGGCGCATTGCTGGTTGGCGTGAGTGCTGCCAAGATGCTTTCGATTGCCCTCGAAGTTCCACTGGTCGCGGTCAATCACATCGCGAGCCACATTTATGCTTGCCGGCTGGCGGCGAATCGGGATATCTTCCCGTGCGTCGGCTTCGTGGTGAGCGGCGGACACACCGTTCTCTTTCGCTGTGAAAGCGCACTCGACATGCAGATGTTAGGAGGCACGCGTGACGATGCGGCCGGCGAGGCATTCGACAAGGTGGCGGCGATTCTCGGCCTCGGCTTCCCCGGCGGCCCGGCCGTTGAACGCGAAGCCGCCGTCGGTAACCCGAAAGCTTTCCAATTTCCGCGAAGTTTCCTCAACGACGACCGTCTCGAATTCAGCTTCAGCGGTTTGAAGACCGCGGTGCTATACACGATCCACGGGCAGAACGTGGCGAAAGCCGATCCGCCGCCGCCGGGCAAGCTGAGGGCTGATGCCGCCGCCAGCTTTCAGCAAGCGGTCATCGAGGTGTTAGTCGCCAAGTGCAAACAGGCGCTGCGGCAAACTGGATTGAAGAGATTGGCCGTGGGCGGTGGGGTGACGGCGAACAAGAGTCTGCGCTCCGCACTTGAAGCAATGGCCGCGAGCGAAGGCGTTGAGCTATTCATCCCGCCGTTGAGCCTCTGCACGGACAACGCGGCGATGGCGGCATTGGCGGTCGAGAAGTGGCGGCTCGGTGAATTTGCGCCGATGGATTTGGATGCGGAGGCGAATTTGGTTTGAAAGCGCTACGCCGCAAGCGGCTATTGCACGCGATCAAACCGCCTCACTTCCCGGCCCTCGTGCTTCACCGATTCCACAAACATCGCCAGCGGGCGCACCCACCAGCCGCTATCGTTGTAGAGCGGTCGGTAGACGACCATCGGTTCCTGGGTTTCACTATGCGTGGCGACGGCGAGCACTTCATACTCGCCGCCTTTGAAGTGACGGTATTTGCCTGGCTCGACGGTCACTTGACGACCATCCGGTCGAGGAATGCCTGGTTGGATGGCGACTTCTCGAGCTGCTTGAGGAGCGCTTCCATCGCCTGCACCGGGGGCATGTCGATCAGGTGCCGTCGCAGTAGATTCACTCGCGGTAGCACATCCGGTTTCAGGATTCGCTCTTCCTTGCGGGTGCCGCTCTCACCCAGGTTGATGGCGGGGAATATTCGCCGGTCCGCGAGCTTGCGATCGAGCACTAGCTCCATGTTGCCGGTGCCTTTGAACTCCTCGAAGATCACGTCGTCCATCCGGCTGCCGGTCTCGATCAACGCCGAGCCAATCACTGTAAGCGACCCGCCTTCCTCGAAGACGCGGGCCGCACCGAACAGACGTTTCGGCACTTCCAGAGCCCGGCTATCGACGCCGCCGCTCAGCGTGCGGCCACTGTTGCCGGCCGTCTTGTTGTAAGCACGCGCCAGTCGGGTCAGACTGTCGAGCAGGACGAAGACTTGCTCGCCGCGTTCTGCCAGGCGCTTGGCCCGTTCCATGACCAGTTCGGCCAGGCGGATGTGGTTGCCGGCGTCGTTGTCGCTGCTGGAGGCAACGACCTCCCCTTTGATCGTCCGACGCATCTCGGTGACCTCTTCGGGCCGCTCGTCGACGAGCAGCATGATGAGGTGCATTTCCGGATGATTCGTCGCCACCGAGTGGGCAATGTGCGACAGAAGTACGGTCTTGCCGGTCCGCGGGGGAGCGACGATCAAGCCGCGTTGCCCCTTGCCGATCGGCGTAAACAGGTCCAGAACCCGGGTGGTCATCGGGCCGCCAGCCGTCTCGAGCACAATCTGCTGGTGCGGATCGATTGGGGTCAATTCGTCCCACTGGCGAAATGCGATGGAGCGAGGCTCGTGCCCCTCAATGCGGGCAATCTCCGTCAATCGTGGCCCGGAAGCGCCCTTGCGTGGAGGTTCGACGACCCCGCCGACGAGCATTCCTTCGCGAAGGGAATGCTTCTGGATGAGCGGCGCCGGGACGTAAGGATCGCCGGCCTGCGGGGCGTAGTGGCGGGCTGGATTGCGTAAGAATCCGAATCCCTTGGGATGGAGTTCCAGGATACCCTGGATAGTGCTCATTGGCTCTGCAATCATGTCCTTTTCCAAATCACGCACTGGGCTCGCCGGCCGGAGAAATGCCAGGGCCGGACATGCCCGTCCTGTTGAAACGAGAAAATCGGGTTGGTCGATCAGACAGTCCGCAAGGTCACGCGCCAGGCGTGGCAAAGGCGACGCAGTCGAGTGACGGGTGCCCCCCACGCGGGGATTTCATCTGAGCGAGGGTCAAAGATGCGTGGGGGTGACGGATCGGGCGTGACCCGCCGACGAATTCATTCCTAGGGCATTTGACATTATGTTAGCATGCGAAGCAAGAGAAGATTGAAAAAAATCTCTCTGCCCACGGTTTACACGTTTGAGGGTTCCTGGCAAGGATTCGATTCGTCATTCAGTTTCGTCCATCTCGGTTCGGCGGAGCCGTGGTCAAAACCGGAACATAATGGCACCGAAATAGTCGATGTCGTTCTTCTTGGAACAATACGGCATACTGTCATAACGATCCATCGCGCCTAGGCGCAGGAACAGATTCAACTCCGGGTCGAGATTGAAGTCAAACGAGATTCGGGCTCGCACACGATAGTTGCCGAAGTACTCGATGTCCGGGTAATAGTCGGCCCCGGCGGTGAGCAGTGTGCGAGCAGTAATCTTGTATTCGAAATCCCCGCCAAGCTGACCTTCGGGAATCCACTGTGCTTTCGGATCCCCCCAGACCCGGGCGGTGCCCAGACCGGCACGGAATTTCAGAAGCGTTACACCATCATTATAGGCGGTATACGAGACGCCGTTGTGGCCCGCGAGGCGCCAATCGACCGTTCGGAATTCGTCATATTCCAGCTGTCCTTGCGCATAGTAAGACAGCCAACTCAGCACGGGGATTTCATCGCGGGCAGTCAAGAACCCTTTTTGCTCGAGCGTCGAGCCCTCGGATCTGGACAAGATGTACAGGCCATAAGCGCGAAAGACATTGTCCGCATCGTCGTAACGCACGTCGCCATCGACGACAGCCTTGAAGATATCGACATTGCCCGAACTGCCGCTCAGGCCGGCGCCGATGCCAATGTCCCAGGGCGATGGCTGCTTGTCGAGGCCATTGACGATCTGCCCGCTGGGCGAGCGAATCGGCCCGCCAAGCGGCGTTGGCAATGCAAATGGGCTTGTCTGTTGAGCCGCAACTTGGCCGACGAGGGCGAGTGCCAGGAGCATCGCCGTCAGCGTCGGTCGCATCATCACGAAGTCACTCCGGGTCCGAGTGGAGCGAAAGGATATAGCCCATGACGTGGAAAAATAAAGCCCACTTGTCGCCGCTGTGTAAAACGGAAATCATTCAGATCCTTGCCGGAGAACATCCATGCATCGCCTCTCGATGTTTTTGCTGCTCTTGATGGCCTTCCCTGCTTTCGCCGACGAACCGCTGCGCATCATCTGCTTCGGCGCCCATCCTGACGATTGCGAACTCAAAGCGGGCGGCGTCGGCGCGATGTGGGCTGCCAAGGGACACAAGGTGAAGTTTGTTTCCGTGACGAACGGCGACATCGGCCACTGGCGCGAATCCGGTCCGGCTCTCGCCCGGCGGCGCAAGGCCGAAGTCGAAGCTGCCGACAAGTCGCTCGGCATCGTGACCGAAATCCTCGACATTCACGACGGCGAATTGGAGCCAACTCTCGCCAACCGTAAGACGATCACTCGCCTCATCCGCGAATGGGACGCCGACATCGTCATGTCGCATCGGCCGAATGATTATCATCCGGACCACCGTTACACCGGCGTGCTGGTGCAGGATTCGGCTTTCATGGTCGCGGTCCCTCGATTCATTCCCGAAGTGAAGCCGTTGGCGAAGAACCCGGTCTTCCTCTTCTACTCCGATCGTTTTCAGAAGCCGAATTCGTTCAAGCCGGATGTGGTTGTCTCGATCGACAGCGTCATGGCCAAGAAAGTTGCGGCCTTGGAGCGCATGGAGTCTCAGTTCTACGAAGGCGGCGCGAATGGCGGGCCCGAACTGATGCCGAAAGATCCTGCCGGGCAAGCCAACCGCAAAGCCGCCGTGCGGGCTGGATTTGAAAACCGTGATCGAGGCGTGGCCAAGCAATTTCGCAAGAAGCTATCCGAGATTTACGGACCCGATCAGGCCGCGAAGATTGAATTTGCAGAAGCGTTCGAGGTCTGCGAGTATGGTCGGCAGCCGAGCAAGGCCGAGTTGCTAAAGCTGTTTCCGATTGCCAAATGAACCAACAACGGGCCTTTGTCCATGACCCAATTCCTCCTTGTGATGGCCATGCTCCCTACCGCCAATCCCGAACCCGCCGTTGCTGCCGATCTCGTCCTGATCAACGGCAAGGTTTGGACTGTTGAGCACGATCACCCCGAAGCCGAGGCCGTTGCCATCTGGCGCGATCGCATCCTCAAGGTTGGCACAAGCGACGAAATCAAGGCGCTCGTCGGTTCGAAGACCAAGGTGATCGATCTCAAGGGCCGTCGAGTGACGCCGGGGTTTCACGATAGCCATCTCCATTTCCTGGGTGGCGGCGAACAGCTTTCGCGGGTCGAATTGAAAGATGCGAAGGATGAGGCCGAATTCGGCAGGCGGTTGCAAGAGTTTGACCGCAAATTGCCTCGCGATCGCTGGATCGTCGGCGGCAATTGGGACCACGATCGTGCGTTTGGCGGCAAGCTGCCGACCGCGGCGATCATCGACAAGTATGTCAAAGATCGCCCGGTCTTCATTCGCCGCTACGACGGGCACATGGCCCTTGCGAACAGCGCGGCGATGAAGCTCGCCGCGGTAAACGCCGACACGAAGGTACCGGCAGGCGGCGTGATCGATCGTCTGGCTGACGGCAAAACACCGAGTGGAATCCTCAAGGATAATGCAATGGGCCTGGTGGGCCGCTTGATTCCAGAACCGGGCACAAATGAGATTACCGAACACGTTCAAGCGGCGATGCGGGCCTGTGCGGAAACGGGTATCACCAGTGTGCAGGACATGGATGGCAGTGCCGCGGAAACCCGGCGCAAGCTCTTCCGGGTCCTCCAGAAGTTGGCCGCGATGGGCAGTTGACCGTTCGGCTCAATCTCCGTTGGCCGATCGCCTTCCGACAGGACGTGATCGCGATGGGAGCCGAGACCAATCTCGGCAATGACTTCATACGCATCGGCGGCGTCAAGGGATTCATGGATGGCTCGCTTGGATCGAGAACCGCCCTCATGTTCGATCCGTACGTCGGCGACACGAAGAACACTGGTGTCTTCGTCACCGAACCGGATTCAATGCGCGTGATGATTCGTTCCGCCGATCAGGCCGGTCTTTCGGTTGCGGTGCACGCGATTGGCGATCGGGCGAATGCCGTCCTGCTCGATATCTTCGCGGACGTCGCCAAGCAAAATGGTCCCCGCGATCGACGCTTGCGCATTGAGCACGTGCAGCACTTGCGGCCGAGTGACTATGGACGCTTCAAAGACTTGGGTGTGATTTGTTCGATGCAGCCATACCACGCGATCGACGATGGCCGTTGGGCCGAGGGGCGAATCGGCGCGAAGCGCTGCGCTTCCTCGTATGCGTTTCGCTCATTGCTCGATGCCGGCGCCAAGCTGGCGTTCGGTTCCGATTGGCCGGTTGCTCCGCTGGATGTGTTGCAGGGCATCGACGCGGCCGTGAATCGCCGACCACTCGACGGCAAACACCCCGACGGCTGGTTTCCGGAGCAACGCATTACCGTCACCGAGGCGATCGAGGCGTACACGCTTGGCAGTGCATATGGGGCATTTCAGGAGAGGGATCGGGGAACAATACGTGCCGGCAAGTTTGCCGATTTGGTCGTGTTGTCGCGCGACATTCTGGATCCAAAGGAGGTCGATCGAATTGGGACCACGAAAGTCGATTTGACTTTGGTCGGCGGGAGGATAGTATTTGAGCGGCGGTGAGTGCTCAGCGCGAGGCGGGACGAAAAACCAACTGGTTCCCGAGCGGCTCCGGCCGGTTTTATTGCTTCATTTCTCTGTCACCCCATGAAATCATTTCATCCGATTTGAAACAAAAAGGCGTTTGAATGTCGCCCATGACCGTGTGGGGCCTCATTGCGAAAACCGCTGGTCCAGGAAACTGAGCCATTCGTTCATGCCCTTGCCCGTCTTCGCGGAAACCCGGAAGATTTGCATGCCGGGCCGCACGGCCTGAATGTTCCGGTTCGCCGCGGCAGCATCGAACTCGACGGCTTCCGCCAAATCGATCTTGGTAATCGCCGCCACGTCGGCTGTGTTGAAAATGGTCGGATACTTGAGCGGCTTGTCTTCGCCTTCGGTAACCGAGAACAGGACGAGCCGCAACGCTTCGCCGAGATCGAACGTCGCGGGGCAGACCAGGTTGCCGACGTTCTCGATGAACAAGTAATCGAGTTTCCCGAGGTCCCATTCGTCAAGCGCATCGCGAACCATCGCCGCTTCGAGATGACAAACGGCACCGGTCGTGATCTGCTTGACCGGCGCTCCGCTACGAGCCAGTCGCCGCGCGTCGTTGTCGGTCGCCAAATCGCCGACCAGCGCGGCCACGCGATACCGTTCGCGCAAGCGCGTCAGAACGTTTTCGAGAAATGCAGTCTTGCCGGCCCCGGGGCTCGACACCAGGCTGATCACACGAACGCCCGTTTCTTTGAAGCGAGTGCGTAGAGCGCGGGCAACGACGTCGTTGTTTTTCAGCACGTGCTGCCGCACTTCGACCAGGCGGGTCGTTGGGCTCATGACTCGATCTCCAGAGCGACTACTTCCAGTTCTCGTCCGCGGATGATCTGCGGCATGGGCGATCCGCATTCCGGACAGCTAAGCTCTTCCGGCGACGGTGGGGCGCGCTCGGCTTGGCAATGGGAGCAATAGGCCACGAGCGGCACGTCCTCCAAGATCAGTTCCGCAGTTTCCAGCCCGGACCCTTCGCGACAAGTTCGAATGCCGACAGGAGCGCACCTTTCACGACTCCCGAGAGCGGTCCTAGCCGCAGATGGATCGCGACCACGCGGGCATTGCCCTGGCGCTCTGCCTCCTCGGCGGCGACGTCCAGGATGCTCAACGCGATGGAGAGTTCGTGCACGGCGACTCCGGACTACATGCGTTCCATTTTCACGTAGCGCGCAAAGTCGGGGCCAAAGTAGTATGCAGCGAACGCGGCCAGCGCGACCGCTCCGGCGCCGGCGAGCAGCCAGCCTTTGGAAGTGCCGCGCGAATCTGCATATCGCATCGGCTGGTAGGTCTCATATCGTTCATTCGGGTCTTGGCGATAGGTGCGATTCGGATCGGACACGCTTAGCGTTGACATGGCTCAATCTCCGTTTTCTCGCGGACTGTGTCGTCTGCACTGGAATCAAGCAACTGACGGACCAACACCATAGTCATAGACACCGCTTCTCCGACGGCGGCCTGAACGGGAGCGCTTAAGCCGTTTGCCATTTCTTCGATGGCGCCGGGCGGCGAAGGCTCGCAACCAACGACGAACACGCGCCGCACGGTGCTTCCCAACTCGGCGGCCAACCGGAGCACGCGGACTGGATCCAGGTTATGCCCCTCGATAGCCACATCAGAAACCGTTCCATTCCCGGCGCTCGGGGGATCGACTTCCAGCACGTACAAAGTTCCTGGCGCACCGCCCCGCGGACTTGCATCGATGAGAACGACGGCCTCATAGCCATCGAGCAGGGCGTAAGTTAAATCCAGTCCGCGAATGCCGAAGTCAACGACACGTACCTCATTCGGTAGCGGCTGCCGCGCCAGTTTCCCAACGACCTCGACGCCGAAGGCATCGTCGCCCAGGAAGATATTGCCAACGCCGGCGACAAGGATGCGCGGCTGTACTCGGTCGCCCGCAGTCATGTCGCCTCCTGGATCGCCGCGATGTCGAACGAAAGCTGGAGCTGATCTTTCAGTCGAATCGTTCCTCCGAGAGCCGTGACCGGTCGAATGCGAAAGTCGGACATCCGGAGTGAGAATTCACTCGTCAAACGAATACCGTCGTGAAATACACGAACTTCAGCTTCGATCATCTCGGGCTTTGTCACCCCGTGCAGCGAAAGCTCGCCGGCAAGATGGACTCGATATCGCGTGTCGGATACTCGGCTGCTCGTAATCTGGTTGGACTGAAATCGAATCTCCGGATAACGCGATACCTCCAGCACTTCTTGCCGCAATCGGCGCTCGATTTCGTCGCGATCATTTGCTCGGACACCGTCGATCAGTTCCAAGGAATCGGCCCGGACAGTCAGCTTCAGTTCACTCTCTTCCGATGCACCGGGCTCCCAGAGCCACTGACCCTCGAAATCGCGGGCCGCGAACTTTGGACTGTGGCCGACAAACGAGAAGAGCCCGGTCACAAATGCCTGCACTGTAAAGCGGCTATGTTCCGCGTCGAATCGGTATTGAGGCATAGCGCTCTTCCGGTCTGGGCGGCATCTTTGTCCGCGGGACCGGCGCCTGACGCAAGCAATGGTGGGCCTTCTGCCTTCGCTTGTGCTTCAGACGCCGGAATATGGCTCGATCTCCTCAGGCGCAAAAAAAGAAACGATGCCCGGGTTGCCGCAACAGGCCCAAGTCTTTGCCTGGATCATCGTCCACGATAACGGCCAGCCAGGCTCGACCGTCCAGGTCTTCTTCGATTGCCTCCACGATGGCGGTTTTCCCCACCAGTGCCATATCGAGAATATCCGCGCGACCGCGCGGCTGGAGCCGGACGCGGTCGCCGGTGCGGATTTCAGCAGCGCCGATATGCAGGCATTCCAATCGCCGGCGATCGGCCTCGGGATTCCATTCGGTCATGTGCCGCCTCCGGACAACGGATGCGGATTTCGCATCACGCCGTGCAGGCTGTATAACTGCTCGCGGGTGAGCGCTTCGGTCCGTTGCAACAGATCGCGTGCCCGATTGTCGAGGCCGGCGGCCGCTCGCTTCTCTTCATCCGTCAACGTGAGAATTCGCAGCGTGAGGATCTCGTCGATTTCGGTTCCATCGAAGAGATCACCGGGGCTCTCCGGCGCGACCTGCGGATAATCGTACAGGATGATTGGCGACGAGAGCATCGTGTCGCGTGCTCCCTCCGCGCCGACCAGTACCGGCCAGACGCCGATATTGCGGCATCGACTGGCAGCCGATTGACAACGCTCCGGCGGGTCGGTGAGCGAGACAAATTGCCCCCCATGTACACTGAGAATTACGTGGGCGGAAACGAACGAATGCAAGAGAGCATTGTCGCGGCTGCGATGATCGGCTTCGGCGAACGGCGTTTGATTGATGACCCGCACGGTCAATCGGTGAAGCCCATCCAGAGCGCATTCAGCCTTCACCTCGATTGAGCCTGCAATAGTCTGTTGCTCGCGAATCTGGATTCCCGCAATCTCCCCGTCCGTCCGGCGCAGCGTCTCCGAGCGACGATTACCCGAGAAGGTGAATCGCCGAACGTTCATTTGCTCCGCGATTTCATTGAGCGATAGATTGCCGAGTTCAACGGTCCGTTCTTCGGCTTCTTGCCATGAATGATGGACAGTGTCGCCAATTTGGAGCCGCGGCACGCGGCGAAAGCCGGGTTCAATGCCTTTGCCAGAGTCGTGAACCAGTTCAGCGATTTGGCGGTCGATCAGATGTAAGAAACGGACGGTTACGTCGACGGTCGTCTCGGGGCCGCCTTCGACGAGGCACTCGGTCTGATTACTTGCCGCATCGGCGTTGTCCGCGTCTTGACAATACGCTTCTGGATAAAGCCCGCCGAACGTCCAGCGCTGACAGTTTTTCACCGACGGCCGATAGGGATAGAGAATGTACCCTTCGTACAGGACAGCGTTCACGATTCGATCGACGATGGTTCGATTCATGGCGTCGCCAGCTCCGGTTCCGTCAACAATGCCTCCATCGCTTGCTCAAAAGTTGCCAGCCCATTGCGGCTCTTGTAGTCCTGAAGCCGATTGAAGATGTCCGTGCGCAAGCAAAGCCAGGCGCTGGTGGGGTAACAGCGATCAATCAAATCGCTCCATGTTGCTGACGGAAGTCGAAAATAGGCTTCCTTTTCCCAGGGAATTTGCGCGACTTGCAATCCGTGGTCGTCGGATGCATAGAAGACGGTGCCGCTGAACAAAAAGCAAAGCGGGATTTCGCCCCCTTCAAGCGAAGCGAAATACTTGGTGGTCGCGAGACTGAAATCGAAGCTGCACGGGATGGGCAGATCGAACTCCGTGGAATCGCAGAACGGTTTAACCATCGCGGTTGCGTGGGTCCAGAGCAGGGGCTGGACCGTCTTGCCCCAACGTTCCGGCGAGCCGAACAGATCGACGAGCCGCCGCTGTTCTTCTTCCGCGTAGCGCCGCCGAGCCGGCTCGATGCGCACCTGACAACGCAAGACCACGGAATGAATCGGAGTGGGCGGGGAATCGGCGCGGCAATTCTCCTTGACATGTACCTTGAACAGCAGAGTCGGGGTGATCGCGGACCGCTCCGGCTCAGCATCGTCACCTGGAAGTTGAGATCAACCATGGCGGGCGCGCTCCTTGAGTCCGGCGAAAAAGCCCGCGATTTCGTTCCACACTTCCGCCCCGCCGGAAAAGCCCCGCCAGTGCATGCGAATGAGACCGACGAGCTTGTAGCACTCGTCGATGCCGACTCGATAGTATTCGCGAGCTTGACCAACCCGGTTTGCGAGCAGCGCCTCGACGTCCGGCTCGAGCTTGCGCAGCACCGGGTTGTCGTCGACAATCGCTGCCCACGCATCGGGCGGCGGCAGCGCTTCGGTCGCGCCGGCCGGGCTCGGGTACATGGCGATGATCCGTCCGATCGGCGTGCTGTGCATGAAGAAGGCCAGCTCGATCGGCAGTTGCAAGCCTTCCCACTGCACGTCCGTCAACCGGAAATCCGGCAGGAACTCCTTGCGTCGGGGCACGCGGCGGTATTTACCCGCGGATGAATCGCTGAACAGGATCGCACACGCCGTGCACGCACAGACGAGCCTGCGCACCGCCGGTTCCACGAGATGATCGTGTTCCTCTGGCAAGTCCAGGCTACACAACTCGCAGCGCTCGCGCACGGGTGCGGGCCGAGCGTATTGGCGCAGAAAAGCGATTGGGCTCGGACTGGACGCGGGCATGGTGCGTCTCACGCGGGGGGCATTTGCGGCATCCGGGGATCGATCGGCCCTTGCGCTTCGGGTCGGATGCTGGTGGAATCACGTGCCGTGCGGCCGAAGCGGGGGTTGTCCCGTCCCGGCTCGCGGCCCTTGCGCTGGACGAGTTCTTCGCCCTTCGGGGTGCCGGGCGTGTGGGAAGGAGTATCGGGTTTGACGTCGTCTCTGGCCATGTTGAGTTCTCCTACTGGGTTCTGACGCTTTAGGACTAAAGTACGCGGCCGGCACTGCGTAGAACTTTTTTGTCTTGTAGTTGCAGGCTTGAGCCTGCGGTGGGCGTTAGGCGTCGCAGGCTCAAGCCTGCAACTACAAAGTTACGGACAGCCCCGGCCCGGCCACGGGCTTAAACGACCGGGAGGGCGAATCGGGATGCATCGCCGTTTTCCGAAAACGCGGGCGTTGTGAGTCCTTCGACTTCAACCGCCACCACTTCGGGCGCCTTGGCGTAGATGGCTTCCTCGACCGTCTGCTGCATCGTCACGGACGATGACGGGCAGCTATGGCAACTCCCATCCAAGCGCAGGCGCACGATGCCATCGGCCACTTCGATTAGCTCGACGTTGCCGCCGTGCGAACGCAAGTAGGGCCGCACACTTTCGAGCGCTTTGCGAACGCGGTCCTCGACGTCCAACGGGTGCAGTCCATGCAAGAGCAGCATTCCTCCGACAATGTCGTCGCCGGCACATGCGTCGGCAATCTGATCGCCGGCTGGCCCCACCGCCGCAATGTGCTCGAGCAGTCGCTCCAGACCAACCGCGTGCAAATCGAGTATCGCCTGGACGATCTGTTGCAGGCGTGTCCGGGCGGCGGGGTCGGCCGAGCGCTCCGCGTCGCGAAGCAGCGCTTCCAGTTGTTGGAGCCGGCCCTGGAACTCATTCACATTGAGCGTCTCGGTCATCGTGGCGTTCTCGTATGAGGCGTAGCAACAAGCTGCCAGCTTGTTGTCTCAAAACACGAGCTGGCAGCTTGTGTTTACGTAGTCTCTACCCGTGGGCGCCGAACATCGGCACATGCTTCACATCCAGTTGTTTCCCGTCGCCAAGGTACATATGGACGCCGCACGGCAGACATGGGTCGAAGCTGCGGACCGCGCGCATGATGTCGATGCCCTTGAAGTTGTCCGGGCCGTTTTCCTCGAAGAGGGGAGTGTTCTGGACGGCATCTTCATATGGTCCCGGCGTGCCATACACATCCCGCGGGCTCGCGTTCCACGGCGTGGGCGGGTACGGATGGTAATTGGCGATCTTGCCGTCGCGAATGACGACGTGATGCGACAAGACGCCGCGAACTGCTTCGTGGAAGCCGCAGCCGATGGCGTCGTCCGGCACCTTGAATTCCTCCCAGGTCTTGGTCCGGCCGGCATGCAGCTCCTTCATTGCCTTTTCGGCGAAGTAATAAGCCGCCGCCGCCGCGTAAGCCTGGAAATAGGTGCGTGCCCGATTACGCTCAATGGCGTTGCTCCACTTGGGGATTTTCCATTCGAACTCCGCTTCCGGAAGCATGGCGGTTTTCGGCAAGTAAATCTTGACGCTGTTACCGGTCGCCTTGATGTAACCGATGTCCACGAGACCCGCGAGCGCCGTGGACCATAGCCGGGCGATCGGCCCGCCTCCGGTGTCGAGAGCGAGGTGATCGCCGGTCCGCTTGTCGTACCAGCGCGGCGACATGACCCAGGTATAGTTGTTGTCGAAGTTCCGCTTTTGCGGCTTCGGAATAGTGGTCTGATTCCAGGGGTGCCGGCGATCGACGGGATTTCCGAGCGGATCGCGCGGCACGAACATTTCGCGATCGTCCCAGTCGTCGTAGAACGATGAGCCGAGGAGAATGCGGATCCCGAGGTTGATATCGACGAGATTGTTGCCGGTGATTTCCTGCCCATCGACGATCACGCCGGGGGTGACGTACATCGCCTTGCCCCATTCGTTCATGTGGCGGTACTGGTAGTCGCATACTTCGGGGTCGTTCCACGAACCCCAGCAGCCGAGCAGGATGCGCCGCTTGCCGACTTCCTCGTAACCGGGCAGGGCCTCGTACCAGAAATCAAAAAGGTCGTCGTGCAGCGGCACCACCTTCTTCATGAACTCGGCGTACTTGGCCAGGCGGACCATATAGTCCGTGAAGAGTTGCTGGGTGGGAACGGTGCCGACGCCGCCGGGATAGAGCGTCGAGGGATGGACGTGCCGGCCTTCCATCAGGCAGAACATCTCGCGTGTCAGCCGGCTCATGACAAGCGCTTCGCGGTAGAACTCACCCGTAAACGGGTTCAGCGCCGTCATGATGTCGGCGATGGTGCGATATTTGTGAATGTTGGCATGGGGGGCAGCCGTTTTTTGCGCCTTGTCCCAGACCTTGGGGTTGGTCTCCTTGACCATCTGCTCGCAGAAATCGACGCCGACGAGGTTGTCCTGGAAGATGCAGTGGTCGAACATATACTCGGCGGCCTCGCCGAGATTGATGATCCATTCACCCATGGCAGGCGCGTGAACGCCGAACGCCATGTTCTGGGCGTATACGGCGCAGGTGGCGTGGTTGTCGCCGCAGATGCCGCAAATCCGACTCGTGATGAAATGCGCGTCGCGGGGATCTTTCCCCTTCATGAACACGCTGTAGCCGCGGAACACAGATGAGGTGCTGTAGCACTCCGCCACTTGCTTGTTGGCAAAGTCGATCTTGGTGTAAATGCCGAGGCTGCCGACGATCCGGGTGATGGGGTCCCACGACATTTCGACCAGTTTGCGGGAGTCGGTGCCTTTCTCGGCGCGGGGGGCGGTTGCGGTGGCCATGGTAAGTGCTCCTTGAGATTTCCAGTCACTGGCGGCCAACAAACCGCTAGGCCGCTCTTCCGCGGCCGGGACGCAGTGCCGCGATTACCACTAACACAATGCCCGGAATGAACAATAGCGCTACAATCTTGGCGAGCGTGAACGCAACGGAAGCAATGGTTCCCAACCCAAGGATCGCCGCCAGGAGTGAGATGGGCAGGAAGATGATCGAGATAACGATCCATGCGATCCCGAGCTTCATCATCGCATCACTCCCTGCTCAGTCGGCCGCTTTCTCCGGCGGGTATGGTTGATCCTTGACGACGTCCTTTTTGGGCGGCAGAACGTCGCCGGGGAGCCCATCGAAATCGGCTTCGCCGGACGATTCGTGAATTACGGCGCCTTGACCGGGCTCCGGGCCGCGTTCATCGCCCTCGCTCCGCCCCAGCTCATCAGGTTCGTGCATGTTGGCTCCCTCGACCTTCGACCCGTTCGTGGCCATTGCCATAATGAATCGGGTGGTACCCGGTGGTCAGTTGACGACCACGGTGCCGCCACTTGGGTTCACGGTTCGCCGTGTGATTGGTTATCGCCCGCAAGTTGCGAATGACCCGCCCGTAGGCGCCGACGAGAAGCGATGAGACGCTCGCGCCCGGCGGCTCGTCCATGAAGGGCATGAATTTGTCCGGGAAGCCAGGCATGGTGCAAGCAATGCAAATGCCGCCGACGTTGGGGCAACCGCCGATGCCGTTCATCCAGCCGCGCTTGGTGACATTGCAATTCACCACCGGTCCCCAACAGCCGACTTTCACCAGACATTTCGGCGAGCCGTATTCATGGGCGAAGTCGGCCTGCTCGTAATAGCCGGCCCGATCGCAGCCCTCGTGAACCGTCTTGCCGAATAACCATGTGGGCCGCAAATTCTCGTCGAGTGGAATCATCGGCGCCAGCCCGGCCGCCATGTAGAGGAGGTACAAAAGCGTTTCGGTCATGTTGTCCGGTTGAACCGGACAGCCGGGGATGTTGACGACTGGCAGGCCCGTCTTGGTGCGGAAGCCGCGGCCTAGATAATCGGCGAGGCCCATGCAACCGGTCGGATTGCCGGCCATGGCGTGGATGCCGCCATATGCGGCGCAAGTTCCGGCTGCAACGACTGCGAATGCTTTCGGCGCCAGCTGGTCGATCCACTCGCAAAGCGTGATCGGCTGACCCGTTTGCGGATCGTTGCCCATCGCTGCCCAGTATCCCTCGGTCTTGATGTCCTCATTCGGAATCGATCCTTCGATGACGAGCACGAAGGGAGCCTCGAGACGTCCCTCGGCGGCATCGCGCCAGACTTGCAGGTACTCATCGCCGCCAAGCGAGTAGTCGAGCACACGATTGTGCAGGTGCACTTTGGGAAGCCCGGGAATGGCCCCCATCACGATGTCTTCGATGCTCGGCTGGGTCGCCGCGGTGGTCGAAATGGTGTCGCCGTCGCAGCCCAGTCCATCTGGCGACCACAAGACGTGAACTTCTTTCACGGCCGGAGGTTTCTGTGTTTTTCGACCATAGGGGGCCCCGGTTGCTTCAGCCATTTCGCTCTCTCCTTCCTGGGCGGCAAACCTTAGCTGGCGGGCATTTTTCCTTTGATCGCGTAGCTGTATTTGATGAGGGCGACGAAGAATGATCCTCCGACGGCATTGCCGAGCGTTGCCCACAATAGAAAACGAGCGTAATCCGAGAGGGTCACGCCCTGCCTGGAAAACATGCCCGCTAATACTTCGACCGATCCGACAATCACGTGATGCAGTCGCCCCACGCCGATCACCGTGGCAATCAACCAGACCATTAGAATCTGGCTGATCGTGTCGCGGCTCGCCGCGACGAGCCACGACATCAAGCCCATCAACCAGCCAGCCAACAAGGCACTGGCGAATATGGCGCCGGCCGAGTGGGCGGTCAACGACCGAGCCATGTCGCCGAATGCGCGTTCGTCAACGACGCCCAGGTTGGGTCCAATCCGCGCCAGAAACAGGGCGAATGCGGCCGCGCCAATCAGGTTGGCGATGTAAACGATGGCCCACAACCGGGCGAGAGAACTCACCTCCGCCTTCCGATTCAAGACCGGCAGCACGGCCAACGTCGTCTGTTCCGTAAACAATTCCGAGCGACCGAGGACGACAAAAACAAAGCCGACAGCATAAACGCTGGCCACCATCAGTATCCGGACCGATTCCCCGAAGGCGGGATTGGCCAGCGTCCAGATGGCCCCCATGAGGAACACGCTGAAGCCGATGTCGAGGCCCGCCGACAGTCCAGAAATAAACAGGGCCATAGGCGGCCGATCCAGCGCGTCGACGCCTTCGACAATTTCATGCTCCAGGATTTGCCGCGACGGCTTTTTCGGCTCGACCTCCTGGCTCGGTGGTTCCTGAAGATCGGTACTCATCCGGTGTACTCGGTGTGCCTAGCAAATCCTTGGCAGTTGTTCGCCCGCCAGCATCGTGACAACGCGCTCACCACCAACCAACGAGCGTTGCACGACCAATCCGGGGTGATCGGCCACAATCTCGCCAATCTTCGCCGCCTGCCGGCCAAGTGGATGCTTCCGCATGACCTCGAGAACCCGATCGGCATCTTCTCGCGGAACCACGGCAATCAGTTTTCCTTCATTGGCGACATAAAGCGGATCCAGGCCCAACATCTCGCAAGCCGCGTGAACTTCAGGGCGAATGGGTATTGCCGACTCGTTCAACCGAATGCCAACTTGGGAAGCCGCAGCAAGTTCGTTGAGCGTGCTGGACACGCCTCCTCGCGTCGGATCGCGCATACAACGGATGTTCGGGCAAACCTGTAGCATTGCTTCGGTCAATCCATTCAAGGCGGCCGTATCGCTTGCCAATACGGTTTCGAATTCGATCCCCTCCCGGACCGACATGATCGCAATACCGTGATCGCCGATTGTTCCGGACACGAGTATGCAATCGCTGGGCCGTGCATTCCGAATCGAAAGTTTTCGCCCTTGGGGCACGATGCCGATGCCGGTCGTCGTTATGAACATCTGGTCGCCCTTGCCGCGATCGACGACCTTGGTGTCCCCGGTAACCAGTGCGACACCCGCCTCGTCGCACGCCGTGCGCATGGAGACAACAATTCGCTTCAAATCGTCGAGCGCGAGCCCTTCTTCCAGAATGAAGGCTGCCGAAAGATAGCGCGGAACCGCTCCGCCGACGGCCAGGTCATTGACGGTCCCGTGAACCGCCAACTTGCCGATATCGCCGCCAGGGAAAAAAAGCGGTCGGACGACGAAGGAATCGGTCGTGAATGCGATGCGCGATACCGACTGCGAACCGGCGTTCTCAAGAGATATAGTCGCCTGATCCTCGAGCGCCGCCAGAATCTCGTTGCCAAATCCAGGTAAGAAGATTCTTTGGATCAACTCCGCGGTCAATCGGCCCCCGCTCCCGTGGCCCAGGAGGATGTGCTCGTACCTCGATTGCGGCACGGGGCATGTGCCGAAGGCGGTTGCCAAATCCAGGGCGGCTGTCGGCTTCATGTCAGATCACATCCTCTTCGCCGCGAATGACGTGGATCAGGTCCCAAAGTACGTGCAGCAGCGTTTCGTGCGATTCTTGAATGCGGTGAATGCTGAAACTGGGTACGGTGAAGCACCAATCGCAAAACTCGGGCATGCGACCGCCATCCCGACCAGAAAACCCGACGGTGATCAGGCCCATGTCGCGAGCGGCCTGTAAGGCTCGATTCACATTCGCCGACTTGCCGCTGGTCGAAATTCCCAGGGCCATATCCCCCTTGCGGGCCAACATTCGAAGTTGTTCCAGGAATGCGACCGAAAAATCCTGGTCGTTACCGACAGCCGTCAGCAATGCGGTGTCCGTGTTCAATGCCAGGGCCGGCAGAGGGGGACGCTTTTCGATGATCGGGTGCATGAACTCGACGGACACATGGGCCGCATCACACGACGATCCGCCGTTGCCCATGACAAACAGTCGGCCTCCATTGTCGAATGCTTTTGCCAGTGCCGTGCAGCATTGGACGATGCGATCCGCGTTTTCCGAAAAGAACTGCTCCTTGACGGACATACTTTCGCGGCATTTGCGCAGAAT
Source organism: uncultured Gemmataceae bacterium (assembly GCA_963773845.1). Lineage (GTDB taxonomy): Bacteria > Planctomycetota > Planctomycetia > Gemmatales > Gemmataceae > SIAJ01. The sequence goes on from CAVZCU010000012.1 coordinate 801,457, forward strand.
CGCATTGCGAAGTCGGTCGGCATCGTCGGGCATCGCCGATTCCTCCCTATGGCTTCTTGGCCTCCGGCTCCTGTCGGACGTAGAGAATCGTGTCCAGGTTGAACCAGTACGGCCCCACCTTGTCTTCTGGTCGTTTGACTTTCACCCAATGGCCGACTGGCTTCTCCACCACTTCAGCGACAAATGGTCCTTGTGGCCATGAAAATGTGTACTTCTTGCCCGGTTCCAGGGGTAAGTCGGCCGCAGCCGGCGCCGGCTCGGCCGCTCGAACGTCCCGTGGATCGAGTCGGGTCCCGAAAGAGACAGCAAGCATCGCCATGAGAACAACGCAACCGGCAAGCGCGATTTTCCGTGTCATGATGCGATCCTCGAAGCGGTTAACGAGATAACGACCGACTGCAACTCCCTTACCCGTGCGGTTGGCCTTTAGGCACAACTCCTTAAGGGCGCCATGGCGGTTCGGCGGAGCCCGAAGCGCAACGCGAACCCCTGCGCCGCGGGGCGGCCCGGTCTTCCCGGGCGATTACAGCGCCTGGGGAGGGCGACGTCGAACCGCCAGAGGCATATGTTCTCGCACCAAGTCTGCTGACAAAACCGGGCCCGTCTCGCCCTCCCCAGGCGCTGTAATCGCCCGGGAAGACCGGGCCGCCCCGCGGCGCAGGGGTTCGCGTTGCGCTTCGGGCTCGGCTGGTTTTTTGCGATCCTTGTGTGGCTCGCAACTTCAATTCTTGCGCTTCAAACCCCCTTGGGCCGCAGCCAACTCAACTGGTCACGAATCGCTCGTGCGGGCTGGGCCGGCCGAGCACCTCCAGCGCCAGCGGAACGGTGCTGATGAGGCCAACGATGAATAGGGTCCAGCCAATCGCGCGGCGCTGATCGGCGGGCCATCGATCGGCAAGCAACAAGCCCAGGCCAAACCCGAGCGCGGCGCGGGTACTTGCGACCATGCCGAGTTCCGGAATGCTGATTTGTCGTTCGTGCATCACTTTTTCCTCCGCAGGCGATCTTTCGCCGGGCACGTTCAATCGGCGTCAACCCGCGGCCGCGACGACGTCCGATTTGATTGCGCGATTTCGCAACTTGAGATCCAGATGCCGGCCGTAGGCGTGATAGGCGGCGCAAGCCCCTTCGGACGAAACCATGGTCGCCCCGAGCGGCGTGTGCGGCGTGCATTGCTTGCCAAACGCGGGGCAGTCGTGCGGCTTCTTTAGTCCTTTCAGGATTTGCCCGCTGATGCACAGGGACGATTCCTGCGTCTCAATCGTGTCGACCTCGAACAAGCGCTCGGCATCGTGATCGCGAAATTCGTAACGCAGCTTAAAGCCACTCTTTGGAATCAGACCGACGCCCCGCCATTTCCGATCGCAGACCTCGAAGACATCATCGATCAATTGCCTCGACCGAGGATTTCCTTCTTGACGAACCGCCCGGCCGTACTGGTTCTCGACTTCGTACCGGCCCGCTTCCAGTTGCTGCACGGTCCGCAATACGCCCTCCAACAAGTCGAGCGGCTCAAACCCGGTCACAACAATCGGCACGCGGTATCTTTGGGCGATCGGGTCGTATTCGTTCGTGCCCATCACCGTGCAGACATGCCCGGGGCCCAGAAACGCGCGCACGCGATTGCCCGGCGCTTGCAAAATGGCGGTGATCATCGGCGGCACCAGCACGTGCGAGACCAACACGCTGAAGTTGGTCAGGCGCCGTTTGTGAGCCAGCCAGACGGCCATCGCATTGGGCGGCGCCGTGGTTTCAAAACCAATCGCGAAGAATACGACTTTGCGCTGCGGATTCGCGGCCGCCAGGTTGACCGCGTCCATCGGCGAGTAGACCACGCGAACATCGCCGCCATGCGACTTAAGCTGGAGCAGGTCGCCGCGCGATCCCGGTACGCGCAGCATGTCGCCGAACGAACAGAATGTCACGCCCGGCTGGGTGGCGATCGCGTGGGCTCGATCGATCATCTCCAGCGATGTCACGCAGACGGGACATCCCGGCCCATGGACGAGTTCGACCCCGGCGGGAAGTACCCGGTCGATGCCGTACTTGACAATCGTGTGCGTTTGTCCGCCACAAACCTCCATGATGGTGCACGGCCGCGTCACGGATCGCTCGATCAGGGCAGTCAATTTTCGCGCTGCTTCGCTGTCGCGGTATTCGTCGACGTACTTCATGATGACGACGCCTCGCCCGAAACAAAAAACGTCCCCGCTCCATTCGGGGGATCGTTGCCCGTTCCCGCATTCAATTCGTCGAGTTGGTTCATCTGTGCCAAGAACTCAAAGACCCGCTGGGCCTCCGCTTCGTCGATCCGCGAAAGAGCGAAGCCCACATGGACCAGGACGTATTCACCCGGCTGAACCTGGGGGATATGTTCCAGGCAGACGCTTTTGCACACGCCGCTGAAATCAACCTTGCCCATCAGCACGTCGTGCTCGCGGAAGGTTGTGAGCACTTTGCCGGGTATCCCAAGGCACATTCGTTGTTTCCTCTCATCAGGCCGTCAATTGTGCGGCCGCGATGGCCAGTTGCCCCAGGCTCAAGCCGCCATCATTCGGTGGAACCAGGCGATGTCGATATACGCGGAATCCATCCTGACGCAGGCGCGAACCGACTTCGACAGTCAAAATCGTGTTGAGAAATACGCCGCCGCTCAGGACCACGCCGTCCAGACCAGTCGCGGCTCGAAGCCGACCGCAGATTTCGGCGATGATGTCGACCAGCGTTGAATGAAATCGCCGTGCAATCAGAGTCGCATCCATTCGATGCGCCGCAATCGCGGTAATCATCGCGCGTGTGTCGATCACAAGGGGCGAATCGTTTGCGGCAACGTCGGGTGCGTGCTCGATCGCAAATGGGTAGGACCCGGCCGGCCCGACACCGGACGCCAAGCCCTCCAACAGGATTGCCGCCTGTCCTTCATAACTGATGGTGTCCGCGACACCGGCCAGTGACGCCACGGCATCGTAAAGTCGGCCCACGCTCGAAGTGAGAGGCGTCGCGAATCGCCGAGTGAGCATTTGCTTGATCGTCGCCACCTGGCTACGCAAAAGCCGTGCCTCAAGGTCGGGGCATTGAATCTCCGCGTCGGCGAGGTGAGCGATCGCCATCCGCCAGGGCTCTCGAATTGCCCGCTCGCCGCCGGGCATCCCGACCGTGCGAAAATGAGCCGCCCGTCGAAAGCCGCGGTAGTCGCCAACGAGGAATTCCCCGCCCCAGACGGTACCGTCCGTGCCGAAACCGGTGCCGTCGAACGTGATGCCGATAACGGGTTCGTTTAGCCCATGTTCGGCCATGCAACTCGCCATGTGCGCATGATGATGTTGAATGCCGAGCAACCGGGTTCCCGTTTCGGTCGCCCGCGCTCGCACATATCGAGTGTTCGCATAGTCGGGATGCAAATCATGAACCAGGCATTCCGGCCGAACGCCGAGCAGTCGTTCATAGAGTCCAAGGTCCCGGACAAAAGCGCTGTATGCTTCGTAGTAGTCCAGATCGCCCATGTGATGACTGACGAATGCTTGCCGCCCACGGCCGATTGCAAACGTTGCCTTCATCTGCCCGCCGACCGCCAGAATCGGCATTGGACATTTCACCGGAATCGCAATGGGTCGAGGCGCGTAGCCGCGCGAACGGCGAACGGGCAACTCCGTCCCGTCGACGATGCGGGTGACGGAATCGTCGCATCGAACATGAATGGGTCGGTTGTGAATCAAGAACAGGTCGGCGATGCCCGTCAGGCGGTCGATCGCATCCTCATCGCGATAAGCAATTGGCTCGTCCGAACGATTCCCGCTGGTCATGACGAGCGGCATGCCGCCGCAACCGCGCAGCAACAAATGATGCAGTGGCGTGTACGGAAGCATGACGCCGAGACAAGGATTCCTCGGGGCGACCTCATCGGCAATCGAACAATCCGCCCGCTTGTGCAATAGAACAATTGGCCGGCGGGGCGATTCGAGCAGCTCGCGTTCGGCGTCATTGGATTCGCAGAACTGGCGGACTGCCGCAACATCCTCGACCATGACGGCGAATGGCTTCTCATCGCGATGCTTTCGACGCCTCAGTTCCGCGACGGCCGCGACATTTCGAGCGTCGCAAACGAGATGATAGCCGCCGAGACCTTTCAATGCGCCGATCGACCCGGACCGGAGTCCACGAACGAAATCGGGCAGTGGGTCGGCGCTTCCAATCGCCACGCCATCAGCGCCGCGCAATTCAATTTGGGGACCGCAATCGGCACAGGCCGTTGGCTGGGCATGAAAACGCCGATCTCCGGGATTCTCATATTCGGCGCGACAAGTGGGACACATGGCGAACGACGCCATTGTCGTGTTGGTGCGATCGTATGGAGCGCCGTTGATGATCGTCAGTCGCGGACCGCAGTTGGTGCAATTGAGGAACGGATATTGAAACCGGCGATCGTTCGGATCGAACAATTCCCGCAGACAGTCCGCACATGTCGCCACATCGGGTGAAATGAAGATGGGGCCGGTCGCATCGGCATCGCTCGATTCGATTCGGAACTGCGGTTCCCCCTGGAGCTTTCGCGGTTCCCAGGAAAGGTGTTCGATCTGTGCGAGGGGCGGCGGACGATCGACGATTTCCGCGAGGAAGCAATCGAGCGATCCCGGCGTGCCCTCGACCTCGATCAATACGTTTCCCGTCTGATTCTTGACGAACCCGCCGAGCCGAAGGCGCGTGGCAAGGCCAAAGATAAAAGGTCGAAATCCGACCCCCTGAACGATCCCGTGAACCACGATTGCCCGGCGCTCGACGGCATCCCGGACAACTCGAGGAGAGGATTGCATGAGCATCGACCCCACAAGTCGTTTGCCCTCTCTATTGGTAGGTCGCACCACGGGCGGCTTTCAATAATTCATGAGATGACAATCGGAAACAAATCGAATCGCACGCAATTCGGCAGTCGGACGGACTGGCGGCCCGTCCTCTGTGCCGACCACGACAGATTATCAATCCGTCCTACTGCTGAGCGGCGCGCTAAACTGGCAACTGGCTCACATCGACATTTCCGCCCGACAGGATGATGCCGACGCGCTTTCCCGCTAAACCCAAGGGTCTATTCAACAGGACTGCCAGGGGCACCACGGCCGACGGCTCGACGACGATCTTCATCCGTTCGAGAACCGTTCGCAGCGCCTGACGAATCTCGTCCTCCTCGGCAAGCGCGATTGTTTCGACTAACTCGCGAACAAGGGGAAACGTCTTATCGCCGAGACTCGTCCGCAGCCCATCCGCAATCGTGAGCGGCGGTCGTGCCGGCACGATATGGCCTTCTCGGAGACTTTGAGCCGCATCGTCGGCGAGCGCCGGCTCGCAACCGATCACGCGCGCTTGCGGCCGCAAACTTCGGACAGTAATCGCCGTTCCGCTCAATAACCCCCCGCCGCCAACTGGCGCCAGCACGGCGTCGAGATCGGGCACATCTTCCAGCAGTTCCAAGGCAGCCGTCCCTTGGCCAGCGATGATGCGCTCGTCGTTGTACGGGTGAATCAACGTTGCGCCAGTCGACCGAATGACTTCCACGACCGCCGCTTCGCGGGCCGCCTGCTCTGGCTCGCAAAACGTGATTTGTGCGCCATAGCCGCGAACCGCTGCGATCTTCACCGCCGGCGAGTTCTTGGGCATGACGACGTAGGCGGGAATGCCGCGCTGCCGGGCGGCGTAGGCCAGCGCCGCTGCATGGTTGCCCGAGGAGTGGGTCGCTACGCCGCGAACGGCTTCCGAATCGCTCAGCGATAGCACCGCGTTCATCGCCCCGCGGATCTTGAACGCACCGACCTTTTGAAAGTTCTCGCACTTGAAGAACACTTCGCACCCGGCCATCGCATCGATCGAAGCGCAGGTCAATACGGGCGTGCGATGGATGAACGGTCGAATTCGTTCGTGAGCAGTGCGAACGTCGGCGAGATCGGGAAGTGGTGCCATGCGGAGCAGATTAGGCGCTGGCAATACAGCCGGAAAGACTTTTCCGCCTGATGACTTGGCCGCTCGCCGTTTACAATACACCCACCCGACTCGCTGGAGAGATCGATGCGGTACATGGTGACGTGGTGTGCTTGTACGCTCGTGATTACGACTTCGGCTCATGCCGATTCGCCGACGGTCGATTACTCCCGCGACATTCGACCGATCCTCTCGCAGCATTGCTGGGCTTGCCACGGACCGGACGAAAAGGCCCGCGAAGCGAAACTACGGCTCGATATTCGCGATGTGGCCCTGGCGAAGAAAGCCATCGTTCCGAAAAACAGTAAGGCGAGCAAGCTGGTCAAACGGATTGAAGCAATCGATCCCGATGAGCGCATGCCCCCGCCCGAATTCAAGAAACCGCTCACGGATCGCGACAAGCGGCTACTGCGTGCCTGGGTCGAGCAAGGGGCGGTCTATTCGCAACATTGGGCGTTCATCGCTCCGAAGCGGCCGGCGGTGCCACGTGTTGAGGGAGCAATTAACCCGATCGATGCGTTCGTCCGGCAGCGGCTGGAAAGTGAGAAACTGAAGCCGTCGCCCGAAGCCGACAAGGCCACGCTCCTCCGCCGCGTGACCCTTGATCTCACCGGGCTGCCGCCATCGCCGCAGGAACTCGACGCCTTTCTCGCCGACAATTCGCCGAACGCTTACGAAAAAGTCGTAGATCGGTTGCTGGCCTCGCCGCGCTACGCTGAGCGCATGGCCATGGCCTGGCTGGATGCTGCCCGCTACGCCGACACGAACGGCTTCAACAACGATGAGGACCGCACCCAGTGGCCCTGGCGCGACTGGCTGATCGGCGCATTTGCCCGAAACTTGCCATACGACCGCTTCGTTGTCGAGCAACTCGCCGGCGACTTGTTGCCCGGCGCCACGCTCGATCAGAAAGTTGCCACCGCGTTCCTCCGCAATCAGGTGCATAACACGGAGGGGGGAATTATCCCCGAGGAGTATCGCATCGAATACGTCGCCGACCGCGTCCACACGACGGCGACCATCTTTATGGGTCTGTCGATGCAATGCGACTCGTTGTCACGATCATAAATACGACCCGATCACTCAGAAGGAGTATTACCAGTTCTTTGGCTTCTTTCAGAACATCGCGGACCGGCAAGCGCGCTACGGCAACTTCATTGGCGCCGAGCCCTATATTCGGGTGCCTTCCAACGACCAGCGCGAGCGAATGGCGACGCTCGATGCACGCCGAGTTGATTTGGAAAAGAAGATGAAGCAGCGCGAAGCCGGGGCCGATGCCGCGGTCGCCATGTGGGAGAAGGCAATCACTGCCGAAGACAAGCGAAAACTCTCTGAGGCCGGATTACTGCTCCGCATTCCGCTGGATGAAAAGTCGGGTGCTAACATTGTCACCTCGCACCCCGCTGTCAAGGGTGCGGTCCGAGGCAATCCCAAATGGGTGGCCGGCAAGGTTGGCGGGGCCCTTGAGTTCGACGGCAAGACGTTCGTAGAACTCGGCGGCCGGCCGTCGTTCAACGGGGATCCGTTCTCGGTCAGCGTGTGGGTTTATCCGACCGCGAACGACCTGCTCGCGGTGGTCTCCAAGATGGACGATGGCGCCGCTCACCGCGGGTGGGACATCCTGATCGAAAACGGCAAGGTCGCCACGCACCTTGTGAACCACTGGCCCGACAATGGCCTTAAGGTGCTCGCGAAAAACGCAATCACGCTGAACGCCTGGCATCACATTCTGATGACCTATGACGGCTCGCGCAAAGGGGCCGGCGTGCACATCTATGTCGATGGTAAAGCCGAGGCGACTGAGATTACCAACGACACCCTCCGCGATACGCTGCACACGGAGAGGCCATTGCATGTCGGCCGTCGCGGTGCTTCCTTGCCGTTCAAGGGAAGGATCGATGATGTGCAGATCTTCGGCCTGGAACTGAGCGCTGAGAATTCGGCGCAACTGGCCGCGGCGAAAGCGCCTGACCTGGTCGGCGCGTTACTGAGCGTTCCGGTAGCGAAGCGCACACCGGCAGCGAAGGCGCAGATTCGGCGGTTCTATCTGGATCACATCGATACGGTATTTGCTCGATTGAAGAGCGAGCTTGGAGAAGCCATTCGCGAACGTGGCCAAATCGACAAAGCTTTGCCGGTGGTCATGGTCATGCAGGAGCTGACCAAGCCGCGAGATATTCATGTGCTCAAGCGCGGACAGTACGACCACCCGGGTGACAAAGTTACGGTTGGGGTGCCGGCGGTGTTTCCGCCGCTGCACGCTACGCCGCGAGCGGCGAATCGGCTCGATTTGGCAAAGTGGCTGGTGGCGCCGGATCACCCATTGACGGCCCGGGTGGCGGTCAATCGCTGGTGGGAGATGTATTTCGGCAACGGTCTCGTCAAGACGCTGGCAGATTTCGGCATAACGGGGGAGTATCCATCGCATCCGGAACTGCTCGACTGGCTCGCGACGGAACTCATCCGAACTGGTTGGAACATCAAGGCCATGCAACGACTCATCGTCACATCGGCGACGTATCGACAGTCATCCGCGGTGACAAAGGAACTTCTGGAACACGATCCCGAAAACCGGCTGCTGGCGCGCGGGCCGCGACACCGGCTTTCGGCCGAGAGCATTCGCGACAACGCGCTGGCAATCGGTGGCTTGCTTGTAGAGCGCCTGGGCGGACCGAGTGTGAAGCCGTACCAGCCTGCGGGCCTGTGGAAAGATGTGACCGTCGAACGTCGCGGCGCCTATGTGCCGGACAAGGGCGAGGGCCTCTATCGCAGGAGTATGTACACGTTCTGGAAGCGCACCTGCCCGCCGCCGGGGCTAATGACATTCGACGCTCCCAATCGCGAAGTCTGTGTGGCCCGACGCGCGACGACGAATACGCCGTTGCAAGCGCTAGTGTTGCTGAACGACCCCACGTATGTCGAAGCTGCTCGCAAGCTGGCCGAGCAGGTGGTGAAGGAGGGCACGACGCCGGAAGATCGGCTGGCCGCGGCATTCAAGCGCACGGTCTGCCGAATGCCCACAGCGGTGGAATCGCGAGTGTTGTTGCGCATCAAGGGTGAAGCAATCGCGCAATTCCGGGCTGATCCAGAAGCCGCGAAGAAACTGCTGGCGGTCGGCGAGTCGCCACGCGATCTGACGTTGAATGAAATGGAAATGGCCGCATGGACGGTCGTCGCAAGCACAATACTGAATTTGGACGAGACGATTACCAAGAGGTAGATGGGATGAACGCGTTCCTGGACCGCCGGCACTTCCTGCGGACGAGCATTACTGGCACGGCGGCGCTGGCGACGTTGCTTGGGCGCGAGGGTTTGGCGGGGGCTCCAACGGCTTTCGCGGGGGCTCCCCCGGCTTACGCCGGAGGCTCGCTGAAGGCCGAGGCCTCGGCCAAGGCCAAGCGAGTCATTTTTCTGTTTCAGTCCGGTGGGCCTTCGCACCTCGATCTGCTCGATTACAAACCGCTGCTCAAGAAGTACCACGGTTCCGAGCTGCCCAATTCGATTCGCATGGGCCAGCGGCTGACCGGCATGACGTCGGGACAGAAGAGCTTTCCGGTCATCGCGTCCAAGTTCCAGTTCTCACAGCACGGCAAGGCGGGCGGCTGGTTCAGCGAGTTACTGCCGCACACCGCCCGCATGGCGGACGACCTGTGCATCATCCGTTCGATGCACACGGACGCCATCAACCATGACCCCGCGATCACATTCATGCAGACCGGCTCGCAACAGCCGGGTCGGCCGTCGTTCGGCTCGTGGCTCAGTTATGGCCTTGGCAGCATGGCCGACAACTTGCCGGCCTTCGTCGTCATGATCTCGCACGGTTCGGGCAACGACGCCAACCAGGGGCTACTCGACCGCTTGTGGGGCAGCGGCTTTCTACCGTCCAGCCACCAGGGAGTGAAACTCCGCAGTGGCCGCGACCCGGTGCTTTACCTCTCCGACCCGCCGGGCATCAACCGCGATCTGCGGCGAAAGATGCTCGACGGCCTCGGTGAGTTGAACCACCTGCAACATGAAAAAGACGGCGACCCGGAGATCCAGACGCGGATTCAGCAGTACGAGATGGCGTTCCGCATGCAGGCGAGCGTGCCGGAACTGACCGATCTGTCGCGTGAGCCGGAGAAAGTGCTGGAGACCTACGGTCCCGACGTACACCGGCCGGGCAGTTATGCGGCGAACTGCTTGCTTGCTCGCCGGCTGGTCGAGCGCGGCGTGCGCTTCGTGCAGCTTTACCACCGCGGTTGGGACAATCACGGCGGGCTGCCGATGAATATTCCGAAGCAGTGCAAGGACATTGATCAGCCGAACGCGGCCTTGATCCGTGATCTGAAGCAACGCGGCCTGCTCGACGACACGCTCGTAATCTGGGGCGGCGAGTTCGGCCGCACGGTTTACGGTCAGGGCGGCCTCTTAGACAATTACGGCCGCGATCATCACGGCCGCTGCTTCACCATGTGGGTGGCGGGCGGCGGATTCAAGCCCGGGATCGTTCACGGCGAGACCGACGACTACGGCTACAACATCGTCCGCGACCCGGTTTCGGTGCACGATTTCCACGCGACGCTTTTGTCCTGCCTGGGCATCGACCACGAGCGCCTGACATTCCGCTTCCAGGGGCGGGACTATCGGCTGACGGATGTCTACGGGAATGTGGTCAAGGGGCTAATGGGGTGAAGCTATTGCCGATCGAACTCAACAACAGCGTTTCCTCAAGCGAGATTCTGGTCACTTGAATGAGCAGTTATTCTCTGGCCCACCGTGACGGCGGAAGTCGGCTGCTGCCGGCAATCAGCGCCACCAAGGACTCGATCGTGAATGAAAGGCCGGTCCGCGAACTGCGGCCCGGCTTCCGGTGTCCATCCGTTGCGTGCATTTGTTGCACACACACCCACACCCTCTTGCAACGAAAGAGGCCAAATCTGCAACGAACCGTGCAACGAATCGCAGGTTCTCGTGGCTGGCAGGTCAACCGGTGGACCTGTCGTCCTCAGGTCATCACCCACCGGGCTTGCATTTGGTGGACTCAAGGGCGGCGGCCCTTGCCGCGAATCCACTGGGCCGCCGCACGCGGCAACGGCCGATTATTTGTTGCCGCCCGAGACGGCCAACGTCTCGCCGGTTATCCAGCCGGAATCAGTGCTGGCCAGGAACGCGACTGCGGGGGCGATGTCCTGTGGCTGGCCAATTCGTCCGAGCGGCGTCGTTGCCTCGACTTGCTTCCGCATGTCACTCTCGGCAATACCGGCTGAGTGCATCCCTTCCGTCTCAACCATGCCCGGGTTGATCGCGTTGACACGAATCTTCTTCGGTCCCAGTTCCTTGGCCAGCGATCGCGTCGCCGCGTCCACAGCTCCCTTGGTCGCAGAGTAAACCGACGCGTTCGGGAACCCCACCGTCGACAGGACCGAACTGACGTTGATGATGCTTCCGCCATTCGGCCCGAAGTGTTTCGCTGCTTCCTGTGACGCGAGAATCAGACCGAGAACGTTCAGATTGAACTGCTTGTGGAAATGGTCCGCCGTCACGCCCTCGAGCGGCGAGAACTCGTAAATCCCCGCATTGTTCACGAGCACATCGATCCGCCCGAATCGTTCCCGAGCTTCCGAGAATAGCCTGCGAATGTCGGGTTCGTTTGCCATGTTCGCCCGCACCGCGACGGCCTTGCCCCCATCGCTCGTAATCTCCCTGACTACGCGATCTGCTCCGTCCTTACTGGAAGAGTAATTGACGACCACCGACGCCCCGTCAGCGGCGAGTTGCTTGGCAATTGCCGCCCCAATCCCCTTGGACGCCCCGGTCACCACCGCGACTTTGCCATTGAGCTTACCGGCCATGACGATCTCCTTAAGTTGTGTACCGGGTAGTACAATAGTCGGCGGATGCACCTTACACGCTGTTGGGCTTTCTTTCCAAAAGCCGTTGGGGAAAGGAGTTGCGATGCCGATCGGACGGCCACGCGAATTCGACGCCGACCAGGCTCTGGACCGAGCGATGGAGGTATTTTGGCGGCGGGGATATGAGGCGGCAACGCTGCCCGAGTTGACCTTGGCCATGGGGATCAACCGCCCGAGCCTGTATGCGGCGTTCGGAAATAAGGAACAATTGTTTGAAAAGTGCCTGGACCGCTATGTCCATGGGCCGGCCGGATATGTTCGCAAAGCCCTCGCGGAGCCGACGGCGCGCGCGGCCGTGGAGAAGTTGCTGGCCGGCGCCATCTGCCTGCTGACCGATCCACGATATCCCTCGGGTTGCTTGATGGTCCATGGGGCTTTGGCGTGCGGACCGGCCGCCGAGTCCGTGCGGCAGCAACTCGCATTGCACCGGGCGGCGGGCCTGAACCTTATCCGCAAGCGACTGGAACGAGCCAAGCGAACCGGGGAATTACCCGCCTCCGTCCGTTGTGCGGACTTGGCCCGTTTCGTGGTGACGATCAACCAAGGACTGGCGATCCAGGCGGCGAGCGGCGCAACGCGTAGTCAACTGCAACAAGTTGCGGAAATCGCCATGCGTGCCTGGCCCGGGTGAATGGGAATGATTTGCGATCCACTGCGAGGCGAGCGGTAGAGGCAATCACTCTTGCCGCAGCCCCGCGACGATGGGTGTCCGCACCGAGGCCATCATTGCGGCGCCCGCCGCGACGATTCCGACGATCAGAACGGCGCCGAGCATGAGCGCCAGCCGGCCCCACGGTACCGACCCGCCGCCGGCCATGTGCGGGGCCACTGCAATGAGTGCGGTCAGCACCCCGACCCCAAGTCCGAGCAGCAAGAGCAGCGAGTTTTCGATGAAAACCAGTCGATTGAGCGTGCCAACGCGGTAGCCCATCGCTCGCAGCAGCGCCAGCTCCGACCGCCGTTCCCAGACATTGCGCAGCAGAACCACCGCGAGGCCGAGCACGCCGAGCAACAAGCCGAAGCCGCCGAGCAGTTGAAAAGTCGAAAGATATGTGTTCTGTACAGCCAGATAGGCCGCCACGCGATCAGTCGTTCGCGTCACCTCCATGCCATACACGCCGAGGTTCTCTTCGAACGTTCGCCTCACAAGTGAGGGGTCAGTGCCCGGAGCAACATCGATCAAGAAATACGAAAAGCCCTCGGTGCGTGGGAACGACCGCCGAAAGGCCGCGTCGGCGATGAGCACTTCGCTTTGAAAGACGCTGTCCTTGAGCATACCGGCGATGCGCAGCTTCACCGGCCGGCCTTCTTCGTCCTGCACTTCGATTACGTCGCCGAGGCCCTTCTTCAATTGCCAGATAGCGGTGTTTTCTTCGACAAACGCGGGCACGGTGTCGCCGATGTTTTGGAGCAAGAGCCACGGGTTTGCTTTCTCTTGAGGCGACTTCGCTTCCGTGTCGCCAAAACTGAAGCCGCCGCGGTCGATGAGCGAATCGGGCACGCCGAGCACACGTGGCTTTGCGGCCTGATAGAGGTTGAGGCAACTCGCATCGTCGCCGGCCCGAACGCGGAAGGGGTAAACTTTGGTCGCCTGAAACACCCTGCGGACTTCCTCAACCTTGGCTTCGCGCTCGGCGGCCGGTCGTCTCTCTTGCTGGTACTTCCGCTGAATCGATCGCTCGATGTCCGTCAACATCGCTTCGCCGTTGAGATCGTTGAACACCGGCGAATCGGTTTGAGCGAGCAATGGGAAGCCGCCGCTGCCGCCATCCTTCTTCAGGAAGTCGCGCCCCGGCTCGCGACGGAAGGATTCAACGGCCACCAGCAAGAACGCTGCGGATGCCAATAGCCCTGCGGTCAGCAAGCTGCGCGTTGGATTACGCGTCGCGTTGCGCGTGCCGAGAGAGTTCAGTGCATTAATCGTCGAGCGTCGGGGTCGTTTCAGCCAGGTCCACACGATGGCGAGTCCCGCGACCAGGAGGAGCGATCCCCCGCCGAAAAACGTACCCGCCTGCGGTTCGCCGGCTGGGACGAATGGCCCCATCGCCAGCAATGCGATACCCGCGATGGCGCCGGCAATCGCAATCCGCGGACCCCATCTCGAAGGATTCAGCGATGGCCGCTCGTCGCCGCTGACCCCTTTCAACAAGTGGGAAGGTTCGATCCGACTCAGCCCGCGCACGGCCCACCAAATCGCCACTTCGCTCATGATGACGGCTGCCACAAAGCCGATGGCCAGGCTCGTTGCCGAGACGTGCAGGGTCAGAAACGATTCGACGCCGGGCGTCGGCCACAAGGCGGCCAGTACCGCGAGCATCGCGGCCGCATAGCCGGCGGCTGCCGCCAACCCGACCAGACTGCCGATAACGGATACGACTAACCCTTCGACCAAGAGCAGCCGACGGACAACTCGGAGCGGATAGCCGGCGGCACGCAGTAAGCCGATCTCGCGGGCCCGGCGTTCGAGACTCAGTCGGAACAGCAGGCCGACGAGCATCAACGCGGAGACGATGAGGAAGAAACTGAACGATAGGAACAGCATCCCGAAGTCGGTGCTTCCCTGGCCGGCGGCATGAGCCCGCGCACGCACATCGTCAAAGACAAATCCTCCGCGTTTCGGATTGAGATCCTTGAGTACGGCAGCGCGGACATGAGGTAACGCCGTCGCGGCATTGCCATCACGCGGCAACAAGCGAACCGAGGTCCTATTGCCGAAGCGAGTGCCCCACAGTTTTCGGGCTGTGTTCAACGTGACGTAGGCCTTTGGCGTCGTGCGATATTCGCGCCAATAGCGCTCATCACGGGTTTTGATTCGCTTGTTGTCGTAAGGGAATGGCGGATCCCACTGGCTGATTTCGAGCTTGTCGGTGATGCCGGGGAATTCGGGAACAATGTCCGGATCAGCGACCAGGGGAATGAGCTTCTTCAACCGAAACGTGTGTTGCGTTTCTTCAATCTGCCCCTCGACCTCGGGCTTGAAATAGCGCAGCGTCACGGTGTCGCCGGGATTCACTTTGAGCGGCGACTGCTTCCAATCGACGAGGACGATCTCATCGTCGGCAAAGTCCTCGCCGACGGGATTGAGTGACGACTTGTCCTTCGGGTCAACTCCCGCGACGACAGAGTAGGGGATCTCCGCCCCGTTCGCGGCAATGGTGTTGGCCAAATAGACAAACGTCTCGGACGCCTTGCAGCTGGTTTCGGAGCCGGCCTTTCCCGCCGCTTCGACTGCCGCCGGTTCCAGTATCAGTTGCCGACTCTCAACGCTGATATAGTTTTTGCGCTTGGGCGCTGAATTGAACCTTGATGCCCCAATCGTCCAACGTCAAATGACTGGCAAGTTCGGCTTGTAACGGTTCTAACGGTTGCGGCGGAGACAGAAGTGCGTTAATCCTTTCGGGTTGTTCGATTTCCTGTTGCAGCGTTGCAAGTGGTACAATCAAATTCAAGGGGGTGTTGGGCCCTGGGTTGAGCGTGAAGTCGCCGGCCGAATGGCCCACCGGAAGAATGTGGCCGACGGTCAGCGACATGACTTTGGTCGTCGATGCCGTGTCGCGCCGCGACAACGCCGAAGTGCGCGGAATGGCCGACGCCTTTTGCACGCTCAGGTGCAATTCGGCGCCGGTCCCCAGATTGAGGGCGCTGGCGAGTGAATGCGAGAGGGTGGCGGTCGTTCCCCGCGGCGTCTGCTCGCCGAGCCCGAACCGGTCATCGACGCCGAGCACGGTGACATGGCCAACGCGCTGGCCGTTCGCCTCCACCGTACCTTGCAACAGGATGACCGGCCGGACCTGGCCGGGAAGCTGGTCCGCGAGTTGCTGACGAAAGAATCGGCCGCCGACGAGGGCGTATTCGGTGCCCCCGAGTTGGCGATCCGCTCGATCACTCAAGCTGCCGCGAAGGGAATCGCCCACCAGCAACGCTCCCGCCAGGACGGCAGCCCCGACCGCGGCCCCCAGGCCCACGGCCAAGTTGGCTCGAGCATGATAGCGCAGATTGTCAACGAGAAGCCGGCTGAGATTCATGCGACCATTCACGGAAGTTGGCGGGCAATATCATTGTAAAGAGAACGATTGCAAACGCTCCCCGATCGAGACTGACATCCCGAGGTTCAAGCCATGCGTCCTCTTCGATCTTTCTTTCTGATTGCCTCCGCCCTCGTGGCCCTGCCGTCCGCTTATGGTCAGGATGTCAAAGAAGACGTGCTCACCCGACCCTCGGAGGATCGCCGCGACTACACGCTGCTGAAGCGCCTTTCCGAGCGAGCATTTCTCCATGAGCCGACGGGAGTTGTCTACGCCATTCCGAAGGGCTGGCAGGAAATCCGCCCCCATCGCCTGGAGCGAAAGATCGACAAGCGAATCAACACGATTCTGGGAATTGAGAGCCACGGTCGCGACCTCGTCGCTTCGCTCTATTGGCTGCAAATGCCCGCCACGCGAAAGCTATCCGACTATGTTCGCCTGAAAGCCGACCCGACCAATGGTGAATACGGTGAGGAATACGAGACCTTGAAGGCGGTTTATGGCAAGGATCGCGTCACCAAGCCGGCACTCATGAAATACGGGCCGTTCGAAGTTTATCGCATGCATATCTCCGGCGGCCCCGAGCGGGCCGAGAAATACGACGGTTCGCTACTCGTGTTCGAGGTCGATCGCAACGATAAGCGCTGGCTGATCAAGGCGCGCATATCGTTCCCCAAGGGAGATCGGGCGGCGACCGACCCGATTGTGGCCGAAGTTCTCCAGGGATACTCATTGGTTCCTACCGAGAAGCCCGCGAGCGAACCGAAGAGAATTACCAGCCTCGACGAGATTCCGGAAGTCAAACCGGCAACGGATAAGAAGTAACCCAATCGCAAGCATGAAGCACTTTGTCACGCACCTCGAAGGCGCCATCGATGGCGCCCGGCTGCCGTTTGGTCAATTGCACGGCGTGCACAGTGGTCGACCCATTTGGGTGCGCTACGATCTTGCAGCCGTCCGCGATGCGGTTAACCCAGACGTTATCGCCCGTCGTGCGCCGAGCTTATGGCGGTATCGGGAATTGCTGCCGTTGCCATCGGACGTCGAGCCGGTCACCCTCGGCGAAGGGATGTCGCCTCTCTTATCCTGCCCGCGGCTTGGCGCAAGCCTGGGTCTTGCAAACCTCCTGATCAAGGACGAATCGCAGCTTCCGACCGGCAGCTTCAAGTCACGCGGCATGACGATGGCCGTCAGCATGGCAAAATGGCTCGGCGTGCAACGCCTGGCACTGCCAACGGCAGGAAATGCCGGCGGGGCGGCCGCTGCTTACGCCGCTCGGGCGGGACTGGAGTGCTTCGTCTTCATGCCGGACGACACCCCCGGCGTCAATCAGATGGAAGCGATGCAGTTCGGCGCCAGGGCCTTTCGTGTGAATGGACTCATCAACGATTGTGGCAAGATCGTCGGCAGCTTGAAAGATGTTGCCGGCTGGTTCGATCTTTCCACGCTCAAGGAGCCCTATCGTCTCGAAGGAAAGAAAACGATGGGGCTGGAACTGGCCGAACAACTCGGCTGGCGCTTGCCCGATGTCGTTCTCTATCCGACCGGCGGCGGGACGGGCCTGATTGGCATGTGGAAGGCTTTTCATGAACTCAAGGAACTCGGCTGGCTGCAATCCGCCAGAATGCCGCGGCTTGTGAACTGCCAGGCTGAAGGATGTGCCCCGATTGTCCGAGCATTTGAGCGCGGCGAGCGCTTCGCGGAGCCGTTCCCCAATCCACACACGATTGCCAGCGGATTACGCGTGCCAGCGGCCGTCGGCGATTTCATGATGCTCGACGCGATTCGCGCAAGTAATGGGAAAGCAGTGGCGGGTCGAGAGGCCAGCATCGCCCCCTGGATGATCCGAGCCGCAAGCGCTGAGGGCATCAGTATCTGCCCCGAGACGGCGGTCTGCTTCGATGTCCTGGAGCGATTGATCGCCGAACGGTGGATCAAACCGGATGAGCAAGTCGTCGTCTTCAACACGGGGGCGGCGCAGAAGTACATCGAAGCGCTTCCGCCCAATCTGCCTCGAATCGAC
Organism: uncultured Gemmataceae bacterium; assembly: GCA_963773845.1. Classification (GTDB taxonomy): domain Bacteria; phylum Planctomycetota; class Planctomycetia; order Gemmatales; family Gemmataceae; genus SIAJ01. The sequence continues at coordinate 819,366 of CAVZCU010000012.1, forward strand.
AAGGACGCCGATCTTCGCCCGCAAATCGGGTTCTAAATCACCGTGTGATTGGGCAGTAGGACGGATTGGCAATCCGTCCCAATAGGCCACGTAGGACGGATTGGTAATCCGTCCCAATGGGCCACGTAGGACGATTGCCAATCCGTCCTACAGCCGAACCACGCGGGCATTAAGGAGCAAACGCTCGGCTCATCTGTATTGTCCTTGCGTTAAGCTGGGAAAGCCGCGTAATCCCTAACGCTTTTTCTCTTGCCCAAATTCACTTCTTTCCCAAACCGGCAGGTTCGACTTCATTCCCGCGTGCGTTCCCGTTATAAGCTGCGTGATGAAGACAATCGTTGGATGGAAGGAGTGAATCATGCGAATCCTCGGCCTGACTTTGATTGCCCTCTTCGTGGCCCTACCGGCTGTCAGGGCCCAGGATGCCAAAAGTGCGCCGACGGGAGCGTCGGCGATGAGCGAGAAGAATCGCAAGTACCTCGATGCCTATCTCGATGCGTGGGAAAAGAGGATGAAGTCGATTCGGGCACTCGAGACCAAGATCGTTCTAACCGAGATTGAAGCCAGCGCGCTGCGCGCCCGCAAATCAAGAACACGTTTACGGGCGAAGCGTCGCTGCTGAAACCCAATTACGCCAAGATGTTCCTCAAGGATGCCGCGAAGCCGGACAATGCACGCAAATGGCGGCACTTCGTCTGCGATGGCCAGTACCTCTGGGAATACCAGTACTCCAAGAAGATTGCTCGCGTGTTGCAAATGCCCAAAGAGGGCGTCGGCGACAACACGCTCTTGCAGTTTCTGTTCGGCATGACGGCGATAGACATCAAGAAGCGCTATGACCTTTCCATCGATGTCGATGACAAGGTGAAGTACACCGAATACTATTTGCACATCACCATTTTACCAAAATCGCGCGAGGACATGCAGGAGTTCAAGAAAGCGGAACTCGTGCTTTGGAAGAACAACCAGAATCCCAAGTTCGCCGACCGATGGATGCTCCCGGCCCGCCTCTGGTTCCAGCGGCCGAATGGCGATCAGTCAACCTGGGAATTCAAGAACATCGCGACGGAGAAGAAGTTTCTGCCGGCGGACTTCAAGCCGCCGGGGTTCCCGGATCGGGAATGGAAATCGGAATGGGTGAAGCCACCGGTCCCCACCGTGACTCGCACATCGGCGCCATCGAAGTAGGCAGTGGTTCGCCGGAAAAATGCGAACGGGAAGACAGCGTTCTGTCTTCCCGTTCGCATTTTTGGTCCCGTCCGTGGTCCTACATCGGCTTGATGTAGATATTGCGGAATTCGACCCGAACGTTGTAGCTTTGGAAACCGACGTGCCCCTTACCCCGGGAGATGCCCGGGTGCTTGGCGCCCTTCCTTTCCTTGTGATCTTCCAGATTCGCGTCGACAAGGGTTTTTCCATTCAGCACCACTTTCACGTGCGACCCCTTGCAGGTGATGTGCATGGAGTTCCATTCGCCGATCGGCTTGTTGTTTCGCATCGACGACGGCACGACGTCGTAAATCGAGCCGGTGTGCTGGTAATCGGCCAACTTACCCGGCCAGCCTTCGTCGTCAATCAGCTGAATTTCCATGCCGACGTAGGCCGGATCACCCTTGGTTGGGGTCCGGAGTGCAACGCCGCTATTCGCGCCTTTCGACAACTTGTATTCGAGCTGGAGATCGAAGTCGCCGAACTCCTTGTCGGTCAACAGCCAGCCTCCGCCGCCTTTTTCGACGTAAATGACTCCGTTGTCCACGCCCCAGACATCCTTGTTGCCGGTTGGCTTCCAGCCGGTCAGGTCCTTGCCGTTGAATAAGGACGTGAAGCCCTCCGGTGGCTTCGTGTCGTCGGCTTGCGCCATTGAGACAATGCTGATGCCAACGACGAACGCGGCAAGGACACGCACGATGCGCATGCGAAACTCCCAGGTGATGAAATGACAAACCCCCTCGAGGGGAGGGGGTTTGCGAAGAGGTCGAGGCTTTACTCGATTTCGCGAGGCTGAATCGCCAGGACTTCCGCCGAACTCTCGTCGTCGTCGTCGCAGCAGCACGGCTTGGCCGCTGCCTCAGTTCGAGACGGTTCTTGACAGCAGGGGGGACGGCCGTCACCGGAGCGGACGACGGACATGCCGGCTCATGGGTGCATTCCGCGTTGCCATTCGCATACTGCCAGTACGCATAGCCGCCGACCGTGAGAACGGCGGCCGCCAGCACGCCAGCCAGAATCTTCGAGATCATAATGAGGACTCCCACGGAGAAATGGGTTTGGGAGCATTGTCGCATGTGCGGGGCAAGTGTCAACAACGGTTTTCGATTTGCGGCGCGGCCGTTGCGGTATCCCCCGGCATGCGAATGGGGTCGATGGGCATCGCGCTGCATGCTGGGGATTTCCGCAACAAAGCAGGCGCCGCATCCAAAAACAATTTGGACACCTTTTGCGATTCGGCTTCCATCGTGATAGCATCAACAGGAGCCTGCACCGAGCCGGTCAATCGTCATGCTTCTCCGCACTTATGTCAAACGGCAACGAATGGAGGCGCCGCTTCGGCATCTCGAAGTTCCGAAGCCGCCGCCGGGTATTTCGCTAGTTCCTTGGGGTGCTGGATTGCTCGAAGCGCACGCCGAGGTCAAGTGGCTCAGCTTTCGCGATACGCTGGATGCATCCATTTTTCCGAACCTTGGCCGACTGGACGGCTGCCTACAATTAATGCGAACGATCGCGTGGCATGAAGGATTCATTCCGGAAGCGACTTGGCTGGCCCAAGACGCGGCCGGATCTTGCGGTTGCATACAAGGCGTCCGGAGCGGCCGTCGCGTCGGCATGATCCAGAACCTCGCCGTCCTGGACGGTTGTCGTGGGCGTGGAATCGGCAAGGCTCTGCTTGCCGCGGCGATGTTCGGCTTCGAAAAGGCGGGACTGAAACTCGTTCAACTGGAGGTCAGCGCCAGTAACACGCCAGCGATCCGCCTATATCACGCGGCTGGCTTTCAGGTTCGCAAAACGCTTTACCGCGAAATGCAGACCGAGTTGAGCGAATATGCGATCTAATTTCTCGAACCAAGACTGGCCGGTGCAATGGCCATCGGACCAGAGGGACCTAAATTGAGTGCTCGGTCCAAAATGAAATGTGAGAAATCAGTCGTAGCGGAAGTCGATCGACTTCCACTACCCGTCACTTGGCATGATTCGTGTCCCACGGCCCCAACCCCTGGACCAACTAGGACAACGTGTCGCAACTCATTCATACTCATAGCCTGCCCAATGGGTTGACTCTGCTCGTGGAGCGAATGCCGCACGTTCGTTCGGCGGCATTTCAGTTCCTGGTGCCAGCCGGCGCCGCGAACGATCCGGATGATCGCCGCGGACTGGCGTCGCTGGTTTGCGACCTGATGACGCGCGGCGCCGGCAATCGCGACAGCCGGCAGCTTTCGGACGCCCTCGATAATCTCGGGGTTGATCGCGGCGAAAGCACGGGCACCCTGAACGTTCAACTGTCCGGGGCGACACTGGCTCGTAACCTGTTGGCAACCTTGGCGATTTACGCCGACATTCTGCAACGGCCGCACTTGCCGGAAGACGAGTTGGACGCCGCCAAGTCGTTGAGCTTACAGGACATTCAATCGCTCGACGACGATCCGCAGCGCAAGGTCATGGTCGAACTGCACAAGCGCTATTACCCCGATCCGCTCGGTCGCGATCAACGAGGCACGGCGGAGGGAGTGGCGGCCGTTCAGATGAATGACATCCGCCGGCACCACGCGACATTGTTTCATCCGCGAGACGTCATCCTGGCCATTGCCGGCGATGTCGATTGGCCGGCTCTCAAGAGCGAGGTCGAAAGGCTTTTTGGCGAGTGGAAGCCGCTCGCTCGGCCGGCGCTTGCCATCGACCCCCAATTGCCGCGATCGGGACATATCGACAAGGAACTCGACCAGACGCAGATCGCCCTGGCTCATCCCAGCGTCCCGATCGGCGATGCCGACTTTTACAATGCTCGCGGTGCGGTTGGGGTGTTGTCTCAGGACATGAGTTCGCGGCTATTCACGAATGTTCGCGAGAAACACGGATTGTGCTACTCGGTGTATGCCAGCTACGAATCGTTCCGCGATCGCGGGACGATTGTGGGATACGCGGGCGCCCGGCCGGAACTTGCCCAGGAGACACTCGACCGCACGCTCGATGAATTTCGCAATCTCGTCAATGGCATCGAGGTTGAGGAACTGGATCGTGTCAAGGTCGGACTCAAGTCTGCATTGATCATGCGCCAGGAATCGACCGGCGCACGAGCCGGCGGCATCGCGACCGACTGGTACTTCCTCGGACGCATCCGGCCGCTGGAAGAAATCCAGGCCGCGATCGACGGACTTTCCGTATCGGGCATTTTGGACTACTTGCGGCGGCACCCCGCGAAGGATTTTACGGTCGTCACCCTCGGTCCGGCGGCGTTGAAAGTGTGACGGGCGCTCACGGCTCGAAGCCATCGCCGTGGGCTATAGTCGAACGCCCTCTGGCTAAGCATTGGAGCCAGCCAGGGCAATTGGAATCAAGCCCACGGCGATGGCTTCGAGCCGTGGGCCTTTGAACCAGCATTCAAAACATGACTTTTCATCATCACACGCTTGGCAACGGTCTGACGATCCTGGGCGAGACCAATCCGGCGGCACTGTCGGTTGCCGTCGCGTTCTGGGTGAAGACCGGCTCGCGCGACGAAACCCCGGATGTCTCCGGCGTATCGCATTTCCTCGAACACATGGTGTTCAAGGGAACCGAACGGCGCGACGCCTTCACGGTCAATCGCGATTTTTCGCGGATTGGCGCCGACAACAATGCCTGGACCTCCGAGGAAAACACGGTTTTCCACGCCGTCGTCTTGCCCGAGTTCCTCCCCGAAGTTGTTGACGTCCTCGCCGACATCTTGCGGCCGAGCCTTCGCCGGGAAGATTTTGACACCGAAAAGAAGGTCATTCTCGACGAGATCGTTCGCTACGAAGTGCAACCGGGCTGGTCGATCTACGAGCAAGCGCGAAAGAACTTCTACAACGGGCATCCGCTCGGGAACAGCGTGCTTGGGTCAACGGCGAGCATCACGGCATTGCAGCGCGATCAGATGGCAGCGTATTTCAATCGCCGATATGTCGCCCCCAACATCTTCGCGGTTGCCGCTGGCAACTATGACTGGCAGAGATTCATTGATCTTGTCGAAAGATCGTGCAGTGCGTGGCCGACCGGGCAGGCGCCCGAACCCAGCGCATCGAGCCGGCCGGCGGCGGCGGGCTCCACGTGATTCCGAAGCCGGCCGACAAAGTGTCCCAGCAGTATGTCACGATGGTGGCCCCGGCGGCGCCGGCCGATCACGATTTGGGTTACGCTGGCGCGTTGCTTTCCACGGTGATGGGCGATTACACGGGCAGCCGCATGTTCTGGGCGTTGACCGATCCCGGCCTGGCCGATGAGGCCGGCATGGGCATCGACGAATGCGATGGAGCTGGTGCGTATTACACATCGTTCAACACCGATCCGGAGCGGGCCGTCGAATGTTATCACATTGTGAAGAAATTGCTCGACGATGTTCAATCCCAGGGAATCACGCCCGAGGAGTTTCAGCAGGCGAAGACCAAAGTGATGTCACGTGAAGTTCGGGCAGGCGAACGGACTCAGCGGCGGATGATGACGGTGGTGAAGGACTGGGTATACCGCGGCGCTTATCGCAGTGTCGACGACGAGCTGGCGGCCTGGGACGCCGTCACGATGAACGACATCCGCACCGTTCTCGATCGCTATCCGCTGACGAATCAAACGATCACGGCATACGGCCCGCTGGAGCGACTCGCTTAGGATGGGCCGCGGCTTTGCGCCAAGTTTAGGCGGCCGGCAGGAAAAAGTAGCCCTCTCGCTCCGCGAGAGGGGAGCGCTTTCCTCTCGCGGAGAGCCTGTGCACCAATCGGCGACCGATGCGCCAAAGTCGCCCTTCGCTCCGCGAAAGGAACGGCGGCTCCCGGAAATGCGTTGAACCGTCTCGCGAGCGGCGAGCCCTTTCTTTTCGCGGAGCGAAAGGCGACTTTGGCGCCGATTCATGCACAGGCTCGGAGCGTGAGGGCAACGGGGGTAGGAGATCTCCTGCCGCTCGCCTTAAGGGCTGGGATCCTATCGAACTGTTTGATCGGGGCGCCGCTGACGTCAGTCGGCGTAGGAACGCTCGAGTTGTTTGAGCGCCTGCGCTTCCTCCGCTGACTATTGACCGCTGCGTTGCCAATGGGTCACTACGGAGATCTGCTGCGAGGCAGAGTAGGAGTAAGATGAGGACTAGGATTAGGAAGAGGACTAGGAGCAAGATCAAGAAAAGGAGTAGGACCAGAAGCGGCCCGGCGAGCATCTGGCTTTCGTTCTCTGACTCTTAATCCTGCTCTTAGGCAGCCGCGCGAAATAAATCTACCGGTCACTGGGGCTCAATGATGAGGCTCCATTTGGGCAAGGTCTGGGAACGGATCAAGCGGCTCGCGATGGGGGCAAATGCGGTTTGGGTTAGCCGGACACCGCGTTCGTAAGTCGTGGTGACGCGCGGATCAACGGGTGAATCGTCCGCCATGTCATCGTGCCCGCCCAGCGCAAGGCTTGCTCGATCGAATGCAGGAGCGTGCCGTTCCAGTGCTGCTCCAAGATGCCCCAGCAACGCTCGATGGGATTGTACTTGCTGTGGTACGGCGGCAGGTACACCAGTTCGACTTCGATCCGGTGGCGATCGACGAACTCCACGAGGCGTTTCATGAACTGCGTGCGGCAACTGGCAATCTCGGGACCATTATCGAGTTCGATGTGCAGTCGCTGGACGCCCAGATGAACCGTCTTCCGCTCGTTCCACCATTGATCGAGACCATCGGCGATGAAGTCGCTGGTTTCTTTCGAATGGCCGAACAGGAACCACGGTTGCTGGATCGTCACGTTGCCGCGATTCAACTCCAGCACGCCGAACGGGACCAGCACGGCGTCGGGAGACATGTCGTGATCGACGGCCCTGACGGGTTCGATGCCGCGTGCCTGACCGCCGCGGGAGAATTCGCCGATCTTGACTTTCGCTTTGGTGTCGAGGGAGATTCTCAGCGTGTCCGCTTCGCTCGCCGTCCGAATGCGGGCGGCTTGGACGTTCGCGAAGATCGCGTCGGTTTCGGGAATTTTTTTTCGGGACGGGCTTTGAGGACCCGGCGGAGCCGGTAGCCCAGGCGGTTGAGCAGACAGCCCACCGTCTGCCGGCAGGGTACGAAGCCCTTCAACTCGGGCTCGGCTTTCAGGGCCTCGCGAACAGCCTTGGCGGTGATCCGGGTGAACGCCAGGGTGGTCTGAAACTTGGGGTCGGCCTGCGCATGGGGGTCGACCAAACGATGGACATGCTCCTCGAGTTTCGGGCAGAGTTCTTCGGTCTTTTTGCGTCCGCGGAGGTGACAGGCGTCCAGGCAACGGATGCCGGTACGGAGTTCGCCGAGCCCCGTGATCACCGCTGCACGTCCCCAACCGAAGGTCGTCTCCGCCTCACGGGCGGAACCGTTGCAGTATTTGATGGCGGTCTCGGCTTGGAACTGTCGGCGCCGATAGCCGGTAAGAAGCTTAGTGGCTGACTGGATGGTCTGAATGACATCTTCCGTGAGCGGTGACATGGCCGTCTCCTCCTTGAGACAGGCCTACTCATACACGATTGGGCGGAATGATGGTAGATCATTTCCACGCCGCTGCCTTAGTCCTCTTCCTGATCCTAGTCCTCATCGTAATCCTAATCCTCTTTACCTCGGCGGGACATTGACTGCGCAGCCGTCAATAACGTCAGCGGCGCGTTATGCACGCTACCGACCAGTTTCGCTTTGAACGTCCGCTGTTTTCTTATCTCATTCCGTTGGATCGATTCGAACCACCGGGTATGCTGATCTACGACTCGTCTGGTCTTTGGGAGCCGGGCCCATGTTGATTCGCCTTCGCGTCCGCCAGCGTGCCGACGGTCCATTCGACGATCGCGAGTTTATGCTCGACGCCCTTCGCGTCGGCCGAGCCCCCAGCGCCGATCTGGTGATTCCCGACGATACGGCCCAAACCGTGTCGTGGCAGCATGCGCGCGTCGATGCGACCGCGGAAGGCATTGTGCTCAGCGATCTCAAGTCGACGAATGGCACGTTCTTGAACGGGCGACGAATCGAGGGAGCCGAGCGTCTTCGCGTTGGCGACCGCATCCAGCTCGGGCAAACTGGACCGACACTCGAAGTCGTCGTACTCGAAGCGCACAATGGGTTTTCCCGATCTACGCCAGCGGCGGCCGATCGCCCGTCACAGCCGCCGCCAATGCCTCGACGCGAGAGACGCACGCCCGTTTCGGCCCCCCGCTCGGCCATGGCGGGCCCGGGTCAGGTGTCGGCAACTCGGGCTCTTTTAATCCATCTGCAAAAGAAGCAGAAGAAGTGGATGTTCGGCGCGGCGGCGGTGCTGGTGGTCGCCGGCGCCATCACCGCGTTCATGCTCGTCCGCCATGAAGTGCGCATCACGAGCCTCGAAGATCAGATGGCCCAGGTCAACGCCAAGTTCGTTGATTTCGAGGCCGATCTCGATTCGGTCAAGGCGAAGCAGGCGGAGATCGACCATTCCACGGAAAAGTGGTACGCGGATTTTGACTCACTCGATAAGGCGGCTCGATCGGGGAATGCGAGTGGTGAAGCCATTTACCAGCGCACCGCTCAATCCACCGCGTGGGTCATTGCCGACCGTGGCGGCGACGGCAGCGGCTCGCTCGTGGAACACGAAGGCAAGTTGCTGATCGTTACTTCTTATCACGTCGTCCACGGGGCGCGCCGAATCGGGGTGCGCTTTCCTCAGGTGCTCAACGGTAAAGTCCTGGCGAATCAGGGGCATTACATTCGCGAGGATTCAACGTCCGGAAAGGACGCGATCCCGTGTACGGTCTGGGCAAGCGATCCCGGGGTCGACATTGCCATCCTGGAGCCGACCGGGTTACCGGCCAATTTGCATCCGCTGCAAATCGCTGACTCGGCCCCATCGCCTGGCGCCGATGTCCATACTGTCGGCGGCGACCCGGCCGGGTCGAATGCTCTCTGGTCTTATTCGTGCGGCAAGGTTCGCCAGGTGACCGGCCCCGTCGATCTGCAAACCCGCAGCGGCCGCACGGTGCACGCCACCATCATCGAGACGCAGAACCCGGTCAATCGCGGCGACAGCGGTGGACCATTGGTGAACAATAAGTGCGAACTGGTCGGCGTGACATTTGGCGGCGTCGATGGCGCTAATCTGGTCACGCGGTTCATCGACGTCAGCCACGTCAAGGACGTGCTTCGCAATCGGCCGCGGAAGACGATTTCGGCGCCGGCCCCCCAGCCAACGGTCAACGTTCCGTCGCCGATTACTCCGCCCGCCGCCCATCCTTCGGCTGCCCGCGGGCGAGTCTATGTCTTGTTATTAATCGATGATTGCGATGAACGCCGCAAAGATGGCAAGCCGGGAATCGCGCAGGGCTGTCGAGCGGATGGCGAGCGAATGCGGGCTCTATTCAAGAATGGCTTGCCGCCCGGTACATACGAGGTCAAAACTTTGCAGGGCCGCGAGGCGGACCGGGTTCATATCAACCGTTACTACAACGAGCTGCGCAGCCGGGCCACGCCCGGCGACACCGTGTTCTGCTATTACACCGGTCACGGCTGCATCGACCGCAATACGGGCGCTCACTATCTTGCCATGCACGGCGGCGGATACGCCGGGCCGCCACTGCTCGTTCCGCGGGCTGAAGTCCTCAGCCTGATGCAATCGACGCACACGAAGCTCTCGGTCTTGATTACCGATTGTTGCTCGTCGTTCTCCGGTGGCATCAGTCGTGGCCCGGAAACGACCGAATACTCGCGGAATCAATACCTTGTGCCTTTGCTCAAAAGAAATCACGGAGTCGTCGATTGGCAGGCGGCCTCGCCCGGCGAAACGGCGTCGGGCTTCAACAGCGGCGGCCTGTTCACGACCCAGTTTTGCGCGGCAGTTTCGAATGGTGGATACCAAACCTGGGGCCCGCCGCTCCTGAATGAGGTCCATTCGCGAATGCAGAAGTTTGTGCGCGACCACGTGCGCAAACGGCCGGTCGGGGCAGGCGGGACAAGCAAAGTGCAAACACCGTATCAGTTCCCGACAACCAATGTCCGGCGAGATTGATGAGTGGAGATGGCGGACAAGGGGCCCGAAATCGGTTTCTATCAGTAAGAAACGCCCTCACTTCGTGCGACCCGTGCGTAGGGTCGCGAAACGGATGCCATGGACCCATCCGCGATTCCCTTGCGCGTCCTCTTAGTCGAAGATTGCCCCGACACGGCGGCCACCACCCGGCAGTTGCTCGAATTCTGGGGTCACCAAGTCAAGATCGCGGCAAACGGCCGGGTTGCGCTCGAAATTGCCGAAGCCTTTCAGCCCAATATTGTCCTGCTCGATATCGGCTTGCCGGGCCACATGGACGGTTTCGAAGTAGCGAAGCGGCTCCGCGAACTTCCCTGGGACACGGCCCCGGTCCTCGTCGCGGCCACGGGCTATGAAGGATTGAACATTCGCCGACGAGCCCGCGAATCGGGCTGCCGGCACTTTCTGCCCAAACCGTTCGATCTCACCCATCTGCGGGCCATTCTCTCGTCGCTGGTCATGATTCCCGTCGCGGCTCTGGTGTGATCCTACTTCGGGTCCAGCGATTGAATCCGGATGTTGCGGAAGCTCAAGTTGGTAGTCGAGTCGTGACCCTGAATGCTGAGTGCTCCTTTGCCCTTCTTGAATCCCTGCCGGGCGTTGTCGCTTTCCTTGCGATCGTCGGTCCAATCGGTGACCTGGTAGCCATTCACCCAGGTGGCCAAATGCCGGCCATGAGCCGCCACGGTCATCGTGAACCATTCGCCGTCGGTGGAAACGACCTTGCGGGCTTTCTGCCGGCGATAGATCGCCCCGGTTCCAAAATCGACCGGCTTGGTGCGATCGTCCCCTTCCCACTGGTTGCGAATCTGCACCTCGTAGCCCTGCTGATACAGATCGGGGATCGCCCGGAAGAACATGCCGCTATTGAGATGCTTGCCGTTGCTGATGCACTCGAACTGCAAAACGAAATCGGCCCACTGCCCCTCGGTCTGCAAATCGCCGGGCCCGTTCTTCACGTTGAGCCAGCCTTCCTTGGTGACGGTGAACTTGGACGCGACCTTCTTTGCCTTGGTCGACTTGAATTCCTTCCAGCCGGTGAGGTCTTTGGCGTTGAAGAGCAATGTCGGTTCAGAAGGGCGGCATCGAACGCTCTCGATGCTTACGATTTTTCCTGCAGGAACGGCAAATCCAACCGAGTCTTGCCCGATCGAAAGCCAAATTGGGGTCTCAGCGTCACCCTCGCTCGTTGTGTTAAGACTTCCGCTGTATCTCCAGGTAAACTTCTGCTCTTTCCCCTCGTAGATCACCGTAGCCGCGACCACATAAAACCCAAACGCGCTTGTAGTTGTGACTGTCGTTTTTTTATCGCCCCCAATCACCAGTTTTCCATCTTTGACCTTCACTTCGCCCTCCACCTTCCACCCGAACGTCGTCTTGCCGTCGAAGAGCAGAATCCAGCCGTCGGCGATTTCCTTGGGCGTGAGGGTGTTCGGCTTCGCCTTCTCATCAGCGAAGGCGGGGATGGCAGACAAGATGAGCAGAATCGCGAATCGTCGCATGGAGAATTCTCCTTCGAGTTCGACCGGTTAGCCGCGACTCGTGAAGCCGCGACGCGTAGGCTTTGCGGAGCGGAGCGCGAAACGTCGCGCCCACCGAAAACGGCATTCTGCCCCTGCGCGTCGCGCCCGATTCGCGCTCTGCTCCGCAAAGCCTTCGCGTCGCGGCTTCACGAGTCGTGCCCGGCTTTGCTCCGGAGCGCCACTTCACTCCGCAAAGGTTGAGTGCGCTCCGCAAAAGTTCAGTGGAAGATTTTCCTGGACGATGACCCCGGGCCGTTCATAGTAATGTTTTTCAGCTGGGTTGGTATTCAATAGATGGACGCCATGCACATGCCCAGAAGCAGGGGAGCAAGATGCATGGCGTCCTTTCTCGACCGATTCATCACGTCGATCAAGAGCCACTCTAGACGTAGCTGGTTAGTTTGTAGGAACGATTCGCTCTAAGCCAAGCCAGAAAATCGCGCACTTGATTTTCGGGCTTGGGGATAATACATTTACATCTAAGGATGCCGGGACTCATCACCCCGGCGGTTAGCCGAGACGAAGTGTCTGGCAGGGAGACACTCGGGCAGCTGGGCGTACGCGCCGGCTAGTCCGAGTGTCTTTTTTTTTAGGCATTCTCTGGGCAATTTGGGGGAAGTCGGCTTCTCGCCGACAGTTGGGCAGAGTCACGGTTCGTGTTTGGCAATAGAATTCGCGCCAAACATTAAATCATTAAGTTGTTGAGCGGTATGAACTTATATTTTGTCATTGGTTATCCGCGGAGATACATATTGACGTAAGTCAATCTCCTGCTATCCTAAAACCAGGTCAAGGGAAATGCCTGAAAGCGAAGCTGAGCGGCAGCTGCGTCTGGTAAAGAAGGCGATTAGCATTGCTCAGAAAACGGGTGGCTATTTCGAGTTTGATGAGCCGACCACCAAGAAAATTCGCAATGATGCGTTTTTCGAGGGGCTTGAGCCGACGGAACTCAAGCATCTCACCATCGACTTCGTCTGTCGAACCGGACAAATCTACCAACGGGACGAGACCGACGAAGAGTGGCGCTGTCGCCGCAGATTCGACTACTACTACACCGTTTGCTTCGATGTACCTGGTCTGGGCCGGGTGTTTGTCAAGATCGTATTAACGGGTGACGACGAAGACGATCCGACGGCGATGGGCGTAGGTGCCCATGAATCTAAGGGGTGACGGACGAATGAGGGAGAAAATTCCATGCTCGGAGTGCAAGGGTACAATGCGACTCGTTACCGAGCCGTATCGTACAGACGCCATGCACGACGGCCGGAATTACGAAATCAAACTCGACAAGCTGACGTTCTACCGGTGCGACGAGTGCAAGTCCGTTGTTCTGCCCGACGAAGCCAACGATCGTATCGGGCGAGAATTGCGGGCATGTGCCGGCCTGATGATGCCCGAAGAGATTAAGGCTGGCCGGTTGAGACTTGGCCTCAGTCAGCGGCAGTTAGCTGAGCAATTTGGAGTTGCTGAGGCGACGGTAAATAGATGGGAAAAGGGAGGCCAGATTCAGCAGGCAGGGTATGACCGGGCGCTCGGCGCATTCTTTGAAGTCAAGGAAATGCGCGACTACTACAGGGAGCTTCTCACGCTCCCACGAATTCCAAGAATAACCTACACCGAACCTGCCCCAAACATCGTTGTCAGTCCCACAATTCAGTGGGTCACGACTCAATTGTGCGGGCAGTGCATTGTCGAGCATCCGTCAGAGCCTGAAGACGAGAACTGGCACATAGACGAGATCGTCGCTTGGAATGCCTGCAAAGAGCCGTTGCCAAAACGTTACGCGCCAGTTGGTTAAACACATGCCAATACCTGTATATGTAGTTTGCTCTCGGTCAGCGTCGCTTGACGCAAACACGCGAGAGGTGAGCATTTTCCATCTAATTGATGCGTTCCAAGTGACGAAGATCGAGCCGGGTGGCGCTATCGGGGAACTTGTACCGATCCGAGTTTCCGCGGCCTGGATGTTAGAGCCCGGAAAAGACTCGCCCGAGGATAAATTCGATTACCGACTGTTCGTGAAGGTTCCGGGCCATGATCCTCTGGTGAACATAGCGGAGGGATCATTCTCTTTTTCAAAGCCAATCCACCGGGTCACCACAGAAGGGAAGTTCGCCGGCTTCCCTGGACTCGGAGTCATGAGAATCGTGTCTCAAATACGAAAGCAAGGCAACGAGAATTGGATCGATCACGTCTTCCCCGTCTTGATAACTGAGTCCCGCGACGGGGAATAAGCATCTCACTTCGCCGAGGTTACCGATCCTTTGACTTCCGCTCGAATAGCTTAGGCCGATCCCAGTTCGCGCTTTTGCACTTAGGGCAAACGCGCGGCCGCTCGGTCACACCACGATTGACCCATTCATGTCCGCATCGGCAGCGATACCCGCGAATCCACACTTCACCCAGGGCCTTCTCGTCCACCACTTGTTTCATCGGAGCCTCACGGAAACTATTTACTAAAAATATATCCAAAAGATATTGACGAGTCAACCCAATCTAGTCTATACTTTTAGTATAGACCAAATGGGAGTTGACGATGGACGCTCGCGAACAACGTGGTTTGGTGATTGCGGCCACTCAGAAGCTCACGAACAAGGGCAAGGTTTGGATCGTGCCGTCTCAGACCGGCAACGGCGAGAAGTACACCGTGTGCCCCGACGATGCCGCCCCGTTCTGTTCCTGCCCGGACCATGAAGAGACCGGCCAGCCGTGCAAGCACATTCACGCGGTCCGGTTCACCATTCGTCGCGAACGGCAATCGGACGGAACGGTTGTAGAGACGCAAGAAGTGACGTTCACCAAGAAGACCACCTACCGGCAAGATTGGCCTGCCTACAACAAATGCAGACCACGGAGAAAGACCGCTTCCAACTTCTTTTGAGCGAACTTTGCCGCGACATTCCTGACACAGACCGTGGACCGCGCAAAGGCCCGAAATCGCATGCGGCCCGCGACCAAGTCTTTTCGATCATCTACAAGGTCTATTGCGGCTTTAGGCTCGCCGATTCTCAACCGATCTAAGGCACGCATTCGAGAACGGCCACATTGCGACGAACGTACTCGGCATGAAGGTGACGCTCTACACGCAAAACCCGGCTTACACGCAAATCATGACGGATTTGGTTGCAAAGAGCGCGTCCCCGCTCGCGGCTGTAGAAACAAACTTCGCGGTCGATTCGAGCGGGTTTTCAACTAGCCGGTTCATTCGCTGGTACGACGAGAAGTACGGTTGCGAACGCAAGAAGGCCCATTGGGTCAAGGCGCACATTGCTTGCGGAGTCAAAACGAATTGCGTTACAGCGGTTCGCGTGCTCGACAAAGACTCTGCCGATTGCCCCCAATTCAAGCCGCTGATGCAAGAGACAGCCGAGACGTTTGAGGTCAATGAAGCCAGCGCCGACAAAGCCTACGTCTCCCAAGAGAGTTTCGAGACCGTCGCGGACATGGGCGGAACAGCCTACATACCGTTCAAGTCGAGTTCAACCGGCGCGGCGGGCGGGCTCTTTGAAAAGATGTTCCACTACTTCAACTTCAAGCGCGACGAGTACCTTGCCCACTACCACAAACGGTCTAATGTGGAGTCCACGTTCAGCGCCATCAAGCGGAAATTCGGCGACAGCGTTCGCAGCGTGACTGATGCGGCTATAGTGAACGAAGTCCTCGCCAAGATCATTTGCCACAACCTGTGTTGTCTGATTCAAGAGCAAGAGGAATTGGGAATTGCTCCCGTGTTCCTGGACCGTCCGCAAGACGCTCCGCAATCCTACCGTTCGCTCCGCAAAGAGCGTAAGATTCAGGAGTGCGGAGCAAAGCCGTCGCGCCCGATTCGCGCTCCGCTCCGCAAAGCCTTCGCGTCGCGGCTTCACGAGTCGCGCCAATTCGCGCTCCGCTCCGCAAAGCCTTCGCGTCGCGGCTTCACGAGTGGCGGATAACCAGTCTGATCGGGGCGATGGACGAATGACCAGCGCCGTTTCGGCTAGCCAAACGTCTTTAGCTTACTCTTCGCCGATGCCGCCAGCTTGTTCTTCGGGAAGCGCTTGAGCAACAATTTCAACACCTTGCCGCCGAAGTCGCCCATGACACCCGCATGTTCGATAAAGTGGAAGCCGAGGTAATACAATTCGTCGGCCCCCAGCCACTTGGTCGTTTCCACTTCCTTGTACGTCGCCGGTTCGTTCTGGCGGACAAGGTCCGAGAAATGGTGCAATGCCGCGTCGTGGGCCCGGGCCTCGGATTCCAGTTCCTTATTCGAGAGTTTCAAGGCGACTGTTGCCAACCCAAGGCGGATTGAAAAACCGCTGGAGGGGTCGCGTGCGGCCGCTTTGTAGTAGAGCAGGGCTCGCTCGAACTCTTCCTTCTTCTTGAACCCGGCCGCCTTCGCTTCGAGCCGATCACGCAGTTCCGCCGGGCCGGCCTCGCGCAAGACGAACAACACCGGATCGACGCGCTTGTCATTCGCTTCGAGATACTTGCAAAGGGTCACGAACAATTCATCTGCCCAGGTCTTGGGATCGCCTTTGGCGAATGGCGCCACCACGCGGGCCAGGTCCCAGGCCTCCTCGGGCGTCTCCGCTTCACGCAGCGGCTTCGCCAGTGCCTTACGGCCCTTGGAAAGACTCGCCAGCTTCGCTAGTACGTCGCCGCGGTATTTGCGATCTGCATGCTTGATCTGTTCAACGAGCTTATTGGCAACCTCGGCCGTGTCGATACCGCCGATCTTGCCGAGTGCGAACCGCCGCGGGGCGATGTCGGGCGCATCGAGCAGGTCGAGCCAGTCGTCAATCTGCTTGGGCGAGAAGGGCAGCTTGTCGAGCAGCATCATCGCCGGGGCCGCCACCCGGAATTGCGGGTCGGCGGCACATCGAAACAGCTTCGCCCGTTGATCCTTGCTCGGCGAGTCGATGAACTTGGCGAGATTCTGGATCGCCGCCGACCGCACCTCGGCCGGCAGCGGCGGCAATACGCGGTCCCAGAGCAAGGGCTCGACGCGGTCGTCATCCAGCAAGCCCGCCAGGCGAACGACGGCCGCTTCACCCGCCGGGGTGAGTTTGGCTTTCTTCGACTTGGCCAGAGCGAACAATTCATCGGCGAGAACCCGCTTCCGTTTCGCGTCCAGCGTCGGAATGCGGGCGGCCAGCGTGCCGACCGCGGCTTCCACGACCGCGGGGTCCTTTTCCTGAAGCATGGCAATGCCGGAGGCGTCCTTGGTGCCGTCGGCCTCGGCGCCCGCCAGCGCCGCGGCGATGTATTTGCGAACGCCCGGCACTACTTTGTGAATCACGTCTTGCAGGGCGTGCGCACCCTTCGCGCCGAATTTCGCGGCCGCTTCCGCGGCCAATTCGCCTTCGAGCCCGCCATGATTGATGCGCTGGATGAGAAGCGGCAGCGCCTTTTCGATGCGCAGTTGCCCCGCGGCTCGAACCGCTCGAACGCGAACATTCGCATCGTCCGCAACGAGGGCGTCGAGCACTGCCGAATTGACGGCAGCGTCGCGGCCGCCGAGTTCGCCAAGCACGGTGATTGCCGCGCTACGGACCTCCGGTGGATGGTCCTTACCAGTCAGACGGATGATCTTGTCCGAGGAAATCTGCATAGATTGGCTGCCCAAGTCCCGGGTGCAGAGCCATCCTACGAGGGAATTTAATTAGGGCTATGGTTGCGGGCCGACATAAGAACCCACCACAAAGACACCAAGATCACACAAAGACACAAAGGATACCAAATACATCCTCTCTGTATTACTCACTACTGATTTTTAGTTGCCATAACACAATTCTTATGCGGCGAGTGCGAGTATTTGCACATTGGTATCGTGGATGTAGCTGATGGCCGTGGCGAGGAGTCGGCCGCGATCGGTGATTTTGTAGCGGTGGCTCTTGGGGATCTTGCGGATCAGTCCGTGGGCGCGGAGTCGTTGCAATTGCCGCGTCACGCGTCCGCTCTGGCGTTTCGTCTCGACCGGGTTGGTCGGGGCTGAGCCAGTCAGGAGCATGCGGAGGTCGCGATTCCGGAAGCCCGCGATCGCGAACTCACCCCGGTTGATCGTGCGCAGCAACGCGCCATCGTCGCGCGACATCAAATTCAGTCCCCGGTGGCGACGGCCCGCTTTGGTCACCGGCCGGCTCGCGGCCACCAGAGCCGGGCCGAGCGTCTCGGGGGACTCGACGGCCGCGAGGGCCGCCAAGTACGACTCGTTGGCCGCTTGCGACAACTGGCAGCGACGGTACAGGTCCGCCACGCCCCGCCGCAGTGGTTGCCAGGCCAATCTCCCGCTCGGATCGCCTTCCTTCGGACGGTACACCTTCAAGCCTTCCGCCTGATGGATCGTCGTTTCGATCCGCAAGATGCAACCGAACTTGTCGTACATCTTCAAACTGTTCCGACCCAGGCGGTGCTTCACGCGTGTCCCCTCGACTGCGCGTTTTCGTGCTGCTCACGACTTCGCCTTGAAAGCGACCGTCCAACGCTCCGGCCTTTGTCAGCCGCTGCTGCAAGAAGCGCAGCACATCGGGGCTCGACAGGTTCTCGGTCGCGTGCCGAACCAACCGGCGATACAACGGCCGCAACGCCGCCACCGAACGAAACGCCACGTCGGTCGCCCACTCCGTCTGTTCGGCCGTCCAGTAATAGTCGCGGAGTTGCCACTCGGTCAGCAGCCGCGCGAACTCCGGATGCGACTCGCGAATCACGCCGGTCAACGTCGCCGACCAGTCCGTTTGCAATTGTTCGTCGAACAGGGCCTGCGCCTTCGGGAAGTCCGCCACCCAGGCCAAGCTGTTGTCTCGCGCTGGTACTCGATGCCCGCCGCGTCGAGTTGCCGAGCCAGCCACTCGCGGCCGTTCAGGCAAATCTGCACGGACATCGGGAACCACGTCATCAGACGGATGTGCATCATGCCGAAGCGCGGATGGCGCAGGTAGATGTAATAGTGCAAACACTTGCGCTGGGCCGACACCAGTTCCAGCATCCGGGTGGCCGCGTTCTTGTACAGTTGAAAACTGCGACAGTTCTCGACGCAACTGAGGACGGCAATCACGCCCGTGAAATCGTCCGCCACCGCGTGCTGCCGGATCAGATCGTGGACAACCGCCTCTTTGTCGATCGTGCCGGACAAGTAAACCACCTTGCCAACGGGAGTCGTCGCGGCTAACCGTTCGGTGGCGAGCTTCAGTCGCCGGGCCGTCCCGTCAAAGAAGCTCTTGAATGCGACCAGCAAGACCTTGAGGAAGCCCAAGTAGCGGGACAAGCCGTCGGCATAGCAGATCGAACGTAAGGTGCCTCGAAAGCGAACACGATCCAAACCTGAAAGAACTCCGTGGATATGGTCGCTGTGCTGTTGTAAGAAGGTCTGCATGGCATGCTCCGGTTGCTGAGTAATGTGCGCTAACACCACTCTATCCAACCGGACATGCCTGCTTCATTTGGTTGCGGCCAAGGGCCGCGCTGTGTCTTTGTGTGATCTTGGTGTCTTTGTGGTGGGTTCTTCTTCGGAAGCATGCCCATTATGTGACTGCGCAATCCCAACTCTCGCCGCGATACCACGCCAGCGTCTTGGCCAATCCGTCTTCGAACGGGACGGTCGGATTGTAGCCGAGGTCCTTGCGCGTTCGCGAGATATCCGCGAGCGAATAGCGGACATCGCCGGCCCGGGGGTCGGCGTGTTTGGCGGTGAGGTCCGTTCCCATGATCTTGTTGAGCGCATCGACCAGTTGCAAAACCGTCACGCTACGGCCGGTGCCGACGTTGTAAACTTTGCCCGAAACGTCCGGGGCTTCAGCCGCCTTCATCAACGCTTGCACGCAATTGGCCACATACGTGAAGTCGCGCGACTGCAGGCCATCGCCGTGCACGGTGGGCGCCTGGCCTTTTTGCATGGCCGCCGTAAAGATCGCGATTACCCCCGAGTAGGGCGAATCGGCCCGCTGCCGCGGCCCGAAGATATTGAAGAAGCGCAGTCGCACGGTCTCGATGCCATACGTCGCCGCGAAGGCTTGCATGTAATACTCGCCAGCCAGTTTCGCCGCCGCGTAGGGGGAAAAGGCATTGGGCGATAGATCCTCGCTCTGTCCTTCCGGCGTCGAATAGCCGCCATACGCGCTCGAACTGGCCGCGTAGACCACGCGCTTCACGCCGGCTTTCCGCGCTTCGTCGAGAACGATCAGCGTGCCGGTCGCGCAGGCCGCATGGCTCACCGGCGGCGCTTCCACGCTCCGCGCCACCGATGCGAGGGCCCCGAGATGAAATATGGTCTTCGCGCCCGCGACCGCTTTCGCCGCATCGGCCGGGTTGACGATCGAGCCTTCGACAATCTCGATCTTCGATCCGTGATGCTTGAGGTTGTCGGCCAGGCCGGTGCTAAAGTCGTCGAGCACTCGGACCGAACGGCCGGCCCGAACCAGGCCATCGACCAGGTGCGAACCAATGAAGCCAGCGCCGCCAGTGACCAGACACAGATCGTTCATGGAATCCTCGTTGGACGAACTCAGGACGGATTATTGAATCGCCCAGGGCCGGACATGTCAATTGCCCGGTCGTAAACCTACTGAGTGGGATGGCCAAGCTGCTGGCTCTTGGTGAGCCAAGCGGCCATCTGGCGAGCCGAGCGGCCGGACTTGGCGGGCCGAGCGGCCACCTGGCGAGCCGAGCGGCGTAAGCCGCCGGGTGATGTCATCACCCGACGCCTTACGGCGTTCGGCTCGCCAAGGCGGGCGTTCGGCTCGCCAAGGCGGGCGTTCGGTTCGCCACGGCGGGCGTTCGGCTCGCTAATATAGAGCGTTCGGCTGGCCGAAACTGCTCGCTTTTAGGAACAGCCATGCCGGCACAGAAGATTGACGGCCAGGCTATCGCGACGACCATGCGAGCGGAAATCGCGGGAGCGGTGTCCCGTCACATTGCGGCGGGCGGGCGCACGCCGGGGCTTGCTGCCGTTCTGGTCGGCGAGAACCCAGCTAGCGAAGTCTACGTCCGCAATAAGCGCAAGGCCTGCGAGGCTGCCGGCATGGCGAGCTGGTTGCATCGCTTGCCGGCCGACGCGACGCAACGGCAACTTCTTGAACTCGTTGACCGCCTCAACCAAGACGCCGCCGTCTCCGGGATCCTGGTGCAGCTTCCATTGCCGAAACATATGGACGAGGGGGCGGTCATTCGGGCCGTGACTCCGGCGAAGGATGTCGATTGCTTTCATCCGGAAAACGTTGGCTTGCTCGCCGCCGGGCATCCGCGGTTTCTCCCGTGTACGCCTTTCGGCGTGCAGCAGATGCTGGCCCGAACCGGCATTGCTACCGCCGGCAAGCATGTCGTCATCGTCGGCCGCAGCAATATCGTGGGCAAGCCGCTGGCACTGATCCTGATGCAAAAACCATCCGTGACATTCGCCGAAGCGGGCGATGCGACCGTCACCATTGCTCACAGCCGCACGGCCGACCTGCCGGCGATTGCGCGTACGGCGGACATTCTCGTGGCCGCCGTCGGCGCTCCGCGATTTGTCACAGGCGAAATGGTGAAACCGGGGGCTGCGGTGGTCGATGTCGGGATTAACTCCGTGGCCGGCAAGCTCGTCGGCGACGTCGATGAGGCCAGCGTGGCGCCGGTCGCGGGCTGGCTATCGCCCGTGCCCAAGGGAGTTGGCCCGATGACCATCACCATGCTGTTGCACAATACGCTGCGAGCCGCAATGATGGGATAAACTCGTGACCCGAACGGGCAACACTCGTGCGCATGAATTTGAACCTCACAACGGCGACCCGCATTGGGCTCAATGTGCTCGCGCTCATTGGCGTGTCGGTCGCACTGTACCTCGGGCAATCGATTTTTATCCCGGTGACGATCTCCGCCTTGCTGGCGGTGATTCTTTGGCCGGCCGCGAGCTGGCTGCACCGCCGGCTGAAGATGCCGTGGTTTGCCGCATGCCTGACCGTGATCCTCGGGCTGATTCTGGTGAATCTCGGCGTATTCATCGGCTTCGCACTGGCGGTCCCGCAGATTGTTCAGGAGATTCCCAATCCCCGCGATCCGGAAAAGCTCGCGAAGGTTTATGACAATGCCCGCGAGTCGCTGAAATCGATCGCTCCGATTGAATCGGTCGATCGCATCCTTCCCAGGGATCCCGAAGGCTCCAACGTCTACAACTACACCCGCCAATTACTGGATGGCCACTACATCACCGATCAGTTGATCAACCTCTCCAAGATCGCCGGCTCCTGGCTCATCCAGAGCGTGATCATTCTGTTCATCCTCTTGTTTCTGCTGTTGGAAGGGCAGTTTCTCGCCGATCGCATTCGCGATATTTTCGGCAAGAGTACCGTAACGCAGAGCCAGGTCACGCGCGCGTTGGCCGGCGTTGCGGAGGCGATTCGATCGTATCTCGTCTGGCGAACCCTGGTCAACATTGCCCTGGGGCTCTTTCTCGGTCTCATCTATTCGTTGCTCGGCCTCAATCAGGCTTGGACCTGGGCGTTGCTCACGATGGTCCTCTGCTACGTCCCTTACATCGGCACCATCATCGCGGGCGTTCCTCCGATACTGGACGCGCTGATTCATGTGTCGCCGGTGGTCGCCGGCATCATTCTCGTCCTCTATACGGTGGTTGTTACGGTCGAAGGCTATCTCATTGTGCCCATGGTGATGGGCCGCAGCATGGACCTGAATGCGACCACCGTGATGATCGCGTGCCTGTTCTGGGACCAGGTGTGGGGAATTCCCGGTCTGTTCCTTGCCATGCCCATCATGGCGGGCATTCGGGCCGTCTGTTTGCATGCGCCGGGACTGCGTCCATGGGGCTATCTCATGAGCACCGAACGCAGCTTGCGCGAATGGGAAAAGGAAGACCAAGTCGCGGCGACTCTGGCTTCGCGAATGGCCGACGTCGACGGCACGGTGCTGATGGACGACGGCAAAGCGGTCGAAGTGCAGCCGGAGCCGGTCAAGCCTTGATGGATCATTGCCAGCCGCGTCGGCGGAACAGAATCACGGCAACCAGGACCCAGGCAATCGCCAATACGGCGGCGGCCGCCAGATTCCACCAGTGATCGCGAACAATCTGATTGGTCAGCGTCGCATGCAACAGGTGTGGCGCGTGATATCGAGCGCGAGTTTCGGCAATTGCGTGAGATTGTTTTGCTGGCAAACCAGCAGAATCAGCGCTACCGCGAGCATATAGCACAAAGCACCCAGGCTGGCGGCCCGTTGAGTCTTCGCCAGTGACGCGATCGTCATGCCGATTCCCAGCGTGCCGACGGCGAGCGTGCCGAGCGTCATCCAGAAGAATGGCCGAGTCAGCACGGCGGAATTGTGGATGCCCGCGAGGAGCGTGGCCAACAAGATGCCGAACGCCGGGTAGAAGAGGAACTTGGCCGCGAGAATCTCCCCCGCCGTCGCTGGGCTGAGCGCCTGGGCCAGCAAGAGGCCTCGTTCGCGTTCCTCACACGTCAGCGACGGCATCAGGTAGATGCAACTGAAGCAGAGCGAAAAGAGTACGAGCGCGGTCGCGATCGCCGCGCGCAGGTCGAGCGAGCCGCCGGCCACGGCCCGCTCCACCATTTCCAAGTCGGGAATCGCCTTCGCAGGAGATTCGCCGCTGGTTGCCGCGGCCAATTTATATCGAGCCGATAAGTCGCTAAACGCCTGTCGATAAGCCCACAAATTGTCGTCGAGAATCGGGGCGGGCAACTCGGTTTCGACGTGGACGCCTGCCTTTCGCAATTCCTCGGCCGCGCGAGCGTGAAAGTAACGTTGCGTCTCGCGCCAGAACCAGCCTTCATAAGCCGCCATGCTCGCCCGGTCGCCTTCCGGATAGCGAACGTAAACCCGAAACCTCGATCGGCCATCCACGCCCAACATGGAGCGCAGTTCAATGCCGCCGGTTCCCGGGTCATACTTGATGCGATCGTCGATCTCAATTTTCGGACGAATGGGGTAGAACAGAATGTTTGCTTTGAGTCCGGCGGGCTTGTGGGCTTCGAGATAGCTCACCCAATCGTCGTGGTTGTCGTAATAGATAATGCAGTGATGCAGGCCGCCGATGAGGGTTGCGGGCTTGTCCTCGTCGGCGGCCGGATTGAGCGCCGCGAGAAGCAACGAAGCCGTGATCAGCAAGCCGGCCAATGCGAGGCCGCCGCGATTCGTCGCATGCCGAAGCGCCTCCTTTTGGAGGAGCGTTTTGAGAATTCGCCAACGCATCGTGGAAACGAGTCCCTAACTTCTGACCTTGGTTCAATCGAATTCGGTCCCCGTCAATTTCAAAAACGTCGAGTGGAAATCAAACTCGCGGGTGTGGACGCTGCCGATCTTCCCTTCAAGCGTCAACTCGGCGAGTCGCACGCGCTCCTCATCGCGATCCAGATTGAAGACCAGTCGTTCGCCCTCATTCAGGATAACATCCACCTTGCGTTCGGTGTGGCGTTGTCGCAACGCCAAAGGCGAATCGAGAGCAATCAATCGGCCCTGGGACATGATGCCCACGCGATCGCAGATGGCTTCCACTTCATTCATGTTGTGCGTAGTCAACAGGACGGTACGCCCGGCTTTGACGCGCTCACGCAAGATTCGATGAACGACGGCGCACGAGTGAATGTCCAAGTTCGCCGTCGGCTCGTCGAGGTACATGACCGGCGGATCGTGCAACAGCGCTCGCGCCAACAGAAGCTTCTTCTTCATGCCCATCGAATAGTTTTTAACCGGCAGGTCGGCGGCTTCCGTCAGTTCGACGAGCCGCAGACACTCGTCGACGCGGTCGCGAGGAGCGCCATAAAGATCGCAAAAGATCTTAAGATTGCGCCAGCCGCTAAATTCATCGAAGTGGTTGTCGCGATCCGGCACATAGCCGAACAGCGATTTGACTTGCTGCCATTGCCGGGCAACATCCAACCCGCCGACAGTCACTTGTCCCGCGTCCGCCCGCCGCTGACCAATGAGCACGCGGACTGTCGTGCTCTTGCCCGCGCCGTTCGGACCCAGCAAGCCAAAGAGTTCGCCGCGATAGAGATCGAGGAAAAGCCCATCGACCGCTCGATACGTCCCGTATTGGACGACGAGGTCGGTGATCCGGATCATGACGTCGCGAGAACCCATCAAAAAGATTCACCACAATGAAGCGGAGAGAAAATGGCCATGGCGAGCGAAACAGCCGGACTCCAGCACGCGCACGATTCAGTTGTAGGACGGATTTGTAATCCGTCCTACGCGGACCAGCGGGACGGATTGGAAATCCGTCCTACAGCCGAATTACTCACGGTGATTAAGATCGCCTTCGCGTCAATCGCAATCATTCGGCCGAATTCTCGTCTTGGTGTTTCTTTGTGTGAACTTTGTGCCTTGGTGGTTGAAAGTCTCACGCCGCATCACAGCCGGCCGAACGCGTCACATTGAAGTACTTGGCCGCGGGGTGATGCACGACCAGCGCGGTGGTGGATTGCTCCGGTTCGAGCTGGAATTGCTCGCTGAGGTGCAAACCAATACGCTCCGGCTCCAACAATTCAAATAGCTTGGCCTGATCTTCCAGGTTCGGACAGGCCGGGTAGCCGAACGAGTACCGGCAACCCCGATAGTGTTTCTTGAACAGCTTCTGAATCACGGGCGAATCATCGCCGGCAATTCCCCACTCCTCGCGCAGCCGCTTGTGGAATAGCTCGGCGAGCGCCTCGGCCATTTCCACGCCCAGGCCATGTAAGTACAGATAATCGGTGTAGCGATCGGTCTCGAAGAATTCTTTTGCGCCGGCTGACTTCCTCGCCCATCGTCACTGCGGAGAACGCAACCACATCGGTCGCCCGACTCTCGCCAGGCCGAATGTAGTCGCTCAGGCACAGAAAGTCCCCGTGGTCCTGACGCGGGAAGCTAAAGCGCAATCGCTCGGTCGTTCGATCGGACTCATAAATGATCAGATCGTCGCCTTCGCTGGAGCAAGGGAAGAATCCGTACGCCACGGCCGGCCGCAGAATATTCTCCTTCAGACACATCGCCTTGAGCCGTTCGAGTGCAGGGTAAGCCACCTCGCGCATCTGCCGTTCGTATTCGGCAATTGCGACATTGTTCTTGCGAAACTGCCATTGCGTGCTAAACAAAGTCCTTTCGTTCAGATACGGAAACAAGTCCTCAGGCCGAATGCCGGTGACAATCTTGCTGCCCCAGAATGGCGCCTCGGGGACATTGGGCGCCGGTTTGAGGGTGGGCGACCGCTTGGGCAAGTTTCGGATCGGGTGGGCGGGACAACAGACCGCGGCTTCGGCGGCTGGCTTCAAACTCCGCTCGGACGGCCGGCGTCGCTCGGCTAATCCCGCGACACCTCGGCTGCCGCTCGTGCGAAGTCGCTTGTCCTGCATGAGCCGGTCCATTATGTGCAGTCCGCCGAACGCATCTTCACCATAGAACAATTGACCGCGATAAAGTGCGGTCAAATCGTTTTCGACGTAGCGCCGGGTCAATGCCGCCCCCCCCAGAATGACCGGCGGGGCCAGATTTCGCTCGTTGAGAGCGATCAAATCCTCCTTCATGACCACGGTCGATTTAACGAGCAGTCCGCTCATGCCAATCGCATCGGCCTGGTGATCCTCGTAGGCCTTGATCATGGCGGCAATGGGCTGCTTGATGCCCAGGTTGAAAACCTTGTAGCCGTTGTTTGACAGAATAATGTCAACGAGATTCTTGCCGATGTCGTGAACGTCCCCCTTGACAGTGGCGAGGACGATCTTGCCCTTTTCCGCCCCTTCGACTTTCTCCATGAACTGTTCGAGATAAGCCACTGCTGCCTTCATGACCTCGGCCGATTGCAACACGAACGGAAGCTGCATCTGCCCGCTGCCGAACAGTTCGCCGACGACTTTCATGCCGTCGAGCAGGATCTTGTTGATAATGTCGATCGGTGAATAGCGTTCGCGAGCATGGTCGAGATCGGCGATGAGCGATTCGCGGCGGCCCTGGATAATCGCCTGCTTGAGGCGTTCCTCGACCGTGTCGCCGAGCTTGCGGGCGGACTTGGCTACGCCTTTCTTGTCGGCATAATGCTCGATGAGTTGCTGCAGCGGATCGCCGGAATCGTACTCGGCAAACAACAGACGGCGGGCCAATTCGCGGCCTTCCGCGTCGATCGATGCGAGCGGAATAATCTTCGCGGCGTGCAGAATGGCCGAGTCGAGACCATACTCGATGCCGTAGTGAAGGAAGACGCTATTGACGACCTGCCGGCAGTAGGGGCTCAAACCGAAGCTGACGTTCGAGAGGCCCACGGTTGTGAGCGCTCCGGGCAACTCCTTGATCCGGCGGATCCCTTCGAGCGTCTCGAGCCCATTGCGACGCTCTTGTTCCTGCCCCGTGCTGACTGGCAACACGAGCGGATCGAACAGCAAGTCCGATGGCGGCAGGCCATATTCCTTTGTGCAAATCTCATAAATGCGGGCAGCTACTTCAAACTTCGTCTGTGAAGTCCGGGCCATGCCGCGTTCGTCGATGCAGCCGCACACGAGCGCGGCCCCGTACTTGCGAGCGAGCGTTACGATCTTGTCGAACTTTTCGCGACCATCTTCCAGATTCACGGAGTTGATGATCGGCTTGCCGCTAACCAGCTTGAGCGACGCCTCGATGACCGGCACTTCCGTCGAGTCGATCATGAGCGGCTTGGTAATGACCGCATTGAAGCGACGCATGACCTGCTTCATGTCGCGGACTTCATCGCGGCCGACGTAGGCGGTGCAAACGTCGATGACGTGCGCCCCTTCCCGTTCTTGCTCCTGGCCCATATCGACCAGGCCGTGCCAGTCTTCCTTTTCGAGTAGCTGCTTGAATTTCCGCGAACCATTCGTGTTCGTTCGTTCGCCAATGATGAGCGGCCGGGGAACTTGCTGCAAATCGACCGACTGAAACAGGCTGGACACCGCCGGCGTGTATTTCGGCGACCTCGGGGCCGGCTTCTTGCCCGCCACCCGGTCAATCACGGCTTTCAGGTGCTCGATCGTTGTGCCGCAACACCCTCCGACGATGTTGACGCCAAACTCCGTGACAAAGCGATGATGCCAGTCGGCCAATTCCTGCGGCTGGAGTGGAAAAAAAGTCTCATCTCCCCGTTTGATCGGCAGGCCCGCGTTGGGAAGGACGCTGATGAAGCG
The DNA here is from genome assembly GCA_963773845.1 of uncultured Gemmataceae bacterium. Lineage (GTDB taxonomy): Bacteria > Planctomycetota > Planctomycetia > Gemmatales > Gemmataceae > SIAJ01. Next base: position 847,192 of record CAVZCU010000012.1, read on the forward strand.
ATCGCTCGATTCGCTGAGTGTCTTGACCGCGGAGAGCATCAGGTCGGGTCCAACCGAGCAATTGATGCCGATGACATCGATTTCCTGGAGCGCCAACAGGGTCGTGATGGCCGAGGGAATCTCGGTACCCGGCAGGAGCGTCGCGCCCTTGGTGCGATCGTCGACGGTGATCTGCACCATCAGCGGCACGCGAACGCCCTTGCGATTCATTTCCTCGATGGCCGTGATCGCGACGCACTTGGCCTGCAGGATGTCGAAACAAGTTTCGATCAAGAGCGCATCGACGCCTTCTTCGAGCAAAGCGACGATCTGCGGCCGATAGGAATTCGCGATTGTGTCGAAGTCGGCGTAGATCGATTCGTTTTCGACCGACGGCATCTTGGTGCCAGGGCCCATGGAGCCGATGACGAATCGCGGCCGCTGCGGAGTGCTGAATGCGTTGACGGCGTCGCGGGCGATGCGGGCATTCCGGCGATTGATTTCGTCGACGCGATCGCCGAGGCCAAATTCGGCCAGGACGATCTTCGATCCGTTGAAGGTATTCGTTTCCACCGCGTCGCAGCCGGCTTCCAAAAAGGATTTGTGAATTTCGTAAATCCACTCGGGCCGGGTGATGCCCATGTAGTCGCAGTTGTTGACCTGACTTGCCCCACCCCAGTCGTCATCGGTCGGATTGTAGCGATGGATATTGGTTCCCATCGCCCCGTCCAGAATGAGAACGCGCTCATTGAGCAGAGCCAGAAAGTCGCCGGGCATGGGAATCGAGTCTCCGAACGGGCACTACCTATTCAGATGAGGATAAGAGCCAAGGGGTTCGGACGCCAGGGAAGGTGATGGGAAGAAACGAAATCGGCCCGCGTTGCCGACATCCTATTCGGCAACGCGGGCCCCACGGAGGCCGCAAGGCATCCCTGTCACTTGTAGCCCCAGAGGTCCGGGCGGCCGGGTCGCAGAGGGCAGCCTCGGCTGCCCCGACCCACGCACTTCTTGGCGACTGCCTGGGGCATCCATTCCCCGGATGACCTGGCCGCTCAGACCTTTGGTCCGTGGTCCGCCCAGGTGGACGACAATCCATGCGTCCCTCTGGCCGGTGGTCGATACCGATCAACCGATCGGCATGCGATTGCAATTCAGTTGAAGTTGGAGGATCACTCGGTAGCCCGTACCCCGCGGGTACGGGTCGGCCCGTGCGGTGTGCGAGACAGGGTGCACCGCGTGGTGGCCGGGGCGAGCTGGCAAGTCGGTTGGGCGGGTCGGGCGTTCCCGCTGTCGGTCTTGCAAGGAGCCATTCTGTGTCCCGTTGATGGGTGAGGGCGAACCGGGCGAATTCGCGATGGCGAGATAATACTCTGGCTATTGCAGCTGTCAACACCTTTCTTCTCGAAAAATTCTCCGTGGGCGTAAGTTCCACGCAGCCCGACAACTACGCCGCGACCAAAATCACATTTAAATATTTACATATGTTATTATTATCAAATGATTGGCGATCGCGAATCGACCGGCCCGAAATGAAAAATGGACCCCCACCTGTGCCGTGCGAGACGTCTTTGGGGAACCCGTGTTTGAAGTGGGGGCCCGCCGCATGGATATTTGGATCACCACTACGGCCCCTTCGGATGAAGGGCGGTGGGCATGCAGCACCATACAGCTTAAACAGGCCCCCAACGGGTTTTCATCGGTTCGCCGCAAATATTACGGCCCGATCACGAACACCGCAGGGGTCCGATGCATCCTACCGGCGCGCCGACGCCGACGCAAGTCACTTCCGGCCGACTTTGGCAGTCGTCCGTCAGTTACTACACTAAAAACCTTTGCCACTTGTTCGCACGAGCCGCGCTTTCATGCCGACCGAGGGATCTGGTCAACCGGCGTCCGATACGCTGTGGAATCGCACCTACCTCGGCCTGCTCGGCGCCCAGTTCCTGGCCGCGTTCAACGATCAGGCCATTCACGCGGCCTCCATGTTCTTCGCCATCAATACGCAGACGCTCACGGAAAAGAACGCCATCTCGCTCATGCCGATTTTGTTTTACGCTCCCTGGGCGATCTTTTGCACGCTCGCCGGCTACCTCGCGGATCGCTTCAGCAAACGCAACACGCTGGTTTTGTGGAAAGTCGCCGAGGTCGGAATCTGCGCCGTCGCGCTGTTTGGCTTTTGGCTCGGACGCCCGGAAGGCCATCCCCACATCGGCTCGTGGATCGTCCTGTCCACGGTTTTTTTGATGGGCACGCACTCGGCGTTCTTCGTTCCAGCCAAGTATGGAGCCATGCCGGAAATGCTCCAGTCTCAGTTGCTCTCGCGCGGCAATGGGATTCTGGAATCGCTTTCCTTTCTCGCCGTCATTCTCGGCACCGTGTCGGGCGGGGTGATGTCGTTCCTATTCCTCCGCCGTGAAGTCTATATCGGCGTCGTGCTCCTGGTTCTCGCCATCGTCGGAGTGCTGGCCTCGCTCTTGATTCGCCGGCTGCCCCCGGCCAATCCGACACGGCCATTCCCCCGCCGATTATTCGCTCCCCTCTTCCGCAACCTGAAGACCCTGATCCGGTCGCGGCCGCTTGCATTCGCCGTCATCGGCATCGCGTTCTTCACGTTCGTCGTCGCATTTATGCGTGCCACGGTCTACATGTTCGGCGAAAGCCAGAATCCCCGCTGGGATGAATTAAAGACCAGCGTCGTCGTCGGAACGGTTGCGCTCGGAGTCGGCCTGGGCAGCCCGCTGGCGGGTTGGCTGTCGGGGCGAAAGGTGGAATTGGGACTCATTCCGCTCGGTGCGGTTGGGATGATCCTCGGCTGCCTGCTCGCGGGAATTTCGCTCGGCTTCCTGCCCGGCTTTGTCGCCTGCACGATCCTGATCGGCACGTGTACGGGATTCTACCTTGTTCCACTGTTCACTTTGCTTCAATACCGGGCCCCCAAGGCGAGCAAGGGGGATATGATTGCGTCGAGCAATTTCATCAATGTCACCGGAGCGATTGTCGCCTCCATAACGTTCTCCGTGCTCGTGTGGTCCGCGAAGAAGTTCGAGTTCTTGCCGCGAGTCGAGTACACCGACCGCGTTGCCGAGGGAACCCTGGACGATTCGGACTATTTGCACGGCCGGCCTGTCTACTTCCAGGTGGGCAATTTCCAGGTCGGTCGGCGACACACCGAAGCGGAAGAACACTTGCACGTCTTCGAACATCTATTCGGCGCTAAGCCCGTGCATACTCCGCCGGTCATCGAGATCAATCGCTCCATCAACCTGGGCGACCGGGTCATCGTCAAGTACTTCACTATTGCTGGCGTCGATCACTACAAAGTGCGGCCCGCTGACACGGAACCCGGTCCGGTCTACGATTCCCGGCCGTTGCCGCGCTACTTGTTCTTCGCGGCGGGCTTGATGACTTTCGGCATCTTGCTCGTTCTGCGTTCGCGAGTGCGCGACTTGTCGGATCGGGCAAAACGCTGATTCGCAGCCTGTTCGGCCCGCGCTTCATACTCGATGGCCTGGCGAACATTCCCGGCGATGGGCCGCTCGTTCTGCTGATTGAAACGACCGACCCCGCGGCCATTGGAGCGATTCGATCCGCAGTTGATCGCTACGTGGCGATATTCGAGCCGAAGATTCCCGATGGGCCCGAACTCCCGTCCGCTCGAGAAGTGCTGGATCGCGGCGACGTCGTCGGCGTGCTCACCGCGGCACCGGCGGCGAGCAGCTTAGTCGATCAGATCGCTGCTGACAGAATTCGTGTGAGTCACGAGAACCGGCGAATCATCTTTGCGGGAATCGCAGAGGAGCCGACCGGCGGAGCATCAATCCGGTCACGACCGGCGGGAAGACTCCTTGATCGATCAACGCTCTCCGGTGAGCGACCCGGTGGGTCAGATTCACCCTGAGTACGGCGATTGTTGCCCTGCCGATGCCCGTTTTTCCAATGAGGATGGGGCCGTTCCATTCGAAATGTCGGACCCATTTGTGTCGACGCGGATGAAACAGTCGCACAACTCGGCGAGACCCGGGTCAATGCCAGCGAGGTTTGGGCCTTTGAAACAGTTATCGTGCCAGCACGCCAGTGCCAGATTCGCGAATTCGGTCTGCCCTCCATGAACGATGGGAATAACATGATCGATCTCAAACGGAATGGGGTCCCATTCCTCCGGCAGTTGGCAGTATTCGCAACGGCTGCCGGCACGCTCCCAGATGGATTTCTCGAGAGCCCGTTCCATATCAGCCGGACTTCCGAGAACGAGTTTGGTTCGATTTGGAGAGGGTTTTTTTTGCCTTGGCCTGGAGAATTGCGAGTAAACTGCCCACCCGGCTATAGACTTCCACTGCGCGCTGGTCGTCGGGGCCCAAGCTGCCGGTCCGGGCCAGTTCAGCCAATTCTCGCAGTCGAGTCTTGTCGGTCGGTTGGAAATCGAGCGCCGCGATAGCCTCCGCTGCGGCCCGAGACGGGAAGGGTTTGCCCGGTTCGACAATGCGGCTAAATAAGCTTGCTTCGTCCAAGACTTGGTCTCGCCATGTGTTGGCCCCCGATACGCCGAATTTACAATTCTATCGCAACGACTCCAATATCCCCAGCCGCATCGCACCGACGCTCGGCAGTAACCCGCCGAGCCTGCCCATCACGATCGTAAAGAGAATTCCGCCGGCCAATACGTCCGTGCCGAAAACCAATTTTGTCACCACGGTTTTGCCGCTGCCCTGTCCGGCACTGATACTGCTTGTAATTGTCAATCCACCCTGAAGCGCGGTCGCGATGCCGTCCACGATCATGACGAGCAATACGCCGACCAGCCCGCCGATAATCGCGATCGCCAGCGACTCCAGCATGAACGAAACCAGGATCTGCCAGCGCTTGTATCCCACCACGCGCATGACGCCGATGTCTTTGATCCGCTGCGAAATCGCCGCGAACATGACCAGCATGACGCCAATGATCCCGCCGAGCGACATGATCAACGCGACCATGACGACCATGTACATCAAACTCGAATTCGACTTGGCGAGGTCCTCGTAATAGCGCGTCTCCGGGACGGCCCGGATGCGTGGGGTGGTAAAATCCTTCGTCAAATGGTTCGCCATCAATTCGGCCGAGCGCGCGACTGTCTCGGGATTGTCGTCGTCGACACGCAAGACGACCGTCGTAAACGCCTGCTTGCCAAACGCCTTGGCCATGCGGTCGTTGGTCGCCCAGGTTTCCGAATCAAACGTCTTACCCGCCGATTGCATGATGCCGACGATGACCATGCCCGTGTCGCCGAGCTTGAACTGATCGCCGACGTTCAAGCGATCGCGGCCGAAATCGGCGCCGAACGCCGCCGCCGCCCCCTCGCCGACCACGCAAGGAACGGCCTTCGATCCGTCCGCGAGCGTGACCGCTCCCTCGCGTCCAAACCATTCGCCCTTCAAAAGCTTGATGTCGTGAACCTTGGATGCGATATCCGCGTCTTCGATGCCCCGAAGCTGCACGAATCGCCGAACCTGCTCGCCCGTCGGATTTGGGATTTCCTGGTTGATAACGAAGTAGGTCTCCTTCGAGCACCAGCGAACCGGCTGTTGCCCGGCTTTTCCCGGCGATGCCTTCACGGATATAGGAACGGCCAGGGGTCGATCGTTCAAGTTGGTTCGCGCCTGTTCGAGCGCCAATTTGCCGACGTCGCCATAGCCAAGATTGCTGAACAATTCGTCGGTTGCACCTTCCGAAAGCACGAACACGTTGCCCGGCACGCCGGAACTCGCCGTGAGCCGATTGACGCTATCGACGAACGACGACATCAAAACAAGCAAGAAGACGACCACCGTGAAAGCCACGCCGGTCATCATGGTCGTGACCCAGCGAACGCGAAGATTGCGGAAGTTGTACTGCAGCGGCACCTTGCCGATCGCAAAGAGCAAGAGAAAATCGACGCCATACATGATGAGCAGAACGAACGGCCAGCCTTCGACCAGCGCCTTCGGCAAGCGCTCGGCGACCTTCGGGCCGATGATCTGCTTCGCCATCTCGCCGTATACGGTGCTGCGAAAGCCGAGCCACGTGACGAGTTGTGTCGCGAAGACCAGCAGGGCCAGGAAGACCGATATTCCGGCAATGGCCGCGAACGTGCGGCGTCGGAAGCGATGCCAGCCGTTCCGGGCCGGGGCGATCGTATCCGTCAGCACCGCTTCTTGCGGCATAACGATCGGCAACAACATCAAGAGGGAAGTGAGAGGCAATAGACCGAAGCCGAGCAGGAACAAGTAGCCTGCCAACTGCGCGACGATCGCGCGCAGCCAAAGCGTGCCGCGGAGGACACGGAATGGCCGGCCAATCGATTCGTATGGCACACGTACAAACAACCCGCTCGCATACGCGAGTGCGATCGCGAGCATGGCTTGAACGAACGGTCCCGCGGGAACGAGATTGAGCCAGCCAGAATCCTCTTCGATGAAGTGAGCGGCGGCCAAACCCCGAACGAGCGCCGGAAAGAGATGCGCCCAGATCGCGAGCAGGATGATGCAAAGATTGAACAGAATCGCAAAGAATGCGATGCCAAGTCCGCACGCCGCCGCCGCTCGTCCCAAAACTGCTGGCTGCCGCACATCATCGGTCTTGTTGCCAATCAGCCAGTGCAGCGCCCGCAGGCAAGTCCGCGGCAACAGTCCCAGCACGACTTGCGGAATCGCCGAAGCCATGTCCAATAGCAATTCCATCTCGGGCGACAGAACATCGGCCCGGCGTGGCGACTGTTCGTGCGTTTCAGCGACTACTCCCATTCCATCCTCGTCGTTCACTTTGGCACCGACCAATTCCTACTACTGGTCGATTGCACCTGATGCGATGAATCTTGCTGGCGGCGGAGCCTGAAGCGTCAGCGAAGGCGACGCCAAAGCGAATTTCGAAGAACTCGGAAAAACGTTTCGATCCCGGCGCCCGGTCGGCGTCGCCTTCGCTGACGCTTCAGGCTCGGCCCCCTTTTTCGTTCAGACCGCGCAGCCGTCACTAATTCGCCGACACCGCGTGTCAAGTCACCCGACTGAACACTTGCGATGCCTTGATCCCGTAGGCGCTGATCGACGGCAGGATCGAGCCAATCAATGCCGTCGCGCCGCCAATCAACGGCCCCCACCAGAGGGCGTTCTCCGGCACGTAGAATCGATTGAAGAACGCGATCGGCAGCGACAATCCGCCCTGGGCGTTCACCAGCGAATATGCCGTCGCCGTCGACATGAAGCCACTCAAGATGCCCACTAGCAGTGCCTCGCCGAGCACGAGCCCCAAGACCATCCACGGCCGGAAGCCAAGCACCTTCAAGACTGCAATCTCCGTCTTGCGTTCACGCACGCCGATGCCGATCACGAGCGAGGCGACCAATGTCGTGATGGCCAAAAGCCCCAGGCTCAGCGGCCATTTCATGAACCAGAGCAGCGTCTTGAACGGCGACAGGAAGTTCGCATAAGCCGACGATTCAATCTCCATCTTGATCGCCGGCGAGAACTTGCCCGGATCGTTCAGCTTGGCCGATAACGTGTCAAACGCCTGCATATTGGGCAGCCGCACCCAGATCAGGTTCATGCTTTTGTCGGCCAAGTCGTGCTGCCGGCCGCCATGCCGACCGGGGAATGTTCGCAGTTCATCGTCCAGATACTGGCGGTTCATCACGGCGCTCTGATCCCAGCGACTGCCCGACGGGAACTCGGCGATGATGTTGAAATCGAACTCGATCTCCTTGTAGTTCAGGCTCGTCATCTTCATCCGGTCGCCGACCCTTTTCCCCATTTGCTTCAGCTTCTCGGCGCCGATGACGACCGCCCGCTTGTCCTTGGTCATGCCGTTAACGGCAATTTCGATTTGCCGGCGTTCGTCGCCGGTGAGATCCTCCAGACCGGGCATCATCTTCATGATCTTTTCCGGCTCGGTCGCGAAGAAGAACAGCGAGTTCTGGGGCGTGCGCTTGGTCGGATCGAGCGTCCCGCCGACAAACGCCCACGTCATGATGTTTTCTTCGATGTTGTCCGGCCGCTGGCCCGGCGGCAACTCTTCGATGAGCTTCTTCACCGTTCCTAAATGGCTCGGCTTCATCTGGCTCGGAATCTGGTATTTCTCAGTGATGATTCCTTTCAGATTCGAATCGTTCTGCGTCATGATCTCGGCCAGAAACGCCAGGATCGACCAGACGCAACAGAGCACAAAGACGAGCACAAAGACGACGAGATAGGTCAGCGATGTTCGCAACAACGCGCGAACCACGCTGCGCAAGCCGAGCACGACGCCGCGGCGGCCGAGAATGAATGCCGTCACGAACACCGCCAACGGGATCGGGCCGAGAATCAAAAGGAAATAAAGGCTGAACGCGCGCATTTGCTGCGCGGATTTGTCCTGGTTGATCTTGCTTTCCTTGACGGCTCGGTCGAAGTAATCCTCGGCCGCCAACATTGTGACCTTGGACACGGTCATCCGGTGATCGCCCGAATAGAGCGAACCGTCCTTGTGGGCCGCGATGATCTTCCGGCACTGGTCGATGACTTCCTTCGGAACGGGCGGCGTGCCGATCGGTCGGTCCGGCGGGTTCACGCTTTTCGGGAACATGGGAGCAAAAGGCAACTCCGGCGGCTTTTGCTTTTCATTCCACAGGTCGACCAGTTCTTGCGCCTTGTCCGGGCATCGGTCCCAGTCAATCTCCACGTCGTGCGGCAGAACCGGCGATTGAACTTGAACGATGGCCCGCGTCAGTTTGTCGTATGCGCCTTTGACGGCGGCTTGCGTCGGTCCCGGGTGGTTCCGCTTGACGGCGCCGACCATCCGTGCCGGCCAATCGAATGCGCCGAAATAACCCATCGTCAAGAGCGTCGCGAACAGACTGAACGCCGGCAACCCGATCCGGCAAACGCCCGCCAGCCCGCGGCGAAAGCGCGACCCGCTGGTGACATCCGAAGCCCAGAACCAGGACACCTTGTACGCGAGCACCCCAAAAAAAACCGGCAACGTGCATACGCCCGCGACGACGGCGATGCCGACGAGCAAGAGCAAGATCTTCAGCAGCGCATAAGCCGCTTCCGCCATCGACGTTTCGAATCCGGAACCGGGAATCATGGTAAGTAACTCTGCCGCTTCTTCGGCTCGTGCTACGCCAGGCGTCGCCCGCCTTGCCGTTTGCCCAACTCAGCGGTGCGGCTGTCGTCTTCGACCAACTTGCCTTTTTCCAAATGCAGCACGCGCGACGCTCGTTCCGCGGCGTGCGGGTCGTGCGTCACCATGATGATTGTCTTGTTCAATTGCGAACAGAGCACCTGCATGATGTTCAGCACTTCATCGGCGGACTTGGTGTCGAGGTCGCCGGTCGGCTCGTCGGCAACGATGAGGGCAGGGTCGGTCACCATGGCGCGAGCGATGCCGACGCGTTGCTGCTGACCGCCCGACAGCATCGACGGCCGGTGATTCATGCGATCGCGGAGGTTGACCAGATCCAACGCCGTCATGACTTGCTTGCGCCGCTCGTCCTTGGTCATGGGCAGAAGCAGCAATGGCAGCTCGACGTTTTCGTACGCCGTCAGCACCGGCAGCAAGTAGTAGAACTGGAAAATGAAGCCGACGCTGCGGGTTCGCCAGCGTGCCAACTCACTTTCGGACATCGCCGAGACGTGTTCGTCGCCGACGTAAATGTCGCCGCCGGTCGGCGTATCGAGCCCGGCAATCAGATTGAGTAACGTTGTCTTCCCCGAGCCCGACGGGCCCATGAGGGCGAGGAACTCGCCTTCGGGAACGTCCAGGGACAGCTTCTGGAGAACGCGAATCTCCTCGCTGCCGCGAACGAACGATTTGTAAAGTTCCCGGACCCGCACCTGGGCCCGACGTTCGGGGGGCATTGGCATTCTCCGGGCGAGCGGCGCCGCTCGCCAAGTCACTTCTTCGGCGCAATCGAATTGCCGGAATCGTCGTCAAGTTTCTTTCGCACATCCGCCTTGTACTCGGGCGTCACAATGCGATTGCTGAAGGTCACAGTGACGCCCATTTCCGGTCGCAAGTATTGACCCTGCTTTTCATCGTCGCGTGGCACGACTTTGATGCGCACCGGCACAATGCTCTTAGCGCGATTGGCGATCGGCATGATCCGGTCGACGTAGCCCTCGTATGGGCGATCGGGGAACGCGTCCGGCGTGACCTTGCAGGCCATATTGATTTTGACCCGGGCGATGTCGCGTTCCTGCACTTCGAGATCGACTTCGAGCTTGCGCAGGTCGGCAATGTCGCACAAATTCGTCGAGACGCCGCCGACCACCGGATTGATGAGACTGCCGACCTCCGCCTTCTTGGTCAGAATGACGCCGGTCACCGGCGATTTAATCGTGCAGTTTTCCAATCGCCATTCGGATTGCCTGAGCCGAGCCTGGGCGGCTTGCAGTTCCGCCATGCCGGCATCGATGCGTTCTTGACGCGGTCCCAGCTTGACCAGGTCATAGGACTTTTGCTTGGCGTCGACGCGCTTCTTGGCGGAGACATACGCGGCTTCTGCTTGCTCGTATTCACGGGTCGTAATCGACAAGGTCTTTTCGACTTTCAAAGCGGAGCCATTCCTTGCGATACTGTTCGAGCTGGGCCTTGGCGTCGTCGAGTTCCGCCATGGCCTGCGCAATCTCTTCCGGCCGGCTACCGGTCTGCAGCTCCACGTAGCGAGCCTTCGCGCCCGCCACTTGGGCCTTGGTCTCGGCAAGTTGCGCCTCGTATGGCGTCGGATCGATTTCCGCCAGAACGTCATTCTTCTTGAACGACATGCCTTCTTCGATATTCAACTTGATGACTCGCCCAGCAACATCGATCGGGCTGATCGAAATCTGCTGGGTCGGGATGAGATAACCTTTCACTTCCAGCGCGACCGCATCCAGGTCACCGGATCGATTGAGCGAATTGGCTGCGGACTTCGCGGGGCCAGTCGTGGCGGCTTCGCCGGCCACGTCGTCGGATTTGGCGGGCGTGCTCCGATACCACTTGATGGCGTACCCGGCCCAGCCAATGGCCAGGCAGAAGCAGAGCACCCAGGGCAGCCAGTTCGTGCCGCTCGTTCGTGTGGCGCGCCGCCTATCTTGCCGGTGAGTCGCAATTCCTTGACGCGGTCGGTCAGGCTGGGCTGGCCATTCAGGGCCACGCCGTCGGTGGACTCAGTCATGACATCGCATCCTTCGCCGACGGTTCGGCGGCAGGGGTAGTAAAGAGCGGGGCCAATACGCTCAGACACAATTCCAGCATTTCGGTTCGATCGAACGCATCCGGATCGGCGGCCAGTTGCACGGTCAGTCCGTGCATGAGCGCCTGGACGAAGGACGATATCGTTCGCCCTGATATATGTTTCGCCACGACAGCAGTGGGCTTGCTGGTGACCTGCCAGTGGGCGGCCATTCCATCACGCCATTCGGCATAGACGCTTGCCAATTTCTCGCGAAAATCCTCGCGGTGGGCGATCTGAGCAAGAAAAGTGAATTGCAGCGCAGTGAAACTCGGTGCCAAATCGTGGTGGCGCGTTCAGCACCTTGGAGAACATCTGCTGAATGCACTGCCAGACATTGGGAATACCCCGGCGTTCCGAAACATCCTCACCATCGCTCATTTGCTGGCACAAGAGGAACAGCAAGCGATCGAAGACGGCCAGGAGAATGTCTTCCTTGGTCGGGAAGTAGTAGGTCAGTTGCCCGCGTTTCATGCCGGCACGGTTCTCGATCTTCGAGAGGGATAGCCGGTGCAGGCCCTGGCTGGCAATGATTTCAACGGCTGCCGCGATGATTTGTTCGCGGCGAGCGCGTGCGACTTCGCTGTCGCTGGCGGGCTTGACAATTGTGATCGGCAACGCAAAGTCTCTGGTCTGATTGGACTACCGCATATTAGACTGATCGGACTAGAAGAGTCAAGACCGGAACCGATCCGGGGCACATTCGTTTGGCCCGGGAAGTGATGTTTGCCATGTCTGATTCGTTTGAGATGGGGTGGACAGCACCAGCCAAAAGGAATTGGTCAGGCGAGGATGTCCTTCACCACCTTGCCATACACATCCGTCAAGCGAAAATCTCGGCCGGCATAGCGGAACGTCAGCCGTTCGTGATCGAGACCCAGACAATGCAGGATGGTCGCCTGCAGGTCGTGAACGTGGACCGGCTTCTCGGTGATGTTGAAACCCAGATCGTCCGTTTCGCCATGAACGACGCCCGCCTTGATGCCGCCGCCGGCCAGCCACATCGTGTACGCGTTGGGATGATGATCGCGGCCGAGCTTGCGGCCGAGAGCGGGGTTCGATTCGACCATCGGCGTGCGGCCGAACTCGCCGCCCCAGATGACCAGCGTTGAATCGAGCAGGCCGCGTTGTTTCAGATCCTCGACGAGAGCGGCACTGGCCCGATCGGTCTCGCGGCAGTTCTTCTTGTGATTGCCGATCACGTCCGAGTGGGCATCCCAGCCTTCGTGATAGATGTTGATGAAGCGCACGCCGCGTTCGACCATCCGCCGGGCCAGCAAACAGGCCCGCGCAAACGACGGCTTGTCGGGATCCGCCCCGTACATATCGAGCGTCTTCTGGCTCTCCATGCGCAAGTCGGTCAACTCCGGCGCCGACGATTGCAAGCGAAACGCCATCTCGTAGGAGGCGATCCGCGTGGCGATCTCCGGATCGCCGACAGCATCGAGGCGCTTCTGGTTCAGCGACTGCACGAGATCGAGCGTGTCCTTTTCCAGTTGCCCGATCGACGCCCTTCGGATTCGACACATTGAGGATCGGGTCGCCCGGTATTGCGGAAGCGCACGCCGGTGTAAACGCTGGGCAGAAAGCCGCTCGACCAGTTGGCCGCCCCGCCGCTGATCCCCGATGCCCGTGGACATGACGACGAACGCCGGCAAGTCGGTCGTCTCGGCCCCGAGGCCGTAAACGACCCACGAGCCCATGCTCGGCCGGCCGGGCTGTCCGAAGCCGGTGTTGAAGAAAATCTGTGCCGGCGCATGGTTGAACTGATCGGTATGCACCGACTTGATCAAGCAGACATCGTCAACGATTCGGCCCAGGTGCGGCATCACCTCGGCCAGTTCGACTCCCGACTTGCCGAACTTCTTGAACTTGAACTGTGGCGCCAGAGCAGCGGCATCGGGGCGGATGAACGCGAAACGCTGATTGCCGGTGATTTCCTTCGGCATCGGCTTGCCGGCAAACTTCACCAGCGCCGGCTTGCGATCGAACAAATCGAGTTGGCTCGGCGCACCGGCCATGAACAGGTGAATGACCGCCTTCGCCTTGGCTGGGAAGTGCGGCTTCTTCGGCGCAAACAGATTCGCCCCCGCCGCTCGCGGCGTAGCGACAAGCAACGACCCCAGCGCAATCTTGCCCAACCCCACGCCGCAATCGCGGAGGAAGTGACGGCGGGCGAACACTGGAACTTCAGCATTCATCGGCATTTCTCAAAAGTCCGGCTCGTCGCGGGACGAGTGCCAAACCAGATGGATCGCCACCAGTTTGCGCGATTTTAGGACCTGGTAGAAGATCCGGTAACGATCGCAGAGGATCTCGCGAAGGATCGTGCATCCGTTCGTAGCGAGCGCCGATGTAAGGATGCCGCTTGAGGACGTCGATCGTTTCGTTGATCTGGTCCAGTAGTCGGCCGGCAGCCTCCAGGTCGATGCGTGCCAGCGACTCGAGGATTTCGGCGACCGAGCGGTCGCCACGTCGCGTCCATATTACTTGGAACGCCACCGCTTCATCCTTTCCATGACCTCTGCATGTGTCAATGTCCGCCCCTGTCGAAGGTCTTCCATTGATTCTTCGAGTGCTGCGATCATCGCAAGTTCGTCAACGATTTCCGTGAAGGTCAAGTGTATCCGGCATGCGATCGAGCACGTCGCGCACTTGCTTTTTCGCCGAACCGGGCGCGAGGGATCGTCACTTCGGTCATGGATTGCCCCTTATCGTCTCCCAGCTTCCCTTCAGTTTATTCCCTCGTCACCATCTCATCCAGATTAAGACCGCCCGCGCCGCGGCGGTCCATGCCCCGCGGTCCACGAGCAGCCGAACCGCCTCGGCATCGCCCGCCAGCTCCGCCAGTTCGCCTGCCTTATCCGCCAAACGCTTTCGCTGCGTCTCGTAGAACTTCGCGATCAGACCCAACTCGTCGGCCGTCGGCGGCCGGACCAGGCAGCGCCGCCAAAGTGTGCGGGCCTTTGCCTCTGCTCGATCCAGGCAGCGCCGCCAGTTGCCTGCCAAACGCCTGGGCCGCTTCCACGAAGACGGTGTCGTTCAAAAGCGTCAGCGCTTGCAACGGCGTATTCGACACTTCGCGGCGGGCGACGCAGGCCTCGCCGCTCGGGGCGTCGAAGGTCGTGAACATCGCGAACGGGGCGGTGCGCTTGCTGAACGTGTAAAGCCCACGGCGATAGCGATCCTCGCCCGGGCTCGGCTCCCATCGCAATGCGCCATAGGCTCCTTCGGATGTCACCGACGCCGGTTGCGGCGGGAAGACGCTCGGTCCGCCGATTTTCGGCGACAGCAGGCCACTTGCTTTCAAGCACATTGTCGCGCACCAATTCAGCTTCCAGCCGCACACGCGGACTCATGCGCCGAGAAGCCGATTTTCCGGATCGACTCGAGGACTGAGGACTCCGACTGAGAACTTGCGGATCCTGCCGATAGGTCGCCGACATCACGATCATCTTGTGCAGCTTCTTCATCGACCAGCCGTCGCGCATGAATTGCACCGCCAGCCAATCGAGCAATTCCGGATGCGTTGGCGGCTCGCCCTGGTAGCCGAAGTCTTCCGTCGTTCGCACGATGCCACGGCCGAAGAAGGCGGCCCAGGCGCGATTCACCGACGACGCGAGCGGTCAGTGGATTCTCCGGCGAAACCAACCAGCGGGCGAAACGCGAGTCGATCCGGCTTCACGCCCTTCGGCAACGGCGGCAGGAACGCGGGCACGCCGGGCTGCACCCGTTCCGTCGGCTGCGTGTATTCGCCGCGTTTGTGAACGAACGTCGGCCGCGGTGTAATGGGCCGGGCGTTCGGCCATCACCAGCGCCGTCGGATACTTGGGCTAAGCCATTGCGGAGCTTCTGAATCTCGTCTCGCTGGGCCTTGAGTTCCGGGGCCGGTGCCGATGAATTGTCGCCACAGTGCAACCCATTCCGGCAACGTCAGCTCGCCGGCCGGTTTGCGAAGCAGCGGCATCAATTCGTTCGGGATGCCGCGAGCCTCCGCCAGCTTGTTGTCGGTCGTCACCGAGACGCGGAACTTGCCGAGGCCGGCCGCATAATACTTCTCGAACAACATCGAGAGTTCGAGCTTGCCCGGCTTCAAGATCGGCTCGGCGAGATTGAACACGATCTCGTGCGCATGCCCCTGCCCGCCGTTGATCGACCAGCCGGTGAGCGGATTGCCGTCGGCCGCATTCTGGGGCTTGTTGTTGCCGTCGGAGTAGTCGGCAGTGACGAATCCCAGATGCTGCTTGCTTGCCGTCGTTCTTGAGCGTGACTTCGCACATGAAGAAGTCGCCGAACGGCCCTTCGTAGTTGACGCGGCCCGGTCCGCGGTTCGGCAACCGATCGTCCGGCAATACTTCGATGCCGGATCGCCCGGATGTTCTTGAGGCTCGGATTGCGGAACGTCAGATCGTAGACATCGCGCTTGCTCTTGTCGCCGCTGACGAAGACCGTGCCGTCGGCTTCGATGGTCAGCAGAGGGATGTTGCCCTTTGCGGACGTCGGCTTCAGAACGGTCCAGTTGATGACCTTTCTGCCGTTCGATTTCCAGCCAGGCGCGGAAGCGGGCATCGCGATAGATTTGCTGCAACTCGGTCGCTCGGTCGCTTGTCGCTCGCGAACGCGAGCGGGTCGCGGCGGGAACAACTTCCACAAGGATGCTTCGCGCTCGGCGATTCGCTTTTCAGCGCACGCCCGCTCGGCAGCGATCTTCGCCGACGGCACATCGATCGTCGGCTCGTCGCAGTTGTTGAGGAACGCGGAGAGCTGGTAATACTCCTTCTGCGTGATCGGGTCGAACTTGTGATTGTGGCACTGGCAACATTGAAGCGTCAGGCCAAGCCAAGTTGTGCCGGTCGTGGCGACGCGATCGTTGACGGCGTGCCAGCGATACTCGAGCGGATCGGCCCCGCCTTCTTCGTTCAGCATCGTGTTGCGATGAAATCCGGTCGCAATTCATCTGTCCAGCGTGGCATTCGGCAGCAGGTCGCCGGCGAGTTGCTGGATCGTGAACTGGTCGAACGGCAAATCGTCGTTGAGCGCGTTGATGACCCAGTCGCGATAGAGCCACATGATCCGCGGCCCGATCTTTCTCGTAGCCGTTCGTGTCGGCATAGCGAGCGAGATCGAGCCAGCGGCGGGCCCAGCGCTCGCCGTAGTGCGGCGAACGCAGCAAGCGATCGACGAGCTTCTCGTAAGCGTCCGGCGATTTATCGTTGACGAACGCGTCGGCCTCTTCAGGCGTCGGCGGCAGGCCGATCAAATCGAGATAGACGCGGCGAACAAGCGTGTACTTGTCGGCGGGCGGCGAGGGTTTCAGCCCCGCGGCTTCCAGCCGTGCCAGAACGAAATAGTCGATCGGGTTTTTCGGCCAGTCCTTCTGCTTGACCTTCGGCAATGCTGCCTGCTTCGGGGCGATGAATGACCAGAGATTCCGAAACTCCGCCCCGTCGGCGACCCATTGCTTCAGAATTGCATTCTGCGCCTTCGTGAGCGGCTTCTTCATGCTCGGCGGCGGCATCAATTCGGAATCGTCATCTGATGCGATGCGGCGAACCAATTCCTGCTGTCTTCTTCGCCAGCGATCCCGGACCGCAGATCGAGCCGCAACTTCGCCTTACGCGCCTTGTCGTCCGGCCCGTGGCACTTGAAGCAATGCTGCGAGAGGATGGGGCGGACATCGCGTGCGAAGTCGACGGAGGCGGCGCTGGCACTATTCAGAGCCGAATAGAGAATCGTCGTCGCAGCGATCAGTTTCCACATGCGAATATCCGTGAAGCCGCGACGCGATAGCGGAGCGCGAAACGCGGCTGATTCGAAGCGTGGCTGAGTGTGCTTCGCTGATGCCGCGCGTCGCGCTCCGCTATCGCGTCGCGGCTTCACTTCTTGGCGGTCGGTTTCGCACTCCGCTGTCGCGTCGCAGCTTCACTTCTTGACGGTCGGCACCACGTAGCCCGGCGACGCGTTGAAGCTTTCGATCACCTTGCCGTCCGCGACGGTCCAGATCTTCACTTCGCCATCATAGCCACCCGCGGCGACTTCCTTGCCGTCCGGGCTGATCGCTGCCGCGAAGACGAAATCGTTCAGGCCGGTCAGCGTCTTCGTGTTCTTGCCGGTGTTCGTGTCCCAGACTTTCACCGTCTTGTCGGCCGAGGTCGTCACCATGATCGGCATCTTCGGATGCTGAACGATCTTCAGGATGTCGTCGCGAATGGCCGCCGAGCACCTTGATCTGCTTGCCTTCGCCGGTCGCGTTCCACATGCGCAATTGCTTGTCGACGCCGGCCGAGAAGCCGACCTTGCCATCCGCCTTGACGCCCACGCCGAACACCGGTTGCTGGTGGTCCGGAAACGTCAGCACCGATTCCTTCGCGACCAGGTCCCAAACCTTGGCCGTCTTGTCGCGGCTGCATGTCAGCAGATGCTTGCCGTCCGGCGTGAACGCGACGCCCAGCACCCAGTCCGCATGGTTCTCGATCGACTGCTCCAGTTTGTAGGAGGGATAATCCCACACTCGCACCGTGCGATCGCAGCCGCCGGCCGCGATCTGCTTGCCATCGACGGACACGGCCAGGCACAGCACCGAATCATCCGTATCGAGCAGTTGTTTGAGCATCACCTTCGGATCGTTGACGCCATCGAGGATCTGGACGTCGCCTTCTTTCTTGCCCGGCGCCGTTGATGTCGAAGATGCGAACGTCGCCTTCCTGTCCCGGCCGGCCGCCGGCGACCGCCAGCTTGCCATCGGGCAGAAAGGCCATGGCATAAGCGCGCTCGGCCCGCGTGTAGATGCGCTTGAGCAGCTTGCCGGATTTCGGCATCCCAGACAGTCAATTCGTGATGGCCGCTGGCGACGAGTTGCTTGCCGTCGGGCGTGAAGGCGAGCGAGTTGATGATCGTCTGGATAGGGATACTTCGTCGGCGGCGGAGGCGACTTCCAGCGGATGCGCAGTTCTTTCACCAGGTCGGCCTTGGGATCGATGCCCGCGTCGAGCTTCGCGCCCTGGTCGATCCACTTCGGATCACTTCCGTCTGTGGCTTCGGAACGCGGCGAAAGGTTGTCCTTCCGCGGCGGCATCCGCCGTTCCTTCTCGAAACGATCAACTCGATAGAGATCGCTATCCTTGTGTTTGCCGGCCGTGATGGCTTCGCCGTCGGCGCCGCCAGCCATGAACTTTTCGAACGTCGTCATGTCGAATTTGCCCGAGCGCTTCTTGGCGTCGTGGCAAGCGAAGCAGTTTTCCTTCAGGATCGGCGCCACATCATTGATGAAGCTGACCGGCTTGTCCTGAGCGCGGGCGATGGGCACGGACAGCACGAGCCAAGCGGACAACGCGGCCAGGGCGGCGCAGAGAATACACAAACGGACACGAGTCAAACGCATGAGACTTGGCCTCCAGCGGAGGAGGAGTTCAGGCGGGATAATGGTAATGTACGCAAGGATCGGGGGGACAGCAACAGGGATACAACGGAGTTGTGATCAAGTTTTCGGCTGGCGTCGAATGGCCTGCCTGCCTAAGATGGCCTCCGCTCGTCACCGACAACAACCGTGTGTGATCGCCGAATGAACGGGTCGATTGCCGCCGCAATCATTGGCACCGGCAGCAGCGTGCCGGACCGCGTGGTTCCGAACGACTGGTTCACGAACTTCGTGGACACCTCGGACGAGTGGATTCGCACCCGGACCGGCATCCGCGAGCGACGCTTTGTCGAGCCGACCGAGACCTCCGGCACTTTGGCGGTCAGCTGCCGCCAAAAAAGCCCTCGCGCGCCGCGAATTTGGCGGCGGGTGATCTCGACCTGATCCTGTGCGCGACGGTTACGCCGGACCATATGTGCCCGTCAACCGCGTGCATGATTCAGGCCGAACTCGGTTGCGCAGCCAATCCCGGCTATGGACATCTCGGCCGCCTGCACCGGCTTTCTTTACGCCATGTCCACTGGCGAGCAGTTCATCCGCACCGGCGCGGCTTGCAATGTCCTGGTGGTCGGCGCCGACATCCTGTCGCGGACCATCGATATCAAGGATCGCAATACCTGCATCTTGTTCGGTGACGGGGCCGGGGCAGTAATTCTGTCCGCAACACAGACGCCGGATCACGGCATCCGCTGCTATTAAACTCTATCGCCGACGGTGCTCCAGCCCGGCTCATCCACTTGCCGGCCATGTATGCGGGCGAACCGCCGGCGGGCGAGAAACTGCGCCAGCACATCTGGATGAATGGCCGCGAGGTCTTCAAGTTTGCCGTGCGACGAATGATCGAATTGACCCAGGATGCGATTCTTTATTGCCGAAGCCTGGGAATCGAGATTAGTTTGCTCATCCCACATCAAGTGAATCAACGGATCATCGACGCCGCCCTGGAATCGACCGGCTTCCCCGCGGACCGAGTCATGGTCAATCTGGGGAAATACGGCAACACGTCTGCGGCCTCGGTGCCGATCGCGCTCGATGAAGCGATTCGGGAAGGTCGAGCCAAATCCGGGGACACAGTCCTCCTGGTCGCCTTCGGCGGCGGCCTCACGTGGGGCTCGGCGATCATCACCTTGTGAATCGAACCCAACCTAAAGGCACCAAGAGACGCAATGAAGAATGATCTTCCTTGGTGTTTCTTTGTGTGATCTTTGTATTACTCACTACTGATTTTTAGTTGCCATAACACAATTCTTATGCGGCGAGTGCGAGTATTTGCACATTGGTATCGTGGATGTAGCTGATGGCCGTGGCGAGGAGTCGGCCGCGATCGGTGATTTTGTAGCGGTGGCTCTTGGGGATCTTGCGGATCAGTCCGTGGGCGCGGAGTCGTTGCAATTGCCGCGTCACGCGTCCGCTCTGGCGTTTCGTCTCGACCGGGTTGGTCGGGGCTGAGCCAGTCAGGAGCATGCGGAGGTCGCGATTCCGGAAGCCCGCGATCGCGAACTCACCCCGGTTGATCGCGCGCAGCAACGCGCCATCGTCGCGCGACATCAAATTCAGTCCCCGGTGGCGACGGCCCGCTTTGGTCACCGGCCGGCTCGCGGCCACCAGAGCCGGGCCGAGCGTCTCGGGGGACTCGACGGCCGCGAGGGCCGCCAAGTACGACTCGTTGGCCGCTTGCGACAACTGGCAGCGACGGTACAGGTCCGCCACGCCCCGCCGCAGTGGTTGCCAGGCCAATCTCCCGCTCGGATCGCCTTCCTTCGGACGGTACACCTTCAAGCCTTCCGCCTGATGGATCGTCGTTTCGATCCGCAAGATGCAACCGAACTTGTCGTACATCTTCAAACTGTTCCGACCCAGGCGGTGCTTCACGCGTGTCCCCTCGACGCGCGTTTTCGTGCTGCTCACGACTTCGCCTTGAAAGCGACCGTCCAACGCTCCGGCCTTTGTCAGCCGCTGCTGCAAGAAGCGCAGCACATCGGGGCTCGACAGGTTCTCGGTCGCGTGCCGAACCAACCGGCGATACAACGGCCGCAACGCCGCCACCGAACGAAACGCCACGTCGGTCGCCCACTCCGTCTGTTCGGCCGTCCAGTAATAGTCGCGGAGTTGCCACTCGGTCAGCAGCCGCGCAAACTCCGGATGCGACTCGCGAATCACGCCGGTCAACGTCGCCGACCAGTCCGTTTGCAATTGTTCGTCGAACAGGGCCTGCGCCTTCGGGAAGTCCGCCACCCAGGCCAAGCTGTTGTCTCGGCGCTGGTACTCGATGCCCGCCGCGTCGAGTTGCCGAGCCAGCCACTCGCGGCCGTTCAGGCAAATCTGCACGGACATCGGGAACCACGTCATCAGACGGATGTGCATCATGCCGAAGCGCGGATGGCGCAGGTAGATGTAATAGTGCAAACACTTGCGCTGGGCCGACACCAGTTCCAGCATCCGGGTGGCCGCGTTCTTGTACAGTTGAAAACTGCGACAGTTCTCGACGCAACTGAGGACGGCAATCACGCCCGTGAAATCGTCCGCCACCGCGTGCTGCCGGATCAGATCGTGGACAACCGCCTCTTTGTCGATCGTGCCGGACAAGTAAACCACCTTGCCAACGGGAGTCGTCGCGGCTAACCGTTCGGTGGCGAGCTTCAGTCGCCGGGCCGTCCCGTCAAAGAAGCTCTTGAATGCGACCAGCAAGACCTTGAGGAAGCCCAAGTAGCGGGACAAGCCGTCGGCATAGCAGATCGAACGTAAGGTGCCTCGAAAGCGAACACGATCCAAACCTGAAAGAACTCCGTGGATATGGTCGCTGTGCTGTTGTAAGAAGGTCTGCATGGCATGCTCCGGTTGCTGAGTAATGTGCGCTAACACCACTCTATCCAACCGGACATGCCTGCTTCATTTGGTTGCGGCCAAGGGCCGCGCTGTGCCTTTGTGGTCGGTCTTACTCTATGCCAGCGCCACCAGCTTCCGCCCCTTCTTCCACCGTGCGTCATTTTCGCGGACGACTTCGTGATACAGCGTATCGCGTTCGACCGGTGTTCGGCCCGCCTCCGCGATGAGCCGGCGAATTTCGTTGACAGTCAGTTCCTGCGGTGAATCGCTGCCAGCTTCGTGATAGATCTTCTCGTGAACCACGGTGCCATCCAGGTCGTCGGCGCCGTAACTCTGAGCAACCTGAGCGGTTTGCATTCCTAGCATCACCCAATACGCCTTGATGTGCGGAAAGTTATCGAGCATCAATCGGCTGATTGCCATGACCTTGAGGTCCATCATTCCGGATGCCTTCGGAATATGGCTCAGCCGCGTATTCTCTGGATGGAACGCCAGCGGGATGAACGTCTGAAATCCGCCCGTCTCGTCCTGCAAATTGCGCAACCGAATCAGGTGATCGATCCGGTGCTCGGCCTTTTCGATATGCCCATACAGCATCGTGGCATTGGTGCGCAGGCCCAATTTGTGCGCCTCGCGGTGCACGCGGATCCATTCGTCGGCATCCGCCTTGTGCTCGCAGATCTGGTTGCGAATTTCCGGATGGAAGATCTCGGCCCCGCCGCCCGGCAAACTGCCAAGGCCGGCATCGATCATCTCCGCGATGAGGTCCTTCGTTGGACGGCCGGTCATGCGAGCAAACCAGTCCCACTCGACCGCCGTCCAAGCCTTCAGATGCAGATCGGGAAACTCGTTATGCAAAATGCGGATGACGTTGAGATACCACTCGTACGGAAGCTGATGATGCAATCCCCCGACGATGTGCAATTCGGTGCATCCTCGACTTGTCGCTTCGCGGCCGCGCTCGATGATCTGGTCGTCGGTCATCACATAACCCTTCGGCGACTTGAGGTCGGCTCGAAAGGCGCAAAACGTACAGCGATAGACGCAAACGTTGGTCGGGTTGAGATGCTCGTTGACGTTGTAATAGGTGACGTTGCCGTTCTTGCGTTCGCGGACGATGTTCGCTAGTTCGCCGAGTGTGTGCAGATCGGCATGTTGATCGAGGAAGACGCCGTCATCGAACGACAGCCGTTGCGATGATAGAACTCTTTCCCGAATATCACGTAAGCGGTCAGTCATGTCCGGGTTCCAACAACGTCAATTGGTTTTACCGACTCCACACCCCGTTGCGACCATATGCGGAATCTTCCCAGTCGAGACCGAGATTGACTCAAGTAGTCGCAATCTCATCTTCTGAATCAGTAACCGCGAAACAAGAGAACGGACAACTTTCCGAAGTGGGTACCATAACTTTGAAATGCGGGAAAAGATGAGACCACACGCGAAACGCGATCAACCAAACGCCCGTCAGTGGTCACGCCGCCGACAAAGCGTGCAACGGACAGGTTCCTATGAACCGGGCTGAATTCTCGCGAATTGCGCTCCACAACACCAGCTTGTCCGCCTTCCAGCCCCGCAAGCAGGCAGCTTGTGGTTACTGTGGCCACTTTTCGGCGAATTGATGGGTCGCCAATTTGGCGAATGATTACTTGGCCAATTCGACGCGTTCGACGAGCATATGCGGCCTGTAGAGTTCGGCTCGATGCGACACGGAGCCATACAGCCGCACGCGCTTGCTGTTATAGGTGCGGAGATTGATGCCCGAAACGCCCGTGACGTAATAGATCACGCTTTGGCGATCGTCCTGGAAGGCAAACACGGGCCGGCCATCGACAAAGACCTTTTGCAGTTCCTGGAGATAGCCGGGACCGCTCCATTGATTGGCGCCGGCGTCGCTGTCAGTAGACCGCGACTCGCTCCGCGTGCCCGGCCGTGACACCGTTTCGCCTTTCTTCACTTTCTGGTCGCAACGGGAGTAGCGGTTGTAGCAGATGACGATCGCGTCGCGCTCGGCGTGGTGGTCCCACAAATCCTGATAAATCCGCGCATAGAGTGACCGGGCGGTCGAATAATCGCCGCTCTTCTCGGCCTGCGAAGCCTGCGCCCAGAGACGATGGTCCGTCAATTCTTTAGGCAACGCAGGACGAGACGGCTTCGCGCCCACGTTCGATCCGCCGCCTCCAGCAACGGTGAACGGCGACTTCTCTGGCCGTTCGTAGGGAGGCGGAGGCGCCAGTGCGGTGAGTGAGGCGGCCCGTAGCGCGGTCTTCGGAATCCAGCGCAGATCTCCTTCCGGTGGACTAATCGGAAACCACGATGCGTTGTCGATTCGCACCGCCGGGCCCGTGGTCTCGACAATTGTCCCCTTCGGTAGCCGAATCGTCACTCGATTGGTCGGCTTGTTATCCTTGTCGGAGCCGGCCAAGACTTCGGCTCCATCGACGGCGACCGTCACATTGGCCTTACCGCCTTCGCCCGGCGCCACTTTGCCCAGATGGATTTCCTTGATCCAACTGACGGAACCTGGAGGTGGAAGAATGGCCAAGAATCCGGTTTCTTCCTCGCGAATGACGATGACATTATCGCCCTTGCGAAGTTTGCCTGTGGCGGGGAATCCCATCGCGTGCCCAGCGCGAACTTCGACGCCGTCGACATCGATCGTCGCTGTTCGCCGAACCGGCTCAGCCGCGGCGGCCGCACTCAGGCCAAGCCCGAGAGCGAGTAGAGCGAGCGATGCACGCATGACAATTCCCCCCGTCGGTCGAGGACGGCCCCCGCCGCCATGACTCCCCACCGAGTGCCAGGGGCTATAGCAGACCGGCGTTCTGCCGCAAGGTCACCTTCGACGAGCGGACCCATGTCGGGTAGAATGGATGAAAGGCTTGAAGCGTCTGACTGTATAACGAACGGAAACCCACTGCCCGCCACGAGTTTCGCTGATGCCTACCACTGCTGCTGTGGATCAAGAGAAAACTGGACTCGGCAACTATTTCATCGCCAACTATCCACCGTTCTCGTACTGGAAGCCGCAGTTTCTCCCCGATGCCGAGAAAGCACTGAATTCGCCGCCGACGCAGGGGACGCCCCTCGGGCTTTACCTGCATATTCCATTCTGCCGAAAGCGCTGCAAATTCTGCTACTTCCGGGTCTATACGGACAAGAACGCCAAAGACATCGAAGTCTATCTCGATGCGATTATTAAGGAAGTGGATCTGCTATCCAAGCGGCCCGTCGTTAATGGCCGATCGCTCGACTACGTTTATTTCGGCGGTGGCACTCCTTCCTATTTGAGTGCCGGCCAGCTCGACGGATTGATGACCCGGCTCCGACAGATCATGCCCTGGGACCACGCCCGCGAAGTCACTTTCGAATGCGAACCGGGCACCCTCCAGAAGCATAAGCTGGAAATGCTGCGCAAGCACGGGATCACGCGGTTGAGCCTCGGCGTCGAGAACTTCAAGCCGGAAATCCTTCAGTACAACGGTCGCGCCCACCTCGAAGAAGAAATCTATCGCGCCTACGGCTGGGCTCGGGAACTCGGCTTTCCGCAGATCAATATCGATCTGATCGCGGGCATGGTCGGCGAGGATTGGGATAATTGGAAGCGGTGCGTCGCCAAGACGATCGAAATTGGCCCGGACTGCGTCACGATTTATCAAATGGAACTGCCGTACAACACGGTCTTTTCCAAGGAGCTGACTGTGTTGGGCAACGACGAACCTTCGCTCGCCATCGCCGACTGGCCAACCAAGCGGGCATGGGTCCAATACGCCTTCGACGAGCTAGTCAAGGCTGGGTACACCGTTTCGAGTGCCACGACAGTCGTCAAGGATCCGGCCCGAACGCGCTTCGTTTATCGCGAAGCACTTTGGCGCGGAGCCGATATGTTCGGCACCGGGGTCGCCTCATTTGGGCATGTCAACGGCGTGCACATCCAGAATGTCGACACATGGGAAGCCTACGTCGACATGCTGAATCGGAACGAGTTGCCGCTGGGTCGAGCATTCCCGACCACCGAGCGCGACCGGCTCATCCGGGAAATTGTGCTTCAGCTTAAGACCGGAAAAATCGACGCCGGCTACTTTCGCAAGAAGTACGGCGTCGAAATTCGCGACGAGTTTCGCTCGGCGTTCGATCAACTGGAACGCGACGGTTGGCTAGTCATGTCGGGCGATCGCATCGAGACGACGCCGGCGGGATTGCTGCAAATTGACCGTCACCTGCCGGTGTTCTTCGACCCGCAATATCGGGGCTCACGGTATACCTGATGTCGGACGCGCTCACCTTCATGATGGGCAAGTTTGCCGCGGTTCTGCCGGCAGAGTTGCGCTATTGCCGCAACCACATGTGGTGCAGGCCCAGCGCGAACGGCATCCACCGCTTCGGTTTCACCGCCTACGCCATCCGCCTGATGCAAGACGTCTATTTTCTCGACTGGTGTGTCAGCGTTGGTGATGGCGTTGCCCTCAAACAGCAGATTGGCAACATTGAAACGTCGAAGGCCGTCTCCGATCTCTTTGCACCAATCGGTGGAACGGTTGCGACCATCAATCAAGACGTGTTGAAAGACCCGTCGCAGATCAATGTGGATGGCTACGGCCGCGGGTGGTTGTTCGAAATTGCCGGCGAGTCGAATGGGACGTTGGATGTGCAAGCCTATCATGCCTTCCTCGCAGCGAACTGGGACCAAACGCAGAGGATACTCAAAGGCCAGATGGGCGAATGATCGCCAAATCAAGTGGCATATTGACTTCGCGAGCCGGATTGGGAGACTGACAACCTTTGGCAGTGGCTTCGCGAAAGGTGCAGCATGGCCAACAATTCCCGCCGCGAAAACGACGATTTCGACGACCCGCCGCCACGCCGACGAATGCCCGACGATTTGAGCGACCATTCATATTCGCGCGAAATGTCGGCCCCGAAGGACGCCAGTGTCGTGGGCATCATTTCCCTTGTCTTAGGGATTGTCGGACTGGTCCTCGCGCTCATACCGTGCGTCGGTGTAATTGGCATTCCGGTCGCCGTGATTGGACTTCTGCTTGGCCTTATTGGGTTGTTTACAGCGGGACCGCGGACCGGTCGCGGCATGCCGGTCGCCGGCACGGTTGTCAGCTTGATCGGCATCTTAATCGCCAGCGTATGGCTCTTGTTCTGGGTTGGCGCCGCACGCACAAGTAAGGAAATGGGCGATCAGCTTCGCGTGGAGGCCGAGCAAGCGAACCAGCGCGCTTAGAGGCCGCGAAGGATGCAGAAGAGCAGCACAAAAAAGACGAGAAGGAGTTGCGCGAAGGCAAAGCGATCGCGCTGACTGCGAAAAAGTTGAGTGAGGATTATGATGCGAATCTCTTCAACGCCGACAAAAAGTACAAAGGAAAAGTCGTGGAATTGACCGGCACGGTGGAGCGTGTGGACAAGGATCGGCTTGGAAAGCCGTGGCTCCAAATCACGGTTGACAGCGACGCGCGGATGAAGTGCGAATTCGCCAAGGGGGCACAACCGCAACTGGAAAAAGTGGAAGCCGGCAAGATGATTAAGATTCGTGGCCGGTGCAAGGGCAAGATCAAGGGACGGGATGGCGACGAAATTGTCATCGAGAATTGCATGATCGTTTCCCAATGACGAGAGTGAGCGCTGAATGAACCGGCATCGATTGACCGTCGTTCTGTCGCAATCACCGGGCAAACACCCGGCCAAGCGATCGCTGGAAGAGAGCATTGCTGCCGCTCTCATCCTCGAGCCGGGACTGGATGTCTCCATCGTTCCCAATCTCTACGACTTGGGTCCGGATCACACGGGTCGGCTCTACCTGGAAGGCGTGGCCGGCGACCTCCTCATCGTCACTTGGCACTTTCCCCGGGCTGCATATTGGTTGCTCGACCGGATTGGCATTAAAGGAATGTTAGGGGAAACTCAACTCAAGCCCGCATCCGATGACGACGAGGATTCGGAAGAGGCCAGCGAACCGCCGAAAGGGATCGGCGTTGCCGGCACAATTCCCGATCGGCACATTTATTGCCTCGACCTGCGGGACTTCCCAACACCCGATCCCTACCTGGCGGAGATTCGTCGGATCGCGGCCGAGTGTCGCCAGCGATCCGAACAACGCGAGGTTGCGCACATCAACCGCGATACGCCGCTTCTGCAACTCGGCGTACCTGCCAAAACGGAGACCAACGGCCATACCCCCGCCATTCAAGCATTTTCCCCAGAGCAGCTACTCGCCTCGCCCAATCGCCGCTGGTATCCGGTGATCGATTACAGCCGGTGCACCAATTGCCTCGAGTGTCTCGATTTCTGCCTGTTCGGCGTTTATGGCGTCGATTCAATGGACCGAATCCTCGTCGAGCATCAGGATTCGTGCAAGAAGGGTTGCCCGGCGTGTAGCCGGGTTTGTCCGGAACAGGCAATTATGTTTCCGGAGTACAAGTCGGCAGCCATTGCCGGCGCGCCGGTTGGCGCCATTAGTGGTCTCAAGATTGATTTGACCAAGCTTTTCGGCGGCGAAGTCAAGGATGCCCTATCGCAAGCGGTTGAAGAACGCGACCGCGAATTGATGGCCGATGGCCGTGCGGCCGTCGGCCTGTCGGTGGGCATTCCCAAACGCCAAGCGGACAAAGTCGTCGGACCGAAAGACGAACTCGATCGGCTCGTGGACGACCTAGATGCTCTAAATCTGTAAATCAGCGCAGTTCTCGCCGCTTCCAGGTCTTCCCTGTTTCTCAGGCTACGCGCCTGTCCCCGGTCCACGTTGACTCCCCTCCGGCGCAAAGGTATGGCCACGCCACCATCGCATTTGGACTGCGCGGGGGGTGCGCCGAGCGCGGCTCGGCCCCGCATTGGGAGGTCCCGTGGCCGGGCGTTGTACGTACCCTTGGCCGATATTGGCGCTACTCGCCGCTCTGGCGTTCGCTCCACTTGCCGTGGCGACGCCGGACCCGGACATTCTGCGACTCAGTCCCGCCCCCGAAGGCAAATCCGCCGCGGTTCTGAAAGCCGACAAGATCTTCACCTGGACCGACGGCAAAGAACTCGTTTACGCTCTCGCCGGGAATGTGACCATTCAGCAAGATCGCTTGCGCATCCGGGCTGCCCGAGCCGTCGTTTGGATTGATGCCGAAAACTACCGAAAGCGCCAGCCGACACAGCTCTTTGTCTTCGCGGACACGGTGGGAGGGCAAAAAGTTGTCGTCGACCCGACGGGGAGCGATCCAAAAGAACTCGATAAGGCGTTGCTCGCATTTCCAACACCAGCGATCGGCCAATACAGCGGCGAGATCATTTCAACCTCCATCGCCGATTCCGGTCAATATCGAGCGGCTCTCACGGCACGTGGCCGGCCAGTACCGCCGCCCAAGGAACCGCCGCCGTCGCCTTCCGAGCCGGCTCACTCGCCCGCCAAGCGTGCCCAGTTTGTGCCGGGCAATCCCGACGTGCCGGACAACGCGCCGCCCGTGAAAGGCGCAACCGTCATTCCGGCGCCAGTCAGCGAGACCCGCAACGTCTGGATTGTGCCCCGAACAACCCAGCCGGTAAACATCACTCCGATCACGACGGGCAAGGAGAGAGCGTTCGCGGTCACCGGCGGTTTCAAGATGATCGCCAATTTCACGACCGGGCCGATCCAGTCCTTGGAGGTCGAAGCCGATATGGCGGTCATTTGGAAACGCGATGGCGATTCTGGACAGACAATCGACGCCATGCGCACCGAGGAAGGCGCCAAGGACGCGACTGGGCTGGAACTCTACTTGACCGGCAACGTTGTCATGCGCTTCGCGCTGTCGAAGGACAAGGGCCCGCTCGGAACACAGATCGACCATCGAACGCTTCGCGCGGAACGCGTGTACTACGACATTGATCATCACAGGGCGATCGCGATCAACGCCGACATGGAATACGCGCGTGAGAACGTTGTTAACACGGGGCACATCGTCGCGCGCGAAATCGACCAGCTCAGCGCCACCGAGTACACCGCGTTCGAAGCGATGCTGCACGCCAGTCGGCTTCCGTCCGATCCGGCATTCGTCGTCGCCATGGACCGGGCCGACGTGTACCAAAAGCCCGAAACGATCAAGCGAACGATCTTCGGCGTTCCATTTCGCGATCGCAAGACCGGCGAAATCATCAAGGAATCGCCGGAAATCCTTGAAGTCGAAGATCTGAGTCTGTGGCTTCGCGATATTCCGTTCTTCTATTTGCCCTATTATCGAACGAACTTGAAGGATCCTGCCGGTCCCTTCCAGGGGATCACTTTCCGCCAGGATCGGATATTCGGATTCCAGACGTATGCGACTTGGGACATGCTCAAGCTCATCGGGCTGACGCCGTTGGAAAACGAAAAGTGGACATTGTTAACGGACTATCTCACCCAACGTGGGCCCGGTCTCGGTTCGAACTACAGTCGGACTTCACCGACATTTCTGGGCATGGACGCCCCGTACACGACTCTGGTCAAGGCCTACGGACTCTACGATCGGGGCGAAGATCAACTCGGTGGCCCGCGAAATAGGTTCGCCGCCGAGTCCGTATCGCGGCCGATTCCTCTGGCAGCATCAGCAGACGTTTACTCTGGGCGAACCGGATGACTTGACGGTCCAGGCCCAATTCGCCCTGTTGTCGGATCGAAATTTCCTCGAACAGTTCTACGACACGGAATACCACTACGGGCCCAATCAAGAAACGTTCGCCTGGGTGAAGTATCAGACCGGAAACGCAGCGGTGACGTTCCTGGCCGAACCGGATGTCGGACGGAGCTGGGTTTCGGAAACGCATTGGCTTCCGAAAGTGGACGGTTATCTCATCGGGCAATCGCTCTTTGATCGCTTGACGTATCACTCGTGGGGCAGCGTTGCTTACGCGCAAATGGATACGTTCCGCAATCCGCCCGATGAGTTTCCGTTGAAATTCGACAATGGTCTGCCGCCTCCCGAGCACGGGGTCAACACGGGCCGCATTGACTGGATGCAAAAGCTATCAGCGCCGTTCGACCTTGGACCGGCACGCGTCGTGCCTTACGGCGTCACGGACCTGGCGTACTTCACACAGGACAACAGTTACTCGACTGCCGGCAGGGTCTACGGCGGCGCTGGTGTGCGTGCGAGCGTGCCATTTTCAAGACTCTACTCGGACGTCGAAAGCGAAATGTTCAATGTCAAAGGGCTCTACCACAAGAATGTATTCAGCGTGAACTACTACGCCGCCGCCACCAATCTGTCGTGGGCCGATTTGCCGCAACTTGACCGATTGAACGACGACGCGACCGAAAGCTCCTGGCGCGACATTACCCCGTGGCAACCCGCGTATTCCTTCCTCAATGCCACGAACGGACTGGTGCTCGGCACCGGTTCCTACAACATCTATAACCCGCGGCAATATGCAGTTCGGCGGCTTGTCGATTTCAATCCGGAAACGCTCGGCAACATTCAAGAAGTGCAACTCGACTGGCGGCAGCGCTGGCAGACCAAGCGCGGTTATCCCGGACTCGAACACACGGTCGACTGGTTCACGCTGGATCTTTCGGGATCCATCTTCCCTGTGCCTAATCGCGACAATTTCGGCAACTCGGTCGGCTTTCTCGAATACGCCGCCCAATGGAATGTGGGCGATCGGACCGCTCTCTATTCCAATGCTTGGGTAGATCCGTGGAATTTCGGCGCTCGGTACTGGGACGTCGGGGCAAGCTTTTCCCGCGACGATCGAACCAGCTTCGCGATCACCTACAAGAACACGGACCCGGTACAGAGTCGACTCGTGGCCGCTTCGGCCACCTACGTGTTTAGCCAGAAATACGCGATGACCGCGTTGACCGCCTATGACTTCGGCTACTCGTCATCGTTGACCAACAGCCTGTTCTTCACACGGGTCGGCACGGACCTCATGATCACGGTCGGCTTTACTTACAACAACATCATTAAGAACTTCGGGATGACGCTCAACATCGTTCCGAATTTGCTGGGGAGCCAGGCTTCGCCAGTCGTCGCCGGCGACCGGATCGGCAGTTCCGCGATGGGCGGACCAGGCGGTGCGCTGTCGGGACGTTGAGTGCCTTTCTTGCACGGCCGATTGGTCCATGTCAGCAAGAAGGTCACGGGCCGGCGCTGGGCGACTGGCGGTACTTCTCGAACCACTTGAGAATGCATCCCGTCTTGGCGATGATCCGACTCGGCCGCGTCACAATCGCGTGCGAGGCGCCGGGGAACCGGACGAGAGCGGTGTCGACCTTGCGCAACTTCAAGGCCTGGTAAAACTGCTCGGATTCGGAAATCGGCGTGCGGTAGTCCTCCTCGCCGGTCATCAGCATCGTCGGCGTTTTCACATTGCCGACGAGAGCGAGCGCGGAATGCTTGCGATACTCACCCGGCGTCTCCCATGGCATGCCAGTGAACCAGCGACCCCCCACCAGTGCACCGATATCCGTCGTCAATGCGCCACTTTCCCAATTGATGATCGGCTTCGCGGCGACCGCCGCCCGAAATCGATCGGTTTTGCCAACGATCCAAGCCGTCAGGACGCCTCCGCCGCTGCCGCCGGTCACGAACAGATTTCGCTCGTCGATAAAGCCCTTCTTGATCATGGCGTCGACGCCGGACATCAGATCGTCGTAGTCATTGCCGGGGTAGTTGTGGTTGATGTGATGGGCGAACGCCTCGCCATACCCGGTGCTCCCCCGCGGATTCGTGAACAATACGATGTACCCGGCCGCCGCGTATAGCTGCAGTTCGGCAGCGAAGGTCGGTCCATAATCCGCATACGGCCCGCCATGGATCTCCAGAATGAGAGGATACTTCTTCTTCGCATTGAATTGCGGCGGCTTCACGATCCAGCCCTGGATCTGCAAGCCATCGTGCGACGAGGGGTAGTTGATTTCTTCGATTTCACCCAGGTCGCGGTGGCTGAGCAAAGCATCGCTCAAGTGCGTTAGCGGCTGGGTGTTGTCCTTCAATCGGATTGCGACTTCCGATCCGCGACTCTTGTTCCCGAGCGTGAACGCAAGCGTCCCATCACCGGCGACGGAAAAGCTCCCCTGCAAGTACGGCCGACCGATTTCGCCGCCGCCGATTCCCGCGAGCACCGTTGTCGGCGCTTCACCCGAAAGAGGGACCCGAGCAACCTTGATTTCGCCACGGTCTGGATACGACACAAGCAAGCCCGAACCGTCGCGTTCCCAAGTCAGCGTCTGAAGCGTGTGGTCGAAATCCTTGGCGAGTTGCTTCTTCGCGGACCCATCGCGATTCATGACAAAGACGCGGGTCTGCTGATAGGCCGCTTTGGAATCGTCGAAGCCAAGATAAGCGATCTGCTTGCCGTCGGGCGAAACGGCCGGCGCATGGTCCGGCCCGCGACGATTCGTCAGCCGCTTCATGACGCCATCCGACACCGCGACTACGTACAGGTCGGATTCCAGCGGATCGAGGTTTGCAAACGCCTGACGCTTGGCCGTGACAATGAGCGCCTTGCCGTCGGAAGACCAGCTTGGCGGTTCGACCGCACCGATCCCCGCGACACAATGATCGAACGAATCATTTGTCTGTTGAATTGCAGCGCCGCCGTCGGCAGGCACGACAAACAATTGCCGATGGCCGGGCCGCAAATAGCCCTTGCCATCGGCCCGGTAGGGGAACGATGTAATGATCTTCGGCGGATCGGCCCACTCGGCCCCATGCGGCTTGGTCGGAAGAGAGTAGAGTGGTTTCTCCTGCTCCTCCACGAAACAAGAGAAGGCGATGGTGGCGCCATCCGGCGACCAGACAGGAGCCGCGGGAGCAGAAGCAAGGTTCGTCAGTTTTGCAGTCTGATCTTTATCCATCCAACGGCATTGAATCTGGGATTTGCCACTTGCATCCGAGACGTAAAGCACGCGCTTGCCGTCCGGCGACCAGCGCGGCGAGGATTCGTTGCCGCTTCCATCCGTCAGCGGACGATGGTTCTTTCCTTTCCTGTCCACAAGCCAGACTCGGGTGCGACTTCGATCCTTCATCACATCGAATCCATTCCGAACGTACGCGACCTGCTGGCCGTCGGGAGAGATTTGCGGATCGCTCGCCCATTCCAAATCAAAAACGTCCATGGGACGAAATCGCTTGAGCGGCTCCGCGCCGGGAGCAACGGCAACGATCAAAAACAACAACGAAAAAACGCGCATGACGATCCCTCCGTCTAGAGAGTTCATTTCACCAAAAGGCTGGTGATGCGGCCCAACACGCGATAGACGCTATTCACTATCTACCGGTCACAGATTCTGTAATCGAGTGAGATGTTGCGATTCTTAGCGCGGGGCTTGCGTGGCGCTTACGGAGATCGCATTCCCTCCAATTGCTGCCAACGGGCGTACAGGCGATCCACTTCTTGCTGTGCGGCTTCCATCGCGTGACACGCTTCGGCAAGCACGGTGTGACTGGCTGTTGCCGCCGCTTCGACTGCCGCCTGGCACGTTGCCAGAGCCGCTTCACCTTGCAAGATCGCGGCTTCCATTCCCTCCCACTCTTGCTGCTCTTTGAAGCTGAGCTTCTTCGGCTTCGCCGTGGATCGTTTGGCGACCGGTTCGGATCGGGCCGGCTTCTGGGGTTCGGATACTCGTTCGTAGGCGGCGAGCCATTGCCCGACGCTCGCATACGTCGCTGCACCGCCACGACCATCCAGGCCAATCACTTCGGTACACAACCGGTCGGTCAGCTCCCGATCGTGACTAACCAGGACCACAGCGCCCGGGAACTCTGCCAGGCTATCTTCGAGCGCCTCCAGCGCCGGGATATCCAGGTCGTTTGTCGGTTCGTCCAACAAGAGCAAATCGGCAGGCTGGAGCATGAGCTGAGCTAAGCGAACCCGGGCTTGTTCGCCGCCCGATAGTTCGCCGATGGTTACATTCAACTGATCTGGCCGAAAGAGGAATCTGGCCGCCCAGGCCGAGACGTGCAGTGTGCGGTCGCCGAATACCACGGTGTCCCCGTTTGGGCACAGGGCCTTTCGCAGCGGCGCCATCGGATCCAGGGCGGAACGGCCCTGCTCGAACATCACCACGCGTAGCCCGTCGGCTCGTATCACCGACCCGACGTCCGGATCGACCTCTCCAGCCAGGACGCGGAGCAACGTACTTTTGCCGCTCCCATTCGGACCCAGCAGGCCGATCTTCGTGCCGGGCGTCAGTGTCACATTCACGTCAGTGAACAGCGGCCGGCCGCCGATCGATTTGGCAATTCCGGATGCAACGAGCAGTTTGCGTGTCATCCGTCCCGTGGCCGCGAAGTCGATCCCCGCAGCCTTGATCGCGGCGTTCCGGTACTTCAATTCGGCCAACTCCTGCCGTCGCTGGGCTGCCTCCTCGATCCGCGACCGTGATTTGCGTCGCTGGGCCGATTCCTTGCGGCCGAGCCAATCCGTCTCCTTGCGGACTTGATTGGCGACTGCTTCCTGCTTGCCAGCCTGCGCTTCCATGAACTCCTCGCGCCGATCGATGAACTCTTCATAGGAGCCAGCTACACGAAAAGTGCCCTCCGGATAAGCGCGACTCACTTCGATGATCTCGTCGGCAATCGCCCGGAGAAAGGCCCGGTCATGAGTGGCGACCAGGTAGCCGAATGGGGCGGCGCAACAGCTTCTCGAGCCAAAGCACTCCCGGCAAATCGAGATGATTGGTTGGTTCGTCCAGCAGAAGGAAGTCGGGTCGGCAGACCAATTCGCGGGCTAGCGATAGCCGCTTCCGCCATCCGCCCGAGAGCGTGCCGGCTAACTGCTCCGTGTTGGCGAAACCGACCTGGGTCAAGGTGATCGCGGTACGGGTCTCGCGTTCATGCTCTTCAATTGCCTCGGCGGAAAGGGAACTGAGCAGCACCTGCCCGACGGTTTGGTCGTTTGGAAAACTGTCGTCCTGCGCGACATAGCCAACCCGGATGGAACGCCGGATCGTAACCGAGCCCTCGTCGGGGTCGTCGAGTGCGGCCAGGATTCGGAGTAGGGTCGATTTCCCCGCGCCATTTGGGCCGATCAAGCCAATCCGCTCACCGACGCGAAGATCGAGCGAAAGATCGGCAAATAGCGGACGCGGGCCGAACGACTTGGTCAGGTGGTTTGCGCTCAATAGCACGGTCATGACGGGCTCAGTTTAGCGGTCAACGGCCAATGTCGGTGAGTTGTTTTCCCAAAAAGGCATCGCAAAATTCGTTGCCGTCCGGGGAGTCGTGGTCTACAAGTGTGATGTAGTCCCCTCCTTTCTCAAACGGGGGACGACCAAGCCCCCTGGGTATGCGAGTCCCCAGGGGGCATTTTCGTTTCCTGTCAGGCTATGAGGATTGTCGTTTGGCGCCTATCGGCCCGCTCCTTGTGCCGGCTGCGCGTCCGTCGCTCGGTAGACGTCGAACAAGGTGTCCAGCCGCGTGATCGAAAAGACATCCGATACCAGCGGACGCACATTGACTAATGTGAGCCGGCCGCCCTCGGTCTTGACGCGCTTGTGTAAGCCCACAAGCGCGCCTAGATCCTCGCTGATGACGTATTCGACATTCTTGAAGTCGAGGAGCACGGGCCCCGCCGGTCCGCCATCTCGGCCGTCCATTTGGCCCGCCAGGCGATTCGCCTCGTCCTTGACCTGGCCATTCTGCAAGGCGATGACAGTCCGGAAATTACGCACATCGGGTTGCTTGTCGCGTCGAGTGGATTGCATCGTGCGTTCTCCATTGAGGCGGGGCGCAACAAATCGCGCTTTTCCCGCGAGGGGAAGATAAGGGACACCAGCTTACAAAGGGAGGTTCAGTGCGGCCGCCAAGGGAAGGTGGCGACGGCAAACGTGGTGTCGGAGGGATGTTCGGCATTCATAGCCCCTGTATGTTAGGCAGATGCCGGCAGAAATCAACCTGAGATCGAGTCGGATTTCACATATCGACTAACGAGTTGTTTCAGGTACTCGTTACTTCGGTAGATCCTGATTATTGTGCGTAATAGGTCCCCAAACCTGCGAGATTTCAGAGGGCTCACA
The DNA here is from genome assembly GCA_963773845.1 of uncultured Gemmataceae bacterium. Classification (GTDB taxonomy): domain Bacteria; phylum Planctomycetota; class Planctomycetia; order Gemmatales; family Gemmataceae; genus SIAJ01. The sequence goes on from CAVZCU010000012.1 coordinate 883,582, forward strand.
ACCATCTCTTTGGCAATCTCCCAGGGAAGGTAGCGGAGTCCGGCACAACGAAGTGGCTGCGCGAGTTGCACAGCATCCACAAGCCATCTTTTTGGAGCCGCTGTTGATGCAATTCGAGACCGGACATTGATCAGCCAACTCGTTCCGCCAACGGGGATTGTCGCCTCGAATCAGAAGTTCTGACGCTGCTGTGATCGTGTGATCGAGTGCTACTTCAATTCTTCGCGTTTGCCGTACTTTCGACGTTCGTCTTTCCACTTCGCCGCTTCCGCTTTCTTGCCCTGCGCCTCGTACAATCGAACAGCGACGTCGGCGGCATAAACCATGACTCGTTGCGTGACGTGACCGTCCAATTCTTCTATGTGTTCGCTCAATCCCTTGCAGGCGGCGAGAATCAGCGGCTCGGCTTCCTTATAGTTCTTGATTCCGAGCAACGCATCGCCCAAGTGGATCTGTACCTCGAAATATCCAAAGTTCCGATGGCCAATTCGATCGAAGACCACGAGCAGTTCTCGAAACAGGGGGATTGCCTCCTCGTGCCGTCCAAGACCGACGTACACGATTGCAAGACCTTGCATCGTTTCCAACGTGGTCGGATCCGAATAGCCTCTGATCTTTCGCTGCATGGGGATCGCCCGGGACAGCAGTTTTTCCGCGTCCGTCAAACGGTGATTTTCTGAGTACCATCTCCCCAAATACAGCATGCAGTCCAAAGCCTGCGGATCATCTTCTCCAAATACATCTGTAACTCCCGCAATCGCATCTAATAGGAGCCGCTCACCCGCGGTCGTTCGACCCAGGTTCAACCAGACGGAGCCGAGAGCAGCCATCGTCGAAAGAGTCTCAAAATGCTGGGCTGGCAACACCTGTCTTTGAATAGAGAGCGCTTCGTTCAAAAAGGGCTCGGCCTGTTTGAACTGCTTCCTTAGCACGTAAATCTGCCCGACGAAACGGAGTTTCAACGCATAGCGATCGTCTAGGGCGCCAAAGGCCCGCTTGTGGTGGGCGAGTGATTCCGCCAGCATCTGCTCGCCATGACCAAACGTCTTCGCGACTCGAGTATACGAATCCCCAAGCCAGAACTCGGCCTCCAAAACGAGCGGATCATCCTCGCCAAATTGGGCGTGAGCTTGTCGGAGTACATCCGTCAAAAGTTCCCGGGCCGTTACGAGCTTCATCCGGTCGATCAGATCTCTTGCCAACTGATATTGGCAATGAAGGGTCTCCCGGTCGTTTGGGCCGAGGGCACGCCGGACCAGTTCCAGGGCGCACCGCCCTTGGTTTTCCGCTTCTAGAAGATTGCCGAGGTTGTGATAGGAGAGCGCCAGAATTTTCCGGATTTCCGCTTCCACGCGCGGCTGACCATCAAATTTCCCTTCGAAGCTCTTAACGACATTGTCGAGCGCTTCCCGGACCGTGATATTGGGGTTGGGAGCGAAGCCGGCGTCCACTTGCTCACCAACGTTTGACTGCGCGATAATCTCCTGCAAGACGGCTCGAACCTTGGTGGCGATCTGTTCTTGCTCGCGAGCCGTATTCTTTTCTTCGATCGCGGTTTGTTCGGCATTCCGCGTCAGTTCGAGTTGCGTCGCCGTACTGTTCTCGGCCTCGATCGCGCGATCCAGTGCGGCATGTGTTTTGCGCCACTGCCAGGCGACCGCGACAAAGCCGCACAAGAACACAAGAACAGTCGCCGCCATGAGCGATGCGACGACTTTGTTGCGTTTGCACCAGCGATAGGAGCGCTCCAAGGCTCGGACTGGCCGGGCGAGAATAGGCTTCCCCGCGAGCCAGCGGTCCAGGTCTTGCGCAAGATTTCCGCCGACGCATAGCGCTTTCGCGGGTCCTTCTCCAAGCACTTAAGGCAGCCGCGGAAATAAATCTACCGGTCACTGGGGCTCAATGATGAGGCTCCATTTGGGCAAGGTCTGGGAACGGATCAAGCGGCTCGCGATGGGGGCAAATGCGGTTTGGGTTAGCCGGACACCGCGTTCGTAAGTCGTGGTGACGCGCGGATCAACGGGTGAATCGTCCGCCATGTCATCGTGCCCGCCCAGCGCAAGGCTTGCTCGATCGAATGCAGGAGCGTGCCGTTCCAGTGCTGCTCCAAGATGCCCCAGCAACGCTCGATGGGATTGTACTTGCTGTGGTACGGCGGCAGGTACACCAGTTCGACTTCGATCCGGTGGCGATCGACGAACTCCACGAGGCGTTTCATGAACTGCGTGCGGCAACTGGCAATCTCGGGACCATTATCGAGTTCGATGTGCAGTCGCTGGACGCCCAGATGAACCGTCTTCCGCTCGTTCCACCATTGATCGAGACCATCGGCGATGAAGTCGCTGGTTTCTTTCGAATGGCCGAACAGGAACCACGGTTGCTGGATCGTCACGTTGCCGCGATTCAACTCCAGCACGCCGAACGGGACCAGCACGGCGTCGGGAGACATGTCGTGATCGACGGCCCTGACGGGTTCGATGCCGCGTGCCTGACCGCCGCGGGAGAATTCGCCGATCTTGACTTTCGCTTTGGTGTCGAGGGAGATTCTCAGCGTGTCCGCTTCGCTCGCCGTCCGAATGCGGGCGGCTTGGACGTTCGCGAAGATCGCGTCGGTTTCGGGAATTTTTTTTCGGGACGGGCTTTGAGGACCCGGCGGAGCCGGTAGCCCAGGCGGTTGAGCAGACAGCCCACCGTCTGCCGGCAGGGTACGAAGCCCTTCAACTCGGGCTCGGCTTTCAGGGCCTCGCGAACAGCCTTGGCGGTGATCCGGGTGAACGCCAGGGTGGTCTGAAACTTGGGGTCGGCCTGCGCATGGGGGTCGACCAAACGATGGACATGCTCCTCGAGTTTCGGGCAGAGTTCTTCGGTCTTTTTGCGTCCGCGGAGGTGACAGGCGTCCAGGCAACGGATGCCGGTACGGAGTTCGCCGAGCCCCGTGATCACCGCTGCACGTCCCCAACCGAAGGTCGTCTCCGCCTCACGGGCGGAACCGTTGCAGTATTTGATGGCGGTCTCGGCTTGGAACTGTCGGCGCCGATAGCCGGTAAGAAGCTTAGTGGCTGACTGGATGGTCTGAATGACATCTTCCGTGAGCGGTGACATGGCCGTCTCCTCCTTGAGACAGGCCTACTCATACACGATTGGGCGGAATGATGGTAGATCATTTCCACGCCGCTGCCTAAGGCAAATTGTCTCCAGGTCGCGTGAAGTTTTAGGCTGCAATGTCCGGACGGGGACTGGCTCGCTCTGACGCACTTGTTCGAGCGTCTCCAAAACGGTCGCCGCTTTGAACGGCGGCCGGCCAGTCAGCATTTCATAGAGAATTGCTCCGAGCGCATAGACATCGGCCAGTGGCCCGACCTCTTTACCCTTGCCGAGGGCTTGCTCCGGGGCCATATACGCCGGCGTTCCCATCACCGCCCCGGTTCGCGTCTGTCCGGAATCGTCGTCGAGACACTTGGCCAATCCGAAGTCGGCGATCTTGGGCACATTCTCCGGCGTCACCAGGATGTTGCCGGGCTTCAAATCGCGGTGGACAATTCCCCGCGAATGAGCGGCATGCATCGCCATCGCGACGTCGCGAAGCAGTTTCGCGGCCTCCCCATGAACTGCCTTGCGGCGGGCGAGGAACATATATACGATTCTTGATTCGTTTGCCAATGGGGGCGAAGAACCCCCTTTCCCCCACGCGAATGGGGGAGCGATTTTCTTGCTTTTCAGCCGACTATTCCGGTGCCGGGGCGGCCTTGGGCGTCAACTCGAAGCCGAGAGCGGCGGCTTTCTTGCGCAGCGTCCGCTCGGCTTGTGCTCGCATCTTGGCCGCGTACTCGGCCATGCCTTTGACGACGTATTCCGTGCCGTACTTGAGCATGCGATAGACCAGACGAGCGAGCTTGTGCGCCGTCGCCGTGCACGCGCCGCGACCGCCAATCCGCGAGCGCATGCGCCGATAGAACATTCCCAACGGGGTCATGGTTCGACCCACGGACTCCGCGCACATTCGCAAGGCACGCTTGACCCGGCCCGAGCCCTTGCGGGGCGATGTCTTCTTCTCGGTTTGGTTGCTCGTCGAGGTCTTCGGGCACAACCCCAGCCAACTGGCAAAGTGTCGCTCGCTCGGGAAGCGCGAGACGTCGACGCCGATTTCCGCCAGAATCACCAAGGCCGTGCCCACTTCAATCCCCTCGATGGCCGTCAGGTCGACCCCCAAGGCCTGGAACAATGGGCCGGTCGCCTCAAAACGCAAGTCATTCTTCTTGCGACCGCGCTGGCGGGTCTTGGGCGGCACTTCCCGGTTGCCTGACCGATTGGGCAAGTTTGCCAACTCGAGTGCAATCCGCTGATCGCACTCGTCGATTTTGCCTTGGTAGTAGCGAAATAATGCTCGCGCTTGTTCCAGTTCGAAGAGGTGTTCCGGCTGCCAGAGCCCCTCGAGGGCCCGAGCGAATTCGGCTTTCGTCTTGGCGCACTTCGGTGAGGCGAGGCCGGCCAGGAGGTCCGGACACCGCTCGCCGCCGAGAATCGCGTCGATAATCGCCAGACCCGACCGGCCGGTGATGTCGGACAAGACTTCGGTGAGTTTGACATTCATCTGCGTGAGCGCTTTTTGCGTGTGCTGCACGTGGCCGGCCGCGTATCGGATCAGCATCTGCCGCTGACGGTGGTAGGCGCAACGCCTGCACCGACTCGGGAGGACGGAACGAACCCCGCAGCAACCCGTACGCGTGCAGCCGCTGAATCCATTGGCAATCGAGAACGTCGGTTTTGGGCCGGGCGCCGCAGGTGCGCAGTTGGCCGGGTTCGACCAGGAAAGCCTCGAACCCTTCCGCTTCCAGCAACTCGAACAACGGAATCCAGTAGACGCCGGTCGATTCCATCGCCACGGTCGTGATGCCCTGCCGACGCAAGTGGGCGACGATCTGGTGCAGGTCGGCCGTGTAAGCGCCAAATGTGTCGACCATGTCCAAGCCGACGCAGACGACATGATTGTCCGAGTGCACGTCGATGCCGGCGGCGTGCGGATTCTGCACGACCATCGGCGGCGGCGTCACGCGGAATTCGCGAACCGGACTGGCTTTCTTGCGGGCTTTCAGTTTGCGACGACTCAAGATGTCCTCCATTTCGCCGGCGAGAAAAGGGATGGGCGAGATGGCGGACAAAGTGAGAGGGGAACGGGGAAAACAGCAATCTCCCCAACGGGATCAACGCGTCGATGCGGACATCGACGCCAGTCACCAATGAACCGGCCACCAACTCTCGGGCCAGGCTCGCGTTCGGGCACGAAGCACCAAGGACGAAACGGCCACAACTCCATCCGCCACTATCAATCGTAACAGCGAGTCAAAACCGTATCTCCCGTTCACGGGAAGACCGGGCCGACCCGCGGCGCAGGGGTTCGCGTTGCGGCTGCGGAGCACTGGCGAGCTTGGTCGCGAGCGTCCCGCCGCTGACATATTCCAGGACGCAGAACGGCTGTCCGCCGTGCTCGCCGACTTCGTACACCTGAACGATATTCGGGTGCTGCAAGCGTGCGATGGCCTCGGCTTCCAGTCGGAAACGCGCCAGCTCCCCGTCATCCGCATAGCTGCCGGCGCGAATCATCTTGAGGGCGACCAATCGCTTCAGCCGAATCTGCCTCGCCTGGTAGACGACCCCCATTCCGCCGCGACCCAATTCCGAAATAATCTCGAATCCGCCAATCAGTTCGGCGGGGGGCTGACGTCGTTCCCCCTTATCGGATCGTCGTCGCGAGTCAGGCCCGGTGCTGGATTGGTCGACCGTTTGCTTGGAATCGATGGCCTCCGCCTCGGAAGACGAAGCAAAGGCGAGCCGAACCACCGCCAGTACGCCGCGAATCTCGTCAGCCGCTAATGGATATCTTGCTGCATAGTCGTCGGGGTTGGGTGTTTCGCCGCGAGCTAGGCGCATGCGAAAATCATCAGCCACGTCGGCAATGATTGACGCGACTTCCGGATCGAGTTCCGCAGGAGAGTCATTCACCGCGTTTTGCTTCATTGGAGTTATTCGGTCAGACTATCAATCCTGCCGCATTCGATTGGTGCGATGCACTCGCAAAGCCGAGACGGCTCGACGTATCAGGGCCGTGAGACGGCTTGGTCCAACGGTTTACCCACGAACCGAACGCCGACGGGGCATGGATAGCTGGAAAAATGGTACCCACTATCTGCCGCCTCACGCAATCCAATTCGCAGCAGTTCTTTGCCCCAACGACGACCAAATATGAGTCGTTCGAATGGAAGTGAATTGGAAAAGCGATGCCCGCCGCCCGAACGGCGTCCGAATGGAAATGCTGCCGATACCCCTAACGGGAGTCGAACCCGTGTTTTAGCCTTGAGAGGGCTACGTCCTAGGCCACTAGACGATAGGGGCTTATCTCTCACTCTATTTAGGCGGACGCCTCCCGGCGTGTCAAGGTTCGGGCTGAGTTTTGATCGCCATTGCACTGATTCTGAGTTCCCGTTGACTCATTTGCCCAAACTGGCTATTTCCTATTCGCCTGAAAGGATTGCCATGTCGGCGATGGATCGCCAAGCGCGGAGTCGGTGCTATCGTGCGGCCATTCGCTGGGTCGTCGGTGTCTTTCTGCTCTCCCAACTCGTCATCACGGTTGCCATCGATCAGAGCGCGCCGGCGGTCCGCGACCCCGAATACGCGCTCTTGGAAGAAATGCTCAAAGAACGTCTCGCGGAGCGCCCGGATTGCGCTTCGGCGATCTTTGTCGGCAGTTCGCGTGTCGCTCATGGGTTCGACGCCAGGCGCGCGGCCGACAAGGATGATGTGCTTGTGTTCAACTTTGGCGTTCCCGGCGCCGGCCCATTTTTCCAGGAAATCGTCATCGATCGTCTGCGGTCAGCGGGAATTCGACCCGACATTTTGTTCCTGGAAGTTCTTCACACGTTTTATAACGCGGCGGGGCCACGATCGCTCGATCATGGCCTCCTCGATGGCGCACGGTTATCGGCGGGCGAAGCCGCCGGGTTGCTGACGTATGGCCGGCGATCGCAAACGGGTCCGATCCGACGCTGGGCGTTTGCACGGGCGCTGCCCTTGTGCCGTCATCAGGCGGAACTTCGTGATAGCCTCGACTATCGGCTCAATCCGAATTATGGGGAGGCGCCGGTCGCGTTCCGTCCGTGCGATCCATTCGGCTATCGACCCCGTTCGTGTCCGCAAGACGAATACTCGCCGCTCACGGCGATTGCTCATGAAAACTATGATCCCTTCTATACGACGTTCCGCATCGATCCCGATTCATACGGTCGCCTGGTCGAAATCATCCGTCGCGCTCGGGCCGAGGGCATAACGGTTGTCTGCGTTTTGATGCCGGAGGGGTCGGAGTTTCGGCGAAAATTCCAGGGTGATCCGGGCCACACGCCAGCCGAACTGGTTAGACGATTGCGCGACGACGAGCACGTAGCTGTGGTCGATGCCCGCGATTGGTTGGATGACGGAGCGTTTTTCGATCAGCACCATTTATTACCTGCTGGCGCGACTGCCTTTGCCGACCGATTTCGTGTCGAGGCGGTCGAGCCAGCGCTGCGTCGGGTTGATCGGCGGATCGCCGGGCGTTAGCGCTGTCCATTGAGGCGTCTCGGTTTACAATGCCCATCGTTGGGACGCCACTCGCATGGGGCAAATCTCTCGATGCAAACGGTGAATTTCAATTGTCCGCACTGCGGCAACCTGATGGCGGTCGGTACGAACCTGCTCGGCCGCAATGTGCGCTGTCCGCATTGCAAACAGGTCGTCCGCGCGCCGGCGGCCGCCGGCGAACCGCTCGTGCAAACCCCGGCGCCGCCACCGGTGCCCGCTCCGCCGCCGGACACGCCGACGTTCGATTTGCCCAAGCCCCTGGAACATCACGAGAGCATTTTTGGCGAACGGCACGACGAGGATCTATTCGGGAGCGAGCCCTTAAAGCCGACGCTTCCCCCTTCGGAGCCGCCGCCCGTTCCCAAACCGAGTCAGGCGGCCGAAACGATAGCGGCATCACCGCTGCCCGCCGTTACGGCCCCGGCGCCTGCGTATGTTTCATCGACCGCGGCGACATTGGATTTTTCGCCAACCTCGAACGGCGCGCTCGAGAATCGAACGGCGGAGAGACCGATTTCGTCCGGGCCGGCCGGGCACGTGGATACTGTTTTCCGACCCCGGAAAGCACCAGGGGATTCGAGTACGACACCGGCTTTCGCGTGGATTCTCCTGGTGTACGCGGCGGTCGTGACGATCGCTGCCGGCTTTTTTGGCTACCAGTACTTCATTGCCGGACCGAAGGAGCAGCATCCGTACAAGGCCATGCCCGATGTCATCCGTGAGTACAAGCCTGCCGAAAAGCGACAGATGTCCTTTCAGGGGATGCCCGACCCCAAGCTCGATATTCCGCAAGAGCTGCGCGTAAAGCTCGGCGGGGAATTAACGATCGGTGATCTCAAGGTGCAACCGCTCTACGTCGAAAAAATCGCCAATATCCCAGCAACGACGAAATACGTTTCGGCCGAAGATAAGAAGCGGCCAATCGGCAACGCACTGGTGTTGACGATGCGAGTTCGAAACGTGTCGTCCGACTCAATGTTTTGTCCGAATGACCCGGCCTTCAATCGCGCGTTCGATCGCAGTCAGCCGGCGCCGTACACCGCTCTGCAAATTCAGCAGAGATACTTTTACGGCACGTTCAAGTGGCCGCCCGAGACCGGCACCGAGAAGGAGTATTTCGTCGGCCATGAGGGGGAGGAGCTACCGCTCAAGCCGGGCGAAGAGCGCGATACTTGGGTAACGACTGCCGCCACGGGAACCCGCGCTAGCGACCGAAGCATCAAGTTTCTGCAAGAACTCGATCCGCAGGATGAGGTTCTTCTGTGGCGAGTGCAACTTCGCCGGGGTTTTGTGAAGATGAGGGACAGTTCGGGACAAGATGTCGACATTTCCGCTACCGCCGTGATCGGGGTGGAATTTCAGAGGAAGGACGTCAAGGGACTTTAACAGACCGGGTAGCGCCGGGATCGTTATCAGCGAAACACAGGGGCCGCGGTTCTCCAACGGAGATCCCGCGGCCCTTTTTATTGTCGACAGTTGTTTCAGCGGCCCTGTCCCGGCGACGGAATCAGCGTGCTTGGCAGGCTCGTCGCCGGCGTCGGCGGCGGGTTCAGCGGCATGCGGACCTCGGGCATGTGGACATCGCCCGCGGGTGCCGGCGGCATGGGCGGCGCCGCGTAGTTCGCCGGCTTCATCGAGGAATCGATGGGGCTATTTGGAATCGGAGCCGGCGGTGTTACGAGTGGCCGGATGGAATTCGGAACCTGATTGGTATCGTGCTTTTGGAAGACCAGGTGCCATTCGTAGTTGTCGGATACGGACGTCGAACTACGCGTCGATGTCACTTCGCCGACTCGCGGTTTGTTCTCGTCGCCGATATCACGTCGTGTGGTGTCCTGAGCGTTCGTCACGGTGGCGCCGACTTTGACGCGGTCCGAACGCACGCGTATCGGCTCTGGATCCTGTAGCACTTCGGCGGCGACACGTTTGGCTTCATCCGTGTAATGGAATGGCCAACTATTCGTGTTGTCCGGAACCGCGACAACCACCGAATTGGCGTCTTGGTGGATGATTTTTGCCGGCGTGGCGCACCCGGACAAACCAGCGACAACAAACACGAACATGCCAATTATTGCAGTCCGGGACATGACATCCCTCCCCCGATGGACGGTTGATTCCCCCGAATCGGGGGCGGAATAGGCAACTCCCTCGGTCCTGTCAACGTCAACATGGGAGAGGGGCCGCGCAACGTCTTTCGACTTACCACTGGCGTCTCGGTTTGGCGGGCGGTATCCTTATGATTGCTGGCCTATCGTTAAAGCTCCATTTGAGGGATGCGCCGATGGCACTGCGCTTCACCACAGTCCTGGTATTAGCCACTTCCTTGGTCGGAACGATCCAGGCTGGCGACAACGACGCTGCAATTTTGCAAGCCATCAAGTACGGACAGGAATACCTCAAACAATCCCAACAAAAGGGCGGCGGCGGTGGCATACCGGCGGCATCCATTGTGGGAATTGGCGGGAATGGGCGGGGAACAGGCTGTTTGACCGGTTTGGCCCTCATCGAGAGTGGACTGGACGCCAGCGACAAGACGGTCGCGGCACTCGCTCGCGATGCCCGTAACTCGGCCCTCGCGACGACTGCAACTTACGAAATCTCACTGACGATCATGTTCCTTGATCGCCTCGGTCTCAAGGACGACGAGGGGCTGATTCAATTTCTTACGCTCCGGCTAATGAGCGGGCAAACGCCCGACGGCGGCTGGACCTACACCTGCGGCCTCAAACTGAATCCAGTCGAAGAGCGACAACTCGCCGCGGAATTGCTACGGCAGCCTAAACTGGTGACTCCCGACACGCCGATCACGCCCAAGAAGAAAGGGCCGCGGCCGCGCGAGGACATTGATGTTGGCCCAAAGAAGCCGAAGAAAGATAAACCGACCAAAACGTCGCCCAAACCGGATAGCAAGTCGAAGTTGCACCCAGCGCTCGAGAAATATGCAGAGGCGATCAAGAAGGCGCTCGCGCCGGTAACGGATTTGGCGTGGATGTCGGATGCGATCACTCCAATACACAATTCGCCACGGTTGGCCTCTGGTGCGGACGACGCCATGGCGTCGACGTCTCGGATGCGCTGGTGGAACTCGACAAGCACTACCGCAAGTGCCAGAACTCGGACGGGGGCTGGACCTATTCCAGTTTCGGTGGCGGTTCGTCGCCACAAATGACCTGCGCGGGCTTGATGGGACTGGCCATGGGTTCGATCAAGGCTTCCGGCGACGTCAAGATTCCCGATGCGGATGCCATCGCGGGAGACAAGGCGCTCGGCGATGCTTTGAGGTACGTCGGAAATGCACTGGGAGGGGCGAAGGCAGAAGCCGATCCTCCGGCCCGCGGTGTCGCGGTCCCATTCGCTCCGAACCAACTTCACAACAATCTATATTTCATGTGGTCGCTCGAACGCGTGGGCATGGCCTACGGATTCAAGACGATTGGCAACGTGGACTGGTACGACTGGGGATCGAAGTGTTTGCTCAAGAGCCAGGAGAAGGATGGATCCTGGAAAGGCGATGGGAACCATGGCGTGTCCGTGGAACACGCAACCGCCTTCGCCCTCCTGTTCCTATCGCGCCAATCTGGTGCAGGATTTGAAGACGAGCATGAAGTCCAAAATCAAGGATCCGGGCACGTCCCGTTTGCGGAGTCCGGGTGATGCCGGCAAGATCGTCGATGGGGGTGGGAAAACGAGCAGCGGCACTTCGCGACCGAAGAATGAACATCCGGAGGCAGTTGCCGAGTCGGACAAGGCGGGCAAGCTTGCTGCCGCGCTGGTCGCCGCGGACAGCGCTCAACGTGCCGAGTTGTTAGCCCAATACCGAGATACCAAAGGCGGCGAGTACACGGATGCCCTGGCTCGGTCCGCCGGCAAGATGTCGGGCGAAGGCCTTGTGCAAGTGCGCGAGGCGCTGGCCAAGCGACTGACGCGGATGACTGCCAAGACGCTCAATGAGTTGATGCGCGATTCCAACCGGGAACTGCGGCGCGGCGCGGCCCTGGCGGTTGCAGCGAAGGGAAAGGAGCGACTGAAGGAATTCGCCCCGATGCTGATCCGATCGGTGGCCGACGACGAGGCAATCGTGTCGCAAGCAGCCCGGGCGACCTTGAAGAGTTTGACTGGCCAAGACTTTGGTCCGGAAGCGGACGCGAACGCGGTCGAAAGGGGCAAGGCGGTTGTTGCTTGGCGAACTTGGCTAGAAACCCAGAAATAGTCTTATGATTGCATTTTTCGGTCTCGGGATGCAGGAGATCCTACTCTTAGCTGTGCTTGCAGCAATGGGAGCTGGGGCGGCCGTAGTTATTCTTATAGTTATCAAATTATCTTCCGGTCGTTCTTCTGAGCGGGAAGCGGCACTCGAAGAGGAAAACCGTCAATTGCGTTCGGAATTGGACCGAGAAAGCGATCGGCCCAGGTAGCAACCAGTCGACGGAAATATCGCGCCACAACAAACTTTCGTCCATCCTTGAGCAGAAAAGCGCACTATGCTCCGGCAAAGGCGGTGCGCGCCCAGTTCAATTGCATCCCTTCGAACCATCTGCCCACGACCTGATTCCGTGTACCGGCCCTTTGGCCCCTCCGAGTGCATCCGAATGTCTACGAACCAACCGCGCCGCCCTGAAACTTCGAGGCCGAGTCCACGCCATGCGGAAGCAGCCGACAGCACCTCCCTGCCCATAATCGACCTTGGTCAGGAGGGGGTCGTCGATCTGGGCGAATTCCATCTGCAAGGTGATGGCTCTGCTATTCCCTTAGCGGACTTGCCGGAACCACCGAGCGGCCAGTCGCTTACCAGCTGGACCGAAGTGATCCGCCGTCAGCGGGCGGCGCAGGCCGCTGCCCAGGCAGCGGAAGCAGTCGAAGTGGACGCTCCCTCCGACAAGGATCTGTTGGTGCGTGTCAACGTCAACGAGGCGCCAAGGTCGAGCGGAGTCAACGGCAAGCGGCCGGGCGACACGTCTGAGATTCGGCCCGCGGATCTTCCGGTCTTCACGCCCCCGTTGGCAACTCCAGCGAGCGAATCGGAAATTGAATTGGATCGCCTGACTCCGGGAGATAGCCCGAGCGGTTCGGAAGTCGGCTTCGACATTCTGTACCCACCCCCTGATGCTGGCGGGGTCATGCGCTTCGAACAACCTGGATCTTCAACCAGCCGCGCCTCCCAGTCCCCGGACGCCGACCAGTCTGCTATTGGCGCCAGCATTTCTGGGGTGGAATTGGGAGTCGCCAGCCAATGACGGGTCGGGCCAATCCTCCATTCTGGATGTGCTGCTGCGTCAGTCGAACAGTGGTTCGGCCAACGGTTCCGGGATGGAATCGGACTTGCTCGACTTTGGCGACTCGTCCGACGGGATGCCGCCCAAGGTCACCATGCCGCACGGTCCAGCCTTTACGAATCGCTCCGCCCCCGTGCCGACGCAACCGGGCATCGAATTGACCGATGGTCCGCCTTCCATGGCCGAATTCGACCTGAATGGCCCCGACTCGTCGTTCGGCTCGGACGAGGATGTCGACATCTATACCGAAAACAATCGGCCGCCGAGCTTGACCGATTCGGGTACGCTGGAGATCTCGGAAGAAGTCCGGAATGAATCCGAACGCCGGGCGGCACAGTTGGAATCCTCGTCGATTGACATGAATTCCCGACCAGGTCTTAGCTCGTCCGAATTTGAAATTGGCAAGCCAGCCGAAGCGTCCGCGAAGAGCAAGTCAGAGTCGGACGTGGACCTCGCCTTGCCGTCGACCGACGACGAAGGCAGTAGCTCAGTTATCGTTCGCCGAGCCGCACTCGATTCCGATCAGCAATTGCTGGCGGAGAAATACCAAGCACGTCCGCAGCCTTCGCCCAACTCACCGAATCAAAAACGCGCCCGATCTCCGCGCGTGGTAATGCCGTCGAGCCACGACGAATTGCCGCCCGCACGACGGCGCGGCTATCTACTTCATGGCGGCGTGATCGGACTCTTGCTCGGCGCCGGCGGCATTCTGGCCGCGTACTTTGGAGGGGCATTGCCCGACCGAAAATCGCACGCCGCGACGCCTCCCGCAATAGATAGTTCCGCCCTCCTGGAACAAAGCCGGCAAGAAGCCCGGGCGGCCAAGGCGGATGCCAACCAATCGAAAGCCTCGGTCGTCGCATTGAAGAAATCGCTGACCGACGCAGGAATCGACCCGGCGGATCCGGCGAATTCGATCAAGCAGCTTTCCGATGCGAAGATCGCCAGCGACACGCGAGTGAAATCTCTCACCGACGAATTGGAAACTCGGAAGAATGAATTGGCCGCGGCCCAGACACAAGCGACAAACGCCACGGCTGCTGAGCGGGCGGCCAAGAAGTCCCAGGTGTCTGCCGAAGCAATCGCGGCCAATACTAAGAAGCAATTGGATGGGGTTAACAAAGCTCTGGAAGAAGCAAAGACCGACGTGCTAGCGGCGAAGAAGTCCGCGGCGAACGCGCTTCAGTTGGCCCAGACCCGAGAGCTAGAGGCGAAGACCAAACTTGCCGACGCAGCAAAGCGGGAAATGGCCCTGGTCGCCGCAGTCGATGCCGCGAAGTCAACCGCCGAAGACGCAGCCAAGGCTCGCGACGCTCATGCCGCGACGATCGCCGCCATCGGCGATCGCCTCACGAAGGCGAAGTTCGTGGGCGATAAGCCCAATGCGGCGGCAATTGTCAAAGGTCTCGATAGCGCCATCAAGGCTGCGAGCACCGACGCCACATCGGCACTTCGCAATGACCTGGCGAAAGCCCATGCGGCGGAAGCCAAGCTCAGTTCCGAATTGGAAGCTAAATCCGCGAAACTGGACCGTTTGAACAAGACGGAATCCGAGGCGCGAGCGGAGCGTGACAAGTTCGCGACCGAGGCATCGAAGTATAAGGCCACCGCGGACAGGCTGAGCAAGGAGTTGACTGACGCGTCGTCGAGCGCGGCAGCCGCGGAGAAATTGGCCGCCCAGGAAAAGGCGAATGCGGCACAACTCGCCACCGAGACCGCACGACTGAAAGTCGACAATCGACGGCTTGCCCGCGACTTACAGGCAGTTCGAGAACTCGCCGATCTCATTAAGAGCCAGCCCGCGTCGGAGCGATTTGTTGCCAAGCCCGATCCCGCGAGGATCGCCGACCGATTCTTCAACGATGGACTCCGGGCCTATTACGCAGGGGAGTATCCGGGTGCGCAATCGTCCTTCCGCAAGGCGTTGCAATTCCATCCCGACGACGCGCGGTATCACTACCTGCTTGGGCTCAGCCTGTGGATGGCCAACGATCTCAAGGCGGCGCAAAAGGCGTTTGAGGATGGACGCGATCTGGAGATGGATGCTCGGCCGCCGTCACGAGTGATCAGCCGCGTCCTCGAACGCATTCAGGGCCCGGCCCGACAGGCCGTGAATGCCTACCGGCCATGACACCCGGAGAGGATGTCAACGCAAAGGGCGGGCGACGTCCGTTCGATCGTCGCCCGCCCTTTGCGTTGACCTCGCGAGATTCATGAGAAGGTGCGGATGCGCGATGCGCCTTCCTACTTCTTTTCGGCAGGCTTCTTGGCGTCGCCGAACTTCTTGCGGAAACGCTCGATCTGACCAGTCGAATCCACCAACTTCATCTTGCCCGTAAAGAACGGATGCGAGGCGCTCGAAATATCCAAACGGACCAGGGGGTACGTTTTGCCGTCCTGCCATTGAATGGTCTGGCTCGTCTTCACCGACGAACGGGTGAGGAACGAGAAATTGGCCGCGGCATCGAGAAACACAACTTCCCGATATTCGGGGTGGATCTTCTTCTTCATGACCTACTTCTTCTTGGCGTATTTCGGGTTGGCCTTACCAAGTACGCGAATGAGCGTACCGGTCTTTCGCGCGACGAGGATCTTCGAACCGTCCGGATTGTAACGGGCGCTGACCCGCGTTGGCTTGTTCGTGGCCGGATCGATTAACAACACGTTGGACCCATCGAGCGGCATCTCTTTCGACAGCCGGCCGCCCTGGGGGTTATTGCGGCTTGGTTTCAGGTGCCGATAGACCAGGTTGATTCCCTGGACCGTCACCTTGCCGTTCTGACGATTCACGCGCAGCACCTTGCCGCGCTTGCCTTTGTCGTCGCCGGCAATGACCGCAACAATATCGTCCACTCGAATATGCATGTTCTCGCTCGGGCCACAATGGCCAGGTTATTTGCTTTCCTTGTACGGTACGTGTTTGCGGAGAGTCGGGTCGTACTTCCGCAATTCGAGCCGGCCCTTGGTATTGTTCCGGTTCTTCTGGACGAAGTAGCAGTGGTCGCTTTCGGAACTGACAATCTTGATGTACGACCGGGCGTCTTTTGCTTTCTTGGCCATGGCACAAACCTCCGGGAACCATTCAAGATAGAGATGCATGCCGAACAGGTGAAGGGGCGATTCACGAAAAAATCACTCGCCGAACTTTCGCCCTTTGACCGGGAGTGTCCCCAGTTCGAGCGTCTGGCCGGCTTCGACCTGCTTCGTGCCGATTTTGGGTTCGCCCACGAAGTACATCTGACCTTTGGTCATGCTCAAGTAGAACTTGACGCCGGGAATGATGCCTTCCAGTCGGAATGAACCATCCGCTCCGGTCGTCGGCGCGGCATGGTTTGATTTGATCTCGCGGAACAACGCGCTACCCGCATTGTTGGGGAACTGAATGCTAACGGTGATTCCCGCGATCGGCAGACCATCGGTGTCCACCAGTTTGCCCGCAATCGATCCGATGGGCAATAACTTCGCGGTCGCGGGCTTCGCGTCACTTGCCTTGATGGTGACGGCGCCGCCCAGATTTCGGCCCGGATGGATGAGCATCAGCGTGCGCGATTGGTCGGGGCCCAATGCATAAACGGTCGCGGCATCTTTCGGCAACCGATGAACGGACCATCCGGACCGATCGAGTCCCTCCACGAATGCACCCTCCAGCGGCTTGCCATCCGCATCGACCACGCGTAGTTTTGCCGTCTTTCCGCGTTCCAGGTAGAGATCGATGGCGACTTCTGCTGCACCCGGTTTCAAATCCACAACCTTGCATGCGTTCATAAGGTCGAGTAACTCGATCGAATTACCGGCGGCGGAAAAGCTGAAGCCATCGTCGCCATTCTTGTTGAAATACTTCGGATGCTCCGGATCCGGGACGGCCGGAGTGAAGGGGTTGATGGGCTTGCCGCCAAGCATTTCCCCACCTTCGCCCTGGGCCATGATCACCGAAGTTCCAGGGATGGTGACAATTCGCAGCTTGCCAGTGTCCCCCTCGGTCGAATGCGAAAATCGTTCGGAAGAGTAGCCGTTGTAGGCTGGCTTGGCGCCAAAGAATTTGTTGTCCTGAAGGGGCGCAAGTCGAACGTAGCCGCGCACCGGTTTGCCCGTGGAACGATCGAGGAGGCGAATGACCAGGACGATGCCCTTCATCATTGGAATATCGTGGTGGATGGGAGTGAATCCCGCAGTGTCCCGAATCCGTGCCGACCACATCAGGTAGGGAGTCTTCGGATCGGGCGTCAACGTGTGCAGCAGGTATTCTCGATTCTTTTCCAATCCGGAAAGCCAGTACTTGCCATTCTTGTCCGACTTGGCGGATACCTGGCTCCCATAACCAGAGCCCGATGTGACTACAATTCCCGCGATGGGCCTGCCGGTCACCGCGTCGGTGACGGTCCCCTCGATTGCCTTGGTTCCCTGCAGCACGATGCTGACCTTGGGGCCTGATAGCACTGGAGGCTGGCCCGGAATGCGCAGGGCCGGAGAAATCTTATCTTGAGCGGCTTTGTTGATTGGACCCGCGTCCAATCCGGGGCGCGTCGCGACGTAGACGGTCGACTTGGCATAGCCCTTCTGAACGAATTCGACAACCGCGATGCGTTCGGCGCCGATTCCATTGAGCGTAAACTTTCCATCCTGATCCGTCTCCCCCGACCCATGAATCGACTCGAGCGGCATATACATGCGATCGTTCACGCGCCGGAGGGCATCGTTCCAGTCATTCTTCCATGCCGTGAGGAACCCATCGAGCTTTCCTTCGGCCGGAGCGAACAACGTCATCACGCGAACTGTCGCGTGGGCGACGGGCTTGCCTTCCGTATCGATCACCCGGCCTTCGACGCGAGAGTCTTTGCCCAATTTCACCACGGCTTCGTAAGTGCGCGATGCTTTTTCCAGGTTCACCCAGGCGATGCCAAGTCCCTTGGACCCGACAATCAAGTAACGGCTGATTTCGGTTTTCTCGATCGTCACCTGGAATGAGCCATCCGCGGAGCTTTCGCCAACGACCTTGGTGCCGACGTCATCTTCGCTCACGGGCGGATTGCACTTCAAGAACGGTACATAAAGTTTTGCGCCGGCAAGGGGCTTGCCATCGGGATCGATGACTCGGCCCTTAATCGTGAGTTGCTCGCCGATGGGCGCCGGCGTTTCTTTCGCGACCGGCGCCGGCGAATCTTTTTTCGGCGATGCCGGTTCGACAAACGTCGATGCGGCGATGAGTGTGCCGGCCGTGAGGATCGCGACCACGGATAACACGGCTGCCAATATGCGGACTGGGTGGATCACGGGAACAACTCCGCGAGTGAGTGCGAAGACGGCTGGCCGAGCCTTGCCCGAGCCAGTGAAGGAAACAACGGAGTCGACCCACGCCGTGGGGAGCGATGCGCTCGAATTGGTTTCCAACGCCGCGAGCAGTCCGGCCGAGAGAGCAATCCCCCGCCGCTCCAAGCGCGTGCGAAGCTTGATCCGCCCGCGTTCGAGCATTCCCTTCACCTTGCCGAGCGACCATCCCAGGGCCGTCGCCGCTTCATCCCGGCTTTTGCCTTCGAGGTAGCAGAGCAAGAGCGGAAGTCGAAGCGCATCGGGCAGTCGATTGAGTTCTTCGTGCAGGACATGGCTCGCCTCTCGCCAGGACAGATCGGGCTCTTCCCATGCTGGATGGGGCGGGTTTTCGTTCGTTCGTTCACGGCTGTCGAGTTTGGCTCGGCGGCACCTGGCGTTGACCGCGACTCGGTGAGCGACGCCGAACAACCAACTGCCCAACGATTGATGCTTGCGGATGGCGTGCCCGTTCTTGAGCAGGACCAGGAATGTCGCCTGGAACGCGTCTTCGACATCCGTTTCCTGATTCAGAACCTGGCGACAGGCACACAGCACGGTCGAACCATGTCGGCGGACGATCGCGGCAAAGGCTGCCGATTCCGGACTCGAGAGATACGCGTCGAGTAACTCCGCGTCGGAAACATACTCGCCGACCACGCGCAGATGACTGAGCATTCGACTGATCGGCGCGGTTGCCATGCGTTGCTCCCAAGGGGACTCCATCTATGGTGCGCATTGCGCTCGATTCCGGCACGATCGATTGGCAACTTTTCACGGCTATTGCGACCTTGCATCGAACCGGAAGTCGCCAGATTCCGTTTGGGCACGACTCAGACGGAACTTTGGCGAGTTCCGCCAGTCATCCACCGCCAGGCTACGTCCCGGACGACGGGTAGTCCCTTATGGGGCGCGTATCGACAATTTGTTGTCGATACGCGGACAACCGCCTCGCGTCGTAGCGGAAGTCGCCAGACCACTTCTGTCAACATCTGGCTCTTGCGTAAGGTTAAGAGCCCCATACATTTTCGTCAGCTGGAGGTTTTTTCGCACCATTCGAGAGGCACGGGCATGGAAGCTACGGAGCGCGAAGGCGCGGCGGGATTCGATTTCCGAGATGTCGCGGCACGCTTGCCGCTGGCCGATGCCGCGCTGTCGATTTGGCGTTTCGTTTTCGACCCGCAACGCCTCAACGCGCTCTGGAATGAACATCGCGGTCGGTGTTATGAAAAGGTCATTACCTTCGCGACGATGGTGCATTTGGTGGCCGACGCTTTGCTGTTGCACCGTGGCAGCGGTCGACGCAGTTTCGAGAAGAATATCGCCTCGGGCCAACTCTCGACCAGCATCGCCGCGGCATTTGGCAAACTCGGCCGACTGCCGATCGCGGTGAGCCAGGCTTTGCTACGTCATGGCACCGCCGCACTGCGTAAGCTGATCCCGACGACATCCCTGCGTGAGTTGCCGGCCGGTTTGCGTGGTTTCACAGTCATCGTGATCGATGGTAAAGCGATCAAGAAGGTGGCGAAACGGCTCAAACCGTTGCGGGGCGTGGGCGGCGGCTTACTGGGCGGCAAGGTGACCGTGGCGTTGAGTGGGGTTCGGGTCTGGCCGTGGCGATGCAGGCGCATGCCGATGGCGATGCCAGCGAACGACCGCTGCTCGGCGGTTTGCTGACCCAGGTGTATGGGCTGGTGTCGCAACTCTGCTTGTACGTGTCCGATCGCGGCTTTTGCGATTTAGTGCGCTTGGCGCGGTTTACGGCGCGGGCCGGTGACCATTTCCTGGTCCGCCATCAAAGCAACACGAAATTTACGGCCGATGCCGAGCGACCGCCACGGACTGGCACCGACGCGAAAGGCCGAGCGTATGCGGAGTCGTGGGGTTGGCTGGGCGGCCCGCGCAGCGCCGGCCGCCGGTATGTCCGGCGCATCGTCCTGTCGCGGCCGGGCGAAGAAGAGCTGGCGCTGGTCACCGATCTGTTGGATGCCGACGCGGTTCTCGCGGTCGATTTGCTGTGGCTCTACCTGGAGCGTTGGGGCATCGAGCGGCTGTTTCAAAAAGTGACCGAGGTGTTTGGCCTGGCGGGTTTGATCGGCAGCACGCCGCAGGCGTGTATCTTCCAATTTGCCTTCTGCATGATCTTGTACAACATCGTCCAGTTGCTGACGACCTACGTAGCCGAGGTCAAGCAATGCCCACCCGAACGGATCTCGCTCGAGAAGTTCTTCGATGATCTTCGCGACCAATTGGTCGCCTGGAACATCGTCATCGGACCGGAACCGACCGCCGTGTGGTTTGCCGAATGTCTCCCGGAAGAGGACTTACGCGAACGTCTGCGTACCATGCTGGCTGGAACGTGGAGCGAAACGTGGTGGAAAGCCAAGCCGCAACCGAATCGCACGACCACGAAGCGCGTCGGTAAACGCGGTCATGGCTCCGTGTTCCGCATCCTCCAGAGCCATGCTCAAGCCCAAGCGAAAGCCAAAACGACAGCTCAGCAAAAAACCGCGCGGCAAAGATGTTGACAGCAGTGCTCGCCAGACTTCCGTTTGGGCGGGACCAAGACGGAACTCTGGCGAGTTCCGCTACGCAGCCACTGCCCCGTAGGGGCCACCTTTTCCGGGCAACGTCCCGGACAAGGCGTAGTATCTTTTTTTGGTGTGACATTTCGGGACATTTTGTGACATTGCCTCTCCCAGTTTCGGCTAACAGCTTTCTTCTTCCGGACAAAACCGGACAAATCGGCTGGCTCCCTTAATGGCGACCGGGCGCGGCGGGCTGAGCCACCCCGTCCAGTATTTCGAGTGGTGGTCCGATGCAAGGGTATTCTGTCAATTCTTTAGGTTCTCGCTCAAAGCCCCGTTTTCACATGATTGACGGCTGCGCGGTCAAGAATTGGCATTGCTCGACGGCGACCATCGCCACCATTGCCATTGACCATTCGCGGGTGGCGTCGGTCAAGCATTGGCGCCGGGCTTTGGCCTTCGCGTCACTCACGATTCGTGGGGAATGGCGATGAGATACCGATCCTGCGAGTGGCAAGTCCGCCTCATGATCCCATTTCACTCGCGCTTATCAGCCACGCTTGCCCTGGGGAGAATGGGCGAGGGCTATTTTTTCCTACCGCCCCATAATGGTGCGACATTGTCCCTGTTCCATTTATCCCACGCGGTCTGGAGTTCCTTGACCTTATCGGGTTGTTTCGCGGCCAGATCGTTCCGTTCGCCAATGTCATTTGCCAGGTTGTAAAGCTTGGCTTCCGTCACACGGCCCGTTCCGCCGTCGGCCACGGGGTCGTAACGGACTAGTTTCCAGTCGCCTTGCCGAATGGCCATCTGGGGGCCAAGTCGCCAGAAAAGCGCTTCGTGCGGCGGCGCGCGATCGTTGTCACCCGACAGGAATGGCATCAGATTGAACCCGTCGAGCTTCCAATCCGGCTTGATCTCCAAACCGGCAACGGCAAGCGCAGTTGCATGAAGGTCGAGTTGAATGACGGGCTGCTCGTATTTCTTGCCCGCCGGAAGTTTGCCTTTCCATGCTACGAAGAATGGGACGCGGATCCCGCCCTCCAGGGTCGTTCGCTTCGACCCTCGTAAGGGCGCGTTGCTGGATCCGTTGATCGTGGTTCCGCGCATGGTTGGTCCGCCATTGTCGCTAATGAAGCAAATGAGAGTGTTCTCCTCGAGTTTTTCACGGCGCAATTTGTCCAGAACTTTGCCGACCGCCTCGTCCATGGCGGCCGTCATGGCTGCGTAGGTTCGTCGGGTGCGGTCTTTGATGGTCGCGAATTTCTGGAGGCGATCGTCGGTCGCTTGCATTGGCGTGTGAACCGCATTGAAAGCGAGATATAGGAAGAAGGGGTGCGACTTGTGCCGGTCGATGAATGCGATTGCTTCGCGACCGAACGCATCAGTCAGGTATTCCGTCTCATTTGTCGGCTTGCGACCACGTTGGATCGGCACTCCTTTGCCCGCGACATAGGGATGGGCTCCGCCCAGAAAGCCGAAGAACTCCGCGAACCCGCGCTTCGTCGGATGAAAGCTTTCCCCGTTGCCAAGATGCCATTTGCCCGTCAGGCCGGTCGCGTAGCCGGACGATTTCAGTCGATCCGCAATGGTGGTTTGCGACAAGGGAAGGCCGGTATTCTCGCCCTTGGCCCCCGGATTGAATTCGTGGCCGAAGCGCGTCTGGTACCGGCCGGTCATGAGACCCGCGCGTCGGCGAGCAATATGGTCCTGAGACGTAGCCGCTCGTGCAGAGTACTCCTGATTTGGCCAGCGCATCAATATTGGGCGTCGGAATGTCCTTGCATCCTTGAACTCCCAGGTCCGCGTATCCCAGATCATCGGCAACGATGAAAATCACGTTGGGCTTTCGCTCGGCAGCCACGCCGACGAGCGAACACGCGAAGAGGATCGCAACGGGAATTGCGCACATGATGCCGCTCCACGAGAACTGGATGACCGACTCGGCGAAGAAGGAAACCTGAAGCGTGTGCGAAGGCGACGCCGTATCTCTCCGGTCCGCGTCGTCTTCGCTTACGCTTCAGACTCCGCGAACGGCTAATTCCGATGCGAATTCTTCGACTCAGCCTTACCGGGTTGGCAAGAACGCTACCGCCTGAACTCGGCCGCTCGCGGATCGCAGAATAGACCGCTCGCCGTTGTTCATGCTCCATAGTCCGACCGAGCCATCCCAGCTTCCGGTGGCGATGTAGGCACTATCGGGGCTTACGGTAACGGAACTCAGGCGATCGACATGGCCTTCCAGCACTCGTATTGTCTGTCCGCCGGAAATCGCCCAGAGACGGGCAGTCTTGTCCCAACTTGCCGTGAGAATGGCATTGCCGGTCGGCAAGAATTCTCCCGCGGCGATGGCCGCGCTATGCCCCTTCAGCGTGAGCAATGCATTGCCGGTCGAGAGTTCCCAGACCTTTGCAGTCCAGTCCCAACTTCCGGACAGCAACAGCCGGCCATCTGGATGAAACGCCAGGGTCTTCACTAGCTTGCTGTGGCCACGCAGAGTCATTCGCTCGGCCCTGGTGGTCATGTCCCATAGCTTGATCGAGCCGTCGCGGGCGCCCGTGGCGAGCAGGCGGCCATCCGGCGAAAAGGCGACAGCGAGCACTTCGACCCGGTGCCCAAGCATCGTCGCCTTGCACTCGCCCGTAGGCATGTCCCAAATTCGGACGCACATGTCGCTGCTACAACTCGCCAAGGTTCGCCCGTCCGGCGAAAAGGCGACGGCATTAATCTCACCCGAGTGGCCGGTAAAGCTAAATCGTTCGGTCTGCGTCAGCGGGTCCCATAGGCGAATGGTCTCGTCATCGCCGCCGGTCAATAGCCAGCGACCGTCCGCGCTCACCGCAAGGCAGGTGACTTCGCGGCTGTGGCCGCGCAGAACCCGCAACTCAGTCTGGTTGCTTGGGCTCCAAACCCGCACGGCGGAATCGCCGCCGGCTGTAACGAGGACATACCGATCCGTCGTGGCGGAAAGATACTCCGCCACGGAGGGAGTTTCCTTGGGGGATTCGGGCAGAATCTCCTTATCAACCGCCGTCGGTCCGGGCTCGGTCACCGGCTCCGCGACTGGCGGTGGCGGAGACGGATTGCGCAACACGGGCGCGGGTGGCGGAGGCAGGTTCGGCGCGGGCGGCGGCGGAATTGTTGGCCCGGAGTGGGAATTGGGCGATACTAGCAACTGCGCGGGTGTCTCCGTGCGCAAGGCGGGGGGTGCGAGGCGCGGCGCCGTAATACGGATCGAGGAACGAGGGACGAATCCCTGTTCGGTCAAGGTCGCCGTTTCGGTTCCAGCAAATGGATCCCAAAAACGGATCGTGCGATCCCATGCACTCGAGACGAGCACTTTTCCATCGGGCGCAAACGCCAGCCCGGTGACTTCCGCCTTATGGCCGGAAAGCGTTTGCAGCAATTGCCCGCTATTGGCGTTCCAGATTCGAATCTGATGATCGCGTCCCGCGGTTGCGAGCAAATCGCCTTCCGGCGCAAAGACGACCGCGGAGCAAGACCCCGTATGGGCATTAATTGTCAACCACTCTTCACCACTGCCGGCGTCCCAGATTTTCACGCCTCCATCGCCACCCGCCGACGCGAACCGTTCTCCATCCAACGCATAGGAAACGGCGGCGACTTTCCCCGAGTGTGCCGCAATCCGCAATTCTTCGTTGCGCGCTTGCAAGTCCCATAAGCGAACCGTGCCATCCGCGCCGCCGGACAAGAGAGCGAGGCCATCGGGCGAGTAGGCAAGTCCCGTCACGCTGTCGGTATGTCCCGAAACGGTATAGTCCCCGACGCCGCGAACCCAGTCCCAAACGTGAATGGCGCCGTCCCATCCCCCGGTCGCTAAATGCAAATCGTCCGGCGAGAACGCGACGGCGGTCACGCGAGCGCGGTGGCCGGTCAACACGTTGAATTCGGCCCCCGACGCAACTTCCCAGAGCCGAATGGTCTGATCCGCGCCAGCCGCGGCGAGCACCGCTCCATCAGGTGAGAATGCAAGGGCCGTCACCTCGTCGTTTTGCGCGTGCAAAGACTGAAGCAACTCGCCGGTGGACACGTGCCAGACCAGAACGGATGCGTCGCCTCGTGTCGTGGCGACCAGGGATCCGTCCGGGCTCAGGGCCACTGTGTTGAATGCGGAGCCGCGAACAGGTCGATCGGCAGACTTCCGGGTTGATGTTGAGCTTGCGGGCGTACCAGGCGCTGAAGCAAGCGATTCAACGGGGGGCAAAGTGACTGCGGGTATCTCGCCCGGGAGGTTCGGAATAATGATCTCAGGATGTGTTTCGGTCGTGTCAGCAACTGGGATTTCGACGGGTTCAGCCTCAATCGGCGTAGCGAGGTCCGGGATCTCGATCGTGGGTCTGGCCGGAGAACCCGCTGGAACGCCGGTAGGTGGGGCCGCGACGTGCTCGGCGACTGGCAAATCCACTGGTGGACTTGGCACTGCAGGTACCCCGGCATCCAGCACGGAGTCGGCCGGCGCCTCCGTGGCAATGACAACGGCCTCCGGAATCGTCTCGATTGATTCACTCTCGGGAATGGACTTTAACGAAGGCGGTGTGGGAGCGTGAATGGGAAGGTCGATTTCCGTGGCATCACCCGGCGTTTCTTCAAGCTCCGGACCGGGCACGCCGAGCAAATCGTCCTCGGTGATCGGGCCGCCGATCATGATCGGCTGCTCGGTCGACAGGGCTGTTAATTCCACTCGTGGCGGCGAGTCGATTGGCGGTAACGCAATCTGCGGAACTTCGTCGTCGATTACGGACAACGCGTCCGGTGCGGTGATCGTCGGCAGGTGGAACTCCACTGCCTGTTCCGAGCCTGGCGTTCCTACGACCGCCACAATCTCGGGCTCGACTGGCGGAGCTACGGTCACCGCCTGTGGCTCCTCCGGCTTGCTTGACTCGACACCGACTACTTGAATCTCAGGCAAACTGACATCCGGCGCCTCGGGAGAAGGGGCCTTATCGGTTGCTAAATCGATCAATCGAATGGTTGGCGCCAAAGTGGGCGGAGCAGCGGTCACCTCTGGAAGTTGCACGTCCGGTAAGTTGATTTCGATCTCAGGCGATTCGGGTTCCGGCGGCGGAGTAGTAATGGATGAGGGGGAAGCACCAGATCACCAAACCGGAGACTCTTCGGACTTTCCGCAATCGGCGCTGCCGGCTGGGATGGCGGCGGGACGTTCGGACGCGGGGTCGACGGTACCACAAAGGGCCGTGGACCGAGGCTCGGTCCGAGAATGTCTTCCAACAGTGGCGCACCGGGCGAATGCGACCAGGCGTCGACAAAGGAGTCTTCCTCGGGTGGCGGCGGAACGATGGGCGGCGTCGGCGTAGGAATCCCGCGATTTGCTGGCGGGGTCAGATTTCGAAGCGGCGGGACTTTCGGCGCTGGCGGGGCAGGTCGCGTCGGCGTTGCAGTCGTTGGCGCTGGTACAACGGGCTTCGGCGGCGGTGCCGGCGCCGGACCGGGCCCAACCGCGGAAGGAACCATTGCAATCGCGGGCTGTTCGGGGACTGTTGGCGGAGGCGTTCGCACAATAGGGGCGGGTGCGACTGGAGGTCGCGGCGCCTCGACCTTTGGAGGCGTGGGTTCTGGGCGGGCGATTGTTGGTGGGATTGGCGTCGGCGACTGCGAAGGAGCGTGGATTCGAGTCTCCTCCGCATCCGCCGGTCCTTTGACTGATGGAGTTTCACGCGGGTTATAAGTCCCGGCCGCGCGCGCCTCATTGCTCGATTGCACGCGAATCGAGGATGCCTCGGCGCCGGTGTTGACATCCCATAGTTTCACCGTGCGATCGAGGCTGCTGGACGCAATTGTTTGCCCGTCCGGGGAAAAGGCGAGGCTCGTCACAACGCCGGTATGGCCGCTCAACGACGCGACCAGATGGCCGGTTTCCGCATCCCAGATTTTGATCACGCGATCCCAGCCCGAGGATGCAAGATGATGCCCATCCGCGCTGAAAGCGACGCTCGTGACCTCCCCACCGTGGCCGCGGAGTACATTGACTTCACGGCCGTTGCTGGCGTCCCACAATCTCACCGTATGATCCAGACTTCCGGACGCGATTCGTTTCCCATTCGGCGAAAACGCAACGCTCGTGACATCACCGGCGTGGCCGAGAAGTGTTGTGGTGCAGGTGGATGTATTCGGGTTCCACAATTTGATTGTCCGGTCCCAACTTCCCGATGCGACCAGGCGGCCATCGGGCGAAATGGCCACGGAGGTCACCATGCGAACGTGACCGCTCAACACCGCGACCGCCTCGCCGTCCGGCCGCCAAAGGCGCACCGCTTTATCCCAGCCGCCGGTTGCAATCAAATCGCCGCGCGGTGAAAAGGCGACGGAAGTGACGACCCCCGCATGACCTTTCAACAACACAACGGGCTCACGAGTCGCCAACCGCCAGAGCCGGGCCGTCTTGTCCCAACTCGTGCTGGCGAGCAGCGCACCATCCGGCGAGAAAGCCAATGCACTGATTACGCCGCTGTGCCCGGACAACGTGGCGGTTTCGATTCCGGTGTGGACGTCCCAGACCTTGATTGTCTTGTCCCAACTGGCGGTGACAATTGTCCTGCCGTCGGGCGCGAACGCGACCGCCGTCACATCGCCGGTGTGACCACGGTTTGGATTTTCCAACGGACCGGACGAGTCGGGGCTGTTCATGTTGCTTTCCTCGGCTACCGAAGGCAAGCCTGGAGTTCCTCCAGTGCGTTTGGAGGCGGGGCGGGTAATCCGGGTCAGTGACTTAGCGAGTTCAGGCACCTCATCGCCGAGCGCGTCCCGCACTTGTTCGGGCGTGACACCGCCGAGGTCGGTCGTTGCCGCGGCCGGGGGCGAAAACAAATCGACTGCATCCCCTTCCGTGGGCACCAGTCCAAGGACCTGTGCCAAGGCAGTGTACTGGCGGGCGGCCGGCGCGCCGGGATTTGCGGACACGATTGGTCGACCCAGAGCGGTCGATCGCCCGACCTCGGGATCGTAAGGAATAGCATGCGGGAGCAGCGAAAGCGCGAAAGCTCGGCGCAGCTCCGTTTCCCAGGAACCGCCGATTGGCTCGCCCGAAGGAAGATTGAGCAACAGTCCGCGAAATTGGACGGGAAATCCCTGGTCCTGCACGCGCTTGACCAGCTGAAGGAACGGATGCACTTCCTTGAGCGCGGTGGGATCCGCCCGAATGACCAGAACCGCTTCATCGGCGGTTCGGAGTAGGGCGGTGACTTGCGACGGTGCGAGTATGGCCGGCGTGTCAAATAGAACTGTGCCGTAGGCCCGAAATCCCGACTCTTGTTGAATCAGGTTGAGAAACTCCTCCAGCGTGTGGGCCGGTTTCCCCCCCATTCCGTAGGGCGACGTCACATCGAGATTGGGAAGTCCACTTTGCCAAAAGCGTGCGGCGCTCGCAATGCCGATGGCGGAGAGAGTGCTCGCGGACTCGCCGAGGTTCAGCGCCTTGATCGCCCCGCCAGCCGGATCGCAATCCACGAGCAGCACTCGGTTGCCCGCCTGCGCAGCCGCAGCCCCGAGGTTGACGGCGGCGGTTGTTTTGCCGACGCCGGCTTTCGGACTGGCTAGGAACAGCTTGCTCACACGAGTCCCCGACCCGGAGCCAGTTCAGGCGGGCCGGGCATCCGGAATGGTTCTAGGTGAACCGAGGTCACATGAAGTATTGATTATGAACCGGGCGCACCCATGCGACAATGAAAACCCGGTCTTGCACATAACGCCAAAGATTATGTATTCCGCACAATCGGAACCTCGATTGCCGCTGGACTGGCGGCGGGCGCAGGAACGTGTCGCCCCAGTCGGTGCAATCGGCCGAATCATTCCGATGCCGGCAACCAGCGCGCTGGCACTGGCGAAGCCAGGGAGGATTGGGTCGTGAATCGTCTCATCGTTGGCATTGTCGTGCTTGCCCCGGTCCCCGCATTTGCACAGGGGCCGGCGGCCCGACTCGTTGACCCAGCTTCTCAAAGCACGATTCGCGCCGCCAATCCCGATCCTTTCCAGGATAGCCCACGTCCCCCGGCTGCCCGCCTCGGAGTTATCACGGCGGCACGGGTTGGCGAAGGGCCCGACAACGCGACACCCGAAGAACAGTACAACTGGGGCGCTCCTCGGAATCGAAAAGCGACGCCAGCGTCTCGAAGCCGACAAAAGGCCGACGATCTCGATCGCGAGGACGATAATACCGGTCGGGGCGCCCGGCTGAGCAATCCCGCTCCGGGTCGATTGACCCACGGCCGCGGCCGCGGTGGTCCGGCCGCCGCGGATGATGAGGGCGCCGCTCCCATTCCGGCGCCGGCGCCGGGCGGCGGTCCCACCTGGTGGCCCAATCGCGAACAAGACCTTGCCGATCTTCGCGATCAGCTTCCCGCATTCGGCGACCAGAACGATCGCGATCGGCTGGCGTTCCAAAGCGATTGCGCCTTCGATAACTTTATTTCGCCGATTACCAACCCGTTCCTCGCTGAAGATCCGCGTTCATTAACGGAATTGCGGCCGCTCTACCTCTACCAGTCAATCCCCGCCGGCCAATACTACTACCAGGGCGGCAACATTCAGTTTTTCGGCGGCCAGGCCCGGGTCGCATTGACCGACCGCTTCTCCGTCGTGTTGCACAAACTGGGCGTCATCAATGTCAATCCGGAAAGCCCACTCGTTAATGGCGGTTCGAGCCTTGCCGAAATCTGGCTCGGTCCCAAGTTTGTTTTCTGGCGCGTCCCCGAATCGCAAACCCTGGCCTCGTTCGGCATGCAGTTTCAGTTGCCCGTGGGCGGGTCGTCCGCATTTCAAGACACGGGAAGCTTCTCACTCGTTCCGTATCTGAGCTTTGCTCGCCGCCTCGGGGAAGCGGACTACGGAACCTTCCAACTGATGAACGTGGCCGGCTACCATATCGGCACCGACCGTCAGCGGAGCGATTACTTCTACGATACGATTCACCTCGACCTGGACGCGGGCAACCTCCACCGCTTCTACCCAACTTTGGAAATGTCGTGGTTCCATTACACGACCAACGGCCAGGCCCGACCGTATCTGTTCTTTGAGGGGCGTGATCTGGCCAATGTCGGCGCGACCGCCGCGGGACACAATGTGCTCACGCTCGCTCCCGGCTTCCGGTACAAATTCAACGACAACTTACAAATGGGTGTTGCGGCGGAATGGACGCTGGGCGGCAACGCGGACCTGTCGCGGTTCCGACTGGGGATCGACATGATCTGGCGATATTGATCGGCTGGCAAAATGTCAGGAACTCGTCCGGTATAGTTTCTTTTCGCGAATGTACACTTCAACGGCACGCGGCAGCTGAAAAAGCAGGCTTCGACCCTCTGCCGCATGGCGTCGCAGGTCGCTGCTAGCGATTCCAATCAGCGGCACGTCGATGGTTTGCAATCGCACCTCATTCGCGTTCATGCCCACTTGAGCGGCCAGCTCGGCTCCGGTCCAGACTGAGTAACCCGGCCGGCCAGCAGCAAGAATCGTTGTCCGCTGCAGAATGCGCTTCGGTTCGTGCCAGTTCGGCAGATCCTTGACCGAATCGGCGCCGAGAATCAAAAACCATTCGACGTTTGGATGTGCCTCGGCCAGCGCGTCGAGCGTATCGGCTGTATAGCTCAACCCGGGTCGGTCTCGTTCAATCGTCTCGGTGCGGAAGTTGTCTTCCTGGCCGGCCAGCGCGAGAGCCAGCATCTCGGCTCGGCGATCGAATGGCGTGATTTGCCAATCCGACTTGTGGGGCGGGCGGGCACTCAAGACGAACCAGACGTGATCCAGTCCCGCCTGTTCGCGAGCCTGCTCGGCCACGACGAGATGCCCATAATGTGGCGGGTCAAAGGTGCCGCCAAAGATGCCGATGCGCATGGGGAGAGTTTATGCCGCTACGCCGCAAGCGGCTCAGCCAGCGTCGCGCAAGAGGCGGGCGGCGTCTTCTGGGAATAGGGTGTTGATGATCAAACCAGTGCCCCATTCCCAGCCGGCCGTCGTAGTCGTTCGCGGTAAGATTTCGATTCGCCAGTGATAGTTGCTGAGTCGCCGGTACGGAGCGGATTTTACAATCAAGTTGAAGTCCGGGTCGCCAAACGCCCGGTCCATGCGCCGGAGTGAATTGACTACGACGTCGCCCAATTCTCCCAGCGCATCTCCCGGCAAAGCGTCAATTGAATCGGCATGGAACTTCGGCAACAACCACATCTCGCCCGGAAATCGCGGCGCCGGCGGACAGAAGACGGCAAAGCAGATTGAGTCGGCCACGTAGCGATCACTTGAGCGGCCGGCGTCCATCCACTGGCAATACGGACAAACTCCGGCGGCGTCCCACAGCGTTTGCAAATGGTCGAGTTCTTTCGTGATTTGCGGCGGGATGAAGTTGATGCCAATGAATTGCGAATGGCAGTGTGCGACTGAAGCTCCGGCGGACCGGCCCTCGTTCTTGAAAACTTGCGCGTAGGCAATGCGTGGGTCGTCCCTTCGCAATCGCAGCCGGTCGCGCCAGGCGCGAAGCACCTCGCTGACCTGTTCGCGCGAGAGATTGCGAAACTTCGTCTCATGTTGCGGGCACTCAATGAAGACTTCCGCAACACCAATACCGGGCGAGCCGGCGGTGTTAGCCGCCGGAGTGGACACTGCCCCTCCGACCGCAGCCGCCGTCGGCTCGCCGGTTCTGGCAGCATCGAGCCGAACTGCCGCATAACGATTCGGCACCACGCGGACACGCCAGCCGGGTCCATTCGTCACGCTGTCGGGAGCACGAATCGCAAGCACTTCTGGCGGAGTTTCGGCTTCGTGGCCTTCACAGAAAGGACAGTGCGAACCTGTTTTTAACGGCCGCTCGGCACGTTCGGGAGAGATGAGCACCAGGCGCCCCGTCAGCGGGTCTTGCCGCCATTCGGGCGCTCTTGGCATCACGCGCTCTCCGCCAATCGCCGGCCGTCGCGCTCGGCAACGAGTCGCTGGTAGATCTTTTGATAACCGGCCGCTGCTCGATCCCAGGACCAGTCGGCCTTCATCCCATTGCGGATGATTTGCAGGAACGTTTCCGGCCGATCGTGATAAAGATGCGTCGCCCAGCGTACCGTCGCCGCCAACGCTTGCGGCGTGTATGCCTGGAACCGGAAGCCCGTCGGCGCGCCCGCCTTCAACGTTTCTTCCGTCGCGTCGGCAATTGTGTCGGCGAGGCCGCCCGTGGTGCGCACGATGGGCGGCGTGCCATAGCGCAAACTATAGAGCTGGTTCAGTCCGCTTGGTTCAAAGAGACTGGGCATCAAATACAAATCGGCGCCCGCTTCGATCTTATGCGCGAGCAATTCATCGAAACTAAAGTGCAGGGCCACCTGCGTCGGATAGCGCTCGCGAATGGCATAAAGCCGGGCCTGATACGCCGGATCTCCGTCACCGAGAATCGCAAGCTGCACGGGCAATTTGAGCATGTCGTCGGCCGCCTTGACGATCAAGTCGATTCCCTTTTGTTCGGTCAACCGGGCCACCATGCCGAGCAGCGGAATCTTTGGTTCCAGGGGCAAACCCAATAGTCGCTGGAGGTCCTGTTTGCATGCCGCCTTGCCTTCGACGACGTTGTCGATCGTGTACTTTTGGGCGATGTTCGGGTCCGACGCCGGATCCCAGAAGCGATAATCGACTCCGTTCACAATGCCGCTGAGCCGATCGCGGCGTTCGCTCAGCACGCCTTCCATTCCACAGCCGAAGACGGGCGTCCGAATCTCGTTCGCGTATGTGGGGCTCACGGTGTTCACCCAGTCGGCGAAGACAACACCTCCCTTCAAGAAGTTGAATTGACCGTAGAACTCAAGTTGATGCGGATTATACAGGCGAAAATCGAGGCCCGTGAGATGGAATAACTCATGCGGAAAGGCACCTTGGAACGCAATATTGTGAATCGTGAACAACGTGCGAATGCGGCGATATTCGGGACGATGGCGATAGAGTTCGCGGAGGTATACCGGGACAAGGCCTGTCTGCCAATCGTTGACATGGAGGATGTCCGGCGGAAAGCCAATGTAAGGCGCTGCCTCCATGACCGCCCGGCAGAAGAACGTGAATCGAGCGCAATTGTCGGGGTAATCGCTCTTGCGGCCGTCCGGCAACGTTCGTTGATAAATGCCAAGGCCGCGCGTCAAATCGTCCCGTTCGAAGAAATCCGCGTTTTCGATGAGGAAGACCGGCACGTCGCTATCGGGCAGCTCGGCTCTCCAAAGCCGAGATGGAATAATTGTGCGACCCAGTGGGACGCCAAGAATATGCTCGGTGGGCTCAATCGGCTGCTTGCCGTTGCGAACGGAATGGTAGAGCGGCATGATCACCGCGACCGGATGGCCGCGGCGGGCGAGAGCCAACGGAAGATAACCCGAAACGTCGGCAAGCCCGCCAGTCTTGGCGAAGCCGACCACTTCCGACGACGCGATCAGGATGGATGGCAGGTCGGCCATATGGTTCCACGCTCGTTGCGCCCGACGAGACGCGCGAGCGAAAAGAGAAAAAGGCAAAACGTCGGACGTTGGTCCGTCAGTGCGGTGTTCGCTCATGGCCGTCCTCGCCGCCGAGTCGAACTCGTGCCGGAATGAAACTTATAGCACGCACGGGCCTTACAAGCCCTATACGTCGTAGTGCCACATCTTTGCGCTGTTGTTCATATCGGATGCAAAACGAAGTTCCCTCCCCTCTCACTTGCCGTCCGGCCGCCGGATCACAATAAATGAACGCGCTAAGTGTTCCAATTCCTTCATTCGCGCGTCCCGGTTGGCAATGGGAATTCGGGCAGCCAGCGTCGCGCCGCCCTTGTCCTGCAAAATTACGAAATAATCCATGGTCACCGCTTCCTTGCCGAATTCGACATCGAGAACGAACTGGTCGACGCCCGCGGCTAAGTGCGTGGGCCCCGCGCGGTTGGTCAGTTTGGCGCCCCGATCGGTCATGTCTTTGATCGCCTCGCGGAGATATTTGCCCGCCGTCGGATTGGCGGCGACCGTGTCGAGGGTAATCAGCAAGCCCGCGCCATTCACTTCATCGAGGGTGATTTGCCGGCCGGTCGTGCGTCCAATACGCCAGTTGCGCGAGTGTATGAAGCGAATGCCCATAGCCGGATTCTCAAAGAGCAGCCGCGAGTTTTCCTCCGACGGATCGAGTACGAGGCCTTGAATCGCCAGGTCGCTCAATTCCTTCTGATTACTCAACGGCGTTCGCTGCAGAACGAACGTACCGGTTATTTTGCCGGCGACCTTGCCCTTGCCATCCAGGAGATCATGTTCCCCGTTGACTTTGAGAAAGGTAATGCTCTGGGCCTTAATGTCGACCAAGATTTCCCCGGTCAATTTCTGCCGAGTGGGCCCGTCTTCGTTGACCCCCTCAACAGTTCCGGCGAAGGAAACATGTGCGATCTGACGGGGACCGTTCACCTCGATTTTTTCCAGCTTGCAGACCAGTTCGCCCTTATCGACCTTTTCGAGATCGGTCAGTTCGACAACGGCCGGAGTCTTGGCTTTCCAACTGTCGCCCACCGCGACCTCTGGTTCCGGCAACAGCCCCGCCAACGCCGGGACGACCAGATCGGTGCGCAGCAGATCAATTTCGGACCACATCAGCGGGCCATCGGGAGAGAATGGGACCTTGTTGCGTCCCTTTTTCATGACCACCAGACGTCGAACGGCCGGCCGTAATGATGATTCATCGGTTCGGTCTGCCGTTGTTTTTTTGAAATCGATTCGTTCGTAGATCCGCAGGGACTTGTAGTCCGCTTCTTTGGGGTCAACAGGCAATATTCGTTCGACATAGTCGATTCGGCTCTTTCCCGAAATATGAATGATCTCCGCCGGTTTATCCTTCGCAACCGGCGCCTGGAGTTCGCCCTTGATAGTGGAGTCCGTCGCAATGCGGTACAGCTGACCTGGAGATGCCTTTTCCAGGAGACGAACCGGTTCCGCGAATGCCGTTGAGCTGAGGATCAACGTAGCCACGCTCAGCAAATGCAGTTTGTCAGCTACAAGGGGCACAAGAGACCTCATTGCGCGTGGATATGGAGCGGAAGTCGCCAGTGTTCCGGTTTTCGTTCGGCGAGGTCGGAAGTCTGGCGACTTCCGCTACTTTTTCCATCCCGAACGCTAGCTTGTCGTGCATGCCGAAGTCGCCCTGAACGATTTTGCCCGATGGGACGACCCGCAGGGGCATGCAATTGTAGTGCGAAGGCAGATTCAGGGATGGCATAAACTGGACACTTAGGAACGTTCGTGCGATGTTCGGAGGGGATGCGCCGAAAACGCTATCTGCGCGGGATTTGTGACCTTGAGTCGAAAGTACAATTCCAAGTCAAGTCCAAGTGCAAAATCGTACAAAGTTTTTGTACAAATGTTCAAATACACAAGTGCTGCAAGAAACGTCTAACCGTGTCTGCTTTTCGGAGAATAGTTGCAAGTGAATTGCTGGCAATGAATTATATTCACAATGTCGAGTTGATTCCCCGCCTCCGGGCCTGAGATCCGTGCGTTGGCACAGACGTTGCGTTTCCAGTTATTTTGCGTGTCAAGGTCAATTGACACTTGGGGAGTGCGGCCGGCAAGGAAATCGGCTCCAATTCGGAACCTTTCCCCGTTAGCCAACTCTCTTACTCAGAGAACTGGTTAGTATCGGCGGGCGGGTCAGCAATCTTGAATCCGCCGCTGGTTAGAACGAACAGCTCTTTGAGGAGTCGGAGGTTGTGGCCCCGTTTTCGGCGCCACTTGCTTCAGGAGACGACTCCGTGGATTTCCGAGCCCAAGCTCTGAAGGAACTGACGGACCAGCAGGTCCGTTACGCGCCCGTCGCCCGGCGGCGCGAGCAAGTCGATCGCGCCGCCAAGTTGCTCGGCGAGGTCGATCCCAATCGCGTTTACCCATACCAGTTCGTGTGTTTTCGCATCACGGACTTTCGGTCGGACGCCCATCCGGATTTGCGGATCCGCGGGTCGGAGCTGAAGCTCGACCTGGCGGAGTTTATCAAACGAGTCGAGCGATCGATTCCCCCGCTGCCGATCGAGCACGCGGTCGAGCCGATTTTGACAGTCGAGCAAGTGAGTAGGCAGCTGAATGTTTCGACAAAAACCCTGGTTCGTTGGCGTATCCGAGGGCTGGTGGGGCAGCGCGTGATCGTCAACGGCCGGCGGCAGTTGGGTTATCCCAAATCGCTGCTGGACAGGTTCCTGATAGAGAACCGCGACATTGTCCAACGGGGCAGCAGTTTTAGCCGCCTCGCTGACAACGAGCGGGCCACAATCCTCTACCGTGCCCGCCGCCTCGCCCGGGCCGGCGGAGATATTACGGCCGTCAGCCGGCGGATTGCCTGCCGGCTCGGTCGGTCGGTCGAGGCTATCCGTTACACGATCAAAAACTTCGACCTGGCTCATCCAGACCAGGCAATCTTCCCCGATCGGAAGACGCCCCTGGACGCCCCGACGAAGGAATTGATCTTCGACCTATATGAAAGGGGGATCCCCGTGGGAACCCTAACTAAAAAGTACGAACGGTCGCGCACCGCGGTCTACCAGGCCATCAATGAGGTCCAGGCCCGCCGGCTGCTCGAACAACCGATCGAATACATTCACAATGCATCGTTCGAGGACGCCGGCAACGATGCCGATTTCCTTGGGCCGATGCCAGGCGAAGAGCAGTTCCGAGCCCAGGTTCGGAGCATGGGCCCGCCTCGCGATGTGCCCGTGGAGATGACGCATCTCTATCGCTGGCCGCTGTTGAACAAGGAGCAGGAACAACACCTGTTCCGCCAGATGAATTACTTGAAATACAAGCTGAACAAGCTTCGCCAGAAGACCGCGCCGAATTCAGCCCGCGGTGGCGATCTGCGACAACTCGAGGACTTGCAATCGCGAGTGCGCCAGGTCCGCGATCGCTTAATCCAGTGCAACACCCGGCTGGTGGCGAACATCGCCAAAAAGCACGCGGGCAACTTCGATAACCTGCCCGAATTAATGTCCGACGGGACGATTAGCCTGATGCGGGCGGTCGAGAAGTTCGACTATGGCCGCGGCAATAAGTTCTCAACTTATGCGACGTGGGCGATCATGAAGAACTTCGCCCGGTCGATTCCGGACGAGAAGCACCATCGCGAACGTTACGTCACGGGTCACGAAGAAGTCTTCGAGGGTCGGGCGGACGTGCGAACCGACGAGCAGGAAATCGTCGCCCAGGCCGACATGGCCCGCGATCGAGTGAACAAGTTGCTCGACGCCCTCGACCCCCGAACGCGCGAAGTGTTGCGAATGCGGAATGGACTCGATGGGCACGCGGAGATGACGCTCGAACAAATTGGCCAGCACTTTGGCATCACCAAGGAACGAGTGCGGCAAATCAACGTTCGGGGCATGAAGCAGCTCCGGGAGCGGGCCCAGGCGACGAAAGTCGAACTGTGATCGTTTGGAAGAACTGAACCTCACAATACGGGCCGACCGGGCGACGAACCCGGTCGGCCCCGATCATTACGGACCGCTGGACTTACCGCAACAATCCGCGCTGCGCAGATAGCCAAGCACCAGTCGATCGAATGGCACCTGGTTGCTCGTGAATAGATAATTGATCCCGCGTCTC
This sequence comes from uncultured Gemmataceae bacterium, assembly GCA_963773845.1. Classification (GTDB taxonomy): domain Bacteria; phylum Planctomycetota; class Planctomycetia; order Gemmatales; family Gemmataceae; genus SIAJ01. Next base: position 920,887 of record CAVZCU010000012.1, read on the forward strand.
GTGCAAAACTCGGCGAGTTTGCCACGGTAATTGGCAAGCGTCTCCTTGTACTTCTTCAAGAGCGGAGCGCTCACCGTCACTTCCGCCTCGTCGCCATCTTCGACGTCCATCAACTTCAGATCGCCGGTGAGCGGCGGATCAATCTCTTCGGCCGAAAGAATCTGCACCACGTACACGTCCATGTTGCGCGCGACCAGATAGCGCAGACCTTCCGCATAGCCGCCCTTGTCCATGAAATCGCTTAAGAATCACGACGACGCCTTTGCCGCTCGATTTCAGGCTGAACGCCTTGAGCGATCGCGTCAAATCGCTGGGTCCGGCCGGCTCAATGCCATCGAGAAAACTCGTCAGTCGCCAGAGGCTGCGCCGACCGCGCAAGGCGTTGGTCGATTGCACGATCCGATCGTTGAATGCCTCCACAACGACGCGGTCCATGTTCGAGAGGCCAATAAACCCGAGCGCTGCCGCCACTTGCTTTGCATAGTGCAGCTTGGTCGGATTGCCGAACTCCATCGACTGGCTGTTATCGACGAGGACGTAGACGTGCAGGTCTTCCTCTTCGAGGAACAACCGCAAGAAGAGCCGATCCAGGCGCGCGAACAAATTCCAATCGAGGAAGCGCAAATCGTCGCCGACGGCATAGGACCGAAAGTCGGCGAACTCCACACTCTGGCCCTTGCGTTTGCTGAGGCGTTCACCCTTGGTTTTGCCGACGAAGATTTTTTTGGATACGATCTCGAGCCTTTGCAGGCGAGCGAGGAAATCGGGATCGAGCAGCGGTTTCGCGGCCGTCATGATTTCCACCCGTGGAATGAATGCGGTGTGCCAATCGCAAAAATCGCTCGATGACTTTCGCCCTCAATTGATTATATTGTTCGCTACACCCATCCTACCTTAGCGACTGGCGCACTCACCCGTGCGACCGGTCTTGATCTTCCCGGGCCGCCAATCCTTTCCCGCGTTGAGCCCGACGGACTTGAACACTCATGCCACGTCCACCGAGTATCTCGACCGAGTTGATGACGACTTTTGTGACGGTGGTTCGGAACGAGGGAGATGCCACCAAGGCCGCCGAGGTCTTGCGCATCAATCAACCATCGATGTCCAAGCGACTGGCGTTCCTGCAGCACGCCGGGCGGATTCTGCGTCGCCCGTGGCTGGAGCGTGTGGGCAAGTCGTGGCGTCTCACGGATGAAGGTCGCCGGGTGCTGCCCGCGGTGGAAGAGTTGGTTCACCGATACCGCTTGCTCACGGACGCGATCGAAGAAGAGCGTCCGGCCGTTGTCTTTGGCTGCGGCGCCGGCGCCGCCGCGGGATTCGTTCGCGAGGCGATCCGCGTATTCCGGAGTCGCCAGCCAGACGCAACGTTCCGCATCTCCACGCGGCCCGCCGTCGCCCGCGTCGAAGGGGTCGCAAATGGCTCGCTCGACATGGCCTGTGTGCGTCTTGGCGAGGAAGAAATCTTGGAATTGGCTCATCGACCTTTGTTTGTCGAGGAATTGTGCGATGACCCGCTCGTTCTCGCTGCAATTCCAGAGGTCGATGGATTTGTGGAATTCCAGGCACTTACCGATCGGGCCCTTTCACACAAAGCGCTCACTCGATTTCCGTTGATTCTACCCGAAGCGAATTCCGGACTCAGGCAAGATTTCGATCGCCGTTGCCGCGACGCGGGGGTGCTCGATCGATTGAAGGTCGTCGTCGAGGCAGGCCCTTGGACAACAGTTCTGGACTACGTTCGCGACGGTGTCGGGATCGGCATCGTTCCTCGTTCGGCGGTCGCGGGCCAATCGGGGATCACCGTGAAATCCCTGCCACCCAAGGTTGCCCCCGCGAACGCGGTGCGGGTGCTGTGCCGCAAACGGGCTGGGAAAGACGATCTCGATCTTTCCGACGGGGCGATGAACTTCCTCAAATCGCTCCGCGACGCGGCGAAGGGGTGGAGATAATCGGGAGTAGCGAAGCCGATCGAGATTTGGTTAAACGAACACGGTCAGACTATGAGTCTACCCGTCATACCGGCCCGCGTTTCGGCCAGTCGCGGCGGCCCTCCAGGATGTCGCGGTAGATGTCCGGGACTTCCGCGTATGCAGCTAGGTATGTCTTTTCGAGCGGCACAAGGACGCACTGCTCGGATGTCAAATAGATCGGTAAGTTCGGCAATCGGTCGCCAACCCCGGTCGTTTCTACGAACGCCATGGGTTGGTCGCCGGCGATGTAGGAAACACACGCGAGTGGACGGCTGCTGTTGAAAGGATGATTTTGTTTGGCGCCTCCCCAAATTACTGGATGCACTCCCTTCGGATCGCGTCGAGTCGGCGGAAACAAATCGACAATCGTCAAGTGAATCCCTGCGGCCAGCAACGTGCGAGCCTTGTGTACAAATGCCTTCAATGCCGCATTGTCGCTCTTGTTGCCGGGTGAAACGATTTCGAGCACTGCCACGATACGTTGATCGGAGATGTGGCGAATCGCAATCGAGTTCTTTTTGTACTTGGCCCACCACTTCGGTAGTTGCTTGGAATTGACGCCAACCTTGGGTGGCGACAATTCCGCGACCGTCGATCCCGAGCGAGCCTTGGGTTTGCGCCGAGTTCGCCCCTGGAGAATATCGCCGATAGGGCGTTGCAAAGTCAGGACGTCTGGAGTGCGATCGCCGGCGATTTGTTCCGCCAGGGCGTAGTAGTCGCGCGGCAACACTCCACCATTGAGGGCGTGCTTGATTTGAACGAGCCACTCGGCGTGGAAGTCATGAAAGATGCCCGCTTTCACGCGGTTCCAGTCGTGGATCGGCATGGCGAGCCCTCCGAGCGGCCATTATACTCCATCGATAAGCATGACACCCGACGCCGTTTCCTTTCTCGCCGCATTCGCGCCGCCCCGGACGACGACGCTCCAAGTCTCATTGACGCCGACTCGCTTGATCTCTCGGTTCTTTGCCATTCAGGGGATTGCAGGCGATGCTGGCATTCGTGTAGGATGTTGCTGTTCGTCGATGAGGGAGGTTTCCAATGTCTCGCGTGATAGCTGATTCCGCCTTGAAAGAAGCGATCGGGAAGAACGGGCAGCAACTCGAACTCTGCGATGAGTCGGGCCAGGTCATTGGCTATGTGTTGACCCCGGCCGAGATGCGAAAAGTTGAGAAGAATCGACAATCGCTTGCCAACATCTATGCCCAGGCCGACGCGACATTCGATGCGGAGCAACACAGCAAGACGCTTGCCGATCCGCGCAAATACACGACCGACGAAGTCATCAAGATGCTGGGTCTCGAATGATGTTCACCGTCATTTGGTCCCACGGCGCGTTCGAGCAAATGGACTCGATGTTGAAGGCGCAGCCAGAACGGCTGAAGACGCTTAAGCGAACCCTGAAGTCCATCTCGGATACGCTTCACTTGGATCCGCTGACGCCAGGGGAGTCGCGCGAAGGAAATCGGCGCGCATGGTTCATCGATTAGCTCATCGTTGAGTACGAAGTGGATTCAGATGAGGAAACGGTAGAGATTACGCGGGTATTGCCGGCCAGCCATCCTTGACTCACATATGCCCGACGCCACCCCATTCCTCGCCGCCATTCGCGCCGCCCCGGACGACGACGCTCCAAGGCTGATCTACGCCGACTGGCTCGACGAACACGGCGAACCGGAGCGGGCGGAGTTGATTCGGGTGCAGTGCGAACTGGCCCGGCGCGAGTCGGCGGAGTTGCGGAAACGCGAGGCGGAGTTGCTGGCGGAACATCGTGTCGCATTTGCGGGGCCGCTGGCGGCCCCGGGGTTGGGCTTTCGGTTTGAACGTGGATTCGTCGTTGGCTTTGGGCATACGGGAGTATTTGCATTCGCGTTTCCGCTAAGCGATGCGATCTCCGAAGACTACTTCGATATACTTCGCTTTTATCCAGATGGCCTTGTCCTGCGGACTACATCGAGCAGTCTCCCGCCAGAACTCCCGAACTGGTTATCACGACGATACTCCGCAATTACACCCTCCGGAAAGTACAACCTCGACGCGATCTCGTTCCCCGCTCGCATATCATTTACATGCATGGCAAAGGATGATATCGCGGATTTCATTGGCATGTTTCAAGGCTCATGCTTATCGCTGGAAATCACAGAATACGAATGGAAGCTTGACCAAGAATACCGCCACGTCCACATCGCCGGCTTCGACTCCTTCCAAGAATCCCCACAGGATGCCGTCTGAGTCTGCCGCCATAGAACAATGGGTTGCCAGTCCGGATCGCCGTAGCTGAATTCGCCAGGATTCAGATCGTCGCGCCGGCCGTCTGAATTCTGGCGAATTCAGCTACGAAGAGCGCACTACCCGGAGCCTGCGGTGAGCGAGCGATTTCTTTTCACGAGCGAGTCGGTATCCATGGGCCACCCCGACAAGGTGGCCGACCAGATTTCCGATGCCGTCCTCGATTTCTGCCTCAAGCACGACCCGACCAGCCGCGTGGCTTGCGAGACGCTTGTCACCACCAACCTCGCCATCGTCGCGGGCGAGATCACGACCAAGGCCAAACTCACGGTTGGCGCGATCCAGAAACTGGCGCGTGAAACTATCGAAGAGATCGGCTACATCGATCACGAGATGGAATTCACCGCCGACACATGCAACGTCATCAGCTATGTCCACGCCCAGTCGCCGCACATCAGCATGGGCGTCGACGTCGGCGGCGCCGGCGACCAGGGGATGATGTTCGGCTTCGCCTGCGACGAGACGAAGACGCTCATGCCACTACCGATCCACGTCGCCCATCGCCTGGTCGAGAACCACGCTAGCTTGCGATCCAGCGGCAAAATCAAGTTCCTAAGGCCCGATGCCAAAAGCCAGGTCACGGTTGAATACGATTCTGAGGGGCAGCCGAGCCGATTCGATACCATCGTGCTTTCCACGCAGCACGACCGATCGGTGATGCTCACCAAGAACGGGCACGATTCCTTCACCGACGACGCCCGGCAAGAAATCATCGACAAACTCATCCGCCCCTCGCTGGCGGCGGAGCGAGATGATCTCATCAAAGGCCCATTGGTAATGATGTCGCCGGACGAGCCAAACAAGCGCGTGCCGGAGAACGGCATCAAGTGCTACATCAACCCGACCGGCTGCTTCCTCGTCGGCGGGCCGCACGGCGATTGCGGGCTGACCGGCCGCAAGATCATCGTCGACACGTACGGCGGCCGCGGCCGGCACGGCGGCGGGGCCTTCAGCGGCAAGGACCCGACCAAGGTCGATCGCTCGGCGGCGTACGTCGCCCGCTATATCGCCAAGAATATCGTCGCCGCGGGATTGGCGAAGCAGTGCGAGGTGCAGCTCAGCTACGCGATCGGCCATCCGGATCCGCTCAGCATTTGGGTCAACACGCAGAACACGCTCGTGAAGGGACTTAACGAAGAAAAGTTGATCGGTCTCATCCGCGAGCACTTCCGATTAACCCCCAAGGGGATCATCGAGAGCCTCGACCTGCGTCGACCGATCTACAAGGAAACCGCCCGCCACGGCCACTTCGGCCGCGAACGACCGGAGTTCACCTGGGAAAAGACGGACAAGGCGGCGGCGCTGAAGAAAGCCGCTGGGTTGTAAAACACGATGGCCACGACGAGGCACGAAAAGCCCACAACTAGAAGCAGCGCCATGGGCTTCTACTTTATTGTGTAAAGCCCACGGCGATGGCTTCGGGCCGTGGATATGAGGTCGCAATCATGCTGCCGCGGGTGCTTGCCGATTTGCCCGTTTCCCCGGTCGTTGCCGAATTACTGGGCGGCAAGGTCGAGATGGTCTCGCTCGACACGTCCGCCGATCAAGTCGACGGCATCTACACCTACGGCCACCCGGTCGTTGATGCCGCGTTACTCGAGCGTTTGAAGGGCATTCGCGTCATCAGCAATTTCGGTGTCGGCGTCGATCACATTGATCTCAAAGCGGCCGCGGCTCGCGGCATCCCGGTCGGCAACACGCCCGGCATACTCAATGGCGCGACCGCCGATCTCGCGTTCTCGTTGATCCTCGCAGCCGGCCGGCGCATCGTCGAAGGTGACCGTTACGCCAAAAGCCCGGCGTTCACGCATTACGATCCGAGCTACATGCTGGGCCGCGAAGTGCATCACGCGACCCTCGGCATCATCGGCATGGGTCGAATCGGCGAGCAGGTCGCGAAACGAGCCTGCGGATTCGACATGAATGTGATTTATCACAATCGCCGGCGTCGGCCTGAAGTGGAGGAACGGCTGGGCGTGCGGCATGTGTCGAAGGAAGAAGTCCTCCGTACGGCCGACTACGTTGTACTAATCGTGCCGTTAACACCGGAGACACGCGGGCTGATTGGCATGGACGAGCTACAGCAGATGAAGCCAACGGCCGCGCTGATCAACATCGCTCGTGGTCCGGTCGTAAACACCAACGCGTTGACCGAAGCGCTGACGAAGCGAGTGATCCGCATCGCCGCCTTGGATGTGACCGACCCGGAGCCTTTGCCGCGCGACCACCCATTGTTGAAACTGGAGAACGTGATCATCACGCCGCACCTGGGCAGCGCCACCGAGGAAACCAGGCGAAGGATGGCCGAGGTTTCGATTGAGAATCTGCTGCTCGGATTGGCCGGCAAACCGCTCCTGCACCAGGTCGTGTAGGCGGGCCAAGCAATGGCGAGGCCCACCATGTCCGACTGGGAAGTTCCATTCCCGATCGTCTTCAACCTCTACAAGCATCACGCCGGGTTTTTGCGCGAGCGAATTGCTGAAGCGGTCGCCTCGGGACCGAAAGGCTTGCCGACGCTAGCCCGGGAACTGGTCGTGGTCGGCGCCAAGCTGATGGACTTGTACTTCGGCCAACGGTCCCCGCGCGAAATCGGGGACGAAGTTCTTGATTCGCTACGTGCAGCCGGTCGCGACCATGCTCCGGCGTTTCGCGCCTGGGTCGAAGCCAACAAAGGCTACCGGGTAATCCAATTCCCGGCGGACGCTTCGCAGTGGGTTTTGCGATTGGGTGACGAAGCGGGGCGATTCGTCCACATCCATCCCGCTCGTTATTCACCTTTGACGATTCGAGTTCGCGCGACGGTGCTGACGACCGCGGTGATGTCCCTCGCCCATGCGCGCATCCATAACGATGATCCGCTCCGGCGCGCGGTGGCGAATGCCGTTCGAAAAGAGTACCTGGGGCTATCGCCGATCGGCCATGAGCCATCGGCCGAAGAGGGAATCGGAGCGGTGATCGAGTTGCTGCGGTAGAACGGCTCTGGCGAGCCGTTCCACGGAACCAAGCCTTGGCGGCACACCGGTCAGTCATACCACGCCGCTCGCGTCAGCGGCTGGTCTGCCGAGCCGTCGGCGTGCGGCTTGGTCAAGAGGCATTGATTGAGATTGTAAATGCCGCTTCGAAAGCCCATCGTGGCGCCGGCCATGTAGATGCGGTAGATGCGATAGTTGACCTCGTCCGTTATTTCCAGTGCCCGCGATCGATTGGCTTCGAGACGCCGCACCCAGTTTTCCAGCGTGAGCACATAGTGCTCGCGAAGGCTTTCCACGTCACGAATCTCGAAGCCGGCGTCGACTCCGCTGGTCAAGACGTGCAGGATCGTTTGCAATTCGCCATTGGGGAACACATATTTGCGGGCGAACGGGGTCCAGCGAGGGTAGGGGGTATTGGGCCGCAGCGTGATACTGTGATGCAGATAGACGCCGCCTGGCCGCAGGCACGAATGCACCTTGGCGAAATAGAGCGGCAAGTTTCGGTTGCCAATGTGTTCCGCCATGCCGATGCTGGCCGCCTTGTCGAACGGTGTCGTGGCGGCGAAGTCGCGGTAGTCGGACAGTTCGACGCGCACACGGCCGTCCAGGCCATTGTCGCTGATGCGCCGTTCCGCTCGTTTGGCCTGCCCGGCGGAGAGCGTGACGCCGACCGCCTCCACTCCATAGTTCTTCGCCGCGTGAACGATAAGCCCGCCCCATCCGCACCCGAAATCCACGAGCCGCTCGCCCGGCTTCAGACGCAGCTTACGACAGATGTAGTCCAGCTTTCGTTCCTGGGCGATGTCGAGGTCCTGGTTCTCATCTGCGAAGTAGGCGCATGAATACTGCATCTGGGGATCGAGGAATAGTTCGTAGAACTCGGCTGGCAGGTCATATGCGTGGGAAATGGCCTCGCGTTCCTTCTCGATTCGATGGTCCCCTTCGGTTGGCTGGCCGGCTTTGGAACGATCGCGGGGATTGTGCTCGTTCGGCAGTCTCAACAAACCGCGAAGAAGCCGCACCTTGTCCCACAATCCGGTCGAGTCCTGGCGTGCGACCAGATGCCTCAACCAGCCCGTGAAGGCGAAGATGTCCCCTTCGACGTCGAAGTCGTCGAAGATATACGCCTCGCCGATCGCGACATTGTTGAACGGCCAAAACATGGCACGTACGGCGCCGGGATGTTTGAGCACCAAAGTAAATGGCGTCGGCCCGGCGCCGGCCTGCCATGCGGAATCGTCCCACAAACGAACGTTGAAATTGCCAGCGTAGCCCTTGGAGATTTCGGCAAGGATGTCGCGGGTCGTGTTGACGAGGTTCGCGGTCATGTGCGTCCGTGGCCTTCGGGGCGAGTCCTTCTCGTGCGATCGATATGTTACGAACGATTGCCCGCCCATTTCGTTAATCGTGCTCAATCCAATAGTCGTTTTTGACAGAACAATTCGTGGCGCACGGCCGCTCGGCGGCCAATTAACTGTAGACGCCGAGCAGACGGGCGGCAGAGGAGCATGCATGAACAGTCGTGTCATCGAGGCTCTGCGGCACTTGAATGGCGCCAGAACGCCGAGCGACGCCACGCCAGACCGCGAATTGCTGGCGGCGTTCATCGCTCGGCGCGATGGTAGCGCGTTTGCAACACTCGTCCACCGGCACGGCCCAATGGTCCTGGGCGTTTGCCGACGGATGCTCGGGCACCACCAGGACGCGGAGGATGCATTCCAGGCGACGTTTCTGGTTCTCGCCAGGCGAGCGACCTCAGTGACGCCGCGGGGCGCGGTCGCGAACTGGCTGTACGGAGTAGCTTATCGAACCGCTTTGGAGGCCCGCCGCATGGCTGCCCGCCGCCGCGCCCGTGAGGCCCGTTTTGAGTTGTTCGCTCGCTCCGAGGTGATGGAACCAGTTGTTGACGATCTCTCGGTCGTGCTCGACGACGAATTGAGCCGGCTTCCCGACCGGCTGCGGCTGCCCGTGGTCTTGTGCGACCTGGAGGGTCGGACGCGCCGCGATGCCGCCCGGCAATTGCAGATCGCCGACGGTACGTTGTCCAACCGGCTGGCGGCTGCCCGGCGGTTGCTGGCGAAGCGGCTCCGCGCCCGCGGTGTAACCCTTTCGGTTGGCGGACTGGCGATTGCCATGGGCCAAACTGGAATGTCGGCCGTCCCGTTGGGTTTGGCGAATGCGACGATTCAGGCCGCCCTGGACCCCGCCGCGAACCTGGCCTCGGCGGCAGCGAGTTCTCTTACGCACGAGGTAGTGAAGACCATGTACCTGAGCAAACTGAAAGTCCTGGCCGCCGTGTTTCTGCTAATTGGCGGAGCCGCCGGCGCCGGCATCCACCTGGCAAGTCACGCTGAGACAGCCGAACCGCCGGCAATGCAATCAACAAACGCCGAATCGTCGAGTCCATCGTCGGCAAAGGCGGCCGACCTGAAAACAGTGCTGGCGAAGGCAGCCGAGGAAATGAAGGCCGTTAAAGCAACCACGGACCAGGCTTTGCGGCGGAAGGCCGACCAATTGGTCCACATTGGCCATTCCCAGGCTCGGTACGGCGACAAAACCGGGGCAGCCGCCACATTCCAGGAGGCGATTTCCGTCGCGGAAGGAATCCAGAACGAGGACCAGCGAGCCGAGGCGATTGCCAACGCCGGCTTCTATCAGGCCAACGCGGGCCTGACGAGCGACGCCTTGAAGACGGTCGCGAAGATCTCGCTCAAATCGAAGCAGCAAACTCAAGAGTATCGCGCTCGCGTGCAGGCGGAGGCCGCTACGCGCACTGGCGCTGGCAGGCAAGTTCGATGATGCCCTCAAGGTAGCTAACGCGATCCCCGATCGCGTCATTCGATTCAAGACGAAGGGGAAGGATGAAGAACGGCACGACACGCGGCAACGGGACTACGCGTACCAGCATGTAATCGCCGCCCAACTCAAGGCGGCGGACTATGCTGGCGCTGCGAAGACTCTGAGTCTGGTCAAGGACGATTCGCAGCAATTCTCGTTGTTCCAGGAGGTGGTCCTCGGATATGCGAAGGCCGGCAAGGATGCCGAGGCGAAGAAACTCCTCGATGAGTTCAAAAAGAAAGTCGATTCCGATCCAAAAGCCGGCTCACGCAAGGGGGCGCTCGCCATGTTGCAGGCAGCTACCGGCGACGCGGCCGGCGCTGTGAAGTGGGCGGAGGAGTTGAAGTCGCCGGAAGATCGGGCCAATGCCTTGATGGAGGTGTCAATCGGACTGGCATATCGGGAATTGTGGAAGTCGAAGTAAACGACGCCTTTCATGGCCCCGTGTACCCTCGCAGACGCAGTGCCTCCGCCATCGACGTGCCGCGGGCGATCGACGGCCTCAGTTCAATGTCGACAGTGGCGACAGCCTCGGCTGCTTCCCCATACGGGCCCCGGGCGAGCACACCGCCCGGCCCGACTGCCAGGGAGCAGCCGATGCATTTCCGGCCTTTCCATGGTCCCGCCGTCAGTCGGCCGACATTGCTCACGCCGACGACTGTCACATCGTACAGTCGGGCCAATTCCGTGTATGAGTCGAGCCAAAGCTTGCCGTATGGATCACGAAGGTTGTCGTGGTCGGCGTCTACAGCCCAAGCACTGGGCGACAGAATCAATTGCGCTCCCATGCGCGCCAGTACGTGGCTCACGGCGAGCGAGTTGGAAAAGTTGTCGGCACAGATGGCCAGTCCGACTGTCCCCAAACCCGTTTCCACGACGCCGAGTCGGTCACCAATCGAATAGAATTTCAGCGCGATGTCCAACTCGTTGATTTTGCGATGGTGCAATAACAGGTTGCCATCGGGGCCAATCAAGACGGCGGCATTGAATAGCCGCGATCCATGGCGTTCGACAAGCCCGGCGGCGACGAAAACTTTGGCCCGGCGCAGCGATCATTAATCGTTCGCAATGCGGGCCGGGGATCGGTCGAGCCATCTCCCGGGCCGATGGATCGGTCCAACCGAGGTCGAGGCACTCGGGTAGGACGACCATGTGACAGTGCAGATCGGCGGCGCGGTTGATCGAAGCAGTTGCCCGATCCAGGTTTGCGTCCGGCCGCCCCCCTTCGACGAGGATCTGGGCCATGCCCAGTCGCAAGCTTTGAGTCGGCATCGCGTGCATATCCTTTCCCCCAAAAGAGGGAATCCGGATTCATTGCAGGGCTCCTGACCGGGGGGCGCAATGCAATCTACGCATCGGCGATCATCACTTTGGGCCGTTTGGCTTCGTCCGGCTCCGCCTTACGGATTAGCTCACGGACTTCCCACGGCACGTTGCCCTCGCCGAATAGCAAGAAGCCGAGCGTGCCGCTCACGGGGCTTTCATCCGTCCATCCAAAGTGAATCGTTGGCGGCTTGCCGGCCTTGCTCATATCCAATGCAACGGCGGCCAGCGTATGGGCAATCGAAGCGGTGTTGCGGACTTTCACGACGTATCGGCCTTCCTCTTCTTTGACGGTCAATTCCGGGGTCGGCGAACTCGCTCGGATCGGCGAGTTCGACTTCCACGAACACGACCATGACATCCGGGGGAATTCGGTGCTCCTTTCGGATAGTTGCCTCTTTGCTTTCCAGCGAGCGGCGGCCGGGCCGGTGCGGAACCAACACGGACAAGCCAAGATGTTTGATGGTATCCCACAACAGGCGTGACTTCGTATCCGGCATGCTAAAGCCTTGAAAGCGAAGTTCGCGGGCCCGAGCGACTCGGGAAATAATTGACGTCGCCAGGATGGAAACGATAAAGAAACTCGCGATTTTAATGCCCGCCGGCTTGCCGATGATCACATCACCGGTCGTGTACACGAAGACCGCCGTGATCAGACCAAACCCCCACGGTACGCGAACGATCCACGGCCGATCGGCGCGCGTGCGCCAACGATCGATCACGGTGGCCACGCACGCGCTCGTGATGAGCACGAGAACGCCGGTCGCGTACGCGTCCGATTGCGCTTTCACGCTCGCGTCGAAGATCCAGGTGACACCCAGGTTGATGATGGTGAAAAGGATCACCAGCGGGCGCAAGGCCCGCGCCCATTCCGGCGCCATGCCGTAGCGGGGCAGATATTGCGGCACCAGATTCAGCAACCCGGCCATCGCACTGGCGCCCGCGAACCAAAGAATCACGACCGTTGCGATGTCGTAGGCGGTTCCGAAGATTGGCCCACAAAACGGGGCGATTTTCTCCGGCCCCTCGCCATGTGCGATGTACGCCAACGCTCGGTCGGCGGCCGGAGGCTTTTTACCGGTGTCCGGCAGCGGCTGCCCGGCCGCATCGTATGTGACCAGATCGCGCGGCTCGATGATCGTGCTGACGACCAGCGATGAACCGAGCAAATACACCGACATGACCGCGGCGGCAGTCACCAGCATCCGGCGCGTATTGCGGATGCGACCAGACGGATGCTTCGGATCCTCGCCGTCGTCACCCTTGACCACCGGCATGACGGCAACTCCGGTTTCGAAGCCCGACAAGCCGAGTGCCAAACGGGGAAAGAGCAGCAGACTGATTACCACCACCGAGAGGAATCCACCGTTGGCGACGGGTCGATGCTCCAGGTACCATTGGCCGTTTTCAACATGATCCGCCCAATGCGAGAACTTGTCGGAGTGTTCTGCCAAATAGACGAGTCCAGTGCCAATGACCACCGCGTTCAAGACCATGTAGGCCCCAACGATGACAACTGCCAGGCCGATCACTTCGCGAAACCCGCGCAGATAGACCGCTCCGAGCAATACGAGCAGTCCCATTGTCACGAAGAGACGCTGCCGATCGATAACGGACAGGTCGTCGCTTTTGAAGGGCCAAATAGGATTGGAAACCAAATGCTCGGCGGCGTCGGCGGCCGAGAGAGTTTTGGTGAGCACGAAATCGGTCGCTGCAAACCCTAGCAAGGTCAAGATGAGCACTTTGCCCGGCCATCCGCTGACCAGATGTGCGAGCATGCCGATCGAGCCCTGACCATCAAACGATTTGCCGGCCACGTAACGATACACGGGCAAGGCGCCAAAAAGTGTAACGCAAACGAGTACGACGGTTGCGAATGGTGCGAGCAGCCCCGCATTCTCGAACGCAATCGATGGCTGGTAGGCAAGTGTGGAAAAGTAGTCGACACCCGTCAGGCACATGACCCACAGCCAAAAACTCTTGTGGTGTGTTGTGGGCGCGGTGTTCGGGACGGGCTGGGAAGGGGTACTCATAGAGGTGAAGCCGGAGTTCGGACCGATGACCTGATAGGTCATCCCCGCTGCCGGTTAAAAGGCGTCGGCAAGCAGGCTGTACGATACGCCCGTACAGATTCAATCCAGAACTATGCGAGGGTTGAGCATAGTAGAATGCGGGCGGCGGTCCAGGGACTGGACCAACGGATTCTCGGATGTGACTACAGCGTAATAACTTGAGACTGATTCCGTCCGATTCTAGCGATACCGGGCGGGCACAACGCCGCGTCCCGTCGGGCGATCTCGGCCGAGATCGACTTGTTTGCTGCCCAGCCGGGGCATCTGGAAGGATGTCATCGATAGACGCTCGTTGATGCGGACGCGGCCAAGATCGAGAATCAATTCGGTCTGCTGAGCGGGCCATTCCAGTTTGACCATCTCCGGCACGGCCACGATGACGGGATTCCCGTTTCGGTCGCGACCGGCCGGGATTCGGGTGACGGATTTGATCGTCGCGGCGCAAATCACCTTGTTGTTGCTGTCGTACAGTGTCCGCGACTTCACCTGCGGAGTGTTGCGGGAAGCTCGGCCGCGATAGAACACCGTTACCTTGCGAACCGGTTTGCCACGAAGCGTCGTATCCTCTGTGAGCCGGTAAGTTTCGCGATCTTCTTCCACCGTCATCTTGCGCCGGGATCGATTTGGGACATGCCCAATGCCTCGAGCACCCATTCGGGTTCGAACGGGAACGGCAGGTCAACGGCACCCTTCTCGAAGTCGTTGTACGTGCAGTGATAGAGCGCATCCTGTTGCTTCACGTAGAACCAGAAGCGATCTTCGTTGGAACCCACGAGCACTTGCTGCATTCCAAGTTTGGAACCGACGAGCCGGAAATAGCGCGGCTTCTGACACATGAGACTGCCGCCATCCAGATTGACTGAGGTGCCGGGCACGCGAACATCGATTTGCAGATCGTGAGACTCGATTGATTGGAGTCTGTTCGCCTGATCGTTCAAATAGTTAACGAGTTCGACTGCCGTCGGCTTGCCCTGGCCGACCGTTCGTGTGGGCGGCGGCGCCTTCGCGTCCGGCGGTTCTGGTCGTGCCCGAAAGATGTTGCAGCCGACCGCGAACAGGCAGAATGCCGCCAGGCAGAATGAAAGTCGGCGCACTGTGGTACTCTCCCTTCGGCGAATTGCATTCTGCCAGGTCAGGCCCAACCGAGGACGCGGAACACTTCGTCGCGCACGGCGTCCATTTCCGGCTCGGTCATCTGCGGGTCCATCGTCTCGTGCTGCCGGCCTGTGCGAATGTCGCGAACGACTAGTGTTTCACGATCGCCTTGTTTGCGGGCATCTTCGAACCGGAACCGTTTGCGGCGCATGAGCAAAAGGGCGACCACGTAGCGAAAGCGCATTCGGCCTGGATCCGGGTTGTCGGCCAAATGCTCGAAGCAATCGACGAGCAAATCATCATTGATCGTCGGCTTGGCGGGCCGGCCAGATTCGGGAATCCGCCCGAGCCACCAGGCGATGGCTCCGTCGGGGGGTCCCGTCCAGGCGTCGACGGCGTAGTCCTTGCGAACGAACTCGCCACCATTGTCCCACAGAACGCTATAGACCTTCTCGCCGGCCCGCAGCTCCCTCCCGGTGGCGGCACAGGTTCGCGTGGGTCCGTGAATCTCGTAGTTGGTCATGAGCCAATCACCAACTGCTGAATCGTAGAGCCGTCCCTGGTCGATGGACAACTGTTGAACGAACCTTCGGGCGATGAAACGTGTGCCGAGTGAACGGAGTTTGCGGGTTATGCGGGCTGGGTCATGCCGAAAAGCCCACGGACGGACGTACGCGGGCTTTCTACTTCGCCCATCGTTCGAATTCGCGTGTTACCGTCGCCGCGCTCTCACCGCCCCAGCCACGCAAGACATGCCGGACAACGCCGTCCGCGTCGACAATCACAAACACCGGCGTCGCGGACAGTCCGTGCGTCTTGAAAACATCAGTGGCGTCATAGACGGGGGTTGCCGTTTTCAAGTCTCTCGCGAGCTTCCTCACATCGCCTGGATCACCAATTGCCAACGGCAAAACTCGTCCCCATTTGCGGGCCGCCAATTCGTCCGCGAGCATCAAAATCGGCCTGGCGCTGTTAGCGGTCGGCTGAAAATAAGCCACAAGCAACGGCTTGCCGCGGAATTCGCTGAGTTTAACCGAGCCGGTGCTCGTGATTCCCGTTACCGAAATGTCGGGAATGACGGCGCCAATCGCTAGCGGGTCGGTGGGCTTGGCGGTCGTGTCTGGAACGGGCGCCGGCGGCAAGTTGCCCTTGGCCGCGGACTCCGCTCGTTTGCGAACAGCCAACACGGCTTCGCGGTAGGGAAGCGTGTCGTAGGCGCCGTGGTCGGAGAGGTAAGTCGTGATCCGCCGCGCGAGCGCCTCAAATGGTTTCAGCCCGTTGCGCCCGCCCGCGGCCAGTAGTCGATCGAGCATGGCCGTGAATGCCGCCGCGTTAACGCTTTCGTCGCGGCGTTCCTCGTACAGTCTCCCCGAGTAGACAATTCGCCCTTGCTGCTCGAGCGTCAACACCGATCGGAAGGAAAGCTCTTCCTCTTCGGTGTCGCGTTTTTCGATGATGCGTTCGAGCCGAGCGGCAAAGCCTTTTTTCGGCTCGACCGTGAGAGTGTCCTTTCGATGCCATTCCAGCTTGCGAATTCGCTCGCTGTAGTAACCGGAAGTTTTCTGCTCGGCGACCAACTTGAGAGCGGGGTAACCTCGGAATGTTTGCAGGTCCGCGACTTTCCACGAAATATCCGGCCGGTCAACTTCCTGGCGCGACCAGCGCAGCCCCGCTTCGACGAGTTTGTCTGGAAATTCGAAAAACATGCCCGCTTCCCGGACGGGCAAGCCCTGAAGCTGAACCGGCGGCCACGGTCGAAGTTTGGCATCCGGGTTGTCCGGATCGGCCGGCGAGGGCATCAACTGCACGCGACCCTTGGGGTTGATCTGCACCATGTCGAGTCGGACGACGCCGGCGGTCGACTGGTCCGACTTGCGATCCGGCTTCAAGAAGACGCGGGTGAAGAGGATGGCATCCGCCCCGTAGTCGCCGGTGTCGAGTACGAATAGCCGCGTGTCCACGTCATAGGTTCGAATGCCACGAACGCCGGGACGGAAACTTGCCTCGGTGAATGTGCCAGTCCAGCGAACTTCTAGCCCTTTTTCCAGCCGTGGGCCGGCCGGCTCGGGCGGAGCCCCGAGGAGAAGTCCCGCGAATAACAGACTGTGCGAAAACATACGCCCTCGCGGCGCACGGGTACCGTAAGCGGAGGGACTATAACGTCGCCGGGAATTTGGGCAAGACGAGTTTGCCGGGGTTTGTAGCTGAACTCGCCAGAGTTCAGAGCCGCCAGCCGCCAGAATCCAGCGAACGCGAATGTCCCGGACTGAACTCTGGCGAGTTCAGCTACCGATGACGGCAACGATTTTGTCAATGTGACAGTCGAACGATTCTTGGTGCAAAGCACTGGCCGTTGGCGCACGAGCGCGGTAGTCCATCTTCGTCACGTCGAGACCACCCGGTTCAACCAGAAGGAGTTGCTATGCGCATCGTGTTTGCAGCCGCGCTGACTCTGCTGTTGGCAGCGAGTACTGGCGTTCGAGCCGAGGATCAAGGGTCGATCGGGGTGCAGATCAAGATTGACGACGGCAAGATCGTCGTGGTGATGCCGCTGGAGGGAAGCCCGGCCGAAAAGGCCGGCATTAAGGCGGATGATGTCATCTTGAAGATTGGCAACTACAAGGTGAAGGAGAACGTCGAGCGGGAAGATTTGCAGGAAGCGGTCAAGCAAATCACTCAACACAAGCCGGGCGACAAGGTGAAATTGACCGTCAAACGTGGTGAAAAAGAAATGACAATCGAAGTGACCGTGGGTAAGCGGGGCGAAATCTTCAAGGACAAGGACAAAGATAAGGAGTGATGGATCGCCTTCGCGGTGCAATCCGATATACCCGGCGATTCGTACATTGCGATGGAGGCCCCAGAAGGTGTCTGGGGCCGCTTTCTTTTAGGGAGTGGAGTCGATGCCGAGTCAATCAACCACTGGCCAGCCCATCACACCGCAGAAGTTCATGCAGGCCGCTTTCGCGTATGCCCCACCCTTGATACTCGAAGCCGCGATTCGGCACGGCTTGTACGATCGATTGGCGGATGGCCCGAAAAGTGCCGACGAACTCGCCGCCGCGGCCGGCATTTCGCCGCGTGGCGCTCGCATTCTGCTCGATGCACTGGTCGGTCTCGAAATGCTCGCCAAGGACAAGTCGGGCCGCTACATCCATACGCCGGAAAGCGCCGAATTCATGGTTAGCACGAAGCCTGGCTACGTGGGCGGCTTTCTCAAACATACCAGTTCGCATTTGATTCCGAAATGGCTTCAGTTGAGCGAAGTTGTGCGCACCGGCAAGCCGGCGATGGCCGTCAATCAAGAAGGGGATGGTTCGAAGTTCTTTCATGAGTTCGTCGAGGACCTGTTCCCGGTGAATTACAAGGCCGCGTCGGCACTCGGCGACGAGTTAAAGCTTGCCGACGCGAAAGGTCCCGTGAGCGTACTCGACTTGGCGGCCGGATCCGGGGTCTGGGGAATCGCGTTGGCGCAAAAGTCGCCACAGGTTCGCGTGACCGCAGTCGACTGGCCTGGCGTGCTCGATGTAACTCGAAAGGTCGCCGGGCGGTTCAAGCTGGCCGATCGTTTCCGTTTCGTGGCCGGCGATTTGGCGACCGCTGACTTCGGCGGCAACCATCACGTTGCGACGCTGGGACATATTTTGCATTCCGAAGGTATGGAGCGAAGCCAAGGCGCTCATCGCGAAGACATTTCGAAGTCTGGCATCCGGAGGAACCGTTGCGATTGCCGAATGGCTGGTCAACGACGAACGTACGGAACCGGCCCCCGGATTGATTTTTGCCGTCAACATGCTGGTGAATACCGAGCATGGCGACACTTGGTCTTTCAACGAAATTCGCCAGTGGCTGGTCGAAGCGGGGTTCCAAAACGCGCGGCTGTTGGAAGTGCCGGGAATCTCGCCGCTTGTGTTGGCGACAAAGCCGTAAGCGGATGTGGTTGTATCGCCAATGACTTGGAAGACCCGGAGATTTTGCCATCCGAAGTCTTGATCTGGCGCTTCCGTTTGCCTACATTTTAAGTAAGCGAGTTGACCGCGAGGTCAGCCGCTCGGCCGGTGGGTGATGTGGGCGACACCCCCGGCCATTTTTATGCGCACATCGCACGTCCACGAGCAAACCAATTCGAGTAGCGGTAGTTGAAAGACTTCCGATCCTGCTCAAACTCGAGTAGCGGAAGTCGCCAGACTTCCGATCCTGGCTCGGCTCGGTCGAAAGTCTGGCGATTTCCGCTACTTGTCCAGCGTGAATCAAAATCGACGGAGCAGGTCGGATTGGCAATTTGTCCAACGCATTAAATCGGCAACTCGACGCGAAAAATCGTTTGGTGATTTTCTCTCTTCCACGTGATGCTGCCGCCCTGCGTTTCGACGGCATGGCGCACGACTGCCAGTCCGAGGCCAATCCCTTCCGGTTTCCCTGAAACAAATGGCTCGAATAGTCGCGGGGCAAGTTCGGCATCCGGACCGGGCCCAGTGTCGCTTACCTCGACCACAATGGACTTCCCGTCGCGACGCAACGCGACCGCCACCTCGCCGCTGAGGCCGACCGCATCAACGGCGTTGGAAATCAGATTTCCAAACAGATCGGAGAGTTGACCGGCGTTGCCCGTTATCCGAATTTCCTCGATGGGCATCTCGCTTCGCAGTTCAATTCCCGCGTGCTTGCAGCGTGGGCGATGCAATTCGATCGCCTCCGTTAAGATTTGATTCAGCGAACAGATTTCGCGTTTCCCTTCGCCGGGCCGGCCAAGATCGATGAACCGCCGGAGGTTTGCTTCCATCAACGCGAGCTGCCTGAGCGTCACACTGAGCGCTTCCGAATCCTCGTTGGGATGATCGGCCACGTGAAGCTGAACCGCGAGTTTCGCTCCCGTGACGCTATTGCGAAGCTGGTGGGCAAGACCGCTCGCGAGTTGGGTCGTCAATCGTAGGCGCTCCGTTTTGGCAACCGTCTGATTCAATCGATCGAGCCGTTCGGCCATTTCGTTGACCGATTTGGTCAGATCGCGAAGCTCATCATCGGCCTTGGGCAACGGCATGGGCGAGAAGTCGCCATCGGCAATTTGCCGGGTGCGTTTCTCCAGCGCCCGAATTCGGCCAACCAGGCGCTGGCCAATGCCAAATGTCAGAATGACGGCGACGAGACCAAAAGCGAGTCCGAGGAGCGAGGGCCGCTGCGCGTCGGAGATCGCCTCTTCGAGCAATGCTTCCGGGTAAAAAATGTAAACGATTCCGCCCGCCTGCGGATTGGGAGAACGAAGAAGCAGCCGGCGACAGCGATAGGCATCGCCATTGACTCGAACGATTGGTCCAATGGTCGTTTCATCCGAATCGTGAAAGTCCGCGTTGGCGGGAACATCCGGTATCCCCGCGCGAAACGTCGTTATTGCCTGCTCATTGGGCGGGATGAATAGGAACTCGGCGCCGGAGAGACCCTTCATTTGTTCGAGCACGCCCGGCTTGAGCGGGTAATTGGCATTCTGAAGCGTCTGCGAAACGCTGCGCACTTGCCCGGCGACGCGTTCCTCGGCCCGCCGGGCCGCCACGTGAGCGCTCCACAAGGTGGCGCCGATCACACCCAGCAGCAATAGGGCGAGCGGAACCAATAATCGATAGCGGATGCCGAGTTTCAATGGGGAGTTTCAAGTTTCAAGTTTCAAGTTCCAAGTTGAGTCAGTCATCGCCGTCTCTTCGTCTATAATTGTCGGTTGCGGGCAAGAACGCAAGCCAGTCGGTTTCAACTTGAAACTTGGAACCTGAAACTTGAAACTTAGGAGAGAATCGTGGCTGTGAGCGTGGCGGTGGTTGGCGCGACAGGCGCCGTCGGCGACTTGATGCGGAAGGTGCTGCTCGAACGGAACTTCCCGGCTGGGCCGATCAAGTTCCTTGCTTCGGAACGCAGTGCCGGCAAACCGATCGAGCACGGCGGGAAACGCTTTGTCGTCGAAGCCATTCGGCCCGAGGCGTTCGCAGGCGTCCAGATCGTCCTCTCCAGTACGCCGGGCAAGATTAGTAAGGAATTCAGCCCCATTGCCGCCAAGCAGGGGGCCATTGTCGTCGATAACTCGTCCGCCTGGCGGATGGATCCCGATGTGCCGCTGGTCGTTCCCGAAGTCAACGCCGACGAGTTGTCGAACATCAAGAAGGGGATCGTCGCCAATCCCAACTGCGTGGCGATTCCGCTCTGCGTCGCACTCAAGCCATTGCACGACATCGCCAAGGTTCGTCGCGTGATCGTGTCGACGTATCAATCGTCGTCCGGTAAGGGGGCCACCGGGTTGCAGGACTTTGAGCAGCAGCTTGGCTCGTGGATGAAAGGCGAAAAAGTGACGCCGACGGCCCACTGCGGACAACTGGCCGGGAATGTGATTACGCTCGATTGGACGCTCGACCCGAACGGCTACACGGAAGAAGAGAACAAGGTCGTCAACGAGACGAAGAAGATTCTCGGCGATCAGGCGATTACGGTCTCGCCAACGTGCGTCCGCGTGCCGGTCAAGATTGCTCACAGCGAGTCGATCAACGTCGAGTTCGAGACGCCGATCTCGGTCGAGCAGGCGAAGGCGGCACTCGCCAAAGCGCCGGGCGTTGTACTCATGGACGAGGCCAAGGGGGAGTTCCCGCAGCCGATCCACGCGGCCGGCCAGGACCATACGTTTGTTGGGCGGGTGCGCCAGACCTCGGCAATCCGAATGCCCTCAACCTCTGGGTAGTCGCGGACAACCTTCGCAAAGGGGCGGCGACGAACGCGGTGCAAATTGCCGAGGAACTCCTAAAGCGAGGAATTGTGCGGTAGTCGTATGGGTCCCCGACGTCCTGTATGACCATGGGCCCATGAAGAACTTCAAGCTCACTCTCGCCTACGACGGCACCGAATTCAACGGCTGGCAGACGCAGCCCAACGGACGCACGGTTCAGGAGATCCTGGAGAAGGCGATTGCCGCCGTGACTGGCAAATGCGTTCATGCCAACGCCAGCGGACGTACCGATGCCGGGGTTCATGCCATCGGGCAGGTCGTGAACTTCGTCAGTGACACGCGGCTTGATCCGGCAACGTTGTTGCGAGCGCTCAACGCCAACTTGCCCGCGGATGTCGTCGTCAGCGCGGCGGAAGAGGCGGACCCATTGTTCGACGCCAACAAGGACGCCATTCGCAAGCTGTATCGCTACGTGATTCGCGACAATCCCGTTCCCGACCCGTTTTTGCGCCGGTACATGGCCCAGAGCAGACAGCGTCTGGATGCAGGGGCCATGGCACGCGCGTCGCGCGTGCTGATTGGCCGGCATGATTTTCACAGTTTCGAGACCGAATGGCCGAACCGCGTTTCGAGCGTCCGCACGATCACGCATCTGACGGTCAACCGGGCGGGCGATCAAATCTGGATCGACGCGGAGGCGGATGGTTTTCTGTACAACATGGTGCGTACAATCGCTGGCACCTTGATGAATGTCGGCCGCGGTTTCTGGCCGGAAAGCAAGGTGGCGGAAATCTTGAATGCCGAGGATCGCAAGGAAGCGGGTCCCACGGTGCCGGCGTGCGGACTGTTTTTGATTCGTGTGACTTACGAATAATCATCTCGAGACCGTTTAGCGTCCGAGCCAACGGCTCGGACGCTAAACGGTCTCGAGATGGAACGCCATGAGCGAATTCAACTACCCCGATCAACTCGAAATCCGCCCGTTTGCCGGCCGCGAACTATCGGCAACGGTGACGGTGCCGGGGTCGAAGAGTATTACGAACCGGGCACTGGTGCTGGCGGCTCTCGCGAGCCAAACCGGCCCGTGCACGCTGACTGGGGCGCTAAACAGCGAAGACACGGAGGTGATGATCGATTCGCTGCAACGACTTGGTTTCAAAGTCGAGGCGGATTGGGAGCATGACATCATTCGGGTCGGCAAGAACGAATCTGGGCGCGTAATACCGGAGGAAGCCGCCGATCTGTTTGTCGCGAACTCAGGCACAACAATGAGGTTCTTGACGGCTGCCGTCAGCGTCGGTCGTGGGCGCTATCGGCTCGATGGCATCGCCCGAATGCGCGAACGACCAATAAGCGACCTGCTCGACGCGCTCACTCAACTTCAAGTCGGCGCGGAAAGTGAATTCGGGAACGGATGCCCGCCGGTAATCATTCACACCTATGGATGGCGAACACCCGACCGAGACCCGATCCCGGGACTGGTGCAAATGCAGTCGAATGTGAGCAGTCAATTCCTCAGTGGACTGATGCTTGCTGCTCCATTCGCCGCCCAAACCGGTTTAGCAGTCCTGTTCGACGAAAATCAAGTTTCGCGTCCCTATCTCGATATGACGGATGCTCTCCTGCACGAATGGGGCATCACGACAGAATTCGTTGATCGCACGCGAACGTTCATGGTATCTCCCCAACCACGTGCTCATCGAGCCGAGTACACCATTGAACCCGATGCCTCCGCTGCATCCTATTTCTGGGCCGCCGCCGCGATCCTCGGCGGCCGGGTCACCGTCTCCGGGCTCAACGACAAGAGCATTCAGGGCGATGTCGCGTTCGTGGACTTACTTGCTCAGATGGGCTGCCGCGTCGAAAAGTGCGATGCGGGGATCACCGTTCACGGTCGACCGCTGCATGGCATCGACGTCGACATGAACGCAATCAGCGATACAGTGATGACCCTCGGCGCCATCGCCTGCTTCGCCGAAGGGCCGACGCGGATTCGCAATGTGGCTCACATTCGCCACAAGGAAACCGATCGCATTGCGGCACTGGCGACCGAATTGCGGCGGCTCGGCGCCGAGGTCGAGGGGTTTGCCGACGGATTGAAGATTACCCCCGCGCATTACACGGGGCAACAGTCGAGACATACAACGATCACCGCATGGCGATGAGTCTGGCGCTAATTGGACTGAAAGTGCCGGGCGTGATCATCAAGAACCCCGGTTGCGTCGCGAAGACGTATCCGGGGTTTTGGCAGGACTTCGAACGGCTGCGGCCCGACAGCGGGGGACCACCGTGACCAACATCGCTGCTCTCTACCCGCCGGAGCCGGCCGACGTGCCGCCGGATCTGACCCGGCCCGACAGCGCCTACCGCGGCCGCGTGATCGCGATGATTGGGGGTTTGTTCGCCTTCCTACTGCTTTACCTCGTCATCATCTTGGGCTCCGGTTGGCTCGCCTACTTCCTTTTGAGCCGTCCCGAGGGGGGGCTCTTAAACCTCATCATCGCGTTCGTTGCCGGTTTACTCGGCCTGTTTCTCGTAAAAGGACTATTCAAGAGCCGACGGGTTCCGCGGGCCACGCACATCGAGGTGACTGCGAAGGATTACCCCGAGCTGTTTGCCTTCATTGGCAAGTTGTACATAGACACCGGGTCGCGGCAGCCGCGGCGGGTCTATGTCAGCCCCGAAGTAAACGCGGCTATCGTTTACCAGACCTCGCTGCTCAACCTAGTCGTGCCGCCGCGAAAAGACCTGCTGATCGGCTTGGGGCTCGTGAATGTTGTTGAACTTGTCGAGTTCAAGGCGGTTCTCGCACACGAATTCGGCCACTTTGCCCAGCGGAGCGTCGGGCTAGGCAGTTACCTGTACGTGGCGAACCAGGCGATGCAGGACATCATTTATGGCCGGGACGCGCTCGACCGATTCGTTGACCTTTGGGCCGGCTTCGACTTACGGATCTCGTTCCCAGCGTGGGGGCTCAAGGGGGTACTGTTGCTGGTCCGTCGCATCCTCACCGGGATGTACCGCGGCCTGAACCTGCTGCATCTGTCGCTTAGCAGGCAGATGGAGTTCAACGCGGACAAGGTGGCGGTCAGCGTGGCCGGGTCCGATGCTCTCGTCCACGGGCTATACCGGATGGCGTTCGCTTCCGAATCGCTGGCCGACGCGGGCCGGTCGCTCGATGCTGCCGCCGACCATGGTATGTTCACCGACGACCTGTTCTTCCACCAGTCGAAGGTGGCCGAGCGACTCCGAAGAATGCGGAACGACGACCGGCTCGGCTGCCCGCCCGAGTTGCCCGAAGATCCGGCGGCGCAGGTCCGGGTGTTCGAACCGGTCGAAGACGGTGTTCCAGAAAAATACCGCACGCACCCGACCGACCACATGCGCGAGCAGAATGCGAAACGGCGGTACATTCGCAGTCCGCGTGATGGTGCTCGCCCTGGCTGTTATTCGGCGATGCGGCCGTGCTCAAGCGGCGGGTGACGGAGAACTTCTATCGCCATGCCCTCAAGCGGATCGAGCCGTACGAGCCTCGGTCAGCGCTGGAGATTCAGGAGTTCGTCGACGCCGAGCATGCCGAGACTACCTACGACCCGAAGTACCACGGCTGGTACGACGACCGGTTCATCGATCCGGCCGACCCAGCTGATTTCCCCGCCGACCCGTGGCCGGCCGACAAGATTACGGCATGGCTCACCGGCTGGCCAGCCGACGGCCTGGCTAGCGTGCTGGCCGGTTTCCGCGAGAAGCAACAGAACTTGTCCATGCTGCACGGACTTAAGTCGGGCGAGTTGAAGCTCAAGGGCGCAACGTTCCGGATGTGCAACCGCGACTATTCCATGCGCGACCTGCCCGGCCTGATTCAGTACCACGAGCGGCGATTAAAGTATGACACCGAGGATATTTCCCGCATCGACCGCGAGGTGTATTTGGCCTACGGGTCGATTGCGCGGACGATCGACCAGTGGCAAAATGTCAAGAATCGGCAGCAGGAGTTGACCAAGCGATACCAATTTCACTTGGCAATCCAGGGTCTCCTCAAGGGGATGGTTGGCGAGCAAGGCAGGCTACAGGGGGTCCTCGACTTCTTGTCGGCGCATCGGGAGGTGCGCGAAGCCGACTTTTATGCCGTGCAGCGGAGCCTGGACGAAATCCGGCAGTCGATCCTCGACAACCTGGAAGATGCCAAGAAATTCACCACACCGGCGCTGACGAACGTCCCGACCGGGACGTCGTTGTACGCGATCATCGTCGACAGGGGCGACACCCGACTGGAGCGACTCTATGGGGACAACATTTCTGCCGAGTGGGTCACCAAGCTGATTGGCCGGCTGGACGGTGTGGTGACACGCATCCGGCGGCTCCACTACAAGAGTCTCGGAAGCCTGTTGCTTTGTCAGGAGACATTGGCGGCGGAGTGGAAGTCCGCCGGCGACGGACGTCAACAACGCGAAGGAGCGGAAACCACTCCGAGCATTTTGGAAGCTATTTCTTTGGCTCCGTCCAGAACGGACTGAGAGCGTGAATCTTGGCGAGGATCTTGTCGCGGGCTTCGCCGCGAGCTTCGACGAGCCGGCGCTTGAGTTTGCGCATCTTTTCCTTGCGGTGATATCTGCGGTCCAGCTCCATTCGACGTTCAACCATGACGGACAATCCCCAGCGTGGTTCAGAGAATTCGGTCGAGATACCTTACACGTCTTTGTCACTTCCGACAAGCAGGGGTGATTTCGGTATCCGTATTGGGCTGTTCATCATCTGGTTGGTGATGTTCGCGGCAGGACTGGTATACATTGCCCGTTACGCACTCACCTACCCGTTCGTGGACGAATGGGCGTTCGTACCCGTCCTCTTCGGCGAACAGCCCGCCGGTCCTTGGCTTTGGCAATTGCATAACGAGCATCGCTTTCCATTACCGCGAATTCTCTATTTGGGCCTCTTTTGGCTCACCGCCGATCTGCGTTCTGGATGCTATGTGAGCTTCGTCGGCATCAGTTTATGTGCCGCGGGATACATCTGGCTTGCCCGCCGAGTTCGCGGACGATCCAACCTCGCCGATGCGGTCTTCCCGCTCATGCTCATGCACACCGGTCAAGGCGAGAACCTATTCATGGGTTACCAGATGTGCTTCATGCTGGTAACGGTCCTCGCCGGCGCTTGGCTCGTATTGATTGTGCGTTCCGCGGAGCCTGAAGCGTCCGCGAAGGCGAGCGCGGCCTTCGCTGACGCTTTAGGCTCCGCTCGAAGTCGCGACTTGCGCAATGGATTGTCCGCGAAGGCGAGCGCGGCCTTCGCTGACGCTTCAGGCTCCGCTCGAAGTCGCGACTTGCGCAATGGATTGTGCGCCATGGTCCTCGGCTGGCTTCTCCTCACTTGTGGCGCCGCAGGGCTTTGCTACGGGGTAGCCGCGGCCATCTGGATCGTCGTACTTGCATTCGCAGGTCGAATGCGACTGTGGCAACGCTTGCTCCTTGTCGGTCTTGCGGCGATGACGCCGGCTTACATCGTCCTGTATATCCAGGGCTATCATCGCCCGAGCCACCATCCGGCCAGTGCCGGTGTCGTCGAATCGATCCGCGTCGGCTTGGAAGCGCAGGCGATGGCGCTTGGACCAGCGGCGACGGGATTGTGGCCTTTCGTTGGTGTTGCCATCTTGATTGCGGGAAGTTGGGTGACTTATCTGCTTCTGAGATCATTGCGGTTCGGCTCATTCGATCGTGCTGCGGGCAGGGGGTCAATGGCCTATTCCATCGCTGGTCTTTTGCTCTTCATCGCGGCGGGGGCTGCGGTCGCGTTCGGGATTGGCTGGGGTCGATCGGGATTTCACGACGACATGGGTTTCGCCTGGCGATATGGATGGATTGCTTTTCCGCCGGTGGCCGCCGCCTACTTTACATGGCTCATGCGCGGCGGTAGAGTTTCACTTTACGGTCCAGCCGTTCTCTGCCTGGCCGTGGCGATATTGGCGCCGGTGAATACGATCAGCGGCTTTCGCGATGCCGAATTGAAGTTGAAGCCGATCTCAGAAGCTTGGGAAGCAGACGTGCGTTCCGGCATGAAGGCGGACGAAGTCATTGCCAAATACTTTCCCGAGTATCCACCGACAACGCGGCGTCAAATGGCCGACGCTTTGCGAATCATGCACGCGCACCGATATACTTACTTTGGATCGCTCGGACGGGAGGAGCCGTGAACGGAGTCCAACTTTGGCCGTTCCTCGTACCGATCGGAGGGTTCGTCATGCTGTTGGGCGCATGGTGGCTCTATCGACTGGGCCGGGAAGTGCAGGCGGAACGCGCGCGCGAATCGTTTCGTTTGCAGAAGGAGCGATTGGAAGGCGTCGTGCTCAAGGCGGCCGCAGCGACCGGCAAGCCACGCGGGCTCCGCTGGGTCTCGTGCCGATTCAATGACGGTCTGACGCTCGTTCGCGACCGGGCCACGCGCCGGCTAGCGGCTTTGATCCCCGTCACGATCACGTTCGATCCGGAGCCGGGCAGCGACATGGAAGGCGTCGAGGCGGCAACCGAGCCGCGACTCGCGACCGCGGTGCTTCACTTTCGCCGCGGCGAGTGGGTAAGCGATGGGCAGACTCTCTTCAATGTTGCGCCATCGGACGCTCTGCGACTGACTTCGCGCGAATTCGATCCAATTAATGGACCGTCGGCATAGCGAGAAAGTCCCCGTTTCAGTCTCACCTTAGATTTCGTTGCTGAGCGAACGCCCTTCGACGTGGTCGCAAGTTTTTCCGATTTTTTGCTTCCAAGCGGGTTAAATACTTCTTACACTTTTTTCAATTCGCCATCGCCATATCTGCAGTGCTCCGCCCTCTTGATTGACACCATGCAGCCGGCCGCTGCGACCACCAATGGGATCGTGGACGTTCTGGACGATGTCCGGCTGCTGCCTGCGCCCAATTCGTCGAACTCGTTCAGGAATGGATTCCTCGCTGCGACGACTGGTCCATTCTGTGTCGCGAACTCGTCTATCGCGGGTGGCTGACTTCGTTTCAAGCCAAACGGTTGCTCGCCGGGCGTGGTCGGGAATTGTTTCTCGGCTCGTATGTCATGCTCGAACCGATTGGCGAAGGCGGAATGGGCCGCGTTTTTCGCTGTCGGAATTGGAAGCTCGGTACGACCGCGGCCGTGAAGGTGATTCGTCGTAAACGGGCCAGCGACCCCGCCGCGATCGAGCGCTTCCTTCGTGAAGTGTGCGCGCTGGGAGCGATCCGGCATCCGCATGTGGTTCACGCACTCGACGCGGATATCGACGATGGGCGGCTGTACTATGCGATGGAGTTCGTGGCCGGCGTCGATCTGGCGAAGTTGCTCAATCAACGCGGGGCGTTGCCAATCGAAACGGCCTGTCGGTATGCCGCTCAGCTGGCTCAAGGGCTTTGGCACATCTCCTCGCTGGGGATGGTTCATCGCGACGTGAAGCCCGCCAATGTGCTGGTTACCGAAGACGGGTCCGGGGTAAAGCTGGTCGATCTGGGACTGGTGCGCTTCGATCGGCCGGCCTGGGACGACGCCGCGAGCGACCTCACCCAGGTCGGCATGATGATCGGCACGCCGGATTATGTGGCCCCCGAACAGATCCGCGATTCCCGCCACGCGGACATTCGCTCCGACTTGTACAGCCTCGGATGCACCTTCTACCACATGCTGACCGGCCGCGTACCTTTCGGGGATGCCGACTCCATTGAGAAAATCTACTCGCACCAAAATGTAGAGCCCCTTGCCATCGAACATCTTCGAGCGGATGTGCCCCCGGGCGTCGCCGCTGTCGTCCGCAAGTTGATGGCAAAGAAGCCGCGCGACCGTTACCAGGATCCGGGCGAAGTCGCGGCGACGTTACGCCCCTATCTTCTGCACGGAAGCGAAACTCTCAGCGATTCCGCCGCGGCCACTGCCCCCGGCATGCCGGTCGTATCGCCCGATTGGGACTTGCCACGCACCGACGAAATTCCGGTCGATCGGCTGTCGATCCTGGCCGACCAAGCAACGCGGTTCGAGCAAGTATTGCCAACCTGGCGTGGCTGGGCGATCCGCTGGATGAACCGCCTGCATTGGTTGATCGCAGCCTTGATTGCCGGCCTCGCGATGGGTCTCATCATTGGCCGAGGTTGATTCACTTCCCCGCACGTTCCGACTTCCGCAAAAGCGGCGATAACGCTTCGGCAAATTGCTCAGCCTGACGGTAGAAGCCGAGATCGGTGGGATGCGAACCATCCACGGCCCCTTCGCCATCGTCGCCAAGCAAATGCTCTCCTTTCAGGTACGCGACCAGCGGTACCTTGTCGGCCACCAGCTTGTCGTACTCGGCCTGGAACGCCGCCCGGTTGGAATCATTCCGATTTCGCAGCGCTTCGTTGACCGCCGCATTCGTGAAAGTGCGATCCTCGACCAGGAGAATCGGCGTCGTGGGGCGTGCTGCGCGAAGCTTGCGCACCCAGGGCGCCGTGCGCTCGCTGATCTCCTTTGCCTGCATGTTGGGTAGACAATCGATCACATAGACGGCCGCATCGATTTCCGCCATGAGATCGACTACGGGCGGGTCCATCCGGCCGCTGCCGGAGAAGCCGAGATTGATGACCGGCCGCTCGAAGCGCCGGCCAAGGATAGCAGTGTGAACCATCCCTGGCCGCGATGCACAGCCGCCCTGGGTGATCGACGTGCCGTAGAACACCAGCGGCTTCTGGTTGGCGACTGGTCGCGGCGACGCCTTCGAGAGGCTTGCGTCCTTCGGGAAGCCGATCTCCATCTTCGTCGTGCCGTTGTAAAGCGGGAAATAGAGCAGGCATTCCTTCTTCCCGGCCGGCACGACGATTGAGGCAACGTTATTGTCCTTCTGCCTGGGCATCCCCACGCCGGCCCATTGCCAGTGTCCATTCTTGCTCGATCGCACATAGAGATCGATTCCGCTCACCCCCGTCGCTGCCATATGCGGCATCGCCAGTCGATCGGAGGTCAGCGACCATTTGATGCGAATCGTGTGCGCGTCGGTGGCAAAGCGCACGGCCAGTCCCGCCGAATGGCGGCTGAGTCCCCAAACGGAGGCCGGCACTTTGCCCTCGGCCTTCGCCGGGAACCGATCGAATGGCGCTTTCGTGTCTTTCCAGCCCTGTCCTTCAATATCCAGCAATCGCGCGTCGTACCAGACGACTGAGTCTTTCGGATCCGGCGTACCCTTGGATGCGGGAATCGGATCCTGAGCTAAAAGCAGCGAAGGGCTGATTGCATAGAGGAGCAAAATGCCGCGGGTGATCATTGAAGTCTCTCGGTTGGCACGGATCTCATAAAGGAGGGATGCTACTCGCGAGGAGTGGGCGTTGCAACCGTTCGACCGCTTCAGTTCGCCACAATCCTGTTGCAACAAGCCGCCGGTCGGGCTATTCTTTCATTAGTTGACCTCGTACCCGAATTTCCTGCCTCATTACCCTCTTTCGACTCTCGAGGGGTTGGAACCATGCTTGTCATTCCCGGATTCGGTGGCTTCGATACCTGCGATGGCTATACTCGCCGCGATTTCATGCGCATCGGCGGATCAGCCGTGCTCGGCTTGTCGCTGGCCAATCTTCTTGGCCCCAATGTCTTCGCCAAAGAGACCAATGCCGCCGTGAAGAGCGAAGGCGGCGGACCCGGCTTTGGCAGGGCGAAGAACATCATTCTTTGCTATCTGCAAGGCGGACCGAGCCATTTGGATCTCTGGGACCCGAAGGACCAACGTCCCCGAGAAGAACAAGAGCGTATTCAAAGCGATCAACACCAAGACGGTCGGCCTGCAGTTCACGGAGTTATTGCCGAAGCTGGCCAACGAGACCAACAAGCTCACGATGATCCATTCGATGAGCTACACCCCCGTCGGGCTGTTCAACCACACCGCCGCCATCTACCAGATGCTCACCGGCTATACGACGGACAAGGTTTCTGCCTTCAGGGCAGCTGGAGCCGCCAACGCCAAAAGACTTCCCGAACTTCGGCTGCAACATTTCACGCCTCAAGCCGCCCAGCGAGCCAGTGTTGCCATTCGTGATGATGCCGCGGCCATTGCAAGAGTCGAACGTGGTCGGCAAGGGGGGCACGGCTGGGTTCCTCGGCAAGGCGTACGACCCGTACACGCTCTACCCGCCCGGCGACGACATGGACATGGACAAGATGTCGCGCATCAAGACCGAAGACCTCGAACTGCGACCGGACGTCAAGGAGATTCGGCTCAACCGTCGGGCGAGTCTCCGGCAGACGATTGCCGAAGGCATGCCCGAGTTGGAAAAGGCAACCGCCAAGTACGAGTTGAACACCTACTACGGCAAAGCGCTGGGGCTGGTGCTCAGCGGCAAGACGCGCGACGCGTTCGATTTGAACCGTGAAAGCGATGAACTCCGTTCGCGCTATGGCAAGAACACATTCGGCCAATGCTGTCTGCTCGCCCGGCGATTGATCGAAGCGGGCACGCGTGTCGTCGAGGTCAACTGGCCCAAGGTGGCCAACAGCGACAACCATTCCTGGGACGTACACGCCGGGCTTTCGAATCGGATGCGCAAGCAGAGTGCCCCGATGCTGGACGCGGGGTTAAGCGCCCTCATCGCCGACCTGGATGATCGGGGATTGTTGAGTGAAACCCTGGTCGTCGCCGTCGGCGAGTTCGGCCGCAGCCCGCAGCGTGGCGTGTCGACATCCGGCAACGAGAACCAGGACGACGGCCGCGATCACTGGCCATACTGCTATACCGCGGTCATCGCCGGCGCCGGCGTCAAGCGTGGTTTCGTCTATGGCAAGAGCGACAAGACCGCCAGCGCTCCGCTCGAGAACCCGGTACATCCGACCGAACTGCTGGCCACCATTTATCACTCGGTCGGAATTTCTCCGGACACGATCGTCTACAACCACCTGAACCAGCCACGCGAGCTGGTGAAGGGGAGTGTGATCACGGGGATCCTCGGCTAGAAAACTGTCCGAACGGCCAAGCGAGTCGAGTACATAGGGCCGCGGCGAATACCGCGGCCCTTTGCTTTTAAGGGACTTCCGTGAGCGATGCCCGGGCACGGGAGTCTGGCGAACAGTACTCTCAACGTGCTTGATCTAATGCAGTTGCTTTACGCCAACGGCGTTAAATCTCGAAGCCCAGTTGGCTATAGGTGGGGTGGAAAAGGGGATGCCTCGAAAGTGGAATGGTGTTCGGTAACGACTACCGGTTCCACGTACAGGAGGTCATCCCCGTGAAGAGCAGAGCATACCGTGCCGTCGATGTCAATCGAATTGAACTCGATGATTGGCTCGCCGGCCGCGAGGGCTTGGTGGTGCATGCGGGATTGGACATCGGCAAGGAGTGGATCTACGGCACGCTGCGTTGGGGCGTCGGCGATTTCGATCGCCCGTGGCGAGTACGCAATCCCGCGGACGTGATTCGGCTGGCGGAGTTGTTGCGTGATGTGGGCCAGGGCCGGCAATTGATCGTCGCGATGGAGCCGACCGGGACCTACGGCGATGCGGCGCGGCAGGCGCTGGAGCGGGCGGGCGTGGTCGTGCATCGGGTCAGTCCGAAGATGGCGTCGGACTATGCGGAGGTATTCGATGGCGTGCCGTCGCAGCACGACGGCAAGGACGCGGCGGTGGTCGCTGAGTTGGCAGCGCAAGGCAAGAGTTGGCCGTGGTCGATGCCGAAGCCAACCGAGATCGAGCAGGAGCTGGCGTATCAAGTCGATTGGCTCGATGGCCAGCGTCGTCAGATGATGCAGTGGTGCGGTCGGGTCGAGGCGTTGTTGAGTCGGCATTGGCCGGAAGCGACGCGGATCGTGCCGTTGTGTTCGGGAACGATGTTGGCGTGTCTGGCCGAGTTCGGCGGGCCGCGTGGATTGGCGCTGGCGTTGGATGGCGTGGAGCGCGTGCGAGGTTGGGGCCGATGCTTCTTGAGCGAAGAGAAAGCGCAGGCGCTGGTGTCGAGCGCGCGGTCGACGGTGGGCGTGGCGATGGGCCCTTGGGATGAAGAGCGCTTGCGTCGATTTGTTCGGCAAATCCAGGGCTGTCGTCGTGAGATGGCGATGGCGCGACGGCGGATGCGGGCGTTGACGCGTGATCATGCGGGGATCGTGGCGATGAGCGCGGTGGTCGGGATCGGGACGGCGTGCGTGTTGTGGGTGGAACTGGGCGATCCGAGCGCGTACCATTGCGGGTCGGCGTATCGCAAGGCGATGGGGTTGAACCTGGCGGAGCGCTCGAGCGGCCAGTGGCAAGGAAAGCTGCGGATCAGCAAGCGTGGTTCGTCGGAGGTGCGGCGGTGGTTGTATCTGGCGGCGTTGCGCTGGCTGAGGCAGGAGCCGGTGCGGGGTTGGTATCGGCGTCAGAAGGCGCTGCGTCGTGGCGAAGGCAAGGCGGCGGTGATCGGCGTGATGCGGAAATTGGCGTTGGCGTTGTATCGGGTCGGCGGGCGTGGCGAGGCGTTTGATCGACACCAGTTGTATCGAACGGTGACATCGGCGAACGCGGAGTGAGACACGCGTCGGCACGGGCGCCGGCGTGAGTGGTGGGACGGAAGGGAATCCCGAACGAAAGGAGCGCGCATCGACGCGAGTGCAGACGACGCCTCTGTTGTGCCACCTTCTTCAACAACCCTTAGCGCCCTTCGCGGAGCGCCAAGCCCAGTTTCGAGGGGCCGCAACGGAGTTCATCGGCGTGATCCTCCATGGAGCCAATTCGATGGTCCCGAACGATCGGGATACATTCCAGGCAAAAGGTTTGGGCTAGCCGATGGCCGAAGTTCAGAGGAGGCGTAGGCGACGAGTCGAGGCGGATGGACAGGAACGATGGTCGAAGGATCGAGGAGAACGGAGGGCAGCGGACGGGGAGTGCTCGGCTGCGTCCTCCGCGGCCTGCGGCCGCGAAGGCCGCAGCCGAGCACTCCCCGTCCGTAAAGAACGTGACGGCATCCCCGAAAAAAAACGCCTTGACATGCTTAGAAAAGGGTTGAACGCGCAGCGTTCTACCCTGGGTTCGCAGGCCCCTCGAGACGCCCTTTACGCCGAAGGCG
Organism: uncultured Gemmataceae bacterium; assembly: GCA_963773845.1. Taxonomy (GTDB): domain Bacteria; phylum Planctomycetota; class Planctomycetia; order Gemmatales; family Gemmataceae; genus SIAJ01. Next base: position 955,166 of record CAVZCU010000012.1, read on the forward strand.
TTATATCACGCGGTGGAAACAGCGGCGTGATATAACCGCTTCGCGGTATGGACCGCCGGAGGCGGTGCGTCTGACCCAGGGTAGAACGCTCGCGTTCAACCCTGGGCTCCGAGATTCAACGCCGTTGGCGTAAAGCAGTTCAAACAAAGCCAGCGCGTTGAAAGTACTGGTCTGGCGATTTCCGCAACGACTGATCCCCACATTCAAGTTTGAACAAGGCACTGGCCCGCATTTCTCACCACAGAGTCACAGAGATCACCGAGAAAAGCAATAAGGAAGCAAGACTGGGTCAACGTTCTCACTTCACTTACGGGCAGCGTGTTGTGCCGGGAAATTGGCCACCACTCGTTTTCTACTCTTCTTCTCTGTGTCCTCGGTGTCTCTGTGGTGAGAAATTCGGGCATTGCTACTTTGTAACTGGCTGCGCTCCACCCGCTGCCGTTGCGCACATTAACTCGTCTAAAAACAATTGTCGGCATTTGGCATTCGCTCGTCGTCAAGATCGGTGAACAATCGGACTCTGGAGGCTCAATCGTGCGGACCTGCTTGCTTGCAATGTTCCTGCCGACGATTCTGCTCGCAGCCCCGCAGCCGGGCGACGAGGGCACTCCCGAATTTCGAAGCGCAACCGAATTCGTTGAGCAATTGGGAAGTCCGCGCTTCGCCGTTCGCGAGGCGGCGGCCAACAAGCTCTTGAAAATGGGTGGACCAGCCATCCCCGCCTTGATCGCCGGCACGAAGTCGGCGGACGCGGAGGTTCGAAATCGCTCAATTGCTCTTTTGCCCCAAGTTCAAGCGATCGCCTGGGGCCGCCGGGCCGACGCATTCCTGAACGATCCCGACGGGAAACGCAGGCACGATCTGCCGCTGTTGAGCGAATGGGAAAAACTCACCGGAAAACCGAACGCCGGCTCGCGTCTCCTGTTCGCGGAAATGATCCGAGCCAACGGGCCGCTTCTCCAACTGGCTTCCACGGACCGGGCGGCCGCGGTCGCAGCGTTGGCGACCCGCTCTCGCGAATTGCTCGACGCGGCGAGAGCGAAGGGCAAGCAGACAACTGCGCCGGCGGCCAACATCGCCGCTGTCCTCTTTGTCCAGACCGTCCTGAAAAACTCATCGGACCATGGCGAAGTATCGAACCATCACGCGCCCCTATTCTTGCTGGCCAATCCCGCGGTGGCGACCGCGTTGGACGCGAAAGAGACGGGGCCGGCGTATCGGCGACTGGTAGTTCGGTGGGCCGAATCGCGGCCAGGCGACGAGACGATGTCAAAGCTGTTCTTTGCGCTCCTGGCCCATCGCCATCCGTTTCCCGAAGCGATTCCGCATCTCGTTCGCCTGGCCACGACATGCAGGAACGTCCAAATCCGATGGGTGGCGATGGAGTCGCTCGGCAAGTCGAAGGACAAGATCGCACTGGCCAAGCTGACCGAATTATTGGCCGACACGACGACCATGTACGACAATCTGGACGAATCATCGACCGGCAATCAGGTCCGCGATTGTGCCCTGGCCGCACTCGCCAACGGCCTGGGCAAGAAGCCAATCGACTACGGTTTGACCGACTACATGACCGCCAACTTCTGGGTCGGCGGCGAAGCCGACACCATCTCAATCCACCTCTATGGATTCAAGTCAGCCGCAGCCCGGGACGGGGGTATGAAGAAATGGCAAAGCGAATGGGCGCGTAAGAAGTGAGGAAAGATAAGGAGACGGGCACAACTGGCCCTGGTCGCGTGCCTGACTCCGGGCCGCGACCGAGCGTCCGCAGTTTCGGGCCGACCCCGAAAAGGCCCGGAATCCAGCCGGCCACCCAATTCAAACATGGCCGTCTTTTCGCTCGGCCTTTCGGCGCGCATTTGCTTTTTCCCTTGTGCCGCTTGAGGTTGTGCGCGAGAATACTTCTTCTTCAACTCGACTCGCCCGACGGCTTTAGCCTCTCCTTTCGGCAGGACAATATGACTCCATACCGCCTCTCCCGCGGGCCACGGTCGGCGCCGGCTTGTCCTCGAACCACTCGAATCTCGCATCGCGCCCGCCACGTTCACGTATGCCGACGTGGATGGCGACTTCGTCACCGTCAAGACCAGCAGGGGCACCGACGGGGAACTCTCCGTCATCCTGACGCTCGCGCCCGAGGGCCTCGGGATGGAGCTGCGGGAAATCGACTTCAGCGCGAACGCCGCGGTCTTCTTCGGCACCGACTTCGCCGTCACCGCCAAGCGTACCAGCGCGGGCGGCGACGGCCATGTAAATGTCGGCTACATCGACGCCACCGCCGCGGACGACGGCGCGTCGCTCAATGTCGGCAATGTGCGGATCGGCGGCGACCTCGGGCGGATCAATGCCGGCACGGCGAGCGCCAGCGTGGCGGCGGTCAAATCGTTGACCGTACAGTCGATGGGCGAGTTCGGCACCTCGACCCAGGGCGCTTCGGCGAGTCTCGAAAGCAGCCTCATCGGTGCGCTCGGCAAGCTCGCTGTCGCGGGCAACATTCGCGAGGCCAGCGTGTTCGTCCTTGGTGCCGGGATCGGCAGGATCGGTTCGGTGACCATCGGTGGCTCGCTCATAGGCGGTGGAACCAACCAGAGCGGCTTCATCTTCAGCGACACCGCGATGGGGCCAGTGAAGATCGGCGGCAACATCGAGGGCGGCAGTGGCACTCTATCCGGCCGTATCGAAACTGGCGGAAACTTGGCTACCGTCACCTTCGGTGGCTCGCTCCTTGGCGGCAGTGGTCAGACGAGCGGAAGCATCTCCGCCGATTTCATGGGTCTCGTGAAGATTGGTGGTGATCTGCGTGGCGGCTCCGCAACAAATTCCGGTTTCATTTCCGCGACCGACATCGCTGGGGTCACAATTGGCGGTTCCCTCGTGGGCGGCTCCGGCAGTGTCAGCGGCAGGATTTCGGTCAATGATGCGCTCGGCCCTGTGAAAATCGGCGGCAACATCCAAGGCGGCAGCGTCAGCACGGCGACTGCCTCGGGTTTCGCGGGCAGCATCCAGGCCGGCAGCCTCACCAGCCTCACCGTGGGCGGTTCGATCATCGCGGGCACTGAAACTGGCGGCGGCTCACTCGACAACAGCGGCGCCGTGCGCGTGTCGGGGCCAATTGGCGCGATCGTAGTGAAAGGCAGCCTCGTCGGTAACGCCACGCAACGCGTGCTTATCACCGCACTCGGCCAGCCGACTTCCACCGCCACCAGCGACGTAGCCATCAAGAGTCTCACCGTCGTCGGCCGGGTCGAGTCGGCCGACATCCTCGCCGGCTACAACAACAACTCCACGCCGAGCGGAGTGAACGCCGACGCCCAGATCGGCGCGGTCGTCGTCGGCGACTGGATCGCGAGCAGCCTCGTGGCCGGTGCGCAGGACGATGCGACGGTGGGCTTCGACTCCTTCTTCGGCGATGCCGACGACGTGAAGATCACCGATCCGAACGACGCCCCGAACGTCGTCTCAAAGATCGCCAGCATCCGCATCAAAGGCACCGCCCGCGGCACCATCGGCGGCAGCGACCACTACGGCTTCGTCGCCCAGCAGATCGGCTCGTTCAAGATCGGCGTCGCCACGTTTCGGCTCGTCGCCGGCGCTGCCAGCACGCTCGACATTACAGGCTACGCCATCGGTATAACGGGCGACCTGCGCCTGCGCGAGGTGGCGCTTTGATCCATCTTAAATCCCAAATCCAACTCCCATGAAACTCGAACTCCTCGAATCCCGTATCGCGCCGGCCACGCTCGTGAATCCGACGACGCTCACCTACACCGACATCGATGGCGACCTGGTGACAGTGAAAACTTCTGCCGGCGCGTTCGTCTTCACGAACCCGCCAAGCGGCACGGAGTTTACGGATACCTTCGTCTTGACTGGACCCAACGCCATCGGCGGTCAACAGCTTCAATTCATTGATCTGAGACAAGGTTCCGGCTTCCAGGGCGCCGATCTTACGGTGTCGGCGGTCAAGGCCGGCGACGGCGATGGGCTTGCCGCAGTTGGGCTGATATTCGCGCCAGGTATCGACCTCGGCAAAGTCACAGTCAGAGGCGATCTCAACGAAATTGATTGTGGGGACGGCGACACGACCACGCCAGGATTGAAACTGCTGAATGTGCGCTCGATGGGGCGTTACGGGGAGGCAACCGACCCGCTCAGCATGGGCCTGACGAGCGGCATCAACGGCGCGCTCGGCGGATTGCGGGTCGCAGAGGATATGAAGGACGCGATTATCAATGTCACCGCCGCCACGGCTGCGGACGCAACAATCGGCAGCATCACCATTGGCGGCTCACTCATCGGCGGCCCGGTGGGCGGCAGCGGCTCGATCACCGCGCAAGGCGCGATCGGGCCGGTCAAGATCGGCCGCGACATGATTGCCGGCGACGGAGAATTCTCGGGGCGAATTGCCGCGCAAGGAACGCTGGGCAACGTGACGATGAATGGATCGCTCGTCGGCGGCTCGGGGCTCGAGAGCGGCGAACTTTACAGCGAGGCCGGTATCGGCGTGGTGAAGATCGGCGGGAATCTGCAAGGCGGCACCGGCATCGATTCGGGCCGCATCGACGTCGTGGTCACAACCACCGGCGGTCTCGCCGACCTGACACTCGGCGGCTCGCTGCTCGGCGGCGCGGCCAGCGGCAGCGGCTCGATCATTATCCCCGGCGACATCGGGTCGGTGAAGATCGCGCACAACGTGAAAGGCGGCAGCGGCAACGAATCGGGGAAGATCGACGCGGGAGGAAAGATCGGCACAATTGCGATCGGCGGGTCGCTTCTCGGCGGCAGCGGCGATCAGGACACGACGGTGCACAAGGGCCAGCTCATCGCCCTGGGCGACATCGGCGCGATCATGATCGGTCACGACGTTGTGGGAGGAACGGGCAAGTTTTCGGGCGCGATCGTCACCCCGCTGGGCACGATCGCGAGCGTCACCGTCGGCGGCTCCGTCGCCGGGGGCGCGGGTGAGAGCAGCGGGGAGATCGGGACCAATGCCCCGATCGGGCCGGTGAAGATCGGCCACGATCTGCGAGGCGGCTCGGGCGCGAACTCGGCCGACATCTTCGGCCTGACCATCCGCAGCGTCACCATCGGCGGCTCGCTGCTCGGCGGCTCGGGCGACGGAAGCGCACGGATCATCAGCAATTCCATCGGTCTCGTGAATATCCGGCACGATCTCATCGGCGGCAGCGGATTGACTTCGGGCAATCTCATTAACCCCAAATCCGTTCACATCGGCGGTTCGCTCGTCGGCGGCTCACGCTCCGAGACCGGCGGGATCGTTTCCTCGGCGTCCATCGACTCGATCTCGATCGGCCACGATCTCATCGGCGGCAGCCTTGCCGCGACGGGCGCCGACGATCTCATCCAGAGCGGGTACATCGAGAGCGACAAGCGCATCGGCAGCGTGACAATCGGCGGCTCGATCATCGCCGGCGCAGATGACAGCGCCGCTTTCGGCCTCGAACACGATGCCACGATCCGTGCCGGCGACGACCTCGGCTCGCTTACGGTCAAGGGCGGACTCATCGGCAACGTCGGCGCGCAGGGTGATTCCTTTGCGATCATCAGCGCGCTCGGGCAGGCGACGCCGGGCGCGACCAGCGACGTGGCGATCGGGAAAATCTCCATCGGCGGGCGCGTCGAGTCGGCGCAAATCTTCGCCGGCTACGACATCACCCTCGATCCGATGAATGCCGACGCGCAGATCGGCAAGGTGAGCGTCGGGGCGGATTGGGCGGCGAGCAGCATCGTCGCGGGCGCGGTGAATCTCGGCGACGACAACACGGCCGGCGGCGCCGGCCCGGACGCCGACAACGTGGATTTCGGAAACATTCACGACTTCAAGTTCACCGGCGGCACAGACGCCCCGAACCGCTTCTCGAAGATCGGCAGCATCACCATTGGGGGCCAGGCTTTTGGGACGCCGAGCGTCGCCGGGTTCATTGCGAACAGCTTCGGTTTTGTCGCCGAACAGGTCGGCGCAATCCAGATTGGCGGCGTGACATTCGCGCTCTCGGCGTTGCCGAACGCCGACGGCATTCTCATTGGCCCAACTGACAACATGGCACTGCACGAGATCGATGCGCCGTTCCTGACGCAGCCGTTGCCCACTAACTCCGCGAAGCTCGTTAACGCCAGCACCGTCACCTACGACGACCGCGATGGCGATCACGTCACGGTGAAGCTCTCGAAGCCGCTGCTTACCGCGGGCAACGTGAACACGGTTTTCAAGTTCGACACCGGCATGGTCGATGACAACGTCCCGGCGTATCAGCAGCTCCAGCTCATCGATCTCACGCCTCTGGCGAGCAACGGCCTTGGCGTAACCATCACCGTGACGCCCGGCGGCGGCGATCGGCTCGCCAATGTGGGCTACATCAAATCGACCGGCTTCGACCTGGGCGCGGTCGTAGTGCCCGGCGACCTCGGGCAAATCGACGCGGGCGCGGCGACTCCCGGCAAGCCGGGCCTGAACTCCCTTGCTGTTCGCACGCTCGGTCGACTCGGCTTCGACACACAGCAGTCGGGGTCGCCAAGCCTGACCAGCGACATCGCCGGCGGCCTCGGCGCACTGACGGTAAGGCAGGACCTCGCCCGCGCTCAGGTCAATGTCACCGGCTCGATCGGTCCAGTGAGCATCGGCGGCTCGCTCATCGGTGGCGCCACGCCGGGCAGCGGAACATTCATCGCCGAGGCCGTCGGTGTGGTGAGGATCGGCCAGCACGTGCAAGGCGGCACCGGAACCAGCTCCGGCTCGATCATCAGCGCGACGAGCATCGCCTCGCTCAACATCGGCGGTTCGGTCATCGGCGGCCAGGGTCTTCAGAGTGTCCTGATTGATGCCGACGACACCACGCTCGGCGCGGTGAAGATCGCGCACAACCTGATCGGCGGAACCGGCCAGTTCTCAGCTTCGATCGCCGCAAACACCGGCATGGCCGGAGTCGCCATCGGCGGCTCGTTGATTGGCTCGGGAGCCTCCACTGGCCGCATTCGCACGGCGACCGGCGACATCGGTGCGGTGAAGATCGGCCACAATTTCGTCGGCGGCCCGAACGATGAATCCGGCAAGATCGATTCCGCGGGCAAGCTCACGAGCCTGACCATCGGCGGCTCGCTGATCGGCGGCGGCGGCAACTACGCGACCACCGCGCATTCCGGCCAGGTCTTCTCCGCCGGAGACATGGGCGCGGTCTTCATCGGCCACGACTTGATCGGCGGCGCCGACAATGACGCGGGGACGATCGCCAGCTTGGACACGATTGCCCACGTGCGCATCGGCGGCTCGCTCGTCGGCGGTTCCGCTCCCGGTGCCGGCGACGTTTTCAGCGAACTCGCAATGGGCGCGGTGAAGGTCGGACACGACCTGATCGGCGGCTCCGGCGGGGACACCGGTGAAATCCGAACCAATGCGCAGCTCGGTGCAGTCACGATCGGCGGCTCCGTCGTCGGCGGCTCGGCAAACCAAAGCGGCGTCATCTTCGACGACAACACCGGAGGTGCGGTGACCATCGGCCACGACCTCATCGGCGGCGCGGGGACCAACTCCGGCCTCGTGGGTGGCGCCAACTATGCCGGCATCAGCATCGGCGGCTCGGTGCTGGGCGGCTCCAGCGGCAACAGCGGCGCGATTTTCGGCGGCGAGTTCGGGCCGGTCAAAATTGGCCGGGACCTCATCGGCGGCAGCATCAGCGGCGCGCAGCCATCGCTGGACAGCACCGGCTACATCCAGGTCAGCCGCGTCGCCAGCATCACCATTGGCGGCTCGATCATTGCCGGCAGCGACGACAGCAACAACGGCGCCCTCACTCGGAACGCCTCGATCCGATCCAGCAACGACACCGGCGCGATCAACGTCAAAGGCAGCCTCATCGGCAACGCCGGCGACGGCACGCCGGAGGCCCTTTCGCGCGTCGTCATCTCAGCACGCGGCCAGCCGGGAAGCGGTTCGGGCGTGCCGGAGATCGCCATCAAGAGCCTGAATGTCGGCGGTCGCGTCGAACTCGCACAAATCCTCGCCGGCTACGACACCTCGCTTGCGACGCAGGACGGCGACGCCTCAGTCGGCCCGGTGAAAGTCGGCCACGACTGGATCGGCAGCGACCTCGTCGCCGGGGCACGCGTGGACTCGAATCCCGCGGCGCCAAACGTCTTCGGCGACGCGGACGACGAGCCGATCTTTGGCATCACCGGCGGCTTCGGGCAGCTAGTGTCGGTCGAGATCAAAGGCGTCGTGGTGGGCACCACACTGGTCGATCACTTCGGCTTCGTCGCGCCGGAAATCATCGCCTTCAAGTCGCTCGGATTCACCGCTGTACTCGCTCCAGGCAAGACCCTGGACGTGATTGAGCTCTCGCCCGTCACCGCTGATGTGACGATCCGCGAAGTGTAATCGAAAAGGGACGCGTCTCCGCGTCCCCTTTTTCCTTTCACCGTCCAATCGCGGCACCGGAAGTCGACCGTGAGTGATCGGGACTTTTGGTCAACGGGCAATGACTGGTTCGATTTGCCTTCCCCCGAAACGCGCTAAGCAGGCCGGGGCAAAAAAAGGGGACGGGCACGTTTATTGATTGACTTCCCGCCGGTCTCGGGTATCCTGGCTGCATGCCGCGGACTCCACGAGCTTCCCTGGGCGGGATCTGCTACCACGTCATCAATCGGGGCAATGCCCGATGGGAGGTCTTCTGGAAGGAGGGCGACTACGAAGCGTTCCTCAAGGCGATGCAGCACGCTCATGTCGAGGTCCCCATGCGGGTGCTGGGCTATTGCCTGATGCCCAACCACTTTCACCTGGTGCTCTGGCCATTGGCCGACGGCGATCTGAGCCGGTGGATGCACTGGCTCCAGAACACGCACGTGCGACGCTATCACCAGCATTATCGCACCAGCGGCCACATCTGGCAGGGGCGGTTCAAGGCGTTCCCGATCGAGCAGGACAACCATCTGTTAACGGTGCTGCGGTATGTGGAGCGCAATCCGGTGCGGGCGCGGTTGGTGCGGCGTGCGCAAAACTGGCGATGGTCGAGTGCCCGGCTCTGGGCCGCGAGCGAGCGTCCGCAGTTTCTGATTCCGGGCCCAGTGCGGCGGCCGAAGGACTGGCTGGCCTGGGTGAACCAGGCGATCACCAAGCCTGAGCTGGAGGCATTGCGGCGCAGCGTGACCCGCGGGACGCCATTTGGCAACGAGGCCTGGACGGCGAAGACAGCGATCGAAATGGGTCTGGAATCGACCCTTCGACCGCGGGGCCGGCCCCGAATCCAGCGAGTCATCGCAATAAACGTGCTCGTACCCTTTTCTCTTCCAGCGAGACAATAATAAACGTGCCCGTCCCCTTTTCTCCGGCAAGTACACGATTGAATTGGACGAAGGCACACATGGGGCGATTCACAAATGGATGGGCACTGGGCCATGGAATGAAGAGTTAATGCGCCGACTGAAGGCTCTCGAGAAGCAGTTAGGAAAGCTCACCACTCGGGACATTTGGAAGACTGTCTACCGAATGTTGCGCGAAGCCGGAATTCGCGATTTCAAGATCATTCCCTATGTAGATTAACATGACCGGAAACGAATCGATTTGGTCGGAGGGCTGGCAAGAGCGACTCTTGGACCGGGTGCGGTTCCTGGGCCATGCGTCGGTCTCTGATTTTGTCGAAAGTCATCCCGGCGAACCTTACGGGAAACTGGTTACGGAATTGGGACCCGGTTTTGCGATCTTGCAACTCCAACGCCTGCATATGCTTGAGGCAATTCAAGGAAATCGACGGCGAGAAGTCGCTATGGACTCCCTGGTACGGTCTATTCGTCAGCACTTGCCCAGCGGGTGGAATGTGAAAAAAGACTCTGATAGACGGCGTGCGTTCGCCCGGGCGGAATGGGTTGTGCCCGTCACAGGACCCGAGGATTTTGATGACATGAATAACACCGCCGATGAGGTTTGGAAACAGCTAAACCTGCTCAGTCCTGCAAAAACGTGGCGTCCCATGTCTTCTGCTGATCCCTTAATCATCGCCGCATTCAACGTCGGATGGCCGGTTGCTTCGTAATGTGGCCTGAATGACCATGACCACGCCGCTGATCCCAACAGCGTGAACACGATGAGCCATGACGCCCTCGGCCGCACCATGGAGGTGGACGAGCCATTCGGGCTGACCCTGACCATGAGCTACGACGCCGTGGGCAACCGCACGCTGGTCGTGGACTCCCCGGGCGGGCGGACGACGGACACGTATGACGCGGTAAACCGCCTGACCGACCGGAAGCTCACCGGCCAGGGGGCGACGGTCGATATGGTGTACGGCTACGACAACCGCAACGAGCTGACTTCGGTGACGCGCAAGGCCGGCGGCTCGACGGCGGGGAGCACCGCCTACACCTACGACGACGGCGGCCGGCTGACGGCCCTGACCCACAAGAACGCCAGCAACGCGACCCTGGCCTCTTTCACGTACGGCTACGACAACGCCGATCGCATCACGGCCAAGACCGAGAACGGCACGACGACAAGCTACAGCTACGACGCCACCGACCAGCTCACCAAGGACGGGACCAACCCGACCCTCACCTATGACGCGACCGGGAACCGCACCAACACCGGCTACTCGACCGGGACGGGGAACCGGCTGACGAGCGACGGTACCTGGACGTACACCTACGACGACGCCGGCAGCGTGGTGTCGAAAGTGAAGACCTCGGGCGGGGCGGTCACGTGGGAGTACGACTACGACGACAACGGACAGATGACGGAGGCGCGGGAGTACGAGAACGCGACCGGAACCGGGACGCCGACGATCACGGTGGACTAAGGAACGGAAAAGGGGACGAGCACGTTTATTGATTGACTTTCCGCCGGGCCGGGGTATCCTGGCTCCATGCTGCGGACTCCACGAGCTTCCCTCTAGGCTCCGGATCCAGCGAGTCACATAAATAAATGTGCCCGTCCCCTTTTCCCCTCCCTTTTCCCCTTTCGTCCCCCCCTTTTCGTCCCCGTCCCTTTTTCCTTCTCCCCGTCCCTTTTTCCTTCTCCTTTTTCCTTCTTTCCTTCTCCCTTCTCAAAACTCACGGAGGAGTGTCACTTTTCTGCTTTAAGTACCCAATCGCTTTCCTTGCCGCCGCAACTAGATCCTTTTTCATACTACTATCGGCGATTCTCTGCAATTCGCCCGCAAAGCTCTCATACGTACCAACCGTTTCGATGGTCCGAATCACATCCGCAACAACTTCATCGTTCGTGGCCCTTAGTAATCGTACGAGATGTGGCTTCACTGCATTGCCGGTCAATTTGGATTTCCGGATTGCCCAAAGTGAGTCGAACTGTGCCGTCGGATCGGCATCCGATAGCCCTTGTAAGATTATCTGCATTGCCTCTGGGCTATGTACGCCCGACGTCCATAATGAGGCCCCAATAAGCTTGCGCATAGATGATGTCGCTGTTAAACCGAATTGCTCCAACTCCTTCTTGATGTGCACAGCAAAGCCAGGGAGTTCATACAGCTTAGTTGCCGCTGTGGTCGCCAGTGTCTTGTTGTTGCATCGAAGGTAACTGAGCAATAACTTGGACACGATCACCGCTTCACGAGATTTAGCCTCTAAACTCTTTGCCGGTAAACAAATCAGCGCATATTTCTTCGTGATCGCCGTGAAATTTGACGAAGGCGCTAAAACCTTCTCAAATACACTCAAGGACTTCGGGCCAATGCTTCCGAGCGCAGTGCAAATATCGCAGCCCGACATATGGATCTCGGCGATATCATCCGAAGCATCGCTACTACGGAGCATTTCGAAAAGTGCGTCGATTGCCTCCGATGCTTTCGGTCCAGAACCACCGATTGCTGAAAGCGATTGTCGCCGCACTAGGCCTGAATCGATCTGCGCCAATCTCAGTAAAGGCTTAATTGCCCGCCTGTCATCGATCTTACTAAGGCTATTGATCGCCCTCAACCGAGTATCCAAATCGGGATGACGCAGCAGAGGCAAAAGGTCGCTAACGCGCGACTTTGCACGCATTTCGCCGAGTATGTCAATTGCTTTTCTGCGCTTCTCGTCGATTGGTGATTTCAAGTATTTCACCAATCTTGCGGAAGCCCTGTCTCCAAGGCCAGTGACGCCGCTTCTGCAGTCCCACCGACGAAAGAACTAGCGTCTGCAGTGAAGATCGATTCAAACAACGGAACGGTCGCGGCGTCGCCAATTCCGATTAACTTCTCCTCGATCTTCTTGGCATTATCGAGTGTATCCTCATCCTTCAGTTGTCTCAATAATGCACCCACTCTTTCCTTTGCGGACGATTCGGACACCCTATCTTCAGCATATGATCGGACAGCAGGAGCGAATACTACCACGAGAACTATGCAACTAGTCTGTCTTGTGTTCATTTTTCGATTCCAACAATACAAGAGTCAGGATGCCGATCCGCGAAAAAAGGGGACGGGCACGTTTATTGATTGACTTCCTGCCGGTCCGGGGTATTCTGCCCTCATGCCACGCATCGCACGAGCTTCCCTGGGCGGGATCTGCTACCACGTCATCAATCGGGGCAATGCCCGACGCGAGGTCTTCTTGAAGGAGGCCGATTACGAAGCGTTCCTCAAGGCGATGCAGCACGCTCATGTCGAAGTCCCCATGCGGGTGCTGGGCTATTGCCTGATGCCCAACCACTTTCACCTGGTGCTCTGGCCATTGGCCGACGGCGATCTGAGCCGGTGGATGCACTGGCTCCAGAACACGCACGTGCGACGATATCACCAGCATTATCGCACCAGCGGCCACATTTGGCAGGGGCGGTTCAAGGCGTTCCCGATCGAGCAGGACGACCATTTGTTGACGGTGCTGCGGTATGTGGAGCGCAATCCGGTCCGGGCGCGGTTGGTGCGGCGTGCGGAAAACTGGCGATGGTCGAGTGCGCGGCTCTGGGCCGCGAGCGAGCGTCCGCAGTTTCTGATTCCGGGCCCAGTGCGGCGGCCGAAGGACTGGCTGGCCTGGGTGAACCAGGCGATCACCAAGCCCGAGCTGGAGGCATTGCGGCGCAGCGTGACCCGCGGCGCGCCATTCGGCAACGAGGCCTGGACGGCAAAGACAGCGATCGAGCTGGGTCTGGAATCGACCCTTCGACCGCGGGGCCGGCCCCGAAAAGACTCGGGAGCCAGCGAGTCACAGCAATAAACGTGCTCGGCCCTTTTGGTGCCCGTGGATTGCATTGCAGCCGAATACCCCTTGCTGAAAACACGCCAACTATTCCGAAATAATTAACTCAAGTCAAAGTAACCATTTACATCCATCCAATAAATTGATTTCGGAATTGTTAGTTGATTTCGGAAAAGTTGGATTCGTTTTGAGAGGTGTGGGAGGGGGGCGGCCGAACTCATTTTGGCCTGGCCATAATTGTGGGTCGGTTCAGCGGGGCTTCTGGTGCGAAGCCGTGAGCTTGGTGCCGCCGCGGACGGGGACTTCTTCGCCGGGTTGCAGGCCGGGCGGCGAGTTTCGCCAGAGCTTGCCCGAGATCGCCTGTTCGCGGCCGACGTTGTAGAGCCAGGTCATTACGGCCGGATCAAATGCGGTCGCGTCGCGCGGAACCTGGACGTCGGCCGGCACGGCGGTGACGCGGTAGTTCATGCCCGTCGACAGGGCCAGTGCGTAGAGTTGGAACAGGTCGGCTCGACACTTGGAATAGAGCAATGCCGTGATGGAATCGGCAGCGATCGGAATCAGCCGGCGTTCGACGCAGCCCGGATCGGCATAGAGTTTCCCGGCGACAATGGTGTAGACATTGGACCCTTCGAGCGGCCGTTCGCCCAGTCGCCGCGCCTCGGTTCGCGTGACCTGCGGCGATCGGAAGAAGAGTGACGCAGTCACCCCGCCGTCCACGTGCAACTCCTCCGCCGGCCGGCCATCGACGTCAACATTGATTGGCACGGGCGGGAAGTAGCCGGGGATCGATGCGGACGCAAGCAAGACGCGCCGGAACAGTGCGAGATCGGCTTCGGTCCCGCGCTTGGCGATTTCCCCCATGTCCCAAACGACGAGTCGCCGGGCATCCAGGTGCGTGGTCCCCACGTAGAGTCGCCGACCCTTCGCATGCTCGGCCGCAATCTCATGAAGCAGATTCGCATCAACGACCGCATCGATCAGCTTGGCCAACGGCTCCGAGTCGCGGAATGAATCCGAGAATAGCGCCCGAATATCCGACTTGCGAGCGAAAATGTCCTTGTCGCGAATAGTCGTATAGAACCGTTTCAACTCCGGATCGTGGTCAGGCCCGAGGAAGGCAAGCGTCGCGACGAGCGCTCCGGTGCTGATCCCGGTGACGACGTCGAAGGTCGGCCGGGTTCCATTTTCAGTCCAGCCCGCGAGAACGCCGGCGGTGTAGGCGCCATAAGCACCGCCGCCGGACAGGACGAGGATGTTGAATTGTCGCTTCGCAGGATCGCGCTTTTGCGAAACGGGAATGAGTGTGCTTTGCGTCCGCTCCGCGAGCGATTCACACAATTTCACGTCGAGCAACGGAATGGTGTCGTGCGGCAAGTCCGGATCAATCAACTCGGTGATCGGCGTTGGGCCGATGGCATTGCAATGCCGTTCCGGCCCGCTGGAACAGGCCGGCACGCCGACAACTAGCCCGGCGACGACAAGAAGACCATACCGATCCACGCGCGGCATGACGCGGCCCAATCCATTAGGAATCCGAATGGGCGAGCGATACACAAGCCTATCCCTACATTACAAGGCCGGTCCAGTGGAAAGGGGCAGGCCAGGTTCGCTGGTTTGCCCAAGTTGTTATCCCAACGAGCAAACGAAATGGACCGACTGGGTGAGGTAAGTGAATATCGCGGATCAGTGAACAGGGGTAATTGCTGGCGAGTCGTAGTTGTTTATTCTGAAGGTTCCACAACCTCGGTCGGAAACTCGACGACTGCTTGTCGATCGTCCGTGCCGGTGACGGAGGCACGGACAACGGTGTCACCGCAGGCAACCGCCCGAGCTGGCACAATGACGCGACGGAATTCCCCGGGCTTGATTGCGCCGAGGTTGAATGCGAAGACAGGCCCGTCTGGATGGGCCAATCCTGGTGGTAGCGTCACCGAAGCTTGTACCTTCTCTGCGATCCACGAACCGAAGTTCGCCACGTCGAGGACGAATTCGACCGACTGACCCACCTCGGTGGTCGCGGGCCCGCTGATGCGGGCGTTCAATCGCGGCCGTACAACGGGCGCTTGGAAATAGAGATTCTGCGAATAGGTGCCAGTAAACGTGGCGACATCGTTCGGATTGAGAGTGGTGCCAGGCTCGGGTCGGACGACGATTTCCAACCGAATTTGCTGACCCGGATCGACCCGTCCGAATTGCCAGATTAAATGATCGCCGATGACCTTGGCCCGCGGGCGGGATTCGACCAGTTCCACTCCTGGAGGCAGGTCATGCTCCATCCGGAAGCCGAAACCCGGCTGACCGAGTGCGATGCGCGCCACCAGGCCATACGTCAACAAGCCGTCTTCGGCGCCGGGCCATTGACCACGGTCGGCGGCGGGAGACACTCGCCGCTGGGCGTTTGCGTCGCGCGGTCCGAGTCGATCACCGGAGCCAAGGCAGATTCCCAGCGGCTGCTCATATGGACAATCTCGTTGGGCGCGGCTGGGCGAACCGGATGCGGAACGAACCGTCGGAGTCAACCATAGAACGAATTCGATTGAGAAGCGGCAGAAGTCTCAGGTGTCAGAACTCAGACATTCGCCATCGGTTCCTGCGTGAGATGTTTCAGTTCCACGAGAAACGTTGCCGCCACGTCCACCCACGAGCGTGCCGTCAGCGAGGAAGGGAATCGATTGGTAAACACGATAAAGAAGTTCAGCACGGCGTCATGCATCGCCGCAAAACTACGCCGGACGCTCATCAGGTCCAACGGAGCGGAAGTTTCATTGCTTCGGGTCGGCCCAAATGCGGGCGCTGCTGGGAAAATCGGGGCGTTCTCACGAAGCTGGGACATGCTGGCGGAAAAGTCCTTGGCGCGCCGCCTGGCTTCATCCAATTCCTTATCCGTCGAGAATCCGCAGTTTTGATGGGAGAAATCCTTGACGTCGTCGATGAGTTCAACGGCCAATGCCAACATTTGCGGCAGTCGGTGCGCAGCGCGGGCGGTGACCATCTTTTCGCGCAGATGCTCCAGACGACAGAGCAGCGCGATCAGGTCGTCCTCAAAGTCCGTCTCCATCTCTGCTCGTTCGGATTCCACGGCGGGTATCTCGAAGGAGGACCATGAAGCGGGTTCGTTCAACGCGATCATTTCCACCCCATTCAGTCCATCGGGGCGAGGCCGCTCGCCCCGTCCCTACAACAGAATTCACGAACGACACCCAGGAGCGTGGCCGGAATAAACGGCACGGTCAGATAACCGGCGACGCCTGCCGACCGACCGCGCGATTGATCGACCTGGACATCGCGAGTCGTCATCATGATCACGGGAACTTCAGCCGTGATAGGATTATTGCGAATGACCTGGCAAAACGCGTAACCATCCATGCTGGGGATGACGAAGTCGACGAGGATCATATCCGGTTTCCCTGCCGATTCGATCACCTCCAGTGCCTCGTCGCTGCTCTGAGCCTCCAAAACTCGATAACCGGCCTTGTTAACCGTCATCCCCACCAACTTGCGCATGATCGTGCTGTCATCGACGACCAGAATCAATTGTTTCGGCTGTTCCGTCTGGCTCGGCGCGACTTGCGGCAATCGACGCGTGGGCTGGGCCGCTTCTTCGAGTGCTCGCTCCAAGAGGTCCACATGCGTCGCCAGACTCTTGTCCGCGGGACTTAATTGTTGACAGGTACGGAAATGGGCCAGCGCCGCTTCCGGTTTGCCGAGGTTCAAAAGGGCCACGCCCAGAAAATAATGGGTTTGAAAGTCGGGCTTCGCCTTGAGTTTGTTCGAAAGGCGAGCTGCGCCTTCCTGGATTCTCATGACATTGGGGTTGGGATTGCCGATCGCTTCGTCGCCGCGAGCGAGGTCGAGAACCGCCCGGCATTGCGGGCATTTTGGTGGCGGCGATTCAGCCATTGCCAGGCAAATCGGACAGTGCCAAATCACAGGGGATCGGGAACGCAATTGCTCGATACCGGCACGGGCTTTTTCATTGGCGGGATTTAATTCGAGCGCGCGTTGCAGATGCCGGATGGCTTCATCCGAATCGTCAGTCGCACTGGCCAGCCACAACCATGCGGATTCGTTATTTGGATCGTCGGCGCACGCCAGTCGCAACCAGGAGCGTGCCTCTGCACGCCGATTGCCACGGGCCGCTGCGACTCCCGCTTCAAATCGGCCGATCTTTATTGCGGCTCTGGCAGCCGCATTCCCGGCATCCAACTGAAGAACCCGTTCGAGCATGTGGACGGCCTCGGCGGGTGTTTCCGCAACGCCCGCGGACCAGAGCCAAGCAGAGGGGTTTTCGGGATGGAGCTGAATGGCGCGCTGGAACGCCGTCCGGCGCGCAGAATCTGACCGGCTTTCGCCGCGGAGATTCCCTCCTGCAGGAATACCATTGCGCGGTCCTTCGGCATGAAACCGCTCCCCGATTAAAACCAGGGCCTCCGTTTTGACGCTCGCGTCGTCCGATAATTTGACGTTTCGGACGCAATTCTCTTGCATTGCATGAAAAGGCGACCGACAGTCCGTCCAAGTGTAGAATGCACGAATATCTCGTGTCGCCTAAATTGATCAGATTTAATCGGCAGCGTGGCTGCTCCCCGTGGTGGCAATGAGGTCCTCGCGTCTCACCGTGCGGAAACCAATCGTGGGCACTTCCAAATCGGGCCCCGCCGGCCAGGGGAGTCGAATGCGAAATGTGGTTCCCTGACCCGGGACCGATTTGAAATCGACGCTGCCCCCATACTCCGTGACGATCCGACGGGTGACGAATAGACCGAGCCCGGTCCCTTGTTTCTTGGTCGTGAAGTAGGGCCGGAAAATCCGGTCGTGGTGAGCGGGGTCGATGCCGATTCCATCGTCGCGCACGGCCACATCGATGGATTGATCCGATTGGTGGGCGGTGACCTCAATGAGTCCGCCCTTCGCGGTCGCATCGATGGCGTTCAGCACCAGATTAAAGACGACTTGCACCAGCTGATCGCGAACTCCGAACAGCACCGGCAGGTCATGCGACACATCGGTGCGAATGGTGCGCGTCTTGGTTCCCTTGTAATACTTGGCGATGTTCAATGCCTCGTCAACGATCTCATGGATGCTGAATCGCGATCGCTCCTGGCTGGCCGGCCGGCTAAATGTGGTCAACTCTCGGACGATTCCTTGAATCCGCGAAAGTTGTCCACCGACTAGTGCGAGCTTTTCCCGCGTGTAGTCGTCGGGGTTCCGTCGTTCAAGCACTTGCACGATGGTTGAGATGCTCATCAACGGGTTGCCGACTTCGTGTGCGATTCCGGCCGCAAGCAAGCCAAAGCCCGCCATCTTGTCCTGATGCATCAATTGCGCCTGGGTGTCCTGAAGCTCGCGGGTTCGTTCTTCGATTCGTGTTTCAAGTTGAGTCTGATGTTCCCGCAACGCCAAATTGAGCGTCGACAATCGATCGCCGACGCGTTTGAGCAGTTGAGCCAAAGAACTCGATGCCCACGTGGCCCATCCGAGAATGACGACCATCATCAGGAAGCTGAACGCGGATCCCGACTTCAATGGCACCAACAAGAACACGATTCCATAGCTGAGCGAGTGTAATACAAATGTGGCGATCGTGACGGGTACGTGATGCCGGAGTGCGGCACACAACAGGGAGAGCAAATAGTAGTACCGAAAAGGACTATCGAGGTCGTTCTCGAAGAAACACAATAGTCCGATGAATAGCGCCTCCATTCCCGAGACGATGAGCGGCGATTCGCCGAGAAAAACGCGCAGCCGACTGTAGAACCAAGTATCCAGCGCCGTGTAAACGAGCCCCAGGGCCAGAATCGCGTTCAATACGAGTCGATTCGAGTCCACATGACCCGCGTTTGCGTAAGCGAACCCAAGCAGCAGACCAAACCAGCGAATCTTGACGACGATGGCTTCGGCATCAAGGTCCCAACGCTGCACTTCAGTTGTCGGCTGTGCGGTCAACGGAAACTTTCAAGTTTTGCGTTTCAAGTTTTCACCGGAGAGTTATTCTAATCCGGGATGTTGATCAGGCGACCCACCGGGTTGCTACGACGAGAAATCCCCATGCGCGCTTTCATCGTTCTGTTATTCTCGACAACGATCGCCCAAACCGCGGAACTTGCCGTCGGGTTCGCCGAGGTGGATGTGACGCCGAAGCTCGAGGCGGCAAAGCCGGTGTATATCGCGGGTTTCGGACATAATCGCAAGGCGGTGAAAGTTCACGACCCCGTGTTTGTGCGCGCGATTGTGCTTTCCGACGGCAAGAACAAGATTGCTCTGGCCTGTGTGGACGTCGTCGGCTTGTTCAACGCGGTTGCCGAATCGGTACGTAAACAGCTCAAGGGGTTCACTTATGTCTGCGTCTCGAGTACGCACAATCACGAGGGCCCGGATACGCTCGGCCTTTGGGGCAAAAGCCCCTTCGTGAGTGGAGTCGACAAGGCTTACATGAAGGAAGTCGAGGGCCGGATCGTTCGGGCCATCAAGGAAGCCGACCAGCGATTGCAAAAGGCGAATGCCAAGATTGGCACGATCCACGCTCCCGAGCTGCTGACGGACAATCGCGAGCCATACGTCAAGCACGACGAATTGGTGGCAATTCGATTCGAGGCAGCAAGCGGCAAGCCGATCGGCGTTCTCGTCCAGTGGAACTGTCACCCGGAGACGATGGGTTCGAAGAACACGGAACTGACGGCGGATTTCGTCGGTGCGGCGGTTGCGGAGTTAAAGAAGCATCGAGGCTGCCCCGTCATGTACCTGACCGGAACTGTTGGCGGCTTGTTGACCTCGCTTAATGTCCCGGTGAAGAACGCGACTGGAGAAATTCTCAAGGACGGCAACTGGGAAAAGACCGAGGAATATGGTCGACTCGTCGGCAAGACGGCGGAAACAGCGCTTAAGAATGCAAAGCCGGTGAATCTCACTCCAATCGAAGCCCGCCGGTCGGACGTCTATGTCCCGGTTTCCAATTTCCTTTACAAGCTGGGCTGGAGCACGGGCGTTCTCGAACGGACCTTTTACGTGTGGGAGAATGATCCGCACCCCGCGAAGCCGGTCGAAGCCCACGACCTGACCAAGCCGGGCGCGATCCGCACGGAACTTGGCTACCTGAAGCTCGGCGACGTGGAAGTCGCGGTCGTCCCGGGCGAGATTTACCCGGAGCTAGTGCTCGGAAAGGTCCAGGACCCGGTTGATCCCGGGGCCGACTTTCCAAATGCCCCAGTCGAGCCTTCGATCTACGCTCAGATGCGCGGGAAATACAAGATGATCATTGGCCTGGGCAACGACGAGATCGGCTACATCATTCCGAAACGTCAGTGGGATGAGAAGTCCCCGTACTGTTACGGCCGCAAGAAGGCCCAGTATGGCGAGGAGAACAGCGTCGGCCCGGACGCGGCGCCGGTGCTGTGCAAGGCGTTCGCGGATTTGGTCAAGGGGATGAAATGATCGGACGTTCTCGTCCGCCCGTCACCCGTTGCTTTCTGGCCGGCTGGCAGCGCTTGTTACTCTGGACGGTCTGGATAGGGCTGCTCCTGGTCGTTTGGAACGTCTCCCGATTGCGATCGGCAGGCTGGACGGAAGCCGGCCTGTTTGCCGCCGCGGTTTTGGTCACCATCGCCTGTCTCCAATACCGTTTCGGGCCCCCGAAGGTTATCATCAGCGAACCCGCGGAAATGACCGGCGAGTTCGAAGCACGCGCCAGTTATGTCTGGCTGGCGATCAGCGCGTTGGCAACCATTGTCGGCATCATCGTCACTGCCAAACTCGCGCGCGATTTGGATGATGGCTCGGTCACCATCAGCGGGGTATTCGTTGATGTCGTGGACTTCTTCACGGATTGGCTTCTCGAGTTGGTGACCAAGGGCCGACGGAGCGACGTTGGAACCACCCATCTCTATATTCTCGTGGGCCTGCTGCCGATCGGCTTGGCGATGCTCTGGTACCATCTTTTGCCCGTCTGGCATCGAGGCAGCTCGTTTCGAATTTCGCGCGATGGTTCGGTTCTCATCAAGCGAGGGAACGATTGGGTTTCCCTGCCGATGAGCGATTTTGCTTGTGCAAGTGCCAACGGCTTCACGGTCGATTTCCAGAGAACCCCGGGTTCCCGACCGGCCGTCGCGCTGCCCCAATGGCGCGTGTATTCGCGGGAACATGCAACGCCCGTCGGCCAACATGTCGTTGCGAGCTTTTTTCGGCAGCGACTGGAAGCGCTCGGCTTTCAGGTGCAAACTCTCGAACCCGGCCGAAGGTTGGAAACCAAGTGGATCGCCACGCGTACTGGCCAATGAGGCATGGCAATTGCAATCCCACAAGAGTCGACATTGATCGGAGGATTCTCGCATGGAAGCTGGCAGTCTTGTTTTGCTAATTGCCATTGCGCTCTTGTCATTTGTGCTGAGCTTTATTGGGGCGGCGGTCGGCCTCATTCTGGGCCATCTTCGCTTGCCATTGCTCATCCTGTACCTCGGCCATCCCGGCGCGGGAGCCATGACCAATCTCTTGGTCTCGGGCACTGGAGCGCTCGGCGGAGTCACTCGGCATGCGCGTGGCGGGCGCATTTCTTGGACCGCTCTCGCACTCATGGGTCTTCCGTCCGCCGTCGGCGCCGTGATTGCGGTCGTCATCTTCGTGCAGGCCAGTCCGCTTTGGTCGTACCTGGTCATCGGCATTATGCTCGTCATTTCCGGCATCTCGATGATTCGCCGAAAGGCCGACGCTGGGCCTGGACAACGCGTATCACTCGTTCGTCGTATCGTCGTGGAAATCATCCTCGGTCTGGGACTGGGAGCCTTGGCGGCGATTACGGGCTTGATGCTCGGCAGTCTCCGCTTGCCGATGATGCTCAAATATCTCCGGATGGACCCGAAGGAAGCAGTCGGCACCAATCTGGCGGTCGGTTGTCTCACCGCGATTGCCGGCGTCGCGGCCGGCTTGGTCGTCGGGCCCGGCCGACTCGATTGGCGTGTGATGGTCGCGGTGATTCCGCCGACGCTTTTGGGCGGCTACCTCGGCGGTTGGTTGACCGGAAAAGTGAGCAAGCAAACGGTCCAGCGCTTGGCCGGCTTTATCGTCGCATTCACGGGCGTGGTGATGATGGGCCAAAGTGGTTATAAGTTCGCGCGTCGCACTCCAACCACGTTCCCGCCGATCCTAGTGGACGAGGAAGATTACGAGGGATGGTTTGATATTGCCGACGCCGAACTCGATCCCGACGAAAACCCGACACCCTGACGAATTGCGATCCCAAGCGTACGATGTGCTGAAACAACCGCGATGTCCTAACGGTTCAGAACCGTCAGTTCGCGGACGTTGCGCTCGGCCACTTCGCGAGTGATCTTGCCTGCTCTCAGGAGCCTGCGCACGGACTCGTCAAAGCTGATCATTCCCTCGTCGCGATTCGTGATCAGATAATTGTCGATGCTCTCCAATTTACCGGACCGAATTCCGCTGGCGATGGGATGCGTGTTCCACAATACTTCCAGAGCCAAATGCCGTTTCTCACCGCGCTGGATGCCCGGTAATAGCCGCTGGCTGACGACGCAACGCAAACCCATGGCGAGTTGTGCTCGAACCATCGACTGCGATTCTTGCGGAAACAGATCGGCGAACCGGCTGATCGCTCCCTTGGCATCGCGCGTGTGCAGCGTGGTGAACACGAGATGTCCAGTTTCAGCGGCGCTCAATGCCATTTGTGCCGTCTCGCGGTCGCGCACCTCGCCGACAAGGATCACGTCCGGGTCCTGGCGCAAGCCCGATCTTAAGCCATCGGCAAACGAAAGCACGTCCAGGCCGACCTCGCGTTGGGTAATGACCGAATGGGGCGCTTTCGGGAATTGATACTCGACCGGTTCCTCCACCGTAATGATGCGATAGCCCCCGGTCTGATTCAGGAGGTTGACGATCAGCGCGAGCGTTGTCGTCTTGCCCGACCCGGTTGGTCCCGTGAGAATCACGAGTCCGTCGCGTAAGAATGCAAGCCTTTCCGCCAACTCCATCGGAAATCCGGTCCAATCAAAATCCGGAATGCTTGGCGGAATTACGCGAAGGCAGCCCGCGAGGTGTCCCGCCGCGACAAATAGATGCGCGCGAAATCGCGATGGCTTGCCCGACAACAACACATCGAATGAGAAGTCGGTATCGCGATGATTGCGAAGCTGGTTGTGAACATCCGGCGGGCCTAGCACATTCAGGAGTCCGTCGATTTCCTCACCCGAAAGGGCAGGTTCCGTCAGTTCCGTCAGGTCGCCATGCAGCCGCAGGGCCGGGGGATAGCCCGCGGTCAAATGCAGGTCGGATGCTCCCGATGTAACCGCGTGAGCAAGCCAATTGCGAAGGCGTTCCGGAACGTCGAGGGTCGTGTCGGGCATAAGGTCGAAAACGATTCCATCAGCAACCGAGCGGCTCCAAGTCGGACAGAGCCGTTCAATTACCTTCGCGGTTGGACGACCTGAACGTTAATCCCCCCGGCGGGGACAGCGATCGCCTCTCGATTTTGCGGGAAAGGCAGTCCCATCCGCATCGATTCCTGTTGGACGGGCACTCCCACTCCGACCCGAGCGGGAAAGCGACGAGTGACTTCGGCATCGAGTTTGGGCAGTAGCGCTGCCACCTGTTCCGGATAGGTGCGGACATACCCATTCACGTATCCCATCACTTGCCGATACCACAACTCATCTTCCATTGCCGCAGGGAAGCGGTCGCGCAATCGACTCAAGGTCGTTGGATCGCCCCGACTCAGTTCGCGAAAACGCGACGCCGCATCGGCAAAGGTCATTTGCCCAAAGATTAGGGATCGAGCGATGTCTTCCTTGGCATAGATCCGCTTCACCAATCGCTCTTGCTGCACCGTGGGCGAATCAATCGGAAGGAATTCCTGTCGTTCCTCATCGAGCATGTTTTCATTCAAGTCGGCGGCCGCCGATTTGAGAAGATCGGCTCGGTGGTAAACCAAGACCGCGGCAATCGCCGCCACGCTGATCACGGCGACGAGAACTTTTGGTGATGGGCAAGAAATCTTCATGAAAGATCGTCCCGTCAGGTTTCCCGGGGCGGCTGGATCGTCTCACAGTCTGTCGACGTGGCCAATTCGATGGGCGCTAGACTTGAATTGCCGCGAAAATAACTGCGCGGCATGGACTACGATAGCAACGCGTCGGTGAAAAAACTGTGAGTGCCAATTTACGAATCGGATCGCGACGAGCCAGTCCGATCCGAAATCGCCGCGGCGACGACCGGTTGCTTGTTCGACGCGGCCAGCGGCAAGCGCATCCAAAATGTCGAGCCCTGGCCTAGTGCGGAAGAGAAACCAATGGATCCGCCATGCATTTCCACCACGGTTTTGACGATCGCGAGGCCCAATCCCGTCCCGCCCGTGGCACGCGATCGCGCCTTGTCGGCCCGGTAGAATCGCTCGAAGAGATGCGAGTGATGCTCCGGTGGAATGCCCGGTCCGGTATCCCGCACCGTTCAGTAGCGCCTCCGATTGTTCGACCGTCACCGCGACATGGACCTTCCCATCGTGTTGGTTATATTGGATGGCGTTGGCTACCAAGTTGGCGACCGCCCGTGAAAGTGCCACGGGATCCCCCAGGACGTAGCAAGTCGCGAGGTCGGTCCGGACTCGAATTTTGCGCTCCTCGGCGAGTGGCTGACACAGATCGACGGCGTCGGCGACGACGCGATTCCACTGAATTCGCTCTTGGCACTCGCCCGGAATCTGGGCGTCGCATCGCGCCAGTGTGAGCAATCCTTCAACGAGGTTGGTCATCCGCGCGGTGGCGGCCAGGCATGCACCCAATGCCTCCTGATACTCGGCCGCGTCGCGCGGCCGCGACAGGGCAAGCTCCGCTTGCGAGCGGATCACGGCGAGGGGGGTTCGCAATTCGTGGGACGCATCGGCCGTGAACTGCGTCTGCCGTTCAAATGCGGACTCGAGCCGCTCGAACGTGCCGTTCAGAATATCCGCGAGTTCCGCGAGTTCGCTCTCCACGTGTTCCAGATCAATTCGCTCGGACAGATTCGTCGCGGAGATCCGTGAGGCGGTCGCCGCAATCCTGGCAATCGGCCGTAGGATTCTCCGCGAGATCCACCAACCGCCGGCCAGGCCAATCGTCAGCACGCCGATTCCGGTCCCGGCCAATTGCCACGTAAATGTCTTCAATCCAGACAACATTGCACCGGCCGGACGACCGACCAGGATAATCGATTGTTCGGGTCCGATCGTGGCCAATTCGCGGTTTTGTCCGTTGAAAGTGGGATTCGAGCGAAAGCGAACATCCGTGGGGGGCGATCGATTCGCGGCGAGCCCGGATGTTTTAATCGGAGTTCCGTCGGCGCGCAAACTGCGAAGTACAAGTCTTTCGGCCGTTCGGAGGGCGGGCCGGGTAAGTCAAGGCCCGCCAGAAAATGGTCGTGTGGCATGGGCGCCGGTCCGAAATCGGGACCTTTCGGAAAGCCGGATTTCCTCGGTGGCGGCCACGGCGGCAACTCGCCAGTCAACTCGTGGCGGGGAAACAATCGCAAGGCCGAATCGAGTCCGGCGGCGGTCGATTCCAGTTGACTGTCCAACTCGGCCAGGCGGGCCGAACGAACTTCGTAGTACAAGATCGCTGCAAACCCCGCCACGACGACGGTCAGCACGCCCGCATACCAAAGCTGAAGGCGGACGCGGATGGATTTAGTCATTGATGACGTACCCCATCCCGCGTCGAGTCTCGATAAAGTCCTTGCCGAGCTTGCGGCGGATATTTGACACGTGAACCTCGACCAGATTGGACATGCTGTCGTCGTTCTCGTCGAAGATATGATCGTAAATCTGGGTCTTGGTCACAATGCGGCCGCGATGCATCGCCAAAAGTTCGAGTATCGCGAACTCCCGAGCCGTGAGCACGACCGGCTCGCCATTCTTGACGATCGTCCGCCGCGATGTGTCAATCACGATCGAACCGACCTGGACTTTCGAGTCGGCGCGTCCGGCGGCGCGGCGGATCAGCGCGGAGCCCGTGCCAAAACTTCTCCCAGATCGAACGGCTTGACCACATAGTCATCGGCGCCAATATCGAGGCCGCGAACCCGATCGGCGAAGGCGTCGCGAGCCGTCACGATCAGCACCGGCGTCGGCTTTTCCTTTCGCAGACGTCGCAGCAGCGATAGTCCATCGAGCCCCGGGAGCATGAGATCCAGAAGAATCAAATCGTACTCCCAGGCAATCGCCTTGTAGAGACCGTCCGGCCCGTCGGCCGCCTCATCCACGGCATAGCCGTCTTCGCGCAGTGCCTGCGCAAGCACTCGCCGCAACTCCGGCTCGTCTTCGATCACAAGAACACGCATGTCGCTATCCGATTCTGCGAGCGAAAGGCGTCATGCCAGCGCCGCGCTGGCACGACGTCGACCAACAGTTAACTGTGCGTTTCAGACTTCACGGCGTAGCAGCGGAGCCAGAAGCGTGAGCGAAGGCGACGCCGAAATCACCGTAGGATTCGGTCAATCACGGGCCGTGGTCGCCTTCGCTCACGCGTCCGGCTCCGCTGTTGTCAATTCTCAAAGGCACCCTTCAATTTAACGACAACGTTACACGGGCGGCAGGTCGATCGTGCTGCCCAGATCGATCCGCGTCACAAATGTATCGCCACTCACGATCGCGATCGACCGGGGCGGTGTCGTTTGCAAGACGCCGGTCGGGAGGACCTGTCGTACCTCGTATCGGCCGGTGCGCAGCCCGTCGGCAACGTGGAATTCGTAGCGGCCATTGGCGCCCGAGGTCGTGGTTGCGACAACTTCACTGGAATCGAGATCGACCAATTCGACTGTTCGCCCAACGATTCCCGGTTCGCCGAAATCGGGCCGACCGTTACGATTCGGATCGGCAAAGAGCCGGCCCGAAATCTGAGCATGGAAGAAGAACGCATTCTTCTGCACGGTCGTCAGATCGGTGTTGCGTCGGATCAAGCTCGTCAACGTGGTCGATTGGAGATCCCGAAGTTGTGGACCGGAGAACTCGCGCTGGTACCAGAATCGATCGGCCGAACGCAGACGGACGAACTGGTCCGCGACGATAGCCCGCAACGTGGGCCCGACGCTTCCACCTTGGACATGATTCTCCGCAAGCGCGCCGACCCAGAGATCAATGTTGTTTACCGTGCCATACATGTCCTTCAACTTTTGTTGCAATTGCGGATCGCTGGTGATCTGTTTGAAATCGGTCGCCTTCGGCAATCCATATGCTGCTCGGACCGAGTTGTAGTCGCCCAGTCCATGATCGCGACCTCGCTGGATGTTCAAGCTCGCAAGATCCATTCCGCCGGCGCCTGGGGGACCGAACAGGAAGTTACGCACTTCGTCCACCACCTTCGTGTCGACCTCGGACGACGGGTCCGATGCCAGGTACTTGAGAATCGGGCTAATCCCATTCTCCTTGACGATCGCGGGGTTGAAGAACGCGTCGGCAAGCGAAACCTCGTCGGCGACCTCGCGGCCGTCGTTGCCGATGAACTCGATATCCGAGCCGAGCAGGCTATGACCCATTCGAAAGCCGGCTGCGGCGAATTCATTCGCGATGCCCGGATTCACGTTTGGGTTGTAACCGCGGTAGGCGGGAATTGCACCCGGACCAAGAAGCGCCGGCAGCCATTCGTTGTAAGTGATCGCTTGAATTTCAGCGATCACTTGGGCACGGGCCCGCTGGTATACCTCTTCATCGGACAGATTGGGGGATTGGTGGTGAAGCTGGTCCGCAATTCGATTGTGCTCGCGCAGCAACATCGTTTGCATGCTGGTCAGCTCGGGGTTCTCGTTGACCCGTGTATCGCCGGCCAGGAAGTTGCCAGCGCCGTCCATCGGCAATAGATTGCCGGCGCTCGTTTTCAGTCGTCCGCCTTGAAGCGTTCGCAACGATAGCGCCGTCGCATCGTCGGAACCGTATATCGCTGAGCCGTCCAGCCAGGAAGTGATGGCGTTCGTTTGCTGTCGAGGAGTATTGGTTCCTGTCGTTGCATCATACGCCGATCGAACGAGCGGGATGACGGCGGCACCCGTGCCATTGGGATCGAACCATGGATCGCCCGTGGGAACCGAGATGTCGAACTCTTCACCGTTGCCCGTAAGCATCAGATCGAGATCGTGATCGACGAACTGCCCCCAGGCATAAACCATCGCGGACATTTCGCGACTGTTGACGATTTCCTTTCCTTGCTGATCGACAATGACATTGCTGATCTCGCGAGCGCTGGGTCGATTGCTGCCAGCGGGGGTCGAAATACCGTCGCCGTACTGCGCCGGGGCCTGGCGCACGAAGTCCGAGCCGGCGGATCCCCATTCAGGATGGGCGAGGTTGTTCCCGGTTCCGTCGATCGAGCGAAATCCGAGTACCGTGGGCGTTGTTCGAACCTCCAGCGCTTCGATCCTCAATCGAACCAGTGTCGGCCGATGATGACTACGCAGACTCCTCCGGACGCGCTGAAGCGCGCGACAAGCGATGGACGTGTGATTCATGGTGTCTCTTTTCAACCTGTGAAGTGATGAGCGAAAGGGAAACCGACCAGCAACCGGGCATTGAGCGGGCCCAGTTCGGACGAGAAATGTGCCGCCAGTCCTGCTGGCATCCGGCCCACCTCCTTGGCGGCGCCGCAGGGGCGATGCGGCGCGATTGTGCATGGAAAATAGTCCGAACAACCTGAAGCGAACGTGAAGTGACCGAAGAGGCAGAATAATTATCGGACGGCCACTTGTGCCCCGGGCCGAAAAGTCAGCACCGGGCGAAAGTGGTTCATTTCCGAGGCAAATTCCCCTTGCGCCGCGCTCGCGAGCGGCACGCTCCATCGGATCAGTCACCGGGATTTGCGTATCCCAGTACACTCCTTGCCGATGCCCTTCTCGTACGTGAGACTGAAAAGTGTTTGCGTCAGGTTTGAAATCGGCAAGCGCTTTCCGTTACGCTTCAGCAATATCCGTTTCGGAAGAACCAGTTCCGGTTTGCTGGAGGACTGCTCCCTTCTGGCCAAACTTGTCGGGGGCAACGATCGCGATTCCCGAGTCGATCTTCACGCCGCCGATTTGGGCGAGTTCCTTGTTGGACCCGCTCGCATAGACGAATCGGCCGATGAACGCATCCGACCAGGCGAGGCTCGCAACCTGTTTCGTCAATCGGTCGCGAACTCGCTCCCCGCCGACGATCACGACCAGCGGCCGATTGTCCGCGGCCGCGATGTCGATGGCAAGACGCACATTCGCGACCACCGGCAACGCGGATGGCGATGCTTTTGCCGAGTAGCGGGCCGTGACGCGGTCCATGCCTTCGGCCATCTCCTGGGCATCAGCATACACCTGCTCAATCCCACGTGCGCCATGGATCAGCTTGGTTTTGCCGTCCGGGGCCAGAAGGCAAAAGGCCGTGTTTTCCAGTTCGCCCGAGGCGGTTCGAGCAATCCCTTTCAAGAGCTTGGCTTCCAGTGGATCCTCGTAAGTCGCGAGACGGATGCAAACAAACGCTCGGGAGGCCGCAATGACTTCGAGACGGGACAGGAAACTCCTATCCATGGCTTGCTTGCCGGGTCACCAGATGCCGGAAACGCCCGCGCAGTGCGGCGCCGCTGAAACGAGCAGGATTGGCCGGCCAGTTCGATTCGCTTCGGCGACGCCAGCATCCCAGGTCGCGAACCATTGAATTCCCGCGCCGGTCGTGCGAGTTTGCTCACCGTCTTTGTCTTTCTGTGGCGGGCCGCCCTTGTCCTTGGCAGGCGGGCCTCCCTTGCCACGTCGTCCGCCCGGCGGGGGGCCGTCAAAGCGCGGCGGGCGAATCGACTCGATCTTTTTTCGTTGTTCGGCGGTCAAAATTTTCGACAGCTTCTGCATGACCTCACGTTCCAGCGCCTCGATCTGCTTTTCCTGTTCGGGTGTCAGGTGGATTTCGTCGCGGACGAACGGTGGGAGCACATGTCCCAGTTCAAACCGCGGCGGGCCACCTTTCCCTGGCGGTCCCTTCGGCCGCCCCTCGGGCGGCTGCGACATCGCCGACATCACGCACAAGCCAACGATTAGCGTCGCCAATGCCAAGGACGAAATTCGTCGCATCGAAACTCTCCGAGTCGAGTAATTGAGCAGAAAACACGCAGCCATTTGGAGGAATATTACCATGCCAACCTGAAGCCTGTGTGAAGCGAACTCTTCCAAGTTGCGCGTAATTCGACTCGCAAGATTTGGCGTAGCAGGATTCACCAGAATTCAGAAGAATTGCCGTTTCCTATTGCTGAATGCAGGCGAATCCAGCGACGTCGAGCGCGCTTATCCGCGGATGAGGTCGCGATGCAAAGGATCGAGCAACGGAATCAAAGCGACCAATCGCGTTTGTCGAATCCTGCCTGCGGATCCGCAACCGGAAGCGATTGGCGTATCCACTTGTATCCGAGTGTCCGGCCTGCCATAATCAGTTCACCCTCATTTCTGGTCGCATAACAAGTCTGTGACATGAGCGATCCCCCGCTCCATGACGAATCTTACGACGGCCTGGAACGGCGGATCTTCCGTCGTCGGCGTGTCGTCCGGCCTGTCGATGTCATAATTCGGCGCGGCACGCTGGGTCTGGGGCCGAACTTGGCGCTGGCGCTGATCGACGTTTCCGAAGAAGGGTTGCGGGTCCGCCTCAAAGGGCCGGTTGTTGCTGGCGACGAGGTCGAGATTTGTTTATCGTTCCCGATCGCGTCCAAGTCGTGGAAGTTCACTGGCGATGTGCGCTGGTGTGAATCGGGCCCGTTCGAAACATTCCTGGCGGGCATCAGCCTTCGCCGCCAGCTTACACATCTGGAATTAGCCGAGTTGACTTAAGCGATGTGGAGCGGGTTGCCCGGCAAGCGGGCTGCACCAGCCTGTGCCAACGTCGCAACGCGTCGGCTGTAACACGGCTTGCGTGCGTCGTGCGGAATTTGCGCCAGTTAGTTTCCCGGCGGCGGTTGGATGCAGTGGGCAGAGCCGGGATTGAACCGGCGACCTTGCGCTTTTCAGTTGTTATCGCACAGTGGAGTGGGGCCATCGTGAACCGGCGTGGCGAATAGTTATTCGCCTGCGCATGGCGTTGGGATGTAAATGTGATGAATTCCACAAGCCGCCCGCCCGCACCGAGGTACCAGCGCAGGGACGACCGGCGAAGGATCGGGCATCTGCTGGGAAGTCGAAGCGTGGCCAGCCGAAGCGGAAATGAATGCGGGCCGGACTTCGAACACTCAAGCTCATGCGAATTCGTTCGGGAAGTGGCTTAAGCCCACCGGGTTCGCGGCCGGTTTCATTTGCTTGGAACTCGCATTTACTGTCTTGCGAGCGGAGCCGTAATGCGACTCCGCTCGCGGCCGAACCGAAGCACTCTTACGGCTCCCACCGGTCGTATTTCCCGGTCGACGGGTTGTACACCATCCGCCCAGTCGGCCGCAAATTGTTGATGATGATCATCATCGTCTCGTGATGTTTCGCCTGGGCGTTGCTCATGTGTCGGATCTGTGCCTGTCGAGCGTCGTTCCACATCTGCAACTTGAACATCTGGATTTGTTCGAAGTTGTGGGCATTCTGGCGGGCTTGCTTGACGCCGTTCGCGACCAGCCGTTCGCGCTCGGCGGCATTCAGCTTCGGGTAATCCTCCCGCCACCACTTCAGGTCGGCAAGCACGGCCTTCCGCCGCTTCGTGTCGCCGTTCTTCCAGTCGTTGATGATCATCTGCCGCAGGCGCTCAGTCCCGCCGACCTTTGCGATCGACGATCCAAATCGCCACTCGGCCATCTTGCAGTAGTCATTTACCATGTCCTGCGTCAGCGGCGGGTCGCCGGGCACCAGAACTTTTTTCTCATCCGACCGCACAGTCCCGGCGATCGCCGAGAGCAACACTGTGGCCGAGACCAGATAGTAGAGGCTTCGCATCGTATCTCCCTTTTTTCATGGGTTGAATGTAAACGTGAACAGTTCCGGCTTCGCACCGCCGCGATAGCCGGCGGCCGGGGCGGTCCAGGTGTCGCGGTCCTTGGCGGTGTTCCACACGGTCTTGGTTTCCGAGTTCTCGGCCCAGATGCGCATTCGTCGCGGCAGGATCGGCTTGCCTTCGTGGGTCAGGACCGCGGTTTCGCCCGGAGAGAATTCCCAGGTCAGCACGCCCTTGCCCGGTAGCCAGGCGAACTTGTCGTCACCCGTCTGGCCCTCGTAGCGCAGGTAGACGACGATCTTCTGGCCGGTCTTGTTGGCCACCTGCAGGACACGCGTCTTGTGCAGGGTCAATCGTTCGCGGTAGACCGGGTCAATCTGGATTGCGCGAGCGTAATCCTCCTCGGCCTTTCGCATGTCGCCGCTTTGCTCGTGCGCCAGCCCGCGGCGATAGTGCCAGTCGGCGACGCCGGGCGACAAGCGCAGGGCTTCGTCCAGGCTGCGAAGGGCCGGCCCGAATTCGCCTTTATTCATGTGCGCCTGAGCGCGGTTGGCATGAAACTGGGCGACGCTTGGGTCTAGCCGGATGGCCCGGCGGAAGTCCTTGAGCGCTTCGTCGTTCGCGCCCTGGTCGGTGTGGATGCAGCCGCGAACGTTGTGCGCGCCGGGATGCAGGGGGTTCAATTTGAACGCTTCGGCGAGATCATCGAGGGCCAGGTCGTAGTCCTTGCGGACCCGGTATGCCAGGGCTCGATTGGCGAGGATGTCAGCCGATTTCGCGTCCAGACGGTGGGCCGCACTGAAGTCTTCGATGGCCCGCATCGTCGCACCCCGTTGCAGCGTGCGCCTGACCGCGGAGGTTGAAGACGGCGGCCGTCTTCGGCTCGACGAGTGGCCGCGCTTCTTCCATGTACGCCTTCACTTCCTCGGCGGAGATGCACCAGCTCACCAGAACCGCGTCACGGTGGCGGCCGGAGACGACTGCGACAAGTTCGCCGGCATCGTTGACCACGGGACCGCCGCTATCGCCGGGGTTAATCGGCGACTGCGTCTCAATGACGCCGCACGTGCGCAATGGGCCGGTCGCATACCGAAAGTTCTTTCGATAGACCTGGCGAACGCGGCCGGCGGAGTAGACCCACAGCGCGCCGCTGGCGCTCGGATTGCCGATCGAATGGAGCCGCTCCGCGGGCCGTGGCTCGTTGGCCGCGAGCTTGAACGCTGTGGTCCCGGCCGGCGGCTTCTCGTTGAGACGGATGACAGCCAGATCGCGGATCGCATCCGCGTCGATCACCTCCGCGACGTATCGCGTCGCGTGTTTGCCATATTGGGCAGGCTCGGCGACCGGCTTGCCGTCCTTGTTCATGAGTGGGAAGTAGACATTCACGTCGGCATGCGACTGCACGACGTGCTCGTTGGTGACCAGCAACCGCTGTTCGAGATCAATCACCCAGCCGGTGCCGCTGCCGGTCGGCGTGAGGATCAAGGCGGTGCCGCGCAAGGCGCTGGCATAAACTTGTTCGGCACGCTCTTGAGCGGCCGCTGACTGAGCGCAAACGGCCAGCAGGCCGATTGTGATGACGGCGGGCGATCGGCGGGGGATCGGAGTCATTGGTGTTCCTCTTCAAGCGGGTGAAGTTCGCTGCAAATCGAAAGAGGGTACGGCGGGAGCAGATGAGACCTAATGGCGAAGGATGGAGAATTGCCGTAGATTCCTCACGCGTAGAGCTCGTGCACGAATCGGCGTCATAGTCGCCTTTCGCTCCGCGAAAGGAGCGGCGGCTCGCGGAAACGCGTAAAACCGACTCGCGAGCGGCAAGCCAAGGCCTTTCGCGGAGCGAAAGGCGACTATGGCGTCGCGGCCGCCAATTCGTGCACAGGCTCGGAGCGAAAGGCGACTTTGGCGCCGCGGTCGCCGATTCATGCACAAGCTCGGAGCGTGAGGCATACTTTCTGCGAATCGATCGGCTAAAGATTGCCGGACTAATCGCATCCGTACACGCCGGTAATTCTGTTTCGACGTCCGACATCCGCATTTCGCGCGAAAACTTGCAACAGCCGTTAGGTTTGACCGCCAGCCTCCGTACAAGCGGGAGACATCAATCCGGGTTGACCTTCGGAAACACGGGGGCAGCAGGGCGAACCAGAAACGGGAGAATATCATGCAACGGCTGTTGTCGGCGGTCTTCGCGCTGTCCTTCGGGTTGTGTATCGCGGCCCAGGCTGATCCCAGCGAAGGGAAAAAGAAAGAAGTCCGCGACGCGCTGCCGCGTGCATCGGAAGTGAAGTGGGTCGTTCACGTATTCGAGGACGCCCCCTCGTACGCCGTCGTGAAGCGCGAAGTCAAAGGAAACAAGGTGACGTGGATCCTGGAGAACAAGCGAAGCCTGGGCACCGAGATCACATTCGGCTATCAGGCGACCTTACTCGATGAGGACGGCGTCAAGATTGGGACGATTGGCATTGAAGTCGAACCGTTCTTGATGAATATGTCCAAGGGCGAACGGAACCGATTTGTCCTCCATCTGCCGCAGCCGGAAAAGTGGAAAGGAGTTCGGAAGATAGTTATTACTAACGGTCTATACAACTGAGATTGACTCGTTGCGGCGTGCCGCCCGCGAATAAAATCGCAGAATTCGATTGACCGGAAATGGGGTGTGCCATGCCCATGGTTTTGCGACGCTAAGCCATGGGCATGGCACTCGACACCGACAAAGAACCTGTACTGCTCCCCTCTCTTCGCATGTCGAGGAGGCATTCTCATGTCCCGCGATTTGGGACCGTGTCCGCCGGCCGACGACCTCGAGCGACTCCTCGCTGAACAGCTAAGCAGGGCTGACCGCGACACGATCGAGTCGCATGTCGAGGTTTGCACGACTTGCCAGGAGCGGCTCGAGCGTCTGAGCGACGAAGGCGCGCACCCGATAACGGCAACCGCGTCGTCGGCCGGGCCCGACCCGGAACCGCGAGCGGATTTTCTCCGGCGGCTGCGCGAGACCCCGCCCGGACTCGAATGCGGCCCGCCGGACACCGATCACCTGGCAGAAGTTCCCTTGTGGTTTCAGCACGAGCGCATCGGACAGTACGAGGTGCTCGAAAAACTGGGCAATGGCGGCATGGGAGCGGTTTACAAGGCCCGCCACGTCGAACTCGGCAAGGTGGTCGCGCTCAAAGTCCTGACTGCCGGCCACATGGACGAAGTCCGCATTGGGCGCTTCAAGAACGAGGTGCGGGCGATCGGCAGACTCGACCATCCCAACATCGTTGCTGCCCACGACGCCGGCGAGATCAACGGCGTCCACTATCTGGTGATGGATTTTGTCGACGGCGAGGACCTCGGGCGAGTCATCAAACGACATGGCCGCTTGAACGTGGCGGACGCGTGCGAGGCGATTCGCCAGGCAGCGACGGGTTTGCAGCACGCCTTCGAGTGCGGGTTGGTGCATCGAGATATCAAGCCGTCCAATCTGATGCTGACGCGCACGGCCGCGTACAACTGCTCGACCTCGGGCTCGCGCCCTCTTTCGCGATGCGACCGCGGATACCTTGACGGCCGATGGAATGGTCCTGGGCACGGCCGACTACCTCGCACCGGAGCAATGGGAGCATGCCCATCGCGCCGACATCCGGGCGGACATCTATAGCCTGGGCTGCACTCTGTATCACTTGCTCGCGGGCAAGCCGCCGTTTGGCGGCCGCCGTTATGGCTCGCTCCTGCAAAAACTGCGCGGACATACCGACACGCCGCCCTCGCCCATCGCAAGCATTTGCCCGGAGGTCCCCGCCGAACTGGCGGGGGTCATCGATCGAATGCTGGCCAAGTCGCCCGCCCACCGCTTCGCCACTCCAGCCGAAGTCGCCGCCGCTCTCGAACCATTCGCTGCCGGCGCCAATTTGATGAGCCTGGTCGGATCGGGCGAATTGACAACAGGCGATTTCGCTGCTCCAGACACTGCGGATGCGCCCAACACGGTCGCGGATTCGCGATCGCGCCGCGAAAAGCGGACAGCGGCGCGGCGATATGCTCTTCCGTTCGCAGTCGCGGCGCTGATCGCGATCGTCGCAATCGTCGTCTTCATTTACTGGCCGAAGCGCAAGCAACCGTCGGCGCCTGTTACACCTGTCGCAATTGAAGAACTGCGCGTCAACCATTATCGGGGCAGGCAAGCCAAGGATCTGGGTGATATCCGCACGTCCGAGGAGATCCACAAGGGCGACGATGTGCGCGTTTTCGCCCGGCTCAGCCAGCCGGCCTATTGCTATCTCATCGCGTTTAATTCGGACGGTACCGACCAGCTCT
Source organism: uncultured Gemmataceae bacterium (assembly GCA_963773845.1). Taxonomy (GTDB): domain Bacteria; phylum Planctomycetota; class Planctomycetia; order Gemmatales; family Gemmataceae; genus SIAJ01. The sequence continues at coordinate 991,488 of CAVZCU010000012.1, forward strand.
GCCATCCGGCCTTTGAAGGGACCGATCCCGAAAAGGTCCGAACGCTGGCGCCGGAACCGGCTACCGAGGTCCGATTCTTTCCCGATGAAAAGGGTTATTTTGGCCTCGATTTCTCTGGATTGCAGGTATTCGTGCTCGTGGCTTCGTCGAAACCGCTGCCGCCATATGCCGAGTGGCGAGCAGCCGTTGGAAAGTTCCCGTGGCGGACTGTCCACCACGGCGGCGAGACACGCTGGCAATTCGATGGCCACGACTTTGCGCGGCTGGCCGAGGTCCGCGGCAGCCGAAAGGAGCGCGACACCGTGCCGCCGCCGCTCCGCGAGTTATGCGAATTCCTAATGTCCCAGGGCGGACTCGACGCCGTTCGGGTGGTCGCCTTCCCCGTGTCCGAAAGCGATCAAGCCTCGCGGCTCAAGGCCCTGGAACTGGAACTTGCCCGCGAGGGAAAGTACGAGGAGGCGAAAGAACCGATTCGGGAACTGATCGACTTGCGCGCAAAGAAAACGGTAAAGACCACTGGTCAACACTCGATGCGAAACGAGAACTCCTGGCCATCGAGCGAGTTGCCTCGCTGCCGGAATCGGATCGTATCGAGTACACTCGAGCCCTCCTCCAACTCGATGAGTCGGTCACGCTTCAGAGTCATGGGCGTATGCGGCTGCCGTTCCGCTCGCAAAAAAAGGGCTCGACGTTATTGGACGATATCTGGGCGCTGACAATTTGATCACGGGTCAAACGAGCGTGCACTACGGGAACTTGTTGCGGCAAGCGACTAAACTCGCCGAAGCGGAAGTCGTCCTGTGCGAGGCGCTGAAGGTCATTCAACGGACCGTCGGCGACGACCATCCCTCCGCGGCGTCGGCGTGCACCGCCGTGGCGCTGGTTCTCAGCCAGCAAGAGAAGAGCGCCGACGAAGTCCGCAAGTTGCTCGACAAGGCGCTGGAGATCAGTCGCCGGCTGCGGGGCAACGACCATGCCGACGTGGCCGTCGTGCTCAACAATCTCGCCGGCCACTGCGAGCGACAGGGTCAATTCGCCGAGGCTGACGCTTACTATCGCCAGGCGCTCGACATCCTCATCCGAGCGGAGGGCGAAGACGGCCGGAGCGTCGCGACGACCCGCCACAACCTCGCATCCATGCTGACCCAACAGGGCAAGTACGCCGAGGGCGAGAAGCTCAATCGCGAAGTATTGCGCGTCCGCCGGCAGATTCTGCCGGAGGGGCACCCGGACATCGGCATGACTTGCAACAATCTCGCCTACAACCTGGACCTGCAAGGCCGCCACACCGATGCCGAGTCGCTCTATCGCGAAGTGCTCGACATCTACCGCCGCCGGTTCGGCAACAAAAGTCCATTGACAGCAATGGCCGGCAACGGCCTGGCCCAGAACCTTCAGAACCAGGGAAAATACGACGACGCCGCACCGCTCCTCGAGAATTCGCTGCGGATCTTTGCAGCCGCGGGCCTTGCAAACAGTCGGTCCGCAGCCACGACGCATAACAATTTGGCGGCCAATCTGCGCGGCCAGCGGCGTTTCGACTTGGCCCTCAAGCATAGCGAGCGGGCACTGGCTATTCTTCGGGGCGTCCTGGGTGAGATGCACCCGGACGTCGCCCAGTGTTACAACAACATCGCGGCGATTCTCGACGACCAGAAGAAGTATTCCGAGGCTGAAGTCATGCTTCGAAAGGCCCTCGCATGCTTCGAAGCACGGCTGAGCAAGGACCATCCGCAGACGGTCCTGGCGCGTTCCAACCTGGCCGTGAATCTGCACAATCAGGGAAAGTACGCCGAAGCCGAGTCGGGACTTCGCGAGGCGCTGGAAGCGCATCGCCGGCTTTTTGGCGAAGGGAACCCGAGCACCGCGTGGACCTACAAGAATCTGGTCACCAATTGCTGGGCCCGGGGCGACTACCGGGGCGCCGCCGAGTTGGGACCCGCCGCGAACGCCAGCTTCGAAGCGGCTCGGCGTCAGATCAGTTTCACCGGATTGGATCGCGTTCGCCGCATGGACGAACTTTCGCCTCTTCGCCACCTCGCTGCGGCGGCCGCCCGCAACGGCCAGCGACGCGACGCATGGAAATATCTCGAGAGCAGCCTGGCGCGCGGACTGTTCGACGACCTGTCGGTTCGCCCGCTGTCAGATGAGGAACGCGCTCGCGAGCAGAAACTCATCCGCGACCTCGACCGGCACAACAATCAGATCGCCGCATCTCCGTCGCAGATTGACACGCTTCGCCGCGATCATGACGAAGTGCAAGCGCGGTTCGTCGCACTGCAAACGGAGCTGGCCCGCAAATATGGTGTGTCCGCCGGGCGAGTCTATGAGCTTGCCAGTATCCAGAAGGCGCTAGCGCCGGATGCCGCGGTGGTCGCGTGGCTCGATATCTCGGGCGACAACACGTTCAAGGATCCGAACGGCGAACACTGGGCCTGCGTCGTGCGACAAAAAGGCGAACCCGATTGGGTCCAACTTTCCGGCACCGCCCCGGATCGCATCTGGCAGGACAGTGACGAAGACATATCGCCGTCGGTCCGCAGGCAACTCGCATCGAGGGCCAATGCGCTCAAGGGCGACTGGCGAGATGTGGCGGCCCGGCTTTGTTGCCAGCGACTGAAGCCAATCGAAGCATCGCTTGCGGCCCGCGATGGCATGCCCGCGGTCCGGCACTTGATTGTGCTGCCCTCCCATCGGATGGCGGGAATCCCGGTGGAAGCGCTGACCGATCGCTTCACCGTGAGCTATGCGCCATCGGCCACGATGTTCGCGTGGCTTCATGAGAAGCGACCAGCGTCGGACGCGAGCGATCCCAGATCCCAACTCAGCTTGTTGGCGCTTGGCGACCCCGACTTCGCACGCGGCGGCGACAACACCCCGAACGCACGAGGCGAATCGTTGGCCCGCTTGCCGGCCACGCGCTCCGAAGTGCAGGCCATCGCTCACTTGTTTCTTCGAGCGAAGCTACTGCTGGGACCTGACGCCAGCGAGCAGAACCTGGAGCGCCTGGCAGCCAATCGCGAACTGTTCAAATACCGGTTTTTGCATTTCGCAACGCATGGACTGCTAGATGAACGCCGGCCACTCGCCTCTGCATTGTTGCTAGCGCCAGACCAAGCGCTCCATCCCGACCACTCACCACTCACCACTCAATACTCACCACACGACGGACGACTGACGGCCGAGCACATTCTGCGAACCTGGAAGCTCGACGCGGATCTGGTAACGCTGAGCGCATGTGAAACCGGGCTTGGCAAGTACAGCAACGGAGAAGGTTACCTTGGTTTTTCCCAGGCGTTGTTTCTGGCCGGTGCGCGCAGCATGGTGTTAAGCCTGTGGCCCGTCGACGACCGGGCGACAACGCTTGTGATGACCCGTTTTTATGAGAACATGATCGGCACGCCCGACGGTCGTGTGCAAGGTCTGCCCAAGGCGGACGCGCTCGCCGAGGCCAAACGATGGCTTGCCGGTCTGACGGCAAGCGAGGTCGAGCGGCTGACCGCGGATGTGCCGCGCGGCTTGCCGAGTGGAACACGCGGAGTCCGCCACGAGGCGGATTCGCCCCCGCCGAAAGATGCGCCGCGGCCCTTCGCGCACCCGTCCTACTGGTCGGCGTTCATTCTCATCGGCGACCCGCGATGATCGGAGTCGTCCAGTTTGCGGAGTTCTTCCTGAAGCATCTTCTGAACCTTGCTTTTGGCGACAAACACCGTGGCTACCTTCATGCCAAGTGCCTGGCCCGCGTCGGCGCCGGACTCACCCCGCAAAGCGGTTCGCTCGAACGCCTCCCATGTCCGCGGGACGACTCGCGTCCGGACGCGAGCTATGGCTTCCTCCAATAGTTCCTGGTCGAACTCTTCGTCCAGCCTTTGCACCAGGTCCTCTCGGGCTTCGGCCTTCTGGAGCAATTCAAAAGCCATGCTGCCTCCGGCCGCAGCGGCCGCATTGCGGGAGGATGAGTAGTCGATCCATGCATGGCGAGTAACGGTCTTTAGCCACGCCCGAAAGCTCCGTGACGGGTCATATTCGAACGAGCCGCATTTTCTCAGCAAGTTTCAGCAGCACGTTCTGGGTCACGTCCTCAGCATCGGACTCCTGGAGGTTCCACCGGCGACACCAACCATAGATCTTGCGACCATAGCGATCGGCGAACCGCGCCCATGCCGCCTGATCGGCGGGCACCTGTCGAAGCATCGCCAATAACGTCGCACTGGTCTGCGAATCCACAATTCGTACTCCGCCCCAAATCGGTTCGGCTAGTCGCGTTCTTAAACGCGGCCGATGGTGTCGGCAAGTCGCAATCGCCGGAAAAACTCGCACTCACGCCATTAGGTTTCTCCGCCTGCGGTCGTACTCTCTCGCGATCCGTAGACCCGAACACCCGCAACCGAGGAGCCCGCCATGAGGACCCGCTGTTCCATTCGACCATCGCTGGAAACCCTGGAAACCCGCGACACCCCGGCCGGGACGGTCATCGCAACGTTCGCCGGCGGCCGGTTGACCCTGTTCGGCGACGCGGCCGACAACACTTTACATATCGCCCAGACGGCCGACGGCCGACTGATCCTTTCGGCCGACGGGTCCGACACTCTGATCCGGCTGAACAAGCAGGACTACCGGGGCGCCGTAATGCTCCCGGCTCCGGTCACAGGCAAAGTCACCATCAACCTCGGCGACGGGGCCGACCAGCTGTTCGTTGATGGAGTCACACTGCCCGGCTCGCTGTCGATCAACGGTGGCAACGGTATTGCCGGGGGGCCTGCGGGGAACAAAGTCTATCTGCGGGACATCGAGATCGGCGGCAGCCTCGGCCTCACGAACCGAGTTGGGGCGGACGCCACTTACCTCTGGGGCGGGGTAAATGTGCACGGCGCTCTGACTATCCGGAATGGCGCCGGCGGCAGCAACGTGTGGGGCGATCAGAGCACCGATCTCCGGGTTGGCGGCGTCTTCTCCATCATTGATGGAGCCGGTAACGATCAGGTGGAATTGTGGGGGGCGGTGAGCGTTGCCCTCGGCGGCCTGGCGGTCAACACGGGCTCGGACGTCGACGGAAGCTATCTCCGCGTCCACCCGCTCGGCAACCTGACTGTGACTGGAGGGGTGCGGGTGACCAACGGACCGGGCAACGACTTCACCGACATCGGCGGCCAGAACGTGACGATTCGCGGGGCGGTCGCGATCCACAACGGCGATGGCGGCAGCTTCAACACAATGCTCGCCCTGGGAACCCTGAATGTCGGGCAGGTCGTCATCGGCAATGGAGCCGGCGAGGATTACAACGAGATCGTCACCTACGACGCAGCCGTCGTCCGCGGCAACGTGACCTTCGTCAACGGGGACGGCGTCAGCACCAACTACGTCGGTGGCGGAAACGCGTTGGCCGTTGAGGGGAACGTCTCGTTTGTCAACGGTGCAGGGCGCGACCTCAACACGGTAAATAGCACCGACGCCCGGATTGGCGGGGCGGTCGCCATCCGCAACGCGGACGGAGGCAGTGACACGTCGTTGGGCGGGCAGGCGGTGCTATTGGTCCAGGGCCGGACCCGCATCGCGGCTGGAGACGGCAATGACCTCGTCACCATCGGCGCCGGCCGCGTGTTGGGCTCGACCCCGGCGGTGGACGTTGGCGCAGTGAGGGTCGATCTCGGCGATGGCGGGAGCGACACGCAAATCCGGGGCGGCCGGCTGGCGGTCCACGGCCCGTTGAGCGTCACCGCCTGGGACGGGACAGACCGGGTAATCGTGGCCTCCGAGTCGGCCAACGGAACCGTTGCGGGCAACGTAGCCATCGACCTCGGGTCCGGCGACGAGCAACTGGTGCTCCTGGCCGCGGCGCCCGGCAGGGTGCTGACAGTTGGCGGAGCGCTCGGGATCTGGACGGACAACCCCATCGGGCAGAACTGGATCGGCCTGACGGCGCTGGACGTGAAGTCCTGGACGGAGATCTGGACCGGGGCCGGTTCGGAGGAGGTGCGGCGTGTCGGGCTCGACATTCCGCGGTACATTCGACCTGGACACGGGGGCGGGGGACGACACCGTGTGGATCGAGTGGGCCGGAGCTTCGACTACCTTCCGCGGTCCGGCGTGGTTCTACACCGGGGACGGAAACGACCGAGTGTGGGTGCTGGGCGACCCAACCGGGGCCGGATGGGTGGAGTTCGGTGGTGCGAGCACGTGGGACGGCGGCGACGGAACGGCGGACGTCCTATCGGCCGCCGACAACGGGAACCTGTTCTTCGGGAAGGCGCCGGTGGTGAACGGTTTCGAGACGGCGCCGTGAGGCGGCACCTGCGGGAGGCGCCAGCGGTGGGAAAGGAATCCCGCCGCTCATCCATTTTTTGCGCAGCCTATACGCTGAGCAGCCGACGTGGAACTGTACATTGCCGCTAGTCCGGCTGAAGTTAGTTCGCCACGCCATGACCATATCTCACCGCGCCGGCTCGACGATTGTCAAGCAAGATCTTCCGGTTGCTGGACCACCGATTTCTCATCCGCTTTGTTCTGTCCCAAGCTGTTCAAGAAGTGGCGGCAGTGTAGACCGGCCTGCGGGTGACGCCAAACCAGTCGCAGACGCCCTGATTCGACTCCCGCTTGACTGCTTTAGCCAGTCCGCCGAACGGGACGAGCGTGCGCGCCGATGACCCTTCCGCCGGCCGATCGGCCACGGGAACTTGGCGTCGGAGTAGCGGACGACGATCACGTCGCAGTCACGGAACTCGCACGAGAGGACGGTCCCGATGCGAAAACGTGGTGTCTTGTAGGTGCCGAGCAACCGAAACCGTTCGCGATCAATCATTGTTGGTAGCCGAGCTTTAGGATTATCGCTTGTCCTTGCTCTTGGACTTATCCCTGTCATCCAGTCGCTCGTAATCGAGTTCGCGGAGTTTCTTCCACTGTGCGTCAGTGAGGACGTTCATTCGCTTCTTGACGCATTCGGCGTCGAGCTTGGCGATTTCCAGCGTCAACTTGGCGACGGCCTCGTCGTGCTCACTCCAAAGTTTCAGAACGTGAGCCCTCTGCTCTTTTGTCAGGTTCAGTTTGACCATCCGATCGGGAGTTGGTCCTTTGGCATTCCGTCCTTCCTTTCCTTGCCGAATCCACCGCGGTAACACAAAAGTGTTACGGCAGCGATGCCACAGACGGTCGCAAAACGAGTGAAGCGCATCGACAGGATCCTCAGCATGTGCGGTGGACCGATTGCGACCAGTCAGCCTATTCGGCTGCTCACAACTTGTTGTTGGCCAGTCCCTCGATCAATTTCAGGCCGAGCGTCCCCTGGCTCCCCAGCCCTTGACGGCTTCGGCGATTTCGGGCCGCACGATGCGCCCGCACCCGCCTGTGGTTATCTGACGTCAGTCCTGCAGCTTGTTGATACTGCCGTGGAATAAGCCATCGATGGCGCGGCCGTTCGCGCCTTTGACCGAGTACCAAAGTTCGAGTCCGCGCGTGGGCGCCAAATGGGGAATCGTCAGTGTCAACGTCCGGCCATTCGCGGAAAGCGTCGCGCGGGTCACTTTCAGCGCCCGTTCATTCAGGTGTGGCGAACCATAATTGGCGGAACGCCGCAGATCCCAGATCTTGAGGCCGAAGTTGCGAACGTCGGCGACCGAATCGGGATGCAGCGGTTCGCTGAAATCGAAAGCAATTGAGTCCTTCTTCGCGTGGAACCCGATCGGCAGATACGCCGGTCGACCGGTGGGTCGGATGCGGAACAGCCCGCCAGGCTCCTGCTGGTCTCCAGCCCACGCAAACATGCCGCACGCGTAAAGTGCGCTGGTTTGTGGATCAAACCGGCCGCGCATCACTCCCGTAGGAAATGCAGGCAATGGCAGCGCGATCATTCCCCCTTGCATGCTGTCCGACAGTTTCTCATAGGGCACAACGAAGACCTTTCCCGTTCCGTATGACAGGTTCAGCAACGACCCATTCAGTCCGCCCCATTGCGTCGCCTGAACGCGGACTATTTCACCAGGCGAGCGGTCGAAGTAATTCGTGATCCAGCAGACCGGCTGCTCCATCGCGGAGTCGGATGGATCGTCGCTGCCATGTATGGACCACATGTTGCCATAGAAACGACCCGGCCGCACCCAGTTAATGCGGTTCTTCGGCGTCCAATGTCCTTCCTGATCCGTGATGAAGAACGTGCCGTCATCATTGACGCACACTCCGTTGGGCGCGCGAAATCCGGTGGCGACGATATCGGTCTTCGAACCGTCCTTGCTCACGCGCAGCAAAGTCCCATGTTGCGGGACGAGGGGAGTCTTCGCGTGCCGGGCGGCCTTGGCGTAATAGAAGTTGCCATCGGCATCCGTCTGCAATGCCATCGCGAACTCATGAAAATGCTCCGTGACTTGATGATCGCTGTTGAAGCACTCGTAGAAGTCGGTTTCGCCGTCGCCGTTGAGATCGCGAAGAATCACGATCTGGTCGCGGCAGCAAACGTAGATTTGTTCATTCACGACCTTGAGGCCGAGGGGTTGAAAGAGCCCCGAGGCGATACGCCGCCAACTCAGCACCCCATCTTTGCGGTCCAGGCCCGCGACTCGCCACACGTCGCCGTCCCAAGTGCAGAGCGCCAACTCCTTGCCCTGCGACAAGAAGTCGAGCCCCGTCGCTCGAACTTGACAGTGCCAGGGATTGGCGGTTGGCACTGGCAACACATCGGCCACGTAGGGCCCGTCGTTCTTGCCGATCTGGACGCGGGTCGTCAGCGTTTCATTCCAGCGCGGTGGTCCGCCGTGCGTGAGGGATCCGAGATCCAGTGACTCCTGACCAGCTCATCACCTTGGCGACTTCGGCTGTCGCCTTGGCTGAATTCGACTGCGAAACCCACAAGGTAAATCGACACGGTTTGTTGTCAGCGGGAATGCGCAGCCGCAGCATGCTGCCGCCGGTCAACCACTCGGACCCAGTTGGCGAGTCAATAAGCCCGGCCGCGAAACCGGAACTCGTGGCCGAAGCATCGAACTTGTGACCGCTGGAATCGACAATCGTCCGTCCCTTCGCATCGGCGATGTTCCAACTCGCCGTGAGTCCATTGTGCGGTAATCGCGCCGCGAGGGTGTCGCCGCGACTCCAGCCGACGCGAGTAGAAGCGGACGTCCGCGATCTCTCCATCGAAGTACGACTGCCCACGCGGAAAATCCGGCGACGCGAAACCGATGCGGATCGCCATTCCCTTCGCTTGCGACTTGGGCTTCAAGACGCCCTGGCCATCCGCTTTGCCATCGACGAAAAGCCGCACCCCACCGCTCGAATGCTCCCACGTCATGGCGACATCATGCCAATTGCCGTCGGCGACGCGGCTACGCGATTCGACCGCGCCGACCCAACCCATGTCGAAGACAAGCCGCCCGCCGCGCACGAACAGAGCTTTGCCATCCGGAGCCCATATGCCAGCTGGCAGGCGCCTGGGCAAAGATCGTTCCTCCTCGCGAGGTCTTGATCCGTGCCGCGATGGAATAGTCGCGATTCGTCAGGTCGAATTTACTTGGCGATGCGACATCGAGGCTGGTCGCTCCGCGGAATTCGATTCGACCGGTGTCCGGGGCAATCGTAATTGGTTTCGTTGCGGAAGCTGCGACCCGAATCCATCTTCGGCGTGGCGGCCACTTGTAAGAAGAGGTCGCGATCGTGCGGTTCGATCTGGAAGCTCCGTGTAAACACCGGTGAGGAAGGCCTCCCGGCCATTCCGGGACTTTCCAGAACGGGAGTACTGCCGACGGTGTAGGAAAGGATCGCACGGTCGCCGTGCCGATAGAGTCCGCGGAATGCAGCCCATTTTCGCGGCAACGGTCCGTATGGCTTGCCATCCAGGCCTTTGAGCCGGGGGTCATCGAACTTGCCCGTTGCGGGGTCCGCCCATCCCGGCATCGGAGCGGTTTCAAACGCGACATGCCCCACAGCCCGTGGATGCACCTGGTGCTGGCCGTTGAAGTTGATGCCGTTCCAGTCGATGAATCCGTCGCCGGTCCAGGCGGCCGCGACGCGCATTGTATCGTGCTCGTATAGCATCCACGCCTTGCCCTTCGCGACGCCGCCCGCGCCGGGATCGAGACGAACGGCGATCCCCTTGTATGCGATGTTGCCGCCGCCATTGCCAACTTCAATCGTCGCCATCATCGTGCGGCCATAGTCCGCGTTGATCCACGGCTGTCCCGGCGCGGGCTTGGGGCCGCGACTGGTTCCCTTCGGCAGCCGATCGAGATAGCCCCGGTCCACTTTGAAGTACTGCGACTTGTTGAACGGCTTGAGGTAGCTCTCGCGGATGTAGTGGATCACGTCGTACTTCTGCCGCGGCACCAGCGACGGCTGACGCGGCATGAGCCCGTAGCCGCGTGTCAGTGTCTGATACATGGCATAAGGATCGTTGCCGTTCTTGAACTTGCCGACCGCGAACGGTAGCGACGTGGGCATGGAACCGGGTTGTGTCCGCGTGCCGTGGCAGGTGATGCAGAGTTGCCCATAGATCGCCTCGCCGCGCTTCCGAGCCGGCTCATCGAGTTCGGCGATCAGCCCCGCGTGGTCGAGGTCCTTTTCGTATTCCGGCAATGGCGGGTTGATGGTCGCCGGGTCCGGCCGTAAAGATCGGGCTCGCGCCGGCCCGAACTCGGCAATTTCGAAGAGATAACTGGCCAGATCGAGGAATTGCTGCCGATCGGGGAGTAAATTGACGAGCCCGGCCGGCATGAGCGAGGTCTTCTCGACGCGGCGATCTTCGATATCGGCCTTGGTGATTACGATCGGCTTGTCCAAATTCCTCGGATCGCGAACGACGATCTCCTTGCCGCGATCTTCCGCCACCAACCCCGAAATCGATTTGCCGTCGATGCGCGTAATGGTCTCGGTCGCGTATCCTTTGCGGATCACTTTCGATGGCAAGAGGACCGATTCGATTAGATAAACATCGCTGACGTTCGGCTCCGGCTTGGAGAGATCGGGCCCGAGCGGCGACGGCGAATCGCCTGCCGAGTGGCATTTGGTGCAGCCGAGCTGGGGCTGATGAAACAATACCGCCCCGCGAACCGGGTCGCCCTGCCCGCGAGCCGCTTTGGCAAGCTGCGTCACATCTTCGCGCAAGAGACGCGATTCAAGGGATGCTGATCGACTTTGCGCCAAGGAAAGCGACGAAAAAACAACGAGCCCCACCAGGGCAAGCATGCGTCGGCCACCTTGGACATTGATGTGAAGTTGCATTCGGGGAGTTTGCGACTCCGGAAGGCGTTATTCAAGTGCAATTGCTCAGAAGGGGGCACGAAGGCTCGCCATTTTGGGTAGGAAATCGCTGACTCCGTGGTGTAAGAGCAAACGAGATTCTGCAATACTCGGTTGCGCAAGCCGTCGCGGTTGCGGTAGTACGTTTCCGCGTGGTCCCAGCACCCGACAAGGAGTTCCGCGACAGAAAGGAATCAATCTTCGATGATTCGCTGGCAGACGTGTCAGTCGCGGCGGCAGTGACGGACAAGGAAGGAGTCGAATCGTGTGCGTCGAAGAAAACCTTTTGAGCATGAAAACGCAACGACCTATCACTATGGAAGGCTTCCGCCGGTTCCCGGCGGCGCCATCTCCGCGAGTGGCCTGCTAACGCAACTCGACGAACACAATGACGAACGCGACACTCAACCCCATCAAATGCAGGGCGAGCCCAGGAAACCGGCCGGCGTGGTCAATCGCGCCGGTCTCACCAGTCGAAGGCGCTGAAACCAGCGGTTCAATTCGTCTTGACGAGGCCGACCCGAGTGGCGACGATGCCATCGGTTTCGATAGGACTCACCAGGCCACTTTAGGGGGGACGACATGCCATTCGCTTGGCTCATTGCATTCGTCGCGGCGATCCAACTGGCCGCCGGCCTGCGGGTAGCCGAACCGCCCACCCACTACATCAACACGCGGCTGGTGGCCCTGGACGTTAAGGTCGTCGCCGGCCCGTCCGGGTTGACCCGGGCAGCCCTTTGGGCGGCCGACGACGACCGCAAGGCGTGGAAGAAGGTGCGGGAAGCCGGCCCCCTGCCGGCCCCGCCCGCCGACGCACGCCACCAGCAGGTCATCCCGGTCGGCTTCGTGTACTCGGCCGAGCGGGACGGGGCGCACCGATTCGTGATCGTGGCCGAAAGCCACCGCGGGCCGAACCGCCGGACCCCGATGGCCGGCGAGCCCGGGGACGTCCGGGTGGTGGTCGACACTACCCGGCCGACGGTCACGGTCATCAGCGCGCGGGTCGGGCCGGGGGCAGCCGGCGGGCCGGTCGTCGACGTCCGGTGGCAGGCCGAGGACGCGAACATCGCACCGGCTCCCATCAAGCTCGAGTACCAGGCGGCCCGAAAGGGCGCGAAGCCAGGCGAATGGAAGGCAATTACGACGGAATGGGTACGTAACACTGGCCAGTACTCATGGGTAGCACCGGCCGACCAAGGTTTTGAGTTCCTGATCCGCGTGACGTGCCGGGACTTGGCCGGGAACCAGGCACATGCCGTCACCGTCAAGCCGGTGAACGTTGACTTGGCTGTGCCAAGGGTCGTCGGGATGAAGGTCTCGCCCCGCATTGAGGTTGGAGTTGTGCCCAAAAAATAGCTCAGCGAACCGACCGCAGGCCTGACGGCCTCCAACGTCCCCATATGCAGCGCGTCTTCGCCGCCGACCTGCCCAAGCAGCGGCTCATTCGCCCACACTGGTCTCATCGGCAACAGCGGAAGATCGGCCGGGACCATAGCCAGCCGGCGGACATGGTCATGGTCGCGGTCTATGACGCCGAGGTCGGAGAACAAGTTGATGTGACCTGGGGCAAACTTATTCGTCGGAGAGCAAAACTGGTGCTTGCGGCCGAGGGCGAAAAGAACGGCTTGTCAACACGCCGGACCGCAACTTCACAGGACTAATTCACAGAAGTCCGGCGTTTCATGCAAACCGTTGAGTGCCTCACCTCGGCGCCGACCCGAATTGTTCACGCGAGTCATCATTTTCTTCTTCGTCATGCGCAAATTCGTCGTTCGTTCCCTCGGTCCACGACAATCAAGTGGATTGGGGAGGTGTTGTGAGCATGTGGGAGCAGAAGCAAGCCCTGCTTGACCGCGAGAAAGGCCGCATCCAGTTCGTGGCTTTAATTGCCGATACTCAAGCAACTCATGCTGTATCCCTATGCAAATTCCTGGTCCGGCACGGAATCCCTTGCGGTGTGGAAGAGGATGTGTCCGGTGTCTGCAAGGTCCAGCTTCGAGGTGTACCGGACCTGGACTCCGTCGAACGATTAATCGGCGATTGGACGGATACCGTCAGTTCGAACCCTCCCGAGCTACCGTCAATTTGGTGACGGCGCTTCGGTTTGCTGATGGACCACAAATAAGAGGTAGTTGACGCCCAACCCCCAAGAATCCATGCCCGTCCACAAGGCACAACTTTCGCAGCAGTTGCGGTGCTACATATGCAGCAGGATAGCTGACTGCACCTCAGCGGACTTGCGCGTTTACAAGTCCATCGGCGCTCCAAAATGCTGCGGGACTCCAATGGAACTCCCTGGTGCACGTAGCTCTGAAGCTCGAAGGGAGGCAAGACGATTCGTTCGTCGTGAAATCCTGGTCGATATACGTGTTCCATCAGACCATCTGAGTGCGAACATCGCGCTTGGCATAACAGACATGTCCGCAGATGGTATTGGCGCCCGGCTGACAATGTCAACTCGCACGGGTGAAGAGTTTCAAGTCAACCTGTCACGCGCGGATCACACGCCTATCATCATCGTTCTCGCGAAAGTCGAGTGGTGTCGACCCATAGGGGGCGGACATTTTGCCACTGGATTGCGACTTGCTCGACGGCTTACCCTTTCCGAACTCGCGGAACTGGTTCGTTAGTCTGTGCGAAACCGTTAGAAATTGATATGTCTCCGCGTGCGTCAGATTTTGTACACGGAGACGCTCAATGCATGATGACGACGACAAGTGGACCTTGTTTGACGTTCTGTTTACCGCGACGCGGCCGCCGGTGACGCGAAGCGTGTTGAGATCGACCCGCGCGGGCACACCGCTGCCAGTTGCCCATTCAGTCCGGCAACGGTCGTGTTCCCGGCTGGCGGAGAACTGATTGTTCACTACTCTCCCACCAAGCGGAATAACACTCCGCCTAACAGTGTCTGTTCGACCTGGTGACGAATTGCCGATGACGATATGTCGCTCTGACGGCTCCGCGATTAAAGTGCTTGGAGAGGTTCGTTGGTGCCGACCTATTGGCGGTGGGCTGTTTGAGGCAGGATTGCGACTTGCGCGACGGCTATCCCTAGGCGAACTAGCCGAACTGGTGCGTTAGCGCCAATCATCGGGCATCACGGAAGGCGCCCCAACAGGCGGTCGGAATTGTTCAGCGTATCGCCGCGCCGAATCCTCCATGCGTCATGTTCGGTCGAAGACATAGTCTAAAAGCAATCCGCCGATTTCCGTTGGTTCGACGGGCTTGAGAAAATAGTAATCGAACCCCGCGGCGCCCGCTGATCCGATCAAATCCCGTTCATTTTTAGCGGTGATCGCAATCATCAATGGAGGCTCTGGCAGAGCGGCGCGCACTGATTTGGCCACCTCAAATCCGTTAGCCCGCGGAAGGTTGATATCGCAAAGAATGGCGTCCGGTGGGTTTTCTAATGCGGCGGCCACACCATCGAGCCCGTCATACGCGACCCGGACGTCGAAACCATAGGAATCCAAGAACTGGGCCAAACTATCTGCGTAATCGCGATTGTCTTCAACCACAAGCACGCGAAGTCCGCTCATGTTCACAAGTCCCTTGAGCGACAACTGTCGCTTCAATGGGAGCTTCCGTGCCCAATAGATGAACGCCGCTCCTCGTTTGCGAGCGTCGGTCGCTTCGCGGGCTGATAGTAGCAACCATGATGCCGGGATCTGCAGATTTTAATCTGCGTCACGCCCCAGCACGCGCGGTGTTGGATCGCCTTCAAGGCATGGCCGGCATTCCGGTGTTGGCGAAGCGATGCGCCGCCGGCGTTAATGAGACGATGCTGAAGACGCCTTCGCCGCGCCACGGCCAGTTGCGCGATCAAGCCGGGCAGGTCATTGCGAGCGGTGAAACTGTTGCCAATGAACAGCGCCTTCACAGGCGCATTGCCGCGTCTTCTAACAGCAATTGAGATGCTCCATTCCCGAATTGAGCGGGCGGGCCGATCGATCGGATAAAGGGCACACCCGGTATGCCACCTGTATCTACCAGTGAAGTAGATGCGGGAATGGAAGGGGGCCGGTTGCGCATGTGGTGCCAAAAAACACACCAAACATTCCCAGTCATGCCATTTCAAGGACTTCGGTGGTCGCCGATGACTCACCATCGCCGTCCCGTGGAGCCGGCTCGTCCTCATTCCAGGTGTCGGCCCTGACGGATCCATCTGTCCGAATTCTCGATTGGGGCGCTAGGCGACCATCGCAAGGCAATGCTCGCCGAAGGCAACTACCGGAGCGACGGTCCGGTGTTCGCTGACAATCAGGGCGGGTTTCTGAGAAAGTCGAACGAGCTCCAACGTTCCTTTTGGCCCAATCCTAAAAGCCGCCGGACTTCGGGCGACGGCCCGGCCCTACGATCTCAGACACATTAGCGCGACGTTGCTGCTTCGGGCCGGCGAGGACGCTAAAGTTGTCGCGGAACGAGTTGGACACCGCACGACGCGACTCAGCCAGGATGTGTACCAGCACGTTTGTCGGGTATGCAGGAACGTGCGGCCACCAAGCTGGCTGCCATCTTTCGGCAACCCGTCCAAAAGCCGAAACCCGCCGATCAGCTACAGAATGGCTACAAAACGGGTGGAGACGAGGGCGGGGAGAGCAACAAAAAAGGCCGCAAGCCTATTAAGCAAGCGGCGGTTGGATGCAGTGGGCAGAGCCGGGATTGAACCGGCGACCTAGCGATTTTCAGTCGCTCGCTCTACCAGCTGAGCTATCTGCCCGATGGCTTCTTCTTAGGGTCCCCGTTTGTTCAAGTCAACTGTCGAACGGATCATCGGCGCAAGACCAGAATGGCAAACAGGTCGATCGCGAAGAAAACAACGATGATCACTTCCAGCCAGAGCATTCTTCGCTCGTTGACTTCCGCGCGCACCACACTGTATAAATCGTCGAGTTGAGCGAGTCGCTGAGCCACGCTGGCTCGCCACTGTTCCAGGTGAAATCGTTCGCGCACGCTCAAGTACACGCGGGCGAGATACCAGTCGCCGAGAAACTTCGTGATGTGCATGACCTCGTCGGCTAGTTTCGCCAGGTCGACGCGCAGGGCGCGCAGGTGCCGGAGTGCGGTGGCCGGTCGGCCAATCGAGAACCGCGGCCGCT
The DNA here is from genome assembly GCA_963773845.1 of uncultured Gemmataceae bacterium. GTDB lineage: Bacteria > Planctomycetota > Planctomycetia > Gemmatales > Gemmataceae > SIAJ01. The sequence goes on from CAVZCU010000012.1 coordinate 1,007,804, forward strand.
TTTCCAGAAGCGTGTAGGCCGTGGCGAGTTGGCGATCGAGGGCCGCGTCCATGACGCGGAATTCTTCCAGTTGCAAATTCGCCAACTCGATGACGTAGAGCACATCGTCGACGTAGCCGGTCAGATCCACAACCAACGCGGCGTCCCAATCGACGATGACCCAATCCGTTTTCTCAAATGATTGCTTGTGCCGGAACACCTCGCTCACTTGGGCTTCGGACAATCGTTCCGACTCGACGTCCGACAAGAGGCCGGCAATTTGCAATTGCTGTTCGCGCGCCCACGCCGCGACCTCGCGCGGACCGCCGAGATCGGTTAAGACGAAGACGGTATAAGCCTCGGGTTCGGTCGAGCCGGCAGGCTTTAGAATCGCTTTCCCCAGATCTCGAACAATCTCACTGCAGAGTTGTCCAGATGCGGCTTCGATCCGTCGGCCGTCGTCCAATTGACTGCAATGGAACCGCATCAATTGAACCCATGCTTCGATTTCGAATGGAATGCGAAAAACGATACTGACAACCCCGACATCATAAATGCGGACCTGAATGCGAACGGGCCGTCCGCCGATCGTCAACTGGACGGCGGGTTCGACGGACAGCGGCTGGTGGAGGGGCAGGTCACGTGGAGCCGTGTGATCGCCCCGAACGGCTAGCGGAGCGGCGACTTGGCCGAGGATTCGCCCTACATCGGCGCGAACGACTTCGTTTCCCACATCGTGGGCAAACAAATAGACGACTTCGCCGATCATAATGCACCGTGCAAGGGCTTCATGGATGATTTGATAGTTTTCCTAGCGTTTGACTCTAAATTCGCCACCAATGAGAACCGGATGGCGAAAAAATTGGCACTGTCATTGTCGCCCAAGCGGTCCGCAATCATTGGGAACACTTTGCTCGCTTTTTGCATTGAGCCATCGAGATCCGGCTGCAAAGCGCAGTGTTTGCCGGCGTACCCAGCTGGGGCCAGTTTGTTCGTCAACCAAGTGATAACATTTTATGCAGTTGCCGCCCAATTATGCGGCATAATCGCCGACATTTTGTGCGATAAATATGCAGTGCTCGTGCATTCGGGGAGAAACTGGATACGGCATAGTCACCATCATACGAGTAAATCATAAACGTTAAGCCATGCAAATTAACGACTTATGTTGATAACTGAATTGTCGGCCCTCACATTCCGATTCCTAATACCATCTGCCCGAATTGGGCACATCGGTTGCGTTGACTGTAGGCGATTTGTTTGATATGCTTTTGTTGTTGTTTTCTGTCCCACCTGACTCGCGTCCTCAGAGTCTGTCACCCTTAGCAGGCCACCGGCCATGCTTACCATGTTCGCGTCCCAGGACGGGCGCGCGGCGCGAATCCATCGCGCCGCGATTTTCTTCGCGTCGGTACACTGGGTCTCGGCGCCCTTTCCCTTCCTGGTCTCCTCCGGGCTCGCGAGCAGATAGCTCGTTCTGGGACTGCCGCCAAGCAAACCTCGGTCGTTTGGCTCTGGCTGGCGGGCGGACCATCCCAGATCGAGACATTCGATCCCAAGCCAGACGCTCCCGCCGAATTCCGCTCCGTCACGGGAGCGGTTAAGACCAACCTTCCGGGCGTTCAGATTGGCGGCACGTTCGAACGCATTGCGGCAAACGCAGACAAGTTCTCCTTTGTCCGCTCGTTTGCTCATACCGATTCCGGACATGGCGGCGGCACGCACTGGGTCATGACCGGTTACAACTACCCGGCAGCCGACAATGGCGCCGCGCCCATCAAGCCAAGCTACGGAGCGATCCTTTCACGCTATCGTGGGGCTACCGGGCAAGAGGGGCTTCCGACCTACGTCCGTTTTCAAGACATCCTCGGCGATGGCCCGGCATGGCTCGGTCAACAGTTCGCGCCGTTCCCACTTGCGGGTCCGTCGCGCGACAATATGGTCATGCGCGATTCACTCGACAAGCTCGATGATCGACGGGCACTGCTCAAAGCATTCGACACCAGCCGTCGCGACGTCGATCAATCCGGATTGATGAACGGGATGGACGCGTTTGATCAGCAAGCACTCGATTTGATTGTGGGCAAGGCACGCGAATCATTCGACATCACGCGCGAAGATCCGCGGCTCCGCGATCGCTATGGTCCCGGACTCGGCGAGCGCATGCTCTTGGCACGCCGGCTATGTGAGGCGGGCGCGGGCTTCGTCACCGTCCATTTCAGCGGCTGGGACATGCACGGCTCAATCGAACGAGGCTTCCGCGAGCAGGGCCCGATCGTCGATCGGGCAGTCTCCACGTTTGTCACCGATCTCGCGGAGCGTGGACTGGACAAGGACATTCTCCTCGTCATCACCGGAGAGTTCGGCCGTACTCCCAAGCTCAACACCGCCGCCGGCCGCGATCATTGGGCGCCCTTGTCGACCCTCGCGTTCGCTGGCGGCGGCTTGAAGATGGGACAGGTAGTCGGCGAGTCGTCGGTTCGTGCCGAATCGCCCAAGTCCCGAGCGATCAGCCCGCAAGACATGATGGCGACGCTCTTCCACGTCCTCGGGGTGCCGAACGATTTGCACTACACCGATCAGACTGGCCGACCCGTACCGATGATCGACTCGGGGAAGGCAATCGCGGAATTGGTCTAATCATTCGCGAGCCGACCGCCGTAAGGCGGCGGGTAATGACTTGCCCGTTGTCATTACCCGCCGCCTTACGGCGGTCGGCTCGCCAGTTTCCGCTGCTAACGACTTCTTGCTAACTATTACCCGCCGCCTTACGGCGGTCGGCTCGCCATTGAAGACGCTTGGCTCGCCATTCTTATCGCATGACTCGCTATTTGTATCGGTCGGCTCTCCGTACTGTCCCGTTTGTACAAATCACATCGATCCTGTTGCCCGCGCGTGTAAGCCTTACAATTCCGCGCCAGCACCGTAGAGTTTGCCTAACGCGCACTGCCCATAACATCGTTCCGATCCGCACTTTGTGCAGAGCTTTTGCAGCTCAATTGAATTGCCGTCCAGACCCGGCCCGGGATTCGCGGGTAGATTCTTGATGCGGGATCGAGCATGATGCTCGCCCATCGAGGAGGGACCGGGATGGCAACCCGACGTATCGTCTGGGCGATTCTGGCCATTTGCGCCATGACGGCGACTGGCCAGGCAGCGACAGTTCGAACCACCAATTTCATTGTCGAGACAGCTCGAAAAGACGACGCCGAGGAATTCGCCCGGCTCGCCGAATATTATCGCAAGCAAAAAGCGCTCGACTGGCTTGGGAAGGAAATGCCCAATTGGCGTGAACCTTGCCGGCTGCGCATCAACGTCACCAATAGCGGCGCCGGCGGCGCGACCACATTCGACTTCAACGGCGGCGACGTGTATCAAGAGATGCACATCGAAGGATCGCGCGAGCGACTCAAGAACAGCGTCCTGCCGCACGAAGTGACCCACACGGTCTTCGCGCATCATTTCCGACAACCAGTGCCGCGTTGGGCAGACGAAGGCGGCTCGGTCTATTCCGAAGACGAAATCGAACGCTCGCGCCACGACAAGCTGTGCAAACAAATCCTCAACGCTGGCGACGGCATTCAGCTCAAAGCCCTATTCCGGATGAAGAACTATCCGCGAAATGTGATGACGCTTTATGCCCAGGGGTACTCGGTTTCGAGGTATCTGGTCGAGAAGAGCGATCGACCGACGTTCCTGAATTTTGTCTCGGCCGGTATGCAAAAAGGATGGGACCCGGCGGCTCGCGAGTTCTACGGCTTTAAGAATGTGGATGATCTCGAGGCCAATTGGATTGAGCATCTCAAAAAGATGGCACGCGGCGAGGTGCCTGCGAGCAGCACCGTGGCCCGAACGCGCCGACCGGCCCCGCCGGGGGCGGATGGGAAGCTCGTCGTCTTCGATAGTTCTCCGCCGGCTCGGCCGAACTTCGACCCCCCGCCGGCCGCCCGTGGCTTGGCGCCCTCAGCACGATCGAGCGGCGAACGATTCGGTGGCGAGGTTGGCTGGAATCGTCCGCGGGCCCGACTAACGGACCCGGTTTCCGCGGAATCATCACCGCGAACCGAGCCGAGCCCATCCACAAGCAGCACGCCATTCCGACGGCCGCCGTCGGCTATCCTCTTGCCGCCCGAACCGGCGCCGCAGCGATAACGCTACCAATCCGTGAAGCCGCGACGCGGAGTCAGCGGAGGGCGGCCGCCAATTGCCCGAACCCGTTGTGAAGTCGCGACGCGGAGTCTGCGCCCCAAAGACTCCGCGTCGCGGCTTTGCGCCCGGTGTTGATTCTCCCGCCTCGGACTCCCATCATATCTGTTCCCTCACCCATTCATTCCCCCAAGAGATGCCTCTCATGAAAGCTCTCCGCACGTGCATACTCGGTTCGGTCGCCTGTCTCCTTGGAGCCGCGGCTGTATTGTTCGTCCGCGATCAAGTGAGCGCTCAACAGAAAAAGAAAGAAGAATCCGCCAGTAGTCCATGAGTACAAATCCGGCATCATCTGGGACGAACCGAAGATCGTGACGCCGGGCAAGGACCATGGCGCGCCCTCGGACGCTATCGTCCTGTTCGATGGGAAGGATCTTTCCAAATGGGACAACGGCGACAAGTGGATCATCCAGGACGGGTATGCGATTTCCGCGAAGACCGAAATCAATTCCAAACAATCGTTTGGCGACTGCCAGCTTCACCTGGAGTTCGCGACGCCGGCAACAGTCTCCGGGAGCGGGCAGGGGCGTGGCAACAGCGGCGTTTACATGATGCAGCGATACGAAGTGCAAATTCTCGATTCATACGACAATAAGACCTACTTCGACGGCCAGTGCGCTTCGCTCTACAAGCAGCATCCGCCGTTGGTCAACGCTTGCCGCAAACCGGGTGAATGGCAGACTTATGACATCATCTTCGAGTCGCCGCGATTCGATGCCGACAAGAAGTTGACCCGGCCGGGATATGTCACGGTGTTGCAGAATGGCATTTTGGTGCAGAATCATTTCGAATTGTTGGGCGGCACGTTCTACGACCAGCCGCCGAAGTACACGGCCCATCCTCCCAAGGCGCCGATTCACTTGCAATTTCACGGCAACCCAGTGCGATTCCGCAATATCTGGGTGCGAGAGGTGAAGGAGATTGCCAGCAAGAAGCCTTAGATCAACGACCAATGCACAATGCAGAAGAATCGCCAGCCCACGGCTCGAAGCCATCGCCGTGGGCTCTAGTCGGACGCCCTTCGGGCTGACAACATCGAGCCCGTCAGGTCATTGAGAATAAAGTCCACGGCGATGGCTTCGAGCCGTGGGGACGCAGCGGGCCCGAGTGGTGGGCCGGCTTCATGCCATCGCCACCGGCCTCCGCCCCACGGCTCGAAGCCATCGCCGTGGGCTTTAGTCGGACGCCCTTCGGGCTACCAACATGGAGCCCGTCAGGTCATTGAGAATAAAGCCCACGGCGATTGCTTCGAACCGTGGGCTGGCGATTCTGCATTTTGCAATTGGAAATCGCTACACCGCGATCCCTTGCAGGTGGAAGACGGCATTCAGCGTCGCGACCGTGGTCTTGCCGCGTTCCCAGCGCACGATCGAGATGCCGCAATTGTCCAGTGAAACGGCTCTTGCCCGTGCGGGTCCAATCCCCAGCACACCTGCCAGGTAGGTGCGATTCACGATGTGATGCGAAACAACCAACACCGTTGCGCCGTCATGCGTTGCAAGAATATCGTCGATGGCCCGCGTTCCACGCTCGTAAACCTGCCGGAAGTTTTCGCCGCCCAAGTAACCGTTGACCGAAGGATCCGCATGATAGCGAGCGTAATGTTCCGGATCGGCAGTTTTGATCTCGTCCCAACTTCGGCCTTCCCACTCACCGACATCGCATTCAGTCAGTTCGTCAACGATCGTTGGCAGGAGACCATGGGGCTCGGCAATGATTTCGGCAGTTCGGAAAGATCGCCGGAGGGGCGAGGTGTAGACGAAATCAATCGGATGCACTGCCAGGAAGTCGCGTGTTGCACGGGCCTGGCGAATGCCGAAGGGCGCGAGATCGGGGTTGGCGCGACACCCTTGCAGCTTGGCCGGGGTCTGCAGATTCGCGGGCGTGGCCGCGTGTCGTATCAAGTAGAGCGTGGTTCGCATGAATGAAATGGAGCCTTATGGGTGACGATTACTCCACTCCCGTCTCTTCCGCCCGGAACTTCATCTCCGCGACAACGATTTGCCCCAGGACCTTGATCAGTTGTTGTTGTCGTTCGGACCCATCGAATTCGCCCTTCGCAAGGCGATCGATTTCGGGCTGCAGGGGCCGCAGGCTTGCCCACAGTTGATCCCGTTCGGACGTTTCCCGAGCATGTGCGGGATCCATTCGCTCTTCCTCCGATCTTCTCTATTCAACATCTACCTCATTGCGTGGTTTGCCGCAAGTCGGCTCGCTACGTTGGCCGCGGCGACGAGCGATCCGGCGTCCGCCACGCCCCTTCCCGCAATGTCATAGGCGGTACCATGAGCGACGCTCGTTCGCACGATTGGCAGGCCGACGGTGATATTGACACAACGCGGGCCTGAGCGCAGTTTCATTGCGATGTGGCCCTCGTCGTGATACATGACGACAATGCCATCGAACTCGCCGCGATTGGCACGCACGAACAGCGTATCCGCCGGCCACGGGCCGGAAACGTCGATCCCTTTGTTCTGTGCCGTAGCGACGGCCGGGGCTATGAGCCGCGATTCCTCGTCGCCGAAAAGCCCGCCATCGCTTGCATGCGGGTTTAACGCTGCCACACCGATCCGTGGCGGTCGATCGAGGAGTTTCGGCAGCAGTCCATTCAAAAGTCGGACTTTTTCCAAGACCGCCGGCGTTGTGAGCCCGGCGAAAACGTCACGCAGTGCAATGTGCAGAGTGACATGAGCCACCGCGATCCCGTCGCCCCACAAAACCATCGCGTATTCCTTCGTGCCAGTACGCTCGGCGAGGATCTCGGTGTGCCCCGGATGTTGGATGCCGGCCGCGTGTAAGCCTTCCTTGTGCAGTGGACAGGTGACGATACCATCGGCTGCGCCCGCCATCGTCAAATCAATCGCCTTGCAGAGGAAGTCGTAGGCCGCTTTGCCCGCTTCGGCGCTCACCTTGCCCGGCTCGACACTTTGCAAATCCTCCGAAGTGGCCGATAGGCAGGGAATGACTGTTTCGGAAGCGCGTGCATCAGCCAGCCGTGAAATCGTTTGCACGCTGGCAGTCGATTCGACCAGCCGAATCGCGCGTTCGAGCCAACGTGGGTCGCCAATCACAATCGGTTGTGAAAAAGCAACCAATTCTCGCCACGCGCGGGCCGTGATTTCCGGACCAATGCCGGCCACGTCGCCGAGAGTGATGAGCAATAGCGGAGAAGTCATGACATTGTTCTACGCACGACCGACGAAGTGGGAGTTTCCCGGAACGGGAGTTAACCAATCTTGGGCAACCGGCCAGTGAACAGCAGGACGATGAACGCGGCCGCCGCCAGGCAAGCGACAACGAAGCCGATCGTCAGGAACCATTCCCGTGCGGTCATCGCTTGTCGTCCCGGCTTCGGCGTTCCCGGAATTTCCGGCTCGCCACGATACTTCCATGCCAAATCCACTGCCAAGGCGACGTGCCGATGGTAATGAGCTTGCGCCGGGGCGTCGGCCAACAACAGTGTCTCCAACACGAGTCGGCCATCGTCCGAAATCGTCCCATCCAGGAGTTGGTCCACGAGTCGGCCCAGATCACTTGCACCGCCGGGGGAGCTGGGACCCCCATCGGGCAGACTTTCCTGCACTGCCGATACCAGGGACGCGTGCAGCACGGTCAAATCTCGGACGATTGCCGCCTTGGGCCGGCCCTCCGCGATAGCAATCTGATCTGTCCCCAGACGCAGTGCGTATCGTCGCCGTAACAAGTCCAGCTCGGGCGGCGGCAGCCGGTCGAGGATTCCGGTGAGCACCTTTGGTCGTCGTTCGGCAATGTCGACCGATCGTTGCGCGGAGTCCGCCAGTTGGCGAAATAGGTCGTCAGAAAACGGCAGTTGTCCGAGCGTCTTCCGATGCTCAGCGGCGACAGTGCGCGCAATTCCATCCATCCACGACGCGAATTCCCCATCGGGGACTCGCGTGCGACTTTGCGCCATTCTCATCAAGGCTTCACGCCAGGCCGACTCGGCGTCCGATCCTGTGGGCAGAAGGGCGCGGAGCAATACGAGCAGCCGGCGTCGATGCCGTTTCAATAGGTCGGGAGAATAAGCGTGTTCGGGCACGGGCACATTCCGTGGTTCAACATTTTGTTTGGGCAGCTTCCCTGCCGGTAATGAGCCGGGCCGAACGATTGCGCGTCATGTAATTCCAGAACCACTGGAATAACACCATGGCGCGATTCGAGAAACTGATCAGATACATGATGTGAACGAACAGCCAGGCCAGCCACGCCAGGGACCCGTTGAACTTGAGAAAGCCAATCTCACACACGGCCGCATTACGACCAATCGTCGCCATGCTTCCTTTGTCCCAGTACGTGAAGCTGGAGCGGTCGGTCTTGCCGGCCAGCTGATCGAGAATTGCGTGGGCCGCGAATTTGCCCGCTTGCAAGGCCCCCTGGGCGACGCCTGGAACCGGTTTGTTGTTCGAAGTCGCCGCGGCCATATCGCCGATGACGAAGATGTTGGGATGTCCCGGCAGCGTCAAATCCGGTTGAACGATGACGCGGCCGCCTTTGTCAATGCTGGCTCCTGCCACGTCGGCGATCAGTTTACCGAGCGGAGAGGCCCGAACGCCGGCGCCCCAGACGACCGTCTCGGTGTCGATCCGCTGAATAGTTCCGCCGCGTTCGACCATCACGTGATCGGGCTGAATGTCCTTGACCTTGGACGATGTCCACACCTCGACACCCATGCGTGCCAGGGCCTTCTCGGCCTTGTGCGACGACTTTTCCGAATAGGGCGGGAGGACCCGATCGTGCCCTTCGACCAAAACGATTCGGGTCGAGGCGGGGTCAAAGTTCCGAAAGTCCTTCCGCAAAGTGTGCCGAGACAATTCGCTAATTGCGCCGGCCATTTCGACGCCGGTCGCTCCGCCGCCCACGACCACGAACGTCAAGCACCGTTGCCGGTCGCTGATGGCCGAACATCGCTCCGCCTTCTCAAATGCGGAGAGAATTCGCCGGCGAATCTCGGTGGCGTCTTCGACGGTTTTGAGACCTGGGGCGAATTGCTGCCAGTTATCGTTGCCGAAGTAATTGTTAGTCGCTCCAGCGGCGACGATTAAGCTGTCGAACGGTATCTGTTCGTCGCGGAGCAAAACGGACTTCTTTGCAATGTCAAAGCCGGTCACTTCGCCCAGCACTACCTGGCAATTCTTTTGCCGTCCTAGAACCGATCGCAGCGGAGCAGCGATATTGGCTGGCGATAGCGCTCCGGTGGCAACCTGATACAGGAGCGGCTGGAATAAATGAAAGTTTCGGCGGTCGATTAACGTGACGTCCACGTTGGCGCCTCGGAGAGATTGAGCGGCCGCCAATCCGCCGAAGCCTCCGCCGATTATCACGACCTGATGCCGTTCGGCCATTGCGTTTCCTTGGATGGAATGTGCTACGGTTGTCGTACGAACGCCGCAAACCGTTGGCGAGAATGACTTGGCGAGCCACGACTCGCAATGGGATCGTTCGAAAAAGCGAGCCGATCGGTGGGCCGCCGGATGTCGTCATTATCCGGCGGTTCACCGATCGGCTCGCCATCCTTGCGGGCGTGTGGCCGGCCCGCCTTGATTTGCCCGGCAAACGACCCTAGAATCCCACAACTTTGCCATCCTGCTGCACATTGCATCTTGCCAAACTTGGCTGTCGGAGAATGGGGGCCAGACTCCCCGTAGGCCCGCCGTAACCAGCCCGCGTTGTCTGACAGGCAGGGCGTTGCATAAGATGAAGTGAAGCCGTCCCGAATTTCCGAACCGCCGAGCAGCCACGGCTCTCCAATTCCGAGGCCGAGTGCGCGACGGGCATCGGCAACCCGGCACGCCGGAGAAGTCCTCAGATGTACGAACGATTCACGGACCGGGCTCGAAAGGTGATGCAGCTCGCCAATCAGGAGGCGCAACGCTTCAACCACGAGTACATCGGTACCGAGCATATCCTCCTCGGCCTGGTCAAGGAAGGCTCCGGGGTCGCCGCCAATGTCCTGAAAAACCTGGACGTTGACTTGCGAAAGATTCGACTGGAAGTCGAAAAAATCGTGCAGACCGGTCCCGGCGGGGATCAGGTCGTGCTTGGCAAGCTTCCGCATACGCCACGCGCCAAGAAGGTGATCGAATACTCAGTCGAGGAAGCGCGCAACCTCAACCACAATTATGTCGGCACGGAACACCTGTTGCTGGGATTGCTTCGGGAGCAGGAAGGCGTTGCCGCTCAGGTTCTCATGAACTTGGGACTCAAGTTGGAAGACGTCCGCGAAGAGGTTCTGAATCTTTTGGGGCACAATATGCCAGAGTCCAGCGAAGGGCCCAATGAAGGCAATGGCGGTACCCGCGAACGACCCGCCAAGGGCAAATCCAAGACCCCCGCGCTCGATAGCTTCGGCCGCGATCTCACGGAGTTGGCCCGCCAGGGCAAACTCGATCCGGTGATCGGCCGGGCCAACGAGATCGAGCGGGTCATTCAGATCCTTTCCCGCCGACAGAAGAACAACCCGGTGCTTCTGGGCGAGGCCGGAGTCGGCAAGACGGCCATCGTCGAAGGCCTGGCCCAAATGATCGTGGAGGGCAACGTTCCCGAGTTGCTCCGCGATCGGCGGCTTGTGGTGCTCGATTTGGCCATGATGGTCGCCGGCACCAAGTACCGCGGACAATTCGAAGAGCGAATCAAGGCGGTCATGAATGAGGTTCGCCGAGCCAAGAACACGATCCTCTTTATCGATGAATTGCACACGCTCGTGGGCGCCGGCGGCGCCGAAGGAGCGATTGACGCATCGAACGTGCTCAAGCCCGCCCTGGCGCGCGGCGAGATTCAGTGCATCGGCGCGACGACGCTCGATGAGTTCCGCAAATATATCGAGAAAGATGCCGCTCTCGCTCGGCGGTTCCAGGATATCCTGGTCAACCCGCCGTCGAAGGAAGAAGCGGTCGAAATCCTCAAAGGGCTTCGCGATCGCTACGAATCGCACCACCGCGTGCAGATCACCGACGCCGCGCTTTCGTCCGCTGTCGAATTGTCGGATCGATATATCACCGGCCGTTGCCTGCCGGACAAAGCAATCGACGTGATCGACGAGGCCGGCGCACGCATTCGCCTGAAGGCCATGACCCGGCCGCCGAATCTCAAGGACATCGACGAACAGATTGAAAAGCTCAATCACGACAAGGAAGCGGCGGTGGCCGAGCAGGATTTCGAAAAAGCGGCTAGCCTGCGCGACCAGGCGGACAAGCTCAAAAAGAAGAAGGACACCATCACCAAGGAATGGCGTGAAAAGTCCAAGGAGACCGACGGCGTTGTCGATGAGGAAGTCATTGCCGAGGTCGTCAGCAAGATGACGGGCGTGCCGCTCAAGCGCCTGGGCGACGATGAGACGCAGCGACTGCTCAAGATGGAAGACGAGTTGCATAATGCAGTGGTCAGTCAGCACGAGGCGATCCAGGCACTGTCCAAGGCGGTTCGCAAGAGCCGGGCGGGCTTGAAGGACCCGAAGCGGCCGACGGGATCGTTCATCTTTGCTGGCCCCACGGGCGTCGGCAAAACATTGCTTGCCAAGCAATTGGCCAAGTTCATGTTCGGCAGTGAGGAAGCACTCGTTCAACTCGACATGAGCGAGTACCAGGAGAAGCATAACGTCAGCCGGCTGTGGGGCGCTCCGCCGGGCTATGTCGGATATGAAGAGGGTGGCCAGCTGACTGAGAAGATTCGCCGCCGGCCGTATAGCGTGGTCCTGCTCGATGAAATCGAAAAGGCACACCCCGACGTGTGGAATTCGCTCTTGCAGATCATGGAGGAGGGCCGTCTCACGGATAGCTTCGGCCGGCAGATCGACTTCAAGAACGCGATCATCATCATGACGACCAACATCGGCGCCGGTGAGATCATCACGCAGCGCGAGTACGGACTCGGGCAATACACCAAGAAGGACGCCGAAACCAGTTACGCCGATATGAAGAAACGCCTCAAGGCGGAAATGGAAAAGGTGTTTCGGCCGGAATTCCTTAATCGCGTGGACGACATCATTGTTTTCCGCGGCCTAACGGAAGCCGACCTGGGGACGATCGTGGATATCGAACTCAAGAAGGTCGCCAAGCGGCTGAAAGAGAAGGGCTTCATACTCGAAATGACCGAGGAAGCCAAGCGCGTGCTGATCGAGAAGGGCACCAACACGGAATACGGGGCCCGGCCGCTCCGCCGGGCGATCGAGAACTTGCTCGAGGACCCGTTGGCGGAGGACTTGCTCCGCGGTACATTCGTTGGCGCCGATACGATCGTTGTGAAGGCGGATGGTCAGGGCGAGGATGCCAAGCTGATCATGGAAGGCACGAAGACCGTCCAGCCAGTCCCTGCGGAAGCTATCGCGGAGCCCGCAGTGGCGAAGTGATGGATCGAATGATGTTGCAACTTCGGAGGGCGGTCCCCGGCATGGGGCCGCCCTTTTTTTGTTTGAGGCGTTTGCGCTAAAGAAAAGGAGCGTGAAGCACGCTCGCTGTTCGATCGTGGGGCGGGGACTACGATTAGGTCAATCCGGCTCGGCACACGCAAATGATGGATTACGAAGACCACGACCAACGATTCAAGACGCTCATCCAAGAGTTCTTTGCCGACTTCCTGCGCCTTTTTTTCGCTCCCTGGGCCGAGCGATTGGACGGCGACGCCGTCGAATGGCTGCCGCAAGAAGTGTTTCCAGATCCGCCGGAGGGACCGCGGCGGGTTCTCGACCTCGTCGCCAAGTTGCCGACCCGTCAAGTCGTTCCGGGTCAGCGACCAGGCGAGTCCGGTCATTTGCTTGCGCTCGTCCACATCGAAATCGAGTCGCCCGACAAAGCAACGCTATTGCGCCCGCGCATTTATCGCGATTACGGCTACCTGCGTGACAAGTATGGTCTGCCAGTTCTACCCATCGGTCTTTACCTTAAGGCAGCGGCGTGGAAATGATCTACCATCATTCCGCCCAATCGTGTATGAGTAGGCCTGTCTCAAGGAGGAGACGGCCATGTCACCGCTCACGGAAGATGTCATTCAGACCATCCAGTCAGCCACTAAGCTTCTTACCGGCTATCGGCGCCGACAGTTCCAAGCCGAGACCGCCATCAAATACTGCAACGGTTCCGCCCGTGAGGCGGAGACGACCTTCGGTTGGGGACGTGCAGCGGTGATCACGGGGCTCGGCGAACTCCGTACCGGCATCCGTTGCCTGGACGCCTGTCACCTCCGCGGACGCAAAAAGACCGAAGAACTCTGCCCGAAACTCGAGGAGCATGTCCATCGTTTGGTCGACCCCCATGCGCAGGCCGACCCCAAGTTTCAGACCACCCTGGCGTTCACCCGGATCACCGCCAAGGCTGTTCGCGAGGCCCTGAAAGCCGAGCCCGAGTTGAAGGGCTTCGTACCCTGCCGGCAGACGGTGGGCTGTCTGCTCAACCGCCTGGGCTACCGGCTCCGCCGGGTCCTCAAAGCCCGTCCCGAAAAAAAATTCCCGAAACCGACGCGATCTTCGCGAACGTCCAAGCCGCCCGCATTCGGACGGCGAGCGAAGCGGACACGCTGAGAATCTCCCTCGACACCAAAGCGAAAGTCAAGATCGGCGAATTCTCCCGCGGCGGTCAGGCACGCGGCATCGAACCCGTCAGGGCCGTCGATCACGACATGTCTCCCGACGCCGTGCTGGTCCCGTTCGGCGTGCTGGAGTTGAATCGCGGCAACGTGACGATCCAGCAACCGTGGTTCCTGTTCGGCCATTCGAAAGAAACCAGCGACTTCATCGCCGATGGTCTCGATCAATGGTGGAACGAGCGGAAGACGGTTCATCTGGGCGTCCAGCGACTGCACATCGAACTCGATAATGGTCCCGAGATTGCCAGTTGCCGCACGCAGTTCATGAAACGCCTCGTGGAGTTCGTCGATCGCCACCGGATCGAAGTCGAACTGGTGTACCTGCCGCCGTACCACAGCAAGTACAATCCCATCGAGCGTTGCTGGGGCATCTTGGAGCAGCACTGGAACGGCACGCTCCTGCATTCGATCGAGCAAGCCTTGCGCTGGGCGGGCACGATGACATGGCGGACGATTCACCCGTTGATCCGCGCGGTCACCACGACTTACGAACGCGGTGTCCGGCTAACCCAAACCGCATTTGCCCCCATCGCGAGCCGCTTGATCCGTTCCCAGACCTTGCCCAAATGGAGCCTCATCATTGAGCCCCAGTGACCGGTAGATTTATTTCGCGGCTGCCTAAGGTCGGTCTCGATGGAATTGGGACGGATGTATACGAGGAGTATTTCTGGGAATTCAGGCCGATTCACTTCCAATATCTGTACGTGGGGTTACCCGGACTTGATGCGATACAATATGTCCAAGGAGATAACTGGTTGGGTGTAGCATTGTCCGCATTAATGAATATCCCGCGCGATGAGGTGGCCTGGCTCGGTGCGGAGGCGTTACGGCGATTGACCGATGCGCCATTAACCGATCAACGCCGATTCCTGTTGGGCGAGTGCGTGACAGCTTATTTGCCCATGGACGACGCTCAGCGTCTCGAGTTTGAGCAATTGACCGCTGCGAAGCCCTTTGAAAAGGTGAAAGCCATGAACAAGACCTATTACGAGCGGGGCATCGAGAAAGGCATCGAGAAGGGTCAGTTGCGCGGGAAACAGGAACTAATCCGCGAGCAACTCGAGGGCCTCTTCGGTCCGCTTTCTACCAAGGCCGTGGACCGGCTGATGAATCTGCCGGCCGATCGGCTGGCGTCCCTTGGTCGTGCGGTGCTCCGAGCGAAGTCACTCGAAGAGCTTGGACTCGCAAATGATTAGGTGGGGAAACGAGGCAAAGTTGGAAAAAGGGACGGTCCCCGGCATGGGGGCCGCCCTTTTTTGTTGACTCCGCGTCGTGACGTGTAATCCCCATGCGTCGAATGTGGTATTCCTATTATTGGAGGAAGAGCATTTACTGGGGACCCGCCCGCTTCCATCGTGAGAACACAATGCCCCGCATGATTCAGAATTGTTGCATCGGTGGACTGGCTGCCGTCATGCTTTTGGCGGGAATTGGCTGCAAGGGCCAAAAAGGCGCAGCCCGAGCGCCGCCGCCGCCGAAAGTGACAGTGGCTCGGCCAGTCGTCTATCCGGTGCAGAGCTATTACGAGTACAACGGCCACATGGAAGCGGTCGAATCGGTAGAAATCCGCGCACGCGTCAAGGGCATATTGGAAGAGATCCATTTCGTGGAAGGCGATGAGGTCGAGGTCGGCAAACCACTGTACTCAATTGACCCCCGGGAGTATCGGGCGGCCGTCGCCCGAGCCACCGCCGACCAGGCGAAAGCAGTCGCTGATATCTCCAACTGGAAAGCGCAAATCAAGTTGGCGGAGACCGAATTGCAACGGCTTTTGCGATCCCCCGGCGGTGCGGTTACGCAATCGGAGATTGACAAGGCCCGGTCCACCGTGGACGTGAATAATGCCCAACTCGGCGTGGCGCAAGCCGCCAAGGATGCCGCCGAGGCTGCGTTACAGGCGGCCAAGATCCAATTGGGCTACACCGACATCCGGGCGCCGATTTCTGGTCGCATCAATCGCACCATGGTGACCAAGGGCAACCTGGTCGGACAGGACCAGCCGACCTTGCTGACCACGATCGTCAGTATGCATCCAATGTATGTCTACTTCGATGCTCCCGAGCGCGACCTGGTTGCGCATCAGCGCGCCCAAAGGAGCGCTTCTCGGCCGGAAGACGTGTTGGAAGTTGGAGTCACCACGGAATCGGGCTACCCGCACCGCGGCACAATTGACTTCCAGGAGAATCGGGTCAATGAAGGCACCGGCACGCTCCGACTTCGCGGCATCATCCCGAATCCTCCGGTCGGACCAAATGGCACGCGCCTGTTGTACCCCGGACTCTATGCCCGGGTGCGGGTGCCCGCCGGCGCTCCCGAACCCAAGCCCGTCATCCCGGAAGATGCGATTATGACCGGCCAGGAAGGGCGCTATGTCTACGTGCTCGGTTCGGGCGACGTAGTCGAGAAGCGCGTGGTGACGGTCGGAACTCGAATCTGGCGTGAGCCACCGCCCGGTGAGTCGGCGGAGCCTGGCTGGGTGCTCATCCATCCCAATTCCGCAACCCAGGAACGCCAGGCGCCACAAGGACCGGTGCGGGAATCGGCCCGGTCGGTCATTGCCATCACGAAGGGACTGGGACCGGACGACCGAATCGTCGTGAACGGCTTGCAGAAGGCGCGCCCGGGCGTTCCGGTCACCCCCGATAATTGGGAACTTCATGCCCCGGCTAAAGCCGCGGCCGTTACCAAATAGACCAAACGATACAAGGCGACGCGAATTGATCAAACCCCTCGATCGCGAGCGTAAATCTGAATGATCTCACGTTTCTTCATCGACCGGCCGATCTTCGCGAACGTGATCGCCATCGTGACGCTCTTGTTCGGCGTCGTCGCCATGTACCGATTGCCGGTGGAACGATATCCGGCAATCACCCCGCCGACGGTTGTCGTCACGACCAACTATCCAGGCGCCAATGCCAAGGTCGTAGCGGATACGGTCGCCGCCCCGATTGAGCAGCAGATCAACGGCGTGGAGAACATGATGTACATGTCCTCCACCAGTTCCGCCGACGGCAGCTACCAGCTCACCATCACGTTCGAGATTGGTACCAATCTGGATGACGCCCAGGTTCTGGTGCAGAACCGCCTGGCGGTGGCGACGCCGCAGCTTCCGGAAGAAGTGCGTCGCCAAGGCGTGACGATCAAGAAACAATCGGCGAGCATTGTGCTCGCGATCTCATTAACCGCTCCGCCGCCAAAAGATCGGTACGATCTCGTCCTCGATCCGCATGGACTCAAGCAGCTCGGACTCACCAAAGAAGCGGTGCGCGAGGCGCTCGCCAAGCAGGGGGCCCAGCTCGAATCGACCTCCCCCGATAAGCCGAACGCCTATCGCATCAACGTGCCCGACAGTTTTGCAACCGACGGTCCCGCCGGCGCCGACAAGCTCCGAACCGTTTTGATCGTGTCCAGCTCAGGCGACTCGGCCGCGCATCTTGCCGACGTCGGCGTGGTTTCGAATTTGCCGGGGCCGTACGACGGCTTGTTCCTCACGAATTACGCGACGCTGCGACTCCGCGACGATCTGAGCCGCGTCGCGGGCGTGGGCGACGTGATGGTCCGTGGCGTGGGGTCGTATGCCATGCGCGTCTGGATCGATCCCGACAAGCTGGCTTCACGACAACTGACGACGCAGGACGTAGTCGGCGCCCTGGCTCGCCAAAACGTGCAAGTCGCGGCCGGACAGGTCGGGCAACCCCCCAATCCTTCGGGGCAAGTCTTTCAGATGACGGTCACGACGCTCGGTCGACTCACCGACCCGGCCGAATTCGAGGGAATCGTACTCAAGTCTGGCGCTTCCGGGCAACCGGTCTACTTGCGCGACGTGGCTCGTGTCGAGCTCGGCGCACAAACCTACGACTCGTTCAACTCCCGCAATGGCTTCGAGGCCGCGAATGTCCTCATCTTCCAGCTTCCCGGATCCAACGCTCTGGATGTGGCCAAAGGCGTGCGCGAGGCGATGGAGCGGATCAAGCCCTCGCTTCCGCCAGGTGTGGAGTACAGCATTCCCTTCGACACGACCAAGTTCGTTGATGCCGCCATCACCAGTGTGTACGAGACCTTGCTCGAATCCGGCGCCTTGGTCCTCATTGTGATTCTCGTGTTTCTTCAGAGCTGGCGCGCACTGCTCGTGCCGGCCACGACGGTCCCGATCACGATCATCGGCGCGTTCGCGTTCATGCCGGTGCTCGGATTCTCAATTAATCTGCTGACGCTGTTCGGACTTGTTCTCGCCATCGGGATCGTCGTCGACGACGCCATCGTGATTGTCGAAAACGCGTCGCACCACATCGAAAAGGGGATGACGCCGCGGCTGGCCACGATTCAGGCGATGAACGAAGTGACGGGACCGGTCATTTCCATCACGCTCGTGCTCATGGCGGTCTTTATTCCGACCGCGTTTCTGGCGGGGATTACCGGCCAGTTGTATCGGCAATTCGCACTCACCATTGCCGCCACGGCGGTCATCAGCGCGGTCAACGCGTTGACGTTGAAGCCGGCCCAGTGTGCCCAGTTCCTGAGGCCGCATACCGGCCGTAACATTTTTACCCGCGTCTTCGACACGTTGTATCGGCCAACCGAGCGTGGCTACACATGGGCCATTCGGCATTTGCTTCGCTTCTGGTGGCTAGTGCTGATTGTCTTTGTCGCCCTGGCCTTGTTTGCCGGTTGGCGTTACGAGCATACCCCCCAGGGGTTCCTGCCGAATGAGGACCAGGGATACGTCCTCATAGCCGTCCAACTTCCGGACGCGGCCTCGCTGGAACGAACTCACGAAGTCAGCGAGCGCATGAATCGAGTGTTCCGCAAGTTCCAGGACAACGGAACTGTTGATAATTGGTTTATCCTGGGCGGCCTTTCCTTGCTCGACGGGACCAATGCTCCGAACGGAGCAACGGCGTTTGCCGCCTGGAGCGATTGGTCGAAGCGAACGACACCGCAGACGCAACAGGATGCGTTGGTGCGAGAATTGCAAATTGAGTTTGCCCAGATGCAGGAAGCGTTCATCATCGTGATCGTCCCGCCGTCCATTCAAGGTCTCGGCTTCGCGGGCGGATTCCAAATGCAGATCGAAGACCGCGGTGGCGTCGGGCTCGCGGCGCTTCAGGAACGAGCCCAAGCCATCATGGACAATGCTCGGAAGCGACCGGAGATCGACCCCGCGAAGCTGACAAGCACGTTCCGTGCGGGCGTACCACAGGTCTATTTGAATATCGACCGCGTGAAGGCCGAAACGATGGGGGTCAAACTCGACGACGTGTTTGCCGCCCTGCAAGCGAATCTCGGATCAGTGTACGTCAACGATTTCAATAAGTTCGATCGCACCTACCAGGTACGCGTGCAGGCCGATGCCCGATTCCGGGCCGACCCGACCTTGCTCAAGCGATTGGAGGTCAAGAATCGCGATGGCGGGCGCGTTCCACTCGGCACATTGCTCAGCACGGAGATGCAGATTGGGCCGCTGTCGGTGATCCGCTACAACCTGTACCCATCCGCAGCGATTAACGGCGTGGCCAATCAGGGGGTCAGTTCGGGCGACGCGTTGAAAGCGATGGAGCAAGCCGCGAACGAGTCGTTACCCTCGTCGATGGGTTACGAGTGGACGTCCATCGCGTACCAGGAAAAGCGCGTCAGCAGCGGAGCATTCAAGTTCCTCGGGATGGAGTTCGGCGAGGCATTACTGATCTTTGTTTTGGCGGTATTGTTTGTCTATCTCGTGTTAGCTGCTCAATATGAAAGCTGGTTGCTGCCGTTTGCCGTGATTCTGGTCGTTCCCCTCGGCCTCCTGGGAGTCGTTTTGGGAGTCAATTTCCGGGAGTACGACAACAACGTTTACACGCAGATTGGCATGGTCCTGATCATCGCTCTGGCCAGTAAGAATGCGATCCTCATCGTCGAGTTCGCCCGCGAATTGCGCTTGAGCGGCAAGTCCATTCGCGAGTCGGCGGTTCAGGCGGCCCGCATGCGCTTCCGGCCGATTCTCATGACCAGTTTTGCATTCATTCTCGGCATGCTGCCGCTCGTGTTCGCGACGGGCGCCGGGGCCATGGCCCGGCGTTCGCTAGGCACCGCGGTCTTCGGTGGCATGATCACGGCGACCGTGCTCGCGATCTTTTTTGTGCCGATCTTCTTTATTGCCATCCAGGGTCTGATCGAGCTGCGCAATGGACCGCCGAAACCGCGCTCGGGAGAAGTGCATCTCGGTTCGGATGTGGTCGAAGGAGCCGGCCAAGGTGGGAACCCGACTCCTCCGGCGTCGAACTCTTGAAAGCTGGATTGTTGGCTGAATTCGAACGGATCTGGGAGTGTGAGTAAGTCAGGCACCCCCAGATCGGTCGACGCAGAATTGGCAGATATCGCCTTAAGGGAAATCGAGAGCGATCCAGTCTGTTACCGGGCCGGCTTGGGCGATACATCAGGGCTGCGACGGGATGGCTCTCCTGGTTTTCCGCCGCGATTATCCGGTCGTCGGTCCTCACTGCCGCGTCGCATTTCGCGTCGCATTTCTTCCATAGCCCGCCGAAGTTCTTCAATTTGCATTCGGAGTTCTTGGAGCTGGGGTCCCGGGCCGGCGCCCGTCCCACGCGGCCGTTCGGGTGAACGGTCGCCAGGTCCACGGTCGCCAGGCCCGCGGTCTCCGGGTCCTCGGTCACCAGGTCCTCGGTCGCCAGGCCCGCGGTCGCCGGGTCCTCGGTCACCAGGCCCGCGGTTGCCGGGTGCACGTTCGTTGCCAGGTCGGCGTTCATCCGGACCGCGATCGCCGCGGCGGAATGGGTCGCCGTCCATGCGACGACCGTTCGGCATCGGCCGGCCTTCGAGTTTTGCCAATCGCGCCTCGGCTTCGGTCAAGCGCATCATTGCTTCGTGCGCAGCTTGTCGCGCTTTCTCGACTGCGGCGCGGGCATCGTCGATCTCCCGGTTGCTGCCACGGTCGCGTTCTCGGGGTTGTCCATCCCGCCGCTCTCGGGGCGGTTCCTTGGGCCCGTCGTCGCGCCGGGAAGGATCTTCCCGTTTCGGTGGTTGGGCCATCGCCGGCCCGAACGCAAGTCCGAGTCCGCCAATGCCCAGGATTGCTACCAAGCCAAGACGCGTCAGTCGCGCTGGCCGGTTTGCCGACATGATCATGGTCACTCTCCGTTGCAGGTTTCGTACCGGGCCCGCTCCACTCGCCAGCACAGGCGCCGCCAAGCGATCCGGACCATTCACAAAGACCGCCGCTTCGACGAGGGCGGTCGCGTACGACTTCCGCCCGCTCGTCGCGGCAATTACCCACAGATCACAACAGTCTTCCTCCGCCTCTCGAAGCTTCCGACGGAACCATCCAAGCAATGGGTGCCACCAGTAGATGGCGCAGATGATCAACTCCAGCCATCGCACCCACGGATCGCCTCGACGAAGGTGCGCAAGTTCATGAGCCAGGACGGTCGCCTGTTGCTCACGACTGAGAAGAGGAAGCAAACCAGCCGGGAGGATGACTTTCGCACGCCGGGCGAACAGGCCCGGCATCCAAAGGGCCGGCCACATGCGACCCGGCACCAGGAGAATCTCGGGGCAGCGGCGCAAGCCCAAGGCCGCGGACAGTGCTTCAGCCGAAGCCTGAATTGACGTCGGCGCCGGAATCGCGTCCTCGAGCGCGCGGCAAAATCGCCGAATCCGTCGAATCGACCGGACCGCGACAAACGCGCTGCCAGCGATCCAGATTCCGACGATCAGGTAGTAACTTCCAGCCAATGTCCACGAGTTTCGCGGCATCGCCTCTTGCAATTCTGAAGTGGGGGCCGTGACCGGCGCGGGAGCGGACTCCGTTGCAGCCAATGCCGTCTGATCCGGAGCTTGGACATCGAGCAGCAGGTCCGATCCTGGTTCTTCAGTGCCTGCGATCACGGGGACTGCGGCTGTCGAAGCTATGGGTTCAGGATCGGAAACTCCCGATGTGATCCCCGGCGAATCGGGCTTGGGCGTTGCTTTTGGAACTGGAATTTCAATCGACCAGACCGGCGGGAGCAGTAATCGAACAAATACCAGCAGCCACAAGGCATTCCGGATTGCCGGTCGCCGAATGATTCGACCGACAGCGAAGGCAAGCACGGCCAGTGCCGTTGCCGCCACCGCATTTGCCAATCCGTACTCAACGAGTGTCCGCATCGTTGCCTCGTGAGCTAGTTGCGCTTGCGTTTGGGCGTCTCATCTAATCGATTGATCAAGTCGCGCAGGGCTCGCCGATCCGCAGAGGAAAGTCGCTCATTTTGCACCAGATGGCTCAAGAGCGGCGTCAGCGAGCCTTCGCATAATTCCTCGGCAATTCCTTGCAGCCGCCGACCAATCAAGTCGTCGCGATCCGCCGTGGCGAGAAACATCTGCACTGGGCCGCTCCGATCGCGCTCGACCCAGCCTTTTTCTTCAAGGCGTTCCAAGAGCTTCTGGATCGTCGCTGCCTGAGCAGGAGTGCCACGCTTGGCCAGCGCAGTCGCGATGCCCCGCACCGGCTGGGGGCCATCCCGCCACAGCACTCGTAGAATCGCGAGTTCCGCATCGGTCACATCACGAGGGGTCCGCGGCATGGCAATTCCAAATGAAGACATTCTGTCTGTTTGGCATCATAAGACAATTTGTCTTAACGTTCAATGAGAAATTCGGCGCTTGTTTCAGATCCTCGTTAGGCAGTATCATTCACTTTGCCCAACGGCGGATGCATATCATGCGTAGCGTTCTCGTCCTCTTCGTTGCGTCGACAGTCCTGGCCGACGAATCGCCGCGCCAGGGGGAAAAGTTATTCCCTCTTGCGGTCGGGAACACCTGGACCTATCGAGTTTCCGGCCAGAGCGATCGCTTTATCGTGCGGGCGGCGGCAGAAGAGAAGGTGGGTGAGCAGAAGTGCATGCGGCTCGAGGCGATGATGAAAGGTCGCGTGGTCGCACGGGAATGGGTCGCTTTTACCGCGAGCGGGCTTTGCCGGTTTCGCGAGGACGAGGAAGACATCAATCCTCCACTCTGCGTGCTTCGCCTGTCGCCGCCGCGAAAAGGTTGGAACACGAAGTTTCAGTTAGGCAGTCGCTCCGCGACCGCGAATTTCTTTTCCGTGCCGAGCGAAGTCAACGTCCCCTTGGGTCGGTTTAATTCAACCCTGGTGGTCAGTTACCTCAACGAAGTCGGACCGCGATTGCCTTCGACGTCGAACTGGTATGTGGAAGGGATGGGTGTGGTGCGCCAGGAGATTCGCGAGCGAAACGGCCCGCCACTGGTGCTCGAACTCGAGAAGTTCGAGACCGCGACCAGCAAATGATGCAGTTGGCTTGCCACCTAGATCCGACGCTCAGTCCAGCCGCCGTTTCCAATTCTTCATTTGTTCGGCGACTTGGGCGGGAGCGGTGGAACCGTAGCTCCGAAATGCGCGAAGCGCGTTCTCGACTCCGAGCACCGCGGTGATTTCGGCGCCTTTCTCGGGCAGGATCGCCTCGAAACGACTTTGCGGCAAGTCCGCGAGCCGGCATTTCTGGGCTTCGCATTCCCGCACCAAGGCGCCGACCGCTTCGTGGGCAGTGCGCATCGGGATGCCGTGGGCAATGAGCGCTTCCATGAGCGTTGTCGCGTCGAGGAAGCCGTCTTCCAGTTTGGCGGCGATGCTGGGGCGATTCAGCTTGGCCTTCGCCACCAGTGGAGCGGCAATTTCGACGGCGCGCGAGACCGTGTCGTAGGCGTCAAAGATCGCCGGTTTATCCTCCTGCAAGTCGCGATTGTATGCCATCGGCAGCCCCTTCAGCAGCACGAGCAGATGCTGCAAGTTGCCTACCACGCGGGCGGCCTTGCCGCGCGTCAATTCCAGCACGTCCGGGTTCTTTTTGTGCGGCATGATGCTGGAGCCCGTGCAGAATTCATCTGGCAATTCGATGGCGTCAAACTCCGTCGTCGTCCAGAGAATCCATTCTTCCGCCCAGTTGCTCAGGTGAATGGCAACGAGCGATAAACAGAAGACGAACTCGGCGGCAAAATCGCGATCGCTCGACGCATCCAAGCTATTCCGCGCGACATCGTCGAAGCCCAATTCGCGCACGACAAACAGGCGATCGATCGGAAGCGACGTACCGGCCAGAGCAGCGACGCCGAGCGGCAGCACGTTGACGCGTTTGCGGCAATCGAGCAGACGTTCCCGATCACGTTGAAACTTCTCGATGTAAGCCAGAAAGCAATGCGCCGCCAAGACGGGCTGGGCGCGTTGCAAATGGGTGTATCCGGGGACGACAACATCGCGCTCGCGTTCGGCGAGGGCGAGAAATGCGCGCTGGAGGATCGCCAAACGCGCATCGAGTAAGTCGATCGCCTCGCGGATCCACAGTTTGAGATCGGTCACAACCTGGTCGTTGCGACTACGGGCCGTGTGTAATTTGCGCCCCAGATCGCCAAGCCGGCGGATGAGAGCGGCTTCGATATGCGTGTGGATGTCTTCCAGGGCGGTGGTGTATTCCATCCGTCCCTGCTCGATGTCCGCTTGGATCTCGTCGAGGGCAACGCCAATCTTTTCGGACTCTACCGATGTGAGAAGGCCAACGGCAGCGAGCATGCGGGCGTGCGCCTTGCTCGCCCGAATGTCGTGAGCGTAGAGCCGGCGATCGAAACTGATCGACTCGGTGTATTGTTCGACAAGGCGGTCGGTCGGCGCCGCGAATCGTCCGCCCCATGTCTTCTGACTCATCGCACAATCCGCAGGGCGAAAAAGAGCAATGGGGCCGCGCCTCGGACAGTTCCGGACGTCATGGCCCCACGAAAAGTTGGATTGTATCGATCGGCGGACACGATGTCATTGGCGCACCGTCCAATTATTTGACGAATGCGCAATTAATGCACCACGGAGTTGGACGGCTCTCCTGACCCTCCGGCAAGCCGCGACGCCTCAGCTGAGCCGTTCCAAGATGAGGGCGTATTCGCAGCGCAGCAGTCGATAACCGAGGACATGACTGGGAATCTTCGCCTCACGGCTTCTGCTTTCACGGCCGCATCGGATAGACCGAGATTCGCGGGCGTGGCAACGGCGAACCGATCGTGGCCGGTTCGGAAGAGAGACAGATGGGCTTCTCGCAAACCGGCACCACCTTTTTCACCAGCAACCTTTTCGTCCGCATCTCGCCGCCAATTTCCACTTCGTCGCAGTCATCCATCAGACCACATTTGGCCAGTATCGTATCCAGAAGCGAACGAGTCGGTTGGCAATACTCGCGGACGACGCACGAATAAACTACCTTGGTCTTCGGCTTCGCTTCCGGCACACATGGCGCCTTGCCACAGGGGACACCGAGTCCGACGGCGACTGGTGGCGGCAACTGCATCAGCGACGGTGGCGGCGGAGCTGTCGGAGCGACGGGCGGCGGGGGCGGGGTCGGGGTCGAACCGGTCGCGAAGTCGATTGGAATCGACGGCCGTCCGACGGGCACCGGTGACTGTGCGGTCGCGGCAATGCTCGCAATCAGTCCACATGCCGTCGCCATCCAGAACTTGGTTCTCATTGGAACAACTCCCGCGCTGTTGCCGGCGCCACGGATCCTCGACTTCATCATCAGAATTCCAGTGCCGCCCGAACGCCCAATCCTTGCACGGTGCCACTCTGAAGTCCGGCCACGACCGCCCGTTGACCGTTGAAGTAATTGAACTGCAACTTGATGTTGGAGTTCCAATACCAATTCAGGCCGATGGTGTGCTCACCATACCATCCGCCGAGCACGGTCTTGTCGTTGAGATCGACATAGCCATAGCGATAAACGATTTCCCACGCGCCAAGCCCGTATACGCAATCGCCATCCTCGCCGCGCACCAGGAAAAAGGGCTCATTGGGGACCACGCGATCGTACTTGCCAAAGCGCTTGTCGTAGCCTCGGTTTTCACCGGTCAGCAAGTAGCCCGTCTGAGCATACGCCCCCGAGTAAACCAGATCGCCCTTGGCGTTCGCATTCTTGGACGCCGGATAGAATGCGTTGTCCGCGCGGTTCACGGTCCATTCGGCTTGTACCCAGGCGGGACCCGCGTAGCAAAGAAACTCTCCGTTAATCCCTTGCACGTGGTCGGCAATGATGTTTCCGGTATCCACGACGCGGGCGGAGACGCCTTGCAATCCGACCGCATCGCGAACGCCTGCCCGGCTCCGAAAGCGGACCAACTCGGTGCTGGTCGTGACAGCCGGGTTCGGCAGTGAACCCAATGTCGTTCCGCCGTTGAAGTCGCCGGGCGTCGAGCCATTGCGGAACTGGTACGACATGCCCAGGTGCAACAGATACCGGCCGTCGTCTTCGTAGATCGGCAGCCCGCTGACTCTCGCCGTGAAGGCATATCGACCGTCGCCGAACGAAGCTCCATTAAATTGGTTGAAGTAGTCGATCCGGTGGAACATCTGCTGGGTGGTGATCCGCTGGTCGAGAAAGGTTGTGTTGACGAAGACGCCCGGTGCGAATTCCTGGTAAAACGCGTCGAAGGATGGCGATCGTTCGAGCAATGGCAAGTAACGACTGCTCGTGTAGGCTTCCAAGCCGAACGGCACGTGCGATTGACCAATGCGAACCGCGTCGACGATTGGCAAGTCTTTGATGCCGACATACGACTCGTCGAACAACAGACTGTTGTAATTCTCGAAGTCCATCTCGATCTTGAATTCGATCGTTTGGTAGATGGTTCCGTCAGCAACGACACGGGCACGGCGGAGGAAGAAGCCATCCTGCAAATCGCCAACCCCTTGGCCGACGCCCGTGAAGTTCCCCAGGCTCGAGCCGGGCGGAAGCGTCGTCGGCTTTCGCAACCCGGGCGATTCGCTCCACCAAGCGCCATCAAACATCATCCGGCCGCCTAAATGCAGGCTGAAGGCTTCGTCAGCCGATTTGAAGCGGAACCCGCCATTGTCCCAGCTTGCACTGAGCTTCTTGTCGTCCCCAACGACAGTACCTTCGGCAGCTTTCCTGGCCGCTTCCTGTTTCTTGTTTTCCTCGGCCTCGTCGAACTTTGCCTTGACGCGTTGATCGATCAGTTTTTCCAGTTCGGTGGGTTCGATCCCGGGTAGCTTGGTTTCGGGGCCGGGCGTCTTGACCTGCGCTCGGAGAGTGTTGAGTTCTTTTTCCAGTTCGGCAATGCGGGCGGCTGGATCCGGGGGACTTGGTGGGATGCTCACAATAGCCGGCGCCGGCAACGTGTTTTGGGCGGACGCACTGGCGGAGCACAGCATCAGGCAAGCCAGCGGCATGAGGCCAAGGGCCTTCCGATACGGACCAAATGTTGGGCCGCACGCGGCGCGCAAACGTGGAGCCGGCATACGATTCTCCACCGAGTCGCGCACTCGATGGTGCGCACCCAGGTTGAAGCACTTGGAACAAGCGAATGGAACCCCCAGAAGGCGGGGGATTAGCCGGAAGTTAAATGAGAAGCAAGCTCAGTTTCTTTGGGTCGTCCGTCACAATCCCAAATCCCGCAATTGACGTGCATCCACCGGGGCCGTGCGCGCCGTCATCACGTCGCGAGCTTTGGCATTCTTCGGGAACGCAATGACATCGCGGATGTTCGTGGTGCCCGCGAGAATCATGACCCATCGATCGAGCCCAAACGCGATGCCGCCATGAGGGGGAGCGCCATACTTCAGTGCATCGAGCAGGAAGCCAAATCGCGAACGGGCGTCCTCATCGCTCATGCCGAGCATCTTGAAAACGCGCGATTGCACTTCGGGCGAATGGATTCGGATGCTGCCACCGCCGACCTCGTAACCGTTCATCACCAGGTCGTATGCCTTGGCCTTCACTTTACCGGGATCACTTTCGAGAAATGGCAAATCCTCATCGCGGGGCGATGTGAACGGGTGGTGCAATGCGACCCAGCGCTTCTCTTCTTCGTCCCACATAAACGAGGGGAAGTCGACGACCCACAGCAAGTTCAAATGCTCAGGCCGAAGCTGGAACGGTCGTGGCGAGCGTTTCTCTTTCTTGGCGGCCTGCTCTTCGGCCTCGTCCCATTCCGACTTCTCGTCCCACCAGTTCCTGTAGAGCTTCAGTGTGGCGCCAAGATAACTGCGAATCGCCCCGAGCGCCTCGTTTACCACCGCTTCCTTGTCGGCGACGACAAGGATCAGGTCGCCGGCCTCCACGCCCAAACGTTGCTTGAGCGATTGCTTGGCCGGATCGGAGAAAAACTTCTCAATGGGTCCGGTGAATTTGTCCCCCTCGTATTTGAGCCAGGCCAGTCCTTTCGCCTTGTAAAGATCCGCCAGCTTGGGCAGGTCGCCATTCTTGAGCGCGGTATTGGAAAACTTGCCGGCAGCGCCTTTCGCGTTGAGTGCTCGGACGACGCCGCCATCGGCCAGCGCGCTTTTGAAAACCGCGAACTCACTTTCAGCCGCGATGTCCGCGATGTCGACGATTTCCATGCCGAAGCGGAGGTCCGGCTTATCCGAACCGTATTTGGCCATCGCCTCGGCGTAAGACAATCTTGCGAGCGGCAGTTGAATCGGGACGCCGACGCATTGTTCGATAATCTCCGCGACCAATCCCTCGATCACCCGGAATACGTCGTCCATTTCGACGAACGACATTTCCAGGTCGAGCTGCGTGAACTCCGGCTGCCGGTCGGCCCGCGTGTCCTCGTCGCGCAAGCACTTCGCAATTTGAAAATACTTGTCGTAGCCCGCGACCATCAGGAGTTGCTTGTAAAGTTGCGGCGACTGGGGCAGGGCATACCATTCGCCGTGATAAAGCCGGCTCGGCACCAGATAGTCGCGTGCCCCTTCCGGGGTGCTCTTGCCCAGGAGTGGCGTTTCCACTTCGAGAAAGCCGTGACGATCCAGATAGTCGCGGATCGTTTTGCAAACACGATGGCGAACGATCAGTGTGTCTTGTAGGGTCTTTCGTCGGAGGTCGAGGTAACGATATTGCAGGCGAATGTCTTCGTTGGCCAGTTCGTTGCCGAACTCGGTGATCTCGATGGGCGGTGTCGGGCAGGCGTTCAAGACTTTCGCCCGCTTTGCCTCCACTTCGATTTTCCCGGTCGCGAGTCTGGGGTTCTCTTTGCCGGGCAATCGTGCCCGCACGACGCCGGAAACACTCAGGACAAATTCGCGGCCGAGCGTATTCGCGAGCGCGTTCAACTCCTGGTCGTCTGATTCAAAGACGACTTGCGTGATCCCATAGCGATCGCGGAGGTCGACAAACACCTGGTTGTTGTAACTGCGCGACGTATTCACCCAGCCGTTCAACGAAACGGTCTGTCCGATATGCGTATCGCGCAATTCGCCGCAAGTGTGTGTCCGCTGCCAGTCCGCCATGGGAAAACGCCTCTCGGAGATTCGGAAGATGATGTTATAGAGGAGTATGAACGCCAAAGGTTCCGGGGGGAGAGAAGTTGGCGAGCCGAACGGCGTCAGCCGTCGGGTTATGTTGATTCCCCGAGGGCTGACGCCGTTCGGCTCGCCAGAACTTCACTTCTCAATTGGATCACAGCCGAGGCGGGGCCGGCTTGATCGGCGGCATGGAGTTGCTGGCGCCTTTCACTTTCACCTTGCGGCTGTAGACCTTATCGCCGCAAGCGCAGTACAGAATGTTGAATTCCGGGCCGCCGAACGTCAGATTGGCGATCTTTCGGTTCGGCGTGGGAATAATGCAATTCACTCGGCCGGCCTGGTCGCATACTTGCAAGCCCATGTTCGTCGCGACCCACAGGCGGCCGTCGCGATCCACGCGCAAGCCATCCGGAGCGCTATCATCAGCGGTATCAGG
Organism: uncultured Gemmataceae bacterium; assembly: GCA_963773845.1. Classification (GTDB taxonomy): domain Bacteria; phylum Planctomycetota; class Planctomycetia; order Gemmatales; family Gemmataceae; genus SIAJ01. The sequence continues at coordinate 1,037,314 of CAVZCU010000012.1, forward strand.
CACGTGCAGGTGGAAATACCTCTGCTTATGGGCCAGTGAGCCATCGGCCTGAATCTGGTAGCTATAGACCCAGTGGCTCCGGCTATCGGCAACGTAGAGAAGCGTCTGGTCCGGCGAAGTGCAAATGCCATTTGCGAATTTCAGCCCGGAGTCGACAATTCTTTTCTCCCCCTTTGGCGAGATGTAATAGATCTTGCTGTTGCCGGGCGTGTCGAACGGGGCGGTTACATAGATGCTGCCATCGTGGCGAACCACGAGGTCATTGCCTTTGAAGCCGTCGGCAATCACCGTCGATTTGCCGTTCGTGTCCCAGGCGAGGACTTTGCTCACGGCACTGGCGTTAGCATAGAGTCGACCATCCGGGCCGAACGCTTGACCGTCGCCACGCTTGGAGTCGTCGAGAAACACGACTGGTTTGCCGTCGGGGCCGATCTTGTACGTCTTGCCGGCGCCGACGTCGTTGAAGAACACCTCGCCATTTTCGTTGACCGCCGGCCCCTCCGTGAACTTGTAACCTTCGCCGACCAGTTTCCAGCCTTCGCCGGGAAGGAGAATCTCCTTCATCTGCGATGAGCCGGCGCCCGCTTTCACCGGATTCGGCCAGTCGTGCCAAAGCCACTTCATCGCTTCGGGAAAGATCTGCGTGGCCTGTCGGGCATCGTGACCGCCATCCCCCCAAATATGGTTCACTTCGTAACCCGCGAAGCGTAAACTGCGTTCCATTTCCTGGTTGGCCATCCACCAGTCGCCGCCATAAATGTTCTGGTCGTTCTTGCCATCCTGGAGGAATACCCGGATTGGCTTGGGCTCGATCTTGCGAATGAGCGTCGGATAGTTGTTGCCGCCGCGCAGGCCCACGAAGGTGCCGATGGAACTGAAAACGCGCGAGAAGGCATCCGGTCGTTCCCATGCCGCCGTGAACGCACAGATCGCTCCGCTCGACGAGCCGCCGATCGCGCGATCGTTGGCATTTTTCGATAGGTGAATGGGCCGGCCATCTTTGGCCTTCTTCTTCTCCACTTCCGGCAGCAGTTCGTCAAGGATGAAGCGGGCATAGTTGTCGCCTAGCCCGTCGTACTCGTACGAGCGGTTGAAACGATCGAGAGCCCGATTGGACGGGGCTTTGACGCGACCATGCGTGACAAACACGCCAATGGTCACGGGCATCGAGCCCTCGTCGATCAGTTTGTCGAAGACCTCCGGCGCCTTGAACTGAACGTTGTCCTGGTTGACGTACACACAGGCCGGCTTGGCGGGGTCGTACTGTTTCGGAATGTAGACCCAATACGCCCGCGTGGTGCCCGGGAAAATCTTGCTCTTGTCAAAGGTGTACTGGTTGACTTCGCCTTTCGGAACGGGTGGAGCTTTTGGCTGATCGCCGAATGCGGCAGCCGTCGAACCGATTCCGATGAGGAATTGCAGAAACGTCCGATTCATGGATTGTTGTCCCGGAGGAGAGTGATTGCAGCGAAGCGATTTTACAGCGCCGAATTGGCTCCGCCCTTATTGAAGATTGGGCACGTCGATTGCAGACATACTCCGATCGCTCAAACGCCCGACCGAAATAGGAGGTACGCCATGAACTGGGATACCGTGAAAGGTCAGTGGAAACAACTGACTGGCAAAGTCCGCGAAAAATGGGGTGCGCTCACGGACGACGACATCGAAAAAATCGGCGGTCAAAAGGACCAGCTCGTGGGCAAGCTCCAGGAACGATATGGTTACGCTCGCGATCGTGCCGAGCGCGAGGTAGACGACTTTAGCCGAAACTGCAATTGCTAAGCGTCGGGGTCAGGGCGAGCGGCGGAAGGAGTGTTTCCGCCGCCCGCCTGGCATATCGGTTGCGTGCCCTTGCTCCACATCGGTGCGGGAAGGACATATGCCGGCACGAAAACGAAATTCCGCACGGAAGCGCTCCAAGCCTTCTCAGCGGCAAATCGAGGAACGAGCGCCAAGCCGGCCGATACCCAATCCGATGAGGATCGTGCTCAACAGTCGCCGGAAGACGAATGGATTGGCCAACATTTTGGAAATCGGTCGCGACCGGTCGATCACCAGCAACGCGATCGCGACGGGACGTCCTAACCCGCATTTCTCACCGCCGAGTCGCAGAGATCACAGAGAAAAAACGCCCAGGAATGGCCACCCCTCGTTTTCTGCTCTGCTTCTCGGTGTCCTCGGTGTCTCGGTGGTCAGAAATCCGGGCTAAACTCGTTTACCGCTATTCCCGGCGCTCGGTCATCCGTTGCATTGAGCGCTTGATCAGTCCGACGACCGTCCAACCCGTCAACATGCCGAGCAGATACACGGCGCCAATCACGGCCGGCAGCGGGAAGCTCTTGCTTTGGTCCAGGTATTTCAGCGTCACATCCTCCTTGTTCTGCAACGCGAAAATACCGACGGCCGCCAAGAACGCCAACAACAGAATGAAGTAAATGAACCGCATGGGAGGGATCCAGTGGGCAACAACTCAAGGAGTGCGGCCGCTCGGCCGCTCCGCTCCATTCATAGACCGATTGTCTAACCGGCGTCACTTACCGGCCGTCGACTTTGCAAAGCGATAGATCCCTTTTCCTTTCGCCGAGTAGCTCATGAAGTAGGCTTCGCCCTCTTCGTCCTCGCCGAACGACATGACCGGCACTCCCTTGTCTGGAATTGGCCGGAACCCGACCACTCGCTTCTGCTTGTCGTCATACTCAAGCGCCCACAACTTATTGGTCACATAGTCCGCGAGCAGAAATCGACCCTGCAATTCCGGGACTCGAGTCCCGCGATAAACGAGCCCACCGGTCATCGACTTGCCAACGTCGTGGTGATATTCCCAGATCGGCTCGATGAATTCGGGCCTCGGGCCCGAAGCCTTGGGACCGAAGGGGTGCAATCCCTCGCGGCGATTCCAGCCATAGTTGCCGCCGCGAACCAAGAGATCGACCTCTTCCCACAGGTTTTGCCCGACGTCGGCACACCAGAGCACCCCCGTCTTGCGATCGAACGAAATCCGCCACGGGTTCCGCACTCCGTAGCACCAGATTTCCGGGCGGGCGTCCGTCTTCCCGACGAACGGATTGTCTTTCGGGATCGCGTAGGTGGTGTTCTCGCCCTTGTGATCCACATCGAGCCGGAGCACTTTGCCGAGGAGCACCTTCAGGTTTTGGGCGTTGCCGAATGGATCATTCGCCGATCCGCCGTCGCCCAGCACGACATAGAGATAGCCATCCGGTCCGAAGACAATCGTTCCGCCGGCATGGTTCCAGAACGGCCGCTCAATCCGAAAGATCTCTTGTTCGGAAGCGGGATCGGCGCGATCGGGATCATCCTTGCTGACTCGAAATCGGCTGATGACGGTCGTCAGGCGTTTCGGATTGTAAAGAACGTAGAAGGTGCCATTTTCCTTGTATTTCGGATGAAACGCGAGGCCGAGGAATCCCTCTTCGTTCTCCTTATCGTCGTACTTCACCTTCTTCTGAATATCGAGAAACACCTTAGTCTTCTTGGCGTGCTGGTCGTTCGGGAACACATGGACGACGCCTTGCTCGGTGGCGACAAACACGCGGTTCGAGCCATCGCCGGCATGAGTCAGGAAGATTGGCCGCAACGGGATGAGTTTGCCGTTGTCGTCCCCCTTCCAATCGGTCCACTCGAGGTCGGGAAACGCGAGTTCCGTGCTCAACGGCATCGGCGAGAAATCGACCTCGGCGCCCGGCACCTGAGCGGGAATCGCGGTGATCGTTCCCGCCAGCATGTCGGGAACCAGAATGAACTTGTTGGTTGGATCGAGGCAAATGTCGGCCGCCGACTTGAAACCTTCGGCGAGCAATACGGGCTTGGCGCCCGGCCGGGGAATCACGAACACGCGACCGCCTTTCCAGTCGCTGATGTAGAGCCGGCCATAGCGATCCCAGATCAAGCCATCCCCGAATCCCAGGCCATCGGCGATCTTCTCGGTCTTGCCGTCGGCAATCGTCAGCCGGTTCAGCTCGCCGGTCATCGAATCGACGACGAGCAGGTGCAACAGGCTATCGTGCAGCAATCCATTGGGCATCTTCAATGCCGGGGTTTTCTTCGAGCCGGCCATCAGCGACACTCTGCCATTCCGGAAAACCCGGAAAATAGCGCCGCCAATCCCCTTGAGATCGCCCGAGTCGCTGACGTACAACGTGCCATATTCGTCGACGGCCATGTCATTGAGAAACATCGGCGGAACTGGAAACGCCTTGGCATCGGCGAGAACGGTCACCTTTCCCTTCGGATCGATGCGCAGAATGCGCTTCTTGTCGGCGACGAAGAGGAACTGCTTGAATGCGACCATGCCCTTGGGGTCGTCCAGACCCGTGGCAAACGGTTTGGCCGCACCATTCTCGATGACCATGACGGCACCGTCGCCATCCTTGTCGAATTCGCCAATGCAAGTCACATAAACGCGACCGTCGAGCCCGACACAGCACGACTCGGGGTTCTTCAGGCCCGTGACCATCGGCTTGGGCAGGGCGGCGAAACCGGGCGACGCGAACGCCAAGGCGACAAGCGCCCACATTGCGATGCGGTACAAGGGAGTTCCTCCAATGGAATCAAGGAGAGGTGGGCGAATTGGCTCATGAAGTGATATGGGCGGGCGATGTCCAGAAACGGAAAATTGTGCGCAAGCGGAGCGAATTGCACTTTCAATCTCCGGCGCCAACCTCGGTATCGACGCTCTCGAGCACCAGACTGGCCTCGGCGTCGCGATGGCCACGGAGACCGGCGACGAGAGCCGATATACGGCGATGGAGTTCGGCGTCGTCCAAATCGGGCAGGGCCATGCGGATGCTTTCAATCATTTGCAACAGATCGGAAGACTCATCGCGCAGCCGATCGTCTTCGCGGGCCAATGACATGCGTGCCGCCTTCTCCTCTTCATCCAACAGGCCGCCCGCTCGGTCCAATTCCCGTCCGCGCTCGCGCAGGCCGTCTTCAATGTGGCGCAAGATCCGCGGCATCTCGGCACGGTCGGGCGTTGGGGTTGCAGCCAACTCGGCCAGTCGATCGACTTCCTGAATCGATGGACGTTCGATAAGCGCATTCATGGTTTGCCTCCGAGATACGAGCGATGTGAGCGGCCTTTAATTGCAATTCTCGTGCCCGAATCGAACATTCGAAGGCATTCGCGGAAACGGGGTCGGACGAGGGAATTAAAGTGCAACGAATGCAACAACATGCATGGTCTCTGTTCGTTGGCCGGACCGTTCGGCGAGCGAATTGTCATTTCCGTGCCCGGTCCCCAACTAACGATCTCCGCACATACAATTCCCCTGTCTGCACCTCAAAGTGTCCGGCAACTAGCGATTTGAAATCTAACGCCGTTGGAAATACGACTGCGAGTAGCAGGAGTAAACTCAGATGCGCGGCACCGTGCTCCTTTTGCTAAGTTTCTCCACAGTGTACGCCGGGCCGAAGCCGGGCGACAAAGGCACGCCAGAGTTCGAGGCTGCCACCAAGCTCATCAAGCAACTCGGGGCAGCGCGCTACGCTACCCGCGAGACGGCTGCCAAAAAGATTCTTGAAATGCGGGGGAGGGCAATCCCCGCCTTGACCGCGGCCGCCAAGTCATCGGATGAGGAGGTCCGGAACCGTTGCAAGTCCCTTCTGTCGGAGGTCAAGGCCGCGGACTGGAAGGATCGGGCGCAGGCGTTCCTCGCCGACCCGGGCGGCAAGCACAAGGACGACCCGATCCTGTTCGCCGACTACGAGAAGGTGGTCGGCAAGCTCAACGACGGCAGCCGGAAACTCTTCGCCGAAATGCTGCGGTCCGACCTCGAGCTATTTGTCATGGCCGTGCGCAACCCGGAGGCGGTGGAACCTCTCTTGAAGGCGCAGTGCCGGAAGCTGTCCAAGGAGGCTATGAAAGGGCAGGTCCCGATTCGCGGGACCGTCGGGGAGTTGGCAACACTATTCTTCTTGCACGACCAACTGCCGCCGGCCAAGTCACCAGGGTCTAGTGGGGACCACCCGGTTCACCAGCTCGCCAACCCCGGCCTGGACGCGATGGCCGCCAGGGACGTTGGCCCCGCCCTGAGACGGATCGTGGTCCACTGGGCCGAACGCCGACCGGCGGGCGACACGTGGGCGCACATGTTCTTCCCACTAGCGGCCGGGAGGCGGAAGATCGCGGAGGCCGTCCCGCTCTTGCGCGGCTGGCCAAGGACGCGAGGGCCAACGTGTACTGCATACGCCTCGCCGCGATCTGGCGCTGGGCCAGGTCGGTACGCCTGAAGCGATCGCCGCGCTGGAGGAGCTGCTGGCGGACCGCACACCCGTCGGCCCCTTTGGTAACAAAGGTGGGGGTACATTGGGCGACTGCGCCCTCGCCGCGCTTGCCAACGCGCGGGGAAAGACTCCGGCAGACTACGGTATGGTCACAAACGAACTCGGACGGAATCCCTTGCATGAAACTGGCGGCGGAGAATGTATCGTCCTAACCATTTACTGGTTCCCGGACGAAAAGACTCGGCAGGAGGGGCTCAAGAAATGGAAGAGTGACGCCGCGAAGGACAGCCAGAAGCCCGGCCGGTGAAGCGGTTCGAGATCACTACGCCAAAAGTGATCTGTGGTCTCGGTCGCGGGCATGATTCGCTGCTTGTTGAAGCAGATCGCCCTGCATGACCAATATTCGAACCGCGATTATTGAATCTGATGAGTCATACTGCCGACAGGTTGCTCGACTTGGAAAAGAGCATCAACGATATATTCGAGTTAATTGCAACCGGTCCGCGAAAGGGCTGTTCATGCGCAAATGGCGTGAACGGCCCATCCGGAGCCGGATCTGAATTTGGCGATCCTTCCCGGCGTTTCGGGCTCATCATTACACCAAAGTCTTTCTGGTTTTTAGTCCCGTTCACGGGACTTGCCGCAGTGCGGTTTAGGCCCGGCGTTCACGCCGGGTTACTCGGCCCGTACCATGAACCCAGTCCCGTTTACGGGGCTTCTCGCTGTTCGGCTTCAGCCACCAATCGCTGAGCTTCCAGTGTCGCGCAACTACTACTCCGAAATCAATCTTCATCTCACTTGGCACACCAAGGCGAGCACTCCGTTGCTTCTTCCAAAGGTGGAAGCGATTGTCCATCACTACCTCCGAGGTCGGTGCATCAACACTGCCGGCGTATACATTCACGAGATTGGCGGCATCGAGACTCATGTGCATTTGGCGATCAGCATTGCTCCGACGATTCTGATCAGCGAATTCGTTGGTCAATTGAAAGGAGCATCGGCTCACGAGGCGAATCAGAAACTGGGGCACAAGGCGTTGGAATGGCAGACTGGATATGGCGTCGTCAGTTTTGGAACGCGCGACCTGCCATGGGTCGTCGAATACATTCGCAATCAGCGTGAGCGACATGCGCAGGGACGGATTGAGGATCGACTCGAGCGGATCACGGCAATGGAATCCGCGGCTGAAGCCGAACCGCGAGAACCCCCGTAAACGGGGCTGCCCGGGGTCTCGTTGCGGCCCGATTACCCGTCCTCAAGGACGGGCCTACACCGCTGCGCGGCCAAGCCCCGTGAACGGGGCTCAAACCTGTCTGCAAATGTGTGTAACGATGATCCCTTCGGGCCGGGCTGAGAGAACTGGCCTTTCAGACCGAGAATTGCCCAGGTCCATTCGTGGCGCGAGTATTGACATCAAGAAATCCTTCACGGCGCGCCGGAACAGGGTTGCCAGTCTCGCCAACAAGAAAGCCCGACTTCCATCTTGAATAGTGAACATATTTATACTATTCTATAACCACGCGCATCCCACGCGCGTCAGCGCCGAACCTCTCTCAACGGTCCGGTGCGGTCCCTGTCTGCTGTCCCGGTCGTGGATGGCCATTTTTCCAATGGGCCACGGAAGCGCCCGCACGTCACTTCTTGCCGGAGATGGAACAAAATGGAACACATTGGAACACTGGAAAAAGATACTGCCCTCGCTTTGCGCTTGCCTCGGGAACATCGATCGCCGATGCTGCCGCAGGCGCAGGTCAGCCGAACCACGATCTACCGCAAGCTCGAAGATCCGGAATTCCATCGCCAGGTCTGTGAGTTCCGCGACAAACTCATCTCCACAGCCCTCGGCCGCATGGCCGACAAGATGACGCGGGCCGCCGACGAACTGACGGCTTTGCTTGATGCTCCCGAGGCGCACATTCGCATGCGCGCCATCCGGACCCTCTTCAGTCTCGCCATCCGGATGCGTGATTCGATCGATGTCACGGCTCGAATGCGCGCCGTCGAGAACGAACTCGGCGCAAACAGGGGGTGCCCCATGAGTAATGTCCATCGCATTTCCGGTTTGATGCGCTCCGTCATGGGATTGCCGGTTGACGTGCCAACGCACGCCGCAGCGGGCAACGACACCGACGCTTTGGCACGCGAGCTGTCGGCACAGTTCATAGAGGATCTTCGGAAATACCGGGACGCCAGGGATGGGGACCTTGCGATCTTTGAGCCGGGCGACATGCGATTCGAACAGATGCACTCGGCCATAAAGGACAAATCGCCGGATAAGGTCACATTTCAAGAAATCGAAGTTCTCTCTCGGGACCACCCCGAGGAGGCGCTAGCCCGGTGGGAAGAAGTGAAGTCCACGGCTCGACACGATTTGACCAACGGCTGGCAAGCGGCTCGTGGTGTCAGTTTCGATGCGTGGGGCCGTGCCTGTTACCTCGCCATTCGGGATCAGCTCCGCGAAACGTGGCCGCCACGAAGCGGCGTCGAGGCAATGCTGCTCGACGAAATGGCCCAGTACGAGTTTCTCCGGCGCGGCCTGGTGCACGATTTCTCGCTCGGCTCCTGGAAATGTGACAGCAAGACCAGCAAGCAATACCTCGCGACTGCGGAGTTGGGCCGGGCCGTCGACCGCTTGCAACGGCTCTTTCAATATGCGCTGCGAACGCTCCTCATGCTGCGCCGCAAAGACGCGCCGCCGATTGTTCAGCGAGTCGTAACCGCGAATATCGACACCGAAGAATCGGCCACACCATGTGCGCTGAACGAGTAATGTCACATGCGTGCTTTACACCATTGGCAGCTTCACTTTCCCATTGCCCGATCGTTCACCGGGCTTCCGGCCAACATTGTCCTTCTCCCAGTGCGCAATCTCTTCGAGCAGCGCATCGACCATCTCGGCTTCGAGCACATTGCGCACAATCTCGCCGTTGCGGAAGATGACCCCCTTGCCGTTGCCGGCGGCGATGCCGATGTCCGCTTCGCGGGCCTCGCCCGGTCCATTGACGACGCAGCCGAGCACGCTGATCTTCACCGGAGTCGTTTTGCCCTCCAGCCGTTTCTCCAGATCGGCGATGATTTTCTCCAGATCGATCGCCAGCCGGCCACACGTGGGACATGCGATCAATTCCGGCTTGCGAACGCGGCGCTGCGTCGCTTGCAAGATGTCGAACGCCGCCGCGATTTCGGGCACTGGGTCGCCGAGCAGGCTGATGCGAATCGTGTCGCCGATGCCGTCAAGCAAGATCGGCGACAGACCGGCCGCGGACTTGGTGACCGCATAGGGGGGCTTGCCCGCTTCGGTGACGCCGATGTGCGTCGGGTAATCGCAATACTTGGCGAACAGCCGATAGGCGTCGACAACCGTGAGCACGTCGCTCGACTTGAGCGAGACGATCATGTCGTGATAGCCTTCCCCCTCGGCGATCTCGATGTAGCGGATCGCGCTTTCGACCATCGCTGGCGGACAGGGGAAGCCGTACTTTTCGACCAATTCGCGTTCCAGGCTGCCGGCATTGACGCCGATCCGCATCGGCAGCCCGCGGTCCTTCGCCTTGCGCACGACCTGCTTGAAGCGCTCGTAGCCGCCGATATTCCCCGGATTGATGCGAATCTTGTCCACTGGATGGTCGAGAGCCATCAGGGCCATCTTGTAGTCGAAGTGGATGTCGCAGATCAGGGGAATGTTGATGCGCTTCCGGATGTCGCTCAAGACGCGGCGTCCTCGGGTTTCGGCACCGTGACGCGAACCAGCTCGCACCCGGCTTCTTCGAGCCGTTTGATCTGGGCAACGGTCGCATCGACATCGAACGTATCGGTCGTGGTCATCGACTGGACCCAGACCGGATTATTCCCACCAACGACTTTGTCGCCGACGCGCACTTCGCGCGTCCTGGTGCGAGGCTTGCCCGCATGCGGGTCGATGGCTCGAAGGGTGGACAAATCACGCGGTTGGGTCATGTCGTTCGCTGGGTAAACAGTGCTTGTAATTCCGTCATTCTACATAGAACCAACCGCCAAGTCGTCCGGCGGGCAACGCGAGGGGCAATCGTATTTACGGCTGGCTATCGAGATCGAGATGAGGAGGGCCGACGAGCGGGACTTGAAAGGAAAGGGGAAATTAACCCCCATGAGCGATCGCGCCGAAATCGTCTAAGGATTGAATCGCTTGCTCGAATCGCCCCCAAAGGAAAGCGGCGAACGCCAATCGCCGCAGGCGATACGCGGTTGACGATTTCCGATTCAATTCGAACGGGTATGTCCGGCTGGAACGTGACGAATTGTGCCAATAGGGCCGTTTGTCACAGGATGAAGTTCCGCTCGCGCCAAGAAATTGCTTTATAATCCGTGGAGTCGACTCGCATCACACCTCTATTTCCCAAGGTCGTTCCCATGCGCCAAACATTGCGCTATTTCGTGCCTGTCTTGGAATCATTCGAGGGCCGAATCGCGCCGGCGCTGGTCACTGCCTACAACGCGGCCACGCAGACATTGATGATCACGGAGACATCCACGGGCGACGACACAATTACATTGGAAACGATTGTGCCGAAGCAGGTCACCGTCACCGCGAGCGCCAACACCATCCTCAACGGTGTCAACGATGGCGTGATCACCTTTGGACCAGCAGCGAAGCCCGTCAAGAACATCGTCGCCAGGCTTGGCAAGGGCAACGACACCGTCACCCTGGGCAGCGATACGAATCCGAGTTTCATCGTGCCCGGCAACCTCAGTCTCAACTTCACGACCGGCAACAAGACCGTCGAAAACTCTTCGGTGACCGCGGGCACGATCTCCATCACCGGAAATCTTGGCATTGCCAGCACGGTTGGCAATCAGAAAGCCAATCTGCTTCGCGACATCACTGTGGGAAAGTCGACGACAATCAACAACGGCGCCGGAAGCACGGTGACGGACTTCTTCAACACCGCCATCGATGGCGTCAACACGTTCGGCGGCAATGTGATGATCAAGAACGGTGCGGGATTCGATCAAAACCTGTTGTTCAACGCCAATGTCAAAGGCTCGGTTACCTTCAACAACGGACCGGGCTCGGCCAGTGGCGGGGGCACGGAGTCGCTTATCAACAACGCCGGTGTGACTGGCGGCGTCGCCATTCAAGGCGGAGTGACGATCGCCAATACGTCGGGCGTCTCGGTCGTTCTCCTGAATGCCGATGCGTTTAATGCGTCTCCGGCCCAAGCAAGCGTGGGATTCTTTGATGCTGGTCCGGCCAGCTCTCCGTACACAATTCGCGGCAGCGTGCGGGTCAATGTCAGCGGCGGCGGCCTCTTACTCGGAGGCGTTGGATTTGCTAACTCGCATCTGTCCTTTGGCAACAGTGGAATTGCCGCCGCCAACCTCAACGTCAACGGTGCAATGTTTGTGTGTATGAATGGGAGCATCAGTGATTTGATCATGAATAATTTGGTCGTCGGCGGGCAATTCAATTATTGGACCGGCCGTGGCGATAGCACTAACGAGGTGGCCATTGGCTTCGCCGGAGCCGGCGTGCAATTCAAGGGCAATGTCAGTGTGAAATTCGGTTCGGGGGGCTTCAATGAACTGAATTTGGCAAGCGGAGCGGGTGGCGTGAGTTTCTTGGGCAAAGCCTCATTCCTCGGCGGATCGGGCGTCGGCAACCACGCAGCCGTCGACTTGTTCAACATAACGTCCCCCCTTGCACCGGCGGTAAAGCAGTTCGTGGAGTTCCCGTAATTGCAACGCGCGTCGAAAGCGGCTGCGGACTCAAACTTGTTCGACCGGCAGCGTCCACGGTCGCAATTCGCGTAAAACCGGTGAAGGAAATATCGCGAAGTGGATCGTTAGGGGAATGCAGAGCAGAGGCGTGTGATGCCAATCGTGGACTCGAGTGTGATGACCCACATCCGGGGACTGGCTGTGCCTGACAGCGAGTCGCTGGCGGACGCGGAACTGGTCCGGCGGTTGGTCGAACACAGAGACGCCGCCGCGTTTGAGGTTTTGGTGTGGCGGCATGGCCCGATGGTCTGGGCGACCTGTCGCCGCATTCTTAGAAACCTGCACGAGATCGAGGACGCCTTTCAGGCCGTCTTCCTCGCTCTAGCGAGGAAAGCCGCCACACTCTCCAACCGGCAGGCCGTCGGTGGGTGGCTGCATCGGGTTGCGATGAATGCCGCGTTGAAACTGAAGGCGGATCGCATCGCGACCGGACTCGTCTCGGAAGTCGCGGTTCATGGCGACGCGGATAACGGCGAACTCGCGGGCGTTGTCGACGAGGAACTCATGCGCTTGCCGGACCGGCTGCGGAGTGCGTTCGTTCTCTGCTGTTTGGAAGGGATGACGAGCGCCGCCGCCGCCCGAGAACTTGGCTGCCCGGTCGGGACGGTGGATTCGCGTTTGCACGCAGCGCGAGCTCGATTGCGAGACCGGCTCACTCGCCGCGGGTTCGGTCCGGCAGTGATCCCCGCACTTGTGGCGACCGCCCTGTCCGCTTCGACGGTGACAGCAGCCGTCAAGATCGGAATGGGTTTTGACACGCGAACCGCGGTAACGGCGTTGGCCGACTTCCTTTCCCGAATTGCAACGACAGGAGCAATTTCCATGAAGCACGTCCTTGCCGCTGGCCTGGCGGTCACGTTGGTCGGCGTTGTCTGGGCGTTCGACCGGGGGGAACAAACTCCTCCTCCAGCCGCGCCGACAAAGGCGCCCCCGCGCAAGCGCAGAAATCAGCGACGGTCTGCCATGGACCACTCCGCGAGCCATTCTTTATCCGGACAAGGCCGGGCAAACCCACATCATTGGTCGGTTGACCGTGAATAATCACGCGATCAAACAAGACTGCCAGGTTTTCTCGGTCGGCATTGAGATCGACAATCTCACCGGACGCGAGGCGATGGTGCAGTTCGATCCCAAGGATTTGAAGCTGGACCTCCTCAACGCCGATGGTAAGGTCATCGAAGAAAGTCCGACAGTTCGCAGCGGGCCGGCGCCGATGGCCCACAAGGCGACGATCCCGACGAGCGGGTACGTTGGGATTTCGACGTACCGCGGCGGCATCGGCCTGCCACCGAAGTCCATTCTGCTGGCAGCAGGCATGCAGGCGTGGTACTTAAAGCCGGGCAAGTACAGGGTGCGAGGCACGGCGACGGTGTTGGTCACCTTCGGCGGCAAGATCCTCGACCCAGAAAAGCCGGAAGGACCGGAGCCCAAACCGAAGAATGCGCCTCACAAGTTGAAGCTGGACTTGATCGAATGCCGGTTTGAACTCAAGAGGGAAGAAAACGCCCCCGATCGGTGACGTGGACGTAAGGGTCAAGAACCAGAACCGATGTCCGTCGCAAGCATCCGTTGAAGTTCGATTCGAGGCTGAAGTCGAGCCGCCCGTCGACGAACTCAGCGAGCGGATGCGAACTCCCAGTCCCGCAGAGGAGTGAATAGCAGATCATCCGCGACCGGATGACTCCCAAACATTTCTGCATCTTCTCAGTCATGCGTTCCACCCGGATTCGCAATTCTGAGCTACGCTTTCAATGGTCGCCCGAGATCGCCCGTGCGTTCATACTCGAACACAAATCCCTTTCCTGCCTGAGGTCGGAGCGGATGGTCTCGCAACACATTTGGCCGTCGATCACCGCCAAGCCGATTATGAGCCTGAAGGGGCACGCCGGCGGCGTGCGGACAATGGCCTTCTCCCTCGACCGCAGTCTCCTGGCGGTCGCGAGTGGCGACGGACCAACGCGCCTCTGGGACGTGGGCGGCAGTTTCAAGGAACGCGCGGGGATCGGCGCCTCGGGGAGCCGCTTCAACGCGTTGGCGTTCTCGCGCAATCGGATCCTCGCGCTCGGCTCCGGATCGCTCGACTGCGCGATCCGCATATTCGATGTATCGGATAAGACACCGCAGGAGCTGGCGAGTCTTAAGGGCGGGCGCGGTTCGGTCAACGCGATTGCGTTTTCGCCCGATGGCAAGCTGGCCGTCGCCGGCGGCGAGGATCGCATCGTACGCATCTGGGACCTGTCGGCCGCCGGGCCGCCGCGCTCGGAACTGAAAGGGCACGCTGGCGCCATCCGCGCTCTTGCGTTTACGCCCGACGGACTGGGACTCGCGTCCGCGGCCGATGACGGCGTCCGACTCTGGGCGATTAGCCGGATTCGATCCTGGGAGCGCTCGTCCGTCCCGCATCCGGAAACAACATCTGTGGCATACTCGGCCGACGGCCGCATGCTCGTGACCGGCAGCCGCGAAGGCGCGATCCGCTTCTGGGACCCGACTGCCGCGAGCGCCACTCCGCGGGGCGAACTTCGCCGCCAGCCAGGCGCAATCCGACAACTCGTGCTGACTCCGACTGGCGACACGCTGGTCGGAGTCGCGGACGGACCAAAGGTCATCAACTGGGAGTTGCCGGGGGGCCTGGAACGGCACGAGTGGGTGATCCCTGCTTGCGAAGGCGGAGCGGCGGCGCTGACGTTCGACGGTCGCTATCTCGCCCTCGGCGGCCTGGATGGCGTGGTGCAGATCTATCGCGTAGCGGAATCACGGGCAACGTGAACGAGCACTGACGCTTCTCGGCCAGCATGCCAGGCGAGTTGGCTTCGACGCGGAGTTCCAAATTGGATGCAGTTCTTGAGACATTTTGACGGAATGAGATGCGTTCCTTTTGTTCTTCGACGACGCAACTCGGATCGCCGTGCGGTCGTGGCGACCCTCCGCGACCCGCTTGCCCCACCGCCCAATCCCAACCAGGCCGGTTCGGATTCGCCTGGGATCGGTTTGAATTGACGGGCACGTCGAAGTCGCGGCCGTCGACGAACTCAGCGAGCGGCTGCGAACTCCCAATCCCGCATTCGATGGGCGAGGGACAAACGCCGATCCAGGTCATCGAACCCGGCGAGGCGGAGCGTATTTGGAGGATGATCTTTCGGATCGAGTAGCTCGTGTCATCCAGAATCCTCCGTGTATCAAGGAAGCGGTGGCTCTCGACGGGGAATGAAAGTGGAAAAGCGCTTGCCAAGTCCACTACGACGATGATAATCAACGGCACCTAGGTCCGCGTCATTGAAGAGCGGCAAGGCTCAACGAAACTCAATGCCGAGTCCTCCGCGAATCATGCTCGCTGGAGCCAGTCTGGCATTCCCGCGCTGAGTACCCAGTACTGATTCCTTTTCGTTCGGCGGCGGGATGAGCGGGGTGAACTTTTCTGCGTGAAGGGACGCTGCCGCACATATCTTCCCCCGTCGGCGCACGCCCGGGTTTCTAAATCGCGACTGGTGCACAAATCCCGTGTCGCGGCGGCCAGCCGCGGCCCACAGTAAGGCCCGATGGTCCATTTGCTCATCACCGGAGGTTCGTCATGTATCGGAAAGGCATCGCCGTACTCGTCACAGCATGCGCGCTGATCATCCTCGGAGTCAGCTTCATAACGGCCCAGGACAAGCCAAGCAAGGGCCTCGATCGCGAGGCCGACAAGCTAGCCATCGACCGCCTGATCAAGGCGAGCGTCGCGGCGTTCAACAAGCGCGACGCGGCCGCGGTCGCCGCGAACTGGACCGCCGAAGGCGAATACATTCGCAACAACGGCGAGGCAGTCCGCGGGCGGGCCGAAATCCAAAAGGGGTACGCGGAGTTCTTCAAGAAGTTGAAGGGCAAGCCGACGCTCGGGGTCCAAACCGACAGCCTTCGCTTCCCGTCCGCAGACTCGGCCATTTCGCAAGTCACTCTGCGACTGAAAAATGAACAAGGCGAGTTGATCGGATCCTGCTGGCGCAGCACCACGCTAGTTCGGGAAGGCGGCCAGTGGAAAGTGGCCATGGTTCAGGAATGGGATCGCGACAATAGCTTCGACGACAGCTTGAAGGATCTCGGATGGCTCATCGGGACCTGGCAAATGACCACCAACGATCGGACGGTGACAACCACGTACCAGTGGGACGATAACAAGGTGTTCATTCGCGGGAAATATACGGTCAAGGAAGGTGACAAGGTTGTCGAGTCGGGAACGCAGATGTTCGGCAAGGACAACGCGGACGGTGGGATTCGCTCGTGGGTCTTCCAGTCGGATGGGGGGTTCGGCGGGGGCCTCTGGACGCGCGACGGCAAGAATTGGAGTGTCGACTTTTACGGCGTGACACCAGATGGCAAGCGGTTGACGGCGACTGTCAACTACGTTCATGTCGATGCCAACACCTTCACTTGGCAATCAGTCAACCAGACAGTCGATGATCAACCGATCGCGGACTCCCAGCCCATCAAGGTCACGAAGTTGAAAGCAGACCGGTAGCGGCTTGCAGCGTTGCCCACGGGCAATCAACACAGGTTCTCAACCTCAAGACATGCGAACCGGAAGGCACAACCATGGGACCTCGAAAACGGATTACGATCATTGCGTTCGCACTGACACTGCTCTGTTGGCTCGGTGAGGACGGCTTCGCCCAGCGTGGCGGCGGGCGTGGTGGCGGCGGCGGCGGTCGCGGTGGCGGTGGCGGTGCAAAACCCAGCGGCGGAGCACGGCCCGCAGGTGGTGGGGCCAAGCCCGCGGCGCGGCCCGCGGGCGGCGGGGCGAAGCCTGCGGCGCGGCCCGCGGGCGGTGGTGGCGGCGCGCGGCCCGCAGGCGGCGGGGCCAAGCCCGCAGCGCGGCCCGGCGGCGCGGGCGGCATCGGCGGTCCGGGGAAACCCGGCGGCGCGGGGAAACCTGGCGGCGCCGGTGGTGCGCGACCCGGCGGCATCGGCGGGCCAGGTGGCGTCGGCGGCCCGGGGAAACCCGGCGGCGCTGGTGGCATAGGCGGCGGCGTTGGTAGCGCCGGTAAACCTGGCGGCATTGGCGGCCCGGGGAAACCCGGCGGCGTTGGCGGTGCCGGGGGTGTTGGTGGCGCGGGGAAACCTGGCGGCATCGGCGGCCCGGGTGGCATCGGCGGCGCCGGGGAAGCCCGGCGGAATTGGCGGTGGCATCGGCGGACCTGGCGGCGTCGGCGGTCCTGGAAAACCCGGCGGCGTTGGGGGCGTCGGTGGAGTTGGAGGCCCCGGCAAACCCGGCGGGCCAGGTGGCATCGGTGGCCCTGGGAAACCCGGCGGCGTCGGTGGCGTTGGCGGCGTTGGCGGCGTCGGTGGCCCGGGTGGCGTCGGTGGCCCGGGGAAACCTGGCGGCGTTGGTGGCGTTGGTGGCGTGGGTGGCGTGGGCGGCGTCGGTGGGGCCGGCCGACCGGGGGCCGTCGGCGGTGTCGGCGGCATCGCCGGCGCCGGTGCCGGGATCGCAGCGGGTGTTGGGCTGGGGGCAATTGCCGGATCCAATCTCAACGGAGGAGGATCCTACACGAGCGCCGTTAGCCGGCAACAGCAAGTCGCGAGGGCGGCTGTGGTCCGCAATAACTTCGGACACTACGACTGCTTCCACGGCGGTTGGTGGGCCCAGCATCCCGGCGCCTGGCGAGCTGCCGCCTGGACCACTGCAGCGCTCGCCTGGGGCGCAGCCTCCTGGTCCAGTTGCTCGAGCTTCTGCGGCTACCCTGCCGAACCGGTCTATTACGACTACGGTTCCAACGTCGTCTACGAAGGCGACACCTTCTACATCAACGGCGATTCGGTCGGCTCCCAGGAGCAATATGCGCAGCAAGCCATCACCATCGCCGACACCGGCAAGAAAGCCGAGGCGAGTATGGAGGAGGAGTGGCTGACACTCGGGGTGTTCGCCATGGTTCAGGGTGAGCGGACGGACAGCAACGACCTGTTCCAACTGGCGGTCAACAAGGCCGGAACGATCCGTGGTAACTTCTACAACGTGCTGAGTGACACCACTCTGCCTGTTACCGGCGCCGTGGACAAGAAGACCCAGCGTGCCGCGTGGACGGTCGGCGACAAAAAGGAGCCGATCTATGAAGCGGGCTTCGCCAATCTGACCAAGTCGGAAACCACCATGATGGTGCACTTTGGCAAGGACCGGTCGCAGCAGTGGACTCTAATCCGGATCGATGCGCAAGAGGAGAAAAAGTAAACGGGGAAATGCTTGTTGATTTGATTCTTCCCGGCGGCGGGTTGCCCAGCGACGTACTTGTCGCCGCCACTGTTCGACCATGCGGCATTTTTCGATGCCATTGGTGTGCGGCAAACGCCTGCTCGCCGCCGCGGAAATCGCTGCCCGCCTCGCGGCTCTTGCTGATGTCATTGTCGCGGGTCAAATGGTCCGGACCGCTTTGGCGTCGTGCCATAGGCTGAAGAACCCAACGCCGGGACATCAAGATCACACAAAGACAAAAGGAAAGAACGAACCGCTTATTTACGGCACGGGCCTTGCATGGCTGCCAGCAGTCGAAAAGAATTAACTCTCGCCGGAACGCTGCCATGGGTCTTCTCGAGATCATCCTGATCGTCGTCATCATCATTGCGCTATTCGGCGGTGGCTACGGTTACAGCCGTCGAGCCGACTGGGGCGTGGCCCCGTCGGGCGGCTTGGGATTGGTGGTTCTCATTCTTCTGGTGATCCTGCTGCTCCGGGTCGTGTAGTACGAAGTATTCACGCCAATGGAACCTTCGCGGCCACTTAAGCTTTCAAGAGCGCCAACGCAATGCGGACTCCGCAGACT
The DNA here is from genome assembly GCA_963773845.1 of uncultured Gemmataceae bacterium. Taxonomy (GTDB): domain Bacteria; phylum Planctomycetota; class Planctomycetia; order Gemmatales; family Gemmataceae; genus SIAJ01. The sequence continues at coordinate 1,056,108 of CAVZCU010000012.1, forward strand.
ACAACGTGGAGTCGAAGAAATCTCCCGCCGAAATCGAAGTCACCATCAAAGTACCCAAAGCGACAAAGACAATGCTTGGCATTTAGAAGATTGATGGCGACGTACTGACGATCTGCATAAATCGTGGCGGCATGCGTCCGAGGAAGTTTGAATCACCGGCCGATTCGGATGTCATGCTCATGACCTTCAAGAGAGTGAAGGCGACCACTAGCCTGGCCATCTGGTAGCAACCCGTTGAGCGGGTTTCCTTCATTTCGTTGTGGACGTTGACAACTTCTTCGGCTTCGCCTGTCCCGTCGATAGCGACGCTCATGTCGCTGCCGCTACTTGACGATGCGGTTTCGGAAAAGTGAGAATGAATGCAAATTGCATTTCCGGCGCGCCGAAGGCGTGTTCGCGGGTACTACATTCCAAGACTACTCTTCACGGCGACGAGGGGGATATGAGCAGGCGGGCTGTGAGTGCGAGTTTGCGGACGGTCGTCGGGCTGCTCGATGCGCAAGCCTTGCGCTCGGCGACCGATGCGGAGTTGTTGCGCCGATTTGTTGACGCGAACGACGAGGCTGCGTTTCGGGTCATTGCCGAGCGGCATGGGCCGATGGTGCTCGGCATTTGCCGGCGTGCCCTGCGCTCGACCCACGATGTCGAGGACGCTTTTCAGGCCACGTTTCTCGTGTTCTCGCGCCGGGCCGCGTTGATCCGCAAATCGGCTTCGCTCGGCAGTTGGTTTCATGGCGTCGCCTTGCGTGTCGCCATGAATCTCCGCCGCCAACAAGCCCGGCGACTGCGCCGCGAGCAAGCCGCGCGCACGGCTACTGACGAGAATGCGGCCGACACAATGACGTGGGCCGAGATCAAGACCGGGCTGGATGAAGAGTTAGAGCGCCTACCCGAACGACAGCGTGCGGTGCTGGTGCTGTGTTATCTCGAAGGCCGAACCCGCGACGAGGCCGCCCAGCAGCTCGGTTTGACATTAAGCGCCCTGCACGGCCGGCTTGAACGCGGCCGCAGGCTGTTGGCCGCCCGCCTGACGAAACGTGGGCTCACGCTCTCGGCCGCGTTTCTTTCCGTGGCAATGCGTCCGGATTCTATGCTCGCCACCGTCCGTGCGGCGGCGCTGTTCGCCGGGCGAAAGTCGATCGAGTCGATGGTCGCGCCGAGCGTTCTCGCTCTCACCAACGAAACGTTGAAGGGAATGACCATGAAGACAACCAAATGGGCGATCGCGTCGCTGGCCTGCTCGGCCATGCTGGTCGTCTGCGTCGGCTTCACCACCGCACAGATCCCCGAGGCGAAAAACAGGGGACTCGATGCGCGGCTTCCAATCAAGCCGACGACGGCGCCGAAGCCACCGGACGCCAACGAGAACCTCAAGAACACGCTGCTCGCTCTCGACAAGCAGATTTGGGAGGCGGGCGCCAAGGGCGATTGGAAGGAGCGGCAGAAATTCCTCTCCGATGACATGGTTTCGATCTCGATTCTCGGCAAGTACGGCAAGGCGGACGCAGCCCTGGCCGACCAGCGTCTGCGGACCACGGACTGGACGATCCACGATCCGGAGGTCGTCCGCGTGAGCCGGGACGTGGCGATGCTCGCCTATCGCTACGATTGCAAGATCGTCGATCCGGAAGGCAAGGTCCTGGAAACTCGGAAAGATTATCGCGTGGTATACACCTGGGCCAATCGCAATGGCGGCTGGCTGATCGTGTTCGTCTACGACGACCACGGACGACAAGCTAGAGCCCAGCCCGGCATTGCCGGGAGGTACGGTTTCTTCCAGCCGGGAGCGAGCCCATGGCCGGATCTGCAGAAGTCGGTGGAGAACTCCAATCATCGGCCAATCAAGAAGCCGTTCGCGGGCGCGTCCGATTTCTATCAATTGCCCAAAGCACCGAAGACGCCAGATGTTCCCAAGGACGCTCCCGCGACAGAGATGGATCCGAACGTGCTGAAGGCCAAGGTCGAAATCGCCGAACTCGGCATCAAGGAGAAGCAACTGCAAGCGCGCCTGAACGACGCCATCGAAAAGAAAGCCGACAGCCTCGAGATCGAGCTGTTAAAGATCGATCTCGAACGCGCCCGATTGCTGGCGAATGCAGCGAAGCTGAAGCTGGCGGCGGCAAAGGCACGCAGTTCGAAGCCGTCCTCGAATACGCCGGGCGGCAAGTAGCGAGGAGGCGCATAGGGGGACATTGTAAACAAGCGAGCAGAGAATGGTCGTTACTCGGAAGCCCCAACAGCGTGGACCGAGGATCGTTTACTGAATCGGGGCTGGCGAGAACCACTCTTACTTGTCCCCCTTCACACGCTCGAAAGTGAACACGACGTATGGAGTGCCTTTCGTGTCGAAGCTTTTGGGCCGATCTTTCTCATTCGCCCCGGGGGCGGTCATGCAGACGATCCACTTATCGCCTTCCAGCTTGTAAATACCGAACTGCTTTTTGCTCTTGTGTGGGCCGGTTTCGTGGGCGTTGTCGATGGTCTTGGGCGATTTCTTCGGATCGACGCTCATCGTGGATTCGTACTCACCTTTCGGCATCTTGCCCTTCGATTTGCCGTCCACGCCGACCGTGAACGTGAAGTCCGGCACGGTCTCCTTCGGAAGCGCCATGCCGTTCGCCTCCAGAGCGACGGCCTTCCATTTTCCCTCGAGAGCTTTGAGTTCCTTGGCGACCGCATCGTCGGCCGCACAGACGACGAGCGGAGTGATGAGGACGACGAAGATACTGAGATAGCGATGCATGGATGCTCCTCGATGATCGGTTTTTTTGGACGAACTCATCGCGTACTTCGGCTGTAGGATTGGCAATCCGTCCTACAGCCGCTTCGCACACAGTTATATAGTGCCCGCTCGGGCGAACCGAGGGCCCGCCAAATTACAGAGTAGTTGTGCTGGTCGAGAAGTTTTGTAGAGACTGCTTCACGAGTAGGTCCGGCGAGCCGAGCCGGACCACCTTGCACACGGGAATGGCATTATGCGGTTTCCGCGGCTGGCGCCCCGGTCCGCCTCGGCTCGGCGGACCTACTTGTGACACAGTCTCCAGTAGGTCCGGCGAGCCGAGCCGGACCACCTTGCACACGGGAATGGCATCATGCGGTCTTTGCGGCTGGCGCCCTGGTCCCCCTCGGCTCGGCGGACCTACTTGGGAAACGGACTCTGGGTGTTCTTGCAAGGCGCAATGCAAGGATCGGAGTGTCGGCTGCGGCGCCAATTGGGTTCAATCCGGCGGGAAATGGATTGCACGGCTCCTGACCGGGGGTTGCAACGCAAGGCATATTGGCTCGGCGACTCGCTACTTCCGCACATGCAACCGATCGAGGGCCAACTTCGCATCGACCGTGAGCCATGCTCCGGCAATCCCGCCGGCCCATTCTTTGAGCACCTGGCGGGCCGCCTCCGTGTTCGCAAGTTCCAGGGCATAGACGGCCCGCGAATGAAGAATGTCAGTTCTGGTGGGCTTGCGGTCCAGGGCATGGAAGATTTTTTCCAGCCGATCGCGGGCTTCGGCCGTTGGCTTGGCGGTCAGAGCCTTACGGATCGCCGGCTCGACCAGCACTCCTGCCCCAGTCAGCGCTTTTGATGCCGCCTCCCGCCGGGCGAACATCGGATGGTCCAGATCGGCAATCCAGGCCCGGACGGTTTCCGGTTTTGGCTCGTCGACAGGTTTGATGTGCTCGTGGATTTTCTTCGGCCCATCCGGGTCGGCGGCCAGCGCCCAGATCGCTTCTCGGGCCGCGGCCGCGTCGTCGCCGGCCAGTCGTTGGACGGCGTTCGTCGGCGCCGCGGCCGTCGGCTTCAAGTTCCAAACGTAAGCGACTCGGTCGTATCCCCCGGTTGCGAAGTGCCGGCCATCCGGCGAGGCCGCCACGGAGTGAACGACTCCGCGGTGGCCGGCAACCGACGCCACCATTTTGCCGGTGAGAAGTTCCCACAGCCTAGTCGTGCCAGCCTCGTCGCCGGTCAGCACGGTGCGGCCGTCCGGCGAGATGCCCAGCGCCACCGAATACTTGCTGCCGGTCATCCAGGCAGAAACCTTGGCCAGCGTGTCCGCGTGCCGGACCTGGACCCGGCCGTTGCGCGACACCAGAACCACGAAGCGGCCGTCCGGCGTGTACCGGACATCCATGAGGCTCGGCAGACCGTTTGGGCCCTTCGTCTGGGAGACGTCGACAATCCGTATCTGCCGGCCGGTGGCGATGTCGACCACCTGCAGAGAATAGCCCCAGTCGCCGGTACGAACCCCGCGGCGCAGGCCGCGTGCGATGTGCCTACCGTCGACCGAAATGGACAGCCCGACCGCCGAATCGTAGTCCTTGTCGGTTGGCGGGCCGATGCGCCAGAGTTCCTTGCGCGTTTGCGTATCGATGATGAACAGCGTGGCGTCCTGTTTCGAGCAGACGAGCCGCCGGCCATTCGGTGTAAAGGCCATGTCCTGGACCGAACGGAATGCTTGGTCCGGGACTGGGCCGGGAATCTTGGTCGTTGCCAGGTCCTTCACATCGACCAGATCCCACCAGAGGATCGTGCCGTTCGCGGGTGGCAGCCATCGTGTGGCCGTCCGGCGAGACCGCGAACGTACTCCAGTCGCCGGACGCGGGGAGCCGGTGCAGCGACTTGCCGTCGGCCGAGCAGACTTCGATGACCCCGCCGCGGTCGCCGGCGATGACTCGATTGCCATTTGGCGTGAACGCCACCTGAACGGCCGAGTGGAACCCGCCGGTGGCGAGCGGGATTTCCTTGTTGGTCGTCAGGTCCCACCGAGCGATGACGCCGTCTTGCCCGGTGGTTGTCATCACCTTGCCGGCCGGGTCGATATGCCACTGGCCGACGCCGTTGCCGTGGCCGCGGAAGGCAGCGATCAACTTGCCGGTCGCCGGGTCGCACCGGGTGATACCGCCCCCCAATTGGTGACGAACAGGTTCTTGCTGTCCGGGGCGAACCACATGCGGCGCGGTCGGAACTCCTTGGGCAATTCGGCCAGTCGCGGCTTCGAGCCCGATGTCAGGGCCACGATCCCGAGCGACAAGTCGGCACGCAAGTAAGCGATATTCGAAAGATCCGGGGCAACCGCGACCCGATTGACGCTGAGCGTGCTGTCGCGGATGCCAGTGCGAAACTTCGTGTCCTCGGGCTCGACATAGTAGTCGTTCGCAGTGGTCTTGAACGACTTCAGTTCCTTGCCAGTCTCGACGTCAACGACCCGCAGCTTGATCGGGCCGGGCTTGCCGGCTTCAGCATCACCAGCGCCAATTGCGTAGAAGACGAGTCCGCCGTTCCATTCGCCAACTCGGTCGCCGGCCGGCGATCGGCTGAACAACTCCTTGCCATGGACGTCGAAGCCCTTGGCAATCGGCGGATCCCGATAGCGCACGGCGATCACGCGTGCGCCGTCCGGAGAAAATCGGCATTCGCTGAAACTTTCTTTCCGCCGAGCGTGCGCAGTTCCTTGCCGGTTGCCCGATCGAACAAGTGGACGCCCGGCCCGCCATCGAGCACGGCGACGACGCTGCCGTCCGGGCTGAGCGTCGGCCGCGGAACGGTGTTATGCCGCACGGGCATGATCTGTCGGGGCAACCCGGTCTGAAGGTCCCAGATTTCGACGCCGTCCGTCCCTGAGGCGAACCACCGGCCGTCCTTCGAGAAGGAACCGAACCAGAATCCCTGGCTGGCCCGATACCGCGTCGACCCAATCCGGGCGATGGCGCCCCGCGGCAACGACTCGGCAAGCGCGGCTTCTTTCGCCTTTGACGTCGGCGGCTCTTTCGAGGGCGGATCCTTGGGGGCAGGCGGCGAACTCGAACCGGCAACGGCGATAATGCCCCAGCCGATGCCGGCGAGTGCGACCGCGGCCGCCAGCCACGTCTTGAGCCCCGGCATCATCGTGGCCAATGTCCGGACCGCGGCGGACGGCGTCTGATGAATTAGTCGAGTCGCGGTCGATTCGATAGTCGCCGGCACGCGGGCGGTGAGCCGATCGGTAAGCAGCGTTGCCGCTCCGAGCAGGCCCGGCCCGATGCCGCGACGCAACAAGCGAAGCCGCAATCGGTCGCGGGCCGAATCGAGGCGTCGCTTCAGCGTGCTGAGCGACCAGCCCAGCCGTTCGGCCGCCTCGTCGCGGGTCAATTCCTCGAAGTAGCAAAGCAAGATCGGCAGCCGGAACTTCGACGGAAGTCGGGCAACTTCCTCGTCGAGCCGCTGTCGGACTTCACGCCATGAAGCGTCCGCCAACGGATCATCCGCGGCCATCGGTTCCGCCGCCGAATTGCAAACTGGGCGAATCCGTTGTAGTGCCCGCGTGGAAGTCCGCAGGGCGACGGCATGCAACCAGGTTGGAAGTGTCTTAGGTTGGCGGATGGTAGCGGCCCGGCGGGCGAGCACCCAGAACGTCGCCTGGAAAGCATCGTCGGCTTCAGGCCGATTGCCCAGGACCCGCCGGCAGACACCCATCACCAACGGCCCGAACCGGCGAACCAGATGGGCGAACGCAGCCTCGTCCCGAGTTCGCGCGAATCGGGCCAGGGCCTCCGCGTCCGCTCCGGGATTGAGCGGCGAGGCCAGCCGGTCAAGAACAGGTCGGATCACTTTCGTCGGCAGTGTGGCCAAGGCAAGCTCCAGAAATCGCCTCTCCCTCTATTCAAGTGCCTAACTGGCCGGTTGGCGGGTCAAAAACTTCAACAACATAGGCAGCTCGATGGTCGTTTTCGGTCATTATCGCGGAATTCTGGGCGAAGGCTCGCTTCCAAGGATTGCTGCCGGCGAGGCCGGCGGCCCCTCGACGCGGATGCCCTCGTTGCTGCTCAAGTCGAGGCGGATCGGGTTACGGTGGTGACCACGAACTCCAGGCACATTGGACGCCGGGTGGCCGTCCTCTCGTGGCCTTTATGTTGGGCGACGGCTCGAACGCAAAGCAGAAGGTTCTTTTCGGCCTTCCTTTGGCCTTCGACAATGTTCCTGTTTCACTTCCATTGTGAGCGTCTTCGCGAATGACTAAAATCCTTGCAATCTTTCCTCAAGACGCACTCGGCGCCCCATGATCTTCATTAGCTATCGCCACTCCGACAGCCGCAAAGCAGTCAATCGGCTGGACGTAGACTTGGTGAGGGAGTTTGGCCGGTCCGCTGTTTTTCGGGATCAAAAACGACTCCAGGGTGGAGATGATTGGCCTAACGAACTCGAACGGCACGCGCGGGATTGCTCGGCAATGCTCGTCGTAATCGGATCCGACTGGCAGAAGGCAGCCTACGCCGACGATTATCGAAAGGGTGAACTCCGCCTCGACGATTCGGAAGATTGGGTGCGAAAGGAAATAAGCATTGCACTTCGGCACGATCGCGTTGTCATCCCATTACTACTAGATGATACGCAACTTCCGAGTCGAAAATGGCTCGAACGGCGAGGGCTTGCAAAGCTCGCGGACAAACAATCGCTGATTGTGCGCGATGATCTTTGGGAGTCCGACCTTGCACGTCTCATTTCGCACGTGCATGCTAAATGCCCGGCGCTACGCGCGCAAGGGCCAGTTCACCAGCCAACCGCGATTTGGACACCAGCGGTCATGTACCCGCTGCAACCCGCGCCAAACTTCGCGGGCCGGGATCTTCTGCTCGCCGACCTTGTTGCCTGGGTGCAAGCTGTCGTTGACCGAAAGCGAGTTGTGGCTCTTGTCGCCGCTGGAGGCACTGGCAAGACCGCCGTTGCCGCCAAGCTACTACAGCAGCTTCCAACACAGCTTCCGTACGGAGTCTTCGTATGGTCGTTCTACGAGAACCCTCAAACTGAAATGTTCCTTCGCGCGGCGTACGAGTACTTCACAGGAAAATCGGCCGACGATGCTGGTGGGCTCTTTGAGCGCACGCAGCGCGCACTTGCTGGAGACCAATCCCATCTGTTCATTCTTGACGGAATGGAACTGATGCAAGGTACGGGTACTACTGGCCGACCACGAGGTGAGATCGAAGATCCGCTCCTGCGACGGTTAATTCGATGGATTGCCGCGGGCAAGGGAACCGCTGTCCGGGCATTGATAACGACGCGCTTCCCGCTCCCAGACCTTCAAGGCTGGAATAATGACGGATTCACACATTACGACTTAGCTGACTTGGACGCGGCAGCAGCCCGGGCCATACTTCGAAAATGGCAAGTCAAAGGGTCTGACAAGGCTCTCGACAAGCTTGCATCAGATGTTCATTGCCACGCGTTGTCGATCGACATTCTCGGATCCTATATCGGTCTCTACTGCAATGGAGACCCGAAAAAAGCTCCCAAATACAATCCGAAAGATTGGGCCGACACCGATCCCAAGGCTGCGAAGCTTAATCGGATATTGACAAGTTATTCAGAGAAACTCACATCGAAAGAACGGGACCTCCTATCAAGGCTTTCGCTGTTTCCACGAGGGGTCTGTAGTGGACCCCAAAAACTGGACAGTCGAATAAGCTAGTGTCGGCTGTCCAAGAAGGGGGTTATCGATGGCACGACAACGGAAGTCGCATACAGCCGCGTTCAAGGCTCAGGTGGCCTTGGCGGCGATCAAGGGTGACAAGACGATCAATGAGCTGGCCAGTTTGCACGGCGTGCATCCGACCATGATTCATGGCTGGAAGAAGCAACTGCTCGGCAATGTCGAGGAGTTGTTCGAGCGGGGGACCAAGACATCGACGGTGGATCACGAGGCGATCCAGTCGCAGCTCTACGAGCAGATCGGCCGGCTGCAGACGGAGTTGGATTGGCTCAAAAAAAAAGCTGCCCGCTTCGGTTGAGATCAAGCGGGCGTGGGTCGATCCGACGGACGCAACGTTGAGCGTGAGTCGACAGTGCGAAGTGCTGGGACTGAGTCGATCGAGCTACTACTACGAACCCGGCGCCGAGACGAAAGAGAACCTGGCGTTAATGGAGGAGATCGACCGGGAGTACACCGCCCATCCGTTTTTGGGCAGCCGTCGCATGGCGAAGTTTCTCGGTAGCCAAGGACACGAGGTGAACCGCAAACGGGTGCAACGGCTGATGCGGTTGATGGGCCTGGAAGCGGTCTATCCGAAGCCGAAGTTGTCGGCCGGGGGTGTGGGCCACAAGGTGTATCCGTACTTGCTCCGCAACGTGGCGATCGACCGGGTGGACCAGGTGTGGAGCACGGATATCACCTATGTGCCGATGCCGGCGGGGTTCATGTATCTGACGGCCGTGATTGACTGGTACAGCCGGTACGTGCTTTCGTGGCGGCTATCGAACACACTGGATGTGGAGTTCTGCTTGGAAGCGTTGGAGGAGGCATTGAGCTGTGGCTGTCCGGAAGTATTCAACACGGATCAAGGAGTGCAATTCACGTCGGCATCGTACACTTCGCGACTGGAGGCCGCGGGGGCGAAGGTGAGCATGGATGGCAAAGGTCGATGTCTGGACAACGTGTTTGTCGAGCGGCTGTGGCGCACGGTGAAGTATGAGGAAATCTATCTGTACCGACACGAGACGGTGCCGGAGTTGCACGCAGGCCTGTCGCGGTACTTCCCGTACTACAACCGAGGACGGCAGCATCAATCGTTGGCGTATCGAACGCCGGCGGAGGTTTATGGAGTGGGTCGTCGGTGCGTTTTTTGAGGCATGGCTCGGGTATCCGATGGAATAACAAGCCCCGGCCTCAGTCCGAAGCCGGGGCAGGTCGCCATCGGCGTACCGTCGACCGGGCTATCCCTTGGCTGGTTGCTCGCCAGCAGAGCCAACCTCCGTTTCACCCGGCAAGCGGGAGATAACGGACACGTGGGCCACAGACAAGAGCAAGTCGAAAGAAGCGATTGGAGGACTGGGAAAAGTGTAGCTTAAATTCGCCCGGTTTTTGTCCAAAGAATGGGGTCCACCTCAGTCAGCATCGATCTTCTCTTGCTTGTTACATCCGCACCAAAAGACTTGAGTGGCTCGTTGCATTCCAGCACGGAGCTTGAGATTCGTCGATTGGCTGAGCGACTGAAGCAAATAGGGCTGATCTTCTCATACACTGGTGATTCGGGGTGCGCCTACACAGCGCATCCGTTTCTCCGAGCCTTCTTCGAGAAACTCGTCGATGTCGAGGATCCCCGTCGAATTCACGACGTAGTTCGACGGAAGCTCATGGCTGGCCTGGAAACCCGACCGGACGTGTACCCCGAAGATTCTGATGAGCTGAATAGATATGAACAACTTATTGAAATAACTCGCCTTGCTGGTCGCCTTGAAGGCGCTGTCGAACTTTTCCGATATGGGCTCGGCGGATATCCACATCTAGGTCAAAGATTAGGCGAATTCAGCAGAGGGCAGCGCATTGTGTCCGCGCTATTCTCAGATTCTGTGGCTTTACTCAAAGGGAATCGTTTAACGCGGTCGTTTCTAGGGAATACGCTTGCCGCCTTCGAAGCGCATCTGGGCGATCTCGAGGCTGCGAGGCAACTATACCTGGAGTTGCGCAAGCAAGATAAGGCCCGGTTCGTCCGAGAGAGTGCTGACAGTGCGGCAATGATCGAAGTGCTGGCTGGCCGATTTGTTGAGGCGCGTAGGATTGCCGAGTTTGCTTTAGAGCAAACAAGGCGCGAGGTCCGTAAGTACCATCGTGCGTATCGGATCAGCGAAGACGATTTCGATTCAGATTACGATATGTTGCTTACGGAATACCTAGATGCAACTATGGACGATCTCGATGACGACGCGGAGGAAAGGGATTCTTACGGGCAGGTCCCCGACGCTTTCTATGTAGCGAACCGAGCAGTATTGTCGCTGTCGCTTGCGGCATTGGGAGAGGGTCGTCGATCAGGGTACCACCAGCAAGCTGCGAATCGAAGAGATTTCAAGCCAGGATTGTTTTGCCGTGACGGGATCATGGAGGCGGAGAGTGATCTGTTGTTCGGTGATCGGCCGGTCGCACGCATTTTATTGTCTGGGAGCAGGATGGTATGTTCGGAGAACGAGTGGCTCCATTCCATGCATTGGTGCGAAGTACTAATCGGATTCGCCTGCCTTCCCGACAGCGTAGCTGAAGCGTCGCGTTACTTAGACGCTGCGCAACAATACGCAGCCGTGAGCGATGATGTGCAAATCTCGTTGATGTGCTATCAACTTGCGGCCGAAGTTGCACGGCGCAGGGGAGACCTGTCGCTCGCTGAAACAGAAGCAAATAACGGAATTGAGTTGGCTGACTCATGCGGATTTGGTCGATGGTCGTTTGACATTAGGCTTGAATTAGGACGCGTGTATCTCGCTCAACGGCAGTTCGAAAAGGCAATAGTGCCCGCGGAATGGGTAGTCAGCCATTCGGATGAAAAACACTGCCAATACTACTTGGGAAAGGCTGACGGACTTCACCAGCTCGGCGTGGCTTGGCTGGAGATTAGTGAAATGACTGACGGGCAAGAAACACGTCAAGCAGAATCGCGGTCGTTAGTGCGCAATTATCTTACAAAGGCATTGGCCCTGCCGCGCCCTAAGTCATGCCGCGGCGGCCGAGACGACTGAAGCGATGGGTCGGTTGAAGTCGGAATGACAAGGAGAGGTACGAGATGCACCCCATTCTTTGGACAAAAACCGGGCGAGTTTAAGCTTTACGGCGGGCATTGCCCCGCTTGCCGCCGCCGGGGTTTGCGAATCGTGAATGACTACCTTGCCACAATAATTGTCAACGGCAAGCGCGCCCCAGACCATTGGGAGTACGATCTATGCGAGCGGTGCGGCGCTGCGTTCAAACACCATCGGCGTCAGTGGAAATCGCACGTTTGTGTGAGAACGATTTCGCGATGCAGGTCGGACTTCCGAGCCAATAGGGGACGCAGCTCATTCTGAGAACGGCGCGGCATGCCCGTTGACGCCTCGTGCCCTTGCACATTGTCACCACCGATTTTCGCTGGCAACCAGTTCACCCCCCGACCTCTTCCCCGGACGCGCCACCTCCTTCGCCAAACCGTCGATACGACTGTCCGCGACGCGGGTGTCGCGCGTCTGGACCCCGAGGCGGATTCGGATTCGCGAGGCGGGGAGCGGGTCCCTTCAGCTCGTTGTTGACGATGCAAATATCTCCACCTCGATCAGCAATCGTCGCAGCTCAATCATCTCCGGAGCGTTAATGCGCAAGCAGTGAATCGTGGCGCGGCCGGTTGCGGTTCGCCCCAGTAGTTCCCCCGTCCCGCCGGTAACCCATTCGAAGTGCTCGTCCCACGACTGTCGGCGCGGATGAAACAGAGGAACCACCTTGCCTGTCACGAAGTCGGTCGACTCCGTCGTTGTCCATTTGTAGGCGTTGCAATGCGGGCACGTGAGCGCGAGGTTCTCTAGCTCGTTCGTGCCGTCGGCGCTGCGCGGCTCGATGTGATCGATTGGAAATGTCGCCACCTGGCCGCGAGTGGGCAGATGGCAGTATTCACAACGGTGTCCAGCTCGGGAAGCGATCTCGGTTCGCCGTGCGGGCGAGAATGTGCTCACGGTTGACTCGTCACGTCCGGAAATGCGCTCGCCAGTTCACGCAAGGCAAGCTGCGCTTCGTGCTTTTCAACGGATCGTTCCTGTGTGAATTGGACCCAGGCAAGAAGTTCGGCGTGCTCGTCCTCGGAAAGCTCTTCCTTGCGTTCACCCAGGTCCAGGATGCGCCGGTCAAGTTCGGTTGGCAGCACGTAGCCGGCCATTCGTCGCAGCGCCGAGACCGAAGTATTGATCGCTTTGTTGCGAACGGGCTCGATTGTCGCGGCAGTGGACATCAAACAAATCTCCACGGAACCTTACCATTGTATCAGCAAATCACGGCGCGCAAACGGGCCACAGGCGCAGATTGCCAATGAGCGTGCGCAGCACGCTAGCCTTGGCGAGCCCCATTTGTCCTGCATCCTGCGCAATCAGCGAAACGAGGCAACGGGATTCCTTTAGCTCGTTGTTGTCGATCACCACTCATTCGGTCTCGCTGGTCACGTCGATGGCGACGCCTTGCTCGCCGCCGCTGTTGACGATGCGGATCTTCGCGATGCGACTGCAGGGCGCGGCGAATACCCTGTCGCCGCCGCGGAAGAAGATGACTGTATTCAGCATTCTCTAGTTCACTCAATGCGTTCTATCTTTCCACCTCCTATTCTAATCCCATCCCCGCCCAACGATCCGCTAGCAACCTCTTCCCTATCCCCGGAGAACCTTATGCGACTCCACCAGTTCGTCCGCCTTGCACTCGTTCCCGTCCTCGCCTTATTCGTTACTTTCACCCCTGCCCCGGCTCAGGAGAAGAAAACTCCGCCGAAGAAGGTGGCCAAGAAGCCGCCAGCGCCACCGGTGCCGCCGACCGCGGCGAATGTGACTTATGGACCGCATGAGCGTAACGTGCTCGATTTCTGGCAGGCGAAGTCCGAGACGCCGACGCCGCTCGCGTTCTGTATCCACGGCGGCGGCTGGGTGAACGGCGACAAAAGCGCTTACTATGGCCGCGTGAAGGCGTTTCTCGACAAGGGAATCTCGGTCGTCACGATCAACTATCGGCTCATGGCCCAGGCGAACAAGGAAAAGGTGATGCCGCCGGTCAAGGCCCCGCTCGAGGACGCCGCACGGGCGCTGCAGTTCGTTCGCTCCAAGGCGAAAGAATGGAATATCGACAAGAAACGAATCGGGGCAACCGGCGGGTCAGCCGGCGCGTGTTCGTCCCTTTGGCTTGCCTTCCACGACGACATGGCCAATCCGAAGAGCGATGACCCGGTGGCCCATGAATCGACCCGACTGTACTGCGCCGGCGTGGACGGCGCGCAAGTGTCGCTCGACCCGAAAGTCGTCCGCGAATGGCTGCCAAATTACACGTACGGAGCACACGCCTTCGGACTCAAGAATCTCGACGAAGTCGAAAAGAATCGCGACCGGCTTGCCCCGTGGATCAAGGAATACTCGCCGATTACCCACGTGACCAAGGATGATCCGCCGATCGGCCTCTTCTACCGCGGCGTGAAAGGGGCGAAAGTCGGCGAGAACCACCCCGACCCGACGCATTCGCCGATTCTCGGCCTCATGCTGGCCGAGAAGCTGAAGGCGACCGGCGTCGAGGTCGTTTTCCACTCAACCACGACGCCCAATTCGAAGTATCCCAACTCCACGGTTTTCTTGATTGACTATCTGAAGAAGTAGTCTGAGCGAGTGAACCGACACCGGCCAAGAAGTTTTCCTTGCCGGCGCAATGCAACGATCAAAGACTTTGCGCCGGCGGGGATTGCGTTCGGAACTGCGAGAAATGGCTTGCAAGGCTCCTGACCGGGGGTTGCGATGCAATCCATCGTGTGAGCGAAACGGTGGGCGGCCTTAAAACTATGCCCACCGTACATCTCGGACCTCCGCGCGAACCACCCATCTCGAGGGCGTGTCTTACGCCCATCCCAAGCATTCGATTTGCTGCCCGTAGGCAGTCGTTTCATGTCATTACCCCTGCACCAATTATCGGCCGATCATCGCGCACTCGTTGCCGCCGCGGCGAAGGCGGCATGCATTGATGAACCGGTCGTTCTCCGGTTGGAAGAGTTTCAGTCGGCCGTGCTCGACCATGCAATTCGCGGCCCCCTTGTGCCGATTGATGGCATGTTCATTCGTGACTGGGACCGGTGCGATCCGCGGCAAAACTCCGGCACCGAGTTTGGCATTCGGCTTTATACACTCGACGGCATTCGACTCGCACGCTGCAGTGCGGACTATTGCAACAGCATCTACGACTTCATCCGCGACTTCTTCGTCGTTGCACGGGCCGACTATGTGCCGCTCTATCGTGCCGCAGTTCGACTGCGACGCAAGGTCATTCATGACGATCCGCCTCCCATCCTGCCCGACGCCATCTTCGATACCCTTCGTCGCAACACTCTGGGCTTTCTCCAACGCGACAACCTCGTTCGGATTCGCGAACTCGGCGGGCGGCCGCGTCGCGGACTGCTCTTGTCCGGTCCGCCAGGGAACGGCAAAACGTCGGCTTGTCGCTGGCTATGGGAAGAGTGTCATCGGCTTCGATACGAGTACAAGATCATCTCGCCCGACGATTATCGGTCGGCGCGAATCGTGCAATCCTGTCGCGGCGGTCAAGCAACTCTTCACGGTCACCAAGCGCGGCATCGTCTTCTTCGACGATATGGACATTGCTCTGCGCGATCGCGCCCTGTCGCCGGACCGCGACGATCAGAACGTCTTTCTCGGCGCGATGGACGGGATCGAAGCGAAGGAAGGCGTCGTCTATGTGTTCACCACGAACTGCCCCATTGACCTGATCGATCCGGCATTCAAGCGGCCGGGACGAATCGACCTGGTGTTGGAATTTGCAGCCCCGGACGCGGAGTTGCGTCGCCGACTGGTCAACCGCTGGCATTCGGAAATTCGCGAGGCGATCGACCTCGACCGCGTCGTTGCCGAAACCTCAGACCGCAGCTACGCCGAGATCGAGGAACTCAAGAATCTGCTCATCCTTTTGCACCTGGACGTCGGCGTCTGGGATTGGCCCGGCGCACTGCGGCAGTGGGAAATCAATCGTCACGATCTGTCAATGGAGCGAATGCGTGCGATCGGCTTCCATTGCAATGGCGCGATTGCTCACTGAGCCGCCCGATCCGACAGCAGTTTGTACGCCGGCAAATCGCTCGGATGAATCGCCTTGGAATCGAGACCGCGGGCACGGGCTTCGCGAAACGTCTGGATTGCCGCGTCCATCTGGGACGACTTCATTTGTGCCAATGCGAGGTGGAAAAATCGGAGCGGAGTCGGGGATTGGTTAATCGCGTCGGTCAAGTCGGCAATGGCTCGGTCGTACTGGCCCGCCGAAATCAGGATGCGAGCGCGGGTGTCGAGCATTTCCCCGGTCGCGCCGTAAAGTTCGATCGCCCGGTCGGCAAATTGCAGCGCCGGCTCGGCCGCGTCGGGGCGCGGGGCGAGAATCCAGGCCAGATTGTTGAGCGCCACGATGTTCTTGGGACTGGCTTTCAGAATGTCCCGGTAGGCCTGTTCGGCGATTGCAAAATCTTGATGAAGTGCATGCAGTTCGGCCAGATTGAGCTTGAGTGCAAGTGAATTCGGCTCGGCCGATAGCCCCAGATCGATCCACTCTTGAACTGTTTGAAACTGGCGCGGCGAGGCATTGCCGCTACGCAGTACGGCCACGCCGGCCGTTGAGAGCGAAAGGGGGGACAGGCGGTTTTTCTGCTTGGCCAATTCGTCGAACGCCGAATCGACCTGGCCGCTGAACGCGAGCAGAGCGGCCATGGGCGTGACCGCTTCTGGGAATGCTCGCATCGACGCCCGGTAGCGTTCGCAGGCGCCATCCAACAATGCCTTCACCCCAGACGGGCTGCGCACGGCGGCAAAACGTGTTAGTTGATCGAGAAGTTCGGCGGCTTGTCGCTGACGGCCGATGCCGTCGGTCGTTCCCGGATCGGCAACACGGACGAAACGATCGACCAGGTCGAGGACAGTTCGCGGGTCGTTCACCGCCGTGTGAAACCGAGCCGCGGATGCAACCACCCGAATATCGGCAATACCCTCTTGCAGCCGAGCGACCAGCGGACGCGCCTGATCTAAATGATCATCGGCAATCATGCTGTCCACATTCACGGCAACGTAAAACAGATTCTTCGGCTCGCGCTTTCATCAACTCGTCGAGGCAGCCGCGACAGTGGGCTCGGTCGCCGGCGACGCGATAGAGCTGTGCGAGCTGAAACCAGTCTTTCGACGTCGCGCTGTCGTCGCGGACGACGCGGCCGAATAGCTCGATCAATTCACTGCGAACAATCCGCCGGTCGTCGCCACTGACAGTTCGATAGGCGACCAAGAGGGCGCCAATTCGCGAGCGAATCTCCGCGATGGTGTTGGGCCGATCGCCCTCGCGAAGAATGGCGAGAGCGTTGCGCTTTTGTTCGGCTGTTCCTCGAGCTGCGGCAATGGCGGCGAGCGTTCGCCGGGCCCAGGCGACATCATCGGGCTTTCCGTCCTTTGCCTCCGCCACCGATTTCAGCACGGGGATGGCGTCGTCGAGCCGCCCGCGATTCTCGCAAACTGTCAAGCAGGCCTGGGCATAAAGTCGGCGGTCTTTGGAGGCATGAATCGGCGGCGACCAATCGGAAAGCTTTGCCCGCACGAGCGGCCCACTTTCCGCACAAACGGCGAAGAAGGCTTTGCGATCCAGGGCCTTGGTGGCCGCGGCCAGCGTATCGTCGACTTCCACCTTGCCGAGTCGGGCCGAAACGATCAGGCGTGCCGACCAGGCATCCGTGAATTCCGGATTCGTTTGATTGATTTGTCCGTATAGCGATAGGGCGTCGGTGAATTTGGCACGCTTCTCCAAGAGCTGCCCGGCCCACAACGCGGTGCGTGGTTCACGCTTGATTTCGTCGGCGAGCCAGGTCAGGCATTTGGATTGAGTGCCCCGACCTCCCTGCTGGATTGCCCCCTCGACAATGCCACGGATTCTCAGAGAGTTCAGCCGGGGATCGGCTGTCAGGCGCAGCAAGCAATTCCGCGCGATCTCATCGTGGCCCGTCCGCAGCAGGTAGCCGAGCCTTGCTTCCTGACAGCGAATCGAGCCTGGTTCCATTCGCGCTGCCATATCGAAGTTCTGCATGGCCGACTTGTCATCGCCACGACGCTTAGCGATGGCCGCCGTCAAAAGCCGGGCGTCAACGTCGTCCGGCGATTCATTGACGACGACCCGCCCGAGGTCCTGCCAATCCGAGAGTTGCGGGTCCTGGGCGGTCCCGGTCGTCATCTGCTGCAAAGCATCGAGCACGGCGACGGATCGACCATTCGGGCCTTCGATGCGCCGGATTTCGTCGCGCCAGTGGGTTCGCTCGAGTTCGCGGTTGCCCCGAAGAGCGAGAGCATAAAGAGTCTTACGAAGTTCCAGGTTTTGGCGATCTTGCCCGGCGAGAGCCGTCAGCACCCGCAACCGGCCGGCATCGTCGTGGGTCACTGCATAGATTTCGGCCAGACCGTTGAGTAACCGGGCTCGATCGGCGTCGCCGGTGGTCGGTGATAATTGTTCGAGCTGGGCAAGCCGCTGGGATCGGCCGGGCAAAAAATCGTCCGCCCAGATGCGAGCGCGCGCAAGCCGCAGGTCGATCGAATCGCCGGCAGCCAATTTTCCCTCGCCGATGATCTCAGTGGCGGCAAAGACTCCCTGCCCGCGACAGACGATCGCGGCCAACGCCGACCAGAGGCGTGGATCGCCCGGACGGACAGCGACTTCTTCGCGCAGCGTCTTGGCCGCGGCCGCGAAGTTGCCTTGGGCCGCCCATCGCTCGGCGGAGAGTATCGCGGGTTCAATGGCCGACTTGTTCTCTTCGCGGAGCCGGGCAATGGCAGCGGCGATCGCTTTCCACTCGTCGGCGGAAGCGTTGCCGATCTTCGCTGCCGTCATTCGCAGACTCAGGGCAGTGCACTTTACGCCGAGGCCGGCGAATGGCGATTTGGTCGCCGTTTGATATTCTTTGAGCGCATCGTCCAGCCGGCCGGCGTTGAGAAAGGCGTTTGCCAGCGCGACTCGGGCCGCGAGATGATTCGGGGCGGCCGTCAGCGCTCGCCGCAGCGCTTCCATTTGCGCTTCGAAGTCGCCGCGGCGTTCATGACAGCTCGCCAAAAGCAGGTTCAGTTGCGGGGTCAGTCCGGGCAAGGCGACGGTGTCTGCTCAAAGCGCATCCAGCACGGCGGCCGCCTCGTTCCACCGGCCGCGTTTCATAAGGGTCCGGCCGCGGAGATAATTCACTCGCGGGGCCGAATCCTTGCGTGCTTCGAGCTTTTGGATCGCCCCCTCCACGCGGTCGAATTCCCCCTGGTCGATCCAAATCTCGGCAAGAGGGGTCAGCAGTTCCGGGGCATCGGGAAGCATGGCGACGCCACGCTCCAAAGTGGCCCGAGCGTCCGCCTGGTTGCCGGTCAAAAGTTGGAGCCAAGACAGGGCGCGATAGCCGTGCGCGAATCGTGGATAGAGCGCGATCGTGTCGTGTAGCGCTTCCTTGGCTCGACGCAATTCCCCCCGAGTTTGCAGAATCTCGGCACTCAGGACGAGTGCCTCGCCGTTTTCGGGATCGAGCATAAAGACGCGATCAAGATCGCGCATGCACTCGTTGTTGCGCTCCTCCGACTTGGCGAACCGGGCGCGAACAAGGAACGCTTCGAACTGCCCCGGATTCGCCTCCACCATGCGATCAAGAATTGTGCGGGCATCGCGCGGCCGATTGAAATGGCGAAGCAGCAGGCGGGCGTAGAGATCGAATGCCCGAATGTTGTCGGGAGCGAGTTCAATCGCTTTTTCGAACGACTTGCGAGCATCGGCCACGTGGTTCTGGGCAACCTGACATTCGCCGACTTGCGCGAGAAGCGCTCCATCGTTCGGAAATTGTTGCAGCAGTCGTTCGGCATGCGCCAATGCATCGGCGTGGCGCCCCATGCGAATGCACAAAGCGATCAGCTTGCGGGCGACCTCGTGCCGTTGCGGCGACTCACGCAACACCCGTTCGTAGAGGAATTGGGCGTTGGAAAAGCCCTTGAGCGTGACCGCCCGCTCGGTCATCAAGTCGGCGAGTTTCACCGCCGTATCGTAATCGTTGGGCCGGAATTCGAGATACTGCTTGAGATAGAAGATTGCCTTGTCGGTCTTGCCCTTCTCGGCCGCGTCGTTGGCCTGCCAGAGGAGTGCATCCGGCACGCGACCAGCCTGGACCTGGTGCAATGCGACCAATCCACCGACCAAAACGATGAGCGCGACCACAAGGCGCAAGAGCAGTTTCGTGTTCAACGTTGGCATGGCCGCCCGTCCATGAGCGAGAGATTCCGCAGCGGCGACATCCTAGTTTACCAGAGCAGCTGCCGTCAACGCCGTTTGCCAAAGCGATCAACCCCGGCGTCGAGATCGAATTGGGCTGGATTCACCGAGGCATTTTATTGCTCGGTCACGCGAGTATTTAATACCTAAACGTTCGTTCACAATCCGATTTGCAGATTTTGTCCGACCGCCGTTAAAGTAACGAGTCTGTATCGTCTTTTGGGTAGACACACGTGACAATGGCTTGGCCTGGCGGATGATACAATGGCCGCATGATGTCGAAGCGAGCAGCGGCGAATGAGCGCCGGGCGGAGTTTGAGGCGCTGTATGCCAGGCACAGCCGCGAGGTTTGGGCTATGGCCTACGCCCGCTGGATGGATGCCGACCTGGCACTGGACATTGCTCAGGAAGCATTCCTGAGGCTGTGGAAACACTGGGAGGCCGGCGAAGAGGAAATTCAGAACCCGCGGGCTTGGCTCTTGAGAGTTGCCCGCAACCTGGCGGAAGATTACGCGAAAAGCTCGTTTCGACGTAATGGCACCACCCCGCCGCAACTTATGAACGGGGTCCAGGCTCGAGAGCCAGTGCCACTGGAGAACATGGAACAGGCGGAATTGTTTGCCCAGATTCGGGCGACGCTTGAAGAATTGCCCCAGGGCGACCGCGACATCTTGACATTGCGGTATGCTCTCGAATATGACGCGGCGAAAATCGCGGAGTTGCTGGAAATCAATGCCACAGCCGTCCACATGCGGCTCAGCCGGGCTCGACAAAAGCTGGCCGACAAGCTGACGGCTCAAGGGACCACGAAGATTCCATGACCACTCACTACCCAAAACCGAACCAAGGTCGCGACCCGATCGACGGCGTTCTGTCGGCCTATTACCGGGCTGAGATGCCAAACAAATGGCCGGCGGCTCCCCGGCCGTGGGCTGACCTGGCCCACACGAAATTGGAACAGACCGCCAGTCCGAGCGCACGAAGCCGCTGGGCCCTGGCAGCTTCGGTCGCCATGTTGCTGGGCGGTTGCTGGTACTTATCGGGACAGATGACCGACGGGCATCCGAAACAGAGCCTGGGACTGGAAGACGGGACTGCGTCGCCTCCAGAGATCATTCAGAAAAACAAGGGAACTTTCCATCCCGCGCCACGCCGAAAACACCCTGAATCGATTCCGGATCATGCCCGCAGAGACCGCATCGCTTCCAATTGGAACGATGCGGTCTCTGTGTTCCAGCTACGACGGAATTGCCATTCCGTCCCACCGGCTTTAATCGCGAACGGCTGCGTCGGTCAGGTGGAGGAAGACTTGCTCCAAAGTGGGCTCTTTGACCTCCAGGCCGGTTAGCTCCACATTCATTTCGCGAAGGAGCGCAACGATCCGCAGCATGGCCGCGTTCACGTCCGGTGAGGAGATCTCAATGGCGTCATCTTGTGCCGACACGACATTCAGATCCGGCAAATTCTCGATGCGCTGAACGACTTCCCGAACATCTCCCGACATGCGGGCAACGAGTGTCCCATCGAGTAGCCGCAACAGATTCTGCCGCAGATCGCACGCAATCACTTTACCATGGTCGAGTATCGCGATGCGTGGACACAGTGTTTGCACTTCCTCCATGTAGTGGCTGGTGTAAACGACCGTTGTGCCGGCCGCATTCAATGTGCGAATTTCCTGGAAGAGATGATGCCGGGATTGGGGATCGACACCCGTCGTTGGCTCGTCGAGGTAAAGCACTTTCGGGCGGTGCACGACGGCAACACCGAGATTGAGCCGCCGTTTCATGCCGCCTGAGAACGTGGCCACCCGATCGTTTGCACGATCGCGAAGGGCGGTGAATTCGAGCACCTCGTCCACACGAAGTTCGAGCGCCTTGCCGCGTAGCCCGTAGAGCTCCCCGAAGAATGCGAGATTCTCGCGGGCAGTCAAGTCGCTATAGAGTGCGAGGTCCTGCGGGCAGAGTCCGATCAGTGGACGAAGCGACATGTCGCTTCGTGTGAGCGGCCGACCGAACAGTCGGGCGCTGCCGGCGGTTGGTTCCAGTAGACAGGACAAAATGCTGAGCAGTGTCGTCTTGCCGGCCCCATTTGGACCGAGAAGGCCGAACATTTCGCCTTCTTCGACCTGGAGCGAAACGCCGCGAAGCGCTTCAATCACTCCATATCGTTTTTGGATTTCGATCGATTCGAGAATGATGGCCGGCATGGAGAGAGGATATGTAGTATTGGTAGGACGGAATTGTAATCCATCCGGGCCCGGACGGATTGCGAATCCGTCCTACGGGGCCGCAGTCAATCCGATATTGCGCATGGAAATCATCCGCGGCACCAACCCGTTCCATCGGCGGCGGAATTCGTCCCACGGCATCGGGCCACCCCAATTAGTCAAAAAGATGTGATCGGAATCGAATCCGTACGCCAGCATCCAGTGGCCGGCTGGAATGCGCCACCTCCAGAAAGGCTGTCCGTCCGTTTCGACCATGACAAGTACGGGCCGATCTGCCGCGAGGCTCGCCCGCAATTGGTCTTCACCACACACTTCGGTTAATTCGACGCCGTGCGTCCGGCAGATGCGTTCAACTCGCCGACGACTCGTGCCGAACCAACCGCCGAAATTGTCGGGCGGATGTTCGCCCTCAATTGCGGTCATGACCGTGCGTGCCTGCTCGGCATCCGGATCGGCTACAATCGCACCAGCGAATGATAGCAATGAGCAAGCCGCCGCCTGTCCGCAGTTGTACGCGCTGCTGCTCGCCGTCGGCATTGACGAATTCGAATACGGAAAGCAACCCACGATAGGTCGCGAGATCCGCGCCAGCGTTGTGGATCCGGATAGCCATCGACAGATATACGCACCGGATTAACGCAAGATCTTTTGCATCCGCTCGTAGACATCGCGCAAGTGCTTCTCCCCGCCGCTGCCAACTTCGGCCGTGGCCCAGCCGTTGTAGCCGACCTCGACGAGCGCCTTGCGAATCTCCGGCCAATTCTCATCCCCCTCGCCGATGCCGACCCAACCTTTCTTTTTGCTGTAGCCCTTGAAATCGAACTTGAGCATCCGCTTGCCGAGCTTGCGAATCCAATCGGCCGGTGGCACGCCATACTTTACCATGTTCGAGCAATCGAAATATCCGCCGATCCAGGGGGATTTGAAATCGTCGATATATTGCACGAACTGGTCTGGCTTAGTGATGAAGTTGTTCCACACCACTTCAATGGCGATCTTCACTTTGGCCTTCTCGGCAACCGGGCAGCGCCTTCCTGATCTCGGCTTGCGACCGCTCGCGGCACTGCTCGTAGTTCACGTCCTTGTTGACGACGCCGGGGACGAGCAACACGGTGCTCGCCCCGACGGACTTGGCGTCCGCGATGGCGCCGAGAAACGCTTTCAGCCCCTTGGCACGAACCGCCTCGTCGGGGTGCGACAGCGTGTCGCGC
Source organism: uncultured Gemmataceae bacterium (assembly GCA_963773845.1). Lineage (GTDB taxonomy): Bacteria > Planctomycetota > Planctomycetia > Gemmatales > Gemmataceae > SIAJ01. The sequence goes on from CAVZCU010000012.1 coordinate 1,079,306, forward strand.
CAGTGGACCGAGTCGATGACACCGTGAATCTTGATTCCGGTCGCCTGCTGAGCTTCGTTCGCTTCCTTGAGATTGAGGCTGGAGGGGCTATCGATCTCGACGCCCTCGAAGCCGATCTTCTTGATCAGCTCGAACTTGTCCTTGACGGTCTTACCCGCACCGATCATGCCGTACTTGACGGCGAAGTGAAGCTTGGGCTTGGCCGACTCCTCGGCGAGCAAGTTGCCAGCGAGGACGGTGGAGGCGGAAGCGGTGAGGAAGGTTCGGCGGTTCATGGCAGAGATGTTGGTTGTTGGTTGACCGAGTTGAGCCCTCTTGCTGTAATCTATCAAGTAACGACCCACTGAGGTCCTGCCAAATGACCACAAAGTAAGATCAATCTGAGCGCGAGAGCATTGCCACTAGCGGCCAACAGATCCTCGACCAACTCACAAAACTCGGATTCCGCCCGGAGGACGACGGGAAGTTTATTGCGATCGACGTCAACTCCAGCGCCTACGAAATCGACGCCAACGACTTCACCGCCACGGAGCGATTGCTGCGGCGTGAGCCGAATGCCCGTATGTGGCTCGCGCGAATTGGACGTCGGGCGGCGTACAATCTCGGGTCGCTTGTGGCCGACAGGGTGACACGATGATCCTCGGCCGGGGCACTTCCTCCAACAGCTTCCGAATCTGTTTTGCAGCGACCGAACGGCTAGATGAACTTCATCTTGCCTGGCACCGCCACCGGGTTGTCCATCAGCGGGCCCCGCTCGTAGCTCCTGGGCGACAAGTCTTCCTTCGAATTCATCGCCATATCCCCGGTGATCTTGAGACCCTGGAGTGTCGATACGCGACCCATGAGCGACATATGCGTGCCGTGAGCCCCTTCTCGGTTTGGGCGCCAATAGAATGTCCCGGTCCGGAGACTCGTTCTCGAATGACCTGTGTGAGTGGCGGTGATCAATGCGCCGGCCGAAGCTGCCCCTGGCCATCAAGCGCCGGTTCGTCGAACGCACCGGCTTGACGGACGGCGGATATGCCGCGTTCATCAGCTACAGCCATCAGGATGACCAAAGACACTTCTGGCGCACCGGCTGGGGAGAATGGCTGCACAACGCCATCGAGACCCATCCGATTCCGGAGAGCCTGGTCGGTCAGCAGACTGCCGTCGGCAAGCTTCCGGAGCGCCTGTTTCCGGTGTTCATCGACCGCAAGGAACTGCCGACTTCGGCCGACCTCCCGCACGCGATCGTCGACGCCCTAGACCGGTCGCGGTTTCTCATCGTTATTTGCTCGCCGAACTCGGCCCGGTCGAAATGGGTGCAGGCCGAGGTCATGCACTTTAAACGGACCGGGCGGGCCAACCGCATTCTCGCCCTGATCATCGCCGGCGAACCGAACGCGACCGAAAAGGTCGACTTTGACCGGGATCAGGAATGCTTCTGCGAGGCGCTGCGCCACGAGCTTGTGCCGGGCAACGACGAACTCTCCGGCACGCGGACGGAGCCGATTGCCGCGGACGTCCGCCCCGGGCACGACAGCCGACGGGACGCGGTCCTGCGGCTGGTCGCTGGCCTACTCGGGGTCGGATTCGACGCGCTGCGCCAACGCGACCTTGAGCGCCGGTGGTGGCGCTTGTTTTGGCTCTCGATGTTCGGCCTCGGCTTCGCCCTGGCCATGTCGACGTTAGCGGTCGTGGCGTGGTTCGGATGGGGGGAGGCCGACCGCCGGCGGCGAGAAGCTGAGGAGTTGACCGCGAGGCTGGCCCTCGAAAAGGGGGCATTCCTGTGTGACCGGGGCGTCGTCGACGAGGGATTGCTCTGGCTGGCCGAGAGCCTAGTGCTCATCAACAAGGGCTCGCCAGCCGAATGGCTCGTGCGGTTCAATTTGGCGTTGTGGACCCAGCAACTCCCCGGCAACGTCCATACGCTGCCATACAAGTTGCCGTTGGAGAACGCCGCGTTCACCCCCGACGGCCGCCAGCTCGTGACTGCCGCCGGCCACGAGGTCGTGATTTGGAATGTGGCATCACTGCAACCTACTCGCGGCCCGGTTCAATTCCCGGTGCCGCTCGATCACACGCGCTTCAGCCCGGATGGGAATGTCTTCATGGCGGCCACGGGAAAAACCTGCCGGATCTGGGATGCGACCACCGGACAGCCGATCGGGCTGCCGATGGAACACCGCGACTCGATTCACGCATCGGCCTTCAGCCCCGACGGGGGTGTCCTCGTTACCGGCAGCGTCGATCAAACGGCACAGCTTTGGGACGCGAAAACAGGTCAGCCGATCGGGCCGCGACTGCGACATCGGAATACGGTCAGCTCCGCGACTTTTAATCCGGAAGGGACGGTCGTCGCCACGGCTAGCGCAGACCACAGAGTCCGGTTCTGGGACGCCCGTACCGGAGCGCCAAAGGGCCCGGACCTCGAACATCCGAGTGCGGTGAATGCGCTCGCTTGGAGTCCCGACGGTAGGCAGGTGCTGACGGGAACCGGCGACGGCTTGTTCGCATCGAGCGGGCAAGCTTGTTTGTGGGACGTCGACAGCCGCCAGCTCGTCCGCGCGCCGTTTGAACACAAGCACTCGATCGATGCGGTCGCGTTTCATCCGTCGTGCAATTCAGTGGCCGCCGCCGCGGGCGGAACCGTCTACGTCTGGGATGTGCGGACCGGGGAGCCGGTCCTCCCACCGCTCGAACAAGTGCGGCTCATCTCCCACGTAATTTTCGCTGCCGACGGCGCCTGGCTGTTGACCGCCAGTTTTTACAACAAGGGCATTCAATTCTGGAATGCTTCGACCGGCAAACCAATCGGGCCGCTCATTCCGTACAACGGCACAATGGCCATCAGCCCGGATGGCGGTCTTCTCGCCGCCGGAGGGGAGAATGGCGTCACCCAACTCTGGACCATCCGTCCGATCGACGGGGACCCGGTCCAGATTCGCCTTCGGGTCCAGGAACTCACCCGGAAGAAGTTGTCCGGCGGGGTAATTCAGAAGCTTAACGGGGTCGAGTGAACTGGTATCGGCAGCTTCCGATTGGTCACCTTGTCACTGATCACGACCGACCAGGAGAGATTACGTCATGTCCCGCCCGTTCCATGTTCTGCTGTCTGTCCTCATCCTCGTGGCTGTCTGTGGCTGTCCCAAGGGAAAGCAAACGGGCGCAGAGCAGACGTCGAAGGGGACGGCCGCGAATTTCGATGGCGTCCCTATTCCGCTCGACGGCCCAGATGTTTTCATCGAGTCGGTGCCGGCCGGCGCCGAAGTTTACCTCGAACCGACGGACGACGGAAAAAAGGCCGGCGAAGGATCCAGGAACCTGGGTAAGACGCCACTGCGACTGCGACCAGCCGAGTGCGCGAGCATGCGGTTCCACGTCCGCATCACCGTGGACGACTTCCTGACCGAAGTGGATAAGAAGATCCCGATGCTCAAGGGCTGGGTGGCCCGCGTGCGATCCGATCGCTACTTTGGCCTCCACAACGAGGCGCAGTTTTTTGACTTCGGCGCCGAGGCGGTCCAGACCAGCCAGTTCAACCTGCAAAACATGTTGATCAACACCGGTCCGGTGATCGACTTGAAGTACCAGAAGGAAAACCGCCTGTGCGTCCTATTCGTGCCGAACGGATACCAGTCGCCGGTGCTGCTCCCGCTCATGCCGGAAGCCGGGCGGTTCGCAATGCCCGCTGACCAGATCCGAGAGATTCTGACCCGCGACCATCAATTCGAGAAGCGATCGGCGGAGTTGATGACCGACACGCTGTTGCGCTGCGGGACGGCTTCGTGGGCCGTCGCGGACAGAGGGGATCGAGACACCGAGAAAGTACTGACGATGTCAATCCAGGGCGAACGGGGAGAGTCGCTTGTGATTACAACCCGGAGTCGCCAGGGGCTGGCCAACCGGCCTACGCCAATGGTGATCGGCGAAGTCTACACCGACGACGGGTTCATCAAGTCGCGGGCACGCGGTGGCAATCCGTTCTGGGACCGCGACCACAAGCCACCTAAGGATCAACCGCCCCGTCAAGACGTCATCATCGACTCGATTCCCGCCGGAGCAGAAGTCTACCTGATGCCGCGGGTGAAAGACGGCGGCAAAACCAAGTCGCTGGGCAAGACGCCGCTTGTGGTGAACTCCCAGAACTGTCCCGGATTCCGATTTGGCCTGGAGATGAAGTTTGATGACTATTTGCGGCACATTGAGTCAGCGTATCCGAACCTGCCGCGAATGGGCTGCTCGAGTCCGTAAACTCAATGGCCCTCTCCTGCGCCTCACAGATGTTCTGGAGAGCGATGGATGCAGCTTGATCGGCGTGCGCGACTTCAATGAAACCATCCAATCGGTAGGCATTGTTCGCGAACTCGGGTTCCCCAAGGAGAATCGGATCTGCTTTCAGTTCGCCCCATCCGGGGCAACGCTCGCGCTGCCAGCCAAAGGTATGCCCCCACCGAACACCTTCCGCGTCCAGGCAGACAGGTGGATGAGTGTCTTCATCCACAAAAAGCTCTCGGCGGCCGACGCGACGGTGGCGGCTGAGTTTTTGACGCGATATGGCTATGTCCGCTTCATTCGCACCGATCCGTTCCGCGCGAATGTGCAATGGGTATCATCATTTACAGTTCAGGGGGGAACACACCCCGTTATCACCGGGCGAATCGTGGAACGGATCGCTGGCAATCGCAAATAACGGAACCACCTGTCGCCCATTCAAAGCCGCGCTTCGAACGAGCGGCAGGCGCCATTGCTTAGAAAAACTTCGTCTTCCCCGGCACCGCGACCGGCTTGTACTTCAGCGGGCCCCACTCGTAACTCTTCGGCGACAGGTCTTCCTTCGAATTCATCGCCATATCCCAGGTGATCTTGAGACCCGTGTAAGTTGCCATGCGGCCCATGAGGGACATGAGCGTGCTGTGTGCGCCCATCTCCGCGGTGTTGATCGGTGTGCCGGCGCGGATCGCCTGGTAGAACTCGATGTGTTCCTGGTCGTACATGTCCGAATTCTGGCCGTCGAACTCCCATACTTTGCCGCCGGCGTCGATCGTGTGCTTCATCAACTCCGCCGTTCCCTTGGTGCCGACAATATGATCGCTCACATCCGTGAACACGTTCCCCGTGACCTGTCGGCAGAGCGAAAACACCCGCACGCCGTTCGCGTACTCGTAAACGACCGTGTGATGATCGAAGATATTGCCGAGCTTTGGATCGGTTCGCGATTGCCGGCCGCCGAGCCCATAGGCCGAAACTGGATATTGCTCCTTGAGCACCCAGGCCGCCTTGTCGTGATTGTGGCAGTGCTGCTCGACAATATGATCGCCGGAAAGCCAGGTGAAATAGTACCAGTTGCGCATCTGGTATTGCAGCGTGTCGAACGGGTCTTTCATCGCAAAGTAGCGGCCCGGATCGTGCGTGATGTAGTTGCAATGAATGTCGCGCACGTCGCCGATCGCCCCGTCGTGGATGCGCTTGACCGTTTCGCGCTTGGCGAACTCGTAACGATAGCAATAGCCGATCATGAGCGCCAGATTCTTCTGCTTGGCCTTCTTCGCGGTCTCGATCACGCTGCGAACGCCGGGGGCATCAACGGCAACGGGCTTCTCGGCAAAGACATGCTTGCCGGCTTCGATCGCCGCCTTCATGTGCATCGGACGAAAATGCGGCGGCGTGGTGAGCAGGACAACGTCGCATGTATCGATGACTTTCTTGAACGCGTCGAATCCGGTGAAGCACATGTCCGGCTTTACGTCGACTTGCGAAGCGATGCTGCTTGTTCTTCTTCAAAATGTTCAGCGACGTCTTCCACTTGTCTTCAAAGAGGTCCCCCATCGCTGTGAGCTTGACGTTCGAGTCGGCAGCGAGCGTGTTCTTAGCAGCGCCAGTGCCGCGGCCGCCGCAGCCGACGAGACCGACCTTGAGGGTGCTATTCTCACCGGCAAAGAGACTTGGCGCAAAAGCGAGGCCGCCCGCAATGGCGGACGTGGCGAGAAAGTCGCGGCGGGTCGTGTTTGGTTGCATCAGCGAAGAACTCCGGAGAGGCGAAGATGGCAGGGAATGTTATTGTGGGTCCGAAGGCACGAGATGTCACGTGGAAAGCGACTCGGAAAGCGTAATGGATCGCAACTTTCTGCCGTTGGCCCACCGATTGCTAGAATCACGGAACTCGCGTTGCTGGGCCGATTGTGAGTCTTTCGTGCCCAATTCGTCGTCGTCCGCTGCCACACTTGCGGGCAGGGCCCATGTTTTCGATCGCTGAAACGATCCCGTCGGCCAGTCCATTCGCGGGTTATGCCGCGGGCGCCGCCTACGACGAATTGTTCGCTGGCGATGGCTCCGTGCGGCCGCATTACGAAATCCTTCACCGCCGACTCTGTGCACTTCCCGCGAGCGAGTTTCGCCGTCGCAAGGCGATGACCGATTTGTCAATGCTCCAGGACGGAGTCGGGTTTACGGTCTATCGGCAGGAAGAGGGAATTGAGCGCGTCTGGCCGATGGACCCCGTGCCGCGGATTATTCCAGCCGACGAGTGGGATCACATCAACCGCGGTCTCGTGCAACGACTGACGGCTCTGAACCTGTTCTTGAAGGACATTTATCACGATCAGTTTATCCTTCGTGACCGAGTCATTGAGCCACGACTGATCTATGAGGGTCATTTTTTCCGCCGCGAATTCGTCGGCGCGAATGTGCCACGCGACATTTACATCCATGTTTGCGGCACGGATCTGATACGCGCCGCGAATGGGGAATACCTCGTTTTGGAAGACAACGGCCGCACGCCGTCGGGGGTCAGCTACATGCTGACCAACAGACAGGTGCTGAAACGCGTATTCCCGCAATTGTTCGAAGGCTATGACGTGCGCGCGACCGACGATTACCCGGCCGCATTGCTTGATGTTCTTGCGTTACCTGTCGCCCGTTCGGCACGCCGATACAACGTGCGTTCTCTTGAGTCCCGGAATTTACAACTCCGCCTATTTCGAACATTCATTTCTCGCCCAGCGAATGGGCGTTGAATTGGTCGAGGGCCGCGATCTGGTCGTGGATAACTGTCGCGTGCTCATGCGCACCACCAAAGGGCTCGAGCGAGTGGATGTGATCTATCGGCGAATTGACGATGATTTTCTTGATCCCGTCACGTTCCGATCCGAGAGTATTTTGGGCGTGCCCGGGCTTGCGAACGCATACCGGGCGGGCAACGTTGCTCTCGCCAACGGAATCGGCACCGGCATCGCGGATGACAAGGGGGTTTATCCGTTCGTACCGGAAATGATCCGATACTATCTCAAGCAGGACCCGATTCTATCGAACGTCGAGACGTTTCGTCCATCCGTGCCGGCGCAGCGCGATCACATCTTGAAGAACTTGGAATCGTTCGTGGTCAAAGCCGTCAATGAATCCGGCGGCTACGGCATGCTGATCGGCCCAGCCTCGACGGCGGCGCAACGCGAGGAATTCCGGGCCCGCATCGTCGCTTCGCCTCGCGACTACATCGCACAGCCCACGATCCAGCTTTCGACGCACCCGACGCTGATTGAAGGCCATTTCGAAGGACGGCACGTCGACCTGCGGCCGTTCGTGTTATGTGGCGAAAAGATCACGGTCGTCCCCGGCGGACTGACGCGCGTGGCACTGCCAAAAGGCTCGCTGGTCGTGAATTCGTCGCAGGGTGGAGGATCGAAAGACACTTGGGTTCTCGCGGAGTGACGGTTTCAGCTTTCGAGTTTCAAGCCTCTAAAGGAGATTGTTGATCGCGAACGGAAGCTCGATGGACTGCCGCTTGAAACTCGAAACTCGAAACTTGAAACTTGAAACCTACATGCTCTCTCGTGTCGCCGATGCGTTGTTCTGGATGTCCCGCTATTTGGAGCGAGCCGAGCACGTTGCGCGCTTTCTGGATGTCGGCTTTCATTTGGAACTCGATCTCTCCGGCGTCGTCGGTGGGTCGTACGACTTGCACTGGGTCGGCGTCTTGGGGACGCTTCAACAGCCGCGGGCCGTCAAAAGTCGGTATCCCGAACTCGGCCCGCGCGAGGCCATTATGCGCTGGCTTACGCTCGACGGCGAAAACCTGAACAGCATCGCTACGTGTCTCGCTCGAGCGCGAGTGAACGCCCGGGGCGTCCGCGGGAGCTTGCCAACCGAAGTATGGCGCGAATTGAACAAGCTCTATTGGCAGTTGCAGGACGCCGAATTCGCAAGCCGTGCGACTGACTCGCCGAGTACGTACTATTCGGCGGTGTTGGCGGGGAGTTACTTGATCCAAGGCGCTTGCGATGCGCTTATGGTTCACGACGAGGGTTGGCACTTCATCCAACTCGGCAAGTACCTGGAGCGGGCTGAGGTAACGGCGAGAGCGGTCGATGTGCACCACGAGTTGTTGCGCGGCTTGACCGACTCCGCGGATCTCCCGCTCGCCAATTTGCACTGGGCGGGCGTATTGCGCGGCTGTGCCGCGTACCACGCGTACCAGCGCGTGTACGTCGGCCGTGTCGAGCCGACTCGAGTGGTCGAATTGCTCTTGATGGATCCGGTCATGCCCCGGTCCACACGCTTTTGCTTGGAGGCGTGCACGCGCGCATTGGCGGACATGTCCGGCGATTCGCCGCGACGCGTGGAAGCGAAAGCGGAACGCTTGATCGGCCGAGCGCTGAGCGACTTACGCTATGCGGATGTCGGTTCGCTCATCGGATCCGAGGGTCTCCATGCGTTCTTAACGGAGTTGTTGCAACGTTGCTGGGAAGCCAGCATGGCGGTACAGGAGCAATACCCGGGATAGCCGATGATTCTCGAAATCCAACATGAGACCCGTCTCGAATATGCTGCTCCGGTGACGGAGGAGTTTACCGAGGTGCGCATGGAGCCGGGCAGCGATGCCGACCAGAGCTGTCGTTCGTTTCATCTGGGCGTGGTGCCGACCGGCGAGATGCGCGTTATCGAGGACGGCTTTAAGAACCGGGTCCATCACTTCAATTTGTTGACCCCGCACACGCACGTGACGATCCTCGCGGCCAGCATCGTCGAAACACATCCCCGCCGAGTCGATCCCGCTTCGACGCCGGCCGCCTTTCCAATCGGTGAGGAAGCACTGCCCTTAGAGACCCTAGCCTACCTGGGCTTCCACGGTCCCGTGCGCCCGACACCGCTCTTGGCCGCCGTGCTCGACGCGGTTCGACCGCGTCCGGGCGTCAACCTCGGCGAAGTTGTGTCGAGTGTTGCGAGCTACATCAAGGACCATTTCGTCTATGCTCAGGATGTGACGCATGCCAGTTCGCCGATCGACGACGTGCTCCGCGAGGGCAAGGGCGTATGCCAGGATTTTGCCCATTTGATGATCGCGGTGCTCCGATCGTTCGGCGTGCCGACCCGATATGTGAGCGGATACATCCATCGGCACGGTCATGAGTCCCACAGTCACGCCTGGGTGGAGGCTTGGCTGCCGGAACTCGGCTGGGTCGGCATCGACCCGACCAACGGGTGCTTGATCGACGAACACTTCGTGAAGGTGGCGATCGGACGCGATTTCACCGACGTCCCGCCCAATAAGGGAGTATCTCGCGGCAATGCGGACCAAAGCATCTCGGTGCGAGTCGAGTCACGCGCCCTCGAGCGATTGCCCCCGCTTTCCTGGCAGGAACAGTTGCCGCCGCTCCAAGTTCCCTTGCGCACGATCCTGCCGCGACGGCGACCGGTGAGCTCAGATGTTGTGGAAATGGAACAGCAACAGCAATGAAGAATTCGATTACATGACCCGGTCTTCCGCCCAAGCATGCCGACGGCCGGTAAAGAACTCTTTGAAGTCCAGCGCCGTCGCTTCGTGAATGGTCTTGGGATCGAACGCGGTATTGACGGCTCGTAAGAGTGGAGCAACATCCGCATCTGAGTAGCCGACGCCGCGGACTTCGAAGTAGTCGCCGTTCACGTCGAAAATGCGCACACGGTCACGAAAGACATGAACTTTCCGAAGTGCCCGTAACTCCCAGCGAGTGCGCTTGAGGAATTCGAGGGCGAGGTCCAGCTCGCCTATCACGAAGTCGTGGATGGCAAGAGGTTCGAGCATGGTAATTGAAGATTGTCGATTGAAGATTGCCAAATTAAGAAGCCCATCTCAATCGGCAATCTTCAATTGATAATCGGAAATCAACGAAGGCCCGCCAGCTCCTGCAAGAGCTGCCAGTTCTCCAGCCGGTCCTGCTTGGCCGCCAGGATCGTTGCCGACGGATTGCCGTCCTTGTCGAAATGTTTCGCGAACCGGCCTTCGCTGCGGGCGAAGTCGACGAACGTCACTTCCTCGTTCGTCTTCGGGTTCACGAACCAGTCGCCCTTCATGTTCGGGTTGCCCATGAGCGACAGCCGGTTCTTGATCGGTGTCGCCGGCGCGCGGATCGTAGATCAACATGGGGAAGGCTCGCGTATCGACGGCCAGGCGGGCCTGTTCGCCGGCCATGTTGTCGGCGACGCCGTGCTCTGGCTGGCAGGTCGTATAGCAGGAGACGATCGCCGGCCCATCGAACTCCAGGGCGCCGAGCACCGACTTGTAGAAGTGGTTGATGTGGGCAGCACGTCGTCTGGGCGACGTAGGTCCGCGGGTGCATCATCGCGATCTGAGCGATTTCCTTGCGGCGTTCCTGCTTGCCGCCAAACACGTTGCCGTGCACGCTCATCTTCGTGTTCTGACCGGTGAAGCTCGCCGTCGAGGCTTGGCCGCCGGTGTTCGAATAGACCTGCGTATCGAGCACGAAGCACCTTGATGTTCATGCCGCTGGCGAACATGCGCGAAAGGGCCTGGAAGCCGATGTCGTACATCGCTCCGTCGCCGCCGATCGACCCACAGCGGACGTTCTTGTCCAGCCCATCTGGTCCCAGCGCATCCGCACGCCGATGGCGTAGGTCGGGGCGTTCTCGAAGAGCGAATTGGTCCACGGCACCAGGTACGGGTTGTACGGGTAGGTCGAGGTGTAGACCGTGTTGCAGCCGGTCGCCGCGACGATGCCCCAGTTCTCGCCGTACTTGCTGCCCGTCGCGGCACACATCATTCGCAAGGCGGTCCCTTCGCCGCAGCCGGCACACGAACCGGCCCCGCCGGTGTAGATGAGCGTCTGCTCCTTGAGCATCATGTCGATGAGCAGGTTGCCGCGAGATGTACTTCTCGTTCGACGGCCCCATGTCCTTGAAGAGGCGGTGCTCTTGCGCGACTTGAGCATGACATCGTCGGTCTTCGCAATCATCTTCAAGGCATCGTCGTCGCAGACGGTGACGCACTCGGCGCACCCCTTGCACTTGGAAGGGTCGATGATGATCTGGAACATGCCGCCAACGCCCGCGGCCTTCTTCTTACCGCCGTCGTAGTACTTCTTGGTCTTCGACCACTGTTCGGCGTACATTGCCCGGTCGGCTTCGGGAATCGATTGCAACTTCGTTTGCCAACTCATCCTCGCCGAGCACTTTGCCGAGGATGGCCGTGTCGGGGCATTCGGTGACGCAGTCCATGCAGCCGGTGCAGTTGCTTGGGATGTACTCCGGGATTTCCGGGGCAATGTAGCTGAAGTCGCGAAGTGACGCGGTGCCGGCCGGGACCAGCGACCGGGCTAGCGATAGGTCGGCGGGCAGTTCCGTTTCGCCGTACCCCTCCTCGTAGCCGCGAACGATGCGCTCGTTGAAGTCGGTGACGTCGAGCACCGGCAAGCTGACCAGTTTGTACTTGCGGTCAACGGTGGTGCCATAGCAGTTATTATTGAACGGGTCCTTTTCGGACGCATCGTTCAGCGAAGGGCCAGTAGCAGTCGCAACCATAACGGAAGGTCTCCGGTAAATGTCTCGATCCTAATTCAAATCTATTCGTCGTTTTCTCTGAGCCCGGCTACGCGTTCAACCACGGGCATTAAGTCATTCAACTCTTCGATCCGCAACATGCGAATATCGCGCACCGCAGCCGCGAACCACGGCAATCGGCTTGTCAGGTCAATCACTGCCAACATCACCGTCGCGGCCGAAACTTCTGGCCCACCGAAATAGACGCTTCCTTGCTGCCACTGGAACTGATGCTCTTCGAGGACCCGGCGGATTTCCAAATACGCGTTCTTGTAAGGGTCGCCGTAATGGACTCGCAGTTGCTCGACGTCCATGTCGAAGGCGATGGCGTACACGGTTTCCTCGGGCTTGAAATCATCGGGTAGTCCGACTCGGATCGGATTAGAACGCGGTTCGCGGATTGTTGCCGTTGCCATCGGATACCTTCTGCCTCGTTGTCGCGACTTAGTCCTTCGCGCTCGACATCAACTCCAAGAACTCGTCCCAACTCCTTGCGCTGATCGCCGTTTTCCACGGCATATGGACGAACTTGTCCGCAGGAAGTTCGCCGATGGTTGCTCTCACTGCATCGCCCGGCGGACCGAAGCGTTTCGTTGCAAACTTGATCGCTAACTCCTTGAACTCTGAATGGCTTTGGTCCAATTCCGACCGCAATTGCTGCACAGTCCGAGTCGATCGCTCCACTTTCGGCACCGCAAACCACAACAAGTGTCCACAACTCGGGCACGGCGCATCTCGCGTATCAATCGACAACTCCAACCGAAGTCGGTGCCCACAAATCGGGCACTGATTCGGATCGCCTTCCGGCGTTCGGCTGGAGATGGTCATCGAACTTCATCCACTCACATTCATCCTCTCGGTTCTCGCGGGTTCCGGCACCGGCGGCTTCTGGAAACTGGCAACCACCTTTTTGGTCTGGCGGTAGTAATCGTTTCGCCAACCGAGTTCCTTATTGTAAATCACCAGCGCCTGGTTTCCGGTCCGGACGGCCTCCGTGCATCGGCCTTGCTAGTGCATCACCTTGGCCAAAATCATGAGATTAGCGGCTGTGATCCCATTGCCAGGCTCGGCCTCGTAGTGCATCGCGTCACGGATTGCAGTTTCCGCTTCAGTCAGCATCCCCTCTGCGAGGTAGACATCGGCCAAGTAGTTCAACATGCTGCCCGTTTCGGCTCCTAGTGCGGCATTTGGGCGGGCTAACTCAATGGCTTGGGTCAGGAGTACAATTGCCTCAGCTACGCGACCTGCATGCCGCAATGAGATCGCTCGGGAATCCAGTTTTTGCCATTCCAACATCGGGAAGCTCCCACTCACCTCGCGGGAACGGGTTGCGCATTCAAGTCACCGCCGAGCATCGCTGCAACCGCGCGAACGCTTGACGTATCCGGCAACGGCTCATCTTCTCCCAGTCGAAAATCCAACAAACCAAGCAGCCCGGGCGAGCCGCCGAATTCTTCGCTGATGACAAGTCGATCCCGCGCCGTCGCACGTGTTCGATGAAGGCCTTCGTGAACGACCACTCGTCTGTCGTCAAGAACGACGGCCTTGGTGCGCGGTGTATCATTGCGTCCAACTGTCGGCTCCCCAGCCAGCCACGCAGTGCTCGCCCGAAACCGAATCAACTCGACCCTGTCCGGTCTCTTGTAGATGATCCAGTGTTGCTGCGGATCCGTTTTGACGACAGATGCATTCACAGGCATTCCCGCTACTGTCGCCGCCGCGAAATTCGCCTCCCGAATAATCCGTGGCAGCCGACCCAACACGCGGCCAATCAGTCCAGGCCATCGGACCTCGCCAAAGTCCGGCTTGGGCGATTCATTGCTCACGCCCCCATCACGCTCGGCGGAATCTCCTTCATCTCCCCATAGCCTCGTTTGATGCAGGTCATATTGTCCTGCACCACCTGCGCGCCGCGCTTGCCGAAGTACTTGGTCAACGCCTTTTCGACTCCCGCATACACCTGCTCGTCCGACATTTCGGCGTCCTTCGAGTAGGGCGTCAGTTTCAGGAACGCGCCGAGGAGCACAATTCCTTGCATGCGCATTTGCAGGTCGGGCTCGCTCGCCACTTCGCGGGCGATGCGCACCATGTCGCAGAAGAAGACGCGGGCCTTCTTTTTCTTAATCGTCTCCTGGTTCTACTTTCGGAATGCGCGTCCACACATCCGCCGGGTCGGCGTACGGCGACTGCATGAAGATCGCCCCACCGTCAACGAGGCCCTTCAGCGTCAGCGGGCTCAGCATCGCCGTCGGGTCGTTCACGCATAGCAACTCCACTTTCTCAAGCTCCGAGTGCATGTTGATGTGCGTCTCGGCGATGGTCAGGTAATAGGTTGTCGGCAAGCCTTTCTTCTCGCTGCCGTACTTCGGATAGGCCTGCACGTCCTTGCCGAAGACGTTGCCGGCGATGGTGGCGATGACCTTATTGGTCGTCACGCTGCCGAAGCCGCCGACCGAGTGGCCACGCATCGAGAAACCGCCCTTCGGCCGCAGGTCGGGGTCTTCCGCTGCGCTTCAGGGCCAACGGGTGATCGATGCCGACGCAGAAGAAGTCCTGGCCGTCGTGCATCATGTTGTTGAAGGCGGCGATAATGTCGCCCGGCCGCACGTCGCGACTGCCGAGGCCCGCGGCCCCGTGGTAGATTCGCGGCACGCGGTCGATCTTCTCCTGCCCGTTCTGCCCGGTCAATCGCGTCGCAGAACGCCGCCTTGATCTCCCGCGTCAAGTGGTTGCCCGTCGTCGACAGCGGATCGTCCATACGCTCGAGCACGGTCAACGCGTGGCAATCCTTGAGCACATCGACGATTTCTCTTCGCGGGGAACGGGCCGGAACACGAACACGGTCAGACAGCCAGCCTTGATTCCCTTCTTCTCGCGGAGGTAATCGACCGTGACCTTGGCCGTCTCCATGTAGCAGCCCATGCCGACAATGATGTAGTCGGCATCCTCGCAGCGATAGGGTTCGAGGTAGCCGTAGCGCCGGCCGGTCTTCTTGGCGAACTCGTCGAAGGCTTCTTCCAGAGCTTGCGGGAATGCGATCGTAATACCAGCGCTGGGCGATCTTGCCCTTCATGTACGAATCCTGATTCTGCACCACGCCGGACATCATCGGGTTCGTCGGGTCCATCAGGTTCGTCAGCTTATCCTTCGGGCTGCCGATGAATTCCTTCATGAACTCCGGTTCGGGCAGCCGAACGGTTTCGACCGTGTGCGTGGTCAGGAAGCCATCCTGCACGTTGAAGAACGGAGTGTTGGTCGCTTCGGCCGTCTTGCGGGCGATGAGGCAGAAGTCGCCGGCTTCTTGCGCGTTGCGGGCGAACATCATGCCCCAGCCGCAGTCGGCGACGCTCATCACGTCGTCGTGACCGGCATGGACGTTTAGGCCCTGGCTCGTCAACGCTCGGCGCCGATGTTCATGACGACCGGCAGGCGCTTGCCGCTGATCGTGTAGAGCACTTCCTTCATCAACACCAGGCCCTGGCCGGAGGTGAAGTTGGTCACGCGCCCGCCGGCGACCGCGAACCCTTCGCACACGCTCGCCGCGGAATGCTCGCTCTCCGGCTCGAAGAACATCAGGGTGTCGCCCCACAGGTTCTTGCCGCCGCTCATGACCGAGGCGTTGAACCCGCCGCCCATCGTGGTGGAACTGGTGATCGGGTAAGCACCGGCTGCCTGGGCGACCCTGATTTCGACGTGAACAACCGCTTCGGCCCCGTCGCAGGTCGTCGGAATGCCGGGATACTGAAACTCGGTGGGGGCAGGCTGGCGGACAACTTCAGGTGTGCGGACTGGGCCTTCGGCAACGGCAACACTCATGGATTTCACCTTTGAGTCCAGGGATCCCACGGTCAGGAGGAACAACGAACGCCGGGTGCGTCTGGTACACAGAGCGAGCGGTCTTGTCAATTGTAGAGGGTTTTGGGCGGCCGCCGAGTCCAAAGTAGTTGGCCGACGGCGTGTGCGGGCTACCGGCGGGTGCGTCGCGGCGCCCGGCGAAACACCAGACAGATATACCGATCATCGTCGACGCTGGGGAATGCGGTCGGCTGGCGGCCAGAACCGATTCGCCCAGGACACCATCGCAACACGCCGCCTTCGATGTGATAGATGCATGGCGCTACCTGCCCCCTATGCTCCTCCGGCCCTTCTTGAACGTGCATATCCATTCGCCCGCCGGCGTCCAAGTCGAATGTGCCGATGTAAATCTCGCCACCAATGAATTCGAATGCGAAGCGGTGGCCGGCAATAAGCAGCCGGGCTTCACGCGGACCGGCAACCGCGGTCCACGATCCCTGAAGTTGATCAAAATCAGCCCGAATAGCCGACTGGGCCGCCGCGGCCGGTGCAATCGCTGGCATGGAGTTGCTCCGCGCAATGTCGCGCGGCAGGGCGTCGCGGGCGACAAGGCCCTGCCGATCGGGGAGAGGGTTGCCGAAACTGGTGCGATTATAACTCGACCATGGATGGAGGCAAAAGAAATACCGATCGCGACGAGCTATTCCTTAAACATGCGTGCGCCATCGGGCCGCACGGAAAGAACCCGTGTTCGGCCATTTCTTGTCCCGAAATGTGCCCAAACCTTGCCCGATTCTGGCCGAAAAGCGCCGCGCGTGCGGTTTGTGGAAGCATTTGGGACGTTTGTGACTCGATCAACGTGGAGCGATGAATTCATTGCTTGCATTTTACACACCGGGTTTTCGTTTCACTTCATGGTGATGCAATGAAATGAAACGAAAGCCGAATCCCAATCGCCAATTTCCAGGCTCGCGATCTTCAAGCAATTTTCACGGATGTTTCGGCCAGACCTCCCTATCTTCACTGGGTGAATTGCCACCCAAAAACCACAATCCGAATGTCCAACATGCCACGACGCGCCTTTACGTTAATCGAATTATTGGTTGTCCTCGCCATCATTGCGATTTTGATTGGCCTGCTTCTTCCCGCAGTCCAAAAAGTTCGATCGGCCGCGGCACGGGTGAAATGTGCCAACAATCTCAAGCAGTGGGGATTGGCGATGCACAACTTCGAAGGGACGTTCGGGCACTTGCCCGCTCAGGGCGACGTGCCGGTTGGCATGACCGGCGATCCGTGGTCGGCGCAAACGCATTTGCTTCCCTACGTGGAGCGCCGACGACTTGGCGCGCACAATCGACTACAGCCAATCGAGCGATGGCCAAGCGATGGCGGCCAATCGCGTTGCTCTGTTGATGTGCCCCTCGGAAGCGAACGACCGCCCGCAAGCCAACCCCGCTTCACCATACCCGCTGAATTACCTCGTTTGCGTGGGCACGTGGTTCGTTTATGATCCAGCCACCGGGACGACCGGCAACGGCGCATTTGTCATGAATCAAAAGATGCAATTGACTGACATCACTGACGGCACCAGCAACACGCTAAGCATGAGCGAAGGCAAGACATTCACGCCGATCCTTCGCGACGGCGGCAATCCGGCGACGCTGGGAGTGCCCATTCCCGCGACACCGGCGGAGGCTGTCGGATACGGGGGAACATTCAAGACGAATGGTGGGCACGTGGAATGGATCGACGCCCGCAGCATTCAAAGTGGATTCACGGTGACCTTCACGCCTAATACCAAGGTACCGTACACCTCCGGCAGCACGACTTACGACATCGACTTCACGAGCCGGCGCGAAGGGAAAACCGCAAACGTGCCCACCTATTCCGCAATCACGGCTCGGAGCTTTCATCCAGGCGGAGTGAACGTTTTACTGATGGACGGCTCAGTCCGTTTTGTGTCGAACCAAATCTCGTTGCCCATCTGGCGAGCA
Organism: uncultured Gemmataceae bacterium; assembly: GCA_963773845.1. Taxonomy (GTDB): domain Bacteria; phylum Planctomycetota; class Planctomycetia; order Gemmatales; family Gemmataceae; genus SIAJ01. Next base: position 1,096,888 of record CAVZCU010000012.1, read on the forward strand.
CTCGGCACACGAGACGGCGGCGAGCCAGGTGGAGATTACTGAGGGTGATCCTAGGCTTCCAGCTTCTGAACCATGCCGTGATTGTTGCTGCTCTTGTACGCCGCTTCGATGAAGGCGACGATTTCGACCGTCACGGCCACATCGATTGGCGGTTTGCCGGTCGTGAAGGTCTCGACGATCTTCTTCAACAATTCCCGATAGATGTACTTGGTGCCGATGTTGATCGGTTGAGTCAATTTCTCGGCAAAGGCGACCGCGCCGTAGGCGCCTGGCCCGCTGCGCGTGCCTCGAATGGTCGCGACTCGTCCATCTTTCCAGTGGCCGGTCACGACGTCGACGCTCTTGTCGCTGGTGCAAGTCACATACTCGCAGCCCGGACCCATGAGTGTGTAGAGGACCTCGGTCGCATGAATTCCGTAGTGGAACAGTCCTTGATTGCGATTCTCCACGCCCGACAGCGGGGCAGGTCCCCAGCTCACGGCGCCGAGCACCTTGCCGTGCTTCGCGTTGGCCATATAGGCAACGAGTTCGGGAGCAAAGCGCAACGATGACGAGGAGAATAGAGGCAACTTCTTCTTGGCGGCGAGATCAACCAACTTGCTGCATCGGCGATCGAGCAAGTGAACGGCTTATCGACGTAACAGGGAATTCCCGCTTCCAAGAATGGTTTGGCCCGCTCGTAGTGCACGCTGCCGTCGACCGCCTCGATGAGCACGGCGTCGACTTTGCCAATCATGTCGCTGGGCTTGTCGACGAGCGGGATTTCCCATTTCTTCATTTGATCGGCGTACCCGGCGATACGATCCGGCGATAGCTTCGATTCGCCGGGGCAGCCAATAACGATTTTCGCGCCATCGACCCATTGTTCCTTGTCATCGCCAAGGTGATTGAGTCGTTTTGTAAACTCGATGGCGTGCGAGGTGTCAAAATCGAGGATGCCGAGCTTAAGCATGGGAGAGAACCTCAATTCAATTTCAAGAGCGCCTGGAATCCTGCTTGTTCGAAATGGCGATCAGTTGTGAGTGCTTCGGTGAGCTTACGGTCATCCATGACGATAAACGATACGCAATCGGTTAGCGACCATTCTTTATCCGGACGAGATCTGTAAAGATCGATAGCGCGTCGATGGAGTTGCATGTCGAGGGGTACGACTTCCACCAAGGGATTCGCGACGAGCCCGTCACGAATTGTATGAAATTGCGTTCGATCTTTTGTGTCGCTCAGCCCATCCGCCAATTCGAGCAAAGCCCACTCCGTTGTGACGACGCGGTCAACCAACTGAGAGTATTCCATCGCTTTTGCGTAGGCGACGTCAACTGGACTGAGCAATGCGATGAAATACGAAGTGTCCGCGAAGACCGGAATCATGTCTTGCGCTTCCGTGCACCATGAATATAGTGGTCGTGATTGACGGACATGTCCGACGGCCAGCCCTGCACCGTTCCCGATATCGAAAGCAGGAATTTGTTCAGCGTCGTGAGCGGTGTGCCGTCCGGCCGAGTGTCTGGAATGGGGGTTCCATCTGCCCGAACGCGTGGTGATTCGGGGGCTGCCTTTGTTTCCTGAACGACCGGCTCGATTAGGACACGAGTACCATTAGGAAGCTCGATCGGCGTATCGAGTTCAATTTGGCCGTTATTGATCGTGCCTTCCAGACTCATTTCAATCGCCCCCGAAACGAACCGTTCATTCCATGATTTTAGCGACAAGCGTCGGGGACAGCATATGATCGCGAACGACTCCCGTGAAGCCGCGACGCGATAGCGGAGCGCGAAACGCCAACTCCCAGCGGCGATCCGCGCTCCGCTATCGCGTCGCGGCTTCACGGTCTCTGAATCAGACAGTCGCTGCTCTGAGCCGCTTCCGCAAGCCAATGGCGCCGGCCATGACTAGGCCGGTCAGGCCAATTACGATGGTCGCCGGCTCGGGAGTCTGGACGGTTGGACCTGTGCCGGGCTCAGGCGGAGTGGGTTCGCCCAGCCCACCAGTTTCCGGAATGCCGAATGGGTCGGGGGGAACACTTTGAATCGTAACCGGCGGAATGCCCACGTTGGGCGGGAAGAATGCACTGCTAATCGAGGGGAATAGGAGTGAAGCGGCCAGGGCGACGCCGCCCAGTCGAATTGCGTGACGGGTCATTTGGACCTCCATTTCGCCCCGCCGACGCAAACTGCGCTTCCATGCTGGGGCCATACTTCAATCGACCCGCCGCGTGCCGGTTATGCAGGCTTTGGCGTCTCCCCGGAAGAATTGTTGAAGACGGAATGACTTGCGCCGGACATGCGGATTGCGCGGCGAACGCCAGAGATGCGACCCCGGGACGAACCAGACTCGCCACTTTGCCAGACTTCCCATTGTTCCCAAGCCCCGCTTAGTCGAAGGAAAGATGGCCTCGCAAAGGATTGGATTTCGGTCCCCAGCCGTGCTGCCACGCTGGAGGCGCCGAAGCGAGGAGATGGAGCAGTGGCATTGCCCGGAGGGCGGGTCCATGAAACGGATTTTACTTGGCCTGAGTTGCACCTTTATCATTCCTGGCGGCATCTTCGCTCAGGAACATTCGCCGGCCGCTCGGCTGGGCCGTCCGGCCGACCCCACAATCCGAGCACAAGCACCCGACGTGCGACCCGCCGGGTTCGAAGTTCCCAAGGCGATGCCAAAGGGAACGGTGACGGAGACGCCTGGCGTTCCGTCGCTCCCCGTTCCGACTCCGGCGCCGACGCCAATCTCTGGCCCCGGATTCTCCTCGATCCCCGGCCCAACGGTCGGCGGGCCCGTCATCACGGATGCCACACCGCCTCCGTTTGGCGCTCCAATTCCGAATGGCCCCGTGCTCGGCAGTCCCGTCTATGGCGATCCGTTCGGTGGCTACCCGATGACGGGGGCTGCGCTCAGGATCCGTCGAGCTGGTATGTCGGCGCCGAAGCACTGATGTGGTGGGTCAGCAGTTACAACGTTCCGCCGCTCGTGACCTCCGGTCCGGCCTTTTCCGGCGCCAATCTGAACGTGAATGGCGTAAACGTGCTGAACGGCCAGAACGACGTGGATACCAACCCTCGCTACGGCGGACGGATCACGCTCGGCAAGTGGTTGAACCCTTGCTGGGCCGTTGAATTGTCGGCCTTCTACGTGCAGCCTTCCGAGAAGGCATTCAACGCGAATTCGGGCACCGTTGCCGGCGACTTGGCTCGTCCGTTCTTCGATGTCAACAATAATGGCGAGAGTTCCGAAATTGTCGGGCGGCCGGGTGTCGTCAGCGGCGGGGTCAACACCGTTGCCCGCAGCCAGCTCTACGGAGCCGAGCTGAATGCCAAGCGGCGCTGGTGGAACGACGGCCCGAATCGGCTCGACCTCATCGGCGGTCTGCGCTTCATCTACCTCGACGAGGACCTGACGATCAATGAGGATGTGACCGGCCTTGCAGGTGCAGGAGCGTTGGCCGGAGTTCACCAGCAGGTCCAGGACTCCTTCAGAACGACGAACCAGTTCTATGGTGCGCAGGTCGGCGGTATCTTCCAGCACGTGCAGGGAGCGTGGACGTTTGAATTGAAGGCCAAAATCGCCGCTGGCTTGACCCGCCAGGTAATCACAATCAACGGCGTTACGGTCCCAGGCGACGCGAACCGTGCCGGCGGGCTACTGGCGCTGCCCAGCAATATTGGCGACACCAAGCGCGATGTGTTCTCGATCATCCCCGAGGTCGGAATCAACGTCGGTTACGACATCAACTCGCACTGGCGCGTGTTCGCCGGTTATAGCGTGATGTACTGGACCAACGTCGCCCGGCCCGGACCGAATATCGACCGGGCCCTGGATGTGAATCAGATCCCTGGCTTCCCGGCGCTCCCCCGGCCAACCAGTTGCGCCCAGTTGTGCCGACCGAATCGCAAAACGTCTGGGTACAGGGAGTGAATTTCGGGCTGCTGTTCCGATGGTAAGGTTCGCCGACTTTCCCATGGGACCTATTCGACGGTAAAGGTCGCGTAGGTCCCATTTTTTCACTTCCACCATCCCATCAACTCGCCCAGCCGATTTCCGAAGACCAGCAATCCGATCAGCACCGCGAACATGCTTGCCACGAGGACCGCCCCGGCAGCGATCTCCATACACGCGTTCCAGCGCGATTTGGTCTCGGGCTCGAGCCCGTGAAATAGCGTCTCGATCGCGCTGTTGAACAATTCGGCCACGAATACCCCGCCGACGCACATGAGGATCAGGCACCACTCGACGAGCCGGCAATCGAGAGCGACGCACGTCGCAATCGCGAGAGCGGCACAAAAGAAATGGACCGAAAAGCTCGAGTGCCCCCGGATGCCGAGCTTCACTCCGCGGATCGCCTCGCGAAACTTTTCACGCCACGGACGGCGGCGCTTCCGCGTGTGCGAAAGCGGCATGGGACGAACGGTCGTGGGCGGTTCACTGATCATAATGGGAGCATAGCGTCGCACCCCGATCAGTGGAAGGGGAACACAGCGAGCCGGTGATCCTCCCTACTTCTTCGAAGCGGCCTCCAACTGCTTGAGCGCTGCCGGATCGATTTTTTGCAACGCTTCGCGGATCGGCGGCAGGAATTTGCCTCGAAGATTCGGATCGGGGTCTTCGTCGTCCTGGCGAACGTAGCTGAATTGTAAGTTTTCTTTATTGGCGTCCTTGGCAATTTCGTCCTTTGCCAGAGCCAGCAGGTCGGTCACTAGCCGTTTTGCCGGCGGTCCAATTTCACTGAGCGTGCGAATCGTCCGAATCTTGTCATCGTTGAGACCGCCATATTGAGTCGCCTCGTGGAACCGATCCTTGGCCGCCGCAAGAAACGCCTCTGGCTTATTGCTCAGCCGCCAAATTGCCTCGGCGATCTCGATGCGATCATGCAGGTTATTGGGCTTGCGAATTGCGGCTTCGAGACTGGGCAGTAATGCTTTTGCAGGTTCACCAATTCGACCGATGAGTGCTGCCGCTCGTCCGTTCGCCGTGACGGCATACGAGGGCCAGCCGGAGTATTTCCGTTTCAATTCTTCGTCCAGCAGGGGCAACACTTCGTCGACCTTGCCAGATACTCTCCACAGCGCCTCAAGTGCGCTAACTCGGGTTCCATTCTCGGCCTTAAGCCGCTTGGGCAACGGTTCGGCAAGCAGCTTTCGGAGTGCCGGAGCGATTCCCGTGAGTTTGGGGCCGAAGTGGGCGATCAGCCGGCAATAGGCGTCGCGCGGAGTACCGCGCCAATTATCCTTTGGGTCGTCGGGCGTCTGGAGTCGCTCGGTCAGCATCGGAATCATTTCCGCCTCGCGGTCCCGCGCGATTCGCTCGATGGCCAAATAGAGCAGTGCTTCCGAGTCGTCGTGAAACTTCGGTACCTTGTTCAAGACTTCGGGCAGTGCCGGCAAGGCGTCCGGCCCGATTCGGCCGAGCGTGCGTACCGCTTCGGTTTCCACGTCGGAATAGGAGCTGTTGCCAATGCTTTGCAGATATTCGCGTAGTGTTGGCACTGCATCCTTCGCGGGCGGCCCGATTTTGCCCAGTGCATGGATCAAGGTTTTGCTCGGATAGCCATGCCTCCATTGCGAGGCGAGTTCCTCCACGAGAGCGGCGACGACTGGCGCCGCCTTGTTGCCGAGTTGTTCGAAACGACTTTCGACGTCCTTCCGAATGGGCGCATCCTTAAAGCCTTCGGCAAGGAGTTCGAGTGTCAAGCGATCGCCTGGCCGAGTGAACGCGAGGTAGTCGAGGCCCGCGATCCGATTGCCGTTGGCTGGGTCTTGGAGGGCGTCGGCGACGCTCACGAGCGGAGGTTGATTGGCGCCCCCATGCCGAGCGAAGATTGATGCGTAGTCCGGCTTGGATTCGGGCCGCGGCGGCTTCTCTAGGCCTCGGCCATCGGCTCTCTGGGCGGTCGGCACTCCTGTCGGTTCATCCGGGGCATTCGGAGAAAACCAGTCGGGATGGGCGGCCTTCGCTTCTTTCCAACGCCGGCGATATTCGGTCAGTGGGATGGGCGCCAGTTCACCCGCCTCGGTGACCAAGCGACCGGCGAGCAGCTCGGCCCGCGATTTCTCGTCGGCGATGTTCGTGCCCTCGGACCGGAGATTCCAGCGGTAGAACTGCGTTTGAGTCAAGTAGTGTTTGGCCGGCCACGGAGCACGGGTCATCAACGTTCCGCCGTCGAAGACGACGCCCGAATTGGCCTCCCCCACGCGGCTCAATCCCGAGGAGACGCATGGCAACGGAGGGCCAATCGGCTCGGTCAGCGACGTATCAACCAGTTGCCATGTATCGTCCCAGAACAGCGAGACAATTACGAATCGGCCATCTGGCGAGAATTGCAATCGCACGGGGGTGTTTGGCAGCGTGGTGCCCGTTTGCGTCAACTTGCCATCGGCCGTGCGCCGAATCTCAATTACGCCTTTTCCCTTGTACTGTTCCCGTTTGAGTGCAACGAGATCGCCATTTGGCGACAGCGCGAAGGGCAGCCGGTTATCGCTCAATCGTCGCGCCAGCGTGCAGCGACCCGTTGCCACTTCAAACACGCGCAGAGTCATGCTTCCCGCGTCGCCCGTTGTGACCACGTACTTGCCGTCGCGCGAAAGCTGCACCGTCCCGGCTGCCGGCGGCAGCGGAATCGGCTTGCCAATCGGTTTCATCGAATTCAAGTCGTACACGATCGTCGGCTGCACCGTCTCGTTTGGCGCGAGAGGCTTCGTCCAAACAGCCAGGACGTAGCGCCCGTCCGGACTAAACGAAAGTCGGTGAAACCGCGTCGGCAGTTCGAGTGGCTTCCCGGTCGCGAGATCCCAGGCGAAGGTTCGCTCCGGGACGGTGCTACCAGTTCCGTCCACGTCCGGCTTGATCAGATCGACCGCAACGTATTTGCCGTCCCCGGTCACCGATAAGAACGCACGGTTCTTGAAATTGCTGAGAGTCGCGTTTGCCGACAGGTCGATCTCGGGTCCGGCGGGCTTCCCACTTTCGAGATCGACTTGCTCAATCCATTGCCGGACTAATTTGCCGTTTTCAAAGCGCACTCGATGGGCGACGAGTCGTTTGCCGTCCGCGGTCACAACGACCGGTTGCGACGAAAAGTTGTGGAACCCGCCATTGGCAAGATCGATGTTCCCCAGTTCTCGTCCCGTATGCACATCGAACCGGCGCGCGCCATGTGGCCGCTGCGCATACGACATCGGGTAAAAGACAATTGTTCCGTTGGGCCCGAAGCAATTCCGCGATTGCTGGGCGAGCGGCTTTTCAGGCAACAGCGGCGTCTTGTCGGCGCTTGGCGTTGTGTCGCCAATTCTTGGCAGCGCCTGGAGATAAAGACTGACCGAACGGCGATGGTGATCCAGGCGGCCAGGGTCGGCGTCCAACTCGGCCGCTTGAATGGTGAACAACATGGCCCCGACGACGTCCTTTTGCGCCAGTTGTGCTTCGGCCTTGATCAGGGCGTCGCGGGACGCCTTCGGAAAGGGATCGGGCGATGCCTCGGTCGATAGCGGCGGATCGCCGTGGGTATTCGTGTCCCGAGGCAAAGGCTGCAGAGTCGGCGGGGCGCTCGTGTCAAAGATGACGATGCCGTTTTCACGCTGGACAACCAGACTGGTTCCTTCGGGCGTGAATTGCAACCGGCCCACGCCCCCCGGCATCGACAAAATGAGCTTGCCACTGGCCGTGTCGTAGAACTTCAACGAGGCATCGGTACCAACGACGAATCGGCGGTCATCCGGAGTGAATGCTAGCGCATTCGAAATCTCGCTATCGCCGGGAAAATGGGCGATTTCAGCGCCAGTCGTGGCGTCGATCAACTGGATACTCTCTGCTGCTAATCGAGATCCGCTGAGCGCCGCCGCAATACGATCGTCGTGACTGAGGGCGAGGGCGCGCACGAGCCCCTTGGACGGCGCCAGCTCGCGCAGCTTGAGTCCGGTCGTCAGATCGATGACAAAGGCCCGGCCAGCTTTGCGCTTGTTAGCGTCATTTGTGATGTATACCCCACCGGTGCTGCTACGAAGCATCAGGGGGTTGCGATGCCCGATTGCCAGATGCGCCGAACCGCCCGACTCCGCGAACGATACGGACTGCTCTTTACCCGTTCGATAGTTCCAGACGACGATGGCGTTGTTGTTTCCCGCCGCGACCGCTACCGAGTTGCCGTCGGGCAACGTTGACAGCACTGAGATTTCCTTGCTGGTCTTGTAGTGTTGCGGCCGGGCCTTTCCCGTGCTGGTATCCCAGACGCGGACCGTTTGATCCTTTCCTCCGGAAATCAGGGTGCTGCCATCGGGTGATAATGCCAGGGCAGCGGCGTTCCCGTCGCCGACCGGAATCGAGTGCAGCATTCGTCGCTCGGGGATCGACCACAATTCGATTGCCGCCTCGCGGCTAACCGCGACGAGTCCTTTGGGACCAACCGCGAAGTTCTTGATAGGTCGATCATCCGTCGTCAGTGGAGTACCGAATTCAGGCAGCGGAGCATCCCAGATCCGCAGATCCACCGACGATTGATCCATGGCGGCGCCCATGAATGCCGAGACAAAGCCGACTGCCAGCGAGTCGGGGTCTTCCTTTTTGAGAGCGGTCGCCATGCCATCGCCGGTGGCCGCCGCAAAGAACCGGCCGTCCGGCGAGTACGCCAGATTCGAAATGTACCCGCTCAGACCGTGAAGACGGGGCAATTCGTCGCCGGTGTCGAGATTCCAGAAGCGGACCTCGCGTGGGCCGCCGACTGCCAGACGCTTGCCGTCCGGTGTCACGACCGCGTCAAAGCCAGAGTTCTTTGGATTCAGAATCAGTTTGCGAGTCGGCAGGTCCCAGGCAAACAGCCGGTCTTCGCTGCCAGCCACCATGCGCTGCCCGTTGCCGCTGATCGCCAGACTGGTCAATGGCTTGCCTTCGGTCGAAAGCCGGCTTTGCTCCGAGCCCGTGGCCGAGTCGCGAAGAATGACTTGATTAGCAAGCGTCGTTGCCAGGAACTTGCCTTGCGGCTGCCATGCGGCCCATTCCCCAGGAACGGTGAACGAGGGCTTGGACGAATTGGCGGGGTAAACGGCAACTTGCTTGCCTTTAAGGACCATCGCGACCTGTCCGCGGGCGTTGAGTGCGATGCTCTTCCCGCCCGTCGATGGGCCTGCCCAGGGCCGTGGCTTGCCGGAGTCGATGTCCCAGGCGAGCGTTTCTTTCGCCGAGCAGGAGATGAGTTGTTTGCCGTCCGGACTGAATGTCACACTCCGAACGAGAACGGTATGTCCGATGAGCGTGGCGAGGAGTTTTCCAGTTGCAGGCTCCCAGAGCCGAATGCGATTGTCGAGCCCGGCCGTGATCAGTGTCTTACCATCCGGACTAAAGATCAGCACGGCGAGGCCACGGTCGTCCGGGGTAATCGCCGTGCGCTCCGCGTGCATCATCCGCCGCAGAAAGCCCCATTCCCAGCCGCGTTGAGCAGACTCGCCTTCCTGCAATAGCCGATCGGCGCGGGCCGGATTGTTCAGTTGCCATTCATTCAAGGCAAGACCGATTCGAGTAAAATACGCCTCCTGCTTTTCGGCCGACAACGAATCGGAGACGAGCCCATTGAGTCGAGTCGCTTCGCGTTCCTGTTCGACGGATTGTTCGTAGAGCTTCTGCTTGGCATCCACCGATCGCTCGGCCATGCGGAGTCCGTACACGAGCGCGATCACCCCACTCATGAGCGCGAGATAAATCCCGACAAGCGAAGCAGCCAACTTCGGATTACGTCGACTCCACATCCTCAGTCGTTCGACTCGTCCCACCGGTCGTGCGCTGATCGGTTCGCCGCGACGGCAACGGTCGAGGTCGTCGATGAGAGCGGCGACGGTCGGATAGCGACTGGCCGGATCCTTGGCGAGGCACTTCATGGAAATGACGGACAGTTCGCGGTTCGCTGTCGAATTCAGCGATCGCGGGTCCGCCGGCGACTCTTCAATCACCTTTTGCAATGTGGCGTGAACCGTCTCGCCGCGAAATGGCGGCTGCCCGGAAACGTACTCATAGAGCATCGCCCCAAGGGAATACGTATCAACAGCCGTCGATACGTTCTTGTCGGCCTTGGCCTGTTCCGGCGCCATGTAGCTGGGCGTGCCGACGACGGCGCCCGATTGGGTGATGTTCGAGTCGCCTTCGACTTTCTTCGCCAGGCCGAAGTCGGTCACGTAGGGCGTGCCATCGGCGTCGAGCAGAATATTGGCCGGCTTGAGGTCGCGATGAAGAATCCCACGTTGATGGGCAAATGACACCGCCTCGCACACGGCGACGAACAAATCGATCCCCGCTTTCACGTCGTTGCGCAGGGTCGGCAACCGGGTTGCAAGATTGCCGCCATGGACCATCTTCATGCTGAAATACTGTTGTCCCTGATGCTCGCCGACTTCGTAGATGGGCAGAATGTTTGGGTGGTCGAGGTTGGCGGCGGCTTCCGCCTCATGCCGGAAGCGGAGTACATCAGCGGCGGAAGCGAGCTGGCCGGCCAAAATCATCTTGATTGCCACCATGCGATTGAGCGACACCTGCCGCGCCTTGAAGACAACGCCCATCCCGCCGCGGGCGATCTCTTCGAGCAGCTCGTAGTCGCCGAAATACCTCACAAAGATTGGCGACGCGACCACTCCGTCGCTACCGACTGTAGGCAAGTTCGGATCGTACGCAGCCTTGACGGAAGCGGCCGCTCGCGCGACTTGCGATTGGGCAGCGAAGAACGATGCGCAGTTCGGCCGCCAATTCCGGATGCTCGGCGACGAGGGAATCCGGATCGAGAGTCTCGCCGCGTTCCTTGGCCTGGAAGTAACGGGCGACGATCGCGCCCAATTGGTCATCGCGGTTCATGGCTGTTCTTCCATTAGTTCGCGCAGTTTGCGGATTCCCCGGTACAGCATGCCGCCAATGGCGGTTTCGGACTTGCCCGTGAGATCGGCAATCTGTTTCACGGTCCAGGATTGCAGATGCTTGAGTTCTACGGCGATACGCTGGTCGTCGGGCAATCGGGCGAGCGCTTCGGCAAGTTTCAGCAGGCGCTCGTTCTTGACCGCGGCCTGACTGGGCGATGAATCCGCTGTCGCGACAACCCGCTCGAGCCGAGCGGAGGACAAATCCAGCTCCCGCGCGACATCGCGCTTATCGGCCGAATAAAGCCGAGCGAGATCCGTCATATTCCGCGCCAGCGTTTGCCGCAGAAACGCCAGCCACTCGCCGTCCGATCGACCCCGGTATTGCCCGGCCGCGATGTGGGCTTCCAACAAGGTTTGCTGCACGACATCGGAGGCGCCAATCTTCGCCCACAGTCGCGGCGGCAATTGCATACGAGCCAATAGGCGAAGATACGCCTGGTAGCGATCGATGGGCAACTCGATAAAGTCGTCGCTGGCCATAAGTCACCTATGGGCTAAGGCGTAGCCTAGGCGCGAATCCGGCGCAAAAAATGGAAAAGTGAAGAAGCAACGCGGGTTCGATGTGGCAGGAACGCCCGCTCAGATCAGAATGAAAGCCCCGCCTGGATGAATAGTCCGTCGAGAGCCAGATTGGCCGATCGGTTAACGAATTTGCCTTCGGAGAAACTGTCGACAAACGTCGGACGCTCGAATAGTCCGAACCAGTTTGTCACTTCATAGCCAAAGCGTAGAAACAGTCCGCGATACTCGGCACTCAAGCCTACCGCCACGGTCACAAAGGGAACAATTTGGGCGTAGCGGTCGCCGACGCTGGCGTTCAGGGTCGCCCCGCCGTTGTTCGATTCGGTAATCGTCGAGATCATCGTGCCGGTCAGGAATCCAGTCGAGGTCCTGGCAAATAAGCCGATCCCGTCGATGACCGCGAGCGTTCCCTCGGCGCCGACCAGCGGACCGTACCCTTCGAACCGCCATCGGAGTTCCGCGGCGGCGGCATCGGCTTCGCGGCCAAAATACGTTGCCAAAAGGCCCTGCTGGATCGTGGCGATCCGTCCCCCGCCAAAGAAACGGACTCGTGCCGATTCGTCCAAATCCCATGTGCGACCGGCCAGGGCATCGTAAAGATCCATCGTTAATCGGGTACGAGCCGCGGCGAGCTGCGCTTCGTTCGTCAGGCCGGCCCGTGTCAGCGTCGCGTACAACAATCCGCCCGGCCCCGCCGCCGTGCCGAATTCATCAGTCGCGCCAAGATGCGTGTACGCGAACCCAATGTCCCAGCCGCGGCCTGGAATCTGGTAAGCAATGCTGGCTCGGACGGCGAGCGTCGGTTGATAGTAGAGCGATTGAACTGAACCGGCTGGCACCAGATCGTCACGCGGATCGACGATGGCGAAGTCCAAGGCGCGCTCACGCGGAGTGACATGCAGGAACTCGATCCCGGCAGTCCACGATCCCTTTGGCGGCTGCTCGACCAGACCCGGCGGCGGCGGTTGTAAGAACTCGGGGGGCGTTAGATCGACGACGGCGTCCCTTTGCGGTGGGGGCAATACCCCGAAGGCGTCCTTCCCTGGCTGCGCACGCAGCGCACGCCAGCACGCCGAGCCAAAGGATGAACGCAAGTCGCGCGTAAACCCCCATCAATGGACCGCCTCAGCCCCTAAGCGGAGCGCATGCACAACGACGCGACAAGGGGGAATACCGCGATGCAGTCAGGCTCGCAACCCGAGTTGGGGAACGCGATCGAGCCGCGAGTTCCGTAGCCGAGCTTGTGAGAGTCCAGCGCGACAGATTAACCAACGCGCTGAATTCTCACGAATTCAGCGACCAAGCAAGTCTCGACTCTCGTTGGGAAAAGTAGATGGCGAAAGGGATCCCAAACGCCATGCTCCACAAAGTGAACGAACGCAGGCTTCACGGTTTCAATAGCGAACGTTGATTTGAATCATCGCTTCGAGGTCGAACGGCCGAGGTCCGGTGACGGGCACGCCGAGTCCCAACGATACACTCGTCGCTCGGCCCAATCCCACCTGCAGTCCCTCGGTCAAGATTACGAGATCGGGGACAGAGATCGGGCCGTTCCCGTCCCGGTGGTTGAGTGGATTCGTGATGTGCAATTCGGAAACCGGGGCGACATAGGTGATGAGCCCGCCGAACGGATTGTTGTAGAGCATATAGCCGACCTGGATGTCCGTGAACAAGAGCGTCACGTCGCGGCTGTCGGTCGGAACCGCCACGGACAGGAACCCCACCGCGAACAAATCGCCGGCCGAAACTACCCCGCCGACCCAGGGCTGAATCCGGAATGAGCGAATGTCTCCGTCGATCGTTTGGATCCCCGGTCCGGTCGGGACCGTGACCACCAAACCGCCGGCGACCCCATCGGACCCGAAGGAATAGGCCAGGACTTTGAAGATGAAACTCAAATCGCCAAAATCCGATCCGCTGACGCTGCCATCGCCTTGAAGCTGGTAAAACGGCGCCCGCATGCCGAACGACGCCATTCCGTCCAGGAAGGTCGTCTCGAATCCGACAACTTCCCGTTGAACGTAGGAATTGCCCCCCGCAATTACCGATTGAGTCAGCACCTGGTTGCCGCCAACCACGGACGATACGGGAAGCGATGGAAGCTGGGCCGGGCCAAGCACGTTTTGGAAATTGTTGTACGTGAGGAACACTCGATCCTCGGGCAGCGGACGTTCGTTCTCGGCGATCTTGAAGCCGCCTCCCGTCAAGACGGGAACTCGAGCCCGCGTGGTCACCAGTGTCGGCTGAATACTCAGGATATTGCCCGCCGGGACGGTAGTGGGAACGCGAATTGTCCGCAAGACCCCATTGGCGCCCACCACGACCAAGGTTCGAAATTGAGTCGTTGTTTGGGATGTCAGGGTGATTTGGTAGCCGGGCTGCGAGACAATAGTATCCGCATAGAAGACGCCGATCCAATCGCCCATCATCCGCGAGAAGGAGCTTTCCGGAGCCTCGCCGCTCGATTCGGGAGCGCGAGCGAACGCGTCCGGCTCAATTGGCTCTTTCGCTTTCGGCGTGGACTTGGGTTTCGGTAGTTCTTTGGCAGGCGCCTTTTTCGGCGGCTCCTTGCCCTTGGCGTCCGGGCCTTGCAACACAAGGTCTTCCGGGCGTTGGCTTGTGACCAAGCGATCGGGATCCGCTGGTTGCGCCGTAATGGCGGCGACCAGTGTACCGAGAATGGCGGCAGTAACCCAAGCCCGCCCCATGACGCGCCTCGTCCCTCTAATGATGTCGGCCCTTCGGTTTCAACGATCTTCCCATCGACGAATGCAATGACTCCGCTCGATTCGGAAATGAGGGAATGCCAAACGAATGTGGCAATTGGGGAAAGGCCTGTTGGTCAGGAAGTGTGGGCGAGATTGAGTCCGACGGACGGTTTGCTCCGCACCGCCCATTCAATCAGTAGTCAATTCGCGAGCAGGTTAGCGAATCCTGGACGGTCCCGGATGTCAGCGAGGTCCGGGCTTTTCTCCAGTTTCTCCCGATTCGCTGGAATGCGAAAATATCCAACCGCGGCCGCCTTGCGAAGTTGTGCCAATGCCTTGTCGGCGTTTGTATCCACGAGTCGCTTCCGCTCGCCGGATGGAACCGCTGCATCGTGGCCGGATGCCCCGGCGGCCAGGGCGTATGCGCAGCCCAACTTGAAGAACACTTCTCCGTCCTTCGTCGTCTTGGCCTTCGCAGCCAGTGAATCGGCATCGGTGGCAGCGCCCACATGGTCCCCAACTCGACCCTTTGCCATTGCCAGTTCCATTCGCGCCCAAAGCTGATCCGCGCCGCTCGATAATTCAACGACTCGTTCGCGATCGGGGAGCGCATCCGATTGGCGATTCATGGCGGCAAAAGTCTCGGCGCGACGTCGATAAGCGTCGCGAAGCGCGGCACGCGCCTCGGCAGTTTCTCCGCGACCATCGCGTCCGGATTCCAAGGCCGAGATCGCCTGGCCATAGAAATCGAGGGCGGCGATGGCGCGGCCATCCTGACCGGCGAGGTTCCCGAGATTCCACCGAGACACCGACAAGCCAGCCGCGAAATCCACGTTCTCCGGATGGGCGCCTGCCAGTCCGGCCCACAAGTGCTGTGCTTTCTCGAACGCCGTTTGCGCCTTCGCGGTATTCTTCTCGGCTCGGGCGAGCAAGCCGAGGTTATTCCATATACGTGCCAGCCTTGCCACGTACTCCGGCAACGCCCCAGGACCATTCGTGAGTGGTTCCAGCAAATCGAGCGATCGTTGATATGCAATGCGTGCATCGGCGAACTTGCCTTGAGAACGTTGCAGGTCCCCCAGCACGCGATATCCGGTCGCTACCTCGGCCCGATCATTGGGTAAAAGCTTCGCGGACTCCGCAATCTGTTGGTAGATCGCCTGCGCCTTCTTGCAGGCCTCTTCGGCCTTCTTCTCTTCGTGGGCCTGTCGTTGGGCAAGACAGAGTCCCGCGAATGCCATCGCCTGCCACGCTCGGAATCGATGGACGGTAGGATGGTTATCCGCCAATTGACCCCAACCCGACGCCGCCGAACTGTATTGCTGGACCGCTTCAGCGGGTTGGCCCGTCTGCCGGTAGAGATCGCCGCGATTGTGATGGGTGCGGGCGACATCCGCCGCGTATTGGGTCACATTCGGCGCCGCCTGGGACATTTTCTCTTGTGCCGACTGAGCCAGTTGGTAGTTCTTGTCGGCCTCCGCCGTCGAACCGCTCACCGCCTGAACCATGGCCAGATTGTGCCGCGTAATCGCCAAGTCCCGGGCGTAGTCTTCACGGTGTGGATTGGCCGTCGCCAGCGGCGCTCGGATCGCGAGGGATTTCTCGTACTCTTCGCGAGCGCTTTTGAGCAATCGAAGCACCTGTTCGACATTGCCCAGGCCCAATCGAGTACGGGCCTCTTCAGCGGGAAAGTGATTGTCCTCCGGATGCGCCTTCTCGAGCCGCGCCCATAGGGCAAGGGCGCCGGCATACGCTTCGCGCGAGTGGGCGAGATCGTCCACTTCACGCTGCAGACGGCCAAGGTGATGTAATGTGGACGCCTGGTCGGCAAGAATTTCGGGATCGTCCGGGTGCGCAGCGGCCAATTCCGTGAAGACCGCCAGTGCTTGTTTGTGCAATTCGATGCCCTGGCTGGGCGAGTCGACGTCGCCGGTGATTTGGGCAAGTCGG
The DNA here is from genome assembly GCA_963773845.1 of uncultured Gemmataceae bacterium. GTDB lineage: Bacteria > Planctomycetota > Planctomycetia > Gemmatales > Gemmataceae > SIAJ01. The sequence continues at coordinate 1,112,948 of CAVZCU010000012.1, forward strand.
AATAATGCATGACCGAATTCCGCACGGACGGATGGGTCGTCCGCTCGGAGTGCGACGAATTGGGCGTAGAATTCTCGGGCGGATTCCAACAATCGGCGGCGAAGCGGTTCCATCCCCGGTTCGTGGAGTAACACATCCTCGCTCACTTCCGTGTGGTATCGGTCGACGGCCGATCGCGCAAGGCGATAATTTCGGGCTGCCTCGTCGCGCTGTTCTTGTGCCTCTTGCTTGGCCGCACGTTCTCGGCGATTGGCAGCGGTGAGTAGGACGGTCGCTACGCCGAGACAAACGCCTGCAACCACAAAGGCCGCGACGCCAGCGGTGACCGCGGTTCGATGACGATTCGCCCAGCGTCGCGCTCGAATAATCCAAGGCTCGCGCCAGGCAGTGGTCGGCTCGTCGGCCAGCCATTGTTCGATGTCCTCGGCGAGCGCCTTCGGGGTCTGGTAGCGGTTTTCCGGAAGCACCGCCATCGCCTTCATGCAGATCGCATCGAGCGCCGGATGCACGCTGGGTTTCACCGATCGTGGCGGTCGGATGTCGCCACGCTGGACCCGTTCCAGAATATCGAGGACATTGGAACCTTCGAGCGGCGGCTTGCCGGTTAGCAAGCTGTAGAGAGTTGCGCCGAAGCTGTAGACATCGGTTGCGGGACCGAGTTCGTCGATCCGGCCGGCGGCTTGCTCCGGGCTCATGTACTGCGGTGTTCCAACCGCGACTCCAGCATAAGTCGGCGTGGATCCGGCCAGCGAATTCGGATGGATCGGCTGATCGAATGCGGTGGAAGGCTTTTCGGTCGCGTCCGCCGTGAGAGGTTTTGCGAGCCCCCAATCGACGACCAGCGTCTCTCCATATTGACCGAGCATCACATTGCCCGGCTTTAAGTCGCGATGAATGACCCCCCGACTATGAGCATAAGCGATTGCCTGGCAGACATCGATGAATCGCCGGAGCAGCCCACGGAGAGCGATCGCTCGCTCCGCCGGATCCCTCTCTGGTCCGTCGGCCTTGTGAAACCGAGCCACCGCATCCTGCAGACTGTCGCCGCGGATGAACCGCATGGCATAGAACGGCCGGCCATCCGGATACGAGCCGAGGCCATAGACCGGGACAATGCCTGGATGTTCTAGCGCTCCGGTGATCTCGGCCTCCAGAAGAAACCGAGTGCGGCTTTCCTGATGATCGGCATGCCGGTCCTGAATCTCCTTCAGCGCGACCTCGCGGTTCAACTCGCCGTCCCGGGCAACAAAAACTTCGCCCAGGCCGCCACGGGCATGGGAGCGCAGGACGCGAAAGCGTCCCTCGCGCACCGTGCCGACTGTGGGCGTACCGGGTGCGGGGGCGATCGATGACGACGCGCCAATCACAGTCCCGGCGCGTGTGGCATATAAATCCACGTCGGTTGCGCTCGGAATCAGCGCCTGGCGCTCGGGCTGGGCCAAAATGGTGTATGCTCGATCGCACCATGGGATCGGTCAACGCGGAGAGCGCATCGCGCAATGGCGCCGCCGGCCCAATCGATGCCAGACAGCGAGCGGGATCGTTGTCGTGCTTTTCCAGGTGTTTGACGATCAGCGAGTCGAGCAATGACTGTTCGTCCTTCGAAAGATGGTTCGCAGCGCGCAAAATCTCGTCCAGGGTTTTGCTCTTGTCCACGACCCACGCGTTCATCGCCGCTATTAATTGTTCACGCGAAATGAAGTCAAGTTGGACGGCCAGAATGCCCATCAACAGATTACGATCGGCGTCGGACTGGGACATATCAGATCCCCTGCGAATTCAACAGGCGCCTCAAACAAATTCACATCCCGCGATCAGCGAGCAAGGGATGTGTTCTCGGAGCCTGTGTGGTCAAATATCCGGCTCGAACGCAACCAAATGGCAGCGCGCCGTTCGCCTGTCAAGTCAGTGTACCATACACGGATTTTAGCTCGGCATCCACGCGACGGTGTTTCTACTACATCCGCAAGACCCAGGACCCATGGAAGGTCGTCGGGATTCAGCGGCTGACGTTGTCGGACCGTGGGTACAGTTCTCGCCGGTAATGATTATTGACCGCTGCGCTGCCAATGCGTCGCGACGGAGATCCGCTGCGAATCAGAGTAGGAGTAAGAGGAGGACTAGGATTAGGGAGAGGACTAAGAGCAAGATCAAGAGAAGGAGTAGGACCAGAAGCGGCCCGGCGAGCATCTGGCTTTCGTTCTCTGACTCTTAATCCTGCTCTTGGTCCTCTTCCTGATCCTGGTCCTCATCGTAATCCTAATCCTCTTTTCCTCGGCGGGACATTGACCGCACAGCCGTCAATAGCGCGTGATAATCAATCGGGGAGTGCGGCCAACATTCGGTCGCCCAAAAATGTAAATGCCTTTTGCAGGCTTTCCATGGGTAGGCCGATCACGTTCGTCGTCGACCCTTCGACCACGCTCAAGTACGGATCGCCTTCTTCCTGGATCGCGTAAGCGCCGGAACAGCCATCCCATTTGCGGGTGCGCATATATGCATCGATCTCGGTTGATGCGAGTTCCTTCATGCGCACGCGGCTGACTTCCTGCCATTGCAGTTGCCAGCCGTCCGACGCTCGCCAGAGACAAACGCCCGTCCATAACTCGTGAATTCGGCCCGAGAGCGTTTGCAGAATCCGCCGGGCGTCGGCTTCGTCTTCCGGTTTGCCGATCACGTGGCCATCGATCCAGCCAACGGAATCGGCGGCCAGAATGATGCCGTCGCGGGTCGTTGCACCGACGGCCGCCGCCTTCGTCCAGGCGGTGTGCATCACATAATCGCGAATATTGCCGTTAACGGCCTCGGTCGGTTCCGGCACGTTTGACGGCTTCACGTCGAACGTGTAGCCGGCCCGTTCGAGCAGGTAACGCCGGCCCTGCGAGCCGCTCGCGAGAATCAGGCGGAATGGGAGTGCGATGCCCATGCGGAAAGAATAAATGAGAGGACGGGCCAAAGGCGATCGGGGGTGAGTTCACTCATGCACTCGAGCCGGTCGCAGGTGCGGATGTAGCTGCCCTTGCACCAGACCGTCGTCTCGACGCCCCCGTTTTGACCGTAGGGGCCGTGCCGGCGGACCTGCGTGCAAGTATATGGAGCGACGCACGGTCGGCCGAGAGCGGCGGCGAGGTGCAACGGGCCGCTATCGTTGGAGATCATCGCATCGGCAATTTCCAGCAGACCGGCCAGTTGCTGCAAACTTGTAGCTCCCACAAAATCCCGAGACGGTCCGCGTAACTGTGAAATCACTTGTTTGGCCAGCGGGGCTTCGTCCGGCGCGCCGATGAAGAATGCGGCGCCACCAGTTGCTTCGTGTGCTCGTCGGGCTAGCTCCGCGAAGTGCTGCGGCGGCCAGCGCTTGGTCAGCCAGCGAGCGCCGACGCCGAACGCCAGCCAGGGCCGCGGCAGGTCATGCAGTCGCTCGAGGGCCCAAGTTCGCGATGCAGGACGAATCGGCACATCGAATCGTTTGGGAATGTCGCCGACGCCGAACGTCTCGGCCACGCGCCAGTAGTGGTCGATCGCGTGTCGCCCTTTCGGTTCCGGGATCGAAACGATGTCCGTGTAAGCGAGATGCGATCCTTCGCGCGCCGTACTCAAGCCCACTCGCCGATTCGCCCCGGTGGCCATGGTCATGAGCCCACTACGGGCGAGTCCTTGCAAGTCGATGACGAGGTCGAACCGCCGTCGGCGCAGTTCGCGAGCCAAAGCGAGCGACGCTCGAGCCGCCTTGCGCCAGCCCCCCTTCAGGGCCCCGCGGTCGAATGGGATCGTCTCGTCGAGTGCCTTGTGTCCTTCGATCAGCGGTTGGTACGAGCGATTGATAATCCACGAGATATGGGCGTTCGGGAAGCGGTGGCGAAGGGCGTTGAGGACCGGCAGCGAATGCACCACATCGCCCAGCGCGCTCGGCTTGATGAGGCCGATGCGAGTAGCCTCAATCTCGTTAAGCGGCGATCGGGAACACTTCAGCATGCGGTCAGCGAAGACCCTTGGACTTGAGCAATTGGTTGGCCCATTTCGTGTCGGCGGGACTGAGCGGCGGCTCGGGAGGGATCGTGTAGTCGACGGAATCATCATAGCCCGCGACGTCATAAGCGGTGTTGAGCACCTTACCCAGGTCGAGCGGGGCATCCGGATCTTTGCCCCGGAGCGGAATACCGATGACGGGAAGTCTTTGTCGCACGCTCGTCGGCCAGTACTTCGCCTCCCATCGGGGATCGGCACGCGAAACGAGAACCCGGTAGTCAGACTTGACGAACGACGGCCCTGACGGAATCCGCACACCTTTTCGCAACAGGTCGATCTCCACCCAGTGAACGTCCGATGCCATAACCTCGGATCGCTTCTCCAGGAAGCTTTTCCTCGCGGCGCTATTTTCGATCTTGTTTGAAGGGCTGAGTACCTCGATCACGGTTACGAGCGTGCCGGTCGCACGATGCTTGATAGTTAGATACGCTTCTTCGATCTCCGTGAATGGCATCTCGGCGATGATGGGCTCGGGAACCTCTCGGAACGTCTTTATGGCAGTCGAATGACCGTTCGGCCGCTTCTTCCCGGTTTCGATGCGGACATCGGGAATCCGCTCTTTTCGGCCCGGGTCATTCTCATCTTCGACATAAACGCGCAATTCCACCCGCGCGATGTACTTCGGCCGCACCTTCCGATTCAAGGCGGCCTGAGTCTGGCTGATCACTCCGTGGTGGACGTCCCCCCAAAGGTCTGGAGTCTCCAGATACGGATCCATTCCCGGAAACGGCGACGGCACGCGACACCTCCCGCCGCCTGAGGAACTGCGGCACCGCCATTCTAGCCGATCCATTCCGCCAGCGGCTCGTCCTTAAGCCACTCCCTTGGACTTCAGTAGCTGGTTCGCCCATTTCGCGTCGGCCGGACGAAGTGGCGGTACCGGCGGTTGGCGATAATCAACGCTCCGCTCATATGCGGCATTGTCGTAAGCCGCGTTGAGAACCTCGCCAAGATCGGCTGCTAAGTCGCTGTCCTTGCTTCTTAGCGGGATGCCGATTACCGGCAACTTTTGGCGGAGTTGAATCGGCCAGTTACGAGCTTTCTTGCGGGCATTTCCCCACGACACGGTAACGCGGTAATCGGATGCCACCAGCGGCGGAGCGGTCGGCAGACGTTCCCCTTGCGCAACAGGTCAATTTCAATCCAATGAGCTGTTGACCCCAGAGTTTCGCGTTTCTTCTCCAGGAAGCTCTTGCGGCCCGCCGATCCCGCCACCTTGTTCGTGTAACTCAGAACCTCAATGACGGCGACAAGAGAATTCGACTTGCTTTCCTGGATGGTCAAGAAGACTTCCGTGATCTCCTCCTCGAAGGACATGGGATATTCCAGCGGTTCTGCCACTTCCATGCCTGCGGTAACCTTGGACGCCTTAACCGCGGCTCGCACCGGCGAAGTTTCAATTCGCAGGTCTGGCACAATCACCTGGCGTCCGGGATCGTTCTCGTCCGAAATGTAGACCCGAGCCTCCATCCTTGCCACATAGTTTTTTGGAAGTCTCGAATTGAGAGCCGTCTGCAGTTCGCTGATAAACTTGTTGTGGACGTCTGGCCAGAGCGATGGATGCTCCAGATACGGATCCATTCCCGGAAACGGCGACGGCACGCGACACCTCCCGCCGCCTGAGGAACTGCGGCACTGCCATTCTAGCCGATCAATTCCTGGATCGGCTCTCCTTCGTTGAGGATTGGCATCGGCCGCTTGGCGTCGTCGTAGAAGACATGTTTGTGATCGATGCCCAGGACATGGTACATCGTGCTCAAAACGCAGCCCGGGCTCGCGGGCTTGCTGGTCGGGTATTCGCCGAGGGCGTTGGTTGTGCCGACTGCCTGGCCCATTTTGAGACCGCCGCCCGCGTAGAGGATGCTCATTGCCCCCGGCCAGTGATCGCGGCCCGCGCCGCCGTTGATCTTCGGCGTGCGGCCGAACTCGCCCATCGCCATCACCAGCACGTCGTCCTGCAGGCCGCGTTCGCACAGATCGGTTACCAGCGCCGCGACTGCCTGGTCGAACTTGGGCAGCAGGTTGGTCTTGAGCTGCTTGAAGTTGTCGCCGTGCGTGTCCCAGCCGCCGCCGGCCTGGACGGTCACGTAGGTCACGCCCGCTTCGACCAGCCGTCGGGCGAGCAGACAGCACTGGCCCAGATCATTGCGGCCGTACATGTCGCGCAGCTTGATCGGTTCCTTGGCGATGTCGAATGCTCGCTGGGCTTTCGGGTCGGTCACCATCTCCAGGCCGTCGCGGTAGAAGGTGTCGAGGCCATAGAGATCGCCCTTGGTGTCGATGTCGCGGCGAACGGTGTCCAGGCTATTGAGCAAGTCCTTGCGCCGGGAAAGGCGTTCAGCGGGCACGCGTGCCCGGCAGCTTGAGATTACGGACCTGGAAGCCGCTGCTGTTGGGATCGTTGTCCGGAGCAAACGGGTTGAACGAGGCCCCGAGGTAGGCCGCCTTGCCGAGACTGAGCGCTCGCGGCAAATTAACGTATGCGGGCAGGCCCGGTTCATTCGGGCCGTTCATCTTGGCCACGACGGAGCCGCACGAGGGGTAAATGTTGTCGTTGACTTCAATCGTCGGCTGATAGCCGGTGAGCATCCACTGTGAGCCCATGCCGTGCCCGGCGTTCGTGTGACAGGCCGAGCGCAGGATGGCCAGCTTGTCCATGATCTTCGCGTGATGCGGCAGATGCTCGCCAATGCGGATGCCGGGAACGTTCGTGTTGATCGGCCGGAATTCGCCGCGCACTTCGGCCGGGGCGTCCGGCTTCAAGTCGTACATGTCGATGTGCGACGGTCCGCCGGCCTGCCAGATCAGGATGACCGACTTCTTGCGCCGACTCGGCGACTGAGCGCCAGCTGCCCGGAGGCGAAGCAAGCCGGGCAGGGTCATACCGCCCAGGGCAAGCGCCGCCACCTGGAGGAACGACCGGCGGCCGATGAAGTCGATCATTTCTATCCCCTTTCGCCGCTAGCGGCGTAGCCCGCTCGCTACGCCGCAAGCGGCGTGACATATCATCAATGATTAAACATGAACTCTTTCGAGTTCACCAGCGCCCACAACACGTCTTCCAGCGCCTGCTGCTTGTTCGTTTGTTGATCCACGTAGCTCAGTGTCTTGTTCTTCTCGGCATCCGTTGGCACTCGCGATAGCGCCGCCAGATACAGTTCCTCGATCGCGTCCGGAATCGGCTTTTTGGCCTTCACCAGCTTCGCCATCGCGGCCGTCGCCGGCGGCGATCTTGTTCTCGATCTCCTCCGAGTTGGCCAAGTAGGAGCACCTGCGACAGCGTCGCCCCCGTGGAGCGTTCGCACTCGCAGACCGTGACACGCTTCGGCCGGTCGAAGGTGTCGAGGAAGTACGAGCCGAAGCCTTCGTGCGGCAAGTCGACGGCCCGGCCGTTGGATGCCGACGCCGTTGAAGCCGGCCTTCGCGCCGGTCGCCTGGTTGACGGCGTCGAGGAACACCTCGGCCGGCATCCGACGGGCGTAGTAGCGGGCGAAGTTCTGCCGGTCGTCCTTGTTGTCGTCGGTCGGCGTGGAACTCAGTTGATAGACCCGGCTCGTTACAATCGTGCGGATGATGTGCTTCACGTCGAACTTCTTGGCGATGAAGTCCTTGGCCAGTGCGTCGAGCAGCTCCGGGTTGCTCGGCGGATTGGTCTCGCGCTGGTCGTCCACTTCGTGGAATAGACCGCGGCCCAGGAAATGGCCCCACATGCGGTTGACCAGGGCACGGGCGAAGAACGGATTGTCCGGCTTGGCCATCCAGTCGACCAGGGCGTGCCGCGGGATCGTCCTCGGGCGTGAACTTCGGCGATTCGCCGTCGGGATACTTCGGCTCCGGCGTCTTGCCCGTGAGCGGATTCTTCTCGCCAGTGGTCACAGTCGCCGAAGCGTAGTATGGCGGCGGCTGGCCGAAGCTCTTGCGGCCGAGTCGCGTGAAGAACCCGGCCAGGCCGTAATAGTCCGCCTGGCTCCAGCGCTCATACGGATGGTGATGGCACTTCGGCGCATTGCAACCGCATGCCGAGGAAGATCTGGGCCATGTCGGCCGTCACCTGGTGCAACTGATCGTCGCGGTTCTGCCAGTACCAGTTGATCGCCGGCGCATCTTGCCATTCGCCGGCCGCCGCCACGATGCCGCGTACGAACTCGTCATACGGCCGATTGCGGGCGATCATGTCCTTGATCCAGTCGTGGAACGCATAGGCCGCCTGATCGGCCCCGGCCAGGTTCGAGTTGCGCAGGATGCTCCCCCAGCGCATGGCGAAGTAGGCGGGGTAGTCCGGCGAATCGAGCAGCTTGTCGATCAACTTCGTCCGCTTGTCCGCCGATGTGTCGCCGGAGAACGTTCGCACCTCCGCCGTCGTCGGCAGCCGGCCGCAGAGATCGAGCGTGACCCGGCGCAGGAACGTAGCATCATCGACAAGTCGGCGATGGCCGCAGGCCGAGCTTCTTCCACTTCGCCAGCGCCAGCTCGTCGACGATAGTTGATCGGCTTGAACTCCGGAATGTCCGCCAGCGGCTCGCCGTGCGGGACCAGGGCACGGAAGACGGCGACGTGGCCCATGTGCCGGGCCATGATCGCCGCCTCGCCGCTTTGGCTGTGCGACTTGACCAGGCCCGCTGGAATCGACGCTGGCGACAAGTTCGAGGTTGCTTGCGAATTCGGACTGCCGGGTCACGTCGCGAATGGTGCCGTCGCTGTATTCCGCCAGCACGCGATCTGCTGTTGCGAATCGCGCTGGAGCGATCGATCGCTGGGATAAACGCGAATCTTGCTGACCACCGGGGCGTCTGGTCGCCGAGGCTGGCGCTCCCGCCGCGATCCACTGGCGAATTACCTGGTACTCGGCATCCATCGGGATTCAGCCGCTTGCCGCCGCCGTGCGGCACCTTGCCCGTCGCCTTCAAAAGAAACAGGCTTTGGTCCGGAGCCGAAGGAAACAGCCGCCGGCCGCGAGACTCTTTCGTCGATCGCCGCGTAATCGAAGTCGACATCGAAGCCAAACAGCGATAGTTTGAAGCCGTTCTGACCGCTCGCCTTGCCGTGACAGCCGCCGGCATTGCAGCCGAGCTTGCTTAACAGCGGTACGACCTCGGTGCGAAAATCAACCGCCCGGCCGCCCGAGCCAACGCCGGAGACTTTGACCGGCACATCGAGCTTGCCGCCGGAATGATTGACATGGATCATCGTCGAACCATTGCCCACCGGCGTGACGTAGCCGATGGCATCGACGCGAGCGATCGACGGATTGTCACAGTGGTAATTTGACTCACGGGTGACATCGCGATCGCCCGTGGAAATCACGAGTTGCCAGCCGGCGTAGGCATCGGCCAATTCAATGGTCTTGGTCGGCGTGGTTAGCGCGGCACCGGCAGCATGTGGGCCGAGACTGAAGTAGGCCAGTAGGAAAGCGAACGTGGTGAATCGGGACAACATGAAGTCGTACTTGGCGGGACCGTTTCGGGGGAGAGGAACCGAAACGGCACGTTGGGGTAGGTGAGTGAAGTTTACCTTAAAACGGCGGGGGGAGTCCACCCATTTTTCTTGTCAGCCGACTGCAATCTTGCCCACAGTCGTGCGAAAAGGTTCGTTCGACCAGGTCGGCTGGTTGCACGATCGTGCGGCCCTTTTCGGCCAGTTCGCGAACCCGTTTCCTATCGCGGCTCAGAGCCAGGCGCTCGTACAGGCAAGAGGCGATTGGACGCTTGAGTTCCGGCTGCGACCATCCGGAGTTGGCGGACTCGATCTCGTAAAACCGCCGTCCGTTTTCATCCTCGATGCCGAGCAGCTCGACATAATGCGACCAACATTGCCGATGAATGCCGGAAGGACGGCGGACGATAGGCCGAGGGCCTTTGGTCGGCGAGATTTCGCAGAAGGCTTCTGTGAAATCTCGGCCAGCCGGTCCTTCCACAGCAAATAGAACTTCCGAAAGCACTCCAAATTGCGCTCGGAAAAGCCGCGGCCGAACTCCCGCGTGAGCGTTGCCGAAATGACCTTTAGCGTTTCCATTCCATAAGCGGCGCGTTCGGACCTCTGCTGCTCGTACTCGACAATCAACCGGCCAATCTCGAAATTCGTCACCACTTGAAGCGTATTGATCGCGCCGACCGCCGCCTGCCGGGCGGCCGGCACCAGGATGTGAACCCGCTCGATCAGCGGCGCCACCGGATTCACTCGCGAAAGCTGGGTCGATGCTTGTCTCGTCATCGCAATAGCGGCTCCGCCAAAATCGCCTTCCACTGATCGCGTCGCTTGCCCAGTGTCTGCACTGTCCTCGGCGGCCGAGACGGCTCAAACCAATAACCCCTGCTCGCCGGACTTCAGATCGAAGATGTCGGGGACACTGAGCAAAAAGAAATCCAGTCCACTGCCACCGATCAGCACATCCTTGACGCCATCGTCGTGGATCGTTCCGTCCAGTTGCGCGGCCAGTGTGCCGAGCTGCCCACTGCCGACGTACTCGCGCACGACGCGGCCGTTTACTTTCTTCGACCGCGTAGTACCGGCCGAATTCCCAGCCCACCGGAAACCCCCTTCGCCTTGCTCGGTTGTAGTGCGAATGCCAGCGCGGTGCCAGCTGCCTGCCAGTATGTTACCACAAGCTCAATGCCCCGTTTCCGGGAGTTAAGCGGGTTGCGTGTCTGTATGAAATGAACGAAGGCCCCAATCGGGGCCTTCAAGATGGACGGGGACCGGAAGCCCTACTCGTCCTTCCACGCTTCCGCGATTCGATCCAGTCGTTCGAGTTCCTCGGCACGGATCGTCAGGTACGATGCCCGAATCCGTTCCAATTCGCGCGTTGTTTCTTCCGCCTCAATCCGGCGGGAACGCTCTTCGGGACGAGTTTCGGTCGGAATCGTGTTGGTCATAATCGGGTTCATTCTGCGCCCCCTTCTAGAAGGCATCGCAAAACCATCTCGAACGTAATCCGTTGGGCGAATTCGAGCAAGCACAATTGAAGGTCTTCAGTCTCCGACTTCTCAAACGCCTTCGGTTCATCAGCGTCGATCGACAGGACCGCTTCCGTCATCGTACTGGTTTCGTCGCATACCTCGCCCAAAAAGTGTAGAACAACCGACCGCAGGTAGCTCTTTTGATCATCACTGTAGTGCCCCGCTTTGGCCGTGCGAGCCAGCTTTAGATGTGGCCTGATTCCACGAATTCTCAGTGGGAAATCCCGGCACGCAGATTGCGGCCTTGAAATCATGCCCTAGAATGGAGTGTGGGAGGGCCTGGCAAGGGTGGGAAAGCAGGAAACGACCTACCCATTTGGCCGCCGCACTTCACCTAGCCCTACCCGATGGACCGCGGTATGACGTGAACCCTGGCCACCACTGGGGGCCTCGGTAGCATTGTGCTACGGGTAGAGAAGTTCGCTCTCCTAGGTCTGCAATGCCGACTGACACCGAAACCACTCTCAGTATTCATCGCCTCTCGTCTAACGATCAAGACAGTCGCGTCTGGGTCTCGGACGGGGGTTGGTCGAAACTCTGCACCGTCGGCCAGGTAGTCGAAGCTGTGCGATTCTTGCACGGACCCGAGCATACCTCGTCCCGTGAGGTCGAGAAGCAACTTGACCATTTGACGGCATTTCTCAGCCGTTGGCTTGACCAACGAAGGGACTTACTAGCCCAAGTCTACATGGCGGCGGCTTCGGAGTTTGGAAAGCTCAACCTCGTCCTTGTGCAGAAGGGGCGGGCCTTCAACTCCCGGCTGAATGACGACGTTTCTCAGCTGGAGCTTGATCTCGCAAATGACGAGAGGTTTAGCCTTCTTCACGTTGACGTTGCCATTGCTCCGGGGCCCAAAGGAATTGTCGCTTCTTCAAAGACGATTGCATCGGATGACGAGGCTTGAGACGCAATGCCGACTCCCGATGCGCACCGACAAGCAATCGCAGATAATCAGCAGCTCATTGATGCGATGAGCCAGAATCTGACTCCACAGAATGCTCCGTGGGTGACGGTTCTGGCCTTTTACAAAGCCCTTCACCTGGTCGAATTGTTGTTTCACCTCGATAATCGCTCGCCGTGTCGGCGCGGCGCATCGTCGCACGAAACTCGCGGAGAACTCCTCCAAAACACAAAGCACTACCAGGCAGTTCATAACAACTACGCTACGTTGAAGAGAGCTTCGGAAGTGGCCCGATACCTCGAAGTTGCCGGTCACGCTTATGACAGTTTCGCCGAGTACATGTCGGAAGAGCAGGTTCGAAGCCGAATTCTCGGGCACTACCTTCCGCAACTTGAGGCAGCCGTCGGGCGGATACTTTCCCCTCAACATGGTTCGCAGTTTCTGACGCCAGCCGGCGCACATCGCACTTAGGCGCGACGAGTCGGCGAATCAGACTATGCAGATTCGCACCTACAACGACGCGAAAGGATTCGAGAACGGCATCCGCGGCGGGGCCGTGTCCCACATTAGCCGCACGTCTTCCGGCGTCAGCCTGTAGTGGACCCCAAAAACTGGACAGTCGAATAAGCTAGTGTCGGCTGTCCAAGAAGGGGGTTATCGATGGCACGACAACGGAAGTCGCATACAGCCGCGTTCAAGGCTCAGGTGGCCTTGGCGGCGATCAAGGGTGACAAGACGATCAATGAGCTGGCCAGTTTGCACGGCGTGCATCCGACCATGATTCATGGCTGGAAGAAGCAACTGCTCGGCAATGTCGAGGAGTTGTTCGAGCGGGGGACCAAGACATCGACGGTGGATCACGAGGCGATCCAGTCGCAGCTCTACGAGCAGATCGGCCGGCTGCAGACGGAGTTGGATTGGCTCAAAAAAAAAGCTGCCCGCTTCGGTTGAGATCAAGCGGGCGTGGGTCGATCCGACGGACGCAACGTTGAGCGTGAGTCGACAGTGCGAAGTGCTGGGACTGAGTCGATCGAGCTACTACTACGAACCCGGCGCCGAGACGAAAGAGAACCTGGCGTTAATGGAGGAGATCGACCGGGAGTACACCGCCCATCCGTTTTTGGGCAGCCGTCGCATGGCGAAGTTTCTCGGTAGCCAAGGACACGAGGTGAACCGCAAACGGGTGCAACGGCTGATGCGGTTGATGGGCCTGGAAGCGGTCTATCCGAAGCCGAAGTTGTCGGCCGGGGGTGTGGGCCACAAGGTGTATCCGTACTTGCTCCGCAACGTGGCGATCGACCGGGTGGACCAGGTGTGGAGCACGGATATCACCTATGTGCCGATGCCGGCGGGGTTCATGTATCTGACGGCCGTGATTGACTGGTACAGCCGGTACGTGCTTTCGTGGCGGCTATCGAACACACTGGATGTGGAGTTCTGCTTGGAAGCGTTGGAGGAGGCATTGAGCTGTGGCTGTCCGGAAGTATTCAACACGGATCAAGGAGTGCAATTCACGTCGGCATCGTACACTTCGCGACTGGAGGCCGCGGGGGCGAAGGTGAGCATGGATGGCAAAGGTCGATGTCTGGACAACGTGTTTGTCGAGCGGCTGTGGCGCACGGTGAAGTATGAGGAAATCTATCTGTACCGACACGAGACGGTGCCGGAGTTGCACGCAGGCCTGTCGCGGTACTTCCCGTACTACAACCGAGGACGGCAGCATCAATCGTTGGCGTATCGAACGCCGGCGGAGGTTTATGGAGTGGGTCGTCGGTGCGTTTTTTGAGGCATGGCTCGGGTATCCGATGGAATAACAAGCCCCGGCCTCAGTCCGAAGCCGGGGCAGGTCGCCATCGGCGTACCGTCGACCGGGCTATCCCTTGGCTGGTTGCTCGCCAGCAGAGCCAACCTCCGTTTCACCCGGCAAGCGGGAGATAACGGACACGTGGGCCACAGACAAGAGCAAGTCGAAAGAAGCGATTGGAGGACTGGGAAAAGTGTAGCTTAAATTCGCCCGGTTTTTGTCCAAAGAATGGGGTCCACCTCAGCCCGAACGCTTCGTTCACAAGGTCGGATACTTGGCGTTCGAGGCCGTTGGCTTCGCGTTCGAGGGCCTGTAGCGGCACGATCGACGCGGCGTGTTCGTCCTTCAATCGCTTCATTTCCGCGACGGTCAGCGGCTTTTTCTTCCCGCGAAGTTTCTTCACTTCGCTGATCAGTCCGTCGGCGCCCAGGGCGGTCAACGCTTGTAGCTTTTGCGAAGGCTTGTCGATGCCGAGTTCCAGGCGAAACCAGTTGAGAACGGATTCCCGCCAATTTCTCGTACTGTCTGCATTTTCAGTCCGCCGGCGCGTCGCTTTCTCCGTTGCGGTTCGCTCTGATTCGCTGGATGTTGAATCCGTTTCTTGACTCCCGGTTGCTTGACGGATCTCAATATGATCGAATAGTTACCGTGGTTCCTCAAAGGCCGCTCCGGCTACGGCTGCAATCACGCCACCTTATGCAGACTTCCAAGCCGTCGGCCGCAGAGCATTTGGAATGTGTACGCCAATCCGACCGCTGCCCCTGTCCAAACGATTAATTCATCGAAACGGATGTGTAACGCGCCCGACACGGACACCCCAACCAAAGTAGCTACAAGCCCAAGCGTAAGGGCTACCAAAAACAAGAGGAATCGCACCGCCTTCGCCCTTGATTGATGTTCAGAAGTGCTGAGGGTTCGGAAGAAGGGCAATGCCGTGTAGCTGACGAATGCCCCATAGACGACAATATTTCCAGAGAACGGGATGTCGAACAACAATAATACGCCCAGGTGGAAGAAGCTGGCGACAGCCAAAATCAAACGGAATGACCGGCGGTGGATGGCGGCAGGAAGAAAGGCCAGTTCAAGCGTCACAGTCGACCAATCAGCCATCTTCCAAAACCAAGTCGAATCGATTCGGAGGGCCAAGTGCCCGGCCCACGTCTCGCGACCTGTTTGCAGGTAATTGTAGACAAAATGTCCGTGCGTACACTGAAGCTGAGGATTGAGCCAGCCTGTGGTCGCCTTCGCCCAACCGGCAGTGAACATGGCAAACCCAACAATCAGGGCCAACAGGGCTAGGGGCCACGCTACGACTCTCTCGCTTGCGAGGAGGGGATTGCGAATACCGTCGATAGAGAGGGTGCGACCCCAGCCCGAGAATCCCAGAACAAGTGGCGTGACAACAAAAAGAATGTCGTGATTGATCTTGCCCAGCGAGTAAGCCCACGAGTCGAGAGCGATGAGGGTCAAGCCCGTTCCAGTTGATGCTAAACCGGTCTTCCAGCCCACAAGCAGCATGGCTGCAAAGAGAGCGAGGAGGAGGTTGAGGCCAAGTAAGACAATCGCCGGTGGCGTGGCAGTGAAAAGTGCGGCCGGTCCAATCGGGGGATCGAAGAAGGCTCGGGGGGCAAGCGGCAGCCAAGCGGCGATGGGTATACCATTGCATAGGACGAAGGCCGCATAGAGAACTCGGAAAATCGCAACATCCCCCGCCGGAGAGCTGTAGCTCCCCACCGCTCTCTCCTCGAATGCTCGAATGACTTTGATAATCATCTTGGTTCTCCTTCCAACGTGATTACCAAAGTGTCGATCGGCTCGCGTTTGTTCTCGAACCTTGCGCCATCGACCCTAACTATCTCATAGAACCAACGGATTTCCACCCGTGAGACTGGCCGACCCGGTACAAGTTCTCGCGCTCTGGACCGCAACCATTCCTTGAGAGAGGCGATACTCTGGGGTGAATCCCGCGACTTACTCCGAGCCGCATATCCAGGAAATATGGCATCCCGTAATCGACCCATCCGCCCCTTCGGAGCAACTCGTGTCGCTTCAATTCTTGGATCAAGAGATTCCGAGATCGCACCGTGGTGGCTGTCGGGAAACTCCTTGAGGAGAACCTTCGGGGGGAACGAGAACTCCTCTCCATCGGCCACGAATACGGCCTCGTATCGATTGATCTTGACTCGGCCGTCCTGGTATCCTCCACTGCCGCCGAAACCCGGCATCACGATGGCCGGATAAGGTTCGCCGTAGCGGCGGATGAATACGCTCTGAGCGGCAAAGAGTGCGATCGCAGCGATAAAGACGAGACGTACACAAACAGTGACATGGGGTTTTTGGGTCACGCTTGCCTCCGTTTTCGAACATAACCGTGAGGTGGACCCCATTCTTTGGACAAAAACCGGGCGAATTTAAGCTACACTTTTCCCAGTCCTCCAATCGCTTCTTTCGACTTGCTCTTGTCTGTGGCCCACGTGTCCGTTATCTCCCGCTTGCCGGGTGAAACGGAGGTTGGCTCTGCTGGCGAGCAACCAGCCAAGGGATAGCCCGGTCGACGGTACGCCGATGGCGACCTGCCCCGGCTTCGGACTGAGGCCGGGGCTTGTTATTCCATCGGATACCCGAGCCATGCCTCAAAAAACGCACCGACGACCCACTCCATAAACCTCCGCCGGCGTTCGATACGCCAACGATTGATGCTGCCGTCCTCGGTTGTAGTACGGGAAGTACCGCGACAGGCCTGCGTGCAACTCCGGCACCGTCTCGTGTCGGTACAGATAGATTTCCTCATACTTCACCGTGCGCCACAGCCGCTCGACAAACACGTTGTCCAGACATCGACCTTTGCCATCCATGCTCACCTTCGCCCCCGCGGCCTCCAGTCGCGAAGTGTACGATGCCGACGTGAATTGCACTCCTTGATCCGTGTTGAATACTTCCGGACAGCCACAGCTCAATGCCTCCTCCAACGCTTCCAAGCAGAACTCCACATCCAGTGTGTTCGATAGCCGCCACGAAAGCACGTACCGGCTGTACCAGTCAATCACGGCCGTCAGATACATGAACCCCGCCGGCATCGGCACATAGGTGATATCCGTGCTCCACACCTGGTCCACCCGGTCGATCGCCACGTTGCGGAGCAAGTACGGATACACCTTGTGGCCCACACCCCGGCCGACAACTTCGGCTTCGGATAGACCGCTTCCAGGCCCATCAACCGCATCAGCCGTTGCACCCGTTTGCGGTTCACCTCGTGTCCTTGGCTACCGAGAAACTTCGCCATGCGACGGCTGCCCAAAAACGGATGGGCGGTGTACTCCCGGTCGATCTCCTCCATTAACGCCAGGTTCTCTTTCGTCTCGGCGCCGGGTTCGTAGTAGTAGCTCGATCGACTCAGTCCCAGCACTTCGCACTGTCGACTCACGCTCAACGTTGCGTCCGTCGGATCGACCCACGCCCGCTTGATCTCAACCGAAGCGGGCAGCTTTTTTTTGAGCCAATCCAACTCCGTCTGCAGCCGGCCGATCTGCTCGTAGAGCTGCGACTGGATCGCCTCGTGATCCACCGTCGATGTCTTGGTCCCCCGCTCGAACAACTCCTCGACATTGCCGAGCAGTTGCTTCTTCCAGCCATGAATCATGGTCGGATGCACGCCGTGCAAACTGGCCAGCTCATTGATCGTCTTGTCACCCTTGATCGCCGCCAAGGCCACCTGAGCCTTGAACGCGGCTGTATGCGACTTCCGTTGTCGTGCCATCGATAACCCCCTTCTTGGACAGCCGACACTAGCTTATTCGACTGTCCAGTTTTTGGGGTCCACTACACCGTATCCGTTATCCGCTACTAGCAGAACTTGTCACCAGCGAACAGCCCGCCGTTGTATTTCCAAATGTCGAGGGCCTTGTTCCCCTTGTCCACCGATCGGAACAGGCCGACGAAGTTCGACCAAATCGGCTTCGGGCAGAACGGGTCGGAGTGCCGGTAGGCGCGGGCGATGATTTCCCGTGGCAGCAATTCGCGGTCTTCGCAGAACGCGATGAACAGCACGCGGTCGAGGATCTTCTGAGTTGCGGCGAGCAACTTGCCGGCGTCGTGTTCCGGGTTCGCGTCGCGGATGGCGTGGAACGTCTTTTCGCGTAGCCGGCGGTATTCGCGATAGAAATCGTTCGTCAGTTCCCGGCCGATCCGTTGCGAGTCGGATAGCAACCCGTCCAGGTGACAGGAACCGTCGGCCAGCACGACGCGGGGCGCGCCGAGTAGGAACGCGAACCGGCGAAAGGCGTCGTCTTCGGTCGCAACGGCTTTCGTCTCGAACCGTTCGTAGGTGAACTGGTCGTGTCCCTTGTGGTACAGGCGGAGTTCGTTCAGGTTCGTGACGAGATACCAGTCGCACGGCAGATTGACGGCGTAGCCAAGCGCTTGATCGACGGCCGACTTCCGCCGGTTCTTGAACGGCCGGTCTAAGGGATCCGTCGGCCCCTTGCCTTCGATCACCACGGCAACGCGACTCGGACCGTCGGCGGTCGAGAACCGGCCCAGCGCGGCGTCGGCGAATTTGCCATCGACTTCGACCAGCGATTCGCGCTTCAAGGTGTAGTCGGCCGATCCCCCGGCCGGCCCGGTGTAGCCGAGCGTTTCGCCGAACACGTCGCGAATGAAGTCCGCCAGTAGTTCGGTTTCCTTCATCTTGGCGGCCTTCGCGGACGCCAAGAGCTTCACCCAATTGGCGAGCTTCCCGCGGCCGGCGGTCGAGGCCGGCGCCGGCTGGAACGCGGCCAGCTTCGGACGCAGCGCTTCAGGTCGGAAAAGAGGCTTGACGAGTGCGGGCATTGACGCGGGCTTTCCGTTCGAGGTCGAATTGAAAGCCTACCAGTCAGCGGGGTGGCGTTCCAGCGCGAAGGGTCAATGGACAGCGCAGCGGTGCTGATTTCTTCATTCCAACGCCTCGCGGGCGGAACACCGGAACAAGGCGACCAACAGCACGCCTGGCCGTCCCGCCGTCGGGATCCCGTCCATTTTTTTCAGAATCCCCTAGCGTTTTGCGCAGCGAAATACCAACAAGGGCGCGGCCCCGCGCGCTGGGTCATCCGCCGCGGGAGGTGAGCCAATTTGAGCCAGTTTGACCCAGAAATAAAAGAAGTTTGCCCAAAGAGGGGCGCGAAATGTTGTGGAATGTCGCGTGGGAAAAGATTCTTCCCCGCCGAGCGCCAGCGACGGTGCCTGGGGGCCGGAAATGCAGCGGGGCAATTGCGCTGCGGCTGTCTCGATGCCGAATGGACACAAGTCATTATCCGCGGCCAGTTGTTTCTTTTCACGCTTTCTTTTCACTCGCGGCGTCGCTTTTCATGGGGTGTGAGGGCTTTGCCATTTTTTTACGGGAAATCCGTCGTTCCGTTTCATTTAAGCCAATTTCGTTTCAAACCGCAATGGCCGGTAGCGTCTTCGTTTCGCCCTTCCAGAACTCCGCTTCGATGCCAAGTTCGCACTGCGACATGATGACGCAAGTAAGGTTCTGACAGATCAGCTTGGCGAGCGATTCGTTGACCATTGCGGCCGGAGTCCGGCGCGAACGTGATCCCCGAACTTCCGCTTGATGGCAGAAAACACACTTTCGACGTTGCTCCGCTTGTGGTAATGGTCCATGAACTCGTCACGCTTGTACTGGTAGTAGTGGAACATCTTCTCAAATAATCCGCCCACGCCTCCCGTCGTGTTGGACTTTGGGGCGATGAACGCTTGCCCGCCGTAGTGGGCAACTGTCTCGACATTCTCGACTGAGAGATACGCCTTGTCCGCCGACACTTCCTTGACCGTGAACTGCTTGGCGGTTCCCCGGACTAGTTCCGGGAAGATCGGACAATCGTTGGTCTCACGCTCGTAGATCGCAGCGGCGGTGACAATATGAGTCTTCACGCCGCACGCGATATGCACTTTCACCCAATCGTGGCCGGAGCGCTCGACCCCGTATTTCTCGTCGAACCAGCGCACGAACTTGGAAGCCGAGAAACCGGTCGAATCGACCGCGAACTCAGTTTCGATTCCGATTAGTGGCGAGCAGCTTTGGCCGATCAAGGCGAGCAAGTGCGGCGTCAGTGCCGGGTTCTCAAAGAAGCACGGAACCTTATTACAGTGCATCGGGCGCGTTAGGTGCCCGTCCGCGTGCGCGTCTTGTAGGTCGCAGTTAAACCGACGATGCGACACGGTGGAATAGACCTTGTAGCACACGGCGAAGAGTTGATCGCGGAGTGGAACGGGCTTGCGACCAACGCCCGTTCGTGGCGGTTCGGGAATCGCCCGGCAAAGCTCGGCAAGAAGCACCTGGAAACGGTGCTTCTCTGTGGCCTGCGCTTCGTTGTATGCGGGCCAGTTCTGCTTGTAGGTCTTCTTCTCAGTGAACGTGATGGTCTTCGTTTCCGTGACCGTCCCGTCCACCGCTGTCTCACGCTTCATCGTGAATTCGACCGCGTATTGATGCTTGCACTTGAATCCCGTTGCTTGATGGTCAGGGCAAGTACAAGTGCCGGCCATCAGATTGACGACGTACTTCTTGTCCGTCGCCGACTGGCTCGGCACGATCCATTCGCCATTCTTCGCGGTCAGCTTACACATGGCTGCAATAATGACACCGCGCTGTTCTCGGGGGTTCATAGGTTCTTCGCTTTCGATGCCGTGGGGCAAGTCACTAGATATAGTGTACTGCAAATAAATGTACATACAAGGCCGGCCGGCTTGTTTTGTGGAATTATTTGCGGTACATTGATTCATCATGAAGACCAAACCAAAACGACGTGGCCGGCCGAAAAAGAATTCTGACGCCATCCAAACCGAGTCACTTGACGTGCGATTGGTACTGGCCGAAAAGGAAACCTTTAAGGAAGCGGCAAAACTGGCCGGTATGCCCCTTTCGACGTGGGTACGGGATCGGCTGCGCGGTTTCCCGTAGAGAGTTGGAAGAAGCAGGGCGCACTGCGGATTTTTTGAATACAACCCGGACAAAATAGGCCACGCCAATGCCAGACGAGCATGAAACTGCGAACGCCCCTGGGCCGAAAAAGCCCGACGGCAGCAAGGCGGATACGACCATAACCATTACGCTAACGGAAGAGGAACGGCTTGCGGTCGAGTCCAAGGCAAACGGTGAGGAGTTGCACAAATTCTTGAAATCTATTGCGTTAACAGCACCTAAAAAGTTGAAGGAGAAGAATAAGTCCGAGCCTGCTCCTGACCTAAATCAAAAACTGCCTCCCAATCTTAGTGTTTGGGATTTAATAACGGGCCAGATAGTACCAATGAAGGCGTGGGAAGATGTCATAACTAGACACAGAATTAAGATGGGTCTTTTGGCCGAAATGTGCAATTCCTCAGATCGATCCACTGGAATCGTTGGGGGAACGTTTGCTGAAGACGCGCTAAGTAATTTGCTTCAAGCATGTTGGCGAAAGAGTGGCCCGAACCCATATCCCGATTCCATCGCTGATCGCGTATTCGACGGCGAGAGTGGTGGCTTACTCGGGTCGTTCAGTTCCAAAATCTTGGTGGCTCATATTTCGGGGGTAATCGGTTCACGCACACAAAAAGACCTAGATACTATCAGAAAAATTATGAATGCCTGCGCACATTGGCAGACGATGACGCCCGGCCAATATGTCCAGGTGTCGTTTGAAGAAAGCAAGTTGCAAGACCTTTGCAATAAACTTGTCTCGATGGAAGGCCAAGGTATCCATTTTGGAGAAGATAAGAACCTACAGCCGACCACGCCGAGAAACAAGTTCATCCTGACGACCTACTTACTGGGAGAAGAGCTGGCCAGCTGCGCGGCATTGATACAGCAAGGAATGTCGCAGGTTGAGTTGAAGAACTTTCTGCCGTAATGGATCACGGCTCGAATTTAACTTCAAACTCTGCAATCGAGTACACCACCAGTCGTGTCTCTAACGAAAGCTGTTCCCAAAGATTTGCGATAAAAAGAGGGACGTGGCTCCTCCAATCACTGCACGGCTGTCTCTCGGACCATCGGATCGTAGCAGTTACTTCTTTCAGAATCACCTCTGAAGTCTGGCCGGTGCCGGTCTTCAGTAATTCCGAAATTATGTCCGATTCGGTTTCGGAAAGAATGTCTGTCTCTTTCACGTCAGCCTCCCTTGAGGCCGACCCCGACCGGGTCGTCCCGGTTCAGGGACGGCTAGTCAGTTTTGGAAATCGTTTTGTTTTCGCTTGAAACGTTTTGAAGGGCCAAAAAATGGCAAAGCCGGGTGTGAGGGTTGTTGAAATGAAAAGAAACGGAGCCCATGAATTCAGGGCTGTGCCCCGGGCTATTGACGTTCGCCCCTTGCGGGGTTCAGTGGGGAGTGGCTCGCCGGATGGCTGCCCGTGTCAAGGGCCGAAAGGCATTGGTCGGAATCGCCTCGGTGGCATCTTCGATCACGACAAGAATCTCGTCGGGGCCGGCGGCTGCGGCTTCCCGGAGTGCCGACTCCGGCCAAGCGGGTTCGGTTCTCCAGCCCAATGGAATGAGCACACGCTCCCCCCAAAAGCGCAGAGCACCGGCAATGGCGGGTAATGTCTTGCTCAGAAGCCAGGCCTCGTTGCCGAAGTGGGCTGCCTTCAAGGCGGTGATTTCCGCGGCCGATGCCGAATCCGCCCACACTTGCAGCGCGACAATCGAACACCGGATCGCGCTGGTGGACCGCGGAATATCGGAGCGAACGATCCGCAAGGGCACTCGCCGCGGCTCGCTCATTTCCGGTTCGATCGGAGCAAAGGGGGCTGGGACAACCACGCGATCAAAGGGCGTTGCTTCTCCTGCAATGGGTAGGTCAAATGCCGGCAAACGGGATCCAACAGCGGACCACTGGCCGTCGTGAGGCTCAAAGAATTCGGCGCCCGGCACTGCGAGCAGAGCCGCGACGACTTCGGGCCGTTCGCCTTCCCATTGGACCCAAGCCGGATCGTCGACGACGACGTGCACGCCTCCCTTGATGCGCAAGAAAGCAAGGGCCGATAGCCCGTCCTTCGGGATCCGCGCGCCCGACATGCCTCGAGAGGAAAACGTATGTTCATATTCCGATACGTTGCAAAAGAGCCCCGGCCTTCTCAGCAAGATGGCGTCGCGCCGCCTCATCGCCTACCCAGGCAGCCCGATCTGCGACGCGCGTGACCTGCTCGCGCAATCGCGCCAGATCGGCGAGCGACGACTTCCCGTTCAAATGCACTTCGGCTTCCGCCAGTTCCCGGGCAAGTTGTTCGCCATCAACGCGTTCCGGAGTCGCCGCCAGCGGATGCGCTTGCTCCGCGGGTTGTTGGCGCAGCATGCCTTGAATCAATGAGGTGAGTGGGGCAATCTGCTCTTCGCGGTCCCAGACATAACGCATAACCCACAGGTCGGTCCCGTTGGCTGCGGTGCGGCCGCTCAACACGGCCGATGCCGCCACGAGCTTGAGAACTTTGACTGCCCGGCGATCGGAAAACGCGATGCCAAGGTCGCGCACCTTGAACGCGGTATCGGTGTAAAGCTCACGAACGGGCGTCAGATCGACAGCCAGGACTTGTCTGGCCAACGTGCGAAGGTCGTCCGCGGTAACACGATTGACAGCATCGGCTTTAGACGGCTCAGTCCCTTTTTCGAGGGCCCAGCCTGCTTCGAGCAATGGCCCCATCTGGTCGCGCGACAGTGGTTCCACACGGCACCGCAACAGAAATCGATCGAACAGCGCGGCCAGCGCCTCGTCCTCGGGCAAATGGTTCGACGCCGAGAAAAGCGAAAGCAACGGCAGCTGGAGCATTTCCCGGCCGCGGCGATAGAGTCGTTCATTGAGAACAGTTAGCAAGTTGTTGAGAATCGCGCTATTCGCATTGAACAGCTCGTCGAGGAACGCAAACTCGGCTTCGGGCAGCATACCCGCCGTGACCGTGACGACGGTGCCTTCACGCAGCTTGACCAGATCGACCGGGCCAAACACCTCGTTTGGCTCGGAGAATCGGCTCAGCAGGTATTCGAAGTATCGCCCCTCGACGGCAGTAGCGAACGCGCGAATGAGAGCGGACTTCGCCGTGCCAGGGGGGCCGAAAAGGAACAAGTGCTCGCCAGCGACGACGGCCAGGGCGATCAGGTCAATCACTTCCGAGCGGCCGACGAACTGCTTTTTCAAGCGGTCCGTGACGGTCGCCCGCAAGCGGTGTGCAATGTCATAATTCACGGGATGTGGTCCTCCGGCGGCCACCGCTTTCCTTGTTGACCTAAGACCATTTCAACCGTGTCGCGAAGCCGCCCGGGACCGGGTAGCCAGGTTGGGCGAAAGCAAGCGGCCAGCCGTTCGGCATAGAGCAATTCTAAGCCGCGATGACCCGCAAGACTCACGTCGCCTTGCGGCTCATCGCCGATGTCCGCCAACACACCGGTCAGCGGCCAGCGCCGGAGCGTCTCGACAAGGGACTTGGTCAAGACATCTTCCGGGTTTTGCGCTCGCGCCCGGCGGTGAATCGTGACGGTATAACGGAGCGTCACGTCGATCGACAAATGGGATGACGCCGACGCGGCCACGTCCGGCGGCTTCAAGAGAGCGGCGGCCTTTTCGGGCGGCTCGTCCCGGCTGACGACGAACCAGCAGGCCAAGGCGGTATAGTGGGCGGCCTTTATTGCGGAATCCGGATGGAATTCGATCAACGGACCGGCGACTTCGAGGCGATAGTCGTTGAAGGCATCGCGAAGAATCGCCTCGATCTCGCGGCGATCGCTCATCTCGGGCCGCCCGGTGAGGCGGGCGTCGCCGGTCGCGAACAGATGCTCGAAGAACGGCGCCAGGGCGGACATGACTCTCTTCGCTGGACGATGATACCCGTTCACCCTACGCCAATCGCGTACCGGACACAATGGGCCGCCGCATGTTAACGATCAATGGCACCGAGGTTGAAGACACGTTCGCGGAAGCATTTCCCATGACGGCGTCGCGATTGATCGTGACGGCCGTCAATGAGCGCTGGGCCATGATCGCCGCGAGAACGGCGACCGGCTATGCGGCCTCCGTAATTGGATGTGATGCGGAGGCTGGCCTGGAACGCGTTCTTTCGGCTGAAGAAACGCCCGACGGCCGGCCGGGAGTCAGCTTGTTACTTTTCGCATTTAGCCGCGATGCATTGCAGAACGCGGCTGTCAATCGCGTCGGCCAGTGCATTCTCACCTGCCCCACCACCGCCTGCTACAACGACCTGCCGGTGACGGATAAACGAATTCGCATCGGTGGCAACCTGCGTTTCTTCGGCGACGGCTGGCAAATCAGCAAACTACTCGACGGCCGCCGCTACTGGCGCATTCCGGTGATGGATGGCGAATTCCTCTGCGAGGATGCATTTGGAACGGTCAAGGCCGTCGCCGGGGGAAACTTCCTGATTTTGGCGGAATCGCAGGCAATCGCTCTAACCGCTGCCGAAGCCGCGACTGTCGCAATCGGCGGGGTGCCCGGCGTAATGCTCCCATTCCCAGGCGGCATCGTCCGCAGCGGGTCCAAGGTCGGTAGCAAGTACAAGGCACTACGCGCCAGCACGAACGATGCCTATTGCCCGACGCTTCGAGGCGCCGTCCCATCCGCACTGCCCGAAGGCGTGAACGCGGTCTATGAGTTGGTGATTGATGGCCTCGACTCAAATGCCGTCGCGGAAGCGATGCGTGTCGGAATTCGGGCTGCGTGCTTGCCCGGTGTGATGCGAATCAGCGCCGGAAATTACGGCGGCAAACTGGGCCCGCACCACTTCCGATTGCATGAACTCTTAGCGAGCCGAGCGGCGTGAGCCGCCGGGTGTTGTCATTACCCGACGCCTTACGGCGTTCGGCTCGCTAAAAATGGCGTTCGGCTCGCCAAAACGGCGTTCGGCTCGCTGAGAATGGCGTTCAGTTCGATGGCGAGGAGACAGTGGCCAATTCGTTGTGATTCGCCAAGATCACATTACCCTGCACTCTCCTGGAGTTTTGCCATGCGTCTTGCAATCGTGATCGTTCTTGCCGCTGCCATGCCGGTTGTTGCCGCCGATGCGGTCGAAAT
Organism: uncultured Gemmataceae bacterium; assembly: GCA_963773845.1. GTDB lineage: Bacteria > Planctomycetota > Planctomycetia > Gemmatales > Gemmataceae > SIAJ01. Next base: position 1,138,673 of record CAVZCU010000012.1, read on the forward strand.
TCCCTTGTGGGAAAAAGGACCTCCGGGCTTCGAAGATCGCAAGAACGAGAAAGAGCAAAAGCTGGTTCAAAAGAGCGGCGAATACAAAGTGACCAATGTCAACAATCCCACGCTCACCGTGTTCCTGCCGCCGAAGGACAAGGCGAATGGCGTCGGCGTTGTGTTATGCCCGGGCGGCGGCTTCCGCGAACTCTGGATGATGCACGAAGGCATCAACGAAGCGAAGTGGCTGAATGACCACGGCATCGCCGCATTCGTGTTGAAATATCGCTTGCCTCGCGAAAAAGGCTCCCCATACAGCCTCGACGTGCAGCCGTTGCAGGATGGGCAGCGCCGCTATGCGCGTCGTTCGCCATCATGCCAAGGAGTGGGGCGTCGATCCCCGTCGGCTAGGCATGATGGGCTTTTCCGCCGGCGGCGAAGTCGTGGCGACGACGTGCAATGCTCCCGGCAAGGGCAAGGACGATGCCGCCGACCCGATCGATCACGAGAACGCGCGCCCCGATTTCCAGGCCCTGATTTACTCCGGCCCGCTCGGAATCCAGGGAGCGACGGTGACCAAGGAGATGCCGCCGACGTTTATCCTCGTGGGCGACAAGGACAACGGGGCGCGGTGGCTAACCAATCACTATCTCGCGTTGAGGAAAGCCGGCGTGTCGTCGGAACTTCACATCTTTGCCAAGGTCCCGCATGGATTCGGTCTCCGTGAGGGGAAATCTCCAACCAAGGCGGTCGGTGCGTGGATGGAGCTATTCCGAGGTTTCCTGGAGACGGAAGGGCTTTTGAGGAAAGTATGATGGAATCTGGCGAGCGGACGGTCCGAAGTTGTTCGATAATGAAGGGCGATCCGCTCGCCCATTTCGCAAAGGGTGAGTCCCATGCCAACGCTACTCGCGGATCCCACCACGACGATGTACGTCGTATTGGCAGCGATGGTAATCGTCCTCGGGGCGCTAGCCTTTCGGCGACAGAAGAAGTCCGATGTCATCACATTTTCGGTTGCAGCCGTGTTGTTGCTCGTCCTGTTCTTGATTGACCAGGCCTTCGAAAGCCCGCGCGAGAAGGTCGTTCGCTCGCTCAAGGAAATGGAAGCCGCGACCCATTCGAACAACTATGACGAGGTGTTTCGACACATTTCAGATTCCTTCAAGTACAAAGCGCTCGACAAAAAGGGACTGCGCGACAAAGCCAATCTGGCGGAACAGTACTTCCCGGCGGGACTACGAATCTGGAATACGACGAGGTCGAATTTCAAGGAAATGGCGGACGGGACGCTGGAGCAGGAATTCGACGTGCAACCGGTGAGCAATCCCCAGCTTCGGTATCAGTGTGTCGGAGTCTTCAAGAAGGAATCGGATGGTGAATGGCGGATGACGACGTTTCGTTTATATTCGGTTGTCGGTGGGATGAGCGATGGGAAACGGGAGGAAGTGACGCCGCCGGGACTCTGAGGTTACTCGTCTTCTTCGTATTCCTCGTCGTCGTCATCGACTGGCGTACGGACGCGCAAGCGCGGCATTTTGGCGTCGGTCGGCAGCCGGCGCAATTCGTGGGTCGTGTTGCTGCGCAGCCGAATTGTGGCGGAGTCGCCGTTTCGCGTGGGATTGGTGTTGGCGGCAATCAGGTCGGCCAACGCTTGTCCGTCTCCCGGACGGTCGGCCGGCACTTCAGCCAGACAGGCCATGATGAGCCGGGCCTGGCCATCGGACAAACCGTGACGCCGGAACTCGACCGCCCAGGATTCGCCGGAAGGCGGCCGGGCCATCGGATCCTGTCGTAACAGTTGATACCAGATCATGCCGATGGCATAGACATCATCACGCGGATCGGGTGTACCGCCCGCCCGCTGTTGCGGCGATGCATACAGGGGACTGTGGCTGCCGCGCAACGAGCGGCGGATCGCTTGTGCGACTTCGACCCGTCCGTCATCCAAAATGGCAGTTAACTGGCCCCAACCGACGTCCGACACCCAAACAGAGACCCGGCCTTCCGATGTGGGCAGCAGCAACACGTTGGATGGCTTCAGTCCACGATGCACGAGCGGCGGATTCAAGCGATGCAACTTGCCAACGATGCGAGCAATGCGGCGGGCGATCAAGGCTGCCTGCTCGGGACGGGGCCGGTCATTGCGCCAGCGTGCATCGTGCATCAGATTGGCCAGGTCGTAGCCCGGCAGATGCACATATTCCAAACACGGAGGGCTGGTGAGCACATACGCGGAGCGAAGGGGAATGAGTCCGTGGATAATGTCCAGATCGAGAACGCGCTTGATCAACGGTACATGCTTGACGAAGGTCTCGCGTGCCTTGGCATCCGTGACGAACTTGAGGCATGCCGGCGACAAGTCCGGCTGCTCGTCGTCATTACCATTCCAAACTTCGGCATGCGGCCCGAGGCCACGCAACTCGTCCACGCGCCAGTTGTCCAGCCCTTCCGGAAATTCGCCTGGCTGAAAGCTCGGCAGCCGATCAGGTAGGAAGAGCAGCCACTCCTCGGCCCGTCGGACGGTGAATTGTTCGGGGACCGATATTCCGTCCGGATCGCCGGGGCGGCGAAGGGCCTGGCGAACCACCTCGGGCAGCAACTCCATATACCCCAGGAGCGAGTCGCGAAATTCCTCCGGTACCGCCGGCCGGATCGCGGCGACACCGTCCTGAATGCCAAGTTCCACGGTCTCGGGCGGGGAAGAGACGAGTTCGCGTAGGGAGGCACGCAAGTCCGCGGGCGGCAGGGCCTTGGTCGTAATCCGATGAAGCGATCGAGCAACGTCGAGTAGCGCGGTTTCGAACGGTACGAGGCGGGCCAGCGCCGCCGAAGCATGTTCGCAGAGCGCCACTCCGAGGCACTCGACCAATCGTTGAAGCCGGGGCATGGGACGGCTGCCTGCGGAGAGGGTCGGAGAATTCGTGGGGGTCATGAGTCAGGAATACCGTATCGTAAGTCACCGTTTCGTCCGACGCAAGCCGGACGTGCCGGAAACGCGCTCTATTCGGGTCGCAACGAGTTAGTGATTTACGTAACTACCGTCACACTCGTGTTTTCATCTACGGCGATGCTCGACAATTCTCCTCCAATTTTTAGCAGATGCACAATCGGCACAACTAGATCATCTTCCGGAATCCGTTGGGTCGTGACGCCCGTCGCCAGGTAATTGAATTCTCGAAACGTTCCCTCAATGGTAGTCTGCCACTTTTTCGCCCCGACCCGGATGGTTTGGACAACTCGGATCTTCTGGCCTGGTTCCAGCGAACGCAGTACCGCGATTTGCTCGGCGGAGAGCTTGCCCGTCGGTGAGGTAATGATTCCGGAGGTCGTCATAATTCCGCGTTACCTGCCAATGTTCCCCGCACCAAGGCGATCCGTCCCGTCCGGGCGAGTTCGATGATGCCATAAGGACGCATGAGGTCGATGAACGCCTCGATTTTTCCTTCCTGACCGCTAACTTCGATCACCAAGGAATCGTGCGTCACATCCACGACGCGACCGCGAAACATCTCAACCAAGAGGGAGATTTCCACGCGCTGCGTCGGATCCGATCGCACTTTGATGAGCATTAGGTCGCGTTCGACAAAATTCTCGCTTGAGATATCGGTGACTTTGACAACGGTGACAACCTTATCGAGCTGTTTGCGCAGTTGCTCGAGTTCGGCGTCATCGCCATGGACGACGAAGATCATTCGCGACAGATCTGGAACTTCCGTTTCACCCACCGCGAGCGAGTCGATGTTAAACCCGCGCGATGCCAACATCCCGGATATCTGGGCCAGAACGCCCGGACGATTTTGCACGAGGGCAGAGAGAACGTGCCGCATGATCGCTTCCTGCCGCCGACCAGAATGAGCGAGGCAGTCAGGATACGGTCTCGGTAGCTGATCGCACACGATTCTCTAATTTTCCGCGCCCGGTTTTCGCCGCCGCGCGCGATGAGCCTGAAGGGGGTGGAAGCCGCAGTCTCGCAATCCCTGTTCCTTCAGGCCAACCGGAGGGCGGAAGCGAATTGAATCCAACCTGAAACCAAGTGTCGACAGACTCCCGGCAGCCCACGGGCGATTCGCTGAATTCTTTGGAGAACGGACTATGTGGTTTGTCTGGTGGCTTCGTTGGCATGGATTACGTCTGATTTTCGGCGCCTCCGAACCACAAGGAAGGAACTGGGGTCAGCCTGCCCGTGTGCCGGTGCGAGTGGTCGTCCCCGCCGACCGTCATGAACGGAGATTTCGGGGGACCAATCCTTAGCACTCTTTCCAACGTCGAATCGATAAAGTCATGCGCGCTAACGCATTGATTTCTGTAGAATGGACCCGGGCTATCGGCCCGAAGGGAACGGAGCCGGCTGCCCGGTGGCTATCCTCGCCCCAATCTTGCGGCTATTTTCTGCGAGCATGAAGAGGTTAGCATGAGAACATTTTCTCGATCCCTACGCGTCGAGTCGTGTGAAGATCGCGTCGTTCCATCCACGATGACATTCATGTCGACGGGCCATTCGCAGGGCCTTTACGGCAGCGTGTATACGCAGCACGATCGGGACGAATCCGCGACGCGTGTATTCGCTCCAGCGCACTCCGCCGCGCAAGGTTATGACTACTTCGCGCCGCAAACGGAGCTGTTCGTCGTCACGTCGGCCTACAATTCTCCGATTTTCATTCGTGTGATCACGTGGGGCGGGAACTGGAATACGGGAGCGGGTGTTTCCGCTACGCCGACCGCCCGCAGCGCTTCGCCGGCGCCGGACGTTTCGAGTTCGTCGTCGGATAGCGTGACGCGCGCTCGAGCCATCGTTCGGCCTCTTCCAATAGCGACGCCGCAACGGATCGCGTGAATAGTTCGGCAGCGGCATCCGAGCCCGTTTCGGTGAGCGTGCCGAGTTCTCCGGCTGGAGAGTCGAACGCCGCCGCAAACAGTTCGGCCGAATTAGCCGCGCAGCAACTCGCGCCGAATGCTCCGCCGGTGGCCATCGAATCGCGGCCGGAGTTTGGTCATTTGACGGTTCCGATTTTGGCCGGCGCCGAAGCTGTGGATCCATCGGCGGCAGGTGTTCCGGTCGCTCCTCAGTCCGAAGAGCCGCCGCTGGCCCAAGACGAGGGACCGATTGCGATTCCGCAGTCGACGGCTCCCGCAGCGACACCGCCCATCCTCGTCACCACTGCGCCGCTGCCGGGATTGCTCTCATTCAATCTCGCCGCCATCGAATCCGGAGTTCGTGGCGTCATCGCTGGCGTGACCGATCTCGAACATACGCTGGCCGAGACCGACGCCAGCACCGCGGACTATTTGTGGTTGGCCGCTGCCGCACTCGTGGCGGGCGGAGCGGCTCAGTCCGCATGGACCCGCCGTTCGCGTTCCGCCGATCCCCGCACGCTTGGGCTCGATTCCGTGCTCGCGCGCTGGGGAGAAAAGTATGTCGGCTGACGCCGGGGAAGATTTGCTGGCCCGGTTGGCGCGCGGCGATATTGAGGCTGCGGAGAATCTGTTCGCAACCTATGCTCCGTTCCTGCGGGCGGTCGTGCGCTGTCACCTTTCAGATCCAGTGCGCGCCAAGCTCGATTCGACCGATGTGGTGCAATCCGTCTGGGTGCAAGTCGTTCGCCAGCTCGGACGCGACGGTTGGCAAATCAGCGACGAAAACCAGCTAAAAGGACTCTTGGCGACAATCGCGCGCCGCCGATTGGTCACTCGGATTCGCAAGTACGCACGCTCGTTGGGGGGCGACCAACCGCCGAACACGAATCTCGATGAGGTCACCGACGCGCGTCACCCGCGACCAAGCGAAGTCGCCCAGGCCAACGACCTCTGGGCCAAGATGTTGGATCTGTGTCCGCCCGATCATCATTCCGTGCTCCTGTTAAAACGCGATGGGCTGCCGCTCGCCGAGATCGCAGCTCGAACCGGACTGCATGAAGGAAGCGTGCGGCGAATTCTGCGCCAGCTCTCCCGCGATCTAGCCATGAATTCCCAGGTGACGGATTCATCCCTTTCCCCGCCCGGAAACGAATGATGAAAACGCTTCACGCCGGGCCCGTTCCGCCGACAGTGGTTATGCAGCGACCTGCGACGCGCCCGGTCACTCCCGCCGTCGAACAGATGGCCGAAGAGATGGTCCGCCGCTGGCGACAAGGGGAACGCCCGTTGGCCGAGGAATTCCTGGGACGAGCCCCGGGCTTGTGGGAGCAGCCGGAGTCCGCACTCGAACTGATTGCCGAAGAACTCGCCCTGCGCGGCGAATTCAACTTGCCAGTGTCGCACCGCGACCTTGCCGCCCGGTTTCCCCAGTGGTCGGCGCAAATTGCCGCGTTGCTCGAGTGCCAAGAGGCGTTCGGTCCACACAATGAGACGCCCCTGTTGCCGACGATCGGCGAACAGCTCGACGACTTTGAACTCGTTTCCGTGCTCGGACGCGGAGCGCAGGGCGAGGTGTTTTTGGCCACGCAGCCCGCGCTCGCAGCGCGGCCGGTAGTCCTGAAGCTCGGGCCCGCGGGCGGGGGCGAGCATCTCTGCCTGGCGCGACTGCAACATACGAACATTGTCCCGCTCTATTCCGCTCACGAGTTTCCCGATCGGGGATTGCATGGCCTGTGCATGCCGTATTTCGGCGGCACCACGTTGGCCGCCCTGATGTCGGCGATTGATGCGTCGGGCCACCGTCTTGCCGGGCGCGATCTTCTTGAACTCTTGAAACGCGCCGATTCGTCCCTGGTCGAACCGCTTGCGCGTGGTGCGGCCTGGACCTTCCTGGAGCATGCCTCGGCGAGCGAAGTCGTGTGCTGGATTGGCGCATGTCTGGCCGATGCCCTGCAATATGCCCACGACCGCGGATTGATCCATTTGGATTTGAAGCCAAGCAATGTCCTGATCGCCGCGGACGGCACGCCCATGTTGCTCGATTTCCATCTGGCCCGCCCGCCGTTGCAGCAGGGTGATCCAGCGCCGTCGCGGCTGGGCGGGACCACCGGCTACATGCCCCCCGAACAGGTCGCCGCCGTCCAGGCCGTCGCCAGCATGGGGACAATCGCGACGGCCGTGGACGTGCGCGCCGATATCTTCGCGCTCGGTGTGCTCCTCGAACAACTCTTGCACCTGCTCATCGGCAAGCAATCACCCCAGTCGGTGGGCTTGACGGACATTTTGGCCCGCTGTACTTCGGAGGAAGCGGATCAGCGCTATCCAACCGCGTCCACCTTGGCCTTGGACTTTCGCCGGCACCTCGCCGATCTTCCACTTCGCGGTGTCGGCAATCGCAGTCTGATCGAGCGCTGGGGCAAGTGGCGGCGCCGGCGTCCGTTCGCGTTGCCGCTCGCCCTCACTGCGGCGGCGCTCATTCTCGTCTGCGTCGGCTGGCTGCTCCGTGCCAATCATCAAATTCGCGGAGCCGAGCAAGCGCTCGAAAGCGGCGAACGCCATTTGGCGCACGGTCAACATCGCGAGGCGGCGGAATCGTTCCGCGGCGGGGAGGCATTGATCGAGGGGATTCCCGCACAAGGTGGCTTGCGCGAGCGGCTTCGCGCCGGCCGACACGATGCGGAACGCGGACAGGTCGCGGCCGACTTGCATTCCCTCTGCGAGCAAGTTCGACCGTTTTACGCCAGCGAGGCGGTTGCTCCGGCCCAGTTGCACCGCGTCGCCGACCAGTGCCGGGCCGTCTGGGAGCAGCGCGAAACGATCGCTCGTCAACTGGGGACTCTCTCGGAGTCCGACGACCGCGCGTCCTGGCGCAGCGACCTGCTCGACCTCGGAATCCTGACGGCCCATCTGGAGGTGCAAGCGGCGACCGCCGGCGAACGCGATATGGCGCGCCGACGGGCTCTCGAAACCTTGGACCAGGCAGAGGCGTTGCTTGGCCGCAGCGGCGTGTTGTGTCTCGAACGGACTCGCCACCTGCGGGCGCTGCATCGAGATCGCGAGGCTGATGCGTCGGCAACGCAAGCGACGATGCTGCCGCCAGGAACCGCCTGGGAACATCTCGTGATGGGCCGCATGGCTCTCGTTGCCGGCGACTTGCCCCGTGCAGCGATGGAGCTGAATCGCAGCCTGACGCTGGATCCACGATCGGTCTGGGCGAACTACTACAAGGGGCTCTGCTGCCTGCGCCAGGGACAATCGACGGAGGCGATCGCCGCGTTTTCGGCGTGCGTCGCACTTTCGCCGGATAGCGCTTGGTGCATGCACGCCCGCGGGCTGGCTTTTCTGAAGGCCGGCCATCATCAGCAGGCGCTCGCCGACTTCGACCGTGCCCTGGCGATAGATCCGCAACTGGCGATTGCCTATCGCGATCGGGCGGCGGCATACCAGCATCTGGGACGAATGGCCGATGCCGACGCCGACCTCCACCGAGCCGCCGAACTTGGAATATCATTGGGAGAATACTGAGACATGATGCGCATCGGAGCAATCCATGCCGGTCGATCCACAGAAGCGCGAACTTCGCAAGCTGAAGCGGACAATCAAGCGCGCCGGCAGCAAGCACCGCCGCCGCGAATTGAAACGCCAGCTTTCGGATAACCCCGAAGCAGCGGCTGAGGCGGAGGAGGACCTCGGCAAGTTCTCGTCCGAGGGACTGAATCGACTCGACAATGACGCGACGCGAAAACGCGATTCCGACTAATTCATTTCCCGACTTGCAGCGCCACCAGCTTCTTTCCATCGCGAACGAACAGTTTGCCCCCGGATAACGCCGGCAGCGCCCGCACGGGTGAATCCAATACCGACGCTCGAGCCAGCTCCTTGTATGCAGTCGCTGACGGCTCAATCAGCACGACGTCGCCGTTCTCCGGACAGGCGATGATCAATCCGTCCGCGGCAATCAGCGACGAACAGCCGAACGCTTCCTTGGACCAATGGACTTTGCCCGTCTTCCAATCGACGCAGCGCAACTGGGCCTGGCCGCCTTCCTGCCGACCGTCGATGCCATATAGGTTGCCCTTCACCAGGACCGGCGTGTTGTAATGGTTGGAGATGATGTTGTCGCCTTGCCAGATCTCATCGAGTTTTCCTTTCTTCGCTTCCAATACAACCGCTCCAGTGCTGTACGAACTGGAAATGTAAACGCGACCATCGGAAACGATCGGCGTGGCCGCGTTGACCGAGGCGTTGATCCGCGCTCGCCACGGGTAGCGGTAACGAATCTCGCCCGTCTTCGGCACCAGCGCCAACAGCCCCTGACGGGTAAAGAAGATCGCCAGCTCCTCGTCGCCGAATTTGCCAACCACCGGCGAGGAATAACTCACCCCATCATCGCCTGCCTTCCAGATTTCTTTCCCGCTCGCGGGATCAAACGCGACCACGCTGGCGCCTTTGACTCCAACATTAACGAGAAGTTTGCCATCCGCGAGTATGGGGGAGGTGGCAGCACCGAAGAACCCCTTCGCCACGCGATAATCCTTGATAATGTTCCGATTCCAGATTGGCTTTCCAGATTCCAGTTCCCAAGCTCGCAAGTCGCCGTCGGCGCCGAGCGTGTACACTTTTCGATCGGCGATGAGCGGTGTCGCTCGTGGGCCGTTGTCGAAGTTGAAGTCATCCACATAGCGGGTGTGATAGGCGGACTTCCACATCGGCTTGCCGGTCGAGGCTTGCAAACACTCAACGACTTCGTCGTTGTCGACCCGGTGGAACAGAATCAATCGCTCGCCTGCAACGGCCGGCCCGGCCCAACCCCGACCGACGTCTTTTTTCCAGATCAGCGCTGGCCCTTCTTTGGGCCAGGTGCGCAGCAAGCCGGTCTCCGGCGAGTGGCCATCGCGATTCGGCCCCAGGTGCTGTGGCCAATCGGCGGCGATCAGGAAAGGCAGGAGGACCAGGATAGTTCGGTGCATCTTGGAAACCTAAGCGGAATTCGCGATTGATAATCATTCTAAATGGCTGCGCGTGATTCGTCCGTAGGACGGATTTGCAATCCGTCCCAAATCACGCACGCCGGGGCGATGCGAACCACTTCGATTCCGGTTGTGCAATTCCGCGTGCCGCTGTATTCCAATGATCGAGTCTCCGGAGTATCTGCATGATCCGTCGGGCCCTGATCGCCGGCGTCGCTTGCATCGCCATCGGTGCGCCGTCCTGGGCCCAGCCGACGGCGATCGGCCTGCCGCCGCCGCCGATTCCGACGGGTGCTCCTCTCAGCGGCATTGCTCCGCCGCTGCCAACCGGTGAGCTGCTGCCGCCCGTGGAAACCGGACCTGCCTTGCCCTGGTGGCTCGAAGGACAGAACGCCATCCCGCCGGACGCAATCGCGCCCGCCCATCTCGAACAGCCCGTCGGCGGCCCGGTGCATGGTCCCCCGTGGCATCCCACGCCGCCGCCCGCGGCCTTTGCCGGCTCCGCCTGCAATTTCAATGTCTACAACGGCGACGACATTTTCTCGCCTGACTTTCGGTCCTACCAGATCCTGGCGGGCGCCTACGCATCGAGTTCCATCGGCCCGACGATTCATGCATTCAATTATCTGCCAATCACGTTCCGCTCGGGCTGGATGTTGACGGCGCCGGACGACAACGATGGCTATCTGCGTGGCAACTGGGAATGTCTGGCCGATGTGACCGCGGCGCCCATTTTCTCGAAGTATGGCCATTGTCTGTTCGGCCCGTCGGTCAATTTGCGCCGCAATTTCGTCTGGCCAGGGGCATCACTGGTGCCGTACACGCAAGTCGGCGCCGGCTTCCTGATTACCGATGCGTACAAGGAAGATTGGCAAAGAGCGATCGGCCAGGCGTTCGAATTGGAAGCGCACGCCCAGATCGGCCTGCGCTATTTCATCTCCGACAACTGGTCGCTCGACATCGAAGGCGGCTATCAACACATCTCGAACGCCGGCATGGCCTCACGCAACGCCGGTGTCAACGCGCTCGGCGGACAACTCGGCGTCACGTATCACTTCCCGGCAGGGGTTCGGTGAGCGATCATCCAAAGAAAAACAAAGCACCTGGCGAGCCGAGCGGCCACACTTGGCGATCCGACCAGCCACACTTGGCGATCCGAGCAGCCAAACTTGGCGAGCCGAACGCCCATACTTGGCGAGCCGAACGCCGTAAGGCGTCGGGTGCTGTCATGACCCGGCGCCTCACGCCGCTCGGCTCGACATGGACCGGTGATTGTGGATTCAAATAAGCTTCGAGATCACGGCTCCGTGGAATGGCTCGGGCAACACCTGAAGCACTCGGTCCGTGATCGCGTAAAATTGACGACCATTGGCGAATCGTCACCGTTGTGAGAAATGTATGCCCCTCTTCGGTGCTCACACTTCCATCGCAGGGGGCGTCGTCAACGCGATACTATTAGCCAAAGAGCTGGACATGGACACCGTCCAGCTCTTCACGAAGAACAGCAACCAGTGGGCGGCGAAGCCCTTCGTTCTCGGTGAAGCGGAAGACTTTCGCAAGCTGCTGCGGCGGAGTCGGCTGAAGTTCGCAACGGCTCACGATTCGTATTTGATCAACCTTGCCTCGCCGGATCCGGCTCTGTGGCGAAAATCGGTTGAGGCATTTATCGATGAACTCATTCGAGCGGAAGCGCTCGGCCTCAAGTATCTCGTCACGCATCCCGGCGCACACGTCGGCTGCGGCGAAGCGGTGGGCATTGCCCATGTCTCTCGGGCAATCGATGAAGCGCACTCACGTTGTCCCGATTTTCGCGTCAAGATCCTCCTCGAACTGACCGCCGGGCAGGGCACCAATCTCGGGCACCGCTTCGAGCACTTGGCGGAAATCATCAAGCGGATCCGCCATCGCCGACGTGTGGGGGTCTGTTTCGATACCTGCCATGTCTTTGCGGCAGGTTATCCATTGTCGCCAAAGGCCGCCTATCGTGCCACGATAACGGAGTTCGATCGTGTCATCGGTATTGGCCGGCTCAAGCTCTTTCATCTGAACGACAGCAAAAAACCGCTCGGCAGCCGCGTCGATCGCCACGAGCACATCGGCAAGGGGCACATTGGCCTCGAGCCATTCCGATCGATCGTGAACGATCCCCGTTTTCAAAAGACGCCCATGATCCTCGAAACGCCCCAACACGACGCCGAGGGCAACGAAATGGACCCGGTGAATTTGTCGACCTTGCGATCGCTCTGCCAATAGCCTGGATAAGTCGCCCGCAAGTCCATAGCATCGCCGTTTTAAGTTTCTCGCGTTGCTGACAATATGAAATTGCTGCTTACCAATGACGACGGAATCAGTTCGGAAGGTCTGGCTGCCCTTCACGAGGCGGCCAAATCGTTCGGCGAAGCGTTCGTCGTCGCCCCCGCCGGCCCGCAATCCGGTTGCAGTCATACGGTGACGACCGGCAAGGGCGTTCGCATCGAGCCGCGTGGCGATCATCGGCTCGCGGTCGAGGGCACGCCGGCCGATTGCATTCGCGTCGGCCTCTTGAAAGTCGTTCCCGATGCCAAGTGGGTCCTGTCGGGGATCAACCACGGCGGCAACCTCGGCGCCGATGTGCACTATTCCGGCACGGTGGCCGCCGTCCGCGAAGCCGTCTTGCACGGCTGGCCAGGAATCGCGATGTCCCACTATCGGAGAAAGGATTCCGAGTACGACTGGTCCCGTGTGACGAAATGGACCCTCCGCGTGCTCAAGGAGTTATTCGCGACTCCCTGGGACGAGGGAACATTCTGGAACGTGAACTTTCCCCATCTCGATCCGGACGATCCGGACCCGGAACAGGTCTATTGCGGTCTCGACCCACACCCGCTGCCATTGAGCTATCGTCACGAAGAGGGACTGCACTACTACGACGGCGATTACCACGCCCGCGAACGCAAGCCGGGCTGCGACGTCGATGTCTGCTTCGGCGGTCGGATCGCGGTGACGAAGGTGCGGCTGTTGTGATCAATGGGCGCGAAGTATCATGACCGTGAAAGGAACGCGGACATGGCGTCACCCCTCCAGCGGCAAAAGTGGACTCTGGCAGAGTTCTACGACCTCGGCAATCGAGGTTTTTTGACCAAGGACGGGTAATGCTGATCGACGGAGAGATCTTTGAATTGCTTGCCGCGAGTCCACTGCATGCAACTGCCGAGGCACTGACGAGAGACTTGCTTCGCGCCATTTTTCGCACCGCGTTCATTGTCCGAACAGAGCAGCCCTTGCCAATCGGCGGCTCAACCGACCCCGTCCCTGACTTGGCAGTGGTGACCGGATCGATCCGCGACTATGCCCAATCCCATCCCACGACGGCGGCGCTTGTCGTCGAGATCAGCGATTCGTTGCTGGACTTCGACCTGGGAGACAAGGCGAGCTTGTACGCGTCGGCGGCAATCGCCGACTACTGGGTCGTGGATTTGGTGAATCGACAACTGGTCGTAATGCGCGACCCCGTCGTCGACGCGACCCGTAGATTTGGCTTCCGATACGCAACCGTGACGACGCTGGGGATTGGGCAAAGCACTTCTCCCCTGGCCGCGCCGGCGGCTTCCGTTGCGGTAGCCGACTTGATGCCGTGAGGGCCGCGCGACGGCGATGTCGTCACCACGCCTTGTCGAGTAAGCCGGGCTACGATGTCGACGTGTTTGGGTGGCGAAAGTGCGGTTGCATTGAATGGTGAGCGTCGAGGCGTAAGCCCGACGTGGGTCCCGCCCAGTAGTTCGGCTTGTTTTGCGGGCGAAGTCCACGTCGGGCTTACGCCTCGACGCTCGCCTCGACTATGTTTGAGTGCCATGTCCACGGCTTTGCGTGGACATGCTCAGCGACTTCGCAAGTCTCAACATGCCCACTCGAAGCCGTGGACATGGCACCCGGCGAAGGTGCGGTTGCTTTGAATGGTGAGCGTCGAGGCGTAAGCCCGACGTGGGTCTCGCCCAGTAGTTCGGCTTGTTTTGCGGGCGAAGTCCACGTCGGGCTTACGCCTCGACGCTCGCCTCGACTATGTTTGGGTGCCATGTCCACGGCTTTGCGTGGACATGCTCAGCGACTTCGCAAGTCTCAACATGCCCACGCAAAGCCGTGGACATGGCACCCGGCGGGAAGATTGCGGTGACGAAGGTGCAGTTGTTGTGAAGCGGCTTCGACTCGATGATCAGAGTGACATCCACATTAAGACGCTTTTCTTCTCCGCCGCAGCCCTCACGCAGAGTCTCGCCAAATCGTCAAGTACATCGTGAACCGCTTTCAGTGGCCAGTGGTCATACTGCGGCGAGAACTCGTCAGTCTTTGCCCAATCGTTTGCGACTTGCGCAATTCGTTTGGCGTCAAGTCTAGCCAACTGTTCGACCAAATGGGGCGGGACTTCTGTGACCCACGGGCCCTCGTCGCCTCCCGTCGCCAGCGGAGGAACGCCAACAGTCGATGGATCGATGTCGGCTCCGATCACAATGGCATAAAGCGTGCCGAGCTTCACCGGGTCAAATCCCTTGGCGTCAAGTCCGGAGAAGTCTCTGGCCGGACAAGCTGAATCACAAACCTTTTGAGCATCGCTTCGATTAGCAATTACGAAATCAGTGAGGACGCCCATCGCAAAGCTCCGATTAGCAACGCAAAGCCGACCGTCATTCAAACCACTTTCGTATCGTCCCGGGAAGCATGGTTTTCGACGTCACATTGTTTTGAGAAGGGGTGGGCGTACCAAGCCAAAACAAATCCCGGACCTACGCCAAAATCTCCCGCGCCACCTTCCCTTCCACGTCCGTCAGCCGGAAATCGCGGCCGCTGTAGCGATAGGTCAGCTTCTCGTGGTTGATGCCCATCAGGTGCAGGATCGTCGCGTGCAGGTCGTGGACGTGCATCTTGTTCTCGACGGCGCCGAAGCCGAACTCGTCGCTCTTGCCGTAGGCCATGCCGCCCTTCACGCCGCCGCCGGCCAGCCAGACGCTGAAGCCGTGGTTGTTGTGGTCGCGGCCCTTGGCGCCCTTCGCTTGTCGGCGTGCGGCCGAATTCGCCGCCCCAGAGGATGAGCGTCTCGTCGAGCAGGCCGCGAGCTTTCAGATCCTTGATGAGGGCCGCGATCGGCTGATCGGTCTGCTTGGCCTTGATCGCGTGGTCGCGGATGTTGCCGTGATCGTCCCACGGCTGGCCGTTGCCGGTGAAGATCTGCACCATGCGCGTGCCGCGTTCGATCAGCCGGCGGGCGGCGAGGCAGGCATCGGCGAATGGCCCTGGCCATAGAGGTCGCGAGTTGCTTTCGTTTCCTTCGACAGATCGAAGACGTCTTGCCCTTCGAACTGCATGCGGAACGCCATCTCCATCGACTGAATGCGCGCTTCCAGAGTCGGGGTCGCCTTGCCGCTTGGCCAGGTGAGCCTCGTTCATCGCCTTGAGCAAATCCAGCTGTTCGCGCTGGGCTTCACGAGTGAGATTGTTGTTCGTCAAGTTGGCGATGACCGACTTCGGGTCCATCTGCGAATTGTTGATGTGCGTGCCCTGATAGATGCCCGGCAGGAAGCTATTGCTCCAGAGTTGCGGGCCGACGACCGGCTGGCCCGGGCACATGACGACGAAGCCGGGCAGGTTCTGGTTTTCCGAGCCGAGGCCATAAAGCAGCCACGAGCCCATCGACGGCCGCACCGGCTGCGTGTTGCCGCAGGTCATCATCAGCAGCGACGGCTCGTGGTTCGGCACGTTCGGTGTACATCGAGCGAATGACGCACAATTCATCCGCACATTCGCCGATCTTCGGGAACAGGTCGGAGATTTCGAGGCCCGACTTGCCGTATTTCTTGAACCCGAACGGCGACTGCATCAGGCTGCCGGTGCGGCGTTCGGTCTTGAGTTCAGCCGCCGGCGGCTTCTTCCCGTTGATACTTCGCCAGCGCCGGCTTCGGATCGAAGGTATCGACCTGGCTCGGCCCGCCATTCATGAACAGGTGGATGACGTGCTTGGCTTTTGGCGGAAACTGCGGCTTCTTCGGCGCCAGCGGATTGGCGGCGAGCAAGGCCCTGCTGGTCGAGCATGGCGGCCAAACCAAGCGTGCCTAAGCCGGTGCCTACGCGGGCCAACAACTCACGGCGGGAAATCGGAAGCATGTGACGCGATCCCTTCTTGGGATGGATGTTCGGCGGGTAAAGATAGTGTAGCTTGAACCAGGCTCGAATCGCAAGCCTTGCTTTGCTCCGATGTGCATTCGCCAGCCAGGCTGGGGGTTCGTTTCTTGGGCTTCGCCGCGCTATCGCGTCATCGGGCAGGAGCCAGCGATTGCGCACAGTGCCGAGCCCCTTCGCGTTCGCGTCGTGCACAAAACGCTTCGACGGGCCATTGACCGAGCCGGGAACTCCAGGAGTTCGGCTACCAAATTCGTCGTATTGAATAGCTGTCAAGAATGGCATCGTTGCTGACGATCGGAATGTCCTCGACGATCGCCTGTGTCACGATGAGTCGATCGAACGGATCGCGATGATGAAACGGCAAACCGATTAGAGCGGCGGAATGCTGCGATTCGATTGGCGAAAATCGGAAGCCGTTGTCGAACACTGCTTCCTGGACGAAAGTGCGAAATGGGACTTGCAACGAGTATTTCCCAATGCTGACCTTAATGGCGATTTCCCAGTGGCTTGCTGCGCTGACGAAGATCCAATTGTTGGGATCCTGGATGGTCACTCGTGCAGTCGTGGAGAGTTGCGGGTCATCGATGTAATACCAGAGCAAGACGTGCGTATCCAAAAGCACGTTCACGGCATGTACTCCGCGAAGTCCTTGAGATGTTCATCGTCGTCCGCATGAATCACGAGCTTGCCTTTACCCCGGCCCGCGACGGGCAGGCCCACCGGCAACGTCGGCGGAACGAGCCGTCCGACCGGCTTTCCAGCTCGCACGATCACGACCTCCTCGCCGACATTGACGCGATCGAGCAATTCCGGGAGGTGCGCCTGCACTTCTTCGATAGTCGCCGTTTGCATTGCTTGATCCTCCAATCGACCATCATATCCGCCGGTGCGGATTCTTACGACTCGGTTTTACCTGCCCGCTCCAAGTTCGGCGCCAATAACTTCGCCAGCAACTCGTCGTCCGAAAAATCCGCCCGCCAGCGATCATGAGCATGCGAGGACGACTTCAAGAGGCCGAACTTGTGCGCCGGAAGGTGCCGTTGCCGTGAACCTGCTTGTCGGGAAAGGCGGATCACTCGTCGATTCGCGTTGGCCCCGTCTACGCACAAGGCAGGCGCCCCATAGATTCATCCGCATCACCCTTGCGGAGTTCCCGCTTGTCTGCCAAGCTCTGGCGACTGCTGCCCCACGATCGCGATGCCATCGAACGGCTCGCGGGCGACCTCCGCGTTTCTCCGGTCGTCGCGCAACTCTTGTTGAACCGCGGATTGAATGTCGCCGGCGACGCGAAGCGCTTTCTCGATGCCCCCCTCGCGGGCTTGCATCCGCCGATGTCGCTGCCCGGCATGCCCGAAGCCGTCGAGCGGATCTATCACGCGATTGAGGAGAAGAAGAAAGTCTGCATCTACGGCGACTACGACGCGGACGGTGTGACCGGAACGGCCATTCTGCTCGGATTATTGCAACAGCTCGATGCGCCGGCCGAGTTTTATGTGCCCCATCGCCTCGAGGAGGGTTACGGGCTCAATCTCGATGCGGTTCGGCAATTGGCGTCGAGTGGAGTGCAAACGATCGTCACGGTCGATTGCGGCATTGCCAGCCTGGAAGAAGCCGACGAGGCCAAGCGGCTCGGGATCGAGTTAATCGTGACCGATCATCACGAGATGAAGGATCGTCTACCGGCCGCGGCGGTCTGCGTTCATCCTCGGTTGCCGGGAACTTCATATCCGTTTGGTGG
This sequence comes from uncultured Gemmataceae bacterium, assembly GCA_963773845.1. GTDB lineage: Bacteria > Planctomycetota > Planctomycetia > Gemmatales > Gemmataceae > SIAJ01. Next base: position 1,156,370 of record CAVZCU010000012.1, read on the forward strand.
CTTGTCCGGGGCCGGCGTGGCGTTCAAGCTGGCGTGGGCTCTGGCGGTGCGGCACTGTGGCAGCGAGAAAGTGACGGAGCGTCTTCGCAATTACTTGCTCGACGCCTTGTGCCACGCGACGCTGGGCCTCGTTGCCGACGTGGTGCCGCTACACGATGAGAATCGCATTCTCGTGAAGTGCGGACTCAATCGATTGCGTGAAAAGCCGCCGCTCGGCGTACAGGCGTTGATTGAGTCCGCGAAGATTTCGCCCGACGGTCCCATTCGAGCCGAGGACATTGGTTTTCGGCTTGCGCCGCGGATTAACGCCGCCGGCCGACTCGGATGCGCCCGGCTTGTCGTGGAAATGTTGACCACTTCGAATCCGGCGAAAGCTCGCGAGGTCGCCGAATACCTCGAAAGCCAGAATAGCCAACGGCAGACGATCGAGCGCCGGATGACGTATCAGGCCAAGGAGATTCTCGAGCAAAAGCATTCCGCCGATTGCTCGGCGGTCGTGTTGGCTCATTCCGACTGGCATCCGGGGGTCGTGGGAATCGTTGCCGGACGAATGGTCGACTTCCTCGGCAAACCGGTCATCTTGTTCGCTCACAAGGACGGAGCGGAAATCATTACGGGTTCCGGCCGATCGATTCCAGGCTTCGAATTGCACGAAGCGCTGAAAGCCTGCGACGACTTACTTGTCGGCCACGGCGGCCATGCGATGGCGGCCGGCGTGAAGATATGGCCGATGAATATCGATGCATTCCGCGATCGATTGCAGTCCTATGCCGCGAAACATTTCCCGACCGGCACGCCGCCCGCACCGAGTTTACGGCTTGACGCCGAGGTCCCATTGAGCGCACTCACATTCGGATTGCTGCGCGACGTCGAAAAACTGGAGCCTTACGGGGCCGACAATCCGAAACCGCGTTTCTTGGCCGGCGGGCTGGAGATTGTCGGCGAACCGAAGAAGATGGGCAAGGACGAACGGCATCTGAACTTCCGCGTCAAGCAATCTGGAACGAGAATGCGCGCGGTCGGCTGGGGCATGGCCGACCGGATCGAAGAGTTGATGAGCGCCGAGCGAAAAATCTGCGTCGCCTTCACGCCGCGCGTGAATGAATGGAACGGCAATCGATCGATTGAACTCGAAGTGAACGACTTTCAAGCGGGGATGGTGGCGCGGTTAGGATGATGTTGTGACCTCCACGCGAAACCATGTAGGATAGACTGATGCCTAGAGAGTTCTTGGATGTAGATCCACGAACATTGCGGCTGCCGTCGACGCGACTTGACGGTGCGGATCCGAGGAAATTACAACGGCAGATCGCCGGGCATGGTCGGTCGTTGACGGGCATGCCTCCAATTCTCGTGCATCGCGGATCGGATGGAGAATTGCAGATTAGCGATGGCGTTACACGAGCGACCCGCGCGGCCAAATTGGCTCCAGGCCAGCCCGTTTCGGTGGAAGTCCTCGGAAATCTGCCATGTTCGTTTGGCGGCCAGCCGACCGTGCTGGAGAAATTGCCATGAGCGATTCAAATCGAGATGAGATCCTCAAAGTCCTTCGCGAGTTATCCGAATTGTTGCCGGAGATGCGTTTCGGGCAGCTCATGGCGAATTTGGCTACGATCGCTCGAGGAACCGCACCGGGTGCAATCTGGGAGATGGAGGATGAAGAATTGATTGCGGGCGGCAAATGGCAAATCGCCGAGTTATTGAACCGCGGCCGCTCGAAGCTTATTGAAGTTTGAGGGTTGGTCGTCGTTTCTCATTCAGTCGCTGTTGTCATCATCGCTAACTCATCACGCCCTCTCGGACTCGTCGCATGCGTTCCATTACACTCGTTGCCACGCTGTTGCTCGCTGTCCACGCATTCGCCGACCCCAAGCCGACCGAGACGGGTAAGGTCAAGTACCAGGCGATCGACGACCAGGCGGACGTGGCCAAGTGCTATCGGCTCGAACCGTACGAGTTCGAATATCAGTTGAAGCCGCGGCGCGAATTGGTGGTGAGTGGAATCGATATTTACGATCTCACGTTCCCGTCGCCGGTCAAAACCAAATATCGCGAGAACAACACGGTCCACGCGGAATACTTCGTGCCCAAGGGAAAAGGGCCCTTCCCGGGCGTGATCCTCCTGGACATCCTCGACGGCAGCATGGTGGTGTCCCACGGCATCGCGACAATTCTGACATCGCAAGGCATCGCGGCTCTATGCGTGCAGTTGCCCTATTATGGACCTCGTCGACCTCCCGGCGCCAAAAGTGCGCCTGGTGTCCGCCGACATCGATCAATCGTTGGCGGGCATTCGCCAGGCGGTGCTCGACAATCGTTGTGCAACCGCATGGCTCGAATCGCGACCGGAAATCAATGCCAAGAAACTCGGCATTCATGGCACCAGTCTCGGCAGTTTCATGGCGGCGCTCACGGCTGCCGCTGAGCCGCGTTTGCACAAGGTTTCGCTGATGCTGGGCGGCGGGGGACTGGTCGATGCCTATTGGGACGATCCGCGTGCCAAGCCGTATTTGCAAGTCATCGCGCTCTGGGGCGGGGATAAGGAGTCGCTGAAAAAAGCGATCGCCCCGGCCGATCCGATCACTTATGCGGAGAATCTGAAAAAGCATGATCTGCTCATGATTGCCGCCAGTCACGACGACGTCGTTCCTCCTGCGGCGGCGAAAGCCCTTTGGGCGGCAACCGGCAAACAGAAGATCGTCTGGCTGAATTCGACTCACGTCGGGGCGGCACTATATCTATTCGACGCGACCAAGCACATTGTCAAGCATTTCAAATGATCGTCCGGAAGACGATCGCCTGCGGTGATGGCCTTTGAATGGATCGAAGATTCTCTGGCTGCGAGTTTCTGGAAGATCTGCGCACGAAACTGGTCCCACGCGGGCAATAGATTGAAGAAGTCCAACGGCGGTCCACCAGGCCGTATTCCGATGCCATTTCACAAAACGAGTGACATTCTCCATTGCCTGCGGCGAATCGCGCATCCGCAAAACGTGCAGGCTTTGACCGACGCGGAGCTACTCGCTCGATTCGTCACCGAAGGCGATGACACGGCGATTGAATCGCTCGTCCGACGACATGGACCAATGGTGTGGAGCGTGTGCCGCCGAATCCTTCCGGATTCGCACGATGCCGAAGACGCGTTCCAGGCGACGTTTCTCGTCCTCATTCGCAAGCGCCGAGTATTCAACCGCGGCAAATGGTAGCCAACTGGCTCTACGGGGTGGCGAGTCTGACCGCGCGTAAGACTCGAGCAGTCGCACTTCGGCGCAAAGTACATGAGAAACAAGTCGAACAGATGCCGGAAGCGGTCGCGATGGATGAGCAGTCCTGGGAGGGAATTCGAACTGTCCTCGACCAGGGCTGGGTCAAATCCCCGATCGGTACCGTACCGCCATCGTTCTTTGCGATTTGGAAGGTAAGTCTCGGAATGAAACGGCGCGACAACTCGGCGTGCCCGAAGGAACTCTGTCCGGCTGGTTAACCCGTGGCCGACTGATGCTTGCCCGGCGATTGGCGAGGCATGGGCTCGCCGTGTCCGCAGGCGCCATCGCAGCATCGCGCCCGGTCGCCTCCGCCAGCGTGCCCGCCCGGCTGCTCGTTCACACAATCCGTGTCACTAATCTTGTCATCGCGGGCAAGGCAACTGCTGGTCCAAACGTGGGCCATCTCGCTGGACTCGCAAATGGAGTCGTTCGAGCCATGTTCATCAACAAACTGAAGGCCCTGGCCGCGGCCGCTGTGATTTTGGCGGCACTCGGAGTCGGGACCGGAAAGTTAACCCATTTCGCGGACGCACAGAGTCCGCCTGTCTCGCCGAAACAGCCGCCGGCGGCGCACGAAAAGCAGCGTCAAGCGGCTGCCGACCTGGCGGCAGCGAAGAGTACGCTCGCACAACTTCAAGCCGAGGTGGCAGCGGCCAAGTGCAAGTTGCCAAGAAGGAAGCGGAGCTGGAATCAGCGCGGAAATTGGCAGACCCGACTCGCGAAAAACTGAGCACCAGCGTCGCGGCGGCACTTGCCAGTCAGTTCAAGTACAAGGTTCCGTTCGAGATCGGCCTGACGGAAACCAGCAAGGGGGGTAGCATCGAGATTCTCGAAGTCTGGGGCACGCAGCCGAAAATCGCGATCGGCGGCCTGTACCTGGTTCGTGGCAAATATCGCCTGTCCTCTCAGGAACATGCCAAGCTGTACTTTTACCAGACCGCAAAGGACTGGAATAACTCCGGGCCGACTGTGGACCTCCAAACCATCGAATTATCGAAGGGTGAGGGAGAGTTCACGCTGATGCACTCGATGCCCGGGCCGGGGTACTTTCACCTATGGCTCGCGGGTCGCGACGCAGGCAATGGCGCAACGCTTGCAAACGTGTACTTCGGCACGGGCGACAATGTAATGCGCAGAATAGTGCTAATGGCCAGTCGGCGGCCCGCCCTAGAATGGATTGATGCCTATCGCCGATCCATCCGCCGCCCACCGGGGGCCGACTGTTACATTCTGGGGCGCCGCCCAGATGGTCACCGGCTCCATGCACGTGCTGGAAGTCGGCTCGACCAAAGTCTTACTCGAGTGCGGCCTCCGTCAGGGCCGTCGCGAGGAAGCCCGACAACGGAACGCACGTTTTCCCTTTCAGCCGAAAAAAATCGCCGCCGTCGTTATTTCGCATGCCCACATCGATCACTGCGGCAATCTCCCGTCGCTCATCCGGCAGGGATTCAACGGTCCGGTGTATTGCACTGAGGCGACGCGCGATCTTCTCAAGATCATGCTCGTCGATTCGGCGAAGATCCAGGAGGAAGATGCCGCTCATCTGAATATTCAGCGCCATTATGCCGAACCGTTCGTTGAACCGCTCTACACCCGGCCCGACGTCGAGCATGTTCTTCGGCAGATCGTGCCGGTCGACTACGACGTGCCGCGTGAAATACGGCCCGGCATCCGCTTCAAGTTCCTGGAAGCCGGCCACGTCCTCGGTTCGGCGATGGTCCGGGTGAGCGTCGACGGCGAGTTCGGCGAGCAGACCTTGATGTTCACCGGCGATCTTGGTCGTCGCAACTTGCCGTTGTTGCGCCATACCGCCGCGATTCCTCCGGCGGACGTGCTGGTTTGCGAGAGCACGTATGGCGACCGCATCCACGAACCCATCGAGGTGACCGCGGAGAAACTGTTCGACGCGATCAATCGAACGATTCGCCGCGACGGCAAAGTGCTGATCCCGGCGTTTAGCCTTGGGCGGACGCAACTCATCATCCATTACATTCACAAGGGAATTCTCGAAGGACACATTCCCCGCATTCCCGTGTACGTCGATAGTCCGCTCGCGGCAGATATCACGGGCGTCTATGAATCGCATCCGGAATGCCTCGACGAAGAGGGTCGCAAAATGCTCGCCGACGGCGTGGGCATCCTCGGTGGCGACGTGGTCACCTACATCCGCGAGTTCGAGGATTCTTTACGCATCAGCCGGCGGCCAGACCCGTACATAGTCATCGCGTCGAGTGGCATGTGCGACGCCGGGCGAATCTTGCACCATCTCCAGGAACATGTGGACGACCCACGCTGCACCGTCATCCTCGTCAGTTATCAGGCCCACGGAACTACCGGCCGGCGGCTTCTGGAAATGTCGCCGACGGTGAGGTTCCTGGGCAAGGACTGGAATAAATGGCTCGAGGTCGTCCACCTGGACGGCTTCAGCGGTCACGCGGACCGAAGTGATTTTCTCGCGTACTTAACTCCGCTGGCAGGTAAGGTCGGCAAAGTGCGATTAATCCACGGCGAACGCGAGCAAGCGGAAGCATTGGCCGAAGCGCTTCGCCACAGCGGATATGCCGATGTCGATGTACCCGGCCCCGGTGATATGGTCGAGTTGGGCCATTGATGCTTTCCGCGGGTAATGGCAACACCCGGCTTTCCTTTGGATTCGGAATCGACAACCCATGCAACGACCGAAAAGTCACGCCGCGTTCGAGCGAGCCAGGAATGTCATCCCAGGCGGCGTCAACAGCCCGGCCCGTGCTTTCGGCGCCGTTGGCGGCGAACCCATCTTCATCGCCCGTGGCGAAGGGGCCTATCTCTACGACATCGACGGCAACCGCTACCTCGATTACATCGGCTCCTGGGGGCCATTGATTCTGGGGCATGCCCATCCCCGAGTCGTGGAAGCCGCCGTCGAAGCCGCCCGAGGAGGAAGCAGTTTCGGCGCGCCGACCGAGCGCGAAACCGAGTTGGCGGAGTTGATTCGCGAAGCCATGCCATCCGTCGAGATGGTCCGCATGGTCTCATCGGGGACGGAAGCGGCGATGAGTATCGTGCGGGTGGCACGCGGCTACACCGGTCGCGATCTCATTGTCAAGTTCGCCGGCTGCTATCACGGACACGTGGATAGCCTGCTCGTTTCGGCCGGATCGAGCGCCCTGACACATGGAGTGCCGACGAGCCCTGGCGTTCCCGAGGGCTGCACGGCAGACACGGTTGTCTTGCGGTTCAATGACGTCCAGGCGTTGCGGGACTTGTTTCACGCCCGCGGCGATCAGATTGCTGGAGTCCTTCTGGAACCCGTTGTCGGAAATATGGGGCTGGTGGTACCCTCAAGCGAATTTCGTCAAGAGCTTCGGTGGCTGACTCGGAAATATGGGGCTTTACTCATTTATGACGAAGTGATGACAGGATTCCGCCTGTCGTATGGGGGCGCGCAACAGCTGTTCGGCGATACGCCGGACCTGACCGTGCTCGGAAAGATTGTGGGTGGCGGCTATCCGGTTGGCGCTTATGGCGGTCGGGCCGAGATAATGAGAAAGGTCATGCCGGCCGGGCCCATCTTTCAAGCAGGGACTTTGTCTGGCAACCCGGTTGCAATGGCCGCCGGCATTGCCACGCTTCGGGAATTGAAGGAGAATCCACCTTACGAACGCTTGGAACAGATGGGTGGAGAACTGGAGAAAGGCCTGCATTTTGCGGCTCGTAACATCCCGCACCAGATCAACCGCGTCGGTAGTATGTGGACGCTGTTTTTTACCGACACTCGGGTTATTGATCTCGATAGTGCAAAAACCAGTGACGCCCAGCGCTTCGGCTTGTTTTTCTGGCATATGATGGATCGGGGTGTTTATCTGCCTTGCAGCCAGTTTGAGGCGGCATTTGTCTCGGATGCTCATACCATGACAGATGTACAAATGACGGTACAGGCGGCAGAACTGGCGATTCAGGCATTGGCGAGCCCAGCGGCTCAATAGCAGAGCCTCATATTCGTGAGCCGAGCGGGCGTAACCCGTCCGGTAATCACTACAACACCCGGCGGCTAACGCTGCTTGGCTGGCCAACAAGCGGCTCGCAGACTTGACACTTGCGCTCCAACGGAAGTAAAGTGTCCTAATCCCACCGCAGATCCCACACGACTCCGGACCGGCGGAGGCGGATCCATCCGTTGGTCCAGTCCGGGGAGCGTCCAGGCGTGAAGGCGATAATCAGCGACATCCATGGCAACCTGGAAGCTCTCCAGGCCGTTCTGGACGACATTTCCACACAAAATGTCGATGAAGGGGTGTTTTGCCTCGGCGATGTGATTGGCTACGGGCCCAATCCACGCGAGTGCATCGATCTCGTCATGGATTGCAAACTTGTGCTCCTGGGCAATCACGACCAGGGCGCCTTGTTCGACCCGGATGGTTTCAATCCCGCCGCCGAACGGGCGATCATGTGGACCCGCGATCAATTGGAGCAGCCGTCCGAAGCGCGGCAATCGCGCGAGCGCCGCTGGGAATTCCTTGCCGACCGCCCGCGATCGCACAAGGACAACTCAACGCTATTCGTTCATGGTTCGGCACGCAACCCGCTCAATGAGTACGTTTTTCCGGAAGACATCTACAACCAGCGAAAAATGGAAAAGATTTTCACGCTGGTGGAGAAGTACTGTTTCCAGGGACACACGCACGTTCCCGGGATTTTTACCGAGAGCCTGCAGTTCCTGACCCCCGATGATGTCAGCCTCCAATACCGCCTGGATGGACGCAAGACGCTATGCAACGTTGGCTCGGTCGGTCAGCCGCGCGACCTGGACCCTCGTGCCTGTTATGTCCTGTTTGACGGCGAAAGCATCCGCTACCGGCGGGTCGAATACGATTACGAAATCACGATTCGAAAGATCTACGACATTCCCGATCTGGATAACTTTCTCGGCGACCGGTTGCGGGAAGGACGATAGAAAGACGTTCGCGATGGAAACGAATGGGACCTATGGGACCGATCGAGTCCCATAGGTCCCATTCTTTTGGGGACCCTGACCCCGACTCCTAAGATAGTTTGATGGAAAAAAAGAACCGGATTGCGTTCGTTTACCTGATCATTGGGATCGCGTTCCTATTTGGTTGGCCGTTGATCCAGAATCGGATTTGGCCGCCGCCGCCGAAACCCGAGAAAGCCACACCGGAACAGCTCATTGGCCTGGCGCTCGGCACGCCGGTGATGGTCGCCATCGATCCGGAAGTCGATGCGTTGGGCAAAACCGACGCCGAGCGCAAAGAGCAATTACCCAACGCATACGGCGCACTGGGTGGTTCGGCGGAGACGGTGGCAATTGCAGTTGATGCCCCAGCGCTGGCTGCTATCGAACGCAACAAGAAGGAAATCAAGCCCGCGGAACCCAGCAGTTTGATTGCGATGGGCCACGGCGAAAAGCCCTTCCACCTTCAGGTCTATCTCAACAAGCGGGGCGGGGCGATTCAGCAAGTTGTCTTGACTGATTTCCAGCAGGCCGATCGCGAAGGGCTGGGCGTCAATTACCCGGATGGTTCGGCCAAACCGCTGCACCTTGTCCCCGGCGTCCGCGTGCCGCGGACCGAGAAGATTCGCGATCAGCGCGAGGTGCCTGTTCCGGAGTTGGCGCCGGGCCCGATTACGCTCGATCCGGGCCAGTTCGAGCATCCCTCGTACGTCATGTATCATTACGAGCGCGAGGGTGATGCCCAGCCCGTCGATACGCTCGGCAATCGCCAATGGCGTGTCGTCCGCAACGAATCGGCAACGGATGGCAGTTCGCAAGTCGTCGTTTTCGAGACGGATCTCGGTGCGCCATTCTACATCCGCATCACCAAGACATTCACCCTCAATCGCAGCGATTATCACATTGGCTTAACGGTGTCGATTGTCCCTCACGACCGACCGCCGGACGCGAAGATTGAGCCATTCCGTTATCAAATCGACGGCCCGCGCGGCATGCCGATCGAGGGGGAATGGTACACATCAACGCACCGTCAGGGAATCGTCGGCTGGTCGGACACCCGGGTGCTCGAATCCCCACAAACGGTTTGGCATTCGGCCGGCAGCGATAAATACCCGGGTACGGACAAGCAACCGATTCGCTACGCCGGGATCATGATTCAGTACTTCGCTTCCGCATTGGCGGTCGACGACGTCCAGCCCGAGGGTCAGAACCGCGATTTCCTCGACTACGTTCGCTTCACGCCCGAGGGGCATGCGATCAAGGTCGGCCCGAAAGCCAAGGAGCTGACGACTCTCAACGACTTGACGTTCCGGGCCGTGACCAAGCCCCTCAACATCTCCGGTCCGGTCACTCATTCGTATGTGCTGTATCAGGGCCCAGTGAAGGTCCGCCTGCTCAAACAACTCGAAGGCGACAAGTCGGTCCCGGACGATACGGTCAACCGGTATCGCGACTCCGATCGACTCAATCTGAGCACCATGACCGATGCTCCGATGCCCAACCTGGTCGGCCGGATCGCTAATTTCATCTTTTGGACCGATATCGTCATTTTCTTCACGAACCTGATCCACTCGCTTTTGTTTCTCCTGTCGCATGTGATTCCAAACCTTGCGATCTGCATTATTGTGATCACGATGATGGTGCGCGCTTTGTTGCATCCATTCAGCCGGCGGCAGATGATTAATGCCAAAAAGATGCAAGCCAAGCAGCAAAAGCTGGCGCCGGAGGTCAAGAAACTTCAAGAGAAATATGGCGACGATTTCCAAAAGCTGAACGCGGAAAAGATGAAACTCTACCGCGAACACGGGATCAACCCGGCCGCGGCGATGGGCGGCTGCCTGCTGCTCCTGTGTCAGATGCCGATTTTCATGGGACTGTACTACGCGCTGCAAGAGAGCGTATTCTTCCGTCTCGAGTCTGTATTCGACAGCTATTGGATTCCGAATTTGGCCGCTCCGGACATGCTGGTCTGGTGGACCGAGAACATTCCGTTCATTTCGCAGCCCGATGATCTGGGGGGCATGATTTATCTCGGGCCGTACTTTAACTTGCTGCCGTTGATTGCGGTGTCGCTCATGATGTACACGCAATCGAAGTTGATGCCCAAATCCGAGGATCCGCAGATCCAAATGCAGCAGAAGACGATGAAGATCATGATGATCCTCATGCTGTTCTTCTTCTACAAGTCGGCGGCCGGGCTGGCGATTTACTTCATCTGCTCGAGCGTCTGGGGAATGATCGAAAGGCGATTGATACCCAAGAATGTGGGCGTGGAAGAGGAGCCTTCGCCTCGCGCCGGCCCCGGGCCGAAAGACCGCGAGACGCCAAAGCCCGTGGAACCAAAGGGCTGGCTTGGCAAGAAGATGGTTGTCTGGCGTGAAAAGTGGGACAAGATTCTCGAAGACGCGGCGAAACAACAGCAGCACCAGCGTGACCAGCGCGGCGGACAGCCCCGTTCGGATCCCGGCCCCGGCCAACCACCTGGGCCCAGGGGACCCGGACGAAGAAAGAAAAAGCGGCGGTGATTGTTCGACCGGCGGAAGGCGGCGAATTTGCCGGCAGGTGGCGAGATTGGGATTAGAACCAGGACTCTGAGCCCGCAGCAGCGGAGCCCGAAGCACAGCGAGGGTCCGCCGCGATGGCGAACCGAGTTTTCACCGACTTGGCCGCCGCCGCGTCACGACTCCTCGCTACACTTCGGGCTCCGCGACATCGGCCAATTGTCAAAAACCTTTTGCGGACTCACTTAGGCAGCGGCGTGGAAATGATCTACCATCATTCCGCCCAATCGTGTATGAGTAGGCCTGTCTCAAGGAGGAGACGGCCATGTCACCGCTCACGGAAGATGTCATTCAGACCATCCAGTCAGCCACTAAGCTTCTTACCGGCTATCGGCGCCGACAGTTCCAAGCCGAGACCGCCATCAAATACTGCAACGGTTCCGCCCGTGAGGCGGAGACGACCTTCGGTTGGGGACGTGCAGCGGTGATCACGGGGCTCGGCGAACTCCGTACCGGCATCCGTTGCCTGGACGCCTGTCACCTCCGCGGACGCAAAAAGACCGAAGAACTCTGCCCGAAACTCGAGGAGCATGTCCATCGTTTGGTCGACCCCCATGCGCAGGCCGACCCCAAGTTTCAGACCACCCTGGCGTTCACCCGGATCACCGCCAAGGCTGTTCGCGAGGCCCTGAAAGCCGAGCCCGAGTTGAAGGGCTTCGTACCCTGCCGGCAGACGGTGGGCTGTCTGCTCAACCGCCTGGGCTACCGGCTCCGCCGGGTCCTCAAAGCCCGTCCCGAAAAAAAATTCCCGAAACCGACGCGATCTTCGCGAACGTCCAAGCCGCCCGCATTCGGACGGCGAGCGAAGCGGACACGCTGAGAATCTCCCTCGACACCAAAGCGAAAGTCAAGATCGGCGAATTCTCCCGCGGCGGTCAGGCACGCGGCATCGAACCCGTCAGGGCCGTCGATCACGACATGTCTCCCGACGCCGTGCTGGTCCCGTTCGGCGTGCTGGAGTTGAATCGCGGCAACGTGACGATCCAGCAACCGTGGTTCCTGTTCGGCCATTCGAAAGAAACCAGCGACTTCATCGCCGATGGTCTCGATCAATGGTGGAACGAGCGGAAGACGGTTCATCTGGGCGTCCAGCGACTGCACATCGAACTCGATAATGGTCCCGAGATTGCCAGTTGCCGCACGCAGTTCATGAAACGCCTCGTGGAGTTCGTCGATCGCCACCGGATCGAAGTCGAACTGGTGTACCTGCCGCCGTACCACAGCAAGTACAATCCCATCGAGCGTTGCTGGGGCATCTTGGAGCAGCACTGGAACGGCACGCTCCTGCATTCGATCGAGCAAGCCTTGCGCTGGGCGGGCACGATGACATGGCGGACGATTCACCCGTTGATCGCGCGGTCACCACGACTTACGAACGCGGTGTCCGGCTAACCCAAACCGCATTTGCCCCCATCGCGAGCCGCTTGATCCGTTCCCAGACCTTGCCCAAATGGAGCCTCATCATTGAGCCCCAGTGACCGGTAGATTTATTTGCGCGGCTGCCCTATCTTGCGGTATGATGTATCGGACCCAAGCCGGCCGGCTCGGGTCCGAATCGCTTCCCACGGATCGGACATGACTCGAACTCTCTTCGCTCTCCCAGTTCTCCTCTCCCTCGCGGCCGCCCAAATTTTCGCGCAAGCGGGCTCGGACCGGGTAAAGTCCATTGAAGCCAAGATTGATCCACCCGAAGCCAAGCCGGGCCAGACGGTCACATACAAGATCACGATCAAACTCAATCCCGATTTTCATACCTATCCGACAGTACAGGCCGACCCGAAGGAAGGTTCGAACACCAGCACGCTTCAGTTCAACAATACCCCCGACCTGATTTTTGTTTCTCCGGTCGTCGATCCGCCGGACGCCAAGATGAAACCGGGGCCAGAAGGCGGGTTCCTCTCCTATTACGAGGACGAAGCAACTTTCGAGATCAAGGCAGTTGTTGCTCCCGATGCCAAGCCCGGCGACAAGAAGATCGAGCCGAAGCGAGTCCGGTTCACGGTCTGCGACGAGCAGAACTGCGTGCCCGTAAGTCGGAAGCTTTCGGCGAACTTGAAGGTCTTGCCGGGCTCAGTTCCCGTGGAAGACAAGTACAAAACGGCGGTCGAGAGCGCGATCGCTTCCCGAGTGAAGCCGCCCAGTCCGCCGCCACCGGAACCGCGTAAGGGCCCGAATTCCGTCGATACCAAGGGCCCGTCAGTTGCACCGCCACAGTCTTCTGGTTCCGCGGAGTCCCAGGGAAAGAATATCAAGCTAATTCCTTCGGAGAATTACGAACAAGAATTGATGTCCGTGCTCGATGAGCCGGTGCCCGTTGAAGCGACCACGGGCGCCAAGGAAACGGGCTTCGGATCGTTTCTGCTGACTGCGGCCTTGTGGGGGATTGTCACGTTGCTGACCCCCTGCGTCTTTCCCATGGTCCCGATCACCGTCAGCGTATTCCTCAAGCAATCCGAGCGCGAAGGAACCAATCCCGTCGCCCAGGCGGGGGTCTATGCGTTGACCATTGTCGCCGTACTCGGCGTTTCAGCGATGCTCTTGCTGCAGGTCTTTCGCAATCTCTCGGTCAACCCATGGATGAACATGGGCCTCGGATTGCTCTTCATCGTGTTCGCGCTCAGCTTGTTCGGCATGTACGATATCACGGTCCCGAGCCGGCTCGTCAATTTCACATCGAAGCGCGAAGGGGGAGGGTACGTCGGCACGGTTTTCATGGGGCTGACATTCAGCCTCATCAGCTTTACGTGCGTCGCTCCATTTCTCGGCGGTTTCGCCGGAATGTCGGCTTCGGGGAATTACAGTCAGTTCCAACTCGCTTGTGGGGCACTCGCATTCGCCGCGAGTTTTGCCGCTCCATTCTTCGTGCTCGCGTTATTCCCAAGCTTGATGAAGAAAATGCCGAAGAGCGGCGGCTGGATGAACACCATCAAGGTGACGATGGGCTTCCTCGAGTTCGCCGCGGCGCTCAAGTTTTTCCGCACGGCTGAACTCCGCTGGCTGGATCAGCCCGCCATCTTCTCCTACGACGTGGTGCTCGCTCTTTGGATCGGCACGCTCGTAGTAATGGGGCTTTATCTGATCGGCCTATTTCGGCTGCCCCACGATCACAATCCGCATGTGCATATCGCACCGCCACGGATGCTGTTTGGATTGATGTCTCTCGCGATGGCCATTTATTTGACCCCGGCGATGTTTTTGTCGGGCGAGTTTCGCAATCGGCCGGCGGGGGTGGCCTATGCCTGGATCGATGCCTTCTTGCTGCCGGAGCTTGGCGAGACGGTGGAAGGTTCTGGCGATTTGAAAGGCACCTTGATCGAGGCCCATCAGAAGAATGAACTCGTATTCTTGGATTTCACTGGAAAAACTTGCACGAATTGCCGGCTCAACGAAAAATCGGTATTCACGAAACCCGAGATTCGAAAATTGCTGAAGCGCTATCGTCTGGTTCAACTCTACACGGACACCGTGCCGGCAACACAATACGATTCCAGCGTCGTCCTGGACAAACAGAACGACGACGGGGATGCAAATCGCGCATTTGAGGACAAGTACTTCCGGACCCTACAACTTCCGTTATACGCGATCCTCAAGCCCGAGCCCGGGGGCAAGGCGACCGTCCTCGGCGTCTACAGCGAGGGCAAGATCAATAACGAAGCGGCGTTCATCGAGTTCTTGAAGAAAGGGCTGAAATAAGGTCGCGTAAAACGCACGAACCTCGCGATCGGGGGCGCCGATTCATTGCGCGGCTCAATTGCAACGAAATAAACGAAAGACTTGTCGTCACTTAAGTTAGACTCCGTGCGAAATGGATTGCAGGGCTATAGACGGGGGGTTGCAGTGCAATCCAACTTCGACGGCAGGATGTGATCCGCCCGTACATTTACGAGTTCGGAATTCGGGTCGCGAGCCGTCTGCGTGAATTGAAGTCTCGAACAATCGAATCCGAAGGATTCGCGGCGACACTGCTGTCCCGTCGCCATCAAATCTGATGCAAGTCCGATCGCAATTATCACGGCGCCTGGCCGACATTGCCGTTGGAGTCCGTTCGGTCGCTGGCGGCCGGATGGAGACTGCGATATAGTGGGAATATGTCCGGCCCGGAATGGATTGCGCCAATGTCAGCGGCGGCGAGCGATACTACGGCAAAACGCGAACGCCTCCTGGCAATTTTGCGCTCGTATGTTGATGGTGTAGCGGTCGCACTGAGCGGCGGGATCGACAGCACGCTGGTCGCGAAAGCCGCGGCAACGGCCCTGGGTGACAAGGCGGTCGCCGTCACGGCCGACAGCCCAAGCGTACCGCGCAGCGAGCTTGAAGGGGCCCGGCGAATCGCAGCGGAAATCGGCATTCGCCATGAGGTGATTTCTACGACGGAATTTGACAACCCGGATTATCGGCGGAACGACGGTTCACGGTGCTACTATTGTAAGAGCGAACTGTACGACCAGATCATTGCTCAACTGCCTAAGCTGGGTGTAGGCATGGTTTGCAGTGGCGCCAACCTCGACGACCAGGGCGATTATCGTCCGGGCCTGACCGCCGCGGCCGAACGGCAAATTCGCCATCCATTGCAGGAAGCGGGATTCACAAAAGCCGACGTTCGGGCCGTGGCGCGGGCGTGGAAACTGCCGAATTGGGATAAGCCGGCCTCGCCGTGCCTGTCAAGCCGATTGGCGCCGGGATTGGCCGTGACTTCGGAGCGAACGGGAAGAATCGAAGCCGCCGAGGCGTATCTCAAGTCGCTGGGCCTGCGCGATTGTCGGGTGAGATTGCACGAAGGCGAGTTGGCTCGCATCGAAGTACCCATGACCGAAATTGCTCGACTGGCCCAGCCGGCCGTCAGCGCCCAATTGAGCCGCAGAATGCATGAACTCGGCTTTCGGTTCGTGACGCTGGACTTGGATGGCTTGCGAAGCGGTAGTCTAAACGATCTGGTGAGTCTCGAAATCAAGAGTCGGTTCTCCGCCGCGTCGGAGGTGTCGTTATGACTCCCATGCCTGCCGCCCGAGTAATGGAACAGTTTTACCTGGAAGCCCGGAGCAAGCTGCTCGACGTGGCGGCGATCCTGGATCGATTGGATCGCGGCGATGGATCTTCAGCCGCGGACTCGCGCTTGGAGCGAATTCGCCAAGCCGTACTCACGCTCATGGAACAGGGCGGCGGTCGCGCGGAACGGATTCAGCAATTGTTCTCGCTCGAATACGATCCCCATTGGTCGCGGCCGCAGCCGCGAAATTGACCCGCCGAACCCCGTTGTTTCATGCCGATCAATGTTACCTGCCCCGGGTGTGAGTATCACTTTCTCGTGGGCGACGAATTCGCCGGCCGGCCGGGCCGGTGTCCGGAATGTGAGACCGTCATTCACGTTCCCGATATCGACGGCGGTTCGCACCCCGTGGAGTCATCGCCCGAGCCCGATGCCTTTGCAAATCCGCATCCGGTCGATTCATTCGAGGAGTTTCCCAGAAGTTCCCGTCGCCGCGACGACGAGCGTGAACGCCACCTGCTAGACCTGCGCCAGGACGAAGACGATCGGCCACGCCTACCCACTTTTGATCCCCATGCGCGCGCGGCGAAATGGCAAAACGTTTCGAACGGTCTGCGTAACCTCATGGTGGCAGTGGTCATTCTGGCGATCAATGAGATTGTGGGAAGTGCATTCACTTTGGTCGACGGCATTCAGCCGGGACAGGGGAACAATCTCAATGCGAAGGAAATCGCCCTCGTGCTCGGCAATGCGATCGTGTCGTGCATCGCACTTGCCTTGTGGGCGATGGGGAGAATTGGATGCGGGCGCGTCCCCTACGTACCGGCCAGGCGAATCGCGCGCCCCGCAGGTGTGATCGCTGGAATGACTGCCGCCGGCGGGATCCTTGGCTTGGCGGGCATGGTCGGCGGTGTCATGATCATGCAACAGAATCAAGGAGCTGGACTCGGGCTCATGTGCCTTGGCGCGTGTACGTTTCTGCCTGCGATTTTGGGATTTGTCGTCGCGGAATTCATGGGCTTGCTTTCGCAAATCAAGATCGCGACGGGACTCCGCGATCATGCATTCGCCACGGCTTCGAAGGCCCTTTTGGCCGTCGTTCTGATTTTGACCGGCTGTGCGATGATCGGCGGCTTTGCACTCGTAGTATTCATGGGGGAAGAATCGAATAAGGCTCAACAAAGGCAGTTCCGGCAACAGCAAGCTCAACAGCCAAAGGTTCGCGATAAGAATCGCCCCCCGTTGCCGGCAGGTAAGGCGAAGGGCAACTGGAACGGCCGGAAGAACGGGCCGGCGGTGCCTGCAAATCCACCGGCCGGCCAGCAACAGCCGCCTCCATTCGACATTGCGGACTATCCCGGACTGGCGTACGGCATTCTGATCGGTCGTTTGGCGGCGACGTTGATCTACGCTTTCGTGGCAATTCTTTGCGTTCAGCTTGGTCGGGCCGCCATTCGGCGGGAAATAGCCAATCTCATCGGCGATCCCCACGATCAGGGTCAAGGGCATGGCGATGCGTACAAGTAAGGTCCAATAATGTTTGAAATAGAGGGGTAGCCGGGCTGGAGACTTTGCAAATTCCGGAACATCCATTTGCACAATGGGTTGCGGTCACGGATAATTGCATTTGATGACTCCCCTCCTCCGATGGAATCATCGCGATGCCGATCACCTTGAATTGCCCGAAGTGCCACAAGCCGTTCCGCGTGCGCGATGAATCCATCGGGGGACGCGTCCGATGTCCCAGTTGCGGGGCAGTGCTTCAGGTCCCAGCTGCATTGTCACCAGCCTCCAACTTCGACGACCAGCCAAAAGGTGGCGCCTCCACCGAGACGCCACGACCCGTTGCCGAGGAAGTAGGCGGGTCGCATCCGGGCGTATCCATCCATGAAATTGCAGTCGGGAATGCACGACGCGAAGGGGCAGTCGATCTTGGTCCACCGGCAGGAGCGCCATTACCCGGTCCTCCCTCCATTAAGGCTCGAGTCCCCATGCCGCCATCACCCTCCGGATTGCAACCGGCCGAACGGCCGGTCGCTCCTGTCACATTTCCCAAGGCGCCCGCGCCTGGGGCTGCCTCGCGGACGTCGGCTCCGCCACGTCCTCTATCCGACGAGGAACTGCCTTGGGTCAGGGTAAGCAGGGGCCTGGGCATGATCCGACTCGCCCTGTTCCTGCTCGTGCTCTGGGTTCTGGCCGTGTTCGCCCAGGGAGTTTGGACCGTATACGATTACGATCGCGCGTGGTCCGATAATCCGGGCCTGCTCAAGCGGGCCGATTGGCCCCTCAAGAAGGAAGCATTCGTTGCGTACACAGTCGTGCTCACCGTTCCCGCGGCTCTCTTGTTGTTAGTCGGCCGCCTCCGTTGTGGCGGAGCACCTTCGCAATCGCAGGCTCGCGGACTGGCATTATCGGCGGCCTTTTTCACGTTCGTCGCACTCGCCGGCATTGCCGGGTTTCTAACGCTCACATTCTCGAATGTGGGCGACAAACTGCATCTTCCGGACAACATGCCGGAGAAAGTGCGCCTCACGTGCATTTATGCCGCGATTCCATCCGCCGTCATTGCCGACATTCTAACCCTGTTGTTCATGGGACAAATCGGCTGGCCAATTCGCAGACCGCAGCTTCAAAAGAGCGTTGCCGGGTTCTTTGCCTACGCACTGCTTCTGCCGGCCGGAGTATTGATTGGCGAACAATACTATCCCGTGTTCAATAGCCTGCAAGAGTCATGGCGGAAAGTTCGCACGGTGTTCGGCGGCCCCGAAGACGATCAAGCAAAACGGGTCGTGATCTGGACCGTTATCCTCCTGACTACCACAATATTGCTGATTCTCCGCTATGCGGCCGTGGCCGGCCGGGCACGCCGAGGAATCCGAAAACTCCTGGCGGGTTAGACAGAGTCGGCCGGCTGCCCGTTGAGTTCTTGCGAACCCATGCCGATTTCCGTCGCCTGTCCATCGTGTGCATTTCGGGTTCGATTGCCGGACAACGCGGCCGGCCGCCGGTTTCGCTGCCCGAAATGCCAAAGCGTCATTCCCGGACCGCCAGCGGCGACATCGAGCTTGCCGTTGGTCCGCACTACCGATCAGGTCGATGCTGGCCTCGTCGACGCGCAATTGGAATCGACTGAGAATGAGTCGATCGAAGCGCCCACTCCAATCTCGTCAGCCGTTCGAAAAGCCACTGAAACGGCGTTTAATCCCTTTGACGACGGGTCGGATGAAAATAAGCCCCGGGGCGATCGTCGCCGGCGAACGAGGGACAATTACAATCCCTTCGCGGACGCACCGTCCGATGAATCGGCGAACGAGTCCGAGCCGGGGCAATTATTCGACTTTGGCGCCGAAGACCCATCGTCCGCAGCGCCCGCCGGCGAATTCGATTTCGGTTCCGCAAACCCATCTGATGACCGCAGCCCGCGACGGAGACGCCGATGAGCACACTGGACGTGAGTTGCGCTCGCTGCGAAAAGCGATTCCGCGTGCGTGCCGAGTTCGCCGGCCGATCAACGCGCTGCCCGGGCTGCTCGGCGCCGATCACCGTCGGGGGAATACCCGCACCAGCCGCTCCCTCCAAACCCGCGAATGAGGAAGGCGCTCGTCGACGTCCCAGGGCCAGGGATGACGACGACGAGGAGCCGCAGCGACCGGCAATTAATTGGCGGCCCGTCGAGTCGGCGTTTCGCCGCGAGCAAGTCGCGGTCGTTTTCGCGATGCTCGGCATTGTCGGCAGCTTTTTCAGCTTTTGTCTTTCCAGTGCTTTGCGGCACTCGAGCGATACCGAACCCATTGTGATCCTCGCGGTGCTCCTGTTCGGCGTGGGGCCGGCATCGGCACGGGGGCGTTCGCGCTGATGGCGCGGATTTCCGCGCTCGGCACTCCAAAGGAAAGCCGGGCACGCGGCTCCGCGATGTCGAGCATGTTGTGCAGTCTCAGCGGCCTCGCGTGCCTGGTGATTCTCGCTCTGGCCATGCTTGCCAGCATCGGTTCCCACGAACCGGACCCGCTGCCGATGATTGTGGCGCTCGGCGGGTTGGTGCTGTCGAGCCTTGGAGGCGCTGGCGACGTTCTTCGCGTTTATCGCGCAAATCGGCATTGCACGGCGGTCAGCATCCGTGAGTCGTGGCATATCTCGGCTGGGCATCACCGTCACCATTTGCGTGCTGAGCCTTCTGGGTATCGGCGTCCTGTACACGATCGTGCGTGAATTGACGGACTCACCTAGTTATTATGGAGGTGGTTACTATGCCACCGACCATACCGGCTTCTACGAGTTCGTTCTGGGGATTCTCATTCCCCTGGCCTTCGGCGTCCTGCTCGTCCTCTATCATCGCCTCCTCGCCGGTGGAAAGGAGGCCATCACCGGCGAAATGCGAGCACGCTATGACGATTGAAATCGGGTAACGCCGCAGGCCGATTCTCGTTCGAGCGGTTTCTATTTCCGCTTTAGATACTTATCAAACCACGCCAGGTCCCACTCCATCTTCGCTTTGCGATGCGACAACTTCGTCAAGCCATGTGGCTCGCCGGAATACACGACTAACTCCGTCGGCACCTTGCGATACTCCTTGAGCGCTCGGTACAGCATCCGGCTATGGCCCGGTGGACAGCGGGGGTCGTTGCCGCCGACCTGAATCAGCGTCGGCGTCGTCACATTGCCGAGGCCGTAGGTCGGCGAAGTTTTGCGATATATGTCCGGGGTCTCCCACGGTGCGCCCTTCTTAAAGGCCATCGGATACGCGGGTTCATCGTTGAAGCCCCACTCGGCGACCGTGTCGAGGATGCAGCCGCCGGTGCTGGCTGCCTTGAATTTGACCGGCGAGTTTTTGAGTGTGATCAGGCAATTGGTGAGATAGCCGCCGTTGCTCCAGCCCATGACGCCGATGCGCTCCGGGTCGGCGATCCCTTCCTTGATCAGGTGCTGGATGCCGGCGAGGATGTCTTTGACCTCGATGTCGTTCTCATGGCCGATGAGGTCGGTGACGAACTTGTCGCCGTAGCCGGTCGAGCCACGATAGTTCGGGAACAGGGCGGCATAGCCGTGGGCAGCAAAGTACAGCCGGCCGTTGTGCGGGTCGTAGCTCAGCTCGGCCTTGGTCGAAGTAGTCGGCCCGCCGTGGATGCCGACGACCAGCGGCAGCTTGTCGCCCTTCTTGTAGCCGGGCGGAAGTTCGAGGACGCCGCCGACCTCGGTGCCGTCGGGGGCTTTCCAGGTAATGTGCTCAAGAACGGGGAACCGCCAATGCTTCGCCTGTGGGTTTGGATCGACGAGTGTCGGAATCTTTCGTCCCCCCCGAACATCAAGTTTCTCGAGGACCGCCAATTTGCTTTTGCCTCCACTCAGCAGAGCGATGTAGTCATCGTGGCCGACGGCGATCATTGAGACCACCGCCCCGGACAACAACGGTGTGAATTCCTCTAATGCTCGCATCAAGACGACTTCGTCACTGACCTCGCCGAGATAGAGCAGCAAATTCCTTCCTTGCCATTTCAGGGGTGAACCGTACCCGCGGACATGCAGCCCGTCCGGTCTTTCCATCCGCTTGGCCGTCCAGCACTTGTCCGTCAACGAGTGAACGATGACCTCCGCCGGATACGCATCAAAGATCGAACAAAACGCCAGTCGCGTGCCATCCGGATTCCACGCTAGCGATTCGAGCCACGGGTACGGCGAGGCCGCCGTTTTGCGCCATGACTCGTCGGCGGTGACGACCTTTCCTCCGGCGGCTGACGCCGCCGGCTCGCCGGCTTCCCAGATGTCAACGCGCGATTTGCCTTCGGAGTGGACGACGGTATCGTCGGGGGCGGTGATCATCGCGATTCGCTTGCCGTCCTGCGTCACAGCGAATTCGCGGACGTAGCGCTTCTCATCGACCACCTTCTCCGCCCGCCACGATTGCAGATCGAGGCGATAGATCTCGGACACCTTGCGGCTGCCGTGGCCGTATTGCTCCTTGTACTTGTTCCGGAGCGCCGTGAAGTCGTCCTTGTCCGTGGCGGTGGCGTCGACGCTGTAGAAGAGGGCGTCGGCCTTCGGAGAATAGTCGAAACCGGTGACGCCGGCTTCGACGCGCGTGACCGCGCTCGCTACGCCGCTAGCGGCGTTGATGCGCCAGACTTGTGTTTTGCCATCGGTGATGCTCTTGCGGTTGCCGAGCACGTAGATCGCCTTGCCATCGTGCGACCACTTCGGGTTGCGGTCGTTGGCTCGGTCGCCGGTCAACCGTTGTGGTTTACTCTTGCCATCCGTAGCGACGATCCAGAGGTTGGTCTTTTGCAAGTCGTCGGCTTTATCCCAGCGGGCCTCGGTATAGGCGACGAACTTGCCGTCGGGCGAGACGGCCAGCTCGCGAATCGTGGCGAGCGTATCGTAATCGTCGATAGTGATGTCGTGCGTGCGAGCCGGCTCGGCGAAGGCCGGCAAAGCGAACAATAAGACGAGAAGAATGCGCGTCATGGGATTGGCCCCTCGGAAACGGTTGCCATTGGTTTATGGTTCAGCCGAAGCGCCGGCGGCACAATGCACATGACTAGCCTCCAGGCCTTTGACGTGGGATAGGCCTCCCGGCCTGTCACGGCTTCGACAGGCCGGGAGGCCTATCCCACATTTAGATTGACGTCCGGGCCATGCGGGATAGGCCTCCCGGCCTGTCTTGGCTTGCGGAGTCAAGCGCCTGCCACTGCCAGGTTCGACAGGCCGGGAGGCCTATCCCACATTCAGATAGGACTTCACCCAAGCGGTCATTTGAATATGCGGGTGCATAACATCTTTTTTTAGTGTGACATTTCGTGACATTTTGTGACATTTGCGGTCTCCTGCGCAATAGACGGACTCCCTCGACGCCATTCCAGTATTGCGAAGTGCCTCGAATCGCTAGAGCGAATCTGCATTTTTTGGTAGTTTCTTGGCATGCTTCGTCTTGGCCAGAATTCTCACCGCAAAGACACCGAGGACACAGAGAAGAAGAGCAGAAAACGAGCGGTGGCCGTTCCCAGCACAACACTTGGCCCGTAAGCAAGTCTGGGACGTCCACCCACTGCTGCTTGATAAATGCTTTTCTCTGTGCTCTCTGTGACTCGGTGGTGAGAAATGCGAGTTAATTCTCCAGCAGTGGATTGCCGTGGGCCGGTCATGGGCGCTTGCGTGAGCCCCGGTCCTCTATAAGAACTTCAAGGAATTCGCCTTCCGTGTTGTCATCGCAGTTTCGATCTCGCTTGGAACGATCGTTTTTGAATATCCTCTGGTTCCGAGAGCACCAACATGACTGCTATTCGTTCTTTCGCCGTCTGCGGAATCGCCTTGCTGGCACTCGGTGGCACCGTACTCGCTGCCGATCCGCCGCCGTTGACGCCGATCCAGAAAGAAATGACCGACCAACTCGATTCCATGCGCCCAGAGCTTGTGGCCTGCAACCAGGACATCTGGACCTTCGCCGAACTGGGCCTCGAAGAGCATCGCTCGTCGGCCCGGCTCATCGGCGTGCTCAAGAAGGCCGGCTTCAAAGTCAAGGAGGGTGTCAGCGGCATGCCGACCGCGTTCGTCGCCGAATACGGTTCGGGCAAGCCGATCATCGGCATCCTCGCCGAATACGACGCGTTGCCCGAACTGTCGCAGCAGATCAATGGCGAGCGACTTGGCCGTTACCGGCCGCACCACCGGACATGGCTGCGGCCACTGTGCACTCGGCACCGCTGCCGTCGGCGCTGCGGTCGCCGTCAAGGAGGTCTACGACAAGCACAAGCTGAAGGGGACCATTCGCCTTTACGGCACGCCCGCCGAGGAGACGGTGATCGGCAAAGTCTACATGAGCCTCGACGGCCAGTTCAACGACCTCGACGCCTGCCTGCACTGGCATCCGGGAACCAAGAATCGCGTCTGGTATGCCAGCTCGAAGGCGCTGATCTCGGCGAAATTCACGTTCCACGGACTGCCCGCGCACGCCTCCGGGCAGTCCCGAGAAAGGCCGCAGCGCCCTCGACGGCGTCGAGTTGATGAACGTCGGCGCCAATTACATGCGCGAGCACGTCAAGCAAGACACGCCGCATCCACTACGTCATCACCAACGGCGGGCAGCAGCCGAACGTCGTGCCGGCGACTGCCCAGGTCTGGTACTTCGTGCCGCGCCAATGCCCATGAGGATGTGCGACCGCAACTTCGACTGGCTGAACGACATCGCCGAAGGGGCCGCCAAGATGAGCCGGACGAAGGTGACCATGCAAATCGATACCGATTGCCACGAGATCATTCCCAATCTGCCGCTCTCGAAGATCATTTATCGCAACATGCTCAAGGTCGGGGCCGCCGAAATTCGACGAGGCCGACCTCAAGCTCGCCCGCCAGCTTGCAGGCGCCGCTGCGGGCCGACTTCGGCTTGAAGGAGGACAAGCCGCTCAACGACGCGATCGACGAGCTGCCGGAAAAGCCGTACGCTGCCGACGGCGGCTCGACCGACGTCGGCGACATGAGCTGGCATGTGCCGACAAGCGGACTGGGCACGGTCTGTTTCGCGGCGGGCAGCCCCGGCCACAGTTGGCAGAACGTGGCCGCCATCGGCTCGCCGATCGGCCACAAGGGTATGCTGGTCGCCGCCAAGGTGCTGGCGATGAGCGCGGTCGATCTGTTGCAAGATCCCAAAGCGCTCAAGGAG
Organism: uncultured Gemmataceae bacterium; assembly: GCA_963773845.1. GTDB lineage: Bacteria > Planctomycetota > Planctomycetia > Gemmatales > Gemmataceae > SIAJ01. The sequence goes on from CAVZCU010000012.1 coordinate 1,180,785, forward strand.
GCCAAGGCCGATTTCGACGAACGAATGAAGGGCCGCAAGTACACGACCAAAATCCCCGAGGGACAAAAGGCGCCGAAGTCGATTCGTTAGGAATTCCGGGACAACCAATTCGCGGATGGCGAAGTGTGGGTGGATCCGGCAACCTGATCCATCAGGTCCGTACGTCACAAACGTAACGGCGCGGTGCATTCGATTGACTTGCACGCTCGATAAAATGTACGATGCGTGTTAGAATTAGCGACAGCGGAGCCTGAAGCGTGAGCGAAGGCGACGATTCCCAAGAGGTTTAGCGAATCCACGGGCGACTTCACCATCGCCTTCGCTCACGCTTCGGGCTCCGCCGATAACGCCGTTAGCTTTGAAACGCAGCGTTTCGATCTCGCCGAAGGTACGTCAATATGCGAAACCCGCTTCTCGGCTTGTTCACCCTGACATTCCTCGCCGGGACGCTCGGTGCGCAAACCGCCGATCCGTACGAGGCGAAGGTTCAGGGGCTTGCCCATCCGCGCTATGCCGTTCGCGAGAAATCCACACGCGAGTTGCTGGCCGCGGGCGAGCCGGCGCTCAAGGCCCTGCGAGCCGCCTGCTTGTCCGACGATCCGGAACTCCGCAGACGGGCGGAAGCGATTGCGGAAAAGATCGATCTCGCCATCCGAAGCGAGCGATTGTTAGTTGCCCCCAAGATCGCTCTCAAACTCGACAAAGTGCCGCTGCAACAAGCAGTCGATGAGGTCGCGAAAAAGACCGGGCTCCACTTTCAGCTCCAGGCGACGAAAAACATCGATCGGCGTCGCCCGATCACGCTCGATACGGGCGAAGTCCCGTTTTGGGATGCAGTGGATGCTTTTTACAAGGCGGCTGAGTTGGTGGAGGACGACAATCCGCCGGCGGCCAAGCCTGGAAACATTGGACAAATGGGGAATATTTATAGTGGATACGGCAGCGGGTTGAGGGTCGTGAACTCGCCTATCCGCCTGACTACGGGAAAGTCCAGGCTGCCGGCCGCCACGGATAAGGCCATTCGGGTACGCGCGCTGCCGCCGGGACTTGCGGAAAACAAATACGATGCTGGAACGGGCCAAATCACGGTGAATCTCGACGTCGACGCAGCTCCGACGCTGACGGTTGCGGAGATTATTGGCGTGGACGTTCGGCACGTGAGGGGTGATGATCGGCAGGAGTTTGCGTTGGCATACCCGGCGACGTCTCCGTTTCCCGGCTATTCGGCCACCGAACAGTTGCTCGTGGCAAGACAAATCATCATCGTCAATGGCGAAGTGGTGATGGACAATGCGGCCGGCTGCAATCCACGTTATCCGGTGGTGTTCAAATCGGGCCGTAGGCATCCGACGAAGTTTTGCGAATTGCAGGGATTTGTCGTTGCTCGCGTGATTACCCCGAGTGAGCCACTAATTACCGTCGACGATGTATTTGGCAAGTCGAAGGGACAATCGAAGACCGCGGCCGGCCATACGTTGACGATTACATCCGCGCACGATGACGAGAAGTCGGGCGAGGCCACGATTCAAGTTCGTTTGGTTGCGTCTCCGGGAACCGTCAACCAGATCGCGAATTTCCCCGTCCAGATTCGCGGCCGGCTGCGCCCGTTCGTACGGATCAATCGTCGCGGCGAACGGCCGAACATGAACGGTCCCCATTTCGACGTTCGCGGCCCCGACGGCCATTTGCTCAAGATCAAAAGGACAGAGCTTGTATCGACGGAAATTAACGGCTCAGGGGTGGGCAATGAATACCGATTGATCTTCGCGAAACCAACCGACGCCGGAGCAAGTTGGCCGAATGGGATCAGCCTGACCCTTCATGGGCGGCAACACGTCCGTGTCGAAATGCCCTTCGTACTCAAGGATGTTCCCTTGCCGTAACTCGAACGGAACGGAACGAACAAGGCCCGCGGACCATTCGGCGGGCCTTGTTCGTTGGTGCGGCGGTTGAACGGCTCTCTCGAGTCGTTGGTCAATGTGGGTAAGAATCGTAGCGGAATTTGCCAGACTTCCGTCTCCAGCCAGCGTCTACGGAAGTAGGGCGACTTCCGCTACCCGTCAATGGCAGGCAAGCGGGTGTTAGCCGTTCTCGATTCGCACGCCGGGAGCCGGGGCGGCCGCTGAGCCGGGTGAGAGTGCGACGAGACAAATGACAACTACCAGAGCCAGCATGAGCGCGCACTCGACAGCGGTTACGCCCTCTTCGTCATGTAGAAACGCAAACAGTCGCCGTGCCAAGATACGACTCATGATGCCTCCGTCATCTGGGCAAAACGACAGGACTGACGTCCCGTTTGGTCCAGAATTCGACCAATGAACCGTAGCACCGATTTTGCGGTTTGGCAGGCTGGGGCAAGCTGTTTTGGCAAAGTCGACTTGGGCGTGATGTGAAGATTGAACCGCCATCGTGCCGAGCCACAATCAGGCGAGTTGGTCCGCGATCACGCACGGCCCAACTCGCCTGATAAGGAGCACAAACTGGGAAAGCAAACGAATCAGTTGCCGCCCATGAGAGCAACGGTAGCGGGCGCGTTCGACGACAGGACGTTTCCGTTCGACCCAAAGGTCGTAATTACCCCGATGCAAATAGTCACGATCAATGCCAGCATAATGGCATACTCCACGGCCGTCGGCCCATCTTCCTTCTTAATGAATTGAATGGCGGCCTGGATAAGCTTGCGCACGGCTCCCCCCTCCCGTTGATTGGACGTGCTGTACGAATGGCGAACAAATCTCTCGACTGAAACCGCACCCAAACTCTCGCAAAAGTTTCGGCTGGAGCAAATTCTTGTGGTGCGAACAAAATAATCGAACTGAGAGCTGGTGCCACTCCGTATTGATTAGAAACCTAAGTCGTTTTCCGGAAAGGACTTAGCTTTTCGACCCTCGCTGGTCGCATGCGAGAGAATATACCGCTCGAAGGGCAATTGGGAAAGAGGAAACCCTGGAAAATAGCAACCCCATCCTCCGGGGGCGTCAAAGCCAAAGGATCGCGACGGCAACACAGGCAAGCCGGGTTATGCCCGGTTGGCCGATCGGGGCAACGAATTGGTTCGCAACCCCGAGGCAGCAAGGAATCGAGCCTGCCGCCCCGGGAGTTGGTTGTCCATCTCTGCTCACTTCTTCCGCTTGTAGGTAATTACAAACGCGGGTTCTTTGGAATCTCCCATGTACATATCGAAGACCACGTTATCCGCGTCCTTCATGTGCATGACCGACTTGTACTTACTGGGCTTGCCGTCCATTCCCGGGCCTTCGCCCATCATTGTCATCGTGTGTTTCTCCTTGTCGTACGTGCCCTCCATCGTCATGGGCGTGGTGCTCATCGAATCCATCCAGACGCTCACATACTTCTTCCGGGCGCTGTCGAATGTGTCGAATCCCTTGCCCGTGAATTTCATGCCGCCAAAGTCGCCTTCAAAACTGCTCGCCAACCACAATCCGCCCAACTCCATCTTGTAAATCATCGTTCCCTTGGATTCCATGCCGCCGAACTTCATGGTGGCGTCCCATGTACCGGCCATCTTCTTGAGCATCGCAATTTCCGGGCCTGGCTTCGGCGCTTCTTGCGCGAATGCGGGAGCGGAAATGATTGCGACAGCCGCCGCGATCAACAGACAACGTAACCCGTTCATGAACACTCTCCAAAAAGAACAGGGCGCTTTGCGCACCACTCAAATGGACTCATCCTAGCGATGTGCAAGGACGTCCCAATTTGACCGAGGGAAGAGGATTCTAGAGCTTCGATCGATCTGGTTTGTATTTTGCCCTCCCCCGAGTGCTAGGGCATTTGCACATTTCTCGCGAGAATTTCATTTCCTCGCCATCCGGACTGGGGTTGGTTACATTCACTCGTAACAAGTTGCGAGTCGGCGACGCCAGCTGAGGCCGCCGAACGTGAGCAATTCGGGTGTGCGGACCTCTGACATGCGCGTTTTCGTAACCGGCGGAACTGGCCTCGTCGGGCGGCATATCGTCGCTCGCTTGCGCGAGCGGTCGGACGATGTCGTTGTCCTGTCACGCTCTAACAGCGCTCTGGAACGACTGCCAGCCGGCACGCAAGTTTTGGTGGGCGACCCCGCCATTGCCGCCGGCTGGGTCGATGAAATACCCCGATGCGACGCGGTGATCCATCTCGCGGGAGAGCCGATTGCGGGCCGATGGACCACCGAGCGTCGTCAGCGAATCCGCGACAGCCGAGAGAAGAGCACGGCGTTGATTGCCGAGACGCTAGCGAAGTCCCCCAAACAGGTCGATGGCGCCGCCCGGGTCATGGTGAGCACGTCCGCCGTGGGCTACTACGGAATGTACGAAGACAATCCCACCGAGTTCGTTGAGACCGATCCCCCGGGCAGCGGCTTTCTTGCCGATGTTTGCGTGGCCTGGGAGGCGGCCACACAAACTGCTTCTGCCGCGGGCGTCCGCGTCGCCATCATCCGAACGGGCATGGTGCTCGCGCGCGAAGGCGGCGCGTTGCCGCCAATGTCCCGGGCTTTTCGTTGGTTCCTGGGCGGACCCCTGGCCACGGGCCGGCAGTGGATCAGTTGGATTCACGTGGCGGATCTTGCCAATCTCTACCTGCTGGCTCTCGATCGAGCGGATGCCCGCGGACCCCTCAATGGTACGGCGCCCGAGCCGCTGACGAATTGGGGGTTCAGCCAGATCTTGGCCGGAGTCGTGCACCGTCCTTGCTGGCTCAACTTGCCTCGACTGGCAGTTCGACTGCTAATGGGCGAGATGAGCCAGCTTGCCACGCACGGCCAGCGCGTCATTCCCACGACCGCGAAAGCCCTTGGCTATGAGTATCTGTTCCCGTTAATCGAACCAGCGCCTCCGCGACCTCCTCGCCAATCCGCAACGTCCGACATGAACGGGACGGCAAACGGATCTGCAAGCTGAGCGTCCTGAGTACAGGTGCGTTTCAGAATTGACCGATGGCGGAGTCTGAAGCGTAAGCGAAGACGACGCGGATCGGAGAAAGACGGCGTCGCCTTCGCTCACGCTTCAGGCTCTGTCTGTCTTCCGCTAATTCTGAAACGGGCTCTAAACCTCGTCATGCTTCTGCTTTGGCGAGTTCGAGGTACAGCACCGCGAAGAACTGTCGCTGGTCGGTCCATGATTGGATCGTTTTCATTCCACTGCGGAGGAGTCGGTGGCTCAGTTCGGTAAGGTCGTGCTTATACGAATTCTCGGTATGAATGGTCTGGCCTTTTCGGAACGAGAAGATGGCGGCACCGATTCGGACCTGTTGGTCGCGCATGCTGACCAGATGCATCTCAATCCGGGATTGCTCGCCGTTAAAGAATGCGCGGTGGCTAAAAGCGTCCGGGTCAAAGTCCGCCTCGAGTTCACGATTGATGCGCACCAACAGGTTTCGATTAAACGCCGCCGTCACTCCCTCGCGGTCGTTGTAGGCGGCTTCCAGAATTGCTGGATCCTTTCGTAAGTCGACACCCAAAAGCAGCCCGCCGTCGGGTGCAACGAGTTGGGCGATTCGGCGTGCGAGAACGTCGGTCTCGGCGGGATCGAAGTTGCCGATGGTCGAGCCGGGAAAGTAAACAACTCGACGCTTTGCGGAAATGGTCGGCAGAACGAAATCCTGCGTGAAGTCGGCGTAGACCGGATATACCGGCAGCGTCGGATAGGCGCCCGACAGTTCGGCGACCGCGTGCTGAACGTGTTCTTCGGACATATCGACCGGCACATACCCGGCCGGCGAAACGAGTTGGTCGAGCAGCAGCCGAACCTTGACCAGGCTCCCCGCCCCGAACTCAATCAGCATGCAGCTTGGTCCGCACCGGGCAGCCATTTCCGGAGCGAACCGACGCATAATCTTCAGTTCGGTTCGCGTGAGGTAATACTCCTCCAATTCGGTGATGCGATCGAAGAGCTGCGATCCGGCCGCATCGTAGAAGTATTTGGAAGGCAACCGCATTCGCGGTTGCGATAGCCCGGCAATGACATCCGCACGGGAAGTGTCAACGTCTATTGAGACAGCAGGAGAACTCATGCCGGCAGATCCTCCGCGAGACGGAGGCCGGAGAACTGCCAGCGTGCGTCCGGGGGAAAGAAGTTCCGATAGGTCGGGCGGCTATGTCCCCAGGGAGTCGCGCACGACCCGCCACGGAGCACGAATTGGTTGCACATGAATTTGCCGTTATACTCGCCCACTGCCCCGGCCGCCGGGCGATAGCCAGGATAAGACGTGTAGGGACTCGCGGTCCACTGCCAGACGTCGCCAAACCACTGGCCACTGCCCGCATCCGGCCGCGGATGGAATCGGTCGGGGTCGAATTGCAACGACGATGACTCGTGCGCGGATGTCGCTACTTCCCATTCCGCTTCGGTCGGAAGTCGTGCTCCGGACCATTGGGCGAACGCGTCGGCCTCGTAATAGCTGATGTGGCAAACCGGCTCGGATGGTTCGAGTGGACGTTGGCCGTGAAGGGTGAAGACCGACCATCCATCCAGTGTTTGCTCCCAATAGTGCGGCGCCGTCCATCCGCGTTCTTGTCGAGCGGCCCATCCGTCGGACAACCAGAGACTCGGGCGTTCGTAGCCGCCGTCTCGCATGAAGGCCAGGAATTCACCAGCGGTGACTGGCCTGGAGGCGATGCGGAATGGGTCAACGAATACCCGATGGCGCGGCGACTCGTTGTCGAACGAAAATCCGCCCTCGGCGTGACCAATCCAACGAACACCCGCGGCGTGTTCCTCCCACTGGATCGGCGTCGACCTGGCCGCGGCCGCTCCCACGTCCGCCAGGTAGATCGGCTGGAGCGGATTGATGCCGAAGGCATGTTTCAGATCGGTCAGCATCAACTCCTGATGTTGTTGCTCGTGATTCAGTCCGAGTTCGACCAGGGACGCGATCGCCATTCGGATCGGCTCGGGAGATCGCTCTATCAATCGATGCATGCGGTCGTCAATTGCCCGGCGATAGGCAAATACCTGAGCCACGGTTGGGCGGCTCAGGAGACCGCGGGCCGGACGCGGCCAGCGATCGCCGACTGCTTCGTAGTAAGAGTTGAACAGGTACCGGTACAGTGGATGATGCGGTCGAAAATCCGGTTCGTGTGGGGTTAAGATGAAGGTTTCAAAGAACCAGGTTGTATGTGCCAGATGCCATTTCGGTGGGCTGCAATCGGGCATCGACTGGAGTGCGTAATCTTCGACATCGAGCGGTTCCGCAAGTTGCTCGGTCCGACCTCGGATCTTTCGGTAGCGGTCCGAAAGGATCGCCGGATCGGTAGTTGCTGGCGTTGCATGCACTATTCGGTCTCCTGTCGCTTCCAAACAGCAAATCGCGTGCAGTTGCCACTTATCACCTATATGGAGCGCTCGTAGGCCATTGCCACAACTTCCGCCGCCTTTGCAAACATTTCAGTTTGGGCGACTTCCATCTACGGACGTGGACAACCGGCTACTTTTTTCGCCGAGCGTGGCATGAGTGGGAAGAAATCCAGCCGATTGAGTCGACGATTGTCATGAACGATCGTGTCGCGAAAATGCGGGCGTTGCCAGAATGCGGAACCAATTCCCCCCAAAGTTCAGCGTGTAGTACACCCCGCGAGCGTCAGCTGCCTCCGCGACATCGCGTGGTCCATCGAAAGGAAGGGTGTGCTGCTACGTCGGGGACTAGGCCTTAGCGATCGCTCGCTGATCTTCCGATCGATGCAATTGCTCGGCGTGGGCGGCGAGCACGCTCAAGATCAACTCAGGCTCCACGGGCTTCACGAAGTGAACATCAAAATCTTCTTTCCGCGACCGCCCGTCCAAGTTCTGAAACCCGGTCACTGCAACCAGTAGCGGTTTGCGTGGCAAGGCGGTGCACAATTCCCTGGCAACGCTGTAGCCATCCATCTCGGGAAGACCGATGTCCATGAAAATCGCATCTGGATCGAAGCCGCCCGCCACGATCTTGGCGGCGGCGGTCGCCGTATACGCGGCGCGCGCGTCGTGGCCGGCGGATTGAATGACATTGGCGAGGCTGTCCGCAGCATCTCGGTTGTCATCGATCACGAGCACTGTGAGGGTCTTTGACACGGTCTCGGCCAATTCAATGTGCAAAGTCAACGAGCACAACCGCCTACCGGTTGCTGCTGTTCGCTGATGTTGTCGAACCGATCGCCGCAGGCCAGAAGGCTTAGAGGGTCTTCGCAGCGACGGGATCCTGTGTGGGGAGCATCTTATTTGTAGGTCGAGTCACTCGACTCAATCAAGCCAAAGCGGAGGATTTTCGGGGCATCGGCATCATGGCATGTAAGGCGCCAGTGCCGGGATGAGTGGATCGGGTCGGCCTGGTTCGCCACCGGGGAGGTATGCGTTTCGCAAATACTGGAACACCATGCGTTGGGCATTGAAGAACGAACCGTTCAACGCGATCGCCGAGCGCATCACCTCGGCAAACTGCAACGGCCGGCGATGAAATAGCGGGCCGATTACCAATTCCAACTTGTCGTACAGCGACTCCGCCTCGCGCGCCGGGTCGCTCGGCTGACCACCGTCTTCGCCAATTGCCCAACCGGTTATTCCTTCGATACAGCCTTCCAGCCACCATCCATCGAGGATACTGAAACTCGGCACACCGTTGATGGCTGCTTTCATGCCGCTTGTGCCGCTGGCCTCCTGGGGTTTCTGTGGAGTGTTTAGCCAGATATCGGACCCGGAACAGAGCAAGCGGGCCAAAGCCATGTCGTAGCCCTCGAGGTAAACCACGCGCACATCGCTCCGCAGCGATTCGGCGGCAGCCACGACTCGACGGATCAAGTCCTTACCTGCTTCGTCGTGCGGGTGGGCCTTGCCCGCGTATACCACCTGTAATGGGCCGATGGTCCGGGAGATCTTCCGTAATCGATCGAGATCCGTGAACAAAAGATCGGCGCGCTTGTAAGCCGTCGCGCGGCGCGCGAAGCCGAGCGTCAATGCCTTCGGATCCAGGCTCACGCCACTTCGCCGTTGAACTTCCGCCAAGAGTTGACGCTTGCATTCGGCATGGGCTTGCAGGATCTCGGCCGCGGCAATCGAATTGGCATAACGCAGATACAGATTATCGCGCCGCCATTCCGGGATGTGCTTGTCGAACAAGGTTCGAAAAGCGTCGGCGGCCCAAGTCACCGCATGAACCCCATTGCTGACGGAGTTAATCGGGAATCCGGGAAACATGCCGCGGGAAATCTCCTCGTGTCGCAGCGCCACGCCGTTGACGTAGTGAGAATGGCGGAGGGCGAGTTCCGTCATATTTAAGGTGTCGTCCGGGGTGCAATCGCTGATTCGGAGAAGATCCGCGCGTGGACCTCCCAAAACCGATCGCACGAGATCGAGAGGAAACTTGTCTTGCCCGGCCGGGACGGGAGTATGAGTTGTGAATACGCAGCGTCTTCGGACGATTTCGCGAGCGGCGTCCGTCGCGGCGGCCGGCCCGGTCATTCCGGATGCCACTTCGAGCAATGCCAACGTCAGCAATGCCGAGTGCCCCTCGTTCATGTGGTAGATCGTCGCGTTGCGCTCGTAACCCAATGCCGTCAGTACCTCCAGTCCGCCCATGCCAAGAATCGCCTCCTGGCAAAGCCGGTAGGTCGCATCACTTCCATATAACCGATCCGTCAACCGTCGGTCGGACGGATCATTTTCTGGCAAATCCGTATCGAGCAGGAGGACGGGGACTTCGCGGCCCGTCAACCCAGTAATGCGATAGCGCCAGGCTCGAATGTAAACACTGCGATCGCGGAAACGGACGGCAACGCGGATGGGCAACGGTTCCAGAAGTTGTTCCGGCTCCCATGGGTCCGGATCGTCCACCTGATTGCCATGCGGATCCAGATGTTGTCGAAAATAGCCGCGTCGATGAACTAATGAGACGCCGACCATCGACAATCCCAGGTCGGCTGCCGCCCGCAGGATATCGCCCGTCAGAACGCCCAGGCCGCCACTGTACGTTGGAAGATCGGATTCGAGGCCGACCTCCATGGAAAAGAAGGCAATCGAACTCGTGGGCATGAACAACTCGCAAAGAGATTAATCAATCGTAAACGGTCGAACGATTCGCTACTCGCTCGGGCGCGGCTGCAAGGGCTGTTACGATGTCGGTGCTCGTCACGACGCCGGTCGGTCGATCATCGGCGTCAACGACGAACACGCGCTGGACAACCGAATTGACCATCATTCGCGCCAGCTCCGTGATTGGTGTGTTCAAGCTGGCGGTAACCGGCTCGCCCGTCATGTAATGGTGGACGTCTTCGTGCGGCAGCGACTCGGTGTCTACCATTTGCCATTCAAGCAGCACGCTGTGGGGCTCCCGACACTCCTGAACGACTCGGCCGTCCGGTAGTGCCTTGCTCGCTTGGAACGGGCACTTGCCTTCTGGCAATGTGCAGACAACCGACTCCAGACCGCCCACGCCGCGATGACTGTCCTGATAATAGCAGCTCTTGGCATGTGCGACCGATGGCCCGGTTGCGTTCACCGCCCATCGCGCCAAATCCGACATGGATAGGACGCCAATACAGCGGCCCGCAGCGTCCACCACCGGGGCGCCATGGACGCCCGCCCGCAGGATTTCCTTTGCTGCATCGCGAAACATCGTACCTTCGGCGAAGGTCACGAGCAATGGATGTTGTAGATCAGCGGCTGTCAACTCGAACAGCGACTTTTCGGTGGCTACCATCTTGGACTCCTCGATGACTTGCGCCAATCGATGCGAATGACGAAAGCGTTCCACGCACCCGGCGTGCCACCGCCTGAGTTCAATCGAAAGTCACATCGATTCCCTTCAGGTTTAACCCGGGAGGCCAACAATTGAGATTCTCCAACTAGGGCCATCGTCCTTGCACGTGCTCCCGCGCTGCCGCTTCCGCACACTCGCGAGGCCAGGCGGTGCTCGTTCGCACACTTTACCGAGCCACTCTCCCTTCCGGCTCGTTTTGATTCGTACCCGATTTAAATTGGCTTCAAGTTCGCCTTCCGTACAAACCGCGAGAAATCGGCATCCAAATCTCTTGCAATTGGGATCGATTCGAATTGAGAAGCGCGACTTCTTCAAACCCCGAGGTCGTGGTACCGCCTTTGCAATGAAGTCTTGAGCCCGAAGACGTTTGCGCTGCGTCCGGGATCGGCGAACAGGTCGTCGGGGCTGGCTTGCGCTGACTGTCAGGTGACATTCGAACCGATGATCGTGGCGAGTTGTTCGGAGGATGCCATGCACGAGCGAGTCAAGATCTTCACATTTGTCAGCGGGCACGGCGAAATGCTGATTGAACCTCCGCATCAGGACCACATCAACCAATGGCTCGCAAATGCAAAGGGCAGGATCACTCGGGTGACCCAGTCAGAGAGCGAGCGGCCAGGCGACGGCCACCATGTAACCGTCTGCGTCTGGTATGACCCGGAAGGGAAAGAAGCGTTGCCTTGAGCAAGAGGTCCCCGTTGGTGGCATCGCCCATACCCGTGATGTCCAAAGAGGCAACGATGACAATCGATCGACCGACCGAGATTCCCAATTCAGTTGTCCCCCAATTGGATGTAGTTTTGGATAGTTCCCTGCAGATACTCCTGCAATCATTCGGTGTCTCGGCGGCACTTGTTCCGACTCCGAGGGGTGTTATTCTGCAGGGGGTTTCGACGAGTTATTACGGCAAGCAGATGGCTCAGGAACTGCTTCGCAAGTCTCATTTCGTGGTTGTGTCCAACCAAATCCGAGTGGATCGCTTCCACATAGGCGATGGCCGAGTCGCCGCCGGAAACTGAGTTTCGGTAAAACAAACTGGCGAATTCGCGCGAATGCGGCTACGAAATCCAACAGCGAGTCGGGTGTGTCTCATTGCGGGACCGGAGCCTACCAGATGGCGACAGCCGGCCAAACCGTAAATCCCGCCGTCGACACAGGACATCTGAGTGGCGATCGTCGCTTCCATTTGCTGGACGTCGCCATGAAGCGGCAACAGCATCGTCAGGAAGCACTGATCGAAATCCTTCACACGGCCCAGGACCTCTTCGGCTGTCTCGAACACGACGTTCTCTTTTACATTGCTCACCATTTGAGACTGCCGCCGAGCCGGGTTTATGGCGTCGCCACCTTTTACCATTTCTTCACACTCAAGCCAAAGGGCAAGCACACGTGCGTCGTTTGCACGGGAACGGCGTGTTATGTGAAAGGGGCAAGTCAACTGCTGAAGGCAGTCGAAGTCGCGACCGGCGTGCAGCCCGGTGAAACGACGCCCGACGGAAGCCTGTCGCTGTTGACGGCCCGATGCCTGGGCACTTGCGGACTCGCCCCCGTCGTCGTGATGGATGGGTCGATTGAGGGACCAACTTCACCCGCGACGCTGAGTAATCGAGTGAAAGGATGGCTCGCCGGTGCTAGCAAACAGCCTGCATGAAATCGTCGAGCGTGAACAGATCAGCCGGCTACCAATCCAAGTGCGCTGCTGCGTCGCCGCCGGCTGCGAATCGGCAGGCTCGCTTGGGGTCTTGGACCAGTTGCGCACTGCCGTCCAACGGGAACGTCTCGATGGGCGCGTGCAGGTGTCTGCCGTCGGCTGCATGCGGCTTTGCTCCCGCGGTCCGCTGATCCGGATCGATCCCGACAGTCAACTCTACCAGCATGTAAATGCCAATGTCGCTCCGTCCGTTATTGGCGGATTGAAGGGTGGAACGGTCGAAGCCGAACGGGGCGATCTCCACAATCCCTTCTTCGAACTCCAAGCGTCGGTGGTGCTGGAAAACTGCGGCCGGATCGAGCCGGAACGAATCGAGTCGTCCATCGCCGCGGGCGGATACCAAGCGCTGCAACACGCACTGCGCGAAATGACGCCCATGCAAGTCGTCGAAACGATTACGCGTAGCGGCTTGCGCGGGCGCGGCGGCGCCGGTTATCCGACCGGCGTGAAGTGGGCCACCGTCGCCAAGAACTCGGGCACGCGAAAATTCGTCGTCTGCAATGCGGATGAGGGTGATCCCGGCGCATTCATGAATCGCAGCGTGCTGGAGAGCGATCCCCACCGCGTTCTCGAAGGAATGGCCATCGCCGGCTACGCGGTCGGCGCGACTCAAGGCTACATCTATGTTCGTGGCGAGTACTTACTGGCGCTCCGCCGCCTGCAAACGGCCATTCGTCAAGCGACTCACCTCGGCGTGCTCGGCGCCAACATTCTTTCCACGCCTTTTGACTTTCGCATCGATCTCCGATTAGGCGCTGGCGCCTATGTTTGCGGCGAAGAGACCGCAATGATGTCGTCCATCATGGGTGGTCGCGGCACCCCCACGCCACGACCGCCTTACCCGGCGGAGCATGGCCTGTGGGGCATGCCCACATTGCTCAACAATGTCGAGACATTTGCCAACGTCCCGGGCATCGTCAACAGGGGAGCCGATTGGTTCGCTTCCATCGGCACGCCCAAAAGTCCCGGCACGAAGGTCTTCTGCGTCACGGGGAAGGTTGCGAACACAGGTTTGGTGGAAGTGCCGCTGGGCACGCCGCTGCGAACGATTGTCGAGGACATTGCTGGCGGCGCTCCGGGCGGCACGATCAAGGCCGTTCAGACCGGCGGACCATCAGGAGGATGCATTCCGGCCGAGTTGCTCGATACTCCAGTTGACTACGAATCGCTACGGCAGCTCGGCTCGATCATGGGCTCCGGCGGAATGATCGTCATGGACCAAACGAGTGACATGGTCGACGTCGCTCGTTATTTCATGGAATTCAGCATGGACGAGTCATGTGGAAAATGCGTGCCCTGTCGAGTGGGCACCGTTCAACTCCATCGCTTGCTGACCCGCATCCGCGATGGCTCGGCCGGCCCGGAAGAAATGCAGCGATTGGAAACGCTGTGCCACATGGTTGGCGATACCAGCCTATGTGGTCTTGGACAGGCGGCGCCGAATCCGACGTTGAGCACGCTTCGCTATTTTCGCCAAGAATATGAGGCGAAGCTCAACGCCGATCCGACCGCTCGGCGGCTCGGCCTGCCAGTCATCACCCCCGTCCCAAATCCAATGGCCGGCGCCGGTCGAAAGCCGTCGGCGGGAGCAAGCGACGGGAATGATGCCGAGGGTCCAATTCCATGAGCGTGGTTACACTGACCATTAACGATCAGCTTGTGTCGGCCCAGCACGACGAGACAGTTTTGCACGCCGCGCGCACGGCCGGCATTCACATCCCGACGCTTTGCTATGTCGATGGCTTGTCGGCTCATGGCGGCTGCCGAATGTGTCTCGTTGAGATTTCGGGCGTCAGCCGCCTGCAGCCGGCATGTTTCATGAAGGTAGCCGAGGGGATGATCGTCCGGACCGATTCGCCCACGCTTGCCGAATATCGGAAGATGATCGTCGAGATGTTGTTCGCGGAGGGGAATCATATTTGCTCGGTCTGCGTGGCGAATGGCAGTTGTGAATTGCAGGATGCGGCGGTCGCCTCGGGCATGGATCACGACTCGCTGGAATACCAGAATCCCGTGCGCGACGTCGACGTGAGTCATCATCTGTTCGGCGTGGATCACAACCGATGTATTCTCTGCACGCGCTGTGTGCGTGCCTGTGATGAACTGGAAGGGGCGCACACGTGGGACGTCTCTGGCCGCGGTAGTCATTGCAAAGTCATCGTCGATCTCAATCAGCCGTGGGGCGAATCGACGACATGTACGTCTTGCGGAAAATGCTTCATGGCCTGCCCGACCGGCGCGATTTTCCGGAAAGGATCGACTGTTGCCGAGATGAATCATGGCCGCGACAAACTTGCGTTCCTCGTCAATGCTCGGGAGAAGAAGCAATGGAACGTATGAGGCTAGCCACAGTCTGGCTCGGCGGCTGTTCCGGCTGTCATATGTCGTTCCTCGATCTGGATGAATGGCTGATCGATCTGGCGGCGATGGCCGATGTGGTTTTCACGCCCTTCATGGACACGAAGGAGTATCCCCACAACGTGGATGCGTGCCTGGTCGAAGGAGCGATCGCAAACGAGGATCACCTGGAAATGATCCACCGCGTTCGCGAACGCACGAAACTGATCGTCTCGTTCGGTGATTGTGCCGTGACGGGAAACGTCACTTCCTTGCGCAATCCTCTGGGCCGGGCGTTGCCGGTGCTCGAGCGCAGCTATGTCGAACTGGCGGATATCACGCCACAAATTCCTAATGAACCGGGTATTGTTCCAAGACTGCTCGACCTGGTTCGGCCCAGTCCACCAGATAGTTCGGGTCGATGCGTTTATGCCCGGCTGTCCGCCGCCGGCCGATCGCATTCGCAAGATTCTGGAAGCGCTGATCGCCGGAAGAAAGCCCGAATTGCACGGACACGACATCCGCTTTGGCTCGGGCGCCACGGCGCCGAGGGTCGACCGATGAGCGAACGCATCGTGATCGATCCGGTGACTCGCATCGAAGGGCATGCGAAGATCACCATTCAGCTTGGCGACGACGGCCGGCCGATCGACGACTCGGTTCCACGTCACGGAGTTTCGCGGCTTCGAACGAATGTTCGAAGGGCGACCTTTGTGGGAGATGCCTGCGATCACTGCCCGCGTCTGCGGCATCTGTCCCGTCAGCCATTTGCTCGCCTCGGCCAAGGCGGGCGACCAGATCCTGGGAGTCAAGATCCCTCAAGCGGCCGAAAAGCTCCGCCGCCTCGCCAACTGGCGCAAGTGCTTCAATCGCATTCCCTGAGCTTCTTTCATCTGAGTTCGCCAGACTTGCTGCTTGGCTTGGATAGCGACCCGGCCAAACGGAACATCTTCGGAGTGATTGCCGCGAACCCGGAGTTAGCACGCGGCGGAATCCGGCTTGCGCCAGTTCGGCCAGCGAATCATCTCATCACTGGGCGGGCAATCGATCCATCCCGCCTGGGCGGTGCCGGGTGGAGTTCGACACGCATTGCCGGACGACGACACGAAATGGATTCGCGATCGCCTTCCGGAAGCACGGCAAACAACGATCGACGCGATCGGCCTATTCAAAGGGCTCTTGGACAAGTTCCGCGACGAATTCGAAGTGTTTGGTAAGTTTCCGACCATGCATCTGGGCCTCGTCAGTGAGGACGGAACATGGGAGACTTACGATGGCTTGATGCGATTCACCGACAGTTCGGGAAACACCATCGCGGAAGCCAATCCCGATCGATTTCACGAACTCATTGCCGAGAAGTCCGAATCGTGGTCGTACATCAAGTCGACGGTCTATCGGCCGCTCGGCTATCCGAACGGCATATACCGCGTTGGTCCATTGGCTCGGCTCAATGTCTGCGAGCGAATGGGCACGACGCTAGCCGATCGCGAGTTCGCTGAGTTTCGCGCGCGGTCGCGATATAACCAATGCTTCGTTCCTTTACCATCTCGCACGATTGATCGAAATCCTGGCTTGCATTGAGCGGATCGATGGAATGCTCGACGATCCCGATCTTCGATCGGACAAGATTCGAGCCGATGCGGGAATCAACAATCTGGAAGGAATCGGTTGTTGCGAGGCGCCGCGGGGCATTCTGTTCCATCACTACCAGGTGACTGCGGACGGTTTGATTCGCAAAGTCAACCTGGTGATCGCGACCGGGCAGAACAACCTGGCAATGAACAAAACGATAGCGCAGATCGCGGAGCGTTACATTACGACCCGCGATATCCCCGAGGGGGTGCTCAATCGCATCGAGGCCGGCATTCGAACATACGATCCATGCCTGAGTTGTTCGACTCACGCCATGGGCCAAATGCCGCTAGTCGTCGAACTTATTGACGCAAACGGCAAGCAGATCGCCGTTGCCAAGCGGAATTGAACAATGTCCGACGAATTGCTTGTGATCGGATACGGCAATCCTCTTCGCGGCGATGATGGAGTCGGTCCGGCGGTTTCAGGGGCAATTGCGGTGCTCGGCCTTCCCGGCGTGCGGGCGTTGTCGGTCCACCAGCTAACGCCCGAACTCGCGGCAGAGGCGGCTGGGGCTCGCGTCGCAGTTTTCGTCGATGCCGCCGTGGATTCGACGGAAGTCGAAATGAGGCGACTCGAAATCCACGCCGTCGCCTGCTTCGGACTCGTTTTCGCATCGGTGCGATCCACATCTCATTATGGCGATGGCTCGGATGCTATATGGCCGAAGTCCCGAGGCCTGGATCGTGAGCGTGGGAGCAACTGAATTCGGCCCGCGGATTGGCCTTTCGCCAACAGCAGCAGGAAACGTGAATCGCGCGTGCGAACTCATTCAAGATCATGCCCGAGTTGCAATCGAAGGAACTTGTCGGTCCCGGCTTTAGTGCGAGTTTCATGGGGTCATGGGGCCATCGAATCCTCCAAACCCTTTGGAAATTATTGTCCCACCAAAGCTAAAGGCGCCAACTCTTTCTCCATCCCCGATCCCGTTCTTCCGACGGCGACAGCGAACTCGAAAACCGATCGCCTTTGCTCATTTTTCATTTCGCGCAATCAGGTTTGCCGTGTAAACTCACTCCAACCGCTGGTTTTTTGATAGGCATTGACTCGTTCGGACATCCGGAGACTCGCCATGCGCATTGCCCAGTTCACATTTGCTTTTCTGTTTGTTTTCGTCGCTTCGGGGCAGAATTCGTTCGCTCAGGCATTCCGTACCGGGCCGGAAGCGAATAAATACCGCTTCATGTTCTACGCCATCGATGACATGGCCCGCGAATTCAGCCTTCCAGAGATCGAGAAGATCAAGAAGAACTCCGAGCCGATGGTCTATGCGGACAACATTGGTTCGATCTACATCGAAGCGGCGGATGATCTTGAATTCCTTCCGCCGGCATGCCGAGATCATCAAGCTCGATCAAAAGTGCTACGACGGAATCGAAGAAGCGAATTCATTGCTCAAATATGTCGGCGATTACTACACGAAGTTGAAGGCCGCCCAGAGTCAGTACGACCTCGGTTTTCGCAAGATCCAGTCCAAGCTGTTCACCGACGCGGAACTGAGGGACAAACTCATCCAATCGAATATCGATGCGGAATCTTATTACTTGAAGCGAATGGAAGGACGCAAATCGCAATACGCCCTGCGCGGGATCGCCAACTCCATGAAGCGGCGGGCATTCGCCGAATACAAGTTGTCCAAGAATAAACAGAAGCTGGCCGAGGACGTCCATCGGCAGTGCTTGAAATACGAGGCGGAACACCGGCCCGAACTCGAAGCGAAGATCGCCTCGATCCATCGCGAGTTCAGCGCCGACTACGAGCGCGCTTACAGCACCGCGGTCGCATCGATCACCGGTAAATTCAAGCCGCTCGCCAAGAAGATGGACATGTCGGAATCCCAGATCTACTTGATCGCGGACCAAAAAGACTTCGACTGGGCGAAGAACGGCAAGGACCGGCCGAACGATCCCTTCCGCCTCATCGCCCAGGCGCGGCAGACGAAAATCGAGACATCGTCCGAAGCCAAGGCCGCTCACGAGTTCGCCCGCGAGTGCATGAAAGCCATCGAATGGATTCCGCCAGGCGATCTGCGCGACACGACCGAAGTGTTTTACTACTACCGCGGGCTCCTGAGCGGCTGGGCGGGGACGCTCGCCACGCGCGCCGCGATTGTTCATCACGGCAGCGAAAGTCTGGCCAAGGCGTCGCCCAACGAGATCGCGGGAACGGCGGTGACAGCGTGGGGCTATTACAAGGCGTACGAGCGTTCGGTGGCATTTCCGCGATCCCACTACATCGTGAACAACATGCTGGCCAAGGCTTACAACGGCTCGATCCAGGGCGCACTGAAAGTTGCCAAGGACAATGCGGGTGAGCGGATCGAGGACCCGACGTATTGGTACACCTTGTCCCGGCTTTGCGCCATCTACAAGTATGGCTCCAAGAAGGACATCGAGCACCAATACGACTTGTCGGCCAAGTTTATGCGCGAGGCAATGCTGCTCGGCTTCACCGATGTCGAGGAAGCTCGCCAATCCCCCGACTTCGACAAGGTGCGGAAGAATCCCAAATACTCCGACAAATTGAAGGCGGCAATGTTCGAGCCGGACAACCTTTTCCGATTGACCAAGCTGGACAGCGTGACACGAAAAAAATAGGAGCGGTCGCGACCGCACTTTGGATGAACGGAGAAGATGGGGAACTTTGCGGCATGTGACGGCGCAAACTTGGGAGGCAGGGAAAGAATCAATGGAGCGCGAAGGCGGTTAAAGCCCGGCGAGCCGATAATCCGGCTGAGACACCTTCCGCCGCATCTGCGTTCGAAACAAGTTGTTTCGGATCGGCTCCGTGTCCACCGGAATTGTGCGATGCAATGGAGTGCTTGCCGCAAAGCGGCCTGGGCCGTATTCGCCGGGATGACGACTTTTGGATCGGTTCGGCCGGCAGACCCGTTGAGGCTAGCTCCCATTGAGCCGAAGCTGCCGATCCAAGTGGAAGTGCTGCCGCCAGTCCATCTCGGGCCGGAGCAACCGGTACCCGACCGGCGCTTCGCCCCGATTACCGTCAGGCCCGCGAGCCCTTACGGGCCGGCGATTCCCGGTCTTCACCCGTCGGCGATCACCCCGCTCGGATTGATTAGCGAAACGGGTTCAGTGCCGCGCGAGGCCACGCTTGCCACCCCGGCACCAGACGCCTCGCCGACGACTCCCGCGGACACATGTGCCAATCCTTGGGCTGAGACTCCGTCGATCCAGCCGCTCCCTCGGCTCGGGTTTTTCACGGTGCCGCCCTCTGGGCCGGGCTATTACTCGGGCATTGAATTTCTGCTCAAAACCCTGCGCGAGAAGCCGCCGACGATGCCTTACCCGCCGGCGGCGTTCGTGCCCACAAGCGCGTTCGACTACGACTATCGCTACCTGGACAAGCCCAACGACAACCAGTACGATCCGTCCGACCAACTCAAGCGGATGCACCCGACGCCGGACACCATGCTGACCATCGGCGGCGAGAGCCGGGCCCGGTACATGAACGAGATCGACTCGCGGCTCGGGACTGCCAACAACGAGTACATGCTCTACCGCAACCGCGTTTGGGCCGACTTCTGGTATACGGACTCGTTCCGAATCTATGGCGAGTTCATCAGCGCCATTATTGACGGCAACGACCTCGCCCCGTTGCCAATCGACAAGAACGAGGCGGATTTCCTCAACCTGTTCGCCGAGGTGCGCGTCTGCGAACTGGGCGGCGCCCCGGTGTATGTACGAGTCGGTCGACAGGAAATGCTCTTCGGCTCAGAGCGGCTGATAACCACGCTCGACTGGGCCAACACCCGCCGAACCTTCGAGGGCGTTCGCGCCTTCCGACGTACCGAGGCGTTCGACGTCGACGTGTTCGCGGTGCACCCGGTGACCATCAACCCGACCACGATCGACAAGGCGGACACCGAGACCTTGTTCTACGGCATCTGGACTACGTACCGGCCCGTGAAGGGGACGACGATCGACCTGTATTACCTCGGCCTGAACAACGATGCGGATGTGGCCGACCGGTTCATTCCCGGCGCTCGGTCGCCCCGCGGCACGCAGATGGTCCATACCGTTGGCGCGCGAGCCGCGGGGAACGACGGATCATTCCTTTATGACTTCGAAGGAATGTTGCAATCGGGCGACAATGGGCGGCGGGACTTATCGGCCTATGCCTACACGACGGCGGTCGGCTGGGAATTCGCCGAGCATCCGTGGCGCCCACAGGTCTGGGTCGGGTACGACTACGCCTCGGGAACCGCCGATCCCGCCGGCGGCAACGACGACACGTTTAACCAACTCTTTGCTTTCGGGCATTACTACCTCGGCTTTCTCGACATGGTGGGCCGGCAGAACATTGAGGATTTGAACTGTCAATTGGCGGTGTACCCCCAACCTTGGATCACGCTGATCGCCCAGGGCCACCACTTCCAACTCGCGGAGGCGCGTGACTTCTTGTACAACGCTGCTGGCAAGCCGACGCGGCGCAGTGCGAACGGGCTGGCGGGCCGCGACGTGGGTAACGAGATCGACTTGTTTGCGAACTTCCACCTCACTCCACACCAAGACTTGGTGGTCGGCTATTCGAAATTGTTCGCGGGCCAGTTTATCCGGGAGACCGGCCCGAATGTGTCGCCGGAACTCTTCTACGCGATGTATAATTTCCGCTGGTGACCGAACCGGGGAGCGACCGAGGTCGTCCCTCTTGCCGAGCGGGCGCCAATCGTCAGAATGTAAAGGACTGGGGCGGTAGCTCAGCTGGGAGAGCGCTGCAATCGCACTGCAGAGGTCGAGAGTTCAAATCTCTTCCGCTCCACTTGTTTGGTCTCACTTCCCGCTCCATCCCCTGCGCAGATCGCGTGGCAACTTTCTTCCTTCGGGCGAATCCCTTCTCCTTGCAACCGATCGTCAGCGGCGATTCGCACCTTTTCGTTAGAATGGTCATTACCAATTGGCCTTGCGAGTTGAAAGCAGCCAAATGATCTCTCCCGCCAACTATCAGTCCTACAAGAATCTGCCGCCGCTTGCGGGGCTGGCCACTCATGCAGAGGCCGCGAAGCCGGGGCTCAGCGTTGAAGAGTGCGTTCGGCGACTCAAGCGCTTCCACTACGCGTTCAAACGACTCTTCGAGATTCTCACCGCCCGCATCACCGCCGAGCCAATTTACGAATTGAAAACGGGGTTTTCGCATCATGCTTACTTGTGTTCCGAGCACGTTGAAGCTCTGCGAACGCGGATCGGCGAAATGCGTGAACCGCCGCTAGGATTGGAGGAGGTGCCGCACCCGGCGCTGGAGGTGTACTTCGACGAGATTCGGGCGGCTCCGACGACGGGAGAACTTTTGGTCAGCGTGTACGAAAAGGTGATGCCGACCCTGTACCGTGACCTTCAAGAATACCGTTCGCATACGAATCCCCTGACCGATGCTCCTTCCAACCGAATCTTGCGATTTGCCAGGCTGGAACTCGACGACATGATGTCGTTTGGAACGCGGTGCATTGCCAAACTCGTAGACGGTCCGGATCATGAGGCCATGGAGAATTGGCTGAATTACCTGGATGATTGCATCCGGGCAGCAAATTCCAACGCCCCTATGCCTGCCCGGCGGTATTCCGCAAAGCCCTACCAATATGATCCGATCCCCAAGCGCGACGAGCGCTGGCAAGATCTTTACAACCAGGCAATCAACGCGGAGGCGTTTCTTTACGATCCGGAGCAGCCGGCCAAGGCGAAGGCGCTGATGATGCTCTTCAAGCGTCTGCGCGAGATCGACGTACCCGAAATGATGGCCAGCATTCTCACGGAAACGAAGGGCAGGCCGTGGAAATACTACCGCGATATGAGCCGGCAGCTTTGGGATGAAGCCCGCCATGCCATGATGGGCGAGGTCGGCTTCGTCGCGCTCGGCGTCAATTGGACCAAGGCCCGTATCACGCACAACTGGTCGCTGCGATTGAACACCGAATGCACGCCGATGGAACGCCATGCGGTCTTGTACTTCATCGAGCAAGGATTGATGACCAAGACGGGCAAGCGCTACGAATGGGAAGTTGGCGTAGAATCCGGCATTCCGCTCATGGCCACGATTCAGAACTTCGACTGGGCCGATGAGGTGTTGCACGCGGCCATGGGCCGGATCTGGTACATTCCGCTGTTCGAGAATATCAACAAGGCACTTGAATACGGCGACCAGTGCTGGAGCCGGATCTTGAGCAACTGGCAAACCGTAAGGGACCAGGGGCTGACCAACCACGACAATTGGTGGCCGGCAGTCTATCGCGAGGCATGCGAGGCCTGGGGCGAACAACCGGATCCCAAGGTGCTCGCGTATTCGACGACCTACGAAGCTAAACGAGCCGACTTGAAGGAAGTCGGCGCCGGGGCGAGCGGATGACTCGCCGATTATTTTCCGGCCAGGCGCTCCATGCTCGGGTCGGGTTGCCAGAGGTAGAGGAAGGTCGGCAGGCGATTGCGGTCGGCGGCCGGCACGCTGACGCCGAGCAGCGAGGCTTGAAGCGGCACATTCGGCGTGGTCGCGTAGGGTGTGCGGGCCACGTCGTTTCGCCGGTGGAGGATCACCACGCCGGCCTGCGCACAACGTCCGAGGCTACGAGCAAGGGCGATCACGTCCGGCAAATGTCCGATACTATCAATCAAACCGCGATCCTGGGCTTGCTTCGGCAGAAAGACGCGGCCGTCGAATGTCTCGGTTTCATTTTTTACATTCGGCCGGCGATCGCGGATCACTTTCTTGAACTGGTTGTGCAGGTCGTCGGCCATATTGATGAGCATTTCCTTGTCGTCTTCGTTCAAGACGCCGATGCGATAGTCCAGATCGATTTTCGGCGAATTCTTGGACTTGATCGACAGGTTCTCCACTTTGGCCAGGTTGAGAGTTCCCTGGAAGTTGTAGAGATTGAGAACGACGCCGATTCCGCCAACAACGGTCGTCGGGTGCGCGACGATCTGATCGCACGCCGTCGCCAGGTAGTACGCCCCACCGGTGGTGAGATCGAGCAGCGAGGCGACGACCGGCTTTCCCGTTTCCGCTCGGAAGCGCATTAATTCGGAATACATGACTTCCGACGCCGTCACCGATCCGCCGGGGCTGTTGATGCGCAGGACAACGGCGGTGATGTTCGGTGCGCGAGCGGCATCGAGCTTCTCGCGGAAAATATCGATGGGATTGTCGCCGGTCGCGTAGGGTCCGGTGTAATTGGTGTTGAGCAGGATGCCATCGACGTCAATGATCGCAATCCGCGGACCATCCTTGCCGCACTTTTCGCCGGCGCCTTCCAGGGGCATCTCGACAATTGGCCGCTGGTTGTTATTCGGCGTCAGTTCCAGCCCGAGCGGCTCGTCGGTGCCGAGCCGTACCGGGATGGCATGGCCGCAGCCGGCGGCGAGCAAAGTCGCAAGAAGAAGCGTTGTTCGCACAGAATTGCCCCGCGGACCGGACAACTCCGGCCCACGAAGAGTATCGACTGCCACGTCCGCCGAGATTCATACGCTATGTACGAGTTAATTGGGTTCGGCGTTGCCGCGATTGCCTATTTTTTCAACCAGCGATAAGCTGTGAGGCCCTTGGTGTCGCGAACGAACACTTCGTCGCCGCAGACCGCCAGGTGCGGCCAGGTTTCCAGATCGCTAATCTTTCGCTGGTCGAGCAAGTCGAACTTCTCCGGGGTCGCATGAACCAGATAGAGAGTGCCTTTTTGATCCAGCGCGAGGATGCGGTCGCCGCGGACGGCCATGCTCCAATAATCGCCGAACAACTGATCGCTGACCCATTTCTGCCGGCCGCTCTTGGCATCGAAACAAGCAAAGCGCTTGCTTTCGAGATGCGCGTAGAGATAATCGCCAACGCGCACCGGGGTCGACATGTAAGCTACCGGTGAGATGTCCCAGGTCCGTCTTGCGGAGAGCTTGTCGGCACCTGCGGCGACATCGAATCGCATCGAGCGGCCGCCAATCATGGAGACGAAAATGCCCGTATCGCCCAGCAGCACGGGCGTGACCGTCGAGGTATTGCGATAGGCGGGCACAGTTTGCTTCCAGAGGATTTTGCCGGATTCCGGATCGAGCAGTGCGAGCGTCTTGCGATTGAGGGCGACCAGGACCTTGCGTCCGCCGAATGACGAAAACATCAGGGACGAGGTAGCGCCGCCTTCCAGTTTGGGATTATCAGTGAGCGTTCGCCAATCGACTTTCCCCGACTTCGCGTTAACGCGAACCACGCCGGTAGCGGCAAGCGTGTAGACCGAATCGCCATCGATGAGGGGTGAACTGGACATGCCCATGTCCGGCTGGTGACCCTTGTAGAGATCGACAAAATCGATGCGCCAGCGTTCCTTGCCATTATGAACGTCGAGGCAGAGAAGCAGATCGCGCATGCCGCCGATGTAAACGACTTTACCGTCGGACGCCGGCGTCGCGCGAATGGCTTCGCCACGTGGCTTGGCTTCGGGAATCACATGTTGGCCGCCCTTCCACTTGGCGACCCATAGTTCCTTGCCTGTAGTGCGATCGAGGGCCCGGGCGGCTTCGGTCGCGTCGTCCAGGGTCTCGGTGACGATGACACGGTCGGCGAGCACAATCGACCCCGAGTAGCTCGGGTTCAACTCGACCCGCCAACTTTGCTTGAGAGAACCGAGTTTATCGGGGAACGCCGGACCATTCGTGGTGCAATCGCGATTGGGTCCGCGCCACTGTAACCAGACAGCGGGTTCGGCGGCGAAGAGTGTAGGGGCGACCAAAAGGAGAACAAGGGACCGCATGGGAACCTCTCCTTGTGGACGCGTGAAAGTTGAACCGGGCTACCGGACGATTTAGCACCTGACCAATGTCACATCCGTGCTGCCTCTCGCACTGCCTATACGCGGTAGCGTGGAGAGCCGTCCTACAAAGCATCGCATTGATAGGCGAAATCCTGCACGAACGACTCTCGCCGCGGGCCCAATCGACTAGGCGCCTGTCGGCTTCGCTTCGGATTTCGGATGTCGTGAAACGGTCTCGGCCTCGCCCTTCTTGCGTTCCTTGAGGCGTGTCGCCTTGCCGACGCGTTTACGCAAGTAGTAAAGCTTGGCCCGACGCACGGTGCCGGTCTTCCGCACCTCGATCTTGGCGATCCGCGGCGAGAGCAGGGGGAAAACGCGTTCGACACCCTCGCCCTGCACAATTCGGCGGACGGTGATGAACTCGTCCGGCTTCTCGCCCTTGATGGCGATGACTGTGCCGTTGAACACTTGCATGCGGCCCTTTTCGCCGAGTTCGATCCAGAAGTGCACGTCGACGGTATCGCCGATCTGGATCATCGGGATCTTCCGCTCGCTCGGCTGCTTGATCAGCTCGCTTTGCTTCTTGTTCAGCTCGCCGGCCTTCTCCGACTGCTGCTTTTCAATGAGGGCGATGATATGGTTCTTCATGGCTTTTCATCCGGTTCGCTTGGAAGCCGCACATGGCTTCGCAATATGGACTGCCGCTTCCGCCACTCGGCTACGGCTTCGTGATTCCCACTCAACAACACCTCGGGCACTGTCATTCCCCGGAATTCGCGCGGCCTCGTGTATTGGGGATACTCCAGTCGGCCCTCTTCGCTGTGTGATTCGTCGACCGCCGATTCTTCATGACCGAGCACGCCGGGGATCAGTCGGATCACACTGTCGATGACCAGCATCGCCGGCACTTCTCCGCCATTGCAGACAAAGTCGCCAGCCGAAATCTCACGGGGCTTCAGCCCTTGTCGAATCCGCTCGTCAAACCCTTCATATCGTCCGCACAACAACAGCAGCCGCTTCTTCGTCGCCAGCTCTTCAACCACTCGTTGCGTCAGCCGTTCGCCGGCCGGCGTCAGCATGATCAACTCGCCCGGCTCATCGGCTGCCTGCACGGCTTCGACACATTCGTAGACCGGGCCGGGCATCATCACCATGCCCGGCCCGCCGCCAAACGGTCGATCGTCGACGCTTTTGTGCTTTCCCGTTGCCCAATCGCGGATGTTCCAGAAATGAATCTGAACCAGGCCGCCTTCAATCGCCAGCTTCAGAATGCTCTCGGAAACATACCCCGAGAATATCTCGGGGAAGAGCGTCAGCACGTCGAAACGCATGACTCACCTGTGGGACGGAATGGCAATCCGTCCTACGCCGGCTTCTCGGCCTCCGCCGGTGGGGCTGCGGCCGCAGCCTCGAACCGGGCCATGAACTTGTTCAAAAGCACGCCCACTTTGTGCGATGCTTTGGCCCCGACACTTTGCCAGTGCCTGATTCGGTCCGGCTTGAGAGTGACGGTCTTGTCGTTGTCTGGCACCTGCGGATCGTAGGTGCCCAGTTCCTCGATGACCCGGCCGTCATTCGGCTGCCGGCCATCAATGGCGACAATGCGATAATAAGCCCGGTGTTTCCGGCCCATCGGCTTCATCCGAATGCGTACCGCCACGTTTTATCCCCAAATGCGCGTGTTTGTCGGAACAGAGAGTGTAGGAGGGGGGTGGGGGGTTGCCAAGGGCGATGCAAGCGACTTACTCTGGCTTTTTCAGCCAGAACGCTCGGACCTTCTTGAAATATCCGGTCCGTTCAGCGATCTTCGCAATCTCCCTTGAGTAGAACTCGAACAACTCGTCACACAATTGCAACATCCATGTCCTTCGGGGTTCTTCGGCTTGATCGTGATTCGGTTCGCGTTGGCTATTTGAATTTGACCCTAGTGCCTCATCAACCCTAAATGTTGGGGTTGAATGGTCTTGGTGATTCATGGGAAAACATCTGGAAACACGGAGGTTTCCCATGAATAAGAAGTATATCGTTCGGCTTTCCGATGAGGAACGGCAGGCATGTCAGGAGGTGGTTAAGAAGCTTAAAGGTTCGTCGCAAAAGGTTCGTCGGGCGAAGATCCTGTTGAAGGCCGACGCCAATGGCCCGGCTTGGACGGATGTCCGCATTGCCGAAGCCTACGACTGCCGCGTGCAAACCGTCGAGAATGTCCGCATGACCCTGGTCACCGAAGGGTTCGAGGCTGCCCTGGAGAGAAAGAAACGGGAAACACCACCCACACCACCGCTATTGGATGGCGCGAAAGAAGCCAAGCTGATCGCTCTGCGCCTGGGAAGGCCACCGGCCGGCTACGGGCAATGGACGCTTTGTCTGTTGGCCGATCAAATGGTCGAGTTGGAGATTGTCGACTCCATCAGCCCGGAAACGGTGCGCAAGACGCTAAAAAAAACGGCATGACCAAGCGCAAGATCGAATACTGGGTGATTCCGCCTGAAAACGATGGCGAATTTGTCGCGCACATGGAAAACGTGCTGGATACTTATGCCCAAGCCTACGATCCGGCTCATCCAGTCATTTGCATGGATGAACAGCCGGTGCAATTGATCGGTGAAACGCGCCAGCCAATCGCCGCGACCAAGGAACACCCCGATCGCGTCGATTACGAATACGAGCGACTGGGAACGGCCAGCATTTTCATGTTTGCCGAACCGCTATCCGGATTCCGCCAGGCGACGGCGCGTCCGCAGCGAACCAAAGTCGATTGGGCAAAGGAACTGGCCGAGTTGTTGGACACGCGCTATGCCAACTGCGACTGGGTGACTTTGGTGTGCGACAACTTGAACACGCACACGATCGGGGCGTTCTACGAAGCGTTCGACCCGGACACGGCCCGCGCCTATGTGCGACGTCTTCACATTGTCTATACGCCCAAGCACGGGAGTTGGCTGAACGTGGCTGAGTGCGAATTGAGTTGCTTGACCAGCCAATGCCTGCGCGGCCGGCACATCGGCGACCTATCCGTCCTGCAAGCCGAAATCGCGAGTTGGTCTAAAAAGACGAACACCAAACAGCGCGGTGTGGATTGGCAATTCAAGATCGACGACGCCCGCCGAAAACTCAAACGCCTCTACCCCAAAATTAAGGATTGACGAGGCACTAGCCCAAGGCACCGAGCGTCAAGCACTCCCAGTCCAGGAACTCGATGGGGACGAACTTCACGTCGGTGACGACGATTGCAGCCCTTTCACGTCGTAACCAATGTACAGGATGACGAAATAGTTTTTGTCATCCCCGTAAAACTGCGCCAGCCGCTCTACGGAGGTCAGGTTCGGCATGTCGAACTTGGTCGTGTAAAAGAGTGTGCTCTTCAAGTCACGAACTCCTCGCCGAAGAGTGAATTGACTTGCGAAGATCGCGACGGCGCATCCTGTTGGCCGCTGTTTCGCCGTTGTTCGGAAGCGAATGCCTCCCAGAAAACGCCGCCCGCATACCCCTGGATGTTCAGGTCGGCTCGGCCAAGTCGAGCCTTTTCTCAGCGAGACAACAGTAGGACTCCTCACGGTCGATTCCCACGTATCGCCGCCCCGTCTTTTTGGCGACGACCGACGTTGTCCCCGAACCCAAAAACGGGTCGAAAACAACATCGCCAGGATGGGAACTTGCGAGGACGAGCTTGGCAATGAGCTTTTCCGGCTTCTGTGTCGGATGGTCGGTGTTCTCCGGCATGGACCAGAATGGCACGGTGATGTCGGTCCACAGATTCGAGGGGTGAGTCAATCGGAAGTTGCCTTCGGCCGCGGCGTCCCAGTCTTTCGGGCTGCCGTCTTCATCGGTGTAGGGCGATGACCTTTCGCTTCAATTTGACGGCGTCCACATTGAAGGTGTAGTTCTCCGAGACGGTGCAGAACCAGACGTCCTCGGAGCAGTTCTTCCAATTGGAAAGCGAACCGCGTCACTTTTCGCGTTCCCAGGTAATCCGATTACGAACGACGAAGTGCTCTGGCGACGGCGAACACGGCCGACGACGAACTCCATTCCGAGCAGATGTAGACCGAAGCGGTGGGCTTGAGCAAACGTCGCAGAGCCGCGATTAACTTGTCCAGCC
Organism: uncultured Gemmataceae bacterium; assembly: GCA_963773845.1. Taxonomy (GTDB): domain Bacteria; phylum Planctomycetota; class Planctomycetia; order Gemmatales; family Gemmataceae; genus SIAJ01. The sequence continues at coordinate 1,210,032 of CAVZCU010000012.1, forward strand.
AATCGGCGCCACTGGGACGAGGATCGCTTCTTGAACTCGGTCTGGTCAAACGTCTTGGTAAGATTATACGGCGGGTCGAGCACGAGCAGATCGACGAACTTGTCGGGTAGGTGCCGCACCGCTTCGAGCGTGTCCTGGCAGATCGTGCGGTTGAGGAGCGACGAAAGACCGGCCGCTTCACCGAGATGAAGCAACGCGGCCGAAGTAGGTGATCTCATCCACGGTCTGGGAAATCGTCCGGTTTCGAGGTGCTCGCGGTTTCGCTTCAATTCAATTACCCTCGGCAGTCGACGGATCGGTAACGAACATCAGTCCAGCGAGCACCAGGTTGGGGCCACCGCTTCTTCTTTTTCTTCTGCCGCTCCTCCACTCGCTCCCTGGCGTTTTTGCGTTGCCCAGTCTTGATCCAGTCGTCAAGGTGGATTTGACGGCTGCTGATTTACACGAATCGGCGTATCCGCTGGCAGCGGTACCACCGCCGTCGCGAAAACCGCCGGCAAGGCGATGATTCCATACAGCACGCCCAACGTCAACAGGGCGATGCCGAGCGTACTCTGCTCTCGAATGGCGTTCCGAAACAAGATTCCACCGAGCGTGATCGGTAAACACGCGAGGATCCAAGCGATGGCGATATTGATGAGAAGCCGCGCTCCGAGCCACCAGCGTCGAAAATAACCATCCATCGGCGGCCCTCTTTGTTCGGACCTAGCGAATGCAAAAGGACTTGACGGTGTACGCTACCGCTTCTTCTTTTTCTTCTTCCGCTCCTCCGCCCGTTCCCTGGCACTCTTGCGGTGGCCGGTGTCGCCCTTCGTCTTCAGCATCCCCTCGCTGCCGGGCATGAACGCTCCCGCTTTGGTCAGGCCCGTCACCATCTTGATCCGCTGCCAGACGCTCATGCTCATCATCTGCTTCATCAGCGCTCGCACCGGTGTCGAACTGCTTGAGGAACTGGCTCACTTCCTGCGGCTGCACGCCGCTGCCCTGTGCGATTCGCCGCCGGCGGCCGGCGTCGATGATGTCCGGGTCGTCGCGCTCCTTCTTGGTCATCGAGTCGATCATCCCCTGCACGCGCTTCAAGCGCGACTTCGGGGTCCTCGCCCTCGGGGATCATCTCGGACATGCCGGGCATGCGGCCGATCATGTCCTTCATGCCCATCTTCTGGATGTTCTGAAAGTGCATCCGGAAGTCGTCGAGCGTGAAGTTGCCCTTCTCCAGCGCCTCTTGCTGCTTCTTGAGTTCCTCCTCGGAAACTTCGCGACTGGATGCTGCTGAACCTTTTCGACCAGGCCCATCAGGTCGCCCTGGCCCATGATCCGGCTGGCCATGCTCTCGGGGCGGAACTCTTCGAGCGCTTGCAGCTTCTCGCCGACGCCGATGAACTTGATCTGCACGCCGGTGACGCGCCTTGATCGAGAGTGCCGCACCGCCGCGGGCATCGCCGTCGAGCTTGGTCAGGATCGTGCCGTTGAGCGTCAAGCGCATCGTTGAACGCCTTGGCGACGTTCGCGGCCTCCTGGCCGATCATCGCATCGACGACGAGATAGACATGATCCGGCTGAACCTGGCGGTCGATCTGGTTCAGCTCGTCCATCAACTCCTGGTCGATCTGCAACCGGCCGGCGGTGTCGAGGATGATGATGTCGCAGGCTATGCTGCTTGGCATAGCCGATGGCGTTCTTGCAAACCTGGACCGGGCTGGTGCTTCCGAGTAGACCGGGATGCTGATCTGCTCGCCGAGGACTTTGCAGCTGTTCAACGGCGGCCGGGCCGCTGCAAGTCGGCGGCGACGAGCAGCGGCCGGCGGCCCTGGTCGCTGCAGCGTCAGCGCCAGCTTGCCGCACGTCGTCGTTTTGCCCGAGCCCTGGAGGCCGCACATCATCAGCACGGCCGGCGCGGTCCTTGAAGACGGGGATCTTGTGATCGACCGGGCCCATGAGCTGCGACGAGTTCGTCGAAGACGATCTTGACGATCTGGTCGGCGGGGTTGACCCGCTCCAGCACGTCCTGGCCGATCGCCTGCGCCTCGACGCGTGTCGATGAAGTCGTTGGTGACGTTGAAGTTGACGTCGGCTTCGAGGAACGCCCGGCGGACTTCGCGCAGGCCGTCGCGGATGTTGTCGGCGGTGAGCCGGCCACGGCCGCGGAAGCTTGCCGAGTGCATCCTTCAAGCCACGCTGAATGCCTTCGAACATGCGGAAATCACCTTGGAAAGTAGTAGGCACACTCCGTGTGCCGTTGCGTGACGGCACACGGAGTGTGCCTACTACATTGAACGCCGAATCGGATGTCAGCGAATTTTACGGTCGGGCAACCATTAATACAACCTACGCCTCCGGCCGCGGTGGAGCGGGCGGCAGCGGGAATCGCTTAATGCCCAGGACAAGCTTGAGCCGCTGCCAAAGGCTCATGCTCATCATGTCTTTCATCAGTGCCCGCAGTTGTTCAAACTGTTTGAGGAAGTCGCTGACCTCGTGCGGTTGCACGCCCGCCCCGGCAGCGATCCGAATTCGTCGAGCCTCATCGATCATGTTCGGGTTGGCTCGTTCCTCGGGCGTCATCGCATCGATCATGTGCTGGACACGCAAGAAGCGCGACGTCGGGGTCCTCGCCGTCTTGGACCGTCTCTGACATCCCCGGCATTTGAGCAATCGTGTTCTTCAGACCCATCTTTTGGATGTCCTGAAACTGTTTCCGGAAGTCGTCGAGCGTGAAATCACTGGTCATGGTAGCCTTCGAATAGAACCGGGCAGTCCTGCGAACCATCGAATGGAACGGCTCCGTAAATAGACATTATCGCGCATGGGGGGATGGAGAAATCGTTGGCCATCTTGGCCGCCTTGGCCGCCTTACCCCTTCTAACCAGACATTTCCGCCCATCGGCCAGATTGATCCCAGAGATATCATCGCAAAGCTGGTCATGGTCGATTGTTCCGCAAGAGTTGAATGACGCGGCGAATCTCTCGATCATTCAATTGGACGGCGAATGAGACGCTTCTCGCCAGATTCTGCGTTTGGCGATACGGCTGGAATCGGCCAGACGAACGGGAATTCCGATTGGAGTTATGCTTATTGGCTACCGGCCCGTGGCGGCTCGATCCTGCGGTCGAATGGTGTCCCAGATTCGGATTGTTGAATCGCCTGATGCGGATGCCAGTCGCGTGCCGTCTGGACTGAACGCCAAGCTATGCACATAGTCCGTATGGCCGCGTAGCACGGCCATTTCTTGAAACTTTGATGTGTCCCAAAATCGTATGGAATTGTCCGCACACGCGCAGGCCAATCGCGTGTTGTCCTTGTTGAACGCCACGTCGTAGATTCTCGGTCCATGCTTTAGGACCGTGATCAACTCCCAGGTGGCTGTATCCCAAAGACGGACGGTCCCATCGACTGAGCCCGAAGCGAGCCAGCGACCGTCGCCGCTAAACCGGACGGCATAAACGCAATCGGTATGCCCATTGAGAATGTGCACCGTTTCGTTTGTTGATAAATCCCAGATGCGAATGGTCTTGTCTCCGGTTCCACCAGCAGATGCGAGCCAGCGGCCGTCCGGACTGAAGGCGACGTCGCGCACGGCGTCGCGATGGCCCGTAAGTACCGCGACCTCTTTCTTGGTTTTCACGTTCCATAGCCGAACTTCCCGGTTGTCGCATCCGGCAGCCAGGAGATCGCCCGACGGGTGGAAGGCCACTCGGGAATCGCGCCAGCCGTCGCTAGGCACGTTCCATCGGTAAACTTCCTTCCCGCTGGCAAAATCCCAGAGCCGCACGGCGTCGCGTGCGCGGCTTGCGAGGTACTTGCCCGACGGATCAAATGAGACCGAAGAGACGACCATTTCGTCACCGTGGTCCAATACCCTCATCTGTCGCCCGGAATTGGCCTCCCAGATTCGGACTGTTCCATCCCAACCCGAGGACGCAACGATGTTCCCATTCGGGTGAAACGCCACGCCATAAGCAAAAGTCGTGTGTCCGCGAAGAATCCCGTTGGTCTCCGCGTCTAAGGCGTCCCAGATTCGAATCGTGCCATCCGTCGACGCCGAGACAATTTCCTTGCCATCATTGGCGTAGCCGACGGCCGTCACCTCTCCGGTGTGACCGTGCAACACAGCCAACTCCAGGCCCGTAATCGCATCCCACAAACGAACCGTCTGATCCTCGGAAGCGGAAACAAGGCGCTTTCCATCCGGACTGAAGGCGATCTTTTCGACCCCGCCGCGGTGTCCGCGAAGGATGGCAAGCGGCTGACCGTTATCGGGGTTCCAAACGCGAATCGTCTGGTCTCGCGATGCAGTGGCGAATCGCCGGCCATCTGGGCTGAAGGCGTAGTTGGTGATGGAATTGGCGTGCCCAACGAGCGTGCCAAGCAATCGACCGGTGGCCGCATCCCAAAGCCGCACGGCATTGCTGCGGTAATCCTCAATGGTGAGCAGTCGGTCACCGGTGGGACTGAATCGAATCAAATGCAGATTTCGACGATGGGGCGGTAGCTCGATTTCCTTTCCAGTCTGCAAGTCCCAAAGGAAGAGTTTGCTCTGTTTGTCATCGTCGACCGTTTTATAACAAACCCGTCGTGCATCTGGGCTGACATCAATCGTCGCGACGTTGGACCGTCTTGGTCGAGTGTCTTTCAGTAGCTTACCGGACTCGACATTCCAGATGCGAATCGTCGTGTCGGCGCCGATCGCATACAGATCTTCCCCATCGCCTTTGAAGGATAGCCACACTTCGCCTTTTCCAACACGAGTGGTCAGAATCCGCTCACGGCCCGAATCCACATCGCCGACGACCACCGATCGATCGTCTGAAATGTAGGCATACTTCTTCCGCGCGGGCCAATGCACGCTCTTCCCAGATTGCTGTTCCCGTCAAAAGCTCGAAGTTCTGTTCTTGATGCGATGTCCCAAAGGTGGATTCGGTCGTCATGTCCATTTTGGAACGCCCGCTTTCCGTCAATAGTCAAGAACGTTTGACCGGCAGGGCCATCGGGGCAACACAGGACAACCTTTGCCGAATCAAGCCGGCTATGGAAGTGGCGCCATTCCCAATTGCGGTATTCGCTTGGTACTGAATCCAATAACCGCCCGGCTGCGGAAATGTCGTGAACTTCCAGAAAGCTGGCGCTCGCGACAATATTCGCGCGATACCGTTCCCAGCGCTCGGCTTTTTGCTGCTTTTCTACTGCCTCCCTTTGCAGGGCTTCCTGTTGCCGCGCATCTTCGGCTCGCAAATAGCTGCGGGAGACAAGGATGAATGCCGCCAGAAAGATTCCGACCACGAGCGTCAACGATCCGGCGGCGAGCGGATTTCGCCGGAACCAGCGTCCCATTCGCTCGACCCCATTGGCTCGTCGAGCGTGAATGGCTCGGCCTGCACGGAAATTCTGCAAGTCGTCCGCGAGCGCCTGCGCCGATGGATATCGTCGGTCGGGATCTTTCTCCAGACATTTGAGGCAAATCGTTTCGAGATCGCGCGGTACGCCCGGTTGCAATCGGCGCGGTGACACCGGCTCTTGAGTCCGCGTTAGAACCATCGTCTCGACCGGACTCGCCGCTTGCAATGGCACTCGGGCCGTGAGCAGTTCATACAGAATGACTCCGAGCGCGTAGATGTCGAATGAAGGCGCCGGCGGATGACCCAGGGTCTGTTCGGGCGCCATGTATTCCGGCGTGCCCATGACCATTCCGAATTGCGTGACATGACGATCATTCGCGTCGCGCTCGGCGCCGACCTGCTTTGCCAGTCCGAAGTCGGCAACTTTGGGATCGCCCTCACCTGTCATCAGCACGTTGGCCGGCTTGAGATCGCGGTGAATGACCCCAACCTGGTGTGCGGATTGAACGGCCCGAGCAAGTTTCTCGACTAATGCGGCCGCATGGCTGGGCGGCTGAGGCTTATGGGTCAGCCGCGTCAGACTCCCGCCGTCCACGAACTCCAGAGCGATAAAGGGACTCTCATCGGCATTGTCGAATCGGGCGTCGACCTTGCCAATTTCGAAAACCTGGATGATGTTCGGGTGCTGCAATCGGGCGACGGCCTGAGCCTCCGCCGAGAATCGCTCGCGATATTCCGGATCGGCGAGAGCCGTTCCGCGCAGCATTTTCAGGGCAACCGTTCGATGGAGCTCGCGGTGGATTGCTTTATAAACGATTCCCATCCCACCAGCGCCAATAACCGAAACGATGTCGTAGGCGCGGATGCGAGGCCAGTCGGAACTGACTCGGCTGGCGATTGTGCTGCGGGATGCTCCGCGCGGAGGAGTTTGGCCGGACCGGTTATCACCAGCCGGATTCATTGCGATCGTCACGCCATTCATCGAATGGAGCTCGATGGCTGCGGACGAATCGGCGGGCATGGACGTCCCTGGTCGTTGGGGGTGGGTAGCAGAGCCAACCTAAGGTTTGCCTGCGTAAATATGGGTCACAAGAATGACCTTGGCAAATGTGAGGTGTATGCTTGAACAGGCGACGCCCGGCTTCAAAGTACGGGGGAAAGCAGCCGACACGCGTTCTCCGCCATCTTCGCCACGAATGGACGCCCGGAGAATGTCTTCGGATCAATTTGAATTGAGACCGCCAGATCGTTCAAGAAGCCGCGTTCGAGTTCGTCTTGGACCTCAGGCGAATCGATCAGGCAGGTCGCCTCAAAATTCAGGTGCAGACTGCGATTGTCGAAATTGGGGGAGCCCACCGATGACCAGACGTCGTCAATCATCAACAGTTTCAAATGTAAGAATCCTTTGGTGTACTGGTAAACTTTCACTCCCGCCCGAAGTAACTCTTGCCAGTAATAACGTCCCGCCAGGTGGGGCAACCACTTATCCGGGCGAAAGGGGGTCAGCACCCGGACGTCGCGCTTCATTCGCGCTGCGAGGCAAATGGCATCGAAAAGCCCCGCATCTGGAACAAAATATGGGGTGGCCAGCCACACACGCTTGCGCGCGCGCATGATGGCCGCGAAGTACACTTCGCGGATCATCTTGATGTCCTGGTCGGGACCGGACCACGCGACCTGAATCTGGGCCGACCCGGCGTTCGGAATCTTGGGATAGTAGTCGTCGCTCGACAATTCCTCATCGGACGAGAAGTCCCAGTCTTCGGCGAAGATGCGTTGCAAGTCGGCTACGGCGGGGCCATCGACGCGGATAAAGTCGTCGCGCCACGGACCGAAGAAAGGCACTCGCCCGAGGTATTCGTCGCCCAGGTTCAGTCCACCCGTGAAACCGACTTGGCCGTCCACAACGAGGATCTTTCGGTGATTTCGCAAGTTCACTTGGATTCGCCGGCGCAGCGGGTTGAGCAAGGTCAGGTAAGGAAGCGCCCGGCCGCCTGCCTTTCGCAATTCTCGGAGGACGCGCGTGTTCAGCCGCCAGGAGCCGACGGCATCGTACAGAAATCGAACTTCAACGCCTTCTCGCGCTCGCTCGGCGAGCGCGCTCATGAAGCGAATTCCGCTTTCGTCGGATCGTGTGATAAAGAACTGCATGTGGATGTGGTGTTGTGCCTGGCGAATGGCGTCGAGCATCGCGTCGAAGGCACTTTGTCCGTCGTGGTAGACGGCTACGGCATTTCCGCTGACTTGTGGTCGCGCTCCCAACTTGCACGCCAAACTGGCCAATCCTTCATAACCCCCGTCGATGATCGGGGCGTCCGGCAAGCCCGGACGGATGGTGCGAAATTCCTCCGCATGTTGCCGTTTACGCCGCAGCGGCACGTGAATGCTCTGGTAGCCGAGCAGTACAAACAGAGTGATGCCGATCACCGGGACGAACAAGACGATGAGGCACCAGGCGATGGCCGACATCGGCTCGCGCTTCAGGGTCAGAATCCAAAATATCGTGAGTGCGACGAGGGCAATGTTGAGCAGCGCGAGTGATCCGGTGATGCTCGGCAGATCGAAGGCGGCAAACATTTCGGGATCACTCCTCTGGCAGCCATGCCGCCAACTTCGGCAATAGCGCTTCAGCCGGTATGCGACCGCCGAGTTTCTTGACGTGCTCGCACACCTGCTCGACCAGAAGCCGGCCCGGCGAGACGATTGCACAACCGCGACTCGCGGCTTCTCGAAGGAATTGGCTCGGTCGAATACCTGCCGTCAGGTCAATGACCACCATGCCGGGCTTCAAGTAGCCCGGGTGCAGCGGCATTTCATCCTTGTCATCCGTTGGTTCATCGCCGTCGCGGCCGACGACGAGCACGTCGTGATTAGTCGCGTATAGGGCTTCCCATAAACTCTGGCGTCCGCCGAACGTATGGCTCATCGCTTTGACGGCGTCTCGGTTGCGACTGGCCCAGAGAATCGCGGCCCCCCTTGCCTTCAAAGGAACGGCGAGCATTCGGGTGAGCGGACCACACCCGGCGAGCGCAACCGTGCGGCCACGAAATGATCCATCGCCGCGGTGGTCCTTCATCACGGCTTCGATCGCATTGACCGCTGCCGTCCCCAGAGCGTTGTGGGCGGACCAGCCGTCCTCCGTGGGCTGCAATCCGTCGGCGGCGAGAACCGGTGAGTGAGCGGACTCATCGAGCTTGGCGATTTCGTGCAGTCCTTCATAGGAGTGCTCATCGAGGAAAACGCCCTTCAAATGCACGGCGTCGGCGATCTTGCGGAAGAGTCGTCGATTGCCGATCGGCATCGGCAAGACGCGATGACGCATTTCAAGTTGTGCAAACGCCGAGTTGAATAGTCCCGCCGCCAAGTAGGCCCGCTCACCGGTTCCGGTCACACCGAAGAACCGGGTTTTCGGGCCAATGTCGCGATAGCGATAAATCTCGTCGAGATCGCGCACCGTCGGCTGGGCCGGAAACGCCTCCATTCCTTTCTCCATGGCCGCCGAAATCCAAGGGGCGCCCACTTTGCGTCCGATGAAGGCCAGCATGAGCCCGGCAGTCCCCTGACCGATGATGACGGTTGGAACCGGCGGCTTGTTGAGAAGGTGAAGCAACGGCCAGGCTTCTTCGGGCGTGCTCACTTTGCAAGTGACTTTGATGATATCCGGTTTTTTCGTTTGGAGCTGATCGTAAATCGAGTCAATATCCTTCGGGGTTTCGTGCAAATTGGTGTACGAGACCACACGCTTGCAGCCGGGAAAAGGGCGGATTTGGTCGGCCACATCGAGTTCCACTTCGACGTAGTCGGCCTTGGCCATCACTGCCGAACGCAACAGGATCAGCCGTTCGTCATTGGCGCCGGCCCATTCGCCGCCATCTTGAGGCCGGCGACACGAAAACAGCACTGGCTTGCGCCGAGCGGCGATCAACTCGGTGAGGTTCGCATCCTTTTCGAACTTGTCGAGCCGCACTTCGATCATATCGGCGCCGAGCATGGCGGCATTGAGCATGTCGGCCAACGCGAGACGGCGGGATTCCTGGACAATGCTGACGCAGATCATGGCGAATTCCCAACGAGGCAAATCGGTGCCGCAATTGTAGCCGATGGGACCGCAACCCGTGATGCTGCCGCCCACGACGATTTGCCAGCGAATGGGATAATATGAGAAACGGCCCCGATGGGAGAGCCACTATGCGCGAGCCCGCTTCATCGCCATGCCAAGCGCCGCCAGGTTATTGGGAGGAGACCGAGACTACGGTTTCAAGTGCCCCATTGCGTAAGCCTGCCGAGTCCCTTGCCGGCGAGCAGTCCGAAGACGCTGCCAACCAAAATGAAGACTATCAGGAGTGCAATGACCCAGGCGACTGCAGGGGCGATTTCGATCGAGCCAATGACGACGCCAAATAGCGTGATATTGCTGCCGGGCCGTGCGCCCGAGTAGCCGGGGACGATCAAAGTGTCCGTGGTCCAGAGTGCAAAGAGGACAATGACGCCGGCCATCGCGCCGACCGGCAGCAGCACCGCTGTGAACCAGTCGTTTCGGCGCAGTGCGAGCGGCGCTTCATCGCGCATCTCGGGCGATCGCTCCGGACTCGCGGACAGTTCCATCGGTGAATTGCCACGGAAAGTGTTCATGGCGATTAAGAGTATAGTCCATTCATAGTCTCGGCGGCTATCGACAATCGACGAAATCAGCACTGCGATGCGGGTTGCCGCCCGCCCAATCGCTCGCGGCTTTGCCAATGTGGGCCGGGCGGCTATGATTTCTCCACTCTGCTGGAGCGCCGACATGCCTCGATCCCTTCGCCCAATCGCCGTTTTCGGCTTGGCAATTGCAATACTGATCGCTGCCGTCTGCATACGAACGCGCAGCTACACGCCCGAGGCCGGCGCTCAGGCGCCGCCGCCGACCGCCTCGGCAGCTCCCGCGAAGTTCGTCGTTGCCCCCTATCTGCAATGCCCGACTCAGAACGCCATCACGATCATGTGGGAAACGGCGAGCCCGGGCACCTCGGTCGTTGAATTCGGCCCGACCCCCGCGAACATGAAAGCGGTTGAAGCCAAATCCTCCAGAACGATCCATGAAGTCAAGATCGAGGGTCTTGCGCCGGAAACGAACTATGTCTATCGCGCGACGTCCGTCCTTGAGGATGGCACGAAAGTCGTCGGTCCCCTTTCTCAGTTTCAGACGGCGGTGAAGGATGATTCGGCGTTTTCGTTCGCGGTGATCGGCGACACGCAGAAGAATCCGCGCATGACCGCGAAGATCGCCAAGGTGATTTCCGATCGCCATCCGCATTTCGTGATTCACGTTGGCGACGTGGTGGATAATGGACCGGACAAAAGCCAGTGGGTCCATGAGTTATTTGGTCCGTGCGCCGATCTCTTTTCCCATTGCGCGATCTTGCCGACAGTTGGTAACCACGAGAAAAACCACGCCTGGTACTATCGATACTTCAGCCTCCCAGACCCCGAGTATCGCTATCGCTATCGCTACGGCAATGCGGACTTTTTCGTGGTGGACAGCAACAAATCCCTGAAGCCAGGTAGCGAGCAATATCAGTGGCTGGATGAGCAACTGGCCCGATCGTCCGCCACGTGGAAGTTCGTCTATCACCACCATCCGGCTTGGTCTTCCGATGCGGACGATTATGGCGACACCAAGAAGGGCGTTTTTCGCCACGGCGATTTGAATGCGCCAACCTCGTCACCCTGTATGAGAAGCACAAGGTGGACATTGCATTCAACGGACACATTCACGCTTACGAGCGAACGTTCCCGATCCGAGATGGAAAGGTAAGCTCCAAGAATGGCGTCGTCTATGTAACCAGCGGCGGCGGGGGTGGGCGTTTAGAAGACTTCGCGGCGCTGCCGAGTTGGTTCAAAGCGCAGTTGCGCGTCGACTTCCACTGTTGCTACGTGACCATCCGCTCAGGTCGGCTCGAGTTCAAGGCGTTCGACCAAAACGGCCAGCTTTTCGATCAATTTGAAATCGACAAGTAGGACGGATTTGTATTCTCGCCAGCGGGGCACAATGTAGGACGGATTTGCAATCCGTCCCGCAGAACTAACGCCCGCGCGGCACAATGTAGGATGGATTTGTAATCCGTCCCACAAAACTAACGCCCGCGCGGCGACTGTTCGGGGAGGACGCCGCCCAAGACGCCCTTGCGGATGGCGCGTTGCTTCCGGAGCATGGCTCGCCGGCGAAGCTCGCACGGCTTCTCGTAGTATTCGTGCTTTCGCAATTCCTTCTTCAGGCCGCTCCGCTCGAGCAGTTTCTTAAAGCGGCGGAGGGCCGCACCGATCGGCTCCCGGTCGTGTACACGCATCCGAATGGACATACGTCAGTTCTCTCCCATGTTTCTTGCCCAGGTAAGGAAAGCGAACCTTTAATCCTAGTGCGAACGATTGTCCAGGCAACTCCCCGCTTCGAATTTGTCAACTGGCTGATGGCGTTTGGCGTTTCCGAAGCGAGCATGCGCGATTTGACGCGGCTGAGAGTTCCAACGTTGTCAGATTGCCTGAGATGGCCACCTCCACCTCCATTTTGGCAATCTTGCTTGAATGATTTGGCGTAAGTCTCACTTCTGAAGATACTAACGTACGATTGCTGCTTGTTTCCGTAGCGCCCCGCAGTGTGCCAGACTGGCAATGTCGAGCATTGGCTGTAGCGCAAGTCGCCCGACTTCTGTAAACGGCAGGCGTCTTCGGAAGTTTGGCGACTTCCGCTACCGTTTGTTATGCATCGCCGAGGAGAGTTGGTACCTTCTCGCGGAGGTGTTCGATTTCTTGGACCGTTTCACCCAGGTAAGCCAGGAGACGCAGGTCGTCCAAAGTCACCGTGCCGCCGGACAATAACCAGGCGCGAACTCGGAACAGCTTGTACAGTTTCACTAGCTTGCGATCCGAAATGAAAATGCGGTCCTCGCGCATCAGGGTCTTCACCAATCTTTGGTACTCGCGAAAAACATCATCCGGGAAGAACAGGTGGCGGTCATTCTGATCTTCGCCGCGGCCGTCTCCTTGCTTGCGCGAGAATAGCAGAGTCAGGTAGCGGTTCGCCTTGAGCAAGTCGTCCAGCGTGCAGTGCCCCTCGACCCACGGCTTTTGGTTCAAGTTGCGGAAGGCCTCATTTTGCAACCCAGCGTCGATGAGTTCCTGGAAATGTTCGTCGGCGACTGACCGGCTCATGATCTTGAGTACGAAGCGATCCTTGAGGGCGGCCAGTTCTCCTTGTTCCGGAATTTCATTGGTGGCGGCGAAAAGGATTCGCAACGGAACCGGCTCGGGAATGCCGTCCTGGTAAAACTTCTTCTCGTTAATGATCGTGAGCAGGATGTTCAGGATCGCGCGTATTCGATTTGAAGATTTCGTCGAGGAATGCGATTCGGGCGGTGGGCAACTTCCCTTGCTTGCGGCGGATATACGATCCATCGCGGAGTTTGCCGATGTCGATCGCTCCGATAATTTCCGAGGGTTCCGTAAACCGCGTGAGCATGTATTCGAAATAGTCCTCGTCGGATACGCCGATCGCGTCCTTGAACTTGATGACCAGATCGGACTTGGCCGTTCCCGGCGGGCCGACGAGCAAGAGCGGTTCCTGGGCGATGGCCGCCACAACCATCAGGTCAATGATTTCCTGCTTCTGGACGAAGAACCGGCCGAGCGAAGTGCGGAAGCGATTGATTTTTCGTCGCAGTTCCTCGGCCTCGGCTTGGAGATCCGGAAGGCTCGATTCCTCGGCACGCGTGACGGCTTTAACCATGTAAACCTTTCGCGGCAGGGTTCGTAATGTACAGGTATCTTACCAGTATGAGGTGGCATGAATTCGTATTCAGTGCAACCCTGATCGGACGGATTACAAATCCGTCCTACTGAGGAACTATTCCCTGTACTCATCCTTCCATTCCTCGTACCAGGCCATCTGGATGGCTTCGAGTGCCCTTTCATTCGACTCGTTCGGGTTGCCCTCGAAGCCCTCGAGATCGAGCACCCACTTGTGCATGTCCGTAAAGCGCACCGTCAGGGGATCGAGCGTGTCGTAGCGCTCGAAGAGTGCCTCGCCAATTTCGCGCGAATCGGTCCAGGTCATGGCAGTCTCCACGTCGAATACGACTTATGGGTGCCATGCCCACGGCTTTGCGTGGGCATGCAACGCTCCATGCCCACGCAAAGCCGTGGGCATGGCACCCGGCATCCTTGGATTAAATGTTACCAGCATCAAGGTCGCTCTCGGATTTTCCCTGGAGCGTCCGCCTGACTACGTCGTTCATCACTGCCTCGGCGAGTGGTCGGGCGGTTTGGCCGAATTCCTGGCTGGCTTGCATCAGAGCTTGTAAATCGTTGCCGGCAACTGCCGAGTCCAGGTCGGCCCGACTTTTTTCGATCGCTTGCCATTGCTCGGCCGAAACGAGATTTCGCCGGGCAGCCAGGTTCTTGTCAAATGCGCGAAGTTCGCGCTGGGCGTCGTTCTTAAGAGCGATCAACCGAGCGGTCGTGAAATCTTCATGGGCATTTTCGACGCTCTCCAGAACCAGGCGATCGACTTCATCCGGGCTCAGGCCGTGCGCCGCCTGGACCGTGACACTCGCTTCCTTGCCACTGCGCTGCTCCTTGGCGCTCACCGTCAGCATTCCGTTTTCATTCACCAGGAACGTCACATCGACTTGCGGCAACCCCGCCGGCATCGGCGGAATACCCGAAAGCTTGAAGGTGCCGAGCAATTTGCAGTCCTTCGTCAGTTCACGCTCCCCTTGGAAAATGTTGAGAAGGATCGCAGTCTGTCCGTCGGCGGAGGTGCTATAGCGAGTGGTTGCTCGGGCCGGCACCGTTGTGTTGCGGTGAATCAGTTTGTCCACGACGCCGCCCAGCGTCTCAATGCCGAGCGACAGAGGTACGACATCGAGCAACAGCATATGCCGACGGCCACCCGCGAGAATGTCGGCCTGGATGGCGGCGCCGATAGCCACGACTTCATCGGGGTTTAATTCCGTATGTGGTGCACGGCCAAAAAACTCGCCAACGCGTTTACGGACATACGGGATTCGCGTGGAACCTCCAACCAACACGACTTCGTGGATCTGCTGCTTGCCGAGATTGGCATCGCGCAAGGCACTGCGGCATTTTTCGAGCGAACGATCGATGTGCGGGCCGATGAGCGCTTCGAATTCGCCACGAGTGAAGGTGCGGCGGAATTTACCGATTACAAATTCCGCCGAGTCCATCGCCGACAATGCAATTTTCACTTTCTCGGCCTGATCGCGCAGCGCTTGCAATAATTGGGGATCCTTGTGTGCTTCCAGATTCATCCCCATCTCGCGGGCCGCGACCTGCATGATCTCGCGGTCGAAATCGTCGCCGCCGAGATAGGTGTCGCCGTTCGTACTCAAGACCTTGAACACACCATCATCAATACTGAGGATCGAGCAATCAAACGTGCCGCCGCCCAGATCGTAAACGGCGACCGTGCCCGCTTCGCGGCGATCGAGTCCGTACGCCAGGGCCGCGGCGGTCGGTTCGTTCACAATGCGGAGTACATCCAGACCGGCGATCTTGCCTGCATCGCGGGTCGCCTGGCGCTGACTGTCGTCGAAGTAAGCCGGCACGGTGATGACGGCCCGCGTTGGCTCGCCGGCTCGTTTGCGAACTTCGCGCAGGATCATCGCCGACAATTCTTCGGGCGTATACTCGCGGTCGCCAATTCTCACCGTCAGTACCTTGCGGCCTCCGCCGGCATCCCGCTCGGAAATCTGGTGCGGAATGAGTTTAAGTTCCTTCTGCAAATCCGCGAGCGTTCGGCCCATCAGGCGCTTGACGCTAAAGATGGTGTGCTCGGGATCGCTCAATGCGCGAGCCCGTGCCTCGCTGCCGACGAGCACGGTGCCATCCGAATGGAAACTGATGACGCTCGGCACCAGAGCTTTGCCAGCCTCATCGCGCACGACGACTACCTTGCCATCCTGCACGTACGCAGCAAGGCTGAAGGTTGTGCCCAGATCAATGCCAACCACGGAGGGGGTCATAATGAAAGAGTTATAGACCGTGGACGAATCGTCCGCGCCCGACGGTCGCTTATTGATCGCAGTCCGTCCAGTGCGACCTATTCGAAGGGCTGCTTTCCTGAGCCGTCCTCGTTCCGCGTACAGCGCAGGAGGGCCGCCCTTCGAAGTGAGGCACTAGCCGCACAACCGCGAGTTGCCGGCGTCGTCTCGACGACTTCGCGATGGCAACGACGGGCGAAACGCGCTCATTTCTCGGACTTCTCCGATTTGCTTGTCCGGCCTTGCGTGCCCGATTTTCCCGTGCTGTTGTCGGCGCCTTGTGCTTGTTGACCGTTGCCGGTCCGACCTTGGATCGTGATCCTTCGCGGCTTGCTTTCCTCGGAACGTGGCAGGCGCAGTTCCAGCACACCACTTCGATAAGTTGCGGTAGCGTGTTGTGGATCGATCCCACGCGGCAACGTCACCGAGCGGAAGAAGCTGCCGTACTCCTGCTCGCGCTCGCCTTTTTGTTCCTTTTCGGCGCGAATGCTCAAGACATCGTCGTCGAGTTGCACATCGATCTCGTTCTCCTCGAAACCGGGAATTTCCGCTCGGACGACGACTTCGCGGTCGTTTTCCGTCACGTCGAAATCCCAAACTCGCATCGAACTGAAGTCTTGATCGAAGGGGAACATCCGTCCGCCAAACAATCTTTCCAGCATGCTATCCATGTCCCGTGCAGCGAGTGAGCCCGAACGGTCCCGCCTCGGCGCGACCGTTCCACTTTGATTCCGACGAATTGCAGGTGTGAGTGCCATGACAAGATCTCCTATCGAACGAATTGCCCTGGGGCCCCGGGGGAAGCGTCCGCGTCCTCGGCAAAGCGACTTTGGCCCCCCAGCTGATGGTGGTGCGACTTGCGTGCCGCCCGGAATAGATGGGTGTTCAGGATAAAGGTCCGCGGAAGTGGCAGCGGGGGCTAATCTTGCGATAAGCACGGGCCAATGAGCTTGCAGCCAATCAACCGGCATCGGTTTTGCCCTGAAGGGGAATGGGCCCTACTTGGGAGGTCACGATGTCTTCTCTTAGGCGAACATTACTTGCCGTTGGGACGGTAGTGGGAGCGTATATTGCTGTCCGCTACCTGCAACGTCGCCGGTCGAGTCCGCCGCGCGTTCCTTCCGAGTTGCACGACATTGTCGAAGAAGCATCCGACGAGTCATTTCCGGCAAGCGATCCGCCCTCGTGGACGCCAGTAACTTCTCTTGGCGCCCCGCACTGAACGCCCATCGATGGAGTGGAGAAAACCATGAAGGCCAAAGATTATCGAGAGTTCGAGACACGATTGCGCGGCTACTTTCGGCAGACGCAAAAGACGGCCGATTCCCTTGAGTCCGAGGTTCGTAGTCCCTCCCGGCCAGATAGTCTCTCCGATGCGCCCATGCACCTCGGCGATATGGGGACGCGGGAATCCCAGCAAGTTATGAGTGAAACACTCCTCGAACACGAAAACCAGGTCCTCAACGAGGTGAGGGACGCGCTCAAGCGAATCGAACAAGGTACCTTTGGCCGTTGCGAGAATTGCGGCAAGGCCATCGCCCGCGGTCGCTTGGAGGCAATTCCCTATGCGCGATACTGCGCACTGTGCGGAGAAGTTGCAGTCCGAGCAATCGATCAATGTGGATGCAGGGCGCCCCACGCTATGCCTGGCGAACCGGATACCCGCGCGAGCAGCCAAGTCCACGAGTTCTGTCGACGACTCAGGTCTACGCGAGGATCTGCTGCCGGGATTCGCCGACGAATCGCCAGAACCGGTTCATAGCGACATTCACGCGGCCGGCACGCCTGGTGGAGGCAGTGCCGTCGGCGGGCTGGCGGGATCGACTATTGGCGACGGGGGCACGGGCGATGCGGGCCTCGACGAAGCGATGGGCACAAGCGAATTCGACGTCAAGCTGGAAGAAGAAGATTCCGAAGCCTATAGCGGTCGGTCTGGCGGCGCCGTGGGCGGAACGCCGGCCAACAAGCGAGCGGTCGGCGGCCGGACCCGCCGGACCAAACGCTCGACTAACAAGTAATCTCGTTTCTCGGATCGTGCCATTGCAACGAGGTTATAATGGATTGAGCGTACTCGAAGGGAGATGCCCGTGACTCGCGAAATCGACGAGTTGATCCGCGTCGTCAGCACGATGCCGCCAGAGATGGCCCGCGAAATCCTAAACTTCGCTCTGTTTTTGCAGCGCAAGCAAACCGAAGCAGCCCGGAGCGATCACGATGAGAGCGGTGATTCGCACTACGGCGCTTCCGGTGAAGGTTCGGACTTTCTTAACCGCTGGGACGCGGTGGAGTCGCCGATGGGCCAGCGGGATGTAGCGTGAGGCGAGCGTAGCCGCGTAAGCGGCACGATGCCGACTCTCACAATCGGGCGGCTAACGCCGCTCTGCTCGCCGATCGAAAGCATTCAACTCGCGCATCTTCGATCGAACCAGTTTGGTAAGCTGAAGTGTCAGAGCATGACGCCATGCTTCTTGAGCGAAGCAGGAGGCCCCATGTGGCAATTCGACAACAACCGCGTGCCCCACATCTGCACGGAGCTACCCGGTCCCAACGCGCGCAAACAGCTCGAACGCGACGAGGCATTCGTTTCGCCCTCTTATACGCGTGCGTACCCCCTGGTGGTCGATTGCGGCAGCGGGGCGGTCATTCGTGATGTCGATGGCAACTTGTTTCTCGACTTCACGGCCGGCATTGCCGTTTGCACGACCGGGCATTGCCATCCGGAAGTAGTCGCTGCGATCCGCGACCAGGCTGGCAAGCTGATCCACATGTCCGGGACCGATTTCTACTACACGCCGCAGATCGACCTGGCCGAAGTGCTCGCGGGATTGGCGCCTGGTGAGTCGCCGAAAAAGGTCTTTTTCTGCAATAGCGGGGCCGAGGCAGTTGAAGCGGGATTGAAATTGTCGCGGCATCACTCGCATCGCAACCGCGTCGTCGCGTTCTACGGGGCATTTCACGGCCGCACGTATGGGGCGATGTCGCTTTCGGCGTCCAAGTTGCAACATCGCCGGAGCTTTTCGCCGTTGGTGCCGGACATTCATCACGTGCCTTATCCGCGGAATGTCAGCGAGGGTGTGAAAGAGATCGAGGTTCTTTTCCAAAGGACTGCTCCACCGGACGAAGTGGCGGCAATCTTTATCGAGCCGGTGCAGGGCGAAGGGGGCTATTACCCGGCCCCACTGCAATTCCTCCGCGACTTAAGGGCGTTGTGCGATAGGCACGGGATCCTGCTCGTCGTCGACGAAGTGCAAAGCGGCATGGGGCGGACTGGCAAGATGTTCGCCATTGAGCATGCGGGCATTGAACCCGACATTATCTGCTTGGCGAAAGGCGTGGCGAGCGGGCTGCCGCTCGGGGCGATCATCGCCAAGTCCGCGATCATGGACTGGCCGCCGGGCAGCCACGCCAGCACGTTCGGCGGCAACCCGGTCGCTTGTCGAGCAGCGCTGACAACGATCGAGCTTCTCCAGCGCGAGTACATGGCCAACGCCGAAGCCCGCGGCCAGCAACTCCGCCACGGCCTCGGCGAACTATTGGAAGCCCACGATTGCCTCGCCCACGTCCGCGGCCTCGGGCTGATGACAGCGGTGGACGTACTCAACGAAAGGGGCGACTACGACCCCAAGAGCCGCGACGCGATCATCCAGACGGCCTTCGAAAGGGGCTTGTTATTGTTAGGCTGCGGAGAATCGGCCTTACGCTTCTGCCCGCCGCTGTGCGTGACGGAGGAGCAGGTGGAGACATGCTTGCGGCTGCTGGGCGAAGTGGTGGCGGATGCGTATGAGGATATGGAGGCGTGAATTCGTATGTGACTATGGCGGGTTTATGGATGCAATAGAATCAGAATGCGGCGATGTAATCATCTATGCAAGAATCCACGATCCAGAAGCCCGCAGACGGTTGCGGCACCTGCTCGAAAACCTACCTGGAGAGCGAGTGACACCGCAAGTCTACGAAGTATCGACCGAAGATTGGGACGATGGGCTTTGGGATGAAGAGGTCGAACGAATGCAAGAACTGGTTGAGCCAGCTACCGACACACTGATCTTCTGGCGTGTCGTCAATGGTAAGTTGTCGAGAACCTGTATCGCAGGTCGTTTTGCTTGATCAATGTTCGCCAACATAGCCGTAGATATCTCGAAGGCCAGCGAGCCAATTACTGGATTGCATTACGTTAGAATCAATTAGGAAGTGTGAATGTTGAGAGGAAATGTTAATGGCCACATTCATCGCCGAACGCAGGGCCGAACAAGGAATTCGCGATCGCTTTCACCGTCTGGCCGCGGATTGGAAGCAGCAATCGCTTTTGATGTCGAATCCCGCCCAAATGGCGATGCTCAAGTCATATCAGCAGATCATCGGTCTGGGACCGGTTGCCGTGCCGCTCATCCTCGAAGAATTGCAGCGCGAACCCAATCACTGGTTCTGGGCTCTGGAGGCAATCACCAATGAGAATCCAGTGCCGCCGGAATCTGCCGGGATCACTCGTAAGATGGCCGATGCTTGGATTGACTGGGGCCGAGCGCAGGGGCTCGTCGCGGCATGACGATACATCCCGGTCTGCCACGATTGCATCCCAATAACCATCAAGTTACCAGCCCAGCGACAACCGACTACAACTGTATTGCTTTCGCCGCGGGCGATACAGCTCACTGGTGGGAACCTGGCCGCTATTGGCCCACGCAGGTTAACCAAAGTGAGTACGGCCGCGAGGTTCTAACACAGGCGTTCGTCGTTCTCGGCTTCATCGATTGCAGTCGAGACGAGGAAATGGAACCAGGTTACGAGAAGGTCGCCCTCTATGCTTCTGGAGACCTGTACAACGCACGCCGCCCGGCAACTTCCTTCCGGCAAATGGATCAGCAAGCTCGGCAATTGGATTGATATTGAACATGACTCGCCAAACGACGTGGCAGGTGGCATTTATGGTGAGGTTTACCAAATCATGAAGCGACCGGTTCGCGTCTGAGCAGTCGACCTTCCCCGTATCATTCTTTGACCCGCTGCGGAACAACCCTAGAACAACTGTTCGACCCTGTAATCCACGTTCACACCGCATGACCAACGCTAACAAGGGTACCTTTTCGTTCGTCTCCCTCGGCTGTCCCAAGGCCACCGTGGATAGCGAGCGCATGCTTGGCAAGCTCGCCCAGGATGGCTATGCCCTCGTGCCGGATGCCGACGGAGCGGATGTCGTCGTCGTCAATACCTGCGGCTTCATCGAGTCGGCCCGTCAGGAATCGCTGGGCGTCATTCGCGAGATGCTCGAATTGAAACAACAGGGCAAGGTCCGGGCCGTGGTCGTGGCAGGTTGTCTGGCCGAGCGTCAGAAGGACTTGCTGCTTGAGACCGTTCCGGGGGTCGACCAGATCGTCGGCGTATTCGGCCGCGAGGAGATTGCCAGCGTTGTCGACCGGGCCGTCTCGCAACAGCGCGAGCAACGCAGCGTTTTTCGCCCGGCCCCGGTGCGCGCACTGGAAGACACCGCTCGCTTGCGAATCACGCCGCGGCACTATGCGTATCTCAAGATCTCGGAAGGCTGCGACCGGCTTTGCACCTTCTGCGCGATCCCCAAGATGCGCGGCAAGCACATCACCAAGCCGATCGAGGAAGTCATCAAGGAAGCGAATGAATTGGCGGCCGACGGCGTGCGAGAACTGATTGTCGTTGCCCAGGACAGCACCTATTACGGCATGGACTTGTATGGGCGGGTGCGGCTGGCTGAGCTGCTTCGGGAATTGGAAAAGGTCGACGGTATCGAGTGGATTCGCCTGCTATATGCCTATCCGGAGCATGTGACTGATGAGCTGCTCGATACGCTCGGGTCGGCAAAGAAAGTTGTCCCCTATGTCGATATGCCGCTGCAACACATCAATGATCGCGTGCTCAAGCGGATGCAGCGGCGCGTTGATCGGGCGAAGACAGAAGACCTGATCGCTCGCTGGCGAGCGGCCGTGCCGGGACTGACGTTTCGCACTACGTTTATTGTCGGCTTTCCCGGCGAAACGGACGTAGAGTTTGCGGAACTTTGCGACTTTGTCCGCGAGAGCGCATTCGATCGGGCTGGCGTGTTTACTTACTCGCTCGAACCCGACACGCCGGCGGCGAAACTCGATGGGCATTTGCCGCAAGACGTGAAGCAAGCCAGGCTTGATCGCCTGATGACGGTGCAGCAGGAAGTCGCCTTCGCCTGGAGCCAGCGGCAAGTGGGCCGGGAGATCGAAGCGATGGTCGATGGCCCCGATCCGGAAATGCCGAACCACTTTCACGCTCGCGGCCACGCCGATGCGCCCGAGATCGACGGCCTGGTGCGTTTAAAGGGAAAGAACTTGCAACCCGGCGACATTGTGCGCGCAAAGTGACCGGCGCCGACGGCTACGATCTGGCGGCCCGATTGATTGGCGAGCCGCGATGAATTGGTAACGCCATTTCTTTCAGTCCGTCATCTGGTGCGGAACAAAGCGGCTCGTGTTTTGAGTCACCATCGTGTCGTCTTCGCGAATGCCCAATCCGCATGCGACGCCGTTGACGATCCAGGTTCCATACACGGGATAGTGCCCGTCGTGTGCTTTCATCGGCGCAAGCGCCTGGTAGACGCTCGGACCATCCGTGTAATCCCCGCCGGTGGCAATCCGCGTTTGGCCGTTGATCACGACCGTGATGTTGGCCCCTTCACGTGCATGCACCGGCTTGCGAACATAGTTTCCCTCGATCGGTTCGAACGACGCGGGCAACAAGTACGGGCTATCCGGATGGCGGTCGTACAGAAGCGGCAAGATCGACTTACAGGAGAGGATCATCTTCCACGCGGGCTCAACCCATTTGGTTGGCGAGACGAGAACGTTTTTGCCAAACTCTTCGCGGATGATCCATTCCCAAGGGTAGAGCTTGAACAGGCGATGGACGGGCCGCCCGGACCGATCCACAAAGGTGCGATGCGCCCTGTCCCAGCCAATCATTTCGACATCCAGATAGTCGGTTTCGAATCCGGCCTGGATGGCCGTATCGCGGAGGTACTCAACGGTGATGTAGTCTTCGGGAATCCCCTCCTGGGCGGAGAAATGAATTGGCCCGCCGTCGCGCTCGCGCAGAGCTTTCCATGCTTCGATCAATCGCTCGTGGATACTGTTGAATTGATCGCCACGCTCGTCGATGTCCTTGAGCCATTGCCATTGCACGATGGCGGCTTCCAGAAGTGCGGTGGGAGTGTCCGCGTTGTATTCGAGCAACTTCGGCGGACCGACGCCGTCGTAGGCAAGATCGAAGCGGCCGTAGATACTTGGCTCATCTTCTTCCCAGGACCGGATGACCATCTCCTCGAATTCCTTGGGAATCAGGAACAGGCCGAACATGCGCTGATCGATGACTTCTTGAACCAACTCCAGGCACATTTCATGAAGCGTGTTCGCCGCCAATTCAAGTTGATCGACTTCAAATGAAGAGAGTTGGTAGGCGGCGGATTCGTCCCAATACGGCTCACCCTTGAGAGTGTGGAACATCAAGCCATGTTCCTCGACACGCTTTTGCCAGTTCAGCCGGGGGTCCATTTTGATCCGGTGCATGGCCGGTGATCCGCCGAGGAGGAAAAGACTAAAAGTATCCGTCAGGTTGTAACGAGACTGGACTCGTTCCAGTGGAAATGTGTTATGCGTTAAGCGCCACCCGATCCACGGCCGATGCTTCCGAACCCGCCGCGCGAGATGTTGCCGCCCATCGCCGGTGGCCGCCCGCCACGGGCCGCCGAGGACGAACCCCAGGCCCCGGTGTGGATCCAGATAAAGCCATGACCGCCATGCGTTCGGTGAGCACCATTGTTATTGCCCGCGACCTGCTCCTGAACCTGTTCCTTCTGTTTCGCCTCGAGATCGTCGTCGGGATACAGAAAGTATCCGGCCGTGAGGATCCCGGAACCAACAAGGACAAGCGAAAACTCGCGGGTCATGCGAGCCATGACAGCACCTTTACCCCAGTCGCGAAGAATGCGCCGACTATTATCTCTACCAGCAATTCGCCCGGTCCGCCAGCGCAATCGCGGCAAATCCGGGGTCGGCATCGATCGTGAAAATAGCTGAAACCAGAAATTACTGGCACACCATGACCGCCTTCGGGCACAATCTTGATGAGGACTCGGGAGGAAGATCATTGTCGGCCGGGCCGCTGGAAATCGTTTCCGACTACCTGCAGCGCGTGGCGGCTGCCGTGGAGCCGCTGGCCGACGCGGAGCTTTTGCGCCGATATGCCGTCAACCAAGATTGCGACGCATTCGCACAATTGGTGCATCGGCATGGGCCGATGGTGTTGGGCGTCTGCCGGCGGGCGTTGGGCTTCTCGATGGACGCCGACGATGCCTTCCAGGCGACGTTTCTCGCATTGGCCCGGAACGCTCGCAAAGTCAACGATTGCCTGCCGGGTTGGCTCTACCGGGTCGCCGTACGGACTGCGCAAAACGCGGCAGCCATTGCCAACGCCGGCGCGCGAAATGCAAAGCGAGTCGGATCCGTTCGCGGACGTCGAATGGCGGGACGTCCGCGGCGTGCTCGATGAAGAATTGAACTGTTTGCCGGCGAAATGGCGAACGCCGTTGGTGCTGTGTTATTTGGAAGGATTGACACGCGATGAGGCGGCGGCGCAAATCCAATGCTCGCTCCGCACGCTGCACCGCAATTTGGCGGATGGACGTGCGAGATTGCGCGATCGTCTCATTCGCCGTGGGCTGGCGCCGGCAGTTTTGGCAACCGTCGTGCTCGCCTCCGAGGGTCTCGCTGCCAGTGTCGATCCGAAACTCATTGGAAAAACAATGGCACTCACCGCTCGAAATGCTGCGATCCCGCCCGCCGTGCGTGCGCGATTGATCCCGTCGTCTCCGTTCCGAGGCATTGCCATGAAATTGTTCGTCAGCGGCTTACTGTTGTCCATGGGCGTCGTCACGGTCCTGAGCCTGGCTCCTCACGAACAAGCTGTCACCGCTGCCCCAATACCGCCCGTGACGCCGTCGGTTTTGGTGCGTGCGCCGCGCGAGCGGCAAAAGCCCCCGGCAGATCCGCTTGCGGACAAGGTCAAAGAGGCGCAAAAGAAGGCTATCGAGTACCTCAAGGGCCATCAAAAAGAGTTCGAAAAGGGCGTTTGGAATTGGGAAGATGTTAGCCTCAATCTGCTGCAGCCGGGTGGGACCTCCGCGCTCGCGCTGCTGGCATTACTAGAAAGTGGTCTCAAGTCGGATGACGAAGTCGTGGCTCGCGGCTTGAAGTATTTGCGCACACTGGAACCGAGACACACCTATGTCGTTAGTCTTCAAACGCAGGTGCTCTGCAAGGCGAATCAAAAGAAAGACGCCGACCTGATCAAGCGCAATGTGGAGTGGCTTGAGAAAGCGGCGGTATGGAATGGAAAGAACCTCGAAGGCTGGAGCTACCAGTCGAATGGGGGCAATCGGGCCGACCATTCAAATACTGGCTATGCGATCGCCGCTCTTTATGCTGCGAATAAGGCCGGTTTCAAAGTCAAGAAGGCGGGCTTTTGGCAAGACGTTGAAAGCCTCTATTTGCGCTTTCAATGCGCCGACGGAAGCTGGGCGTATATGTCCAACCTTCCCAAGGGAACTCACACGATGACGCTGTCCGGCCTGGCTTGCTTGCTGTCCGCCAAGGATGTCATCGGCAAACAAAGCAAGGCTTCGTCGGCCGCACTCAAGGCGGGACATGACTGGATAGCCAAACAGTTCACGTTCAAGAATTCCCCGCATACCTTTTACAACATCGATCTGATCGCTGCCGTCGGCCGTGCGACTGGAGAGCAATTCATTGATCAAAAGACGAAGAAGCGCGATTGGTACAAGGAAGGCGCCGAATGGCTCATCCAGAATCAGAAGCCGGGCGGCGAATGGCAAATCAAGACGGCAATCGATAACTTCCCGGTTGTCTCAACCAGCTTCGCCCTGCGGTTCCTCGCCAGCCGGCCCGATTAAGAGCCCGCACATCGGCAATTCGACTGGTACTATTCATAAATGCGCAAATGGCATAACTCGTTGGCTGTTGCCATTGGCGGTCGCACTACTACGGTCGCAAGCACGCATTAAACGAGCTTGCCGATCACCTGCGTTGTGCTCGGCAGAATCGGGTTCGGCCGGCCAGCGACGTCGTAGACCATGCTGTGCGGATCGATGCCGAGGTTGTGGTAGACTGTCGCGAGCACGTTCGGATATGGAACTGGGTCGTCCTTGGCCGAGCCGGCGATGGAATCAGTTGAGCCAATCACCTGGCCGACCTTCATCCCGCCGCCGGCGAACAAGGCGCTATTCACGCGGCTCCAGTGGTCACGGCCCGCGTCCTTATTGATCTTCGGCGTCCGGCCGAATTCGCCCCACATGAGCACCGTGACATCCTTGTCCAATCCGCGTGCGTAAATGTCCTCAATCAGTGACGAGATGCCACGATCGAGCAGCGGCAGGTGCCGCTTCAGATGCCGGAAATTCTGCCCATGCGTGTCCCAGAAGCCGTACGCAACGGTGACTACGCGAGCGCCCGCTTCCACCAATCGGCGTGCCATCAATAACTGGTCGTTCCACATCGGTGCGCCATCGCCCAGGTGTTTCGATGAACCCCGGCCATAGCGATCGCGAACGGCGACCGGCTCCTTCGTGACATCGAGTGCGTCGACCAGCTTGCTCGATGTCAGAACGTCGAATGCCTTGGCGTGAAACGTGTCCCCGCTGCCGCGCGTCGATTCTTGCGTCCCGCGGCGAATTTCGTCCATCGTGTCCAGAAGTTCCTTGCGGTCCTCAAGTCGTTCAACTGGGACCAACAGATTCTTCATCGTCGAGACTTCATCGCCATCGACTTTGACGGCCGCGGCCGCCCGTCCCAGCCGGCCGGCATGCGGCGAGTTGTAGGGCTTGTGCTGCATGGTCGGGAACAGATCGACGAAGGGCGGCACCAATGGGTCCGCAGGGCCCTGCACGCGGGCCACGACACTGCCGAAGTGCGGACGCATCTCACGCTGCGCGGTATTCATGCCGACGCCGCACATGTTTTGCCAACTGGAATGTTCGTCGGCGAGTCCGACGATCGATCGCACGAGGGCGACCTGATCCATGCACTTCGCCATCATCGGCAAGAGTTCGCCGACCTGGACGCCCGGCACCGCCGAGGGGATTGGCGAGAATTCGCCACGCACTTCGTTCGGGCGCGTTCGGCTTCAGGTCGAATGTATCCTGATGCGAAAGGCCGCCCGATAGATAAACGACGATGACGGATTTGTGCGATGATCTTCCGCTCGCCGCTTCTGCTCGCAACAGGGCCGGGAGCGTCAAACCGCCCAGCGCCCAGCCACCGACCTGGAGGAACGATCGTCGCGAAATATTGTCGCAGAAACGCGAACGAGGGCCGACAAAATTGAGCATGGCTTGAATTCCATAGCCGGTTTTGGCGGGAGAGGTCGCCGGCGGGTAGGTGATTGAAATATAGCCGATGGAGCGATCCGTTGCCACCCAAGGAGCCCGCGCAACATCGAGCCGTAAGATAGTTGGCATGTCGCCGCTCGAACTATTTCATGAAGCTCGCCTCACCGACGCGATTCGCGAGCAACGTCAAATTGCTTCGGCCCGATACGATGACCCCGGGGAAAATTATTACTTTGCGACCTCCTGGCATTTACCGGCGACCGTGATGCAGTTGACCGGCAACTCCATGAGCTGAAGCAATCTGAAAGTGAATTCCCACAATACTTAGCCGAGTATCGCGATCTGCTTCGGGCGGACGGCGCACGACACGCCGAAGTTCACCCGCAATTCCTCGTCGATCCGCCCGAACATGTCCGCCGCCGTCTGGAAGCCAAGGACTGCCTGAAGGCCGAAAAGTTTGAGGACGCAATTGACCTTCTCGATGCAGCCGACGAACAAGCACCTTGGGTCGAAGGCTTTGTCGACGGGCGCTCGTTCGAGGGCTGGCGCGATTCGGATGATCTGCTCGGCCCCGTGCTTGAGGTATTTCAGAGCGGCCGTTACGTATGGCTGCCCGTGGAACAGATTCGCAAACTCCGATTGGAAAGTGTGGAGTCGCTACGGGACCGACTTTATCAACCGGCAACCGTCTGGCTTGTGGACGGGCATTCGTACGAACTCTTTATCCCGGCTCTCTACTCGGCGACCGCGGAACATTCGGAAGAAGGGATCCGTACCGGCGCTGGAATTGATTGGATTGATCGGGGGGGATTGATGCGTGGGCTCGGTTCGCGGACGTTTCTTTTCGGCGACGAGGAATTGGAACTGGTCGAATTCCGCCAGGTGGAAACACGCGCCTAGCCCGGCAGGGAACTCAACATTCAAAGCCCGTGTCAGAGTTAGCGGCCGGGCAGCGGTGCCTGAAGGGTGAGCGAAGGCGAAGCCCCGTGTTCCGGCGGAGGGCAAAGTCCTGGAATTCCGCGTCGAATTCTCGGGCGATTCAGACTCCGCCCGATCCGGCTCATGCTCACGGGGCTGGCGCGCTTAACATTCATTGCGAGTCGATCGGTGCGATTTCTATTTCTTGCTGGATAGTTGCCACTTCTCGTCAAAGAACCCTGCCACCGCCACCTTGCCGGGCAACCGCGAAGTGACTGGACTGGTCACATCGACGATCGCATAGTCTGGCAGCTTCGGTACCTGGCGGGCATTGTTCAAGTAGTCATACTCGCGGTAGGTGAAACTGCTGTTCAGCACGACATAGCGCCTCGGGTTCAGTGGATTCGGATAGATCAAGAGCGGCACATGGGTGCTGGCCTTGAACGTTTCGCTGCCGACGATCACGCTGTCCTTGGTCCACTTAATTGGCAGCTTGTCGGCGATCTTCGCCAACACTGCATTGCTGGACGGGTCGCCCCAGAGGACGAGGTTGCTCGTCGCAATGTCGGCATCGGTGATCGAATTGTCGTCCTTGACGATTGCCTCGCCGCGGAACTGTTGCCGCCAATGGGTGATCGCATGCCTCATCTCGGCATCCACCCATTTGCCGGTGGTCGGGTTAAACGGCATGCCAGTCGGACGGACGAAGATAAAGCGATCGAGGAACGCGTCGTCGATCGGCCCCTGTAGACCGTGGCGTTTGCGAAGTCGGTCGCCGAACGAAGTCACTTCTTTCCAACTTTGATCGCCCGGAAGCTTTTGCCAGCGCGAGACCCACGACCGATCGGTGCCGGGCTTCCTTTGGGCGACGACGCCAAACCGCCCGTCCTTGATGGGACTCCGATCTGGCGGGAAAAAGACTTCGATCGGCTGGGTGGGATCGAGTGGGCACTGGCCGGGCGCATTGACAGCGTCAATGCGGTGACCCCCTTGGTGTGCAAGATGACCTTGTTGTCGATGATCTCGGCCTCCACGCGGGCCTGCTCCCATTGATGTTCCATCCCCTCGATCGTCACCCAGAAACTGCGGTTGTAACGGAGCGTGTACGTCTGAAACTTGACCTTCGCCGGCACGGCATCGCGTCCGACGGCCGCGATGGCGTCGATTCGACGGGCAACCTCCAGCTTGGCAACCGGATGATAGGCATGGGCGGTCTTCGGTCCGATGATGTGGACAAGCCTCATTCCTTCGTGCTTCAGCGCTTTCTCCATCACATCGGCCGCTTGTTTCTGGCGATCAATTTCCCCGCTATATGCGACCGTCGGCAGATTGAAGAGATTCACCGCGTAGTCCGGGCAGTCGTAAAAATGCCAAAGCTTCTTCTCGTACCAGGTGGGCTGCACCTTTTCGTTCTGGAAGACATTCAGAAACTCAGCGGTCTCGGCAAACCCGGCACCTGGTGCGGCGGCGGCACCAGACATCGGGATAATGGACCGCAAACTGCCAGCACGCGGCCCCACCCATCGAGAAGCCACGCATCACCACTCGGTTTTCGTCAATGCGATAGGATCTCTTCACGTGGTCGAGCGCTTCAAAACAGTCGATCTCACCGGCGAATTTGTTCGCGTTGCAATACCGGCCATAGGGATGCAACACGAACGCATCGGTTGGCGTAAATGCTCCACGGTTCTTCATCCGGTCGTTGAGGAAATTCAGTTCGCTCAGCGTTTCGCCGCGGCCGTGGCACCAGACGTCAAGCCGATGTTTGTGCGGGGAGCCCGGCTGAAATGTTGTCGGCACCACGAGCCCATAGGGTTGCACCGACCCATCGATTCGTGAAACATAGCCGCGTACGACGAGGCCTGTCTTTGTTAGCCAAGGCGCCTTGCCCTGCTTCAGCGAGGCAGCTCGGTCCATTCCCGCTTTGAGTAGATTGCGAGCCGTGGGCACTTCATTCCTCGGATTGAAGATTTCGTCGTAGGTTAGGGCGTAACGAATCGCGTTGTGGAAAATCTGCACGTCGGGCAGCAGCGCCAGAAGCTCAGGTTTGTTTTTGAGAATCCCACGCAACGACTGAATTTCGTTGGCCAATTCCTCAGCGCCGCGTTGCAAGTCGGCCTTGTCTTCCGCGGAGACTTTGGTCTTCGGTACCGGCGGAATGCGACGGACGTTGTCCGCTACGTTGTCCGATGGACCGTCGGCGAACAGAGGACTCGCGAGAACGATCGACGTGCACAGGCAAGAGAGAATCCGCATGGAAGGCCTCGAAGTGGGTCCGGGGAATGAAGATGATAGCACGTGTTCTGCCTTTTTCCGATAAATTCAAGGAAGGGATCTCGACCGTTTTGGTCCCCTCCATTGATTGCCCATGAGGACATCACCATGTCCGTAATCCCGCCCGTGGTTGCCGAAACGATTACCAATCTGGATGATCCAGCGCTCTACATCAATCGCGAGTTGTCGTGGCTCGAATTCAATCGCCGCGTGCTGGAAGAAGCGCAAGATCCGCAAGTTCCACTTCTGGAACGACTCAAATTCCTAGCGATTTTCTCATCCAATCTCGATGAGTTTTTCATGGTCCGCGTGGGCGGATTGATGCAAAAGTTGCACGCGGGCATCACGCGTTCGTCCGGGGCCGACAAGATGCTGCCCAAGGAGCAACTCGAACACATTTCGCAAACAGTCGGCGAGATGGTCACGGAAGAGTATCGGCTGCTCACCGAGGACGTCTTGCCGTCGCTCGAAAAGGAAGGAATCGTCATTCGCCAGGGCATTAAGGACTTGTCGGAAGCGGAGCGTAAGCATCTCCGCGAAGTCTTTCGCAAGGAAGTATTTCCGGTGCTGACGCCGCTCGCCATCGATCCTGGGCATCCGTTCCCGCACCTGGCCAACAAGTCACTCAATCTCGCGGTGGTCCTCGAAAGGCCGAAGCATCCGGACAAGCTTTTTGCGGTGGTGCAAGTCCCGGCGGTGCTCCGGCGATTCGTGCAGTTGCCAGCCGACAAGGGCTTTGTGTTCGCGCCGCTCGAGACGGCGATTCGTTTGCACCTGGAGGATCTCTTTCCGGGCATGACTCTCGATCACGCGACCATCTTCCGCGTTACCCGCGATAGCGAGTACGAAATCGACGACGATGAAGTGGAAGATCTGCTCAAAGCCATCGAGGAATCGGTGCGCAAGCGTCGGCGCGGCAATGCCGTGCGATTGGAGGTCGAAGCCGATGCTCCCGAAGAAGTCGTGCAATTTCTGACCACGTCGCTCGACTTGGACACCATCGCCGACGTATTTCGTTTGCCGGGATTGCTCGATTTGACCGGCATGTTCCAGGTCTATGGACTGCCCGGGTATCTCCAATTGCGGGACCCCGAGTTCGTGCCGCAGTTGGTGCCCGAATTTGCCAATGCGCCCAACATCTGGACGGCCATTCGGGCCCGCGACATTCTGGTGCATCACCCCTACGAATCGTTCACGCCTGTCGTCGATTTCATCGATTCGGCAGCGGCCGACGAACGTGTACTGGCAATCAAGCAAACACTGTATCGCACCAGCTCGGACTCACCCGTGGTGCGAGCGCTCCAACGCGCTGCCGACGCCGGCAAGCAAGTTACCGCGGTGATCGAGCTGAAAGCTCGGCTCGATGAGGAGCGCAATATTCTGTGGGCCCGCGAACTCGAAAAATCGGGCGTGCATGTCGTCTTTGGTTTCGTTGGGCTGAAGACCCATTGCAAGGTCGCCCTCGTGGTTCGCCGTGAGGACGACGGCATTCGCCGGTACGTTCACCTCAGCACGGGAAATTACAATCCGCAGACGGCGCGCATTTACACGGACCTGGGGTATTTCACCGCCAACCCCGACTTCGCGGACGACGTGTCCGCCCTATTCAACTATTTGACCGGATACAGCGAGTTGCCGGTTTGGAAGAAACTGATTGTCGCGCCGTCGCGCCTGCAAGACTTTATGATCGAGATGATCCGCCGCGAAGCAGAATTCCAAAAAGCGGGGAAGAATGGGCGAATCATCGCGAAAATCAACGGGCTGCTGGAGCCGGCGGTCGTGCAAGCGATCTATCGCGCCAGCCAGGCCGGAGTGAAGATCGACCTGATCTGTCGTGGAGTGTGCGCCTTGCGTCCGGGCGTCCCGGGCTTGAGCGAAAACGTCCGCGTCATGTCGGTGGTCGATCGCTTCCTGGAGCACAGCCGCATTTTTTACTTCGGCAACGCGGGCGATCCACAAGTCTATATTGGCTCGGCCGACTGGATGGATCGCAATTTGAGCCGACGGGTCGAAGTCGTATTCCCAATCGAGCCGGCCGAACTCAAACAGCGGCTGATTCAAGATATTCTTGAGGTGAGTCTGAGCGACAATGCCAAGGCCCGCGAAATGCAGCCAGACGGTACGTACAAGCGGCTGAAGCCCAAGAGTGGAGAACCAATTATCCGGAGTCAGGAGCGGTTCCTGGAGCAAGCGCGTCTCAACGCGGCCCGACGCGATCCGGCGATTGAGGGTGGAGCGCCGCCGCAAGTGGTGGAGGCAAAGCCGATCCGACAATCACGGCGAGCGGCAAAGATACAGCGGTAGCGGTCCAGCCTGACTTTGGCAACGGCGAGCCGAGCGGCGTGAGCCGCCGGGTATTGTCGTTACCCGGCGGCTCACGCCACTCGGCTCGCCATCAGGTTGCAAGGTCGTTGCCGGCACCCGCCGCAATTACTCGACCTTCAACCCAAAATCCGCCGGCAGCCTTCGCCAGACGCTGTGAATGTGGTTGGCCGGATTCCCGGAGCCGTCGGTTTGTGTGTTGAGGAACTGAGCAACAAATGTAGGCCCTTGAATTTGGTACGTGTATGGCTTGCCTGGTTCTCCGGTCCCGCTGTAGCCGAAATAGACCTTGTCGATCCCAGCGTCGTTCGCTGCCTTCATTTCCGCTTGACCAACGCTCTCAGGCATGCGATCCGTGTACGCCTTCATCAGCTTGATCAGGATATCGCGCTGCTTCTCGTGGAGCTTGCTCGCGGGAATACCGGTCGGCGCGCCGAGCTTCGCGGCTGCGGTGTTTTCGGCGACCTCCGGGTAAGGCTTGCTCTGCTGCGCCAGTTTTTTCTGATCACCATCGAGCGCCTTGATTAGCTCGCGGGCATAATCCTCCACCTCGGGCAGCGTTCGCAGACCTTTCCGTGGGCCAGACTGAACGTCGGCCGGATTGGCGCCAAAGAGGAAGGGCGTCGGCGATTCGACCTGGCCTCGATCGAGAGTGAAGTTGACGGACAGGTGATGTCCTTCGATTCGCCAGCCCCATTTGCCGGTCTTCGACGGCTTGCCAAAAACGCTGACGAAGTACCAGTTCGGATTGCGAACCATCGTTCCCTTCTTCTCGATATCGTGAAGAACTTGCTCCAGGCTCATGATCGTTGTTGCTTGCCCGTAACCGTGACTGCTCGTGCCCGTCTTCAACAAGGCGAGCGCTTTCTTTTTCTGATCGGCGGTCAGCTCCTCCAAGCGCAACCCCTTCCGCGTCGCCATGTGTTCCTTGTTTTGTTGCGGCGTGAAGAACCAGCCGGTTCGGTGCGGGTCGTCGAAATCGAACTCCGCTTTCTTGCGTTGCTCATCGGAAAGGCTGCTCAGGAATTGGCCGGCCGCCTCGGTCATTTGATCGGCCGGCGTCCGCTCATTGCGAGCCACCAGCGCCACGGCGGCCAGACCACCGAGACAAAAAACGCCAACCGCGAGACGGATCAAGGTCATGGGTTGCTTCATGTTGACACCGGCGGGAGTGATGTTGCGGACGGTGGGTGAAGAATACGCGAAGAGGGGGTCAAAGGGAAGCGCGTAAATTGGCGCACAGCCAAACCGGATTCGGCAGCGAGTCGGTCCGGTTTGGCTGTGCGCCTGGCAAAGGTTATGTGCCGGCTAGGCACTTACACCCCAAATGTCTCCACCACGAAGTCTTGGAGGATCTTGAACGTGCCGTCGCTCGGTGTGTAGTATGTCCACGGCGTCGGCGCGACGACCGTAACGTGCCCGAACACTTTCTGTGCGAAGAACCCGAATGGATTGCCGCCGTGGTCCGTATTGTTCGCTTTAACGCTGCGCAGGAACGCGGTGGTTATCCCGTTGGCGATGACCCAACTGTTCTCAAAAGCATCCGTCGCGGCGGTGGATCGGAACATCGTCACGGTGAACGGGGTGTCACTAAAAGTTCCGTTGCCGTCGTCGGCGCCGGTGTAACCCGCAAACAGGCGGCTGTCGTGGAATGACCCAACCACGACGGTCCCCACGTTGCCTGTCACCATGATGTTGCTGTCCGTAACCATGCCGCGGACGCGCAAGACATTGAGCGCCTTTTTCGTCAGGTTGATGCCCGTGCCGGCAATATTCACATCGCCGGTCATATTGCCCGTGACGACCATGGCCCCTACGCCGCCGGTAACATTCACATCGGCGTCCATGTTGCCTCGGATGACGATGGTTCCGACGCTTGGGGCCGTAATCGACCCGCCGCGGAACCCCCAGGCCATCAGGTTGCTGATATTGGCCCCGACGTCGATCGCCGTTCCATCGTCAATCGCGAGTGCATTGATGCGGGTCTTCTGCTTCGGATTGGTGGTTGCGAGCGTGGTAATATCGGCGCCATCCTCGATATTTCCAACAACCAATGCCCCGAGGTAGCCGTCGAGATTGACGCCGTTCGCGACGAGATTCGCCTTCCGAGCAGAAATCATTCTCAATCCGGATCCGCTAATCGCGCCGATGTCGACAGTGCCATCGCCCGGCGGCGATGTCCTGGAATTGAACTTGGAAACGGAAACGATTAGCGATGCTCTCGGCCGAAGCGGATCGCGAAGCGTATCGGACAACACAATCGAATCGATCGGCCCCCGGCCGTCGCCGTCCGGGTCAGTGCGGTAGTACAGCAAGGATCCAGTCTTGCCAGCCAGCTTGATCGTGTACTTGTCCCCGTCTTGATCCACATACCTGCCCGGCAACTGGCCATCGCTCGGGGCAATTGCGGCGACCGCGGTCGTCAGACCAAGTAAAGGGTTCCCGACCGGGTTGGTGAGACTCAAGTTGACAAGTTCCGTGCCCTCGTTCAGTGGATCGGGCAGAATCTTGATTGTTAAGGTCTTGTCGCCTCCTTCACCGTCCGCCCAATTGAGTGTGCCCTGTGCGCCGTTAACGGGAGTGTAGTCGTCTCGTCCCCGAATTGAGGGTCCGTCCGACCGAGCCGTCCCATCGCTCACACTGTAGTCGATGGAAATAGGTCCATCGGACCCACCGACTCTGCTGACGGTGATGGTGACGAGATTCTCGGTTATCGGGAGTTCCGGCTCCGTCGTGTCAAAGACCGCTTGCGTGAACTGAATTGTGCCGGCGGTATTGACGTATGCGACCGAATTATCCGTACTAGTCGATGAACTGTTAGCATTCCCGACTCCGTCTGTTGCCCCTCCGGCGGGGATGCTCGCAACGATCGTCCCGTCCGTCGTCATACCAGTTACCGTCACGGTATACGTATCGAGTGAGCCGGTCACAACTACCGAAAGGGCGCCGCCCGCGGTACTGCCGGCGAGACTCACATCGGCAGAATTGAAACCCGTCACCGGTTCGCTGAATTTCACGTCGAAGCTGACCGAGGCTGTGTGGGTCGGGTCCGACTGGCCAACGGCCTGATCGATCGTGACCGTCGGGGCGACGCCATCGAATGTCACCGTGTTATCGCCCGAAGTCGATGCGTCACTTGCATTGCCAACTCCGTCCGTCGCGGCGCCGGCGCCGATGTTGGCCACGACCGTTCCTTCGCCGGTCATGCCGGTGACCGAGACCGTGTAATTCGATGGGGTATTCTGCGTCACCGCCGCGGAAAGCCCGGCGAGCGAACTGCCGCTCAAATTCACATCGGCACTCGTGAAACCAGTGACGTCCTCACTGAATATCACCGTGAACAAGATCGGTCCCGATCCGGTTGGATCGCCTTGGCCGCTCGCCTGGTTGATCGTAACCGTTGGCGCGACGAGGTCGAAATTCACCTGATTGTCGGAACTTGATGACGCTTGACTGGGCGAACCACTCGCGATGCTCGTGGCTGCTCCGGCGGGAATTGTGGCAACCACCGTGCCGACACCGGACATACCAGTGACCGAGACCGTGTAGTGGCTTGTGTCGATCGGAGTAACCGACGCCGACAGTCCGCTGCCGCCGCCCGTGCTGCCGGTCAGGTCGACATCAGATCCCGTGAACCCGGATACTCCTTCCGCGAACACGACATCGAATACGATCGAGGTGGAATTGGTCGGATCCGCTTGACCGGCGCCTTGGTTGATCGTCACGGCGGGACCGACGGTTCCAAATGTGACCGTGTTATCGCTCGAGGTGGATGCGTCGCTCGTATTCCCCGCCGTATCGGTTGCGGCGCCGGCCTTCACCTTCGCTACGACCGTTCCGTTGCCGGACATACCAGTCACCGAAACGGTGTAATTCGAAGCCGTGTTCTGGGTAACGGACGCGGAAAGACCAGTGAGTGTGCTGTCGCTCAAATCG
Source organism: uncultured Gemmataceae bacterium (assembly GCA_963773845.1). Lineage (GTDB taxonomy): Bacteria > Planctomycetota > Planctomycetia > Gemmatales > Gemmataceae > SIAJ01. The sequence continues at coordinate 1,246,254 of CAVZCU010000012.1, forward strand.
ACGTCGGCGTTTGCAAAGCCCGTGACGTTTTCGCTGAACACGACGGTAAAGACAATTGGCCCCGTCGTCGTCGGATCGGCCTGGCCGCTCGCCTGGTTGATCGTGACGGTCGGGGCAACCAGATCGTAGGTCACCTGATTGTCAGAACTCGTGGAGGCTAGGCTCGAAGTGCCACTGGCAATGCTCGTCGCGGCTCCGGCCGGGATCGTGGCCTTGACTAAACCGGTGCCTGACATGCCGGTGATGGTCACGGTGTAACGGCTCGCATCGATCGCCGTGACCGATGCCGTTAGTCCGCTGCCGCCGCCCGTGCTTCCCGACAAATCGACATCGCTTCCGTCGAACCCGGTCACACCTTCGGAGAACACGACGTCGAACGCGATGGAAGTCGAGTTGGTCGGATCGGTTTGGCCGGCGCCCTGATTGATTGTCACCGTGGGCGCAACGGTGCTGGTGTTGAGCATCAAGCCCACGAGATTGGACGCGTGCGCGACAATCAGGTCCGGAGTGCCGTTGGAATCGAAGTCGCCAACGGCGAGAAACTGGCCGCCGCCGACATGAGTCAGAGTGTCGTAGGTACCCGGTGAACCGGGGGTGAAACTCCCCGAGCCGTTGCCCATATACATGGACACAAACGCAGCCGGGGACGAGCCCAATTCGGAACCGTAATTGACCGCCGCAATATCTTGTTTTCCGTCGAGATCAAAGTCCGCGACCGCCGTCGCGAACGTCCCGTGGCAATTGGTCGTCAGCGTATTGGTTACGCCGAAGTTCACAGTGGCGGTACTACTGACGTTGAGTAACACGCCAACCGCGTTGTCCTTGAACTCGGGTGTGCCGTTCGGATCGCCTGCGTTGGAGACGATTAAGTCCTTCTTGCTATCCCCATTGAGATCTGCTGCCTCAATTCCCACCGGGAAAACACCGCCCGTGTCGTACTGGTTCGGATCGCCAAAGCCGCCACTCCCAGTTCCCTGGAACACATAAATCGTGCCGGGCGGATATGGCTGTCCGAAGTCGGGCGGAACGCCTGGCACCGCGGCGGCGATGTCCGTGATGCCATCGCCGTTATAGTCCGCGACGGCCAGTGCCGTCGGCACGAACGAGACATCCGGAGCGAGGGTCGCGACCGGGCTGGACGAGAATGTGAAGTTGCCATGCCCGGTTCCATCATCATTCGCCTGGAAGATGGTGACATTGTTGCCGACAAGCCCTTCGCCCGACCCGTCGTCCTTTCCGAAATTGCTGACAATCGCGTCGGGGATGTTGTCCCCAGTCACATCGGCCAACCCGACCCAGGCCGAGTTGTTGCCGCCAACCAGGAACGGCGTTCCAAACAGGGACAGATTGCCGGCGCCATCGTTCTTGAAAACCGAGACGGTGCCCTCATTCTGCTGGTTCGCGTTCGCCACAACTGCGTCGGGCCAGGAATCGCCATTGATGTCCGCGATGGTGACGAACGCGACGTTCTTGCCACCCGTATTGAGTTGGACCTTATTGAACCCGCCACCAGCCTTGCCGTAGAGGATCGTGATCGTGCTCGCTGCTCCTGTCCCATAGTCCGTGCCAAAGTTGGTCAGAATGGCGTCCTCGAAGCCGTCTTTATTCAGATCGGCGGTCGCCACGCAACCGTTGTTATTCAGCCCGGAGAACGACAAAGGATTCTGAACGCTGAATAGCGCGGGGGCGTTGCGGTCTTCGAGGTGCTCGCATTGCGGCCGGACAAATCGAATGAATCTCTTTCGATGAATGGACGTCACAGACATGTGCGGGCGTGGTGATCGCGGAGTCATGGCTACTACCTCCCGGATGACGAATTCGATCAGAAGTGCGAATGAGGGCGCGCGGCTGCGCCAGCGGGGAACCCCGAGCGTAGCGGGTTCCGAAGCTAACATCCCAAAGTTCGGGTTGCAACGATTTTCCGGATTATGCGGATAAAGACAGGCCCAATCGTGGCCGAAACCTCTCTGCCAGAGGAAAAATCATTTGTGGCGCGAGCATGGAGACGAGGTCGAAAGGCGACTCGCAGGCAAGTGTCACCTGCACTGGACCGCGACGAGGAATGTGCCGGAAAGGGCAATAGGTGAGTAGCGGAAGTCGCCAGATCCTTGACTGGCCATCGTTCACGGAAATCTGGCGACTTCCGCTGCGACCGATCCCGACATTTAAGCTTGGACAAGGCACTGGGCGGCAAAGGTGCGTTGCTCGTCGTCGAGCAACGGGGCGCTATGCACTTAGCTCTCCTTCGGAAGACGACTAGTGCACCTAAGCACGAATAAGTATCGCTCCTTCGCCGTTGCGAAGCGTGATGGAAGTGACGACCGGCCCGAGAGTCCCATCGACTTGCAACGCCCGGTATTTGCCGTTCAACGGGTGTGTGGTAGCTGTCGAATTGCCGGTCGTCCCGGTGCCGTGGCCGGCGAGGTAGGAGAGGGGCTTGTAGAGAACGAGAGCGTTATCGTAGGTCCGCTGAAAGACCTGGAAGTTCAACGAACGGTTGGCGGGATCACTTCCTGTTGCAAATTGCGTCCATGAACCCCGCGGCCGTCCCACATCGTACGCGATCGCATCGAACCAATGACGGCTCCATGCGGATGCCGGCTCTTCGCCGCCCCAGGTCATGAAGAAAGTCGATGAGGGGTCGGCCAGCAAATAGTAATAGGCAAGCGCGGCAATGCGGGTGCGCGAGTCCGTCGGCGCTCCGCCTGTCGAAAGACTATCGAGGATGAGATAGCCCGGCGGATCCGACAAAGCTTGCCGATTGCTCACCATGCCGGAAACGTCGAGGAACTGCGACCAATTGGTCGACATGGGGCGCAGAGCGAATTCCTCAATCGTGGCGGGCACCTGTCGGACGATTTGCTCGGCCGCGCTTCCACCGCTGGAAGTATTGGCAAGGACCCATTTGGGCGCAATGCGGCGATTGATTGCTCCCAAAAGCGCCGCAAAATCGGACGTATAAGCGGCGGCCGATTCGACGACAGGCGAGTTCGCGATCGGCCCGCGTCCGCCGGAATTGTCCATGAAGATGCCGTCCGCGATTGGGTTGGCGGTCAGCAGCTTGCGCTGATAGGCAACGGCCCAGGCTGCCACTCCATTTCCGGATGGATTCGTGACAAAGCGCATCTGGCCGTAGTAAGGATAAAATAGGCGACTTTCGTACGCGAACCGCGCATCAAATCCCGGTTGGCGGTTCGCATATTCGGCATCGCTCAGGTAGCCGTCGCGATTCTTGTCGGCCGTCGAATCGAATGCGGGAATAATGCCGGACTGTGAACCGTGCGCGTTGACATAATCTCGGCCAAGGATAGTCAACGCGATGGGCGCCGTCACCGCATCGCCCGCAGTCGTTCGAATTCGAACGTAGAACAATTGTGCGGTTGATCCGGGTAAAACCGCTGCTTGCCAGTCGGCCGGCGGATCGAAGGTCAGTGTTCCGGATCGGCGAAGTGCGGCGGTCGTATCCGATCCAAGCGACAACGTTCCCCAGCCAGTCGGTTGGCCGGCGCTGTTGACCTGCGTCGGGTACTCGAGAACTCCCTGCCAATTCGCCGATGCGGTCCGAGCCAGCCGGATGTTCACCTCTCGGAAGCGATCGGGATAGCCGAGGTAGATCGCCCCGCCCACCGTGGGAAAGTCGATTTGACCGCCCGTTGGCGATTGTGATTGTCCCGTCAGCTTGATGAATCCGGTCGTGCCGTTGGCCGGTCCACGCTGGACGTTCCAGAACCAATTGACGGGAACCGACGAAGGGCTATCGCCCAAGAATGGGGTTGCCTGAGCGACATGGTAAAATGCCGATTCACGCGGAATGTCGTTTCGGTCGGCGAAGTTCAACCAATCCGTGAGCAGGTCGAGATAGAGGTTGGAGACATTGGAATAGATCAACTGCGGCGTCGTTGGCGCGACGGCGTTGATCGACTGCAAATAACGCGTGTTCGGCACAACGAGATCGACGCTCGTCCGCAGCAGTTTTTGTTCCTCGGCTCCAAGCGTCAGTCCGCTATAGGCGAGTGCGGCATAGCGGATATGGCTGTAATGCTGTGGGATTGGGGGCAACGCGGAAAGCAATTGGTTGTGGACAACGAACAACTCCGTCGTCACGCCCACATTTCCAGCTTTATCCCAAGCATGAATCTCGACCGTGTGCGATCCGTTTTCGAGATTACGGCTGTCGAAGTCGACAGCGAACATTTGCGTGGTGCGGCTCGCGATCGGTTCGCCATCGATAAAGTACTCGACCCGACTCGTTGGGCCGCCTGAGCGAACTCGAGTGACGAAACGAATGATCTCCGCGACTGAACCCTTTAGCGTCGATTGCGACAAGGAACGGATGGTGACCGTGGCCACGGGGGCGGTGACATCTCCCGACCCAGGCGCAATGCGCAGTTCATCGAAGTAGACTGTCCCCGAATAGGCATCGCGACGACTAAGCCCGGCCCGGCCTTTCGACCGAATCTGACCATCGAGTGCCGTGACCGCCGCGGCCGGCGACGATTGCCATGCGCCAAACGGATTGAGCCACTCGCCCGTGTCCTTGCGTTGCACGCGGGCTTGAATGACATTTCGTTGCGTGATGAGCGTGACATCCAGCCACAAGCCGCTGACATAGTCGTTCGTCCGCACAGTCGCCAGGTCGGACTGCACGCCGTCGACAACGCGAAGGAGTTGGATCTCGGTTCCACGCGTGACCGACACTGCGTAGTACGAAGGGGTCGGCCCATCGACGTCCGTACCCCGTGTGAAAAGCTCGGCGGGAATCAGGCTATTCGCGAGAATCGCCGCGGTGATGCGCGTGTTGGCGGAAAATATCCGATCCGGCCACGCGCGACTAATCGCTTGGGATCCACCGTCCGAAGCAATCGAAAGGCCGGCGATGGCTTGTCCGTTCGCCACGTGGAATCCGTTGCCGGAGGATGAGTTCCACGCGGACCAGCGATCGGGAATTGTGCCGGCAGCAACCAGGTCGAAGGATTCGGCTGTCCAAACGCCGACCGCGGGGGCAACACGAGTTTCAAGCGTTTCGACGAAGAGACGGATCTTGCGCGTGGGCATGACGGGTGCGACCCAACTGGTTGGAGCGTCTTCGCCCGTTCCTCAAAGAGCGGCGCGCGGATAGGTTTTCACCATCGGGTATCCCGTGGACTAGACTCTTTGCCAATTGAGTTTCGAAACAGACGGCCCGGTGGCGGCGGCCGCGAGATGCACAGGTTTCGGTAGGATTGCCCGACCGGCAGCCGTCGCGCAACCGATCCGCATTGATCGCGCCAACGCATCCGGCTTCCGCTAGAGTGACGACATGACGGAACTCGCCTTCCAACGCTGCATACGCACTTCGTGCGGCACAATCGCCGCCCTCGACGATACGTCGTTTCAATGCTCGAAATGTGGCAGCTTGTTGGATGTGGCTTACGATTGGGATCGAGCATCGCCGCCCAGGGATTTGCGCGAATTCGAGGCGAAATGGTCGCGCCGCAACGAACCGCTCGAGTTCAGCGGCGTTTGGCGATTTCGCGAGTTATTCCCGTTTGCACGCGACGAGCAGATTCTGACCATTGGCGAGGGACAAACGCTCACGCAGGTGTCCGACAGCGTCGCCCGCTATGTGGGGATGAATTCGGGTCGGCTGTACTTGCAGTACGAAGGAATGAATCCTTCCGGAAGTTTCAAAGATAACGGCATGACGGCCGCATTCGCCCATGCCCGGCAAGTCGGGGCACGTCGCGCCGCGTGTGCGAGCACCGGCAACACGAGCGCTTCGCTGGCCATTTACTGTGCCGCCACGGACCTGATGCGCGCGGTCATCTTTATTGGTTCGGGGAAAATCTCCTATGGCAAGCTGGCCCAGGCTCTCGACCACGGGGCCTTGACGGTTCAAATTGCGGGGGACTTCGACAACGCGCTGGCCCGCGTTCAACAAGTCAGCAAGAAGCTCGGAATCTATTTGGTCAACAGCATCAATCCGTTCCGGCTGGAAGGTCAAAAGACGATCATGTATCGAACGCTCGAAGCGCTTCGATGGGAAGTGCCGGACTGGATTGTCGTGCCTGGCGGGAATCTCGGCAATTCGTCGGCGTTTGGCAAGGCATTCATCGAATTAATGGACCTGGGGCTCATCAAGCATGCACCCCGGCTGGCGATCATCAACGCCGCGGGCGCGAACACGTTCTTCCAATTGTTCGAGCGGCAGGGCCTGCGCTGGCAAGCGGGCCAGCCGGACCAGGGACGGGTGGACGCTTATATGCGTGGCCTGGACGCCGCCAATGCTCGGGCCAATACTCTGGCGAGCGCGATCGAGATCAATCGGCCGGTGAATCTTCCCAAGGCGCTGCGCGCGCTGGAGCGTTGCGGCGGCGTGGTGCGCGAAGTCTCCGATCAGGAAATCATGGACGCGAAGGCGAAAGTCGCGGCCGGCGGATTGGGTTGCGAGCCCGCATCGGCGGCCAGCGTCGCCGGCGCCAAGAAACTGCGGGCCGAGGGGGTGATTGGCGCCGATGAGCGGATCGTGTGTATCCTGACGGGCCACCAACTTAAGGATCCGACGGCCACGGTGGCGTATCACTCGGCCGATCCGAAGACGTTTGAAGAAGTTCTGGGCAAGCGCGGCATTCGCCGAGCCAATTTCGCCAATCGGGCGGTGCAAGTGCCCAATGATCTGGATGAGATTATCAAGGCGATTGAAGTGTACGCGTGAACGATTCCGAGGGGTCAATGAAAACACGCATTGCGATCAACGGCGCCTGTGGCCGGATGGGCCAACGGCTCGTGCAGTTGTGTCACGAGGACCCTGAACTCAAAATCGTCGCGGCCATCGATTCGGCACGTCATCCGAATCAGGGACGCGACGCCGGCGAGTTGGCCGGAATCGGCTCGCTCGCGCTGGAGGTTTCACCGGCCCTTTCGCTGGATGTCCAGCCCGACGTGGTCGTTGATTTCTCAACCCCCGAGGGGAGTCTGGAAATCGTCCGCACCTGCGAAGCGCGCAAGATTCCCGTCGTCGTCGCCACAACCGGCCACACGGACGCCCAGCGCAAGGACATCGAATCGGCCGCCCACGCAACCGCCATACTGATGTCGCCCAGCATGAGTCTGGTGGTCAATCTCCTGTTCAAGTTGGTGAACGACGCGGCCACGGCGCTCAAGGGCAAGGGGTTTGACGTGGAGATCATCGAACGGCACCATCGCTTCAAGAAGGATTCTCCGAGCGGTACAGCCATGCACTTCGCCCGAATTATTCAGCATGCGATGGATGTGCCGAACCTCGTTCATGGTCGCGAAGGCATGGTGGGTGAACGACCGCCCACCGAGATTGGCGTCCATGCGATACGGGCCGGCGATAATGTCGGCGAGCACACAATCATCTTCGGTACTCTGGGCGAATCGCTCGAACTGGTTCATAAGGGCTACAGTCGCGATAGCTATGCCCGCGGCGCCCTGCTCGCCGCCAAGTTCCTGGCGAACAAACCCGCCCGGTGGTACACCATGGCCGATGTCTTGGGCTTATAGCCATGCTGAGCAATGCCCGCGTCGTTCTCATTCGACCGCATTACGCCGGCAACATTGGCTCCGTGGCGCGGGCGATGGCCAATTTCGGTCTCAAGCAACTGACTCTGGTGGCGCCGTTTGCCGATCCGCAATCGCCTGAAGCCCGGCGGCTGTCGACGCACGGCGAGTCCATTCTCGATTCGGCCACCGTTGTGGAGTCCTTTGACGCCGCCGTTGCGGACTGCCGAGTTGTCATTGGAACGTCGGCGAACGTGGAGGGGGTCTATCGAACGAATAACTACGGCCGGCCGGATGAAGTGCTCCCTTTCATGATCGAATCGCTACGCGACGGGCCCTGCGCACTCGTATTCGGTCCGGAGCCGAGTGGCCTGAGCAATGCGGACGTGGCCCGCTGTCATCGTCTGATTCGCATTTTGACGAGTGCTGATTATCCGTCGCTGAATCTCTCGCACGCGGTCGCCATTTGCCTCTATGAACTCCACGTACACTCGATGCGTGCTCAAGGCGCTGCAATCAATCCCACGCAAAAGGTCGCGTCGTTCGCGGACCAGGAACAAATGTTCGCCAACTTACGCAATGCGCTCGAGCGCGTGCATTTCCTTTGGGGCACGAAGGCCGACTCCCTGATGCACGCCGTCCGTCACCTGATTGTGCGGGCCCGGCCGTCACCGAATGAATTGCGCATTTTGCACGGACTCGCCCGGCAGCTTCGCTGGGTGGCCGATCACGGGGCCGTCCGCGTTCCCGAGGAAACGAATGAATGATGCCGCCCTTACGCTCGTCCTATGGTGCGCAACCGCTCTGGTTCTGGGTTGGACCTGGATCCCCGCCTTGTTGGCCGGTCTCGGCGCCGCTCGCTTTCGCATCACGGGCAGCGAGGACCCGGCCCTTCTAATTCCCGACGGAAGCGACCCGTTCTACGATCGTTGGCATCAACGCATTACCGGGCTTGGATATGAACCGCTCGGCCCGGCCCACATTCAAATCTTGTATCACGGGCCCATATGGCGCTTCGACGCTCAACTCCGGCTCTTTTATTCTCGTGCCAAACAGACGTTTGCTTTCCTTCAAAAGCAGCCGCGGCCGATGGACGTCTGGTCATTGGCCATGTTTGCCACCTGCTTCAGCGACGGCAGTCTGTTGATGACCAGCAATGCGGCCAATGAAGCACCGGCCGAAGGCGATGACGATTACGTCGTCCAGGGCATGGAGAGCGACGATCTCGCCGCGGTCGAGCAATTGCAACTGGCAGCTCGCGATCGGATGCGTGCCGCCGGCAAGCAGCCCGATCGCGACGGCAGCATGGAAACCTTCCTCGCCGCGGCTCGGGTCCATTCCGCGCAAGCGGCTCGCTTCGTGAGTCTCAAGCTCGGCCAGACTTATCTGGCGAGTCATGCGATCATCCATGCGATCTTGTCGGTTCCGGCCGTGTATGTGAACGGATTCGCCCACTGGTCGTTACCACTCGTGAATCTGGTGTTGGGATCGGTCTTGGCCGGCGGGGAGCAGATCGCGAAGCGACGGGCCGGAAGCATGATGAGATCCCAGGCTCAACATCAGCCGGCTGGCGAGCGGTTGTAGCCATATCGCTCAATCACTTCGCGCCATCGCCGAGTGACCTCGGTGACCTGAGCCTCGGATGGTTGCCATCGATTGCGTTCGTACTGGGCATTCTCCCCGAGATACCGTTCGAGGTGTGGCCGCAGATTCTCAAAGCTTCCCAGACCGAGTCGATCGTAAAGTATTCGCAATTCGCCAATCGGGTCTTTGGTCAAGTCTTCGTAGCGCAGCTCATGGAACCGTTCGGGCCTGACCAGACCACGTGTTGCCTCCAGACGCCGATGGACATGTAGAAACCGCTCGAACACGCGTTCCTCAAGACCGTCGTGGGTCGGGGCGTGCATTCCCTGGGTCCGATGGAGTGTCTTCCAGAGGTTGACGGTCGAGAAATACACGGCAACGGGGTCGCGCACGATGTGGATGAACTGGGCTTCGGGGAACATCTCCAGGAGCGTCGGTATTCGGCACGTGTGCGGCGGCGACTTGAGCACGAGCCGGCGTGCATCGCGAACGCTGATCGTTTGCAGGAAGCGCAAAAACGTTCGCTTCCACAGCGCCCGCTGGCGTGCCGGCAATTCATCGAGGTCGAGTGCCGCTGCATCGAGTGGCGCACAGTTAGGAAATGCGATGTCGAGATAAGGCGATGGCGCCCCGAGCAATGCCAGCGCAAACTCTTCTTCCTGCGGGCGATCCCAGCCCACCGGCATGTTGTCCATCTGGCGGCGCGATGGCAGCATCCAGGTGAAGTGCCGCTTGGCTCCAGTTTTGGTGATCAGCGAGTGGCCGGGGGCAAAGCAGTCGTAGGTACTCGGCGACGTGTGCCGCGGATCCAGAACGAGCAGTTCATGGAGGAGCGTAGTCCCACTTCGCCAGTGGCCGAGAATGAATAGGGGCGGCTGCGCGAACGGCGTCGACCGAATCGATCGCCCATAGAGGCCCGTCTGAGCATAACGCAAGAATGTGTTTGCCAGGCCGATGGCGGTGCAGAGTGGCAATAGCCGAAAATGCTTCCAGTCGAATGAGTACCGACCGAGCCAAAAGATCCGCAAGAGCGCAAACAGGTCGCCGCCAATCCAAATCCGCGGGGACCACTCGTCCATTGACTTCACCGCTTGAGGTGTTTCCATACGATCCTCCCGACTGCGTCGAACGGTCGGCTCCATTGTCCTATTAACCGTGCGCGATCTCCAACGCATGTATGATGACCTGGGATCCGCAGGCACGAGGCATCACATGCATCGCGTAGTCTTCGTTCAAGGGGGCGGCATCGGCCACGATCAGGAACTGGCCGTTCGCCGACTGCTCAAAGCCGCGGGCGTCGATATCGAGTGGATCGTTTTTCCGGCCGGACGGGAGGCGCATTCGCACGGCATGCCGCCGATCTCGGATGAACTCATTCGGGCCCTTCGAACCCACAAACTCGGTTTGAAGACGAAGCTATTGCCGCCGAGCGGATCCTTGAGCGGTAATCTGCCGGCCAACCCCAATGTGCTGTTTCGCAAGGCGCTCGGCGTATTTGCCGTTGTTCGCCCGATTCACAACCTGCCCGGCTTGCCAAGCCGATTCCAGAATGTGAACTTCACGCTGGTGCGCGAAGTGACTGAGGACCTTTATGCGACTTCGGAGCACGAGATCGTACCCGGTGTGGTCCAGAGCTTCAAGATCGTCACCGAGGTAGCCAGTCTGCGCTTCTTTCGCTTCGCGTTTGAACTGGCAGTTCGGCAAGATCGCAAATCGATTCACTGTATCCACAAGGCCAATATCCTCAAACTCGCGGACGGACTGGTTCTCGAATGCTTTCGCAAGGTTGCCGCGGACTTCCCACGGATCGCCGCGAAGGAAATGATTGTCGACAACGCCTGCATGCAATTGGTCAGCCGGCCGCACCAATTTGAGATGCTCGCGACCGGCAACTTGTATGGCGATCTGCTCAGCGACCTGGGGGCCGGTCTTTCGGGCGGCATCGCCAGCACCGCGGGGATCATGCACACGGATGGCGTGCGCGTATTCGAAGCGATCTTCGGCGGTTCGCGCGAGTCCATCGGCATCGACCGGGCCAATCCGCTGCCGCTGATTCTGCCGGCGGTCGAAATGCTTCGCGAACTCGGCGAGATGCAGGCGGCCGACCGTATTATCGGGGCGATCGGCAGAGTGCTCGGCGAGCGGCGAGTTCTCACCGTCGATCTGGGCGGCACGGCGAGTACATCGCAATTCACCGATGCACTGATTCACGCGCTCGGATGACCGCGTGCGACCGCGTCGAACACTTCGCGCAGCGCCACGCCATGTTCACGAGCCACGCGGGCACAATCTTCGTATTCTGGCGTGACGATGGTCAGCCCTTCGCGCCAGCCTTTCTTGGCCTTCACATCGCCCCACCGCGTGGCGATCGTTATCAATTCCCGCTGCAACTTGGCCCGGCGGGCCGTGTGCCGGCGAATTCCGAACGTCCCCGTCTCTTGAAACAAAATCGATTCGATGGCGCGACAATCTTCGTCCAGCGCGATCACGGAAATCAAGACTCCCGGCCGATTCTTCTTCATCTGAATCGGAACCGTGTAAACATCCAGGGCTCCCGCCGCGAACAATCGCTCGAAACAGTACCCGATCACTTCCGGCGCGATGTCATCGAGATTGGTCTCCAGGACCGTCACCGTATCGCTTTCGTTCGTTGCCGGAGCCGGCGTGCTGGTGCCGACAAATACACGGAGCAGGTTGGGCTGTTCCCAAAAGTCCTTCTTGCCCGCTCCGTGGCCGATGCGCTCGACCGTCATCTCGGGCTGGTCGGTAAACTCATTCACTACGGTCGCGAGGATCGCGGCTCCCGTCGGCGTCACCAACTCGGATTCCACCGGTGCCTTCGCAAGCGGCATGCCCTGGAGTAGCCGTGCGGTCGCGGGCGCGGGCACCGGCATCAATCCATGCGCACAGCGAACGGTTCCGCTCCCGGGCGGAACCGATCGACAGGTGATGCGCTCGACTTGAAGCAAATCAATCGCAACCGCGGCGCCGGCGATGTCCGCGATGCTGTCGAGCGCACCGACTTCGTGAAAGTGCACCTTTTCGATTGGCATGGCGTGGACAGCCGCTTCCGCTTCGGCAAGCTTGCGAAAGATGGCGACCGCCAGGTCCCGTTGCCGCGAACTCATTCTTCCCTTGCTCAGGATGGCTTCGACATCGGGCAAAAAGCGATAGTCCTCCTGATCCGGAGCGACGATGTTCACATACGTCGCGGCGATTCCATTGCGCTTGACGGGTTCGATGTCTAACGTGATGGGCAAGTCGAAGGAAGCGAAGACGTCGCGGATTGCCTCCGGATCTACGCCGGCATCAATCAACGCGGCAAGCGTCATGTCGCCGCTGATGCCGCTGAAACAGTCGAAGTGAAGAGTTCGCAAAGCTGGTTCTCCTCGAACCTGATCATATCCGAATTCCACGTCGCACAATGACGGGCGAGCCTTCCGCCAGAAACGCGGACACCGGCTTCATCGCCAGAAACCGTGCGAATTGCGATCCATACAGCGAACTCACATCGCAATTGAGCGATGCTTGATCGCAATGCCATACGCGCCAGGGTGGATGCTCGACGCCATATTCCATCGTAGCGCCATCCCGCTGCCCGGCATAACCCCAGTAATGCTCGGTGATGAACGTCTCTTCGGAATCGGGCGCGGGCACGAAAGGCTCGCCCCGTGCAACCGCCGAAACGCCTTCCCAATTTCCGTCCCGGCGCCACTCGTATCGAACCGCGCCTGGAATGTTGAGCGACGACCGCATCGCATGGCAAACGTAATTCTCGTTGTAGAGGGAACGTGCGACGAACGCGATCGCCCGGCGTGGAACAATCTCCTTGATAAACGCGACCCCTTTCCGCCATTCGCTGCCAATCCGTCGTCGCACGTAGAAGCGCAGATTCACTTCGTCGAAGTTGCGATGAAATGGGATCGGAATGCCGCGAACCTTCGTACGCAAAAAGCGAAACCCCACGATCGATACATAGGCATTGCCCTGAAAAAGATCCAGTTCCGTGCCGGCTGGGACCAGCGGTTCGAGCGCAGCTCTGTCAACGATGTAGTTGACCATGAGGAGACTTCGCCAATCCGCCGTCAGGAAAATGCGCGGAGGGGCCATCACGGATTTTGCTCGGAGCGGTCGGAAGAATCATCGAATCTGAATTGCGGATCGGTGACACGGGGATCATCGCCGAGTTGAGAGCGAATCCGTCGGCGATATTCTTGGGCCTCGGGAGACGGTGAGACGCGGGGACTCTTCGGAAACCGCTGCGCGACCCAGAAGCGCATCAGGTTCCAGACCGCGAGCACGGCCGTGATCGAGATCACGAGCGGCGTATTCGGCCCGCTGACCTCGTTCTTTAAGCCGGCCGGCATCCAATAATCGCGTGTCAACAGGCCGATGCAAATCATTAGCCAAATGATCATCAGGCCGAGGTTGATAATTTTTGTGTTCATGTTGCACTCTTCGCAGATAGTGTACCAAAGGAATGAATCAAAATGGGAGCCTCTCCATGAACAAGTATCGCGTCGCCGTCATCGGCCGAACTGGCAAGGGAAACTATGGGCATGGACTCGATGTCGTCTGGCTCAACAACGATCGCGCCGAGATCGTCGCGGTGGCCGACGAGGATGAAAAAGGCAGGGCCGCTGCCGCCGCGCGCCTGAAGGCGCCGAAAGCATACGCCGATTACAAGAAGATGCTCGCAAAAGAGAAGCCGCAAATCGTCTCGGTCGCTGATCGCTTTCTGGATAAGCACCACGACATGGTCATTGCCTGTGCCGAAGCCGGGGCGAGCATTTTCCTTGAAAAGCCGCTCTGCCGCACGCTGGCCGAGGCCGACGAGATGATCGCCGCCTGCGACAAGCATCATGTGAAATGTGCGATTGCCCACCAGACCCGCTATAGCCCACGCGTCGCGGTGATCAAGCAACTCATCGCCGACGGCAAGCTTGGCGACATAATCGAGATCCGTGCCCGCGGCAAGGAAGACTCCCGCGGCGGGGGCCAGGACGTGATGGTGCTGGGCACACATCTGATGGATCTCATGCGCGTTTTCGCGGGCGATACACGCTGGTGCTTTGCCCGCATTTGGCAGAACGGCAAGAAAGCGATGCCGGGCGACGTTCGACAAGGCGGCGAAGGCATGGGCCCAATCCTCGGCGACCGCATCGCCGCCACCTATGGATTCGACCACGGCATCACTGCCACATTCGGCACGCATAAAGCAAAGGACGGCGCCGGCAAGCGCTTCGCCCTGCAAATATACGGTTCCAAGGGCGTGATCTACCTCGCCACCGGTTCGTTGCCGCGAGCGTTCTTCCTGGACGATCCGTCCTGGATGCCGGGCGGTAAATCAAACTGGCAGCCGATCACGAGCGCCGGCGTCGGCAAGCCGGAACCGCTCAAGGATTCGAGCGCCCATTTTGCCAACCACCTCATCGCCAATGACCTGATCGAGGCGATCGAAAAAGACCGCGATCCGATCGGCAGCATCCGCGACGGGCGGGCGGCACTGGAAATGATCCTCGCTGTTTATGAATCGCACAAGCAGGAGAAGCCAGTGGACATGCCGATGAAAAATCGGCGGCATCCGCTGGGGTGATTGATGGGCCAACCCGAAGGGACATCCATGAAGTCAAGGTTTACCGTCGCCGAAGTTTTTTCCACTACCCTCCGAAATCAATCCCCGGGCATCGTCGGAATTGTCGACAACCTCTTGGCGGCTTGCGTTCAGCACCAACTTGAATTGGAATGGCAAGGTTCTCGCTGTCGGGTCCGCTCCGCCGATGGCGACTGGGAGGAACTGCCGAAGGTTCCGCTTCGCAAGTCGGGTTTCCGTGCAATCCTCGCGCGGCTTGCGGCCTTGTGCAACGAGCAGACACCGAACTCGGCTTCTCCTTACGGTGCTGAGTGTGAATTGATTGTTGGCTCCGATCCGCAATCGATCATTCGCTTGGCGTTCACAAATACTGCCGACGAGCAACGCTTGGAATTGACGACCAGTCGACCAGACAAACACAGCGTCGTTCAGGACACAGCCGATCGCGCAATAAAATCACCAACATGAGCGACACCACGAATCCTCTGCCCCTGCTGCAACGTATTTCCCAGAAGCGCATCAATCCGCCGGCCATGACGCCCAACATGCCGCTGGCCGATGCGATCGACGCTGTTTTTCTCTCCTACAACGGCGGGCGGCTGCGCGAGGGTTGCCAACTCTTCGTCCGCAAGATGCTCGCGGACAACGCAACCGTCGGCCTGGCGCTGAGCGGCGCGCTGACGCCCGCGGGCCTGGGCATTTCGTGCCTGGTGCCGCTGATCGAGGCGGGGTTCATCGACTGGATCGTCTCCACCGGGGCGAATCTCTATCACGATACCCATTTCGCGCTTGGCATGGAGATGCACCAGTCGCGGCCGGGCCTGGACGATTACGCGCTGCGCGAGAACCAGGTCATTCGCATCTACGACATCGTCTTCGATTACGAAAACCTGCTCGGCACCGATCGCTTCTATCGCACGCTCTGCCGCAGCGAGCCGTTCCAGAAGACGATGGGCACCGCGGAGTTTCACTACCTGGTCGGCAAGTACCTCGCCGCCCGCGAGGATGAAACCGGCCTCAAGGGCAAATGCCTGCTCGCCGCCGCCTATCGCGCCGGCGTGCCGGTCTTCACGTCGAGCCCCGGCGACAGCTGCATCGGCATGAACCTGGCCGCATTGCAACTGGAAGGCAGCAAGCTGGCGATCGATCCGCTTCGCGATGTCAACCAGACGGCGGCCATCGTCTATGACGCGAAACGCAAGAGCGGAGCGAGTGGCGTGCTCATCCTCGGCGGCGGCTCGCCGAAGAACTTCTGCCTGCAAACCGAGCCACAGATTCAGGAAGTGCTCGGCCTCGAAGAGAGCGGCCACGACTACTTCCTGCAATTCACCGACGCCCGCCCCGACACCGGCGGCCTCAGCGGCGCGACGCCCAGCGAGGCCATGACCTGGGGCAAAGTCGATCCGGACAAACTGCCCGATTCGGTGACTTGCTACGTCGATTCGACCATCGCGCTGCCCCTGCTCACGGCCTATTCCCTCAGCCGCCAGGAGCAGCGCCCGCCCAAGCGCCTGATGGAACGAATGCCGGAACTAATGAAGCAACTCACGGCGACCTACGCGAACCGGCGTATGAAGGAGGAGGGGGTATCGAAGGTCGAGTCGGCGTGAGCGAAGTGTGGCACGACGCTCCGCTCGGGGAGCAGACACGCAAGATGGACAACTGCCCTCACTTGCCGGGCACTATTCGCGCAATCTCCGCCTCGAGCCACTTCGTTCGTTCCGGTTCCGTCGCGGCGTACGGCGACCATTCCTTGCGAATCAGTTCGACGTCAATGGAATCGCGATTGGCGGCCAAGACCGCGGCGATGTCCGCTTGATCCTGCAAACGAAACGCGACCATCTTCGTGAGAATGAGGCCTTCGGGAGTCGCGACCCTCAATTGCGAACCAAGCCACGGTTTGGGCTCAGCACTGTCGAGCACATTTGCGTATAGCGGCAACACGGGTTGCAGCCAATCAATCCGCACGTCGCCGCGATAGAAAACCGCCATCCGGTCTATTGACCATCGTCGGGTGGTCTCCAGGACGTTGATCTCGAACCCTTCCGCGACCAGTTCCTCCAAGAGGCCGGGGAAGGCCAACGCGGGAACCTGCAAAATGAAGTGGGCGTCCTTCGTGCTCCGAGGTCGAGCCAGCAAGCCGACGGCCAGGCCGCCTATTAGCGCATGGCGAACGCCGCGTCGTGCGAATACGACGGCCAGGCGACGGACGGCATCGGCCAGTTCGGATTCAGCCATGTCGAGCAGCGAATTCGTGAATGGCGCGCAGGGTGAGTTTCTCTTCCTCTTCGGCAAGCCGGCTAAGCTCGCTCTTTCGATCGGAGGTCGCCATCAAGAGTTGGTAGTCCCGCCAACTGTCTTCAAGAGCACGAACCTTGGCATCGTCGCTAAGAGCCCGAAACCGCGCCGCCTCCTCGGCGATCACGTCGGCGTCGTTCGGGAATCGGATCGGGATATTCATTCATCCGCTATTCTACCTGATGGAAGATATTCCGGAAGAGTGGACGACAGAGATCGAGTCGGTGTGAGGATGAAGACCAGCCGCGTATCAATGTTCTCGGAAAAATTCGAGAACGACTAGACATTGGGAGCGCGCATCATGCGTCAACGCCTTTCCAATCTCGTCGCCGTTGGCATCATCTTCGTGTTGATCACATCGCCCACCGGCACCGCGGCGCCGGCCCTCCGCGATCGCGATACGTCGACGCCATTCGTCCAATGGGCAATCGCTAGTGATTTCGCGTCCAACGATCCCAACGACCCGTTGTTCATCAAGGACATCGTCGTCGTCGGCACGGATAAGGGCGAGCTTCGCGCCTATCGAAATAGCGACGGCAAGTTGGCATGGGTACACCAGCACGGCAAGCGGATCTTCCACACGGCCTGCAGTGATGGCGAGCGCGTGTACTTCTCTTCGGAAAGCGGGCTCACGACCGTGTCCATCAAGGACGGCTCCAAGCTATGGAGCTTCGCTCGCGCCTGTTGTGATGGCCCGACGCTCGTTTTGGCCGATCGCGGGCTGGTCTATGTCGGCGGGGAAGATGGCAATCTCTATGCACTCGAGTCGAAGACCGGCAAACAGCGCTGGACGTCCGATTTCATTTCCGACGCGCCAGCCGATCCGCCCGGTTTCGTGGGCAACAAGGCACGCCTACAAAACACGAAAGCCCGACCCACCGCGCTCGCCTCGGACGGCAAAACTCTATACCTGAGCGTCTTTGACCAGTCCCGCGTCGTGGCCGTTCGTGCCGACAATGGGCAGCGAGTTTGGTCTTTCCAGTCGAAGGGTTGGATTTACGGATCGGCACTGGCGACCGACAAGCACGTCTTCTTCGGCAGCCAGGACGATTGCTTCTATTGCGTGGACAAACAGAGCGGCAAAGAGATCTGGCGGTATCGGACCAAGAGCCGCATCGAGTCTGGGGGCGTCGTCGACAAGAAGAATGTCTACTTTGGCTCGTGCGATGGCGGTCTGTATTGTTTGAACCAATCGGACGGCAAGCTTCAATGGCGATTCGCGACCGATCTTCAGTCCGATGGCCGCAGGAGTGCGATTTACTCGGTTCCAATCCTGCGTCGTGGAGGGGTCTGTTTCGCGGCCGGCGAGGGGCAGGCGTACTCAGTCGACTGCACGACCGGCAAACTGAACTGGAAGATCCGCCCATCGGACGGCTCGCAAATGTACTGCTCGCCGGCCACCGACGGCTCGCGGCTATTCCTGGTGACGCGCACAGCCGAGAAAGGCCGAGGCGAACCGTCGCTGGTGGCGGTGGGGTTTAAGTGAAATCGGGTCAAGTCTTATTGTTTCGGCTGCGCACGGGATATGCTGGTCGCATGCCACGCACCATTCGCGCCGATGAGCCCAGTGGCCTGTACGATGCCCTCAATCGCGGCAACGCCCGCTTGCATATCGCTGGCGTTTGTCCAGCGTACTTCCTCTCGTGAAAAGAGCGCTTCGATCCCGCCACGCGGAAGATTCGCCGCCGCTCCGGCTGCTCCACGTCCTGTCGCCGCTGATACTACTGCGACGCAGGACATGGAGCAGAGTCCGCTGGCACTCGGGCAACGACCGCAGTCGAAACCGCGCGTCGAAGCACAACCCGGGCAACTCCAGGCCGGTTTTCGAACTGACCCAAAATCCAGACGAGCGCCCTGTGGCCCGGTGCGCTTAAAAGTGAGTTGGCCGCTATACAGATTCGGCGAAACGCCAGCCTCTTCGGCTGATTTCGTTGCGAGGCAAGCAAGAATCGGTCTCAGTAATCGTTGGGACTGGCGGTCGGTAGTCGTTGCGGCGTCCAGGACAAATTCCTGATCTACACACGCATTCTGGGCGGCAATCGTCGCCAGGACCTGCTCCGCGAGTTCCTCAATCGACCAGTTTGGATCGAGCGGCTGGCTCAGGACGTCGCTGATGGACTCTTCGGTAGTCACAATCGGTTCACCCGTTTTGTGAGTCGGCTTGGGCCATTCCGCCCGCCGAACTCGTTCAATCCGCATTCGGGCTCGAATCGAATCTCGCCGCTACGGGCTAAGCCTGCCGCAATGGGATCGGCGAAAACGATCGCCATAATTGATGCCGGCACTTCTATTTCAAGGATAGCCGGTCCGCCTTCATGGGGGAATAGCGCATCCTTATTCCGCGCTGCCAATTCGGGCGTGCCCGTGGCGCATGGCCTACCGTCGCCGATGACCGTCGAGAACCCCTCCGCAGGAGGTAAAGGCCCGGTCCCGGGTTCCCGGAAACTCGGGTCCGGACCATTCTCCTCGATAAGGTGGGCACGGCGGAGAGTTGTGCCGTGGTGCAAAATCGTTGGGGGAGGATCGGGCATCAACGCCATATCACCTTGGTAAAACCCAGGGTCTGTTCTAATAACTCCCTGCCGAAGAAACTCCAGCCAGCGGATTCCGAAAGCCTTGCTATCGAGACCGGGTGCATCAGTATTCGTGCCCAAACGGCCGAGCGACTGCAGGTTGAGCGACTTTGGGGCGTCGGTCTTGCTCACACCGTCACCGCAAATAATCTTGCCGAGGTCGAAGTGAATCGTCACGTTGCCGAGATCGATTCCTGTCGCATTAATCCAGCCGACGCAGGAGAAGCGGTCGCCGGTCGGGCCTCACGTGATGTTGATCGTGATATTCGCGCCGGCGAAGACCTGCGGATTTGCCCCGCCGGCGAGATCGATTTCCCGGATGTACCGCGGGTGCAGCAGATTCGGATCGCTAAAGGTAAAGTTCGGTCCGAGATCAGCGGAGGTGCCCTTCGAAATGTTCATCGTGACCCTGTCGCCGTCGAGATCCGTGAAGTGGAAGAGGACGGCCGGTGCAGTGCGGGATTTGAGGCGTTCGATCTGAACGGGCTGAATTCTCATGACGACTGCCCTAAATAGTTTTGCACTGACTCAAATCTCCTCGACCGTCACATCGCTGAGGCTCGGATCGGTGAAGTTGAAGTTGTTGTGCGGCCCGGGAAGTGTGACCGTCGTGCCGCCGATTTTCATCGAGCCAATCATTTCGGCGGCGAACGCATAGCTGTCGCCATTCAAGCTCGGCGTGCCGATTATCTGCCCGCCGATCGTGATGCTGCCGATCTTCGCAAGGATTGCCGGGTTGCCGCCGGGGATCACCGTGTCGTCGATCGCCAGACCAACATTGCCGAAGTAGCCATCGCCACCGTCTTTGACTCCGGCGATCAAGTCGCTCGCGATCCAATCAGCACCGATTCGCACGCTACCGATGCTCGCATCGGCGTTGATGGCGTTACCGGCAGTGTCGTACCCGGCCTCGATTCGAGTTTTCGTGACCGAGCCACCGACAGTGATTCGGCCGATGGCCACGGAGTCGGCCTGGCTCGCCGGGTTGAGTTTGCCCTGCGCGACGATCCGGACGCCAACGAACGCGGCTCCTCCCATCGAACCATTGACGGTAATACTGCCGATCTTGCCATTGGCCCCGATGAATGTCCCTACGTGAATGTCGCCGCCAATCTTGATTGCGCCAATGTCGCCGCGCATCGAGATCGTGGCGTCGCCAGCGCCGCGGTAGAACGTCGAGCCGCCGATGACTACAGCGCCGATCTTACCTCCGGAAGATTCAATGACGCCGGATTGACTGCCGAGGCCGCCTCTTAAATCATGACCAATTGTGACCATTCCGATGTTACCGATGCTGGCAATCTCGCCGCTGAACTCGCCGTCGCCTCCCTGGAGCGAACCGCCGATGGTGACGCTGTTCAAGGCACCACTCGATGTGACGCAGCCGGAAAACGAGAGGGCGGCGCCACCTTCGTAGCCCTTGACATCGTCGCCGACTTTCACCGGTCCGAGCGCGATCTGACCGTAAATCTCGCCGCTATCGCCGCCGCTGCCGCCGATGATCGAGCCGCCGACGGTTACGCCCGCGAGCTTGCCGTCGCATTCCACGCTGCCTGTTTTGAAGCCGTCGCCGCCAACCATGTCGCCGCCAATCTTCACCGGGCCCATGTCGGAGGCACTCGAAATCTCGCCACTGTCGGCTGCTCCGCCGCCGAGGAGCGAGCCCCCGATGGCGATGCGAACAATGGAACCGTTGCCTCCCGCATTGCCAGCGGCAATCTGGCCGGAAAACTGCCCGCTACCGCCGACGACATCGCCACCGATCTTGATGGGGCCGATGCCGTGGCCGCTCAGGATCCGTCCGGAACCGAATCCGGTGCCGCCGATGAGTGAGCCGCCGATGGTGATACTGGCCAGCTTGCCTTTGCCGTAGATGACGCCGTCGTTGCCGGCACTGCCAACGTCGTGACCGATCCGCAAAGGGCCAATGTCGTCTTCGCTCTCGATTGTGGCGAAACTGGCCCACGCGGAGGCCTTGAGCGAGCCGCCGATCGTTGCCGAGCCGATGCTGGCACGATGCTTCCCGCTGCTGTCGATCACGTCGAAGAATACCCCTTGCACGTCGCCTGTCACCGCGAGGCTGCCGAGTCTGCCATCAATGGTACTGTCGAGATTGGGTGCGCCGGTGTTGGTTCCGAAGCGCCCGAGCGACTGCACGTTGAGCGACTTCAGCGCATCCGTCTTGCTTACGCCATCACCGCAAACAATCATCCCAAGGTCACCGTGAATAGTCACCGCGCCAAGGTCGATGCCCGTCGCATTGATCCAGCCGACGTAAGTAAAGCCGTCGCCGGTCGAGCCACGTGTGACGCTAAGCGTGATATTCGCGCCGGCGAAGACATGCGGATTTGCCCCGCCGGCGAGATCGATTTCCCGGATGTACCGCGGGTGCAGCAGATTCGGATCGCTAAAGGTAAAGTTCGGCCCGAGATCGGCGGAGGTGCCCTTCGAAATGTTCATCGTGACCCTGTCGCCGTCGACATCCGTGAAGTGGAAGAGGACGGCCGGTGCGGCGCGGGATTCGAGACGCTCGATCTGAAGGCGCTGAGTTTTCATGGCTGTTGCCCTATATGGTTCCGTTTAAATCTCGCGAATGGTTACGTCATTTGTAATGAATGAAAGTTCGATCACATCGAGTGGCAAAGCGGCGCTGTGCAGCACGGCGCTGAAGCCGCCCGCTTTGAATGAGCCGATCCGTTCGGCGACGAAGCCGAAGTGGTCGCTGCTGGCGACCGACGTGGGCGAGCCAAACACCTGCCCCAGGATGGTGATGCTGGCAATCGAGGCCGTAATACTCGCGTTGCCGAGGCCGATGGAGCGGTCGTGCGTGTCGCCGAAGTTGACGTTGTCCGCGGCGGTGCCGGTGCCGCCGGCCGCGTTGTCCGTGCCCAGGTTTTTGGCCCCGGCCACGAGGTTGCTGGCGACCCAGTCGCCGCCGACGCTCACCGCGCCGATTTGCGCGTCGCCGTTGACGGCGGTCAGGTCGCCCTTGTACCCGGCGAGGATGTTGGCCCATTCGACGCGCCCGCCGACCGTGATCTTGCCGATCGCCAGGTCGACGCCGGGCGCCGGGAACTCCTGCCCGCGAGCACTGATGACGACCGGCGAGACGCCGTTGGCGGTCGCGTTGCCGACCAGGCTGCCCTTGACCGTGAGCGAACCGATGTCGTTCGCGGAGCGGATCGTGGCATTGTTGAAAAGCTTGCCGCTGCTGTCATCGATGCCGGAGATGATCGAGCCGCCGATGAAGACGCTGGCGATATGACCATTGCTGAAGATAACCCCGGACTGGCTCAGGGAGGCCGAGCCGGTGATACTTCCGCCGGTCAGGTCGTGACCGATCCGCACGGCGCCGATGTTCGCTGTGGCGCCGGAGCTTTCAATTAGGCCACTGATGTCGGCCGAGCCCCCGATGAGCGAGCCCCCGATGGTCACGCTCGAGATCTTGCCGACCGCCTCGATCAGACCGGAATTCGCGACCGAACCGCCCCGCACGTCGTGCCCGATCTTTACCGCACCCACGTCCTCGTCGACCTGAATAGAGCCTGTAATTGCATTCGAGCCGCCGATGATTGAGCCACCCACAGTGATGGCCGACAGATTTCCATCGCTGTTGACAAACCCTGATGGGAAACCCGCGCCGCCCAACAGATTGTGGCCGATGGTCACAACACCCATGTCGCCGCCACTGTCAACCTCGCCGGAGAAGTTGCCGGTGCCCCCCACGAGCGACCCGCCGATGGTGATTGGACCAATTGAACCAACAAGGCCAACCGAGTTACTCGCAATAATGACACCGGAAATAACACCGGAGCCGCCTTGCACATCGTGGCCAATCTTGATCGCCCCGATGCTGCCCGTGCTTTCGATGACGCCGCTGTTGTTGCCGGCGCCGCCGACAAGCGAGCCGCCGATCGTGATTCGGCCAATCGTCGGGGTCGGACTAGTGCTGCTCCTGATGAGTTTGATGAACACGTCCTTTACGTCTCCGGCCACGGTCACGACCCCGAGGGTGCCCTTGATGTCGCTCTCGAGGTCGGCGCCCCCGCCTTGCGTGTCCAGGCCATAGCGGCCCATGGTGCGGACGCTCAGGCCTTTGACGGCCGGCGTTCCGGCAGTGTCGTTGCCGGCGTCGATGACCGCGAGGTCGCCTTTGATGGAGACGGCGCCCAGGTTATTCGTCCCGGCGTTGATGCGCCCGACGGCGGCTAGCCCATCGCCGCCGGGAACCTTGGCGACGCTGACTGTCACGTTCGCGCCATCGAAGCCGGGACCGCTGAGGTCGATCAATTGCAACTGATCGCCCACTCCTGTTGCGGCAGTGTTGAACAGGCCAGCGGTTAGAGTGCCGGTGGAGACGGCGACCGTGACCTTGTCGCCATCGACGTCGGTGTAAGTGGCCGTCAACGCATTGACGATCGCGACGGCGGGTGCGAAACGGGATTCGAGACGTTCAATCTGAAGCTTCTGTGTTTTCATGGCGATTGTCCTATGTGGGTTGCGGTTGGTTTAGACTTCGTGAACCGTCAAGTCCGTCGTCTCGCCGACGCGGAGGCTATTGTTGCTTTGTCCTGCAGTGAGCACTATGGCGATGCCGCCGATTTTGAGCGCTCCGATCTGCTGGGCGACGAAGCCGAAGTGGTCGGTGCTGCTCGTCGACTTCGGCGTGCCGAATACCTGGCCGCCGATGGTGATGCTGGCAATCTTCGCGACGATGGCGGCGATGCCTGGCCCGATGGAAAGGTCATGGCTGTCGCCGAAGTTGACGTTGTCCGCGTTGACCCCGAGGCCGCCGACAATGTCGTCAGCCCCAAGGTTGATCACGCCGGCCACCAGATTGCTCGCCACCCAGTCGCCGCCCACCTTCACCGCGCCGATCTGCGCGTCGCCGTTGACGGGGTTCAGAAAGATGTTGTAACCGGCGAGGATATTGGCGAATTCCACGCGGCCGCCGATGCTAATTCTGCCAATGGCAAGGTCGATCTTCGCGCCGGGAACGGCCTGACCGCCGGCGCTGATGATGACTGGCGAAAAGCCGTTGGTACTTTTGTTACCGATGAGGCCGCCTTTGACGGTAAGCGAACCGATGTCGTTGTCGGCCCGGATGGTGGCGTTTGTGGTCAGCGCCCCATTGCTGTCGTCGATGCCGGAGATGATCGAGCCGCCGACGGTCACGCTTGAGATCCGGCCATGACTCTGAATGAAACCGGACCGATCGAGCGAGGCCGCGGCAATGATGCTGTCGCCTGTGAAATCGTGGGCGATCTTCACCGCGCCCATGTCGCCGATGCTTTCGACCGCGCCGCTGTCGGTGTTCGAGCCGCCGATGAGAGAGCCGCCGATGCTCACGCCCGCGAGTTTGCCATTGCTGAGGATGTCCCCGGATCCGCCACCCGAGCCACCTTGCAAGTCGTGGCCGATCTTTACCGCGCCCATGTCGCCGTTGCTCATAATCTCGCCGCTGAAGCCGTTGGAGCCGCCGATGAGCGAGCCGCCGATGCTCACGCCCGCGAGTTTGCCATCGCTGAAGATGTAACCGGATTCCAACCCCGAGCCGCCCTGCACGTCGTGGCCGATCTTCACCGCGCCCATGTCGCTAGCGCTCTCGAATCGCGCCGCTCAAGGTGTTCGAGCCGCCGATGAGCGAGCCGCCGATGGCGATTGCCCCGATCGTGCCGTCGACTGAGCCGGTGACATTGACGAACGCGTCTTTTACATCGCCTGTAACTTTCATCGAACCAAGCGCGCCGCTGATGTCGCTTTCCAGGCTGCTGCCGACGGCCTGTGTGTCGGTGCCGAGCCGGCCCAGTGATCGTACCGAAAGCGCCCTCAACCCCGGCGTCGCCGTGGTCGCGTCGCCCGCGTCGATCTGGCCGAGGTCGCCCTTGACCGCGATCTTGCCAAGATCGTGCCCGGTGGAATTGATGTAGCCGACGTTGGCGAACCCGTCGCCGCCGGCAACCTTGGCGACGGTGAACGTGATGTTCGCGTTATCGAAACCACCGCCGCTGAGATCGATCGATTGCAATTGATCGCCCAAACCGGCGGTGACCGTCGCAAACAGGCCGGCAGTCAAAGTGCCGCTGGAGAACTTGATGGTGACGTGGTCGCCATCGACGTCTGTATAAGTGGCCGTCAACGCATTGACGATCGAGACGGCGGGCGCGATGCGAGATTCGAGACAGTCGATCTGAAGGTGCCGAGTTTTCATGGCGATTGCCCTAAGTGGATTGCGGTTCATTTAGACTTCATGAATGGTCACATCACGTGTGATGCCCAGGATAAGGTGCGTGTCCGTGGTGTCGGTGTCGTTCGCGTGGCCGTTGGTCAGCGGCACTTTCACGCCGTTCACTTTCACCGAGCCAATCTCTTGGCTGACGAACCCGAAGTGGTCGCCAGCGGCCGATGTGCCGACGACTTTTCCGCCGATGGTGATGCTTGCGATTTTGCTGAAGATCGCAGGATCGCCGCCGCCCGAGGGTGCGTCGTCAATGGTCCCCCAAAGGGAGTCCGCGCCCGCGTCCACGCCAACTGCTAAGCTCGAGGCGATCCAATCACCGCCGACTTTCACGGCGCCAATCTGGGCATCGGCGGCGATAGCGCTGATAGTAGCGTGATCGACACGCCCACCGATGGTGAGGCTCTTCATGGCGACGTAGCAATTGATCTGCACGTCGCCGACGCTGTTGCCGATCAAGCTGCCGCCGATAGTTACCGCACCAATTCCTTGGAGCACAATGATGCTTCCCGTGCCGGAGTTGGCTCCAGCCACAAGATCCCCGCCGACCTTCACATTGCCGACGTGCCCCGAGCTAAACAGACTACCGCTGACATTGCCGTCGCCGCCGTGGACAGAACCGCCGATTGTCACCGCTCCGAGGTTGCCGTTCACCTGGATCAGAGCGCTATTGTTGCCAGCACCTCCGATGATGCTGCCGCCGACGGCGAGGGAAGCCATATCGGTTCCCACGCGGAACTTACCGCTGCTCTGGGCCGGCCCGCCGCGTATATCGCGCCCGACTTTTACGACGCCGATGCCGCCATCCGCAAGAACCAGTCCGCCGCCGCTCACGTTGCTGTAGCCGACGATGCTGCCGCCAATGATCAGCGAGCCGATGTCCAGCTTGTCCGTGTCCCCGAATGTGCCCTTCTGCACGAAGATCATGCCGGAGTCGGTGAGCAGCGCGCCGCCGGCATCTCGCTGACCTGACACCAGATTACCACCGATCTTGATCGGCCCGACGTTGCCCCCCTCCGCGACAACGCGTCCACTTGAACTCGCAGTGCCGCCGACAAGGCTACCGCCGATCGTGATTCCGTCGATGCCGCCGCCCGTACTCTCGATGTCGCCGGCGTCGGCAGCATCGCCGCCCTGCTGATCGCGGCCAATTTTGACTTTGCCAATACCCAGCACGCCTTCGATCGTCCCAGAGTGTCCCGCCGTGCCACCGACCAGGCTCCCGCCGATCGTGATGTTTCCAAGCGTGGCGTTGCTGTGGATGAGGCCGCTATTCGAGTTCGTGCCGCCGATCACGTTCCCCTTGACCGTGAGTGCCGAAAGCGAATGGGAGACAGTGATCTTCCCTGAATTCGATGCGGCGCCACCCTGAATGTTGCCGCCGACGGTCGCGGTGAGGATATCCTTCGCCGTGACGACGCCGGTGCTCGGGTTAGTTCCTCCACCCTGGATGTTGCCCCGGATCAGGACCTTGTCGATTCTGCCGTTTGCAACGCTAAAGAAACCTGTCTGAGCGCCGAACTCGCCAACGAGAGAGCCGCCGATATTCACCGCCCCCAACCTGGCACCCGCGTTGTCGATGTGAATTTCCGCGCCGCGCAGGTCGTGCTTGACATTAATCGCGGCGATGCTGCCAACATTGAGGGTCCACACGCTTATGCCGCTGGTCGAGTCAACGTTGATCGATGCGACCTTTGACGCCGGAGTCCCCATGCCGGCGTCGATATCTTGGAGATCGCCGTGAACGGTGACGGCGCCGAGGTCGCGTCCGGTGGCGACGATTGAGACAACATTGACGAGACCATCGCCGCCGAGGGGCCCGGGTTTGGCGGTAACAGTGAGACTGGTGCCATCAAAGTTGGGGTTAGTGAGAATGATTGAGTCGATCTGCTTTCCGCCGGCGACCGCGCCGGATGGAGTGCTGGTGTTGACAGCGAGATCGCCGGGCTGGCCCTTGTTCGTGCTGATGGTGACCAGGTCCCCATCCACGTCGATGAGATGGAAGGCGACGGCCGGCGCGTCGCGGGATTCGAGGAGTTTGATTCGAAGCGGCTGAGTTTTCACGGCAATTGTCCTTCGGGGGTTTAGGGTTCGTTTAGACTTCGCGTATCAGTGAGATCGACGTCGACAATGCGCATCGACGCGAGAACTTCACAGTCGTCAAGACTTTCGAAACCGTGAAAATGGGCGCGACAGCGGGATTTCGTGGCAAATCGCCTCAATGAGTTTGGAAGAATCGCGAATTCGCCGAGCAATTACGAGCCGCTCAAAATGAGTGCGACGCGGCGCGAGCCAGCAACGATCATACAGGCGCCAGCGACGCGCACCAAGTCGGGCTCGCTGCTTCGCAATCCATTCGATGCACTTGCGGTGCAATGATTGCATGAGGTGTCTGTGAAATGCAATCACCAAGAGTTATTCAAAGGCACTCCAAGTAAACAGCGATTTCGGGACGGGCATTCGAACCCACCGTAATCGTTGATGCAGCTTTTGAATAAAAGCCGGTGCATTACCCCGAATGCGAGCGCCGCCTTAAGGCATCAAGAGGAACGGCGAGCGTTTCACAAAACGATCACCGTCATGGGCCTTGTCTTTGTTTTTGTGGCATAGGCCTCCCGGCCTGTGAGTTCGCACAGGCCGGGAGGCCTATGCCACAAAAACAAAGACAAGGCCCATCATGCGTCCCTTTTTCGTGAGCAGCGCAGCTGACACAACAAAATCGAAATCAATTAAGTCAAACGCTGCAGTGGATTTACGCCAATTCGTCCCGGTTGATTTCGGAAAAGTTGGTCTATTTCGGAAAAGTGGAATTCGTTTTGACAGGTGTGGCGCGGGGGCGGCCGAAATCAAATCCGGCAGCGAACGGTCGGGCACGGCTCGCCTTGATCTTTTTTCATCTTCTCCCTATTGTCCCCCCCTTGCCGCGCAGGAGGCGCGGCCCGCCGGAGCATGTGCATGGCCGCACGAAAGGGCCTGGCCCGACTCGTTCGCGTCTGTTGCCTTCTGGCAGCGATCGGCTACGGCGGTTGGTACGCCTACAACGAGATGTTCCAGCCCGGCGAGATTCGCCGGCGCGTCCAGGAAGAACTCACGGCACGTTTCGAGGGCGTCGATGTCGAGATTGGCTCGGCGCGCTTGCGGCCATTCCTCGGCGGCGTCAATGTTTCCGATCTCAAACTCATTCGCCGTGACGACCCGACGCGAACCCCGTTTCTGGAAGTGCCCAGCGCCATCATCTGGCACGACAAGGCGGACTTCTCCCATCGCTTGATGCCCGGCAAGATCGAACTGGAAGATGCGCATCTCCGTCTCGTTCGCGATTCGGCCGGTAAGTGGAACGTGGACGGGATCACCAAGCCGGCCAACGATGGCGAACAGTCGCCAATTCTGTTGCTCAAGAAGATGCACGTCGAGGTTATCGATCAAAAACTCGGTTCGACAGCGGTCCTCGATATTCAGGAAATGGATGTTACGGTTATCAACGATCCGGCCACGATTTACACATTTGAAGCCAAAGGGAAAGCGAATCCAATCGGCCCGTTTTTGCGCGCGGGCGCTTTGAGAAGGGGGTCGGCGCCAGCGGCAACCTGGACCTGAACTCGATCTCGATTGGGCCGGAATTGGCGCAAATGGTCAGCCTCGCGGCGCCGGAAGCGGTCGAATACCTGAAGACGATCCGCGGGTCGGCGTCTTGCCGCACGCGTTGGACTTGGAATCCGGACCGGCAGCCGCCGCTTTCCTATGACACGGAATTCGACCTGCGCGATGGCCAGTGCACCGCTGCCGCGCTGCCGTGCCCGATTCAAGAACTCGCGCTGAAGAGTCGGATTCACGATGGCGAACTGACGGTTCAAAGCCTGACCGGCAAACTCGGACCGAGCGGGCTCAACGTCAAA
Organism: uncultured Gemmataceae bacterium; assembly: GCA_963773845.1. Taxonomy (GTDB): domain Bacteria; phylum Planctomycetota; class Planctomycetia; order Gemmatales; family Gemmataceae; genus SIAJ01. Next base: position 1,275,939 of record CAVZCU010000012.1, read on the forward strand.
TTGGAAGTGGATGCACCGAAGCCGGATCCCAAGTCGCCGATGGTGCTGATGTCGGCGATCGATTTAGAAGATCGACTGCGCCGGCTCGAAATCACGGTTTCCGACCTGACCGTGGGGCCCGAGCTTTTTGACCGTCTGCCGGCCAAATTCGCCGAAACCCGGGCGATCTTCTCGCCGACCGGAGTCGCCGACATCACGTTCGAACAAAAGCGCGAAAATGGCAAGATTCACAAAAAGGCGGTTCTTCGGCCGAAGAACATGGCCGGCAACTATCGTGGCTTCCCATATCCGATTGATCGCATTCGTGGAACGATTGAAGCAACGCTCGAGGACGATGTCGCGCATCGATATGAGGTGGATCTGGTTGGCGAGGCGAATGGCAAACCGGTGACGTTGAAGGGGCATGTCGTCGGCGGCGCCGATCGCGAGATCGACCTCGTACTCACCGGTTCGGATATTGTTCTCGATAAACAGCTCATCGACGCGTTGCCGGACGAGTATCCCAAATTCGTTCGCCGGCTGCACCCAACGGCTACTGGGGATTTCACCGCCAAGATCCGGCACAACGCCCGCATTCGCCGCGATCACGGACCGGAAGCCTTCGACAACGAATTCGACATTTCAATTCGTTCGGGCAGTCTCCTCTACGAGGATTTTCCATACCAGTTGCGAAACTTGGCGGGCAAACTCTTCATCCGGACCGTGCCCGAAGCGCCCAGTTATGTGACCTCGGAATCCTCGGGAGCGCGCGCCGCTTCGTCGCCCGACCTGGGGGTGGTCGAATTTCGCGATTTCACGGCGACCGGTTCCAACGGATGCAAGCTCAAGATCAAGGGAGGCAAGCGTCCGGCGCCCAACGGGGCGGTCCTGGTGCTCGACGTGGACGGCGATTCGGTGCCGCTCGACGGTCAACTCGGCCGAGCCATTGCCAAGCTTCGCATCGAAAACTCGTGGGCGACATTCAATCCATCCGGCCAAATGAATTGCCGAATTCACGTTGAAGTTCACGACCACGGCAGCCCGCCTGGTCAGCCGTCACCGGCCTTCGATCCGAATCGCGATCTCGTCCTTGGGCTCTCATTTAATGGCCCGTCGTTGCGGCCGACCTTCTTTTCGTATTTGCTCACCGATGCTGCGGGCCAAGTCTCGTTCGCGGAGGGCCGCGTCGACCTGCGAAATTTCAGCGCACGACACGGCCGGACGTCGATCGAATTGCCCGCGGCGAAGGTCCTTCTCCCGCCAACCGGCGGCTTTTGGGCCGATCTCTACGACCTGAAGATCAATCCAGTGATTTGCGATCGAGAGTTCCTCGCCGCCTTGCCACGTGGCCTTCGGTCGGCGTGCCTTGGCCTCGAACCGCAGGGTGCAATTGCATTTCACGCCAAGCGCCTGGTCATTGACGATCAACCAAAAGGCCCGCCGCCGGCGCGCTTTGCGAACGGGCTTGCTCGGGTGAGCGGGAATTCTCCCATTGGACCAAAGCGAGGGTCCCTCCCAACGATCTATTGGGACGGCACGATCGCCTTCCGGGACTCGACGATGAAGACCGGGGTCACATGGGAGGGCGTCACCGGGCAGTTCAGCACGCGCGGCCTCTACCTCGGCGATCGTTTGGGCCGTGTGGTCGGCAATCTGGCGGTCGATCGCGGGCGCGTGTTGAAACAACCGGTGGAAGCAGCTTTCCGCTCGATTTGAAGTCGATCCCGCCAAGCCGAATGTCGTGGCGATTCCCTGGATCAACGCCCAACTGTACGGCGGCGAAGTGGGCGGCGAAGCAAGATTGGAAATCGGCACGCCCGTGCGATTTGAATTGTTGTTGAATGGCTCGCGACTCAAGCTGCAAGACTTCGCGCGCGTGAATAAGCTGGGCGGCAAGACGGAGCTTTCGGGTTTGGCAACCGCACAGTTGCGGCTATCGAATCCCGTCAGCGCCACCACGCATGTCCCCGTGCTCCAAGGCAGCGGCAGCATCGATGTGCCGAACGGCCGAATGCTCGATCTGCCCATCATGTTTGACGTCATCAAACTCGCCCGTCTGCGGCCGATGGATCATACCGCGTTCGAGGAAGCGCATGCGGTGTTTCGCATTCGCGGCGATCGCGTGAAGGTCGGCCAGCTTGACCTATTGGGCAACGCGATCAGTCTGGGCGGCGAAGGCGAAATGAACCTCGATGGCTCGCGTGCCGAGTTCGACTTCTACACAGTTTGGACCAACATCCGTAATATTCTGGGCGGGGGAGGCGATTTAGCGGCCCGGATCAGCGGCAACTTGTTCCGCATTCGCGTCACCGGCGACCTCGGTGGAAACCGCCCGCCGCGAGTCACGCAGGAAGCCCTTCCCGGCATTGTCGACCCCATTCGCCGGCTCTTCGGCCGCGTCAACAAACCGTAGGACGGATTGGCAATCCGTCCTGCGAACGGAGTGAACAAGGAGACCTCGTGTACTTCGGCATCGTCAATCGGATGATCTTCGCCGAGTTGATGAAGGTTTTCATCATGTCGCTGATCGGCCTGACCGGGATGTTCCTCCTGGCGGGCCTGATTCAGGAAGCGACGCAAAAGGGACTGTCGCCTGCTCAAATCGCGTTGGCGATTCCGCTCATCGTCCCGAGCACCTTGCCGTTCACGATTCCCGCGACGACCCTGTTCTCCACCTGCGTCGTTTATGGCCGCATGTCTGCCGACAATGAAGTGCTCGTGTTGCGTGCCGCCGGCGTGAACATCTATCACCTCTTGTGGCCGGCCCTGTTTCTCGGGATTGGCACCACGATCGCCACCGCGGCGCTTTTCTACGATCCAATCCCGCGGTCGCAGGTCATGCTTCGCGAACAGTTCTTGAAGGACGGTGAATCCATCATCTACGGAATGATCAAGCGCGAGGGAGGATTGAATCAGCACAATCTCGATTTCGTTCTGTTCGTCCGCGATGTGCAGGGGCACGACTTGATCGACGTGGTCGTCAAGAAGAAGAAGCCAGGATCGCTCGGCGCTTACGAGTTGGTCGCTCGGGCAAAGACAGCGAAATTGCGAATCCGCAAGATCACCGATACGGCGTCGAGCGCCGACGAGGCGAATGAGAGTGTAACGGGCAGGCTTTCGGCGAAGGATCGGTTCACTCGCCATCGCGGTATGCGCGTGAAACCAACGCGTGTGGAACTCGTTGTCTATATGGATCGATGTTACGTGGATTCCTTGCGTGGCGAGACGGCAGCCGAGTTCCAGGGGCAGGAATATGTGACGCCGCTTCCCGAAAGCATCTTCGGCAAGGACCCCAAGGAGCGGCCCACGGCGCAATTATGGCGTGAACTCTTCGCTAACCGCGTGGAGGTGGAAAACGAACTGGCGGACCTGAATAAAGAAATTGAAGACTTGCAGGCGAATCCCAACGCGATGGCTGGTCCGGGCAAGACCAATGAGGCTCTGGCGTTCGAGTACCAGGCCTTCACTGTGAAATCCTATCAGCGCCAACTCCGGCAGATTGAAGTCGAAATCCAAATGCGCCCGGCCCTGGCGGTTGGTTGCTTGTGCTTCGTGCTCATCGGCTGTCCAGTGGGTATCTGGGCTAGCCGATCCGACTACTTGAGCGTGTTTATCATCTGCTTTTTGCCAACCGTATTCGTCTACTATCCGCTCCTCCTCTCGACTCTCAATCTGACGAAGGATTTCAAAGTGCCCGTCTATGCAGTATGGGTTGCGGATATCGTCACTGGCATCGCGGCCGTCCTCCTCATCAAGCGACTCATGAAGCGCTGAGCGAAAACGAACCAAGATGGGTGCGAGGCTGACGGCGCCCGATTTGACTTCAAGGCTTGCGCTGCGGGCTCGCGTTGGTCTTGATTGGATTGGGCTGCCGAGAACGTCGCGGAAGGCGGGACCTGGGGGTCAGTTGCGGGCCGCCTTGGTCGTGCTCGTCTTCAATGTCGCCAACAATTTCCTCGACCACATCTTCCAGCGTAATCATGCCCAGCACTTTCTTCTCCGCATCGCGAACGATGGCCATCGGTTTCTTCGACTTGCGAAACAGTTTCATCGCGATGGCAATCGACTCCTCGGGATCGATAAATGTCGCTGGGTAAATGGCATCCTCCAGAATCAACACGTGCCCGAGCGTGAGAAAATAGAACAGGTTTTTCGTGTTCAAGATACCGACAATGTTGTCCGGATGACCGTCGTAGACTGGCAATCGAGTATGTCCACAAGCGCGAACAACTTCCAGGACTTTTGCCGGCTTGGTATGGATTTCGATCGCATCCATCTTGTTCAGCGGAACCATGCAGTCACGGACCATCTTGTCCGTGAGTTCAAACACATTGCGGACGTAGTCGGCCTGTTCGGATTCGAGTAGGCCGGCTTCTTCGGTGTCCTCGACGAGCATCCGCAACTCTTCAACCGAATGCACCGCCTCGTGAGGCTCCCCGGGCTTGTAACCGAGCCCGCAGCATGAGATTGCCGGTCGCGTTCATCAGCTTGAGGATCGGGTTCGTCATGCGGGCGAAGACGTTGAGCGGCCGCGCCCACCATAGTGCCACGGAATCGGTCGATTGAATCGCGATCATCTTGGGAACCTGCTCGCCGAAAATGACGTGCATGTACGTAATGATCGCGATGGAGGCCAGCGTCGCGAACGAGTGCCGTGTAATCGGCTGAAGGTCCTGGGGAATGAAACTCAGAACCGGTTCGAGCAAACTGGCCAGGACCGACTCGCCCACAGCTCCCAGCGCGATGCTGGCGAGCGTGATGCCGAGTTGGGCGGCGGCGATACTGCGATTGAGATTGCCCGTGGCGGCCGCGACGGCTTTCGCGCCGCGGACTCCCTGGCCAATCATTTCCTCGACGCGGGTCTTGCGGACGGCGACAAGCGCGAACTCCACGGCCACGAAAAAGCCGTTAATCGCGATCAGGATCGGAATGGCGATCAGCCCAAGAATGATCACCGTCCGCTCACTTCCCGCCGGGTGGGCAATACTTCTTCAGCCAGGCGAAGACCTCTTGGTGCCAGCGCTCGCTGTTTTTCGGCTTGAGCACCCAGTGCCCTTCGTCCGGGAAATTGATGAATCGCGATGGCACTCCCAGACGTTGCAGCGCCGAAAACAATTCGTGTCCCTGACCAATCGGGCATCGGAAATCGAGATCGTTATGGATGAGCAGCATCGGCGTCTTGTATTTACCGAGTTTTCCTGCCTTCTTGATCGGCGAGAACTCGGCATAGGATTTCGGTTGATCCCAGGGTAAGCCGCCGTGCTCGAATTCGTCGAACCATAGCTCGTCGGTCGTTCCCCACATGCTGTCGAAGTCCCAGACGCCGTCGTGGGTGATCAAACATTTGAACCGCTTCGAAATATCGTTTACGGCAAACCAATTCATCATGTAGCCGCCAAACGAGGCCCCGGCGGAGGCCATGCGGTCTTTGTCCACATAAGGGAGTTTTTCGACGTAGTCGAGCCCGGCAACCAGATCGCGATAGCACTTCCCGCCCCAATCGCCGCTGATTTCGTCGACGAATTTTTGACCGAAGCCGGTTGAGCCACGTGGATTCGGCATGACAACGACATAGCCCTGAGCCGCCCACGCCTCCGGGTTCCAGCGAAAGCTCCAGCCATCTTCCCACATGCCTTGCGGGCCGCCGTGAACGAGAAACGCGACCGGCCACTTCTTCTTCGGATCAAAGCCGGGCGGCTTGAGGATCCACATCTGCATTTTGACGTCGCCTTCGACGGGAATCTTCACGGACTCCGGACGCGGCAGGTCCAGCTTCGAAAGCAGGTTCTCGTTCTGGTGGGACACTTGATGAGCTTCGATGCCAGCGGCCATTCTGGTTCTTGAGCCAAAAACTACAGCAGGCGACTTCCGACGGTGCATCCATTGAGACATTTATGAAGCAGAGGTCGCCAACATGCGCGGTGAGCGGAAAGATTCGAGATGCTTCGAACGAACTCAGGCAGTTTTTGACGAGAGGGCTCGCGTCCTTCGTCCACCGCATAAAGCACTGTCGCGCCGCCTTCTTGCACCACAAAAGCCAATCCCATTGCGCACCAGCACGAATTCATCAACGGAAATGTCCTTCGTTGCCGTCAGATTGTTTACTTCTCCGCTGAAGGTCCCGTCCGGCCTAACGTCGACGATTCGCAAAGTCCCACTTGTCCGCCTCATATCCCGCCTTCTTCTGCGCCCGCCATGCCAGCTTCTTGCCATCCGGGCTGAACTGCGGCGAGGCATCGGCTGCAAGGTTGTCTTTCGTCAGGTTCTCCCAATTCGTCGATGTGTTGTCGATGCTCACGCGGCAAATGTCGTGGTTGGTGCTCCACGCTTCGTTGGGCGATGGCACGGCCGTGAAGACGAGATGCTTGCTGTCCGGAGAGAACGTGAAATCGTCGCCGACGCTGAACGTCGTCGAGGTGGGATAGGCGTCGCGATTGCCGGGCGTAGCGTCGTGCGGATTGCTGCCATCCGCATTAATCACGAACAGATGCTGTCGCTTGTCCTCGACCCATGAGTCCCAATGCCGATAGAAGAGACGGGTGAACACTCGGACCTTAACCGGGCTCTTTTCCGCTTCTTCGATTCTTGCTTTATTCAACTTGTCCGACTCCGCGAATGGCTTCTCCGAATACTCCGGATAAACCGCGGAAACGAAGGCAATGTGTTTCCCGTCCGGCGACCAGATCCCCGTCCCTGCCTCGGTGGCTATCGTCGTCAGTTGCCGGGCCTCGCCGCCAGAAAGGTCCAACACCCAAAGCTGCGAACTGCCCGAGCGCGTCGATTCAAAGAGGATCTTTTTGCCATCCGGCGACCAGCGTGGATGGCGATCGGCCTTCGCGGACGTGGTGAGTTGTCGCGGCGGCGTCTTACCGTCAGCGGCTGCCATCCAAAGATTCGTCGTGATCTTGTTCGCCCCGAGGTCGACCGTGCCGACCTGGTAGACGACATTCTTGCCGTCCGGCGATATCTGCGGATCGGCAACCCGCTTGAAAGCAAACAAATCGTTGACCGACATCGGCCGTTTATCGGCCAGGGCAGCGGAGCAGCAAGTTATCGATAAGAAAATGCCCCAAAGAATTGGACGGCGCATCATAACCCTCGAAAAAACGAATTCCTGTCACTTTACGAAGTCGTGGCCGTTCGATCATGATAGCGGGCGCCGGAGGCGAAGAATTGGAACAGTTTTCGAATTCGCTCGGCAAAGATCGCCGCCGGCACAAGAATGAGCAGCCCGGCGCCTGCATCCCACGAATAATACGGTCAAGATTGAAATGCAAGCTGCGACCAGTGGGCCGGCCGATGAGATGCCCGACGAGGCGAACATGAGCGCGAGTAGCCAAATCCCTGATGCTGCTGCCAGGAGCCAAGCCGGATGCCCGGTCGATTCCGGGATGAGATGGACGTCGTGGACCTGCCCGCTTGCCATGCGAAATCGGTGGGGCGAGCCGCGAATGGAAGTGGTTGCCACGAACCCGGGCAATTCGCCGCGGTTTTGCTCGCCCAGGCCTTCAATACTCTGCCCAAGCGGCACACCCACGACCAGGTCGATGGTGGCGGGAACAACCAGTTCGCCAGCAGTTCGCAATTCGACCGGCACAGCGAGAAAATCGGGCGACGACCACATGACGTTCAGGTTGTGACGCTGTTTCCGCTCCGCGGGCAAAATGAATTCGGCCCGGCTGCCGTTCCCAATAGCGATGGGCGATCCATCAATCTCAATCGAGCGAAGTTCGGATCCGAGGGGGGCGAGCGCTGCCAGTGCCACGCTCTCCGAGCATGCCATATCGTAGTCGCAACGGTAGATCCACCTTCGCCCGGATCGGCTGGCCGCCATCGACACGGTGTTGATGCTTGCCGTTTCGCCTCGTTTCAAACCTGTGGACTTGACTAGGCTCGCATGCCATGGCCGGCGTGCAACCCGCCAGTGCGACTGGTCGACTCGATCGAGCCCGAAAGAATTGGTGAGCGCGATGGAACCGGATTCGACTGCAATTGATTCGGTTAAAAGCGGCGACAAATCTGGTCCAAATCTCACGGTCACTTGCGGCATCGCCCACGCTTTCGAACCGAGCGGCCCGGAAATCACTCGAACCTCGATGGAATTGCCGTCTGGCAACGAACCCGTGGGAAGCCCGACGTCCCACCGTCGACGAGAGCTTGACAGGGTGCCGATCTCGGCCAGGGTCGCCGCCGCCGGCACGGACAATTGGACGTCATCTTCTCGGCCCGCCGCGATCAGGATGGAAAAGACATACGGACGATCGCGCTTCAATGTCCCGAGGCCAATTCGATGCGTGGTCTGAATTCGCTCGTTCCGTCGTTCGACAGTCGTTCGCAAATCGAGCGCCGAGTTGTTCGGCGGGGGAAGCAGCGCCATCGAGATCTTGGAATCGGCCGAGCATCGCCATGCGAATTCGCCGGGAGATTGCGGTGGCAAGTATTCTTTTGGCCGCTCGGACTTCGACGGCGCGAGCGCCCAGCCATTGAGAGATCGAACGCGCCGAACGAGGCTGATGTTGCGCGTTTCTGGATGCCGAATTGACGGTATCTCGACCGTGCTGCCTTCCGATTTGGTGCGCACTCGAATAGCGCGCCACGTCAATGCAACGTCGGAAACGGGACGATCGAGCCATACCTGAATGCGACCGCCCGATTGCGCCCAGCGGGAGATGCTTTTTCCCGATATGTCTGTCACAATCAACGACGACGGAATCGTCCACTCGAGCATCGACAACATCGTTCCGGACCAGCGACAATCGACCAATCCGGAAATTCGAGTGGGCTCGACCCGCCAGTTGGCGGTCTCGTTGACGGAAATGGCGGGCCTCGAAGGTCGAACGGGAAAATGGATGGTCCCAGGAGTCGTGCCAATGGACCGAAATGTCCGCGCGGGTTTGCCGATGAACTGATTGTCGACGAGTGTCGATTTGATCGAATCCACGAAATCGGGAATCGGCAACTCGGTCCATCCCGTCGCATCGATCTGCGAAGGACTTTCCACACCCTGAAATTCGATGGCCGCGAACGATTCCAGGCTCGTTGCTCCCGAGACGTGCGGGAATTGAAGGTTGGCGCTCTCGGCTGCTGGCGCGGTTGAAACCATTTCCAGGTTGAAGTTGACTCGACCCTGCACTGGATGAAGCAACTGGATGAGAAGCTTCCGCGGCTCGGGGGCATCCGCGGGCGACAAACTCCAGTCCTTGATTCGTACCGGCGACCCTCCGGCCGCGAGCGTTTCGCCGGCCGCGGACAAACGGTACAATTCCGCCTGAGCTGGTACGGCGATCTGAAACTCCGCAGTCGGTCCGTCTGAAATTCGATAATCGATGGTGCTGATCAATGTTCCCGGTCCCGTGCCAATCTGCCAGAGGGATACTTCCTTGACCTTCACAACGGGCTTGCGTTCGCCGCGACCCGGCCAACGCAGTGCGATCGTGGGACTTTGTCCCAGGTCAGCGGTCAGAGTCGTCGCACTCGGCGACACATTCGTTCGGACCGCTCCGCGCCAGGCGCCCATGGAAAGTCGCTGGCCGGCGTTCTTGAGTTCAAAGGTCAACGACGACTGGGGAATCTCCGGCACGCCAAACTTCACTTCCCGATCCGTTCCCGGGCTGGCGATTGACGCGGAAAATTCGATCTCCAGAACGTGGATTCCTTTGGCGCCAACCACGACCCGGAGTCCATCCGGCGTGGCGTCGATCTCGCGTGCCTCAGCGCCATCGAGCATGACCGTGCGGAAGCGAACGCCGCGGAGGGGAATGCGGACCGCAATTGGCTTGTCCTGGAAACTGACCACCTGGTAGCGGGCATGCACACGAACCACTCCGCCCTCGGCTCGCGCCAAATACGAACCGGATGAAATCACGGCCGGTGGAGTGGTTCGAGAGCCAATCGCCTGAAGCCGGTCGTAGAGTGTGCGCGGAACAAATACTGTAATGGGCTTGCCCTTGACGTCCACGGACTGAAACACGTCCGACGGCATGGGAGGCGCCGCGTGTCCAGTTGCCGCGGCCACTGCCAACCCGAGCGCGATGACCACTCCCAGCGACGAACTGTTCGCGGAAAGCGGATCGGTTGATCGCGGCTCTCTCCGACGCGTGGATAGAAGCGCAACCGCGACCGATGTCAGCAGTACCGGCGGACTCGTTTCCTGCCCGAGTTGAGTCGAGAGGCCCTGTAGACCCAGGACGGCGCCGGACGCGCAGACGATGACGATCAATCGAAGCCGAAAATTGCGAATGAAGGCCAGGACCACTAACCCGAATCCGATTGCGCACAGCCAGCATCCACTTTGCATGCGATCGTGCCGATAGACTGTCGGGCCATTTGGCTGCGTGCCGTCGTCATCGATCAACGTCCAGCCGTGCGGAGCGACGAATTCGTCTCGATCGTCCGCCGTCGTCGCCGACCATCGTTCGAGCGAGCAAAATTGGCCCGATTCATCCTGGCCAAAGCGGGCCGCCGCGGCGAGTGCATGCACCACCCCTTCTGGCCAAGAACCGAGCCAATCCCGTTCCCGATTCCAGCCTGCCATTTCATTTGGATCGCCAATCAGAATCCCAGAGGGACTTTGAATTGCAGCAAGCCTCCAGCGCTTCAGTAGGGCGTCCGAACTGCCCAGTTCGGCGACCTCGGATGGATCGACCCCGGCCAGACTCATGGCGCGAACATCGACGAGTATGGTTTGGTTCGGAAATCCTCGAGCCAACGCTGCCGCAATGGTTTCCCGCGGAGCGGCGGCAACAGGAATGGCGGAAGTTCGATGCCGGCCGGCCAATTCTTCCAGGGACCGCCAATCGGGCAGCGGTAACGCGGGAGCACCGCCTGCACTGCCAGGGAACAGGTGAAACCCATTGCTGCCGAGCAATCTCCATTCCGGACTGATCTGCCAGAGGTACTGAATGGCGTCCCCATCAAATGGACCGCTGGGCGGAGAACGCGGGATTGACCCGACGAGCGGGTGAGATAAACGCGGCAATCGATAATCAATCCGGATCGACGTCCATGAATCGCTCTGGGGCACTGGCACGTTGATCCTGCCAGCGCCAGCCGTGCCCGTGTCCAAGGCAACCGCGCGGCGATCAATTGAAACTCGTAGATCAGCCGCTGATGTCGGCATGTCGATTGGTAAGAAACGGCTATTCCAGCGGCGGACTCGTAACCGAAAGATACAATCGCGATCGCCATTCGCATCCAATCTGGTCACAAGCCGAAGACCTTCCACCTCGGGCTGCTCCAACGCGCTTGGATTATGCTGCAACGATCCGGATAAGTCGCCATAACGGAACGCTCGCTCGGAATTGGAAGGGGATTGGACCGGCGCCCATCGGGGGTCAATGGTGTTGGCCGGAGCATCAATCGGAATCGAAACCATTCCGTCCGACTGGATCCCAGCCGCCCATGGGACCGGCCAGACGTGTGAGGGAGAGTCCGCTTCGGGCGCGTAGATCGAGTAAAGGGTCTTCGGTCGTTCCACCGCTTGCGGCAAATGAAGGCGCCAGCGATATTCGGAAACGGTCAATGATTGAGCCAAAATGACAGCGGCTGCGAGGGGCGGCGACGGCGCCAGTCCAAGCAACGCCCACCACTCGTCGCCTTCGCGCACGCGGACGGCGTTTCCCAGCCAACGTCCCTGTTCATCGCGCCATTCCCAGGGTTGCTTCACCGGCGAGGGAGTCCAAAGCGTGATATCCGCAACGCGACCGGTTTCGGGGCGAATGGTCAAAGTCGAGTAGATGACGCCGGCGAGCCGAGTCGGTTGGATTTCGCTCTGGATCTCCAGCCGATAGGCGCTGCGCGCGGCCGCACTACCAACCAGCCGGAAGGAGCTTCGGAAACGAGCGTTCGCGTGAATTGATCTCCCGACGACGACGGACGAATCGCCGGGCCATCGAGAACCGGATCGGACGGCACAATTTCCAGGGAAGGATCCATATAAACGGTCAGCGCACCGCTACGGCTGTCGCAGTCTTCCGGTAGCAAGTCTGGGTAGGCCACGCGTCGAGAGGTAAACGCCGGGATCGCTCGTCGTAACAGGATGTTGACCTCTGCATTTCGGCGTGGCGTTCCCAATTCCATTTCGAGTTTGCGAATTGGTTCCTCGATCACCGTCCACGCGGTCTCATCCAGTCCGGTTTCGACTCGTTCGACTTGCCAACTATCTGGAAGGGGAAAGCGAATAGTTCGCGGTAACACGTCACTTGCGGAGAGGGACGTCTTGACGGCCAGCGTTTCATCGCTGACGCCAATTCGCCAATCCGCCTTCTGCATTGCCCGCCAGGTCGCCTGATGGCCTTGACCGAGAATGAGACTGGGCCGCTCGCCATGACTGCCACTCCCAAAGGCGACCCGTTCTAAATCAATGGTGTAGGATCGATCCGCACTGGCTTCACTCCGGACCAGGCGAAATCCGCGGGAGTTCCAATCGCGCAAGTGCAGACCGGGCGCGACGACCAGCGTCAATCTCTCGGCGCGTACGACGCCCGCGTTCAGCCAAACGCCGGGGCTAGTCCAGGTCTTCGGTAGCTGTGGAAGATTTAACGTGCCGGTGATGACGACCGCGGCACTGCGCGTCGACTCGCGCAATCGGACTACAATGCTGCCCGTGCCGTTCTCGCCCCGAACAGTCGACCAGGCGGCCAGGTTATTGACTCGGACCGAAATCGGAACAAATCCGCGCTCGTATTGAAACGTCAAGGCCGAGAAATCGACTTTCGCGGATTCCACTTGGATTTCGTAGCGCGACGTGCCCTCGGGCAGGTTCAGATTCTGAGTGGCGACCGTGCGGGCGAAAAGGACGGTGGGGTTCGTGGTTGTTCGCCGCAGCACAATTTCCAGGCGCGACATGCCGCCGAAGGACACACGCCAGGTGGACTGGCCATTCCCGGCAGGGAGCGGCCCGGTCATGAGTGCTTCGCCCTGCGGGGTGATTGGCAAGAGCCCGGCGGGCAGTTCCAAATCGAGTGTCGCCACCGGAGTTGCCGGCAGATGCAGCTCAAATTGAACTTCGCCGGGTTCCGGGAGGCCTGCGCCGACCAGTCCAGATTGAGCGTGCGTGTCTCGCCCTCGGGTAAATGTAAGCGGGCGTCTGGGTCGCCCGGCAGCTTATACAACACGGCGTCATGCCCATCCGACCATTTGGCCTGGCGCACCGCAAGTTGAAAACCGGGCAGCGGTAATTCGGGCCCAGCTCCGGGAACTCGGCGAATCGCCCACTCGGCGGATCCCTCGAGTGAGCTTTCGCCAACGGGCCCTCCGACATATTTCGCTCGATAACGTGCTTCAGTGACCGCGGAAGATGGCTGGGAGACGTCTCGACCGGATCGCGCCTCCTTGAGGAGCTTTTCGAACGCGCTCGGCGTCATGCGAACCAGCTTGCCCTGTTCCACTTGTTCGAGTGCTCGGGCCAACTTCTCGCCCGAAACGTTGACGCGACGGATTTTCAGATCGCCGGTGTTCGTTGCCAGCGGCTGGGCCACTGCCGACAGTCCCGCTACACCGGCGAGAATGGCGGCAAAGGCAAGACAACGAAGTGACGGGACAGCCATGGGGTCGATTCTGAATTTCAACTCGATGAGGGCGTTGGAACCGGCGTCGGCGCGACGGGGCGATTTACGGAATCACGTTGGCGAGACGATGGCGCCGATGGCCGGACCAGCGACGATCCGGGGCGAGCGAAGCCGACCGCCTTTGCCACGCGGCGACGATACCGAACTCGCATCCAGCGGTAGCCCAGCGCGACGACGAGGAAACTGAATAGACCGGGGATTGAGGCAAAGGTCGCCGCCGCGAGCGGCTGCGGCAGCAGGATCAGTCCGCTCGCGAAGCCAATGATCGCCAGAACCGCGAGCAATTGCCGCGTTCGACGTCCCATCATCGCGGCAAAGAAGCAGAGCAGAAACGTTGCGGTAGACCAGCCGACAACCCAGGCCACACGCGGAACCTGGACCACTGTCATTTCGTGCATGCCAGCTCGACGAACAACTACGTTGCCGCCGCCTGCAAAATCGGCTGTAGCCCGCGGGCCGCCCGCGCCGAACATGTTCAGTAATGCACCAATTGACCAGGCGCCGCTGGCTTCCCGCGGAACCAAAACAAGGGACTCGGGCGGACCAGAAATGATCCATGTCTCGCTTTCCGCGGCGGATGCGTCGGCGAAACTCGGCGTTTCCAGTTGCCGAGCAGAACCGCGGTAGCGCACTTCGACGAGGGCGAGTGCCGGAGTACCCGCGGGACGTCGAAGGCCAATTCGAAATGGCGTGCCGCCATTCGTTCCACTCGCCAATGGCAAGCGCTTGCCGCGGACGTCCACCTCGATAACGCGCGCCCCGGACGGAAGAATCAACTCCGCGTCGGACCGCCAGTCGCGGAGCCAATACTGGCAACGGTAAATCGCGTCGACTTCACCGAGCGCTACTTCGATGCGGGCTCGCTCGATGCCAGGTCCGTTTTCCGCATTGTTCGAAGTGGGACGCCACGACAGCGTTGGAGGCGCTACCAGTCCGCGGGCCTTGATCACGAGATTGGGAAGCACGGATCGCCCGGCAACGATTTCCGTCGCTGACTCGCTCCAATCGGGGTCATCCGAGAGTTGCAAACGACCGCGGCGAGTCGTCCAAATTCGGACCGATTGCACGACGTCGCCCGACTCGACCGCTAGTAGGGGTAGGGTGATTTCTGCATCGGCAGCCGGCGCCGGTGTCGAATAGCTCAGCGTAACCTCCGGATTGCGCGTCGGCTGGCCGGAGAGCGAGATGTCCCAGCCCTCCGTGGCGGCTTCCAGTGTACCGCCGGTTAATTGCAGGCCCAACACAGGCCGAGAGGAACGAAGATGAACGCGATCGGGAGTCTGGCCGATAAACCGGAATCGCAGCTTCTGAACGACGCGGATCCGCGATTCATCCATATCAACGTCCGATTCGGACTGAACCGACGCGGTTGACGCCGCCGTCCGCCAGGTCAAGTCGGCAATCGCGATGGGCCGTTCCAAAGCGGCGCGAATGCGAACGCCTGTGTCCGCGGCGTCGGGGACCATTGCAATTGGCCAACTCCCGGGCTTGCCATTTCCCCACGTGCGAACCGAGCCGCGGAGATCGAACCGGGAGGGGGCTGTCGCCACCACCTCCGCCGATCGCTCGGATACGCCGAGTAGACGCGGCAGTCCGAACGATGCTGAACCCGGCCCGGCCGGCACCGGGTAATCGCCCTCGAGGCTGAATGAAAACGACGATCGCTTCGGCGCCGATAGGCGGGCGAAAAACCTGGCGATTCGGTCCTGCCGCCGGCATGGCCGCGAACTCCTCGACGATTTCCGGTGGCTCGGCTTGCGAAGGACGAAATGCGGGCGGCAATTCAATATCCAGAAACGCGACTTCGGTTCGCGATGGCGAAACGGAGAATTCCGTTCGGAGTTTCCAGCCCGACTCCGACAGCCGAAGCTCATGATGAACGCGCGCGTTGATGACTCCCGGCAGTTGCGATCAGGGTCAACGTAACTGGGGGATCTTTCGGCGGCGTCGAAATCTCCGCTTGGCGGTACTTGTAGATGGTCTCGCCGGTCGCTTGCTCGATCTCACGCGTGGTCGTTCCCTTTAGCGTGGCGGTGGGTCGCCAGTTCGAAGGCGAGCGAACGCGGATCGTGCCGCTTTGTTGTGGAACTCCCAGTGCCGCGAATGGGCCGATCGCAAACGGGCCTCGAGCCGCCTTCGGATCGGTCCGTGGACGCGGCTGACGCGTGACGATGGAGACGAGCAGATCATTGTCAAACGGTTCTCGAAAGACGATTCGCCAGAGCGATTTTTCCGCATCCGGACGCAACACATTCGGCGCCCGCTGCGGTGCAAACTCCGCTGCCTTTGTTTCGCCGGCGCGCGGCCAAACGCTCACAGTGACATCGGCCGACGCGGGAGCCGTGAACTTCCATTCGGACGCGGAGCCACGCAAGTGAAGGCGAGCGTCCGTAACGATTTCGTTGGCGGCAATCGTCGCTATGATTTCGGTTTCGACGGATCGGACCGCGTCCACTTTTCGATTCGGATCTTCCCACGACAGGACAAGGTTTGTAATGGGTCCCAGCGGATCGCCTCCCTTGCCGGGCAGGAATCGATCCGCCTCCGGTTGCTCCGTCTCCGTATCCGGAACAGCCGGTAGAGCATCCCCGGGTTGCGCTATCTTCGTTGTCAGTCGGTAGCGGTGGACATTGGCCGGGGGCTCAAAAGTCAAGGCCGTAATCGGAGCGCCCGGCAGGCCAATCTCAAAGCCCGTCTCCGCCCCCTTCGGTCCTTGCGCGGTCAGCGGCGCTTCGAGATCGAGCCGAATCGAGTGATCGCCGGCAGTTTCCGCCAATACGCGAAGTCCATCATCATCCGATGTCAACAGCGGCTTCTTACCGCTGTCGGAATGGACTTCGACCGCATGAGCTTTTTGACAACCCAGTCGGACGATTGTATTGGGCTGGGTGGTGGTAAACTTGAAGGTCGCTCGCAGGCGGACAATGGTCTGCCGGCCGTGCATTTCGAGCTTCCCCTCCAATTCGCACGAACGGGGACGCAGCGGCCGCTGGGCGTCAATTTGGGCCTGCAATTTCTCGATGCGATCGAGCAATTGCCTGTATTGCTCTGCTGTCAGTACGATTGAATCGGCTTTGGTCTTCGGCTTCGTCGGTATGCTCAGACGGATGAATACTCCACCGGGGACGGGAATGACAACTCCCTGAGACGGGTCCTTAGCGGGCGAACTTTGGGCCATCACCGGCCCGGCAACAAGAAATGTCGCCAGCGCAGCGCAACAAACCCACACTCCTTTGTCCGCGGCGCCTGCCGCCATGATCGGCTACCCCCGTACCCGTTCACTATCCGCGTTCTTCTGCTCAGTATACCCGGCTTGCGGAGATCGAAAAACCAGCGCAATTGCTTTGGCCTACCCAATTGTCCCAGGTTGGACCCAGATTAGCGATTACGCCGGTTGGGGGATTGAGTTTGGATTATCGATAGTCAAGCCGGCCCTTGACCGACCGGATGATGAGATTCAAGCCGACCGCCAGTCCGGCCAGGACGAGATACAGAACCAGAGAAAACAAATGCGCTACCGCCGACATGGTTTCAAATGCCTCGCGGTTCATGGCATTAGGCCGCATTGCAGCCATCAGCAATCCGAACAAGATGCCCAAAACCAAGAGTCCGCCGGCCCCGATGCCAAATCCGATGACAGCCTTCATAGTCAATGACGCTCCGTGGCGATCGCGAAGACACAACATGACAGCTCGCAGCGTCAGAAGGAAAAGTACCATCCGAGCCGCCTCCACCACATTTGTCGCGACCGGCAGAAAGCTGCCATCCGATGCACGTCGAATCAGATCGCCCCAGCCGATTTGCCAGAAAAGCAAAACGGGCAACGCCCGCAATTGAGTGACGAACTGTTCCCAGTGAACTTCCGCCGGACGGTCCAGATTCGCATTGCCAAATCCGCCCCAATTCCGGTTCGTCGCAATCAGAATCAGCAGGACTAAATGCACGCCGGCCACGGCGGCGGTGGCAATTGCCAGTCCCAGCGCATCCGCGTTTTCGCGGTCCGGAAGTGAGGAAACCAAGCCCTGTAGCCGACGTCAGCCAATTACCGAGCCCAAGTAGTCCGGCCAAGACCGCGAATATCGAGAGTCCGTCGCGTACGCCAAACCAATCGAGCAGAATAATGAACACCATGAGCCCCAGCGCGCCGACTTGCAGCCAGCCGCCGATGAAGCAAAGCAGGCAGGCAAGGCTTGCCCGGTTGTATTGCCCCTCAATAGCGTGTGGATCTTCGCGTCGCCGGCGTGGACGATCGTCAAGGTCGTCCGCATCGCGTCGGCGGCCTCGCGGCCGATCATCGTCGTCTCGTCGCCGCCTTCGACTTGGCCGGTCATAATCATCGTCCTGTGATCGCCGCCGTCCCCGCGGCCGATCGCGATCGTCATCGTCGTCATCGCGTCGTCGGCGGTCGCGGCCCTCATCCTCATCGTCGTCCATCGGAAGGTCAAAGTCGCCCTTGGAATCCCTGGCTTTTGGCAGATCGGGCCGACGTGCAGACGACCGGAAAATGGGGTCGTTCGGATCGATCCCGGTGGATGAAAGGAAAACGTTGCCGCAGGTCGGGCACTTAACCCGGCGCGGCGGCGAGTCGTCCGGAAACCGCAACTTGCCCTTGCATTTGGGGCAGGTAATCACAGGCATCCAAGAATAACCTCAGCGCGAAGTATCGATTTCGAGTCGTCGGATCAAGAATTCCGTTCGTGCCCGCGGTCCCCGCAAGGACGTCCCGTGCCGCGGGATTGTTATTCCCTGCTATCGCCGCATCGTTCCGGGCGTTTTTTCATGCCCGACTTCCGCCAGAATGCGCGCGGCCTTGTTGGCATCGGCAACCGAATCAAACGTGACGAAACCGACGAACTTCATGCCGATCACCGTCAAGATCGCCCCATGGAGGTTGATTCCGGCCGCGGCCCACGCGTGTTTGAGTCGATGTGCCAGTCCCGCCGTATTGTCTCCCTCGAGTCGCATGACGATTGGATCGGATACTTCGTGCATTCCCGCCGCCTTGGCCGCCTTCATCTGCTCGATGCCGACGAGCGGCGCGACGCACAGATAGCCGTAGCCCGGCTTGTCGGCGAGACGCTGCGTATAAACGTATTCCAAGTCGGCGCCGGCCTCATCGAGCTTACTCAACTTGGTCGCGACCGAGCCGACTTCATCCTGGACTTCCGCAGCCCAAACATGGACCCGATCCATTTTGAAACTCATGGCTATTTCTCCTGATCTGAATTCCCGAGTTGTTTCGCCGAATGATACACGAGCGACCGGCTCGCGGGTATTGGAAACGCTCTCGAAACCTCTTCTCCTCGCCGTCATCATGGAACCGGCGCCAGGGACCCAAGATTCTTCCCTCTCCGCTTCCCAGCGCGATCGGGGGAAAGACTCCGGTACAACCAACCACTGTATCGCCCCCGTAACATCGGGGAAATCCCTTTTCTCGGTTCACCGTCCACCCGTTATATAGTGGAAGCTGTGCTTTTGGTTGGAAAGGAGAATCAGCATGAATGTTTTGACCCGATTCATCGCGGGGGCGATCGCCGCCGCGGTCATGATCGGCGGCGCTGCGAACGCCAAGTCGCCGGTCGTCAAGGAATCGACCTGTGGCGACTTTGGCACTTCCATCTACATGGAAGACTCACCCGCCGTCGCGGCGAAGAAAGCGAAGAAGGCAGAAAAGTTGGTCATGGTTTTGCATGTCTCGGGTTATTTCGAAGACCCGAAGCTGACCTGAAACAACGCGGAAGCGCTCCGTGTGGGCGCACTCGCCAACGCCGAAGTCGGCAAGTTCGTCAATGAGAATTTCGTGACCTCGTTCCAGAAGGTCGCCACGTTTCGAATCGTCGGCGGTCAAAAACAGGGCGGTAACGTCGCAACCTATTTCTGCGCTCCCGACGGTCGGGTCTTGCATGTCATCGCCGGGCCGGTCGATGCCCAAGCATTCCTTCGCGAGGCGAAGTGGGTGGTCGAGACCACGCGCCAAGCAATGAAAGCGGCAGACGGGGACGGTGGAAAATTCAAGGCGTATTTCCGCAAGGCGCACGCTCAAAAGCTGCGCAACGAATTCGGCCTCGTCGTCGAGCCGGTGACGTTCGACCCGCCCGAAAAACAGGACGATAAGGATGCCCTGACCTTTCGCGATCCGACCGGTCAGCCTCTAGCTCCGGTGTTGCCTCCGCCGCCGATCGACGGTCCGGATGTCAGCCTGGAGAAGAAGGAGTTCGAAGCCCGCCAGCTGAACGCCGCCAAGCAGCCAGGCGCTTGCGGGATCGCCGACGCTCGCGGCAAGCGCTGGGTGCTGCCGAACCAAGGAAAAGTTTCGCAAATCCTCGCCGGTCACGCGATGGTTAAGATTGAACGTGTGTATGGCACGATCTTCGAGAACATCCTCGGCGAGAAAATCTCGACCAGGCCGGTGGAAACCGATCGACCGTTCACCTGGATGAACAAAGACGGCAACCGCCGCGTGGCAGTTCGGTGATTTCCTAAGCTGGAAATTCCATTTCGGGCTCGGAGTTTGTGCTATTGAAAGCGCGATCTCCGAGCCTTGATTGTTAGAGTGCCTTTCATCGTTGGCCACAACGCGCGAAGATTATCCCATGGTTCAGCGAATCCTCTGGCGATGTCGGCGTTGCCTTCGCTCACGCTTCAGACTCCGCTGGCAACGACGTTTATTCTCAAACGCACTATTAAATCGACAGATGGAAAGGACGATGGACCGAATTGAAGCGGCGATCCGAAACCGCTTGCCGCAAGTCCGGCATATTTTCCTGGAAGCGGAGTCGATCACCGCTCGACCGAGAGGCGAAGCCGGCGTCTAACAGATTTCTCAGGGATGCCGCCAATAAGAATGGAGCGCGTTGGATCCATGGATGAGAAAACCCGTCACATCCGTACCTGTTACGATGCGGTCGCACGAAAGTACGCGGAGCGATTCATTGGCGAACTCGCCCATAAACCACTCGATCGAGAATTGCTGCGTCGCTTTGCTTCGGAAGTGGGCGCGCGTGGTCTCGTCTATGACGTTGGCTGCGGTCCGGGACAGACTACCGCGTTTCTCCGCGATTGCAGCGTGAGCGTGCACGGTCTCGATCTCTCGGCGGAACTGGTGCGCGAAGCGCGGCAAATACGCCCCGATATCGAATTTCAAACCGGGGACATGCTGGCATTGCCGCTTGCGGATGGCTCCGTGGCCGGCGTGGTTGCATTTTATGCGATTGTCCATTTCTCGGTTCCTGACCTTCGCCGCGCAATAGGTGAAATGTACCGGGTCTTGCAGACAGGCGGGCGGCTCCTATTGGCATTTCACGTCGGCAACGAGTCGATTCACGTCGACGAGTTTCTTGGCCATTCTGTGTCGCTGGACTTCCAACTATTCACACCGTCGAGCATTGCGAGTGAATTGACTGACTCGGGGTTCGTGGGGATCGAGGTCATTGAGCGCGAACCTTACCCGCAAGTGGAGTACCCCAGCCGACGGGCCTACGTGTTTGCGCGAAAGCCCGATACGAAATGACCCTGCGCAATGCGCAGCACCGTGGCCACAAGCTGCTAAGTGGGTCCGCAAAAGGAATTTGACAATATTCGTATGCCCGTAGCGGCGGAGCCCGAAGCGCAGCGAGGGTCCGCCGCGATGGCGAACCGCAGTTTTCACCGACTTCGCAGCCGCCTCGTCGCGGTCCCTCGCTGCATTCGGGCTCCGCGACATCGGCCAATGTCAAAAACCTTTTGCGGAGCCACTTAGCTTGTGAGCCGAGAGCGGACAAGCTGGCAGCTTGTCGCTACGAGAAAGCTGCCAAATCACGAACGGTTATTGAGTTCGAACAGAGCGGTCGCGAACAATCCTCACATGCCGCTGCCGAATTACGATGACCAACCAGACACCCAGCGGAACCAATCGATGATTATTGCACTGGCATCGCCTCGAATCGCCCTCAGCCTGGATGATGGTCTGAACAAAGTCGAGCGGCTTCTTGCCGAAGCCTCGGCACAGGGTGCGGACATTGTTTGTTTCCCGGAAGCCTATTTGCCGGGCTTGCGGGGAGTGGATATCGACGTGCTGCCATTCGGCCTCGCGGAGCAAGAACGGGTGACGGCGACCGTTGCGCAATTGGCGCGAACTTACGCGGTGGCCACGATCTTGGGCACGGAAAGGATCGCGGCTGGGGGCCGGGAGAATATCGCCGTCGTCTTTGATGCTCGCGGTGAAATGCTGGGAGTTCAAACCAAGAACCAAATTGCTCCGGGCGAGGATCCGTTTTACATCCCTGGAAAAACCAGGAGACTCTTCGAGGTCAATGGCGTGACGTTTGGCGTGGCGATCTGCCACGAAGGCTGGCGCTATCCCGAGACCGTGCGTTGGGCAGCGGTACGCGGAGCGAAGATTATTTTTCATCCCCAGCACACCGGCAGCGATCGCGCGGGTGTCTGCTTGCAACGATGGGGCGATGCCGGTGCACCATACTACGAGAAAGCAATGATGATGCGCAGCATCGAAAACACGATCTACTTCGCAAGCGTCAATTATGCTTTGCATTTCCAGGAATCGGCAACCAGTCTCATCGCCCCGTCCGGCCATTGCCAGGCCCATTTGCCATATGGTCAAGAAGGCGTTCTGGTTCAGACCGTCAATATCGCGGAAGCAACTGGTTTGATGGCCGCGCGCTACGCACCGGAGCGATATCCCGGAGAGTAGTGCTCTTTCATCGCTTATTGACGGCTGCGCGGTCAATGTCCCGCCGAGGAAAAGAGGATTAGGATTACGATGAGGACTAGGATCAGGAAGAGGACTAAGAGCAGGAGTAGGAGTCAGAGAACGAAAGCCAGATGCTCGCCGGGCCGCTGCTGGTCCTACTCTTTCTCTTCATCTTGCTCTTAGTCCTCTTCCTACTCCTAGTCCTCATCTTAATCCTACTCTGCTTCGCAGCGGATCTCCGTCGTGACGCATTGACAGCGCAGCAGTCAATAATTGCCCGATAGCGGAAGCCACCAGGCTTCCGAAATCGACGGCCGGATACGAAAGTCCGGCGACCTTCACTACGATCGAACCCCCAATTCAAGCCTTGTCGCCGCAGTCGAAGAGATGCCGAATCGGCAAAGTGGTTCTCCAGGCGAGCAAGGCTGGCGTCTCGGGTCATGAATGAGCGCGATCAATTTCCGAGTGGAGATTCACCGTTTGGTGGGTATGATCGGCAAGGACTGTTCGAATTCGGCCCTTGATGGGAGTAGTCGCGATGTGGCAACGAGTTTTACCCGCCGCGGGAATGAGCCGGACCCATTGCACGTTGCTCATCCTTTCCGTCGCCGGTGCTGTGCTTGCGCCCGTTCGTGCGAGTGCCGAACCAGGACTGCCCAGCGGCTGGCAAACTGACTCACCCCGCGCTGAAATCGCCCCCAAGTTCTCGTTTGATCCGCAAGGGGGGCCGAAGAAGAACGGCGCATGGATTATCTCGGCCGACGAGCGCGAAGGATTGCACGGCTGGTTCGCGAAATCGTTCGGCGTAGTCGGCGGTAAATACTACCGCTTTCACGCGAGTCGGCAGGTCGATCATGTGGATGTGCCGCGAAGGTGCGTTGTGGCACGAATCGTTTGGCAGGACAGCCACGGCAAGCCAGTGCCCGCCGATCCACCTCCGGGCCCGGGCCCTGTACCGCTGGCCGAGCCAGAGCACCCGGGCGACGGCGAAATCAGCGCGGACGGATGGACGACGGTGAGCGGCACCTATTGTGCTCCGTCGAAGGCAGCATTCGCTGTCGTCGAGTTGCACTTCCTCTGGGCGCCAAGCGGAACGGTGCGCTGGGCGGATGTCTCCTTCGAAGAGACGCCAAAGCCGCCGGCCCGCCCAGTGCGGCTTGCGTCGATTCATTTCCGGCCGTCCGGCGGCAAGACGCCGATGGACAACTGCCGGATGTACGCTCCATTCATTACCGATGCGGCCAGACAAAAGGCCGACCTGGTCGTGCTGGGCGAGACGGTCACCTATGTCGGGCTTGGCAAGAAGCCGCATGAAGTGGCGGAGCCAGTCCCCGGTCCGTCGACTGAGTATTTCGGAACGCTGGCCAAGAAACACAATCTCTACATCGTCGCCGGACTTTACGAACGGTATAAGCACATCGTTTACAATGTTGCCGTACTCCTCGGGCCTGACGGAAAACTCGTCGGCAAGTATCGCAAAGTGTGCTTGCCGCGCGACGAAATTGCGGCCGGCGTGACACCCGGTAAGGACTATCCGGTCTTCAAGACCCGATTCGGTAAGGTCGGCCTCATGGTCTGTTACGACGGGTTCTTTCCGGAAGTGGCTCGCGAATTATCCAAGAATGGAGCCGAGGTCATCGCCTGGCCGGTCTGGGGGTGCAATCCCATCCTGGCCGCCGCTCGGGCCTGTGAGAACCACGTCTACTTGGTCAGCAGCACCTACACCGATGCCAGTTCGAACTGGACTTTGACTGCAATCTATGGCCACGATGGCAAGCCGATTGTCAAAGCCGCCAAATGGGGAACCGTGATCGTGGCCGATGTCGACCTGGCTGCTCGGCATTTTTGGCGAAACAACCTGGGCGACTTCAAAGCCGAGAACTACCGGCATCGACCCGTCGCGTTGCCGGAACCGGCGGCGGACCAACACGACCGAGCATCGCGATAGATCCAGGCAATTTGACGACCCATTCCGAAGAGGCGTCCGTGCATACCCACCGTCGAACAGTTTATGCGATCGCAATGGTCATCGGCACGATCGCTGCCGAGCCAGCGTTGGTGAACGCGCAGGCGGATTCCAGTTCGCCATTCACACGAACCGATGCCATGGTTCCAATGCGCGACGGCATCAAGCTTTTCACGCGCATCCATGTTTTCAAGGACACGCATGGCCCGCTCCCGATGCTCTTGCTCCGCACTCCTTACGGAATCGACGGCCGGGCCGAACGACAGTTCAAGACCTATCTGCGCGACCTGGTTGAGGACGGCTATATCTTTGTTTCGCAAGACATCCGCGGGCGGTACAAGTCGGAAGGGCAATTTGTCATGACGCGACCGCCGCGCGACAAGAGCGATTCCAAATCCATCGATGAAGCGTCGGATACGTACGACTCGATCGAATGGCTGCTCAAAAATGTGCCAAACAACAACGGTCGCGTCGGCATGCTCGGCATTAGTTACGACGGCTGGCTCACGGCCTGTGCGCTGCTCGATCCGCACCCCGCCTTGAAAGCCGCCTCTCCTCAGGCGTCGCCCGTGGACATGTTCCTGGGGGACGATTTTCACCATAATGGCGCGTTTCGATTGAGTTACGGATTCGAGTATGTGGCAATGATGGAAACGGGTAAAGAGAACTACTCGTTCCATTTCGATCGCCACGACACCTTCGAGTGGTATTTGCGTCTCGGCGCTTTGTCGAACGTCAATGCCAAGCATTTTCACAACAAGCGGCCCACCTGGAACGACTTCGTGGCCCATCCCAATTACGACGCATTCTGGAAGAAACTCTCGCTTCAACCGCGCTTGACGAAGCTCGCTGTTCCGACTCTGAATGTCGCCGGCTGGTTCGACCAGGAAGATTTCCGCGGGCCGCTCAAGATCTACGAGCACTTGGAGAAGGCCGACAACAAGAATCAGAACTTCTTGGTGGTTGGACCGTGGAATCATGGCGGCTGGTCCTATGGCCCGGGTGACAAGCTCGGAAAAATCACGTTCGACTGTGCGACCGGCAAGCAATTTCGCAGTCTCGTCCAGGTGCCGTTCTTTGCCAAGTATCTCAAGGACCGGGGCAAGGTCCCGTCGGAGGCGGTGATGTTTCAGACGGGCAGCAATAAGTGGGTGACGCACGACGCATGGCCCCCGAAGAATGCCGTCGCGAAAAATCTGTATTTCCATGCGCATGGCAAACTGTCATTCTCCGCGCCCACGGACGAGCGCGACGCCGCCGATGAGTATGTATCCGACCCTTCGAAACCGGTCCCGTATCGACCCCGGCCCGTCACCCCGACTTATCCCGGCCGCGAGTGGAAAGAATGGATGGTGGAAGATCAGCGATTTACGCAGCATCGGCCGGATGTGCTCACCTATGAATCCGAGCCATTGACCGAAGACTTGATCGTCGCCGGCTCGATGACCGCCAAACTATTTGCGGCCACGTCCGGAACCGATTCCGACTGGATTGTCCGGCTGATTGACGTCTTTCCAAAAGACTATCCCAGCGACCCCGAGATGAGCGGCTATCAGTTGCTCATCAGCGGCGAACCGGTGCGGGCGCGATTCCGCAAGAGCCTGGAAAAGCCGGAGCCCGTCGAGCCAGGCCGGGTCGAGGACTACCCAATCGATCTGCACTGGAGCCATCATTGTTTCCGCAAAGGGCATCGCGTGATGGTGCAAGTCAGCAGCACGTGGTTTCCGCTGATTGACCGCAACCCGCAGAAGTTTGTGCCGAATATCTTTCAAGCGAAGGATGAGGACTTCCAATCGGCCAAGCAACAAGTGTTCCGATCGGCAAAGCACCCTTCGCATGTGGAATTGCAAGTGCTCCCCGCCGCGGCGAAGAACGCGCCCACCACAACGCCGCCGGGCAGGTGAGTCGGATCGTGGGCAGAATAGGAGCCGCTGTCGCGGAAGGCAGGCACGAATCGGAGTGTTGAAGGGCACGAATGGGGCGAATTGGTATTGTTCGGCGCTCCGGCAGAAAGATGTCACCGGAGTGCGGGGCGGGCCGCTAAAATGGCTGCATTCTTTGCATTATGTCTTTTTCTCGCCGCGGGTTCAGGGAGTAGCGATGTCGAGGTACGTGGTTGTCGGTCGAGTCGGCGATATTGCTGACGGCGAGGCAAAGACGGCGCCGGGGCCGGGCAAGCGGGTCGCCGTCTTCCGCGAGGGGGACCGCTATTTTGCCATCGACGATATGTGCCCGCACATGGGGGCCTCGCTGGCGGATGGTTTCGTCGAGGATGGCATCGTCACGTGTCGTTGGCACTACTGGCGCTTTCGGTTGTCCGACGGAGCCTGGGCTGACAATCCTCGGATTAAAATTGGTTGCTACCCCGTTCAGGTGGTTGATAATGAGATTCGCTTGGAACTTCCCGAATCGCCAACGGAGAATCGCACATGCTCCGACCCCGCCTCGTCGTCGCCGGACTAGTTCTGGCTGGCTGGCTGCCAACAGTTGCCTGGACGCAGGCTCCTCCTCGGCCGGCGGCGCCTCGACTGGAGGCCATTGCGGAAACCAAGCTGTTGATGGAAGGATTGGCTCATCCCAATTTCAAGTCGGTGGACAAGCTACTGAAAGTCGAGCCCGCCGACGGGGAGGCCTGGCAGTTTGCTCGCGGCCAATCGTTGCTCATCGCGGAGACCGGAAATCTCTTGATGCTTCGCCCACCCAAGTCAGCGGCAGCTGAGGACGCGTGGATGAAACGAGCGACCGACCTTCGCGAAAATGCAACGGCCCTCGCACGGGCGGCTGCCGCCAAGGATTCAGTCAAGGCGCGTGCGGCATTGCGAACTGTGGCAATATCGTGCAATCGGTGCCACGAAACATTCCGCATAAACGTTCAGATCCATGTCACCGATCGCGAGAAGTGAACGGATGCGGCGGTGGAGCGAAACGATTTCTTGACACAACGTGTCGGCAACCGTAGTCTGTCACCGGAATTGCACAAGAGTTCAAGACTTGCGGCGAATGCTTAGATAGGGCCCTTCCCACGATCCCTAACACCCTTTGACTCAATGTCGACATCCGACGTACCAACTCCCGCCCACGCAACGACTCCTCCGGCCGAGACTCCCCCGGCCATGGACGAGATTCGCATCTACAGCCACTCGCCGCTGTTTTACTGGTGGCCGGTGTGGCTGTTCGCATTCATTTTCGCGCTCGTCACTCTGGCCGACAATAACCGCTTGGCGATCGTCCCCGGTGAGGCGTTGGCGGTGCGGGAGAAAGTCGGCAACAAGGTCATTACGGACATTTACGGCGTGCCGGATGACGATCGAATGAACAAGTTCACGGTCACCGCCACCGAAGAGGAAAAGCAACGGGTTCGCGAGTCCAACAAGGAATTCAAAGACGCGGAGGCGAGGCTTCCAGTTGGTTCGGAGGTCGTTCGGATGAGGCCACACATCAGCCCACGCACGTGGATGGGGCCGATGTATCTCATTATCTTGATGCTCGTCATCGTCATCACCAGCGTTCCATTGCGCGGCCTCTGGTCGTTGGTCGCACTGATCGGCATCGTTGTCATTGTCTTGTTAATCAGCCTCTTTAAGTTATGGGACACCATCCTGACGGCGTTCATTGGTCTGCACGTATTCATTAATCTGGCCGGCTACTTGTTGCTGGCGGTGGTGGTCTGCGCGGCTTGGGCCGCCGCCACGTTCATCTTCGATCGACGATCGTACATGATCTTCACCCCTGGGCAGATCCGCGTCTGCGAGGAGATCGGTAGCCGCGAGCGGACCTACGACACCACGGGAATGACAATCGAGAAGCGTCGCGACGACTGGTTCCGGCACGTCTTCCTGGGATTCGGGAGCGGCGACATGGTGGTCCGCACGGCCGGCGCCGACCGGCACGAGATCCTGATGCCAAATGTGGCTCTGATTGGCTTCAAGATCGATCCAATTCAGCAGATGATGCGACAACGGCAGATCGAAGCGGCGCCGGGCCACACCGTGGGTTGATGACATGACGGATTTGACGCACGCGTCGGGCGCGGCCGTCCGGGCGGCCTGCCGGGCGGGTCGACTCGCCACGCCGACTCCAGGCTTGGCGATGGGATTCGTCCAGGCCAACCTGGTGATTCTTCCCAAGGAGCATGCGTTCGACTTTCTCTTGTTTTGCCAGCGCAACCCCAGGCCTTGCCCAATACTGGATGTGACCGAGCCCGGCGACCCGTGCCCTTCAGCCGTGGCCCCCGACGCCGATCTGCGGACCGACCTGCCCGCCTATCGAGTTTGGCAAAACGGAGAGCTAACCGGCGAACCGACGGATATTCGCTCGTTGTGGCGATCAGACTTCGTGTCGTTTGTCATCGGTTGTTCATTCACATTTGAAAATGCCCTGCTCGAAGCGGGAATTCCGGTCCGGCACATCGAACGGAATTTGAACGTGCCGATGTATATTACCAATTGCCTGTGCCGATCGGCGGGCGTTTTTCGCGGTCCCTTGGTCGTGTCGATGCGGCCGATGACGCCCGGTCAGACAATCCTGGCAACGCGGATCTGCTCGCGTTTTCCACGGGCGCATGGCGCCCCCGTTCATCTAGGCGACCCGGCAGCCATCGGCATTGCCGACCTCGCAAAGCCCAGTTTTGGCGACCAGGTGGACATTCGGCCTGACGAGATACCCGTTTTTTGGGCCTGCGGCGTCACCCCGCAGGCGGCCCTCATGCAAGCCCGGTTGCCGCTGGCCATCACGCACAAACCGGGGCACATGTTCCTCACCGACCTCAGGGATGCAGATCTGGCACTTGATTGAATCCAACCCAATGCGGCGAAGTCAAATTGGAGCCTGCCGGCCAGGCAAACGAAAGGGAGCGAACCTGAAATCGCGTTCCAGCGTCTTGACGTGTGCGGAGCGCCCGCTACTGTTTAGATGCACACGCCGAGGTGGCGGAATTGGCAGACGCGCTAGCCTCAGGAGCTAGTCCTCGCAAGGGGGTGCAGGTTCAAGTCCTGTCCTCGGCACTCGCTTGGAAGTTTGGTCTTGTGGCTCGACTTCTCAAGTAAGGGCGAACCGCCCAGCCCATTCGCCATCGTCCAACAATGTTGGCGCATCTCAATAAATAGCGCTTGCTCAAGTTCCCGCCTGCCAAACCAATGGCCACGCGTTACGAGTCGAAGCAAATCGACCTGCGGGCAATCCTCAATGCCGGCAAAGTCCACTGCGTCACTTCGACAGCCCGGCAAAGCGTGATCGGCCGTGAGGCCTTCGGCCCCAACGAACCTTAGAGCGACTGCGGCGCCAGTCCAGATCGGGTCGAACACGTCCAATCGGTTCTCAATTCTCTTAACCGGAATCGCGGAATTCAGACTCGTGGAAGATACGCGCATGGCAATGGTGGACAGAGGTCGCGCGTAAAACCTCTTGCAGATATTCCAATCTCGAAGCGAAATTCCCGTTTTTTCGTGCGATCCGAAATCTGCATCAAACCTTCACGCGGTATTCATTATCCGACCCGGTTGTTGAAGGCTACAAACTTCTCCCAATGCCGAAGCATTCCTTTGCGAGTGCTTCGACTCGCGACTCGCCCGATACTCGGTCCTCGGTCCATTACACCAAACGAGCAACACCATGAGTTCCTCCTGGATTGGAAAGGTGCTCCGTCGTCGTAGGTTTCCGCAGGACGTGCGAGCGATGCGCCGACGACTGCGAATCGACAGTCTCGAAGATCGAGTCAATCCGAGCCCGCCCGTTGGAACTCCAATTCCGCGCGTCACCGTCAATGAAGATGCATCTGCTCAGGTTTTGCATCTGACGGATTACTTTTCCGATCCGGATGGCGATCCGCTCACGTACAGCATCGTGCAAACCAACTCGAGTGGGCTCATCACACCGAGCATCGGTGGCTCTGACTTGACACTGTCGTTCGCGCCGAACGGGTATGGCTATTCCTACATGCGCGTGTCCGCGAGTGATGGCGTGGACTCGGTCACGACCGCTTTTGACGTGATCGTCCGCGAAGTGAATGACCTGAACCCTGATACATCGACCACCAGTAAATCCTCGTCGGTGACGATCGACGTTCTGGCCAATGACGGCGGACTGGACACGACTCGGCTGGCCGAAGCGGGCAATGTGGACGTGGTCCAGAACGACACCGGCAACGCCACCACGTCCGTGACAGTTACCGCTCCGCAAGGGACGTCCGACTTCCAAATTCGGCCCGCGTCGAACCGGGGCGATTTCAACGTCCAAATTGGCAATAGCGGCGCCGACGATGTCGCCGCGGGTTTGCTCCTCTCGTCCGAACGAAACAACGGACGGACCAATCCAGGCGACACTCTGTCCGGCGTTCGACATGGCACACCCGCAATCGACTCGGATGCGGGCGGGTACTGGATATCGGAGAACGATTCACCGAATGGCGGCGAACTCAATTCCAACGTGAGCGCCGCTTACTTCCCGTACGCGCAGGGATGGGTCGCGGCGTGGGGCGTCAATTCTTCTGGCACGAATGGAGGTGAGAACAATACGCTCCGGAGCGTGACGCCCAACACGGGTCTCACCCTGGGTACGACGACCGACTTCTTGCTCCAAAACCTCGGCGGCGGCAAGACGCGCGTCTCGATCCCGGGCGTCAATTCGCAGACCGACGGCCTGCTCCTGGCAATTCACGGCAAGAACGAGGACAACTACGCATTGGGCATCGCCAATCCGGATGGTTCCTGGCAGATCAACATCAAGGACAATGGATCGTCGGGCACGGGGCTCGAACAGGATCCTTTTGCCTTTCTTTACCTGCCTACGGGTATGCCAAACGTTGTGTCCGGACGGATCATGGGCGATGGCTCGGTGCAAATGGCGAGTGGTGGCTTTACCATTAGCAAGACGGGCACGGGCACTTACACACTCAGCGTTCCCGGGCAATCGCCCACAACCGGAGTGCTCATTCTTTCGCCCGAAAGCAGTCCGGCGCCGGCGAAGACAACATTGTCAGCTATGAAGCGTCGGGCAACGATTTCGTCATCCAAACGCGCGACATTGTCAACACGACTGCCGAGCCGACCCTGGAAGATTTGAGTGCCAGCACCCGGGTTGCTTCGTTTGCATTTATCCCCTTCTTGAATGCTCCGGCCATTCGCACCGTCTCCGCCGAGAGCACCAGCGATACGCCGAATGCCAGCGACCTTGGCGCGACACTGACCGTCAATGCCGACGGCACGGTGAACTATGATCCATCCACCTCTGCGACCATTCAAGGAGCACCGGCCGGATCGATCTTGACCGATACGTTCAAGTACACCACCGTCAGTCTGACCGGGCAACTGACTTCGGCCACCGTCACCGTGACCGTGGCCGAAGGCGATATTGTCGATCTCGTGAACGGCAAATTGTCGATCAGCTCGGGCCCCGGAATCGACAGCAATTTCTCGACATCGTTCGACGGGACCAACTTCACCATCACTGATACGGCGACGATCTTCTCGTTGACCCAGGGGGCCATCGACGCGGGCATCACTGGTGCTGGGACCAACACGATCGTTTGCCCGGCGAGCCTGGTCTCGGAGTTTGCGCTGGATCTTGGCAACGGAAACGACACGCTTGGCGCTGTCAACGCCGGTGCGCTGCCCCTGACTCTCAAGTCGTCCGGCACGCTCAGCATTTCGGGAACCGTTGCGACTACTTTCGGCATCAGCGTAATCGCGCCAGACATTGCAGCGGCTGCCAGTGGACACCTCGTTGCTCCCACGGTCAGTTTGACCGGATCGAACTCCATCGGCACTTCGGGCAACAATGTTCAGACCCAGGCGGACACGATTGCGGTCAACGTTGGCGATGGCGGCGCCTTCGTGACCGAAGCCGATGGAGCGACGGTCTCTGGCACGGCCACGGGCACGGGCGGCATTTCGATCGCCAATTTGACTGGCACGTTGGCCGTCGGCGATACCATCGCGACCGCGACGGGACCAATTGTGCTTTCGAGCGGTGACGGGATAACGCTTGATGCCGACTTGGATACAGCGGGAACGATTACGATCGCTGCCAATACGGACGGCGCTGGAAGCGAAGGTTTCAATCAAAAAGCCGCGTCCATTTCGACCACCGATTTCTCCGCGAGTGCAGCATCGATTACGGTGAACACGGCTGGAGGTGGAACCGGCGATGCAATCATTGGCCGCGGCTCAGTGGGCCTGGACAGCGGTGGCACGTTGACGGTTTCCAGCAATGGTGGGAACATCCTCTGGAGCGATGATCCGTTCTATACCGCGTTCGGCGGGTCGCAAACGGGCCTGACGAATGGCGGCAGCAATGCGCAAGTCCTTCGGGCATTTGCGGCCAATTTCTCGACGGGAGCAAACGGGTCCGTCGGGACGGACGAACGCCCATTGCAACTCGACAATTTCGGCATCAACAGCACGCCCAACTCGGTGGCGAATCTGACGGCCGCCGCTGGATCGGGCGGGGTATTCGCAACAGTTTGGGACGCAGGGTCAAACCACGACCTGACGACTGGCAACATCTCGGCTACCGGGGCTGGCAACATCCGCGTGGTCGCAGCCAATGCCACGGGACACAACATTTGGGTCGAGGGCAGTATTTCCGCCGAGTCGGGAAGCATCCTGTTGGGCGCCGACGACAACTTTGTCATTGGCCCAAACGTGGTCATTGGCGGCGCCGGCTTCTCCGGCACCGTCTGGATGCAAGGAAACCGCGACCAGGCGACGGCTGGCCAACCCTTCACGATGGACGCAACGTCCTCCGTGGTTACGAGCAATACAACCAACGTCGATACAGCCGGTAGGAACCCCACCACTCAGGCCGTTTATATCGACATGTCCGGGCGCAGGGAACCCCCTCGCCCGTGACGCTCGGCGATATTGAAGTAGGCGACGGCGGGCGAATTGTAATCAACTCGATTTCCGAGGGCATCGCTGGCGACGCGGGCAAGATCCTGATGGCCGGCGCCAGCAACGCTCTCGACGCGGGGCCCACCGGAACGATTGAACTCATTGCATCCATTTCCGCAACGACAGTGGATGATTCAATCGGAACTGCCGCATTGCCGATTCATGTCGCCGGCGGGAATGTGATCGTCACCAACAATTTCGGCAATGTGTTTGTCTCGGGCGCCGATGCCACGAACTACACGGCAGCGACGACCGCATCCGTTGCCAACCAGACGGGCGTACCCGCTATGTCGCTCGCAACCGAAAGCGGCAAGCTGACGATTGCGGGACTGGTGACCAATATCAACGGCGGTTCGATTGCGCTATCCAGCACTGGTGCCAACGGTGGCGTCGATATCAACGCTCCCTTGGG
The DNA here is from genome assembly GCA_963773845.1 of uncultured Gemmataceae bacterium. Lineage (GTDB taxonomy): Bacteria > Planctomycetota > Planctomycetia > Gemmatales > Gemmataceae > SIAJ01. Next base: position 1,309,441 of record CAVZCU010000012.1, read on the forward strand.
CGGCAGCACGACCGGCGATATCACGATCGACGCGGGCGGAAATCCCGCCACACTCAATACGAAGTTTTCACTCGGTTCGTCGCAGCACCTCAACGTAACCGCCGGCAATGGCCTCGAGATCAAGAGCGGCGCGACGCTCGATGGAACCGGCGCTTCGGACAATGCCACGCCGGTCACCGGCGACACTGGCGGCATTGTTTCGCCGGGCGGCGATTCCGTGGGCACACTTAATGCCGGCAAGGTGGCGCTCGGAGCAGGGAGCAACCTGCGCATCGATCTGGCAAATAGCTCGACGTTCGATGCACTGAATGCGACCGGAACAGTTGATGTCACCAACGCCAAGTTGAATCTCATCGTGACGGGCACGTTGAACGTGAATGATCAATTCACGATTCTCTCCAACGACGGCGCCGATTCGGTTGTTGGCCAATTCGTCGGTGGAACGACGATCACTTCAACGAACGACCCCCGCTACATCTTCGCCATCGATTATGCGGGTGGCGATGGCAACGACATTGTCGCAACCGTTTCCACGATCATCACGACGACCGTCCTCGACGTGAATGCCGAGGGCTTGGCGACCATTGGGTCAACTACGGATCTCAATAGCGATTTCTCGATCACCCAATCGGGCGGCAACTTTGTCGTCACTGACACGGCGGGTGTCATCACCTTGAGCGATGGTGCCACGAATGCCGGCTGGACGGGGAGTGGGACCAATACCGTGACGGGTCCGGTTGCGTCCGTGACAGGCTTTGCCATTAACCTGAATAACGGCACAGACACCATTAGCGTTCTGGACGCTGGCTCGGTTCCCGTCGCCATCACCGGGTCCGGTTCGCTCGCGGTCGCTGGCCTGGTGTCAACAACGGACAGTATCACGACGACCGCCCTGACGGACGTTAGTGGCACGGGCACACTTCAAGGCGATGTCCTCAATTTGGCTGCAACCAATGGCCTGGGAACCAGTGGGCAACGACTGAACACGGCCGGAAACACCGTGGTCGCATCCGCGGGCTCGGGCGGAATCTTCCTCTCCGAAGCCGATGGTGCCGACTTCACTGCAACAACCACGAACAGCGGAAACATCAACATCCAGAACCTCAGCGGGACGCTGAATATTGCCGGTTTGACCAGCACCGCGAGCGGAAGCATAAGCCTGGCGAGCGCCGATGCCGTGACGCTTGGCGCCAATCTCAATGCGGGCAGCGGGACGATCGTAATCGCGGCTAGCACGGACGGCGTCGGCGCCGACAACTATGATCAGAAAGCCGCATCGATTTTCACGTCGAACACCACTGCCGGCGCCGTCTCGATCGTGGTGAATACGGCTGGTGGCGGCACCGGCAGCGCGATCCTCGGACAGGGCGCCATTGGCAGTGAGGCGGGTGGGGGCGTTGCGGTCAACAGCAACGGCGGAAACATTGAATGGAGCAACGACCCGTCGTATTCCCCGTTTGGCGATTCACAAACGGGCTTGACGAATGGAGGCAGCAATACGCAGACTCTGCGAGCATTTGAATATCACTTCGCGAGCACGGGCGCTGGATCGATTGGAACCGATGCTCGCCCGCTGCAACTAAACAATTTCGGCGCGAACGGCGACTTTAATTCGGTGCCGAATCTCACGGCCAGCGCTGGATCCGGTGGTGTCTACGCTACGGTCTGGGATTCGACTGCAACGCACGACCTGACGACCGGCGATTTGAGCGCGACCGGTAGCGGGGGAATTCGTGTCGTGACGGCTAACGCGGCCGGGCACAACCTCTTTGTCGCCGGCAATGTGTCTGCCGAGTCGGGAACTATTTTCCTGGCGACCGACGACAACTTCGTGATTGGGCCCAACGTCGTCATCGGCGGCGCCGGGTTCTCCGGCACGGTCTGGCTGCAGGGCAACCGGGACAACGGCACCGCGGGCCAGCCGGTCACCATGGACACGACTTCGTCAATCGTGACGAGCAACACGACCAACGTCGATACGCCGAGTCGAAATCCGACGACGCAGGCGGTCTACGTCGATGTGGCCGGCGCCCTCGGCACGCCCGGTCCGATCACGCTTGGCAACATCACCACCGGCGACGGCGGGCGGATCGTGATCAATGCAATTGGCGAGGGTGTGAATGGCAATGCCGGCTCGATCGCCATGGCCGCGGTCGATAACCTGCTGGACGCTGGCCCCACCGGCACCATCGAACTGCTGGCGTCGATTTCGTCGACCACGCTCGCCGATGTGATCGGCTCGGCCGGCATTCCAATCCAAGTTGCCGGCGGGAATGTCGCGGTTGCCGCCAACTACGGCAACGTTTATGTGATTGGAACCGACGCTACCAGCTTTGCTGGTGGAGTCACCGCAGCAATAGGAGGTCAGACAACAGCGCCAACGATTTCACTCGTTACCACGTCCGGCGCCGCAACGATCAATGGCTCGGTTGCCAACGTCAATGGCGGAACGATCACGGTTCAAGGAGATGGAGGCGTCGTACTCAACGCGTCGCTTGGCAGTAGTTCAACGGGAGCGATCAGCATCACGGGTGATTTGAGTGGTAGCGGCGATATCGCACTTGGCTGGGGCGGCCTGACGATCACCCAGGATACGGATTCCACATTTGATGGAGCGATCAGCGGATCGCAAGGACTCACCAAGCTCGGCACGGGGAATCTGACGCTGACGGGCGCCAGCACCTACTCGGGCAGTACCGCCATTTCCGAAGGCGGATTGCTGGCTGGGAACAGCACCGGCTCGGCAACCGGGACGGGTGCGGTTACCGTCGATGATGGGACGATCTTTGGCGGCTCGGGCGCTGTCGCCGGGGATGTAATCGTCAGCGGGACGCTGGCGCCGGGCGGCAACGGAGGCGGAAGCGGCACTCTGGCGATTGGCAACTTGTCCTTCGGGGCGACGGGCACTCGAGCCGTGTTAATCGATCTCAATGGATCAGCACCTGGCACCGGCTACGATCAATTGTCGGTCACCGGCACTGCCGATCTGACCGGGGCTTCATTGACAATTGGCGTGGTCGAAACCTTCAAGCCCCTATTGACCAACAATTTCGTCATTATCGCCAACGACGATGTGGATTCGTTCACTGGGGAATTCTCGGGCTTCACCGACAATTCGACATTCGATATTGGCAACCGAACCTACCAAATTCATTACGCGGCCGGCGACGGTAATGACCTAGTTTTGAACGTCACGCATATCACTTCGGGACCGCCCGTGAACGTTGTGCCGGGCGATCAACTGACACTGGAAGATACGGACATTGTCTTCTCAACGGCCAATGGCAACGCGATCTCCACGGACGATCCCGAGTTCGGCGGCCCGCTGCAAGTCGCGTTGTCAGCGACGAATGGCGTGCTCACGTTATCAACGGTGAGTGGACTGACATTCACCACGGGCGACGGGACTGCGGACGCGTCGATGACCTTCAATGGCAGCATCGCCGATATCCACGCAGCCCTCGAGGGACTCCGGTTCACTCCGGATGCCGATTACTTCGGCCCGGCGACCTTGACCATCACGGCGGACGATCAAGGCGGCACCGGCGACGCTCCGCAATCCGATACGGACATTGTGAGCATCGACGTGCAGTCCGTGAACGATACGCCGTCGTTCACGGCCGGCGGCAATCAGTCGATACTGGAAGACGCGGGTCCTCAATCGGTACCCGCTTGGGCCACAAACATCAGCGTCGGACCATTGAACGAGAGCGCTCAATCGCCGACCTTCCTGGTTAGCACGGACAACGATGCCTTGTTCAGTGTCCTGCCGTCGATCGATGCCAACGGTAATCTAACCTATACACCTGGCGCCAATTTGAACGGAGTTGCAACCGTCACCGTCCAGCTGATGGACGATGGTGGAACGGCAAATGGCGCTATTGATACCAGCGATCCCCAGACGTTCACGATCACCGTCCAGTCCGTCAACGACGTCCCGACGTTTGTAAAGGGCGTCGATGAGACGGTCAACGAAGATGCGGGAGCACAAACCATCGCGGACTGGGCGACGGCGATTTCGGCCGGACCAAACGAGCCGAGCCAAAACCTGACGTTCCTCGTTTCGACCGACAACGATGCGCTGTTCTCCGCGTTGCCGGAGGTTGATGCAGCAGGTCAGCTTACCTATACCGCGGCGGCCAACGCCCACGGGAGCGCTACAGTTACCGTCCGGCTCATGGATGATGGCGGCACCGCCAACGGCGGAGTCAATACGAGCGATCCGCAGACGTTCACCATCACGGTCAATTCGGTCAACGATGCGCCGACTCTCGATCCGATTTCAGACGTTAATATTGATGAAGACGCGACCGAGCAATCGATCGATTTGACCGGCATGACAGTCGGACCGGCCGTGGAGATCACGGAGGGTCAGACGATCGCTTCGGTAGCAGCGATCTCGGATAACCCGACGCTCATTCCGAATCCGACCGTCGAATTCGTCGGCGGGGTGTACACGCTCAAGTTTACCCCGGTGCCCAATGCCGACGGCGTGGCCCACATCTCCGTGACCGTCATGGACGACGGCGGAACGGCAAACGGTGGAGTCGACACGGTCGCCCAAGTGTTCACGGTCAACGTCGGGTCGGAGCCGGACGTGCCCATTCTCGACACGACGCCGACCACGATGCTGCCCGCGATCCCCCCGAAGACGCTGGAAACGACCGGCGTACTCGTTTCCGAGCTAACTGCCAGTGTCGTGGAAGTGGACCAAGGCGACCTCAAGGGCATCGCGATCGTCGCCGTGGATGAGTTGAACAGCAAGGGCAAGCCGATCGGCACCTGGCAATATAGCCCGGACGGCGGCGTGCACTGGCTCCCCGTGAATTCACCAGCCGTTTCGAACGCGGATGCTTTGCGATTGATTGCGGGAGCAAATACGCGAATTCGCTTCCTACCCGCGAAAGGATTCATTGGCTTTGCCAGCCTCAGCTTCAAGGCCTGGGATCAGACCGATGCGGGCTTGCAAGCCACGCGCGGCGACACGACGACTCCGGGCGACGTCGACTATAGCACCACGACCGAGCAGGCCTGGGTCGCCGTCGGCAGGACGAAGCCGACTGTGGATGTGAATGGCGCGACGGTGCTGAAGGCCGTCAAAGAAGACGCCAAATGGTCGGGCGCCTCGCTGGTAAAGAACATCATCGGCATCGCGGGCCTGGAGACCGGCAAGCCGAATCTCGGCATCGCCATCACTTCGACCGCCGGTTCCGGCGGGCACTGGCAATACTTCCTGGTGAAAGGAAAGTCTTGGGTGAACGTTGACAACGTCAGCGACACCAATGCCTTGCTCCTCGGGCCGACCGATCGCCTCCGGTTTATCCCGGATCACGATGCGGACGGGGAAGGGCATCTCACCTTCAAGACCTGGGATCAAACCACCGGCACGCACGGAACGTTAGTAGATCCGACCGGCAGCACGGCGTTCGGGGTCAACCCGGGCACGACGGTCCTGGACATCACGGCGATTAACGATGCCCCAGTCCTGAACCTCAGCGTGCCGGCGATCTTGGATCCGATCCCAGCGGGCGGAACCACGGGCGACGGCGTCACGTTTGCATCGTTAATGTCCGCGACCGATGCCGAAGGAGCTAACGTCGGCATCGTCATCGTTGCTACCAAGGGCGGTTCGTGGCAATATCGTCCCGCCGGCGGTCCGAACTGGTTGGATGTCGGCAAGGTATCGTCGGGCAAGGCATTGTTCCTGGATGCCGACACGGAAGTTCGACTGGCCAACGCGTTGGCCGGTCCGGCGAGCTTGTCGTTCAAGGCCTGGGATCGAACGAACTTTATCGCCCCGGGCAGCATCGGCCCGGTCCGCGGTACGACCGCCAGCAAGCAAATCGAGATTCTCACGGTCGCGGTGGGCAACCAGGCTCCGAGCCTGACGGTGACGAATCCGGTCATCGCCCACGCTGGAAAACCGGTTCCAGTCAAGTCGTTGCTCGGCGTCATCACTGACACGGCGCAGCGCGCTCAAGGGAATTGCAGTAACGGGACTGACGCAGACCAACGGGACTTGGGAATACTCCATCGGGCACAACGTTTGGATTGCCTTTGGCAGTGTTTCCGAAGCGTCGGCCGTTCTGCTGAAGGACACGAACCTGATTCGGTTTGTATCCAACGGTTCCGGCACATCGACGCTTCAGTTCAAGGCCTGGGACCAGACGGCCGGCCAGGCCGGCGATGTTGGCGTGAACACGACAGCGGGTGTCTTGGATTCATTCAGCGCGGCAACGGATACGGCAACCATCACCGTTTGACGTGCGGCCGGCAAAGAGGCTCGCGACTACGCGGAAGGAAACATTTTCGCGTGGTCGAGCGACATGCAATCTCATTTGGTGCGGGTCGGGCTCGGCATCCATCGTGCCCGCCCCGATTGGGAAAGTGTGCCGAAGGCCTCCGGCGTCGGCAAATTCACTGTCTATTTTGATTTCTTGGCAGGCAAATGAACTTCACGAAGTGTTCTGTTGTTGCCTGCGATCAAGAGTTTGAGCATGACACCGGCCACGAGCCGGTCGTCCTTGATGCCCCGGTCGCTGACCCCACCCTTGGGGCCGATGAACTTGGTCTCGTTGTTCACGTCGAAATTCTTGACTCCGTCAAGCGTTTTAACCGTCAAGACATTCTTCTTCACGTCGACCTTTACTAATTTGGCGGTGACCTCCTTGTCGGCTGCCATGGCGGTTGCGCCGACAAGACCGAGCAATGCAGCGATTGTGATCAGTCCGCGTAGCATGGTGAGGCTCCTTTGGTAGGTGGACACAGCCATACGTAGACGGCAAGCCAAACTTGTCAACATCGTGGCGCCGAGAGATGGAGCCCAAAGGTGCGTGCCGGCGTTAACGGTCGCCGCTTTCGGGGGTCGATTGTTTACCTCGCGGTTCAAGGGAGCAGCTCACGCGATCGGCGTGCAGTTTTTCGGCGTCATTTCGACCGGCTAAGCGCCGGCGAAAACGTTCGGATAGAGAAGCTGATGGCTATGGCATCGCCGGCACGAATAGGTCAACTGTTCAATCCGTGTGCATATGCATTCGAATGGCCCCGTTCTCCGGCCGCCCGACTCCGACAAAGAGTGACGACTGAAGGAACGGGGCCATTAGCTATAACGGCATTACGGGCATTTATCCGCCGCGGAATTGACCCCGTTTGCCACGAGGCCCGCAACGTCCGTGGCAACTTCGGTCGGAATCGGGCGGGTCCAACGCACCAAGCCATAATCGTCGAACGATCGGGCGGGGTTGCCGCGGTACAGAGGCATTCGTCAAGCGGCTATAAGGTCGTCGGCGGGTTGAATTCGGCGGAGACCACATGTCGGAGCGACAACTATTGATCGGCGGCATCGGCATCCCTCGATTCCTTTACGGTACAGCCTGGAAGGAAGACGATACCAAGCGTCTGGTCGAGCTGGCCATCGAGCAGGGTTTTCGCGGTATTGATACGGCCAACCAACGCCGGCATTACCATGAAGCCGCCGTCGGAGAAGCAATCGCCGGTGCGGTGAATCGCGGGCTATTGTCGCGGGCCGATTTATTCTTGCAGACCAAGTTCACCTTCCGGTCCAGTCAAGATCATCGTCTGCCATACGATCCCAATGCATCGATTCCGGACCAGGTCGAACAATCATTTGTCAGTTCGTGTACGCACCTGGGCGCCGACGTCATCGACTCATATTTGCTGCACGGTCCATCCCAGCGCGTGGGTTTGAGTTCGGACGACTTGTCAGCGTGGCGAGCGATGGAGGCGATCCACGATAGTGGCCGGGTGCGGGCGTTGGGCGTGAGCAACGTTTCCCTGGACCAACTACGAGCGTTTTGTCAGCATGCACGGATTCCGCCCCGCTTCGTTCAGAACCGCTGCTTTGCAGTTCGCGGTTGGGATCGACAAATCCGAGAGTTCTGTCGGAAGTCTGGGATTCTCTATCAGGGCTTTTCGCTGTTGACGGCAAATCGCGAAATCCTGACCCACCCCGAAATCGCGCGAATCGGACAACGCTATTCTCGGTCGGCCAGCCAAATCATTTTTCGGTCCGCAATCCAGATTGGCATGCTTCCTTTGACGGGAACGACCAGTGGCGAACACATGCGCGAAGATCTCGATACACTCGACTTCGAATTGACACCGGAAGAGATCGAACGCATGGAATCCTTGGTCGGCTAGTCGAGCGAATCAAGCAGTATTGCCTGCAATTTCGCGGATATTTACCTTCGTTGCCGGCGGAGCCTGAAGCGTGAGCGAAGGCGACGCCGAAATTGCCAGTGGATGCGGTCAACCGCGGGGCCATGATCGCCTTCGCTCACGCTTCAGGCTCCGCTGTGGCCAATTCCAAAACACACCCTTAGAGTTCCTGAGTGTTGTAAAAAACTGTTGTCAACTAGACTTGTAGTCTGTAATCCTAAGCCCTTAGGTCATTCCCTCGTTTCACTCCTCCGAGACATTCATGGCAAAGTCTAAGGTCAACAAGTCCCAAGCCATCCGCGACGTTTTCGCTGAAGATCCGAAAATCAAGACCCGGGACGTGGTAGCCCGGCTGGCCGAGAGGGGAATCAAAGTTGCGCCAACGCTCGTCTACTTCGTTAAAAATCAGCAGAACAAGAAACGGCGGCGGCAAAAGCGCGAGCAGGCCTTCGCATCGGCTCAAAAGTCCGGCGCCGCTAGCCCAGTCAATGTGGTGCTCCGACTGAAGGCATTGGCTCAGGACCTTGGCGGCTACAAGACACTGAAGCAGCTGGTCGACGCACTGGCCGAGTAAATCACCTAGAGACTGTTTCACAAGTAGGTCCGGCGAGCCGAGCCGGACCGCCTTGCACACGGGAATGGCATCATGTGGTCTTTGCGGCTGGCGCCCTGGTCCGCCTCGGCTCGGCGGACCTGCTTGTGAAACAGTCTCTAGTGCTTTGTTCACGCTTAATTGACGGTAGGGGCGGTCGCCAGACTTCCGTGACCGGCCATCGTTCCCGGAAGTCTGGCGACTTCCCCTACGACTCATCCCCGCATTTAAGCTTGAACAAGGAACTAGCCGCGTTGCGGAAAGAGCAATCGATCGATGCCGCACAGGGAGTTCTTGTCGAAATCCCTGTGTGCTCGATCGGCTTGCCTGTCATATCATGCTCTCCACTCTCCTGCCAAATTATTATCCCCCGTCGATGGCGCCTCCTATGTCGAAACCGATCCGTCTCGGTATCTTGCTGGCCGCAATGGTTGCGGCATCGCAATCTCAATTGGAAGCGGCCGAGCGAAATCAAAATCGCTTTCAAGCGTTTGTCGACGATTACTACCAGTCGCTGTTTGCCTGGGACCCCACGCAAGCGACCTATGCCGGCATCCATTCCGCCGACGATCGGTTGGCAAATCTCTCAGCCCCGAACGTCGCCCGTCGCGTCCAAGCCCTCAAGAACTTGCGCGATCGACTACAGGCGCTCCAGGCCAAGAAGCTGACCGACGACGAACGCATTGATTCCATCGTTCTCGATCACGCCATTCAAGCTGAGCTATTGGATTTGCAAGTCGTCCGCGATTGGAAGCGAAATCCGGTTCTGTATCTCACCAAGCCGGCCGAAGCCATTGACCTCTTGATGAAACGATCATTCGCCTCGTCGCATGAGCGGGTCCAAAAAATCATTGGCCGGCTCCGGGCCACCCCGCCATTACTTGCCGCCCTGAAGGCCAATGTCGAAAACCCGCCTAAGGAATTTGCCGATCTGGCTCTGATCGTGGCCAAGGGATCGGTCTCTTTTTTCAAGACCGACCTGGCGGACTGGGCCCATGTCGCCGCGGCAAAAGATGCCAAGTTGCTTGCGGATTTTCAAAGAGCCAATACGGCCGTGATCGCGGGATTCGAGGAAATCACCAAATGGATCGAATCGGATCTGTTGCCGAAGGCAAAGGGCTCCTATGCGATCGGCGCCGATAACTTCGTGGCCAAGCTCGCTGCCGAAGAAATGCTCGACATTCCGTTGGACAAACTTCTTGCAATCGGTGAAGCCAATCTGAAACGCGACCGTGATGCGTTCCTGGCCACCGCCGCCAAGATTGATTCCAGGCATGCTGCGAAGGAGGTTCTGGCCCGACTCACCGAGGACCATCCGGCGCCCGATGCCTTGGTCGCCGCCACGAAGGCGACCATCGAACGAACCCGCCAATTCCTGATTGACAAGAAGATCGTCACGGTTCCTTCGGAAGTGCGGCCCACGATAGCGGAGACGCCTCCCTTCATGCGCACCGGCGGATTTGCGTCGATGGATACACCCGGAGCGTATGAGACCAAGGCGACCGAAGCCTTTTATTACGTCACTCCGCCGGAAACGAATTGGAGCCGCGCCGAAAGTCCGAACACTTGCGACAGTTTAATCGGACCGGAATGGACATCATTACGATTCACGAAGCGTTTCCGGGCCATTACATTCAATTCCTGAATTCCAAGAAGTACCCAACCAAAGTGCGCAAGCTTTACACCTGCGGCACCAACGTCGAGGGTTGGGCCCATTATTGCGAGCAAATGTGCGTCGATGAGGGCTACGGCAACGGCGATCCCAAATACCGGCTGGCCCAACTGCACGAAGCGCTTCTCTGCGACTGCCGGTACGTCGTCGGCATCAAATTGCATACCGCTGGATGGACCGTCGAGCAGGGCAAACAGTTCTTCGTCGAACAAGGGTTTATCGAGCCGGAGGTGGCCTTCCAAGAATCGCGGCGCGGCACTTACAACCCGACCTACCTCTATTACACACTTGGGAAGCTGCAAATTCTCAAACTTCGCGAGGACTTCAAAAGAGCGAAAGGGAAGGACTTCAACCTTCAGAAATTCCACGACGACTTTGTCCGTCAAGGTGGATTGCCCATCAAGCTTATCCGGCGAATCATGCTGCCAGGCGATAATGGACCTAGTTTGTAGTATGGCGCAGCGGGATCGAGCTCGCACAGCGGATGGCTAGCACCATCCGCGTTCGGTTCGTTGTGAGCGCCGTCGCCGCCTTTTTGGATCGATCGATGCGCGTCCTACTCTTGATTTTCGCTGCTGTCGCCTTGTGGCCGGCCGCTTCCGCCGCTGAGCCACTGCGATCGGAACGAATACTCGATGGCCCGTGGGAGTTTTGCCGCGAGGGCGAGAAGTCCAAGTGGAAGCCAGTGACCGTCCCGTCGAGCATGCAAAGCCACGAAGGTACCGATTGGCACGGAATCGGGGTTTATCGCCGAAGCGTTGGCAAGTTGAACATTCCCGCCGGCAAGCGCCTTCTCCTCCATTTCACCGCCGTCGCGACTTTCGCCGAGGTCTTCTGGAATGGCACGAAAGTCGGAGAGCATCTCGGCGGGTGGACCTCCTTTCGATTGGACGTCACCGATTTGATTCGCGACAAGCCGGCGGATTTCAAGCACATACTGACAATCAAGGTGGATGAACGGGTCGGGCACAATACCCAGGGCTTCCTGCCGATCGTCCAACCGCACTTTGGCGGCATCTGGCAACCGGTCAAACTCATCACCGTTCCCGACAAGTTCATCGACGATCTTCGCGCGCTACCTCCGCCGGATGCGGATTTGCCCGTTTGGTCGCCGAACTCTCCAAAGTTGAAGGAAGTGGTCCTGATCAACGAATCGAATGATCGCGTACACCTGCGAACGGCCCGACGAACGGTGGCGACGCGTGGCGATCAATTGCTCCTGAATGGCCGGCCACTTCAAGTTCGCGGAGTCCTCAACTGGGGTTATTACCCGCCCACTCTGGAACCGATCCCCGCGGACGAAACCTGGCGAGCCGATCTGCGGCGCCTCCAGGCGCGGGGTTTCAATTTGATGAAATGCTGCCTGTGGATCCCCCCCGCCCGACTCCTTGAAATTGCCGACGAAGAAGGGATGTTGATCTGGATCGAATACCCGACCTGGCATCCGCAACTGACGCCAAAGCATCTGGCGGAACTGACGCGGGAATTTGAGGAGTTCTTTGCCCATGTTCGCAACCATCCCTGTGTGATCCTGCACAGCCTGACCTGCGAAACTGGACCGCGTGCCGATATCAACGTCATCAAGGCCCTCACGGGCAAGTGCAAGGCAATGATTCCCGGCGCCATCGTGGAAGACGATAGCAGTTGGATCGAATGGAACCGCGTCACCGATTTCTACGATGATCATCCCTACGGCAACAATCATACCTGGGTGGAAATCCTCCGTCGTCTCCGAGACTACAAGGCGCTCGGCATTAAGCCGCTATTGCTCGGCGAAGCCATCGCAGCGGACACCTGGACACCAACAGCGGAATTGGCCAAGCATGTCGGCAGCGAACGGCCGTATTGGCTGCCGCATCATTTCCAGGCCAACGCGCACTGGTTGTATCGGATGAGGGAGCGCGGCTGGAATCTCGATCAACAACAACTTGTTGACGATTCAAAGCGCTACGCGCTACTGATGCGGAAGTATCAGATCGAAACTTTCCGACGAGAGATTCCTGACGGCGGCTATGTCGTGAGCGTGATCCGCGATTTTCCCTTGGCGGCCATGGGACTCATTGACTACCGGGGTCGCGACAAATGGCCAAGCGAAGCGTGGAAATGGCATGGCGAAACCATGCTGACCATCCAGACCGAGAGCGATCGGCGGACGTTTGCCAGTGGCGACAATTTCATTGCCAAGATCCGGCCGGTGGGACCATTATCAAAAAGCGCGAAGGTGGTGGTTCTCTGGACCGGCGACAATGCGCTGACAGCCGGCGAAACAAATTCAGGCGACGTCCGCGTCCACCTTGCGAACGTCACTCAGCCGGCTCGAATGACCGTCGCGGCGATGATGAACGGCAAAGACGGGCCGATGGCATCGAATGAATGGTCGATGTGGGTGGCGCCGCGCCGAAACCGATTCCCAAGACAGTGATCGTTGCCCATCGATTGGACGCGGCAGTCTTGTCGAAGCTGGAAGCGGGCGCCAGGGTCCTGCTGCTGCCGGATAACGGTCCGGGCAGTCCGCCGCTTCAGTCGCAATGGTTTTTGCGCGGCGGGCCAGTCGTGTTCAATCATCCAGCTTTGGTCCATGTCCCACACGATTTGCTCGTGGAAACGCAGCACTTCGATCTCGCTAGCGACGTCATCCAGGACATCAAGTACCTCGACGAAATTGACCCCATTCTCCTTCTCTGGGACAACCACGATATTCGTGAAGTGCGGACGCATGCATTGGCGTTTGCAACGAATGTCGGCAGCGGAAGACTTCTAGTCTCGTCGTTGCGCCACGAGGGAAAAACGAATTCGATAGGCCAGTGGCTCCTGGGCGAGTTCGCGGACTATCTGGCGTCCGGTCCGGCGCCTCGAAAATCGTTATCGCCAGCAACCATTACGGGAATCCGCCACAAACTCACGGAACAAAAACTCGAATTGGGCGGCGATACCATCTGGAAGTTTCGCCCGGATCCCAAAAACATCGGACTTGGGCAAAAGTGGGACGATCCGGGCGCTAAAACGCACGACTGGGCGGACATCAAGATCGATCGGGCGTGGGAAGCGCAAGGCTATCCCGATTTGGACGGCTGGGCGTGGTATCGAGTGCGGGTCGTGGTGCCAAAATCGTTCACCGGCAAAGAAGTGTATCTTCGATTCACGGGCGTCGACGATTACTACGAAGTCTATGTGAATGGAAAGAAGGCTGGCTCGGGCGGGGATATCGCCCATAAGTCCACGGCGTTCGCGGAGGTGAAGAGCCACAAGGTGACATCCCAGTTGAAGGCAGGTGAGACCGCGACGATTGCCGTTCGCGTGCTGGATTGGGGCGGGGCTGGCGGCATTTTTCGACCGGTCACCTTGACCACGTCTCCGGATGGACCCGGCAGCGCATTTGTGAAGTGAGCGATCGTGCTCAGCGCGAATGAAGAATGGATCGGGATACTACGGTGACGAGACACGGTGCGATCGAGAAAGGCCGCGGTGAATCCGCTTCCGCAAGAATCACCCATGAAGCTGACCCGCTCGCCTCGGAAGCGAGTCGTCCTTGCACAAACGGACACACAGATGCGCCAAATCGCACAAGCCCATCTGCCGATTCGTATCAACAAGTGTAATCATTTCGGCCGCTTCCCGTACGCTCGATCGTGTGCCATAAGCCTTCCAACGAATAGAAGACGCCACTATTCGCTTCGGCACCGCGCTTGCCCCCTATCTTTTAAGGAGTGTCCGGAAAAAGTGACGACCCAACAGGGGGTTCGGAGATTGCAATGCGTGATCTGCTTGCCATGGTTCTGGGCGGAGGTAAGGGGACGCGGCTGTTTCCATTGACGCGCTACCGATCGAAGCCCGCTGTTCCGCTGGCTGGAAAGTATCGGCTGGTGGATATTCCGATCTCGAATTGCATCAATAGCGGGCTTAATCAAATCTACCTGTTGACTCAGTTCAATTCAGTCAGTCTGCACCGTCACGTTCGGCAAAGCTATTCGTTCGACCGATTCGGCGGCGGATTCGTCGAGATTCTCGCGGCGCAACAGTCCTTCGCTTTCGGTGAGGAGTGGTATCAAGGAACCGCCGACGCGGTCCGTAAGAACCTGCGCTTTCTGGAACAGCCCGGAATCAACCACGTCCTGATCCTGTCCGGAGATCAACTTTATCGAATGGATTTTCGAAACCTCCTCAATGCCCATCGCGGTTCTGGCGCCGATGTCACGATTGCGGCGGTTCCCGTTCTCGCCGGCAGGACGCCCGCTTTCGGCATCGTCCGTACGAACGATGCCGGCAAGGTCGTCAATTTCTGTGAAAAGCCGAAGTGTCACGAGGAATTGGCGGGTGTTCGCACCGATTCCGCGTGGCTCAAATCGCACGGCATTGAGGCCAACGGTCGAGAGTTCCTGGCGAACATGGGCATCTATCTTTTCAATCGCGATCCGCTCGTGCACTTGCTCAAGGAGACGCATTTCCAGGATTTCGGCAACGAGGTGTTTCCATTTTGTCTGCGTTCCAGCCAGGTTCACGTACATCTATTCGACGATTACTGGGAGGACATTGGAACGATCAAGTCGTACTACGATGCGAACATGGCGCTCATCGGTCCCAATCCTCCGTTCCGGTTTGCCTCGCCGGAGACGCCCATCTACACCGAAGCTCGGCACTTGCCTCCTTCCGTCGTTGATAGCGCTTCCATCCGGCGATGCATGATTGTCGATGGCTGTCTCATTGGTGAAGACGCGGTTCTCGAAAACAGCGTGATTGGACTGCGCTGCCGAATTGGCCACAAGGTGACCATTCGCAATTCCATCATCATGGGCAACGATTCTTACCAGTCGGCCCGAGAAGTATCCGCGGACTTGCAGCACGGCCAACCGCCGGTGGGCATCGGCGATGGCAGCGTCATCGAGCGTGCCATCATCGACAAGGGTTGTCGAATTGGCAAGAACGTCCGCATCGGACCGCATGCCGGAGCGACAGCAAAACTGCAACTCCCGGATGTCGTAATCCGCGATGGGATCATTGTTTTACCCACGGGCACGATCGTTCCGGATGGTAGTGTTCTCGGAATTCCATCACGGGACTTCGGCGGTTGATTTGGGATAATACGCTCGATAGTCGCGCGCGCGATAACGGTCACTACTAAATCCGAAGGTTCTCCACGATGGCTGAAACCGCGCTGCTGGCATGGTGCTTCGTCGCGGGTTTGGGTCTCGGTCTGTTCTTTTTCGGTGGTCTTTGGTTGACTGTTCGCCGGCTGCCGACGGCGAAGTTGCCTGGCTTATGGATGATGGTAAGCTCAGTCGCGCGCTCGCTTGGCGTGCTCGCAGGCTTCTATCTGGTCATGTCTGGGCGCTGGGATCGGCTGCTATCCGCTCTGATTGGCTTCACGCTGATCCGATTCATCATGGCGTGCTGGTCCCGGCGAAATATGCCCGGCGATCGTGGGACCTACGGGGTCCAAAGCCCTGTAGGTCCCGCGAGCAAGGACCGATCCCTTCCTAGCCGAGCTTCACCGTAACCGTCTTCGTTTCGGTGTAGTGTTCGAGCGCCGCCTCGCCGTTCTCGCGACCCAAGCCCGACATCTTGAACCCGCCGAATGGAGTCGTCGTGTCCACCACGTGATAACAATTCACCCAGACGGTGCCGGCCTTGACGCGGCGCGCATAGGTATGCGCTTTGTTGATGTCCTGCGTCCACACGCCGGCAGCCAGGCCGTAGTAGGTGCTGTTGGCGCGATCGAGCATCTCGTCCATGTTTTCGAATGGCAGCACACTGACGACGGGGCCAAAGATTTCGTCCTTGGCAATTTCCATATCGTCCTTCACATCGTCGAAGATCGTCGGCGATACGAAGTAGCCCTTGCTGCCGACGCGTTCGCCGCCGACCATGAGCTTCGCTCCCTGCTTCTGGCCGGACTTGATGTAACCCAGGATCTTGTCCAACTGCTCCTGCGAAACTTGTGGTCCCTGCTCGGTCGACTCATCCAGGGGGTCGCCGACCTTTCGCTGTTTGGCTCGGGCCGCCAATCGCTCGACGAATTCTTTCTGAATCCTTTTCTCGACGAACAGTCGGCTGCCGGCCGTGCAGCACTGGCCACAATGGAAATAAATCGCGTGGAATGCCCCCTCGACTGCCTGAGCCAAATCGGCATCGGCGAAGATGACATTCGGCGACTTGCCGCCCAGCTCGAACGTCAGGCGCTTGAGCGTCGGGGCAGCGTTCTTCTGGATGATCTTGGCGGTATCGACATGCCCGGTGAACGCAACTTTGTCGATATTCGGATGCACGACGATCGCGTTTCCGGTAGTCTCGCCATAACCCGCGAGCAGGTTGATGACTCCCGGCGGGAAACCGACTTCCACGGCCAACTCCGCCAAGCGCATCGCCGAGAGCGGCGTCTGCTCGGCCGTCTTCATGACGATCGTGTTGCCGCAGGCGAGGGCCGGTCCCCATTTCCATGCCAGCATCAACAGCGGAAAGTTCCAGGGAATAATCTGCCCGCAAACGCCGACCGGTTGGCGAAGCGTGTACGACAGGAAGTTGCCGCGAACCGGGACAGTCTTGCCTTCGATCTTGTCGGCCCAGCCGGCGTAATAGCGCAGCCAGTTGACGACTCCCTCGACGTCGCCGCGCGAATCGCGGATCGTCTTGCCGCAGTTGAGCGATTCGAGCATCGCCAGCTCGCCGACTTCCTGCTCAACGCGGTCGGCGAGTTTGAACATCAGCCGGCCGCGATCGGCCGCATCCATCCGCGACCAGGGGCCGCTCTCGAGGGCCTTGCGAGCGCCTTTGACCGCGGCGTCCACGTCCTTGGCCGTCGCGTGAGCGACCTTGGCGAGAACTTCACCGGTCGCCGGGTTGAGCGTGTCGAATGTGCCCCCGTCGGAGGCATCGACCCATTCGTTGTTGATCATCAAGCGAGTCTGGCGAATCGCCGGGCGGGCGGCTTTGGCTGCCGGATGTGTCTTGGTCGTGGCCATGATGCGCTTCCTCTAAGGGAGAGTGTCTGTGCGGGGGCATCATAAACGACCTGACGGACGCGTCAAGGATATGCTCGACATTCGCGCCGGTAGCTGGATTCGCCAGAATTCAGCGCTTGCTCACGCCATGCGCTGAATTCTGGCGAATCCAGCTACTTGAAGGGATGCTATTTCTTCGGCGGTTCGAGGCGCGGGCCGTCGGCGGGCGGCGGCGCCGGGCGCGTTCCGGGGGAATCGCCCGACCAATGCGAAAGGCGCGACTTCAGCGTTCCAGCTTCCTTCGGGGCATCGAGTTTTCCACTCATGATGTCCGACACCTTCACCCGGCGTTTGCCGTAAAACCGATCGTTCGCCAGGTTGTCGACCTGAATCGTATCGCCATCGAGAGCCACGCCGGCAAACAGGCCGCGGGTGCGCGAATAAGACAGTATCTCCGCCTTGAGCTGAGCATCGGTTGCCACCGACAACTCGCGGCCAACCGGACCAGCCGAAACGGACGCATCACCGCCAAGCGTGATCTTGCCGGCGCCCCGGAGTATTCGATTGAGGCTCTTACCATTGCGAACAATCAAGAACAGATCGGTCGCCTGCACGCCAACCTGCCAGCCGACACTGCCGCCGGTGATTTGGATGAAGATCGGATCGCTCCAGCCGTTCTTCTCGCGGATCAACATTACGCCATGCCCATGCCGGCCAGCAACGATGAATCCGCCTTTGAGCACATCCGGCGCAATGATCACTGCGCTCGCTTGACGCAAGAGGGCGGGCGGCACGCGCTTCTCCGGTGCGTCGGCCAGATCGTCGAGAACATCGATTGAGTTGTCGATCGTAGCGCTGCGCGGGGCCGCGCCGGCCAAAGCAGGCCAACACGCCAGCAGCCCGGCAGTGAACAGTAATGAGCGGCGGGTCATATTCATTCTCCATTTGCGTCGGGCACGCGAGCATGCCGTCTGTCATCATGTCATTCAACTTCAACACGCCTTCCTTAAGCAAACCTGATTCCAGTTCCAGGGATTTTGCCAGGACTCGACACCCTCCACGACGGCGTACGCCGCAGATGCGCTCAAGTCGATAAGAAGGGAAGGTGAGTCAAGGTTCCACGGAAGCGATTTTGCCGGGCATGGTAAGCAGCGCAATTTGAGCCCTCAATCGCGTGACCCATTCGCGAGGCGACCGATTGGTCCGCGTGTATCCGAAACGCTCACTCCGACTGCGTCGTCTGCCGCTGGGCAAACGCGCCGATCACGACATTGCCATTTCGATTGAACAATTTTCCAGGCAATGGCCCTTGCGTTGAGCGGATCGAGAATATACCTGAAGGATGGCGACGTGTCTTGGTGAGAGTTCCGGCCTTGACTGGCGAACGCGGTAACTCGAACAAGCAGCGCAGCCGGCCGAGACAGCGGGAGAATACGTAATTGGCCAATATTAGCCATAAAGAGACGGTTAATACTCAAACATGGCACAGAATGGCACAGAATGACACACCAAAAAAAGATACTGGTCGACATGATGAGTCGAGAACGCCCTGAAATGTCTAACAATGTCTAGTTTGCTAGGCGCGAACTATTGATGGCCGGGAAACAAGCGTATTCTTTTGAGCGATTTGAACAATGCCAAAGCTCCGCACCACATTCCGCTATCCCGTCTGGCTCGGCCTCGCCGCGATTCTGATCCAGCCAATCGCTCCGCCGATCAAGACGGTCTCGGCAGAGCCGATTTCCGATGCGCTCGCCAACAAATACATGCGTGACATCCGGCCGCTGATGCAGAAACAGTGTGGCCAGTGTCATTCCGGCAAGCGGGTCGAGGCCGAGGTCGATTTCGACGACTACAAGTCGCTCGCCGACGTGCGCAAGTCGCCGAAGACCTGGCAGAAGGTTCTCGAGATGCTCGACAGCCTCCAGATGCCGCCCAGGAATGCCAAATCGCAGCCGACCGACGACGAGCGAACCAAGCTGCGAACCTGGGTGCGGAACTATCTGCGTTTCGAAGCCCGTGCTCTCGCCGGCGATCCGGGTCCCGTCGTCCTTCGTCGTTTGAACAATGCCGAGTACACGTACACGATCGCCGACCTGACCGGCGTCGATCTCAAACCGGCCCGCGAGTTCCCGGCCGACAGTGCCGCCGGCGAAGGCTTCACCAACACGGGCAATTCGCTGGTGATGTCGCCGGCGCTCCTGACCAAGTACCTCGATGCCGGCAAGGCCGTCGCTCGCCATGCGGTGCTCTTGCCCGATGGCATGCGCTTTTCCCCGTCGGCTTCACGGCGCGACTGGACCAACGAATTGCTCGATCAAATTCGCACGCTCTATCGCCAGTATTCCGACTCGAACGGCGGCACGCGGGTCAATCTCCAGGGGATCATCTTCAACACCAACGACGGCGGCCGGCTGCCGCTCGAGCACTATCTTGCGGTAACGCTAACGGAACGCGATGCCCTGAAGTCCGATCCCAAGTCGTTCGAGCGCGTGGCCAAGGCGCATAACCTCAGCCCCAAATATCTGCGGCTCCTGTGGACGATGTTGACGACCAGCGATTCGTCGCCGCTCTTCGAACATGTGCGCTTACGCTGGAAGAACGCCAAGCCCGGCGACGAGAAAGCCCTCGCGGCCGAGATTAACATCTGGCAAAACGCGCTGATGCGTTTCCAGAGCGTCGGCCACATGAAACAGTGGATGGTGCCGGTGAGTTCCATTGCCTCGCGGCAGGAGGTGCGCGTCAAGGTACCGGCTGCGTCCAAGGGCAATGAAGTCTCGCTCTATCTCCTGGCTGGCGACGCGGGCGATGGCAACGCCAATGATTATGTGCTTTGGCAGCAGCCACGTTTCGTGATCCCCGGCCGACCCGACCTGCCATTACGCGATGTCCGCGAATTCACCGAGCAATTCCTGAAGCGTCGCGAACGTGCCTTCGCTTCGACGGCCCAATGCCTCGCGGCCGCCGCCGAGGCCAGCGCGAAGCCGGCGACACTTGATGTCGCGGCATTAGCAAAGCGACACGGCGTCGAGAAAGAAGATCTGGCCGCGTGGCTCGAATTCCTTGGCATCGGTTCATCGACGCTGCCGAAGCTCGATTACTTCACGAACAAGATGACGAAGTCCGGCACATACGACTTTGTCAAGGGCTGGGGTTCATCGGAAACGCCTCTCCTGGTCGCGAACTCATCGGATAAACACGTCCGCATACCGGGCAACATGAAGGGGCACGGCGTCTGCGTGCATCCATCGCCGACGCTCAATGCCTGCGTCGGCTGGCGAAGTCCCGTGACCAGCGAGGTTCGCATCGAAGGGGCGATCACGCACGCCCATCCCGAATGCGGCAACGGCGTCGAGTGGTTCGTCGAACTCCGCCGCGGCGCGACCCGTCAACGACTGGCCGCCGGAGTCGCCCAGGGCGGTCGAGCCGTCAAGTTCGGGCCGATCGAAAAGCTCGTGGTGCAAAAAGGGGATCTGATTTCGATCCTGATCGGCCCACGAGCCGGCAACCACGCCTGCGATTTGACCGACCTGGAATTCGTCCTCAAGACGACCGGCGAAAACCCGAAGGAATGGAGCTTAACCAAGGACGTATCGCCCGACGTCTTGGCCGCGAATCCGCATGCCGACCGCTTGGGCAACAAGGACGTCTGGCACTTCTATTCGGAGCCGGTGAAAGCCAGCGCATCGGGCCAGACGATTCCCGCGGGCTCCGTGCTATCCAATTGGCTCGCCGCGAAGTCGCCGAATGAACAGAAGAAGCTCGCCGAGAGCGTCCAGCAAATGCTAACCAAGGGACCGCCGGCCGATGGCAAACGCCCGGACGCCGTTCTCTATCGCCAACTCGCATCGCTCGGCGGCCCACTCTTCAAGAACTTTCGCGGAGCGAAAGGCAATGTCGCCTTTCGCTCCGCGAAAGTCTTCGGCGTCGACCCTGCGACGTTCGGCATGCACCCGGACGGAACCAAAATCGATCCGACCAGCATGTGCGCTCAGGCCCCCTCGGTAGTCGAAGTGAAATTGCCGGCCGATGTGTTCGCAGGGGCCGAGTTTGTCGCGACCGGAATGCTGGAGTCACGAACTGGCCGTGACGGAAGCGTCCAGGTTCAAGTCACCGCAAGCAAACCGGCGTCAGCCTCTGGCCTGCGTTCGGATTTGCCACTGATTGTCTCCGAAGGCAGCGGATCGCGAAAACGCTGGGAGAACGCGTTCGAGCAATTCCGTCAACTCTTCCCAGCAGCTTTGTGCTACACGAAAATTGTGCCGGTCGATGAGGTCATCACCCTCACGCTCTTTCATCGCGAAGATGAACCACTCTGCCGGCTCATGCTGAACGACCAGCAAAAAGCCCGGCTCGATCGCCTGTGGCTCGAACTCCACTTCATCAGCCGCGACGCATTGACGACCGTTGATGCATACAAGCAGCTCTTGGAATACGCGAGCCAGGACGCCGACCCGCGGGTGTTCTATCCGCTAAGGAAGCCGATCAACGATCGCGCTGCCGCCTACAAGCAAGCGTTGCTCGACGCCGAGCCGAAGCAGCTCGACGCCGTCATTCAATTCGCCGGCAAAGCCTATCGCCGGCCGCTGACGAATGCGGAGACGCAAGAACTTCGCGGGACTCTACGCAAGACTTCGAAAACTCGAATTGCCGCACGAAGATGCACTGCGATTGACGCTGGCCCGCGTGTTCGTGTCGCCGGCATTTCTCTATCGACTCGAAAAGGCCGCCGCAGGCAAGAAACCGGGGCCGGTTTCGGATTACGAATTGGCGACGCGCCTCAGTTACTTCCTCACATCGTCCACGCCGGATCAGCAACTCCTCGCGGCGGCCGCAGCAGGCAAGTTACACGATCCGGATGTCCTCGTCGGCCAGGCTCGTCGTTTGTTGAAGGATGCCCACGTCCGCCGCTTGGCCAACGAGTTCGCCTGCCACTGGCTGCATATCAACGGCTTCGACACGCTCGACGAGAAGAGCGAACGGCACTTCCCCGAGTTCGCCAAGCTGCGTGGCGACATGTACGAAGAGTCGATCCGCTTCTTCACCGATTTCTTCCAAAGTGACGCATCGATCTTGAGCATCCTCGACGCGGATCATACGTTCGCGAACGAATCGCTGGCCAAGTTCTACGGCATCCCCGGCGTGACCGGCCCCGAATGGCGGCGCGTCGATGGCGTGCGCAAATATGGCCGCGGCGGCATTCTGGCCCTTTCCTCGACGCTCGCCAAGCAATCGGGGGCATCGCGAACGAGCCCAATTCTGCGCGGCGTGTGGATTTCGGAAACGCTCCTCGGCGACAAGCTGCCAAAGCCGCCCAAGGATGTGCCGAAGCTGCCCGAGGACGAAGCCAACACCGGCAAGACGGTCCGGCAACTGGTCGAAAAGCATTCGAGCGACGCTCGCTGTGCCGTCTGCCACACGCGGATTGACCCTTACGGATTCGCGTTGGAAGGGTATGATGCGATTGGGCGACGCCGTGCAAAAGACCTCGGCAACCGGCCGATCGAAACGCACGCGAAGCTCAAAGACGGCACGACGTTCGAAGGCCTCGACGGTCTGCGAAATTACCTGCTAACGAAACGCCGCGACACATTCGTGCAGCAGTTCTGCCGCAAGCTGCTTGGTTATGCGTTAGGCCGCGGCGTGCAGCTTGTCGGACGAAGTGCTGCTCGACGAGATGCAGCAGAAGCTGGAGAAGAACGGGTACCGGATTTCAGTGGCGGTTGAGATGATTGTTCGAAGCCCGCAGTTTCGGGAGATACGCGGGCGGGATCACAACTGACAGGCACGGATTGCACTGATGGCACGGATATATCAGTGCTAAAACCTGAAATCGGTGAATCCCGCAGTTTGGATTCGGAGAGAACAACATGATTCGCTCTTTGCCTATCGTGGCAACAATGGCGCTGTCCGTCCCATGCGTCTTGGCCGACGACAACGTTGACAGCGCGCTTAAGGCCTACAAGGCGAATGGAAGTTTGAGAAAATGGTGGTCAAGGGCGAAACTGTGCCACGAGAAAAGGCCGTCAATCACTCTTTCACTTTCAAAGGAAGCGCGATCATCCCAAGTGACAACCCGAAGGATGTCGCCACCGTCAAGATCGATCCGGCGCATAAGCCGACGCAAATAGATATCACGGACGGGTCGAAGGAAACGTCGCTCGGCATCTACGAACTTAGCGGAAACACGCTTAAGCTTTGCGTCGCAGACCCTGGCGAAAAGCGTCCGACTGAGTTCGCATCGCCGAAAAACAGCAAAGTATACTACTTGGTACTAAAACGCGAGCGTAAGTAAAGGAAATGTCGATGACTCAGCACAGCCTTTCGCGTCGCACCTTCCTCCGTGGCGTCGGCGTCACCATGGCCCTGCCATGGCTGGAATCAATGCCCGTTTGGGGCGACGTGAAAGCGACAGCGGCCAGCAAGCCGCCCGTTCGCTTTGCGGCCCTCTTCGCTGGCAATGGCTTTCACAGCAAGGAGTGGTGGGCCAAGGGCGAGGGCAAGGCCATGCAGCTCGGCAAGGTGCTTGCGCCCCTTGCCGATTTTCGCGAGCGGCTGCTCTTCATCAATGGCCTCTTCAATGCCGAGGCGCTCAAGGGCAATATCCACAGTTCGCAGACCGGCAACTTGCTCTCCGGCGCTCCGCTTGCGTCGGGCGGCGAAATTCATTCCGGGACGAGCATCGACCAATTGTTGGCCCAGCGCCACGGCCGATCGACCAAGGTGCCGAGCCTGGTGCTCGGCTGCGAGCCGGCGAATCCTTCGGTCCACAAGAACTACTCGATGATGTACAGCTCGCACATCTCGTGGAGTTCGCCGACCACGCCGACGCCGCTCGAACTTTACCCGGCCCTCGCGTTCGATCGGCTTTTCAAGGACGAAGTGAGCAAGGGCGGACGAAAGCGTTCTCGACGCCGTGCTCGGCGACGCCAAGGATTTTCGCAAGCAGATCAGCACGAGCGATCAACGCAAGCTGGATGAATATCTCGATTCGGTTCGCGAAGTCGAAGAGCGCATCGCCCATGCCGGCAAGAAGGGGGAATTGCAGGGCTGGAAGCCAACGCTCGCCAAGCCGAACATCAAGCGCCCGCCGGACGGCATCCCGCAGAACATCGCCGACCACATGAAGCTCATGTGCGACATTCTCGTGCTCGGCTTCCAGACCGACACGACGCGGATCACGACGCTGAAATTGAACAACGACCACTCGTCGCTGCGCTTCCCGCACCTCGGCGTCGATTACATGATCCATCATTTGCTGTCGCACTCGGACACGGCCGATTGGCTGAAGGTGAACCAGTTCTTCCTCCAGCAAGTGGCCTACATCGCCCGCAAGCTGGACGCGATTCACGAAGGCGAGCGAACAGCCCTCGACAATTCGATGATCCTGTTCTGTTCCAGCATGCGCACGGGCAACCACGACGCGAATAACTTGCCGGTGATCGTTCTCGGCGGCGGCGGCGGCCAGATCAAGGGCGGCCGAGTGCTCGATTATGCGAACAAGCCGAACCGCAAGATGTGCAGCCTGTTCCTGTCGCTCATGGACAAGTGCGGCACGCACCTCAACAAGTTCGGCGACTCGACGGAACGGCTGGCGGAAGTGTAAACGAAGAACCTACCACAAAGGCACAAAGATCACACAAAGGAACACAAAGAAGAAACTGGTCCCGAGTTGGTCGGATTGCGTTGTTTTCTTGGTGATCCTTTGTGTGATCTTTGTGTCTTTGTGGTGATCGGGGATCATCACGAACGGAGCCAATGATCCACGCTCAGCCAGCCGGGGCCGGCGAAGAATAGCCAGATCAGCATAACGAGGTAAAGCACATCCGGGATAAACAGAAACTCCGAAAGCCAGTCGATCGGCGACTTCGCCTTCACCTTTTTGATGCTCGTGGTCGCAATCGCGACGATCATGACGCCGCCGAGCATCACGCAGCAGACCTGTGTGACCAATCCGATGATTAGGAGAAAGCCAAACACGAATTCGACCAGTGAAACGAACAGCGCGTTCGCGTCCGGGAACGGAATGCCGGCTTCCCGGATTGTCTGGCGCATCTGTTCCTGACGTTCCCGGCGAAAGAGCTTCATCTCGCCGGTCAGGAAAAACAACACGCCAACCGCGAGGCGGGCCAGCAGGATGCCAACCCATTCCCATTCGCGAAGATCGGCCAGCCATCGATCAAGATGCGACATATCGGCTAACCGGCAGCAAACCTGATGCCCTATTCCCAGTCAATTGGGCGTCCTTTTGACGAATTTGTCCCGATCCGTAAAACCCCATCATGAGCCAGCGCTTTCGCGTCGTTATCACCGACTTCATTCAGGGCGAATTGACCCCCGAGCAGCAGGTGCTCGGCGAGATTGCCAACCTGTTTGCGCTCGATGCATCATCGGAACAAGACCTCGTCGGCCATGTCGAGAATGCCGACGCCTTGATGATGTACCACAACATCATCATTTCCCCGGAGACGATTAGCCGGCTCAAGAACTGCAAGCTGATCGTCCGCTGCGGCGTCGGCTACGACAACGTCGATTTCAAGTTCGCCCGGACCCGCGGCATCCCGGTCGCGAACGTGCCCGACTATGGGACCGAGGAAGTCGCGGATAGCGCGATTGGCTTGATGTTGACACTCACCCGGGGCATCCACTTCTTGAATTCGCTGTACCGCGGCGGACAGGAAGGCTGGACCTATCGTTCGGCGGTGCCCGTTCACCGGCTTCGCGGTCGCGTGTTCGGCGTGGTCGGCCTGGGCCGCATCGGCACGGCAGCGGCCTTGCGGGCGAAGGCGCTCGGCATGGACGTGCATTTCTACGATCCGCTCAAGCCAGACGGTTACGACAAGGCGCTCGGCATTCGCCGGGCGGATACGCTCGACGAATTGCTGCGCAAGGCGCATGTCGTGAGCATGCACTGCCCGCTCACACCGGATACCAATCGCATGATCAACGCGGCGGCGATTGCGAAAATGCCACGGGGGTCGTTTCTCGTGAACACCGCTCGCGGGGCGATTGTCGATACCAGTGCGATCGCGCCGGCGATCGCGTCGGGGCAACTCGCCGGCGCTGGGATCGACGTGCTCGCGGAAGAGCCGCCGCCCGCGGATGATCCGCTCGTCGGAGCATGGCGGGATCCCAACCATCCCGCTTATCATCGAGTGATCGTGAATCCGCACTCGGCGTTTTATTCCGAAGAAGGTTTGCTCGATATGCGGCTGAAGGGCGCGAAGGCGGTCCAGAACGCTCTGCTCGACCGGCCACTATTGAACGTCGTCAACTAGAGTTTCAAGTTTCAAGTTTCAAGGTGAGTAACGGGGAATGCAAACTTGAAACTTGGAAGTTGAAACTCCCGAGACACTCCATGAAAGACGCAGCCAAGACGAAGTGGGTCATCGACGTTAGCGACGCCGACTTCGAGAGCGAGGTGCTCGAACGCTCGAAGACGGTCCCCGTCGTCATCGACTTCTGGGCCGAGTGGTGCGGCCCGTGCAAACAACTGGGCCCGCTCTTGGAGAAACAGGCCGCCGAGCGCAAAGGCAAGTTCGTCCTCGCGAAAGTGAACGTGGACGAAGCGCCGCAACTAGCCGGCTACTTCCGCATTGAAAGTATCCCGGCGGTCCTGGCATTCAAAGACGGCCAGGCGGTCAACGGCTTTGTCGGCCTGGTGGCCGAGAAGGAATTGAAGCAATTCCTGGACGACCTTTCCGGTCCCTCGGCGAACGACCCGCTCGTGCAAGCGGCCGCCCTGGAAGAGAAAGACCCGAAGAAGGCGGAGGCAATCTACCGCGATCTGATTGCGAAAGACGAGCGTAACGACCCGGCCCGACTCGGCCTGGCACGCGTGTTGGTTGCGACGGATCGCAACGACGAGGCGACGACCGTGCTTGCAGTGATTCCCGATGCGGGTGAGTTGGGAGCGGAAGCGGTCAAGTTGCGTCGGACAATTGAAATGCACCAGAATGCCGCGACGGCGGGCGACGAAGCGGACCTGAGGAAGAAGGTCGCGGCGGATCCGCAGAACGCTCAATTGCGTCTGGAACTTGGCAACGTCCTGGCAACCAAGGAGAGATATCAGCAAGCGCTCGATACTCTGCTTTCCGCCGCCGAATTGGACCAAGAACTCGGCCGCGGGCCGGTGCGCGAACTGATGGTCAAGATTTTCGAGATCATCGGCGTGCGCAGCGAATTGGCAGACCAGTATCGCGACAAATTACGCGCACTTCTCTATTGAATTGGAACGGGCGCAGATCGCTCTCCGAGCGAGCCGAACGCCTTAAGGCGTCGGGTGTTGATATGACCCGCCGCCTTACGGCGTTCGGCTCGCCGAAGCAGATGGGTGGTTTGCCGTTCGTATTCGGGTCAATTCTTGTTGAAGCCCCTGCAATCCCCTCGCCATCGCCCAATTGTGATTCCAGCGAAAAAGCGGCTTCAGCATCAACGACAATGCACGAATCAACGGCTTGTCCGCCCGCAGCCGCCAGTCGTAGGTGATGTTCGTGAACCTGCCATCCGGTTCGAATGTCCAGATACCGCGGCCGACAAAATCGCCGGTCGCCTCGATCGCGATTCGGGTCGGGATCAGTTTCTCGATCGTCTTCGACTCCCAGCGCAAACGATACGGCAGCCAACCTTGTGTAAACAACTTGTACCGCCGGCCGATGCCGTTGGCATCACCTTCTTCGATGCGGTCGACCGCAAGCCAAACCCGGCCCCACCAGCGCGGGTAGTCGTCGGTGTTCTCGATGATGCGAAAGACTTCGTCCGGAGTGGCTTCGACACGCCAGCGGGTGAGAAAGGCATATTCGCTGGCGGGCATCAAATGTCTCCACGAGCTTTCGCAAGCAGGTCGTCGACACCCAGTGCGCCCGCCCAATGATCCAAATACGCGGTATCGAGGTGTTCGGATTGCGTTTGAATCACGCCCAGAATGTCCTTCCACTGCTGTTCGGACGCTTCATCCCCGAGCCGGTACCACTGGAGCTTGAAGAGAATGACGTCTTCGGGCGCATAACAGGCGATGGGCTGACCGGGATCATCGTCGAGGGTGATGAATTGCCTGCGAGCAAACGCGGTCTGTTGATACGGGTCATCTTTCAGAACAAACACATCAATTTTGAAGCCGGACTCGGGATGCAAAATGTTGAAGGAGAATCGATCGCGAATTGCCAGCCGAACGGCATCCTCCGAGACGTAGAACGCGTTTGGATCGAAGGCGGCGACGAAATTCGCCTCGCGGCCCGCGAACGGTTCAACGGTCACGTCGGCGTCGCGAGTCATTCGGCCAATTCCGTGCATGGAACTGGCAATCGATCCGCCGATCGCATAGCCGACGCCGAGCCGGTCGAACACGCGAAGAACGTTCCGCAAGACAGGAGCGAATGGTAGTGCGATCATGTCAGAGTTTGGGATTGGACAATTTGCGGACTCGCCGAGTGACTGGCCTAACCAGTCGGCTCGGATTTCGGCGGGAGTAGCGCTCGGATGCCGCGTCCTGTAGCCGGCCGAATGGAGCATTCGCACCGTCACCCAATCCTCGCCGAGGTTTCGCCATTTGCGACTCAAAGGCATGCGCCGATACGCCGCGATTAGTCGCTCCTGGACGTCGCGTGATGTATCAACGAGCGCTTTCATTCAGTACCTCGCCCATGCTCTTGTCCAGCACCGCCAGCATCTCGTCCAACTGCCCTTCGGTTACATTCAGCGCCGGTCCGAACGCCAGCCAGTGCGGATCGAAACGACAGAGCAGGCCATTCGCGAGCGCTCGGCGGCCGACCTGGAGTCCAAAGCCGGGATTTGTCGGGAAGCGTTCCTTGGTCCGAACGTCCTTGACGAATTCAATCCCCTGGAGCAATCCCTTGCCGCGAATGTCGCCGATCACGCCATACTTCGCCGCCAGTTTCTCGAAGCCGGTTCGCAATAGTGCGCCCTGTTTGCGAACATTGGCGCAGAGATCGTTGTCTAGTATTTCGCGAAGGACAGCGATGCCGGCGGCGGCACGAAACCGGGTTGCCCTCGAACGTATGTCCCTCGACAAAGCCGGGGTTCGTCTCGATCGGTCCCCAGAACGCATCGGCGATCGGCTTGCGGCAGATCATGGCCGATAGCGGAGCAAATCCACCGCTCAAGCCCTTCGCGGTGCAGATCACATCGGGCAAGACACCGAACGTCTCGGCCGCGAACATCTGCCCCGTGCGGCCCATGCCCGTGATGATCTCGTCGAAGATCAGGAGGACATTATTTCGAGTGCACACGTCACGCAAAATCTTCAGATACTCTGGCGGTGGGTCGATGATTCCGCCCGTGTGGCCGATCGGCTCGACGAGGACGGCCGCAACCGTTGCCGGATCTTCCATCTCGATGACATCGTTGACCAGCGTGGCACAAGTGATCTCACACGACGGATAACTCTTGCCGAATGGACAGCGGTAGCATGTCGGTGGAAAAACATGCAGAAAGCCTGGAGCCAATGGCTCATTCACTGTCTTGCGACTCTTCAAGCCGGACGCCGAGAGCGCAGCCCAAGGTCGAACCGTGCCACGACTGATACCGGCTGATGATCTTGTACTTGCCAGGGTTACCCGTGAGGCGATGATATTGCCGGGCCAGCTTGATCGCCGCTTCGGTCACCTCCGAGCCGGCACATTCGAACTTCACCGTGTTGAGATCGCCCGGCGCGACCGCGGCGATCATGTTGGCGAGCTGGACAGCAACTGGATTTGTTCCGTGCATCGGCGGCGAGAAATGGAGTGTATCGAGTTGCTTTCGAATGGCGTCGATCACTCGGCGATTGTTATGGCCCACCGAGACCGTGTAAATGCCGGAGAGCGCGTCCCAATAGCGTTTGCCCTGCACGTCCCAATAAAAGACGCCATCGGCCTTTGCCATCAGGAGTGGGTTCTTCGACCACTCGGCCATCTGATCGCGAACGAAGATTTGGCGGAGGAATTGTTCTTCGATGGCTTGCGCTTCGGTAATCGGTTCGATCATGGGCCACGCAATGTTGGACAATCGATCAACGTTTGGAGGTATCGTAGATTTCCAGATCGGGCAGGGCTTCTTTCAAGCGCTTTCGCCCCTCCGGCGTCGTCTTCGTTCGGGTGAGATTCAGCCGGCGCAAGTCTTTGAAACCTTTCAAATGTTCCAGGCCCGCGTCGCTAATGGCCGTGTCCTCGAGGATGAGCCATTGCAACTTCGTCAGTGGCACGAGCTGCCGGAGACCTTGATCCGTCACCTTCGTTTCACCCAGATAGAGCCCGGTCAAGTTCTTGAGATCTTTCAGATGCGAAAGCCCGCCGTCGGTTATTTTGTCTCCACGGAGGCCGAGATACTCCAGTTGCGTCATCCTGCCAATCGTCTTCAAGCCCTTGTCGGTGATTCGTGTCTCGCCGATCGGCAATTCGCGAAGGTTCTTGAATCGCGTGAGTTGCTCGAGCCCCTCGTCGCCGATGTTCGATTGATAAAGATTGAAGGCGCGGAGGTTCGGCATCTCAGGGAGCTTCGCTGCCAAGGCGTCGGTGAAACGCTTGTTGCCAATCGCGAGCTGTTCGAGTTCGGGAAATGCCTGGAGTGCGGGCAAAACGGTTGCGAGATCCGTGACGTGATCCAGATCGACGTAGACCATGCCGTCCTTGTTCTCACGATACGAGGCGCTCGCAAAGGTCAACTGTGTAATCGCCGCGTAGCGCTTGCGGTTCAAGAGCTTTCGGGCGGTCTCCGCAACGTGTGAATCGCCGTCGGCAAGCCGACGGAGTTGTCGGCGGGCCGCGGCCACGGCCTTGGCGTTGGACCCGTCCGCCAATGATCCGAGAATGCGCATCGCCCGGTCCGATACTTCCGCGCTGCCCTTTTTGGCGGCCTTGGCCAGCTCAGCGACTGCCGCGGGTCCGGCCTGCTGGAGATGCTTGGCGGCTTGGTCACGCTTCCGGTAGCTGGAGTCATCGAGATTGCGTATCCAATCTCGAATCTGCTGGTCCGATGCCGGCTCACTGCGAATGCTCGCCGCGAACAATGCGATCACGAGAATTGCGACCAGCCGCGACATTACTTCCTCGACCTTCGCCGTTCGCGTTACCTATTGTTGGCCGTTCAGGTAAGTGACCGCGGTCATCGCATACAAGGTCGCCACGCGAACGAGATCATCAATATCGACCCACTCGCTCACTGTATGCTGCCCGCCGGCCCGCGGTCCGTGCGTGATTGCCGGCACTTTGGCCAGCGAGCTGAAACTATTGCCGTCGTCGACAAACATCTTCGGTCCAACCGGCAACGGCGAGCCGCTCACGGCCGCGTGGCATTCCTGAAACGCCGTCACCAACGGGTCGGCCGGATTCAATTCAAATGCGCCGCGGATGAACCGCCAATCGCATTCGGCAGTGACGCCGTAATCACGCTCGATCCCTGCAACCAGTTCGCGAAACTCGCGCTCGACCTCGGCCGAATCGGTCCCCGGCAGCCAGCGTCGCGTCCCCTCCAGCATACACTCGCCGGGGTATTGATTGTAGATTTCGCCCGAATGAATCTGGCCCACGAAAGCGCTCGGCTTGCCGGCCAGATTGTCGGGAACCTGTGAGATTCTCGCATCGAGTTCGCGTAGCCGCTGCACCATGTCGGCGCCGGCCGCGATTACGCTCGGTTCATCCGCCGGCCGCATCACTTCGTGAACCGGCGTACCCTTTCGGCGAAGAACAACTCTCCACGTCGCCGAACCGCGGCCGATGACCGGCAAATGCTGATGCAACGGCTCGGGGATCAGGACTGCATCGCCATGGATGCCGCGGCGCATCAGGTCATCCAGTTGATGACCAAGACCCCAGGGGGCTTCATGCAGATCGTGCCCCGTGAGTAAAACGCTGCCGCGTTCGATCAGGTCCGAGTCACGGAGAGCGCGAAACGCCTCGATCGCCGCTGCCGTTCCGCCTTTCATATCGCACGAGCCACTGCCGCGAAGCAAGTTGCCCTCGATCGAGGGCGGAACAAACGGAAGATGAACAACGTCGAGATGGCCGTTGAATTGAATGCACTTGCCCGGACGTCCAGAGTCCAGCCGACAAATCACGGCCGGTGCGGCGGGGTGCGTGGCGGCGTCACGCTCGACGCGGAATCCGTCGGATCGAAGCAACTCGGCGAGTGCATCGCAAACGGCCCCCGCCTCACCGGTCGGCGATGGAATGGCGATCAGCCGCTGCGCGACTTCGAGCAGTCGCTCGCGGCGGATGTGATTTCTGACCACTTGGATCAGCGTGGGCGTCATCGCTGTTACCTCGGAATTGGCGAGCGTCGAGGCGTCAGCCCGACGTGGACTTTACTCGACGGCGGGCGTCAACTGATGGTGCAAGGCCACGTCGGGCTGACGCCTCGACGCTCGCCGTTCACTCCTCGGGCCTTTCGCGGACGTTGTATTCCAGTTTCCACTTCTCCTTGGCGTCGTGGCTCTGGCACCAGACTTCGAGTTGGCCGACTTCGGTCACTTTCGTGTGAAGGTGAACGGGCACGACCTTGCCCGGTTGGCCTTCGAGCGTCGCGGAAACGGGACTCAGCTCTTGAATGTCCGGCTCCCATTCTTCGACGATTGTTCCGGCCTGATCCTCGCGACGGACCGACGATCCCAGGAAGCGAAACACGACTTGCTCGCCAGTCACCAGACCAAACTCCTGGCCGGGCATATCCGCTTCCGTTCCTTCCTCCATGCCGAATGGAGCAACGCACAGCGCCTTCATTGGCCGCGACATTCCCGGAATGGCGGGCATCGCGGTCTCCACGCCGATGTAGTATGCCCGTGCCGTCCCGCCCCGGATACGGACTCCGCGGCCACGGCGAACGAGTCCGTAGTAGGCGGCGCCGCGGGCAACTGAAAGATCGAGATCCGTACCCGTCAGCGTTCGCACCGCTTCACCCTTCGCTTCCTTCGACCACCGGTTGAGCACGCCGTTGAATCGCTCGCGTAACGGGGTCGCCTTGAATACCCCCCCGTTGAAGAGAATCGCCGTCGGCAGGCCTGTGGGTGATGCCTTTCGCTTGCGGCCCTTGGGGGGTTCGCGATTCGCCAGGTGCTCCGCTTGTCGAGCGAGGAACGAGGCGAGGTGCTTTGTCACAGCCGCGTCGGCGACGTACGGCAGACCGAGTTCTTGCAAGCCCGTCGTGCGCTGGCGAACCGGCTCCGCGTCGCGATTGCATTCGGGGAAAAAGCCATCTAAGATCACGCGCTCGACGTCCGCTCGAAGCAATTCGCCTTTGAGCGTTCCCGCGATAACCTTGCTGCCGCGGCCGAGCACCGTGACCGGTGCGGAATCCACTTTCTTGCTACCGAGGATGGTCTCCTTGGCGTGGCGAGTGCTGTGTGCCAATTGCAACATCTGCCCCGCATCGAGCTTGAGCCCCTTGGCCGCAAACGCCTGAGCGGCCGTATGCGCGAGAGCCAGGTCCATATTGTCGCCGCCGAGCAACAGGTGATCGCCCACGGCGAGTCGGGTGAGGGCCAGGTTGCCGTTCTCCTCGCTAACCTCGATCAGCGTGAAGTCGGTTGTCCCGCCGCCGACATCGGCCACGAGGATGAGATCGCCGACCCTGACCTGCTCGCGCCAATCTTCGCCACATGCATCGAGCCACGCGTAAAAGGCCGCCTGCGGTTCTTCGAGAAGCGTCAGGTTTTCGAAGCCCGCGGCCCGTGCGGCCTCGACGGTCAACTCACGAGCCACCGCGTCAAATGACGCCGGCACCGTGAGTATAATGTCCTGCTGTTCGAGTCGATGGCCGGCGACGTCCTTGGCAACTTTGGCGTTAAATGCCTCCGCGAGATGCTTGAGGTAGCGCGTGCTCGCCTCGAGCGGCGAAACTTTGCGGCCGCCCTCGGGGGCTTTCCACGGCAGAATCGGTGCGCGCCGGTCCACTCCCGGGTGACACAACCACGACTTGGCGCTGGAAACGAGTCGGGTCGGCACTTGGGAGCCAAAGTTGCGAGCAAACTCGCCGACGCAGTAGTCGCGATTGGCATCCCAAGGCAGGCGCAGACTTCCGGCGGGCTGCTCATTCGGACCCGGCAAATACAGGAACGACGGCAATAGCTGTCGATCCTCGACGATGCCGGGATTAACGACTTGCGGGACGCCAAGCCCTTCGCAGTGCGGGGTATCTTCGCTGCCCGTATCCACGAATGCCAGAGCGCTATTCGTGGTCCCGAGGTCAATCCCGACGACAAAGCGCGATGCGGCCATGTCGCTCCTTTCACTGATGAATTCCGACAACTAGACGATATTTTATGCATTTGGTCGAGTAGCGCGTTGTCGGCGGCCCCTATCGTGACTGATATTACTACCCGTAGGCTTTACCGGACGCTGCTGGATTCACTTCATGAGCACTGCTGCCCTTGCGCGCACCGTTCCGGCCGGGATATTGGTCGGACTCGGAGCGGTCGTTTTTCTGGCTAACGCCGGCTTGCTGGTCTTACAACTCCTCGCTGGGCGCTATCTCGCGCCCTTTATCGGTTCGTCGGTCGAGACCTGGACGTGCGTCATCGGCGTGTTTCTCACTGGCATCGCCCTGGGCAATCATTTTGGCGGCCGAATCGCCGACCGCTCGCCGGCAACGAATACTCTCGGCAAGCTTCTCATTGTCGGAGCGATCAGCTCGCTTTCACTGATTCTCTGGTGGATCGTCTGCCAACGCACGAGCTTCGATCGAGCGCTGCCGCTTGGTCCGCGGATCCCCATGCTCACGTTGTTATTCTGTCTCCCGCCGGCAGTCGTTCTCAGCCTGCTGACGCCACTGACGATCAAGTTGATGCTCCCGGATGTGACAAAAGCGGGCCGAATCGCCGGCCTGGTTTTCGCATTGAGCACACTCGGTTGTCTCTTGGGCAACTATCTGACCGGCTTTTGGCTGATGGCCGATTATACGTTGAACACAATCACCTTTGGCGTGGCAATCGGCTTGGGTTTGCTCGCCGTACCGATGTTTGTGGCGAATTATCGCCTTACGCCGGCGGTGAACAATTCCACCGCGTCGACGAAACCGAAAGCGCCCGCTGTTGTTGACGACCCGATGGGGTTTCGTCGCAATGTGCGGCTGGCATTCGCCGTTGTGTTTGTCGCCAGCTTTTGCGGCATGTCGCTGGAGTTAGCCGGCTTCCGCGTCCTCGCGCCGATCCTGGGCGTATCGCTGTATACATGGACTGGCATTATCGGCGTCATGCTCGCCGGCACCGCCTGTGGCAATTACCTGGGCGGGGTATTGGCGGATCGCGGCTCGAAGGCGGCGCTTCAGCGGATCGGACTGGTTCTGGGCACCGCGGCCGGATTCGCGGGTGGCCCAGCGCTCGTTCGCACCTTTCGGCTCGATGATTTCCCCGCCGAGGGTGGGATCAGTTGGTGGGCTCTTCGCATCCTCGGCGCGATCGGGGGATGCGCCCTTGTCTTGTGGGCCAATCGCATCTCCCGGACACGCCGCGGCTACGTGCACAACCTTTTTGCGATCGGGGCGGCGATTGGATTCACGATTGCCCATCCCGTCGCCCGGGCATTCGGCCGACTCTTTGGCGTCGACGACATGTTCGAGCGATTTGACGACGCCAATTCGTTGCTCCATTTCGATCTGGGATCGCTGGTCGCACATACCTGTGGCGCGTTGATCGGGGGCATCATTTCCCTCGGACTCGGCTACGATTCACCGCGAGAAGGCAATTCCTCGACGCGTTCGCCCGTGCTATCGATTTGCCTCTTCTGGGCAGCGCTCTTTACCGGTCTCATCGTGATGATGAGCATGTTCTTCCAGAATCGTCAGGTCGGAATCTTGGAGCAACTAAACGGCAAGGATTTGGTTTGGAACGTGTTCACATGGACCTTCCTCCTCTTCTTCATACCGATGCTTTGCTTGGGTACGATATCCCCGCAAGTGATTCGGTTGAGCATCCCAGATACTTCTCATGCCGGCCGAATTGCTGGGAGCGTGTATGCGTGGTCCACCGTTGGGGCGATCGTCGGCACATTTGTGACCGGCTACTTCATGATTGACTGGCTCGGTACCGCGCGAGTCCTTTTTGTCTTGTCGCTCGTCCTGTTAGTACTGGCATTCGCGCTGGGAAAACTGTGGAAGAACACGTCGCTGCTGTTTTCGGGAAGCATGGTTTTCTTCGGTGTGATCGCCGGGTTCTTCCTGATCGGATCCTGGTCTGGACACGAGTCCGCGCATTGGAGAGAGACGGAAGAAGAAGACGGCGTACGGGTGACGACCGAAAAGAAAAGCGTTCTCGATCTGTCGGTGGAATCCAAGTACTACCGCATACGAGTGTACTCCTATTACGACATCGCGGGAAATGAAGAGGTTTTGGAATACAGGACCCTGGATCTCGATCATCTGACACACTCCTATTTGCGCCCGGGCGAGCCGACCTGGC
Source organism: uncultured Gemmataceae bacterium (assembly GCA_963773845.1). Classification (GTDB taxonomy): domain Bacteria; phylum Planctomycetota; class Planctomycetia; order Gemmatales; family Gemmataceae; genus SIAJ01. The sequence goes on from CAVZCU010000012.1 coordinate 1,346,202, forward strand.
TGGGATACAAGCACGAAGAAGTGCAAGGCGAACTCGTGCGCTATGCCCGCAGCTTGGGTCCTACGGATGTTCTCGTGATTGGCGGCGGCGGGTACACATTCCCGCGCTGGCTGGAACTCAAGTTGCCGGACGTCGGCGTGAATGTCGTCGAGATTGACCCGGCGGTCACCGAAGTCGCGCATAGTGCCCTGGGTTTGCCGCGCGATACCAAGATTCGCACAACCAATATGGATGGCCGGCAGTTCCTCCGCGAACGGGCCAGAAAGGGCCACTACCAGTTGGTCATTCAGGACGCCGTCAATGACCTCTCAGTTCCATACCACTTGATGACCAAAGAATATAACCAGGCTGTCAAAGAAACGCTGGCGCCGGGCGGGGCCTATCTTTTGACGCTCATCGACTCGATCGATCACGGCAAGCTGTGGCGGGCCGCGGTGCACACGATGCGCGAGACGTTCACCCATGTCTGCTTGCTCGATGCCTCCGGCTTTTTGTCGCCTGGCGATCGCACCGTCTTTATCGTTTACGGGTCCGACAAGCCGGTCGATCTGGCCGAAGTTAAGGCAGTCGCCGAAGAAGCTTACGCACAAGCCGGATCGCAGAAAAAGGCGTGGATCCACCGGATGAATCCAGGCGACCTCGATCGCTATTTGGCGCGCCAGCCGAAGGTCGTGCTGACCGATCAGTATGCGCCCGTCGACAATCTCATGAAGCGAATCTTTCGGGAGAGATAATGAGCAAGACCATAATGACGCCGGTTGTCGTGGCAATCTTCGCGGTTTCGGTTTCCGGCCATGCTTTCGGAAGGGATGACTTTAAGCCGGAAAAGGGCTTCACGCTTCTCTTTAACGGCAAGGACCTCACCGGCTGGAAGACCACCAAGGGCGAATCGCTCGACGGCAAGACCAAAGCCTACGCCGGACGGTTCAAAGCGGCCGATGGCATTCTGACACTCGACCCGAGCGTCAAAGGTGATGTCCGCATCGTCACCGCGAAGGAATTTGCCGGCGATGTGGATATTCGTTTCGAATTCATGCCGGGGCCCAAGTGCAACAACGATCTGTTCCTCCGCGGGACCAAGTTCGATCTCAAGATCGAGGACGTCAAACAATGGCAGGAGGGCGAGTGGAATTCATTTGAATTATCGCTCAAGGGTGACAAGGCGACGTTCAAGGTTAATGGCAAAACGATTCGAACGATTGCCGCGAAAGCAAAGCGAACTCCTTTTGAACTTCGCGCCGAAATTGGACCGATGAAAGTTCAGAAAATGCGGTATAAGGAATAGAGCCTGGACTCCTGACCGCCGTCCCGATCTCCGGCGCTCGGAAAGGCCGGCGGATGGAAAATCTTGGGATTTGCCGCGGGCCGGTCCGGTGTCCCGTTTCTCGAATTACGATGCAAACAACGTCTGCAGAAGAAGATATGTCGTTTCACTCCGGCGCGGCCACGAGCCGGTCGAACGGAACGCAAACAATCGAAACCACTGAATTCGCCGACGATGAGTGCGGGATGCCAGTCATTCGGCTCTCCCCGTTTGGCCCTGAATACCTGCTGCGCCCAACTCGACCGGAAGAGACCGACGTGCTGGTCGAAATGGCTGCCGACACAGGCGTCTTCAAGCCCATCGAAATTGAGACGCTTCGACACGTTTTGGACGATTATCACGGCCCAAAGCCCGAAGCCGGTCATGCGGCGGTCACCGTCCTGCTCGATGGGATTCCCGTTGGCTTTGCCTATTTTGGACCGAATGAAATCACCGATCGCACCTGGATGCTGTACTGGATTTTCGTTCAACGAAGCCTGCACGCTCGCGGCCTGGGCACGAAGATCTTGGACTATGTCGAGGCGGAGATTCGCGCTGAAGGCGGACGCGTGTTGGTGATCGAGACTTCGGGCCTCCCGAACTACTTGCCGACCCGGAACTTCTATTTGAAACTGGGTTACGATCAGGTTGCCGTCGTTCCCGACTTTTACGCCGATGACGACGATATGGTCGTTTTTTGGAAGCGGCTGACACCCAAGCCATGAAAAACCCCGCCGACCTTGGCGTGTGCCGCGGTGCGACGGGGCCGGAACAGAGAAGAGGCCGGTGGAACGGGTAAGAAAGTACCCTTCCCCAATTGCCAAGTCAACCGCAGTTTCCTGGTTTCTCATCTATTATTCTTACAATTCGAAGAATTAATGAGTATTGGCGCCATTAAACGCGGCGGGCTAATGCAACGGCTACTTGAATGGGTCGTGCTCGCTTCCTAATTCGCGATACCAGCCCGAGAGCGTCGCCAGTTCCTTGCGGGCCCGGTCATTGGCGTTGCGGACAACAACGGGCCTGGGCGCAACCAGGACGGCCAGGTCCTTCACGTCGAACTCCTTGAGAAGTCCGAAACAGAATAACTCCGGCGACTCGTTGAATCCCCGATTCGCTTCGATGATCTCTTTCAGGCTGCCGAGCGGCGCCACCAGCTCGACCCGACCGATGGCTTTGTCGTCGAGGGCAGCCGCCGCGAGTGTGATCACGCTGCTGCGCGGTCCGTCGGCGACAACCGTTACGCCGGCTTTGTCATTCCGACCCGCCCAGCGTGAAACGCTCAGCAGCTGGTTCGCATCCAGGCCAAGTTGCCGTTCGCCCACCGTCGCCAGCAAGAGCGACCAGAGATAGTCGTGCGTCCTGGGATGCGCTTCGCCGAAGTAGAAGAGATCAATCGCGACCACGCGCTGACCCGCCGCGAGCAGGCGATCGACTTCCGCACTCGTCGATGCCTTCCCCTTGTCGGCGATGACAACGGTCGTTCCCTTCGGCTTTCCTTTTACCAATTCGATGGCCGGCAATGTCCAACTATCGCCAACCTGGAGTAGCCGCAGCGTCGCTTTCACTCCGTCCTTTTCGATTTGCTTTGGCTCCCCGTCCGGTGAGGATTGCGAATGGACAGTTAATCCTGGCTTGATCCGCATCATCTCCGCGAGCCGCTTTCGCCGGCTCGCTTGCCAATCCGCGGCTTTTCTGGCGTCGGTCGGCAAGGCGGCGCCGTGCGGCAAGTCCTTGATCAACGATTTTGCCAGTGAATTCATGTCGAGACTGTTGCTCGGCAGCGGCACTTCCAGTTCGTTCTTCGTCTTGATCTCTTTGGCGCAGGGGATTTCAGTAGCGCTGAACTTGGGATCGTCCGGGTAGAAGAAGTCGCCGATCATGCGATAAAGCGCCTGGCGATTGTCGATCAGGAAGTTGTGCGTGCCGGGCGATTCGTTGACGTGGGTCCGCAACGCCTTCTCGCGGCCGAAGAGTTTGAAGAATGGCTCGGCCCCCGCTCGGAGCGGATCCAGCGCGTAGACGGATTCAAAACAGCAATCGTCCTTGGCGTTGAACGTCAAGAGCGTGGCCCGCGGGGCCATCATGGCGGTCAAATGCGTGTAGTCGGCATACATCGCGAGATCGCACGGGGTTTGTTCCGAATCGCCAAGATCCTTGAAGTGATCGATCCGCGTCAGGAAACTCGAGTAGCCCGCGACCGGATTGGTCAGCGTCACTCGCGTGTCGAGACTGCTGATCGTGATCGTTTGCCAGCCGCCGCCCGACAAGCCATTGACGGTGACCCGCTTCGGATCGGCATGCGGATGAGCAAGCAAGAGATCGAGGCCACGCGACATGCTCAAGAAGAATGGCGCTAGCCCACTGGAGCCGCACAGGTCGAGTTGATTCATCACCGCATGCCGATTGCCCGGCGTGCGAAGCTGGCCCATGCCGAGCCATTCGACGTTGAGGACGATCATGCCGCGCTTGGCCATGTTGATGCATCGCGTCTGCTTGTAGTCGGCGGCCTTGCCGTTGCCGTCGTGACCGTTGACCGACAGGCTCACCGGCACCTTGCCGACGAGCTTGTTCGGCTCGTAGAGCAACGCGGGAATCCAGAAGTTGGGCAGGATCTCGAATCGAACTTTTTTAATGCGATAGCCGTCGCACGAAATCGTGTCGAGCCATTCGACTTTGGTCTTGGCGTCACGCCACTTGGCGGCCTCGCCGCGGAAGACGACGTTCTTGAGCACGTCGTGGCGAATGCGCTCGGCTTCCCGCGTCCAATCTTCCGGCGTCCGGATCGTACTCTTCTCCGTGCCCGGAGCATACAGCGGCGGAATCTTGGGCCGCAGGTAATCGCGCGTTTCGCTGATTACGTTGTTGGCAGGCAGCAGTGGCCGCTTGAGCAAGTCGGCGACCGGTGAAGGCTCGGCGGCAGATGCGGAGAGGGCGAGAACGAGGGAGAGAATGCTGACTCGTGACATTTTGGATGCTCCGGGATGAGAACAGAGAATACCACGACCGAAATGCGTTGTCAGCGATTTTGGCTGGCTCCAGATAATATTGAGGACTTAGTTGCCAATTCACTGTAACCGTGGGACGGCTCAGGAGAGCGGTCCCACTATGCGACTTCCAAGTCGTTGCCCTTATGAGGCCGGCCGCCGCCGCCGGGCAAACATCTTTTGTTTTCTGGCTCAAACTGGCTCAAACTGGCTCACGGCGTGTCGAGCGACCGTCCGCAGCCAGGCGGGCAGAATCTCTTTTTAATGGGACATTTCGGGACATTTTGGACATTCCCGACAAAGGTCGGATTCCGGAGACCCGGGCCTCAATTGCACCGTAGTTTGCTGTGGTCAAGTCGCCCTGAGCAGCCTTTTGTGGGGAACGTCCATTTTGGGACATTGGCGGCTCCTGGGTTAGGGACAAACTCTTGCCGCCGCGGCAAAGCGAGCCCGGCCTCTGGTCTGCGAGGCGAATAACATCTTTTTGAAGTGTTGCATTCTGTTGCATTGTGTTCTACCTGCGCCTTCGTCCGGGTGGACGTCCTTTGTTGTCGCGGTTAATGGAGCCAAATCGTGTCACCTCCCGCCACAGTTGGGCCAGCGCCGGCGCCGCGCACCTTCCTGGTATTTCGGCGTTCGCAAACCGCAAGGGGGAATTGCAAAAAATGACCGAGACGGGAACAGAGCGCTGATGCTCTCCCAGGCCATCCACGCCTGATACGGCAGCGTGGGGTCTCTCCCCTGATTCAACAGTATGGCGAGACGATAACCGCAACAGCGAGAGAGGATCGCCCGAGTGGCTCACCCGAGCAGTCCCTTGATGTTCTGAGAAAACGCTGGCCTGGCGCAGCGTGAAAGGTACGTCCCAATCCGGCCAACCAATTCAAACATGGCCGTCTCTTCTTATCCATCTTTGATTTTTCGTTTCGCCGGAGCGAGCGACCAAGCTTTCTCGTAATAGATTCTTGCGAGTTCCTTGTCCCCCATCGATTCATACGTCGACCCTAACGCAGCATATGCGCTGGAATACTCGGGGTCTATCGCGATCGCGCGATCAAGGTTCTCGATTGCTTCCGAGTATTTCTGTTGTGCTTGATATGCTAGCGCGATGTTTAGGTACGCTTCTTCATTGTTCGGTTCGAGTTGCAGTGCCTTGAGGCACTGCGAAATCGCCTCATCAAACCGCTCAACCTTTTTGAGAACTGCCCCCAATAACACGTGATTGTAAGCCCTGGGTTTAAGTCGGATTGCCTCTGCAAATGCATCTCCCGCTTCCTCGTACCGACCCAGCCTCTCAAACGCCATGCCGAGCCCGCTCCATGCGAGTCCGCTTTTTTCGTCTAAAACAGTGGCACGCCGAAAAGCGCTGATTGCGTGGTTGAACTGGCCGATCTCGGAGTACTCATAGCCAAGGCACGCGCAGAAGAACGCGTTATTGGGATCGCGTTCGCTCAGTTTCTTCCAGAGTTCGGCGCTCTTCTAAGTGACGGCCAGACTCCGCTGTGTCGACTGCGGAACGATAAAGTGAATCGTTTTCGTATCGCTTAGCCACGTGTCAATCATCCTCGTTTGTTCTCGACGGTGGCGCTCAAGGTCTTTCTTGGCATTCCCACGGGATCTTCCGATATCGTCGATCGGCGCCTTTCCTTTCTTCGGTTCGCGGTCTTTTCCGGACTCCTCTGCCTCGCGCCGATCTTTTCGCCCCTGCTTGCGACGGCGCTCTTGTTCTTTGATGATTTCTTCCTCTTGTTGCAATGGGTCCGGGTTCCGCGGATTTTTGCCTAGTTTTTTCCCTTTCCCAATATCCCCCGCCATGTTGACGCTATGCACCCACACATCGAAGCCCCAGGCGGGGTCGCCGACGAAGTAGGTGTGCCACTCGGACACCCGGAAATTGTAGACGATTTCCGTTTGACCTGTCTCGCGAACCGACTCGACCGACATCCAGCGGCCGTCCGAGGCTCGCACCCGGTCGCCGGGCACCGCGCGCCTTCCTCGTATTTCGGCGTTCGCAAAACGCAAGGGCCAGTTGCGAAAAAAATGACTGAGACCGGATCATCGCGGATGCTCTCTCAGGTCATCAACGCCTGTTTCGGCCGCGGGGGGGCAGTCCCCGCTTCGCCAGTATGGCGAAGCGATGACTGCACCGACGAGACAGGATGGCCGGATAGGTTCAACACGCGGTCGTTGATTTCCCCCCGATCGAGCCGGAGGATGGCGGGATTCTTCCCCGATCTTTGCCTCTCGCCGCCGTCGGCAAAGCCGTGGCATCCGGGTTGCTCCAGATTCCCCGGCACTAACATTGTGACCGCCGGTGTCCCCAGGACTCCGTTGTGTCCGCACCGGTACGAATCCGCTCAGGGAGGACCATTACCATGACGACGACAACTCATAAACGAACGACGGCGGTGGGCGTGTTCGCGAACCGCGAGCAGGCACAAAAGGCCGTAACCGAATTGCGCCGACTCGGGTTTCGGGAGTCGGACATTGGCGTTGCGAGCCGTGACGGCGAGCCGGTCGAAGGCGCCAACGAGGTGAGCGATGCCGGTACAAAGACGGCGACCGGGGCCGGCATCGGCGCCGCGGCCGGCGTTGGTCTCGGCGCCCTATGGGGCATCGGAATTCTCGCCGGACTTGTGCCCGGAATCGGGCCGGCCATCGCGGGTGGGACGCTCGGCGTCCTGCTCTCGAGTGCCGGTGCGGGGCTGGTCGCCAGCGGCATCGCCGGGGCGCTGATCGGCCTCGGTCTCTCGGAGACGGACGCCAAGTACTACGAGGGTGAGTTCAAGAGCGGGCGGACGCTCGTGACCGTGAAGGCCGACGGCCGCTATGACGAGGCGATGGCAGTCCTCCGGCGGTTCGGCGGGTATGACCGCGGCACCGCCTCCGCCGCCGGCTCAACGACCAGCGCCGACCGGACCGTGGAACTGCGCGAGGAAGAACTCCGCGTGAATAAGGAGCGCAAGTCCGCGGGCGAGGTGAAGGTCGGCAAGGAAGTGCATACGGATCGGAAGACGATCACCGTTCCGGTCGAGCGTGAGGAAGTGGTGATCGAGCGCCGCCCGGCGGGCGGCCGCGCGACCGGCGACGTGCGAGCGGAAGAAATCCGCATTCCCGTCAAGGAGGAGAAGGTGCACGTTTCCAAGGAAACGGTCGCCCGGGAGGAAGTCCGCGTCGGCAAGCGGAAGGTGACCGGAGAGCAAACGGTGTCCGGTGAAGTGAAGCGCGAAGAGTTGGATATCGAAACCGAAGGCGACGCCAAGGTCCGTGGCGACAGCGCCCGAAGCTCCACGCGGAAATAAGTGGGCTTTTGCTCCACTATTGAAACGTCGCAATTCGAAACGAGGCCACAACCGATTCTGGTTGTGGCCTTCTCAGTTGACAGGGGCTACTCAATTCGAATCGGAGAATTCCTTGGCCGACGCGAGATATTTGAACAAGGAGAGCCGATTTTCATAAATCTCGTTGCGGAGCGTGGACTGAGCCCTACTTGTCGGGGTCAGCACGGTCCTTCACGGGGCCGGCCTTCTGGGTGGCCAGTGCGGCCCGCCGGTACGTCTCGGCCATCACTCGCACGACGTCCGGGAGGAGTAACTTCCAACCCGCACCGGTGCGTTTCAATGTGACGACTTCGACCCTGGTTACGTCGGACTCGTCGAGTTTGGTCCGGGACCGGACGAGAACGTGAGCCATGTCGCTGCCCTCGTGCACCGTGCCGAGGATCTTCTTTTGCACGTCGGCGGGGCGGCCCGCATTCAGTTGGGGAAGCTGGGATGCCATCCCCTTCATCGAACTGATGAAGAACTCTCTGGGTTTGAGGGCAATGACCGCCTTGAGGTCCGTGGCTTTGTCGAAAGCCGCTAGCAGGTCAGCCTGCTTGTCCGGGCGTTCCCGAGTCGCGACCTTCAACACGGGCAGCCACATGTCCTTGTACTCCTTCAAGCTGTCCGGGTGCACTAGGTCGGCGTACCTTGCCCAGTCGAGAGACTTTTCTTCCTTGATTCCGTCCGCGACGACCTTTTCGATGTCGGCGTCTGGGCGGTGCGGCTTCGGCTGCTCACCTTGGCAGAACATCGCGATGCCGGGTAGAAACAGGACGCACAGAGAAGAGACGAAACGCTTCATGGAGATCCTCGCCGGGCTATTAGCCCGCCGGGCGCGGGTCTTGTGAATCGGCACGGCATCAGCCCCGCGCCGGTTACAAGAACCGCAATCCATGCGCCGCTTTAACTCGCCCGGGGCCGTTACTCTCAGGGCCGGGGAAGAAGAATGGCTCGGGGCCGGGGTGGCCCGGACGCCAACCGTCCGTCTCCGCAGCCGCCCGGAGGCGCGCAGACTAAAGTGCCCGCGCATGCCGCTCAGTTCCCTGCAGGGCAAATTGCAGCTCTCATAAAGTTGGTACGCAGGGTTGTCGCTGTTTGGGGAATTGTTCTGAAGCATTCGTCGGCGATCAAAAAACGCTGACCCCTTCTGGGTCCGTCACTCCTTCCCAATCCACGCGTCCTGGGTGATGTGCCAGCGTTCGTGGTTGCCTTCGGGCAGGTGCAGTTCGACGCTGGCTTCGAATCCGTGGGTCGTTGTTTCCAGTTGGGGATGCGAAAGAACGCGGCCGTCGACTTGGGCGGCGGGGCCGAGTTGGGCGAGCGAGTCCGCATAGCGTGCGAACTTTTTCTTGTGCCGGATTTGGGCGTAATAAACCCGGTGTAGATAGTCGCGGGCCGGTTGGGCGGGGTCGGGGTGAAAAGTTGCTGTACCGGGGACCGCCTTGCTGAACTGCACAATGCCCCAGCGCTCCGGACAGTGCATGTTGATCACCCCTTGCGGCGACCAGACCCAGTTGTGCTCCGGCCGCTTCGGCAATTTGTGGTACTTGCCTTTGATGATCTCCATGTCCCACTCGACGCGCGAGAAGTTGATCCGCCACTGATCGCCGTCCTCGGGCGGGACAGGGCACTGAGAAATTTCCTTGAGGCTCGTCCACGGATAGGCGATTTCCAGCGTCCAACCGCGATCGGTGTCGCGCGGATCGTTGATGGTGCCATCCACGTGCGTGGCGGCTTGGAGGCCGGCAATTTCCCAGGCATTGATGGCGTTGCCGTGGTCCTTATAGGGCTTGGAGAGCAGCAAATCCCAAGTCGTGCCGAAGGCATTGAGTTCCAGTTCGCCGTACAGATGGCCGTCCGCGTCCGGATCGATGAACACTTCAAAATCGTTGTCGTGAAAGATAACCGAATCGTGTTTCTTCAAGGTCGCCCAAACGTGGGGCTCCTCCAATTCGGCCGCGATGTAGAGTGCGGAATCGTCCCAGAGCATTTTGACTCGCGTTCGGAGCGGCGGCTCGGGTTGCTTGTCGCCTTCGATGTCTCGAAATGGTTCGCTCCACGGCGCGTCGTTCCACGAAGCATCATCGAGTCGGCCATCGATGTGGATGGCCGACTTCGCCCGATAGCACACATAGCCGCGTGGCGGAGGCTCAGTCGAAGCGGCCGGCTCGACCGGTTCCGCATTCGGTTTCGACGGGCATGCCAGAAACAATAGGATCGACAGCCCAATCACGACCGTCAGCAAAGCTACATGCGCCCGGCTCACCGGATCACCTTCCCTTTGATGCCAATGACTTGAGAGGCCGCGAGACGCATTGCCGAAGGTCTTGAAGTTCTTGAATCGCCAAACGACCTTCTTGTCGCGAGTCACTTCAAAGAGCTGCGGGTTGTCCGGACCGGCGTGACAGTTGCCGACGATCACGTTGCCGTTCTCCTTGACCTCCAGCATCGTCACCCACGCGAGTTTGATGCCCGGCAGTTCGTCTTGCTTCAATTCCCACACGATCTTTCCCTTGGGAGTGACTTCGATTACGCGGTTGCCATTCCCGCAGGCGATGAGCGTATTCCCATTCGGCAGTCGCAGGGCGCCGAAGACTTCCGTCCCATGCCCCTCGGGTCCATGGCCTGGCGAACGCGGCCGCCCGGCGAGATCGAGTGCGTAGGTCCATACGACCTTCCCGTTGGGATCGTATTCGCGGACCTTGCCATCCACTTCGTGACATACGAGGTAGTTGCCATTGGCTAGTTTGCGGGCCATGCGGGTGTCGCGGTGGGGGTTTGGTTTCTCGACGGTCAGCGCGATTTCGTGGACGATTTTGCCCGCGCGATTCACCTCGACGATCCGGGCATTACCCGACTCGGCGACCATGGTGTTGCCATCGTCGAGGCGTTGAAAGGCGTGAATCTCGATCCGGCCCTTGTAACCGGCCTTGGGTTTGGCCTCGTACGCGCCAGACTTCCTTGCCGGCTCGCGTGATTTCAACGACTGTCGTCGGGCCGGTCGGATACAGGAGGTTGCCGTTGGGCAAGAGTGCGAGATCGTGAACTTCCGCCTTAGTCGGAACTGCCCATTCCACCTCGCCTTTCGCGTTGACCAGGGCCACGTGGCCCTTATCGGCTGCCAGAACGCTGTAGTTCGGCTGATCCTGAGCAAAAACCGGACAGACCACGCAAACGAGGCAAGACAAGGTGAATGCGATGCGAAGAGGCGGCATGAACAACTCCAAGAAGAATAGCGAGTGATAGCCATTGTCGCTAAACGATCGCAATTGTCACTGGCCAATTGCCGGGGCATGCAACCGGTTGGCCTTGACGTTCCGCGGCCAAGAGCAGAGGGTACAGCGAGGGAATTATCGGATAGAATAAGGGATTCCAGACGCAGGGATGCAATCATGATTCCGGCGGACTCCATTGAGGTCGACGAGATGACCCAGCTCGAACGGGCCCGCGAGCTGCTTCGGCACGAAGCGGAGACCCTCCGCGAGGTGGCCGACAATCTGAACGAGTCGTTCACGCATGCCGTCGAGCGGTTATGGACTTGCGCTCAGGCGGATGGCCGTGTCGGCGTATCGGGCGTGGGCAAGTCGGCGGATATCGCGCAGAAGCTGGTCGGCACCTTCAATTCGACCGGCACGCGTGCGTACTTGCTCGATGCCACCCGCGCTCTGCACGGCGACCTGGGCATGGTTCATGCGAATGACGCCGTACTGATATTGTCGAATAGTGGCGAAAGCGATGAGATTGTTCGCCTGCTCAAACCTCTGCGCCGAATGGCCGCCTCGGTCATTGCCATTACGGGCAACAAGGCCAGCACGCTCGCGTTGCAGGCGGATGCGGCCATCGTCTACGGCGCCGTAGCGGAGTCGCTTTTCAACCTCGCGCCGAGTACGAGCGCCGTGGTGGCCATGTCGGTCGGTCACGCGCTCGCTCTTTCTCTCTGCGATCGCCGCGAATTCACGGACGCCGAATTCGCTCGCTTCCATCCGGCCGGCAGCCTCGGATTCAAGTTGTCGAAGGTCGACGATCACATGCGCCGGGGTGCCGAGTTGCGAATCGCTCGCGCCGCGGACTCGGTGCGGGAGGTCTTCGCGAAGGCTCGCCACAGCGGCCGGCGAACCGGCGCCGTGATGCTGGTCGATGGCGATGGCCGTCTCGCCGGGCTTTTCACCGATAGCGATCTGGCCCGGCTCTTCGAACGCCGGGCCGACGCGTGCTTTGATGGCCCGGTCTCGGCGGTGATGACGAAATCGCCGCTGACGATTCGCCACGACGCTCGAATGCTCGAAGCGATCGCCCTCATGCGCGATCGCAAGATTAGCGAGTTGCCGGTGATCGACAGTGACGACCGGCCGATCGGCTTGCTCGATATTACCGACATCATCGGAGCGGAGGCGGCCGCCGATTCGAGCGGACAGGAGCCGTCCCGGATTCGAATGTGGAACCGCGTCAGCGCATGAGGCCCTGCATGCCGAACGACACCCCGGCGCAGCGTCGCCGCCATCGAGATGTTGGTGCTCGACGTCGACGGCGTCCTGACCGACGGGCGAATCATCTTCACGGACGCCGGCGACGAAATCAAAGCGTTCCACGTGCGCGATGGAACCGGGCTCAAGTTGTGGCGGAAGTCGGGCAAACGGGTGGCGATCATTACCGGTCGATCGTCGCCGATCGTCAATCGCCGGGCCGGGGAACTCGGAATTGAGCTGGTGATTCAGGGGGCGGACGAGAAACTGGCCGCCCTTCGCCGTATCCTGTCGGAGACCGGTCTGCGCGCCGAGCAAGTATGTGCCATGGGCGACGATCTGCCCGATTTGCCGGTGCTGCAAGAATGTGGGGTCGGCGTGGCGGTCGCGGACGCCGTCGACGAGTTGAAGGCGGTCGCAACACTGGTCACGAACGCACGCGGCGGTCGCGGGGCCGTTCGCGAGGCGATCGAGTGGTTGATGCGCGGCCAAGGGACCTGGCCGGCCGACGCCAGGTCCGCATAACTGCGTTCGCCAGGATTCCGGTATCCGCCTGAAGCGGCTGCTGAGATCCGGCGAATCCCGCTCCTGGTTCGAAAGGCGGTTCCGCATGTGGACGCCACGCCGAATATTTCTGTCGCTCATGGGCCTGCTCGTATCCATGGCCCTCTACCTGGGCTACGCGCAGCTCCTCGGCGGTTTTGACGGGTTGCCGCCGCTGCCCGCCAATTTCGGGCCCGAGTCGCGCTCCGATGCGGGCGAACAAAGACCCATCTCGGCGGGGACGACCGACCAGCGCATCGAAAAGGCTTTTGGACGATACTGCCCCGAACTACGCTATCCGATCAAGCTCGAAATGCGGCAGAAGGGGATTCTGTTCTGCTCGCACCGCTTTGAAATCATCAAGGAGGGACAACGCGAGGGCTGGGTGCAAATGTCGCCGCTGAGCCTGGCGGCATTCAGCGAACGCAAAGGGGCCGACGGGCTCGAAGAGATCAACACGATCTACTGCGATACCGCATACATCAAGTTCGACAAGCCGGTCCGGGCCATGGGCGACCTGAACGGACGCAAGATGGTCGCGGCGGAACTCCACGCCGATCCGGAAGCGATGCTCGCGGACCCGCGCAAGGGCCGTATTCGCTTGCTGAACAATCGTCGAACTTTTGATCCGAACGACGACATCGAAATGGTCACGCCCGGTCCAGTTTATTACGAAGCGAATCCGCGACCCGGCCAGCCCAATATCTACACGTTCACGGCGGTCCAGATCTTCGACTACGTGAATACCAATCAGCCGGAACCGGACCGATCGTTGCCGCGGGAACCGACCATGTATGGTGTGGGACTCCGCGTCTTCCTGAGCCGCGAGCCACACGATCGCACGCCCCGCAAGACAGCCGAACCGATTGCGAAATCCAGGGCGCGCGAAGCGCGCGGCCGCAAGTCTCGGGCGTTGATGCCGTCGGCCTCGATCACGCAGTGGAAATGAATATCTGGACGGACGCCGACTCGTCGTTCATCGCTCCGGGATCGAAGCCGCCCGCAAAGAAGGGGCCGATCGCCAAGAAAGATCAGAGGCCGGTGGATAAGCGGCTCATTCAGGTGCGAACCCAGGGGCCATTCCGTTACGATCTGAATCGTGAGCTGGCGCACTTCGAGAAGCCGGCGAACCAGCGGCCTGGGCTTGTCGAACACGTCACCGTCACGCGAACCGACCGGACCGGCGGACAGGATCTCCTCGACTGCGAGTACCTGGATGTGCAGTTCCATCGCAATAAAGCCGAGGTGGCTGCCAAGGGTGCGGACAAACGCGAACGGCCGGGACCCAGGAAAAAGCCAAGCGGCAGCAACGACGGCGACCTGGAGGTCAAATCGATCCGAGCGTGGGGCGAGACGGTCGTGATGACATCCGACTCCGAAAACCTGCATGCCACCGGGTCGGAGTTGATCCACGATGCCGAGACTCGGATGACCGTTCTCAAGGGCAGTCCAAACCAGCAGGTGATTGCCGTCAAGGAAGGAAATCTCCTCCGCGGAAGCGAGATGCATTTATATGGGGATGACAAACAGATCTCGCAGGCGCACATTCTCGGCACGGGTCCATTGGTTTTGGCGAACTCGATCCACGGACTGGCGAATATCAAAAGCAGGCGACCTGGTCCGATCGGCTCGTTTACATGCGCGTGGTCGAAAATGGTCAGCCGCTCGATGTATTCACATTTCTGGGCAAAGACGGCAAGCGGGCCATGTTCAGGGACACATCGTCCGGTGTCTTGCAACAGCTCGAAGCTCAGCAACTGAAGGTCTGGGTGAAGCCCGCGGAAAAGGACAAACCGGACAAGGCCAAGCTGACAAGCAAAAAACCACCGGCCAAGGTCGATCCCAAGAAAGCAAACGGGTTCGAAAACAAAGCGGGGGCCGCTCGAGTGATCCGGCTCGAAGCCACCGGGCTCGTTCGTTCGCAAACACCGGACCTCGTCATTCGCCACGCCGACCATCTCGACGTCTGGTTCCAGGATGTACCGAAGCTTTTGAAGCCGCCGAAGAAGGAACCCTCGAAAGCGGTGACCGCGAAGGAAACACCGAAGCCTTCGTCGAAATCGAAGGGCCCCGTGGCGAAAACCCCGCCCAAGGGCAAGGACCCCGCGATCGCGAACGCCAACCCCAAGAAAGAGCCATCCCCTAAGGGCCCGCTGGCGAAAACCCCGCCCAAAGGCAAGAACCCGGCGGCTGCCAAGGCGACTCCGAAGAAGGAGGAAGCGAAGGAGAAGTTTCCGTTCGTCGTCATCGCCAAGGAAATCAAGACCTGGGTCAACCGGGACCCGGAAGGCAATACGGAGATCGATCACGTCCACGCGGCAGGTGATGTCGAAGCGCACCAGGCGCCGGATTCGAAAGAAAAACAGGGCAACGATTTGGCGGGCAAGACCGTCGACATCCAGAACTTTGCCGACGGCTACAAGATGATCGTCATGGGCGATCCGATGGATAAGGACAAGCAGAACTATGGCGTCGTCAAGTCCGACAAACTCACGGTCTTCGGTTACTACATTCTGATCGATCAGCGCAACGACACGGGTCTGGTCAAGGGCCAGGGCCAAATGCAAATCATGTCCACGACCGACGCCGACGGCAAGAAACTCGAAAAGCCATCCACCATGTTCATCTTCTGGACGCACCGGATGGACTTCTACGGGGCCGACAAGCTGATTTTCTTCCACGGCGGAGTGCAGGCATATCAGGATGCGTCGCGCTGTTACTGCGAATGGATGCAAGTCCTGCTCGACCGACCCGTGTCGCTCGACCCGGAACGCCGCGACAAGGCGAAAAAGCCGCCCAAGCCGGGCGAAAAAGAAGTGGACGAAAGCGCCAAGATCGACACGGTCATGTGCTTCCATACGCCGAAGGACGATGATGTCCCCAAGCCGAAGATTGCTCGCCCGGTGACGATGATCGAAGAAACGCGCGTCAACAACAAGGTCACCAAGTTCCAGAGCGTCCAGGCCCCGGACGTGGTCGTCGTCAACACGCCGCTCGACAACAAGCGGTCTCGGCACGAAATGACGGCCACGTCGATGCCCACAATGCCTGGCACGGTTCGCAGCTGGCAAGCGGGCGCCAAGGATGTCGAGAATGGCCCCGAGGGTAAGAAGAACGAGCCCGCCAAGAAGGATGGGCCGCCGCGGAAGAAAGGCGAACTCGGCGCCGATGAGGAGATGAAGCTCACGATCGTCCAATTCGGCGAGAAGATGTGGGCGGAGGATTTTCGCAAGCGCGCCAAGTTCTGGACCAACGTGCGCGTCGTGCATTTGCCCGCCGATCGGCCGAACCTGCCGGTCAACGTTCGCGAAGGCGAGATTCCCAAAGGGGCCGTGTATTTGGAAGCCCGGGATACGCTTGAAGTCTTCTCAACCACCCAGCGCGAGCGAGGCAAAGACGGCAAGGAAATCGACGTCACGTACCAGGAGATGATCGCAATCGGCAACGTCCGGGTCCGCAAGCAGGGCGAGTTCTACGGCGACGCCGACAAGGTCACTTACAGCGAAATGAAAGGGACGCTGACCTTTTACGGAACGGAGAAGAATCCGGCGACCGTGCATCAGTATCGCGGCCAAGGCGTGGCGGATTCCCCCATCCGCGGCAAGACGCTCGTGTACTACCTCAAGACGAAGACCGTGGGCGGCGGCGGTGTGCTGGAACTCAAGCGGTAAATGCGCCATTCATCGTGAACCTGTTCGCTGCAGTCCATTCGATTGTGGATTTGACCGCGTCGTAGGACCGCTCTCCCGAGTTCATCATCTACACAACTGGTAGGAGAGTTGCTTCAGGCTGAAGGCCTGGGACATCGTAGAGTCCGTTTCCCAAGTAGGTCCGCCGAGCCGAGGCGGACCAGGGCGGTCACCGCGGAGACGGCATGATGCCATTCTCGCGTGCAAGGTGGTCCGGCTCGGCTCGCCGGACCTACTGGAGGCTGTGTCCCAAGTAGGTCCGCCGAGCCGAGGCGGACCAGGGCGGTCACCGCGGAGACGGCATGATGCCATTCTCGCGTGCAAGGTGGTCCGGCTCGGCTCGCCGGACCTACTGGAGGCTGTGTCACAAGTAGGTCCGCCGGGTGCCATGTCCACGGCTTTGCGTGGACATGCTGAGGCCCGCACCCGCGGCATGCCCGCCCAAAGCGGCGGGCATGGCACCCGATGCCTTCGGGGCGCATTCGGGGCCGCCGCGATGATAGCATTTGAGCAATGGTGGTGCTGACGATGATCGCTATCAAAACCGAACAGAATAGCTGGGTGCAGAAGACTCCAATTCGCATGTCTAAATGCCGGCGAGACCGGCACTTATTTGGGTCATAATGGATATGGGGGTCGGTTGAGCGAATCCGGCGTCCAAGCGCCCCGGATTTGCTCAACTGATCAGAATTGGGCCGCCCGCGGGTCGAAGAAATAGAAGGAGGCAATTGCGCTGTATGGGCGGGGTGCTCGATCTGAATCTGATTCACCTGTTCACGTTCTACCTGGCAGCAGTGTTTCTGCTCAGCACGGTTCGCCGGCTGCGGCAGTATCACGACGTTGCTCAGCTGGCACTGGCGGCGCCCAACCGTTGGCCGCGGGTGCTCGAACAAATCAAGGGACACTGGATCATGTTCATGACCTGGACGACGCTCCGCCCACTGGGAGTGGCGCTTGGTCTGCTGCTCGCGCAAATGATTTGTTCGCGTCTGATCTGGCCGACCGCCAACCTGTCCATCCGAGATATGTTCGACGAATGGTGGATGATGCCGCTGGTGTTGAGTTCGCTCGTCGCCATGCTGGCGGTGGACCTATTTTTCATCATCCGTGTCGGCGCCATCGACCGTCGTGAAACCGAGCGCTATTTGGATGAAGCCGAACACTGGTTGACGTCGTGGAAAGCGCCATTGATCCATGCCGTGACGCTGGGCTATGTGAATCCGCGGCAGATGGTTTACGTCGAAGTTAAGAAGGCCATGGAAGAGAGTCGCGGGCTGCTGCACCGGACCTTGTGGTGGATGTCCGCCCAGGCCGGTCTGCGCATCGTATATGGGCTGCTCCTTTGGCTGGCCTGGGCGATTCATGTCGAGCCACCGGCCGTATTGGCAAGCGAGTCGCCAGCCCCTATCCTGCACGTTTCATCGCCTGCAGCCACTTTCGAGTCCGCCGAATGACGGCAGTTCTGAGCCCGGCCGTTCAAGACTATCTGAAGGCGATTCACGCCCTCGGCGGAGCCGACCACGTCGTTTCGCCAAATGAAATTGCCGCTGCCTTGCAGGTGCGTTCGCCGTCCGTGACGGGCATGCTCAAGCGCCTCGCCAAGGACGGCCACATCGATTACGAGTCGGGGACGGGCGCTCGCTTGACCAGCGACGGCCTGGCCGAAGCCCGCCGGGTGGTACGCCGGCATCGCCTCGTCGAACTATTCCTCACGCAAGTTCTTGGACTCGACTGGAGCGAGGTCGATGCCGAAGCGGAAGCGCTCGAGCACGCGATCTCGCCGCGACTGGAAGCGGCGTTGGCGGCGCATCTGGGCGAGCCAGTTGAGGATCCGCACGGGCATCCCATTCCAACGCCAACCGGAGAGCTTCGCCGCCGCGACTTGAAGCGACTCAATGAGTTCCGCGCCGGCGATCGCATCGTCATTCGCGAAGTGGCGGACGACAATCCGGCTCGACTCCGTCGGTGGAGTTCTCTGGGGCTCAAGCCCGGCGCGATCGTGCAGATCCTGAGCTATCAGGAATTAGACGATCTGTTCGAAGTCCGCGTGGCGGACAGCGTCATTCGTCTGGGCAGTGAAGGCCTCGCGGGCCTTCATGGGGAACCAGTTTTGCCCTGATCAAAGGCGGATAACTCAGAGACAATAACTGCCTCGTGCATTTGACGGCTGGAATCATTTGATCTAGGGTTGAGTCGAGGCCGCTCCCGTCACTTCGGCCGGATGGACGCCCCCCCCTCATTTCACGCCACGTCCCAGGAAAGGTAGTAGGCATATGGTGCCGCAAGCGTTGCTTTGTCCGATTGCCGTGATTGGGATCACGGGAATTTATGCGACCTGGAACCGTCTCCGTTTCGGTCGGAGCCGTGGGGAAGAGGCTCTTCTTCGCCAGCGCGTGACGTACATGCTCTGGGTTGCCGCATCCCGATTTTGATTCGTTGAGGGGCCTGCGACGTGCAGAGGTTCTCGAACCTCTTGTTGCACATCGCAGGTCCCGTCGCCTTTCAGTCAAACCACTTCCGCCGATAAAAAATCCAAATGGCGAATGCGGCCACGGCCAGCATGAGTAAGAGAGAAAACGGATAGCCGTAGGTCCATTCCGTCTCCGGCATGTGTTTGAAATTCATTCCATAGATGCTGGCGATCAGCGACATCGGCAGGATTACCGTCGAGACCATGGCAAGCACTTTCATGATGCCGTTGAGTTTGTTCGAAACGGCGGCCATGTGAATCTGCATGAGATCGCTCACCATTTCGCGCGCGCCTTCGATGAACTCCGTGTAGCGAACCAGGTGGTCAAACACATTTCGGTAGTAGACGATCTCGCGCACATCCACGAGATCGAATTCCCCACGCGTCAGCCGTGCCAGCACTTCGCGCATCAGGATGAGCGTTTTCCGGAGCGAAATGACCCGCCGTTTCATGTGAACGAGTTCCGTTACCAGCTTTTCCGATGGAGTGCGGAAGATCGTTTCCTCAATTTCGTCGAGCCGATCGACGATGCGATCGATTTCCGGGGCAAAATCATCGACGAGTTGGTCGAGCACCAGATGGAAGAGATAATCCGAACCACGGCCGGCCTGCTGGGCATGGCGATAGAGGAACTGTTTGGCATCCGAAACCGCGGGCAGAACCTGGTAATGATGCGTGATCAAAATCCGATCCGTCAGGATCGCGCTGAGTTGAACCGTGATCGTCGCGGCGCCGGCGCCGATCGACTCCGTGCCCTTTTCCGGCGGTGGGCGTAAAGGATTCGCGATCACGAAAAGGTAATTCGGGAATTCCTCCACTTTCGGCAAGTGCGGAGCGCCACCCGGTTCGCGCCGAGGCCGGGTGATGTCCTCCAGAGTCAGCGGATGGACGGGGAGGAACCGTTGGAATACCAGGCTCTCTTCCTCGTCCGATGGGTCATCGAGATCGATCCACCAGACTTCGCCCTGGGGAATCTGTGTGTGGTCGGCGGGCAGTTCCGGGAGGTCTACCCAGGCACAATCCGATTGGTTCGGTCGCCAGCGATATAGGGAGATCATTGGTGAAACAAGTATTTATTCGCATCGGGCGGGCGGCTGAGATAGAATGGCAGCGAATAGGATGTCGCCTCGTGCCGTCTGCACCAATGGAGTGTACGCCTCGCCATGCGACCCGTCACGGCTCCGACGCCCCCGCCGGGGGATGATTTCCTGATCGCCCGTGCCGCCCAAGGCGACCAGGGTGCATTGGAGGAATTGTTCCGCCGGCATCGCGATGCGGCCTATCGGGTCGCGTATCGATTGCTGGGGAACATGGAGGATGCCCTCGACGCCGTACAGGACGGGTTCATCAAGGCGATGACCCACCTGAATGGATTTCAAAGTCGCAGTTCATTCAAGACATGGCTGTTGCGGGTGGTGAGTAATGCCGCTTTGGATCTCGGACGGCAGCGCCGGCGACGCGATGAGTTGTATTTGGTCGCCACGGAACGTGCGATCCTGGAAGGCGGGACGACGCCGGAACACGCCGATCCCTGCAGAGAGGCCGAGGAATCGGACTTGCGGCAGGCAGTCGCCGAGGCGCTCGGTCATCTGCCCGAATCCCAGCGACGGACCTTCGTCCTGCACGTGGATGGTGGGCTAAGCTATCGCGAAGTCGCCGATGCGATGGGGATTTCGATCGGGACCGTGATGAGCCGCCTGTTCTACGCCCGACAGAAGTTGAAAGGACTGCTCGCCACGCGAGTCGAAGCATGATTGAACCGCGACCTGACGATCCGCCGCCCGATTGGCTGGCCGCCTATGCGGATGGGGAATTGACCGCTCGGGAACGCGCTCGTATTGAGGACTGGCTCGCGAATTGTTCGGACGCTTGCGAAATGCTGGACGCCCAGGAATCGCTAGGGCCGGGTAATGCCGGCCTCTGGCAGTCGGTTGAGCCCCCGGCCCCCACGCTGGCCGACTGGTCGCGTGTCCGACTCGCGATTCACAGTCATTGCCGGGCGCGGCCGAGACGAAACCGAATTCCTGCCATCGGCACGGTCGGTCTACTCGCGACGGCGGCGAGCCTGTTTATCGTGTTATCGATGCCAGAGCAGGGGGTCGTTGAACATTCGGCAAGCGCCAAATCGCCGGCCGAAGAATTGATTGTCGAACAGCCGTATGCGATGGCCTCGAATGACGAAGTGCAGATCATCAGTTTGCCGGAGTCGTCGGCCCGGTTGCTGGTTGTGGGCGAACATCCTCTGCACCAGTCCACCTTGTCACTGGCCGGATTTGGCGACGTTGAGTTTTACGGAGTCGGTTCCGATCTGGCGGGGCGCTTCCCCGAATTGCCTACCGACCCGAGCACCGAAGAGATACCGATGATTTGGGCCCCTCGCGCCCCGTGAGCACAATGGATCACATACTCTCTCTCTGCATCCCGGTCGTTCTGACGTCTTTCGCGGCCGCAGGCGATCCGCCCGCCACTCCAAACACGATCCAGGTGACCGTCCTCGCCATCATGGTGAGCGAGGGACACAAGGACATCAACCCCAAGCTCGCCGATTTCGCCAAACACGTGCGGAAGAAGGATCCCAAACTCACCGGTTTCCGCCTCGAGCGAACCACCGATTTGAAATTGAAACTCGGTCAGACGGAAAAGGTTCCCCTGATCGATGAACAAGTCGTCGAAGTGACGGTGAACAAGGAGCGAAACGAAGACGGGCGAATCACGTTGACGATTAAGCCGCCCAAGCAGAACCAGATCACGTACGCCTGTGTTTGCAACAAGTTCTTTTCGATGGCCACGCCCTACACCATCGGCAAGGGGAAGTCGCGGGAGCAACTCTTCATCGCCATCATGGCCTCGCCGTGTTGCAAGAAGAAAGGAAAATAACCGCACGTCCGTTCAGTAATCGGGGGCCCGCATATCTTACCGAATCCTCACATCTTCGGTTTCATAGGGAAAACTCAGCCGGAATAGTCCGGATTTTCGGTTCAGCCGCGCCGAGTTGCTTGACTACCGAATTCCAGCGGTTACGCTAGAAGCGAACAAATGAGGACGTCGTCCTTTGCCGAACGTACCTGACGTTCGGGTTGTGGCCGGGCCGCAACTTTGAGCTGGGATGCGAAAAGCGCCAACGAATACCGATTACCGAGAGCCACACCGCGATGACACCTAAGACGACTGCCGACTCCTCGCTTCAAGACATTGATGCGCTCGCGGCGGCCGACCGCCGAAAACGGAATATCCCGGTCGCCGTCGACCGTCGCCGCCAGAACGCAGCCGAGAAGCGTCGCACCAGCGAGCGTCGTCGGCTCATCGACCCGACCACCTGTGAACGCGATTACGACGAAGCGGAGACCGCGTTCATGAAAGCGATGGAACGCTACAAGCGCGAAAACCGCCGGCCGTTTCCCACCTGGAGCGAGGTCCTCGAAGTTCTCATCTCGCTCGGCTATCGCAAAGTCGAACCCGAAGGCGACCTCCCTGGCGTCAAACGCGACGCACCACCCAAGGGGTGATCAGTTTCAAGTTCCAGGTTTCAAGTTTCAAGTTTCAAGTTCCCGATAGGCTTTGAAACTTGAAACTTGAAACTTGGAACTTGAAACTTGAAACTGGAGAGATGCATCTCTTCATCAGCGCCGGCGAGCCGAGTGGCGATCTGCACGGCGCCAATCTCATCCGCGAACTCCGCAAACTGGACCCCACGATTCGCCTCTCCGGCTTTGGCGGCGACCGCATGGCCGCGGCTGGCTGTCAGCTGATTTACCCGTTGAGCAAGCACTCGGTGATGGGCGTCACCCAGGTGCTCAAACAGATCTCCACGTTCGTTCGCTTGCTCAAGGATGCGGAGGCGTTCCTTCGCAAGGATCGGCCCGACGCGATTGTCGTCATCGATTATCCGGGCTTTCACTGGAAGCTCGCCAAGCGGGCGAAAGCGCTCGGCATCCCGGTTATCTATTTTGTGCCCCCGCAGATTTGGGCCTGGGCCCGATGGCGGGTGAAGAAGATGCGCCGGCTCATCACGCACGTGCTCTCGGCCCTGCCGTTCGAGCACAAATGGCTGAGCGAGCGCGGCGTGTCCTCGACCTACATCGGCCATCCGTATTTCGACGAACTCGCCGCCCAGAAGTTGGACGAAGCGTTCCTCGCGGCGGAGCGTGCCCGGCCCGGACGAATCGTCGGCATTCTGCCCGGCTCGCGCAATCAAGAAGTGACCATGAACGTGCGCGAAATGCTGCGTGCGGCTCGCATCGTCCACCGCTCGTGTCCGGAGACCCGTTTCCTGGTCGCCGCGTTCAACGAGCATCAGGCGGAATTCGCGCGCCAAACCGTCAAGCGGTCAGGTGTGCCGGCCGAGGTCCACGTCGGCCGCACGCCCGAGATCATCGCGCTCTGCGAATGCTGCGTCGCCGTCTCCGGCTCGGTGAGCCTGGAACTGATGAATCGCCGTACCCCGGCAGTGATTGTCTATCGCATGAAACGGCTCGCGCTGAAGATCGCGCAAGCTCGTCAAGATCCCATACATCACCCTGGTCAACTTGCTGGCCAACGAAGAACTCTACCCCGAATTCCCCACCGACCGCGACCCCTCCAAACAAGTCGCCGTGCGCTTGCTGGAACTGCTGAACGATCGCGAGCGAGCGCAATCAATCCGCAACAAGCTCGATGCCCTGTGCAAAACCGTCGCGAAGCCAGGAGCCTGCGCCGCCGCCGCGGAGTTCATCATCAAGCTGGCCAAGGGGGGCACAAAATCGGCAAAGAGCAGGGGCGCTACATAGGACCGGTTTTCAAACCGGTCCGCTCGGGGTGAAAAGGGGCAGGGGTATGGCCTTGCCTCGGACCGGTACGGCAACGCACCGCATTCGGCGAAGACTCCGGAGGAGATCCCGTTTCCGACGGATTGACGGGCCGGAGCGGAGACGGTGGGCATTCTGGTTTCTCGATCGGATTGCAAAACCTGAGTGTTCCCGTCTTCGGTTTATTCTGTCCACTCAGTCGACCCAATTCTCCATTCGGAGTCCGGCAACGTCCTTGAAGTCCTTCATGTTCCGCGTGGCCAACAGTGCATCATGTGCCAGCGCGATGCAAGCGATCAGCATGTCGGCACGACCCATCTTTTTGAGGTTCTTCTGTTTCCGCAACCTTCCGAAGTGCTTAATCGAGTTCTCGTCGAAGCCCACCACCAAGAAATCCGAAAGCATCTCCTCACTCTGCTGAAATCGCTCCATCGCCTTTCGAAGTTCCGCCTCATCGGCAGCCTTCAACAGGCTTTCAGCACGGCCGCGCAGAACTTCGTTTCGGGTGATGATGGCCACGGCCAATTCCTCGTCATCCGACTCTTCCATTTTGCGGCGAACGTTCTCGTTGCCATAGGAGAAGTGCGTTAACGTGTCCGTGTCGAGCAGAATCATTCCCGTGAGGCCTCCCGCCGTGCACGAATGCCGGCGAGTTGGGCCTCAAGATCGGCATCGTCCTTGAAGACACCGAAGTGTTTGAGCACTGCTTCCTTCGACCCAGGCTTGGCGGACGGATGTTGGGTCGCGGGAAGTTTGCTGAGGATCCGCTGTTCGATTAACCAAACGAACTCATCCCAATAGGGGTGCTCGAACATCCACGGTGGAGGAAATCGTCGAAAGTCGCGAAACTGGTTGGCCCCTAAACGAAGCCATTCGACGACTGATCGTTTGAGAAATCGCCACTCGCCGCCGATTTGTTGCGCGGCGATCGCGCCCTTTTCGGCCAATTCCCGCAGTGCCTCTTCAGAAACGCGCAAGTACGCAGCGGTTTCAGCGAGAGTCAGAACCTCCGTCTCAGGTAGATCACGAGTAGTTGTCGGTTCTAACTGCGGCACAGGCTGGCCCTCCCACTACCGAGCGCCGGCGGCGGATACTCACTCCTTCCGCCGCATCTTTTCATCCTACCACGCCAAACGAGATTGGTCTCGCACCAGTCTGAAAAGGGCTGGAAAATGAGCATGGCTCGGAACTGTTCGTCCCCGTTCTGCTGTTCATCGCAGGACGATATGGTGGCATTCACCGTGACCCAAGTCGCGATTGCATCGGGGCAGAGTGGACGGCGATCCCGCGGGAATTCTGCTGGCGGCAGTTCGCCATCATTCGGGAGCTGGGCGTCCGCACGGTGCTCGTCGGGATGTTCGACGAGGGAACGGCAACCTACAAGGTCGCGGACAAAAGCCCTGCAGGTGAGCACCTTGTGAACGACGAGGGAATGGGCTCGTACTGGTACCTGAAGCTGACCGGTGCGGCAACGCAAATGATCCGCGGCGACGCTCCGCACTTGGCGAAGATTCCGGAGAAGATGCCGTTTTGGAAGGATCGGTGGGAAGTGCGAAGGTGGTGCGCGGGATAAGTCCCCGCATTGAGGAGATCTGACGACAGGCAAGCAGCCAAAAGCGGAAGCCAAAACCGGAGTGTCGCCGTTTTCATTTCCACTTCGCCCTCCTTCTTCTTCCCAGATTCTCAGGTCGGGTGGCAAGGTGGAAGCGAGCAAATCCAACATGCATGTCAACGAAAAAAGAGAAAGCAGTAGCGGTAATCCAGACTCGAGCTCTGCAAATTGGTACACTACCGCTAATTCCCGAGTGTACCCGCGAATCGGGGCGTGGAGATGTCGCACTGGCCGCCGGATTACTGCTTTGAGCAGCTAAAAAAGCAGCGTGAAGTGATTGCTGCCGCCGCTTCCCGAAATGAAGCCGACACGCGACTGCGCGCTATCGACACGATGCTCTTCGACGTGCTTGGATGGGACAAACTCGATGTCGATGTCGAGAAATACTGTCGCGCTATCGGTTTCGCCGATTACGCTTGCCACATCGATGCTGCTCCTGCTTTGATTCTTGAAGCAAAGCGTGCGGACGCTGCCTTCGTCGTCCCCGACGTAAAACTCCCGCCTAAGGCAGTGAGCTTCGGCCTTCTCGCCAAAGAATGTCCGGCCGCGGATGAAGCGCTACGGCAGGCCATCGGATACGCCGCGTCCATTGGCGTTCGGTACGTCGCAATCTCAAATGGGCACCAATGGCTCATCACTCTTCCTTACGTCCAAAACCAAAGGGTAGAAGAACGAAACGTCGTTGTGTTTGAATCGCTTGACGCAATCGAGAGTAAGTTTCGTCTCTTTTGGGAGTGTTTCGGTCCACATGGCGTCGAATCGAACCTGGCATTGCCCCTATTACTGGATGTCCGCAAAGCGCCACCACCCCAAAAACTATCACAAAGAATAAGTGTTTATCCGGCACCAACTACTAGAAACGCCGTCGCAGACACCTTGGAAACCGTCTTAGGTGCCGTGTGGGAGGAGGTAAAGCAAGACGAGGATGAGGTGGAATTCTTGAAGCACTGCTACGTCCTTCCGGAAGCGAATCCCTCCACTCTTGCACTTGCCAAAGAGATAATTGAGCAAAAGGTCTCTAGCGACGAGCGCGTCTTTGCAAAAGCTCTTCAGCAAAACGCCATAAAGGACTTGCTCAAGAATTACTCGCCCGAAAAGCCAATCGTGATTCTGGGGGACATCGGGCACGGAAAGACGACATTTCTGAAGTACCTGAGGAAGATCGAAGCCGCGACAGCCCTTGACAGATACATTCAACTCGACATTGACTTTGTGGACCGTCCGGCACATGCCGACGAAGTCTCACAGTTCATCTACTCTCGCATTGAGGATCAACTGCGCCAAGCCCCGTATAGCCTTGATATAATGGACGACGCTCTGATTCGTGCGGCCCTTCATCCCGACTTGAACCGATTCAAGAAAACACCGGAGGCAAAGCTCCATCCTCCCGATTCATCCGAATACAAAGTTGCTGAACTTGCATTCATCAACTCAATACGCAACGACAAGCATGAGTTTTTCAAACGCCTATTCATTCACTTGCGTGGTTCCCGCAAGTTCTCTCTCGCCATCTTCATGGACAATTTGGATCGCCGTGACGAACCAATTCAAGAGGAAGCATACTTGCGAGCTTCCGCCATCGCGACGACTGGGCAAGCCTCGTATTTGTTTGCCTGCGCCCAGTGACATTCCATAAGTCGAGCAAAGAGGGGGTATTAGATTCAGTCTCGCCGAAGGTGATAAGCATCTCCAGCGCTCGGACGGATTTTGTCCTCGCAAAACGATTGAAGTACGCTAAGCGGTATGCCGAAGGCGTTGAGTTGCCACCTCGTCCTAACCGTGCGCCGCTCGGCGCTACGTTTAGCTTTGAGATGCCCACGATAGTGACAGTGTTAGATTGCCTTATCGACTCTATTAGGCACCGGAAGCGATTTGTAACCCTGTTTGAAGCCGCAGCAAATGGAAACACCCGCGACGTGTTGAAATACACCTATTTATTCATCACGAGCAAATTCTTAGACACAGGGGAGATTGTTGAAAGATATAGAGCGAACCGCGAGTATCGCATTCCAGTGCACCATGCACAGCGCCCTGTTATACCGTGATTCTGTTCACTACGACCCGAAAACCTGCATCTTTGTCAATTTGTTTGACGTTGAGCAGGCTGATCGTTTGCAACATTTCACTCGAATGACGGTGTTGACACATCTCTCCGTGGTGTCTCAGGCTCACCCTACACTTGGGTTCGCGCGGCTCAGTGATGTTCTTACACACCTAACAAAGGTGGGCTATTCGAGCGCCCACGCCTCCTGGACAGTGAAGTACCTATTTGAGAAGGCTTGCTTGGAGTCGAGGGACCCTATGGAGAAATGGTCTGAGGATATTCGAGAAATCAAGCTGACAAGTCTTGGGAAATATCACATAACGGAGTTGTTGACGTTTGCTTATTTTGATGCGATGACAATTGATACGCCCATCATGGACACCAACGCAAGAGGGCGGATTTATGATGTCATGGACATTCGAGGCAGAATTGACAGGACGCTCGTTTTCCTTGAATATCTTGATGCAGCCTCAAAGGACATTCTGGATTTGCAGGTTCGTCAGTTGTGGGACGAACATCTCAAAGCGGTAATGGATGGAATGAGCAAAATCCAAGATACGGTTGACGAACAGGAAGCCGACGACGTGGACGATGACAAGTAACTTCCATCCGAATACGGACAATGAAGCCGCATGAGGGTGGGAAAAGAAGTGGGAACTGTGTGCCGGAGAGAAAAACTCACGACTCCTGTTCATATTCCGTCATCCGGCGTCTCCTTCCCGCTCCCCGGAAAATCCAGATAGATTCGCGCGTTCGCGTTTCTGCCGGGTTCTCGCAGCGCGGCCAGTTCCTCCAAACGCAAGACCGCCGGCTGCGCCGCGCACGCCGCCGCGTAAGGAAAGAGAACGAGCGGAGCCTGCGCGAGTTGTATAGGACGCTCAAACAGGATGGCGACAACCCGCTCCGCGACCCACACGAGGGACTCAACCGGTCGGACGGGACGGCCTTTCAACACGAGACCAGCCCGAAAGGGCCGCTTCTACCGACGGCGACATGCGGTCAATTCTGAGTAAAATAGGTCAATGGAGATTTGATGTGGCGACCGGCAGGTGCTCAGCGTATCCTCATCTGGCTTTGCCAGAGCTTTGAGCAATGAAGAATCAGGCCGAGACTATTCCGCAGCCCGAACTGCTGACCTGGGCACGCAAGGCCGCTGGCTACAGCCTCGACGAGGCTGCGCGCAAACTCCACATAAACGCCGAACGATTGCAGTCGTGGGAAAGCGGTCTGAGCCAACCTACGTTCAATCAGTTGTGCAACCTGGCAGATGTGTACAAACGGCCGCTGGCCGTATTCTTCTTGCCTAAGCCGCCCAAGGACGAAGCGACTCCTCCCGATTTTCGGCGGTTTGATCATGCTTCTGCCGACAGGCTTTCACCCGAGCTCCTCCTGGCCATTCGCAAGGCCCGATCAAAGCGTCGGGCCGCTCGCGAACTTGCGGATGAGCTTGGCGAGCGGCCGCCAGAGTTCCGGGAGCGGGCGAAACTCGATGAGGATCCAGAACGAGTCGCAGCGCGGCTACGCAAGGCGATCGGACTAAATGGTGAACAGGATAAAGCCGATGCCCGAGTCCAGTTCAACGAGAGGCGGGCAGCGCTCGAAGCCGCCGGCGTGCTAGTGTTCCAAGCAGAGAAAATCCCCGTCGACGAGATGAGGGGCTTCTCGATTGCCGAGCGGCCGTTCCCAGTGGTGGTGGTAAATATCAAGGACTCACCGCAGGCACGGAGCTTTTCACTGTTTCACGAAACAGCCCATATCCTTCTCGGCCAAGCGGGGCTTTGCAACTTTGAGGAGAATGGCGGGCCAGCGCCGGACCGAAAAACCGAAGCCTTCTGCAACCACGTTGCAGGCGCTATTCTGGTTCCCGCGGACAGCTTGCTCAACCTTTCGGAGACGCCGAAAAGGCTCGTGCCCGAGCTGTCGGACGCGATCACGGCGACGATCGCCCGGGTGTTCGCCGTGAGTAATGAAGTCATCTTGCGCCGACTCGTGATCCTCCGGCGGCTACCAATGGGGTTTTACTTGAAAAAACGCGCCGAGTATCAGGCACGAGGCGTAGCGGTCCCGAAAACGGGAGGCTTCGCTCCGCCATCGACAATGGCAGCGGCCACCAATGGCCGCTACTTCACGCGGCTGGTCCTCGAGGCCTACGACGACGAGAAGATCGCCACAACCGACATCTTGGAGTACCTGGGAGTTCGATCGAAACACCTCGGCAAGATTCGCGATGCGATTCAGCGCCCAAGCATTCGAAGCCGCCGCGATGATAGCATCTGAGCTGACGATGAACGCTGTCAAAACCGAAAAGAATAGCTGGGTGCAGAAGACTCCAGGCGTGTGCGGCGGCAACGCTTGCATCTGCAATACACGGATCACCGTGTGGGGTCTTGTCAATTCGCGCCGCTTCGGCGCCACGGACGACGACCTTCTGAAAAGCATCGTGGGACTGACGCCGGATGACTTGCAAGCAGCGTGGGAATACTACAACGCCCATCCGAACGAGATCGATCAAAACATCCGCGACAACGAAGAAGACTAATCGCCCATGGCCCAATACCGTTCCCCTCACATCGCCAACGCCAGGGCACTGATCGTGTTTTCAGCCTGAAGGGCTGGGATAAGCGTTATCCCAGCCTTTCAGGCTGGAATTCAGATTTGGGGCCCGCCGTGTCCCCAGGGCGTTGCCCTGGGCTTCGAGATTTAACCGCGTTGCGGTATAAGCCAACCCTGGGTAGCGCGCCGGTCGGCTTCCCAGGGTACAACCGCGCTGCCGTACAGACAAGAGTCAGTGCTGTACGCCAAAGGCGTTCAATCTCGAAGCCCAGTTGGCTATAGGTGGGGTGGAAAAGGGGATGCCTCGAAAGTGGAATGGTGTTCGGTAACGACTACCGGTTCCACGTACAGGAGGTCATCCCCGTGAAGAGCAGAGCATACCGTGCCGTCGATGTCAATCGAATTGAACTCGATGATTGGCTCGCCGGCCGCGAGGGCTTGGTGGTGCATGCGGGATTGGACATCGGCAAGGAGTGGATCTACGGCACGCTGCGTTGGGGCGTCGGCGATTTCGATCGCCCGTGGCGAGTACGCAATCCCGCGGACGTGATTCGGCTGGCGGAGTTGTTGCGTGATGTGGGCCAGGGCCGGCAATTGATCGTCGCGATGGAGCCGACCGGGACCTACGGCGATGCGGCGCGGCAGGCGCTGGAGCGGGCGGGCGTGGTCGTGCATCGGGTCAGTCCGAAGATGGCGTCGGACTATGCGGAGGTATTCGATGGCGTGCCGTCGCAGCACGACGGCAAGGACGCGGCGGTGGTCGCTGAGTTGGCAGCGCAAGGCAAGAGTTGGCCGTGGCCGATGCCGAAGCCAACCGAGATCGAGCAGGAGCTGGCGTATCAAGTCGATTGGCTCGATGGCCAGCGTCGTCAGATGATGCAGTGGTGCGGTCGGGTCGAGGCGTTGTTGAGTCGGCATTGGCCGGAAGCGACGCGGATCGTGCCGTTGTGTTCGGGAACGATGTTGGCGTGTCTGGCCGAGTACGGCGGGCCGCGTGGATTGGCGCTGGCGTTGGATGGCGTGGAGCGCGTGCGAGGTTGGGGCCGATGCTTCTTGAGCGAAGAGAAAGCGCAGGCGTTGGTGTCGAGCGCGCGGTCGACGGTGGGCGTGGCGATGGGCCCTTGGGATGAAGAGCGCTTGCGTCGATTCGTTCGGCAAATCCAGGGCTGTCGTCGTGAGATGGCGATGGCGCGACGGCGGATGCGGGCGTTGACGCGTGATCATGCGGGGATCGTGGCGATGAGCGCGGTGGTCGGGATCGGGACGGCGTGCGTGTTGTGGGTGGAACTGGGCGATCCGAGCGCGTACCATTGCGGGTCGGCGTATCGCAAGGCGATGGGGTTGAACCTGGCGGAGCGCTCGAGCGGCCAGTGGCAAGGAAAGCTGCGGATCAGCAAGCGTGGTTCGTCGGAGGTGCGGCGGTGGTTGTATCTGGCGGCGTTGCGCTGGCTGAGGCAGGAGCCGGTGCGGGGTTGGTATCGGCGTCAGAAGGCGCTGCGTCGTGGCGAAGGCAAGGCGGCGGTGATCGGCGTGATGCGGAAATTGGCGTTGGCGTTGTATCGGGTCGGCGGGCGTGGCGAGGCGTTTGATCGACACCAGTTGTATCGAACGGTGACATCGGCGAACGCGGAGTGAGACACGCGTCGGCACGGGCGCCGGCGTGAGTGGTGGGACGGAAGGGAATCCCGAACGAAAGGAGCGCGCATCGACGCGAGTGCAGACGACGCCTCTGTTGTGCCACCTTCTTCAACAACCCTTCAGCGCCCTTCGCGGAGCGCCAAGCCCAGTTTCGAGGGGCCGCAACGGAGTTCATCGGCGTGATCCTCCATGGAGCCAATTCGATGGTCCCGAGCGATCGGGATACATTCCAGGCAAAAGGTTTGGGCTAGCCGATGGCCGAAGTTCAGAGGAGGCGTAGGCGACGAGTCGAGGCGGATGGACAGGAACGATGGTCGAAGGATCGAGGAGAACGGAGGGCAGCGGACGGGGAGTGCTCGGCTGCGTCCTCCGCGGCCTGCGGCCGCGAAGGCCGCAGCCGAGCACTCCCCGTCCGTAAAGAACGTGACGGCATCCCCGAAAAAAAACGCCTTGACATGCTTAGAAAAGGGTTGAACGCGCAGCGTTCTACCCTGGGTCAGTTGCATCGCCCCGGGGTTGATACCGCAACGCGGTTATAGCATGCGCGACCGGGCAACACATTCGCTATTCGCCCAACGGCAAACGCTCGACGGAGCCCGCATGCTATAACCGCGTTGCGGTAGAAATTTCATTGGCACCGATTACCCAGGGTAGCCCGCAAGCGGGCAACCCTGGGCTTCGAGATCTAACCGCGTTGCGGTACAGACAGCCGAACCAGGATTACCCGCAAGCACGCACCGTGGGCTTCGAGATTCAATCGAGTTGCGGTACAGACAGCCGAACCAGGGTAGCCCACTGGCGGACTACTCGGGTAATCTTCCGCAACGACCGATCTTCCGACCCCATCCGCCTCGAATCGGTATTCCAAAGTTTTACTGAAAATATGTTCACTTTGATTTGACAACGGCCCATTTGGACCATTAGCTGGTATTGAGTGTGTGACCACACACACCACATCTCTCGTCGCGGTCTGGTTTCGACCGCTTTTCGCAAGCTCGGCCCAGCACATCGCGGCTTGCCTTTCTGGAGAACTCCCATGTCACAGAACCTCAAGACTCTTCTTCACATCGCCGCCGAGATGCGGGCCGTTGGTCATTCCTGGCAAGCCGTGGCCGAGAAACTCCAGCGCAAAACCAAGACCTGTCAGAGTTGGCCGATCAAGCATCGCGCGCAATGGGAGCCGCTTTACTTCGAGATTCAGAAACACCATTTCGACCAGATCAACCAGGAATGCAAGTCGCACATGCACGGCCTCATGCGCAGCGAAGATCCGAAGCTCCGTCAAAAGGCGAACGAGTCTTGGATGAAGTATTCGGGCAAGGCGTTCGGCATGGCCAGCGTCGTCAATCAACCGGTTGAGAAGCCCAAGACGGCGAACGAACGGATTATGGATGGGGTGCTGGAAGACATGAACGACACGCGCGAGCGTCTGAACCGGAAGCGAGCGATTCAAGGCCTGCCGCCGCTCACTGATGACGAATTCATGTGGGCGTGGGGCGGCGAAGGCGGGACGGAATTGCCGTCTGTCCCCACTGGTAGGACGGATTTGCAATCCGTCCCCATTGGTAGGACGGATTTGCAATCCGTCCCCACTGGTAGGACGGATTTGCAATCCGTCCCACCCGGGCCCGACGGATTACCAATCCGTCCTACCAGTGGCGAGGACGGATTACCAATCCGTCCCACGTGTGGCGAGGACGGATTACAAATCCGTCCTACGACGTTGGTGTTAATCGTGTTGGCGTTTTTATTCGTCTGGGCAACCAGGGATCGGAGTCTCCACGGCCCGCGCGGTCCGGACGTCCAGTTCGCCCGCACTTTCGGCGACGCTGTCGCCGACCAGGACATGCACGGAGTATTCCAGAAAAAAACCTGGCCGGAAGGCCGTTTCATCGACCGCAAAACGACAGACGTCGGTCTAATACCGCACGCCGAACATGAGCATGGACGTGATGTCGAAGAAGTCCGAATCGTGTTCGAGCAGATCGTTGTAGGTGCGGGCGCCTTCGATCCGGGCGCCGAACATGACCTGGTAGCCGCCGATCGGCACTTCCACGGTTGCCATCAGCCCGGCGAACGCTTGACCGAAGACGTCGTAGTGCCGGCGATAGCCGCCCGGCTCGAACGGCGTGCTGAAATCGACATGGCTGGCGCCCCAGCGCCCACCGACATCGAAGCCGACGCGGAAATTGGCATCCCACGTATCGAGAATGAATCCAGGACGAGCCAGGAACCAATCGCGGCCGAGACCGACGCCTGCGGCGGTTCGGTGCAGCATTTTCACGGCGACCGGCTCGGTGCGAAACGTAACGATGTCGAGCTGGCGTCCCTCGTTCCGCGTGTACATCACGTGCGTATCAATCACCCACGCCGCATCGCCCGCTGGATCGAAGAACTGCGACCGCACGCCGATTTGACCGCTCCAGCCCTCTTGAATGTTGTGAACCAACAGCCGAGTGCCGGTCGGGGAATTCACACCGAAACGGACATAAACTTCCTCGCCGACGGGCCCGTGCGATCCCATCGGCCCGCAGCAATCGTTATTCGGTTGAAACAGGTAATTCCCGACGTTCGTTCCCGCGGGGTTGGCCTGCACTTCTTTCGGACTGCCGGGCAAGATCGGCGAGGCGGCGGACGGTGCATCGGGCCCGGCAATGGGAGCGGCGGCCGCCGGAATGCCGGGTGTTGGCGGCGGCTCGTCCGCCACGGACACGACGGGGGTGTGCGTAATAGGCGAGCTGCGGAGCCAACGAGAGTCCCGCCGGGCAGGGCCGCGGCAATGGGTGGAGGCTCGGAAAGCTGGGAAGGCTTGCCGACGGGCGTTTGCGCGACGGCGGCAAAAGGTCCCGCCAAGACGATTGCAGTCGTGCACCAACGGCGAAATCCGCGCATGATCTGCCTCACTGGCCGTGGATGGACGGCGAGCCAACGGTGCTCCGGTCCCCTCCTTCACATCGGCTATGAACTGGGCAAACTTTAACGGCTTTGCGGATTCTGCCGATCGCCACGCGTCGGCATCGCCGTGTGTAAAATGCGTTCATGAGAATCGAGATCCTTCGCGATCCGGAGCAGGCACAGCGATTCCTGCTCCAAGGACTTTGGCTGCAGCGGACGAGCCCGCCGGTCGCATCGACAGTCAAGCCGATTCTGGAGTGGGCAATCGAGATTGCCGCCAGCGGTCAACCGCTCTTGCCTCTGGGCGTCATTGCCGACCTGGGGCACGCAGCCTACGGGGCGGACCGAGATCCCCGCGCCACGCGCGAGCAATCGCTCTTACCGGGTTTGCCTCCGACCCTGATGCGAACCTACGAGGACCACGTGCTCGGCAAGGTCTACGCCGATTGGTCGTTCGAGCGTGCCAGCGATGCGATGCGTCGCTTTCAAGGGCGCGATCGAGCGATCGGCCTGGCGTACCTGATTCGCCAGTTTCGCGATCGGGCCGGGCTTGGCGGGGTGGAATTGTCGCCGGGCGTCATTCGGGGATTATTGGAAGTCGCAGCCCGAAGGAGTTGCTGCGCCGCGGTTGGGATTCCCTCTCGACGCATGGCCCGGATCCGCTTGTCATCGAGTTGTACGAATCGCTCATTGCCAGTGCTCGACGCATGGCGGAAGTGCTCGCGCTCGAAGACGTGATCGCCCTGGAACAACGAACGGCCCTGGCCGACATGGGGCAATATGTGGCCCATCGGCAATTGTTGCAAGTCGCCAGTCGACTCGAGGCCGGATTGCCGCGGCACAAGGTCAAGCCGCTGGCGGGCCGTCGCGAGGTGCCAACACGCGTTCTCGACGAGGACACTTACCCCGTCGGGCGGGTTCAGTTCCATCTCGACCAAAGGGAGCGTTGAAAGCCTCTTGCACTCGCAACTCGCCTACATGGAACGCGATCCCGCATTACGCCCCGATCTATTCGATGTCAAATTCTTGCGCGATGAGTTGTATTACTACTCGCGCGACGAAAACCAGTTCCTGCGCCGGCGGCGGAGTCTTCTTGTTTTGCCTCTATCCCGATCTCGCTAAGGCTCGCTTCAAGGACCCGGATCTGCCGGTTCAGCGCATCATCATGGTGCTTGGCCTTCTGCTCACGGCGGTGCGTAAGCTGTCGGAATGGCTCAGCACCGACGCCCTCAAATTCGAGTTCCTCTTGATTCAAGACAAAGACGCGAAGCCACTCGAGCAGGAGGGGGCCTTGCTCGAAATGATCTTCCGCGAGCAAATCCAGAACCGGACGGTCGAGATCCGCAATGCGACCGATGACATCGCGCGATATGCCGACGAACGTGCGCAGCGAAGCCTGTGTCACGTGCTGGCGATCAGTTGCGGGCGCATCGAATTTACAAACCGAGGGAGCCATTGCCGCGGACCTGCTCGTTCAGGGCCCACGGCCGGACCTGCAAATCGGCTATGCGAGACGGGAATGAATTGGATGCCGAAGATCCGTTTGATTCGTGGACCGCGGCACTGGAACGATTGTTGACGCTGTGGGTGTGAACGCAATCACTTCAGATGTGCTTCGCGCAAAACGCGGAAGCGATCGAACGCCGGCTTGATCGCCCTTGTGCATCGATCAAACCGGAATTCGGAAATCGGCTCGGGTTGGCGTCGGAAAGACCTTCCCAGACCACGCCGGAAACAAATGACTTGCACACGGCGAGCGTACGCGAAAGCGTCCGCCCAATCGGCCTGGGCTTCCGGCGTAAATTCCCGCCATCGCCCGGCGTCTGTGACGGAGTCCGAACAGCTCCGCCGGCCCGGTCGATGACGGGTAGCTCATCGAAATCTTGACGGGCACGCCGAGCAGGCCAAACAGGTCGAGCAATCGCGACGCTTCGAGAGTATCTCGGCAATACGATCCGCGCGGTGCCGTTCCAAAATGCCATTCGAGGTCGATGCCCGCGAACGGGAGGCCGGCGCGAAGAAGCGTATCCGCATAGACGAACGGTGAGTATTCGTGACCGCCCCGAGCCAGATAATCTCCCCAGGGTTGCGAAATGCCGAAAGATAGCTGAAGTCCCGAATCGATCTGCCAGGCGGCGTCGGCGGCCATCGCGGTAAGCCGGATCAAGTCTTCCTCTGAAAGCCCGACTCCGCAGGAACCGCAGGCGCCGGTCGTGACCGACCATTGACTCACCTTCCCGCGATAGCGGTTCACGACCGTCTCCACATAGTCGCACATCAAGCTCTTGAGAGTGATCGGGTCGCCGCCCAAACGACGAACATAGTCCGGCAGCCCATCGGGGCTGAAATCGACGAGCGGCCCGGCGACGACGCGCAAGTTTCGCGCGATGCCCAGTCAATTGCCGCGTCCGCTTCGGCCCATTGGTAGTCGGATTCAGTCGGCTCGATCGAACGCCAGGTCAGCGGAACGGACGCCGTGTTGAAAGTCAGGCGAAAAACATCATCGTGACCTTGTGCGGGCGGCGCAATCACTCGGCAGCCAAGCGCGGTATCCAATTTCAATTGCCGCTGATGGCGAAGCCGGAATACTTGTTCCTGATAGCGCAGGCACGAGCGCCTCGGCGGCCTCGAATGCGGCGGCCAAGGCGTCGTCGCCGCGTAAGTCGCCGTCTGGGGAAGCCCCTTCCAAGAGCGATTTGCCGAATGCATGCGTTGCGCAGCTCCAGGTGAAATTCCACATCCTCCGAAGCGACGAGGCCGCCGCTGAGCCAATCCGCATACTGGTTGCGCACCTGGTTGATTTTTCCTCGCGCTAATTCGGCCACGAGGTGGTAAGGCCGATCGCGGAACATGAGCGTCGTCGTCGTCGTCATCAAGCGGCCTGCCCGCGGCACTTCCCAAGGGATGTACGCGGGACCGCTTTCGTTGATCTCGCGAGCCAATATCAAAAGGCCGTCGCGGATTTCACACTGCGTGGCGGTGGGTGCGCGGTCGTGTCCGCCGGCAACGCTGGAACGAAGTAAGTCGGCGGCGATGGGCTCCGGCAAGTCGGCCGGCACGCGGAAGCTCATCGTGTGCATGGCCGACTCATCCCCGGCGAGGCGTGCGGACCCTCTGGCTGTGTGACGCAGACGGAGGTGAACCCGAAAAACTTATTCTACCCGCAGTGGGAACACGGCAACAGGGCGTTTGCACTTCCAATGCTTAAGCGATGATCTTGTCGACCACGTTACCGGCGACGTCCGTCAACCGAAAATCACGACCGTTGTAGCGGTATGTCAGTTTCTTGTGGTCCAGCCCCAGCAAGTAAAGAATGGTTGCGTGGAGGTCATTGACGCTTACCCGATTTTGTACCGCCTTGAAACCGATTTCGTCCGTTGCTCCGTGATGGACCCCGCCTTTCACTCCGCCACCCGCCATCCAAACCGTGAACGCGTGCGGGTTATGATCGCGGCCATTGTTGCCCTTTTGCACGATCGGCAAGCGCCCAAACTCGCCGCCCCAAATGACCAATGTGGAATCGAGCAACCCGCGAGAATCGAGATCGGCAAGCAACCCCGCGATGGGCTGATCGGTTTCCAGGGCGAAGCCGCCATGATTCTTCTTGATGTTGCTGTGGCCGTCCCAACTCAGGTCGTTGTCCATGCCGCCGGAGTAGATTTGCACAAACCGAACCCCTCGTTCGACCAGTCGCCGAGCGACCAGGCATTGCTTACCAAACGGGGTCGCTTTCGGATTGTCCAAGCCGTAAAGCTTGTGGGTCTCTTTGGATTCTTTGTGAACGTCCAGCGCCTCGGGGGCTGCCATTTGCATTCGATAAGCCAGTTCGAACGACTCGACTCGAGCATTCAAATCGGCTTCCGCAGCGGCCCCTTCTGAGTTGAGCTTTTTAAGCAAATCGAGTTGGGCCCGCTGTTGGGCGTCACTCATTTCGGGGGGGCGTTTCAGGTTGTCGATCGGTTCGCCTTGCGGCTTGAACGCGGTCCCCTGATAAACACTGGGTAGAAAACCGGACCCCCAGTTTTGCGCATGCCCCTTGGGCACGCCGCGGCCGAGCGTATCGTACATCACGCAAAAGGCCGGCAGATTGCGGCTTGTGCTGCCGAGTCCATAGGTCACCCACGAACCAAGGCACGGGAAGCCCATCCGCGTCATGCCGGTGTTGATCTTGAACAGTGCCGGCGAATGGTTGTTCGAATCGGTCCAACACGAATGCAGGAACGCCATCTTGTCGACGTGCCTGGCCATGTTCGGGAACAACTCGGAGACCCAGGCGCCGCTCTTCCCATACTGGGCGAACCGGAACGGCGACTTCATCAACGGTCCGACCTGATCGGTGAAGAAACCGGTGTTCTTGTCAAAACCCTTAAGTTCCTTGCCATCGCGCTTGGCGAGTTCCGGCTTGTAGTCCCAGGTATCGACGTGCGAAGGCCCGCCGTTCATGAACAGCCAGATGACCGACTTGGCCTTCGCCGGGAAGTGCGGCTTCTTCGGCGCGAGCGGATCTATGGAGCCTGAAGCGCAAGCGAAGGGCTCGATTTCGCCCAGCAATGACGCGAGCGCCAAAAGGCCAAAGCCATTGCCGGCCCGAGTGAGGAACTCGCGGCGGGAGGCCGCAATCAACGGGCTAACTGGATTGGGAATGTTCATCGTGACTCGGCAATCTATGACCATAAGTAGGGAGTCGTTTAGCGAGCGAGCCGTCGGCTCGCTCGCTAAACGACTCCCTACTCCACGTACATCACCTCGCTCAAGCACATCACTACCTGACAGAAATCCGCTAGCGCCAATGTGTGTGCATGCGCCTTGCCATTGTACATCGTCTCTTCGCGCTTCACGAATGCCACGCCGTCGGCCAGTTCGCTCGATGTCGGCTCCCGATTGACCGCCAGGCGATAGGCCCGACGGATGGGCTCCTCGGGCGTTTTCGCGCCGTTGCCAACACGGTCCGCGAACGATTTGGCCCACATCCGCACCTGGGGATTGTTCATCATCAAGAGCGCTTGCGGAGCGACGATTGTGCTCGGCCGATCGGCGATGCCGACCAGGCCGTCGGGTGCATCGAAGATGACGAGCATTGGAATCAGCTTGCTGCGTTTCACCGTGAAATAGATGCTGCGCCGCTTGCTCGATTCCTCCAGCGTGCCCGGGCCGTACATTCGGGTCTCGAACTGACCGCTGATCGCGAGCAGCGAATCGCGGATCGCCTCGGCCTCCAGGCGGTGCGATGGATGTCGCCAACACAGCAGGTTCTCGCGGTCGATTTTCAGCTTGGCATCGTCGCCGGTCGCCGTTGTTTGATAGACCGCACTGGTCAGAATGAGCTTGTGAATCGGCTTGAGCTTCCAGCCGTTGCGAACCAATTCGTCGGCGAGATAGTCGAGCAATTCGGGGTGCGTCGGCCGTTCGCCGCGCACGCCAAAGTCGCTCGGCGTGGCGACAATCCCACGGCCCATATGATGTTGCCAAAGGCGATTCACAATCACTCGGGCCAGCAACGCTCCGGCGCCGTGATCGACGTCAGTCATCCAATTGGCGAGTGCGGTTCGGTGGTAGGATAACTTTGATTTCGAAGCGGGCGTCTTCGTCCACCGATCGGGGCCGGTGAACAAGACTTGCAAATAGCCCGGCGATGCGACCGCTTCCTTCTGATTCGGATCGCCTCGCCGCAGGAAGTGAGTCTGCTGCAGAAAATCAGCCCCCTGTGAGTGCAGCCGTACCGGCGGCACGCCCTCCGAGGAAATCAGCGCTTTCACAATGTTCGGCTTCGGCGCTTTCGCCAAGTGATCCTGAATGCGCTTATCGAGCTTTTGCCAGCCCGGATCGATTTGCTTGTAACGCGCCAACAACAGCGACTTCTGCTCGGATGAACGCTTCTGCGGAAGAGTCTCGAGCGCTCGCTTGGTCGCTTCGGGAATGGCGGGTTTCAGCAATTCCAGCGGCTCCTTCGCATTACTGAGGGAGAATCGCGGCCGACCGATCCCGTGGCCGACATTGTTGTTGAAGCGCAATGTGACGACGAGAACAGTCGTTCCCGATTGGCCGACCGGTTTTTCAAATTCGAATGACGCCGCATGGCTGAAGCCGAGACGCGGATCGATAGACCATCCCGTGTTGGTGGGATCACCGTCGATGGCGCCAGCCACGCCAAGCCCTTTTTGATCGAACGTCGAGCGGGGCTTTTTCAGTTTGACAATCTCTCCCTTCCCGCCCTTGGTAGCGACGCCGACAGTGATATCAGTCAGACAAAAATTGCCGTTCGCCGCGCGTCCGGGCCCATTCTTCACCAGCGACGGATCGGTCAAGGCTTCAATTCGCAGCGCGCCAATTCGCGTGAGATCTGTCTCAAGACGGAATGAGAGCAATTCCCTTGGCGGATTGGTCCCGGAAACCAGTACGCTATCATCGTTTTGTTTTGTCAGCTTGGCACCACCCGCAGATCGCATTGAAGTGATGGAGGGAACAATCCATGTCGCTGGAGAGGCTTGGCCGAATTGTGTCTTTTCCCACTCCGTGAAATGTAAGCCAAGTTCCTTCGCTTCGTAATCGGCAAGCGCTCGCACGAGCGGGGCATGTTCGCGGTCGAATTTCGCTTTGGCTTTGCGGTAACCTTCGGGGTCAACGTCGAGGTCCGCTTCGGAACGAACGGTTGTCGTGAACGTGGACAGCATCCGGTAGTAGTCCGCTTGCGGAATCGCATCGTACTTATGGTCGTGACAGCGGGCACATCCGATCGTCAAACCCAGCATCGCCGTGCTCGTGGTGTTCAGCATGTCGTCGAGTTCGTCGTAACGCTGCTTTTCGACTTCGTTTTTGGTGATTTGCGTGGAATGCACGCCGGCCGCGAGAAAGCCGGTTGCCATCATCGCCTGCGGATTGTCGGGGGCAATTTCGTCGCCGGCAAGCTGCCAGCGAATGAACTGGTCATAGGGCATGCCGTCGTTGAACGCCTTGATGACGAAATCGCGATAGTGATAGGCATTGGGCCGATCGTAGTCGTGCTCGTAGCCGTGGCTTTCCGCGAAGCGAGCAAGGTCTAGCCAGTGCCGGGCCCAGCGCTCGCCATAGCGCGGCGAATCGAGTAATTTGTCGACTACCTTGGCGAAGGCGTCCGGGGAAGTGTCCTTCTCAAATGCCTCGACGTCTTCGGGGGTGGGCGGCAAGCCAATGAGATCGAAATAGGCCCGGCGGATGAGCACGCGCTTCGAGACCGGCGGGTTCGGCGCTATGCCCTTCTCTTCAAGCTTGGCCAGAATGTATCGATCGACGTTCGTTTTGATCCACTTATCGTTCTTTACTCCCGGTGGCGGAGTCGTCGTCAGTGGCTGATAGGCCCAATGCTGGCGGGCTTCGGGCGTAATCTTCTTGTTGATCCACGCGGCCGTATCTTTGCGCGCGACGAGTGGTGCGTCATAGGGGGCCAGGTTTTCGATCCAGGTGCCGATCTGCCGAATCGACTCGTCCGCGAGCTTGGGCTCCTTATAAGGCATCGCTGGCTTCTTCGCGTGTGCGACCATCAAGTAGAGCAGGCTTTTCTTCGGGTCTCCAGGCACCAGGGCGGGCCCATGATCACCGCCCTTGAGCAGGCGATCGCGATCGGTGATGTCGAGTTCGCCTTCGGTTTTGGCCCCGCCGTGACATTTCAGGCACTGCGCGATCAGCACGGCTCGAACCGACTTCTTGAAGATCTCCGCGCCGCGGGCCATCTTCGCGGCGTGGTCCTTGTCGACGGGAGCTTGGGCGGTCGCCGCGGCAATACTACAACAGACAACAGCAAGCGAACTGAGATTCTTCATGATTGCGGCAGGAGTTCGTGGTAGGCCATCCGAGATGTGGGATAGGCCTCCCGGCCTGTCGTGGCTTGACAGGCTGGGGAGGCCTATCCCACATGCGTCGACTCCATTCTATCGTTGCGATCGTCCTTCTTACACCGTTTGCCAGTGCCGCCGACGGCTTGGCCGATGGCCGCTACCTTTATGTCGCCGCTCCGGGTATTCGCAACCTGCTGGAATTCGGCGGAGCCGGCATCCTCGTCTTTGATATCGATCACGGCCACAAGTTCGTCAAGCGCATCGACACGCCCGAAAGCAAGCTGGCGCATCCCGACAATATGAAAGGGGTCTGTGCCTCCGCCGCGACCGGTCGCCTGTATTTCACAACGACGAAGACGCTTTATTGCATTGACCTCGCCAGCGAGAAGACGCTATGGGAAAAGGCACTCCCTCAGGGGTGCGACCGCATGTCGATGACCCCGGACGGCAAGATCTTGTACGTCCCGTCCTTCGAGAAAGACATCTGGAACGTGGTCGATGGCGCAACGGGCGACGTGATTGCGACGGTTGAACCCAAGAGTGGAGCGCACAACACGGTCGTCGGTCTCGATGGCTCGCGCATGTACCTGGCCGGCCTCCGTTCGCCGTTGTTGACGGTTGCCGACACGAAGACGCACAAAGTAATCGGCACGGTGGGTCCATTCGCCGCGGCGATTCGGCCGTTTACGGTCAATGGGAAGCAAACGCTGGTCTATGTGAACGTGAACGGTTGCCTAGGCTTCGAAATTGGCGACTTGAAGACCGCCAAAAAGCTCTGTCGCGTCGAGGTGAAGGGATTCAAAACCGGGCCAGTCAAACGACATGGTTGCCCGAGCCACGGCATTGGCCTGACGCCCGACGAAAAGGAAGTCTGGGTCTCCGACGCTCACAATCAGCAGGTTCATGTCTTCGACAATACGGTCATGCCGCCCAGGCAAAAGACGAGCATCCACCTCCGCGAACAGCCTGGCTGGGTGACATTCAGTCTGGATGGCAAATACGCCTACCCGTCAACCGGCGAGGTCATCGATGTTGCATCCAAAAAGATCGTGACTGCGTTGACGGATGAAA
This sequence comes from uncultured Gemmataceae bacterium, assembly GCA_963773845.1. Lineage (GTDB taxonomy): Bacteria > Planctomycetota > Planctomycetia > Gemmatales > Gemmataceae > SIAJ01. Next base: position 1,389,388 of record CAVZCU010000012.1, read on the forward strand.
CCGGTCATGCCGTCCACAGCGAAAAGATGGTCGAAGTGCAGTGGAAGGGTGGGAAAGTCGTCAAGACCGGGGATCAGTTTGGCGTGGGGAGAGTTGGAAAATAAAACCGTTTAGCGTTCGTCCCGTCGGGACGAACGCTAAACAATTTCATTCACGCTCTCGGTTCCTCGGGCAGCACTTCATTCAAAAACACCTCCCACTGCCCAATGCCAATGCTCACGAACACCGTTCCCTTCGCCTGATTCACGCGCACGACTTTCCCCTTCTTGCCGAACTTGGTCGCCCAAACTTCGTCGCCCGGTTGCAGGCGCGAGCGCCACTCGTTGATCTTCGCAGCCTCGACTTGGCGTTTCTCCAACTCGGCTAGCCGGCGCTCGAATTCTTCCTTTTGTCGATCGGCTTCATGCTGATGGGCAAGTGCTTCCGTTCGTGCTTTTTCGGCTTCCTCACGTAGTTGTTGCAGGCGATTCAATTCCCCAGTCTTGCCCCGCCGCCGCTTCGCGTATTTGCGTGCGCGCTTGAGAAGTTCCTTGGGCAAATTGAGCCGGCGCGCGATTCGGATCGCGTTGCTCATCCCGAATTGGCCGATGTGCAAACGATAGGTCGGTCGCAACGTCTCCACATCAAACTCGACGGCGCCGTTCTCGGCGCGATCGTTCGTGAATGCATACGTTTTGAGATCGCCGAGGTGCGTTGTCACGATCGCCCGGCAACCGACCTTGTCGAGTTGATCGAGGATCGCTCGGCCAAGAGCAGCCCCCTCGGTCGGATCGGTTCCGGCGCCAAGTTCGTCGAGCAATACCAGGCTCTGGGCGTCGGCCGTTGCGAAAATCGTCGCGATGCGGGAAATATGGGAACTAAACGTACTGAGCGATTGCTCCAGGCTTTGCTCATCGCCGATGTCCGCGAGGACGTGCGACCAGACCGGCACGGTGCTACCTTCGCTCGCCGGGATGTGCATACCGCTCTGCGCCATCAGCGAAAGTAGACCGGTCGTCTTGAGCGTGACCGTCTTCCCCCCCGTATTCGGCCCGGTGATGACCAGCATGTTGAAGCCGATGCCCAGCCGCACATCGATCGGCACGACTTGAGAAGTTCTCGGTGCCCGGTCCGCAGTCCCCGGTCGCGTCCGGCTTTCGACTGACGACTGAGGACTCGGGACTGGGGACTCATTTCGAAAGAGGTGCTCCAGGAGCGGGTGCCGGGCGGACCGTAGCCAAAGACGGCCGTCCGTGTTCACATCTGGTGCGAACATGTTGTAATCGCGAGAATACTTTGCCTTCGCGGTCAATAGATCCGCTTCGGCAATGACGCGAACCGCCGCCTCGATTTGCCGGGCATAGCGGCCGACTTCACCACTGAGTTTGCGCAGGATCCGTCGAACTTCGCGATCCTCGTCGGCTTTGAGCACAGTCCGTTCGGCCGAGAGCGATGCCACCGACGCGGGTTCGATGAACACCGTTTCGCCCGTGCTGCTCGTGCGGTGAACGACCCCCGGGATCTTCTGGCGATGATTCGCCGCCACCGGCAGCACATAGTGGTCGCCGTTCACGGTGGCGTTCGGATAGCGCAGAATCGCGCGAAGCTGCGGGTCGCGCAGGAGTTTTTTGATTTCGTGCTGGACGCGCTCGTCGATTGCGGCGAGCTTTCGCCGAATTTCCGCGAGTTCCGGACTGGCCGAATTGACGACATTGCCGCGACCGTCAATCGTGGCGGTGACCGATTTTCCGAGCGGACCGAGGTCGTCGATGGGCGCCAGCAACTCAATCAACTTGATGAGCTTGCCGTCCAGTCGCATTCGATAGCGATAAAACGCCCCCGTTGCCGTCAGCGAATCGGCGACTTGCAAGAGTTGCTCGGCAGTCAACATCGTGCCAATCGCCGCCCGGCGAACAAGCAGGCGAATGTCGTGAACACCGCCGAACGGTGGAGCCTGATTCGCCAACAGGGCTTCGACCATCTCCGACACAAGGGCGATGGCAGCGCGAATCTGGTCGACATTTCGCGATGGCTCGATCTGCCGGGCCAGCTCCACCCCCAGGGACGTGGCCGCGTACTCGGCCAGCAAGTGCCGAACCTTGTCGAATTCCAGGAGGTCGAGGGTATGTGAATCCATGAACTGAGTGGACGCCGCTTGTGGCGTAGCGGTTCGCGCGTACTCCGCAAGCGGCGTTAGGAACGGTGTCTGTCCGCTTTCTTCCGATCCGATTCTTTCAACAGCGCCTTCCGCAATCGAATCGACTTGGGGGTGACCTCCACCAGTTCGTCGTCTTCGATGTATTCCAGTGCCGCCTCCAGTTCGAATCGTCGCGGCGGCTTGAGCACGGTCTTGATTTCGCTCGTTGCCGAGCGAATGTTGGTCAGTTTCTTTTCGCGGGCGGCGTTCACTGGCAGATCGTTATCGCGGCAATGCTCGGCGACAATCTGCCCCTCGTAGATCGGTTCCATCGGCGCGACGAACATGATGCCGCGGTCTTGCAATCCTTCCAGGGCATAACCGGTGGCCTTGCCCGTCTCGGTGGAAACCATCACGCCATTCCCGCGTCCTGGCAAAGCCGGCTTGATCGGTTGATATTCGTGGAAGTTGTGATGCATGATCGCCAGGCCGCTCGTTGCGGTCATTAACCGCGTTCGCAAGCCGATCAGGCCGCGGGCCGGGATCGTGAATTCCAAGTGAGTCAGTTCGTTTCCCGCGTCCATCTTCACGCACTGGGCCTGGCGTTCCAAAACAAGGGCCATCACGGCCCCGACGTGCGAACCGGGCACGTCGACGGTCAGGTACTCGACCGGCTCCGTCTTCTGTCCGTTCACTTCCTTGATGATGACCTTCGGCTTGCCAACCGACAATTCCGAGTTTTCTCGCCGCATGTTTTCGAGCAGGATTGATAAGTGCAACAGCCCGCGGCCGGAGACGACATACTGGTCGCCACCCTCGCTGGGTCGAACGCGCATGGCGACGTTGCGCTGTAATTCGCGATCGAGACGATCGCGCAATTCGCGGCTGGTGAGTGGCTTTCCCTCCAGCCCGGCGAATGGGGAATCGTTGATGCGGAAGACCATGTCGAGCGTCGGCTCGTCAATGGCAATCGCCGGCAATGCCTCCGGCCGATCGATGTCGGCAATGGTGTCGCCGATGTCCGCCTCGTCGAGGCCGACCACGGCGCAAATGTCCCCGGCCGACAGTTCTTCCACTTCCTTCTTGCCGAGCCGATCGAATTCCAACACCTGCACAATGGTGTCGTCGATTCGCTTGCCATCCTTCTGCTTGAGTAGAGCAATTCGCTGACCCTTGCGAATCTTGCCGCGATTGATTTTTCCGACTGCAATGCGGCCGACGTAGTCGCTATATTCGAGCGAAACGACCTGCATCTGCAACGGCCCCTCGGGGTCCGCTTCCGGCGCCGGGATGTTGGTCAAAATCGCGTCGAACAGCGGCTTCAAGTCCTTCGGCGGAACCGCGAGGTCAGTCGTCGCCACGCCTTGCTTGCCGGAGGCGTAAATGAGAGGGAACTCGAGCGTCGCATCGTCGGCGCCCAGTTCGAGGAACAGATCGAAAATCAGGTTGTGAACTTCGGCAATGCGAGCATCGGGTCGATCGATCTTGTTGATGACGACGACTGGTTTCAACTTGTGCTCGAAGGCCTTACGCAACACGAATCGCGTTTGCGGCAGCGGCCCCTCGGCGGCATCGACGAGCAGGAACACGCCATCGGCCATTTGCAGAATTCGCTCGACCTCGCCGCCAAAATCGGCGTGGCCGGGGGTGTCCATCAAGTTGACTTTGACATCGCCGAGCGCAATGCCAGATTCTTGGCCAGGATCGTGATCCCGCGTTCGCGTTCCAGATCGTTCGAGTCCACGATCAAGCCGTGCTGTCCGCCGGCGAGCTTGTCGAGTTCTTCCGAGCGAAAGAGCCCCGATTGGCGCAGCATCTGATCGACCATGGTCGTCTTGCCGTGGTCCACGTGGGCAATGATGGCAACGTTGCGGATGTCGTTCCGGAGCATTGAGTTAATTCGTGAAGATTCCGTAAAGGCACAAAAGAACATATCGGGCGAATCGAGTGAATGTCATAGTATATCCGCCGGCCGCGTGCCGTCGCATCACTCGCTCGGCGGCGGTTCCAATCTGATCGACAACCGGAGATCCCCATGGACGTCTATCTGATCCGCCACGCGGATGCCGTCCAACTCGAACCAGACAGCAGCATGGACGATTTCGATCGTCCACTGACCGACTTGGGCCGAACGCAGTGCGACCGATTGGCGAAGGCATTGCCGTCCCGCGGCGTGTATATCCAGAGATTGTTTTACAGTCCGCTCCTGCGGGCGCGGCAAACGGCCGAGCCGCTCATCGCGGCATGGGGGCTCAATGGGGATACCGCCATCGAAAGCGATGAATTGGCCCCCGACGGGAAACGCCGGAAGCTCGCCCGGCAAATGACCAAAAGTGGCGCCGCAGTCGTGGGACTCGTTGGACACAGCCCAGACCTGAACCGATTCGCTGCCTGGCTGATCGGCGGCAAGCGAGCGCAGGTTGGCTTGCAAAAGGCCGGCGTCGCCTTGATCCGGGTGGAGGCTGAGCAAGTCGACAAAGGCGCCGGCGAACTAATCTGGTTGCTGCCCGCGGATTGGGTGTAACGCAGAATTCGACGCCGGCAAGGTGAGATTGCCAGCCGTGTTCCCAGCGGGCGCGCAAGTGGAAAACCATTCTGATTCAACAAGTCCTTTTGCTGGCATCGTTTGTGTCAAGACGCCCATCTAAGATTGCCAGTATGAAGGAGAGGGTGGCAATCTCAGGGCAATCTTAGAGCCTGTCCAGTGGCAATGTTGCCGCCGCCGTACGTGGCGAATCAATTCGAGCGAGTGGAATGAACTGCCGGATTGTTCGGATCCAACGACAGCAGCAGGCTTTGTAAGACGTTGACGTCCGCGGGCTTAATCAAATGGAAATCGAATCCCGCGGATTCGGAGCGGTGGCGATCTTCCTGCTGTCCCCAACCGGTCAGCGCGATCAGAGTGACATCCTGAAACTCCGGTTGCTGGCGGATTCGGCGCGCTACTTCGTGGCCATCCATTCCCGGCATGCCAATGTCCAGAAGCACGACTTCCGGTTTGTACTGCCCGAGGATCGCCAAAGCTTCCGGACCATCGTAGGCAACGAATACATCGGCGCCGAGCAGCTTGAGTAACGTGCTCAGGCTGTCTGCAGCGTCCCGATTATCGTCGACCACCAACACTCGACGCGGAATGAGAGCTAACCCTTTCTGAGACACGGATGAGGCGTCCGGCTGCGGACCTGCCACCAACGGCAAGCGAACTTCAAATTCACTGCCTCGGCCCGGCCCGTCGCTCTGAACTTTGACGGCGCCGCCGTGCATTTCGACGAGGCTCTTGACCAACGTCAGTCCGATGCCCAAACCGCCCTGCGAGTGGCCGACATGTCGATCGATTTGAGCAAACAGATCGAATACCCGGGGAAGCATGTCGCTCGGGATGCCGATGCCCGTATCCCGGACCGAGATGGAAACACAGTCTGCTTCACGGCGAACCTTAAGCCAGATTTGCCCGCCGGGCTCGGTGTATTTGGCCGCATTATTGAGCAGATTGGCAATCACTTGCGAAAGCCGAACCAAATCGCCGAGCAGAAAAAGAGGCTCCGAGGGAATCGTGACCGCAAGCTGATGGCCGGCAGCGTCGACGAGCGGTTTGCTCGTTTCGACGGCACTGCGCACGACCGCGGCCAACTCGATGGGTTCCTTGCGGAGTTCGATTTTGCCGCGAGTAATGCGCGAGACTTCGAGCAAATCGTCCACGAGGCGCACCATGTGGTTGACCTGCCGCTCCATCATCTCGCCGACGCGCTCGGCCGCTGGATCACTCTGCCCGGTCAAGCGGAGAATGTGCAGCGAATTGCGAATCGGCGCCAGGGGATTCCGCAACTCGTGAGCGAGTATCGCCAGGAATTCGTCCTTGCGGCGGTCGGCGTCTTGAAGTTCCCTTTCGGCGCGTTCGCGATGGATGGCGTCTCCCAGGATGTTCGCAACCGCGGCGAGAAAACTGACATCGTCTTCCGTAAAGTCCACCCGACGGGTCGCGTGCGTGCCCAAAACTCCCCATGGTGTCGAGTCCGTCCGCCGGATGATGCAACTCATTCCACTGATCACACCATGCTCGAAGAGAAGTGGCGGACCGTGGAAGCGCCCTTCCGTACGCAGATCCTCGACAACCACGGCGGCATCGGCCGCCAACGTGTAGCCGGCCTGCGAATCCAATCCAGCGCCGACCATGGCATTTCCAACGAGTCCCGGCCGCCAACCGACGCCGGCTCGAAGCAAAAGCTGGTCTCCGCCCGGCAGGAGTTCCAGGACCTTGCAGTACTCGACTTCGAGCGTATCGGCGACCAGGGCGGAGGCATAGTCGAACAGTCGTTGCACGTCTTGCCCACGCAGCGCACGCTCGCCCAGCCGGGCGACCGCACGCTGCTGTCGCGCGCGGGTGCGAAGTGCTGCTTCGGCCTGCTTGCGGTCGTGGATATCGGTGGTGGAACCGTACCATTCGACGATGCGCCCGTCGGCGTCGCGGATCGGCGTTGCCCGCGTCAGAAACCAGCGGTATTCGCCACTCTTGCTTCGATTGCGGAGTTCGATTTCGTAGTCCGTGCCCTCGGCTAGGGCGTGTTGCCATAACTCAATACACCGTTCGCGATCGTGCGGATGGAGGACCAGTTCCGGCCAGTTGCGGGTGTTTTGTTCGGGCGTAATCCCCGTATAGTCGAGCCAGCGCTGATTATGAAATGTAATGGCGCCGTTCGGATCGGCAGTCCAAATGATGGCGGGCGTTGTGTTGGCCATGGAGCGGAATCGCTCTTCGCGTGCCCGAAGCTCGCGCTCGTTGTTCTCGATTTGACGAAGGTGATCGCGGATCTGATATTGCCGCTGTCGAGATCGAACGGCGGTTAGCACTGCGCTGACCAAGGCCGCGACCCGAATTGGCCGCTCCAGCACGGACACGTTGCCCAGCAATTCCACCGCCTGCATCACCTCCGCGGAGTCGGCGCCGGGTCGTGCGAGCACCAAGAGCGGCAGGTCGGACCAGGGGGGTTGCCGCGACAACCAGTTCAACAAACGCGCCTTCTCACCCGAACCAATGGCCTCTTCCGCCAGGAGCACGGCGCCTGCCCCGGAATCGAGTCGTTCGCAAATCTGATCCAAATCGCTGCAGCACACGCTGGCCACGCCGGCGTGGCCGAGGATGCTACGAGTGAGTTCGGCATCCTTGGCCGTTGGCGTGAGAATGAGCACGCGCAATTCAAAGCTCTCGCCTCCGGCATTCATTCGGTCTCTTTCGCCACTGTGTGGGTCCGCCAATGGTGTTTTCATAGGGCCGCGCCGTCGCACTTCACCTGGGATTCCGTGGGCTCGCGAGATTCGTCCAATTCACTTTGAGCTGGCTCCTGGTCCGGCGTCGCTGGACGGTTCAAGTACCGGCACACCCGTGAGAACCCCGCGGAAATCCCGTAGCGGCGCACCCACCTGGACGCCATCGCTCGTTAAGTTAAACTCCCGGATCGTGCGCTCGTGCGCACTACCTCGCTTCTTGACAACCGAGATTGCTTGCCGGACTTCGCCCTTCGCTTCAAAATAACGCATCAGTATGACCGCGTCGGCGAGATAACTCGCATCCACGGGGGTGTTCATCTGGCTGCCTATTAATCCATGATGGGCGCCAATCAGGATCGTCGCAACTCCTGCCTGACCCAAATACATGAGCAATTCGTGGAGTTGAACGATGAGAAATCGCTCTTCGGGCATGGCGTTCAGATAGCCATTCAGACTATCAATCACCACGACAGCCACATGCCGCTGCTCGACGGCCTGCCGAATCGCATGGCAGAACTCCCCTGGTGAGAGTTCAGCCGGGTCGATTTGCTGGATCGTTACACGTCCGCTCTCCACGCATTGCTTGAGGTCAACGCCCAGGCCGGCGGTCCGGGTTAGCAGCGTATTGATGTTTTCGTCGAAGATGAACAGCGCCGCATTCTTGCCCATCGCGGCCGCCGAAGCCGCGAAGAGCGTCGCCAGTGAGGACTTTCCGACACCGGCCGCCCCGACAATGAGCGTGCTCGTACCCCGTTCGATGCCGCCGCCGAGCAGCGTATCCAATTCGCGGACGCCACTCGCCAGCTTATCACTGATCGGCGGCGGCCGATGTTCGGCGGCGATCAGCCGTGGATAGACTTCGAGGCCGCCCCGTTTGATGAGATAGTCGTGATACCCGCCGCGAAAACGGACGCCCCGATATTTGAGCACCACCAGCCGCCGACGCTCCGCTCCATACTCCGGGTTCAACTGTTCGAGACGCACCACCCCGTGCGCAATGCTCTGGACGTGCGGGTCATGACTTGCGTCCGTCAGATCGTCCAGCAATACCACGGTGCATTGACGACCGCTGAAGAATTGCTTGAGGCCCAGGACTTGTCGGCGATAGCGAAGGGGATTGCCCGCCAGGAGCCGGAACTCCGAGAGCGAATCGAATACGACCCGGGTCGGCTTGAACTTTTCCACGGCCGCCAGCACCGGTTTAATCTTCTCACTCAGTTCGACCTCGGACGGATGAAACATCGTGTATTGTTCATCGGGCCGCAGGCTCTCTTCGCTAGGAATCAATTCCCGGATGGTTATTCCGTCAAGCGACCAACCGTGCGACGCGGCGCCGGCCCGGAGTTCGTCTTCGGTTTCAGAAAGCGTGACGTGCAACACCGACTCGCCGCGTCGGGCGCCGGCGAGCAAGAATTGGAGGGCCAGAGTCGTCTTGCCCGAACCCGGCACGCCTTCGATGAGAAAGAGCCGGCCCGGCGCAAAGCCACCGCACAGGATATCGTCGAGCCCGTCAATGCCCGTAGTGGCCATCGCTTCCTCAGTCGATTCGGATGAACGCGATGCGTCGGACATAATGAGCCTTTCTCAAACAACGAAGTACGGTGTATTTGCGGTTTCAAAGCGAATCGCAGTCATTCCTCGCTAATTCGCGATGACCTCGCCTGCGACAAAACAGGACCGAGAGTTCACTCCCATCAATGGCAATTGGAGAGGGCTAAACGGCCCTCCGAAGCATTGTAGGCGGGCAGCAAGATCGACGAGCGCGGATAGGATACCCGCAGGGATGTTTGCACGAGGCCGAGTTCGCCCGGCGATTGAAGCGCCTGCCAGGGGCAAGAAGTTTGCCTTATAGGACGGCCGTCAATTTCAAAAGGGTAAGCAATGGGCCGGCGCCCGCAATCGCGGCGGTCTCACACTCGCTGAGGCGGCTCATATTCAAAGACCCTGGAGTGGCGAGAGCGCATCGCCGAAGCGATCGACTTTTACGCCCATCCGATTCAAGAGCGCGAGATACAGGCTGCAAAGTTTGCGATTCTCGTTGCCACGATCCTGGTAATTGAGGACCCTGCCGGTTTGGAGCTTGCCGCCAAGCCCGCCGACAAGCAAGAGCGGAACCTTGCTCGAATCGTGCCGCGTTCCCGACCACATGTTGGAAACGAACATGAGACACGAGTTGTCGAGGACGGTTGTGTCGCCTTCGGTCATTGCCGACAATCGGCCGGCGAGGTAGGCGAGTTGACTCACGTAGTAGCGGCTGATGCGCTCATAAGCGTCGGACTGGTCATCGTGCGACGCGGGGTGGTGTGCCTGCCGAACGCCAAGGAACGGATAGAAGAGTCCCGAAAGATCGCGACAGAGGAGCAACGTGGCGACGCGAGTTTTATCCATCTGGAACGCGAGGGCGATGATGTCGCACATTAGCCGCATGTGCTCGCGAATATCCTCGGGGAGGCCGTTATCCGGCCGCTTCATCCCGAGTTTTTTTCGGTCGTCGTGTTTTGTGTTGAGTTCGGCTTTACGAGTTTTTTCAACGCGTTTCTCAACTTCACGGATACTCGTCAGGTATTCGTCGAGCTTGGCCTTGTCGGCGGTGCTAATCTTCGGTTGCAAGGCGGCGGCCTCGCTTTTGACGCGATCGAGAATGCTGAGTATTCGACGGCTGCCTTGATTGTCGAAGAGACTATCGAAGGCGAGCGACGGATAAACCTCCATCGGCACGGGCGAATCCGCGTCGTGCCACGAAATGTGCGAACTATACGCCATCGAGAAATTGGTCTCGTGATAACCGGTGATCGGCTGTTCGCACCCCAACACCAAGCTCGGCTGGGCGGTTTCGTCGGCGAAGCGCGAAGCCAGCACTTGATCGACACTGACGCCACCATGTAGCACGGCCCCCCGTCGCAACAAAGCGCCGGAAAGGATATTGCCTGTTTGCCCGGGATGGATGCCGACATTGGTGGCCGACTTGTTGAACAGGCCCGAAATGACATTGAGCCGCGACCGGAACGGCTTGAGAGGTTCGAGACTCTTGCTCAACTCCATTTCGGCGCCGGCGCCCTTGGCCCACCAATACTTCGAGTTGATGCCATTGCCCATGAAGAGGGCAGCGAAGCGCTGAGGATGACCGGCCGACTCGCCCGCGAGGAGTGGAATCGCTTCGAGCCACGGCAGTGCAACAGTGACGCCGATGCCGCGAAGGGCGGTGCGACGAGAGATCACGAATGAATTCAAAGGACGCATTCCAGCCCACCTCTTTTGCAATTAATTCAGAGCGGGCGATTGTTTACGAACTCGCCGACGACCGGACTTCGCGAGGTCCCTGCGCGCTCCAACCAAGGCGACCGCCAAATGCTTCTCGATTCGGCCACGAAACTCTGCAGGCAACTTGGCCGACATTGCCGCATGCAACAAAGTGACGGCTCGGGAAAATTGACCGACTTTCTCGAAGCACGATGCAGCGCTCACGCGATGAATTGCTGCTTCGAGATTTTGGTCGTCCGCTTCCAACAGGCAGGCCACTTGTTCCTCGCATTCACCCGCACGAATGAACTCGATCGCCGCCTCTTGCCGGCGATCGTAATCTTCGAGTGCTTGAGCGTGCGATAGAAGCCAAGATGCTTCGCCCAACATCGCGTCGATCAAGCTTCCGGAAACCGTTTCATTGGACCGAGGCATCGCTTTAGCCCCTCTGATTGTGATAAGACCATCGGATAATTTTTTGTGTGGCGGCAAAGCAACAGACGATCACGTAGCCATTCCAGCGTCGTGGGTTGTCGAGCACTTGAGCCACTTTTTGCCGATGACGGCGTGGCAGAGAGCGTCTGCGGAGCGTTCCACTAATCTCCAAAGCACATTGCAATCGCGGGAGCCAGAAGTCAGCCCGGTCACCCCGGTTAGTGACGCGCATCTCACCTTTCGACACAAGATGCGCAAACAGCAAGGCGGATATCGCCACCGTCGCGCGCTCGACAATCGGCTTCGGTTGCTCTGTGAGCAGGATCCTGGCCGCACGTTGCGCATAGGGGTCATCCCAATGAACGCCGAGGGTAAATCGATCGTCTCCATTTAGATCTGGCGGACTGAACCCTTCACACTCCACGCGAAAGTAGCAGGGTGCTGACGATTGCTCGCTCATCAATGCAACGGCCATGGCAGCACAATGCTCTAAGTACAAGTCCGGATGCGCGTTCACGATGTCTTCGATCGGCCACTCGAACGTGCGCATCCATTTGTCTCCGAGTATTGTACCTCAGCCATCCGCTCCACGCGCCAATTTACAATCTCGGTCGATTCGACACTCGCTTATTCAAAAACTGCCGGCTTGTGACGATCGACTCGATTAAGCGGTCGAATCGATAGCCGTCCGCCGCAACCTTGGTGCGCATGTCCGCCACAGCTTGATCGTCGGATAGTTGCAGGGTGCGGCCGAGTGCATAAGCGAACAACTTACGGCACAAGTTCTCAATGAAGTCGTCCTGCCTTTTCTCGCGTAAATACCGGCGCAGCCCGTCGATGCCATTGCGATCTTGGCCATCGGGGAACGACGCGGTGTCGGCCACGGGTTTGCCACCGAGGTCCTTGGCTCGCCGTTCACCGACCGGGCCGAAGCCTTCAAAGACCAGACCGAACGAATCGAAACGGCTGTGACATGCGGCGCAATTCTTGTCCTTGCGATGGCGAGCCAGGAGTTGCGGCAAGGTGAGATCGCCGAGTTTCGCTTCATCCTTCGGCAACTCCGGAACCGTGGGGGGAGGTGGGGGAATACGCTCACCGAGCACGCGCGTGACTACCCAGTAGCCACGCTTCACTGGACTGGTGCGTAATCCCGGCGCATTCTTGGTCAGGAAGACCGCCATCGGCAACAGACCGCCCCGGCCGAATCGATCGGCCCGTTCGATGTGCACCCACTCATCGTTGGCACTCTCGGGCATGCCGTAGTGCTTGGCCAGCGGACGATTGACGAACGTGTCGGCGCCGAAGAGCAGGTCGAGGACCGGGCGATCGCGCTGGGCGACATCGGTGAAATACCGAATCGGCTCTTCGAACATCGCCTGGCGCAATTCATTCGTAAAGCTTGGAAATCGTTCGCGATCGACGGCATTGTGTTCTTCGAATCGTCGAATGTCGAGCCAGTTGCCGGCAAACTCGGTCGCCAGCCGGCGAACCTTGTCGTTGTGGAGCATTCGGCGTGCTTGCGCTTTCAAGACATCCGGGGTATGCAAATCGCCGGCGGCCGCATGGGACAGCAGTTCTGCGTCGGGCATGCTCGACCATAGGAAGTAGCTCAGCCGACTTGCCAATTCGTAATCGGTCAACGGGCGAATCGCCGAGTCGGGCGGCGCGAGGTCGATACGGTAACAAAAGCGCGGGGACATCAGGATACTGACCACCGTATCGCGAAGCGCATCCTCGTGACCGAGACCGTCTTGCTCTCGGAGCGTGCGATAAAAGCTCAAGAGGTCGTTGCGCTCCGCGGTTGAAAGTGGCCGGCGAAATGCTCGTTCGGCGAATTGAAGCATTGCGTTCAGATGGCTCGGCTCGGCGGCGAGGCGCTTTTGCTCTAGCCTTTGAATCGTGGCTGCCATGTTCGCGAAATAGTCTTTGACCGCGTCGATTGCTTCGTTACTCGCCCCATTCTTGCGGATCTTGGTCAGGTATGCCTTCGCAAGTTGGGCGATCTTCGCAGGCGAAACGGCATCCTTATCCTCGGAGCGGGCAAAGTCGAACTCTGCATCGATCATGAACCGTGGCGGCTCCGCGCGTTCAAAGAAGATGAAATCCTTATACTGCCGTCGCGGCGAATGGGTGACGAAGTCCAATTCAGCCCACAGGGAGTCCAATTCGGCGCGTTCGCGGTCGTTTAGGATCAGGTCGCAGAGCGGCCCGTCGTCGCGAAAGTAACCGTGCATCAGATGGAAGCCGGCGCTAAGCAACCGCCCTTTCGGATTCGAGCCGCGATCGTAGTACGGTGCCCGTTCCGTGACTGCGAATGTATCGGGGAACACGACGGCAAATCGCTCCATGCTGGTGTGGAGGCGGCGCTCGGCGTCGGGGCTATCATCGGAAAGCAATTTGGCAAGCGCGGCCTGGTCGTCATCGAATGCTTCCGCGAGCTTTTTTAGGTCGGGCAACACCTGGCCGGAGTAACTTCGATGTTTGCCGGCAAGCAGACGATTCCGCCAGAGCAAAAGCGGCTGGCTACCTTGTGAAACACCCTCGATTCGTAACGGCTTCACTTGGGGTTTGAGCTGCTTGCGCATTTGCACAAGCAGATCGCGGATTTGTTCGCAGCCGCGGCGGGCTACTTGGAAGCGATCGGCTTCCGCCGGCAAGTCCCTCCAGAGCTTACGAATGACCGCAAGGGGCCCCGATTTTTCGTCGCCTTCCGTAAGTGCCGACCAGATTATCGCCAGATACTTCGCACTTAGACCTGCATCGGCAGCCAACCGCGTCAAGTCGAGGTCTGGTCTACCATTTGCGGCCCGATGGCGATACTTCCAGGCTGCGAAAAAATAGTCCGCATAATCAACGCGATGGCGATTGTAGAAGTCGATGATCCGCTGTACGCAGTACTGATCGCGGTCCGTCTCGGCGACGACGGGATGCGGCGCGAACGTGAAGCCGTCTGGCTCGAAGACGATATGGTCGGCAATACGGCGCGTTGCAGCGAGATATTTTTTCAGAAGCGCCGGCGACATTGTCAGCGATTCGCCCGAATTATCGAAGCCAGCCTGGTTGGCAGGATCGATGGGGAACTCCTTAGTTGGCCGAATATCGACCCCCGTCAGGTCTCGAATCGTGTAGTCGAATTCGGCGTTGCTCAAGCGGCGGGCGAGCACAACGCCGGGGTCATCTGAGTTGCGTTCAATCTCGCGGGCGCGAAACTCCTTCAACCAGGTCACGACTACCGCACGCTCGTGCGCGTCCGGCTGGGCCAGTGCATCCTCGGGGGGCATTTCCAAGGATTCGATACGTTCGCCAGCCCGCTGCCAATGACGAAGGTTGCCGGCCACCGTTTCGATGTCGTTGTCGTGACTCAGGTCTAAACCGCCCTCGGGTTTGGACCCGGCGTGGCATGCGAGGCAATAGCGTTCGACGAACGGTCGCACACGCATCGCAAATTGCTGATCCAGCGACCGTATTGGCGGCGCTGGCGAAGGAGCAATCGCCGGCGTCGCGCTATCAGGGCGGCGAAATGCATATCGCCCCCCGACAGCCACGAGTCCGAGCGCGATCGCCAACGCGATGAATCGAATCGCCAGTTTCATTGTTACTTCAGTGGATCAGGCAGGCGCTGTGAATTGTACCCGAATGGCAGCCAAGGTTGAATCGAGATGGGCGATCGACGGGGTCGATCGCCCATCTCGATTTGCGGATTGGATCAAGTGATGTGCGCCCCTTGAGTCTCCACATACACCGCGTAAAGCGATTGGCTGGCGGCCATGAATAGCCGATTGCGCTTCGCGCCACCAAAGCAGAGATTGGCACAGATCTCGGGCAGCAGAATCTGACCGATGCGCATGCCGTCGGGTGCGAAAACCTGCACGCCGTCGTAGCCGTCCCCGACCCAGCCAGCGCCAGCCCAGACGTTGCCGTCGATATCGCAGCGAATTCCATCGGCGAAGCCGGCCTTCTTTTCGCCCTTGATTTCCATCTCCATCGAGCAGAATTCTTTCCCCTTGCCAACCTTCTTGCCATCCCCGGAGATATCAAACATCATGATGTTCTTCGGCGCCTTGTCGTAGTGCGAGGCGCCGGTATCGGCGACGTAGACCTTTTTGTAATCGGGACTGAAGCACAGGCCGTTCGGCTTGAACATCTCGTCGCGGCCAATGAGCTTGTCGATCTTGCCGTTCTTTGGGTCGATGCGATAGACCGCTTCATCGAGTTCGAGCGGACCTTTATGACCTTCGTAGTTCATTAGACTTCCGTAGCCGGGGTCCGTGAACCAGATGCCGCCGTCCGGATGCACCGCCCCGTCGTTGGGAGCATTAAAGCGCTTGCCTTGAAACTTGTCGGCCAGCACCGTGACCTTGCCGTTGTGCTCATAACGAACAACGCGGCGAGTGCCGTGCTCGAAGGCGATTTGCCGCCCTTCGAAATCGAAAGTGTTGCCATTGCTGTTATGCGCCGGCTTGCGAAACACGCTGACGTGACCATCTTCGTCGAGCCGGCGCAGTTGCCGATCGTTCGGGATGTCGCTCCAGAGGAGATACTTGCCCATCGCGTTCCAGGCTGGTCCCTCTGCCCAGAGCATGCCGGTGTACAAGCGCTGAATTGGTGTATTGCCGATCTTGTACTTCGCAAAACGCTTGTCGAGCACCAGGATGTCCGGATCGGGGAAGCGAATCGGCGTCTTACCGGACCAGTCGCGGGGCGTTTCCGCGAATGCTTTCGGCAAGACAAGGGCGCCTGCCGCCATAAGTCCCGCGGACTTGAGCAGCGAACGGCGATCGGGAACGAAGGCAAAATCATTCATTACCATCTCTCCGTGGGGGAAGGACCAGAGAATCACGATACATCACCCGCATTGTGGGTGCATTGCAAGCAAAAAATGCCCGAAGATAGGTAGGAGTCGCCCGCATTGTGCGAGTGCGGGCTGAGCTCGCGGTTCGGAATCACTGGGCACGCCTCTGCAATAAATCGGCGAAGAGTGCCGACGTCCGAGTGAGGTCGAAATCCTTGGGACTGTTGAATCGGGTTCCATTTGTCGATCGCGAAAAGCGAATTTGATTTCGCAACTCCAGCAATCGCGGACCGTTTGGATGGAGCCACGATAAGCTGCCCGAGCGACTCATCGCTTGTAGGGCATAGTAGAGATGACACGCGTCGACCCACCGGCGAATCTTCTCGTGCGCCAAGTTGTCAAATACCGTCGTGGATGCGATTGTCGCGACGCTCGAGTCGCCGGCACTCTTGCGCCACTGAGCGGCGGCTGAAAGTGCACGCTGCCGAATCTCCGGCGCTTTGGCCACGAACGTCATGGCCTCCTGCAATTTGACTGTTTCGGCCCGAGCGTTCGGCGAGTCGATGATTCCGCAAATTGCCGTCCACAACGGCGGCGCATTCCAGCGCAGCCTGCCGCTGGACAAGCCGTGGCCAGTAGCCGATTCCTTGCTCTGCAGATCATGGTGGCACGAATAACAATCGAATTCCGCCAATTCGGGCCACCGCCGCCGTGTGCGATCGGCCAGGAGTTCGAACGCTGCCGCGTTCGTCGCCGTCCGGCCGACCACCCAGTCAGAAAGCTGTCTGCCTGGCGATCGCACTTCCGGCGGGGATAAGTCGCGGTTCGTTTCAATCCAGTGTGGGGGAAGCACTCGAATGTACGTCCCGTAATCGAAGTTGAGGCGCGGATGTCCGGCAGCGATTAAATCGTGATTGACGTCTCGCGCTGGAATATTCTCTGTTGCCGCGGCCCCGACGTGGCAATCGGCACAGATCCTCGCGCGGCGAGCGATCGTATTGAGATCCGTCATGCCGTCGCGTGCATAGCGGCGATGGTGACCGGGTCCCGCGGGCCAGTTGAGGTGCGTATTGATCCAATTCCCCGCGTTCCCATGACATGCCTCGCACCCGACCGCGTCCGCCTGAAGCCCTACCCACAATTCGTCGTCGTTTTGCGCCGAACGCGCCAGAGTCGGATTGGAGTGGCACGCGAGACAGCGCGAGTCCTTGTGCGCTTGAGCCTTCGGTCCGCCCAACGCCCGAGCAATCTTTTTACTCGCGTCATTGAACAGCACGGCGTACGCATGGGCGTGCGGGTCGTAGGCCTGCCACATCGTGTAGCTCGATCGCCAACGATCAAGTTCTCGGCTCGATCCCCAAGCGGACTGCGGGACCGGTTGGGGGACGGGGTCACCATGACAAGCTTGGGCGGAACAGCTGCTGTTTCCCATTGCAGCAACTTGGGAAGGCTGCGAATCGGGGCTCACTTCGTTTGCCGCGACCAGGGCGAGTGAACCCGCGTGCTTGTCGCTTGGCCGGTCCAGATTCATCGCCAAAGCGATAAGCGCAATCAAAGCGGCGAGCGCGACGATGACATTGAACTTGCGCACTTATACTCCGATTGGCACAAACGAGCAGCGCGATCCCGAACCTGTGAAGTATGCTATTGACCGGTGCACAAGCGCCGGTCGGCATATGCTAAACGGCCGTCCCTAATAATTTGGCCGTACGAAGGATTGGCAATCCGTCCCCAGACAGGACGGATTGCCAATCCGTCCTACAGCCGAATCGGCGAAGATCGGCAGGATGGATACGCGGATTTGTGCGGGCCGATCGTTGCAAATCAATTGTCGACGGATTAACCTAACTCCTTTCATTATTGCAACTCTCGGACAATTGCGTTCGCCAGTCGGCATTTGCTTGCGGGGAGGTCACTTGCTCGTTGGCGGTTCCACCTTTGCCCAGCATCGCGTCGCCTATTTGTTGGGCTGGGTGGCAGTCGTTTGTCTTCCGGCGCTGGGCTGGTTGGAGGCTGCCCGGCTTGCCTGGGTCGATTGGCCGTCGGGCTCGACACGCATCGGAATGGTGCTCGGAATCGTCGCCGCCGGAATCATCGCATTTGAAATGCTCCTATGGCCCCGCAAGCATTTTCGCCGCTATCGCCTTGGTAAGACGCGACGCTGGATGTACTGGCACGTGTGGTTTGGATTGGCAAGTTTGCCATTAGCTGTTTGCCATGCCGGCTTTCAATTCGGCGGGCTACTGACAACTGTGGTACTCGTGCTGTTTCTCGTGGTCATCGCGAGCGGTATATGGGGACTGTCTCTGCAGCAAGTCCTACCTCATCGCCTTCTCAACGACTTTCCAGTCGAGACGATCGAGACCGAGGTCGAAACCGTGATGGCGCACCAGCGCAAGCAGGCCGGCGAGTTGGTGATGTCGAGCACTGGGCCGCGGGATCCGATGCGTGAGTTCTTTCACGACCAAGTCGATCCGTATTTGGCGGAGGGTAACGCATCCGCATCGCCGCTGCGGTCGGCCGGACGGGCGGCAACGGTGTTCAACGATGTCCTCATGCGCCAACCCACTGCCGCACCGCTGCTGGATCAACTCCGAAAGTTCTGTGACACGCGTCGACAATACGATCAGCAGATCGTTATTCATCGCTGGCTGCACAACTGGTTGTGCGTGCATGTCCCGCTGTCGGTTGCTTTGTGTTTCCTGTTGGCCGTTCACATTCTGACCGCGTTGAAGTATTGGTAACCCCATGCCAGGGCCGTCGACCAACCGTGACCGTGCGACGCCGTTTGAGCCTAGGCGTCATTACTTTGGGCAGCGATCGTCGGTCGCTGTCTGGCGCATTCGGCTGACCGCTCTCGCGCTTCTATTGTCCCTCGGTTGGATTGGACTCTACTGCATCCGGAAGGACGGCGTCTATGCGGATGTTTCGCATGGTCCCCTCGTCCGAGCGCATTCCGCCTGGAACAATCGGTGCGACGTATGCCATATTCCCTATGGAGAAGCGGGTTGTCAATTTCGTGGACTGATGGAGTCCCACGATCGCTGGCATGCTTTCCAGTGTGAGAACTGCCACGCCGCCTCCGCGGCCGATCCGAAGAACTACGCTCCACACTACTCAGTCGCCGACAGAGATTACTTACAGGACGATGCCAGGTCGCGCGATTGCTCAACATGCCATCACGAACACCAGGGGCAAGATAGTACTTTGTCGCGGATCGCCGATTCGGAATGTGTACGCTGTCATCGCGATTTGCGGCAGCTCCATATCAAGGACCCGCCGCGTGAAATGAGAACGCCGGCAGTCCGCGTGACCGCGTTTCACAAGGATCATCCGGAGTTTCGGCTCTTGTCGACCGGCGCAACTCTCAAGCGAGGATTGACCTTTAATCACGCGCTGCACATGGCGCCGGGGATCGCGCCGACGCCAAAGGCAGGCGATGGACCGGGGAATCCGAATGCCCTTTTCCGGCTCGAAAATGTCGATGCCCGCTTCCGTGAGCAATATCGAAAGTTCGCAACCCCCACTGGAAGCAACGGCTCGCCCGTGATCCGACTCGATTGCTCCGCTTGCCATCAACTGGATACAGGACGCGATCGTAACCCTCAAGTGGCTGGCGCGTCTGGCCTGCCAGGCGAGCTGGCGTTTCCTGCGCGACCCGCCGGGGCCTACTATTTGCCAATCGCGTTTGAGAAGAACTGCCAGGCGTGTCACGGTTTGAATGTCTCCGGCCTGGTCACGAAGGAAGGGCTGCATGTCGATGGCTTTGAAATCCCACATCGATTGCAGCCGGACAAGGTCGAACGATTCATCCGGGGCGAAATTGTCCGCCAGGTGGAGGCACAAAAAGAGATCTTGCTCAAGACTCCTTTGCCGCCGAACGACCGGCTCGATCCCCTTCCGTCGAAGCGCAGCGTGATAGTTCCGGACACTCTGCGAACGGAAACCGAAAAGCTGGTGACGCTCTACAACCAAATGCTGTACGACTTGCAGGAAGGGAAACCGGGCAGTCATCGACTTGCGTCGAAAGGCGGATACGCCTGTCTCAAGTGCCATGTCGTTCGGAGTGCGGAAATTGGCGCCGGCCGCCGTCCTTCGAACCGACTCTGGTTCGTACGATTTGGCTGCCGAGCGGGCGATTCGATCATTCGGCGCATCGAATGGTGAATTGCGTCGAATGCCACGCGAATATGTGGAACAATCCCGAAGTCGCGCGTCGAATGACAAGAAACTGGCCCGGGGAACCCGCCAATATTCCTTCCGTCGAGATCTGTCAACGCTGCCATTCACCGGCTCGAATGGAAAACGGTCAACAAGTCGGAGGGATTCGCGACGGTTGCGTCGATTGTCACCGATATCATGGCGGCGATCACCCGCTCCAGGGACGGGGCAGCGCGTTGCGCGATGTTTCCGAGGATCGTCGATTTGACATTCGATCCTTCTTGAAGGGGACGCCGAGGAGGTCGCCGTGATCGTTCAGCGACTCCTCGAAGCGCAGGAACACGAAGGCTTTCTGCGCGATGAACTCCTGAAATCGGTCGCCCGCGAAGCGAGTGTGCCGCTTTATCGGGTCCAGGAGGTCGCCAGCTTCTTCCCCCACTTTCGCCGGGAATGGGACAAGCCGGCCCGCGTCGAAGTCAAAGTGTGTCGCGATATGGCCTGCCACCTGCGCGGGTCGGCGCGACTGCTTGGTGAAGACGGTCTCAAGATGCTTGCCAAGCCCGGCGATGTGTCGGTTGAAGGCGTTTCCTGTCTGGGGCGATGTGATCGAGCGCCTGTGTGTCTGATCAGTCGACGTGGCGACGACGATGCCGCGTTTGCGGAGCATCTCTATGCGGGACGGACGACCGACGAGCTTGAGGGGATCATTGGCGACTGCATCGCCGGACGTAGACCGCCGACTCCAGACAGCGATTCGACCTATGCACCGCACGGCAATCAACGCGATTGGCAGATCGACATTTATGCGGACCCCAAGCGATTCGGCGATCGATCGTACCGGGCCGTGCAGGAATACCTGAGAGCGTTTCCGAATCCGATTCGGGGTGGCGATCCGAAGGCGCACCCCTGGTTGGCGCGGCTCGATCCGTCTGGCCTGCTCGGCATGGGCGGGGCCGGCGTGCCCGCGTACCGCAAATGGCTCGATGTCTGGCAAGCGGCGGGCGACGAAAAGTACGTGGTTTGCAACGGCGATGAAAGCGAGCCGGCGACATTCAAGGATCGCGAGATTCTCTTGCGCTTGCCGCATCTGGTCGTCGAAGGCGTGATCCTTGCCGGATTGATGACCAATGCAACCGTGGGCTACATCTACATTCGTCACGAATACATCGAGCAAATCGCCGCCGTTCGCCGGGAGATCGAGCGGGCGATTGAATTCGCGCCTGCGGGTGGAACATCTTCGGCACGGGTCGCGACTTCCCGGTCGAAGTTTTCGTCAGTCCCGGCGGGTACATCTGTGGCGAGCAGAGCGCGCTTCTGGAAGCGATGGAGGACCGTCGAGCGCGACCGCGAAATCGACCCCCCGAGCTGTCCACGAATGGATTGCGCGACAAGCCGACGCTGGTGAATAATGTGGAAACACTGGCTTGGACGCCGGCCATTCTGTTGCGGCATGACGCGAAGCGCGAAGCGGACGAGTATTCGACTCAGCTGAGAGAATTGACAGCGCAGGCCGATGCGAAGCTCGTTGCGGCAACCGATGACGCCGCGAGGGAACGAGCCAATCGACAACTCAAGAGCGCTCCCTCCGATGCCGCTCGCGCCGCGGCGATTGCGGCTTCGTGGTATGCGAACTCCGGCCGGCTGGGCTTTCGCGGCCGTCGGCTTCTGTCCATCTGCGGCGATCTCGAAAAACCAGGCGTGTACGAGATTCCAATCGGCTTGACGCTTGGCGAGTTGATTGATTTGGCCGGCGGAGTTTCCGGCGGTCGCCGGCTCGGAGCGGTCGCGCCATCGGGACCATCGGGCGGACTGCTTCCAGCGATGCTGCCCGTCATTGGCGATTGGCAAGCCAGGCTCGCGAGGAAGCCGGATGACATTGGTACAGAGCAATGGGAGAATCTTACTCGGTGCATTCGGGCCGGAGTCGATCCGGGCAGCGGCCGATTTGATATTCGCCGCCTGCCACTCGACTTGATGCTATTTCGGTGGGTGGGCAGCGCGCTTGGCCTGCGAATCGGTTTGATGCTGGGCGCCGGATTGGCCGTTTATGGCGAGGGAATTGATCCACTCGATCAAGCGCTGAACTTCTCCGAGTTCTTTCGCAATGAATCATGTGGCAAGTGTGTGCCGTGTCGGTTGGGATCGCAAAAACTCGTCGAGCTCGGAAGTCGATTGCGATCGGGAGGAGCCGACATTGCGGCGGTTCGCGAAGATGTCTTCGATCTGGCATACACGCTAAGCGTCACTTCGATTTGCGGTCTCGGCGTGGTCGCTCCCAACCCGTTGGCAACCACCCTGGATCTATTCTACGCCTCGCGCTGAAATGGTGTCCGGCATGCCCGAAGCTGCTGAATTCCCGTCGATTTTGCCTTCCACTCGCGAAGAGGAATCGCTCTTTGCGCGTGGCGACGACGATGCGTTGATCCGTCGCGAGCGCAAGACGCTCGCCGATTTCGATACTTCCGTCAGCCTGACGATCGATGGTCATCCAGTCAAGGTTCCCAAAGCGAAGCCCCTTACGGACGCATTGGGAATTGTTCGACGCGGGCCGGACGGTAAACTGATCCCCCGAGCGACCACGATTTACGATGCGGCCGTCCAACTCGCCGACCAATTGGTGCGCGAAGGCGATTGGGCGCACGATGAGTTAACGAAACGAATTCCGCTCCTGTGTCATCGCGATCACCTCGATCCAGTGGCAGTCTGCCGCATGTGCTCGGTGCATGTGAGCAAGCTGCGAAAGCGCGACAAAGGGAAGCCCAATGCCCGGCCAGTGCCGTCCGAAAAGCTAGTCCCTGCCTGTCAACATGAAGTGCAAGAAGACATGATCGTCACGACCCGTTGCGGCGGAGAGCAGGGCGGTGACGTGGAAAGATTCGCGACACAGGTCCAGCGAGCCACGGGATTGCTGGTCGAGCTACTACTTGCCGACCACCGGCGGCCGGACCCCGTGCGCGACGACCGATTTCGCAATGAACTCGATGAAGTGGCAATTGCTCTGGGGGTGAACGATCCCCGGCCCGCGTTGAATGGCGGCAGCGATCGCAACCAAGTTTTGCATCCGCAGTCTCGGCCGTTATCACTTCCACTGGCCGATGAACCTCAGGCATTTCCCTATTCGTCGCGGTCGATCACCGTGGATCACGACCGTTGCATTCTGTGCGACCGTTGCGCGCTCGTGTTCCGATGTGAAGCCTTTCAAGGTCATCGGTCATACTGGCAAGGGCTATTTAACGCGCATCAGCTTTGATCTCGATCAGGTGATGAATGAATCGAGTTGCGTCCAGTGCGGCGAGTGCATGTCATCCTGCCCGACGGGCGCTCTCACATTGAATCGTCGGGTTAACCCGCTTGGCTCCTGGCCGGATGCCCACGAACTGGAACGGAAGGCGAGAGCCGTCTTCCCCCAATACCGCCCCCGCTCGCCGGACGATGCCTTGCACCCGTTCCCGTATCTCACGGTTTTCAACGATCCGGCAGTTCCGTTTCCACGCGATTTCCCGACGCCCGACAGTTATTTTCCGATCGCGGACGAGTTGCGGAATGTGGTGCTGCACTATGCCGACCGGAGTGGAACCAGTCGCGAGTATCGACCATTCGACGATATTCCGGTGACCTATCTTCGCTGGAACGAGGGGGGCGTTCGGCGGCGCGAGGTGTCCGCGGGCGATGTACTCTGTCGTGAAGGCGAATACGGCTCGACCGCGTTTCTGCTCGAATCAGGTGAGTTTGAAATCATCATTGGAAGCAATTCGCGGACGAATCGAGGCGGATGGTTCCGAAGCCGAACCGCATCGGATTCGATGGCCGGCCGCGTGGTCGCGATTGTTTGCGGGGGCGTCGACCTCATTACGGGCGAAATGGCTTGCCTGACTAACACCCGGCGCAATGCCACGGTCCGCGTCAAGTCCGCCGGCTGTGTCTTTGAAGTCACGCGGAACATGCTCGACATGATTCAGCGAACGCGTGCCGGCCGAGCCGTCCTCGATCAGTTCTACGTGCCGCGTGCGCTGCGAGACGCGCTAAGCAATAGTAGACTCCTGAGCGAACTCACGCCGGAACAACGTTCGATAGCGATCGCCGCCATGACCGAGCAAGCGGAACTCCGCCGCGTCGAGCCCGCACAGGTGATCGTCGCCGAGGGCGATACAGTCGGTGTTGATAGCAAGGGTCAGTTCCGTGGCGATCTTTATGTGATTCGACTAGGGTCGGCGGAAGTGTTCCAGTCGGCTGGCGGCATGTCGCGTGTGCTCGCGCGCTCTCGCGCAACGATTACTTTGGTGAGATTGCGCTTCTGGCCCCGGAGCTTCGCTCTGACCCGGAGTTTCGGGGCACGGATCCGGGCAATCGGCGAACAGCAACGGTTCGCGCGCTCGATCGCTTGGAAGTCGTGCGCATCAGCGGCGACTCGTTCCGGCGCATCCTGGAACAATGGCCCGAGCTCAAGGCGCCGTTGCTTCGACATTGCCGGCGATCCCTGGACCAACAGCAGCAGGCGCCGCAAGCGCTGCTTGGTCCTTATCTTTCCGAGGGTTTTTTTCAGGGCCAGCAGATGCTCGTCCTCGATCTCGAGAGTTGCACGCGTTGCGATGAATGCACGCGCACGTGTGCCGATGCGCACGGCGACGGCCACAGCCGGCTTTTGCGCGAAGGTCCACGCTTCGGTCAATTCCTGGTGGCGACGTCGTGCCGTTCGTGCCATACGCCGTATTGCATGGATGGCTGCCCGGTAGATGCGATCCACCGCGGCACGCAGTCATTGGAAGTGCGAATCGATTCCCACTGCATCGGCTGTGGACTTTGCGCGGCGAATTGCCCGTACGCGTCGATTCAGATGGCACCGCGCAACGCGCAACAGGGCAATCTTCCACGCGTCGCAGCCATCGCACATCGAGCGGTGAATTGCGATCTCTGTCAGGGATTGGTCCCGGTCGGGGCGGAGCCATTTTGTGTTTCGGCGTGCCCGCACGAAGCGGCCTTCCGCTGGACCGGCGAGAAACTCTACGAAACGGTCAGTCGGCGGCGATAACGGCTCACCATTGCCGCGCGATCGTCGGCAGATAGGCATCGAGTTCCGCGGCCATTCCGTAATAGATCATCACGCACCACGCCACCTTGCAGAGCACATGCAGAGCCTGGTCGACATGGATATTGAACCATTTCTCGCATTTGGCGAAATCAATCAGCCAGTGCAAGACCGTTTCGAGCAGGCCAAGTGAAAGCGATTGCGTAATTAGGTACACGGCCCCGCCATGACACAATGCATGGGCCGTGAGCCAGTAGTACCAGGGAACTGACTTTTGCAAAGCGGACTGACTGTGCCGATCTTTCTCAACCGCGATCGGCCCAGCCTGGAGCGGGAAGTCCGCAAGTGCATGGCCCGCGAGCAAGGCGAAGAACACGGGTGCGACTCCCGAACCGCTAATGTTGGCCGAACGATGGCGCCAAATGACGCGTTTGACCGGTGACATGGAGTTTAATCCCCCGTGGCACACACGCCAACACGTTTCTGCATGAAGACTTGGCGACTACCACTTCGATCATTGCATTTTCTTCCTGGATAGTGGTTTTTCAGATCGGACTTGACTGACCGCTCTTTCCGGTTATGAGGCAGAGGGGACCTTTCGGCAATTATTCGTCCGTGCCGGGGCCGCACATGGATGCGCAAGCCGCCGCCGATCACGATCCGTATCGAGTCTTGCGCGCGCTGGTCGCTGGCGGGTTCCTGTTTGGCTTGGCATTCTGGTGGTTTTGGGATCCGACGGAATCCGAACTAACGGCCAAACCCGACGATTGGGGTCTTCAAGATCCCCGCCGACCCGCGTACTCGATCGACCCGGATGACCCGTTCCCAATGCCGGCGGAATTGGTCGGTGTGAATTTGCTCGCTCAATCCGATGTCGATCGCGATCGCAAGAGCGCCGGCTGCATTCGCTGTCATCAGAACACCGGCGACCCGCATCAGAAACCCACATTGCGGCTCGGCTGCACGGACTGCCACGGCGGTGATGCGACTGCCAGCGAGCAAACCCTCGCCCATGTACATCCGCGCTATCCGCAATTCTGGCCGACCTCCGCCAACCCGGTTCGATCCTATACGCTGCTCAATCACGAGTCGCCGGAGTTCATTCGCTTCGTCAATCCCGGGGACTTGCGGATCGCCCACATTTCTTGTGGCACGGCCAATTGCCATGCCCAAGAAGTGCAGACCAACCGCAAGCAAATCATGTCGACCGGCTGCATGCTTTGGAGCGCCGCACTTTATAACAATGGAGCGGTTCCGTTCAAAAAAGCTCGCTTCGGCGAAGCCTACGGCATGAAGGGAGCGCCTCTGCGCCTGATCAGTGTGCCCGGTCCCACCGAATTTGAGATCGCGAACAACAAGGGCGTGGTGCCCTACCTCGATCCGTTGCCTCGTTACGAAGTGAGTCAGCCGGGTAACGTCCTGCGGATCTTCGAGCGTGGCGGACGATTTCGACCGGAGGTCGGCATACCGGAGCGGCTCGAAGAGCCGGGCCGGCCGCGAACCAGATTATCCAATCGCGGGCTCGGCACCGAGAATCGCACCGACCCCGTGCTCGTGTCGCTGAACAAAACGCGCCTATTTGACCCGACGCTCAATTTTCTCGGTACCAACGATCATCCCGGCGACTACCGCTCGAGCGGTTGCACTTCGTGTCATGTGATCTACGCCAACGATCGCTCGCCGGTCCACTCGGGCCCTTATGGCAAATACGGCAACTCGGGCCTGGCGCGACACCCCGACCCGACCATTCCGGGTGATGAACCCGGCCACCCCATTCAGCACAAGTTCACGACTTCCATCCCAACGAGCCAGTGCATCGTCTGCCACATTCATCCGGGCACGACCGTGATGAATTCATTTCTCGGCTACACCTGGTGGGATCAAGAAACCGAGGGGCGGCTCATGTATCCGCCGCTCCAGAAGAACCCGACTGCCGAGGAAGCGGTCAACGCGTTGATTGCGAACCCCGAAGAGTCAGCCGTCCGTGGCAACTGGTCCGACCCGGCGTTTCTGAACAATCTCACCGCCCTCAATCCCCAGATGGACAAGCAGCAATTCGCGGACTTCCATGGCCACGGCTGGGTGTTTCGCGCCGTCTTCAAGCGCGATCGGGCGGGAAATCTGATCGATCATGACGGCCGTCGCTTGCCCAAAGCAAAGGCCAACGACTTGATGCGCGCGATCCAGATTCCGTGCCAGGTGAAAAGCTGGCATAAGCAAAACACATTCAACAAGGTCGAGTCGGCAGTCGCCGCCGAGAAGAAGCTGGACGCGTGCAAGTCCGGCATTCCCGTCCACCTGCTCGATATTCATCTCGAGAAAGGAATGCACTGCGTCGACTGCCATTTCTCGCAAGACGTTCACGGCAACAATCGGCTGCATCAGGAAGTGCGGGCGGCCGAAGAGATTCAGTGCATCGATTGCCACGGAACGCCCGCCCAGTACGCCACCTTGCGCACGAGCGGGCCTGCTTCCTACACTTCGTCGCCGGATCGCAAAGGGCGCAACCTTCTCTCGCTGTCGACGCCATTCAACAAGCCACGTTTTGAAATCGATGCGGATGCCGACGGCCGTTTGCGCGTGTTTCAGAATTCGATGGTTGAAAAAGGCCTGCGCTGGGAAGTAATCCAAACGAAAGACGTGATCGACCCAGCCCACCCGCGCTACAACGCCAAGGCGGCCCTCGCCAAGACCGTTCATGTTGAAGGCGACAAGATGACCTGGGGCGATTATCCGGGCGAGGAGAAATGCGCACATAAGTATTCGCAAATGAGCTGTATCGCTTGCCATTCGAGTTGGAACCCGAGCTGTTTTGGCTGTCACTTGCCGCAGAAAGCCAACATCAAGTTGCCGCAACTCCACGCGGACGGCGAAGTGACGCGCAACTACACGCCCTATAACTTCCAAACTCTGCGCGACGACGTTTACATGCTGGCTCGCGATGGCGATGTGACCGGCAATAAGATCGGTCCGGCTCGTTCGTCGTGCGCGATTCACGTCGGCTCTTACAACAACAATCGCGAGTCGATCTACGTTCAACAGCAAACGATTTCTGCCGATGGATATGCCGGCACCGCGTTCAGCACGAACGTGCCGCATACCGTGCGCGGTCATGGCGCCCGCGAAACCAAGCAATGCACCGACTGCCATCTGTCGCGAGCGAACGATAACAACGCCTGGATGGCCCAGCTCTTGATGCACGGCACCAACTATCTCAACCTGATCGGCCGATATTGTTGGGTCGGAGCCGGCGAAGAGGGGTTCTACGGCGTGCCAGTGACGGAACGAACCGAGCCCCAGGCGGTCATCGGCAGCAGCCTGCATGCAATCGCGTACCCGGACAATTTCGGCAAGCACCTAGAATGTGGCAACGAGCTGAAAGTCGGGCACGAACATCCCGGCCGCGATATCTCGGAGGGTCTTTTCAAACCCCACCAGCACAATGAGATCTTGAGCCTTCAACTTCGTGGCGAATACTTGTTTGCAGCATGTGGCGAGGGCGGGATGCGTGCTTTTGATGTGGCGTTTATTGACGACAAAGCATTCTCCGAACGAATCACGACTGCGCCGGTCTCACCCATCGGGCAGCGGTTCCATGTGCCCACCAAGTATGCTACATCAGTCGCTGTCCCGAGCACGGCAGCCGTCGATCCGACACGAAAAATGAACCCGGAGAATCGGGAGCAACCCATCGCTGGCTACTTCGGGTACGCCTACGTAACGGATAAATTCGAAGGCTTGATTCTGGTCGGCATCGGTCCCATGGTGGATGGACATCCCGACAACAACTTTCTCAAGCGCGAATTGACATTCAATCCCGCTGGCCTGCTGAATGGCGCGGTGAGTGCCACAATCGTCGGTCACTATGTCTATGTCTGCTGCGATGCGGGCCTGGTCGTCATATCGCTTGAGAATCCAAAAGAGCCGCGCGTAACGGCCGTTGTGGGTGAACCACACATTCACATGCCGCGGGCAGTCCAGGTTCAGTTCCGTTACGCGTATCTCTGCGACGAAGAAGGGGTCAAGGTGCTGGACGTCACCGACCTGTCGCGGCCGGTCCCCAGGGCTGTCATGCGCCTGCCCGATGTGCACAACATCTACCTGGCCCGAACCTATGCATACCTGGCGGCCGGCCCTCGCGGTCTGGTGATTCTCGACATTACCCAGGCCGATCGGCCGAAGCTGGCAATGACCTTCACCGCCGGCGGTCGGATCAACGATACGCACGATGTGAAGCTCGGCATCACCTACAACAGCGAGTTCGCCTATCTTGCGGATGGCAAAAATGGTTTGCGCGTCGTGCAACTGACTGGTCCGGACACACCCGGCAACGATGGCTTTAGCCCACGGCCGACCCCGAAGCTCGTGGCGACTTTTCGCATTCCTTGTAATGGCCACGCGGTCGTCATCTCCAAGGGGCTGGACCGCGACCGGGCCGTGGACGAATGCGGCCATCAGATCGGGGTCTTCGGACGCATTGGCGCGCGACCTCTGAATGCCGAGGAGCAGCGCAAGCTGTATCTTCGCAATGGCAAGCCGTGGTTTGTCGTGGATGATCCGCTGGACGCGATCTTTGAGCGGCGTCGACGAATCCCACGCGACATCGGCACCGGTGGCGGTGATTGACTCGAAATTTCACTTCGTCCCGAAAATCTTTAACCACTTGTCGGCCGCGGGCAGAAAGGCGTCCAGGTCGAAAGCGGCGATCTGCTTCATCCGAGCGTCGAGCCTAGCTCCGGCGACCCTTTCTCTCTTTGCTCCGCGGAGATCGAAGGCGGTCCAACGTTCCAACTCCAAGCGCGATTCACTAACGGATTTGTCATCGGGCGCGAATCCCGGCCGTCCTACCGTGCGCAATTCCTGCTGAAGGGCACGCAAGCTCCAAATTGCCTGCTGGGCGGTGTCGTGGTCCAGGTAGAGTCCGTTTTCGCTGCGCTCGCTGCCGGCCAATGCCTTGCGCAGCCGACCCGCGAGTACGCGATACAACGATTCGGTTTCTGCCGGGTCATAGACCACTCGGTTGATCGCAAGGATCGACCGTAATTGGCCACATTCCCTCGCGAAGCCTTCCGCCGTTGCCGCAATCTTCGCCGGATCGCCGAATGGGCGGGCATCGTACTCGGCATTCAAAAGCTTCAATGACGTTCGAATTTCGTTGGCAATCTTGGCCGCCTTCTCCGTGTCAAACTTGCCGTTCGCTGCTTGCGCATCGTCCAAGACAGCCATAAGCGTCTCCGTTGCCCACGGCCGCATCGTCGGCCGGCCAGGCACGCCACGATAGCCCCGCTTTTGCCGCCAACTCGGCACCTTCAGATCGTGGTGGCATGCATAACAATCGAAGTGCGCGAAATCGAGCAACTGGTCGGCGGGAGTATCTTTTGCGTCGTCGGCTAGGAGTTTCATCGTCGCTTCGAACGCGGCAACCGTTCCCATCACGAGTTCGCGGGCAGTCGGGCACTCGGCCTCGGGACGATCCTTTCCGGCCGGCAGCCGGAAATGGAACTTCTCCCAGGCTTTGTCCGGATCGGTTTTCGCGAGTTCGATCAAGAATTTGCTAGATGTGGTTGCTGGCGATTCACTGGTAGCCGGCAAGTCTCGGAACGCGTGGTAGTGTCGCGGCATATCCCGGCAATATGTCACCAGCTCAAACGGCGGCAGCGGCGGATGGCCGGCGGCGTACATCGCGTGGGTGATGAATCTCCCTTCAGCTTTGTTGCCGATGTGACACGATGCGCATTTCATCGCCCGCACGAATGGATCGCGCAAATCGACAAGACCCTGAGCTGCTTTCTCGTTCGGGTCTTTCTCGCGCCAGGTGTTTCTCTGCACATGAGGGCCAAACCATTTCTCGGCAAAACCGTGGCACGATTCGCAACTCACGCCACTCCCGGTATGGAATCGCGAGGAATCAGTCTTCGCCGTGAGCGGTCCCGGATGTCGGTCCACCGCGTGACAGGTTAGGCATTGCGGAGCTTGATCGACCTTGTATTTCAGAACTTCCTGCATGCGCACCGCCAGATTCGGCTTCCCAGCCACGACAGCGGGGCGGATGTTTTCAAAAGCCTGCGCGTGCAGGTCCTGATCGTGCCAGGTACTGTACTCGGTCAAGAGAACGAAGTCCGTGGGCTTCGTCTGGTCCGCCAAATACGCCTTGTACGCCGGCGAGTCTGGTCCGCCGTGACAACCGATGCAATGGATCGCGCTGTAGATGGGCTCATTCGATTTTTCGGAAGTCTTTGGTCCGCCTGCCTCGCCCTGGGTGTAGCCCTTCAGTTGCAACAGGAGAAATGCGCCGGCGATCCCGCCCGCCGATAGGACCAGTATCGCCAACCGTCGAATTGAAAACGGCTTCATGGGTGTTTGGCTCAGTCGGTCGTCGAAGTTCCAAGGTGTCGAAACAAGTCGATCAACTTGACGGGGTCGACACCCTTCGGGCTGTCAAACTCTTTGGGAAACGACAACGAGTCACGCATCACTCGCAGTAGTCGCGTGGCTTCTTGGTCGTCATCGATGATTTTCGATGCATGCAAGGAATAGTGATATGCGGCAACGCCCAAATAGTGCTGGGTAACGCCGTCCCAATCCAGATCGCGAAACATCTGGCGATCGCTTGTCAGCGCATGAGCGGCGATTTCCTTCGATCGAGCCCGCAGGTAACGGTTATCGCGGGGCTTCACGCGCGATTGCTGATCGGCCGCTGTCTGTAAATCGAGCAATCGAACGTCCATTTCGTGGACCAGTCTCTTAGCCATTGCGACAATTCCGCGTCGGTCCGACGCTGGGTTTTCCATCAATCGCTTGAGGTCCCGGATTTCGGAAAACCCCCCGGGGCCGGTCGCGAGCTCAAGCGCGCTGAAATACCACGAACCCCAAGCGAGCGATCCGGGCTTGCGTGATGCAGCCGTAACCGATTTCCAACTTGGTGACGATAGATTCTTATGACAGGAAAAACAGCTAAACTCCGCCAACTCGGGCCATGAACGATCCGTCGCTCGTTGGATTCGTTCGGTCAACAGCCTCGCCGCCGCTCGCGCACATGCCACCTGGCCGATCTCCCAAGCACGGGCGTCGAAATCAGAGCCGTAGTTCGTTTCCCGCCAGTGTCGTTGATACTTCGGATTGCGGTGAAAAGCGGTGTATTCAAACGCCAGGCGGGGATGGCCGGCTGCGAGAAGGTCGTGATTCACATCACGGTCGGCATCACCCACATGGCACGATGCACACATCGTGACGCGGAACGCAAGGTCCTTGCAGGGGAGTAGCCCATACTGTTCGGCCTTCTCTTTTCGCGAGAGCGACTGGAAGTCTTCTTGATAATGAGCAGCCAAATACTTCTCCGCAGGTCCATGACAACTTTCGCAGCCGACTCCCAACGCCGGCAACGCTTCGGCATGGGGGCTTCGTTTAGCGAGCGCTTCGGGAGCATGACAGCGAAGGCAGAGCGCGTTCTGGTGTGCCGGCGTGAGTTTGCGGGGCTTGTGTGCACTCAGGATCTGAATCATCTGCCGGGAACGCGAATCATCGAGCAGGACGCGATACGCGTTTGCGTGCGGGTCCCCGTCCGCCCAGATGCGATACTCGCTTCCTGAGCGAGCCGGCGCGGGATTGCCCCCATGACAACTGGCGGATGCGCACGATAGGCTGCCGACATTTTGCAAGTCGGCTGGTATCTGGTAGCCGACCGAACGAACCGGATCCGAAACTGACTGCGACGCCGACTGCTCTGCCGCGGTGAATCCAGTCACAACGGCGCCGGCGAACGCAACAGTGATGATTGGCCGCAGGAGGTTCAATGGAATACCGCAACAATGTCAGATCGGCGACCAGCGCGAGCCTTGAACGTGGAGTTGAGTATAGCGGAAGGGTGTTGGTGACTGTCAAGCGCCGAAATGACTCAATTGCCAGCCCAACCATTCGAATAAGTAGCCACGATTAGGAAATCCCGCATAGACCGATCCAATGATTGTCATCGTTCCGACATTCCTTCGCCATTGGCGAGGGCTCGTCGGACGGGTCGTATGGACAGCGGGTCATAGAATTGCGGGCCATCGATTTGATATGGCCCAGGCGGTGGGGCGAATGGACTGTGCCGCCAGCCGAGAAAAACTCGCCCGTACAAGCCGTAGCCGACGTAGTCGTAACCGAACACGCCTTCCGCCGGAAGAAACGGCCCCTCGCCGCCGAGAGTCTTGGACCCGCCAACGATGCCTGGCGCATGCTTGCTCGTGCGCCCCGGTCGAGCCCACCAGGCGATCGTGTTCGCCATTCCGGATCGTGCGAACGTGTGATCGGCCGCGGTCGTCTGTGACATTGCCGGGAGAGCGCTCAGCAAGAGCGCCAAGGATGCCGCAATGAACATTGCGTGACGCATTCACCCGCTCCGGAAATTCACCAGCTAATTCCATCGTCCGGATCGGGCACGGGGCATGATGAATTCAGGAGCGATCGTTTTGCAAAATCGAATCAACTGGACTTGGCAACTCTGGCTTCATAGACGCCCGCGCCGCCGCGGCAGCCATCGAGGGACTGCCTCTCGATAGCGAGCGTACGGCTCGCCGAAAAGCCGTCCGAGCGTCGGCTCCTCGTAGTACTTCACGAAGAGATGATAGCCAATCGCAAAGAAGGCGGCGTAGCCGAATAGGACGACCATCTCAGTCAGCAGTGCTTCGCCGACCACGACCAGCACCACGGCAACATACTGCGGGTTGCGGACGTAGCGATACAGTCCAGTGACGACCAACGTACGCGGCGGGTCGAATGGGGCAGGCGTGCCGTGGCCACGGCGAATGAAATCGACGAAGCAGCGCAGGATTATGGCCAGGCCCACCAGGAGCGGCACAAAGCCCAAGTAACGCGCCGATCCCAAATCGAACCGCGACCCCAGATCCAAGAGGACCACGACAAGCGGAAACAGCACAAGTTCCGTCCCCGGCACCAATATCGTGAACAAGACCGTCCGCACCCAGAGCATTTGCGTTTTCCGCGTGGACGAATGATTGCGAACCGCCGTCAGGTGCGGCCGTATACAGGGGTGATGACGCACGCTTGAGCACGAGGGAAGCAAACCAGAAAGCCGCATCATCACTGAGACGGGGCTGACCATCTACGTCAAATCTGCAGCCTCGGATTCGGTGGGTTACTTCTTGGGCCGCTGCCACGGGACGTAATACTTCGACCCCACACTCTTGAACTCGGTCGGACGCGGCTGCCCGGGGTCGTTTCCGCAATAATGCAAAGTCCCGCCCGCCAAACTGAATATGGCCGGGACAACCATCGTCTCCTCCCCGTCCTCGTCGATTCGCAGGTCCGCTCGCACGGCATCGGGGCCCACCTCTACGATGCGGATGGTGCCGCGGAACGACCCGTCGCCTGGGGCGGTGGACGTGAACCGGTTCCCGTTGATCGTCAGAGTAGCTCCCTCTGGCCCCGCCCACGTCCCAGCCCACTTGGCCAGCTGCGCTTAGCAGCCTGTTCCGCCATTCCGCGATCACCCGGGTCCCCTTGGCAGGGGCCACCCATTAAAGCCCACCCCGCCAACAAGCCGCAATTGAAAAACACGTCCGCCCGCATCGGATCCTCCCATCGCCCTATTTCGCCGGGTTCTTGATAACGCCCGTAACATTCCTGATCGCACCAAACACCAGTTGCCTGAGCGACAGTAGCTCATACCGCGATTGCTTCATCGACGGTACGCCAACTCTTTCCGCAACGCATTTTTTTGGTCCAGGCTATGAGTGGCATA
Organism: uncultured Gemmataceae bacterium; assembly: GCA_963773845.1. Lineage (GTDB taxonomy): Bacteria > Planctomycetota > Planctomycetia > Gemmatales > Gemmataceae > SIAJ01. The sequence continues at coordinate 1,424,165 of CAVZCU010000012.1, forward strand.
TCAGATTTCGTTGCATTGCGCCGGCTTGAACCGCGTCGCTATCTTAACAGATGACACCGTTGGTTAGCTTTTCATGCAAGAGCCAAAGCCGAAAACGGGCACAAGTGCTCCATAGCCAGCGAGATGTCGCTTGCTCATCCGTAACGTTTGACTGCCCGAGCTTGCTTATCATGGGTGTAAGGGTGTTGAAATGAAAAGCAACGGCGCCTGTCGAAGCCGCCCACTCACAGCACGCCGGGGTTGCGATTCATGTTCTGGTATGGCAATCGGACGCCCTTGAAGAACACTTCGTCGGCGCGAACGGTGCCCACCACGTTGAATCCATACTGACCCGCGATCGTCACCACGTCGTCTTGATCGACGCCGTCGCCCGATGTGCCGAAGCCGCCAATCAACCCCTTGCCGACGCTGTAAAGAGGCGCGCTTCCGGGGAAAAAAACGATGCCATTCTGATTCAGCGGATTGGTCCGGTCGTGGAAATTGGTATTCGGGAAGAATGAATCGTGTCCATAAACGCTCTGGAACGCGGACGCCGGCTTGCGCGAGCCAACGATGCGGCCGGTGACGGGGTCGATTCCCCCATCGAGCAGAATCGAAAATGGACCCGGTGGGTTGCCGTCGGCGGTGCTCGGAAAGCGCGGCAACGACAAGTATCGTACCGTGCGATTCGTAAATGCAGTGCCTGCCGCGATTCCGGGGAGTTGGTCGATCGGCTGCAGTTTCGATGTGTCGGCGTAGTAGGCCACGTTGCGTGCTTTGGCGACCGCCACGTCAATCGAGAAAACCGTCGCGTCCGGCATGCGGTACAGTGCGACCAACGTCGCCGGTGCGATCGGTGACCGCGAACACCATCCGCGTCGTGCTGCTGAACGGCAGTCGAATGGCGGCCCGCGTTTGGTTCGCTTGATTGATCCCTTGAAGGATAATGCGGGTCGCATCGGCCGAAGTCACGCCAGCGCCGTTGTGCGGAAGCACCAGCCAGCCACTCGGCACGCGCAGGCCCGCGAGATAGCGCGTACCGGCCGGATCAACGCGACGATCGATGCCGGAGTTGGGATTCCCCACGCCCAGCAGTCGGCCGTAAGCGACCAGTCTTTTGACCCCCTCGGTTCCGCCGGGACCGTATATATCCAGTTGAATGCCAACCAGATCGATGCGGCCGAAGGGTAAGTCAAAACCCGATAGGGCCGGCACGCCGTTGATCGCACCGATGGATAGCGTCGCCCCGATGCTGCCGCCGGCGGCCGCGTAGGCGATAAACTCGGCTTCCAGCGAACGGTCGGGCTTGGCCGGGTTATACGTGCTGCTGAGCGCCGAGTTTTCTTCGGTCGCGAACCCGTTTTTCCCGGGGAAGAACACGCCAATGCCGCCGACCAGCGAGCCATTCTTGAAGAGCGGAATCCCGCCGGGGAGCGTAGCCGTCCCGCGATTCTGGAAGATCTTGCTGTTGACTGGCCCAAGAACCTGAGCGACATAGCCATACGAATCCGGCGGGTACAGGGTCTGTCCGGCCGGGACGAACGATGGATTGATATTGAACCGGGCCGGCAAGAGAACATCGTCGGCGGTGCCGCGAATTCCATCCGTGCCGGGTGAGTACGAGCCGTCCCGGTTGTTGTGTTCAATGCCGAACAAATCGACTTCGGGAGTATTCGGCACGCCCGGCGGAAAGTGTGCGCCAATTTCCACCGGCGCGATATAGCCGGGACCCTTAAGCGTGGAATTCGGATTCGCGATGTTCGGATTCGAATTGACTTCGCGTTCGGTGATTGTCGATTGACTCAGATTTCCGACGGTCCGTGAAGTGAGTGGCGTCTTGTCGTTGGAAAAGAACGCCCCCGTCCGTGCCAGGGAGACGGCGCCGTCAATGGCGAACGAGAGCAGCGCCGCATTGCTAGTAATCGTTGACGAGACGCCGCCCTCGGTCCGGACGCCGAGAATCCGGCCATTGCGATCCACGACGGCAATAATCCCGTCATTGCTTGCCGACGCCGCCGCGGCCCGGCGCAACAGAATCTGAACATCGGATGTGCTCAGCAATGCGCCGGCGGCCGAGCCAGGCGTCGGCCTCGGATTGTTGACCGCCACCCGCGTCAATGGCGTCTTCACAACGGAATCGGTCGTGGATACGCCGATGACCTTGGTCGGACCGCTGCCGGGCGTCACCGTATTGCTGCCGGTTCCGCCAATGATCAACTGGCTGCCGGTTCCACCAACAAAAGTGTTTGCGCCGCTGCCGCCTGCCTGAATCGTCCCGGCGCCGCCACCTACGATTTTGGTTGGACCGCCGCCCGCTTGCAGCACGTCCTTACCGGTTCCCCCGTCCAATTCCGCCGCTTGTTTGACGGCGGAATCAATCTTCACGAGGTCACTGCCAGCACCGGTGGAAACGACAATTGTCGCGACGCTGGCGGGCGCGAACGATCCGACAACTCCCGATTGATCGCGAACAACCAGGGATCCCCGTTCCATTCGGATGATGATCTTGTCGTTCCCCGCCGTGCCGTGGACCGTAAGCGTGCCGCCGGAAAGCAAAGTGGAAACGCCAGACAGGAGGGACGAGACAGCGCGCCCGGTCCTCCAGCGGGCTGACTTGCAACCGCGGTCGAATGGCCGGTTTCGGCGTCCAGGCGAATCGACGGAGCAAAGGCTTCCGTGCCATGCGTCGCTCCGGTGGGCAATGTTGGTCAGTGGATGATTTGGCAATACCCGAACAACGAGCGAACCGCAAGCGTCAAACCCAACTTCGATTTCACATTGGATAGAATGGGAATCGGTTCGATTTCGCGACCGCTGAGTGCGCTGTTCGATTGTGGGATTCCCATGACCTAGACAAGCCTGCAGGTTGACACGCGTCAGGCAATGTCGCCGGAATGGGCAAGCGACAGCGGAAGATAAGCGAATTGCGTTGTGTTGCTTCGAGTCCCCTGGACATCATTCGCTTCCAGGTATACATGGTGCGCTCTCAAAACTCTGTACAGACTTCATGGTCCGGGCCATCAGCCCCGGAGTGCGGCGCATGGCGCGGAGCACCATGTTCGGCGACCGATCTTGGTCCGCGGTCATCGCGGTCCTGGCGTTCGCTTATGCGCTTCGCGGTCAAGACCCCATCCCCGTTCCATCCAATCGATTTGCACAATCGCCCGCGTCTCCGCTGAATCCCGTTCGCCACACTTCGACAACGGAAGATTCGGTCCAATTGCCGAAATCGCCGCCCCGTCCAGGGGTGCTCAATCGTCCGCTCGAGCCCGAGCAACAGCCCGATGCGGACCGTGTCCTCATTGTCCCCGTCGTCGAACTCGATCCGCCACTCGGATTCACTGGGCCGAGCGGGGTTGTTCCGCGTTCCGGAGCCAATCCGGAATACGAGACCGTCGAAGATCGCTGGCGCATCGGTTCGCCATTCTGGGACCGTTATGGCGAGGGGTTTCCACCGGGAAAGGACTACCCTTATCGACTCGGCGATATGCTCAATCCGTACACGCAGAACGTCTTGAAGGGTGACTACCCGATCATCGGCCAGAATACGTTTCTCAATTTGACCGCGATTAGCTCCAGCCTGGTTGAAGTCCGACAAATCCCAACGGCGACCACTCCCGTCGAGAGCACCTTTCGCCCGGGCCAACTGGACTTTTTCGGCAAGAGTGGCCAGCTACTTTACAATCAATTGTTCTCGGTTTCGTTCGATGTCTTCCAAGGCGATGCCGCGTTCAAGCCGGTCGATTGGCGGATCAAAGTGACGCCCGTCATCGATTACAACCAACTCGATGTGCAAGAGCTAGGGGTGGTCAGTCCGGATGTCACCAAGGGAACCCAGCGTCTGCGGGGCTGGACCACCTTGCAAGAGTGGTTTGGCGAAGTGAAACTGGCCGATCTCAGTCCCGAGTACGATTTCGTTTCCATTCGAGCTGGAAGCCAGCCGTTCACGAGTGATTTCCGCGGCTTCATCTTCAGCGACACGAATGCGGGCGTTCGGCTATTTGGCACGCTGGACGGCAATCGCGATCAGTTCAATGCGGCGGTCTTCCATCAACTCGAAAAGGACACGAACACCGGACTGAATTCGTTCGAGTTTCGTAACCAGACCGTCGTCGCTCTGAATTACTACCGTCAGGATTTCGTGTTTCCGGGCTACACTGCCGAGGTTAGCGCGCTTTACAACGACGACCGGCCCGATTTCCGGTTCGATCGCAACAAATTCCTGGTGCGCCCGGATCCTGCCGGGGTCGCTCAGCCACACCACGTGCAGGCCGTCTATCTCGGCTTTGCGGGCGATGGACACATCGATCGCTTCAACGTGTCGCACGCGGCCTATTGGGTGCTCGGCCACGACGACTTGAATCCTCTGGCCGGCCGGCCCGTCGAGATTAGCGGTCAGATGGCAGCGTTGGAGGTGTCGTACGATCGTGATTGGGTGCGATTCCGCTTGTCGGGCTTCTTCGCGTCGGGCGATGGCGACATTAGCAATAACAAAGCGACTGGGTTCGACACCATTCTCGACAATCCCAATTTCGCGGGCGGCGAGTTCAGCTATTGGCAGCGACAGCAAGTCCCGTTGTTTGGCGTCAATCTGACGCAGCGCAACAGTCTGATTTCCGATTTGCGTTCGAGCAAGATCCAAGGCCAAAGCAACTTCGTGAATCCCGGTCTCTGGGTCGCCAACGCCGGCGCCGATTTCGATGTGACGCCACAATTGCGAAGCATTAACAACGTCAACTTCCTCTGGTTTGACAAGACCGCGGTTCTCAGGCAATTCGTTTTTCAAAATGGCTTGGATCGCGAAATCGGCTTCGATTTATCGACTGGAATTGAGTACCGGCCGCTTCTCAACAACAACTTCATCATCCTGGCGGGAGCGTCGACATTGGTCCCAACCAACGGCTTCCGTCAACTTTATGATCGCTTCCGCTCGGACCGAACTGCTCTCGCAGCGGCATTTGTCGAGATCACCTTTATGTATTGACTGCGCCCGTTATCGAGTCGATACGCGCAAGTGCGATGCGAATCGCCCGATCGCCGTTCACGATCTCCAGTAGCTCCCGATAGAGCCGGCATCGAGTGCATTGATTCGGCTTCCGCGACCGACATTGCACGACAGAATTAGCCCGCGCAGTCGCACAATCCGTAAATCTAACCTCGCAGGCTTCGCCCCTCTTTCGAATAAGACCGACCGGCTTGGCACGCTTACATATCTTTCTCTCTGCAACGGAAGAAGTGAATCGGCTTCCCCTCGACGAAGAGTACAGGACGGCCGCTATGAACGAAACAGGGTTTCCTTTTGTGGATATCCACTTGGCGCGCCGCCTCGAACGGACGGAAGCGAAAGGCAACGCCCGCTTTGTTGAGGTACGGACGAAGGCATTTCCCGACAGTGGCGCGTGTTGGATCGAAGTCGCCGGCACTTACGCCATGTTCGATGGCCCGACCTCGCCGCTTACACAGTCGTTTGGACTCGGACTGTTTGAACCGATCGCGTCAATGGATCTGGACGCTCTTGAAGAATTCTTCCAACATCGCGGGGCCCCAGTCTTTCATGAAATCAGCCCGCTTGCTGACCCTGCCCTCCTGCCGCTCCTCAACGAGCGGGGCTATCAACCGCTGGAATTCACCAGTGTGATGTTTCGACCGATCCGCGGCGAACTGCCGAAGAGCCCAGAGCGCAACGAACGAATTCGGACGCGGTTGGCGAAGCCGGGCGAGGAGGACGTTTGGGCGCAAACCGCGGCGCGGGTGGGGAGCCACCGCCGAACTCGCGGACTTCATGCGCACGATCGGTCAAATCAGCGCGCGAGCCGAGGGGTCGTATTCGTTCCTGGCCGAAGTGGCCGGGGAACCCATTGCAACCGGCGGCCTCATCATTGGGGACGGTGTCGCACTGTTGGCTGGAGCAAGCACCGTCCCCGACTGGCGCAAGCAAGCGGCGCAGCTCGCGCTGCTGGAAAGTCGGTTGGCTTTCGCAATCGAACATGGGTGCGATCTGGCCATGATGGGCGCCCATCCGGGAAGTGGCTCACAGCGCAATGCCGAGCGGCACGGGTTCCGGATCGCCTACACGCGGGTGAAATGGCGGCTGGCGACAAAACCTGTGGCCCTAAGTTGACTGTGAAAGCATCGCGGCGATTCGGCACCATGGCACAAACGCCTCTTGGCGATCGCAGGCTGGGTCCGCGCAGTTCGCGGGTTCGGACACTTTTACAATCAGTCTTGCAGTCCACTGTCCGGCGGTTTGATAGGGCACAGGGTGCCCGAACGACGGCACTGGGTTACTTCTTCCGCCGCAGAGCATCGGTCGGCGTGCCCGTCCTCGCTCAAGCCTGACAGCATCTCCCTCGCCCGCCCGAGTCGAGGACGTCGAAGTCCCGGGCTGGGTAGAGCCATTCGAGGAAGTATTTTGTAATTCCAACGTACGCTGACAGCGACCAATGCAACTGGTTTTTGATACCCCCAGCCTGTGCCATCGTACCCTACAAAAAAGCCGTCGACCGAATCGCCCTCTCACACCTTGCGCGGTATGCGGAGGTGGGTTTAAATCATTTGTCATCCAAAAACCGAACTCTCCCCGATCGAATGTCCATCATGAAGTCATTTCGCTTAATCTCGTTGACAACAATGCTGGCGTCGTTCGGTGTCAACGCGGCCGAACCGGATCCATTGATCGGGTACACCGAATTCCGCACCAATTTGCCCGGCGGACGGCACGCCAACGTTCGTACGATGAGGGCCGTGCTTGTGCAGTCTGATGGCAAAGGCCGGCGGCTGGTGGGTGACGAACTGGCAAAGGAGCCGGAGACGTCGACGCAGTTTGCTGGCTGGTCGCCGGACGGCAAGACCGCGATCATTGGCGTTGGCTGGGAATCGCCCGAGAACGCGAAGTGGGAAGAGGAACACAAACAGTTCCGAATGGACGAGGGCAAGTGGAAGCTCGACTCATGCCTACTCGACCTCGCGTCGGGAAAGGTCACAAACGTGACCGCGGTCGAGCGCGTCAGCCACTACAACGCCGGGCTGTTCTTTCTCCCCGGAGGGAAGGGCTTCGGGTTCACCGCGCTCATTCGGGGTATCTCCAAGCCATTTGTGATGGGCCCGGACGGAAGCAACAAGCGGGACGTATCGGGAACGGGCGGCGGATTTGCCTACGGCTATAGCGCATCGCCCGACGGCAAGCGCTTGGCCTATCACGAGAACTATCAGCTCTACGTGTCCGACGCGGATGGCTCGAACAAGAAACAGATCAAGACGGGCCATCCGTTCAACTTCGCGCCGAAGTGGTCACCGGACGGAAAATGGGTTTTGTTCGTGAGCGGCGAGCACTACAACTGCCACCCACACATCGTCCGGCCGGATGGCACCGGCCTGAAGAAATTGGCCGACCGCAATGGTTACCGGGGCGTGATCGAGTTCCTCGACGTGTTCGATTTCCACGGCGGGAGCAGCGATCTGCCTGTCTGGTCCATTGATGGCACGCTGGTGTATTTCACCGCGAAAGTCGGCAAAAATGTGGAATTGTTCGAGACGACGCTCGACGGCAAGGTCAAGCAGCTCACGAATACTGCCGAAGGCTCATTGCACTACCACCCGGAGGCGTCGCCGAACGGGAAGTCATTGGTGTACGGCTCGCTACGAAACGGCGCTCGGAACCTCTACGTCATGAATCTTGCGGACCGGACCGAAAGGCGGATCACCAATATGAAGCCGGGATCCGGGGCCATGTGGCCGTACTGGCAGCCGGGCGGGGCGAAACCGAGGTGAGCAGTTTCATACCAGCGGCCATTTTCAGCGGCCGTCAGGCGACGATTCCCTTCACCACTTTGCCGTAAACGTCGGTCAGGCGGTAGTCGCGACCGGTGTGACGGTAGGTCAACTTTTCGTGATCGAGCCCCAGAAGATACAGAATGGTCGCGTGTAGGTCATGCACGTGGACAGGATTTTCCACGGCGTCCCAGCCGAACTCGTCCGTGGCGCCGTAGGCCATGCCGCCGCGGACGCCGCCGCCTGCCAGCCACATCGAGAAGCCAAAGGGATGATGGTCGCGCCCATTCGTTCCTTCGGCTGCCGGCGTTCGACCGAATTCGCCACCCCAAATCACAAGCGTGTCGTTAAGCAATCCACGAGCCGCGAGGTCCTCGAGCAATCCGGCGATCGGGCGATCGGTTGCCAACGCGTTCCGGCCGTGACCGCCCTTCAAATCGCTATGCTGGTCCCACGGCTGAAAACCGCCGGTCGTGTGATAGAGCTGAATAAAGCGCACCCCGCGTTCCACCAGCCGGCGGGCCAATAGACACTGGCGGCCGAAGGTTTCAGTCTCCTTGCGATCGATGCCGTAACGAGCCTTCACCGCGTCCGTCTCCGGCGACAGATCAAAGGCGTCGGGGGCCTGAGATTGCATGCGAAACGCCAGTTCGAACGATTCAATGCGTGCGTTGAGCCGATTGTCCTCGGCTCGCGCCTTGCTGTGCAAGTTGTTCAGGCGTTTCAGAACGTCCAGTTCTTGACGCTGGCGATCGGGATCGACGCGGTCGTTCTTCAAGTTGCGTATCGGGTGATGCAGATCGGAAACGAAAGTCCCCTGGTAGGCGGCCGGCAAGAACCCGGCGCCGTACTGGCGAGCGCCTTCGATGAGCGGCCCTGGTCCGATCGCAATGAAGCCAGGCAGGTTTTGATTCTCGCTTCCCAGGCCGTAGGTGACCCACGCGCCGATGCTCGGCCGTGTCGCCACCCGCTCGCCGGTGTTCATCTGCAAACAGCCGCCAGGATGATTGACATCGTCGGCAGTCATGGAGCGAATGACACAAAGCTTATCGACACACGAACCGACGTGCGGGAACAACTCACTGACTTCGAGTCCGGATTTCCCCCGCTTCGAGAATTTCCACGGGGATGTCAACAGGTTCCGCTTCTGTCCCAGATAGAGCTTCGGCGAGGGCTTGCCGTTCTCGCGTGCCAGTCTCGGCTTCGGATCGAAGGTATCGACCTGCGATGGCCCGCCGGGCATGAACAGGAAGATTACCCGCTTGGCTCGCGCGGCAAAGTGCGGCGCACGTGGGGCGAGGGGATTGTTTGAACTCGATTCCCGAGCCTTCGCCTCATCGGCCAGCAGTGCCGCGAGCGCCAGGGAGCCGAAGCTGGCGCCCGTGCGGCGCAGCAGTTCGCGTCGGCTGAGTGAGGCAGATGGGTGGCCCAACATCGCTTCCCCTTTGGATCAATCTACATACACGAATTCGTTCGCGCACAGGACCAGATGGCAATAGCGTTCCCAAGCATCGGCCTTCGCCGACTTCGCCAACAGTTCCTTGCCGAGTTCTACTTCTGCTGGCGTCGGCGGCCGACCCAGCGTGAAAACGTACAGTCGTTCGATGCGAGCTCGAACGTCCGACGCAGCTTCGCGGGATATGCGTGCGGCCAGTGAACTGGCCACATCGTTTACAAACGGGTCGTTCAGAAAGAATAGGGCCTGCGGCGCGATGATGGATTGGCCGCGCTGGCCAACGATTGAGCCGGGATCGGCACGGTCGAAGAGTCGGCCGAAGCCGGACGTATTTGCGCCCGTGCGGGCGGACAGCAAGTACAGCGTTCGCCGCGGTTTGCTCATCTCGATGAAGGCGGGGCCGCCCGGAGACTGGTCGAGCCGCCCGGAAACGGCCAGCAGACTATCGCGGATTGCTTCCGCATCCAAGCGCTGCCGGCTGAACCGTCCGAACAATCGGTTATCCGGATCCTTGACCAAGTTGAGATTGTCGGCATGGCTGCTTTGTTGATAAGTGCTCGACAACATGATGAGCCGGTGCATCGACTTGATGGACCAGCCCGATGCGACGAATTGTTGCGCCAGATAGTCGAGCAACTCCGGGTGCGTTGGTCGCTCGCCGCGTTCGCCGAAATCATTTGGGGTCCGAACCAGACCTTCGCCAAGGTGGTGCTGCCAAATCCGGTTGACCATTACCCGTGCGACCAGCGGATTCTCGGGCCGTGTCAGCCAATCGGCCAGTTGCAGCCGGCCGCTTCCCGCCGTAATCTTTTCGCGAGCGTTGCCTGTCAGGACCCGAGGGAAGCCTCGCGGCACCGTCTTGCCAAGCCTTTTGTGATTGCCGCGGATGAAAACGGGCGAATCCTTAAAGCCTTCGTGCCGCGTGCCCTTGGGGCCGCCCTCACCGACGACGACCGCCTCGGGGGCTTCTTCTTGAGCCGTTCCAGTTCCTGAGTCAGGCCCGTCAGGCGCTTGCGCACGTCTGGCGGAAGCAGCTTGATTCGTTGATCGGCTGGAAGCCAAAACGGCCCACGATGGGAGAGTAGTTCGTGGTACAGCTCGACCAGCGGGTCGCTTGCGGCCGCCTTTGGTGTCGCAACCTCGAACCACGTGTTGTGCAGTTCGGCTTGAACCGTCTTTCGCTCCTCGTCACTCAATTGTCGGTCGTACACGCGAATTTCCGCGAGATCGCCGCGAAATCGCGGACTACTGCCGGAGCCGGGTCCGCCGATTATCAGGGCCGTGATCGCCGGGTCGGAGGAAATGCCATGAATTCCCTTCGACGTGCCAACGGCGACACCATCGCGAAACAGCGCAGTTCCGTCCGGTCCCCAAGTGACGCAAACGATCTCGAAGCCTTTCGCCGATCGCGTATGCACGATGTCGCCCGACTGACCATTGTTCCTCAGGATCGCGTGCAAACGGCCGCCAGATTCGAGCATCAAGCCGAGACCGTGCTTGCCGACGTCGGCATCCTCCCAGCCGACCAGGCGCTGGCCGGCGCTCGATTTGTCCGACCTTCGGTAAACGATGAACAGGCTGCCAGCCCGAGACGCCCGCCCTGGCGCTTCAAGCAGACACTGGCCATCGAAATGGAGCACCTGCTTCGCTTGGCCGTCGATCATCACACTTGCCTTGAGCGGGCCGGGATTGGTCGCCGGAGGCTTGGCGTCGTCCGAAAAACCGGCACGGTTTGGCCAGAGCGTGACGCGAAAATTCGCATCGGTGGCCAGGCCCGGATCATCCGCCCGCAAGCAAAGCATGGCAGCCCGCTCCAGCGCGTGCTTTTCGGGTGGTTCGGCGTCGGTCGGCCCGGCGATCGCGCTGATCGCTTGCTGCAATTGCATGGCGGAACGCTCCAATTCTGCGCCGGTCAGCTTGCCAGTCGCGGCATCGCGCAATTTCTGTGGTCGTCTCGAATTCGCTTGTGTCTCGAGCTTGGCCAGATACTCGACCCACTTCGTCAACAGGTTCTCCTGAAGTTGCTGCTGTTTTGCTAATTCACTCAGGGGAGTCTTAAGCTTCCGGGCTTGGCAGGCCGCGAGCATATACTTCGCGAACTGTTCGCGGATGAGCAGCTTCACGAATGCCAGATACTCGCGATCGACTCCATCGTGCAATTGCGACTCGATCTTGGCTTGCCTTTTCTTGTCAGTAACTTCTCGAGCCCTGGCCTCACGGATCTCCGCTTTGGACAACAACGGTGCGCGAACGAGCGGAGTGTTTCCCTTGACAGGGCCGGGCACCAGCCGGGTGCTGAAAAAGATGCCAGCGAGCGCGTAATAATCCTCGGTCGAAATTGGGTCGAATTTGTGATCGTGACACCGAGCACAGGCAAGCGTCAGACCCAGGAAACCGCGGCCGATTACATCGATCTCATCGTTGACGTAGTCAGCAATCATCTGCTCCTTGTCGACGTCGCCCGGTACGAAGTCGGCCAGGGCCAGCATGCCCGTAGCCACCAGACCGTCCTTGTTGATGCCCCCCGGCCGAGTTGGCGGCAGCAGGTCGCCGGCAATCTGATGCCGGATGAAATCGCTGTAGGGCAAGTCGTGGTTGAAGGAGTCGACGACCCAGTCGCGATAGCGCCAGATCTCGCGAAAGTCGCTGGCCGGCGGCAACTGAATAAGGTCGCGTGCGTCGGCATAGCGAACCACATCGAGCCAGTGCCGGCCCCAGCGTTCGCCAAATTCGGGCGACGCCAGCAAGCGATCCACAACCTTGGCCAACGCCTGCGGCGAGTCGTCCTTCAGAAAAGCATCAATCTCGTCGGGCGTCGGCGGCAGGCCGATCAGATCGAACGTCGCCCGGCGCAAAAGCGTGCGCTTGTCGGCGGAAGCGGCCGGACCAAGTTGCTTCGCTTCCAGCCTCGCCAGGATGAATCGATCAACGGGAGATTGCGGCCAAGACTCGTTTTGAACAGGAGGCGCCGCGACCGAATTGACCGGCCGAAACGACCAGAACTGTCGTTGTGTCTCGGAGATTGTGAAACGGCGATTCTCGGGCGTGAGCGTCGCGGCAGTCGCTGGCCAGGGCAGCCCAGATTTGACCCACGCGCGAGCACATTGATTTGCTTCGCACTCAACATTTCCTTGGGCGGCATGCGGAGATCGTCGTCGGAGTGCCGCACCGCCTTGAGGAGAAGGCTCTCGTCAGGTTTGCCGAGATCGATGGCTGGCCCGCGTGTGCCTCCCTTGAGCAATTTGGCTCGCGACGTTAGCTGAAGGCCACTCTTCGGCTTTTCCTCACCATGACATTCCAGGCACTTCTCAACGAGCAGCGGCCGGACTTCCTTCTCGAAGAACTCCATCTCGAACAGCGATGGCTCAGCTGCCCGTGCCTCGTTCGCAATCGACAGAATTGAGAGCGACAGAATCGCCGCCAACCGAATCGAATTTGTGATTGAACATCGCAAGGCTGGCTCCGATCATGCGCAGCGTTCGCCGTCTCAAGTCCCGCAGTGGCTCTGGTTAGAGTAATCGGTCCCCGCGCAGAGCACAACCGTTCATTACTGCATACGGCCGAGAGGAATCGGTAATCGGGCGAAGGTCGATTTTCACTTGAAGCAGCATCGAGACCAACCGGCAACTCTCTCTTGAACGGCTTCCGGGGTGTACCACAAGTCAACCCCGGGTGTACCGCGAGTCAACTTCCAGTTTCGGGGACAGCGCGTCAAATGGGGAAGTAGAACGCGGGCCGCGCCAGTTGTTCGGCGCTGGCACAGCGGGCTCAATTTCAAGGAGATGTGCTGATGCGACGCTGGATCTTCTTCGCTTACGCTGTGGGCAACTACCTATTGTTCCTCGGCGTCTATGCCTACCTGGCCGGATTCTTGGGCAACTTCTTGGTGCCGAAGTCAATCGACTCCGCTCCGACGGAAGTGCCCGAGGCGCTCGTCGTCGATCTGTTGCTGATCGGCCTATTCGCCACCCAGCATTCGATCATGGCTCGGCCAGGGTTTAAGCGCGTGTGGACGCGGCTGGTCCCGAAACCGATCGAGCGCAGCACGTACATGTTGATGTCGTCCGGCGTTCTGGCCGTTCTGATTTGGCAGTGGCGTGGGCTCGACGCCGTCGTCTGGGACGTCCACGATCCGATTGGGCGCGGGCTCCTGTGGACCCTGTTCGCCGCCGGCTGGCTGCAGGTGCCAGCCGTCTCCCTGATGATCAGCCACTTCGACCTGTTCGGCATCCGGCAGGCATGGCTATACGTGCGCGGGCGGTCATACACGGCCCTGCCGTTTCGCACTCCAATGCTGTACAACCGCGTCCGGCACCCGCTCTATCTGGGTTGGGCTCTCGCCTTCTGGGCCACGCCGACGATGTCCCTGGGCCACTTGCTCTTCGCCGGCACGTTGACCGTTTACATGGCACTGGCCGCTGTGGTTGAAGAGCGTGACCTGATCGGCGTCTTCGGGGAGCAGTACCGGGCATATCGGCGGCGGGTGCCGATGTTCATCCCCCGGCTGATCCTACGCGACAAGCCAGCGCCCGCGACTTCCGTTGCAGCCCCGGTCGCAGTGAGGTGAGTCATGCAACGAACGTTGATCGACCGCCGGGTGCTGAGCGATCCGAGTTGGTGGCACTGGGCCGCCACCGTCCCGCTCCTGGGGTCACATTTGCTCGGGTTGCCCGGGGCCGTTGAGGCGGCCCTGGCCCTGTGCGCCGTCATGGCCGGCTATTACCTGCTCCGCACGCGCCGCTGGCGGCCGCTTCCGGTACAGGTGCGGCTGGTCTATTTGGCGTGGCTGTCTCTCGGACTGCTGGTGGGAGCGAACTGGATGCACGCCGTCGCTCTCGCGGGCACGAGTGCGATGGCACTCTTTGGCTACTGCCCGCTGGTCCGAACGCTCGGGCTTCTTCCGTTCAACCGATCGGAGCCGTTCGGCGTTCGGCTGGTGTGGCGGCAAATCGTGGCGGCGCCGGCCGGCGGCCTGTTCGACTGGGGCCGGCGGGCGCCGAACTCGTCGCCCGCTTCGTGCTCGCTGGCGAACCGCCCGATTCGCGTAACATCGGCGACTGTTTTTCGCTGAGTGAAAGATGGGCCGCCACCGTGGCGCAGACCCGGGGAATATGTCGTTGAACCAAGGAGATGATTGTGCCGAAGATTTTGAGCAACCTGCTGTAGCGGGCGCTGCGGGCGCCGCGAGTATTTCCGGTCGGTCGCGAGCCGGTTGCTTCGTCCCCGCAGTCCGCCCTCGACGACTGAGCCGCTTGAGGAATAACTTTTACCCGCCAACGGCGGCCTCTGCCGTGGCGTGGCCTATGTTCGGCATGACAGACTCTCCGGTCGCTTCCCCCGCCGAGGCGGGAGCGCGCTCGGGGCCGGTAGATAAGTCGACACGAGTTGCTCGACCGCTGGCCGGACAGCACGGGCTGCGTCGTTTCGGCCGGTCGTCTGCCGCAGCATGAGCGCCCCCTCGAGGAGGGCCATATAGCAATCGGCAAATGTCTCCGCCGCCGCCGGATCCGCCCCCGCGGCGCGGGCCATGTCGCGGCAGTCGTCGCGCCGCCGATGCAAGATGGCGGATGCTGCCCGATGAACTGGGTCATGGGGGTTGGGGAACTCGGCCGCGGTGTTCATGAACATGCATCCCCGGTAGTCCGGGTCGTTGAACCACACGTCCATTACGTCCAACCTGGCCACGAACTGTTGACGCGGATTGTCCCCGGCCAGTTTCCGGATGGCCCGTCCCCATAAGGCCGTCTCCCACTCGTCGCGCTGGATGACGGCGGCCACCATCAAGTCGTCCTTCCCTTCAAAGTGCTTGTAGAAGGTGGTCTTGGTCACGCCAGCTGTGGTGATCACCCGATCAATTCCGACCGCCCCATACCCATGCCGGTAGAAGAGTTCCACGGCCGCCGCCACCAGTCGGTCGCGACCGGTCCGGGAAACTGGCGGCAGTCCAAGCAGTTCCAATACGGATTTTGGACTCTCAGTTGTCATCGCTTTTCTCGATCGGGGGTGTACACGAAGTCCACCCAGGGTGTACCGCGAGTCAACTTACTTGCTTTCATTCCACGGGTACATTTCGCATAGGCCGGCGAGTGGCGCCCGCAAGACGGGCGACAGGTCGGCCAAGCTTTTTCCCTCTAGGAGAGAAATGTACGACCGACGAAATCTGACCAAGTTCCCGCGGTTTGGCGAGTTGGCCCCCGAGGCGTTCCGGACGTTCGCGGCGTTCGACACGGCCGCGTACGAGGCGGGGGCCATCCCGCAGAAGTACAAGGAACTCATGGCCATCGCGGTGGCGCTCACCACCCAGTGCCCATACTGCATCGACATCCACGCACGCAAGGCCCGCGCGGCCGGAGCGACCGAGCAGGAGATCGCGGAGACTGCGTTGGTGGCCGCAGCCATCCGCGCCGGCGGGGCCATGACCCACGGGACGCACGCGCTCGAGTAATCGTTCCGGTTCGTTTCGGGCCAATCGATCCCGGGATCCTGCGTTGACCGCGTGCGAACGACCGTCGCGGGCATTAAACGAAATCGATGACGGGTTTCAAGACGGCCATCGTCACCCGGATCGCAACTCAATGGGAGCCTGATGCCAAGCTCCCGAGGGTAACTGGCGAATCAGCCTGAATCCCTTTGACGGCAACAGACCATTCGGCCTTGCGGTCGAATGCGAATTCAAAAGGACCGCCGGCCCACGGGCTGCGCGTCGGCGGTTCCGTATTCCACCCGCAGCCGCGAAAGGGTTTCATCCATGCGTTGGTTTTCTCTTCAGTCCCGTGTTATCCACCGCCGCCAAAGGCCGCTCGCTCTTCGCATTGACGAACTGAGCACCCGCGTCGTCCCGGCGGTCACCGCGTCATTTGCCGCGAAGGCCGGAATACTGAGCGTCATCGGCGATGCCCATGACAACAACATCACCGTCAGCCGCGATGCGGCCGGCAACATCCTGGTCAACGGCGGGAGCGTCGCCATTCGCGGCGGCGCCGCCACCGTGGTTAACACGGCCCTGATCCAGGTCTTCGGACAGGGCGGCAATGACACGATTACGCTGGACGAGGCCAACGGGGTTCTGCCGGCCGCTAACCTATTCGGCGGCGGTGGCAACGACACCTTGAGTGGCGGATCGGGGAACGACCAGCTCTTCGGCCAGGGCGGCAACGATTCCCTCTTGGGGAAGGACGGCAACGATTTTCTCTTCGGCGGGGCGGGCCAAGATATCCTGACGGGCGGGTTCGGCGACGACCAGGCGTTCGGCCAGGGCGGCAACGACCGCTTGGTCTGGAACCCGGGCGATGGCACTGATGTGAACGAGGGCGGAGCCGACAGCGACACGGTGGAGGTGAACGGCGGCAACGGGGCCGAGCAGTTCACCGCTACGCCGAATGGCAGCCGAGTCCGGTTTGACCGAGTCAGCCCGGCCCCGTTCTTCCTCGACATCGGGACGGCCGAGACTCTGCAAGTGAACCTGAGCGGCGGGGACGACACGCTTACCGCGCTCAACGGTCTGGGCCAACTGATACAGCTCAATGTCGATGGCGGGGCGGGCAACGACACGATCACGGGCGGGGACGGGGCCGATCGTCTTTCCGGCGACGACGGCAACGACCTGATTACCGGCGGCCGCGGCAACGACCTTCTGTTCGGCGGGGCCGGGGATGACACGTTCGTCTGGAACCCTGGCGACGGGAACGATACCGCCGAGGGGCAGGACGGGGCCGACCTGATGCAATTCAACGGGGCCAATATCGCCGAGACCTTTGAACTTTCCGCCAACGGCAGCCGCGTCCGGTTTACTCGCAGCGTGGGCAATGTGATCATGGACTTGAACGGCATCGAGGGGTTCAACCTGAACACTCTCGGCGGAGCGGACTCCATCACGGTCAACAATCTGGCAGGGACCGATCTGGTCCAAATCAACATCGACCAGGCCGGGACAATCGGCGGGACAACTGGGGACGGCGCGGCGGACACCTTGAGCGTCCAGGGCACTGCCGGCGACGACCAGATTGGAGTCTTCGGCAGCGGAGCCAGCTACTCCGTGACCGGCCTGTCGGCTCTGGTGACGGTCCAGAACAGTGAGCCGACGGACGCGCTCGCGATCGACGCGCAGGGCGGTAAGGATGAGATCACCGCGAAGACCCTGCCCGCAGGAGTGGTAATGCTCAAGATCGATGGCGGTGCCGGGGACGACAGGATCGAGGGCAGCCAGGGGAACGACCAGCTCCTTGGCGGCGACGGGAATGATTTCGTAGCCGGCGGCCAAGGCAACGACACCGCCCTCCTGGGAGCGGGCGATGACGTGTTTCAGTGGGATGCGGGCGATGGAAGCGACACGGTAGAAGGACAGGGCGGAGCCGACAACCTGAAATTCAACGGGACCAACATCGATGAGAACTTCGATGTGTCGGCCAACGGCAGCCGGGTACGGTTCACCCGAGACGTCAGCACGGTGGCCATGGATCTCAACGGGATCGAGAACATCGACCTCCTCACCCTCGACGGAGTCGACAACGTCAACGTGGGCGACCTGACTGGCACCGATCTGACCTCAATCGGCATCGATCTCCGCGGGTCCAATGGCGGCGGTGATGGTGCGCTCGACTCCGTTACGGTGAACGGAACCAATGGAAATGACACGTTCGGCGCCGCGGGTGACAGCGGCGGGGTGACCGTCTCGGGGCTCCACACTCTGGTGAAGGTGTTCTTCGTCGATCCGGCCAGTGACCTGCTCACTCTCAACGGACAGGACGGCGCGGACACCATTGACAACACATCCCTGCGAGCCGACGGGATGCGGCTGGCGGTCAATGGCGGCATCGGGGCCGACTCGATCACCGGCGGGGACGGCAACGACTTGATCGTCGGCGGGCGCGACAACGATCTCCTATTCGGCGCCGCCGGGGACGATACCTTCGTCTGGAACCCGGGCGACGGGAACGACACCGCCGAGGGCCAGGACGGGACAGACACGCTGCTCTTCAATGGAGCGAACATCGCCGAGACCATCGACATCTCGGCGAATGGTAGCCGGGTCCGGTTCACCCGCGACATCGCCAACATTGTGATAGACCTCAATGGGACCGAGGCGATCACCTTCAACGCCCTGGGCGGGGCCGACCAGATCACTGTCCACGACTTGACCGGCACCGATGTGAACGTCGTCAACTTGAACTTGGCGGCGAACGGCGGAGCCGGCGACGGGTCGATTGACGCGGTCGTCGTCGAGGGCACCGCCGGCGACGACTCCGCCACGGTTACCGGCGATGCGAGCGAGACGTCGGTCAATGGCCTGGCCGCACTGGTCAACGTGACCGGGGCCGAGACGACCGACCAGCTGATTGTTAGCGTCCTGGACGGAGATGACGTAATCGACGCGTCCGGCCTTTCGGACACGGCGATCCAGTTGTCCTCTATCGGAGGCGACGGGGACGACGTGCTGATCGGCGGGTTCGGCAACGACACGCTGACTGGCGGCGACGGGGACGACGTGTTGATCGGTGGTCCGGGCCAGGATGTGCTCGATGGTGGAAACGGCGACAACATTCTGATCCAGTAAAGCGACCGGGCCTGGCCGCCATGTTCGGCCGCCAGGCGACTACTTCCTCAAAAAGGAGACAGCATGCTCGAACTTCGACCCACCTGTGAGCATTGCAACAAGGCGCTGCCGCCGAACGCGGTTGACGCCCGGATCTGCTCGTATGAGTGCACGTTTTGTGCGGAGTGCGTCGAATCTGTTCTGGGCAACGTCTGCCCGAACTGCGGGGGCGGTTTCGCCCCGCGACCGATCCGCCCAGCCGCCAACTGGAAAGGCGACAACTTTCTCGGGAAGGACCCAGCCAGTACGTCCGTGCGACATCGGCCCGTCAACCCGGCCGTACACGCTCGATTCGCCAAGGCGATCGGTCGCATTCCCCCGGAACGCCGGTAAGCCGGCGGTCCGGAGTCGAGATGTGAACTTCGAGAATAATCAATCGTGTGTCCGTTTAGAACAAATTCAACCCGAAAGGACCGAACATGAGCGCTACGCTAACTGCCGAACGTACTTCGATTCCGGACTTTGCCGCGGTCAAGAGCCGGCAGCAGAGCACCTGGGCGAGCGGAGACTACTCCGTTGTCGCCGCTCGCATCGTCTTCCAGGCCGAGCACCTGTGCGAGACCGCCGACCTCCAGGCCGGCTGGCGCGTGCTCGATGTCGCTACCGGAAGCGGCAATGCCGCCCTGGCGGCGGCGCGGCGAGGTTGTGAAGTGGTCGGCGTCGACTACGTCCCGGCACTTTTAGATCGGGGCCGACTCCGAGCCAGGGCCGAGCACCTCGATGTCGAGTTCGTCGAGGGGGACGCGGAGAAGCTGCCTTTCGCCGATGCCTCGTTCGATGCTGTGATCTCCGTCTACGGCGTCATGTTCACGCCCCACCAGCGGCGGGCGGCCGCCGAGCTGGCGCGGGTGTGTCGGCCGGGCGGGCGGATCGCGCTCGCCAGTTGGACTCCGGACGGCTTCATCGGCGAGACGTTTCGCGTCTTCTCCAAGTATCTGCCGCCAGCTCCTGGACTCGAACCGCCCTCACGCTGGGGCGACGAGGCGTACCTCGAGTCGCTGTTCGCGGGCGCGGCCGCTTCCGTCATAAGCTACCGACGGACAGCGATCTTCCGCTTTCGCTCGGCCGAGGAGAACGTCGATTTCTTCCGGACCTACTACGGCCCAACACTCCGCGCTTTCGAGGCCCTGGGCGCGCCCCAGCGAGAGGCATTGCGGAACGACCTGATGGCCCTGGCGAGACGGTACGATCGCAACGGCGGCGTGGGGTCTCTCGCAATTGGCGGCGACTATCTGGAGACGGTGGTCGAACGGGCATGACGAGGTCAATGGGCAGGCGACAGCGGTTTCAACTTGCTCGGCGCGAACGAATTCGAGAACCAGACCCCGCCTAGAGGTGAGTGACGTCACCCAGTCCGGAGGCTTCTGTGTTTTCGACGCAATTCGAAAAGCGGCCCTCGAACACGATCGCGACGTGCTTCGGGGGCCGCTTTTCATCCGACGATCGGCATCGTCCATTTTTTTCAATGCCTCGTGATTCGCCCGGCATTTCAACTTCAAAGCAGAGTCGGCGTTCCGATAGTGCTTGCAGTTCCACGTGAATTTGCGATTGGCGCTGTTGACCGACTCGATCGCATTGGTCGCATCGATTGCTTTGCGAATCTCCGCCGGCAATTCGAACATCGCGACGAGGTCGCTCCCAGGTCGCCGCGTGCGCGCTTGTCTCGGCCATCGCGGGCTGCGGCGGCTATCGTTTTGTAGTTAGAGCCTATAACAGGGGGGATCACCCATTACCGGAGCGAATCCATGAACAGGTTATTGCTGGCGATGACGGTCGTTCTCGCGGCTGCCGGCGTCGGGCTTGCGGACGACGCGGCCAAGGATCTCAAAAAGTTGGTCGGTACCTGGCAAGAGGTATCGCATACCGCCAACGGCAAGGAGATGTCGGCCGACGAGGTCAAGGGCACAACGGTCGTCATCGACGCGACCGGCAAGTGGGAGGCATTCAAGGATGGAACCAGCCTGCTCAAAGGGACCGTGAAGCTAGACCCCGCGAAGAAGCCGAAGGCGGCGGACTGGTCGATCGAGGGGTCCGACATGGTGGCCAAGGGCATCTACGACGTTAGCGGCGACACGTGGAAGCACTGCTTCGCGCTGACGGAGCGGCCGAGTGAATTCAAATCGAAGGAGGGAAGCGAGGTGCATTACATCGTGCTCAAGCGGGTCAAGAAGTGAGGCCGTACCCCGTCCGCCGAGCAGGAGTGAGCCTGCGCAAAGTCTTGGTTCACAGGCCTGGCGAACGAGTGGCTGCGATGACGAAATCCAACGTGAGCCGCCGGTCGTCGGCTCTCGGCGAATCGTCGAATCCGCAGGCAACTAGCGGGTGATCGAATGGACTCGACTGGTCGAGTTGACGGCGAACAACCGTTGCCAGAAGCACGCGGCGACGAAGGTGAAGGCATGCGACTACAATCACTTCCAATAGCCCCGGCGTGATTCGAACACGCGACCGGCGGATTAGAAATCCGCTGCTCTGTCCAACTGAGCTACGGGGCCGGAAAACATCCGCCTTGTCATTATCGGGACGCGCCCCGGCGGGAAAAGGTTCTTGCGGAACGAAAAAGAGCCGTTGTCCTTGGCGAGGCGACTAGTCGCCTCGCGCGACGGCACGCAACCGCGCTGCCGTCACTTGCCGGGCAGGCGGTCCAGAACCTCGCGGACTTTTCTGGCCAAGGTACTGGGGGTATAAGGTTTCTGAAGGAACGCCAAGTCCGCGGTCAAGACTCCATGCCGCACGATCGCATCGTCGGTATAACCCGACACATAGAGGACCTTCATTGTGGGCCGTGCGGGCCGAAGTTGCTCGGCCACCTCGCGGCCGCTCGCTTTGGGAAGCACCACATCCGTTGCCAAGAGGTGGATCGTGCCCGGATGAGTGCGGCCAACTTCGACTCCTTCGGGACCGTTCGCTGCCTCCAAGACCCTGTATCCGTACGATTGCAAAGCGACCCGGGCCAGCGAGCGAATGCCGGGGTCGTCTTCCACCAACAAGATCGTCTCAGTACCGCTCGGCATTGGCTCCGCCGATGAGGGCGAAATCGACGCATCAGCTCCCTCCGGCAGTCGCGGCAAATAGACCTTGAACGACGTGCCCCGTCCCAGTTCGCTGTAAACATCCAGGAATCCCCCACTCTGTTGGACGATCCCATGAACCGTGGCCAATCCCAAGCCGGTGCCTTTGCCGGCTTCTTTCGTGGTGAAGAAGGGCTCGAAGATCCGGGCCCTCGTTGCTGGATCCATGCCGATGCCGGTGTCGGTGAAGGCGAGCAGCACGTAGGGCCCGGGTTTCACGCCCGACTGTTCGCTGAAATACGATTCATGAACGTCCACGTTTCGGGTTTCGATGGTCAGGCGTCCACCTGTCGGCATTGCGTCGCGGGCGTTGACTGCCAGGTTCATCACGACCTGCTCTAATTGACCGGGATCCGCCCGCACCATTCCAACGTTCGGACTGAGCGAGGCTGCAACTTCGATGTCGGCGCCAATGAGCCGACGGAGCAGTTTTTCCATCTCTTGCACCAAGGCATTCAAGTCGAGAACTCGCGGTGCGAGCATTTGTTGACGGCTGAAGGCGAGCAGTTGGCGCGTCAGGCCCGCCGCCTTTTCGCCGGCGCGGTAAACTTCCGAGATTAATTCGCGTGAGGATTGATCGAGTGTCGATCCGCCGAGGATCATCTCGCTATATCCCTGGATGACAGTCAGCAAGTTGTTGAAATCGTGCGCGACTCCCCCCGCGAGCCTGCCAATTGCTTCCATTTTCTGGGTTTGCCGCAAGCGCAGTTCGAGCGCACGTTTTTCCGTGACATCTGTGTGAATGAGAAGGATCGAGTGCGGCCGGTCCTTGTCATCGCGAACCAGACTCCACCGTCCTTCGACGACCACGACGCGACCGTCCTTGTTCACATGTGTCAACTCGCCCGACCACTCGTCGCGCATCAATACGGACTGAACCGCGGTGCGTTGCTGGTCCGCATTCCCGGCGGCATAAAGGTCCAACACCGATTGCCCGACTGTCTCTTTCGCCGACCAACCATAGAGGCGCTCCGCCCCCCGATTCCAGTAACGAATCCGACCTTTCAGGTCGACCACCTGGATGGCGTCGGTGGCGCGATCGAGCAAAGCGGCCTGCTCGCGTAAGCGTGCTTCGGAACGCCGCCGCTCGGTGATGTCTCGCGCCACAATTGTGTAGAGTGCACGTCCGCCGACTTCCGCCCTTGCAACCGAGGCTTCCAGAGGAAACGACTCGCCATCGCCCCGGATGCCTCGCTCGCGCGTTTTGATCAAACTGACCGAGGCGCCCTTTGGACCAGTTGTGTGGGATGACAACGTCGGCGGGAAAAACTGATCGAGCGGCTTACCGATGGCATCGATTTCCTTACAGCGAAACATGCGCTCGGCGGCCGGATTGAATAGCGAGATCTGCTGGTCGGCTTCGGCGATAATGATCGCGTCCTTCGCCGAGGCAATGACGCTCGCCAGGCGAGTCTCCGATTCGATCAGTTGATTCTCCGTCTGGACTTGCCGGAGGACGTGGCCAACTGCCTCGGGTAGGTAGTCCAGGAATTCCGCCGACTTGGTGACGAAGTCGCGGACTCCCGCGAAGAGCCCGAATCACCGTCGCCTCGTTTCCGAATCCCGTAACGAGAATGACAGGGGGGTCGAGCCCCTCGGCCTTGACGCGCGCGTAGAATTCGAGCCCGTCAGTATCGTCGGGCAATCGAAAATCGAGGAGCACCAAATCGATTCCGCCGAGACGGATCGCGTTCAAAGCCTCGTCCGCCGTCGAAGCCACGACCGTGTCGTAGCCGGCTTCCTCGAGCCGGATTTTTTCCAAAAGTGCCACACCTTCGTCGTCGTCAACGATGAGCACAGTCGGACAATTCACGATCGTCATGTTGGAATCCACCAGGGCGACTGACGAGGGCGGTCGAAAGCTCGAGCCTTCTAATCGGTTTGACGAAGTCGTTCATCCTCTCGTGGCAATTGAACGATGGACAAGAACAGTCCCAGCCGGCGGACCGCCTCGACAAATCGGTCGTATTCGACGGGTTTGGTGATGTAACTGCTGCATCCGAGGTCGTAACAGCGCTGGACCTCCCGCGGATCGTCGGTGGTCGTCAACATGATGACCGGGATTTGCGCCGTCCAGTGATCGGCTTTGAGCTTGCGAAGCACTTCGACTCCGTCGACGAGCGGCATGTTGATGTCGAGCAACAGCAGCAGGGGACCGTCTGGCACGCGCTGGGAATGCGACCCACAGCAATGAATAAAGTCGAGCGCTTCCTGGCCGTTGACGACGTGCGCAATTCGGTTGGAGACGCCAGCCTCTTCGAGGTTCTGCCGAACCAGATATGCATGACCTTCGTCGTCTTCCGCTAACAGAATGATCAATTCCTTGCGGGTCATGATTTGCCCCTTTTGGATGAGTCGCGGCCCCGTCGTCCGTCCTGAATCGGCAGCCGGACCAGAAACGTGCTCCCCTCGCCCGCGCGATTCGACCCAAACCCGGCCACGGTGTCGCTCGACAATGCGCGCGACAATCGCCAATCCCATGCCTTCGCCGCCGCCGATGCCGGGATGAACGCGTTGAAAGACCTGAAATGCTTTTTGTTGAATGCGCTTCGGCAATTCCGAGCCCATTATCGCGAACAAAGTACGTCACATGGTCCTTCGCGCCACCGGGCTCCCCCGACTCAACGACGCCGATTTCAATGGCGCCGGGCTGCGCCGGCGAAAGATAGGTCAAAGCATTCGCGATTAAGTTGGCAAAGACTTGTTCCAGTGCCGTCGAATCTCCCCAGATCGATGGGAGGCTTGTGAGCGAGACCGATGCCTGCTTTTCCGCAATCGTGCCCTGCGAAGCCGCGATGATGCGGGCAACGATTCGATCGACGTCGACTTCTTGCATTCGATACTCAACGCGACCGGCGCACGACAGACGCAAAAGGGCGTCGATGATATTGGCCAGTCTCAAGACCGCTGCCTGAATGAAACTGAGCGATTTGGCCATCTTGCCGCTGAGTAGGGTCTGACCAGATTCGCCAACGCTCGGCGGAATCCGCTCGTCCGTCAACAGTGCCGCCAGCGCTTGACATCCCTTTTCCAGCTCCTTGCTAAAACCTTGAAGATTCACCAAAGGGCTCCGCAAGTCGTGCGAAACACTGTAGACGAACATCTCGTTCTCGGCATTCTTTTGAAGCAGATCGCGATTGGCCTCCGCGAGTTCCGCTGTGCGCTCGCGGACGGCGGATTCCAGCCCGTCATTGAGTCGCCGGACTTCCTCCTCAATTCGTTTGCGATCGGAAATATCCTGGAACGCAACGCCGACCGAACGATCGGGAAGCGGAAAAGCAAGCACCGACCACCATCGTTCCTTGACCTGTTCGTCCCCGTAGACAACCTCGCCGAGATCACTTCCCTGTTCCATTTGCGCGACTTTCCGAAATCGTTCGACAAGCGTGTTCGAAATCGCGGGGAAAACCTCCTTCACGTCCTGGCCGATTGCCGGCTCAAGCTCGATGCCAAGCAATCGCGAGGCGGCTCCGTTGGCGGACCGGAATCGGAGCACTGGCGAGTCTTGGTCGAGTTGATAGATGATGACTCCGATCGGGATGTTGCGAACGACTTCGGCGAACAGGTGAACCGCCGCCTCCGCACGCTTCCGCGAGGTCAAGTCCAAGACGCTGGTGCGACTCGATATGTAACGACCGTCGGCGTCAAGCACGGCAATTGAATTGACTAGTACGGGGAGCACGGTACCGTCTTTGCGCACAAATTCGTATTCCACATCCCGTGCAAGTCCTGTTTTCTTAAAAAGGGCGAATGTCTCGGCGAACCGCC
The DNA here is from genome assembly GCA_963773845.1 of uncultured Gemmataceae bacterium. Lineage (GTDB taxonomy): Bacteria > Planctomycetota > Planctomycetia > Gemmatales > Gemmataceae > SIAJ01. The sequence continues at coordinate 1,449,801 of CAVZCU010000012.1, forward strand.
GCTGGCTCGGTTCCGTCATTAATTCGTCCAGTCGCTTTCGATCGACAATTTCTTCCGGCTGGTATCCCAACCACTGAAGCTCGGTTTGATTCATCGTGGTAATGACACCGTCGGGATCGACGGAGTGGTAGCCGCAGGGCGCCTGGTCGTAAAGCGATTGGAATTCCGCGGCGGACTCTCGCAACTCGGCGGATGCGTTGGTCAGTTGGTCCGCCATCGACCGGAACGATTGGTCGAGTCTGGATAGTTCGTCGCGCCCGAGAGTCGAGGCAGAAGCGGTTGGCCCGCTGCAAACCGGTGCGTATTCTCGGCGAGCACCGCCATTCGCCGGCCAACTCGACGCCAAAAGTAGGCGGCCATCGCCGCAGTGATTAAGACGGTAGTAATCGTCCCGACGATCCAAAGTCCGCCGACCCAGCGGCGGGTCGCCTCGATTCGAATGGACCGCTCCCGGTTGTGTGTTTCTTCCGCCGAGCGAAACGCCGCGATGCGATCGCGAAGATCGTCCATGAGTCGTTTGCCATCCTTACCGCGCACTCGCTCGTCGGCGGCGCCCATTTGGCCGACCTCGACCAGGTCCGAGACTAGTTCCAACCAGTTCAAAGAAAGCATGGCTGCACTTTCGATTGCAGCAGCCAACTTTTGGTGCTCCGGCGTGTCTGCCGCCAGTCGATGAAGTTGAGCCACCGAAATTGGCAATTCCTGGAGTGCCTGTTGATATGGTTCGGCAAACTCCGGGTCGCCGGTCAGAATATACCCCCGAATGCTGGTCTCGGCGTCAACCGCAAGGCGCAATACGCAGTCGGCCTGCGTCAAGGCGTCCTTGGAACGGGCCAGATCGTCGAGGGCTTCTGTGTGAGCGCGATGCGTCCATGCCAGCAGGCCGAGCAAGGCGACCTGGAATGTCAACGGTACCGCCAGAAGGAGCAGAACCTTGCGACTGAGGTTGAGGCGCATGGAATTATGAATCGGCGCGGGCTGAAATCGCGGGGACGAAGTATCGAAAATCTCCTACGGAATGGGTCGAGATGGCAATGATCGCTGGCCACAGATCCCATAGGTGGGACGTTGTGGAGACCGAGTCCATTCCGGTCATGAGGTTAATCGATATCGGAATCGAAAAAGTGTCACGATTTCACAGGAATCGTGTCCGTTTCGGCAAATAATGTGTTCGGTAAACGGAAAAGTGAGCTGATAGATTGCGATTGCTGCCGATTATCGGCGTTCGGCCGGCTGCGCGTCGTGAAATGGAATCAGGTCCCGCACAGCCCGAATCAAGTCATTCAACTCGTCGGGCTTGGCAAAAATCTGAACTCCTGGCGGCAATGAATCGCCATCCAAGAGCGGATGGGAACTGAAAAAGAACACAGGAACATCGGAAGATAAATCTCGAAGACCGGCGAGCAGTTCAAGGCCGCTCAAGCCGCTCATTCGCACTCCCGAGACCACCACTGCAATGTCGTCAGCGGCCCGGGCGAATTCGTCAAAAGACTGGCGAACATCCGCCACTTCTCGAACTGTCAGTCCGACATTTTCAAGGCGAAGGCGGAGGAACTTCCGAAGGCTCGATTCGTTGTGTACCACCAAGACTGTGGAAGCCATCGCCGTTCCCCTCCGTGTGTGACGGTTAGCAGAAACGAGAGTCTCCTCGCGCGGGTCGCGATGCGGAAGCGCAATTGCCAACGCACCCAAAAAGGTGCAATCGCGGTGCCAGGCTGCGGTGAACGATATGAATTGAATGCAAAGCGGCCACTGCAAAACCATTACCTGTAAACGCAAATGGGCGACCCGATCGGTCGCCCATGATACGCGGAATTGGAATTGTCCGATTTAGCCGACGATCGCGAGGATGTCTTCCTCCGTCATGATGAGATATTCCTGGCCATCAATGGTGACCTCGCTTCCGGCGTAGCTCGTGAAGAGCACTTTGTCGCCCTTTTTCACCTGGAACGCCGAACGTTTGCCGTTATCGAGCGTTTTGCCTTCACCCATCGAAAGGATCATACCTTGCTTGGGCTTTTCACGGGCGGTATCCGGAAGGACGATTCCGCCAGCCGTCTTCTCTTCCGCCTCCAAACGTTCAACGAGAATCTTGTCGTTGAGAGGAACGACGTTCATTGGGTTGGCTCTCCGGTGCTGGGTTTCGTAGGGGGTTCCATAATGGTGCCATAGGCTCGATCGAGGGCCCGCAGCACGGTTGTCAGCACCACGTGACGGTTCACCGGCTTCGGAACAACACTAAAAACATGGGCGTGAAACGCTTGACGCATCAATTCACGGGTCGCGTCGGCCGTGATCAGAATCGCCGGCATTAACGCGTTGACCTGACGGACGAGCTGTAGAGTTTCGAGTCCCGTCAGCCGTGGCATTTGCATATCGAGCAGGGCCAAATGAATCGGCTCTGCCTGCACGATCTCAAAAGCTTCCTCGCCGTGAGCGGCCAAGACTGGACGAAAGCCCTCTTCCTCGACGATCTCGGACAGTGCCTCACGGACCCCGCGATCGTCGTCGGTAATGAGGATCGAATATCGCTCAGTTCCACTCATGACCAGCCTCGGCCGACAATTCCTTTGCGCACGGTCTGCTTTCGGCCGGCACCCAATCGGCCACTATGACATCCATCCAAGATGAGGATTGATACCACGGGCAGCAAATTCCATACCCTGCAAGCGAGTCCGAGCGGACACGCGTCGTAAGCTCCATGCTCACCTGTTGATAAGCTAGTCGACCTGTGTCCGTTTCGCAACCGCGAATGCTATCCATTCTGCCAGGATGGCAGCATCCGCCGGTTATTTTCGCCATAGGCGATCCGGGTCGAAATCAGCATCGGAGAATTGGCCCGGCTTCAGCTGATCGAAACAATAATACTCGACCTCACGGCCACCTTCATTCAGGGTAATCATCAGAATGGGCAAGCCGAACGATGGCGACGCCGGATCCGCATCAAAGTACCGCGTCCGTCGACCGCCCTTTGGCAACAGGGGCTCCCAGTTCGGTGGGATCTGTTCTTCAATCGCTTCCAACCCAGCTTCGCGCTCGCGGCGATGGACCACTCCGAGGTACCTCAGGCGATTGGCTTGTGCGGGGTCGCGCTCCATTATCGCGACGACTCGGCCAAGCCATTCGAGGGATAATCCCATGCCGCCCTCGCGAATGTCGAAGCGACTCTTTGAGCGAACGTCTTTATCCGTTGGCAGTCGTGCGACACGCATGCCGGACGGAATTGGCAGCAGATTTCCCTCGCCCTTTCCAGTCAGGATTTGAACCTTTCCGTCGTATTTCCCAGCCACGTAGATCAACTCGCGGCCCTGCGCCTCTTTGCCGATCCATTTCAGGTGCAGACTATAGGGCTGGCGACGGAACTTGTACAGCAGCACTTCCTCGGGCATCGCCCGATTGCCGACCATTTCCCGCCGTGTCAGACGGCAGGCAAACCCGTCGATCTTGCTGAATCGCTCCTCGGCTCGGCTGTGGAGCCGGCGAACCGCATCCAGATTCGATTCCGTGACCCGTTCCGTGGAGGCCGCCCGCGCCAATTCGATCGGCGATCGCCCTGGACTTCCGTTCCCGGTCGGCACGACAATATTCGATGCAGGAATCAGTCCGTTCCCTTGGTCTGACAGAGGCTTGGGGACCACGGCCAGGGCATCGGCTTTTGTCGGCGCTGATGGAACGTCCGGGAATATCATGTTTGGCGCCGGCGGAATCATCGTCGATGGATCGGCCAACGCGGGCTCGCGACTCGAATTAATGGCGAGTTGTTTGGGTTGCGGACTGCGGCCAGCGGCAGAGGCGTTCGGCAAACTCCCCTTTCGGGGCCCGACGGTCCCGCAACCTGTGAGTCCGATGACAACGCCAAGAAACAAAGATAAATGCGCGCGCGACATGAACCGCATCCATGCGGTGACGGGGGGTAAAGCAACCCGGGGAAGATAGCGACCTGGACGAATCAATGCAATGCGAGAACGCCGTCGATGAAATGGACTTGCTCGCTCGAAGCGACCGGGATTGTCAGCCCGCTCTCGGCGCGTTTTGGCGCCATTCGGCTGTCTATGGCTCGAAATCGGCGTCGTGCGGCCCCGAGACTGTCGCAGACTCCGCCCAATTCTGGACGGTGATGTAACGGGTCATTGGCGGCTTGCGGTCGATCGCAGTTCGCAAATTGTGTCAAAAGTTGAACACATTTTCCCCACACGGGCACTACTTTCACAGGCGGATTGATTTCGTGGAGATGTGCCATGGCGACTGCGACACTCGGTACCTTTCTGCAGCGGCTGAAGCAGTCAATGTCGGCCGAATCGCTGGCATCCTGTTCGGACGTGGACTTGATCGAGCGATTCCGGGCCACCCGCGACGACGCTGCATTTCGAGCGATTCTCGATCGGCATGGGCCAATGGTTTTTCGCGTGTGCCGACGCCAGCTAACCTCCAATTCGGATATCGAGGACGCGTTCCAGGCCACATTTCTGATCCTTGTTCGCCGGGGCCACACCATTCGACGACATGCAGCCCTCGGAAGCTGGCTGCACGGAGTCGCTCATCGTACTGCCCTGAAACTGGGCCAGGAAATCCCATGCGCGAACTGCGCGGCGTTCTCGACGAAGAACTCGAGCGTCTGCCGCAAGCACGAGCGCCATTCAATCTGTTGTAAGCGGATCGACGAAATCGATCAGCGAATCAAAAAACTGCAGGAAGAGATTGACAAGCTTCAGCAGGAAAGACAAACAACGGTCGACATCGTCAGCAAAAGTCAGGCAGCGGAGGTGAAATCCAAGATCCCAGAAGTGTTGTCCCGTGAGGCGGTCCAGACTCTTCGGCAAATCACTCTTCAAAGAATGCGTCTATCGGATGTGCTCCTCAATGCCAAAATCCGCGATCGGTTGGAGTTGAATGACGAACAAATCAAGAAGATTCACGAACTGGTTGCCGCGAAGCGCGGCCAGAGTTGGGCATTGGACGCCGGTGTGCCCCGTGGTATCCAATGGTTAGGCATTTCGCGGATGAAAGTCGAAAACGACGCATCTCAATATCAGCTTCTCTCCCTTCTCAGCAGGTCCGATGATGTGCCGAGCACCGAATTGATGAAGTTATTGACCGCCCGACAACGCGAAACGCTCGAACGCCTGTCTGGCATCAAGACTGAGAAAGCCAAATGAGATTTCTGAGGCGGTCATGCCTCCATGGAAAGGCGAGAGCGGGCGACCAGGGATCAAACCCGGGTCGCCCGCTCGCATTGACCGATCCCGCGGAATCCCGGATCACTCGCTGCCCGGAATCAAATCGATCTTTGCCCGCACGTCCTTGGGCAACGAGTCGAACACCGGGGCAGCCTTCACTTCGACCGTTCCGTCCGGACGGACCGTTGTCTCGGACCGAATGTCCAGTCCGGCCGAACGCTCGTCGCCAAGCCGGGTGGACCAGCTCACTTCGCCAAATCGCTTTTCGGGCGCCAAATTGCTGCCGGACGAGGTAGCCGCCGAACTGGTTCCGCCCGACAGGCCCACAGAGCCCGTCCCGCTGACCAGCGCCCGCAACTTATTCATCACAGAGACCTGGCCGGCCATGTTCGGCTTCGCACGAAGCCGGGCCATCTCAACCGCACTCGGCAATACCGCCAGATCCATCCGACGACCGCGATTGAAGCTGATTGACAATTCGCTCTGATGATTCAAATCGAGCGTGTAGTACTCGGGCCGTTCGTCAGGCGTGCCCTGATGGCGGATGATCTTAATCTGCACTTTGTCGCCCAGCGGCCGTCCCCACAAGCGATCGGCGACGATCGTGTATGTGCCGTCAAAGGCCCGCGACGCCGTGTACACGCTCGTGTGCGAATCCTCGACTGCATCATAGTGGCCCCGCCGAATTGAGCCGCCGGCGGTCGTCATCGGCTTGAGCGACGAGCAGAGTGTGCCAATCGGCTCCTTCACTCGCAGGTCGATGCCAGCCGGCCCCACATAGGACATTTCAACAACCAGGTCGCGGTTCTTGTCTTCCACCAGCATCGCCTCGACCTTTTGGGCCTCGGCCTTGCGATTGGCGGCATCCAATTTCTTAACCGCTTCGAGCAAATGCTTGCGGGCATTCGCGTGCAAGTCGCCGTTGTCGTTCGGCCAATCGCGGGCGAGTAGGCCCCCCGCCGCGAACGCGGTCACATCGTAGCTCGCCGTCGCCTTCGGATTCTCCGCATACACGAGAGCGCTGGCGTAGGCGTCGGGAACGTTTGGCTCCAGCTTCGCCGCAACCTTGCACAGCCGCACTGCTGAGTCCGGTTCACCGAGGGCATTGAGTGAACGAGACACACGCATATATGTGTCCGAATTCTTCGGTTCGAGGTCGATGGCCGACATATAGGCCCGTTCGATCTCTTCCGATGAGCCCTGGCTTTCCTCCAGAGCAATGGCGAGCGCTTCCTGGTACCAACGCTCGGGAGTCAAGCCACTTCGCAAGCTGGCTTTCAAGAGTTCGGCCGCCGACTTGAATTCCTTGCAGTGGGCGAGGAAGTCGGCGCACGCGATGACTCGGCCAGGGTCCATCAGTCCCTTGTCAATCGCCTGTCGCCACATTCGCTCGGCATCGACGGGCGACGTCGGTTTCTTCAAGGTGATCAACTCGCCACCCTTCACCGGTTTGTTGCCGTTCGGGCCCTTAACGCCAGGTCCCTTGGCAATGGCTCGCCCTTCTGGGTTCGGAGCACCAATGCCAGTCATTTCGTCCTTCGTCAGTGGTCGGCCTGGCGTCGAGCGATGGAACCGCGACCGGCCGTAAAGGACGAGTGAGCGAGTCGTCAGGTTGTACATCATCTTGTTCCGCAGCTTTCCTTCCACTTGGGTCATTTCACCGGCGGGCTCGTCCCGGTTCTGACCGGTGAGAAGGTTCTTGCTGAGGAAGCTCACGTCCGGGTCCCAGTAACCGGGGTCGACCACGGTTTGGATCAGCACGACGAGTTCAGTCGCCGGATCGACACTCTGCCGGCCGCCCTGGAAGCCGAACTGGCCACCGAGATTACCGAACTGGCCGACGTTGCCGCCGCCGAACCCGAGAGCACCACCACCAGGCTGTCCGCCCTGGAATAGCTGGCCGGCTTGGCCGTTGAACCCAGCCTGGCCGCCACCTTGCTGCTGGCCACCGAAGTTGCCAATGAATCCGCCGCCGAACGCGCCAAGAGCGCCGAACGCGTTTCCACCCGCCAGGCTGAACTGCTGTCCGAGCACCTGGAGAGATTGCTGCAAGGCGAGCTGGTTGACAGCGTTCGGAATTGGGACGATCAGGTCTTCCACCGGCAGCACTTTGAACACGCGACTGGTGGCTGCCTTTTCGATTTCGACGATCTCGATGTAATCCGGAGTTACCCAGAATGAGGCGCCAACCTGCCGGCACAGCGTTTCCAGCAGGGTCTTGAAGGTGATTTCCCGAAGGAGTTGCTCGCCCGTGGCATCCATCAGGCTGTTCAGATTCACCTTGGCGTCGCGGAGCGTCTGGCGTTGTTCGGGCGGGAAGGTGCTGAAGTTGATGTAAAGGGTGACGTCTCGCTTCATCTTGAGGGACACGAGCCGCTGAATATCGGTCAGAAGCGAACCAAATGCGAAGTCGCCTCCGCCCTTCAACTCACGTAGGTCCAAGGACTGGAGCAGGGAGTTCTGGAGCATCTGGTAACGTTGCTTTTGCCGCGGAGTCATGTCGCGGTCGAAATCCGTGCCCGAGTATTCACGACGACGGACGGTCAATTCACGCCAGACCTTGGCGGGCGGGAAATGCACCGACGGCTCGTCGGGATACGGCATGTGCGACTTCTCCACTTCCATCATCGCGAGCAGGAAGCGGTCCTCGCGGAGGCGAACCAGTTCGCGGAAATCGCGATAGTTGCTCGCCGCCTGGCCGATGCGACCGACCGCGAAAGCGGCGCCCGGACTGCCGTAACCGGCGTTGAGCAGTTCATTCTCCATTACCAGCGCTTCGCGATAAGCGTCCTCGTAGCGTGCCTGGTTCATCAGGGCATCAAAAGTCTTGATTCGATCGCGAATTCGTTCCTGGCGAGCGGCTTCCTGATCTTGAGTGATCAGGCGTTGCTGGGCGCGAGCAATCTTCTCGTTCTCTTCGGCCCGAGCGCGGATCATCGCGTCACCGCGCGTTCCGACTTCTTCCAGCAAGAAACCAATGCGATTCAACAACCGCGTTCGCGTGTTGTCGCTGATGTCGCCGGCGACGCGAACCGTGTCGCGCTGAGCGACCAGTAGATCCTTGGCGCTCCGCGGGTCGCCCGCATTCAAGAGAGCCCGAGCACGGGACAGCGTCTCGTCGACGGCCACGGTCACTTGCTGCTCCCGAATTCGTTGTTGCGCCTCGGCCTGCCGCAGCAGAGCATTCGGATCGGCTGGGGCTTCGCCCTTCGCTGCTGGACCGGCCTTCGGAGGCTGGACGGGTTCCGGAGCCCCCTTCGGTGCGTCCTTCTGAACGAGTTGATCGACGTCCACTCGAACACCGTGAGCCGTGTTCAGGCTCGCCTTCCGCAATTCCTCGAGCGATACTTCGCCCTTTTCGAGCTTTTGGACCAGCCGAGCGCCGGCCTTGCCACGTAGGTCCTCCGGATCGAGTTTCAGTGCCGCATTGAACAACACCTTGGCGGCATCGAATTTCTTGGCGCCAACGGCCCAGTTGGCTTCCTCCAGGAACTCTTCACGCGTCAGGCGCGTGCCCTCGTAGGCCAGTGCAAGGGTGCGATCCGCTTGCAAAATGGCCGGAGAATCCGCGTGCTTCGACGATCGCCACTGGGCAACCAACGAGCCGAGGAAGAAATTGTCCGCAGCCGGGGTCGGCATCGGCTGGGTAACCTGGGCAGTCGCGGCCGCGCCAGCGATCTTACCCTCGATCTTTAATTCCAGCTTCGCGGGTGCTTTGCCTTTTTCAAATCGCCCCACCACCAGGGTCGGCGTGTCCGACCGCAACGGCGGTAGCTTGGCCGGATACATTTCCGCGACATTGGCGGAGAGCGTCGCCTTCGTCGGGTCGATTACCGGGACGCTCATCGCCTTTTCGAAGCGAACCGCCAGGCCCTTGATTGCCGCGGTCGGGTCTTCAGTCCGTTCATCGGATGGGCGGAGCACGGCGCCGCCCGTGGCGCTCACGAGAGTGTGAATGTTGTAACCGTTGATCGGAGCGCCCAGCGGAATCGCATAGAACGCGATGTTCTGGCTGTGCAGGTCGGCGGCGAGTTTGTAACGGCCGGCCTCATCGAGGGGATTCAAAGCGCTCTCGCCATCGCCCAGATAAAGGATCACTTGCTGGCGGCTCGTTTTGCCGTCGAATTCCTTGGCGACGCGATCAATTGCATTCTTCAGGTCAACAGCGCCCGAGGCGTATTCATTCTCCAGGGGAATAAACGCTGCTCGGGCGTCGGCCATGGACTTGAGGCCGCCGCCACGAACCATGTTCCGCGTCGCCCGCGGCGTCGAGACTGCCCAGATCGCGATACGATCGGAATCACCCGCCGCATTCACGATCTCCCTGGCAATCTTGCGAGCGGCATTCAGCGGCGCGCCGGCCTGGCTCGCGGAGTAATCGATCAAGATTTGAATATCACGGGGACGGTTTGCCGCGGGAGGAAGATCCGGCTTCACCTGGAGAGCGAAGTAGACGCCGCCATCGAGCGCCTGATACGCCACCACCGGGCGGTGCGTGAACTTGCCCACGACCTCGCCGGAGAACAGTTTGTTGGTCGGGGCCGCCGATTTGGCGGGAGCGGGACGGGTCACATCCCCCCAGACGGCGGCGGTCGTGATTGCACCTGCAACCGCGAGGCCCGCGGAAACCCATTTGAGCCGGTTAAGGAAGGTCATGGACCTGACACTCCTGAGTCGAACCCCGCGGAATCCGGAACGGACCCGAAGGATTGGATGAGATTCGGTTGGAGGGGCTCACGCCCGATTTTACCCGTCCCTGGTCCGAGTCGCCAGCACAATCATTTCCGAAGGCTGGCGAGCTAACTGCTAAGTTTCGATCTTCTCTTTTCGCAACGGCGACGCAAGGGTTTCGTTGGCGGGAAACACGGCCGGCACGCATTCGGACATTCTGCATCCGCCCCGATCGGCCAATCCCGTAGAGCCGGAATCGTCGACGTGGCGGCGAATCGGCTCCTAAACAAGCAGAAAGTGACAGTCAACCACCATTGCTTTGATTTGACTTGTTCATTCCACACATTAGGTTTCATCGGTATAACCGTCCCAGCCCGCGATCGGGAAGGCCAGGCTGGACCGTTGCCAACCACTGGCCATAACTCGCTGCGCTGAAAAGAGATGAGGAAGAGATGGCGAATGATTCCCCGCGCCTGAGCACTGCGGACCTGCGTCGCCGACTCTTGACTCCAGGCAATCCAGCCGACCTAGTCCAGCCAGAACCCGCGCCTGCGCCTCCGGTTCAGCCGAGGCCGGTATCGGTGCCCCGCCTTGTTGGCCCGCCAGTCCACTCCGAGACATTGCCGGACGCCGAAGCCGATGATCTTCTCGCCGTCCCGCCTGAATTAACGCCTGCCCTCCGTCCGAGCCCTCCCGAATTCGTTCGTCCCGCGGGTCGAAGCTCGCATTATCATCCGCGTCCCGCGATGCCGACTGCCGATCCGAAACCACAGCGAAGTTCTCCATATCATTCCCGTCCCGCGCAACACGGTGGTTCCGGACCCGATCCCATGGCGACTCGCTATGGCGACACCAATCCGATGTACGACCCGCTGGTCGACCAATTGCAGTTTGAGAATGATCAGCTGAGAATGGATAACCAACAACTGCACAAACTCATGGAAGAAATGCGGCAGCTGCTCCAGGATGCCAGCGAACAAGAGCAACGAGTGCAGGCAGAGCTTGCCCAGCGCGACGCCAACCTGACTGTCGCCCAGGAACGCATCACGGAACTCGAAACGATCGTCAACACCAAGCCCAAGACGAAGACGGAGCTGGAAGAGTGGGCCGATGAATTGGAGCGTGAGAGCTTCCAGATCGCTCAAGACCGACGGACGATGGAGCAAGAACGTCAGCAATTGCGCGACGACGAGACCTCGCTTGAATCGCAGATGCGCGAAATGGAAGTGCAAATGGCTCGCGAGCGCGCCATGCTCGCCCGACAGGAACAAGAGTTGAAGCGACTCAACGCCGAAATCCAACATGAATTGGAGTTGATGCAGCGTGGCGACGGTCAGCTTCGAGAGCGTTTAGCGGTATTCCAGCGCCGCCATGCGGAGGTCGTTGGCGATCCAGCGTCGGGTGGTCCCGCATATGGCGCTTACGGCGCGCCGACGGTGACGACATCCGCCAATCCCACGCCGCCACCGCGGAAAAACGACACGACGGGGCTGCTCAGGAAGTTATTCCGAAGTGGCGACTGACTTGCCCGCTGCCCTGCGAAAAGCCCAGTCGATTCACCACGAGTCTCCATCAATGATTCATTTTTCGTAGACGCTCGTGGATCTCCCATATTTGTGAGCAGCGCGCTGCCAATAGTCCAGCGCGGCAGGTTCTCACGGACCGCTGCCAAATGAATGCATCTGATCGAGGGGCGTCTCCCGAGCCGTTTGGTGATTCAGAACGACTCGGGAGAGCTGCTCTACGACTTGACGTAGGTATCCCGCCGATTGAACTCAGTTCCTCGTCGCTCCACCCGGATCGTAAATAGCCGAAGCGTCGGTCCGGCGCCCACGAGACCACCGAGTGCGGCTGCAATCATCGCAACCAGGGTACCTCCGAATGAGTACCATGCGGCTTTGCTCGCGTTTGCTTCCAGGGCTTGCTGGTTGTTCGGATTTCGCATCGCATTGCGGATTGCGGCCGGGGCATTATTGACATCGTTTCGAAATCGCTCGATGTCCGCGTCGGTCGCGCCGTTTTGTCGGGCGATTGCCTCCCAGTCGGCATTCGGATTCGCAGCCGCGTTGGCCGCGGGATTCGCCAGGCCGACGATTGCGTTGAAACCCGAGCGAACGCCCATGGCCATGAACCACAGCAGCATGCCCATAACGACAGCCCAGACCAGGATGCCGTAGAGAACTCCTTCTCCCTTGTTTTCGCCCGTCGTCAGTTGACTGGCGACGAATCCACCGAGAAACAGGCAAATGACCGTCGCGGCGATCGCCCATATGACGGCGCCAATCGCCAGGTTTTGGTTGCTAACGTGGTTGTTGATCGATAAGCCGATGGCCGCGCCAAGCAATGTGAGAAGGAAGTAAACCGCCAATGCCAGCACGGAACCGCCGATGATGGCGCCCCAACTAATCCGACTGCGCACGGGAATCACGTCCTCGGCTTGTATCGGTGTGTCGTTCGTCATGATGTTGTCTCCAGGTCCTTGACTGAGATGAGGCGCATCCGCGCCCTTCGGCCATGGCGTTGAATTACCTTTGGCCATCCACCACGCATTTGTTGTGCCACTTTTCTGTTTTCGACATTGCGGTTTCGGAACGCGTCTTGCTCCATATCCGTTCATCGGTGTCGCATGCCGAATCGCTGCCAGATGGCGGCTGGTGTGTGCCAAACGAGTTGCTTGTCGCGGTGAATCCTCCGCGGCTCTAAAACGGAGATTACGAATGAAGAAGTTATTCGCGTCCGTAGTTGCCATTGGACTGGCGGGCCTCGTGGGCTGCGAGACCAAGAGTGGCACTGCGCCCTCGACAAACCCGAACAAGCCGTCGGAAACACGCAAGTTGTCAATCACCGCGATGGACAGCCAAACCATCACTCAAGACAAAACGGATGAGTTGACGGTACACGTCAACCGCGACAACTTTAAGGACCCTGTAACGATTGAAGTGCGCGACTTGCCTAAAGGCGTCACTCTGGTGACCAAAGACCTGACGCTGCCCGGCGACAAGTCCGACATCACGCTGACTCTGAAGGCGGCCCCTGATGCACCGGCTGTGAACGACCATGTGTTTCATGTCATGGCCAAATCGGGCGAACTCACCACGCCGCCCAAGGACGTGAAGCTCACCGTTAAGGCAAAGTAACGATTGAAAGTGTTTCGTGGGACAGGCGATGGCTGTCCCACGAGTTCATCACCCATGTGTGAAGGAATGAAGTTAGCCAGGGCTTATTTGAAGGGCGGTCCCGAGGCCCAGGCGACCATCGAATAGCGAGTTCCCCTGGTTATGGTCGTTACGCGATGACCCAGGAAGGATGGAAATAGAATTCCCGTCCCTTGCGTACGGGGTTGCCGAACGCCCGCCATTCCTTGGAACTCCAATTCTCCGCCGTCATACTCGACTGGGTCGGACAATTGAATCGTGATGCTGACTTTCCGCAACGACGCATGGCCGCGGCCAAGGTCAATGTGCCAGTCGAAGAAATCGGCAGCACCATACTGGGCGACCTGGATCGACTCGAGGAAGCCGCGCAGTTCGAATCGGTAGTGCTGGTTCGCACGACTAATAAGACTGCCAAGTCGCGGCACCACCCACTGGGTCGTCGGGTCCCTTCCGATCGCCCAGACCGTTGATCGCCGGGCCTGCTGGTACTCGCTGCTGCCAACTGCGCCGGCGTGTCCGGGCGTATTCACAATCGTTTGAATGATTGCTGCGCATTCCGCGGGTGTGAAAACCCGCTCCACGTTGAGCACGGCGATCACATCGTCATTCGGTATCACCGCGGGACCGGAAGCGCTCATGCTGGCCTCTCTTCTCGAATCGCCCGACCGAGGGAATTGGGCGATTTGGCAATATCACACCATGCGAGGGTGGCGAATGTCAAGGTGTGACACTCCCAGCGAAGGAACCATGACGAATTGGCCGTTGAAACGCGATAGGTCTGGAACGTGCGGGCGATGCGGAGCCCCAGCAACGACTTCGTGCACGTCATGCGTTAAGCCCGTGTATAAACTTGCTTCATCTCATAGCAATTTGTCCGGGACAGTGGGCAGATCGCGAATGCGCCTGCCGGTTGCGTGGTAAACGGCGTTCGCAACCGCGGCGGCAACGCCAACGAGGGACAGTTCGGCCAGCCCCTTCACGCCAATGGCACTGGCGTGATGATCCACCTCATCGACGAAGAACGCTTCGAGATGCGGAATATCCGCGTGAACGGGCACCCGATAGTCGGCAAGGTTTGAGTTGATGAATCGGCCGTTGCGTGGGTCGCGGACGGCCTCTTCGAGCAAGGCCATGCCGATTCCGCCAACAATTCCGCCAATCGCCTGGCTGTGGGCCGTCTTCGGATTGATGATGCGTCCGGCAGCGAAACCGCTGACGACACGGCCAATTCGCACGGTCGCCAGTTCGGGATCAACGCGCACCTCGACAAAATGCGCGCCGAATGCGTGCATGGAGTATTTCTTCGCGGCATCACCGGGCTTGGATTCATGCGTTACCTCGATCGAGTTCTTTCCGTGCCGCTTGAGAAGAGCGACAAAGCTCTCCTGGCGTTTGGCGTCTTCCTTTCGTTGCAAGCGCCCGTCCTGAACGACGACACCATCGGCGGCAGCGCCGTGCAATTGCGACTGGGGGTCGGCGCAAGCAAGCCCGATGAGTTTGGTCCGCACCGCAGTGCACGCTTCGTGGACCGCGGAGCCGACGCTCGCGGCCGTCATCGACCCGCCTTCCACTGGCGCCGTCGGAAACCGCGAATCCCCGATCTCGACTCGCACGTTTGCCACGGCCAGCCCCAGTGCGTCGGCGGCAATCTGGGTGAGAATGGTGTAAGTCCCGGGGCCAATATCGTGACTGGCGGTTCGAATCAGTGCGCTCCCATCCGCGAGCAGGCGGGCCATCACTGTTGCGGGTCGGCGAAATGTCGGCCATGTTGCACTCGCCATTCCCCAACCGATTAGAGTGTGACCATCGCGCATCGATCGCGGTTTCGGGTCGCGTTTGTCCCAGCCGAAACGTTTGCCGGCGTCGCGATAGCACTCCTTGAGCGACTTACTCGACCACGGGAGGTCCTTCTCCGGGTCGATATCGGCATGATTCCGCAGCCGCAATTCCACCGGGTCAATCTTCAGAGCGACGGCGAGTTCATCAATCGCGCATTCCAGCGCAAAGACGCCGGATGCTTCACCGGGCCCGCGCATGGAGGCCGGGGTGTTGACGTTCATCGCGGCCAGGCGATACCGCGTGGCAACATTCGGGCAAGCGTACAGGTAATGGGTCGCGTTGACGAGACTCTCGGTGTACTCTTCATAGGTGGAAGTCTGGGCTGTTCCCTCGTGACGGATTGCAAGGAATTTGCCGTTCGGGTCAGCGCCAACCGCGATGGTCTGAACCGTGTGTGGCCGGTACCCGGTGACGGTAAACATCTGCGCCCGTGTCAACATGATCTTGACCGGACGGCGAACGACCTTTGCCGCCAGCGCAGCGATAAAGACGTGCGGCCACGCCCGAAGCGCCGAACCGAATGCTCCGCCGACGAATGGCGAGAGGACGTGAACGTTTTCCTTCGGCAAGCCAAAGCTCGCCGCGGCTTGCTTCTGGACATTGTCGACCCACTGCGTCTTGTCGTGAAGTGTCAGCCGATCGCCGTTCCAGGCAGCAATGGTTGCATGCAACTCCATTGGGTTGTGGTACTCGTCGGGGATCGTGTACGTGCATTCGACCTTGACCGCGGAGTTCGCGATCGCCTGATCCGGTGTGCCGCGCTGGTAATCGGGCCTCTGTTTCTCGCCTTTGGGCGCCTTCGGGGCAAAGGCATGATTCATGTCAACAGCGAAGTCATTGGTTGCCGGCTCTTCACGGTAGCTCGCCCTGACGAGGGGCGCGGCTTGCATGGCCCGCTCAAATGAATCCGCCACGACGACCGCAATGGGTTGCCCGTGATAATGGACGATGTCGTTCTGTAGCGGTGGGAGCGGCGTGCCCACGGATGGGTCGACCGAGCCTTTCGCGTCATCGGGAAGCGTCGCTTTGGGCGCATTGCGGTGAGTGATTACCGCGAGCACGCCTGGCGCATGCTCAGCCGCGGTTGATTCAATAGTCGCAACTTTTCCCTTGGCAATTTCGCTGAGTACGAGAACCCCGTGGGCGACACCCGGAAGTTGCGCCTCCGCCGCATAACGCGCTCGTCCCGTCACTTTAAGCCGGCCATCAACCCGATCAATTGGCTTGCCGACCGCGCTTGTGTTCGCGGGCATGAAGTCCCCCAGAGTCAACGCATTGCCGCCGCGGTCGTGAGGGCGCGGACGATCGTGCGGCGAGCTAATTCGATTTTGAAGTTATTGTGTTTTTGTGGTCGTGCATTCTTCAACGCGGCCTTCGCGGCCGCCACGAATGTCGCCTCCTCGGCTTTCGCGCCCACAAGGACCGTCTCAGCCTCCGTGGTGCGCGACGGCTTGGTCGCCACGCCGCCGAGAGCCACCCGGGCCGCAACGATTGTGCCATCCTTGTCGTCCATTGCCACCGCCGCGGAGGCGAGCGCGAACTCGAACGACGCCCGATCGCGAACTTTGAGGTAATGCGATTGCGCGAAGAACGCGTGGTTGGGCAACTCAACGGCCGTGATCAATTCCCCTTGCTTCAGGGAATTCTCTTTCGCGGGATCGTCGCCATAGGCGATATGGAACTCCGCAATCGGTATCTGGCGTGCCCCATTCGGGCCTGTCGTGTAAATGTCCGCGTCCAGCGCTACCATAGCCACGCACATGTCGGAGGGGTGTGCGGCAATGCACTGATCGCTAGTGCCCAGAATCGCATGACTGCGATTGAATCCATCGATCGCCGAGCAACCCGCCCCCGGTTGGCGCTTGTTGCACGGCCAGAAGGTGTCGCGAAAATATGGACATCGTGTGCGCTGGAGCAGGTTTCCGCCGACGGTTGCCGCGTTCCGGATCTGCGGGGTGGCGCCCGATAGAAGTGCTTCCGAAAGCACCGGGTAACGCTTGCGAATCACCTCGTGATAGGCGAGTTCGGTATTGCGCACCATGGCGCCGATTCGCACTCCCGCGTCCGTCACCTCAATTTTGGCAAGCGGCAAATGGTTGATATCGACGACCGTGCCGGGTGTTTGCACATTCAACTTCATCAAGTCAATCAATGTGGTGCCACCCGCGAGATATTCGCGCGCGGTCCGCCGGCCGTTCGCTTGACGGCATCGGCCGCTTCGGTCGCCCGGTGATACGTGAAAGGTTCCATGGCGTGTTCCTGACGTCTTCAGCCGTTTCGCTTGCGCGGGCCTCGGCAATGGCTGCAACGATATTCGAATAGGCTCCGCATCGGCAGATGTTGCCACTCATCTGTTCGCGAATTTCTCCGTCACTGGTCGCGTGCCCTTCGTTTAAAAGGCCGACAGCCGAACAGATTTGTCCCGGTGTGCAATACCCGCATTGAAAGGCATCGTGCGTGATGAATGCCGCCTGGACTGGGTGCAACTCCTGACCATTCGCGAGTCCTTCGATGGTGGTGATCGGAGTTCCAGAGTGCATGGCCGCGAGCGTCAGGCACGAATAGACCCGTCGACCATCAATGAGGACCGTGCATGCCCCGCACTGGCCGTGGTCGCAGCCCTTCTTCGTACCGGTCAAATTCAGATGTTCTCGAAGTGCGTCCAGCAACGTGACGCGTGGATCGACCTTGAGTTCGTGTTTGTGCCCGTTGATTTCGAGCGAGATGGGCATGGTCGGAGAACTGCTTCCGGGCGCCGGCTCGTCGGCCTGCAAAGTAATTGTCGACAGGCTCATCGCACCTCCAACCGCGGCGGCCGACTCAAGGAAATCTCGCCGTGACAAATCGTCATCCTCGCCGATCGGAGCCACCTTCGAAGGATTGGTTTTGCGATTCTTGCTCATGCGTTCACCAGAAGGCCGCTGCAACTTGTTCGGCGAAAATTGAGAATCGCAGCAACAGAAGTGCCGGGAACTCTCGAACGCAATCACGGTCCGATCAGTTGACGCAGCGGACGTATGCCACCCGGCGATTCTCATTCTCTTCGAGTGTGCGAGGTGATGCCTACCGGTGCTCTGTGACCGCGTTATGCGGAGTGCAAAATGATCGGCGCTGAATGGATCGGCCGGATCGCTGCGACGGCCCTGTTCGTGTACTTATTCCCCGCATTATTGAAAGCCGGAGTGGTTGTCATGACCGCGATGGACGGGGTTGCAGCTTATAGTGCGTTTCAAAATTAACGGCGTTGCCAGCGGAGCCTGAAGCGTGAGCGAAGGCGACGCCGAAATCGCCAGAGCATTCAGTGAACCACGGGCAATCGTCGCCTTCGCTCACGCTTCAGGCTCCGCTGGCACCAATTCTGAAACGCACTTTTAAGCACTTCGTGGGAGTGTCACTGGCATCAGGGATTTGAGAGCGTGCACGGTCCGCGCGCTCGGCTGGCATAAGCGCGGCATCCATCGCCTTGCCGGAATGGAACTCATGCAAGAAATGAGTCGGTGCGTTGACACGATTGCCATGCCGCTCATGAATGGGGGGCACCTTGCGGAATACCACCTGCAGGCGCGACCGGCATGGGCTATCAACTCAAAGGATCGTTAGTGGAGATGAGGGGGATCGAACCCCTGACCTCTTGAATGCCATTCAAGCGCTCTCCCAGCTGAGCTACATCCCCAACGATGGACAATTTACGTCCGCGCTGCCGGCCTGTCAACGCGGCCCCGCGTTTTCGCATGGAGGTTGCTCCGCGCGGCCTGGTTCGCGTGTTTCGGGTAGACGCATTCGCTTTTCATTCTCACAATGAGTCAACCGGGGGGTTCATGGTTGAACCGCCCGCTCGTACTGCCACTTGTGAGATCGGTCATCCGGAATAATCGTCTCAATTCCGCCGTGCGCTTGGTAGCCGGTCTCACCAAGCCGCTGCTCGCCTTTTACCGCCGAAATACGCTAATCATTCAGTATGGGATCGGCTTTTGCCTGTTGGCGCTCGTTATTTATTGGCAGGGAGGGTCCAAGCTCGGCAAGCCGAACGATCAACAGAAAGCACTGTCGCTGCTTGCCGGGGCCGCGGCGGATGTCAAGGCTCAGCAGGACGGCGCGACCCCCGGATTACTGGATGCTTTTTCGCGGCCGATCAATCTCGCTCCCCTTGTGCTTGCCTGTTTCTTGTGGGTGATTTCGCTCTTCATCACGTTCTTTCGCTGGTATATCCTGGTGCGGCGCTCAGGACTTGCCGTTCACGATACGGAACGCAATCCGCCTGGGACTCGTGAGCTATTACTTCAACTCCATCCTTCCCGGTTCGGTGGGCGGCGACATCCTCAAGGCGGTCGCTGTCGCCCGCGAGCAAAGCCGCCGAACCGTCGCGGTTGCCACGATCGTCATCGATCGCGTGATCGGCCTCTGGGCTCTGGCGTGGTTGGTCGCACTGGCCGGCGGTATTTTTTGGGCGCTGGGCAATCGGTACCTCATCGAGAACGATGCACTCAAGACGATCGTGCTCATGACCTGGGCGATCGTGATTACGTCGGCAGGAATCTGGTCGTTGATGGGCCTGTTCTCGCCGGCGCGATCGGAAGCGATTGCGGTCCACCTCGAGCGCGTTCCCAAGGTCGGCGGTGCACTGGCCGAGCTTTGGCGTGCCGGCTGGATGTATCGCCGCAAGAAAGGCGCCGTCGCCATCGCGCTGGGGATGACGCTCGTCGGCCATTGCGGCTGGGTCCTGATTTTTCACCTTTGTGTATCGGCATTCCCCGACATCGACTCGGCGACGTTTGCGGAACACCTTCTGATCGTGCCCGTCGGGATGACGGCCCAGGCTTTGTTTCCTTTGCCCGGCGGCGTTGGCGGTGGCGAGGCGGCGTATGGCTGGCTTTATACTCTGCTCGGCAAGGCCGCGATTGGCGGCATCCTCGGCTGTTTGGTGCAGCGGGTTATTGCCTGGGGTATCGGCTTTATTGGCTATTTGATCTACACCCGCATGCCCAAGTCCGAACTTCCGAATGGCGTGGAAGCGCCCGAGCCCAAAACGCAATTGACTTGACACTCCGAATGCGGCGCTGCTAGAAGGCAGGTTGGTTCGGCGGAATTCCCGATGATCAAGCGGCGCAGTCAAACCCTTTCCGCGTTCATTTGCCTGGTCGATGTCGTCTCGGTCGGCGTCGCATGGATCGGTGCGTATTATCTTCGCTTCTCCGGCTTATTCCCGATCTATAAGGACCAGCCGCTTTTCGAGTGGTGCCTGCACGACCTGCCGCTCGTCATGGCGCTCGCCATATTCGCCTTCTGGATCACCAAGAATTACGAGATCCATCGCCTGCGCCGGTTGCGCGAAGAGTTGTGGGCGGTATTGAAGGGCGTCCCGCTCCTGATTCTCTTGATGACCGGCTCCGCGTTCTTCCTGCAAGACGATTATGTTTCCCGCGGCGCCATGGCCATCTTCGCCGCGCTCGCTTTTGCTCTCGTACTGGTCATGCGGCGATTGACCTGGTGGGCGATCCACTGGTTCCGCCGCCGGGGCTACAACCCCAGCTTCACCGTGATCGTCGGCACCGGACGGACCGTGCGCAAAACGGCAGCCGCGCTCGCGGCGCGACGTGGATGGGGTTTCGCAATATTGGGTATGTCGAAGACAATCCGACTCGTTGGACCAGCGATCTCGATGTGCTCGGCACTGTCGGCGACTTGCCGGCAATCATCGATCGCTACAGCATCGACCATGTCTTCATCTGTTTGCCGATGAACCGCTTTCACGAAGCCCGGCACGTGTTCGATGTGTTGTCGCAAAAGGTCATCGACGTGCGCCTGGTGGCCGACCTGCCGAATCTCGCGGGTGTCTCACTGACGACCACGTTTTTCGAGGGCATGCCCATCGTCGGACTCCGCGAGAGCCCCCATTATGGCGTCAACGTTCTCGTCAAGCGATTGATGGATATCGTGCTGGCGGCGCTGGCGCTCATTCTGCTTTCGCCATTAATGGTGCTCATCGCGCTGGCGGTCAAGCTGACGAGCAAAGGGCCGGTGTTTTATCGGCAGGAACGGTGCGGCCTGAATGGCCAGTCGTTTCCCATGTTGAAATTCCGCTCGATGCGTGCCGGAGCGGAGGACGCCACGGGCCCGGTTTGGGCGGACAAACAGGATGAGCGCAAGACCGCCATCGGCGCATTCCTGCGCAAAACTAGTCTGGACGAGTTGCCGCAGTTCATCAATGTGCTCAAGGGCGACATGTCGATCGTGGGACCGCGGCCCGAGCGGCCCGTGTTTATCGAGAAATTTAGCAAGACAATTCCCAACTACATGGCTCGGCATGCGGTCAAATGCGGCATCACGGGCTGGGCCCAGGTCCATGGCTGGCGGGGGAACACGTCACTACGCAAGCGCATTCAATATGACTTGCACTACATCATCCACTGGACGCCCTGGCTGGATCTGAAGATCATGTGGCTGACGCTGTGGAACGGGCTGGTGCATCGGAACGCGTATTGATTGCCATAGGGGGCTGAAGACGCAATATTGACGGCTGCGCGGCCAATGCGTCACGACGGAGACGGGCTGCGAAGCAGAGTAGGATTAAGATGAGGATTAGGATTAGGAAGAGGATTAAGAGCAGGATTAAGAGTAAGATTACGATCGGCCAGTGCGCGGCCTTCCGGTCCTGTTCTTAATCCTACTCCTCTTTTCCTCGGCGGCACATTGACCGCGCAGCCGTCAATAGGACGTCGGCGTCGTTATGACCCATGTGTCCTATGCCGTGGGATGTTGCCATGACCGAAAGCGCCATCCGCCTCGCCGTTAACGACCTGATCGCCTACCTCACGTTCGACCAGCCGAATAGCCGGGCCAACGTGATGTCGTCCGACTTGCTCACCGAATTCGGCCGGGCACTCGATTCCCTGGCGCATCAACCAAACATTGTCGGTCTGATCATTTCGAGCGCCAAATCTGGAATCTTTATTGCCGGCGCCGATCTCAATGAACTGGCGAATGCCGACCCGGCAAATCCGGAACCGACAAGAGCATATCTCGAACTCGCTCATCGCGTGTTCGGCACGCTCGAAGCCTTGCCATTTCCGACCGCCGCGGCGATCGACGGCGCCGCTCTGGGTGGGGGATTGGAATTGGCGCTCGCCTGCGATTTCCGCATCTGCGGCTCGCATCCAAAACTGCAGTTGGGCTTTCCGGAGATCAAGCTCGGATTGATTCCCGGCTGGGGCGGGACGCAGCGCCTGCCTCGGTTCGTCGGTGTCGAGGAGGCGGTTCGTCGCATTCTGTCTGCCGCGAGCTACGATGCCAATGACCCACCGCCAGACGGACTGGTGGATTCACGCGTCTCGTCGGAGGAACTGATCGCTTCGGCCGAGCACTGGCTCAAACTCGGCGACTGGCGCGAAGTGCGCGAAATCAAGCGGTCGCCGGTACCGGCCGAGATGCTGCCATCGGCCAAGTTTCTCGGCGAGATCCGTCAGTCACTGGAGGCAATCGACGATTCCGTGAAGCCGGCTGCCGCCGAAGCGCTCAAGGTGATTCTGGAGGGATCGCTGTCCGACCTGGCCACTGGATTGCGGTTGGAGACGGAAGCGTTCCTTCGGCTCGCGGGTACGTCGAATTCGCGCCAGTTGATTGCCGACTTCTTCGCGAAACGAAAACGCTAGAGGGCAATTCGATGAGCCTTTCCGTGCGACAAATCGATCATGTTTCGGTTCTGGTGACCGATCTGAATGCGGCGCGGCGTTTCTACCGCGAGATTCTCGGACTCCAAGAGATTGCCAAGCCGCGGACGTTCGACTTTCAGGTCCTCTGGTTCGACCTGGGCAACCAGCAACTCCATCTCTTGCGAAAGCCCGCGCCGGACACGCAAAGTCCAAGGCATTTTGCCTTGCGAATAGCCGATATCCACGCGGCGCACGATCATTTTCGTCGGTACGCGATCGACATGATGGAAACGACACCGATCCCGAATTGCGATCGCTTCTTCGTATTCGACCCGGACGGCAATCGCATTGAAATCATTCAATGGCTGGAGCCGTACGACCCGGCGGCGAGCGGCGCACGAGAATTGGACGGTCAGTAGTTCCAAGTGCAGCGAATGAAGATACTGTGCATCGTCAGATCAAAGTTCGACGCGCCGACCTTGCCGACATGCTTCCATTCTTCGAAATCATACCCGAGCATGAATGCGGGGCCACTGCCTGCAATCCGGCCGACGACGCCAGCCGAGAAGCCGAATACGGGCACCGATTGCTGATTGGCCGATTCGGCATATCGCCTCGAAAATGGATTGGGAAAATCGAATTCCTCGCGCTCGATCTGGTCGGTGCGTCCGAATAACAAGCTCCCGGTCAACTGTCCGAAAAGACCGAGCGATGCTTGATCGAACGGACCGTCGCCGAGGACCTTCCACTCGCCGTACAGCGACGCCATCGGACCGAATCCAGCAAAACTCGTTCTCTCTTGGGCCATCGCGCCAATGCCGTCGTTCACATCTTCAACCAAAAGATTTCCCCAGCGCACTCCGACCACAAGCCGCAGTTCCAGCGGCGTAGTTCCATAGATGCCGTTGCCATAGGTCAAGTCATACGTGGACACGCCAACTCGCGTGTGGATGTGGGAAACGCCGATGGGATCGAGCCGGCCCGGTTCTACCTGTGGGCCGATAGGCCCATCGCGACCGCTCTCGTCGTTTTGCGTTTGATCCGCGAGTTGGGACTGGACAAACCAGGCCGTACGTGGATCGCCATTGCTGAACCATTGTTCGCGGGCTCCGCCGGCCCAGTGAGCCGCGGCGATGAACTCGCCCCAGCCTCCATCCAACCGATAGCCGGCCGCAAGACGGGCGCCGGCGAAATAGCTGGCTGGGCTGCTCCCACGCCCCGAGATGCCATCCAAATCCGCGACATTCAATTGCGGGACGCGCCAGTTCGCAACTGGTTGAAACTGCGGTGCGGCGACGCGGCTTCCCCGGAGGTTCGAAAAGATGTAGTTCAGGCTGCCGTCGAAAATCAGACCAGGCTCCCCGCCAGGAAAACTGGAAAGCGGATGTACATCGCTTGCAATTTCAGTTGGAAAGAGGCTTCCAAAGGGGTCGCTAAGAGGCTGCGATGGCGTCGGGATTTCAGGCGTCTTCAATGTTGCGAACGGACTCTCGTCGGCGCATGCGATCGCTCCAAGAGAAGCGAGCAGGCAAGCGGCCAAGGCGCGGCGATCCATATCCCCGTCGCAATATCCGACATTTGACTATGTTGGCAAGGTCATTTCGAAGCGGGGGTTACTTCTTCTCGCCTTTCTCCGCGCTCGCCTTCTTCTCTGCGTCGGTCAGCTTGCGCAGGCGCGACGTCGCGCACGGCTCCCGTTGTGTCCCAGGTCGCCAGGCCGAAGGGCTGACAGTCCTCGCACTCGATTCGCGTGCTGAATCTCTTGCCCTTGCGCTCGATATCGACGATCTTTTCGTCGTCGATCCAGCATTCGACTTTCTTGGGGCTCACGCGAATGCGCACCTTGTACCACTTGTTGTTCTTGAACTCCATCGACGAGGTGGTTTCGTTCTCCGATGCATCGGAACCGTTGATGCTCGAAATACCCGTGAGCATGCCGCCCCAGCCGCCAACGACGAGCGAGCAGAAGCCGTCGCCAACGGGGAAGGTCGTCGTGCAAAAGAAATCGCCGCCGTCGATTCGCTTGCCTTCGAGCTCCACTTCATAATCCGTCTTCGGAAAATCCTTACCGGCATAAGTGACGCCAGTCATTTTCATGCCCTTGGGCATGACGATCGCGCCCTCCTTGACCGACACCTTGCCGCCATCCTCCTTGAATGTCAACGTCCAGCCGTCAAGCGTTTTGCCATCGAATAACTTCTTCCACGTTGCGTCCGGCTTGGTCGTTTTCTTTTCGTCGGCGAAAGCGCCTCCGAATGCGAGGACGACCAGTGCGGCGGTTAGAGTGACATGGCGGAAAGACATCGCGGATTCTCCAAGGGGATGACTACCCAGCCGATTGGGACGAGGCGGGAGTTATCTGCCCAGCACTGACGCTCGTGGAGCGGTCGTTGCGCGTGGGCGGCTGGTGTTTCCAGCGTCGGTGCAGCCAGAAGTACTGTTCCGGGTATTCGCGGACCATTCGTTCGATCGCCTCGGTAAATCGGATGGTGATCGCTTTGACCGCCGTGCCCCGTTTGCCGGCGTACTCGTGCGGATCGATGACGTCTTCGATTCGCCAGAGAAACTTCATCGGTGTGCCGATTCGCGGCACGCCGAAGACCACCATGAGCGCATCATATTGCAACGCCAGCAATGCCACAGCCTTGTGTGTCGATGCCGGCCGATTGAAGAAATCGACAAACAGGCCCTTGGGCCCCGCATCCTGGTCGCCGAGGGTCGAAAGAATGGATCGCGATTCGAGCGCTGCCGTGATCCGCTCGAAGTCGCCGGTCTTCGAGAGGATTGTCTGTCCCGTCTTCTGGCGGAACGACTGCAGAAATCGATCCAGATGCGGGTTGTCCAGAAGTCGGGCGATTGCGAATGACTTCAGTCCGACCACGCCGCTCACGTAACCAGCTGCCTCCCAGTTGCCAAAATGGGCGGTAACGACCATGACCGGCCGCCCCGACAACACGGCGGCTACCAGGCGCTCAAAATGGTGAGTCGCCGTCGATTGTCGCCAGTTGTAGATGTGAATCCGCCGCGGCAAGCAAGCGATCTCGACAATCATCGTGCAAAAGTGCTTGTAGCATCCGCGAACCAGGCGATCGCATCTGATCGGCGTTGAGCACAATTCCGGAAATGCTTTTTGCAAGTTATCGCGAGCAATTTCCCGGTGCCGCTTATCTACCTTGTACATGATCCAGGCGAACCACTCGCCAAACCCAATCGCGACAATCAGCGGCAATGCCTGGACGATGCAAATGAGAACGCGCACGGTCACATAGACCGCGTAATCGAAGGCCGGCTTGGGTTTTTTTTTTGCCAATTCGCTCGCTCGGGTTTTAACCCGGTTTTCTCACCACAGAGTCACAGAGATCACAGCGCGGCCCTTGGCCGCAACCAAATGAAGCAGGCATGTCCGGTTGGATAGAGTGGTGTTAGCGCACATTACTCAGCAACCGGAGCATGCCATGCAGACCTTCTTACAACAGCACAGCGACCATATCCACGGAGTTCTTTCAGGTTTGGATCGTGTTCGCTTTCGAGGCACCTTACGTTCGATCTGCTATGCCGACGGCTTGTCCCGCTACTTGGGCTTCCTCAAGGTCTTGCTGGTCGCATTCAAGAGCTTCTTTGACGGGACGGCCCGGCGACTGAAGCTCGCCACCGAACGGTTAGCCGCGACGACTCCCGTTGGCAAGGTGGTTTACTTGTCCGGCACGATCGACAAAGAGGCGGTTGTCCACGATCTGATCCGGCAGCACGCGGTGGCGGACGATTTCACGGGCGTGATTGCCGTCCTCAGTTGCGTCGAGAACTGTCGCAGTTTTCAACTGTACAAGAACGCGGCCACCCGGATGCTGGAACTGGTGTCGGCCCAGCGCAAGTGTTTGCACTATTACATCTACCTGCGCCATCCGCGCTTCGGCATGATGCACATCCGTCTGATGACGTGGTTCCCGATGTCCGTGCAGATTTGCCTGAACGGCCGCGAGTGGCTGGCTCGGCAACTCGACGCGGCGGGCATCGAGTACCAGCGCCGAGACAACAGCTTGGCCTGGGTGGCGGACTTCCCGAAGGCGCAGGCCCTGTTCGACGAACAATTGCAAACGGACTGGTCGGCGACGTTGACCGGCGTGATTCGCGAGTCGCATCCGGAGTTCGCGCGGCTGCTGACCGAGTGGCAACTCCGCGACTATTACTGGACGGCCGAACAGACGGAGTGGGCGACCGACGTGGCGTTTCGTTCGGTGGCGGCGTTGCGGCCGTTGTATCGCCGGTTGGTTCGGCACGCGACCGAGAACCTGTCGAGCCCCGATGTGCTGCGCTTCTTGCAGCAGCGGCTGACAAAGGCCGGAGCGTTGGACGGTCGCTTTCAAGGCGAAGTCGTGAGCAGCACGAAAACGCGCGTCGAGGGGACACGCGTGAAGCACCGCCTGGGTCGGAACAGTTTGAAGATGTACGACAAGTTCGGTTGCATCTTGCGGATCGAAACGACGATCCATCAGGCGGAAGGCTTGAAGGTGTACCGTCCGAAGGAAGGCGATCCGAGCGGGAGATTGGCCTGGCAACCACTGCGGCGGGGCGTGGCGGACCTGTACCGTCGCTGCCAGTTGTCGCAAGCGGCCAACGAGTCGTACTTGGCGGCCCTCGCGGCCGTCGAGTCCCCCGAGACGCTCGGCCCGGCTCTGGTGGCCGCGAGCCGGCCGGTGACCAAAGCGGGCCGTCGCCACCGGGGACTGAATTTGATGTCGCGCGACGATGGCGCGTTGCTCGCGCGATCAACCGGGGTGAGTTCGCGATCGCGGGCTTCCGGAATCGCGACCTCCGCATGCTCCTGACTGGCTCAGCCCCGACCAACCCGGTCGAGACGAAACGCCAGAGCGGACGCGTGACGCGGCAATTGCAACGACTCCGCGCCCACGGACTGATCCGCAAGATCCCCAAGAGCCACCGCTACAAAATCACCGATCGCGGCCGACTCCTCGCCACGGCCATCAGCTACATCCACGATACCAATGTGCAAATACTCGCACTCGCCGCATAAGAATTGTGTTATGGCAACTAAAAATCAGTAGTGAGTAATACAGAGAAAAGCGCATTGAAAGCATCATTTGGTTCGAGGTGCCATTCACGGGCCGTGTGTTCTTCTAGGAACTGCCATAAACCGCCTTCTGCTCGTCTTCGCTGTATCCTCTGTGGTGAGAAACTCGGGCTAACTAGGCGGTGCGTACCAGGTGGTTTTCTATACGAGGATCCGCCTGAAATCTTCGCGCGAGGCAAAAACTTAGGGGTAAGCGGCAGTCGGGTGGGGCCGCAGTGAAGCTTTGCAACGAATCGGCTTCGGTCGGTGAGGAAAGGGACGCTAACTATACGAAACTATACACGAGGAAGATGGCCAGCAATTCAACTGACTTTGGCCGTTCTTGACCGCCGTTGAGCCGGCTCGCCTGCCGGTATCACGGGACTGTTTGGTTACGCAAATATTTCCCGTTCAGTCACTTATGATTCGTCTATGACACGACCTTGACGCGGACCGGCGAGCAGGAAGATGGCCAGAGGGGGATGGAGAAAACGTTGGCCATCTTGGCCACCTTGGCCGCCTTCCTTTTATCTCTAGCCCTGCAAACCCGACATCATTGCGCATTCGACCCCATCCATTTGCGAAGGTTCGGCGTCGGGCCAAATAGACCAAACTCGGCTGGGTTGGAGGTGATAATGCAATCGCTTTAAGCGGGGAAGTGTCGATTTTTTTCTGGAATTCGCCGACAGGGCTGTTAGCCTACATACAGCCCCGAAACAACGGATTGTTCGACCGCATCTAGTTAGTTTGGAGACTGTTGCGAGGCGTTCACGCAGTCACCCATCTCGAGAACATCCCTCGGCTCGTACGTGACTTATCTAATCCTCGCCACGACCTCGGCCTGATAGCCGAGGCTGCGCATGGAGATCATCCATGACGACCGCTCACGCGGAACTTCCGTCCAACGGCATCCACACCTCCAGCGGCACTCCCGGGGCAATCGACTCGGTCCGGTTGCTTCAGGTGTTGACAGCACTGGAACGCGGCGATTTTTCCGTCCGCCTTCCCGACGAGTGGACGGGATTGCCGGGGAAAGTCGCCGACACGTTCAATCGAGTGGTGAGCTTGCACGAACGCATGGTTCGCGAACTCGAGCGAGCGAGCCGTGTTGTCGGCAAGGAAGGAAAGCTCGGACAACGGGCCAGCCTCGGCGAAGTTTCGGGCTCGTGGCAAGCCGCTATCTCGTCCGTCAATGAACTCATCGACGACTTGGTTCACCCCACCAGCGAAACCGTGCGCGTGATTGGCGCCGTGTCCCGTGGTGATCTCTCGCAGACGATGGCGCTCGAACTCGAGGGCCGGCCGCTACAGGGGGAGTTTCTGCGCACTGCTCGGCTCGTGAATCGCATGGTCGATCAGCTGGGGACGTTTGCCAGCGAGGTAACGCGTGTCGCGCGCGAGGTCGGCATCGACGGCAAACTCGGTGGTCAGGCCCAGGTGCAGGGAGTCGCGGGAAGTTGGAAGGATGTCACCGATTCAGTCAACTCGATGGCCGGTAACTTGACGGATCAGGTCCGCAATATTGCCGAAGTGACCATCGCCGTTGCGAATGGCGACCTATCGAAGAAAATTGCCGTCGACGTGAAGGGTGAATTCCGCGAATTGAAAGACACCATCAACACGATGGTCGATCAATTGCGCTCCTTCGCTTCGGAAGTGACGCGCGTGGCGCGGGAAGTGGGCACCGATGGCAAGCTTGGCGGACAGGCGCAGGTCCAGGGTGTGGCGGGGACGTGGAAAGACCTGACCGACTCAGTCAATTTCATGGCGTCGAACTTGACGTCGCAAGTGCGCAACATTGCCGACGTCTCCAAAGCCATCGCCGCCGGCGACTTGTCCAAGAAGATCACCGTCGATGTGAAGGGCGAGATTCTGGAGTTGAAAGACACCATCAACACCATGGTCGATCAGCTCAACTCCTTCGCAGCCGAAGTCACGCGGGTCGCGCGGGAAGTCGGCACCGACGGCAAACTCGGCGGACAGGCCCAGGTGCAGGGCGTCGCGGGTACATGGAAGGATTTGACCGACAGCGTGAATTTCATGGCTGGGAACCTGACCGGCCAGGTGCGCAATATCGCCCAGGTCACGAAAGCCGTCGCCAGCGGCGACCTGAGCCGCAAGATCACCGTCGATGTGAAGGGCGAAATACTGGAGTTGAAAGACACCATCAACACGATGGTCGATCAGCTCAACTCGTTCGCTTCGGAAGTGACGCGCATGGCGCGGGAAGTGGGCACCGATGGCAAGCTCGGCGGACAGGCGCAGGTCCAGGGTGTGGCGGGGACGTGGAAAGACCTGACCGACTCCGTCAATTTCATGGCGTCGAACTTGACGTCGCAAGTGCGCAACATTGCCGACGTCTCCAAAGCCATCGCCGCCGGCGACTTGTCCAAGAAGATCACCGTCGATGTGAAGGGCGAGATTCTGGAGTTGAAAGACACCATCAACACGATGGTCGACCAGCTCAACTCCTTCGCTTCGGAAGTGACGCGCGTGGCGCGCGAAGTCGGTAGTGAAGGGAAGCTCGGCGGACAGGCCCATGTGAAGGGCGTGGGAGGTACGTGGAAAGACCTCACCGACAGCGTGAATTTCATGGCTGGGAACCTGACCGGCCAGGTGCGCAACATTGCCGACGTGACGAAGGCGGTGGCTGCGGGCGACTTGAGCCGCAAGATCACCGTCGATGTGAAGGGCGAGATTCTGGAGTTGAAAAACACCATCAACACGATGGTTGATCAGCTCAACTCCTTCGCTTCGGAAGTGACGCGCATGGCGCGCGAAGTCGGCACCGACGGCAAACTCGGTGGACAAGCCCAGGTCGAAGGTGTGGCGGGCACCTGGAAAGACCTCACCGACTCCGTCAACTCGATGGCCGGCAACCTTACGGCCCAGGTGCGCAACATTGCCGACGTGACCAAGGCAGTGGCTGCGGGCGACTTGAGCCGCAAGATCACCGTCGATGTGAAGG
Source organism: uncultured Gemmataceae bacterium (assembly GCA_963773845.1). Taxonomy (GTDB): domain Bacteria; phylum Planctomycetota; class Planctomycetia; order Gemmatales; family Gemmataceae; genus SIAJ01. The sequence goes on from CAVZCU010000012.1 coordinate 1,480,328, forward strand.
GTGAAATTCTCGAGTTGAAGAACACCGTTAATACGATGGTCGATCAACTCCGATCCTTCGCATCCGAAGTGACGCGTGTGGCGCGCGAAGTCGGAACGGACGGTAAACTTGGCGGTCAAGCCTATGTCGAAGGCGTCGCGGGTACATGGAAGGATTTGACCGACAGCGTGAATTTCATGGCTGGGAACCTGACCGGCCAGGTGCGCAATATCGCCCAGGTCACGAAGGCCGTCGCCAGCGGCGACCTGAGCCGCAAGATCACCGTCGATGTGAAGGGCGAGATTCTGGAGTTGAAAGACACCATCAACACGATGGTCGATCAGCTCAACTCGTTTGCGTCGGAAGTGACGCGCGTGGCGCGCGAAGTCGGCACCGACGGCAAGCTCGGCGGACAGGCGCAAGTGCGCGGCGTGTCGGGTACATGGAAGGATCTCACGGACAGTGTGAATTTCATGGCCGGCAATCTGACGAGCCAGGTGCGCGGCATCGCCAAGGTCGTGACCTGTGTGGCGAATGGCGATCTCAAACGAAAACTGGTGCTCGAAGCCAAGGGCGAAATTGCCGAGTTGGCGGACACGATCAACGAAATGATCGATACCCTAGCCACTTTTGCCGATCAGGTGACAACGGTTGCTCGTGAAGTTGGTGTGGAAGGCAAACTCGGCGGGCAGGCGAAGGTGCCGGGCGCGTCCGGCACCTGGAAGGACTTGACCGACAATGTCAATCAGCTCGCGGCCAATCTGACCACACAGGTCCGAGCCATTGCGGAAGTTGCCACGGCCGTGACGACGGGCGACCTGACGCGATCGATCACGGTCGTCGCGCAGGGGGAAGTCGCCGCGCTCAAGGACAACATCAATGAAATGATTCGGAACCTGAAGGACACGACGCACAAGAACACGGAGCAGGACTGGCTGAAGACGAATCTCGCCAAGTTCAGCCGCATGTTGCAAGGTCAGCGCGACATGACGACGGTCGGACGGATGATCCTTTCGGAACTGGCGCCGGTGGTCGGCGCGCAACAGGGCGTTCTCTATGTCCTCGATAATGGGGCCGCCCCCGAACTGGCTTTATTGGCTAGCTATGCAGACCAGGGTGAAACAGCCATCGGCAGCCGCCTCAGGCTCGGCGCCGGGCTGGTCGGCCAATGCGCGCTCGACAAGCAGAAAGTGTTCCTCGATAATGCACCCCCAGAATACTTGCGTATTTCGTCGGCCCTCGGCTCGGTGGCTCCCACGAACATCATTGTGCTGCCGATCATTTTCGAGGGCCAGGTCAAGGGAGTCATGGAATTGGCGAGCCTCGACCGATTCAGTTCCACGCACCAGGCATTTCTCGATCAATTGACGGAATCGATTGGCATCGTCATTCACACAATCGAAGCAAATATGCGCACGGAAGGATTGCTCACCCAATCCCAGTCGTTGGCTCAGGAACTTCAGTCGCGCGGTGAAGAGCTTCAAAAGACCAACGAGGAATTGCAGGAAAAGGCTCGATTGCTTGCCCATCAGAACGAAGAGGTCGAACGAAAGAACCAGGAGGTGGAGCAGGCTCGCCAGGCCCTCGAAGACAAGGCCAAGCAACTCGCACTGACCTCCAAGTACAAATCCGAGTTCCTGGCGAACATGAGCCACGAACTCCGAACGCCCCTCAATAGCCTGCTCATCCTGTCGGATCAGTTGTCGAAAAATGGGGATGGCAACCTCACCGCGAGGCAAACGGAATTCGCCAAGACGATTCACTCGTCGGGCAACGATCTGTTGATGTTGATCAACGATATTCTCGATCTATCCAAGATCGAATCCGGCACGGTCATGGTCGACGCAAGCGATTTGCGCCTGGAAGATCTCAAGGGCTATGTCGAACGAACGTTCCGACATGTCGCCGAAGCGAAATTGGTCGGCTTCCGGGTCGAAATCGACCCACGTCTTCCCGTGGCCATGTTCACGGATGCCAAGCGATTGCAGCAAGTGCTTAAGAACTTGCTGTCCAATGCATTCAAGTTCACGCACCACGGCCAGGTATCGCTGTCCGTGGCTCCGGTCATGGACGGCTGGTCGGCGGACAATCAGGAGTTGAACCGAGCGCCCAATGTCATTGCCTTTTCGGTGTCGGACACGGGCATAGGCATATCCCTGGAAAAGCAGCAGATTATCTTTGAAGCATTCCAGCAGGCGGACGGCAGCACGAGCCGCAAATACGGCGGCACCGGCCTTGGCCTGGCAATCAGTCGCGAGCTGTCGCGCCTGCTGGGCGGCGAGATCCGCCTGACGAGCGTTCCCGGACATGGTAGTACGTTTACTCTTTACCTACCGCAAACCTACTCGGCGTCCCGATTGGCTCGAAGGACTGCCCTCGACGCGATCGTGCTTCCGACCATTGAGAGCCTTGGCGCGGTGCGCCTAATGGCCGCGCGATCCGTGAATGCCGTCATGCCTGTAATCGCCGCGCAAGCGACCGAGCCGGCCCCGCTCTTGAACGAAGCAGGCGACGACCGCGACCTCATTCAAACCGGCGACCGGATCCTATTGATTATCGAAAACGACATCGGGTTTGCGCGTGTCATTCTCGACTCCGCGCACGAACGGGGATTCAAGGGACTGGTCACTTCGCTTGGCGCGATGGCGCTTGCCCTGGCGCGAATACAAGCCCCATGCGATTACGCTTGACATTTTCCTTCCGGACATGGACGGTTGGCGGGTCTTGGATCGCTTGAAAAATGACCTGACGACCCGGCACATACCGGTCTGCGCAATTTCGACGGATGAATCGCGCGAGCGGGCGCTCAACTCCGGCGCACTGTATTTTGTGGCCAAACCGTTGCAGACGCGGGCGGTTCTCGATCAATTGCTGGCCGAACTCGATGAGTTCCTCCGTCAAGCCAGACGGCAAGTGCTTATCGTCGATGCGAATTCTGAACGCAGGCAACGCCTGACAGAGTACTTGAGCGATGATAATCTGCACGTGACCGGCGTGGCCGATGCCGCAGCCGCGTTCAGCGTGATTCGCGATTCGCACGTCGATTGCCTGGTGACCGGAGCGGACAACCTGCCCCTCGATACAACCGCGCTCGCCGAAGCGATCGGTCAACGGCCGCTTGGCACGGCCATCCCCATTGTCCTCTTCGACGACGCCGAAGATTACACCGGCCGGCCCAATCCTTGGAAGTCGCTCGACGAACTCGCCGTTGTCCGTCGCGCGCACTCACCGGAGCGCCTGCTCGACCATGCCAATCGGTTCCTGCACCTGCCGCTGACACGGATCCCCGACCAGAAACGGGTCATCTTGGAAGAGCTTCATCAATCGAACAAATCGTTGGCCGGGAAGAAAGTCTTCATTGTGGACGACGACATGCGCAACATCTTTGCACTTTCGACCGTTTTGGAAGAGCATCAAATGGTGATTTCGTCCGCCATCAACGGACGGGATGCGATTCAGATGTTACGCAACGAGCCGAATATGGATGTGGTGCTCATGGATATCATGATGCCGGACATGGACGGATTCGAAACGATGCGCGAGATCCGCAAGATTCCGAGCCTGCGGGGACTGCCCATCATCGCGGTTACCGCCAAAGCGATGAAGGGCGATCGCGAACGTTGCATTGAGGCCGGCGCGTGGGACTACTTATCGAAGCCGGTCGATCCGGAGCAGATGCTCGCGGTGCTTCGAGCGTGGTTGCATCGATAGGTCCCCGCATGATTCACGCACCGAGCGGACCCAGAGCACCATCGGCGCAAAGATCAATGGGCCCAACCGATCGAACAAACGAGACGAAACCATGCCCGATTCCGACAAGGCGAGCATCCTGATCGTCGACGATCTTCCGGACAAACTGCTCGTTCTGGAGACCGTCCTGGCCGACCTGGACGAGAACATCGTCATGGCGCGATCGGGGCCCGAAGCATTGCAACAGGTGCTGCGCCAGGATTTCGCCGTCATCCTCATGGATGTGGAAATGCCGGGAATGGATGGAATTGAGACCGCTTCGCTCATTCGCCAGCGGCGTAAGTCGGCGCGAACGCCGATCATTTTTGTCACGGCCTACGCGGACGACTTGCGAACAACCCAGGGATATTCGCTGGGCGCCGTCGACTACATGCTTTCACCAGTGGTGCCGGAAGTTCTTCGGACCAAGGTCAAGGTATTTGTCGATCTGCACCGGATGACCCAGGAAGTCTGTCGGCACGCGGAGGAGCGCGTGGCTCTGGCTCGCGCAAGCAGCGCGGGAAGCGGCGGAAGCGGCCGCAGCGGCGATGCGCGAAAGCGAAGAACGATTTCGCCTCGCTTCGGAAGCGGTCAATGGCTTCATTTACGAAGTGGACGTGCGCTCCGGCCAACTCACTGCGTCGCCTGGAATTCGCCACTTGCTCGGGTTTCAACCATACGAAGCCTCGACGCTCGCCTGGTGGGAGAGTCGGGTCCACACGGATGATCTCGAAGGCCTCCGAGCAGCGCGCGAGGTCGTCCTCGGCCCCGTCCGGCAGACCTATCGACACCAATACCGCGTTTGTCACCGCGATGGCCAGCAGATTTTCGTCTGGGATCAAGGATTGGTCGTTCAAGACGAATTCGGTCGAATCACACGTTATGTCGGCAACGTTGTCGATGTCACGGAGCAGAAACGGGCGGAGCAAGCGCTCGCCGACTCGAATCGCCGTAAGGACGAGTTTCTTTCCATGCTGGCCCACGAGTTGCGCAACCCACTCGCGCCAATTCGAAATGCCGTCGCTCTGTTGCGGTTGCAGGACGCTCAGTATCCGAATTTGCGGCCGACTCGTGAACTCATCGATCGAAATGTCGGCCAACTCGTCCGATTGGTGGATGACCTGCTCGATGTGAGCCGAATCAGTCATGGCAAGATTCGCCTGCAGCGCGAATCGGTCGACTTGCGGGCGGTCGTCGCCCAAGCGGTCGAAATCGCGATGCCGCTGATTGAATCGCGAACACACGAGTTGTCGGTCTGTGCGATGGACGAACCACTGCGCGTTTCCGGCGATTTGATTCGACTGACCCAGGTCGTCGCCAACTTGCTCAACAATGCCGCAAAGTACACGGAAGATGGCGGGCAAATCTGGATTGCGATGGCTCGAGAGGGCGACGAAGCCGTCCTGCGGATCCGCGACACCGGACTGGGACTTTCGCCGGAAATGCTGGAGAGTGTTTTCGAGCCATTCACGCAAGGAGACCGTGCCGTGGAGCGATCGGACGGGGGATTGGGAATTGGCCTCACCCTCGCACGCCGACTCGTCGAACTCCATGACGGCAAGCTGAGTGCACGAAGCGACGGTCCGGGACATGGCAGCGAATTCATCATCTGCTTGCCGATCTGGCGATCGGCGACCCCGATGCGCGACGCCGCCGCCCAGAACGAATCGGCGAATGGCGATTGCCATCCAGGTGCTTCACCCGAAGTTGGCAATGGCGTTGAGGTCCGATCACGCCCTATTCGCCATCATGGAAGCAGTTTCCGCGCTTCGCGAGCATTCCCGCCCCGATGAGGCCAACTGCCCAATGGGCGCCGGCTTCAATCGAATGGGGCAGCAGAGCATCTGATGATTCGATTCCCGTGCAACTGACCCCTCGCTTTTCATCTCCGGGTCGGCTACTCTTTCCCCATCCTCCAACCATGACGAAGAGGCTCTCGTATGCGTACGCTTCCGAAACTCGCGGTCGGTGGGCTGGCTGCCGGTGTCTTCATTCTGGTCGCACTGGCCAAGCCGGACAGCAAGCCCTCGGCCGACAAGCCACCGGAAATGAAGTTCAACGATGTGAAAGAAATCGCCCCCGGCGTTTTCTTTCGTTATTCATCGATCAGTGCTACCGATAAAACCGTCCCCTTCGGGGGCAGCAATCACGTCTGGATCATCTGCAAGGACCATGTCGTCGTGATCGACGCGAACTTCCCCAAGGGCGGCGGAAGAAGTGTTGGCGGCAATCAAGAAAACCACGGACAAGCCGATTAAGTACGTGCTCGATACGCATCACCACGGCGACCACGCTTATGGCAACATGATTTGGTCCAAGGCCGGGGCCAAAATCATCAGCTCGAAGAACTGCGCCCGATTGCTGAAGACCAACGGCCCGATGGCCTGGCAGAACGCCGCGAAGGAACGCGATGACGTTAAATCAAGCGAGTTGAAACAAGTCGATCAGACGTTCGACGAGAAACTCGTGATGGATGACGGCGTGCAGCGGATCGAGTTCTACCAACTCGGGCATTCGCACACAAGCGGCGACGTCGTCGCCTACCTGCCCAAGCACAAGATCCTCTGCACGGGCGACGCTTGCGTGAATGGGGCGTTCAATTACATGGGCCACTCGAACTCCGCCACCTGGATTACTTGCCTGGAAAAGATGCAAAAATTCGACGTCAAGTGGGTCTGCCCGGGCCACGGCCCGATGGGGACGAAGGATCTTCTGGAGACGCAGAAACGCTACTTTGTCGAATTGCGAGAACAGGTCAAGAAGGGGATCGACGCGAAAAAGAACCTGACGGCGATCACCGATTCCATCGACATGCCGTGGTACAAGGAATGGACCGGCAAGGAGGCGAAGGAGATCAAGGACAACGTCGAGTTCGTCTACAAGGAGCTCACCGGCAAGATCGACCACGATCGGCTGGGGGCGCTGCCGCGTGAAGGATGGCCATATGCCCGGGGCGGCGACCGTCTCGCGGGACGATAGTGGATAGTGAGCGGAATTCGGTCAGCGCCCCGCGATTTCGCCAATTCAAGGGCTCGCTGCAATTAAGGGCGGAGCGCGCGAATGATCGAGGCGAACGCGTGCGCCATCAGTCGGGGCGAGCTTGCTACACAGATCGCCGTTGCAATGAGGGGAATGCCCGAGGCGATTGGACGTCCGGCAGCGAGCGCGAAATTGCCATTCAGCGATGGTTCGGGACTCGACTCAGTCCAGCCCTGCTTGAGTTTCGTTCCGCCTCACGAATCATCACATCGTCGGCAGTTCGCCCCCCAATCGCTCATTGAGTCGTTCGCAGCCAGATTGCCACCAGCGGAATACGGTTCGTTCGGAAACTCCCAAGATTTCCGCCGCCTCGCCGCGAGAGCGGCCATGATAAAACACGAGACCGATTGCTTCGCGTTCTTCGACCGGCAGGCCTTCCACGGCTTCGTGAAATCGAGTCCACAGGTCGATTTCATCGTTTGCGGGTGTGCGGTCGGTCAGATGGGATTGTTCCGCGTCTTCGCCGGAATGGATCTTTCGACGGCCGGAAAATCGTCGGGCCAGATCGAGCAGTTCGCGTCGGGTCTGCATGGCCGCCAGACTGAAGAACTCGCGCGACGACTTCGGTCGCAATTCGCGCAATGCGTTTAACAATCGCATTGAGGCGCCCTGAACAACATCGCTCGTGTCGGCATACGGTCGAACGGTGGGAAATCCCGCGAGCATCCGCCGAGCCAGATGATCGAGCCGTTGGCCCACCGTGCGGAAGAGTTCGTCCGCGGCAGTTTTGTCGCCAGCCTGGTATCGATCGACACATTGAAGAATGAAGGCGCTGCTTTCGTCCGCCATCCACGAACTCCATTGGCGCGAGTAGACTGCCAATTTACCCGGGAAGTGCCGAGCTTCAAGCCGAGAGCCTGGGGACGGCCAGGCACGAGGATTGCTGACAATCGGGTCCTTCAACCGTATTTGCCGAGTTTCACAATGCCTGCCTGGCGGCGCTATGCCATTGGTGCTGAACCTGCCCCGGATGGGGGCGTGCATTTCCGCGTTTGGGCGCCCATTCGCAAGACGGTCGAAGTCGTTTTGGCGGACAATCGCGCCTTCGCGCTGAAACCCGAGGTAGGAGGCTACTTCGCAACGCTCGTCGCCGATTTATCGGCCGGCGACCTCTATCGTTTCCGCCTTGACGACCACCCCGATCTTTACCCGGACCCGGCCTCGCGCTTTCAGCCCGAGGGCCCGCACGGTCCGTCGATGGTCGTCGATCCCTGGTCCTATCGTTGGTCGGATATGGGTTGGAAGGGAATTGCTCTTGCCGAACAGGTCATCTACGAGATGCACGTTGGCACCTTCACGCAGGAAGGGACCTGGGCCGCGGCCGAGCGCGAATTACCGGAACTGGCCGCGACCGGCATCACCTGCCTGGAAGTAATGCCCGTTGCCGATTTTCCTGGGCGCTTTGGCTGGGGCTACGACGGCGTGAATCTGTTCGCGCCGACCCGATTGTACGGGAGTCCGGACGACTTTCGCCGTTTCGTCGATCGCGCCCACCAACTCGGGATCGGGGTCATTCTGGATGTCGTTTACAATCATCTCGGTCCCGATGGCAACTACTTGAAAGTGTTCGCGCCGGCCTACTTCAGCGACCGGCATCGAACGGAATGGGGTGAAGCCATCAACTACGACGGACCGGACAGCGGACCGGTGCGCGATTTCTTCTCCGCCAATGCCGCTTACTGGATTGACGAATTCCATCTCGACGGTTTGCGACTCGATGCCACGCAAAACATTTACGACGACGCGACCGAACCGTCATCGCATATCCTGGCTGAAATCGGCCGCCGGGCACGCGCGGCAGCCGGCGGACGGTCGATCATCATTGTGAACGAAAACGAACCGCAACATCCCAAGCTAGTTCAAGCGATCGAAAAGGGCGGATTCGGACTGGATGCATTGTGGAACGATGACTTTCATCATTCCGCGATGGTGGCGCTCACCGGTCGCAGCGAAGCCTATTACTCCGATTACCGGGGCCATGCGCAGGAATTCATATCCACTGCCAAGTATGGGTATCTCTACCAGGGCCAATGGTATAACTGGCAGGGCAAGCCTCGTGGTGAACCGGGACTGGATATTCCACCGGCCGCATTCGTGAACTTCATTCAGAATCACGATCAAGTTGCAAACTCCGCGCATGGACTGCGCGCCCATTTAACGACAAGTCCCGGGCGATATCGAGCGATGACAGCGTTGCTGCTGCTCGCTCCTGGAACTCCCATGTTGTTTCAGGGGCAGGAATTCGCCGCCTCGGCGCCCTTCCTCTATTTTGCCGATCATAAGCCCGAGTTGGCCGCCCTCGTTGAAGCGGGACGCCAAGAATTCCTCGCACAATTCCCGTCCATCGCCGATCCAAAGGCAAAGGAGTTATTGCCGGCGCCCCATTCGGTGAACACGTTCGAGCGGTGCAAACTCGATTTCAGCGAGCGCAATACGCATCATGTGCAGTACCAGCTAACGCGCGACTTGCTTCAATTGCGTCGCAATGATCCCGTCTTTCGTGCGCAGCGTTCGCGAGGAATTGATGGAGCGGTATTGTCCGAACAAGCGTTCGTCCTGCGTTACTTTGCGAATGACGGATTGGACAAGTTACTGCTCGTGAACTTGGGCCGTGACCTGCACCTCATCAGCTGTGCCGAACCGCTTCTTGCTCCGCCCTCCGAATGCATATGGACGGTGCTGTTATCCACCGAAAACCCCGCTTATGGTGGCGGAGGCACGGGGCCAGTAAACACATTGCATGACGGTTGGCGCATACCTGGCGAGTCTACCATCGTCTTCGCGTCCGCTCCGGACGAAGAGTCCACCATTGTCAGGCGGACCGGCATTGCAAAACGACGGATCGTTTACTAATCCGGCACGCTGGTTGCAATCCTTAGGGCATTGCCCCGGAGGAAACGTCCATGAATAACTCACGACTTCCGCTCGCGATGGAACGAGCGAGTTCGCGACACCGACCGCGCTGGTTCGGCCTGCTTGCGTTTCTCGGAGCCAGCGTGATCTTGCTGCGGCATGCCTTTCGAGGCGAAACTGTTTCTAAGAAGAACTGTAATGCAGAGCCCGTGGGCGACGACCCTGACCGCATTTATTGCCCGGACGGATATATCGACGTTGTTCACGAGGCCTCGGATCATTCATTCCCGGCTAGCGATCCACCCGGCTGGACCCAACGAAACGAAACGCGAGTTCCTTACTAATGTCGACGGTCGAAGTGGCGCCTGCCGCCGCAGCAACTCCGGATCGAACCTGGGACCCCGCGCGGGATGTGCCCGTTCGACATATCCGCGGCGGAGACCTGTCGACGCTACTCGAACGCGAATGGCTGGTTGCCAACGGCCTCGGCGGTTATGCCTGTGGAACGATCGCGGGGGCCGCAACCCGGCGCTATCACGGCCTGCTAATTTCCGCTCAACCCGCTCCACTTGGGCGGGTGATGATGTGGAATCACCTCACCGAGCACTTTCGACTTCCGGACTACCGGGGCGTCGCTGTCGGCGGGTCCGAACGCGCGGGCGGCAACGTCGAAGTCGAGGGCGCCGATGTTCTGACGGAATTCCGCTTGGAAATGGGCCTGCCGATTTGGCGCTTCGAATTGGACGGCCATGTAATCGAGAAGCGTGTCTTCATGCCGCACCAGCAGAACACCGTTCACGTGCATTACAAGTTGGCGCGCGGCGATGGGCCGATTCGACTCAAACTGCGGCCCAGCGTCCATTTTCGGAACCACGATGATCCGGTCACGCATTTGACCGACGAAGTTTACGTGCTGACTGCCTCGGAGGGTCGGTTTGAATTGGCGGCGGGCAAGGAATTGCCGCGCTTGCGCTTTCGCCTGGAAGGGGATAGTGCTGCTCTGACCATTGACGGGGTTCGGGTTCCAGATGTGCTTTACCGAGTGGAAGAAAACCGCGGCTATCAGGCGGTCGGCAGCCGATGGAGCCCGGGCGTATTCCGGGTGAACCTGTGCGCCGACCGCGATGTGGTGCTGAGCGCTTCGACCGAATCCTGGGACCAAATGGTGGCATTGTCCCCGGATCAGGCGCATGCGGCCGAGCTTAATCGGCGACGCCGATTAGTGGCCTCGGCCGATCCCCGCGCTCGCTCGGGTTTCGGCGCCGAGTTGGTGCTCGCCGCCGATCAATTCATTATTGCGCCGGCTGCCCGTATTCACGATGCGGCAAGAGCACACGCGGCTGGCGACGAAGCCCGCACCGTGATCGCCGGCTATCACTGGTTTACCGACTGGGGCCGCGACACCATGATCAGCCTGGACGGACTGACGCTTGCCACCGGCCGGCGCTCCGAGGCGGGTTATATCCTGCGCACCTTCGCCCGACATATTCGCGATGGACTGATTCCAAACTATTTCCCCGACCATGAAGGCGATGCGGTCTACCACACGGCCGATGCGACCCTCTGGTTTTTTCACGCCCTGAGTCGATATGCGCAAGTCACCGGGGATCGTTTTACTCTGTTGTCATTGTTGCCGGCGTTGAAGAATATCATCGCCCACCATCAACGCGGCACGCGCTTTGGCATTGGCGTCGATCCATCGGACGGCCTTCTCCGAGAAGGGGAAGAAGGCTATCAATTGACCTGGATGGATGCCAAGGTTGGCGACTGGGTTGTCACACCGCGTCGGGGCAAGGCGGTCGAGATCAATGCACTTTGGTACAACGCCTTGCGCCTGTTGGAAAGTTGGCTGCGCGATGTCGGCGACCTGAGCGCCGACAGCATCAAGGCTGCCGCGGATCGAGCCCACGAGTCGTTCAATCGTCGATTCTGGAATGAATCGGAGGGCTATCTGTGGGATGTGATCGACGGCGAGAAGGGCGACGATCCCGCGTGCCGGCCCAACCAGGTTTTTGCGATCTCTCTCGACCATCCGGTGCTCGACCAGCGCCATTGGCAAGATGTGCTGGAGACAGTCAAAAAGCGCTTGCTGACCCCCGTGGGGCTGCGTTCGCTGGCGCCGGGCAACCCAGATTACAAGGCGAAGTACTATGGCGACCTGCGGGCACGCGATGCTGCTTATCACCAGGGAACGGTTTGGGCGTGGTTGATTGGCCCCTTCATTGACGCGTGGCGAAGAGTCTACCCGGATCGGATCGACGAAAGCCGCGACTTCTTGAAGGGATTTCAAGATCACCTGAGTGAAGCCTGCATCGGATCGATCAGCGAAGTGTTCGACGCCGAGTCGCCATACACGCCCCGCGGCTGTGTCGCGCAAGCCTGGAGCGTCGCGGAGGTGCTGCGGTGCTGGATTTTGACCGCTCCGGCGGAGCAGACGAAAGCGGAAACGTAACGATGCAGTTATGAAGGGACTTTACGGCAGTGGGCGGAGCCGGAAGCGCAAACGACGGTTAGAGTCCCGACCTTCGCTTGCGATTCTGGCTCCGCTGGACTTCCGTACTTCACCATAGTCCTCACTTCTTCATCTTCGCAATCCACTCCCGAACCAACTCCGCCCCGTCTTTATCCACCACGCTCGATGCCACATGCGGCATCCGACCGAGGCCCAGGAGGGTCATGCGATGGTAGATCAACGAGCGATCCGGCTCGCCTGGACAAATCAGCTTGGGTTCCTTCAGGTCGAAGTTGCCATGCGCCGGCTTCACGTTGACAATTCCCGTGTCCGATAGCTTGAGGGGGGATAGCAACTGAAACTCCGCATTGCCGCCGCCCCACTTGCGATGGCAATGGCTGCAATTCGCATGGAGATACGAACGGGCGCGAGCATCCAGATCTTCTTTCGCGTCACGATAGTTCACAAGTTTGGGCATCTTCTCCGGCCGTTCGGGCAATGGCTTGCTGAAGAGGCCGATGTGCTCGAACGTGGCGATCTGGTTGGCGACGCAATCGCCATAATCCTGATCGCGGTTGGACTGTAGCGTGTTCATGCCGAGCACGTACTTGGCGGACATCGTGTGGCAAAGAGTGCACTCTGCCCGGCTGGGGTAATGCCAGGTTTGCATGCGTTTGCCACCCGGCACGGCCGGGTCTTTGATCTCGTACGTTTTGTTCAAGCCCTTGGCGCCGATCAACTCCGCGTCGGTTTGCTCGTCGTTCCACAGGTACGTGTAACCCGACCAGACCTGGTCGCCGACATCTTCACTGCCCAAAACGCGCTCGCCGACCAAGAGGCGAGTCTCCAGTCGTTTCCGACTGTTCGGATTGCCCGGCTCCAGTTCGAGCGAGAAGGTTTTGACCATCACGGTGCCGTTTGGGAATCGCCAGCCAGGTGACGCGCCGGGAGCAGGTTGCGGATAGGTCATTGCCTCGAAGTCGATCTGAGCGTTGCCGGGAATCGCCATGAAGCGCTGCTTGATCGCCCCGTCGGACCAGAGTTCCGCATTGACGGAATAGGGGATCACTCCCGGCGCCGGTGTCAGGTCCTTGGTCGAAGTGAAGAGCCCCGTTTCACTGAGCTTCTGTGGGAACTTCATGGTGTTCGCCGCTTGCGGCGTAGCGGGCAGAATCTTGTGGAACCCACCCCCCTGATGATCAACGGCATAAATCTCGCCGTCGAGATCCTGTCCCCATGCCACAATTCGCAGTTGTGTATCGACCATTTCGCGGTGTTCGCTCACCTTCTTCGTTTTGGCATCGTAGCGCAGCATCCAGACCCGGCCCGTATCGTAGTCGCCATAAATGTAAGCGCCTTGGAGTTCCGGTCGCTGTTTGCCGTGATAGACGAAGCCACCCGTGATCGAGCGGAAATCGTTATGATCGTGCTCGACGATCGGCGATTCGATCGGGGCCGGGCCTTTCTCACGCATCGGACGGAACGGATGGCTGCCTTCTTGAACACTCCAGCCGTAGTTTCCTCCTTTCTTGTCGAGCCAAATCATTTCCCATAAATCTTGGCCGACCTCGCCCACCCAGAGGTTGCCTGTGGGGCGGTCAAACTCGAATCGCCACGGCTGACGATGTCCGTACGACCAAATCTCCCCTCGAGCGCCTTTTCGGCCAACGAATGGATTGTCCTTCGGCACCGCGTAATTCTTGCCGCCTTCGGCTTGGTCGACATCAATGCGGAGAATCTTGCCGCGAATTTCGCCGAGGTTTTGGCCGGTGTGGAGTTGATCGGCAATGCCACTGCCATCGCCGGTGCCGACGTACAAGTAACCGTCATTGCCAAATCGCAGACAGCCGCCATTGTGCCCCCCGCAGGGGCGCTTGAGAACGACAAGTTTGCTCTTGGGATCGAGCGTGGGCGGATTCGTCTTCGTCAGCGTGTAGCGCAAAAGTTCGATACCGTCCGGCTTTTCGTCAGCACGAATCGCCGTCAGGAAGATGTAGCCGTTGTCCTTGAATTTCGGATGAACGGCGACGCTATAGACATCGCACTTCTCGTCGTGGAGCAGATGCTTCGTCGATGCATCGCCGCCATGATCGAAGGTGAACAGCTTGCCATGCTGCTCCGCGACAAGGAATAGTTTCGTGCCGGGAAGCGCCACGAGTTCGAGCGGGAAATCGAATTTGATCTTGGGGAATGCGTTCACCAGCCTAAAGGGCGCCGAGGGCTCCGGCGACCCTTGGACATGGGATGAGGTCCATGGGATGCGCTTGTCGATGCCGAACGGCTTGTGCGGTTTGTCTTCCGGCTTAGCCTGGATTTCGACGCAGCGGTTCCAGTATCCGATGCCAACGGCCACGGCAATGAAGGAACAGATGCCAACGACGTAGATGCGCCGCATGGAGAGGTCCCCTTGGGATGACTTCAAGCGAAAGTTTGCGTGGCCGCATTGTAATGCGGCCGCAAAGAAATGCGAGCGAGAAATGTCGGCAACGCGGACTTCGCCGCAAATCAAGGTGTCTACCTCGCCGCTATCAGAAATCCGTGCGCCCGGATTGTGGTTAGCGGCCAGAGCCGTGGCAGGCGGCCGCTGGTTCGCGTGCCCACCGGCTCTGCGCCCGGAATCGAAAACCGGCCGCACCCAAATCCGCCATGATTTCGCGCCGCGTGTAGTGATGAATCGTCAACTCCGCACCGCCGCGGTGTTGCGGCATCGTGCGATCGCCCGGTTCGATGCCACGTTTACCCAATCCACGTCCAAAACGATAACGAGCGTTGTGAACGTGGAGCACGAAAACCCCGCCCGGCTTCAGGATTCGTCGAACATGGCCGAGGAATTGTCTGCGATTCTTCACGCCCCGGATCATTCCCAGCGTACTGAACAAGCACAGCGCATAGTCGAATGCCTCGGCTGGCAGGGCGTCCAACTCAACGAGATTGGCGTTCAATACATCGATGGCTAGCTTCTCGCCCACCGCTTTCTGGCGAACGATTTCGAGCATCGCTTCGGACAGATCGACACCGAGGCAATGAAAGCCGCGGCGCGCAAAATGAACAAGTGCACGCCCGGTTCCACAACCGAGATCGATCAATTGCCCTGGGGTCGCAAAGTGCTGCTCGGCGAAGCGAAGATCCAAGTCAAGGAGCGGCGAACCGGCAAGAGCCGCATCATATTCGCGGGCCACGCGCTTGCTGGACACGTAATCCCACAAGCCGCGGTCGGTTCCGGGGGGAAGTTGCCAATCGGGGAGCATAACCAATCTACATAGGACCTGGAGGGCTTATAGGACGTATAGGTCCTATGCTGACCTCTGATTTCTGGTCTCTGCACGCTGACTTCTATGCATACCGACATCCGCGTCCGCGACGTTCGCACCTCCTACGAGGACTTTCGTTACCGCACGCCGATCAAATTCGGCGGTGTCGCCCTCGACCGAGTCACCATCCTCAACGTCGTCGTCGACGTCGAAACCGTCGGCGGAACGACCGCGCATGGTTTTGGCTCCATGCCGCTCGGCAATGTCTGGGCGTATCCGTCGAAGACCATGAGTTACGACCAAACGCTTGAGGCGATGCGTGAAGTCGTCGATCGCGTCGCCGCCGTCTACCGCGGCTATGCTGGTTTCGGCCATCCCATCGACATTACATGGTCGATCGAACACGAGTACATTCGCGAAGCCGAGACGGTTGGCAATCGCCTGCAAGTCGCCGACCCAATTCCGATCCTGGCGACGATGGTGTGCGCCAGCCCATTCGACGCCGCCCTGCATGACGCATTCGGTAAAGTCCACGGACTGAATTGCTATTCGACCTATGGACCCGATTTGCTCCGCCACGATCTCGGTCATTATCTCGGCGCCGACTTCGATGGTCTGCGTCTCCATGAATTTGTTCTGAGCAAGGCGAAACCGCGAATGCCGCTCTACCACCTGGTCGGGGCACTCGATCCGCTCACCGCCGCGGACGTGAAACAACCGGTCGGCGATGGCTTGCCGGAGAGCCTTGCCCAGTGGATTCCATTCAATGGCCTGACGCACATGAAGATCAAGCTCAACGGCGACGATCTCGATTGGGACGTCAGCCGAGTCATCGGCGTGAACAAGGTCGCCGAGGAAGAGCAAGGCAAGCGCGGTGTTGCCAATTGGTATTACTCGCTCGACTTCAACGAAAAGTGCGCCAGCGTTGGCTATTTGCTCGAGTTTCTGCGGCGAGTGAAGGAATCGGCGCCTCGGGGTTTTGAGAGAATTCAATACATCGAGCAGCCGACGAAGCGCGATCTGAAAGCGGATCGCGCCAACGTCATGCACGAGGCATCGAAACTCCGGCCGGTGGTTATCGATGAGTCGCTGATCGATCTGGAAAGCTTGCGGCTGGCAAAGGAAATGGGCTATACCGGCGCGGCGCTCAAGGCCTGCAAGGGCCAAACGCAATCGCTCTTGCTGGCTGCGGCCGCAATCAAGGACGGGATGTTTCTATGCGTGCAGGATCTGTCCTGTCCGGGGGCCTCGCTGATTCACTCGGCGGGTCTGGCCGCTCATATCCCCGGCGTGGCGGCCATCGAGTCCAACGCCCGGCAATATTGTCCGGCAGCTAATGCCCCATGGGAGCCGCGATTTCCCGGCATGTTCAAAGTCACGGATGGAACGATGGAGACGGCTCTGCTGGATGGGCCGGGTTTGGGGGCGGTACCCTGAGTCGGGTGTGCTAGACTATCACATCCACCTGCTGGATTCTCGGCTTTAGCGAACTTGGACCACATTGCCCACCAAGCCCGGGACTCCAGCTTCGATCAAGGGCAACCCGTGACCGATTCCGCTGATCCGCTCCAAGCGCTGAAACAACTTGCACTACCCTCCGGCGGTTGGGGCTATTGGACCGGTCAGGCCCTGCACATTGAGCCAACTTGCCTGGCGATTCTGGCACTCGCTCGCCGACCGCGACCGGCATCGAATGCTGATCGATCGTGGGCTCGCCGCACTGGAAACGCAGGCCGATAGTTCCGGTCTTTACCATCTGGATCGTGGCCGGCCGCAGGCGATCTGGCCGACGGCGATGGTCGTCGCCACTCGCATCGCGCTCGGGCAAGATGCGGAGCGATCGGCCCGACGCCTTCTCGAAGTTCGCGGCCGAACGATCAAGGGCGATCCCGAAGTTCAGAATATGTTCGACATCGATTCCCTCCGGGTCGGCTGGCCTTGGGCCGAGGGAACGTTCGCCTGGGTCGAGCCGACGGCGTGGGCAGTCCTCGCCTTACGGGCCGCCGGGTATGGCAATCATCCACGGGTGATCGAAGGCGCAAAACTGTTGCTCGACCGGGCATTCGACTCGGGCGGAATCAACTACGGCAATCGACACGTATTGGGTTCGATGACCGAACCGATCCCCGGCCCGACAGCGATCATGCTCTTGGCCTTGCAAGGGCACAATGAACTTCGGGTCCAGGCGGCCCGGCAGTACTTGATGACCGCCGTCGCGCCGATGAGCGATCTCGAACATCTCGGCTGGGCGAAGCTGGCGCTGGCGTGTCATGCCCACGATCCAGGCGTGGCCGATTTCCTGGCCAATCTCGACGAGCGCATTCGCGCCGCCTATGAAGCGCAGAATGCTGACGGCCGACCAGTGAGCGTGCCGCGGCACGCGCTCGTGGCTCTCGCACTCGGGTGCGCGCAATTCCATCCGTTTCGACTGACTGGCGAGGCGGCACGGCCGGTTCCCGCCGAAGGCGAATCCGTGCCCCCGGCAAAGGCAGAGGATCCCCCGCGGCCGGGAATGTTTGAAGCCGTCAAGGGCCGTTTTCGAAATCTGATCGTTCGCGGGCTGGGCGCTCTTGCGCCAACCGCCCGAGTTCGGCGGCGTCCACATCGCGCATGCGGCGAGCTACGATGTCGACTTGGTCGCGGTCCTGAAAAGCCAATTCGAGCATTATCGAGCTGCACGTGCCGATTTCCGGCCGGCGCGTGGTGCTCAAGCCCAATCTCGTCGAGTATCGAAAAGCCCAGGTCATCAACACCGATCCGCGCTTTGTCGATGCCGTGATTCAACTATTCCAAGCGGAGGGGGCCAGCCGAAATCATCGTCGCCGAAGGGCCCGGCCACTGGCGAAACGTCGAATTCCTCGTCGAGGAAAGCGGTCTCGGCCCCGTGCTGCGCAAGCATAACGTTCGCTTCGTCGATCTCAATCACGACGAGCCGGTCAAGGTGCCGAACCTCGGCCGCACCACGGGGCTCGATCATCTCTATCTCACGCGAACAGTTCTGAATGCCGACGTGTTCGTCTCGCTGCCGAAGATGAAGACGCACCACTGGGCCGGCGCCACGCTGTCGCTGAAGAACTGTTCGGCACGACTGCCTGGCATCTGTTACGGCTGGCCGAAGAACGAACTGCACTGGCGTGGCATTTCGCGGAGCATTATCGACATCGCGCTGACGCAGACTCCGCATCTGGCGATCGTCGATGGCATTGTCGGCATGGAAGGCGATGGCCCGCTCGCCGGCAAGGCGAAGCAATCCGGTGTCATCGTGATGGGCATCGATCTCGTGGCCGTCGATGCGACCTGTTGCCGGTTGATGAAATTGCCCGCCGAGCGGATATCGACTCTTGTGCTCGGCGCGCACATGAAGCTCGGCCGGATGGCCGAAGCGGACATTCCGCAGATCGGCGAGCCGATCGAGAAATGGGCGCAAGCCTACGAATGGCCGCCGAAGCTGGAAATGCAACTCTTGCCGCCAAGGAGCGGCCTAGCATCGCGGCAATTCTTCTCGCCTCGACACGCGCAAGCCAATCGATACGGGGGGATCGCACTTCGGAAGGATTTCCTTTACGAATCGTATCAGGGGACGGAAGCGCCAAAGTTGGCCCTGCGATAACGCGACGCCGCTCGTCCCCGAAGCCTTTCGAAAGCCCTATTTGCTCCGCTTCATCCATTCCCGAATCGCCATCATCTTCGGGGCATCACTTTCTTTTTGGTCGACGTTTTCCATGACGCCCCAGCTTCCCCACTTGGAGTACTTGCCCATTGAGGCGAACACGCAGTAAGTGTCGCCACCGATTTCCTTCCAGTTTTTCAAATCTTCGAGGTACAGCTCCTTCATCCGCGGATGGCGATTGGCGGCGTGGAATAGGTCCATCAGGTTTTTATTGTTCTCGGCGCCGGCGTAGCCGACGAGGTGCTGGCCGCTCTCGTAGCACATTAGCTTCAGGCCGCGTTTTTTGGCCTCGGCCGCATATTTTTCGTTATGCTTCCGATTCTCGGCGATGATCTCCTTGCAGCCGTCGAGAACCTGGTCCACGCTCATTTGCGACACTTCGCCGGCCGTTTTGGGGTCGCCGAACTTATTGCCGAAGTACGGGGCGATGGCGATCGCATCGGCGTTTTTGTAGGCGTCGTTCCAATCCATTGCCGTCGTTCCGGACCAGGGGTTGACGGCATGAGCGGCGAGAACGCGCACCAGGCGATCCTTGCCGCCGAACACTTCCTCAAAGATCTTGAAGATCTCGACCGATCGCTGGGCGGAGTAGCGGAGCTGCGCTTCATAGGGGTTCTTGCTCAGTTCCATGGCAAGTCCTTTTTCCCGACAATACTTCGCTTGCTCGAATCCGGTGTTCCAAGTCTCGTTGCTGTATTCGACGTAGACCTTGTGCTTCGGATCGAGATTGTCCTTCACCAACTTGGCGAAGTTGCGGACGAAGTCGTCGTCAGCCAGGTGCGGTATGCAGAACCACGGGTCGACGTCGAGAATCTTTGCCAGTTGCAGACAGTACTCAAGGGCCATTCCGTTGGGGCCGGTTTGCGTTGCATCGTCGGTGCGCGACCGATCGGCCCATTTGACCAATTTGGAGTTATTCGTCTTCTGCCAATCCATGAAGCGGAGGACCTGAAAGCCCTTGTAGCGTTTGACGAACTCGTGCTCAAAGGGTGCGGTGTCTTTGTTCTCGGAGTCTTCGCGGATCAGGCGAATGTTGCGCACCGGGTTCTTCGGGTCGGTCTTCCGCAGGCGCAGCGAAATGAAACCTTTCTTCGGCTCGACATTCACCGCGTACTTATTCGGCGCAACGAGCTTGCCGCTGGCGGCAGCGGCGAACTCAATCTCCCCCTTGCCGTCGAACAAACACGTGTATTTACCGCGGGGGTAATGGCCGTCGATATCGACGTGCATGAGCGCCTCGGCGAATTGTCCGGGGCGAGCTTGGTCACCCAGCCGCGCTTGTCGACCGCCAATGGTCCGCCCGACGCCCACGGCGCATTGGGCTTATCGCTCTGGCTAATCCACGGTCGAGAGAACTTGAAGGCGTCAGCGAAGACAATTTCGGTCGACCAGTCCGCCGGACCGGCGAGGTTCATTCCCATTGGAAACGGCGATTCGGCGAACAGCTTTGGCGAACCAATCAGAGTAAACAGCAGGGCGGAAAGCGCGGCAATGGTCAATCGCATGACAGGACTCGCATCCGGGCGAGACAACGTGGGTCCGATTACTTTAATAGCGAATCGGAAATGTGACAGAGGCGAGTTGCAAACTTGGCGACGCCAGGGCGAAGCGATGAGGATGTGGAAGAGTTGGCAAATCGGATCGAATGGATGGGATAGCCGGTTGGCACGCAATTCACCTGCCCGCGAAAGCGAGAAAAGTGCCAATCTCGGCCGTTCGGCCCGTTCGGGTTGGAGGGGTTCGGAGATTTGTGCGGAGAGTGCCGGGTTTACTCATGTAGCGGAACGCGCCTGCCGATCTAGGGAAGGAGAAGCGAGACATCGCCATCGGGGCGGCGCATCACAGGGTCGCTTTGCCGCAGATCGGCGGATCATGGAGTGGGACACATGCGCAAGGGAATTCTCGGCTCACTGGCCGTATTGACGGTTGGGGCCGGGCTCACGTTCGGCCAACCGAAATCCCCGCCGCCGCCTCCGGGCGGGCCATCCATGTTCCCGCCGCCCGGCGCCGGCGGGCCTCCAGGCGGGCCAGTCGGCCCGGATGGACAGCCATATTTGGCGCCTCCGGGACTCGACGGGATGATGCCGCCCGGCGGGCCGATGGGCGACCCGGGCGGGCCGCCGCCAGACGGCCAATTTGGGAGCGGCAGCGGCGTCCTCGGCGCCATCTTCGGACCGCGCAACGGCCCGCCGAAATTCTGGGCCGCGGGTGATTTCCTGTTCTGGACGCCCAGTTCGTTCATCACTCGTTACCCAATCGTCACGACCTCGGCGCCGCTGGAATTTGGCAGCGTCGGCGGCGTCACGTCGGCGTCCCTCGGGCCAGGCGATCGAAACCTCGCTTTCGACGCGGCCAGCGGCTTCCGTCTCAGGGCGGGGGTGGCGGTGGACGAGTCCGGCGAGATTGGCGTCGAGGCTGGGACGTTCATTGTGAGTCCCGCGCATCGCGACTACATCTTCTCGTCGAATAGCGCCGGCATGCCCGTGCTCGCGGTCCCGTTCCAGGACGTCAACACGGCTGGGCAAGCCAGCTACATCGTCTCTTATCCAGGCGTCAGCAACGGCTCGATCGGCGTGCGAGCCCAGAGCCAAATCTGCGAATTCGAAGGTAACCTGGTTTACAACGCCTATGGCTATCAAGAGGGTGGGCCGGGCGGACTGACGCTTTTGGTCGGTCCGCGATTCATGCAATTGAAGGAGCAGTTGGACGTCAACACGATGTCGACGAACATTGGCGCGATTCCGGCTGCCGCCGCCGCCGCACTCGGCACGAGCTATTTCGCAGCCGGCGGCTTGCCGTTTGCGGGCAATCCCGGCTTCATCCCGAGCCAGGTAAACACCGCGGATCGGATCCGAACCACCAACGATTTCTACGGCGGCCAGGTCGGCTTCCGCGGCGACATCGGCTACGACAACTTCTTCATCAATCTGACCGGGAAAATCGGTTGCGGCTACATGCGCGAAACCGTGGAACTGCAAGGCGGGTCGACGGGAATGGCCGGTGGAACCGCGAGCTTGCAGCCCGGCGGAATTTACACGCTGGCCCAGGACCTTGGCAAGCATCGCCGCGACCAGTTCTCGGTCATGGGCGAGGCCGGCGTGAACGTCGGGTATCAACTCTTCTCCTTCCTGCGAATCCAAGGAGGGTACTCGTTCCTGTGGGTCAACCACGTGGTCCGGCCGACGCGTGAACTGAGTCCGATTTTGAACCCGATCCTCATGCCGACGTCGCCCACGTATACCGGCGCCTCGTCGTCGATCGTCTATCCACGCGGTATTACGAACGAGACGGATTATCACCTTCAGGGCTTCAATGTCGGCCTGGAGCTTCAGTTCTAAAGGCGCTGGAATCAGTTCAAGTGAGTCAGAGTCTTCGAGGGAGTGTGGGGCGGGACGAAGCAGCTTCGTCCCGCCCCACACTCCCGATCCGTTTGGTCACCCGATCGGACGCGAGGAATCGGCGGCTACTTCGTCCGACCGTTCGCGGTTGCCATACAATTCCCTTCGCCGCCGGAAGCGGCAAATTCAATCTGCATGTGGGATCACCGACGGTCTCGATCGTCAGGTAGAGCATTTTCGAGCGACGCCCTCTTCAATTGGCGTCGGTTTGGACGTGGAGCGACTTCGAATCACTGATAGCAGACTGGGGATTGAATTGTGTTCGCGTCAATCTTCCTCGAGTTCTCGCTTCCGAACGCGGCGACGTGGTTTTACTTTTCATTCCTGCTCGGCCATGCTCTCTATTTCAAATTCGATCGTCTGCTGACCCTTCGCAATTGGGATGTGTTCACACTGTATTTGCTGGTGCCCGGAATGTTGCTGCTGCAAGAAGCCCACAGCATTCAGACCAGCCTTCCGCCCGAATACCGCGCTCGAGTCACGCAGTCGAATTTTGCCGAGCCGGATCCAATCCCAAAGGAAGTTCGACAGACTTGGGATCACAGCCAGAGCCTCCTACTCGTCGGTTACATCTGGCTCATGGCTGGCAGCGCCTACATGTTCGGCCGGTGTCTGTTCGACCTCGGCCTGGAACGCCGGCCGACTTTTGGTCCCAATCTGAACTTGCCTGGCCTGGTTTGCTTGGGTGGAGCGCTGGTTATTGCGTTGACTGCGGTCGCGGTGCGCAAGCTTCCCGATTCGCCGCAAAGGGAGATCGGACGCGAACCGGTCGCGCTGAGCAAGGTGCGCGGCGGGGCGACTGCCGTTGTCGAGAGTCAAAGCGGCGTGACCGAGCACGAGCGCAAGACGGCCCTACTTTGGGTCGAGCGAGGCGTCACGATCGCTTTGCACCTTGCCGTGGTCGCGGCGCTGATCTTGATTGGATCGACCCACTTCCGCGATCCGACGATTGGCATTGGCATGGCGTGCCTCTACTTGTTGCTGCCCTATACGGCATACTATGTGTCCCAGGTTCACCACGTTTGGCCGGTGGCATTTATTCTTTGGGCGGTCTTGATGTACCGTCGACCCGCGACGGCCGGCGCTATTCTTGGCGTCGCCGCGGCCACCGCGTTCTTTCCGTTTCTGGTGTTTCCGCTCTGGTTTGGCTTCTACCGTGGCCGCGGGGCCGGACGCTTTAGCTTCGGATTCGCGGTCGCTGGCAGCGTGACTCTTGCCGCGACCGCCGGTCTTTTGCTGCTGAGTGGCGAGCTTCGTGAATACTTGCAAGAAATGCTGAGCCTGTCCGACTGGCAACCGTGGAAGCCGCCGAACGCCGAAGGACTTTGGCAAGGATCGCACTGGGCCTATCGTCTTCCAGTTTTTATCGTCTATATGGCTTTTGTCGCTCTCACCGCGTTCTGGCCGACGCCGCGAAACCTTGCCCAGGTGATTGCCCAGTCGGCGGCGGTTGTCATCGGCGTACAATTCTGGTATGCGGACCAGGGCGGCGTGTACGTGCTCTGGTATTTGCCCTTAGTCCTTTTGATGGTGTTTCGTCCGAACTTGAGCGAGGTCAGGCCCCCCATCCCGCCCCCTCCACGAATGGACCTGGCGATTCGGGTCCAGCGAGTTGTTGAGTGGTTGCTCCATTTTGGCAGTCCCAAACGCCCCGCCGCCACGCCTCGGTGACCGCCCATTGGCGGTCGGGAGTAAGGGATTGATATTCGGCCCGATCCGAGCGAGACGTTCTGGAGCCTATGTTTAATGCGTCGACTCATTCGATTTTTGCCCGGCGCTTTGATCGCATTCGCGCTCGTATTGGTTCCATGCCAGTATGCTCGGGTTCGCGAACACAACCTGCGAAACTTTCGCGTCGTGCAGGATGGCGTGTTATACCGCAGTGCGCAACTTTCGCCGGCCGGACTCGAGCGTGTGATTCACGATTACGGAATTCGTACCGTCGTGAATTTTCGGGATGTGGAAGAGGGCAAATGGTCCGAGCCTCCCGCCCCGTGGGAGGAGGGACTTTGCACGCGATTGGGCATCAATTATCATCGCATGCCACTCCGCGTTTGGGCAGAACAGGATGGCGTGGTGCCCGCCGACGAGAACGTCAAGAAGTTCCTTGCGATCATGGCCGACCCCAAGAACCACCCGGTCCTTGTGCATTGTTTTCGCGGCGTACACCGGACCGGTTGTTATTGCGCCATTTTTCGAATGGAATGCCAGGGGTGGTCCAACGCCGATGCCATGGAGGAGTTAAAAGCATTGGGCTACGAAAAACTGGATGTGGAAGAGGATGTGCGAGATTATCTCCGGCATTATGTGCCGCACGAGAGGTAATTGGCAGTCGGGGAATGGGCCGTCGGCGAAGCGAATGTTCGGCTTTGCGGGCGATTCAGGAGTCGGCCAAAGGTGCCGCAGCGACGCCGCCCGGTGCTCCGTTGCCGCCTGGAAATCTCGGTGTTGAATGCTACGATTGAGAAAACGGCTGAGAAAGAGGCCGAAAGGTGTCCGTCCCCTTGTTCGATGAAATCGATCATTACGGCGTCACCGACGTCGGCGTGAAGCGGAGCCATAACCAGGACGCGTTCACCGTCCAGAAGGCTCCGGATCGCGAGCATTGGCGGCAAGTCGGTCACCTCTTTATCGTGGCGGATGGCATGGGGGGCCACGCGGTTGGCGAAAAGGCGAGTGCGAAAGCCGTCCAGGAAATACCGCTTACCTATGTCAAACATGTTCAGGACGGTCCGGCGGCGGCCCTGCGACATGCATTTCAAGAAGCCAACGCGGGCATCAACGCAATCGGTTCGTCTACCCCGGAATTTCGTGGAATGGGCACGACGGCCACGGCGCTCGTGCTCCGGGAAGAGGGGGCGTGGATCGCCCATGTCGGCGATAGCCGGGCTTATCGTCTTCGTGGGGGGCAGATTCAACAACTGACTTACGATCATAGCTATGCCTGGGAAATGGCCCGCCGCCTGGGCATTCCTCCCGAAGAGCTTGGCGACGTCAAGAAAAATGTCATCGTCCGCTCGCTCGGTCCCGATCCTCTCGTTCAGGTCGATGTCGAGGGGCCCTATCCGCTCGAGAGCGGCGATACGTTCATTCTTTGCAGTGACGGCCTGAGCAATCAGGCCCCGCCCGAAGAGATCGGGGCGGTCGTCAGTGTCTTGCCCATGGATGAGGCCGCTCGATTTCTCATCGAATTGGCCAACCTTCGCGGTGGACCAGACAATATCACGGCTCTCATTGTCCGGGTGGGCGCCTCGGGCGACACCGTGATTGCTCCCCGCCCCAGTGCCTTGATGTGGCTTCCCCGGACCATCGCCGCCCTCGGCAAGGCGTGGGTGGATGGGGTTCCGTGGCCGATTAGCGTCCTCATTCTCGGCTTCATATTCGCGGTCAGTTTCGTTCTGTGCGCGACTTTTGACGTCAAGTCGTGGGCAACGTTTTTCTTCGCGGCAGCCGTCATTTCGATCGCCTTCGGCGTGGTTGGACTTTTCCTTCACACCCGGCGGCAGGAGTCTCGACCCGAGCCCGTTGTCGACACGCCGACTCGGGCCAGCATTTATCGGCAATATCCCGTGCGCATCGACGGAGCGCTGGTTGAACGCTGCATGACGACCGGCATACAACTGAAGGAGCAATTGGAAGCTCGCGAGTGGAAAGTCGACTGGGCCAGCCATCGGTCACTCGCGGATGCCGCGGCTCGGCTGGCCGCCGAAGGCGATTTCGTGGCCGCATTCCGGCAATCCTGCCGCGCTCTCGCCATCCTGGCGGGCCCGTTCAATAAGCACCGGCCCAAGGAAGAAGCATTTCGGCCCAAGTGGGAGAGCAACGAGATTTGAAGCGTATCATGGGGAAGAGGAGTTTCCCCAGATGAATAACAAGAACGACCTCGGCGGGATCATCCATACCTATCTCGGTTATGATCCGGTCCACTTCCCGTCCCCGAACGCTCCGCCCCCCGATCTCGCAACACCCGCCATGGAGCATCTGCTCTTCTATGGCAATACGCGACGGCTGACCGAGGAAGAGCTGGCGGACGCGGTTCACATTGATCCTTCCCAGATTCGAGGTCTGGGCCCGAGCCTGGAAGCAATCGCCGAAATGCTTCGGGAGCGAAAGCGTAAGATCCTCGCTACTTATGAGACCTCGGCCGCTCAGGAAGCCGCTCACAAACAGTTCCACGATGCCGCGGACAAGGCCCAGCCTCCGAAGAAGCTGAGCGATCGATTTCGTCGGGCCGTCCAAGAAGAACAACTGAGCGACCTGGAGAATCTCTTTTACGCCGTCGGCAATGACCGCGACCCGTTTGCCCACGCGCTCGTCTCACTATCCGACAAGCTCGGCAACAAATATCTCGTGGACGAACTCGCTGGCAAATACGACTTCACCGGCCGAGAGCGCATGACAGTGCCGAAGGCGCTTGAAGTCAAGGAAGAACTCGAGACGATCGACAAGCTGCTCGAACAAATCGAAGAGGCCAAGAAGAACGCCAAGGTTGGCATTATTGACATGGACGAACTGTCCGAGTTCATTAACGGCGAGGAGATGGAGAACCTCCGCAACCTTCAGCAACAGATCAACGAATACTTGCGCGACCAGGCCGAACGCCAGGGGATCGAGCAGGATCGAAAAGGCTTTCGGCTCACTCCGAAAGCGTATCGACTGTTCCAGTCGAAGGTTCTCTCGACGATCTTCAACGAATTACAGGCCTCCAAGTCCGGCCGGCATCCGGAAGCCGTCACCGGCGAAGGGGCGGTGGAAACGCAGCGTACCAAGCCATACGAGTTCGGCGACTCGGTCACGCACATGGACATCCCGGGCACGCTGATCAACGCCATGTTGCGAAATGGCCCGGGCCTGCCCATGCGATTGAAGCCCGAGGATATCGAGATTCACCGGACCAAGTTGAATCCGAAAGCGGCCACGTGCGTGCTGCTCGACATGTCCGGGTCGATGCGTTATGGCGAACTCTATTTCAACGTCAAGCGCATGGGGCTTGCACTCGACGGCTTGATTCGGAGCGAGTATCCGGGCGATTTTCTGCAATTCATTGAGATGTATACCTTCGCCAAGCCGCGACATGTCTCGGAGATTCCCAATTTGATGCCCAAGCCGGTGACCATCTATAACTCGATCGTGCGGCTCAAAGCGGATATGAGCGATCCGAACATCAGTGAATTGCAATTGCCGCCGCACTTCACGAACATCCAGCATGCCATGCAGCTCGGTCGAAAATTCCTGGCCAACCAGGACACACCGAACCGGCAATTGGTGTTGATCACGGACGGCCTGCCGACGGCTCATTTCGAAGGCAACATGCTTTATCTGCTCTATCCGCCCGACCAGCGGACCGAAGACGCCACCATGCGCGAAGCCCATTTGTGCGCTCGCGAAGGGATTACCATCAACATCTTTCTGTTGCAGAGTTGGAGTCAATCGGAAGAGGATGTTCGCTTCGCCTACCGCATGGCCGAGACAACGAAAGGGCGAGTCATCTTCACCGCGGGCAACGACCTCGATCGCTTCGTCGTGTGGGACTACATCAAGCGCAAGAAGTCGATCGTGTCGTAAGCCCATGCACGCCGAATCGGGCGAGCCGAGCGGCGTAAGCCGCCGGGTGATGACTTTACCCCGTGATCACCCGGCGGCTTACGCCGCTCGGCTCGCTTTGTCCTGATTTGCAAACCACGGCATCTGCGGATGCTCGTGCTTCTCAACATGCCGCTGCTGATCCAGCGGAAATAACAGCAGCTTTCCGAGCAACCCCGGCTTGCGATCCCACGCCACCTGCCCGGGCGGCAAGTTGCCGTGCTGCCGCCACTGGCGGATCAGGTAGAGCGTGGCTGTCGTCGTGAACATCGGCCCCATCCAAAGAGCGATGTAATTCAGCACCGCCGATCGGCCGGTCAAAAATGTGGTCCAGCCGAGACCCGCGTTCACGAGTGAAACAAACGTGAGCCGCATCAGCGTCATGATCTTGGGCGAATAGACTCCGTGCAGTTTGCCGCGGTGGAACTTGGAATCGGGCAGTAGCCAAAAGATCAGGAACGCGATCAGCCAGGCGCTTGGCAACACATAAGTCAGTACCGCCTCCGTGGTGTAGTCGCTGAGTCTATGCCGGAAGAAGTAGAGTGCCAGCAGGATCGCGAACGTCACCAGAATGTAGGCGGTGCCCACATGGAGTGCGACTTTCGATGGTGGCCGGGTGGGATCGTAGAAGGGGTTGTTCGGATTCCGCTCGAAGTTGTAATTCTGCCTGAGCGAGATCCAGCGGATGATTGCCGACAGGCGCAGCAAGCGGCCGACCCGGAGCGGCCAGAACCCGGCCCGTCGGGCGATGACCAGCTCCGCGTCGCGATCGGGGTCGTTGGGAAACTCGTAATGGGCGAGAACTTGCTGGCGCACGTGATGCGTCGCCAGCGAGAACGGAAAGTGGATGAGCCAATCGCCGACGAGTTCGTTGAGCCAGCGATTGCGGAAGAGCAGCCCCTGAGCGGCTTCCTGCCCAAGGATCAATAGGCGATGCTGGGCGGGGCCGATCAGTGCGACAGCTAGCAAGCCAACGGGAATATCGGTCCACGCCGGCAGCCGATGTTCGCGCCAGCGAAAAAACCCAAGCGCTGCCAACACCACAACGGCAATGTAGCCATATGTCGTGACAATCGGCAACCAGTTACGCCAATTGTTCGCCGCTCGCGGCGTAGCGCGTTCATTCCCCATCGTCGAATTGGCCTTCAACTCCGTCGGGCGAGCCGGTAGGCTATCACAACCTTTACAACGGCACGAGGCCGATTCTCGACGCGTCAGGGACGAACGCGATGCACTGGCTATTGATCGGCTACATGTTCCTGTTCATCCACCGGCCATTCGAGCATTGGCCGATCTTGGGTGATTTGCACGTCGAACGCGTCTACATGCTCGGTCTGGTTCTAGTCTGGGCGGTTTATCCGGGCAAGCGCTGGATTCCCAACCTGCAGCACTTCGCCTACTTTGCGTTTGCATTGGCCGTGTTTTTTTGCTGGTCGATGTCCCCCTGGGCCGATCAAGGTCAAATCGTTGTCGAGAATTGGTTCAAGATCCTGGTCTTCTACATTTTGTTTGTCACCTCCATCAACGATGAAAAGGGGCTGCGTCGGCTCGCGGGTGGGTTCCTGTTGGTCATGGCCATCTACATGCTGCATTCGCTGCGCGAGTTTATTGGCGGGCACTACACGTATCGCATGGGCATCGTGCGGATGCTCGGCGTTGATACTTCCTTGGGCGATCCGAACAGTTTTGGCGCGAGCATCGTCTTCGCCTTACCATTTGCACGGGCCTTCTGGCAAAGTTGCAAACAGCGTTGGATCCAGTTCGCACTTGTCGGCTACGTCGGCTTATCGGTCGGTTGTATCCTGTTGACCGGATCGCGGTCATCGTTCTTGGGCATGCTCTTGTGGGGCGGGTTCGTGATTCTCCGCAGTCGGCATCGCTGGCTCGGCATCGCTGCTGCCTCGGTCGGTGCTCCGCTCGTGTTCATGCTCTTGCCCGAATCGCTCCAGTTGCGATTCGAGACAATTGTGAACCCGGACGTTGGCCCCAAGAACGCGCAGGTGTCAGGTGAAGGTCGCATTAAGGGCCTCGTCACCGGTATGGAGTTGTTTGAAAAGTATCCCGCCACCGGCATCGGCCCCGGCTCATGGCGGCCAGCGACGGGAAGCAAATTGGAGTCACACAATCTTTATGGACAACTCTGCGGCGAAATGGGCTTGCCCGGCGTAATCACTTTCGGCGCGATTCTCGGGTGCTTCGCCTGGAACCTGTCCAAGCTCAAACGTTGCGCCCGTCGGGATCCGGCCGGCACGAGTGCTTTCGAATATCACATTGGATCGGCCGTCGCGATGTCCATCTTTCTGATCTTGTTCGAAGGGAATTTCGGCCACAATCTCTTCCGACACAATTGGCTGTGGTTCGGGGGATTCTTGATCATTGCGCTGCATGTGGCGAAGCACAGAATTGCGGTCGGATACCAGAATACACGCGTTCCAGTGACTGGTCGAATCATGAGTTGGCGGGTCCGAGCAGGCACGGTCGCGTAGTCAAATGCCGCATTCGCGCGTACAACGGGAGCGCCTGCCTTGTCGAGGATCGGCATGCGCTTCCTCGTGGGAGTCGCCCTCGTTTTCGCGGCGATGCCAGAATTGGCCGGTGGTACGCAGCCGAACGCATTTCGAACGAATACGCCAACTGGATCAAGCAACACCCGGCGGGCTCGAAGGCGTCGACCTTGCCGCCCAAGCAATGAATTGAATCGAAGGGACCCAACGTGGACGACCTTGCCAACCAGGAAGAGCGGATTCGCCTCGGCGGCGGGCCGAAGGCGATTGAACGACAGCACGATAAGAATCGTCTGACCGCCCGCGAGCGCATCGAACGTCTGGCGGAGCCCGGCAGCTTTTTTGAATTGGGCCTGTGGGCCGCGTGGAACATGTACGCCGAATGGGGCGGCGTCCGTCGGCCGGGGTGGTGACGGGCATCGGCACAGTTGCGAATCGGCGAGTCATGATTATCGCCAACGACGCGACCGTGAAGGCCGGCGCCTTCTTTCCGATGACTTGCAAGAAAGTGCTGCGGGCCCAGCGGATTGCGCACGAGAATCGCCTGCCGCTCGTTTACCTGGTCGATTCGGCCGGCGTGTTTCTGCCGCTTCAGGATGAAGTGTTTCCCGATGAAGACGACTTCGGTCGTATCTTCCGCAACAACGCGGTGATCTCCGCCGACGGCATTCCGCAGTTCGCAGCGATCATGGGCAATTGCGTGGCCGGCGGCGGCTATCTGCCGGTGCTCTGCGACAAGCTGCTCATGACCGACGGCAGCGGTCTCTACCTTGCGGGCCCGGCTCTCGTAAAGGCGGCCATCGGTCAGACAGTCAGTCACGAGGAACTCGGCGGCGCACAAATGCACGCGGCCATTAGCGGCACGATCGATTTTCGCGAGCCAGATGAACCGAGTTGCCTGGAGCGCCTGCAGCGACTGATTGAAGCGTTGCCGCCCGATCCAGCCGAGCGGAGCGGCGTAAGCCGCCCGATGCTGTCCGAATGGTCGCCATTTACCGGACAGTCCGAACACGACGTTCGCGACCTGATTAGCAACATCCTCGATGACGCACCATTCGACGAATACAAGGCCGAGTTTGGGCAATCGCTCGTTTGCGGTTTTGGCCGCCTGGGCGGAGTCGCGGTCGGCGTGGTCGCCAATCAACGCAAACGCTCCAAGCCGGCGCACGGACCGATGCAATACGGAGGAGTCATCTATGTCGACTCCGCCGACAAGGCCGCCCGCTTCGTCATGGATTGCAATCAGACGCGCGTCCCGATCATCTTCTTGCAAAATGTGAACGGCTTTATGGTTGGCAAAGATGCGGAGCAGGCGGGGATCATTCGCTCCGGCGCCAAGCTGGTGAACGCGATTTCCAACAGCGTCGTGCCGAAGATCACGGTCATCACCGGCGGTTCGTTCGGGGCCGGGAACTACGCTCTGTGTGGCAAGGCATTCGATCCACGCTTTATCTTCGCCTGGCCGAACGCCCGCTACGCCGTCATGGGCGGCGACCAGGCGGCGAACACGCTGCTCGACATTCAGGTGACCGCCCTCAAGCGGGCCGGCAAGGAAATTGACGCCGCCGAACTGGCCGAACTGCGCGACAAGGTGAAGGCATCGTACGACGAGAAGACCGATGTGCGCTACGCCGCCGCCCGGCTGTGGGTCGATCGGATCGTTCAGCCAGAGGACACGCGCTCAGCATTGCTCACCGCACTCGCCGTGGCTACACGACACGACGAGGGCCGAGCATTTCGGACGGGGGTATTGCAAGTTTGAGCGATCACGACGTCAGGCCCTGTTCCATCAGATTGGCAATTCCGAATGCGTCCTCGCCGCCAAGTTCCCGCAGCGCCGCGATCACTTTGTGTCGCCGCTCCGCCGAATGATTCTGAGTGAGCTTCCACTTCCCCTCGATGCGATCGATATCGATCTGGAAGCCGACAATGCCGGCGGCGAGACGGCTGATGAACGGATCATCCGCGTCAAATGTCCATGGCATCGTCCGGGGTTGCTCCATCCGTTCGGTCAGTCGGTGAACGAGCGCGACCAGTTCCCGCGGTTCCTCGATTAATTTCGCACGGCCATACACGTGCACAGCGACATAATTCCACGTCGGCACCACGTTTTCCGCTTCGTACCAACTGGGTGAAACGTACGCGTGCGGCCCGTTGAAAACGCACAGCACCTGTTGGCCGGCGAGTTGCCGCCAGTGCGGATTAGCCTTCGCCGTATGTCCGATCAGGATGCCCTTCGAACCGGCAGCTCGGTCGAGGAGGAACGGCAAGTGCGTCGCGAAGGGCACGCCATCGATTTGTGAGACGAGCAGGCCGAAGGGATGCTGGTCGATAAACAAGTGTAACTTGGACGGGTCAGTTTCGGCAAAGTGGGACGGGACGTACATTCCGAGTTCTCTCTTGAAAAAGGCTGCGACCCGATCAAGGACATGGATCGCGCCAACGGGTTCGGCCGGTATATTAGCAACTTGCTTCGCCCCGTCGCCTGTCAATCGTCTCGTGGAATCCTCGCATGGCCGCCGTTCCCACTCTGCAATTCCTCGGCGCCGCTGGCACCGTGACCGGTTCGAAGCACCTCGTTCGCCATCGCGGCCAGCAGGTGTTGCTCGATTGCGGACTGTTCCAGGGACTCAAAGCGCTGCGTCTGCGCAACTGGCTGAAGCCCGAATTCGCCGCCCGCGAGATCCAGTCGGTCGTGCTGAGTCATGCCCATATCGATCACAGCGGCTATCTGCCGCTGCTCGTGCAACGGGGATTTCGCGGTGAGATTCACTGCACCGCGGCGACGCACGATCTACTCGAGATTCTGCTGCCCGATTCCGCCAAGTTGCAGGAGGAAGATGCGGCCCGGGCCAATCGCGAAGGCTACACGAAACATCACCCCGCTCTCCCCCTTTACGACATGGCCGCAGTCAAGGCGACGCTCAAGCAGGTCCACACGCATCCGTTTGAAAAGCCTTTCGATGTGGCGGGCGAGATGCACGCCGAGTTTCGCCGGGCCGGGCACATCTTGGGGGCCGCGACGATTGATTTGGCAATCGGCAAACGCGACCCGGTGCGACTCGTTTTCTCTGGCGACATCGGCCGCTATGCCAGTCCGATTCTCCGCGATCCCGAGCCAGTGCCCGAAGCCGATGTCCTTATTGTGGAATCGACCTACGGCGATCGAATCCATCCGCCGAGCCCAGAGAACGAGCTGGCAGCGATCATCAGCGACGCGGCCCAGCGTGGTGGGGCGATCGTTGTGCCCGCTTTTGCCGTCGGCCGCACGCAAGAATTGCTCTGGTATCTGCGTCATCTGGAAGACGCGAGCCGGATTCCGATCCTGCCGGTTTACATCGACAGCCCGATGGGCGTCGAAGTCTCCGAACTCTATTGTCGCTACACCTCGGAGCACAACTTATCGCTGCGTCAATTGCGCGATGACGATTGCAACATGCGGACTCATCGGCAGGTGATGATTCACACGGTTGATGAATCGAAAGCGCTCAACGCTCTTGATGGGCCGTTCATCGTCATCGCCGGCAGCGGCATGGCGACCGGCGGCCGCGTGCTGCATCATCTCGCCCGACGGCTCAGCGATCCACGAGCCACGGTACTGCTGCCCGGCTATCAGGCCGAAGGCACCCGCGGCCGGCAATTGCAGGAGGGGGCCAAATCCGTCCACATTCACGGCCGGGACATCGCGGTCAATGCTCAAGTGCACAAAATCGAAGGGTTATCGGCTCATGGCGATCAGCAAGAGATCCTGCGCTGGTTGCATGGTTTTCAACGTCCGCCGGCCCAATGCTTCTTGGTCCATGGCGAACCCGCTGCTTCTGACGCGTTGACGAAAGTCATTGAAAACGAACTCGACTGGCCGACCCGGCCCGCCCGAGACGGCGAGGTGGTCGAGATTCGCAGGAATGCCGAATGGCCCGGGTGAAACACGTTTGTCCCTCCCCTCTTCATTTCGAGTGAACCTTACGCCCACCCGGGGCGTCTCAATCATGGGGCAATGCGCCCGAGTGTGTCAAGCGCGGGCAATGGCCATAAATGGCCAATTTCCTGCCCCGGACATTCTGCCATGAAACAGAATGGAACACTTTGACACACTCAAAAAAGATACTGTTCCGCGCAACCACCCATTATCGCGCACCGGAGGAACCTCACATACCTCGGCCCGAACGTTTCCAATTCCGAATCCGCCGGTAGAATGTCCCCGCCTACCCTCCGTCACCTTCCCGTGCAAACGGATTATTCGCGATGAATCTCTCTCTTGGGACCAGCCTGTCCCGCATTTTTGCTTCGTGCATTCTCTCCTTGGCCCTTTCGTTCGGCGCCGTCGCCGCCGAGCCGTTCGAACTCAAACAAGGTGATCACATCGGCATCCTCGGCAACACACTTGCCGACCGGATGCAGCACGATGGTTGGCTCGAAAGCTTCTTGCAAACACGATTCCCCAAGCATAACGTCGTCGTTCGCAATCTTGGCTTCTCCGGCGACGAATTGACGCTCCGGCTGCGGTCGGCGAACTTCGGCAGCCCGGACGAATGGCTGACCAAGGTCAAGGCCGACGTGGTCTTCGCTTTCTTTGGCTACAACGAATCGTTCGCCGGCCAGGCAGGTCTCGATAAGTTCAAGAAGGATCTCGAAGCCTTCATCAAAAGCACGACTTCGCAAAAGTACAACGGCAAGTCGCCCGCCCGGCTGGTGCTCTTCTCGCCGGTGGCTCACGAAAACTTGAAGAGCCCCAACCTTCCGGATGGCAAAGAGAACAACAAGCGGCTAGCACTCTACACGGCTGCGATGGCCGAGGTCGCCAAGGCGAATCACATTCCATTCGTTGACCTGTTCCACCCAACCCAGGAACTTTATGCGAAAGCAGTCCAGCCGCTGACGATCAACGGCATTCACATGACCACGCATGGCAACGAGTTGCTGGCCAAAGAAATTGACAAGAGTTTGTTCGGTGGTGAAGTGGACCGCGAGACTGCCCGCCTCGACCAGGTTCGCCGGGCGGTTCTGGACAAGAACTTCTGTTGGTTCAATCGCTATCGCACGACGGACGGCTACTCGATCTTTGGCGGCCGAGCTGACCTCAAGTTCGTCAACGGGCAAACCAATCGCGAGGTCGCCCAGCGCGAGATGCAGGTCATCGACGTGATGACCGCCAACCGCGACAAGAAGATTTGGGCCGCCGCCAACGGTGAAGAATACAAGGTCAACGACAGCGACACACCGCCGTTCATTCCCGTCATCACCAACAAGCCGGGCAAGGGCCCGAACGGCCAGCACATTTTCCTGAGTGGCGAAGAAGCCATTTCGAAGATGACCCTCGCCAAGGGCTTGAAGATCAATCTGTTCGCCGACGAGAAGATGTTCCCGGAACTTTCGAAGCCCGTGCAGATGGCATGGGACACGAAGGGCCGGCTGTGGGTCGCCGCCTGGCCGAATTATCCGCACTGGAAGCCCAAGGAGGAGATGAACGACAAGCTTCTGATCTTCGAAGACACCGATGGCGACGGCAAGGCCGACAAGATGACCGTCTTCGCCGATCACCTTACAAACCCGACCGGATTCGAGTTTTACAACAATGGCGTGATCGTGGCACAAGCGCCGGACATCGTCTTCCTGCGCGATACGAACGGCGACGACAAGGCGGATGAACGCATCACACTCATCAGCGGCATGGATACCGCGGATACGCATCATACCTCGAACAGCTTCACGCTCGATCCGGGCGGAGCGCTTTACTTCCAGGAAGGCACCTTCCACCACACGCAGGTGGAAACTCCTTATAGCGCTCCCGTGCGCATGGCGAATGCCGGTGTCGTTCGCTACGAGCCGCGAACACAAAAGTTTGAGTCGTACGTGACATTTGGCTTTGCCAATCCGCACGGGCACGTGTTCAATCGTTGGGGCCAGGACATCGTTGTCGATGGCACCGGATCGAATCCATACGACGCGGCGCTGTTCTCGGGCCACCTGGACTATCCGCAGAAGCACAATCGCCCGCCGCAGGTCTATCAACAACGCACGCGGCCCTGTCCCGGCGTCGAATATCTTTCGAGCCGGCACTTCCCCGAGTCGATGAATGGCAGCTTCCTGATTGCCAACGTGATCGGCTTCCAGGGCATCTTGCAATACAAGATCACCGACAAGGGGGCGAGCTTCATTGGCACGGAAGTGGAGCCGATCGTTTCGTCGACCGACGAGAACTTCCGGCCAACGGATCTCAAGGTCGGGCCAGATGGCGCCTTGTACTTCATCGACTGGCAGAACCCGATCATCGGCCACATGCAGCACAACTTGCGCGATCCCAGCCGCGATCGCATCCACGGTCGCATCTATCGCATCACCGCCGAAGGCCGGCCGCTGCTCAAGCCGGAGAAGATCGCTGGCGAGCCGATCGAACATCTGCTCGAATTGCTGAAATCGCCCGAAGACCGGGTCCGCTATCGAACGCGAATTGAATTGAGCGGCCGCAAGACCGCCGACGTGATCGCGGCAACGAAGAAGTGGATTGACGGTCTCGATGCCAAAGACGCAAATTACGACTTTTACCTGCTCGAAGCGCTTTGGGTCCATCAACAGCACAATGTCGTTGATGTCGATTTGCTCAAGCGCGTTCTCGCAGTTGAAGGACTTCCACGCCCGTGCCGCCGCGACGCGTGTGCTGTGCTACTGGCGTGACCGCGTGCCCGATGCACTCGAACTCTTGAAGACTCTGGCCGCCGACGAGGCGCCGAGGGTTCGCCTGGAAGCAGTGCGGGCCGCGAGTTTCTTCACGGTGCCGGAAGCGGTCGAAATCCCACTGATCGCGGAGAGCAAACCGTCAGACGAATACATCGCGTTCGTTCGCGGCGAGACGATGCGAGCAGCTCGAATCCCTACGTCAAGGCGGCCATCGCCAGCGGCAAGCCGATCCGTTTCACGACCCCCGCTGGCTCGCGCTACTTCGTTCGCAATGTCAGCACCGATGACCTGCTCAAGATGAAGCGTTCGCCGGGGGTCTATCTGGAGCTACTCTTCCGGCCCGGCGTCCGCGATGAATTCCGTCGCGAGGCGTTGGCCGGTCTCGCGGCTGCACAAAAGAAGAGCGAATTGAAAGTCCTCGTCGATGCGATTCGCGAACACGATGCCGAGGTGAATACTCAGGACTCGGTCGCATTCGACCTGGTTCGTCTGCTGACGGATCGGGCTGCGCAATTGAGCGAGATTCGCAGCGACCTCGTTTCACTGGCGACCAAGGCCAAGACGCCGATCACGCGGCAACTGGCATATGCGTCGCTGATCGCGGCCGACGGCAGTCCGGATCGAGCCTGGGCAATCGCCACCGGTTCGGTTTCGTCGTTGAAGGATCTCGTCAATGCGATGCCGCTCATCCGCGACATCGGTCAACGGCTGGCACTCTACCCGAAGATCGAGCCGCTCCTCGATGGACTGCCAGCCAACCTCGCGGCCAATTTGCCCAAGGCCGGTGGCGCGATGGGCAGAATCGTCCGCATTGAATTGCCGGGCAAGCAACGGACGCTGACGCTCGCCGAAGTCGAAATCTACAGCGATGGCCGCAATGTCGCGCTCAAGAAGAAAGCGACGCAATCGAGCACCGCGTATGGTGGCCGACGCGAGCCGAGCGGTTGATGGCAACAAGAGCGGCACATTCGGCGACGGCGGCCAGACCCACACGCGTGAAGGACAGGCCAATGCCTGGTGGCAGGTCGACCTCGGCGCCGAGTATCCCATCGATCGCATTGAGATTTACAACCGCACGGATGGCAATCTGGGCACGCGGCTCAAGGGCTACACCGTTCGCGTCCTCGATGCGAAGGGGGACGTCGTCTTCGAGAAACGCAATAACCCGACGCCACAGGTCAAGGCCGAGATCAAGATCGGCAACGAGTCGCCGGAGCGAATTATCCGCCGAGCAGCGATGCTCGGGCCTGACCAGCGTCCGCGGCAAGGAGGCAGCATCGTTCCAGGCCATTTCGCGATTCGTGCATCAAGATGCCGATCGCCACGCGGCCGTCTTGGCACTGATTCGAATCCCCGCGAGCGAATGGCCGAAGGATGCCGCCAAGCCATTGCTCGATTCGATCATGACCTACATCAAGAAGCTTCCGGTCGCGGATCGAACCTCGGACGAGGCAGTCGATTCGTTGCAATTCGCCGAATCGCTGACCCGATTGCTCCCCGCGGACGAGGGGCGGCAAGTTCGCAAGGAGCTGGGCGAGATCGGCGTGCGCATCCTGCGCATCAGCACGATCACCGATCAGATGCTCTTCGACAAAGAGCGGATGGCGGTGCAGGCGGGCAAACCAGTTGAGTTCGCGTTTGAAAATGCGGACATCATGCCGCACAACTTCGTGATCGTGAAGCCGGGCGCGCTGGAAGAAGTCGGCCTCGCCGCTGAAGCGCAGGGAACTCAGCCGGGCGCTGCCGAGCGGAACTATGTGCCGCAGCTCGGACAAAATCCTGCTTTCGAGCCGGCTGCTTCAGCCGCGGAATTCCCAGCGATTGCCATTCACTGCCCCCACGACACCGGGAATCTATCCTTATGTCTGCACGTTTCCCGGTCACTGGCGGCGCATGTACGGCGTCTGTATGTGGTCGCCGATCTCGAAGGCTACATGGCCGACCCGGAAGCGTATCTCGCCAAGAACTCGCTGCCGATCAAGGATGAATTGCTCAAGTTTAATCGTCCACGCAAGGAGTGGAAGTTTGAAGAGCTGGCCGGTGAGGTCGAGAAGATGAAGGATGGCCGTTCGTTCGCGACGGCCAAGCAGATCTTCACGGTCGCCAGTTGTATCTCCTGCCACAAGCTGAACGGCGTCGGTCACGAGATCGGCCAGGACCTGACCAAGCTCGATCCGAAGATCGACAAGCCGGTCGAGATTCTCCGGCACATTCTGGAGCCATCGCTCAAGATCGACGACAAATACCAGCCGTGGACATTTGACTTGATCAATGGCAAGAAAGTGACGGGCATGATTCTCGAACAGAAGGGCGGGGTCTACAAGGTAATCGAGAACCCTCTTCTGAAGGCGGAGCCGGTAATCATCAACGAAGGCGATATCGATCAGAAGACCAAATCAAAAACGTCGATCATGCCCAAGGGCCTGCTCGACAAGCTGACGAAGGAAGAGATTCTCGACTTGGTCGCCTACATCCACGCCAAGGGCGATGCGAAACATCCGCTGTTCCAAGGCGAGCACGATCATGGCGGGCATCAGCATTGACCTTTAACTGGCAGTGACCACAAAGGCACAAAGATCACACAGAGGAACACGAAGAAAAACCACTTGCGTTTGCTCTTTGTGTTCCTTTGTGTGATCTTTGTGCCTTTGTGTTAAAGAAACCTGACACCTATGGAACTCCTCGAACTCTCCTGGCCCGCGGTCAAAGCCCTGCACCGCGACACGCCGGTTGTCATTCCCATCGCGGCCCTCGAACAGCACGGCAAGCACATGCCAGTCTTCACTGATAGCCTGCTGCTCGGCGAAGTTTTGCGCCGCTCCAAGCCGGAGTTGACCGACAAGGTGCTGTTTACGCCGCTCTACTGGCTCGGCAATTCCGAGCACCATCTGACTTTTCCGGGAACCATGAGTGCCTCGCCACGAGTTTATCTCGATAGCTTGCGCGATATGGCGGAGAACTTTCTGCATCACGGATTTCGCCGTATCGTGTTCATCAACGGCCACGGCGGCAACATCGTGCCGGCGCAGCAAGTCACTTACGAGCTTCGGCAAAAATACCGCAGCCGGACCGATCTCTTGCTCTTGTCGATGACTTACTGGACCGCCGGCGCCGAACCCCCCAAGGAAATCCCCGGCCTAAAGCAGGACCGCATGGGCCATGCGTGTGAGTGGGAAACGTCGATGATTCTGCGTCTCGCGCCGCAATTGGTCGTTGGCAATGTGAAGGATGTCCCCGATGTGCCGTGGGGTCGGGCGTTCGAGCCGGCCCAGCGCGGCCTGGACCATGCCCGACCGCAGCCTGCCGGGCCACGTCGGCTATCCGCAATATGCGACGGCCGAAAAGGGTGAAGCGCTCTTCCAGTCGTTTGCCAAAGCAGTCGTCACGCTATTGAAACGCGTCGTTGATTGGGATGGCCGGGAGTGGGACGTATGACGTCCGTCGCCCGCGGCTCGTGGAAGTGGTGGGTGTGCGGAGCACTTCTGCTCGCCACGATGCTGCTCTACATGGATCGCCTGACGCTCTCGGTCACTGCCACGCAGCTCAAACGGGAGATGCAGCTCAGCGACGCACGCTATGGGCAGATCGAAGCCTGGTTCAGCTATGCATTCGCGGTCGGCGGGATTGGCTTCGGGTTCATTGCCGATCGCCTCGGCCCCAGACGGCTCTATCCGTTTGTTCTCGTCGGCTGGTCGCTGGCAGGCTTGTTGACACCGCTGGCAAGCTGGCCGGCGCTCACGCAAATGCTCGGTAATCCGGGCGACGCCGGATCGGGCGAGTTCACCTGGCTCTTGATCTGCCGCACAATGCTCGGACTATTCGAGGCCGGGCACTGGCCGTGCGCTCTCATTACCGCCCGCAATATTCTCTCCGAAGACGACCGCCCGCTGGGCAACAGCATCCTTCAGAGCGGGGCATCGCTCGGCGCCGTCTTGACGCCGCTCATCATCCAGGCATTTCGCGGATTCGGCGCGCCCTGGCAGATGCCGTTCGTAGTGATCGGAGCGATCGGCATTTTATGGGTGCCGCTTTGGACTCGACTGATCGGCCCCCATGATATTCGCCCGCGAATCCCATCAGTGGATGTGGCAAGCAAACCTTCGATTCCGCTTCCCCGCGTCTTTGCTCAGTTCCTGACGCTGATCGTCGTCGTGATCACGATCAGCATGGCCTGGCAATTTCAACGCGCATGGCTGCCGAAATACCTGAAAGAGCATCACGACTATTCGGAAGCAACCGCGAACTATTTCACATCGGGCTACTACATCGTCGCCGACGTAGGCTGCCTGTTCTTTGGCGGCGTAGTGAGTGTTTTGACCTGGTGGAGGCTACACGTTCGCGTGGCTCGTCTTGTCGTTTTTGGCATGTGTGCCGCCCTGATGGCCCTGGCGGCGGTCGTTCCGACAATGGACCGCGGCCCCTGGCTTCTGGTCGCGATTGCGCTTGCCGGCGCCGGCGCGCTGGGCGCGCATCCGCAGTATTACGCTCTCGCTCAGGAATTGCCGACGCGGCACATGGGGCTGCTGTCCGGCGTATTATCGGCTGCGTCCTGGGTGGCGGTCGGCATCATGCAAAGCACCATGGGCGGCTACATCGACCGAATGAACGCGATCGACCCGGCCCATGCTTATGACTTACCGCTCACCATCACCGGCTTCGCGCCACTCGTCGGCTTTGCCGCAATGGCCGCGTGGGTCGCGCTGGCCCGTGGGGGAAGTTCGAGTTCTCCGCCCCCGAAGTGACGAACTCGAGGACAACCGAGCAAACGAGATCGTTTTCGCGTGGCATCCGGCGACCCGACGAGGTAGGAGCAAAAAAGGGATTCGGTCCCATGCTCAAACTCGGCGACAGTCCGCTAGCATTTGCTTTTCAGCGCCTCGCATTGGTGTTGCTGCGACGGATCACCGACCGGTGTTGCTCAGGCGCAATGCAATGTACCAAGCATTGATAAGGACTGCGCTTAGACGAAAACGGAGTCAGAATGGATTGCAGGGCGCCTGACCGGGGGTTGCAACGCAATCCATCGGGTGTGTGTGAGTGAATGAAAGCGAACGACCCCGGCCGCAGTTACCTACCGGTAGACGACTCGTCCGGGCGTTATCGTGCGAATGCTGTACAACACACCGCCGCCTGTGATGTACAGGGTCTTGAAGTCGTCGCCCCCAAAGGCGCAGTTGGTCACTTCGTCCGTTGGCACCGGCAGAAAATCGAGCAGCTTGCCGGTTTGCGGGTCGATGACGTAGATGCCGCCCTTCTTGTCCTTCGCAGGCTCGAAGGGTGGGTTCGGCTTGTTCAGACCGGCGGCAACGTAGAGCCGGCCCTTCATGTCTTGCTTGAGCCCGTCGGGTCCGCGGCCCTCACCCCAGTCGTAAAGAAGTTTGCGGCTCTTCAGATCGACGGAGCCATTGTCTTTGAGATCGAAGCGGTACAGCTTGCGCGCCCTTGTGCGTGTTGTTGTTATTGTCGGCCACGTAAAGAAACTTGTCGTCGCCGGAGACGAGTACACCGTTCGCCCGTTCGACTTCACGGCCAATCACGCGGCTCACCTTGCCATCGGGATCGATCCGATAAACCCCCTCGACGGATTTGCCGGACTCGTCGGTCATCTCCAGCTTGCTGCGATCGCCGTAGCAGGGATCGGAAAAGTAAATGCGGCCTTTGGAGTCGACCGTGATGTCGTTTGGCTCGTTGAAGCGCTTGCCGTCGTACTTGTCCGCGAGAACGACGATCTTGCCATCCGGTTCCGTGCGGGTGATGCGGCGCGCCTCCGATTCGCAGACGAGCAGCCGGCCCTTCATATCAAATAAGAGGCCATTCGCGCCGGCGCCCTTGCGATACACCGATGACGTGCCGTCGCGCGACAGGCGGTAAATGTCGCCGTGGTCGCCCGTCGTGAGCACTCCCAGCTTCGGATGCCAGGCGGGCCCTTCGCCGCCCGAACCTTTTCCAGACTCGACTTTCAGCTTCGATTTCGGATCAAAGATGTCGTCGGCCCAAATGGGCGACACGATGACGCAAACGATGAGGATCGCGCGTACGGACATGAGTTTCCCTCGAAACGATGACGATGCGGCAACGCCCATCTTATGGCGCGTCGACTCCGCGACGGCCGTGCGGCCGACGGGCGACATCGCGTTCGAGAGTTTCTCGTGGACGGTCCGCGAGGGGGAATCGTGGGCGATCGTCGGCCCGGTCGGATCGGGGAAAACGGCGCTGAGTGAATTGCTGCTCAGCCGGCTGCGCGTCACGGCTGGCTCGGTCGATTGGCCACTTGTCGATCGCCTCCGGGCTGTGGGCCGGCCGATCGCCTGGCCTTCGGAGATCATCGCCCGCGTTGCGTTCAAGGAGGAATCGCGGCTGTTCTCGTATGGCAAGCACTATTACCAGCAGCGATTCAACTTTATCGAGCCGCAAGACGATTTGACCCTCGACGAGTTTCTGCATGCGGGGAGCCGAGCGAGCGAAGATGAACTGCGGAGAGTCACCGACCGGCTCGAACTCAGCGCGTTGCGCTCGCTGTCATTCATCAAGCTGTCCAACGGGCAAACGCGTCGAGCACGAATTGCCCACGCGCTGCTTGCTCATCCGGAAATTCTCATTCTCGACGAACCATTCGTTGGACTCGATATCGACGGTCGCCGCGAGGTCGATGCGATTCTGACCCAACTGACCGCCGAGGGCATGCGACTGGTCGTGGTTACTTCGCCCCATTCAATCCCGGGTTGCATCAATCGGGTTTTGGAATTGACGGATCGGCGCGCCATCTTTTGCGGAACGCGATCGGACTACACGCCGCCGCCGCATCCTGAAACTGCCCCGCCGATGGAGGCAATGTCGGGCACGGAACCAATTGTCGAATTGCGGAATGTGAACGTCACTCACGGCGGCAAGCCGATCCTGCGCGATATTTCCTGGACGGTTCATGCCGGCGAGCGCTGGGCAATTCTGGGTCCCAATGGCTCGGGCAAAACGACGCTGTTGAGCCTGATCTGCGGCGACCATCCGCAGGCGTATGGCAATGACGTGTCGGTCTTCGGCCGCCGTCGCGGAAGCGGCGAGAGCATTTGGGATGTGAAACGGCGGATCGGCCTCGTGTCGCCGGAGATTCACCTGTACTTCACCGAACCGCTCACCGCCGAGCGAACTGCCGCCACGGGCTTCTTCGACACGTTGGTGCCGCGGGCAACGAGTGCCGAGCAAGATGCCCGCGTGCGCTCGCTATTCGATTACTTCGGAATTGCCGAACTGGCGAACCGGCCGTTCGCCAGTCTCTCCTCTGGCCAACAGCGTATCGTCCTGCTGGCACGGTCGCTGGTGAAAGATCCCTCTCTGCTTATTCTGGATGAACCATTTCAAATGCTCGACACGCAGACGATCGAGCGGGCAAGACGGTGGATCGACGAGCGCATTGCGCCGGATCGAACCATCCTCTTCGTGACACACAACGAGAAGGAACTGCCACGCAGCGTCACTCGCCGGCTGCGCCTGGCGGACGGACGGGTCGTGTAATAACTCAGGCGCGGCGAGCGATGGAAGGATTTCAAAAGTGCTGCCATCGGGTCCGACTTCTGTCGGCTGAGTCGCCGTAATGCCGTTCGGATTGTGAACTGGCCGGGCCGCAATCGGCCACCCAACTCGCTCCAATCGAGTGGCATGGAGACCGGCGCTCCGGCCACCGCGCGAACAACATACGGCGGCACCGCGTGATGGCCTTTGGCATTTTGCAAGGTGTCGATGTAAACGCGTTCGCCCCGGCTCGACTTGCGAATCTCGGTGGTCGCGAGATCGGGAAACATCTCGGCCACTCTCTTGGCCGCCG
Organism: uncultured Gemmataceae bacterium; assembly: GCA_963773845.1. Taxonomy (GTDB): domain Bacteria; phylum Planctomycetota; class Planctomycetia; order Gemmatales; family Gemmataceae; genus SIAJ01. The sequence goes on from CAVZCU010000012.1 coordinate 1,525,283, forward strand.
ACAGCGCCCATTGGCGGGCCTCGTCGAAGTCGCCCTTCCCGGTCCAGGCGACCAGCACGTGGATGCCGGATTTTCCCGATGTTTTCGGCACCGAGGCGATCCCCTCCGCTTCCAGCAACTCATGGAGCTTTCGCGCAACCGCGACGGCATCGCCAAACGATGACTGTCCGGGGTCGAGATCAAACAGAACGAAATCGGGCTGATAAGGGCTCTCAACGCGCGACAACCACGGATGAAACGTGAGCGTCCCCTGGTTAACCAGATAGAGCAGCGTCGCCTCGTCGTTGACCAGCACATAATCAACCGGCTTGCCACGCTCCGTGGCAAAATTCACTCGCGGCACCCACGACGGGATAATAAGCTGGCGTGTGCTTTTGCCAAAAGTGCGGCTTGCCCTCGCCGATGCCTTCGGGCAATCGTTCGAGCGTCATCGGCCGATCGTGGAGAAATGGCAGCAGTCGCTCCGCGACGGCGGCGTAGTAATCGAAGACTTCGCCCTTTGTGATCTTGTCCTCCGGGAACCACACTTTGTTGGCGTTCGTGACCTCGATCGCCGCCGGCGCCGGCTCGCGCTTCCGACTATTCGATCGCGGTGACGGATCAACTTTGCGGGCGGCCTTCACCGGTGCGTTTTCGGATTCATGCGTGAACTGGTCGCGCTCCTTGATGAGCAGCCAGTTCTGCTTCTTACCGGCGCCCGCATGCGCACCAGGGCGAATCGACCATTGAGCTTTTCCCCATGCAGCGCGAACTCAATCTTTCCCGCATTCAGTCCCGCATCGAACGAACCGTCGCCAGGCAACGACTCATACGTGCCATGATCCCAGATCGAAACTTCGCCCGCCCCATACGAACCTTCGGGAATTGTTCCCGCAAATGTCGCATACGAAATGGGATGATCTTCCACCTCGACCGCTAATCGCTTGACGGCCGGGTCCATCGACGGCTCTTTCGGCACCGCCCAACTCTTGAGGACGCCGTCGTGCTCGAGGCGAAAATCATAATGCAGCCGGCTGGCATGATGCTCCTGGACGACGAAGATCGGCTGCTTGTGCCGCGGGGCGCGCGATTCCGGACTGGGTTCCGGCGTACGCTTGAAATTGCGCTTCTCGAGATAACGGGAAAGAGCCGGCGACGCACGCGTGACCATGATCAGCCTCCAAGCTTTGCCCACCGAGGCCGCAACTTCTGTGCCACACGACCACCGTGGCTTTTTTACTTGGCGGCTCGCGCCGCGAGCGCATCCAGTCCGACAATGCGCGCCTTTCCGTCGGACCGCTTCACCAGATCAAGGATCAAATCGACCGTCTTGAACTCCGGATCGATTACGCCGATGCACGAAGGATGAGCCAGGAAATCGAAGACCGCTCGCTTTTCAATTGCCTGCTCGACTGATCGCCGAATCGCCGTCAAGAACCAATCCAGTTTCCACCGACCATTGCGGAAAGCGCCGATATCGCTGATCGGGCTCATCGGCACTTCGATAAGCCCATCGGGATAGCGGAACGGCTGCGCCTTTTCATTGGCCGCGACGATTCCCTTGAGCACATCGTCCGATGGCTCGGTCATCGGCTTGGAATTCGGATGGGCCGGGTACTTGCTGCTCACCCAGGTAAATCCGAGATCGATCAGCCATTTGCGCACATCGGGTCGGTCGGCCAGACCATTGGCGAAGCCGCCCGGCGTGCGGAACCCGGCGGGTTCAACGCCGATCCGCGTCTTGAGTGCCGTTGTCGTCAGGCGAATGTTGTCAACGATGACTTGCTCTGGAGTGCGTCCTTCAATGAGCCACGGCGATCGCTGGAAGCGGAACTGAATCTCCTCTGGCTTCTTGGCCAACACGTAAACGTGGTCGTATGTATGATTGCCGATCGGATTGCCATCGCGGGCCAGGTCCTTCAGCCACGTCACATCCGACTGCTCGAACACGCGACCGACGGCGAACAGGTGAACCACCCCGCCAGCGGCTTTCACCCGCCGACAGACGCCGATCGTGTACTTCTTCGCCGCATCGTCGAGATTGCCTTTTTCGTAATCCCAGTGTGTATCTTCCCACTTCGGGAAAATTGCGGCTCATTTCGAGATCGAGCGTGATGGCAATGAGCGCCTTGCCCGCGTGGCCGTCGGCACGCGTCGCCCGGTAGGCGGTGAATCCCATTGTGCCGAGGGCGGCGGCAGCAAGGAAACGGCGGCGGTTTATTGTTCTCTCTTCGTTCATGTGCTCATTCCCCGATCGCCATGGTGCTCTTTAGGAATGCGTCGAGTGCTTGCCGCTTTAGGGTTTTCGGTGGTGGCCCAACTGTGTGTTCACCGATTTGGCGTACTATGAAGCGTAGCCGATACACGCCGAGCGGCGAGCGGGGGCCTCATGACAAGTCGTCCTGTTTATGTATGCCCACATTGCAAGACTCGCATTCCATTCGGAATGGAGGCTGAACCTTCCCCCCGGGAGTGCCCAGGATGCAACTTCGCGCTGAGCATCCCTGTTGTCGTCGAGATTAAACCCGAAACGTGGATTGAGGCGACTTGCAAGGCATGCAAAGGAAAATCCCTTTGGGAACGTGAGTTGGCAGGCCGAAAGCGCGAATGCCCAATATGCGGGGCAAGAATCAGAATTCCGAATGAGCCACAATCAAACCAGTGGTGATCAATTGTCGGATTTTTTTGCCTCCTTGGACGGAAACGCTCCTTCGAGGCTCTGTGGCGATGCGAGAATCCGCTGCCAAGTTTCGTCGACACGGAGCCTCAAACGAGGACACGCCGTTACTTCTTCGCCGTCGGGAGATACTTCACCCACGACACCTGCGTGATGAGATGATCGATTGCTGCGAATGAGATGGCCGTATTCGTCGCGTGGGCTGGCGTGTCGTTGGCGGGAAACGTTGCTAGCGTCGCGTCGCCGACGAGGAAGACATCGAAGTCCTTCGAGAGATTCTGATACCCGGCGGTCGTGCGGCAGTAGCACATATCGGTCGCATAGCCGACGAGCAGGATATGACGAATCTTTTTCTTGCGGAGAAAGTCGCGGACGATCTCATATCCCTGTCGATCGTAAATTACGACGTCGTCCGGCTTGTACTCGACGTCTTTCGTGATTGGCACCGGCAGGTCCCAATAGCCAGGCCCGTCGAACTTCGGTCCCGCATCCAATCCGGGGAACTGTTTGAAATAATCGATTACGGGCCGGTCTTTGGAAAGCGCTAACTTTGCAGGCAGGGGCTGTGCCTTGTACTGGAACGATTTGAGCTTCGCTTCCAGTTCCTTGGTCCCGGCTTTGCGCTCCGCGTCCGTGGGCTTTCCGTGAATCGAGCGATACATCTTCTTGCGAATCGGGTCGGCGTCGCCGATCAGGCTGAACATGACGAGTCCGACCTTGCCGCGCAAAGATTTGATGAACGGATCGACCACCTCGCGCGTGTGCCGGCCTGCAAGGGCGTTCTTGGCCGGAGTGCAGAAATCGCAAGCCCCGGCCGGTTCGGGCGTTTGCCAACCCTGGCCGTCGTCAATGCCCCAGGGATGCACCATGATGACGGCGGTTTCCGCCGCGCGCAGGTGATTCGGCATTTCAATGATGCCGCGAGCGTTGTACGAGAACCGCCAGGCACGCACGTCGAGATTGGCCGACTCGTCATCGACGAGTGTCGGCGCCTCATAGCGTGTCAACTCCTTGACCGGTGCGACGAAATCGGGATGATCGGCCAAGAGCGGCCTCGGATCCTTGAGGCGTAGGAGCTTGTTCTCGTAGACTCGCGCCGGCTCCTGACCCGAAGCAAAGCTGACCGCCAGACTGATCCACATCAGGCCGAGACACATTCGCCTCATGGCTCAACTCCGCGAGGGGGAAGATTTGATCCGAACAACAGAGTCACAGAGGACTGATTGATCATTTCTTCTCTGTGTCCTCTGTGACTCTGTGGTGAGTTCTCTTATTTCCTGGCCGGCTGTTGCAGATAGGCGAACAGGTCGCGTAGCTCTTGCGGCTTGAGCAGCGTCAGCAGTCCCTCGGGCATCAGCGATACCGGCGACTCACGTAGCGAAACAATCTCATCGCGTTTGAGCGTGGTCGCTTCCGCTTTGGCGTTGGTCAACGTCACGCTCATTGCGGTCTGGGCGGTGATGACCCCGGTCACGAGGCGATTGTCCGCGGTCTCCGCCGTATAGCTGAGATACTCCTTGCGAATGACGGCACTGGGATCAACCAAACTGATGAGGAGGTAATCACGATCGGCCCGATTGGCATGAGTCAAGTCGGGGCCAATCGCTCCGCCTTCGCCGTTCAGCTTGTGACAGGCCGCACAGTTCTTGGTGAAGAGGAGATGACCCGCTTGGACATCGCCCTTCGCTGCCCGCAAGTCGTTGTTGTATCGCCGCACAATCGCGAGCTTCTCCCCAGGAGTGGCGCTGCGAATGTTGCCCCAGTGCTTGAGAACAAGCGCATCCAGATCCTTGTCGTGATGGCGCTCGCCGCGAACAACTCCTCGGGTGAAAAGTCCTTGGCCGGCACCGAGCCCTTGTCCACCGCCCGAAGGAGCAGCGTCGCCCAACTCTTGCGACTGAGCAGGACCGATCTCAGCCGGCTCTGAATCACCTTCGGCAATTGCGAATAAAGGGAGAGCAACGTCGCCTCTTGGTCCTCGTTGCCAACCCTGGCCCAGCCATCGAGTGCCGCGACACGCAACGCGGTCGGCCCATCGTGCTTGACGAGGTAGATCAACTGGCGACTCGATGCCGGTGTCGCCCCATCGACAAACGCCGCCAGCGCCGTTTCGCGGTCCCGCATCGGCCGCTTCGAATCGCTGACAATTTCCCACAGCCGATCGCGAGCCGAACCGTCGCCGAATCGAGCCAGCAATCGAATCAGCACCAGGCTGTCAGGCGATTGTGCTGCCGCGTCGCGGACCTTTCGAATAAGAACATCGCTCGGCTTGGCGCTCGCCGGCCGTTCGCGAAGGCCCTCTTCCAGCGATTCATACCGATCCAATCCAAGCAATCGGGCGCACGATTCATCCGCCGCAGCAGTGCCCTCCGCGGCGTAACGCCGGACGAGTCGCGGCAGGATCATCTCCCTGCCGATTTGCGAGGAAATCACTCGCATTAATGCGAAGGATTCCGTGACTTGCTCGCGTTCGCGAATGCAATGCTCTTCCACCGCCCACCAGATCAAAAGCGGAATATGCGGATCTTCGACATCCGTGTCGCGCACGATCAAGGCCATTACGATCGGCAGCATCTGCTTCGCTGGCAGCCGTCGGGCGGTGCACGCAAGCTGGCTGCGCACGACGGGACTAGGTTCATTCGCCGCCAATTGCTCCAGCCGTCGAGCGGTTTCGTCGTCGACATGCTTCTCGTCGCCCAGGAATCGCACCGCCCAGCGACGAATGTCCTCGTTCTGATGGGCGAGCAGCTCCCGGCCGAACGATTCATTGAATCCCCCACTGACATAGAGCGCCCAGAGCGCTTGCAGAGCCAGCTCGTCGTTCTTGCTGTCGCAGACCAATGTCCGCAACGGCAGAATCACTTCCGGATCACGCCGATCTGCCAGAATCCGCCGGGCCGTTCGCCGATACCAGTCGTTCGGATGCGAAAGCAGATTCACCAGCTCGGCACTCGATTTCTTCGCCAAATCGAGATTGTGAATCATCGGCAGCTTGCCGTAAGCGATGCGATACACCCGCCCGTTGCTGCGATCCCAATCGGCGTCGGGATCCGGGTGGGCGGTTCGCGCATCGCACCAGTCGGCAACGTAGACGCAGCCATCCGGGCCTAAACAAACGTCGCTCGGCGCGAACCAGGTGTCGTTCGCCAAGAGCAATTCGCCACCGTTGCGCGATTTGAACGAGGAGCCGTTCGGCTCAATCTCGTGCCAGCGCACTGCGTGCCCGAGCAGATCGCCCGCGATGTAGCGATCGCGAAAACGCTTGGGGAAGTTGTCGCCGCGATAGACGATTCCGCCGACCGTCACATGTCCGCCCCGAAAATCGGCGTGCGGCACGTGGTCGAAGTAGCCATAGGCATGCGGATTGTGCAGCGCCCCATGCTTGCCGAACGACTTCCAATAATAGCCCCCGTGCACGCCATGCAACATGACGAAGGGGCCGAGGTTCGTGCTGTAGAGCAAATTGCCGTGGCGATCGAAATCGAGGCCCCACGAGTTGCCGCCGCCCTCGCAGAATAGTTCGAACTTATGCGTCAGCGGATGATAGCGCCAGACGCCCTGCTGAAACTCGATGCCGCGAATGCTGCGCGGTGACGGTGCTCCCTTGACAGCCATAGAGCCAACCATCCGGTCCCCAGGTGAGCGAGTTGGCAACCGAATGCGCATCGTCCATGCCGAAGCCGGAGAGCAAGACGATCGGATCGCCATCGGGCACATCGTCGCGATTGCGATCGGGATAGAAGAGCAAATACGGCACCTGTAGGACAAACACCCCACCATGCCCGAAAGCAAACGCACTCCCGAGGTTCAATCCGGAAACGAAGTCGTGCGATTTCATCTGACCTGGTCGAGCCGGGTCCGGTTCGATGATCGTGAGTCGATCGGCGCCTTTGGGCCCGCGCGGCGGTGGCTCGGGAACACGATCGTAAATCGTGCGCGAATAGCGATCGACCGTGACGCGTTTCAAGCCCGCCGGGTTTGGGTATTGCAAATACTGCATGACCCACAGCCGGCCGCGTTCATCGAAATCAATCGCGACCGGCTGGCGCACCACTGGCTCGCCCGCGACCAAGTCAACGTGAAAGCCCTCGGGCACGGTCATCTTGCCCGCCGCCTGATCGGGCGGATAACCCTGCCCGACGGCCAAAGCGCCGGCAACGACGACAATGAGGGGGATCAAAAGCAAGCGAACGGATGAATGCATGAGTCCTCCCGGCGGGGCTGTATTTTGACATGCGCACCGATTGGGATCAAGTGGACAGTCGCACGAAACAGGAACGGGCCAAAGCTCTCCGATAGTCTCGGAAACGTCTGGCCCGCGGGACTGACCATGTAGAATGTCCACTTCCTCCATTCTCATTCCCGCTTTCGCAAAGGCCCCCATGCCGCGTCGGATTTGCAACTCGCTCGTCCTGGTTGTTTTGCTCGTGCCGTCGGCGCCCTTGGCGATTGCCCAGGACCCGGCCGACGTCAAATCCAATTACACCAAGTTCGAGTATCGCATTCCGATGCGCGACGGGGTCAAGCTCTTTACCGTCGTCTATGTCCCCAAGGACGATTCGCAATCGTACCCGATCATGCTGCATCGCACGCCCTACGGCGTCGGCCCCTATGGCCCCGACGATTACCGTTCAGGGATCGGCCCGTCGGCACAATTCGTGAAGGCCGGGTACATCTTCGTTCACCAGGACGTGCGCGGCCGACTGAAGTCGGAGGGGACCTTCGTACACGTGCGGCCCGTTGCGCGACAAAAAAATGAGTCCGACCGACACCGACGAGAGCACCGATACCTACGACACGATCGATTGGCTGCTCAAACACGTGAAGGGCCACAACGGCAAAGTCGGCCAGTGGGGGATTTCCTACGACGGCTTCTATACCGCGTGCGGCATGATCGACGCCCACCCCGCGCTCAAAGCCGTCTCGCCACAGGCGCCGGTCATCGACTTATTCGACGGCGACGACTGCCGGCACAACGGCGCCTTCCTGCTCGCCCACAACTTCGGGTTCATGAACTTCTTTCACAAGATGCGCCCCGAAATGTACCGCATCCAGGGACTTTTCGACTTCGATTCCGGCACACCGGATGGCTACGAATTCTTCCTCAATATGGGCCCGCTCAAGAATGCGGACGCCAAGTACCTCAAGGGCGGCGAGCCTTTCTGGTACGACTTGATGAAGCACGAGTCCTACGACAACTATTGCAAGGCCCGCGATATCCGCCGCCACATCAAGAACATCAAGCCCGCCGTCATGGCTGTCGGCGGCTGGTTCGACGCCGAGGATTTGAGCGGGACGCTTGGCACGTTCCGCCGCGTCGAGGCGACCGGTCCGCCGGCCGCAGGCAACCACCTGGTGATGGGCCCCTGGCAGCACGGCGGCTGGGCGCACGGCGCCGGCGACAAGCTGGGCGACGTCTCGTTTCACGTCAAGTCCGCGGAGTTCTTCCGCGACGAAATCGAGTTGCCATTCTTTGAATACCACCTGAAGGGCAAGGCGGCGGATAAGCTCCCGAAGGCCTGGGTATTCGAGACCGGGACCGACCGCTGGCGAAGATTCTCCGCCTGGCCACCGGCGGGAAGGGCCACGGCGCTCATGTTCGCGGAAGGCGGCCGGCTGCTGACGGACGAGCGCCCGGAGCCGACCGGCAAATCCGGGTTCGACGAGTTCGTCAGCGACCCGGCCAAGCCGGTCCCCTTCGTCAACCGGACGACGCTCGGCATGCCGGCCGAGTACATGACCGCCGACCAGCGCTTCGCGTCGCAACGGCCGGACGTGCTCGTCTACCAGACGCCCAAGCTGGAAAATGACATCACAATCGGCGGCCCGATCGACGTGGAACTCTACGTCAGCACGACCGGCACCGACGCTGACTGGGTCGTGAAATTGATCGACGTTTACCCTGGGGACTACCCCGACCCGAACCCGAAGCAGGTGAAGATGGGCGGCTATCAACAACTGGTCCGCGGCGACGCGTTCCGCGGCAAGTTCCGCAACAGCCGCGAGAAGCCGGCGCCATTCCAGTCAGGCGAAATCACAAAGATCAACTTCAAGTTGAACGACGTGCTCCACACTTTCCGCCCAGGCCACCGCATCATGATTCAAGTGCAAAGCACCTGGTTCCCGCTCATCGACCGCAACCCGCAAACCTTCTGCAACATCGGCCAGGCCAGCGAAAAGGACTTCCACAAAGCCACACACCGGGTCTACCGAGACGAACAGCACGCCTCGAAAGTGGTAGCGACAATGCTCAAATGAGCCTCCCGCGTAAGCGAGCCTCCCGCGTAAGCGAGCCTCCCGCGTAAGCGGGGGGAGCAGAGCCTTTGACTGGCCAACCTCCCCCCGCTTACGCGGGAGGCTCGCTCAGCGCACGAGGCTCGCTCAGCGCAGGAGGCTCGTTAATTCAGAGGCTCGCCAATCCAGGCTGCTCCCTATCCAAAAACCTCACCACCCGAATCCCCTCGAAAGACATTATCCGGATGCGATTCCGATGGTGGGATCCTTCCTCGCTCGCGACTCCAGACCAACAGCGGGTTCGGCTGACGATGACACACGTAGAAAATCGCGGCGGCCAAATGACGTACAACCCGGGCGGAACCGCTGTCCGTCCACCATGTCCCGCTCGGCTGGCGTCCAAAGCAGCGGTTCAGTCGCCGAGACCCATAGCTCTTAAAGTCCCGTAGAAGCTGATCTTTATCGACGGCCGGCGGCGCCTCCACGACAATGTGCAAATGGTTGGACATGATCGATACGGCGTGGAGTACCCAGCCGCGATGCCTGGCGGTCTCCTGGAGTTGGTCGAGCAATTCCTCGGCCTTCGGAAGTTCGAGAGAAACGACGGGCCCCTTCATCTGCTCCATCGCAGCCCGTTGCAGGCCAGGTATCGCCGATTCATACTCATCGCCCGGCCGGGCATGCTCACGGCGCTTGGGGGATTCCGGTTCCCCAGTCCGCAGATCCCGCACATTGGTCACCGACCCGTGCTCATCGCCAGGCAGCCATTGACCGTAAAACGTGGATGTCACCAGCCATTGAGTCATGGCGATGCCACCGGGGAAGTGGAGTGTAGAGTGAAAGTTTAGCGAGCTTCGCTCACGAAAGCGAGCCTCCCGCTCATGAAAGCGAGCCTCGCTCACGAAAGCGAGCCTCGCTCACGAAAGCGAGCCTCCCGCGTAAGCGGGGGGAGCACTGACAGTCTATAGCCTTCTCCCCCCGCTTACGCGGGAGGCTCGCTTTGATGAGCGGGAGGCTCGCTTTGATGAGCGGGAGGCTCGCTCCGGCGAGTTGGAGACTCGCTTCAACCAGCGCCCTGGTACTTGGCATCCGACGCGCGATCAACCGAATTGGCGATGCGCTAGAGAGATTTCCCGGAGCAGTGGAATCGCATCGTCTCCATCGTCGACCTCGTCAAGTGCTTTTCAAGATTCGTCGGGGGCCGGACTCAGCAGATTGTTTTCGACGTGTTTAAATCGGAAGTCATGATCCTGCGCGTTCGCGGTCCGGGTCAGGCGCCGTTGCGGCTGCGCAACGTGTAGACGCGAAGGGGACAATTTGGCATGCCCGCCTTTCTATTCTCTTCTGCTTGGCTGGACGGCCAATTGATCAGTCACCTCCGGCGTCCTGCTGCTTTCTGGGCGTAGGTCGCCGGTACTGATTGAAGACTACGTTGTTAAGGCTTGCATCGTGATCAAGGACCTAATCAGAGCGTGAAATGGTGTCGCAAAAGAGGGAACATTCCAAATTCGGACAACATCCCTCTCACACCGCGCTTCGCGCTTGCTCACTTCTTCGCTCGCCGCAAGTAGTAGATGGTCAGGTTTTTCGCCGGCTCGATCTTGGTCGGCGGATCCGTGCCTTGGTCGACGAACGCAACCTTGAGTGTGTCGCCCGCGAGTTTGTACAGGCAGATCCATTTGTCCTTCGCCCGGCCATGTAGCCACTTCATCCGCCGCGGCGACGATTGCGGATCGAGCGAGTAAGTCGCGACCATTGCATTGCCTTGGCCGTTCGTGATGCCGCAAGTGCCGTCGGCGTCGAAGTGGAAAGTCGTGGTGGCGGGGTTTTCGCCCTGCGACACAGCGCCATGCAGCGACAGCGATTCCAGCGTCCACACGCCCAGGATGCGCGTGCGGTCGTCCTTGTTCTTCTCCTTCAGCGCCGGGGCTGCCACACTCGCAAGAGCGGGAATTAGCAGCCAGGCAATCGCAATCGCACGCATGGATCGCTCCGATGATTTCACTTTATATGCACAATCCTGGCGTCACCACTGACGGCTTCTCCTGGCCGGCCCATTCAGCAGCCGCACTATGCCACTGTCCCCGGAAATGACCGATTCACCTCCAATCGCACGAGTCGATCGTCGCCTAGGAATGTCGCGTCGAAGAATTCAAGGGTGCCGCTGAAACCGAGGATCGGATATCGAATCGGGGCTTGCGAGAACGCGACGACTGCTGGCCAGCGACAAACTTGAATGCCGTCCGATAGCTCAAGTTCTACGTCGCCAAACCGGAGCGGATGGGCTTGGCCCCGCCAGCGAAGGCCGTGTCCGGTCGGCGAATGCAAATTTACGCCGATCAGGCCCGCAACCGCCAATGGAAACACCGTGTCGTCCGCCCCCGAATCGAGAACAGCTCGCGAGAAACCCCTCTGTTTTCCTGTCGGACCAATTAACAGAACCGGAACGAGCGGCCGCCAGCGAACGGTTGCGGCCGGAGACAGCGACGGAGGTGGCGGGCCGCTGAGCGGCTCGTCCTGGTAAGCGAACTGCAACATTAATCGTGTTCGGCCGCGCCTAGATAAAAGTCGCCGCACTCGACTCGTTCCAACCCAACGTTGTTCGGGTCCTCTCCAGCCGCGACGACCAGAGAATCGAGAGCCGCCAGGTCGGCGTGGCCAGCGATGATCCGCCGACCATCGGGGCTGATGGCAATCCACTGTCCCTGGTGCTTCAAAAGTTCGCAGTGCGGGATTCGAGCTCGGTTCGCCTGAAATTCCTTCAATTGCATAAGACAAATCCTTCCGCCATTCTCCGGAGCTACGGGTTCAATGTCTCTAATTCTACCGCGAAACGTGCGAGCTCTCAACGCCGGCTGGCAGCCGATTTCATGACCTCCCAATGCTCCATCGGGTCCGCCGTTCTCGTCGGTAATCAAATCAACAAGACCAGTTGCAGACTCGGTCCCACTAACCCTTTTCAATCGCCGTCGACGGTACCCGAAACTGAAAGCTTCCCCGCACACCGCAATTTGCTCCGGGTAGATCGAGATCGAGATGCCTCGCCTTCGGGTTCGGGACCTCGAACAATAACAAGTCAGTGATAGTTTTCCCCGGCGTCAACGTGTCGAGAGTCGTGCGATCCTTGACATTGTTGCCGAATCCCAACGTCACGCGCTTCAGCTCGACGCCTGAATCGTCGACCAGTTTTGCAACGGTCTTGGCGGCATCAAGGTCCGGAACCCAGGTGCTATAAGGCGATGGCCGTTTGTCGCTGATGTTCTCGATGCGAAGCAATACCATCAGCCGCGGCTCTTTCGAATAGTCGATCGAGCCATCCGTCTGCTTGAGCGGCACCTTGCCAACGCTGACTTTGCGCACGGTCACGCGGATGTGCGAAAGCGTATACGGCTCGCCGACGCCGGTGCGGCCTGTGGTTGATGCGGGCTTGGTCGTTTTCGCGACCCCGGTGGTCAACTCAACGATGGGCGTGGTCATCGAGGCCGCCGTGGTCGACGATACCTTGACCGCCGAACCTGGCCGCTGATCGCAAGCGGCGAAAGGTATCAGGAGAAGGAAGGGGAACAATCGACGGGCCATTACCGCAACCCATTGGAGAATGCAGGATGCTCTGAATTGGCGACCGGGACAGCGTGTCCCGCTGGTTGTCGTAGCGACAAGCTGCCAGCTTGTCAGCTTGGGATTGGCACACAAGCTGGCAGCTTGTGGCTACATTGGCGTCGGCAGCTTGTGGGCTACATTGGCGCTGGCAGCACGTGGCCACTTCAGGACCTTCAGAAATTCAAATTCCTGAGCGGCGGCAGTTCGCCTCGGTCGTAGTACTTGTCGTCTTCGTTTTCCAGGCGATAGCGATAGGCGTCGTCTTTGCGGCCGTTGCCTTGACGGCGGACAAGCTTTTCCTCGTACGCCCGGTTCAGCCATTCGTAGAGCGTCACTGCCGATGGCCTCTCCAGATCGGCCGGCCAATCCATCAGCAACTCGTGATGCGTCGCCGCCTGCTTCCGCTTCGACAGGATCGCGTGCAGGATTTTCCAGTTCTCCCGGAAGCGAACAGCCAGCGGATCGCCGAGAAAGCGGAAGCTGCCTTGTTGGTCCCATTCGTAGACGGTCCGCCGCGGCGTCTCTGGGAAGCGCGACACGGCGAAGAGTTTGCGGCGGCGTTCGTCGCTGTGGAGCGCGCCGAAGCTGGTCAACTCCACGATGATGTCCACCGCTGCCAAGAGCCCGCCGTGGCCGCGAGCGCTGCATCCCTCCTCGGCCCGTTTCTTGCGCGGGTGGTGCAAGATCACGACTCCGGCCCCGCCGTCGGTCAGACACTGTAAGGGGTCGAGCATCAGTTGCAACGAGTTCAAATCGTTCTCGGTGCTGCCGGGCAGGAACTTCGCCAGCGAGTCGATGACCATGAGGTCGAGTTGCCCGGCGGCTTGCGCCTCCATGGCGAGTTCGATCAGCTGATCCCATTGCTCGGGCGTCGGCCGGTGCGGGAACGGGCGGCTGAGCAATCGGCAGTGCCCGCCGAGCGGCATGCGGCGGACGCGCTCGGCCCAGGTCTCGCGCGGCTCCTCGGACACGTAGAGCATCTTGCCGGGTGCGACCGTGCGGTCGAGGAACTTGCCGCCCGTGGCGAATTGTTGCAACAGGCCAGTGATCAGCGTGGTCTTGCCCGCCTTCCACCGGCTCGTGAAGAGCGTGATGTTGCGCGCGCGACGAGGCCGTGCCATAGCCATTCGATCTCCGACGGAGCCGCCGGCGTATCGAGCTGGTCCATGGGAAGGGGGATGAGCGAGGTGGCATACGAAGTAGTCATTTGAGGTCTCGCAAGAATTGATTCGGAAATGTTGGGCTATTTCGGAAAAGTTGAATTCGTTTTGAGAGGTGTGGGGCGGGGGCGACCGAAATCAATTTGACCCGGAATCGGGGGAGGGGGGAATGTCAGTAGGTACCATGACCCTCAGGCCCCGCCGTGGTTGCCGCGGCGCTGCCGAGTAGGTCCCGTATGCGGCTGGGCCAGATTCAGGGCCGAGTTGATCAAGCCAATATGCGTGAAGGCCTGGGGAAAGTTGCCGACCAGCCGACGGGTCACCGGATCGTATTCTTCACTAAGCAGGCCCACCTCGTTCCGCAAGGCGAGCAGGCGCTCGAACACGGCGGTTGCCTCGTCGTGCCGGCCTTCCAGGGCGAGATTATCCGCGTACCAGAACGTGCACGGCAGGAATGTGCCTTCGCCGGCGGGCAAGCCGTCTTCCGTCACATTCGTGTCATACCGTGCGACGAATCCGTCGTGCATCAAGTGCTTCTCGATAGCGGCCACCGTCCCCTTGATGCGTGCGTCGTCCGGCGGCAAGAAGCCAACCAGGGGCATGACAAGTAAACTCGCGTCCAGAGCCTCGGAGCCATAGGCCTGAACGAAGCTGTTGGAGGAACTGTTGAATCCCTCGCGACATACCTGGGCGTGGATTTGGTCGCGCGTATTGCGCCACTGCGACAGAGGGCCTCGCCACCAGCCGCGCTCGACCGATTTCACGGCCCGATCGAACGCGACCCACGCCATGACCCGCGAGTGGACGAAGCGTTGCCGGGGCGCGCGAATCTCCCAAATGCCATCGTCGGGTTGATCCCAATTGTGTTCCAGCCATTCGAGCAGCTTGCGGCTGACCCGCCAGTCGTCTTCGAGCGGCGCCAGTCCGGCCTGCCGGGCCTGGAAAAGCGCGTCGAAGACTTCGCCATAAACATCGAGCTGTAGTTGGTTATGCGCTGCGTTGCCGACACGCACGGGCTTCGAGTTCTCGTAGCCCGGAAGCCAGGAGACGTCCCACTCGGTCAACCGGCGCTCGCCGGCGAGTCCATACATGATTTGCGTGGTGCCCGGATCGCCGGCAACGGCGCGCATGAGCCACGAACGCCACGCGCCGGCCTCATCGGTATAGCCGCAGTTGATCAGGGCTAGAAGCGACAGCGTCGCGTCGCGCAGCCAGGAGTAGCGGTAGTCCCAGTTGCGAATGCCGCCGATCGATTCGGGCAGCGAGGTCGTCGGCGCCGCGACGATGCCGCCGGTTGGTTCGTACGTGAGAGCCTTGAGGACGATCAGCGATCGAACGACCGCCTCGCGATAAGGGCCCTTGTAAGTGCCGCGCACCGTCCACTCGCGCCACCAACTTTCGGTTTCCTGAAGTGCGACCGCCGAATCGGCAATCATCGTTCCCTTGCGATGGGAAGGACGATAGTTGAGCGTGAATGGGAACCGATCGCCGCGATTAACCTCGAAGTCGGCGACGGTCGTGAAATTGTGGCCGCGCATCGGCACGGGAGAAATCACATCGACGGAATCGGGCCCGGCGATGGCGGAAATGCCGCAATCGGTGCGATGAACCCAAGGGACGGTTGAGCCATAGTCGAAGCGAAGAATCAATTCGGAGTGCATGTGCACCCGCCCCTCGCGACCTTCGACAAGCCGGACCAGATTGGGATCGCGATCGCGGGCGGGCATGAAGTCGATGACGGCGACCTTGCCTTCGGCCGTCTCGAATTCAGTTTCGAGCACCAGTGTGTCATCCCGATATTGCCGACGGACGTTTTTGACCGCTCCTTTGGGCGCTATTAGCCAGCGGCCATGTTGCGGCGTACCGAGGAGTGCAGCAAAGCAGGCCTGCGAATCGAATCGGGGCAAGCAAAGCCAGTCGATTGAGCCATCTTTGCCAACCAAGGCGGCCGTCTGACAATCGCCAATCAGTGCATAATCTTCGATCCGCGACGGCATGGCATTTCCTAAATCGGGCGACGCGAGAATTCGTCATAATGCCTGTACATGCATGCGGCAGACCAGCGAGTCTATTTTTTTCGCCCGGGCTTTGCCTTCGAACGAAGTTGTTCAGGCGTCACTGGAACTGCCCGCTGCGGGTGCTCGACGGTCAGCGGTAAATTGTCACCAAAATGTGTCTGCAACTTCTCAAGCCGCGCGAGCAGGTTCCCAACCCGTTCCCGATTTGCCGGCAACTCCGCGAGATTCTCCATCTCATCGGGGTCCGATGCCAAATCGAATAGTTGAGTGAAATTGACGGCGGGATAGCGGATCAGCTTCCAGCCAGCATCGCGAATGGCTCGCTGCTTATCGCGATAAGCGAGCATGAGATCTGATCGCGCGGCCGCCGCCTTGCCTTCGAGCACGTGGCGGAAGCTCTGGCCGTCGATCTTCCCGGGAATCTTCGCCTGCACCATGTCGCAGATGGTCGGATAGATGTCGAACAGGTAAACAAGCGCGTCCGAGTGGCCGTGCGTGACTCCGGGTCCGGCGAACACCAGCGGGCATTTCATAGCCTCCTCGTAGAGGCTCTGCTTGCCGAGCAGTCCGTGACTGCCGACGGCGATTCCCTGGTCGGCCGAGAAGATGAACAGGGTGTTGTCGAGTTGGCCGGCCTGTTTGATCGACTGAATCAGTCGACCCATGTGAAAATCGAGGGCGGTGACGGTGGCATAGTAGTCGAGCAGCGTGTGCCGGACATCTTTCTTCGTTCGCGGCCAGGGCAGGAGTTGTTCGTCGCGAACGACCAGCTCGCCGTTGTCGAACGGATGGATCGGCAGAGAATTCCTCGGAAGCGGGATCTTGCTCGGGTCGTATTGGTCGAGATATTTCTTGGCGGCAACGCGCGGATCGTGCGGATTGCCAAACGCCAGGTACATGAACACCGGTCGGGGATCTTTGTTCGATTTCCAGAAGGCAATTGCCTCGTCGACGATTTCCTTCCCAGGCTCGCCGCTCTTGCGTTCGGCCTCGTCGTTTTTCAGATACTTGTTGATCTCAAATTTCGCGTGAATGAGCGTCGCTGAATTGCCGTGCTTACCGTGGTGATAGGTCAGGTAGCCAGCGTCTTTCATGCTCAAGGGGAAGTTCGGACCCTCGCCGGGCGAGAGCAACCCTTTCGGCGCCTTTGTCCCAGGAGGGACGAAGTCCTTCCAGCGAAAGTAGGCATTACCGCTCAGGAGCATGTTCCGGCTGGGCGTGCAGACGGCAGCGGAGTTGCCGCCGAAACAGTACGCGTTCGAGATGGTGAACCCGCGGCGGACCAGCGCATCGAGATTCGGCGTCCTGGCCACCGGATTGCCGAGCGCGCCGATCGTGTCGGCACGCATGTCGTCCGCGAATAGAAAGACGACGTTGGGCCGCCTGACCGGCTCGCCAGCGAATGCCGCCGAGGGTGTGAGAGCAAGAACCACCGAGAGAATAAACCACCTCATCGGGAGCCCTCCATTCCCTTCCTCTAATGTAGGCGGCGCTTCAACTCCGCCACGATCTTTTTCGATCCGGGGTCACTCGCTAGGTTTTTCAACTCGCCCGGATCAGTCTGGTAGTCGTAAAGTTGCGCTCCACGTTTGCCGTCGTCCCATTCCGTGTACCGATAGCGATCCGTGCGAATGCTGCGGCCCATGAACCGGTTGCCCTTCTTGGGGGTCTTCGCACCTGTCATGGTCGGCGTACCGCGCGAAACTTGCGTGAAAGCCGGCAGGTCCCAGGCATGCTTCGGATCGTCGAGCAGCGGCTTCAAACTCATGCCATCGGTCTTCGGCGCTTCGAGCCCGCACAACTCGGCAAGCGTTGCGTGCAGGTCGACGAGTTCAACAATTCGCGAACAGACCTGGCCATTGCTTTTCGACCGCGGATCGAGAATGATTAACGGCACGCGGGTGGAATTCTCGAACAGGCTCATCTTCTGCCATAGGCCGTGCTCGCCCAAGTGGTAGCCATGATCGCTGATGAAGACGACGATGGTCTTGTTGGCCAGTTTCAAGTCCTCCAGCGTTTTCAACACAATGCCGACCTGGGCATCCATGAACGAGGCACTTGCCCGATAAGCCTGGATGGCCTGCCGGCGCAGGTCATCCGTCAGTTGATCCTGCTCCTTCTTGTGACTAGCGAATGCCGGCGCCGGGGCGCTTTTCCAGTGATCGGGCGGAACCTTTGGCAATTCAATCTGGTCGGCTGGGTGCAGCCCGAAGTATTTCTTCGGGCGCGACATAGGGCGTATGCGGGCGGAAGAAACCACAGCCGATGAAGAATGGGCGATCCGCAAACTGCTTCAACAGCTTCGATACCTCGATGGCAATCTTGCCGTCGGTCTGTTCCGCGTCGGTCCCCTCGGCGGCGAGCCAACTCAGCGTCGCGCCGAATCGAGCGGAGCCTTTGGCCTTCGGGAGCAGCGTGAAAATCATGTCCTCGTCGTCCTTATCCCTGCCGCGAGGGTTGACTACTTTCTCCCAGCTCTCCGGATCATCGAGTCCATTGGTGCCGATCTGCCCGGGAACGCCGTAGTGGTACAACTTTCCAACGCGGGCCACCGTGTAGCCAGCCTTGCGAAACGTTTGCGGCAGGCTTTGGGCGTTAGGCACGTTCTTGCGGAACTGCGTGGAGTTCTCGTAAACGCGTGTCGTGTCCGGGCGCAAACCGGTCAAGAAACTGGCTCGGCTAGGATTGCACAGAGGAAACTGGCAATAAGCATGGTCGAAGCGAATGGCCCGCTTGGCCAGGGCATCGACATTGGGAGTGTGGTGCGGGCCGCCATAGCAGCCGAGCGCGTTGTTGGTCAGGTCGTCCGAGACGATGAACAAGACGTTCATCTTCTGCGGCGGGTCGGCGGCATAGCTGCACGTGAAGCCGAACAGTAAGCATGGAACCAAGAGTAGCCATCGCATCCGGATTCTCCCCAAACAGGTGCAAACTCAAGTAGGACGGATTGCCAATCCGTCCTACGTACGCAATGCGCTTATCGTTTCTTCTTTGGCGGCCGGACCGGCCACGGCTCTACCATCGCGCGCTTCGCGTAGGCGTCGTACTTGGCCGAGAGTTCCTTGACCTTGTCCGGGTATTTGGCCGATAGGTCATTCGACTCGACCCGGTCGTAAGTCATGTCATAAAGCTCCCACGGCTTGCCGTACTTGGAGACGAGCTTCCAATCGCCGGCCCGGACTGCCCGATTGCCTTCGTGCTCCCAGAAGATCGCGTCGCGTTCGATCGGCTTGTTGGCAAACGCGGGGAGCAGGCTCTTGCCTTCCAGTGGCGTGGCTTCCTTCGGATAGGCGGCCCTGGCCAGATCGTAGAGAGTCGCAGCGATGTCGATGAGATGACCGGGCTGCTTGCGCAGCTCGCCTTTCGCCGATATGCCGGCCGGCCAGTGGGCGATGAGCGGCGTGCTGATTCCACCTTCATGGACCCAGTGCTTGTACTCGCGGAAGGGGGTGTTGCTTACGTTGGCCCACGATCGACCATATGCCACATATGTATCTGCCCCACCGGGCATGACCTTGGGGCCCATGCGCACTGGGTAACCGTCGCGGGTCTGTCTAGGCACGCTGCCGGCCGCCGCGAACTCCTCCGGCTTCATTGGCGGGAACGTCGGCTTTTCCGGCCGCTCGATGTTCGGGTGCTGCTTGTTGCCGGTTCGGCCCATCGCTTCGGCGCAGCCGCCGTTGTCTTGGAGAAAGAAAATCAGCGTGTTTTCCAATTGGCCGGTCTTCTTCAATTCGGCGATCAGCTTGCCGATGCCCTGGTCCAGGCGATCGACTATTGCTGCATAGCATTCCATGCAGGCTGCTTCCCATTTTTTGTTCTTCGCCATCGACCAGTCGCCCGCTTGCTGCGATATTGGCTGGTTGCCATCAATCAGACCGAGCTTCGCTGCCTTCTCGAAGCGTGCCTTGCGAATCGGCTCGTAGCCGACGTCGTATTTCCCCTTGTACTTGGCAATGTCCTCGGGCAGTGCATGCATGGGCCAGTGAGCGGCAGTGAAGGCCACGTACATAAAGAATGGCTCTTTCGAGTGTTCTTTGAGATGCTCATCGACGAAGCGGATCGCATGATCGGCGATGGCGTCCGTGTAGTAGTAGCGCTTCGGTTTGTAATTCGGGTCGGCGTAGGGGGAAATCATGGTGTCATCGCTGACGAGCGACGACGGGTCGTAGTAACTGCCCGCCCCGTGGATAGTGCCATAAAAGCGATCGAAGCCGCGATGCATGGGCCAATTGTCTTTCGGCCCGTCCTTGCCGGCGAACCGAGTCACGTGCCATTTGCCGACAGCATACGTGCGATAACCCGCCGGCTTGAGCACCTCGGCCATTGTGCGACATTGCTTGTTCAAGTTGCCGCGATAACCGGGCTTGCCGGTGTCTTCCATCATGTGCCCAACGCCCGCCTGGTGCGGATAAAGCCCGGTGAGCAGACACGCCCGTGTCGGACAGCACCGGGCGGTGTTGTAGAACTGCGTGAAACGCAATCCGTTGGCCGCCAGCTTTTCGAGATTGGGCGTGGCAATCTCACCGCCATAGCAGCCGAGATCGGAGAAGCCCATGTCGTCGCTCAGGATGACGATGATGTTCGGACGCTTGGAAGGCTCGGCGGCAGGCGATTGCTTCGCTGCTGAGCCGATGGCAACGATCGCCGACAGTGCAATGAGCGCATAATCCCTGATGTTCATTCGAAAACCTCCCGCGGATTACGGGATGAGTGTAACGCGTCCCAGTCAGGCAAACAACCAGCGACTTTGAAGTAAATCGAACAAGCGCTCGATCCGTGGCATCCTGTCTCGCAAGAGAAGAGCCCAACACAAAGACACTAAGATCACACGAAAACACGAAGAGAAAAAAAGTCATTCCTCTTTGTGCCTTCGTGTGAACTTGTGTCTTTGTGTTGGGCACTTTTCGCAGGACCTGCTGTCTTTTTGTCTTTCGGTGGATCTTGTCCAAGCAACCTGGGCCGCCCATGATGAATCGATCGTGTCCGTCAGGGCAGCTTTGATTCCGTCGAGAGAATTCATGATCCGTGTGCTTGCCGTCCTGGTCGCAATCGTCCTGCTCGGCGCCGACTGGCCGCACTGGCGGGGGCCGAATCGCAACGACGTGACCGACGAGCCCTCCGGCTGGTCGGAAAAGCACTGGCTATCGGAAAAGCCAAGCTGGACCGCAAACGTGGGCAAGGGAGCGAGTTCACCTCTCATCATTGGCGATCGCGTCTACGGGCTCGGTCACGACAACGGCCGCGACATCGTCTTTTGTTTACGCGCCGCCGACGGCAAGGAACTTTGGACAGTTCGCTATCGGGCGCCGGAATACGGCCGATTTCACAACGGCGACGAGGGACTCTATTCCGGGCCGTCATCGACGCCCGAGTTCGACATGGAAACAAAACTCCTATACACGCTCGGCCCGGACGGCGATCTGAATTGCTGGGACACGACTGCGGAAGGCAAAAAGGTTTGGTCGATCAATCTTTATGACCAGTACAAAGTCAAGCAACGCCCGCGGCTGACTCGGGCGCCGATGCGGGATTACGGCTACACGTCGAGCCCGCTCGTTCGCGGCAAGTTGCTCCTGGTCGAAGTCGGTTCCAAGCACGGCAGTCTGATCGCGTTCGACAAGAAGACCGGCAAGCAGGCCTGGGCGTCCGAACTGACGGATGAAGCCGGCCACAACGCCGGCCCAGTGCCGATCACCGTTGAGGGCGTCTCGTGCGTGGCTCTCTTGACCCAGCGCAACCTGGCCGTGATCCGGCTCGATGCGGGTAAGGAAGGAAAGACGGTCGCCAAGTATCCGTGGGTGACCGATTTCGCCAACAACGTCGCCTCGCCGGCCGTCAAGGACAACTTCGTTCTGATCACTTCGGCGTACAACCAGAACGCGATCTGCAAACTCAAGATCACGCTGCAGGGGGCGGAGAAGGTCTGGCAGAGACCGTACCCGTCGAAAGTCTGCACGCCAGTCATTCACGACGGGCATGTCTATTTCGCCTGGCAACGCGTTCAATGCCTGGACTGGGCAACCGGCGAGCGAATCTGGCAAGGCGGCGGATTCGGCGACCCCGGTTCATGCATCATCACCGGCGACAATCGCCTGCTGGTCTACGGCCACAACGGTAAGCTGGCACTGGTCAAGACAGCCAGGCGATCGCCGAAGGCATATACGGAGTTGACTGCCCGCGAACGAATCTTCAAAGCCTCCGCCTGGCCACATGTAGCGCTTGCCGATGGGCGCGTTTACTGCCGGGACCGCGAGGGGAATCTGGCGTGTTTTGAGATTGGCAAGTAGGGGCGGTCAACGGTGAGAAAGACTATTCCCTTCAAGGCCGCGTCAATGAGTGGCCACTCCGCAGAAGCCTGCCGACCTTGGCTTATACAAGGCGCAAGAGAATCGCGAAATCGCGTATGGGATATTCGAGTATAGCCCCAGCCCGGGTTCCCAAATCGTGCGTTTCAATCCGATTGCCTCGATTGGAGTATGGCAATTCGACTGTCATCGCCCCAATGCCTTTGGGCCTCACTTCTTCCCAGCCGTGGCTGATTTTCGAGAAATCTCAACGGTGGGACGGACGCTCGAGAACCTTTTCAACACTCCGTCAACATAAGCCTCAACACCGCGCACTGGACCGATGAGGCTCTGTTTGTTCGGGTCGGCGCCGGCATCGATAGCTGGTGCATCCTTCTTCAGTTGCCGAATCGCTCCGAGTGCTGCACGCCCGTCTCTATCGTACAACTCGTACCAGAACCACCAGAGAATCTCCACTTGGACCTCCCAGGATTTCGTCTCCATCAAAACAGAGCAGACGAAGGCGAGACGCTTCCTTGCGGAATGCGACATGGTCTCTGGGTTTCGAAAGAAGGAGTCACTTGCTCGGGACATTAGGCTAAGCGCGGTGTCGAGGTCCTCGGTCTCGATTGCCGTCATGAGCAAAGTCTCACAGCGGTGAGCATACACGTCGCCACACCCGTGAGCCACGCCGCCCGGAGCCAACGCGGTGCTCAATAACAACAGGGAGTAGTTCATGAGGAAGTCCGCCTTGCTAAAGTCCGGATCGATACAAAGGCCGCTAACAGGTCGCCTCGGATCTCAAGAAGGCCTCACTGATTCCCGACAGTGATCTGGATGGCGATTCGGCGACCTCCGAAAGTTTCACCCTCATTCCACGCGATGCCTCTCCACGATCGACTTCGCCCGTTCCAGCATTCTTACGAACTCCGCTCGGTGGCCGCCCTTGTCGGGGCCGATTGACGACTTCGCCCATTCGAGGACCTTGTCGAAGTCCGCGCTGCCGCGGTATTCGCTATCCCGGAGGATCATTCCGAATGCGGCGGCCGCGGCAGCGAAGCGCAGGTCCTTACTGGCTTCTTTCGTCAGGCCGTCCGCCGGCAACACGTCGCTGACTTCGGACGCCTTTTCCGTTTCCGGATGTTTATAGCGCATGCGGACCGTCAGCCATTCGCCTCTCTGGGCGGCCTCGGTTAGCTCGGGCGTGGTTTGATACTTCAGCGGTTCCACGTCGCCGACCGCTACTTTCTCGCCGGCTGGCACGATCTGGTAGAGGGCCGTGCAAGTGTGACCGCTGCCCATGTCGCCGGCGTCCTTCGCGTCGTTGCGGAAATCCTCGTTCCGCAGGATGCGATTCTCGTAGCCGATCAGTCGATAGCCGGCGATCTTGGCGGGATTGAACTCCACTTGCAGCTTGACATCCTTGGCAACTGTGACCAAGGCCCCGCCTTGCTCCACAAAGACTTTTCGGGTCTCGTCGAGTGAATCGATGTACGCGTAATGCCCGTTGCCATGATGTGCGAGCTTTTCGAGCGTGGCATCTTGCAGGTTGCCCATGCCATAGCCGAGGACGGTCAAGTAAACACCCGATTTCCGCTTTTTCTCGATCAAGCGAACAAGCTGCCCCTCGTCGCGGATGCCGACATTGAAGTCCCCGTCAGTGGCGAGAATGACGCGGTTGATGCCGTCCTTGAGGAAGGTCTTTTCCGCTTGCTCATAGGCGACTTGAATGCCTCCTTCGCCGTTGGTTGAACCGTGTGCGGCAAGATCGTTGATGACCTCGATGATCCTCTTTTTCTGGTCGCCCGGCGTGGGTGGCAGTCGCAGCCCAGCCTCGCCGGCATAACTGACGATGCTCACGCGATCGCGGCCCGAGAGCTGTTCGACCAACAGGCGAAGCGATTCTTGCACCAGCGGCAGGCGATTCGCTTGGTCCATCGACCCCGACGTGTCGATCAAAAAGACAAGGTTTCGCGGCGGCATGTGGTCTTTGTCAATCACCCTCGCCTTGAGGCCAACGCGGAGTAAATAGTGTTTCGGCTGCCAAGGGCAGGGGGCCATCTCCAGCTTGAACGCGACCGGGTCGGCGCTTTTTGGCGGAGCATAGTTATAGGGGAAGTAGTTGACGAAATCGGCAATTCGGACAGAGTCCTTTTTCGGCAGCTTTCGTTCGTTGATGCGGGCTCGGCAATTCGAATACGACGCGGTATCGACGGATGTGGAAATCGTTGAGAGCGCGTCCGTGCCTTTGGCAACCTTGAACGGATTGTCCTGGAAGAACTCGTAACGCTCGCTGTCCGCTTCACGGATGGGTCTTCCGGCCGGCGGAGCGTTTGGATCGAACAATGGTACTGCGTTGCCGCCGCCGATCATGTTGACGTTGCCGCCGCCGATCATGTTGACGTTGCCGCCATTGAAGCCACTTCCGCCTCCAATGAATCCGCCGCCTCCTGGCTGCCCGCCATTGAATAGCTGGCCCGCTTGGCCGTTGAAACCCCCGTCATGTCCCGTGAGAAGATTCTTCGACAGGAACGAAGTTTCATCTTCTTTCGATTGCGAAGGGTGCTTGAGCTTACTCGCGACTACCGTCCGGCCCGCGTCCTTCGTGGCGTCTCTAGGCGGCTGATTCGTGGTTGCCGTTGCCGCCGATTGCGTTTCAGTCGGCGGATCGACGCTTCTTCCACACCCCGCCAGAGTGATGAACATGCCGATGATGAGCAGTTGCCAATTCAGACAATGAAATCGCGCAAGAGCCCTGCAATGGCTGGCTGGCCATGATTGATTCTCCGGGGACAGCAAACGGTCGAGAATTGGGGCACGATGACCGTCACTCATGCAAACAACTGGAGATGGGAATCGTTGGCACCAAGTGACCGCCAACCCAGCGCCAATCCTTCACCGGGGAGGTCGAGAAAAAGTTGGCGCTCTCGGTGCCCTTGCCTTTAGTGGGACGATAATCCCAGAGTGAATCGAGGGAATGACGATCGATGAAGGGTGTGCGGAACCGGACAATCGCTTCCAAAACGCACACCAACTCTTCTTGGCACCCAACTACCTTTTCAGCGCATTCGGGGTTTAATCGCGGAAACCTTGGAAGAATGAATTCCCGCAAGGTCCTGGCACAAAGATCGCTTCTTCACTCCGGGACGTGGCAACCATCTCATCGAATAGTGACAGCAATCGAATTCGATGAAGTCCATTTGCCGAGCCAACCGACCAGCAACCCGTTGCAAAAGGAGCGATGACTCGTGACTCTCGAACAATACATCCGTGCAATCGCCGGCACCTTCGTTCTGGTGTCAGTGGCTCTGGGCTATTTCGTGTCGCCTTACTGGTTCCTGTTCACCGCATTCGTCGGTGCGAACTTAATTCAATCCGCATTCACTCGATGGTGCGTGATGGAGAAGATCCTGCTCGCACTTGGCGTTGGCCACACTCCGGCCCCACGAGAACCGGTGTCGGCATAGGCGGACTTGGCGCACGACGGGTGCTGTGCCCCACTCAGTCTCCGGGAACCGGAGCGACGATTGCACATTCGGCACCCGAGACCGCTTTTCATTTGCCTTCGATCGTCTGTGAACCGTACGATCATCTCCAATTACCTTGGGGATCTCGCATGAGGCCCATCCATTGCCTCCTATTTGTTTTCACCGTCCTTGTCTCGTCAACGCGTGGCGACGAGTTGCCGCAGATTCCGAACGGCTCGGAGAAGGCGAAGAAGATACTCGCGAGCGAGCGCGCCGCGACGATGGCAGTTACTTGGGAAGCCTACCAGAAAGTCGGAAGGCGAAATGCAAAATGGGACAAGCTCGTTGAATTGGCCATGAAGGCCAATGCGGACGTTGCGTATGGTTCAAGATGGGATCAACCCATTGCCCGAGGCGGTTGAAAGAGTGCATCGCCATGGCCATCGAGGCGGGTTGTGACGATCCGCTGGTGCGTTTCTCCGTAACAAAGTTGACCGAAAATACTGTCGAAGATCGCCTACCGCAACTCGACCGATTGCACGCAGCGGTCAAGGCCCTTTCCAAGAGCGAATATCCAGAACTCATCAAAGCCGAGGCGTGGCTGGCGCTGATTTCCGCTTGGTTGAGCGCTGACCGTTTGGAGGACGAGATCAGGGAGCAAAAAACAGTCATAGCCGAATCGCGAGAGGAGGTTTTTCGACATTTGGCCAAGGCATGCCTGGAGCGCAAACCCGGACAACGCGATGAACTGATTAACCTGTGTCAACTTGTCTACAAATTCGGGCAAGACATCGGGGAACAACAGAAATGGTTCGATGAACTCAATGCAAAAGTGTTGGTAAAGCTGGATAAGAATGACGTGATCCCGCACGTTGTCACCGGGACCTACTTCATTGACCATGCTTGGGCGGCACGTGGATCGGGCGTGGCGGCGACCGTCACTCCAGCAAGATGGAAGGTATTCTCCGAACGTCTCGAATATGCCGAACAACGACTGACCCGCGCATACGAGCTGGACAAGGATTGTGCGACAGCGCCGGCGGCCATGGTGACCGTTTGCGTGGGGCGTGGTCACGACCGCGAAACGATGGAAAGATGGTTCCGCCGGGCAATTGATGCCGATCCGACGAATTGGTCTGCCTACCAAGCGAAAATGAGATACCTCATGCCCAAGTGGCATGGCAGCGAAAAGAAGATGGCAGAATTCGCCCGGCAAATCGTGAAGGCGGGACTTTGGGATTCGGGGCAACCGATACTTGCGCTCGGTGTCTACAGCGAACAGGCCTGGACGTCGAAAAGTAGCGCGGAGTACTTTCGCACACATGCCGACTACTGGCAAGAAGTCGAGTCGATAGTCAACGAAATTCGCAAGCGCTATCCCAAGTCGCCCCTCGGAGCGTCCGTGTACTTGTACTTCGCTTGGCTCGGCGAGGAAGACGCCGAGAAGGCGAAGGCCTATATTCGCGCGGCCGACGACACGGGCGCCAAGCTAGCGCTGGGATTATTCTCAAACCAAGCCCAACTCCAGCGAGCCGTGGATTGGATGAATGAGAGTCTCGAAAAGAAAGACGAGGACAAGTAGCGTCGGACGTCAGCGTTGCTGGAATGCCCACTGCCCGGGCGCAGATCGCGATCGTCACTCTTCCCCGTTCGCCCCATACGCCTTACGTAATCGCTCGGTCGTCCACAGAATTGCATCAAAGAACACGGGCGTCAGGAAAATGCCGAAGGCGGTGACGCCGATCATCCCCCAAAAGACGGCGGTGCCGAGGGTCTGTCGCATCTCCGCCCCGGCGCCAATCGCCAGGAGCAATGGCACCACGCCGAGGATAAATGCCACCGAAGTCATCACGATCGGCCGCAATCGCAATGCGCATGCTTCCATGATGGCTTCCCGTCGGGGCACGCCGGCCAGGCGTCGGGTGCGGCCGAATTCGACAATGAGAATTGCATTCTTGCATGCGAGGCCGACGAGCACCACGAAACCAATCTGCGTGAAAATGTTGACGTCCTGCCCTTCGAGCCAAATGCCGAAGCCGGCGCCCAAAAGACACATGGGGACTACCAGGATCACGGCGAGCGGCAGGGCCCAGCTTTCGTACTGGGCGGCAAGCACAAGGAAGACCAGCACGACGGCGAGCAAGAGTGCCTTCATCGACGTGTCGCCCGTTTGAAGCTGAAGGTACGCCAACTCGGTCCATTCAGAGCGCATTGTGTTCGGCAAGGCGTCCGGACCGGCCGCCTCCTGCAAATGCGCGATTGCTTCCCCGGAGCTAATGCCCGGCGCAGGCCCGCCATTGACAGTCGTCGCCGGATAAAGGTTGTAGCGCTGTACCATCGCCGGACCGGTCACTTCTTTCACGGTCAGGAACGAGCCGACCGGCACCATGACGCCATTGCTGTTCTTGACCTGGAGCTTGCGCACGTCCTCGGCACGGCGGCGAAAGTTGCCTCCCGCCTGGACATTCACCTGCCACGTTCGGCCGAAGCGATTGAAGTCGTTGATATAAAGCGAGCCGAAGTAGACTTGTAAGGCCTCGATCACCTCGGCGATGCTGACGCCGTGCGTCTGGGCAGAGACACGGTCGATCTTGAGGAATAGCCACGGAGTGTCCGCACGGAAGCCCGTGTAAACCCCCTCCAGTTTCGCGTCCGCATTGGCAGCAGCGGCAACGTGCTCGCCCGCCGCTTGAATGTTCTTGAGATTGGTTTCACCGGGCGCTTCCAGAACAAGCCGGAATCCCCCGGCGCTGCCGAGTCCCTCGACCGGCGGAGCGCCAAACACATTGATCAGGGCGCCGGGCACTCTTTCCGAAAAGTCGGTCCGCAGCCTGGCAGCGATGGAATCGGCCGAACGATCCGCGTCGCGGTGCGCCGGAAAATCCTCAAGCATCACATACATGGTGGCGAAATTCGGCGCATTAGCACCGAGGAGAATGGAATCGCCAGAGACCGTGACCGTGTGCTTCACGCCGGGCGTATTGCGCGATGTCTTCGACATCGCGCATCAAGGCATCGGTGCGGGCAAGCGATGCCGAATCCGGAAGTTGAACGTTGACCAGCAGATATCCCTTATCTTGCGGCGGAATAAACCCGGCTGGAACGACCGTGAGCACATGATAGGTGAGGTAGAGCAAGCCGACGTAGCCCACGAGCACCAGGGCGCCGACGCGAAGAATCAAGCCGATGACTTGCAAGTAGCCACGCGTGAATTGCTCGAAGGCCGTGTTGAACCCGCGGAAGAGGACGCCCAGGAACGCATTGAGCCATTTGCGGCAAATCCAGCCAACGAGTGCGCCGACGATCCCGGCAGTGACGGGCGCCACCCAGTTGGCAGCCTCGTCGCGGAAAATCGGCCTGATGAAATGGGCGAGAAACAAATATCCGATTGCCGCGCCGGCGAGAGCAAACGAAATGCGTGGCAACGGCTCCTTGCTGCCATGTTCGCCGGGTTTGAGCAAGAGAGCACACAGTGCCGGGCTCAGAGTCAACGAGTTGAATGCGGAGATCAAAGTCGAGATCGCAATCGTTACCGCGAACTGGCGGAAGAACTCGCCGACGATTCCACGAATGAAGACGCACGGGACAAACACCGCACTAAGCACCAAGCCGACGGCAATCACCGGCCCGGCGACCACATCCATCGCCTTCGCGGTCGCCTCGCGCGGCGCAAAGCCTTCTTCGATGTAATGCTCGACGGCTTCGACCACGACAATTGCGTCGTCGACGACAATGCCCACGGCGAGAACCAATCCGAACAGCGTCAGGTTGTTCAAGGAAAAGCCAACCAGCGACATGGCGGCAAAAGTGCCAATGATCGCCACTGGCACGGCCGCGAGTGGGATCAGTGCCGATCTCCAGCTTTGCAGAAAGACGAGCATCACGAGCGCAACCAGGATGACGGCGTCGCGCAATGTCTTGAACACTTCCTGAATCGACTCGTCGATAAATGGTGTCGTGTCGTAGACGATCGCGTAATCGACGCCTTCGGGAAACCGACGGTGAAGTTCGTCCATCTTTTCGCGGACGCGGCGGGCGGTTTCGATCGCATTGGAACCGGGGAGCTGGTAAATCGACAGCGCGACCGACTCCTGACCGTCGAGCGTGCAGGTCTGGTCGTAGCCGATCGCTCCTAATTCAATGCGGGCAACATCGCGCAGCCGAACCATGCGGCCGTCGTCGCCCGTTTTGACGATCATGTCCGCGAATTCGCGCGGGTCGCTGAGCCGACCGAGCGTGTTGATCGTGTACTGGAATGCTTGCCCTCTCGGCGCCGGCGGCTGGCCGACTTGCCCGGCGGCCACCTGGGCGTTCTGCTGCTCGACAGCCCGAACCACTTCGGCCGCCGAGAGGTTATATCCGGCCATCTTCTCCGGATTCAGCCAGAGCCGCATGCTGTAATCGCGCTGACCGAGAAACGTGATGTCGCCGACGCCTTCGAGCCTCGCCAGTTCATCGCGTAGCTGGATGGTCGCGTAGTTGCTCAGATACAGGCTTGAACGCTTCTCTTTCGCGTCTTTGGGCGAGTAGAGGTTCACGATCATGAGCACATTCGGCGCCTTCTTTTTGACGGTGACGCCTCGGCGTTTGACCAGATCGGGCAACACCGGCTCGGCGAGAAAGACGCGGTTTTGCACCAGCACTTGAGCAATATTGAGATCGGTGCCGGGCTTGAAAGTGATGGTCAACGTGTAGGTGCCGTCGTTCGCGCAGGTCGACGACATGTACATCATGTCCTCGACCCCATTCACTTGCTGCTCGATTGGCGACGCCAGCGTGTCGGCGACGACCTGGGCGTTCGCTCCCGGATAGACGGCGGACACTTCCACCGTGGGCGGTGTGATTTCTGGATATTGCGCAACGGGAAGATTGAGGACCGCGACGCTGCCCGCGAGCGTCACGAGAATCGACAGCACGGACGCAAAGATTGGCCGGTCAATGAAGAATCGCGTGAACTTGCCCATTCTGTGGAAACCTCTCCCCGACCGCCCACCCACTTCCGGGAGGGTAAGAATTATTTCTTGGTTCCGATCTTCATTGCCACCGTCCGCAATCCTTCCATCGCTCGCGTGCCGATCCATTTCGCCGCGGGCGGGATGAACTGGAGGCGAAGTACGAACATGGACGCATCTGATACGCGTTGCACCGGCTTCGACTGAACGAGGTGGCTCTGCGTGGCCCAATCGATAACGACGAAGAACACCGGCGTCAGGAAAATGCCGAACACCGTGACCCCGATCATGCCGCTGAACACGGCCAGGCCCAGCGCTCGCCGCATTTCCGCACCGGCGCCATGCGCGAATAACAGGGGTGATACGCCCAGAATGAATGCGACCGAGGTCATCAAGATCGGCCGGAAGCGAAGCTTGGCCGCGGCGAGGATCGCGTCGCGACGGCCGGCGCCCGCCTCGCGTTTGTACTTGGCGAACTCGATGATCAGAATCGCATTCTTACACGCCAGACCGATCAGCACCACGAAACCAATTTGTGTGAAAATGTTGATGTCTTGCCCCGTGATCCCGCCGACCCAGGGAACCGAGAATGAATCCGTGATCGGAATCCATTTCGCGTAGGAGCCGGCAACCATGATGCCGGTGACCGACCCGACCACGCAAACCGGCACCGCCAAGATGACGGCGAGCGGCAGCGTCCAACTCTCGTAAAGCGCTGAGAGCACCAGGAACACAAAAACGACGGACAAGCCGAAAATCAGCATTCCGGTGCCATGCGAGAGCTTTTCGATGAACATCAGCTCGGTCCATTCGGCCGCCATTCGATCGGGCAACTCGTTCTCGGCAATTTTCTCGACGAGCGCGAGGGCATCGCCGGTGCTTGTTCCCTGCGCGATGTTGCCGTTGACGGCCGCCGCCGGATACATGTTGTAGCGTGTGATCACTTGCGGTCCGCTCGATGTGCGCGTCTTCAGCACGGAGCCAAGGGGCGTCATGCCGCCGTACCGGTTCCGGACACGGAGTTCTTTGACCCCTTCCAATTGATCGCGGTATTTGTCTTCCGCCTGAACGTTGACTTGCCAGGTCCGTCCGAAGCGGTTGAAGTCGTTCACGTAACGAGCGCCCATGGTCGATTGGAGCAGGGCCGCCACCTCGCCAATGTCCACGCCGTGGCTGAAGCAGGCATCGCGGTCGATTTCGAGATAGGCCTGGGGGGAGTTCGTCTTGAATACCGTGAACAAACCGAGAAGTTGGGGTTGGGCGTTGGCTTTTTCGATGAAGTTGTTGGATTGTCCTTCGAGCACTTTTGGCCCGACATCGCCACGGTCCTCGATCATGACGCGAAAGCCGCCGGCTCGTCCCAGCCCGGAAACGGCGGAAGCGCCGAAGATGTTGATCTGCGCTTCGGGGAGTTCCGCCGCGCATCGCGCCGGATCTTCGCCGAAATCTCATCGGAATAAAGACCGGGTCCGGTCCGTTGTGAGAAATCATCGAGAATGATGAACATCGAACCGAAATTGGAGCCATAGGCGCTCAGCACGAACGAATTGCCGGCGATCGCGTGCGTATGGTGCACGCCCGGAGTGCTTCGAGCAATTTCTCCGGCTTTCTGAATCACCTCGAGCGTTCGCTGTGCCGACGCGGAGTCTGGCAATTGGATGCTGGCGATCAAATAACCCTTGTCCTGCTGCGGAATGAAGCCGGTCGGCAGTTGCTGATACTCCCACGCACCCAGTGAAACCAGACCGCCATACATGGCCAGAAACAGGATCGGCACCCGAATCGCCTTGCCGACCACTCGATGATACCCGTGCCCCACGAGATTAAACCCGCGATTAAACAACCAGAAAAACCAGCCAAATAGCAGATTGAACGCTCGCGTCAGCAAGTCGGGACGCGCGTCTTTCGACTTGAGCAGAAAGGCGCAAAGTGCGGGGCTCAGCGTGAGCGAATTGAGCGTCGAAATCATTGTCGAAATTGCGATCGTCAATGCGAATTGCCGGAAAAACTGGCCGACAATTCCCGACAGGAACGCGCACGGAACGAAGACGGCGAACAAAACCGTTCCCACCGCGACAACCGGACCGGACACTTCGCTCATCGCTCGAATCGTTGCGTCGCGCGGGGCAAGACCCGGCGCAATGTGATGTTCGACGGCCTCGACGACGACGATCGCATCATCCACGACGATGCCAACAGCCAGCACCAGCCCGAAAAGGGTCAGATGATTGAGCGAGAAGCCGACGACCGACATCGCCGCGAACGTGCCGATGATTGCTACCGGAACCGCCGCGAGCGGAATCAACGCCGAACGCCAGGTCTGCAAGAAAACGAGAACGACCAGCGCGACCAGCATGACCGAATGCTGCAACGACCGAACCACTTCCAAAATCGAATCGCGAATAAATGGGCTCGTGTCGTAGCCGATTTCATAGTCGACGCCTTCTGGCATTTCCTTGCCCAATTCGATCATCTTTGCCTTGGCCCGATCGGCCACGTCGAGAGCATTAGCATCCGATCGAATGAAAATACCCATGCCGACGGTCGGCTTACCGTCGAATCGATTGGAAATGTCTTGCAGGCGAGCACCAAGCTCGACGCGGGCCACATCCTTGATGCGCACGATCTTTCCATCGGGCGTCGTCTTGACGACGACATTCTCAAATTCCTGGACTTCCGTCAGCCGGCCAACGGTCGCGATCGTCACCTGAAACGACTGACCGTCGAACGTCGGTGGCTGACCGATTTGCCCAGCCGCGACCTGGGCGTTTTGCGCGCAACGCGCCGACCACATCCAGGGCCGTGAGATTGCGGGCGGCCAGCTTATCGGGATCGATCCAGATCCGCATGGCATAATCGCGCTGGCCGAAAACAATGACATCGGCGATGCCGTCGATGCGCGACAGTTCGTCGCGCAGAGCGGGTCACTGCATAGTTGCTGAGGTAGACCTGTCCATAACGGTCATTCGGCGAGTAGATGCCGACCGTCATCAAGATCTCGGGCGACCGCCGGCGCGTCGTAATCCCGGTCGACCGGACCACGTCGGGAAGGTTCGGCATCGCGAGAGCGACCCGATTCTGCACGCGAACCTGGGCCATATCGAGATTGGTGCCGATCTTGAACGTGACCGTGAGCGTGTAGCTGCCGTCCGACGTCGATTGCGAGGACATGTACAACATGTCCTCGACGCCATTAACCTGCTGCTCGATTGGCGCCGCGATCGACTCCGCGACGGTTTGCGCCTGGCGCCTGGATAATTGCAGTCAATCTGAATCGTGGGAGGCGTCACCGGCGGGTACTGAGACAGCGGAAGTCGCGGCAGCGCCAGCGCCCCCGCCAGCGTAATGACTAACGACAGGACGGTGGCAAAGATGGGTCGGTCGATGAAGAATCGGGAAAACAAGTTCGTCTCAGTTCGTGCTTGTTTGCAGCGGCTCCGCTTGCTTGGCGTTTACTTTCACTCCCGACCTCACGCGTTGCAGGCCGCGAACGATGACCCGCTCGTCCGCCGACAAGCCGGTTTCAATTACACGCAGACGACCAACTTGCGGGCCCAGTGTAACCGCTCGGTAGACAACCTCGTCTTTCTCGTTGAGAACAAACACGTAACGCTGTCCCTGATCCGAGCCCAGCGCCTCCTCGCGAATCAAAATGGCTGGGTGTGGCCTGCCGATCGGCAGGCGGATGCGGGCGAACATTCCCGGCGAGAGCAGCGTTCCGGTCGACAGTCGCGACCTCAAGTCACAGCCGACCAGTGCGCTCGCCCATGTCAGTGCCGTGTGCATGCTCAGCGAAGTGAGCGGCACGTTTTTCAGCCTGGCTCGGAGGCGCAACGTGCCCGTGCCTGATTCAAATCGTGGATCGCTAAAGTCGATCACGCCAACCAACTCCCGAGTTTGTCGAATCGGATCGTCGGCATCCTCGTCCGCCAGAGTCACCTGCACGATGGTTGCGTTGGCGCGAACGGAAGGAATCTTGCCGCTCCGGATCAATCCCCGGAGTCGAAGCACGGTATGCTCGTCGACATCGAATGTGGCGTATATCGGATCCAGGCTGACCAGCGTGGCCAGCATCGTCTCATTCGCTTTCACGAGATTGTTCGGATCAATCATTCGCTTGCCGATGCGGCCGGAAAAAGGCGCCCGAATCTTGGTGAATTCCACATCCTGTTCCGCCAACTTCTGGCCCGCCTTGGCGACGCCGATCGCGGCGAATGCTTCCTCGCGATCGCCCTTGATGCGGTCGATTTCCTCTTCGGTGACGGTGCCCTTGTCGCGCACGCGAACGACGCGGTTATAATCGCTGGTCAGTCGATCGTAGCGGGCCTCGGCCTGCGTGACGAGCGCCTTCGCGCGTCAGTTGCGCATCGTAGACGATGGAATCGATCTCAAAGAGGAGATCGCCTTTCTTGACGTCCGTGCCTTCGCGAAAATGGGCCGACTTCAAGTAGCCGGTAACCTGGGCACGCAAATCGACGGTTGGAATGGCTTCGATATGACCGGTGAAATCCTCATGATCGGTCACTTCGCGGATCGTCGGCTTTTCAATTTCGACCTCTGGTTCCTTGGATTTCACGACCGACGGCGGCGGTTTGTGACAGCCGGGTAGCGCGACGACGGCCAAGAAGCCAATCGAAAGGGCTCCCACGATGGGGCGGGGTTGCATTCTCATAGATGACGGCGGAAGAGGTACGCGGGCGGCGGGTAATGAAATTCTATCGCGCCTCATCAAGAGATACCATCGGGCCATGAACCTCCTTGCACGGTTTTTGCGGATGCAGGAACGGCAAAGGTGGTAGCTGGATGCGCCAGAAATCGGCGCTCGGACGCGGCAAGGCCGCCGAATTCTGGCGCATCCAGCTATGCCTCGCCTTGAATCTAATTGAGAAGCTGACGCTTCGTGCTCCGCTCGCCGATGGCAGTCCTCGTAACAGGAGCTATGCCTCAACTCTCGCCTTCGCCGCCGCTTCTTGCCAAACCACTTCTAACTTGGTTGCCAGGGCCGCCCAGTCGTAATCGGCGAGAATCCGCTCGCGCCCGCGAATCGCCTGCACCCACATCTCTTGCGGATGATGCATCGCCTCGACAACTGCTTTGGCGAATGCCTCTTCGCCGTCGCCGGCGCTCTACGTGTTCGCCGGGGGTCAATCGCAAACCCTCGACGCCGATCGTCGTGGTGACCACCGGCGTCGCGGTGGCCAGGGCTT
Source organism: uncultured Gemmataceae bacterium (assembly GCA_963773845.1). Lineage (GTDB taxonomy): Bacteria > Planctomycetota > Planctomycetia > Gemmatales > Gemmataceae > SIAJ01. Next base: position 1,560,864 of record CAVZCU010000012.1, read on the forward strand.
CGAGAATCTTGAGTCGCGATCCGCCGCCAATCCGCAGAGGAACGACCAGCATTCCCGCTTGATGCAGGAACGGCCGCACGTCCGGCACGTCGGGGAACAATGCGACTCCCGGCCGCCCCGCAACCTCGCGGCGAAGCGATTCGGGCGGCTTGCGCCCGACGATCGCGAGCGTCGCCTTTGGCTCGGCTGCCTGTACTCGCGGCAAGATGGCGTCGAGCAACAGCCGCACGGCGTCGAGGTTCGGCCGCCAGTCCAGGCTGCCAAGGAATAGCATCTGCCAGGGATCGCGTGTGATGGCTTCATCCGGCGTGAAGAACTCGGTATCGACCCCGTTGTCCACAATCGCAACATCCTTTGCCGCAAACTGCCGTTCGATCCGCTCGGCATCTTCGCGACTGACGGCGATTGCGCGCGTCGCGGCGGGATAGGCCCATGCCTCAAACTGCTGAAACCGCTTCCACTGCTTATCGAGAAACCAGTGCGACAACGGATTCGATGCCGTCTGGGTGTAGCGCTGCCAGATCAGCGATTCCACGTTGTGGGCCATGACCACCCACGGTCCCGGACGGCGAAACATGTAATGGGCGTAGGGGGTCCATTCGCAGTGCCACAAATCCGGCCGATCCTCGCGGTCGATTCGATCAACCAGTTCATGCATCGCCCGGCTGGAATGGGTAGCGACGGAGTAGGGCAGGGGCGAGAAGAGATTGCGGCCTAGTCGCATCGGGAAGAGCAGCCCCGATTTCGGCGGCACCCTATGTTCGGCCACGATTGGGAAGATGTCACACTCGCGTAACGCTCGCGCGGCATCGCGCAATTCCTCCGCATCCGCGTTTCGATGAGCGATGTAGGTAATGCGATGAGTCTTCGCGAGCCGTGTGAGCAGATTGAACGAGCGAATCCGCTTACCGGATGTGAGCGGGTAGGGGAGTTCTTCATCGAGGACGGCGATGTGTAAGCGCGACATGCGTCAGGTCAACTCCAGCGACCGCGCGTCCGACGACTCTTTCGGGGCCGGCGTCGCACCGTTTGGCGACGGCGCACGCGTGCGCAGGTAGGCGTCGATGTCGGCCTGAAGCGATTGCCGTAACTCGCGCGGCGCTTCGGTCATGAGGTTGAACATGCGCTCGCTCTTCGGCAACACATTCACACGCATGTCCTCGATCGCAGCGTCCACGCGAGCCAATTGCCGACGAACCACTTCGAGTTCCAAATCGTTCGTAATCACTTGCACGCTCTCAAGAACGCAATCAAATCCGCCAATTCCTGCGGGTTCAATTGCTTATCCAGCCCGTCGGGCATGATCGAGACTTTGCCCGGACGAATCTCGTCGATGTCGTCGCGGGGGATGTGCACTTCCTTGTCGGCCGCAAGGATCAGGATCATCTCGTCCGGAGCGTCTTTCTTGGGAATGCCGCTGTAGGTCTTTTGATCCTTCGTCGACACGATCACGGGTTCGAAACTGCGCACGAAGCTGGCGCTCGGGAACAGAATCGATTCCAGAAGATCACGCTCCGTGCGGATGCCTCCGATGCGCAGTGAGATCGGGACCGATCTTTCCGCCAACGTACCCGATCGTATGGCACGCAATGCACGAAGTTTTCGTGCTATTGAACACCGCTTGTCCGCGGCGAATATCGCCGGCTTTAAGTGACTTGAACGTCTCATCCAGCTTCGTTCGTTGTTTGGCGAAGTCGGCATTCAGAACGGCATAGAGCTTTTCGCCCTCCGCCTGCACCGCCGGGCCAAAGTGCTTGATGCGTTCTTTCACGCCATCAACTCGAAGGGCGGATCGGACCTCGGGGGTATTGAGAGCAGCTATTAGGTTTTTGCCGATTTCATCGTCCTTGGTCTGAGCAAACGTCGTTAACACGCGATCGAGATCGAGCGGGCTGACCTTTTTCAGACTGGCGATCAGTTCGTTGAGCTGCTTTCTGTCGAATTTCGCCCGCGAAATCACCTCGGCAGCGAGACCGCGTAACGCTGGGGTCGTGTCCCGATCAACGCACGCGAGCAACATTGCGAACTGTGGCGGTTCGACTTTCGACGGGCCACGGGGAATCGCCGCGAGAGCCCAGAACGACATCCTGAGCAGTTGTGTCCTTGACCAAGGCGAGCAGCTTCCTGGTTAACGATTCCGCCCCCTTCTTTGGTGGCGGCAGAGCCCGTAGTGTCGTCACAGATGCGAGTTGAACCTCCTTGGACGCCTTGTTCGTGAGCGTGTTTTCGATTGCCGTGTACCAGGCTTCCGGCGGAGTCTTCAAACCGGCGACCGCCATCGCCTTCATCGCGACCATGCGTGACCGATCCGAAGCCTTCGAATTCGAAGCGGACCGGGCGAGGAATTCCTGAATCGTCGGCGTCTTGGCAAACTTCGCCAGTTGCGGCGCCAGGTCATCGCCTTTCGCGTCGGCCAGCCGTTCGGCGAACACTTCAAGTAGTTGCGGCGCCCACTCCGGATGCCGACCGGCGATCCACTCCGCTGTTTCCTTGAGCGCCGCATCCTTCGATTTCATCGCGGTGAGGACGACCTTTGGATCGAGCTTGTCGCCAAGCTGGTCGAGAGCGGTGAGACAGGCCCGGACAACTCGCGGGCTCCCGCTATTGAGGCTGTTCTTCAGGTACTGGCGATTGTCGACCTCGATGAGGGCGTAGGTCAGCGCGTGGTCAAATGCACGATCGTTGTCTATTATCGGCCAGAGCCTGGATAAGGTGTCCCGTCGCGGCATCATCTGCGATCCGTCCCAGCGTTTCAGCCGCGGCGCGGCGCGATCCCCGACTTTCCGCGAAACGTCTTGCCGTCTAGCAGATCGAGCAAACTCTGTAGAGAGCCCCGATCCCGCCAAAGTCCGGCGGAATGGATTGCTGCCAGACAAACCGACTCGTCCGGGCTTAGAAATCCCTGTCGGTTTGCTTCGCGCGACCAGTCTGCGTCGATCTGGCAAAGAGTCCATATCGCCTGCCGAGCAACGTGTGGCCATTCCAATGAGTCACTGAACGGCCTTGGTCCCGGGAACTCGCGTTGGTCGCGACGGATGTTGGCCACGAGAAACGCAAGGAACGGGTTCTTCGGGCCGGTGTTGGCTACGATGAATCCTTCTAGAAGACGATCACGAACGACTGGCTGATTAGTCGACAGGAAATGATTGCGCTTCGCGAGGTAGCGCTTAATTGCGCCCTCGGGTTCAGGAGTCTTCCATTTAGCCTCATACTTCGTGTCCGTCCTCCGCACCCGATAAATCGCCCCCAGCACATCCGCTTTCACCAATTGCGAACTCGGGCAGCAGAGCTTGTACCAGCCGCCGGTGTTGACCACCAGAAGGCTGCCGTCGGCGTCTTCGACTACGTCCGTCGGGTGAAAATCGGTGCTGTCGCTGACGACGAAATCGGAATCTTCGGTCGTGTACGTTGATCCGCTCGGCTTCAATATGTGCCGGCTCACTTTGTGCATGTTGAATTGGCAGGCGAATAGGTTGCTCGTGTAATCCTTGCCGAAGACATCGCTCTGGTAACAGATCAGGCCGTTCGGGGCCGCCGGGCCGAGGTGGGTCATCACCGGCATCAGGTGCGGACTCGTCCACTTGTGATCGGCGTCATAGATCACGTCATGATCCTTGCCCCAGATGCCGCCATAGATCGCGTGGATGATGCCGTCGCGCTTGCCGGCCGCCGGGTGTTGCAAGAACGTGCAGGTGAAGAAGCGCTCGCCGTTCGGCAGAAACGCGATGCCGACCGGATTGTCCATGCCGCCGGTCATCACCGGCTCGATGCCGGTGCCATCCGGCCGGGCTCGGAAAATGTGCGAGGCCCGCGTGGTGAACTTCTTGCCGTTGGGCAGCGTGTATTCCTGCTTGGCGAACGCCCCCTTGCACCAGTAGATCCACCCGTCTGGACCTAGATAAGGGCCGTGCAGATCATTTCCACAGCCAGTCATCGTCTTGCCATCGAACCAGACTTCGCGCTGGTCAGCGACGCCGTCGTCGTTGGTGTCCGTCAGCTTCCAAATCTGCGGTACGGCGGACACGTACACATGCCCGCGGTGCCAGAGGATGCCTTCGGGGAACATCAGCTTGTCGGCGAAGACCGTTGACTTGTCGAACTTGCCATCGCCGTCCGTGTCCTCAAGGCGGATGATGCGGTGATTGGGGTGCTTGATCTGCTCGGTGAGCCTTTCGTTCGAGCCGGACGAATCGGTGACATACAGCCGGCCGCGATCGTCAAAAGAAGCAGAGATCGGCCGATCAACGAGCGGCGGACCCGCGACACGCTCGATCGTGAAGCCCTCGGGCAGAGTGAAGGTCTGGCCGTCGAGCTTGATTTGGTGCGTTTTGGTTTTCGGCGTGTCAGCGATCGCGAGGGTCGCGGTAAGAAGGACAATCGCAAGGCGGGTCATGACTAGACTCCAGCGGTGATGTGGGATGAGATTACCCGATTTGTGGCCCAGAGGCCAGTTTCTTGTGTGGGCTCCGCCAACACGCATCGCGTTCAGCAGAAGTCCGATAGTCCGCTATCAGTAAACGTGCCAACGGGCCCGATACAGAATCGCTACATCGGTCGGCGTCAACAATTCGATCGTTGGTCACCAGAATCGTCCAGTCGCAACAGGCCAACTGGTTGGCGCTCGGTTCGCGTCCTTTCTTCCGGAGCCTATCGGCGCGCAATCACTGACGGCGGCGATTCGCCTGCTGCACCATCTGAGCCAAGCGAAGATTGTGCAAGGACTTCCCTTTCCTGGGAGGATTAGCTGGTCTAAACTTGATGCGCGTTGGACGGCTGACAACAGCCGCACTCCCAATCGGTTTGGACCCCCGGTATGTTATTTCCTTCGCTTGCGATTTGGCTGGCGACTTCGACGCCCGTGGTCGAAGCGATCGAGTCGGCGCCAGGTCGTGCCACCGTCTGGATTCGGGCCGGGGGCAAGGCGGTCGGGACTGGATGGGTCGTGGACAAAGATCGCGGTTGGATCGTCACCGCCCGGCACGTGCTCGCCGATCAAGAGCAAGCGGAGATCTTCTTTCAGGACCGTCACGACGGTCGACCCATCGCCAATCGGAATCACTACCTGTCGGAACGGGCCGATCTTCGTAAACGCGGGCGTTTGGTCATCGGCAAGGTCGTCGCCAAGAACGACAATGCCGATGTCGCGGTGCTGCAAGTGGTGCGAGTGCCGAAGGACACTCCAAGCCTCTCGTTGAGTCGTCGGCGCGCCGAGCCAGGTTGTTCTTGCTATTCAATCGGTCATCGCTACGACTCGGAACTTCTCTGGATCCGGACAACGGGAACTCTTCGTCAGCTTGGCAAGCTCAAGGCGGGTTACTTCTGGAGCGGCAATCGAATCGGCGTCGACGTACCGCTGCTATTGGTTCAGTCGCCAATTGAGGCGGGTGAAAGCGGATCGGCTGTCCTTGATGGGACCGGACATGTCGTCGGCATCGTTTCCGCCGTTTCCAATCGGACGGCGGGATTGGCATTCGCAGTTGATTGTTCTGTTATCGGGAAGTTGTTGGCAGAACTACGGGGGCAGAATCTGCCCGCTCCGGTTCGCCGCAGCGCCGACCCGCGACCGGATGTCACCGCCGCATTGCACGCGACGGTCTGGGTCCGCCCACGAGCGACGGATGGCCGGGCTGGCGGCGTGCTGATTGACGGCGACCGTCGACTTGTGCTCACCACCGCGACGGCGGTTGGCAAGGAAGACATCGTCGACATCGTGGTGCCAAAGTGGGAGGGCGATCGACTCGTTGCGGAAGCGAGCGCGTATCAGGATATTCTGGGCCTACGACTTTCCGGTCATTGCATTACCGGAGTCGTACTTGCCCGCGACGTCGTTCGCGATCTGGCACTGGTCCAACTCGACGATCTTGTGAGGCACCGTTACGCTCTGTACGCGAGCAAAAGGGCTCCAGAAACTCTTCGAGCGATCCCATTGGCATCGAACTTGAGAATCGGTGATCACGTTTCGGCCGTTTCACACCCCGCCGGCGAAGAGCTACTCTGGCTTTATTCCCAGGGCACAGTGCGATCCCTCGGCAGAGTGACCCTTCGGCGCGACGGGAGCGATGAATCGAAGAGAGTCACGGCGAGCCTCTTGCAACTGCCGCACGAAGGCAGTTCCTCTGGTGGGCCGGTGGTCAACGAGAAAGGTCAACTGGTCGGCGTTCTTGCCGCACGGGAAGGCTCGCGCCAAGAAATGGGGTACGCAGCCACGCCCGATGAAATCCGTCAAATGCTCAAGGATTGTCGGTGGGTGACGGATCCTGTTACCAACCGGGAATGCTTCAGACGCGCGAAGTATTTATCGGGGCATGGACGCGGCTGGCTGGCGCGTTGCGGGGTTGAATTCAAAACACTGGCCGGCCCCAGCGACACTGTAATCGCCGCCTATTTCGCCAAGCTCTACGCGCAATTTGGTGAACAATATCGGGCAGAGCAATTACGTCTTCGCATCCTCACCGACCTGAAACCCTCGCCCGAGGCTAAAGCCTTACTAGCGGACGCCTCGCTCCTACTCGGCGAAAAAGATCGGGCCAAGTCTCTCGTCGACGAGGCATTGCGAGCGAATCCAAAGCTGCCATCCGCATTGGTCCTACGTGCTGAATTGAAGCCGGGAAAACAGGCGTGGGCCGATGTTGAAACCGCATTGACGCTGGATCCGCAGTTGGCCCATGGCTATGTCGTTCGAGCCTCCCTCCGCGATCCGTCTGACCCGGATTGCAAACAAAAAGTTCTGGCCGATCTCTCGCGGGCGGTGGAACTCGAACCATATGACTGCGATATCCGCACCCGCCGAGCGGCCGCACGGATCGCCGATAAGCAGTACAAGAAAGCCGTCAGCGACTGCACCCGCCTTAAGGAAATTGAGCCGCTCAATCCCCGCTGGCGAATGGAGCTGGCCAATGCTTCATTCCTGGCCGGTGATCGTCGGGCGGCGTCACAGCAATACAAGGCAGCAGTTCGAATCAAATTCCAATACCTTTTGAAAGTCCTCCAGGCCGTTCGCCAAAATGGAAAGGACTTGCAAGACGATAACCCATCCGACTTCGAACGAGTCGGCGACTGGTACATCATGGCTCTGCGTGAACTGCTGCCCATTATGAGTGGAGAACAGAAAGACTTGTTCAAAGAAATGCTGTCGCAAGCGGAGAATCAGACCGACCTCCGCAAGCGAATGGATCTTTTGGCGCTAACAATTGAAGACGCGACCGGATCCGTTCCCCCGCTGCGCCGGAAATGACGATCAAGTCTTCAGGAACTTATCCACATCGGCTTGGGTGATCAGTCGGCCCGGTTTATTCAATTCAACGCTCAGCCAGCTCAGGACGGGCGGGGTAAACGGAAGCTTTCCGTTTTTGACCAGTGTTTTGAGCCGTTCGTCGCGGCGTTCCCGTTCTGCGCGCTTGAGGTGCCCATTCTCGATTCGGGATTGCTGCTGCCCGGCGAGGATGCGATCTTTGCGCTTGCGCCGAATGCCCATGACCGACCGTCCTTCCACGCGATTCGCCTATTTGGGAAACGAATGTTTTAGGGTCGGTATGCAGATCGGCAAGGCCGAACATGGCGTTCGACTCGTTCTCACTTGATCGCTTTGCGCACGGCGTCATCGAGGATTTCGTATCCCTTCGCCGACAGGTGCAGTCCATCCAGTCGGAGCAATTCTTTTCGCGGTCGGCCATCCTTGCCGAGCAGCAGCGGAACGACGTCGATGTAGTCCAGTCGCTCGTCCTTCGCGCAAAACTCCTTCACCAGATTGTTTGCCTTGGTTTGCGTCTCGTATTGTTTCCAGCGGAGGATGCTCGGCTTGATCGCGATGAAGTGGATGCGCGTTTTCGGCAACTTCTTGTGTATCGTCTCAACAAACACCTGGAAATCGGCAAGAACCTGTTCCGGCGCTCGATGGGAGTTGATGTCGTTGTCGCCGGCATAGAAGACAATGGTTCGCGGCTCGTGATTGAGAATAATTCGGTCGGCGAAGTGAGTGACATCGCGGATTTCCGATCCGCCGAACCCGCTATTGATCGGCTTCAAGTCCGGAAAAGCCTTGGCGACGTCCCAGATTCGAATCGTCGAGCTGCCCGCGAAAACAACTCCGCCCTTCGCGACAGGCATGGCTTTCTGTCGCTTTTCGATGCCCGACACTTCTTTTTCCCACCGCGCCATTCGCGCGGCGTCTGGACCGGGACCAGCCAATGCCACGCCGGGAACCGCTAGGATCAGCAAAGCGATGAATCGTCGCATGAAGGACCTCGTGAACTCAGCTTGACTACAATGCGGCGAAGGAGGGCCGGCATGGCCGACGGCGAACTCAATCGACAACTCTCCGCTCATCTCGCCGGCCTGGCGGCCGCGGGCATCGACTGGCTGCCGCGCGTCGATGCCGTTCCACCGACTCTTAGCGTAGTCGGGACGCAAGCGGGCGACGAGCGCCAGCGCGAATCAATATCGATCGAGCAGGACGCTCTGGCCCATCGGCTCGAAGAATTGACGGTGCTGGCCGAGCGGGTCTGCAAATGTACCCGCTGTCCGGAACTGGCGGCGACTAGGACGCAAACGGTTTTTGGCGTCGGACCGGTTGGCGCCGAGATTCTATTTGTGGGCGAAGCGCCGGGAGCGGACGAGGACCGCCAAGGTGAACCATTCGTCGGCGCCGCCGGCCAGATGCTCAATCGCATCATCGTCGGTTGCGGATTGCGCCGCGGCGACATTTACATTTGCAATATCCTGCGCTGCCGGCCGCCGGGTAACCGGCAGCCGCGGCCAGACGAAGCCGCGAATTGTCGCGAGTATTTGGAACGGACGATTGAATTGGTCGGTCCGAAAATCATCTGCTGTTGGGGTGCGGTCGCCGCCCAGAATCTGCTGCAAACAACCACGGGAATCACACGACTCAGGGGCAAGTTCTATAGCTTCCGTGATGTCCCCGTACTGTGCACGTTTCATCCCGCGGCCCTGTTAGAAGGCCGCAGTCCGGAAAAGAAGAAAGACGTCTGGGAGGATATGAAAATGCTGCTGGCGAAGATCGGCAAGCCGATTCCATCCCAGCGGCGGCAATAGATTCAGGCCGCTTCCGCGTCAGGGACCATTTCGGTCAGTTTTTGCACGATCTCTTTGATTTTGACGGGCATCGTAAGCGTGGCGAATTTCGAATACTCGGGGATGGACTCCGCCCAGTGGGCTTGGTCGGGGGCGAGAATCAAGAGACCGGCGCAATCGAGCCGCTTCAATTCGGCATCGTGCATGACTCGCTCAAAGGCATCGAGGTCGCCCCGATCGCCGGTGGCACAGTTGACGATGAGCGCGTCAAATGGCTGCTGACCAAATCGACTGAGAGCCTGGCTGGCGTTGATCGAAATCAGAACTCGGAATCCGTGTGCCTTGAGCCGTTCACGAAAAGCGTCCTGGAATTTGGCATTGTGCTCGACGACAAAGACGGTCTTCGGCCCACCGCCGCTGGGCGCGACTCGACCGCCGCCCGCTAACTCCGCGCGAACTTGCTGGATGGCTTCCAATAGTTGATCGTAGCTCTGGAATCGCCTGGCGGGATCGAACGCCACCATGCGGGTGATCAGCGAGAAGATCGGCGGCGGCAGATCGGGATCGTCGCGGTGAAGCAGTCCCTCCAACTCAAAACGATCCCGCGACAAGCGATTTCGATCGGCTCGGCTGACCACCAGGAGCGGCCGACCGGTGACCATCTCAAAGAAGGTGCAGCCGAGGAAATAGATGTCGCTCCGCAAGTCGCCGACTTTCATGTTGGTTGCCCGCTCCAGGCCGGCGTATTGCACGGTGCGGTCGTTTTCGCCCCCCTCGTCGCGATGAATGCCAACCAGTTCGGCCAGTCCGAAATCGACGAGCTTCGCGGTCTGATTGGCGGCAATGAGAATATTGGTCGGCTTCAAATCTCGGTGCGTAAGGCCCTGGCCGTACGCGTAGGCAAGCCCGCTCGCAGTCTCTTCAAGAAGTCTCAAAGCCTCGATTGGTTCGAGCTTCTTGCGGATCGTCAGGAAATCCCGAAGGTTCCCGCCTTCCACAAAGTCCATGACGATGTAGTATTGGCCGGTCGACGGATCGCGATTGACGGCAAGGATGCGGACAATGTTGGGATGTTGCAGGCCAATACCGACCTTGCCCTCCCGTTCGAAGAGTTCGATCTTGCGGGTGTCCTCTGCCCAGCGCTTGCGAAGCACCTTAATCGCGACGATTTCTCCCGTGCGCGGATTGTCCGCCCGGTAGACACGGCCGAAACTGCCGGCCGCAATTCGATACAGCAACCGGTAACCGCCGAGAAAGTAGCCGTCCGTGTCTCCTTTGACCAGCTTGGAAGCTTGCCACGGAGTCAAGTAGCCTTTTCGCTCCAAAGCGCGCAACAGCGCCTCCGCAGGCGCGGTCCGAGTGCCCAGTTCCGACCAGACATCCAAGAGCTGTTCTTCAGTCACTAAGTCAAGACGCTGGGCGAGCTGAGCGATGCTGGCGGCGTCGGGGGTGGACATGCTGCTACCAAAATCCATTAAAGGCGTTGAGGGCCAGCGTTCCACTCACATTACCCGTTCTGAGCCAGCGGTTCAACTGTTCGATATCCGTCGGCGGCTTGCGGATGGAATTTCGGGCGGCAACACTCCCGGTCGTACCAGGTGTTAGATATGCGGGTAATCTTGCGTTCCGATAAGAATTGGATTAAGATTTTTGAGACCTACCCGATCGGTGCCCTCACCGACTCGCCGTCCTCGCCCCCGATCCGCAAGGAGGACGCACTATGAAGTTTTTCCTCATCGTCGCTAAAGGGAAAAAGCAGGGAATGCCAATCCCTGTTGAAATCGATTTATTCCTCATTGGCGGCGGACCGGTCTGTCAACTTCGTGCCGCTCACGAGGACATCGGGGAACAGCATTGCGCGATCGTCACGCGCGGACGCAAGGTATTCGTCAGCGATCTGGACAGTGGACACCCGACGTTCGTCAATGGTGAGGTCCTCACACCCGGCGTGGAATGGCCCCTGCGGCCCCGCGACATTCTGGAGGTTGGACCACTGAAATTCATGGTCCAATATCGCGAAAAGGACTTATCTCAGCGGGATTTGGAAGAATGGGCACTGAGTTGCCTGGACCAGAATGTCGAACGCAAGAAAGAATTCGACCGGACTGGGGGCGACGATTTCCACTCCCAACAATATGAAGCCGCCGCTTCCGCCGCCGCCGCGATTCTCGATGGTCTCAATGCCCAACGAGGCGTGGTGAAGGGTCGGCTCCGGATCTCTCGGGAAGGCACTATCACAATCGTTCGAGTGAACGATGTTTATCTCGTTGAGGACGCGGAGTTAGCCCTCATTAATCATGAATTGCACGAGAATCTGGATTCCCACAATCTTCGCGTTCTGATCGACATGAAGAATGTCAAACGAATGTCAAGCCAGGCGGCCGAGATGTTTGCGAATTTGCGCAGCTGGCTACGACCAAAGGGAACGTCGCTGGCTTTTTGCCGACTGCGTCCGGAATTCGAGACGATGTTGCTGTCCTACCCCGTGACCAAGGATTTGCAGACCTTCGGTGAGAAATCGAAGGCCATGACCACGAAGTGGTGAAGCGATATCCAAGCACCATCGCGTCCGATTCCAGCATCGGGAATTGGTCGCGCTCGACGGCGAATCGGTCCCGTTTCATGGGCTGACGCCGTTTCAGCCTACCCGCATTTTGCCTCAGCCCTATACTTTCCTTTCCCAGACGCCAGGGACGGGCGGATTGTTCCTGTCAGAATGGAGAATCGCCGTGGGTCCGGATATTTGGTCGCACGTCCTTAACTTCCTCATCATTGCGATGGGACTTCTTTTAATCCTCACCATCCTCATCCAGCGCGGAAAGGGTGGAGGGTTGATCGGCGCATTTGGCGGCGCGGGTGGATCGAGCCCATTTGGTTCCAAGGCCGGGGATACATTCACGCGAATCACGCTCACGATGGCGGGTATTTGGGTGTTGCTCATCATGATCCATATCAAGGTCGTTAAGCACGATGAGCCCGAGCGCAATGCGCAGTCGGAATTGATTCGTTACGGCTGACCTCGGAGACTGGGCCCTTGCTACTGAGCATGACCGGCTTCGGCGAAGGCCGTTTCCAGAGCGATCCACTCGCCCTGTCCGTGGAAGTTCGCACTGTCAACAACCGCTATCTCAAAGTATCGGTTCGCGGTTCCGAGCCCTATCCCATGCTCGAACCGGAACTCGAAAAGCTCGTCCGCAAGTACATTCGGCGCGGCACCGTGACAATCCACATCCGCTGCGACCGCCAGGGCCGCGGGACGGATTTCAAGCTCAACGCCGTCGCACTTCGCAGCTATTTGGAGCAAGTGCAATTCGTTTGCGAGCAGCTCAATGGCCAGATTCCCGTCTCCGCCCTTTTGGGCCAAATCCTCGCATTGCCAGGGGTAGCGCCCGAACCCGGTGGTTCGACGGCGCGGCCGCCCGAGGACGAGTTATCCGCGGTGGAGAGAACCTTGGAAGGAGCGCTGGTCAAATTGCAAGCCATGCGCAGGAAGAAGGGCGGGCCATGGCCGACGAACTGCTGAGCCATCGACAGACAATTGCCGATCAAGTGACGCGCATCCGCAACCGAAGTGGCGAAGTCGTGGAAAACTATCGCCAACGCCTGCGCGACCGGGTGGCGCAAGCGCTTGCCGAGCACAGCGTCACCCTCCGGCCCGAAGACCTGATCCGCGAAGTCGCCGTATTCGCGGAGCGCACCGACGTCGCCGAGGAGGTCATGCGGCTGGGCAGCCATCTAGAGCAGTTTGAATCCATCGTCCGTACCGAAGATGATGGTCCGGGGCGAAAATTAGAATTTCTGGTTCAGGAAATGGGACGGGAGGCAAATACAATCGGTTCCAAGGCGGGCGATGTCGCCGTGTCTCGGCATGTGGTGGAAATCAAAGCGACCTTGGAAAAGGTCCGCGAGTTGGTTCAAAATGTGGAATGACTGTCGGCGCGAACCAATTCCCGTCCCGGATCGAAATGACTGAAGGCCCTCTGATCATCGTCTCCGGTCCCAGCGGGAGCGGGAAATCCACGTTGATCCGGCGCGTTCTACCGCAATTTGGCGGTCGGCTGCGGCATTCGATCTCGGCGACCACCCGCGCGAAGCGAGCGGGTGAGCGCGATGGAGTCGAATACCACTTCTGGCCGCGTGAGCGCTTCGAGCAGGGAATCGCGGCCGGTGAGTTTCTGGAATACGCGACGGTTTTTGGCCAGGACTATTACGGGACGCCACGCTTCGAAGTCGAACCGTACCGGAAACTGGGACAGGGTGTCATTCTCGATATTGACGTGCAAGGGGCCGCCCAACTGCGAAAATCGTGTCCCGATGGCTACTCGATCTTTCTCGAGACGCCCCACGGTGAATACGAGCGACGCTTGCGCGACCGGGGTACCGAGTCGAAAGAGGCCATCGCCGCCCGCCTTGCCGAAGCCGAAGACGAACTGCGGCATGCGCGCGAATTCGACACGAGGCTGATGAACGACGACCTCGATCGGGCCGCTTCGGAGTTGTGTGCGGTCATCAACCGCTTGTTCGAGACTCGTACCAGGAGGTAGCACGTGTTCGAGGACCTGAAAGAAGAAGAGATCGTCAACAAGGTTGGCGGTCGATTCAAACTGTCCACCTTGATTCAAAAGCGCATGGTGGCCCTGAACACGGGCGCCAAGCCGCTTGTGGAATCCCGCAATCCGGATCGCATGCATATCGTCCTTCAGGAAATCCTGGAGGATAAGATTTACCTGGATACGTCCGGTGAATTGCGCGAGCGCGAGCAGCAGCTTCCCGTGCCGGAAGCCGCTGCCGACGAATAGCCGTCGCCGCTTGCAATTGCCGCACTATTCCCGTCGGGGGCGCCAACCGTGGCCGAATTGACTCCACTTCCGTCCGTCCAACGTCCTTCGGACGCCGAGTACCAGCCGGTTTCCGGGTATGCAGTCGCCTCGGCTGTGTGCGCCGGCGGGTTCGTGCTGTTGCTGGTGGCCGTTTTGATCAAGGCGTTTCAGTCGCAGCGCTTTGCCCTTTGGTGGGAGTTATTGGCATTGCCAATCGCGGGCCTCATCCTCGCGGCGATCGGTCGGTCGCAGATTCGCAATTCCGAAGGAACACGCACGGGGGGCCGGCTGGCGTCCGTGTCGTGGTGGGTCTGTGTACTCGGCGGGGTCGGATTCGCGGCCTACATCTACGCGAACTCGATGGCTCTGGAAATGGAGTCCGGCAAGTTCGCCGACCAAATGTTCCGCGATTTGCAGGCGGGCCGCTACCGAGAGGCATTCGAGAATCACCTGGTTCCGCCCGAAGAACGCGGTCGCGTTCCGGCCAGCTCCTCGGAAGAGGTTTTCGAGACTGCCTATGTGCCCTCCGGCTACACGGCGTTCCGGAACCATGAAGTCGTTCGGCTCTTCGCTCGCAACGGGCAGGCGACTCAGTTCGAGCGCGTCCGAATCAAGGAGTCCGGGCAGGAACCCGCCGGTCTCTTCGCCACGCACATCTATCGAATCACCTGTCCGGAAGGAATCTTCGAGACACAAGTAAAAACCGTGGCTGCCGAAGCGCGCAAAGGCGGCAAACCGCTCTGGCGAATCCCCGCTCAGCCGGTGCCGAGTTTTACACCGCTGGATGTCATCCAGTTGTCCCAATACGGCCGCGTGTCATCCGAATTGTCACAGGAAGGCGAACAATTCCTCAAAGGATGGATGGGTCGACTCGGCGCCGGACACCGCGCGTGGGTGGAGTCGCTCACGACTCCTTACGAAAACCAGGTTCGTGTCGCGACGGCGATGAATTGGCTCGCCGCAATGGGAGGCCAACTCGCCTGGCTTATCCCCGCTAGCTCCGTGGATTTACCGCCCGATCGGGCCGCGGCATGGGAAGAGAGGGAGCGACAAGCCGCCAAGAGCGAAGATCCCCACACGGCCCGAGCGGACCTGCCGTTCGAAGACTTGCTCGGCTCCGGCTTCTTCCGACGCGACCAGGCCGGAGCGCCCATCCCAGAAGAGAAATTGCGACTGCTCCGCGAATTGTGGCGGCCGCCGCACCAGCCCAACTTAATGCCCGCCGATTATCACGTCGCAAGTCTCGATAATTCGCCGCCACTCGCTCCGCGGATTATCTTCAAGCCGGATCGGGTTACTTTGATCTACGCGGCGAACCTGTATGTGGAGAAGGGTGTGCTCCATGTCCGCTGCGCGGTCGCGGCGGAATGCACGGACCCCGCCGTCTTGGCGGTGGTGAACGCGGCCCGCGATCGCGGAGTTGACGCCAAGGACGACGGGTCCGTGACCTTGAAAAGTTTGCCCCCGCGAGATTGGCGCGTCATTTGGTTGCAATCCGATATGGAACCGCTTGTCCCATCGGGACCGGGAGTGCCCGGCGGCCGGTAAGCGGGCATTTTCGCGGCCTCTTTCGGACGTACGTCATGTATCGTGCTCTCCCGGTGCTCCTCGTGCTCGCAAGCCCGCTCGCTGCCGCCGACGATCTGTTCCGCGATCACAATCGCATTGTCTTTCTCGGCGATAGCAATACCTTCGCCGGGCGATTCATCGCTTATCTCGAAGCGTACACGCGTCTGCGTCATCCCGATCGCCAATTGGAATTGATTAACCTCGGTTTGCCAAGTGAGACCGTCTCCGGACTATCGGAGCCAGATCATCCCTATCCACGTCCCAACGTCCACAGCCGTCTCGCGGCGGCGTTGGCCAAGACCAAACCGAACGTCGTCGTCGTGTGCTACGGCATGAACGATGGCATTTATTATCCGTTTGACGAGGAACGCTTTCGCAAATACCAGGACGGCTTTCGCAAGCTGATCGCCGACTGCGAGAAGGCAGGCGCCAAGGTCGTGCTGATGACCCCCGCTCCCTTCGATCCGAAACCGCTCAAGGACAAGGTGCTGGGCAAAGGGGCCGACAAATATAGCTGGCTGAAACCTTATGCCCATTACGACGACGAAGTGCTCAAACGCTATTCCGATTGGCTGGTGACCTTTCGCGACAAGGGGTACCAGGTCGCCGACGCCCATTCGGCAATCGTTGCCCATCTGGCACGAATGCGAAAGATCGATCCGGCCTATGCGATATCGGGCGATGGCATCCATCCCGATGCGAATGGGCACTACATCATTTTCCGCGAACTGGCGATGGCGATGGGCTGTTCGCTCGACGGGCTGGAAGCGCGTGTCGATGTCGCGGCCGGCAAGTCGCAATCGCCGGGAGTCAGCGCAATCAAGGTTGGGCTCGGTACCGTGGAATTCACCTGGAAGGCGCCGGTGGCATTCCCGCGTGATCCGGCCTGGAATCATCGCCTCGTCGAAGTCGAAGGCATCGCTGGCGGCGTTGGACGGTTGCGCCTGGCCATCGCCGGCCTGCCCGAAGGAAATCACTCGCTTTACGAAGGCGACCGCCTCATCGGCGCCGCGACAGCCGAGGAATGGAAGAAGGGTGTTGACCTGACAAAGTACTCCAAGTTCAGCACGAACGAGCGCACAGCCGAATTGTGGGACCAGATTCAGAAGAGGCAACGAATCCTTGGCCTCGCCTGGCTCACCGACGTCGGCCACAAACGGCCCGACACCCGCAAAGGAATTCCGCTGGCCGACGCGCTCAAGTACGGCTCGGAGATTGATGCGAAGGTCAATGAATTACTGAAGGCGCCCGACTTGCATCTTCGAATCACCGGGAAATAACAGCAAATTCGGAACGTGGATGAATTGCGACCCTCATCCTACGGCCGCCAAGTCACGTCGCGAAGCACGTCTCGCTCGTAAACAATCATTGCATCCCGCATTCGGGTGCGGGCAGGATCCTGACGTGCAGCATCGAGGACGTGAATGATGTCTTGGGCCAATTGAACTGCCGCCGTAGCATGGGTCGCCAACACCGCCGGGAAATCATCGTAATCCGAACGGTTCCGCAGTCGCCGCAGCGTTTCCAGGTCGCGACCGGATCGCTCCACGGCGGACTCGCCACAGTTGCTCAGTCGAAAGACAAGGTATTGGTGGGCCCGGTCGGCGCGTGGAACTGCGAAATTCAAGTCGGTGAACAGTTGCCGGGCGATATGGTGGGTCGCGTAATACGCCCGGCTGACAGCCGTTCGCCAGTCTGCCTCATTTGCGCCAGTCGACAATCGGCTGGCGAGAATCAGAAAATCGCGCCAATTCATCGCCAACCTAGTACGAAATAAACCGCTTGGTGTGACGGGCAAACGCGTATTATTCTCTCCGACCAGACACGCTGACCTGCCAGCACTTGCTTGGCAGCCTGATTACCCACATCGACATCGAGCGCGATGTAACGGTGCGATTCATCTTCCGCGTCTTGCCCCAGTGAAACAGTCAAATCCGATGAAGGGAAAGCCTGTCGGGCTAGTTCAATTACCGCTGTCAGATAACCGTCAATCCCCTTCTCGACGGCAAATTCTTGAACGCCACACGGAATCGCTGACGGAGAGGGTGCGACCAACAATTCGTTCATGAGTACCCCCGAAGAATATTCCTTCCCACTTTACAATAACAGGTCGCCAGCTCCTCCGTCTGCGCTGGCGATCCTGCGAACGCATTACTTTCCTCTTTCATTTCTGCGCCACATCGTAGCACCAGATCATGTCGCGTTCGCGCACGTGGAGTTTGCCGCCGATGACCACCGGATGCGACCAGCAATTCCCCGATCCATTCGGCACGCGGAACGTGCTGACCAGCTTGTACGCTTTCGGATCGGCACTCACGAGCGCGACCCAGCCATTCTGAAAGCGGACATAGAACATGCCATCGGCATAGACCAACGACGCGGATCCGCCGCCTTCCGAATCGTCCTTGCGGGTCCACATCACCTTGCCAGTCTTGGCGTCGGCGCACCAGATCCGGCCGGAGTCATCGCGGTCGCCGTATAAATAATTGCCGACGCGGATCACACCACCGTGTTTGTTGTTGAGCTTCTCGTTCCAATAGATCTCTTTGGTGTTGATCTTTCCGCCCGCGGATGCAAGCTGCACCAGGCCGGCGCCACGGCCGTAGCCGGCGGCGGCGAAGATGCGATTGGGATTGTCCATCAGCACGACCGTGGGGATGTTCGCGGTGTTGTCGGCAAAACGATCGCGGGTGGCGCCATAGCGCCAGAGCATTTTTCCATCAGACGCTTTGAAGCTGACGACGCCCTTGGACGTCAAGGTTACATACTGCTTGGTGCCGCCCGCATTGCTGACCATGATCGACGAATAGCCGGCCGATTCGCCATCGGGTGTATAACCCTTCCAAATGACTTTGCCGGTCTTTTTGTCGAGAGCGAGCATGGTCGCTTCCTTGCCGCCCGGCGTGCAGACGAGCTTTTCGCCATCGACCAGTGGGGATTCAGCGTATTGCCAGCCGCCCGACGAGCCCTTGAAGTCCTTGGGCAGATTCACTCGCCAACGCTCTTTACCGTTGGCGAGCGACACACAAACGAGGTCGCCATGCTGCCCCAAGGCATAGACGAGGCCGCCATTCACGGTCGGCGTGCAGCGCGGTCCGGGATAGCCGCCGCCTCCACCGGAACGGCCGATCTTCGCGCGCCACAACTTATGGCCATCCTTGCGGCTGACCGCGAAAATGAAACAACTGTCGTCCTCATCGCCCATGGTCAGAACTTTGTCGCCGACGACAGCGACGCTGGAAAATCCATCGCCCACGCCTTCGGCTTTCCACGCGAGCGGCGGCCCGTTCTCCGGCCAGGATTTGAGCAGGCCGGTATCGGGAGAAACGCCGTCGCGCTTTGGCCCACGAAACTGCGGCCAATCGGGCTCGGCGGCAAGGGAGGGGATTGTCGTGGCGACGACGAGCAGAAGTGTTCGAATCGACATAATGGAGAGTTCTCGGCGGGTGAATTGAGCGAGTATAGGCTTCCAGGTTCCGGCGTGCAACCGCAATGGAATAGACGATTTAGACCAGAACTATGTTCTTCCCTCCTAGCAATGGTCCTGGTATTATCTCCCGAATGTTGTCCGCTTAAATATTTAAGCCGGCGCCCCAGCCGGCCGTGAGGAGCGAGCCTTGAGCACCCCCGATGCTGCGGTTCCCCGTGACGAGATCGAGGTTCTGACCCAGCACTCCCAGCTCACCACCGCCAAGGGGCACCCGCCGGCTCTGTTGTTCATGTTCTGGGGCGAATTCGCCGAACGAGCCAGTTACTACGGGATGCGGACCATCCTGTTCTTGTATCTGACCACGCAGTTCGGCCTGTCGGACGCCGTCGCCGGGTCCACCTACTCGTACTTCAAGGCCGCCTGCTACTTCCTGCCGCTCTTGGGCGGGTTCCTGGCCGACCGATTCTTCGGCAAATATTGGACGATCGTGGGGTTTTCGGTGCCCTACGTCGCCGGCCAGCTCCTAATCGGGTTCGCTGACCAGTACACGATCTTCCTCGCCCTAGGACTGCTGGCAGCCGGCAGCGGGGTCATCAAACCGAACATCTCCGCTCTGCTCGGACTCACCTATGATCAGAAGCGGCCCGGGATCGCCCGACTTCGGGCCAACGCATTCATGTGGTTCTACTTCTCGGTCAACCTCGGTGCAACCATTTCGATGGCCCTGCTACCGTGGGTCCGCGACGAGTATGGGTACAAGGCGGCGTTCCTGATCCCGGCCGCGCTGATGGCCCTGGCGCTGTTCATTTTCGCGATTGGCAAGAAGCACTACGCGACCGAGACGGTCGGACCAGCCCCGCCAGCTACCCCGGAGGAGAAGGCGCTGCGGTGGAAGGTGCTCAAGGGACTCTTCGGCATCTTCTTCTTGATGATCTTTTTCTGGGTGCCCTACGAGCACAACGACAACCTGTGGATTGCCTTCGCCCGCGACCGCTTGGACCTGACGCTGCCGAGTTGGCTCGGCGGGATCACCCTGAGCCCCGACCACTTCCAGTGGGTGAACGGTGCGCTGATCCTGATTCTCGTTCCAGCGTCGCTGTGGTTCTGGCCGAAGGTCGACCCGACCGGCAAGCGGTTCCCGCACACGACCAAGATCCTGATGGGGCTCGTGTTCACGGCTTGCGGGCCGGCGGCCCTGGCCTTGGCCGGCCATCTGGCCGGGGACGGTAGCCGGCCAACCGTGCTCTGGCTGGTGCTGTCGTACGTGCTGCTGACCGTCGGCGAGGTGCTCGTCTACGGGACGATGCTCGACCTTTCGTATGCCTACGCCCCGAAGGCCATGAAGGGGTTCGTTACCGCCTGCTTCCTGGTGACCAATGCGCTGGGCAACATGATCAACACCCAGTACATCCCGTTCTATGAGAAGCCGCACACTGTCTTCGAAGGAACTTCGTTGGAACATACGTTTGCCGGGATCGCGCCGGCGAATTACTTCGCGCTGGACGCCGGAATTGCGGTGGCCGCGGCCGTCGCCTTCTACTTCGTCGGCCGGAAGTTCAACCGCGCCCACGGGAGCGCCGTGCCGACGAACTGATCGCGCCTCGGCGCCGAAGCGCGATCGGCGGATGATTCCAACGTTCCGAGGAGTGGGTCGAACGGCGAGCCCGATCGCGTCAGCGCAGGCAGTAGCCCGCCAATCGGCGAGGTGGCTGAACGGAGGGGCTACCCGCGATGACGCGATCGGACTCGCAGCGTGGCGCTTTCTCATTGTGATCTTGATCGCGTCCGTTTTTCCCTGTCACTTTTTGCCAAATCGGCGAAGATAGTCTGCACCAGTCATTCATCGTGGGACCACTATCATGCAGCTACCGCGATTCCTCGCCATCACGTTTGTCGTCGCGCTTGCCTCAAGCGCCCTCGCTGCCGAGCCGAAGCCGCTCAAGATTCTTTTCCTCGGCGACAACGGCCATCACAAGCCCGCCGATCGCTATCGTCAGCTCGCCAAGGCGCTTGCGCCGCGGAAGATCGACATCGTCTACACCGATAAGCCCGTTGCACTGAACGCCAAGAACCTCGCCAGCTACGACGGCCTCATCGTCTACGCCAACATCGACACGATCACGCCGGCTCAGGAAAAAGCACTTCTCGATTTCGTCGCGGGCGGCAAGGGCTTCATTCCACTACACTGCGCTTCGTTCTGCTTCCGCAATTCACCGAAGTATGTCGAGTTGGTCGGCGCTCAGTTCCTGCGGCATAGCACCGGCACGTTCCGCGTCACGCCAGCCATCAAGGACCATCCGATCACCAAAGGCTTCGGTGGCTTCGAAAGCTGGGACGAGACTTACGTGCATACCAAGCATAACACCAAAGACCGCACTGTCCTGTCGTATCGCGAGAGCAAAGACGGCAAGGAACCGTGGACCTGGGTGCGCACGCAGGGCAAGGGGCGGGTCTTCTACACCGCTTGGGGACATGACGATCGCACCTTCGGCAATCCCGGCTTCCAGAACCTGGTGGAACGCGGCATTCGCTGGGCGTGCGGCGATGATCCTTCGGTCGTGCCGGCTTATTTCGACAAACCGCAAATGGTCGGTCCACGCAAGGACGTGAAACCATTCGAATACGTTGGCGCCAAGATCCCGTTCTATCCCGCCAGTCAGCGCTGGGGCACGCAGGCGGCGCCAATCAACAAGATGCAAAAGCCGCTATCACCCGAAGAGTCGATGAAGCACTATCAGCATCCGGCCGGGTTCGACATGAAGCTCTTCGCCAGCGAGCCGAGTTTTGGCGGCAAGCCGATCGCGATGGCCTGGGACGAACGTGGCCGGCTCTGGGTCTGCGTCACCGTCGATTATCCCAATAACATGCAGCCTCCCGGCAAGGGGAACGACAAGATCGTCATCTGTGAAGACACCGACGGCGATGGCGTCGCGGACAAGTTTGCCGTCTTTGCCGACAAACTCAGCATCCCGACTAGCATCACGTTCGCGTACGGCGGGGTCATCGTGCACCAGGCGCCCGACACGTTGTTTTTGAAAGATACGAACGGCGACGACAAAGCCGACGTGCGCAAGATCCTCTTCACCGGCTGGGGCACGCGCGACACGCACGCCGGTCCAAGCAATTTGCGCTATGGCCCGGACGGATGGTATTACGGCATCGTCGGCTACAGCGGTTTTCGCGGGACGGTTGCAGGCGAGTATCTGCAATTCAGCCAGGGCTTCTACCGCTTCAAGGTGGAGGCCGATCCAAAGACTGGCGATGTGAAAGTGACCAAGATGGAACTCCTCCGCAACACGAACAACAACTCCTGGGGTGTCGGCTTCAGCGAAGACGGTCTGCTCTTCGGTTCAACCGCCAACGGCTGCGCCAGCGTCTACATGCCGATTCCGAATCGGTACTACGAAAAGGTCCGCGGCTGGTCGTCGACGGTTTTGCAGCCGATCATCGCCAGCAATAAGTTCTACCCGATCACCGACAAGGTGCGTCAGGTCGATTTTCACGGCGGCTTTACTGCCGCCGCGGGGCACGCTCTCTATACCGCTCGTGCTTATCCCCCCGAATACTGGAACCGCACCGCCTTCGTCAGCGATCCGACCGGGCATCTTACTGCCACGTTTGTCCTGCAACCGAACGGCACCGATTACACAGCTCGCTACGGCTGGAATCTGTTCGCTGGCGATGAGGACTGGATTGCTCCAATTTGTGCCGATGTCGGGCCCGACGGCGATGTCTGGATGATCGACTGGTACAACATCATCGTTCAACACAACCCGACCCCGGCTGGCTTCCGAACAGGCAAGGGCGGTGCCTACGAAACCGAACTGCGCGACAAGAAGTTCGGCCGCATTTATCGCCTCGTGCCGAAGGGTCAAAAGTCCGAATCGTTCTCGCTGGCGAAGGCAACGCGCACGCAACTGGTCGAGGCGCTCAAAAACCCGACGATGCTTTGGCGGCTGCACGCGCAGCGACTTTTGACGGAACGGCGGGCGATCGGCGCCATCGGCGATCTCGGGCGACTCGTTGAAGACCGGAGCGTGGACGGGGTGGGCCTGAACGTCGGCGCCTTGCACGCGATCTGGACGTTGGCCTCGTTCGGCGACCTCGACTTCAAGCAGGGGTCGGTCGGCGTGCAACTGAAAATTGGTATGAGCCACCCATCCGCCGCGGTCCGCCGCGCCGCTGTTTTGGCCGCGGCAACCGTCCACGGCGGGACCGCGCTGATCCGAGCCGACCGGCTGCTGAATGATCCCGATCCGCAAGTTCGTCTGGCAGCTCTTCTCGCCCTGGCGGATGCGCCGCCGAGTGCGGAGACTGGCAATCAGCTTGCCGCCGCCCTCACGAGGGCAGAGAACCTCGACGACCGCTGGCTGCCGGACGCACTGACGGCCGCGGCAGCGACGCACGACATCTACTTCGTGAAGGCGATCCTCGCGGCCAAAGTGCCGCCACGTGCCTTGCCGATCATCGCCGTCGTCGCCGAGCATCTGGCCCGTCGCACACCGAGCAAGGGTGTCGAAAGTCTCATCGCCTCGATGGGATCGGGCGATCCCGCCGTTGTGGAAACCATCGTGGCCGCGTTCGCCAAGGGCTGGCCCAAGAGCGCCAAGACGAAGCTTTCTACCGATTCGGAGAAAGCGCTAGCCACGCTCATCACCAAGCTTCCCGCCGGCGCCAAGGGTCAGCTCGTTCGCCTCGCGTCGATCTGGGGCAGCAACGCTCTCGACAAGTACGCAACCGAAATCACCGGTTCGCTCGCCGCGGAACTGGTCGACGAGAAATTCTCCGACGAACGCCGCGTCGCCGCCGCCAAGCAGCTCGTGGGCTTCCGCGCCAATGACGCCAAGGTGCTGGAGACGGTCCTCGATCTGGTTACCCTGCGTTCGTCGCCTGCCCTCGCTGCCGGCTTGATCGAGGCCGCCGGCGGCAGTTTGTCGCCCGATCTCGGGCCCGGCCTGGTCAAGCGCTATGCGGAATGGCCGCCATCGGTTCGGGGCGCCGTCGTCCGCTTGCTGCTTGGCAAACCGGCGCTGACCCGTGCGCTCCTTGATGCAATTGAAAAAGGAACGATCGCGATGGGCGAACTATCGCTCGATCAAAAACAAGCGCTCGCCAATTATCCGGACCGAGCTATCGCCAGGCGATCGAAGGCGCTTTTGGCCAAGGGGGGCGGTCTGCCCAATGCGGATCGTCAAAAGGTGATCGACGAACTCTTACCACTCGTCAAGCAGAAAGGGGACGCGACCAACGGTAAGGCGATGTACGTTAAGCATTGCTCCGCCTGCCATCAGCACAGTGGCGAGGGAACGCGCATTGGCCCCGACTTGACCGGCATGGCGGTCCACCCGAAGGATCACTTGATCATCGATATTCTCGACCCGAGCCGCAGCGTCGAGGGCAACTTCCGGCTCTATCAGGTCTCACTCACCAACGAAAAGGTGCTGAATGGAATCCTCGCCTCCGAGACGAAAACAACGGTCGAGCTGATCGACTCGCAGGCCAAGCGCCAGGTGCTTTTGCGCGAGGACATCGATTCGATCCGGGCATCGAACAAATCGCTCATGCCCGAGGGCTTCGAAAAACAGATGAGTCCGAAGGAACTGAACGACCTGCTCGAATTTCTGACCAAGCGTGGCAAATACCTGCCAATCCCGCTTGACAAGGCGGCGACGATCGTCAGCACCAAGGGGATGTTCTACAGCGAGGAAGCTCGTGGCGAACGTCTGGTATTCTTGGATTGGAAGCCGAAGATGGTGGGCGAGGTGCCGTTCGTCCTGGTCGATCCGAGTGGCGACAAGCGACCGAACGTCATCATGCTCTACAGCGCCTCCGGCGACGTGGCCAAGAAGATGCCCCGGTCCGCGACCGTGCTAGTGAATTCCCCGGCCAAGACGATCCACATCCTCGGCGGCGTCAGCGGCTGGGGCTTTCCGTATGGCGAGAAGGGGAGCGTCTCGATGAAAGTGCGCTTGCACTACGAGGACGGCAAGACGGAAGACCACAACCTGGTCAACGGTGAGCAAATGGCCGACTACATCCGCCGCGTCGACGTCCCCGGCTCCAAGTTCGCCTTCAACCTGAATGGCCGCCAAGTGCGTTATTTGACGATCGCACCCAAGCGCGAAGCGACAATCAAGGAGATCGAGTTCGTCAAGGGCAACGACGTGACCGCGCCAATCGTCGTGGCAATGACCATCGAAGGACGATGAAACGACGAACGGACGAATTGACGAATTGACGTTTAGCGTTCGAGCCAACGGCTCGAACGCGAGCACGCCCGGTACACTCATGAATCGAGTAACAGCGACCTGCGTACTCGCATTTGCCGGTCTAGCGCTTGCCGCTCCGCGACCGCAAGACGCGCCCAAAAAAGATTCGCCCATAGTGGGCGAGTGGCAATTGCGCTCCGTCAATGGCCGCCCAACGGACGCCTATAGCACCGAGACTTATACCGGCGACGGCGCCGTGATCGACCGGACGGTGACCGACAGCGGCGCCGAAGAACGTCGCGGCCGGTATACGATCAACCTGAAAACCGATCCGGCTGAAATTGATGTGCAATTCGGCGAACGCCGCGGGGACCGTTACGAAGGCATCTTTCGGATCGAAGGGGACACGTTGACCATTTGCTATCGATTCGGCGTCGGCGGCCGGCCAAATTCGTTTGGCGGAACGAAAACGTTGATTGAATACTACGATCGCGTGAAGACAAAAAAGTGACGCCGTTGGAATCCGGGTGCAAATAATCACCTCTCCGAACCGAAATGTAAATGCGTTCAGGATTCGCCGCGATTGCTTCCTCAACTATTCCAGACGTCTCCTCGACTCGGCACTATCGATCGGCAACCACGCCATCCTGGTGGGGAGGGAAGGGATGCAATCCATCCGCCGCGAAATGACTTCTTGGTCAACATCGCATTAATGCGTCGCTGATATGGCTCAATGGAATTCAAGCCGCCTTCATAATCGTTGAAGGCCTCTTCATCGATTTGCCGATACCGGAAGTGCAGCGCACTCGCCGGATTGGCCGGTGTGGAAGCAGTTGTCGGTTCGCGGAGGCGACGGTGAGACGTCCTCCCCCGGGCCCTCAACTACCCTATCAGCGTCCTCGCGTTGCCCCCCGACTACGCGGGGCGGGGAACTTCCCATTTGGCCGGGACCCCGGGTGTTAGCGAAGTGGCACGGTCCGGTCCCCGGCGCCGATTCGCCCTTCGCGCACCGGGGTCCCTTGCATTTCCGCGGCCGACTCGTATCCAACCCGGTGAAATGGGTTTTTGGGCGGTTGCGTTGTTCGGCGGTTGATTACCATTTCCGTCAACCGCACCGGCACTACGCAAGACGTTATCTGTCGAACCACCCAACCATCCAGCCACGTAACCACTCAACGACCGAACCATCTATGCCTTCCACCATTCGCACCGTGCGTGCCCGCGAGATTCTCGACAGCCGCGGCAACCCAACCGTTGAAGTCGAAGTGGCACTCAACGATGGCACGATCGGCCGAGCCGCCGTGCCGAGTGGCGCCAGCACCGGCGCCCACGAGGCGGTCGAGCTGCGCGACGCGGACAAAAAACGCTATGACGGGAAAGGCTGCCTCAAGGCAGTTGAAAATGTCCGCCGCGACATCGCGCCGGTTCTGGCTGGCCGCGATGCGTTCGCCCAGGTCGACATCGATCACGCAATGCTCGCTCTCGATGGCACCGCCAACAAGAGCAAGCTCGGCGCGAATGCAATCCTCGGAGCGTCGATGGCCGTCGCCCACGCGGCCGCCCAGGTCGCCGGCCTGCCGCTCTTCCGCTATCTCGGCGGGACCAACGCCAAGGTGCTGCCGGTGCCGATGATGAACATTCTCAACGGCGGCAAGCACGCGGACAACACGGTCGATTTCCAGGAATTCATGATCATGCCGGTCGGCGCTCCATCCTTCCGCGAAGGGCTGCGCATGGGGGCGGAAGTTTTTCACAGCTTGAAAAAAGTTCTTCACGACAAGCAACTGAGCACGTCCGTCGGCGACGAAGGCGGGTTCGCCCCCAACATCGCCAATGCGGACGAGGCGTTGACAATGATCGCCACAGCCGTGGAAAAAGCCGGCTACAAGCTCGGCGAGCAGATTGCTTTTGCTCTCGACTCCGCGTGTACAGAACTATTCGAAGAGGCGAAGAAGAAAGGCAAGGCCGGCTATTGCTTCTTCAAGAGCAATCCAAGCAAGATCATTTCCACGGATGAAATGATTGGCTACTGGAAGGAACTTTGTGCCAAATGGCCGGCAATTCGCTCGATCGAGGATGGCTTGGCGGAAGACGACTGGGATGGCTGGAAAAAATTGACGGCGGAACTCGGCGGCAAGGTTCAACTCGTCGGCGACGATCTGTTCGTGACCAACGTGACTCGCCTCAAGCGCGGAATCGACACCGGTTGTGGCAATAGCATCCTCGTCAAAGTAAATCAGATCGGCAGCTTGACGGAAACGTTCGATGCGATCGAACTCGCCAAGCGCAACAAGTTCACGACGGTCATCAGTCACCGCAGCGGCGAGACCGAGGACACAACCATTTCGGACATCGCCGTCGCGACGAACGCCGGCCAAATCAAAACGGGAAGTGCAAGCCGAACGGATCGGATCGCCAAATACAACCAACTTCTGCGGATCGAAGAGGAGTTGGGGTCGTTTGCGCGATATGGAGTGTAAGCATGCGCTGTGGCTGGTACTTGCTCATCTTGTGTTTCGCATCGGCCCCGGCATTTGCCGACGATCCGATCGATGTCGCCCGGGGTGTCGAACAAGCCAAGGCGATCGCCAAGGCCGTGCTTGACGAGGATTATGCGAAAGTCGCCGATGCCACGCACCCAGCCATCGTCCAGATCATGGGCGGCAGAGAAAAAATGATCGATGCGATCAAGCAGGGAATGAAGACGGCCAAGGATATGGGCATCAAGATCACATCGCATCAGATTGGCAAGCCTGGGGAGCCCGTGGTCGATGGCAAGACCGCCTACCTCATCATTCCCACCACGCTGGAAATGGCAAGCCGGGATTTGAAGATCGTGAGCAAGTCCTATCTCCTGGGGACCACGTCCGACGGCGGTAAGACGTGGCATTTCGCCGATGGCGCCGGCCTGAGCCAACCGGGCATGAAGGAAAAAGTATTCCCGAAGTTGCCGAAACAATTGAAGCTGCCCGAACGGAAGCCGCCCACGGTGACGAAACAAAAGCCCAAAGAAAAGGAGAGAGAGAAGAAGTGATCGCCGGAAACGCCAAAAACTGAGCTACACTTGGGCATTCCATCAGGGAACCGAGCCCATGTATCGCTGCCATTCACAGCCTTGGCGTCTGCTTCCTATTATCGCCGTCGGAATCATCGCTTATTGGCTGGCAACGGGCAAGGTCGCGCCATCGCCAATCGATCGCGAAGCGATGATCGGCACATGGACCGATGAAACCGGCGAGCCGGGCAACTCAATCCGCTTCTACTTAGTGCCCGTCGACATGCCCACTTCGCCGGTGATTACCGCATCCGAAGGACGCGCCACAATCTGCAATCTGCTGGGCGAGAAGCAGGGACAGGCGATATGGAACTATGGAAGTTGGGACCCGCTCGTGCTCAATATCAACGTAGGCACGCAATCGTGGTACGCGGTGATTCGCAAGTTGGACGACGAACATATCCTCGTGCGCTTCGGCCGCGACCCCTCTGAAATCATGCGTCCCGGTGCGATCGAACACCCGGATGCGAAGCGGTTAACGCGGATTGGACGGGAATAGCGCAGATCTGCGGGAAGTTGACTTTAGAGTGGCTACTGACGACAATCATCGTCGAGCCATTCATCACAAGTCACACACATGCTCCCACATTTTCAGACTCCCTTGATTCGGTTGGGCAACCTCTTCCCGAAGCACGTCGTCCACGCCAAATGCGAATTCCTCGCACCCTCGGGTTGCTTCAAGATTCGCGGGGCGATTCACTTGCTCGACCACATGGTCCGCGACGGCAAGAAGTGCGAGTTAATTGTCCCCTCGTCGGGGAATACCGCGGTCGGCGCCGCCGTCGCCGCTAAAGCGTTCGGTTACTCAATGACCGGCGTCGTCCCAAAAACGATTGCGAAAGCCAAGGACGATAAGTTACGGGCCCTGGGCGTCGAACTGGTCAAGATCGACGGTGGCGGCAGCGAGT
Organism: uncultured Gemmataceae bacterium; assembly: GCA_963773845.1. Taxonomy (GTDB): domain Bacteria; phylum Planctomycetota; class Planctomycetia; order Gemmatales; family Gemmataceae; genus SIAJ01. The sequence continues at coordinate 1,589,885 of CAVZCU010000012.1, forward strand.
TGCTCCGCACCGCTACGGAATTAGCCAACGAACGCGGCGGTTATTTCGTCCATCCCCATCTCGATCGGCTGTGGACCGATGGCTATCAGGCCATTGCCGCTGAAGTCTTGCAGGCGCTTCCCGATTGCCGGACGCTTGTCTTTCCCGTCGGCGGAGGCGGCCTGTTGATGGGATTACTCGCCCATCTGCGAACGCATCCATCTCACTTACAACTGATTGGATGCGAGCCGTACAACTATCCGAAATATGCGCGGTTCGATCATCCACGCTCGAAAACGATCGCCGACGGGCTGGTGCTCGAGAATCCGCACCCGACTGTCCAGCGAGCAATTGCAGAATCCCGGGTCGAGATTGCCCTCGTATCGGAAGCCGACATTCGCCAAGCGATGCGCGACGTGTACCAAACGCAAGCCCTGGTAATCGAACCCTCGAGTGCAATAACGTTGGCGCACTTGGCGAATCATGTCAGCGAGTGGAAAGAACCGATTTGTGCGATCCTAACCGGCGAAAACATTGTTCGCGAAGATCATGCTCGGCTGATTGCTTTCGACCCGAATTGACCAATCCTTTCCTGGGAGATGGAATATGCGCGCATTCGTTTCGCTGATTGCGTTCACCGTTCTACTCGGCGCCGATGCCCCGGCCGACGCCGTCAAAAAAGACATGGCCAAACTCGACGGCGAGTGGTCGATGGTCTCCGCGGAGCGCGACGGCCAGGCCATTCCCGAGGAGTTCGCGAAGACCGGCAAACGCGTCGCGAAAGACGGTGTCACGACTGTGACCTTCGGCGACATGCTCCTCATGAAAGCGAAGTTCACGATCAACCCAAGCAAGAAGCCGAAGACAATCGACTACAAGATCACCGACGGGATGGAGAAGGGAAAGACTCGGCTTGGGATTTACGAACTCGATGGCGACACTGCCAAGTTCTGCTTCGGCGCGCCCGGTGACAAACGGCCTACGGACTTCACGGCCAAGGAAGGAAGCAATCGAACGCTGAGTGTCTGGAAGCGCACGAAGAAATGACGCAGCCCCGATGGCCTGGTACGCGGACGCCTCCGAAGGCCAGCGATTTTCTCATAAAAATGGGAAAAAGCTCTTTCGTTTTGGCCGCTTCCAAATATTGAGGAGAGCGGCCCAGGAAGCAATGCGCACTCGGGCAGGAATGGAGACTGGGAAATGTGACAAAACGTTACGAAATGTAACACCAAAAAAAGATACTACGCCTTGTTCGAGACGTAACTGGCCTTAGCGGAACTCGCCAGAGTTCCGTCTGGGTCGCAGTGGATGCGTCGCGGAGCTTGCCAGAGTTCCGTCTCGGTCATGCCAAAACGGAAGCATGGCGACATCCGCTACACACAGCGTGGTTGGGTGTGCGCATCGACAACAAATGTTCGACACACGTCTCATAAGACCCAATCGCCGACTGCGCCAGACTTCCGCGTGTCTTGTTCCGTCTAAGTCCTTTGGCCGAGAATCCACATGCGTACCGTTCTTCTGATTCTTTGCTGCACCTTTCCCGCGCTCGCGGCCAGGCCGATGACCGTAGAAGACTTGTGGAAGGTCAAGCGCGTCGGCCCGCCCTCGATTTCACCCGACGGCAAGTGGTGCGTCGTCGAAGTCACGAGTTTTGACCTCTCCAAGGAGAAAGATCTGTGACAGCCAAGAACAAGCCCGAATCGCTTTTTGACCGCCTCAAAGCAAGCCTTGAGGAGGGACTTCGCCACATTCGGGGCGAGGTTGAGTTGAGGGAATACGACATCCCAGCCAAGCCACCCGTAATGAAGTCAGCTGAGATCGTTGACCTTCGCGAACGGCTTGAACTGTCCCAGGCAACGTTTTCCGGACTGCTTAATGTATCGTTGTCGACGCTCACCCTTTGGGAAGAAGGAAAGCGCAAGCCAACTGGCGCGGCCGCGCGATTGCTGCAAGTTTACGCCGAACGGCCCGACGTCGTGAATTCGATGACTCATGGACGGAATGGCGAAACCGTAAAGCCACATAAGCGCACGAAAGCACCGGCCAATGTATAGGGCCCTCACCTGCGTCGTCCCCCCCTCGCATTCCCACTTCCCAGCCGATAAACTGCCCTCAATCGCCCGCCTGCCACCAACCTCATCCCGCCATGCCAATCCGCCAAAGCTTGTTCGCTTTCTTCGCACTATCGATTACCGCCCTCGCCGCCGACAACTGGCCCGAGTTCCGCGGCCCGCACGGCGACGGCCATGCCGACGCCAAGAAATTGCCGCTCAACTGGAGCGACACGCAAAACGTTCGCTGGAAAACCGCCATTCACGACAAGGGCTGGTCGTCGCCGGTCATCTGGGGCAACCAGGTATGGCTCACGACCGCGACCGCGACGGGCGACAAGTTCTATGCCGTAGCGCTCGACCGCGACACCGGCAAGGTCATCCACGACATTCTCCTGTTCGAGGTCCGGCTCGCGCCGCGTAAGGCGAAGAAGTCTCCGCCCAGCATCGCCGCTCCATACGAGGAATGGGGGTCTTTCAACAGCTATGCGTCGCCGACTCCGGCGATCGAAGAGGGCCGCGTCTACGTTCATTTCGGCACCACCGGCACCGCATGTCTCGACACGGTCACTGGCAAGGTCCTCTGGAAACGCGAGGACCTCAAGTGCAACCATCACCGCGGCGCCGGCTCCAGCCCGATCCTATTCGGCGACATGCTCTACCTCACGTTCGACGGGTTCGACGTCCAGTACCTGGTCGCGCTGAACAAAAAGACCGGTAAAACGGTTTGGAAACAAGATCGCCAGTTCCATCCGCCTACCCTGAACGGCGACATGAGGAAGGCGTACGCGACCCCGCTCATCATCACGGTCAATGGCCGTCCAGAATTGGTTAGCCCATCCGCGGGGGCGACGGCCGCATACGATCCGAAAACGGGCGAGGAAATCTGGCATGTGATGCACGGCGGCATGAATGCGGCGCTTCGCCCACTGTTCGGTCATGGCATAGTGTTCACCGATAGCGCCGACGGCGGCATGCAACTGGTCGCCGTTCGGCCCGAAGGCACTGGCAACATCACCAAGACCAGCATTGCCTGGAAATACGGCAAGGGGGCGCCGAATCGCTCCTCTTTCTTGTTGGTTGACGACTATCTTTTGATGGTCAACAGCGGGGGAATGGCCTCGTGCGTGGACGCGAAGAACGGCAAGGAGATCAACAAGATTCGCCTGGAATCCCAGAACGGCAAATTCTGGGGCTCGCCCATCGTGGCCGAGGGGAAGTGGTACGCGTTCGACGATGAGGGACATGGCTTCGTGATATCCGCGGACAAGAAGCTCGACGTGCTCGCGACCAACAAACTGCCGGCAGGAACGCGTTCATCGCCCGCGGCGGTGGGCAACGCCCTCTACGTCCGAACATTCACGCACCTTTATCGAATCGAGGAGAAGAGGTAGCGGATTACGAGTCGATAATCGGTGAGCCGCCGTTCGCATACATTGGCAATCCGATATCGGCGGCCCGCCAGTCAACAAAAGAGTGCAACAATGTCCCCGCCTCGTCTCAGCGCCTTGAATTCCGTGGTTCTCGTCGTCGATGTCCAGGAGCGACTCTTAGAGGTCATGCCGGATGCACCGGGGCTGGTTCGCGACATTGGATTTCTCCTGGATGTCGCCAACATGCTCAAAATCCCGTCGCTCGCCACCGAGCAATATCCCAAAGGCCTGGGCCCAACCGCCGCCGCGCTCGTCCGGCGTCTCGCACACGAACGGCCAGCCAAAGTCGCGTTTAGTTGTTGCGGGGCGCCCGGACTGCTGAGCGAACTTAAGCAGCTCGGGCGGCCCAACGTTGTCGTGTGCGGAATGGAAGCCCATGTGTGCGTCCTGCAAACCGTGCTCGATTTACTCGCCGAGGGTTTGCATATCTTCGTTGCCGCGGACGCGGTTCAATCGCGTTTCGCAATCGATCAGAAGACGGCAATGAAGCGAATGGATCGAGCCGGTGTGATCTTGACGACCTGTGAGGCGACAGCGTTCGAGTGGTTAGGCGGTTCGGATCACCCGCAATTCAAGCCGGTCAGCAAACTCGTGCGGGAGCGGATGGCGCAAATCAACGAATAGGAGTAACGATTCGGCAAGAGCGCGACACCGAGATTGCGCGATTCGTCATTTGGCGTAGACCTTTTCTTTCACGTCGGCCGGCAATCGGTCGGGATATGGCATCGCCAAAACGAAGTGGACGAGGTCCCAAAACTGGGACTCGCTCAGGCCGACGGGGACGGGCATGTTGGATGGGCCGATGCCGCCGCGAATTCGGTGATAGATCTGTTCCGGCGACGTGCCGCCCTTGCGGCGAGTTTCCGTGAGGTCGGCCGGCTTGACCACCGTTCCCCAGACGTCGTATTGGAATTTGCTGTCGCGCCCGTAGTTCACATGGCAAGTTACGCAGCCGCCCCCCTTGGCATCCACAAACAGCGACTGACCACGACGAATCGATTGAGCAAGTTCGTCATCGCCATATTTGGGCGCCTGCGTCGGCATGACATCCGTTTGCGCCTGGGCCCACGCCCGCAGTTCTTTGCGCACGGTCTCAGCCGCATCGGCAGTCACGCTTTCATTCAACCCATCCTCGCCGTAGACGAGTAGAGTGCGCAGCGCTTCAAACTCGGTTTTGCCCCGGATGCTCAGGAACATCACGTAATCGATGAGGCGTTGGCGTTCATCCTCGGCGCGCATGGCGAAGCTTGGCATTTGCGTCGTTGGCAGACCGTTCGTGATGGTGTGAAACAAGTCGTCGCGGGTCGGCTTGCGCGAAGTCGTACCATTGCTGGAGACGAATTTGAAGACCCCCTGGCGAAAATCACGCGGATGGGGGGTAATCCATGCGGCGGTCGGGCCGCGGCCATTGCCCGTCGGACCGTGGCATTCCTGGCAATGTTTGCGGAAAAGCCGGCTGCCGATCGCGAGATGTTCGTCGCTCAAGCCGAGTCCTACTGCAAGCGATTTCGATTCTCCGTCTCCAAGAATCGTCGGCTTGGCGGGCGTGCCAAAAGTCTGTTGGAGAAACTGGTTCAATTCATCGCGTAAAGGAGGTGGAATGGTAGCAGGATCCAGCACTTTGCCGCCGTGCTCGCCGATGCTCTGGATCGACTCGTCCAGCTTGCCAGGCGGTTCGGGATTCGCCGGAATATCCTTGGGGGGCTCGACGACGATCCATTCCTGCCGATCGGGATAAGAGAAATGCTCGGGGTAAGCTTCCGGATTGCTGCCGCAGCCGCTGCAACCCGCGAGGAGTGAGCAAATCGCAAATTGCAGAATGCACAGTGCGGAATGCAGGCGGACCCCGATTCTCTGTCTCTTGGTCTGAATTCTGAAGTCTTCAATCCGCATTTCTCGTCTCACAGCCCGCCGTAACGACGAGTGAGGAAGTCTGTGAGCGGCAGAGCAAACAACAAGATCATGATGAAAAAGGCCGAGAGGGCAACGAGCCAGGTCAACGAATCCGACCGCTGCAAGTGCATCCAGAAATAGCCGACCAGACAGACCTGGAGGGTGGAGATCGTCATATTCACGTAAATCGATGCATCGCCCAGGCCGGCAAACGACACGCCGATATTGGCAATCGCCCCGATCACAAGGATCAGGTAAATAGTCACCACGGTCGGGACGCTGTCCGTGTGGGCGGCGGGGTGGTCTTCCTTCACGCGCTCGTGGTCGAAGTAATAGGCCATTCGGAACTTCTCTCCCGGCCCCTCTCGATTTATGCGGAGGGGAGAATGACTCAAAAATGCAAGGAGTGATGCGGCCCAGCCAAGTACAAGAGCGGCATCAGGAACAACCAGATCGCATCGACCAAGTGCCAGTAAAGGCTCGTCACTTCAACGGCGACGTACCGATCGGGCGTAACCCATCCCAGATACGCACGCGCCCAGAGGTAGACCATGCAGCCGATCCCGACCAGAATGTGCACGCCGTGGATGCCCGTCATCACAAAATAGAACGTCATGAACAGCCGCACGCGCTGTGGGGCCACGCCTTTTTGCTCCCAGACCTCCATCAACGTTTTCTTGCCCTCTGGGCCGGCCGATTCGTCGACCTTTTCCTGGCCGAAATTATGGCACCACGGCACCAGCCCTTCCTCGTAGTCCTGGGCGTATTCGTAGGCCTTGAAGCACATGAAGCCAGCGCCCAACAGGGCCGTGGTCGCCGAGGTTGAACAGGAGGGACGACCGCTTGCCGAGTTGCGCCGCCCGGATCGAGAGCATGATCGTCATGCTGCTCGTCAGGAGCAGGATCGTGTTGATCCCCGCGATCGCGACGTTCAGCCGGCCGCTGATGTCCGCGAAGTCTTTCGCGTAAAGAAGCCGATAAACAGTGTACGCGAGGAATATCCCGCCGAAGAAGAGGATCTCCGTGGCAAGGAACATCCACATGCCGAGGCGTTCAGCCCCGCGCTGCTGTTCGATGTCTTCGAAGTGGTGCCTCAGCGCGCCTTCGCTAACGGACATCGGCCTTCTCCCCGGTCTGCATCAGGTTGAGCGAATATTCATACGGACCACACACCACCCGCGGTGTGTGGTCGAAATTGTGTGTGGTCGGCGGGCTTCGGAATCGCCCACTCCAGCCCAGTCGCGCCCCAAGGGTTCGGCCCCGCCTTCTTGCCGTTAAAGAGCGAAAGAGTCAAATAGACCGCAATCATGATGAACCCGGCCAGTTGAATCGTGTAGCCGGCCGTGGACATGATGTGGAGAAACTGGAACTCCGGCGGATAGTTCGGATACCGACGCGGCATTCCGTGATAGCCGAGTTGGAACTGTGGCATAAACGTCAACAGATATCCCGTGATGATCAATACCGCGCCGATCCGACTCCAGAAATCGCTATAGGTGACGCCAAAGATCTTCGGCCACCAAAAATGCAGCGCGCCCAGATACGCCAACACCATGCCGCCGACCATGACGAAATGGAAGTGGGCAATCACGTAGTACGTGTCGTGCAGGTGGATGTCCGAGCCCAGCGTACCCAATGGAAGCCCGTCAGTCCGCCGATCGTGAACAGGATGAGGAAACCAATGCCGAAAATCATCGGCGCCTGGAAACTGATCTGCCCGCGATACAGCGTACTCGTCCAATTGAATACCTTGATCGCCGACGGCACGGCGACCAGCATCGTCAGGAACGAGAACACCAGCGCCGCATAGAAGCTAATCCCTGCCACGAACATGTGGTGGGCCCAAACCAGAAAGCCGATGATGGCGATGCCGACGCTCGACCATGCGATCGCCGTGTAGCCGAAGATGTTCTTCCGGCTGAAGCAGGTAAGCAATTCGCTAATGACCCCCATCCCCGGAATGATCATGATGTAGACCGCGGGGTGCGAGTAGAACCAGAACATATGCTGGAACAGAATCGGATCCCCATCTAAAGCGGGGTCGAAAATGCCGATCGGCATGCCGAGCGCATTAGACGCCGATTCGACGATCAAGAGGGCGAGCGTGATGGCGAGCACCGGTGTCGCGAGAAGCTGAATCACGCTGGTGGCGTACATTGCCCAACAAAAGAGCGGCAACCGGCCCCAGGTCATTCCCGGGCAGCGCATCCGGTGAATCGTGACGATGATGTTCGAGCCCCGTCATGATCGACGAGAAGCCCATGATGAACACGCCGAACACGCCCGGCACGACGTTGGTATGCGTCGACCGACTGGAATAGGGCGGGTATAGGGTCCACCCCGTATCGATGCCCGCCGGCAAGCAACGCCCAAATGGCAAAACCAGCGCCGATCATCCAGACGTACCACGAGGCGATGTTGAGCTTTGGGAAAGCCATGTCCTTCGCGCCGATCATGATCGGTACAAAGAAGTTCCCCATCATGCCCGGGATCGAGGGAATCAGGAACAAGAACAACATAACGACGCCGTGGGCCGTGAACGTCTTGTTGTACGTGTCGTTGTCCATGATCGCGCCATGCGGCGAGATCAAGTTCAGGCGCACCAATCCCGCGAACGTCCCGCCGATCGCGAAAAAGATGGTCAGAAAAACGAGATAGAGGACCCCGATTCGCTTGTGATCCACCGTGAACAGCCACGACCAAATGCTGTAGCCATCCTTCAGGTAGCTGAGGTGCTCTTCCGGTTCGGGATGCTCGTGGGAGGCCGGCGCCTCGGGAACAATAGCGGTACTCATTTCGGTCCTCCCCCTTCAGTCGATTTCGCGGCGGGCGGCGGCTGCGTGGGCGCACCGATGGGCGGCGGCGCCTCTTCGGTCCGCACCGGCATCATCCCCTTCTTGAGCGACTTGAGGTAAGCAATGACCTTGATCAGGTCGTTTCGCTTACCTTGTCCTTGCCGAAGGCCGGCATGATCGGCTCCCAGCCCTCGCGAATATCGCGCGCGGCTGGCGGATTGACTTCCGCATGTAGTTCTCATCGGCGATGACGGCGCCGCCTCCCTTGAGGGGCCGACGATTCATGTACATGTCCTCCAGAATCGGCGCCCTCGCCTTGGCTGGGTCGTGGCACTGAATGCAGTTCAGCTTCTGGAAGAGCAGCCGGCCCTGGTGGGCAAGCGAGCCATCGACCGCGTTCTTTCCGGGACCGGTCGTCGTCGTGCCCTCGAGCCAACTTGCGTAATCCTGGGCCGAGACGACTTTGACCTTGCCCACCATGAGCGAATGGTTCGTCCCGCAATACTGGTCGCAGAACACATCGAACGTGCCGATCTTGGTCGGCTTGTACCAGATCGAGCGATACTGGCCGGGCACCGCGTCGATCTTCTGCCGGAAAGCGGGAATGCCGAAATCGTGAATCACGTCTTCCGACGTAATGATGATTTTCACCGGCTTATCGATCGGCAGAACCATGATGCCTTCGAAGTACCCTTCGCCGCCGACGTCCTTGCTGTATTCGAGACTGTTCTGACCGAGGATCACACGCTGGCCTTCGGGATATTGAATCTTCCACATCCACTGCTTGCCAACAACGTAGATTTCCGGAGCATCGGCCGGCGGGTGAAGCGCCATGTTGTAAACGTAGGCGCCGTACACGAAAAACGAAAGAAACAACAAGAGCGGAGTCAACGTCCACGCGAGTTCCAGTTTGTGCGAACCGAGGATCCGCGGTGTCGGCGCTGGCCCGAGCGCATTCGGTTCCCGCCGGCGATAGGCGATGCAGAAGACAAGGATAGCGAGGTAAACGCCGAGTCCCGTCACACCGGTCGTGATCGTAACGTACCAAATCACGCGATCAACGTGATAGGACATCTCGCTGGCTTGTTCGGGAATGATCGTCTGTTGCAAAATCATGGTTCGATCCATTTCGAGCCCGCCGGGCCGGGGCTCGACGCTGGCCTTGCTAATGCCTATTCCACGCCCGCATTCGCAACCGGTGACACGGTTTCCTGCCGTTTTTTCGCCGATTTCCAGATCCATCGACTGATCAAAAACAGAACTAATGCCACTGGCACAATGGCTGACTTCAATGCCCACTTCGGAATCGAATCAACCGAGAATGAGGTGAACATGATGATCGGCAGCAAGGCCACATAAGTCAGAATTCCGGCCACCAGCAGACGGGCGCCAGGCAAATTCCAGCTCAGGCGTGCGTACAGGCCGGCAATCAATAAAAGCGTCAATAGGCCGCCGGCTCGAACGATCCACATCACGCTGAACGAGTATTTCCCGGTGTGTGGGTTGTACCGGTAACAGGTCAGAAACACCCGATCGGAAAAGCTGCCCGTCTTGCCTTCCCCGGCCTCGACTAGCGATAGCCGTAACGTCCGCGTCGCATCCGGTAGCTCTTGGCCGTCCGCCCCAGTGTCCGTGAATTGGATGCCGGGAAAATAGCGGGAGATTATCCCCTCGGGCGTGACGACGATGATGCCGCTCGGGTGGTTGTACTCCTTGATCGTCGGATCATAGACGTAATGGAAGCCGACCGCCGCAGTAAGCTTGTCGATGTTCTCTTGGTGTCCCGTCAGGAATTTCCAACCCCAATCCGCTTCCTTGCGTCCATATTCCGTCACGAAATAGTACTTTTTCGAGAGCCAGACCCGGTTGTTCCTTCGGATCGAAGGAAACGCAAACGATGTTGAAATCCGTGCCGCAGGTCAGCTTCATTTTGCGGATCGCATCGAGCATGCCCATGAACACCTGCCCGCACAACATGGGACACCGATAGTAGGCCATGACCAAAATGGTCGGCCTGCCATTCATGCACTGGGCAAGAGTGACTTCGTTTCCCTTCTCGTCGGTGAAAGTCAAATCGAGCGGCACCTTCTCGCCTAGCCGCTGATCGAACCGGACTGCGGCATTTGACGCGTCCGGATCGCTCTGACCCGGAGTGAGCCCATCCCCGGCGCGAACGGACGAAATGGCCGCCAGCGCCAGCACGCAAGCAATGAATCTCGTCGGGCGGCAAATCGCGTTCAACACAATCCCATTCCTCTCGGGCACTATCATCCACGAGCGAAATCACTTTTTCTTCGGTTCGCCGTCTTTGCCATCGGGCTGTTTCTTCGCGGGTCCCTTCTTCGGCGCCGCCGCCTTGGGCGCTTCCACCAGGCGGCCAGTGCCGCCGTTGGAATCTTTCGGCCGATCCCATGCGGGCTCAACCGCCAGCGGCCTGGCGCCATCGCGAACCGGCAAAAGGTTGCGATTGATCAGTTCCGCCATCGCCCGATCAATCGGAATGTGCTCGGTGCCATTCGGGCCATCACCTCCGGACGTGAGGACCTTTTGATTTTCCGGGCGCAAATCATCGGCATGAAAACGAGGCGGGTTGCGTTCTTTGAGCGGTTGGGTGGTCGTGATCTCGGGGGTCAATTTCAAATCGCTCTCTTGACCGGGCTCCGACGTCTTGCGTTGTTCCATTCCCTCCAGGCGCGGCTGTTGGATCGGGGCATTGGGATCGGACGACGACATTCGAGCAAGGCGCTCGTTGAGCGGTTGTTCGTTTTGCGCCGCAGCCTCCGGGTAATCCGGCGGCTCGTATTGAATCCGCGGATCGAAGATGTTTGCGAATAGCAACCCGGTAACCACGAACGCAATCACACCGGTGATCAGCACCGCGATTGGCACGGCGAGGATGGTCTTCACTGAAAATGTGTCAGGCTCGTAGCCCAACTCGTGAGTCGGGCCGGCCATGCGGAATTCGCCATGAGCGCCGGCGGGCTCCATATGGATGAGCGGGTTCGGGCCCGAACCGTGCGAGCGTGCTAGTGGCCATGATGATACGCCTCCAGCAAATAGATCTCCCGCGTCGGCAGGAGCGGGTGTTTCTTCAATTGACCGAGAAACACAAACGTCCAAATGCCGCCGATCGCCAACCCAGGCCGCCGCATCCATGAGCAGGTAAAACTTCGGCGCGTTGGCATGCGACATCGACGGGTGCGATCCACCACATGACATCGAACGCGATCACCAGGACGAGCATGATCGCGATGTTTCGCAATACGACCGGGTTCGATTTGACCCGGCGGAACAAGAGCAGCAGGAACGGAATCGGGAAGTGGAAGAGCACGGCCAGTGCCGCGTACCAACCCCATCCACCGCGCGTGCGCTTGAGGTAATAGGGGATCTCTTCCGGCAAATTGCCGATCCAGATCAGCATATACTGCGAGAAATTGAAATACGTCCACGCCAGCGTAAATGCCAGAAGCAGGCTGCCGACAGTGGATCTGCTCGGTCGCCGGGAACAGATGGGCAAATCGCGGATCGCCCTTTCTTCTTCAGGTAAAGCAGCGTGATCATCCGATCGAATAGGCCACGCACCGCCGAGTTGTCGAAGACGATCACCGGGAACATGCTGGAACTGAATGTCTCGTCCAGCGACATGATCCAGTCGGTGGCCAGGAAGGTCAGCGTGATCGCGAAGACAAACAACCCGATTGCCGCGACCGCCTTCTGCTTGCGTCGAGCCGCCGCCGCGACTTCAAGGTTCTCCGCGTACTCGGCGGTCATCGCATTACTGCAACATCCACATGCTCAACAGTCCAAACGCGATGAAGTACACAATTCCTCGCGGCACGGCGCCGAGCGGAAATAAGCCGGAAGAAACCAACGGCCCCAACCACTCTTTCTTCTTCTCATCCTCGTCGACTTGCAAGTACGGCTTGACGTTGTTGAACTTCGGTTCGCCTTTTTTCTCGGCCGCCGCCTGGTGCGCTCCTCGGCCTTCGTTTCCGGCCGAGCCCACCAGTAGATCGACTTCTCGCCCATGAACATGTTGGCAGCCAAAAGAATGAAGCAGGGCACGCTGACCAGGAACATGGTGCGGACATTGGCCTCGAACGGCCGGCGAAGCAGAATACCCCAGCGTCCGCCCGTCACATATTGAACGCAGAGGAAGAATACGCTGCCCAAACCGATCAGCATCCAGAAAATGAAGCCCGTTGTGAACGATAGGAACGCTTGTCGGGCCGGGCTCGCCGCGATGCCGTTCGGCGCCGCTCCGATATAGATGAGGACCAGGACCAGAAACGCAATGATTCCGCCCACCCCGATCAGCGCCGCGAGCTTCTGCGGTCCGGCAAGGAGCGAGTGGCGATACTCGGGGGTGTCCGGCACGGCGGGCGTGTGGTTCGCTGCGTCGCGTCATTTCTTGCCCCCCAGCGCACGCTCGACCTCAGTCTTGTTCAGACTCAATTGCAGGGCCCTCACATAGGCGACGATCCGCCAGCGATCGGGGATCGGAATCTGCGCCGCGTACTCGGGCATGCCGCCGAAGCCGCGCGTAATCACCTCAAAGATGTAACCCGACGGGCACTTCTCGGATCGGTAGACGATAGTAGTTGTTGGTCGCCGGATCCTTGTAGAACGCGAAGCCGCGCGACATGCCAAGCGGAATCCGAACCGGGTTCTTCTCGGAACTCTCGTTCACGGAAGGCCGCTTCCTTCCGCGTCGACCGGGTGCGTGTGGAACGGACGTCGGCTCCAGAAAGCCGCGTTCCACAATCTTGCCACGACCATTCCCCGCCGGTCCGTGGCAGGGCACGCAATAGATCTGGAAGCGCTCCTGGCCGCGTTTCAAGTCGGCTTCGGTCATCTTGAACGGGAAGTCGCTGACGAAGTTGCTCGTCTTGTTCGGAATGCCCGGCCCGGTTTTGATTTCCTTGGGCGTGCCGTCGTCATTCAGGATCTGCACGGACTGAGGTTGCTTACCCTGAGCCGTGAGCCCCGAGGCCAGCGGGTCGTCGTCGAGTATCTGGCCGCGATGGACGACACCCTCCTCGAGCGGCCGCGAAGATCGGTGGTCCTCGTAGAAGTCCGTCTCCATGAGGGGCCGATACGACGGCGGCGAAGCCATTCGCTGTTGGCAAGCGGTAAAGGTCAACGACGCGCGGCGACCAGCGCCATCGTGCGAACGACCTTCGGGTTGAGGTCGAACGCGTCTCACTCTTGCACCTCCGTGACGGATAGCGGCTGCAAGCCGAGCAGGAATTCGCGGGTCGCCGCGAGTTCGAACTTCGGATCGCCTGCTTCAATTGCGAGGACGAACCGATCGCGCACGACCCGAGCAAACACCGGCGAGTTGAACAGCGGATGATGCGGCCTCGGCAGTCCGCAGATCGCCAACAGGCCGAACAAGCCACTCAAAGCACACGCGAGGATTCCGCCCTCGAACGTGATCGGGATGAACGACGGCCAGCCCCGTAGCCACTGGAACACATCCTGCACCGCCCGGCCGCCGATGTTGAAGAAGTAATCCATGTCGTTGTCGTACCACTGCATGCAAAATGCGGCGGCGGCGCCGATGAATCCCGCCGCAAAACATCACGGTCGACATTTCGGAGTAGCGGAAACCCAGCGCGTCCGCCACTTCGGCGACGCCGTAGGGCGTGTAGCCGTCCATCTTCGTGTACCCGGCCTCTTTCGCCCGCTTGATGGCGGCGACCAGGGCGTCCGGATTGTCGTACTCGGCCAGCAGGCCGTAAAGCTTCGGCGTTTCGGCTGGACTCACGGCGGGCCCTCCGCAATGGCGTGACCATCGCGTCCGCCCTTGCTCTTGGGCAAGAGTTCACGCATTTCCGTCATGCTGATCATTGGCACATACCGGACGAACAGCATGAAGAACGTAAAGAACAATCCCATCGTGCCGACGAACGTCGCCCAGTCCCAGACCGTCGGAGCGTATACCGGCCCCACATGCTCGGCGAGTATTCGCGGGTGAGCGTGATGACGATCACATAGCGTTCGAACCACATGCCAATCAGGGCGACGACCGACACCAGGAACAGGATCGAGCGGGTTCAACCGCCACTTCTTCACCCACAGGATCTGCGGCATGACGAAGTTGCAGAAGATCAGGCACCAATACGACCAGCCATAGGGCCCGAACATGCGCTGCTTCGTCGTGCCCCACTCGTATTCGCTGTGGCTGTACCACGACATCCACAGTTCGCTGAAGTAGCCGTAACAGACCATCATGCCCGGTCGCGAGCATGATCTTGGCGCAACAGTCGATGTGCCAGTCGGTGATGAAATCTTCCAGGTGATACCATTTCCGTAGCGGGATCGCCAGCACCAGCACCATCGCGAAGCCGGAGAAAATCGCCCCGATGACGAAGAACGGCGGGAAGATCGTCGCGTGCCACAACGGCACGATCGCCACTGCGAAGTCGAACGACACGACCGAGTGAACGCTGAACACTAGCGGCGTCGAAATGCCCGCCAGGATCAGATAGACCTTTTCGTATCGCCGCCAGTGGTAAGCGCTGCCCCGCCAGCCCATCGATAACATGCCGTAGATCCACTTCTGAATCTTCGTCGGCGACGTCTCACGCAGTACCGCGAAGTCAGGGATCAGGCCGACGTACCAGAACACGACAGAAACAGTGAAGTACGTCGACACCGCGAACACGTCCCACGCCAGCGGGCTGCGGAACTGTGGCCACATGCCGAAGTTGTTCGGAAATGGGAACAGCCAATAAAAGAGCCACGGCCGGCCCATGTGCAAGAGCGGAAACACGCCGGCGCACATGACCGCGAAGATCGTCATCGCTTCGGCGAAGCGATTGATGCTCGTTCGCCAGCGCTGATGCAAGATGAGCAAGAATCGCGGAGATCAACGTGCCGGCGTGGCCGATGCCGATCCACCAGACGAAGTTGATGATCGCGTAGCCCCAGGCGCTGGGAATGTTGATGCCCCAGATGCCGACGCCCATGACCAGCAGAGTAAGTGACCGCGACGCCGAAGAACCCCAGCATGAGGAACCCGCACGCGAACATCATGTACCATTCGCGCGGGTGCGGCCTGAACGCAGGTGGCGATGTCGCCGATCTCGTCGACCACGGAATTCATGGTCTGCCGCTCGCCGATCGGTGGCGGCAGCGGCTCCACGTGGGGGATGCCGCCAGGTGGTGATCCGGGATGTTCGAGAACGCCAGTTGCCATTCGGTTACCTCGTCTACATCCTCGTGAGATGGATTTGCAACCCATCCGGAAGACAGGACGGATTGCACAATCCGTCCCACGATCCAAGCCCTTACGTCCTCACCAACTCGGGGTTCGTATTCCGCACAGCAGCCAGGTAGCTCGTCCGCGGCATCGTGTTCAGTTCGGCCAACAGACCGTAGTTCGTCGGCTGCTTCTTCCAGACATTCACGCGGCTCTTGGCATCGGACAGGTCGCCAAAGACGATGGCTTCCGACGGGGCAGGCCTGCTGGCACGCGGTCAGAATTTCGCCGTCCAGCACTCGTCGGCCCTGGCGTTCGGCCTCGATTTCCGCCGCCCGAATCCGCTGCACGCAGTAGGTGCATTTCTCCATCACGCCGCGTTCGCGGACGGTCACTTCCGGATTGCGCATCAACTTGTACGTGTCCGTCTTCCAGTCGGCGAAGGTCAGGAAGTTAAACCGGCGGACCTTATAGGGGCAGTTGTTCGAGCAGTACCGCGTGCCGACGCAGCGGTTGTAAACCATGTCGTTGAGACCATCAAAGCTGTGGATGGTTGCCGCCACGGGGCAGACGACTTCGCATGGCGCCTTTTCGCATTGCTGGCACGGCACCGGTTGGAAGTGCGTCGACAAATTCGCAGCGTCGTCCGGCTCGCCCTCGTAGTATCGATCCACGCGAATCCAGTGCATCTCGCGACCGCGGGTCACTTCCTTCTTGCCGACCATCGGGATGTTGTTTTCCGCAACGCACGCGGCCACACACGAGTAGCAGCCGACGCACTTACTCAAATCGATCGCCATCGCCCAGCGAGCAACCTTTTCGTCCTTGTTCGTTTCCGGATACAAACTGAGCGGCACCATTCGCGGATCAGATTCGTGCTGCTTCTCTTCCTTCAAATCCGCTCGGTCACCGTGGTGGGGAACCTGCTCGTCAATTTCTTCCCATTCCGGCGCGGCGACTTTGGGCACTTTGGCGAATACGGGAACCGACTTATCTTTCTTGTGTTCCGCGAGGTTCTGCTCGTACTCATCACGCGTTGCCTGGCGAGCCGGGCGGCGGCCCTGCATTCGGAAGTGCCCTTGGGTGCAGGCAAGAATGTATTCGTCGCCGGTGCCTTTGAGATCGCCTCCAGAGGCTATCCACGGGGTCGCCGTGGTCCGAGCTGGATAGAAATTGAATCCCGTTTTCGCGCCGACCTTGCCACCCCGTTCGCGGCCATATCCGAGATAGACAGTGATCGAATCATCCGTATGGCCGGGCTGAACCCACACAGCGGCTCGCACCTTTTGGCCATTAACCGTCAATTCAGCCATCTGGGCGACCATGCGACCGTGTTCGCCACCACCGGTCGATTCATTCTTCGTCTCCAGCCCTTTCGCCTTGGCCATGGCCGGACCGATGATGATGGCATTGTCCCAGGTCAGCTTGGTGATCGGCTTGGGCTGTTCCTGCAACCAGGAGTTGTTGGCGAATCGGCCATCGACAATATTGGGGTCGGGCCGGAAATTAACTTCCGTTCCCGCCGCCGGCGCTTTGTATGCGGGAATGTTCGCCGTGTTCGGTTTCTTGTCGACGTGTTGGCGGGCGGTATTCGGGATCACGCCATCGCGGAGCGCGGTCTGCCAACTGGCGTCGAAGTCACCCTTGCTGCCACCGTTCGCCGGCCAATTCTTCCGCCAGTAACTCTTGACGATTTCACGCGGATGGAGTTCAGCGGTCTCGGGGAGCAAGGCCGACAACACCTGGATCGCCGCCTTCCCGTCGTACAAGGGAGCAATCAGTGGCTGGAAGATACAGGCCGTGCCGTCGTAGGCGCGGCCATCGCCCCAGGTCTCGAGATAGTGAGCTTCATTGATATGCCAGTCGCAATGGACGGCCGTCTCGTCGACGTGTGAGCCCAAGTGAATCTTGAGGCCGACCTTGGCTCAGCGCCGACTTGAAGTCGATATCGGCGGGCGACGTGTAGACCGGATTGACGCTGAGGATCAACATTGCTTCGACCGACCCAGCGTTCATCTCACCGACCATTGTCTTGAATTCTTCGATCTGATTGCTCGGCTTGACTTCGACGGGCGCGGTGTTGATCACCGTCGTGCCCATGTTGCCGAGGGCGGCATTGATTGCATGGACAATTGCGTGCACCGCCGGCGGCTGGTGTTCGCCGGCGAGGACAATGCTCTTACCCTTGAACGCCTGAAGATCCTTGGCAATTGCCGCGATCCATTTGACCGAGCCGGTCGGCGGCTGAACTTCGCCGGCATTGACACCCAGTTCGCGGGCCAAAGCACGAGCGAACGCCTCGATATCCGTCGATCGCATCGGCAAACGATGGTCGGCGACGGCACCGGTCGATGTCAGCATCGACTCAACGACATACAGCCGATTTAACTCATCGGCCTTCGGCACTGTTTCGCCTTCGCGCAGATGGGTCACTCGCAGCCGGCTGAAGTCGCGGGCATATCGAACGGCATTGGCGCCCGTGACGAGGAAATCCGAATCAAGCGATACAACGCGCAACGCCTTCGAGAAGTCATAAATCGTGTTGACGTATTCGCCATAGGCCAGCCGTGCTCCCTCGCGAACACTGTCGGCATTCGTCGGCTCGTATTGCACCCATTTCACGGCCGGATAGGTCTTGACGACCTCATCGATCACGGCGCCGAGCGTCGGCGAGCCGACCGTTTCGCTCAGGATGTAAATCGTTTTGCCCTTCTCCTTCAATTGCTCCATCGACGTCCGGAGTTCCGATATGGCCAAATCCCAACTTACCGGCGTTCCCTTTTTCGCGACGAATCGCGATCGATCCGGGTCATACAGATTGAGGAGCGACGCCTGGGCGATCGCGTCGATTCCGCCCAGGCTGCCGGGATGGGTGGGATTCCCTTCCAGCTTGATGGGCCGGCCTTCGCGGCTCTTGGCCAGAAGCCCGGTCGTAATCCCATGCTGCGTATAGCCGGTCGCGAAGAACAGCGGCTTGACCGAGGACCATGTCGTCCGGCTGATGGACGTACGGATAGATCTTCTCACGCGATGCGGGACGAGGCGACCAGCAACCCGCGCCCGCCAATGCGGCCGAAGCGCCGGCAATCGTCATAAACGTCCGGCGCGAGACGGGATCATTCCAGGCGGTGGCGTCCTCGGGGAACTCGCGGTGAAGCATATCCTGGAATTCAGGCGTATTCGCCCATTCCTCGAGTCCGCTCCACAACTCGCGTTCGCCCAATTTGTCTGGCGCACTCACGTCGGATCTCCAGTCCTCAGTCGTTGGTCCCCAGTCCGAAGTCCCCGTCGCGGTGACTGGGAACTGCGGACCCGGGACTGCGGACTTTTTCAACGGTGGCACATCGAACAACTCGTCAACGCGTGGGGATCACGAATATTGAGCTTGTTGTGCGCCTTGATTTCGTCCGTGGTCCATGGCTTGCCGGACTTGGGATTGGGCGATGTTTCCCGCCGCCAGACCATGCTGAATACTTCTTCCTTCGGTCGCAAATTGGGCCCCGGATTGCGATGGCACTTGAGGCACCACTCCATCAAGAGTGGCTTGTCCTGGAAGGTCAGGGACATCTTGTCCACCTCGCCGTGGCAGGAGTAGCAGCCGACGCCTTTGGCGATGTGAATCGAGTGATTGAAATAGACGTAGTCCGGCAGGTTGTGGACGCGTTCCCACGGGATGGACTTGTTGAGCTTGTAGCTTTCGCGAACGACTCCCAGCATCTCGGAGCCGGCCCACATTTGCTGATGGCAATTCATGCACGTCTTCGTTGGCGGGATGCCGGCGAAGGATGACGTTTCCACGGACGTGTGGCAGTAACGACAATCCAGGCCCAGTTCGCCAACGTGATGCTTGTGACTGAACGGGACCGGCTGATCAATCACCTCGCGTTCGCCGGTGATATATCCGGACCGGTAGATAATGGTTCCGCCGAGGACCGAGCCGGCAAACAGGAGCGGTAGGCCGAATACGGTGATCCGGGCGACCGAATTCATGCTGCGGTCGAAAACCTGCGCCATCGGCTACATCCTTCGTGGCGATCAAAACGACGACTCGGGCGCCGGCCGCGTCGCCGGGTCACTCTCAGGACCACCGAACGAAAATCAATTCGGAAAGCTTGGTGCAAAGAAGGGCGGTCGTAATGGCTGTTCCGGATAGGGCAATAGCTCCCAGCGCATAGTAGAGTCCGCGGACCGGCGAACGAACACCGAGGGCGATACTCGAAAAGGCCAGTATCGTCGCGGCGCTGGCAAGCAGGATTCCATATGGAATCCACCAGAACACAATCATTGAGAAGAAGCTCATTCCGAATGAGGCGACCGCCAGCCCCCGAACGGGAGCTGGCAACTCATGCACCTCAATCATGGCCGATTCGGGGCCTTTCATGCCGGTCGTCTCCAGTCCGCACATCATGGCGAACGGTTGGCGAAGCAAAATCGAAGCCGACAAAGCGAGTGGCGTTGTCGTATTGTCGGCGGCGCTTGCGAGCCGGCCAGTGGTTCAGCAACAAAAAAACTGAAAAGCACGACCAGAAAGCGAGCGCGCACGATCAGTTCCTCAGTCCTGGGAAACACAATGGCGATTGATCACCAGAAGTGAGAATAATTCGGTGTCAATTACAGTGGAGTAGGGGTTGGGAACTCGAAGAATGGGTCCAAGCGATCGGTAAAGAGAAACGCCGATCGACTGATGGTTTGCATCCCAACCCACGCTTTTTTCCGCTATTCGCCCAGATTCGCATTCGGAGGAACTTGAGCGCAAATCTCGAAAATGTCCACGTCCGATCGGTAGAACGCCGGACGATGAATGGTGCCAACGCAAGCCGGCGATCAGAAAGCACTGGAGAAAACCATGAGAGCAACCCTCCTCAGCATCGCTTGTCTCGCCGGCTTGGGTTTGTCCGCAACCTCAGCGAAAGCAGGGACTTTTGATATCGTTGTTCGCTTTCCATCGTGGGGTTATACCTACGTCAGTCCGTATCCGGCATACTACCCGCCGATCTACGCTCCGCTCTACCAGCCGGTCATCCAAACTCCAATCATCGTAGCGCCGCGAACGTACTTCCCCGGTGTGGGCTACCCCGGTTATTATCGCCACCATCCGCTACCGGTCATTCCGCACGGGCACCGACACCATCGATAACCTGGCCTCTGATTGATTTCGCCAGGATTGCTCTTCGCCTACTCCGAGAAGCATCCTGGCGAAAAACAGCTGCATGGCATTCACATCTCCGCCCAGTTTTTCGGCTTCAACCAATAATCGGTCAACTCCGCCTCCTTAGTGCCAACATCCGGGTGATAGTCGTACCAGTAGCGAACGGTCGGCGGCAACGACATGAGAATCGACTCCACCCGGCCGCCGGTCTTGAGACCGAAGACCGTTCCCCGGTCGTAGAGCAAATTGAACTCCACGTATCGACCACGGCGATATTCCTGAAACTGACGTTCGCGATGGCCGAAGGACGTTGTTTTGCGCCGGTCCACGATTGGCAGGTAACTCGATAGGAACGCATCCGCGGCATCTTGAACAAACGCGAACCAGGGGTTCATGTCTCCCGATTTGTAATCAAAGAAGATCCCGCCCACTCCGCGGGCCTCCTGGCGATGCGGCAAAAAGAAGTACTCGTCGCAGGCGCTCTTCATCTCGGCATAACTCACCAACGGTTCGTGTTTGTCGCAAACGGTCTTCCACGTCTTGTGAAAATGAACCACGTCTTCGAGCACGGGATAATACGGGGTCAAATCGGCCCCGCCGCCAAACCACCAGTGGTCTCCCTTGGTGAGATAACGAAAGTTCGCATGCACGGTCGGAACATGCGGATTCCGCGGATGCAGCACCAATGAAACTCCGGTGGCGGTGAAGCGACCACCCTCGCCGGGAATCTGCTTGGCAAACTCCGGCGACATTTCGCCGAACACTTCCGAGAAATTGACTCCCGCCTTCTCGAATACATTTCCCTCAACCAAAACACGCGACCGGCCGCCGCCCCCTCCCTCTCGATCCCACGAATCTTCGCGGAACTGACCGCCCCCGTCCGCCGTTTCAAGCCCGGCGCAGATTCGGTCTTGGAGTCCCCGGAAGAAGTCGGTTGCGGCGATATGAAGTTGTGCGGCTTTCATGGCAGGATTTCCGCAAGAATCAGGCCGGGCTTAGGCTAACATAGTCCCTATGGAAGCAATGACGGCTGAAATGATCCTCGACCGTATGGAGCGAGCCGTGATAAAGGTCCGCGAACGCTTGATTCGTGCGACCGCGGCTCTTGACGCGGCGGGCGTACCCTATGCGGTCATCGGCGGCAACGCGGTCGGTGTTTGGGTGGCGCGCGTAGACGAGACGGCCGTACGGAACACGCAAGACGTCGACATCTTGATTCGCCGGCCAGATCTACCCGCGGCGAAGGCCGCTTTGGAGTCCGCAGGTTTTGTCTACCGGCATGCGGCCAGTATCGATATGTTTCTGGATGGCGAGCATGCGAAAGCTCGTGACGCGATACACGTCGTTTTCGCCAAGGAGAAGGTGCGAAAGGAATACACCGAGCCGGCGCCGGATGTTGAGCCGCACGACCTGGCCCCGCCCTTTCGGGTCTTGGCCCTCGAGTCGCTCGTGCGGATGAAGCTCACATCCAATCGCGACAAGGATCGAACGCACATTCGCGACTTGATAGGAGTCGGCTTGATCGATGACACCTGGCCCGATCGCTTGCCCGGCGAATTGGCCGAACGGCTGCGACAGATTCTCGCCACTCCAGAAGGATAACCGACAAACCATTAGCTACTTAGAGGTGCAACATGTTTCGCCTGCTGAGCGCCCTTCCCGCGATTTTGCTGTTAGCTGCGGCGCCAATTTCGGCCGCTCCACGGCCGGACGACAAGCCCACTGGTCCGCACATCGTCGGTCAGGCCAAGTCGTTCAACGACTTGCTCGACATGGTCAAGACCCTGGTCAAGAACGTCGGCGGCGCCGAGATCTACAAAGAATTCGAAGCGCACGCTTTGCCCAATCTCGATCCCAAGAAACTCCCCGGTATCGATCCGAAGCGTCCGTTCGGGTTCTACGGCAAAGTCGACAGCAAGTTGCCGAATTGCCGCGGCGTGCTACTCATCCCCGTCACGAGCGAAAAAGCATTCATCGACATGCTCGATCAGGTTGGCATCAAGACCGTGAAGGGCAAAGAGGCGGGCACATTCGACGTCGTCGTCCCGCCCGACTTCCCAATTCCCGTTTCAATGCGAGTTTACAAGCAATATGCCTATATCGCACTCGGCGGATTCGACATCATCGACTCCAAGGTGATCCTGGATCCCAGGGATGTGATTTACGAGAAGGAAAAGGCCGCGGCGTTTCTTTCCGTTCACCTCGATCGAATCCCGTCCGATGCCAAGAAGGCGCTGATCGGCATCGCCCGCGACCAGTTGGACAACTTGAAGGAAATGATCCCCGAGCCCGGACTGAAGGACGCGTTTCAGTCGGCGGAGAACCTCAGCCTTCGCTGGTTGAAGCTCCTGTTCGAAGAAGGCAAGGAGATCGCGATCCGGATCGATGCCGACACCAAGACCGGCGATGTGTTTGCCGACCTGACAGTCGAGGGTATGAGCAAATCATCGCTTGCCGAGACGTTCGCGAGTCGCAAGCCAACCAAAAACGCGTTCGCGAGCCTGACCGGTGACGACTACGTGATCCGGGTATGCGCGACCGCCCCGCTGTTTGCCGACGAGGTCAAGGAAGGGCTGGCCAAACTGATCGATTGGGGCAGCAAGGAAATCGTCTTGAATGTCAGCCGCGGCAATCCACCGCCGGAGGTTCCCAAACTGATCGAGGCAGCGTTCCAGTCGCTCAAGGCGACGGTCAAATCCGGCGACATGGACCTCGCCGCCGCCCTTCGCGGGCCTAACAAGGACGGCTTCTACACCGCGGTCGGCGCCGTCCATTGCAAGGAGGGGGCCCAGCTCGAAAAGGCGATTCGCAATGTCGTCAAAGTCTTGCCTGAGCGCGAACAAGGGTTGTTCAAGTTTGATGCCGGCAAGATCGGCGACCTTGCCGTCCACGAAATCGACATGTCGAGCGAGGCCGGCGATGTAGTCCAGAAGGTCTTTGGCAAAGGACAAAAGGCGTACTTTGCGTTTGGCAAGAACGCCCTTTACGCCTCCTACGGCCCGGACGGGATGAAATTGCTCAAGGAAGCGATCGCCGCCAAACCCGGCCCGATGGCCTCGTTCGACAACAGCAGCAACGGCAAGAAGCTGATTGAATTGGTCAAGCGAATCATGCCCGAAGGGGGTGGTGCTGGGATTAATTTGAGTTGGATGGAAATGATGACGGGCGCGATGCGCGTGACCGTCACTGGCGGGGACAAGCTCCACATCCGCATCAGCAACAACATCGGCATGGCGATGTACTGGTTTTCGGCCCGAAGCGTCGGAGCCGCACAACCGGTGCCGCCGGTTGCGAAGTAATCGCCTTGGGATGCGTGGTCCATCGATTGAACGCTTGCATGTCGCCACGCTTCCTACTCCTTTCGGACATCTTCCCTCCCAAAACCGGCGGCAGCGGCCGCTGGTTTTGGGAAATCTATTCGCGACTTCCACGCGAGCAGGTTCTCGTGGCTGCCGGTGACGAACCGCGGGCCGCCGATTTCGATCGGACGCACGACCTGGCAATTGTGCGCCTGCCGCTGGAAATGCGGACGCGCGGCTTGCGGCCCTTTGTCAATCTGAAGAAGTATCTGTCGCTCGCCTGGCAGATTCGTCGACTTGCCAAACGGGAAGGAATCACCGCGATTCACGCCGCCCGTACTCTGCCCGAAGGATTCATTGCGTACTTGGTACGGCGGACAACTGGCAAGCCGTACCTTGTTTACGTGCATGGCGAGGAGATTGGCGTCTCCGCCACGAGCCGAGAGTTGAGCTGGATGACCCGCCGAGTCTTCGCCGGAGCATCACTCATCATTGCCAATAGTCGAAACACACGCTCAAAGCTGCTCGGCGACTGGCACTTGCCAACCGATAAAGTGCGCTTGCTCTATCCGGGTGTCGATACAGGCCGATTCATGCCGGCCGCTCGCGATGAGTCGATACGCCGCGAATTGGGCTGGGAAGGACGAAGCGTGCTGCTCACCGTCGGCCGGCTGCAAAAGCGCAAAGGGCACGACATGTTAATCCGCGCCCTGCCCGCGGTTCGCGAGCGATGGCCAAACGTGCTGTACGCCATCGTTGGCGATGGCGACGAACGGCCCGCGTTGCAAGCGCTCGCTCAATCGGAAGGCCTGGCGGAACAGGTGCAGTTCCTGAGCGACCTGAACGACGAGCAACTCGTTCGCTGCTATCAGCAATGCGATCTGTTCGTACTGCCCAATCGTGCCATTGGCCGCGACGTCGAAGGCTTTGGCATGGTATTGCTCGAAGCGCAAGCGTGTGGCAAGCCCGTGGTCGCTGGCGCCTCGGGCGGTACCGCGGAGACCATGCGTGTCCCCGAAACGGGTCGAATCGTCGCGTGCGATTCGCCCGAACCACTGGCCGCCACGCTCATCGAACTCCTCTCTGATCGCCAGCAACTCGCAACGATGGGCCAACATGGCCGCGAATGGGTCTGCGAACGCTTTGACTGGGAATCCCTGGCCCGCGAGGCAGAGCAAATCTTCACAACGGCGAGCGGACCTGCGTGAGCAGGCCGATGATGCGTCTCGAACATAATCGGCCTGCTCACGCAGGTCCGCTCGCCGTTGCATTTCTTCAACTCTTTCCGAGCACCAAATCCACCACCCAGCAGCCGCGGACATGGGGGCCTTCGCTCCGGCAGTGCGAAATGATTTGCTCGTCCTCGCACCCGGCGTCCATCAGCGCGTCGGCCAGGATCGGCAGCCGATCAAACGCCCGGTCGTCGTACATTGCTTGGGCTAGGCCGACGGTGTCGGAGGTCCGCCAGCGGGGGTCGAAGGCGACGGGGCGAAACGGATTGCCGAAAATGTCGCGCGTGAGCTGAGCCTGATAATTCAATTCCGTAATTCTTCTATTCTCAATTCTGCGCCGCACGACTCGACTGACAATCCCACTATTCCCTTCCCAGGCTAACGCATCGGCCGCGTGCTCAAGGGGACTCGCACCATCTCGGAATTCCCATGCTGTAGCTGCAGCAGCGGCCAAGGCAGAGTACGATTTTTGCTCATTTTTTGTCGGATAAAGTGCCGTGAAGTTGGCATGTCGGAGGCGCCATCGCATTTGCTTGACACAATTCTTCCTTAGTCGCTAGGCCATCCGCAAATCTCTCAGCGACTACTACCGCTTCTTGCCCGACTGGATCCGAGAGTAGGTGCCAAATACGACGAACACATGCACAATCGAGGAGCCGCTCCTTGCGTTCGCTGAACTCCTCCAGCTCACGAAGAAAGTCATACATTGCGTTAGGGTCCGCGCAATTGGCCCAGTCGGTCTCATTCATGGACGAATCCGGATAATTCACACCGTCAACACCCGATCCCGACTCGCGATCTCCCACGTGCCGATCACGCGGTTCTTCTCCACCACATACGCCCGCGCGATGCAGCGCGACCGTCGGGCAGACGTGCGTCGGCACGGCGTAGATCACGTCGCCGATCTTCCAGTCGGCGGCTTCGCGGCGTGTCGATGCCGAAGTGCTCTTCGTTTTGCAGGACGGTGGTGTAGTCATCGAGGTTCAGGAGCACCGCCCGCTTGCCGGCCGGCGGGTCGGCGGCGATCGCCTTGTGGCCGAGGTCGGTCGTCAGGCGATTCGGCAACGGCTTGGAGACGACTCGGGAAACGACCAGTGCCGCCGGCTGGAAGCCGCTCAACTCCGAATACTTCGAGCCGTAGCCCTGATCGTAAAGCACATAGGTGCCGGGCGAGCATTGCAGGCCAGGCAACTCCATCTTCGCCCAGATCGGGAACGTCGGCGTGCCGCCACAGATCATTCGCGGCGCCGGCAGCCCCTTCGCTTCAACCGTCTTTCGTAACTCCAATACAGGGCCAATGAGTGAGTTCACGGCCGCTTCGCGCTCGGCCAGACTCTCCTGATGATTGTGTCCGTCGTAAACATGGAAGCCGGCGGCGTTCAGGTTCGGCGACTTGGCGATGAGCGCGTACAGCTCCGCGGCCGCCGGCCCGGGCTTGATGCCGGTGCGGTCGTGGCCGACGTTGATGTCCATGAGCACATCCAGCTTCGACGGCATCCCATTCCAGCCGGCGGACAGGCCCTTCGCCCCATCGGGGTGATCGCACAAAACGCTGAATTTCGTAGCCAGGGTACTTTTCAACCAGCTTGCGCACTCGCCCGACATTCGGCCCGACGATCGGGTACGAGATCAGCACATCGGGCACTTCGCACTGGGCGAACATCTCGGCTTCGGCGACCGTGGCGCACTTGTGCGAAGTGATCCCCTTATCCAGTTGCAGCCGGACGATCTCCTTGCACTTGTGCGTCTTGACGTGCGGGCAAAGCCGTTTCGGCGAGCCGGCGAGGCGGATCACCTCGGCAATGTTCGACTGGATCAGGTCCTTGTAGAAGACCAGGGCCGGCGTGAAAACGTCGTCGATATTCTGGATCAGATAGGCCGGGTTCATGGTGGTTACCGTTCTCGTGCGGATTTGGTGGTCACTATACCGGTCGCCGAGAAGGTTGTCACTCTTGGATTCGTGGGTGTGGACTCCAGCCTGAATGGCGCTTTCTTTTCATCGTTTCATTTCATTAAGCCAGTTTCTTTTCGTGGGGTGTATGTGACATGAAAGAAGAGAATCGCGCTGAGCCCTGACGGCTCGCGGTAAGGACAACTTCCATTGGGGGTGAAGTTCGCGCTTGATCCGCCAGTCCATCGGGATACGATCAAGCCCGCCCGCCTTGCGAGACCCGCCGTGCGCTACCTTTCCATCGTCACACTTTTGGCCATCGCCGCTTGCGGCGTAGCGGCCGACCCGCCGAAAACCAAGTCGCCTTTGCCCGGCGAGAAGATGATCCAGGCGTACTTCCAGCGCCAGGCCAAGGAGATCGGCGACGCCTGCCTGCGCGACTTACAAGACGAAGGAGCAATGGGAGAAGGCCAAGCCCGAACTCCGCCGGCAATTACTCGAGATGCTCGGCCTCTGGCCGATGCCGCCGCGGACGGATCTGAACGTCAAGATCACCGGCAAGCTGGAGCGGCCCAAGTTCACGGTCGAAAAGATCGTCTTCGAGTCGATGCCCGGCCTGTATGTCACCGCCAACCTCTATGTGCCGAAGCCAGCGCCGAAGAAGGCCCCGACGATTCTCTATGTCTGTGGGCACGGCAACATCGTCAAGGACGGCGTCTCGTATGGCAGCAAGACTTACTATCAACATCATCCGGCCTGGTACGCGGAGCATGGCTACGTGTCGCTGATTATCGACACCCTGCAACTCTCCGAAATCCCCGGCATCCATCACGGCACCTACCGCGAGAAGATGTGGTGGTGGCATACGCTCGGCTACACGCCGGCCGGCGTCGAATGCTGGAACGCCATGCGGGCGCTCGACTATCTCGAAACGCGGCCCGAGGTTGATCCAAAACGCATCGGCGTGGCCGGTCGATCGGGCGGCGGGGCCTACTCGTGGTGGATCGCCGCGACAGATGAACGAATCGCCTGTGCCGTTCCAGTCGCCGGCATCGCCGATCTGCGATTCGCACCTGAACGACGGCTATCCCGGCCGATTGGAGAAGGGGGTCATCGCCGGCCATTGCGACTGCATGTTCATGATCAACACGTATCGCTGGGACTTCGCGACCGTCGCCGCCCTCGTCGCTCCGCGGCCGCTGATGCTCGGCAACAGCGATCGCGATGAAATCTTCCCCATCCCGGCGATCCGCCGGCTTGAAGCCGAAGGTGCAAAAGATTTACGACCTGTACGGGGCGGGCAACAAATTCATGGTCTACGAGACGCTCGGCAAGCACGAGGACACGGTCGAACTGCGGGCCGGCGAATATCCGCTGGATGAACCGCTGGCTCAAGGGGGATGACGCGTCAATTGTCGAGGAAAAGTTCGAGCGCTTCGCGCCGCAAGAACTTGAAGGTGCTAGCCAAGACCCCCGAGGATCAGCGCAACACGACGATCCAGGAATCGTTCATCAAGGCGGCGAACATCGAGTTGCCGAAATCGCCCGAGGTCATCAAAAGCTGGTGGCCGGGCGAGAAGAGCGAAGCTCGAGAACCGCGCTCAAGGAGAAAGTCTTCGCCGGCTGGCCGAGCAAGGTGCCCGAACTGGCCGCGAAGCCGGCCGGCGACAAGACACACGATGGCATTCGCTTGCGGGCCTGGGATTTCACGAGCGAGGAAGGCGTTGCCTTGCGTCTGTGGTTGATGACGGCCGGCAATGCGAAGCCGACGCTGGTTGTGCTCAATGCGCTCGACGAGGCCGACTGGAAGGAATGGTGCAGCGACCTGGGGCCAGAGTTCGCCGAAGTGTTGCAATTGTCGAAGCCGCCCAAGCGCGATGACGCGAAGTTCAAGCAGAACCGAGCAGTGATGGAAAAGCAGAAATGGGCGTTCGCCGCCGTCTGTCCGCGAGGGATCGGGCCGACGAAATGGGCGCGAGCCCGGCAGCGCTGGACGACACGCAGATTCGCCGGCGCTTCGCACTCGTGGGACAAACGCTCGACGGCATGCGCGTCTGGGACGTGCGTCGAGCGTTTCAGGCTCTGAAGGCGAATCCGGACCTGAAGGGCGTGCCGCTCTGGATGCAGGGCAAGCACGAAATGGCAGGGATTGCATTGTACGCGGCGATTTTCGAGCCGGACGTCGCCCGGCTCGACTTGTGGCACTTGCCGGCCTCGCACAAGATCGGACCGACGTTCTCTGAACATTCGCAAATACATGGATTCGCCGCAAGCGTCTGGCACTTGCCATGCCACATCCGATCAAGCTTTACGTGAAGGACGCCGCGGAAGCGAAGGCGTGGACCTGGCCGTTGGAGTTGCAGAAGGCACTCGGGAAGGAGACGATTCAGGTGCGAACAGTGGGAGAGTGATCGCCAGCTTCATACGATTGATTCATCACCGAGGACAAACACACATGGCTGACGAAAACGATCCTGCCGGCGGAGCAATGGTCCCCGTTCCCGCAAGCGCCGCCGCCCGTGCGACTGGAGATCTCCGCGCAGGGGATGACCACGACCTACGCGAATTTCTTTCGCGTGGCGGGCACATTTGAGGAACTGCTTCTCGATTTCGGTTTCCATACCGGTATCGTTGTTGGCACGACGCCGGAGCCCGCCAAGGTCACGCATCGGATGGTCATGAGTTTCGCGACGGCCAAGCGCTTGCTCGGCGCCCTGCAAACGGCGATCCAGCGGCACGAGCAGACCTTCGGCGCAGTGGAGACCGATCCCCAGAAACGAGTTCGTCGCCCGCAATAACTGGATGCAATCTACCGCAAAGGCGCCAAGATCACTCAGTGGGGCACACAAGAAAAGCTTGGTCTTGATGAATCTTTGTGTGATCTTGGCGCCTTTGGGGCGAATTGACGTTTCCAATGAACAACGAACCTCCGAAGATTTACGTGGTTGGCGTCGGCAGCGACGGGCTCGCCGGGCTGACGAATCGGGCCAGGGAACTCGTGGCCGCCGCGGAGATGCTGGTCGGCTCCGATTCCGCTCTTGCGTTTGCTGCCGGCGGTCCACGCCGAGCACGTCCGCATCGGGTCCGATCTCAGCGAGATCACGGAAATGCTGCAGACAAATTTCGGCCAGAAGCGCATCGTCGTGGTCGCGACCGGCGACCCGCTCTTTTACGGCGATCGCCCGCTACTTGTGCGATCGGCTCGGGGACGAGCGCTTCGAGGTGCTTCCGCATGTCAGCAGCATGCAGCTCGCTTTTGCCCGTGTGAAGGAGAGCTGGGAGGAAGCTTATCTCACCGACCTTTCCACCCGGCCGCTCGACGACGTGCTCGATCGGATCCGCGGCGCGGAAACAGTCGGCCTGTTCACCAGCGAGACATAGCGACCCCGCCCGAATCGCCCGGGAACTGCTCGTTCGCGGCCTCGATTATTTCCGCGCCTACGTCTGCGAGAACCTGGGCGGCAAGGACGAGCGCATCACCCAAGGCGAGCTTTCCGAAATACAAAACATGTCGTTCGATCCGTTGAACGTCATGATCCTGAAGCGAAAGCCCGGCCGGCCGGATGCCCCACGCGCTGCCAAGCGGCTGATGCGTTTCGGCAATCCGGATGACGTATTCGCCCAAAGCCGGCCGAAAACCGGGCTCATCACGCAGGCGGAAGTGCGAGCCATCGCACTCGCCCAGCTCGATTTGCAATCCGGCACGGTCATGTGGGATGTTGGCGCCGGATCTGGCTCGGTCGCACTGGAAGCCGCTCAGCTTGTTGAACCCGGCCGAGTCTATGCCATCGAACAGGATTCCGCCGATTACCATTTGATCGTCGCCAACGCGGAGTCGTATGGCATTCGCAACGTGCAAGCAATTTTTGGTACAGCCCCGGCAGTCTTTCAGGGGCTTCCCGATCCCGAGGCGATTTTCATCGGTGGCAACGGCGGCGAGGTCTCCCGGTTGTTGGAAGCGGCGTATGCATCATTACGGCCAGGCGGACGACTTGGTCGTGAACGTCGGCACGCTGGAAATGTTGACCCTGACGTACGAAACGCTCAAGCGGCTTGCGCCGAGCGTATCGGTCCTATTGATGAACCTATCGCGAAGCGTTGAGCAGCTGGAGGCTGTGCGGTTCGAAGCGGTGAATCCAACGTTCTTATTGCGTGCCGTGAAAGCGTCGCCCTAATCTGAGGATTCTTCGCGCTCCACGGAATGCACAGCAATGCAGGGCTGCTAAATCGGGGGGGTTGGATCGGCTTCGCGCCCACGAATTGGTGGACCAGCAGGCCCTGTCGCGGTTAGGCAAGAGGTGCTTGCCAGCGGAAAACTCGCCCTATGATGGAGATAGCTGTTGACGGCGCCATCGTCGCTCCCGATACTCTCGGCGGAATGCTCTTTCGGACCTGGAAATGTACCGGGCCCGGCGAAAGTCCCGCAAGGCCACGCTCTGCTTTGCCGACGTATAATGAATCGACTTCAGCGGTTTCGATTGGACCTGCGTGAACGACCAGCGCCGCACGGCGTACCGGGGGGCCTCGCAGTCCTCCCGTCCCACGTTTTCCGCGTAGCCGTGCCGGCCGTCTTCAGGCGATCCCTACTGCTGCCGCAATCGGCAGACCACCTCAGGAGGGCCTGACGTGCCAAGTCCCCAAGATTCGTACTCGGACTCCGAGGATTACCTTCCGGAATCGGCCGG
The DNA here is from genome assembly GCA_963773845.1 of uncultured Gemmataceae bacterium. Lineage (GTDB taxonomy): Bacteria > Planctomycetota > Planctomycetia > Gemmatales > Gemmataceae > SIAJ01. The sequence goes on from CAVZCU010000012.1 coordinate 1,621,499, forward strand.
CCCGGCCGTCAAGGTCGGGCGGCAAGTCTTCAGCGGCTTCGATTCCCTTCCCGGCGAACGATGTCTGGAAATTTATCGGCTCATGGTCCGCACCCGTGCCCTCGAGGAGCGAACCATCAAGATGTCGAAATCGGGTGAGGGCTATTTCTGGGTGGGCGGGCCCGGGGAGGAGGCGTTCAATGTCTGCCTCGGCCTGCAAGTCAAGAAAGGCCGCGGCCCCGCTTACGATTATCTCCATCTGCATTACCGCAATGCCGGGGTCATGTTGGCGATGGGCATGCCGATGCTCGAACACACGCGGCAGATGGCCATGACCGCCAAGGACCACCACTCGCTTGGGCGCAATTTCGTCGGCCACTATGCGGCGCCCGAGTGGAATGTCGTGCCGGTCACCAGCGTGGTTGAAGTTCAGTACGTCATGGCGCCGGGAACGGCGCTCGATGCAGAAACGCTTCGGCGGCGACGGTGTGTCGATCGTCATCGGCGGCGACGCCGGCAGCGCCGAGGGGGACTTCACCAGTTGCATGGTCTGGTCCACACGGCCCGGGATTCCGCTCCCCGTCCTGATGATCGTCACGAACAACGGCTATGGGATTTCGACTCCCGCCCGTTCGCAACACTCGGAACGGCACATTTGCGATCGCGGCGAGCCATTCGGCATCCCAGGCGAGTTTGTCGACGGCAACGATCCGGTCGCCACCTGGCATGCACTGGAACGGGCCTTCGACTACTGCCGCACGACGCGAAAGCCGTTCCTGCTGGAAGCATCCGTGTCGCGGCTGCACGGCCATTCATCATCGAGTGGTGCGGCCCGCGTGAAGAACGAACCCGATTGCGTCAAGCTGTTTGAACGGCAGTTGATTCAACAGGGAATCATTCACCGCGAATTGGCCGAGGCGATTCGCCACGAAGCGCGTGACGAAGCGGACGCGGCCGTCGTGCAAGCGATGGAAGACGCCAAGCCGACGGCGGACGACGTCGAACGCTTTACCTATGCGCCGAGTCCGGTAGATGCGGTCTATCCGGACGATTACAATGGATTGCCGAGGTGACCCTATGAAAGAATCGGTGAATCCGCGACAATTCGCGATCGATGCGATCTCCCGTTTGCCGCAGTCGGCCACACTTGAGGATCTTCGCGACCAGTTCCAAATCATCATCGGCCTCCTTGAGAGCTACCGCGACGAGGAGCGAGGGGACTTGGTCCCGCACTCCCAAATCCAGGCGGAGGTTCAGGAGTGGATTTCGAAAGCAACTGGACGGGCTCAGCCCGTCGTGACCTAAAGAGCATCGTCGACTACTTGGCCCGGGTCAACGTCGACGCGGTAGACTACGTGGTTGGGGCTATTGTCCAGCGTGCCGAGTCACTAACTTCCACCCCCTACGTCGGCGACATTTGGGAGCGGTGCGGAACGCGGGAAACTCGCGTGGTCATCGAGGGAAGTTACCGCATCTTTTTTGAAGTCGATCCAGACGAGAGCCTGGTGACAATTCGCAAGATCCTCCACGTCCGCCAACAAGACCCGGACTTCTCGGAGTAATTGATGGCAACTCTCGTGCAGGGAATTCGACTCGCACTCCATTACGGCGAAGAGCACCTCGGCGTGACCGACGTCTTGGGCGAGGATGTCGGCCCTCCGTTGGGGGGCGTGTTCACCGCGACGCAGGGGCTCAAGACCGCCTGGAACACTCCGCTCGACGAGCGCGGCATCGTCGGCACCGCGATGGGCATCGCCTATGCCGGCGGGCGGCCCGTATTCGAAATCCAGTTCTGCGATTACGCATTCAACATCATCGATCTGTTGAAAGTGGCCGGCAACCAGCGTTGGGCCGGCGCCGGCACCTTCGATATGCCGATCGTCATGATGACGCCGACCGGGGCCGGCATCCGTGGCAGCATGTACCACTCGCACAGCTACGAAAGCTGGGCCAGCCGGTTGCCTGGCTGGAAAATCGTCATGCCATCGGATGCGCTCGACGCCTATGGTCTCATGCTCTCGGCCATCGTCGATCCGAATCCCGTGATGATGCTATTGCCCAAGGCATTGCTACGAGTCCGTAGCGACCAACTGATTCCGGGCGAGCCGGACGACCCCGCTGAATTGAGTCGGCGGATCGACGCTCCCGTGGGCGATCGATCCAACTGGACGCCGGACTGGCCCGACGTGCAAGAGCATTTCATTCCGATCGGCGTCGGCGAATGGATGCGCTCGGGAGAATCGGCGACCGTCATTAGCTACGGACGGACATTGCCGCTGTGCGTGCAGGCCGCGGACGAGTTGAAGACGAGCAACGGCCTGACGTTCGACGTGATCGATCTGCGGAGCATTTTCCCCTACGATTGGCGAATGATCAGCAAGAGTGTGCTGAAAACAGGACGGGTGGTGATCGTCAACGAGGACACCGAAGTGACCAATTTCGGCGAGCACTTGCTCCGGCGAATCGTGGACGAGCACTTCTACGACTTGCTCGTGCGCCGCAGGCTGGTGCAAGGCAAACATATCCCAGGGATCGGGCTGAACCAGATATATGAGACGAATACGGTGCCGCAGCTCGAGCCGATTCGGGAAACGCTGCTCGCTGTGGCCGCCGATCCGGCGTAAGTGAGCAAGCGCTTGTTGCCTGGTATGTCCTATAGGACCTATAGGGCGTCCGTCGTTGGCAAATACGGGGACTTTCAATGGACTTCGCGTTGCCTGAGTTGGGCGAGGGTGTTTATGAAGCCGAGTTGATTCGCTGGCTCGTCCAACCGGGCGACACGGTGACGCGCGGCCAGCCGTTGCTCGAAGTCATGACCGACAAAGCGACCATGGAAGTTCCCGCTCCATTCGCGGCCAAGATCTCCGCGGTGATGGGTGAACCGGGGTCAAGGCTCAAGGTGGGTCAGCCGATTGTGTCCTATCAGGTGGACGGGCAGGTCGAATCCGTCCCGGCGAAAGCGCCTGTCGTTCTGGCGGAGAAATCGGCGCCGATTACCGCGTATTCGAATGGTTTGCCCACGAACAAGTCGATTGCCGTTGCGGCGCCATCCGTGCGTCATCTGGCCCGCAAGTTGGGGATCGATTTGCATCGCGTTCGCGGCAGCGGTCCCGCGGGACGGATTTTGCTCGACGACCTGGCGCCCTTCCTCGTCCGCTTGCACGGAACGGCCAAACCGCGATCGACCGAGACGCCGCCCGAATTTGGCCGGCCGGGCATGCGGATGAAACTTCAGGGCGTCCGACGCCGAATCGCCGAGCACCTGGTCGATGCCAAGAAGCGTATCCCGCACTATTCCTACGTCGATGAATGCGACGTCACCGCCCTGGTCCGACTCCGGCATGGCATGCGTGAAGCGTGTGCCCGTAGCGGAATCAAATTGACCTACTTGCCATTTTTCGTCAAAGCCGTGGCGGAAGCACTCAAGGAAGTGCCGATTGCGAACAGTTCGCTCGATGAAGAGGCAGGCGAGATCGTTGTGCACGATTACTACCACATCGGCATCGCCGTGGCCACGCCAAGCGGGTTGATCGTGCCGGTCGTGCGCGACGTGGACAAGAAGGACTTGTTCGAGGTAGCCCGGGAGGTCGAACGGCTCGGCATGGAAGGAAAGGCGGGGCGAGCCCGTCGCGAAGACTTGCGTGGCGGGACGTTCACGGTCACGTCGACTGGGGGGATCGGCGGGCTCATTTCGACGCCGATCATCAATCATCCCGAAGTTGGCATCATGGGCATTGGCAAGGTCGTCCGACGGCCGGTCTACGATCACGACGGACATTTGAAGCCGGCCGACCTCGTCTATTTATCGTTTTCCTTCGATCATCGCGTGCTGGATGGCGCCATTGGCGCCGCCTTTGGCAACGCCGTCAAACGTCATCTCGAACACCCCGCCGCCATGCTCGTTCCCCCAAATCGGTAAGAGCCCGCCAAGGCACTATTGACGGCTGCGCGGCCAATGTCCCGCCGAGGAAAAGAGGATTAGGATTACGATGAGGACCAGGATCAGGAAGAGGACTAAGAGCAGGATTAAGAGTCAGAGAACGAAAGCCAGATGCTCGCCGGGCCGCTTCTGGTCCTACTCCTTCTCTTGATCTTACTCCTATTCTGCTTTGCAGCGGATCTCCGTCGTGACGCATTGGCAACGCAGCGGTCAAATATATGAATTGGCGCAGCAGGCAGAGTGGCCCGTTCGTTGCGCACACTCCCACACCCCTTTGCAACGAATTTACACTTTTTTGCAACGAAACAGGTCAATTCTGCAACGAAATTGCAACGAAACACGGATTCGAGCCATCTCCGGGCGAGCCGCGCCACCGTTCTGGCGTGGCGAAGTCGACTTTGCCTTCCCATTGGACTGTACGGATCGTGCCGCCCATCATTACGCAAGACCCCCGGACTGCTATCGATGATCATTGTCCATTGCCATTTTGACGGCTGCGCTGCCAATGCATCGCGACGGAGATCCGCTGCAAAGCAGAGTAGGAGTAAGATGAGGACTAGGATCAGGAAGAGGACTAGGAGCAAGATGAAGAGAAGGAGTAGGACCACAAGCGGCCCGGCGAGCAACTGGCTTTCGTTCTCTGACTCCTAATCCTGCTCTTAGGCAGCCGCGCAAATAAATCTACCGGTCACTGGGGCTCAATGATGAGGCTCCATTTGGGCAAGGTCTGGGAACGGATCAAGCGGCTCGCGATGGGGGCAAATGCGGTTTGGGTTAGCCGGACACCGCGTTCGTAAGTCGTGGTGACCGCGCGGATCAACGGGTGAATCGTCCGCCATGTCATCGTGCCCGCCCAGCGCAAGGCTTGCTCGATCGAATGCAGGAGCGTGCCGTTCCAGTGCTGCTCCAAGATGCCCCAGCAACGCTCGATGGGATTGTACTTGCTGTGGTACGGCGGCAGGTACACCAGTTCGACTTCGATCCGGTGGCGATCGACGAACTCCACGAGGCGTTTCATGAACTGCGTGCGGCAACTGGCAATCTCGGGACCATTATCGAGTTCGATGTGCAGTCGCTGGACGCCCAGATGAACCGTCTTCCGCTCGTTCCACCATTGATCGAGACCATCGGCGATGAAGTCGCTGGTTTCTTTCGAATGGCCGAACAGGAACCACGGTTGCTGGATCGTCACGTTGCCGCGATTCAACTCCAGCACGCCGAACGGGACCAGCACGGCGTCGGGAGACATGTCGTGATCGACGGCCCTGACGGGTTCGATGCCGCGTGCCTGACCGCCGCGGGAGAATTCGCCGATCTTGACTTTCGCTTTGGTGTCGAGGGAGATTCTCAGCGTGTCCGCTTCGCTCGCCGTCCGAATGCGGGCGGCTTGGACGTTCGCGAAGATCGCGTCGGTTTCGGGAATTTTTTTTCGGGACGGGCTTTGAGGACCCGGCGGAGCCGGTAGCCCAGGCGGTTGAGCAGACAGCCCACCGTCTGCCGGCAGGGTACGAAGCCCTTCAACTCGGGCTCGGCTTTCAGGGCCTCGCGAACAGCCTTGGCGGTGATCCGGGTGAACGCCAGGGTGGTCTGAAACTTGGGGTCGGCCTGCGCATGGGGGTCGACCAAACGATGGACATGCTCCTCGAGTTTCGGGCAGAGTTCTTCGGTCTTTTTGCGTCCGCGGAGGTGACAGGCGTCCAGGCAACGGATGCCGGTACGGAGTTCGCCGAGCCCCGTGATCACCGCTGCACGTCCCCAACCGAAGGTCGTCTCCGCCTCACGGGCGGAACCGTTGCAGTATTTGATGGCGGTCTCGGCTTGGAACTGTCGGCGCCGATAGCCGGTAAGAAGCTTAGTGGCTGACTGGATGGTCTGAATGACATCTTCCGTGAGCGGTGACATGGCCGTCTCCTCCTTGAGACAGGCCTACTCATACACGATTGGGCGGAATGATGGTAGATCATTTCCACGCCGCTGCCTTAATCGTCTTCCTGCTCTTAGTCCTCATCGTAATCCTATTAATAATCTTCTTTTCCCCGGCGGGACATTGACCGCGCAGCCGTCAATAAACCCCGAACAAAGCTTGGGCGTTCATCGTCGTATGCCGGGATATGACTTCCACGGCAACCCCCTTCACCTTCGCCAGGCATTCAGCTGTATGTACGACGTACGCGGGTTCGTTGCGCTTGCCGCGCTGGGGTACGGGCGCGAGGTACGGGCTATCGGTCTCCACCAACAACCGGTCCAGCGGAATCGTCGCCGCCACCTGTCGCAAGTTCTCCGCGTTCTTGTAGGTCACCATCCCGGCAAACGAGATATGCAGACCCATGTCGAGACAGGCTTGCGCGGTCGTCGTGTCAGCCGTGAACGAGTGCATCACCCCGGCAATCGGCCCGCGTGCATCGAACTCCGCACGCAACATGCGCACCACGTCGACTTCCGCTTCGCGGCAATGGATCACCACCGGCTTGGCCGTTTCGCGCAAAGTGATAGATGTCGGGCAAAATAATCCTCTTGCAATGGGAACGGCGCACGATCCCAATAGCGATCGAGCCCCGTTTCGCCGATCGCCACACACTTAGGGTGCTTGGCCAGTTCCAGAATGATTTGCCAGTCGCCCGGCTGCGCTTCCGCAACATGATTGGGTTGAATGCCAACGGCACAGCGGAGGAGGGGATAGCGTTCGGCAAGTTCGACATTTCGCCGGCTCGTTGCGGCATCGGTGCCGATGGTGACGATCAACTCCAATCCCGCCGACGACGCTCGGGCGATCACATCGGCCAGGTCGCCTGCGAACTTCGGATCATCGAGATGCGCGTGTGTGTCGATCAAGGGATTGGCAAAACTCTTGCTTTCAATCTGGCTTTGGCCGCGACTTGGCGATTTAGTTCTTCGCGGCAATGAAGAAAACGATCCCCAGTATATAGAGGACGAAGAGTAGCAGCCCGAAGAGGAACATGATGGTACCGACAATGCCCAGGATGTATCCGGCCTTGGTGAGAGATTCTCCTTCCCGGTCCATCTGTCCGCTACGCATTAGTTCCAAATCGCGCTTGCCCATAATCCATGCAAAAATGCCGACCAAGCCGCACACCATGATGCTCAGAATCCCAAGTACAAGGATCACAGCTCCGCGGTGTGGCTGAACACGTCCGCGAAAGTCATCGTCGTAGTCATCGCGCTCGGTGTCGCCGTCGGACACGGATACTCCGAAGCTTCCACATATTTGAAGGGACTCAGAGGCTGGGCCGCGACCCGCGGCCCAGCGATGACAAAAGGCTCAGCGATTCCCGGCTGCAAACATCGCGACCCGCACGATGACACCAACGATCCATAAACCGATCGCCACGAATCCCAGGATCTGGCCCACGCGGGTCAAGCCTTCACCCGACCGGTCCATCCGTCCTGCAGCCATTTCCTTTAAGTCGTTAGTCCCCATGATTGCAGCAGCAATTCCAAAAAGTCCGCAGCACAAGAGTCCCAAAATGCCAAATGTCAGGATCATTCCGCCGCGATGGGGCTTTCCTCCTCCTCGTCTTGGCTCATCATCATAATCGTCATCCTCATCCCGCCGCCGCCTTCGGGGGCGATCGTCCTCATCATCGTCACCGCGTGAACTTCGTGGTCGGCGCGGACGATCGTCGTCTTCATAATCGTCGGTCGGCATGTGGGATCTCTTGTTACTAGGGAAGGAAATCGGCAGCTGAGTGGAGTGCTCAACTCACCAGGTCAAGTCGCCTTCGGTGTACAAGGTGAAGCCCTTCTCGTGCAGGGTGGCCGCCGCGGTTTCAAAATCGTCCACGTGAAGAGCCAGCGCGGTGTTCCCCTCGGGGCCGACGCCGATCATCAGCGGGTACGCGTAGTCGATGCTGAGTTCCGCAGTCAAGAGCGCCTTGCAAATCGTCGCCAGCGGCTGCCGGCCGTCGGGCAATTTCACGACGAGCAAATCGCTTTCCGTCACCATCATCTTGCCCTGTTCGAAGATTTCGAGCGCCCGCTCGGGGTCGCTGAGCACCATGCGAATGATGGCACAATCGGCTGAGTCCACGACCGTCAGCGAGACGATGCGAATATCCGTGACTTCAAATCGGCGGACAACATCCATCAGGGCGCCGATTCGATTTTCCAGAAAGACATTGAATTGCCGGACGCTCGGCCAATCGCGGCCGCGAGCGGTCTCGAAGTCGATACCCGCATCTTCTCCGAAACTCATCCCTGCCTCCAATTTAGATTGGGGTGAGTATACGCGATTCCAGTAGCGGACACAAAGGAAATGCGGATCCCGAATGGAATCGCGGCCTCCGTTGTATGTCCACTTTCGGAATGGATGGGTTGTTACCGGTTGTGACAATCGGCGGTCGATTTAATCCGTCAAATAGACGAAGATGCAACTCGTGACGGCTGCGTGAACGGAAGAGCTATCGAAAGAAAGGGATGCCATGCCGGGCCAAGCACTTGGTTACCTATTGGTTGTCCTCATTTTCACGCCGGCGTGAGCGCATGGTTCGTATGGGGACCGCGCCTGTCCCCCGGGCCGACCCGTGCCCGGCGGGTTCGCGCCGGGTGCGCCGGCGCCCGGCGCCGGGATTCGCCGGCAAGCGTGCGGCTCCTCGATTCAATCCGGCGACCGATCCGCTATTGCCTCCGCACCCGTCGGGCGCGGCGGTGATCGAGTTGATGGAAGACGACGCCGGCCAAATGGCGCGCGTCCTTGCGAACGGAGATGATAAGTCCAAATTGGGCAAGTCCGGCGCTTGGGGTGAGGACTGCTTTTCCGGTATCTGCTGCCTGAAAGTCGCCGGCTACCAGTGCTATCGCTCGGCCATACCCGGCTGGGGATTTCCCATTGTCGAAAAACCGAAGCCAGGCCAATACCGATTCCTCCGATTCGCCTGGAAGCGACCCACGGGCAACGGCATCATGGTGCAACTTTGCTTGTCCGCCGGCCGAGATTGGGGCCGCTATTTCGCCGGCCAAAACACGGTCGGCTTTTATCCCGCCCTTCAAATCGGCGCTCAACCGCCACGAGAATGGGAAGTGGTCACGCGCGACCTCTTCGCGGACTTCGGCAACGTTCCCTTCAACTTCACGGGCTTCGCGTTCACGAGCATGGATGGCGTCGCGCTCTTCGATCACGTTTATCTTGGCCGTACCAAGGAAGATCTGGATAAAGTGACGGAGGCCGCTCGGTATTGGAAGGGCAAGACCGGTATCCTTGGTGCCGCCCAACTCGAAGAACACTGGAAGAACCTCGCGAGTGCCGACGCGGCGGTGCGCAATCCGAGCCTGTGGACGCTCGGAGCTTGTGGAGCCGCCAGTGTTCCCCGCATCAATGCAAGGCTCAAATACCCGGAAGCTGCGGAAACTGTGCGCCACATCCGCCGGTCGATCGCCGATCTTGACGCTCCGCGTTATGCAATCCGCGAACGCGCGGTGAAGAAGCTGGAGATCTACGGCACAACGGCACTGCCATTCCTCGAACAGGCATTGAAGGCGAGCCCGTCACCGGAATGGCGAATGCGGCTAGAGAAGCTGGTTGCCAAATGCAAGTCGGAGGAATTCGTGCCGACGGCGGCGCAATCGATGATTGTCCGGATGATGCGAATCCTGGAACAATCGGAAACGCCCGAAGCGAAATCGATATTGGAGAAACTATCGAAAGCGAATCTCGAAGGGGGGCTGAGTCTGGACGCCAAGGCGGCGCTCGAGCGCATGGCCAAACGGCGGAAATGAATCGCCTGCATTTCAAACAGAGAAGATCGCGAATGAAGCAATATTGGGTCGACGTCTCGGCCGCACTTACAAGCCGAGTGTTCTACCGGGAATGGCCAAAGCTCGTTTTCTGCTTTTCTTCTCGGTGCTCTCGGTGTCTCTGTGGTGAGAAATTCGGGGTGGCCGGCGTCCAAATCAATTCCGCTATTGGTTCCCCTTCGCTCAAGATTGGCACTGGCCGGCCACTGTGATCCTTGAACTCGTGCTTGGAGTTGACGCCGAGATGGCGATAGATCGTCGCGAGCAAATCCTTTGGCGAGAGTGGTCGCTCTTTCGGATACGCTCCCTTCGAATCGGTTGAACCGATGACTTGTCCCGTCTTCAAACCGCCGCCGCTCAGGAGAGCGCACATCGCATCTGGCCAATGATCGCGGCCGAGGCAGCCATTCGCACTCGACACCCGTGGCGTACGGCCGAATTCGCCACAAGCGACAATCATAATGCGCTCGTCGAGCCCGCGATCGTAGACATCTTCGATCAACGTGGTCAACGCTTGTTCGATGTATCCGGCCCTATAACGCATGCCCTTGGTCAGATCCCAGCCCGGCTGTGCATTGGCATGGTCGTCCCAACTGAAATAGAGTGGCCTGCCCGGCTCGGGAGCGAGGGCATCGATCGTAATCACACCAGCACCAGCTTCGGCCAGCCGGCGGGCAAGCAAGCAGCTTTGGCCCCAGAGATGCCGGCCATAGCGGTCGCGAAGTCGCTCATCCTCTTGCTTCAGGTCGAAGGCACGAGCCATCGCAGGGCCGGTCAAAATCTGAAACGCGGCTGAACGCAAGTCATCGGTTCCTTGCATTGCGCCCCCGGTGTCGAGGTCGCGGCGGAGCTGATCGAAGTCGCTCAACAGTCCCCGACGACTTTCGAGCCGAACGGGATTGACTCCGGCAGTCAGTGCAAGCCCGCTTGGCGCCCAACCGGGAAGGGCCGGATTGCCCGCCGCGAAGCCTTGATGCCCGAGACCAAGATAGGTCGGCCGGACCATGAATGGCACGGTCGGCACGCCGACATACCGTGGCAAGCCGTCGTTGCGTTGGCCACGCCACTTGCTTGTGATCATGCCGAAGTCCGGATGCTCGGACTTCGCGGTCGATGTCGGGTCGGGAACGATCGGGGTCTTGCCGGTGAGCAGCTCGATGGACCCATCGTTGTGCGACGACATCGTATGATGCAGCGAACGAACAACGGCGAGCTTGCGAGCGATCTGCGCTTGCCTGGGGAAGATCTCGCAAAAGTCCATTCCCGGAACTGCCGTTCGGATGGCCTTGAAGGGTCCGCGATACTCCGTCGGCGCATCCGGCTTCGGATCCCAAGTTTCAAACTGGCTCGGCCCGCCCCACATCCAAAAGAGGATGACCGACGTTTCCGGCGAGTTCGTGCCGGCCCGAGCAGCCAACACCTCTGACAAGGTCAGCCCACCCAGGCCAAGCGCCCCGACGCGCAGAAACGTGCGACGCGAAACGGGCCCGGAACATGGACGCATGAGTGACATAGGCAGGAATCGACTGGAGCGAATGCGGTTAATCGAGCCGACCAATAGTCTACCATAGACGGGCGATTCGAACATCCGAATCGACTGTCAGCCGTAGCCACAAGCTGCCAGCTTGTGTGCCAGCCGTAGCCACAAGCTGCCAGCCTGTGAGCTGAATTATTGCCTCCCAGTCCGGCCGCTTGCGATAATGGAAAGGACTTTAGCGCTCGAGCACCTTTCCGAAATGAATCTGGAAGACACCATAGTCGCACTCGCCTCCGCTCCGGGCTCCGGAGCGCGTGCCATTGTGCGTTTGAGCGGCCCCGATGCTTGCCGTATCGCCACCAGCGTCTTCGACACGGAGCCAGTGAAGCAAGGCATTGCCTCGGGCAATCTGCGTCTGCCGGGGGTTCATTCGCCGCTGCCGTCGATCCTCTTGTTCATGCCCGGACCCCGAAGCTACACCGGTCAGGACTGTGTGGAAATCCACACTATTTCGTCGCCGCCGTTGATCGATTTGCTGATTACTGCCATGCTCGATGCGGGAGGGCGGGCGGCCCGGCCGGGCGAGTTCACCATGCGCGCCTTCCTCGCCGGCAAGAAGGACCTGACCCAGGCCGAAGCGGTGCTCGCGGTAATTGAAGCCGACACCGATCAGGAATTGAAAACAGCCCTCGCGCAACTCGCCGGTGGCATGACGCAGCCCTTGCACGCCTTGCGCGACGACCTGTTGAACTTGCTTGCCGACATCGAGGCCGGGCTCGATTTTTCCGAAGAGGATATTCAATTCGTCAACAAGCGCGATTTGCTGCTCCAGCTCGGTGCTGGCCTGGCCCACTTCATCAACTTGAAGCGGCAGCTCGACGAACGATCCGTGAGCCATCGTCCGTATCGCGTCGCGTTGGTCGGCGAGCCGAACGCGGGCAAGAGCAGCCTGTTCAACGCGCTGGCGAACGTGTCCGCGGCAATCGTCAGCCCGGTCCCCGGCACGACCCGCGACTACATCACACGGACGGTCCTGCTGGACGGCACGAACATCGAGCTGATCGACACGGCTGGCTGGCAAGATGCAGCGAGCGACATTGAGGAGCAGGCCCAACGCCTCGGCCACGAGCAGGCTCGGCACGCGGACCTCGTTCTTTCGTGCGTGGAAGCAATTCAATGGCGAGCGGAGCGGCGTAAGCCGCCCGATGTTGAAGGCGCACTGACGATCATAACAAAGAGCGACTTATTGTCGGTCGATTCGGAACACCCGGCGACCAGCGCCATGACCGGCCACGGTATCGGCGAACTTCGCCGCTCCCTCGTCGAGCGGGCCAAGTCGGCCCGCAAGCCTGCGCTGCGCACCAGTCTCAGCCGTTGCCGGCATCACGTCGAGAAGGGCCTGAAGCACTTGCAAGCGGCGCATCACATCGTCCTGTTCGACGATCCGGCAGAACTATTGGCCCTGGAATTGCGCCTCGCGCTCGATCAACTGGGCGAGATGGTCGGCGCGATTTACACCGACGATCTGCTCGACCGAATCTTCAGCCGCTTTTGCATCGGAAAATGAGTTCTGCGGATCGGTAAGAGATTTCGCGTACCGCTCTTTGCTCGCAGTCGCAAGCCTTCATGCCCCTGCTTGCCGGCGCAGGTCGCCGACCCACGTTCCGTTCCTGCCGCGCCGGAATACACTGCGCGGGATGGCGAACGTCACGCAACTCCTTGACGCGGCTGCCGGCGGCGACCCCCAGGCGGCGGCCGACCTGCTCCCGCTCGTCTACGACGAGCTGCGAATACTCGCCGCGGCCCGGCTGGCCGACGAGAAGCCGGGCCAGACGCTGCAGGCCACCGCGCTCGTCCACGAGGCCTACTTGCGGCTGGTCAGTGGCAACCAGCCGCAGGAGTGGAACGGCCGCGGGCACTTCTTCGCTGCTGCCGCTGAAGCCATGCGTCGGGTGCTCATCAACCGGGCCCGGGACAGGCAGCGACTCAAGCGCGGTGGCGGCCGCGGCCGGGTCGACCTCGACGCCCTCGCTGACCCGGCGACCGCTCCGGACGCGGACCTGATCGAACTGGACGAGGCCCTGGCCCGACTCGCCGGTGTCAACGCACACGCTGCGGAACTGGTGAAGCTCAGGTTCTTTGCCGGCCTTAGCCAGCAGGAGGCCGGCGCCGCTCTCGGGCTCCCGCCGCGTCGCGCCGACCGGCTGTGGGCGTTCGCCCGGGCCTGGCTGGTCGATGCCCTCGACCCGAGCTGAGTAGGATCGCGGCACTTTTCGGGGAATTGTTGGCGCACTTCCGCCCCGGACGGGGCACTGGAATCTGACGGCCGCAGCGACCCCACTGCCGCGAACGGCATCCGATCCGGCCGTTTCATCGCGGCCCGCTCGTTTGCCAGCGGCGCTGGGTGTCGCGGCGATAACCGGAACGACGCTGGCCTCCGCCAATACCCACATGTCGGGCCTCGGCTCGTCCGGCAAGTCCGCCCGCCTCCGACAACACGGCAGGCGCCTGCTCTGCCGATGCCGAGCTTTTGTGAACCGGGTCGATATACGAGAGATCGGATTTCCTCCTCAACCGGCCAACCGGCCGAAAGGTGAACCATGAGAGCCAAGCGCAGAACGACCGTGGCGGCCCTCTTTTCGACGATCGCGATCGCTGGGCTGGCGGCAAGCGTGTGGGGACAGCCGAAGCAAGAGCCGGTGAAGATCGCGACCAGCGAACTGTCGAAGGAAGACGATCAGGCCGTGCGGAAGATCGTCGCCGGGTACGAGGAGGCCTGGAACGCGCACGACATGAAGGCGCTCGCCAAGCTCTTCCGCGAGGACGCCGAGTGGGTGAACAAGGTCGGCATGCACTGGCGCGGCCGCGACGAGATCATGGTCGCCCACACCGCCTTCCATCAGACGATTTTCAAGAACCATTCGTATCGCACTGACGCCGTCGAGACCCGGTCGATCGCCCCCGGCGTGGCCGTCGCCGTAGCCACGGAGACGTTTGACGGCTTCAAGGCGCCTGACGGCCGGGTCTGGCCAAAGGCCCGAAACCGGCTCAGCTACGTGCTGGTGAAGGGGCCGGACGGCTGGAAAATTGCCCACGGCCAGAACGCCGAGGTGGACGAGGTTGCCGCGAAGCACAACCCCGTTAAAAACAACCGCAAGTAGGAGCCCTACCCAGACCGGCACAAACCCGACCGAGGCAATCGCGAGACGCCGTGAACGATACCGACGAGCACCTGATGACCGTCTTCACGGCTGCCCTGGACTGCGGGACCGTCGGGGAGCTTGCGGCCTACCTGGACCGCGCATGCGCAGGCACCCCGAGGTCTGCGCGAGCGGGTGGAGGCCCTGCTTCGCGCCCATCGCCGTGGCGGCAACTTCCTGGGGGAGGCGCCGCCAGACCAGACGGCCACGTTCGTGTCGGCCCCCGGAACCGGCGTCCGGTCGTCGAGCCGGGCCTACGGCGAGGAAATCCGGCGGCTGCTCCGGACCCGCCTCATCCTCGTCCACCTGTTGGCATTGCTGTATGTGGCGTTGCTCAAAGCGCTGACCCTGTCCACGCCCGGTGGCAACAGCCTGACCCAGCCCGACCAAGGGAACCCCTGGACCTTTTTCCCGGTCTTCGCCGAGTGCCTGGTCGGGGCGGCTTTCCTGTGGCGCATGCCGGGAATGAGTCTCCGGTCGTTACGCCTCTGGGAGGCGGCTCACTTCGTCACCGTCGTCGGTTTTTACAGTTGGCTCCGTTTCGAGATGCTGGCCCACAACGCCTGGACCGCCCCCGACCCCTTCATCACCGTCGGCTTCTTCGGCGCTGTCACCCTCTTCAACTTCGCAGCCATCATCCTGTCCTACGGGGTACTCATCCCGAACACCCGGCGACGAAGTTTGGTGGGGGTGGGGGCGATTACGTCGGCCCCCTTTTTAGCGGTGGCGGCCGCCGCCGTGGCCAACCCAGCCGTGCGGGACGAGCATGTCGTGCCGCTGTTCGTCCAGGCGGCTGCCAACCTCGCCTTCCCGGCGGCAATCGCCGTCTTCGCGGCCACCCGTGCGGCCTCGCTCCAGCGGCGGGCGTTTGAAGCCGAGCGGCGGGCCGATCGACTCGGCCAGTACACCCTCACGCGGAAGCTCGGCGAGGGCGGAATGGGGGAAGTGTGGCTGGCCGAACACGGACTCTTGAAGCGGGCGTGCGCCGTAAAATTCATTCGCCCCGAACTGGCGGCCAACCCGGCGACGGCGGCCCGGTTTGCCCGAGAGGTGCAGGCGGTCACCGGGCTGACCCACGTCAATACCGTCCGGGTATATGACTACGGGCGGGCGGACGACGGGTCCTTCTACTTGGTCATGGAGTACCTCGACGGCCCGACCCTGGAGGAGTTGGTCCGGGCCGTCGGCCCGCTCCCGCCGGGGCGGGTCGTGTACCTCGTCCGCCAGCTCTGCGGGGCGCTGGCAGAGGCGCACGCCGCCGGGCTGGTCCACCGCGACATCAAGCCCGGCAACGTGATCATCACCACCCTTGGCGGCCAGTCGGATGTGGCGAAGTTGCTTGACTTCGGGCTGGTGCAGGATCTCTCGGCGGAGGCCGACGGTCGGTTGACCCGGACCGGGACGATCGTCGGGACGCCGGCCTACATGTCCCCGGAGCAAGCGGCCGGGGAGTCGGCCGTGGACGCCCGCGGGGATGTGTACTCGCTCGGGGCGGTTGCGTTCTTCGCCCTGGCCGGCCGACCGCCGTTCCAGGGAAAAACTGTCGGCCAGCTCCTGGCCGCGCACCGGTCCGAGCCGCCGCCGTCGCTGACTGACCTCCGGTCCGACATCCCCAAGGACCTAGCCACGGTGGTCGCCCGCTGCCTGGCGAAGGATCCGGCCGAGCGGCTCCAGTCGGCGGCGGACTTGGACCGGGCACTCGGGCTATGCTCTTGCGGCCTCCAGTGGGAAGCGAGTTTACGCCGTGAGGTGTGGGCCTGAGAGTCGCAAAACTTGATGCGATCTCCGGTCAGATATCCCGCGGTATGCGCCTTCCCGTAACGTTACGCGAGGTAGCCGACCCCCGACGCGTCATTTTCGCCGACGGAAGAGAATCGGAACAAATAACGTCCTCGAAGTGCAAGCCGAGCACGCCTGACACGCCATGGAGGTCGAAATCCCTTGCATTTCCTGCACCCCGCGCGCCATGCACTGGCGGCGCTGCTTTTGCATTGGAAAGTAAAGCCTTCGCCGGCTGCGTGGTCGCGGTTTGTTTCACGTGGCCGTAAGATAAGCGAATGCCGCCACACCTTATCGCCCGGCTCAAGTTATTCGCTCTTGCAATCGCCTTGTCGACACAGGCCGGGGTGCTTGCGGCGGTGGCGACGTACGCGCTGACGACTCTTCAGGAAGGACGGTATCAGCCATTTCACGCGACCACGATCGCCGCTTGGATTGCGATTTCATGCCTTCCGACGTTCCTCTTGGCGCCGCTAATCGGCTCGCTCTCTGGCTCGCGGTTCGCTTGGCAGACACACTTGGTGTCGGTCTTCGCCAGCTCGGCGCTATTCGTGTGGGCCGCATTCACTCCGGATGTGCCCTGGCTCAGTGTGCTGGGCTTGATGGCGGTTATGTCGGCATTCTTCTATGCCGCGGCCTTCAAGGTGCTGTATGCGCTTGTGCCCGCAGCCGAAATGCGGCCAACCACCGTTCTGGTGCTCCTGTCGCTGGCGGTGTTCGCGATGCTGTCGATCGGTTTCGAGTTCGGCCTGGGAATGCGCGATGAAATGCACGGGTCATCGCCCCGAGTGCCAGCCGCGCCGATTGCGTGCTCAGTCGTCGCGGCGATCGCGGCGGTTTTTACCAGAACGCGATTGTCCGAGATTGTGCCGCTTTCCGACGGGATCGTTCGACCGTTTGTGGCCGGCGCTCGCGATGCCGTTCAACTGCCGTTCGCGCGCTATTCGCTTGTCGGGCTGTGGCTATGGATATTTGTCGCAAGCTCGGTCGTTATTTGCCTGATTCGGCTGCAAGTCCCGGCCAGTGATCCGGAGCCGGAGCGGAGCGTCGAAAACTTCACGACCCGGTTCATCGCCGCCGCACTTTGGGGAATCGTTCTCAGCGCCCTCAACCGCAATGTCTACCGCTTCGGCTGGTTCATTCTCTATTGTGCGATAGCGATCGTGGCTTGCTTGTTCTGGCTGCGTTGGGGGAAGTCAGTCGACGGACCGCTGATTGGCATCGGGCTGGCTCTGGGGGCGGCATTTCCGCCATTGATCCATTACTATTTCGCCTGGACGACGCCGAAGTACCGCGGTGTCGCGGCGGCGATTCTGCTCGCGGGCTGGTGTATGGTGGAGCTTGTGCTGGCCGGGCTCGTGGCATCAATCGTTCGCGATGCGGTCGACCCTCGTCCCGTCGTCTTCAATACTGTGCTCGTCGCTTCTGGTCTCTTCGTCATCGTCTCAGCGTGCGCTTTCTACCGGCCGGCGTTGGAAGGGACGGTCGAATTCGTGCTCTGGCCGGTCTATCGGGTGACGGCTGTTGGACCTGGCGTGCCAAATCTGCCCACTCGCGGCCAGTATCTTGTGATCGGCAATCACGCCGCCTGGTTTGATCCGCTTTTCCTGGCCAAGGCCTTGCCGATGCCGATCACCCCGATGATGACGAGCAAGTTCTACGATTTGCCGGTCTTGTCGTGGGTCATGCGGCATGTCATCGGCACCATTCGCGTGCCGGAGATGCCCTTCCGTCACGAGGCGCCAGAACTCAAGGAGGCGGTGGCCGCGCTCGATTCGGGCAAGTGCGTCGTGCTGTTCCCGGAAGGGTATCTTCGCCGCAAAGAGGAGCAGCCGCTCAGGCGATTCGGTCGCGGCGTGTGGAAAATCCTGTCCGACCGCCCGGCGACGCCCGTGTTCGCGTGTTGGATCGAGGGGAACTGGGGGAGCTACTTTTCCCACCGCGGCGGCCCACCAACAAAAGGGAAGAGAATCGACTTCTGGACGCATATTCGCATTGGCATCGTTGGTCCATTGACGATTGATTCGGCGACTCTCGCCGACCATTTGGCAACGCGGATGTTTCTAATGCACCGGGTAGCATCCGCCCGTGAACCGCTCGGGCTGCCGCCGATCGATTTGCCGGCAGCCCCCGCCGACGGAGACAAGGAATGATCGCCGTGTCAATCGCCAGTCCGCAGGAAGTCGTGCCTCTGGACTACACCCGTCTCAAGGAATGCGCTCGGACCGTTCTGGGGGGCGAGGGAGTGAAGGAAGCGAAGGTGACGTTGGCCTTCGTCGACGACGCGACGATTGCCGGACTGAACAAGCGATTCCTCGAGCACGATGGCCCGACCGATGTCATCACATTTACCTATAGCGGTGCGGGTGCTAAGAAACTCGAAGGCGAAGTGGTCATCGGCGTGGAGGTCGCGCAGCGGGAGGCCGCGGAACGGGGCCATGATGTGAATACCGAGTTGTCCTTGTATGCCATTCATGGCACGTTGCATTTGTGCGGCTACGATGATCGCTCCAAACGCGATGCGGTGGAAATGCGCCGCAAGGAACGCGAATATTTGCGTCAATTGAATCTTCCTGACATAGCGGACCAATGACATGCCTCGACAGATTCGTCCGGAGAAGCTAGCGGAACTGCTCGCCGCCAACGAGCCGGTCTACCTGCTCGACGTGCGCGAGCACTGGGAGCACGATCATTGCCGCTTGCCGGACAGCGTGCTGATCCCGCTGGGTGAATTGCCATCGCGCATCGATGAGATTGAAGCGGCAAAAGAGGCCAAGGTTGTCGCCTATTGCCACCATGGAATCCGCAGTCTTTCCGGGGCGGCGATCCTGGAAGCCAATGGATTTCGCGAGGCCTATTCCCTGGCAGGCGGAATCGATCTCTGGAGCCAACTGATCGATCCGACGGTGCCCCGGTATTAGCGACGCACGCGGACAGCGAGTCGCCACGCGATCGACACTCTACAACAATTGCCATGGCCGCACCGCTGGTTCTGGTCAACGCAGTTGGGCTCACGCCGCGACTTTTGCCGTTCGCGCCCGCTTATCGGCGTTGGGCACTGCGGCGCCGATGCGCGATGTCGTGCCCGCGGTCACGATGTCCGCTCAGGCGACCATTTTGACCGGTCAGCCCGTTGAACGGCATGGCATTGTTGGCAACGGCTGGCTGTTTCGCGACACGAATGAAATCCGCTTTTGGCAGCAATCGAATCGCCTGATCCAGGCCGAGCCGCTATATGCGACGGCCCATCGGCGTGCACGGGAACGTGGTCGCGAATTCACCTGTGCCAAGCTCTTCTGGTGGTTCAATCAGGGGGCGGATGTCGATATCTCGATTACTCCGAAGCCGCACTACGGGATCGATGGCAATAAGGTTTTCGGCATCACCGGCACGCCCGATGGTTATTCGGACGAGTTGGAGCGCCGGCTCGGGGCGTTTCCATTTCACACGTTTTGGGGCCCGATGGCCGGGCTGCCGTGCACGCAATGGATCGCCCGGTGTGCGGCCGAAGTTGTGAAGGAGAAGCGACCAGGTTTAACACTCGTCTATCTGCCGCACCTGGATTACGACCCGCAACGCTTCGGACCATCTGGCTGCGACATGCCGAAGCTGGTCAAACAACTGGATGACGCGTGCGCCCCACTGATCGATGCCGCGACCGCGGTCGGAGCGCGTGTCTGGGTGGTGAGCGAGTATGGCCACCGCGATGTAACCAGGCCAATTTATTTGAATCGAGTGCTACGCGATGCTGGCTTGCTCACCGTTCGTCGCGGACCGTTTGGCGAACAACTGGAGACATTTTTGAGTCGGGCGTTTGCCGTTTGTGATCATCAGGTGGCGCATATTTATGTTCGCAATCCCGACGATGAGGCCCGAGCGCGAGACGTGCTGGCCGCACTGCCGGGGGTCGCGCGCGTTTTTGCCGGCGATGAGCGAGCCGAAATCGGATTGCAGCACGATCGCGCGGGCGAATTGGTTGCGCTCTCCGAACGGGACGCATGGTTCGCCTACCCCTTCTGGTTCGACGATGGCCTGGCCCCGGATTATGCACGAACGGTAGCGATTCATCACAAGCCGGGCTACGATCCATGCGAGTTGTTCGTCGATCCATCGATCACGTTGCCGAAACTGCGCATCGCTCGGCGGCTCTTGGCAAAGAAGCTGGGCTTTCGCATGAAGCTCGATGTGATTCCGCTGGATGCGTCGATCGTGAAAGGCAGTCATGGACTGCCAGCCGCCGATCCGCGGGACGGGCCGCTGTTAATCGGGAGCGGAGCGATCGCGGGCCAGATTCCGATGACGAGCGTCCGGGATCGGGTCTTGGAGGCTCTGGGACTCGGCGACCAATAGCCCGTCGCATGGCTTCCGCGTGACGGGCCATTCGTCGGTCACGTGAAAAGCGCCACTTCGACGTTCAAGCCCGGTCCAAATCCGATGGCCACGCACGGCGCTGGCGATTGGCGATCGAGCAACTTCTTCAGAATGAAGATCGCGGTCGCCGACGACATGTTGCCGTATTCCGCCAGCGTCTCGCGCGATGCCCACACCTGATCGGCCGACAAGCCCAGTGTCGCCGCAGCCGCGTCAAGGATCTTCGGCCCACCCGGATGAATCGCCCAGGAGCGGATGTCGGCGACTTTCAATCCCCGACTGGCCAGCCATTCATCCAGCCATGGCCGCAACTTCGCACCAATCACCTCGGGGATTCGCTTCGAGAGCGTCATCCCGAATCCGTTGTCGCCGATCGTCCACGTCATGACATCGGCCGCCTCCGGAATCAGCCGGGAAGCGTTGGCAGTTACACGCCAGGCCGCCGCCGGGCCATCCGCCGCGCCGACTACGGCGCCAGCGCCGTCGGCGAAGAGCGCATTGGCCACGACTTTGGGAGGATCCCAGCCGTAGTGGTAGTGAACGCTGCACAGTTCCACCGAGCAAACGAGCACACGCGCATTCGGGTCGCTGCTCGCATAAGCGTTCGCCACCCGCAGGCCATTCAAAGCCGCGTGACAGCCCATGAAACCGAGATGGGTTCGTTCGACGTTGGGCGAGAGTCCCAGTTCGTTGATGATCGCAACGTCGAATCCCGGTGCCGCGAAGCCGGTACAGGAAACCGTCACTAGGTGGGTGATATCGCTGGGCAACACCCCCGATGAAGCAAATGCTTCCGCGCTGGCCTTGATCGCCAATGGCGGAGCTTCGTTCTCGTAAATATCCATCCGCTGGCGAGTCGTCGGGCCCTTCCAGCCGGGAACGCCATTTGGCAGATACGGCGATCCGGAGATATTGGTCTCTTCGACGACGTCGCGGAGCGCCTGCTGACCTAAGCAGAAATATCGTCGATCGATGCCGCTGCCCGCATAGATCGCGGGAATGAATGTCTTCTGCTCAGCCGTCTCGCAGCAAATGAATTCGGCCACTCTTTGGCCTTCTGCCCGACTCATGGCGGCCGACGGAACCGCGGTACCGATACCGAGAATTGACAACGACATTTACAATTTCCGTAGCTGGATTCGCCAGAATTCAGCTGGGTTCGACTCACTCCACTGAATTCTGGCGAATCCAGCTACGATCACTTCTGTTTCGGAAAATCCCCCGCATGGATGATAACCAGTTTCTTCGGGTCGAGGATCTTTCCGTACGCTTTTTGGATCTCTGCCGGCGTCAGTCCCTCGATTTTTTTCTCCAAATCGGCAGTGTAGGCGAATGTCCGGCCCAGAAAGAGGTTGTTGGCCAGTTCGACCGCTAATGTCGAATCGTCCGACCGTTCCACTTTCATTTCTTCAATAAATGCCTTCTTCCCGGCCTCGAGTTCTTCCAGGCTCAAACCATCTTTGAGAAACTTGTTGACCTCTTCGGTCACCAAGGCATCGACCTTGGGCAGGTTAGTCGGATTCGCGATCGCAAAGATCTCGAAAAACGCCGACTTGTCTTTGGATCCCGCGTGAAACATGGACTGCACTCCGTAGGAGAGCCCTTTCTCACCGCGGATGCGATTGCTGAGCCGACTGGCCAGCGGCGCGCCGCCGAGCAAGTAATTGCCAATTTCCATCGCCGGGTATTCGGGATCGACGTCGTTCATTGCCAGGGACATCCCCGCCACATAAACGGCATTGGCCTTGTCCGGCGTATGGATCGTGATTGTTTCGCCCTTTTCGACCGGTCTCGCGGGGCGGTCAATTCGCTTGTAGGGCACGCCCGACTTCCAATCCTTCAGAGCGGGCTGAAGACCCGCGACGACAGTGTTGGCATCGAAATCGCCGACCGCCGTCAACTCACCGGCCTGACTGCTGACCATTCCATACACGGTCCGGACTTGAGCGAGCGTCGTCGCTTGCAGCCGCTCGATCATTTCTTCGATCGACGGAATATAGCGAACATCGTCCTTCGGATACTCGGCGAGCTTGCGTTGGATTTCCGTAAGAGCAAGGGCGGTTGGCTCCGTCTTCTGGGCGGATAGCCGGGCCAGGCGTTCGCGCTTCAGCACGTTGAATTCGGCTTCCGGAAAATTGGCATCACGCAGGATCTCGCCGACCAGGGCGAGCGTTGCCGCCAGATTCTCCTTCTTGACTTTGATCGATACGGCAACCAGGCCGGTTTGACCGCCAAACGAGACGTGTGCGCTCAGCTTATCGAACGCATCCGCGATCTGCTGACGCGTGTGCTTTGTGGTTCCTCGATTGAGCATGGACGGCATCAGTTGGGCGGCGGTGGTCAGGCCGTGCAACGACTTCTCGTTCCCATAGCGCAAGTTGAGTTGCACCTCCACCATCTCGCCCCGCGTCTTCTTGGCAAGAAACGCGGTCTTGATCGAACCGAGTTCGCCGCGAACGACGCGCTTTTCGATATTCTCGGGCGTTGGCTCGAACGATTCCCCTTTCGCGAGGACGCTGTGTCCCTTGTAGCCTTCCAATAGCTTGGCGACGTTCGGCGTAGTCGGGATACTGGCCCGTTCCGGCTTGGCGGTCGGGTAGTAGACACCGACGGTGCGGTTGTTGCGGGTCAGGTATTTGGCGGCCACGCGATTCACGTCGGCCGCGGTCACCTTTTCGACGCGATCGCGATTCAGGAAGAAGAGTCGCCAGTCGCCGGCAGCAGCCCATTCGCTCAATTGCACGGCAAATGTAGTCGCTCGATGCCAGAATCTCCTCATTGAGTTTCTTGAACCGCTGCTTCGAGCGATCGACCTCTGTTTTGGTGATCGGTTTGTTCGCGAGACTCTCGAGGGTGGCAATGAGCGTGTCGCGGGCGGCGTCAACCCCCTTGGGATCTTCCACTTTCGCGGTGATTTCGAGGACACCGGGATCGTGCCAGCCATACGCGGCGCCGCTGACGCTGGCCGCCTTCTTCCCTTCGACCAGGGCCTTGTAAAGCCGGCCGCTCGGCTTGTCGGTCAGGCAATCTTCCAGCACTTCCAGGGGAGCGAAATCTTCGCTTGCCCCAGCGGGAATGTGATAGTCCACGCCCGTCACCCCAATCGAACCGACGCGGCGCAAAACGACCTGCCGCTCGCCGTCCTGGGGCGGCTCTTCCGTGTAAGTTTGATCGAGCTTTCGCCGCGGCTTCTTGAGCGGGCCGAAATACTGCACGATGTATTCGAGCGCTTTCTTCTCATCGAATTTGCCAGCGACGATGAGCATCGCGTTATCGACCTGGTAATACTTGCGATAAAAGGCCTGGAGGCTCTCGATCGGCACGCGTTCGATATCGGCCCGATTGCCAATCGTCGATTTGCCGTAATTGTGCCATTCATAAGCGACTGCCATCATCCGCTGCTTGAGAATGTGCTCCGGGTCGTTCTCGCCCATCTCGAACTCATTGCGAACGACGGTCATTTCCGAGAGCAGATCTTCGCGCTTCACGTAGCTATTGACCAGCCGATCCGCTTCGAGCTTGATGCCGAATTCCAGGTTCTCGTCGCTCGCGGGCATGGTCTCGTAATAGTTCGTTCGATCCACCCATGTCGTGCCGTTGAAACGTGCCCCGTGATCGCGCAGCGTTCGCGGCACATTCGGGAAAGTTGGCGTGCCTTTGAAGAGCATGTGTTCGAGCAGATGCGCCATGCCGGTTTCGCCATAGCCTTCAAATCGCGAACCGACAAAGATTGTGTTGTTGACCGTGACGAGCGGCTTTGAAGCGTCGGGGAACAACAAAACGCGCAAACCGTTCGGCATCTTGTATTCCGTGATGCCTTCAACCGTGCCAACCTTGGTGATCGGCTCATCGGCGGCCAGAACGGGCATGCAAAGGAACAAGGCGCAAGGGTGGGCAGCCAGAAACGTCGAACCATGTCTGGATCACTCCTGATCGTGTGGGAAATGCCAGGTTGCGGAAGGGCGGGGTGTTGGCAAGGTCCGCGGAATTTGACATCTTGCATGATTATACGGAAGTTTTGTGCAGTGATCGCAAACTCCAATTCCGCGCTTGCGTTGGCTGACGATGCTTGACAAACTGATGGGTGGTCAACAATACGGTGCTTGCCCGGCAACTGATGCCACCGTCGGGCCGTGCGATCGCGGCGCTGGCGCGACTGGCCTGCTACATGTGAAGTAAGTTAGATTGCACGAGTTCCAAAGCGAGCAAACACGATGGGCACGACCTTTCTTGTCACCGCGTGTATCCTCGGCGCCCCTGGGTTAAAGGAGAAGCCAAACCCGACCGACGGACTCATCGGCTTGTGGGAGCTCGTGCGCTCGGAGAGCGGCCGACCGCAGCGACCCCAAAAACGACATGGTCCCGTGCGTTATCGTTTCAACAACAATGGCACATTTGTCGTCCTGGAAGGAGACAAAGAAGTTGTTGGTCCGCGAGCTTTCAAGTTCGATTCCAAATCCGATCTTGCAACGCTCGAACTCAAAATTGACAAGGGTCCATTCGTGGTGATGGGAATCTACAAGATTGAAGGCGACAAGCTGACGATTTGCACAGGATTTCCAGGTAAGGCTCGGCCAACGAAATTTGAGGTGCCCACTGGCTCGTCCGACAACCTCGCGGTATATCGGCGCGTGAAGAAGGATTGAAGATGCACGCGAGCTTGCTGCTGAGTGTTGCCATCGTTGTCGGCGCTCCGGCGCTCAAGAGCCGGCCCAAGGGCAACACAGACATTGCGGGCGAATGGGTCGTTCAACGTGTCGAGACCAGCGGTCGAAGGCGACCCCCGCCGAGAGGCGAATTGCGCTATATCTTCCATGCCGACGGGAAACTGATCGTCGCCCGCGGCGAGCGCAAGCTGGGAGGCGACGATCGCGGCTACACGTTCGATCCGCACAAAAATCCCGCAGCCCTTGACCTCGTTGCGGATGTTACAGAACAGGAGCCGACGATCACCCACTGCATCTACAAAATAGAAGGTGATGTGATGACGCTCTTGATCCCCCGCGGCCGCCGCGAGCGCCCGTCCAAGTTTGAAGTGAGCCGCGAATCGCCGGGCACGATATATACCTTGAAGCGTTCAAAGACGAAGGAATAGCCATGAATGCGATCGTCCTGGGAACGGCCATTCTCCTTGGTGCTCCCGGTTTGAAGGACCCGCCGAAGAAAGACGCGGGGATCGTCGGCGAATGGGAGATGCAACCCGCCGCTGTCGCGCCCAAGGGCGGTGCGCGACCCACGCCGGACCTGATTTACGAATTCACCGCGGACGGCCAGTGGATCCTCCGTCGACACGGGACGGTGCTCAAAACGGTTCCACGCGAGTTCAAAGTGGACCCGAGGGCGAAGCCGGCGACAATCGATGTCACCTTTTCGCAAGCGGCGGGGGCAGTGGCAACTCGGAACATGGTCGGAATCTACAAGATCGAAGGTGAGACACTGACAATTTGTTTCAGTCCCGGCGGCAATACCGAACGGCCGAAATCGTTCGAGCGAAAGGCTGGCGTGACTGTCTTGCTCACCCTGAAACGGGTGAAGAAGAAGTAGGTGCAGGCGAGCCGACCGCCGTAAGGCGGCGGGTATTGACAGCCGCCAGTCACAACACCCGCCGCCTCACGGCGGTCGGCTCGCCTTGGTAACTGGCGGCTCACCTGGATTACTGGCAGTTGGCTCGCCATGGTCGCTGGCGGTCGGCTCGCCTGGATTACTGGCAGTTGGCTCATCGCTAACCTTCGTTGCTTCGACTCAACTCCCGCAAATAATCGATTGCTTCATCGACGGTACCGACGATCGCTCCGGGCACGCGGCCGTGATCGTCCAATTCGCGTAGCAGCATTAAGTCCTCGAAATCGGGCGATGATTCCAGCCGCGTGCGCTGCCGGTGGCCCAGCGTGCCCGCTCGCAATTGCTGGGCGAGCATGTGGTTTTCAATCAAGAATTGCGTGCGCTCGGTGATCAGCCCATCGAGCGCCTGCAACGCCGCACCGACATGATCCATCGGATCGAGACCCTTGCCGATGTCGTGCAACAGCGCCGCTTGCAAGAACTCCTCGTCGTACGGCCGGGCATCCCTGGCCAACTCGAATACTTGCAGCAAGTGATAAAGCACATCGCCTTCGGGGTGATATTTGGCCGATTGCTTTACCTGTTCGAGCGGCAGCAATAACAGGCGAAACATCTGGTACGGGTCAACCTGCTCTTCAGCCTCCGCGAGTGATTCATCCAGGTCCACATCGGGGTATTCGCGCGCGATCAGTTCTTCCAGCTCGCGGATCGACGCCCGCTCGATCGCCTTGCCGGTGATCGAACTTTTGAAAACGTAATGGGCCTTGTCCTCCGGATAGACGGTCAACTCGAAGTTGAACTTGTCGTGGACGTGGATGTGCGTGAAAACTCGGGCCTCGCCGTGCTTGACGACTTGCTTGCGTTCGACATCGAACTGATATCCTTCGTTCTCCAAAAGACTCGTCAGCAATTCGACGCCGTCGCAGAAGACGTGCAGGTCGATGTCGGAGCCCTTGCGGACGTGGCCGGTCATTACGCTGCCGATCAGCCGGGGGCGGAATCGCCGGACGATGCGCATCAATTGCAGCGCTTCCAGGCGCATCGCTTTCAGGTTGGCGGTACGGGATTCGCCCTCGTGGACGCGGGCAAATGATTGGACGAGATCGCGAATTTCCGAATTGGACGGCAGGTCGGCAGGCTTGACTTCGCCGCGGCAGAGACGCTTGGCAGCTTTTCGTTTGGCAGTGAAGTACTCGGACTCCACGCGGTCGTACATCAGACGAGCGGCTTCGAAAGCAATGGCATGGCGGAGACGTGCATCAGGCATCCTCTGAATGCGCCGAATATTGGAAGCCCATTTCGAGCGGCGCGGGGCTTATCGCCATTATAGGGCAAATCCAGCGGATTAATCTGGCCCCCCTTCAATGCGGCAAACGCGTCAAGTCGTCGCCTTGCCGATTCCGGTTCGGTGGCCCTATCTTGTCCACATCGGGTTCCGCACCGAATTGCGGAATCCATGAGATTCCCAAACGCCTTTCGATCTGGAGGCAGCCATGCTGCCGTCCGGGTTCGCGCGATTCCCCATCTGGCGGCGCTGGTTCGGCCGACGCTCCGAACGAGCAGCCGCCAAATTCCTCCGTCGGCAGCGCTTTCGCATCCTCGGCCGCAACGTTCATGACCGGCTTGGCGAGATTGATCTGCTGGCTCTCGATGGCGAAACGCTCGTCGTCGTCGAAGTCCGATCGAGTGAAACCCGAACGTTTGACGAATTGGCGGCAAGCGTCGATCATGTCAAGCAACGCCGGCTGACCAACGCGATTCTGCGCTTCCTGCAACGGCGGAAGATGTGGAACATCGGCGTGCGGTTCGATGTGCTTGCGCTCCGCTGGCCGCCCGATGCCCGCGAACCCGAAGTGAAGCACTATCGTCATGCCTTTGAGTCGGTAGGCAAGTATCAGTTTCGCTCGTGAAGACGGCGGCGGTCGGTATTCCAAGAAAAAAACTGGCAAACAGCGCTGCGTTTTTGCCCTCTTCCCAATATGGAGTGGTTAGCGGCCTACCGCCGCGACGGCTCAGGAGGACACCGGAAATAGACATTATTGGACATCTGAAGCGGGCGGTGAGCCAGAATGACCCAGTTTGACCCACTAGAAAAAGATGTTTAACCTCACAAGCATCCGATCGCGTGTCTAATTATGTCTAAATTGCCGTGGGCTTAGCAGAACCGTGGCCCCAAGCTGCCAGCTTGTGAGCCGAAAGCCGCCAAGCTGGCAGCTTATCGCTAGGAGAACGCTGCCGAGTTGCGCACGATGATTGAGCTTTATGCCTTCCGCAACTTCCGATCTTGATCCGTCACATTGCGAACGGCTCCCCATGAACACGGTCGAAGAACAACTGACGATCCTCCTTCGCGGCATCGATCAAGTCGAGCCCGCGGACGGGCTGCGCAAGAAACTCGAGGCGAGCGCCAAGTCCGGCAAGCCGTTGCGGGTCAAGTACGGCATCGACCCGACCGGCATCGACGTGCATCTGGGCCACACGGTCCCATTGCGAAAGTTGCGGCAATTCCAGGAACTCGGCCACCAGGCCGTGCTGATTATTGGCAACTACACCGCCCTTGTCGGCGACCCGAGCGGCCGGGACGAGACACGCAAGAGCCTGACGCTGGAACAGGTCGAGAAGAATGCCCAGGATTACTTGAAGCAGATCGGCAAGATTGTTGACATGGCGAAGGCGGAGGTTCGCCCGAACGGCGAATGGTTTAGCCGGTTTACCTTTCTGGATGTCCTGACGCGCTTACTGAGCAAGATCACCGTTCAGCGGATGCTCGAGCGTGACGATTTTTCCAAGCGCTTCAAAGCTCAGCCGGAATCGATCCCGATCTACCTGCACGAGTGCTTGTACCCACTAATGCAGGGGCAAGATAGCGTTGAGATTCACGCCGACATCGAACTCGGCGGCAGCGAGCAATTGTTTAACTTGATGATGGGTCGCAGGCTACAAACGGACGCCGGCCAGGAGCCGCAGGTATGCGTCACGCTGCCCATCCTCCGTGGGCTGGACGGCCACCGGAGAATGGGAAAGAGCTTGGGCAACTACGTAGGCGTTGGCGAGTCGGCCGACCAGCAGTTCGGGAAGACGATGAGTATTCCGGACGACCTGATGCAGGAATGGTTCACGCTCCTGACCGACCGGCCAACAGCCGAAATCGAGTCGCTGATCGATTCCGTAAAAACGCACCCGATGGTCGCCAAGAAGACGCTGGCCCGCAATATCGTGACGTTTTACTACGGGGCTGATGCCGCCGCGGCGGCCCAGGCGAACTGGGAGAAGCAATTCTCCGAAAAAAAGGACCCAGACAATATCCCCGAGGTCGTCCTGCCGGCCGGCGAGATCGGGTTGCTGCAACTGCTCGTGAAAGTCGGCTTCTGCAAGAGCAATAATGAAGCGAGGCAAAAGGTGACCGAAGGAGCAGTAACAATCGGTCCCGATCGGACGAAGATGACCGACGTCAAAGCAACGGTGAGGGTTGAGGAGGGGTTCGTCGTGCGACTGGGAAGTAAGAAGATTGTGCGTTTACGCATTGAGAAGTGATCGCGCTTGGGAGCCGCAATGTTCTTCAAGATCATCGGCGCGATCTCCGACATCGAGACCATTGCACAAGGAACCGGAATCCGCGAGGTCGCCGAACTCCGGAAGAAGTTCGGCGGAAAGAATTGGCGAAAGAGGAAGGGCGTTGCCACTGTTGAGCTGGAGGATGGCGCGATTCACACTGCTGAGATACACTGGTATGAGGCGCATGGTGTGGGCAAAAAGAAGGTCAAGATCAAACGACTTCTGGATTAATGATCATGGCTACAGCTAAGACGCGAAAGAGCTATGCGATTTGCTTGGCAAATGACGGATGCGATGATTTGCATGTCCGGCAAATGTATCGCGTGATTCCCGATATGCGGTCGGAGCGCGCGGGCTTGTTGCGAATTGTAGATGACTCGGGCGAGGATTACCTTTATCCGAAGCGAATGTTTGCCAGAATCTCAGTACGTCCCGATCACCGATCCCGAATCGAGAAGTTGTTCCCAAATGGTGGCAGTACCATTCGTGCCAAGTCCCACCGGGCCATGGATGAGCGAAGTAACGCGAAGAGTAACTGATCATCGATGGAACCTTATCGGGTTCAGTTGAGTTGCAAGACCTCGGCGCGGGTGAGGCAATTGCAATTCAGCAACATGCGGGAGATCCGAACATGTCGCGATCTCGCACAAGGATCATCGCTGGCGCGGTTGCCGTCGTGGGCATTACACTCGTAGCAGTAGTCGTCTATCGTGAGCGGACGGTCGGTAACGCGGAAGTACGCGACATCACAGAACGTGTAGCCGCCGCGATGGCCACTGGGAACAGAGCGGCTTTGTCCGCCGAGCCAGCCCTTCAGAGTCACCAAGCGACGGTCAATTGGTTGTTGTCCAAAGGTCCAGTTCTTGCTGGTGGTTATCGTGTGTATGTTCAAAGAAACGGAGAGAATGGACTTTCACTTCTTGACAGCAACACGATCTCGCACATCGGGGTCATTGAAGTCCCAGCCGGAAGAGTCACTCTCGGTTTTTGGCGAGATCCAGAATCCGGTGTGTTGACATATGTGACGTCCGCATCAACGCTGATGGTGTCGCCTGCCGCACCAGAGACACCCGGTGAGATTCCACAGGGGAACGAGGGTGCTGGGAAGTAATTGACAGCCTTACAATAAGAGTCTGAAAGTCATCGCAGTAACTTGAACGAGAGGGAGCTGTGTTCGTCGATCGTGTCGAAATCTTCGTGAAAGCCGGCGATGGGGGCCGCGGGATGTCGAGCTTCCGGCGGGAGAAGTACGTCCCCAAGGGCGGGCCGGACGGCGGCGATGGCGGCGATGGCGGCTCGGTCATCATTCGGGCCGCGGCCAACGCCGACAACCTGGCGCCACTCGTGCATCAGAAGCACTGGAAGGCGAAGAACGGCGAAGGCGGCGGATCGTCGCTTTGCCACGGCAAGACCGCAAAGGACCTCATCATCGATGTGCCGCCGGGGACGATTATTCGCGATCGCGAACGCGGACACGTCTTGAAGGATCTCACTGCGATTGGCCAGGAGGTGACCGTCGCTCACGGCGGGCGCGGCGGGCGCGGGAATAAATACTTCGCCACATCGACCAATCGCGCTCCTCGCGAATACGAGCCGGGCGGCGAAGGCGAGGAACGCTGGATCAGCCTGGAGCTGAAGGTCATCGCCGACGTCGGACTCGTCGGCTTGCCGAACGCGGGCAAATCGACGCTGCTGTCGCGGCTATCACGGGCCCGCCCGGAGATTGCCGATTATCCGTTCACGACGAAGTATCCGAACCTCGGCATCGTCAGCGTGGGAGGCGACCGTTCCTTCGTGCTGGCCGATTTGCCTGGCTTGATCGAAGGCGCCCATAGCGGCGTTGGGCTCGGCCACGAATTCCTTCGCCATGTCGAGCGCACTGCGCGTGCTGATTCACCTGGTCGAACCGTTTCCTTCGGATGGCAGCGACCCCTTGGAGAATTACCGGACGATTCGACGGGAGTTGGAGTTGTATAGCCCGTCGCTGGCGACGAAGCCGGAGTTTGTCGCCATCAGCAAATCCGAGTTGACGGGCAGCGACGAGGTCCGCGATCGACTGGCGACGGCAATCGGCATCGAGGTCGATTCGATTTCCGCGGTGACGGGGCAGGGACTGGCCAAATTGATGGGGCGAGTGGTTGCCGCACTGGACGCGCTGCCGCGCGAGTCGCCAGCAGTCGGAGTGTAGAGATGCCGACGCTCGATGCCGTCGTCGATATCGGCAATAGTCGCATCAAACTGTGCCGATGTGATTCCAAGGGGCTGGTGCTCCCCGTTCATGGGCTGCCCCCCACGGATTCCGCTCCGCGCCAACGGCTAATGGATGAATGGGAATTCACGCCTCCCCGGGTTTGGGGTGTCGCATCAACGGGCCCGGCAGCCTCCCGAGAGTACTTTCGCGACTGGGCCGAAGCCCGTGGCGACCGAGTCATCGAAATCGATTCAACAACCAAGGTTCCCATTCGAACAGCAGTTGATGAGCCCGAACGGGTCGGCATCGATCGGCTGTTGAACGCCTGTGCCGCCGCAGCGATTGTGAAGTCAGGACAGCCGGCGATTATTGTGGACGCCGGCTCGGCAGTTACGGTTGATCTCCTGGACGAGTCTGGGGCATTTGTCGGCGGTACGATCTTTCCGGGCATGCGGCTAATGGCGCTTGCGCTTCGCGAGCACACGGCACTGCTGCCGCTAGTCGAAGTGAGCGGACCATTGCCGGCCGGCCCACCGGGCAAGAACACGGAAGCGGCAATGCGATTGGGCATTCTGCACGCCACGGCGGGCGGGATCGATGCGATCATCGGTGAAACGTCGACGCGATGTTCGATCGCTCCGCAATTGTTCCTGACTGGCGGCGACATGTCCCCGCAGCTTGCCGGCCTGCTGAGATCGCGACACACCTTTCGCAGTGAAGTTCGCCCGGCCCTCACCTTGGAAGGCATCTATCGGGCGGCGAGGCAACTGTCATGAGCGCGACTCACGTTGCCGTCTTGACTCCGCCCGGCCATGCCGCGATTGCCGTTCTGGCGATACGCGGGCCGAATGCCGGGGAAATCGTCCGCCGCTATTTCCGTCCGGCGGGCAACGCGTTGCCATCAAGCGAATTGAAGTCCGGTTTCCGCTTTGGCAGATTCGGCGCGGACCATGCCGACGAGGCGCTCTTGGTCATCCGCGACTCCGAATACTTCGAAATTCACTGCCACGGCGGCCGGCGAATCGTCGAATCGCTCCTTGCGTTGCTAAAGATGGCAGGCGCCGACGAATTCGCTTGGCAGGAATGGAACGATCCGCCATTTGCCAATCCGCTTGCCGCCTCACTGCTCCCGTTTGCCCGCACGGCTCGCACCGCTTCGATTCTGCTTGACCAGGCACACGGCGCGTACAATCGGGCTGTCCAGGCCGGCGGGAGTGCCCACGAAGTCTTGCGAAAGAACGCGGCCATCGGCCGGCATTTGCTCGAACCTTGGACAGTCGCGATTGCTGGCCCACCGAATGCGGGCAAGAGCACGCTTCTGAATGCGCTTGCCGGCTATGCCCGCAGCATCGTTTCGCCCACTGCCGGCACGACGCGCGATGCCGTATCGGTTTCGCTAGCATTCGACGGCTGGCCGGTCGACGTCATCGACACGGCGGGGCTTCGCGAA
The DNA here is from genome assembly GCA_963773845.1 of uncultured Gemmataceae bacterium. Classification (GTDB taxonomy): domain Bacteria; phylum Planctomycetota; class Planctomycetia; order Gemmatales; family Gemmataceae; genus SIAJ01. The sequence continues at coordinate 1,654,754 of CAVZCU010000012.1, forward strand.
TCGCCCGATGCCATTGAGCAAGAGGGGGTGCAACGCGCGCAAGACGCCCTGGCTAATAGCGACCTTTGCCTGTGGATTGTCGACGCGACCGGTCCGCTGCCAGCGTCGACGGCGACGATCGCCCAATCGCTCGGCCGCGAACCTGCGGGCGTGGTCGTTGTCTTCAATAAGTGCGATTTGGCCGCGATCAACCCGGCCACAATGCCGGAGGTCAGTTGCATTTCAGCGGCAACCGGCCACGGAATTGTTGAGCTGGTGTCGCGACTGGTTTCCAGGCTTGTGCCTGATCCGCCTCGACCCGGAGAGCCCGTTCCCTTTACCCCTGAGTTGTGCGACCAATGGTCATGATTCGATCCCCGAATTAATTCGTCGAACGTGCTCGGGACGAAGGAAGAAGCAATTCGCCGTCCGCCGTTCGCCATCAATCTGGTACATGCGATAGCCGGCCTTCGCCATCAGGCGAACGACTTCGGCGGCCGACGAGTCGGGGTCATCGAGCTTGCCGGATAATTCCATCAGCCAAGCCGGGCGATGAATTCGCAGGACCTCGCTCGCGCCGAGCACCACGTTCAACTCGTGAGCCTCGACATCGCACTTGATGAAATCAATGACACCGAGACGGCCGAACAAGTCGTCGAGCGCGCTGGCCGGCACATGAATTGTCCGATCGTAATCGGATGGACGCTCAGTGATGCGTGCCTCATAGTAGTTCTCGCCGCCTCGATCATATTTCGGCACGCTCATCATCACCGTGCGCTCGCGGTCGGAAATCGCAACGTTATGAACCGTCACATTCTGAAGGCCGAGTCGACGCACACTCGAAGACAGAACTTTGCACGTGCTGGGCACCGGTTCCACCGCATGAACTTGCCCTTTGGGCCCGACTGTTTCGGAGAGAAAACGCGTGTACAGACCGAAGTTGGCGCCAAGATCAAGAGCACAGCCGCCGGCTGGCAACACGAGCGGAATTACGCACATTTCTGGTTCGCCGGGATCGTACGTCAGCTTTCGCGCGTAGTGAGCCGTTCGGAGCGGCTGCAACAGCACCTGCGGCAAATAGCGAAGGGACAAATGCTTGAGAGAAGCGGGCAAATGGCATGGCCCAACCTCGAGTAGACTCGGGCGAGAGATTGGAACATGGATCAAAAAAAAAGTCTACCGCAACTGACTCACCCGCCACATCCGGTCGCCGGCCCGACCGCTTCGGCCATGACGTTCAACTGAATCAGGCTTCGCTCTTGCTCTTTCTCCAAGTATGCACGCCCTTTCTTGACATTGACATGGTCCCAGGGCAGCAGCTCGCTGATAGGCCGTTTGCGGTGGACGTAAAAGTCGAAGTCGATGCCCAAGTCAGCAACTGCCTTCCACCAGATGTCCGGCCGAAAGCACTCTTTCCACGCATCGAGCCGGGCCCCGCGCCGCCAGGCTTCGTACACGACGGGTGCAATGCGTCGATCGCCACGCGTGAGCAGCCCTTCGAGCAAGCTGGTTTCGATGTCGTGCTGCTTGACGGCCACGGAGCGCACTTTGCACTTGCTGCGCAAATACTGGCCCGCCCACTGGAAATACTCACGAGTTTCCATGCCGTTCCACTGATAAGGCGTGTGCGGCTTCGGCACGAAATTGGAGACCGAAGCGGTCACGTCGGTCGGCTTCTTTCGGACATCGCGGCCGATCTTCGCGATGGTCTCGGCCATCTCGATGATGCCATCCAGATCGGTGATCCGCTCGCCCGGCAGGCCGCAGAGGAAATAGAGCTTGACCTTCTGCCAGCCGTTCTTGAACGCCTCGCGGCAGCCTTCGTAAAGATCGTCGTTCTTGATCTTCTTGCGGATTTGCTCGCGCATGTCGTCGCGAGCAACCTCGGGAGCAAGAGTCAGACCCGCTTTGCGAATCCCTTGCATGAGTTGGGGCAACGTTCGCAATTGATGGTTGATGCGCAAGCTCGGCAGCGAAATGTTCACTCCAAGTGGAGTGAACACTTCGTGCATGCGCTTGACCAGCTCCTCGAAGTGCGGGTAGTCGCTCGTCGACAGGCTCAGGAGCGAGATCTCGTTGGTCCCCGTGTTGCGATAGCTTTCGAGCGCAGACTGAACAATGGTTTCCACGCTCCGCAATCGCAACGGCCGCTTGATGACCGTCGATTGGCAGAAGCGGCACTGATGCGGGCAGCCACGCATGATCTCGATGGCGATGCGATCGTGCGGCGTTTGGATGAAGGGAACAACAGGTTTGGTCGGCAGCGGGATTGCGTCCAAATCCTTGCCGATCGTGCAGGCCATCACTTCGCGCGGTACATCGGCGCGAGTGCGGTGCATGGCGGCCAGTGTCCCGTCCGCGTGATACTCGGGCTCGTAAAACATCGGCGCATAGGCCCACGTCGTGCTGCCGACGACCTCTGCGAGCATCTCCTGCCGGCGGCGGAACGACAGATCGCCATCGCGAAATGCTCGCTCTTTGAGCCTCATCCACTGTTCCATCACCCACGGCAGCGACTCCTCGCCGTCGCCGATGATGAAGAGATCGACGAACGGCGCCAGCAACTCCGGGTTTTGCGCCCCGGCCCGCCCGCAATGATCAATGGATCAGAAACGCGTCGTTCGGTTGAGAAGAGGGGAATGCCGCCCAGGTCGAGCATGGTGAGTACGTTGGTATAGCTCACCTCGTATTGCAGGCTGAAGCCGATGAGATCGAAATTGCCCAGCGCGGTGAATGTTTCCAGCGAATAGAGCGGCAGCCGGTGGCCGCGAAGTTCCGCCTCCCAGTCGAGCCAAGGCGTGAACGCACGCTCGCACGCCCACTGCGGGTCGGCATTCATCAGGCTGTAGAGCACCTGCAAGCCATGATGGCTCATGCCGAGCTGGTACGTATCGGGAAACGCCAGACACGCCCGGCCGCGAACTTGCCGATGGTCCTTGACCACGCTATTCAACTCGCCGCCGATATACTGCGCCGGCGTGGCCACACGGGGCAGGATCCGGAAGACGGTGTCTTTCAGCGCGGTGTTGAGCATGGACATAACTCCAGTGGGTGAATCGTCAACGGTCAATTTAGCGACTGGCTCGCGTGTTCAATAGGTGAGTGAGAAGGTGTTGGCGGGGCCATCATAAAGGAATTGGCAGTGGGCAAGGATATCGCGACCGATGAGGATCTGATAACCCAGAGAACCAAGCGTCTTGCTCGACCATGCCTATCGCCGGGACAACGAGGTCCAGCTTGTCGAGTTTCCAGAAGGATGCTCGATTCGCAGGCCCGCAAGATACTGCCCATTCATCGTCAACCCACCCAACCCTGGTGCGTTGACGTATACCAACGCCAAGAGCGGCATCCCTTCGCGAACATATGACGTCAGCAGGCCACGACCAATCATGCTGACTTCTGCGCCGGGTCAATCAGGCCGAGGGCCGCGATCGGTCTGAAGGACCGCCCGACCTGCCAAGCGGATTATTCGCTCGGTTGGCCTCGCAAAGCCGTACTGCACCGCCACGATGCGCCATCGCCCGAGAGCGGCAAGGTGAACGAGATCATGTCGCCAACTCGGACCTCTTCCGACGTGAAATGCCGAGCCAACAGCTCGCGATCGCGCATCGAATTTTTTGCGTCATGAAGCGTTCGAATCCAAACTTGTCGTGTCCAGCCGTGACCGCGTCCTCCAAGGTATCCCAGACACTCAGCAATTCCTCGTCGCGTATCAGCGCGTAGCGTCCCTCATGCCCATCAGCGATAAGCCGGGGCAGTTCACGGTAATACGTGCGAATCTCCCGCTCTAACGGTTTCACGCTTTCTGGTAAGGGTTGCGCCATTGCTCTCCTCCAAACAATCAAGGCCCGACCCACGCGGATCGAGCCTTGGCGTTTTCGTGGATCACTCCTGCATTCTACCCCTTCATCTCATACACCGCAATCTTGTGGTGGCCGACGGCGATGATCGTCTCCGCGTTCTCGCTCGCGACCGCGTCGTGCACATGCATGGCGACTTTCTCGCTCTTGATCGCCTTCTTGAGGCCCGAATCGAGAATCGCCAGGAAGCCCTCGCCAGCGCCGCCGGCCGCGATCAGCCATTTGCCATCCGGGGTGAATTGCAAGAAATTGGCGAGGCCCTGCTTATCGCTCGTGTACTCGGCCACGCGCTTTTGCGTGGCGATGTCGAATAGCTCGATCCGGGCTTTGGCTTCCAGATGGTCGATGTTGCCGATCTTGCCGGTGCCGCCGACGGCGAGCGTCTTGCCATCGGGCGAAAAAGCCACCGAGCGCATGCCGCCGATCGAATGCAGCCGTTGCACTGGGTCCCAGGTGTACATGAGCGGCGCTTCAACTTCGGTCACCTTCTTGCCGGAAGCCACGTCCCAGACGATCGCTTTGCCGACCTTGTCCGCGGTCGCCAGCCGCTTGCCGTCCGCGGAGAAGGCACAGTTGAAGAGCATCGACCCATAGCCCTGCCGCGTCTTCTCCAGATGACCACGAAGCTCGTGCATCAGTTTGCCGGTGGACGCGTCCCATAGCTTGCAAACCATATCGTCAGCTACACTGGCGACCATCTTGCCGTCATGGCTCGCGCGAACTTTGCGAATCCACTTCGCATGAGCGTCGTGGCTGCGAATGATCTTCTTGGCGTCCGTGTCGTACCAGGTCAGTTTGCAATCGTAGCTGCCACTGACAAGCGTCTTGCCCGCGAGCGCCACGCCGGTCGCATAGCTGCCATGCGCATACAGTTCCTTCGGCTCGAACTTCGCGGCGGCGTAGTCTGCCTCATAGACCTTCCAGTCCGAGCAAGCCAGGTAGATGCGCGACGAATTCGGTAAGCGAGCGACCGAGAAGGCGATCGCCTGGAGGCTGTGGTCTTTGACGTGTTTGAGTTTTTCGGGGTTAGGCATGTGAGTCAGTTGGTTTTAAAAGGCTATTTCGGGGCTTGCAGTTTCTGATTCGTTCTTCGCATGTGCTCGCCAAATGCCTTCAGATCCTCGTACTCTTGTCTGTCAATCGGACCAAGCGGTGCGCTCACCTTTCCGTCCTGAAAGGAGACGCTGTAGTACTTCTCCCCAACCTGCCAGAATGATCGCTTTACTCCCATTGCCTCAATCGACTCCTTTGGTCTGCCGAGAGCTACCTCGACCTCGGATTCGGGCATCCCCTTTTCGATTTTTCGGAAGTCTTCCGGCGAAAACTCTTTGGTCCCATTGCAGCCGATAATCCCCATTGTTGCGACCAACACGGCAAGCCTCGCAACGTATAGTCCCAGTAACATGGTATTCTCCGGCAATCCGAGGCTTCTTCGGACCGCAAAACAGCAACGGGCGAACGGTGCCACGGTGATCACTGTCTATTCCCCCGTCGGGGTGGCAGATTCTCCTCGAGTGTGACTGATGAACAGCAAAGTAAGACGATCATTTGGCCCAATAGACGCCTTGGAAGATTACTTTACTCTTCGCCAACTCATGCCGCATAGGGGACCGCCCCCTCAGCGTCAGTTGCTGGCCCGGCTTGTAGTCTTTCAGGATTCTCTGGTCAAATGAGCCCGCCTGAAACTCAATCCGGTTTGGAAACCGGCCGTCTTTTTCGGTACCCCGCATGACAAGGCCCTCTGGCAACACTTCGTCGACGATGCCCGTAATTCTCGACCAATCATCTCTAAATCGCTCGGACGCCGCTGTATAGTCCTTGCGAAACTCTTGAAGAACTTCATCGGCGCTGACAGTCCGGCATTTGGTGCCCGGCGAACATGAAATGATCTCGCAAGCAAGGAAGCATTGTTCGTTCAATTTGGCCAATCGTCCCGTTATTTGAAAGCCGCGCAACTTGATCTTTTGGTCGCACCAAAGGTCATTGATTCGTGAATGCTGCTCGGGTCGAAGGAAGATCTTTCCCAGACTCAATGCCTTTCCGCCGTCTATCCGGATATCCTTTGCCAAGACGAACCAATTGTCTGGAAACTCACTGGAATAGGTATGGAAGTAAGTTTCATGCACAACGGCATTGAATTCAACAGGCTGCAATCCTTCAAATCCCTCGCCAGTGAACCAGGCTGTCTGTAGTTATTTTGGCAACATGGTTTGCATCGGGTGGATTGCCCTTCTTCCAGCAACCAGCCTGCAACGGACGCGAACCAATGAGACGACCTGACAAACAACTTCATCGCGATTGCTCCAAGCGTATTGTCACGCCAAGCACGTCCTTAATCGCCTCCGTCCCCGGTTCGACCAGCGGAATCGGCGCGGCTGCCCAGGTAGTAGTTCTTGTTCGGATTGATGCCGAGGGCGGAGTAGATCGTTGCGAACAGTTGGGCCGCGTTCGTTTCGCCTTCGATGACCTTATTGCCGTTCGCGTCGGTCTTACCAAATGCGCCCGGCTTGATGCCGCAGCCGGTTAGCGTCGTCGACCATGCCGACGCGAAGTGGTCGCGGCCGAGGCTGGCGTTGATGCTCGGCGTGCGGCCGAATTCGGCCAGCGTGATGATCAGCGTGTGTTCGAGCAGGCCGCGATCTTTCAAGTCATCGACGAGGGCGGCCATCACGTTATCCAACTCCGGCACCATCTCCGAATGGGTCTCGAAGTTTTGTCCGTGGCTGTCCCACCAGGCACGAGCCACGCGAACGAAAGGCACGCCGGCCTCGATCAGTCGCCGGGCGATCAGCGCCTGCTCACCGAACTGGCAACGGCCATAGAGATCGCGCGTCTTGTCTTTCTCCTGCGTCACGTCGAAGAGTTTTTCGCTGGCCATCAACCCGCGAACACGCTCGTAGGCTGCATTCTGGCTGCCGAGCGTCGTCGATGTGCGACCCTGCGAAAACTTCCTGCTCAGCAAATCACGGAGGTCCGCACGCTGTTGGTGATCGAGCTGGCTGATACCGTTGAGTTTCTTGATGTTCTCCGGTTGGTTGTTGGTGGTCAGTTCCATTGGCGCATAACGGCTGCCAAGGAAGCCGGCATCGCCGGGGGCCATCGAACGGCCTTCGGTCTGTGTGTAGAAGGTGACGTAATCGGGCACGGCGCTATCCGCCCGGCCCATCTCCTTGGCAATCACCGCTCCGAGGTCGGGGAACTTGACGTTCGCTTCGTCCTTGCGGCCACGCATCATCAGCTTGGCGCCGCTGCCATGGTCGCCATTGCGGGTGTTGAGCGAACGGATGATCAGCGTGTTCTTCATTCGCGCCGCCATCTTCGGCATCAACTCCGTGATGTGCACCCCGGGAATCGCTGTCTGAATGGAGCGGTATGGGCCACCAGTCGGCGCACGCCGGCTTCGGATCGAACGTTTCCAATTGACTCGCCCCGCCGGCGAGCCAGAGGAGGATGACGCGCTTTTCCTTGTTCTTCAATTCACTTGCGAGGAGCGAATGGGTGAGCAGGTCGAGGCCGGTCATGTCGGCGAAGAGAGCCGTGCCGGCGGCAGCCGCAGCGGCGCCGATGAAGCCACGGCGTGAGATGATATGGTCCGTTGAACCGCAGAAGGTATTAAGTGATTTCATGATCCATCTTCCCGGGCGAGCGGAGCCGCGTAAGCGGCCCGATGATGGTAGTCAACATCGGGCCGCTTACGCGGCTCCGCTCGCCATCAATAATTGAACCGAAACTCCGAGCCGCTCAATAATGCCCAGATCACCTGCCGATACGCTTCCGTTGGTCGGTCGCCTCGGCGATTAATGTATTCGGCCATCGTCTTCTGTTCATCCGCCGTCGCCGGCCGGCAGAGCACCGAGCGCATAATGAGATCGACGGCCTTGGCGGGATCGCCGATCGATTTCGCCTTCGTCAGCAATCGGTCGTTGCCCTCGCCGAGCAACTCGCGCGACAGCTTGTCGCTATTGCTAAATAAGAGTGCCTCGCCGATGCCGATCTGCAGTTCATCAGTTGGCTGGGGAAAGTTGCCGGCCAGGCCCCGGCCCGAGTTTTCAATCGACTTCAGGCGCTTGGCCAGTTCCTCTGGCTTGACCTTTTCGAAATTCGCCGGGTCCGTCGTCGCCAGCCGAAGCGAGGTCGCCATCTGCGTTGGCGTCAGAGGCTTGAGCCGTCCCACGGCAAAAAGCACTGGCGCCGGCGACTTCTCGGAAGTGTATTTGCTCGATCGCGAGTAAGCCTTGCTGAGGACAATACCGCGAATCGTCGGCCGTAGATCGTATCTGTGATTTTTGATGTCGCGGGCCAGCCAGGCGAGCAAGTCCGGATGACTTGGCTTGTTCTCGCTATGCATCTGGTCGAGCGGCATGACGAGTCCGTAGCCGAGGAAGCGATGCCACAAGCGGTTGACGATCGATCGCGAGAAAAACTCGGATTCCTTCGGCTGCAAAGCCACTTCAACGAGCTTGGCCCGCGCGCTGAATTCGGGCGGCGGCGGGGCCTTTTTCTCCTTCTTGAATTTCTCGAAGCGCTCGCGTTCCTTCCTCTGTTCCTCTTTGGTCGGCTCCGTCCGACTCGTCGCGATCTTAGTTCCCGTGAGGAACATCATCTTGGCTGTGGTCTCGGCGCCGTCTCGTGGCTTGTACTTTAATGCGCCGAATCCGCGTTCGGCGACAAATCCTCCGTTGTCGAAGCTGCGCACGAAGAACGACTTCATGCCGTAGAAGTGCTCCTGCTTCCAGTCGCTGACCAGCGGGTGATCGTGACATTGAGCACACGACACGTTCACACCGAAGAACGCCACGCTAACGTCGATGGTCATGCGATCGATATCGACCAATCGCGATTTCAAATAGTCACTCGCACCCTTGGTTTTCGGGTTGTTGTCGTTCGGCAACAGCAGTTCGCGGAAAATCTGATCCCACGGCCGATTCTCGCCGATGGCCCGCGTCAGGTATTCGTGCAGCCCGCTGCCGCTGCGTTTCCTGGGTGCGGCCAGCATGGTCTCGAACTGGGTTGCCTGAAAACGGACAAACTCGGGCGAGGCCATCAGCCGATCAACCAGCTGTTCGCGTTTGCTGGAATCGTGCGATTCGGCGTACTCGCGTGATTCGCGCGGCGTGGGAATCCGGCCGACGAGGTCAAGAGTGAGCCGACGAATCAGGTTGTAATCATCGGCCTGGGCCGCAGGGGTGATGTGCGCCTTCGCCAGTTTTGCATCGACATAATGGTCGATCACTTCCGGAATCGGCCGAGTCGGCGGCAAAAGTTCGGCTGCTTCGGCTGGCAATGTCAAAAGGAGTGCGGCGATCGAAACCACGCGGAGGGACCGCATCGGAAACCTCATTCATGAAGAACACCGGCAGAGATCCCGCAGGATCGGTCGCCGCGCCTGGGAGGAGCACGGCGGGTAGGTAAGAGAGATTATCGACAAATCTGTTCCGAGGTGCAATTGGAAAGTTGATAACAATGCATTGCGCTGCAACCCCCCGTCAGGAGCCCTGCAATCCATTTTCGGGCTCCGGGGACCGATCCGCTGTCCAATTCACCGGTTGCTGCATTGCATTGCACTGCCTCGTCGAACCGCAAGGGCGTCGGACTCGAAGAAATCCGGTATTCGCCAGGGTCATTCGTCTACCATGACCGGAACGCGGGAGGCTGCCGTGTCCTTTGCCGATGCTCTCGACATCCTTTACGAGGACAACCATCTCATCGCGGTCAACAAGCCGTGCGGCTGGCCGAGCGCCCATTTCGGCGGCAACGAAGAAACGATGGACCGAGTCGTGAAAGCCTATTTGAAGGAGAAATACCAGAAGCCGGGCAAGGTGTTCCTCGGCGTCGTTCATCGTCTCGACAAGCCGGTTTCGGGAGTGTTGCTCTTTGCGCGGACTAGCAAAGGCGGCAGCCAGACTCAGCGAACAATTCCGCGACAATCTCATCGAAAAAACCTACTGGGCCATCGTCGAATCCCAGTCCCCCACTCGTTTAGCGGACGAGCCAGCGGCTCGTCCGCTAGCCCAGGCCGGCACCATGGAAGACTGGCTTCGCAAGGACCCCATTGCCGGCATCGTCGAAGTCGTTGATCCCGAATCCGAAGGGGCCAAGCAGGCCGTTTTGCACTACACCGCTCGTGCCGAGCACAACGGATTGAGATTTCTCGAAATCCGCCCGCAAACGGGACGAACACATCAGTTGAGGGTGCAGCTATCGTCGCGGGGACTCCCAGTCTATGGGGACGCGAAGTACGGATCGCGCTTCGGTTTCGGCCCGGCCATCGGGCTGCATGCTCGATCGCTGACATTCCTGCATCCGACCAAGCACGAGCCAATCACGCTGGTCGCCGAGATTCCGCGACCCTGGCGGGGCCGGTTCGCCCATTTGTTACACGGAATTGCATAAGAAGAGTTCATGATCCCCTGGACATTGGATTGGCGGGGTAGCAAATCAATTCCATTCGCCCGTTTTTCGGAGGCAGCGCATGGCGCAGCTTGTCCATTCTCGCTCTGTTTGCCGCCGGGGTATTCGTTTTCCCAACTGTTGCAGAGGAAAAAAAGGAAAAGGGGCCGACCGGCGCCTATACCCGCAAGGCGGGCGACCTCGATCTCAAGATGGTTTGGAAGAAGGGCGGCAAGATGGAGTTTCACGTCACGGTCGGCGACGCCGGCTGCGTGATGACCTCCAAGTACACGAAAGACAAAGATGGCATTTACCAGTGCGAGGTCACCAAATTTGAAAAGAAGGGCGACTTCCCGGCCGCCAAGGACAAGGGCTACAAGTTCACGTTCAAGTTGGAAATGAAGGACAAAAAGCTCGTCTTGAAAGACCTGACCGGCGACGACATCACCGACGATCAAAAGCAAGCAATTGAGGGCGAATACGAACAGGCGAGCGATTAGTCGTTTGTCTCGGCGAGCGGAGCGGCGTCAGCCGCCCGATTTTGTAAACATCGGGCGGCTGACGCCGCTCCGCTCGCCAATTGATTAACGCGGTGCAACCAGTTGCAGAGTTCGCTCGGCGGTGACCGGCAGGCCGTGATCGGCGATCGTGGCACGAAGTGTCAGTGGGGCCACGAACGGTCCACGCGCATCGCGAGTGAATTGCAGCTTGAGGCTGGCCGAGTGGGAGTCCGCCACAATGGACAAGGGCTGCGCGGAAACGCCCGCCATCCCTCTCGGCAACATCACTTCCACCGTCGCCGCCCCCTTCAGCCCTTCGCCGCGGTGCAACTCCAACTTCACCTCGACCACCTTGCCCGGCTCGACCAAGACCGTCGGTCGATCGACGCGTAAACCGAGTCGTTCCGGTTCCACGACCGCAATGATCTGATCGTTCTGCTCGCGCGATGAATACGTCACGACGTGCTCGATTCCATCCGGACCCTTTACAGTGGCCGTGCCCATGACACAGACACGGCAGGTGCGGCCGGTTTCCATCCACGGCGGCAGCGTGATCGGATAATCGAACTCGCTCTTGTCGGCGGGGACAATGAACCGCGGGCCGGTGACGCCTTGCAAATGCCGGGCTTGCTTGTCAGCGAGATCGATTTCGATTGGGCCAGCGAAGCCATTGCGCTCGATGCGATATTTGCGCGTGTAGACGGTACCACGGGGAATCAACTTGCTCTCGTAATCGCCGGCAATCTTGAACGGCGTCGGCGCTGCGACCGCCAAGCGCACGCGATCCACCGCCGAATCGTGAGACCATGTCGCAGATCGATTCAGCGGCACGAACATCGCCGAGAATGGGGCGAGCGAGATCATCGCCGTCCCCCGGATGCGAAGTAAACTGCAGTCCACTTTCGCCAGAGCGTCGGCTTTGATTGGAATGTCCACCGTTGTCTGGCCCGCCGTCAGCATGACTTCCTTGGGAACCGTCACGCCAGCCGGCAGGCCATCGATTGCCAGCTTGATCGGACCGGTGAACGAACCGTGTCGGCGGGCGGTGATTTTGAGCGGCGACTGTTTGCCGCGAATGACCGTGACGCCAAGCGTTGTGAAGCTCAGATCGAATCCAGCAGTCGGCCGTGAAACGCGAATCCGGTATGCGAACTGGTGTCCGCCGCGGGTGTGGAAGCGATCTTGGACGTGTGCGAAAAAGAGTCCGCTCGCAGGTGGAGTAAATCGAATAGCGGGATCGATGGCTGCCGGCACGACACCCGGCTCTGCACGCATCAATTCCTTGCCCGCCGAATCAGCGATCGTTAGCACGCCGAGAAGCGGCGAGCCGATTTGATTGGCAAGCAATTCGATCTCGAGCGATTCGCCTTTGCGGGCTGAAAAGCCCCAGCGGTCGATTTCACCAGCGTTGCCGATATGCCCTGCGCCAGTGGCAGGCGCCGGCAAAAAATTGCCACGAATCGGATCGGGCGTGTCACTTTCGCCGACGGTCGGGGAGTCCATTGAGCGCGATCGCTCCGCGATCGCCTGGCTAGTCAATGTGAGCCGATAGACAAACGCCGGCCCGCCGTCGGCTCGGGCGTCGGTGATTCGCACTTGGTAGACGCCGTTTTCCGGGGCAACGACCGCCAGCCGTGGGTCCTTGCCGCCGGTCGCTAAGGACTCAGCAAGACGCCTGCCCGACGGATCGAGCACTTCAATCTTCGCTTCCAGCGGCGAGCCGATTCGCTCGGCGTCCACGAGGGCCGAAAGCGTCTGGCCCCTTCTAAGCGTAACCGTCCATACATCCACGTCCTCACGCGGGAAGATGCGGCCGTTGATGGTGACCGGAAGCTTGACGCCGACTGGGATCGGCTCGCCGGGCAACTCGTCCTCAACGATTTCCGGCAAGTCGCCAACGACGAAACTGAGAGGCGGCGTGATCCCTTGAGCGGTGCGAAGCAAGACATGGCGGTCGCCGAGAGGAGCATTCTGCGCGATTGTCACAGAGCCGGCCATCGCTCGCGGATAATCCTCTTGCCGCTGCGATTCCGGCAGCGGCAGGATGGGCCCTTCGAACCAGACCGATTCGGTACGATGAACGATCGGCGCGGCCTTTACCCCGCGGCCGATCATTTCCAGGTTGCACGACTTGTTGAGGTAAAGCCCGCCGGCATGAAACTGGACCGTCGTCCCCCGCTGCCCGCCGGCCGGGAACAGGTACATTGCGACCGGCGGATCGGCGAAAATATCTTCACCACAGAGGCACAGAGTACAGAGAGAACACAGAAATCGAAATACGGCGTGGCGCATGGTTCAATTCTCTCGTTCCCTCGCTCCGCGTGGGAACGCTTGTTTTCGCCGCTCCGCGGCGCGGGCAAATGTTCCATCCGACACGCTTTTCCAGTGCCCAACCGCCACGCCGCGGAGCGGCGAGGGGCACGTTCCCGTGCAGAGCGTGGGAGCGAGCAAAAAGGTATTAGCGATCGCCCGGATGGCGGTTTCGCAAGTCGTCAGCAAAGCGATCCATAGCGGCGGCAAGTTGATCATCTTCAACATCCCACAATCCGTGGCCAGTTTCGTCATCGGCCAGTTCGCCAATTGTCGCTAACATCTGGCCGAAGCGCATGTCAGGGCAAAGCTGATGAAGCTGTCGGAGACGCTCGATGATTCCAGTTCGAATGTCGGTTGCTGTCATACTCGATCTCCAATCCGCGGGTTTCTGCCCTTCGGCTTTCGCAATTTGCCAATGACTTCAACCCGGACGAGCGTTCCTGGCGCCAACTTGGCGATGCGGGCGGCACGCGTTACCCCGTTCACTACTTCCAGGATGCCGTCCGACCCTTCGTAAACGGTAATCAGCGGCATGCCGGTTTTTGACGAGCCAAATGCGCGATTTGCTGCTGCAGTTTGTAGGGATCCGCGCCGTACGACCGACTCCCCGGCAACCGAAGGTCGGCGGGATCAACCTCGCGGATGTCAGGCATAACTCAGGATAGCGGTTTACTCGCTTAATCTCGATACCGGTTACTCTCGTTCCCACGCTCCGCGCGCTCCGGGTGGGAACGCTTGTTCTCGCCGCTCCGCGGCGTGGGCGATTATTCCGTCGGAGACGTTTTTTTCAGTCCCTGGCCCGGACGCCGCGGAGCGGCGAGGGGCACGTTCCCGCGCAGAGCGTGGGAACGAGGAAAATTGTCTTATTGGTTCAGAGCCTACAGTAAGTCACTCATCACCCGACCGCCGTTGACGATCGCCACCGGCCGGCCGTCGGGGGTGTGGAATTCTTCCTTCGGATTGATGCCGAGTACGTGGTACATCGTCGCCGCCAGATCTTCCGGTCCGCAGCGGGTCGGTGGCTGGCTTCTCGGCCCGTGCGCTGCTCTTGCCGATCACGCGGCCGCCGTGGATGCCGCCGCCGCCAAGGATCACCGTGAACGCCGGGCCCCAGTGATCGCGGCCCGCGTTCTTGTTGATCCGCGGCGTGCGGCCGAATTCGCCGGTGAAGACGACGAGGGTCGAATCGAGCATGCCACGCTCGGCCAGATCGCGGAACAGCATCGACATGGCCGAGTCGAGTTGCGGCAGGAGTGTCTTCTTGAGCAGCATTGAAGTTGCCGTCGTGCGTGTCCCAGTTCGAATGATCGATGCTCACGCAGCGCACGCCGGCTTCGACCAGCCGCCGGGCCATCAGGCAGCACTGGCCCAGCGAATGTCGGCCATAGGCGGCTCGCAGTTTCTCCGGCTCGGCCGCGATGTCGAACGCCTTCTTCGCTTCCGGCGAGGTCATCAACTCGAACGCCTTGCGCTGGAAGACGCCAACCGTCTCGGCCTGGCGATTGGCCTTCAGTCTCTTCGGACTTCTGAAAACGATCGAGGCCGTCGAGCAGACCTTTGCGGTTGTCGAGCCGGTCGGCCGGCACGTTCATGGGCGGCAGGATGTCCGGCACACTGAAGTCCGGGGCGTTCGGGTCGGCGTCGATTCCAAACGGAGCGGCCGCGGCGCCCAGGTAGGCGCTGCCAAAGCTCGGATGCACTTTGGGCAACGCAGACATAGGGCGGAACCGATCCGCGCGGCCCGAGCTTTCTTGGCGATGATCGAGCCGTGACTCGGCCGCTGGTTGTTCGGGTTCAGATTCGGATTGAAGCCGGCGGTCGGGAAGTAGCCGGTCAGCATGTAATGGTCGGCCGGCCCGTGATCGGAATTGTGATGGCGGAACGAACGGATCAGCGAAATGTGATCCATCGTTTTGGCGACGCTCGGCAGATGTTCGCAAATCTGAATGCCGGGCACGCTGGTGTTGATCGGCTTGAACTCGCCGCGAAACTCGGCCGGGGCATCGGGCTTCAGATCAAACGTGTCGATCGTGCTGAGTCCGCCGTGCAGGAAGACGAAGATGAGCGACACGTCCTTCGTGCCTGGCGACTTCACCTGGTCCGCGGCAAGCAATTGCGGCAGGCCGACGCCCATGCCGAACAGGCCGGCCGTGCCAACGCGGAGGAAATCGCGGCGTGTGTTGCCATCGCAGAACGGTTTCATCATCATCGTCACTCCCAGGACAGGTCATCACAGAGTCACAGAGCGACACAGATGAAATCAAGAACAAGTTCAGGATTGTCTTCTCTGTGTCCTCTGTGACTCTGTGCGTGAGTCATCTTACCCAAACAAACTCAGCACCGGCTTGCCGCCGTCGACGATCCGGTGCGGCCGGCCTTCGCGGTCGGGCACTTCGGCTTCCGGGTCCAGGCCCATCGCGTGGAAGATCGTCGCCAGGAAGTCCTCGGGCGAAACCGGGTTCTCCTTCGGGTACGCGGCGATCTTATCGCTCGACCCGTACACTTGCCCGCCGCGGATGCCGCCGCCGGCCAGGATGGCCGATTGGCACGCGCCCCAGTGATCGCGGCCCTGGTTGCGCGTTGATCTTCGGCGTGCGGCCGAACTCGCCGACGGCCACGACCAGCGTTCGCTTCAGCATGCCGCGTTCGGAGAGATCGTCGAGCAGCGTGCTCAGGCCACGATCGAGGCCCGGCAGGCAATAGTGCTCTCTTGAGCATCTGGTAGCCGGTGAGGTTGCCGAGCGGGGCGGTGCCACCGTGATTATCCCAGACGTTGTACGCTTTGCCGTTCTTGGCGATCGTGCATCCACGCGATGCTGACGACCTTTACGCCGGCTTCGACCAGCCGGCGAGCGAGCAAGAAAGCTCTCGCCATATTCATTGCGGCCATAGCGATCGCGAACGCCCGCCGGCTCCTGCTCCAAAGCGAACGCCTTGCGCACGCTGTCTGAACGTGATCATCCGCATCGCCTCGGTCGCGAAACTCGTCCAGGTCCGCCGGACCGCGGCCCGATTGCAGCCGATGATCCTGTTCCTCGAGCAGCTTCAATAGGCCATTTCGAGCTTGCAACCGCGCTCAGGCTCAGGTCGGGCAGAAGCGTCGTCGGATGGGCGGCCTGCTCGTGCGAATAATTGGCCGGCGCTTGCTCGAATGGATCGTGCCGCGGGACCGAGGAAGCCGGCATAGGTGCCCGAGTAGGTGACGCCGTCGTGGCCGATCGGCCGGGGGATGGTCACCGTCGTCGGCATTCCGCGGGGCGGCGTGAAATGCGAAATCACTGAGCCGAAGAACGGGAAGTCGCGGCGATTGCGTTGATTCCGCGGAACGACCAGAGTCGGGTTCTGCCGGCCGGTCATCATGTGATAGACGCGACGGCTCGTGGTTGTTGCTGTGGTGCGACAGCGAGCGGACGATGCAGGTCTTGTCGGTCTGCCTGGCGAAGAGCGGCATATGATCGCTAACCTGAATGCCGGGCACGACCGTAGTTGATCGGCGCAAACTGCGAGCGGATGCCGGCCGGCGCATCGGGCTTCATGTCCCACATATCCTGCTGCGGCGGGCCGCCCCAGAGGAAGACGAAGATGCACGCGTCGGCGGTCGGCTCGTGGCGGAACTCCGCTGCGGATGCCTTACGCGCGGCCAGCAACTCGGGCAGCGCAAGCCCGCCGAGGCCGAATCTGACCCAGGCGGATCATCGCATCGCGGCGGTTGAGCATGATTGGCACCTACTCTCTTCCGGAATACAAACCGCAAGGCGCGTCCAGGTCGCAGTCGATGGCACAGACCTTGTTGTCCACGAGACCCGTCTTCAGCCCGGCAGGCTGAACGATCTCAAAGGTCACATCGGTGTCGACGCCGCTCGTCTTCTTCGGCCAGGCGACCCACAAGCCGCCGCCAGGCGCCAGGCGTTTCTTCAACTTCGGAATCTCCCGCTTCGCTTCCGCGGCCACGGTGGTGAAGAACACGATTACGTCGGCCGCTTCATCTTCGCTCAATTCGGTCGACCACGTCCAATGGCAAGTCCGATCAGCAACTCGCGAAAGCCGGTCGGCTCATTGACGATCAACAGCCGATGCCCAGGCTTGATGCCGAGCTTCTTCACCAGCGGCGTGTCGTACTTCTTCTCGGGCATTGCAGTCTGACGGCGAGCGTCGAAGCGTAAGCTCGACGTGTCCTTCGCCACTCGAATACGCTCAACTCAGGGATCAAGCCCACGTCGGGCTTACGCCTCGACGCTCGCCAACTCCCTTAATGATTGAACAAAAACTCCTTCGTGTTCAACAGCGCCCAGGCTACGTCCTCGAAGCCTGCCTGGCGGTTCTTGGCTTTTGCCAGGTATCCCAGGGCCAGCTTCTTCTCGTCCGCCCCGATCGGCCGGCTCAGAAAGGTCAGGTACATCTCTTCCAAAATCTTCTCGTCGCTCAATTTCGAACGGACCCAGCGGGCGATGCGGCCGTCGTCGTGGCGCAAACGGCTATCGATGAAGTCGCTGTTCAAGAGGTGCAGCACCTGGGCGATGTTCGGCTCGGCATTGCGTTCGCATTCGCAGGCGCTCGCCCGCACCGGCCGGCCGAATTGCTTGAGGAAGTAATTCCGCACCTTGCTGTCCCAGAGTTGAATCGCTCGGCGTGCCGAGCGGGGTCCACTCGAACTTCTCCGGCACGCCGGTCGTTTGCGTGATCATGTCCATCAGCACTTCGGCATCGGGACGTTTGAACAGCGCACGCGAGTAATTCTGATCGTCGCGCTTGTTCGTCTCGTTTGGCGTCGATGACGTTTGATAAACCCGCGAGTTACAAATCAGCCGCATCAGCGCCTTGACGTCGTATTTCGACTCGATGAACTTCTTCGCCAGTGCATCGAGCAATTCGGGATTGGTCGGCGGATTGGTGGAACGCACATCATCGACCGGCTCGACCAGTCCGCGGCCGAGGAAGTGAGCCCACAGGCGATTCACAAGATTGCGGGCGAAGAAGGGGTTGTCCGGAGCGGTTATCCACGCTGCCAGCTCCCCGCGACGATCCCCCGTCGTCGATCGATACAGCTTGGCCGCCAAGCGCCTTGGCCGGGATCGTCGCTCCGGTGCGTTTGTGCTTCGCGGTCGATTCGCCCTGCGCGACAACGGCTTCGCCCGGTCCGATTTTGCGAATGCCCACCGGGCTGAAGAACGCGGCCATGCCGTAATAGTCGGTCTGGCTCCAGCGATCGAACGGGTGATGATGGCACTCGGCACAGGCGATGCGAATGCCCAGGAACACTTGCGACAGCGTGCTGGCCTTCTGGCCCGGCGTGGCAACGACCTTGTAGAAGCCCCCCTCCGGGACTTCGTCGAGCGGGCCTTCCGCAGTAATGATCTCGCGAGCAAACTGGTCGAACGGCTTGTTGTCGGCGATCGACCGGCGGATCCACTTGTAATATGCGTAAGCCTCTTGCGACCCGAGCGCCTGGCGATCGACGCGCAGCACGTCCGACCATTTGAACGCCCAGTAGTCCGCGTATTCGGGGCGTTCCAACAACTCATTGATTAGCCTGGACCGTTTATCGTTTCGCGGATCCGCCAAAAACTGGCGCACTTCACCGGCGGTCGGCAGCGTGCCGATCACGTCCAGGTAGACGCGGCGCAGAAACTCCGCGTCATCCGCTGGTCCCGACGGCAGGATGTGCAGCTTCTTGAGCTTGGCATCGACGAGCGGATCGATGAAATTCATTGCACGGCAGGTTGGGATAGTCGATCGTCCCCGGCCGTGGCACGAGGGCCCTGAAAATGCTGACCTGGTTGGCGAACGAGGCCATCACGGCCGCCTCGCCAGGCACGTCCGAAGTCTGCACCAAACCATCGGCGCCGACCGCAGCGACGGCATCGTTGTTCGATTGAAAGCGGGCGTTGTGGGTGACATCGACTTCGCGGCCGTCGCTGTAATGAGCGATCACGCGCAATTGCTGCGGGCTCGAATGGTCGAGGATGCGTTCGGCCGGTTCCACTCGGATGCGTTCAACGCTTGGCGCGTCGGCCGATCCCATCGGCGCGCCGGCCGCAATCCAGCCGCGAACGGTCTCGTATGCATCGGAGCCAAGTCGAAAGCGGATGCCGCCGCCGTGGGGGACTTGCCCGCTGGCTTTGGCGAGCAGCAGACTTCGCTCCGGAGCGGCTGGAAACACCCGCCGGCCGCGTGCCTCCATCACCAGTGCGGCGTAGTCGGCGGCCGGATCGAACCCGAAGACAGACAACTTGAAGCCGTTCTGCCCCTCCGCCTTGCCGTGACATCCGGACGCGTTGCAGCCGAAGCGGCCGAAGAGCGGCTCGATATCGTTGACGAAATGGTATTGCCGCGGGACCGTGCTGCCGGAGATTTGAACCGGGACAGTCAGCACTTTACCACCGGCTTCGATGCGCAGCGTTGTCGTTCCATCGGCGAGCGCACGAACGACGTTCCCTTCCGTTCGCAGAAAACGCGGATTGGCGGCGATGGCTTTGGCCTCACCGGTCAGATCGATCAGTCGGCCATCCGGCGTTTTGCCCGCAATCAGCAGCGAATACCGGGCCTCAGGCCCGGACAAGCTGACTGAAGTTGGATCGACTTGAATGCTCGTGAACTTGTCGGCCGCGGCGGTTGGAACCGCGGCAACCAACAATACGACCAGGACCAGTCGAAACAGGGACACGCGAAGGAGACCTCGAACGGAAAATCGGGCGGCGTGGCAGAAGCGCCAATCGGCAGGGGGGACTTACACTTTCGTACCACGATAGGACGGGGGAAGCAATTGCATTCTCGCGGACTGCGCAAGTTTCGATCATTCGTCAACGAATGTTTGGTCACATATTGCCTGCAAGTATCCCGGCGTCGACCTTGAAGTAACTAGCGAGTTTGCGAATCATCACGCGACTTAGGGACTTCTTCCCCGCAAGCACTTCTGAGATCGATGACTTCGGGATCAATGTGTCCTTGCTCAATTGCGCCTGACTGATTCCTTTCGCTTCCAGCAAGTGCCGCAACATGTCAGCATCGGAAGGCGGCTCCATCGGATAATGTTCGTCCTCGTACGCCCCAACCAGGTCGCTCAGTGCATCAAGGTACAACTCCTCGCCTTCGTCCAATTCTCCTTTCGCAAGGAGACGATCCATGACGCGTTGAGCTTCGTCGAACAAGTGCTCGGTGCGAATGGAAACCAGCGGAAATGCACGAATCAGCTCCAGATAGGAATCGCGAACCTTGCTCTTGAGCCCAAACTTCGTTTTGATCGACATGGTTATCGCTCCTTGCGTTTCGGCGATGTCTTCGCCGTCCTAGTTGGCGGAGGGGCGAAGCAACCGCATTCATCCTTCCATGTGTCGTGGTCGTATTCCGCGTGGGTCATTACTTTCAGAATGAAGACTTTCCAACTCCGGTACAGGACGCGTGTGACGAGACGGTACTTATTGCCGGCGATATTGAACACGATGCAATTACCGACGATGCTCGCGGCGGAAAAATCGGATCTGAGATCGCTCCAGGATGCCCACGAAGTCGAAGCGCTGTTCACGTGCTTATACCACGCTCGTAAAGGCCCCTCCGCGTCCTTACGACCCGGAGTTTCCCAGAATCGCTTAAGCCGGGCCTTGGAGATCACGCGCACCTCCGATCTCCCTTATCGGCATGCGACGATTGTAGTTCGTAAAATGCGAACTATCAAGAGAGACTACTTGCGTTCTTGGTCGCGTGGCTTCAACTTGAGCGCCGCCGAGTTCATGCAAAAGCGCAGTCCCGTCGGCGCTGGCGCCATCGTTGAAGACGTGGCCGAGATGGGCGTCGCAACGGCTGCACAAGGCTTCCGTGCGGGTCATGAAGTGGCTGCGATCGATCTTCGTTGAAACGGACTCTTCATCGACCGGTGCATAAAAGCTGGGCCAGCCGGTGCCAGACTCGAACTTGCTGGTGCTGTCGAACAGCGGTTGCCCGCAGCAAGCGCAGGTGTACATGCCGTCCGCGTGGCAATCCCAGTATTCGCCGGTGAAGGCGGGTTCGGTGCCTTGCTTGCGGGCGACGCGATACTGTTCCGGCGTCAGGATGCGTTTCCACTCTTCATCGGACTTGATGACCTTGTCCCCCATCGGTCTGCCCTCCCGCTCCGGTAGAATCGGCCAGTACGAGAACCCAATCGCCCACAAGGCGAGGGCCCCGAGGCCGAACGCCGGCCAGATGCAGAAACGGTCTTTCACCGGTAACATTCTACGGCCAACAGCTACGGGCGCGGCGAGACGCAAACAGGAGCATCGGACAGCCTACCGCATTCGCGTCCACACAATATTCCCCCCTGGATCAAACTCCGTCCAGGTGTCGCCTTCGAGCGTGTAGACATATTCGCCCGAGGGGAACGGCTGGCCGACTCCGTTGCCGTCCGAGGCCCAGCCGTTGAAGTAGCGGAAAATCTTTTGTTGTCCGCGCAGATCCAGTTGGAACTCGACCCGATTGATCCGGAACACGGAGCCATCCGGCCGATACCACGTCGCCGTCTCCGAGTTGCCGTTGATCTCTTTGACCTTGTGCATGTAAACGCGGCCCGTCTGGTCGCGAAACGTGCACTCCCACCGGCCGGCCAGCCGCTCGAGGTCTCCACCTGGGCTCTCCACAATTCCGATCGCCGGGGCGGGCCCTCGTCGAAGAAGGAAGTAGCCGCCCACGACAGTGCCAAGCATCAGTAGAAAGCAGGCGCCGACACAGACCAGAATAACCAGAACGTTCGAGTCCGATTTCTTTCGCTTCGCCGGTCGTCGTCGTCGCCGCGGCCGGTCGTCAATGTCGGAGTCGGGATCGTAATCGCGTTTAGGCATGGGAGGCTAGTGAATCGATATTCGGGGGGAACGTCGCAAGTGCAACGTCGCGGGTGTGAGATCCGGTCGTGTCTCTCTCATTTTTCGCGGTTATCTTAACGACGCTTTGTCCGTGCGAATAGACCTTTCAGCCCACGCGTCAGTCGTAATCGACTGACGAGATTGGGGGCTCTTCACGAGCGTGCGCATTTCCATGACTATGTACCGCGTGATGGCGGCCCATCGTCGTAGTCGCGGGCTTCCTGCGTGTCAGCACATTTTAATAGCCGAGGGCGAAAGCGCTTGACTAATTCAAGGGACAACCAGCTCCCTATGGCACATCCAGCTACGATCGCTCCGACTTCATTTGAGTGGAGAGCGATCATGCGCCGGGTTAGTTCTGGCAAAGTTGCCAACCAAACTGCCAAGGCCGTCCAGAGAAATATGCCGAAAAGAATCAGCCAAAACAGGTGGTGACTGAGACGGTTCCACATACCAAAAGTATTGTGGACTCGTCCGGCCAAAGCAACTGCGAACAGGAAACTTGGGTCAACCGATGGCAGCCAGGATCCATGGACCAAGTGGTCAAAACTCCCGGGCATACCCCGCCGTCCAACCGCCATCGACAACGAGAACGTGGCCGTTCATGTACGAGTTCTCCGGATCGGCCAGGAACAACGCGGCGACCGCGATCTCGTCGACTTGCGCGGGGCGGCCGAGCGGGACATGGTCGAGCATCTTCTGCACCGATTCGCGGAACAGGCCGTCGTCGCCGTAGAAGAGCTTGCGGGTGCCGTCCGTGAGCGTCGAGCCGGGGGCAATTCCGTTCACCAGGATGCCGGAGGTTCCCAGTTCGAGAGCCATCGCCTTGGTCAGGTTCACCACGCCGGCCTTGGCGGCGACGTAGGCACATTGCAAGCGCAATGGCACGATGCCGGCGATCGAGGCGATATTGATGATGCGACCGCTCCCTTGCTGGCGCATGAGCGGTGCGAACGCCCGCGTCATGTCGAAGACGCCGGTGAGATCGACCGCCAGGATGCGATCCCACTCCGATCGCGGGTACGCGTCGGCAGGGACGCGGTGCGTCAGGCTGTTGATGCCCGCGTTGTTGACGAGAATGTCGATGCGACCCGATTCGGCCTGGACCTCGGAAACGGCCCCGGCGATCTGGTCCGCGTTGGTGACATCAAGTTGGAGCCAGCGGCCGCCAGCCGCGGCTTCGCGTAACTCGTCCACATTGCGATCGGAGTAATAAACGGTGCTGCCGTTGGCGACCAGCCGGTCGGCAATGGCCTTGCCAATCCCGCGGGCAGCGCCGGTGACGAGGCTCACCTTGCCGGTCAGTTCGCATTTCATGGCTGAATCCCTGGGTTTTCGATTGCCTTCGCCAGCGCCTGCAAGAAGCGAGCGGCCGGTGCGCCATCAACAATTCGGTGATCGAACGTGAGACTCAAGGTCACTTGATCGCGTGGCACGATCGCGTCGCCGACGACCGCGGGCCGGCGAGCAATCCGCCCAACGCCAAGCACGGCGCATTCCGGATAGTTGATGATCGGCGTGAACGCATCGATGTCATACGCACCAAGGTTGCTGACGGTGAAGCACCCGCCTTGCATCTCCGCGGCGGTTAGCTTGCCGGCCCGAGCGCGTTCGATCAGATCGCGTGATTGCCTCGCCAGGTCTCGTAGACCGAGATTGGGGACATCACGGATGACCGGCACACGCAAGCCGTCGGGTGTATCGACGGCAACACCAATGTGAATCGCGCCCGGCAGGTGGATGCCCGCATCAGTCCACTGGCCGGCGAGCAGCAGGTGTTCTTTCAGGGTCAGGGCGGAGAGCTTGACGATGATGTCCGTGAAGGAAGGGACGATGCCGCCGGTCGATTTGAACTGGTTGCGAAGAGCGACGAGGTTGGTCGCGTCCAGGCTGGTCGTCAATGTCACCGGCGCGGTGGCACGCTGGCTTTCCAGCATGCGGCTGGCGATAGTGCGGCGGACGGGGGTAAGCGGGATTGTTTCCCCTTCCGCACTTCGGAGACGGGGATCGGGGGTTGGGTTGATCGCGCGCACATCGCGCTCGCGAATTCGTTCGCCTCGTCCCGTGCCATGAATCGTGGTCCAATCGACTCCAAGCTCGCTCGCCAAGCGCCGCGCTCGCGGCGAAATCGCTGGACCTTTCGTCGACTTGGCTCCGCTCGGCTGAGCACTGTAAATGGTGGAGGTAACGTCGATGTGTTCCGGGTTGCTAATCACACTTTTTTCGACTACGATCGACTCTCCGCGTGCAACCAGGTAGCCAATTACAGTACCCACAACGAGTGCGTCGCCTGTCTTCGGCCCGTCTGCTGGGATATGCAACAATCCCCCATCCAGCGTCTCGATCTCCTCCGCCGCCTTCTCGCTTTCGAGTACGAACAACCGGTCTCCAGGCTGGACCTCGTCCCCCTCGTTCTTCAGCCAGCCGCCGAATTTTCCCTCCTCCATGTTCCAGCCGAGGCGGGGAATCGTAATGGGGATTGCCATGCGTCATCCTCACTCGGCCAGTAAGTCGCGGATCGCCTGCACGATCGACTTCACGTCCGGCACAACGGCTTTCTCCAGCGGCGGGCTGTATGGCGTCGGCGTGTGCAGGCCATTCAGGCGATGAATTGGTGCATCCAGATCGTTGAATCCGCGGTCGACAACCTGGGCGGCAATCTCGGCCCCGAAACCGAACGGTGCAAATGTCTCATCGACGATGAGCAATCGGCCGGTCTTCGCCACCGATTGCAAAATCGTCTCCACATCCAGCGGCGCGATCGTGCGCGGATCGATCACTTCTACCGAGATCCCCTCGGCCGCCAGTTGCTCGCAGGCCTTCAGGCAATGTTGCACCATCAGTGCAATGGCGACGACCGTGGCATCGCGGCCTTCGCGAACAATCACTGCCTTGCCGAACGGGATTTCGTAGGGCTCTTCGGGGACCGGGGTCTTGAACGACAATAGCTCGCGGTGCTCGAGAAACATCACGGGATCGTTGCAGCGAAGAGCGTGGTGCAAGAGCCCCTTGGCGTCGTAAGCGTTCGATGGCACGACCACGCGCAGGCCGGGGAAATGGCCGTACATCGTGTAATAGCTGCCCGAATGGTGAGTCGCCGCCGAGTGGCCAATGCCGATACAGCCGCGGAGCAGGATCGGCATCTTGATCCGTCCGCTGCTCATGTACTGAATCTTTGCGATCTGGTTGATCACCTCGCCGACCGCGTCGAGCAAAAAGTCCGCGAACATGAAATCGACGACCGGCCGCGTCCCGGTCATCGCCGCCCCGTCGGCTAATCCCGTGAAACCGCGTTCCGCAATCGGCGTATCGCGCAGCCGTTCGGCGCCAAAGCGCTTGAAAAGCCCGGCAGTCGTGTTGAAATTGCCGCCACGAATTCCGATCCCTTCGCCGAGTACAAAGATGCCGGGATTCGCTTCCATCTCCGCGGTGAGCGCTTCGAGAGTCGCTTGCATCCAACTGATTGAGCGCTCGCCCGGTGGGACGGATTTGTAATCCGTCCCGCTCGCCTGGACGGATTGCAAATCCGTCCCACTTGAACGGAGGGATTGCAAATCCGTCCCACGTTGGGGCTCCGCATACACGTGCGTCGCGGCATCGTCGCCGCTCGGCCAAGCACTCGCTTCCGCCCTGCGATACGCGTCGTCGACTTCGCGCTGAACCTCGCTGTCGATTCGATCTAGGTCCGCCGCCCCGATGCCATTTGTAATCAGCGTTTCCCGTAGCCGCCGGATCGGGCAGCGCGTCTTCCATTGGTCGACCTCGTCGCGGGTGCGATAGGTGTAGTCGCCCATCCCTTCGGCGTGTGGCCGGGTGCGATAGGTCTTGCATTCGAGAAGCGCTGGCCCGTCGCCAGCGCGAGCTCGACGAACTGCATCCTCCGCGGCCTTGTGGATTGCAATCGCGTCATTCCCATCGAGTTCCACGCCGGGCATGCCGTACATCGCGCCACGGGAAGCCACACTGGGATTGCCCGCGGAATAGGCGAAGGGCACCTCGGTCGCGAACTGATTGTTCTCGCAGACGAACAACACTGGCAGCTTCCAGATCGACGCGAGGTTCAAGCCCTCGTGGAATGCGCCATTGTTCACTGCGCCATCGCCAAAGAACGCAACGGCCACACGATCGGTCTTCAGCAACTTTGCACTGTAGCCGGCGCCCGCGGCTTGCAGGATGCACGGGCCGACGATGCCGCTCGTGCCGAGCAATCCGACCTCCGGTGCGAACAGATGCATGCTGCCGCCGCGGCCACGGGAACAGCCTTCCTTGCGGCCGAGTAGTTCCGCAATCAGTTCGAATGGCGAAACCCCCTTCGCTAACGCATGACCATGCCCGCGGTGCGTGCTGAAAACAACGTCGTCAATTCGCAGATGATCGCAAACCGCGGCGGCAATCGCCTCCTGCCCGACGTAGGTATGGCAGGCGCCGTGAACGAGCCCGCGTTGATGGGCGCGGGCCAGTTGCTCTTCGCAAAGGCGGATCAGGACCATTCGCCGATAGATGCGGGTCAACGTGTCGCGCTCGGTCACACGTTTCACGCTTGATCGCTGTTCACTGGTTTGCAAGGCGTTGGCTCCGCATAGTCTGCGATGTGGCCCGGCGGCGGCTGAATACCGATTAGGCTGATGATTCCCGCTCCGGCGACGTAGCAACCGGCGAGGAATAGGAGACACGCCCGATCACCGAGGCCGGCATCCTTCATCATGCCAACCGTGGGCGAACCGAACAGGCCCGCGAGGTTCGCGGACATGTTAATGACCCCGACCGCGATAGCCGCAGCCGACGCGGTAAGCGTCGCTGTCGGCAGCACCCAGAATGGGGGAATCCAAAAGAATGCTCCGAATCCGGCGATGCATAGCCACAGGAAAACGAGCGGCCATGGCTGACCCGGCATTGCACTCAATGCGAGCCCAACGCCGGCGAGAAATGCACCGCCGGCACAGTGCCATTTGCGTTCGCCGAGTCCAATCGGATGAACGGCCGGCGACATAAATCGCCGCGACGCCACACACATAGATGGCGCTCGTCCACAGCAAGACATTCTGTTGCACGGTCGACCGGCCCGCGTCCGCCAGCAATCCCTGAACCGCCGTGGGCAGCCAAAACACCAGGGCGTAGCCACCGGTATTGATCGCCATGATGCCGAGAGCCAGCAGCCAGACGGTGGGTTGTTGAAGTGCCCGGCCGAGCGTCATCGGCTCGCCAGCCGTCACCTCACGCCGTTCGGCAGCGAGCAATTCTTCGAGCGATTCGCGTTCGGATTTGGACAGCCAACTCGCATCCTTTGGACGGTCCGGCAAGGCAAACCAAACGAACAGCCCAAGAACGATCGCCGGCGCCTCCTTCGGCCAGGAACATCCACTGCCAGCCTGAAAGACCCAATGAATCCACTTGCAAGAGAAATCCGGACGTGTACGCTCCAGAGCCAGGCTGAACGGAACGCCGAACACGAGTCCGCTCAGTGCCTTGGCCCGGTCTCGCCTGGGAAACCAGTGCGTCAGATAGACAATAACGCCGGGAAAGAACCCCGCCTCCGCCAGTCCCAGCAAGAATCGCGCAACGTAGAACTGCGTCTCCGTCCGTACCAGGGCCATGCCCATGGAGCACAAACCCCACGTGACGAGAATGCGCGTGAACCATTTGCGGGCGCTCCAGCGCTCGACCAAAAGAGCGCCGGGGATTTCCAGCAAAAGGTAGCCAATGAAGAAAACACCCGCCCCGAGGCCATACACCGCATCCGAAAGATTCAAGTCGGACATCATTTGCCGTTTGGCAAACCCAAGGTTGGCACGATCGAGATAGGCAACGACGTAGAGAATGAAGATGAGCGGCAAGATTCGCCATGCCACCTTGCGACGGACCGTATGGGCAAGACGTTCGGAGTCGGATTGTGGTTGCGGGTCGGACATGAATCTTTGGAGAGTGTGGACCGTCCAACAAACTATCAGATCGCGATGGCTGGGCCACACACAATCCTGAAAATATCAGCCAAGCTGCCGCCAGAACTCGGAATCCGCGTCCAGGTCAATCGGCGGCTGTCCCCGCCGAAAAATGCGTGCCGGTGCGCCGATCAATTGAACACGACCGTCAATAACCCGCAGCACCCCGCCTTCCCAGAGGCCAATCACCGGGGTTTCATTCTCTTCATGGAACTCGCGCAGTCGATCGTCGCGCGTCTCGCCAAAGTGTTCAACGAACCGATCACCGTGGCGGACATAGTTCGAACCGGTGTAGTAATGGGCGTTCACCTGGAAGGGAACCAGGCCCAAAGCATCGAAACTCGGTGGCTGGACGATCGGCATGTCATTCGTCGTCCGAATCGTTGGGCACGCGACGTTCGTGCCGGCGCTGATGCCGAGGTAAGGGACGCCGCTTTTCACCCGCTCGCGAATCGGCTCCAACAGTTTCAAGCGATAAAGAGCCGCGAGCAATCGAAACGTGTTGCCGCCGCCGACCAATACCGCTTCGGCGTCGTGAATGGCTTGGATAGGGTCGGGTTCGCAATGCAGGCCAACCAGCTCGTAGCCGGCATTCAGCCCGCGCTCGGTCATCATGCGAACGTAGCCATCATGATCGGCAAGAGCGAACGGAATGAAAACGACTCGACGCACACTGCCCAGTACCCAGCGCATCTGCTCCGCCCAAACGGCGACGCGTTCGGGAGTACGAAACCCACCGCTGCCGAGAAGGATGGTCACGCGATGCTGGCTCCGTTGAATCCAATGCAAGGCCCAAGCTCTACAATAGTCGCCGATGCCCTAATGCGGCAGGCGAGGCCCGACTCGTGAGTACCCCGGCCAAGATCTTGATCACCGAAGACAACGCCCAGGGCAGCTGAACTTCTCGAAGCCTTTCTCGGCGAAACCCCGCACGAAACGCGCGTCGCGTCGAATGGTGAAGAAGCGTTGCGGCTCGTCGGCGAGTGGAAGCCGGACATTGTGCTATTAGACATCATGATGCCGCGCTTGAGCGGGTTTGAAGTGTGTCGGAAAATTCGCGCTAACCCGGCGACGCGGGACATCGGCGTCATCATGGTGACGGCGCTCGATCAACACGCGGATATTGACCGGGCGGTCGACGTTGGCACGGATGACTTTCTGACCAAGCCGATTCACAAGGCGGAATTACTGTTGCGCGTCCGGGCCCTCCTGCGGGCTCGCAAGCAGAAAAGCGACCTGCCGCGCACGCTCGAATACATCCGATCGGTCGAAGACAATCTGTCCTAAAGAGTTTCAGGTTCCAAGTTTCAAGTTCCAAGTTAAGAACCTGAAGTTTGAGACTTGAAACTTGAAACTTGAAACTGAATTCGATGTCTGTTCCATCCGTTGTTCTCAAATCCAAACGTGCGCAGCCATTCTTCGCTCGTCACCCGTGGGTCTATGCCGGGGCGATTGATCGCGTTGAGGGCGACCCCGCCGACGGCGCTGAGGTCGACTTGCTCTCCACGACCGGCAACTTCGTGGCCCGTGGTCTATTCAACAGCCAGAGCAAGATTCGCGTTCGACTCTATTCGTGGGAAAACGGCCGAGGCGCTCGATCGCGACTTTTTCCGCGAGCTCATCGAGCGGGCTATTCGGCTTCGTGATGCCCTCGGCGTTCGCGGGCCGGGCAAGGGTTGTCGGCTCGTCTTCAGCGAGGCCGATGGGCTTTCGGGTTGCACCATCGACGAGTACGCGGGCTGGCTGACGATTCAGTTCACCTCGCTGGCGCTGGCGGAGCGACAGGAGATGATCGCAGACATTCTCAACGAGTTGATTCGACCACGCGGCATTTACATCCGAACTGAAAAGGGCGTCGGCAGCCTGGAGGGTTTGGACCTGCACGATGGCCTGCTCGCCGGTGAAGAACCACCCGCCGATTTGACGATCGAAGAGAATGGGCTTTCATTTCTTGTGAATATTGCCGAGGGGCAAAAGACCGGCTTCTACCACGATCAACGTGACAACCGCCAAGCGGTCGCGCGGCTGGCACGCGGCCGCCGAGTGTTGGACGGTTTCTGCTATACGGGCGGGTTCGGATTGCATGCCGCCAAAGCCGGTGCCGCGAGCGTGGAGTGCGTCGATGTCTCGGAGCCGGCGCTGGCACTTGCGCGCAGGAATGCCGAGCGCAATGAACTCACCCAGGTCCACTTCACTCGAGCCGATGTGTTTCGACATCTTGAATCCCTGGTTCACGACGGCACGCGATTCGGTATGGTGATTCTCGATCCCCCGAAGTTTGCCCGTTCGCGTGCCTCAATCCCGGAAGCGATGCGCGGCTACCGCCAGCTCATGAAACAATCGTTTCGGCTGGCCGAACCGGGCGGGTTCGTCGCGTTTTGTTGTTGCTCGGGACTGATTACTCCGGAAATGTTGACGGAGCTTGTCGCTCAAGTTGCCGGCGAGGAGAAGCGCGATGTGCAAATCCTCGGACGCCGTGGGGCGGCGCCGGATCATCCGGTTGCCGCGAGCTGTTTGGAGACCGCGTATCTGAAGTGCTTCATTCTGCGCGTTTCGTAAACTGCTCGCCAGGCATTCGCAACCAATTCGTTGGTTTACCGCGCGACAATCGGCAACTTCACCGCCTGGCTCGCGCGGCTCGACTGATAAATCGCCGTGAACAGTTCCACCACGGCTCGGCCATCTTCGCCAGTCACGAGCGGCGGCCGGCCTCCGCGAATCGCTTGCAGAAAATCACGGATTTGAAGCGTGTGGTAATGCACAATTGGATCGACCCGGGCGAACGCAGCTCGGTCGGCTGCTTGAAACTCCGCCAGCCGATTCTCCTCGCCTGGAATGGTCCACAGATCGTTAGTCGCCGGCTCCGTGATTCCCGAATATCCGGCAATGAACGTGGCGCCTCGGTCAGTCTCAACGCCGACCGAGGCGCCGTTGCGGCCGTGGATGTGCACCTTGGTATAGATCCCCGGCTTCTGCGAAAGACTGGTTGCGACGGAACCGAGCCCGCCGTTCCGGAAGCGAATACTCGCAACGGCCGTGTCATCGACTTCCACGGTGGGGTGATTGAGATTTGCCCAGTAGCCGTTCACCTCGGCCGCCGGACCCATGAACCAGAGCAGCAAATCGAGCTGGTGGGGGGATTGATTGACCAGCACGCCGCCGCCTTCGGTGGTCCATTTGCCGCGCCAGGGATCGGACGCGTAGTACGACGGCTCGCGCCAACTGTACTGGATGAATACGCCGAGCGCCGGCTCGCCAATCTTGCCGGCGTCGATGGCTTGCTTCATGCGTTGAACGGGCGGCAAGAATCGACGCTGGCTGATGACCCCCAGCGTCGCTCCCGACTTCCGAGCCGCGTGGAGCATGGCGTCGCAATCGGCCAAGGTTGCCGCCATTGGCTTTTCGACGAGAACGTGGACGCCGGCTTCGAGAGCTCGAATCGCAGGCTCGGCATGTAGGGGGTGCGGGGTGCCGATAATGACCGCATCAACCACGGGGAGCATCGATGCGATGTCGGCAAACGGCCGCGCGCCGTATTTGGCGGCGAATGCCTGGGCCCGTTCCAAAGATGCGTCGCAGGCGGCGACGAATTGCGCCTCGTCGACTGTCTTCAAGGCCGCTGCGTGGATTTGGCCGACTTTGCCGCAGCCGATCAGGCCGACTCGCAATGGTTGCACAATTGCCCTCCTACGGGAAATACTTGGCCGTCATGCGCCGCAGAAACGCAAGCGATTCCGCCATTTCATCCATGCCGTTCATGCCGTCCTCGATGCTGACCCAGCCGCGATAATCATGCTCGGCGAGAATGCGGAAGATCGCATCATAATCGTTAAGCCCCTTGCCGGTGACGCCGTGCTTGAGGCACGACGAATAGCCGATTGTGCCGTCAGCCTGGCGAAGATCGTCGAGTTTGGCCCCCTGGACGAGATAGCGATCGCTCGCGTGCATGCTGACAACGCGATCGGCAACCGCCTCGAGCAAATCGATCGGATCATCGCCGGCGACGGTGGCATTCGACGGGTCGTATTGCACGCCGAAGAATTCGTGATCGGGAATCGCATTCAACAGCTCGAGGAACACATCCTTCTTTTGCGCAAATTCGGGATATGTCCAGAAGCCGTCCTTGTAGTGGTTTTCCAGGCCGAGAATAATGCCGTGCTCGCGGGCCACGGGCAGCACCTGGTTGATACAGCCAACAGCCCATTCAAGGCCCTGCTGGCGATCGACGTTCGGGAAGCGTTGACCACTCAAGACGCGGCAGACCGTTACCGGACCACCAAGCCTTCGCCCCACACGAACCATCGCGATCTCGCGCTCGAACCGAGCGCTTGCGAACTTCGGCATCGGGATTAGTGAAATCCGGCGAGCAACAGAGCATCGGCATCGCGAAGCCGGCATTATGGATCGCCTCCGCGATGGAATCGAGGTAGCCCGGTTCCAGGCTGGTGAAGAAGCCGTCGTACATTTCCAACCCGTCGGCGTCGAGCTGTTTGGCCATCCCGATCCAGTCGAAGACAGACATCGAGCGCTCGCCGGCAATCTGGTCGAGGTAACACTTCGGAAATGCGGAAAGACGAAGGGGCATTGGAATTCTGCAAAAGAACGGCGGTCTGGCTTCGTTGATATATAGGGTGATGGGTCGGCGCAACACGCTACCATTCGTTTCGCAGGCGCACACACCCGTTTGCAACGAAAGAGCTTGTTTTTGCAATGAATCCGCAACGAAAATCGCGGGTTGCTCGCTTCGCTCAATCGATTTCCTCGCCCACCTGCACATCGTCGCCGTGGCGGTTGCGTAAAACTGCCACTTCCCGTTCGAGTTCGATCATTGCATTGCGCGGCCGGCGGTAAGGGCCAAGCCAGCGATCGGAGTTCACCCAAGCCGGCAATTCTCCGTCCACTCGTGACGGTGTACGTACGCGGTATCGGAGGCGCGCATACCAGGCGTCCTGGCGATAAACGACCGAACCCAACGCCGATGTCCATGTGGTGGCGTTGCATTCCGTCCAGCGTTGTTTTCGCCCGATGTGCTTGCTCATGGTGTGGCTCGTCGAACAAACCGCGTGCCGGTCGCTTTGCGGCATCGGGGTTGCACTATTTACTCCCATCCGCATGTCGAGAGTGCAATTCTTGCTCAATGAGAGGGAGGCGCAAATGGACAGTGCAATTGCGGCCCCGGTTCACACGATCGTGGTCGGGGTGTTTCAAGACACCGCAAGCGCCCGTTCCGCAATCGCGGACCTACGACGATCCGGGTTCGGCGATCAACAAATTGGCTTCATCGCTCGGGAGGTTTTCGAAACGGGTTCGAAATCCAGCGAATCGGACGAGAGTGCTGGAATGGGCGCGGCGATCGGCGCCGCGGCTGGTGGCGCTGCCGGACTGGCAATCGCCGCGAGTATCCTGACGCCGTTCGGACCGGTCGTCGCCGGCGGCGCCTTGGCCGCCTGGATTGCCAGCGTCGGCGCCGGAGCAGCGACCGGCGCCCTTGTTGGTACGCTCATCGGACTCGGAATATCGGAACAAGACGCTCAATGGTATGAAGCCCAGGTGCGGGCCGGCCGCTCGGTCGTCACCGTTCACGATGCCGATGAGCGTTCTGACGATGCTCGATCGATCCTTCGCCATCACGGCGGAACGATCCAAGAGCCATCCCATTTTGGCGCCTATGGGACCGGTCTGCCCGCCACGCCGTATTGAGACTGACTGCATGGCAACGTCTCGGCGCGGCGAGCGCTTGCTTGGCGAGCCGAGCGCATGCTTGGCGAGCCGAGCGGCGTAAGCCGCCGGGTGCTGTTATTCGATTGTTTGGCGAGCCGAGCGGCGTAAGCCGCCGGGTGCTGTCATTACCCGACGCCTCACGGCGTTCGGCTCGCCAAGCAATCGCTAGCCTCGCCAAGCAAGCGTTCGGCTCGCGCTTAGGAGGGCGTTCGGCTCGCTTGATCTGCCGACGGATCGAGTTGAAAGTTCTTCAGCGCAAGTCCGGTTCGTTGGAAGTTCTCCAGCACATCAATTAATCGAGACGACCGATACCGACTCAAAAGTCGTTTGAACCGCACCCGGCTGCCGGGAATGCCGACATAGGTCCGTAATCGGCTCGTGCTCTTGAGCCGCAATCGTGGCTGGGAGGGGTCGAACTCCCAAGGGTGGAAGTAGAGCACCGCCAAGCCAGTCGGTTCGCGCTCCAGTTGGCGAATGGCGCCCCGCATAATCGCCGGGGGAAACAGTCGAAAATAGCCCCCGCCAGCCGCCGGCAATTTCAACGAGCCAATTCCGTACGTGGCCAGCGGCAATTCGGGCAGCGATCGTTCCGGGCCCACCACGCGAAAGGGAATTCGGGGCGCGCTCGGGACGCCATAACGGTCGTGCCGCACCGGGAACACGGATGAATCGTAGCGAAAGCCTTCATCCGCCAGGACATCGATGGCCCAGGCCGTTTCGCGGGTAATGCTGAATGTCGGCGCGCGATAGCCGATTACCGGCGCGCCCGCCGCTTCCTCCAGGGTCGCCCGAGCCCGATGAACATCCTCGCGCAAGCTTGCCACCGAATGGCGATGCACGCGTTGATGATCCCAACTATGGCAGCCGACTTCATGCCCGGCGAGGACCATGTCGCGAATGAGTTGTGGATGGGTGCGCGCGATCTGCCCCACAACAAAGAAGGTCGCCTGGGCGTTGACGTCCGCGAGCGCTTCGAGCAACCAGCGCGTCGATGCTTCCATTCGCCGTGCGTATTCGCTTCGCCGCGGCGCCGGGCATGTGTGGCCCGCCGCGGCTTCAATCCGGTCGTGTTCCTCGACGTCGAAAGTAAAGCAGACCGCCATCCCGCAGGCTCAATTCACTTTGAGAGAGTTGAAGACAAGTCCGGTGAGAAGCTTAGGATAGAAGTACGTCGACTTGGGCGGCATCTTTTCGTGATTGCCCGCAATCAACTCCACATGGGCCATGGACGCTGGCGGAATCAATGCAGCCAGGTCGCATCCACCCGCCGCGATATCCTCATCAATTTCGCGCAGGGAATGTACGAATCGACACGACGCCGTCCCGCCGGTCGCCGCCGGCAAGAGTCGATTGAGGACGGCCACGTGCAGCACGCTGACCGCCAGTTCCCGCCAGTTGGGACTGTGACCCGGCTCCAACTCGGCGATCAATGCGGGATTCGTGAAGCGAGCGGTCTGCCACGCCCCGTCGGCCTTGGTGTGAAAAGCGAGGAGCGACTGGGTTCCGTCCAGTTCAATCGCTTCCCACGTGTCGTGGCCGCTCGCCACGCGTTCGAATTGAAAATGGGCCCCAAGTGCGGATTGAAGCTGCTGAGAGGTCAAGCCGGGAAATCCGGAAACGAGCCGATGTGTTGGCAGAATGACCAGTCCAGGATCGCCCATCGAGACGAGCATCATCATGGTGAAGTTGGCCGGCGCGTCATCGTTGGCGACCTGTCCCGCGGCCCGGGCTTCATCCAGGTAGTGCAAGCCGGTCTCGTAACGATGATGGCCGTCGGCGATGAAGACGGGCCGGTCGGTCATTCCACTCACGACCGAGCCGATCGTTCGTTCGTCCGTAATGGGCCATAAACGACTGATCACGCCCAGATGATCTTTTGCCTCCAGAGGCAACGTCCGCATAAGCTGCGGTTCCAAGCGACCCAAGATGTCGTTCGTCGAATCGGGGTAAATCCCGAACAGGGGACTGAGATTCATGCCGGTCGAGCGAAAGAGCTTCAGTCGATCCTCCTTCGGGCCCGACATGGTTTCTTCGTGCGGAAAAATCGAGCCCGAGCCGAATGGTTCGAGACGCACGCGGGCGATGAATCCCCGTCGCCGATGCGTCGCGCCGTCCACGGAAAACTCCTGCTCGACGACATACAGTGAGCGGAGCGTGTCTTGTTGCAGGATGTGATCGGTCATCCAGCCGCTCAGAGCCTGGGCGGCTCGGGTGTAGCGATTGCGGGTCGGGGTGTCGCCGGGCTCGTCCTGGGAGAGTTCCAGGCGAATCGCGTTGTACGGGCTTTTGTCGTATAGCGACTGTTGCAGCGCCGAATCGACGACGTCGTACGGCGGCGCGACCAGATCGGTCAGAGTCCCGGCCCGGCCGAGGTCGTAGCGAAAGCCGCGGAATGCCCGGATGTCGGCCATGTGGATCCTTTGCACAACCAGAAAACGCTTATGATACGAGTGAGCTTGCTCCGACAATGACCGACCCGGAACTACGCACCGTCTTGGCTGAGCGCATCGCAATGGTGCGGAAGCGCATCGCCGCCGCCTGTGCGCGAGTAGACCGCGAGCTGGACGAGGTCACGCTCGTCGCCGTCACCAAGACGGTCTCGCCACGCGTGGCCGGGTTGTTACCGGAGCTTGCGGTCTTTGATCTGGGCGAGAGCCGGCCGCAGGAGCTTTGGCGAAAGACGGAAGCGCTCAAAGATCTGCCGATTCGCTGGCATATGATCGGGCATCTGCAGCGCAACAAAGTTGAGCGGACTCTGCCGCTCGTGAATTTGATTCACAGCGTCGACAGCCTTCGCCTGTTGCAAACGATCGCGGCCGAAGGTGCGAAACACAAGTTGCGTCCGCGGGTTTTGTTGCAAATCAACGCGAGCCATGAAGCGCAAAAGCACGGATTTGATTTCGACGAATTGCGCCAAAGCCAATCGGAAATTGCACGAATGCCCGTCACAGTCGTCGGCCTAATGGGCATGGCGGCCTTGTCGGACGATCCGGAGCAATCGCGAGCGACCTTTGCGGAGTTGCGAGCCTTGCGCGATCGTCTGCAATCCGAGTGGGAAGCCGGCGGAATACAGCTGGCGCAATTATCGATGGGAATGTCCGGCGATTTCGAAGTGGCCATCGAGGAGGGGTCAACACTCGTCCGAATCGGCACAACCCTGTTTGGCGGACTGGAATCCGAATAAATCCACCGATTTCGCCTGGATAATCGCAGTTTCTTGCTTGCTGGTTTC
Source organism: uncultured Gemmataceae bacterium (assembly GCA_963773845.1). GTDB lineage: Bacteria > Planctomycetota > Planctomycetia > Gemmatales > Gemmataceae > SIAJ01. Next base: position 1,691,519 of record CAVZCU010000012.1, read on the forward strand.
GGCTTCCCTCGGGTGTTCCCCGGCATCCAGACCCTCAATACGCAATCGCGCCGTTTGATTTGATCCTTTCCATTCGTTGCTCGCTTCGACAAAATGCCTCCGTTTTGTGACTCGGCTCGCTTTGCCTTCCAGCCCAAGACGACTGCCATCCACACCCTCCCTGGTGCCCAGCCATGTTGCGTCCCCTATTTACCCTCAAATCCACGCGCCTCAGTCAGCACACTCAAGACCGTCGACGATCGCCAAGACTCCGGATTGGCACGCTGGAGGATCGCACAGCGCCGGCGGCGTTCACGGCAGGCAACCTGGCGGTGGTTCGCGTCGGGGATGGCAGCGGATCGATCAACGGCGCCGGCACGCCCACCTTCATTGACGAGTATGCCACGGACGGAACCGCCGTCCATGCCGGCAATACGACAGCGACGGGAAACCCGCTGCCGACAACGGCATCCGGGTTCGATTTTAGCTTGGTCGAAGCCGGCAACTCGACGACGGACGGCCTCCTGACGTTGTCTGCAGATGGGCAGTATCTGGTCCTGGCCGGCTACGATGCGCCGGCTGGAACAGCCAATCTCACATTTACTGCCGGAATCGACCGGGTCATTGGTCGTATCGACTCGCAGGGCAACATCGATACGAGCACGAAAATCGCCTCGACCGAAGGCTATATCACAAGCAACTTCCGGAGTGCCGCATCACTCGACGGAACTTCCTTTTGGACAAGCGGGGCGGGCATTCGAGCAGCGGCGGCGTGCGCTACACCACCCTGGGATCCACATCCGGCTCGATTCAAATCAGTAACTCTCCGACGGATACTCGTGCGCTCACAATTTATGACGGACAGCTCTACGTATCAGCCGCCACAGGCGCCTCGCCGGGTTTCTATGGGGTAGCAACAGTCGGGACCGGTCTTCCCACGACGGCGGGCCAGTCGATTACGATCCTGCCTGGGTTCCCGACAACAAGCGGCCCAACCAACTACGGCTTCGTTTTCGCGGACGCGAATACTCTCTACGTCACCGATGACCGGAATTCGACGGCAGGCGGCGTGCAAAAGTGGACGTTCAGCGGTGGCACCTGGACCTACCAATACACGCTGAATCCTGGTGCCACTTTTGGTGCGAGGGGCATCGTCGGCGATTTTAGTGGCAGTGACCCGATCCTCTATGTCACGACTCGAGAACCCAGCGCCAACCACATCGTGAAAATCGTCGACAAGGGCGCTACATCCAGCACGTTTTCCACACTGGCGACAGCGCCAACCGGCACGATCTTTCGCGGCATCGCCTGGGCGCCGACTCCCGCGAATCAGCCGCCTGTAAATACGCTCCCCTCGACGTTCGCCGCAACGGAAGACACGGATGCATTTCTGACCGGCATCTCGGTAGCCGACCCCGATGCCAGCAGCGCCAACATCAAGGTCACGTTCTCGATTCCGGCCGGCATGGGAACGCTGACCGTCAAGACCGATGTCAGCGGCGGCATCACCGGCGGCGACATCACCAATAGTGGGAATGGGACGGAAACTGTCGAAATCACGGCTTCGTTGGCGGCGATCAATGCTACTCTCGCCGATGCGAACGGGCTCAAGTTCACGCCGGCCGCCGATCTCAATAGCAACACGAACGGCGGCGACGTTACCTTGACCATGGTCAGCGATGATCTCGGCAACACCGGCAACGGCGGCGCTAAGAGCGATTCCGATACATCGGACATTTCCATCGCCCCGGTCGCTGACACCCCCTCGGTCACGAACGCCGCGACGAATGAAGACACACAAACGACATCCGGCCTGGTGATTTGCGCAATGCAGCGGATGGAAGTGAGGTGACGCACTTCAAGATCACGGCGATTACCAACGGCACGCTCTATCAAAACGACGGCACGACGCAGATTCACGACGGGGACTTCATTGCCTTTGCGGAGGGAAACGCGGGGCTGAAGTTCACGCCCTCGCCCGATTTTTTCGGAGCAGCGACCTTCCAGATTCAAGCCTCAATCAACAACACGAATGCCGGACTCGGAGGCGGACTGGTCACCGCGACGATTACGGTGAATCCGGTCGCCGATACGCCATCGGTCACCAACGCGACGACGGACGAAGACACTCAGACGACATCAAGATTGGTGATCAGCCGCAACGGGAACGATGGCAGCGAAGTCACGCACTTCAAAATCACCGGCATCAGCAACGGAACGTTGTTCAAGAATGATGGAACAACTCAGATTCAGGACGGCGACTTCATCACGTTCGCTGAAGGGAGCGCGGGTCTGAAGTTCACGCCAGCGCCGGACTTCTTTGGCATCGGCTCGTTTCAAATACAGGCATCGCTGAGCAACGACGATAGCGGCTTGGGCGGCGGACTCGCGACGGCAACGATTACGATTGATCCCGTCGCGGACACCCCTTCCATTACGAATGCCACGACGAACGAGGACACACGGACTGCGTCCGGCCTCGTCACTTCGCGCAATGCAGTTGATGGCAGCGAAGTGACGCATTTCAAGATCACCGGGATCACGAACGGTGCACTGTTCAAAAACGATGGCGTTACAGAGATCCACGACGGCGATTTCATTACGTTCGCCGAGGGCAATGCCGGGCTGAAATTCACCCCGGCGCCCGATTTCTTCGGCACCGCCGCCTTCAAGGTACAAGCCTCCGTGAGCAACACGGATGCGGGACTTGGCGGCGGGCAAGTCACGGCGACGATCACGGTGAACCCCGTCGCCGACACGCCTTCAATCACCAATGCCACCACGAATGAGGACGTTCAATCGACGTCGGGACTGGTCGGTTCCCGCAACGTGGTCGACAACTCGGAAGTCACTCATTTCAAAATCACCGCAATCGCCAATGGCGCGCTCTTCAAGAATGACGGGACGACGCAGATTCACGACGGCGACTTCATCACCTTCGCCGAAGGCAATGCTGGCCTGAGATTCACGCCAGCGCCGGACTTCTTTGGCAGCGGTTCGTTCCAGGTGCAAGCGTCATTGAGCAACAGCGACGGTGGACTGGGCGGCGGACAGGCGACGGCGACGATCACGGTCAATCCCGTGGCCGATACGCCATCAATTACCAATGCCACTACCAACGAAGATGTTCAATCGGCTTCGGGATTAGTCATTTCCCGCAATGCAGCGGACGGCAGCGAGGTTAGCCACTTCAAGATCACTGCAATTACCAATGGCACGCTTTACGAGAACGACGGCACGACGCAAGTTCACGACGGCGACTTTATTACCTTTGCTGAGGGCAATGCTGGGCTGAAGCTCACCCCAGCGCCCGACTTCTTTGGCTCCGCGACCTTCCAAGTTCAAGCAGCAATCAGCAATACGGACGCCGGGCTGGGCGGCGGAACGCTGACCGCAACGGTCACGGTGAACCCAGTCGCGGATACACCGTCCGTCACCAACGCGGCGACCCAGGAGGACGTCCAGTCGACATCAGGGTTGGTCATTTCGCGCAATTCCAATGACGCCAGTGAAGTGACTCACTTCAAGATTTCGGCTATTTCCCATGGCACTCTCTTCAAGAACGACGGGACATCCGAGATTCACGACGGCGACTTCATTACGAATGCAGAAGGAAATGCTGGGCTGAAATTCACGCCGGCCCCGGACTTCTTTGGCAGCGGCTTCTTTCAGGTCCAGGCATCGCTGAGCAACAGCGATAGTGGCTTGGGCGGTGGGTTAGCGACGGCAACAATTACGATCGATCCGGTGGCCGACACACCTTCGGTCACGAATGCCACGACGAACGAAGACACACAGACTTCGTCCGGCCTCGTCATTTCGCGCAACGCGGTTGATGGCACCGAAGTGACGCATTTCAAGATCACCGCCATCACCAACGGAACTCTTTACCAAAACGACGGCGCCACGGAAATTCACGATGGCGACTTCATCGCATTCGCCGACGGAAATGCCGGATTGAAGTTCACGCCCGCTCCGGACTTTTTCGGAACCGCCAACTTCACGATTCAAGCCTCGGTCAGTAATTCGGACGCCGGCCTGGGCGGCGGACTGGTCACTGCGACGATCACCGTCAACCCCGTGGCGGATACGCCCTCGGTCACAAATGCCACGACGAATGAAGACGTGCAGTCGACTTCCGGACTCGTGATTTCGCGCAACGCGGCCGACGGGACGGAAGTAACACACTTCCAAATCACGGCGATCACCAACGGAACACTCTTCAAGAGCGACGGCACCACGCAAATTCATGACGGCGACTTCGTTACCTTTGCCGAAGGAAATGCAGGCCTCAAGTTCACGCCTTCGCCGGATTTCTTCGGCAGCGGCACATTCAAGGTCCAAGCCTCGTTGACCAACGACAACAGCGGTTTGGCTGGCGGGATGGCAACGGCAACGATCACGGTGAATCCCGTCGCCGACACCCCCTCGGTCACGAACGCCACGACCGCTGAGGATACGCAATCGACAACTGGTTTGGTCATTTCCCGCAACGCGGTCGATGGCAGCGAAGTCGCTTTCTTCAAGATCACCGCCATCGCGAACGGCACGCTCTTCAAGAACGATGGCACGACCCAGATTCACGACGGGGACTTTATTACCGTCGCCCAAGGCAATGCCGGATTGAAGTTCACCCCAAGTCCGGACTTCTTTGGAACCGGGTCGTTTCAAGTGCGCGCATCGCTCACTAATAGCGACGGCGGCCTGGGCGGTGGACTGGTGACGGCGACGATTACCGTGAACCCGATTGCTGACACGCCGTCGGTGACGGATGCGAGCACAAATGAGGATACTCAATCGACAACCGGTTTGGTCATTGGCGCAACGCGAACGACGGCAGCGAGGCGACCCATTTCAAGATCACGGCGATTACCAATGGTTCTCTCTTCAAGAACGACGGCACGACGCCCATTCAGGACGGCGACTTCATCACGTTCGCCGATGGAAATGCCGGCCTGAAGTTCACCCCCGCATTGCATTTCATTGGCAGCGGCTCGTTCCAAGTTCAAGCATCGCTCAGCAACGCGGATTCGGGCCTCGGCGGATCGCTCGTCACCGCGACGATTACGGTCGGAGCCGTTCCACATACGCCGTCGGTGACGGACGCAGTCACCGATGAAGACGTTCAATCGACTTCGGGATTGGTGATTTCTCGGAACGCGATCGACGGCAATGAGGTGACGCACTTCAAGATTACGGCGATCGCCAATGGAACCCTGTTTCAGAACGACGGCACCACACAAATTCACGACGGCGACTTTATCACGGTTGCGGACGGGAATGCCGGGCTGAAATTCACCCCGGCTGCCGACTTCTTTGGCAATGGCTCGTTCCAGGTCCAGGCGTCGCTGAGCAACGACGACAGCGGGCTTGGTGGCGGGCTCGCGACCGCGACGATTACAGTGAATCCGGTCGCGGATACACCCACGGTGACGAGCGCGACGACAGACGAGGATACGCAGTCGAGTTCCGGGCTCGTAATCGAACGCAATGCAGCCGATGGCAGCGAGGTCGCGTTCTTCAAGATCACCGATATCAGCGATGGTATCCTCTACTTGGATGACGGGACAACCGTCATCCAAGACGGCGACTTCATTCCCGCGGATGCGAGTGCCGGGCTCAAGTTCACCCCCTCCGCAGATTTCTTCGGCATGGCGACGTTCAAAGTACAAGCGTCGCTGACCAATTCAGATTCCGGTCTGGGCGGCGAACTCGCGACGGCAACGATCACCGTGAACCCCGTGGCCGACACGCCATCGGTCACCGATGCGACGACGAAAGAGGATTCGCAAACGACTTCTGGGCTCGTGATCGCACGAAATGACGTCGATGGCGCCGAAGTTACCCATTTCAAGATCACCGCGATTGCCAATGGCATTTTGTTCCAAAACGACGGCACAACGCCGATCGGCGATGGCGAGTTTATCACATTTGCAGAGGCAAACGCCGGCTTGCGCTTCACACCGGCCGCCAATTTCTTCGGCACAGCAACATTCCAGGTGCAGGCCTCGCTGAGCAATTCCGACTCGGGCCTCGGCGGCAACGTGGTGACGGCGACGATTCTGGTTAACCCGGTGGCGGACACTCCTACCGTGACCGACACCGGTACCAATGAGGACACACAGTCGACGACGGGCCTGGTGATTTCGCGCAATGCCGCCGACAGCAGCGAAGTGACGCACTTCAAGATCACCGGCATTACCGACGGAACCCTGTATCAGAACGACGGCATCACGCCAATCAGCGACGGCAGCTTCATCACCGTGGCCGACGGAAACGCAGGCCTGAAATTCACTCCGCACGCGGACTTCAACGGATCAGCAAACTTCCAGGTGCAATCATCATTAACCGACGACGACAGCGGTCTCGGCGGGGGACTCGCGACAGCGACAATCACCGTGGACGCCGTTAATGACGAGCCGATCAACTCATTACCGAGTTCGTTCAGCACGATTGAAGACACGGCAGTCGTCTTGAATGGAATCTCCGCGTCCGACATCGATGCGGGGCTCGCCAACGTTCAGGTCACCTTGTCGGTTCCATCGGGAACCGGCGCGCTCGTCATCCGCTCGGACGTTTTCGGCGGCGTCGATGCCGGCCAAATTGCCGGCAATGGTAGTGACTCCGTGGCCGTCACCGCTCCTCTCGCCGCCATCAATGCGACGCTGGCCGATCCGAATGGCTTGACATACCAACCCGCCGCCGATCTGTTCGGGACGGTCGGGCTTACGATGTTGACCGACGATCGGGGGAACACCGGCCTCGGCGGAGCGTTGACGGATACCGATACGTCGACAATCTCGATTACGCCGATCGCCGACACTCCGTCGGTGACGAACGCATCGACCAACGAGGACGAGCAATCGACGGCCGGGCTGGTCATTTCGCGCAATTCGGCCGACGGATCGGAAGTCGGCTTCTTCCAGATCAATGCCATTCAACATGGCACGCTGTATCTGAATGATGGAAGCACGCCGATCCACGATGGTGATTTCATCGCGGCCGCAGACGGACTGGCCGGTCTGAAATTCACTCCCGACGCGGATTACTTTGGTCAGGGTAGATTTGATGTTCGCGCCGCGACCAGCAACGATGTCGCGGGTCTGGGCGGCTCGACGATCACGTCGACCATTGATATTAGCCCCGTCGCCGACACGCCGTCGGTCACGAACGCGAGCACGAACGAAGACGCGCAAAGTACGAGCGGACTGGTCCTGTCCCGCAACCCGGTCGATGGCGCTGAAGTCAGCCATTTCCGCATCACCAATATCACGAACGGCTCACTGTTCTTGAATGACGGCGTCACGCCAATTCAGAACGGGGACTTCATCGCGATTGCCGATGGCGCTCTTGGCTTGAAATTCACCCCGAGCGCCGATTTCTTCGGCACGGCGACGTTCGACGTGCAAGCCTCAATCGGCGCGGATCCGAGCGGACTAGGCGGTTCGACTGTGACCGCGAGTATTGCGGTCAATGCCGTCGCCGATCAGCCGAGCGCGAGTAATGCAAGTACGAACGAGGATACGCAAACCGCCGGCGGGCCCGTCATCACGCCCAATGTCGTGGACGGCACATCGGTCACGCATTTCCAGATCACCGCGATCGCGAACGGAACGCTCTATCAAAGCGACGGGCAAACGCCGATCCACGATGGCGACTTCATTACGGTCGCCGATGGCGCTGCGGGCTTGAAGTTCCAGCCCGCCGCTGACTATTTCGGGACCGGCTCGTTCCAGGTGCAGGCCGCGACAGCCGCATCGATCGCGGGTCTTGGGGGCACTCCGATCACGGCGACCATCACGGTGAATTCCGTCAACGATGCGCCGACGCTCGATGCGATCGGCGATCTGTCGATCGATGAGGATGCAACCGAGCAGACCGTGAATCTGACCGGTATCAGCGTCGGCCCCGCGAATGAAGTGATCGCGGGGCAGTCGATCGTTTCCGTTTCAGCGACTTCGGACGATCATTCGCTGCTGGCCGATCCGGTCGTGGACTTCGATGCCGGAAGTGGGTCGTACCAGCTCAGATTGACGCCGATTGCCAATGCGAACGGCGTCGTCCACATCGCCGTCACGGTGCAAGATGACGGCGGAACGGACCTGGGTGGAATCGATTCGACGACGAAGTCGTTCAACGTCACGCTCGGGCCGATTCCCGATGCGCCGATCCTCGACTCGTTCTTCATCCCGATGCTCCCCGCGGTGACTCTGCGGAACATTTCGAGTGGAACGCCCATGTCGCACCTGGTGGAAAATGTAACCGACTACGACTCGGCCGATCCGCGAGGAATCGCCATCGTGGGACTCGAAAACATGGCCGGCAAGCGGACGATCGGCACCTGGCAATTCAGCACGGATGGTGGAATGTCGTGGACCGATGTGCCGAGCGATGTGTTGCCCACGAACGCGTTCCTCATCGGCGATTCGCCGGCGACGCGGATTCGATTCTTGCCGACCAAGGCGTTCAATGGCTTTGTCAGCATCAGCTACCGGGCCTGGGATCAATCGCAGGGGAGTCAATTCGATCGAGCGGATACGACAGTCGCGAATACCACGTTTTCCACTTCGATCGAGCGCGCCTGGGTGGGAGTCGGACATGCGAAGCCCAAGATCGATGCGAACGGCAACACCATTCTGCCTTCGGTCAGAGAGGACGCCCGGCACCCCCGGGTGGTCAAAGTCGCGACAGTTTTAGGTCTCGCCGCCAAGGAACAGTCAACGAGCAAGGGCCTGGGGATTGCGTTGGTGTCGGCCAGCACGACGGACGGCAAATGGCAATATCGGCTTGCGCACACGCCGGATTGGGTCAATTTGGGCACGGTCAATAACAACTCCGCACTTTTGTTGCGGCCGAATGATTTCCTGCGCTTCGTCGCCAATCCAAATGCGGACGGCGAAGCGACGATTGTGTTCAAGACCTGGGATGCCAAGACCGGGACCGCCGGCTCACAAGTCGATCCAGTTGGAACCGCGTTCAGCGTCGACGGCGGATCGGCCATCTTGGATATCATTCCGGTCAACGATGCGCCTGTCCTCACGCCGCCGGCCATCCCACCGACGCTCAACCCTATCACCGTCAATCAAACGTCGGATGTGATATCGCTCGCCACGATCCTGAATGCCACGGACGTCGAGGGAGCGAATATCGGCGTGGCAATCATCGGCGCCAAAGGAAATGGCACATGGGAATACAGCACGGACGGCGGCGTCACCTGGCAGACATTGAAGGCGTCGAGCAGCAAGCGGCTGTATCTTGACGCCGACACCCTGGTGCGATTCACCGCATCGGCCAGCACGAGAAAGAGCACGGCCAAATTGTCGTTCAAGGCGTGGGATCGATCGGTCAACAGCCACAGCAAGCCGATCGCAAGTTCGGTGAGTAGGATCACCGAGGTGCTTTCCGTCGCGGTAAACTGATGGGCGAGAACATCTCGTCGGCACTTTCAAGGAGTTGACAAAGCAAGAGACGCGATGGCCAAGAGCGACACAAGCGCCCCCCGGTACCGAGTGCCACTGCATGACGGACGCCACCAGCAATTGGTCAACGGCAACGGGCGCGATGGCGTCCGCCAAGCAGCGCGACTCTTTGACCGCACAGCACGCAATGATGTGAAAACCAGGTTTTGAATAAAACCGCAAAAATCGGCGACGTGCTCTTGCATCGGACGACCACTCGAAATACGGGATGCGGTGGACCGGACTGCCGCGCCCGGTCAGGAGAGCAGCGCCTAAGCGAGCGCGTTGATCTGTCCGGTTTTTTTCCGGTTGAGGCAAGGTGTTTGCCGACCCGGGAGGGAAATGGAACAAATTGGAACAGAATGGAACAGTCAAAAAAGATACTACGCGTTGTCCGGACGTTGCCGGGCAGTGGATACGTGGCGGAAGTCGCCAGGGTCCCGTCTGGGTCATGCCAAAACGGAGGTCTGGCGAATTCATAAACGACGCGAACTGATCTGTGCTTAACGGTCCATCAAAGTTGCTTCGTAACGGAGGGATTGGGCGCTTCGGCTAGAATGGAAAATGTCCAACCGCGAGGCTTTCATGTCGAACACCGCTGCCAACCATTTCGAGACCGCCACCTTGGGCGGCGGATGCTTTTGGTGTCTGGAAGCGGTCTTTGAGCAGCTTCAGGGTGTTCAATTTGTAGAGTCCGGATATAGCGGCGGGGCGACTGCCGACCCAAGTTACCGCGATGTCTGCACTGGGACGACCGGCCATGCGGAAGTGGTGCAAGTGACGTTCGATCCGGCGGTGGTTTCGTTCGCGGACGTTCTCGATGTCTTTTTCGCTACTCACGATCCCACAACGCGCGATCGACAAGGCAACGATGTGGGGACGCAATACCGCTCCGCGATCTTCTACCACACGCTGGAACAGAAGGGCATTGCCGAGATTAAAATCGCCGAACTGAATGCCGCGGTGTTCGATGGTCGCATCGTCACGGAAGTGCTGCCGTTTGGCGGCTTCTTCAAGGCCGAAGACTATCACCAGGGCTACTTCCGCGACAATCCCGGCCAGCCGTACTGTCAGTTCGTGGTGTCGCCAAAGGTAGCCAAGTTTCGCAAGCAATTCGCCCAGAAGTTGAAGGGATGAGGGTGTTTGATCTGTTTTCATTTATTTCTCATCCGAACCTTGTTACGATTTTTTTAACAGTCTCTTCTCAGTCCGTTTTGGGCAGAACCGTGCGCATTCTCCTCGTTGAAGACAACAAGCATCTTTCGTGCGCCTTGCGTCAAGGCTTGGAAGAAGACGGCTTTGCCGTCGATTCGGCCGAGGATGGAGAGGAAGCCGATCACAAAGCGGCGCGACCAACTACGATGCGATCGTCCTGGACTTGATGTTGCCCAAGAAAGACGGGCTGACGCTGCTCAAGGGCTGGCGCGGCTCGAACCTCAAGACGCACGTTCTCGTCCTGACCGCGCGCGTGCGCTGGAAGACAAAGTGAAGGGACTCGACACGGGAGCGGACGACTATCTGACCAAGCCGTTCGAACTGGAGGAATTGTTAGCTCGTCTGCGGGCTCTGATTCGACGCGGACATCAGGTGAAGGATCCGGTCCTGCGCGTCCATGACCTGGCAATCGATACGGCGTCGCGGACGGTCAAGCGAGCAGGCAAGGCCATCCATTTGACGCCCAAGGAATACGCACTGCTTCAGTTCCTGGCCTTTCACGCCGGCAAGGTCGTCTCGCGCTCAATGATCTGGGAACACTTGTGGGACGAGCACGACGAAAGCGTTTCCAACGTGGTCGATGTCTATATTCGGTATTTGCGTAACAAGATCGACAAGGACTTTTCGCCGCCGCTCATCCTGACTCGTTGGGGTGAAGGCTACATGCTCCGGGGACAGGAAACGCCCGAGGAAGGGGCGGAAACATGAAGTCGATCCGACGGACGCTCCTCCTCAATGTGTTTCTCCTCATTCTCGCAACTCTTGCCGTCGTCTCCTATTTCGTGTACCGGACCGCCGAGGGGGCGTTGCTGGAACGCCAGCACACGGCCCGTCAACTTGCCGAAGTGCGCGATGAAGATCGCCGCGACGAGGCCCTCCGTAGCCGAGCCGACCTTCTGGCCAGCGAAGTTCAATCCAATTGGAATCAAGATCGGTTCCGCGAACAGTGGATTCGCTCGGAACTTTTTGCTCTCGCCTCGCCCATGACTCCCTCCGGTCCGATCCTCTTGCCCGTTCGAGCGGCGATTGGCGGGTCCGGACGAGTGGCCTTTCAGTTGAATGCTCGGTTGTCGACCGAACTTCATCTCAATGAAGAAGAGATCTACCGCGACTCGCAAGCGGCGGCCTACGAATACGTGCAGATCACCAGCGACAGTGGCGGATATTGGACGTCGCGTTCCCTTGCGGGATATCAGTTCCCGGTCGATGAGAACTCGCCTCGTGTCGAATCCGATGCGGTCGCGAATCGCTTCGACCAGACCAATCTACCGAACGGCATTTCAGTTCGACGGGTGATTGTCAAGGCGCCGGTAACGCGGTTCAGCCGGGCTGGCAGCTTCTGGCTTCAGCGCCCGCCGCGCTCGGATGCGTCACTGCCTCCGTCGCGAGCGGTGGTGGGCCTCGCCGCAATGGCTCGATCGCCGGATCGAAAAGTGGGTCCGGAACGGATTGGACCTCCGCCCGGCAGTCTCCGGTCCGGATATGCCTTGCCCAATTTCTACTTGCAATGCGCCTGGGATATGAGTCCCGACAACCCTCGCTTGGCGCCGTTGATTCTCGAACGCGACGCCCAAATAGCCGACACGGAGGAGCGTACCAATGAGGCAATTCACAGCCTGCGATCCACTCTGATGTGGACGGTTGCCGCCGCCGTCGCAATTACCTTAATCCTCGGCTGGGTGCTGGTCGGTCTCGGGCTGTTTCCGCTTAAACGGCTCTCGTTCGCCGTCAGCCAGATCACCCCGCAGGATCTTCGGCTCACGCTCGATCCCCGCGCGTTGCCGACCGAGATCAATCCGGTAGCGGAGCGGCTCTCGCAGGCGCTGCGACAACTCCAGGCCGCATTCGATCGGGAAAAGCGCGCCGCCGCCGATATTTCGCACGAGTTGCGGACGCCGCTCGCGGCGTTGACCACCACGATTGAGGTGGCTTGCCGCAAATCGCGCTCGGCCGAGCAATACCGGCAGACGCTCGATGAGTGCCGGGGCATCGCCAGGCAAATGAGTCAGCTCGTGGAACGGATGCTGACCCTCGCCTGGATCGATGCGGGAACTGACGAATTACGGACGGAAAAAGTCGAGATCGGCGAATTGGTGGCGGGTATCGCCGCCGTCGGAAAGCCACTGGCCGAAGCCCATGGCCTGACATTCCGCGTTCAAATGTCGGGACCGCTGACGCTCCGCACCGATCCGGACAAGGTTCGCGAAGTCATGATGAACCTGATCCACAACGCCATCGAATACAACCGCCCCGCCGGAGAAGTGGAAGTCGCGGCAGTGGCGACCAACGACGGTGTCGCGCTCGAAGTTCGCGATACCGGCATCGGCATGCCACCCGAAATCCAGGAGAAGATCTTCGAGAGATTCTTCCGGGGCGATCCCTCGCGGCAGGCGACCGGGGTCCATGCCGGGCTCGGACTCGCGATCGTCAAGGAATATGTCGATCGACTGGGCGGCCAGTTGACGGTGGATAGCGCGGTCGGTCGCGGCAGCCGCTTTCGGGTCGAGCTTACCAACGCCCAGTAACGGAGGACGGAATGTCCAACGCCGCGTTAGCGGATCCGGACGTTCAGCTCATGCTTCGCGTTCAGCGCGACGAGCCGGGCGCATTCGCGGCGTTGGTCGCGGCCTACTGGAATCGTGTTTTCGGCCGTTTTGTTCGGCAATTGCACGATCGGCAAGAGGCGGAAGATCTGGCCCAGGACGTCTTCTTGCGAATCTACCGCAACCGGAAAAACTATCGCCCTCGAGCGAAGCTGGCGACGTGGGTCTTTTTTGTTGCTCGAAATGTCGGCCGAAATGCAATCCGCCGACGGCGGCGGAAGCACTTGGCCCCGCTGGGGCCCGCATTGGAAAGCGAAGAGCACCGCGGACCGCTTTCCATCACGGCCGAATCCGTTGAACCGCTGGGATTCGTGGAGCAGGCGGAGTTGGCAATGGTGGTTCGCGACGCCGTCGCCGGCCTCAACCGCCGTCAGCGGCGAGCCGTCGAACTGCGGTTCGAAGACAATTCCTACGAGCAAATCGCTTCCAAACTGTCGATGAGTCCCAAAGCGGCGAAAAGTCTTCTCTACCGGGCGCGCAACGAATTGCGTTTCGTATTGGGTCAATATGTGGAAGCTTAGCCGTCGATCGTGAATAGCCGCTTGCGATTCGCGCTCCCGCCGGCAGGATCACGCCATCAAGGCGATCGCCGACTTCGGCCGATAAGATAATATCGTCGCCTGCCGCTCAGAGTGATCCCATGCGCCACTTGCTGCTGGTCCTATCGATTGCGCTGACTTTGCCGGCCATTGTCCGTTCGGACGAGGCTACGGATTTCCGCGATCGAGCCCTGAAAGCGTTTGCCACAGACTCGGCCGACATCAAGAAAATGCAAGTTTATACGCTCAAGGCGAAGGGAATTAGCAAAATCGTCGCCGAGCCTTCGCCCGCAACATACGAACTTTCAGCCGTTTGGCCGGGCAACGTTCGTTTCCACTGGGAATTTGGCGCCGGCGCTAACAAGAACGACCTCGTCATTGCTGGCATCGATGACCGTGGGTGGCGCAAAATTGGGAACAGCGGAGTGACGGACCTTTCCGTTGAGGAACTCAACGACTTCCGGGCCGACTCCTATGCGATGTGGGTGTCCACTCTCTCCACGCTCGGAAACGCCGACAGCCGTCTCGCTGTTGCTCCCCCGTCGAAGGTAGGCGACGAGCCGGTTTTCGGCATCACCGTTTCTCGGCGTTCGTTCCCTGACGTCACGCTGTATTTCGGCGAGAAGTGCGGGCTCCTGCGGAAGATGAGCTATCGCTCGCGCGAGGCGGGGGTGACGATGAAGAAGGAAATGGTTTACGAGGGCCACAAGAAGATCCATGGCCTCATGCTGCCAACCAAGCAAATAACGTTCATCCAGGGCAGAGAGGTATTTGCCTGGAGTGAGATCGAGTACACCTTTCCCGAGAAAATCGATTCGAAGGTCTTCGCGAAACCCTGAGCTGCCATCAGGCGACGAATCGCCGCACGCGATCGTCGGCCGAAGTTGCCAGTGCACTCGGCGCATCGTCGAATAGGATCTGAGATTCCGATTGGCCGAGTCGCGCGAGCGGGTAGAGCATGACCACTCGATCGGCCACACGTCGGACTGTCTTCATTTCATGCGTGACGACAATGCTCGTCACCGGCCTGCGCTCGCGCGTTTGAACGATGAGATCGTTGATCAGTTCGGTCATGACGGGATCGAGGCCGGTCGTCGGCTCGTCGTAGAGCATGACTTCCGGATCGAGCGCCAATGCCCGAGCCAGACCGACGCGTTTGCGCATGCCCCCAGACAGTTCGGCCGGCATCTTGGTTTCCACATCGTCGGGCAGTCCCACTTCCTTCAGTCGCTCGCGGACTCGATCGCGAATATCGTCTTCCCGAAGGCTATGCAGGGCTCGCAAGGGATAAGCCACGTTTTCGTAGACGTTCAGACTGTCGAAAAGGGCGGCGCCCTGAAACAAAAAACCAAATCGGCGACGAATCGACACAAGCTCCGCCGTGGTGTGCTCGGCAAGATCGCGCCCCTCAAACAAGATGCGGCCGACGTCCGGACGCAGCAGTCCCACGATGACTTTGAGGAAGACGGTCTTGCCGCAGCCGCTTTCGCCGACGATCGCGAGTGTTTGGCCCTTGTGCACGGAAAGCGTTAGTTCCCGCAGCACCGGTTGGGCGCCGAATCGAAGCGATACCCGATCGGCCACGACAACGGGCTCGGAGGTCATGGCCGGCCATCTCCGATCAGCGCATTGGCGGCGACCGGCTGACCTTCGTGCCATTCAATCCAAAGTCGAGCATCCGCATTCCACGTGAACCCGGTGAAACCCGGTTCATCCGGCCGACAGTCGGGGGTGACGATTTGATCGAGGGGTACCAGAGCGGAGGGATCGCGCTCGCTATCCGAACAGCGAATCCGGTCGAAGAACCGGGTAGTTCCCAATTCTTCCTGGGCTGCCAGAAACACGAATGCGGCCGTAGTTCCAAGAAGCGGCGACCGCAACCAGAAGACGGCGATCACAACGAGTCCGATCGCACCCAGGGTGCTGATCAGAGCCGTCACTTCGGTGGCACGAAGCCGTGACATCCTCATCGCCAGCCAGGCCCGCAAAATGCGTCCGCCATCCAGGGGCAGAAGCGGCAGCAAGTGCAGCAATGTCAAAAGCACCATCGCCCAAAACAGGCGAATGAAGAATACTTCGGTCGTCGGTTCGAACCCCTGTTTCGGAAATGAGATGCCACTGCCGGCCAGTGAGAGTCCAGCGCCGACCGCCGCTGCCAATATTGCCCAGACGATTGGACCAGTGACTGCGACGCACGTTTCTTGCCACGGGCGTTCGCTCATTCGCCTCGGCCGCGCCACGCCCCAAAATGCATAGAGCGTGACATCGCGAGTGCCCAGCCCATAGTGACGGGCCGCGAGAAACTGGACTCCCTCATGAAGCAGAACGCTGAAATAGACCAACAGGAGCAACAGAAGATCAAACACCGCCGATTGCCAGGTACCGACCGCCAGCGAATAGCCGGCGACACCGACGGGAAACACCAGCCAGGACCAGTGCAATCGAAGGTCGCTGCCGAACAGAGTGCCGATCGTGAAGGGTCGATTCATTTCGTGTCGTACCGGGGCTCCTGCCGATGATCTCGCAATGGCCAATACCTATGTCAATGTAGCTCACGCGTCCAGCCGGATCAGAACAACATGAGCACGGCGATTGAAAAATAGCAGAAGATCCCGCTCACGTCGACAAAGGTGGCCACGAAGGGCGTGGAGGCCAGCGCGGGGTCGAACCCGACCTTATGGAAGATGAGGGGAAGCATCGATCCGACGATGGTTCCCCATAGGCAAATGAACGTCACGGAAATCGCGATCACGGAGGCGAATTGCCACCGACTGACGGTTTCAGCACGAACTTCGCTGCCCGTCGGGAAGGTATAGACCATTTCTTCGTCTATCTTCTTTCGTTCCGGCTCGACACCGGGGGGAGCAACGATTAGGGTGCGATGTTTGGCGGGTTCACGGATCGCCATGGACATTCCCGGCGCAACCCAATAGCCTCGTTCACCCGCGGCTTCGAGCTTCTGATCTGACCGTATGGCGACTTGCAATGGCTCTTCCAATTGCTTTTTGGCGCTACGCAGATCCTCCGATGTCGCCGCGCCGCGGAAAAAGCCAATGATCCCCAGCGTGACGCCAAGAACGGTTCCCATGACCAGTTCGTGGCGTAAAATGCGCCGCCAGTTCCGGGATGCAATATGACCGAGCGCCAGCTCGCGGGTAATGATCGTCGCTGCCTGCGAACCCGAATTCCCGCCCGTCGAAAGACAAAGCGGAACAAAGAGACTCAACACCAGAATCGCGGCCAATGCTTCTTCGAAGAATGCCATCACGGTAAACGTCATCAATTCCGCCACGAACAGGACGCACAGCCAAAGCGCTCGCTTTCTCCAGATCGTGAAGAAGCCAGTCTCGAGATAATTACCGCTGAACGGGCCGACGGCGGCCTGCTTCTGCAAGTCTTCGGTAGCTTCCTGCGTAATCACGTCGACGATGTCGTCGTGAGTGACGATGCCGACCAGCCGGCCCTCTTCATCGAGAACCGGGATCGCCAGCAAGTCGTACCGAATCAAGGCTTCGGCGGCCCGTTCACGATCCTCACTTGCTCGGAGTGTGACGATGTCCGCACTCAGCATGACATCGCGGATCGGCGTGTTCGGCGATGAAAGGACGATGGCCCGCAGGGACAAAATCCCGAGCATGCGCCGCGTCAATTCGTCCAGCACGTAGACGTAGTAGATCGTTTCGCGATCCGGGGCCTGTTTTCGTAGCCGCTCGATGGCTTCGCCGGTCGTGATGTGGGCGGGCAGCCAAGCGTAGTCGGTCGTCATGATGGCGCCGACGGTGTTCTCCGCATAGCGGAACAGGTTGGCAATGTCGCGGCGATCCGCTTCATCCACCAACCGCAACAACTCCCCCGAGACTTTCGACGACAGCCGGCGCAACAGGGCGACCCGGTCGTCGTGCGACATCAACTCGATCAGTCGAGCCATCTGCTGGCGGCCGCCCCCCGTCGCCAGTTCCACCTGTCGATCAATGGGGAAGTACTCGAATACGAGGGCGGCGTGACGCGGTTCGGCATGGCGGAGCACCTCCCAGACTTCTTCCACGGAAAACTTATCTTCGGAGAGCGTCTCCGCCACCGTGGTGGGATTGAGCGTATCGACGAAGGCCTTGAGCCCCGTTGCATTCTGGTCCTCCAACATCATGCGGACTTCGGGACCGAAGAGCGGGTGTGCCATGGTTTCTCCCCGCCCGGTCACGGGCTTAGAGTGGTGTTGTCGATGAGCCGCGTGCCGCCGAAATAAACGGCCAATACGGCCAGAGCCGAGCGATCGACGGTGGCGATAGACTCCAAGGTTTCCGGGTCGCGAATTGCCGCGTAGTCGAGAAGGGCGCCGGGCGTGGAGCCGACGATGTCGGCCATCGCTCGTTCCAGTGCCGGCGCCGAGCGCTCGCCCGCCGCGACCATGGTCTCCGCCACGCGAAGCGCCCGAATCAAACAGGTCGCGTTCATTCGCTGTGTCGGATCGAGATATCGATTGCGGGAACTCATTGCCAGGCCGTCCGGCTCCCGTACCGTCGGCAAGACGCGCAGACCAATAGGCAGGTTCAGATCGGCGATCATGCGGCGAATGATCGCGACCTGCTGCCCGTCCTTCTGTCCGAAGTAGGCATGATGGGGTTGGACAATATGGAAGAGCTTTAGCACCACGGTCGCGACCCCGCGAAAATGGCCGGGCCGCGAACGACCACAGAGAACGTCTTGCAGTCCGGCGACCTCGACAAACGTTCGCGATATCGGTGGATACATTTCCTCGGGCGTCGGTGCGAAGATCACGTCGGTTCCCACCGCGGCGCACAGCTCGCGATCGGCTTGTAGATTTCGCGGATAACGAGCGAAGTCCTCGTGGGGCCCGAACTGAATGGGGTTAACGAAGATCGAGACAACCGTGAAATCGGACTCGGCACGCGACGCGCGAATGAGGGCCGCGTGGCCCGCATGCAAAGCGCCCATGGTCGGAACGAATCCAATGCGCTTGTCGGCACGCCGGGCCGGCTCGATCGCCTTTCGAACCTCGGCAATGGTGGACGCGACCGGCGGAAGCATGGATGGCCTTCCCGTCAATGAATGCCGCCAGGCGGCACCGTGTGACCGAGCAATTGCTCCAGATACGACCGCCCCTCCATGGTCCCGAGTTCGAGTTCGGTTGCCACTTGCAAGACAATCGTGCGCACCGCTTCATAATCCTGTGTCTCGGCGACGATCTCCAATTCGATGAACCGGCCGACTTGGTCCACATCATCCAAACATGCATGGATCGTGAAGCCATCCCGTACCCATTCATAGATTCGCCGGCGCTTACGAACGACCGCCGTGGGACGATACCCGAGATACTGGAACAGTTTCAAGAACGATTCGGCGGCGGCGTCTCCTGGCGGGCATTCGACTTCCACCTCCGTGCGCGTTTTTGAGATGACATCATGGCGTGGCCCCTTATACGTCAGCAAATTCCGTTCACCGATTCGTCGTAGACGAAAGGCCTCGTCGGTGCGGGCGAAGTCACGATCGGGGGCGTTGAGATAGTGATCCGCCTCGACGTGATCGGCAACAAGCTTGGCCCCCCAGGTCCGCAGCCGAGCCTCGACGGGTTTCGGGTCCATCAAACGAAACTTGGCCTCGACTTCGAGCATGATCGAGTTTCCGTTCAGCAACAGGACTGGGACAGACAAGAATACGCAAAGCTTGCTCGACGGGCTTTGCCGCACCGATGACATCGCGGACTGGGCAGAAATCGGCGGTCATACAGTAGCGTTAGCTCAATTCTTCCGCCCACTCGCGGTCGCCGGCTTCGTGAACACGACGAAGTAGTTCTCTTTGAAGAGGATCTTCACCTCATCAGTCTTGCGAAAGCCGGCAGCGCCGATTTCCTTTTCCACGACATCCTGACCGGCACGCACATGGTTGAGAGTCCACTCGCGGCTCTTTCCCGGAATGCGAATAAAGTCGACGACGATTAACCGGCCGCCCGGGCGCAGGGCTTTGAATAGGGATGCCAGCGTCCGTTGTGGATACTCGAAATGGTGGTAGGTGTCACACACGAACGCGACGTCGACGGAATTGGCCGGTAGGTCCGCTGAGTCTTGATTGCATAGTACCGGGGTCACGTTGTGAAGACCCGCGGCTCGCGACGTCTTCTGAATGTGCTCTAGGAACTTCGGGGCGATATCAACCGCGTAAACCTGACCTTCCGTACCAACCTCCTTGGCGAAAAGGCGGGTATACAATCCGGTGCCCGCACCGATATCGGCGACAGTCGTTCCCGGCTTGAGTGCACAGGCAGCCACGACCTTGTCGCGCTGGGCAAACACCTCGCGGCTTTCCCCCTCGAATGTCTTCGTGAACTTGCCCACGTCGGGGTTCTTGAAAGGATCGTTGATCCCAGGCTTGACACTTTTCTCCTGCCCGCTGGCGACGATTACGAGGATGCCGGATCCGAGAAGGATTGATGCGAGACGGCGCATGCGATTCTCCCAAATTCCCTGGTTGAACCCTGTTCTTGATAGCGTTCAATGGAAGTTTGACAAAGCAGACGGGGGCACGATGGCAGGTCGAACTAGCCGAGCCTGAATCGGATGTCGGGCAACTTTCGCTACTCCAACGTCGAAGGTTGACCGAGCATTAGCTCGTCACCGCCTGCTCAATGACTTCGCCGGCGTTGTCCGTCAGTCGTTCGTTGCGGCCATTGTGGCGATAGGTGAGACGTAGATGCTTCAGGCCGATCAGGTGCAGGATCGTTGCGTGGACGTCGTGAACGTGCGCCTTATCGGTTGCGGCGCAGTCCGACGTCGTCGGTCGCGCCGATCACTTGTCCGCCCTTCACGCCGCCTCCCGCCAACCACATGGAGAAGCCATGTGGGTTGTGGTCGCGGCCATCGGTCCCTTCGCTCATCGGCGTGCGGCCGAATTCGCCGCCCCAGATGAGAAGCGTCGAATCGAATAGTCCTCGGCGTTTGAGATCCTTGATCAGGCCGGCAATCGGCTTGTCGCTTTGCAGACAGAGCTTACCGTGATTCGCTTCCAGATGGGAATGACCGTCCCAGCCATTCGTGTCGCCGCAATAGAGTTGGACGAAGCGGACTCCGCGTTCGACCATTCGCCGAGCAAGCAGACAACGCAGGCCGAACTCGGACGTTTCCTTGCGATCCAAACCGTAAAGCGTCTTCGTCTGCTTGGTCTCCTTCGAAATGTCCACGACCTCCGGAGCGTGCTTTTGCATACGGAAAGCAAGTTCATAGGCGGCAATGCGGGCTTCCAATTCCGAGTCGCCGCCGCGGGCTGCGAGATGTTCGCGATTGCTCTGGGCAATGAAGTCGAGCGTTCGGCGTTGTTGTTCCATCGAGACGCCCGGCGGCAGTTGCAGATGCTCAACCGGCGAAGAGCCGCCACGAATGAGCGTCCCCTGATAGGCGGCGGGCAAGAAGCCGTTGCCCCAGGCCGGCGCTCCGCCTTTCGGCCAGCCGCCGGGATCGGGAAGAACGACGAACGCAGGCATGTTGCGATTTTCCGTTCCGAGTCCATAAGTCGCCCACGCCCCGAGACTCGGCCTGCCCATGAGGATCGAGCCGGTGTTCATCAGATAAACCGATTCCGGGTGCGTCACGCTGTCGCCGTAACAGCCGCGGAGAATGCACAGGTCGTCGATGCATGCGCCGAGATGCGGGAACCAGTCGGAGATTTCGATCCCCGACTGGCCGTGTTTCTGGAACGTTCGCTTGGAGGCGAGCAGCTTGTTCTTATCGACCCCCCGCCGGGTCTTGACCTTCCCAAACGAGGCCGGCAGCTTTTGCCCATGCAGGCGTGTCAATTCCGGTTTCGGATCAAACGTGTCAACGTGCGAGGGTCCGCCGGACATGAAGAGGAAGATGACGCGCTTGGCCTTCGCCTCGAAGTGCGGCTTCTTCGGCGCAAGCGGATCGGTCTCGGCAAAGAGCTTGCCCTCATCGGCGAGCATGGCAGCCAGCGCGATGGAGCCGAAGCCGCAGCCTGCGGAGCGGAGCAGATCTCGTCGGGAAGGCAACATCATCAGCCTCCGGCGAGCGGAGCGGCGTCAGCCGCCCGATTATGGAATCATCGGGCGGCTGACGCCGCTCCGCTCGCCTAATCCACGTATACAAACTCATTCAAGCTAAACAGCCCCCGACACAACTCGCTCAAGGGCGACTGGCTCAAGAATCTCGTCGCCCGTTCCCTCTCGCGTTGCGTGGGCAATCGCCCAAGCGTCAGCCGATAAGCCCGCTCGATCTTGCTCGTCCTCGGTCTTCGCCTCGTTCATCAATCGCTCCGCCAGCGCCTTCGCCGCCACTGTTGCGTCCGCCGCATTGAGCAGCGCCAGCGCCTGCGGGGCGGTTGTGCTGCGCTCGCGTTTCGGACAGCTCAGGTTGCTGTCCGGCAGGTCGAACGCTTCGAGGAAAGGATGCCGCAGATTGCGCCTTGAGAACAAATAAATGCTCCGGCGCTCGTACTCACGCGGATCGGCAGTCACCGGCACCGGCCTTGAGCCGCCGGCCGCGGCGGTCAGGTTCGGCAGCACGACGCCCGGCCCGCCTGCTTTCGGATTCAATTGTCCGCTTACGGCCAACAGCGTGTCGCGAACGATTTCCCCTTCAAGACGCAGACGATTCATATGCGATAGCAGGCGATTCTCCGGGTCTTTCGCTTTCGCGTCGGCACTGGCGATCGATGATTGTTGATACGTCTCCGACATCAGGATCAGCTTGTGCATTCGCTTGAGCGACCAGCCGTTCCGCACCAATTCGGTCGCAAGATAGTCGAGCAATTCCGGATGCGTTGGCCGCTCGCCACGCTCGCCGAAATCACTTGCAGTCCCCACAATTCCCCGGCCGAAATGATGTTGCCAGAGCCGATTGACGATGACGCGGGCGGTCAGCGGGATTGTTGGGATTCGCGATCCATTTCGCCAGCGCGAGCCGCCGGCCGGTGCTGCCGCGCATGCGGCTCGATGACCGGCGCCGCATGGCTCAGTACGCTCGGGGAAACCCGGCTTACTTCATCGGCTGCGTGCGCGAGTCTCGCCGCGTTCCAGCACATGCGTCTTCGGCGGCGGGCCAGGGCGATCGATCAAGCCCATCGCGATCGGCAGCGCAGGCGGCTTCTTGTTGTCGAATGACTTCAAGCGCATCTTTCAAGGCCGCGAGTCTTCGCACGTTCGTCGGCCGACATCGCTTTGGCGATCTCGGCACTCGGAGACGACGACCAAGCCGTTCTGTCTCGCGGACGAGCTCTTGCTGGCCGCCCGTGCGTTGGTCGGCCGGCGTGCGGTGAGCCGCCCGGGCTTCCTCCGAGAGCCTGGCGAGCTTCGCCTCGAACAGTCTTCTTGCGAATCGGACGCTCCAATCGCGGCGATCTCGTCCCGAATCGGATTGCGTCAAGACTCGTAATTGGCTCGGCGGCTTGGTAGACCGCATTCGCTCCTCGGCACTCGCGATCGGCAGGTCGCGGCGGAAGTCGGCCGGCGTGAAGAACGCTTGCAGCCGATAGTAATCGGTTTGCGGAATCGGCTCGAACTTGTGATCGTGGCAGCGGGCACAGGTGATGGTCATGCCCAGGAACACAAGGCCCGTGGTGTCGGTGATGTCGTTGAGTGTGTTTTGCCGCCGTTGCATTTGATCGCTGGAATCGGTCATGTCGGGACCGAGCAGATTGAAACCGGTCGCGATCAAGGCATCGCGGTCGCCCGGATAGGCTTCATCGCCGGCCAATTGCTCGACGATGAAGCGATCATACGGCTTATCAGCGTTCAATGATCGAATCACGTAATCGCGATACCGCCAGGCGTTGGGTCGGGGTTCATCGAATTCGAAGCCATTCGTGTCCGCATAGCGAACGAGATCGAGCCAGTGCCGGGCCCAGCGCTCGCCATAATGCGGACTGGCGAGCAAGCGATCGATGACCTTTTCCCAGGCGTTCGGCGCTGGATCGTGAAGAAATGAATCGATTTCCCCCGGGGTCGGCGGCAGTCCGATCAGATCAAACGTCACGCGGCGAATGAGTTGTTCCCGGCTGGCGGGCCGTGCGGCAACGAGTCCCGCCTTCTCCAAACCGAGGCGGATATAGGCATCGATGGGATTGGCGATCTGTACGCCTCGGACAATCGGGATCATCGGACGCGCCGGGGCTTTCCATGCCCAGTGGTCTGTCCGTGGATCACCGCGGCCGATGCCGGCGGTTGCCAGCAGTATGATCAGAAAGCTTGTACGTCGGATCATTCTGGCTCGAATCGGGCAGAGAGTCGTTGCCTTCAGTGTGATCAACGCTGGGTGCAGAGTCAATACATCGACTGGCAAGTCGATTGCGGCCATTGCTGATCTGGAGAACCTTCCGAGGAGGCACTTATGAGCAAGGACAACAAGAACGATATGACCAAGGACCCCGAAGATCAGACCCGCGATTTTCCGCATGGCACCTCCGCCCGCGCCGGATTGAAACCGGAAGTCACGGAAAACCCCAGCGATCAGCCGTAACCCCAAGGGGCGTGGCATCCGACGAAGGCCGGCGCCGCGGCCGAGGACCAAGGGCGGACCACGCAGGAGGGAGCCGCCGAGCAGGCGGTCGAGAAGACGGGCCAGTGAGGAACGATCAGTCTTCGGGGCTTTGCAATGAAACCTCTGGGCCTGATCTCGTTGATGGGCGAAAATGTCTGGTTAAAAGGGGGAAGGCGGCCAAGGCGGCCAAGATGGCCAGCGATTTCTCCATCCCCCCTTGCGCGACAATGTCTATTTACGGAGCCATTCCATTCGACCGTTCGGGAACTGCCCCATTCTATTGCAAGGCCAGTCTTCGGAGCGCTCTGCAATGCAAGCAATTGGTTAAACGGCAACCGAGTTTAGGATGGCGGGCGCTTTCCAAAACCCCCACGGATGCGTGCGGAGTTTCGCTTGTAATCCGTGGTATTGCCACGCCATCCGTGGGGTCTTGGAAAACGCCCGCTTACTAGACAAACCCGCCCATTGGCTTGTTCACCCACAACCATTTCATTGGGCGGCAGCTTTCGGCGTCTTGATTGGCTGTTGCGCGGCAGCCACTCGATCCGACGGACTATACCATTCGATCCTTCAGGATCTCCCTCGCCGCGTTTCTGCCGCAAGCCCCCATCACTCCGCCACCGGGATGAGTCGCCGCGCCGCACATGTACAGCCCGCGGATCGGCGTGCGATAATTCGCATAACCCGGAACAGGGCGCATCGAGAACATACTCGACAGCGACATCGTCCCTTGCATGATGTTGCCACCCGTGAGGCCGTAGACACGTTCCATATCGGGCGGCGCAAGCACCTGCCGGGCGATCACCGAATTCTTGAAATTCGGCGCGTACTCGTTGAGCACATCGAAACAGCGGTCGGCGAACTTGTCGCGCTCGGTGTCCCAGCTTGCATCCTTCAGCGTGTACGGGGCGTATTGAATGAACATGCTCAAGATGTGCTTGCCCGGCGGAGCGAGCGTATCGTCCACTGCGGTCGCCATCGTGCATTCGAGCATCGGGTCGCGGGCACAGCGGCCATACTTGGCGTCGTCGTAGGCGCGCTCGATGTAGTCCATGTCCGGGCAAATGTGCATCGTGCCATGATGCTGCGGACCGACACCGGTCCCAGGCAAACACCGGAACTGCGGCGGCTCGCTGAGGGCCACGTTGATCTTCACCGTCGCCGAGGCGTAGTCGATGCGCTTGACGGCCGCGACGAATTCCGCCGGCAGTTCCTTTGAATCCATCAATTTGAGGAACGTCACGTTTGCGTCAACGCACGAGGCGATCACGGGAGCATGAAACTCGGCGCCATCGGCGAGTGCGACGCCGGCGGCTTGACCGTCGCGCGTGATAATTCGGGCGACCGGCGAATTGGTGCGAATCTCGGCGCCATGGGCTCGTGCTGCTTGGGCGATGCAACTGGAGATCATCCCCATGCCGCCGCGGACATAGCCCCAGACACCGCGAACGCCGTCGCACTCGCCCATGACATGATGGAAGAGGACGTAAGCCGTACCCGGATGCGACGGCGGGGCGAATGCGCCGATGACCGCGTCCGTCGCGATGGTTGACTTCAGTTGCTCCGACTCGAACCAGCGATCGAGAATCGGCCGCGCGGCGCCGAAAGAATCTCGATCGCTTCGGTCGCGACTTGACGGCCAAGCTTACGGAACTTCCAGCCGATCCGAGCCAGCGCGATGGTATCCCACAAGCCACCGAAAGGATCGGGGGGCGTCTTTTCAAGCAAGGGTTCCAGGAAGTCCGCGACGTGCGTGAGCATCTCTTCGTAGCGGGGATAGGCTTCAGCATCCTTCGCGGAGAACTTGGCGATCTCGCGTAGAGTCATCTCCCGATCCGGGCCCATCATCAAGTAGCGGCCATCGGGGTAGGGCGTGAACGAGGATGGGCTTCGCGGCAGCATCGCGAAGCCATACTTCTTCAGATCCAGATCGCGAATGATTTCCGGCCGCAAAAGGCTATTGACATACGCAGCCGTCGAGACCTTGAAGCCAGGCCAAAGCTCCTCGGTCACGCACGCTCCGCCCAGAACTTCACGGCGTTCGAGCACGAGCACTTTGCGGCCCGCCCTGGCTAAATAGGCGGCGGTGACGAGGCCATTGTGTCCGGCCCCAATAATGATGGCATCGTATTTCGGCATTCCGTCCAGAATAGCCAAACCATGTTGCGCAGTCAGCGGCACGGAGCGATTGCTCGCGCTCCGTGCCGCTGACTGCCGGTCGCGGAATTAGTTGTCCTTTTTTGGCGACGCCTTGTTGTCTTTTTTCTTCAACAATGGGGGAGTGTCGTCGAACTTGGCCGGACGCGCCTTGATCGTCCAGAGGAATAGCGTGTGCAGTCGGCCGGTTTCGTCCTTGACGGTGACTTCCTTGTCCGGCTTCCATTCCTCGCCCATGTCAAAGTCGTGTGAAACAACGCGTGAACCCGGTTTGAGCGTCTTACGCAGCATGGGCCGCAGCTTCTCATTCACGTCCGGCAACAGGTACAGCATCACGACGTTCGCATCGGAAAGGTCTTTGATCTTGAGGACATCGCCTTCACGGATTTCGACTTTGTCTTTGAGGCCAGCCTTTTCCGCGTTCTCCTTGGAGAGCTTCACGCGTTCCGGCGATAGCTCGACGCCGACGCCGCGCTTGGCCTTGAAGTCCTTGACCGCGGCAATGACAATTCGCCCGTCGCCGCAGCCGAGATCATAAACGACGTCCCCTTCCTTGACGTTGGCCAGCTTGAGCATTTCATCGACGACCTTCTGCGGCGTGGCCACGAAGGGAACATCCAACTTGACCGTTTTCTTGGGTTCTACTTTCGGCTCAACCTTCGGTTTCTCCTTCTTGGGAGCGACCTTTGGCTCCTCCTTCTTGGGAGCGACCTTGGGCTCCTCCTTCTTGGGAGCGACTTTGGGCTCTTCCTTCTTGGGTGGGACCTTGGGCTCCACTTTCTTTGGCGTCTCGACTTTCGGCGCCGGGCCAAGTTCAGCCTTCTTGGGTTCAACCGGCTTCGCGGCTTCCTTCGTCAAGTCGACGCGGGTCACTTTGCCGCCCACGACCGTGATGGTGCGTTCCACGGAAACGGACTTGCCGTCTTTTGTGAATGTCGCGGTCAACGTGTATTTTCCCGTTTGGCCGAATTGAAAGGGAGGGGTAATCAGTCGGCGCTGCGGACCGGTCTGACTGACAGGAACACCATCCACCGCGAGCTTCGCATTAGCGGGAACGGTGACATAGATCAGAACCGGCGACGACTCTTGCGCGGAGAGGAACGAAACGACAAGGAGAGGAACAAACCCAGAGATGAGCCAAGAATGGCGATGCACGATGGATCTCCCAAGTGGAACGGCAGTTTACGACAGTATACATCGAGAAGAATTGAGAAGCACGCGCGATCGCGGCAAGAGACCGAATTGCAAATGGGCTTAGTGTACTCGCTCGATCACGGCAATATGGCAAAGGCCCCAGGCGCCGTCGCCGATCAGCTTGTCGAGCTTGGCGGCACCGGTCCCTTTGTTGTGAACGACCGTTACCTCCGTAATCTTCAGTTGCGGCGGCAGAACTTGTTTGAAAGTCTCCAGGGAATGGCGATGGGTAAACAGCACCACCGCGCGGTCTTGCTTGATCAGTGCTTCCACCAGTTCCTGCGAAATCCGTGTCCGGCAACTCTTGAGGTCATCGCGATCGGTATAAAACGCCACGGAATCGACGTTCCGCGGGAAGCAATACATGACTTCGCAGCGGGCGGCTTGCAGCTTGTATGCAACCTCCGGTGAGCCCATCGGTGAGCGCAACTCGGCGTACTTCGGTACTCCAATGTAGAACGCGAATGCGAGCACTGCCGTCGTGCAACCCACGCAGACGCGCGTGAGTCTCGATGTGCTCCAGTGCGTTCGAGCGATGAAGTCGCCCAGTGCCAGGCAAAGACAGGGGAATGCGGGCAGGATGTACGTCGGCAGCTTGCTCCCCGAAAGCGAGAAGAACAGTACGCACCACACTCCGGCTAGCAAAAAGAACCCGAGGGCCGGCGTCCGCGTCGCCGATTGCTCACGATCGCCGCTGCAAAGGTGCCTCGCGAATGCATACGCAAGGAATGATCCCGGCAGCAGTCCAACAAGAACAATCGGCAAGTAATACCAGACCGGCTGCAAGTGATCGAAGGGCTGAATGAAACGCAGGACGTTGTGCTCCCAGAAAAAGTAGCGCAGGAAGATCGGCTGCCGCAGAAAGATCGCGGTGTACCAGGGCAGATTGATCGCGGCGACAACGGCGAGAAAGCCGGCAAGGTGCGTAAACCGAATAGGCTGGAAAGATGGAGCGGTCAATCGTCGATACATCCACACCGGCGGCACGATGAGAAGGAAGGGCACCGGCCCCTTCGTGAGCACGCCCAGCCCAACGGCCGCGGCCGCCAGATACCACCAGCCACGACGAAATTGGTCGCCGCGAATCGCTTCGAACATGGCGAACAATGCGAGCGTGATCCAAAATGTGAGCAACCCGTCGAGCAACAGAATGCGTCCCATGCCCGTGAAGGCCGGCGAAACAGCGAGCAAGAGCGATCCCCAGAACGCCGAGCGTTCGCCGAGACTGCGCCGGCCGAGAAGATACGTGACGAGGATTGTGCCATGAACTGCCAGGGCCGGGATCAACCGAGCCGGTGCTTCGCCAACGCCGAACAGCGAATAACTCAGCATGACCAGCCAGTACATGAGCGGCGGCTTATCCAAATACGGTTGCCCTTGCAGATGCGGCACCACCCAGTCGCCGCGAGCCAGCATCTCTTTGGGTATCTGGGCATAACGTCCCTCATCCGGTTCCAGCAGGTAAAAGTGGAGCGTGGGATAGAGCAAAAGAGCTGGTAGGACGATCAGAACAAGCAGCGACGGCAATCGAATCGCCGTGCGTGCCGTCTGTGATCCCGGAAAGAGAACGCGGGACCAGAGGAGCGGCATCCATTCGAGCAAGTGTCGCGGCCGGCCAGTCATCGGCGAACGTCCTCCATGACGGTGGAGAATCATCGCACAAAAAGCCGGGCCCGGTCAACGCCGATTGAAGAACATGAGTTCTTTGGCACATCGTCTGCATTCACATTCGGTTGAGGCAGAGTCGCCCGACCGACTGGCGAAGGGAGAGAATCATGCCGGAGAAAAAAACCATTGAGCGCGCCCGCGAGGATAAGCGCGAAGGCAAGTCGCCGACGACACAGGCCGGCGAATTCGTGCGCGAAGAGATGCACCACATTCGCGAAGGCAAGCACGGCGCCCGATCCACCAAGCAGGCGATCGCGATTGGCCTGTCGAAGGCACGCCGGGCGGGGGTTGATCTGCCGCCACCCGAGAAAGGCAAGACGACCGAGCGGACGCGCAAGAGCGCAAACGCGCCTACGAACGCGGTCACGGCGCGCCGGCCAAGAGCAAGCCATCGGCGAAGCGGTCGCGAGCGATTCATAAGGCCCTGGAGCACGAAGGACACTCGGCGGCATCCAAGACAGCGCTGGCAAAGCACGCACACACGTCCGCCCGCCAGCGAACGGCTGGCGAACGCCACGAAGCAGCCATGAAGGCCGTGAGGACCAAGGGGCACGCCGGCCTATCGCGAGCAGCCAAGAAGGCAGCACGGACGCGGGCGCGGAACGCCTGAGCGCAATCGGGGCTGGAAACGTGAGCGACGGAGGCCCGTCGCTTACGCTTCCGGCTCGGACTTTGTACTTCCGGCTGTACAATCCCCGATGTATGCTTCCGGGGAGTGCCCAATGCCAATTCACGACTGGACGCGCGTTGACGCCGGCATCTTTCATCATTTCCATCAGCGCTGGATCGCGGCGATTTGCGATGTTTTGAACGATGGGCTCCTTCCGAATGACTATTACGCACTCGCGGAACAGTTCGCCGGTGGTCGAATTCCGGACGTGCTGACCTTGCGAGGTCAGCCCACTCAGGGGGCCACGGACCGGTCGAACGAGCCACGTGGCCCAGCGGTGAACCAAACACGGCCCAAAACGAAGTACGTGGTCGAAGCTGAAGCCTACGTTCAGAGGAAAAACGTCGTGACCGTTCGCCACGTTTCCGACGACCGAATCGTCGCCCTTGTGGAAATCGTCTCGCCCGGAAACAAGTCGGGGCAGCTTCCATTCCAGGATTCTCTCAACAAAGTGTTCGAGCTTCTCGGCGCTCGCGTTCACTTGTTGCTGATCGATCTGCTTCCACGAACCAAGCGCGATCTGCGCGGCATTCACGCCGCCATTTGGGAAGCAATCATTGACGAGCCGGTCGTTTCACCGAAGAAGTTGCCGTTGACCCTGGTGGCCTACGAAGCCGGCGAATGCACGCGCGGCTACTACGAGCCGGTCGCTGTCGGCCGGCCGCTCCCGGACATGCCGTTGTTCCTTGAGTACGGATGGCACGTCACGATCCCGCTGGAGGAGACCTACGTGGCTGCGTATGCAAAGGTGCCGGCCCGCTGGCGGCGGGTGGTCGAGGGGAGGGAGCGAAATCTTCCGTCAGAAGGCGAATTGGCCTCGGCTGCGGACTCGGAGGTGCCGCTTGGAAGTTTGCAGAGGCTGCGGGACCGTCACCGCTCGCGGAACGGCATAATATTGGGGTAATCAAATTCCTCCCAGACCATGAGAAGCAAGTGCAGTTAGCAAACCGCGAAATACCGAACGGCTGGTGCTACGCGATGCACGGAATGATCGTCGGCGTTGAAAAAATCAGCGAGCAGCACGTTAGCGGCTATGGTTTCACAGAAGGGCATGGAAGGTTATATGGGTTCTATTCGGGTCCTCACTATGGGCACTGGGGAACTGGGAGTCTGTATGGGAGTAGCGAACTGTTTGGTGAACAACGGGTTTGGACCGATTACGAATACGCGACGAGGTTTTTTATTCAGGATAGCGGAGGCCGCGAGCTTCCGGTGAACGTCTTCGGCGACCACTTGCCGATCCGCGATGGGCATCGCGTTATTGCTATCGTCGTCCGCAACAGCTCGAATAGCGATTTACTGTTCGCAATGATCAACGAGACGACCAGCCAGGAGTTGAGTTGTTGCCGTAACGGTGAATTGCTTCGGCACCTGGACATTCCCGCCTATCGCTATGTCCGTGCTCTTGGGGGTCGCGGAAGCGCAGCCCACTGGCCGGAGGCGTTCAGGGATGCCTCGCGTTGGTCGCGCTTATCGCGACATGCGTGCTTATTCTCGGTGCATTCTTTGCAATGGTTGGGAAGTACCCTGGCATACCGATGGTGTTGGTTGGCGGGGCTCTGCTATTTTTTGCAAGCATGATTGCGAGCATGTTCTATTTGGCGTCGTCAAGCCGACGCGGCCGCCGAGCGACGTCTCGTGAACGCAGCCTGGAAGCGATCCAAACAATTGAAGCCGTTTGGGAATTTGTCGGAAGCCAGAGTCGGAATCAGCAGACTTAATCGGCTGTCCGCCGAACGGCTGTCGTTTGATCGCCAGTAAGCTCCGGAGCGCTTCCAGGTGATCGTCCGAGAGCCGATCCACTAGGCTTTGCAATGAGACCAGAGCACCTGCGTTCTCGTCGGCATCGGCGTACGGCATTACCGAGAAGTCGGGATAAGGCCGCTTGCTCGAAGCCCAAGTCTCATGCAGCCACCGGGCGGCGACGCATGGTCTGCTTGGCGTATTCATCGCCTGCGCAAGCGAGTTTCGACCACCCGATGAGATCGTCCTTAATCCTCCGATTTTCCACAGCAAGACTCCGTATAGACGCGATCAAATCCACACTTTAACATACCTAATTATATTCGGCAGGCGTCGCAGAAGCAACATGATGCATGCTCACCAGCTCGGCGGGGCTCGAGCCTTAGGAGTCGTTTGAGGTTTGTCGCGTGTGAAAACAAACCGGTCGTCATTTTGTAGATACCCGCGGATCCCCTACCTCCACCACCGCCCACACTTGTCTCCGTCTTCACGCCGTCATGACGTTCGTCGTGGCGACGACAAATGGCGAAACGCCGAGTGTCATCGCTTGGGCGGCCAGAATCACGTCGCCATCAATCGCTTTCTCGGAGGCCGTCGGCTTACCCGCCTTCCGGGAATCGGCCCAGAGTTCGGCCGCCTTCCGCATCGCAGCAGTCGAAAGCGGAACGTATTTCAATGCCGCGGCCAAAGCGTCTAGCCGGGCTATGCTCGAAGCCTTGCCCGCGCGGAGTAGTTCGCGTCGAACTTCGTAGTCGGCGATCTCCGGAAGATAGACGCTGGCGCCGGCCGACAGCAGTCCGGCGAGCCAGGTCGAGCACTTCGCGACTTCGCCGCCCTTCTTAATTGGGTGCAAAGGAGACTCAGGGGGGCAGTGTCCAGGACGATTGCTCGGCTCACGATTTCTTGCCCTTGAGCAAGTCGGTGAAGAGTTTCCGGTCCGACAGTCGATCTTCGTCGATGGCGCGAAGAATCCGCTCGTTCGCGGCGGAGTCGTCGTCACTCATTCGCTCGTCTTCCTTTGCCCAGCCGAGGAGCATCTGGGCGGCGGCCACGTTCGATTCGGTCGTCGGAAGATTTTCGTTGAGGAGTTGAACAACGTATTCGTCGGCTGCGCTTGCCGTTCCTGGATGCGGCCATTTTGAGCCGCTTCTCCAGGTCCGGCGTCAGCGAGAGCTTTAGGGTCATTTGGGATCGTCTCCGTCGGTTATCCACGGATGCCATTCTACCGCGGACCGGAGCGTGCCAGCGATAGCAATCGGTTCACTGGCCCCTCGGATCCCCCACCTCCACCACCGCCTGCGTTTGCTTCCTTCGATACTCGCGAATCGCCTGGCGGAACTTGGGCTCCTTGTTGCCGAGGATCGTCGTCGCCAGCAGCGCCGCGTTGATCGCGCCGGGCTTGCCTATTGCCAGTGTGCCGACCGGGATGCCGCCGGGCATTTGTACGGTCGACAGCAGCGAGTCCATCCCTTTCAGCGCCGGCGACTCCATCGGCACGCCGAGGACGGGCAGGGCGGTCTTGGCTGCTGTCACGCCGGCCAGGTGGGCCGCTCCGCCGGCCGCCGCGATGATGATTTGCAGGCCGCGCTCCTCCGCGGTGCTCGCGTATTCGAACAGCAAGTCGGGCGCGCGATGCGCGGAGATCACGCGCACTTCGTGCGGCACGCCGAGCTTGTTCAGCGTTTCGCTGGCGTGCGCGATGGTTTCCCAGTCCGACTTCGAGCCCATGATGATGCCGACGAGTGGTTGCATGTGGTTTCCTCGGGAATGTTCTCGTTGGTATACTCGACTCGATGGCGTCGCTCAACGGGTCGCCAGGGACGGCGGGCGACACACGGATCCCGAACCCACCACAAAGGCACAAAGATCACACAAAGAAGCACAAAGAAGAATAACTCAAATTTCCTTCGTGGTCCTCTGTATTACTCACTACCGATTTTTAGTTGCCATAACACAATTCTTATGCGGCGAGTGCGAGTATTTGCACATTGGTATCGTGGATGTAGCTGATGGCCGTGGCGAGGAGTCGGCCGCGATCGGTGATTTTGTAGCGGTGGCTCTTGGGGATCTTGCGGATCAGTCCGTGGGCGCGGAGTCGTTGCAATTGCCGCGTCACGCGTCCGCTCTGGCGTTTCGTCTCGACCGGGTTGGTCGGGGCTGAGCCAGTCAGGAGCATGCGGAGGTCGCGATTCCGGAAGCCCGCGATCGCGAACTCACCCCGGTTGATCGTGCGCAGCAACGCGCCATTGTTGCGCGACATCAAATTCAGTCCCCGGTGGCGACGGCCCGCTTTGGTCACCGGCCGGCTCGCGGCCACCAGAGCCGGGCCGAGCGTCTCGGGGGACTCGACGGCCGCGAGGGCCGCCAAGTACGACTCGTTGGCCGCTTGCGACAACTGGCAGCGACGGTACAGGTCCGCCACGCCCCGCCGCAGTGGTTGCCAGGCCAATCTCCCGCTCGGATCGCCTTCCTTCGGACGGTACACCTTCAAGCCTTCCGCCTGATGGATCGTCGTTTCGATCCGCAAGATGCAACCGAACTTGTCGTACATCTTCAAACTGTTCCGACCCAGGCGGTGCTTCACGCGTGTCCCCTCGACTGTGCGTTTTCGTGCTGCTCACGACTTCGCCTTGAAAGCGACCGTCCAACGCTCCGGCCTTTGTCAGCCGCTGCTGCAAGAAGCGCAGCACATCGGGGCTCGACAGGTTCTCGGTCGCGTGCCGAACCAACCGGCGATACAACGGCCGCAACGCCGCCACCGAACGAAACGCCACGTCGGTCGCCCACTCCGTCTGTTCGGCCGTCCAGTAATAGTCGCGGAGTTGCCACTCGGTCAGCAGCCGCGCGAACTCCGGATGCGACTCGCGAATCACGCCGGTCAACGTCGCCGACCAGTCCGTTTGCAATTGTTCGTCGAACAGGGCCTGCGCCTTTGGGAAGTCCGCCACCCAGGCCAAGCTGTTGTCTGCGCTGGTACTCGATGCCCGCCGCGTCGAGTTGCCGAGCCAGCCACTCGCGGCCGTTCAGGCAAATCTGCACGGACATCGGGAACCACGTCATCAGACGGATGTGCATCATGCCGAAGCGCGGATGGCGCAGGTAGATGTAATAGTGCAAACACTTGCGCTGGGCCGACACCAGTTCCAGCATCCGGGTGGCCGCGTTCTTGTACAGTTGAAAACTGCGACAGTTCTCGACGCAACTGAGGACGGCAATCACGCCCGTGAAATCGTCCGCCACCGCGTGCTGCCGGATCAGATCGTGGACAACCGCCTCTTTGTCGATCGTGCCGGACAAGTAAACCACCTTGCCAACGGGAGTCGTCGCGGCTAACCGTTCGGTGGCGAGCTTCAGTCGCCGGGCCGTCCCGTCAAAGAAGCTCTTGAATGCGACCAGCAAGACCTTGAGGAAGCCCAAGTAGCGGGACAAGCCGTCGGCATAGCAGATCGAACGTAAGGTGCCTCGAAAGCGAACACGATCCAAACCTGAAAGAACTCCGTGGATATGGTCGCTGTGCTGTTGTAAGAAGGTCTGCATGGCATGCTCCGGTTGCTGAGTAATGTGCGCTAACACCACTCTATCCAACCGGACATGCCTGCTTCATTTGGTTGCGGCCAAGGGCCGCGCTGTGATCTTTGTGTCTTTGTGGTGGGCGATTTCTCGATCACCGGGCGAACTTCAGGATGCTTCATGGCCGACTCGACTCCGCGAATTGACAATGCCCCCTATCTCTCGCACCGGCATGGCGGGCTGACAATCGAGGGCTGGTCGCGGGCCGGCATTCAGAGCTATTGGCGAATCCCAGAATTGCATATCGGCTTCGATCTGGGAGCAATTCCGTGGGATTTTACTTCGACGGCGACGTGGTTTGTTTCGCATTCGCACATCGATCATCTCGTTGCTCTCCCCGCCTTGCTGGCCCGGCGAGCGATGCTGAAATATCCGCCGCCGACGATCCATGTGCCCGCGGAAATGCTCGACGCGGTTCAAGGACTACTGACTGCGTGGCGAGCGCTCGATCAGGGAACGCAAGCGTGCACACTCGTCGGTATGAAACCGGGCGATCGGATCGATTTGTCGGAAATGCACTTTGTGGTCGCCTTTGCAACGGCGCATCCGGTGCCGTCCCGTGGCTACGTTGTCTGGGAACGACGGCAGAAACTGAAGGACGATTACATTGGCTTGCCAGGCTCGCGGCTCAAAGAATTGCGCGAGTCTGGAACGGCGATCACAGTCGAAGTATCGGTGCCACTGGTTTGCTACACGGGCGACACCGGGCCCGCGGGCCTCGACGCCGGGCCCGCGCTTTATGAAGCGAAAGTGTTGATCACGGAGCTGAGCTTTGCTCGCCAGGAGCATGAACGGGAACGAATCCACGCCTTTGGCCATCTCCACCTGGAAGATTTTGCCGATCGGGCGGAGCGATTTCACAACGAATTGATCATCGCCGCCCATGTGACCAGTCGCGATGAGCCGGCGGACTTTCAACGCTGGGTAAACGAGAGATTGCCCGCGGGGTTACGAGAACGCGTGAAAGTTTGGGGAGCGTAACAATACGCCGCAAGCGGCTTATTCGCCCAGCCCGAGGGTCTTGATCCGGCGCACCAGGCGGCTGCGATAAACCCCCAATAACTCCGCCGCCGCGGTTTGATCGCCCTTCGATTTTCGCAATGCCAAGTCGATCATCCGCCGCTCGACCTGTTCGAGAACCTCGTCGAGCTTCGGCGCCGGCTGCGACTTCCCGGCAGCGCCAGCTGCTTTCGCATCCGTGGCCGACTTTCGCAATGCCAGCGGAAGATGCGCGATTTCCACCCGGCTGCCGTTCGCCCGCCGGGCGGCGGCACCGATCACCTCACGCAATTCGCGAAGATTCCCAGGCCAGGAGTAGTCGTGTAGGACCGCCAGCGCCTGGGGTGATATTCCATCGGTTGGTACGCCCTGTTGACGTTCGTCGTCGAGAATGGCGGCAACGAGGCGCGGCAAATCATCTTTGCGGCGGTCCAGTGCCGGCAACTGAATTTCCAGGACGCCGAGCGCTGCATGAAACTCCGAGCTAACGCCAGCGCCGCCAGAGCTACCGACAATCACGCGGCACTCGTCGGCGAGCAATTCGGCCCATTCGATCAGCTCCGATTGCAAGTCGGCCGCGAGAGCCTCCGGCGTGTCGAGATAAATCGTGCCGACCCGTCCGGTTTCCGCCAGCCCATTATGCCCGAACAAGAGGCTGCGGATGAGGTACGGCTGAAGCCCGGCGCAATCGATGGCCGCGAACGCACGCTCCCGAGTCACCCCGTGGTAATGAATAGCCCGGGCCAAGGTCTCTTTGCCCGTTCCCGGCGGTCCAGCGATCCAGACCGGGGAAACTGTCTTCGCGGCCAACTCGGCTTGCGCGTGAATCCGACGATGTGCGGGTGATTCGCCCTCAAAGAGAGTGAGCGGGAAGCGCTCCAACACGCCCTGGCGGAGCGCGATTAATGATTCGGAAAGCCCCTTGCCTCCCGCGGTCGAAGCCGGCTTGCCGACCGGCACAATCACGCCGATCACTCCGAGGAGTTTCGCTCCATCGTGCAACGGAATGAACTCGATGTCCCACCACGGCGGCCCAAGCTTGGCGGGGGGAACCGGTCGGCGGACGCGCATCGTCCGGCCCTTCATGACCTCAGCCGGCGGCGCCAGCGTTTGTAATAGCGCCCGTCGGCCGGCCGGCATGTCTTTTTGAATCTTGCGCGGATGGCAGTACTCATGGACAACCGCGTCGGCGTTGGACCGCGTCAGCGTTTCGAATGCATGATTGATGTAGCGCAGCCGGCGGCGGGGATTGAGCAGGAAGACCGCATCGGTCGTCTGTTGAAATAGCGCGGTCCACGAGGCACGCGGCGACGGATCGGGGGAAGGCTGCGGCATGGCACTGTCTGTCATAGCCCATGGAAGGGGGGAAGCCTTCGCGGTTTTCGTTTTCGTTGTTAGAATGAACTGAGTTCACGAGGGTTGTCAATGTCTGTTGAAGCTCCGCCGCAGCCGTCCGTGCCCCTGTTTGCGCCGCCGGAAGTCGTTCCCGACTTGAGCCGATATGTGACGCAGGACGACACGCCCGTGGAAAGCTTTTACCATGCCCGCCAACAAGTGCTGTTGGTTGAGTCGCTCATCTCCTCATGGTCCGGCCCTGGCGGAGGCCGCCGATTCTTCGTGCCGAAGAACGTCGGGTTCTATCATACCGCGAACCAGCCGGCTCTGGTTCCCGACGTATTGCTCGCGCTCGACGTGGAGTTTGGCACCGATTACTCCTTGCCGGAAAATCGTTCGTATTTCCAGTGGGTCATTGGCAAGCCGCCCGATCTGGCAATTGAGGTTGTCTCCCTGACCGTTGGCGGCGAGGATACCGAGAAACTCCGCCTCTACGAACGAGTCGGCGTTCCGTATTACGCCATTTTCGATCCGGAGCATCACCTGGGCCCAACGGAATTGCGCGTATTTGGACGAGTGGGTCGTGCATACCAGGCAATCGCCGCGGATCACATGACGGACCTCGGCCTCGGCCTCGTAGTTTGGGAAGGGACCTACGCGGGTGAAACGGCCCGCTGGCTCCGCTGGATCGATGCAAATGGCGTCTTGATTCCGACCGGCGCGGAACGCGCCGCCCTGGCAGAATTGGCGGTGGAAGACATGACTCTCCGGGCCAAGGCCGCGGTCCAGCGCACCGATCGTGAAAAACAGCGCGCCGAAGCTGAAAAACAGCGCGCCGATTTGGCCGACGATCGAATTCGCAAGCTCGAAGAGAAGATCGCCAGATATTCCGCCAAGCTCCACGACGCTGGTCTCAATTCGAACGGCGAGTGATGGTCTTCGCTTCACACTCACGCATGTAGCGCAGGCTGTCGCGGGCGATCGTTTCCGGATCAGGCGAATAGTCAAATACTTCCACCGAAACCCAACCGCCGTAATTCACATCTTTTAGCGCCTGGAAGATGGGTCCGAAAGTCGGTGTGGCCAAAGCCTGGCCCGCGGCGATTGGCGTCGTTGGCGTGGAAATGCTTCATCCACGGGGCAAACTCGCGGATCACGTCCGGCACGGATTTCGCCTCCGACGACATCGCCTTCACGTCCAGGTGCAGACCGAACCCAAGGATTCGCCAGTCGATCCATGATCGCTTTCGCCTCGGCAGCGGTCTGCATGAAGTCCGTCTCGCTTGGCGCCAAGCGGTTCGAAGCAAAGATAGACGCGCTGCCGTTCCAGTTCTGGAAATGCAGGCGGAGACGAATCGAGCGCGTAATCCTCGGCCAGCGACCGCGTCGCTCCGGGGGGAATTCGCCGTTGCATCGGCGAGCCAAGCACGAGAAGTCCCGCCCGAAGATCGCGGCAACACCTGGCCAACTCGGCAAGGTACAAGTCTGGTCCGTTTGCGGACGCCGGCGATCCGCCGAGGTGATCATGAATCCATCCGTCTTTGCGAGTAACCAGTGTGAGCCCGACGATCGGCAAGCCCCTGCGATTCCGCCTGATCGGCGGATCTCGCTTCGTCGCAAGGAAGCCGATAGGTCAGTGATCGAGCGGAGCAAACGTGAACGGCGCCATTTCCAGTCCGACGTAGCCGGCGGTTGCAACGGCTGCGCAAACCCGCTCGTGCGGCCAATCCTGATACGTCTCGTTGCAGATGGCGTAGCGGAAGCTCATGGCAGGGTGACCTTGCGGCGACTGAGTCTGCAGTCGCGGCACCGCTTCGACGATGTCCAGCGTTACGGAGTTTTTCCCAGCCGCTTCCCGGTAAAAGTCGGCAGGCGTCGGAACGGGCTTGTTATTGACCGGCAACCACGATCAGCGAGAGCGATCCTGCAGTTCGCGTAACTTTTTGTCGGCGGGCGAGTGCGGCTCCAATTCGCTGATCGAAGACTCCTTCCAGCGGGTTGGTGTTGATTGGACAGCATGGTTGTATAGTCAACGCGCATGCCAAAAACCGGCTTCGGACGATTCGACGCGATGTTCCTGGCCTTGATACGTCCGTTGTCGGTGGAGTATTCGTCAAGCCGAACTTTGACCGATCGCGTGCTTCGCGCCACGGACCACTTCGATTTCGACGTCGG
This sequence comes from uncultured Gemmataceae bacterium, assembly GCA_963773845.1. Lineage (GTDB taxonomy): Bacteria > Planctomycetota > Planctomycetia > Gemmatales > Gemmataceae > SIAJ01. Next base: position 1,731,326 of record CAVZCU010000012.1, read on the forward strand.
TGCCAGCAAGTGCGGCGCTGATGTTGAGGAAAAGATCCTCTTGCTCGCGGATTGGATTGCCGTCGATGCATGACGATATCGGTCGCCGCCGGCAGGCCGGCCCGGGCGGCTGGCAGTCCGGGCGTCACGTCCGAAATCATTACGCCACGGCCGGCCAGGCGAAACTCCGGGCTCACCGTCACGCCCAAGAAGCCCATACTCGACTTCCTTGCCGCGTTTCAAAACGTCGATGATTCGGCGGACGTTCGCGTCCATCGGGATGGCGTAGCCGCCCGCCTTTTCGCCACCGGCAATGGCGGCCAACGCCGTCGTCAGTCCAATGAGTTCGCCATTTCAGATTCAACAGTGCGCCGCCCGAGCAGCCGAGATTGATGCGAGCGTCGGTCTCGATGAGCGTGCCGATAATCGGCGAGCGGCTTGGCGCGTTTGGCTTCGTCGGACGGGCCGGGCATCTTGCGCCGGACGTTCGAAACAATGCCCCACGAGGCGCTCGGTTCGCCATTCTGGAAACCTGCCGCAAACGGATTGGCGAGGACGACAATCCAATCGCCCATGCGAACCTTGTCCGCCGTCGCCGAACGGAATTGCCTTCAAGTCGGCGGGCGGGTTCAACAGTTTCAGAACGGCGAGATCGGATCGCGCAGTCGGCTGCCTGGATATCCGCATAGCTGCCGCGATTGGTCCCCGGAAAGCGAACGTAGATCTTCGTCGCCCCATCGATCACGTGGAAATTGGTGAGGACCAGGCCGCGATTGTCGATGGCCACGCCTGAACCGTATGCCTCGGGGATCGTTTGGTGATTGGCCAGATCGAGTCGCTTGACCAACTCGCGCCGCGGACCGTTGCCAAATACCCGATGCCGGAGTGCATTGAACGAGCCGAGTTTGCCCTTGTCGGCCGCGCTCGGACCCTCGCCCAGTGTCGGCATATTGCTTGGACCGCGACACAAGAATGCAAGCCATCGACGGCTTGGCGGCATCGATGATCTTGTGCAGCGTCCGCTGCAGCGCGAAGCGCTTCCGGCGGCGGATCCGCGAGAGCGGCCGAACCGACGCAGCCCAGAACGAGGTAATGGAAAGTAAACGCGACATGGAGCCAGTATAGGCGAGCCGAGCTCGCGAAGGCAGCGCAACACGATGCGGCATGCGCGGCGGACATGTTGCGCTGACAAGCCGCGAGGCCGGTGACCCTAGAGCCAAGTGTCCTCGTTTTTCAACGTACCCTTCAGCCGCTTGCGATAGACGTGGGCGTTGCCGTCACGATCCCCTTGGTCTGGTCGAGCTTTTTCATGAAGAATTCCGCCGGCTGCGGCGATTCGTCCCATCTCGTTCGGGTGTCCCATTCCTGGCAATACGAGAGCATGATCGAAATCCGCTTGGTACTGTGAACCTTGCCATCGTGAATGTGGACTGTTGGGAAGAACAATTTCGACTTGTCTGCCCGCGGAAACTCAAACGCCATCGGGTGCATCTTGTGCTCGCCCTTCTTGAGTTTGAAGACCGCGAAGCCGTAATTTCTGTATTGCGGCAGCTTGTCCCAGGTGCCGGCGGGCAAGCGAAACTGTCATCCAGCCGCGAGAAATCACCAATCGCTGGGCACGAACGATGCGACGAAGCTGCCGACTTCGATCACCGCCAGCTTCGATGATCGGCAGTGGCCTGACACCGCCGAGACTACCTGCTCCGCGCGGCGCGCGGAGGCGGCGGGAAGCCGAAGTCGCATGTCGTCGAAGAACTCGGGGTACTTTTCCAGGTTGATGAAGCCGACGGCGTCTTCCTTGCTCGCTTTCGGCGTCGGGATAGGCAGAATCATCGACAGATCGCTGCCTGCCTTCAGCGTCATGCTGTAAACGAGATACTGGCCGTGATCCTTTGACGGCCGGGCAAAAATGTGGGTGCCGGCGACATAGTCGACCGGCTGAGAAAAGCAGCACATGGGACGGGTCCTCCGAAGTGGTTCGGGTTGGGCGACACACTACTCGACGCATGCCCCGCGTGGCCGGTTGTAACCGGACTGTCACGCGCGGCGGTTAACCCTCCGCTTCGCCCGATTGGTAAGGCCGGTCGGTTGTCGGCGCGGCGGAGCCGTTCACCGCAGGCGATTCCTTCCGCGAACCAGTCCAGAGCAAGAACGCACCGAGCAGACCGAACATGATCACTGAGGCGATCTTGGCGCCATTGCTTTCATCCGGCTCCCAAACCTTCTCGCCTTTCGCATCGACCTGGCCGAACAAATGGAGTCCAGCGTTAATCGCATCGTTAAAGCGATCCGGGAGAAAGGCGAAGAATGCAATAATCAGCCCGCACAACGTGCCGCCCGCAATAAATCCGCTCGCGAGGAGAACGCCCGGGACTGGTCTCGGATTCAGCTTCGGATTTTGGCTTCCCGCGAACGCGGTCGGCGATCCAGCGCGAGGCGCCCGCCAATAAAGATCGGAGTCGTGGAGCCGAGCGACAAATACATGCCAACGGCTACGGGCAATGCCGACACGCCACACAATTCCAGAGTAACGGCGATCAGAACTCCAATGATGATCAGTGCCCATTCCAGCGTCCCGCCCAAGAATGCCTTCGATGATTGACGCGAATAGCCGCGGCTGCGGAGCAGTGAACTCTTTTGGCGCGTCCTTGTCGTTGTCCATTTTCTTGGCCTCGCGAGAGATCGGAACATCCGTGCGGTAGATGGGCTTTCCGGCCTCATCGACCAAATACCGGCCGGGTTTCAGGTCCGGGATTTCCGCCCGGCGAACATGAACAACCCGATACTCACTTGGTGTCGGCCGGATGCCCTTCCCAGCCCGTGTCATAGGGCCGGCCCGGCTGCTCGTGCGGCGCGTCCGGCTGGAACATCGATCACCACGCCGTCAGGAATTCCATTTTTCGTGTAGTGCGTGCCGGCATGCGTTTAACAGAATCATGGTCACGCCAATGACCAGCGCCGAAGTGACTGCTCCCACCAAGATCGCCCATTGCTGCTTATACGGCGTTGCGCCAACTAGGTAGCCCGTCTTTAAATCCTGCGACGTCGTGCCGCCATTCGACGATGCGATGCATACCACCGCGGCGATCGTCAACGCGGTCAGCATGGCCGCTTGGCCCGGTCCGGCCAAGAATCAAGAAAGATGAGACAGACCATCAATAGGGTCGCGATGGTCATTCCCGAAATGGGATTCGATGATGATCCGACCTCGCCCGTAAGTCGGCTGGAGACGGTCACGAACAGGAAACCGAACAAGGAGAATCATGATCGCGCCGACGAGCCCCTGCAGCGGTCAATCCAAGACCGAGCTGCGGAATAGCGGCGAGTACAATGACAAGCGCCAGGCTCCCCCACAACACGACGGTCATGGGCATGTCGCGTTCCGTGCGAATCGCAGTCACCGCCGCTACCGCTCCGCGAGGCCCGGAGATCGCGAAGGCCGGCTGAGATCGAGCCAATGATAAGCGGCATCGCCCGAAACATGCTGATGATGCCGCCCGCCGCAACCGCTCCGGCCCCGATGTACCGCAGGTAATTGCTGCGGATTGTTTCCGGGTCCATGTTCCGAATGAGGCCGGGGTTGTTTTCGTCCTTCGGTTTGTCAGGATCCCAAGTCGCTGGGGCGACGGGTGCCGATGCGGTCGCCCCAAAAGTCGCAATCGCCGGGCCGAGCACGAAATACGACATGACCGCGCCGGCCATCATGAGCGACGCGATGCGCGGACCGATCAGATATCCCACGCCCATCAACTCCGGCGAGAGTTCGCCGCGAATTTGCCCGCCGTTGAGTCCGATCCTTCTACCCGTGCTTTGACAATCGTATAGAGCTTCGCGGCCGGTTCAGCGGCCCAGAGTTTCGCGGCCTGCGTGATGAACTTGTAGACTAACGCGATCGCCAAATCCAACGAAGACCATCTTCGCGGTCGCGCCGCCCTTCTCTCCGGCGACCAGCACCTCGGCACACGCCGTCCCTTCGGGGTAAATCAGCTTGCCATGTTGCTTGACGATAAACGCTCGTCGCAACGGGATCATCATCAAGATGCCGAGGATGCCGCCCAGAATGGACACCGTCATGACGCGGATCGGGATCCATCTCAAATCCGAGCAGGAACAGGGCGGGCATCGTAACCCCGACGCCAAAGGCAATCGACTCGCCCGCGCTCCCCGTCGTTTGGACGATGTTGTTTTCCAGGATTGTCGCCTTGCGAATGCCGAAAGCCCGGGAAAACACGCGAAACAAAGTGATGGAAAGCACCGCGATCGGGACCGACGCGGAAACAGTGAGGCCGACCTTTAATACCAGATACAGCGATGATGCACCAAAAATGATTCCAAGAAATGCGCCCACCAATACAGGGACCAGCGTAAATTCAGGGATGTTGGCTTCGGGCGGCACGAACGACTTGTGTTCAGCCGGCGCGGATTGACTCGCAGTTTCGGTGCTCATAGACGACGGGCTTTCCGGAGAGGACGTTGCGGGCGAGTGTCTTCGGGCCTAGCTTGGCGAGACGCGGCTCAGAATGCAAGGGCCGGCTTGGAAAATTCTGCGAAGCGAGTTATTGGCCGCCTTGACATTTCGCCGGATTCGCCTTTGCGATAGAGTATCGCAATCAATGAAACGACGAACGCTCCTCAAGCGATCCCTTTTGGCCAGCCCGCTCGTGGCCGGCCTCGGAGCGGGGTACGCACGATTCATCGAACGACATGCACTTCAAACGGTTTCGCTCACGATTTCGGTCGGCATGGGCGACCCGCTGACTGTCGCGGTCCTGGGTGACTTTCATTTCGATCCGCTGTACGAGACCGATTATTTGGCGGAAGTGATTGCACTTACCAATTCCCTCAATCCCGATCTGATTCTTTTCACCGGCGACTTTGTCTCGGACTCCACGGAATGCCTCGGCGAATTGGTCGAGATCCTCGGCAAGGCGAAGGCAAAGTTCGGCTGCTTCACGGTGTTGGGCAATCACGACCACTGGATCGGAGCAGACGAAATTGAAAGCGGGCTCGCATCGGCAGGAATCAACGTCCTGCGAAATCAAAGCGTATCGCTCGCCAATCGGTCGAACTGGTATTTAACGGGCCTGGAAAGCTATTGGTCGGGCAGGCCCAACGTGAAATCGATTGAATCCACGCCGACTCATTCACGGCATCTCTTGTTGTTGCACGAGCCGGATGCGTTCGATCTCATGACCGATTCCCGGATCGCTCTGCAACTATCGGGACACACTCACGGCGGGCAGGTGCGCATGCCGTTCCTCGGACCCATTTGTCTGCCGAGCTGGGGCAAGAAATATCCAGCGGGACTGTATGTGCGTGGCAACCGACCACTGTATGTGAATCGAGGGATTGGCACCGTCAAACGGCATTTTCGCATGAATTGCCGGCCAGAGATCACTCTACTAATACTGACCTGACCCGAACTTCTCAATTGGCTTCATTTGGAACGGCTATCTCGTCAATCGGTGATTGCGCTTCGGCCGCCGCGTGCGATTTGACTCCGCCCAGTCCATACTTATCGATCAAGCGATACAGGGCACGGCGGCTGATGCCGAGCGCTTTGGCCGCTTGCAGCTTGTTCCCCTTCATCCGGTGCATCACGTCTTGAACGTGCCGCTTCTCCATCGCTTCCAAATCGAACGGACTCGCCGGCGATGCAGCGGACAGCGCACTCGCCCCCGTCACCAAATTGTCCGGCAAGTCATCCCGCGTGATCACCGTCCCTTCCGCCAGGATCTGTGCCCGCTCCAGCACATTGGCCAGCTCGCGAATGTTCCCCGGCCAATCGTAATTCGCCAACAGCGTCAGCGCCTCCGGACTCACCGTGAACGGCGCCTTGCCCACCTGCCGCGTCTTCAACAGATGCTCGATCAATAGGGGAATGTCTTCCCGTCGCTCCTTCAAAGTGGGAAGATTAATGGTGATCACGTTCAGCCGGTAATAGAGATCCTCGCGGAACCGGCCTGCCTTTTGTTCTTCTTCCAACGGCTTATTGGTCGCTGCCACAATGCGGACGTTGGCGGTCCGGTCTTGCGTGCCGCCCACGCGTCGATAGTGGCCGTTCTCCAGGACCCGGAGCAGCTTGGCCTGCATCCCGGCCGGCATCTCGGCGACTTCATCAACGAACATCGTGCCGCCTTCAGCCACCTCGAACAGGCCTGCCTTCGGCTTGTCCGCTCCGGTGAACGCCCCCTTCTCGTGGCCGAAAAGTTCGCTCTCCAGAAGCGTCTCCTGCAAGGTGGCGCAGTTGACCGTGACCAATGGCTTGTCGCGTCGCGCGCTATTGAAGTGCAAGGCACGTGCGACCAGTTCCTTGCCGGCTCCGCTCGGACCGCGGATGAGGACCGTCGCTTCGGTCGGGGCGACCTTCTCGATCATGGCCACCACTTTGCGGGTGGCAGGCGCGTTGCCGATGATGCGATAGCGAGCCGACTCGAAGACGACTTCCTTGAGATACAGCTTGAGCTGGACGTTCTCCATTTTGAGCCGGCGGACGCCCATGGCTCGATCGAGGATCGGCAGCATGGCCTGGATGCGGAACGGCTTGAGGACATAGTCGAAGGCGCCGGACTTCATGGCTTCGACGGCGGTCTGGATAGTGCCCTGACCGGTCATGATGATGCCGATCAGGTTGGGGTCGATCTGCAGGGCCTGTTTGAGGAGGTGGATGCCATCAGTTTCCGGCATCATGAGGTCGCTGAGCAACAGATCGAAGCAGCCGTCGCGTAACGCATCAATCGCCTCGGCCGGCTTGTTAAACCCCTGAACGGCGAAGCCGTGCTCGCTCAGCGAATCGCGGAGAGCGAGCATCAGTTCGACCTCGTCATCCACGACTAAGATTCTTCCGCGTTGCGAGTCCGACATTGGATGCTCCGTTCGCGAATAGACGGGATCGATCTTTCCCAGGACAGCGTGCAGTTCCGATTCACGTCGTGCGAACTGACCGCGCCACCCCGCTCCCACCGGCACGCCATTCCGGGTCGAAAAGCAAGTTCGTTGCCGTTTGATATTTCACAACTTGGAATGATCGGATTGCCGCAGATACGCCCATCAATCAGGCGGCGTCCATGATTTCGGAGGAGCAACCAGTGTGCGGGCAAGTCACAGTTGCTCATTTCCTGCACTTATTCCGCACATGATGGCGAATGATTCTCGCGTCACAAGTGGCGAACGTGGACACTGAATCGCGAGCGAGGGCAACGATTGCTCCGTGGATTACCAAATCCTCCGGCAATTTCGGCGTCGCCGTCGCTCATGCTCTTGAGCAGCTGCGTTGCCGGAGCCTGAATCGTTCGCGCTATGAAAGCGCGTCTTTTTGCCGTCTCCTCCACTGACGCATGAAGGGCCGCCTGCTTTTTTCGACTCGACCAAAGCGCGACTTCCAGAACTCACGCATCTGGCTCCGCGGCGACACTCAAAAAGAGAAATCGCTTGCGAATTGGGTGTCGGCCGAATAAGTTCACAGACAACAACTCTCCGCCGCACGAAGGAGTCTCTCTTGAGGAAATCCACTCTCTGGAATCGCCGTTATGTATTGCAAGCAATGGGAGCGGGCGCATTGGGAGCGTTGAGCGCTGACCGGCTCGACGCGGAACCGTCCCACGACATCAAAGGCAATATCAAACTGTCCGTGTGCAAGTGGTGCTATGGGAAGCTGCCGCTCGAAAAGCTCGCGGCGGAAGTGAAGAAGATCGGCTATCAGTCGGTCGAATTGCTCGTTCCCCAGGAGTTCGCGCCCGTCAAGGCGGCGGGACTCACGTGTGCGATTCTCGGCGGTGCCTCAATTGCCGATGGACTCAACCGCAAGGAGAATCACGAGCCAATCGAAAAGCACCTGCGTGAATACATCGACTTCGCGGCCAAGGAAGGAATCCCGAGCGTGATCTGCATGTCTGGCAACCGTCGTGGAATGCCGGACGACGTCGGTCTTGACAATTGCGTCATCGGCCTCAAGCGGATCCTCGGCTACGCGGAGAAGAAGAAAGTCACGCTCATGATGGAAGGCTTGAACAGCAAGGTCGATCACAAGGACTACATGTACGACAAGACGGTCTGGGGCGTGGAGCTGTGCAAGCGGCTCAATTCAGAGCGCTTCAAGCTGCTCTACGACATCTATCACATGCAAATCATGGAAGGCGACGTGATCCGCACGATCAAGCAGTACAAGGACTACATCGGCCACTTCCATACGGGCGGCAACCCAGGCCGGCACGAAATCGACGACTCGCAGGAGTTGAACTATACGGCGATCGCGAAGGCGATCGTGGCGACCGGCTTTAAGGGCTTCATGTCCCAGGAGTTTATTCCCGTTCACGACACGGTCGCTTCGTTGAAGCAGGCATTCAAGATTTGCGACGTGTGAAGAATCCAGCCCACTGCTATCTTTGGCAGAATGAGGACGGTCAGCGGAGCCTGAAGCGCGAGCGAAGGCAAACAGTTGCCTTCGCTCGCGCTTTCAGGCTCCGGCGCATTGAAAACGCTCAGCTTTGCGAGCGCAAGTTGCCGGGCATGATACCATTTGTTTACGGATCAGCGCAGTTGCCAATGGGGTCGACCCGATGCTGCGATTCTCAATGGTGGGTCTGCTATTGGCGGCAATGACGCCATCGGCGAAGTCCGCCCCGGCCGATGCACCGAGTCCCAGCGAGTTGTCGACGATCCTCCGCGGACTGTTGCTCTCCGCCTTACCCAATCCAATCGTTGGACAGGATTTGAACTGGGGCCATCAGAAGAAGGTTGTGAATGGTATCACCTGGAAAAAGAGCGGCATCCTCTTTAAGCCGCATAAGCAAGAGAAGTTGAAGAACGATGGGGTTTGGCGGCGAATTCACATCGAGGCGGTCAACCCGGAAAAGACGCTGACCGTGAATGTGCTGAACATTCAATATCCGCAAAAGGGGGCCGTCACGTTTGACGTCCTCGTCACGGTCGAAACGAGAATTACGTTCCAACAGCAGCTTTGGCTGGCGGGGACCAAATTCTATAGTGGCGAAACGCGAGCGACCTGTCGCCCGCTGCTTTTGATGCGTTGCGAATCGACGACCCGGACACAAAAGTCCGACAGTTTCCTCCCCGACATGGTTTTTCGCATGCGTGTCACGCAGGCACACCTGAGTTACGATCAATTCAGGGTCGAGCACACCGCGGGTGTTGGCGGCGACATGGCGAAAGTCCTGGGCGAGACGGCGCATAACTTACTCAATCAACTCCGGCCGTCGATCGAGCGGAACATGCTGGACAAGGCGAGCCAGGCCATCGTGAAGGCCGCGGACACCAAGGATGTGAAGCTCAGTTTGGGCAAATTGTTCGAGGGAAAGTAGCTTGATGCCGATGCCGCTTTTTGGCCCCCCCGATTGGTTGTTCGTCTTGTCGATAGCATGAAAGAAAGGACTGCCTTCAGGCGGAAGCTGAAACCAAACAATGCCGAAAAAGATCCGCTGCCATTGTGGCGGCAAGCCATCCTGTCTGCTTTGCCAGGGAACCGGAAAATACAATTACGATCCGGGTCCGGGCGGCTACGTGCCATTCCAATGTCCCAACTGCGAAGGCAAACGAATCCTCAAGGACGACGACGGAACGGAGTTCAAATGCGCCACTTGCAAAGGTCAGGGAATCGTTGATCCGGCGCACCCGCCGCCAGCCGGGATGCTCGACGTACTCGTAAAGATATTCTTTGGAGCATGAAAACGATCCCGAGGCTGACGAGGCCTCGCGCGCGCCAGGTAGCAAAAGGCGCGAATGAGGTAATTCGTTATCTCAAAATGATTTACAGTCATGATTTGAGCAAAACTGCCAAATGGGAGGTGGAGTTGGCAATCTCGCGAATTGGCAACCTCAAGATGCATGCGGTCGGACCGCGAACTACTTATTAGCGCGAGTTCTGGCGGCGCAGCACTATAATCGCGTGTCGATCCCCGCCTTTCCTCCGACTGGAGGTACATCGTGACCGGCTCCCTTTCGCGTCCTCGATCCGTAGTTCTTGGACTGGTCGTCGTTTTGTGCGTTGCACTTGGCGCATTCGGACTCGTCCGCGTGAGCGCGAAGTCTGGATTGTGGACGGACGGTTACGAAGTGACCGTGATCGCTCCCGACGCCCAGGACGTCGAACCCGGCACTCCCGTGCGCGTCCGGGGTATCGAGGCGGGACGCGTCGTCGCGATCGACTACGCGGAAGACGAGGTGCATATTCGTTTGCGACTGGACGGACGCTTCCGCGACAAGTTGCATGCCGATGCGGCCGCCGCGGTCCAGACCAAGGGAATGCTCGGCGCCAGCGTCGTGGATATCAAGCCCGGTTCGTCGAAGGCAGGTCCCTTGAACGAACCAGTCATTCAATCGAAACCGACGCCCGATTTGGCGGAAATCAGCGCAAAGCTTGCATCGGTGGCGGATCGGGCGGACATCCTGCTCCAGGATGTGCAAAGCGGGAAGGGCACGTTGCCCAAACTGCTCAAAGACGACGATATTTACAACGATCTCAAGTCGGCGTCCGCCGAAACGAAGAAGCTGGTCCAGAATCTAGACGCGACGACGACCGCGCTCCGCGGCGACGCTCAAAAGACGATGAAAGACGTCGGCGCCAGCGTCCATGCGGTACACAGTGAATTGGAAAGTTTGAAGACATTCGTTCGCAATGGACAGGAAGCAGTGACCGCCATCAAGCAAGACGCGGAAGCGATCAAGTCGATGCCGATCGTTCGCAGTTATGTGGAAGACCCGGTGTCGGCGCTCGTGCGTCCCGATTGCACCCGCGACCGAGTTGTTTATCTTCCGGAAGATTTCTTCGAGCCGGGGACATCCATTTTGACCGACAGCGGCAAAGCGAGGCTGAACGAATGCGCTGCCTGGCTGAATGGACAGCAACAAAAAGACTCGGAGGTCGTCGTCGCGTCGTTCGCGGATCCCAAGTCCAAGGATCTGACAGCCGCGTCCGCCCGGACATTGACCAAGAAGCAAGCGGAAGCAATCGCGGAATACTTTCGGGGGCGTGGCGTACATAAGATGGGATACATCACCCGGCGCAAGGTGACGCCGGTTGGGCAGGGCTTCGACCTGTCGCCAGTCGTAGAGAAGGAACCTCTTCCGGCGGCCCGGGTGGAGGTCATTCTGTTCGTGCCGCGATAGCATGAAGGGGCCGACCCCCGGTTGACGGATTCACGCATGGCCGAGTATCCGGTCCCTCCTATTTCCCGCACCGAATTGCTGTATCACTACTGCCGGCTACAGCTCCCGGCAGTCGTGCTGTCACGGCCAAAATTCCTGGATCATCTGACCCGAACTTTTCGCCTCTTTGCCAGCAAGTCGCCGGCCGGTCTGACCTGGGACACCTATCTCGATCAGCTTTACGCTCTCGACTGGTACCTGTGCTGCGGCTGTATCGAGAACGATGGCAAAGCATGGGAGACCCTGTTCGCGACGCGAACCGGCCGCAGCGACGTGCTGTTGATCGACGCCCTGCGCACGCGTGCCGTTCGGCTTTACCCTCGGGATGAGGAAAAACAGGAAGCCGCGGTTGGGGAGTTCTGGTCCCACCTGATCATTTCCGAGACGCCCGGCTCCGTGCCAATCCTCGCCCGATACGATGGCCAGCGGCCGCTCGCGCCCTGGCTGATTCGCGTGTTTCAGAACTGGCACGTTTCGCAATTACGATCGCATGCGGGTTCGCAAGCGCTGCCGGAAGACGACCTCGCTCTGCCATTGCCGGAAACGGCCGATGTTCGCTGGCATGACGCATTTTGCGGGGCCGCCCGCGATTGGCTGGCCACGCTGAGTGAGCAAGAGATCCTGTTGCTCGGTTTGCGTTGGCGATATCGCCTGAGCCAGCGCGATATTTCCCATTTGTTCGATGTCCATGAAGGAACAATTTCCCGCCAAACCGACAAACTTCGCGATCGGTGCCTCGACGTCATTGGCAAAAAGCTAACGGCGGGCGGATGGACGGGAGAAGACCTCGAGGGATTTGTCTTGACCGAACTCGGCTCGCTTCTAGTTGATGAACCGCGACTGTCGGCCGATCAATTGACTGCAATGCTCGCGCGACGAGGAAAGACTCTCGATCGGGCGTGAAATGGTTCGGCGTCCCGGGCGTCATCAGGACAAGCACCGCATCGCAAATCTTGCGTGGGAGATCTTTCCATGAAGGCAGTTTCTTATTTCATCGTCGTGATTCTAAGCGCGGTCGGGTTGATCGCCCCCGTGGGTCAATCTTTTGCGGCGCCGCCGTCGCCCCTCGATCGGGTTCCTGCCGATGCCGTGGTGTTCGCTCATCTGACTGCGGGAAGTGTCTGGGACCATCCGGCAGTGAGCACCTTGCGTAAGTCGTACGCCAAGGAACTCGAAAAGTTGCTCAAGAACGTGGAAAAAGAGACCGGGCTTCGACCGGAACAGATTGAATCGCTGACATTTTATTACCCAAAGTTTCCCCAGGGATCGGGCGACGAGGCCCTGTTCGTGCTGCAAGTCGTGACGAAAAAGCCATACGATCGAAATACTCTTTTGACCGGTTTTCGCGTTAAGGGCGAAACCGCCAAGGGCGACGCACTCAAGCTTCGCGAAGGCATGATCGCCCTTCTCAACAACGACCGGCAATTCACGGTTCTGCACCAGACGCTGGTGGAGGCGTTCAAGAATGGACCAGCCAAAACGGATGGCGTCATGACGGAGGCAATCCGGGCCGCGAAGGCCGGTAAGAACACGCTCGTGGTTGGATTTGATCCGACTGGGTTGCCGCCCGATTTTCTCGCGAACGTCCCGCAAGAGCTTCAGCCATTCTTGCCACTGATCAAGTCCAAGCTGATTGTCTTTCAGGCGAATCTCGGCAAGGACTTGTCGGCCGAGGTGCGCTTTGTGAGCGAAAACGACGAAAAAGCCATCGAGGCGGAGCGAAGCTTCAACCTACTCATGAAGCTGGCCGACGACGGGATTACCACCATTCTCAAGGACGATAAGCTTTCGGACGATCTCAAGCCGCTGATCCCCGCCTTGATGCAGGTTCAAAAGGTCGTGCTGGGGATCAAGGCGCAACGGCAGGGCTCAGTCACATCCGCAAAAGCGTCAATCAAGGCCGATCCGGCGCTCGCGAAGCCCCTGCTCGCACTCTTCCTGCAGCCGCAAAACGCGGCAACTCGAATGCGAAGCCAAAATAACCTTAAGCAAATCGGGGTGGCCTTGCACAATTACCATGACGTCAACGGCGTACTGCCGGCTGCCGCCATCGTTGACAAGAAGGGCAAGCCGCTATTGAGCTGGCGGGTCGCCATCCTGCCATACGTTGAGCAGGACAATCTATATAAGAAATTCCACTTGGATGAAGCATGGGACAGTCCACACAACAAACCATTGTCGCAAACACGAGTCAAAGTTTTTGAACTGCCCTATATCGAATCGAAGCCTGGGATCACGCACTATCGCGCCTTCGTTGGCAATGGGGCCGTGTTCGATCAAATCCAAGGAGTGAAGTTTTCACAGATATCGGACGGTACATCCAACACACTTATGGTAGTCGAAGCCGCCGACGGAGTTCCGTGGGCGAAGCCGGATGAGATCGAATTCGACCCCGCGAAACCGATGCTGAAACATTTGCGGTTTGAGAAAAACGTTTGCAACATTCTGATGTGCGATGGATCCGTTCGGAGCGTCTCCAACAAGTTGAAGGAAGCCGTTTTGACGCTGCTGATTCAACGTGACGACGGCCAGCCGATTCCCGATTTCAAATAATCCCGCCAAATGCGTAAGCGACGGAATCGCTATCCGTCGCTTACGCCGCGATCTCGCCCGCGGAATTCACTTGCCGACCAGATTGAGCACCGCGAGCGACATGGTCTTCACGCCGGTTCGAATAGTCAATTCGGGAATTGGGTAATAGCTGTCCGTGTGGACTCCGGGCAGCGGTTTGCCGCCTTCACGCTTTGACGCGGTTACCCGATCGGCAGAAACTGAGCCCAGAAAGTACATGAAGATTGGGATCTGGCCATTCAACCCATATCGGGAAAAGTCCTCGCCTCCCATGATCGTCGGTCGCGTGTGAATCTTGTCGTCGCCCAGCACCTTCTTGAAGACCGCGATTGTTTTGCGCGTCAACTCAGGGTCGTTTTCCAGCTTGGGTGTGAATTCGTCATTCATGACGGTGATTTCCGGCTCCGGCGCATTGGCGCTCATGGCGGCCGCCTTCGCCTTGCGAGCGATTGCATCGAGTATCAATTTCCGCGAGGAGTCCTTGGTCGAACGGACTGTGATTTGCAATTTCACTTCATTGGGAATGATGTTCGCTTTCGTACCGCCATGAATCGAGCCGACCGTGACCACGCCGGGGTCGACGGGGTTCAACTCGCGGCTGACAATCGTCTGCAAATCGACAATCAGTTTGGCGGCCATCGTGATCGGGTCAATCGACAAATGCGGTGCCGCGCCATGGCCGCCCTTGCCTTTGATGACAATTTCCACGGTATCTACGTTGGCCATCGCCAGTCCTTCCGTGTAGTGGATGTGGCCCGCTTCCAACAATGCGTCGGCATGAAGGGCGAGGCAATAGTCCGGCTTCGGGAATCGCTTGTAAAGCCCGTCGGCCAGCATCATTCGTGCGCCGGCACCAATTTCCTCGGCCGGCTGAGCGATGAAGACCAGCGTTCCCGACCAGCGATCCTTCAAGGCGGTCAGTACGCGGGCGACGCCAATCCAGACTGTCATGTGGACATCGTGGCCGCAGGCGTGCATGACGCCCACCTCCCGACCCGTTCGATCTCGAGCCCGGACTTTGCTGGCGTACGGCAAACCCGTTTGCTCAACGATGGGCAGCGCGTCCATATCTGTTCGAATCAGGACGGTCGGGCCAGTCCCGTTCTTCAGGACGGCAACGACTCCTGTCCCCCCGATTTTTTCCGTGACCTCCAGTCCGAGCGCCTTCGCCTCCTTGGCGACGCGTGCAGACGACTTCACCTCCTGGAGCGATAGTTCCGGGTTCTGGTGAAATTGCTTGTAGCTACTGACCAAATCGCCAATATTCGCCTGGATTACATGATCGATCGCCAAGACACGTTGCGCAAGCGCTGCATTTGGGCGGATTGCGCGGATACAAGCGGAACTGCGGCGAATAACGTTACGAGCGCAAACGTCTGGCGCATATTGTCGTCCTCGATGGGGGTGATTCACGCGGCCCACGAAAATGCGGGGATTTTCCCGGTTTTGGAGGAACAGCGGGAGTGGCGATGCGTATAGTAAAGTTAGATAGGCGGTCGCCTCTCTCAGTGCAAGTGCGGGCGGAAATGGCGAAATCTGGTCGCATTTCTTTTGCCCGGTGTTTCCAGCGTGCCTTTCCTCCGCACGTCGGCCCCACCCTTCACTGTTAGGTCTTTCTGTTGGTCGCGCTTGTCGCGCCAATTCTCCGGTACGGAGGGACTTCATTTATGGCTTCTAAAAAGATCCCCGTTCAGAAACGGAAAGATATTTTCTTGGCCCTGGTCGCCGCGCAAGACGCGCACAACATGAGCGTTGGCGATACGGAACGACAGGTCCAAATGGATTACGCGATTACGGCGTCACAACTCACTGAGATCATCGACGAAGGTGTCGACAAAGAATGGCTCGATGAACTCGCGGCGGCGTAGGCCGTGCGAGATCAGAGGTTTCCTGAGCCGCGGGTAAGGTCTTCGACCTGGCCCGCGGCTCTTCTCTTTGCCAATCGGCGCGAAAGTCATCCTGTTTCCGAAGAATCCGCGTGCAGAACATTGCACGATCGGGTATTGTCTATCTCTCAGTGAGTCGCTCTCATCCATTTGCCGGCTCGAAGGCAATGTTCACTGGGATTCTGGCACCACTCGCGATCCTTGCATTTCTCGCGGCAGCGATTGTCCTGCGTGTCCGGAGTCGATCTCGCGGAAGCGTTGCGGCGATTCTCGGCGCCTTGTTGATCGGCGTCATTTGGTGTTGGGGCCGGGACTCGGACCCTTCCGAAACGACTTCGACATCCGAATCGGCCGAGACGAAGCCTGCCCCCGTCACATCGTCCGACTGTTCTCAATGTCACCAGGAACAGTATGACTCTTGGCATCGCACCTACCATCGGACAATGACGCGTGATGCGACGCCGGAAAACGTGAAGGGCGATTTTAGCGGCGTCGTCTACGAATGCCAGGGAATCAAGACCCGTCTTACCCGATCGGGCGACGAATTCTTCATGGAAACCGTGGACCCCGACTCGGCCCAGGCTCACTCGCGCAAGAGCGCTGCTCCACAACGAACGATCAAGTTGCGAATTGACCGGACGGTTGGATCGCACTGGATCCAGGAGTATTTTCACCGAGCGCCCAACGGGCGGTTCGTTCGTCTTCCGGTGCTTTATCACATTGTCGAGAAGCGTTGGATTCACAGCAATGGCGCATTCCTTGCGCCGGACACGCCCGACTTCTGGTCCCAGAGCCGTGGCTTGCCGTGGAACGAGACGTGTCTGTATTGCCACAATACCGAACCAAGCAAAAACCCGGTTCGCGGTCAATTCGGCCGAGTGGTCGGCTACGACACGGAAGTGACGGAATTGGGCATCGCGTGCGCTGCCTGTCATGGTCCAGGAGTTGAGCATGTGCGACGGCAACGCAATTCCGAACGATCGACCGATCAGTCCGACGTCGTTCATCCCGCCCATCTTGAAGTCACGTTGCGCGATGAAATCTGTGCCCGCTGTCATGGGGCATTGGTGCCCAAGCCCTCGATGTGGGATCCGTCAACGCACCGGGATCCGTTCGTGCCTGGACAGGACCTGACGCTCTACAACCACTTTTTCTGGTCGGAAGCCGAACAGGCGGAATTGGCCGGCCATCCTCGCCCAAGCCATTCGGCCTCGCCGCCCGATGGCCGTTTCTGGGCCGATGGGACACCGTTGACGACCGCGCTGGAATACAACGGCATGGCGCTTTCCGCGTGTTATCAGGGTGGCAAGGGAAAGATGAGCTGTTTGAGTTGCCATACCATGCATGGCGACCAGCCGAATTTCTTGCTGAAGCCCAAGATGGATTCGAATGAAGCGTGCCTTCAATGTCACGCCGACTATCGAGGCCGGCTGGCCGAACATACCCGGCACGCGCCAAACTCACCGGGCAGTCTCTGCTTCAACTGCCATATGCCTCGTCAGGTTTATTCCTTGCTCAATACCCATCGATCACATCGAATCCAGATTCCGGACGTGGCCAGCAGTGTTGGCACTGGCAGACCCAACGCGTGCAATCTGTGCCACCTCGACAAGTCGCTCGGCTGGACCCGGAACGAACTGGCGAAGTGGCCTGTCGGTCGCAAGGCTGATGTCAGACTCAGCGCCGATGAAGAACACATTTCCCAAGCGATCCTGACACTCGCCAACGGCGACGCACGCAGTCGAGTTATGGTGGCCGGTGCATTTGCCGACCCGGCTGCCCGTCGGGCATCCGGTGATGAATGGTTCGGCTCGTTCCTCAGCCGGCTGCTCCAGGGAGAGCGCTATCCCGCGGTACGCTACCTGGCCCATCGAGGCCTGCGTGCGGCATACGGCGACGCCCGGGCGGGCCCGTTCGATTATTTGGCCACGCCCAATACGCGCGAATCTCAGTTGCACGCGTTGGAAAAGCGATTCGATTCGAAGCCGCTTCAACAGCCGCGTCCTTACTTACCGTTGACGCCGAGCGGGCTCCCGAATCAGGCAATCTTGGATCGATTGCGCGAAAAGCGCAGTGACCCGGACCTGCGCATCAACGAATGAATAGTCCGACTGGCGGCGATCCATCCGCTCTTGAAACAGTGTCCATGTTGATCGGAATCGTTTCCACGAACATTCCAGGAGTCGATTATGCGAAGAATGATTTTGGGGTTCTGTATCGCGGCCTTGTCCTGCTCGTTTTGGCTGGGAAACAGCCTATTTGCCGAGGACAAAGCCGAAAAAATCGCCCCGGACAAGCTGCCAAAGAAAATCGCCACCGCGATCAAAGCACGCTTTCCGGGATGCGAAGTAACCAGCGCCGAGAAGGAGACCGAAGACGGCAAAGTCGTTTTCGACATCGAACTCAAGCACAAGGGCCGCAAATACGAAATGGACATCCGCGAGGACGGCACAGTGGTTGAAATCGAAAAGGAGATATTGGCCGCGGACATTCCGCAAGCGGTGAGAAAAGGCGTCGACGCCAAATATCCCAAGGCTGCCATCAAGGAAGTCATGGAAGTGAACCAAGTGGCCGGCAAGAAGGAAACGCCAACGCACTTCGAGGTAACCATCGAAACCGCCGCCAAGAAGAAGATGGAAGTCATTGTTTCGCTCGATGGCAAGTCGGTCAAAACCGAAGCGGAGGAAAAGAAGGAAAAGAAGTAGGAGGAGTTCAGATTGTCATCTCCGCACGCAACTCGGAAGGGTTTCCGACGCAAACATCTGTCATGACATTGGGCGCCGCAACCCGGTTATCCGGGCTGCGGCACTTTCAGACGCAAGAGCTTTGCTCTTTGTTCGTGACGATCGGCCTCCTTGGATTTTCCCATCTTTCGATAGATCTTGGCCAGATACTCATGCAAGTCCGCGCGATCCGGCGCCGAAGAAATGGCCACCTGGATGAGACGTACGGCCTCTTCCAGATTGCCCTTCTTTTGATGACAGATCGCCAAGAGCATTAACGAGATTTCGCTGCGCTCGCACTTCACCAATTCTTCGAGGTACGGGAAAGCTTGATCGTAGCGCCCCTGGTCAAAGTGCGATGAAGCCAGGTTGTACAAGGCCGACCTTCGCGTTTCCGGCGAAATGCGCGGTAACCGAAGGGCCAGTTCGGCATGCTCGATGCAAAGCTCGGGGTTTTTTCGCCAATTCCAGCGGCTGAAGAAATCTTCGACTTCGGCATCGCGCAATCCTCGCGATCGGACATCTTCCAGAAGTACTCGCCCCCGCTCCTTAAAAACTTTCGAAAGTGTGCGGTAGTACGGGTCGAAGCGCGTCTCGTCGTTCAACCCTCCAGATAATTTGCCGGCAAAAACATCGTTCGCCAGACCGAGCAAGCGCTGCCGCTCGACTTCCGGCAAAAACGTCACGTCACCGACCGGCGCCAATTGATCCGATTCGTCCAATCGATCGTCCGGTTTAGCCGGGTGGATGCCTACGCGATGGTTCGTGAAAGTAAAGTGCGGAATTTCGGTCGGCCCGCGGGGCATGTGGCAGGCGATGCAATTGTCGTTGGGTTCTTTTTGCTTGCGCGTCTCGAGAGATAGTCCACATGAGTCGATCTTGTGGCAACTCAGACACTTCTTGCGATAATGCGCCACTCGCTGCGATTCTTCTGGAAGAGAATGGGGGTCGTGGCACGTCGTGCAGGTCATGGTCTTGGATTCGATATAACAACGGCTCAGCCTCATTTGTTCAATCTGGCCACTCACTTTCAACGCCGATTCCGGACGATCGATGCGATAGCTGATGACGAAATCGGACATCCGCATTCCCGGCCGAAAATCCTCCTTGACGCGACCGCGCACCGCCACGTCGGCCGCCCCTGAAAGGTGGCATTGCGCACAGATATCTTCCTGGCGTTCTCGCGTAAGGTGTCGAAGATTGACGATCGAGTCGTCAACATCCCCGCGAATGGGCATGCCCGCCTTGCGTTCCTGGACATGCACCTGACCGGGACCATGACAGCGTTCACAACTGATGGCCATTTCGGTCACTTTCATTCGCTCGCCGGCGCCGCCGATGTTTTCGATTTGACCCGCGTGGCAATTCAGACATCCGGAACTGATCGCGCGATTGAACCCCCGCTGATGCGGATCCTTCTCATAACCGGCCGACATACTCCAGCAATTGCGACGCGGATACCACGTGACCGGGGCCTCGATCAGAAAATCGTCGACGTTGACCAGATACATTCGCGAGTAGTTGCCGGAACCGAGTGCGTAGCGGGCGGCATGATCGGCCAGGACGACCTCCCGCCCGTCCGAATCTTGAATGTACTCGCGAAGTCGCAATGCCGGTCCGTCGCGGTAGATTCGATAACTTCGCCCGGATAGCTCGTGACGGTACTCGCCGTTCGGCGGCTCATGCGCGACATCGATTTCGCCCAGGGAACGACTGTGAGTGGTTTGCAGATACGACGTGTGTTCGTCGCGGTGACAGTCCTTGCATTCGCCGTTGCCGACATAGGCAACCGCTTGAGTGGCGTTGCGAAATGGTGATGGCTCAATGGCTGGCAGCAAAAATGCATCTTCCGTTGAGGAAGGCGACTGCGTTTGCGCATTGTCTGCCATCCGCAAGGCAACCCACACACCAGCAATTCCAAGCACGACCATCGCCGCCAGCCAATAACGGGTCTGGGGACCAAATCGGTTCCTTAGCCTCACTACAAACGGCTGTCTGTGCGAACGATCTGCCATGGAACGCCTCCTACGCCGCCGCCGTCCAGTTTTCTAAGACGCTCCCACAATTGGGCTCAGCCCACTTGCAAGTCGCATGAGCCGGTCGCCTCCTCCGGCGCTTTGTTGCCTATCCTCAAAGCGGAACGCGCTCCCACACCCGATCGACGAGCCACAATTTCAATCTCGTTGGTTTCTCGCCCAGGGCCATACGGCGACGACCGCCCAGTCATCCAGCAACATTTAGACCGGGTGCGCCGGACGGGCGTTACGTCGGTCAGTTCGCTGCCATTCTCTCACAGTGGCGGACGTCCAGCAAAGCTGTTGTTGCCGGAATCCCAATCAGCTCCATCTTGGGAGTCCAATTCGGCTAACATCTTTTTTTACTGTGACAAAACGTAACAAATTGTGACATCGGTCACTCCACGATAGGATGCGCTGTCCTGTTTTAGGACACCTGAGCAACCTGCTCGGGGCAGACGCACGCCGCCGCCCGTCATCCCTGATATTTCGAAGCCGCGAAAACGAAAGGGGGAATTCCAAGTTTTCTGGAATTTCGACCTCAACCCGACACGGAAGCGTCCTCAGGTCCCGCTCCGCCCGCTTCCAATGGCGGCGTTCTGCGATCCCTGCCGCGATCGCACTCTTTTTGAGACTCGCTTTCCGGCGGTCGAAGCGCCGCATCGACCGCCGGTCATTGGCAGTCCATCGGCAACCGACCCTGGCAAGGGTCGCAGAAGCCGCCTTATCCAACAGAGCGCGACTCAAAAACTGACGCTTCTGACTCCCCGTCGCGGCGGACAAAAGTCCGAACCCGTTAGCGATGGTCCGTGTCCACGACTACATGGACACGAATCTGCTGAACTTGAAGTTTGCCCGGATGGGCGCTCGGCTGAAGATCGCCGATTGGCCGTCGCGCTGGAGTCGCATCAATGGCATCGTCTCGCTCGATGTGCGGGCCGACCGCACGGGCGAATTCTTCGAGATTGCGCGACCAGCCGGAATCGATGCAGAGATTGCCGTACTCGACGTCCAGCCCGCCGAGCGGCATCTGCTGCTTCTGGTCCGTGACGGCAAGGACAAAAGCAAGTTCCTATGTGGCCACGACGAGCGCCATTGGTTCGTGGCGGGGATTCCGGAAACGGCCCCGGTCGGCACGGTTCGGCAAGCCAAGGAAGCGCTCAAGCCGGCCGAAGTTCTGAGCGCCCAGGCCGGAAAAGGCCTTCGTGCCAAGGCTCGGAATCGTCGCAAGAATGCGGCATTTGTTCGTCAGGGCGAATGGTTCTTCTTGCCGGCGACTTCCCTGATTGTCGACGACAAGTTGATCTTGTCCAACGAGCCAATCACCCGCGGCAATGGCGGAAAGCCGCACTGGGCGGAGTTCTGCTACCGGACGGGAGGCGAGACGGTCTGGGTTTGCTCCAAACACCCGAACGGGGTGACCGAGGCGCAATACAAGGCAATCCTCGCCCGCAACTCCAGGTTCAAGGGCTGGAACTGGCGGACGATGCGGCGCAATGCCGGCGTTTATGTTCGGGGTCGGATCCGGCACCCGGATCACGCCACGATCACATTGCACGGATGGCATCGCGTCGTGATGAACACCGAAGGTCAATCGAAGGCCATGCGCAACGTGGCGTTCCTCGATTGACACCGTGGGCAAATAATCGCACCAGGACAAGCCCGTGGCGGGTGCCGCTCGCCGCGGGTTTTCCATTCAATGAGTTGATGGGCGCCGAGCACCGAGGAGGGCCTGTTCCATGCTCGTGGATGTCAGTCATGTCGTCGAACATGGAATGATCACATACAAGGGCCTACCGGCGCCGCTCATTTGTGACTTCCTCAGCCGGGAGCAATCCCGATCGCACTATGCGCCCGGCACCGAGTTCCACATTGGCAAAATCGAGATGGTCGCCAACACGGGCACCTATCTCGACTCGCCTTTCCATCGCTATGCCAATGGCAAAGATCTCTCGCAACTCACTCTCGATCGGCTGGCGAATCTGAACGGCGTCGTCATTCGTCCCGACCTGTCAGCGGGCCGAGCAATCGATCGTACATTTTTTCAAGACCTCGATCTTCACGGCAAGGCAGTGCTGGTGCGAACGGGCTGGGATCAGCACTGGCGCCAGGATCAATACTTCGACGGACATCCCTTTCTGACACGCGACGCTGCCGAATACTTACTCAGTGCGGGAGCAGCGCTCGTGGGCATCGATTCGCTGAACATCGATGACACCGGCGATCTGAGCCGCCCTGTGCATTCCCTTTTGCTCGCTGGCGATGTCCCTATTGTCGAACATCTCAGTGGCTTGCACCAACTGCCCGATGCCGGCTTTCGCTTCTTTGCCGTTCCCGTCAAGGTCAAGAACATGGGCACGTTTCCGGTACGAGCATTCGGAATTGTGGAGGACTTCAAATGACTGCTGACGACTTGGCTGTCGTGGTGGGAAAGGCGGCGGTCCGGGAATTAGATAGCGCGCTGAGCCGCATCCAACATTGTTTGGTCCAACTCAGTGATGAACAGGTTTGGCAGCGAGCCCGGCCGAGTCTCAACAGCATCGGCAATCTGATCCTGCATCTATGCGGCAATTTACGGCAATGGATCGTGGCTGGCGTGGGCGGTGCGATCGACGATCGCAATCGTCCAGCGGAGTTTGCCGAACGTGGCCCCATCCCGATTGCGGAGCTGCGACACAAACTCGACGCAGTCGTGGCAGACGCGAATCGAGTGTTGGCGCATGTTGATGCCGGACAGCTTGCCAATGTTCGCCGCATCCAGGGTTTCGACCTGACGGGAGCGGCCGCGATCTTCGACAGCATCCCGCATTTCCGGGGTCACACCCAGGAAATCGTGTACATGACTCGGTTGGTCCTGGGAGATGCATATCAATTTGCCTGGAAGCCAACCACGCCGGAACAAGGCGCACCGGCCTAGAAGTGCGTATCAGTTAGCAGGCCGGTCGGCGGAGCCCGAAGCGCAACGCGAGAGTGACGCCGAACCGCCAGAGGCACTATGTTTTCCGACCAAATCGGCGGGCAACACCGGGCCGCCTCGCCCTCCCCATGAACTGCCTTGCGGCGGGCGAGGAACATATATACGATTCTTGATTCGTTTGCCAATGGGGGCGAAGAACCCCCTTTCCCCCACGCGAATGGGGGAGCGATTTTCTTGCTTTTCAGCCGACTATTCCGGTGCCGGAGCGGCCTTGGGCGTCAACTCGAAGCCGAGAGCGGCGGCTTTCTTGCGCAGCGTCCGCTCGGCTTGTGCTCGCATCTTGGCCGCGTACTCGGCCATGCCTTTGACGACGTATTCCGTGCCGTACTTGAGCATGCGATAGACCAGACGAGCGAGCTTGTGCGCCGTCGCCGTGCACGCGCCGCGACCGCCAATCCGCGAGCGCATGCGCCGATAGAACATTCCCAACGGGGTCATGGTTCGACCCACGGACTCCGCGCACATTCGCAAGGCACGCTTGACCCGGCCCGAGCCCTTGCGTGGCGATGTCTTCTTCTCGGTTTGGTTGCTCGTCGAGGTCTTCGGGCACAACCCCAGCCAACTGGCAAAGTGCCGCTCGCTCGGGAAGCGCGAGACGTCGACGCCGATTTCCGCCAGAATCACCAAGGCCGTGCCCACTTCAATCCCCTCGATGGCCGTCAGGTCGACCCCCAAGGCCTGGAACAATGGGCCGGTCGCCTCAAAACGCAAGTCATTCTTCTTGCGACCGCGCTGGCGGGTCTTGGGCGGCACTTCCCGGTTGCCTGACCGATTGGGCAAGTTTGCCAACTCGAGTGCAATCCGCTGATCGCACTCGTCGATTTTGCCTTGGTAGTAGCGAAATAATGCTCGCGCTTGTTCCAGTTCGAAGAGGTGTTCCGGCTGCCAGAGCCCCTCGAGGGCCCGAGCGAATTCGGCTTTCGTCTTGGCGCACTTCGGTGAGGCGAGGCCGGCCAGGAGGTCCGGACACCGCTCGCCGCCGAGAATCGCGTCGATAATCGCCAGACCCGACCGGCCGGTGATGTCGGACAAGACTTCGGTGAGTTTGACATTCATCTGCGTGAGCGCTTTTTGCGTGTGCTGCACGTGGCCGGCCGCGTATCGGATCAGCATCTGCCGCTGACGGTGGTAGGCGCACAACGCCTGCACCGACTCGGGAGGACGGAACGAACCCCGCAGCAACCCGTACGCGTGCAGCCGCTGAATCCATTGGCAATCGAGAACGTCGGTTTTGGGCCGGGCGCCGCAGGTGCGCAGTTGGCCGGGTTCGACCAGGAAAGCCTCGAACCCTTCCGCTTCCAGCAACTCGAACAACGGAATCCAGTAGACGCCGGTCGATTCCATCGCCACGGTCGTGATGCCCTGCCGACGCAAGTGGGCGACGATCTGGTGCAGGTCGGCCGTGTAAGCGCCAAATGTGTCGACCATGTCCAAGCCGACGCAGACGACATGATTGTCCGAGTGCACGTCGATGCCGGCGGCGTGCGGATTCTGCACGACCATCGGCGGCGGCGTCACGCGGAATTCGCGAACCGGACTGGCTTTCTTGCGGGCTTTCAGTTTGCGACGACTCAAGATGTCCTCCATTTCGCCGGCGAGAAAAGGGATGGGCGAGATGGCGGACAAAGTGAGAGGGGAACGGGGAAAACAGCAATCTCCCCAACGGGATCAACGCGTCGATGCGGACATCGACGCCAGTCACCAATGAACCGGCCACCAACTCTCGGGCCAGGCTCGCGTTCGGGCACGAAGCACCAAGGACGAAACGGCCACAACTCCATCCGCCACTATCAATCGTAACAGCGAGTCAAAACCGTATCTCCCGTTCACGGGAAGACCGGGCCGACCCGCGGCGCAGGGGTTCGCGTTGCGCTTCGGGCTCGGCTGATTTTGGCGATCCTTTTGCGGCGTGCAACTTCACAATTTGCGCTGCAGGCTCCGCTCTCACCAATTCGGAAACGCACGGTTCGTCGCTTATTCTTTCTCCTTCGCCTCCTCAATCGTTGTCAAATCGATGATTTGCCCGTCATCCCGATCAATTGCCCGGCGGAGCACGTCTGGGTCGGCATTCTTGGGAATGCGCCGGACCGAACCGTCGCCCATTAAGACGTGGGCCATGCCGTCGAACATACCGCCCAGCTTGGGAACGACCTTCCCATCGAACGGCATATCATCGGGCTTGGACCAGATTACCGGCCGACCGGCCTCGGCGACCATAAAGGTGTTGGAGAGGCCGTCGGTGATTTTCGTGAAGGGGACACCCACGCCATCGTCCTGCAGCAGGCAACTTTTGCCCGAGAACATCTGGTAAAAGGTTTGGTACTTTTCGGCCTTGCCACGCGCCGGCGACAAGATCTTCGGCATCCGATCGGCCAACTTGGTGTTGTGCTTGCTGTCCCACGGTTCATCCAAATGGAACTCCTTGTACAGCTTTTCTTCCTCCACGTAGGGCAAGATGAACACGCGCCAGCTCAGAGCCGGCTTGCCGTCCTTGCCCATCGAGTTCGTCGGCAGATGGCCGTTCACATCGTGGAAGTTGTGCATCGCCAGGCCGATCTGCTTGAGGTTGTTGATCGATTCGGTGCGTTGCTTCGGCGTCGCGGGCGGCAACGGTTTGTCGGCCTGCTTCTTGAGCGGGGCGGGCCAGGTTGGGATCGCGATGAACAAAGTGATCGCGACAATAGTCGCAATCTCAATTAGCCTGCGTGTCATGAAGTGTCTCCGAGAGCATCAGAACGGATCGTCCGCCCTTCAAATTGCCGAGTAATTCTTACTTATCCTTCGCCTTCTTGATAACCTCGTCCAAATTAACGAGTTGCCCGTCATCGCAGCCGATTAGTGCTTTTAGGGCGTCGGTATCGACGCCCTTCGGAATCCGCTGGACGTATCCGTCCCCCATCGTCACGTTGAATTCACCGTCGAACATGCCCCCCAGTTTGGGAATCGACTTGCCGTCGAACGGGAGATCGTCCGGCTTGGACCAGATGACCGGCTTGCCACTCTCGACGACCATGAACGTATTGGCAAGACCGTCGGTGATGTCGGTCAGTTTCACCTTGTCCCCGTCGGGACGCAGCATGCAGTGCTTGCCCACGAACATCTGGTAGAAGGTTTGGTTCTTTTCCGCTCGGCCGCGTACGGGGGCGTAAATCTTCGGCATGCGATCGACGAGCTTGATATTGTTCTCGCTATCCCACGGTTCATCCAATTTGAATTTCTTGTAAAGCTCGTCTTCCTCGAGAAAGGGGAGTATGTGCACGCGCCAACTCAGAATCGGCTTGCCGGCCTTGTTGATGGAATTCGTTGGGAGCTGATTGTACGCAGCGTGGTAGTTGTGCATCGCCAGGGCGATTTGTTTCAGATTGTTCTGTGACTTGCGGAACTGAGCCGGAGTTGGCGGTGGCAAGGGCTTCTCGGTTTCCTTTCGTGCCGGCGCCGACCAGCCCGGAATTGCGATGAACAAGGCGGCAATAGCAAGGAGAATCGGCAACGCGAGTCGAGACATGGTCAACTCCTGGTAGGTCCGCCGAGCCGAGGCGGACCGAACTGCCCTCACAAAATGGCTGCAACTCCACCCAGCGAGCCAGCCGGACCGCCTCGGCTCGGCGGACCTACCCAGAGTCCGCCGAGCCGAGGTGGACCGAACTGCCCTCACAAAATGGCTGCAACTCCACCCAGCGAGCCAGCCGGTCCGCCTCGGCTCGGCGGACCTACCCAGAGTCCGCCGAGCCGAGGCGGACCGAACTGCCCTCACAAAATGGCTGCAACTCCACCCAGCGAGCCAGCCGGTCCGCCTCGGCTCGGCGGACCTACCCAGAGTCCGCCGAGCCGAGGCGGACCGAACTGCCCCCACAAAATGGCTGCAACTCCACCCAGCGAGCCAGCCGGTCCGCCTCGGCTCGGCGGACCTACTTGTCGATTCCCCTGTGCGGATCAGTTATACTCAACATCTCACCCCGAGTGCGAGCATGTTCTCGACCCGCCGCGAATTCGTGAGTCACGCAACCTCCCTGGGGAGTGCCGCCCTGGCATGGCTCTACGCACGAGACGCCTACGGGGCCGGGCCGGTTTCAGCCGTGCAGTACGAGCAGAAGGTCAAGCGGGTCATTCACGTCTTTTGTCCCGGCGGCGTGAGCCATGTCGATACTTTCGATTACAAGCCGGAATTGGTGAAGCAGCACGGCAAGCCGATGACGGGCAAGGGCAAGGCCGACACATTCTTTGGCCAGCCCGGCAATCTGATGAAGTCGCCTTTCGCGTTCGAGCAGCGCGGCAAAAGTGGACGATGGGTCAGCGACCTGTTTCCCAATCTCGCGGGCCAGGTCGATGACTTGACGTTCATCCATTCGATGGTGGCCAAGAGCGCCAACCACACGCCGGCCGCGTTTCAGATGAATAGCGGCTTCGTGCTGAACGGCTTCCCGGCGTTCGGTTCCTGGGTGAGCTACGGACTCGGTTCGCTCAATGACGACTTGCCGGCGTTCGTTGTACTGCCCGATCCACGCGGATTGCCGGCCGGCGGAGCGATCAACTGGTCGAGCGGATTTCTGCCGGCGACCCATCAGGGGGTCGCGTTCCGTGCGAAGGGCGAGCCGATACCGGATTTGGCGACGCCGAAGGAGACGCCGGGCGCTACGCGGCAAGCCGCGATGGATTTGCTCAAGGAGATGAACCGGAACTATGCCGACGCGAACCCCGGGGATAGCACACTGGCTGCGCGAATTCGCTCGTACGAGATGGCGGCGAAGATGCAGCTCGATGTGCCTGGCATCGTCAATCTTGACAACGAGTCGGAGGAAACCAAACGGCTGTACGGCCTCGACAACAAGGTGACCGAGGGCTTTGGCCGCAATTGCCTGCTCGCTCGCCGGCTGTTGGAGAAGGGCGTTCGCTTCATTCAACTCTGGCACGGCGGAGCATTCGGCTCGCCGCGAATCAACTGGGATGCGCACGAGGACATCGTCGAAAACCACCGCAAGCAGGCGGCAAGCCTGGATAAACCCGTGACCGGTCTGCTTGCCGATCTGAAACGCCGTGGCTTGCTCAAGGACACGCTGTTCGTCTGGAGCACGGAGTTCGGCCGCACGCCGTTCACGCAGGGCGTCGGCAAGCCGGGCCGCGATCATCATCAACATGCGTTCACGGTCTTCCTCGCCGGCAATGGGCTGAAGCCCGGCTTCGCCTTTGGCAAGTCGGATGAGTTCGGCTACAAGGTCGCGGAAAACGAAGTGTCGATTTACGACTTCCACGCCACGCTGCTGTTTTTGCTCGGCATTGATCATTTGCAGTTGACGTATTATCACAACGGCATTCAACGGCGGCTGACGGATGTGCATGGGGAAGTGGTGGGGGATATATTAGCTACATAATGGACAACGGCGAGGGCGAGCGTCGAGGCGTAAGCCCGACGTGCGCTCCGCCCCTGCGATGCGCCACCCCGTGGGCGGAGCGCACGTCGGGCTTACGCCTCGACGCTCGCCGTTGTGAGAATTCCGGACATCGTCGCGAATCGCCTCGGTAGAATAACTGGACTGCCTGCCTTGTGGTCTCTCTTCTTTCCACAATCATGATGCACTCTCCTCGTTGCCAAGCATTTGCGTCGGTTCTCGCGTTCACCGTTTTCGTATCGGTCGCCGCCGCTCAGCCGGCGAAGAAGATCGACTTTGCTAAAGACGTGCAGCCGATCTTTGCGAGCGCTTGCTACAAGTGTCACGGTGACAAGAAGCAGGAATCGGGCTTTCGCCTCGATCGCAAAGCCGATGCGCTCAAGGGGGGCGATCTCGGTAAGGCCATCGTGCCGGGCAAGAGCGCCGAGAGCCCGCTCATTCGCTATGTCGCTGGGCTGGACAAAGAAATCAAGATGCCGCCGAAAGGGGAGCGGCTGAAGCCCGAGCAGATTGCCACTCTGCGGGCGTGGATCGATCAGGGGGCGGTGTGGCCGGAGAGCGGGTCGGCGGTCGTTACGAAGAAGCACTGGGCATTCATCCCCCCGGTTCGTCCGGCGTTGCCCAAGGTCAGCGATCCGAAGTGGATTCGCACGCCGATCGACGCATTCATCCTCGCTCGCCTCGACAAGGAAGGGCTGAAGCCTTCGCCGGAAGCGGACAAGGTCACGCTCATCCGGCGCTTGTATCTCGATTTGATCGGCCTGCCGCCAACAATTGCCGAGGTCAAGGAATTCCTCGCGGACAAGTCGCCCGATGCTTACGAGAAAGTGGTCGAGCGCTTGCTGCGTTCGCCGCATTATGGCGAGCGATGGGCAAGACCCTGGCTCGACGCCGCTCGTTACGCGGATTCGGATGGCTACGAAAAGGACATGTCGCGGCAGGTCTGGTTCTATCGCGATTACGTCGTCAACGCGTTCAACCGCAATCTGCCGTATGACCAGTTCATTCGCGAGCAGATCGCCGGCGACTTGCTGCCGCACGCCACCCAGGATCAGATTGTCGCCACCGGGTTCATTCGCCTGTCGATGTTGAACGAAGAGGGGGGCGTCGATCCGGAGCAGTTCCGCATGGATGCGATGTTCGATCGCATGGACGCGGTTGGCAAGGCGTTCCTCGGTCTCACGATCGCGTGTGCTCAATGCCACAACCACAAATTCGACCCGCTGACGCAGGAAGAGTATTACCGCCTGTTCGCGTATCTCAACAACGACCACGAGGCCGAACGCGTCGTCTACACGCCGGAAGAACAGCGGAAGATCAACGACATTCGGCTCGGTATCGGGCAGATCGAGAGTCGATTGCGACAAAAGACGCCCGACTGGGCCGAGCGCATGGCCAAGTGGGAAGCATCGCTCAAGCCGCAGCCGAAGTGGGAGATCGTTCGCCTCGCCAACATGGGGGATAACAGCCAGCGCTATATCGAACAGAAGGACGGCTCGATTCTCGCCCAGGGATATGCACCGACCAAGTTCACCACGCACATGCGTGGCAAGACGAAGCTCAAGACCGTCACCGGCTTCCGGCTGGAATTGCTGAACGATCCCAACTTGCCATGCAACGGCCCCGGCCGGTCATTCATGGGGACGTGTGCTCTTTCCGAATTCAACGCGGAAGCTTGGGATGCGAAAGACCCCTCCAAGAAAGTGAACGTCAAGTTCGTGAAGGCGACGGCTGACTATGGCAACCCCGAGCGGGTGCTGGAGCCGAACTTCGACGACCGATCGAAGGCGCGGCGGGTGACGGGGCCAGTCCAATATGCCATCGACGGCAAGGACGATACGGCCTGGGGCATCGACGCGGGACCGGGCCGGCGCAATGTGCCGCGAAACGCAGTCTTCGTACCAGACAAACCGATCGGCTTCCCGAATGGCATCGTCATTGACGTCAAGCTTAAGCAGAACCACGGCGGCTGGAACAGCGACGACCATATGAACAACAACCTCGGCCGTTTCCGGTTGAGCGTGACCGGCGACGCGGATCCGGTTGTCGACCCGATTCCCAAAAATGTCCGGCAGATTCTCACGATTCCTGGCGGCAAGCGAAGTGAGGCACAGAGAGCGGCGGTTTTCACGTATTGGCGAACCACGGTGCCGGAATGGAAGAGCGAGAACGAGCAGATCGAGGAGCAGTGGAAGCGTTGGCCCGTGGGCGCGACGCAACTCGTCGTGCAAGCCCGCATGGACAAGCGGACGACCAGCATCCTCAAGCGGGGCGACTTCCTGAAACCGACGCGGCCGGTAGCGGCAGGCGTTCCCGCGTTCTTGAATCCACTTAAAGATCCGAAAGCGGATGGCTCGCGGCTCACACTGGCGAATTGGCTGGCGTCGCGCAATGCGCCGACGACCGCGCGCGTGTTCGTCAATCGCATCTGGCAGTCCTACTTCGGCATCGGGATTGTCGCCACGCCGGAGGACTTCGGACTGCGGAGCGAAGCGCCGTCACACCCGAAGTTGCTCGATTGGCTAGCGGTGGAATTCCTGGACCGCGGCTGGTCGATCAAGGATTTGCACCGGCTGATCGTCAACTCATCGACTTACCGGCAGTCGTCGAAGGTCACGCCCGAACTCCTCGAACGCGACCCCTATAACCGGCTCCTGGCTCGGGCGTCCCGCCTGCGGGTCGCTGGCGAGATCGTCCGCGACATCGCCTTGAAAGCGAGTGGCCTATTGAACGAGAAGGTCGGCGGGCCCAGTCTATTCGCCCCGGCGCCGGCGTTTTTGTTCAAGCCGCCGGCCAGCTATGGCCCATTCAACTGGATTGAAGTGAAAGGGACCGAGCGGTATCGGCGAGCGTTGTATACATTCCGCCGGCGTTCGACGCCGTACCCGGTGCTAACGAATTTCGATGCGCCGAATGGCGATTCGTCGTGCGTGAAGCGAGCGCGTTCCAACACCCCCCTCCAGGCGTTGACGCTGCTCAACGAAAGCGTGTTCGTCGATTGTGCCCGAGCGCTTAGCTTGCGGGCGATCCGGCACGGCGGCAAGACGGATGCGGACCGGATCACATTCGCGTTTCGATGCTGCACAAGCCGCGAGCCGGCAGCCGACGAATTGCAAGTGCTCGCCAAACTCCTGAGTGAGGAGCGCAAGCGAATCCAGAAGGGCGAAGTGAACCCGAATGAACTCGCGACGGGCGACAAGAAGGCGAATCTGCCTGAGGGGGTGAACGCCGCCGATGCGGCTGCGTTCACCGTCATCGCCCGCGTGCTGCTGAACTTGGACGAAACGATCACGAAGGAATAACCGGATCGCAACGCTAAACCCACGGATAAAGAACCCCACGGATAAGATCGGATTGCTTCGATCCGTGGGGCTATAATCCGTGGGTGAAATTCGGAGCTAATCATGCGACTCTCGACCCTGATCGTCCTGATCGCTTGTTCGGCAGCGTTCGCCGCTGAGCCGGACAAGGACGGCTTCGTGCCGATGTTCAACGGCAAGGACCTGACCGGCTGGAAGTACGTCAACACGCCGAAGTCGACGTTCTACGTGAAGGATGGCATGATCATCACCACGGGTCACCCCACCGGCTATCTGCGGACACCCAAGCAATACGAGAATTTCATTGCTGAGTTCGACTGGATGCACATTCCGAACAAGCCGGGCGCCGTCGGCAACAGCGGCTTTTTCGTCTGGGCCGATCCGATTCCCGCCGTTGGCACCGG
Source organism: uncultured Gemmataceae bacterium (assembly GCA_963773845.1). Classification (GTDB taxonomy): domain Bacteria; phylum Planctomycetota; class Planctomycetia; order Gemmatales; family Gemmataceae; genus SIAJ01. The sequence continues at coordinate 1,763,751 of CAVZCU010000012.1, forward strand.
CTACACTCGCGGCATCGAAGTGCAAGTGCTCGTCAATCTGACATACAAGAACAAGAAGGGCGAAATCACGGCGACGAGTCAGGGGGACCTGTTCAGCATTTGGGGCGCAACATGTGTTCCCGATCGACCGCATCCGGACGGCTGGGCCCGCTGTTTGCCGAAGGAAAATCACTGCAAGGGCGAGGGCGAATGGAATCACTACCGTGTCGAGGGGAATGATGGTCGCCTGACCTTGGCGGTCAACGGCCACGAGGTGTCCGGCGTGAGCAAGTGCAATCCGCGAAAAGGCTACCTGGCTCTGGAATCCGAAGGCTCGGAGTGTCGGTTCAAGAATCTGAAGATCAAGGAATTGCCTAGCACTAATCCGAAGGCGGAGGAAGTGGCGAACGAGGATATCGGGCAAAAGGCTCTGTTCAATGGAGCGAATCTGGATGGACTAAAGACTGAGGAGGGCGCCTGGAAGGCTACTGGCGGGCGACTGATCGCGACTGGCAAAGCGGACCTGATGACGGTTAAGGAATTCGGCCCATGCGAGTTGATCTTCGATTATAAGCTGCCGGCCAAGGCAAAAAACGCCGAGGTCCGAGCGTCCGTCGGCGGGCTGCCGGGACTGCCCAATGCCCCTGGAGGAAAGCCGGGCGCCTGGCAGCGACAGAAGCTGTCGGCCGAGAAGGGAGCGGTCAAGGACTCGGCGCCGATCGTGATCAACGCGACGGAGGGCGTAGAGATCATGAACCTCTATGTGCGCGAGTTGAAGTGACGTTTTGGAGGCGACGCAAGGCCGGCTATGATGGTGGATGAAGACTGCTGCAAGCGGAGAAGACGACATGTCTGCAAGTACTTTGGATCACGATGCGGCCGTGCCGCCCGAACTGATGCATGCGGTGTTGAGTTTGCCGCTGCGAGCTCGAGCCAAGTTCGCGACCGCCTTGTTAGAGAGTCTCGACGAACCGGCGGAAGAACCAGAAGTTGTTCGTCAAGCCTGGCAGGCTGAGATCGCCCGCAGGATTGAGGACTTCCGGACCGGCAAGGTTAAGACTGTTGACGGACATGCGACCCTTTTGCGCCTGCGTAAGGAGTTGAGGGAGCGACATGGACTATGATGCTCACTTATTATCCAGCGGCGAATGAGGAGTTGGAGCACGCCATTCGCGATTATGAGGCAGTCGATCCTGAGCTTGCGGACGCCCTAATCGATGCGATTTTGGCTGCGGAATCGGAAATCGAAGAGGCACCGTTTCGCTTCGCCCTCTCGGAGGACGCACCCATTGGATTCTCCGTGCATGACCGCAGTCTTCAGAAGTTCAAGTTTCGATTGATCTATGTAGTAGAAGGTGACGAGATTCTCGTGCTCGCCTTTGCGCATCTTCATCGGCAGCCCGGATATTGGCATGAACGCCTGTAAAAGTGAGCTTCTTTGTTGAGGACGCGGTATGACAGCGAGTGACCACACGATTGATGTTCGGCAGGCACTTACCCGCCGCTGGTTCTTCCGCGATTGCGCCGTTGGCCTCGGCTCGATGGCGCTCGCTTCGCTGCTTGGCGAGTCCGCGAGCAGCGCACCTGCGGACCCAATGGCGCCGAAGAAGCCGCCGCTGCCGGCCAAGGCGAAGGCCGTCATTTACTTGTTCATGGCTGGCGATCCCAGTCACTTGGAGCTATTCGATTACAAGCCGCAACTGGCGAAGTTCGACGGCAAGCTGCCGCCCAAGGATCTGATCAAGAATTATCGGGCCGCGTTCATCAACCCCAGCTCGACGTTCCTTGGCCCGAAGTTCAAATTCGCCAAGCATGGCAAATGCGGGGCGGAGCTGGGCGAATTGCTGCCGCACCTGGGAAGAGTGGTCGACGACATCGCCATCGTCAAGTCGATGGTCACCGATGCGTTTAACCACGCGCCGGCCCAGATTCTGATGAATACGGGCTCGCAACTCTTCGGCCGGCCGTCGATGGGATCTTGGACAACGTACGGTCTTGGCAGCGAATCGAAGGACCTGCCGGGCTTCGTCGTATTTTCCTCTGGTCTCAAGGGGCCGAGCGGCGGGCAGTCCAATTGGGGTTCGGGCTTTTTGCCGACCGTGCACAATGGCGTGCTGTTTCGTTCCGCAGGCGATCCGGTGCTGTTTCTCTCCAATCCCGCAGGCATCGACGCCAAGACACAACGGCATTCGCTGGACGCCATCAAGGCGCTCAACGAAAAGCGGCTCGGCGTCACCGGCGACCCCGAAATTGCCACGCGGATCAGTTCGTTCGAGATGGCTTATCGGATGCAGTCAAGCACCGGAACTCATGGACCTTTCCAAGGAATCGAAGAAGACGCTCGACATGTATGGGGCCGAGCCGGGCAAGCCGTCGTTCGCCAACAATTGTCTATTGGCTCGGCGATTGGTCGAGCGCGGCGTTCGCTTTGTGCAGCTCTTCCACGAGGCGTGGGATCATCACGGCGGATTGACCAACGGGCTCAAGAGCGAATGCAAAAAGACGGATCAACCAGCGGCCGCCCTGATCCGTGACTTGAAACAACGCGGTCTGCTCGATTCGACGCTCGTCATCTGGGGCGGTGAATTCGGCCGCACGCCGATGGTTCAGGGCGGCAACGACGGCCGCGACCATCACCCGAATTGCTTCACCATGTGGCTGGCCGGCGGTGGCATCAAACCCGGAATCACGCTCGGCCAATCGGATGAGTTCGGCTTCAACGCGACCGAAGATCGCGTTCACGTACACGATCTGCACGCGACCATTCTGCAGCTTTTGGGTTTCGATCACACCAAGTTGACGTTCCGGTTCCAGGGACGCGATTACCGCCTCACCGATGTGTACGGAGAAGTGGTGAAGAAACTCCTTGCCTGAGGCCATGTCTCGATCAACGAATTGAGGAGTAGGAGGTGGCTGGAAGTTGCTTCCAGTTTTGCCTCCTGCTCCTCGCCGCCAATCGCCACTGCGATTGGACTCACCCGATTAACTACCACGACCAGTAAGCGTAATTCGACGCCGGATAGGAATACGACGCCCTGTAGCCGTAGCTATATGGGTAAGAGTAATAGCTCGGATACGAGTAGGAATACGTCGGGTAGGAATAGTAGCTCGGATACGAGTAATACCCGTAGCTCGGGTAGCTATAGTACCGGCTCGTATATGGGCTCGAATAGTAGCTGTAGCTGTAGGGCCCGTAGTAAGCGCTGTACGACGGATAGCCCCAGTTCCCGTAACCGACCCGGAAACCAAATCCTTGGGCCGATGCAACATTGGCCGTTGTGAGCAACATCAAAAACGCGGCGATCGAAAGGAATAGGCGCCTCATTACGCACCTCCTCATTGTTCAGGCGAAACCCGGGAACGCTCCGCCCGTTTCGCCGAGCGGCCGAACCCCGAAATACCAACGAGATTGTCGTGCAATTCGCGCACCCAGCGGTCAGGCAAGAATGGGCCGAATCACGTGCCCGTGAACATCCGTTAATCGGCGATTGCTGCCGTTGTGTCGGAATGTGAGTCGCTCGTGATCAATGCCAAAGAGGTGCAAGATCGTGGCATGCACGTCGTAGGTCTCAACCGATTTGTTTCCATGCCAGGACCACTCGTCGCTTTCCCCGTGGGCGATACCGCCCATAACGCCCGCGCCGGCAATCCACTGGACCATCGTGCCGCCATTGTGATCGCGGCCATCGGCCCCTTGGCTGAAGGGATTGCGGCCGAACTCCGTGCTCCACACGACGAGCGTGTCTTCGAGTAAGCCACGCTGTTTCAAGTCCGATAGCAAGGCGGCAATGGGCTTGTCCACCGAGCTGGCGATGGCTGGCAATTCGGTCTTGATGTTCGAGTGGTTGTCCCAATTCTTCGAAGGCCCGCCGGCGCCGCTCCAAACCTGGACGAAGCGCACGCCGCGTTCGATCAGTCGCCGAGCCGTCAAACATTGCCGGCCAAAAGTGGCGGTCGCGGGCGCTTCGATGCCATACAAATCTCGCACGGCGACCGTCTCACGCGACAAGTCGAGCGCCTCCGGCGCCGCGAGTTGCATCTTGGCGGCCAGCTCATAGGCGGCGATTCGCGCTTCGAGACGGTTGTCGCCCGCATGAAGTTCCGCATGTTCGCGGTTCATTTCGCCAAGCAACTCGCGACCGATTGTTTCGCTCTCGGGGGTGATGTACTTTGCGGTGGCTGGCGGCTCCAGATCGGCGATTGGCACGGGGTTCGTCGGATGGATGATCGTCCCCTGATGTTGCACCGGCAAGAACCCCGACGAGAAATTGCCCTGGGCGTTGTACGGCAGGCCGCGCGGGTCCGGCAGCACAACGAACGTCGGCAAGTTATCGGTCAACCGGCCGAGCCCGTAAGAGAGCCAGGCGCCCATGCATGGAAAGCCGGGCAATACGAAGCCGGAATTCATCAGATAGCTTGCGGGGCCGTGCACGTTCGTCTTCGATTTGATCGACATCAAGAACGCCATCTCATCGACGTGCGTGGCGATATTCGGAAACACGGAGCTGACCCAGCGGCCGCACTGCCCATGTTGTTTGAAAGGGAAGGGCGACTGCATCACATTTCCCGGCACCGACGTGACCGCTTCGACGTGGACTCCCTTGCCCGGATTGAATTTTTGTCCATCGCGTTTGTAGAGTTCCGGTTTGTAATCGAACGTGTCCATCTGGCTAGCGCCGCCATTCATGAAGAGCTGAATAATGCGACGAGCCTTGGCGCGATGATGGAGGCCGCCGTTAAACTCGGGGCGCGATTCGGCGCTGGCATCGGTTGCGAGCAGATGCGCGAGTGCGAGGCCGCCGAAGCCGTTGGCGAGCGAAAGAAGAGCTTGACGACGATTAATCGAATTGGCGGCCTTCATTCAACCACCTCTTTGCAACACTAGGCGAGCGGAGCGGCGTAAGCCGCCCGATGATTGAGATAGCGCGACGTCGCTGTCGGACGATGTCATCATCGGGCGGCTTACGCCGCTCCGCTCGCCATGGGTCATTCCACGAACAAAAACTCATTGCAATTAAACAACAGCCGGCAGGCGTTTGGCAGGCCATATTTTTCCGCGTAATCCGCCAACCGCTTCGTTTCGGCCTTCGATGGCGCTCGACCCAGCGCCAACTCGTACGCGCGGGCAATCTGTCCGGCCCGATCCTTCCGTTCTCTTTGCAATCGCTCCGCGAAATGTTCCGCATAGTGTACGGTGAAGCGATCGTTCATCATCGCCAGCGCTTGCAATGCCGTCACGGAAGACGCACGCACGGGAGTGAACTGCGACGCGTCCGGGCAATCGAGCGCCTCGTAGAACGGGTCGGGCAGTGTGCGGAAGATGAAGCGATAGACGCTGCGTCGACGGGCGGCTGGGCTGTCCATATCGAACTTGTCGTACATCACGGTCGGCGTGACATGAACGCCCGGTCCAAGTGTGAAATGTCTTGCCGATGGACCGCCCATTCGGTCGTCGAGCGTGCCGGTGATCAGCAAGATCGCGTCGCGCACCGACTCGGCATCGAGCCGCGTACGGTTCATGCGCCAGAGGTAGGCGTTGTCGGTATCGACCTTGGCGTATTCGGCGTTGTGTGTTGATGATTGCCGGTATGTTTCGCTGGTCACGATTAATCGATGCAGATCCTTGAACGAGCCGCCACGGTTCCGGAACCAGACGGCGAGCCAATCGAGCAATTCTGGATGAGTCGGCAACGCGCCCATGATGCCAAAATCGTTGGGCGTCGCGACGATCCCCCGGCCGAAATGATAATGCCAGACGCGATTGACGATCGATCGCCAGGTGAGCATGTTGTCGGGATCGGTGAGCCAGCGCGCGAGAGCCGCGCGGCGTTCGCCTTCGTTGCCAAGGCGGGCAATCGTCAGCGGTTTGGGCCCCTTCACGCATGAGAGTGCGCCGGGCACTGCCGGTTCGCCTGGCATGGTGACCTCGCCGCGTTTCAACACGTAGACGGGGCGGGGCCCTTTCGGCGGCTTGAAGCTGCCGATCGTCTGAAAATCGCTAGCGGCCGCGTACACCATTTGCGATTTCGGCACCGCGGCCATTCTCGCTTCCAGATGTTCCAGCAGGACATGCCGAGCAAGATCCTTGCGTTGAGGGTCGCTTCGCCTTTCCAAAGGAATCGCCAGAATGGCCGCGATCTCGGGTGGAATTGGGCTGGCCGTGAGCGCCGGATTCGCATCGCTTGTTCCGCTCAAGCGCGCCCGGCCGATGAGGTGCCCGCCGCCGTGGAGTTGGTCGAGTTCAATGGTGATCGGCAAATTCGCCGGGATCGGTTGCTTCAAGACAAACATCGCTTCGTGCGATTTGCCGACGGCGGGATAGATGCCCCAGGCCGTTGCGGGATTGCCATCGATTGCTCGTGAAATGTCCCAGCCGGCCTGATTGAAATCGGCCGTCGCCGACGTGATCGTGATCGGCGTGTTGCCGGCTTTCACTCGCACCTCCGAAAGGTGCAGGTTGCCGTTGTCCTGCCGGCCGGGTCCTCGGTGCGGCAGGGATGGGTCCGCAAGCACTTCGAGCCGAATCGCGGAGATTGACTGCTCGCTTGTGGCCGTGAACGTGTACGTGTCCTTTTCGGGCCGAGTGCCGGTGAAGCGGATTGAACCATCGTCCTCGGGTTCAGTCTTCGACGACTTCGCCGTTGCTTGCACCTTCAGCACTTTCCAATGCGAGATGCGCGAGGCCGCTACTTTTTCCCACTCTTTGACCGCGGGTCGGGCGGCGACGACATCGAATCGGCCGGCGAGAACGTCGGCCTTCTGGGCGAGCAGTTCGCGGCGAGTTTTCGCCACGGCTGGGTCGGGATCATATGTTCGATTCGCTCGTTCCACGCCGGCGAAGACCGCTTGCAGGCCGTAGTACTCGCGTTGCGGGATTGGGTCGAACTTGTGATCGTGGCAACGGGCACAGTGAATGGACGTGCTCTGAATGGCCGTGAAAACGGTGGTGATGATGTCATCACGATCGATGTATTGGGCTTTCTTCTTGTCGATCGTGTCGTCACGGATGTCTTTTTCGGAACTTTCGTCCCACGGGCCGGCGGCGAGGAAGCCGAGCGCGGTAATCGCTGTTGGATCGTCCGGGAACATGACGTCGCCGGCGATCTGCTCCTGCACGAACCGGGCGTAAGGCTTGTCGACGTTGAGCGAGCGAATCAGGTAGTCGCGATAGGGCCAGGCGTTTTCGCGGATGGCGTCCTGATCGTGCCCATGCGTCTCGGCGAAGTGAGCGATGTCCATCCAGTGTCGGGCCCAGGCATCGCCATATCGCGGCGAAGCGAGCAGGCGATTCACGAGGCGCTCGTAAGCATCCGGCGAAGAGTCATGGACGAATGCGTTGATCTCTTCTGGCGTTGGCGGCAGACCGTGCAGGTCGAATGTCAATCGACGAACCAACGTTCGTTTATCGGCTGGTTGCGATGGAGCGAAGTGTTTCTCTGCGAGCTTGGCACGAACAAAGGCATCGATCGGATTAAGGCCGGTTGCTTTCGGGATTGCAGGACGAATCAGCGGACGCAGCGACCAGTGATCCTTTTCGCTCGAAGGCCATTTGGCCCCCTGGTCGATCCACGCCTTGAGAATCGCGATCTGCCCCGCCGCTAGCGGCGTAGCGCCGAGCGGCATGCGCTCATCGTCGTCTTTCGTGATAACTAGTTGAAAGAGCTTGCTCTCGGCACTGAAGCCCGGCTTGATGATTTTGGACAACAGAGCATCCGGCCGGCGATCGAGCCGGAGGCCCGCCTTCTGCTTCTTGTCGCCGTGACAGGAGACGCAGTGGGTGCTGAAGATCGGTCGGATGTCGCGGAGGAAGTCGACCTTGCGAGGCTCAGCAGCCGTGGAAGGGGCCGCGAATACCGAGAATGCGAGGGCGCAAAAAGGCGACTTGTAGGACGGATTTGCAATCCGTCCTACGCCTCTGGGCCGAGGAGCAAGAATCGGTTTCTGCGGCGACAACGTGCGACATTCTGCGACACTCGGGGCGAAATATCTTTGCGAACAGTGGCAAATGGTGTCAATTGGAGTCATTCTAGCGGATGGCTGAGCAATCGTGACCCGTCCTCTCGAAGATCAGATATTGCGGTGCAGAATGGGAAAGGGCCGGTAACGAATCAACAGTTTATCATGTAGATGACCTGGTCCTGCGCACAAAGAGTGCGTCATTTGAGGTGACGCCTACCACGCAAATGAAAAACTGTGGACTTGACACCCATTGCACGCTCGAAACTTATTACTCGGGCGAGATATTCTCGAGGGCCTGTCTTCGCATCGGATGATCGAGCCTTCTCATCACCTTCGCCTCGATCTGGCCGACTCGTTGCGGCGAGATCTTAAAGATCCTCCCGCACTCCGACGGAGTATAGCTGTAGCCATCGCCCAATCCCGAACGCAACTTGAATATTTCGCGCTCGCGGTAGGTCAATGTCCTTAAGACGTCTTCGAGCTTCTCTCTCCATTCGGCTTGTTGTTCGGGCGACAACTTTTCAAATCTCTGTTCATGGTGTCCAATACAGTAGCGTGAAAACAGGTACCGTTGAGCGTAGCAATCGTGCACGGCGCACGAAATGGCGGGCTTCCGTTCAATCTCGAATTCCAACTCAGCTTCAACCTCGTCGTCTGTTCGTTGCTGTAGCGCTTCTTCAATTACAGTTGCAGAAGGAACCGACGCCTTCTCATTACTCTTGAAGGACGTCATGACCTGTTCCAGGGAGATGCAGTACTCAGTGGCGGCTGGAAGGTCATCCTTGTGAAGGGGATGGATAATGTGTCTTTCTTTTGCCAAGAGTCCGAAATCCGAGACATTTTCCGAACAGAAGTAAAGCTCGTGGTCGTCCTTTGTTGCAAGTTTCGAAAAGAAGTCTGCGACAGATTCAAGAATGCACGCATCTGAGTGGGCAGAGTTCTCCGGTTTAGGCATTCGGCCAGCGATCAATCGCCTGCGACCGCGAAAGTTTATTTCTTCCGTAAACGGTAGAATGACAACCCTTTCGGAGCCGAGCAGGCTCTGAACGCTATCATAGCGCTCCTTCGCGGCAGCAACTTTCTTTGATTTTTGGTCAGCTAAGAAGTCACGCAATGACTGTTGTACATCAAGAATCTCCGACCAGAATTGTTTTGTTAAAAGTGAGGCGAGTTCCTTCTCCATTTTTCCGATCTCGACCTCGACTTTCTCGTGAAAGGATCGCCAGTTTTTTCCAATTTCCAGTTGCACAACTTCAGGCAGCAAAAGCGTCACCTTTGAGCTATTGACAAGGTCGCAAAGATGCTGGAGGTGCGCAATCTCACACCCGGGCTTTCCCTGGGAAATGACACGCACCCAGATATTGGTGTCAATGAGCAAGTATTTCATGGATGCTCGTGCCGCTCCGGCAATAGGACTGGGTCAGATCCACTATCAGCTCAAAGTCAAAACTGAGGCAGCGCACTTGGCCGGAGTTCGCGCTTCAGACCAGTGGTGCAAGACTTCGTTGAGTTGTCAGTCGAACAACAGGCCGGCGTGGCCGTCGATGTATCCCTCACCAGCAGCGTTGTCACCGTTACGTTCCAATTTCGGGGCTTGCTGTCGACGAAGTTCTGCGAGTAAGAAATCATAGCGCTCGTCGGCCGACTCAATATCTTCGAGCCGGCTGCCTAACCCTTTCGCGTTCTGCTCGGCAATTCCACGTTGATTTCGTTCTTCAACCCTGCGGTCCATCTCCGTCAATTCATCGCGATGCTCATTGACGTACTCGACGACTGCATCGAATTCGTCTCGATTCAATCTAGGCAGTGCCCGCTGGATGAACTCCCAATCGCACCCGCGATGGAGATAATAGAAGACATCCATCACGGTCAGCCGACTTCCCTCAATCTGCGGGCCGCGGCCATAGTCGACGATTTGCACGCCGGTTTTCATCAGTTCTCTCGGGTCAACTGCTGCGCTAATGCCATCTTAGCCGAATGATGCACTCAACATGCGGCAAGTTCGCGCTACCCGTGCAACCCCGGAATCGGCTCCGACTCGGTCATGGCCATGATCTCGCGCGGCAAGCCGCGTTGGACTCGCAATTGGCCGACGTCGAATAGCGAGTGCATGACTGTGGAAATCAAGTTCTTGATGTGCACCGGCTCCGAATTGGGTTCGCCGCCGTTTCGGGCGGAACGGCCTATGACCTGGCCCATGTTCAGGCCGCCGCCGGCGAGCAGAAGGGGCCCGAGATTCCCCCAATGGTCGCGGCCGCCTTTCTTGTTGATGCGGGGTGTGCGGCCAATTTCACCGCAGCAGACGAGCAGGATGCGATCGGACAGGCCGCGGGCTTGCAGGTCGTCGAGAAATGCCGCGAGTGCATGGTCGAGCGGCGGGCCCATGTAGCGCATGCCCTCATCGACGGGGGCGTTGTTTACGTCCGAGTGCATGTCCCAGACGAAGTTGGTCGTCACCGTGACGAAGCCGGCCCCGCGCTCGCACAGCCGACGGGCCAGCAAGAGCAACTTGCCGAGCGACTTGGCGTTATCGACGTAGTTGTTGTAATTCTTCCACTTCTTGTCGATATTCTCCGGGCGAACCAGCGGGGCCGTATCGTAGCGGTCGACGGTGCGGGCGTCCTCCTTGCTCAGGTCGAAAGCGTCGGCCACACCGCCCAATAGCAGGTTCACGGCCTTTTCGCGGGCGCCATCAACGCCGATTCGCTGGGCCTCGTCGAGCGATACCTTCATCCGGTCGAGTTCGCGCAAGAGCCCCCGTCGATCGGCGAATTGATCCGCGGCCAGCGCGAGCTTCATGTCCTTCTGTTGGGCGCCGCCGGCGCCGGGTGCGAACGGCGAAGTGGCCGGGCTGAAGGGCCCTGTGGACTCAAAGTTGCCAAAGGCGCGGGTCCCTTCTTGCGTGCTCGGATCAACGGCGCGGGGAAACAGCATCAGGTTGCGCGGCATGCCGGTGTCGGGGTCATTCGCGCCGGCCATGTGGGAATAGGCGCAGCCGAGATTCGCGCCAAAGCTCGCCTTGCCGACGACCGGCTTGATGTCGTGGTTGGCATCGCCGGGCACATAGGAGCGGACGATCGCCAGGCGATCGGCGAGTTTCGCCAACTTCGGGAACGAGGAGCCGAAGGTCACGCCGGGAAGGGACGTTCGAATCTCACCGGTCGCGCAGCGAATTTCGACCGGTGAATCCATGTGCGGGTCGAATGTTTCGATCTGGCTCGGGCCGCCGTGGAGAAAGAGAAAAACAACGCTGCGATCGGTCGTATAGCGCGATTCGGAAGCCAGTGCGTTGCCCACGCCACCGAGAGTCACGCCCCCCAGCGACATGGCGCCGATGCGGAGGAATTCGCGGCGGCTGAATCGACGCGGATCGTGAAACGTCAGCATGGGAAGAGCCCGATGAGCGAATGGTGGGATTGTCCGGCAGGAATTTGACGATACCACGCCGCGTTCGCACAATCAACCCTGCGAACCCACGGCTCGAAGCCATCGCCGTGGGCTTGAGTCCGAAGGCCGACCCGAATAGAGCCCACAGCGATGGCTTCGAGTGACCTCAATCTCCGCCTCGAACCCACGGCTCGAAGCCATCGCCGTGGGCTTTAGTCTGGAATAAAGCCCGCGGCGATGGCTTCGAGCCGTGGGCAACCAGCCGGGATCAACGCCAATGAGCCGCCTGTTCGTTGCCTGTCTACTTCTTTGCATCTCGCAGTGGGCCCATGCCGACAACTGGCCACAATGGCGTGGCCTCAAGAACGACGGCATCTCCAACGAGAAAAACATCCCCACCGAGTGGAGTGACACAAAGAATGTCGCCTGGAAACTCCCTTTGCCCGGCCGCGGCGGATCGACCCCCTGCGTCTGGGGCGACCAGATTTTTCTCACGGCCAGCGTCGACAGCAGCACCGATCTGATCGCGATGTGCGTCAACACATCTGGCAAGGAAGTCTGGCGCAAAGTCCTGGCCCATGGGACGAGCCAGGCACGCGGGGACGAGGGCGATGCATGTTCGGCGTCACCTTCGACCGATGGCAAACATGTTTGGTTCTTCTTCGGGACCGGCGACCTCGCCTGTCTGGATACCGATGGCAAGGAAGTCTGGACCTTTAACGCTCAGAAGCGCTATGGCAAGTTCGACATTCAATTTGGCATGCATAGCACGCCGGTGCTTTACGAGGGCAAGCTCTATCTGCAGCTCCTGCACACCAAGGGGCAGCATGTGATTTGCGTCGATGCCGCTACCGGCAAAGACGTGTGGAAGATTGAGCGCAAGAGCGACGGGAGGGCGGAATGCCTGCATTCGTACGCGTCGCCATTCATCTGGACCAACGGCGAGGAGTCGTACCTCGTCACGCACGGCAACGATTACGCGATCGCGCATGATCTCAAAGATGGCCACGAAATCTGGCGATTAGGCGGCCTGAATCCCAAGGAACACTACAACCGGACGCTGCGCTTTGTTGCGTCGCCGGTTTGCACGCCAGAGTTAATCGTTGTTCCATCGGCCAAGAATGGCGCCGTCGTGGCCGTCAAGCCGAACGCGAAAGGCGAATTCGGCGATGGGAGTGAGTTCGAGCAATGGCGAATTAGCAAAGGCACACCGGATGTGCCATGTCCCCTGGTGGCGAACGGCTGTGTCTACTTGTGCGGCGAAGGGGGAACTCTGACGTGCCTGGACGCGAAGAATGGAAAGACGCTGTATTCCAAGAGGCTGAAGCAATTCCGCTACCGGGCATCGCCCGTTTTCGCCGACGGGAAAATCTATTGCACCGCCCGCGACGGCACCGTGTTCGTTGTCAAGGCGGGTCCGAAGTTTGAGTTGCTTTCAACGAATTCAACCAAGGACGATGAAACGGCCTCGCCCGTGGTGGCGAACGGCCGCATCTATTTACGCGGATTCAAGAATCTTTGCGCGATCAGAGCGAAGTAGAGAAGGACGCGGGAAGCCATGGGAATATGAGAGGAAAGAGATGACCGATTTCAAGCTCCTTATCCCCCTCCTTATCACGACCTTCATCGCAATAATCGGTTGGATTGTGGTACATTGGTTGGCAGCGGCTCGAGATCGCGCCATTAAGCGACGGGAACTCCGCGTCTCCTACCTAATCGACGCGTTCCGTCGAATTGCAGACGCGTGCAACCGTGAGCCATCGGTCGAGCACTCGCGCTTCCTTGAATCTGCAATAAGCGATGTCCAATTGTTTGGTACAACATCGCAGGTAAAATTGGCGCACGAATTTGCAACACGAATGGTCAGTTCGGGCACTGGCGACCTGACCAAATTGCTGCAAGAGCTCCGAGATGACCTGCGATACGAACTTGGATTGGATTTTCCGCTGGTCGAATTGCAAATTCTAAGGATTAAGCCAACTGTTTCGCCTGAGGAGCAGTCCGACACCGCCTCTGTGCATGAGCGGTTTGGAACCTCGACCAATGGGAAGAATTAGTTACGAGACCGTGCTACAAATCGAATTCAGGGTTATGTCTGACTCTTACGCTCCGTACGGATCCACGTGTGATGGGGACGGGTCGGGAACCGGCAAGGGTTTTTTCGACATCTTGGACCCGAGGAGCTCGGGCTTGACGCGGGCCAGGTATCCGGTCGTGAAGCCGACGATCGCCGCTTCGATCGCCGCTAGTGGCATGTGGACGAGAAAGCCCCCCAACGCGACGACTTTGAAATCCTCCACGCCGGCAACGAGTAGGACAGTGGCGTAGAGCGCGGCCGTCGTAATTACCGCCAGTGCGCCGACCACTGCTCCGGCAATCAGGGCGCGCCGGGGTTTGAGCGGCGGTGGTCCAGCTAAAGCGCGGAATAGCACGCCGGCGATCAGTGCGGGGATCGTCATGACAACCGTATTGACCCCGATCGTCGTGTAGCCGCCGTGCCCGAGCAGGAATGACTGTAACGCAATCGCCACGACGATCGCCAATGGCGCTCGCCTTCCCAGAACAACACCGACCAGGCCGTTCAGGAGCAAGTGAACGCTGCCGCCAAAGAATTTGACATGGATCGACGACGCTACGAAGAACGCGGCCGTCAACAGGCTGATCCGGGGAATCTCGTCTTCGTCCACATGCAGAACGGCGGGAATCAGCAGAACCGCGGCGATCGCGAAGCCGGCGACCAGAAAGATCGGCTGGAGCACCCCGTCGGAAATATGCACCGCAAAGATTGGCATCTCACTTGGCCTTCACATCATCGACGAACACCCAAAGGATCGCCCGCTCAATAATTGGATAAGACTTGCGATCGTGATCTTTCATGGGCGGTTCACTGGCCGGACCATAGTTTCTCGTCGCGCAGATGACCCACCAGCCGGGGTCGGGCAGTGTGCAGGTGGCGACGCCGCGATCGTCGGCTTTTAGGGCCAAAGTAATCAATTCGTCCGCTGGCAGTTCCTTGGGCGGCAAGGGGTTGTAATGTTCCACTTCCACGCGATGCCCGCCGACCAGATCGGACGACATCGCTCGCGCCTGGAAGATCGTGCCCGGCCGGAGTCCGTAGGGCCGCGTCATTGGCACAATCGCGAAGTCTTGAAGCGGAACGTGCCGCGCATCCCAACCATTTTGCGTTTGCACGTGAATGACGACGCGGACGATGTCGCGAAGGAAGTGCTTTTCGTCATTCATCCAGACCGGGGACGACTCGAAAATGAATGTGTGGTCGCCCCGCTCGCGCGGCGTGAAGTTCAAGCGGAAGGCGGCGACCTTCTTGCCATCTTTGTCGGGCACTTCAATCTTGTCGAGTTTCGAACGCAAATCGGTCTCCTTGCCGTCCGGCGTGAAGACCCGGGCTCGCTCCGGACGCTGAGCGTCGAACATTTCGCATTCGAAGGGATGGCCGAACTGGTACGTCAGGGTCACCGACTCATCGGTCTTGATGGAGTGCTTGCTCGGAATGAGCATGTGAAAATGCGCACGGGCTGCCGGAACAACGGCGATGGCAAGCAACAAGGCGAGCGTTCGCATGGTTGGCGCTCCTTTTCGTCATCATACGAATTGGAAATTCGTAGTACCAATGGGAGCAGCAGACGTCAGGCGGTCGGCCGTTCCACGAATACGACGTTGGCGGTGAGCGGTCAATCGATGCACGATGCGTAGAATTAGCTGTCTCGCATTTTTTCATTTCATCCCGGAGGCATCCGTGATTCGATCCAAGCTTGGGCTTGCTCTGGCGGTCGGAGGAGTCTGCATGTGCTCGGCGACCGCCGACCCGATCAAGTACCCCGATACCCGGCGGGAAGATCGCGTCGACAAACTGCACGGCGTTGAAGTCGCCGATCCCTATCGTTGGCTCGAAGACGATGTGCGCAAGTCTTCCGAGGTCCGTGCCTGGGTCGATGCGCAAAGTCAAATGACCAAGCAGTATCTCGACGCCATTCCCGAACGCAGTGGCATTGAGAAGCGCATCACGGAACTTTGGAACTACGAGAAATACACCGCGCCCGCGAAGATCGGTGGCCGCTACTTCTTTCGCAAGAACAACGGACTGCAAAATCAATCGGTCCTTTACGTGATGGATCGACTGAACGGCAAGCCGCGTCAGTTGATCGATCCGAATACCTTGTCGAAGGATGGCACCGTCGCACTCGGCTCGACGTCGGTCAGTCCCGACGCCCGATATCTCGCATACGGGCTATCCGAGGCTGGCTCCGACTGGAGCACGTGGAAGGTGCTCGAGGTCGCGACTGGCAAGCCGCTCAACGACGAGTTGAAATGGGTCAAGTTCTCGGACGCCTCGTGGACGGCGGACGGCAAGGGCTTCTTCTACTGCCGCTATCCCGCGCCGAAAAAAGGTGAGACCTTCCAATCGCTCAATACGAACCAGCAGCTCATGTATCACCGCGTCGGCACGTCGCAAGCGGAGGACGTGCTGGTCTACAAGCGGGCCGACCATCCGGACTGGGGCTTCATGGCGACGGCCACGGACGACGGGCGCTATCTTGTCATCACGATCTGGCAGGGAACGGACGACCGGTATCGCGTGACCTATCGCGATCTGCACGAGCCGCTCGCCATGCCGGTCGATCTGATCGACAACTTCGACAACGATTACACATTCGTCGACAACGACGGGCCGATCTTCTATTTCCGAACCGACTGGAAGGCGCCGAATCGCCGGATTATCGCCATCGATACGCGCAAGCCGCAGCGCGAAAACTGGAAGGAGATCGTTCCGGAAGCGAAGGAAACGATCGAGTCCGCTGGTCTGGTGGGCAACCAACTCCTGGTTCGCTATCTGAAGGATGCGCACACGCAGGTCAAGGTCTATTCCCCGGATGGGGAATTCATCAAGGAACTGGAATTACCCGGCATCGGCTCGGCAAACGGTTTCGGGGGCCGGCGAATCGACACCGAAACGTTTTACCTGTTCTCGTCGTACGCCACGCCGCCGAGCATTTACCGCTACGACTTCAATACCGGCAAGTCGAATCTCTTGCGCGTCGAAGGTTAAGTTCGATTCGAACAATTACGAAGTGAAGCAAGTCTTCTACAAGAGCAAGGATGGCACCAAGGTGCCGATGTTTATCACGTATCGAAAGGGGATCAAACTCGACGGCAACAATCCAACCCTGCTTTATGGCTACGGAGGATTCAATATCCCCCTGACGCCGAGCTTCTCGATTAGCATCGCGGCCTGGCTGGAAATGGGCGGTGTTTACGCGGTGGCCAACCTTCGTGGCGGCGGCGAGTATGGCAAGGAATGGCACGACGGCGGGCGGCGAGCCAACAAGCAAAACGTGTTCGACGATTTCATCGCGGCCGCCGAATACCTGATTCAAGAGAAATACACATCGACCCCGAAGTTGGCGATCAAGGGCGGATCGAATGGCGGTCTCTTGATCGGCGCCGCGATGACCCAGCGACCGGATTTATTCGGCGCCTGCTTGCCGCACGTCGGCGTTATGGACATGCTCCGCTTCCACAAATTCACCGCCGGGCGATTCTGGGTCGATGATTATGGTTCGCCCGACAAGGAAGCGGACTTCAAGGTGCTGCTCAAATACTCGCCCTACCACAATCTCAAACCGGGCGTGAAGTATCCGCCGACGCTGGTTTTCACGGCCGACCACGACGATCGCGTCGTGCCCGGGCACAGCTTCAAGTTCCTGGCGAAATTGCAATATTGCCAGAGTGGCGGCGCCCCGGTCCTGGGGCGAATCGAAACCCGAGCCGGTCATGGAGCGGGCAAACCGACCAAGAAGTCGATCGAGGAATTGGCGGATGAGTATGCGTTCTTGGTGAAGAACTTGAAGATGGAAGGGAAGTGACCCGATTGCCGCTTGCGGCGTAGCGCTACGCCGCAAGCGGCGGATCAGCTATTTGTTCTTCACGTCGTAGCACAGCAAGATGTCCCAATCGCGCAAGTAGAGCTTGCCGTTGGCCACGACCGGGTGCGCCCAGGCTGGCTGTTTGCTGCGGTTTGGCTGCATGAACTGGCCGTGCTCCACATATTTGGTGGGATTCGCTTCCACGAGCGCGACCTTGCCGCCTTCGCCACGGACGTAGAGGTGGCCGTCCGCATAGGTCAGCGAACCCTTGCCGACACTGCGATCGTCCCACGCAATTTTGCCAGTCTTGAAATCCACGCACAAAAGCGAGCCACTGGTTCCATACAGGTGGTCATTGAGCAGCACCATGCCGCCGTGATGATTCTGCATTTTGCGAACGAAGTACGTCTGCTCGGCCTTGAAGTCGGAGCCGTCCTTGACGATCTTGGCCTGCCCGCCACCGGTGCCATAGCTAGAGGCCGCGAACACCAGATTGCCCGAAACGATGGGCGTCGAACAGTTGGCGGTCGTGTTGGCTGGTTCCTCATAGTGCCAAAGCAGCCGGCCGTCGCCGGCATTGACCCCGACGACGCCGCCATCGAGGAATTGAATGTACTGCTTGACACCAGCGATCTCGGCGACGATGACTGAGGAGTAGCCGGCCCGAGAATACGTCCGATCGTCGGCCTTGCGTTTCGGATTGTTCGATGGTTTGCGGGCGATCCCTTTGATCGCCGTCTTCCAAACCACTTCGCCGTCGGCCTTCTTCATGGCGGCGAGGGCGGCGGTCTCCGCGCCGGGCGTGCCGATCACGAGGTCGCCA
Source organism: uncultured Gemmataceae bacterium (assembly GCA_963773845.1). GTDB lineage: Bacteria > Planctomycetota > Planctomycetia > Gemmatales > Gemmataceae > SIAJ01. The sequence goes on from CAVZCU010000012.1 coordinate 1,781,784, forward strand.
TCAATCAACGGCGACTCGGTATAGGCCCAGCCGCCAGACCGGCCGCCAAATTCCTTCTTGTAGTTCTTCTTCCATTTGATCGTGCCCTTCTCGATCTCGGCGCAAACGAGATTCCCGTCGGAGCTGACGACATACGCAAATCCATGATCGATGGTCGGCGTCGACTTGGGCGCTGCATGGCCGCCCGTCTCCTGGCCAATCTTCACGTCCCATAACACTTCGCCATCCTTTTCGCGCAAGCAAATCATGTATTCGTCTTTATCTTTTGTTCCGAGCAGGTAGATGCGTCCCGCGCTGATGGACGGAGTCGAAAAGCCGTCGCCGAGCCCTTCGATCTTCCAGAGCAGTTTTGGCCCATCCTTCGGCCATTCCTTGAGAAGACCGGTTTCTTTGGAAAGGCCGTTCCGATCCGGGCCACGCCATTGCGGCCAGTCGAAAGCGCCGGAATCGGCGGCCATCGCTGGCGCCGTGGCAAAGATCAAGTAGAGGGGCATTAGTTCGCGCATATGGCGACTCCTGAAGCGAAGTGGGATGGGGCAGGTCTGACGTTGGCAGAATACAAAACATAACACCAATCGGCCGCGCCTGGATCGTTTCGGTACGCTGGTTGCTTCAAAACCGTGCAAATCTTCATCAGGAGTGACCCTCATGTTCCTTCGACTAACCGTTCGGCGCTTTTCGCTCATCGCGGCCGGGTTTTTGTTAGTGCCCCTGGTCATAAACGCACAGCAACCGCCGCCACCGCCACTAGCTGCCGAAACGGAAGAGTTGACTCGCGGGCCGATCCATGAAGCGTTTGGCAAACCGATTCGATTCGACCCGGAACCTGGAGCGATCGTGCCAAAGGCGCCGCCCGCCGCGGTCGAGGAAGTCCCACCCGATCAAAAACCCGAGGGGGACAACGTCGCCTGGATTCCCGGCTATTGGGCTTGGGACGATGACGCCAAGAATTTTGTCTGGGTCAGCGGGTTTTGGCGGTCGCTGCCGCCAGGACGCAGCTGGGTGCCGGGCTACTGGACCAAGGCGGACAACGGGTACCAGTGGGTATCGGGATTCTGGGGAGCGGAAAAGGCGACGGAAGTCGAATACTTACCGGAGCCGCCGGAATCACTTGAGAATGGGCCTTCCGTCGAGCCGACCGAGGGAAAAATGTGGGTGCCTGGCGTCTGGCTCTGGCGCGAGACCCGCTATGCCTGGCGGCCGGGTTATTGGGCGGCGGTGAACCCGGATTGGGTCTGGGTCCCTGCTCAATATGTTTGGACGCCGAACGGGTTTGTATTCATCAATGGCTATTGGGATTATCCGCTTTTCAGTCGCGGACTGCTGTTTGCGCCCGTGACATTTGCCCGGCTGCGTCCTGGCCTAGTTTATACGCCGAGCATCGTGCTCGATGTGCGCTACTTGGTCGATGCCCTGTTCGTGGGTCCAAGGTACGGCCATTACTTCTTCGGCGATTATTACGATCCACGATATATTCGCGGCGGCTACTATCCGTGGTTCGCGTACCACAATTCCCGTTACGGCTACGTTCCGTCGTTCGCGCACATGCATTACACTTTGGCGCGAAGCGATCCGCGATGGGAAGATCGACTGCGAGCCCAATACTACAACCGTCGCGATCATGAAGCCGCCCGGCCGCCGCATACCTACCGCGCGTATTCCGAATGGGCGCGCAAAACGGCCGGCGCCGGTCACGAGGTGCAGCCCCTCGCGCGGCCCCTTCGCGAAATCCAAACCACCAAGGGGTTTCCGACCCGCATGGAACGCGTGCCCGAAAAACAGACCCAGATAATTCGCAACCAGATCAAGCAGGTGAATGAGTTTCGCGAGCGGCGGCAAAAAGGAGAGCTGGATGGCGCCAAGGCGCTGCACCATGTCGGCAAAGTGGAGCCCAAGGGAGGGAAGTTGCCCAAGACGCCGCCGATCACACAACGGCACGAGCCAGGGAGGGTCAAGCTCCCCGAATCGCCACATCTCGGCCCACCCGCCGGAACCACAATCCACCACGCGAAACCGCTTCCGGAAAGACCGCAAGTTCCGAATATCAACCCGAAGGTGAACCCGCCCGCAGTTAGAGGCGGGGGTCACAAATTACCGACGCCGGAGGACATTATCCGCCAGCATGGTCCGAAGCAGCCGATGCCCAAAGGAAAGGGAAATCCCCCGCCCAAGAAGAAGGGCAAAGGCGATTTCTGATACTGCGGAGTTCGAGTAAGTTCTGAGGATTAAGAGCAAGAAGCAGATTATGATTGGTCGATACCCGGCACCAAGATCAAAATCCTAATCTTAATTCTTGCTCTTAATCCTCTTCCTAATCCTAATCCTACCCGGATCCCGACAGGGCACATTGTCCTGACAGCTCCGCGTAGGATTCTTGTTTGGATAGGAGATGCCGGAGGAGGGACTTGAACCCACACCTACTTGCGTAGAACGGATTTTGAATCCGTCGCGTCTGCCATTCCGCCACTCCGGCGTGCAATTCAAATTAGCAAGGATGCGAGTGCCAGACAAGGTCCGCGGAACCTGCTGCGTGAGCAAAGGAAAATTGATAACATCGCTTGCGCTTTTTGAAGCTGCGTTAATGCCGTTCGGCGGAGCCCGACGCGCAACGCGAGGGCGACGCCGAACCGCCACAGGCCCCATGCATTCAAACCGAAATCGGCTGGTAAAACCCGGGCCGCGTTGCCCTCACGTTGCGCTTCGGGCACTTCCGGTCTTTGCGATCCGTTTGTGGCACGCCACTTCAATATTTGCGATTCACGCTAACCGTCTATTTCTTGGAAAACTGCCAGTTCTCGTCAAAAAGTCCGGCGGTAATGACCTCGAACGCTGCCGGATCCTTCGCGGTCGGCGTCGGCTTGACGACGGCATAATCGCCTAGCCGCGGGTAGAGCAGGGCATTGGTCCCCTTGAAGTCCGCCTCATGGAAGGTGTGGCCAGAGTTGAGGACGATGTATCGATCGCCGGCAAATGGACTCGGTTGAATCAGCATCGGCAAGCAAGTGGCTGGGTCGAGACCCCGACCGGCGAATTGAAGGGATTCTGGCGTCCACGAGAATGGCATCTTGCTCATTACCTTGGCGATCAGCGAGTTGCTGCCGGGGTCGCCGAAGAGGATGAGATTCTTGTTCTTCATGTCCTCATCGCTGACTTCGGTATCTTTCTTGACCGGCAGAATGCCGCGCATGTACTTGTCCCACTCGCGGCGAAATCGTTCGAGTTGCGCGATCGCCGAGTCGTGCACCACTGAGTGATTCGGTTTGCCCGTGCCGATGACACACAGGAAGGGAAGGCAGAACGCATCATCGATTGGACCCTGAACGTGCGGCCGCTTGCCGGATTGCTTCGCGTCCGGATCAAACTTCAGTGCCCTCCAGCCGTCTTCTCCTTTGACAAACTCGCCAAATATGTTGTCGCCGGCTTGGCAAGCGATCGACTTTCCATCGATGGCGACAGCTTTTGGAAAGGCCGTTCGCTGGGGAGTCTCAACATGAAAGCGTGCAACATTAGTCGTGGAAATCTTGAACGTCGAGCCGTCCCATTGTGCGTCAACTCAGCGCCCGCTCGTAGTGCTTTTCCAGTTTCAATAGTTCGAGCCACGCGCAGCGTTCCTGCTTGAGCGTGTACGTGACGAAGCGAATTCGCGCTGGATACTCGGACTTTCCCTTGTCGCCGACACGCTCGCGAACGACGGCCTCGACATTCTTCTGCCATTCGGGTGGAAACTTGTGGGCAAGACCAGGCCCAATGAGATGCGTCATACGATCGCCCATGCCGAGTCGCTTCAGCTCCGCCTGAATGTTCTCCGCCGCCTTGCGTTGCGCGTCGATTTCGCCGCTGTAAGCCACGATTGGCACGTCAAACGCGTTTTCCGCGTAACGGTATGCGTCATAGATACGAAGACATTTCTCTTGGTAGTCTGGCAACGTTTCCGGCAGCTTGGCGATGTAGCCGTGCGTGGTGGTGAAGCCGGCGCCGGGCTGAATGACGGCAAACATACCGGGTTTGCGCAGGCCGATGTGCCAAGTTCCCGCGCCGCCCATCGAGAAGCCTTTGAGGACGACTCGGCGGAGGTCGATCGTGTCTTTGCGACCGGCAGCAGCCTCGGTCTCGAGGAAGTTGTCAATCACCTCGAAGACATCGCTCTCGCCGGCCCATCGATAGGCGTTGTTGCCGCGGCCATAGATATTAAGTTGCACGAAGTCCTGATCCTTCGAGGTCGATTTGCCCTCGTACTGGCTGAGGTACTTTACTTCCGTAATTGAGCTATCCCGACCGTGCAGGAAAATGTCGAGCCGCCACTTCTTTGCGGGATCGACCCCGTAGCCGACCGGGTAGACGACGCCATATGGCTGCACTGACTGATCGATTGTCGAACGATAGCCGCGGGCCACCGATCGGCCTTTCGGTTTCACCCACGGCGTCTTGCCGTCCATCGCGCTTTGGGCGCGCTTGATCCCCTGATCGATCACCGCCAGCGTCTGCTTGCCGCTGTTTGCCGTGTACCACTCGTGATGGCGAACGATCCACTCGGCTGCTTTCACATAAACTTCGAGATCAGGCCGAAAGATCCGGTCGATCTTCGGCGCTGCGGCCGCGACCGCCTCCTTCAACTTTGCAGTCTTGTCTTCGATCAACTTCAAGGTCGCCGCGTCCGGAGTCTTGGCCTTCGGCGGGTCATACTTCTGCGAAAACGCCGGGGCAGCGACAGCGAGGAGAATCATTAAATGAAACAAATGGCGCATGGAATCAACTCAAGGAGCGGGCGAACGCCTCCAACAGTACCGGTAACTAGATCACCCTGCAAGAGGCCGGCTGGATTATCGTTTGTAGAATGCCCTGGCACAGTCGCCCACTCGCCCCCTTCCACCACGGAGATTTCGCTAATGGTTCGCACTTTGTTTGCCGCCCTTGCAGGATTGTTCCTCGCCGCCGGGGCTCAGGCCGCCAACCCGGTCGTCGTCCTGGAAACGTCCAAAGGGAATATCAAGATCGAATTGTTTAAGGACAAGGCCCCGGTTACGGTCGAGAACTTTTTGAAATACGTGGACGACAAGCACTACGACGGCCTCACGTTCCACCGGGTGATTTCGAACTTCATGATCCAGGGCGGCGGCTACGACACCGATCAAAAGGAACGCAAAACCCGCGAGCCGATCAAGAACGAGTCCGGCAACGGCGTGCCGAATAACCGTGGCTACATCGCCATGGCCCGCACCAATGACCTCAACAGCGCCACGTCGCAGTTTTACATCAACGTGAAGGACAATCCGTTCCTCGACAAGAACAAGTATTGCGCGTTCGGCCGAGTCATCGAAGGAATGGACGTGGTCGACAAGATCAAGGAAGTGGAAACGGGCCGGAAGGGCATGTTCACGCAGGACTGCCCGCTGACGGACGTTGTTATCAAGAAGGCCAAACGCGTCGATAAGTAAGTTTCAAGTTTCAAGTCTCAAGTTTCAAGTCTCAAGTTTCAAGTCTCAAGTTTCAAGACTGGGGTGTAGTTTATGCGCTGGGTACTTGGAACTTGAAACTCGAAACTGGAGACATCGATGGCTACCTGGAAGCGATTTGAAGATATCGATGCTTGGAAAAAGGCACGCGTTCTGTCCGCCCAGATTCACTTCATTACGGCCGACGGAAAGGTCTCCAAGGACTACTCGTTTGTACGGCAGATTCGCTCGGCTGGCCTATCCGTCATGTCGAATATCGCCGAGGGTTTTGAACGAGACGGCAGCAAGGAGTTTGCGAACTTCGTTTCCATCGCGAAGGGTTCGGCCGGCGAGGTGCGGTCGCAACTCTACACAGCACTTGATGTTGGCTATTGCTCGCAAACCGATTTTGACCGCCTGTATGCGCTTTCCTCGGAAGTCAGCCGGATGCTTGCAGGACTTTTGAACTACTTGTGCAACACGGAGTTTCGAGGTCTGAAGTTCAGGGACCGACCCGCAGATTCGTCGCAACAGGATTGAGCCAGTTGCGCATGGAAATACTGGGTTGGTAATGGCGGCCGAGGCCCATTGTTCCTTGACCGCCAAAAACTTGAAACTTGAAACTTGAAACTCATTCCGCCGGCTCAATCGAGGCGGTCATTGACCCCTGGCAGCGTTCGATGAGTGGGTCGGGGCCGAAAGCGTGGATCTGATCGCGTTTCAGTTCGGCCCGTTCGAGAGATGTGGTGCAGACGATCACCTTGCCCTTGGTGTGCACTTCCTCCGCCATCAAGAAGCCCTTCTCTTCAGGATGGGCGAACAACTCCTTCAGCATGCGGATGACGTAGTCGAATGAATGATCGTCGTCGTTGTGCAGAATGACGTTGTAAGGCGGCTGCTTTTTGACCTCGCGCTTTTCCTTGGTCTTTCGCTCGGGCGTCGTGGCCGTTCCGCTCATTACGGGATCCTCGATGTGTCCGTCAATTCGCCTTCGTGGGGCGATTCTCGACCTCAATGGGTTCGCCCGCATCCAGCGACCGGCCGAAGCAAACGATCGCGATATCGTCGAACTGCGGGTGATTACCCGAATGGGATTGCACCGCTTGCACAATCCGTGCCCCGATCTCGCGGGCGGTGAGCAAATCGACCGCCCGCGTCGCGTTGTCAACCGTTCGGCAGACGCCGTCTTCGGTGAAGCGCTGGCCGCTCGCGGGCTGCGCGTCCTCGATTCCATCCGTATAGACCATCAGACTGTCGCCGGGCCCGAGCGTGAGAGGATATGAAGTGAATATATGGCCGGGTACCCAACCGACCGGGAAATCGCCTGTGTCTTTCGTGAAAACCTTTTCCAGTTTTTTCTCGGCCTGCCGATAGACCCAGGGCGACAAATGGCCCGCGCTCACCAGGCTGATTTCGTGGGTGCGGGTATCGATTACCGCGGCGGACAGCGTGACATAGCGATCTTCCAGGTTTGCCATCATCAACTGTTCGTTCAAGTGCGTAATGGCCGACGCGACATCGTCGTGCGTGAGCATCGAGACGCGTGCTTCGCCGCTCATCCGGGCCATGAGCAAGGCGGCGGGAACCCCCTTGCCGGACACATCGCCGAGCAACACGGCCAGCTTGCCGTCGCGTAGCGGAATGAAATCGTAGTAGTCACCGCCCACCGTGCGCGCCGCCGTGTAATGGGCGAAGAACTCATATCCGGGCCGGACCGGGAACGATTGTGGCAGAAAGCCCCGCTGCACCTTGGTCGCGGCCTTGTTTTCTTCCTCCAGTTTCTGCTGCGTCAGTATCGTCTCGTGAAGTTGCGCGTTCTCGAGCGCGATCGACGCCTGGCCGGCCACGCAAACGAGCAACTTCAAATCGTCCTGGGAGAACTTCTTGGTGCGGTCCTGGCTATCCAGTTGAATCACGCCGAGCGGCTTGCCGTCCTGCGTCGCCAATGGAACGCACATCACCGAGCGAATTTTGAACTCGGCGATCGACTGGGCCGCGCTGATGTCGGAGTCCGTCGAAGCATCTTCGCTCAGGAATGACTTCAGTTCGTTCAGACATTTGCGAACGATGGTTCGACTGAAGCGTTCGTTGCCCGCGGCATGGCGGCGGACCTTGACCACGACGGGCCGAAGGCGATCGTCGTCGTCCAACTCAATGATGAAGCAACGGTCGGCCTGTTTGAACACTTTGAACAATTCGTCGGCGATCTGCGGCAACAGCGCTTGCACGTTGAGCGTTTTGCTCAGAGCGGTGCTGATGTCGAGAATCGCCCGCAGCTTTTCTTGCGGTTGGGTGTCGAGAAACTGCTGGGGCGAAGCGCGATTAAATGTGGCTTCGACCGTGGTGTTCGACGATTCCGCCTCGTCGTCCTCCTGGGGGGGCTTTTTGAGAAACGGGACTTTGGCGCTCTCGTCCTGGAACGAAAAGAGGAAATCGCAGATCTTAATATTGTCGCCGTTCTTGAGCGGATTGGGATACCGACCTTCGACGACCTTGTTGTTGACGTAGGTCTTGTTTCGGCTTTGCAAGTCCTCGACGAAATATTGCCCCCCCGATGGCACGATCTTGGCGTGTTCCCGGCTGACGGCGTTCGCCGGCAGGACCACGCGGCACTTGTCGGGGCTGCGGCCGATGATGATGGGCTCGTTGCCCAGCGGGTGCTTCTCGCCAGATGCGGAGCCGTCGGGAGTCTTGGTGAGTATGAGACTCGGCATGATTCACCGATGGGCTGCGGGTCGGGATGAAAATCTCCGAGGAGCATGGATTGTACCGTGGAATTGCGGCCAGTTCAATAAGCGAGATGGGAGCGCCAGGAGGGCTGCGAAATCCGCCAGTTTCCTTGCAATCCGTCCCTGGAGTGTGCCCGTTATTCGTCAATCCGGATATCGGGCACAATCATTCGCACCGACGCGGCACGTGTATTGCGGGTAAGGTGTGTATGTGATATGGATCGCCTTCGCGGTAAGAAATGGTCACAATTCGCTCGGCAGGAGGTGTCCGATGCGCTCCAATACGCCAGAACACGTTCGAATTGTTGGCTTGTTGGGCGTTGCTCTCGATGGGAGGGACGGCCATGAGCGTCTGACCCAAACGGATGAATTCCTGCTGGTCGGCGGATCGGCCGAAACGCACGAACGGATGCAGGAAACTGCCATGTTGTTCCAGGAAGCCCTGGAACGCCGCGGTAAGAACCTCGCGGACACCGACATTGGCGAAGTCATCGAACTCCTGTGCGAGGGCGCGAAGCGGTTTGCGGAAAATAAACTGTTATGAAGCAATGGGCGTCACAATCTCGGAGGGCGGGTCTTTGACGCCTCGATGTTCGGGGTAGCGAGGCTTTCCTGAAGCCGTGGGCAACGGCGAGCGTCGAGGCGTAAAGCCCGACGTGCGCTCTACCCCGCAGACAGGCTCGTCGCATGGGCCAAGCCCACGTCAGGCTGACGCTTCGACGCCGCCTTTGCTTGGCGAATCCGTTGTGATAGACCCACGAGCCTGTTACCGAATCCATTTATATCGCACGGCAATCCGGCTGCTCTATGCTATGAAACGACAAAAATCGCCCAAATCCTGTGACGGAGCAGGGAATTTCGTATCAGGTGTGCGTTTGGTAAAATCTGTTCCCTGAATCGCAGAGAATCCTCGCGCCTTTTACCGAGAATAGCTATGATGAGGAAGCGCCATTTTCCGGCGATGAGGCGAAGCGGTTCACTAGTTGAAATTGCCTGTTTGAAGGACCAACTTGGCGACAAGAGACGCGAAAGACGATGGTTCGCAGATCGACAAACAGATCAAGAAGGTTGGATTGCCCTCTCGTGGTAGTGTGCCGTTTATTCCTCAATTGGACAAGAACAAGAAGGGCAAGCTGATTATCAGGAAAGGGACGATCCAAGGTGGACCGAAAAAAGGCAAGAAGGGCTACGTCGACTCGGAGGGAAAGATCTGGATCAGAGACCGAGCCCATGGCAGGTACCCCGATCATTGGGAGGTTCAAGAAAATGGTGGCAAAAAAGGTCGCACGAGAGTTGGCGACGACGGAGAGGTGATCCCATGAACGAATCGTCCGCGAGAACTCTCCGAACAAAGACAAAAGGTGCAAGAATGTCAACAACACGGAGCGCACCGAAACCTAAAGCCGAAAGTCTCGGCCTCGCCGCTATTGGCTCTGCAGGCGGCTGGGAAGTCGCGATTGATGAAACGACATCGGGAACCCAAAAATGGTTTGCGCAGATTGAAGGCCCCTCAATCTACCTGTATTTCGCAGTTGAGTCCCCGCGTGTAATTGACAAGATGCTTAATTTCTTGAGCACCCAAGCAACCGCAAACGGAGTAGCGTGGGCCTCTCCGAGAAACGGCCAGTTGGTGCTTGGGAAAAGCAGAAAAGAAGTGACTCTTCTGCGCGATGACGAATTCGCAGACCGATATTTTCTGCTCGTGGAAAACGAGAGCGGCTTGATTATTCGTCTGACGATAAGCGGTGCGGACGTGAATTCCCTCGTGATCGCGTTGAAGCAAGCCAAGGAAGATCTCGAACAGGCCGAAGACTGAGCCGGAACGATTAGTGCAAAAAAGAGCAATTCCATTTCATAAACGCGAGTTTCGTTTCCCTCAGTTATTCGGTATCGCAGCCACGCCAATCCGCTGCCTGACAACGATTCAAAACTCGATTGTCCGCAGGTGGCGGGCGCCGATTCGCATGGGGACGATGGTTGCCCCAACCGCCATGGCCACCGCGACCGGCAAGCCGGCAAACGACCACCAGGCGATTCCAGGGTGGTCGGTGGCGAATCCGCTGGCGGCACTCGCCGCGTGATACGGCCCACAGGCAATGCCGATGATCAGAACCAGGTAGCCAAGTCCCAAAAGCATGTTGATGGTGCCGCCAAACCCGAGCACGATCTTCGATGGATCGGTCTCGCGGAAATTCGGCAACCAGGCGCTGATGCCGACGCTCAGGCCGCTCAGCCCGCATGCCAGCAGCAATATCGTTAAGAGGTGAACCAGGATGGTCATAACGGGCATCTGGAGAAACAGATCACTCAACAACATGATCGAACCAGCCAGAATCACCGAACCGGTGATTGCGAACGCGAATTTGCCCCAGAGCAATTGCTCGCGTTTGAGCGGAAGCAGCCCCAGGATCCAAAACTTCCTTCCCTCGAGACTGATCAACGGATAGACGAATCGGCCGAGATAGGCACACATCAGGAGGCCGGTCGCCGTCATATTCAACAAGCTCAGCGATTGCTGATAGGCGGCGGGAATATCGGCGCGGAAAAACTGCCGGGTGTTGAATACGGCGAGCAAGAGCAGCCCTGTAAAGACAATGACCTGGCCAAGCTGGGCGGGATCGCGACGAAAGGTGCGGAAGTCCTTGACCACCAGGATGCGGGTAGGGCGATCGAGATAAAAGACGAGCCAGCCGACCAGGCGATCGAGCACCGACCCGCCGTATTGCCGGCGCAGGTCGCCGCCCGTGGCGATGCGATTGAACCCCCGGCGATAGAGCCGCTTGGCGGCGTAGGTGCTCAGCACGTAGACGACCAGCCCGTTCGACCACAGCAAGGCGAGGGGCAACAGGGCTACGCTCGGTCGCCGGTTCCCGAGCGCGAGCAGACCGCGAGCCATCCAGTCGCTCGGCGAGAACTTGCCGCGAGACAACACAAACAAGTCGAACAGGCCCTGGAGCTTCTCGCGATCGTTGAGTCCTTCACCAGTCGCGACGATGGCCCGATACCCCCAGTAGCCGATCGCCAACAGAAATAGGACCGCCACTGCAATAATCGCCTGCTTGCGTCGCTGAGGAAAAAAGTTGACCAGCGCCAGCGCGAAGATTGCACCGATTCCACCAGGCAGCAGCACGTAACCGAACAGGAACGCTGGCAGGAGTGCGTAAAAGTACCAGGGGCCGTTGAACACGATTCCATAAGCGATGAGCACCGGCGCGCCGAGAATGACGAACGCCCAACTGCTAAAGACGACGGCGGACTGAAACTTGAACGCGAAAATATGATCGGCCCGCGCGGGCGTCGCCAGCAAGAAGCGCGTTTCGGCGCCGTTGAACAATCCCGCGTACAGCACCAGGCCCGTCGACAGCACGAGCATGCCGCCCAGCGTGACGAACATGGCGTTGAATAACAGTTCAACAATCAATCCCGGCGGGATATTCTGCTCGACCAGCAGATGGAATCCGGCGAGCGCCGCGGCAAAAATTGCCAGCCAGACGACGACGCTGCTCGCGATCATGGACAGGAATCGGACCCGCGAATTGCCAAACAATTGCGTGCCGGCGTTGCGGACGAGGCGCAGTCGAAGACGTTGAAAGAGAATTCCTTGTCTTGGCGAAGAATTCATGACTCCGCTCCGTTGGTTGTCGCCTCCTCGGTCAGTTTGAGAAACACGTCTTCGAGGGAGCCATCCACGCTCGTTTGCTTGCGCAGTTCGGCGAGGGTTCCGCAGCCGATCAGTTGGCCACGATCGACAATACCGATGCGCTCGGCCAGTTCTTGGGCAATATCCAGCGAGTGCGTGGACAGGAATACCGTGGTGCCGCGAGCGGATTCGTGCGCAACAAATCCTTGAGCATGCGGATGCTCTTCGGATCGAGCCCGACGGTCGGTTCGTCGGCAATCAGCAGTTTCGGCTCATGAATGAGCGCCGCGGCGAAGACCGTGCCGCTGGCGCATGCCGTGGGAATATCGCTCGGTCAAATCGTCGATGAATTCGTGCAGGCTAAACAAGTCGATGACAGTCTGCATGCGTTCGGCTGCTCGGTCGGCCGGCATCTCGTACAGATCGGCAATGAATTGCAAGAACTCGCGGCCCGTCAGCTTTTCATAAAGGAAGGGCTGATCGGGCACATAGGAGATGAGTCGCCGGGCGCGATCGCCATCGTGCTGCATATCGAATCCGCCGATCCGCACTTCGCCCGTGGTCGGAAAAAGAAGCCCGCACAGCATTTTGATGGTGGTCGTTTTGCCCGCTCCGTTCGGACCGAGGAACGCGAACAATTCTCCCGCCGGTACCGTGAGCGATAGATTCTCCACGGCATGCTTGGTTCCATATTGCTTCGTGACGGACTTGAGTTCGATCACGTTTCGCTCCATCCGGCCGGCCGTGCGGCTTGCCGAGTCCTCATTCAATCCCGTTCCAGCGCCAGCTTGTCGCCGAGGAGAGTCGCCTCCTGGCGAATGACCTTGCCATCGCTCACGTCCACCCAGGAGCGGGCCACAATATCCTTCCCTCGAAACACAATCACGTGGCAGGTGAATCGTTTATCCCGATGCACAATTCGTTCCGCTTCGGGCTCGACGCGAGCGGTCAGTTCGGTTGGCCGCAGCGACGCCGAGCCCGCGGGTTCGCACGCACCATTGAGAATCGCCGACGTCAAGTCAACGTTGGAGGCGGGCCACGTCTGTCCGGGCTTCAAGGGCGGATATTTGAGCAGCGGTTGGAACGGAGTAAACGCATCGGTCGAACCGAGGACAATCGGGCCAAACGACTCCGCCGACCGATTGCCCCCTCGCTCGAATTCGATTTCACCGTTGAGCACGCCGTCGGTGACTCGACCGTGAATTGTTGCATCGACGCGGGACTCGCTGCTGTCGCGCTTCACGTTCAGCGTCGCCCGTCCTTCGATGCGAATCAGTTCGCCTTCATGCGAAGCAGTGCGCGTCAGAGCGATGAGCAGGATCTTCACCTGCGTATTTCCACGGGACAAGTTCACTTCGCGTAACCGCGTGGTGAGTTCAAATGTGCCGTCCTTTCGTGGAGCGATCCGCGATTCGGCACGGCCCGCGGGCTTGTCATCGCGCAAGATGATCCACGTGGCATTCTGCGGCGCAACTTCGTCGGCCAGGTCGACGGCAAAACGCGGTCGTTCGCCTTGCTGCCAGCTTGGCCGCCAAGATTCGACGATGAGCCAGCCCATGGCCGCCAGCCAGGCCCCAACGACGATGACGATGAACGGACGCGACGGCATTCCACACCGCAAGACGTGCAACGAGACATGGTGGACGACAACTTGGATCATACGGGAAGACCGGTCGCGACTGCAACGGTTGGACTTGATTGAAAGACCCCTCGGTCCGACAATGCCCCTCCATACCCGAAGAGCAGGTGCGAAATGATCGTAGGCGTGCCCAAGGAAATCAAGGCGGACGAATACCGCGTGGCGATGATTCCGGTCGGCGTCGAGGAGATGCGCCGGGCCGGGCATCGCGTTCTCATTCAAACGGGGGCCGGGCAGGGGAGCGGCATTCCGGACGATTTGTACGCCGCCTCGGGCGCCGAGATCGTCGCCGATCCCGCCGCAATCTGGTCCCAGGCCGATCTGATCGTCAAGGTCAAGGAGCCGTTACCCGACGAATGGTCGATGATGCGCGACGGGCAGACGGTGTTCACGTATTTTCACTTCGCGGCCGACGAGCGCTTGACTCGGGCGGTGATGAGTTCGGGAATCACGGCTGTCGCTTACGAGACGATCAAGGATGCCAGGGGGACATTGCCGCTCCTGACGCCCATGAGTGAAGTGGCCGGGCGCATGAGCATTCAAGAAGGGGCGAAGTACCTGGAGCGTCCGCAGCAAGGGCGTGGAATCTTGCTCGCAGGCGTTCCCGGAGTGGCCCCGGCGACGGTGGTCGTTCTGGGCGGCGGCATCGTTGGCGCCAATGCCGCCAAGGTGGCGGCCGGATTGCGGGCCAACGTCTTTATCCTCGACATCAACCTGGATCGATTGCGGTATCTCGATGACGTGATGCCGCCGAACGTGACCACCCTCTTCAGCGATCGGCACAATATTCTCGATTGCATCTCCCGGGCGGACCTCGTCATCGGGGCGGTGTTGATCCCCGGGGCCCGCACGCCGATGTTGATCCGACGGGATGATTTGAGCCGTCTGCCGCCGCGAGCAGTGATTATCGATGTGGCAATCGACCAGGGGGGCTGTATTGAAACCTCGCGGCCGACGACGCACGCGAACCCGACGTACATCGTCGACGATGTCGTGCACTATTGCGTGACCAACATGCCTGGCGCTGTCGGCCGAACCAGCACCTATGCGTTGACCAACGTCACTTTGCCATACGCATTGCAGCTCGCCAACAAGGGCGTCGAACGGGCCTGTAAGGAAAACGCGAGCCTGAAGGAAGGCGTGAATATCAGGCACGGCAAAGTGACGAACGCGGCCGTGGCCGAGACGTTCGGTCTCGAGTGCTTTTCGGTGTAAACCTCACGTGGAGCGTGCGCACTGCTCGCAAGGAGAGCCGTGTCCTGATCTTTGTGGCATAGGCCTCCCGGCCTGTGAGTTTCGCACAGGCCGGGAGGCCTATGCCACAAAAGCAAGGACAAGCCCCCAGGAGGCGACTCATTAACTGGCGCTGGCCGATCCTCGTTGCCTGGTGCGGCTTCCTGTTCTTCTACGGGCTTGCGGGGCCGCTTTATCGCACCGAGTCATTGCGTGCGATTATTGGCCAGGCGGCACTCGATGGTCACTGGACCGCGCCAACTCTCTATGGCGAGCCATTTCTGACCAAGCCCCCGGGAGCCTATGCCGCCATCGGGTTGGCAAGTATTCCGTTTGGACGCGTCACCGAGGAATCGGCCCGGCTGCCATCGGCATTCGCGGCGACATTCACGGTCCTATTTGCATTCGCAACGCTGCGGCGATATCTGGGCGTGGACCAGGCGTTCGTCGCGGCGCTGCTGTTGCCCGTGTCGTTGACGTGGTTGGACAAAGCGCCCAGTGCCGAGATCGACATGCTGCAACTCGCCTGGGTTGCGTCGGCGCTGTTTTCATTTCTACGGGCGGTTGAGGAGAAGGAAGCAGCACGGCCAGCCTGGATTTGGTGGGTCGTGTCGCTCCTGTGCGTGGCCGGGGGATTCCTGACCAAATGGACTGCCCCCGCATTCTTCTATCTGGCTCTAGCTCCGTTTCTCTGGCAACGAGGCCGGCTGCGCTGGCTCGTCGGTCGCGAGCACTTGCTTGCTGCGTCGCTCTGTATTGCATTGTGCGGCATGTGGGCGCTCGTCGTCGCGAAACAAGTCGGCTGGCAGGCACTTTACGACACGATCTACCAGGAAGCGCGACAACGATTTGCCCCCCAAACGCACGGCAAGCCTTACCCCTGGGCCGAAAGTTTGAAGTTCCCCCTGATCGTTCTCGGCGCGAACCTACCGTGGTCGATTCCGGCCTTGCTCACACTGCGGCCGGCGTTTCTTCGCTCTCTGGGAGAAGATGAACGCCGACTGATGCAGCTGTTGCATTGCTGGGCATGGCCCAATCTTTTGTTCTGGTCGCTGCCCGCGCAGCACCATGTCCGATACGTCTTGCCAATGTGTCCGGCAATTTCGTTACTTGGCATTGTCGCGATCACACACTGGTTGCGATCGCCCGCCAGAAACTCGCGAAGATTTGTGAGCGGCCGTCCGTTCTTGATTGGCATTCTGGCTTGCTGGATCGTGGTGAAGATCGTGTTCGTTGAATCGGTTCTGCCGGCCAGGACTGCCGACCGAAATGCACGCGCGACTGGGCAAAAGCTTGCTGCCCTTGTCCCCGAAGGGGACATACTGTACTTATGTAGACTAAAGGATGAAGGAGTGCTTTTTTATTATGGTCGGCCCGCCCGGCGGGTCTCGACGATCAAGGAAGCGCTCGCCTCGCGATACTTCTTGCTGTTGGACGAAGAATGGGCTTCGAGTGAATGGCGCGATCGTTTTGTCGAGGTGGCAACGCTGCGCGATCAGCAGCGAGCGATGATTCATCTGGTTCGGCGTCGCGAGATTGCAAAGGATGATCCCGGATGGCTGGCCCCAAAGCACCCGACGCTGCCGATGTCCTCACCGTCTCAGCCGTGAACCGGTTGGCTCGGCTGTCGCTTGAAGAGAGTTTTCCCTCAATCTGGGTTTCTGGCGAAGTCTCCAGAATCTCGCGTGCCGCTTCCGGTCATTACTACGTCACATTGAAAGACGAATCGGCGGCGATTGAAACAACCATATTCCGCGGCGTCTTGTTGCGTGTGCGCTTCGAATTGAAAGAAGGATTGCAGGTCCTGGCTCGCGGGCGACTGACGCTATTCGAACAGCGTGGCACATTTCAACTGAACATCAGCGAGTTGATTCCCAAGGGCATCGGCCCATTGGAGCTCGCTTTCCAACAACTCAAGGAAAAGCTCGGAGCGAAGGGGTATTTCGACAAGCGGCGAAAGAAGCCCTTGCCGCGATTCCCCCGTTCCATTGCCCTGGTCACCAGCCCGAGCGGGGCGGCGATTCGCGACATGCTCGAGTTGCTCAGCCGGCGCTGGCCCATCGCGACGGTCCTGGTCGTGCCCGTTCGCGTTCAGGGCGATGGCTCGGCCGCCGAGATTGCCCAGGCGATTGGCAAACTGAATCAGTTGCACGCGGCGGGCCATATCTGCCTCGATGCCATGATCGTCGGTCGCGGCGGCGGCAGCTTGGAAGATCTCTGGGCGTTCAACGAAGAGTTGGTGGCCGATGCGATTTTCGCTTCGCGCATTCCAATCGTAAGTGCGGTCGGCCACGAAATCGATGTGACGATTTCCGATCATGTGGCCGATCATCGGGCACTCACGCCGAGCCACGCGGTCACCGATCTGACTCCCGACTATCTCGAATTACTCGCCGAACTGAGCGACCGCGAGTGCCGGCTGCGCGAGCGGATGGTCCGGCGAATCGAACTCGCCAGGCAACGACTCGACGCACTAGCCGATCGACGAACATTTCGATCGCCGCTCGACCGCGTCCGCGATCTGGAACGCCGGGTCGACGACGTGGAAGTCCGCCTTCGCCGAGCGGCCGGCGTGCAAACGGACCGAGCGAAAAACCGCGTTGCCGCGCTGGCGGGCCAACTCGAATCACTCAGCCCCCTCAACGTGCTGGCCCGCGGCTACAGTCTCACCAGATCAATGGATGGCCGTGTGATTGCCAACGTCGCGGGCCTGCAACCCGGCGACCAGGTGACAACGCGCTTGGCCACGGGCGAATTCACCAGTCGAATCGAAACGATTGTGCCCGCGCAGGAGAAATTACCGTGAGCGAAAGTCCAACCTTTGAGACCGCTCTTGCCGAAGTGGAGCAAATCGTTCGCGCTCTCGAAGACGGCGCGACCAGCCTGGAGGATGGGCTGGCAAAATACGAGCGCGGCGTGGCGCTTCTCAAGGTTTGCTACGGGCATCTCCGGACGGCCGAGAGCCGCATTTCCTTACTCGCCGGCGCCGATGGCGACGGCAAGCCGGTTCTGAAGCCGTTCGATCATGCCTCGTCCGAAATGTTGAACGACGAGAAAACTCGGCGGGCGTCACGGCCAGCGTCCAATTCGGGCCTCTATTGATCTGCACGCGTGGTTCAGAGACGCCGAGGAGGCATTCCCTGTCCCCTCGCATGGCCGCGATCAACCAAATTATTCATACGATTGTAATAACAATTTGAAGTCACAATCGGCATCGGTTGAGTTTTTCATCACTTTGCGATACAAAGTTGACTACTTTTGAGATATATTGGACGTTCCCGACAAAAGGCTGCTCAGGGCGACTTGACCGCAGCAAACTTCGGTGCTTTTGAGACTCCGGTCTCCGGAATCCGACTTTTGTCGGGAACGTCTATATTGGTTCAAGTTGATCGATTGCGCAAAGCGAGACGTCTGCCGCGTGTGCCATTTATCATCGGAGGCATGACTCTGGACTTGCAGCCGCCATTGAGCCGTCGCCTCGCCCTGGTCGAGGAATCGCTACGGCAGTGGCTCGCCCGGATCACAGACGACAGCCCGCCTGCTCTCACCGAGGCGATGGGCTACAGTTTGCTCGCCCGTGGCAAGCGCTTGCGACCGCTCCTGGTCCTGCTTGCCGCGGAGGCTGCAGGCGGATCGGCGGAAGTCGCGCTTCCGGGTGCGTGTGCCGTCGAATTCGTTCACGCCTATTCATTGATTCACGACGATTTGCCGGCGATGGACGACGACGACTTGCGTCGCGGGCAACCGACCTGCCACAAGAAATACGGCGAGGCACTGGCCATATTGGCGGGCGATGCCCTATTGACCGGGGCATTTCAGGTGCTTGCCGAAGGTTGTCCGCCGGCCGTGGCCGCGGTTAGCATGAAAGAGTTGGCACGCGGCGCCGGCGCCATGGGAATGGTCGGTGGACAAGTGCTCGACCTGGGGGCCGACGGCAAAGTGCCCCTGACCGAGCCGCCCCGGTCGCTGGAAGATCTGGAGAACATGCATCGCCGCAAGACGGGCGCCTTTTCCTGACCTCGGTGCGCCTCGGTTTTCACGCGGCGCAAGGGGAACGGCCTGGCGGGCCGGATCCGCGTGTTGGTGACGTGCTCGACCGCTTTGGCCGTGCGTTCGGGCTGGCCTTTCAGGTGGCCGACGATTTACTGGACGTGCAGGGCACCACGGCCAAGGCCGGCAAGACGGTGGGCAAGGATGCGGCGCGCGGTAAGCTAACGTTTCCCGGACTGATCGGCGTCGACGAAAGCCGCCGGAGAGTCCGTGCATTGAGTGAAGAGGCGGCCGGGGCACTGGAAGTCCTTGGCGGGCCGGCTCAGCCCCTGGCCGAGCTGGCGAAGTTCGCGATGGAGCGTGACCGGTAACGAAGTACCGATGGAACGACTCGAGGACCACTCATGACGACCCCGATCCTGTCCCGCATTGAATCGCCTGCCGATCTCCAAAGTTTGAGCGGCGCCGAAATGGCCGCCCTCACGCAAGAGATTCGCGACGAGTTGGTTCGGGTACTGAGCATTCGCCCCGCCCATTTTGCCAGCAACCTCGGCGTGGTCGAGCTGGCGCTGGCGCTTCATCTCGTGTTCGATTTCCGCCGCGACCGCTTGATTTGGGACACGGGGCATCAGATTTATCCGCATAAGCTCATCACCGGCCGCTACAAGGACTTCGTGTCCATCCGCACTCGCGGCGGCTTAATGGGCTATCCCAATCCCCAGGAAAGCGAATTCGACCTGTTCATGACCGGCCACGCGGGCGCGAGTGTCTCGTGCATCTCGGGGTTGAAAGCCGCCGACGACTTGCAAGGCGAGCAAGATCGCCATGCGGTTGCGGTGATCGGCGACGGGGCGTTTGTCTCCGGCATCGTATTTGAAGCGCTCAACAACATCTCGGGAATGAATCAGGATGTGTTGGTCGTTCTCAACGACAACAAGATGTCGATTTGCCCGCGTACCGGCGGGTTGGCACAGTACCTCGACCAATGTCGGATGACGTCGCTGTACCAGGGGTCGAAGCGAAGCATTAACTATCTGCTGTCGAAGATTCCGGTCCTGGGGGATATGGCGCACACGGCTCTCGAACAATTGCGCGATGGCATGAAGGCCGTGCTCAAGGAAGGAATGCTCTTCGAGGAAATGGGCTTCCGTTATTTTGGACCAGTCGACGGCCACGACCTGCCGGGACTCACGAAGATTCTTCGCGATCTGAAGGGACAGAAGGGCCCGCTGCTCTTGCACGTGTTGACGGAAAAGGGGCACGGGGTGCCGCAAGCGAGCGAGGATCCGGTCGCGTTTCACACGCCGCCGGTGTTCACCAAGGTCGGTCCGGAACGCACCAATATCGAAACCAAGAAGGGCGGGTCGAAGGCGTACACCGATGCCGTGAGCACGGCGATTGCGAGCACCGTCGCGGCGAATCGCAAGGTGACCGTCCTCACGGCCGCGATGTGTCAGGGCAACAAGCTGGAAAAGGTCCGCGAACAATTCCCCAACCAGTTCTTCGATGTGGGCATTTGCGAGTCGCACGCGGTCGCTTTCGCCGCCGGGCAAGCCAAGGCCGGGCTGCGGCCGATTGTCGACATTTACTCGACGTTCCTGCAACGAACATTCGACCAGATTTTCCAGGAAGTGGCACTGCAAGATTTGCCGGTGGTGTTCACGCTCGATCGGGCGGGACTCACGGGGCCCGACGGGCCGACCCATCACGGTTGCTTCGACATCGCATACATGCGGTTATTCCCCAACCTGGTCGTCATGGCGCCCGGCGATGAGCAGGATGTCCAGCCGATGCTCGACTTCGCGCTGACCCAGCCCCATCCCGCCTCGATGCGCTATCCCAAGGCAACGCTCGAGACGGTCAAGCGGGAGCTGGCGCCGATTGAGCTGGGCAAGGCGGAGGTCATCGAAGACGGGGACGATGGCGCACTAATCGTCTTCGGCACGCTGATGCCGGCCGCCCTGCAGGCGGCGCACAAGCTGCGCGACGAGGGCATTAACCTGACGGTTTTGAATGCCCGCTTCGCCAAGCCGCTCGACCGCGAGACGATTCTGCCGCTCGTCGAGCGAATGCCATTCGTGATCACGGTGGAGGAGGGGACGCTGGAAGGCGGCTTCGGCAGCGCCGTTTTAGAGGCGTGCAACGCGGAGGGAATTGATTCGCGGAATGTCATTCGCCTGGGCATTCCCGATCGCTTCATCGAGCATGGCGAGCGAAGCGAATTGCTGGCCGAACTCGGCCTGGACGTCGAGGGCTTCTGCCGGGCGGCGCAGCGCGCATTCGCGAGGGGGAGAGAAGAGGATTTCTCGGCAGTGGGATAGGTATTCTGAGTACAACCGCAGGGCGATGTCATGGCTGCAACTGAAGCACGGCTCAGCGACGAAGAAATCGCTCGACGCGGGGACGAGATCTATGAAACGAAGGTACGTCCACTTCTCAAGAAAAAAGACAAGGATCGTTTCGTTGCGATCGATGTTGAAACCAGTGAATGGGAAATCGGCGATACGGTTCTGAATGCCTGCGATCGTCTCGAAGCTCGCGTTTCCAAGCCTCAGACGTGGATCGTCCGCGTTGGCTCGCGCTATGTGTATCGGTTTGGCGTGCGCAATGAGCGGGAAGCATTGTAATGACTGGTGTCGTCCGCGGTCGCGAAGCCCTGGTCAAATTCCGGGTAGTCGGGCCAGATGGTCGCAAAGAGCAAATCGAAGCCGTTATCGATACCGGCTCGACTGGTTGGCTCACATTGCCTGCACGTTACATCCAACTACTTGGCCTTCCGCGCAAGGGGACGGTTCGTGCGCAACTCGCTGACGGCAGTGAAGCTGTGCTCGCCGTCTTTACTGCGACGGTCATTTGGAATCGCCGCCGCCTCTCAATTGACGTCGAGCAATCGGAATCGACGCCCCTGATTGGAATGTCCTTACTCTCGGGCTTTGAATTGACGATTCAAGTTCGGCCCCGTGGCCGAGTATCCATCAAGCCGCTATCAGCGCATCGATAACGCGGCAAGTGTTGAGCCGCAACGATTGGCTTGATTGCATTAGTGAATTTGGCGTTCAAGCCGATGTATTGGCATTCTGTCCCGGCGCAGTTAAGAGTGTGGGGCGGCCGTATCAAAGCGACCGCGACTCGCGGTAAACCTGCCAGAGCGCCCGCCAGATGTACGGCGTTTCCAGGCCCCACCAGCGAAAGTACCAACCGATTCCCGGCTTTCGCCAGTGGCGCGATAACTCCTTGGCCGTCGCCGGCAACGAGCGAACGCCCGATTCTTGAATATGGGCGTTGAGCAATTCTCTTTGCACGCGTCGGAGCGCGTAACGCCGCAATCGCCTCCGCATCAGTCGCCTGGCTTCTCGAGACATGGGACTCGGCCGATTCGCCACCGGCCCGATGCGATCGACGATCCGTACCCGAGAATGTTGGAAGTCCCCGAACCGATCGTCCAAATCGGATTTGACCAGCGACGCGACCAGATTATCGTCGCCGATAAAGCCAACCGGCATCCGGATATGGTCCGCCGTCAAGCGGCGCAGAAAATCGCCCGAGAGCCCGTACATCGTTCCACAAGGAAGCGATCGGCCAATGAGGAACTCACGCAGCGAATTTGAGACATTGAACGGCAAAGGCGCTACACACGACGGTGAGTCGACGGCAAACTCTTCCTCGAGCACTTCAAGCGTGCAGGGCGGCAGCCAGCAATCGCCATCGAGAAAGTAGTGATTGCGATCGAACGACAGGCCGGAATAAACGTACGTATTCCACGCATTGGCCTTGTCGCCGACGGGGATGACCACCGGCTCGACGTTCGGATGGGATTCCGCCCACTCCCGGACGATCTTTTCAGTTTGATCGGTCGAGCCGTTGATGAGGACCTTGACCTGGATTCGCCCAGGCTCGCGCGTGGCCCATGTCAGGCTTTCGAGGCAACGAGCGATATGGCGTTCTTCGTTGTGGGCAAAGACGGCGACTGAGGGAGGGGGCATGAGAGATGAGTATATGCGAACCGTGCCAACAATTGGCGAGCCGAGCGAACTCCGGACGAGCCGAGCATCCCCTCTTGGCGAGCCGATCGCGCCTTCTTGGCGAGCCGAGCGGCGTAAGCCGCCGGGTGTTGACATTACCCAACGTTGACATTACCCAACGTTGACGTTACCCGACGCCTTACGGCGTTCGGCTCGCCAAGAGTTGGTTCGGCTCGCCAAGAGATGGCTTGGCTCGCCAAAAGATGGCTCGCCAGGCGTCCTTACCCCACTAATTGCCGCACCGGCTTGCCTTCCGGACACAACTCGATCGGCCGGCCGTCCTGGGCCTTGTACCACGTATGCAGCGGCACGCCGAGACAATGATAGATCGTCGCGGCCAGGTCCTGCGGCCCGACCGGGCTATCGGTCACGAATTCGGCCAGCGCGTTCGTTCGGCCGACGATCTGGCCCGGTTTAATCCCCCCGCCGGCCATGCACGCAACGCCTGCCGACGCCCAGTGATCGCGGCCCGCCGACGGGTTCACCTTCGGCGTGCGGCCGAAATCGCCGAACCAGACTAGCAGCGTATTCTCCAGCATGCCACGCACTTTCAAATCCTCGATCAACGCCGAAAACCCGGAATCGACACGGGGCAACAATCGCTCCTTCAAGCTCTTGAAGTTGGCGACGTGCGTGTCCCACCCGCCATCGGTGACGGTCACGAATTGCACGCCCGCTTCGATCAGTCGGCGAGCGAGCAGGCAGTTCTGCCCAAATTGCGTTCGCCCGTAGCGTTCGCGGGTGCGATCCGATTCAGCAGCGATGTCGAACGCCTTTTTGGCCTGCGGCGAGGTGATGATCCCGTGCGCTTTCTCGTAGAAGGCGTCGCGAGCCCGGACCGGACTGCCTTCGACCGCGTTCTGATATTTCTCGAGGTCGGTCAACATGGAATAACGGCGATCGAGGCGGGTCCGGGCCGCGTCGCCATCAATGCTCAAGTCGCGTACCCGGAAAACCTTGGCGTTCGGATCCTCGGCCACCTCGAATGGGTTGAACTCATCGCCCAGAAACCCCGCGATGCCGCCGTTGAAGCGGTGATCGACGTATCGCCCGAGCTGTACGAACGGCAGCATGCCATCCTTGTACCCGCGTTCCTTGGCAACTACCGATCCGTAACACGGGAACGGCAGCGATGCATTGAACTTGTGCCCGGTCATCATCAAGTGATCGGCGACGCCGTGGCTGCCGTTCTTCGGATCGTGTCCGCGAATGATGCTGAAGTCGTCGGTCATTCGTGCCAGCCGCGGCAATGGATCGGCAAAGCGAACGCCCGGCAACGTCGTCGGAATGGTCCCGAACTCGCCGCGAACCTCGACCGGAGCATCCGGCTTGGGGTCAAATGAATCAATGTGACTCGGTCCCCCTTGCATCCACATCAAAATGCAATTGACGTTCTTGCGATCGGCAACTGGCGCCAACTCGCGAGCCCGCAAGAACTCGGGCAACGACAAACCCAATGCGGCGAGCCCGCCGACACGCAAGAAAGAACGCCGGGACATTCCCGTGCAATCCGCGGCTCGACTGAGAACGAAGTCCAACATGAGATTCGACCCCGAAGGGTGAAGGAAGGAGGGAATTCAGGCAGGTAATAGATTTATCGAGCGAAAACGTCGGCGTGTCAATTGGAAAAGTGCAAAGGCGAATCAGTCGCCCTCAATGGCTCGTTCATGCGCCCGAGGCAAACAAAGCAACCCGGACCGCCTGTCCCTTTTGATTTTTCGAAATGGACTCTGAATGCGCATATGTTGTCAGGAGCAATTCCGCGACCCTGGTCGCGCCGAGCCCCGCAGGCGCTCGTTCGGCCAATGTCGATGGCGTCAATCATCGAGTACCGCGGGCAAAATGGTGGCGATGATGAATGCACAAGTGAAGCAACAGCTAATCGAGGCGATACAGAAAATCGATCGCCCGGGAACATTCTGCACAAGCGGCCTGTTGCCAGCGACCGTGCCCGGCCTGGAAGTGACTGGCGTCGGCCCGGTTGCCTTGCCGCTCGAGAAACGGCAAGCGGCGGCACTCAAGAAACAGGCCCACCGGGCGCCGTACGGCAAGGGGACTGAAACCCTGGTCGACACCGACGTCCGCCGCGTTTGGGAAATCGATGCGGACCAAATCGCGCTGGCCAATCCGCAATGGGAAGATGTCTTGCAGCAAGCCATCGCCACGGTGCAAACCGAAGTGGGACTGGAAAATCAAAAGCTCGAAGCTCATCTCTACAAATTGCTGCTGTACGAATCGGGGAGCTTCTTTCTCGCCCATCGCGATGGCGAAAAACTCGACCGGATGGTCGCCACGCTAGTGGTCGCACTCCCATCCGCTCACGAAGGCGGGGAACTGGTCGTCCGGCATGAGGGGCGCGAAGAGATCGTCGACTTCAGCGCGAATGGACGATTTCAAACGCAATTCGCCGCCTTCTATGCCGATTGCGAGCACGAAATTCGCCCCGTGACCAGCGGATTCCGCCTGACCCTCGTGTATAACTTGACGCTGGTGAAATCCAAGCGAACGATCGCGGCCCCCACCAGCCGCGAGCACATCGCCACATTGACCGGCGTCTTCCGCCAATGGAACCCACAGAGGCAATCGCCTTCGGATTCGACGCCGTCGAAGCTCGCGGTGGTTCTCGACCATCAATACACCGAAGCCGGCTTGACCCGCGACGCTCTCAAGGGAGTCGATCGTTCCCGAGCCGACGTCTTGTTCGCCGCGGCTCGCGAGGCCGGGTGCGATGCGTCGCTCGCCCTCGTGACCTATTGGGAATGCGGCTCAGCGGAGCCGTCGGGTGGCTACGGGTATGGATACGGCGACGATTTCGATGACTGCGGCAGCGAACATGAAATGGGCGAAATCATTGACTCCGGACTGACCGCCGAACATTTCAGCGATGCCAACGGCAATCCATTGGCCTTCGGCCAAATCCCCTTGGACGAAGATGAAATCGTCGCAAAGCATCCCTTCACCGACGACGAGCCGGACGCGGAAGATTTCGAAGGCTACACGGGCAACGCCGGCATGACCCTGGAGCGCGGTACCGCCGCGCTGCCATTCTGCTCTGGCCGGAAGCCTCTCGCTTCGACGTGCTCTGCGAGGCCGGCCTGACCGCAGCCGTTGGCGGCCTCGACCAAATGGTTCGACGCTGGAAACAAGCGAAAGCAAACGAACAGGAAACCCTGCGGAAGCCATGCCTGGAGTTCGTGCGCCGCATCATCGCCAATTGGCCGCAGCGAAGTTTTGCGTCGGGCTATTACTCTGACGTCAACTCCTCCGACCGTGACGAGGACTATCTTGATGACGAGGGATTCGACGACGAGGAGGAAATTCTTGAGGAAGCCGAAACCGACCAGGTCGCGGTCGACGTGACAATCGTCCCGCCGAAGGCCCCCGGCGCGGACAGGGACTCGCCCACCCTTCTATCGGTGCTCAGCGAACTCTGCGACGTCACACTCATCGCGTTGTACATTCGTGAGGTCCTGGCAAAGGATGCAACGGTCGAACCCGGCAGGATTCTCGGCAAGGTCTGCAAACAGCACGGCTGGGCGACATTCCGGGATGAATTGCGGGAACTCTTCGAAAACACGTCCAACGAAACGCTCGAGCGCCATGCGCGGTTGCTGGTCGATTGGTCCTTGCAAAAAGACAACGATGCCGACCGCAGAAGTCTCTGCTCCGAACTGGCTCGGAAGATCATGTCGGCCGTGGACCGCTGGGATCCAACGTCCACGAAGTCGCGATTACCGATCCCGAGCCGTCAAGCGCAGCGAGTTGTTGCCGCTCTTGATCCAGGCATTCGTCGCCCTCGACGAGTTGACGTTAGTCGAACGGCTGATCGCTTTCGTGTCTGGCCGGCCGAAGGAATTCGACCTGACGACAATTCAGGTTCCTGCATGGTTCGGCCTGGAGAAATGGCTGAAACGAAACGTCAAGCAATCGGCTCCTCCGATACAGCACTGGCTGACGAAAATTGTCGAAGAACTGGAGGTCCGCAAATCGCAACCGCCGCGGGAGCCCACCGACTGGCGGCGGGAATCCGCTACCGGTTGCAACTGCGCCGACTGCAAGGAACTCAGCCGCTTCCTCGAAGACTCACAGGCGCAAACGCTCCGACTTCCCCTGGCCGAGAACCGACGGCGACACTTGCACAACGTTATTGATAAAAGGAAGCTCGACACCACGCACACCACCGAGCGCCGCGGCCGACCGTACACCTTGGTTTGTTCGAAGACGAAGGCGTCGTATGAACGAGCCCTCAAAGCCTATCACGTCGATCTCGAGCATCTCGCGAAGATGCGCCAATTGCTCGAATGGCACGAAGGGCTGCCAGCTAATCGGGGTCGGCTGACAACGCACCGAACAACGACAAGCAAAGGAAGAAAGCGATGAGCGAAGTTCGACTCGTGGTCCGCGAAGCCGATCGCGACTGGTCCGGGACCATTCATGGGAGTTGTGCCGATCGCGCCATCGCGGCGCCGATGCCGACCCCGAAACCCTGGCGGAGCTTGAGACCGCGTTCGGTCGATTCGCGGCGGCAATCCCGAATCGCCAATTTCTTGCCAACCTGTCGCCGGGATTGTGCGATGAACCGTACGACTCGGGTGTTGTTGTCATCGATCTTATCGCACGGCTGGTGGTGGTTGACTCCACTTACTCGTCGCCTGGCCTGATGGGCGAGGTCCTTTACCACGACGGGGAACATGCCACGGATACCTGGCTGCGCTATCACCTGGCCGACGATTGGCTAATCATGGGCGATCGCCGACAGTGGCCGGCTATCGCGGAAGACCGAAGGCGCGAACGAGCGGCGCGTCCCGTACTCAATGTTCGCGAAGTGTTTTACGGGCGTCCATTGCTGGAGTTCATCGGTCGGCAAGTGTTCGCCGCCTTCGCTCGACAAAATGCGAACACCACGCCGTCAGCAGAGGCGCGGACCGACGAAGATGTCACATACAACACGCTTAATGAGATACATGCCGCCTGGCTGCTGACACCGCGCGGACTTGGGTGGAGCTTGCCCACGTGAAATAGCGCTCGGAGGCGGCAAGCAGTTGACGTGGGACTTGCAGGATCAATGTGAACGCTGGTCGCTATTGGATCGGTGCCCTCCCGGATTGGACAAGTCTTCGTCCGCATTTCGCAACAGCGGATTCGGCACGCACGAACTGGTGAAGTACTACGATCTGGTTCGCGAGTTACTCCAGTCTTGTTGGGAAAGGCTGAGGGAATTGCAAAAAGCCGAGCCGGCCGCGAATGGACCTGCCAGTCTAACGATCGGGGATTTTCTCACCAGCGAAGTTCCGCGGCTCGAAAGCATTCGCGACCAATGGCTCGAAACGCCCGATCCGGAATGCCACTGGCGAACGCCGCGATCCATCATCGACCGGGAACGTGCCCGGCTCCCCGAAGGCATGTCCGGTCGCGACGCAATGGTCGATCCCGACTGCCCCTGTTGCCAGATGATGGCGGACATGCCTGGACCCAGTTTTTGGCATCTGGACGGCAGCGCCATGGACGACGACTTCGCGTTCGACATCTATCATCGCACCCGCGCAGAATGGGACGCGGAGCGACGCGAATGGGAAGAACGAAGCAATCGTTTCAATGCCGAATGGGCGGAGCGCGAACGCCTGGGCGTGACCAACCCAGGTATTGTCGGCGAGAGCGAGAAATCCGTCTGGTCGACGAGCTTCGCGGTGGGCGAGGAAGCCGATATTCCACTGGGCATCCGCTTGTTCGGAATTGGCTGTCGCCTGGCCGAGTTGACCGTCGACATCCGCGGCAGTGTGGCCGCGTCCGAGGTTCAGCAATTGATCGACCAGCTCAACCGCGCTTTCGGCAATCTCCGCGAGATCCTGCAGAATTCGGAACCATCGCTCGCCGCAGCGCTGATCGAGCCGGTTGTGAATAACTTCACCGATCAACTCGCCGAAATCGCGATCGCCTGCCCAGCCCTATCCGCGAAATGCGAATCGCTGACGAACAGCCTAACCCATTTCCTCGACGCGCCCCCGCCGGAACCGGCCCGGGATTCGGACGATTGGCAGACTCCATTTTGATGTCCGAAGCCGGCGTGTGTCTTTGGCAGTAAAAATCGTCCCCCTGCCTTCTTACATTGGCCGGCGGATAAGGTGTAGCTGGATTCGCCAGAATTCAGCGCTCCGAACCGGCCAGACGGCTGAATTCTGGCGAATCCAGCTACGGCGAATCCTCCAGCGTGGACAAGGTGGGGCCGTGAAGGGGCGAAGGTCCGATGGGCGTACGAAAAACCGTTTGCGAAGCCGGCGTGGCAGTGGATAATCAACCCAATCAGCACTGTCCGGAGTAGGTCCGCCGAGCCGAGGCGGACCACGCGGCTGCCTGAAATGGGCGCATGCCGTTTCTTGGGCGTCGCCCGGTCCGCCTCGGCTCGGCGGACCTACTGCCGGAGCAGGCCCTTGCCAGAAATATCTGCGTTCGGGATTGAGGCAGCAAATCGAGTGCAAGGAGATGCGAAATGCGCGGGCTAACTCGAATCTTCATCGCGCTCGCGATTGTGATTGGGACCAATCGCGACACAATTGCCTCCCAACCAGACCCTGGCGAATTGGCCGCCCTGATCGACCGGCACATCGAGGCCCGGCTCAAGGCCGAGCACGTTACCCTGGCGGCCGCCGACCGACGACGCCGAGTTCCTTCGCCGCGTTTACCTCGACTTGCATGGAGTCGTCCCGACGGCTGAGCAGGCCGCCCGCTTTCTCGCCGATACGCACCCGGACCGGCGTGCCCGTCTGATCGACGCGCTGCTCGCCGACCGGCGCTATGGCGAGTACTTGGCCGACGTCTGGCAGGGCTACCTCATCTCGCCGCTGGCCGACGACCGGCGGGTGCGGGCCGACCAATTCCGCTCGTGGCTCGCCGAACAGTTCAACACGAAATCATGGGACCGCATCACAGCCGAGCTTTTGACGGCCACCGGCAAGATGGAGCAAAACCCGGCGGTCATCTACCTCATCGAGGGCCGGCTGCCGCGGACCGTCACGGATCTCACCGACCTGACCTCTCGCTACTTCATGGGAGTGCGGCTGAGCTGTGCTCAGTGTCACGATCATCCCTTCGTCGCCTGGAAGCAGCAGGAATTCTGGGGAATGGCGGCGTTCTTTACCCAGATTCAAACACCGGGCAAGCCGAAGCAGATTTACCGGTTCGGCATCAAGGATTACCCGGAACTGACGCTGGACTCGCTGAAGAAGGAAGGCATCCCCGACGGGTTCCTGTCGCGCCCGCCGACGTTCCTCGGGGGCAAATCGCTGAGCGATGACGAGCAGACCACCAACCGTGCCGCGTTGGCCGTATGGCTGACTTCCGCGAAGAACCCCTACTTCGCTCGCGCGATGGCGAACCGGACCTGGTGGCGGCTGTTCGGCCGCGGTCTGGTCAACCCGGTCGACGACATGCACTCCGGCAACGAATCGTCGCATCCCGAATTGCTCGACCTGCTCGCCCGCCGATTCGCCGAGTCGGGCTTCGACCTCAAGTTCCTCACTCGCGCCATCGTGTTGACCCATGCCTACCAGCGGACGAGCCGGCCGGGAATGGCCCCGGACAAGCAGGCCACGCTATTTGGCCGCATGCCGATCAAGGTCCTCTCCGCCGGGCAGTTGTACGATTCCCTCGTGGCGATCCTCGGCTCGCCGACGCGCAAGCGCGGAAGAGGCCCGCAGACGGACGCCCGTGCGGAGTTCGTCCAGTTCTTCTCCGACGATGGCGATCCCGATCCGACCGCGTATCGGCGTGGCATCCCGCACCTACTCCGGCAAATGAACTCGGACCAGTTCGCTGGACAGCGCCTGGACGCACTCGCGGAGCGGCTAACCAAGCCGGGCCGGTCGGCGGACGACGTGGCCGGGGACCTGTTCCTGACGATCCTGTCACGGCGTCCCACGGCCGATGAGCAAAAACTGTTTCACGCCCATGCGAAGCGTACGGGGTCACTCGAATCAGCCACATGGGAACTTGCCTGGGCCCTGCTAATGACCAGCGAGTTTTCTCTGAATCACTGAGCACTGGAGTTCGTGACTGAATTTCGCCAGAATTCAGGGGACCTGGTGACGGCCAACACTCGAATTCTCGTGAATTCAGCTTCGAGGTCCGAAAGCGTGCGGGAGACGATCATGCATTCCGGTTTGACGCGCCGTCGGTTTCTGGTCTCCGCCGCTGCAAGCACGTCGCTCAGCGGCTGGCTGGGTCGGCTGGCCGCCGAGGCCCCGCCCGGACCGCGGCCAAAGTCCTGCATCCTGCTCTGGATGGCGGGCGGACCAAGCCACATTGATACCTGGGATCTGAAGCCGGATGCGCCGGCCAACATCCGCGGCGAGTTCAAGGCGATTGACACATCGGTGCCGGGCATCCGTATCAGCGAACACTTCCCGAAATTCGCCAGGCTGATGAAGCACGCCGCGATCTTGCGCGGCATGAGCACCCGGGAGTCGGACCACAAGCTGGCCACTTACCAACTTGCACACCAGCTATCAAAATCGGGGCGGGGCGGTGGCGTTCCCCACTCTCGGTGCAATCGTCGCCAAGGAACTTGGTAAGCGCGATGTGCCGCTGCCCAATTTCGTGACCATCGGCCGCGGGCCGCAGGAAGCTCTCAGCGCCGGCTTCCTCGGACCGAATTACCAGCCCCTCGGTGTCACCGACCCGGTGCGCGGCCTCGACTTCATCGAACCGATCGGCCCGGAACAGACATTTGGTCGGCAGATCGAGTTGTTGCAACAACTGGAGAAGCCATTCCGCGAGGCGTACCAAAGCAAGGCCGGGGACGCGCACCGCTCTGCGACCGAGCGCGCGGTGCGGTTGATGAATTCCGAGCAGAAGCAGGCGTTTGACCTATCGCGAGAGCCGGAGGCGGTTCGCTCGGCGTACGGGCGGCCGACCGCGGCCGCGGCGCCCCGGCGAGGCGAGAAGGTCCTCACCGCTGGGTCGGGCGGCTTCGGGCCCGGGTGCCTGATGGCCCGCCGGCTTGTCGAAGCGGGGGTCCCGTTCGTGGAAGTTGTGATGGGGGATGGCGTGGCATGGGACACGCACCGCGACAACTTCCCCCGCACCAGGGCTCTCTCTCTGGAGTGCGACAGCGCCATGTCGGCCCTCGTCGAGGACCTTCATAAGCATGGACTGCTTGACACGACGTTGGTCGTGTGGATGGGAGAGTTCGGGCGCACACCCCAGTGCGGCGGCGGCGGCCGGAACCACTGGGCGAGGGCCTGGAGCACCGTGCTCATCGGCGGCGGCATCAAGGGCGGCCAGGTAGTGGGTAAGACCGACCGCGACGCCGCCGCAGTGGTCGAGCGACCGATCAGCGTGACCGACTTCCTGGGCACCGTCTGCACGATCCTCGGCATCGACTACAAGAAAAAGAACCACCCCGCCGGCGTGGATCGCCCAATCCCGATCGTCGATACCAGCAAAGGGGTCAAGGTCATTTCAGAACTGCTGTAGGCCCGCCCGGGCGCAAAAAACGTCTTGTGCCATTGTCCTACCACCGGGGAATCTTGACCTTCTTCGGCATTGAGACTGTCACGCCCGTCCATGCATCCAAGTTCCAAGCACATCCCCGATGACTCGACTTCACCGTTCTCATCGGTGGTGGCCAAGCGATTGCCGTCAGACGATATGGCTCAGGCGATGATTGATCCGGTATATCCATTTCGGAGCGCGGCGATGTGATTGCTCGATGCGACGTCGAGCCCTGTGGTCCCGTTCCGATTCTGTACCGTTTTCGCTTCACTTCCCCGCCTGTGGCTCATGACTTGCTTGCCGTTAGCGCACACAGGTGTCATGAAGATTGCTACCCGAACGGTGCAGCCGCGGAGCGGAACACAACTGGCAATGACCGCGCTTTTTCGGTCTTTTTCAGTTTCTCATCACTTCCGACAGATTTCTGGTCACATTCGAGCGCAGACCGTGGGTAACTGATTGCCGGCGATGACTGGATGCGAGCCCCCATCGCCCAAACGTAGCGCCAACAGCCAACGAGTCCGCGACTCACACTCGCGTCGCGGCAAAGCCATGCTTCGGGTGCGCCGCCATGTGACTTTGCGAATCCCGACAGGAGTGACATCATGATCCCATACGCCCTGCAACAGCGAGTTTCCTCTCCGACGGTCGGAACCATTCGCCAACCACACCACTCCCTGCAGATCCAACTCAACAGCCGAGCAATTTGGATGGCACGAGATGTCTATCTCGTCGGCCTTTCGCGTCAAGAGTCCATTGGCGTCGAGGTGGCCTCGTCGATTTTCGAAGAACTGAGTGGTATTTCGGCAGCTGACTCGGAATTGACTTAGCAATCGTATTCGCTGGACCCCCTATCTCATCTGGAAAGGTCTCCCATGAAGGCGATGTCTCTCAATCGAACAGTGCGAAATCGAATTCGTCCAGGACAATCGTTCAATCACTCAAGTCGTCGTCGCAAACCACTGGAGCTGCAGTCTCTCGAAGATCGGATGGTGCCAACGTCGATTGCCCTCTTGGGAGCGGATTATCCCGAGTGGGTTAGCGACGTTCAGTCAAAACTGGAAGGGACGGGACAATTCTCAAGCGTGACACCCGTCGATGTCATGTTCAGCACGCCAACACTCGCCGAACTCGAAGCATATGACGCCGTCTTGGTTTGGTCCGATTATGGTTTTGCCGATACGACCACACTTGGCAATAATCTCGCCGACTACGTGGATGACGGTCACGGGGTCGTTGTCTCCGTCTTTGCCAACACCGACTATGGAAATCTGGGCGGTCGCTGGGCGTCGGGAGGCTACGATGCGATGCAACTACCCGCTGGTGCGATTTACTCCGAGGCCACGTTGGGGTCAATCGCGCAGCCGGGTCATCCGATCCTGGCGGGTGTGGCCAGTTTTGACGGCGGCTCCGCGAGCTTTCGCTCGAACGGGGGACTGACGCCTGGCACATCACTGGTGGCGAACTGGAGCGATGGCACCCCGCTGGTCGTCGAGAAATCCAGCCGCGATATTGGCCTGAACATGTTTCCCCCCTCATCGGACGCTTACTACGAAGGCTGGTTGACCGGCACGCAGGGGGCGGTCTTGATGGCCAATGCCCTCAGTTATGTGTCCGGTTTTTCCGCCGGTGCGGTCAGCCCCGCAAACGGCGATGTCGTCTCGACTCCACCGAGCGATTTTGTCGTCAAGTTCTCGGCGGAATACGACCCGGCGAGCGTCTCGGCCGCCGACCTGACGGTAAACGAGAACGCAGCGACTTCCGTCGACTTGACCAGTGCGACAACGGTCACCTTCCACTTCGCGTCGAGCCCGGTTACTAGCCAAGGGCTGCAGACGATCCACATGGATGCCGGGGCGGTGTCGCCTCTGGACGGCAGCGATTCGGTCCGCGAGCTGAATGCAAGCTTCCGATACGACGCAGTGTTGATGCAAGTGACATCAACTTTGCCGGCCAACGGCTCTTCCGTCCTGCTGCCGTTCACGACGCTCGACCTCAACTTCAACGAACCTTACGATCCCGGCTCGGCTGATGTGAGCGATTTCGCCGTCGACCAGGGGAGCGTTGTGGCAGTAAGCCAGGTGGACGCGGACACGCTCCGCCTCACGTTGGTCGACGTAACTGTTGAAGGAACACTCAACGTGAGCATGGCGGACGGCGCAATGACCGACGTGTATGGGAACCCCGGAACGGGCTTCTCGACGAGCTACATCTTGGACTTTGGCACGGTCCCGTACCCCACGCCACTGAAACCAAGATTGCCGAGGGGGTCGCTCATATACGAAGGAACTCAATCGGGCATCATCGATCCGGCTGGAGACAGCGATAGCTTCTCCATCCTCGTCGATCCCGGACAAAAGATCACGGTTGGGATCAAACCGTCGAGCACCCTCAAGCCCAGGGTTGAGCTTTACCGGCGTGATGGCAACCACGACGTTCTGATCGCCAGCGCGACCGCCGCCGGAGCCGGGCTCGAGGCGGTCCTTCAATCGGTGTCGACGAATGGGCAAATCGGCGGGATGGGACCGGGGCCCAAGACCTACATTGTGACCGTGCGCGGTGCGAACGGAACCACCGGTTCCTACGCGGTTAACATGACTCTCAACGCGGCGGTCGAAAGCGAAAGCCATGATGGGACCAGCAATGGCACACAGGCGACGGCGCAGAACCTGGACCCCGCATTTCTGAATTTCAATGCATCCGGCGAATCGGAGGACGACGGGGCATACCCCGGTGAGGCCGCAGTCGTGGGCCACCTTGACTCCTCGACGACCACCGTGCCGGGAATATACCAGAACGTGGAAACCTATTCGGCTAACGCGTATCCGATCGTGCTAGCGCCGTTCGGCATTTCGGACATGCGCTATCAGCAGGTTTATTCCGCCTCCGAATTCAGCAACGGCGGCACAATCGACACGATCAACCTGCGCCGCTACGCCTATGCAAATGCATTCAGCAACATCGATGTCGATGTACAAATTCGCCTCAGCTACGCGGCTCGGACGGTTGACACCGCCTCCCCAGTGTTTGCTGAAAACGTCGGCGCGGGTGCCACGACCGTGTTCGACGGCGTCCTGCATTTGTCGAGCACCGGGTATGGCTCCCCCAATCCGTTCGACGTCGTTATCGACGTCGACAACAACTTTAGCTACGACCCCAGTAAAGGCGATCTGCTCGTTGACTTCTTTGTTC
The DNA here is from genome assembly GCA_963773845.1 of uncultured Gemmataceae bacterium. Taxonomy (GTDB): domain Bacteria; phylum Planctomycetota; class Planctomycetia; order Gemmatales; family Gemmataceae; genus SIAJ01. Next base: position 1,817,150 of record CAVZCU010000012.1, read on the forward strand.
GTGGGTCAAGTGCTGATTTTTACACTTTGTTCGAAGCAACTCCATACCCGGGTCCTGCTACCACGACGCGGATTTTCAACTTCTCCGTCAACGACACGTCGGGCTATGTCGGGTTCTTTGACAGCGACAATCAACCCTATGGATTGGTGACTCAATTCTCATTCGTGCCGCCGGATCAGGATTACTATCGCATTCACATGAAGGCCGGCGAGAGCCCACGATTGGCTTGACGACATCGCAACACGACACCGCCCATGTCTCGCTTTACAATCCGATTGGCGCATTGGTGGCCCAGGGGACTACGGGTTCGACAAACCTGCACGAGGTCATTAGCGACTTCATTGCGGCGACGAGTGGCAACTATTACCTCTTGGTTTCGGGCGGAGGCGCCGACGGCGCCGACTACAACCTGGTCGTCACTCGCAACGCCGAATTTGACGCCGAAATGAATAATTCGTTTGCCTCGGCGCAGAGCATCGCCAGCACGCCTGTAGCTGGCCGACAATGGGCGCTGGGAGCGATCAACCCCGGTCGAAGTGGCTTGTATTCGACGGCGTCTTACGGGTCCGAATTGATCTCGATAGATCCTGAATCGGGCGCTGGCTCGCTCGTCGGTCCATTTGGCAGCAATAACTCTTTTGGATTGGCATTTACACCGGACGGCCAACTTTGGACCTTTGAAGGCAACTTCTCAGGTAGTCCACCTCAGTTGGCGAATGTGAACCCAGAAACTGGGGAGTTGACGCCGGTCGGCTCTGCAGTTGCCACAAATGTCTTCATCGCTGCCATGGATGCCGATTCGTCTGGCAATCTGTTCGCTGTTGGCGACAGTGTTTTGTATTTGATCAACACGACTTCGGGACAGTTGAGCCCCGTTGGTCCCACCGGAATTAGCGGCTTAATTGATTTGAGTTTCGACGACAATGGAACTCTATGGGCAACGGACTTCTATTCGAATCTCTATACGATCGACGTGTCAACTGGCGTAGGCACATTCCGCACGTCCATTTCGGGCACCGGTTTTAATAGCCCCTACGGGCTCATGGTCGATCCATCTGACAATTCGTTTTATGTGTCCACATACTGGAGTTCCAATTTCTATCGGCTCGATCCCAACACAGGAGTCGCAACTCTGATCGGCCCAATGGGAATCGGCACTCCCGCCGGAGCCGATTTCGCCCCAGCCATTCCGGGAAATGACTTTTACAAGGTCAATGTGGATCAAAAGAAAACTCTGGATGTCCAAACGATGACTCCTGCCAGCAAGAGCGGCGAGGTCGTGAACACTCTTGATCCGATGATTCGGATTTACAATGCCGCGGGAGTGCTGGTGGCCGCGGACGACAATTCCGCCACGGATCACCGTAATGCGCGGATCAAGTACAAGGTGCCGAAAGGCGCGGGAGGCACTTACTACATCGAGGTATTAGCGTCGACCGCGACGGCGGAGCCCACCACGGGAGAGTACATCCTCAATGTCAAGCACACGTCGTCAGACGGAGATGAACTAGTAGCCGGTTCGTCGCCAACAGGTAATCCGGCAACGAAAAAGCTCACGGCCGCGGCTGTCAAGCCGCTGTTGGCGCGAGGCCCTGCGCCTCTGGCGGCTTGCCGGATTCGATGTCGAGCGCGCTCGGCAAGCTCAACATTCATGTTGCCGATCTTGGCGGCCGAACCCTGGGCTTCGTTTCCGGCAACACGATCTATCTGGACGACAACGCCGCCGGTTGGGGATGGTTCATCGACCGGACACCACGTAATGATTCCGAGTTCCGGTTGGCCGGCAATCAAGGGGAACGGGGTCGCATGGATTTACTCACGGTCCTTACCCATGAAGTCGGCCATCTGCTCGGACAGGAGCATGCACTGGACGGCGTCATGATCGACAATCTGATCGCCGGCGTTCGCCGCAAACCAGGGATCCTTGGGACTGTCTAAGTACAGGTGAGTATTGCCGCAAACACGTCGTTGAAGCAATCGACGCCTGGTCGATTGCTTTAACGAGATCTGTCAAATTGCTTTCGGCAGCGCGATGCCGAGCAAGCCGCAAAGGGTCTCGGCTCCCTGGCGCGTACACCAGTCGCCAAAGCCTTCGTCGCCTTGCCGCTCGGAGCGAAATCGTTCGAGGAGCTTGCTCAGCGTTGGCACGATGCGGTCGCGGGGCACGAGATCTTGCAGAACGAAGTTGAGGCGGTCGCCCTTGTGACTGCCGCCGACGAACAGCGTGAACTTGTCGCCGCTGCGGCCGACGAGGCCGATGTCCGACTGGTAAGGCCGGGCACAGCCGTTCGGACAGCCGGTCATGCGGACGCTGATGGTTTCATCCGCCAGGCCGAGCGATTCGGCCGCCGTGTGCAATTCCTCGATCAGTCCCGGCAACATGCGTTCGGATTCGGTGATCGCCAGGCCGCAGGTTGGGATCGCCGGGCAGGCCATGCTCCAGCGCCGCAATTGCGACAGCGATTCCGGTCGCGCAATTCCATGATCGGCGAGTATGGCATCGATCGTCGGGCGATTCGCCGGATCAATGTCGCCGAGCAGAATGTCTTGCTGAGTTGTGATCCGCACGATCGGGTTGAATCGTTCGACAATGGCCCGGATCCCCGAGCGCAAGCGGAGAGTTCCCTCATCCTTGATGCGGCCGTTCTCGATGCTCAGGCCGACAAACAATTTGCCATCCCCTTGCGCATGCCAGCCGTGGTGCAGATCGACATGGGTGATGGGCAGCTCACGCGGCATACGCAACGGCTTGTGCCAGTAGTCGCGGGGAAACACTTCGCGGATCCGTTCGATGCCCCAATCGTGAACGACGTACTTGAGGCGGGCCCGTTTGCGGTCCCCCCGGTTGCCGGTATCGCGGAAGAACTTGACGACTTGCTCGGCGATGGTCACGACCTCGTCCGGTTCAACGAAGCAGAGCGACTGGGCCAGATGCGGGAAAGTGTTGGTGTTGCCGCTGGTTCGGCCCATGCCGCCGCCGATGGCGACGTTGTAGCCGACCACGCGGCCGTTCTCGATCGCCGCCAGGAAGCCAAGATCGTTGGCGTAGACATCGATGCAGTTGTCGTGGGGCAGCCCGAACGCGGTCTTGAACTTGCGGGGCAGATAGATCTTGCCGTAGATCGGCTCGACGCCGTCGGTCTCGTCGGCATCGGGGCTCATCCGTTCGCCGTTGAGCCAAACGTCGTGGTAGGCTTTGGACCGCGGCGCCAGATGGGCGGCGATGGCATCGGCGAGGCGTTGCCCTTCACGGCGGGGCTGATCGTTGAGCGGGGCCGGGCAGGCGATCACGTTTCGGTTGACATCGCCACAGGCTCCCAGTGTGGAAATCAAAGCGGCGTTCATTCCCTGAATCGCCTGACGCAGATTGCCTTTCAAGATGCCGTGGAACTGAATGCTTTGCCGCGTCGTCAGTCGCAGGGTGCTGTTGCCATACTCGCCCGGCGATATCGTCGAGTGCCAGAAATTGCTTGCCGGACATTTTGCCGCCCGGCAAGCTTGAGCCGCACCATGAACATGTAGTGCTTGCCGACTCCGGCCTTCGAGCGGGCCTTGCGCGCGTCGCGGTCCTCTTGCTGGTACGAGCCGTGAAACTTGAGCAGACTGTTTGTCGGCTTCGCCAAAGTGATCGGAGTCCTGGGCCAGTTCCTCGGCCAAAGTTCCACGAAGCCAGCGACTAGCTTCCTTGATCGGCTCAACAGCCGAGCGTTTCGGCTCGCCGCCGGATGGGGCATCGGTCGCCATGATCGCGCAACCTTTAAGGTCGAATGGGGGCGGATGAGCAGGTTAGATAAGCTATATTATCAGGAAAATCAAGATTCCTTTCAGTCCTGGGCACGAGGCGACCATTCAAAGTCTCCCATGCCGAATTCACTTGCTGAGGCTTCGCTCACTGGTCATTTCTATCCGGCCCGTACACTTCACAGCATGCGTCGTATCTCGGTTCGAGCGTTACGGTTCGCGTGGAAATACCTGCTCCCGCCGGTAGTGGTTGCTTGCGTGGCGTGGTATTTCTTGGACCGCCTTCGCCGCCCGGAGCTTTGGCAGGGTTCGCTTGTTTTCCGCGTCGAGTGGATCATACCCGCCTGCTTCGTGTATCTGATTGCTTACACGATCTGGGGTCGTTACTACGTGACCCTGCTGCGCAATCAGGGGGCAACCGTTTCGTCGGCCACGGGACTGCGAGCGTATTTCATCAGCCAGATCGGCAAGTATGTGCCCGGCAAACTGCTGGTGATCGTCATGCGGATCGCCATGCTGGGCAAGATTGGCATCTCGCCGCACGGCAGTCGGCATCACGGCGATTTACGAGAGCATCGTCTGGGCGGGATCGGGTGCGCTGGTCGGCGTCTTGCTCCTGCCCGAATCGCTGTGGAACGGATTGCTCGACGAGGTTCGCCATCGCGGCGGCCACCCGCCGGACGTCAATCGATATTGGCTGATTCTGCCGCTGGCCGCGGCGTCGATCGGGCTCGTCGGCCTGAATCGATTCGTCAATCGCGTCAACCGCTGGCGGCGTGGGGCCAATGCCCACCAGTTTCCGCGCGTGAAATTGCACTGGGTGATTGCGGGTCTGTCGTGGGATTCGCTCGGCTGGCTGGTCATGGGATTGAGCTTGTTGCTCATGCTCAACGGGCTGCACCCGAGCGCGTTCCCGTTTACGCTGGCGAGCTATCGGGATTTGATTTCGATCGCGGCCATTGCGTACATCTTTGGGTTCGTGGCGTTCTTCATGCCGGCCGGAGTCGGCGCGCGGGACATTGCCCTGCAATTGCTGCTCGCGCTCGAATTGCGGGCCCACGTGCAGCCCGCGATTGCCGCCGATGGGCTGGCAGCGATTCTGGCGATCGTCTTCCGGGTTGTGGGCACCGCTGCCGAATTGATCACGGCTGGCATCCTGTACCGCTTTGCCCCCTCCGATGCCCGTGCGGCGCTTCGACACGATGTCGCCATCGCGAGTGAGGTCGCGAATGGCTGATCCCAAACTGTCACTGGTAATCCCGGTCTACAACGAGCGCGAAAGCCTGGCGGAGTTGCATCGCCAGATCGCCGCCGTGGCCAGCGAGCGGAATCTGGACATCGAGATCCTCTTCATCGACGATGGCAGTCGCGATTCGTCGTGGGAGGTAGTCAAGCAACTGGCGGCGAACGATCCGCGTGTGCGTGGGATTCGCTTCCGCCGGAACTTTGGCAAAGCCGCGGCTCTCCAGGCGGGCTTTCACGCGGCACGCGGGTCCCACGTGATCACCATGGACGCGGACTTGCAGGACGATCCGGCGGAGATTCCGAATTTCCTGGCGGAGTTGAGCAAGGGACTCGATCTGGTCAGCGGCTGGAAGAAGATCCGCCACGATCCGTGGCACAAGGTGCTGCCGAGCCGCGTGTTCAACGGACTCGTCAGCGGCCTGACCGGCGTCAAACTCCACGATCACAATTGCGGCATGAAGGCGATGACCGGGGATTTGATGCGCGATCTGCATCTCTACGGCGAGATGCACCGGTTCATCCCGGTCTTCGCGGCCGCGCGAGGATTCAAGGTTGGCGAGATCGTCATTCGCCACCGTCCGCGACAGCACGGCCGATCGAAGTATGGCTTCAACCGTTTCTTGCGTGGCTTCCTCGACCTGTTCACGGCGAAATATCTCACCACGCACGGCCGCCGGCCGATGCACCTGTTCGGCGAGTTGGGCGCTCGCGACATTCGTGCTATTCTTCGTGGTGGCTGTAATCGGCCTCTTTTGGACTCCAGCGCTTTCCGGGCTGACGGTCCTGGGAATCATCCTGGCGGTGCTCGTGCCGCTGATGCTGTTTCTGCACGGGCTGGAAGCGGAATTGATTGTCAGCACGCGAAGCGACGAGCCATACAGTATCGTGGACCGCATCGGTTAAATCGAAACGACATGGAACCATCTCTCCGCCGCTCGATCTACTCACTCATGCTCGTAATCGCTACGGGCTTGATGGTCGCTCACGTCGCGAATGTCGAGTTGCTCTATGAGCCGAGTCTATACAAGGCGTATCCGCCGGCGCGAAAGTGGCCGACGCGAAAGGCCGGCTGAATGGCCGACGTTCGGCTCCAACGATCGGGCTCGCTGGGCGACGGTCAAGGCGATCGTTGAGGATCACACCTTCGTCATCGGCCGCCGGATTGCGAACCCGAACAATCCCAATGGCTACACCGACGAGGGGATCCTTTTTCCCGGCGCCAAGGGCTTTGGCTCGGTCGACGTCGTGCTCGACCCGCAGCGACACCAGTTCTACGCGACGAAGCCCCCCTTGCTGACGCTCTTCGTCGCTGGTCAATACTGGGTGCTGCACAACGTCTTCAAAAAGAACCTGGACGAACAAAAGTGGGAAGTGGTCGTTCCGATTCTCTTGCTGACAAATGTGCTGCCGCTTGTGATCGCTCTCTTGTTACTCTCGCGGTTGCTCGAACGATTCGGCACATCCGACTGGGGGCGGCTGTTCGTTTTCGCAACCGCATGCTTCGGAACCTATCTGACTTCGTTCGCGATCACGCTGAACAATCACGTGCCGGCCGCGTGCTGCGTCCTGTATGCGATCTACGCGCTCATTGGCCACGAGTCGCCGCCGGGGGTGCTGCGATTTTTGGCGGCCGGATTGTTTGCTGGCCTGGCCGACAGTCTGGATTTGCCGGCGGCGGCCTTCGCGGGTGCGATCGGCTTCCTGATTCTCGTCAATTCGCCAAGGGGACTGATCTGGTTTATCCCGGCATTGCTCTTGCCCATTGCCGCCCAAACGGTCGTCAATCATCAGGTGTTTGGCACCTGGGAGCCGATCTACGCCAAGTTCGGCGGCCCGTGGTACGAGTATCCCGGCAGTCATTGGGCGAAAAGGCATCAAGTGCCAAAACCGCCGCAGCAGATTGATTTTCTCGAAGAACCCAAGGACAGGTACGCGTTTAACTTCTTGATCGGCCACCACGGGCTATTCTCGCTAACACCGGTTTGGCTGCTCGCCCTGGTCGGCATGGTTTTCCCGCTGAGTCGCGAACGGCTGGCGAACTGGCTGCATCGCCTGACGCCGCTCGTCGTAGCCGTCGTGATCGCGTTCTACATTTACAAGACCAACAACTACGGCGGCTGGACGAGCGGGCCACGCTGGCTATTCTGGCTCACGCCGCTCTTCCTGGTCGCGCTGATTCCCATCGCCGATCGGCTGGGCCGCTGGCGAGCCGGGCGAATCGTGGCCTATTTGTTGCTGGGAATCTCCATATTCTCGGCGACCTATTGCTGGTCCAACCCGTGGCGGCACCCGTGGATCTATCAGTGGTGGGAATACATGGGCTGGATCCACTATTCGTGAGGCGGCGATGAGCACTGAACAAACTGATGACTTTGACGACGTGCCTGTGCTGCACCCGCTTGGCGCGAAGAATCTGGACGACTCGCTCCGCGAAGACTATCGCGAGCTGCCCGCATCGTTGCCCAAGCGGAAGCCGGGCTTTGGATTCTGGATGGCGGTGGCATGGGCGTTGTTGTACTTTGTGGTGACACAAGTCGTAGCCGCGATTATCGCGATTCCAATCTTGCTCATCTTGTTGGTTCGAGAAGCCGGGCCGAACGGTGTCCCTGACCCGGTGGCATGGTTCAAGAGTCCAAAATTGACGACTGCCCTGCTCGGCGCCACGATTGCCTCGCAATTCATTGGGCTTGGTCTGAGCTGGCTCCTCTTACGGCTCTGGTGCGGCAAGCCGTGGAAGAGCAAGATCGCGCTGACTCGATTGCCGACGCGAACCCATGCGATTCTGGTGCTGATTGGGTTTCCGGCAATGATCGCGCTCACCACCGTTCTCGATGCGTTGATCAAGCAGTTTATCCCGAGCATGCAGGACCTGATGACCGCAATCGGCATGCAGGCCCAGATGGAGGGTACGACCGAGGCGATCTTGGCGATGGTCCAGGACGCTCCCTGGGGCCTGGCGATTTTCGCCGTCGCGGTCAGTCCCGGCATTTGTGAGGAAGTATTCTGCCGCGGGTTCCTGGCCCAGGGGCTGTCCGGTCGATATCAGACGTGGGCGGTGGTTGCAATGGTATCGTTCTTGTTTGGCTGTATGCACGGCGACCCACAGCAGGGCTTTGGCGCGATGTGTCTGGGCCTCGCGATCCACAGCGCCTATGTGGCAACGCGATCACTGCCGCGTCGCTATGATGGTGCATTTTGGGAACAACGGGCTCAGCGTCCTCCATGTGAACTCCCACACCCCGTTGCATGGGGTGCTCGACCCGTTTGAGCAAGCGATGAAGAATTCGCCCGTTCTCTTCCTTGTGAGCACAATCGCCCTTTTCGCGGCCGTGGCCTATGCGCTTTACCAAACACGCTGCAAGCTCGTGCCGACCGCGCCAGGCATGCCGACATGGGAACCGAAAGGCGTGAGTGGCGTCGAACTGCCGCCGCCAAACAGCGGCACGATTGTCAGCCACGACCCACTTTCCGTGAAGAGTGTAATTGCGGTGTTGATCGGGGCGATTGCCTTCGGAATGGTCATGGCGTTTGGATGACGGTACCGAAATTGCGAATGCGAGCGTGTATGATGACTGCAGTCGCAATCTGGAGAGAACTGATGTCAATGCCGCCGTTTTACATTGTTTCGAATGGTCGGCTCGTCTTGCATCTTGAGCGGGATGAAGCAGGCGGTTACGTTGTGACGAGTCCGTTCCATCCGGAACTTGTGACCGAGGCTGATACAATCGAGGAAGCATTCATCATGGCCGAGGACGCGCTGCAAACTTTGGCCGATGCCGAAAGAACGCATCCCCGAGTGTCGCCAAATGGGCGCATGCCAAAACCAAACTCGCCAAGAAAACGACGCAAAGCGCCGTCTCCGGCGTGATGTCAGAACCCTGGCGGCATGGGCACGCCAAGTTTCTTGCAGATTGAACGCACCGTACCAGGCTTCACCGAACGATGACGCGGAATCGGCGTGCGCGCTGTCGTCGTGGTATTCTCCCAGATGTCATGCCGGCCCCCGTGTGCGATAAAGCGACAGCCGTGGTCACTTAGGTGCCGCTCCAGTTTCCGACGGTTCATCCACGACTCACTTTTTCACCGTATAGCTCAACGCCAATACCGCGAACGTCGTCGCCAGCTCTGGCGAGTTCTCCAGGAATTGGCCGTTCGAATTGCTCCAGCTCCCGTCGGCGGCTTGCTTCTTCTTGAGCGCTTCGAACAATTCCTTCCGCCAGTCGTGCTTCTTGCCGTCGGCGTCCGTGAATTCGTCTTCGCCCAGAGCATCCATCGCCTTGGCGAAAACGTGGTAGTAGTAATAAAGCCCCGCATCTTTTTGGCCGGGATTTTCGTCCAGCGTGTAATGCCGCTTGATCCAGTCGATGGCGGCCTTGACGCGAGGATCATCCTTGCCAATGCCGGCATAAAGAAAACTCTTCAGGCCCGCATAGGTCATGCCGCCCTCGGAACGCAGACCCCCTTCGGGAGTTCGCTTGGAACTCTTCGCGTTATCGGCGTCGGCGGGGTTGTAAACGAAGCCGCCCTTGTCGGTCTCCGTCGCCTTTTTTGCATACGCGAACTTGTTCGCTTCGCCGGGCAAGTTTTGACAGCGGCTCAGGAAGACGATCGCGTTCTTGATCGCCGGGTCATCCTTCGGCACGCCCGCGGCGATCATCGCCTCAATGGAGAAATGGGTGTTCGACGTATCCGGTCGCGACTTGCCGTCGTAGCCAAAGCCACCGAAGGGCAGTTGCTCCTCTGGACCGCCCTGCTGAAGTGTTTTCACGAACTTCGTCGCGTTGGCGATTACCTTGTCGTATTTCCCCCCCGTATTCGCCTCCTTGAAGGTCAGGATCGCAATGCTCGTTGTGTAGTTCGCGAGGAAGCGATTGTAAATTCCGCCGTCCTTCTGCACATTCTTTTCGAGAAAACCGAGCGCCTTGGCCACCACGGGATCGTCGGCCGGGCGGCCGGCGCGAATCAGCGCCGCCGCCGCCAGAGCCGTGGCGCCGGGTCCGCTTCGCAAGGGTTCGAACGAGCCGTTGTCCTTCTGGCGCGACTTCAGAAAGTCGTACGCCTTGTCGGTCAATGCCTGGACCTCCTTGGCGTTTGGACCGACCTTCTGTGCCAGCGCGGGAGCGGCAACGGCAATCGTTGCCGAGAGAATCAAGAAGTTACGCACGATTCGGGTTCTCCATGAGGTTGGTTCGAAGTGCGGAGCAAACATTATTCCGTGCCTGCAAGACCGACATCGTTCGTTGTATAGGGGAGATTGTTGGGGTTGGTAACGACTGGGTGGCTGAATGTTGTCCGTGGCGGGTCAGGAATTGACCCACGCAAATGCGTCTTTCTCATGGTTTTCCCATTTTCGCCCGACTAGACTTTTATCACCTTCGCTTCGCCCCGCATTTCTTTCCCGGGGGTGAGTCATGCCCGCGGTCACGGAACTGTTAGTCAACGGCGTCAAGAAATCGCTCGACGCCGATCCCGATCGAACTTTGCTCAGTGTTTTGCGCGATGACCTCGGCTTGACCGGTACCAAATACGGATGTGGCGAAGGCGAATGCGGCGCCTGCACCGTTCTGCTCGGCGACCGTCGCGTGCGCTCCTGCCAGACTCGCGTGAGCGCCGCGTCCGGAAAGCCCATCCGCACGATCGAAGGCATTGCCAATGGCGACAAGCTTCATCCGGTTCAAGAGGCATTCCTCGAATGTGGCTCGATGCAATGTGCTTATTGCACCTCGGGCATGATCGTCTCGGCGGTCGGCTTGCTCGAAGCGAAGCCAGAGCCGACTCGCCAGGAGATAGTCCAGGGGATGAATGGCAACATCTGTCGCTGTGGAACGTACACACGGATCATGTGCGCCATCGAGAAAGCGGCCAAGGCGATGAAGGGAGGCGGCAAATGAATCCCATCCTTGAAGACCTCGACATCGAAGTCGAGCGCTACGAACTTTACGAATCGATTGCGAACTTGGAGACCACCCGCCGCGATTTCTTCCGCATTGCCGGCAGCGGTATCATCATCGCGCTGTCTGCTGGATGACGAAGCAATCGCGCAGCGTCGCAAGGGCGGATTCGGCGGGGGCGGACCGCGTGAAATCAGCGCCTGGATTCACATCGGCGAGGATAGCGGCATCACCGTGTATACCGGCAAGGTTGAAATCGGCCAGAACATTCGCACATCGCTCTCGCAGGTCGTCGCCGAGGAGCTGCGCGTGCCGATCAAGAATGTACGCATGGTGATGGCGGACACGGCGATGGTCCCGTACGATGCCGGCACATTTGGCAGTCAGACGACTGGGCGAATGGGCAGCCAATTGCGTCTGGCCGCGGCGGCCGCTCGAGCGGAGTTGATCGACTTGGCCAGCAGCCAGAATAAGGACATCGATCGGACCAAATTCGTGGTAGCTGACGGCAAGATCACCGGCCCGCAGGGAAAACCGGCATTTACATTCGGCGAACTGACCAAGGGCAAGAAACTGATGAAGGTGATCGGCAATTCGCCGACCACGAAGGCGGACGCTTGGAAAGTCGCCGGCACGTCGGTTGCAAAAGTCGACGGTCGCTCTTACATAACCGGTGCGCATCACTACGCATCTGACACCCGCCGTCCGGGGATGCTATTCGGCAAGATCCTTCGCCCATCGGCATTCAAAGCCAAGCTGACGTCGGTGGATGTCAAAGCAGCCGAAGCCAAACCGGGCGTGACCGTAGTTCACGATGGCGATTTCGTCGGCGTCGTCGCGCCGACGGAGAAGGCTGCCAGCGATGCATTGGCCGCCATCAAGGTGGATTGGCAGACCACGCCCCAGGTTTCGAGCAAGGACCTATTCAAACATCTCAAAGAAGTCCGTGGGCCGTGGGGGACGTGGCGGTGGCTTTGGTCGTGGCGGCAATGCGAACTCCGGTTCGATTGATGCCGGCCTGAATGAAGCCGACAAAAAGGTACGAGCCGATTACACGGTTGCCTACATTGCACATGCTCCGCTCGAACCCCGCGTGGCCGTCGCCGAATGGAACGACGGCAAACTCACCGTCTGGACCGGCACCCAGCGGCCGTTCGGCGTCCGCGACGAGTTGATGCACGTGTTCAGCCTGCCCGCCGACAAAGTCCACGTTATCGTGCCCGACATGGGCTCCGGGTATGGCGGAAAGCACACAGGGGAAGCGGCGATCGAGGCGGCTCGCCTGGCCAAGGCTGCCGGCAAGCCCGTGAAAGTGCTTTGGACGCGCGAAGAGGAATTCACCTGGGCTTACTTTCGGCCCGCCGGTTTGATTGAAGTTAACGCGGGTGTCAAAAAAGACGGCACGTTATGCGCCTGGGAATTCCACAATTACAACTCGGGTGGTTCCGCGGTTCGCACCCCATACACAGTCGCCAATCAAAGAATCGCCTTCCATGGCACCGATTCGCCGTTGAAGCAGGGTTCCTATCGGGCGCTCGCGGCCACGGCGAATACCTTCGCTCGCGAATCCACGATGGACGAGTTGGCGCATGCGATCGAAATGGATCCTCTCGAGTTTCGGCTCAAGAACTTGAAGGAAGCGCGCTTGCGAGCCGTACTCGAAGCGGCGGCGAAGAAGTTTGGCTGGGGAGCGAAGCCGGCCTCAGGTCACGGCTATGGCCTCGCTTGCGGAACGGAGAAGGGCAGTTATGTCGCCACCGTGGCTGAGGTGGTGGTGGAGAGCGACAGGCCGCGGGTGCTGCGCGCGACCACTGCGTTCGAGTGCGGCGCCGTGATCAACCCCGATCACCTAACGAATCAGATTGAAGGGGCCGTCACGATGGGGCTCGGCGGAGCGCTGCGCGAGGCGATTGAATTCGAGAACGGCCAGATCACGAATCCGGCATTTTCGGCGTATAAGGTTCCGCGTTTCCGCGACGCCCCGCTGCTCGAAACCGTTCTGCTCGACCGCAAGGATTTGCCCAGCATCGGCGCTGGCGAAACGCCAATCATCGCCATCGCCCCCGCGGTCGCCAACGCCATCTTCCACGCGACCGGCAAACGCGTGCGCTCTATGCCGATGGCTCCGAAGGGCAAGCTGGCATAGGGGGCAGTCAGCCGTCGCCGGGTGCCCGTATTACCCGGCGACTGACGCCACACGACTCGCACCCGTTGCCTGCATACACCAAATCCAATGACATTCGCCATCGTTCCTGCCGCCGGTCATAGCACGCGCATGGGCCGGCCCAAGCTGTCTCTTCCACTGGCCGGGCGGACGGTCGTGGAACACATTATCCATGCGCTCATCCGCGGCGGAGTGGATCGCGTCGTCGTCGTCGTCGGTCCGCATGTCCCCGAGTTAGTCCCGCTTGCACTGTCTGCCGGGGCCGACTTGTGTTTCCTTCCAGAGTCGACCCCCGATATGCGCTCCTCAGTTGAGCACGGTCTGCGCTGGGTCGAAGAGCGATTCCATCCGCAGCCGGGCGGAGCCTGGCTGCTCGCGCCTGCCGACCATCCGGTAATTGATCCGGACATTGTGCGACGAATGCTCGAACGGTTTCGTGCAGGCGAACATTCGATCGTCGTCCCCGTCCACAACGGCCGACGCGGCCATCCGACCGTTTTGGCCTGGGACCACGTCGCCGGGATTCGCACACTTCCGAGCGGCGAAGGAATCAATACGTATCTGCGAACGCACGCCGCGACAACTTGCGAATTGGCAGTCGATGATGACCGCGTGCTGATCGACCTCGATACTCCCGATGATTATGAAAAGGTTTTGCGAGCCACCCGGTGACCAGCTCGGCATTACTCGACGATCGGTTCGAGCAACTTGGGCAATCCCAGATGCAGCCACGGAGCGTATTGATCTGGCCGGTCGCGCAAATCGCGCTCGAGCGCTTCGATATCCATCCATTTCCACGCCGCGACCTCGGCGCGATTGGGAACCGGTTCGTCCGAACAGACGCCTGTCAACAGAATGTCGTACTCGTGCTCCACGCCGCGACCGCCTGGGTCTTCCGCGCGATAGACGAATGCGGGACCCGGCTGAAGTTCACACGCCAGGCCCATCTCTTCGCGCAAGCGACGCTGGCCTGCCTTGACGGCGGGTTCTCCTTCATGCGGATGACTGCAGCAGGTGTTCGCCCAGACGAGTGGCCACAACCGCTTCTCGGCACTGCGTTGTTGCAGGAGCAGCAACCGGCGATCGGGGCTGAACACATAGACTGAGAACGCCAGGTGAAGCAAGCCTTGGCCCGTATGGGCGGCGATGAGTTCCTGACTGCCCAAGGGGACGCCTGCCGCATCGCAAAGAATGACCTGCCGAAGCTCGCTCATGATTGGTCCGATTCAACAGCAATTATCGCCCACCGTTCGTAAAGTAGTCCCCGTCTCACGTTCCCAACTGGCGAGCACGTTCATGCGTCGAATTCTCCAAGTCTTCGTATTGGCCACACTGACATTCGTCACGGTCAGGCCGGCGCGGGCGGATGATCCGGCGGGATCATTCGATGTCATCATCAAGGGCGGAACCGTCTACGACGGGTCCGGCGCGAAGCCGCGGATGGCGGACGTCGGCATTCGCGGCGACAAGATTGCGGCAATCGGCGATCTTGGCCAAGCCAAAACGAAGTCGCGTCATCGATGCCAAGGGGCTCGCGGTATCGCCCGGATTCATCAACATGCTGAGCTGGTCCACGGAATCGCTGCTGGCCGACGGTCTTTCGCAAAGCGAATTGCGCCAGGGCGTCACCACGCAGATCATGGGCGAGGGCGATTCGATGGGCCCACTCAACGATGCGATACGCCAACGGATCAAACGCGAACAAACCGACATCAAGTACGACATCGAATGGACGACTCTCAGCGATTATTTGTCGTTTCTCGAACGGCGGGGCGTCACGCAGAACGTGGCATCGTTCCTCGGTGCAACGACCGTGCGCGAGTACGTCGTCGGCCGCGGCGACCGCAAGGCGACTGGCGAAGAAATGGATCGCATGCGCAAGTTGGTCGAAATCGAAATGCGCCATGGAGCGCTCGGCATCGCTTCGGCACTCGAATATGCGCCAGCGTATTATGCTAACACCGAAGAATTGATCGAGCTATGCAAAGTCGCGGCGAAATATCGCGGCAAATACATTTCGCACATGCGGAGTGAAGGTCCGCGCTTGCTCGAAGCAATCGATGAAGTCATTCGCATCAGCCGCGAAGCGAAAATCCCGGCCGAGATCTATCACTTCAAGGCGGCCGGTAAGGACAATTGGCCGAAGATGGATGCGGCGATCGCCAAGATCAACGCGGCGCGCAAAGAAGGTCTTTCCATTCGGGCCAACATGTATTGCTATACCGCCGGCTGCACCGGACTCGATGCGTGCATTCCCCCGTGGGCTCAGGACGGCGGCCTGATCGCCATGCGCCGCCGGCTCCGCGATCCGGCCGCCCGCAAGCGCATCAAACAGGACGTCGCCACGAAGACCGACTGGCCGAATTTCTATCGGAACGCCGGCGAACCCAAAAACATCCTGCTCATCGGGTTCAAGAAGGACACGCTCAAGCCATTGCAAGGCAAGACCCTCGCCGACGTGGCCCTTGAGCGCAAAACCGACCCAATCGACACCTTGATGGATCTTCTCGCCGAGGACGAATCCCGAATCAACACCGTCTATTTCATGATGAACGAAGAAAACGTCCAGAAACTCATCAAGCTGCCGTGGACGAGCTTCGGATCCGATGAGGCGTCGCAGGCGCCCGAAGGGATATTTCTCAGGTCGATGCCGCACCCACGGGCGTATGGCAACTTCGCACGCCTGCTCGGCAAATACGTTCGCGACGAAAAGCTGATTCCGATGGAAGAGGCTATTCGCAAGCTGTCGAATCTCGCGGCGAGGAATCTTGGTCTCGACCGACGCGGGCTGTTGAAAGCGGGCTACTTTGCCGACGTCGTCGTCTTCGATCCGGTGACGATCGCCGACAAGGCGACCTATCAAAAGCCGCATCAGTATTCGGTGGGCGTGCAGCATGTATTCGTCAACGGCAAGCAGGCAATCCGCGACGGCGTTCCCACCGGAGCCAAACCGGGCCGAGCCTTTGGGGCCCCGGCGCGACGGATCGGCGATAAGCGAATTCAATTACCCTTAGGTGCATCGCGATGAAAAACATTTGGCGGCTATTTGCGGTGGCAGTGGCGGCCCCGTCGTGGTGTCACGCCGATGCGCCCAAGCCGCTGTTACCGGCCGCAGGCATTTGGGTCATGCACTACGATGCCAAACTCGATGGCGAAGTCACCGGCAAGCCGGCCGATGCGGTCCGCTGGGCGTTCATTGTGCGGAACGAACGGATCTCCGGAAGCCTCGCTGGTTTGAAAGCCGGCGACCCCAGCGATCATCGTATCGCCGGCGAAATTGCGACCGGCAAACCACCGATCATCATGCTGCGCCAGGACGGACCGGGGGGACTCGTTTGCTACTACACGGGCAAGCACATCGAGGAAGGCAAGATTATTGGCACGTGGTTCGACAATCGCGGCAAGTCGGGCGATTTCGAAATGACGATCGAAGCGAAGTGATTCGTGGATCGATTGTGCTCATAGCTCGCGTTTCAATCCGAAAAGCGTTGACGACGCGCAGACAATTGCGGATAGCCTGAGTTGAATAGGAGTCCCGCCAACCTGCCCGCCATCGAGTGGGCCGCAATTCCCGATCTTCGGGAGGCATTGGATTATGCTCACCTACTTTGCACCGGCACAGGTGTACCGAAATCGGATCACACGTCGCGACGTCCTCAAAGTCGGTGCGCATGTCGTTTGCAGGCCTGTCGCTGGCGGATGTCTTGCGGCTTCAGGCTCAGGCGTCATCGAGGGTCGGGCACGCGAAGTCGGTCATACTGGTCTGGCTTCGGGGCGCGGCGTCGCACATCGATAGCTGGGACATGAAGCCGAATGCCCCGGCGGAGATTCGCGGCGAATTCAAACCCGTTCGGACGAATGTCCCCGGCATCAATGTCTGCGAGCATTTGCCACTGCACGCCAAGATGATGGACAAACTGGCGATCATCCGCGGCATCAAGTCAAATGACCTCGGCGATCACACCCCGCACTATATTCTGACTGGCTTCCCGAGCCGCGGGAAGCGCCCGACAATCGGTTCGATCGTCAGCTATTGTCGACCATCGTCGGAGGGCTTGCCGCCATACGTCAGCCTGATGTACAAGGCGGGGCAGTACGACATTGAAAGCCCGCGTTACCTGGGGCCCGCGCACCGACCATTCGTCCCGAAGGCGGAAGGCCTGGCGAACCTGAGCCTGCCCAAGGGAGTGTCGCTCGACCGCCTGGAAGACCGCAAAGAGCTACTGCACCATTTTGACACTCTGAATCGTGAAATTGATGCGACGGGCAAAATGACGGGAATCGATGCCTACACGCGCAAAGCAATGGAAATGGTCGCGTCTCCGCGTGCGCGATGCGTTCGATCTGAAGAAGGAGCCTGCGTCCGCGCACGAGCGCTACGGCAAGTATTGTGAAAACTTCCTTCGCGCCCGTCGGCTGGTGGAAGCGGGCGTATCGGTCGTTACACTCAAGGTCGGCGATTGGGATACGCACGAAAAGAATTTCATCGAGCATAAAGCGCAGCTTCCCAAACTCGACCAGGGGATTCATGCGTTGGTGACTGATCTTTACGAGCGCGGGCTGGAAAACGACGTGGCGGTTGTTGTTTGGGGTGAATTTGGCCGGGCGCCGAAGATCACGCGCGGCGACGGCCGCGACCACTGGCCGGAAGCGAGCGCCGCGGTCATTGCCGGCGGCGGGTTCAGGGTTGGTCAAGTGATCGGTGAAACCGATTCACACGCCGCACGATCGAAAGTCACCCCGTACACGCCGAGCAACATACTCGCGACCCTCTATCGTCACCTGGGAATTGATCCCGCAATCACCATTCCCGACCACGCCAATCGTCCGATGTACATTTTGGATGATCGGGAACCTGTGAAGGAGTTGGTCGCTTAAGACGATTTGATCTTCCACGCCTCGGCGGGAACAATCGGCCATGTGACAACTATCAGTCTCAGACGTGGGCGACGTCTCTTCGCCCGGCGCTGTACGTCCTGCTACAATGGCGAAAGACGAGTCACGCACGTCGATAGTTTGGAGTTAACCATGCCAGTCGAACCCAAATTCCCTCACGATATCCCCCCGATGACCGCGGACCAGGTCATGGCCGAACTGTTCGCAGAACGAAAAGCTGCGCCGCCAACTCGCGGACATGCAGGAAGAGCGAGACCGATACAAGCAATATTACCTCTGGGAAATGGCCGAGCATGCCGTGGAACCAACGGCTGAGGAACTTGCGAACTCTGTTCCAGCCAGGCCGATCTTTGAAGCGGCAATCAAACGGCTGGAGCAATCGTGATCCCAGAGACCCCGCGATACATCGTTCAGGGAGCCGGCCAGTTCCACGTACAGTTTGATCGGCTAATTCACCTTGCCGAGCAGCGGAACCTTCGACCGGTTCTGATTGATGGGCTTCGCCACATCTTGGAGAACCTCGAAACCCGGCCCCAAGAATGGGGCGACCCATATTCGAACTATCGTGGCCTGCACGCCGTGGCTTACGGGCGGACGGTTGTGACTGCCGGCCTCCGTGTCGAGTACACCGTGCATGAATCCAAGCGACTCGTCTGGATTACCGCTATGCGGCCGTTGCCCGGATCCCCTTTCGCGTGATGCTTCCGGCGCGGAACCAGACCAATTACAATCTCCGGCCGTCCTTATCCAAACCATTCCCCGTTGATCATCAGTCGCAGCCATTCGCGATGTTCGGATTCGAGCACCTGCTCGGCACACCACAATTCCCGGAATACATTCACCGGGTCCGTTTCCGTGGCCAATGCGTCCGATAGCCGGCGAAGCACCACGAGCTTGGCCCGAAAACGGCTTGTATTCCTGGAGTATTCGTGGGCCATGCGCAGCGTCCGGGCCGTGGCGCCCAGCACCGGAAACGCGGCGGCCAGCACAATCAGGGCAACGCTCCAATCGTGCGAGCGGCCCTCACCCGTGACGAGATCGCCTGCAAAATGGAGTAGGGCGGCCATCACGCTGGCAAAGAAGAAGACAGCCGGGAGATAACGCACCGGCCGATCGTGTCGCTGGTTTTCCTCCGCCCGCCGTGAGAAGTACTCGATCTGCGCTGCCAAACGAATCTCGCGGTAATACCCCGCCAGCGACGTCCTCGCCTCGGACGGAACATGGACGCATGACTCCGTCGTAGGCGGATCGGGGATCTCGTCGGCTTCCATCCACTGATGCAGCGATGTCGTTGTTGCGCTTCGATGGCATTTGCATTCTGGGCGAGCCAGTTCTCGCGTTCCGAATCGATCGCGCTGCTCGACCACAATCCCGGGTCGATCAGGAAGCGGAACTTGAGCATGCGATAGCGTTCGGCCTGGTGCCGCTGCAATAGCCACCGAGCCCGGCGGGAAGCGACGATTCCGAGGCCAACCGCCGTGACGGCTGCCACCGCCGCGACAACCTCTGCCGCGGGCAACCATGGAAAATGGACTGGATAACCGAGCTGAATGATGGCGAAAAGGACGGCCGCGGTACCACATGTCGCGGCGACAACGGTCAGCGTCCAGTGCTGACGATGATGCCGAATGGCAGCCCGATCCGCTCGTTCGTAAGCAGCGACAAGGATGCGCTGGCACATCGCGAGCGGAGCGCGCAATTCGGGCCAGCGCTCGGCCGCGCTGGCGTCGAGCATTTCGTCCGGCCGTCGCCGGCTGTCTGACCGCGCCAATTGACCCCCCGCTATTTCGGCTTCGCCCATATCGAGATTCCCCAGTCGCAACACGGCTGGCTTTGGATGGGTCAGTCCCACAGCCAGAAGCGCACAATGCAGTAGAGCGCGTTGAACGCATCCTTCAGCCCGATCTTTTTGCCTTCTTCGTAAGTTCGGCCCGAATAGCTGATCGGGATTTCGTAGATTCGCCAGCTTGGGTTTTTCTTCTTCGCCACCTTGGCGGTCACTTCCGGTTCAAACCCGAATCGATTCGATTTCACATTGATGCTCTGAATCACTTCGCGGCGGAAAACCTTGTAGCAGGTCTCCATGTCGGTGAGATTCAGATTGGTGAAGAAATTCGACATCATCGTAAGGCACTTGTTGGCGATGTAGTGCCAGTAGTAAAGCACGCGGTGATTCTCGCCGATGAACCGCGAACCAAAGACGACGTCGGCCTTGCCCTCGATGATCGGCTGGAGCAGCCGCGGGTACTCGGCGGGGTCGTATTCGAGGTCGGCGTCCTGCACAATGACCACATCCCCGGTCGCATGCTTGAAGCCCGTCCTTAGGCCCGCGCCTTTGCCCTGATTGTGCTCGTGCAGCACAACACGGCAGTCGGGCAGCGTGCCGATTTCCTCGGCGAGGATTTTGCGCGTGCTATCCGTCGAGCAATCGTCGACCAGGATTACTTCCTTGGGAATCGGCACCGCCCGGACCCGGCGAACAATCTCCCGAATCCAGCGCTCTTCGTTGAAGACGGGGATCACCACGGACAGCTTGAAGCCTTCGGGAATTGGATAGATGCCAAGTTGGCGACACTGACCCTCGCCGAGCAAAGCATGAAGTAATTCGATCCGACGCCTCGGATCGCGAACCAAATCCACCAATCCATCTTGCAGTTCGGAATCATTCAACATGAAGAACGGGCCCCCAATGACGATTGCGGCAGTCTGGGTAGGTTAGCGAGCGGCGGCGCAGCGGGCTGGGAAATTCGGGAAAGCCCAGCCCCGACACTGATCTGTCGGCGATTGAGCGAATCGTCTGCATGCGCATGCCGATGCTGGCCGAAATTAAAGGAAGGAACTGGAGACCGGTCGTGACCCTTGGGATTGCTATATTCGCGATGGTGCTCGCCTCCGGGATGGCCAAGGCGGGCGATACCAACTGGGCTGCCGCGGTGCCGCTGTGTAAAAGTCTGTCCGCGAACGGACAAGTCGTGGACGCACGCCCAGCGCCGGGCTGGGCGAGCCCCCCACCAGCCGCGACAATTGGTCGAATAGTCGAACTACCCAGGCCGGCTCCGCTCGGCACGCCGCGGCCGAAAGAACTGCCAGACACCCTGACTAGTGTCACCGGACCAAGCTTGCCGTCGCCGCCCGCGACCGAAAAGCCAACGTCACGCGCTTCAGTATTCATTCCGCGAACGGACATTTTAACTGATTCCCGCGCCGCACGTCTGGCTCGACCGCAACGCTGATCGCCGCGGCTGTAAATCACCGCAGTTTGGCAGGGATGGCAATTCCATCGTCAGGCTGCTTTCTCGGAATGGGCGTAGCCGGGGGCACAAACTCCGGCAACTTGTATGCGCCTCCCGGCATCTTCCAAATGACCACGGCCCCGTCGCCACCGGCGGTCACAACAGTCTGATGATCGGCGGCGAAGTCGATCGTGAAGACAACTTTTCCCGGATGGGCCGATAGCTCGAATGCTTCGCGCCAGGCTTTGGCTTCCCAGATTTTGATGATGCCGTTCGCCTGCGCGGTCATGCCAACATATTTTCCATCGGGCGAGATCGTCAGACCGCGGGCCGCCGTCGGGGCAGTCAGGGTGCGCACTGGCTTGTGCGTCGTCAAATCGAAGATCCGAACCGCATCCTCCCCCGAATACGTGGCGATGAGTTTTTCGTCGGTCGTGAACGCGACTCCCCATGCCGGAGAGACTGAGTCCGGGAGGCGAAATACCTCGGTCCCTTTGGCGGCATCCCACACGCGCACTTCGCCCTTCTTTTTGTTTTTCCAATCGCCGGCCGCGGTCGCGATCAGCTTCCCGCCCGGCGAGAACGCGATTCCATAGACAGGTCGATCGTGCGCCGCGATTGTCCAGAGCGCGTTGGCCCTATTCGGATCCCAGAGGATCACTTCACCGCCTTCGGAAGACGAAATGAGCCGCGACCCATCTGGCGACCATGCCAGACTGCGGATCATCTTCTTGTGTCCCTTAAGGACAATCTTGTTCGAGGTATCGCCCGATAGCGATTTGGCAACGTCCCAGACAATCACGGTCGTGTCGATCGAACCGGTCGCCAGGCGGAGACCATCCGGGCTAAAGCACGCACACGTGAGTCCGCTGGTGTGTCCGGCGAGAATCGCCTTGGGACGAACGCCAGCGAGATCGTAAATGCGAACATCGCCAGGTTGATTCTCCACTCCACTGGCGGCGACCAGCTTCGAGCCATCGTCGGTCACGACGACTGTTTCGATCCAGAATTTTGGTCCAGGCAGCTCCGCGATAGAACGGCCGCTCGCGATATCCCACAAGCGAATCGCGCTGCTGGGAGCGAATCGGGTCAGTGGCGGCTTGCCGGTAACCGCGGCGGTCTCGTCAAAACCCCAGGGCCCGATTGGGCCGGCCCGATAATAAGGGCCGGCGGTATATCGGCCCCCGACGCTGATCAGTGTCTTGCCGTCCGGCGTGAATGCTACGTCGTTGACCTGGCCAGCATCCTGTTCGAATCGGCTTACGATCTGGCTTTTCTCAATACTCCAAAGAGCTGGATAACCCGCGTTGTTGCCGGTCTTGAGAGCAAGTGCGATCGTCTTGCCGTCCGGCGATAGCCGCATTCGTTCGATTGCGACAACGCCGATGGCCTGACTATCGATGGCCCGGCCGGACTTCACATCCCACCAGTGCAATTGATCGTCAAAACCCCCGGAGTAAAGGCGTTTTCCATCCTTGGTGAATGCGATGCAGCGAACGGCGTCCGGATGGCCGTGAAGTTTGTGGATCATCTTGCCGGTGGCCATTTCCCACGTCAGGATCGTGCCGTCGCGACTGCATGAGGCAACTACTCGATTGTCGGGCGACACGGCCACCTGGAAGATCAGGTCCTGATGGGCTTTCAATTCGTGAGTCGCCTTCCATGTCGATGTGTTCCAGATTCTAAGTTCGCCCGGGGTATTCTGATGCCAATCGCCGCCGCCCGAAACCAGACGGCTGCCGTCCGGCGCGAACGCAAGGGACCAGACGCGGTGGGTGTGCCCCTTGATTTCCTTGAGCAGTTTGCCGGCCGCGAAATCCCACAGTCGAATCACACCATCTTGATGGCCGGTCGCCAGGATTTTGCCGTCAGGTGAAAGGGTCGTCGAATAGGTACACGCGTACTCACCCGGCAAGCGGCGATACCCGCCGGGGACGGCATCACGAAGGCGTAGCACTTTGTCGTCCCCGCCGACGGCCAGCACTTTGCCGTCGGGGGTCGTTCGCGCGAACCAGGCTTGTTTGGATTCGTCGTTCAGTTTGGCGGCATAGATCAAGGGATCGCCGGGCGACGCTTGCCAGCGCCGAGCGGTGCGGTCGGCCGACGCGGTAATGATGAAGTCGCCACGCGGCGACACGGCGAGGCTTCGGATCGTTGCGTTGTGCGCCGCAAACTTGCGAATCGGTGTTAGCTTGGGCCAGTCCCAGGCGCGCAAGACGCCGTCCCCGCCCACGAGAGCGATGATTCGGGCGTCGGCGGAAACAGCAATTCGAGTACCGACTCCAGTGTCGTTCATCCGCTGGGTCGTCGATGTTGGGTTGTATCGGGAAATGGCGAGAACTCGGCAGTAGCCAACATCCTGGGCCCGCTGTGTACCATTCGCGGGTTCGCCGACGATGGCAATCAGTTTGCCGTCCGATGAGGCGGCTGCACTCGAAACACGAGTGAATTGGCCGCCGTCGAGCGTGTTCAGAACCCGGTTGCCCGCCACGTCCCAGAGATAGACACGATGACCTCCGGCGCTGAGCAGTGTGTCATCGGACAGGAACTGCAAACTCACGAGGGGCGATTCGGCATTGAGCTTCTTGGCCGAACCATCTTTGAGATCGACGATGCGAATGTCCGCGTCGCTGCTTGCCGTGGCCAGCAAGTTGCCGTTGTCTGACAGGGCCACTCGGAATACAGGCCCCGGAAAGTCGGCGAACGTTTGCTTCGCCTGGCGATTGGCTACACGCCAGACGATCGCACGCCGGTCGCTGCCGCCGGAGGCCAATAGCACGCCATCGCCGCTGAAGGAAAGATCCTCAACGGCGCCATCGTGCGCTTTCCACTGTGCTTTTTCTTCACCGGTTGTCGCATCGAGCAGGCGTATCGTGCCGTCGTCGCTGCCGGTCGCGACCAGTGCGCCATTTGGCGCGACGGTGATTGCTCGAACGCCAGACTTGTGTCGGAATGTGACCACGGGCGTGGCGGGCTTGGCACCTGGACTCCAAATTCGCACCGTCCGATCGTAGCCGCCCGATGCCATCGCATCGCCACTGGGCGACATGGCCACGGCGGCAATCCCGTCGGCCGACGCATTCAGCACCCCACGCGCCTGGTTGTCGATGGTGTCGAGCAGGTAGATTTTGCCATTGCCGGCGCCGGCGGCCACGAAAGTCCCACCCGGCGACACGGCCAGCGACAGTACCCCGTCCGGAAATGGGCCAAAAGACTGCTTCGTTTCGCCGTCGGCTGGGTCCCAGAGGCGAACGAAGCCGTCGTCGCCCGCGCTGACGACGAGGCGCGAGCGCAAGTAGGCCACGGCTCGGACTACTTTGCTGTGTCCGCGCAACTCGCGAACACCTTCACTTTTCAGCGACCACAGCCGCACGGTGAAATCGCTGCTGGCGCTGGCGAGTTCCTCGTCATTCGGGCTGAAAGCGAGGTTGCGAATGCTCGCCGTGTGGCCTTCCAGTTTCCGAATCGGCTTGCCACTGTCGGCGTTCCATAGCCGAATCGACTTATCGAAACCGCCCGTCGCCACCGTTTTGCCATCCGAGCTAATCGCGACTGCAAAGACCCCGCCGAGATGCTTGAGTCTGTGCAATGGTTTGTGACTCACTGCGTCCCAGATGATTGCGAATCGATCTGCACTTGCGCTCACCAGTTTTCGTCCGTCGATCGACCAGGTCAGCGCGTGAACGATGTCTGCATGCCCTTTCAATTCCGAAATCTCACGCTGGGCTTTCGCGTCCCAGATGGCGATTGTCCCGTCTTCGCCTGCCACGGCAAGCTGTCCGCCGTCGGCCGAGTAAGCAAGCGCCTGAACGATCTTCGATTCCCCAGCAGGCTCGCCTTTTGGGACGAATGGTTCGTTCGCTGCCGGACGAGGGTCAAAAGTGAACGGGTCCAAAGGCTGCCGTGGCTGCGCAAAAGACTATGGGATCCGCCGAATGAACATGCACAAGCAAGTGAGGCGCACAAGACAGCGGCGCGCATGACCGGTCCCCGAAATCCGGAGGCGAGGGCGTCCCCCACACGATAATCATCCGGCGCGTGATGCGGGAGGGGGAAGTGGTTCGAAGTTCGAACTTTCGGGGTTCAAGTTACAGATGGGAGAACGCTCGAAAGCGCATGTGGATGGGATTGCTCCATGTCTATCACTTATAGTCCGCGGCCGGTCCGTCGTGTTGGTGCTCGGCGCTGAGGTACTTTTCAGCAACGGCAGCGGCGATCCAAACCAGCATGGCCCATAGCGTGAATTGCCAAGAATAGCTTCCACTTTCCAAAGTCCGGTCGAAGTATTCTGCGGAATCTGAAAGGCTATCAAGAGGCACGTGCCAACCGGAATCGTGCCGCTCTTCGTGCATTTGCTGGAACGCCAAACCGAATGTCGCAAGGACAGCCGCCAAAGCGAACCATCGAGTGAATCGGAGTACTCGAATGTTTCGCTCCACTTTCTTCATTACTCGTTTCGAGGTCCTACGACGTTCGAGTCGACCTGGGACGATCGGAGATACTTGTCGGCCATGCTTGAGGAGATCCAGACAAGTGCCGCAAGAAGGATGGAGACGCCGTGCAATTCCACAATCCACACGACCTCACGAAACTCAATCTTTCTCGAATCATACGACCATTCCCGGTAGACTTTCAGTCCCATTGCATTGAAGGCCATGATCGCGATGAACAGCGCTGTCCATCGGAAGACGCGGAGGATGCGAAGCTGGGTGGTCATCGGCGGCCTCCGCAATCGCATCACGAGTTCGAAAAATTTTCGGACGTCGGGCCAATGCCGGTCGAGCCGGTTATATCTCGGCCAGCCTGACGATATAACTCACGCAAGGTTTCCCATCGCCGTAATGAGGATTCCGGAACCGGAGGCGGATTAGGCTCGGTCGGCCCCTCGATCACAATAATCTGGGTATCGAGCGAATCCGTATCATGGGGCTTTGTCATTTTCGCCTCACACGCTCAAGTTCATAACTGTCTGGGCAACCCATTCGCCATCGGCCAAGAGTTCAACCACATATTGTCCAGGATCTGGAAAAACTGGACGTCGGTCAATCGCAAGCACGAAACGCGTCTCGATGACACGATCTCGAAAGACAATTCGGATGACCGCGGGAATAAACGACATGATTGTCGCTAGCCGACTAATCATTACTCTCATCATGACTGATCCCAGCCCCCAGTCAATGCGGCGAAGATTGCGAAGTTCAGAGAGGGGATGGAAAGCTTCCTGACTCGCTTCCGCGTGAAACAGTTGATGAGCGTTACATCGTGGGTGGTCGGATCAACAGTTACCTGGTCGCAAACGAAGAGTCCACGAGCAACTGGACGAAGATTCATTTCACCGCCCTCGTATCCCGTGATACTCGAGCGGGATATTCGTAATCCTTCCGTAGCGGATAGCCCTCCCAATCTTCCGCCAACAGGATTCGCCGCAGGTCTGGGTGGCCGGTGAAAACGATGCCGTACATGTCGTAGGTCTCTCGTTCGTGCCAGTCGGCCGCCGACCAGACGTGACTTACCGTCGGGACTTCCGGCAATTGCCCTTCGACATTGTCCTTCCAGCGCGGCAGGATCAGTTTCACGACGAATCGATGGCGATGCGTGAAGCTCGACAGGTGATAAACAACTTCCAGATGCGGCTCGAACCCGGCCTTCGCCACCTTCTTGGGATCGGTTTCCAGATAATCGACGCCGCTGATGCAATTGAGCAAGTCGAATCGCAAGCGCGGGTCGTCGCGAAGGAATGTGCAGATTTCGACGAGCTGATTCGACATCGACGGTGACGAACGGGTCGATCGCATCGAGCTTCTTGCCCGTGATCGCCGGGCCGAATCGCTCTTCGAGAATGGCAATGATGTCAGCGGGGGGCATGGTAGAACCTTCCCCACGGCTCGAAGCCATCGCCGTGGGCTTTATTCCAGACTAAAGCCCACGGCGATGGCTTCGAGCCGTGGGCAGACGATGGCTTCGAGCCGTGGGCAGGCGATGGCTTCGAGCCGTGCGTCGCGATTAAGCCTTCGCGGCCTTGGCCTTTTCCTTGTTCTGCGCCAGGAATTCGATCGCCTTCTCGGGATTTTCCAGTTCACTCGGCAAGAGGACGGAGCCCGTCCGCTTCGGAATCGGCAATTCCAACGGCTGGCCTTTGGTAAGGTCCTTCATCGCCTTCACTTTGTCCTGAATGCGCATCAAGCCTTCGAGCAATGCTTCCGGTCGTGGCGGGCAGCCGGGCACATAGACATCGACCGGCACCACCAGATCAACGCCTTTGACCACGTTGTAGCCGTACTTGTAATACGGTCCGCCGCCACAAGTGCAGGCGCCCATGGCGATGACGAATTTCGGCTCGGGCATCTGGTTGTATAAGCGTCTGACCCGATCCGCCATTTTGTAATTGACCGTGCCAGCGACAATCATCAGGTCCGCCTGCCGCGGCGTCGCCCGAAATGCCCCGGCGCCGAAGCGATCGATGTCATAACGGCTCGCGCCCGTCGCCATCATCTCGATGGCGCAGCACGCGAGACCAAACGTCATCGGCCACAGGCTACCCTGTCGGGCCCAATTGATGGCGTGTTCCAGCGTCGTCGTGACAAAGCCTTCTTCCCACTTGCCTTCGAGCATACCCATTACGCACTTCCCCCTTCGCCGCGGCTTGACATCGCCTCGTCTTTTTGACCGGCCATGCTGCGCACCCACTCCAGGTCGCCACGTTTCCACAAGATAGGCGAACCCGACCAGCAACACACCAAAGAAAACCAGGATGTCGACGAACGCCAGTCGCGCCAGCGACTTCGTCGCACCCGCGTCCGGTGCGACATTCGCTTCGACCGGTTGGCCGCTCAGCCCATGCTGAATCTCCGCTTTTTCCTTAATCGCGACGCGATCGTCGGTAAGCCGATTCGCTCCGCCGAAGACCATCGCCCACGGAAAGAAGAACGCCATCTCAACATCGAAGATCACAAACAATAGAGCCACGACATAGAAGCGCAGATCGAACTGAATCCACGAACTGCCGACCGCCGGCTCGCCGCACTCGTAGACGGTCCCTTTGTCCGGCTGCTCGGGGCGTGCCGGTCGGATGAGTTTGCCGATCATCATGTTCGTCAGCAAGAAACCGACGCCGACGGCGACGAAGACCAGCATCAGAGTACGAGTTCGGTCATGTTGGGTTCGGTCTCGGAGGATGATTGGCGCCCGGCTAGGAGCAGGCCGCTGGCGCCGGCTGGCTTCGGCGGGTCGGGCGGTTTCACCCAGACCGGCAACGGAACCTTCTTCGATTCCTGAATCGCCGTCGGATTCAACGTCGACTGTCCCCATGCCACTTCGAGCGGCAACTTGGCGTAATCGACGATGCAGCCATCGCGAGTGAAACAACTCTGGTCGTAGGTCGAGCCCATGAAGATGCAATCGACCGGGCACGGATCGACGCACAGCGCACAGAACATGCACTTCGTGTAGTCGATCTTGAATCCGCTCACGCGGAAGCCCTTCCCCTGCGGGTTCTTTTCCTTGTCGATGTAGATGCAGTCGACCGGGCAGGCCTTGGCGCACTTGTCGCAGCCGATGCACGTCGTCAAATCGAATCGATGGAACCCGCGATACCGCGGGCGAATTGGCACCGGCCGTTCCGGGTATGCAAAATGCGATGCAAAAGTCCCGCCGGCGATACGTCTGCACGCATCGTCCAGAGCGTCACATACATGCCAGCCGCTATGGTCGCGATCGCCAGTCGAATATTCCGAAACCAGACGTGCATGGACGGCACCAAGGGGTGTCGGGGCCTGACACTTCCATTATAGAAGGACATGCCCAAGCGTCAGGCCGGGACCGGCTGGCTGGCAGCAACGATTCGACCGCCGGCTCGGCCACCCGAAACCGGCTCGGACTGCGCAAGCCGAAACTCCAACACTAGAGTCGTGTTCAGAATCCGTTCGACGATCTTCCAGTGCCCGTGCCGCGTGCCGGCCATCCATCACGCGATGATCGAACGCCAGGCTGACGGCGACATGCCCTTCTTCGGAGATCGGGCCGAAGGTCAAATACCCCGTGAGCGGTACATGGGGTGCAAGCAATTCGCACCCATAATTGCCCAGGCTCGAAACGAGAAACGTGCCGAATCGTTTGCACCGCTTGCGACCCCGAGCAGTTCAGCGAGGACCAAAAGATCAATCGGCGAATAAGTGCGGGATAGCGGGCGATTCGCAGCATTTGTCGGAAGGGCGAGATCGATGCAACCGGCTCGCTGCGAAAGCGTCGAATGTGCCGATCGATTTCCGCAACCGCGGCGTCTTCCGGCGCACGCACTTTCGCCCCGAGGACAATCTCTTCCCCTTGCCAATCGCGTTCGACCAGGACGACGCACTCGCTATGCGGATGCTCGTAGATGCGTGCCCAGGGGAACGTTAGCCAGTTTCGCCGCAGATGCACGTGCCGGCGCGCGGCCAGCCCGTACGCCTTCGCAAATAATGCGATCCACGAGACCTTGGTCTTCGGCACGAGCAGCAACGAGAGCGGGGATATGGCATTCGCGGCGAAGCGTGACGAGGGGCACGCGGCGGGATTGCCGGAGAAACTCCAATACCAACCGGCGGCCGGCAGTGACCGCCACGGACTTGCCACGCATTCGGTCCGCCATCGCTGCCTCCTTGCACAAGTGGGATTGTGATACGATTCGCTGGTCCACAGCGTCAAGAGCGATCCCATCTTGACTCTGCTCCCTTGCCCGCGTAACTTCGCCGGTTGATGGATCCACATTCCTTCTCATGGACGGGTCGCCGGGTCGCCATCACAGGCGCGACCGGCTTCATCGGCTATCATTTGTGCCGATTGCTTGTAACCCTCGGCGCCGATGTCACCGCCCTTGTTCGCGCATCCTCGGACACCTCGCGCCTGAAGGCAATGGGTGTCAGTTGCCGGATCGCGCCGCTCGACGAGCCTGGGCAGATCGCCGAAGCTTGTCGCGGACGGGAGTATTCTGTTCCATCTCGCCGGCGCCGTCGATTTCAACAACGACTGGGAGCATTGCCGTCGCGTCAACGTCGAGGGAACTGCGAACGTCCTGGCCGCGGCCGGTCGATCCGGCGTGCGGCGGGTGATTCACGCCAGCTCCATTGTCGCCGTGGGGGCAAGTCGCACCCCCATGCGGCTGAATGAAAGCGCTCCGTGGAATCTTGGCAGCCTTGCCGTTCCGTATGTGACGACGAAACACGAAGCCGAACGCATTGCCAATCCACTTCTTGGCGAGCGTCGAGGCGTAAGCCCGACGTGGACTGGGACCGGGCAAGCGCTTGCAGTTTCCCAGCCCACGTCGGGCTTACGCCTCGACGCTCGCCATTCGACTGACATCGTCATCGTGAATCCCGCCAGCGTCATCGGCCCCGACGACTTCACCGGCAGCGAGTTCGGCCTTTTGTGCCGGCGTTTTTGGCAAGGGCGCATTCCCTTTGTCTTCGGCGGCGGTTCGAACTTCGTGGATGTCCGCGATGTTGCTTCCGGAATGCTGGCGGCTGCCGAGCGTGGCCGAGCCGGCGAGCGCTATATCTTGGGCGGCGTCAATCGTTCGTACACCGCGTTCTTTTCCGACCTGGCTAGCGTCAATGATCGGCCAATTCTACGCATGCGGCTTCCAACCGGATTTGCCCGAGCGGGGGCGGCCCTCGGCGATCAACTGCAGCGCAAGCGGCGCAAGCGACCTTTGCTCACGTCTGCTCAAGCGCGATTGCTCGGCTTGTTCTTCTATTACGACTGCAGCAAGGCCGAGCGGGAACTTGGCTTTTCAACCCGACCGCTTCCAGAAACGCTGGCCGACACCCATGAGTTCTGGATGGTGAAGCGGGATTCCCTGCGGAGACTCGCCCATGCAGCCTGATCGCAACTTCTGGTCCGGGCGAACCGTCTGCGTCACCGGTGGCACCGGGTTCCTCGGCTACCACCTGGTCCAAGCGCTCGGCGAAGTCGGCGCTCGTGTTCGCGTATTCGCGCTCAAACCCGCCGCCGATCATCCGATTCGCCAACTCACGCACGCGGAAATCATCTCCGGTGATGTGCTCGATGGCGACGCTGTACGTCGGGCGGTACGCGGCTGCTCGATCGTCATTCATGCCGCCGGCATCGTCGCTGTCTGGGGTCCGGCCCTCGCCAAGATGTGGCCAGTGCATGTCGAAGGCACGCGCAATGTACTCGCCGCGATCGAACCGGGCGCTCGAATGATTCACACATCGAGCGTCGTCGCCGTCGGAGCGTCGCGGTCGCCGACCGTCCTCGATGAAGAAAGTCCGTTCAACCTGAATCCAATCAAGCTTGCTTACGTCCACGCGAAGCGGGCAGCGGAAGAAGCGGCGCTGGCATCGGACCAGGATGTGGTTGTTGTGAATCCTGGCTATTTGCTCGGCCCCAGCGATTTCGAGCGCTCGGTGATGGGGCAACTCTGTCACCGCTACTGGCGCGGTCGAGCGCCCGTTGCGCCGCCAGGGGGTCTGTGCGTCGTCGACGCTCGCGACGTGGCGATTGGTCATCTGCTAGCCGCGGAACGCGGTCAGACGGGTCGGCGCGATATTCTCGGCGGCGAAAACCACGACTACGGTTCGCTTTCGCGAATGCTGGCCGACGCGGCCGGCTTTCGACCGCGAGCGATTCCGCGTCTGCCGTGGCCCGTGTTTGCCGCCGCCGCCACTCTCGCCGAGGCCCGCGGTCGACTTCGCGGCAAGGAACCCTATCCCTCGTTGGCGCACGCTCGCCTCAATCGCTACTATTGGTTCTTCTCGTCGGACCGGGCTTGCAGAGAGCTTGGCTATAAGCCCCGATCCATCGCCGACTCACTCGCGGACGCGTATGCCTGGTACGCTCAGCGCGAACGGTTCCATCTTCGCGGCATCAATCACTGGCTGCTGCGCCCGGCGGCGTAATTCGCCCATCTCACGCCGCGGTTTCCACGAAAGCGGCATGACGCTGTAACATTTCGCTTCACTCCACGCTGCGCAAAGTAGCGGCTTTGGATCGCCACGTCGGCGAGCGGCCGTCATTCACGTGCCCAACTCCGCATTTGCGGCAAGGAGTCTTTCGATGTCAAAGCGCAATTCTTTTCGCCCGAGCTTGGAAAGGTTGGATGATCGTGCGCTCATGTCGGTCACGGGACCGGTCGCCGGAACCATTACGATCACGGGCGGCGATGGTGCGGACACCGTGAAGTCGTCAGGATCGAGTACTTGGTGGCCACCGACCGCTCAACGGTCTACGGTGGAATTGTCCTTTTCGTCACCGAAGTCGTCGTGAATGAGAACGGCGTGGATACTGCCCAATTCAGTTCGGGGTCAGGTCAGCAAGATCGAGTTCGATGGCCATCAAGGCAACGACTATTTCCGCAACGACACATCGATTCCAACTTATGCGCTGGGCGGCCAGGGCAACGATACGCTGATCGGCGGGTCGGGCAACGACCAATTGTTCGGCCGCAAAGACAACGATGTGCTTATCGGCCGTGGCGGGGAGGATTCGCTCTTCGGCGAAGACGGCAACGATTATCTCGACGGCGGCGCCGACGGGATTGTCGATCACCTCTATGGTGGGCCCGGCGCCGATACCTTCGTCGCCGAGAAATACTGGACCGGCTTCTCGTACTTCAACGCACAGAACCGCGACACGCCGGTCGACTTCAATGCTGCTGAAGGCGATTACATCGACTGGGGCTACTACTACTCGCTGTAATTGGCCGAATCGTTTGGCACGTGCGACCCGCCCGTGCGCTGGCGGGTCACCTAATTGCGAAATCGAATCACTGTCAATATCACGCTTTGTCGCTCAATAGAGGAGTTCCAACATGTTGGCTCGTTTATTCGACCGGCGATCGAACTGTGGAGATCGGCGGTCCCAAAATCAATTGAGGCTTGAGCCGCTGGAGGATCGGAAGCTCATGTCCATTTCGTTTGATGGCTATGACACGATGTACATAACCGGCACTGCTTATTCCGATCATGTGGTCGTCAGCGTGGGCGGCACGCCCACCGACAAACGGATCATCGTCGAGGAAAATGGCGTCATTACCGGCAACTTCAACGCCGACTATGTGCGCGGCATCGCCTTTAGTGGCCTACAGGGTAATGATTTCTTCGAGAACGATACCGCTCTGTTCAGCATGGCCCACGGCAACCAAGGAAACGACACGCTCATCGGCGGCTCCTTTGAGGATGAACTCTACGGGGACGACGACAACGACTATCTCAATGGCCGGGGATTCATCGACTACGTGGTGGGTGGAAACGGCAACGACTATCTCGACGGCGGGTCGGATGGCTTTCACGACATGATTTGGGGCGATCTCGGCGCCGATACCTTCGTCGCGGAACGATATTCGAACGGCTTGCCGTACTTCAGCAACCGAGATACGCCGCAAGATTTCAATACCCAGCAAGGGGACCGAATCGATTGGGGGTGGGTGGTTGCGTGGGGAACAAGCAGAAACGCGGCGCAATGATATGCCCATCTCGAAAAGCCAAGTGGGTTCGCAAAAGCAACCGGATGCTGACGATCCCGACACGGCGGAGGCTTCGGGACAGCTTCGTTCTCGGCGGTCGGTCAATACGACCGCCCACGATTCGGCCGTAGGACGGATTGGTAATCCGTCCTATTCGGTCCACCGGGACGGATTAAAAATCCGTCCCACGGCCGAACGACGCCCGGTGGTTTGGCATCCCGCAGGTCTGTAGGATGGATTTGTAATCCGTCCGTTCCGATCAGGAAGGATTGCCAATCCGTCCTACGGCGGAATCACGCGCGATGGTGTGGCATCCCGAAGGGATGTCAGAAATGAGCCGGCGGTCGAAGCGCGGCGTCGACCGCCGGAAAACGAGTCTCAAATAGAGTTCGATCCCGGCCGGGATCGCAGAACTTGGCCAGCGAGCCCGCTCGCGTGAGCGACTGGAGTTTTTGCCCGGGTGGAGCCTCGGAGCGCTCGCGCAAAACAGCGCGCCGTTGCGGAATTGGACGCGACTGAGTCATCTGGCCACCTCTTGTGCCATCTCCTTGAGCCGTCTCAAATCGAGCTTCCCGGTCCCCAGCACGGGCAATTCTTTGACCTCGAAATAGTCGCGGTCGCCGGGGATCCAGAGATTAGGCAGTCCGCGTTCGGCAAGCTTTTTGCCGATTTCGTGTGGCGGAATCGTGAGCCCTGGCAAGTGCAAGACAATCAACCGTTCGCCGCGGCGATCATCGGCAATTGCCGTCACGGCGAGAACCCGATCGTTCGTGCCCAGCAGGGCGAGCATGTCTTCTTCCACTTTCTCGAGTGGCACCATTTCGCCGGCGATTTTGGCGAAGCGCGACAGCCGTCCCGTGATGGTGATAAACCCGTCGTCGTCGATTCGGGCCATGTCGCCGGTCGTGTACCAGCCGTCCTTGATCACCTTCGCCGTCATGTCCGGCCGATGGAGATAGCCGGGCATCACGTTCGGGCCCTTCACTTGCAACATTCCTTCGGAACCGGGTGACAACGGCCGATCGGTGTCCGGCTCGACAATACGGCAGGCGATGCCCGGCAGCGGATGGCCGACGGTGCCGATCTTGTTGCGAATCTGTTTGATCCCCTTGACCTCCACGTCGGTCACATTGACGGCGACTGCCGGCGACAGTTCCGTGCAGCCGTAGCCCTCCATCGGCAGCACGCCGAATTTCTCCTCGAATTCCTTGGCGAGTGCCGGCGGCAATTTCTCGGCACCGCAAACCAACAGGCGCAGCGTGCGAAAGTCGTCCGGCTGGCAGCGCCGCAAATAGAAGCGAAGAAACGTCGCCGTGCCCAGAAACCCCGTACAGCGATGGACGCGGCACAACTCGCCGACCTCGCGCGCCTGCCGGGGATCGGGATAGAACACCGCCGACGCGCCGATTTGCAAGCGGCAGCCACAGAATCACCATGTAGCCGAAACTGTGGAAGAACGGCAACACCCCGAGCAAGCGATCCTTGGGCACGAGCGTGAAATGATCGGCCGCCGCGGCGCAATTGCTTGCCAGGTTCCGGTGCGTCAGAGGGATACCCTTCGGCTCGCCGGTGCTGCCGCTCGAGAAGATGATGGTGATGATGTCGTCCAGTTTGTGCTTGCCGAGGCCGAGCACCACGTGCTCCAGGAACCAGCCAGGTAATAGCACGGCCGCAATCGCCGCTCGAATTCGCTGCCATTTCGTGATGCCGGCCAATGCGTCTTCCAGATGAATGATGTCGACGCCGTCCAGTTCGAGCGGCACCCGGGCCAGGAATCGCTTGGACGTGAGGATCGTGCGCATGCCGGTCTGCTTCGCCGCCGAGCGCGTCGCGTCCATGCCGGCGGTGTAATTCAAATTCACGCTGGTGCGGCCAAGAAAGTTCAGGGCAATGTTGGCGAGAGCACTGCCGGCGCTCGTCGGCAGCCAGAGGCCGACGTTTTGCTCCGTACCGATGCGCATCTTGAGCCAATTGGCCAGACACATCGTGCCGACCAGGGCTTTCAGATAGTTGAACTCACGCGGCTGGCCGGCCGAGGCATCGATCCAGGCAACTTTGCGCATGTTGGAAAAGCGGGCCGCAACCCGCAAGAATTGTCGATGCACCGGCCGCAAGTGGTCGCTCTCGCGGATCGTCACGTCGGCGGAGAGTTCCTGAATCACCAGTCGCACCTCCGGCGCCGTGATCGTCGGACGGCAGCGGCTTGCCGAACGCGACCGTCACGCGATACGGAATCCGTTGCGGCCATTTCCACAGGACCTTGCCTTGCGAGTAGCTGAAGATGCTTCCCCACAATTGACTCAGATACATCGGGATGACGGGGACCGGTTGCTTGGCGTCGCGCAATACTTTCTCAAAACCTCGGCGGAAGGGCAGCATGACGCCGCTGCCGCGCGACAGGGCCCCTTCGGGGAACAGGCAGATCGCCTCGCCGCGATCGAGAGCCGCCGTGATCTGCTTGAGCGATTTGACGATCTGCTTCGGCCCGCCTTCACCGTTGATCAGAATGGAATCGGTCACGCTCAGAAACCAGCGAAAGATCGGGTTCTTGGTCCAGCCGGCGAACGCGACGAAGCGGAGCTTGCGTGGGGTGGCCCGCCAAACAAGCAGCCAGTCGATAAAGGTGACGTGGTTGCTGAGCAGTAAAGCCGGTCCGGTCGCCGGCACGTTTTCGCGTCCCGTAACATGGATGCGATAAATTGTTCGTGTCACGATCCAAAAGAACGGCCGCAAGACCAGGCCGGGGAAGGGGATCGCCAGCAAGCAATACAAGAACAGGGCGACCGCCAAAATGGCGAGGTCGGCCCATTCGAGCGTCGATCGATCGGTGATTAGAGCGAGCGGCACGGGAGACTCCGCAGAGGGTGTGGCCATGTTATAACCGGACGCCCGCGCACATGATACCTCGCGGTAGCCGGGAAGAATGAATACAAAAACGATCAATCAATAAAGACAATGAATTCTAAAGATTGCCAACATTGTCGCCCGGCGGGCGCGAAAGTGGAATTCGCCCGTTTGGACGCAAAGTCCAGTCTGACTGGTGCTTGGGGCGACCACATTACCTAAGATTGCCAGAATGAAGGAGAGGGTGGCAATCTCAGGCAATCTGGCAATCTTACCCCCACGGATCGGCGTTGACCGTTTTCGAATCGGCGGGCTAAACTCTGCTGCCCGGAGGTCGTGTGAAATTGTCCCCCGAACGCTGGCAGGCAATCGTTCGCGGGACCGCTGGCGGAACAACGGCATTTGCATTGCGCCGGCTGCTCTGGGTGGCTCGACTGCCGTATGCCGCTGGCGTCTGGTGGCGGAACCGGCGATTTGACCGCGGCCGAAACGTGCATCGGGTCGGCGTGCCGGTCATCAGCGTTGGCAATCTGACCGTCGGCGGGACAGGGAAGACACCGTGCGTGGAGTACATTGCTCGCGTGCTGCGCGAACACGATTACCTGGTGGCGATCTTGAGCCGAGGCTACGGCGTCGATGCCGGCCGCAACGATGAAGCAATGGTCCTCGAGGAGAACCTGCCCGACGTGCCGCACTACCAGGACCGCGATCGAGTCGCGATCGCTCGGACTGCCATCGAGGAATCGGAGAGCGAAGTGCTCGTGCTCGACGATGGCTTCCAGCATCGCCGGCTAGTCCGCGATCTCGACATAGTGCTCATCGATGCAACCGATCCCTGGGGCGGCGGCTATCTTCTGCCACGCGGTGCGTTGCGGGAGCCGAAACGAAACTTACGGAGAGCGGGGTTCGTGCTGATCACGCGCTGCGATGCGGTCGAACCGGCCGAGGTCGACAAGATCGCCGCGGAGGTCAAACGGTATGTTCCGAAGATTGGCTTGGCTCGAACGATCCACGCACCGCTCGATCTGTGGAACGGCGACCGTCACGAAAGCGTCGAGGCTCTGCGCGGCAGAGTGGTCGGCGCTTCTGCGGAATTGGCAACCCAGCAGCCTTTCGCCAAACGCTCGAAGCACTCGGCGCCGACGTCCGAGCCTGGCGAGAATTCACCGACCACTATCCGTATCGTCGCGAAGACGTGAATGATCTGCAACAATGGGTGGCAACGCTGCCGCCAGATGCGTTCATCATGACGACGCAGAAGGACTGGGTGAAGTTGCGCGTCAGCGAACTCGCCGATCGTCCGTTGTGGGCAGTACGAGTAGGGCTACAGTTCCAAAGCGGCCAGGCGGAGTTTAAGCGCGTGATACTCGCCACCGTTGGGCGTTAGTTGGAGGACCTTGGAGAGCCCAAGTTAAAGAACCCACCACAAAGACACAAAGATCACACGGAGACATAAAGACAGGGCTCGACCGATTGGTATGACAAAGGACGATCCGTTCATCGTGCCTTTGTGTGATCTTCGTGCCTTTGTGGTGGGTTCTGGGCATTTCAATGGAACCGTTCGATCTGAACAACTTGAAGACGTACCCCCTCGCTTCGCGGCCGAGCAAGGTGGTCGTCGGCGATTTGGGCCGACCGGTTCGTGGTTCGGCATCCATCGGCGACTTCTTGGATGCGCTGCCCAATCAGTTCGGGGCCGTTGAACTGCGTCATCTTCGCGATCACCTCGTTCGCTGTTATCGCGACAAGCGCACTGTAGCCG
Organism: uncultured Gemmataceae bacterium; assembly: GCA_963773845.1. Taxonomy (GTDB): domain Bacteria; phylum Planctomycetota; class Planctomycetia; order Gemmatales; family Gemmataceae; genus SIAJ01. The sequence goes on from CAVZCU010000012.1 coordinate 1,855,386, forward strand.
CTGCGATCGGCGGGCACGTCATCAAGGTGGGCTGCGCTCCCTATCTAATCGATTGGATTCAACGCGGCGTACTTCAGGCAATCGCGATGAACGGGTCGGCGGCGATCCACGATTTTGAGTTGGCACTGGCGGGCAAAACCAGCGAGGACGTCTCCGCCCAACTTCCGGGCGGCCAGTTTGGCATGGCCCGCGAGACCGCTGAAGCCTTTACTGTAGCCGCCCGGACGGGTCGAGGAATCGGCCTCGGCGCGGCACTGGGCCAATACATCGATGACATTCGCTGTCCGCACGCCGAGATCAGCCTGGTCTGTGCCGCCCGGCGAGCGCAGATCCCATGCACGATTCACGTGGCACTCGGAACGGATATCGTGCATATGCACCCGCAAGTTTCGGGGGCCGACATTGGCGAAGCATCGTTGAAGGATTTCCGGCTGCTTTGCGAAGTTGTGTACGGCATGCAAGAAGGCTTGTGGCTGAACATCGGCAGTGCGGTCGTCATGCCGGAGGTGTTCTTGAAGGCAATCGCGGTGGCACGCAATCTTGGCGCTGACCTGTCCGGGCTCATCACGGCGAATTTGGACAAGGAAGCGAAGTACCGCACGCGCATGAATGTCTTGAGCCGGCCGAGCGCGAAGGGAATCGAGATCATCGGCCACCACGAAATCAACATTCCTCTGCTCCACGCAGCCGTCGCCGCTTGCGGCGTAGCGGAGAAACCATGACTGCGGACCTGATCGAACTCGTTCAAAGGCTGGGCCGGCCGCGCGTGCTCGTGGTCGGTGACGCAATGCTCGACCGCTACGTCTGGGGCGACGCTGAGCGCATTAGCCAGGAGGCGCCGGTCATTCTCCTGCGCCGGACAAGAAGGAAGAACGCCTCGGCGGGGCGAGCAGCGTGAGCACCATGCTCGCGGCCCTCCAGGCCGACGTGAGCCTCGTCGGCGTCGTCGGGGATGATCGCGATGGCGTCCATGTCCGCGATATTCTCGACGGACTGGGCATCGAACATTCTGGAATGTGCGTCGAAAAAGGCCGGCCGACGACGGTGAAGGAGCGATACATCGGCCGGGCTCAGCACAAGCATCCGCAACAGATGCTTCGCGTCGACTACGAAACACGCCAACCCGTCGCCGGCGAAGTCGAGGCCGGCCTGTGCGTCGCTATCGAACGGGAAGCCGAACGGGCGAACGCCATCCTCGTCAGCGATTACGACAAGGGAGTTTGCACGCCGACTGTAATGGCGACGGCGATTTCAGTTGCCCAGGAGCGAGGCATCCGCATCATTGCCGATCCGATTCGTGGCCGCGATTACTCCAAGTATCGCGGCTGCTCGTCTATGACGCCCAATCGCCTCGAAGCGGGATTGGCCACCAATCTCGACATCCGCACGAATGACGAAGCGCTGGCGGCTGCCCGCAGGCTTCGCGACTCGTTGGGTCTGGAAGCGGGAATTGTGACGCTCGACAAGGATGGCATGGCCCTCGCCCATCGCGATGGGACGGAGGGGATTTACCCGACACGGCCGCGGCAGGTTTATGACATCACCGGCGCCGGCGACATGGTCATGAGCGTCCTCGGTCTGGCGCTCGCCGCGGGAGCCGATTATCCATCGGCGATTCGACTCGCCAACGTGGCCGGTGGTCTCGAAGTCGAGAAGATCGGCGTCGCCACGGTGACGCGCGAGGAAATCATCAGCGATCTACTCCATTCTCCCTCGCCAGTCGATCCGCACGCGATCGGCGCGAAGTTGCGGACGCTGCCGCGATTGCTTCCGGAACTCGACGTCCGCAGAAGGCTTGGTCAAAAGATTGCATTCACGAACGGGTGCTTCGACATTCTGCACCTGGGGCACGTGCAATACCTGACCGAGGCCCGAGCACAGGCCGATTGCCTGGTCGTCGGATTGAACACGGACGCGAGCGTTCGCGCCCTCAAGGGCGCCGGACGGCCCGTGAACCCCGAGGAGGCGCGAGCCACCGTCTTGGCCGCATTACCGTTCGTGGATTATCTCGTCCTTTTCGAAAACGAAACGCCGATCGAACTGATCAACGCAATTCGCCCGGACGTGCTGGTAAAAGGCGCCGACTATCGCAAGGAGCAAGTTGTCGGCGCCGACCTGGTCGAAAGTTATGGCGGCCGCGTACACCTGGCGGGATTGCGCGAAGGCTACTCGACGAGCAAGTTGATTCAGCAGATGCGGGTGGCATGAAACGGGGGCGAACCCGCGGCGCAATGGCGCAGCCGATTCGCCGTTGCTTGGAAATTCATAGTCGAATGCGTTCGATCGCGCTGTTTTTACCGAACTGGATTGGCGACGTGGTGATGGCCACGCCGGCGATTCGGTCCGTGCGCGCGCAATTTCCGGATGCCCGACTCGTGGCCGTTTGCAAGCCATACGTGGCCGCCACGATCGATGGTTCCCCGTGGTTCGATGATGTGATTCTGTTCGATAAGAACGGTTCGCGCGATCGCCGTGAAGTCGGCGTCATCCGCCGACTTCGTCGGGAGCGCGTGGATGCCGCGATCCTGTTTCCGAATTCCTTTCGCGCGGCAGCCGTGGCCGCCATGGGTCGGTGCCGTCGACGAATTGGCTTCAATCGCTACGGCCGCGGATTCCTGTTGACCGACAAGCTGGAGCCAATCCGCGATGAGAATGGTCGGCGCAAGCCGAGCCCAATCATCGACGACTATAACCGCCTGGTCGCGCCACTCGGGATTACCGACGTCGGTTATCAAATGGAGTTGTTCACAACCGCGGCGGATGAGGCGACTGCTGATCGCGTCTGGTCCGACTTCGATCTGGATCGATACACCGAGGTGATCGGCTTCAATTCGAGCGGCGCGTTTGGCGCCGCCAAACTATGGCCGGTCGAGCATTTTGCGGAGCTGGCTCGGTCGCTGGTCGCCCGGCGGGAATGCGGCGTGCTGGTTGTTTGCGGACCGAACGAACGGACAACGGCTCGAGAGATTGTCCGGCTGGTCAATCTGCCGGAAGTCAAATCACTTGCTGACCGGCCTGTTTCGCTCGGTTTGACCAAGGCGTGCATTCGGCGGCTCGACTTGTTGGTGACAACGGACAGTGGCCCGCGGCATTTCGCCGCCGCATTTGATCGGCCTGCGGTGTCGCTGTTTGGCCCGACATTCATCGAATGGACAGAAACATATTCTCCTAAGGGGATCAATCTGCAAAAGCAGGTGCCTTGCGGACCATGCCAATTGCGGATTTGCCCGCTCGATCATCGTTGCATGCGCGAACTATCGACTGCCGACGTACTGGCAGCCGCCGAGGATTTGCTCGCGCGTTTTCCGGCACGGAGGCTATCCCATGCAAGCTGAGATGACACGGAATCGGTCGGAGTGGTGCGCCGTTCGGCCAACATGTGCCGACTGGCTTGCCGATCTGGGACTGCGAAGCGCACGCGATTTCCTGGCGTTGCCGGGCGTGGTCGTTAGCGGGCATGTTGGTCGGAACGTATCGCGCGTTCAACTGGGCGACACGGTTGGCTACATCAAGCGCGAACATCAGGTGCGGGCTCGCGATCGGTTTCGTAGCCTCATGGCGGGATTCGGTCCGCTTCGCTCGCGCAACGCGAGCGCATCGTGATTGGGCGACTGGATGCCCACATGCTCCAGACTCCACACTGGCTGGCCGTTGGCGAAGCAAATGGACAAGCGTTCTTGCTTTTGGAGCAGGCGCACGGCGCAATCGAACTGCGCCGATTGCCCGAAGTGAGCCATGATCTGGCACGGCAACTCGGCCGAATCATCGCGGGAATTCACGCCGCCGGCATTGATCAGCCCGATCTCTTCGCCAAGCATTTTCTCGTGAACCCGGAGACCGAGCACGTCACGGTGATCGACTGGCAGCGAGCATCGCTGCGAGCGAATGTGTCGTGGCGACGGCGAATTCGCGCGCTGGCGACACTTCGGGCGACGATCTCGGAGGACATGTTGTCCGCGGAGGTCTGGGATTGCCTGCTGTCGGCTTATCAAGAAGCCGCATCGCGAGACGAGTTCGCAACGCTTCAGCAGCCCGCAGCGCTTTCGAAGGCGAAGCCGAGGCCTTCCGAAGTTATGCACGCGATGCCGGCGGAGCCTGAAGCGTCAGCGAAGGCGACGCCGAAACGTCCTTTGGATAAGTCATTGCCGAGTCGCGATGCGCCATCCCGTCCGGTTTCGCCTTCGCTGACGCTTCAGGCTCCACCGGTTTTTTCGACCCTCCCGAAGCGCAAGATCAGGTTTGAGGCTTCGCGTTCGAGTGGATGAATTGGCGCGAGCCTTGCGCCGACGGCGCGCGATCCGATCCCAAATCAATCCGCCGGCGGCGGAGCAGGAACTCATCCGCATCGGCGGCGAGACGGTTTGTGCGATACCGGAAATCGCCGGGCAACTCGCTCAACCCGAGTTCATCGACTCGCTCTATGACCCGGACAACGACGGCCGAACGTTTCGCTTCCCCAACGGGCGGTCGGGCATTTTGCGCGTCTCACGATACCGGTCGCCATTGAAGCGGTGGTGGGACGCCGTTCGGGGCAAATCGTGGCGCTCCAATGAGTTGAAAGAAGCCCGGCTGCTGTTTCATCTGGAGCGCAATGGCATCGCGGGCCCGAACTTGTTGGCGTATGGGCAGAAGGTCGACGGCGTCGGCAACGCGGGATCATTCGTGCTCATCGAGCCATGCGACGGCAGACGCGCGAGCGCACGCGACGCTGAGCGCTTGACTGCCATGCTGGCTCGGCTTCACGAGGCGGATTGTTGCCTTCGTTCGATCGGCGAGGACGGCGAGCCATTCGCCATGGCGCCAAGTGGTGCAGCCATCGTCGATGCGCGCCGTCTCCGATTGAATCGCCGGTTGGCGGATCGGCACAAGGCTCGCGATCAGCGACAACTTCAACAGTATCTCGAGGGCCGGCAATGATCGGGCCCGACGCGGTGGGGGGGTTATGGTCACGCTGGCAGAACGGCTATCGCCGCATTCGCCAGGCTTCCGACTGGAGCGATTTTGCCGGACCGGATTGGCTCGATCGAATCATGTCCGTCGAAGTCACGGACAAGCTCTTCAAAAAGCAGGGCCGATCGATCGCGCGCTGGACTTTGACAACTTCGAACGGTCGAGCTTTGGTGGTCTTTCTTAAGCGGCATTTCGTTCTGCCGCGAAAGCTTGGGCTATTGGCCGTTCTCTTTCCTTGTCGCGCCTGGTCGCCGGGCCTTCAAGAGTGGGAACATCTTGAATGGGCGAGCCGGGTCGGCCTGCCCGTTCCGCGAGCCGTGGCCGCCGGTGAATTGGTCGGGCCACACGGGCGGCTGCAAAGCTTCATCGCGATTGAAGAATTGACGGACATGCTGCCGCTGCACGAGGCCGTTCCGCTGGCGGAGCGATCGCTCGACGCGGCGACGTTCGAGCGCTGGAAGCAGACGCTGAGCGACGAACTGGTGCGCCTGACGATCGCGTTTCACGGGCGAAAAGTGTTTCACAAGGACTGGTACTTCTGCCACTTCTACATTGATGAGGGGGACACGCGACGAATCCCCAATGAATGGCAGGGACGAGTGAAGGTCATCGATCTTCACCGCATGGCCCGGCATCGATTCACCGGCCCGTGGCGAAAAGCCAAGGATCTGGCACAATTGCTTTATTCGTCCGATGTATCCGGTGTCACGGACGAGGATCGCCGCAACTTCTGGAAAAAATACCGCCAACACACGGGCTTAGCGTGGCTGGTGGCTTGGCTGGCGCGAATGAAGTGGCGAGTGTATCGGCGAAACAATGCGTCGCGAGGATGAGGATGCACGTCGGTTTGTGCTACGAAGTCGTGAAGCCGGCCCGCGGGGGTTGCGAGCACTATATCAGCGATCTGGCCCGGCGGCTGGCACGCGATGGGCACACAGTGCATCTGTTCGCTTCGGAATGGGATGCGGCCGCCTTGCCGGCGACCACGGTTTATCACGCGATTCGGTCGCCGGTCGGTCCGCGCTGGATCCGGCCGTGGAAATTCGCATCCGCATGTTTGAATGCGTTGAAGGCGCACCCGGTGGACGTTTCGCTCGGCTTTGACAAGACGTTCGATCAGGACATTCTGTATCCGCAAGGGGGTGTATATAACGCTTCGCGAGCGAACAATCTGCTGAAACATCGACCGGGGATGTGATCGGTGTTCGGCTCGGCTCGTTCGCTTGTTTGACTTCACTTCGTTGTCATTCGCCAAGCTGGAACGCCGGCAATACTTGACTTCACCGCAGCCGATCCTCCTGGCGATCAGCCGGATGACGCAGTATCACTTCCGGCAATACCTGGGTCTGACACCCCCCGCCGTGCGCGTGTTGCATGCCGCGATTGATCCCGAGCGATTTATGGCGTACGACCGGCCTTCCTGCCGTATCCGCGAACGGCATGCGTGGGGCACGACGAACAGCGAAGTCATCGGACTCTTCGTCGGCATGAACTATCGGTTGAAGGGACTGGCTCCGCTGTTGCATGCCTTGCCACACGTGCCGGCGAGCTGCGGGTTCAAACTCGTCGTGATCGGCAGTCAGAAATTCTCGCGCTATGCGTCGCTCGCTCGTCGACTGGGAGTTTCCGATCGCGTACACTTCGTCGGTTTCCGAGCCGATCCGCGGGATGCGTATTTTGCTGCCGATTTCTTGGTGCATCCGACATTTTACGATCCATGCTCGTTGGTCGCGCTGGAAGCGCTCGCCTGCGGATTGCCGGTGCTGACGAGCCAATACAACGGAGCGAAAGAACTACTGCCGGCGGATGTGCCGACAATTGACGATCCGCACGATGCGCGAGCGCTGGCCGCCGCGATCACCGAGATGTGCGACCCGGCAAAACTGGCGGAGAGACGAACAGCCGCCGCTGACTCCGGCCGGCGCTGGACGTTTGAGGACCACTATCGACAATTGCTCCACGTGTTCGAAGAGGTGGTCGCCCGCAAACGTGGCGTGACCGTGACGGTCTGACCTAACATGCTTATCGCCCTTCTGGCGCTCGTCGTCTCGTACCTTATCGGAGCCATCCCGTTCGGCTGGCTGATCGCCCGGTCGCGCGGCGTCGATCTATTTCACGCAGGCAGCGGCAATATCGGCGCCACCAACGTCGGCCGCGTGCTCGGCCGGAAATATGGGCTCATCGTGTTTGTGCTCGACTTCGCCAAGGGGGCGGTGCCAGTTGCGCTGAGCCGGCTGCTTCCGGGCGCTGTGCATGAAGCATTTGGGCTGCCGCATTCGCTGGAAGTGGGAATGGGATTGTGTGCATTTCTCGGGCATTTGTTCCCGGTTTACCTCGGCTTTCGCGGGGGAAAAGGCGTCGCCACCGGGGCCGGCGTATTCTTCGTGCTCGTCCCCGGACCGACGGCACTCGCGCTTTTGGCCTGGGTGGCGGTGGTGGCGACGACCCGAATCATATCGCTGGGCTCGATAACCGCGGCGCTGATGCTGTGCGCTTCGCGAGTCTTGTCGGTCGCCGATCCGTTCGGCCGCGATTCGATTGTCGTGACTTGCTTCTGCTTCGCCGGCACGGCCCTGACCATTGTGAAACACCGAGCCAACATTCGGCGTCTCAGGAGTGGGGCCGAGAGTCGCCTCGAGGAGAAACCGATGTTCAGCACCGTCGCACGCATCATTCATGTGATGTCTCTGGGCACCTGGTTCGGCGCGATGGTGATGTTCAATTTCATCGTGGCGCCGACGGAGTTTTTCGAAACATTCCCGGCGGTCGTGGAATCCGCCCCCAGCGATCGCACTGCGTATTTGCCATTGGCGCCCGGCGCCAGCGAAGAACAGAAGAAACAACTGGCCACGGCACTCGCCGGCTCCGCCGTCGGACCGGTTTTTCCAAAGTCGTTTCGACTTCAACAAATCTGTGCGGTACTGTCGCTTATCACGGCGCTCGGTTGGTGGAAATCCGGAGCGAAATGGAGTCGGGGTCGAGTCATCGTGCTGCTATTGGCTGGAGCGGCAGTTGCCGTGGGCGGGCCCATTGCCAACAAGGTGTCGGCCCTAAGAGTGGAACGATTTAGTCCCGATTCGCAAATCGCGGAAGCCGCCAAAGTCGCGTTTACCGAGTGGCATTTGGCGAGTCTTTGGCTGAGCATGGCGACCGCGATCCTCGCGGGCATCGCGTTGGCGATGGCCGCGAAGATGCCAGCGAGTCCCGATTCGGTCGAAAAGGCCAGTCCGCCTGATCAAGGCTGACGCCACGACCCTCATGCCGCGAGTTTCATCGACCAATTCGCGGCTAGAGGCGGTCGAGCGGTTTCCTTGCGGTCCCGCAGGCAGGGTTTGTGCAATAATAATCGCGTAACACGATCGCGCATGGCCACATCGATCTGTCCCGGCTGGACTGAATCCCGCCTAGACGTCCGCATGAACACAAAGTGAGGCTCAAGCGAGATTGGTGAGCAATTGCGGCCGGTTGGGCGAAGTGGTACTATCCCACCGAGTTAGTGAAACAGATGTTCGTCTGGTGGAACGGGTGCTGCGTGCTTCGTTCGTTCACAAAGCGGGTTATTGCCATAGTGCTGACGGCCGCGGGAGCCGCCGCCCTCCTGGCCGGGGCGTCGTGGGCGACAACCCAGGAGGACTGGGATGGCGGCTTCCCGGCGGGTGTGGTCCGACTAAAGGTCCGCGCGGTGGACGGCCGGCCTGTCCCGGGAGCGACTTTCCGAGTGTATGGGGCGGGCGGGCAGCCGAGCACCGGCTACCCATTCTTCAAGCCAACTGGCCCAGCGGATGCCGAGGGGCATCTGACGGTCATCCAACCGCACGTAGGCATCCAATTCGGCGGGCGGAGGTGGCGGCTGTTCTGGGCCATCCCTATGGGGGTGACTGGCCGCCCTCGCTTCGACTGCGAGGTCGCTGCCGATGGATTCCGGCCCACTCGGATCGAACTATTCGATCTGTTCGCTGGGGCCCGCCCGACGGGCCAGAGCGAGATAGTAGACTGGCCAGCCCGAGCCACGGAGGTTGAGTTGGCGGTGTACGACGCCACCGTGACTCTAGAGCGATGACCACCGAACCTTCCGGCGGCCCTCAAGAGCCCTTCGTAGCGGCGCTAAGGTGAGCTTGAACTGTTTCAGTTTGATCGCCAACACTATGTCGCGGCGGTGACGAAGGCAAAAGCGGGAGTTGGTGGTCCGCCGGCAAACCGAGCGATCAACCTGATTGGGCCGGCGTTACCACTTCACGAGACATCTCGTTTCGTGCGGCCATCCCGGCAACTGAACGCAGTCGTTCGCTTCCGTCAGGACAACTGCTTATCGCCCAGTCGGAGAACAATATGTTACCGCACGATGACTCCTCGCGAAACGAAGCGGCCGCACAACCGGGAATTGATTCCGCGCCGGCTCAAGCCGCTGCCCGCGACGAAAGCAGCGCCCAGGAAGTGTCGCTGGAACAGTGGCAAGCCCTCGACGCCGCGTGGAAGACCATCTTGGGTCTGGAAGTGAGCATCGATACGTTGCGTCTGACCATGGGGGGCCTGCAGGCCGAGATGGAGGCCGCGTTCAAGAAATCGCTGACCGTCGAAGAAAAGGTCCACGCCCTGCAGGCCGACGTGGCCCAATGGAACAAGGCCAAGAACCGCGTCCATTATGCCCTGCCGAAGGTACGCGAGTTCATCCACCGCGCCACTTGGGCACATGGCGTACCCGAACGGAAAAGGCTCGAGGAAATCGTCACGAACTACATTGAGCCGCGGATCCCGCTGCCCGAGATGGATGAGGTTCGGGAACAGATGGGACACTTGCAAAAAGACCGTCAGGTATTATTCGCACAAGGCAACTCGGTGAACCAAGAATGCCGAGGAATTCTTGGCGAGATTCAGAGAGCCCACGGCACGCTCCAGCGAAATGCGGCCGACCGGGCCCGCCAGAAACGGAGTGCCGGGCGTGAAAAGGGCAAGCATCTCTGAGATTGCGACATGGCCGAAGGCTGGGACCCAAGAAGTGGGGCAGAGGAATGCAAAGAGAATTGCAATCGTCACCACGCTGCTTGATAGACCTGGTGCAAATCCTCTTCGACCACCGGCCGGGGGTTGAAACGGGCGGTCCACTGTTCGTTCGCCTCGACGGCGAGGAGCGAGAGGATCGTATCGCTGACGCCGCAGTCGCGTAGACGGACCGGTTGGCCGGCAGCGGCCACCAACTCCGCGATACGATTGGCGAGAATCTCCGACGCGGGTACACCGTTGAGCGGTTGAACGGCTGACACCAGTTCCGCGTACATGCTCTCGGCGACCGGTCCATTGAAGCGGATCACGTGGGGCAGGAGCATGCCGATCGCGGTGCCGTGCGTGATGCCGTAGTGGGCGGTCAGCGGGTTGGCACACGAGTGGCAGATGCCGAGCATGGCACTCTCGATTGCCGCGCCCGCAAGGTGGCTGCCGACCTGCATCGCCGAGCGGGCGTCGAGATTGGCAGGCTCGCGCAGCACCGTTTCGAAATTGGGCTCCAGCAACCTCCAGGCGGCCAGCGCGAACGCTTCGGAAATCGGGTTGCGTTTATTACAAACGTAGGACTCAATCGCGTGGGCGATCGCATCCACCCCAGTCGCGGCCGTCACCGATCGCGGTTGGGAGACCGTCAGCTCGGGATCGAGAATGGCGACGCGGAATGCGGCCTTCTTGTCGCCGCACGCCATCTTAATGTGCGATTTCTCATCGGTGATCAGGGCAAAACTCTGAGCCTCGCTGCCCGTGCCCGATGTGGTGGGAATCCCGATCGATGGAAGCATGGGCTTCTGCGCGAGGCCGAAGCCCTTGTAATCCGCAATCGATCCGCCATTCGTGAAAACGAAATTGATCCCCTTGGCGCAGTCCATTGAGGACCCGCCGCCGACCGCGACCAATAAGTCGATCTTGTTTGCTTGCGCGACATGCGTACCGAGTTCCACGCACGCGGTGCTGGGGTTCTCGCGAACCTCGTCGAATACAGTCACTTCGAGGCCCGCGTCGCGCAAACTGGCAACTGCTCGCTGGGGGTGACCGGCTGCCTCGAGTCCGGGGTCCGTGACGAGCAGGACGCGGCGTCCGCCCAGTTCACGTGCCAGTTCGCCGAGCCGGGACAGCGTACCGGGGCCGAATACGACGCGGTTGAGCGGCGTAAAATCGAATGCCGGCGGTCCGGCCAGCGGCCGCTTGCTGCGAGCGTCTTTGGCGATCTTCCCCTTCATGCGGGCTACTTCTTCCTTTTCCGGGCGGTTTTCTTCAACAGTTCCGCGGCCCATTCGGCGTCGCTGGGACGAAGCGGCGGGATGGGGGGAATGGAATAATCAATTTGGGGGCCGTAATTCGCCTCGGCATACACTCGGTCAATGCACGGGCGCAGTGAAAGCACGAGCGGTTTATGTTGCGGTGTAAGCGGTACTTGAAAGGGAGGAATGGCGTCACGGACACCAAAGACCCAGACAGACACCTCGTTATAGTAAGCCGCGTCCGTCACATAAACATAGTAATCGTCCAGGGGAATATTGTTGATCGGGAGGCGTTGACCCGAACGGAGCAAGTCGATTTCGACCATGTGGGTTCCGTTGGCGATGAATTCTTCGCGCTTCAGAAGATAGCGATCGCGATCCGTGCCTGCGACCTTGTTGGAAGGGCTCAACAGTTCGATCGCAGTTACGACCTTTCGATTTCGTGCGTCGCGTATTCGCACGGTGTGTTGCCCAATTTCACGGACGATGTTGGGCATCATCGCGCGAACTGTGGGCGGAGTGCAAACGACTGCTCCGGCTTTCGAGCGCTTGCCGTTCGTTTTCTTGGCAGGCCCCTCAAGGATGTAAACATCGGGTTTCGCCAGCCTCGAATTCGGGCCAGGGTTCCTCCCGGAACCAGATGTGTTGTTCGACCTCCGCATATAAGCCAGGTGGAAGCAACGGTGTGATCGCCGCACGGATTGCCGTAAGCAACGTGGTATGGAACCCCTGCCAGAAGCCTGGGTCTTCCAAGTACGGGTCCATTCCAGGAAACGGCGACGGCACAACGAGCTCCTCCTACCCGTTCACCGGTCCCTCGTGCTGGAACGCCCGCGCACGGAACAGAAAATCCACGATACTGCCTTCGTGCGGTTGCAGCCAGTTCAGCTTGATCGTCGGCATCGGCCCAATGTTCAGACGATCGATGTGCGTCGCATCAATCAAAGCGCGCTGAAATTTCTTGTCTTCGGTGATCGCCGAGCAGACCAGCGTCGGGCCGATCTTCTCGAGCATCTTGTCCTGCGGGCACTTCACCACGGTCGCGAACGGGAACATGTACTCCTTCTTCGCCATCGCCGTGTCCGGCGAATCGCTGTGCATGATCGTCGGCCGCATGTAGGTCGCAGCGTTCGCGTTTGTCCATGCGCGGTGCCGTACTTCGCGGTCATGTCGCTGACGCCCGCTTCCTTCAAGGCGGCCTCGATGTCGTTATTCACGCCTTCGGCCTGCCTCGGTACGGTGAACGGCGCCAGGCCGGCGTTCGGGTCTTCCGGCGGCAGCGGCTGGATCGGGCCGATCTTGGCGGCAATCGCCTCAGCAATCTTCTCCGTGTGCCGCGACGCCCAGACTCCCGAGCAGTTAATGCAACCCGCGGCCGCTATTGACGTAAATGCTGTCGGCCATGATGTCGATGTACTTTTCCCACTGATCGACCTTGTCGTCGCCGAGGATGATCTTGCTGAAGCCCGGGCCATGCGCCTGGACCCGCGGGTTGCCCTTGTACTGCTCGACCGTCGCCGTGCCGCCGAAGATCAGGCTCCGCGGGCAACTGTTGAGGACCGCGGCGCCGATGTCGCCGAGGCCGGGGTAGATCGACATCGCCTGCTTCGGCACGCCGGCCTGAACGAACGCATTGAACATGCGGTACGGCGTCCACGGCTCCTGCGGGCCGGGCTTGAGCACGAGGCCGACCTGCATCGGAACGATCGGCAGCCAGAGCGTATGCACGCCGGGCGAATTGGACGGCAGCACCATGCCCAGCACAGGCGACTGGCACTGATAACTCACAGGCACGCCGCGCGCCTCGACGCCGTAGCCGCGGCTGAGAATGTTGAGATCGAGGCCACGCGTGAGCGAGTCGAGAATCTTGTCCATGTTGTTCAACACGAAGTTGTTCTTCTCCATGTTGAACTTGCACATGTGCTCGGGGAGGCCGGTCGTCGCCGACTGCATGCGCGCGAACTGGTCGGGCGTCTGCGTGCCATCGCCCAAGCGGCAGTTCGGCCTTGGCATAAAGTTCGCCGGCCTTCTTCATCATCTGAAGGAGGTCCTTGATCGGGATCTCGCGAAGAACGTCGCGGGCCCGCTGGGCATAGCGCATGTCGCGCTCGACCATGGCGGCATTGGCCCGGCCGACTTCGGCGAGCACCTCGCCCGAGATGAAGTGAACGACCTTATCGGTCTCGAGGCTTTCGTAGGGCTCGCCCCAGCGAAGGACGGGGATGTGGATCACGATTGTACTCCAATTACCTGTGGTTCGTTGTCGGTCTCGTTGCTTCACTTAAATGCCGGAATGTCGAGCGGCAAACCAATTCGCATGAAATACCTCGTGAATGCCTGAGCCAGATGCTCGCGGTAGGGCGGCGGCAGGCGGAGACGCTGATCGGATAAGCCGGCTCGCTTACGTGCATAGCCGAGCGGCAACGTGAATAACTCGCGAAAATCGACGACGCGAATACCACGCTGAAAGTCCGGTAGTTCGCAGGCAGCAAGCATGTGATATGAGGGCAGAACTCCTCTTCTCACTTCCTCGCGACCTTTAAGCGTCGCCAAATGCCCATCCACGAAATCGGCAAGGAGCCAAATCGGACAAACGACGATCTGCGAAACCTTCTCGCGACCTACAATCAAATCGCATGATTGCGACACCACAATGATGTCACGATCTTCAAACTCAAAAATCGGTGAAAGGGAATCACTGCCAGCAAGTTCTTCAGGAGGCGAATAAACTGGACACGATTCCAGAATGTCTCCTTGTCCGAGCCTTTCACCCGAGACGAGATCGTACCAAGGATAGGTCGCAATCGCCATCGAGCCTATTCTTCGTCGGGATCAGGAAACGGCATTGGTTTGGCGCGACCCTTGTACACGAGCCGCACCTGGATCTTCCCTTTGCGCTTAGGAGGTGGCGGGGGCTGATGGAACTCCCAATCCCAGCGCTCCTCCGGATCGACGGGCATCGGTTCAGGCTTTTTTTTGACCGTCGAGCCAGTCTTGTCGTCGTCATTCATTGCGGTCCTCCAACCACAATATACCTCGCATCGTCGCCGGGACCTCGTGGACTGGGCGTCCATCGCGAACCGAATTCACTTCTTGAAACCCCGCTCCTTCTTCTCCCACTGAATGCCTTCCTATATGAGACGCTGAAAGGCCTCCGCGATTTTTTCTTCAAGCCGTTTACCGAACGGCGCGCCGTTCTCGAAAGCCTTTACGAAAATTGCCTCGGCCTTGGTTTGAATCGCCTGGTCCAAGGCGCGGGCAAACGCTTCTTCTCGCGCCTTCTCGATGATCACTTCGATGTTGATGGCCATCAATAGACTCCCACCGTCGTCGTCGCCGCGATCTCGTGGAACGGCCGGACGCCGCTGACGCCATGCCAGGGGTACTTTTCGCTCGGCGGCTCGCGCTCGCCTTCGTCGCGCTCGGCGAAGCGGGGAACGAAGAACTCCTTCGTCAATGTCGTCAACAGAACTCGTCCCGTCGAACCCACCGGGACCAGCGTGTTGTAATCCTTGAAGTCTACCACTTCCGCGACGGCTCGGGGCTGCGGAGCGTAATACGCGATCTTGTACTTCGACTTCGCCGTCGGCATCTCCGCGGCGGCGAGGCCCATGAGCGTATTGCCATAGGTCGGAGCAATGTACACGTCCGGTCCGAGGTATTCCTCGATGGCAAAGCGGATCCACTGCGAAGTCATCTCGGTGCCGCCGCAGAAGATGCCCGTGATGCCAACCTTCGAAAGGCTCGAGCCATCCTGCTCCAATCGCTTGCAAAGCGCATCGAGCAGCTTCGGCGTGGTGAACAGGCACTTGACATCGTGACCGGCGGATAGGACCGTCATCGCCTGATCGATGCAATGCTCCTGATACGCTTTCAGGTGTTCGGTCCAGCCCTTCTTGATCAGCTTCACCACCCAGCGCGGGTCGAGGTCAATGCAGAAACAAATTCCGCCGCGATACTGGCAGAGGTGCTCCACCGCCAAACGCAAACGTCGCGGCCCGCTGGGACCAAGCATGAGCCAATTCGACCCTTTCGGGAAGAACTTCTCTGGAAGGGAGTCCGAGAACATTTCGTAATCAATGCGGAAATCATCCGCGACCACCCGACTCTTGGGAATCCCTGTCGTTCCGCCCGTTTCAAAGACATACCACGGCTTGTCTTGGAAGCCTTTCGGGATCCAGCGCGTCACCGGCCCGCCGCGAAGCCAATCGTCTTCGAAGAACGGGAACTTCTTCATGTCCGCCCAGCCATTGACATCCTTCAATGGGTTGAAATCAAACGACTTGGCCTTTTCCAGCCAGAACGGAGTTCCCGTGTCCGGACTGAAATGCCAGCGCACGATTTCGCGGACCTGAGCGTCAAGCTGAGTCTGGGCGTTCCGAATCTTCTCGTCGAGCGTGGCGCCGGTAACCGGCGCCGGCTTGCCAGGGGTATCTTTCACAGCAACTCCGGGGATCGAAGCAAGACAATCGGAAACATGAAGAATGCGCGGTGGGAAAACGGCTCTCTAATTATAGCAATACCGCGGCGACGTGCCATGTCTTACAAGTGTCCTGTTCTCCCGATTCCCTGGCCAATCAGAAGCGAAATGCCGAAGCGAATCCATCGGCAATGGAGCCTCCGACAATTCTCGACATGCTGCCAATTGGAGTTGTCGTTGCGATTCCGTTCGATCGGTAATCGCGGCGACGTCGAGCCAGTCGCCTATTTGAAAATTCCCCGGACGATTGAGACGACTTTGCCATCCTTGGTAAGAACCGCTCGAATGTGCTGTCCCGCTTGAGCGCCTGGGACGACTCCATACGTCCATTCTCCACTGGGCGGCGGTCCGGGATTCACCGTCACCTCGGCGGGGCTGGCGAAGACCAGACGGGGCTGAGCGAGACGCCCGTTCACGACCACCTTCTCCTCCACGAGAATCATCACGTGGTTGCCCTTGCTCGGTTCAAACGTACCGTGAAGAACGGCGGAGACATTCACGGCCGGCAGGCCGTCGACTATACCCGACGTTCCCCCGATCCGGATCGGGCAGGGGTTGCCCACGCTAACCCGGACCGCATCGCCGGCAACAGCCGTCCCGCTGTGAAACAGCGTCGCGTTGATGGCGTGTGTCCCGCCGGGCACGGCATGAGTCAGAGAAAACATCAGCGTTCCAGCGGGTCCGGGCGCTGCCGCTATCGCGGGCAACGAAGTCCCCGCATTACAACTAATCGAGACCGTCCCGTCATCGTTGTTGGCGTTAGAGTAAAACACTTGGATTTTGCGGTCGAGGCCGATGCACTCGCCGCTCGTGACGTTCGTGATCTTGCACGAGTTGATGGATGGAGACGACACGGGATCCTCACTATGAATGGGTGGAAGTTATCGGAGTGACTGGATCGTCACATTGCGTATCGAGACCCACGAACCCGACGACCAGATGCCGATCGCCATGCGCGGCGACCAGGTAGGAAACGGCTGAATCGATTCGGCCGATCCAACAGCAAGCGCTCGATGAATCTTGCCGCGCCGTTCGGCGATGCCTGCCGTGTCTGCGAACTGAGGTTCTCCGTCCGGCACTCGCATCCAAATGCCGTTAGGCGTCACTTTCGCGTGTACGCTTCGCCAGGGCCGACCACCGGGAATTCGGTGGAGGGGGTCGCTGGGCCCCTCTCGGTTCAACTGCAGCATTCCCAGTCTGGAAGCGGGCGTCATCACTAGTCCGACGTCAACCATTTCCAGCGCGCGGAGAGGTCCGGGATTCACAGCCGGATCGTATTCGGCGAATCGCAAAACGATCATACTGTGCACATGCGAATCGCTTGGTCCGTCCTGCTCCGCATAACCCAGGACCAACCCGACGTCGTCGGCTTGCATCTGATCCTGGGGATCAAACTTCCCCTTGTGGCAGATTTCGGCCCGGACCTCGTAGAAGTCGACGCCGGGATCATCCAGCAGAAGCAGGACTCTGACCTCATTGGCGCCGACGGAATAAGTTCCCCCGTCATCGGGCCGTGACTGAACTTGGTCTTGCCCGATCGGCCAACTCGCCCAGCGCGGTTGGCCGTCCGGTTGCAATAAGCGCACCGACTTACCGGCTTTGATTTCCTCGCGAATTACCTGTTGCGGGCTCCGTGACGGACGGCTTCCCGCACGCATGCCAATGGCCACCAGCGCCGATGCAACGACGAGGATAGCGACCGCGGCCGCAATCCTAGTTCGATTTCGGCCGAGCCAACGCCAGGCTCGTCGCGGTCGTGACAGAAGTGGAGCATCGGGCATTTCACCGGCGAGGAACCGCCGCAGGTCGTTGGCGAATGCCTCGGCCGTCGGATAGCGAGCGGCCGGATTCTTCTCCATTGCTTTGACGACGATCGCTTCCAGTTCCGCCGATAGATCGGGTCGCAAGGCCCTTGGTCGTGTCGGCGGGTCGTTCAACACCTGGCGAATGACCTGGTCATGCGTTTCACCGGTGAATGGCGGCCGGCCGGTCAAAAGATGGTAAAGAGTAGCGCCGAGGCCATAGACATCGGTCGGCGGGCCGATTTGGTCGTACCGCCCGCCGGCCGCTTCCGGAGACATGTATCGCGGAGTGCCCAGCGGATCGCTACTCCGTGTCAGACCATCGTCACGATCCGTCCGCTTGGCTAAGCCAAAATCGGAAACCTTGGGCTGAATCAACGAAAGTCGATGTTCCAATGACGAATTGGAGTTTTCTGCTTGTCGATCATTGCTACTTTTTCCTTCAGCGCTTTGCAGAAGAATGTTCGATGGCTTGATGTCGCGGTGCAGAATGCCGGCCGCGTGGGCCGCGGACACGCCCTCGGCTGCCGCCAGAATGAGTCGGGCAGCCTCGATAGGCGCCGGGAGCGACGTCGGGTCCGTCCAATCCGCAAGCGTGCCGGCATCGGCATGCGCCATGGTGAAAAATGGCACGCGCCAATTGGTCTCGACCGTAATCACCTTGACGATGTTCGGATGATCCAGTCGAGCCAGGGCTCGTGCTTCGACAAGAAACCGATCAAACGCGGCACGGCTGCCTGGCATGTTGAGCAACTTCATCGCGACCGTCCGCTCAGCGGCGTGCTCGCGGGCGAGGTAGACCGTGCCCATGCCGCCCGTGCCGAGCCGGCGAAGCAGATCGTATCCCGGTGGCGAATCGGGGAAGTATTGTCTTGGATCGACCGCAAAGTCGTCCGATTCCGCATGACGAGTGGGCGACCGGGTTGGGTCAAGATTGTCGTCGATGGGGATGAATGACGATCTGGGCGAACGGTCGGAAGCAATCGACACGGTCCGTGCCGCATCGACCGGCACGGCCGCGGCCAACTCGGCGCCACGGCAATCGGCGCACAACTCGCCATCCGAATCGGCGGAGAGTGCACGCTGACATCGGGAACAAGAACCCGGTGACGACATGAGTCACCACATCGCGATCAAGAAGCGAATGCGGAAATGAGTATGGGGATGATGCTACCGACTCGCCGAACCTAACGCCAGCGATTTCCCGACCCCGAATGAAAGAAATGATTGAGGGATGGTCCGGGTTGAAGAATTGCTGTTCCAACAGTGCGTTTCAGAATTCGTGATAGCGGAGCCTGAAGCGTAAGCGAAGGCGCCGCGATTCGCCTTCGCTTACGCTTCAGGCTCCGCAGGTAACGCCGCTACTTTTGAAACGCACACTAAATCGGGTTCGGAGTCGCCTCCGAACCCTTCGACTCAAATCAAATTGACAATTCGGTCAGCCAAACCCTTGTCGCCGGTGACGATGTTGAGCTTGCCGGCCGTGGCGATCTTTTCGACCGTCTCCAGCTCGCGCAGACGCAATAGCGTCGGGTTGTCAACATAGAGCTTCGCCGTGTTGGCCTGGTGACGCAGCGCCGCGGCCTCTTCTCGCCGCATGATGACGCTCGCTTCGGCCGCCTTCTTGGCCTCGATCACCTTGTTCAACAGCGTTCGCATGTCGCCCGGCAGGATCAGGTCCTTGACCCCGACCGCAACAACTTCAACGCCGAACTCGGATGCTCGCGGACGAACCGCTCCGGTGACCTCCGCCGCCAGCGCGTCCTTTTCGTTGAGCAGCGTGTCCAGGTCGCGCGTGCCAATGGCCGCTCGCAGCGCCAACTGTGCTTCGCGGTAAACGACCGTTCGCACGTCGTCACTGGTCGCGACGGCCTTCTCGGCGTCGACGACGCGGTAGACGAGCTGAGCGTTCAGCCGCAGCGTGACCTTGTCCGCCGTCAGGATTTCCTGGCCGGTGATATCGACTGTCAATTCGCGGCGATCGACAAGGGTCACATTCAGCGCACCGAGGCCCTTCCAGAAGCGCACATGCCCGGTCCGAGCATTTCCTTGCGCACGCCGCTCACCGTCACGATGCCCACGTGCTCCGCCGGCACTTCCTGAACCGTGAGATACGCGAGCGCGGCGCCGTTCGCGAGAATCGCTTCAAGGTGCGCATGCACCAGGCGCGGGTTCGTCGCCACGATGTCGAGCACCTCAACGCGGACACGGCGAAAACCGGTCCACAGCGCGTGCAGACCCGGACCGAGGATCGCGTTGAACCGGCCGTCGATCCAGACGAGCGCGCGCTGCAGGTCGGTCAATTCGTACACGTCGGCCTTGCCGGCCAGCACGCCGCTCTTGACGATTTCGTCGAGGTCCTTGTGACGCAGGTAAACCGCCCGGCCATCGACTACCTCGATCTGCATGCGGCCGAATGGATCAAACACGCGGTGCGTGCCCGGACCCACCAGGCCGACGAATTCGCCGCGGTAGAAACGCAGACCAACTTCGTGCTTCTTGATGAACGTCGTCATGGGGCGATCTCCTTCTTTCGTGGCACTTACCACAAAGGCACAGAGATCACACAAAGGTTCACAAAGAAAGCCGAAGAAACCAAAGAAGGCATTCTCCGTGTTTCTTTGTGTGAACTTTGTGTCTTTGTGGTGGTTGGTACAGAGATCACACAAAGGTTCACAAAGAAAGCCGAAGAAACCAAAGAAGGCATTCTCCGTGTTTCTTTGTGTGAACTTTGTGTCTTTGTGGTGGTTGGTATCGAAAAAGTGCCTTCAGGGGACCGTGTCCCGTTCGCGACGCTCGCGGATCGTCGAATTCGCGGGTGTCGAGCAAGCAATCGCGGCGGGGCGGGCGAACCTGGCCGTGTTGGTCGCACAACATGCGCGGAATCGAGATTGATCCGGTCGCGCTGGCGTTTCGTGTCATCTCTGGGCGCTCGATGACACGTTCGGGCGGCGAACGCGGACTCGGCCCCCCTCGGGCGGGACCCATGTTGGGTCAAGGTACGGGAGTCGAACCCGCGACAGCCAAGTTATCAGCTTGGTGCTCTATCCACTGAGCTAACCTTGAAGGTAACGTCGCCAAACTCCGTTGCGGAACGCGGAAGCTGCAATCGGCGTTTTTGAGTCGACGACCAATGCAACCGCGCCACCCGGTGGCGGCTTGTGACGTTCAGGGAAAGACAGCGCGTAGGGCGGGAGGTTCAGAGATTCAATGTTTCTTTAGCGACGCCTATTCCTGCGCTGCCGCGGCCCCGTGAAGCCGCGACGCGAAGGCTTTGCGGAGCGGAGCGCGTCTGGCAACGACTCTCAGCCCGTGAAGCCGCGACGCGAAGGCTTTGCGGAGCGGAGCGCGTCTGCCGGGCGCTGTGGCGACGCTTCCGCGACGACCGCGTCTCTCGCTCCGCTCCGCAAAGCCTTCGCGTCGCGGCTTCACGGGTTAACGCGTTTGGGAAATGATGCCCGTTCTCTTTCAATGAATCGCCGACAAGATTTTTTCAATTTCTCCCTTGCGTTTCGCGCGTCTCGAAATACTGGAATGGGCGGGGCACGGTGCGCGAAGGGCCAATGACCGAAGGGTTGACCCAGTTTGACCCAATTTGAGCCAGAAAACAAAAGATGTTTGCGGGTCCGGGAGGGCGGATGACACCATTTGATACCTTTTGACACCCTGGGAAAAAGATGTTGTTCGAGGACCCGAGTCGCCCCTTGTGTCCGCTTCTGTCGTGTTGAAAAAAAAAACGGTCCCGCGACTTGCGTGGTCGTTTGCTGGCCAGCGTCGCAAAATGTCCCAGCTAAGAAGCGTTCTTTCCGAAACCCGCGTCGGTTTGGCGGGCTGACATTGCGAGTGATCACCATGCAGAAAGTTCTGCTGTCCATGTTGCTCCTGGCGGCCGCCGCACGTGCGGAGTCCATTTGGATCGAAGCCGAGCATCTGGACGGCATTCGCGGCTATTGCTGGCCCGCCGGCCGGCCGGAGATGAAGAAGACCGACGGCCACTGGGGGCTTTCCGGTCCAGGCTGGGCCGCCGAATGGGTGCAAGGCGGCGAATCGGGGTTCCTTTCCATCGGGTGCGGGGCGGACGACGACAAGGCCGTCGCATCAACGAACGTTGATATCCCGGTGAAAGGCAAGTACCGCGTCTGGGTCCGCTTCCGCGAGAACCGCGGCATGACCAACCGCTTCCTCGTGCGCCTGACCCCAAAGGGCGCGGCTACCAGCACGCTGACATACGGCCAGAAACCCAATATCGACGAAGACAACGAAATGAAGCTCTACTGGAACTGGGCGTTCGCGTGGGAAGGGCATGATGCCGATCTTCCGGCCGGCGTCGTGAAACTCGAACTCGCATCAGGCTTCAAGGAGAAAGAGTGCCGGCAGATCGATTGCCTGGTGCTCACGACCGACCTCGACTACCGGCCGCTGATCAAGGAACGGCCGCCGCATCCATCCGGAGCGCTTTTGGAGGAGTTGCGGCGGAGCGACAAACGACTGGAACCGCTCGTGCGGCGATTGCCGGCCATCGATCCGCCCGCTTCGTGGAAGCCGCGCACCTTCCGCGACAACGGTTTCCTGTATCTATGGAACATGAGCCCGGACGCGAAATGGGCGAGCGACGATCCGAAGCGCGTGCCGGTGCCATACAACGTTGCCGACGCCGAGACGCGTAAGGCTTTCGAAGCGAAGTATGCCGGCAAGGCGGACGTTCCGATCTTCGGCGATCCCCGCATCACGCCGATCTTCCACGGCGCCGGGCCATATATCCTCGAACCGGACAAGAAGGACGGCAAGCCAAACCCCGCCGGCCGGGCGTTCATCAAATGGCTCGACCAGCACCCCGATCGCAACTGGGGATTACTGCTCAATTATCATCCCGACAATCCCGTCTCGGCCGCGGGCAAAGCCAACTTCCTCAAATATCGCGACCGATTTGTCGGCAGCATCGCCGGCGAGAGCACCGGCTATTTCGACGTCAAGCCGGAGGTGATGAAGGCGGCCACCGCGTCTGCCAAGAATCGCCGTGAATTGGCCGAAGCGATCACGAAGACCTCCCTCGCAGCCAACGCGGCCAAGTACAAGACCGTTTATGGCCAGGACTGGCCGAATGCGTATCGCGAGGTGATTCCCTGCCAGTCGATCGGCATGCCGGCATTTGCGCCGCTGTGCTATTCGTGGGTGCGCGAACGGTCGGCTACGAATCGTCGGCGATCACTGGCGGCATTCTCTCGTTGCGGATGGCCTTCCTGCGCGCGCCGCTCGACAAAACGGCGGCATGACCGCGACTTATCGTTCGTGCAACTTCGGCGACGCCAGCACGATCTTCAGCGAACAATCGAGTTATACCAAGCCACGCAACATCTTGGACAATTTCTACAGCGTCTATTCCGGCGCCGGCATGACGTGGTACAAGTTCGACGTTTGGCATCAGTACCTGGCCGGCTCGTCAATGTTTTACCACGAGCAGGGTTTCGATGAATTCTGGATGCCGGGCGGAACGACGGCCGCCGGCCTGCATCCGGTGCAACTCTCGCCGAAAGGCAAGATCGTCGATCGATTCCTCAAGGTGTCGGCGGCGCATTCGGACCGGGGGGTGCCATTCACACCGGTCGCATTCCTGCTCGATTACGCGCACGGATGGGATCCGGCGCCGTTTTCGCCCAATGCGTTCGACGATTATGCCAAGCGACCGGATATCACACGTTACGGCGATCACGAGCGCATGTTGCAGGAATACTTCTGGACCGCCTATCACCCAATTGGCATCAAGGCCGAGGCGCCAACGACCGGCACGAGCGAAGTCAATGTCCCCGGCATGTTCGGCGATATATTCGATGTCATTTATGCGTATCCGGACGTCAAGAATTGGACCACCATCGACACGTATCCCGTGGTCATCGCGGCCGGCGACATCGCCTTGACGGCCGATGAAGGCAAGCAGCTCGCAAAGTATGTCCAGGACGGCGGCACGCTGCTCATCGCCGACGCGCATCTGACCGGCCCGGGCGTCGAAGCGCTCGCTTTGCCGAAAGCCGGCCCGATCGCCGAGGCCGAGGGCTATGCGTGGCAGGGCAACGCGAGCAAGTCGCAACGCTTCCGCTATCGATCCCTCAAAGGCGGAACGTCGCTCGCGACGACCGCCGATGGCAAGTGCTTCTGTGCCGCCTACGACCGTGGCAAGGGCCGGCTGATTGTGCTGAGCGTTCCCCGCGGCCTGGGCATCGACAAGACCGTCCATCCCGTCTTCGCCCTACTGCTCGCCCGTCTCACGAGCGGCCTCGCGCCTGTGGAAGTTCATGGCGATGTCGAATGGATGCTGAATCGAACAGCCAGTGGCTGGATCGTGACGCTCTTCAATCCGGCCGGGCAGAACAAGCCGCAACAGGGAATCACGCCGACCGATTATCGCGAGAACCGGAAAGTGACCATCCGGACCAAGCGGCCAGTGAAATCGGCAATGGATTGGCTCATGCCAGAAGACAAGTTGAACCTGAAGGGTGGTGAGTTGAAACTGACGGTGCTGGCAGGGAGTGTGCGAGTGGTGGAGTTGATAGAATAAGGCCAAAATCGCAGAACGAGCGGGATTCGCTCAATTCGAAGACTTGCGATCGATGGATTCGGTATCGGGAGGCTCGTATGAGTTGCTCGCGAATCTCAACCGCTCTTTGCTTCGTTATTTGGGCCGCCTGCATAATTTCCTGCAACGGTTCAAAAACAAAAGAAGCTCAGCAAGCCGAAGTAACTCAGGCGGCGGCTGAAGGCTGGGAAGAGAGGCTCGCCAAGCTGCAAGCCGACGCCATAGACAAATTCCCGGACCCTCCGATTGCCGCTGGAGCGGGCGAAAAAGAAATGCGAATCGCGACGGCCCAGGTGGCTACAAAGCGAGCGAAGTGGGTCGCTGATTGGCTTGACCCGTCTCCGAAGAGCATGCTCAACCTTGCAGACCTGCACGTAGGCGATATCGGAAAGGCGGATGCCACCGTTCGGGTAGTCGCAGTCACCGATTATTCTCTCGTCGTTTCTTATGGCGGTTCACGGTTCGTGGTTGCTGGAGTCGAAACGGACAAGCACGCAACCGGCCATCTCGTTCGATTGAACGGATTCTACAGTGCCGAAAGTACGGGTGACTACGGCAACGATCGATTGGTCAAGCTATACGAATGGAAGCCCGACCCAAAAGCCACTTGGCGGCACGAGCAGGCGCTTCAGTTGTGGAGAGAGGCCGAGAAGAAAGAGGTTGACGCCCGCGAGAAGCCTGCCGCTCCAAATAAGAAAGGAATAAACGACACTCCTCACTGAACACGACAGCTATTGTGGTCCAAGTTTGCGCTTTCGCCTGCGTTGCAAGCGTTTTTTCGGTTCTGGTGGCTCGGCGCTTTGCCGCTGCGGCATTCCGTCCAGCGATAGAACCAAGTACCGCACCACGCTGCGACGCTTCCGCCAGCCGTAACGCACCTTCTCTTTCAAACGGATCACGCGGTTCATTCGCTCCACGTGGTTGTTCGTGCGGATCTTCCTCCGATGCGTCCATGCCAAATACTCGATCGCCTTGACAAACTTCTCACGCCGTAGTTTCTGTAGCGCCCGCCGCAGATCGGCATCCTTTTGATACGGTTTGTTGCCCTGCAATTTCCGAAACCGATTCCACGCCTGGGCCCGGCTGATCGTCGGATCCAAGACGTCCCGCACTGCTAACGCGAACTGACGCAACTGTTTCAACCCCGGCACGTAGCGCATCATCTTCGACACGTTCGCGTGATCTTCCGCGCTCATCTTTTCTGGACCCGTCACGATCAAGTAGCGATGATCCCAAACGAACTTCGAGCGTTCGGCTTGCCGCTTCGCCCACTTCTGCGCCTTCGCCCGAGCCTTCGAGGGTCGGCCGCGTTTTCCTTTCGACTTCGCTTTCGGAAACGCTTCCCGGCGTAACCGACGAAACGCATCCAGGATGTCCGTGTTGATTTCCTTCAACAAATGGAACACGCACAACTGGTGTTTGGCTTCCGGCCAAAGTTCCTCGATCACGGCTGGGTAGAGGGGCGATCCATCGCTGATGACTATTTTGGGCTGGAATCCGTGGGTTTTTAGGTTGTTCAGAAAGGACCGCATGTGGTCATGGTCGTTGCGGGACACTAACGCGAACCCCACCACCATGTCCGCAATCGGGTCGGTGGCCATCAGCAACGTGCGGTCGCCAAGATGCAGTTCGTCGATGCACAGCGTTCCCGAAAACCGTTCTTGGGTCCATCGGCGATACTCCGCCATGTTGACCTGGCCGACCTTCCATTCCAGACACTGGTAGACATAACCCTCAGACAGTTTTAAGCGAAAGTCACGCTGGAGCGAATGGAGAAGCCGGTCGACGGACAGGTTGTCTTCAATCAGGCGACGAACCACCAAGTCGCGGACCCGGTTGGAGTAGGTGGCCCAGGGCTCGACATCGACGGCATCTGGTGGCGGGCAGGAGCGAAAGGTCTTGCAACAACCGCAGGTGGCTCGATATTCTGCCATGCGCAGTTCGATGGTGCAGACGCCTCCTGCGGGTTCGACGTCCACAACGAAGCGGGAGGGGAGGTATCCTTTGCGTCGTCCCTCTTGCCCGCAGTGCGGACAGGGTTGGCGTTTGGGAGCGCATTTCACGACCTTGATGCGACCGACAATGGCGTCCATGCCTGTGTCCCCGTGTGCCGTCCTGGAAAACACACACGTAAGGACACAGGCATTTTCAAGCTACCTCAACTTGCCCAACCTTCCCAACGGGCTGTCGTATTCAGTGAGAAGTGTCGAATAAACGGACCCAGTACTCCCGCCGAAGCCACGCCAAGATTGCTCGATCTCGACCAAGTAACCAAGGACTATCTTGCTGATAGGACTGCGGCCCAAAAGAAGTACAAGGGAAGATCGGTTAGGCTTGCTGGCACGGTTCATTCGGCGAGTAAGAACGCGGATGGTCCATTTGCAGTCCTCTCGACCGGCATGAGAGGTTTGGTGGTATCGGTCTGGTTTAAAAGCAATATCGAAAAAGAGGTAACTTCGCTTCGGAAAGGACAGACGATCGAGGTTCGCGGAAAGGTGGACGGCGGGTCAGTCGTCAAGGAAAAGGGCGAAGTGTATTTTCAGCTTGTCGATTGCAACATCGTAGTACGAAAATCGGATCCCAAACCCAAAAACCATTCTGGCATCGAAAACGTCGCGGATCGCAAGGCTGTCTTCGCGAAAATCGCCGGCGCAGTTGCCAACGTCGAGGCGGCATGCCTCGCCAAGTTCGGCAAGACCGACACGATTCCGGCCAAGGTCTTCCTTGACCGTGAAATCCCCAAAGCCCTCGATGCACTCGCCAAGGAGTTGGGCCGGGACCGCGCAATGATCGACGCCATCCGCAAAGAGGGGGATACGAATAGCTGGCCCAAGAAGTGAGGCGATTATGAAACGTCGTTGGTGGACACGTCGACAGTCGCCAACGACTCGCGCGAAGCGGTGGATGGCTCAGAGAACGGGCATCCCGACCTCGCGGTCAGGTCGACAGCGCAAAGCTGGAAAGATGGCGGGCTGCTGCGTTCTAGTAGTCGGGTTCACGATCACCGGCGTTTCGGCGACCGTGCTTCTCATATGGGTAGTCTAAATCCCGCAATTGCGGCTGCACATGCTGAGTTGGCGGGTCCCTTGACGAGAGTGTATGGGAATCGAACCCACTGGGAGCTTTGTTCAAACCCCCCGATGGTTTTGAAGACCATGGCCGCCGCCAGGCGTGCAAACACCCTCAACACGGTCGAATTATACAGACGACCAATAAGGGAGGATCAAACACAGCACAGAAAAAAAGCCGGCGAATGATCGCCGGCTCGCATACTGGGCGGTTCATCCGTGATTACGACTTCACTTGGTTGCCCGATCGGTGCGTGTAGCCCGTCTGTGGCGTGCCGTAGCGATTGGTTAGCGTCCTCAAGAGGACTTCCAAAAGCATGAACGCGGCCACAATGCCGACTGCCACGCCAACCCATGTGAGGGAACGAAGGACTTCGTCGCTCATGTTATGTCTCCTCGCATCGAGAGGTCGATCTCGCCTGCCGATTCCAAACGGCTGAGGAGGATGGCGCAGATCGTTCTTTCTTCATGCGTCATTCTAAAGAGTCCGATTGGGCATGTCTATTGCCCAGGCTGGAAATTTTACAATGCCCCGACTCTTTCTGAACTTCCGCATGAATCAGATTTTGGCTTCCCCTTGCCTTTCTCGTCTGCACTGAAGACGTGAGGTCCAAGGGGGTTTGCGCTTGGACGAAAAAAATCGATTAAGGCTGCGAAGTCTCGATGGCCGGTGAAATCGAATTGAGCACATGGTCCGCTTGAGAGGAATGGGAAAGCTGGGCAACTGGATCAAGGAATGTATTTCATGAAAGAAGTGAAACCGCGACCATCATTGCTGGTCAGCAAGCATCCGGTTTGATCGTGTTTGGATTGTGCCGTTTGTAGCGGAGACCTGTTCGCATTGCATCGACCGATGGCGGTTGAATCCTGGGCCGCGCGTGTCATAATTCGCTCGCCGAGACTTATGGTTATTCTCCCCCTCGTAGGCATGAACAATCCAACATTTGCGGGCGATTCCTACCGCGGGCCCGATCGGCGACACCGCCCTCGCCGTCGCGTGTTGAAGCGACTTGACGTGACGTTGCGGCGAGGCACTCTGGGGTTAGGGCCCAACCTCGGAATCGCGGTGGCCGACGTCTCCGAGAGCGGACTGCGAGTGCGGCTGAAGGGACCGGTCAATCCCGGAGACGAGGTCGAGATCGGCCTGACATTGCAGGTTGCGTCGCAGTCCTGGAATCTCGTCGGTGACGTGCGTTGGTGCGAACCTGGCCTTTATGACACGTTCGTTGCGGGCGTCCACCTTCGGCGTTATCTGACGCACATGGAGATGTCCCATCTCACGTGAGGGTCCTCCGTTGTCCGGATGACCTTTCAATCACTATCTCCGGGCAATTGCTGGCGGCTGCACTCGCAGAAACGAGGAAGGCCACAACCCTTGGGGGTTGTGGCCCGTCCGATGAATGGGCGCTACTGGATTTGAACCAGTGACTTCCACCGTGTGAGGATGGCACTCTAGCCGCTGAGTTAAGCGCCCTATGTCGCACCGACACCCAATCTCTTACGCGGGTTCGGGCTCGGCGAACAGGGGCGGCAAGCGATTCGCCGCCCCCGCGTGGATTAGACTTTCGGCGGGGCGTCCTCGAACTTCGGAGCGCTCGAAGTAACACGCTGCGGCGGGCGAACCGGTTCTGGCTCCACGGGGCGGGGGCCGCCGCCTGCCGTCGGCTCGGTGTCGTCTTCCAGGCCCTTGACTCCGCGTTTGAACTCCGTCACCGTCTTGCCCAGCGATCGGCCGAGCTGCGGCAGGTTGCGGCCAAAGAGCAGAACGCCAAGTACCAGGAGAAGCATGATCTCCTGGGTGCCAAGTCCTAGAAAGCCGAACAATGGGGAAATAGTCGCGTACATGGCGGTCGGATTCCTCCTCGGATAGGGAACAGGTTACAGAGGTCCTTCGCGATGGGTCGGAAGACCCGGCGAAGTTGGAGGAGGTCGAAGGTAACCTCATCGGCAGGCGCTAGTCCATTTCCTAATATAACCCCATCTCCTCACTTTCGGCAACGCCGTTCAACCAAAAACTCAAATTGGGACGACAGCTTAGGGCCCTCCGGCCCCTGCGACGGACAGCTGAGCAGTCACCGGAAAATGGTCGCTATAGCCGCGTTCACCTTTCCAGTTCTTGTTGCCGAACTTGAGTGGCCGCCCGTTCTTGGCCCGGAACTCCTTTGGTGCGAATATCTGTGCCGATTTTGGATCGCAACTCCAGCCGTGGTCGTCGAGCAAGCCGCGCGTCATGCAAATATGATCGAAAATGAACCACTTCCGATCGTGATAGATCGTTCCTGGCGGCTGACCGGTCCAACCAGCGAACAGGTCGAGTAGAATCGGCGACTCCGTGGAATTTCGGACAGCATCGATGCTGCTCGAGGCTCGCAATCCCTTTTGCATGGATGTGTCGGAAAACTCGTCGTTGAAATCGCCGCACACAACCACGTCCGCATCCGGCGCCTGCTTGAGGATGGCATTCACTCGGCCATAGCAATCATTCGCATAGCTCAGCCTCCGGCGGCCGTTTTCGGCGCTATCGCTCACGCGGCTCGTCCAGTGGGCGACGATTACGATTAACTCGTGGCCGTTGTGGTGCAGATGCCCTTCGAGAATACGGCCGTTGAACCGGGTGCCGAGCTTGCGGGTGCGGTCCGCGGTCACTTCAATCCGAGTGAGGATGGCCGGCGCGAAATGCCGGCCCGTATTGTCGCCCTTGAACAGAATGGATGTGTATGGGCGGTCGCCCATTCCCGCCGCTTCGAGCTTGGCATTCACCGCGTCGCGAAGGGCTTCCATGCAGCGCTGATTTTCGACTTCGCTGAGACATGCCACATCGGGGCCGACGCCGTCGTTCATCTTGAGCAGCCCCTCGGCCAGGTGATCGACCTTGGTTCGGAATGCGCCCGGATCCTTGCCGAACCAGTCCTCGATATCGTCCTTGATGTTCTCGTCATCGCGATCGTCGTAAAAGTTCTCCACATTCCACGCGCAGAGCAAAACCGTCGCGGGTTTACCATCGCCGATAACGGGCGGGCGCTTTCTGGGTTTGAACCACTTCGACCAAACAAAGACGACCAAAATCACGAGCGCCACGGCAGCGAGGAGGATCAGCGCTTC
This sequence comes from uncultured Gemmataceae bacterium, assembly GCA_963773845.1. GTDB lineage: Bacteria > Planctomycetota > Planctomycetia > Gemmatales > Gemmataceae > SIAJ01. The sequence continues at coordinate 1,885,601 of CAVZCU010000012.1, forward strand.
CCGCGGATGTCGACGGGCCAATCGCACGGCGGCATCCTGTAATTGGCGATTGGAGGGGGGGTCGGACATTGGCGGGACCAGAGAAGGGGCGGACATCAGTATAGGCGACGGACTCGGCAAAAACTGGGCTAGACACGCGCGTCGCCGCGAGCTATGGGGAGGACGTTTTCCCAGGGAAGGGAGTTGCCATGCGAAACACGAAACATTGGCTCGCCGGGTTGGCGGGCGTTGCCTGTGGTCTGATTGCCGCCGTAGTGTTTTCCGGTAAGCCGCGCACGGCGGAAGCCGCCGCCAATGACCGTTACCAAGATTACATCATGTGTACGGGCGCGGTCTCCGTAAACCCAAAGGCGCCGACGGACGGCGTTTGGATGCTCGATTATCGTGGCGGCAAGCTGCTCGGCACGGTAATCGATCGAACGACGGGCAAGATTGGCGGCTGGGCCGAAGTGGATCTCGTCACGGAATTCGCGATCGCGCCGAAGCAGGACGTTCATTTCATGATGACGACCGGAATGATCGCTCAAGGTCAGGCCGCGCTTTACGTCTGCGAAATCAGCACGGGCAAATTTGGCGTTTATACCATGGGGGCCGCGGAGGGCGGCGGCGTTCAAATTCGCCGGCACGACATGACGGCCTTCCGGGCCGCGAAGCCCGGCGTTCTGAATACGACCGGCGGCATTCAACCCGGGAAGTAAGCAACTGCCGCTCGCGGCGTAGCCCTACGCCGCGAGCGGCGGGCCGGCGTACAATTGCCGGCACATGACTTCACAAACTTTTGTCGTCGGACGTCGCGACGCGGACCAGACTCTGGCCGCGTTCTTGCGCGCGCGGCTGAATCTGCCTTGGTCGCGGACCAAGCGGCTGATCGAGTCTGGTCAAGTGCGCGTCGCCAATCAAAGGGTGATCGATCCCGCCCACCGACTCAAACTCGGCAAACGAGTGGACGTGCTCGGGGAGAGCCAGGCAGCGAAGACCGAGCAGCCCAAGCGCGCAAAACTACGCGACGCTCCGAGCTATGATGGCTTGCCGCCGGTTCTGGTTTATTCGGATGATGCGATTGTCGTGGTCAACAAACCCCCGGGATTGACCACCATGCGGCACGAGGAGGAGGCGGCTGAGTTCGGCGAACATGGAAAACGATTCCTGCCCGTCACTCTCGCCGATCTTTTGCCCGCGATGCTGGGCCAACCCGGCAAAAAGGTGCGGGCGGTGCACCGGATTGATCGCGATACTTCCGGGCTCGTCGTCTTCGCGCGAACGAAGCCGGCCGAAGCGCACTTAACCGATCAATTCAAAGCTCACACCGTTGATCGACGTTACCTTGCGCTCGTTCGCGGCCGGCCCAAGGCGAGCACGATTGAATCCCATCTCGTTCGCGATCGGGGCGATGGCCGTCGGGGAAGCGATCCGACGGGAGAGGGTCAGCGGGCAATCACCCAGGTTCGCGTGTTGGAACAGTTCGATCGATTTGCGCTAGTCGAATGTCGGCTCGAAACTGGGCGAACTCATCAGGTACGGATTCACCTGGCCGAGCACGGCTGGCCATTGTGCGGTGAAGAAGTTTACGATCGGCCTCTCCACGGCGGACCACTTCCAGATGGTAGCGACGCGAAGAGACCGATGTTGCATGCGGAAAAGCTCGGCCTCACCCACCCAATTACCGGCGAGCGGATGACTTGGGAATGCCCGCCTGCCGCCGACTTTCAACAATTGCTAGTGCGACTTGGCCGTGACTAGCGCTTCTTATTCGCGGGCGTTGGTTTCGGCAGAGGTTGCGGGACAACCAACACCACGTGCTGCACCGGGTTGTACGGCGAAATGTTATTCTGATACCACCACGCTGGTCCCGGATAGGGGTACCAGTTCGGATGGGCGATGACGACGGGCTGCGGAACGACCGGGTAAAGGTTCGGAATGTATGGACCCGGCAAGATGAAATTTGGGTTCAAAGGAACCGGAACAAGCGGGGCCGGGGCAACTACTACCGTCCCTGGAGGCGGAGGGACGGGAACTACGCCCGGTGCCTTGACCGGGGATCCGGCGGCCGAAAGGCCGATCGCCAGACTCAGAATTACGGATGGTGACATTGTGACGGAACTCCCTGGTGACATGTGACTTGTGGGGATAGCTCCTTCCCAATATAATGCATAATCCTCCCATCTTCTCTAATTATCCTATTTTCATGACCAGTTTCCAGGGCTTGTGTCGGTCAATTGAATTCAAGTGCGTGAGCGGTTCGGGCAATTGACCTTGGCTCAAGAGAGCCGTTTGAAGATTGGGTCACATTTATAGCGCAGCGGTCAATGGCCGAGCCAAAATCGGAAGTCCGGAGACTATTGCTACACCAAAGCTGAGTTTTGATGAAGCTTGACGCGTTCGGGAATACCAATTTGCAACTCGGGTCACCCCGGGCGCAAACCGGCATTCCGATCGGAATGGGAACTATCGTCGTGTCAACTCGCATGGCCCAAAAGAAACCGGATCGTCAGAGCCACGCCTGTCACCACCGCAAAAGCGAGAATGACGGCCAAGACGATCCACGGCCATAACGTCGGCTTGCGTTTTCGCGGTCGACGGTCCTGCCGCTCGTCGTTCATGACCGTTTCACCGGTCGACATCATCGCCGTCGGCAGCGTGCTCCCCGAATGCTCGTCCAGGTCAATCTCATCGAATGGGTCTTCGCCGGTCGAAAGCGAGACTTCCTCGTCCGACCGGCGCTTCACTTTTGGGCGGGTGGGGGCACTCCAATCGGCTTTCTTGCCAACCACGGTTGCCAACTCGGTCGCCAGCTCGCCCGCTTTCGGATAGCGCCATTTCGGATTCTTTGCCAGTAACTTGTGAACGATCGCAGCCACCGAATCCGGAATGCCCGGCCGTTTGCTCTGAACCGCAGCCGGCGCATCCGCTCCATGTCGGATCATTTTTTCCAGCGCGGTTCCGCCTGTGAATGGCGGTTCGCCCGTGAGGAGGTAGTAAAACGTGCAGCCCAGCGAGTAGAGATCGGATCGACCGTCGACGTTGTACTGACTCTTGGTTTGTTCCGGAGACACATAGTCGGGCGTACCCAATACCGTTTGCAAGGTGCCCACCATTGGCTCGCCAGCCGAATCGTGAGCGGTGACCAGAGCCAGGCCAAAGTCCAAGATCTTGACCTGCGGACCGGTATTGGTCTGTTGCACAAGTAAATTTGACGGCTTCACGTCGCGATGGATGAGCCCCATGTCGTGGGCATAGTCCAGCCCGACCGCCGCCTGCCGAATGTACTCGCAAGCCTGTTCAACGGGGAGCGGCCCTTGCTCCTTGACCAGCTGGGACAGGTTGGGCCCGTCCACGAACTCCATGGCCAAAAAGAAACGGTCGCCGACTTGCTGAGCATCGAACGCAATAACGATGTTCGGGTGGTTCAATCGAGCCGCGGCTTTGACCTCCCGCTCAAAAAGCCCCCGAGCCCGGTCGGTCTTGGTCAAGTCGGGCGAGAGCAGCTTAATGGCGACGAACCGCCCCATTGTCTGATGCACTGCCTTATACACCCGGCCCATTCCGCCACGACCAATCTCCTCCAGCACCCGGTACTGCCCAAGCTGAAATCCGTCGGTCTTGCCGACCAGTAACTTTTCGGCCTGGAATTTGGTCAGCTTGCCGATCTCAACCAGGTGGCGGGCAACGATTTTGGCTCGATCGGTAGGGGGAAATCCCTGCAGCGCGCGATCCAGTTCCTCGCGGTCCATGAGGCCGCTAGCAACGATGTTGTCGATAAACCCTTGCGGATCGACGCGGGGTGGCTGTTCAGTCATGATGCGTGCGTTTTCAATCGCCCTCCCCGAATTCGGGCGACACGTGCCCATGCGGCCGACCCATGTGAATCCATTCGAACAAGCCCACTATTCATGATTCGTTTGCGGCCGATTACCATACAGACGAGTCAAAGCCTCAAATTAGTTGGTGGACCGTCTGACCGCATGCCTACATTATCATCCTAAGGTCGGAAGCGAGCGTTTTTCACCATTTCCTGTCGCATCTGGGCGGCGATCGGATTAAACTACCACTACTACGCTCACAAACCCGCCACGGTGCGTCCCAGCGCCACCGTCCTGCTTGGCTTATTCCCTCCTGCCTGCTCGTCTCGAACTGAGGGTCCATTCATGACCGCATTCCGACTCTCCGCCGCCGCTGTTGCGTTTTTAACGGTGCCGGCAATTGCCGCCATCCCAAGTGACGCGAAAGAACGGGCGAAGGTTATCGGCCATCCTTCGGCAATTGAAGTTCGGCCAGACTCGGTCCATCTCGACGGACCACGGGCGATGCAGCAATTGGTCGTCACGGGCAAATACGCCGACGGCACCGTTCGCGACCTGACGCCGTTTGCCACATTCGCACCCGACGCTGCGAATATTGTCGATGCCAATGCAGGTTTCTTGCGTGCCAAGCGGAACGGCAAGACGCAGTTATCGATCCAGGTCGGCGGCTTGACATCCAAGGTAGCCGTCGAAGTTCTAAAATTTGATGAGCGTCGGCCCGTGAGCTTCCGCGAGGACGTTATCGCCGGACTCAACGTCGGTGGCTGCAATGCAGGAGCTTGCCACGGCACTCCGAGCGGCAAGAACGGGTTCCGGCTCAGCCTGCGCGGTTTTGACCCGGCTCAGGACTATGTGCAACTCACCCGCGACGTCTGGGGCCGGCGCACCGACAAGGAAGATGCCTTCGCCAGCTTGATCATGCAAAAGGCCCTCGGGCGCATCCCGCACGAAGGCGGCGCGCGGTTCGGCGCCGATACCATCGCGGCCGAAATGATCTCCGGCTGGATCAGCCAGGGACTACCAGACGATCCAAAGGATTTGCCGGCCATTAGCAAGGTCGAAGTTCTCCCGGGCCCCCGCGTCTTGAAGAGCCCGGCTCGATGGCAGCAATTGGCAGTCATTGCCCATCTCTCGAACAACAGCAGTCGGGACGTCACGCGCTTGACCGTTTTCAGCTCGAGCGATCCCGCCGTGGCTGAGGTTTCTCCGAACGGTCTGGTCGAATTCAAGCAGGCCGGCGAAGTGGCCATTCTGTGCCGCTACCTGGAACAGATGATTTCAGTGCGGATCACCTATCTGGAACCGCGGGAGGGATTTGTTTGGAGCAATCCGCCCGAAGCGAACTTCGTCGACAAGGACATCTTTGCCAAGTTGAAGCTGATGACAATTCAGCCCAGCGAGCTGTGCTCCGACTCCGAGTTCGTCCGCCGCGCCTACCTCGACCTGTGCGGCCTTTTGCCCACGTCCGAAGAAGCAGTCAAGTTCCTGGCCGACAAGTCGCCCAACAAACGATCGAAGCTGATCGATTCGCTGCTTCGAACGCCCGGAGTACGCCGACTTCTGGGCACTCAAATGGTCGGATGTGTTGCGCTCGAATCGCAAGACGATTCAAGTGAAGGGCATCAACGCGTTCCAGCTTTGGCTTCGCGAGAACATTGCGGAGAACACCTCCTTCGACAAGGTCGTCCGCGATCTGCTCACAGCCAATGGCAGCACCTACGCGAACCCGCCGGCGAACTACTACCGCATCGCCAAGGACCCGACCAACCTCGCCGAGACCACTGCGCAGTTGTTCTTCGGCATCCGCATGCAATGTGCCAAGTGCCACAACCACCCGTTCGAAGCCATGGACCCAGGACGACTACTACAGCATGGCAGCGTGGTTTGCCCGCGTGAAGACGAAGAAGGACATTGAGACCTCCGGGGTTGCAGCGAAGGCGCCGGGCGCCGAGGTCGTCTACATTGCTCGCGATGGCGAAGTGACCCAGCCCCGCATCGGCAAAAGGTCATGGCGCCGAAGTTCCTGAAGGCGAGCAGCGCCGACAATCCCGGCCGGTACGGATCGCCGCGAAGTCTTCGCCGACTGGCTGACCGGGCCCGACGAATCCGTTCTTCGCGAAATCGGTCGTCAATCGCGTCTGGTATCCACCTGATGGGCAAGGGGATCGTCGATCCGGTTGACGATTTCCGCGACTCGAACCCGCCGAGCAACGACGAACTGCTCGACGCCCTGGCGAAGGACTTCGCCGACCAACAAGTTCGACCTGAAGCACCTGGTGCGGACGATCATGAACTCGCGGACTTACCAGTTCGAGCGCTCAACCGAACGATACGAACAAGGACGACGCCAAGTACTTCTCGCACGCCGTCACGAAGCTCCTGACCGCCGAGCAATTGCTCGACGCCTTCTGCGATGTCACGGCCGTGCCGGAGAAGTTCGCCGGGCTGCCGGTGGGCACGCGGGCGATCCAGCTCCCCGATGGCGAGGTCAACCATCCGTTCCTCAAGACGTTCGGCCAGCCGGCCCGCGAACTGGCCTGCGAGTGCGAGCGCGAAAGCGACAGCAACCTTGCCCAGGCCCTGCAGCTCATCAACGGCCCGACGATCAACGACAAGCTCCGCAACCCGAACAACCGCCTCGGCAAGCTGCTGGCTGCAAAGAAGAACGAAAAGGAGATTCTTGACGCTCTGTATTTGGCGGCACTATCGCGTCCCGCAACGGACGCGGAAAGAGTCCCGGCCCTCTCGCACGTCGACAAGGCCAAGGACAAGCGCAAGGCGTGGGAAGACGTGCTCTGGGCGATCATGAACACGCGGGAGTTTTTGTTTAGGCATTGATTGCATCCTCACTAAATGCCCGGCGTAATCGCGAATTGACGCGAGATACGGTGGCAATGGTGCCGCGATGGCAAGGCAAGCTGTGCGTGTAGATCACCCGCTACTTAAACGGTTGCGGAAGATCAACCGGGAAGCTGCCCGGCAGTTCCCACTCCCAGCTTCCTACGATCCCGGTCTCGGCAAGCTGGGGCTGATCGTGGACCGGAAGTTGGACGACAGCCGGTATTCAAACACCACGCCGCTAAACTGTCGAACCTTTGCTCGCACCGGCGGCGACGGAGTCCACTTTAGTTTGCTAGTCCGGCGCGGCGAGATTCACGAGGATTCGCCGGTCATTCTGAGTGTGCCGGTCCGAATACGAACATTGTGGTCGGCAAATCACTTTACGACTTCCTGTGTCTCGGCTCGCGCCGCGGGTACTTCGCTTTGGAACAGTTGGCCTATGACCCGGAATTGACGTTGGAAGCATTCACCAATCCCGACTGGCAACCGACGAAACCCTGGCACCATTCGGCCGGCCTCGTTCCAAGGCCGGAGGACAAACGGTTGCTCGCATTCTTGAAGACAGAACTCGGTCTAAAGCCGTGGTCGAACGGTGCTCGGTTCGCGGAATTACAAGAGCGATTTGCCGGGTTTCTGCAATTGCCAACCGACCCATTGTTCCCGTCCGGTGCGTGAGTGATTATTTGTTGAGGTGAAACTTACGAACCGCACCTTCTGGTAGGTTCCCGATATACGCCATTGCTGCGTCGACGCGCTACGGCCGGAAGGACGGGTAACTGGCCACTATTTCGTACCGGGAAGTAGGTCCGCCGAGCCGAGGCGGACCGGGCCGCACCCAGGATTGGCATGCGGCCATTTCCGGGCGCACGCGGTCCGGCTCGGCTCGCCGGACCTACTTACAAGGCCGCAGTTGAGGACGCCGAGCCGAGGCGGACCGGGCCGCAACCCAGGATTGGCATGCGGCCATTTCTGGGCGCACGCGGTCCGGCTCGGCTCGCCGGACCTACTTGTGAAACAGACTCTGATTCGCTGCCCGCTAAACTTGTTAGCATCAGCTTCCCAATTGGAGTCCTTCATGCACCGCCGAGATTTTCTCAGGGCCGCGGCCGCCATACCTGCCGCTGTGCTCGTCGCGCAAAGCGGACATGCCTCTTTGCCCAAAGCCAACATCACCAAGGTCTCGATCTACGAGCCGCCCGATCTCAACCTGCTGTTCAATCAGAGCAACATGGTTGTCACTGTCGAAACCGACAACGGGCTCGTCGGCATCGGCGAAGGCGGCTCAAAGGACACGCTGGAGCAGTGTGCCGGCCGATTGATCGGGCAGGACCCGTTTCAGACTGAACGGCGCTGGCAGGACATGTACCGGGCGTTCTTCTATCCGCCCGGCCGGGAGAAGGTCCACGCTCTCGGCGCCCTCGATCTCGCCCTGTGGGACATCAAGGGGAAGGCGCTCGACGTGCCGGTCTACGATCTCCTGCGCGGGATGGCCCGCAACCATTGCGAGTGCTATCGCACCGGTCCCGGCAAGCCTGGCCAGAGCCTGCGCGACCGGGCCAAGGCGGTCATCGATGCCGGTTATCGGGCGTTCCGCATGGACGCCGCCGCTCTTCGCGGCTCGACGGTCTACAACACGCACGAGCGCGTCCGCCAGGTGGCCGCCGATTGCAAGGAGGTGCGCGCTGGCGTCGGCAAGAATGGCGACTGGCTAATCGACTTTCACACCCGTTTCGATTTGGCCGATGCGATGCGGGCGTGCAAGCTCATCGAGGAATACGAACCATACTTCGTCGAGGACCCGGTGCGGTCGGAAGCGTTCCTCGACGACCTCCCGAAACTGCGGAAGATGACCACCGTGCCGCTGGCCGCCGGCGAGCAGTGGGGATCGCGGTGGGACTTTCACAAGCTGGTCGAAGCGCACGACATCGATTATGTCCGAGCCACGCTGCCCAATGTGGGCGGGATTACTGAGATGCAAAAGGTTGCGGCTCTGTGCGAGACACATCACGTTGGAATCGTCCCGCACTTCACCGGACCAATAGCGACGGCGGCGCTGGTGCATTTGCTCGGGCCATTTTCCGGCCCGGTGATGCTCGAGTTCAACTTGGAAGGGAAGAAGCTCGCGCACTTGCCGGAATGGGTCGACTTCAAGGAGGGTAAGGTCTGGCCGAACAAGCGTCCGGGCCTCGGCGTAACGCTCGACAAGAAGCACCTCAAGCTCATCGCCGAGGTGACCAAACCGGGCCCGGCCCGAACAACCTATTCGCGCCCGGATGGCTCAATGACCAACTGGTGAATTGTTCATTCTCCTCACCGCTCCAAACCACCTAACCGTTAAATCCGCTACATCTGACGACCGTGGTAAAACAATTCCGCTGGGCTCCGCGCGCTCCGACCAGTGTGATCGTTTTAGAATGCAGTGTGTGATACCCGGTCAACTTGAGGCGTGCCGATGCGAGCCCGTGTACTGATTCTGACGATTGCGCTCGGCTCTGTCGTACTGGCCGGCTGCCGAAACCGTTGGCGGCCGCCGCCCAGCCCGTGTCCGCCTGGTGCCACGTCGATCCCGCCCGCTGGCATCCCCGACGGTCCACCGCCCATCGCGCCCATTCCCAGGGCCGAACCTCCGTCGCCTGCGCCGCCCGGCGGCAACAGCGAGCTTCTGCTTCCGCAGAACCCCCCGAACAAGTCCCGTTCCGAATATCGCAAACCGATTCCGCCGAGCCAAAGCGGGGCCATTCTGGGCGACCCGGACTACGTTGAGCCGCCCAAGATTGTCGAATCCGATGATGCGCCAAAAGCGGCGTCCGAAAAACCGAAGCCGGCGGCTACGCCTGCCGGCATCGCGGAATTCACGGAAGTAACGGATGGCGTCAACACCGGTCAACGACCGACCATCGACGGACTCGATTGGTTGAAGTCCAATCGGTACAAGACGATCGTTTACATCCATGGACCGGACGAAAACGACACGACCGATCGCCGGCAGATTGAACTTCGCGATATGAAGTATGTCAGCCTGGTCGTGACACCAGAGACCCTGACACAGAAATGGGTCGAGGAGTTCACGCGCGTGGTGTCCAAGGAGGACGATCGCCCCATTTTTGTCTATGGTCTTCCCGACAAGATCGGTCCGGTCTGGTATCTATATTTGCGGACGAACAACTATCTGACGCACGAAGAAGCGCGGGTCCGGGCTGCTCGTTATGGACTCAAGGACGAATCGACCGAAATGTTCAAGGCTGCACTCAAGATTTTGCCGCCCAGCAAGTGATCAATCAGCGACCCTATTTGGTCAGCTTGTCGAGTTCGTTGACGCGCATTCGCTTGGCGGCGGCTAACTGTTCGACCAACTCGCGTTCCGCTCCGGCCGGCAGGCGAGCCATATCGCCTTCCATTGCCTTCAGACCCCGCGCCTCGTCCGCCATGATTCCTGGCAGAAGCGATCGAACGGCTACGAAGTTATAATTCGTGAACGACGTGGGAAACGCTCCGGGACGCGGGAGCATGACGTGGTGGCGATCCAGAAAATCCGCGACTTGTTGCAGATCGGCGGCTTCCGACCGCGCTAACTCCTGGATGCGCGTGAGGACGGGGCGATCGCCGACGCCGGCGTAGGGTGTCGCTTGACTGACATATTGCAGAAACGACAGCATTTCACGGCCGTAGATCTCGAGCATAGTCGCTTGGGTTTCAGGCTTCATCAGGTCCGTTTCTCCGTCATTCGCGCTGGACTCTTTTCGAACGCACGCCTGCCGCGATCAGTCAAACGCGTGAGCGGATCCCATAAAACTCCGGCCGCGACTACGAGCACGGCCAACAAACTCACGAACGCCCGTCCGCCGCTCGAAATACAAATCTCACTCGCATCCTCCGGCTCCTCGAGCATCATGACGCGCACGACTCTGAGGTAATAACCGGCACTCACCGCGGTGTTTAGCGCCGCCACGATGAGCAAGCCGAGATAGACCCAACCGAGAATCGGTTCGTTTGACCCGAAGTGCCGGCCGGTGTCGTACAGCACGGCGAACACCTGGAACTTGGCCGCGAACCCGACGAGGGGCGGCAAGCCCAGTAAGCTCAACAGAAACAAGGTCATGCAAATGGCAGCGAGCGGCGACCGACGAATCAAGCCCCGATAGGCGGAGATCTCCTCCGAGCCGGCGCCATTGCGCACAAATGCGACGACTGCAAACGCACCGAGGTTCATCAATAGATAAGCGCTGATGTAATAGAGGAGCGGCCCCACGCCGCGATCGTTGATCGGCGCCAGCGCCATCATCATGAAGCCGGCATGCGCGATGGTGGAATAAGCCAGCAGCCGCTTCAAATTGGTTTGCGCGAGCGCGGCCAGATTGCCGAACGTCATCGTGACCGCCGCGAATAGCCCCCAGCCCAGGGCAAGGACCATGCCCGCCAGGCCGCCGTGCGTGATTCCGCCGACGCCGGCCAATGTGAAGAGGACGCGTGCCGTAAGCGCCAATGCCGCGGATTTCGAGGCCACCGCGAGAAATGCGCCGACCTCGGCCGGCGCTCCCTCGAATACGTCGGGACACCAAAAGTGAAAGGGGACGGCCGAGAGTTTGAATCCCAGTCCGATGATCAGGCACACTGCTCCGACGATTACTTGCAGGGGAATCCCCGATCTCATATCGCCTATCTGTTCGCTGATTTCCGACAGGAAGCCGGTCCCCGTCGTGCCGGCAATCAAGCTGATTCCATAAAGCATCACGCCGGAAGCACTCGCTCCATAGACCACGTACTTGAGCGCGGCTTCGCTGCCTTTCCGGCGGCCCTTGAGAAAGCCGGAGAGCGCGTAGCTGGGCAGGCTGGCCATCTCGACGGCGATAAACACCATGAGCAGGTGGTTGGCCGAGGCCATCAGCATCATCCCCAGCGTGCCACCGACCAGCAGCGTCGAATAATCGGCCGAATCCTCCCGGTCCGGAATATGGGTGAGCAGCGAGAGCCACAGCGCCAGGCATAGAAACGCCAGCAGGAAAATTCGCACGAACTGACCGAACTTGTCAAAGATCAAAAGCCCACCAAAGCCGGTCTTTCCTCCTGTCACTGGCACTGGTCCGACATCGGCCCACGAGTCCGGCCAGAAGCAGATCGCCGTGGCAAGCGCCACACCGCTCGCGAGTAGGGCCAAAGCGGCCAAGTTGATGTGGCGAAGCGCGCTCACCATGCGCAAGGAGCATCAGGACAATCGTCCCGCACAGGAATAGCTCAGGCAAGAATGCGAACAGGTCGCGTTCGAGATCGGTTGAGATTCGGTTAACGAAGTCCGGGGTCGGAAACATGAACTCCTCGGGCATGCCTGCGGATCAGAAGAGATGATTTACAGAGTCAATGGGAAGTAGAGTAGGTAGTCGTTATTCCAGGCGATACCACGCCTCCGAACGGCCGATATGGGTGAAAGCAACGCCGCGGCCGAGGATGCGCTGGGCGGTTGAAACAACTGAACTGTCGGAACGGCTGCTGATCACCAGCGCCGGGGCCGTCAACGCAATTCGCGCTAATTCGCTCAGCGCCTGCGCCGACGTTGTTGGCGTCGCCCCCTTCTTCCGTGGCAAGCGCTAGTAACTGCCGCTCGGTGGTAGCCGGCCCAGCCGGGCCGTCGATCGCGACCGGATTTCGGCCGCCGATTGCCAATGCCAACCGCGCGCGGCTCCGCGCCGCCATTCGCGGCAAATGCCAGCCGCAAGAGAAAGCAATGATTCGAGACGATCGCGGTCGGCCTCTTTCGGCTTTTTCGGCAGCCACGGGTCGACAATCAGGAGCAGTCTTGGCGGCATCGAGTCTTCGTATTCACGAACCATTAACTGGTTGCGACGGGCAGTGGCTTTCCAGTGGACACGGCGCGGCGAGTCGCCGGCCCGATAGGCGCCAAGCCATGTACTTCCGCCTCGCGTTCGACAACGCGGCGGACTTTTCGCCGTTCGTGTTCACGGCTGGACCAGGCGTGGGACAACCACGCAAGAAGTCGTTCGCCATCGACTCGAGCGGGTCGGGGAAGCACAATGACTTCCGTGGCCGGCAGCAGGTCCAACGATCGGGTCGCCAGTCCGAACGGCACCGACGACCGTGCCACGAGTGGCGCCAACTGAAACCGGCCTCGCCGCGGAAAGGTGGCATGCACGCGGGGTCGAACCATTCCTCCCTGACCATTCCTGACCATCAACCACGAGGCGACGGACTCGCCGGCCTTTTCTTCGAGGAGCCAGTTGCCGGCGCCGGCCCACGTCGTGGATTTCGAGAACCCATTCGGTCGGAACGCCGGCTTGCAACGGCGGACTGGGAAGTCGACGCGCGGAAATCCCTCGCAGGGCGCAGCCGAGCTAAAACCCAATTGACAAGCCATAAACCAATCAAGACATAGCCAAGGATGATGACGAGGTTAATCCCCTTCAAGATCCCGATGAAGAGCATCACAGCCGACGAAACGACCCACAGAATGCCTTCCTTGCCGGCGAGTCGGGAATGGATGGGCGCTCGAACATGGAGTTCGACTACCTGAAGTTCGGCGATTGTCGGTGTCTTGGGCATATTGGCCTATCGCTCGAATGCCATACTTGCGAAGCTCACGCTTTCAAATCCCTCCGGATGCACGAACCGCCCATAGTGCAGTAGCTTTCCGCTCCGCGGCTCAGCCGCTCCGAGCGTCACGTACGTCGGGGGCAAACCGCAGATTCGGCGGGCGTCCCCCTCGGCAGCGATCACACCGAAGTAACCGTCCCTGTCGACTGCCGACGCTCGGGCCACGAGTAGATCATCCTGCATTTTGCTCAGTTGGAGTTGATTCTCGTGGACTAGGTCCTCATCGTCGAACTTGGGCCCGATGTGTGCGAGATCGCCGCTGATCACATAACAGACAGATTCCGCCGCGTCCGCTTCCGCCTGCCGAAGGGCTGCAATCATTCGGTGAATTTTCTCGTGCTTGCCGGGCAGCATGCGTTGGCTCAGAACATCCGCGAATGAACCGACCAGAAGCGGCACGATCCGAAATGGCCGTTTACCGTCAAAAGTGAATTGCATTGCCACCACTTCGAGTTCAATGGAGTGCTCGGCGGCATGGGCGAATGGATCGTCGAACAATCCGTCGCCGTACGATTCGACGATTCGATCGATGTAGGCTTGATCCGTTTCGACGCGGCCAAACGGCGACGTGAAGTTTTGCCGAGTTAGAGTGAAACGGTGACCGGAGTAATGCGAAGTGGCAACGATCACAAAAAGCGATGCATCCGTCCGTTCGATCAGTTCCTTGAGTCCGAAGCCGTAGGTCACGCCGCCGCGAGCGTAGTCCATATGCGGCAATAGAACGGCGCGAATGGCCCCAGCGCTGGCGACGCGGCAGCCCGGCTCCCCTGGCAACCCGGGACCGCCGGGCGCCGCGAACAGTCGCCGGAGTTGCTTGCGCGCCTTGTCCGGATCGGCGTCATAGCAGCCAATGCAAGCCGGCGGTCGATCGGGAACGCTCAGCCTGCTCAAAAGCCGCGGACTTTCGAGGTAATACTCTTGATCGAGGCCTGCGACGAGATTGGCGAGCGTCTCCATTGGAACGGTTGAGCCCGAGAACATCGAGGACGCTTCCGCCTGGATCGTTATCAAAGTCTTTTGTCCGTCGAACAGCCGAATCAGATCGAATGCGGCCCGCGACAACATGAGCGGACCGCCAAGGCGAAAATGGTCCATTACCACCACGACATCAGGCTCCGGACCGGCGGAGGCATGGAGGCCATGTCGCAGTTTGGGCCGCTCCAGATCAGCAAAAACTCTCTTGGCGTTCGTCATGCTCATCGTTCCATGAATTTCAATTCCACCGGGCGACCTGCCCGAGCGCCGTACTTAGCAAGACTTTGACATCGGCCCGATCCGATGCATACGGCGACGAGTCAAGATAGTGACGGAGATGGTCAACCGCCGGACCGGGCTTGCCGGCTCGAAAAAGCGCCACACCCAGGTCCCGCTGGAGAGCAACGTCTTCCGGATGCAATTGTCGCAGCCGGCCCAGCACGCGCCAAGCGTGGGAAATCTTGAACTTCGGTGTAAATGACGCGGAGATTATTCAGGAGCCGCGTGACGATCAACCGCGGTGGCGCGGCCGACAAATCCTGACGCGTGACCACGAATGGCTTGCCCGTGGCCGTTTCGACCAAGTGTTCGCAATCCGCGGTTGTCAGAAAGTCACCGCGATTGAAAGGATCGAAGAGAATCTCCTCCTTGCCGTCGATCGCCTTGGCAATGAAGTGGCCCGGAAGGGCCAAACCGACGATCTCGACGCCGATCCGCTGTCCGATGGCAATCGCGAGAATCGAGAGCGTAATCGGAATGCCGAGCCTTCGATCGATCACATCGTTCAAATAGCTGTTGCGCGGGTCGAAGTAATCGGGCACGTTGCCCGTGAATCCCTCTTCTTCGAACAGGACGCGCATCAATTCGCCGACCACAATGTCCAGATTATCCGGGATAACGCCAGCGATGGTGTCGGCCCAGGCATCGATTTGACTGAGATATGGGCGAATATCGAGGTCGGGGTACTCGTCAATGGCCAGGCGCAGCGACACCTCGGCGAGGTCGACCTCGGTAGTCGGATCAGTAGCGAGACGCCTTAGCAGGGTATCCAGCATTTGGGCATAGTTAGCAGAAGTCAGAGATCAGAAGTCAGACATCAGACATCAGAAGTCAGAGGTCAGATCAGAAACTCTGATGCTCCGCGGAGGTTCTGATCTCTGACTTCTGATGTCCGATGTCTGATGTCTGATTTCTGGATTACGCTCGATCCACCAATTCCCACCCCTTGCGATATTCTTGCTTGATGAAGTGGGAGGCTTCCTTGCAATTCGGGCATTCGAGCTTGTGGGCGTCGAACTCGAGCTTCTTGCCCGCACGAATTGCCACGTTGCCGAGCAGGATGGCTTCGGTCAACATGCCGGCGATATCGAAGTTGGAGTAAGCAATGTGCGGTTTGCCTTCGCGGATCGCATTCGTCCACTCCTCCTTCATGCCCCCGTCGCCCTTGCCGTTGACCGGCAGGTGCTTCGGCGTGCGGTCGCCCATGGCCAGTTCCTCAGTGCCGGCCAGGATGCGGAATTGAGCGCCATAATCGTTTGGCGAAAACAGAATCGCCTTGTCGCCAACGATGATCGAGCCGCTGTCCGACAATTTTCCGCCGTCGGGCATCACCTTCTTGAGCAATTCCTCGGGCGGCAGCACTTTCTTGCCCTGGCGCTTGCCTTCGTACCACCAGAAAGTGAGTGCCGATTCGTGCGGCTTGTCGCCTCGCTTCGGATACTGGTAACGAATCTTGGCCGAGGACGGGTAAGTCTCGTCGTTCACATCGGTGGCATCGGCCTCGATTTCGGTCGGACTGGCCAGTGAGCAAGCCCTGAACGCCATGTTCGCTGTGTGGCAGGCCATGTCGCCGAGAGCGCCGGTCCCGAAGTCCAGCCAGCCGCGCCAGGCGAACGGATGGTATCCCTTCGCATAAGGCCGCATCGGCGCCGGGCCAATCCAGGCTTCCCAGTCGAGCGACGCCGGCACGTCTTCCGGCTTCGGTCGCTTCATCACCCCGGGAGCCTGGGGCCAAATCGGCCGATTGGTCCAAACATGGATTTCCTTGATGTTGCCAAGGATGCCGCCTTGCACCAACTCGACGGCTCGTCGTAAGCCACTCTCGGCGGAGCCCTGGTTGCCCATTTGCGTGCAGACGCCGAATTTCTTGGCGGTCTCGCGCATCAGGCGCGCTTCGAATACCGAGTGAGTGAGCGGCTTCTGGCAGTAGACGTGCTTCTTGAGCCGCATGGCGGTCACGCTGGGCCAGGTATGATGGTGGTCCGGCGTACCAACGGTGACGGCATCGAATTGCTTTTCCATGCCGTCTTCGAACAGCTTGCGGTAATCGGTGAAGGTCTTCGCCCCTTTGAATCGTTCGGCCTTTTTGCCGAGTGTGTTGCGATCGCAATCGACGAGCGCGACGACGTCCATGAACCGGGAGGCCTGGTCAATGTCGCCGCCGCCCTTGCCGCCGCAGCCAATGCCGGCGACGCGAATCTTTTCCGACGGCGTATCGGCGGCGCGAACCGCGGACCACGCGTCGGCCGTGAAGAAATAACCGAGGGCGGCCGCGCTGCCGCCGAGAAACAGACGACGATCGAAGCGATGTTCGGACATGGAGAGACTCTCTGGGAATGAGGAAGGCGATGGTGGGTGGTTAGTGTAAGCGGCGGCAAGGCCGGCCGCAATAAGCTATTCGCCAGAGAGTCGCGTTGCGTTTCGGGCTCCGCCGAACCTCTGTATAGTCATCATCGCATTCCGATCGACAATTTGTTGTCCAAGGGCGTACGCCGGCGCCCGTTGACTGAGCAGCGAGCCGGAGACGTATTCGCGTCGACGGCTTGCCGGTCGGCATGCGCCGCAACGGCCGCCTCTTTCGGGCAGCGTCCCGGACAAGGCGTAGTATCTTTTTTTGGTGTCACATTTTGTAACGTTTTGTCACACTTGCATGCCCTCCGTCCGGTTTCGGCGCGCATTGGCCCCCGGGAAGTACCTCCCTGATATTTCGGGGTCGCCAAAGCGAAAGAGGAGTTTTCGATTTTTTGCGAAATTCTGGGGAGCGCTCAGAACTGGCCCCCGTCATAATCGAGGCCTGGGAACCGGATGATAGGCTTGCAAGCGACGAGGCCCATCCAAAGGCACAGCGGCCGATCCGCAATCAATGGCAAATCGAATGTGGAGTGGCGTCGTCAAAACGAGGTCGCCTCTTTCAATCGATCACCCGAAATGATACCGTGTCTCACGACGACTCCAGGCATCCTGAGTGAACTGCCTTGCCCAGCTTCGACGATGATTTATCGAGCCAGCCCATGCACCGCTCACGCGGTTCTCTAGGCGCGCGCGACCGCCGCGAAGGTGGCGTGCCCTTTTGCTATCGATGGACATTGGTCAGAATTGTTGGGCTCGGCATTGCAATATGCGCCGGGCTACTGTTGCTTGACGCGATAAGGGTCCCTGGGTCACCTGAGCAAATGACGGCCAAGGCTCACCTGGAACATATCGCCATCGCGATTCACTATTGCAACGACAAGACCGGTGAATTGCCAAACAACTCGTACAGCCCTGGCGGCAAACCGCTCCTGAGCTGGCGAGTCCATCTGCTTCCCTATTTGGGAGAGGACGATCTTTACCAGCAATTCAATCTCGATGAACCTTGGGACTCACCCAATAACATCCGGCTTCTCAATCAAATGCCGAAGGTCTACCAGAGTCCAAATGAAACGCCCGGTTCATCGAAAACTTATTACCGAGGCTTTGCCAACGCGGGGGCGATGTTTGAACCTCGTCCGACACGAATGAGACAGCCTGGCGAAGGGGCCGTCCGTAAGAAAGAGGAATTGTTCTGTCTCAAGAGCCTTAAGGATTCCGCGCGAAACAATCTTGGTCATCGATGCGGGAATTCCCGTCGAGTGGACCAAGCCTGAAGATCTGGACGCCTCGCCCGGCAAGCCATTCCCGCCGCTAGGTGGGATGAAATTGGAGCACAACAAGGTGCAAGTTTTGTTCGCCGACGGTACCGTAAAGATGATTCGTAACGACGCTTCGGATTCCACCCTCCGGGCGTTGGTCACGCATAGCGGTGGCGAAACGCTGCCCGCGGGTTGGGATCGGGATTAACAACTCAAGAGGCCGTCATGCCCCGAGAAGATGACTTTGACGATGACGATCGCCGGCGCGACGACGAATTCGATGACCGACCGCGCCGCCGGCGGCGATTCGACGATGACGACGATTTGCCGCCGCGGCGACCCGCGAAGAAGAGCAACCTGGCACTTATTCTTGGCATACTCGCTGGCGTGTTATTCCTATTCTGCGCAGGTGGTGTGGTTGCTCTGTGGTATGCGGGCACCAAGATTGGCGGTGCGGCCGATCGCATGAGCAGCTCGAACAATTTGAAGCAAATCGACCTGGCGTGTCAAAACTACCACGACACATACAACGGATTCCCCACGGATTCTTACGATCGGGATGGCAAGCCGCTTCTGAGCTGGCGGGTCCACATTCTGCCATTCATCGAAGAGGATCAACTCTACCGGCAATTTCACCTGGACGAGCCGTGGGATAGCCAAAACAACATCCGACTGCTGAATCAGATGCCAAGAGTGTACGCGACTCCGCCGGAGGCCCGGGGCAAGGTTGCAAAGGGTACGATGACCTACTATCGCGGCTTCACGAGTCCCGGTGCCATGTTCGCCCGCCGCGACAACGGCCGACCGATGTTCGGACCTCCCGGAGCGGGCTTCGGTCCCCCAGGGTTGCCCGGGCCGCCCGTAGGCATTCGAGTGACTGACGTGACCGATGGAACGGCCAATACGATTCTTGTGGTCGAGGCGGGCCAAGCCACGGAATGGTCCAAGCCGGGCGACCTGGACGCTTCGCCGGGCAAGCCATTCCCGCCGCTGGGCGGCGTTCGACCGAAAGCCGATCAACTGCTGGCAGTCACGGTCAACGGCATGGTTCATACGTTTCGGAAGGACAAACCGGAAGCGGAATGGCGGGCGCTCATTACCTACAGTGGCGGTGAAATTGTCAGCCTCGATTAGAGACTTCACAATCACCAGTTGTGCGTAGCATCGAAAAGGGACGTGACATTGTCCGGAACAAGGAGCTTCGCGGATGCCTCGCCACGATGACGACTTCGACGATGATCGCCCACGTCGCTCGCGCCGGCCGCGTGACGACTTCGACGACGACCGTCCACCGCCCCGAAAGAAGAGTAGCACGGGCTTGGTGATCGGCATATTGGCGGGAGTCTTCCTTCTGTGTTGTGGAGGTGGCGGAGGCGTCGCTTATCTCATGTATGTTCGCGGCAAGAAAGTAATGACCGAAGCGTTCGAGAACGTCCAGGGCGCCGTTGAATTGGAGCAATCCCGCACGAATCTTCAGCAAATTGGCTTTGCAATCCAAGCGCATGCGAACGCGGTCGGCACGATGCCGGCCGACAGTCGTGGCAAGCAAGTCAAAGGGGGATTGCAGCCAGCGGGAAGGCCGCTATTGAGCTGGCGCGTCCACATTCTTCCCTATCTAGGCGAACAGGCATTGTACCGGCGCTTCAACCTGGACGAGCCTTGGGATTCGCCCAATAATCGGCTGCTCGTGGCGCAAATGCCGGCCGTTTATATCACACCCGAAGCAGGCAAACGTGCCGGTCCCGGCAAGACGTATTACCGAGGCTTCACGAGCAAAGGGGCTGCCTTCGAGAAGCCCGTTGATGGAGCTGCGGAGATGAAGCTACGATTTCCGGCCAGTTTCCCAGACGGACTTTCCAACACGCTGCTGGTTGTCGAAGCCGGCGACGCGGTCGAGTGGACCAAGCCGGACGACTTGGATTGGCCGCCTGGCCGGCCGCGGCCGGAACTGGGAGGCATCGCTCCCAAGCTTCCGTTCTTGAACATCCTGATGGGCGACGGATCCGTGCGAAAGCTGCGAAGGGATGTACCCGATCAGACTTTGCGCTGGCTGATTGATCGGCAAGACGGCAACGTCATTCCCAATGACTGGGAGGTCCGTTGACGATGGACGACCGGGACGAATTGCCGGCTCATGACCCGCAATCCAGAGGCGCCGGACCGATGATCTTTTTGCTTCTGGGCGGTTTGCTCATTTGCGGTGGGTCCGATCACGGGGATTGCATTTATTGCCGTTCGAATGTCGCGCACAGTGGCCATGCAGGAGGAAGAATCAGCGCGGGACGCCGCACATCGACTTGAAGAAGCCGAACTGGCTGACCGACGTGAACCGTTTCAAAAAATCGCCAGCGCCCTCGCCTCGGGATGGAAGAATGGGGAGCCATTGGCCGATTCCTATGGCCCGGATGGCAAGCCGCTTCTGAGCTGGCGAGTCCATTTGCTTCCGCGACTGGGCGAGCAAAAACTGTATCAACGGTTCAAACGGAATGAGCCTTGGGATAGCCCGGCCAACAAGAAACTCCTCCAGCTCACACCCGGCGTCTATGTTCGGCCCCATCCGCACGTCGGCGAGTGGATGCCTGGCTGGACGCATGTGCGCGGATTCTCCCAGCCGGGAGCGGTATTCGAGCCTCGCGTCCCGTTTGCATTGAAGGACCTCACGAGCGGGCCCGACCACACACTGGCATTCTTCGAATCCGCGGAGCCCGTCGAGTGGACGCGACCCGATCAACTGGACTGGCGCGATCCGAAGGTCAAACCGCGTGCCGGTGGATCGCCGGCCGGCTCGAACCAATTCCTGGCGGCGATGGCATCCGGTCGCGTTGTGTGGATTGATCGGGGACATTCCCGCCGATGTTCTTCGTCAAATATCCAGCCGTCGGCACGACCCCCAGTGGGACCAGCGGGCAAGCGAGTGGGTGCACTGATCCCGGCTGAAAGTTCTAACACATCTGTAACCCGCGCGTAGCTTCTGCAAGGGCGAAGGCTGTTTCACAAGTCGGTCCGGCGAGCCGAGGCGGACCGAGCGGCTCGCCGCGGGACATGAGGACGCCATCTCCGGGCGCAACCCAGTCCGGCCTCGGCTCGCCGGACCTACTTATGAAATGGACGGTACGATCGCAGCGGGTAGGCGCCTCGGGCAAAACAGGTGCGGAATTGGCCCGCATTCCGACCCTCCTCTATAATCCCCTTCGAATCAGATAATCCGGAGCAACCGTCCATGAGCGATGCCGACCCGAACCGACCGAAGTATAAGCGCGTCTTGCTCAAAATGAGCGGCGAGGCGTTCGGGCATGGCGGGCAGAGCGGTATCAGCATCGACGAGACGCTAGGCATTGCCCGCCAGATCAAGCGAACGATTGAAACCGGCGTCCAAATGGCCATCGTGGTCGGCGGCGGCAATATTCTTCGCGGCGCTCAATTCTCTGCCAAAGGCGAGGTAATCAAAGAAGCCACCGCTCATTACATGGGCATGCTGGCCACCATCATGAATGGGTTGGCCCTCCAGGAAGCTCTGGAAAGCATGAACGTGCAAACCCGGCTGCAAACCGCATTGCGGGTCGATAGCGTCGCCGAGTTTTTCATCCGCCGCCGTGCGATTCGCCATCTGGAAAAAGGCCGCGTGGTGATCCTCGCGGGGGGCACGGGCAATCCGCACGTTACGACCGACACGGCGGCTGCGCTGCGTGGCATCGAATTGCAAGCGGACATCTTGTTGAAAGCGACGCGAGTCGACGGCGTGTATTCGGACGATCCCGAGAAGAACCCGCACGCCGTGCGCTATGAACGCCTCGCCTACGATCGGGTGTTCAAGGAAAAACTGCGTGTGATGGATCTGTCCGCGATCGAAATGTGCGAAAAGGGCAATCTGCCGATCCTCGTTTTCAATTACAAAAAGGAAGGCAACATCGAACGAGCCGTGGCCGGCCACGCGATCGGGACGCTCGTTTCTCAATAGGAAGGTGTCAGTGGTCGGGGGGCCAGGGATCAGCAGTCCAGAGTCCGTATGATGAGGCTGTGCCGAAGTGGCGACCTCGAAAGCTTAACCCCTTACCCTGACCCCTGGTTGACCATGACCACCATCGACCAAATCGTCAAGGACTGCAAAGATCGAATGGAAAAGGCCCTGGAGGTTCTGCGCAACGAACTGAAAGGGCTTCGCACCGGTCGTGCGTCGCCCGCCCTACTCGACGCGCTGCGCGTCGAATACTACGGTTCGCCCACGCCGATCAAGCAACTGGCGTCGGTGAGCGCGCCCGAACCCCAGCAACTCATCATCAAGCCGTTCGACGTGAATGCCCTCAAGGACATTGAAAAGGCCATCCGCGGCAGCGATCTCGGCCTGGCGCCGGACAACGACGGCAAGGTGATCCGCCTCAAGATCCCGCCCATGTCCGGCGAACAGCGCACCAAGCTGGCCAAGAAAGTGAAGGAGCTGGCGGAAAACGCCAAGGTGTCCTGCCGGAACGTTCGCCGCGACGGCAACAAACACGCGGAAACCGCCGAGAAGGATAAGAAGATGACCGAGGACGACGCCAAGAAGGCCAAGGAAAAAGTTCAGGACGTCCTCAAGCAATATGAGACCAAAGCCGACGAATTGGCGGCGACGAAAACCAAGGAAATCATGGAGTAATCCCCGCGAACGACCAATCTTCTGGGAGGAGATGACGAACGACCGACGAATGACCCACCAATGACGAGCCGGTCATTCGTCATTGGTGGGTCATTCGTCGGTCGTTCGTCATTTGTGTTATGCGCACCCTTCGCGAGATTTTCGAGCAATTCCCGGCTGTCCGCGAGCGGGGTCTGGACCCCGATCAAGTCGCACTGAGCCTCTCGCGCTACGGGGCCAACCGCCTCACGCCGCTGCCCAGAGAGCCAACCTGGAAAAAGTTTCTCGAAAAGTTTGACGAACCGATCATTCGCATTCTCCTCGCCGCGACACTGCTGAAAACCGTGGTCGATCTCTTCGAATCGCCCGGATTCTGGGGGATGCTCGGTTTGGCGCTGGTCGTGGCGATGTTTCTCGTCGCGGTCATTTTCAAACTTCGTCACTGGCTGCCGGCCACGATGTTTGCGGTCGCCATTGTTCTCGTCGGGCTGACCCTCGCCACTCCGCGGCCTTCGTTCGAAGGCCTGGCCGTCATGATTGCCGTCATCCTGGCGACCGGGGTCGCGTTTTTGAGCGAATACAAGAGCGATCGCGAATTCGAGGTGCTTAATGCTCGGAAAGAATCACTCCAGGCCAAGATTCTTCGCGAGGGTGAAGTACACAGCGTTTCGCTGGAAGATGTCGTGGTGGGCGATGTCGTGCTCCTCGAGATGGGCGATGAGATTCCTGGCGATGGCCGCATTCATCGGGCAAACGAATTGCTCGTCGATCAGTCGCTCTTGACGGGTGAATCCGAACCTGTGCACAAGCAGCCCGGCGATGAGGCCGACCAATTGGAAGGCCCGGAAGAGCAGGGCTGCGTCTATCGCGGCACGCAAGTCATCGACGGCGCCGGTCAGATGGTGGTCACCGAAGTGGGCGACATGACCATGATCGGCCAGATTGCTCGCCGGTTGTCTCCCGATGTGGAGTCGGAAATTGACGGTCAACCCGGCCAGAAAAGCAGCGCCGAAGAGACACGCATTCGCAAGAAGCTGACCATTTCGAAAGAACAAACGCCGCTGCAATTCAAGTTGTCGGCGCTCGCCCGGACAATTAGTCGAGTCGGTTACGCGGCTGCCCTGGCGATCTTTGTCGCCTTGCTCGTTCGTGGCGTCCTCATAACCAACGAAGTTCGATTCTCACCCCGATTCGTCATTGAGACGGTGACCGGCGAATACGTGACGGGGCCGACCGGATCCCGCATCGTCGAGCCGGGACCGGGTCAACAGATGGAATCGAGGGCTCAAGCGATCCGCGATTCGTTCGCCGCGATTCTCGGCTATTTCGTGTACATGGTCATCATCATCGTTGTGGCCGTCCCTGAAGGATTGCCGATGAGCGTGACGGTCTCCCTTGCGCTCGCCATGCGCAAGATGACGCGGGCGAATAGTCTGGTGCGGCAACTCGTCGCGTGCGAGACGATCGGCTCGGCGACCGTGATTTGTTCCGACAAAACGGGCACGCTGACGCAAAATCGGATGGAGGTGGAGCAAATCGGCCTTGGCGGCCAGGTCTATTCGCGCGATGGTGAATGGCCGACGCCCGCGGTCGACTTGAAAAGTCCCGCCGACTGGCTGGCGCTCGAATGGCGCCATCAACGCAACGGCAAACCTCGAATTCTTGAATGGGAATACGGCGGTCGTCGGCAATACGACCGAGGGGGCGCTCCTACGCTGGGCGGGCCAGGCTGGCGTCGATTATCGGCGAACGGCGCGCCAGCTTTCCGCTTCGCTACCAGATGCACTTTTCGTCCGACCGCAAGCGCATGACGAGCATCGCCGATCGAAACGGCCGGTTGCTATTATTGATGAAAGGCGCACCGGAAATCGTGCTCGATCGCTGCGTGTTCCAATTGGACGCCACCGGCGTCGCCCGTCCGATCTCGAGCGCGGACCGCGAGTTATTGATAAGGCAAATCCACGAAGCCGCCGGGCGGGCCATGCGGACCCTGGCCTTCGCACACCGCGAACTGCCGTCCGATACGCCGACTGATGAACGCGCATTACGTGCTGGCCGCGAGGACCTGGAACACGGATTGGTGTTCGACGGCTTTGTCGCCATTCGCGACCCGATTCGGCCGGAGGTGCCTGCCGCCATCCGCCGCTGCCGCGAAGCGGGCATCCAGGTGAAGATGATCACGGGTGACAACGTCGCAGACCGCGTCGCGCAATCGGAACCGAAATCGGTCTCCTCGACGGACCGGATGCGATCGCTCTGACGTCCGAGGAGTTCAACAAGTTGTCCGATGACGAATTGAAGGATCGCCTGCCGCAGATGCGCATTCTGGCGCGGGCTCAACCCCTCGACAAGTATCGAATGGTTCGACTCCTGCAAGAGCAGGGCCACGTCGTAGCCGTCACCGGGGATGGAACCAATGATGCTCCGGCGTTGAAGAAGGCCGATGTCGGTCTCGCCATGGGAATCGCCGGGACGGAGGTAGCCAAGGAAGCGAGCAAAATCGTTCTGTTAGACGATTCGTTCGCCACGATCGTGAGTGCCGTCCATTGGGGCCGAGCCCTCTATGAAAACATTCAGCGCTTCCTTCAATTTCAGTTGACGATCAATGTGTCGGCTCTGTGCATTGCGTTTCTCGGCCCGTTTCTCAATCTCAAGCCGCCGTTCACCGTTCTGCAACTGTTGTGGATCAACGTCATCATGGACACTTTTGCGGCCATCGCGCTGTGCAGTGAACCGCCGCGCGAGGGGCTTCTGCGCGAGAAACCGAAACGGCGGGACGAGAGCATCGTGACGCGATCGATGCGACTGACGATCATCTGTACCGCGAGTTTCTTCGTCCTGGCCATGCTCGCGCTACTCCTCAGCATGAAGAATGGCTGGTTCGCCCAGGGAAGCGGCCCGAATCCGGAGCGCTGGGAATTCAGCCCCCTGAATGTGCGGCAGGTCACTTTGTTTTTCACGGTCTATGTGTTGTTCCAGGTCTGGAATCAGATCAATTGCCGATCGCTGACCCCCGACGTGAGCGGATTGACCGGCATCTGGCGGAACGCCACGTTCCTGAGCATCATGACTTTGACGGTGATCAGCCAATTGCTCATTGTTTCGTTCGGCGGGAGATTGTTCGCGGTCGAGCGAATTCGGTGGATCGATTGGCTGTGGGTAGCCGTCGCGACCTCGTCCGTTGTCGTGTTCGCGGGCGTGGTGCGGCGGATCCGAAGAGCGTCGAGGTAGTCATGGAGAAGTTCGACAAGTCGGGCACCTCTGCCGGAAGTGGCCGCCAAACTCGGGATTGGCTCGTACCACCGGCATGTTTTTCTCTGCACCGGCGACAAGTGTTGCACCACCGAGGTCGGAACGGCGGCCTGGGACGCGCTCAAGAGCGAATTGAAAGATCGCAACCTGTCACTCTCGAAAGGCCCGCATGCCTGCTATCGCACCAAGGTGGGCTGTCTGAGGATCTGTTCTGGCGGACCGATCATGGTCGTCTATCCGGAAGGAACCTGGTACCAAGGGATGACGGCCGAGCGGATTCCCCTGTTCGTTCAGCAGCACCTGATCGATGGCAAGCCGATCGACGAGTGGGTGTTCGCACACAACCCGTTGCCGAATGAAGACGAATTGGAGTGAGAGTCAATCGCCAAGGTGGTGCGTTTCGTTCCAAAGTTGAATCACGGGCCGCGACCGATCGCGGTCGTATCCCAGTGCGCGTAAGACTGGCCGTGTTCAACATCAGCAGCCTCCCGAGCGGCCACGGTTGTTGTCCGAGCCAGCGGGCGGCGAGCACCCGGCTGAAATGACCGCTGGTGAAAAGTAGGACGGCGCCGTCAATCGAGCGCACTCGATTTACCACGCGATCGGCACGAGCGGATATTTGCTGCGGAGTTTCGCCGCCCGGACAGCCATCGCGGAATAGATCCCAATCCGGCCGTTCGGCCCGTATCTCCGCCGAGCGGCGGCCCTCATATTGGCCATAATCCCATTCGACGAGATCGGGATCAACTTCGCTGACCGTTCCAAAGCCGGCGATTTCGCAGGTTCGCATGGCGCGTTGCAGCGGACTACTGATCACTTTCGTGAACGAAATTGCTCGAAGCCTCGCACCGAGCAATCGGGCGTTTTGCTCTCCGCGCTCCGTCAGCGGCAAGTCCGTAAGCCCCGTCTGCCGTCCATCGAGGCTCCAAATCGTTTCGGCATGTCGGGCGATGTAAACGAGAGGGAGCGATTCGCTCACAAGCCGGCTCCTTTAAGCGTGGTTATGAGCCATCGTAGCCAGGGCGCAACTTCCGGCCCGCTTTTTGTCAACGTTGAAGCACTTTCGGAATTCGGCGCGCGGAGATTAAACCTGGTCTATTAGGCGTTGCAACAGATCGCCGCAGGCGAAGTGATTTTTCGATGTAGAATCGCTCCATGAAACTGATCGACCTCTCCCAGCCCGTTTGCGACGGCAGCCCGAATTGCCCGGTGCATCCGCCGGTGAAATCGGAGATTCTTCGCGATCATCAGGCGGACGGCTGGCGCGTCGAATTGCTCACGCTCTCGAATCACACCGGGTCGCACGTCGATGCGCCCTTACACAAGATTGCCGGCGGCGCCAGTCTGGATGGTATGCCGTTGGAGAGTTTCGTTGGATCGGCCCACATCGCCGACGTGCGTGGCATCGCCCCGTCGACCGCGATCACGATCGACATGCTGCGGGCTCGCCTACCCGAATCGCTCGCCGACCGGATCGTACTTCTCGCCACCGGCTGGGGTGACAAACGGGCGAAGACTGACGAATGGCTTTATCAATCTCCGTATCTCGATCCGGAGGCCGCGAGCTGGCTGGTCAACCGAGGCATTCGCGCCGTCGGGATCGATCATTACTCGATTGCCGGCATCAGCGATCCCATCAATCCGCAGACGCACTCGGCCCTGCTGGGGGCTGGCGTCTGGATCGTTGAGGAACTGCGCTTTCCGCCCGAGGCATTCGACGTTCCCCAACCTTTCACGTTCATGGCCCTGCCGATTAACTTGCAGGGACACACCGGCGCATTCTGTCGGCCGGTGATTGTCTTGCCATAATAATGGGCATGACGATCTGTCGATTGCTGCCGACGGCGACCGCATCCGGACCCGCGAACATGGCGCTCGACGAAGCGCTCTTGCGGTCCGCCCTAGAGCGAAACGCCGCATCCCTGCGTTTCTATTTCTGGTCGGAGCCGACGCTGAGTCTGGGATACTTCCAATCCCATACCGAGCGGCTCGCCGACCCGCTGTTGAAAGACGTCGCTTACGTTCGCCGGCCGACCGGCGGGGCGGCGATTCTCCATCACTTGGAAATTACATATGCGATGGCACTCCCGGCCGGATCGCCGTGGCACAATTCGGAGAACTGGATCTGTCGGATGCACCACGCGATCGCCGGGGCTTTGCGAACATTCGATGTGAACGCGAGCGCCGTGGCCTGCGGCGAGGAACAGAAGCTCGGCCCGCATCTCTGCTTTCTGCATCAGACGCCCGCCGACTTGCGAATCGATGGGCACAAGGTGGTCGGCAGCGCCCAGCGCCGGCCCCGCGGCGCGACGATGCAGCACGGCAGTATCTTGCTCCAACGAAGTCCGCACGCGCCGGCGCTGCCAGGCATCTGCGACCTGGCCGGCCGCGAACTCGGCCCGTCGGCACTGGAGCAAGCGATCATCGATGAGCTAGCGACGATGACCGGATGGCACTTCGAGCCAGGCGATTGGACGGAACCCGAACGACGCGCCGCCGCCGAATTCGATCGGAGCAAGTACGCCACGAAAGAATGGAACGAGAAGCGCTAAGCCCGGAAAGGCCTGCCATTTCACAATTCATTTGCGACCGTTGGCACATTGACTTCACTCGCGCGATTGGCCAAGATGGCTTCATTCACCAATCGGACGTGCTCCCATGTTGCATCCCTACGAACGCCAGATGATTTCGCGCCGCGCATTCGTCCGCGGCGTCGCGGGCGGGCTCGCTGTCGGTGGCATTCCGCTCGCCTATATCGCCGCTCGCAACAATCATTGGCTCGAGAGCGCGTCGGTCACCCCGACGCCCAAGTCGGTTGCCGAAGGCATCCCCGGCCCCCATCGCGGCCGTGTCGTCGAAGTGCACGATCGCCTTGCCGTCAATGTGCGAAACGAGATCGATCGCTCCGCGGTCAGCCAGATGCTCGACCGGGGCATGTGCGAATTCACCGGCGCCGATCATCCCGTTGAAGCATGGAAGACTCTATTCTCGCCAGGTGAAGTGATCGGCATTAAGGTGAATCCCGTCGGTCGCCGCGACCAACGGCGGCCGAAGTTGGTTGGCTCCATTTCCAGTCCGGAAATCGTGCTCGAAATTGTTCGCAGTCTCAAGCAGATCGGCGTTCGGCCACGCGACATGATCATCTTTGAGCGCTATGCCAACGAGTTTGTCGAGGCGGGTTACGCCAAGATGATGGGCGAGCGCGAAATGGACGGCGTCCGCTGGGCAGCGAGTGGCGCCGGCTACAGCGATCAACAAGTCGCCATCGATGGCGTTGACGATCCTGGCCGCTTTTCACCAGAGTTATTGAAGCACGTCGCCGGTTACGATCCGGACCAATTTGTACATCTGGGCTTTGCCGCACCGGAACATTCGCAAAACGACGACCGCCGCTTTCGCTCGCATCTGTCGACAATCGTCACGCGAATGGTCGACAAGTTCATCACGATCCCGGTCCTGAAAGATCACCGCTCGGCAGGCGTGACACTCGCGCTCAAGAACATGTCGCACGGGTTCAACAACAATGTCGCGCGCAGCCACATTCGGCTCATGTCGCATGGGTACCCCGGCTCACCCGGCCACGGCCTCGATGGGCCGAACCAGTGCAACGTCTTTATCCCGACGGCCGTCAATCAGCCGGCGATTCGGCAGAAGGCGACGCTGCACATTCTCGATGGCTTGATCGCGGTCTATGAAGGCGGCCCGAAGCCGGAAAACACGAGCTGGGGCACCTGGCGGGCAAACAGCTTGTTCTTTGCGACCGATCCCGTGGCAATGGATCACGTCGGCTGGGACATCATTGATACGAAACGCATCGCACTGGGTCTCAAGCGAGTCGGCGAAGTCGGCCGCCGCGATTTCACGCCCGAGAAGCAAGCTCGAATGATGGCCTCGGCCATGCTTCCTGGGGGAGCGCTGGATGCCTTGACGCGGATGACGGCCGCCGAGTTTATCCGCGGCGCCGGCGACACGGAAATCTTCGATCGCCGCACGCCTGAGCACGTCATTCTGGCCCACATGATCGGTCTGGGCGAATTCGACCTGAACAAGATCACGTACAAGCGTGTCCAGATGTAGTTGATCCACGGTCCCGCGATTCTGAAATGACCGATCGTGCGTTTGCTATCGAAGTTGTTCGCCGCCTGCGCCAGTCGGGCTACGAGGCGTACTGGGCCGGGGGCTGCGTACGCGATGAACTGCTCGGGGTTGAACCCGCCGACTACGATGTGGCGACGTCGGCGCGTCCGGAAGAAGTGGTTCGCATTTTTGCTCGCACGGTCGAAGTCGGGGCGAGCTTCGGCGTGGTCGAAGTGATCGGCCCACGGCGGTCGGATGGCACGCATCCAGTCATTCAAGTCGCCACATTCCGGTCCGATGGCGCCTACGTCGACGGTCGCCGCCCCGAGTCGGTTGTCTTTTCGTCGCCTCAGGAAGACGCCGAGCGCCGCGATTTCACGATCAACGGCATGTTCTTCGATCCCCTGGAAAACAAGGTGATCGATTATATCGGCGGCCAGGCGGACCTGAAGACCGGCGTCTTGAGGGCAATTGGCGATCCACGGGCGCGGTTCCGTGAAGATAAGCTACGCTTGATGCGTGCCGTGCGCATGGCCGCCCGGTTCGACTTTCCCATCGAAGCCGCGACAGCGGCGGCGATTCGCGAAATGGCCGCGCAGCTCCCAGTCGTCAGTGCCGAGCGCATCGCCGACGAGTTGCGCAAGATGCTCATCCATCGCAATCGCGCCTGGGCCATGCGGCAGATGGATGACCTTGGCCTTTTGCGGCAAGTGCTGCCTGAGATCGAAAATGAGATGAAGGGCATCCCCCAGGGATTGCCCGAGTCGCCGACCGGCGATCTCTGGCAGCATGTGCTTCGCGTGCTGGAACTCTTGGAAGGACCGCATTGGCCGGCGCCGGAGCCTGTGTCGTTTCCTCTGGCCTTTGCAACCTTGCTTCACGATGTCGGCAAGAAGCGTTCGGCCGTCCGCGAAGCGGAGCGATACACATTCCACGGCCACGAGCATATCGGCAGGCGTCTGGCCGGCGCCGCATGCCGGCGACTGAAACTGTCCAACGTGGAAACGACGCGCATCGAATGGCTGGTGGAAAAGCACCAGTATCTATGTGAAGCCCCAAGCATGCGGCCGAGCCGTCTGAAGCCGATCTTGGTGCATCCCGGCATCGGCGAATTATTGGCTCTGCATCGAGCCGACTCGTTGGCCAGTGATCGGTCGATCGCGCACGTCGAATTCTGCGAGAAGATGCTGCGCGAAACTCCGCCCGAAGAGTTAAATCCGCTGCCGCTTTTGACCGGCAACGATCTGATTGCGTTGGGATGGGAGCAAGGCCCGCAGTTCAAAACCGTGCTCGACGCCGTCCGCGAAGCGCAACTGGAAGGGACGATCAAATCCAGGGAAGAAGCGATTCGGATGGCGCAAGAAACGTGGAAATCCGAAAAACCGGGTTAACCATGGCATTTCTGGCCTGAGAGCCTGTTCTGAATGTAGGTCCGCCGAGCCGAGGCGGACCACGCGGCTCCCTGAACCGGGCGCACGCCGTTTTTGGGCGCTGCCGGGTCCCCGCCGAGCCGAGGCGGACCCGCGAATCCCTGAACCGAGCGCACGCCGTATTTGGGCGCCGCCCGGTCCGCCTCGGCTCGGCGGACCTACTTCCAGAACGGACTCTGAGAAGAACATCATTCTGTATAGTTTCCTTGAGTGCCCCTGCGGTTAGCACTAACGGAGTCCGATCATGTTCGATCTGCCGGCGGTTCAGGAGGCGATTCGCGAGCAGGGGCTTGATGGCTGGCTGCTCTACGATTTTCGCGGTACCAATGTACTGGCTCAGCGGATCGTCGGGCTCGCCGAGAAGAAGCTGTCGCGACGCTGGTTCTACTTTGTACCGGCCGCCGCCGAGCCGCGGAAGCTCGTGCATGCCATCGAGCCAGCATCGCTGGACGGGCTGCCTGGCGGCAGAAGACGATTTATCGCCGTTGGCAGGAACTCGAAGCCGGCGTTGGCAAGATCCTTGGCAACGCCAAGCGCATCGCGATGGAGTATTCGCCCCGCAATGGCAACCCGTACGTGGGGCGGGTCGACGCCGGAACCATTGAACTGGTCTGGTCGTTCGGCGTGGAAGTGGTTTCGTCCGGCGATCTCGTGCAACAATTTGAAGCGACTTGGGATGCGGAGCAGGAAGCCAGCCACTTTGCCGCCGCCAAAGTGACAGACGCGGCCTATCGTGTCGCGTGGCAATTCATCGCCGAGAACATTCGGGCCGGCCAGCAAATCACGGAATTGCAAGTTCAGCGCAGGATCATGGAACATTTCACTGCGAATGGGTGCACCACCTACAGCCCGCCAATCGTGGGCGTCGGTCCGCACAGTGGCGACCCGCACTACGAGCCGACGCCCGCGACCGATACTGCGATCCGCGCCGGCGATTTTGTGCTCGTCGATCTTTGGGCGAAACTCGACAAAGCACGGGCCGTTTATAGCGACCTCACGCGAGTCGGTTATGTCGGCAAGGATATTCCGGAAAAGTACACGAAGATTTTCAACGTCGTCGCCGCGGCCCGCGATGCTGGCATTGATTGCGTCCGCCAGGCATTCGCGGCTAAACGGCCAATCACCGGCGCCGAAGTCGATCATGCTACCCGAGCTGTGATCGAGAAAGCAGGGTACGGCAATCAGTTCACGCATCGCACGGGTCACAACATTGGGCAGGAGGTACACGGGAACGGAGCGCACATCGACGGCCTGGAGACCCGCGACGACCGGCGATTGATTCCGCGAACCTGCTTTTCAATCGAGCCCGGAATCTATTTGCCCGAATTCGGCGTGCGCAGCGAAGTTGACGTGTACCTCGACAAGGACGGCAAAGTCCATGTGACCGGCGGGGAACTGCAGCGCGAGATCGTGCAAATCGTCTAGCAGCACTTCGCGAGCGTGACCTAAACTGTTAGGGTGAGGTGCCCAATTGAGAAGTGCCAATGCCCTTTGCCGCTGCCTTATCGACTGCCGAATACGCTTCCCGGGCAGCCGAGGAAGTTGCCCATAATGTGCGCAATCAACTGAGCCGCACACCCGATCTGGCGGCAGTGTTCTATTCGCCCCACCACGCCGCGGTGGCGGCTGAGATTGTCGAAAAGCTGCAAGAACATCTCCACGCGACAACGCTGATCGGCGTGCTGGGCGAATCGGTGATCGGTGGCTCGAAGGAAATTGAAGATCGGCCCGCAATCGCGCTCTGGGCAGCGCCTGGGATCCACCCGTTGCCATTGACCCGTTCCACCTGGTGCTGGAGCAAACGCCGGATGGCCCGACCCTCCTGGGTTGGCCGGATGCGATGCTCGAAGCGAATGTGGCCGATTCGTTGCTCGTTTGTTTCGGCGACCCGTATACATTTCCCGTCGCTGACCTGTTCTTGCCACGACTCAACGAGGACCATCCGGGTATGCCGGTCGCCGGGGGCATGGCCAGCAGCCCGACCGGCGCCAGTGCTCCGGCGTTGATTCTCAACGATGAGGTGAAAGAGCAAGGAGCGATCGGCGCGCTGATTCGCGGGGTGAAGTTCGCCACAGTTGTCTCGCAGGGATGTCGGCCGATCGGTCGTCCACTGGTGATTACCAAGGGACAAGACAATATCATCGCCGAGCTGGGCGGACAGACGCCACTTGATTATTTGCGCCAGTTGATCGACGAGGTTCCCGCCAACGACAAGAACTTGATGCAACGCGGCTTGCTCATCGGCCTCGCCATCAGCGAATACCGCGACGAGTTCAAGCGCGGCGATTTCTTGATCCGCAATTTGATCGGCCTCGATCCGCGGACGGGGGCCTTGGCAGTCACCGATCGCATTCGTCTAGGGCAGACCGTTCAGTTCCAGATCCGCGATGCCGCCACCGCTGATGAGGATTTGAAGGAAATGTTGCACGCGGCCAAGACCGACGGGTTCAGACCGAACGGCGGCCTGTTGTTCAGTTGCAATGGCCGAGGCACACGGATGTTCGCCGGCCCGGATCACGATGCCAAGACCATTCAACGCGAGGTCGGGCCGATTCCGCTCGCCGGCTTCTTCGCTGCCGGCGAGCTTGGACCAGTCGGCGGCGGCAACTTCATCCACGGTTTCACCGCGAGTGCAGTGCTGTTCGAGTAATCGATTGCAACTCCAATGCAGGTCAACGGCCAGACGCCTCGGGTCTCGCCGTTCTTTGCCCCACGGGGCGTAATGGAGTTCGGGAAGCGATTTCATTCGGACTTCTTTTCGTACTCCCCCTCCAGGTGCGACTTGATTGCTTCGGTGTCCTTGCCGTCGATGTTCTCCAAGGTTGCCGACTCTCCTTTTGCTTTCCAGTGACAGGTGAACTGAAACCCGACGGGAACGACATTCTTGAGCTTCTTCTTGATTTCCTCGTTCCCTTCGTGGTCCGTGACCTTGACGTTGAGCAGGCCATCCTTGTCCAACGAGCATTTGCAGATCAAGGCAATTTCCGCCTTATCGCCGTGGGGGTAGAGTTTCATCACTCCCTTGGCGCCGAATTCAATGCGCATCTGGCCTTCTTTTTTGGTCCATGTTCCGGCGGCTGGCGTTTTGGCTGCGTTTTTCTCGTCGGCACGAGCCTGCAGACTCCACGCGAGCAGTGCGCACGCCGGGATCGCAATGGACTTCAGGATTCTTGCTTGCATAGCCGTCACCTCGACAAGGTAAGGGATTCGAAAATAAGTTAGCGAGTGCTCGCTTATTTGTCAAACGGTTTTCCGCGCCGGACGGTTCGCGCAGGCATCCTGGCACGCCGAAAGGTCGGCCATACACTTGGACGCATGGGCCGCCGCAAGACCATTTCGAACGACGAGGTGCTTCATTTTGCCCGCGAAGTGTTTCGACAAAAAGGGCACAGCGCGACGACGCGGGAGATTGCCGATGCCGCCGGCATCTCCGAGGCAGTGCTCTATCAACGCTTCGGCAACAAGAACGACCTGTTTTTCGCCGCCATGCATCCCCGGGTTCCGGATGTAAACGAGTTGCTCGGGCCTGGCGATCCGCCCGACGATGCGCACCGTTACTTGCACTGGTCGTAACGCGGATTGGCAAGTATTTCGCGGAAATCATTCCGCAAGCCTTGCACGTCATGACCCATCCATCGTTCGGGCCCGGGCGCTGGAACGAATTCAACCGACCCCCGCGGTCGTGCTGCGGAATGGCCTGACCGAACGTCTCCAATCGCTCGTGAAGCGGAAGCGAATTCAGATTAAGTCCGAGGCAGTCACCGCTCGACTGTTGATCAGCCTGGCCCACGACTGGGCTCTAGGCGTGGCCTTGCAGCACGACTGGTCGAGCCGAAATGAACGCGAATTGAAGCAACTTGTCGATGTCGTTTGGCAGGGAATAAGATCGGATTGATCGGAGTTGTGGACGACCTCCGGGAAGCGCGCGAATGACCAAAACCCGGCTCGAAGCGTTTAGCGACGGAGTGCTGGCGATCATCATCACGATCATGGTGCTGGAATTGCGGCCGCCGCACTCCGCCGAATTCGCGGCCCTGCGACCGTTGTTGCCCGTATTCCTCAGTTACGTGCTCAGTTTCGTTTTCCTCGGTATCTATTGGAACAATCATCATCATCTGCTCCAGGCCGCCAATCGCGTGAGCGGTGGCGCGCTGTGGGCGAATTTGCACCTGTTGTTCTGGCTGTCGCTGATTCCATTCGTGACGAACTGGATGGGAGACACAGGCTTTGCTGCCGTTCCGGTGGCGGCCTATGGCGCGGTCTTGATCATGGCCGGGTGCGCTTACTTCATCCTCGCCCATGTCCTGATCGCGGTGCATGGGAACGAATCTCTGATTGCCCGGGCGCTCGGCCGGGATGTCAAGGGAAAGATCTCGGTAGTCATCTACGGGCTGGCGATTCCGTTGGCGTTCGTCGATCCGCGGATTGCATGCGCTTTATACATAGCGGTCGCTGTCACTTGGCTGGTTCCGGACCGTCGTATCGAATCGGTGCTGGCGAACGATCGACCGAACGAGTCGGAAGCTGGCGGCGTCCGGCCAAACACGTTTGAATAGCAGGATGCACTTGCGTTCCATATCTTGCCTTCATGCGTTTCCTTATCCTTGGGAACGGTTCCAAGCCGCACGTGCCCGAATCGGCCGAGCGAATCGCCACGGCCATTCGGGCCGCTGGCGGCGAGGTCGTCTTGACCGATTTGTCCCGCCAGCGCGATGTGTCCGAAGCATCAGCCGACCTCGCTCTCGTGCTCGGTGGGGATGGGGCGATTCTGCGGGCGGCCCGGCAAATGGGATATCATCAGGTGCCCGTTCTGGGTGTGAATCTTGGTCGACTGGGGTTTTTGGCCGATCTTTCGCCCGACGAAGCCATCGAGTACTTGCCGGCCGTCTTCCGCCGGGAGTTTCATCTCACCGAGCATTGCATGTTCGTCTGTCGGCTTTCCGACGGCGACAAGCCGCGCGAGATTCTTGGTCTCAACGAGGTCGTTGTCCGTGCGGGTCCCCCCTTCAAGATGCTGGACGTTGAATTATCCGTGAATGACGAGGTGGTCGCCCGATTCCTCGGGGATGGCTTGATCGTCAGTACACCGATTGGATCGACGGCGCACTCCCTTTCGGCCGGGGGCCCGGTTTTGGGGCAGGAGTTGGCATCCTTCGTTATTACGCCGATTTGCGGACACACTCTAACCAGCCGCCCGCTGGTGGATTCGGCAGATAAGACGTACACCATTGGCGTTCGGCAAGAGGAGGGGGCCTGGGTCGTGGTGGACGGTCAGGATTGCGGCCCACTCCAGCCGGGCGACCGAGTCATTGTTCAGAGGGCGCCGGTCTCGTTCCATCTCGTCAAGGTGCCCGGAAAATCGTATTACCAAACACTCCGGGAAAAGCTTCGATGGGGCACAATGCCCAATTATCGGAGCGAACCGGAGGGAACCTGACGGCGTATTAGCGCAAGACCGCGATTGTATCCTCCACGAGCCACGACTTCGTCATGTCTCACTTGTCATTGAATTTGATCCTGGCGTCCCTGATTCTCGCTATTCCGCAGGTTTTGGCCGCATTGCCGTGGATCAACGCTGTGGACGGCCGGCCATTTCGCCGCTGGATCACCGACGCCAAAGTGCTGGGCTATATCGGCGGCGCCATCATTGCCATTACGGCCGGATTGGACTGGTACATCAGCCGGGTCGGGGACGTTCCCAAATTGCAGGAAGCCGGACA
The DNA here is from genome assembly GCA_963773845.1 of uncultured Gemmataceae bacterium. Lineage (GTDB taxonomy): Bacteria > Planctomycetota > Planctomycetia > Gemmatales > Gemmataceae > SIAJ01. The sequence continues at coordinate 1,922,801 of CAVZCU010000012.1, forward strand.
CTTTTGGGGATCGCTTTTCCATGCCCAGGTGATTGCGGACTTCGTGATTCTGGCCCCGATGATTCTCCTCTGGATTTGGCCCAAGGGCGGGGCGGTCGCCGTGGCGGCTTACCGCGAATCGCTCCGCCAGCCGATGTTCTGGCTGATCGTGGGACTGGCTGGTGTGCTGATCCTGATTTCAATGGTGGTTCCCTACTTCACCTTGGGCGATGACTACAAGCTCATGAAACAGGTGGGATTCGACGCGGTGATGCTGTTTTCGGGATTGTTCGGCCTGATGACGGCCAGTATTTCGGTGAATGAGGAGATCGAAGGTCGGACGGCCATCACCGTGATCAGCAAACCGGTCAGTCGACGGCAGTTCTTCATCGGCAAGTATCTCGGCATTCTCCTCGCATGTTTCACCATGACGCTCATGCTCGGCTGGGTATTGACGTGGGCGTTGTACTGGAAACCGGGGTTCGATCCGCTCGATGATGTGGTTGATACCATGCCGTTCGAGGTATCGCGCTGGATGCAGCCGAAATTCGATGCCGCGGTTCCGACCGTTGAGGGATCGGCCTGGGCACGCGGCATGGCTACTTGGATTGGCGATACGACTGCCCATCATCTGGGCATCATTCGCATATTCGGCCAGGTGATGATTCTCCTCGCGATTTGCACGGCCTTGGCCACTCGGCTTCAATTCGTGGTCAATCTGGTCATCTGTCTGGGAGTATTTCTAATTGGGAACCTCTCGCCCATCATGGTTCATGTGACGGACAAACCCGAAAATGAGGGAAATCCTGCATTGCAGCTGGTGCGGTTTATCGCACAGCTGTTCAATGCGGTATTTCCATCGCTGGATGCGTTCGACATGGGGCCGGCGATTATTCGCGATACTCCGCTTTCGACAATCAGTTTTCTGGGATTTGTCGGCACCGTGCTCCTGTATGCGCTCTTGTACACGGGGGTAGCCATCCTGACCGGGCTACTATTGTTTGAGGATCGAGACCTGGCCTGATCAATCAGCGCCCAATTCGGAATTTTCGGTGTGCGACCGTCTCGGTTGTGCAGCCTTGATCGCAACCGGGACGGCGCCAGTCCCTAGTCATTGCTCAATTCCCCTTGTCCCGATCACCGGTTCATTGGCTAAACTAATGGGGAAGCGTCCCCCTTCGCCACATATCCGAGGCGATTATGGATTCCAGCGCATTCAGCCGCGTCGGCTCGTTTCTGCGATACGCCCGTCCGGCCCGCTGGACCGCAGTTCTATGCGGTATTGCGACGGCCATCTTATACGCCCTGTTGATTCTGCTTTTGGCCTTATTCGCGGACTTGCTGGTGACCCGCGGTCGAATTCCCAACTTCGCTCAACTGCCGGCGCGCGATCAGCAAGGTGTGCAGCGCGAATGGTTGGCGTTGCCAGACGAGGATCGCGAACGGGCGATCCAACATCTGGGGTTTGGAGAGTTCCAAGTGCCGCCAGCGAAGGGTGAGGCGATGTCGCCCGAGGCGGCTGCGCGATTGCGAGTCTATCGGGAACTGGTCGGATTCGAAGGCAGTGACTTTCCGCCGATACCAGGACAAACGACGTCCGAGCAATTGCTCGACTGGGCCAAAAGGAACGAAATCGCCGGCGATCCGTATTACGCCGCCGCCACCGAAAACGAATTGCGCTGCGCGCATACGTATGGCACGTGCTGGATCGACGGGTTGGTTCCGAAGCAGCCGACAGATGGCAACCCGCGCTCGAGCCGAATTCGACGTTCGTTCCGCCGGGAATCGGCGAGGATAATTCGCGGCCTTACGGGATTCTTGGACTGGTCGTTCGTCAACGCAACTCGTTCTGGGGACATGCCACCGCGACCTTCGCGTCCATCGCGGGATGGACCTGGCGGGGGAATGATCCGAATCGCACTTATCTCACGGGCTTGCTCATCGCTGGACTGATCCTGGTGGTGCTTCGCGGCATGACCATGGTTATGATGAACGACTCGGCGGGTCGGGCCGCTCTGGAAGTCGTCACGCGTTTGCGGCGTGCAATTTACCACCATACGGCCCGGCATGGGGCCATGACGATCAAATCCGAGGCCGTTGATGAGGCCAGTGTACTCTTCACGCGAAGGGTGGAAGAAGTCCATGAAGCGCTCTTGTACTCCTTGAGCTACTCGTATCGATACGCCATCTTCTTCCCGCTCATGCTGTTGATCGCGTTAGTCACGCACTTCTGGCTCACCCTGGCGTTCATCCTCTTTGCCACGATTGTGTGGTCGCTGACGGGACAGATGAGCCTCTCGCTTCGCCGTCAGAGCCGGATTGCCAGCCGGGTGGCCGCCAATCGGCTGGAGTTGCTTATCGAGAGCTTGCGGCATATTCGATTGGTGAAATCGTATTTGATGGAGTTGTTTAACCAGTCGCGCGTGGAGCGTCAGCTTGCCGACTATGCCAAGGCGCACGTTCGCCGACATCGGGGCGACGCCGTGGTCAAGCCGTTGCTGACTGCATTCGCGGTGGCGGCCGGCCTCAGCCTTCTTTACCTCGCGGGACTGGTGGTTCTGAATGAGGGACTTAGTGTGGCCGGACTGGTGGTCTTGTCGGTCGCGTTTCTCAGTCTGTATTATCCGGTTCGCGCTCGAATGGTCGGCCGGCGCATCATGCGACACGGGCGGGAAGCCGCCGCCGCCATCTTCGAATTCCTCGATCGCCGCGGCGATGTCGCCAGCTACCCCGACGCGGAGTTCTTGCCGGGAGTTGCTCGTGGGTTGGAGTTCGTCGACGTCACGGTTCGGGAGCCAGAGACGGGGCGTCTGTTAGTGGACAAGGCGAACTTGAAGGTCAAGGCTGGGCAGCGAATCGGCATCGTCGCCTCCGACCATGAAGAGCAGATGGCGATCGTGTCGTTGATTCCTCGGTTTCTGGATCCCACCGAGGGTGAGATCAAGATCGACAGCCGCAATCTGAAATGGGTCACGCAGGATTCGTTGCGCTCCCAGATTGGCCTGGTTCTTCAGAATAATCTGGTCTTCAATGACACGGTTGCCAACAATATTGGCTGCGGCGACCCAAGCTACTCGTTGCCGCAAATCATCGAGGCCGCGAAGCTCGCGCACGCCCATCAGTTCATCCAGCGCCTGCCGTATGGATACGAGACGCCGATCGGCGAACTCGGCCACTCGCTCTCTCCGGGCGAGCAATTCCGGATCGCCTTGGCTCGGGCCGTGCTTCGCGATCCGTCGCTCTATATCATCGAGGAGCCAACGGAACAGCTCGATGAAGACACGAAGGATCTGGTCGACGACACACTCGCTCGCATACTGCCCGGGAAGACCGTGATCTATCTGCCGCATCGGATGTCTACGTTGCGCGAATGCGACAAGATTTATCTGCTCCACGACGGACGCATCGTTGCCGTCGGCGAACATCGTGAGTTGATGGCCGAGAATGAACTGTACCGCCATCTATACTACCTGGAGTTCAATCCGTTCGCCGAGGCGATCGCTTGACTCTTGTCAGGCGCCCCGCGGCCAAGCAAGGCCAGATCCGTGAGCAATTACGATCGCGAGTTGGATGTCGCCCTGGAAGCGGCGACACGTGCCGGTGATTTTCTGCATTCGGCCTACGACGCGTTCACGCCGATCCCCGATGCGCCGGCAAGCATCACAACCGAAGCGGATCGCACCTCGCAGGAATTGATACTCTCTCACCTCGCCTCGCGATTCCCGACCGATGGGCTTTGTGCCGAAGAACAAACGACCACGCTTCGGCAAGCTGCTCGCCAGGGCGTCAGGCTCTGGATCGTCGATCCGATTGATGGCACACGGGGCTTTGCCCGCAAGAATGGCGAGTTTTCCGTGATGATCGGTCTCGTAGACAACGGGCAGGTCGTTGTCGGCGTGGTTCTGGAGCCAGCGCTTTCGCGAATAACATATGCGCGCAAGGCGGGTGGCTGCTGGGTGCGAACGGGCTCCGGATCCGCGATTCCCGCACACGTTGCGCGGACAAGTTCACTCACCGATTGCGTGCTGGTGCAAAGTCATGCGAAAAAGGGCGAAACCCCGTGGCCCGTGGCCGCAATCAATCCCCGGAGCGTTGTCGAGACCTATTCGGCCGGCGTGAAGCTGGCGATGGTGGCTCGGGGGGAAGTCGACATTTATGTGAATTCCTACGCGAACTTCAGCGACTGGGACATTTGTGCCGGCCACGTGCTGGTCACCGAGGCGGGCGGCGACGTGACCGAGATTTCCGGATCGCCGATTCGATATGGTTCGCCCGGGCAATGCCCAAGATGGGCGGACTTTTGGCAACGAACGGACTCTTGCATCAAGCCGCCATTTCATCGCTCGCGATCGCCCATCGTTGATGATTAGATACCTTATGACCCGAGCAATTGCTTGCCTGGCGATCTTCCTCCTCGTGGGTGCAATTCGCGCCGAGCGGCCGGAGCTTTCGTTTGAATCCGCCGACGCTCGAATCCGCCGTGTGTACGCCCTGGCGAGAGAGACCAATGACTCCTCATTAGTCGAGCGCGTTCTCGAACTGCGCGATCTGGTGCGGCGATCCTTCGGGCGAAAGGACATGGCAGCGGCCGAGCGCCTGATTCGCGATGCCGAGGAGTCCGTCGGCCTCGATCCTGGCGGCAAAACGATGCTCGGACTACCCGTCGCATCCATTGAGCCGGCTCAGCAGAAGAAGCTCGATAAACTGGATGTTGAACTCGCCGTCGCGATGAAGAAAGAAGACCGCACGGCGGTGAAATCGATCGTCGCCGAGATGCAGAAACTGCTCGGCAACGAAGCGGGCTTGCCCGACGTTCGTCGACGGGGCGAGTCGGGGAAGGTCATTCCCAGGAAGCCTGCCGAAGTTGCGGGAATCTTTGTCAAGGTGGTCGAAGCCGATCCGCAGGCGCTCCAGGTGTTGTCCGCCGGAGTGCCTGCTGCCAGCACGCAGGCCCGCGCTTATTCTGCGGTCGCCGACGCTTGTCTGACGATTCGCCCACTCGTCGAGCAAGATTTCAAGGACAAGCTCAAAATGCTCGACGAGTTGATCGGAGGTTGTTGCAAGTGCATGCTCGCCTTGCAATTACCCGACGGGCATTTCCGGTTTCCGGATCTTCGCGGCAAGAACCTGGTGCTCGGCGAGGCGATCGACAAGATCGTCGATAAAGACGCGGACGCGGTCAAGAATGGTTGGCTGATCACGGCATTTCCGGATGGAAGTTGCCAAGTCGATGCCGCCGAGTGCGGAATGGCTCTTCTTCGGGCAGGGCGAGAATTCAAGAACAACGACTGGACCCATGCGGGCCTGAAGGCGGCGGACTGGTCCGCCTCGTTTCCGGCAGTACCGACCTTTCAGTTTAACGCGGAGTCGGTGAGTCTCTTGTGCGCGGCATTTCAGTCAAGCGGGGACAAGAAGTATCGCGACGCGGCGGTTCGGCGATACGAACTTGGCATCGCGCCGGGCCAAGCCGCCACGGGCAGATGGATCGATCCGGAAAGCGCCCGAACGTCCAACCACTTCGCCATGATCCGGGCCTTGCACGATTTGTTCGAGATTCTGCCGCCGGGTCCCAAACGCGATCCGATCGCGGAACTCGGCAGTAGAGCCGTCCAAATCGTACTCGACGAAGCGGATAAGCTCGGCCCACCGATCACGTCGCTGACGATCCGTGAACTGAACCGCCATATCCGCCAAACGAAGTCGAGTAATCCCGCCCTGCGAAAGCAATTGGAAATTGCCGCCAGCGCCGCCGTCCAACGCTGTACCCCGCGAGGCAAGTTCCGGGCGGCAGTCCCATTGCCCGAGTTGGCCGCCGCCGCGACAGTTTGGCCGAGGTAGGTGAACGAGAATTCCTCCCGCCGACTCCCGGCCACTCCGTCCAAACGAATCTAACCCGAGTTCTCACCACAGAGACACCGAGTACACAGAGAAGAGGAGCAGATAGCAAGTTGTGGTCATTCCTGGTAGAGCACGCGGCGGTAAGTCAACCGGATCTCGATCCAATTTGCTTTTATCAGTGCTTTTCTCTTCGATCTCCGTGACTCGGTGGCGAGAAATGTGGGCTAACCTTTTGATCCAAAACCAACATTGCTGAAGAGATTCCAGCTTCGCTTCAATTCTGCGTTGCCGCGGGTCAAGGTGGCAGCCCGGAATAGGAATAACCGGGGATAGGGAGCTTCTGTGCCTCTTTGGCCGGTCACGCGGTCGAAGCGTCGATTCTATCCATAGCATTTTCTTGAACGAACAAGAGCACGCAAGTTAATCGGGCCAAAGTTCCACCCCGGCGTCCGAGCACAGTCGCACAGCCAGTCCAGGAGAAACAATGGCGCCCTCCGACCTTCAGCGATTGGAAACAGCCATCGGCCGGTCGATGCCGCAGGCTGTCCGGGACTTCTTTCTGAACTTCCCACCCGAATTGCGCGTTGCGGATGAGGACCGCGACTCGGACGCGGACGATTTCGAGCTGACCGATGATGTTGACGCTCTGATCCGGATGAACACGGAAGGTTGGAGCAACCTGGCCCTCCCCGGGGCCGGGCCAAACTTCTTCGCCCTCGGGGCCGGCGGGTGTGGTGAGACTTGGTGGGTCGACTTGGATAGCGAGAATGGGACAGTCTACTTCGCGGACGCCGGCACGTATGCGAAGCACTCGGACCACGTGGCGGACTCGCTCGCCGAGTTTGCACGGGGAATGCTCGATGAAAACGCCGAGGACTAAGCAACTACGCATCGCTCGCCAAACATCCGGTCGGGCACAGGTCGAGGCCTCCAAACGGGAATTGCTGCGTCCACTTTGAGACATCAAGTAGAGGAAGCCGACAGAACTCCGACATAGGCCGAACCAAAATCGGAAATCGGATGACTTCGCATGAGTGCAATGGAAGCGAATTCCGCTGGCAATCAACCATTCGTCTTTCGCTGGAAGTCTCTTCTTTCGAGTCAAACCGGCCCTTCAGGATTAAAACAACTTGAAGAGTATGAACCGTTCATTCGACCCATCCCCCGCGGGACTGGGAGCCGATTCGGCCAGGGCGGCCGGGTTTCCGACTACCCTTTGGACCGTTGTGCTGAAGGCCGGGCATGGCGATTCCGGGGCGGCCGCGGCTGCGCTGGCGACGTTGTGCCGGTCGTATTGGTACCCCCTGTATGCGTTCGTTCGCCGGCGGGGCAATTCGCCGCACGACTCCGAGGATCTCACGCAGGCGTTCCTCGCCACTCTGATCGAAAAGCACGGTCTCGAAACCGTCGACCGCGAGCGGGGCCGATTTCGCACGTTCCTACTGGCCGCCCTGAAGAACTTTCTGGCCAACGAGTGGGATAAGGTACGTGCCCTGAAGCGAGGCGGCGGCCGTCAGGTTGTTTCTTTCGATCGCGAGACGGCGGAATCGCGGTATGTGCTCGAGCCCAGTCACGATTACACCCCCGATCGGCATTTCGAACGGCAGTGGGGGTTGACTCTGCTGGACCAAGTGCTCGCGGCCCTGCGCGACGAGTACCACGCGGCTGGCAACGGGCCGCTCTTCGAAGAATTGAAGTCCACCCTGGGCGGCAAGGCGGATGGCTACCGGGAGATCGCGATCCGCCTGGGCCGCACGGAAGGCGCAGTCAAAGTTGCCGCCCATCGCCTGCGCCGGCGCTACCGGGAGCTGATGAACGCTCAGATCGCCCAGACCGTAGCCGACGGCGACATCGAGGACGAGCTGCGATACCTGTTGGCGGTGCTGGCGGAGTAGTTTTCCAAATTCCCTGTAACATTCTGAGATGGTTGCTTTTGGTAGGGGTGGAGTCGGAATCCACCTTCTACGAATGGCCCGAAAATGACGAGTGCATCCGTCTGTCCGCAATGCGGCAAATCATTATCCGCTGACGCTCCGCAGGGTCTGTGCCCGCAATGCCTCTTCAACGCGGCGTTGCCGGGCCACTCGGCGCCGACCAGTTTTCCACGCGACGACTCCAGCAGTACGATCGCTCCGGAGGCGGGGATCCGACTGCGTTATTTCGGCGACTACGAACTTCTCGAAGAGATCGCCCGCGGCGGAATGGGCGTGGTGTGGAAGGCGCGCCAGGTCAGCCTGAATCGGTTGGTCGCGGTCAAGATGCTCCGGGCCGGGGTGCTCGCGGGCAAAGACGAAGTGGAGAGGTTTCTCCGCGAGGCGGAGGCGGCCGCGAACCTTCAGCATCCACACATCGTCGCCATTCACGAAGTCGGCGAGCATGAGGGCCGTCATTACTTCTCAATGGACTACGTGGAAGGGCAGGACCTTGGCGCGTTAGTGCGCCAAGGACCGCTGTCGGCCGAGCGGGCGGCCCGATACGTGAAGATTGTCGCAGAGGCAATTCATTTCGCCCACCAACGCGGGACATTGCACCGCGACCTCAAGCCGCAGAACGTGATCATCGACACGGCTGATCAACCGCGGGTGACCGATTTCGGGTTAGCCAAGTCTCTCACCGAGGACAGCGGCCTGACGCAGTCCGGAGTGGTGATGGGCAGCCCGAGTTATATGCCCCCGGAACAGGCTGCCGGCCAGCACGCCGACCTTGGGCCGGCCGCTGACGTCTATTCGTTCGGCGCGATGCTTTATGAGCTGCTGACCGGCCGGCCACCCTTCCGCGGGGCGACGGTGATGGCAACGTTGCGGCTGGTCATGGAGGCCGAACCGACCGCCCCGCACCGCCTGCGGCCGGACGTCCCGCCCGATCTGGAAACGATTTGTCTGAAATGCCTGGAGAAGTCGATTCCATCGCGGTATCACTCGGCCCGCGACCTGGCCGATGACCTCGACCGGTTTATCCGTGGCGAGCCAATCCGGGCCAGACCGGCGAGCCCGACGCGCAAAGCGATTAGTTGGGCCCGTCGGCACCCCGGGATTCTTGCCGCGGCCGCGGCCGTGTTGATCTTCGGTCTGGCCTTCCACAGCATCTATCTGCTCGAGATGAACGCGTATCTTCGGGCCAAGCAATCCGATCCGTCACTCGAGCGTGAACCGCCGCCGAGCAGCGTGCTGGACAAGTTCTTCGGCGGGCCGCCGTGGCGGGACGGCGATCCGGACGGGAAACCGGTGTCGCGGCCCGGCCACGACGCCCTGCTAACCTGGGACCTTGTCAACACGGCCATCATGATCATCGGGTTCGTCGTGCTCGTTGACGTTTTTCGACGGGCGCGACGGGCGACCTGGAATGAGTTGTTTCAACCGGAGAGCCTGTCCCGGCCGCGGAGTCCAATTGGCCAGGGGGCGCAGAAGTTTGTCGCCGGCGTTGCTCTGGTGTGCATCGCAACCGGACTGCTGCTGCTTTTCAAAATCATTGAGATCCAGGTGTGGGAAGGAGCCGTCCCGTACATGAACTACCTCGGCGTGTTCGGGTCGGTTTGGTGCGGACTGCTGTTGGTGGGCGCCCTCGTTCGCGATTATCGGCTGACGCGTCATGGATTGGCCAGCCGGCAATTGTCGCCGGAAGAGAAGGAAGAAATCCGCCAAGCCCTGGAAATATCGGATTATCCGGGGGCAATCAGGCTTTACCGGAAGGCAGTGCCGGATGCCGGCCTGTTCGAGAGCGACCAGAATCTGCGGCGACAGTTCCCGACTCTTTGCCCACAAATTCCGACTGCGACACTCGCACCAGGTGAGTTGAACTGGCGGGCACTTGGCGTGTGCGCGGCGATTGAGTTCGTCTTGACGGGCGCCTGGCTGATGTTCGCCGCCCAAGTTTCAGTCGGGGCCGTTTACGCTTTGGCAACCGGCCTGCTTTTCGGCTTGGGCCTGACAGCCGGTCTGCGGGTGAAGGGGTTTTGGAAATCCTTGTTTCTATTGTGTCCTGCCCTAGCCCTGGCAGTGTCGACGCGTGCGATGGTGCCGTGCTATTTGGCCACTGGCGTCCTCTTCGGGCTCGCCTTTCCCGCCGCGCTCACCGGCAGGGGCTTTTGGCAACGGGTTCTGCCCTTCGTTCCCATGTTGGCAATGTTGGTATTCGACCTTGCGGCGCCCTTGTCGATGGACACTCCTGCGGCCGAAATCTGGCCCGGCTTCGTCGGACTCTTCTTCGGCGCGTGCCTGATGATTTCGGCGTTCACACGTGGGCGGAAATCGAAAGCGAGCAATCAACCAGCACCATAGCGCGGAAAAAGAAGCCGGGACGTGATTCAATGGACTACGATCCTCGGCTACTTTCTGGTCGCTTACTTCTCGATCGCCTTGAAGCCAGTCGCTTGTGCCGCCGGCTTACCGATGAGACTCACGAGCTTCGTTTGCGCTTCACGGGCCACCAGACTCGCCGGCGCTGATCGAACCGCCTTTTCGTAATACGCCGCGGCCTGTCCCTTGTCGCCCTTCTTGAGCCAGGTGTCGCCGAGCGTGTCATACATCGAGGCGAGGCGTTCGTTCAGGTGGTCGCAGGCGAGCGCGAGCTTTTCCGGACTCAATCGAATCTCGGCGGCGAGGTCGTGGCCTTGCTTCCCTTCGTCGAGGTCCTTGTACGTCGTCTCCAGAATCTGACACAGTTCAAGTGCCGCGCCATACCGCTCGGTCTTGAATGCTTCGCGCGCCTGGGCCAATAGGTCCTGAGCGCGACGGCCACGATGATTGACCTTCGCTGCCGGCGAGTCGGCCAGCCGCGTGAGCATATGGGCGCCGTCCTTTGCGGCTGGTGTGTTGGGATAACGGCTCAGCAGTTCGGTCAACAAGTCGACGGCCTCGGCACTGCGGCCCTTGTCGTCGAGTTGCTTGACGCGAACGAGTCGGCCGGCCGCCTGTTGTTCGATATCGTCGAGCAGCGACTTGGCTTTCGTTTGCACCGGCTGGCTCTTGCCGTCGGCGAGTATGCCCTTCAGCATGGGTATCGCCTTGGCATAATTGCCGGCCGCGATCGCGCGTGCGGCTTCCTGGAAATCGCGTGCCATCCAGTCCGGAGTCTGGACAGCGAGGGCTCGCTGCAAATGATCGGCGAGGACATCCGCCTCGCGATAGCCTTCGAGGAACGACACGATCTTGCCGTCGGTCGAAGCGATGACCATGGTCGGGTACATCTGAACGTGGAGCGCCTCGGCGAGCTTCGGCGATTGCGCCGCATCAACGCGCAACGGCACATAGCGCTCGTTGAGTAGCCGAACGACCGCGGGGTCACGCAATGGCCCCGCCTCGAGGCGCTGGCAATGAATGCAGCCTTGCGAGTAGATTTGCAGGAAGATCGGCCGGCCTTTTTCGCTCGCCTCCTTGCGGGCAGCGTCGTAGTCGGCACGCCAGGCGAGCAGCTTCTCTTCGCAATGCGAAGAGCCGGTTGCGAGCAGCACCACTCCGGTGACGAAGGTTGCGGTCATCGTGAAAGTGCGCATAGGGATCCTCAAGGAAATTAGCCGCTTTCGCTAGCACTTTTTGAAGTTGCGCTCATTCGGTTCGGAGGAGCCCGAAGCGCAACGCGAGGGCGACGCCGAACCGCCAGAGTCATAATGTTCTCGGACCAAATCGGCTGGCGAAGCCGGGCCCGCCTTGCCCTCGCGTTGCGCTTCGGGCTTGGCTGGCTTTTGCCATGCGCGACTCAAAGCCAGCGCTTCACGCCCGTGGGTGCGCCTTGCGATAGCTGTCCTGCAATCTCTGCGTGGAGACATGGGTGTAGATCTGCGTGGTGGTCAGGTTCTTGTGGCCCAAAAGTTCTTGCACGCCGCGGATGTCGGCGCCAGCATCGAGTAGATGCGTCGCGAACGTGTGCCGGAGGGTGTGCGGCGTGGTTCGCGGATCGAGCCCGGTCTTATGCAAGTACTTCACCAGCAAGCGGCCGACGCTGCGCGTCGACAACCGAGTGCCATTCTTGTTGAGAAAGACCGATTCCGAGCGCCGGCCAATTCCCTCGAGCAAGGCGGCCCTCGCTTCGAGCCAAATGCTGATGGCCTTGCGGGCCTCGTCGCCGATCAGGGCCAGCCGTTCCCGTTTGCCCTTGCCGCGAACCGTGGCCACTCCATCGGCAAGATCCAGGTCGCCCAGTTCCAGGCCGACCAACTCGCTGACACGCAAGCCGGCCGAATACAGCGTTTCCAGAATCGCCCGGTCGCGAAGCGCCAGACCGTTGCCATTCCCCGGAGCGACGAGCAAACGATCGACGTCGGAGCGATTCAGGAAGTGCGGCAGCTTGCGATCCAGTTTCGGGCCGCGCAACCCGTCGGCGGGGTTCTTCTCCATGATTCCTTGTCGGCACATGAATCGGCACCAGGAGCGAACGGCGGCGATGCGTCGCGAGATCGTCGTTCGCGCATAACCCTGATCGTGCAGCCACGCCACGAACGTCCGCAGCAGGCGCGTGCTGATCTGCTCGGGGCGCAGCACCGATCCAGAGCGTTCGTGAAAAAAGTTCATCGCCTGCGTCAAGTCCTCGCGGTAGGACTTGACGGTGTAGGCGGAAGCATTCTTCTCAAGGCCCAAGTGCCGGAGAAAATCGGCGAGGGCTTGTTCCATCGTTGCCGTCTCGGGTGATGGGGCGCCCGCTAGCCCTTCTTGGGCGGATGGGGAAACGTCCCTGGTTCGTCTGCCTGTTGACGGGCTCGCTCCGCAAGCACCGCCGCGTCGTACCAGGACAGACTGACGGCCGGATTGGCCGCCTGGGCCCGAATGGCCTCGATGAGTTCCTCTCGACTGTCGTCGTCGTAAACGTAGACGAACCGTTCCTTGCCGCGGATCAGCGCCAGTACACTCAACTCGTGTCGCACGGATCGCCTCGCCACGGCTTTCGCGCCGGCGGGACGACGCCGCCCCGACCGACCTTCCTCTTCCTTTCGGCTCATTAACGAATACTCTTCGCGCCACTCGGCGAAATCCGCCGGCCGTCTTCACGCCAAGGGGGCGGTCGATGCAGTCTGGCCGATCCATGCGCTTGCGGCGAATTTTCCTCGCGTCCGGACCGGAACGGATTATCCTGTTGGGAACCCAACTCCATTGAGGATTTGAATCATGATGAACCTCTCTCGCCGCGATTGGCTGGCCGCGTGTGCCGCTGGAATCGCACTGCCCGGAAACGCTGTCGCGATCGATCCCATCGTTCGAACCGGCAAAGCGCGACTGAAACTGAGCCTCGCCGCCTATAGCTTTCGCCAGTGGCTCGACTTGAAGAAGCGAACGATGAGTTTGGCCGAATTCATCGACTTCGCGGCCGAGCAGAATATCGATGCCGTCGAACTGACGGCGTACTACTTCCCGGAAACGACGACCAAATACCTGGCCAGTCTGAAAACGCGTTGCACGCGGCTGGGTCTCGATGTCAGCGGCACGGCCGTCGGCAATAACTTCTGCAATCCGGCGACGCTCAAGAAAGAAATGGCGAGCGTCAAGGAATGGATCGAGCGCACATCGTTCCTCGGCGGGAAGACGATGCGCATCTTCGCCGGCAGAGTTTCGAAGGGGGACACCGAGGAGAGAGCCCGCGAGCGATGCATCGGCGCGATCGGAGAGGCCTGCGATCACGCGGCCAAGTACGGCATCTACCTCGCGCTCGAGAACCACGGTGGGATCGTCAGCACGGCCGACCAGATTCTGTCGATCGTCAAGGCGGTGAAGCACGATCACTTCGGCGTCAACCTCGACACCGGCAATTTCCACACGCCCGATCCGTATGGGGATTTGGAACGCGTCGCTCCATATGCAGTCGTCTGTCAGTTGAAGACCGAAGTCGTCCCGACCGGCAAGGGAACGCAAGAGGCCGATCTCAATCGCCTGACTGAGATTCTGCGCAAGGCCAACTTCCGCGGCTACGTGGCGCTGGAGTACGAGGCGAAAGAGGATGCCAAGGTCGCGGTGCCGCGGACGCTGGCGGCATTGAAGAAGTTGTTCGGTTAACGGCGAAGTCGCGCATGGCGCTACGCCGCAAGCGGCGTTGAAAAAGGGGCCGGGACTTTTTTCAGGGGAATCGCCACCGATTGCGTTTCTCCGAGTATTCGGCCGAAACACCAGGTCGGCGATCCGTGGCGATGTTTGGCACTCGGCGCCGGCGTCGCCAAGCGCCTGCACCATTCGTACTTCCGGATTTCTTGAGGCAATGAAACTTCGATCCTTGGTTGCCCATACGAATAGAAACCCCAGCACGAGCAGCACCAATGCCCTTGGAGGGAAGGTTTCTTGTGGGACGGGGTCTCGTGGGACGGATTTGCAATCCGTCCTACAGTCAAAGTCTCGTGGGACGGATTTGTAATCCGTCCTACCCTCGGCGTCTTGTGGGACAGATTGCAAATCCGTCCCACTTGCGTTGCCCTGCCGGTCCCACGCCAGCATGAACTCGTCATCGGTGAGTGGTGGCAACCCCTGGATCGCTCGTTTACGGTCCAGACGCTCTCGCCAGTCGTTCATGTCTTCCAGCACCCCGTCCAAGATTCGTTCATTGGGCGTCTTCGGCTTCTCAACGGGTTGGTTGACGACGCTCGCCATCCCGAACGCCTTGGTGGAATACTTCAACCAGCATTCATTCGATTTCAAACGGATCTTGAGATCGTCGCTACGCATGAGTCCATGCATTTGCGACTCACATTCTTGATGGATCTGTTCGAAGCGACTCTTTTGCACCTGGAACAGGAGTGGCTCCCATTGCAAGCGATACCGGATCGGCCAGTTCTGGCAGGTCGAGGTCTTGCGCTGGACTTTCTCAGCGATGGCTTGCCAGGAATGGCCGACGGCACGCATCTCGGCGGCGATGTGAAGAAGGGTTTTGAGATTGCTGCTCATGGGAATCTCCAGAAGTGCAAGCCGCGATTGGGTTGGGTCTGGCTTGGGAACCGCGGAGCGAAGTCAGCCCGCGTCGAGAGATGTGGTGTGTTGTCACACACTCAATGACAGCTAATGGTCCAAATGGGCGGTTGTCAAATGAAAGTGAACATATTTTCAGTAAAACTTTGAAAAACCCGATTTCCGCCATTCGAAAGAAAGGAATCCCTACTGGAGGAAAGGACGTCTCTGGTATCCTGATAGGAGCAGGAACCACACCATGCCATCGACTTCTGTCACAACAAATCGCACGTCAACGCTCGACACCGAGCTGTTCCTCCGTCTTTGGGATCGGGAACAAATGACTCCGTCTTTAGCGCGACATCTCTTGAAGATGAACTTCAGCGACGAGGACGCGGGACGAATGGATGAACTGGCCGACAAGAACCAGGAGGGCGAAATCACGCCGGCCGAACTCGAAGAACTGGATAACTTCGTTCGCGTCGGCACAGTCCTGTCGATTCTTCAGTCCCGAGCCCGAAAGCTGCTCGGTCGCACGGGCGGGTCGGGAAACGAACGTGCCTGACACCATCGTTGCAGCAGTCCGCTTGCGGGCGGGCGATCTCTGCGAATACTGTCGTCTTCCGTTCCGCCATGTCGTACTTCGCTTCGAGTGCGAGCACATCATCCCTCGACAGCACGGAGGCTCCGACGCACTTTCCAATAGGTCATGGAGCTGCATTCATTGCAACCGATTCAAGGGGCCTAATTTGGCGGGGATCGACAGGCAAACGTCGCGTACGCGATTGGTCCGCCTCTTCCATCCGCGCCAGCACAAATGGGACTTCCACTTCCGATTCGACGGACCGAGGATCGTCGGCCAAACGCGAATAGGCCGCGTCACTGTTCAGGTACTCAACATGAATGACCCAATGATGGTAATGCTTCGCGAGGAACTCATCGAGGAAGAGTTGTTGCCACGCACTACTTGAGATTACCCAACGGGAAAACTGGCTCAATCCTTGCGGGACGACCAGCAGTCTTTCACATCGCCATTCCCTTTTCCGCCGATCCATCCGATGCGCGGAATCCCCTGTTATTCAATTGGATGCAACTGGAGCCGAACGATCGCGAAGTAGTGGGGGCCGGTACATGCTGCGCATCTTTTATCGGCCATCGAGCTCAAATCGTGCCCGATGAAATCTCTCCGCGAGAGAAGCCTGTCGGAGAGCCACGACTCGATATCACGCGAGCGCCGGGATGGTTCTTCGCAACGGCGTCATACTTTACTCAAGCGGCTCCAAGCAGCCTTATGAGGTCGGCTCTCTTGCAAGGCAAGAAGCAACGAAGATAATGAGGTCGGAGGAACCAGGGGTAAGCGATCGATTCCCCCAAGTCCAACCGGCCAGTATGGCGGGTTGAGTTCAACGGGAATCAATGCTGCGTGCTCCGCCAAGGAGCCTTCCGACAACCGCGAAGCCCCAGCGCGCGGAGCCCGCACCATAGGTTCTTTTGCGTTTCGGCCTTAGAAGGCGCGCTGTTGGAAGAAGACGTGTGCATCTGGATCTGGACGCGGCACACCGTTCCACGGCGGCTCGCGAGATAGAATAGCAATCACCATGGCGCAGCGTGTTTACCATGCCCAGTGATTTGCACGCCCGAGGAACTCATGGGGAGTTAGCATGTTTCGCGATCCGATCGTCGATGAGGTTCGCGCGATACGCGAGGAACTGGCCGCCAAGTTCAACTTTGACATTCGCAAGATCGTCGAGGATGCGCAAAAGAGGCAAGCGAGCTCCAAATCGCGAATCGTGTCATTTCAAAAGCCGAGCCAGGCATCGCCGCCGAGCGGGCCGGGCGTTGCGGTTTCCGACAATTCACACGTCCCTCAGGCCGGCCCGGCGGCTGAGCGATAGCATTCGCCCTCGAATATCCATGCAAACATCGCAGCAAATCTCATTGGAGCAGTTACGCGAGGTCGTCGCGGCGATCTTCGAGCAGGGGCCCGTGGTCGTCCGGCAGGCGTATTCGGACTTCAGTTGCGCCACCAGAGGCTTTGCGGACGCCAAAGCCTTGCTCGACGAGTTGCATTACGAACCAGGAGTTGGGGACGTTTTTCGACAGTACACGCTTTACTATCCCGAGGCCAAAGGCCACACTCACGAACGCCGGATTGCACTGAAGCCCGAAGCCTGCAACGGCCATACTTTCCGATTCTGCCAAGAAGGGTGGGGACTGATCCATTTGCAATGCGACTTCCGAAAACACCCGATAGTTGACTGCCGGATCGCGGTTAATTCAGCAATCCGGGCCGCAAATTGGAACGATACATACCCTGACTTTCAAAGTCCGGATTCATGGGATTGGGCCGTTGTTGAAAAGAAGGCTGGGCGGCTAGTCCGGCTGTTGTGCCGGATGGGCAAGGCCGGCCGGACCATCTTATGTCCCCGTCCATTTGAATAGAAATAGTGAGGGCGGATATGCCTGATCTAACTACGCATGTCGATATTTTTATTCGATCCAGTCGGCGAGCTTCGGCCCGATTTCACGCGAGCGGCTTCTCTTGCAAGGCGAGTAACAACGAAGATAATGAGTCGGAGGAAACTAGGGGAAGCGATTGATTCCCCCTTAGCCCAACTGGTCCGTGTGGCGGGTTGAGTTCAACGGGAATCGATGCTGCGGGCTCCGCGAAGGAGCCTCCCGACAAACCGTGAAGCCACCGCGCGGACCCCGCAGCATAGATTTTTTTGCGTTGGCGTGGGGACTTCGTCGATGCTTGCGTGCAGTGGCCCCGGAGCAGGGGCGGCAATCGCCGGAAGCCTGGAGATCGGCCGGACTCACGCGCTGATTGGCGGGGCGATGGCGGTGGCTACCGCGGCAGTCTATTTGGTCGGCCGGCGAGGCTGGGTGTTTCCGGTCGGTGAGGCGGCCCTAATGGCCCTGCATCCGCTCTGGGTCCTCGGTGCCAGAGGCGGGGACTGCGGGTATCTCCTCCGCGACGCCGCACCGGTGTGGACGGCGGTTGGTGCCGTCGGTCTCTGCGGTCAGGTTGGGTATGTCGCGTGGGTTCTCGTCCGCCGATCTCGTCCGGACGCGGCCGGGGACTACGAGGAGGGCCCGGACGGGGCAGTTCCGGACGGTCGCGCCGAACCTCGAGCTACGCCGGACCGCGGCGAATCAAGTAGTTGATGGTAACTGCTCGCGTGTCGCCGCGGCCGGTGCAAGTGAACTTAAGCGTCCGTCACAAAGAAGTCCATGCGAGTCTATCGCCGCAAAACTCTGCTGCACGACAACGCAGACTTCGCTGCGTTCACCAAATCTTACGGCGAGTCCGTGATCGAAAGCTCGGCTGACCCGTTCCTATTGGTTCGCGATGACGACGCTCGTCTCCTCATTGTTACTGAGGATGGAAACGTGATGTTGTGCCTTGCCGATGGTCCGAGCGAGTGTTCAGTTTCGTACACGTCGTCGTATTCCGATGCAAGCCGTCGGTTTATGGGTCTCACCGGTGAACTCACATCAAAGGATGAAAACTTCATCGACCCAGCCTTTGCAATCAGAGCAATCCGCGCGTTTTTTGATCGCGGGCGACTTTCCGAACATGTCGATTTTCGTCGCGGTGCACCGGAACCCGAAATCACCTCTTTTCCAACTGAAATCAGAAGTCCGAGGCGGGTTGAACGCGAGTTCGTCGAAATGCGCGTTACTGTGTCTCCCGAATTACAAGCTGACATGCGGGAAGTCTGCGAGTATCTTGATGAAGTCGCAGACGACCCAGATGAGAACATTGACTTTGACGACGCGATTCAGGTCGGCTCGCTTTGCGGGGGCCGCTTGGACTGTCGGCGCGACACTTACTTGTTTTCCTATCACCAAGACAACGGAGACGTTTGGTCATTCAAGGCGCCGCGCACCATATTGGATGGAATAGCCGATGGAAGCATTGATAAACTCACTGTCAACGCATCCGTTCCCAAAGATGTGGCGAACAATGCGGTGAACCCGAGCGACGGGAATGGCGCGTTTTGAAGTCGACGGTTCTTGGCCGCCGCGGCGGCTCAGTGTCGACATCCGGGCGACAGATGCATCACAGTCGATATCGACGCCCCTTGTGGCCTATCGGTTAAAGACGATCACTCGAACCTCAGAAGGCGCGCCATGATCGTTGAGGCACGGGTAAGCATCAACGGATCCAGGGCGGCGATCTGGGCTGCAATCACTAACATCGAGAACGCCTCGCAAATCATCGGCGGAATTGAAAACATTGAGGTTGTCGAGAAACCGGCCAACGGGCTCGTCGGGCTCAGGTGGCGCGAGACCCGAACGCTATTTGGCAAGCCCGCTACCGTGGAAAAGTGGATCACCGAAGCCGTTGAGAACGAGTTCTACAAAACCCAAGCGGAAGATGGTGGCTTTGTGTTCTTAACCACCAAACGGATTTCCGAGAGCCGTGCCGGCATGACGTTGACTGAGTCTCACGAGTCCAAGCCTCAGGGTATCAAGGCAATATTGTCGGTCCCCATGCTGTTTCTGTTCAAGGGCGTGGTGAAAAAGGCCCTGCTGAAAGATCTGAACGACATCAAGGCCGCGGTTGAACAGAAATGATCGTCAGCCAACATCGGAGGTCCGAATGCGAAGAGTCACGGGCATCGGCGGCATCTTCTTCAGCGCCAAGGATCCCAAGGCGCTATGCGACTGGTACAAGAAGCACCTCGGGATCGACGTTCAGAGCTGGGGTGGAGCAGCCTTCGACTGGACCGACTCCGAAGGCAACCCGACCAAGGGAACGACGGCCTGGTCGATCGGTCCTGCGGACGGCAAGCACTTCGCTCCGAGCAAGTCGACCTTCATGGTCAACTATCGCGTCGAAGATCTGGCCGCGCTTCTCCAGGCACTGCGCGAGGAAGGTTGCAACGTGCTCGAGAAGACCGACGACTCGGAGTACGGGAAATTCGGCTGGGTCATGGATCCCGAGGGCAACAAAGTTGAACTCTGGCAACCGCCAGAAGGGCAATGAAGTTTGGTTACTCTGCTCGGTCGGCGGGTAAGGTTGGCGTAGCGGAAGTCGCCAGACTTCCGATTTTGGCTCGGCTCGGTCGGAAGTCTGGCGACCAGCCCTTTCAACATGGCGGAACCCTCTATGAAAATAGGGGTTTCCTGGTTGCTGTGCCCGGGATGCGATCCCGGGGGCGGGCTGGCAAACCGAACCAGAACTCGGAAACTGCTTGTTTTTCCGAGGGGCCGCTTCCCCAGCTTGCCAGGCTTGCCTGGTCGCCATGTTGAAAGGGCTGGTCTGGCGACTTCCGCTACGTTGTCGCCTCCGCGTTGCAAAGTTGTCGGAGCATTGCTTCATCTTTCGTGTTCTGACCGCGGCGTTTATCCCAGACCTGGACGGGTCATCGATTCCGGTTTCACGAGGCGGTCGAAGTCTTCGGCGCTTAAGTAGCCGAGCGCGATGCTGGCTTCCTTGAGCGAGATGTTTTCCTTGATCGCTTTCTTGGCCACGGCGGCGGCTTTGTCGTAGCCGATGTGCGGGTTCAACGCAGTGACGAGCATTGGCGACGTGGCGACATAGCGATCGAGCTGCGCCTTGTTCGGCCGTGATGCCGGTTCGCTTCGGATTGTCCTCGACGCAGTGCTCGCGGAACGATCGGCAGGCATCGGTGAGCAGGCGGACGGACTGCAGCAGATTGTGGATGATGACCGGCTTGAAGACGTTCAACTCGAAGTTGCCTTGCGAGCAGCCGAATGTGATCGCCGTGTCGTTCGCCATCACTTGCACGCAGACCATGGTCATCGCTTCGGATTGGGTCGGGTTCACTTTGCCGGGCATGATGGATGAGCCGGGCTCGTTCTCGGGAATCAGGATTTCCGCGAGGCCGCACTTCGGGCCGGATGCCATCCAGCGGATGTCGTTGGCGATTTTCATGAGCGCCGCGGCCAAGCGTCTTGATGGCGCCACTGGCGGCGGCGATCGGTTCGTGCGCGGCCAGGGCGGCGAACTTGTTCGGGGCGGAGACGAAGGGCAGGCCGGTCAACCCCGCGATCTTCCGGGCCACGCGGTCGGCGAATTCGGGATGGCTGTTCAGCCCGGTGCCGACCGCCGTCCCGCCGAGAGCCAGCTCATAAAGTTCAGGCAACGTCGACTTGATCCGGCCGATCGCCTGATCGATTTGGGCGACGTAGCCCGAGAATTCCTGGCCCAGCGTAAGCGGAACGGCGTCCATGAGGTGCGTCCGCCCGATCTTGACCAACGACGCGAACTGATCCTGTT
Organism: uncultured Gemmataceae bacterium; assembly: GCA_963773845.1. Lineage (GTDB taxonomy): Bacteria > Planctomycetota > Planctomycetia > Gemmatales > Gemmataceae > SIAJ01. The sequence continues at coordinate 1,943,729 of CAVZCU010000012.1, forward strand.
TCACCTTGAGCGCTTGCCGCAACGCGGTCACGCTTGGCAAGAGCTTGTGCACGATCTCCTCGGCCGCGGCGATGTGCATGGCGGTCGGGAACGTGTCGTTCGACGACTGCGACATGTTGACATCGTCGTTCGGATGAACCGGCGACTTGCTGCCGAGCGTGCCCCCGGCCAGTTCGATCGCGCGATTGGCGATCACCTCGTTGACGTTCATGTTTGTCTGCGTGCCGCTGCCGGTCTGCCAGATGCGCAAAGGGAAATGATCGTCCAGCTTGCCGGCGATCACCTCGTCGGCTGCCTGCGTGATCAGGGCGACCTTCTTGGCGGGCTCGATGTCCGTGTCCTTTTTCTTCTTGAAGAGGCTCAGGTCGCTATTCGCGAGTGCCGCGGCTTTCTTGAGAATGCCGAAGCCGCGAATGATCGAACGCGGCATGCGGTCCTCGCCGATCGCGAAGTGAATCAGCGATCGGGCGGTTTGCGCGCCGTAGTAGCGATCGGCGGGGACGTCGATCTTGCCCATGCTGTCTTCTTCAATGCGAACGGACATATGCAGCCTCAACTTCAAGAATGATTCGCAAACTGCTTCCAGAGATAGTATCCGCCCAGACCGAAGCCGATCATGATTACCAGCACGCGGACGTAGATTGCCGGCAATCGACGCGCCACGCGGGCGCCGACATAGCCGCCGAGGATCGCCGCGACGGCCATCGACAAGGCGTACGGCCAGATCACCAGACCTTTGATTATGAATATGACCGCCGTTACGCCATTGATGCACGCGGCCAGATAGCGTCTTCGCGGCGTTGGTTTCGTGAATGCTGTTCGTGCCCATGAACGGCAACACGCTGATCATCAGAATGCCGATCCCAGCGCCAAAATACCCCCCGTAGATGGCGATGAAGAACTGCCCAATTGCGACGGCGACGCTTGTCCTCCAAGTTGTCGCGGCATGCGGCGACATAGCGAGACGTTTAATCGGTCCTTGCAACAGGAACACGACGGCAGCCGTCAGAATCAGCCAGGGAACCAGGGCATCGAAGACGGACGGCGGAAACTCCGTGACCATCAGTGAGCCGGCCGCGCCGCCGACAATGCTCGGAGCCAGCAGCGCCAGCACGAGGCGGCGGCATTCGGCCAATTCCTTGCGATAGGCGAACGCCCCGGCGAGCGAACCAGGCAACAGGGCAACCGTGCTGGTCGCATTCGCCAGCACGCTGGCCGCCTCGAACATCCGCCGAAGCAGCACCTGTTGCAGAGCCGGGAACGTCAGCAGCGTTCCGCCGCCGGCGACCGAGTTGACGGCTCCGGCCGCGAACGCGGACAGGCACAGCACGGTGTAAACGACGACGGGATCGGACATCTCGATTAGTTTCAAGTTTCAAGTTTCAAGTTTCTAGTTTCAAGTTTCAAGGTGAGGGCCGAGCGTCCGGAACAACTTGATGAAACCGGTTCTGAACTTGAAACTTGAAACTTGAAACCAGAAACTCCAGGTCTATTTCCACTTCACCACGACGCCGAGGAAGTGGTCCTTGTCCTTGAGAAGTCCCTCATAGGCTTTGCCAATGCCTTCCGGGGCGATGGTGTGCGTGACGAGCCCTTCGGTGCTCAATCGGCCGGATGCGAGTTGCGCCAAGAGCCAGTGCTGGGCCTTGTTGATGTCCCAGGCGCCGGCGAGTCGAATGTGCGCCGGTTCGAAGAGCATGTTGCCGTGCGCGCCCGAGACTTCGATATAGCGGCGATGCAGGTCGTCGTAGAAGTTCACATCCTTGGCGATCCCACGAGGACTGCCGACGACGACCACCTGGCCGGCATCGCAGGCGAGCGACATGGCGACCGGCACCGCATCGGGAATGCCCGTCGCGTCGATGACGACTTCGACGCCCCGTGCTCCGAGATAGTTATGAAGCTGTTGCTTCGTGTCGCCGGCGGTCGGATCGATGACGTGGTCCGCACCCGCCGAGGTTGCGGCCTTGCGTCGCATTGGCACCGAATCGATTCCGATCACCGGATGACAGCCAGCGGCGAGCGCACACCGCAAAGCGAACTGGCCGATGATCCCCTGACCGAGAACGGCCACCGAGCGGCCGAGCGTGATGCCTGCACGCAAGATGCCGCCCAGACCATAACGGGAGATACACGCGAGAGCCGCCTTCTCGGGCGCGAGCGAATCGGGCATCTTCCAGAGCCGGCCGCGCTCGTGGCCGATGGTGAGCAGTTCATGCGTCGCATGGTTGCCGGGATAGCTGACCCGGTCGCCCGCCTTCCAGCCGGAGATCTGCCGAACCGACGGCGACGATCCGTCCGGCGGCACTGTAGCCGGGCCGGAAGGGGAACTTCCAGTCGGTCATTTTGGGATCTTTGAGCCACTGGTGCGAGCCGGTGTAAACGGCCAACTCGGTGCCGGCGCTGATCGCGCTGGCCTCGCATTCGAGGAGAATCTGATTTGGGGCCGGGTTGGGAAGCTCCGCGTCGCGAATCTCCACCCGAAATGGCTCAACGAGAACGGCCTGGCGTGCTTTCATAACTGGAAGATAGGTAATGGGGGATGATTTCCGATGCTCGGTGATTTTACGAATTGGGGCGAAGATCAGCCGGGTCTCGCCCGAACTTCAGTCGCAATCCGAACGGAATCTCGCGCGTTGCCGACGCCGGCATCACAACCGGATCAACCGCTTCGCGCTGCCGATTCCGGTTCGTCCGTAACATGCGTGCCGAGAGTCTGACCCGTGCGACATGTTACCTGAAAGGAAATGCGTGGACCGGGCAGGGCAGGCAGAATGGAGGTATCGCGGGATGTCGGCCGATCCAAGAGCCTGCGGAACCCCGATGGACTGGCGAAGGACGGCCAGCCTGGGACCGCTACCCGGCTCTGGGGTCATCATGTTGCTGCTTTCCTTTGTCCCTGTCCGCGACCGCATTCGCGCCGCGGCCCCGCTCCTTCTGTCCATCACGCTGCTGGCTCCGGTCGTACGGGCCGACGAACTCAAGGCGCGTCCCGGCAATCCGCGACGATCGGCCACCGTGGAGGTCGTCCAGCGAGTTAAGGCCTCGGTCGTCAACATTCACAGCGAACGGACCATCACCGACATCCGCGACTTCGACCGGCGCTTCGACGTGACGCGAACGCAGCAGCGCGTCAATGGCATGGGCACGGGCATCGTGGTGGACCCCCGTGGCTATATCATCACGAACCATCATGTTGTCGATGAAGTGCAACTCCTCCGCGTCCGGCTTTGCGACGGCACAACTCTGCCGGCCCGGATCATCGCCAAGGATCCGGAGCAGGACCTGGCCGTTATCAAGGTCGACCCGCCGAAACCGCTGCCGGTGATTCCGCTCGGCACCTCCTCGGACCTCATGCTCGGCGAGCCGGTCATTGCGATTGGCAACGCGTTTGGCTACGAGCACACCGTGACGACCGGGATTGTCAGTGCCCTGAAGCGCGACGTGACACTGAATAAGGAAGTGTCGTACAAGTCGCTGATCCAGACGAGTGCGGGGATTAATCCGGGCAACTCGGGCGGTCCGCTACTCAACATTTACGGCGAATTGATCGGCGTGAATGTCGCCATCCGGGCCGGCGCTCAGAACATTGCGTTCGCCCTGCCGATTGACAACGTGCTCAAAGTGTCCGCCCAAATGCTGAGCGCCCGTAAGCGCAGCGGCCTGACGCACGGCATGGTCCTGCACGACGCGGTCGATACTTCGGACAACCCGGTGAAGCGCTGGGCCGTTGTTGATGAAGTCGAGCGCGGCAGCGCGGCGGAGCAAGCGGGCTTCAAGGCGGGCGATGTCGTTGAGAAAATTGGCGATGTGCCCGTCAAGTGTACGCTGGACGTCGAGCGGGCCTTCCTCGATCAGCCGATGGGCGCCAAACTGGAGATGCTCGCCCGGCGGTCGAACGATGAGATCAAGGCAGTCGTAGCCTTGAAGCCCGCGGGCCGAGTTGTTCCCGCCATGCCGGTAGCGATTGGCGGCGACCCCGTATGGCGACGGCTCGGCATCAAAGTCGAGGCGGTTTCAGCCGAGAGCGTCGCCAAGGTCAACAAGGATCTGCGCGGCGGATTGCTCATCACCGAAGTCAAACTCGAGAGCCCCGCGGCCCGGGCCGGCTTCCAGAAAGGCGACATCTTGATTGGCCTGCATCAGTGGGAAACGATCAGCTCGGACAACATTTCTTTTGTCATCAACCATCCGGACGTGGCGAGTTTCTCGCCGATCAAGTACTTCCTGATCCGGGACGGCATCCTCCGCCGTGGCTTCCTGCCGGGAATTGACTGATAAGGGGTTGAAAACACGGGCTGAAAAATGAGCGAGGCCGCGGCCTCGCTCATTCTTTTGGCAATTGCGGTCGTGCGGAATCGCGTCGCTGGATTCGCCAGGATTCAGCGGTCTTGCCGGCGTTGCTCGAAATCCACTTGGCCTTCCATCCGAGGCCCCCGAAGGGTATGAGGCGCATGGAGTCCCGTTGCGCCTGGAGCCCCGGTATGCGTTCGCGCTTCCGTTGGTTGTTCGTCCCAATCGCCACGCTCACCTTGTTCGCGGCATTCGTATTCGCGGACGAGATCCATCGCAATGACTTCTCGGGAAAAAACACCTCGTTCGTGAAGGGAGCGGCGAACGTCCGCGTGGAGCAGAAGGCTCACGATCTTTCCAACGATCGATCGCGTTCGCTGCCGACTTCGGAACACATTCGCTTGAATCTCGCGCGCGGCAAGAACGAAAGCAACTTCGCCTATTACTATTACCCGACGCCAGCCGCTCCGCTAGTCGAGGACTTGAATGCCGAGCTTTGGCTTCACTCGAATAAGCCGGGCGTGCAATTGCTGGCACGCGTTGTATTCCCGAGGATTCGAAATCCCAAGCAACTCGACGAGCCATTGACGCGATTGGTGCTCCTGGACGAATACCGAGCGCCGGCGGGGGGCTGGCAAAAGCTGATTCTCAAACGGCCGGCCGACATCCTCAAGGATCAAAAGCAGGCGTTGCGGCTGCAATTGAAACGCGATCCCGATGTGTCCGATGCGTACATCGACCGGCTGGTCTTAAACCTCTACACGGGCCCGGGAGAAATCGAAGTCTTTATCGACAACCTCGAGATCGGGCCGGTGAAAACGGGCGCCGCCCCGCCGGCAATCGGGCCGAAGGCGCCGGCGGGAAAGGGGCGATTCGAGCGCGGCGTGCAAGTGGAATTCAAACGCGGCAAGCTGGTCGTCGGTGAAACCGAAGTCTATCCCCGTTTCATTCGCTACAGTGGCACGCCAATGCAGGTGCTCCGCGAAGCGGGGTTCAATGCCCTATCCATGCCGCCGGATATTCCGCCGGAGGTCCTGGAAGACGCCATCGATAACCACAAATTCTGGATCGTGCCGCAGATTCCGCCGGTGTCGGAATTGAATCCGGAGCACCCGCCGACGCCGCTGACCGCCCGCGATCCGGAGATGCTGGCCGCCGAAATTCGCAAATTCCAGTCGGGGGACGGCGTGTTGTTCTGGGATCTGGGGCCGGTGCGCTCGGAAGATTATCGCCGGGTTTCGCGCACGGCCGAGGCGATTCGCGCCGCCGATCCGCGGCGGCCGATCGGCGCCGATGTCTGGGACGGCTTCGCCCGCTTCGCGATTCCACTCCAGCTCGTCGGCACGCATCGCGATCCGTTGATGACATCGTTGGAATTGGATCGCTATGGCCAGTGGCTGGCCCAGCGGCAGATCCTCGCGACCGGGTCGAAGTTCACGTGGACCTGGATTCAGACGCATATTCCGGATTGGCAGGTGCGGTTGCTCTACGATCGACCCGTGGCCAGCAAGTTTCCCGAGCCCATTGGCCCGCAGCCCGAGCAGATTCGCCTGCTCACTTACCTCGCGATTGCCAATGGTTGCAAGGGACTCGGCTTCTGGTCCGACCGGTTTCTGGCGGATAGTCATCAGGGACGCGATCGACTCGTGCAACTCGCGCTCCTCAATCAGGAAATCGAGTTGATCGAGCCGCTGTTGCTCGATCTGACTGGCGAAGTCCGCTGGGTTCATTCGTCGCACCCGTCCGTGAAGGTTGCCGTGCTCCGAACCGCCAGCAAGGGCGTATTGGCGTTGCCGATCTGGCTCGGCTCGGGCGCTCAGTACGTGCCTCCGCAAGGCGCGGTCCAGGGGTTGACGTTCACCATCCCGCTCAACCCGGATGGCACCGAGCCGTGGCTTGTCACGCCGGTTCGCGTGCAGTCGTTGCAGAATCAACTGCGCATTACCTCCGAGGGAACGCAAGTGACCTTGCCGGAATTCGACATGACGGCCGCCGTCGTTTTCACGAGCGATTTTGCACGCGATGGGCTATTGGCGGCCTGGCAAAAGAAGACGCGGGATTTCGGCCCGCTTGCCGCCCAGTGGGCTTGCGATCTCGCCGAGCAGGAACTCAAGAAAGTCGTCCAGACGCACGCGCGACTCGTCGAGTTGGCGCCGCCAGTCCCCGAGGCGCATTTGTGGATTCATCAGGCCGAAGAACATCTGATGAAAGCCAATCGCGCTCGATCGGCGAACAACGACGAAGAGGCGTATCTGGAAGCGATTCGGTCGATGCGCCCATTGCGACTGCTCATGCGCACGCACTGGGACGAGGCGGTCAAAGCGCTCGATAATCCCATTGCGACCCCCTATTCGGTGAGCTTTTACACTCTGCCCCGCCATTGGGAACTGGCCCGCATTGTTCGCGACACGCGGCTCGGTGAAAATGCGCTTCCCGGAAGGGGACTTCAATTCGTTTCGACCCGACAAACACGGCTCGCTCGTCACCACGATGCGCGGCTGGACAGTACAGGAAGTCGCGATTGACGATGTCGTGATGAGGGCACGCATTGTTCCCGGCGCGGAGGCCAAGGAAACCGTGACGCCGGTCAAGCCAACCAAACAAATCTACGCGCCGACGAGTCACGCCAAGCGGGTCGTCGATCCCTTGCCACGCAAGCCCGAACTGGGCGAAGGGGTCTTGCGCTTGCAAGTCACTCCGCGTCCCGTCCAATTGAAGAAGGACGAAAAAGCGCCGCCGGAACCGCAAGCGCTCGAACGCGTTTTCCTTGCCGTCAACAGTCCGCCCATGCACTTCCCGCCGGGCATTTGGGTCCGCATTAGCGGGTGGATCAAGGTTCTCGGAACGGCGGCGCCGGGTAGCGATCCCAAGAGCCCGAAATTGATCGGCATTCGCGCCTCGGCGGACGGCGCCATGCTCTTCGATACGACCGCGGGCGAAGCGTACGCCATTCGCGTAGTCGAACCGATGCTTTGGAAGCAATTCCACGTGTATCGTCGAGTGCCGGCGAACGGAGAAGTCCGGGTTCGCATGGCACTGACCGGTTTTGGCACCGTTTACTTCGACAATATCCGCGTCGAACCATACGTCGGCAGCGAGAGCAAGCAAATCGGCGAGATCGGAGTGCTCCCGGCGCCAAAGCAGAAGTAGGACGGATTTGCAATCCGTCCGCATGGAGACGGATTACAAATCCGTCCTACATGGCTCATGGATGGCTACATCAAAGGGATGATCTCGCGCGAAATTGCACAGATTTTGGTTGGCGATGGGCGGATCTATGCCCAGTCGGATAACTTTGACTCGGGATGGCAGCCCGAGGTCGAACGGATCATCGAAGGCTTCGGCCTGCCGACGGGCGTGTTAGCGCCGGATTCGTTGTTTGCCGTGCCGTTTAGCCGCCGGCAGGTAGCAATCGTGTCCGTCAGTGGCCGGCGATTTCGATTTCTGATCCTGTCGCGGCCACTCTATGATGTCATTCCCGACCCGTTTGCCATTGCCGAGCGCTATCCGCCGCGCTGGGAAGCCGCCGGAACCTTGGCGGCGATCGAGTGGCCGGAGGAGCCATTGCCGCGGCGAACCGTCGCCCGGCTTGATGCCATCTTCAAGCACGGCGACGGACCATTCTTGCTGGGCGCTTGCCAAACCCTGGTCGATTCCGGCCGCATTGCGATTCGTCGGGATCAACCGGACGCCAACTTATTTCGCGACGTCTGGACACTGCTGCCGGACAGCACCCAGCGGCAAACCTGGCCGGCAACATGGGCCTATTCGAATCAACTCGGCTTTGGCCTGGTCGCCTTGCCGAATATCCCTGCCGGCGGAATGCCGGGATATTTGAGCGACGAGCAGGTGCGCGACTATCCCGAGAGTCGCTACGAACGCGAATTGCAGGTTGCCGTCGAACACAACGATCAGCGCACGATCGATCGGCTCATGGCCCGGCGAACGAGCGCGGAAACTCTACGACTGGCGATGTGGATTGTGATCGGAGCGGCTGCTTTGTCAGTTCTGGCGCGGATCTTGATGGCGTTGTAGGAGTCTTCATGCCAACCGATAAAGCTGCCGAACAAGTCCTGGTCGTGCTGGCCGAGCGATTTCGCATTGCCGGCGAGTTTCACGGCTTTCAACCGTTTTCGGAGGCGTATCGTCGGGAACTGTTGTCGCCGCCGTATCTGTCCTATCGTCCTCGCGGTGAAGTCGAGACCGATCCGTCGTTCAAGCAGTTGATTCCCTACGTCGTGCTGCGCTCGGGCGGCGAATTATTCCATTACACGCGGGGCCAGGCGGGAACCGAAGAACGATTGCGTGCGCTGCGTTCCATTGGCCTGGGCGGACACATTACTTTGGAAGACGGCCCGGCAGCGGCCGATCCGTATCGGGCCGGGATGTTGCGGGAATTGAACGAGGAAGTTCAGATTCAGAGTCCATGGACGGAAACGCCAATCGGCTTCATCTACGACGGCCGCACGCCGGTGGGCGAGGTCCACATCGGCATTGTGCATCTACTCGAGTTGGAAGACCCCCTCGTCTGGCCGCGCGAAGCGGCGATCGATGAAGCGGGCTTCGCGCCGATGGCGAATCTGTTGCGGCATCGCGACGAGTTCGAAACGTGGTCGCAGTTTGTGCTGGAGCGATTGGCCGCGATATGAGGCATGGCGCCTCACAAGGATTTTGCCAACTGATTCAAATTCAGTTTGACGTCACTCATTCCCCGGTCAGCAGCTCATCCCAGGTCGTGACATCGAGCACGCGTTCGGCGAGCCGCCTCAGTGGTTTGCGCTCCGGAAGAAGGCTGTAGAGACTGTTTCACAGTAGGTCCGGCGAGCCGAGCCGGACCGCCTTGCGCCCTGAGATGGCGTCATGCAATCTCCGCGGCGCGCAGTTTGGTCCGCCTTGTGAGACGGACCGGAGCTGAATTGGCCAGAATTCAGGAGTCTGGCCGGGTCCAAGTCCTGAATTCTGGCGAATCCAGCCACGGCCAATCCAGCGGTTTGCGCTCCGGAAGAAGGCTGTAGAGACTGTTTCACAGTAGGTCCGGCGAGCCGAGCCGGACCGCCTTGCGCCCTGAGATGGCGTCATGCAATCTCCGCGGGCGCAGTTTGGTCCGCCTTGTGAGACGGACCGGAGCTGAATTGGCCAGAATTCAGGAGTCTGGCCGGGTCCAAGTCCTGAATTCTGGCGAATCCAGCCACGGCCAATCCAGCGGTTTGCGCTCCGGAAGAAGGCTGTAGAGACTGTTTCACAGTAGGTCCGGCGAGCCGAGCCGGACCGCCTTGCGCCCTGAGATGGCGTCGTGCAGTCTCCGCGGCGCGCGGTTTGGTCCGCCTCGGCTCGGCGGACCTACTTGTGAGACGGACCGGAGCTGAATTGGCCAGAATTCAGCAGTCTGGCCGGGTCCAAGTCCTGAATTCTGGCGAATCCAGCGGTTTGCGCTCCGGACGAAGGCTGTAGCGACTGTTTCACTCGTAGGTCCGGCGAGCCGACCCGGACCGCCTTGCCCCCTGAGATGGCGTCATGCAGTCTCCGCGGCGCGCGGTTTGGTCCGCCTCGGCTCGGCGGACCTACTTGGGAAATGGACTCTAGTTACTTCTCGCCGGTGACGCCGACGGTTCGCCGGTTACTTCGTCACCCGCCCGATGTACTTGCCTTCCTCGGTGTCGATCTTAATCATGTCGCCCTTGTTGATGAATGAGGGGACTTGCACGATCAGGCCGGTCTCGAGAGTTGCTGGCTTCGTCTGGGCAGCGGCGGTCGCGCCCTTGATGCCCGGTTCCGTTTCGGTGACGGCCAACTCGACGGTGCCCGGTAGCTGGAAGTCGAGCGGCTTGCCTTCGTACATCGTCACGAGAACTTCGTCGTTTTCCTTGAGATAGGTGATCTTGTCGCCGACGAAATCGGCGCGCAGCGGCACCTGATCAAAGGTTTCCGAGTCCATGAAGATGTAATTGTCTCCCTCGCGGTAGGAGTATTGCATCTTCCGCGTGTCGAGGTAGGCCAACTTCACCTTGTCGTCCGGGCGGACGCGGTTCACGGTGATCGAGCCGGTCTTCAGGTCGCGAATCTTCAATTGCAGGATTGCTCGCCAGTTTCCGGGCGTATTCAGATCGCGGTCGAGGCATTGGAACAGTCCACCACCTTCACCGATGAAGACCATGCCTTTGCGAATGTCAATGTTCTTGATGTCGGACACCGGCTAGCACTCCGTACTTGGGTTCTCGTTCCTGTTATTAAGACAACCTAGCAAATGATACGGTCAATGTGAAGATGGTTCACGGCGAACCGCTCTGGGCAAACGGCCGAGGAGCGAGTTCGCCGTCACGTTGCATGCGCCAAATGAACCAAATGAGCAGTACGAGAGCGGCGTGCGGTTGCGGGAGTAGTGTGCCGCGGATCGGGTCGGCGATCGGATGGGGGAACCACACGACGATCTGTGAAGCGATCAGAATTGCGTACACGCCCCAGACAACGATTCGCTCCCAGAGCGAGCGATTGGCAACGGCAATTGCCGACTGGGCGATCAACGGGGCGAGCAACATATACGTCGCCGATTCCGTCGATGGGCCGAATAGCGTGCACCAGAGAAGCCCGAGGCCGAGACAAGCATGGAGTTGTCGAGCCCGGCTCCAGCCCTGGCGTTTGCCCCAGAAAATGAATGCGGCCGCCGCACAACCGGCAACCACTTCAATGCCCCGGTATGCCATTAATGGAATCGGCATTCCGTAAAGCGTCAGCAATTTGTGGAAATCAAAATAGCCCTCGTACATCGGCTGATTGGTCCGATCATCGAGTTTGAGAATGAGTTCCAAACCCTTATATTCCTGCAGCACATAAGTCGGCGATTGCAGTCCGAATGGGAGGACGAATCCGATCGCCACGAGCACGAGCATCCGCCAGGTATATTTTTTGGGCTCGAGAACGCAGAGCAATAGTCCCAGCGAAATCGGGTAGACCTTGTACGCCGTCGCAATGGCAATGGCGGCGGCCGAGAGCCAGTAGCGGTCGTACCAGAAAGCGACCACGGCCAGCACCATCATCGCCGCGACCAGCGGATTGACCTGGGCATTGTGAAAGTTCCCCGCCGACAAGGGCAGCGCCAGAATCGCAAGCGCTGGCCAGGGCACCGGCGGCATGGCGATTTTGGCCCACGCACGCAAGGCCAGCAACAACACTACGGCCTGGAAGCACCGCCAAAGGACGGCGCCAAGATGTTCGGGCAAGAGACTCCACGGAACGAACGAAGCCGCAATAAGCGGTGTATACCGGTAGAGGTCGAGCTTTTCACTCATCACCAGCCCGTAGACCGGCTGGCCATCGGGTCCGTGCTCGTCGATCACGCGAATGTAGAGTGGTTCGCCGTTGCGGAAATGCTCGCCGGCCGCGGCGAACGTGCGATAGAGCTTGCCGGGTTTGCCGAACGTGATGCCGATGGAGATTGCGAGAAGTGTAAGCGCCCAAATCGCCAGCGCCGCCCGGCGACTCAGCAGCAGCCTCATGCCGCCTCCCGCTGCGGATCGCGGACGGCTTCCGGCGCTTGAACCGCACTGCGAGCCCGCAACTCGTCCGACGAGTCGCAAACGACATAAAGCGGCCGGCCGAGCACTTGCTCGTGAATGCGGGCAAGGTACTCACTGAACGCAAGCAACGCGATCCAGATCGCACCGCCTGCCAAATGGGCGCCCGCGATCAAGGCGAGCATCAGCCAGGCGACCGAATCGGGAGGTCGGAAGAGCAGCCAGGCAAGTGTCGTCGTGATGAAGCTCACGAACAACATCGCTCCGGCGAGCAGGAGCGCGGCATGCAATGGGACGCGCGAAAAGGCGAGCAAGCCATCGCGCGCCAGGCGCACCATCCGAATCAGCGTAAATTTCGATTTGCCCGCAAATCGCGGCGGAGCGACGAATGCAACCTCGGCCGTCGAGAAGCCGAGCCAGTGCACCATGCCGCGCAGAAACCGGAGACGCTCGGGCATTCGCAAGAGCGCATCGAGTGCCTTCCGACTCAGTAAGCGAAAATCGGACGCGGACGGCCGGATGTCCATGCCGCTGCAATAACGCATCGCAAATGAGAACAGCCGCGATGTGTACCGCTTGAACAAACCGATCGACCGATGATATTCGCGGATGGTGACGACCACGTCGTTCCCGGCCCGCCAGCCCGCGATCAGTTGCGGGATCAGCGCCGGGGGATGCTGCAGGTCGGAGTCCATCGAGACGATGACGTCGCCGCGAGCGAATTCCAACCCCGCGGTCAGCGCCGACTGATGCCCGAAGTTGCGGCTCAAGCGCAGGAAGTGGACGCGGGGGTCCGTCATCGCGAACCGGCTCAAAATGGCCGGCGTGCAGTCGCTGGAACCATCGTCGACGTAGATGATCTCGATATCGAACTCGCCTTCGAGTTCCGTCAAAGTCTTGATGAGTTCGGAATGGAATGACGGGAGAACATCTTCCTCGTTAAATGCGGGGGAGACGACGCTCAGGAGTAATCGCGTGCGGCCCGTGGTAGACATGAATCAGGGGCCTTCCATCCAAATGCGTTTGAAAGGGATGCATTTGCGCACGATGGACGCCATCGGCGGGGCATTCCTTTGCAGACTGCGTAGTCCGCAGTCTCATTGGATTAGGGTATCGGCTGGCAAGATGGGGCGACAACACAAATCCGCCAAGATAGCGGAGAGACGGATGGAACCCGTTCCCGGCACGGGCCTAGCGCCACTTTTACTGCCGCGGGGTTTTGAGACGCTTGCCCACGACAACTTCGCGTTGCGAGGGTGGCCACTTGTAGCGGTCCATCGGAAGCGCGGCCACTTCCTCCCATTCAAACGGCAAATCCGGACGGTAGCCCGTAAACGTGTCGAAGCAAAAGTACACGTGATCGTCATCGGGCACGCTGTCGACGGTCACGGCCCACGGCGTCGCTTCAATGGGATCCGCGTAGTAGTAGGCGAAGAGTGCATCAATGTGGCCAAGGCTGACGAGTCGATGGTCGGGCGGAAGTTGTACTTTCAAGCGCGCCACCGCGGTCGCCTGGTCCTCGCTTCGGCGAATCTTGATGTTGGTGGCAACCCCCGTGCAACTGAGGACCATGAACGCGGCCGTCGCCAGCACGGCCGCGCGGACAAGACGGCGGTTTCTGCCGCCCCTGGCCTGGTAAACGAGCCGAGCGAGCACCGCAGCCATGGCGGCGTACACGACCGCAAATACGGGTTGTTCGGCCCAGGGCGATAATGTCGCATGTTGCCAGAGGATTACGGCCGCCAGTGGGACGGCGACCGCCGCTATTAACATGACCACCGAAATGGCGATCGCCCATCGGTTCCAAAGGAGTCGAGCCGAATTCAATTTAAGGGGCCGTCGAAGTTGATTCACTGACGATGCCGACGAGCACCGCAACGCACGGATAAAGGGGCGTGAAGTATCGCGTTTGCGCATCCGGTGGAATCCAACAGGTCGGGAATGCGACTAACACACAGATTCCCATGAACAGGGCATGCGGCCAGGCGTGGCGCAGCGATCTTCGCAGACGGCGGCTGCTGAAGGCTAGCAGCAGGGGCGACCAGGGCAGGGTACAGCCAATGATCTCCAGCGGATACTGCAGCAGGTGCGCACCCACTTTGAACACGTCCCAGTCGCGGAAGCGCATGCCCGTATCGCTAAAAACGATGCTCTTGACGGTTGGCAGGGACACTTGCTGCGAGCACGGGATCAACCAGGCCAACAGGATCGCGAGCCCCGCGGCCATACCAATGAAATGCGACCAGGTCAGCAATGACCGTAACTGCCTCGTGATCAGTAGATAAATGCCGATCGAGCCGACAAAATAAACGGGTGGCTGCGGCCCTTTGCATAACACGGCCAGCGCCATCAGCGAATAGCCTGCGATCCAAGTGCATGCCGCGGGCCACCCGCGGATTTGTCCCCAATGCCATAGAATCAGTGACCCGCTGACTAACGCGATAAAGACGGCCTCGGTCTCCGCCTGAGCGCCGGTCGTGAACATTTCGGCGAACGTGGCGAACGCGGCAGCAGCGGCGATAGCGCCGGTGCGCGACAATCCTGTCCGGGCATAGCCGTAGATCAAGAGGGTGGTGAAGAGCATCGCCAGCGCGCTCGGCAGGCGCACGACCCAGGCGGATCGAGAGTTGAATAGCTCCGTACAGAGCGCGATCAGCCAATTTTGCAAGGGCGGCCGACTGAGAAAGGGAGTCCCCTGTTCCCGCGGCACGATCCAGTCGCCGCGCTGGAGAATCTCGAATGCGACCTGGGCCCGCCGCGGCTCCTCGCCTCGCATCGATAAGTCGTCCAGCCGGACGAAATAGGCAGCCGCGACGAGCAGAATCAGGACTGCGATCTCTGGCTCACGCCACCAACTTGCGGGCCTGGCTTGCGATAATTCGGCGGTATCGGAATTCACGAACATCTACCTGATGAGCCGGGGCCATCGAATTATTCTTGTACACGAAACGCTGTCCAATCGTCCAGCCGAAGCAGAGTCCGCGGCCGTCCGCACTTGACTCATTTGCCATTTTCACCGATGAAAGCTCGGCGATTATTTGTAATTCTTTCAATTCAGGCCAGCGTATGGCGCTCCGCTCGCTCCGCATTCCAATCCTTGCCGTTCAGCCAGTTAGCGCAATGAACGCTGATTCCACGTGGCGCTTGGGGATGAACGTCGCATTTATCCTCGTCTGCATTGCGTTCTCCTCAGGACCCATCATCAACTCATTCCGGCCTGGGCTGCACAACAAGGACTATGACAATTGGTTTGAATACGGCGAGAAGGTTGTTCACGGCGAGGGACTGTATCCGGAAGATCCGAACGAGTACTGCTCTTATATATACCCGCCCACGAGCGCCGTCTTTCTATTCGCGCCGCTCACCATGCTCGGCAAGCCCGCATTCATCATCATCCTGGTCGTCGCGAATTCGGTGATCTGGTACTTCACGTTCTGGCTCAGCGTCCGATTGTTTACCGATCCCAACCGGCCAAAGTCGATCATTGTCTTGCTGTTGCCGTTCCTGGCAACCATTCCATTTGTTTACGACACGTTTCTCTTGGGACAAATCAATCTCGCATTGCTTCTGCTCATGCTGCTCATGTTCGCGGCCTTGCGACGAATCGGCCGTGGAGTGCGGGCGGAATGCTGGCCCTGGCAACGGCCATGAAAGCTTTCCCATTCGCGGCGATCGTCTATCTGATTTGGCGCAGGCAATGGCAGGCGACAATCGCGACGCTGTCATGGCTCGTCGTCATTCTCGTCCTGTTGCCGGCGCCGTTCCGTGGCTTTGAACGCAATGCTCATGAACTGCAACTCTGGTATCGCGATATGCTGGCTGACCAATCCGGCAAATCGGTCGGGCAACGCGAATTGATTGGCTATTCCTTCAAGAATCAATCGCTGGTCGCGGTCGTTCACCGGTTGACTCGACCCGTGTGGGCGGGTGATCGCAACGGCCATTTCTTCAGTGTCAATGTTCTTGACGTGACTCCGCGCGATGCGCAACTCGTCGCTTTCGGTTCGATACTTGTTCTCGGCTTAATCTACCTGTATTGCATGCCGGCCCGAAATCGGCGGACACCGCTGACGCGGCGGGGCGAAGAAGCCATGCTCCTGCTCCTGATCGTCATCTGCTCGCCTCTGTCGTGGACGTATTTCTATTGTTGGGCGCTGCCGGGCTGGATGGTCGTCCTCGACGTCTTGACCAATCCGCACCTCGATCGACGGGAACGAATTCGCGGTTGGTGGGGCGTGGGAATTGTCGGCCTCGTCATGGCGACGGCGTTGACACAACCGTTCGATCGCACGCCGCAAGCGCTGGGCGCGACTCTCTGGGGTGGAGTTGGTTTGTTCTTCCTGCTCGCCTGGATCATGCGTCGTAGTCGAAGATGGCAACAAGCCAGCATCGACGCGTAAGCCCGCCGTGACCGGGACCGAGAAAAGTGGCGGCCCCAATCACGTCAGGCTTGCGCCTCGATGCCTGCCGATCGGACTAAAAATCGTTCCCAATGACTTCGCCGCCGCTGCGGGTGATCGCTGCTTGCAATGTCGACAGCGAAATCGTCTGCCGGATAAAGCGCACCGATCCATCCGCAAGAACGGCATTCACTCCGCCCGGATGGAAGCCATAAATCTGGCCCGTGCCATTCACACCGAATGTGGCATCCGGGTACGTCCCAAGGAGAAACCCGTTCGTGGCGTTGACACCCCGAGTTCCAGCGCTCACACCGTCACCCGCCAAACCGACCGGATAAGCAATGTCGCTGGCCGGCCGGGACCAACCCCCGCCGTTCACTCGCGCATTCGATCCGGCCGCCGCATTCAGGATCAGCTTGCCATTCCGATAAAGATTCGGTTTGCCCGCTGACTCGATCAGATAGATCGTGTTCGAGAGGCCGTCGGTCACATCGGTCAGTTGAACTTGTTCGGTTCGGGAAAGGATCCCGGGCTGGCTGGCAGTCGCATCGCTGAAATAAATTCCCGAATAATCCCCGACCGCGACGAACGGCGACCACGAGGGGAAGGTATCGGGATTGTCGTCCAGGCGACTGGCGCTCGGCGTGGATGGGCACTGCAATACCTTTAACTGAATCGCGACGGCAGCGCGATTCGCCGGGTCCGACCAGTTGAGCGACGGGTCGTAAATCTTGAGTACGTTGTCCTGCTCGTAGAACGGAAGTAGCGACGTGGCCCAGCGAAGGCGAATGGTCGCCACTGCCGATGGACGCGTGTTTCCCGGCAGATGTCCGTACGTGTCGTTGTAGTTTTGCAGGGCGAGTCCTAATTGCTTCAGGTTGTTCTGGCATTTGACGCGGTTCGCCGCGTCACGGACCTTCTGCACGGCCGGCAGCAGCAGGCCGATCAGAATGGCAATGATGGCTATCACGACGAGCAACTCGATCAATGTGAAGCCAATGCGCTTTCGGGGGGTCATGGTACGTTCCTTTCACGAGGGCCTCGTTCGAGGCCTGTTTGGAGTAACACGGATTCGTCAAAAGTTAACGGCTCAAATCGAATACTCGGGGGCGGTCGCAAAGACGCGCACTCGTCGGGGGGCAATGAAAACGTTGTCTCCCTTTTTCAAACTCAATTCCGCCGAGCGGTCACGCGACAGCTCGACGCTCAGTTCCATGCCGATCTCCGTCACGTTGACCTGCACGCGGGTGATGGGTCCCGCTGGGGTCACGTGCAGCACGCGGGCCGGCAAGCGGCCAGCGCCGTTCGGCGATATTTCGATGTCCAGTTCGTGCGGTCGAATGTAAACCTGGGCGGGCCCCGAATCGTGATCAATGAATCCCGGACAGTCCAACTCCATGCCGCCGACGATGGCTTTGCCCTCGTGCAGCCGGCCGTGGAAAACGTTGACCTGGCCGAGGAAATCCATCACGAACGGGTTGGCCGGATGCTCGAAGACTTCGTTCGGCGTCCCTTCCTGCTCGATGCGCCCGCCATTCATGACCACCACCCGATCGGAGACTTCGAACGCTTCCTCCTGATCGTGCGTGACGAAGATGGTAGTCACCGGGGCTTCATCGTGCAGCTTGCGCAGCCATTGCCGCAAATCGGCCCGCACGCGGGCATCGAGCGCTCCGAACGGCTCATCCAAAAGCAGCACTCGCGGTCGGGCCGCAAGCGCGCGAGCCAAGGCGACACGCTGCCGCTGGCCGCCGGAAAGCTGGGCCGGATAACGCGCTTCAAGACTTTCCAATTTGACGAGGGCGAGCAACTCCAGCACGCGATCGCGAACCGACCCGTTGCTCCAGCCGCGCACGCGTAACGCAAATGCAACGTTCTCGAACACCGTCATGTGTCGGAACAGTGCGTAATGTTGAAAAACAAAGCCGACATTGCGATCGCGGGCGCTCAGTTGAGTGACGTCGTCGTCGTAGGCGTGAACGGCCCCCTCGTCAGGGAAGTCGAGCCCAGCGATGATCCGCAAGAGCGTCGTCTTCCCGGAGCCGGACGGACCCAGTAACGCGAGCAGTTCGCCTTCCGGTACATCGACGCTGACACGATTGAGCGCCTTGAAACCGTTGAACTGCTTCGACACGTTTTCGACGCGAATGCTCATGGCTGGGCTCCTTCTCTCTTCACGGTCACCGGCCGGGTATGCCGTTCCAGGCCGACTTTGACGAACAACGTCACCAGGGCCAACAGGGTCAATACCGATGCCAGCGCGAACGAAGCGGGCGAGTTATATTCTTGGAACAACTTTTCGACGCGCAGCGGCATGGTGTCGGTCTGACCGGTGATGCGACCGGAGACGACGTAGACGGCGCCGAACTCGCCCATGGCGCGGGCATTGCAAAGAATCGCCCCATAAACCACGCCCCACTTGATGTTGGGCAGCGTGATGCGCCAAAACATTTGCCAACCCGTTGCGCCGAGACTTCGGGCTGCCAGTTCCTCTTCGGGGCCGATCGCCTCCAACACGGGGATCAATTCCCGCGCGACAAACGGAAACGTGACGAACGCCGTGGCCAGCACAAGCCCGGGCGTCGCGAAAATGACCTGGTAGCCATGCTCACGCAGCCACGGCCCGAAATAGCCTTGCGCCGAACAGCAGAACGAACACAAGCCCAGCGACCACCGGCGAAACCGAGAATGGCAAATCAATCAGCGTTATCAGCACCGTTCGGCCCGGAAACCGGAAACGGGCGATACACCAAGCGGCCGCCACACCGAAAACCAGATTCATCGCGACCGCGACCGGCGCCACGGTGATCGTCAGGAGAATCGAGTGTCGCGTGTCGGCATCGCCAATCAAGTTGCGCCAGTAAGTCCCGACCCCATTGGCCAACGCCTGGGCAAACACGCTGACAATCGGAATGACGATCAAAATGCCGATGATCGCGAGCGTCGCGAATGTCAGCGTGCCGCGGACCAGCCAATGATCTTCCCGCTTTCGGCGAAACGGCATCGTCGAAATGTCGTCGGCAATGGGCTCAGCCATGGCGTTTGCTCCATCGGGAGTAGGTCCGCCGAGCCGAGGCGGACCCGGCGGCGCCCAGAAACGGCATGCTCGCGCTTCGGGGAGCCGGCCGGTCCGCCTCGGCTCGGCGGACCTACTTCGGCGTTTGCTCCATCGGCCGTAGGTCCGCCGAGCCGAGGCGGACCGCGCGGCGCCCAGAAACGACATGCTCCCGCTTCAGGGAGCCGGCCGGTCCGCCTCGGCTCGGCGGACATACTTCGGCGTTTGCTCCATCGGGAGTAGGTCCGCCGAGCCGAGGCGGACCCGGCGGCGCCCCAGAAAAGACATGCTCCCGCTTCAGGGAGCCGGCCGGTCCGCCTCGGCTCGGCGGACCTACTCCGATCAGCCATGGCGCTTGCTCCATCGTTCGAGAACATTGATCGCCGCCAACAAGAAGAAAGACACAACGAGCAAGACAACCGCGATCGCCGTCGCCTCGCGGTAGGAAAACTCCTCCAGTCGCGCCACGATGAGGACCGGAGCGATCTCCGTCCGGAATGGCATGTTGCCCGAGATGAATACGACTGACCCGTACTCGCCGACGGCGCGAGCGAACGCCAATGCAAAGCCGGTGACTAGCGCAGGCAACAGGGTGGGCATGATCACGCGCGTGAACGTTTGCCATCGACTGGCGCCGAGAATCAGCGCCGCCTCTTCGGTTTCCGCGTCAAGCGACTCGAGCACGGGCTGCACCGTCCGTACGACGAACGGGAAGCCGGTGAACACGAGCACAAGGACAATCCCCAGCTTTGAATAAGCCCCGTGAATGCCAATTGGATCGAGGAATTGCCCCATCCAGCCGTTTGGTACATAAAGCGTCGCGAACACCAGACCCGCGACTGCCGTCGGCAGCGCAAACGGCAGGTCGACCAGGGCATCGAACAATCGCTTGAAGGGAAAATCGTAGCGCACCAGTGTCCACGCGACGATGAGGCCGAGGATCACGTTAATGGCCGCGGACAGGAGCGACGACGTGAACGTCGTCGCGTACGCCGCGCGCGCGCGTGGCGTCCAGACTGTCGCCCAAAATTCCGAGGCGGAGAGCGACGATGCCTTAAGGAAGCAGCGCCGAGCGGGATCAGCACCAGGACGCTCAGGTAGAACACTGAGTATCCCAGGCTGAGCGAAAAGCCCGGCAGAATGCGCTTGTTGACCGCGGCCATGATCCTTCCCTCTCCGTCGCTCGCGCCTTTTGGAAGTCGCGCTCATGCAGTTCGGCGGAGCCCGAAGCGCAACGCGAACCCCTGCGCCGCGGGTCGGCCCGGTCTTCGCGGGCGATTACAGCGCCTGGGGAGGGCGACGCCGAATTGCAAGATGCGCGATGTTTTCGGACCCAATCGGCTGGCAAAACCGGGCCCGCCTCGCCCTCCCCAGGCGCTGTAATCGCCCGCGAAGACCGGGCCGACCCGCGGCGCAGGGGTTCGCGTTGCGCTTCGGGCTCGGCTGGTATTCGCGATTCTTTTGCAGCTCCGCTACGGTGCATAAATCCGATCGAACTCGCCGCCTTCCGTGAAGAAGCGCTGGTTGGCGGCGTCCCAGTCGGCCGCGATTTCCGTGATCGGAAACAACCGACTGTTCGGCAGCCCAGGGAATAGCCCCTTATTGCGCTCGAATGCCTTCGGATCCGAAGGACGGTAGTGATAATGGGCAATCACGTCCTGGATTTCGTCCGTGTAAAGGAACCGCATGTACGCGTCGGCCGCCGGCTTCGTTCCCTTGCGGCGGGCATTGGCGTCGACAACTGCGACCGGCGGCTCGGCACGAATGCTCACCGACGGATAGACAATCTCGAGAGCACCGCCGGCTTCTTGCACTTCGAGGAAGGCTTCGTTCTCCCAGGTGAGGTGCACGTCGCCGATCTGTTTTTGCGCGAAGGTCGTGGTTGCCCCACGGGCGCCGGAATCCAGCACCTTCACCCGATGAAACATGGCGCGGACGAACTGGCGAGCGGTATCCTCGGAGTGACTCCGTTGCATTTCGGCCCCCCAGGCGGCGAGAAAGCTGAGCTTGCCATTGCCGGACGTCTTGGGGTTTGGCGTGATGACTTCGATGTCTGCTCGTGTCAGGTCGGGCCAATCGCGAATCCGCTTCGGGTTCCCCTTGCGAACGACGAAGACAATCGTTGAGTAATAGGGGAGCGAACGATAAGGGAGGCGATTCACCCAATCGTCGTCGATCAAGCCACGCTTCGCGATCACGCTCGTATCCGACCAGAGTCCAAGCGTGACGACGTCGGCTTCCAAGCCGTCGATCACCGAGCGGGCCTGGCTTGCCGACCCGCCATGCGACATGCGGATGGTCAGGTGTACGCCGTGTTCATGTTCGTACTGCCGGATGAAGCGCTCGTTCACATCGCGCCACAACTCACGGGTCGGATCGCAGGACACATTGAGCAATTCGGTCTTCGATCGATCACCGACGACGCCGCCCGCCGCCAGCCAGATCGCGGCCAGCAGCACATAGGCGGCCGAGAAACCAATCAGGATTTTGCTCGTCATGATCGGACCTCAGAACTCACCTGGGGGAACCCGGCTTGTATTCCCCGTGGTCGGAATAAGCAAGACGCAACGGGCTGACGCGTCTCGAAAGTTCACTAAGTCGAGAATAATAGTCATATAATCGGCGAGAGTAAAGAAGAAACTGAGAGAATTGCGGAATGCCCTCCTTGGGATTTTGAGTCTGGAAGGAATTGAATTATCAGAAATGTAAGTGGCACAATTGGTTGTGACGATTCAATGATTTGATTCGACGGAAGTGAAACTTTCTCGGCCCCGTGCTCGGCCAAAAAGGAAGGCCCCGGCTGATAGAGCCGGGGCCTTCTACAAATCGGTACAGCTGCGCTGACGCAGCTCGTCAGCGGCTTCAGGACAGCCGCACCTTTCGTTGGTTACCCGGTTTATTCACAGGACCACCTCCTCTCAGCAAGGCCTCCCCGCGCCAGTTCGGAGTAACTCGAACTCTTGCGAGCTGGAACCCTGCCGCGCCACGTTAGCGCGACCCATGAATGAATAATACCCGCCGTTGGGCCGATTCTCAACTAAAACGAGCAAAAAAAGCTCATGGGCAGGTCGGCCGAGCCCTCAGGGCGGGCTCCGCCCGCTTGCTACGGCAGCGTTCTGCGATCCCTACCAGGATCGCCCCTTTTTTCCTATTCGCTTTCCGGCGGTCGATGCTGCGCATCGACCGCCGGCTAATCTCTGGCATCCCTCCGGGATGCTCACCGACGGCGGAGCGGTCGCAGACATTAGTTACCGGTGGTCGAGCGTCCCCGCTCGACCACCGGTAATCGATCCGATCCCATATCCGACACCGGCAGGGGTCGTCGAGCGCTTATCCATAAACCAGAATCTTCGCGAGCTGCGAGGAATTCACCCGTTATCAATGAATCGCAATGCGAGGGCGCGGCGAATCGGATCGAACGGCTCGCTCCCTTGCGCTTCGAGCACGGCCTCGCGTTGCTTCTAGCGTGAGGGCGCGATCAGCCGACCGCGGAGCCCATCTTGAACACGGGCAGCAGGAGGCCCATGACGACAAAGAGAACGATCCCCGCCATGAACAAGAGCATGAATGGTTCGAGGAGTTTCACGAACAGTTCGAGCTGGCGGGCCGAACGCTTTTCCAAAGCATTGGCAATATCGACAAGCACTTTTTCCAGACTATTCGACTCCTCGGCCACCGCGATCATTTCGACGACGTCGCTCGGAAAATACTTGCATCGCCGCAGCGGCGCCGCCAGCTTTTGACCGGCCGTGATGTTCTCGGCGGATTCGTGAATCGCCTGCGCCAGCACGCGATTGCCGGTCGAATCCTTGGCGATTTCAAGCGAGCGCAGAATCGGAATGCCGTTGGCGAGGAGCGTGCCCAGGATGCGCGTGAATCGCCCCAAAGCCAGCGACAGGACCAGTTTGCCGCCGACCGGCACCTTCAGCTTGACCCGATCAAATGTAACTCGCCCGGATTCGCTGCGTTTCCAGACGACAAAGCTGAGCGATCGCTCCGATTCCGACTGGGATCAGCCACCAGAAGTTATCGATCATGAAGTGGCTGAGGCCGATGATGAACGTCGTCAGTCCCGGCAGGTCGCCTTTCGCTTTCAACCGGTCGAAGATTGGCTCGAACCGCGGCACGAAGAAGATCACCAGCACGTTCAAGATCACGAAGCCGATGATCGCCAGCAGCACAGGATACGCCATCGAGCCGATCACTTTGGCCTTCAGGTCCTCTTGATGTTCGGTAAAGTCGGCGATGCGGCGAAGCACGTCTTCGAGGAACCCGCCCTCCTGGCCGGCGCGCACCATGCTGACGGCCAGTTCGTTGAACACGCGCGGATAGGGCGCATGGCATCCGCGAGTGTCGAACCGTCCGCGACTTTTGCCCGCACCTCGCGCAAGGCGAATGCGAGAGCCTGGTTAGCGCTTTGCTTTTCGAGAATGTCGAGCGATCGCAATAAGGGGACGCCGGACTGGAGCAGGTCGGCAAGCTGGGAATAGAACGCGGAAATCACGCGTCCCTTCACGCGCCGGCCGGATCCGCCGGCCCCCTTTTCCTTGTTCTTGGTGATGTGGATCGGGAATAAGCCGCGTGCGTCCAGCATGAGCGCGGCCTCGCGCTCGCTGGTGGCCGTGAGGACGCCGTTATTTCGATCCCCGGCCTTGCCGAGTGCTTCAAAGGTAAAGTCAGGCATGTGCGTTTCCGCGTGAAGCCAGATGTCGCCCACGGCTCGAAGCCATCGCCGTGGGCTTTATTCCAGACTAGAGCCCACGGCGATGGCTTCGAGCCGTGGGTACCGTGACGAATCACGCGATGATATCACCGGCGGTCGTCCGACACACTTCGTCCAACGTGGTTACGCCGGCGTGCACTTTCCGCCAACCCGATTGTCGCAGAGTCTGCATGCCCGCCTTCAGGCCCTCGCGGCGAATCAAGCCGGCGTTCACGCGTTGAACGACTAATTCCTTGAGCAGGTCGTTGTTCACCAACAGCTCATGAATGCCGGTTCGGCCGCGGTATCCGGTGTTTCGGCACGAACGGCAGCCGGTGCCTTTGTAGACCGTCGGCGGTGGAACATCGTGGCTGACCGGCGCCAGGGGCACAATCTCCGGAATGAACGGGAAGTCGAGCGGATACTCGTCGGCCGGCAACGTGAATCCGGTCTTGCAGTCAGGACAAATCGTGCGCACCAGGCGCTGGGCCATGACGCCTTCCACGGTGCTGGCGACGAGGAACGGTTCGACCCCCATATCGATCAATCGCGTGAACGAACTCGGCGCATCGTTCGTGTGCAACGTGCTGAATACGAGGTGCCCGGTCAGCGACGACTGGATGGCGGCCTCGGCCGTTTCCAGGTCACGCATTTCGCCGATCAGGATGACATCCGGGTCGTGGCGCAGAATACTTCGCAGGGCATGGGCGAACGTCATGCCGATCTTGGCGTTGGTCTGAATCTGGCTGATTCCCGCCTGCATGTATTCGACCGGGTCTTCGACGGTGATGATCTTGGTCGCCTCATCCTTGATCTCGTTCAATGCCGAATACAGCGTGGTCGATTTGCCCGAGCCGGTCGGACCGGTGACCAGCAGGATGCCGTGCGGCAGTTCAATGAGCTGCTTGAACGTCTTGTACGTATCCGGCAACATGCCGCAATTCGCGAGATTGAAAACCATGCGTCCCTTGTCGAGGAGCCGCATGACGATGCCTTCGCCGTGGACCATCGGGAATGATCGACACGCGGACGTCGACCTCGCGGCCCTGGACGCGCATCTTGATGCGGCCGTCCTGCGGCAAACGCTTCTCGGCGATGTTGAGCCGCGCCATGATCTTGATGCGGCTGACGATCGCCATGGCGAAGCGTTTGATTTCCGGCGGCAGCACCTGCGACTGCAAGCAATCCGTCGATGCGGTAGCGGATGCGGATCGCCTTCTCTTCGTGCTCGATGTGGATGTCGCTCGCCCGCTCGTTGGCGGCTTCGATCAGAATCTCGTTCACCAGCTTGACGACCGATGCTTCCTGGGCCTGCTTGGCGAGTTCGCTGTCGTCGGCTTCGATCCCTTCGAGCAATTCGACGTCGTCGCGCTCCTGGACGAGGGCCTGAACGGTCTCGCCGCCGACGCCGAAGTGGTGCTTGATCAGCCGGGAGATTTCGCGGGGGCTGCCCAGTACCGGCTGGATCTCCAGACCGGTCAGCGTTTGCAATTCGTCGAGCGAATACACGTCGTAGGGGTTCGACGTCGCGACCACGAGCGTGCCGTTGTTCCGCGAGACGGGCAATAGCCCCTTGCGGTGCACCAGCTTCGCCGGCATGACGGCGAGGGTTTCCGGCTCGATGCGGGCATGCGACAGGTCGACGAACTCCAGGCCGAACTCTTCGGCCAGTGCGCCGAGAACATGCAGCTCGTTGCCAATGCCTTTTTCGAGCAGGATTTCGTGAAGTGGCCGCGTCGGCTCGCTGGCCTGCGCCTCCTCGGCACGGCGGGCGTCGGCTTCCGTTAGCTGACCGCGCTTGACCAGGGTCTGCAAAAGAAACATGGGGCCTCGATTGGGCGAGTGGAAGGCTAACTGGCGACTTTGACAAGCTAACGCGAACGGGGTCGAGTCTCAAGCCCCGTCGCCACGGCCGGATAAGTGATTTTATGAGAATGAGTCATTAAGCCGATGTTAAATCCACTACACCCGCGCGAGCCCGCATGTTGAGGCGTCGCAAGCTTTACGGAATGCGCCGAAGAGCTAAAATCCGCCCATCGCAGGAGATCCCGCGTGGACCGCGTTGGACTGCCCGAATCGATTCGCCTGTCGAACGGTCCGATCGAGCCATTCGAGCCGGAACGAATCACGCGAAGCCTTTTCGCGGCGACAGAGCAACTCGGAACACCCAATGCATTTCTCGCCCAGGAATTGACTGAAGGGGTATTGCACTTCCTCACGGCCGATCCGGGCGGGTCGCAAATCTCGACGGAGCAACTCGCCGAGTTGATTGCCAAGATCGTGCGGGAACTGGGGCATCCGAACCTCGCGCGGGCTTACGAACTTCGCCAAAACAGTGGTCGGCCGGAGCGTTCGGCAGCCCGCCCCAATCAGCCTGTGCCCTGGCCGGACTGGTTTGACCCGCTGGCATCGTCGCTCGAACTCAGTCGTGACGGTGGCAAAATCCCCATTGGAAGCATTCAGTCTTCGCCATGTGTTCCCTCCGGAACTCGCGTCCGCCCATTTCGAGGGACTGATTCGGCTCACGACGTTGAGTTCTCCACTGGAACTCGCAGGCATCGAAGTCGCGG
Source organism: uncultured Gemmataceae bacterium (assembly GCA_963773845.1). Taxonomy (GTDB): domain Bacteria; phylum Planctomycetota; class Planctomycetia; order Gemmatales; family Gemmataceae; genus SIAJ01. Next base: position 1,970,260 of record CAVZCU010000012.1, read on the forward strand.
TTCCGTTGGGTTCGATTTTTGAATCGATCGATACGGCCCGGCAGTCTGCCGGCGACTTCTTGGCCGTCGACGGGCCCGAATATGAGCTGGCACTCGAACCGGGCGATCCGGGGACTGTTGCGGACGCCTTCCTGCGCCGCGTGAAACAAGCGGTGCAGGCATTCGGGATCGTGCCGATACTGAACCTGAACATTCCGACGCCGCCGCCCCGACTGGCCGCGGGTTCCGGCCCACTGTTCGGTAGTGACATTGCCATCGATCTGGCTCGCCGCGACTGCATGGCCCGTGCATTGTTGGAGCGGGCCGGCCGCGTTGGTCTTCGAATCTGGTGGCACATATCGCCTGATCCGATTCAGTTCTCGCAGCTGTCTCAAAACGGTCATTCCGATTGGGTTGATCAGAACATCGAGTTTGTTTTTGACCGACCGAGCCAGCCGGTCCGACTTGCGCCCGGCATCGACCGCCAGAGCCCGGCAACGCTCCTGTTGGTGGGCGTAAACGTTGCGCGATTAGTGGAGATGCTGGGCGGCCCGCCGGTCGATCTCGACCTTTTGTTGTCCAAGGTTTCCAGCCTGGCACGATTCGCCAAGACGGCCGGGCACGCGAAACTGGATTTCTTGCGCCGACATGGTCGACCATCGCTCCGCGAGGCATTTCTTCTCGATCGTGCTCGACTCGTCCTTGTGCCACTCGGACTGGCCGATGCGTCGCGGGCTGGGCACCGCCCGCCAAGCGAATTCGCACGGGAGATCGTCAAGAGTTTGCGCTTCGCGGCCGAGAACGACCAGCGGCGCCGCGCTGCCGGTGCGCGTCGATGCCGGCCTCGATCTGCCCGGCTGGGACGCGGTCGGGGAACCGGGGCTCTCGCTCCTTCATCAAGTGCGGGCCGCATCGCCGTCGCACTTGGCGGCAGCGGGCGGACGGTTGGTATTGCATCCGCCGGCCAATGGATATTCTCTTACGGATGTGGAAGAGGCGCTTGGCCTGGCCGGACGGTCCGGTATCTGTCGGCTTTGTTTTGCCGGCGAATTGAACCAGGTTCAGACGGAGCATGAATTGGCCAATGGCCGAAATTGGTAACGCATGAACTTGACACTTGCTCTTTGTACGACCTTCGGACTAGGATACGGATGAACTCCAACGCCTCCGTTCGCGATACATGGAAGTGGGCCCGTTAGACTCCAGGGCCGACCGCAGGCAGCGAGCGAACGCAGGGAGGTGAGCGCCGTTGGGAACCTTGTCTATTTCCACCCGGCTCTTCCGGCACCGAGCGCAAAACTCGGCTGCCGCTCCGATGCTGAAAAGCATCGGTGGGCGTCGCGTGCTGCGCCGCCTGGGTGCGGGCGGCATGGCCGAAGTGTACCTCGCCTACGATGCCCGCCGCCACACTCAAGTCGCCATCAAGGTTTTGCCCAACGACATGGCGCAGAACGCCACCTACGTCTTTCGCTTTCAACGTGAGGCCGAGGTCGGGCGAAAAATCGTCCACCCGAATGTCGTGCGCTGCCTCGAATCGGGCCAGGAGGATTTGGAATCGGGTCCGGATCAGAAAACACGCCGCCGATTCCTGGTGATGGAGTATGTGAAGGGGACCAACGCCCAGATTCGTCTCGAGCGCGATGGCCCGCTCTCGCTGGCCGAAGCCACACGGATCATCCTCGACATCGCCCGCGGGCTCGAGGAAGTGCATCACCGTGGCTACGTCCATCGCGACGTCAAGCCGGGCAACATTCTGATTGGCGAGGATGGTCGGGCGAAACTGGCCGATCTTGGCGTGGCCAAGTTCCTCGATCCGGAAGTGCCCGATCTCACGTCGCTCGACCAGGGGGTCGGCACACCGTTCTACATGCCCTGGGAACAGAGCCTCAATGCCAGCATTGTCGATCCGCGGAGCGACCTCTTTGCCCTTGGCGCGACCTACTACCACTTGATCACCGGACGCGTGCCGTTCCCCGGCAACGACATCGCGGAAGTTGCTCAACGCAAGGACGAAGGCACATTTATTCCGGCCCGCGACATTGATCCCAAGTTGCCGCGATCGGTCGACACAATCCTGGCGAAAATGCTGGCCCGAATGCCGGACAAGCGCTTTCAGACGGCGACCGAGTTGATCGATGCCTTGCGTGCTTCGGGCCTCACCGGCGAAGCGGAGACTGCATCCAAGTTGGTCGAGACGGACGTCCCGCCGGCGAATACGCGTCTCGACATTCGCATTGCGCAAGGGCCGGAAGTCGCGAAGCAACGGGCCCCTATGGATTTACCAGTATCGGCACGGGTCCGGTTGGAAGCGTGGGCGAGCGCCGGCGGAAGACATCATCCACTGGTACGAAGATGGCATTCTCCCCAACGACTTCTTCGTCGCGCCGGCGGATAAGAAAACGTGTCAGCATTTCCGCACCGTTGCCGAATTCCGAGCGATCAAGCGCCGGTTGCCCGCAAAACAATTGCCGGCCAGGACGACGTTGCGCCAGTGGGGCATTCGCATCGTCGCCATCATCGGCCTCGCGCTCGCGTTGACTGCCATTTCCTCACTGATCTTCCACCTGGTCCTCGGGGGTGATTGACCCCGATGCCGGCGCGAGCGCGATTCCCTCTCTCACGGCCGGGCGTCTGTGCATTGCCCTGGCGGCGATCCTCTGGAGCTTGAGCGGCTTTCTCACCCGCCTTTTGCAAAAGCCGACCATTCTCGACGTTCATGAGCCGCATCTCACTCCTTTGCAAATCGCGTTCTATCGGGCCCTCTTCGCCGGCCTCTTTCTCGTGCCGATGTTGCGGCCGAAGCACATTCGCTTCCGGCCATTGATGCCCGTCATGGTCGGAACGTTTGCGCTGATGAACGCCACGTATATCTCGGCGATGGCGCTCGGCACCGCGGCCAACGCGATCCTGTTGCAGAACACCGCTCCGTTCTTCGTCTTCATCGCATCCGTGTTTCTTCTCGGCGAGCCGGCCGATCGGCGCAGTCTCTATGCTCTGTTCATCGGCATGGCTGGCATGATCGTGATCGTTGCCGGCGGGGGTCAACTCGGAACGCGCTTCGACGTGACGCTCATGGCCCTCGGCAGCGGCATCACCTATGCGATCATCGTGCTTTGTTTGCGTGCGCTACGAAGTGAATCGCCGCAATGGCTAATCGTGCAGAATCAACTCGGGAGCGCGATTTTCGTGGCACTGGCGATTCTCGTTTGCAATGGCGTCGCGTTTTGGTTCGACTGGCTCACGACGCCGACATGGCGACAACTGTTACTGCTCTTCGGATTCGGCTCGATCCAGATGGGCCTGCCGTACTGGCTCTTCGCCCGCGGCCTGCGTTCGGTCAGCCCGCAAGAGGCCGGGGCGATCACGCTCCTCGAACCGATGTTGAACCCCCTCTGGGCCTACCTCATCTCCCCCGAAACCGACACACCCGCCAACACCACCTGGCTCGGCGGCGCCCTCATCCTCGTGCGCTCGCATATCGTTACCTTCCAATGAAGCGACCCGAAGGACAGGTTTCCTAACCTGTCCTACGGGACGCACGACGGCTCCCTCGCATGGCAATGTTCCGTAGGAAGGATGGAAAACCTGTCCCACGGTGAACGAGAGAAGAACCCACCACAAAGGCACAAAGAAAATAAATCGGTTTTCCTTTGTGTCTTTGTGTGATCTTTGTGCCTTTGTGGTGGGTTCTTCTCTTATCTCCCTTCCACCGCCTGTCGGGCCTGGGCTTTTAATCCGTTGAAGCGTGGCTGCCAGTCGCCTTCTTTGAGTTGGCTGAGCAGTTCCCGGCTCTTGGCAATCTGGCCCTGTTGCCGCAAGTACTCGGCTCGATCCCAGAGCAATTGCGCGTTGGTCGGATCGGCGGCGAAGGCCATCGCATAACACTTATCCGCCAGCCGCCAGTTGCCCTCTTGCCTTACCGACCATGCCAGCGATACCCACGGGTCCGATTCGTTCGGCTTGAGAGCAAGCGGCGTCGTCGCGTAATCCCACGCCAGTTCGGCCGCGTCCTCACCGCCGATTTTGCGCAAGATCGCCGCAACGCGGTTCGGCACATCGTGCGCTTCCGGATCGAGCTGTCGCCAGCGGTCGGCTGCTTTCACCACGCGAACCGCCAGGTCCTTCGGCGGCGAAACGCCGAGCGATTTCGACGCATCCGCCAGCCATTCGTAATGCGTGAGCAATCGCCCGTAATCGTTGCGGATCGGCTGCACGTCGAATACTTCGGGCAGCCGGGCATATTCGAGGTCGAGCGCTTTCTCCAGGCACTCAATGCTCCGCACGGAGTCGCTGCGCCGATCCGCAATCTGCGACGCCAGCCGCCACAGGCCCGCCGACTTCGCCAGCTTCGGGTCGCTCAACAGATCGCGAACGAGCGCATCCGCCCGGTCGTAGCGATTCGTATCGTTCAGGAAGTGAATCGCCGCGATGGTCGTGTACGGCTTTTCTTCGGCCTTCAGTTTCGACAATGCCTGATCGAGCAGAGCGTCCGACATGGCCGTGTCGCCGAGCTGGAAGCACTGCCAGGCCAGCGTGACGATGACCGGCCGCTTTTTCTCGGCACACTCCTTCGCCGTGTCGCGCATCAGCTTGGCCCAGATGTCCTCCTTGCCGCCTTCGAGCACATTGCGGAACGAGGAATCGAGCGGCGGCAAGATGCCTTGTTTCAGGGCAGCGGCGAACAGTTCCTGATACTTCGTCTGGGCTTCTTCGTTCAACTCGGCATTGCCCAGACTGCGCGCTTCCTCGTATCGAGCGGGGTAGCGCAACGCGGACTTCTCGGCGAGCACGTGCCAGCCGTCGGCGATGCTCTTCCACGCGGCCGCATTCGGGCTGCGATCCTCGACCATGGCAAGCGCACACCAGCCGAGCACGTTGTCGGCATTGCGCTTGGCGAAGTCGATCACCCGCTCGCGCTCCGTGTCGCGTTGACCCCACAGGCCGTGATTGATGTAGTTGCCTTGCCAGCGAGCGACGATCCGCCGGAACGTGGTCAGCTTGCCGAGGAACGTCTCCGCATCGTGCCGGCCGGGGCCAAATCCGAATCGGGCTTGCCAGTCGTGAATGTTGCTGTCGTGCATTTCCCAGAGATAGCGCACCAGCGGATCGCTCGGGTTCTTCTCGAACTTCTCGTTGAGCGTATAGGCGTTCGGGGTTGTAATTCGCCGCCGCGACGAGCGTGAAGAAGCCGGTGCGCTTGTCCCCCTTGTCGCCGAAACAGGCTTCCCAAATCTCCATGACGCGGTTGCCGTTGTTGGCGGCGAACTCGCAAGAGAGCAACTCCATGGCCGAATCCGGATCGAGATAGCGGAAGCAGGCGTTGGTTTCGTATTCCAATTGCCAGCCCGGCTGCATTTCGAGCTTGCCGTACACGTATTCCCGGCTACGCAACGGCAACGGCAGGATGACGAGCTGGCTCATGTCCGGCGTAAGGTTCGGCGCAGGGACCGGGGATTCATCCCGCTTCGCCGCTAGCGGCTTAGCCGGCTCTTTGGCCTTGGGAACAATCCACTTAGTCTCATTGGCCTCATACGCCTCGCGAACCAATACCTCGTCCGGCTTGCCCTTTTGCACCAGCACCCATTGCCGTTCGGCCAGGCGCTTGCCATCGAAAACGAGCCTAACTTCCAGCCAGCCGATCGGCTGTTCCTGATCCTTCGGCGGCATGAGCGGCGAGATCGCCACCGTCTTGCCGTCCATCGCCTTCACATCGGCCCCATGCGCCAAGTCATCCGCTGGCGGCAAGAAATCGGGGATGAGTTCGGAGAGGAACGCGCGATGGAATCGGCTCACGGTTCGCTTCGCCCCGATGCCAAGTTCCGGGTATAGGTGCCAGAGGTGCTTCCCATCGCAGACGACCTGTTCCTTGAGCCCGAAGCTGAGCGTGCGTTCGTAGGCGTATCGCCCGCTGCCATCGTGAATGAACGCGATGCCGCCGGGCAGCTTGAGCAATTTCCACTCCGTGGAGCGTGCCGATTCGATGAGCTTGCGAGCGGCCGGATCGATATGGCCCAGCCGCTGGCCGAATCGCGGCGCCGCTTCCTGTTCCAGCACCATGCGCACGTCCGCCGGGCTGGAACTCATGCCGGGGCAATAGGCGACGAGATCGGTGAAGACACGATAGTTGCCACTGAAGGAAGGCCGGCCGTAATACCGCGGGGCCTGCGAGGCGAGGGCCATGTAGCCGAGTTGCTGACTTTCTTTGTCTTCCCGAACCGCCCCTTCCCCACTGCCGCCCATAAGGGCTGAGTCCGGAGCGGAGTTTATTCGAGGCTTCGGATCATTCGCGAAGAGCACGCCCCGGTAAGCGAGACTTAGGTCGCTGAGGGCCTTGCCCTCACCCCATTCGTCAATCGGCCGTCCGAAGCTGCTAAACCCGCCGTTCCTCGAGAGAGTCTCAGATACTTTCTTCCGGTCCTCGCCCAGCGGCGCATCGAGCCGCAGCCCTAGCGTCCAATTATTGAAGCGATTCAATCTAAGATCATTGAGTGCATTTCCACGGCCATCCGGCGGCTGCGTTGGATCGAAAAACCCTCGGCTCGGTGGCGGCCAATAAAACTCATTCGGCGCTGGCGGCGGTGTGTCGAACGCGGGAGTTGTCGGCATCGGCTCGGCCAGCTCCAGCGACGCGGGCATCGCCGGCGTGCGATGGTCAGCCAGCCGGGAGCCGAGCATTTGACCTGGGTAAAGTGGCAATTCTCGCCGAATGATCCGATCCAGCGTAACCGTGTTTCCGCGAATGATGATCTCTCCAACACGAGTCGGCATCTCAGGGCCGCCCGACAACCGCCCATTCACGTTTAAAGTCTTGTTCAGCGAGAACCCGTACTCGCGCAATTCCCTCTTCGCCTTAAAGAACTCTGTACCGTCAAAAGCCGGCACCGACCGTGCGAACCTTGTGGCTCGAGTTGGCATTTCGGCGCCGAGTTCCTCGGACTCCTTCTTCTCGTCCAGTTCTATGTACCCCCGGACCGGCACCGCATACGACAACTGCTGTCCCGAAGTCGCAATCGCATTGTCGTTGTTGTTCTGCCCCGGCCAGGTCAGGAAGCGTGGGGGGTTGCGGGTCATGATCGTTTGCAGCACCTGATTCTCGTGCGGCTTTTGGCCCTTCAAGTCCACCGTCCCGCTGGCCGGCTGGTTCGGATCGGGGATGTAAACGATCGGGATCTTCGGCGGGCACGGGTACATCGCCCAATGATCCTTGCGGCCGCGATCGACCTTGAAGTCCTTGTACATCTGCTCGTTTTCGAGCACGAGCAACGAAGTGAACGGCGTCATCACGTACATCGCCTTCGACAATTCCGTGATTGCCTTCTGGTTGACACTGCTATCCTGCGACAGCAAGCGATCGATCTCCAGCTTCGCCCATGTCCGCGGCAAATACCCCGCGCCTCGAGCAACACCCTCGACCGGCAACGTCTTCTCCCACGGTTGTCCGTCCAACGTCCCCCGAATCACCGCCGCTTGCGGCGTAGCGTGCGTGACATTCGCAACTGCGGCAAACTCCTCGCCATGCGCCAGTGCATTGCTGAACGTCAAAAAGCGCACGCCATTCACGCCCGGCGTCTCGACGCGAATGTTGAGCAACCGCGGGGCATTGAGCGTGGAAGCAATTTCGAAGCCCCGCCAGGAAATCGGCTCATCGGGATTCACTTGCGTGAACAACCCGCCGGTCTTTTCGGCGGCTACCTTCATGAACGCCGGCGAGAAATGTCTTCCCACCGCAATGCCGACGTACTTGGTCCCCAACGGAATCCGCTTCACGAGCACGTCCGCCCGCTGCTCACCAATGGATGCGATCCCACCGCCGACGTGCACGAGATGCGGATTCGACCCGGCTTGCAGAATCGCCGCCGCATCCGAAAGCGCCTGATCCAGATTCAATGCCCCAATCAAATGCCGATGATCCAACCAGTCCATGGCCCGCGCCACATTCTCCGCCGTCGCCGCTTGCGGCGTAGCGGCAAACTTGCGGATTCGCGTACCCACACTCAAAATCGAAAACGTATCATCGTGCTCCGCGTTTGTAAGCAAGCTGCGAATCACTTCGACCTGAGCGCGGGCCACGAGCGGATCGCGAGCGCCGGACGATTCAAACAGGAAGACCCAGTCCCGCCGTTCCCGCCGCGGCGCCGACGGCAGATCGGGGCGATAACGGACCATCAGGTATTTCTGGCCATCGAGTTCGGCGCTCGACCAACGAACGTCTCCATTCTCCCAACGTTCGTGGGGAACGGGGATGGGCATGCCGTTTACCGAATGGTCGTTGAGTTCCAACACCACATCACGATCAACCTTGACGCCCTTCGCCTCATCGTCCGCAATCAGATCCTGACCCTTGTTCTCAAACTTCATCGTCGGATGCGAAGGCGACATCGCCGACATCATCGATCCGCCCTTCACGTCGGCATGGAACGACCACTTGTCGACCATCGCCAGTGTGTGACCAGCGGGGAAACGATAGGTCATGCGGCCGTAGAGCACCGGCAGGCGTTGCGTGTAACTCAGGATGATGCGTTTCTCTTGCCGGGCCTCCAGCGGGAAAACGCGCATCTTGAACACGCTGCCATCCACCCATTCGAGCAGTGCCGGATCGCGATTCTGATAGCGGATGCGCTCGTAGACGTCGCGGGCATGTCCCCGATCGGCCATTCCGCCTTCCATCAGATCGCCATCGACATACATCGCCAACCGCGACAGCGAGGCATCGGGCGGCAACGGGAAGTAAAACGTCCCCTCCATGCGGAAGTTTTCGCTGTTGAAGAACGTTTCATCGATGGTCGTACGGGCGAAGCCATCCTCGATATGAACGTCGACGTGGAAATTGGTCAGCGAGAGTTTGGCTTCCTGGCCATAGGGATCGACCGCGACAAGCGATCCGCCGCTGTGCTGACCGGCCGGCACCAACGGCGACTCGGCGGATACCATCAAGTCCTTCGTCCATTGCAATGCGGCCGAGGCCCGTGGCGCCGGCTCAATCTCGGTCTTGCCCGGCAGGATCTCTCGGCCGGTCGTCACTTTCTCAGTCACGCCGGTGACTTCGACTTTGCCTTGTGTGACAAGAACACCAGTGCCTTTGTCGGTGGCGGAGACGGCGAACATGGTGCCGAGCGCCTTGACGGAGCGCTGCGGTGCTTGGATGACAAAGCAATTGTCAGGCGTCTTCGCCGGCGTGGCTTGCAGGAATACTTCGCCTCGTTTCAAATCGAGATGCCGATTCTCCGCCAACTGCACCGTCGTGTTCTGATTGAGAAACAGCAGCGACCCGTCCGGCAGCTTGATTCGCTTCTTCTCGCCCGGCTGGGTCGAGATCTTTTCACCAAGTACAAGCTCGACCGGCTTCGGCGCCGGGGGCTTTTCGCGCGGCATGAGGCCGACGGCTTCCAGGTCCGGCTTGTTGAGTGCGAACGATTCTTCCACGCGTGGCCGAGTCGGCGACCGACCGATGCCGAAGATGATGAGGCCAAGTCCGATTAGCAAGGCGGCAGCACACGCGGCCGGCAACGGCGCGACGAGCAGTTGCCACCAACGCGAAAAACGCCGCTCGCGCGCGGGCGACGGGGCTTCGCCCAGTTGTCGAGCGACAGCGGCGGCGGTCTCCTTAGCCGCCTCGCGGCGTGGCTCGAATGTCGTGCGCAATTCGACGTGCGTGGTTTGAAACGCTTCCGCCAGGATCTGGTTATCGGCCGATTCGGCGATCCAGGCGTCGAGCGATTGCTGTTGTTCTCCGGCCAACGGCCCATCAATGCGGGCGGAAAGCAGCGAGAGTGCTTCGTCGTGTGTCATGGGAATGGCTCCCTATTTATTGGCTAGCCCGATTGCGTTAGCGCCGGGAGTTCTCGTTGGGTGAAGCGCTCCCGGTGCTTACGCAACCGGGCTCGCCTTCGGAGTCAGTCATTCGTTCGCGCAGAATGTTCCGCGCCTTTGTCAATCGCGCGTTGATCGTCGCTGCCGAGACGCCGAGCAGTTCGCCCAGTTCGCGATAGCTGACGTCGTCGTAGTAGTACATCATCACCACTTGCCGTAGCGGCTCGGACAAGGCTTCGACTTCCGACATCAACCGCCGTTTTTCATCCAGGTCGCCGACAATGTCGCCATCGTCTTTAGTCAACAGCGACTCGATCGGGCGATCAGGGCCGAGTCCGCTGAATAGCACGGTCGAGCGCTCGCGGGCTTTGAGCCAATCGAGCGACGCCCGATGGCCGATGCCCATGAGCCAGGTGCCGAGCTTGCTGGGATCGGATAGCGTGTGCAACGAACGATAGCCGCGAAGGAGCGTTTCTTGAGCCAGGTCGTCGGCAACATCGGCCTTGCGAACGCGGGCATGGCAGACGGCCGTGACGCGCGGCGCCCATCGACGCGCAATCTCCGCGTACGCGTCTCTGGACCCGGTAAGGGTCGCCCGCACCAGCTCGGCGTCGGTCATCCGTGGCCCTCAAGGCCTCTTTGCCGTTCACCCCTTAGTAGATCGGGGTAGAGAACGTAATATGGCCGTTTGGCAAATCGTTACGAAAAGAGACGAGTTCTCGGGCACGATCGGCGAATTCTCTTCGGGAGGGCTCAGTCCCTTGGAGCGTCCGGAAGAAATGACCGGGCGGGGCAGCGGCGGAGCCTGAAGCGTCAGCGAAGGCGACGCCGGCCCTGCACCCAGTCCGCGTCGCCTTCGCTGACGCTTCAGGCTCCGCGGACCCGGCCCTACCCTCTCGCTATTTTTTGCGGACACTCTTAGCGCAACGCAAGGCATCAACCAACGGTGTGCACACGAGTTGCGCTCCGATGCGGCAAAAATGGATTGCAGGGCGGGTGACCCAGGGTCGCAATGCAAGCCATATTGTGTCTGAAACGGTGCGGGGAAATGAGTGGACGCACGACACTGGGTCATTGCATCCCGCCCATTCATTGTTTAGGATGCCTCAGCCCGCTGCTCGTATAGCACACCATGCCAACCTTTCACCTCGCGACTTTCGCCGTCGATGTGACGCCACCCATTGGCCATCCGCTCTGCGGCGGCTGGATCGAGCCGGCCCGTGCGGTTGATGATCCGCTCAAGGCGCTGGGCGTCGTTCTCTTGGGCCAGGGCAAGCCGATCGTCTTATGCGTGTTCGACTGGACCGCCCTGCGCAACGATGCGCATCTGGCCGTGCGCCAGGCGCTCGCCGACGCGGCCCACACGACGATCGATCACGTCTCGGTTCATGCCGTCCATCCGCATAATGCCCCGTTCGCCGACACGTATGCACAGAAACTACTGGATCAGGTGAAAGGCCCGCCGAGTCTCGATCTCAAGTTCTTCGACAAGGTGGTCAAAGACGTCGGCGCCGCCTGCCGCGATTCGCTGGCGAAGACCAGGCGCTTCACGCACATCGGCGTCGGCTCGGCGAAAGTGGAGAAGGTCGCCTCCAATCGCCGCGTGCTCGGCCCGGACGGCAAGGTCAAGTTCACCCGAACCAGCGCGACCAAGAACAAGGAAGCCCGCGACGCCCCGGAAGGCTTGATCGACCCGATTCTGCGAACGCTGTCCTTTTGGGACGGCGATATGCCGCTCGCGGCTCTGCATTACTACGCCACACACCCGATGAGCTACTATGGCGACGGCCGGGTCAGCGCCGATTTCTGCGGACTCGCTCGGCAGAAAATGCAGGACGAGAACCCCAAGGTCTTTCAGGTTTACTTCACTGGCTGTGCCGGCAACATCACGGCCGGCAAGTACAACGACGGCGCGCACGAGAACCGGCCGATCCTCCGCGATCGCATGTACGATGGCATGAAGGCATCCTTCAAGTCAACCAAAACGATGCCGATCGACGGCTGGGACTGGCGATTCGAGCCAGTGAAGTTGCCGCCCAGGAAGGAAGCCAACTTCGGCGAGGACGAGAGCGAAAAAGCCCTGCACGATGTGAAAGCCACCAAGGCCAAGCGGAACAACGCGGCGTTTCAAATTGCGTGGCTCAAGCGTCAAGATCGACCGATCGACATCGGCTGCCTCGATTTCGGCGGCAAGGTGTTCGTCTTGCATTTACCCGGTGAAGCGTTCATCGAATATCAACTCGCCGCCCAGAAGATGCGGCCGAAGGAAACGGTGATCGTCGCCAGCTACGGCGACGACGGCTGCGGCTACATTCCCACGGCGCCGGGCTATCTGCAAGGCGGCTACGAGCCGACGGTGGCGCTGTCGGGCCCGGGGAGCGAGGCGATTTTGCTCAAGGCGATGGCGAAGTTGCTCAGGGCGAAGTTGGCGGACGAGTGACGATCGAGTAGGATCACGATAGAAGCGGAATCTTGGAGCGTGTAATCATGAGCAGTGCAATCGCAACCCCAAAGAACGTAGCGGAGTATATTCGTTCGATGACAGACGAAGAGAAGGAATTTGCGTTTGCAGAACTCGTCGACGAGGTCATCCGTATTCACGGCGGCGATCACACCATTCATATCGGGAAGCCAAACGGCGAACGACTCGGGTATTTGGTTCCCGAAGCTGCGGCGGAGTCGCAGTTGAAGGTGCGAATTCCAAAACTCACGGAGGAACAGAGAGAGAGAACACAACGAGCTCTCGCGAACTTGAATGACACCTTTGATGTAAAGGAGTATTTCGAACAGCTTAGCCGGGAAGACCGGGACTGAAGTTCAGGTCCACTACGATTACTCGCTGCTCGGTTGAAAAGAGACCGACTCGTTGTGGCGGCTCGACCACGATCTGTGCCAGACCACCTGGAAAATTGCACCAATAGGTCGGTGGGTCGGTGGTTGTATCTTCCCAAGCGTCTTTGGGTACTCCGCCTGCATCGACGATTGACTTCACAAACTCGTCCCACAGAGCGTTGGCAAGACTTTGTCGTTGGTCTCGCGTTCCGGGAAGAGTTCGACGCCAGTCATCGAGCAATGGTCTTAGATCTCTCTGAGCGACGACGACAATCTTCATGGAGTACCTTCAGGGCAAATACGCATCGGTAAGTTGCTGGCAACTTGGAAAGGCATCATCTCTTATGCGAATTCACGACTGTCGCGCTGGCATTGGTTTACTCGCTTGTTTGCTGATGGCAATGTCGGCGAGAGGCGGCTTCAAAGCCGGCTCGGCGTCGCATGTCATCACGCCGAGCGAGCCGCTGTGGATGGCCGGCTATTCGAGCCGGAACAAGCCGTGCACGAAGAAGCACCATGATTTGTGGGTCAAGGCGCTCGCCATCGAAGATCCGGCGGGCAACCGCTGTGTGATGATGACCAGCGACCTGTGCGGCATTCCGCGGTCGCTCTCTGAGCCGGTCTGTGCCGAAGTAATGAAACAGACCGGTCTGAAGCGCGAACAGATTATGCTGAGCTGTTCGCACACGCATTGCGGGCCAGTCGTGTGGGGCAATCTCACCGACATGTACGACATGCCCGCGGACCAGCCGGGCAAGATTCACGCTTATACCGACAAACTTCGCGACTGGATGATCGAGACGATCGTCACGGCGGTCAAGGATTTGCAGCCGGCAAAACTGTCCATCGGCGAAGGCAAGGCCGCGCTTCGCGGTGAATCGGCGGCAGGCGACCGAGAAGGGCGTGATCAACGGCAGCAATCCCGGCGGGCCGGTCGATCATTCCGTCCCCGTGCTGAAAGTGGAAGACGGAAAGGGCAACTTGAAAGCGGCCGTGTTTGGCTATGCCTGCCACAACACGACAATGCAGTTTTACGAATGGTGCGGCGATTACGCGGGCTTTGCCCAGATCGACGTTCAAGAAAAGCATCCCGGCGCATTGGCCATGTTTTGGATTGGCTGTGGCGGCGATGCGAATCCATTGCCGCGAAGCAAGATTGAGTTATGCGAGAAGTATGGCAAAGAGCTTGCGATCGCCGTCGAGGAGACGCTGGATGGCAAGATGTCCCCGTTGACTGAAAAACTGACTGCCAAGTACGCTGAGATCGAACTGCCCTTCGGCCCCATTCCCGGCAAGGAGAAATGGCAAACCGATGCGTTGAGCAAGAACCACGCCCTAATGGCCCGAGCCAAGCACATGCTCAGTTATCTCGATAAGGGCAAGATCCCCGATCGCTATCCGTATTACCCGGTGGAAGTCTGGCGGTTTGGCAATCAACTCACCTGGATCGCGCTCGGCGGCGAAGTGGTCATCGATTACAACAAGCGGCTCAAGAAAGAACTGGCCGGCCAGGGGCCGGTCTGGATCACCGGCTATGCGAACGATGTGATGGCTTATATCCCGTCGGCCCGCGTGGTCAAAGAGGGCGGCTACGAAGGGGACTCATCGCAAATCTATTACGGTCACCCCACCAAATGGTCGCCAAAGATCGAAAACCTGATCGTCAACAAGGTGCACGAACTGAGGAAGTGATGACGATGAAGATCCAACCACAAAGGCACAAAGATCACACGAAGAAGCACAAAGACTTGCGATCTTTCCTTAGTGTTTCTTTGTGTGATCTTTGTGCCTTTGTGGTTGTTGCCTTCTGTTTGCCATGCCGAGCCGTTGTCGCCGAAGGACGAGGCGGCGACGTTCAAGATGGTGCCGGGCTTCAAGGTCGAACTGGTCGCGAGCGAGCCCGACGTGATCGACCCGGTGGCGATGGCGTTCGACGAGAAAGGCCGGCTGTTTGTTTGCGAGATGATTGGCTATCCGCACGGCGGGGTCGCAACCGGCGTCGAGAAACGCGGCCGCATTCGCTGTCTGACCAACCCGGATGAGCATGGCCATTACACGAAGAGCGTGATTTATGCGGATGGCTTGCGCTTCCCGACCGCGGTGCTGCCGTGGAAGGGCGGGGTGCTCGTCGCCAATGCACCCGATCTGATCTACTTGCCGGACGACAACAGCGACAACAAGGCGGATAGCGTCAAGGTGCTCTACACCGGCTTCGGCCTCGACAATATTCAGCAGATTCTCAACGCCTTCCGCTGGGGCATCGACAACTGGGTCTACGCGGTGAACGGCTCCGTGGGCGGCACGATCACATGTCCCGACAAGCCGGACATGAAGCCGTTGGTGTTGCGTGGCCAAGGGATTCGTTTCAAGCCAGATGTTCCTGGCAGCATCGAGCCAACTTCAGGCGGCGGGCAATATGGTCTTACATGCGACGAGGCCGAGCACTGGTTCGTGAACACAAACAGTCGCACATCTACGGCAGATCGTGTTGCCCTATCACTATCTTCGAACGAAATCCGTATCTGGCTGCGCCGGCCGTGACGGTGGACATTCCGGTCCACGGCGCTGCATGCAAAGTTTTCCGCATCAGCCCGTTCGAGCAATGGCGGGTCGAGCGGACAACTCGACGTAAGGGAGGCCCAGACGCCAAACGATTTCCCAAGACCGAATTGGTGCCGGGCGGCTACATCACATCGGCCTGCTCGCCGTGCTATTACGGCATCCATGAGCCGCTTGTTTCCAGCGAAGGATCGCGGGTGCGTCTATGTCTGCGATCCGGCGAACAACTTGATCACGCGCGACAAGCTGGAACCGAATGGTTCGATATACAAGGGAGTGCGAATCGACGACGGAAGTTGAGTTCCTCGCATCGACGGACAACTGGTTCCGGCCAGTGCATCTGACGATCGGTCCGGACGGCGCACTTTATGTATGTGATTTCTATCGCGAAGTGATCGAGTCGCCGCTGTCGCTGCCGGACGACATCAAGAAGAAGTTGAATTTGGAAAGCCGGCATCGCGGGCGGATTTGGCGAATCGCGCCGCAGGGGTTTCAAGGCAGGGGGACGGTGGCGACCGATCCACTATTCGCCGGAGAACGCGTCCGTTGCGTTAAAGGCCAGCGAATGGACGTCGGACACGGTCCATCGGCTCTTATATGAGCGATTGTCCAGCGGGGCAACAAGAGAAGACTTGAGCTGGGACCTCGTTGACAAGCAGGAAGCCGCCGACGGCCGGCCTGTCGCGAGCAACGCGACGTGCTCTGGGTCCGTCAACTCTACGGGAGCCTAACCCAGCATCACTTGGCCGCCTCGCTCCACGCCAAAAGGCCGGCGGAGCGGATTCAGGCACTCCGACTTTCGGAGCCGCTTCTTGCGAACCGACGGCGAATTGCGAAAGCTTATCGCGAAAATGGCCGACGATCCCGACGCGTTCGTTCGATTGCAGGTTGCCTTCACAGCGGGGGCGATGCTTCCGAATGAAGCTCGGACCGATCTTTGCGAAGCTAATCCGCCGGCCGGATGCAGACACTTGGCTTCAGTCGGCGGTCTCAGTTCCGCCAAGGATGCTGGCCCGTCGTTGCTCGAATCGCTCGCCGCCGATGCGTCGTATCGCCAAGGGACACAGAGGATTGCTGGGCCGTTTGGCCGCGATGATCGGCGCTCGAGGCGATGCCGCCGCGACCGGCCGCGTATTGCAAATGATGGCCCGGTCGATTGCCCGCGCGTGCAGTCGGCGTTGCTCGAAGGCCTAGGGCAGGGCGCACGCAATTCGGCTCGGCCGCTCAGCAAGATTTGGGAAAACCCGCCGGCGGAATTGAAGCCGGCGGTGGCAAGGCGATATCCGCGTTCGCTGACCGCGGCGCGAATGGCCCAGGATGAAAAGGCGAGGCCGACTGGCCGACTTGGCGGCGATTCGGCTGCTCGCGTCGGCCCCGTACTTCGACGGCCGCCAGGCCGCTGGCCAGTTTGCTCGACGCGCGGAATTCGGGGGAACTGCAGTCGGCCGCATTGCATTCGCTTGCGTCGTTCGACGATGCGCAAGTGGCCGACATCGTTCTTGCCGGCTGGGACGGTTATAGTCCGGTCTTGCGGCGCGAGGCCATCGAGGTTCTATTTTCTCGGAAAGATCGCATACAAAACTGCTCGATGCAATCGAAGCGAAGAAGGTCCTCGCCGCGCAAGTCGAAGTTGCTCGTGCCGACGAATTGCGCAAGCACAAGGACTTGGCGATTCGCAATCGCGCAACCAAGCTACTGGCCAGCCAGATTGCCGCGGATCGTAAGAAGGTGATCGACGATTACCGTTCCGTGCTGTCGCTCAACGGGGACTTTGCCAAGGGTCGCGAAGTATTCCGCAAGAATTGCACGGCCTGCCACCGTCTGGAAAACACTGGCTACGAGGTCGGCGCGAATTTGCTCGCCGCCCTCAAGAACAAGTCCAAGGAAGCGCTGCTCATCGATGTTCTTGATCCAAGCCGCGAAGTCGATCCGCGGTATGTCAATTACCAGGTGCGAACCACATCGGGCCGAACGGTCAGTGGACTCCTGGCCATCGAAACCCCGACGAGCGTGACGTTGCGACGAGGCGAGAAAGCGGAAGACACCATCCTGCGCCTCGCAGATCGAGGAGATTCGGGCGACGAGCAAGTCGCTCATGCCGGAGGAATTCGAAAAGCTCATCCCGCGCGAGCAGATGACTGATTTGTTGCAATATCTCAACGAAGTGCTCAAATAATCAGCCAGCGTCAAGCCGAGCCATTAGTGGACAGCCCAGCCGCGCGCAGCCGATCTTCCAAGCGTTTGATGCGCGCTTCAGCAGTTTCGGCCCGCGCCTTCTCGGCTTCGGCCCGTGCTTTTTCTGCTTCCGCCCGTTCCTTCCCGGTCGGAATGATGTTCCCTTCCGAATCCGCCCAGCGGAGCCAGGTGTCGTCGCCGCCTTCGAATTCTCCGTCCCATAAAGTCAGGCCAAGCCCCAAGATCGCCGAACCGAGATGGTTCGATGGGCTGGTATTTTTCCCGATACAGTCCGAAGGCACGCAAGACTCCGCCATCGAGGATTTCTTCCGGATCGAAGATGACATAGAACGGGACCTTGATCCGCTCGTACGCCCGCAGTTTTTCGCTATCTTCGCGGCCACGCTTGTCCGAGACGATCTCAATGGCGATGTCGGGCGGCTTGCCGACGATCCAAACAAAATAAGAGCGGTTGTCGCTCTCGCGGGCTGCCTTGGGCGATTCGACGTCCAGTGCGAACATGACGTCCGGCACCAATGGCGGGTCCTTGGATTTGAAAAACAGCCCGACATTGGCCAGGACCCGGAAGGGCTTTCCTTCAGGGGCTGTCCACGAGGTCCACAATGGCTCGGTCAGCAGGCGATATTGTTTTTCGACAAAGAGGTTGTCCACGGGCTTGCCATCCTCGGTGACCAGAAGGCTGGTGTCCGGATACAGATCAAGTTCCGGATCGAGCACGACGCGCGGATCGTTTTCAGACATGGATCGTTCCTTGCTGACTCAGAGTCTATCGCAGAATAAACCGACAGCCTAGGCAAGCGAAGGAATCCTTGCTTTCCTTCGCTCCCACCGGCCAATTCTGCAAAGCTCTTATTTCAGAATAGCCGATGGCGGACGCGTGCAAAGGCGGCTCGAACGTCACTCGATTGCTCGCTCGCCAGCCTGGGCAAATCCCCGATCTCGATTGCATGCGAAAAATGTTTGCGACACAACGAAACATACCGATCGTTGCCGCCGATCTCAATTTGCTGTCCCGGCGCGCTCCACCTCGCCATTCGGCGAAACGCGGATCACCATCGTGGCCTTCCGTCCGCAAAAGCAGATGGTCTTCAATTCCGTCAACGTGTCCGCCCAAGCCAAGAGAGCCGCACTGCCGGGAAACAATTCCCCCTGAAAATCGGTTCGCAAGCCATAGCACATCACTGGAATGTTCGCCTCGTCGACGATCCGTGCCAGTTGGCGGACTTGATCTTTGGTCAGAAACTGTGCCTCGTCGATCAAAATGCAGATTGCCGGCGACTTTGCACAAGAGTGCCCAAAAGTCGGTATCCGGTGTGAACAGGCGAGGCGTCCGCCCCCAGGCCGATTCGCGATGCAATTCGCCCGGCGGCGCGTTTGATCGATTTGGGCCGTGAACAGAACCGTCGACATGCCACGCTCAGCGTAGTTGTGCGCCGCTTGCAAGAGTGCCGTCGATTTGCCGGCGTTCATCGTCGAGTAGTAGAAATAGAGCTTGGCCATGTGCCAATAGAATACCGACTGTCCACCCGTCGGGAATTCCATGGCTGAATCGAAAGTTGCACTGATCACCGGCAGCGCGAATCGCCGCGTCGGCTGGTACGTGGCGGAGGCGCTGGCTGCGCGCGGATATGCCATTGTGTTGCATTCACGACGAGCGGGCGAGCACCTGGATAGTTCGGTGTCCGCCATGCAGTCTCAAAAGGTCCCGGCGATTGGCATTGCTGCCGACTTGTCGGACGATCAAGCCGTACGGGGCATGATCGGGCAGGTTCTAAGCCGATTCGGACGATTGGACGTCCTGGTCAACACGGCCGGGGCATGGGAAGCGAAGCGGTTGGAAGACGTGACCGCAGCCGACGTGCGCGTGCATTTCGAAGCTAATGCGATCGGGACGTTTCTGGTTTCACAACATGCCGGCCTGGCGATGGTGAAACAACCCGAGGGGGGTTGCATCGTCACGCTCGGCGATTGGGCCGTCGAACGGCCTTATTTGAATTACGCGGCTTATTTTCCGTCGAAAGGAGCCATCCCCGCGATGACTGCGCAGCCTGGCGGTCGAGTTGGGAACGCGGAATCCAACGTTCGCGTGAACTGCATTATGCCCGGTCCAGTGATGTTGCCGCCGAGTATGCCAGCCGAAGAACGCGAGCGCGTGATTCGTGGCACGCTCGTGCACCGGGAAGGCAGGCCCGAGAACATTGCTCAGGCGGTTCTGTCGCTAATCGATAACGATTTCATCACCGGGGTTTGTTTGCCGGTGGATGGCGGGCGAACGATCTTCGCACCCGATTTCATTTGAGTTCCATGCAGGCGTATTTATCCGAGTCAGCGGTTCTCGTGAGCGGCGGGCTCGATAGCGCCATTCTGCTTGGCGAGATGGTGCGAACACACAGATCGGTTTATCCGCTCTATGTGCGGAGTGGTCTCTATTGGGAATCGGTTGAGCTGGATTATTTGCAGCGCTATCTGGAAGCCATTCGCTGTTCCGCATTGCAGCCGTTGCATATTCTGGAAGCGCCGATCACTGATATTTGTCCGGATCATTGGAGCGTCCGGGGCCGCGATGTGCCGGACGCCGATACACCCGATGAAGCGGTTTATCTGCCAGGCCGCAACGTGCTCTTGCTGTCCAAGGCGATGCTCTGGTGCCATCAGAATCGCGTGCCGGCGGTCGCATTGGGAACGTTGGCGTCGAATCCATTTCCCGATGCGACCCCGGCGTTCTTCGATTCGTTTGAGCGGGTCGTCAATTCGGCGATCGGCGGCGATGTGCGAATCCTGCGGCCGTACGCTCACTTGCACAAATCGGATGTAATGGCGCGCGGTCGAGATTTGCCGCTGCAATTTACGTTTGCCTGCTTGCAGCCGGTGGATGGCCTGCATTGCGGCCGGTGCAACAAGTGCCATGAGCGCCGCGTGGCGTTCCGCGACGCGGGGATGGTGGATTTGACACGGTATGCAGGCGAAGTCGTTTAGCGGTCACGCCGTCGGCGTGACCGCTAAACGAGGTTGTTGTCAATGGAAATTGCGCGGTGAGGTTTGCAACTCTGCCAACCGATCCGACAAATCTTCCATCCTCGTCACCAAAACGTGAATAATCCCCGAATCTCGGTCGATTTGCAATCGGCCATGGGCAATCATCGCCACCGCTGTTCGGGCCACCTTTCGGTATCTCTCCCAGACTTCTACGCGCACGATCAAGTTCACCATGCCGGTCTCATCTTCGAGCGTCACAAACGTGATCCCCTTCGCGGTGCTCGGCCGCTGACGCAAGAGCACGATGCCCGCTACCTTGAGGAAGATGTCGTTCTTCAAACTCGGCAGCCGATCGGCCGGCGTGATTTTGAGCTTGTCCATCGGCTCGCGGAAGAAACTCATCGGGTGCGCCGCAATGTCAGCCCCGCCGTGCGATAATCGGCCAGGACTTCCTCGAATGGGGTTAGCGGTGGCAACGGGACATCGGGCACTTCCTCTTCGATCTGATCAAAGAGCATCGGCGCATCGCGCTCGGGCATCGATCGCCAGAGCGTGGTCTGCCGATCCATTTTCAATGAGCCAAATACATCGGCCGCGGACAACCTCTTCAAGGCCGCGGCCCGCAGTCCCGTCCGGCGAACGAATTCGGAAAACGTGGTGAACGGCCCATCGCGACGCGCTTCGACCAGCCGATCGACATATCGCTGGGCCAAACCGCCGATGATGCGAAAGCCGAGCCGCAAGTGAAGCCGCGACGCGGAGTCTTCGGAGCGGAGCGCGGCGCTTGCCCATTCGCGGGCTCGCGCTCCGCTCCGCCAAGCCTCCGCGTCGCGGCTTCACGAGTTCCCGCGTTGGGCGCTTGCCATTCCGGCGTCTCGCGCTCCGCTCCGCAAAGCCTCCGCGTCGCGGCTTCACGAGTTCCCGCGTTCGGCGCTTGCCCATTCGCGGGCTCGCGCTCCGCTCCGCAAAGCCTTCGCGTCGGGGCTTCACGATTTTTCGTGTCGAACACTTCCAGCGTGCAGTCCCACTCGCTGAAGTTTACATCGACTGGAAGCACCTTGACGCCGTGCTTCTTGGCGTCGGCGACGAGCTGGGCGGGGGCGTAAAAACCCATCGGCAGGCTGTTGATGATCGCGGCGGCGAACGCCGCCGGGTAATGGCATTTCAACCACGCCGAAACGTAGACCAGAAGGGCAAAGCTTGCCGCGTGCGATTCGGGAAAGCCGTACTCGCCGAACCCGCAAATCTGCTGATAGACGCGTTGAGCGAAGTCGGGCGTGTAGCCACGTTCGAGCATGCCGTTGATCAGCTTTTCCTTGAATTTCTCCATGACGCCGGACTTCCGCCAGGCCCCCATCGCCCGGCGGAGTTGATCGGCCTCGCCCGGCGTGAAGCCAGCAGCAACCACGGCCAGCCGCATCGCCTGCTCCTGAAAGATCGATACGCCGAGCGTCTTTTCGAGCACCGAGCGCACTGCCTCGCTCGGATAATCGACCGCTTCCTTCTTCTGCCGACGCCGTAGATAAGGATGGACCATTTTCCCCTGAATCGGCCCGGGGCGAACGATCGCGACTTCGATTACCAGATCGTAAAAGCATGTGGGCCTCAGCCGCGGCAACATGCTCATCTGCGCCCGGCTTTCAATTTGAAACACGCCGATCGTATCCGCCCGACAGACCATCTCGTACACCTTCGGATCTTCGGGCGGGACGGTCGCCAATTCCCAGGTCTTCCCATAATGCTTCGCGATCAAGTCGAAGCACTTGCGAATGGCCGTCAACATGCCGAGACACAGGCAATCGACTTTGAGGATACCGAGTGCATCCAGATCGTCCTTATCCCACTGGACGACGGTGCGATCGGGCATGGCGGCATTCTCGATCGGCACCAGTTCGCAAAGCGGGCCGTTCGTCATCACCATGCCGCCGACATGTTGCGAAAGATGCCGGGGAAAGCCGAGCAGTTCGTGAACCAGCCAGACGAGTTGCCGCGTCAGCCGGCTGTCCGGATCGAGACCCCCTTCGCGCAATCGCCCAGCCAGTCGCTCTTCATCACGCCGGGGATGATGGTCCATCGTCTTGGCCAGCACATCGACGCGATCGAGCGATAATCCCAGCGCCTTGCCGACGTCGCGGATGGCCGAGCGTTCACGGTAGGTGATGACCTCGGCGGTCATCGCCGCCCGATCGCGGCCGTACTTGTCCCAGAGATATTGCAGCACTTCTTCGCGGCGTTCGTGCTCGAAATCGATGTCGATGTCGGGGGCCTCATTGCGATCCTTGCTGACGAATCGTTCAAAGAGCACGTCGATGCGCTCGGGATCGACCGACGTGACGCCGAGGCAATAGCACACGGCCGAGTTGGCGGCCGAACCGCGTCCCTGGCAGAGAATGTTGCGGCTGCGGGCGAAGCGCACCAGGTCCCAGACGGTGAGAAAGTAGGCCTCGTAACGCAATTCGGCGATGAGTTGCAACTCGTGTTCAATCAACCCGCGAACTTTGTCGGGAATGCCGGTGGGATAGCGGCGCTGGCGCCGACCCACGTCAGTTCGTTCAGGTATTGCAACGGCGTGTAGCCGGCGGGACATAATTCTTCCGGATAGTCGTAGCGCAGTTCGTCGAGCGAGAACGTGCAGCGGTCGGCGACTTCCACGGTGCGAGCGACAGCATCGGGCACTTCGGCAAAGAGGTCGCGCATCTCTTCGGGCGATTTCAAATGCCGCTCGGCATTGGCCAGACGATGCTCGCCCAGCTCGGCGACGGTGCAGCCGTGCCGGGTGGCCGCGAGGACATCGTGCAACGGCCGACGCTGGGGGACATGGTAATGCACATCATTGGCGGCAACGAGTGGCAATTGGGCATCGCGCGCGAGTTGTTGAAATTGTTGAAGGCGATAACGATCCAGCGGACCGCGATGCAATTCGGCGATGGCGTAGCAACGGTCGCGAAAGATGTCACGGGATGTTTGCAAGCAGGCGTCCTGGTTTTCACCCTCCCCCGGCTTTGCGGGGGGAGGGCAGGGTGGGGGGTAGACGCTCGCTGCTTCGGGACGCTGCATTCCGACCCAGCGAGCGATTGCCCCCCACCCTGCCCTCCCCCCGCAAAGCCGGGGGGAGGGAAAGAAGAGGCGGAGCCTCCCCCGGCTTTGCGGGGGGGAGGATAAGAATTGAGCAAGACGCCCGCCAACAACCCCTCGCTATGCCTGGCCACATCATCAAACGTCAATCGGCATTCGCCTTTGGGCGCTGAGCGCCGGCCGTGGGTCAGCAAGCGAGCGAGGTTCGCATAACCCTTACGATTCATCACCCACAAGAGCATCGGCGGCGCATCGATCGGCGCGATCGATGCGCCGATCAAGAGTTTCAAGCCGGTTTCCTTGGCCACGACATGGGCACGCACCACGCCGGCCAGGCTGTCGCGGTCGGTGATTGCCAGCGCCTTGTAGCCAAGCTCGGTTGCCCGTTCCACCAACTCGTGCGGATGCGAGGCCCCTTCGAGAAAAGAAAAATTCGTGCGGCAGTGCAACTCCGCGTATGGCACGGTCGCCATGACGCTCCGCGTGATGGTTTTCGACGCCGGTGTGTGCTTGGGCTGCGGTTGCTCGGGCATGTCAGGCGAACTCCCCGTGCAGGAACCAGGTTCCATCCAGGAGATTGCGAAACAGCCAGAAGCGTTCGCCGGTGCTCGCCTCCACGATGTAATAATCGCGGCGAATGTCATTGCCGCGCCACCAGCCGGTCTCAATGCAGCTCCGGGCCCCAGGAGCGTGCGACGAGGTAATTGCGATTGCTCCATTCAAAACGCCGGGGCGAGCCGCCGGGGTAAATGGAAACGACTGCCACGGGGCAGGGGGTTTTGAGGAAGACGGGGCGGGTCAGCGCTTTCTCGTGAAGCCGCGACGCGGAGTCTTCGGAGCGGAGCGTGTCAGGCGGAAACTCTAAGCGCAAGTGAAACCGCGACGCGGAGGTTGGACGGAGCGGAGCGCGGGCCTTGGAAACGGCAAGCGCCCGCGCTCCGCTCCGAAGACTCCGCGTCGCGGCTTCACGATTTTGCGCGGTCAACCAGTCGTCGTACTCCCACGCGAACTCCGGCTGCGGATCGGGAACCCGTCTTGGCCGCAGCACCGCCGTCGGTCCCAGCCGGCTGCTCATGCGCTCGAGAAGACTCGTCACTTCTTTCCACAGTTTTGATCCACTGCTGCTGAACATCTCGTCTTGCTCGAATTCCAGCGGCGCGATGATGTCGGCTCGAACCGTCACGTTCGATACCTCGGCGGGAATTTGCAGCCGTTCAATCTGCAAGCGCACAAGTTGCATGAGATTGTGCCGCGACGCACTGGGTTGAATCAATTCGATGGGAACCGACAGCGACTGGCGATCGACCAGCTTCAGCGAACAAAACAGCCGTTTCACGCCGGAGTGTTCGCAAGGAATTCGTTTGAGCAGCCGTTCCAAAAGATGCTCGATCACCTCGACGAGAATCTGGCCGTCGCCGACGGGCGGTTCGAATTCCCACGACGCTTCCAGCGGGTCATTGGGCCGCTCTGGTGTCGGCGTGTCGGGGATAACCCCCAGCGCTCGATCGATAGCGAGCAGCAATTGCGCGCCGAATCGCGCCGGCAGCTCGGCACGAGGCAGTGCCAGCAACTGGTCGACCCGAGCGATGTTCAATTCACGCAAGCTTTGGACGACGGGGCCAGGCAACCGCAGGGCCTCAATGGGCAATCGTCGCAATGCCTCCGCCTGTTGGCCGGGGGGAATGATGAAGACGCGCGACTTCGAACGGGCAAAATGAGCCACCGCCCAGGCGACGCCGACGGTGTCAGCGACCGCGGCCGCCGCCCAGTAGCCGCGCTCGGCCAGGGAGTCGATCGCTTCCTCGGCTATTTCAATTTCATGATCGCGGCAGTATTCCCGGCCGGTCACATCAATCAACAGGCAATCGGGCGATTCGGATGGATCGACCGCAATCTCGGGACTGAGCAGCCGGCACGCTTGGGCCAGCTCTTTGAGCTTCTCCCGATCGGCGAGCGGGTCGTGCGGCTCGGACCAAATGCTGGCGGAACTGGGCCAGAGCGATTGTGCCTCGGCGAGGAGCATGCCCGGCGCCACGCCACGCTGGCGGGCGGCGCGCGAGCAGGCGATCACGCGGACTTTGCCGCCGTGGGAAAGGCCATGCACGATCAGGGGCGCTAAAAAGGGGTCAGGAATCTTTTTTCGAGACGGCCCTGCAGGATTGTTGCGTGAAAAGACTCCCGACCCCTTCTCAGCCAGCAGCCGCCATTGCACCGGCCAGTTCGGAAACCAGAGGCACATCATCCGTTTCATGGGAAATCTCCAACTCGATTTCGGTCTCGCGGGTTCCGCTGTGTCCACGGCTGACGCTGACGCGCAGGCGGCGGGTAAAAGAACCTTCACGCGGAGCGTGAGGCTTTACTTGAATGCATGTCGCCGCCCACGAGGCGCCTGCCCGGAAAGCCGGCTGTCGAACCAGGAATCCGAACCCCTCGCCCGCTTCTACTGCCAGCTGCAAGCGGCGGAACTGGCGGCCATCGAGGCGGCCAATTCGTCCGAACGTCACGGCGACGCCGGAACAGCGCAGCGATTGTTCCCATGTCCATAAGGGCAGGCCGGAAGCTCCCCTCACTGGAGGGCGCACAATCGCCGTTCGTTCGAGTGGAATTCCCCAGTCGGCAGCCGCGACCGGATAAAAATCGCCCGCCTCATCGATGACGACAAACGCTCCTTGTTCGCGAAGAATGTGGGCTGCAACACGCAGTGCCAGGGTCGCGGCGCCGCTTCCCGGGCCGTCGCTCAGCCATTCGACCAATGTCCCACGTCGCAGGCCGCCGTCGGCCAGCAGCCGATCCAGATCGGGGAATCCCGTGGAAATTCCACATCGATCGGCGATCGACAGCCGGGAACGCTCCATTCCATCGATGCGTTCCTGCAAGCGTTGAATCACGTCCGAACGATCGCGCAGCTGCATAGCCGGACTCAGGGGGCCAAACGGGGACCCCCTGCCAGTATTTCCGACCGGCTAAAGCGAAAGGGCTTTTTGGAAAAATGGGAGAAAAAAACCTGGAAGTCGTTCGACAACGGAGCTTGAATCTGCCTTCATCCCGCGAAAGTCGGCGATTCGTTGCACGGTTCGTTGCAGAATCGGCCCGTTTCGTTGCAACAGGGTGTGGGTGTGTGCGCAACGAATGAGCGCAACGAACGCACGCCGGAAGCTGGCGGACTACGTAATGCCTACAACAGGGCGCATTCCGCGACGACGTCAATCCTTCTTCTGAGCGAACAACCACTTGTAGAATTCCGGATCGCGATAGGCATTGTCCCATGAATTGTGGCCGACATTTGGATACTCGGTGTACCTGGGCTTGCCGCCCGCTTTCTTGAGAGCGGCCACCATGTTTCGCGAGCGGGCGGGTTTGACGACGGGATCTTTACCGCCGTGGAAAACCCAGATGGGAATGTCCTTGATCTTCTCAGCCGTCGCCTCATCGGCCCCGCCGCAAACTGGCGCCGCCGCGGCGAACAGATCCGGCCGTCGAGCCAACAAATCCCAGGTGCCGTATCCACCCATGGAAAGGCCGGTCAGGTAAACGCGCTTCGGATCGACCGGCAACTCCTGGATGGATTTCTCAATCAACGCCAACGTCAAGCGCCCGACTTCGCCGGGATCCTTGGGCAGCGTGTGATGATCGGCGGACCAATCCACTTCGACCCACTTCTTGCCATCCGGACATTGCGGAGCGATCAGGAAGCAGGGGTACTTCTCGCGATTCTCTTTGCTGGCAAACTGCGGCACGCCATGCACCAGTTGCTTCTCATTGTCCGTGCCGCGTTCGCCGGCGCCATGCAGGAAAACCACCAGCGGATATTTCTTGCCCTCTTCAATGGCGAGCGGCTTGAGTAGCCGATACGGCAGTTTCTTGCCGGACCGGTCCTGATAGACGTGCGTTTCGAGCGGTAAGGGATCCTTGCCATTGGTCATGGTGACTCCAACCGTCCAGGAAACGACGCAGAGCATCCAGCGACGAAAAGTCTTCAACATCGGCGCCTCCAAAGGGCATGTCGATGATGTACGCAACACATCCCGCCGGACAATTGCTTCGATTTTGCATCCAGACACTTGACATTCAGCCGCGCCGGAATGTAGTGTACTACCCAATTGGTACACCATGTCAGTGTGGCCGTCATGGTCTTTCAGGTCCGGCCGGACTCGCCTGTGCCGATCTACGAGCAGATTGCCGCCCAGGTCGTGTTCGGCGTGGCGGCCGGCGACCCGCCACCCGGTGAATTGGTTCCCAGCGTGCGCGACCTGGCCGGCCAACTCATTGTCAACCCGAACACGGTCGCCCGTGCCTATCAGGAGTTGGAGCGACTGGGCGTTCTCGAAACCAAGCGCGGACTCGGAATGCAAGTGACACCGAAGGCCCCATCGCTGTGCGAAGCGCGGCGGCGGGCGATTATCCGCAGCCGGTTGCTGGATGCGGTTCGGGAAGCAGCCACGAGCGGATTGACCGCCGCGGAAGTTCATTCCCTGGTGGAGGACGAATGGACGCGAACGAATGGCCGGGCCAGTCGCCGCGGCCGGGAGGAGCGCACATGAGCGCTGTGATTTCGATACGTGGATTGGTCAAGCGATACGGCAACAAGACGGTCGTCGATGCGATCGATCTCGACGTCCCGCAAGGGTCCATATACGCCTTTCTCGGCGACAATGGCGCCGGCAAGACATCGACGATCAAAGTGCTGGTCGGCATGCACCCGCCGGACGCCGGCACGGCGAAGATCCTCGGCCAGGACTGCTGGTCGCGCGCCGTTCCGCTTCGCCATCGAGTCGGCTACGTGCCCGAACGGCCGCGTTTCTACGAATGGATGACGGTTTCGGAAATCGGCTGGTTTACCGCATCGTTCCACAAGAATGGATTCCTCCACCGATACAACGACACGGCGAGGAAACTCGGCCTCGACCCGAAGAAGCGACTTCGCGATTTGTCCAAGGGCGGGTATGCCCGCGTGGCGCTGTCGCTGGCATTAGCCCCCGATCCGGAAGTCTTGATTCTCGATGAGCCGACCTCCGGGCTCGATTTACTGACCCGCCGGGATTTCCTGTCCAGTCTCGTCGAGTTGGCCGCAAATGGCCGGACCATCTTCATTTCGAGTCATGGGATTTCGGAGCTGGAACGGATTGCCAGCCACGTCGGACTTCTCAGTCACGGCCGGCTCCTGTTTTCCGGGCCAGCAGAGGAAGTGAAGAAGCGATTTACGCGCATCCTCTTGCGGACGGAAGGGCAATTGCCAGATGTCTCCCGGCTGGGAACGGTATTGCACCGGCAAACACTTGGCAAACAGGTTGAATTGCTCATCGAGGACGCGGTTCCAGACGTTGGCGCCCGTCTGAGCGCCGAACCGGCGATCGGCGAAATCGAAGAATCGACTCCCGGGCTCGAAGACATTTATGCCGCCGTCATGCGCCACGCCGCCCAACCCGCCGAGGAGATACGCCAATGACCCTGGCCATGATCTGGAAGGAGTGGCGGGAGCAGCGATCCATCGCGCTGGTGGTTTTGACGTTCGGCGTGCTCGCACTGGCTCTGACCGCTCAATTCGTTGAACCGATGCACTCGGCCACTCTGGCGGACACCGCTGGCGCTCGCGAACTCATGGCGCCGGCGCTTGCGTATCTCGCCGGCATTGTCTGCGGGGCCATTCTCCTGGCGGATGAGAAGGAGGTGGGCACATTTGAGTTCCTCGACAGTCTTCCGTGTCGTCGACGCTCATTGTGGGTCGGCAAAGCGGCGTTCGGGGTCATCCTGACCTGCGCCGAATGTGCAATTCTGGCACTGGTCGCGTCGGTGCTGGACTGCGTTCCGGGCAATGCATCCCCCATCACCTATTTTGCGGCGTTGATATTCATTGGCCTGCTCGCGTTTGGCTGGGGGATTTTCGGCGGCGCACTGTCTCGGTCCACGCTCGCCGCAGTATTTATCGGCGCCATCCTGTCCTTTGCGGTGGGCCTGATTCTCGCAATCCCCGCGGCT
Source organism: uncultured Gemmataceae bacterium (assembly GCA_963773845.1). GTDB lineage: Bacteria > Planctomycetota > Planctomycetia > Gemmatales > Gemmataceae > SIAJ01. The sequence goes on from CAVZCU010000012.1 coordinate 1,999,663, forward strand.
GCCATCGTCGGCGCACGAACGCACGGCCTCAAGGTTTCCCTCGTGACCTTGGCGTACCTGATCACCTGGCTGGGGACTGGCTTGTTCGCTTCGGCCGCGATATTCACGGTGATCGACCGGCGACGATGGGCAAGACGGCGGACCTTGCGCCGATGTCGCCGCGCGATCGATGCCCGAGCGAAGATCGCGGTTCGGCATTGCCGCGCTCCTATGGCTCTCCACGCGGCAAGCGATCTTTGTGATGCTGGGCGCTTTCGCCGTCGGCATTGTTCTCGGCGGAGTGATGCAATTCTCTCCGCAAGCTTACCCGTTTCTATTGTGGCCGGGCGCTACTCTCGCGATTGGCGTGTTGGCGGGCGTCACCACTCTGGGCGAAGAACAGACCCGCGGCATCGCTCGATTCTGGGCGGAAAGACGGCTGCCGCTGGGACGAATGTGGGTCGTGAAAACGGTATTTCATTTGGGAATCGCCGTGGTGTCCGCCATCCTCATGGTGCTTCCCATGTTCGTGGCATCCACGGATGGGCCGTTTCGCTCGTTGCTGTTCGGCGAGCCGACGGGCATTCACGCGGAACTCTTCCGCTTCACCTGGCTGAGCTTGGCGTATGGATTCGTGACCGGTCATCTCGCCGGAATGGTCTTCCGCAAGACCGTGGTCGCCGGTCTGGTGGCGGCAGTCACCGGAGCGACCCTGGTCGGCATCATTGCCCCTTCCGTGCTGTGCGGCGGAGCGGCGGGCTGGCAAGTCTGGGGACCGGCGATGGTTCTATTGGCAACGGCCCGACTGCTCCTTTACCCATGGGCAACCGAACGGATTGCGTACAAGGGTCCAGCGATTCGTGTCACTCTGGGCAGCGGGCTTGCGGCCTCGTTGATTGCCGGAAGCGTTCTCTATCGGATTTTGGAGATCCCCAATGTGTCCGACCGTTTGGCGGAATCCGGCTTCGAGGCACGCCTTCCCGCCCGCGAGGGAAATGACCCGGTTCGCTCGGCCGTCCTTCAATATCGCCGATCGTCCGACGACGCCAAGAGCCTGTATCCGAGCAACATGGCAACGAGATCGGCAATAACGCCACCCCCGAATCCGGGAATTGCCCGGGGCGGCTCACCGCCGCTGCCAAATGAAATGGACATCCTCGAGCGCGCTGCCCGAATGGATTCGGCAGCCGACGGCGATCGTCTTAAGCCGTGGCTCGACCGCGTATTTAAGGACAACTGGCCCGCGTTACTGGAAGAACTGGACCATAAGCCAATTGGTGTTTTTGAGGACCCACGCGATATCGATTATTCAACTCCGGAAGACGATCCGCATGCGTTTCGGGAAATGATTCTGGCGCTACGGGCACGGGGTATTCAGAAACAAGCTGAAGGTGATCCCGCGACCTACGCACACTTCATTCCCGGCGCATTGGCTGCCTGTCGATCGGCCCGGAATCTCGGTGGCTGGCGAACGCCGATTCTCGCCTTGCAGTCGGAAGAAATCATTTTGGAAGGGATCAACGATTGGCTCGCTAATCTGAACGGCCACACCGAATTGCTGAAACCGCTCTTGGAGGTCCTCACTCGCCACGAACGCGAAATGCCGGATGGGCTGGACGATGCTTTCTGGGCGGAGCGCGTCATTTTGCGAAATACGCTTCAACGAGTCGGCTCCTGGCTCCCGCCCTTGCTCGACCCGAAGGCAACGAAGGGCACGCCGCCATCACCCAAGGCGGACGCGGAGGCGGAAGTGATTGCCATCGCGTGGAACGTGCCCTGGGAACGCGTCCGCCGCGAGCGGATTCTCCGCGTGTTCAGCCACGCCGAAATGCAAGTGAATACGGCCTGGCTATCCGGCATTCATTTGCGCAATCGCTGGCAAACCGACCGGCGTAATCGCCTCGCGAATCTCGCTCGCCGAGGATTGATGCTTCGCCGTGCCGCGCGGTTGCAAGTCGCCGTGCGGCTTTATCAGATCGAGCGTCCCGAGCCCTTGCGCGAACTCGCTCAGCTCGTGCCGGAATACTTGCCGTCGCTCCCGGACGACCCGTACATCGACCGGCCGTTCGGATATCGCCTGGCCATTGATGAAGTCATCGAAGTGGGAACAGGCGGTCGGTCGAATCAAATTGGGGCCAACGAGCAGGCGTTCATCGATATCGCCGCCGCGATGGCCCGTCCCGACGCAGGCATCGCGTCACTGGCCATTCTGGTCCGGATGACCCGCGTGCAAACGCCTACGGGAATTCAGTTGATGGCGGTGAGTTTCGGGCCGATGCAAGGACCGCCCGAGGGAAAAACCCTGAATGTCGTGCCTGGGTCCAGTATTCTCTGGAGCGTTGGTCCCGACAAGCGCGACGACGGCGGACATCGCACCCCGCGCCGTGGCGCCCTTCCGATGGCAGGACAAGATCTGATCTTCATCGTCCCGCCCCCGCAGGCCGGTCACGCTCCTCGTCAGCCCTGATGGAGCGCTTGGTCAACAGTTCGTTCAATCGGCGGGTGAACCCCCCGGGGTCTTTGAGTTTGGATCCCTCGGCGATGACAGCCTCCTCGTACAGCAGCCGGCCATAGGTTTCGATGCGACTGTCGCTCGAGTCCTTGGTGAATAAGTCCCGGAGCGCGGTTACCGCCGGATGGCCGGGATTCAATTCCAACACGCGCTTCGATTCGCCGTCCGCGCGGCCGAGCTTTTGCATGAGGCGCTCGTAGTGGGCGGTCATCGCATCGCGGTCCGCGACGAGGCACGATGCGCTTTCCGTGAGTCGCTTCGAGAGCCGGACGTCGCTGATATCCGGCAGCTTCGTCTTGAGCGCATCGAGGAAGTCCTTGAATTGTGCCGTGTCGGCCGTCGGTTCGTCGGCCGGGACATCCGTTTCCGCTCGATCGATGGGCTTCATCGGCTTCCCCTTGTATTCGGGAAGCGATGGCATGAGGAACTCATCGATCGGTTCGGTCAACAGCAGCACTTCCCAGCCCTTGGCCCGATAACTTTCCAGGAGTGGGGACGATTGGATGGCGTCGCGATCGTCGCCAATCAGATAGTAGATCTCCTTTTGTTCGTCCGGCATGCGGCCGACGTAATCCGCCAGCGTCGTGTATTTTCCTGGCTCCGTCTTCGTCGATTGCAACAACAGCAAATCGAGGAGCTTTTCGCGATTTGACCAGTCACGCGCCGCCCCTTCCTTAAGCATCGCCCCCAGGTCTTCATAAAAGCTCACGTACTTGTCGTACTCCGCATTCTTCATGGCCTCGAGCGCTTCCAGAACGTTGCGGACCACGTTCTTCTGAATGCGCTCGAGTAGCGGATTCTGCTGGAGCAATTCGCGCGAAATGTTGAGCGGCAAGTCGGCCGAATCGACGACGCCCCGGACGAACCGCAAATATGGCGGCAAAAGCCCTTCACACGACTCCATGATCAGCACGCGCTGGATATAGAGCTTGAGTCCCTTGGGTTCTTCCCAGTTGAATGCGAACGGCTTGTGCGCCGGAATGAAAGCGAGGACTCGGAACTCGGTTTTGCCCTCGGCCGTGTAATGAATGACCCGCGCCGGCTTTTCGGTGTCGTTGCTGATCTGTTGATAGAAGGCGTCGTATTCTTCCGGCTGGATGTCCGACTTGTTGCGCAGCCAAAGGGCGGTCTGGGCGTTAAGCGTTTCTTCCTCGACTTTGGTCTCGTCGCCTTCCTTGTGCTCGATATCCATGACGACCGGGTGCTCGACGAAATCCGAGTATTTTTTCACCAGCGCGCGCAGCGTCCAAGGACTCAGAAACTCCTTGGCATCGTCTTTGAGATGGAGAATCACGTCGGTGCCACGGGTCGGTTTCTCGACCTGCTCGACGGTAAACGCCCCCTGGCCATCGGACTCCCATTTGACGCCCTCGGTGGGCGAGCCGGCCATCCGCGAAATGACCGAGACCTTGTCCGCCACCATGAATGCGGAATAAAAACCGACGCCGAACTGGCCGATCAAGTCGGGGCGAACTTTGTTCTCCTGTTGCTGAAGCGATTCGAGAAACGCGCGCGTGCCGGACTTGGCGATCGTTCCCAGGTGATCGACAATGGTCTCGCGATTCATGCCGATCCCGTTGTCCGAAATGGTCAGCGTGCCCGCGTCCTGGTTCGGGATGAGCTTGATTTTCCAGTCCTTGTTTCCCTCCAAGCGTTCTTCATGCGCCAGCGAATCGAAGCGGATGCGGTTGATTGCGTCCGAAGCGTTGCTAATTAATTCGCGCAAAAAGATTTCGCGGTTCGAATACAGCGAATGCGTGATGAGATGCAGAAGCTGTTTCAACTCGGCTTTGAATGCGAGCGTTTCGGCGGTCATGTTGATCTCCAAAACGAAACGGCCACGAAGAAGCGCGAATTGGCACAAAAAGAGGGACAAAACGGAGTGTTAAATCGACGGTTTTGCTTTCTTTTCGTGTCTTTTGCGCCTCTTGGCGGCCAATAGTGTTTCTGGTCATTATAGGCCCGCCTATACAATGCGACATGCGCACGCTCGCCGACCTTTCCTTTGACAATACGTACGCTCGGCTCCCCGCCGCGTTCCATCAGCGCGTCGAGCCGACGCCGGTTCCCGATCCGTACCTCGTCGCCTTTAACCCCGATGCCGCTGGGTTGATTGATCTCGATCCGGCCATCGCCTCATCGCCCGAATTCGTGCAGACGTTTGCTGGCAACGTGCCGTTGCCTGGCGGCGAGCCCATTGCCATGAAGTACGCCGGCCACCAGTTCGGCTCGTGGGTGCCGCAACTCGGCGATGGCCGGGCGATACTTTTGGGCGAGGCTCGCAACGCGGCCGGCGACAAGTGGGACCTGCACTTGAAGGGCGCTGGCAAAACGATTTTCTCCCGTTTCGGCGACGGGCGGGCCGTTTTGCGCTCCAGCATTCGCGAGTATCTCGCGTGTGAAGCTCTGCACGCGCTCGGCATTCCAACCACGCGAGCCTTGTGCGTCGTCGGCACGGACCTCGAAGTTTACCGCGAATCGGTGGAAACCGGCGCTCTCGTCGTGCGCATGGCGCCGAGCCACGTTCGCTTCGGCTCGTTTGAGGTCTTCGCCAGCCGGGGCCAGACCGATGAAGTGAAAATCCTGGCCGACTATGTCATCGATCAACATTATGCCCACCTTGGCGATGCAGAGAACCGTTACGCGCGATTCTTCCGCGAGGTCGTCGCCCGCACGGCTCGACTCGTCGCGCAATGGCAGGCGGTCGGCTTCGCGCACGGGGTGTTAAATACGGACAACATGTCGATCCTCGGCCTGACACTGGACTACGGGCCTTACGGCTTCATGGAAGAGTTCGAACCCGGCTACGTTTGCAACCATTCGGATGAAACGGGCCGGTATGCGTTCGACCAACAGCCGCGCATCGGCTACTGGAACCTGGCGGCGTTGGCCAATGCGCTTCTGTCTCTCATCGATTTGGAAGAGGCAAGATCGGCAATCAACACTTATGCGGACATCTTCAATTCGCACATGCACGAATTGATGGCCGCCAAGCTCGGGCTCGCAACCGGACGGGAGGGGGATCAATTGCTCTGGAGCGATCTGCTCGACTTGCTCGCCGAGTCGCGAACGGACTACACGATTTTCTTCCGGACACTGGGCACGTTTCGGACATCACCGGGCGAACGCAATGATTTGGTGCGAAAACTCGTCGCCGATTCCGCCAAGTTCGACGACTGGGCCGAACGCTACCGCGATCGTCTGCGGGCGGAGAACTCCATCGACGTGGAACGCAAAGTACGCATGGATCGCGTGAACCCAAAATTCATCCTCCGGAACTATTTGGCACAAATCGCGATCGATCGGGCATTGAACAAAGACTACACCGAGGTCGACCGCCTACGGGGTGTCTTGCGCATGCCCTACGACGAACAGCCGGAGATGGAGCACTACGCGAAGCCAGCGCCCGAATGGGGCAAGTGGCTCGTGGTGAGTTGTTCGTCGTGAATGATGGCGACACGGCGATGGCAGACGGCTCTGGCGAGCAAGCGTATAAAGGTTGGCAAGTCGTAGGTGGCAGTCCGATTCATCGACGAGGATTTGCCATGACCATTCGAGGATTCGCCATCCTTCTCTGCGGTTCGTGCATTGCAGCTGGCGCCGAGCCGCTGCCAATTCAACCGCGAGAGGTACCCGCAAAGACGTCTCATCGAGACGTTCTTCTTCCTGCGGGCGTGATTCGCCGATTCGGCAATTCGCACTTTCATCATCCTGGCGGAATTAGAGATTCGGCACTTTCTCCCGATGGCAAGCGACTGGCAACAACCGCTCCTCATTCGGTCGTCGTCTGGGACACGACGACGGGCCTGGCGCATCTATTGTTTCCGGATCAATCAAGATCTGGAATTCAGAAGCAATTGCATCACGTTTTCGCCTGATGGATCGATGCTTGCGGCCGCGGGACGCGTTGAAGTCTTCGTCTGGGATCTGGCCACGGGCCAAGAGGTCCGGCATTTGTTCGGCGTTTTTGGAAGCGATCAATTCAATCAGTTGGTTCACTTCATGCCGGGCGGTATGGAACTCGCCGTCTGCCGAGGATCGACAACAGTGTTCTACGACACTCGAACATGGAAGCTCTCGAGATCGGTTGCCTCGTCGGGCCGCTTGATCTCCCCGATCGGTCCGACTTTGGTCGGACGATCCGCGGTCGGGGGTAAGCTGTTTTTGCGTGAGCTGTCTGGCACACTACCGATTACCGATCTGGACGTCCGAACCGAATCGTCCGGGCTTGCGCTATCTCCGGACGGCAGGATGCTTGCCACTTTCAGCGAGTTAGGCTGGCTGGAATTCTGGTCCGTGCCAGGCGGCCGAAAATTGAAATCGGTGGACGTCCTGGGCGACGTCCGAGGGAGTTGGATCACATTCGCACCAGACGGTAAGACCTTGTTCCTGACGACGGCCACCGAAATCCGGCGCTGGAATCTCAAGGGAATGAAATTCGATTTGACGATCAAGCGCGCATCGACATGGGGATATTCGAGCATCACCGGTATTCACGCATTGGGCGACGGCGCCGCATTATTGACATGTTTCAGCGACGGTTGCGTCCGCCGTCTCGCGCGCGACACGGGGAAGCCGATGGCCGTGGTCAACGGCTACACGAACGACCTGACAATGGCGATGAGTGCAAGCGGGACGATGATCGCCATCGGCGATGCGTCCGGAAAGGTCGACATTTGGGATGTGAAGAGCGGTCGTCGGACATCGACGGTGCGTGCCTCGGGTGATCCCGTATACAAGTTGTCGTTTGCACAAGACGGATATGCCTTGGCGATCGGCCAAAGGGGTCAAGGCGTCGTGGAAGTTCGCGAAATTGCCTCCGGAAGGCAAATCCTGCGCGTGCGAGCGCCGGGGTCCGAAGGCGGACCACGCGCGGTGCGGTTGCTCGGCTTCAGCCCGGACAGCCACACGATACTCGCGGGGACCGGTTTGGGCCGGCTGCAATCCTGGAATGTGGTCACGGGAAGAGCGGGCTGGGCCGCCGAACCCGAAGGGCTGTTTGTGTTTTCGCCCGACGGAAAGGTCCTCATTCGCGCTGGACCGGGGCCGAGCATTGTGATTCTGAAGGCATCGACCGGTGAAGTCATCAGCGAATTGAAACTGAAGGTTGCTCCGGCGGACCGGTGGATTGGTCAAATCCAATCGCTTGCCATCTCTCCCGATGGACGGAAGTTGGCCGTGGGTACGGGCGACAGCCGAGTTCGGATTTGCGACGCCGAGACCGGCGAGGAAATGTCGGATGCAATCATTTTGGACCGGCCGGGTCCCGTGCAAGTCGATCCCCGAATACGCAGGTCGTTTGCTGCGGAATCGCTCACATTTTCGCCAGACGGGAACTGGTTACTCGGTGGTATTTCCGATGGAACGATCCGACTTTGGGAGCTTGGGACGCGACAAGAACTTCGGCGCTTCACTGGCCACGAACGGCAAGTGAGGTGCCTCGGGTTTGGATCGAGCGCTCGAACGATCGTTTCCAGTGCCGATGATGGAACGGTCTACCAGTGGGAGCCCCGACTACCAACTGCACCGCGGATTCGCTTGGAATGGGAAGCCCTCGGCGCGGTCGAGGCTTCGATCGCCTATCGAGCGATCTGGTCGCTGGTGGACAATCCATCGCGAGCAGTTGCGCTTTTGCGGAAGGAGATCAAGCCCCGAATGGGCTTGTCGCCGGAGGAGATGGAGCGACTCATCGCCAAACTCGACGCTGCTCGATATGCCGAGCGCGAAGCCGCGATGCACAAATTGATCGGGTTGGGGCGAGAGGCATTTCCCGCACTTCGCACGGCACTAACGAAAAAGCAATCGGCCGAAGCCCGCGAACGCATGCAAAAACTGCTCGGCCGTTCGGACCAGCAGCCCTCCCCAAACGAGATGCGCCGCCATCGAGCTGTCCAAGTGCTGGAGTTGGCGAACACCGCCGAAGCGCGGCAATTGCTCGACGACTGGTCAAGTGGAAGTGCGGGTCCATCGATTGCCAAGGAGGCGGAGGTAGCGCTCACGCGAGTATCTGGCAAATAATCCGTCGATTGGTTGCGGCTATCTGCGTTCGGCGGCGACCGCTCGTACAAGCCGAATAACCGATTATCCTTTCCAATTGGAGCACGCAAAACGGGGAATCGTGCGAATGTACCCGGGTGGGAATTCAATTCCATCCATTAACATCGAGGAGGTGCCCAAGGAGGATTGTCATGCGAGCCTTGCTTCTGGTTCTGGCATTTGCCAGCCTGATGTGCGTGACCGGCTGCCCCGCGTCTTATTACGATGATGGCCCACCGCCGGATGTATTCTTCTACACCGACGGATATGGCACCCGGGTTTATTACACCTACGACTCGTATGGCAACATCGTCTACTTTGATTAGCACCACCTGAGGATTGCCGAAGCACAACCGGTTCCGTGTTGCCAGCAAGGGACGCCCTTGCTGGCACGTCTAGCAGTTGCGCTTGAGCGGAAATGTGTAGCTGGGTTCGCCAGAATTCAGCGGTCTTGTCTGAGCACTGAATTCTGGCGAATCCAGCTACGCTCTTACCTATGGGTCCGAGCGCTGAATTCTGGCGAACCCAGCTACGCTCTTTCCCAGGGGTGGAATCACGCTCAACTTCAAAACGGATGCCTCGGCCTGTTCATCAATCCGGCATTACTTCTCGACAATCCAGATATTGCGGAACTGCAATGGATTGCCGTGCCCTTGAAGCTGGATTGGGCCTGGCGTCCCTTCCGGATCGTTACGCGCTCCGCCGGTCTTGCCGTTGATCTCCACGTTGTCGTGGACCAACACGCCATTGTGCTTCAGCGTCAGGCGGGCTTTCTTCACGACCTTGCCGCCCTCGGCGACCGCGTTCGTGAAGTCCACGTCGTATGTCTGCCACATGAGCGGTGGCAGACACATATTCACCTTGGGCGCGATCATTGAGTAGACGCCGCCGCATTCGTTGTTCTTGCCATCGAGACCGAACGAATCGAGGATTTGCACTTCGTACATGTCGACCTGATAGAAGCCGCTGTTCGCGCGTCCCTGGCCACGGCCGGCGGGGCGATAGGGCAGCAGAAACTCCAGATGTGCACTGTAATTGTTGAACTTCTTCTTCGAGCGGATGTTGTAATGCCCATCGGTGTTGAGCAGTTTTGTCTTTTCATCGAGGCGACCGGAATCGAGCGCCGACATGCTCGTTCCGTCAAAGAGAACCAGCGCTCCTTCGGGGGCCTTGGCCTCGAGTGTCGGGCTGTGCCGCATCGCCTTCTTCAATTCAACTGATTTGCCGTCCGGTGTATTCAGCTTGAACGTGTTGCCGTCCGCCGTGCCCGTATAGTCCGCCTGCCCCATGGGGGGAAATTTGCTGGTCGCGGAAAATTGATCCGGGTCCTGCGCCAGGTACCTGCGCTTGCCGGACACAGGGCTGAATTTGACCATGTCGCCTTCGAGCTTGCCGGTCAAAAGGCTCTTGTTCTTGCCGTCCCAACCCGCGCCGGGCAATCCGCCGGGCAGGACGACCGCCTGCAGTGTGTCCTTTCCCAAATCGATTACTTGCACGCCAATGTGGTTGCCGGCGTATTCGCCTTGGATCTTGAATGCAGCGGGTAGCGTCGGGTCGTGAGGATCGGTCCAGACATCCTTGGGTTTCGGATTGGCAGCGAACGCCGGAAGGACGACACCCAGCGTCACTAGCAAACATGTCGCACGAATCATCCGCATTGGTGAGACTCCGAGTTGAGAGGAGGAGGGATCGGATCAATGTATGCTTGCCAGAACTAAAGCGAACAAAAAGCGATTGGTCGAACTTCCGTGTGTTCCGGAGGTATCTCAACGAAGTTACAAAACGCCCGGGATGGGATTGCCTTCGGGCAGCATCGGAATGGCTCGGGCTTGCTTGTCGTAGAGCGTCAAGCCGAGATCGACGCCGAGAGCGGTGTAAATGGTCGCGGCGACGTCGTCAGGCCCGTAGGCCGGTGTGGTAGGAAATGCCCCGTTTTTGTCGGAAGCGCCGATGACTTGTCCGGCTTTGACGCCAGCGCCGGCGAAGAAGATGGATCCAGTTTTGCCCCAGTGGTCGCGGCCGCCGTTGCTGTTGATCTTGGGCGTGCGGCCGAATTCAGTCAGGAAGACGACCAGCGTTTCATCGAGCATTCCGCGAGCCTTGAGATCGGCGAGCAGGCCGGCAAACGCGCGATCGACTCCAGCCAGGTGATATGGCCGCTTGGCCATTTCGCAAATGTGGGGGAAGTTCTGCCCCGGAGCGTTGTGGTTGTCCCACAGGTTGCCGTACTCCGGGTCGTAACCGTAATCGACGAGGACGAACCGAGCGCCAGCCTCGACAAGCCGGCGGGCGAGCAAACAGCGCGTGCCGATCTTGGTTCGACCGTAGCGCTCGCGCAAGCGATCCGGCTCTTCGCTTAGCTCGAACGCCCGGCGTACCGTGGGCGACAACAGCATCTCGAACGCCCCGCGATAATTCGCCGCCAACGGATCGGGCCCGTTCTCGGTTTTGCGTAAGTTATCTTCGAGTTGTTCCCGCAACTTCCGTCGTGACTCGTAGCGTCCAGAATTCATTCCTGGCAGGTGATTCAGGCCCTGCTTATGGAACTCGTCCTCGGGAGGTTCTTTAACGAACGCGGTAAAATCTTCGTTCTTCGGCGCTCCGCCAGTGAAGAAGGGGGCGTATTCGCGACCGAGCCAACCACCGACGAACAGGTTGTAGGGCGGCGGGCCGGGACGCGTGGTGCCCGGCACCGCGATGTATCCGGGGAAGCCGGCTCGCGGCCCGTAGAGCTTGGATACGATCGACCCGATGTTGGGCTCCGTCATCAATTGCGCCGGCGTGACTTTGCGGCCCGATAGTTGCGCTGCCTGGCTGAGCAAATGATCGTCGTTGCCGCTCGCATAGGTGCGGACCAGTGCGATGTCGCCGATTGCCTTCGCCATGTTCGGCATGACTTCCGTGAAACGGACGCCGGCCAGGGCAGTTGGAATAGTAGTCAGGCTGCCGCGGATTTCTTCGGGCGCCTCGGGCTTCGGGTCGAAGGAATCGTGGTGCGTGAGTCCGCCAGCCATCCAGAGCACGATGACGGATTTCGCTGGCACGGAACGCGTCTCGGCGAAGCCTTCCAATGGCAATGCGGCGGCCGTGATGCCCGCCGCGCCGATTCGCAATGCATCGCGGCGGCTGAGCAAGCCGGACCAGGCTGAGAGCGTTGGATGGCTCATGGAGCAGGTGGGAGGCATAACCATATACCGTAATTGAGGATCGCCGGAATCCAGCGTCGGGTCAAGCGATTTTCCATTGGCAACACGCAAGGTGAACTGGCGACCGATCGGCGGCGTCACCAACTTATAACTGGTATGGCGTTTACAGACGATTCCGTGCAGAATATCTGCCACAACCTCATGGACCGATTGCTTGAAAGGACCTTCACATGCTGACCAACCTTGCACTGTTCGCCGCGTTGGCGGTGACCCCTGCACAGGGGACGGGTTTGACGTTGAGTAATCCGCGAATTACCTACGGTGAACTCGGTTCGCCGCGACCCGACAACAAGTTGCTTCCCGGCGATATCTTCTATCTTTCATTCGATATCGAAGGAATCAAAGTCAGCGAAACCGGTCGCGTGAAATACGGGATGGCAATGGAGGTCACTGATTCCACCGGTAAGAGCATCTTCAAACAAATGCCGGTCGAACGGGATGATTTCCTGCCGCTCGGAGGGACTCGGTTGCCAGCCCGTGCCTATGTGAGTGTCGGGTTGGATCAGGCGCCGGGTATCTACACTTGCAAAGTCACAGTGACCGACATGGCCGACAAGGTCAAAGCCGTCTCAAAATCCATCGAGCAGAAGTTTGAGGTTCTGCCCCGCGGCTTCGGCCTCATCATGGTGTACACCGCGGCCGACCTTGAGGGAAAGATCCCGGCCCCTCTGGTTGGCGTCGCGGGGCAAGCGATCTTCGTACATTTTGCGGTGGTGGATTTTGCCCGCGATCCCAAGACGAAACAGCCCAATCTGACCATTGAAATGGTCGTTTACGGCCAGGACAAGAAGCCCACGCTGGATAAGCCCACTACCAAACAGATCCCCGACGAGACCGATGGAAAGGTGGACGAGAAATCCGCTGGGATCCCCATGCGCTTTCTTGTCCCGATGAATCGCGAAGGGGGATTCCTGATCGAGTTGAAAGCGACCGACAACATCTCGAAGAAATCGACCAAGGTATATCTGCCGCTTCGAGTGTTCCCAGCCGGCACGTGAGTTACGAGTTTGTTTCAAGTTTCAAGTTTCAAGTTCGGGAACAGTACCCGCAATTGCGTAAGATGAGGGATGAGTCAACTTGAAACTTGAAACTTGAAACTCGAAACCTGAAACTTCGCAATGACCTCCCTTGAAGATCGAATCGCCCAGTTCCGCAAAATGGCGTCGGACGACCCGGACAACGAGCTGGGTCATTTTCGGCTCGGCCAATTACTGACCGAGGCCGGCGATCATGCCGAAGCCGTCAAATCGTTCGAGCGCACGCTCGAACTGAGTCCGGGCTTCTCCAAGGTCTTCCAACTTCTAGGCCAGTCCCTGCTCAAGCTCGACAAGAAGGCCGAGGCCGTCGACGTTTGGACCCGTGGCTGGAAAGTGGCCGACGAGCGGGGCGACAAGATGCCGCGCGACGAAATGGCCCGGCTGCTCCGCGAAAACGGCGCCGCCGTTCCCGAACCGGCGCGGCCAAAGGAAGTAGACGAAGGGCCCGGCACCGGCTTCCGTTGCCAACGGCCGGGCTGCCTGGCCGGCAATCGCGCCAAGCAACTCCCTGGGCCGCCGCTGCCAGATGACGTTCACAATCGCATCTATCGGGAAATCTGCGCCGATTGCTGGAACGAGTGGCTGCGGAACTACAGCATCAAGGTGATCAACGAGTTACGACTCGACCTGAGTTCCGATTATGGTCAGGAAGAGTACGATAAGCACATGCACGACTTCTTCGGCTTCGATTACCCGCCTAAGGCGTAGCGATGTTCGAACGCGAATTTCTGGTGAGTTATGGGCACGGGGGAAACCTCGGACGCTTTCGTGCCGCGGCGGAATATCAGCGTGATGACCGGGTAGTCGTGCGCTCGCCGCGCGGACTCGAAATCGGGACTGTCCTTGCCGCGGCCGCCACGCCAGTTTCGGGCATGGAGTTGAGCGGCGAGATTGTCCGTGCCGCCGCGATTGAGGATGAAGCCGTGGTCGCGACACATCAGGACCGTGCGTCGGCGATCCTCAATGACGCTCATCAATCCGCCCAAGCCAGCGGCCTTCCGCTGATGTTCCTCGATGGCGAGGTGCTCTTCGATGGCCGCGCCGCCATCCTTCAAGCCGTCCACTGGGCGGATTGCGATGCGTCGGGGTTGTTTGAAGGGCTTTCGCGCAAACATGGCCTCCTGGTCAAACTCGCGGACCTGACGTCCACCCCTTCCAAGGGTGGCTGCCCGACTTGTGGCGCCGAGAAATCCGGTTGTGACTCGTGCGGCACCGGGGGCGGTTGTTCGAGTGGTTCCTGCTCAAAAGGCTCAGTGAAATCCGCCGACGATCTCACCGCTTACTTCGCGGGGTTGCGAAAACAGATGGAAACCACGGTGGCCCGCGTTTCCCTACACTAGCCGGTTTCGTAAACTCTTCCCTCGTCTCTTCCTCATCCTTCCTGCCGGGGATAAGCCTCCATGCGAATCGTTATCGTTGGGCTCTTACTATGCGGCCCCGGCATTGCCAGTGCGGCGAATCTGGCCGAAACGGAAAAGCTCCTGGCCAGCATTAAGGCCGTATCGAAAGAGGGGGCGGGCAATCAGGAAGCCCAGGCCGCGTGGAAACTCCTGGTCGCCCACGGTGGCGAAGCGCTGTTTCCCACGTTGAATGCTCTGGACGATTCGTCACCATTGGCAACCAATTGGTTGCGCTCCGCCGTCAATGCCGTCGTCGAAAAGGAAAGGTCGGCCGGCAACAAGCTCCCGGCGGACTTGCTGGAGGCCTTCGTTAAGGATACGAAGCACTCGCCGACCAGTCGCCGCCTGGCCTATGAACTCCTCACGGACGTGGATGCAAAAACTCCGGACCGATTGCTGCCCGGAATGCTTAATGATCCCAGCAACGAACTTCGCCGTGACGCAATTGCCGCCGCCTTGTCACGAGCGGAAAAGCTCCAAGGCGAATGCCGCCAAGAAGGAGTACAAGCGACTCTTTGCGGCTGTTCGTGACGAGGATCAAACGAAGAAGATCGTCGACATGCTCAAAAAGCTCGGCGAGACCCCGGACCTTGTGTCCCACTTCGGCATTATCACCAAGTGGATGCTCGTCGGGCCATTTGATAGCACCAAGGGAGCAGGATTCGCCAAGACGTATGAGCCCGAGAAAAACGTCGACTTAGCCGCGAAATACGAGGGCAAGAAAGGCATTGTGGCGACCTGGAAGGCGCACACGACGTCGGACCCCTATGGGAAAGTGGATCTCAATAAGGCCGTCGGAAAGAACATGGATGCCGCGGCCTATGCGATTCGCGATCGTTGAATCGGGTACCGAGCAGCCGGTCGAAATCCGTTTCGGCTGCATAAATGCCATCAAGGTGTTTCTCAACGGCAAGGAAGTCTTTGCCCGCGAGGAGTACCATCACGGCGATCGATTTGACCAATATACCGCGCGTGGAACATTGAAAGCGGGCAAGAACGAAATCCTGGTTAAGGTCTGCCAGAACAATCAAACGGATTCGTGGGCCCAGGACTGGCAGTTTCAACTTCGATTGGCCGATGCGACCGGCGGGGCCGTCCCATTCAAGGTTGCCTTGCCCGAGAAGTAACCCCCTCTCATTCCATCCGCATTCACCCAACACAAGTTTACCCTCATGAAAGCCTATCTTGCATTTGCGTTCGCCCTTGCGATTGGCAGTACGGCGTCCGCCTCGAACTGGCCGCAATTTCGTGGGCCGGAAAGTTCCGGGGTGGCTGATGAAAGGGCCTGCCGACGACCTGGAGCCCGAACGAAAACGTGAAGTGGAAATACGATTTGCCCGGCCGCAGTGCCGCGTCGCCAGTCGTCTATGGCAAGAAAGTGTTCGTAACGGCGGCTACGGGCGCCCGGCTAGAAAGGTTGCACGTGGTATGCCTCGATGCCGATACCGGCAAAACGCTCTGGCATCGCCAACTGACGGCAACCGGCAACACGGCCTGCCATCCAAAATCGAGCATGGCCGCCCCGACTCCGTGTGTGAATGCCGACGGGGTGTACTGTTTGTTCGCGACGGCCGATCTCGCCTCATTCGATCTCGATGGCAACCTCAAGTGGTGTCGCTCACTGACTGGCGACTATCCAGACATCTCCAACCAGGTCGGCATGGCGGCCTCGCCCGTCTTGTGGAAGGATTACTTGATCGTGCCGATGGACACGGTCGGCGATTCATTCCTCGCAGCGATCGATACTCAGTACGGCAAGAACATCTGGAAAGTCGCCCGGCCGAAGGAAATCAACTGGGTGACGCCGACCGTGCGAACGGTCCAAGATCATGCCGAGATCATTTTCTCCTCGCCGAAGAGAACCGAGGCTTACAACGCCGCCGATGGCAAGAAGGCTTGGTCCCTCGCGGCTCCAGGGCCGAGCGTGCCGACGGCTGTTCTGGCCGGCGAGCGCGTGCTCTTGCCGGTCGGCGGCGGGGTGAAATGCCTCAAGTCGGAAGGCGGCAAAATGGTCGAGGTGTGGAACTCGCCGAAGCTGGCGAGCGGCTACACCACGCCGATTGTTTACCGCGATCGCGTCTATGCGATTGGTCGGGCCGGGACATTCATTTGCGCGAACCTGAAGACGGGCAAGGAGGTTTGGTCCGAGCGCATCAGCAAAGGCAAAGGGCAGTTCTGGGCGTCGCCGATCGCCGCGGACGGCAAGCTGTTCACATTCGACGACGCTGGAAATTGCACGGTCCTGCAAGCGGGCGACCAGTTCAAAGTGCTTGCCGTGAACGAGATGAAGGCAGAAATCCTCGGTACACCGGCCATCGCGAACGGCTGTATTTACCTTCAGACCACGAACAATCTCTATTGCATTTCGGCGAAGAAGTAAATTGCAACTGCGGTTGACACCTCTCGTGGTCCCCGGCTATGGCCGGGGACTTCGAGGAGGGTGTCTCCCTCCAGTCCCGTTCCCCCGGAGGACTGGCTCATGCGCTTTCGTTTGACGGCTGTGCTGCTCGTGGCCGGCCTGTGCGTACTTCCTGCTTTTGCGCAAAAGAAGAAGGCGGAAAACTCCGCCGAAACAGTGCCGGCGCCAGTTCGCCGGCGCCGATCCTGGTGCAAGCTGGTCATACCGAGCCTGCACCGGCAAACTTGCCCGCCAACGAGGAGATGCAACGCCGACTCGATCAATCCGAAGACCTTCGTCGGGCCCGCGAAGAGATGCATCGTTTCTGGATGAACAACCAGCCAAATGTCCTCACCTACGAGAAACTACCATCACCATGTGAACCGGTGCCCACTTGCAAGTCCGTCACCAAGGTGTACTCGGTGGCCGATCTCGTGGTGCCATTGCCAATGGCCGGCACGCCGATGGGCCAACTCGCCCAGCCGCCGAAAACCTGCGAAGCGCAGTTGATCGAGAAGATCACGACCGCGGTGGAACCGAAGAGCTGGACCAAAGCGGGCGGCAAGGGCTCGATCGATTATTTCCCAATTGGCATGGCGCTCGTCGTCAATCACGACGCGACGATTCAAGCGAAAGTCGAACAGTTCCTCGAGAAACTGCGCCAGGTTCAGGACCAACAGGTCACGAACGAATTACGCGTGATTACGGTATCCGATCATTGGTTTGCCAAGTCGGGGCTCGCGAAAGGACTTACACCGACGACTGAGTCCTTGACGTGTTACAAGTTGCTGACTCCGGCCGTGGCAACGAAACTCATTGCTGCGTGCAAGGAGGATTTGGAAGCCAACTCTCTGGCATCGCCCAACATCACCTGCCTCAACGGTCAGCCGGGGCGTGTGCAAGTCGGGGAGATCGAGCACTTTGTCACTGGAATCTCGATCGGCTACGTCAATGGTCAAGCAACGTACACACCGAAAAACGTTGCCTATAATCTCGGCTTGGACATGACTTTGGAGCCGACCGTGTCTGCCGACGGCAAGTCGATCGTCCTTGGCGTCAACGGTTGCCTGCGTGAGCATGGCGTGCTTCCCGTCCCGTCTACTTCCGTCACGACGCTCTTTTCCCAGCCGCCCGTGGGCAAGAGCCCCGGCGATCCGTCGCCGCTGTCGCAGGCGATTCAGGCGCCCCAGATTGTTACTCGAACTATCCATGGCCGGGCGACCATGCCCACCGGATGCACGGTCCTCGTGTACGGTGGAAAGGCGACGATCGAGACGACCGTTGAACAGCGCTTGCCGATGCTTTCGGATGTTCCGCATCTGGCAGAGTTGTTCCACAAAACTGAGAAGCAATCGAAAACGAATCACCTCTTGGTGTTCGTCACCAGCCGAATCGTGTCGCCCGACTTGATCGAGGTCGAGTACGTCGAAAAAGCGAAATCGAATCCGAAGTTGGCCAAGCTGCTGGGCGAGTATGGCAACGCATGTCGCAATGGAAAGATTGAGGACGCTCGTCGCCTGGCGATCGAATGCCTGGCGATCGACCCGATGTGTTTTGCAAAGAAGTAATGCATTCAGCGAGCCCGAAGCGCGGCGACGGATGAACCGAACCGCGCTTCGGGTCCCGAATTACCTTGGCCTGACGTATGATCCGCGCATGAACCCCGAGTCCTTCGGGGGTTCATATTTCACATCCAGATCTTTGGTTTCCAGCGCTTTCTTCCGAGCGCGAGATTCGAGCACCCAGTCGAGAATGCCGCCAGTGAGCATAGTCCGTTCGACGGGATAGGGCGGTTTGCTCGTATCCATGAACCGCTCGACATGTATCGCCAGCGCCTCCAGGAACGCGGCACCCGGCGGGCCGGGCAGCCAGAACAGTGTGGAAACCGGCTTTGCCTCCCCGTCGATTGTTGCCGCGAATGTGTCGTCCGCGGCATGGCCGTCGAGTTGCAGCACGGCCGCTTTTACACCATCCCGATACTCGATCAAAAAAGCGCGCGGGGAAACCACGCGATATCCCCACGCGGTCGGGGCCTGGAATTGCGAACAGTTCTCCCGCACATCACCTACATTGCGGGTCTGACTTCGCCCGAGCGCGTGCTCCAGCAGGTCCCAAGACCACCGGCCGGAATCTCCAGCCTTCCAGACGGCATCGCCCTCGAGGTATTCCACCTTTCGCACGCCCTGTTGCCCCCTGGTGCGCCGCTCGACCATGCACTGCAACGCCTCCAGGGCATGGATGCCATAGATTTCCAGCTCGCCTCGAGAGACCACAAGCGCTTCCTTGAGTTTGACCCCCAGCGGCAACTCCAACTCGGGACGTCTCCAGGTCACGGGAAGGCTCGAACCGGCCATCAGCGGAAATCCCATCTTGCGGGCCGTGGCCACCATTTCGAAGCCTTTCTTCCGATCGTACGAAAGGTGCTTGTCCGAAAAGACCGGCACGACCCGGCGCGACTCGCGAAAGACGTCCACGATCTTCTGAAAGAACTCGAACCGCGGGTACAGCTTTTGACCTTTGGCGTTGTAAGGATAGTCGCCGTGCTCCGCGATCGAGAGAACCCCATCGACCGCGAGTTTGTTGGTTCCAAGCGTCAAGGCGTCCGCGATCGAACCACAGTGGCGTATGCCGTGCCTCTTGGCAATGTCGCGGCTCAGATCCTTCGGCCCGAGCTGTGCGGCATAGACCGAGGCGATCTCCGCATCGGGAAAGTGGTAGCCATCGTCACGGTTGTAGCCGTGGATGAACCGGCCTCCGATGTGATAGGCATGTGAAAGATAGTGATAGGTCGTGGTCAGCAACGCCAACTTGCGCTTCGCGGGGGCCGATCGTTTCGGCGGGGTTGTCAACAGCCGATCGGCAGCTCGGACGTTGGGCGCAAGGGAAAGCGAAGCGGTCGAAACAAGAAAGTCGCGGCGATTCATCATGATTCGGTGAGGTTAATGGAGCAAATCGAGAACACGAGGCAACATTTGCCCGGACGGACCATAGAGTCCGACGTCGGCCAAATCGCTGGCCACCGTAGGCTCCAGATTGATCTCGATCACGGTCGCCCGCCCGCCGGCTTTCAGATACTTCCCGCGATGCCTGGCCAGATTGATGAGTCCGGCGGCCGGGTGTACGACGGCACTCGTTCCAACGACCAGAAAGACATCGCACGCTTCGACCGCTTCGACCGCCTGTTCCCAGATTGCGGTGGGAAGCGTTTCGCCGAACCACACGATGTCAGGTCGCAATAGGCCGCCGCACAATTCGCACGTAGGCATTTCGGCCAAAACATCCAGCCCGCGGTCGCGAACCGCGCCGCATTCCGTGCAGCGAGTCCGGCGCAGACTGCCGTGAATCTCCAGCACGTTCCGGCTGCCCGCCTGTTGATGCAGACCATCGACGTTTTGCGTGACGAGCGTAAACTTCCGGGCAAAGCGACTCTCCAACTTGGAGAGCGCGTCGTGACCGGCATTCGGTTGAACTCGAGCGACATTGGCCCGCCGGCCATTGTAGAATTGCCAAACCAGTCGCGGATCGCGACGAAAGCCATGTGGCGAGGCTACGTCTTCAACGCGGTGGCCTTCCCAAAGACCATCGGCGGCGCGAAAAGTCGGAACGCCGCTCTCGGCCGATACGCCTGCACCGGTCAGCACCGCCACGCATTTGGCGTTACCCAAGGCTTCACCCGCTCTCGCCACACTCCGTTCCAGCGCCTCCGCATTCATACGGCCTTCTCCAGCGCCACGGGCTGTAGACCGAATCTACGTTAGCCCGATTCCATTTGAGTCGCAAGAATATTGTGGCACAGTGAATGGAGATAGCGATTCAGTCGCTGGCGACTTTTTCAACTCACAGCCGAATTGAATTATGGGCAGAGTGATACCAAGCGACTCCGCTCATTGTTCAACGTGTCCTAACCTGAGGTTGTCGGGAGAAATCCTATTCTTCCGAACGCCCAACAGTTTTCCGGAATCCTTCATGCATCCCGCGGTTTTAAGCGTGCTACGCCCACTGCTGCTCGCAGCGGCGGTGTGCCTGGTAACTTTTGCTTTGGCAGGGCGGAACCCCATCTCGTTTCCGATGGTTCTGGCAGGGGTCATGCCCGCCTGTCTCGTCGGCGTCCTGCTGTTTCGAAAGTCGATTCGCCGCGAATCCGCACGCGAATACCCGGTGCGCGATGAATCCGACGAGCGGTTTGAAGAGATCGTTCGCCTGAATGCGGAATTGACGCGCGAATTGCTGGAGAGCCGCGAACTCGGCGAAGCCCATCAACTTCAGGTCAAAGCATTCGATGCATTTCTGCAGGGAGTGGCGATCACCGACCCCAATCGGCCCGACAATCCCATTGTTTTTACGAATGAAGGCTTCACTCGGATTACCGGCTACCGACGGGAGGAAGTGATCGGCAAGAACTGCCGGATATTGAACGGAAAGGATACGTCGTCGAATGCCATTGCCACCATTGACGAGGCCATTCGCAAGGCCGAGCCGTGCTTTGTCGAAATTCAGAATTACCGTCAGGATGGCACACCCTTCTGGAACGCCCTCAGTCTGGCGCCGATCTTTGAAGAGGGGCTGCTGACTCACATTGTCAATGTGTACACGGATATTACGGCTTCGAAGCAATTGGAGCTGCAACTCCGGCAATCGCAGAAAATGGAAGCTGTCGGTCATCTGGCGGGCGGCGTTGCTCATGACTTCAACAACCTTCTCACCGTCATCAACGGCTGCTGCGAGTTGCTCCGAACCATATCCTTGCCGGACGATGCCAGGCAACTCGTCGAAGAGGTCAACAAGGCCGGCGAACGAGCCGCGACTCTGACACGGCAGCTTCTTGCATTCAGCCGCAAAACCGTGTTGCAGTCGCGGGTCCTGAGTCTCAACGAACTGGTTACGGACTTTCAAACCCTCCTGGGCCGCTTGATCGGCGAAGATGTCCGGCTGGCAACTGAGTTTCGCGCCGACCCCGGCACGGTTCGGGTCGATCCCGGTCAGATGGAACAGGTGTTGATGAATCTGGTCGTCAACGCTCGCGATGCCATGCCCCAGGGCGGAACGTTGACGATCAGCACCCGCGATGTGTTTCTCGACGACGCCTATGTCCGGAATCACGCCGACGTGCGGCCGGGACGCTTTGTTCTGTTGTCAGTCGCCGACACCGGTTGTGGCATGGACAAGGCGATGCTCGGCCATGTTTTCGAGCCATTCTTCACGACGAAGCCGGTCGGCAAGGGAACCGGCCTTGGGCTCGCGATGGTTTACGGGATCATCAAGGCCAGCGGCGGACATGCGGCCGTGGAGAGTGAGCCCGGCCGCGGCACAACATTCAGTCTCTTCTTGCCGGCGGCCGATCAGCCGGAGTATACAGTGCTCCCCCCGTCTCGTGAATTCAACCCGACTGGAACCGAAACCGTGCTGCTTGTCGAGGATGAGGAAGGGGTACGTAAGCTGGCTCGCCAAGCTCTCGAATCGCGGGGCTATCGAGTTCTCGAAGCGTCCGACGGCGAATCTGCGCTCCAAATCTGCCACGAGCATCACGGCTCGATTGACCTGCTGCTGAGCGATGTTGTGATGCCGCGAATTGGTGGTCGGGAACTTCGCCAAAAGATGGCTGATTTGAACCCGCACACACGCGTGATCTTTACGTCGGGCTACACCGACGATGCGGTAGTGCGACACGGTGTCTTGCAGGCGGAATCCGATTTCTTGCAAAAGCCATTCACCATTCACGCCCTGTTGCGCAAGGTCCGCGAAGTGCTCGATCGGTTGCCCGCGGGGACGGACGGGCATTTAGGATCGCGCGCTTGATATCCAGTTCTCAATGGGCCGTTCGTCAGCCGTACATATCTTTGGACCAACCAATAACTTACGCCGTCGAGGGTTGGCGCGACGCGGCGTTTTCACTAGAACATCTCCGGCAATTGCGAGTTTTCATGTCAGTCGGCGACTTGTCGGTCTGACCCCTCCCGTCTCGCTCGCTCCCGTTGCCTGCTTCCTTTAGCTTCCGAGGTCCCGACATGCCGACCGGCCCAGTCCGCTCGTTCACGGTCCTGCCGCGGCTGCCCGAGCGCCTTCTTCCATTGCACCAACTCGCCTACAACCTCTGGTGGTGTTGGCACGGCGATGCGGTCGCCTTGTTTCGGCGCATGGACTCGGATCGATTCGAACAGCTCGATCACAGCCCAATTCGGCTGTTGACTTCGACCTCCCAAAAGCGATTTGAGGAATTGGCGTCGGACGATGGATTCCTGGCACATCTCGATCGTGTTTGGGAAGCGTTTCAGGCATATATGGCCGCCCCCACCTGGTTCGCGGACAATCACGCGCACGAGTCCGACTTGCGAATTGCTTATTTCTCGGCCGAGTTCGGCATTCATGAATCGGTCCCCGTTTACTCGGGTGGCCTCGGAGTGCTAGCCGGCGATCATTTGAAATCCGCGAGCGATCTGGGCCTGCCGCTCAGCGGCGTCAGCCTGATGTATCGCGAGGGTTACTTCCGGCAGTACCTGAACGTCGACGGCTGGCAACAAGAACGGTATCCCGAAAACGACTTCTTCAACCTGCCACTGATCGCCAAGACGGATCAGGATGGCAACCCGTTGATGATTTCCGTCCGAATGCACGGGCGCGATGTATTTGCTCGCGTGTGGAAAATCAATGTGGGCCGAGTTTCGTTGTACCTGCTTGATTGCAATATTCCCAAGAATCATCCGGACGACCGCAAGATCACAGCGCAACTCTACGGCGGCGACAGTCATACGCGCATCCAACAGGAGATCGTACTCGGCATTGGCGGCTTGCGGGCGCTCCGGGCTCTCGGTAAGGAGCCGACCGTTTGCCACATGAACGAGGGGCACTCCGCATTTGCGGCCCTCGAGCGGGCCCGCGTACTCGTCGAAGAAAAAGGACTCGACTTTGCGACCGCGATCGAAGCCGTCAAGGCTGGCACCGTATTCACGACTCACACTCCCGTCCCGGCGGGCAACGACGCGTTTCCGCCCCACATGATCGACCAGTACTTCGGCGAGTTCATGAAATCGCTGAAACTGGATCGACACGCGTTCCTGGCACTCGGCCGCGAGCAACCTGCTAACGAAGGCGAGAATTTCTCGATGACGGTGCTCGCGATTCGCACGGCGAACGTGTCGAATGGCGTCAGCAAGTTGCACGGGGTCGTGTCGCGAAGAATGTGGCGGAACATTTTTTCCGGCCTGCCCGACAACGAGGTGCCGATCACGTCGATTACGAATGGGGTCCACACGCAAAGCTGGGTCGCGCCTGAGATCGCCGCTCTTTATGATCGCTATCTTGGGCACGCCTGGCAGGACAAGCCGACCGCCTTTGACGTCTGGCAACGGGCCGAGCACATTCCCGATGCTGAGTTGTGGCGGACCCACGAGCGCTGCCGGGAGCGATTGGTCGCCCTGTCGCGGGATCGATTGCAAAAGCAGCGCCGCCGGTTAGGCGCTACGCGGGCCGAGATTGTCGCCGCCGAGGAAGTGCTGGACCCGGAAGCGTTGACGATCGGCTTTGCGCGCCGATTCGCCACCTACAAGCGCGGCACGCTGGTCTTTCGGAATCTCGAACGGCTGAACGCGATACTCAATAACAAGGAGCGCCCCGTCCAACTGATTTTCTCCGGCAAGGCCCATCCGAAGGACCACGGAGGAAAAGAGTTGATCGCTCAGGTTACGCAATATGCACGCCGGCCCGAGTTTCGTCGTCGGGTCGTGTTTCTCGAAGACTACGAGATTAACATTGCCAGACATCTCGTCCAGGGCGTGGATGTTTGGTTGAACAATCCCCGCCGTCCCCTCGAAGCCAGCGGAACCAGTGGCATGAAGGTGTGTGTCAATGGGGGTATCAATTTGAGCGTTCTCGACGGTTGGTGGGATGAGGGTTACCGGGGCGACAACGGCTGGCGCATCGGCTCGGGCGAGGAATTCACCGACCAGGTGTACCAGGACGAGGTCGAAAGCAACGCGATGTACGACCTCTTGGAGCGGGAAATAGTTCCGGAGTTCTACACGCGCGGCGCCGATGGTTTGCCGCGCGCCTGGATCAAACGGATGAAACGATCGATTGCCACCAATGTGGCCGTCTTCAACACGCACCGCATGGTCCGCGAATACACCGAAGTTTCGTATGTGCCATCGTACCGGCGCGTCGTTCGATTGTCGGTCAACGATTTCATGCACGCCCGCCAACTTGCAGCCTGGCGGCACAAACTATCGAAACATTGGCAAGAGGTCCACGTCGAGGATGTGACGCCGCCTCCGGCCGAAGCGCTGCATGTCGGCGACGATCTGGACGTGCGGGCACGCGTTCAATTGGGGGGACTGAGCCCCGATGACGTTGAGGTCCAACTTTATCACGGAGCGATCGATTCCATGGGCGAAATCGCGTCGCCGCGCTCGTCGCGACTTATGCCAATCGCACCCGTTGCTGGCAATCATGCGGTTGACTTCCGCGCGTCCGTCCCCTGTGCCGCCAGCGGACAATATGGATTCATGGTCCGAGTGCTGCCCCGCCACGCCGACTTGCCGCACCCGTTTGAAACCGGCCTCGTCATCTGGGGATAAACACGTCCTTGCAATCGCCTTTTGGTACCCGTATAGTTGCTAACTTCCAGTGTTCGCCCGATTGGTTGTATAGGCCCGCGGCCGGCCAGGGACCTGGCATCGATCGCCGCTGAATTGTACTGAGATCAAGTGTTTGCAACCTTGAGGAACTCAAAATGCCGTCGCTGAAGATTCGGCGGATTGACACATCAAACCCCCATGCGGCTCGACAATTGGCCGCCTTGAAAAACCCATTTGCCGATCAAGCGAATGTGGTGACGCCTGCCAGCCGCAAGCTGACGCAAGCCGTATTTGGCGAGGCGATCCCGCCCGCCAAGGCGGTGGAAAAGATCTGTGGCGAAGTGCAGAACAAGGGCATCAACGCCCTACTGAATTACACGGAGAAATTTGACAAGGTGCGCGCTGACGCCGCGCAGATTCGCGTTCAACCGGAGGAGATGGCCGCGGCCTTTGCCGCGACCGATCCGAGCTTCATCGATACCGCCCGCCGCATTCGCGACAATGTGTTGCAGTTCCAAATCGGCCTGATGAGCAAGGACGCGCTGCTTCCAGTTTCGGAACACTACGAACTGCAACTTCGCCACCGCCCCCTCCACCGCGTCGGCATCTGTATTCCCGGTGGCGCCGCCGCATACCCCTCGACTTTGCTCATGACGGTTTGTCCGGCGCAGGCCGCGGAAGTGAAGGATATCGTGGTTATTATGCCGCCCACGGCCAATGGCGCGAACAACCGCGATATGTTGGCCATCTGTCATATGTTGGGGGTCAAGGAAGTTTATCGCGTCGGCGGCGCCCAAGGCGTGGCCGCTCTCGCGTACGGAGTGGAAGGTTTAGAGCCCGTCGACATGATCGTTGGTCCCGGCAACCTGTACGTCACGTTGGCGAAGCGGTTCGTCTTCGGCCAGGTGGCGATCGACTGTCTCGCCGGGCCGAGCGAAGTGCTCGTTGCCGCCGACGAATCGGCCCAGCCGGACTTCGTGGCCCTCGACATGATTGCCCAGGCCGAGCATTCACCAGGGGTATCGCTCTTGGTCACCTGGCACGGCGATCTCCCCGATGAAGTGGAAAAGTCGTTGAACAAGCAGCTCAATCATCTCGACCGTGGCGAACAAGCACGAGCCTGCCTGCACGAGTACGGGGCATTCGTGCTCGTCAGGGATCGTGCCGAAGGAGTGAAAATCGTCAATCAATTAGCGCCCCGAACACTTGCACGTACAGACGCGCGACCCCGAAGCATTTTCGGAAAAGGTGGACAACGCCGGGGCGATCTTCCTTGGGCCGTTCACGCCGGTAGCGCTGGGCGATTATGCCGCCGGCCCGTCGCACGTGCTTCCCACGGGCGGCACCGCCCGCTTCGCCAGCGGCTTGAGCGTGAACGATTTCCGCCGGCGCACGAGCATTATCAACTTCACGCGCGCCGGATTGAGGGAAATCGCGGACGATGTCATTTCAATGGCCACTCGGGAGGGCCTGACCGCCCATGCGGCCAGTGTGGCGGCGCGGGTCGCCGACAAGCCGCTGCAACTGCGGCCATCCAAGAAAGCCGCCGCGGCCGCGGCAAAACTACGCAAATAGTGGGATTGAAATGGCCGGGATTCGACCGAACGTCCAGTCGATGGCCGGCTATGTGCCAGGCGAGCAACCGCGCGACGGCGAGTACATCAAACTCAACACCAATGAGAACCCCTATCCGCCGTCGCCCCGCGTTTTCGAAGCGATTCGTGCAGCAGTGACCGGAGACCGCCTTCGAAAATATCCCGAGCCATTGGGTGACAGCTTTCGCAACGCGGCGGCCCCGATCCTTGGAATCTCGCCCGAGCAAATCCTCATCGGCAACGGCTCGGATGATATTCTCACCATTTTGACGCGTGCTTACGTTCCCGAAGGCGGGCTCATCGCGGCGCCCACCCCGAGTTACATCCTCTATAGGAGTCTGGCTGAGATTCAGGGCGCCCGCTTCCGGGCCGTGCCGTTCACTGCCGACTGGAAACTACCCAAGGAATGGCCTGGAGAGCGGCCCGATTTGATCTTCGTCGCCAATCCCAATTCTCCCAGTGGAACGATGATCGATCCCGAGGCCATCGGAGAACTGACGAATCGAATCGGCTGCCCGGTTGTCCTGGATGAGGCTTATGTCGATTTTGCCGATCGCAACGGGCTCAAGCTCATCTCTCAGCCGAATGCGATCGTCACGCGGACGCTGAGTAAGTCCTACGCTTTGGCGGGGATTCGTTTCGGCTTCGCAGTCGGCAATGCGCAGGTAATCCGTGAACTGGTTAAGGTGAAGGATTCCTACAATTGCGACGTTTTGAGTCTCGCGGCGGCGACGGCTGCGATCCAGGATCAGCAATATCTGGCGACGACCCGGCGGATGATCCTGGACACACGAGGTCGACTGACCGAGTCGCTTCGCGGCCTTGGCTTCGATGTCACACCGAGTCAAGCGAATTTCGTTTGGGCGAGGCATCCCGGGAGACCTGTGAAACCGCTGTACGAGAGCCTCAAGACCCGAAGAATTCTGGTACGCTACATGAATTATCCCGACTACGGCGACGGCCTCCGAGTATCGGTGGGAACGGACGATGAGATCGACACGTTCTTGACCGAGTTGAAGAACCTCTTAACTGTTTAGCGTTCGACCCAACGGGTCGAACGAATGCCATGTCCCGCCACGCACAAATTGACCGCAAGACGAACGAGACCAACATTACGTTGGCACTGGAACTGGACGGCCAGGGCACGCCCAACATCGCGACGGGGGTCGGCTTCTTCGACCACATGTTGACGCATCTGGCGAAGCACGGGTTGTTTGACTTGACCGTGAAATGCCAGGGCGATTTGCACGTCGACGCCCATCATAGTGTGGAAGACGTCGGCATTTGTTTCGGCAAGTGCCTTGGCCAAGCGCTGGGTGACAAAAGTGGCATTCGTCGGTATGGGTCCGCAACGGTGCCGATGGACGATACGCTCGTCACGGCGGCGGTCGATCTGAGCGGCCGGCCGTATTTGGTCTGGAATGTGGACGTGCCGAGCGAGACATTGGGCGCGTTTCATTCGTCGCTCGCGGAGGAGTTCTGGCGAGCCGCGTCGTCGGCCGGGGTATTCAACCTTCACGTGATCCTGCACCATGGCCGAAATACGCACCACGTCATCGAAGCGGTTTTTAAGGCCGTGGCGCGTGCATTGAGGGCTGCGACGGAGCCGGATCCGCGTGCGAACGGGGTGCCCTCGACCAAAGGTGTGCTCTGACAGACGCGCGTCCGACATCAAATGACGTAATCCTCTGGAAACATCCGTGCCCGCTTCGGTGCGATGTAAACCACTTCGCCGGCTCGCAATCGCAACGCGGAGTATTGTTCCGGCGACACATCGACGTTGATGAGCAAGCCAAATTCGTCGGCCATTAAACGCACTTTGACCACTGAACCGGCCGGATTAATGTGGGTGATTTTCGCTTCCAGGGCGCTGGAGCCTTCGCGAACCCGCGTCAAATCCAGTTCATGCGGTCGGACAAAAACGCGACCTTCCTCGCCATTGGTCGGAATGTGCGGCAATGGCATTTCCACGTGGCCGAGCATCGCGCAGTCCATCGAGAAGTTGAACCGGGAAAACGTTGACGTTGCCCAAGAAGTCCATCACAAACGCGTTGGCCGGGTGTTCGAAAACTTGAGCCGGAGTGCCGGATTGCTCAATTCGCCCCTGATTCATCACGACGACTTTGTCAGCCACCTCAAACGCTTCTTCCTGATCGTGCGTGACAAATAAACTGGTCACGTGAAACTCGTCGTGAAAACGTCGCAGCCAGACCCGCAACTCGGAACGCACCTTGGCGTCTAGCGCCCCGAACGGTTCGTCGAGAAGCAACACCGGTGGCTCCGGGGCCAGGGCTCGCACGAGCGCGATTCGTTGTTTTTGACCGCCCGAGAGTGTCTGCGGATACCGGTCGGCGTATTCATCCAGGCGAACGAGGCGGAGCAATTCTCCGACACGATCGCGGACCCGTGTTTCCGTCCATTTGCGCACTCGCAAGCCGAACGCCACGTTTTCGAACACCGTCATATGCTTGAATAAAGCGTAATGCTGGAAGACGAAGCCGATATTTCGCTCGCGGGCCGTGTGGTGCGTGACGTCATCGTTCTGGTAAAGGACACTGCCGCTCTCAGGCACTTCGAGACCGGCGATGATGCGGAGCAGGGTGGTCTTTCCCGAGCCGGATGGACCGAGCAAGGCGACGAGCGTGCCCGCCGGCGCCTCGACGGTTACATTGTCAAGAACGACCTTCTTGCCGAACCGCTTGCAAATATTCTTGGCCGTGATGCTCATGCATTGAGTTTCAAGTTTCCAGTTTCCACTTTCAAGTTCCACGCAGATCAACGATACCGCCGAACCTGCTGCTTCCGATTCGCAACTGGAACTGGAAACTTGATTGTAACTTGAAACTCAAAACTTGGAACTTGAAACGTGCTCCCCCTGCCGTTTGGCCTATCCGGGGGTTATCATGTCCGAAGGCCCGCTTCATCCAACTTCAAGGGGACCGGTCATGCGTACCGCCCTCCTGTGTGCTTCGCTCTTAAGCCTCAGTCTTCTTGCCGGCTGTAGCGACCTCGCCGCGCAGCCGAAAGCGGTTGCCACCAAACCAGCGACCGTGGCGAGCAAAACGACCGGCAAGGCCGAGGAACCTTTCGATCAGAAGAAGGCCGACGTCGAGACAATCAAATCCGGTGGCTATTCGGAAGATACGAAATCGCTCGTGGACTTCTTCAAGAGTCACACCGTCTCGGAGTCGGACAAGGCGCGAATCAATTCCCTGATCCAGAGGCTCGGCAACGAGGTGTTCGAGGAACGGGAGGCGGCGTCCGATCAGCTGGCCAAGAGCGGCGTGCCGGCGATCGCGCTGATTAAGTCGGCGATGAACGCCAAAGACGCCGACCCCGAGATTTTCCGCCGCTGCGAATTGGCCCTCCAGATTATCGAGAAAGTACCGACCCGTTCGTTGGCAATGGCGGCTGCCAGACTGTTGGCGACGAGGAAGGATGACGGCATTACCGAGGCGCTCTTGAATTACCTCCCCCTGGCCGAAGACGAATCGGTCGCGGATGAAATTCGCAATACGTTCGCCGTTTTGGCCATCCGCAATGGCAAGACAGACAAGACACTGGAAGCCGCACTCGAAAGCAAGGATGTCTTGAAGCGCGGCGCGGCTGCCGAGGCTTTCGCACGCGCCAACAGTAAGGAGAGTCGGGCCCGGATGAAAGAGCTTCTGAAAAAGGAGCCGAATAGCGATGTGAAACTCATGGTCGCATTGGCTCTGGTCAATGAAGGTCGCGACAAAGAGGTAGTGCCCGAGGTCATTCGCCTGATGGCCGAAGTGCCGAGCGAGAAAGGCTGGCGGGCGGAGGAACTGATGTGGCGGATCGCCGGCGAAGATGGGCCGCCGGTCTCGCTGGGCGCCGACAAGGCGAGTCAGGAAAAAGCCCGCGATGCGTGGAAGAAATGGTGGGACGACCACGCGAAGAAGGTCGATCTGGCCAAGCTCGATCGAGAATCGACATATGGGCTGACGATAGTGTGCGAATCACCATTCCGCGGCGGGCTGGGGCGCGTGGTCGCCCTTGGAGGGGATGGCAAAGAGCGGTGGAGCGTCAAGGGACTCAATTGGCCGATGGACGCGGTCCCTCTCGCCGGGAAGAAGGTGTTGATCGCGGAACACAATCGGAACCGAATTGTCGAGCGGGAAATTGATGGCAAGGAGCTTTGGAGTGAGAACATCAACCAGCCGGTGAATATCGGGCGTTTGCCAAATGGCATTACCTGGGCAGTCGGGCGCAATCAGATCATCGAATGGGAACGCGGCGACAAGTCGAACAAGAAGCATGTCTTCAATTTCATCCGCAACGAGTACGATATCGTCGCGGGCGCTCGATTGAAGAACGGCGAGTATGTCTTGCTCACTCAAAACCAGCAACTGCTCAAAGTGGATCGCAAAGGCACGATCGTCAAAGCCCATGGTACGGGGGGCAATGGCGTCAACTATTACTCGACGGTCGATGTTCTGCCGAGCGGAAAGGTGCTGGTTACGCTCATGAACAGCATCACCGAGTTCGATGTGGATTCCGGCAAAACCGGGTGGACAGCCAACTACCAATATGCCACTTCCGCGGTTCGATTGCGCAACGGCAACACGCTGGTTGGCAATCAGAACATGGGCCGGATTGTCGAACTCGACAAGGACGGAAAGCCGACCAAGTGGCAATATACCGGCACCGACGCATCGTATCGGCCGTTCCGAGCTTTTCGACGCTAGGCACTGCCGGGGACTGTCCGGTTCGAGAAGAACTGAAGAGCAAGCGAATGAAATCCTCGTTCGCTTGCTCTTCGCTTTTGTGCATGTGGTTCATTGCTCAAACTGCCAATGTGGCAGAGTCGCCGCCAACTCCGCCAACTTTTTCTCCATCACCCCCTGGCGGAGTGGTCCTCAGCTTGGGAGTGGTACTTCGAAGAGTGCCGGAGCGCTTCCGATGGCCAATTCCTTGACAGGGTGTGGGACGGCCCGTTATCTTTGGCTAGAGCAGGACGGGAAATGTTTGGACTGTCACGCGCCGCTGACCCTGGCAGAAGGCTGGCATATTCACCACCTTCTCTGGCGGAGGGCTTAAGGCGGCAGAGGCTCGATTGACAATCTCTGCTTGCTGTCATCCCAACTGTCACCGACAGGACCACAGCGAGGGAATGGTGTTGAACAAGACCGCGTCCCACGAGGGGCGTTAATAAAGCCTTGAGCTGGATGCGGGGAAACTCGCCAGCCCGGTTCTCAGGGGAGGGAGCATCGGTGACGGTGTTCCCTTACCCGACCGAGGGATGCCAGGAGCGAAGAAAAGCATGCGCCAGGCATCGTCCACTGTCCTCGCCGGCTCTTTCTTCGCCATCCTGACGCTCGCCGCATGCATTTCGAGCAAGGCACCCCCTGCCACGCCGCCGACTCCAGACGTCCAGGTCAGCAGGCGGGCTGGGGTTACGGCGACCCCCGCGCCGGGAAGACGGCCGGAGATCGATTACGCGGGTGTCGTCTGCTGGACTTGGGATGGGGCGGTCGCCCTGACCGTATGGATCGACCACGA
The DNA here is from genome assembly GCA_963773845.1 of uncultured Gemmataceae bacterium. Taxonomy (GTDB): domain Bacteria; phylum Planctomycetota; class Planctomycetia; order Gemmatales; family Gemmataceae; genus SIAJ01. The sequence goes on from CAVZCU010000012.1 coordinate 2,031,919, forward strand.
CGCCCAGACGAAAGGGGGCCTTGAGTTCACGACCGGGAAGGAGGCCATTCTGAAAAGGCAGCCTCCTCTCACGAGAGGGGAAGCCCCTCGTCGCAATCTCCTGCACGACCGGCGATGGGAAGGCCGGTCGGTTGACAATCGGCGGCCAGGAGCTGGATCTGGCCGGCGGCTGGCTGGTGTTTGTCGCGACGGAGGGTGACAGTTGCGCGTCAAGGCAGTTGAAGAGGCCCACGACGACGAACACGAACGGCATCCGAGCGATGAGGGGCGAGGCGGAGATCACCGAGTTCTTCGCCCCGAAATCCAAGTAGCCGCCGAACGAAGCGTTTCACTTGGCCGGGCCGGCATTACGGTTTTTCGAGACATCAAGTTCCTTTCAGCCGGCCCGGCAAGTGAATGCAGTCGTTCGGGTGCGACACCAGGCTGTCGCTGTTACTGTCATGCACTCTTGTGGAGTGACATGACCTGCGGTACTGCCCGCAGTCTTCGACCGGGACGTGCGTCCGGAGTAATCCTACCGCGTCCCGCGAGGGGCGTTCGTTAAGGCTTGAGCCGGATGCGGGGAAACTCGCCAGTCCGGTTCTGAGGGGAGGGAGCAACGGTGACGCTGTTCCCTTACCCGACCGAGGGAGGAGGCGCGGCCAGTGAAGAGCTTCTGGGTCGTGGTCTTTTTCTTCTCCGTGGCGGCCATGGCCGTCGGGGGTGCCGTGGGCTTCGTGGCCGGCGCACTGACCGGGGAGGACGGGGCGTACCGCCGGCACTGCGAGGAGCAGCGGGAGGCCATCCGGCAGGCCCTGGCCGGGGACGCGGCGTTCGCCCAAGTGGAGGTTAGCCCGTCGTGCGACGGCGGGTGGGTCATCCTGGAGGGGCGGGTGCGGGCGGGGCGTGACTGGGCCCGGCTACAGGAATTGGTCACCCGGGCCCTCGGCCAGAAGCGGGCGGAGTACGCCCTCAGCTACGTCACCGTCGAGTAGCCGGCGAACCGTCTCATGTTCCATCCGACTTGAATATAAGATAGAGAGGGCGGCTACGTCGTGACTAACGACGTACTCTCGCGGGGGAAAAGGCGGGAGCGACGAAATTGACAATCTTGTCTTGCTGCATCCCAACTGTCACCGACAGGGCCACAGCGAGGGAATGGTGTTGAACAAGACCGCGTCCCGCGAGGGGCGTTAGTAAAGGCTTGAGCCGGATGCGGGGAAACTCGCCAGTCCGGTTCTCAGGGGAGGGAGCAACGGTGACGATGCTCCCTTACCCGACCGGGGAGGGTCGAATGAACCGTCGTCAGTGCCTATGGGGCCTGTTGTTTCTGGCTGTTACGGTTGTCGTGGTGGTGGCTGTCTGGCAGCGCGCGCAACTGCAACAAGCCGACCGCCGTTACACGGACTTGGAGTCGTGCGCTGGCCCCGGAGGCGAAGAACGGTTGGGTGCTATCCGTACCGCCACGGCGACCGGGCCCATACCGGCTCCTGCCGGGCGGACCCATGCTGGGGAACATACCAGAAGAGGGTTTGGTCGGCCGGATTCGGGACAATAACGGAGTAGTCGTCGAAGAAATCAAGTTGGTCGGAGCGGCAGATTACGACCAATGTGTCGTCTGGCTTGAGACCGCCGACGGACATCGGACCCTTGCCGGTCTAAAGCGCGCACACGGAAATGGCACCGAACCCGTAGGTGCACCGGACCGCGGCGGCATCAAGTGATCGCGTGAATACAAGTCACTGTGCCGCCGCGCTGGTGACGCTGTTCCCTTACCCGACCCAAAAGAGGGCATTGCGATGGTTGACGGCCTGGCCGAGGCGTTGCGGTCACTCGTCGGGATGCAGTGCCGACGCTCAGTGGCCACCAATTCGCTCATGCTGCGGTTCGACTTTCGCGACAGGGCCAAGGGCCGGGCTTACATTTGGATCGATCCCCCGTGGCGTCTAACGCACGCAGGAAGGTTGGTCACGGGCAGTGCCGACTGGCCTGTATGGGACGGGGTAGAGCAACCGGAGGTCAACCGGCCCCTTTGGGAGATATGGTGCGGCTTTCTCGATCCGCTCGACGACGCGACGCTGTCTGAGGCCGTTGTGGGGGTGCCACTTCCGGACCTGCGTCTGCGGTTCGCTTCTGGGCACGAGGTCGAGGCTTTCGGCAACTCGGGAGAAGGGTGCTGGTGGTACCTTCGCGACCGCGCGACCGGCGAGGTTTTCGAAGCTGGCGCGATGGGCGTCGTCCGAGAATTGGGCGAGCCAGCCGAGGGCTGAGGCGGGCCGAACGAAGCGTTTCACTTGACCGGGCCGGCATTACGGTTTTTCGAGACATCACGCCGCCGGCCCGGCAAGTGAATGCCGTCGTTTGGGTGCGACACGATGCGGTCGCTGTTACTGTCATGCACTCTTGTGGAGTGACATGAACTGCGGTACTGCCCGCAGTCTTCTATCGGGACGTGCGTCCGCAGTAATCCTACCGCGTCCCGCGAGGGGCGTTCGTTAAGGCTTGAGCCGGATGCGGGGAAACTCGCAAGTCCGGTTCTGAGGAGAGGGAGCAACGGTGACGATGTTCCATTACCCGACCGGCTTGGAGGGCGCATGGCCAAGAGAAGTCCATCAACGTTTGCGTGGCGGCCGTTTCTACAACAGGTCTCTCTTGATCAGTTGGCGGACGATTCGGTCCGCAAAATGTTGCCCCCCGAGGCAGTCAGTTCCGGTTGGCTCGGCTACGAAGGGGCGAAAGAATCAGAAATCGTTGCTCTTGAAGAGCGACTCGGAGCTACGCTCCCGCCGTCCTATCGGAGCTTCTTGGCTGAATCGAATGGCTGGCGAAACTGCGGGCCGTTCATCTATGACCTCTGGTCCTGCTCAGACGTGCGTTGGTTCGAGGAACGCAACCAGCAATGGATTGACGCCTGTGTCCACCCGGAGAATAACGGAATCACAATCGTTTACCCGCCCGGACGAGAGCCGCCAGCGCCTCGACCACTGACGGACGAAGAGTATCTGGTGTACGGAGACGAACAAGACACATGCCGCTTCCGCACTGAGTACCTTCAGACTGCCCTTGAAATCTCTGATGTTGGCGACTCGGCGGTTCTATTATTGAATCCGAAGACAATTAGCAAAGGCGGCGAATGGGAAGCATGGATGTTCGCCAATTCGGCGCCGGGCGCATCGCTATCGGTCGTTTCGCGAGTTGATGGAAGGTGAGCACGAATCGTTTCTGCGGCTCAAGTCTGAGGACCTTTAGTCGCCAAAGAAGTCGCGGAAGTCGAACGTCGGAGCATGAAACACGAGCGGGGCATTGCGTCGGTTTGCAGGGGTGAGTATCGCGCCGGCGAACAGTCTTATGTCCCGTCCGACTTGAGTAAAAATAGCGAGGGCGGGTACGTCTGTTCTAACGACGCATGTCTATCTGTTTATTCAAGCCTGTCTGAGACCTTCGACCCAATTTCACGCGAGCGCCGGGATGGTTCTTGGCAACGGTGTCGCACCCGATCGAATCGAGCGGCACCAAACCGCCTTATGAGTGATCCGCGGTTCGCCTTCCGATGAAGCGCTGTCGCGGGCATCCGTCGCGCTTACGCCTCGACGCTCGCCATAGGACCAGAAGCACTCTCCGGCAGACGCGCTCCGCTCCGCAAAGCCTCCGCGTCGCGGTTGCACGAGGAGCGATCGGCGGAGGAATCGAGACCCCGTCGGTCGCTCCGCAAAGCCTTCGCGTCGCGGTTACAAGAGGACGAATCTTGGCGTAGCAGATCCGGCTCCGCTCGCAAAGCCTTCGCGTCGCGGTTGCACGGGAGGAAGCCAATGCTTGGCAGGCTGACGCTTCCGCTCCGCGCAGAGCCTCCGCGTCGCGGCTTCACGGGTCGAAGCGCTTGGCAGACGCTCCGCTCCGCAAAGCCTCCGCGTCGCGGCTTCACGGGTCGAAGCGATTGGCAGACGCGCTCCGCTCCGCAAAGCCTCCGCGTCGCGGCTTCACTCGGTTGCGCGTTGCTTTCGCCGAATGCCTCGGAACTGCCACACGGGCGCTTACTCCGCGGCTTTCTTCCCGAGTTTGATGCGCTTCTCGTTGACGAATTTCATGTGATGTCGGAGGTGCTCGACGTAGCCTTCGAGCAAATCGGTCAGCGATTCCCAGCCGCGCTCGGTGTGATTGCCCTTGCGCTCGAATGCCTCTGCGGGTGCATTGCGCAGAATCGCCGCGGTCAGTTTCCGATTCAGCCGAAAGACCTCGCAGGCCGCGACGGGATCAAGTCGTTCGTAGCCCAGACTCCTTGCGAATGCCGTCTCGTCGTAGGCGAGCAACGTCGGCGTTGGCTCCGCGATGACTCTCTTCATGCGATCGGAACCGATCAGATCGGAATCCATGAGGTGCAGAATGACCTGCTGGATGCTCCATTTCCCCGGCACGGGGAACGAGTTCAATTCCGCCGGCGACAGGCCTTCGATGGCCTTCGCGGGCAAATCCGCTTCGGATTCGTATTGATCGATCAACAATCGGTTCATCTGCCATCTCCTGACGCCCCGTTCCGATTGGAAGACGAAGGGCTTGGATTATGGCTTCCCCAGTTGTTTATCGGCGAAGTCCCAGAAGGCCTGCCAGTCGACGAGAGTCATCGAGTGCTTGCCGGCACGAATGAAGTACCCAAGCCGGCTGTCGACGAGCTTGCCGAGCGGCGGGACCTCCTTCGCGCCGAGGCCGCCCGCGTCGAGGAAGCGATACACCGGGTCGGCTGCCTGGAGGACTTCGAACTGCCCATCCGGGTTCGCCCACTGATCTTCTTTCGCATTCGAAAACAAAACTGGCCGTGGGGTGCACAGGGCAACCAGGCAGTTTTGATCGAATGGCAACCGCGACGGATCGGAGTTGAATTCCTTGAAATTTGCGTTGAACCAGTGGGGAAAATGATCGTTGATCTGCTTGACACTCTCGCCGACCGTCCCGCGGCTCGGGGCTGTTCCGCCGCAGCCCGCCTGAAGCGGAATCGCGAGGGCAATGCGCTCGTCAAAGGCAGCTGCCAATAGGGCAGTCTTGCCCAGTCGCGAATGCCCGACGGCGATGATTCGCTTGGGATCGATCTCGCCCGCAAGCGTGTCGAGATAATCGACTGCTCGGTGGATCGCCCAGGCCCAGCACGCGATCGACGCGGTCTGAAGGTCCTTGGGCAAGAGCGGTCGAATGCCGCCACGCACGTCCGCCCGGTCCGGGTCAATCTCTCCGTAATAGAACGTCGCCACCGCGTATCCGCGATCGATCGATTGTTCCAGATTCCACACGTCTTTGTGTTTGCCACGATCGGCGTCCGTGGCTGTATCCTCCTTCACCCCAGGCTTGCTTGGCCGTATCCAGGCTGTGGTCAGTGCGACTTTGGGATCATCGACGAGAGTGTGATTTCCCGTGAAGTTCGGGCCGACGAAGCACGTCGCGCCGGCTTTTCGATGGTTCGGGATCACGAGCAACAGGCGGAATTCGTGTCCCTTGATCGCCGACAAGCCAACTTCGCGCAGCGTTGCCTTGCCACCAAACGCATTGGCATCCTCGTGCAGAACTCGAGCGGTGACTTTCGTGGCGGGCGGGATGGTCCCGTACATGTAATGCTGAAAGAGCGCTTTCAATTCCGGCCGGCGTTTGTTGTTCCACTGCTCTTTCGTCGTGATTTTTGTGCCATCGAGCATGATCAGCGGATCGGGAAGTCCGGGATGCCTCGGCAAATCCTTCGGAGCCGGAAAGTCCGCCGCGGAACGGGAAGCAAATAGTGCGAGCATGGAGAGTATCGCGAGAGAGCGCATCGAAGTCTCCCAACATGGTGGTCCGAAGTATAAGCACGGGAGGGGGACATTGCAAATAGGACGAAGGCGACACGAGAGTGCGGGCTACGGCTGCGAATCGTCCGATCGGTCGGGCGGCCGGTGATTCTGGTATTGGCTGGCATTGCGCAATCGCTGCTCGCGGTCCGGGTCGGATGTTTCGCGGTCGGTGAATGCCCAGAACGTGATGATCGGCGACGCGAGGATCGCGATGGCGATCAGCAATCGCCAAACCCACGGCAAGATCGCGGACCAGTTCACTCGGCTTGCCATCGGCGAAACCTCGGGGTTGACGATGGTTTCTTATCGGAAAGGCGTGTTCATCCGCAAGGGCTATCGCACAGAGATTCCGCCTCGTATAACGACACCGGAACGTCAACCGCCCTCTTCGGAGCCTGTGATGCCACTTGTGCCTATGCGACTTCTCCTGGACCACGCCGCTGCCAACAATTACGGCTTGGCTGCCTTCAATGTCAACAATATGGAACAGATCCAGGCCATCATGGAGGCGGCCAAAGAAACCGATTCTCCGGTCATTATTCAAGCGAGCCGCGGCGCCCGCAGCTACTCGCAAGATGCCTATCTTCGCCATCTGATGCTGGCCGCCGCCGAGCTTTATCCCGAGCATTCCCATCGCCATGCATCAGGATCATGGCAACAGCCCCGCCACGTGCAAAAGCGCCATCGACCAGAACTTCACCAGCGTCATGATGGACGGCTCGCTCAAGGACGATGGCAAGACTCCCGCCGATTACGACTACAACGTGGGTGTCACTTCGGAAGTCGTCAAACTGGCGCATCCGCTTGGGGATTTCCGTTGAAGGCGAGCTGGGCGTGTTGGGATCGCTCGAAAGCGGCATGGGTGAAAAAGAAGACGGCCACGGAGCGGAAGGGGTGATCGATCACAGCATGTTGCTCACGGATCCCGGCCAGGCGGAGGACTTTGTCCGCAAAACCAAAGTCGATGCCCTGGCCGTCGCCATCGGCACCAGCCACGGTGCTTACAAGTTCACGCGCAAGCCGACCGGCGAGGTGTTGGCCATGGATCGCATCATTGAAATTCACAAGCGCCTGCCGAACACCCACATGGTGATGCACGGGTCCAGTAGCGTGCCGCAGGACTTACAGGACATCATCAATAAGTACGGCGGGAAGATGAAACAGACCTGGGGCGTCCCGGTTGAGGAGATCCAACTCGGCATCAAGAACGGCGTGCGCAAGATCAATGTGGACACCGACAATCGCATGGCCATCACCGGGGCAATTCGCAAAGTGTTCTTTGAGAGCCCGGAGAAATTCGACCCCCGCGATTACTTGAAGCCAGCCCGCGAGGCGATGAAGGCCGTCTGCAAAGCGCGGATGACCTCATTCGGCCAGGCAGGTTGGGCGGGGAAGATCAAGCCGGTAACGTGCAGGGAGTTTGCCAAGGTGTATGCGGGTTAGTGAACAGACATCAGACACCAGAGTCTGTTTCACAAGTAGGTCCGCCGAGCCGAGGCGGACCAGGGCGGCCGCCGCGGAGACTGCATGCCGTTATCTGCGTGTGCGAGGCGGTCCGGCTCGGCTCGCCGGACCTACTGGTGAGGCAGTCTCGACGCATGATAATCGCGATGCAGAATTGCCCAGAGAAATGGGTAATCCAGAAAGATCGCTGACATCTCTGGTCTCCGCTGTCTGGTCTCTGCAGTCTGCTGTCTATTTTCAACTTTCTCTCAATTCGCCGGGTAAAATTTGCCGATTATTCCGATTGTGGCGAACAATCGCCCCATCGGAAAATCCATGCGCTCAACCCGCGGGCTCCGACTGCTCGGCTGCGCGGTCCTTTTGGGGGCCGCGTGCGGATGCGGTACAGTCGCTCAGGGGGTTTCGCCGCTTCCGGACCGCTATCCCATTGGGGATGGCGCACGCGCCGCTCGCTTATGCTTGCCACAGCCACTTCCGCACGAACTCAATAAGCGCGTTCTATCGGAATATCGGGTGGAGCCCGGCGACGGCCTCCTGGTCATGCCAGTGGACCTTGAATCCAAGGTCCGCATGCCAGCCGACCAGACCATTCTCGCCGACGGTACGATCGATCTCGGCAAATATGGCCGACTGAACGTCGCCGGTCGTACGCTGCCCGAGATCGAAGAGATGGTCAAGTCCGCGGTGCGGGCAGTGGAGAAAACAGACGACTTCGGCTTCATCGATGTGCGGCTCGTCAATCGTTTTTCCAAGGCGTTCTATGTGCTCGGCGAAGTCACTACGCCCGGGAAATTCCCGCTTGTCGGCAACGAGACGGTGCTTGATGCCATCGTGGCCGCGGGCGGCATGACCGATCGGTCAAGCTGGCGGGATGTGATCCTGGTTCGGCCAACCGGCGACGGGACGGGAATGGTGCTCAAGGTTGATTACGGCGCCATCGTCCGCCGTGGACAAACAGCGACGAACTACCAAGTTTGTCCGGGAGACCGGATCTATGTAGGCTCGCGAAACCTGATCGATCTGGTTTTCGGTTTCGATCGGTTTGAGTAGCCCGGTTCACACGGCGGCGGCTTTCGACGTGCCCCCGAGGTGTCGAAACATTGCGATCAGCTTTTCCGGAAGGTCCACCAGGTTCAATGGTCCGTCTTTAGCGCGATCCAGCAGACCGGACATCGCCGCGACAATTGCCAGCTTCTGTTCCAAAGTTGCCCCCGCAAAAATCCCGGATAATGTGTCAACCGTATCTGCTGGTATGGCGCCATCGCAGCGCGCGATCGCTTCGCCAAATAGTCGAGCGGCTCGCTCTTCCGGGCTCCCCGCCAACTCGGCCGCACGCAAACGACCAAGGTGCCATGCGGTCAAGTAGGCAATCAACAAGCCGGTTAGGCAAAGCATTCCGATCAACACAATGAGCTGCCAGGCGTTCCAATCGCTCATGACCCACCTCGCTTTGATCGACCGGAACAACCATCGCTCAGGTTTTTCGGTAGGTTGCAAACGAATAAGGTGTTTCCCACATCGTCACTTCGGCGACGGGCAATCCCTTGGACTCCACGTACTCGTAGATGAGTTTGGCAATGTTTTCCGTGGTTGGCGATACGTCGAGCGGCAGCACTTTCTCGCCGGCCGTCTCCAGCGTCTTCACCAGCGGGTCGTCTTTGTGCAACAGGAGCGTGTGGTCGAGCGTATTATCGATCCAGGTGCCGATCACGCGTTTCATTTCGACAAAATCGACGACCATCTCGTGGCGAGCCAGGCGATCGGCTTGCAGTGTGACACAGGCCTTGCCGTTGTGCCCGTGCAGGTTGCGGCACTTGCCGTCATAGTCCATGAGTCGATGGCCGAAGCAGAATTCGAACTCGCGAGTAACTCGGAACATATTGTCAGGATAGCGATAGCAGACGCCAGTAACCAGACAGCGGACAGCAGACACCAGACACCAGTAACGAGACACCAGACAGCAGACACTAGACGGAGTCAAACCTGCTTTCTGGCGTCTGGTGTCTGGTGTCTGGTGTCTGGTGTCCGCTGTCCGCTGTCCGCTGTCACCTCCGGGCATCGTCGGTAGCATAATCCTTTGCATGAGCACTCCCCGACTCGAAGCAATTTCCGTTCGCAAGCAGTTCCCCGGCGTCCTCGCCTTGGATGGCGTGTCGCTGCGCCTCTTAGCGGGCGAGGTCCTCGCGGTCGTCGGCGAGAATGGGGCGGGCAAGTCGACCTTGATGAAGATTCTCGGCGGACTCTATTCAGCCGATGACGGCGAGATTCGGCTGGACGGTCAGCCAGTGCGCTTCGCGAATGTCAACGACGCCATGGTGGCCGGCATCAGTCTTATTCATCAAGAACTCAATCTCGCCGAAAACCTGTCGGCGGCGGCCAACATCTTTCTGGGTCGCGAGCGATTGTTAGGGCGACTCTGGCTGCGCCAGCGCGACATGGCGAGCGAGGCCGCCGTGCTCTTGCGACGAGTCGGCCTCCCAGAATCCATCGCCCACACGCAAGTGAGTCGGCTTGCTCCCGGCCAGAAGCAACTGATCGAAGTTGCCCGAGCACTATCCATGCGGGCGCGGGTCATCATCATGGATGAGCCGACTTCGAGTCTGACGCAGACGGGAGACCGATCGACTCTACGAAGTGATCGACGATTTGCGCGACTCCGGCGTCTCAGTGATTTATATCTCGCATCGGCTGGCAGAGGTCAGACGCTGCGCGGATCGGGTGACGGTGCTGCGCGATGGCAAGAACGCGGGCGAACTGTCCAAGCAAGAGATCAATCACGACGCGATCGTGCGGCTCATGGTCGGCCGCGATCTGAAGGGCTTTTATCCCCGAACCGATCGCCGGGCGAAGGACGGACCGCCGGCTCTCGAAATACGCGGCGTGACCTATGAACGCGGGCCGACGGCGCCGATCTCGTTTTCCCTTCGGGCGGGCGAGATCGTCGGCATGGCCGGTCTGGTCGGGGCCGGACGGACCGAGTTGGCGGAGGCCCTGTTTGGACTGAGATCCATCACCGCCGGCGAAGTTCGGTTGGATGGCAAGCGGGTCGCCTTACGACATCCGTCCGACGCGATTAGAGCCGGGCTGCTGATGGCCCCCGAGGATCGTCGACTAAATGGGCTTGTGCTCGAGAAGAGTGTCGAATTCAATTTGAGCTTGCCGAACTTGGACCTATTGAGCAAAGCTGGAGTTGTGTCGTCTTCGCGAACCCGATCGACGACCCGCGAATTGTGCGATCGGCTCCGGATCAAGACTCCGAGCATTCACCAATTGGTCGGATTGCTGTCGGGCGGCAATCAGCAGAAGGTGGTCCTCGGCAAATGGCTCTCGCGCCAGCCGCGCGTGCTGATCCTGGACGAGCCAACGCGCGGCGTCGATGTCGGAGCCCGAAGTGAGATCTATGCGCTCATGGACAAGCTGGCCTCCGATGGCGTGGCCATTTGGATGATCTCGAGCGACCTGGAAGAGATTCTCGGCATGAGCGACCGCGTGTTGGTCTTGCACGAAGGCCGGCTGGCAGGTGAATTGACTCGCGACGAACTAAACGAGGAAGCCGTAATGCGCCTAGCGACCGGTGCCAGCGAGCTTCCGAGTGCCAGCGAGCGTCCCAGTGCCAGCAACCCTGCCAGTGCCAGCGAGCTTCCGAGTGCCAGCGACCGTCCCAGTGCCAGCAACCCTGCCAGTGCCAGCGAGCCTCCCAGTGCCAGCGAGCCTCCCAGTGCCAGCGAGCCTCCCGCGTAAGCGGGGGGAGCAAGCAAGCGAACAGCGTAACACCAAGATCACCAAAGGATTCCACTCATGGCTCGGATTGCCGGCGTCGTTGTGCTCCTCATCGTCCTCTACGCATCCCTCCCGTTCGTGCATCCGAACGCGGCCAGCAAGAGCAATCTCATCGACGTAACGAATCGGCAAGCGCTGACGGGAGTGATCACCATCGGCGTTGCCGTCCTGATTATCACCGGCGCGATCGATCTATCGATCGGCTCGGTCGTCGGCTTCAGCGCCGTGGCGATGGGGCTGATGTGCACCTCGGGCATTAACATTTGGCGCGTTCACACAGGACCAATTCATCCATTTCTCGCACTGCCGATCGTACTGGCAATGGGAGTCGTCATTGGAGCGATTAACGGACTTCTGGTCACGCAATTGAAACTGCAGGCATTTCTGGTCACACTCTGCGGACTATTCGTCTATCGCGGGCTGACTCGTTATATGGCGGGAAGTTCGCCGGTGGGTCTCGTCGGGATTTCGACGGCGAATCCGTCGTTTCATGAACCGCTCAACACGTTGCGCGCGTTCTTGATCGGCAAGGACGAGAACACGGTCTTGCGCTTTCCAATGGAGATGGTCGTGCTCGCGGTTATTGCGGTGATCATCGGCTTCGTGTTGCACAAGAGCGTGATTGGCCGTTACTGGTACGCGATCGGATACAACGAGTCAGCCGCTCGCTATTCAGGAATCCCGACCGATCGATATCGTCTGATTGGATTCGTTATCTCCTCGTTACTCGCCAGTCTCTGTGGAGTCATGTTGCTGCTCGATAACGGAACGGCCAATCCGACCGACGCGGGTGAGATGTGGGAACTCTACGCCATCACGGGCGCTGTTCTCGGCGGATGCAGTTTACGCGGCGGCGAGGGCACCATCGTCGGGGCCTTCCTCGAGGCGCTGGTCTTGCCGCTCTTGCGAAACCTGGTGAGTTTCCGAGAGATCCCCGATGCGATTATCCCAACGGTCATCGGCGTCACGTTGCTATTGGGTACGATTGCCGATGAGTTTTTCCGAAGGCGATCGGCGTTGAGGAAGTGATGCCTTCCCGTCGTTGACCGATTGAGATATGGTGAGAGTGGTTGTTCCAAGATGGGGAGTGGAAACAATGACAACCGCGTACGAGAGAATGGGAATTGACCAATTGAGCGTGTCTGACCGCTTAGAACTGATTGAACAGATTTGGAATAGCTTGCCCGATCAAGTCGCCGCTGAAGACGTGCCGGAATGGCATCTAGGCGAACTCTCCCGTCGTCGGGCCGAGGCGGAGGCGCATCCCGGCTTCGGTAAGCCATGGCGAGAAGTGATGGATGACATTCGGAAGTCGCTATGAGCGCTCCGCTGATCGTCAGACCGGATGCCGAAGCCGATATTCGTGCGATCCACGCTCAGCTCGAGGTGATTCGCCAGGGATTAGGCGACCGGTTTGCAATTCGACTTCGGGACGTACTGGAGCATATTGAGTTTATGCCTGGAATGTATGGATTGGTTTGGAAGGACGTGCGTGCTGCACACGCGAAACGGTTTCGATATGTCGTCTATTACATCGAGTTTGTCGATCGCACTGAAGTGATTGCCGTGCTGCACGGATCCCGCGACTCTCGAGCCTGGAAATCCCGTCGGTAGGCAGAACCAAGCAAGGGCCGCCCGAAAGGGCGGCCCTTGCCTGGTCTTTACTTCAACTCCACATCCCAGTACGCCGAGTCGAGGAACGACTGCCAGGACTGGTACTTCCGCTGGCTGAGCTTCATCGCCAACAGCGGGCTGCGCTTGGGCTTTTCCGGCTTGCGGATCAGCGCCATGCTCGCCTGCCGCGGCGTGCGGCCGCCCTTGCGCACGTTGCAGTCCACGCAAGCGCACACGATGTTTTCCCACGTCGTCCGGCCGTTCTGGGCCCGGGGGATGACGTGGTCCAGGCTCAGTTCGCTGGTCGGGAACTTCTTCCCGCAGTACTGGCACTGGTTGTGGTCGCGTGCGAAGATGTTCCGGCGGTTGAACTTGACCGTCTGCTTCGGCACGCGGTCGTATTCCAGCAGCCGGATGACTCGCGGCGCCTGGATTTCGCACGTGGCCGCCCGCACCCAGTCGTCGTCCGCCTCCCGTTCCAGCTTGGCCTTGAACTCGCTCACCTCACGCCAGGTGGCGAAATCGTACGTCATGTACTGCCCATCTTCGAGCGTAACGACCTCGGCCAGGTCCTTGAAGAGGAGGCAGAACGCCCGCTTGACGCAGATCACGTGCACGGCCATGAACATCTTGTTCAGGACGAGCACGCTCGCCTCAAGCGGGGAATGGTGGTGCGGGTCATTCATGGCGGCGATCCTTTCTCCAGGGACGGCTCCCGGGCTAACGTCGGAACGACGCACAAACAGGTTGTTTGGTTCATTGAGATTGTACGAAAGTGCAGGCGGAAACTGCAACCGGGGCGTTTGCCCGCATGAAACCTTCACAACTTAAAGATTCGTCTGATCGACATGGGCGCCGGCACCGAATCGGTCCCGCAGGCAGCGGGCGCCGCTTGCCGTAATCCGGTTGCCGACAAAGAGTTCCCTCAAGTCTTCGAGGTATGGAGACGCTGCCAGCGCTCGGCGCCGATGTCCCGTACCTGGTTGTCGTGCAGGTACAGACGTTCCAGTCGACCGAAGTGGGGCGACTCGCTCAGGGCGGTCACCCCGCGATCAGTGATTCCATTCCCATGCAGGAACAGATCGCGGACTTCCGTGACGACGGGCGAATTGGCCAGGGCGGTCAACCCGTCGTCGGTTATGAGGTTGTGGCTGAGATCGAGCCAGCGTAACTGATGGATATGCTTGGACCCCGCCAGTTTCTTCACCGCCGCGTCACCGGTCCGAGTTCGACTGAGATCGAGTTGTTGCAGCTTTGTCAGGGCTGGCGAATCGGCAATGTACGTTAGCCCATCATCGAAGAGATCATTGCGTTCGAGTCGGAGAATACGCAGATTGCGGACATAGCCGGCATGGCCAATCGCTCGAACGGCGGCGGAGCCGAGAGCATTTCGGCCCAGTTTTAACACCGACAAGCTACCAAGATGCGGGGACGCCATCAGGGCTTCCACCCCGCTAATGCCGATCCGATTGCCGTCGTTCATGTCCAACACGCGAATTCGCCGCAAGTGCCGCGATTCCGCCAGCCGCGACGCCTCCCGCCAGTAGAACTGGTGCAAGCGCAGTTCGTGAATCGGAGCTGCCGCGAAGACTTCGCGTGCGTGTGCGAAGTAGGCATCGGGTGTCTCAAACTTGACCGCCGAGATGAACCCGCGATCAAACACTTCCCAGTTGACATGATCGAACTGCGGGAGTTGGTTCACCCAGTCTATGTGATGGGCCAGGCCCAGCACATGAATCCGGGACTTGATTTCCATCCGATCGGAATCGGTCGCGTCCATTCGCGCCATACGGATCTGCAGGCGAATAAACTCGGCCCTGTCGGCATCGCCCTGTTCATCGAGCCAGTCGGCATAAATCAAGCGAGGAGCGTCGTCGTCCGGGTTGGCGAGAATCGCGTGCAGAAAAGCGGTATCGGTGGCGGTGTCGACCATGTCACTTATACTTTACCAGGACGGCCTAGGGCCGATACACTGTGGGTCCCGGTTTCAGGGTATTCGTCCCGTGAAGTGACATCATGACGCCATGATGCGTTCGGGTCCGCGATCGCACCCGATCGCGTGGGTCCCGAAGTGCCCCCGGTTCATTTTTCAGGTGATGCCGCCTGCCGCAGCCGGTACCATTGGCCGTCATGCCCGATGTGACCCGCCTTCTCGACGCTGCCGCGGCAGGTAATCACTTGGCTGCCACCGAGTTGCTGCCGCTCGTCTACGACGAGCTGCGCAAGCTCGCTGCCGGACACATGGCGAATGAACACCCCGGCCACACGCTGGATGCCACCGCCCTCGTTCACGAAGCCTATCTGCGTCTGGTCGGGCCGATTGGCGTTCAGAGTTTCGCCAATCGTCGCCACTTCTTTGCCGCCGCCGCGGAGGCGATGCGGCGCATTCTCGTTGAGCATGCCCGACGCAAACAGGCCCTCAAACGCGGCGGCCCACTCGGATCGGCTCGGATCGACCTGGAGCGCGTGCCCGCTCCGGTCGATGAGGTCGATTCATGGATTGATCTCGACTGGGCCCTCACGGAATTCGCCGGGATCGACGCGGACGCCGCCGAGCTGGCCAAGCTCCGCATCTTTGGCGGGCTTTCGGTCGAGGAAGCCGCCGAAGCTCTGGACATCCCGCGTGCCACGGCGTTTCGCACCTGGACCTACGCCCGCGCCTGGCTCACCGCTGCTCTCGCCGACCGGCCGGAAAACTATCGCTAACCGTACGCTGGCTTTCGGGAAGAACTGACGCCAAGCACTGTAGTTGCAGGCTTTAGCCTGCGACGATTATGGCAATACCGAGAGGCGATTGCCCGCGTACGTTGCAGGCTAAAGCCTGCAACTGCGGTATCTTGCAGCACCGCAATTCCGAAGTTAGGTGAGCGGTTACTATTCTTGAGACTTTTCGGCGTCGAATGCGCCTTGTGGGGTAAATCCCGGAGATCACCGCCATGCCCGCCGATCCCAAGGCCGTTCGCGATCTGTTCCTCGCCGCCGCCGAACTGCCGGCCGCGGAACGAGCCGACTATCTGTCCGCTCAGTGCTCGGGCGATGCCGAGTTGCGGGCCGCGGTCGAGCGCTTGCTCGCCGCCCACGAACAGCCCGCCGCGGCCTTGCTACGACCGGCCCCGGGAATGCCGACGGCCGACTACGCTCCGATCACCGAACGGCCCGGCACGATCATCGGGCCCTACAAGCTCAAGGAGCAAATCGGCGAGGGGGGCTTCGGCCTCGTCTTCGTTGCGGAGCAAACCGAACCGGTTCGCCGCAAGGTCGCGCTCAAGATCATCAAACCGGGCATGGACTCGAAGCAAGTCATCGCCCGGTTCGAGGCCGAGCGGCAGGCCCTGGCGTTGATGGATCACCCCAACATCGCCCGCGTGCTCGATGCCGGCGCGACGGAATCGGGCCGGCCGTACTTCGTGATGGAACTCGTCCGCGGCATCCCGATCACGGAGTATTGCGACCAGAATCAGCTCACGC
>CAVZCU010000013.1:0-711926 GCA_963773845.1 uncultured Gemmataceae bacterium
GGCGCAGCGGCCCGACTACGATCTTCACCTGGCCCCCCGCGATTACCAGCACCCGATCTTCGCGCCTTCCGCGGCCAGGCCGGCGCGATCCCCTGGGAGGCCTTTCCTGTTTCGCTATTGGGAACTGCGACACGTGCCGGCGCGGCACCAGCGTCGTGCTGCCCTACAGCGACGGCAGGCCCGCCATGCTGGAGCGGCCCGTCGGCCAAGGACGCGTGCTGACGATGACCACGCCCGTCTCCGATCGGCCCAACCGAGAATCCTTGGAATCTGCTGCCCGTGGGCGAGGCATGGCCGTTTCATGATCCTGGCCAACCAGATGGCGGCCTACCTGGTCGGCAGCAGCGATCAGCAGTTGAACTATCTGGCCGGGCAGACGGCCGTGTTGCAGCTCGATCGGCCGGCCAGCAGCGCCGCGGCTATCATGCTCTTCGCGCCGGGCGGGCTGAGCTTCCCCGTCCCGGCCGATCTGAACCGCCGCGAATTGGCCATCACCGACGACCGATCAGGTGGGCAACTACGGCTTCAGGCCGGCGGCAGCGGCGGCGTGGATTTCGGCTTCAGCGTCAACTACGCCCCCGAGCAGACGCGGCTCGATCGGCTGAGCGACCAGGAGTTGGCCGGCGTGTTCGGCCCGGTGAAGTTCCGGCTGGCCCGCACCCGCGAGCAGATCGACCGCGACATCAGCATGGGCCGGGTGGGCCGCGAGTTGTTTCCGCCGCTGATCCTGATCGTGGCGCTGGTGCTGGGGCTGGAAATGTTGGTGGCCAATCGGTTTTATAGGGAGTAAGTAGTGTCAGTAGCAGTGGCGCAAACCAATCCGCCAATCCCCAATCTCCTAATCGCCGACCTCTGAACCCTGCTCCCATGTTCCGCCTCTCCCTCTATCCCGTCTTCGACAGCTACCTGCTGGTGGCCGTCGTTGCGCTGTTGCTGGTGGGATTGATGTGGTTCGGGCCGAGCCGGGAGAAGACCGGGCGACGGCATCGGGCTGATGCTGGCCCTGCTGCGCGCGGCCGTGATCGCGCTGGTGGTGCTGGCCATGCTGCGGCCGACGCTGATCTACACGCAAACCAAGAAGCAGGCGGCCACGCTGGTGGTGCTGGCCGACCAGTCGCGGAGCATGTCGGTGCCCGACGCCGTGGGCAACAAGACCCGCTGGGAGGCCCTGCGCGAGGCGCTGGCCGACGCCGCGCCCGCGCTGGCCAAGCTGCAGCGCGATTTCGAGCTGAAGGCCTACGCCTTCGACGCCGACGTTCACGAAGCTGGCCGTCGAGAGCGGCAAGATCGAACTGCCCGACAAGCCCGAGGGACAGCAGACCGCCATCGGCGCGGCGCTGGACGACGTGCTGCGGCCGCGAGGCGGGCAAGCGGCTGTTGGGCGTGGTGCTGCTGAGCGACGGCGCCCAGCGGGCCTACGCCCCGCGCGATCTGCCGCCGCAAACCGCCGCCGCCCGGCTGAAACACCTCGGCTATCCGCTGTTCACCTTCCCGCTCGGCCAGTCGCGCGGGCTGGGCGAGGCCCAGGACGTGGCCGTCAAGGATCTGGTCGTCAATCCCAACGTGTTCGTGAAGAACGAGCTGACCATCAGCGGCCAGGTCCGCGTCGACGGCTACGTCAACGTCGACATTCCCGTCCGCGTGCTCTTCGAGACCGCGCCGGGCAAGATGGAAGTCGTCGCCCAGCAGACGATCCAAGCCACGGCCGACGGCCAACTCCTGCCGGTCAAACTCAGCTACGTCCCGCAAGTGCCCGGCGAGTACAAGCTCACGCTCGAAGCGGTCGCGCAGCCGGGCGAACTGGTGACCACCAACAACCGGCTGAGCACGTTCGTCCACGTGCTCAAGGGCGGGCTGAACGTGCTGTACATCGAAGGGGCGCTGCGGGTGGAGCAGAAGTTCATCCGCCGCGCGCTCGATTCCTCGCCCGACATCAAGGTCGATTACGTGCGGATCGATCCCCGCGATCCGAAGAGCCGGCCGGCCGATTTGGCCGATCGCTTCAAGCCGGGCAAGTACGACGTCTACATCCTCGGCGACATCGACTCGACGGCCTTCCAGCGGCGACGAACTGGCCGAGCTGGCCAAGTGCGTCAACCGCGGGGCGGGCCTGATGATGCTCGGCGGCTTTCAGAGCTTCGGGCCCGGCGGATACGGCGACACGCCGCTGGCCAAGGTGCTGCCGGTGGGCATGGACCGGCTCGAACGGCAGCAGCCCGACGAGCCGCTGCGCACCGACCTGCACTGGCCCGGCCCGTTGCAGATGCGGCCCACGCCGCTGGGGCTGATGCACTTCGCCTTGACGCTGGCCGGCAACCGGCAGGAGAACGCGGCGCTGTGGGCGAAGCTGCCGCCGCTGGAAGGGGCCAACAAGTTCCACGACCTGGCCGCCGGCGGCCGTCGTGCTGGCCGATGCCGGACCGGACAAGCCGCTGCTGGTCGCCCACAACTTCGGCGACGGCCGGGTGATGGCCTTCGCCGGCGATTCCACCTGGCGCTGGTGGATGCACGGCTACGAGTCGGCCTTCAAGCGCTTCTGGCGGCAGATCGTGCTGTGGCTGGCGCGAAAGGACCAGGCGCAGGAAGGCAACGTTTGGATCCGGCTGGCGCAGCGCCGCTTCGCGCCGTCGCAGCGGGTGGAGTTTACCGTCGGGGCCAACGCGCCCGCCGGCGAGCCGATCGCCGACGCCGACTTACAAGGCCGAGATCGTCTTGCCCGACGGCGCCCGCCGCCCGCTGTCGCTGGTGCGGCAGGACGAGCAGATGGCCGGCTCGTTCCGCGACACGCAGACCGCCGGCGACTACGCCATCGAAGTCACGGCCACCCAAAAGGACCAGCCGTTGGGCAGCGCGCGGGCGCGGTTCCTCGTCTTCCAGCAGGACCTGGAACTGGACAACGCCGCGGCCGACGCCGCCCACGATGGAAAGCCTGGCCGCGATGACCGGCGGCCAATCGCTGGCCCCCGAGCAGTTGCCCGAACTCATCAAACGCCTGACCGAAGAAACCGCAGTATCTCGAAGTGCAGCAAGAGACCAAGAAAACCTTCTGGGACACCTGGTCGTTCTTCTTGACGCTCGTCGGCCTGCTCGGGCTGGAGTGGTATTTGCGGAAGCGATGGGGATTGGTGTAAGGGGGCGAGAGGACGGAGGGCAGGCCCGATTGACTCCCCCAAAGCCCTGTGGCTACACTAATGGTTTGAGGCCGCTTGACCGTTGCCAGCACTCCAGCACAGGACCCGGAAAGCCATGCCAGATAATCGCGTCTTCGAGACTATCGCCAAATGCGGGGTTGTGCCCGTCATCGCCATCGACTCCATCGACGCCGCCATTCCGCTGGCCGATGCCCTGCTGGAGGGCGGGCTGCCGCTGGTCGAGATCACCTTCCGCACGGCGGCGGCCGCCGAGGCGATCGAGAGGATCTGCTGGCGAGCGGCCCAGTCTGCTCGTCGGCGCCGGCACGGTGGTCGACCGCCGCGAACCTGCAGGCCGCCAAGGCCTGCGGCGGCCAAGTTCGGCGTGGCCCCGGGGCTGAACCCGGCGAGATCGTCCTGGCGGCGCAAGCGCGCGGGTCTGCCCTTCGTGCCCGGCGTCTGCACGCCCAGCGAGATCGAGCGGGCACTGGCGTTGGACTGCCGCCTGTTGAAGTTCTTCCCCGCCGAGGCCAGCGGCGGCGTCGACATGCTCAAGGCGCTGGCCGCGCCGTACGGCCACCTGGGCGTGCGCTTCATGCCCACCGGCGGCGTGAACATCGACAATCTGGCCGCGTATCTGGCCGTCGACGCCGTGGCGGCCGTGGGCGGCACCTGGATCGCCAAGAAGGAAGACCTCGCCGCCGGCAATTGGGCAGAAATCCGCGACCGCTGCAAGAAGGCCGTCGACGTCGTGGCCCAGGTGCGCGGTTAGCGATATAATGAGGAAAAAGGGGACAGTCCCCATTTGCCGGAACGGCCCGAAGGCGGGCACCGACGCGCCGCGTTGGTCGTCGCACAAATGGGGACTGTCCCCTTTTTCCCGATATAATGTCTCCGATATGGCGATCATCGAAATCGAAGGGCTGGCGAAGTCGTACCGCGTGTATCAGAAGAAGGAAGGGCTGGCGCGCGGCCATCGGCGGGCTGTTTCGCCGCCGGTACCGCGCTGGTCGAGGCGGTCCGCGGCATCGATCTCCAGGTCGAACAGGGCGAGTTCGTCGCCTTCCTGGGACCCAACGGGGCCGGCAAAACCACCACGCTGAAACTCCTCTCCGGCGTGATCTCGCCCAGCGGCGGCACGGCCCGCGTGATGGGCTTCGTGCCCTGGCGGCGCGAAAACGCCTATCGCCGCCGCTTCGCCCTGGTGATGGGCCAGAAGAACCAACTCTGGTGGGACCTGCCCGCCGCCGAATCGTTCCGCCTGCACCAGCAGATCTATCGCATCGAGCCGGAGCGCTTCGACCGCACCCGCGACGAACTGACCGACCTGCTCGGCGTGCGCGAACTGCTCTCGCAGCCGGTCCGCGAGCTGTCGCTGGGCGAGCGGATGAAGATGGAACTGATCGCCGCGCTGCTGCACTCGCCCGACGTGCTGTTCCTCGACGAGCCGACCATCGGCCTGGACGTGGTCGCCCAGCACAACATCCAGGTCTTCCTGAAGCACTACCAGCAGGTCCGCAAGGTGACGATCCTGCTGACGAGCCATTACATGAAGGACGTGGTGGCGCTGTGCCGCCGGGTGGTCATCATCGCCCTGGGGCGGATCATCTACGACGGCTCGCTGTCGGGCATCATCGACCGCTTCGGCGGGCACAAGATCATTTCGCTGCAAATGCTCAACGGCGACGTGCCGGCCAACCTGGAGCGCTACGGCGAGTTGCTCGCATTCCGAGCCGCCGCGGATCAAGCTCCGCGTCGAGCGCAGCGTGGTGCCCGAGGTGCTTGGCCAGCATCCTGGCCAACCACGCCGTGGTCGACGTGAGCGTGGAAGACCCGCCGCATGGAGGACGTGATCGCCGAGATGTTTTCAGCCAATTCCCCGTGAAAGCCACGGGTGATTAGGCGAGTGTCTTTGTGCGATGGATCGTCGGGCGTTGTCAACGACAGGGTATGCGTCGCAAAGGGGCACTGTTCGCCAAGCCCTCGGCATCGCCCAGGGGAGTGTGGCCACGTGAACCAGCGTTCTTGGCCCAACTCCAACTGGCCAATTATTCGGCGAAACGGTTGGCCGTTCGGCGTATCGGGCGGTACTATCATCCCCGGGCGCCACTGCTGGCCTGTCCGGCAGTGTTCGTCTGTCGCACTCAGACGCTGCCTCACTAGCAACGAATTGTCAAGAATCAACGTCTTCACAATACACAAATGGGCACTTCTGGACAAGCCAGCAGTGGTGCCCAACATCAATGCCCGCTAGCAGTGCCACCCGCCGAATTGAAAAAGAGCGACCGGCCGTCGCCGGGATTCGAGCCGGCCTGCCCGTGGCATGCGTCGCAGGACGGATTTCCCGATCCGTCCCCGCAGCACGGGCAGTGGCCGAATAGTGTACATAATCCTACTATCGTAGGCGGCGGCTATCAAGGGGACTTTTTGGCCAGTTGGACGAACCGAGATTGCGCCACCCCGCCGATTCGGTGCTGGCCGTCAAGTACGCCGCCAACTGGCAAGCTCACCTGGAGCACTCAGACGCGTATGGCCTCACCGCTTCCGGCGGCAAAGGACCATGGCCGCGACGCCCGATGCCAGAAGCAAGAGCGTCGTCGGTTCCGGTACGCTATACGTGAAATTGTCCACTAGAAAACCCGGGATGCTGGAACTGCCGCTGCCTACCATCTGGATCGTGTCGATGCCATTCATATTCAAGTCCGTCCACTCAAAATGTGGGCCCAGGGCGATGACCACCGGACCGACCACCGTCTGCCCATTCCGAAGCCCGGTGAGGGTGAGTTGGGTGGCACTGATGCTGATGAAGTTGCCGTCGAACACGTAGCTCGAAAAATACGCGCCATCCACGTTGAACGTGCCGGTGGGGACCGAAATGGTCGTGGTGCCGGTTATGTCCACGCCCGCATTCGGGGCCGACGGGAACGCCGGGTTCCCGTAATAGACCTGATAGGCCCAGCCTTGCACGTCCCAGCCGTTCCAGACGAGGCATTTGTAGTTGGTCGGGACGACTCCGCCGCTGGAACTGAGATCATCGAATGGGCTTTGTTGTTTGACAATCTGGAATCGGGCTACGCGGCCTTCCGCCGTCGCAAATGGGCAACAGCGATTCCCAGGCCGCCGAGCAGTGACCAGATGATGATGGTTGCGGGTTCGGGGACGGGCTGAACTTGAAGAATGGTGCCGCTGAGATCGGAGGACAAATAGAGCGACCCGTCCGGGCCGAATGCCAATCCCTCCGATATCATCGACGAGTCCGCTCCCAACAACCGTCGGTGTTCCGGAAGAGTCGAGCCGAATTAGCTCACCGTCGCGCACGGTGTATAGGTCTGTACCCCAATAGCCCCCGGGGCCAAACGCGAGCGGGAGACTCCAATTATTGCCGTCCGCCAAGGTCGCGAAATTCGGATTCACGAGGTGGCCGTTGGAGTCGTAAACCTGAATGGTTCCGGTGCCCGGCATTCCCACGTAAATCAGGTTTTGCGAGTCGACCGCCAGCCCGTACGGCTCGGACGTCAAGGTGAGCAGCGTGGACGGACTGACGCCTTGACCACTTGTCACGCATACCTGTTTGA
This sequence comes from uncultured Gemmataceae bacterium, assembly GCA_963773845.1. Lineage (GTDB taxonomy): Bacteria > Planctomycetota > Planctomycetia > Gemmatales > Gemmataceae > SIAJ01. The sequence goes on from CAVZCU010000013.1 coordinate 6,707, forward strand.
GGTCCCAATCGGTGAAGAGAAGACGGCCCGTGCCATCGAACTTCATTTCAGTGGGATTGTAGAAGCGCCGCTGAGCTGGATGAGTTGAATATTGTCGTCGATGTTCCATCGGGATAAACCGCACTGATCCACCCCTCCTGACCACCTACGAGCACCGAGTTGGGCGTCCCTGAGAAACGACCTGTCGCGTCATATATTACGGCATCAGGGTCAAGGAACGTAGGACCGAGGGTGGTCACGTTGCCACTGGGATCGACTTTGCGGATGCTAAAGTACCCGGGTAACCATCGTTGCCAACATACATGTTGCCAGCTTCATCGAACGTCATTTCAATTGGGCGGCTCATGGTTGCGATGTTCCTCACGGTCGCCCCATTGACCGCGGGCTGTGCGAGCGCAGTTGAACAGGCACACGAGGCTACACATGTCACGCGCACTTACGATCAGCCGTTTCACGTAACACCTCCGTTGAAGCTGTGGACGATTTCTCGCCCTGGGATGAAATACCAAAGAAAGAAAAAGAACGAGGACCAGCAAGAGCAGAGATTCTCCATAGCCATGTGCTTTCGGAGAACGTGGCTCACCGCAGATGAGCCACGCTGAGAACGCCCGCCGGGCCGCTCTCTCACACGCTGCGAATCCGGGTGCTTGGGTCTCATGCTAAGTCGCGCTGTCGGTCTTCGTCGGTGTTGTCAAATATGCGACAGCGCCAACCCCCTGCCTAGCCATTTGGTTTTCGACAACATAGCTAGGAGATTTTCCTACCACCTATTGACCGCCGAACCCCGATTCGTGACAAAGAAAAAAAGTATTTTCTCCAAAATGCGTCTGTGGGGGGGTAAATTCGACAAAATACCCACTCAGAGAGGTACTCGTATATTGGCTGCTCCACCCATATCTCCGGCGGAGTGGCACTGACGAAAGGGGCTGAGGTTGTGTGCAACTTTTGCCCCAGTGCTGGGGGCAGGTTGACGTTCCATCTCGTTGTGGGTGAGAGTGGGGCATGGCACACTTCAACAGTGCCACCCAGCCGCCTCGCCGATCGGCCCGCCGCAGCCCGTCCGCGGTCTTCGGCACGGCAATCAAGTGAACATGATTGGGCATCAGGCAGAGCAGCTCCAGATCTCGACGGCGAGTTCTTTGCACCATTGGCCCATCAACTCCAGGTACGCCGTATAGTCTCCGTCATGGAAGAATGTCTGCTGTCGGCGGTTGCCCCGCTGCGTGATGTGATGCGGCATCCCGGGAATCACCACCCGTGCCAGTCGAGCCATGACCGTGAATGTAGCAAGAACGTCTCCTATGGCTCAACAGTTATGTATGGGGTCTCCTGGAAAGGGTTGCACTTGGGGTTTAACAACGCTCCCAAGCGGTACTTTTTCTTGGAGACCCCCGCTCTTTCACGTTATCTGGAATTACCATAAGGCTCAGGCCGGAAGTCCGACCCCTGAAATTGGAAAACAACGAGCTTGATGACCAACGGAGGGACACAAAGCCGAGGGCGGAAGGGGGAAGTAGAAGTGGACAGTGGGCAGCGGATGGTGTTCAGTTCATCCTTCATCCCTCGATCCTTGCCCGCACCCCTACACCACCCGGCAAATAAAGCACTTCAGATACTCGCTCTCCAGGCAGGCGGCGTTGATGGGGTGGTCGGGCGAGGCGCCGCGCTGTTCGAGGACCTGGATCTCCCGGCCCGTCTGCTGCGCCACGCCGACCAGCATGTAGAGGAAGTCCTCGCGGCTGACGTGGCCCGAACAACTGCACGTCACCAGGATGCCGCCCGGCTCCAGCAGCGTAACGGCCAGCCGATTGAGCCAGTGGTAGGCCCGCAGGGCTTCGTCCAGCGCGCCGCGGCTGCGGGCGAACTTGGGCGGATCGAGCACCACGCCGCCGAACCGCTCGCCGGCGTCGTGCCAGCGACTCCAGCGTCTGGAACCCGTCGCCGCACTGGAATCGCACGTTCGTCGAGCCCGTTCCGCTCGGCGTTGGCCCGGGCCAGCGTCGACGGCCCGCTGGCTGGTGTCGACGCCCAACACTTCGCGGGCGCCGCCGATGGCCGCGGCGGCCATGCTGAACCCGCCGCTGTAGCAGAACATGTCCAACACGCGGCGATCGCGGAAGTAGCGGGCGGCCGCCACGCGGTTCTCGCGCTGGTCGAGATAGAAGCCCGTCTTTTGCCCTTCGGCCAGGTCCAGTTCGTATTGCAGCCCGTTGTCGACGATCACCAGCGGCCCGTCGGGCGTCTTGCCCCAGTAGGGGCCGTCGCGCAGTTCGATCCCTTCGGTCCGGCTGACGCCGCGCTCGGTGCGGATCATCACTGCCCTGCGGCATGCAGTCAGTTCGACCAGCATCGGCACGATCTGCGGCAGCCGCACGGCCATGGCCAGCGCCGTGACTTGCACGGCCAGGATAATCGGCGTAGCGATCGACGATCAGGCCGCTCAGCCCGTCGCCCTCGCTGAAGACCAGCCGCGCCGCTCCCTGCGGGTCGTCGTAGCCGAGTTGCCGGCGGAAGCCGATGGCCGCCTCCAGCCGCCGCCGCCAAAAGGCCTCGTCCAGCGTCTCCGCCGCGTCCCAGGTATAGAGCCGCACGCGGATGCGGCTGCGGCTGTTGAAGATGCCGCGGGCGATGAACTTGCCCTTGTCGGAGAGCAGATCGACGACGTCCCCGTCGGCGGGCGCGCCTTCGACCCGATCGATGGCCGAGTCGAGCACCCAGGGGTGCCGGCCGTAGAACGGGCGGGCCTTGCGGGGTTTCAGAATGACTTGTGCCACGGCTCCAAGTGTAGGGCATCGCGCAGACGACTGACAATGACGTACCGTTCGCAGGGGACTGTCCCAATTTTCGCGGCACTGCCGGATCGTGCGTTGCCCCGGCGGCGGAAGGGGACGGATCCGTGTTTTCAGCCGGTATTTTTCGCGAAACACGCCTCCGCGCCGAAAAATGGACCAGCCCCCAACTGGCCCATGAACGCTTACGCGCTGACCTTGCACGCGGGGGAGCCGGCGGCCACAATGTTTCATGTCCATGTCCGACGCCCCGATCAAGCGCGATCCTTACGCCCCCTGGCGCAGCCGCGACTACCGCTGCTATGCGGCCAGTTGGTTCGCGATGACGTTCTCCAAGCAGATCGAGACGTTGGCCGTCAGCGTCTATTTTGTGGACATCTATAGCCGATCCGACGCGGCGTTGGCCTTGGGGCTGATGGCCTTGGTGCAGGCGCTGCCGGTGATGCTGTTGGCCATCGCCGGCGGTCAACTCGCCGACCGCTTCGACCGCCGCCACGTGATGATGCTCACGCTCGCACTCGGCACGACCGTTTCCGTCGGATTGCTGGCGGTAGCCCTTTTGGGCGGCTCCGTGCCGTGGATCTACTTTCTGCTCGGCATGGGGGCCGTGGGACAGGCGCTGGGCAGCCCTTCCCGCGCGGCCCTGCTGCCGCAGCTCGTGCCCGCCGAGATGTTCTCCAATGCGGTGGCCTGGAACAGTTCCGTGTTCTACGTGGCCTCGGTGACCGGCCCGGTCATCGGCGGCGTTGATCGTGGCAATGTCTGAGACGGAGAACTTGGCGCCGGCCTTCGCCCTGGTGCTGGCCTGCCGGCTGCTGGCCGTGGCCGCCATCACCATGATGCGCTACCGCCGGCCGGACCGCCCCAGCCAAACCATCTCCTGGCAGAGCGTGGTGGCAGGCATCCGATTCGTCTGGAACACCAAGCTCATCCTGGCCACGATCACGCTGGATCTGTTCGCCGTGCTGCTGGGCGGCGCCACCTACCTGCTGCCGATCTATCGCCAAGGACATCCTCGACGTTGGCCCGACCGGCCTGGGATTGCTCCGCTCGGCCGACGCCGTCGGCGCCGTCTGCATGGCCATGACTGCTGGCCCACCGGCCGCCGCTGCGCCGCGCCGGCGTCGACCATGCTCTGGGCCGTCGCCGGCTTCGGCGTGGCCACGATCATCTTCGGCCTCTCGCAGTGGTTCTGGCTCTCGCTGGTGATGATGTTTCTGGTCGGCGCGTTGGACAACATCAGCGTCGTGGTGCGCCACACCCTGGTGCAAATGCTCACGCCCGACGAAATGCGCGGCCGCGTGTCGGCCGTCAACAGCGTGTTCATCGTGGCCTCGCAACGATCTCGGCGGACTGGAGTCGGGCTTGACGGCGTGGCTGTTCGGTCCCGTCATCTCGGTGGTCGGCGGCGGCGTCGGCACGATCCTCGTCGTGCTGGCGCGTGATGCGGCTCTGGCCGCAAATCCTCACCATCGGATCGCTCGACTCGATCCGGCCCATCGAGACCCCCGATTCGGCCGACGGTCCGTGACCGCGGAATCCGCCCGCTGCATGGCCGCGGCATCACCCTCCGATCAACGGCCGGCGGAACGTCGGCTCCGTGCCTCGCCGCTCGGCCTCGCATCCGGCCCTGCAGTGTTTTCTGCGTCAATCGGCGGGACAAAGGAGACAGTCCCTCGCATCCAGACTCATCTTGTCACACTTGGGTCGAATCTGTTAACATATCAGGTGAGCATGGGTCAAATGGATTGCGTGGTGAATATGGAGAAGATGGGGCGCATGGCAAAACTCGCTGAACGCCCCTCGATCGCACATCGAGGGATAGCAATGGACGCTGTCCAGGGTGAAAAAGTCACGGCGGAGCAAAAATCCGGATACAAAGACCGGTTCTGGATCCCACGCTTCTGGGATGGCATGTGTGTGCAGGGATGGTTCTCGCTGCTGGCGCGGAACCGATTCGCCGTTTCGGCCAAGTGCATCGCTATGGCCGTGCTGATCGCCGGCTTGAGCCTCGTCAACCACCTTCTTTGGCTGATGGAAGTCGTCCTGTTCGGGTGGAAGATACGAACGCACAAGAATCCAACACGATCCGATCTTCGTCATCGGGCACTGGCGCTCCGGCACGACGCTGTTGCACGAGCTGCTCGTACTCGACCCGCGGCACACCTTCCCCGACACCTACGCCTGCTTCGCACCAAACCACTTCCTGGCGTCGGGGTGGATCATGCGGCCGTGCCTGAAATTCCTCTTGCCGGCGCGGCGGCCGATGGACAACATGCCCGCCGGCTGGGAGCCATCCCCAGGAAGACGAGTTCGCCCTGTGCAACATGGGCGTCCGCTCGCCTTACCTGACCATCACCTTCCCCAATCACCCGCCGCAAGACCAGGAGTATCTCGACTTTCGCGGCGTGCCGGCCCCGGCCTTGGAGCGTTGGAAGCGGGCGTTCCTCTGGTTCCTCAAGCGCGTCACCGTGCGGAGCCCGAAGCGGATCGTGCTGAAATCGCCGCCGCACACGGCCCGCATCCGCGTGCTGTTGGAGATGTTCCCCAAGGCCAAGTTCGTCCACATCGTCCGCGACCCGTACGTCATCTTCCCCTCGACGGTCAATCTCTGGAAGCGGCTTTACCGCGACGAAGGCCTGCAGATGCCGACGTACGACGGGCTGGAGGAGCACGTCTTCGCCACCTTCACGCGGATGTACGAGGCGTTCGAGCGCGACCGCGGCCTGATCGGTCCGGGCCAGTTCTGCGAGATCCGCTACGAAGACCTGGTCGCCGACCCGATCGGAGCAGATGCGGCGGGTCTACGACGGCTGGAACTGGGCGATTTCGAGGCCGTTCGGCCGGCGATCGAAAAGTATTTCGCCGGCCAGAAGGACTACAAGACCAACCGCTATCAGATCACGCCCGAGATGCGGGCCGATGATCACTCGCCGCTGGGGCAAGTTTCTCAAGAAATACGGCTACGCAAGGGAAGAAGCGGGGGCCAGGGGCGAGGGGTGAGAGGCACGGGACGAGGGACTGTCCCGACTCTTGTGGCAGGACGCCACAACATGGGACTGTCCCCTTTGCCCCGCCCAGCAGCCGAACTCGTGGATCGGCCCTTTTCGCACGCCCCAAGTGGTCGTCGGTGCCCGAACCGCAAGCTACAGTTGACAAGACCGCCGACATGCCTGGACCACCCCCTTCCCAAGGGTGAATGATGAATGTTGAGGCGACTCGTGAAAATTGGGCGGCTCCGGCCTGCCATACGATGGCCCTGCGAAGCAGCGCCTGGTTCCTGCTGCTCTGGACCGTCGGCCCAACGTTGCTGCGCGGTGGCACTCGGTCAGATGATGTCGCGGCCCGGCGGGCCATCGCAGCGATGGCTCGGCGGCGCCGAGGTATTGCTGCTGGCCCTTCCGCAGGACGTGTTCATCGCGTTGCAGGCGCTGGCGGCAGCCGCCTTGCTGAAGGCCGTCGGGACGCGTCTTGGGCTTCGACCCCGGCCGGTGGCCTCGGCGCTGGCGATCGCCGTGGCGTTCGCCATCATTCACTTCTATCTCCTCTTCGATTGCCTGCTCTATTGCAAGACGGGCATCCGCATGACTCCGGCCTTCTTCGACTTCCTGGCGACGGCCGACTGCTTTGCGAGTTCGGCGTGGGAGCTTGGACTGGGCACGCTGGCGATGGGAACGGCCGCGATTGTCGCGTCGCTGACCGGCGTGTATTTTACCTGGCGGCGAATTGGCCCCGCGCTGCAATTCTCGGCATGGTTGGCGCCGGTGCTGCTGGCCGGGGGGCTATTGGCCCTGGTTGCCCGAAACGCGCTGCCGCCCCAGGCCGGATACGCCGCCGACAACCTGTTGCTCAACGACGAGTCACGGCTGGTGGCAACAGTCATCGGCCAGGGTTCGCGGCTAAGCGAAGCCGATAGCCGCGCCGCGCTCGAACTGCTCCGGCCGCGAGCCGAGCGCTGGCATTCGCTGTCGCCCGACTATCCCTTGCTGAAGTACACGGAGGGTTTCTTCGGAGAGAAGCAGTTTGAGATCGACCTCCAACCCGGCGAGCGTCCGCACGTGGTATTCGTGTTCATGGAGTCGTTCCGGGCGGCCGACGTCGGCGTGCTGGGCGGAAAGCACGACGCCAGCCCGCAGTTCGACCGTCTCTCGAAGGAAGGCGTGCTGTTCAAGAACTTTTACTGTTGCGGCATCCAGACGACGCGGGCGGTGATGGCCTCACTGTATGGCCTGCCGCCTTGGTTCTCCGAGAAATCGCCCCAGGAGAGCAACCTCACGGTGCCGCTGATCGGCATTGCCGAGTTGTTCAACCATCGCGGCTACAGCAGTGCCTATTTGACGGCGCGTCGCTGCGGTTCGAGCGGAAGGACGAATTCTTTGCCAATCACGGCTACGCCGAGGTGCGGGGAGACCAGGACATTGCCCGGTCCTTCCCCGAGGCAGAGCGGACAAGCTGGGGATACCACGACCAATACTTGATGGAGTACGCGGCCGACTGGCTGCTGCAAAAGGACCGGCAACATCGGCCCGCCTTCCTGACGCTCTTTACGGTCACCCATCACCACCCGTGGGAAGTGCCGGCCGACTATCCCGCGCCCAGCTTCGACAGCGGCGCGAACGAGGAGTACGGCCGCTTCTTGCAGACCTTCCATTACTCCGATCACTGCTTGGGGCTCTTGATGGAGCGGTTGCGCGCGACGGGGCTCGACCGGCGAACCATCGTCTTTGTGCTGGGCGACCACGGTTGTTCGCAGGGTGAGCACGACACAACTCTCACCCTGGTCAATACGCCCTACGAAGAGAATATCCGGATCCCGTTGCTGATCCTGGCCCCCGGCCGACTCAAGGGTCCCGTGGTCATCGACAACGTCGGCAGCCAAGTGGACCTGCTGCCGACGGTCATGGACATCTTCGGCATGACGGGGCCGAATCACGCCGTCGGCACCAGTCTGATGCGGCACGTGCCGGACCGCACGGCCTGCTTCAACAACCCCTTTGCCCTGCAATACCAGGGGATGCGGCAAGGGAACCTGAAGTACGTCTACACGGTGCGGTCGGACAGTTCGTCGCTCTGCGATCTGGCGACCGATCCCCAGGAGCGCCACAACCTGGCGGCTCAATCGCCCGAACAGGTTCGAGCGCTGTCACAACGCCGTCAGCGCTCTCAACAGCTTCATGCTGAGATCGTACTTGGCTGGCCGAGTGGCCGGGCCCTAGACGGCGCGGCCACCGATCGCGGCCTTATGCCCGCCCCATCCGCCGGGCCTTTTCCAAAATCGCCGGCCGGGCGGCTTCCATCATCTCGCGCACGTCTTCGTAACGCATCGTCCGCTGCTCGAACGTGCGTTTCTCGATCGCGCCGAGAAAACGGGCCTCGAACTCGGGCAGGTTCGACCCGTAGATGTGAAAGCTGTCGGCCATGTGGCAATAGCGGCCCAGCCCGACCGGCTTGCCCGATAGCTCGCCGATCCGCGCGGCGATCTTCGCCTGCAAATGCGTCAGGGCGAACATGTTCATGAAGGCCGCCTTGTAGGCGTCGTTCGAGCGGAAGCGGACGTTCATGTTCAACAGCGGCCGGTCGTCCTCGTGAATGATCCGGCACCAGACGCTTTGCAGGCAGGCCGGATCGTAGCAGGCGTTGTCCTCCCAGACCTTCCAGGTGATCGCCTGGGCCCGGCGGGTGTAGGGCGTGTCGGCCAACTGCCGGCAGACGTGCTCGATCTGGTCGGTCGGCGCCAGCGTGGGCACTTCGTACTGGAACAGCCGCTGGTGGTAGGTGTATTCCCAGCGGGTGTCGGCCGGGATCGTTCGGGTCGCGGACGCAGTGGTCCTTGATCCCCTCGCAGACCTCCATCACGTACTCCTGCAAGCTCCTCGAAGCCGCCGGGAAAGTCGCGGTGGATCATCGGCTCGGCCAGCGGATCGTGCGACCGTGACGATCATCGTGGCGTCCTTGCTGGGCGGGTCGTCGGGCTTGTCGTACTGCGTCTTGATGTCGCAGCCCGAGCTGATACAGCAGCACCAGGGCGTTTTCCCACGCCCGGGCGATGCAGTCGCCCTCGGCCATCAACACGGGGATTCCAGCCATGCCGAGTTCCTTTCGAAGCAAGAGGGCAGAGGGCAGGACTATTGTTGGCGGCGGCGGTCGTTTCTGCAAGGGGGCCGAAGCGAGGGACGAAAGATCGGGCCGTACGAGCGCGCGTGCTGCGCCAGGTTGCGGAGGAAAGACCCAACGTCATTCTTCTGGCGGGCGACTATCTACAGGCACGCAGGGAGGACGAAGACGGTCTTCGCCGCGAACTTCACGACCTGCTGCGCGAGACTCCGTTGGCCGCCCCCCGCGGCGTCTTTGCCGTGCAGGGAAATGTCGATGGGCCACGATGGAGGGAAGTCTTTGCCGGATTGGACGTGACCGCCGTGAGACTGCCCGGCAGTCGTTCGATCTGGGCGACCTGCAATTGACGTGCCTCGGCCTGGACGAGTCCTACCGCACGGGCCTGAATCTCGACAATCCCCGGCCGGATCGGTTTCACCTGGTCTTGGGTCACTCGCCGAACTTCGCGCTGGGCCACGTCGCGGCCGACCTGCTGGTGGCCGGTCACACCCACGCCGGCCAAGTGCGGGTACCGGGTGTGGGGCCGCTGATCATCCACGCTCGGGTTTCGTTGAGTTGGGCGGCCGGGCTGACCGAGCTGCCCGGCGGCGGCCGGTTGTTGGTTTCGCGTGGGATCGGCATGGACGCCGCTACGCCCCGCCGATGCGGTTTCTCTGCCGGCCGGAACTGGTAGTAATCGACTTGACGCCGGAGGGCCAGAAAACTGCCCGTAAGTGATGGGACGACGCCAGAGGCTCGTACCCCCGCAAAATGGGGAAATCGCCCGCGATACTGCTCCAAGTGGCGACCCAAATGTGGTACCTTAGATACAGGGGATCCGCGGCCGGCACTGAAAGCGAGGCTACTTGTGAGCATCTACAACCCGTGCGACATCCGCGGCGATGCTGCCGACGAGCTCTCGCCCGGCCTTGTATGAGAGCTGGGGCCGGGCCTTGGGCCGGCAGTTGCCGCCGATGGCCAAGTTCGTCGTCGGCGGCGACGTCCGCGCTTCCACCCCGCCGTTTCTGGCGGCGCTGATGGAGGGGCTGTGCCAGGCGGGCCTCGACGTGGTCGACCTGGGCCTGCTGCCCACGCCGATGATCTACTACGCCAAGCACCGGCTGCAGGCCGACGGCTGCGCGATCGTCACCGCCTCGCACAATCCGGCCGACGATCAACGGCCTGAAATGGATGCTCGGCGACCGGCCGCCGACGCCCGACGACGTGGCCGCCTTGGAGCGGAGCGCGCGAAGAGACTGTCCGGCGACGGCCGACGGCCGCACCCGCGCCACGCCGCGGACGCTCGACATCTCCTTCGACTACGTGGCCTGCCTGCAAGAGACGTTCGTCGACTCGCTGGCGGCCCAGCAGCACGTGGTGCTCGACCCCATGCACGGCTGCTGGGCGGCAAGGCCCGGCGCTACCTGCACGCCATCTTCCCGCAGTGTCTCTTCTCGACGATCCACGACGCGGTCGACGCCCAGTTCGGCGGCCGCGCGCCCGACTGCTCGCGGCCGCACGAGCTGGACGAACTGTGCGAGGCCGTGTACCGCGAGCGGGCCCACCTGGGCATGGCCTTCGACGGCGACGGCGACCGCATCGCCCTGGTCGACAACGAAGGCGTCGCGCTCGGCGCCGAGGAGACCGCCTGGGTGCTGTTGCAGTGCCTGGGCGACGAGTTGCGCGGCCAGCGGTTCGTCTACGATCTGAAGTTCTCCGACCGCATCGCCGAGGCGGCCCGGCAACTCGGCGCCGAGCCGCTGGTCGGAGCGCAGCGGCCATGCCTTCCTCCGCGCCGGATGTCGCGAGACCGGCGCGGTGTTCGGCGCCGAAGCTGAGCGGGCATTACTTCTACCGCGCCCTGGACGGCGGCGACGACGGCCTGTACACCGCCTGCCTGCTGATCGCCTATCTCGCCCGGTCGGGACAGCACGCTGGCCGAGCTGCGCCGCGCCTGCCCGCCCATCTACATGACGCCCGATCTGCGCATTGCCGTGCCGCCGGGAGAGCAGCCGCAGATCATCGAGCAGGTCCGGGCGGCGTGGGCGCGAGTTTCCGCAGCAGACGATCGACGGCGTGCGGATCGACATGCCCGGCGGCTGGGCCTTGGTGCGGAGCTCGGTCGACCGAGCCGGCCCTGACGTTCCGTTTCGAGGGGCTCGATTGGCACGCCTTGGAGGATCTGGTGGAGCGATATTGCGACACCCTGTCCGAATGGGGCGACGAGTTGTGGAGCTGTTATCGAGCGGCCATGGGGGCGTCGGTGTAACCAGGGGGGGCTTTCCGGGATCACGGCCGTGACACCAACAAGCGACGACTCGCTGCGATTTAGCTGCCCCCAGTGCATGGCGTCGCTCAAGGTGTCGCCGGCCTTGGCGGGCCAACGGCGTCGCTGTCCGCGCTGCCAGTTGGTCCTGGAAGTGCCGCGGAAGTCGCGGAGCAGGGTGCGGGGCGAAGAGTACCCGCTGAGTCAGCAGACCGGGTCATCGCCGGCGGTGCAACCGGCGTACATTCCGGTGATCTGCCCCGTCTGTCGCACGCGGGTGTACACCACCATCGAACTGGTCGGCCAGAAACTGGTCTGTCCCGATTGCGGCACGCCCACGGTGGTTCCGCCGCCGGAGCCCCCGGCCAAACCGGTCGCCGCGCCGGTTGCGGGCGAAGGGTATCCTTTGTGCGAAGAAGCATCGTCCGTCCCCCACGATGATGGCGCCGCCGAGGAAGTGGCGATTCGGCTCACGTGCGTCCGCTGCGGCACCATGATGTACGCGGCCGAGGACCAGATCGGCCAGGAGATCGTTTGTCCGGATTGCGACTTGCCGACCATCGTGCGCCGACCGGCGGAGGGCCCGGCCAAGAAGCCGCCTCGTGCGGCCAGCGAGATCGGCGAGTATGCGATGGCCGACGACGAGGTGGATCGCCCGGCCGGTGGCCCCGAGGCGGCCAAACCGACGTACGTGGCGGCCTTGTGTCCGGTTTGCCACACGCGGCTGCACGCCACGCTGGACCAGGTCGGCGACAAGTTGATCTGTCCGGATTGCGGCACGGCGACGGTCATTCCACCGCCCCCGCCGCCGCCACGGAGCGCCGACGTGACGGCGGAGATCGGCGCGGGATATGGACTGACCGGCGGCGAGATCGCCCCGCGGCAGGCTCGCCGCAACGCCGCCCGGCACCTTCGACGGCCGGCGAGCGGCCTGCGCCGATGCGGACGCAGCGGCAGTTGGAACCGTCCGTCCGGCCGACCTTGCCCTCGTGGCCGTTTCTGGGCGGGACGTTCACCTGCCCGTTCCGCCCGGGCGCCGGCCTTCGAACTCTGTGTTGGCGGCCTGGTGCTGTTGTGCGCGAAAATGGCGGAGGAGAGCATCCGGCTCTCGATCATCGCCACCGAGGCGACGTGGATCGGCAGCCTATCGATGGGGACCTCGGCATTCGCTCTGACGGTGATGTGGTTCGCCCTGGCCTCGGCCTGCGGGCTGGCCGTGGCGGCCGCGACACGGCCAGCGGCTGCGACGAGTATCCAGAATTGGCCCGACTTGGCCTTCGTCGACTGGATCATCGAGCCGCTGTACGTGTTCAACAGTGCATGCGTGGGCCTGCTGCCGAGCATCGGTCTGGCCTGGTGGACGGCGAGGTCTCTGCAACCGACGTGACGGCGGCGGTCGGACTGTTCGTTTTGTTTCCCATCGTGCCGCTGTCCATGCTGGAAAGGAACTCTCCCTTCGGGGCCGTCTCGCTGCCGGTCTATCAGACGTTCTGGATGGCGTGGAGGGGTTGGGCGGCGTTCACCTGTCGACGGCCGCGCTGCTGGCGGCCGCCGGGCGCTTTGGCGACGACGGTGTTTTCTGACGCGGGGGCTCTGGGGAAGGATCGCCGCGACGGCAATCGCCGTCGTGGGCGGTCGATCTACTTCCGCCTCCTGGGGCGGCTGGCCTGGTATTCGCTGGAGCAACGACGCAAGCGGAACCGGAGATGAAATCGGACGCCGCCCGAAGTTCGGACAGCGACCGTGGGACGGCGCATGGCCTTGGGCCTCGCGCCAGGCAAGATTGACCACGTTGTAGGGCGAGTTTTCCAACTCGTCCCGGAGAACGCGGAGAACGGGACGAGCTGGAAAACTCTTGCGCTATGGCAAATCGTGCAGCTTGTTCTGATGCAGGTGCTTAGCACTACTGCGCAGGGTCGGCGGAAGAAGGGGGACTGGCTCCGTGGCACAAGTTGGTTTGGCAGTGGGAGAAACGCTCGTGCCACGGTGCCTGTCCCCCTTCTTCCGCCCTGCGTGGCGCCATCCGCCGCGGGAAAGGGGACAGGCACCGTCGCCAGAGTCCGTTTCGGAAGGGTCGGCCGAGCGAGGCGACGGAGCCAGTCCCCTTTCCCGCGGCTCCCGATCCTGCGCAAAGTATTAGGCCATAGGCGTTTGCGATGTCCGCCCCCCCGGGCAGAATAACCTATATTTGCGGACAGACGAAAAGGAGCCTCGCATGAGCCCGGTCGAGTGGTATTACGCCCGCGGAAACAAGCAGATGGGCCCGGTTGCGTCGACGGAACTCAAGCGACTGGCCTCGGAAGGGCAACTTCGTCCCGAAGATCTCGTCCTGCGCGAGGGGATGGCCGAGTGGACCCTGCGCCGGAACGTCCGCGGTTTGTTTGAGGAAGACCGGGCCGTGGCGGCCATTACCGACGCACTTCCGTCCGGTGCGGCGGGCGGGCCGTCGTCAGCCAGCCAGGCGATGGCCGCTACGTCCGTCACAACCGCCAAGGCCGTTGCCGCCCGCACGCCCCGGCGGCACCTCTTCGACATGCTGCTGGACGGCCTCCGGGCTCGGTTCACGGCCGACTTCATCGAGAAGACGGCGAAGGCGTTTCGGGCCGCCGGATCGTATGGGCTGTTTCTGGCGATGGTTCTGGTCGCGGCCTTCACGGTCATCACGGCCGTCAGAAGCCGCCGCCTCGACGATATTCCTCCGGGCGTGGCGGTGATCCTGGTGCTGGCGGTGCTGCAATATGCGGCCAGCAAGTTCTGCGACGTCTTGGAGCAGCTCAACCGCACCACCAGCAGCAGCCTCTCGTCAACCGCCTTTCCCGATTTCTGCGCATCGCAAAGCCTCGCGGTCGGCCTGGCGTCTCTGATCGGCTCTCCGCTGACGACCGTCGCCGGCGCGATGCACGCGGCGATGGGCGCCGACGTGACGGTCGTCGCCGGGGTCGTGGGATTTCTCTTTGGCATGGTGGGTATTTGTCGTCTGCGGCTACCTGGCCGTGTTGGCCGTGAATCTGGCGGCGCTGAACGTTTCGATCGTGCCCGAACTCTGCGCCGGCGAAGAAGCGATCGGCGCGTTGGCGTTCGCTGCTGAAGGCCATGTTGCGGCTGGTGCTCGGTCTGGTTCGGGGCCAGCGTGCTCTGCGGCACGATCAGGATCGGATACGCCTGCTATCAGGCGTTTTCCGCCAGGAAGGCCGGCGGGCGCGTTGTCTCAGATGACGGCCGATCCGGCCTCGGCGACCTCGTCTGGCTTGCCGCGGTGCCGGTGCTCGCCTATCTGCTGTTCGTCTTCTACTACCTCGGGATCGAGGTCCTTCGCGCCTTCCTGATTCTGCCGGGAAAGATCGACCAACTGGCGACGAGGGATGAAAAGAAGGATGAAGAGAAGACCGACGGGCAGTGAATTCCAATGCCGCCGCCGACGAGCTGCGATCCCAGCGACGTGGGGGGGTGGCGACTCCGTTCTGGCGGGCCCTGAATCGCTGTTGGTAGACGATGGCCGCGGTGGCTGCTACACTGGGACTAGCGACGGTCAGGAACGCAACGTCTGGCTGTTTCGTTCTGATGCTCCGTCAACCGACGGCTAGAATACGGCCGCACGTCCTCAAGCGCCCAGAAGTCGTGCCCCACCTCACGTCGCCCCTGCCACGGTGCCCTTGCGAAGCAACCTGAGCATTTTGGATCGCGTACAGAAAGGAATAATGGCCCCATGAGTAGCGTAGTCCACCGCCGGCGGCGTGCTTCCACGAGCGACAGCCGGTCTCCTGGTTCTCACATTTCTTATCGCGCTCGCCTGCCAGTCCGGCCGGATCGAGAACATCGCCAACGGTCAGACGAATTATCCCTCGAAACAACCGGGGCCCGACGCCGGCCAAGAGCCCGCGAAGGATTCAGAAACCGCCGCCGCTTCTCAATCTCCCTCTTTGGACGTGACGGTCAAGTGGCTGCCCAAGCCGGTGGACAATCCGGACGCCGAGGCCAAAGACCAGGCCGGCATGAAGCCGTACACGGAGAAGATTCCGGACACCGACGTGAAGTTCGACATGGTGCCGATTCCCGGCGGCGACGTTCAAGATGGGCAGCCCGGCCAGCGAGAAGGACCGCAAGGACGACGAAGGCCCGCAGGTCGAGGTCAAGATCGAGCCGTTCTGGATGGGCAAGTGCGAAGTGACGTGGGACGAGTACGAACTGTGGGGATTGAAGCTCGATCAGCAGCGGCGGAAGGCCGAAGAGACGTCAGCCACCGACTGGGACAAGACGGCCGACGCCCTGGCCATGCCCACCAAGCCCTATACCGACATGACTTTCGGCATGGGCAAGGAAGGCTATCCGGCCATCTGCATGACGCAGTTCGCCGCCAAGATGTACTGCAAGTGGCTCTCGGCCAAGACCGGCCACTACTATCGCCTGCCCACCGAGGCCGAATGGGAATATGCCTGCCGGGCGGGCACGACGACCGCCTATTCCTTCGGCGACGATCCCGAGAAGCTCGGCGACTACGCCTGGTTCGACGACAACAGCGACGACAAGTATCACAAGGTCGGCCAGAAGAAGCCGAATCCCTGGGGCCTGTACGACATGCACGGCAACGTGGCCGAATGGTGCCTCGACCAGTACGTCGCCGACCGCTACAAGCAGTTGGGCGACAAGCTGGTCGAAAACCCGTTGGTCGCCGGTGACGAAGGCCTATCCGCAGGTGGTGCGCGGCGGCTCGTGGACCGACGAGGCGCCGTTGCTGCGCAGCGCGGCCCGGCGCGGCTCGAACAAGGATTGGAAGACGCAGGACCCGCAGATTCCGCAAAGCATCTGGTACTTCACCGACGCCAATTTCGTCGGCTTCCGCGTGGTGCGTCCGCTGCGCACGCCGACGGCCGAAGAGGCCGTGCGTTACGACATCACCGAGTTCGAAAAGGAAGAATTCGATCGACTACCAGAAGGCCCAAGCGGGCAAGCAGTAGCAGATGACGATGGAGTGCGTGGGCAGCCAGTGATCGCCAGCTCTGGACGCGAGCGTCAATCGCTGCTCCGTCGACCATGCAACTCGAGTTTCATCCAACTCCTCTTCCCTACCAGGAGTATCACCATGAGCGACAAGAACAAGCCATCTCGCCGCGATTTTCTCAAAGGCAGCACGGCGGTCGCGGCGGGCATGGCCCTGGCCGGCGGATTGAACATCGCCCGGATCGGCCCATGCCGCCGGCAGCGATGAGTTGAAGATCGCCCTGATCGGCTGCGGCGGCCGCGGCACCGGCGCGGCGAGCAGACTGCCTCAGTCCGTGCGAGAACGTCAAGCTGATCGCCGTGGCCGACGCCTTCGAGGACAACGCCAAGACGTGCCTCGACGAATCTGCGGAAGGACGAGGCATCGCCGGCCAAGGTCGACGTGCCCGAGGACCGCATCTTCGTCGGTTTCGACGCCTACCAGAAGGCGATCGCCGCCGGCGCCGGACATCGTGCTGCTGGCCACGCCGCCGGGCTTCCGCCCGATCCACTACGCCGCCGCCATCGAGGCCGGCAAGCACGTCTTCATGGAGAAGCCCGTGCTGCGTCGACGCCCCCGGCTTCCGCTCGCTGATGGAGACCAACAAGCTGGCCGACGAGAAGGGCCTGAAGGTGGCCGTCGGCCTGCAGCGCCGCCACAGCAAGGACTACCTCGGCAAGATCAAGGAGATCCACGACGGCATCGCTCGGCGACATGACTCTGCATGCGGGCCTACTGGAACGGCGGACCGCATCTGGATTCGCGACCGCGCAAGCCCGGCCAGACCGAGATGGAGTACCAGATGCGCAACTGGTATCATTTCGTCTGGCTCTGCGGCGACCACATCGTCGAGCAGCACGTCCACAACCTCGACGTCTGCAACTGGGTCAAGGGCGACCATCCCGTCAAGGCCAACGGCATGGGAAGCTGCCACGTGCCGCAACAACCGCGGCATCGGCCAGATCTACGACAACCACTTCGTCGAGTTCACCTACAAGGACGGCACGAAGCTCTACAGCCAGTGCCGCCAGCAGCCGAACACGTGGCAGCTGCGTCAGCGCAGTTCGTCCACGGCACCAAGGGCGCGAAGGAACTGCCCGGCAACGGCAGCGACGGCTACAAGCAGGAGCACGTCGACCTGGTCAACGCCATCCGCAACGGCGAGAAGCTCAACGACGGCTGGCACGGCGCCACCAGCAGCTTCACGGCCGTGCTTGGGCCGCATGGCGACCTACTCGGGCCAGGTCGTCAAATGGGACGAGGCCGTGGCCAAGGGCCCAGACGAGATGCCCAAGAAGTTCGCCTTCGACGCCGATCCGCCGGCGATGCCCGACAAGGACGGCAACTACCCGATGGCCGTGCCCGGCGTGTACAAGCCGTATAAGGTGACGAGTGCCGGTGCGTCATAACTCAAATTGCCGCATTGGGGCGGTGGTTGTTGCGTTGGGGCGGTAGTCGCACTACCACCGCCCCCGGGAGCGACCGGCTCGCTGCCGCCCCAAGGGCGCAACTTCAAGGAGGCATTCCATGCGCGTCGATCGACGTGGTTTCTTGATGGGCGGCGCGCCGCCGTGGCCGGCGCGGCGGTTGTCCCCGCGATGTCGGCCGATACGACCTCGCCCGGCGCGATGTCGGCCGGCCAGCCCAAGACCAGGCCCGAGGCCGTCCTGAGACTCTCCAGCCAGATCACCGTGATCCCCGGCAAGGAGTTACCCGAAAAGCTGGCCACCATGGAGCAATGGGGCTTCGACGGCGTCGAATTTTTCGGCGACGTCGTCGGCAACGAGAAGAAGTATGGAGACGCCCTCAGCAATACGAAGCTCAAGATGAGCGCCGTCTGCTGGGGCTCCTGCAAGGGCGATTTGGTCTCCGACGTGGTCGAGAAGCGGGCCGGCGCCGATCGAGGCGTTCAAGCGGGTGCTCACCGCGGCCGGCGCGCTCGGTTCGACCGGCGTGATCTACGTGCCGGCCTTCAACGGCCAAACCAAACTCGCCAATCAAGAAATCCGCAAGATCCTGGTGGACACGCTGCCGGCCATCGGCGAGCACGCCGTGCAGGCGGGCACGCGCGTGGTGATCGAGCCGCTTGAACCGCAAGGAGGCGTTCTTCCTCCGCCAGGTGGCCGACGCCGCCGCGATCGCCCGCGACTGCAAGAGCCCCGGCATCTGCGTGATGGGCGATTTCTACCACATGTTCATCGAGGAGACGAGCGACCTGGGGGCGTTCATCTCGGGCGGCCCGCGCGTGCACCACGTCCACCTGGCCTCGCGCACCCGCGTGTTGCCCGGCCAGGACGAGCGGCAGTTCGTCGACGGCTTCCGCGGCCTGAAATGGA
Organism: uncultured Gemmataceae bacterium; assembly: GCA_963773845.1. GTDB lineage: Bacteria > Planctomycetota > Planctomycetia > Gemmatales > Gemmataceae > SIAJ01. The sequence continues at coordinate 25,169 of CAVZCU010000013.1, forward strand.
TCGGCTACCACGACTATTGCAGCTTCGAGTGCGGCGTGCGCGGCGATCCGCAGGTGGAAATCCCCAAGTCGATGGCGTTCCTCCGCGAACAGTGGGCGCAGGCGTAGGATGGCAAATCGCCACGAATTTTGCTTCATCACCGTCGTAGAACGGAATTCATTGCGTTTGTTCTCGACGTACAACGGAATGAATTCCGTCCCACTTTCAAGGATCGTCCGGGGAGGGATCGACATGAAACGCCGCGAATTCTTGGAACTGGCCGGCGGCGTCTGCCTGGCGGCCGTCGGCGGACGCTTTTCGGCCCGGCGCAAGAGCATCGATCCCCGCCCGGCGCGAGCCGGCGCTGATGGACCGCGAACTGCTCCGCAACCGCAACCAGAACCGTTCTCCGTGATCTGCCGGCACGGAATCGTCTGCTACCAGCCAGCCGCTGGCCAGCATGGCGGGCGTCGACATCCTCAAGGCGGGCGGCAATGCCGTCGACGCGGCCATCGCCACCAACGCCATGCTCAGCCTGATCGAGCCGATGATTGCGGGCCGGGCGGCGACCTGTTCGCCATCGTCTGGAGCGAGAAGGAGCAGAAACTCTCCGCCCTCAACGCCAGCGGGCGGTCGCCCTACGACTGGACGATCGAAAAGGCCCAGGCCCTGGGACTTGAAGGAGATTCCGTCGTCGGGCCCCCTGTCGTGGAGCGTGCCCGGCTGCGTCAGCGGTTGGGACTTGCTGCTGAAGAAACACGGCAAGCTGAGCCTGGCCAGGATCTTGGCGCCGACGATTGCCGCCGCCCGCGAAGGGTTTCCGCGTGTCGCCGGTGATCGCCTCCGGCTGGGGAGTCAATCCGCAGCAGGAGCCGCTTCCTGGCCAAGACCTTTCTGCCCGACGGCAAGCCGATCCAGTTCGGCGATATTTTCAGGAACCCCGACTCTGGCCCGCGTCTACGAGATCGCTGGGCCGCGACGGCGCCGCGGCCTTCTACCAGGGCGAGATCGCCGAGCAGATCGTGAAGTTCTCGCAGGCCAACGGCGGGCATTTTTCGCTCCGCGACTTCCGCGAGCACCAGGCCAACTGGGTCGAGCCCGTCAGCACCAGCTATCGCGGCTACGACGTGTGGGAGATTCCGCCCAACGGCCAAGGCATCGTCACGCTCCAGATCCTCAACATGCTGGAGACGTTCGACATCGGCTCGCTCAAGCCGAACTCGGCCGAGCACCTGCACCTGTTCATCGAGGCCAAGAAACTGGCCTACGAGGATCGGGCCGTCTACTACGCCGACATGGATTTTGCCAAGGTGCCGCTCCAGGAACTCATCTCGAAGGATTACGCCCGAGAGCGGGCCAAGCTGATCGACCCCAAGCGGGCCGCCCAACAAGTCGCGCCGGGCCGGGTCCGTAGCGGGGCCGAAACCACCTACCTCACCGCGGCCGACGGCGAGGGGAACATGGTGTCGCTGATCCAGAGCAACTTCAACAATTTCGGCTCGCGCTACGCTGTCCGACGGTCTGGGGTTCGCGCTGCAGAACCGCGGGCAGTCTGTTCTCGCTCAATCCGGCCGATCTGCAACCGGCTGGAGCCGCACAAGCGGCCCTTCCACACGATCATCCCGGCCTTCATGACCCGCGAGGGCCGCCCCGTGTTTTCGTTCGGCGTGCGTGGGCGGCGACTTCCAGCCGCAGGGGCAATCGCAGGTAGTGATGAACCTGTTGGACTTCGGCATGTCGGTGCAGCAGGCCGGCGAGCAGCCCCGCGTCTCGCACGACGACAGTTCCACGCCCACGGGCAAGAAGATGATCGGCGGGCGGCACGGTCGGCCTGGAACTGCCACATCCCCGATGTCCGTCCGCCAGCAACTTGCCGAGATGGGGCACAAGATTCGGCCGGGCGTCGAGCAAGCACGGCAGCTACCAGGGCATTTGGCGGAAGGACGATCCGCTGCGTTACTTCGGCGGCTCCGATCCCCGCGGCGACGGCTGCGCCATCGGGTATTAGCGGCGATGCCAGTTCGTTGACGCTCAGCTAAGAAATGTCGTCTCTGTACGGCGGCCGACGGCACGTTGGCCCGCATTCTGCCGCACGCCCCCGTTCCGGCGGCTGCTGAACGGCCCGTCGAACAACACGCGATTTCGACTTCTCCCTTTGGGAGAGCGGCAGGGGCGAGGGCTCGGTTGGCGGCCCCACCTTGTCAAGTTGTGCTCGTCCGCGCCGCTGGCCCTCACCCTAGCCCTCTCCCGGAGGGAGAGGGGACCATCGATCGGCGGCTCCACACGCGCGACAACTACTTGTCGCTCTTGAGCCCCTCGGCCTTCAGATTCTCCAACTCCTTCGTGGGCAGGGCAGGCTCCTTGGGCATCTCTTCATGCTCGTGGCCGGCGTGCTCGTCTTTCTTCTGGTCGCCCGAGGTCTTGGGCGGCTCCTTCTTCTTCACGATGTCGTCGCGGCTGAGGTGGATCTTGCGATAGACCCCGTCGGAGATGACGTAATACCAGTCGGCGAAGCGGGCGTTCAGATCGGCGACGTGCTTCTTGCCGTCGGCAATCTTCTGGTCGTACTCGTCCTGCTTCCGCTTGTTCTCCTTCTCGATCTGTTGGCGGGCGTCCTCGGCCGCCTTCTTGTCGTCGGGTTTCTTTTCACCGGCCTTCTTCTCGTCGGCCTTTTTCTCTTCGCCCGGCTTGGCCTCCGGCTTTTTCTCGTCGGGCTTGGCCTCCTCCGCCTTCTTCTCGTCGGGCTTGCCTTATTTTTTTTTTTTTTTTTTTTTTTTTGGGGGGGGGGGGGGGGGGTTTTTTTTTTTTTTTTTTTTTTTTTTTTTTTTTTTTTTTTTTTTTTTTTTTTTTTTTTTTTTTTTTTTTTTTTTTTTTTTTTTTTTTTTTTTTTTTTTTTTTTTTTTTTAAAAAAAAAAAAAAAAAAAAAAAAAAAAAAAAATTATCGTTCATCCCGGATACACTGTCCCCGCCTCCACAAAGCAGAGGGGGTTATGCCAGCGATCCTCGGCATAGAACGAACGCTCTCCCCACGGACGCACGCTGATCTGGCCACCCGCCGCGCCGTGCACCTCGTCCGTCGCCAGACAGTTCAACGATTTGGCTCGGTCAAAGATCGCATCGAGGTCATCGACGAGAAAATAGAGCGCCTTGGCCGCCGGGTGTGGCGGCCGGACGGAGGAGACGTCGACCACTTGCAACGTGACGGGGCCGCAGGTGAAATAGCAGCGCGAGCCCCCTTGCTTGCGGCCGATCAGGCCGAAGAGTCGCGTGTAGAACTCGGCCGCCGCGTCCAGATCGCCGACTTCGACATTGATGCGAAACAGGCTTGGTACATCGGCCGTTTGAGGCGTCGCCTGCTTTCGGCTGGCACGCTTTTGGTCTTCTTTTCCGATGCCATTGGACGCCTCCGCTTGCCTTACTGGGGAGATTTCGAGAACCACGCGAGCCAGTCGCGAACGAGTTCCAGCCGACGGCGGTCGATCCGGTAGCTTCGAGACCGTCCATGTCGTTCGTGTTCCAGCAACCCGGCCGATTCGAGCACCTTCAGGTGCCGGGTGGTCGTGGGCCACGCATGCTCGAACATGTCGGCGATCTCGCCAGCGGTCATTGCTCCGCCGTGGAAATGCACCGTCATGAGTATTCGTCGGCGTGCCGGATGGGCGAGTGCCGTAAACACCGCCTCGTAAGCGTCCTGCTGGCGCTGGGATTCCCGTTTTTTTGCCACCGCTTTTATTTAGCACAATTGCTAAATAAAGACAAGAGGTCAACGGAACAAGAACAATGAACGAATCATACTCTTCCGTCGCCCGTCATCGGAGCTGCGATGCACTTCTCGTCGGCTTGCTGAATTCTCACGATTGCGGGATCAGCCACCGCTGTGGCTTAGCCGCGCCCGACCAATGGCATCTTGGTGGCCATGACGGTCATGAAAAGCACATTGGCATCGAGTGGCAGACTAGCCATATAGACGACGGCCCGGGCGACATTTTCCACATCCATCGTCGGCTCGACGGCCAATGTGCCATTGGCCTGCGGCACCCCGTCCTTCATTCGGGCCGTCATTTCGGTGGCAGCATTGCCGATGTCGATTTGTCCACACGCGATGTCGTAAGCCCGGCCGTCGAGGGCAGTCGATTTGGTCAGCCCGGTGATTGCGTGCTTCGTCGCCGTGTACGGTGCGGAGAACGGACGAGGCGTATGGGCGGAAATCGATCCATTATTGATGATCCTTCCGCCGCGGGGCTGTTGGGCTTTCATCACGCGAAACGCTTCGCGAGTACAGAGAAACGCCCCGGTCAGATTCACGTCGACCACACGTCGCCATTCGTCAACCGTCAAGTCCTCAAGCGGAACGGCTCGCGCACCGCAGCCGGCGTTGTTGAATAGTAGATCGATGCGCCCAAACTTCTGCTGTGCCGATTCAAATAGATGGCGAACGGATTCGGGGTCAGTCACGTCGGTCGGCACAACGAGTGCCGGCGTGTCGGCCGCGGTCTGTTCGAGTGCTTCGCGACGCCGGCCGGCCAGGACCACCCGATAGCCCTCGCGAATCAAAGCCTGTGCGGTCGCGCGGCCAATCCCGGATCCAGCGCCCGTGACGATTGCCACGCGGACATTTGAATTCATCGTCGTTCCACCTTCGCGAAATGGCCGACAAAGAGTCGCCGGCACTTAGCCATCAACCGTTTTGGATTCGTTCTACGAGTCCGGAGATGACGAGGTTTGGAATTGAGCGCGAAGGGAAAAAGTAGCGTCAGAGCCGGGGAAGAGGGCGTCCCGATGAAGTCCGTGGAGACCACCCGATCGGTCTTCTTTACGGAGACCGCCCTCATCCTCGGCTCTGGACACTACAGGGGAGGCAACCGCTTGAGCGAACAGTTTGCCTCATTCGAAAGCGGATTGTGGGCGCTCGACGCGGCCCACTTGACTAGCAAGGCTCGCGCATCAGGCGTCCGAATCAACTCGAGCGCCTCGCACACGCGAGAGGCTACGCGCGCATCGACCGACCGAGAGATCCGGGCCTTCAAAAAAGCCACCGCTTGATCCGGGTGGGCCCACAATTGACGAAGCGACCGAAATGCCGCGCTAGCGTCCGAATCACAGAGATTCGCCCAGCGAACATCATCGTTCGCGGGTTTCCATTCCACCGGATTACCTGTCCGATTGCCGACGATGTCCCACAAATACACGGGCGCCTCCGGACTGGCGGCGGCGAGAACTCGACCGTCCGCCTGCCAAGCCAGGGCCGGCTCGACCTTGCCGTGATGCTGAAACTCGTGCCGCACTTGGCCCGTTGCCAGCTCGATCAACACAACCCCGTGGTCATGAGTCACTGCCACCATGCGGCCGTCCGGGGAAAAAGCCGGCTGTCCATCCAAGCCAGGAATGCCAAACTTGATTCGTCCAGTCGAGGCGTTACAGACGCTCAGCATGGATTGGGTGGATTCCCCACGATGTTGAACGACCGCGGCGGCAAACCACCGGCCATCCGCCAAGAACGCGACGTGCGGATCTCCTGGAGCCGCATCGACGGCGAATCGCTGCTCGCCCGTGGCCGTATCGAAAACTCGAATGGTGTTCGAAACCGTCTCTCGGGCAAAAACCATCCGTGCATATGCAATATGTTCCGAGTTCGGCGAAACAATCAATTGCGATGTACATGGACTGACTTGCTCCGCCATGACGATCGCGGAGCGCATGATCTGTTGGCCCGTTTTCACTTTCCAGCCGCGGATATATCCGTCGCTCGTGATGGCATACACAATTGCACCATCCGGCGAAAACACTGGCCGCCAAGCGGATTGGTCCAGCGCGATTCGACCGCGCAGCTCCCGGGTGCAGGCATCAAGAAGGTCGATGCTGAACTCGTGTTTTTCCTGGTCGCCGCGGGTGCAACGGGCGATGAGCGTTCGATCGGGGGAGATGGCGGCTCGAACCGCGGCTGCCATAACTCCCGTTGTTTCATGTTGTCCAATGCCCGGGCTAAAACCGCTCGGCGGATCGTCGCCGCGAAGAGGGTAGTCGATCCACGCTTGGAAACCCTCGACGAGCAATCGATTTCCGGTTTCGACAAAGGCCACTGGCCGTGGAGGCATCACATCCCGAGGCGATGGCGGCAATGCCCACGCCGCTTTCGGCTCGACGAGTTGAACGGCCATCAGCATGCTTGCGACCGCGAGCAAGTCGCCGTTTGTCGAGAATTGCCCGAGCACCCCGCCGAATACCCCGTCAAAGGCTCGCGGCCTACCATCCGGGTTGACTGGCCACAGGACCGGCGAGCTACGCGACGAGAATGCGGCGACGGCGGATCCATCGGGGGCTAACGAAAGTCCCGTAACTAGGCATTGAGGCTTGACCGATCGCGCGAGCTGGCGTTCGCCAACATTCCAGATTCGAATTCGCTGCGTTGTGGAGCACCACGCGGCGACGCGCCTTCCGTCCGCGCTGAGCGTCGGAAGCGATAGGGTCGCTCCGGAGTCCGCGATTTCGGTTTGAACACGGCCCGTCTCGACGTCCAGGACTTGAATACGATCCGAACCGCCGACGACCGTCGCGATTCGCTTGCCGTCTTGCGAGATCGCCAAGTCGACTCTCTGAAAATCGGGTGCGATTTCCGCGTGCCAGATTTCGGTGGCATTGGTTGCATCCAACATTCGCACGTTACCGGACCGAGAGATGCCGAGTCGGGCACCATTTTGGGAGAATGCGGCAGAACTCACGGGCCCTCCCGCAATCAGCCGGCGGTGCGTTTCGAGGGCCCGATAGGTGTCGTACTCGCGCAAGTGAATCGTTCGCGTTTCACCCGTGCAAACCAGCGCTCGCAATGTTCGACCGTCATCGGTGAGCGCAATCGCCGCGGGTACTTCACCCTCAGCCAGAGCGAGATGTGCACGGGGACGCTTCGTCTCCAGATCCCAAACCCGCAGCCAGCGATCACCGGCGCCCGCAGTGGCGAGAAATCGCCCATCTGCCGAGAATGCCATGCGTTGCGGAATCGCTCCGTGTCGGAGCCACGCATCACCGACGCGGGCAATTGCTTCGGGCGGTAAGGGGAAGTTGTCGCGATTCCGTCGGAATCGCTCGGATTCTGGAATCTGCAGTTCAACGTTCGCGGTATCGTTCGAGGCTTGCGGAATCGGTTGCGAGCCATGCGGCGCGTACGAGAACATGCACAGCAATCCGCCGAGCGTGATAATACTGGCGCTACTGGCTAGTCCGATCCCGAGCACCACTGTTCGCAAGCCAAATCGCACGGCGCGATCGGCAATCGGAACGAGGGCCGTGGGCACGGCCGAACTTCCGGTCGCCAGTGAAACGGCACCCGCGCGGGCCGTGGCGGGGACCGAGTCCACGACGAGTGATGCTCCGGCCAACGTTCCAACGGTTATGCCTCGCCTTGTCAGCCGAGCCCGCAACCACTGGCGTGCCCGTGTCAACCGCGACTCAATTGTGCCGACCGCACAGCCCAACGTTTTGGCTGCATCGGCGGCAGTGCGCTGTTCGACCTCACACAGTACATAGGCGAGTCGAAACGGTTCCGGCAGGGCATCGATTTCACAATCTATCGCGCGCTCTAAGTCCAGGGCGGACGCCGCTTCGGCCGGATCTACGTCGCGTGCCGGTGTGTCCAGGGATGAAAGAGGCATGTGGTACCGCGGGGTTCGGAATGCTGCGGCGCACCGGACGGCCACCCGGTGCAACCATGCTCCGAGAGCTTCTGGCCGGCGGACTTCCGCGGCATGCCGGGCAAGTGCTAAGAAGGTCGTTTGAAACGCGTCCTCGGCGGCGTGGAGATCACGAAGCCGTCGACGACAAGCACCCCACACCAAACGGCCGTGGCGGCGGACCAACGCCTCGAATGCCGTCCCGTCCTGGGAAGTGACGAACCGAGTCAGTAATTCCGAATCGGACACGTCGTCCGGTCCTGGCCCTGCCAGACGGCGCAAGGCTTCGATGACGGGCGGGTTGTCCATGGGTCACTCCGACACACTCGGCGTGGTCACCATTGATAGAGGCCGATGAGAGGTAAACCCTCCCAGATTCTGGAATTTTTTGCCGACCGAGAACGTGGTTTATCCACCTGACATGGCATTGACAACGCGTGTCGATGTCTGGCGGGTCGTAAGTTCTCGCCAATCGAAGCGATCACGTGCTCAGCGTATTGCTGATCCAATCCAACGTGACTCCACGAATAGGATACCAGCCGCCGGTGCTCTGGACCCGAATCGTGTGGATGCCAGCCTCGAGCCGGACGACTCCGCCGGGAGCCAGTCCGCTCGAGCCTCTCCCTATTTCCACACCGTCAACATAGACGGCAGTCCAGCCATCCGGGGCCGCTCTTGCCGACACCTTATATTCGCCCGGCGAGACGATGCGCACCGTCCAACTCACCCAGTCGCCGGGGGCGGCATTCACCGGCTGGCTCAGCATCGAACACCTTGCGCCGTCAAGAACGTCTTCGGCGCGGCTCCTTGGACAGTGAATTTAGCGGTGGGCGTCGGCGGCAGCATCGTCAAACGCGAGTCGATCCCCTGAATGACGGGGTAATTGTCCGCGTGGGCCGCATCGTTCAGATACCATTGGTCGTATGTTCCCAAGACGAACATCTCGCCGCTGGCTCGATAGAACGAGTCGATCGCCTTGGCGATGACCTGGGCCATACGCGGGTCGTTGTACTTGGCCCAACTCTGAATTGGCACGGCTGTGCCATCTCCGCCCAGCGACAACCCGCCTTCGTAGGCCACGACATGCAGCCCATAAGCCTGCGCGTAGCTCGCTTCGTCGGCAAGGTGGGTCTGAAGATCGAGCGCCGATACTTCGCCGGCATAACGCACGCCCGTTGGAATTCGGGACTTGAAGATCGCGTCGACGCTTGCCACCCGCACATCGTCGATGACAGTCGTCTGATCCGCAGTCCCTCGTCCGATGATTCGGAAGGTGTATTTTCCGGGCCTGGGAACTTGGAATGCAACGGTCCCGTACGTCGAGAATTTGCTCCGGTCGCGATTGCCGTTCCCTGGCCACCACGGATATGTCGGCGAGGTCGGGCTGGCGCCGTCCGGCGTGATCCGTTGGTCGTTTAGATAAAAGTCGAGGGTGTTCCCCGCGTTCTGCCCGACTCCGCCAGCGGCCTGGAAGTCAATGGCGTAAACCCCCGCCCGCGGAATTGTAATCGTTACCCACACCGAGGCGTTTCCGGAAATGTACATCGCTTGCTTGCCGCCCGGCGTAGCGGGAACCTGGCCCACACCGGGAATGACCATGGGGGTGTTATCCGGGATGCCGGCCAAGTCGCGGTAGATTCCGGCATCGCCGTCAAATTGCCAGGGCGTGTCCTTGGGACTCGGCGTGGCCAATCCGCCTGGGTTCCCATGGATCGCCTCGAAGGCGCCACCCGGTACCGAGATGTCGGTAACTAATCCGCGTGGGTTGGACGCTCCCAGGTAGGCGGCGCCGCCTGCTCCCCAGATGTAATAGTTGACCGGATGCGGATCGGGGACGTGCTCCGTTCCGTCGCCATTGTTGAAGTAACGATCGAGGAACCGAAGCACTTCGACAGCCGTATTCTGCTGGTTGTTGTACTGGTATTCGTAAAGTACACGCACCTGGCTGCCCATGGCGTCATCGCCCCAAACCTCCCGAAAAGTATTGCTCGCTTCGACGGTCTTGAGTGCGGCCCAGCGGCGGAAATCGCCGGTCGGTCGCGTCCCGTCGAAGTTGATAATCTGGCCCTCTGTCGTGTTATTCACCACGGCGGCCCGGCCGGCATCATTGGCCCAGCCCGCCTGGCTGAACGCCCAATTCCAATACTCATTGCCCCATTCGACGTAAACGCGCAAATTCGGATTCAGACCGGGAAATACCGGATCGGTCGTGGGCTCCGAGTATGGATTGACCCCGTCCGACCCGTAGCGAATTAACAGAGCCAGGTTGCGGACATAATCCTCCGAAGCTCCGACCGGAAGCGTGATGTACAGGTCCTTGCCGGTCTCGTTGGCCAGCATGACGTTGTATTCCCAGACCGAAGCTCGGTCGCCCCAGGCGCCTTGCATGGCCCCCGGAAGTTTTCGGTCGGCCCATTCTTGCTGGGCGTTGAAGTTGGCGGTGAGGAAGCGAAGGGTGGTGAACCGGCTGAAGGCCTGCTTCAAATCGGTGTCAAACAGTTCGCCCGGTGTGTAGGGCGTATCGCCGTCCGCGGCAGTCGGCCGCATCAATTGAACATTGGTGACGCCTGTCGCTTCGAGATCCTCCGGCATTCGCTGAGTGTGGACGAAGTTCAAGCCGAACAAGTCGGTTCCCTGGACGACGAGTTCGGCCGTGGTCGTGTTCGTCTCGGCGTCGTAGCCAGTGCCAAGCGGAAGCATGCGGCCGATGTCGATCCCGTCCACCCAGAATTCTCCGCGGCTGAACCACCCAGAGACATCGGCCTGTCCGGTGAATTGGAGTAGGTAAGTGCCGCCCGTCTTGGTCGGATCCGCATTCGACCAGAACAAATGCGAGGCGTCGGCAAGTGGCCAACCGAATTCATCAGTTTCGATCGGCGGAAGTGAAAAGTAATCGGTCGTGCTGCCCCAAGCGGGCCGGCCGGTCTTGGCTGCGTCAGCATAAAGGTAGTAGTCGTACGTGACGGCATTCACGCCCAAGCTGGTGGCCGGCTCAATCACTTCCTCGGGCGTCTTGGATCCAGACCAGGCCAGACGGGCGGTCGCCGGCCCATCGATCTCGCGATACTCGACACGCACATCGTATTGGCGGCCGGCAGTCATCTGAAAATCGGCGGTTGATTCAACGGCGGCCGGGGCATCCCAGGCATCGATCAACAAGTTCCACGTGAACGAATCGCCGGCTTGACGAACCCATAGGCGTGCGCCGTCATCCCCGGTTAGATGAAACGTGTAGGCCTGTGTGAATGCCGGCAGGAGTTGCCCTGTCCAGCGAACGGAGAAGTTGTCGGCCCCAACGCTCGCGAATTCCGGTGAAGTGGACCCACCGGGCGCCTGGTCTTGCCAGTTGAAGTCGATGCGGACATCCCGACGAGTAAACGCGGGATCGCCCGAGAGATCGGGGTTACTGAAGTACTCGCCGAGAATTCCACCGCCAGCAAATCCACCGCCGACCGATGGCACCTCGCGCCCTTCGAGTGGCTGGAGTCGGAGATGAACGGTGCGAGTGACCGTTGCGCGAGCGCCTGTAGCGAATCAATGTGTTAGCCATTCGGCAAATCCTTTCACCTGCACCAATGCTGATCCGTGCATGGCTGCGGGGCAGGCCCGTGCGCCACGCCCGCCGGGAAAAGTATATGCGGTTGAAGAGAATAAGTAGAGAGCAATGAATTGGGAAGCGGGAGAGCATGGCGAAATTCAGATGATGCGAATATTTTTCAGGTTGGGCCAAAGAATTCGACCCCAGAAGAGCGGATCCTAGCGAGCAGTTCGATTGACATGTTCGTTGCTTCTCGGCGCAGCCAATCTCGGTCACCAGCGCACATCCGCCTATCAGCTCAATGGTCGCCGTTGTTTTTGGAGTCAAATGCAACCAATAGCTACTTTGCGAATCGGGCAATTCGACCTTTTGGGCCGACGGCCCAGCCCTCGCCGCTGGATGTGAATTGCACGCTGTTGTAATTCTCGCGATCAAGCAGTTTCCAATGTCCGCCGTTGTCAACGGATTCATTCGAACCCGAGGTTCCAACGACAACCCAGCGACCTTTGCTCCATGCCACGGCCGACCGATAGGGAAGTCGGTCCTTGATCAGAGTCCACGTCTTGCCACCGTCGGCCGTGAGCGCAGCAGTGACACCGGAGTCGTTGGCTTTGCGATAATCGCCGCCGACGATCATGCCACGGTCTTTGTCGCGGAATGCCAGCGAGAAGATCCCGGCCGACTCGCGGCCAGCGACAATGGGAGTATCACTCACTTCCCAGGTTTGTCCGCGATCCGTGGAACGAAAGACCCGGGCTTTTTTGGCCCCGCCGGTAGCGAACCAGACGTTGTTCTTCCCGTGCGCGACCAGGCAGGTTCCGCTCGCGGCAAACGCTCCCTCGCCAGGCAAAATCGGCGGAAGAATCTTGGCGGCGAGCGGCTTCCAATGCGCCCCGCCATCGGATGTCGCCAACAGTTGAAACCGCCCCGCCACCGGATCGCCCAGGGCAATGCCATTCGTGTCGTCCCAGAACGCGAACGCATCGAGAAAGGTCTTCGGGTCAGAAGCCTTGAATTGCAGTGCCCACGACTTGCCGCCATTGACCGTCTTGTAGATGCGCGACGAATCGCCCGGGCCAGCACTGAGCAAATATGCCGTCGACTCGCCGAATGCCTCGACGTCCCGGAAATCCAACTTGTCGGCGCCGGGGACCAATGCCACCGACCAGTTTTTCCCGCCGTCCGTGGTTCGGGCGCAAGTGCCCTTTGTACCACTGACCCAAGCGCACTTCGCACTCACAACCGAAAGGCCCCGGAAATCCGATTGGCTATCGACAGCCTGTTGCTGCCATTGAGCGAATGCGATGGTTGCAGTGCCGCCCAGCATGACGATGGCGATAAGGAAGTTCTTCATGGCGGAGATTCGTCGAGACAAGTTAAGTCCTTGCGAAATCGGGCCAATGCGAAAAGTTGTCGCCACGAATCGGCTAAGCCACATCCAAGGGCCGCTTCGATGAGATCCCAATTCTATTATTGAACGCAGACAGTGACTTCTTGCATTGGCGACCAGCAGCAGTCCACCTGCCTGGGGTAGGCGCTTATGGGGTGCGCATCGATAATTTGTTGTCGATGTGCGGACAAACCAGCTCGCTTCGTAGCGGAAGTCGCCAGACTTCCGTTTGGGCGTGAGCCAGACGGAACTCTGGCGAGTTCCGCTACCCCTGCCCCGCAGGGGCCACCTTTTCCGGGCAACGTCCCGGACAAGGCGTAGTATCTTTTTTCAGTGTCACATTTTGTTACATTTTGTCACATCGCCCCTCCCAGTTCGGCTAACATCTTTTGTTTTTGGGTCAAACTGGGTCAAACTGGACGTTCCCGACAAAAGGCTGCTCAGGGCGACTTGACCACAGCAAACTACGGTGCAATTGAGGCCCGGGTCTCCGGAATCCGACTTATGTCGGGAATGTCCAAACTGGCTCACTCGCTTTCCGGCTGGCTAGCCTGACCGGGACGCGGCGGCCCGAGCCACCGCATCCAGTATTTCGAGTGGTCGTCTGATGCAAGGGGGATCCGTCGATTTTTGCGGATTTCACTGAAGGCCGGCTTTCAGATCTCGATTCGCTTCGATCCGGCCCGTGCCGCTCTTGGCCTTTCGGCCTCAACAAAAAGTGGATTGAATGGTGGCAAGATGCCTGCCCTTCCGAACCGGTGCCGCTGCAAGAATGATCGAAGAGGTGAAAACGTCGCGACATTGCAATTTGGGACGACAAGTCGGCTATCGAACTTTTCCGATGCTCATTCGATGCCAGGTGCGTCCCGGGCCACCCGGAAGCCCAGTCCGGTCAGCCGGGACGCCGGCGCGCGCCTGTGACGGGATGCCGCCCGGCAACGAGAGCCGTCGAAATTCCAGCTACCGCCGCGAAACACTCGGTCGGTGGTTCCCTCGTATATGTCGGTGGACCACTCCCATATGTTTCCGGCCATGTCTTCCAGGCCATACTCCTTGGAGCGTGAGCTTGGAAAAAGACCGACCGGCGACGTTCGGCCCACCTCGGCCTCACGGGTATTGCAGATGCGATCTTGCCATTCGTCGCCCCAGGGGAATTTGCATCCCTCAGTTCCACGCGCCGCCGCCTCCCATTCATACTCGGCTGGCAGTCGCCCGCCGGCCCATGCGGCGAAAGCCTGCGCTTCCCAAAACGAGACGGCGACCACGGGCTGATTCGGGCAGTTCCATTTGGCACTGGTCCAGAACATCGGCTCATCGAACTTTCCTTCACACTTCCAGCGCCACCCCTCCTCAGACCACCACGCGCGATTTTCGTATCCGTTCTCGTTCATGAAAACGGCATACTGGCTGTTGGTCACCAGATAGCGGGCCAGCAGGAATGGTTTCGCCAGATGAAACGGCCTGCGCTCCTCCCCAACTACGTAATTTCCGGCTTTGATCTCGACATAACCGGCCTGATCGCGCAGGTCCACCACGATGCGCGGATCGCCCAACTGCCCCAAAGCCAGCCCTAGCACACAGCGCTCGCGGACTGGCTCCTCCCGCTCGATCGCCGCGAGGCAAGCCTGGCGGAATGTCTTCTCCAGGTCGGGTCGCAAACGTATCTTCCTACCGTGCAACACCTGGAGGCAATCGGCCACGACGACCGTCAGGCCGAGCGATTTCTCGACTCCTTCCTCAATGAGGCGGCCGAGCATCCGGATGCTGCGCTCGGGCGAGGTGCTTTTGCCGAGTTGGGAAGCGAAGAGGAACGAAAGAGTATTGCGCCATTCGGCGATGGCCGCCCGCGCTCGGAAGACTTCGAGCAGCCGGTCGCCCTCCACGTCCAAGAGCCGTTGAGCTGCCAGAAACTCTTGAATTGAAAGATGATAGAAACCAGCCCTCCGGTCGCCGCGGGGCAGCAGCAACCCCGTGTGCGACAGCAGCTCTTCACGCGTGTCGAGGGCAGTCTTGAAGCCCGACTCGGTCCATGCTTTCTGGTCCTGGTAGGCCTGAAGCATGTGGTCGAGTTCGGCGTAGGTAGCTTCGGCGTGCGGGGTGGTGCGATCCTCATCGAGGCCGACGCCGGTGTGCATTCCATGGGCTAGGACGCTGAGTCGGTTGCGGACCAGGTCGAGCACGGCCGGGTCATAGTGGTAGCGGTTGTAGAGAACAATATCCAGGATGCGGGTATAGAGGTCGTACCGGTCCTGCGGCAGGCGTTTGCCCTGGTAGTAAATGATGCACATGGCCGTTAGCAGCATGGGGTTTGCGGCCAATGGCTCAAGCTCGGCGCGGCCGCTGAGGTGGTCGAGCATCTCCTGACCCGTTTCCGTGCCGGCGGCAGAGTCGTCCGCGAGGATGTGAAACCAGCGCCGCACAAGGAGTTCTTGACCCGGCCCAGCCAAATCGTCGATCGGCGCAGGGCGCAGCGCCAGTTTGCGGCTCTCGGTTTCACGGACCCCGTACGGTCGGCTGGTGAGGAGCACGCGATTGCCCGGCGCCAGCCATCCGGGGATGGCCGCCGCCAAACCGGCCAACAGCATGGCCCGCGGCAGCGATGCCTGCCGCCCCTCGCCGTGCGTGAGCGGCACCTCGTCTACGCCGTCCAGGATCAAGAACGCCGACCCTTGGAACAGGTGGGCCAGCAGATTGGGCCATTCCCATGTCATGTGAGCGGGCTTTTTGACATGCCACCAGCGGGCCAGCGCCTGCTCCAATTGTTCCGGAGTCAGCTCTCGCCCGCCCGGAAACTCCGGCAAATATTGCCAGAACTCGCGCAGCGGCAGAAACACCGGCAAGTGATTGCGCAGAGTTTCCGGGAAGCTCTCAGCAACTTCGGGTGGCGCCTCGACTTTCTGAGGAGGTAAACCGCGGTTACAGATGAGCCAGGCGACCCAGCGGCAGAACGTGGACTTGCCTGATCCGGGAGCGCCCGAAACGTACAGGGAGTGTTTGTCCAGAAGGTCCAAGAGCAGCCGCGGTTTGGACCGGCCCTTTGGCGCCGTGCCGCTCTCGGGCAGCGCTTCTTCCTCTCCGGCAGAAGTTGCCAACGGGACATAGACCTGGTTCAGTCTGGTAACTTGGCCGTGCTTGAGCTGGAGTCCCAGATCGATGTCGACGCAGTGGGCCTGGAGCCACTCGCGGTAGGCGGGTGGAACAGTTGCCTTGACTCCAGCCAGGTTGTCTTTGCGATGGGACTCGGCGGCCTCGCGATTGTTTCGCCAATCGCGCAGGGCATCGCTCACTTTGCCGCGCAGGTCTTCGGGTGTAGTGAACTGGGCACGAAACCCCAGACCGTTCAGCCACGCTTTGAATTCCGCAAGGCCGGCGATGGAACGCTGTACATCTTGAAGCAACTCCACCGTTGCCTTGTTTGCGCGCAATGCCGCCGCCATGCGGCCCTCTTCGCGTAGTTCCTCTGGCCAGTCAAAACCGTCAGCAAGGAGGAAGGCCAGAACTTCTTTGCCATCTTTGGTGGCCTGTTCGCACTCCAACCAGGTAATGCTCTTGTATTCATTGCCGGTCTGAATTGGCGGTATCCAACCGTAGCGGTGAGCGACGAGAACGACGACCACATCCGCTTCGGCAACCCTTCGCAGACACGACTCCAGCGGCGGCCGGGCGCCGCTGGCCGTGAAGTACTCCATCATCTCGGGATGAAACTTGGCCGTGATGGCAGCGTCACGCGCGGCCTGCCGGTATTCCGTCAAGTCCTCGCTTGTCGAAGAAATGAACGCAACGGGGATTGCGGAATAGTTTCGCGGTTCACTCATGGGCCATGTGTTCCCCTCCGCGATAGTAGCGGAGGGAGTACGCGGGAGCAAGGGTTAGTGCCGCGAGTTATGCCTTGAATATGTACGCTTGCGCGGGAAGGAATTCAGCAGGCAAAAGGACAAACATGGACGCGGCATCACCGAGACACAACCACTTCTCGTCGCTGCTTTAACGTGTGAGCGAGTCGATCGAATGGGCACGCTCGCAGAGCCTCTGGAAACGAGTGGTTTAATAACGGGACGACAAGACGGCTATTGAACTTTTTCTGGCCGGGGTTCAGGGCTGGGAAGCTGATTTGCGCCGGCGTCTGGATTGCTGATCACTCGACACAGAGGACGGGCCATCGACCACGGCTCAGTTGAGTGAGCGATTCGCCCACTGAAGGGCGAAACAGGTCTGGCTACTGTGCCCGAATTGTACGACTGGCGAATCGTGTTATGGGTTAGACACGGCCAAGTGATCGATTGCTCAGTAGGAGACTATGCTAACCCGGTCCATCTCGGCCCTGCCACATCCAAAGCCCCGTTTGTTGTTTGCCGGCCGTTTCCCCAGCGGCCATCGAGGAGTTCATGAGCGAGGTGACCCGTATTCTGGGCGCTTTCGAAGTCGGCGAGCGCCACGCCGCCGGGGAACTCCTGCCGCTGGTCTACGACGAGCTGCGAGGACTCGCCGCAGCCCAGATGGCTCGCGAGAAGTCAGGCCAGACGCTCGACGCCACCGCCCTCGTCCACGAAGCGTTTCTCAGACTGGTCGGCCCGGCCGATGATCCTCATTGGGAAAACCGCGGCCACTTCTTCGCCGCCGCCGCGGTCGCCATGCGCCGCATCCTCGTAGAGCGAGCACGGGCGCGAAAGAGCCTGAAGGCCGGTGGCGGGCTCGCACGCGTCGAACTCGACGACGTCGCCGGCTCAGAACCCGGCGAGGAACTCCTTGCAGTGGACGCAGCACTCGATCGACTGTCATCCCTTGAACCGCAGGCAGGCCAACTCGTGGAGCTGCGCTATTTCGCCGGCTGCACGATGAACGAGGCCGCGGTATTGCTGGGTCTGTCGCTGCGAAGCGCCAACCGCCTCTGGGCGTATTCGAAAGCGTGGCTGTTGCAGGAACTCCGGCCTCGATAAGTTTTCGCCAAATTGTTGGCACATTCAGTGCGCCGAATTCGCATGATAGGGGAGGCCGTGAGGATTCCTGTCATGACTGAACGCGAATTATTCGAAGCTGCCTTAGAGCTTGAACCGCAGGCGCGTAATCCGTTTCTCGATGCGGCCTGTGCGGGGGACGCCGCACTACATGCTCGAATCTTAGCCCTTCTGGGCCAACACTCTACAGGCGGACAGCTTTCTGGAGCAACCCGCTCTTGTTCCCGACCAAACCAGCGCCTACCAGCCCCTCCGCGAGGGCCCCGGCTCGGTCATCGGTCCATATAAGCTGCTGCAAAAGATCGGCGAGGGCGGCTTCGGCGGCGTTTACATGGCCGAGCAGGAAAGACCGGTCCGCCGCAAGGTCGCTCTCAAGATCATCAAGCCGGGCATGGATACCGATCAGGTCATCGCCCGCTTCGAGTCCGAACGGCAGGCGTTGGCGCTGATGGACCATCCCAACATCGCCAAGGTGCTGGACGCCGGTACGACCGAATCCGGCCGCCCGTACTTCGTGATGGAGTTGGTCAAGGGCGTGCCCATCACCGAGTTTTGCGACAAGAACCACATGGCGGCCGCCGAGCGGCTCAAGCTCTTTCTCGATGTCTGCCACGCCATCCAGCACGCCCATCACAAGGGCGTCATCCACCGGGACATCAAGCCGTCGAATGTCATGGTCACGCTGCACGACGGCGTGGCGGTAGTCAAGGTGATCGACTTCGGCGTGGCGAAGGCCACGGTGCAGAAGCTGACCGAGCGGACCCTCTTTACCGCCTATGGGCAGATGATCGGCACACCCGCCTATATGAGTCCCGAACAGGCCGAAATGAGCGGCCTCGACATCGACACGCGCAGCGACATCTACTCGCTGGGCGTCCTGCTGTACGAACTATTGACGGGGACGACGCCGTTGGACTCGAAGCGATTGCGCGAGGCGGGCTATGCGGAGATGCAGCGCCTGATTCGCGACGAGGAAGCGCCGCGGCCCAGCACCCGGCTGTCTTCGCTGGGAGATTCGGCTACCATCCTGGCCGGCAACCGCGGTACCGATCCCAAGCAATTGGGACGGATGCTGGCGGGCGACCTCGACTGGATCGTGATGAAGGCCCTCGAGAAGGACCGCAATCGCCGCTACAGCACGCCGGGGGACTTCTCGCAGGATGTCCAGCGTTATCTGCAGCATGAAGCCGATTCTGGCCCGGCCGCCATCTGCCTTGTACAAGTTGCGAAAATTCGCCCGACGGAATCGGGCCGCGGTGGTGACGGCGGCGCTGGTCCTCCTGGCGTTGACGGGCGGCATCATCGGGACCACGCTGGGAATGATCCGAGCCAATAAGGCAGAGGGGGCGACTGACGAGGCCCGCCGCCTGGCCGAACAGGAGCGGGATACGGCTATCGCGGCTCGCAAGGAAACCTTTGACGCCTTGATTGATCTGACATCCAACGAGGTCGTGGTCGGCAACCTGCTCGCTCAGAAGTCAGTGACGCAGAAGGCCAATCCGCAGGAACGCGAGTTTTTCGGGCGCGTCGTCGCCCGTTTCGAGCGGTTGGCGGCCGCACTTCCCGACACGGCCGAGACCCAGGCGATGCGGGGCAAATGTCTCCTCCAGGTCGCCAACGGTTATTTTTACCTGGGCGACTTTCCCCAGGCCCTCGCGGCCTACCAGCGGGCCACAGATCTGTACCGCGGCCTGCATGACCGCTCTCCAGATGATCCGGTCGCTGCCGGAGCGTTTATTCGCTGTCTGCACTCTGTCAGTGTTACGTATGATCGGCTGGGGCGTCCGGAAGACCGCGACCGGCTCTTCCACGAGACGATGCCCCTGGCCGAGCAATTCCATGACCGCTTCCCGGACAACGGTGAAATTACCCAAACCCTTGCATTCCTCTACGAGAACCGGGCCGCCTATTCCAAGAATCTAACCGCGGGATTGAGTGACATTAACCGGGCCATCGACCTGATGGAGAAAGAAGTTGGCCGCGGTCGGGAAGGAACAAGTTATCTTGCGATTTTTCTGGCCAGCCGGGTCCTGGCACTTCGCCGAACTCGGCGATGTGGAGAAGGTCCGGGCGGATACGGCCCGCGTAAAAGTGCTTTATCAACAATCCCCCTCGGGTGACGATCAGAGTTCAACTGGGGGACTGCCTGCGCTGGCTTGGGTACGCTCTCCTCAAAGCCGATCAGCCGGAGGCCGCGGTCGCCGCATCTTCGAGGCTCGGTTTCGCACCTCGAAGAAACTGGCGACCGCGAATCCGGGGGCGGACTTCATTCGCCAGTTCCTCTCTTTCCGCCTACGATCACTGCAAGACGCGCTACGTCGAACCGGCCGTACCGAGGAAGCCGACCGCTACCAGCGGCAGGCGGCGTCTCTCCGCGAACGTGAACTCATACCAGGCCGGGAAACCGCCGCACTTGTCGGGGAAATGGCCGCACGATCGGCAGCAATTGCTCAGTCCGACAACGCGGCCGGACGAAAGGACGAGAGCAACGCGGCCCTGGATCGAGCGGTGAAATACGGCCGACGATTATTGGAGATTGTCCCTCCATCCAAGCCGGCCGCCACCGCCGAGGGACGAACCGACCTCCGCCGCCACGCCACCTCGTGCCGCGCCATTGCCCACGCGGCCGAAAAGATCAAACGCTGGCCGGAAGCGATCGAGTTCTCCCGTCGGCAACTGGAGTATGCTCGTGCGGCGTCGGTTCCAGGCGAACGCCCCGACCTCGACCTCTTCAACCTCCTGCTCACCGGGAACTGGTGCTTGGTCATATCCTGCACCGGAGCCGGCCAGATGGACCGGCGCTGGCGGCCTGGGAGGAAACCACTCGGCATGGTGGCTTGGTCAGACCCCGAGGCGAGATTCAAAATGGAGCCTGTATGACCTGGCTCTGTATATCCCGAAACTGGCCGCGGCAGGCAAGACTGCGGACCCTGCCGCGGTCCTGGCTCCGGGGTTGGCCAAGCGACGGGCCAAGCTGAAGGCCGATCCAACTTCGGTCGAGGCTCGGTTTTCCCTACGGCGCGGCTATCGTGTTCTGGGACTGATCCACGAAAAATCGGACCGATTCGAGGCCGGGGTGAAAGCGTTCGACCAGGTAATTGCGGCTGGACCCATCCCTCCGGAGGGCCCGGACGCCCAGGTGAAAGACGAGCGCGTGCTGATTAACAATTCCCTGTTCGGGCGCGCCATCTGTCTGGACAAACTCAACCGCCCGAAGGAGGCGGAAAACACCAGGAACGCCTTGGACGAATTCAATAAGAGCATGGGGGATCCGTTTATCCTCGCGGTATTCCTGGCCCGCATCGGCCAGACGGAACTTGCCGTCGGGATGACTGAGGAAAGACTCCGGAGTTCGGACAAGGGTCCGGATTGCTACAACGCGGCTTGCGTGTACTCCCTGGCGTCTGCCTCGAAAAACGTGACGCCCGCTCGCAAGGAGGAATGCGCCCGCCGTTCCATCGCCTTACTCGACAAGGCCCAGAAGGCGGGGTACTTCAACGAACCCGGCCAGGTGGAAAACGCCAAGGCCGATGAGGACCTCAATCCGCTCCGCGGGCGCGAGGACTTCAAGAAGCGATTGTCGCACTGGGAAACGGACAAGGCAAAGAAAGGGGAGTAGCTTCGATCGTTGCGACAGAAAGTGGCAAGGCAAACAGCGCCTTGATCAAGCTGCAACTCGATGCCATCGTCCGCTCCCGGGAGAAATCCCCGGAGTCGGGTCGACTGCTCGAAATCATTTTTAGAATCGCACGCGGGATGGCGTAACTCGCGTCCCCACAGTGAGAAAGTCCTTCGACATTTTAGCCAAAGGGCTTCTTTCTGAAAAAAGTCGGGGCAGCCGGATTTGAACCGACGACGTCCTGGTCCCAAACCAGGTGCTCTACCGGACTGAGCTATGCCCCGTGCGGGTTCATCATACGGGAGGATCGAACCGGGGGGAAGGTTCGCCCCAAATGCTAACGGCGGAGTGCCTCTACCAGGCGCTCGAATTCATCGTTCGTTTCGAAGCCAATTACAATTTGCCCGCGGTCCTTGTCCTTCACTTTAATTTCGACGCGCGTCGCGAAGCGCTGCCGGAGTTCGGTCTCGATCGTCTGGACGTGGGCGGTCTTGTACGATGGCGCCGCATCTTTCAGTGCGGCCTCGGCCTCCTTGGCTTCCGCTTCGGCCTTTTGCTGCTTGACGACCAATTCGAGAGCTTTCACCGAAAGCCCGCGCATTACGATTTCCTTGCACAACTCGATCTGCCGCTCCGCACTCGGAAGGCCCTTGAGGATCTTCGCGTGCCCGAGCGTGATTTGATTTTGCCGCACCGCGGTTTGAACTTCCTCCGGCAGATGAAGCAGGTTGACCAGATTGCTCACGGAGGTTCGGTCCATGCCGAGCCGCTGGGCGAGTTGTTCCTGCGTAACGTGGTAGCGATCGAGATAGTCTTTGAACCCTTGGGCCTTTTCGATTGCGTTCAGGTCCGCTCGTTGAATGTTCTCGACGAGGGACGCCTCGAAGACTTGCTGATCATTGAAATCAACAACCGTGACGGGGACTTCATGCAACCCCGCGATCTGAGCCGCACGTAAGCGCCGCTCGCCGGCGATGAGTTGAAACTGATCGCCCATCGCTCGAACGACGAGCGGTTGCAAGATGCCGTGCGACTTGATGCTCTGCGACAGATGGTTGATCTCGTCCTCGTCAAAAATCTTGCGCGGCTGGTACGGATTGGCCTGAATTCGATCGACGGGCAGATTGGCACGTGAGCTGTCCGGCGATGCGTCTCCCAATAGCGACGTCAGTCCGCGACCCAATCGAGGCTTCGTATCCATGGCACAATCCCCCCTCTTGCCGAAAACGATCTATCCCACGCGATCCGCTATGTCGTTCCACGTAGAACGCACGACAGCGGATCGCCGGATAGAGCACGGAGTGTTGTTCCGGTCAAGTCGGAGTTTGCTTCATACTCGGTCGATTGAGGCAATGAATTGCGATGCGGAAATTTGCTCTTCACACCAATGCGCGAAATGGATTACCATCTGCCTCGCCGACGCCGGAACCGTCGGCAACCAGGGACCAGGATGGTCCCGCGAGAAGAGGCGCCGATGAACGGACTCGTCCGTTGACCTCCCGCCAGATTCGGAACCTGGCGGACCCGTCTCACCTGATTCGCATCCCGTAGATTTTCGAGACTCTTTTCGGGCCTATCTATCGTTTGACAACTCCCCGCGTGGGCCTCGCCTTGTGCGCCGGCTTTGCGCCGGGAGCCGAAACCCTCACCGTTCCGTCACGGACCCCCCGTAATGGATCGCTCCCCGATTCTGTTTCGTTGTGATGCCAACGCCGACCGTGGTTGGGAATCGTTCTATCAATGCCTGACCTATGCCGCGGCACTCCAACGCCGTCGACGACCCGCCTATTTTCTCGGCCAGATCGAACCGTTTCCGTTGCTCTCCCAGATCGTTCGGGGCGGCAACGATTACCTGACGGCCGGCCACCCGGTCGGCACTGCCGAGGACTGCGATGAAACGATTCGCGAGGTCCGCCGACTGGGCGCCGCCGCGGTCATCGTCAACGCGCCGGGAGTTCAGGAGGAATACCTCCGCGAACTGTCGTCCACCGGCACCACCGTTGTCGTGATCGACTCGGATGCCCAAGTCTGCTTTCCGAATCGTCTGGTCATTAACCCGATGATCGGTCGGCCTTTGTCCACGTATCGATGGGAACCCGGCGCCCAACTCCTGTTGGGGCGGAAGTATGCCATTGTTCGCTCGGTATTCCGGCGTCAGCGCGCGTTGCGCAGCGCGGATCCGCAGGGCAGCCATCGCGGAATCATCGCCTTCGGCGAGGACGACTTCGCCGGGCAATCCTGCCAACGAGCCGAGGAGTTGCTGGCGGCTTCCCGCGTTGAAAAGCTGTCGGTGCTCGTTCGCAGCCACCACCATCAGCTGGACCAAATGCGAAAACTGGCCGAGAAGAATAAGGGCCGGCTGGAGGTGTTGACCGAGCCATCCGAGCTAGGGACACGTCTGCCGCGAGCGCACTTTGCACTCACCAGTGGCGACGGGCTCGCGCTCGAAATGGCCTGCGTCGGCGTGCCGCAACTCATTATCACTCAGAATGTGCGCCACACTCCGAATGCCAAAAGGATGGATGAAGAAGGCGCCGCGACCTATCTCGGAACTGCCGAGCAAGTCGGCGTTAATGCCCTTCGGGACGCCGTCAACTATGTGCTGGACGATCAACTCGAGCGGATCGGCATGGCCCGATGTGCCCGCCTGATGATCGACGGCCGCGGTCCGGATCGCATCGTGAACGGACTGGAAATCTTGATCCACGCTCCGGCTGAAGCAGCTCCACTCCGGATTGCTGCCTAGAGCACGTTCCTACCCACGAGGATGGGTCCCCGGCTTGTCGAGCTTTGGACAGGCCGGCGGCCTATCCTACTGGGTGGGGGTGTCCGATGAATCGCGACGACGTTGCTGCCGCACTCGAAGAAGTCGGCATTCTGCTTGAATTGCAAGGCGAGAGCACTTTTCGAACGCTTGCATATAAGAACGCGGCGCGGGCGCTTCAAACTCTATCCGATGACTTGCGCAGTCGTGGACTCGGGCCGCCTGGCCGACGTTCCGGGTATTGGCGACTCGATGCGTGAAAAAATCGAGACGCTGGTCCGCACCGGTGAATTACCGCAACTCACATCGTTGCGATCAAAAGTGCCGCCAGGATTACTTCAGATGCTGAGGCTGCCCGGCATGGGGCCGAAGAAGGTCAAGGCGCTTCACGACGAACTCCAGATCGACACGCTCGATTCTCTCAAGGCTGCGTGCGAAGCGGGTCGCGTGGCCAGTCTCAAGGGATTCGGAGCGAAGACCCAGCAGAAAATCCTTGACGGCCTGCGCTTCCTCGGTGAAGTCGGGCAGCGGGTCCGCATCGATCAGGCGTACCCGATCGGGAAGACACTGCTCGACCGGGTGCGCCAGATGCCGGGAGTGATCCGCGCGGAGCTGTGCGGCAGCCTGCGTCGACGGCGCGAAACCGCCAAGGACGTCGATCTGGTCGTCAGTGCGAAAGACCCGAAGCCGATCATGGATGCGTTCGTATCGCAGCCGGAGGTCATGCAGGTTATTGGCCACGGCGACACGAAGTCGAGCATCGTCTTCGGCATGAACTTCGACGGCCAGCGCGTTGTGATGAATGCGGACCTTCGCGTGGTGACTGACGACGTTTTCCCATTCGCGGTTCTGTATCTGACCGGTAGCAAGGAACATAACGTCAAGTTGCGGCAACGCGCCATGGATCGCGGACTGTCGCTGAATGAATACGCCCTTTCGGGGGGCAAGAAGCCGATCCAGTGCGCGACCGAAGAAGAGATCTACGCCTACTTCGGGCTCGAATACGTTCCGCCCGAACTCCGGGAGGATACGGGTGAGATCGATTCGGCCGAGAAGAAACTGCTCCCCCAGTTGCTCCAAGCAGGTGATGTGCGCGGGGTCTTCCATAACCACACGACCTACAGCGATGGCGCCGCGAGCTTGGAAGAGATGGCATTGGCGGCGAAGAAGCTGGGCTTCGAGTACTTTGGCGTGGGCGATCACTCCCAATCTCTCAAAATCGCGAGGGGGTTGACGCCGGCCGCCGTCAAGAAGCAACACAAGGAAATTGACGCGCTCAACGACCACCTGACCGGAATGCGAGTCTTCAAGGGCACCGAGTGCGATATCCTCGAAGACGGATCACTCGACTTTTCGGACGAAGTCCTGAAGTCGTTTGAATACGTGGTTGTCAGTGTGCACACGCTATTCGGGATGACCGCGGACGATATGACCCGACGAGTTTGCAAGGCGTTGGCTCATCCGGCCACGACGATGCTGGGCCATGCCACCGGCCGTTTGCTACTTCGCCGCGAGGGTTACAAGATCGACTTGGACCAGGTGCTTCGCTGTGCGGCGCAACATGGAAAGATGATCGAAATCAACGCCCAACCATCGCGTCTGGATCTCGATTGGGTGCACGTCAAGCGGGCCAAAGCGATGGGGATTCCGATTGTGATTAACCCCGACGCTCATTCGGAGGGTGAGTTGGCCTTGTTCGAATTTGGCGTGGATGTCGCCCGTCGTGGTTGGCTGGAGAAGAAGGACGTATTCAACACAAGGCCCGTAAACGAGGTAGTCCGGGAATTCGAGCGAAGGAAGGCCACGGCGGATTGAGCGTTTGGCAGGAGCCCGAACAATTTGATACGATGGCCCAAAGAGGCCAATGGGGACTTGCGATGAGTGCAACTGCAACCAACGATCTGCCCAACATTGCTATGCTGACGGCCGAGCAAAAGAAACAACTTCTGGCGATGTTGGTCAAAGATGAGTTAGAATCGCAGCCAATTCCGATGCCCATTTCGGTGGAGTTGGAAGGTCGGGAGCTGGGCCATTTTCGACCAAAGTGGGTGCCCCCCGAAAAGGCGACACCGTACCCTTTCACCGAGGCGGAGTTGAAAGAACTCGCCAAGAGGATACGGAATCCAGGTCCAACCTTTACGCACGAAGAGCTTCTAGCTCTGGAAGCGTCGGGGCACGACGCAGTGCTGCTAGAACGATGATCTCAACCGGTCTATTCGCGCGATTCGTTGCCAAATCGGAACGCGAAGATTGGTACGGCGAAAGATAAGCCAGAGTGTCTTTGAAACGAATTCCCACACGATGGCTTCGCCCGATTCCGTCATTAGTTGGTAGGACCGCTCCGGGCGGCCATTGGTCCGAAGCAAGACTTCGGCAACTTCGTCAAGAAAGAGACTTCGAACGGCGCGAAGCTCGACCTCGTCCTTGACGAATCCGGCAATCCAGATTGTCAACTCCCTTAACGCTGGTCGGGCCCAAGCAATTTGCGTTAACATATTGCGGACCCCGGACGAAGCAGGGTTCCCATCCGATACTTCGCATTCGTCTCCAGATACGCTCTGAGGCGCTCCTCGCGCGTCACCGCGTCCGCCAAAAAATGGACCGCCTCGACCAGCCGTTCATCTGGCTCCGCGCAACTGAAGCGGATGAACCCCCGGCCGCCTTCACCGAAGCACTCGCCGCCGAGACATGCCACTCCTTTCTTGTCGTCAGCCCCTTCGAGCAGAAACATAGCGAGTCCATGCGACGTGATGCCGAGTCGGCGACATATTGCGGACACATTCGGGAAGACGTAAAACGTGCCGGCCGGCATGAGCACCGTCACGTCTTTCACTTTTTTGAGTTCGTTGACCAGAAGCTCGACTTTCTTGTGAAACTTTGCCATGGTTTCGTCACGCTCAGCCGAATCATGCTTGAGCGCAGCCAAGCCAGCCAGTTGCGTGATCGGCGGAACACACGAAAGCGACGTATTGATCATTTTTCCAATCAGCTCCACGTTCCGCGTGGAACTGACGGCATAACCAACCCGCCAGCCGCTCATGCTGTACGACTTGCTAAACGTATAAGCACCGACGCACTGGTCGAGCATGTCTGGCTCAGCAAGGATCGACTGGTGTTTGTCCGCCCAGGCCATGTGGCAATAGGGTTCGTCACTGAAAAGTCCGATGTCGCGGTCGCGGATCAAATCCGCGATTGCCTTCAGGTCGTCCTTCGTGGCTACCCCGCCGGTCGGATTGTGCGGCGAGTTCAAAAAGATGGCTTTCGGCCGTCGCGCTGTCTTGAGGAAGCGCTCGACCGCGTTCGGATCGGGCCGGAACGCGTTCTCTTGTTTGAGTGCCACGCAAACTGGTATGGCGCCTCGTCGCCGAACATTGGGCTCAAATGTTGGGAATTGCGGAGAGAAGAACAGAACTTCGTCGCCTGGCTCCAGGAACAATTCACAAAAGAACTGCTCAAACACTTTCGCCCCCGGTCCCACGACCACATTTTCTGGCCCCGCCGGGATGTGGAACTCTTGACGCACGGTTTGGGCAATGACCGCGCGGAAGTCCGGCAATCCCATCGATGGGCAATAGTGTGTCTGCCCGTCCGCAATCGCTTTCGTGCCGGCGGCGAGCGCGGATCTGGTGGTTGGAAACGGGCTGTCGCCGATCTGCAATTCGATCACATCCTTGCCTTGAGCCTTGAGCCGCTTGGCAACGGCAAGGACATCGAAGGCGGTTTCGGCGGTCAAGCTGCGCAAATTCGGAGTGGGTCGGCCCGCGTTGGCTCATGGTAATTCAGTAGTATGGGAGAACGAAAAAAGCGGGCCGAGCCCCCGTGTACCGGGACTCCCGCCCGCTCCTGAGAATTGTAGGACCAATTCTATTTCGACGAAATCGTTTGATGCAGTGGGCGGAGTATGTTGGGGATCACATACGAGTCCACCAGGTCCTGGGCCATTTTTCGCTGGCGATAATACGACTCGACAAACGTCGCCGGCGCGGAGCTTCCCCAGACCTGATTCACCATAAAATAAACGCTTATCGGCGCCTCGGGATAGTTCCCCGATTGGACCTGGAAGGTATTCGTCCGCGATTCAATCCACAGCCGGGCTTGCAGCCTGCACTTCTCGTCGAGCGCAATCACCATCGAGGGTTCGTAGTGCAATACTTTGGCCTCGGGGTGTTGCATCAAGGGCTCGAACGGCGTGGCGATCGCCAAAGCCTCGGCAATCACTTCGTCGTGATTGCCCTGGTACACGAACTCGAAGGAAAAGACCACTTCCAGCGATTCGCAATTGAGTGCGGTCAGGTCCAAGTGATATGGGGCCAATTCGAGAATGCGCTCGTGTTGCAGATCCGCCTCCTCGAGCGTGGATGGATTGTTGTAAGCACTGACCAGCCGGCGAGTGTCCAGCGCGACCGACCGAACACTATCGAGTTCTCGATCTTCCTCGAGTACGTATTCCCCGGACTCCCGACGTTCGAACTCGGTCAACTGCGGAAACGCCTTTTGCACCGACTCGAAAAAATGCAACACCGTCTCAGAGGTTGACGGCAACTCGACCTTGGTGTTGAGGTAAAGGTAGACGCCGAATTCATCACAAAGTGCGGAATATGGATTCATGGCCCCTCCCGTCAGACGTAGGGGAAGCCAACCAAAAGTCGGCTCCCCTACCTATTGTTCGCGTTTAGGGAAGGGGCCACAAGGTCAGAGGCCGGAAGTCAAAGGGTAGAAGTCAGAGGACAGAAATCAGAAGTCGGAAGTCGTTTAATTCACATTGGACTTCTGACTTCCGTCCCTTGAGTTACTTACGCTGCCACTCGCAGTCGTGGGGCGGTACTTGGGACTTTCAGCGTAGTTTGATGTTCCCAGTTTCCAGCATCCGGGGCGCCATGCCAGCGCTGCAGGGAAATCGATACGATTTGTTCGCGCTCTTCGTCATCGAGCAGATCGGAAAATGATTCGACGTAGCCCTGGCGCACTTGTGTCGACGATCGGCCAATCAGGAGGAGCGCTTCGCGACCGTCGTCGAAGCGGGCCATTGCACGCCAGCCCTGAGCTTTGGATTCAGTTGGATAAAACATCTTCGACCCTCCTTGGTCAGTGAGACAGGTTGTCCAGTGGGACGGGTAGGGTCGCAAAACCGGTCCCCGTTGTCAAGCGATTAATGTAAATTTTACGAAATGAACTACCGGGCCCGGTAAACAATGCGACCGCGGGTGAGGTCGTAAGGGGAGATTTCGACTTTCACACGATCGCCGGGAATGATGCGGATGAAGTTCTTGCGCATGCGACCGGCGACGTGAGCAATGACCTCGCCGCCGATGTCCAATTCGACTCGAAACTGCGTATTGGCGAGAGCCTCCTTTACCCTCCCTTCGACTTCGATTGACTCTTCTTTAGCCATTACGAAGTTCAACCTCCTTTGGGCTCAGGGCATCTTCGGGCAAGCGAGGTGTTCACCGCCAATTCAATAAATCACTTCCCGAATGCTTACGTGTCAGATTGCCGATGATTGCAAGCGGAACTTGCAAACCGCCGATCATGGGTGATTGTGCAACCCCAGGCGATAGTTCGGGACGAACACAATAATGTCCTTCATCAATAACGGAGAAGAACCCGGCCTTACGCGGGCCGGGTTCCCTGAATCACTGCAGGATTTATCATATGGGGCTCAGTAGCGACCGCCGCGATTGCCATATCCGCCGCCACCGTACCCGCCTCCGCCCCCGCGGCCGCCGCCAAATCCTCCGCCTCCACCTCCGGCCGGGCGCGGTTCGCGAGGCTTGGCCTCGTTGACGGTAAGGGGCCGTCCCTGGAAGTCGAAATTGTTTAAGGCCTCAACCGCCACCTTGGCTTCGGCCTCGTTCGGCATCTCGACGAATCCGAACCCACGTGACCGGCCGGTCTCGCGGTCCAGGATGACTTGCGCCGCGCGACCGTCCCGTGCTGGCTGAATAGCTGCATCAGGTCGTCGTTGGTGCATCCCCAGGCAAGGTTGCCCACATAGATATTGACCATCGTCACACCTTCTCCACAGCGGCCGGGTTTTGCCGCCCAATGCCTTTCATGCACTGTTCAATTCGCTAACGGCATGAAGAGGCGCCCAAACAGTAGTATGAATTGATACGGTGCCGGTTGGCGGCCAAGGCTCCGGCGTGGGGCGTTGCGTAAGTCGCGACGAGATTGCGCGATGCCTGCAAGACGGGAATTGGGCCGAATTGATCACCGGTAAAGTGAGCCCCGACCAACCTGAGGAAGTGTTCCGATTCCGACGAATCTCAACCACATCGCCAGGATCCCAATCTGTCAAGTGAAGAATATACCGTCGTCAATTACCCCTGCAAGCAATTTTTCCATCGATCCGGAAAAAAAGCTAAAGGTCTAAGTGCCAATAGTTTGGCGCAATTCCGACCCATCGTGGAATCCGGAAGTCGAATCCTGTGATCGTCAGCTGGCATGACTCTTTCGATCTCATATCGCGTGAATAACCCTGAGAGTGATGATCGCCGCCACGCTAATTAGCAGTGGAAGCGCCACTCGCCTCGCCAAGTCGAACGAATTCGAACCAGTGAGCCGGGCCGCCATCAACGCAACCGCCGCCACCGGCGACATCGTTCTGCCCGCGGCAGCGCCAATCGAAACCACCACTCCGACATCCGTTGGGTTGGTGCCCAGACTCCGTGCAGGTTCCACGAAGAACCCATACAAGCTTTGTGTCGACGCCATGCCCGAGCCGCTCAGCGCACCGAAGAGGAGCGGAACGAAGCCGGCGACCGGAATCAACAATCCCGGCGCATGCTCAATTCCCTCGCCAATCAGTTTCGCGAAGCCGACCAGCTGGATTCCCTTTCCGAAACAACTCGCGGTCACAATCAACGAAATCACCTCGGCGAACGCATAGCCCGCGCCTTCGAAGAATGCCTTGGGGACACCGCGGACGACCCACGGGTTCGCGAGCGCGGCGGCCAATACGCCAATCAGCATGGCCAGTCCGATGAGGCGGGTGGCATAGGCGCTGCCGGTGGCCGCGACCCAGTTTGTCGGAATTTGGATGGCATTCAACGGCGGCCCGGCGAGGAACAGCAGGACCAAAGGCACGATCGGCACGAAAGCCCGCAACAGGTTCACGCGGAAGGCGGGTGGTTGCGGTTCCATGGCTGTATTCGCCGGATCCGCCTTGCGCTCGCCCCGCAGGCAAATCATCCAGAAAATCAGAGTGGCCAACGCAAGATGTGGAAATATGAGCGGCACGACGGACGGAACAATTTCCGTTGGAGAAATGTTCAATTGCTTGGCAATCGTGTTGAGTTCTGGCGCGCCCGGATTCAGCAGCTCGCCGCCGATCGACGCTCCGAGCAAAATGCTCGCGCCAATGGTCACGCTCGAAAGCCGCGCCGCACGCATGAGCGGCACGACAACGGCGCCAATGCAGACCGCCGTGCTCGTTTGACTGATGACCGGTATGTTGACCAGAAAGCCAACGAGCACCACGCCGGGGATCAGAAACAAGCGGGCTGAGCGTAGCGGTCGCGTCAATAATTGCACCAGGTGTTGATCGCATCCGGTGTGTTTCAGCACATAAGCGAAGCCCATCGCGGTGCATATGGGAACCACGTATTGTTGGTCGCTGAACGTCGACAGGAACTTCGCGACAATGGGCGAGACGTCCCCGCGTAGACCCGCCAGGGCAAATGCCGCGGCGAGTAAAGCGAGTCGTACGTCAATGCCGCGGGCCACGGCGACCACTGCGGCGACAATGATCAAGCATGCAAGTGTCAGAACCGCGAACTCCGGCATCATGTTCTCCGAGGTCGGCTGAAGAACACTATAATCAGACCCGCGAACGAAATGCAGTGGCATCCTTACTCCGTTTGTCCAAAGCAAATCGGAATCCTTATTGAGATCATTTCATGCCTACCGTCGATGAAATTGTCGCTGAGTTGAAGTCCCTCGGCAGCGAATCGATCAAGAAAGTGCTCGCCAAGCATGGCATCCCGGAACCGTTCTTCGGTGCCAAGATCGAGCACCTGAAGAAGATTCAGAAGCGGGTCAAGCAGGACCATGCCCTGGCTCTCGACCTCTACGACACCGGCATCTACGACGCGAGGTATCTGGCTGGGCTGATCGCCGACCCAGCGAAGTTCACCAAAGCTCAACTGCAGAAGTGGGCGAAGGCCGCAAACTGCTATTCGCTGAGCGAGTACACCGTCGCTTGGGTTGCTTCCGAATCGCGGTTCGGCCCGGATTTGGCCCGCGAGTGGATTGCGTCGCCCAGGGAGGACCTCGCCTCGTCTGGCTGGTCGACGTTTGCGAGCCTGGTCTCCATCAAGCCAGACGAGGAACTCGACCTGGCCGAGATCGAAAAGTTACTCACCCGCGTTCAGCAAGACGTCCATTCGGCGAAGAACCGCGTGCGCTACACAATGAACGGCTTCGTCATCGCGGTTGGCTGCTACGTGACTCCACTCGTGGCCAAGGCCAAGTCGATCGGAAAGTCAATCGGCAACGTGGAAGTGGACATGGGCGGCACCTCGTGCAAGGTCCCGGACGCGTTGGCGTACATCGCCAAAGTCGAAAAGATGGGCCGCCTGGGACGGAAGCGGAAGACCGCGATGTGCTGAAGATCAGTTATAATGCCGGCAGCGAACCGGAGTTCATCACCGTGTCACGAATCGCCGAGCCGCCGCGCACGCGAAACGCGTATCCCACAACGGATGGCCGCCCCATGGCCGAGACCGATTGGCATCGGTTGTTGATGATCGACCTGCACCAGACGCTGCAAGACTGGTTCGCCGACGATCCGAATGTCTACGCGTCCGGCAATCTGCTCCTCTTTTACGAGGAGGGCAACAAGCGCAAGCACGTCTCGCCGGACGTACTGGTCGTATTCGGCGTGCCCGAAGCATCCGCGCGACAATTATCTGCTTTGGGAGGAAGGCCGAGGTCCGAACGTCGTGATCGAGTTGACGTCGAAGACGACACGCAAAGAGGACACGCAAAGCAAATTCGCCCTCTACCGGGATGTGCTGAAGGTTCCGGAGTATTTTCTCTTCGATCTCTTGGGCGACTATTTGCAGCCGCGGTTTCAAGGCTATCGGCTGGTCCGGGGAAATTACCGTCCAATGAAACTGGAAGACGGCAGACTCTTGAGCCGCCAGCTTGGGTTGATTCTTCAGCCCGAGGGCAAGGAGTTGCGGCTGATCGACCCGGAGACGGGACGCCGCATACCGACTCGAGCAGAGTCCCAACAAGCCGCCGAACGGGCTCGACAAGCCGCCGAACAGGCTCGGCAAGCCGCGGAAGTACGTGCGCAGGAGGAAGCCCGTGGGCGATTGCGGGCCGAAGCGGAAATCGAACAACTTCGGCAACAATTGGCCGCTCGCAACCGGCCGAATGGGACAAGTAAATGATCAGCAGTGAACGCGTCTGTGTCTGCCCTTGTGCGTCGCCTAACCTCAAACAACTTGCTTGAAATCGAATGACTTTCCCGCTTTCAGGGCTCCGCGTCCTCGACGCTTCCCGCGTGCTCGCCGGTCCGTTCTGCGGGCAACTCCTGGCCGATCTCGGCGCGGAGGTGATCAAGCTTGAACGGCCAGGCGCCGGGGACGATACGCGGGCCTGGGGCCCGCCGTTCTTTGGCCCGCAGCTTTCCGCGTATTACCTGTGTGCCAATCGGAGCAAGCGCAGTTTCGCACTCGACCTGAGCAAGCCGGACGGCCTCAAAATTTTGCACGAACTGATTGGCAAATCGGATGTCCTGATCGAAAACTTTCGCACCGACTCCGCGGAAAAGATGGGGCTCGCCCCCAAGGACCTGCTGGCTCGCCACCCCCGGCTAATTGCGTGTTCGATCACCGGATTCGGCCAGACCGGACCGCTGAGCACGGACCCCGGCTACGATCTCGCCATCCAGGGATTGAGCGGCCTCATGTCCGTGACGGGACCAACCGAGGGTCCACCGTGCAAGGTCGGCGTGGCGATGGCCGACATCCTCACCGGCATGTATGCCGCGGTCGGTATCTTGGCTTGCCTGCGTGCCCGTGAACAATCGGGGCACGGTTATCACATCGATCTCGCGCTACTGGATTGCGCTATTGCCGCTCAGATCAACCTGGCTCAGGCTTATCTCGTGACCGGCAAGGTCCCGCCCCGACCTGGGAACCGGCACTTACAGATCGTGCCCTACGCGGTGTTCCAGGCGAGCGATGGCTGGGTCGTACTCAATGTCGGCAACGATTCGCAATGGCAGCACTTTTGTGCCGCGGCCGAAGCTCCCGAACTCGCGAGCGACCCTCGATTCACCACCAATCCGTTACGAGTACAGAATCGCGACGAGCTGTTCCCTAAGCTCGACACAATCTTCCAATCGCGAACCGTCGCCGATTGGTGCGATCGCTTGGAAAAAGCTCGAGTGCCGCATGCACCGGTCAACGATTACGCGGCGGTCTTCGCCAACGAACAGGTGCTCAGCCGGGGGATGAAAGTGAAGGTGACTGACCACGAAGGAAAGCCGGTCGATCTGATTGGCACGCCCTTCCATATGACCGGCGCCGAACTGCCGATGCCGATATTCCCGCCGAAACTTGGCGAGCACACGGACGAAGTGTTGAAAGAGTTCTTGGGCCTGGACGCGGCGCAACTTGCGGAGCTGCGAACATCCGGAGTCGTGGCGTAACTCCGTACGTTGGTTGCGATCAGTCGCTTCCAGCTTCCAGCAGTCTTCCGGACTTCAAATCGAACTTGGCAAACGAGTGTTTGCCGTAGATCACGGTCACCACGCCGTCCTTGATGGTGAGGTCGCGAATCATGGGCTGCCCGGCATTCGGCTTGCCCGCGGTGTTGATCACGTTGCTCTTCCAGACGATCTTTCCGGACTTTCCGTCTTTCGCTTCCAATGTCTGGTCGTCCTTCATCACCGAAACCGTCATCCCCGTCACCTGGTCTGTCACGGACAGCTTCTTTTTGGCCGGTTCAGCAGTCCAGGCGATTGTCGCAGCGAGAAAAAGTACGGGTAAAACGAATCGCATGTCAACCTCCATGGCGGCTGGTACGAATTCAGATTAGCGAGAGCGTTTGTGATGGGTCTTGGTTGTTACACGGCGGCGCATGATCGGGCGGGTCTCTGATCGTCGGGCGACCTCCTTGAACCCCGCCTCGATAAACGCGGACGCGAACCCGGTCCACGCGAACACTGGAGGCATGTTGTTCAGTTTCGGCTCAATTGGGTAACCCTCGACGATCCGCCCACCCCGCGACCTCACATAATCCACTGCTCCATGCAGCAGTTGCACCGTCAGC
The DNA here is from genome assembly GCA_963773845.1 of uncultured Gemmataceae bacterium. Lineage (GTDB taxonomy): Bacteria > Planctomycetota > Planctomycetia > Gemmatales > Gemmataceae > SIAJ01. Next base: position 60,364 of record CAVZCU010000013.1, read on the forward strand.
CCCTTTTTTCGCTGATCCGCGCGAATGAAGAAGCACGAAACCGACCAGACCGGCTTTTCGTCAACCGGCTGCATGATCCGCGACCGCTCGAGAGCCGGATAGTCTTCCCGCTTGGCCACGGCACACCAGCCGACCGGCTCGCCGTCCAAATATCCAAGGATGCCTGGGGGTTCCCCGGACTGCACCACATTCAATATGAACCGCCGATTCCCTTCGCCCTTGTTGCGATTGAATTCCGCGCCGATTGTCGCCAGGTCGTGCACCAGCAACCGGCGCAAGCTCCATTTTTGCCGAACAGCAATTCGAAATCGGCCCAGCGATCAGGCGTCAGCGGATGGCAGACGAGAGGTGGTCTCTTGGGCATAGTTCATTTTGGCGAGCGGAGCCGCGTTAGCGGCCCGATGTTGGAATTATCGGGCCGCTGACGCGCCTCTCCTCGCCTGGTCAAGGTTTACATGCCAACGCCAGCGCCGCGGTCGCCCAGCCGCTTGCCGTTGCTGAAATGAATTGGTCCTTGCCGTGGGGAAATCCACTCTCGTAATAGGGCTGGAACGGCTTGCTCCGCGACTTGATATACCACGAGCCGTCCGGCAATTGCGTTCGCAATAGGAACGCAAGTCCACGTTCGTATGTTGGGTCCGACGCGTTCAAACAACCGACGTTTTGTAACGCAACGAGCGCGCTGCCTGTCGCATACGCATCGGATGTACCGCCGTCGAGCTGCGACCATCCGCCGTCCGCATGCTGATGAACTTCTAACGAGCGAGCCGCGGCACGAATCACATTGGGTTCAATCCCCGCTTCACGCATCGCCATCAATCGAAACACACGATCCTCAGTGTCGGTTGTTCGAGTCTTCAACAGCCAAGCGCTGGCGCTCTCGACGCGTTTGGCCATCGCTACCCGCAAATCCTTGGTGCCCCACACACGCAAGCCCCGGAGCGCCAGATAGGTGGCGGTGAAGTCGCTCGCCTCCGATGGCGGGCGGTGGGAGACGGCCGCCCAGTGATCGCGGCCAGACTTGTATTTCACGAGGTACTGGGCAACCGCCGCGGTCACGTCGTCCGGCTTGCGGCCGCCGAGTTCAAGAGTCAGTAGCGCGTAACCAGCGGTGTCAACCTGCCCGCCCGTTCCATCGCCCTTGAGAAACTTATCCTTGTTGCGCTTGAGGAAGTCGTAAACGAAGTCGGTCTGCTCCTTGAGATCTTCGCTCTTGATGGAAAAGCCCCGTTCGCGGGCCGCGTGGAATGCCAGCATCGGCAGCGCCTGGTTGTGACAGGCAAAGCAAGTCTGCTTGTCGATATGGCCCGCGGCAGCCTTGAGTAAGAGTGGCAATGCGCGATCGACGGAGGCCTTGACGTTAACCGTCGTCGGCACAGTCGCGAGCATGGCGAGTAGCCAGAGAGCAGCAGTGGGAGACATGGCGGACTCCGGGATTCGAGCGTACATTCATTGTAAAGGATTGCCTGACACCGGAACCAATCGAACGTGAACTGATCGTTAAAATGGGCTCGGTTGCGGCGCCTCCAACTTGCCCGATGCAGACATTTCGTGACAAAGTGAGTTCCAGCGAGGTCTACCATGTCAATCGTGCTCGATGCTCCCAAAACGGAAGTGGCGATCGAAGATCGCGCTGACCTGCCCGAATACTACGAGGTGGTCAACGGTGAGATCGTGGAGGTGTCGCCCATGAGCGATTATGCTGGCGAAGTGGCGCATCGACTCGACAAAGCGGTATCGCGGTACCTTCAATCGAACGATCTCGGAGACACGACCACTGAGCGATTGTTCAAGATTCCCCAATTGGATGATCCGGTCCGCAATCGGCGACCGGATTGGGCGTTCATTTCGTACGATCGCTGGCCAAGGGATCGACTGTTTTCGTACCGAGGCGTCGCCCGCGACGTGGTCCCTGACATCGCCGCCGAGGTCGTAAGCCCAACGGACAGCGCGAGCGATCTAATTGAAAAAGTGCGAGAATATCTTCGCGGCGGGGTCCGCCTGGTTTGGATCGTCTATCCGCTCACGCAAGAGATACACGCTTACCTTCCAGGTGCGAATCAGGTTCGCGTTTATTTCGCCGCCGATGAACTCGATGCACCGGATATTCTGCCCGACTTTCGAGCCTCGGTCGCGTCCTTGTTCCCGCCCGTCGAGCTGCCGCCGCCATCCAAGGACGAAGACGACGCCTAATTCGCCTACTTCTTCCCCGGCACGACTCTTGGCAGTGAGCCTTTTTCGGACGGCGTTGGGCTCGCCGGCAGCTCCTTGATCTCGATCTTGCGGAATTGAATTACGGTCCCGGCAAGAGCGTGTAGCTCGACCCGCCCCTTCGTGTATTTATCGTCGGCGATGTCGGTAGTCGTCTTGCCGTCGACCTTGACGATTAGGCGCGAACGATCGGCGATCACCTCTACGGTGTGCCAATCGGCCGCCTTGGCCGTGACCGGGTTGTCGACCTGCATGAGCCGCACGTCCAACGGGGCTTCGCAGCGGGTCAGGCCGCCGGGCTTGTCCAGCTCGACCGCGTAGCCGGTCGAGTGGCCGACACGGTCGAAGTTCGCCCGGACGAGCAGATGCGCAATCCCAACTTTCTGGAAGCGGTATTCGGCCCGCAGGTGGAAATTCGCGTAGTCGCCGCGGACCATCGTGCCGGGACCGGGCAACCCGCCGGTGAGCAACCCTTCCTTCACTTGCCAACTGCCTGTCGGCTTCGCGGTCCAGCCAGTCATGTCTTTGCCGTTAAAGAGCGGGATCCAGTCGGAAGCGACGCGACGCGAAAGCCCGGTACACTCATAGACGACTTTGCCACCGGTTCCTTTTTCAAGATGCCGAAACTTGAATAGATCGTCGCTATTGAAGATCCATTGCTCTTCCAGCAATTTGTCCCGCGAGACCCACGTCAAGGTCTTTGTGGACCCGTTCCAAGTTCCGATGAGTTCCTTATGCTGGCCGGCGCTGGTGAAATACCACTCGCGGTACTGCTTGGCCGATGCGTCGAACCATGCGAATGTGTAGACGCTCGTTTTCGACGCACTGTAGGTCTCGATCACCTCCACAATTCGGCCGCCAAGAATCGACTCAGCCCGTACACTCGCCGACTGACTTTTCGGTTGGCCGGGCTTGGCCGCGTACTTCACGGTAGACACGTATCGCCACTCGCCGACGAGTTGGTCCAAAACTTTCATCTCTGGGGAAGGCTGTGAGATGGTTGGTGAACGAGGAGCCGACACTGGCCCACTGAGGCGTGTATAGGCGTCGATGACCTTGCGAACGATTTTGCCGCTCTTGTCTCGATGAAAGAGTCGGGCATTGATCTTATTGGCATCGACGAATTCGAATGCTTGGATGAATTCGATACCGTCGCTCAACTGCTGTCGAAACAACAGCGAACGTTTCGCGGGAACGAATTCCCCGCGAACCGGCCCGAAGGCGAGCCCCGCTAAGTCGATGCACCAGCAGTTTACCGTCTCATTGTCGAAGGAGTAAACATAACATGCATCGCGTTCACGATTGACAATCGCCTTCCCATCCGCGACCGATTCGTAGCTCGTCTCCGCGATGGACAGTTTTTGGTCCGGCTCGAATACGCGGCGCTCGACTTTCCAACTGCCGGCGAGGAATGGCAGCACATCGGCGGCCCGCTTCGGGGCCTCCCGGGACTGCTCGGTCACACGCCGTTCGAGCAGGAGGCTCATCGCCGGCCCGTTAGGGGCCTCGCGACTTCAGCACACTTTCGTTAGGCGATTCGCCGCCGTTGCGCGTGATGTACGACTTGGGCCCGTCGTCCGGCGCGGTCGGCAAGAAGGTTGCCACACTGCCATCGCCCATGACGGCATGCGCTCCAGCGCTGAACCAACCGAGCTTCGGCAACGGCTTTTTCGGATCGAATGGCAGCTCCTCCGGCTTGGTCCAGATCACCGGCTCGCGCGACTCGACGACCAGGACGGTGTTGACCAGACCGTCCGGGAAGTCACGCAGCTTCAGGCCTTCCGCTCCATCCGACCTGACCTCGAATGCCGTTCCGGGACCGACGAACGCCCGATACCGCGTGAGCCCCGATTCCGCTCCAGCGACGCCGGGCGGGGCGTAAATCCTCGGCATCTTGTCGATGAGCTTTTTGTTGTGCTCGCTGTCCCAAGGCTCATCGAGCTTGAACTGGCGGTAGAGTTGTTCCTGCCCGAGGGCCGGCAATAAAGCAACGCGCCAGGAGAGCAGCGGCTTCTTGGTCATCGAATTGGTGATCGCGGCCGGCGGCAGCGCATTGTTGGTGTCGTGATAGATGTGCAGCGCCAGACCCAGCTTTCGCAGTTTGAGGATGCTGGTGACCCCAGGGTCGGGCACGAACGGTTCCGTGTTGCCGAAATTGAAATCCTGCGGCTTCGGAAAGTCGAGGCTCAGCCGGTCGCCTTCGAATCGGTACGAACAGCGAACTGGAATGTGCTCGCCGTAGAGGTTCAGGATGAGTTCCTTTTTTTCCGCGTCAATTCCGTAACTCCCCCGGGGAGTATCCGGACCGGCGTCGCCGTAGCGCAGCTCGAAATCACCGTCCTTGAAGTGGATTTCCTTTGCAACAACGCTCTTCGCGGTAAGTTCTTTGCCGTCCGCCTTGCCGACCCGCACGGCCCACTCACCATTGAGCCGAGCCAGGTCGTCGCGTCTCTTTTCTTCGGGAGTCGACGGCGACGCCGGCAGTTCCCGAATCTCGATCTTGCGGAATTGCACTACCGTGTCCGGCTTCCAGACCTGCAGCGCGATGTGCCCCTTCTGGGAAGCTTTCGCGTCTTCGATAAAGTCGACCGCGGTGACACCGTTGACCTTCGTAACCAGATGATTGCCGTCCGCAATGACGTCGAGTGTGAACCATTCATCCGGCTTCACGACTGAGTTGGCCCCCTGGGTCGTCCACGCGCCGTCCTTCGGGTTGAGGTATGAGACCGGGCCGGTGTACCGGTCCTGGCCCTCGGCGAGGTCCACGACGTATCCGGACGGGCTCCGGGGTTTGCCGGGCGGGTTCGGCGGTTGCATCTGCGAGCGGAAATAGATGTCGGCGTCGGCCCCCCTGTTGATCGCGACCTCGGCCCGCAGGTGAAAGTTCTGGAAATCATTGCGCTCGGTGTAGAGGCGCCCGGGCCCGTTGCTCCCGACGAGGACGCCGTTGATCACTTGCCAGGCACCCGGTGCGGCGGCGTCCTTCTGCCAGCCGAGCAGGGTCTTGTGGTCGAAAAGCTGGATCCAGGACTCGTTCGGCGGGCTTGACGACAACTCCTTCATCTCGATCTTTTCGAACTGAACAATGATGTCGCCTTCTCTGGCATCGACTTGGAGATACAGAGGACCGCGTGTGTGCAGTTCGTTGGCGACGCTCGCCACTCGCTGTCCGTTGATGATCGTGCTGAGAAACGGACCATTAACGATCAGTTCGAGATCGAACCATTCCGCATCGCGGACAGGCGTGTGTTCGCTCAGGAAGAGCCAGTCCCAATCTTTGCCTTCTTGCTCACCCATGATGCTGCCGCTTTTGCCCTTGCCAATCCGACAGAGATAGCCCCCGCGGAAATAAATGGCGCCGCTGCCAGGGCCCTGGGTCTTCACCTTGGCCCGGAGCTGGAAATTTTGAAGTTCCTTACCCAGGAGTTCCAAGTTTCCATAAGTTCCTTTGCTCGCCTTGCCACTCAGCACTGCGTTCTCCACTTTCCAACTTTCCGGCTCGTCCAGGGTCTTCCAGCCGTCGAGGTTCTTGCCGTTGAACAGCGAAATCCAGTCTCCCGGCTGCTCTTTCGGCCGAACGACATTCGCCGCCAGAACGTGGATGTTCGTCTTCCAACCAGGTCGGATGTCCACCCGGAAGAAGGACATGTTCAGCTGCCCGAGCCGGTTATCGTCCGCGAACGGGTTCCACTGGTTCGCGTGGTTGATCGAGACGATGCCCACTTCTTTGTCGTCGGGCAGGATCACGCGGGCCTCGTAGGTGCCGGCTGGCAGCTCCACCGAGTTTGCCCCGGCCCGACCCATCGTGATCGTTCCGGCCACCTGGTCCGCGACCTGGTTGTCGCCCGAGATCAGCCGGAATTCGACCGTCGCGGCCGGTTCGTTCGCATCGAGGCTCGCCAGCCCAGTCCCTTTGGCGCGCCGCACCAGCGGCCCGCCGAGCCAAGAAGCGGCAATCAGAAACATTGCGAGCGCCGCGGCAATCGCAAGCACCCAACCGCGCCATCGATTCCTCGCGGATGCCTCGCTACCCCTACCCGTTCCAGTGCGATTCTGTTCCAGGCGCTTCGCCAAAGTATAGATGACTCCGGCAAAGCCGAAGGGCGCCGCGGCGAGCATTACCGCGGCGGCAAATTTGGTCATCGTCCCGCCGACTAGGATTACCGGACCGAAGACAAACAGCGAGCAGGCCGTCGTCAGGCCAAGCCAGAAGAAAAATGACTTTCGAGGTACTGCTACGCCAATAGCTTCCGGACGGCCCAGTGCCCCCACGTTGACTGGCGAAGGAATGGGAACGGTACCGGGCTGTTGCAAGTGCGCCAGGTGCTGCTGCAACAACTCCGCCACTTCCCTCGCCGTCTGAAACCGATCATCCGGCTTCTTCGCATGCAGCTTGCCAATGATGTCACACAGCCAGTCGGGGATCTCGTCGTTGATCTCCCGGATCGGCCGCGGCGAGGCCTCGATGACGCGCTTGAGAACCGCATGTGTGCCGCTGGCGCGGAACGGCGGATGGCCGGTGCACATCGCATATAGCACCGTGCCCAAGCTGAATAAGTCGGAGCGATGATCGACCGGCAGGCCTTCCGCTTGTTCCGGGGACATGTACATCGGCGTGCCGGCGACCGTGCCGGACTGCGTCACGCTGGCGTCGTCGACGGCCCGAGCCAGGCCAAAGTCGGTGATCTTGACGCGCTCGACGCCGTTCTCGAGCAGGATGTTCGCGGGCTTGATGTCGCGGTGAACAAGTCCTTGTTTATGGGCGGCCGCGAGTCCCTCAGCCGTTTGCGACGCGATGCGAAGAATCTCCTTCACTCCAAGCGGTCCGGTCTTGTCGAGCTTCTCCTGAAGCGAGTTGCCGTCGATCATCTCCATCGCCAAATACGGCGGCTGGGCGTCTTCCTCGACGTCATAGATCCCAACGACATGTTCGTTTTTGACGGCCGCCGCCGTCCGGGCCTCGCGGATGAACCGCCGGCGAGCCGCGCCGTTGGCCGCATAGGCCGGTGACAGGACCTTGATCGCCACGACGCGATGCAGCCGATCGTCGAATGCACGGAACACCGTGCCAAAGCCACCGACGCCAATCTGTTCCAGGATCTCATAATGCTCGAGCCGACCGAGCGAGCCGGTGCGGGTCGGTGGTTTGAGATAGCCGAGCGATTCCCCGACCGGGTCGGTAACGGCCGTCCGGTCACCCGGGGTTGAGTGGGCGTCGGCGGTGAAAGTCCGCGTGTTCTGTTCGGCGGGCGGAGTGTGCGCGGCGATCTGAGCCAGGGCCGGGTCGTCGAGGAACTCGCCGGAACGCTCGTGGGCAGCCAACAACTCGTCCACCCGACGGCGCATGTTCTGATTGCCAGCACAGGCTTGATCGAGGTAGGCGGCCCGCTCGGCGCTGGAGTAATCGAGAGCCGTGAGAAAGATGGTTTGCTCGGTCATGGCGGACTCCAGGAACAATTACAGTGCGAAATTCGCGCTGAAACCTGGCCAAGATTCTTTCTGCGAACGACTGCCTGGATGATCGGCTTTTTGACTTAAGTGGCTACTTCGAATGATATTCAGTCACATGACCCGCGAGGAACATGGCCAAGGGGGGGATGGAGAAAACCTTGGCCGCCTTGGCCATGTTGGCCATCTTGGCCGCCTTCCTTTACTACTTTGATCCCTCGACCTCCCGCCGCAGCCAGGCCCTGGCGTATGCCCATAACCGGCCCGCAGTTCGTGGCGCCATCCCCATCGCCTCGGCGGCGTCGGGCAATGAGAGCCCCGCGAAATAGCGCAGTTGCACCAATTCCGCCGCCTGGCGGTCGGTCACCGCGAGCCTGGTTAACGCTTCATCCAGTGCCAGCAAATCCTCGCGGGGTTCCGCCTGGGCAATCAAGTCGTCGTGCAGTTCCTGTTGCGAGCGGTCGCCGCCGTGTTTAATAGCGCGCTTTCGTCGGGCGTTCTCAACCAGGATGCGTCGCATCGCCTCGGCAGCGGCGGCGAAGAAGTGGCCCCGACCGTTCCACGGCTGCTCGGGGTCATTCCCGACTAATCGCAAATAGGCTTCATGAACGAGGGCCGTTGCCTGAAGGGTGTGCCCCGGCAGCTCGTTCGCCAGCCGTTGAACCGCCAGCTTGCGCAACTCGTCATACACAAGCGGCAGGAGACGATTCGCCGCCTGAGCGTCCCCGGAGGCCGCGGCGTCGAGAAGTTGGGTGACGTTGGCGGCAGATTGCGCGGCCAAATTGAGGTCCCCGCAATCACGACTTGGGAGATTCGAGCAAACCCTTCATTTCCTTTGGAAATGCATTCCATGCCGACCTGTACGACGATTCGAGTGGCGCCATCACGTGAAAGCCGGCTGTCAAGAAGACGGGCATATCGGGCAACGTGTCTCCGATTCCAACATTTTCGACGTATGCCACCTTGTCCGGCTGGTCTTCGTCGCCGGCCGAGTATGAAGCTAGCGTGAACGGCTTCCCCTTTGGCAACTTGAAGTCCTCGTCAGAAAACTCGTCCCAGATTGCCTTGTGAATCCCTTGCGGATCGCGCTTGGACGGCCGATGAAGATCAATTGCCACCAAATGCACGCCGCTCAAAAGTACGTAAACTGCCTTGTCAATAAACGCGCGAAACCGCCGCTTGCTCGACTTATTCCCTGGCGAGACGATTTCGACGATCGCGACAACGATTCCGCGCTTATGGCGAATGGAAACGCGATTCGCCTTGTCGGCATACAACTCCTCTTCGGCCCGCGAACCAAGTTCGACTCGCTGGATAACCCGAGCCATCGGCGGCGCGGTCGCCACCGGAAGATCGCTGAAGTCCGTCGGTTCGTTTTTCGGGTTGAGTTTTGGAGCGAGGCTCAATGCCAAAATATCCGGCACCACCGGCTGAGTGTTCTGCTCCTGAATCGCGAAGTATCCCTCTGGCAGCCGACCATCGTTGAGAGAGGCAGTCAGGTTGTAGATCCAATTGTTATGAAAGGCATGGAACAATCCGGCATCCACTAGCTTCCAATTGTGTACGGGCATGGCTTCAACTCAATTGATGGCCTGAACTCCGACAATTATAAGCTGAACGCGACGGTCCCGCCACGTTCGCCAAATCCCTCTGGACTTTCCCAGTTCCCCGGATTATAGCCGGCTTCTCTCCCCGGAAGGTCCGGGGCGGGATGGGCGATTGCCGGAGGGCTTTGCCGTGACTGCGGCCGCCAGCGAATACGTTGTCGCGACCGAGAATCTCACCAAGATTTATCAGAACCGCCAGATTGCGCTCAACGACGTGTCGCTGACCATCGAGCCAGGCTGCGTCCTGGGCCTTCTCGGCCCGAACGGCGCCGGCAAGACTACTTTTCTGCGTTTGATCCTGGGACTGCATCGACCCACGGCCGGCAATGTCAAAGTCTTCGGCCGTCGAATGACGCCCAATGCCGCGTCGCTTCGTCGCCGGATCGGCTACATTCCGACGAACCCGCAGTTCCCCCGTGGCATGACGCCGATCATGTATCTCGACTACATGGGCCGGCTGTTCGGGTTGCCGCTCAACGTCCGCAAGCCACGCTTCGCGGCTTTGATTCGCGCTGTGGATTTGCTCGGTCACGCGGGGGCGGACATCGCTCAGTTCTCCGCGGGAATGACTTCCCGCCTCGCCGTCGCGGCCAGCCTGATCAATGAACCCGATCTGCTCATCTGGGACGAGCCGACACACGGGCTCGACATCGAAGCCCGCCGTTCAATGCTCGAACTGATCAAGCGCCTGGCACACGAGAAGACGTTGATTATTTGCAGCCACAATCTCACCGATGTGGACGAAGTCTGCAACCACGCCGCGGTCTTGAGTCAGGGTCAACTCATTTTCCAGGGCTCACTGCAAGACCTCAAGGGCCGCATACGCAAGAACCATTACGAGCTGGATCTCGAAGGCGATCAGAAAACGATCAGCAAGTGCGTACAGCAGATCAAGGCCCTCAACGACGTGAAGCAAGTAATTCTTCGTCAAAGGCGCATGGAGATCATGCTCAACGAAGAGTCGCTGAATACGCAAGTGCTAGCCCGGGTCTTCGGCGTCCTCAATGAGAACAAGATCTCGCTCGTCAGCATTCGAAGCGTCGGCCAGCAAACCGAGCAGGCTTATTTGGACCTGGTAGAAAAAGAGGAATCGAGAGGCTTCACGCGCCTGTACCAAGCCGAAGCAGCGTAGGAGACGTCAAGGTGACAACTCTCTTTCTCATCGCTGGTCTCATCGTGGCCGAGCCATCTCCAAGAGAACACAGATGCGAACGCGTCGGCCAATTGATCATTCGTGGCAATGTCTACACCGAGAACGCCGCCATACTAGATGTACTCCACGAGAATGGCTTTTACCCCGGGGTAGTCCTTCCATCACGGCTACGGTTGCTGTGCGCCGAGATTGAATTGAATTGGAAGTTCCGCGATCGATTTGCATGGTTGCTTGGGAATCGGCCGGCCATTCGAATTCTCCCGGAACAACTCTCTGATCCAAACGATCCCCCGAGCACAGTGTTTCGCGACATCGAAATCCGATTCCCAGAGAGCATGCCCAAGGTGGTTGTGGGGCCACGATTGCTGAAGGACTAGACATGGACGTCCAAGCCGCTGTTACCGCTCCGTTCAAGTATCGCCGTTGGCTGCCGTACTGGGCCGTGTTGCGGACCGATATTCGCCAGACGTTCCGGAGCTGGGTCTATCGGCTCTGGGTCGTCGTCACCATCCTGGCGGCGGGTGGCTTCCTGCTATATCGCTTCGGCGTGCATCGCGAGGCGGGCTTGGCCCAGCCGGCGGCCGTGCACACAAGCGATTTGCTGCGTGCGATTGCGCTCGGCAGCCTGGCGCTCATTGTCATCTTGAGTGTCAGCAGCATCTCGTCCGAACGCGGCACGCTGGCCGATTCGGTTCTAAGCCGGGGGATTAGCCGTTACCAGTATTTCGTCGCCAAGTGGCACGCGCGGACGATTGTGGTCGTTCTCACATTCGCGGCGATGTCCGCGGGAATGCTCACGCTCTTCCATTTCTTGCTGACGGACGATCTGTCGTTGAACGGCTGCCTGGCCGCGGTCGTCACAATTTCGGCGCTTCTCGCCGCAGTAGTCGCGATGGGCGTTGCGGTTGGCTCGATCAGCAATAGCACGGTCGTCGGCATCACAGGCTTATGGATATTCCTGTACGGCTCCGGGCTTCTCATGTCGCTTCTGCCATACGCATTGCCGACGCCGGAGAAAGTGCTCGCCCGCCTTCCGCACGTCTTGCAAGGGCAATACAACCTCACCTCGCTGAGCGACTGGGTCTTCGGCGGCATCGTCGCATCCATCGGCGTGGCGGCCATCGGCATGCTGGCGTTCTCGCGCAAGGATGTCTAATCGGCGGAAAGTCGGGCCGCTGCATCCATTTTTCCGCGAGCGGCCCACGTGCTCGAGATGCGATTGCGCTCCTGTAACACGATCTCGTTATAACTACACCATCGATAATCCTGCCGGAACTTGTGCGAAACGGGCCTTCCGATGAACCTTCCACGCAATCCTGCAGCCGCCGCCCTCTTTCTTCTGGCTGTCAGCATGGTCACGGCTGACGAGCCCGAACAAAAGACCGCTCAGGCAATCGACCACGGCCTGACGTTCCTCGTGAAGGACGCGAAGAAATGGCGCGACGAGCATAAGTGCGCTACTTGCCATCACGGCACGATGACGGCGTGGGCCCTCTGCGAAGCAAAAAGTCAGGGTTACCCTATCAAGGATGAGTCGCTGGCGGACGTCGTCAAATGGACGAAAGAACGGCTTAAGGACATCGACAAACCGCGTGACAAGCGTCCGGGCTGGAGCATGATCAACTCGCCAGCGCTTTACTTGTCGGTGATGGCTCAGGCGATTCCGAAGCAAGAAGCGTTGACCGCCGACGATCTGAAACGAATCGCCGGCCATCTGCTTCGCCACCAGGAATCTAGCGGTGCGTGGGCTTGGTCGAGTGCGCCGCCAGTTAATCGACCGCCGCCGTTCTTTGAGTCGGATGAGTTGGCAACGCTCCTGGCGCTGATCGACTTGTCGCCCTACGTCCCGGCCGACGGACGCGTAAAGTCCGATTTTCGCGACAGTCGCGACAAAGGGGCCGCGTGGCTGGCCAAAGAGAAGCCGACCGAGACGACCCAATCGCTGGCGATCCGATTGTTCCGCAATGTTCACGCGGGTCTGGGAGCCAAGGAACTGCAACCGGCGATCGACAGGTTGCTAGCACTTCAAAACAAAGATGGCGGCTGGGGACAAGTGAAGGAACGCGACAGTGACGCCTTCGCCACGGGGCAGGTGCTCTACTTCTTGACGATCGCCGGCGTGAAGCCGGACCGCAAGGAACTGAAGCGCGGCGTGGGCTTCCTGGTCACCACGCAGAAGGAAGACGGTTCTTGGCCGATGAAGCGTCGCGGCCATCCGGGGGTCACGCCAGGCAATTACCTCGTGCCGATCACTTATCTCGGCAGCGCCTGGGGAACGATCGGGCTGCTGCGGATCTCAGGGCCGCAGGCGAAATGATCTTCGAACGCGTCCGACACTTCGGCGGAGCCCGCGACGCCATCGCGCGGTAGAATCCAAGTTATCGTTTCCTTAAGTTTCTAGTGACATCATGAAGTGTTTCGTAATGTCGGGGTGCGGATTTGTCCTCGCTTTCTCAACCTCTCTTGGCGCTCCTGGTTCCAGGAAGCACGACGATCCTCCCTTGTACTTTCCGGCAATCGTTGGGGCGGTTTCCACTTACCAAACAACGATTGGCGATTTGAAGATGGTGGGCACGTACCGCGTTTTAAAGTTGGAGAAGACGCATAACGGGCTCCGAGTAACGATCAAACGCGGTGGCTCGGGCGGAAAGCCGGGGGTCGAGGATCAAATTGACGTGTCGGCCACCGGCCTAAGGTTGGTCCAGTTCGGAGGCCGAGCGATCGACCCGCCCTCTCCGTTACTGCGGCTTCCGGCTGAGGCAGGTGACACCTGGAAGTGGGAGGCGGCGAAGAAGGAAGGTGCTCCGACGCAAAGGACGACATTTAAGTTAATCGGTCAGGAGGAAATCGAAGTACCTGCCGGAAAGTTCAAGGTGTTACGGGTCGAGCAGATCACCGAACTCAACGGCAAAAGCACGCGATGCGAGGAGTGGTATGCGCCGCGAGTCGGACTAGTTAAAAAGGTGTTTCACCACCTGGGCGCCACGAAGCAGGTTCAGGAACTTAAGTCTTTCAAGGTCGAGAAGAATTAGCGCGCGCCGGCCGAGGAGCCTTTGGGATGATCGTTGTGCGTCTGGCAGAGGCTAAGATCGAAGCTCTGTCGGCAGAAGGCCGGCCTTTGCTTGCCGGAGACCGGTTGGGCGTGTCGCGAAGCCGGAGCTAATCTCAAGCAAGCGAGTGTCGGCGGAGTCCCCGATGAAACACAATTCATTGACAGTCGTCTTGGCCATCGCCATCGGGTTCGCGGTCACCACTTCGAACTGCGCGGCGGACGAGTCCCGTCCCTCATGCAGTGACTCCTTGCTTATGATCTGCTGGAACGGCAAGTACGGCTTCATCGATCGCGGCGGGAAGCTCATTGTGCCGCCGAAGTATGACGGAGTAGAAGGTTCCGACTCCAGCTACCGGTTCTCTCAGGACGAGATCGCTCGTCGGTCGTACAGCGAAGGCCTCCGGCCTGTGAAGCTCGGAGAGAAATGGGGCTACATCGACGCGTACGATAAGTTTGTGATTGTGCCAACATTCGACATGGCGGGACCATTTCGCGGCGGCCGGGCTCAGGTGTGCAAAGGAGAGACATGGGGGATCATTGATCGGGCGGGCAAGGTCGTTGTTGAGTTGAAATACTCTTACATCGCACCGTTCCAAGGTGGCTGGGCGCCGGTGGCCGTCGGCGGGAAGCGGATCGAAGGAGGATTCGCCGGAAGCAAGTGGGGACTGATTGATGCCAGCGGCAAAGAGATTCTCCCGCCGAAATACGCCATGGTTTATCTGTTCGGAAAGGATGTCGCGCTGGCCAATGTCGGTGGAAATTGGAAGGGGGAATACGGTGGCGTCCTTGTCGGAGGGAAATGGGGTCTGGTCGATCGCCGTGGCAAATTCGTGGTCGAACCTTCGATCGAGTTGCCCACCCGTAGCGAACTCGCGTCGCCAGCAGGCAATAACCTCGATGACGGAGAGCGACCGATCTCACTTCTGTACGCGCACGGACTCACCCCGGTTTCGATCGGCGGCAAATGGGGTTACATGGACGAGCGCGGTCGCATTGCGATCAAGCCGCAGTTTGACTGGGCCGGTCCGTTCGCCGTGCCCCCGCCTCCCGGCACGTACTGGTCGCCGGAACTAGGCAAATATGGGTGTGCGGCGCGAATGAAGGCCGATAGTCCGAAAGCACTGGCGCGGGCACGGCTCGGCGGCAAGTTCGGCTTTGTCGACCGCACCGGGTCGTGGGTCGTTAAACCGCGCTACGACCAAGTCGGGCACTTCTCCGGCGAAATGGCCTGGGTCAAACAGGGTGATCGATTCGCATTCATGAACGAGAAGGGGACTGAAGTATTCACGATCGAAAAGGCGGAAGTGGGCGGGTTGTTTTGGAACGGCATTGCACCGGTGCGGGTCGGAGAGCATTGGGGGTACGTGGACAAGACCGGCCGCTGGGTGCACCAGCCGCAGTGCGATGAGATCGATACATTGACGGATTCACTGCAGATTGTGGTCAAAAATAAGAAGCGGGGGTTGATCAATCAGACCGGTAAACTGGTGTGTCCCATCAAATACGATTGGATTAGCGAGTTGGGCGATAGTGGGCTGGGTGTCGTCCAAATCGGGCATGACGAATTCCAAATGCAACGGGGCGTGATAGACAAGACGGGACGATTCCTCCTCGAGCCAATCGCTGGGCGAGATTTTCATACTGTGAATTTGAAAGGCGAATCGGATCAGAAGATCTTTCCCCGTCTCAAGAATCGTGTGTGGGGCTTCACCGACAATCATGGCAAAGTTGTGATCGAGCCCCAATTTGACTCGATCGACTTTCTTGGCGAAGGAATGGTTGCAGTCCGTGCAAAGCGCTTGATAGGCCTCGTCGATGTCCGATCCGAAAAGCTAGTCTGCCCGCCGAAATACTATTACGTCCGCAAGTACTCCGAGGGGCTGGCCGAAGCTCAGCCGGAACTCACCGATAAGTTCGGTTATGTTAACCGCGCTGGAAACCTGGTAATTCCCGCGGCTTGGCGTGCGACAAATCGATTCTGTGATGGCGTCGCAGCGGTTTCGCCCGACGGTTCCACAAAACTTCCTCAGTTGTTGTGGATCGATCGGACTGGCAAGTATTTGTGGGACCCGTCAAAGAAGTAATCAGTTTTTCGGTCTGCCGAAGACGTGTCCAGTCAACTTGCCAAGCATTGTGTAAACGTTTTGACGAGAAGCGGAAGCGGACCCCGGCAGATCAATCGCCTCGCTGCAACCCGGTGTGAGGAATTCGTCGTGAGCGCAAAAAAATAACACCCGTGCCGCTGTTCCACCTCTCCCATGGTCAGCGCGGTTCGGGTGTTTGTGGCTCTCGCCAACAAAACATAAAGCGATTGGTGTGCCGTAATCGATGATGGGCAAACCAATATGCTACCTAAATACTTAAACAAACGGCACTTGCGATTGCTATTCGACCGCAGGAATGGCGAACTCTCCATCATTCGTTCATCGTTCGATGCCCAAATCGGTTGCAGCCACTGACTGACCGATAGGCAAGGCATCCTGGTTATTTCGCTGAATCGCTCAGCCTCACCATCCGATTTAATCTGTGCGTTCCGGTCCGTTGACCGTTTTCACCGAAGCGCCTAGGATCGTAGCGGGCTCATTCGTGCCGAGGTTCCAATGGCTGCCGATCTGCGCGTCAAGGAAGGTCTGCCGGAAATCACCGAATCGCTGGTCGCCAGCTACACCGAATGTAGCCGGATCAATCATCTCGGCCATCAAGCCCTGCCCAGCCGCGAAGGCGTCAACGAAATCATCGCCGACTTATACGAGGTCATTTACCCCGGATTCGGCCGCCGGCAACATCTGCATATCGGCAACGTCGAGTATTACATTGGCTCTCTGGTCGATGCGCTGCATGACAAATTGACCGAGCAGATCATGCGCGCTCTTCGTCACGACATGTGCGATGAATCGCCGCACATCGACTTCGAGGCGCTGGCGCAGGGTAAGACGATTGAGTTCTTGAAACGCTTGCCGGCTGTGCGCGAGGTGCTCGACAAAGACGTGGCCGCGGCCTATCGCGGCGACCCGGCGGCGAAGAGCTGCCACGAAATCATCTTCTGCTACCCTGGACTCGAAGCGATTACTGTTTATCGACTCGCGCACGAACTGCTCGGCATGGGCGTTCCCTACCTGCCACGCATGATGACCGAATTTGCTCATTCCAAGACGGGCATCGACATTCACCCTGGCGCGACGATCGGCGAGGGGTTCTTCATTGATCACGGCACCGGCGTTGTGATCGGCGAGACGACCCGGATCGGCGCAAACGTGAAGCTCTACCAGGGCGTGACGCTTGGAGCGCTCTCATTCCAGAAAGACGCCGATGGCGAATTGGTCCGTGGAACCAAGCGCCACCCGACGTTAGAAGACGACGTCATCGTCTACGCCAATGCCACGATCCTGGGCGGCATAACGACTATCGGCGCTCGCTCCGTGATCGGCTCGAACGTTTGGCTGACGCAATCGGTTGCCCCGGACACCGTGGTTGTCTTGGAGAAGCCGGCCCTCCGCCTCAAGGGCGGCTCCAAGCAGGCGGATACGGCGTTTATGTACCATATCTAACCGCCCATGTTCGTTGGCCTATTTCGCCATCGGCAATCGGGATGGAGAAATTGTGGACGCATTTCTCGACGCCGCCGTCGCCGAGGCCAAAGCAGGACTCAATGAGGGGGGCATCCCAATTGGCTCGGTCCTGATCCACGATGGCAAAATCATTGGCCGCGGACATAACCGCCGCGTCCAACGGGGCAGCGCTGTTCTGCACGGGGAGATGGACGCGCTCGAGAACGCGGGCCGTCAGCCGGCGGGCGTGTACGCCCGGAGCGTTCTCTACACCACGCTTTCGCCGTGCGCGATGTGTACGGGGGCGATCTTGCTGTACAAAATCCCCCACGTCGTCATCGGCGAGAACATCACCTTCCAGGGCGAAGAGGATCTGCTGCGTTCGCGAGGCGTGAATGTGGAGGTTCTGCAGGATTCCTTTTGCATCGACATGATGCGGAAGTTCATTCGCGAGCATCCCGATCTCTGGAATGAGGATATCGGCGTGTGACGCAAGACAGTCAAGGAAGAGGAGATTGACGGGCCCTTGGGGTTCTGTTGACGGCATTGTCGAGCCGGCTACAATCAACACTTCCCGGACGAAGTAGCCGCACTTGCCCTTGTCCCCTAGAGGTCGATTTGTTAGGTTTTTGTCGCGAATGACCGACTGAACCGCAAACGCGGTCCGTTTCAGGGGCCTGATTCTCATGCCCGAGCTGCTGACCAAGCTGACCGCCATCTTCCGCGATGTGTTCGAGGACGATGCGCTGGTCATTACCGAAGAAACGACCTCGGCGGACGTTTATGGCTGGGACTCGATCATGCACGTCAGCCTGATGTTGAACGTCGAGGCGCCTTCAACATCCGCTTCCGGACGGCCGAGATCGTCAGCCTGAAGACCGTGGGCGATCTTGCGCAACTCGTGGCCAGTCACCTCGCTGCCAAGGGGAGCTTGCCCAACGCCGCCTAGCCAGTCTTGGTTGCAGCCATGGCGGTGACATGGAACTGCCTGCCCGCCCGCGCGTCCCGCACCATCGGGCCAAACCGAGAGAACCACTGTCATGGAACTGCTTGACCGCCCAATCACCCGCCAGGAGGCGCACCTGCAATTGCTAGAGCGCGACGCCTCGCCAGCAACACCCGCGTTCTTATGCCGGCATCGTCGAGGCCCGCGACGTGGACCCTGAGCGGTACGCTCAGATTGCGGAAACCTTTCTGGACTGGGCCGTAAAGGTTCGCGGGCGCGAAGCAATCGGCTCGATGGTTGATTCCTTCATCCGATTCACCACGTCGGTGAACCTGTCGCAGGCCCGCTACGAGATCGACGGTCACTACGAGAACAAGAGCTTCGCGGAGTGCAACCAGAGCCTGTATAGCCAGCAGGAGGATATGGACGATTATCTCTGGGGGGTGTACTTGTCCAACTTTCTCTGGGCACATCACTTCGAGATCTGCCTGTGTTACCTGGACCGATTCGTCCGCAAGCTAACCAAGGCGCGAACCCTAGTCGAAATTGCCCCCGGCCACGGCGGCTGGGGGCGCTGGCCCTGACCAAGCTGCCCGCGGCCACGCTCCTCGGCTATGACATCAGCCCGTCTTCGGTGCAGATGGCCAATGGTATCGCGGCAGCGGCCGGGCTGGGTGATCGTGCCCGGTACGAGATCCGCGACGCTCTGGACCTGGACCAGATGCCTGCCGAGTCAGCGTGTGCCGTCGTTTGCAACTTCCTCATCGAGCACCTGGAGGATCCGCACAAGCTGTTCGCTGTCATCCATCACCTCCTCAAGCCGCGAGGCACGGCGTTCCTGGCGGGAGCACTGACCGCCGCCCAGGTCGATCACATCTACGAATTCCGGAGGGAGTCGGAACTCGTGCGGATGGCGGAGGACCACGGGCTGCGCGTCTTGGAGACATTTTCGGCGGCGCCCGCCCGACTGCTGCCCAAAGCGCGCTTCATGCCGCGAAGCATGGTGCTGATCCTGCAGAAGCGGTGCAACGAGATCTATTGATGGTTCCCCCGGGTTCGATCACCGTCTTGCTGAAGGAGTTGCGCCGCCCAGGGACCGATGGCGCAAAGACCGCGTTCGACCGCCTTCAGTCGGCTCTCCGGCGGGGCTCCGCAACGCCTGAAGAACTAGTCGCAGTCGGACGCTTTCTGCTGCGACACGTCAGCGACCCGTCCATATCCACGCCGCGCTGGCGGCTCCGCTGGGCGGGGCAGTGCACCACCACCTGGCTATTGCACGTCATGTGCGCTGTTGCCTGGCGCGAAGGCATCCTGCTCGATGCGACCGAAGCCGACTACGACAACGTGTTTCAGGACGTGATCTCTCAAGGCGGTCCGGCGCAGACCGCCCCGCAGGTTTACGTGTTTCTCCCTTGGCTCCGCGATCTCGACACGGCGTTACTATCCGGGGCGGTCGTCGATCAGCGTGTCATCGACGAATTGGCGTTCTGGGATTCTGTGTGGGCCCGCGCGGCGGCGGTGAACGCCCGCGTGATTCAACTCGGTTTCGACTCGATCCACACCGGGCCGGCTGGGCACCAACTCGGGGCCGGAAGCGGTCTGCCGCGATTGCTCGCCGAACTCAACCGCGAATTACGCGCGCGCTGTCAGCGCAGCACGTACTGGGTGGATCTGCCCGCAGTCGCCGCAGACACCGGCCGGCGCATGTTTTACGACCCGCGCCGCTATGCGTGGACGAAGCAGCCGTTCAGCGAGGACGGGACCGTCGCCGTCGCGGAGGCGGTCGTGGCCGGCTTGCGCGATGCTGTTCGGGCCGAAGAAAGTGCTCGCTCTCGACCTCGACAACACTCTCTGGGGCGGGGTCGTGGCTGAGCTGGGGCCTAATCACATCGCGGTCGGCGAGACCCCGGAAGGTGAGGCGTATGTCGCGTTTCAGCGCTATCTCAAGGCCCTGTCCCAGCGCGGCGTCCTCCTTGCGGTGGCGAGCAAGAACAACCCGGCGGACGCCCGCGAGCCGTTCGTGACCAATCCAGGGGTCGTCCTCAAGCTGGACGACTTCGCCGCGTTCGAGGCGGGCTGGCAGACCAAGGGAGAATCGCTGCAGCGCATCGCCGCAAGCCTGAATCTTGGGCTCGACTCGTTCGTGTTCTTCGACGACAACCCCGCCGAACGCGAGTATATTCGGCAGGCCCTGCCGCAGGTCGCAGTGGTGGAGGTTCCTGACGAGCCCGCCGAGTACATCCGAGCATTGGAGGCCGGCCGCTGGTTCGAGGCGTTGGACCTGACTGATGAAGACCGGCAGCGCACGGAGCAGTACCGCGCGGAGGCACAGCGCCGGGAGGTTCAGGCCGTCGCGCCCAACCTCAGCGACTATTTGATGTCGCTCGGGATGGTCGCTCAGGTGGCCGCGGTCGAAGAGCCGGACCTGCCGCGGGTCGCCCAGCTATTGGCAAAGACAAACCAATTCAATCTCACCACGCGCCGACACTCGGAGGCGGAAATCCGCCGGCTCCTGAGTAATCCGGGCTCGGTCGGCTTGACTGTGCGCCTACGCGACCGCTTCGGCGATTACGGCCTGATTGCCGTGGTACTCGCCGAGCCGGCCGACGATCCGTCGATCTTGGCGATCGACACCTGGCTTATGAGTTGTCGTGTCATCGGCCGGGGCGTCGAAGTGTTCACGCTGCAGGCGCTGGTGCAAGCCGCGCAGCACTTGGGGTATCGCCACCTGCTCGGCCAGTACGTTCCGACAGCGAAGAACAGCGTGGTCGCGGACCTATTGCCGCGGCTGGGCTTCGAGCTGTTGCCGGCCAACGGTCTGGACGGCCAACGGTATTTGCGTGCCGTCGATGCCGCGGTGGTCGAAGAATCATTCGTTCGAGCTGCCTAACCGAGGGATGCGTGGATCTGATTTCGCCGGGCTTTCTGGTATTCGCCGCCGTCGGCGTGCTCGGCTTTCATGCTGCGCCGACGGCCTTCTCGCGCAAGCTGGTCCTAACACTGCTGAATACCGTCTTCCTGGCGACATTTACATCGCAACTCGGCGAGCTAATACCGCTCGCGCTGTTCATTGGCTGCGCTTACGGCGGCGTGCTATTGGTCAACCGCTACAAAGCGCGGTGGCTGTTTGTGACCCTGATCGTCGTGCTGGTCTTCAGCTTCGCCTACTTGAAACACTACGCCTTCCTCGCGTTCTTGCCGCCTTTGCGCATGGCTTACGTAACGGTCGGGATGTCGTACATCCTTTTCCGCTGCCTACACCTGTTGGTGGATACGCACCAGTGCGACGAGCCGCGTGACGATCTTGAGCCCTGGACGGTATGTAACTATCTCATGGGCTTCTTGTCGCTGACTGCCGGCCCGATCCAGCGTTATGACGAGTACCGCCCGCGGAGACGCACATGCACGGCCGATCCGGGCATTACTTCGGCCGGAGCCCTGGCCGCTCTCGGCCGGCTCGTCTGGGGCCTCTTCAAGCTGACAATCATCGGCTCCTACCTGCACGAGTTGCACTTGTCCTGGCGCGGGTGCCCGGCCTGCCCGTTCCCGCGCTCGCCGCCGCCGCCCTTTGCCAACTCGCGTTCGTATACGTGAACTTCTCCGGTTACATGGATCTTGTCATCGGCATTGGCCGCTTAATGGGGTTCCGGTTGCCAGAGAACTTCAACAAACCGTACCTGTCGAGTAATTTTCTCGACTTATGGAGCCGCTGGCACATCACGCTGTCGGAATGGTTCAAGACCTACGTGTTCAATCCCGTCCTCCGCGCCGGGGCCACCCGGATAACGAGCCGGGCGATGGTGCCCTATCTGGCGGCCGCCGCATACTTCGTCACGTTCTTCCTGCTCGGCGTCTGGCACGGCACGAACTACCTCTATGTGGTACTCGGCGTCTGCCTGGGACTTGGCGCGAGCGTGAACAAGCTCTGGGACGTCGCGATTACGCGTCTACTTGGCCGTGCGGCCCGGCAGCAGTTGTCCGGCAATCTCGTCTACGCGTCGCTCGCCCGCGGCATGGCAATCTCGTACTTCGTGATCGCGGCCATCGCCTCCTGGGATTTCGCTTCGGTTTCCGACCTGGTCCAGTTTGTCGGTGGCGCAGGTTGGCTCAAGCTCGTCGGTAGCTACTGGCTGTTGGTGGCGGGGGTCGGCGGCACAAGCTTGCTTTTGACACTCCTCGCGCGCGCCGTGGCCGGCGCCCGAACTGTCGAGCCGACTCAGTGGGCGCCGTGGGCGCGGTATGCAATGATCTCGTTCCAAGGTGTGTTCGTAGCGCTGTTCATGTTGCCAGCGCCAGCCGACCTGCCCGCGCCAGAAGCGAGCGCCGGGCCGGCACCGATCAAATCGACGGCGGTCTTTTATGGGCGGTTTTGATGCGATTCATCTTCAAGCACACCCTGGTCGTGATCGCGTTCATGCTCGGATGGACGGCGCTCCTGGTGGCGCTATACGGATGCGGCGTGTCGTTCCCCTATGCGCAGCATTTGGAGCGTCTGCCGTGGCTGCGCGAGTCCCGGCTCGCACGGTCGTCCGTCGCGCCGATCCGTGAGCAGCCGTCGGACCTTGCGAAGGGCAACGCGCCGGTGAGCCCGCGCTGGACTGATGTGCAGATGTGGATACCGGACAACATACAGCTCTTCCTACCGGAAAAGCTGTATGCGACGACCGGGCAGGAAATGAGCCTATACCTCGACAACATTGTGTTGACGCCCTGGCCCGATGCGCTGATGCTGCGCGTCAGCGGAACGGTGGCCGGACGCGTCGAGCGGCGTCGCTGGGTCGTGACGCCAGCCACCGATGAAGTGGGCGAACACCCCCTGTTGGTCCAGGTGGTCGACATCAAGGGCAACGAGGTCGCTCGGGGCAGCACGATTCTATGCGTGCGAGGTCCCGAGGCCCGGCCCCGGAAGCTGAGCATCCTACTGGTGGGCGACAGCATCACCTATCGCGGGATGTGGGTCGACGACCTGTGCAATCTCATCGACGCGGAGAAGTTGCTGACGTACGAGCTGCTTGGCACCAACCAGTCGCCGAAGCTGCCGCGGGCCCGGCACGAGGGCTATGGCGGGTGGACGTGGGAGCGGTTCCTGATGCACTACAAGCCCGGCTCGGGCATGGCCCTGCACCGCGAGACGAGCCCGTTCGTCTTCATGTCCGCCGATGGCAAGCCGCGAGTCGATGTGGCGCGGTATTTCCGCGAGTGTTTGGGAGGAAAGATTCCGGACATCGTCGTCTTCGAAATGGGTATGAACGATGTGTTCTGCCTCCAGCCCGACGACGCCGCGACGACGCGTCGGGCCATGGCCGAGGTCGCCGACCATGCGGCCGCCCTCATCGAAGAGTTCCGCCGGGCGGCGCCCGATGCAATCCTCGGCGTGATGATGCCGCCGCAATTTTCCACGTCGCAGGTCATCTTCCCGGTGGCGTACGCGGCGGAGTTTAGCCGATGGCGCAACCGCCGGCTCAACCACGCCTGGCTGTCAATCATGCAGGATCGCTTCGGGGACGGCCGAGATGCCCATGTGTCGTTGATCCCGACCTATGCGAGTATTGATGCCATCGACGGCTATGCCGCGAATGACCCCGGCCACCCGAACGAATACGGCGCGCGACAATACGCCGTCAGTGTCTACGCATGGATGAAGGACATTTGCTTCTTGAAAGGAAAGATCGATGCCTACCACTCCTCGCCCTAGAATGCTCGCCGGAATCGGCGTGCTCCTCGCGGTGATGGCTGCCCTGGGCGCCTTTGGCGGCTACAAGTACGGACGCGCCAAGCTCCGCAAGCGGCACGAGCAGGAACTCATTTACCAGGCGGCGGCCGTGCAGTCCGCCATGCAGACCGCGCTGAGCGAGCAGCAGGCGGCCGCCAAGGAGGCGGAGCGGGCCGCGGACCGGGAGAAGCACAAGGTCACCACCACGAATCTCTTCATCCCCAAGGCCATCTACGCGACGCCAGGCGTCGAGACGAGTGTCTTCTTCGAAAACCTGGTTGATGTGCCCGACTACAACGACCTGCTCTTCGTCGTCGATTGCCCGCTCGGCGAATCCGAGCGGCGGCGGTGGAAGGTGACGCCCAAGAACCAAGTCGGCGATTACCCGTTCAAGGTCACGGTAACCGATCTGCATGGCAAGGTCCTCGAGAGTGCCACGTCCACGCTCAAAATCACGCCGATCGAGGCGGGGAAAGGCCAGTCGCTGCGGCTATTGATCGTCGGCGATAGTCTGACGCACGGCAACCGTTACCCCTGGACGCTCCAGCAGTACATGGTGAAGGCCGGCTACCCGAAGCTCACGTTCATTGGCACTCATCAGGTCGACAAGGACAAAGACGTGCGGCACGAGGGCTACGGCGGCTGGACCTGGGACGACTTCCTGCACTACAACAAGCCCGGATCTGGAAAGGCCCGGCACCTGGAACGGAGTCCATTCCTGTACGAGGACTCTGCCTCCGGTACCGTCAAGCTCGACGTTGTGCGCTATCTCCGTGAACACAGTCCAGCCGGACCTCCCGATCTGGTCATCTTCCAGTTGGGCATTAACGACGTCTACGGCCAGCCGGAGTCCAAGATCCTGGAGAATGCTCAGGAGCTGGTGGCTGCATTCCGGGCGGCGGCGCCGAAAGCGTCGCTGGCCGTCTGGCTGACCCAGGCCGTCAACATCAGCGAGGCCTCGTTTACATTCCGGTACGATGGGCTGTTCAAGCGAGCGGTCATCAAGTCGCGGCAGCACGCACTGGCCCAGGGCCTGGCGCGAACCTTCGGCAATCGCGAGTCCGAACACATCTATACGATCCCGATGAACGTAGGCGTCGACGCCATCGATGACTACCCAATCGCCGATGCGGTACACCCGTGGATCGGCTACGACCGAATGGGTGGCCATCTTTACGCATGGGTGAAGTGGTGGCTTGCTCACAAGGAAGAGCGCGCGCCGCTCATGTTGACGCGCAGTAGCGGGCCGCGTTGAGCACCGCGGGCCCACATCAACTGGTTCGCGCCAAGTAAGCCTTGCTCAAGACGCAGGCGCTGATCGAGCGCGCCTGGAGCTACCGACATCGACTCATCGATCGGCTTCGGGTAGTCTCACACTCACACATCGCATGGATTGCGTTGCAACCCCCGGTCAGGAGCCCTGCAATCCATTCCCAGGCGTTAACGCCATAACCTCAACTCTCCAAAGCATCTTTTTCCTTGCATTGCGCTTCGTCACTTCTTTCCCATGAGGTCCAACATGTCTCTCAACTTCCAATTCCTGACTTTCGACGACGATGCGACAAGCGCCCGCCGGCCGGCCTGGCTCTGGCAAGGATTGCTCGCGACCGGAAAAATCACATTGTTCACGAGCCTGTGGAAATCCGGCAAGACGACGCTGCTGGCCCATTTTCTGGCTCGGCGGCGGCTGGGCAGTGAATTCTTCGATCTCAAAGTCGAGCCCGGCGCCTCGCTGATCGTCTCGGAAGAGCCGCGCGATCTGTGGCCGATCCGCCGCGATCGACTGGGCCTGGGCGGGGAGGTCGCCGTGCTGACGCGCCCGTTCGCGGGCCGGCCGACCATGGCGGACTTCGACCAACTCCATGCTTGCATTATCGAGTTGAAGCAGGACCGGAAGTTGGACCTGGTCGTGTTCGACTCGCTCGCCTTCTTTCTACCCGCCCGAACCGAGAACAACTCCGGCGTGATGATCGACGCGCTGGCCCCGTTCCTCGCCCTGGCGGACGCGGGCCTGGCGGTCTTGCTCCTGCATCATCCCTCGAAAGGCGAGCCGGCGCTCGGCCAGGCGGCCAGGGGATCGGGGGCATTGCTCGCATCGGTCGATGTGGTTCTGGAAATGCGTCATCCCGGCGGCGATCCGTTCACCAGGCGGCGCAAAATCTTCGGCTGGTCGCGGCACGAGGAGACGCCAAGGCAAATGATGATCGAACTCAGTCCCGACGGTCTCCGCTACGACCGCCTGCCGGACGGCAGCGATGATTTTCACGGCCACTGGGATACGATCAACCGCGTCTTGGTCGCCGCGGCCGCTCCCTTGACCCGAAGCCAAATCCTCGCCGACTGGCCGACCGACGTCCGCAAGCCAAACGACGCCACCCTCTGGCGCTGGCTCGACCGCGGAGTCGAACTGGGACTGGCTGTGCGTGTCGGCAAAGGAACGAAGACGGAGCCGTATCGGTATGGGTTGGCGGGGTGAAGGGAGCGAAGCCAAAAGATTTGGATTCACAACGGTCGTCGTTGCTGGCGTGGGGTCACTCCGCTGATTCACCAGTATGGCGAGACGATAACCGCAACAGCGAGAGAGGATCGCCCGAGTGGCTCACCCGAGCAGTCCCTTGATGTTCTGAAAAAACGCTGGCCCGGCGCAGCGTGAAAGGTACGTCCCAATCCGGCCAACCAATTCAAACATGGCCGTCTTTTCTTTTCCCCCTTTTCTTTTCATGGCACTTCAATCAAGTCGAAGTCCGGATGTTTTGGGTCAAAGCGAAACGGTCTATTTTCTTCGAACAACTTGACCCGTCGTACGTACTCCTTCCGTAAAGGCGCCGATTGTGGCAAGAGGTCATGCGCCTTTGATGCCAGCTTTGCCGCTTTCTCAAACTGCCTCGCCTCCGCAAGAGCGATCGCCCGGATCATCAACATTTTCGGATGGCCGGGCCAATCCGATTCATAGTCTTCAGTGAGCTTCAACGCCCTCTTGCCGTCCCGAATATTCTCGTCCGGACACGCGGCAAGCAAATAGGCGACGCAGGATTCTGAGGTGGACCCCATTCTTTGGACAAAAACCGGGCGAATTTAAGCTACACTTTTCCCAGTCCTCCAATCGCTTCTTTCGACTTGCTCTTGTCTGTGGCCCACGTGTCCGTTATCTCCCGCTTGCCGGGTGAAACGGAGGTTGGCTCTGCTGGCGAGCAACCAGCCAAGGGATAGCCCGGTCGACGGTACGCCGATGGCGACCTGCCCCGGCTTCGGACTGAGGCCGGGGCTTGTTATTCCATCGGATACCCGAGCCATGCCTCAAAAAACGCACCGACGACCCACTCCATAAACCTCCGCCGGCGTTCGATACGCCAACGATTGATGCTGCCGTCCTCGGTTGTAGTACGGGAAGTACCGCGACAGGCCTGCGTGCAACTCCGGCACCGTCTCGTGTCGGTACAGATAGATTTCCTCATACTTCACCGTGCGCCACAGCCGCTCGACAAACACGTTGTCCAGACATCGACCTTTGCCATCCATGCTCACCTTCGCCCCCGCGGCCTCCAGTCGCGAAGTGTACGATGCCGACGTGAATTGCACTCCTTGATCCGTGTTGAATACTTCCGGACAGCCACAGCTCAATGCCTCCTCCAACGCTTCCAAGCAGAACTCCACATCCAGTGTGTTCGATAGCCGCCACGAAAGCACGTACCGGCTGTACCAGTCAATCACGGCCGTCAGATACATGAACCCCGCCGGCATCGGCACATAGGTGATATCCGTGCTCCACACCTGGTCCACCCGGTCGATCGCCACGTTGCGGAGCAAGTACGGATACACCTTGTGGCCCACACCCCCGGCCGACAACTTCGGCTTCGGATAGACCGCTTCCAGGCCCATCAACCGCATCAGCCGTTGCACCCGTTTGCGGTTCACCTCGTGTCCTTGGCTACCGAGAAACTTCGCCATGCGACGGCTGCCCAAAAACGGATGGGCGGTGTACTCCCGGTCGATCTCCTCCATTAACGCCAGGTTCTCTTTCGTCTCGGCGCCGGGTTCGTAGTAGTAGCTCGATCGACTCAGTCCCAGCACTTCGCACTGTCGACTCACGCTCAACGTTGCGTCCGTCGGATCGACCCACGCCCGCTTGATCTCAACCGAAGCGGGCAGCTTTTTTTTTGAGCCAATCCAACTCCGTCTGCAGCCGGCCGATCTGCTCGTAGAGCTGCGACTGGATCGCCTCGTGATCCACCGTCGATGTCTTGGTCCCCCGCTCGAACAACTCCTCGACATTGCCGAGCAGTTGCTTCTTCCAGCCATGAATCATGGTCGGATGCACGCCGTGCAAACTGGCCAGCTCATTGATCGTCTTGTCACCCTTGATCGCCGCCAAGGCCACCTGAGCCTTGAACGCGGCTGTATGCGACTTCCGTTGTCGTGCCATCGATAACCCCCTTCTTGGACAGCCGACACTAGCTTATTCGACTGTCCAGTTTTTGGGGTCCACTACATTCAATGGCTGCAAACTGCACGCGGAACTTGTTCTGCACGGACCCATACGCAGTCAAGGCGTCCTGATAGCGGCCTGCCAGAATTGCGTACTCGATTGCAGTTTGATAGTCGTAAAACCTGGCCTTCGGATCGCGAATTGCCACGGCTGCTAGTTTGGCTGCTCGGTCGGGGGAGCCTGCTAAGGCGAGTGACAATAGTTTCAAATCGTTTAAGTACGATCCAAGAAACGAGCCTTTGTTTTTTTGTTGGTTCGATGCAACTGCCTCGGCGGCAGCGAGTCGAACTGCAGAATAATTCCCGAGTCGTAGATAGCAAGAGGTAGCTCGCGACCGGCATTGGCACACGAGCAATTCGTCGCTACGCAGCGACCTAGCCATGCGGCTGTCCACGATTGCTTCATCGTAACGACCAGTCTCATACCGGAGGTCTGCCCGCGACCGGTACACTTCGGCCAAATCGAAGGGGAGCCAGGATCTATTCGATGCCCATTTGTCGATAATTTCGGAGAGTTCGCGGATCAACGATTCTTGGTCGATGCCAGTCATATCAAGGTGCGCACCGTACACGCTTACTACCCAGTTATTCGGATCGCTTTTGCGCCTTCTGGTAATTTTCGAGGGCAACCTTAGTCGCACCTCGATAGAAGGCGCAATAGGCAAGTCCTGCCAGGGCTCGCGCGTGATCGGGATTCTTCTCCAATATGGCTTGAAACTCTGACTCGGCATCGTTATTCCTTTTGGTGCAGGCGAGGGAGAATGCTCGTGCTAACCTGGCTTCAGAATCTGACGGTTGCAGCTTGAGCAATTGGTTGAAGTCTGTGATCGATTTGCTCTTTTGATTGGAGTGCTCGTAGGCCAGAGCGCGAATCCAGAGCAGAGGGGCACGGTCGTCTGTAGTTGGCTTCTCGGAGAGTGATTTGGTCGTCAACTCGATGACCCGATCAATACTGAGGACGCCATAATCGCCTGGCCGGAGCGCAGAAGCAAGTTGATGAGGATCCAGCCCTGCGGACTGGCCGTAGGCCGCCGAAACTGTGAGTACCAAATAGAAGCCAGCCGAGGCAATCGTTTCGCTCATTATTGATGCTCCTTTAGACTACCGGCCGGCGACTTTCAACTGGTACGAAGCGCGCCAATTACCACTTGGGAAGAAAAAGGGACGCAGCTCTTTTTCAGGCGGTCTTCGGCGGACCCTCCGTTGGCTTGCGCGGCCGGCCGCGCGGCCGCAGCGTCGACTCCAGCCCCAGCCGACCCGCGATCCGCCGCTGCCACATCTCCGACCCGTACGGCGTCCCCCGGTTCACGCTCTTCTGCAACGCCTCCACCTCCGCCTTCGTTTGTGGACGATTCACATAGGATAGCCAATCCGCCGGCATGGCGACGGGCCAGGCACTCAAACGCTCCTTCGGCTCCCAGCCTTGGCTCCGGAACGCCAGACTGCCCCACGGCCAGTCCTCCGCCCGCTTCACCAGCCCGGCCCGCAACGCGTTCCGCTCCACGTAGCGTAGCAGGGTATACAAGTGATCGTCGGTCTCGACCGGGAACGACTTGAACCGGCCCTGGTACAGGTGGCCGGTCCCGGTCGTATGGTAGTGGGTGTGCCAGCGCATCGTATGCGTGTGCGTCAGCCAGCGCAAGAACGCGGTCAAATCGCCGTCGCGCTTCGGCCAGAGGACGAAGTGCCAGTGGTTGGGCATGACGCAGTAGCCGAGAATGCGGATCGGGTGGCGCTCGAGGGCCTCATCGACGACTCGGAAGAACGCTTCGTAGTCGCGGCTTTTTTTGAACAAGGGCAAGCGGGCGACAGCCCGGTTGAGGGCATGATAGACATAGCCGCCGGGCGCTTGGCGTCGGGTGCGGGGCATGACCAAATTGTTTCAGCCGCCGGCCCAACTGTCAAGCGAAAAATAGCCGCGTCCCCTTTTTTCCGTCAAGTCGCGGCGGCGGTGGTGGATGGTCTTGGGCGCGGCGAGCTTTGCGCGGATTGAGGATCGATTATCGCGTGGTTTGACTCGGCTTCGGGTTTTGGGACCATCCACATCGTTTCGGTGCCGTCCACATCGGGTAGTGGGCCAGACACGATTGGGTTGCGGTAGCCGGGCAAGACTTTCACTTCGAAGATCTCCTCGACTCCCGTATTGAATAGCAACTTGGCCACGATCTTGCCTGACTCGATATCGACGATTCCGAGCCCACAACGGAGTTCGCTGCGGCGCTCTGCGATTGGCAGGCCGCCAAAGACCGATGTCTCGCGAATTCGCGAGAGCCCGACGAACGCGTATTTGCCGTGCAGATCGAGCCCACGTGTGTAACCCGGCAGCTCGACAATCGTTTCCACTTTTGCTTGGCCATTGTTCACCCGATTGAGCTGGCCGCGACCCGAATTCAAAAACAGAAGCTGGCCCCGATGGACGCGCGGCGAATGTGGCATGCATAGCCCGCGCACAACGACCTGGCCGGATTTGACATCCAGGATGCAACCGCCCGAGGCTTTATTGGCGCGCCAGCCGCCGGCCGTGTCCGTTTCGCCAAGCACCGTCACGAAGCGCGGGCGGTTGTGCTCCATCGCCAGGCCATTCAGATGGCAGCGATCCTCCGCCGCGAGCGCCGTCACGAACGGCGGCTGCCAGCGTGGAACAAAGTGATAGTCGGGCCGAAGCGTACAGATGCTGGAAAACAGGCTATTGAGGAACCACAGCTCACCATCCCCTTGAGCCATTTCGTGACCCATGATTGGGCCGGTGAAGTGGGCATGATTGGCCAACAGGGCTATGTCGTAACGCCCGGCGGGGGCAATCCGCGGCGCGATTTCGGTCGAACCATGCAAGAACCAGATTTGCCGCTTGGTTCCCACCGCGATGCCCTTCGGCGTGCGGGCGATTCCCATGGCCTGCTCGAAGTGGTGAAAGCGGATGTCGACTGCACCGTCGTGGGTCCCGACGGTAATGAGCTTGCCGGCTTGATACGTGGAGACGACGAGCGAAACGCCCAGTTGCGACAGCAACTGACCAAGGTTGGTGGAATGTTCGAAGCTCACAGCCGTCGCGGTCGGAGCGCTCGCGGGCGCCTGGGGCTTTTCAGTATTCATGGGTGAAATGCCGTGATGGGTTGACGTAAAGGGAGCGTTTTATTTTCCGGATTCCGGTATTGGAGCCAAAAGACGACGGGCGGAAGTGGGCGATTCCGCCCGTCGTCGATTTTCAATCGATTTACGCGATGGTAATGCTGGCATCCTCGGTAAAGGTGCTGAACGAATTCAACAACCCGGTCGTATCGATTCGATCGCCAACCTGCCCGGCCGACTGATCCCAGGCTTTGTATTGGATCGTCACGATCCCAGTGCCGTTGAACCGGATCTTGCTCGCATCACTGAGCAATAGCGCCGCGGCTGCACTCACGTTCCCGATCGGAGCCCATTTATTCCCGCCGAGCGAATACTCCCATGTGCCGTTCGCTCCCGTGAGCCCCGTGATGGCAATGCCCAATTTCGGTCCGTCGGAATCCGTCACCGCCGAATTGAGCAGCGACTTGATCGATACTCCCTTCTTCGACCCCACGTTCCCCAAGGGGGGGTTGCCATCCGCGAGTTCCGGGACCGAGTTGCCGACCGCGACAGTCAGGATCTCCGTCTGCTTGCTCACGGCTGTTCCCTTGGCAGGCCCGATGTCGCCGTCCGACTTGCCGTTGGTCTTGTCCCACGCTTTGAACGACAGGCGGGGAGTGCCCGCCGTGGCATTTTCGATTCGGATCTCGTCGGTTGCATCGAGGAACAACGCCTTGCCCGTGGAAACCTTGCCGACTGGGGTCCACCCCGTGTCGCCGACCGAGCGGTATTCCCAACTGCCGCCCTTGCTTGCAACGATGGCCACGCCGACGTTGGCGCCTTCCACGTCGTTCGCGCTCATCAGCGAAGCGAACGTGACGCCGTCGCTGGTGGTTCCACCGGCGTCCACGGGGTTCAAGACCGCCGCCTTCGACAGGTCCAGCGTTGGGGCATCGTTGACGGCGATAGTCGCCAATTCCGTGGATCCAAACGCGCCCAAGCTGTGGAGCGCCGGGTCCCACGTGTTGAACTGGAACGACGCGGTGCCGTTCGCGTTTGGATTGGGGATGAACCGCAACTGATCGGTCGGGCCCAAGTCCAACGGGTTGGCTTCATTCACAATCGGCACATCGAGCCAGGTCTTTGTCTTGGCCGGTTTGTACTGCCAGGTCCCGTTGCCCGTGCTCACGTGCGTAATTGCAATTCCAATCGTCTTATCGACATCTTGTTCCAGGCCGGCAATGCCGAAGACATTCTTGGCCAAGTTGGTCTTGGACGACTTGGCATCTTCCTTGACCGCAGTCAAGAGAGTGCTTCCATCATCGCTAATCTTGAACTTGGTCTTGCCGACCGCCACCCATGCATGTTCCGTGGCACTGCTGTACGCCGTGCTGCCTGGAAGGGTCGTGTCGACTTGCACGCCTTCCGAATTGACCCCGGATCGGTCCCAGGCTTTGTAACTGATACTCGCGAAACCATTGAATCCCTTGTTCGGCTCGAAGCGAATTTGGGTATTGCCATCGTCGGCCAGCAACAGGGCCTTGACAGTGGAGACATCGCTTGGAATCGGATTGAAGCTTGTTCCATCCGTGCTGTATTTCCATGTTCCCTTGGTACTGTCCATTCCGGTCACCGCGATGCCCTTCAGGGCGCCAGCGTCCACATCGGTCACGCCGCCATCGAGCTTGGAGATCAGGCTATTTGTCGGCTGCGCCTTCGGCGGAATGGCCGGCAGGATGGTGATCGGATCCGTGTCCAGGATCGGGGCATCGTTCTCGGCGGCAACGTTCACGGTGAAGGTCTTCGTCACGCTGTTTACGCCGCCGAACGCCGTGCCACCATCGTCTGTGACCGTCACGCTGATGGTCGCCGAGCCGCTGGCATTCGCCACCGGAGTGAATTTGAGGCTGTAGACGCCACCCGTGAAATCCACTGTCGGATTGGCGATCAAACCGGGATTGTCCGAATCGGCAACCACGGAAGCAATCGTCTGGCCACTGGCTGCTTCATTCGCTGGCCCAACGCCGATCCCCGTAAGGCCGATCGACTGCTCGGCGTCATCCTCGTTGATTCCGAGGTTGTTGATGGAATCGAGAATCGGGGCATCGTTGACGGGGTTCACCGTCATGTGGAATGACGCGTCGGCAAACAACCCATCGGGATCGGTAGCGCGAACGACAAAGTCGCTGCCGCCGAAGCCATCCGCAACTGGAGTGACTGTGAGCGTCGTACCCGTGATGTCGACGGAGGCGGACAAGCCTGGGTTGGAATTCGACTCGATCGTATAGACGAGGTCGGCATCGGCTTGTTCGGCGTCACTGAATGCGTCCCCGAGGTTGATGACAATTGGCGCGCCATCTTCGTCGATGGTCTGATCGCCGATGCCGGTCGACGTCGGGGCGGTATTCGTGCCGAACGTCCAGAGTTCGGCGCCGTGCTCATTGTCGTTGAAGACATAGAAGAGCGCGCCGTGGGACGCGGTTAGGCTGTAACTGTCGATGTAATTGCTGTTCGACTGTATCTGAACCGTACCAGTTTCGGTACCGTCGCTCATCCATAGGTCGGTGCCGTTGAAGTTCGGATTTGTTAGAAAGTACAGTGTGCCGCCGACACTGGTCAATGCACTCGAATAGGAAGAATACGGACCGGCGCCGATGTCCTTGACCAATACCGTGCCCGCATCGGTGCCGTCGCTCTTCCACAGTTCGTAGCCGTTGGCGCCGTCGTTGGCAGTGAAGAAGAGCGTGCCGTTCACGTTCGTCAACTGTTCCGGGTAGGAGGAAGAATAGGGGTCGGTATTGATGTCCTTGACCATCACCGTGCCGGCTTCTGTCCCATCGCTCATCCAGAGTTCGGCGCCATTGACGCCATCGTTGGCCGCGAAGTACAGCGTGCCGTTGACGTTCGTTAACCTGTACGGATAGATTGCGGATGAATACGGCCCTGGGTTGATGTCCTTGACCATCACTGTGCCGGCATCGGTCCCATCGCTCGTCCAGAGTTCTCGTCCATTGACTCCATCGTCAGCGCTGAAGTACAGAGTTTCGCCAACAGCCACCAGGCCCCTTGGGTATGACGAGCCGACAGGTTGAATGTCGTTCACCATGACAGTGCCGGTGTCGGTGCCGTCGCTCTTCCAAAGCTCAGTGCCATTGATGCCATCATCGGTTGCAAAATACATGATTCCGTCGATGACCGCGTGATCGCCAATGAACAGATTGCTTTTGACGAGGACGGTGCCGGCGGCGGTGCCGTCACTCTTCCATAAATCCGATCCGTTGACGTTGAAGAAGAGTGTGCCATCCACGTTGACAAGGTTCGACGGGTACGATGAACTCGATCCGGGGGCGATATCCTTGACGCGAACAGTCCCCGCTTGGGTGCCGTCGCTCTTCCAAAGTTCAACTCCGCTCGTGCCATCACTGGCAGCGAAGTACAGCGTGCCATCGACGTTGGTCAGGTAAATCGGGAAAGACGTATCCGACCCGGGATCAATGTCCTTGACCATGCTTGTGCCGGCCGCTGTTCCGTCCGTCTTCCATAATTCAGTCCCATGATCGCCATCATCGGCCTGGAAATAGAGCGTGCCGTTGACGTCTCTCAGTTCCTGCGGATACGACGAATATGTGATCGCCTCGATGTCCTTGACCATCACCGTGCCGGCGTCGGTGCCGTCGCTCTTCCAGAGTTCCATGCCGCGGCCGTCGCCAGCGTCGGCGGCGAAGAACAGGTTGCCGTTGACCGCGGCATAGGCCACGGACTGGTACTGGTACGAATAGGGCAGATACCCGACATTCTTGACGAAGACGGTGCCGCTCTCCGAGCCATCGCTGGTCCAAAGATCAGTCCCGGTCAAAGGGTCCCAAGTGACAAAGTAGAGCGTGCCGTTTACGTTCGTCAAATCGGATGGATAAGAGCTGTATGAGCCCGGGCCAATATCGCTCACCATCATGGTGCCAGCGTCGGTCCCGTCGCTCTTCCATAGCTCGTAGCCGCTTGAGCCATCATTGGCAGAGAAGAACAACGTTCCATTGACGTTGGTGAAGTCGCGGAAATAGGTGTAGTAAGCGCCCGGCACGATGTCCTTGACCAAGACCGTGCCGCTTTCGGTGCCGTCGCTCTTCCACAGTTCGCGACCGTTGACGTTGTCGTTCGCCATGAAATACAACGTGCCATTCACGTCGGTCAGATTCATCGGATTCGAGTCGTAATAGGCTCCGGGACTGATGTCCTTCACCATCACCGTGCCGGCATCGGTGCCATCGCTCTTCCACAGTTCTCGGCCTGGATTGGCGTCGTCGTAGCCATTGAAGAAGAGTGTGCCGCCGACAGCGGTCAAGTCGTAGACGTATTGGCCGAATCCAGGCGTCGTCTTGACGATTACGGTGCCGGCCTCAGTCCCGTCGCTCTTCCACAGTTGACCTCCGTTGATCCCATCGTTGGCTGTGAAGAAAAGCGTGCCGTCGACGTTCGTCAACTGTTCCGGGTAGGAGGAAGAGTAGGAGTCGGTGTTGATGTCCTTCACCATCATCGTGCCGGCATCGGTGCCATCGCTCTTCCAGAGTTCCCGGCCATTGACTCCATCGTCAGCCGTGAAGAAAAGCGTGCCATTGACATTCCTAAATTGACCCGGATACGACGAATACGCATACCCGTAGGGACCGGCGCTAATGTCCTTGACCAAGACCGTGCCGGCCTCGGTGCCGTCGCTCTTCCACAATTCCTGGCCGTGAACTCCGTCGTCAGCCGCGAAGTAGAGCGTGCCGTCGACGTTGGTCAAGTTGCTTGGACCGAAGGAGTAGTATTGGTCTGGGCTGATGTTCTTGACCAGGACCGTGCCTTCCGCTGTTCCGTCGCTCTTCCATAATTCCCGGCCGTGCGCGCTATCGGAGGCGGTGAAGAACAGAGTCCCGTTCACTTCCGCGAAGTTGCTCGGATAAGACGATTGCTGATCGAACGGGCTTTGATGAAGGTTGATGTCAGCAACCAGATGCGGGGCCGCGGTTGGCGTTGTGCGGTCTTCGAGCGATTCGATCGCCAGTCGCCGTCGACGGCCGGTGCTGTGATCTCCAGTCTTCGGAGACGTTATCAACAATCGACGGAACCAGTTCGATCGGATCATGGTGCATGAGGGGGTAATGAGTCTGCCCGTTTGTGGGATCGGCCGGCCCCGGCAGACGGGGGTGGGCTGGCCGACGTTCAACAACAGACTTGCGAGCGCGCACGGTCAGGGGTCGTGCCCATTCGAGGGCGCGAAGACCAGCTCAATAAAGCGACACCTATCTGCGAGTTGACCGCCCGCGACAATGCGCTCGCTTGCTGCGAGCCGGGGCACTCCGCGACACCGTGGCCGTTAGCGAGTTCAAAACAACGATTGCCCTGGAACGCCCGGCTGACAATTTACCCACGAGACAGGCCCGGTTGTGACAAGAATTCCGAAAAAATGATTCATTCCGATAAAATTTGGCGAGTGCACGGAACAATGCGCGCCCAAAAGGCTTTGCCATCGAGCCGACTTCGGCAAGAAAAGTGATTGCCATCCTCAACGGACAGCTGAAAGAAAACTCATGGCTCTGCCAGCTGCCGGTTTCGGTGGCGGCTTAACTACAGCCCTACTCACTTTGACAGTGGCTTGAGCGTTTTCTCCTGTCGCTTTCGGGCCGATGCATTCGAAATTCGGAAGCGCTGACTATTCGGTAATGACTATCCACATGCCTGCCAATAACTTAGCTCTGTAATGGCAATCCGACATCTACCGAGTTAATTGATTCCGGATGGGTCATCTTTGTATTGCGAAGGGCAGGCGTGGGTTGGCGGAATGAATTAGCGGTTCCCGTGGGGTAAAAATCGCGGGTGGGGGCTCGGCTGCCGAGTCGCGGGTTAATCCGCATGACCCACACGGTCCGCGCCAACAACTATTGCCCTTGCCCGTTATGATGATTGACAGCCCGGCGCAAGACGTGGTACCCTCTTGTTTTGTGCGCTGATTCCATGTCGGCACCGGCTCTGGCGGCCCGATCGAGGCCTGCCATCCTTGTCGCTCGTCGATTAATTGTCCGCGGAGTGGACCACTCATGGCCGTCAATCCCGGCGTCTGGGGCATCGACATTGGTCAATGTGCCCTCAAAGCTATTCGGCTCGAACAAATCGATGGCGTGGTCACCGCGACCGCTTTCGAGTATGTCGAGCATCCCAAGATTCTCTCGCAGCCGGACGCGAACCCGGATGAACTCACGCGCGAGGCACTCGAAAAGTTCCTCGAACGCAATCCGACCAAGGGCGATCTGGTCGCGATGAGCGTGCCTGGGCAGTCCGGCCTGGCTCGGTTCGTCAAGCTGCCGCCGGTCGAAGAGAAGAAGATCGTCGATATCGTCAAATTCGAAGCCAAGCAGCAAATCCCCTTCCCGCTCGATGAAGTCGTCTGGGACTATCAAAAGGTCAGCGAAGGCACGGTGACCGACGGCTTCGCAATGGACACCGAAATCGGCCTGTTCGCCATGAAGCGCGACATGATCAGCCGCTTCATTGGCCACTTCCAATCGGTCAAGATGGAAGTGCACTTCGTGCAAATGGCGCCTCTGTCGCTTGCAAACTTCGTCACCTATGAGCTTTTGAAACGGGGCGGAATCGACGGCGAACAGCCGGCGCCGGTCGTCGGCAAGAAGAAATGTGTCGTCGCGCTCGACATTGGGACGGAAGGCTCGAACCTGATCATCACGGACGGCGGGCGGATCATCTGGCAGCGGCCGATTCCCGTCGGCGGCAACCACTTCACGCGAGCACTGACCAAGGAACTCAAGCTCACATTCGCCAAGGCGGAACACCTCAAGCGAAACGCGGCGAAATCTCCGGAATTGGCCAACATCTTGAAGGCGTTGCGGCCGGTGCTGCAAGAGTTCGTCGGCGAAGTGCAGCGGTCGCTCGGCTATTTCACCAATACGCATCGCGATGCCCAGATCGAATACATGGTCGGCCTCGGCAGTGCGTTCAAGTTGCCTGGCTTGCAAAAATTCCTCGCGGACAAGCTGAGTCTGGAAGTGCGGAAACCGGACAAGTACGCGCGGTTGACTGGCCAGGCGGTGATGGACGCCCCGGTGTTCAAGGAGAACTTGTACTCCTTCCCCGTCGCCTATGGTCTGGCCTTGCAAGGCCTCGGCATCGCGCGGATTTCGACGAACCTGTTGCCGCCCGAAATCAGCTTCGAGCGCAAGATTCGCGACAAGAAGCCATACGCCGTCGCCGCTGCGGCCGCCTTGTTGTTGGGCACGACCGTTCTGGCGTACGGCTATTCCGTTCCACTGTCGCAAGTGTCCGACCCGAAGATCGGCACGGCCATCGAAAGTGCCAAGAGGGTTGTCAATGACGCGAAGTCATTGGACTCGCAGGTCGAAAACAAGAAGAAGGAAATCGCCGACACCCAGATTGAAGTCGAGTCGATCATCGCCGGTCAGGCCGAGCGAATGAACTGGATTGCCCTCAATCAATTCGTCAACGAATCGGTTCCGGTTCCGGGGCCGGCCGGCTATCCGACCAAGGCGCAACCGATCCCCGGGTATCACAACATGATTGGCCCGCTGGAGGTGTACTGGAACACCACCAAGGGCAACCGGGCCATCGAAAAGCTCAACGAACGAGTCAGCAAGGGCGTCGACCCGCTGAAGGCTCTGACGGACGACGACTTCCGCGAATACCTCGCAATGGTGGATATTGAAGCAGTTTATGCCCGCCACACGAGCAATCTCAAGGGATATTACGAGAACATCGAAGCGAAATTCCGCAAGGATCTGGGGGGCGCCCGATCGTTTGCCGGTTCTTACTTAGTGCCTGAAGATTGGTGGAAAAAGGAGGCGGATCGGCCAATGCCTCCGCCTTCGAGCGTTCGCGAAGAGTTGAAGCCGGAAGGCGATGGCTGGGTGGTCGAGGTGCGCGGATCCACCTATTGGCAGCCCGAACCGACCAGTCAAACGCAGCAGTTCATTATCGATACATTGCTGCGGAACATCATCAACCGTTCGCGGGCGTTGCCCGAGCCAAAAACCGACGCCGAAAAGGAAGCCGCCACCCATGAGATAATCCGCGGCAAGATTAGTCATGCGTTCGTGTACAACGTGTGGAAAGACGAGAACCCCTCCCCGGACACATTCCAATACATTCGGACCAGTCTGATTGATCCATTGGTGCCAAGCGCCGATGGCTCGAGTAGCGGCGGCGGTGGCGGCTTTGGAATGGGTGGAATGGCGCCGGTCGTAAAAGGCGGCGGAGCCGGGGGCGCTCCGCCCATGCCAGGTGGTGGCGGTTTTGGCACAAGCGGAAACGGAACAGGCTGGACACCGCTTGTCAGTGCCGGGTCGGCATCAGGCAGTGGTAGCTTATTTGGCGGCCCTTCCGGCCCTGGCGGCCCAGTAGCAGGACCAAGTGGACCAGGCGCTCCGCCAGGACCGATGATTCCCGCGGGCATGGGTCCTGGGCGGCTGCCGGGGGAAAACCCGGGCGGCACACCGCCGCCCAAGGGGATCAAGATGAAGCCGCGCTTCGAGTTCGTTATCGTCTTCACGTGGAAAGAGCCCACGCCGTCCGACAAGCTTCGCCAGATCAAGAAGAAGGAAGCATCACAGGCCGCCGGTCCTTCAGGCCCTGGCAAGGGTGGCGGCGGAGTGCCGGCTGCACCACCAGCGCCGATGGGAATGGGCGGTGGCGGCGGAGTTGGAGCAAAGGGCGGTTTGGACGACTTGCCGTAAAGGCATTGGGATCGCGTGAAGGGAACCTTGAACACTTGACCGTTAATGGAGCCATCGAATGGCCGCCAAGCTCGATAAAGAGATGCTCAAAAAGCAGCACTTTTGGCTGCTCCTGATTCCGGTTGTCATCGGACTCTTGTTGGCCTGGATTGGATTGTTCGTCAGCGTCGCGGACGCGACGGATGAAAAAGAGAAGGCGAACAACGACGCCAAGGCCGAGGTCGATCGCGCATCGGCCAAAGCGCGCGCTGTCCTCAAGGCCTATGACGGTCGGAAGGAAGACCTGTTCAAGCTGCGGACGCAGCGCTGGAAGGAAATGTGGGATCGCCAGGAATCGGTCTACGAGTGGCCGAAGTCGCTGGGCGAGGATCAGATCGCCAAGGTCAAGGATCTCAAGTTCGGAAGCCCAATCTCCGACGATAGTTTTCTCAGCGCGTTCCGCGACCATTATGCCAAGGAATATGAGAATGTAGCAGCGGACGTGGCCCCCCTTCAGTTCGCGGGCGGATGGTATTCGGTTCTTAGACACATCGGCAAGTGGCCCCGCAATCCCGAGTCCGAAGATGTCTGGCTGGCTGCCGAGGATTTCTGGGTTGAGCGGGAGATGGTTCGCGCGTTAAACAGCGTGAACAAGGAAGCCGCCAAGATGACGCTCGAAGCGGCGAAAAAGGATGACCTGCGCAAGCGAAAATTCCGCAATCGGACGTGGGAACTGGAGCTGGAACTGGTTGACAAGTCGAATGCCGTGGCCATCCAAGGCACGGTTCGAAACCTGACGCATCGGCTGCAACCGTTTAATGTGAACAACGAACTCGTGTTCAAAGTTTGGCTCTCCGAGGACGACGCGGCCAAGCCATTTTTGTTCGCGATCGAAGGAGCCTCGATTGACGGGGACAAGACCGAGAAAATCAAGTTTGTTGAAAAGAAGCATCTGGTCCTGGACGGCAATCCGCGTGGACTGTTTCGAGTGGAGCAAGTGTTCGACGTGCGAACGGCGCCGGTCAAACGGGTCGACCATCTCGTGCTCGGCTATTTGAGTGCCCGGCACAATGAGGCCGAATTGCAAATGCCCGCCTTTAGCGCCAAGGCGGTCGAGGCGGCGGCGGCTGAAGGTGGTGGCAATCCGGCAGTCGGCGGGGGCGTGGGCGGCCCACCGCCAGGCATGGGTCCAGTCATCGGCGGCGCCGGGGTAGGCGGCGGCGCCGCCACCGCCCGGTGTTGGCGGTCCAGGCGGGCAACAGCAGGCATCGACGGACCTCACCTTCAACGGCCTCGCTCGACGACGCTACATCAGTACGACCGGCCAGGTCCGGGCCATGCCGATTGGGCTGACCATCATTGCCGATCAGTCCTACGTGCAGGACGTTCTCACCGCGATCGCGAATTGCAAACTTCGATTCCAGACGGTACAGACACACTTTGCCCGGTTCCGTGGCAGTCTCGCGTATTCCCCCACATCCGCGGATAACACTCCGATGAATGGCGACGGGGGCAATGGCGACGTCGCTGGTCCGGGCGGACCTCCGCCGGGCCCGGGCGGACCCCCGCCGAGTCCGGGTGCACCGCCCATGCCCGGCATGCCTGGCAAGGGAATGGGACCGGCGTCGTTTCCAGGCGCTCCGAGTTTTCCGGGAATGCCTTCCGGGCCTTCGTTCCCGGGTTTCGGCGGGAACATGGCACGGTCCAGCAATGAAGATCAGGTCGCTTCCAATCTCGTCGAGGTGAGCGTTTATGGCATTACGACCCTATACGAGAAATTTGAATCGACGGACAAAAAGACCGAGGCGGGCGGCGAACCAGCGACGACCAACGGAACCAGCCCGAAGACTCCGACGCCGATGACGCCCGCGCCCATGACGAAAGACAAGGACCCTGCTCCCATGCCGATGTCGAAGGACAAGGAGCCTACTCCGATGCCGAAAGACAAAGCGCCGATGCCAACGATTCCAGGCAAGAAGTAGTTTAACCTGATAGGTTCAACCAGAAAACCAACTCCGCGGGCCGCGGGCGAAGGGGACCAGATATGCCAAAGTCAACTGGAGGGAACTTCCTCCTTGAAAAGGGCGAAAAGCTCGGGCTCGGACTCGGAGCGGTCGTCGGGGTGCTGTTAATTGCCCTCGGAGTGATGTCGCTTACCGGCGGGTCGCAAGATCCGGCAGCGTTCGCCAAGTCGCTGGAAGACAAGGCGGGTCAGCTGAAATCCAAGATGGATTCTAAGAATCCGAAAGATAGTGAGATTCCACCGCTCGAAGGCCCAATTGACAAGCCCATCGAGAACAAGCCGGTGGAGCTGGTGTCCAATATCAAGGCGCCGTTATTCGACCCTACGGAGCCCCCGGACGGCCGGCGGATCACGCCGATCGTCCTGACCATGGCCGAGGGGCAGGCGGACATGGCGGTGGTCAAGATCCTATCCAACGATTTCGTGCTCGAGCGGGATTCGGAAGGCAACGTCATCAAGGTTCGAGTCGGCCTCATCACGCCAAAAGAAGACTCGGAGAAAGTCGATGCAACCAAATTCCTCGACGACGTGCAACGGAAGTTGAAGCGTAAAATGCCATCAAGACGCCGCAATCCGAGTGGCGGAAACCCCGGTGGACCAGGTTTTCCGGGTGGACCAGGAGGTCCTCCGCCAGGAGGCATTATGGGCGGCGGACCCGGCTTTCCGGGCGGGGGCATGATGGGTGGCGGGCCGGGCATTCCCGGTGGTCCTCCGCCATCGCCGGGTGGGGGCATGATGGGCGGGCCCGGCGGTCCTCCGCCGTCGCCGGGTGGTGGCGGCAACTTCAAGGGCGGATTCGGAGGCGGCGGCGATAACATGTACGGCGGCGCTCAGACGGCGGGCCGGCGCAACGAAATCCAGTACATCGAGGGAGAGAACGACGAGCAAATTGAACAGAAGATGAAGGGCCGGCGATTGGCCATTACCATCCGGCCCCAACGCATGGTCGTGTTGCAAGGCTCGTTCCCATACCGGGCAGAGTTGGCGAAATACCAGGCCGCCCTCCGATACGCCAAGCTGGATGACCTGTACCATCACCCCGAAGATATGCCGATCTTCAATGGGGTTGATGTGCAACGCCGGCTGTACCGGCCGAAACACATCGGGTCTTCCGAGTTAGTTCTTGTTGAAGATTGGACGTCGATCGACTTGGCTGCCAACAGCCAAGACTTGCGGGCAGTCAAGCTCTATTACAATGACGAGCCGGAGGACTTGAAGCGCGTCATGCTGCATGAAGACAACATGCTCGTCATGCCATTGCCGCATGAGATTGCCGGCAAATATCCAGAAATGAAGCTCAAGACCCTCAAGGACAGTATTGAGAAGATGAAAAAGCAGGATGCCAAGGGACCGTCAGTGCCGCCGCCGCCCTCGCGATTTAAGGGTGAGGGCAATCCGTTCAAGCGCGACCAGGGGCCCGACACCAAACTTTACAATCCGGCTGGTGAAAACGGCCTGTTCAGCGGCATGGACAAGAGGCGGAAAGACAAAGACAACGGGAACACTGGTACGCCGGGGTCCATTGAGCCGCCCGACAACATTTATGTGCGCGTTTACGACACGGACGTTCGCGATGGTCTGGTGCATGAATACCGAATGCGTGTGAAGCTGAAGAACCCGAACTTCGGCAAGGCGGATCTTGTGTCCAAGAAATCCGATGCCGACAATGAAGAGTTGCCGCCGTTGGATGAGCACTGGTATACCTTCCCGCAGAAGGTAAGCGTGCCGAAGGGCGGTTACCTCTATGTAGTTGATCCGACCAAGCCCGACGCCAAGGCCGCGTACGCGATGCACCAGCCGCGTGACGGACAGGCAGTGATTCAATTCCAGCGATGGTATGAATACCTCGACATCAATGAACATCTGCGCGAGCCGATCGGCGATTGGGTCATCTGCGACCTGCTGGCGACGCGCGGCATGTACTTGAGGGATTCGTACTCCAAGTCGCCGAACTCCGGCAAAGCGTTTTGTCCGTTGCCCTTCTGGTCATCGGTCGAGAATGCCTTTGTGCTTCGCGAGATACCCGGCGAGAAGACGCCAAGGGGCAAGGAGCCGCGC
The DNA here is from genome assembly GCA_963773845.1 of uncultured Gemmataceae bacterium. Lineage (GTDB taxonomy): Bacteria > Planctomycetota > Planctomycetia > Gemmatales > Gemmataceae > SIAJ01. The sequence goes on from CAVZCU010000013.1 coordinate 104,373, forward strand.
AAAGGCGCGATTCTGGAGCCGGTGCGCGCGAAGTCGCTTTTGGCGGTCGAAATTGAGGGCGGCAAGGTGCGGGCCCGAATTCAACCCAATCCCGGTCAGGCGACGAATCGGATGCCCAGTACCGAGGATAATGCAACCACGGAAGTATTGCTGATGTACGCGGACGGCACGCTCGACCTTCGCTCGAGCGCCCGCGACATGGCCAATGCCGACCGCAAGGAACGCGAAGAGAAGTTTCGCAAGTGGGTGAAGGAGACCGAGGAGAAGAACCCGTCTTCGGTCGCACCGAAGAAAAAGGATGATTTTTAAGTGAACGATGCGTTGTGACCCGAACCCCGGCCGATCGGCCGGGGTTTCTTTTTTCCCCCGCATTGGGCGGAAAAGCACGGCTGTCGCTTGACACGGGCACCAATAGGCTTGACAATCATTACCAACATCCCCGGCGACCACCGACCTGCCGGCCGCGCCGGCCGTGGATATTCTTTCGGAGACTCGCGGTATGAGCCAGCAAACCCGCCGACGCCGCCTGGAGGTTGAGGACTCGGGCGATGTTGCTGTCGTCCATTTCGTAGACAAAAAGATCCTGGACGAACAGAACATCCAAATGATTGGCGACGACTTGTTCCGCCTCGTTGACGAGCTGGGACGTCGAAAGATCCTCCTCAATTTCGGCAACGTGGAATTCCTTTCCAGCGCCGCCCTTGGCAAACTCATCACCATGAACCGCAAGGTTCAAGCCGTTCGCGGGAAGTTGGTCCTGTGCAACATCTCCAAGGAAATCCGCGAGGTGTTCGAGATCACCAAACTCGATAAGTTGTTCAACATCCTTCCCGACGAACAGTCGGCCCTGCAGGCGTTTTGAGTTTAGGGTTTTGAGTTTCGAGTGAAGGCCATCAACCTCGCGGCTCGGAACCTGAAGCTCGAAACTGGAGACCCCGTGGCGACATGACCGACGAAATCGCCGGCACGTTCGACATTCCTTCCGACCTTGAGGCCGCACGTCGGGTCCAGGAGGAAATCGAGAAGCTGGTTCGCACCGCATTTGAGGAGCACGAGGCCTTCGCCATCAAGATGGCGGTGGAGGAAGCGCTCGTCAATGCAATCAAGCACGGCAATCAGATGGATGTGGATAAATCGGTCCGCGGCGATTACATTCTCGGCGCCGAGAGATTCGAGGTCCGCATCACCGACGAGGGCCCGGGTTTCAATCCGGAGGATGTCCCGGATCCGACGGCGCCGGAGAATCTGGAGCGCCCTGTGGTCGGGGGCTCCTGCTGATCCGCTACTACATGTCCGCCGTCACATTCCAGGATAGCGGCCGCACGATTGTCATGCACAAATCGCGGAACGGGACAAGGTAGCAATAGGACTGGCAAGTCCTATACGTCTAATAGGTCCCCTACGCACGTTGTACCAATCCGCCAATGACTCCAATGATGCAGCAGTACCGGGAGGCCAAGGCCCGGCACCCGGGAATGGTATTGCTCTTCCGAATGGGCGATTTCTTTGAGACTTTCGAGGAAGACGCCGAGTTAGTGTCGCGAGTTCTGGGCCTCACGCTGACGAGCCGCGACGGCTCCATTCCCATGGCTGGCGTTCCGGCCAAATCCGTCGAAATCTATTTGCGAAAGTTGCTGCATGCGGGGCATCGCGTTGCGGTTTGCGATCAAATTGAGGACGCCGCGCTCGCCAAAGGACTGGTCAAACGCGAAGTCACGCGAGTCGTCACGCCGGGCACTGTCACCGAGGATGAACTCCTTGACGCCGGACGGCCGAACCACCTGGTCGCATTGGCTATCGGTCGCGGCGTTCATGGGTTGGCATGGGTGGAAGTCACGACGGGGGAGTTTCAAGCCGCCGATGTGCCCGCCGACCGACTGGCCGACGAACTCAATCGACTGAATTGCGCCGAATGTCTCGTTGCCGAGACGATGTTGGCAACCATGTCGGAGACCGTGCGAGCCATCCTGCCACGAGCAGTAACGAGCCGCCCGGATTGGACGTTTGATCCGCAATCCGCGCGACCCGCGCTGAACGCGCATTTTCAAGTTGTTACGCTGAACGGTTTCGGTTTCGACGACGATCAGCCATGCGTTACTGCCGCTGGCGCCCTGCTGATTTATCTGCAAGAGACTCTGAAAGCGAGTCTGGCTCATGTGCGAGCGCTTCGACCCTATCGTGCCGAGCGGCATCTCATTCTCGACGATGTGACGCGCCGGAGCCTGGAGCTGACCCGGACTCTTCGCGACGGACAGCGCGAAGGATCGCTTTTGAGCGCGCTCGACCGGACCGTGACCGCCATGGGCGCACGCGCTCTACACGACGCGTTGCTCGCGCCACTCGCGGAGAAGCCGGCCATCGACGCCCGGCTGGCGGCGGTCGACGAATTCCTGAGTCAGACCGCGACGCGCGCCGACCTGCGGGAACTTCTGAAAAACATGCCGGATCTTCAGCGTCTCACGACGCGCGTGAGCACGGGGCGGGCGTCGCCCGGAGACTTACACCGCATTGCCAGGTGTTTGCGAGCGCTGCCAAAAATCAAAGCCAAGATCACGGGCCGCCAGGCAGACTTGCTCAAGGAACTCGAGGGACGGCTCGAATTGTGCCCCGATCTGCGTGAATTGCTGGATCGCGGGCTAGCCGATGAGCCACCCAATAACGTCAGCAGCGGGGGAGTCATCCGCGAAGGGTATAGCGCGGAACTCGATGAATTGCGACGTTTGACACGCGAAGGCAAAGACTGGCTGGCTCGTTACCAGGCACAAGAAATCACCCGTACGGGCATTCCGAGCCTCAAGGTCGGCTTCAATTCGGTTCATGGATACTACATTGAAGTGACGCATGCCCACGGGGCCAAGGTGCCGACCGAATACACGCGCCGCCAAACTCTGAAAAATGCCGAGCGCTACATTACCCCTGAGTTGAAAGAGTACGAGGAAAAGGTTCTGACGGCCGAGGATCGCGCTGACGCTGGAACTGGAGTTATTCAACAAGATCCGCGAGCAAGTCGCAGCCCAAACACACCGGCTGCTCAATACGGCGGACGTCGTGGCCGCTCTGGATTTCGTCGGTTCGCTCGCGGAACTCGCCGCATCGAGGCGTTACGTCCGCCCCGTCATCGTGAAGGACTCGATCCTGGAAATCCGGGAGGGCCGGCATCCCGTGCTCGATCAGACACTTCCGCCCGGCACGTTTGTCCCCAACGACGTTCTCCTCAGCCCGGATACCGGACGTTTCTGGCTAATCACCGGTCCGAATATGGCGGGCAAGTCGGTGCTGATCAAACAGACGGCATTGATTACTTTGATGGCTCACATTGGTAGCTTCATTCCCGCTCATTCGGGGAAGGTCGGGGTTACGGACCGCATTTTCACCCGGGTGGGCGCCAGCGACGAGCTGACGCGCGGCCATAGCACGTTCATGGTCGAAATGACGGAGGCGGCGAACATCTTGAACAACGCGACGGCCAAGAGTCTGGTGATCCTCGATGAGATTGGTCGCGGGACAAGCACGTATGACGGAGTTTCGCTGGCCTGGGCGATCACGGAGCATCTTCACGATATTGTTGGGTGCCGAGCGATGTTCGCGACGCATTACCACGAGTTGGCCCAGCTTGCGGAATCTCTCAGTGACTTGCGAAACTACAACGTCCAGGTCCGGGAGCTGGATGCGGACGTGATCTTCCTGCACAAGATCGCTCCGGGAAGCGCCGAACGCAGCTATGGCATTCATGTGGCGAGGCTGGCCGGCGTGCCGAAGCCCGTCGTTGAACGGGCCGCGGGAATCCTGGCGGAACTGGAGGCACGACACCGGTTGCCGGAATCCCAGCGCCGGCCGGTCGTTGATCCGCCGGAACGGCCCCGGAAGCGAAAAGCGAAAACCGAAGATGGGCCGACACTATTTGGCGGATAGCCGGACGCGCAAATCTCCAGAAGAGCACTCGATTTGCGAAGCACGCCTGGGCTCGTAAAATACTCGCCGAGGGAGAATCATGCCAATTCATGATTGGACGCGGCTTGAGGCGGGTGACTTTCACCATTTCCATCACGGATGGATCACGAACATCGCAAACGCGCTGAACACAGGATGCCTGCCTGCAGGGTACTTTGCGATGGCCGAGCAAATCACTGGCCGGCCGATTCCGGATGTCGTCACATTGCAAAGCCGGCGTAAGCCACGCACTACCGGTGGAATTGCGGTTAAGGAGCGTCCGCCGACGGCCCGCGTCGTCAAGAGATTTGAGAAAGCAGCCTATGCGCGGAAAGCGGACCGAGTCGTCATTCGACATGGTCGCGGCGACGTTGTCGCAATCATTGAGATCGTGCCTCCGGGGAACAAAGGTAGCAGAATCGCTCTTCGTTCATTCGTCGAAAAGGCGGCGGATATCGTTTATCAGGGCGTCAATCTCATGGTCGTCGACCTGTTCCCGCCGACGGCCCTCGATCCTCAAGGAATCCATAAGGCAATCGCAGACGAGTTCGACGACGAGCCATTCGAATTGTCGGCGGAGAAGCCTCTAACCGTTGTCTCCTATATCGGTGGAGACATCCCCATTGCCTATGTGGAGCCGATCGCGGTGGGCGATGCCCTGCCGTCGTCGCCGATTTTTCTGAACGAAGGCGAGTATATCCCGGCGCCGCTTGAAGCCACATACGAGGAAGCATGGAAAGTCTACCCCGCCGTGCTGAAAGAGATCATCGAGCCGCCGGCCGCAACTTGATAAACTCGGTCCTGGTTGCCTCATTCGTGGGTCAAACTCACAATCACGTCATAGACGATATGGGCTCCGATCGCGACGCCCATGCCGTGCGCCGAAAAAACCAGCGCCAGAAAAACCCCGATCACACAGCGCATAGCAAAGACAATTGGCACGAATGGTTCGCTCTGAACCAGATAGTGGGCCGAGGCAAACGCCGCCGCCGAAATCCCGATCGCCAAGGGCACTGCAAGCAGCCACGGAACGAAGATGACGTGCAATAGTCGCGCGAGCCACGAAAAGAGGATCATTCGGAAGACCGCTTCCTCGTAGACTCCGACGCCGACGAAGGTAATGAGTCGCGGATCGAGCCCGTTGATCGCTCCAAGTGAAAGGCCGGTCTGTTCGAGCAATGCCGGTGCGTTAAGGCATATCATCCACAAGGCCAAACCAAAAACGGTCCCTTCCAGAACGACGCCGAATAGTGCAACAAAGAGCTGCTCGGGACGTTCGGACCACCTCCATAACGTTCCGATTACGAGCAGTCCAATCAAGGTGCCTGGAATCGCGATCGGCGGCACCGGCCCGGCCATGGCGAGCCAATCGCGAAGCCACAATTCGATGCCGGCTCGGATCGACCCATCGCCGGGCGACGATATCCGACCCACGGCGACCTCGTAGATCGCAAGAAGGATAACCACGAACACAAGGGAGGGAAGCGGATGGCGGACGCCGGCGAAGTATCCAACCGGAGGACGGAAAGCGCCATGCCGATACTGATCGGCAAGCCAGCGGCGTTCCCAGTATCCGCCCATTAGACCCATTCCGGATAGCTCCTTCCCAGTCGATGCAGACGATCGAGGGGATTCAGTGCTCGCACGACGTTTCGGCTTGAGGCGTCGGTCAGGTCGATATAGCGCGGGCTTGCGAGCGCACGTCCATCACTTTCCGCCAGGACTGCGACGGCCGTCCTTGGGGCGATGTTATGCCGCCCGACTGGCTCGCAAGGCGACAAGACGACCGCGGTCGCACCATTCGCCAACTCAACCACCGTACCACTTGGATACAGCCCCAGGGCGAGCATTTTCGTTGCCGCGTTCCGGTCTAACTCTCCACGTTCCGCCATTAATTGCACATCCGTCAGCGCCGTTCGCGGATCGATTGCCTGCCGGTGAGGTCGGGGCGAGCACATCGCCGCGTACACGTCCACTGCGGATATGATGCGTGTCAGCGGTGATACTTGCTCCGTCGCAAGCTTTCCGGGGTATCCAGTTCCATTAGCCCGTTCGTGGTGATTCGCCGCGACTTCGGCCAGCGCGCTCAATTCAGGAAGCCGCGAATAAATGCGTTGCGCACCAGCGCGAGCATGGGCTTCGATCATCGGCCGAGTCGACGGGTTCAATGTGCACTCTTGAGCAACGACCGCGGGATCAACGCGCAACATGCCGACATCGTGGAGCAGTCCCGCGATCACTAACTCGCGTTGGGCATGGCTCCAATCCGGGTCGGCGATAGCCATTCGCGCGAGAATGCATCCGCAATTCAGGGAGTGCGCTGCCACGAATCTTGCCATCGGCGGATAGGCCGATCCGCCCAAGTACGCCTGCGTGTGCATTGGCATGGCACTCGCTAATCGCAACGGCCGGCCCGGCTCCTCCGCCAGCAGTGCGTCGGCCAGTCGCAGGATGGGGGCGGAATCGAGTAGGCCGTCGTCCCGATCCAAAGCTATCAAAAATCGGGCAAGAATGTCGATGCGATTCTCTTCGATTCTTCGACGTTCCAATGTCCCAGCCAGAAGTTCGAATCGCCGCCGAGCGGCGTCGATCATTCCTTCGAGACCTTCACAAAGCCTGCGCTGCTCAGCGGCGGATTCCGGGAAGGTCAGTGCGAAGCGAACCGCCGCTTCCGTTAGGGAAGCCGTCTCCCGAAACAACACGACCAGTGGGTCCGCCGCATTGGTTGGCGTCTCACAGGGTGGCCCGGCCAGCAACGGATCATCCAACGAGGCTTTCAGCCGCGTGACCAGCCCTTGCGCGTCCATGAGAAGTCGCCGGGCTCGGTGGCCAAGGGCCGGTGGAGTAGCGTCCGCCGTACCCGCCAATTGCCGAAGCGAGTATTCCAGAATCGCCTGGGTTCGGGAAGCGGATTCACGGTTCATGGCAGGCGGTTCGAGGGGCGCCGGTTCGGGATTGACTTCAATCGGCTTCGTCGGGATCAACCGCGGCATTTCCTCCAGCCGCTTGCGAAAGCTAGCCACTCGGTTCAATAGCGCACGGGTGTCACTCATGTTATTCGCTCCGGAGAACTGACAATTTGGCTTCAATTTTCAATCGGAGAGAAACTTGACCGGACTTGACTGTCGTTCCGACCCTGCCGACTTTGCCGGCTCGTTGTGCGGGAGGATATAAGGGGTGCATGTCCAGTTGCGCGACCCGGTAAAATGGTGGAACCTTGCGGCTACTTGCGCCGGTCGCGAGCGTAGGAAGGATTGATGAAGTCCGAAATCCCAATGGTCGAATCCGCCGAGGACCAGCTTCGCGTGCTCGTCATTGACGACGAGCGCGACCATGCAGAAACGGTTGCCGAGATACTCGAGGCCGGCGGGTATGCATGCTCGATTGCGACGAGTGGCAAAGAGGGGGCGAAGAGAATTCAGTCTGAAGAATTCGACCTAGTACTGACCGATTTGCGGATGGGCGATCTGGATGGTTTGGCAATCGTTCGCCTGGTCAAGGAGCACGGCGACACGCTCGTGATGGTGATCAGCGGATCAAGCGACGTCAAGAAAGCCGTCCAGGCACTTCAAGAAGGAGCGTCGCACTATATTCTCAAGCCGGTCAGCAAGGAAGAACTACTCGCGGTCGTGAATAAGTCGGCGGACGAACTTCGCCGACTACGGACCATTCGCGAACTCCGCAAGCAACTCGACGAGAGATTTGGGTTCGAAGGTCTCATCGGCAACAGCGCGAAGATGCGCGAACTGATTCGGGGGCTCAAGCAATTCGCCCCAACCAAGGCTACCGTTCTGATTCTCGGCGAGAATGGCACGGGCAAGGAACTGGTGGCCAAAGCACTGCACACGAACAGCCCGCGGAAGAACAAGCCCTTCGTCGCGATGAACTGCGCCGCATTGAACGAAAACCTGTTGGACGATGAGATGTTCGGCCACGAGGCCGGCGCGTTCACCGGGGCGGAGCGATTGCGGAAAGGCCGATTCGAGTACGCGAATGGCGGCACGCTGTTTCTGGATGAAATCGGCGACATGCCCCCTAGCCTTCAGGCCAAATTGCTGCGCGTTCTGGAAAACGGCGAAGTGAGTCGCATCGGTTCCAATGAGACGATCAAGGTGGACGTCCGACTCGTGGCTGCCACGAATCGCGACCTGGAGCATATGATCAAGGAGGGGAAATTCCGCCAGGATTTGTACTATCGACTCCGTGTCGGTCTACTGCGCATCCCTCCGCTGCGCGACCGTGGCAAGGACGTGATCTTGCTGACGACACACTTCCTGGATGAGTTCGCCAAACGTTACAGCAAAAAGGTGCCTCGCGTCGCTAACGCAGTTTGGAGCGCATTCCGCAACTACTCCTGGCCAGGCAATGTTCGCGAACTGCGGAACCTCGTGGAAAGCATGGTGATCCAGGACCAGGACGGAGTGCTCGACCTGGACGACCTCCAAGAGGGTGAATCGCTCAAAGAGGCGGCGGCCGCGGAAGGACCCGGCGGCCCGGACCACTTGATCGGTCGACCACTCAGCGACGTGGAACGATACTACTCGGAAAAGGCCCTCGAATTGACCAACGGCAATCGGGAAGAAGCGGCCAAGCTGCTCGGCATTGGCGAGCGGACCCTCTACCGGCAGATTCAGGATTGGAAACTGACCGACCGGATCCGCGAGGCGCTGGAAGCGGCGCACGGCAATACGGCGATCGCCGCCAAGTCGCTCGGGATGTCGGCGGATGCACTGGAAAAGAAGCTCAAAAAGCTTGGCCAGCGAGCGGACGAGGAGTAATCCTCCAATCTCACAATGCACCCAACAATTCCAATGGATTGATGGCTGATCAAGGAATCATGTCGCGAATTCAGCAACTGCCGCCGTCCGTCATTACCAAGATCGCTGCCGGCGAAGTGATCGAGCGGCCCGCCAGCGTGATCAAGGAGTTGCTGGAGAACTCCATTGATGCGGGTGCGACTCGCATCGATATCGATTTGGAGCAAGGCGGCACGGAGTTGATTCGGGTCGTCGATGATGGACACGGAATCGATCCCGAGGATCTACCGCTCGTCTTCGCTAGCCATGCTACCAGCAAGCTTCGGGACGCCGACGATCTCTTTCGCATCGGCACGCTCGGCTTCCGCGGCGAGGCAATGGCCTCCATCGGGGGCGTCGCACGAGTGACTCTCCAATCGAAAACCGCGAGTCCAGGAGATGGGTGCGAATTTTTCTGCGACGGCGGAAAGCTCTCCCAAGTGCGGCCGTGGAACGGCTCGCTCGGTACGCGCGTGGAAGTTCGACATTTGTTCTTCAACACGCCGGTCCGCAAGAAGTTCATGCGCACGATCCCGACCGAGTTGGGTCACATCGTCGAAATGGTGACCCGCCTCGCGCTGGCGAATCCTTCACTGCACGTGGTCCTTCGTCACAACGCCAAGCTAGTGCACGAGGTCCCGCGCGACGCCGGGCTTTTAGATCGCCTCGGCCTCTTCTTTGGCAAAGACATTCGCAACGCCCTGATTGAGGTGGAGGCGGAACTGACGCCGGTCAGGTTGATGGGCTTTGTAGCCGACCCCGCTTGTGACCGTGGCAACGCCAAGTTTCAGTATTTGTTCGTCAACGGCCGCTGTATTCGCGACCGGAGTCTGGGTCATGCCTTGCAGGAAGCCTATCGCGGTCTGCTGATGACTGGTCGGTATGCGATTGGCTTCCTGTTCCTGGAACTGCCGCCTGATCAGGTCGATGTCAATGTGCATCCGACCAAAGCGGAGATTCGCTTTCGCGATTCGCAGGCCATGTACCATTTGGTTCGCGGGGCGGTCAAGAGGGCGCTGACGGCGAAAAACCTCGTGCCGCGATTACAGATTCCACAATTGAACGATGGGCCATCCACCCCGCACACCACCGAGATTCCGGCTCCGGGCATCTTCGCTCCACCGATCGTACGCGAGCCCGAGCCGCAAATAATTGCTCCGAATGTCAGTCATTCCGAATCCAGTTCAGCGCAGGATCGGGCGCGAACACCGCGTTGCCGTCCGAATCGACTCCGCATCCGCTGCTTGCCACGCGCGCGATTCAGATTCACGATGCCTACCTCGTGGTCGAAACCCTCGATGGTATGCTTGTGATCGATCAACACGCGTTGCACGAACGCATTCTATTTGAACAACTTCGCGAGCGCATGCGCGAGGGGAAACTGGAAGTTCAACGCTTGCTGGTTCCCGAGCCAATTACGGTAACGATGGAGCAAGCAGGCGCCGTTATCGAGGCGAAGGCGCAGCTTGCCGATCTCGGTCTGCAAGTGGAAGACTTTGGCGGAGGAACGGTGGCGGTCTCAAGCTATCCGGCACTTCTCGGTCGTGTGCCGGTCAGGCGAATATTCCAAAGCGTCGTCGATGTGCTCACAACTAAAGATCGCCCGCCAACGCGCGACCAGCTCTTCGATCGATTGTTGGCGACGATGGCTTGCAAGGCGGCGGTCAAGGCGGGAGACCGGCTCACACGTGAGGAAATCGACTATTTAATGCAGTTGCGCCCGATGGCGGAGGATTCGCATCACTGCCCGCACGGCCGGCCCACGTCGTTGGTCTTCTCAAGGCACGAACTGGACAAACAATTTCGGCGAACGTGAACTGAACCCGAATTCACCGAGATCAATTCGGCCGGGCGGCGTGCGGTTCGTTCGTCGGTTCTCGCCCGTAGACAATGGTCATCTCTACCAGGCGTGCCCGCGCCCAGTCGTTTAGCCCCTCCGCGGGCATCCGCCAGCGCCAGTTCCCCTGCGCAGTGCCTGGGACGTTCATGCGGGCTTCGGTTCCCAAATCGAGAATGTCCTGTAACGGCGCAATCGCCAGGTCAGCCACGCTGGCCCAAGCCAGACGGATCAGGTCCCAGGAAACGTCGGAGCCGTCGCGCGAAGTATAGCGACGATAATAATCGCGCTCAACTTCGGGCGCAGTCGCGTACCAGCCGCGCGTCGTGTCGTTATCGTGTGTGCCGGTGTAGGCGATGGTATTCGACGAATAGTTGTGCGGCAGGAACCGGTTAGTCGGGTCGTCAAATGCGAATTGGAGGATGTTCATCCCGGGAAGTCCGAGATCGTCACGCAAGGCGAATACATCCGGTGTAATCTCGCCGAGATCTTCGGCAATGAACGGCAATCCGCCCAGCTTGGCGCACAGGTGGATGAACAAGTCCGCGCCGGGGCCGGGCGCCCACTCCCCCTTTTCGGCCGTCTTTTCTCCGAAAGGCACTTGCCACGCGGCACAGACGCCGCGGAAGTGATCCAGCCGGACCAAGTCAACCAGTTCGAGAGCTGCGCCATGCGATCGACCCACCAGGAATATCCGGTCCTCTGCATCGCCGGCCAATCGTAATGAGGATTGCCCCAAAGCTGACCGGTCTTGCTGAAGTAGTCGGGCGGCACGCCGGCGACGACTTGCGGTTGCAACGAGCGATCCAGCAAGTAGAGGTGAGGATTGGCCCAGACGTCGGCAGAATCGGGCACAACAAAAATCGGCACGTCGCCAATCAAGCGCACGCCGCGCTTCCGGGCATGATCACGCAGTTCTCGCCATTGGGAGAAGAAAAGGAACTGGCCGAACTCGTGGACCGCGATTTCATTTGCCAGCTCGTTTTGGACATGCTTGAGCACCTTGGACTCGCGGATGCGATACTCGTTCGGCCATTCGAACCACGGTGCACCCCCGTGAGCGTCCTTCAGCGCCATGAACAGTGCGTAATTCTCCAACCAATTTCGACAGTCAACGCGGAAACGATCGAAGGCCTCGCCCAAATAGGGTGTCTTGCCCGCGGAGTAATTCGACCAGGCCCGGCGTACGAGCCCCAGCTTCAGCGGTTCGACCAGGTCGAAGTGGACCCGCTCGGTGGGCAGGGAAATCTGATCGATTTCCGCTTTTGGCACCAATCCCGCGTCGGCCAGCAACGTTGGGCTGATTAGATTCAAGTTGCCGGCGAAAGTCGAGAACGACTGGTAAGGGGAATCGCCATAGCCGGTTGGCCCGACCGGGAGTATCTGCCACCAAGTCTGCCGGGCATCGGCAAGAGTATCAATCCAGGCATGAGCAACCGGGCCAATATCGCCAATACCGAATGGCCCCGGAAGGCTCGTCGGATGGAGCAGAATGCCGCTGCTTCGCGGATAATGATCAGGCATGCCACACTCGCGAAATTTCCCGAATCTGGAGAGACAACGCTTATTTGACTGGTCCAGGGACCATCAGGCAACTTCGATACCAAGCCTTCGAAGCGCGAATTCTGGCTTTACACGACTGTTGGTGATAAACTTTCGGTTCAACCCCAGTCGAAAGAATCTCATGACTCGCCATGCCGCTTTAGCGCTTCTCCTCTCGCCGCTACTGGCTGTTGCAACGGACAAACCATGGACGAAGTTGTTGGATGGCGATCAATTGGACGCCTTTACTGGAAAGAAGCAAGGATGGAGCTTTGCGAAAGCCGTTGCCATTGACCCCGCAAATCCACGGCGATTGAAATTCGAGCCAGGCTCTGGAATCGTTGTGAACGGTGAGAAGGGTCGGGCGAGCGATCTGTATACGAAGGAGCGATATGGCGACATCGAGATTCATTTGGAGTTTTACATTCCGAAAGGCTCCAATTCAGGCGTCAAGTTTCATGGCTTGTATGAGATTCAGATCTGCGATAGTTTTGGCAAGAAGGCGTTGACTGGCGACGACTGCGGCGGAATCTATCCTCGGGCCGAACTCAAGCCTCGATATCACCACATTGACAAAGGAACTGCCCCCCGAGTGAACGCGTGCAAAGCGCCCGGGGAGTGGCAAACGCTCGATGCGATCTTCATGTCGCCGCGCTTCGACAAGGACGGAAAAAAGACGGCGAACGCCAGGATCGTCAGAGCGGTGCTGAATGGCCAGACAATCCACGAGAATGCTGAATTGAAAACGCCGACTGGCAATAACTACACAAAGAAAGAAAAGGCGGCCGGCCCGCTCATGCTGCAGGGCGACCACGGTCCGGTGGCATTTCGTAACCTGAGAATTCGGCCGTGGAACGGGTCGGGCAAGGATTGAGTCCACCGCGATCAAAGGAACGTCGAAAGAGCGAAAAGAATGAGCCCGATGGCGAGAAGGAATGTCGTCATTCGGACGGCCCAGTGAAGGGCCTCGCGCAGGATCTTATTCCAATTATCGTGCCGAGTGGCACTGTAAACCAGACTGACCACGACAATCAGCACCGGAAGATGCGCGTAAATGCTCATAGCGCGGGTGCCCCCGGCGGCGGGCCCGCCTTGACTTCGCGGAATGCGGGGCCGGCCAGAGCGTCGTAGATGACCAGCACATTGAGAACGCCGGCAATCACGGTATACACCCAACCCAGATCCCAGGTTTTATCGCTATCCCGTTGCAATTCGTTGATTCGCTCCATGCTTGCGCGCGCATCCAGCCGTGCAGCGGCGGCTCTTTGGCTTTCTCGTCGTAAGCCGAATACTGATACAAAGCCGGCCAGGCAACCATCCCGATTGGAAATTGGCCGACGAATTGGAATCGCGTGTAAATGTCCGAAGCCAGGCGACTCAGCGAAGGCTCGCCGGGGTTGTTGTCAGGCAGATAGACATTCTGCCATTTGCCCAGGTACATTCCATAGAAGAACAGGGTGTAAAGCGAGACCAAAAACAGCAGTCCCTTACCGACGCGCCCCTGAGTGAGTTGACCAAGCCCGGGAATCAAATAACTCAGAACTCCCGCGACATAATCCAATTTGATCGGCGGAGGCGGCGGAGCAGTGGGCGGTTTGGATGACGACATACGGCCAAGTCACCAGGCGCTAGAGAAGATCGGCGACACAGGTACTTCGCCGGAATTCAAGTTATCTTACGAGCCGACGCCAATTCTCCTAGGGCCGATCGCTATCGCGACAGCCCGAGTCGGGCCCAGTTCGGCTTGGGCCAGTCATAACCATACCAGTTGCCGATGCCCATACGACGCCCGCGAGGATCATGAATATGCCGGCCCAACCCATTGCACCACGACCGGGGCCCCGCAACCATGTGCCGATCGGCCCCAGTAAATAAGTCAACACGTTGAATAGGCCGTTCAAGACGATTAGCAGGAGAACTAACAACGACTCGGATTGCTGCGACTCACTGGGCGGCCGAGCGGGCATCGGCGGAACGGGCATTGTCGCGGGAGGCGAATTGACAGGCAAAGCGAACGGTGGCTGCGTTATGGGCGGCGAAGCCGGCGCGGCCGCCCAGGGTGGAACCTCCGCGGGCGTCGTGACGGGCGAGCCCCATGCGACGACGGATGCCGGATTCGTTGGCGTTGGCGCTGGCGATTGCGGCCAACTCACCCGCCACGCCTGGACGACTGGTTCGTTCGGGGCCGGCAGTTGTGGCGGCGGCACTTCGCGGACGATGGGCGGCGCAAATGTCAAGTTCGCCTGCGGAGAAGCGGGAGACGGGGCACGCGGTGTTTCCGTTGATTCGCCCGCCAAACTCGGTAGCGTCAGCATTCGCCGCAACAAGGCGTCGATTTCGTCGAGTTGCTGTCGGGTTGGCAAATTGGCAGTGGTCGGCGTGGCCATATTCCCCTCCTTGGGTTTTGGCGGCATCCGCCCGGGAAGCCAACGCGTACTCTAACCCAAATCGCCGATTGAAATAAACCCGAGTTTCCACCGTGGCCGATCGGTTTTTTGTCGAAGAACAATTGAGCCCCGGAGACTTCACTCTGGAAGGGCCCGAGGCCCATCACCTCGCCACCGTCCGCCGGTTTTCACCGGGGGAAAATGTCACCCTGTTTAATGGCGATGGCCGTGAGTACCCCGCCCAAATCCTTGCCATCGAAAAGAAGCGCGTGCTCGTACACATTGGCGAAGGGATCGACGCGAATCGCGAACTCGGCTTTGTCCTTCATATTGCCAGTGCATTGCCGAAGGGCGATCGGGCCGACTTCCTGATTGAAAAGCTGACGGAGCTTGGTGTGACCGACTTTACCCCCCTGGTCACCGAACGAACCGTGGTCAAGGGTGGGGAGACCAAGACGGAAAAACTGCGCCGAGCCACAATTGAAGCCAGCAAACAATGCGGCCGCAATGTGCTGATGCGCATTCATTCTCCGGCACGGTGGCGCCAATGGTGTGGCCAGCAATCCGGCTTCCGACTCTTGGCGCATCCTACCGAAGTGAAGCTGCCATTCATTCCACGGAGCGAGGATGTCGTTGTGGCCATTGGGCCCGAAGGCGGTTTTGCGGATTCGGAAGTGAACGCGGCACTAACGAGCGGCTGGGAATTGTTCTCCCTCGGTCCCCGAACGCTTCGAATCGAGACCGCGGCGATCGCCGCCGCTGCCAGGATCGGAAGCGTTAGTAGTCCGTCCGTTCCAAGCTCTCCAAGGCCCGTTTGAACGCGGCGATGGATTCGTACCGGGTCGACGGATCCTTCTCGATCGCCTTTCGGAGCACCACGCATAGATCCTCGTCTAGATCCGGATTCACATCCTTCGGGTCGCGGCTTGGCGTGTTGAGATGCCGCCGCAGAGTTTCCTCGCTCGAAAGCGATCGCTCCCAAGGCAACTGGCCGGTAAAGATCTCGAAGGCCGTCACGCCGAGAGCAAACACGTCCACGCGGTGGTCGGTGTGCTGCCGCTTAATGATCTCGGGCGCCAAATAGTCGGCGGTGCCGGTGCGATTACCGGGCTTGCAATAATCCGGCGTGTAGGGAATCGTCAATCCAAAATCGATGAGCTTGACCTCGCCTTCCTTCGTGACCATTACATTGCGTGGACACAAGTCGCGGTGCAGGAACTTCTGGCTGTGGATATAGTCGACCGCATCGCAAAGTTGCTTGAGATAGTTGATCCGGTTCCCTTTGAGCTGCGGACTCTTCGTTTCAATCAAGTAATTGAGTCCGAGGCCTTCGATCCATTCCATGACCAAATAGGGTTCGCCTTGCGTGGTCCGACCGTGTTCGTAAGTGGCGACGCAATTCGGATGGCGGATCGCCATGCAAACCGCTCCTTCGGAAGGCTTATCCAAACCTTGATTCGAAAACCGTTCTTCAAACTTTGCTGTCTTAACCTTGTCGAGAATCTTGAGGCAGACCACTCGGCCGATCTTGGAATCGTAAGCCCGAAAGACCTTGGACATGCTCCCTTGTCCGTGCCGAGTCTGCTGTTGAAAGCGCTTGGCCACGTCGGCTATGGGCAGTTTTTCTTTCTTCTTCTTGGGGAATGGACTCTTCTTCTTGCTCGCGCCGAAGAGATTGAACAGGCCCACGTGTACACCCTTCAGTAGGGAATGCGGAAGTCTCGAGAGGAAGTTACCTTATCTTACAGGGCAATCCAATACCGATAAACGTGCTCGTGCGTTAAGTTCTTTCGCAATAGTCGATGATTCGAGCCACTTCGGTTCGCAAGTCTTTCCGATGCACAAGGCGATCGATGAAGCCATGTTCCAAGAGGAATTCACTCGTTTGAAACCCTTCCGGCAATTCGATCCGAACCGTGTTCCATATGGTGCGGGCGCCGGCAAAGCCGACCATCGCGCCCGGCTCGGCCAGGGTGATGTCGCCCTGAAGGGCCCAACTCGCGGCGACACCGCCCATGGTCGGATGCGTCAAGATCGACAAGTACAGCCCGCCGGCCTGGTCGTATCGGGCCAAGGCACACGAGACTTTGGCCATCTGCATGAGCGACAAGATTCCCTCTTGCATCCGAGCGCCGCCGCCCGATCCGCTGACAATGACGAGCGGGAGCGATAGCCTGGTCGCTTCCTCGATTGCCCTCGTCAACTTCTCGCCAACGACCGAGCCCATGCTGCCGGCCATGAACTGAAAATCGGTGATGCATAGCACCAGTGGCCGGCCGCGGATAAATCCTTTGCCGACGACCGCCGCGTCCGTCAGACCCGTCTTGGCCTGGGTCTCTTTCAACCTCTTGGCATAAGAAACCTTATCCGTGAAACCGAGTGGGTCGCACGGAAGAATGTGCGTGAACCATTCCTCAAAGCTGTCCTCGTCCAACAGTTGCTTGATTCGTTCGCGAGCGGAGATGGTGAAATGGTGCCCGCACTCGTTGCAAACACCGAACTTGGCCTGAACCTCTTTCTTGTACAGTGTCGCCTTGCACCGAGGGCAAGACATCCACAGACCTTCGGGGATGCCGCGAGACGGCCGGGTGCTCATGGAAAGGCCCAAGGAACCAAGCCCAGGATCAAATAGGGCATGGACGATGTTTTACACGATGGCAGGTCTGTATGCAAACCTCTGAATGACCGTAGCCCATTGGCTTGCATTGCGCCCCCCGGTCAGGAGCCCTGCAATCCATTTTCCATCGATTTCGACGTAACTGACGCTGCCGACAGGCTTTGATTCATTGCACATCAGCCCCGCGATGAATCCGTTCGGAACCGGTAGGGAGTCACTGCTCGTCAATCTGCTCAAGCGACGCAAACTTCTTGCCTTCGATATAGGCGAGGAACGCTCCGCCGCCCGTCGAGACGTGCGTCATCTTGTTGGCGTAGCCGAATTGCTCAACCGCTTCGGCGGTTTCGCCGCCACCGACCACAGTGATCGCTCCGCTCTCGGCCATGGCCTGGGCGATGCCCTTGGTGCCATTAGCGAACGCGGGTTTCTCGAACCAGCCGACCGGGCCGTTCCAGATCACCATCGCCGACAAGCGAATCTTGTTCGCGAAATGCGCCAGGGTCTTGGGTCCGATGTCCACGCCCTCGTAGCCCGTCGGGATGGGGCCTTCAAAGACTTTGGTCGAATCGAGATCGTCCGATTTCGCACACACATAGTCGACGGGCAAGGTGATTTGCCGGTCCAACCGGTCGAGTAGCGGTTTGGCGGCGGCCACCTCTTCATCTGCCACCTTAGTGCTGCCGACATCGACCCCTTTCGCCTTCAGGAACGCATAGGTCATCTTGCCGCCGATCAGCAGGTGGTCGACTTTAGAAAGCAACGCGTGAATGAACTTCACTTTGTCGGACACTTTGGCCCCGCCCATGACCGCGAGCAATGGCCGCTTGGGACTGAGCAGCAAGCCGTCGATGATTTCCAGTTCCTTCGCCACCAGGAAGCCGAGAACACGCGGCTTGCCCTTCATGGCGGCGGGGACGGCGACCATCGAGGCATCGTGATCGTTGTGGCAGGTGCCGAACGCATCATTGACATAGACATCGCCGAGGGCGGCAATGGCGTGGGCAAAGTCGGGATCATTCTTTTGCTCGCGGGCATCGAAGCGCAGATTCTCGAGCACGAGCACTTCACCCGGCTTGAGCGCCAAGGCCGCGGCACGAGCTTCCGGGCCGATCACTTCATCCGACGCCTTCTTGACCGGCCGGTCGAGCAGTTGGCCCAAGTGGGCCGCCACTTTGTCCATTTTGAGGTCCTTGTCGGCAGTCGGTTCGCCTTTCGGCCGGCCGAGATGGCTCATCGCGATGACTGCCGCGCCCTTGTCGAGCAGGTACTGAATGGTCGGCAGTGCCGCCCGAATGCGGCGATCGTTTGTTATGTCGCCAGTACTCTTGTTCAACGGCACATTGAAGTCGACCCGGACGAGAACGCGCTTGCCCTGAAGATCGGCGAGATCGCGGATGGTTTTTTTGGCCATGACCATTCTCCAATGAAGGAGCGCTCGCGCTCCGCTATCGCGTCGCGGCTTCACTATGACTTGCTGACCATGTACTTCAGCAGATCCACGCAACGGTTCGAGTAGCCCCATTCGTTGTCGTACCAGCTCACCAGCTTGAAGAACTGGCTGTTCAACTCGATGCCGCTGCCGGCGTCGAAGATGCTGGATGCGGGGTCATGGATGAAGTCGCTGGAAACGACGTCGTCTTCCGTGTATTTCAAAATGCCCTTCAAGTAGGTCTCGCTGGCCTTCTTCATGGCCGCGCAGAGTTCCTTGTAGCTGGTCGCCTTGACGGTCTTGATCGTCAAGTCCACGACGGATACGGTCGGCGTCGGCACGCGGAAGGACATGCCAGTCAGCTTGCCTTTTACTTCCGGGCAAACCAAGCCGACGGCTCGGGCAGCCCCGGTGGTGCTCGGAATGATGTTGATCGCCGCCGCCCGGCCGCCCTTCCAGTCCTTCTTGCCGCCGGGGCCGTCGACGGTCTTCTGCGTTGCCGTATAGCTGTGCACGGTGGTCATCAATCCATCTTCGATGCCGAAGCCTTCTTTGAGCAAGACATGCACGACAGGCGCGAGGCAGTTGGTCGTGCAACTCGCGTTCGAAATAATGTTGTGCTTGGCTGGGTCGTACTTGTCGTGATTGACGCCCATGACGACCGTAATGTCTTCTTCCTTCGCTGGGGCCGAGATGATGACCTTTTTGCGCCTGCCGTGAGGTGTCCCCTGGCCTTAGCGGCTTCGGTCCACAAGCCAGTCGATTCGATGACGTAATCGACGCCGAGCGCTTTCCAGGGCAATTGTTCCGGCGTTGCGCATGCCGAGCGACTTGATCGGATGGCCATCGACGATCAACATGTCGTCTTCGGCCAGATCCGGCTTGGACTTCCGCGTCTCAACCGACTTCGTGAAACGGCCCTGCGTGGAATCGTACCGGAGCAGGTAGGCGAGATTGTCCGCGGGCACGACATCGTTGACGGCGACCACGTCCATCGATTTGCCGAGCAGGTTCTGTTCAACCAGCGCCCGAAAGACGAGGCGGCCGATCCGCCCGAAACCGTTGATTCCCACTTTCACCATCGAACTGCTCCCGGGCGTTGCCGCCGCAATCTTAATAGGGTCTTGCGATTCGTCCATTGGTTACAAATAGGGGCGCGATCTCTCGAAGTCGAGGGATGGGCCGCGTGGCCCGTGCAATAGGCCTCGCGGTCTGTGTGCCCTTGCGCTGTCAAGCATTTGCCTCTGCCAGGTGAGACAGGCCGGGAGGCCTATCCCACAGTAAGACAACGAGAGCGGCCGTTGGCCGCTCCGCTAATCGAATCTGTTCCTCGCATGAGACATCATCATGGCCAATGTGGTTCGCGTTGCTGTCACCGGTGCTGCCGGGCAGGTTGCTTACACTCTTCTTCCCCGACTTGCTTCGGGCGAAGTGTTTGGGCCGAACACCAAAGTCATTCTTCAATTGCTCGAAATTCCGCGTTCAGTCAATCCGAAGGCGATGGACGCACTCGAAGGCGTGGCGATGGAACTGGAGGATTGCGCCTTCCCGACGCTGCAATCGATCGTCGTCACCGACGACGAGAACCAGGCGTTTAATGGTTGCAACTACGCTCTGCTCGTCGGCGCTGCCCCGCGGGGGCCGGGCATGGAGCGCAAGGACCTGCTGCTTAAGAACGCCCAGATTTTTCAAAAGCAGGGTAAGGCGCTCGCGGCCAAGGCGGCGAAAGACGTGCGCATTTTGATCGTCGGCAATCCTTGCAACACGAACTGCCTGATCGCTTATTGCAACGGCCGGGATATTCCCGCGAGCCAGTGGGGGGCGATGACCCGGCTTGACCACAACCGAGCCGTGGCTGCGCTGGCCAAGAAAGCCGGCGTGCAGAACGAGGCGGTCACTTGCGTAACAATCTGGGGCAACCATTCGAACACGCAATATCCCGACTTCACGAATGCCAAGATCAACGGCAAGCCGGCGACCAGCGTCATCACCGATCGCACCTGGCTGGAAACGGTATTCGTGCCGCAGTGCCAGGAACGCGGCAAGGCGGTGATCAACAAACGGGGACTTTCCAGCGCATTCTCGGCCGCCAATGGCGCGCTCGATCATGTGAAGAGCCTGCTGTCGGCGACGCCCGCCAATGACTGGACGAGTGCGGCACTCGTTTCCGATGGCCAATATGGCGTTCCGAAGGGGCTGGTGTTTGGTTATCCGGTTCGATCGGACGGGAAGGGCAATTTGAAAGTGGTGGATGGGCTGACGCTCGATGCATTCGGCCAATCGAAATTCGACAACACGCTCAAGGAATTGCTCGAAGAGCAGGATGCGGTCAAGGATTTGCTGCCGGGCTAAGCCGCTAGCGGCGTAGCGGAAATGCAACCGGGGTGCTCTTGCGAGCACCCCGGTGACTACGACGATAATGGCGACGTCGAGTTTTACGCGTTCTTGAGCAGCGCTGCGATTGGCTTGGACTTTTCGCCAGCCAGCAGGCTTGGGCGGCCCAGATTGTCCCGGATTTGAGCGTCCTTGTCGAACCCAAGGGCCGCGTAAATCGTGGCGAACAGATCGCCCACTTTCACGGGGTTTTCCACAATGCTATCGGCGCCTTCGCTCGTCTTGCCGTACACTTGCCCGCCGACGACGTTGCCGCCAGCGATCAATACGGACCAAAGACCGGGGTTATGATCGCGGCCGGCATTGCCGTTGACACGAATGGTCCGGCCGAACTCAGACAACGTCACGACGACCGTGTCTTGCAACCGGCCGCGTTCGTACAGGTCCTTGAGCAGCGTGCCAATCCCGGCGTCGATTTCCGGTAGACGCCGTTCGAGTTGCGGGAAGATGCCATTGTGCATGTCCCAGCCGCCCGTATTCACTTCGACGCAGGCAGCCCCGGCTTCGGTCAGCTTGCGGGCGAGCAAGCAGCCCTGGCCGAATGCGCCCATACCGTACTCAGACTTCAGTTTGAGCGGTTTGCCGCCCACGTCCTTATCGAGGGCAAAGATTTCTTTGTTCTTGGAGATCACCAGGCCCAGGGCCTTGTCGTAGACCTCTTGGTGCGCCTTGGCTGCATCGCGATCAGCGCCCGTGCTCTTCTGGAAACCGCCTTCGAGACGGCTCAAGAGATCGCCTCGCCGATTCATGCGATTGGCGCCGACGTCCATCGGAATCGCGGCGTTTTCGGGGGGCTGACCGGGCCGAGCGATCGGCAGCGGGCCAAACTTCTGGCCGAGGAACCCAGGCCCAATTCCGCCGCCGCCATTTACCGTAATGAACGCCGGCAGATCGCCTTCGTTGTCGCGGTAGTACCAAGCGACCTTGGAGCCAACGTGCGGCTGCTCGACCAGCGGGTTGATCGGCAAGCCGGTCATCATCACGCGAGTTCCACGGGCATGATCGCCTTCGGTGCTCTTGAGCGAGCGAATCAGGCTGGCATTCTTCATTTGCGCGCCGATCTTCGGCAGCAGACGATTGATCTTGATGCCGGAGACAGCAGTGGGGGCCGACTTCGTCTCACCCATGTTCGGGTGCGGATCCTTGTCTTCCCAGAAGTCAATAGCGGGGTAGCCGCCGCCGAAGTGAATCACAATCAGGCTCTTGTTTTTCTTCTTGAGCTTGGACGCTTCGGCGCGAAGCTGGCTCAGGAAACCTTCAGCACTGAGCGTGAAAGCGCTGAACGCAGCGGCGTGTTTGATGAAATGCCGGCGGTCGTTAATGCCCCACATGGAAGACACCCCTAACTGGGTTGTTGGGTGATGGTCAGATGACCTGCTTGGAACAGTTTCGGCCCAAATCGCCCCGGCTGTCAATGGGGGCAGGCGGAAGGAGGGGCCGCGGCGGGTATTGTTTCCTCACCGTTCGGACGGAGTTAATGTAAGTGGAGTTCCCGAAACAAGGTAAAAAATCGGCCGTGTGCAGCGAGCATGTCCGACGGGAAGCTCGAGTCGCCCGACTTGCCGCCAAAGTGACCATGCGGGGATACAAGCGCTATCGATCGGTAATCCGTCCCGATCTGACAACGTAACTTATTATGGGATAGTTACTTGTTGCAGAATCTGTCATCCAACCGGAGTGCGAATAGTTCGCGCGATGTGGTCAAAAAGGCAAAAACAAATTGTCTGCCGATCGTTTGTTTGTCGCGATAAAACGAACCGGAAATGCTTCAGCTGTATGGAATTCGGCATCGGGGCCATTGCCCCTTTCGCATTGCTCCGTTCTGAAACACAGGGTGGATCTTCTCCGACCTTGAACGTTAACCAAACAACGGACTAATCGATCCGTGTTGCGATACCAAACTGCCATGCAATTCGGGGAGCGCTTGCTGCCAATTCTGGATGCGCCTGGCGCGTTGCCGCGCGCTGCATCACGTTCTCCGGACTGGGTCTCATCGCCGAATACGGCGGATACCACTTCGCAATGCGGTCGAATTCCGTTGGCAATTCCCGTTATCCCCGCCACGAACTGGATTTGGGCTAACCTAGGTTGCTAGAATGGAGATTGTACCGCCGGCAAAAAAATCCCTGGATTCCCTGGCCGCCCTTGGTACAATTTCAATCTAAATCGTGGACCCCTGATCCTGCGAGACGGATCGCTACGCCACTTTTTCGCGCCGGGGCGGCGCATCTGTTGCACACAAAAGTCGTTGCCGTTGCTTGGTCTTGTTGCCCTGCCACCCTGGCGGTTGGAAGTTGCTGAAGCCTGTTGAAGTCGGTCAAATTCGATCCCGCACGAAGCGAGGTTCGCCGAAAGATCAATTTCGTAACACCCTTCTGATTACCGAGGACTCTGTCATGCCCGTCGCCGATCGCGACGAAGGGCCGCAAAAGGCCGCCCCTCTCCGCCGCCGCATTCCTTCTTCTGGCCCGTCTGGTCCGGGGGACGAGCGCCCCGCACACCGTCGATCCGCTCCGCCCGCTCAGGCCGCTCCCGTTCGCCGGCCTCCGCCGGACGGCGCTCCGCCTGGCCCTGGCTCGAGGCTGGACGATCTTTATCGTCTGCCCATGCCCAAGCTCTTCGCACTGGCGGAGCGCGAGGGCATCGCCGAGCACACCGGAATGAACCGAGCCCAACTCATTGTCGGCATCGTCCGCCGACAGATCGAGCGAGGCGAGGTGGTTCGCGGGTCGGGCACACTCGAAGTGCTCCCCGATGGCTATGGCTTTCTGCGCAGCCAGGCGCATAACTATTTGGCTTCGCCGGAAGATATTTATGTCTCGCCGAGCCAGATTCGTCGCATGGGCCTCAAGACCGGCCTGGTCGTCGAAGGGCCGATTCGCTTGCCGATCGAAGGGCAGGATAATTTCGCCCTGATGCAGGTCGAACTGGTGAATGGCGCCTCGCCGGAGGAAACCGCCAATGTCACCAACTTCGAGGACCTGACGCCGCTGCACCCCAATGCTCGGTTTGTCCTGGAGACTGGCGGCGAAGAGCTGATGAGCCGCGTCGTGGACATTGTCACGCCGATCGGCAAGGGCCAGCGCGGACTCATCGTCTCGCCGCCGCGGGCCGGCAAAACGGTGCTGTTGCAACGCATGGCTCTGTCGATCTTAAAGAATACGCCCGATTGTTATGTCATCATTCTCCTGGTCGACGAGCGGCCGGAAGAAGTGACCGACATGCAGCGCGTGGTCGTCGGACCGAATGTCGAGGTCGTTGCCAGCACGTTCGACGAACCACCCGACCAGCACATCCACGTGAGTGAGATTGTGCTGGAGAAAGCCAAGCGGCTTGTCGAGCGCAAGAAGGACGTGGTGATTCTGCTGGACTCGATTACCCGTCTGGCCCGAGCCCATAACACGGAAGCGCCGGGCGGTGGCAAACTATTGTCTGGCGGTCTTGATTCCAATGCGATGCAGAAACCGAAGCGCTTCTTCGGCGCCGCTCGCAACGTGGAAGAGGGCGGCTCGCTGACCATTCTCGCGACGGCCCTGATCGATACGGGCTCGCGCATGGACGACGTGATCTTTGAAGAATTCAAAGGCACGGGCAACATGGAGTTGCACCTCGATCGCCGACTGGTCGACAAGCGCGTTTGGCCGGCCATTGACGTCAATCGTTCGGGCACACGCAAGGAAGAATTGCTCGTGCATCCCGAGGAGTTGGACCGAACCCGCCTGCTCCGCCGGGTGTTGGCCGATATGAATCCGGTCGAAGCGATGGAAATGCTCGTGAGCCGCATGAAGCGGACCAAATCGAACGTGGAGTTCCTGACGGGGATGAATTTGTAAAACCGGACGAAGTGTCCACCACAGAGTCACAGCGCGGCCGGGCCGCAAGCAAGAATGGGAAGACAGAAACGCGGGACGAGCCGGAAGAGAAGAGCCCAACACAAAGACACGAAGATCACACAAAGGCACAGCGCGGCCCTTGGCCGCAACCAAATGAAGCAGGCATGTCCGGTTGGATAGAGTGGTGTTAGCGCACATTACTCAGCAACCGGAGCATGCCATGCAGACCTTCTTACAACAGCACAGCGACCATATCCACGGAGTTCTTTCAGGTTTGGATCGTGTTCGCTTTCGAGGCACCTTACGTTCGATCTGCTATGCCGACGGCTTGTCCCGCTACTTGGGCTTCCTCAAGGTCTTGCTGGTCGCATTCAAGAGCTTCTTTGACGGGACGGCCCGGCGACTGAAGCTCGCCACCGAACGGTTAGCCGCGACGACTCCCGTTGGCAAGGTGGTTTACTTGTCCGGCACGATCGACAAAGAGGCGGTTGTCCACGATCTGATCCGGCAGCACGCGGTGGCGGACGATTTCACGGGCGTGATTGCCGTCCTCAGTTGCGTCGAGAACTGTCGCAGTTTTCAACTGTACAAGAACGCGGCCACCCGGATGCTGGAACTGGTGTCGGCCCAGCGCAAGTGTTTGCACTATTACATCTACCTGCGCCATCCGCGCTTCGGCATGATGCACATCCGTCTGATGACGTGGTTCCCGATGTCCGTGCAGATTTGCCTGAACGGCCGCGAGTGGCTGGCTCGGCAACTCGACGCGGCGGGCATCGAGTACCAGCGCCGAGACAACAGCTTGGCCTGGGTGGCGGACTTCCCGAAGGCGCAGGCCCTGTTCGACGAACAATTGCAAACGGACTGGTCGGCGACGTTGACCGGCGTGATTCGCGAGTCGCATCCGGAGTTCGCGCGGCTGCTGACCGAGTGGCAACTCCGCGACTATTACTGGACGGCCGAACAGACGGAGTGGGCGACCGACGTGGCGTTTCGTTCGGTGGCGGCGTTGCGGCCGTTGTATCGCCGGTTGGTTCGGCACGCGACCGAGAACCTGTCGAGCCCCGATGTGCTGCGCTTCTTGCAGCAGCGGCTGACAAAGGCCGGAGCGTTGGACGGTCGCTTTCAAGGCGAAGTCGTGAGCAGCACGAAAACGCGCGTCGAGGGGACACGCGTGAAGCACCGCCTGGGTCGGAACAGTTTGAAGATGTACGACAAGTTCGGTTGCATCTTGCGGATCGAAACGACGATCCATCAGGCGGAAGGCTTGAAGGTGTACCGTCCGAAGGAAGGCGATCCGAGCGGGAGATTGGCCTGGCAACCACTGCGGCGGGGCGTGGCGGACCTGTACCGTCGCTGCCAGTTGTCGCAAGCGGCCAACGAGTCGTACTTGGCGGCCCTCGCGGCCGTCGAGTCCCCCGAGACGCTCGGCCCGGCTCTGGTGGCCGCGAGCCGGCCGGTGACCAAAGCGGGCCGTCGCCACCGGGGACTGAATTTGATGTCGCGCGACAATGGCGCGTTGCTGCGCACGATCAACCGGGGTGAGTTCGCGATCGCGGGCTTCCGGAATCGCGACCTCCGCATGCTCCTGACTGGCTCAGCCCCGACCAACCCGGTCGAGACGAAACGCCAGAGCGGACGCGTGACGCGGCAATTGCAACGACTCCGCGCCCACGGACTGATCCGCAAGATCCCCAAGAGCCACCGCTACAAAATCACCGATCGCGGCCGACTCCTCGCCACGGCCATCAGCTACATCCACGATACCAATGTGCAAATACTCGCACTCGCCGCATAAGAATTGTGTTATGGCAACTAAAAATCAGTAGTGAGTAATACAAAGGAAGACAAGTGGGCGGATCATCCGATCTTTGTGTCTTGGTGTGATCTTTGTGTCTTTGTGTTGGGCTCTGCTCTTGCCAAGATAGACGCTCCAGAATCTTCGCGGCTCCCGAAGATTCCTGACGGTAGTAGTACAAAGATCACACCAAGGGCACAAAGAGGAGTTGTTTTCCTTTGTGCCTCTTTGTGCGATCTTTGTATTACTCACTACCGATTTTTAGTTGCCATAACACAATTCTTATGCAGCGAGTGCGAGTATTTGCACATTGGTATCGTGGATGTAGCTGATGGCCGTGGCGAGGAGTCGGCCGCGATCGGTGATTTTGTAGCGGTGGCTCTTGGGGATCTTGCGGATCAGTCCGTGGCGCGGAGTCGTTGCAATTGCCGCGTCACGCGTCCGCTCTGGCGTTTCGTCTCGACCGGGTTGGTCGGGGCTGAGCCAGTCAGGAGCATGCGGAGGTCGCGATTCCGGAAGCCCGCGATCGCGAACTCACCCCGGTTGATCGCGCGCAGCAACGCGCCATCGTCGCGCGACATCAAATTCAGTCCCCGGTGGCGACGGCCCGCTTTGGTCACCGGCCGGCTCGCGGCCACCAGAGCCGGGCCGAGCGTCTCGGGGGACTCGACGGCCGCGAGGGCCGCCAAGTACGACTCGTTGGCCGCTTGCGACAACTGGCAGCGACGGTACAGGTCCGCCACGCCCCGCCGCAGTGGTTGCCAGGCCAATCTCCCGCTCGGATCGCCTTCCTTCGGACGGTACACCTTCAAGCCTTCCGCCTGATGGATCGTCGTTTCGATCCGCAAGATGCAACCGAACTTGTCGTACATCTTCAAACTGTTCCGACCCAGGCGGTGCTTCACGCGTGTCCCCTCGACGCGCGTTTTCGTGCTGCTCACGACTTCGCCTTGAAAGCGACCGTCCAACGCTCCGGCCTTTGTCAGCCGCTGCTGCAAGAAGCGCAGCACATCGGGGCTCGACAGGTTCTCGGTCGCGTGCCGAACCAACCGGCGATACAACGGCCGCAACGCCGCCACCGAACGAAACGCCACGTCGGTCGCCCACTCCGTCTGTTCGGCCGTCCAGTAATAGTCGCGGAGTTGCCACTCGGTCAGCAGCCGCGCGAACTCCGGATGCGACTCGCGAATCACGCCGGTCAACGTCGCCGACCAGTCCGTTTGCAATTGTTCGTCGAACAGGGCCTGCGCCTTCGGGAAGTCCGCCACCCAGGCCAAGCTGTTGTCTCGGCGCTGGTACTCGATGCCCGCCGCGTCGAGTTGCCGAGCCAGCCACTCGCGGCCGTTCAGGCAAATCTGCACGGACATCGGGAACCACGTCATCAGACGGATGTGCATCATGCCGAAGCGCGGATGGCGCAGGTAGATGTAATAGTGCAAACACTTGCGCTGGGCCGACACCAGTTCCAGCATCCGGGTGGCCGCGTTCTTGTACAGTTGAAAACTGCGACAGTTCTCGACGCAACTGAGGACGGCAATCACGCCCGTGAAATCGTCCGCCACCGCGTGCTGCCGGATCAGATCGTGGACAACCGCCTCTTTGTCGATCGTGCCGGACAAGTAAACCACCTTGCCAACGGGAGTCGTCGCGGCTAACCGTTCGGTGGCGAGCTTCAGTCGCCGGGCCGTCCCGTCAAAGAAGCTCTTGAATGCGACCAGCAAGACCTTGAGGAAGCCCAAGTAGCGGGACAAGCCGTCGGCATAGCAGATCGAACGTAAGGTGCCTCGAAAGCGAACACGATCCAAACCTGAAAGAACTCCGTGGATATGGTCGCTGTGCTGTTGTAAGAAGGTCTGCATGGCATGCTCCGGTTGCTGAGTAATGTGCGCTAACACCACTCTATCCAACCGGACATGCCTGCTTCATTTGGTTGCGGCCAAGGGCCGCGCTGTGCCTTTGTGGTGGGCTCTTGATCGCTGTCGTTCCCCTCCGCTTGTTTCAATACTCATCGTCCTCATCACGCCGGCGGGGACCGCGAAAGGCCGTGAGTTCGTTGTCCTCGTCGTATTCTTCTTTCAAGTCCATTCCCAGTTCCAGGTCCGACCGAGTCATTTTCACGAAGACGCCGCGCTCCAGATTGAATTCCGTCTCCTCATTTTCGCAGTTGAGTACGAGGCGAGCCAGGTCGTCGTCGGACCTGATCTTGCGTGGGTTCTCCTCGACTTGATCGAGGCGCTCCCGATGCCGCTCGAAAACATCCTTGGGCGCACGGCCGGGCAGAAATTCACAACGGAACGTGGATGGCTTGTTGAGCAGCCGCTTGTTTCCGCTGGTCATGACATAAGTATTGTCCGTCAACATCGTGTTGAAGCCGAAGGTGACCATTTCGCTTTCGTTGTCGCCGCGAATGCACCGGACATACAGGACGGCGGCGGCACTGAGTGAATCTTTGTGCCGGAACACCTGGCCGTGCGCCTCCTGGCGACCAAAGGTCTCCAGCGAATAGGCGAATCCGGGAATGAAACCGAGCTTTTCGACCTTGGCACAATAATTGTCGGTCGCGCGGAGAACGTGCCTCGGGAGCGAATCGAATTCGAGACGCTCGAGCGAGTCGCCCAGGGCGCGAATGCCGTAACCATCGTTGTCCGGGCCAATCAGGCGGAGGAGTTTGAGCACGCATGCGAGCAATCCGACGCCCGGCGAGCCGGCGACGCGAAACAGTTCGCGAAATCCCATCCGCCGGGCATTCGTCTTGAAGGCAATTGGCTTCATGTCCACAATTCCGGTCGAACGTTGATTCGTGGGATCGGGAAGTATCTGCCAATGAGTGCCCCCCGATCCATTGAGGAGCAATTGACATGTAACGCTAACCCATTGAGATACGGCGCACAAGAGGGCGCATCGGGCCCGAGGAAGTTTGACAGCGGCAAGCCGAACCGGCTATGGTGAATTACAGACGCCCATATTGCACAGGAGGGCGTGACAATGGCAGCGGCCAGAGCAGTCGTGGAAATTGAGCCGAATCGGCTTGATTGGCTGAGCATCGAAGACGACACGGGTCGTGTATGGCGATATCGCCGCGTGGGAGCGCTGGACTTGGCGGAACCGGTTGAGGTCGAAGGGCATCTTGTACGCGGTCAGCCGTTTCGTGCCAACTTGGTGCGCGACAACGATGGGCATCCGCTCCTTCACGAGGACGGCCCCGGATTGCCGCGCGTCCTTGCCCTGGAGTTTATCGAGGATCCGAGCAATTTCTATATCACATCGCTCGGCCTGCCGGGCAAGGCCGAGTACGTAGTCGTCGACTGAAAGCGGCGACTTCCGGCGGGCGAGGCGATCCGGATTGCTAGTCTGTTCTACAAGCCCATTGCCATCTCGGAGTCGCCATGCAGGTCCGCGGCATCATCCCCCCGCTCGTCACGCCGATGACGTCCGACGAAGAAGTCGATCTGGCCACGCTTCGCCGGCTGATCGATCATCAAATTGCGTGCGGAGTACACGGCATTTTTGTGCTGGGCACCACGGGCGAGTGTTATGCGCTGGATGCCGAGGAAAAGCAGAAAATCGTCGCGGCGACGGTCGAACACGTGAACAAGCGCGTCCCCGTCTATGCCGGCACCGGGGCTGAAACGACGCGGGAGGCGATTCGCCACACGCGCATGGCCGAGCGCGAACGTGTCGACGGCGTCTCGGTCATCACGCCATACTTCATCATGCCGAATCAGTCGGAAATCGCCGATCACTACCGGCGAATCGCGGAAAGCACCGCGTTGCCGGTCGTACTGTACAGTAACCCGTCCACCTGCGGCGGACTTCGAATTGAACCGGAGACGGTGGCGAAACTGGCCGCAATTCCGAACATCGTGGCGATCAAGGATTCGTCCGGCGATTTGCAGAATACGATCGAGATCGTGCGCCTGGTTCCCGAGCGATTCTCCGTTCTGCTCGGTCGCGACACGCTTATTGCACCCGGACTCATATTTGGCGCCAAAGGCGCTGTACCTGCTTCCGGCAATATCGCTCCGAAGCTGGTCGTTGAGATTTATGAGGCGTTCGAGGCCGGCGACATTGTGCGCTGTAAGGTGGCCCAACGGCGACTCAGCCCCGTCCGCATCGCGCTCACGATCGGCACGGCGCCCGGCGTAGTCAAGCAGGCTATGGCGATCACGGGCTGGGACGTGGGCCCAAGCCGATCGCCGATTGCACCGCTCAATGCCGAGAAGCGGGCCAAGCTGAAGGAGATCCTCGTCGGCGCGGGATTGTGTTAGCGATTGCGCTCCGCAGGTCGATCCGACGTTGAGACTAGCGAGCCAAGCGCCTGCCTTGGCGAGCCGAACGCCGTGAGGCGTCGGGTAATGTCAGCACCCGGCGGCTTACGCCGCTCGGCTCGCCCTACGACGGGCGCTCGGCTCATCATGGCACCGCTCGGCTCGTGGCGAGGACGTTCCAATTAATTGATGGCGCATCTACCTGGCGGCGAACTGCCTACTTCTTGACGTGCAACACAAACCGGATGCTGTCCGCGGGGAAATGGCGGCACCAGGAGCGTTCGTACCAGTCGAGGAACCGCATCGAGGAATTGACGATCTTGGTCGCCAAACGACGCACCGGCTTGAACATGATTAGCGTCGGCATCAACGTGATGTTGATCGACTCGACGGCGAAGCGTTCGGGAAGATAGAAGGCCGGCACTTTGCGGCGCGGCTGGTCGGCTTCATCCGAGAAGTAGTAAAAGGTGTAAAGGCCGAAGAAACGCACGTGCGTCGGGTCCGAGTAGCCATACGGATTCGAAAAGTGCGGCACGACGACTTCCACGCGGCCGTTCGGAATGACAACCCGGTGAATTTCCTTCAAGAGCGGGAGGAGATTGACCACATGTTCCAACGTGTGGTGGGTATAGATGGCTTCGACGGAGTTGTCCGGCAACTCGGAGAGTGGTTCGTTGAGGTCGGCCACCACATCGACGCCGGACATCTCGATCCAGTCGAGACCGTAATAGCTTTGACGCGGCCGGTGACCGACGCCGAGATTCAGGCGAATCGGCCGGCCGGCAGCCAATTCGTCGCGCACTTTGGGGTTGACGATCCTCACGGGCTGGCCCCCTGCCGGCCGTTGGCGCGATCGATGGCATCCAAGAATTGACGCGCGACCCGCTGAGCGGGGAGCAGCGCCGAGCCTTCCTTGTTATCCAGAGCCTGGCGGAAATGATAGCCCGCCGACTTGATATCCCCTTGCTCAATGTAGGTCAGACCCAAACGCACGTGACCGATCATCCGATACTGGTAAAGTTCACGATAGCGCTGAATGGCGAAAACCAGCCGTGCCCGTGCCATGACCCGTATTTCACCTTCGAATTCCGACATTGGAGCGAGGAGCGGGCTGAACAGTTGGTCGTTTCTCAGCGCATAAATGCTGGGCAGGTCGCCGGTGGGAGGCGGTCCCTGCGGGAAATTCTGCGCTCGGAAGCTATCGAACTCCTTTTCCATTTCCAGCACATTCTGCTTTTGCACTTCGGCGGCACGGTCGAAGTCGCCAACCGCGAGCGACAATCCCTGGCGCAGAGTTCGGTAGTGTCCCGCGGGGTTGTCGTCATACGGACTCGACGGCGGATTGCGCGGATCAACCGACTGCATTCGCAGCGTGCGAACGCGCACCTCGTAGTATTCTCGGCGCACCGGTTCCGTGGTCATGGCCTCCATCGTGTCCGGATTGTCGATCGTATCGAGAACTTGAGCCGCCTCTTCGACACGGCCGTCGTACATCATCAACTCGATCAACTCGGCGTGTGCGGCCAGTTGCATGGCGAGTTCTGGCGGCGAGAGCGTTTTCTTCGCCTCAATCAGTTTCTGCAGCTCATCCTGCTTTTTGCGGAGTTCGGCAATTGCCTCACGAATCAGTCCATAGCGACGAGCCACGGCTGCCCGCTCGACTGGCGACGTGAGTCCGGCGGCTACGTTGACATATTGCTCGAAGTTCTTCTTGAGATCGGCTTCCCACTTCTTGGTTTGCCGCTCGCGGTCGGCGATTGCTCGACGGGCCGATTCGATTTCCTGTTCGGCCCGCGTTCGGCTGTCGGCATCGAGCTTGCTCAGTCGAGACTCGTGCTCGTCGGTAAAGAAGCGCAGATATTCCGTGCCGAGCTTGGCGGCGTCGATCTGCAAATCCAAACGAGGTGGGGAAGCATGCGCATGAGCATCGGCAAGTCGATCCAGGGCATCAATCACGGTAATAAACGTTCGGCTGTCGCTCGGGTCGTCCGGCAACCTGGCGCGGCAACGGGCCAAGTTGACCGTTGACACGAAGCTCCGAGCGTCCTGGACAAACCCATAACCGGCGAACTCCGGATAGGCCGTGGCCAGGTAGTAATACCCGTCCGGGTGATCGGGACTGAGGGCAATGGCCCGGCGTGCCGCCCGCACGGCCAAAACGGATAGCGCCGTCGCGTCTGGTGGCAACTGCGGACTGACTTGAAGGATTCCCCGTAGCGGCAGTGAGGTCCAGTAGGAGAGTGCGGGCGTCATCAGCCGGTCGACCGCGATCAAATTGGGAACGCCCATCAGGATCTGGTGTCGCAAGCCGACCTGCTGGACCAAAGTGTCCAAATAGCGGAGCAAGACGAACGACTCTTCCGCGTCGGCGGGCGAGCGGGGCGGAGGTGCAACGAATCGGTCCCACACATTCTGCGCGAGGACCGGTGGATGCAGATCCTTGGTCTGGATTTCCAGCGGTTTGGTGTTGGAATACGCCAGACGAATGGGATCAAAGCGCAGCCGGTCAAACGCCGATTTGGGAATCGTCCGCTGCCGGGTCCAGCCCATGGTCACGGCCCGTCCATTGACTTGCCACAACGCCCATTCCGGGCCGTGGGCTGGATCGCGAACATCCCCCAGCAAATAGGACAGGATTCGTTGGTTCAGAATTCGGTACGGAGTCGCGGTCACTGCGTAGGTAATGTGATGTTGCCGAAGGAAATCCGTGAACGGAAACGGATCCGCTTGCTGTTCACGCTGAGACCGGTGGGCCAAATATCGGCGAAGGGCAACATAGTCCTGCGCCTCGGCGCGATGAAACCGCCAGCGGAAGTCAAAGAATGTTTTCTCACTCGGAGCGTACCAGGCGACGTAGTTCGCGAACTCCGGCTGCAAGTTCAGCAGCCGGGCACTCTCAGGCAAGGCGCCGGAGTCGCGCCAGGCTTGAATCTGTTCGGCGGCCTGCTTCATCGATGGGTTCGGCTCAACGTCCCATTGCCAGCGTCGCTGCTGTTCCCAGGGATGCAACCAACCGGGGTAGCTCGCGGCAATCAGGACCAGGCCAACGAGACCGACCGCCGCCCGGCTGCCTGCCCGCGTCGCATGCAGGGCACGAATCGCGCGTTCCGGCATCCGCCGTTCGGTCAGGCGCTGGCCGACAGCCGCCAGGTTGACGGCCGCCACGGGCGCTGCCACGAACGCCAAGAATGGGAACGCCCGAAGGTGAAACAAAGTTAGGACCACCACCGCGATCCAAATCAGCGCCAGACCGACGGAGGCTCGTCTGTAGTTGAGGATGAAGCCAGTGATGCTCAGGGCCAGCAGCCCGATTAGCGAGTAAAGATTGGCCGGGTTGTCTCGTTCGCCGACAAAGTCCAGGTTGCCTTTCGTGAATGCCTTCCAAAAGACCGGGCTCAGCTCGCTGTCCTGAGCAAACACCTTGGCGAGACCTTGATCGACGAGTTCAGGGGGAAAATTCCAAACACGATAGTGGTGCGGGTTGATCATGCATGCCAAGATTCCAACAGCGAACGCCTTCCCCAGGGTGCCCACGTCCTCGCCCGGCTCGGGGCGCAAATAATGGCCGATTGTGTAAAGCAACAAAAATGCAGGACCGAGGAAAAACCATTGGTCGAGGTTGGACCAGAGACAAAACAGAACGCCGATTGCAATCGGGAAGCGCCAAGAGCCCGAAGGCTTGGGCATGCGGATCAACAGCGCCATGAGGGCCGCAATGCCAAGCAGTGAAACCAGGAGAGGCTGAAGCATTAGCCGCGGCGCCGCGGCCACGAAGGCTAACCCCGTGCACACCACCCCCGGAAAAACCGAGGTCTTTGGCCGACGGGCGATCAGGAGCACGCCGGCTGCAACAGCCATGAGGATCGCTTTGGCAATGACGATCCCCGATCCGCCCGCCGCGACGAATACTCGATAAAGAAACCAGTCGTAGAGCCAATAGTGATTCACCCAGAGCCGGTCTCCACCCACATAGCTGAATGGATCCTTACCGAATGCATATTGCCCATTCGCCATCAGCCTGCCGGATGCCAAGTGCATCCAGAAGTCCGAATTGCGGACCGTGAAAGACGTAATCAGGAAGGCGAGAGCCAGGACGCCCAACGCCAACACCCAATCAAAGCCGATCACGAATCCAGAAGGCGGAAGCGTCATTTCGCC
This sequence comes from uncultured Gemmataceae bacterium, assembly GCA_963773845.1. Taxonomy (GTDB): domain Bacteria; phylum Planctomycetota; class Planctomycetia; order Gemmatales; family Gemmataceae; genus SIAJ01. The sequence continues at coordinate 139,362 of CAVZCU010000013.1, forward strand.
CGTGGGCGAAGACGAGTTCGCGGATCCTGGGGAAGACTCTAGTGGTTCGGGCGGCTTTTCATCCGCACGGTGCGAGGCCATCATGAGAGGAAAATCCTCGGCAATGCAATACGAGCCATGAACTGAGACGAAAGGTCAACGTAGGTTATACGTCCCCGGGCGGCAAACGGTTGGTCCCGATGGCTTGTCGAACGGTGGAAAATCGTGGATAAATTCACATCGGCCGCGGAAAAGCATAGGAAACACGCCGGGGATCTCTGATGGCCACCGCTCCGCTGACCAACATGGTCGGACACCTGCGCCGATCGGTTCAAGCTCAATCCGGGCTGACGGACGGCGAGTTGTTGGAAGCCTACCTGACCCGCCGCGACGAGGCGGCGTTCGAGTGCTTGATCTGGCGGCACGGTCCAGCGGTCCTCGGAGCCTGCCGGCGAATCTTGCAAAACGGCGTCGACGCCGAGGACGCGTTCCAGGCCACTTTCCTGGTGCTGGTCCAAAAAGCCCACACAATTCGCCCGCGGGCTGCGGTCGGCGCCTGGCTTTACGGCGTGGCGTGCAACGTGGCAAAAAAGGCACGGGCCCTGGCCCACCTTCGACGCGCCCGGGACTTGGCCGCCGGTGAGACGCCCGCAGCGTGTCCGGCCGACCAGGACCTCCGTCCGGCCATCGACTTCGAGGTCAGTCGACTCCCCGAAAAGTACCGCATCCCGATCATCCTTTGCGAACTGGAAGAACAACCGATTGCGGAGGCGGCGCGGCAACTCGGCTGGCCGCAGGGCACGCTTGCTAGCCGGCTGCGCGCGGCCGGGCAATCTTGGGCAGACGGCTGGCCCGCCACGGCCTGTGTTGGACGGGCGGTCTATGCGCTTCCGTGACAAGCGAGTCGCTAGCGGGCGTCCTCGTTGCGATCCAAAATCCGAGCCAAGCGGCTCGGGCGCTCGCCGACGGCGCTTTGCGTGCCATCTTTGCCGCGAAGATCAAAATTGCTGCCGTAAGCGTCCTAGGCGCAATTTTCCTGGTGACTGCCGGCGGCATCTTACGCATGACCGCCATTGAGCCAGGGGCGCCTCCGAAAGGCGTCCCGCCCAAGGCCAATCACGCTGAACCGGAACGGGTAAGCCATGCGCCCGCGAAAAACGACAAGACCAAGGCGGTCATTGCCTGGGGACCGGTCGTGGAGAATCTGCAATTTGGCATCCGGCCCGACAAGGTTGAATACATGCTCGGGGACAAAGTGAAGCTTACGGTTTTTGCCCGCAACACGGGCGATGCCTCGATCAAGTTTGCGTTCCCGCAATTGTCTGGCTGGTGGCCGAATAACGGCCGGCCCGAGATTCGCGATCCCAACGGAAAGGAGGTCAAGCCACATTTGGCCGAGCCGGGTGGGCTGATTGGCCCGCAGGCGGTCGAACAGCATGTCCTGGAGGCCGGGAAGATGGTCGAACTGGTTACCGTCACATGGCACTTCGTCGAGAGGGCTCTTCCCGGGATGGACAAAATGGATTACGTTGAGATGAAAAAGCTCGGCGAATACACGTTTAAGTACCCTGATCTGCATGCCAAGAACAGACCGGCATGGCCGACCGGAATGGCGAAGTTGAATTTTCGCGCCGCAATCCCGAAGAAGAATGTGCCGGCCATGTCGGACGCCGACCGGTTGATTGAGCGCTGGTCCATTGCTGGCGAAACTGTCGACGGAAAACCGGTCACGGATGGTCAGTTCCGAGTGTTCGAATTCCGACCCCAGCCGGGCCGGGGTTTGCTGATCGCCCAAGACGGTCGCGGCAAGGAGCACTGGTTCTCCTGGGCCATCGAACCCAAGCAATCACCGAAGACGATCGATTTGTGGGCCCGCGTTCCCGGGTTGGCAAATCCAAACCGTGGAATCTACGAGTTTGTCGACGGACGCTTGCGGATCGGGCTTGGTGCACGATTGCAGTTCGCCGGGGACCCGGGCGAACATTCCCGCCCGGCGACGTTCGCCGCCGCCGCGCACGTCATCAAACTCAAACCGGACCCGATCGGCTGGGGGCCGGAAAAGGACGGGCTCCGGTTCGGGCTGACCTTGGCCAGCGGCCAGGCCCCGACTGCCCGACTGGGCGGCTCTATTCGCTTCCAGTTGTACGTGCGCAACACAACCGATACGGAGCGGGCTTTCTTGGCACGACAGATTGCAACGCTACCCGCGTACGCCGGGGTACGGGCATCGCGAGGGGACAAGGTGCTGAGAACGGTGATCGCGTGGCCGCCCGGTGGGCTCCCCAAGCCGGACAAGTTCGTTGTGGCTGCGAATTCCGTTCAGACCGTCGGCGAATTTGTCGTGCCGATCCTGTCTCAGGAGGTCAGGGGTTTCGGGGCCCATGTCGTCGGAGAAGTTGGCGCGTGGGATTTCGACGTCCTGGACCTAAACGGGTGGCTGATTCAATCCGGATATTCGACCGGGTCGGTAGAGGTCACGCTGCGCCGATGAGGCCGATAACTCCCTCCGACCGGGTTTCCCAAGCGCCCGCGGACTCGGCCACGAAACGGCTCACTTCGACTTATCAGCGTGCCGTGGCTGGCGTAAACTACAAGAGACCCGCCTTGCTCGATCTCTTCGCCTGCGGATGCCATGACACGATCTCTTGGACTGACCCTTTTACTCTTCGGGGCATGGCCTGCATTCGCGGCTGATCGTCCCGTCGACTTCTCACGCGATGTACTGCCGATCCTGTCGGACAACTGCTTTTTCTGCCATGGCCCCGACCAGAAAGCCCGCAAGGCGCAATTGCATTTCGACACCAAGGAAGGCGCCTTCCGCGTTCGCGATGGCGAAGCCGTTATCATCCCCGGCAAGAGTGCCGAGAGTGAGTTGTATCGACGGATCAATTCGCACGATGAAGACGAAAAGATGCCCCCGCCCAAGTCGAACCGCAAACTGACCGCCCAGCAAATCGACACGCTCAAGCGCTGGGTCGATCAGGGGGCCAAGTGGGGCCAGCCGTGGTTTCTGACGCCGGTCAAAAAGCCGGAAGTCCCCAGTCCCCAGTCCCGAGTTGTCAGTCCGATTGATCGGTTCATTCGTGCGCGACTCGAGAAGGAAGGACTCAAGCCATCGCCGGAAGCGACGCGCGAGATGTGGCTCCGCCGCGTCACACTCGATCTGACAGGCCTTCCGCCAACACTCAAGGAAATTCATGCGTTCCTCAAGGACACATCGGCGGACGCTTACGCGAAGGTCGTCGATCGCTTGTTGAACAGCGAACGGTACGGCGAGCGGATGGCGACCGACTGGCTCGACGTGGCCCGCTTCGCCGACACGCAAGGATACCAGCACGACAAGGGCTGGGCGGTCTGGCCGTACCGCGATTGGGTCATCAAGTCATTCAATCGCAACCAGCGTTTTGACGAGTTCATCACCTGGCAGCTAGCTGGCGATCTCTTGCCGAACGCGACCAAGGAGCAGCGGCTGGCCACGGCGTTCAACCGCTTGCACATGCAGAACGAGGAGGGGGGCATCGTCGCGGAAGAGTTTCGCGTCGCCTACGTGGTCGATCGGGTGACGACCTTCGGCACCGCGTTTCTGGGGCTGACGTTCGAATGCTGCCGTTGCCACGACCACAAGTACGACCCGATCAAGCAGAAGGACTTTTACTCGCTGTTCGCTTTCTTCCAGAACATCGACGAATCGGGGCAGACGTCGTACTTCACATCGGCGACGCCAGTCCCTGCCATGTTGCTATCGACCGACGCACAGGATGCGAAGATCGCCGAGCTGCGAAAGGCTGTCGTTGCGAAAGAAGTCGACTTGGCGAAAGCACGAGACTCGGCCCGGACTCGCTACGAGACGATGGCTGCACTCGGAGCAAGCGCTGCCGATTCCCGGCCTGGTCGCTTCGTACTCTTTTGACGAGTTGAAAGACAACAAGGTCGCAAATACAGTCGATCCGAAAAAGCCGGGCCATGCGAGCGAGGGACCGAAGATTGTCGCCGGCAAGGTGGGCAAGGCGGCCGAGCTGAACGGCGAGAACGGCTTCGCGTTCCCGAACGTCGGGCACTTCTCGCGGACGGATCCATTTGCGCTGTCACTGTGGCTAAAAACGGACAACCATGCCCCGCGGGCCGTGGTGCTGCATCATAGCCAGGCGCCCGTGGATGCCGGCAGCCGCGGCTATGAATTGCTCCTCGAAGGCGGCAAGGTCGCGTTCGGCCTGCACCACATGTGGCCGGGCAACTCGATCAAGGTCGTGACCAAGAACGCAATTCCCGTCGATACCTGGGCGCACGTGACCGTGACCTATGACGGGTCGAGCACCGCAGCCGGCACGAAGATCTACATCGACGGCGTAGCGGCCGATCTGAAAGTCGTTCGCGATCACTTGCGAAAGGACATCACCTATGGCGGCAACGAGCCGAACCTGGCAATCGGCTTCCGCTTCCGCGACAACGGCTTCAAGGGCGGCACTGTTGACGAGTTCCGCGTCTACAACCGGGCACTAACTGCCCCTGAGGTCGCCAGCATCGCCGGACGAACGGAGTTGTCGAAAGCAACCCCCGGCGAGCTATTCGATTACTACTCCGCGACCGTCGACAAAGAATGCATCAAGGCCACGGACGAGTTAAAGGCGGCTCGACGAGCGCTTAGTCAATTCATTAATCCCATCCCGGAAATCATGGTGATGCAGGAGACGAAGCAGCCGAAGCCGGCGTATGTGCTGAAGCGGGGAAACTACGATCAACATGGGGACCGGGTAATTGCAAATACGCCCGGGTGCTTGCCGCCGCTGGGCGCTACGCCACGGGCGGCGAATCGGCTGGATCTCGCCCGTTGGTTGACGCGGCCCGAACAGCCGTTGACGGCGCGAGTAATTGTCAATCGCTTCTGGCAGCAAATGTTCGGCAAGGGCATCGTCGAGACATCGGACAACTTCGGCAGCACCGGCTCCGGGCCGACGCACCCAGATTTACTCGATTGGCTTGCAGCCGATTTTGTCGAGCATGGGTGGGACGTTAAACGCTTGCTCAAGCAGATTGCCCTCTCGGCGACGTATCGCCAAAGCGCGAAGGTGACAGCCGAGCATCTGGCGAAGGACCCGGACAATCGCTTGCTCGCCCGCATGCCGGCCCGGCGGCTGTCAGCCGAGATGCTGCGCGACCAGGCGCTCTTCATCAGCGGCCTGCTCGTCGAAAAACAAGGCGGGCCGAGCGTCTATCCCTATCAGCCCGAGGGACTGTGGAACGAAGCGATGGGCCGGCCGCCGTATCCGCGGTCGAAAGGCCCCGACCTCTATCGCCGGGGACTGTACACGTTCTGGAAACGCACCGCTCCGCCGCCAGCGATGAGAGTATTCGATGCCGCGGACCGTAGCGTCTGCACTGTTCGCCGGCAGAGCACCAGCACTCCGTTGCAGGCGCTCAACTTGCTGAACGACCCGACGATTGTCGAAGCGGCCCGGTTCCTCGGCCAGCGCATGTTGAAAGAAGGCGGCAAGACGCGAGCGGAGCAAGCTGCCTGGGCGTTTCGCCTCGTGGCCTCGCGATCAGCGACGGACAAGGAGAAGGCGATTCTAACGCAATTGTTCGACGAGCAAGCGGCGCTGTTTACCGGCGAGCCCAAGGAAGCGGAGAAGTTATTGAGCGTCGGTGAATCGAAGACCGACCCAGCCGTGAATATGGTTGAACTAGCGGCGGCAACGGCATTGGCGCTGACGATTCTGAACCACGACGCGGCGGTGATGAGAAGGTAGTCCGCACACTCCGTGTGCGGACCGCTCCGTTCAGGCAAAAGGAGCATCCCAATGGCATTCCAGTTTTTCGATCCGGACGGTGATCTGTCGGTCCGAAACGGCCACTTGCCGCACTGGTTCCAGCCGGCGGCGACCTATTTCGTCACGTTTCGGACGGACGATTCCGTGCCGGCGGCGCTGGGCCGTGACTGGTTCCGGCGGCGGAACAACTGGCTGGTTGAGCACGGAATCGATCCGACCGGATTGTGGAAAAGGCAACTGGAATCACTGCCAGACGCGGATCGACGCCAATACCACACGACGTTTACCGACGAATTCATGGAGTACCTGGATCGTGGAATGGGCTCGTGTCCGTTGCGCAGGCCCGAACTCGCGGCGGTCGTGGCCCAGTCACTTCACCATTTCAACAGCGAGCGATACCATCTCGGCGATTTTGTCGTCATGCCGAATCACGTTCACGTTCTGGTGAGGCTGCTCGGCGCGACCGATATCGAGAAGCTGTGTTACTCGTGGAAGAAGTACACGGCGACACGAATCAACAAGTGCCTGAGCCAATCGGGCCGGTTATGGCAAGAAGAGAGTTTTGACCATCTGGTACGCCATGCGGGACAGTTCGAGGCGTTGAAAGTCTACATCGCCGAGAACCCCAAGAGGGCCGGGTTGGTCGAGGGAGAATTCATCCACTATGTTCGACCGATCGCAAAGTAGTCCGCATACAGCGTGTACGGACTCAAAACAATCGCATGCAGAGCGGGGCGCGTCGGCCGCCTGTCCGCACACGGAGTGTGCGGACTACCTTGGTCGTCGCCTCTTCCTCCGCGGCTCCGCGCTCGGCCTCGGTGGCATCGCATTGTCGTCATTGCTTGCGCGCGAAGCCAACGCAGCGCCGAATCCGTTCGCTGGCGTTCTCGACAAGCCGCATTTCCCGCCGAAGGCCAAGCGGATCATTTATCTGTTCATGGCCGGCGGACCTTCGCAGCTTGATCTCTTCGATTACAAGCCGCTGCTCAACAAGCGCAACGGCGAAGATCTGCCGGAAAGCGTGCGCAAGGGGCAACGACTTACCGGCATGTCGGGTAACCAGGCGACGCTGCCGCTCGCCGGCTCGATCTTCAAGTTTGCCAAGCACGGTAAGTCCGAAGCGACCATCAGCGATCTGTTGCCTAATACCGCGAAGATGGTCGACGACCTCTGCTTCGTGAAATCGTGTTACACCGAGGCAATCAACCACGACCCGGCGATCACGTTTATCCAGACCGGCACGCAGCTCGCCGGCCGGCCGAGCATGGGCTCGTGGCTTTCCTATGGGTTGGGAAGCGCCAACGAGAACTTGCCCGCGTTCGTCGTCCTCGTCTCGAAGAACAAGACCGAGCAAGGGCTTTACGCCCGGCTGTGGGGCAACGCATTTCTGCCGAGCCAGCATCAGGGGGTGCAGTTTCGCGCCGGCAAGGACCCGGTGCTTTATCTCGCGAACCCGGACGGCGTCTCACGCAACAGTCGCCGCAAGATGCTCGATCGCCTGGCGGAATTGGAAAAGCTCCAGGCCGAGGCCGAAGGCGATCCGGAGATCGCCGCCCGCACTGCCCAGTACGAGATGGCCTATCGCATGCAAACGAGCGTGCCGGAGGTGATGGACCTTTCCAAGGAAGACGCAAAGACGTTTGAGCTATACGGCCCCGATGCGAAACAGCCGGGCACGTTCGCGGCAAACTGTCTGCTCGCCCGCCGCCTGGCCGAACGCAACGTGCGCTTCATTCAGCTTTACCATCCGGGCTGGGATCAGCACGGCAACCTGCCCGCCGCCATTCGCCGGCAGGCGAAGGAAACCGATCGTGCCTGCTACGGCCTCGTCACCGATCTCAAGCAGCGTGGCCTCCTCAATGACACGCTCGTGATCTGGGGCGGCGAATTTGGCCGGACCAACTACTCGCAGGGTAAACTCACGGCGACCGATTACGGCCGCGATCATCATCCGCGCTGCTTCACCATGTGGTTCGCCGGCGCTGGCATCAAGCCGGGCATGACGTATGGCTCGACCGACGATTTCGGCTACAACGTCGCCACCGATGGCGCCCACATTTACGATTTGCAAGCAACGATCTTGCGCACGATGGGCATCGACCACACGCGGCTGACGTTCAAGTTCCAGGGCCGCTACTACCGGCTGACGGATGTGCACGGCGAGGTAGTGAAGGCGATACTGGCTTAGCGCTCAATTCTTCGTGCAATCCGTGCCACAGGAGGCAGAAAATGAACAATTCTCTGGCGGCGGTTGAGAGTCATTACGGCCGCAGCGATCTATACGACACGATCGTGAAAGCTCTCGCGCAAGCGGGTAAAGACACCTCCCGGCTGGTTCCCGCGGACCTTGCGCCGGTCGACGAGTTCCACGTTCGCGGACGCGATGCGACCGTCGAGCTGGCCGGCCGCGCTCGGCTGTCTCCCGGACTGCGGGTGCTCGATGTCGGCAGCGGGCTGGGCGGTTCGGCCCGATATCTGGCCGCCGAGCACGGGTGCCAGGTCGTCGGTGTCGACCTGACTCGCGAGTACGTGGACGTCGCCCGCAAATTGGCTGATCTCGTCGGCCTCGGCCAGAGGGTCGAGTTCCGGCAGGCGAGCGCTCTCGAGTTGCCGTTTGGCGACGCTGAGTTTGACGTGGTCTGGACCGAGCACGTTCAGATGAATATTGCCGACAAGCGCAGTTTCTATGCCGAACTGGCTCGCGTTCTCAAGCCGGGCGGTCGGCTGGTCTTTCACGATATTTTTCGGGGCCCCAGCGGTGAACCCTACTACCCGGTCCCATGGGCGGAGACATCTGCGATTAGTGCAATGGCTACGCCGGACGCCATTCGCGACCTGCTCCCAACCGTTGGCCTGACGGTGCAGGATTGGGAAGACAAGACCTTGGCGTCGGCGACATGGTTCCGGGGAGTGTTCGAGAAGGCCCAACAGTCGGGACCGCCCCCGCTCGGCATTCACCTTTTGATGGGAAACACGGCTCGAGCCAAACTGGAAAACATCCACCGAAATCTGACCGAAGGGCGGATCGTCGTGGTGCAGGCGGTGGCTGAGAAGTTGTAGCTCCGGCGGCGGGGGTTAAGTGTTAAACAGGTCCCAAAACGCCATCACGGTCTGTTTCGCCGCCTCGTCCGGGTTCGGGTACGGCAGCGCCTCGGCGCCGAAGTAGCCTTGGAAACTGATGTCGCGGAGCGCTTGCACGATTGGCTTGAAGTCCGTGTGGCCGAGGCCGGCCGGACGGCGGTTGGAGTCGGCGAGGTGGACGTGGCCGATCAGCGGGCCGCACTTGCGAATAGCCGCGGCGAGGTCCACTTCCTCGATATTCATGTGAAACAGGTCGGCGAGGATTTTCACATTCTGAGTTCGCAGACCGTGCAAGAAGTGTGCGCCATCCTCGATCGAATTGAGGAGATTTGTTTCATAGCGATTGATCGGCTCATAGAGCAAGACTTGCTGCCGTTTCGCGGCATGTTCGCCGAGTTCGACCATTGCCTCGCCCAGATAGGCCAGAGCCTGATCCTTGCTGACGCCCGCGCCCCATCGGCCTTGCATGGAGCCGACGATGACCGGAGCGTTCAGCTCTGCCGAGAAGTCGATCAGGTCGGCAATGAACTGGCGGGCTTTCGCGCGATGGGCGGAATCCGCGTGCGTCAGCGATAGTTTGTGCCTTACGGCGCCGGCGCCGCTGCCGACGGCCGAGACGCTGAGCTTGTGAGGTGCAAGCAACGCCAGCACATCCTTCGGATTGAGGGCGTCCGGCTCTGGCGGAAACAGCTCGATGGCGTCGTAGCCGAACGCGGCCGCCTTGGCGATTGACTCCGGCAGGTCGTCCCAAAGAATGAATGGCCCGCCCTTTGCTTCAGGAATTAAGCAGACAGTAACGCTCAGTTTCGCGGCCATGACATGCCTCCGGTACGTATCCTGAAAATACGGATTTCACCTGCCCCTTGCCGTCTTCCTTTGTGTTTCTTTGTGTGAACTTCGTGTCTTTGTGGTGCAGACCATTCTTTCACCACAAAGGCGCAAAGATCACGCCAAGAAGCACAAAGAAGATTTCAGACGAGAACATCTTCGATGGCTTTGATAATGCGATTTCACTTTTGCTGCCTCGCCCTCGCCCTTTTGGGGGCGCATGCCTTTGCCGAAGAGAAGCCGGTCAATTTTGTTCGCGACGTTCGGCCGATTCTGGTTCATAACTGCTACGCCTGTCACGGGCCGGACGACAAGCAGCGCAAGGCGAAATTGCGCCTCGATGTCGAAGCATCCGCAAAGGCCAAGGCGATCGTCCCCGGCGATATGAAGTCGGAACTGCTCCAGCGCATTGCCAGTCGCGACGACGATCGAATGCCGCCGGCGAAGACCGGCAAGACATTGACTCCGGAGCAGATCGACACACTCAAAACGTGGGTGAAGCAAGGAGCGAAGTGGGGCCGCCATTGGGCGTTCGAGAAGCCGGTCCGCCCAAAATTGCCCGAGGTAAAGCTCGCCAACTGGCCAAAGAACGCGATCGATCGATTCATCCTCGCTCGATTGGAAAAGGAAAAGCTCCAACCGTCACCGGAAGCCGACAAATACACACTCGCCCGCCGGGTTGCGCTCGACCTGACTGGCCTGCCGCCCGAGCCGGAGCTTGGTGAAAAAGTTCCTCGCGGACAATTCGCCGGAGGCTTACGAGCGACTCGTTGATGAATTGCTCAAATCCCCGGCCTACGGCGAGCGCTGGGCGCGCATGTGGCTCGACCTCGCTCGCTATGCCGACACCAAGGGGTACGAAAAAGATCTCGCCCGCACCATGTGGCGCTATCGCGACTGGGTCATCGAGGCGTTCAATGCCGACCAGCCATACGACCAGTTTACCCGCGATCAACTGGCCGGCGATCTGTTGCCGAACCCATCGATCGATCAACTCCTGGCGACCGCGTTCCATCGCAACACGATGGTCAACGATGAAGGGGGCACCGACGACGAGGAGTTCCGCGTCGCGGCGGTCAAAGATCGGGTAGACACAACGATCCAGGTGTGGATGGGGCTGACGATGGGCTGCGCCAAATGCCACAGCCATAAATACGACCCGATCGCACAGAAAGAGTATTACCAGTTCTACGCGTTCTTCAATCAGACCGAGGATGCGGACACCGCGGACGAGCGGCCCAAAATCGGTACGCCGACCAAGGAACAGCAAGCGGTGATCGCAAAGTTGCAAGCCGAATACCTGCAGGTGCGGCAGCAGATCTACTCGTACACGGACGAATTCAAGGCAGCCGCCGCCAAGTGGGAAGAGACAGCGCGCAATCGCGCGGGCTGGATGGTAGCGAAGCCGACGCACATGGCCGCGGCCAGCGGCAGCAAAATGAAATTACTCGATGATGGCTCAGTGTTGGTCGAGGCCCGTCACCCGGCCCGCGAAACCTACACTGTCACCATCCCCGCGGGAATTAAGCCGATCACGGGCATTCGGCTCGAAGTTTTGCCGGACAAGTCGCATCCCCGTGGCGGCGTCGGACGCACGGTGAACGACGGCAACTTTGTCCTCAGCCGGTTTTCGGTCAAGGTGAAGGATAAGGAACTGCCAATCACGACGGCGATGGCGGACTTCTCGCAGGACCAGTATCCGATCGAGCATGCCATCAAGAATCCCGATGCGAAGAAGCACGGCTGGGCTGTGGCGCCGAAGCAGCTCGAAATTCACTCAGCGGCCTTCGTGTTCGCCGATCCGTTCACGCCCAACAATGGGGACGAACTGGTTGTCACACTCGATCACCAGTTTCAGTTCACTTATCCCGGGTTTAGCCTCGGCCGATTTCGCTTGTTTCTGACCGGCGACGAGGGGCCGTCGCTTTCCGGACAGATTTCCAACGAATTGAGGAGCGTCTTGCTTGTGCCGGCGGAAAAGCGATCGGCGGAGCAGAAGGCCTATGTCTGGGCGTGGTACGCGGCCGTTGCCCCGTCGACCAAGCCATTGCGCGACCAGTTGAATGCGATTCAGAAAAAGATCGCGGCCATCAAGCCCCCGGAGACGCCGATCATGAAGGAACTGCCGCCCAGCAAGCAGCGGCCGAATCGGATTCAGATTCGCGGCAACTTCCTCGATCCCGGCGAAGCTGTCCAGCCTGGGGTGCCGGCCGCGTTCAATCCGCTTCCAGAGCGATGCGCCGAAGAATCGCCTCGGCGTCGCCGAGTGGCTCATGTCGCCGGACAACCCGCTTGACAGCTCGCGTGGCGGTCAATCGCTTTTGGGCGCAACTCTTCGGGCGTGGGCTGGTCGAGACGCAGGAAGACTTCGGCTCGCAGGGCCAGCCGCCCTCGCATCCCGAATTGCTCGATTGGCTCGCGGTCGAATTCCGCGAACGTGGCTGGTCGATGAAGCGGCTGCTGAAGACGATCGTGATGTCCGCAACGTATCGGCAGAGTTCAGGGGTCAAGAATCAAGGATCCGGAGTCCGAGGTCAGGAGATCGATCCGAACAACCGACTGCTTTGGCATGGTCCGAGATTCCGGATGGAAGCGGAAATGATTCGCGATGTCTCGCTGGCGACATCGGGGTTATTGAGCAAGAAAATGTTCGGCCAATCGGTGATGCCGCCGCAGCCGGGAGGGTTGTGGAAGTCCGCTTATAGTGGCGAGAAGTGGATCACCGCGAAGGGTGCGGATCGTTATCGCCGTGGGCTGTACACGTTCATCAAGCGCACGACCCCCTATCCGGCAATGACCACGTTCGACGCCCCGAGCCGGGAGATCTGCACGGTCCGGCGGATCACCACGAACACGCCGTTGCAAGCGCTGGTGACGCTCAACGACACGGCCTTCGTCGAGATGGCCCAGGCGCTAGCGCGCAAGATGCACGCGGCGGGAAAGAGCATCGACGAGCAGATCGCATTCGGCTTGCAACGAGCGTTGGTTCGTCCGGGGAAGCCTGAGGAAGTGAAGGTGCTCCGCGAACTGTATGAAGCGCGACTCAAGCATTACGCGGATCACGCTGAGGAAGCGAAGGACTTGGCGACGAAGCCGCTCGGCCCGACGCCGAAGGGCGTGTCCGTGCAAGAGTTGGCGGCGCTCACGGCCGTGGCAAATGTGATTTTGAATCTGGATGAGTTTTTGACGCGCGGTTAGTAGCGGCAAGCTCGCCCGTGAAGCCGCGACGCGGAGGCTTTGCGCAGCGGAGCGCGAGATTCAGGAATGGCAAGCGATCGCGCTCCGCTCCGAAGACTCCGCGTCGCGGCTTCACGGCGGTGGTGCTTGCGAGATGCGCTCCGCTCCGAAGACTCCGCGTCGCGGCTTCACGGAGCGCTTCACGGGGCGCGAGACAGGACAACGAACCGGGGTTGGTTATGAACCTGCAACACGAATACGCCAAGGCCTTGACTCGCCGGCATTTCTTCCGCGATTGCGGCGTCGGGCTTGGCGCGATCGCGCTGGCGGAGATGTTTGCCCGCGCCGACGAGGCGAAGAATCCGCTGGCGCCGAAGAAGCCCCCGCATCCGGCGAAAGCGAAGGCGGTCATCTACTTGCACATGGCCGGCAGTCCATCGCAGCTCGATCTCTTCGATTACAAGCCGGAACTCGTCAAGTTCGACGGTAAACCTTGCCCAAAGGAATATCTGGAAGGCAAGCGCTTCGCCTTCATCCGTGGCGTGCCGAACATGCTCGGCACGCCGTTCAAGTTCGCCAAGCACGGCAAGTGTGACGCCGAGCTGAGTGAGTTGTGGAAGAACTTGCCTGAAGTGGTCGATGACATCGCGATCGTGAAGTCGTGCGTCACCGATCAGTTCAACCATGCTCCGGCGCAGCTCTATTTGCAAACCGGGACCAACCTGCTCGGCGGCGCCGCGATCGGCTCGTGGGCAACTTATGGGTTGGGTAGCGAGAATCAGAACCTGCCGGGTTTCGTTGTGCTGACGTCGGGCGGCAAATCGCCGGACGCCGGCAAGAGTGTCTGGGGCAGCGGATTTCTGCCGAGCGTTTACCAGGGGGTTCAGTGCCGTTCGCCCGGCAGCCCGGTGCTGTTTCTTGCCAACCCGCCCGGTCTTGATCGCGACGGCCGGCGGCAGACGCTCGATGCCTTGGCCAAGCTCAATGAAATGCAGGCCAAGTCGCTTGGCGACGCCGAAACGGTTACGCGTATTGCCCAATACGAACTCGCATACCGCATGCAGCTCGAAGCGCCGAAGGTGATGGATATTTCGAAGGAGTCAAAGGAGGTGCTCGACCTATACGGGGCGGTGCCGGGCTATGTCGCGCCGGCCGAAAAGGCTGATGACCCGCGGACCCTCTACAAGGGGACCGACCCGACGCTGGCGAATAATTTCCTTCTTGCCCGGCGATTGGTCGAGGCCGGCGTTCGTTTTGTCCAGATCTACGATTGGGGCTGGGACCATCACGGCGTCAGCCCCGGCGAAGACATTCCGCACACATTGCCGATCAAGACGCAGCAAGTCGACCGGGCACTGACCGGGCTTATCAAGGACCTCAAGCGATTGGGCCTGCTCGATTCGACTCTGGTGATTTGGAGCGGTGAATTCGGCCGCACACCAATGAAGCAGAACTCGCCGGGCCAGAAGTACATCGGCCGCGACCATCATCCTTACGCGTTCACGACGCTCCTGGCCGGCGGCGGCATCAAGGGCGGGCAGACCTACGGCTCAACTGATGAGATTGGCTACTACGTCGGCGAAAACAAGTTCGACGTCCGCGATTTGCAGGCTACGATTCTCCATTTGTTGGGTCTGGACCCATTCAAATTGACTTATCTGAACCAGGGGCTGCCGCAGCGGTTGATTGGCGTGGAGGGGAAGGCGAAGCTGCATCCGAAGCTGCTGGCGTGAACCCAAACGCCACCGCGCCGCCGTCGACCAAGGCGAGCGTCGCGGCGTAAGCGCGACGTGACCTTGCCCCCTGTGTACGCTGGCCACTGTTGGTGCGAGCCCACGTCGCGCTTACGCCGCGCCGCTCGCCTTTGCCTCAGAACTACCCCATTGCGTCGATTCGATCCAACAATCTGCAGGCCAATTCCGCTCGCGGAACTTGCCCCCATCCCCCGGCGCGATCCGCAATGAACGCTTCCACGTCCTTGCCTTCCAGCGTATTTGCCACAAGCAGATCGGCGTCGGATTGCGCTCGTGATTGAAGGGCGATCTGGCGTAGTTCCTCGCTCGACTTGCCGACTTCGAGCTTGAATTTGACGAACATGCCATGAAAGACCCAGGGCGACCGCACTTTGTCTGCCAGCTTCGGTGTGGGCGTCAAACGGAGCCAGAGTTCCGAGTGACGGCTGCTAATCTTGCTCTCGGATATCATCGGCCCGTCGCGTTGGGCATAGACCCCGGCGATCTGAAAATCACTCACCGCGGCCGCATGAATGAGAACGTCGAATCGATCGCCGGGTACCAGTTCAGCCATCAATTCATGCAAGTCATCGAAGGTGCGATAGGAGCGTGTCGTCCAGCGCTCGGTCGGGGCGTCTTTGCGAAGCACTTCTGGGTGCGAAGTCAAGAAGTGTCACCTCGTGGCCGCGGCGATGCGCTTCCATTGCGATCTGTGCTCCGGTGCGGCCGCTGAAAATGTTGGTGATGCAGCGCACCCGATCGATCGGCGTCTGCGTGTTGCCGGCAGTGACGAGGATCTTCATGGGGAAAATCTTACACGGGCCGGAGCAGATCGAGCGAGCGCTGCAAGATGTGCATCAGCATGAGGCCGAGCGTGAGGCGGACCCACGGGTCGATGGTCTTCGGATCGAAGAGGAACGAAACGGCCTCGACGCCATAGGGATTTCGGGGCTCTTGCGGCCGCTCGCGAAGATGAAGCGCCAGTTCGCGTTCCGATGGCTTCGCCAACTGGGCTGCGATCTTCTCGCGATCGGTACCGGTGACATCGGGCGGCGGAGCGACAGTGATCTGCGTATCGTCGTCGTCGAAGTGCATGATCGGCGACGCCGGCTTCGCTTCTTCGACTGGTGGGGCGGATCCCGAGAAATCGACGCCGTATCCGGTCACAGGCCCGTCGAACGGCGTTTCGATCGGCGGCAGGTCGGCTGGCTGGGCATGAGAGGGCGGATCGTCCGGGATTCCTTCCTTCGGGATGAAGGGGCGGGTTCGCTCGTCGTAGGCGTGGACCGGCCGGCTTGGCTTGCGGGCCCGCGGCTTTCGCATGGTCTCGACTCGCGGTTGCGTGAACGTCACGACGAGGCCGAGGCGTCCGAGCAGGCGGGCAAAAATGAAAAATGCTACGACCGCGACCGGGCAAAGCGCGATCGACCAGCCGAGGGCAAGCTTGTGCGAGTCCAAGAGGAGCAGTTCGAACGTGACAACGAGGACTGCGAGGAGCGGCAGGCTCAAAGCGTAGAAGGCCAGTGTTTTCGCGGGGCGCTGTACAGAGCGCGATCGGTATGGCCGACCAAAACGGCGTCCAGCGCGACTCGGAAGCAAGCGACGAGAGCAGCCCGACGGGGAAGAACAACCAGAAGACGGCCCCCGTGGTCACGATGGCCCAGGGAGAATGGCCTAACGCCACGCGGCCAATCAGAAACGCCGGCCCTGCCCAGATGCCGATGACGTAGGCGAAGTAAAAAGTCTTGGCGAAGTAATCGACGAACAGATCGTCCGGCCATTGCACGCCGTCGCGGATCCATTCGCGGAACGATTGTCCTTTCCAGGACAGATTGCGCGTCATCGCGGTGGCCGAGCTTTCCACGATGGCCAGGAAATAATGGGCCGCGTGCGCAGCGACGATCAAGCCGAGCATCCACGCGGCAACGAGAAGCGGAACGAAGAGGAAGGCGGTCATTACAGTTGCGGGGGAGAGTCACGCGTCAGTGACCAGACCCATAGGACCTATAAGTCCTATTGTTGACGTACGCTTCTATTTCTTCCCCGCTTCCACGCGATACACGTGCAGCTTGTTCGCGGCCGGCGGGACGGCGATCAGAATCTTTGCGTCCGGAACCAAGAACAAGCGGTGGTCGAGCGCGAGTGTCGGATTGTCGCGCTCGAAGGGATCGCGTTTGCCGTCGAAGCCGGGCAGATCGTTGAACTGGGCGAGCGGGGAATCGCTTCCCTTCTTCCAGACGCTGACCGTTTGAGCGCCGGCTGGTCCCTTTGCGGCAGGCGCCAGCGTCAGGAACCAATCGCCTTGAACTGCCGGCACTGCGGACTCCCGGCGGCCAGTTGGCTCGCCCTTGACGGTGTACATGCCCTTTTCGGTGAAGATCGTCTCGCCATCGGGTCCGGGGGTGACGTGGCCAACCGTTTCGCCCAAGTACGATCCACCGATCGTGTTGCCGGACAATTGCGCGACCTGCAGTCCACTGGGAATAAGCTGCGATCGCCAGGCGCCGAGCGTGTGGCCATTGGCGGATACTCGCAAGTAGGCAGCATTGAGGTCGTGACGCTAAACTTCCCCTCCGCCTTGCTGATGGCCACTTCCTTCATCGTGGTCAGGTCGATAAATGTCAGCGCCATTTTGCTGGCATCATTTTGGGATGGCACGCCGCCGAGGATGAGCGGCCCCGAAGTGGCGCTGCCCATTGCGGCGACGGTCGGGCGTTGCGTGACTTCGAGCGTCATATCCGCCTCCGGCTTGAATGTCGCCAGGCTGACACGGATGACAACCTTGAGGTCCGGGTAGATCAAGAACAGTTTCTCCATGCTTGCCGCGAAGAGAATGTCGTCGGCATTGACCGGGAACGTGTGTTCGATCTTTAAGGTGTTGACGTCGAAGACGACGAGCTTGCGGACGGCCGGGCAGTGGAAAATGATGTACCGTCCGCCGCCGCCGATGCAGGCGTCGCGGATTGGCCCGGGCAAATCGACTACGATGTGCGGCTCTTTCATCGCGGGGGGCGAGATCGGGAGCCGGCCGCTCGACTCTTGAACGAGTTTCGCTCCCGGAGCAATTGGTGACGAAGGGAGCGGAGGAGTCTTGGGGTTGGGAGACTTCGGATTCAACTTCGGGTCGATCGGCTTTGGCGCCACGGTCTTCGGCGCCGGAGTGGCTGAATTATGGACAGTGAAAACTTGCGAGCCCGATTTCCCGCCGGCCGTGACCGTTAATTGAAACGTCGCGGTGTTCGGTTGCATGTCGGGCGACGTCGGCCAGTTGATAATGTCCGATCGTACTGTTGACCCCTTTGGACCAATCATGGAAATGCCCCGGCTCAATGCGGTCGGCATGAAGCGGACTTTGTAGGCAAGCGTAGTCCCCGGGGTAAACAGGTCTGGCGGCGTGCTGGTAATTAGAAGCGTTCCCGGCGATACGCCACCCAAAGGGTCGAATTTGACGATTTCTAATCTGCCTTCGGCCCCGCTTGGGCAAATAATCAACGAGCGCGACTCGGGAACGAGGTAAATGTGCTGATTCGGGGGCATTGCGTCGCCGGGCTCATAAGGCTGGGGAATCTGCGTACGCGGAACTTTCTGCGACGGAAGAGTGGCCGCCGTTGTCGCGGCCACGCGCATGCCGGTCTGTCCGCTCTTGCTCTTGTAGCGCAGGACATGAACAAATAACGGGCCTGATACTGCCGGCGCGATGAAGCCGGTCGAGTCGGGGCCCGGATTCCGGGTAATTGGGCTCGCTACATTGAAGCCGCCCGATCGCGTGAGAAGCGTCTGGCCGTTTGCGGAGAGCGCTGTGAAGCCGAGGCTCTTTTCCGTCGCGATCCACTCCGCGGAAACTTGCTTGCCCTGGCGTTGAACGACGACAGCACCACGAGCATTCGCGCCAGCCGGCATTCCCGCCCACCGAGTGCCGTCGGCTGATGCCGAGAAGTGAACCGCT
Organism: uncultured Gemmataceae bacterium; assembly: GCA_963773845.1. Classification (GTDB taxonomy): domain Bacteria; phylum Planctomycetota; class Planctomycetia; order Gemmatales; family Gemmataceae; genus SIAJ01. Next base: position 157,874 of record CAVZCU010000013.1, read on the forward strand.
CGCGGCAGATTGTTCGGAGGGACGGCTTTCCAGCCAATGTCGGCCTTTTTGAGCGATTCGATGTCCAAAAACTCGAACGGCCAGACGCCGGCCGGCGACGTGCCAACGAGTGCCGGGCCATTCGAGCCGGAACCCATGCAGATCTCGTCGATCGTGCCTTCAAATGGATATGGTCCCTCTTGGTCCTTTTCCATTCGGATGAGATCGTAGCGCTCAATCTTTCGTGTGGTGTTATCGGCCAGGAGCAACTTCGTCGCGCCGGCGGCAAAGTAAGTGTCCTTCCCTGCTGTCGGGATTTCCTTGACGATGGTTGCTTCTGATGCGTCGTAAACGCACAGTTTCTTCTCGTTGGGACAACCCAGGAATAAGTAGCGGCCATCGCCGCCGGCACAAGTGCGGGCGACTCGTCCGGGTAGCACGATCGTCTTGCGATCGCCATCGAATTTGACGGAGTGGATCGGCAGCCCGGGCGGCTCGACCAGCTTGGGCTCCGGCGGCTTGGGATTGGGGGGCTTAGGTCCCGGCGCGACGGGCGGAACCTCCGTCTGCGTCTTGTCGCCATCGTTTTGAACAACCTGCGTCTCCTTCTTCGGCCAGTAATAGTAGGCGGCCATTCCGCCACCGGCGCCCAAGAGCAGGAACGCAAGTAAAGCCGCCAGGATCAGTCCGCGCTTGCTGGATTTTTCCTCGACCTCATCGTCATCGTCGTCGCGAGAGCTGGCGTAGCCGCCCCCAACCCGGCGGCGCGGATCGAATCTTCGTCGTTTTCGTCCTCATCTTCATCCACATACTCCTCGACGTCCTCCGCCTCGTCGTCCTCGTCTTCGTCGTCGTCCGCCGCGGCCCGCCGGGATCGGGGGCGATCATCATCGTCCTCGTCTTCATCGTCTTCATCATCATCGCGACGAGCGGCCGCGCTTCGACGGGGTGGTTCGTCATCATCCTCTTCCTCATCGTCATGACGAGCGGCAGCCCTTCGGCGGGGTGATTCCTCCTCATCGTCTTCATCATCATCGTCATCTCGTCGGTATCGCGATCGCGGACGATCATCCTCTTCGTCGTCGTCTTCCTGTTCTCGCAGCCGACGAGAGCGGACGGGACGATAGTCGTCCTCGTCGTCCTCATCGTCGTCCCGCGAGCGAATTCCGGGCGCGGCCGTTCGCCGCTGTCGTCGTCGCGGCTCCGACTGCGGGTGACGGGCGGTCGGTCGTCCACTTCCTCTTCGTCGTCGAGCACTTCGAAACCGGCGTCGGCGGGAGCGGACTCACTCTTCGGCAACGGCGGCGGCCCGCCGGGCTTCGCGCCGGGCACCGGGACCTGCTTGCCGCATTGCCGGCATTCAATGGCTTTTTGGGGACTGGCTTCGTCGATGGTGGTAGTTGCCCCACATTCGGGGCAGACGGCGCGAACGGGCATGGGAAAACCTGATCCGGATTGGTGGCGAGATTACCTGCCCATGCTACGGAAGGGAAGCGATTGCCTCAAGATGAAGTGGTGGCGAGGTGGTGAGGTGGTGAGGTGGTCGGCACAAGCCAAGAAACTACTCCACCACCTCGCCCCCTCGACACTGGCATCAATCATCCTTCTTCGGGCGTCGCCCACCAAATAGCTGAACCGTGTACGGCTCACCGGTCAACTCTTTCCATTTTGTCTTTTGCTTGTCGGTCAGCACCGCGGTTGCCTTGTCCGTGGCCTCCTTGGTCACGGCCGTCATTTTTTCGCGGGTTTCCGGCGAAATCCGGAAGCCGCCCATGCCGCCGCCACGCAGCTCGGCCAGATCTTTCTGCAAGTCCGAATTGATTTCTTTCAGCTTGGTCTTTTGCTCGGAAGTGATTTCCAGATCCTTGACGTTCTCGGACTTCAGATAAGCAGCGGGACCGCCCTGCTGACGAGCGATTTGCTTCAAGCGGCTCATTTGTTCGGGCTTGAGGATCTTCTCGACTTCCTTGGTTGGCTTTTCGATTTCGTCCTTGAATGTCTCGCGGATTTTCTCTTCCAATTTGTCTTCCGGAACATCCTTCAACTCCGAGATCTTCTCAAACATCTTGGTGAAGCGCTCCTTGGCCTCGGGCGTGATCTCGCCCTTACCCTTGCCCCGGCCGCCTCCACGGCCGAAGCCGAAGCCGAGGGGAGCAACCTTCTCGCGCACTGCTTTGACCTGGTCCTCGTCCATCTTGATTTCTTTTTGCACGCCCGGGTTCATCGCGCAGCGCCCGGGTTTTCGCCAACGACCCGCATGACCGGCCCAAATAGCTTGAAGAGTGCCGGGTCGGGTTGTTGAGCGGTCGATTGGCTCAGGACGGCGATAACGGTCAAAAGCGCCAAAGACACACAAATCTTTCGCATGGCAGCGGGTCTCCCAGAAAGGGGAAAAAGACAGGTTCGGTGGGTATACTTCGGCCGAATGGCCAAGTTCCGCGCCGCGCAACGATTGTAGGCGGGCCGTCTGCGAAGGAAAGGGATCGCCCCTACAGAAAATAAACGCCCGACTCGGATTTAGCGCCCGAAATGCACCCTCAGTGTCCTTCCTTGACAATGTTCTTGTTCCATTCTGGAACCACTACCACGATGTCCTTGGTCCCATCCGGTACGCACTGGCAACTGAGGCGGGAATCCATGTCGACGTCGCGCGCGGTATCGAGCATATCCAGCTCGTCCTCGGTCGCCTTTGAGCACGATTCGCCGCCTTTGATGACTTTCACGTGACAGGTTGCGCAGGCACACACTCCGCCGCAGGAATGATCGATGTCGATACCGGCGCCATAAGCGAGGTCGAGGATGCTCCCTTCCAGTCCGGTGTGGCCGTAGGGGATCTCGGCCGGGTTGACCATGAACTCCGTTTTCTCGCCGGTCTCCTCGACGTGAATGGTCACCTTGAATGGCTTGGTTGGCTTCTTCAAGTCTGGCTTGACGATATAGGGATTGACTCCGCCCATATGGTTTCAAATTTCGAGTTGCAAGTTTCCAATTGAGGGACATCGCCCATCCAATTATAGCGTAGGCGCATCGCAGTGCAGTTCCAAGCGCAATGGTGAGTGTTGCGACGTGAGCGCAACGGGAATTCCGCCCCACAATGCGCTCGCTGAATTGGCACGACGAGAATCTGCCATAGCATGTGCGCAAAGTCGGGCTTATCCCGCTTTGCGCCTACGTTGCGACGCTTTTCACTAATTGATGGCGACGTTGGAGAATCGGGCGGTCGTTCGCTGGTTGACGTCGTGGGATGTGACGGCCAGGCCCGCCTCGACACCGCCGGGCATGACCACGGTTTGTGCCTGGCCGATGCGCGTCCACGACTGACCGTCGGCCGAATAGTAGGCGGCAAACGAATTGCCGCGACGGACGAGTTTCACCCAGATCGGACCGGCGGGCACACTCACTGAGATCGATTGCGGCGCTCCCCGATAATACGATCGCCACTCGAACATAAGGCCGTTGGCGGGGGTGTTGTAGACAGCGGCAAAGGCTGCACTTGCGCCAGTGCCCGCTCGCACCATCAGGCCGGCTTTCGCCCAGGAATGCGTATTGTCCATGCTGTCGATGCGGGCCGTCATGACGGCATCGCCATAGACGCTGGTGTGTGCAAACTGGAATTGGTCGGCCGAACCCCAGATATTGGCGCCAGCCCCGGTCATCGTCCACGTGCCGTTTGCAACCTGGGCTGAGCCGGAAAGATCGGGCGACCCGATGTCTTCGCTTTGCCAGCCGGAAGGCAATCCTGATGGGGGCGACTGAGCGACAGACGTCGGCGTTTCGACCGGTGGCTCGTAGGCCGGTCCGCCGACGCGTGAGATCGTGATCGACTGGATGAAGAAGTCGCTCCGCTCGCTTTGCACGCGGATCGAATGCACGCCGGGTGTCAGCCGGGCCGTCTCCGCCAGGTACGAACCGCTCGCTCCATCGACGATGGGATCGCCATCGACAACGATTTTTGCCTGGCCGCCGCGCGTGGTGAGTGCCGAGATTCGGTAATCGCCGGTCGACGGAACGAGGACGTTCCAGCTGATCCATTCACTGGCGGCGACATGGCCCCGGTCGTTCTTGCCTTCAATCACATCCGTCGCTCTCTGAGCAACGGACAGCGTACCGGGCACCACGACTCCGGCTGTGCCCTCAACCGGCAGGGCGTTGATTCGCGAATCGATTGCTTTGACCAGAGGATAATCGCCCGCGTGGGCCGCATCGTCGACTCGCCACTGGTCGTAGGTGCCGAGGATATTCAACTCGCCGCCGGCCCGGAAGAAGGCGTCGATCGCCTGGGCCATCGCGGCGGTCGCTCGGCCGTCCCAATACTTCGCCCAACTCTCGATCGGCACCCCTTCCGTGTCGCCGCCCAACGACCACCCACCTTCGTAGGCGACCACTTTCAATCCAAAAGCGAGTGCGTATTTGGCCTGGGCGATGAGTTGATTCTGATAGTCGAGCGACGAGATCTGCCCGGCCGCTTGTCCACCGCCGGGGATTCGCGAAGCGAAAATGGCATCGGTGCTGGCGATCTGAAGGTTGTCGAGAACCGTCGTCTGCCACGCCTTGCCGCGGCCGATGATCTTGAATGTATGTCGGCCAGGTCCTGACACATAAACCGGGACCGTTCCGTAGCCGGTTAACTTCGATGGATCGCGTCCGTAGCCGGTGCCGGGTGACCAGGCGGTGGAATTGGGATTCAGGTCCGCGGCGTTGGGAGTGACGCGCTGACTATCGAAGAAGAAATCGAGTGGGTTGCCGAGGCCTGGGCCGTACTTCGCCGCGGCCGTGAAATCAATCGCGTACACGCCTGCCCGTGGGAAGTCGATGCTGACTGTCGCCGTCCCCGTGCCAGAAATGTACATCCCCTGCTTCCCGGATGGGGTCGCCGGCACCGCCCCGACACCGCTCACATTGATCAGTTTGTTGTCGCCGGCGCCACCCACGTCGCGATAAACCCCCGCATCGCCGGTGAATTGCCATGCCGTTCCAGGCGGGCTGGCAATCGAGTTGCCGTTGGCAATCTTGGCCCATTCGAAATCGCCATCCGGCACGCCGAAATCCGTCACCAGGCCGCGAGGATTGGTCGCGCCGAAGTAGGACGCTCCGCCGGCGCCCCAGATGTAATAGCTCACGGGCCTCGGGTTGCTGACATGCTGCTTGCCGTCGGCGTTGTTGAAATAGTTGTCGATGAAGCGGAGCGACTCCATCGCGGTGTCTTGCAGGTTGTCGTACTGGTATTCGAGCACCACTCGAACCTGGGTGCCCATCGCTCCGTCGCCCCAGATGGAGCGAAACGTATCGCTCGCTTCGACGGTCTTGAGTGCGGTCCACCGGCGGACGTCGCCGTTCGGCCGCTTGCCGTCGTAGTTAACGATCTGACCATCGGGCGTCCTGGCTTTGACCGCAGCCTTGCCAGCGCTTGAACCGAGCGTCGATTGGCTGAACGCCCAGTTCCACGTCTCGTTCCCCCATTCGACGTACACGCGGAGATTCGGGTTGAGCCCCGGATAGACCGGATTGGTGACCGGCCCGTCATACGGATTGATCCCGTCCGATCCATAGCGCATCAGTTTCGCCAACTTGCGAACGTAGTCGTCTGAGGCATTGACGGGAATCGTGATATACAGGTCCTTGCCCGTTTCATTGGCAAGCATGACCTCGTATTCCCAAACGGCATTGCGATCACCCCAGGCAGCTTTCATCTGGCCGGGGAATTTGCGTTGCCACCACTCTTGTTCGCCGTTGAAATTGGCAGTCAGGTAGCGCAGCGTCGTGAAGCGCGAAAATGCAGTCTTTACGTCGTTGGCGAACAGATCGGTTGGCCGGTAGTCAACGCCCGATCCCGGCGCGATTGGTTTCAGCAGTTGGACGTTGGTGATGCCAGAATTGGACGGCGCGTTCGCATCGCGTTTCGTATAGCGGAATGTGAGCCCGAACAGGTCCGCGTTGTTGATGTCGATTTCGGCGACGGTCGTGTTGGTTCCCGGATCGTAGCCGGCGCCAAACGGCAGTTTCCCGCCGAACGTTGCACCGTTCACCCGGAACACGCCCTTGCCCGCCCAACTGGTGACCTCGGCCCGACCGGTGAATCGGAGTTGGTAGACGCCCTTGGTTTGGGTCGGGTCTTGTCCTTCCCAGAAGATGTGCGCTGCATCCGCGGTCGGCCAGCCCGACCAATCCGTCGTGACGAGCGGGCGGTTGAAGTAGTCGTTCGGGTCGCCCCAGTCGGCCCGTCCACTCTTGCCGGCGTCGGCATAGACCTGAGAGTCGTAGGTCACCGCATTGACGCCGATGTTGGTCGCCGGGTCGATCACTTCATCCGGCGTGCTGGGGCTCGACCAGGCAAGGCGGGCCACGGCCGCGCCGCCGGCGTCGAAGTAGTCCATGCGCACGTCATAAGTCTGGCCGGCAGTGAGCGCAATGGTCTTCGTATCCTCGGTCGCCCCGTGAATTCTCCAGTTGTCGATCAAGCCAATCCAGGTGTCCGTGCCCGCCGGCTTGATCCAGACGCGAACGCCGTCGTCGCTCACCGTTCGGAACGTGTAGTTTTCGGAGAATCGAGGAATGAGCTGGCCGGTCCAGCGAACGGAGAAGTTGTCGGCGCCGACGCTCTTGAAATCCGGCGAGTTGGAGCCGCCGGGCGCTCGCAACTGCCAATCGAAATCGATGCGCACATCCTGGCGGACGAATGCCGGCGCACCGGAAAGGGTTGGATTGTTAAAATACTCGCCCGTGATTCCCCCCGCGGTGAAGCCGCCGCCGACGGCGGGGACTTCGCGGCCCTCCAGAAACTGGAGCGCAAGTCGGGGCCGGCGAATCGTTCGCCTGCGGGCCAAGCGCCAGTGCGTCCAGATTGCCCGAAATGGGGTGAAGAGAGCCATCTCGCGATTCCTTTCGCGCAGACTCTGCGCCAACCTGTGCAACAGGTGCGTACGCCAACAGCCGCCGTCGAGACGGTAGGGTCGGGTCGCGAGCTTGTAAGATGGCGTTGTCCGTTTGTCAAGAGCTTTCTTGAAAATCTGTGACGATCGCGCCGCTCCCCATCGATCCGATGCTGCCGCAGCTTATCGCGGCGCTTCGCAATTCCCCGGCCGTCGTTCTTCAGGCGCCGCCCGGCGCCGGTAAGACCACTCGCGTTCCGCCATCGATTCTGGACGCTGGGCTAATAGCCAACGCGCGAATCATCCTTGTCGAGCCGCGGCGAATTGCCGCTCGAGCCGCTGCTCGTCGCATGTCCGTCGAGCGCGGCACGCGCCCCGGCGACCTTTTTGGCTGGCACGTGCGCTTTGAACGACAGGCGAATCGCAACACCCGGGTTCTCGCGGTCACGCCGGGAATCCTGCTGCGGATGCTACAAGATGATCCCTACCTCGAGTCAACCGGTGTCGTGGTGTTCGATGAATTCCACGAACGCGGCCTGGAGACCGATCTGGCACTCGGCCTCGTGCGGCTGGTGCAGGCGAACGTCCGCCCGGAGTTGAAAGTGGTTGTGATGTCGGCGACGCTCCAGGCCGCGAGCGTCAGTGCTTATCTCAGTGGCTGTCCCGTGATCACGAGTGAGGGGCGGTCGTTTCCGGTCGAAATCCGCTACGAGCCGAAACGCGAAGGCAACCGCTGGCCGTTCGCGACCGCCAAGGCGATCGCCGGAGTGCTGGACGAGAATCCTGGCGACGTGCTCGCATTTCTCCCCGGCCTCGGCGAGATTCGGGCGACTGCCGACGACTTGCGCGACCGGATCGGCGACGACGCGCTCATCTTGCCCCTGCACGGCGAGTTGCCTGCCGAGGAGCAAGATCGAGCGCTCATGCCGCAGAGTCGACGCAAAGTGGTTCTCGCCACGAATGTCGCGGAAACATCGATAACGGTGGAGGGTGTCACAACGGTTGTCGATACGGGCTTGGCTCGGCAACTGATCTACGATCCGTCGGTGGGGCTGGACCGTCTGCAACTCGTCCACATTTCGCGCGCCAGTGCCGATCAACGAGCGGGTCGAGCGGGACGCACGCAGCCGGGCGTCTGCGTTCGCTTGTGGAGCGAAGTGTCGCATCGTTCGCGGCCCGAAGAAACCGAGCCCGAGATTCGGCGCATCGATCTCGCCGGGGCCACGCTGAACTTGTTGGCCTTAGGCGAAAGTGTCGACACGTTTCCGTGGCTCGATCGGCCGAATGAGCACTCCGTCCAGCAAGCGATGGACTTGCTCGAACGTCTCGGGGCGATTGCAAATCGCCGGCTCACCGAACTCGGACGCTCCATGGCTCGATTGCCCGTGCATCCGCGGCTGGCACGTATGCTGCTGGAAGGGGCCGGTCTCGGCGAGCTGCCGCAAGTCGCTTTGGCGGCAGCGTTGCTGTCCGAGCGCGATCCCTTCCCACGTGGGCCGGCACCGCATGCGACGCCCTCGGATTTGCTCGATCGAATGGAAGCGCTAGAGGGGGGTCATTCGTCGCTCGGCCCGCCCGATCGTGGCACTGCCCGGTTTATCCTGCGCCACGGGATCAATTCGCGCGATTGCTTGAAGGCGAGCCCATCGACGCGGGTTCGCGGCTTCCGGCGATCACACGACCGGGCTCGCCGGGCGAAACGCTTGGCCGAGCGTTGCTCGCCGCGTTTCCCGATCGTCTCTGCCGACGCCGCGAAGCGGGGAGTGCTCGCGGTGTGATGGTCGGAGGTCGCGGCGTGAAACTGGCCCCGTCGAGTGGGGTCACGCAAGCGGAATTGTTCCTCGCCATTGATGTCGATGCCGGCCAAGCGGAGACAATCGTTCGCCTGGCGTCGGCGGTGGATCGGGCGTGGCTTTGTCCCGAACACCTCCGTGAATCCGTCGATGTCGAGTTTGATGAAGCGGCGGGCCGTGTGGTCGCGTGGAAGCGTATTCGGTTTGACGATCTCGTAATCGATGAGAAAGCAGCGAATGCCGTAAACGAAGAACAGGTGACCAGCGCATTGATTGATGCGGCCTTGCGGAACCTCGATCGTGTGTTGCCTCCAACCGATTCACCGGCCGGGCAGTTCCAGACGCGGGTTCGTTGCTTGCGGACCTGGATGCCCGAACTCGCCCTGCCGAAGTACGATGATTCCGACCTGCGTGAGTTGCTTACCTGGCTAACCCCGGGCTGCCGTTCGTTCGACGAATTGCGCAAGCGCGATTGGGAGCAAGCTCTTCGGGGGAGATTGACACACGCACAACGGCAGGCGGTTGACCGCGAGGCCCCGGAGCGGGTCGTCGTACCGAGAGGCAGCCACATCGCGGTCACTTACGAAGAAGGACGGCCGCCGGTGCTGGCGGTTCGCATTCAAGAGTTATTTGGCCTGGCCGACACGCCCCGAATCGCCGGCGGACGCGTCAAGGTGCTCTTGCACTTATTGGCGCCGAACTATCGTCCGCAACAGGTGACAGACGACCTTGCAAGCTTCTGGGCGAATACGTATCCGGTGGTGCGGAAGGAGTTGCGGGCCCGCTATCCGAAGCATGCATGGCCGGACGATCCACTGGCTGCCGCAGCGCAACGTCGGCCGACCCGCAAAAAAGCCGAGTGAATCGATGAGCCGTACGCAACGCTTCTTTCGAATGATCTTGCCTCGGAAGTGGTTCGCGGCCGCGGAGGCGGAATCGCGGAAATGGATGATTCGCTGCAAGTGCGGGGCATCGCAATCGGTCTGGGATGCGGGCGGCATTCGCTGGAAAGCCGCCGGCCGGCCGCGTCTCTATCGGCCATGCGCTACGTGCGGCAAATGGTCGTGGCAGAGACTCGAGCACTGCTAAGCGAGCGGAGCGGCGTCAGCCGCCCGATGATGGGAACATCGCGCGGCTGACGCCGCTCCGCTCGCCTTCGACGCTATCGCGAGCGAGCCAGCTTCTCCTTGTACAGCACGACCTTCGCCTTGTCGTTGTCCTTTTCGAAAATCTTGATCAGTCGCGTCATCGCTTTGACATGTTCGCCGCGGTCGTGGTTGTAGACCACGTCGACCCAGAGGTATGACCACATCGCCTCACGCGGCTGGCCCTTGGCCAGGTAGACGTCGCCGAGCACGTTGTAACCGAGCGCCTTGAGGCCTGAATCCTCCGTCTTGTTGATCGCATCTTCAATCTTCTTGACCGAGGCGGCGAGGTCTCCCTTCGCGGCATCCAGGCCGAGCTGATACATGTCCACGCGGGCCTTGAGGACCGGGGTCGTCATCGGGTCCTTGCGGACCGCCTCGATGCGCCTTTGACCGGCATCGTAGTCTTCGGATTGAAAGGCAATGTCAATGAGGGCGGCCGCCGCGTCTTGCTTGAATTCGGAAGGGACGTTGCTGGCCTTTTCCAGTGTTTCGTAAGTCCGCGTGGCGGCGGCATAGTCGCCGGCGTCGGCCTGCAAGTGGGCGAGTTGCCGGGCGACCAACGGATATTCCCATGTATCCGGATGGGCATTCATGAAATTGGAAAGTCCCTTCTCCGCCGCCTTCAATTGTTCATCCCCATCGGCAACGGCTGCTCGCAAGCTCACCACGCGATAGTCGATGTAACGTCGGGCAGCCGCGCCGCTGGACCTCAATTCCGGAACAACCTGAACCGCCTCGTAGCCCTTGAGCAGTGCAGCATAATCGCGGGCAGCTTCCGCCGGCGCCAACTTGCCGATGTCGAGCGCGACCCTTGCCGGCATGTCGGAATAGCTCATATGGATGATTTCATTCGACGGGATCATTTGCTCCTTGCCCAGGCCCTGGGGCTTGATCCGAACGCCGGCCGCATTCTCTTCCAGGATTTTGCCGGAAACGAACACGGAGCCGGCCTTCTTGTCGCGACGTTCAACCTTGTCCTGGGCACGAACAATCGTCGGGCCCGCGATGATTGAAACGGAGGCCGCCAGGGCAACAAATCCAAGGAAGCGCTTCATGGAAAGAATCTCGCGTGTGTATCTTGTCCCCCTTCGCTTTTGGGGAAGGGGCCGGGAGTTAGGTTCAGCAGCTTAGCCGCCTGTCTTGGGCACACTCGCCATAAGTTCGTCGAATTTCTTTTTCATCTGGGCGTTTTCCTTCTTCTCCAACAGATCCTTGATGTTCTCTTTCACTTCCGTGGGGACATCGTCGTTCTTGGTGAGCAGATCGAAGAATTTCTGACCGATGTCGGAAAGTTTCTGGTCCGCGGTCTGCTGGCCGCCCCGGATCTTGGCCACGATGATCGGCGTGGTGTACGCGCGGGCGCTGCAGCGCTGCGCTTCGAAGAACAGATCGAAATAGAGCTGACGTTGCTGATTTCGCTTCTCGGCGACGGCCGGATACACGGTCTTGAAGCCAATGTCGACGAAAGTCGAGACGCACGACGGAATGGCGAACGCGCCCACGAGCGCGTCGTCGGCCGCCTGTCCATACGCGACAAACGCGGGCCGTGCGCCGAGGAAGCGGATCCGCATCGGCAGACCGTTCGGGATGAACTCGCGCGACAAGCGCACCCAATTGCTGACCGCCGGGCCAAAAAACATCTGGTCCTCGAGAAGCAAGCAATACTCCTTGCGAATCGAGAGGTTCGAATAGCCCCAGCCACGAGTTCCCTTCTTCAGTGGATCGCCGACGATCTTTTGCATAAGCGCTTTGGCCTTGTCGAAGTTCTCCTTGCCACCCGCCTGGCGCAACGCACGAGCCTGGTAATACTCCATTTCGCGAACGAACACCTTGTGCTTCGCCGCGAGGTTCTGGTTTTCTTCCGCCGACTTCTTCGGATCGGGCCGAACGGCTTCTGGATGAGTTGCTCGAATAGCTCGGCGGCTTTGGCGTTTTGATTGACCGCTCCATAGCCCTGGCCGAGAAACACGATCACCCCATTGGGCAGCTTCGACGTGTCGTCGCCCTTGATCTTGTCGAGGAAGTCGGTGAACGTCTTGGCCACGTCGTCCGCTTCTTGAGTTTTCCCTTCTTTCTTCAAGCTGGAGATTTGGTCCTCGATGGTGCTGTTGAGCGAGCGCATGGTCGCGAGATTCGATGCGAGGCTGCCGCCCGAACTTTGCAGTGCGTCGAGCAACTCGCTTGCCTGGTCGGCTTGCTTGTTCTGCACATAAGCGGACATACAGGCGATCAAGAATCCACGCTGGGCGTTGCGCATGCGATCGAAGCCGGGCGGCGGCTCCTTGGGCGGCGCCGCTTTCAGTTCCTTCTTCAAGGCGTCGAGTTCCGTGCCGAGCGTCGCGCCGACTTTGGCGAATTCCTTGGCTTTGATGAATTCGGCGGCCCGCCCCTGGAGGGCGTTGTACTTGAGACTTCGGACGGTATAGGCCAAGTCGTCGCGCCGCTTGGCCTCGAGGGCGCCGAGCTTGCCGAGGCCGGCGACGGTCGCTTTGACGACCGCGTCGACCTTGTCGTAGTCCCCATTCATGTAGTAGAGCTGGGCCTGCATGGTGCGGGCGCCGGCCCACGATTCGGCCTGATTCGCCGGCGTGCTGGCGGGCGGGTCCTGCAAGGATTCCAGTGCCGCGAGCGTGGCGCGGAATTGCTTGGCATGGTCGGTGATGTTTTTAGCGAGCGCGTCGCGGTACTTCTTCGCATCCCGCTCTTCGGGGCGGATCAGGTAAAACATGACCCCCGCCATCTCGCGTCGAGCCTGGTATACCTCGCTGTAGCCGTTGCCAATTCGGGCGTAGGTCTGCCAGGCCAGCTCGTGATTTTTGTCGCGGTTCTCCTGGTAGAACGCGAGTACGTGGCGGATGGCGTCGGTCGGGCCATCGTTCGGCCAGGTCTTCTCGGCAAAGTGGGCGAGACTAACGATGTGGCGGACGTCGGCTTCCTCGGCCTGGTCCGTGGCGCGGGGGATTCTTTCAACTTGGCGAGCGCCGAGTTGTAAGCAAACACGGCGAGAGCGGCGGCGACCGAAGCCCTAGGCATCTTCGGATTGTTGCGGGCCAATCCCTCGCCGAGGACCGCGGCCTCGATGGTCCGGTCCTTCTTGGCAAGAAAGTTCACGAGCAGCATCTGGGCGTCGAAGACGTCGCGCGATGTGTCCCGCCGGGTCACGCGCTGCAAGCCGCGCTCCAGATACTCGATCGCCTTCTGAGTCCGATCCTTCTCCTCTTCATCTTGCTTGTTTGCTGATTTGCCCGACTGCGGCAATTCATAGATGCGTGCCATCTGAACTTGGGCGGCGAGATAACCCTTTTCCAGGGAATTGATCGATTTGAGGCGGGGGTCGCCGCCCTTGCCTTCGGCCTCGAGGATGACGAGTTGATTGGACAATCGCCGGCGATTGGCGCGATCGCTGTACTCGTTGTCGGTTTCGGAAATATCCCGGTAGATCTTGTTGGCGTCTTCGAGAAGTTGCTTGGCGGCGGGGCTGATGCCAATGATTTTGCGCCGGGCCGGTGCACTCTTCTTGGGTTCCTTCGCGGTATCGGCGCCCTTGCCGACTGGGGCGGACTTCGACTTGGCTTGGGATTTGGCCCTGGGTTGCTCGAAGATAACGCCGCCCGGCAGAAACGCTTGGAATTCCTTCATCAGGGCCCGGCGATATTGCGCCGAGTCCCTCGGGAGTGTTCTTCGCATCGGGATATGTTTGCAGCCAGTGTCGAGCCGCGAGTTCGGTCCGGATGAACCGGGCCGCGGGCGAGGCGTTCTTGACAGTGTCCGCCTCGAAGACGTGTTCGATGCCGAAATAGCTGGCGAGCCGCACGGCATCGGCGGCTTCGCGATTTCCCTTGTTGTCGGCAATGAATCTGGTCATCGCGGGAACCGACTTGCCGGAGTCGCCGTTCTGAAAACTACACTGCCACGACCAGACCAAAGCGAGATAACCGATCCGCGAATTCGGATATTTCTTAGCGAGCTTATCGAATTCCTTCTGCGCCTTGTCGACTCCCTCGCCTTTCTGTCGGCGTTCGTCGTCCCCGATGAAGGTCAGGGCGAGTTCATAACGGAGGACGGCTGCATCCAGTTCGGCTTGGGCGCGCGACCGAGCCAATTCGACCGCGAGGGGGTCCTTCGCATTCAAGCCCTTCAGTCGGTTGTCGAGGTTGGTGATGGCCCCCTGGTAGCGGTTGATGGCAGTCGTAAAGTCGGGGCGGGCACGGGAAAACTCAAGGGCCCGTGCATCGCCGTTCTCGACCCGATTCGCCCGGCTGAGTTGCCCCTTGGCTTGCAGAGCGTAGAGGCGGGCGATCTCGACGTTGGCCTGGGCAGCCATCGGGTGCGTGGGATTGACGCGAATGAATTCCTCGAACGATGCCCGAGCCCGGCTAATCAAATTGGCCCGGCGCGAGTCCTCGGTTTCCCGGCTAGCTTCTTCCAGATGAATGCGGGCCAGTTCCAGCGGAATGAGCTTGAATTCTTCCGGAGTCAACAGCCCCTTCTTGGACTTCAATTCTTCCAAGCGCTGGACAGCGAGATCGACGAGGCCCGCTGTGCGCAATGCGCGCACGAGATCGAGTTGCGAGACTCGGTCAGCGAATGAGGGGGTTGCAAGTGCGATAGAAAGGCCGAGCGCGAGAATGGCTCGTCGCATTGGAATACTCCGGCTGAGCTTACGACCTGATTTGAGTCGACATTAAACCGCGGCGGACGCCTCAATTGAGAACGGTGGGCTCAACGAAAAGCATTGTACATGAGACGAGGAGAGGATGTATATGGTTCCGTCAATCGAATCGGTCTCTCACGCGTACCAGTAGTCCATAAACGCTTTGGACATGTATTCTTCCGGAAGCTGGTCTTCCGGAGAGGGCACTTCGTCCCACGTGCCGGTCTGGATGAGACGGTCCACGACCGCGGCGTATTCGGCAGCGATCGCCCGGCGTTCCGCCTCGTCGCGCGTGCCGCGGAATCGACACGCCAATTGGAAAAGGATGTCTTCGTCCGTAATGATGATTTTCATCGAATTCGACCCTGGTCACTTGCATCTGCCAAACCGCCAGGTCGGCTTCGCCCGCCGGCTTGCCAACAGCCTGACCCATTCATCCATGCGTCCAGTCAACAACGGCAGACCGAGACGTTCCAGCCAAGTCGTGCAATTACAATCTCCATCCCCGTCAGGGAAGCCATATGAATACTGACTCTTCTGGCGATCTCCGTCAAGGCGCTTTGCGAACTCGCGAAATTGCGGGTCGGGTAGGATTATTGTCAAAGATAACAGTTTCAGTCCGCTGCCGTGCGCTGCGGCGAACACTGCCGTATCATTTTGTACGATCCCTGCAACTGCTTGTCCGTTGACGAGGTCATCCATCATTCGGTAGGCGGGAAGCGAAGAAAAGCCCGGCGTAAACCCGAAGTATGTAAGTCCGCCGTCGATCGAAACGCCCGTGTGTCCGGTAAACAGCAAAGATTCGAGTCGGGATGGACCGGGGCCTCGACCGCTCCGCTGATCGTTCAGGGCAGTCTTGAACGCTCGCGCGAAGCTTTTCGTTCGATTCCCTCGGAACGTGACGATGTCCACTTCTCGACACGCCGGCCGCGAGTTGCTCATCGGGCGAATCCGGTAATCAGCGAAGGTTGGGAGTTCGTGAAGAGATCATATCCCGTCATTCATATTCGTGGCTCGTCGGAAGAGCGCGACGCGATTATCATGTTCTTTGCGCCCAATCGGAATCATTCATGAGCGATTCATCTGCCTCCGACCGCCGTCCGCTTGCCTTCGGCATCGTGTTCGTCGTCGCTCTCTATGCGGTGCTCTATCGATTTGTTCCGTACGACAAGCAGGCGTATCTCATCTGGCCCTTTGTGCGCTATGCCTCTATGCCGGCGCTCGATTGCGCGTCTGGCAGGCGATTGCGATTGTCTTGGCCGTACAAGCTGTCACGGACATGACGCTCTATTTCCAGAACAATTGGGGGATCTCGAGGACTACCTATTTGTGTTGGATGCTGTTCGTTTTGCTAGGCGTTAGCATCCGACCGGCATTGCGCAGGAATTGGGCGTTGGGGATCGCCAGCGCTGGCGGAGCCTCGGTCGTCGGCTACGCGCTCTTCTTTCTGCTTACCAACGCGGCGGCATGGTTGGGCGACGCTCGCCCAGAATATGAGCCGCACACGTTCGCCACCCTGATGCGTGCCTACCAAGAAGGATTGGAGTTCCTACGCCACCGGCCTGGACAAGTCTTCGGCAATCCAATTTGCGTTGGCCTCGTCTTCGGAGCACACGCACTCTTGGCCCGTATGTATTTCCCGGCCGAACGGTTTGGAATGGAGCGAGCGCGATGAAATTCGCCACCAGCATTGACTATCTTCAAGACGCGAAAGTCGTCGAAGCACATCGTCCGGCACACCGCGCCTATCTGACGAGTCTTCTGGAAAAGGGACAGCTCTTCGCCTCTGGTCCGTACGAGGACGGCAGCGGCGCCTTAATCGTCTACGAAGCCGATTCGCCGGAAGCCGCCGAGGCTCTCTTAAGAGCGGATCCATTCCACGCCGCCGGCGTATTTGTGCGCTGGCAGATGCGGGCGTGGAAGGTTGTATTTCAGAGGTAGTGGCCGCTCGGCTCGCGTGCAAAAAACATCCGGCAAATCCAGTTTTTCCAGACGCATTTCTCCTTCGGCCGGCAATGTAGTGGTATGGGCAATCCCATTGCGAATCCGGCGATCGACTTCCTTCGTCTCGTCGCGGTCGCCGATGATCGCCGTAGCGATGCCGAATTGTTGCATGCCTTCATCCGGCAGCGCGACCAGGCAGCGGTGCAGTCCATCGTTCGCCGGCATGGACCGATGATTTGGGGCGTCTGCCGGCGAATGCTGACCCATCACGATGCGGAGGATGCGTTCCAGGCGACGTTTCTCGTCCTCGCTCGACGTGCCAATTCGGTGCGGCCGCCGGAACTCTTGGGCAACTGGCTTTATGGAGTAGCACGACGCACTGCCCTGAAAGCAAGATCGCTCGCCGCCAAACGAAAGGCGCGGGAGGCGACCATGAACGCAATCGTCGATCCGCCGTCACCCGAGCCAGCCAACTGGACCGACATTCGCCCGTTGCTCGATCGGGAGCTGGAAAAGCTGCCTGCCAAGTATCGAGCGCCCGTGATTCTGTGCGACCTGGAGGGCGAGACACGCCAGGAAGCAGCCCGCCGGCTTGGCTGGCCAGAGGGAACACTGTGCAGCCGACTGTTCGCGGGCCGAAAGAAGCTGCGCGCCCGATTGAGCCGCCGTGGCCTGACGCTTTCCGGCGGCGTCTTGACCGTCACGTTGGTGGAGCAGGCGTCCGGACATGTGCCGTCGGATCTTGTCGGTAAGACCATTGCGCTGGTGTCGAGTCCTTCTTCCGCCACGTGCACAGCGACAATTCTCGCCCAGAAAGTGATCCATGCCATGACGATCTCGAAATCGAAACTTGTCGCGGCGGTATTCGTGGTTCTCGGGCTGGTAGGCGGTGGGACATTACTGGTCCCCGCGTCTGGCGAGGATCCGAAGCAACGAGATCGAACAAGCGTTCGCGCTGCGTCGCCGGCCGACGCCGACCTCGCGTTGAAGGGTCACACCGGAAGCGTGTTCGGAGTAGCGTTCAGTCCGGATGGAAAGCAAATTGCGTCCGCGAGTTTCGATCACACGGCGAAAATCTGGGACACCAAGACCGGCAAAGAGATCGTGACGCTCAAAGGCCACACCATGCCGGTTCTGGCGGTTGTGTTTGAACCCGATGGCAAACATGTTTGGACGGTCGCCAGCCCGTTTTATGGCGATCAGATAACCGAACCGGGCGAAGTCTGGCGCTGGGACGCCCAGACCGGCGAGCAACTCAAAAAGCTCTCCGGTCACAAAGTGTCGACATTCGCTGTCGCGGTGAGCCCCGATGGAACGAGGATTGCCGCCGTTGGCGGAATTGGCACGGAAAGCGAGTTGGATGTCTGGGATGCACGATCCGGGAAAATCCTCTTCAACTTCCGGAGTGAAGCGGTCCTGCCATTCATGGCCGTTGACTTTAGCCCGGATGGAAAAGCCGTGGCCGTGGGCGGCGGCCGCAGGGTTTATGGCGTGGATGCGACCACCGGCAAGTTGCTCTTTGAATCTGCCGAGCATCCGGATCCAGTCTATGCGACGGTCTTTAGCCCAGACGGGGCGCACATCGCTTCCGCCGGGAGTGGCAAACCGCCCGGCATTCGTTTGTGGGATGGGCGAACAGGAAAGAAGCTGCCGATGATCGAGACGTCGCAACGCTCGATCAAGTCGCTGGCGTATTCTCGTGATGGCGCGAAGATCGCTTCCGCCGCCTTTGATGGTACCGCCCGTATTTTCGACGTGGCTACTGGAGCAGAATTGGTCGCGCGTGAAATATGACAAGAACGTCAACGCGGTGGACTTGGATCGCGACGGAACCCACCTCGCCGTGGGCGGCGATGACCAAACGGTCCGGATTTATTCCATGCAAAAATTGGAGTCGGCGCCGAAGCCAGCGACTCCACCCGAACGAAAGGCGCCTGCCAAAGACGATAGCGCCAATGCCCGCCAAGTCGCGGATGCATTTCTCGATGCCGCGGTCGCCGGCAAGATCGAGGAAGCTCGCAAGCATGCGGACCCCAACCACATCTCGGAGAACAAGGTCAGGGAAATTCAAAAAGCCGGCGTCAAGCGCGTCGACATCAGCATCACACTAGCCGACAACGCTGATGCGCTGACCATCAGCGAGCCAATCCAAATCGAGAAGACCGGAAAGGGACACCTGCTCCTCTATCTCCGCAAGAAAGACGGCCACTGGAAAGTGCGCGACATCGACTTCGAGCAATCCGAAAAGGCTATGCGCAAACAGCGCGATTTTCTGGAAAGCCACCCGGACGCGAAGGCAGTCCAGGCCCGCGTCAAGTGACAAAAGTCAGAAGTCAGGGGTCAGAGTTCAGAGGTCAGAATTCTGCGATTGGGTCTCAAACATCCGACCACTGGTTTCAAGTGTCTAATGTCTGATGTCTGATGTCTGACTTCTGGCTTCCGCTCAGTCGGGGATCTCGCGGAAGATGGCTTCGAACTTTGGCGCGACTTGTTGGAATACCTCCAAGATTGCTGGGTCGAACTGGCCGGGCGAGTTCTGCGTGACGATTTGCACGGCGGCCGCGTGCGGCAAGGCAGGCTTGTAGAGCCGGCGACAGCGCAGTGCGTCGTAGACATCCGCTACTGCAACCAGGCGGGCGGCGAGGGGGATGGCGTCATCCGCCAAGCGCTCCGGATAGCCGGTGCCGTCGTGGCGCTCGTGATGGCTGCGGGCAATGTCTGATGCCATCCGCAAGAAGGCATTCTCGCCTTGCGGCGGCAACGACTCTCGAAAAGCATCAGCGGCAACGGCCGTGTGGGTTTCGATCGTCAGTCGTTCTTCGGGGGTCAGCGGGCCGACTTTCATCACGATGTGATCGGGGATGGCAATCCGGCCGACGTCATGCAGCGGAGCACATGCTTCCAGCAGGTCGACAAACGCGCGAATCGATTTGATCCGAGAACTTCGGGTGTGCTGCCGCCGCCTCGGCGAGGATGCGGCAATATCGTTGCATCCGCGCCGGATGCCCGGGGCCGCGGCCTTCGCGCTGCTCGACGAGTCGCGTAATAGTCAGGATGAGGGAATTGCGGATGGCATCGTCGTTCGTGGTCTCGGTGAATTCTTGCTCGCGCAGATTGTTTTCGAGCCCCGCATTCACGGCCGCCAGGTGACGATTCAATGCCGAGGTCTGATCCTGAGCTGCTTTCAGACGCAGCAGGTTTTGCACTCGAGCCAATAACTGGGCAACACTGAAAGGCTTGGTCAGAAAGTCGTCGGCGCCGCGGCCGAGCATATCGCTCATCTCTTCCGGAGTCGTGTGCCCCGAAAACATCAGAACCTTGAGATGATTGTCGCTTACCTGCTTTTGCCGGAGTCGGGCCAGAACTTCGACGCCAGTCATGTCCGGCATCGCAACGTCCAGCAAGATCAGGTCGTAATCGTCCTTGGCCGTGAGCGTGAGGGCCTGCGAGCCGTTCGCCGCCGTTTCGACGATGGTTCCTTCCACTTCCAAAAGTTGCTTGCACAAATCGCGAACCGCGGTTTCGTCGTCCACGACCAAAACGCGGAACTGGTCGGCTCGCTGTGGAGCATCCGGAAGCGTTACGACCGGCATGGAATCCGCGAACGGCACGCCAGTGAGGTTTTCGTATTCGCCGCCGTCCGGCCGGACGAATCGTAAGAGCGCCTGCATGACCGCCTGGGGGTCCGGATGACGATCTTCCGGAAGATTGGCCATCATCTTGCCGACTACGGCGTCTAACTCTTCGGGCAGGTCTGGATTGACGGACCGGATGGATGGGGTCGGCGCGTTCAATCGGCGTGTCAGCGCTTCAACGGGATTGCCGTTGAATGGGAATGGCAATTGACCCGTCAGACACCAATACAGGACGCCTCCCAGGCCGAAGATATCCGCCCGAATGTCGACGGTGCTGGCGTCGCGGGCTTGTTCCGGCGCCATGTAATCGATCGTCCCCAGAATTGTGCCGGGGACCGTCATGCGATGGCCGAAGTGGCGAGTCAGGCCGAAGTCGAGCAGCTTGGCCTGATCCTCTCCGGTCAACATGATGTTCGAGGGCTTGATGTCCCGGTGAACCAGGCCATATTTGTGGGTCTCGCCGAGAGCGCTGGCAATCTGATAGGCCAGAGCGCACGCTCGGCTGGGGCTCATTGGCCCGTTGGTGCGAACCACATCCTCCAGGTCCTGACCGGCAACGTACTCCATCACCAAGTAACGCAGAACGGTATTGCCGTCGTCGCTGCACGCCCGGCCCGCATCGTTTGCGGCGACGATATTCGGATGTCGCAGACGCGCGACGATTCGCATCTCGGCGAAGAATCGGCTTTCGAGGCCCGAAGAGTCCTTGCTGGTCGGCGGTAGCACTTTGACAGCCACGTGGTGGCGTAGATCCAAATGCTCGGCCTTGAACACGACGGCCATGCCGCCGGCGCCAAGACGATCGAGCAGCCGATAGCTGCCGAGGACGAGTCCAAACGTCGTGCCGGCTTCGATTCGCCCCGCCTGATAGCGCGTGACGAGCCCATGCTTGACGAGTTGTTCGAGCGCTTTCGATTCGTCCTTGCTCGCGACAATGCGGCGCTGAACGCGCGGCGGAAGTGCGTCCCAGTCCTCGGCGAGCAGCAGCGATTGTTGCAGCAGTCGGTTAATGAACCGCTGCGAGGCGGCCTCGACAATCGTTCCGCTGGACAAAGGCAGGACGACCGTGTGGCTCAAGTTGGGAAAGTCGTTTTTCATCATGAATGAAGATCCCAAGCCGACTGGGCAGGCAAGGGTAGGCCGGCGCATGCCGGCGGCGGGCCGGATTGAAACATCCTCGACTCGCGTTAAGATTGGCTGATTTTTCCACATGGGACGCTGAGCCAATTGCGAAACTGGCGCGAAAAGCCAGCAGGCATTGAGGGGGGAGCGGAGATTTGAGATCGATCCGACCGCCCACTTCTAATTGGGTGATGTTTCGCGGTGCAATGAATCCGCTACTTCCCGTCAAAGGGGAAGTCGCCAGGCTTCCGTCGGGGCGTGAGCCAGACGGAACTCTGGCGAGTTCCGCTACTCGCGTCGTAGCGGAAGTCGCCAGACCAGCCCTTTCAACATGATTCCATCTTGCCTGTCTTACCCATTTTTGGGATTTATGGAACAGAGCAGTTATTTGTGGAATCATGCCAAGGAGGGCAAAGATGGCCGCCGACTTTTTCAAGGATCCAATGTTTCGCCTGTTCGCCAAGGAGCGGCCGATAGCGACGATGGCGCAGTTGGCTTTGCGCCATTTGCTGGATGACAGTATCTTGAAGCGAGTCTTCGAAGAGCACGCGGAAGCGCAACGCGAACACGTCATTTCGTTCTCGGCTTTGACGCAAATGATGGCCAGCGTCGTGCTGAATCAGGAGCCGAGCGTCAACGCCGCCATCCAGAAGATGCGTCAGGAGCTCGGTGCGTCGCACCAGGCGGTCTATGGCAAATTGCAACGAGTCGAGACGAGTACCTCGCGTGGACTTGTCACCGACTCCTTCCAGCGCGTGGTGGCGATGCAGAAGGAGTTTGGCCGTCTGGGTCGCCGGGACATCGCCGGTTACGAAACGCGGATTCTCGACGGCAATCATCTGGCGGCCAGCGAACATCGCCTGAAAGAGACGCGTAACAGCACCGCCGCGCCCCTTCCCGGCAAGACACTCGTCGTCTACTGTCCGCGGCACAAAGCGATTGTGGATTGTTTTCCTATCGAAGATGGCCACGCCCAGGAGCGTTCGGAGCTGGATGCGGTGCTCAAGACGGTGCGCAAGGGACAAGTCTGGGTAGCGGACCGCAATTTTTGCACGCTCAAGTTCTTGGTTGGCCTGGCGACCGCGGGGGCCAAGTTCATCATCCGTCAGCACGGACAATTGCATGGCACGCCCGTGGGAAAGCTCCGCAAGATCGGCAGGACGGCGACGGCGGTGGTCTATGAACAGAAATTCCGGCTGCCGGAACACGATGGCCGAACGCTGATGATCCGTCGCGTGATCGTGAAGCTCCGGCACCCGACACGAGACGGGGATCGCGAGTTACTCCTTTTGACGAACGTTCCTCGCCAAAAGGCCGATGCGGTGCAAATCGCCGAGCAGTACCGTAAACGCTGGCGGATTGAGACGGTGATGCAGCATTTGACTGACACGCTCCGTTGCGAAATCAGGCCCCTGTGCTATCCCAAAGCGGCGCTATTTGGTTTTGCCCTGGCGTTGGTCATGTACAACGCGCTGGCGATCATCCTGGCGGCGATCAACGCGGCGCACGGCCCGACCCAAAGTGAATCGGTGTCGTATTTCCGCCTGGCGCTCGAGATCGCCCAGGCGACCGATGGCATGTTGATCGCCTTGCCGGCCTCGCGCTGGACCCAGGTCGCGGAAATAGCGCCTGCTGAACTGGCGCGGGAGATGCTGCGGATCGCCCAAGGAATCAACATGGACTACTACACCAAGACCAATCGCGGACCGAAGAAACCCAAACGCAAACGCCGGCACGAACGGCGCAAAGTCCATGTGTCAACAAAGAAACTGCTCGACCAACGCACGGCATAAACCATGTTGAAAGGGCTGGTCGCCAGACTTCCGTTATGGCAGACCCAGACGGAACTCTGGCGAGTTCCGCTACGCATTCCCTGTCCCGGACAAGGCGTAGTATCTTTTTTCAGTGTCACATTTTGTTCCATTTTGTCACATCGCCCCTCTTGGTTCGGCTAACATCTTTTGTTTTCGGTGTCAAATCGTGTCAAATCGTGTCAAATCGTGTCAAATCGGCTGACTCGCTTTCTGGCTGGCTAGCCTGACCGGGACGCGGCGGCCCGAGCCACCGCATCCAGTATTTCGAGTGGTCGTCCGATGCAAGGGGGGTCCGTCGGTTTTTGGCGGTTTCAGTCAAAACCTAGTTTTCGCGGTAACGCGAACCGAGGGGCGGAGGCGCCTCACTTCGTTAATCGATATGGGTGTCAGTCGCGGCGACGGACTACCCGCTGCCGAGTCAGGGGCAGCCAGCGAACTGTCTACTTGCTGCTGAATGAGCATTGCTCCATCACGAGTCGCCACTCGCCGGCGTGTTTCTCCCAGATCATGACACACCGCTGGTCATCCGTGAAATGAGCACCGTCGAACGAGCCGGCGCCTTGATAATGGTGCCGCACCACGGCCGCGTCTTGGCCGACGGCGCGGACAACGACCTCGGAGCGGGCGCCATGATTTAGCTGATAGCTCGGCGAACGGATTATCGACAGAATGGCCTGACGATCGAGGGTCGAGCCGTTCGGGGCAACGTAGAGGTAGTCATCCCCCGCCAATCGTTCCACGGTGGCGGCATCTTTCACGAGCCATGCCTGAAACCAGCGCTCACTCAGGGCATGCAACTCGGATAGCATCGGCTGGTCCTCCTGCTTTCCCGGAATTCATCGCGGGCGGATGACCGGCGATTCGCTGCCGCCTTCAGCGACTTCAATCTCCCATCGCCCGGTGCTGTCACAACCGGGCGCGTCGGTTTCGACGCACTGAGGCGGCGTGGCGCCGCTCGACAAGAGTGAGCCCCCGTTTTGAAAAACCATTCCGGCGCCGCGAATGTGAAGTCGAAGTTCTCCAACGGGCTTGAATAAAAACATCGACATACGTCGTTTGATCAGACGTTTCCGCCCCGGCTATTTTCATTCAGGTCAGACGGGACATAAGGCGGTTAGCCGCGGTTCGACCCCGCCACCGCCCGGTTCACTTACTCGCGCGACCGACATTTTTCAGCAGCCAATACGCTACCCCAAGCGTCGTGGCTGGTCGAGTTTCTGACCCGACAACATTTGGGTAATCCTTCGGCGGCTTTTCTACATAGTTCTCCGACACGATCGCGCTCGGCTGTGCCGATCGCTGACGAAGGAAAGCGACCATCTGTTGCGCGTGGATTGGGTAGTTTTTGCCCGACTTGTGCGGCGAAACGATCACGACCGCTTTCATACGTTTCTTGCGAGTCCACTGGATCGCATCGACCACCCATTCCCGGTAGGCAGGCTCGCGCTCGTGTAGGAAGTAGCCCGGCGGCGCGTCGAGGACCAGGCCACCAGAGTGACGGATGAGAGCTTGAAATCGAGCCGTTGCGCTAACCCGATTGGCAAGCAGCGTTTTTTGGTTCTTGCCGAAGTTTTGGTACTCAAACGTCGGGAGGACGAGGGTTTCCTTCGGTATTCCGGCATCGCGAATGGCTGTAGTGGACCCCAAAAACTGGACAGTCGAATAAGCTAGTGTCGGCTGTCCAAGAAGGGGGTTATCGATGGCACGACAACGGAAGTCGCATACAGCCGCGTTCAAGGCTCAGGTGGCCTTGGCGGCGATCAAGGGTGACAAGACGATCAATGAGCTGGCCAGTTTGCACGGCGTGCATCCGACCATGATTCATGGCTGGAAGAAGCAACTGCTCGGCAATGTCGAGGAGTTGTTCGAGCGGGGGACCAAGACATCGACGGTGGATCACGAGGCGATCCAGTCGCAGCTCTACGAGCAGATCGGCCGGCTGCAGACGGAGTTGGATTGGCTCAAAAAAAAAAGCTGCCCGCTTCGGTTGAGATCAAGCGGGCGTGGGTCGATCCGACGGACGCAACGTTGAGCGTGAGTCGACAGTGCGAAGTGCTGGGACTGAGTCGATCGAGCTACTACTACGAACCCGGCGCCGAGACGAAAGAGAACCTGGCGTTAATGGAGGAGATCGACCGGGAGTACACCGCCCATCCGTTTTTGGGCAGCCGTCGCATGGCGAAGTTTCTCGGTAGCCAAGGACACGAGGTGAACCGCAAACGGGTGCAACGGCTGATGCGGTTGATGGGCCTGGAAGCGGTCTATCCGAAGCCGAAGTTGTCGGCCGGGGGTGTGGGCCACAAGGTGTATCCGTACTTGCTCCGCAACGTGGCGATCGACCGGGTGGACCAGGTGTGGAGCACGGATATCACCTATGTGCCGATGCCGGCGGGGTTCATGTATCTGACGGCCGTGATTGACTGGTACAGCCGGTACGTGCTTTCGTGGCGGCTATCGAACACACTGGATGTGGAGTTCTGCTTGGAAGCGTTGGAGGAGGCATTGAGCTGTGGCTGTCCGGAAGTATTCAACACGGATCAAGGAGTGCAATTCACGTCGGCATCGTACACTTCGCGACTGGAGGCCGCGGGGGCGAAGGTGAGCATGGATGGCAAAGGTCGATGTCTGGACAACGTGTTTGTCGAGCGGCTGTGGCGCACGGTGAAGTATGAGGAAATCTATCTGTACCGACACGAGACGGTGCCGGAGTTGCACGCAGGCCTG
The DNA here is from genome assembly GCA_963773845.1 of uncultured Gemmataceae bacterium. Classification (GTDB taxonomy): domain Bacteria; phylum Planctomycetota; class Planctomycetia; order Gemmatales; family Gemmataceae; genus SIAJ01. Next base: position 183,556 of record CAVZCU010000013.1, read on the forward strand.
TCGCGGTACTTCCCGTACTACAACCGAGGACGGCAGCATCAATCGTTGGCGTATCGAACGCCGGCGGAGGTTTATGGAGTGGGTCGTCGGTGCGTTTTTTGAGGCATGGCTCGGGTATCCGATGGAATAACAAGCCCCGGCCTCAGTCCGAAGCCGGGGCAGGTCGCCATCGGCGTACCGTCGACCGGGCTATCCCTTGGCTGGTTGCTCGCCAGCAGAGCCAACCTCCGTTTCACCCGGCAAGCGGGAGATAACGGACACGTGGGCCACAGACAAGAGCAAGTCGAAAGAAGCGATTGGAGGACTGGGAAAAGTGTAGCTTAAATTCGCCCGGTTTTTGTCCAAAGAATGGGGTCCACCTCAGGCTTTGACGAACACCTTCCAATCAGCCTCACTTGGTTCATTCTGTTCAGCGAAAGCATTGGCACAAATGAAGTCGGGCTTGATCCCCAAGTCCAAATAGCTCGTCTTGACCAGAGTGGCCCACGCCTGCACCCGGTCCTTGACGCCGTAACCGATTTCAATGGCAATTGGCGACTCTTTGAAAACTTGAAGGATTTGTTCCTTCTGCCGCCGATCTAACGGAGTCCACCCGCTGTTATGCAGGTACAAACCGCCGCCTGCCGCCCGGTAGGCTCTCGAGTTGTTCGGGTCGAGCAAATCCTTAATGCCAGCAACTCCCCCCGCATAGACTGGAGTCTTCGGCGCACCTGCCTGACAATTGGGCGTTGCTGAATTGACCATCAGGATGCACGCAACCCAGGGTCTGACAGTGAACATGGTCGGCCTCAATAAGAATGCCAAGTGCGTGAACGGCTGTCGTGCGGCGCTCTGCCAGTACGTCACCATACGAACTCCTGAATGAACCCATCCGCACTGCTCGGGTCGGCTGACTCTTGTTGATGCTACGGTATTGAGGCCGGATGGCCCGCCGCGCACGGTACATCCGCAGTCACCGGTAGTCCGCACTCTTCACAAAAGTGCCGTCGCTTGCGTCCCAAGGTTTCGCAGCGATCTTGGGCCATCTGCTGGTGTCCATGTGTCGTCGTGTTTTCGCACCATGCCAGCCCGCCACGCGCCGTGATCGGACCGCCGCAGTGGCGGCAGAAATGGGAACCGGCGTTGACGGCTGCGCTCGTCGCCATTCGTTGGCCTCCACTACTGCTAACGATCAAGTTAGCCGTTCTCCACCCACGCCGAGTAGAAATCGAAGCTCAACAACTTGCGAACCATTTCGTTGAACGGCTCTTTGCCGCCGAATCTTTCGACAATCGCCTCGAACGAAACCAGATGGACGTTTGGGCTGAAATCCGGCTCCGCCGCGCCTGTCCAGCTCTCGATTACCCGGGACCGCGCGATGATGAACCACTCCGTCGTCAGTGGTAGTTCACCGTCATCGAGCCGAGCCCTCAAGACGTCGGGCGGGAGGGATGCGGGGAACTTCCGCTCCAAGACAGACATCATGTTCCCCTTCCACCGCTTACCCTTATGTGAGGACTCGCATCCCGAAAGCCATTCCTCGTCGATGCGCGATTTCGTCAACCGTGTTTCACCGAGCTTCAACTCGAACGGAATCCCGAGGTTCTCTTTGACGCGAAACACGAGATCAACACAACTTGCACCATCGAAGCTGAGCCCAGCGTAAGCGACCAAGTTCACGTTTGCCTTTACGACCGGCCGAGCCTTGTCAGTGAGAAAGCTTCTGTCAGCCTGACCCTCCAAGCCGCAGAGTTCGACGAAGTCCCATCGCATTGAGTCGATCATGGTTGACATGAGCGCTTCGCCCACATGCGTCAGGGCAACCGGCATCTGGGGATCTCCTTCGGTTAACGACCGGCAACAAGCTGCTGCCGCCTTAAGTGACTTCAAACTTCAATCACCGACTTCCGAGGCAGGGGTCAGCTCCAAAGATTGGATACTTCTCATGTCCCCATCGGTGACGCGCCGGAGCCTGTCGCCAATTAGTAAAGAGATCACGGGATTGCTCCTCTGTCTCAACGTGGAGGTTTCAACGAGTACGCGAGGTGCTCGCAACCACGATGCGGGATCAGGTGGGCGACTTCGACCCGTCACCAACGAGGACATGAGCATGAACTACAACCAACCACATCGATTCTACTGCAGCGTCGATCTGCATCGCAAATACATTTGGGCCGGCGAACCCGGTTGCTTCAGCGCCGGGAGCACTCGGAGCTTCGAGGCTCGGCGAGCGACGCAATGCGCTCGACCGGCCAAGCGCTCCCGGTGCTGACGCAACCGGGCTCGCCGGTTCTGACACACCGACGTGGCGTGGTGCCGCTCGACAAAAGTGAGCCACCGTTTTGAAGAACCACTCCGGCGCCGCGAGTGTGCGGTCGAAGCTCTCCGGCGTGATTGAATAAAAATATCGACATACGTCGTTAGAGCGGACGTACCCGCCCAGCTATTTTTATTTAAATCGGACGGGACAAAAGACTGTTAGCGCGCGTTGCCAGTTTCGAGAGGCTCATACCTGCCGCATTCATTCACACCAATGACCTTGAATCCAAAGCCCTCAACGAGAGCAATCAGGCTATTGAGACCACCATAGGGATAGGAATGGGCTTCGACCCGAAGTTCGGCTGTACCCGGCGCGGTTCGCTCGCACGAGACAAGTGAATACTCACTCATATCAATCCGTTCCAGGATTCGCACGAAACTCCAGCGCTCTCCGAGATAGGTGCCAGGAGGACTTATTGCGACTGGCCGGATCGGGTCGAGCCGGTGGTCATCGACTGCGCCAGAAACGGGCCAGTCGAAGCTTCCAACGAATTCTGGTGGCATCATTGCTTTCAGCTCGTCGATATCGTGGTCGCGGGGTGAGTCGTCTGCCACGTAGTCCGCGTAGTCCAGGTTTTTGATGGACTTGACAGCGTCGAAAGTGCGCTGGAGTGCGGTAAAACGCACCTCGTCGTCAGCCAGGAAACGGACGAACTGGTACATGAGTGCCCTAACGAATGTTCTGCTAAGCCCTCGACGCTGACGACAGGGACTTCACAAAAGTAACTTGACGGGCGGCGGACAGCTAGAGCGAAGGGTTCGGTGATTTAGCTCTCGATTTTGGCCGATCTGAAAAACTTCCCAAGAGCCATCCAGGATATCCCGCGACCTGTTCCATCAGCAAGCGGGCCTCATCATCCATCAACACGCGGCCATGACGTCCAGAGGTTGCGGCGCGGGTGGCCGGTTCTTCGGCCGACTTTCGAATTGACATGCGTACTCCACGCCGAACAAGTCTGTCACCGGCCGGGGCGGCTCGACGATGATTTTGCACGACCACTGTCCGCCGCCACCGTCCGGTGTAGGACTTGACTCGGCCCGACCGGCGGGGCTCGATCACTTCTTCATGAACCGCCGAAGATCCAGTTCCTTTATCCCGGCGTCCACCCCCGGGCCGATCTTGTGGACCCGGCCCTTGAAGTTGTCCGCGTGCGCCAGGTGGACGGTTACAACCTCCGGGGCGTAATAGATCCACCCTCGGTCCGGCCCGCCCCGCGACCACTTGACTGTCACCGGACCGGCCGCGATGGATAGCCCGGCCGGATCGTACTCGCCCGCCCGGCCTAGACGCCGCTCGAACAACTTGCCGGTGCCGGACACCTTCTTCTTCCCGTCGGCCGACTCGTACCGGTAGGAGTACGCGATGGCGTTCCCGTCCGCGCCACATCGTCGAAGATTACGGCCGCCGCCCCGACCTTGCTCACCAGGACGAGCATTAGGTCCCGATAGGCAACCGGAGCCGACACGTCCGGGGCGGGGTCGGGAGCGGGAGGCGCGGGGGAGCGGCGCAGCCAAACCGGCGGACGAGCCGGCGAGGGCCAAGACAGCCAACATCAAGAACAATCTCACGGGATCATCTCCGCGGGCGATTCCAATGGCCGGCGCACGCTCGGCTCATCCGCCAGGGCTGCCTGCAAAAACTTTGAAGGTCGGAAAACCAGGGTGGCGGCCCCGGTCAGCCCTCAACCGAGTGTTCGGTATCATTTCTTGTCTGGAAACTTTATGGACACCACATACCAGTGCGAAAAGTCGTTCATGGTGGCCCGCAGGTCCTTCGGCACCGAGAACACCGCTTGCAGCGAAGCATCCTTCCAGTCGTTGCCAAGATTCTGCCTGGTAGCCGTACAGGAATAGACAACATTCATCAGCGTGGTCTCATGCGTCGTGAAGCTGTGACCGGGAAACCGGAAGTCGAATTCCTTTTGCTCGCCTTTGACGGGAACGAACTTCGCGTGCAGGAATTGGCCGCGAGTACGATCCACTCTGGCCGCGACCAGCCGCAACTCAATATTGTCCCCCGTATCCTTGCCGGTTAAGACCTGTCCCTTCTGGGGATCGGCGGACACCGGGAAGCAAATGAGGATTGAAGCAATGAACGAGAGCGCGTTGTTGCGCATAGTAAATCCTCCACTTCGCTGAAGGGCAAGCCTGCCTGCCGACAGGTCGGCAAAGAGACGATCGAACGCGGCAGCACACCGGAAGTTAATGGAACACGGTGCGGCGCTACCGATCATGGCCACCATCTCACCATCCGACGAGGGTCGCTGTCAAGTCTCCAGCTCGGCGAATCTTTCGCTTTGCAACGATCACTGTTCGAGTGCACGTTTCCGTCAATTGCACACGGATCGCGTAGCGAGGCAAGTCGGACGACTAATCCGTCTTCCCGGGTTGAATTCGGGGAATACTTGACACGCTTGCGGATCATATCTGTAGTGCCCCTCAGTCTCCGAATTGAGCGTTCGCAATGTACGGCTTCCTCGCCGACCTGATGGTCGTGATCCACGTCGGTTACGTCGGATATGTCGTGGTCGGCCAGTTACTCATCTGGCTCGGCTGGGCGATGGGCCGGCAATGGGTGCGCAACTTCTGGTTCCGCGCCACGCATCTCATCGCCATTGGCGTAGTCGCATTTGAAGAAGTGATGAACATCCGCTGCCCGTTGAGCGTCTGGGAAGAGCATTTCCGCGAACTGGCGGGACAGCCGGTGTCGGGCGAGACCTTTCTCGGTCGGATGATGCACTCGCTATTGTTCCACGATTTCCAGCCATGGGTTTTCGCGGCGATTTACTACACGACACTCGCAGTCGTGCTGTTGACACTCATCCTCTGCCGGCCACGCTGGCCGTTTGCACGGAAGCAATCAGCTCAACTGGCGAACCGAGTGGCGTGAGCCGTCGGGTAATGGCGCACGAGGGACCCTCGAACGCTGGCATGAGTGCTCTTCACTCACGATCGCATTGTCCTTTCGGATCCGCGACCTCTGAGTCCAGTGAACCGTTCCCGGTCGATTGGGGTCCCCGCCCGGCTGTCGTCCTCCGGTCCCGCATCTCCGTGCATAACGCGGAGATCGCCACGATGAGGTAGGCCCCGGCCGCGAGTGCAAAGTTGCCGGTTTCGGGCCAATAGCTCGCCAGGACTCCGCCGAGGACAAATCCCACCAGGTTACCAAGGTGGATCACCGCCGTGGCCAGCCCCATCAGTTGACCACGAGCATCGGCGGGAACCCGATCGGAGAGCGTCGCGAGTTGAGTGGTGTTTACCCCTACCACACCGGCCCCAGTTCCGATTCGCGCCAGCAGTACTATCCACCACGGCGGCCAGACGGCTAACACTAGCAACGACCCGGCGACCAGGCTCGCCCCGAGAGGCGTTAAAAACGGCGTGCCCCGGTCGTGCATACGGCCCCACCAGGCGGTGCTTAGCACGCTGGCCAAACCAGTCACCGTCATGGCGACGGCCGTGAAACCGACGCCCGTGTTCCACCATGCCGGGGCCACGCCGCTGGCTTCAACCCATGCGGCGATTGTCTTGCCGACGTAAATCGCAAAGACTCCTTGAGCAATGGTGAACGCAAATTGTCCGGCCAGCAGGATACCCAGGGCTCGGCGGAGCAACGGGTGGAAAAGAGCGGCCCGGCCCGACCTGTAGAGACCGATAAAGGGATTCGCCGACCTTGTGGGGTTGAACCCGTCCTGGCGAAGGAGCCCCCAGGACAGGAACCCGGTCAGGACGATCACGGAACCGAGGATGGCGTAGGTTGCGCGGAAGCCGACGGCGGCGGCCAGCACCCCTCCCAACACCGGCCCGAAAATCTGGCCGGCGGGAGTTGCGGCCTGGATCGCGGCCACGGCCCGGCCATGCTCGCCTTTCGGGGTGACGGTGGCGACCATTGCCAGACAGGCGGCGAGGACGCCTGAGATCATTCCCTGTATGAGTCGAATCGCCACTAACTCGTCGGGGGATCGAGCCATCGCCATGAGAAGCTGAGTGGCGCCCAAGCCAAAGCAGGCCCGGATCACCTGACGCTTCGGCCCCGTTCGGTCGGCGAGCCAGCCCCAGATCGGGGTAAAAATGATAGTCGTGAAAAATGGACCGGCAAAGATCAGCCCGGTGTATCACGCCCGCTCCGACTCATCTTCGACCCGCAACAGCGGATCTTCCGCGAGAAAAAACGGGACGAACGTCAGGCCCAAATTGATGGCGAGCGTGGTCAGAAACTGAACCAGGCAGAGCAGGCGGACCGTCCGTCGCCAACTATCCACGGCGCGTGTCTCCTAACCGCATCAGGCCACGGTGAGCCGGGCGAGGCGGTCGGCTTCCGGCAGGACCGCTCCCGTTTCTGGATCCAGGCACTCGATGAATCCCGGGCCGACCGGAGCGGTCACTATGTCGCGGGCGGCGGCAAACTGAGGGTGAAAAATGCCGGGCGCGGCCAATGCCCCACTTTCGAGTGCGCGGAATAGGGTGTCCGGATGAGCCAGTCCACGGGCGAGCGCGGCCAGCGGTTCCTCCGGGGCCGGCTTGCGTTGCCGATCGAGTGCCGCGATGTGCCGCAGGGTCATCTCAGCCTCAGAACACAAGTGGGCTCGCCGGTCGGCGACCATCGGGTCGTCCCGTAGACGGAGCAGTTCACGGGCATGCCGGCGGAACTCGCGCACGCACCGGCGCACGAGCCGGGACCCATCAATGACGTCTTCGACCGCCGCGATGTGCGTCGCCTCGCAATAGCTCACCAAGTGAATGGCGTGCGGGTCGACCAGCAGTTGCAGGAAGGTGGAACGGGCAAGCTGATGGCGGGCGACGTCCAGGTCGGGGTCGAAGCTGTCCACCCCGGTCCGGGTCTCCCGCCAGATCCGGGCAGTAGGGGCCACTCTGGCAGCGATATCCAGGCCGGCGAGCATCTTGGCCAGGTCCCCATGGTCGCTTGTCTCGCGGGGCTTGTTGAATTGCAGTTGTAAAACCAGGTCCGTCACTCCATGCGCAGCCATGACGGCCGTGATCAGGCCGTAGTCGACGACGATGGTCGCGTCGGACGCCCAGCGCGAAGAGAAATGGTTGGGGTCGTTCATCTCTACCGGGATGCCCCGCCGGGCCAATTCGGCCACAGCCGCCTGGTGCTCCCGGAGGGACTCGCGCACAGTCATGGGGCCACGGCCGTCCAGTTCGTTGAACCAGAACAGCGGCACGGCCTGGTGGGCCCCGATCAGCATCCCGGAGCGAACGCAAGTGTCGATGAACGGCACCAGGTTGACGACGTGGGCGTAGGGCTTCATCGCCGGGTAGTTGCCCCGGCGCGATGCCTGGAACAGTTCCACTAGGTGTTCGAACGTGCTGTACGGAACACCGCCGTCGTTCTTCCGGCCGATAAAAGCGCCTGGGTCCCCAAAATCGCGCTGTGATAGGTCGGAGGAGCCGAGCGAGATCTCGTCGACGACGCGGGCGTCAGCCAGGGCCGCTACGCCTTCGACAGTGGGAGCGATGGTCGGGGCCGGGATGCCGAAATGAGTCCGAAGCAGTGGCAACGCCGACTCGGTCAGTCGGCGGACGTATGATGTTCGGGCGGCTTCGGACGGAACCGGCAAGGGAGGCTCGTTTCGATAGTCGTCATTGCCGGCCACCTGCTTGGCCAGTTCATCGAGCAGGGGAAACCGCGCCGGGTAAAACTCGGGCCGGAACTCCTCGAGGATCTCAGCTCGTCGCCGCTCGGGGACGTCGAAGAAGGTGAGCACCCTCCGACAGGACCGCATCCGGTCGGTGTCCTGGGACATCGGCCAGACTTCGCAGGGGAAGTCAGCGCGAATTTCGTCCGCGGCGGCCATGGTCTCCGGCAGGCCAGCCAGGGCCACACGCCGAGGGCGGCCGTCGGAGTCCCGAAGCAGCCCCGCCGCGGCCAGGCGACCCAGGCAGCGGCGGAACTCGTCGACGGCAACCTCGGGGCTCAGTCGGTAACTGAGGCCGAGCCATTCCGGGTCGAGCTTGCGGACCCGCTCAATGACGTCGTCGAGCGAACTACCCGGCGGCAGGACCTGAGTTTCAATAGCGGCCTTGCGGGCGATCCGGACGACCCGGAAGAGCCCTTGCGTATGCCGGTCCCTGCCCAGGGTGGTTAGGAGACAGGTGCGACGCATCCCAGCTCCCCCAACAAATAACGACGTAGATAGTCCAGGTCAAAGCCCTTTAGGTTGCGGCCCGTTTTCCTGCCGTCGATCCCGAATTCCTTCGTGTAAAGGTCGATCACCCGGGTGATCGGTGGGCATGGAATGTCCAGGCGCTGCGCGAGGGCTTCCAAAGGCACCAGCCCGGTCGCCACGTCCTCGTGAGCGTAGCGATCTTGCGGCGCGGACCCGTGACGGTAGTTCGGGGTCCGGCCGATCGCCGAGGGCAGGCTCTCGCCATCGATTCGCTTAACCCCGTACGTGTATTCGAGCCAGTGCTGGCCAGACACGACGGCGTCATGGATCGGCTGCAGGATGGCTGACCGGCGGCGGCGCTGCTCTTTAAGGTCGGGCAACGGGTTGGAATCCAACTCGTCCACCTGCCGCATCAGCTCTGCCCACTCATCTTCCCGCGGCCGTTCATGGAGGCCGAACACTGGACAACCGACGGCGTCGGCAATCCGGAGCCGGATCTGGTCCACCTCTTCCACGATTGGCCCAACCACCGGATTTTCGGCGATCCCCTCGATGTAGAAGGAGAACACCCGGCCGGTTTGTTGTGCCGCCCGGATTGCCGGCAAGTTGAGCATGTAGGCGGTCGGATGGAAGACGGCTCCGATGTTGCCGAGCGCCGTCGCCGCCGGGCTGTGACTGAAGATGACATGCGGGAACAGATGGCGCAGCAACCCCATAGTGCCGGACTCGACAAGCCCCTCCGCGCTTGCGACCCAGGCTCGCTTGCGCCGCTTGATCCACACGGTGCCCGGGCGGTAGGACTTACACCCGTACGGGCTGGTCTGGAACGAGACAACTGGGTAGGCCGTGCCGAGGGTTCGCCAGAGGTACGGCGCGGCCAGAGTGCGCGACGGAGCCAGGACCAAGGGCACGGGCTGTTGGCGACGGGCCAAGTATGGGGCGAGTTGCCGCGCCATCTCTTCGTGGTACAGCGACGGGTACGCGAAGATGATCAGGTCGGAGCCGTCGACCAGCCGCTGGAGATCATGCCCCACTTCCGAGCCCAATAGCGGCACGAAGTGGCTTGGTTCGTTCAGTTCATTTTCCGGGCGATCCATCTGGATACCGTCCTGCCCCCGGATCGCGTCAACGACCGCACGGCCGTGCTCGGTCGGCCGGGCGTAGCCATAGACGAGCATTCCTTCCTCGATCAAGTCGGCGAGGAATGCGGCTCCAGATTGACTGCTGACACCATAGATGCCGATGCGGGCCATACGAAGTCCCTGTGTTTGAGAGGCGTGTCCGCGTTAAGCAACCGCTATGCCGGCTCTCAGGTCGGACTCGGCGCGGTCGTCGGGGCCGCAGAAACGCGTTGATCTGCAGTGGTCGGGCATTACGGAGAAGCCCGTGTAGGTTTGCCTAGGACGCGGAGCGAGTTACCGATCCGCACAGTACGTGCGGAATCGGGACAGCGACTTCGGAGTATTTGACCGGTGCTTGAGCCCGCACCTTGCTGGTAGGCTCAACGCCTAGAGAGAAGCGGTTTACAACAGGAGCAGAGGCTCTTGGCGTTCGCGTACGTTGTCCACGATTTGCTTTGTCAATTTCTTGGAAATGGCGACGAAAGCACCACGCCCACTGTCAGGGTCAAATTGCACCCGCCGCTCGCCTTATCGTTACACAAAACCATGTGCCGAATTTGAGGAATACTTGACACGCTTGCGGATCATCTCTGTAGTGCCCTTCTGACCCGACATTGCATTCAACTCGGCGCCGTCTTTCAATATTTTTCACCTTGACTTTCATTTCTCTCAATATCAATATTATTGAAGACGAACTACATATTGTTTAGATCATTGATTGCCGAGTATGGCCGATGGATCCGAGTTGCCGGCCTGGCTCGCGGTTCTGGACGACGAGGATCGCCAGTTTCTGAAGCGATTCTTGCTCGCGTCCGGATCGCTGAAGGACCTCGCGACGCAGTACGGGATCTCGTACCCGACCATCCGGGCCCGGCTCGATCGGTTGATTGCCAAAGTGCAAGCGGCCGAGGATCCGAAGGCGGCCGATGAATTTGAGCGCAAATTGCGCGTCTATGTGGCCGACGGGATGATCGCCGTGGCGGCGGCGAAGGAGCTGCTTGCCGTCCACCGCGCGTCCCTGAAGAAAGGGAGCAAATCATGAGCGAACCATGGTTTAATCCGATGTGGAGCTGGGTCCCGGGCACTGCTCTCGGGGTTCTTGGCGGCGTGTGGGGCTCGCTCGTCGGAATTCTCGGATCCAAGGGGAAAGGAAAAGACTTAATCTGGGCCAGCTATTGGCTGTTTCTCGTCGTTGGCGCCGTCGTCTTGGTTTTCGGCATCGTCGCTGTCGCTAGCGGCCAGCCTTACGCAATCTGGTATGCACTCTTATTGCCGGGAGCGCTGATTCTGCTCGTCATCGCCCCGCTTGGCCTCGTCCTGCGGAAAAGCCAACGCGCGGCCGAGCAGCGAAGAATGCAGGCTCAGGAATTGGAATGACTTTGCTCCAGTTGGACCGTTTGCAATTGACACGACTTGGCATGGTTGCAAGTCTTTGAGGTTGCCAGCGTCTCGTCCAGTTCTCCGGTCGGGGGTAGCTGGACGTAGACTTCGTCGCCCTCCACTTTGACGGCGAACGTGCCAACCCGGAAATCGTCGCCGCTGAGACACTCACCGGTTTCCAGTGAGAACGTCTTCTTGTGCAATGGGCAAGCGACTTTCGGTGTGCCATTCTGGTCGCCGAGCAGGCCGCGCGAAAGCACGAACTCGCGCTTGTGCGGGCACATGTTCTGGGTGGCGTACCATTCATCGCGACTCGCGAAGTGAAAAACCGCGATCTGCGTTCGTCCATGCAGCACGGTCGCGCCGCCATCGTCCGGGAAGTCCCAAACCTTTCCGACCGATTTCCACGCCGCTTGCGGCGTTGCCCGCTGGCGCACCATCAAGTCGCTCGACGGCACGAACGACCCGTTCCAATCCGCCGGCCGCTGCTGGTCGCGTTCTTTGACGAATTCGATTGTCGGCTCCGTTTCGTCCGAGTTCGCAAACTGCTTGAACAGCCTGCGCTTCTCCGGATCGCGAACGACTTCCCCCATTCGCACTTGTACGAATCTGCCAGGAACTGCATCTGCCGTTCGAGGTCGGCGGCTATCCCAAGCCGATCGTTCACGATCACGTCGCGCAGATGCTCGATCCCCCCTTCCATTTTCTCCAGCCAGACAGACGTTCGAGTCAGGCGATCCGCCGTTTGAATGTAATACATCAGGAAGCGGTCGATGTATTGGATTGCCGTTTCTTCATCGAGGTCGGCGGCGAGCAAATCCGCATGCCGAGGCTTGCTGCCGCCATTGCCACAGACGTAGAGATTCCACCCCTTCTCGGTGGCAATTAAGCCGAAGTCCTTCCCTTGCGCCTCGGCACATTCGCGTACGCAGCCCGACACCGCCGCCTTCACTTTGTGCGGCGAACGGACCCCCTTGTAACGATTTTCGATCCGGATCGCAAAGCCGACCGAATCCTGGACGCCGTACCGGCACCAGGTGTCGCCGACGCAACTCTTCACCGTGCGCAGCGCCTTGCCATAAGCGTGTCCGCTCTCGAAGCCGGCGTTCACCAGCTCTTCCCATATTTCGGGGAGTTGATGGACGGGAGCGCCGAACAGATCGACGCGCTGCCCGCCGGTGATCTTCGTGTACAGGCCGAATTTCTTCGCCACCTGCCCCAGGACGATCAACTTCTCCGGTGTGATCTCTCCACCGGGTACCCGTGGGACGATCGAGTATGTCCCGCCGCGTTGAATGTTAGCCAGGAATCGATCGTTTGTATCCTGGATCGTCGTGTGCTCGACAATGTGGTCATTCCAAAGGCTTGCCAGGATCGACGCGATGGCCGGCTTGCAAGTCTCGCAGCCGCTTCCCATCCCGTGACTGGCGAGCAAGCTCGTTGAAGCTCTTGATCCCCTTCACCTTCACGATCTCGAACAGTTCCTGTCGAGTAAATGCAAAGTGCTCGCAGAGCGAATTGTTCAGTTTTTGTCCGGACTTTGCCATTTCGGCCTTGAAGAGATCGGCAAGCAGCGGCAGGCATCCGCCGCAGCCGGTGCCGGCCTTCGTGCATTTCTTGATGTCATCGAGAGTGCACAGACTCTTCTCGCGGATAGTCGAGCAAATCGCGCCCTTATTAACGTTGTTGCAGGAACAAACCTGGGAGTTCTCGCCCAGAGCGTCGAGCATTCCCGCTGCTCCCCGGTTCCCCGGACTCCGGATCAGCAATTCGCCGGGGGAACTGGCAGCGGCCGCCCCGACTTGGCGAGAGCCGAAAGCGTCGCGTACTCGCTGGCATCTCCAACCAGAATCCCGCCCAGGAGATTCGTGCCTTCCGGATTGAATAAGAGCTTCTTGTAGTTGCCCTTGAAGGGGTCCTCGTAGGTGATCGCTTTGGCGCTCTTTTCGTCGGCAAAGGCGTTGCCGAAGCTGGCGACGTCCACGCCCATCAGCTTGAGCTTGGTGGACATGTCAGCGCCCGCGAATTTACGCTCTTGACCGGTGAAGTTGGCAGCCGCGATCTCGGCCATATCGTACCCCGGCGCGACCAGGCCATAAATCATGCCGTTGAACAGCGCCACCTCGCCGATCGCAAGGATACTCGGATCCGACGTTCGCAGTTGCTCATCGACAACCACGCCGCCACGCTGACCGACATTCAGTCCGCAAGCGCGAGCCAACTCGTCGCGGGGCTTGATCCCGGCCGAGACGATGACCATCTTTACATCCAGTTCGCTGCCGTCCGCGAAGGCCATCCCTTCCAGCTTGCCGTTGCCGAGGAATTCCTTCGTGTTCTTGTTGAGGTGAACCTGCACGCCCAAAGCGTTGATTTTGCCGACGAGCACTCTGGACCCTGCCTCGTCAATCTGGCGTGGCATCAGTCGGGAGGCGAATTCGACGACATGTGTTTCCAATCCGAGATCGTACGCCGCCTTGGCGGCTTCCAGGCCAAGTAACCCGCCGCCAATCACGGCTGCTTTCTTTACCTTTTCCCCATAGGCGATGATGCGATCCAGATCCTCGATCGTCCGATAGACGAAGATTCCTTTCTTATCGACGCCGGGAACCGGGGGAACAAACGGGGCCGAGCCGGTCGCCAGCACCAAAAAGTCGTAGCCAATCTGCCGGCCCTGGATGGAGTGAACGATCTTTCTCTCGCGGTCGATCATCGTGGCGAGATCGCCGACGAACAGATGGACGCCGTTCTTGTGGTGCCAATCCGGTTCAGCAAGTGCCAGCTTTTCCGCGGAACGGTGCTCGAAATACTTGGTGAGCTGAACGCGATCGTAGGCCGGTCGGGATTCTTCGCAGAACGTGACGATTTCGAAGTCGCGCTCGGCATCGAACTCGACCAGCATTTCGCAGAAGCGCTGGCCGACCATACCATTGCCGACGACGACGATCGTTTTGCGCGTTCGACGGACCATGCCAAATACCTCGTCCCGATCCCTCTCTCCCGAAATGAGGAGAGGAGAAAAGCTTCAAGCTGCCTCCGGCACGGCGACGGGCTCCAATTCGGCCACTTTCTCCGCACCCTTGATTCGCATCACGACAAGGTGCAGCCAGACGAGGCAGCCGAGCGTGATCGCCAAAAGGGCAATGAAACCCCCCTGCGGCGCAGCGGTAGCGCGGCCGAGAATGCCGAATGCCTTTGGCAACATGAATCCCCCAAGGGCGCCAAGCATGCCGACCAATCCGCCGACCGCTCCGACATCGTTTGGGAAGTAATTGGGCACGTACTTGTAAACGCTCGCCTTCCCGATCCCCATCGCCGCAGGCAACCGTGAGAAGCAGGGCGGTGAATGGGACAACTCCCAATGAGAGCATGCTCGCGGGCAGACAGAGGGGGATGGTCGCGACGGTCATCAGCGTGAAGACCGAGTAGGTCACGACGCGTGGGCCGAACTTGTCGGAAAGGTATCCGCCCACCGGCCGTAGTAAGCTCGCCGGAAAGATGAACATCGCGGTGAACAGCGCCGCCATCCGCACTCCGTCCTTTTGCGGCAATTCGGCGAAGTAATTCGTGCGGTAATAATCCGGTAGCCACGCCGAGAGCGCAACATAGGCGCCGAAGACGGCGACGTAGTACAGACTGAATCGCCAAACACGAACGAAGCGCAAGGGGGCGAGCATCTCGCTCATAGGCCGGCCCTGGCCGGGCGTGCGATCGACTCGGGGCGAGGCCATCCAGAGGACGCCAGCCATCGCGACGAGGAGCACCGCGTACAAGACCGGCACGACGCGCCAGCCACCTGGAATCATGCCGCCAAACAATCCGGCGGCGGGCACCAACGTCAACGCGGAGGGAATCAGGAAGACCAGCAACTTGGTGCCCGAAGCGCCGACGTTGCCGGCGCCGAAAATCCCGAGGGCGGTTCCTTTGCTGTGGTCCGGAAACCAGGCCGAGCACCAAGCGATGCCGACGGTGAACGAGTTCCCGGCCAATCCGAAGAGCGCGGAACAAATCAGCAATTGCCCGTACGAGGATGCGTGAGCCGTCAAGTACGCCGATCCCGCGGTGACGAGCACCAACAGAATCATCATGTTCCGCCCGCCATATCGGTCGGCCCATATGCCGAAGTTCAGACGCAGAATCGAGCCGGCCAGGATCGCCACGGCGAGCAGCCACTCGAATCGCGATTGAACCGCGACCTTGATCTCCGCCGTGGACATGCCCTTGGCCGATTCACCCAGCATGAGGGCGGTGTCCTTTTTCATCTCCAATCCGATCACGCCAAGCATTAGCCACACGGCGAACATGAGCGTGAACGCAATTGTGGATAGCCATACGACGCGCTGCCGCGCTTTGGTGGGACCGGATTGGTTTGAAATGAACAGCGTTCGACTCCTCACGGCGAATCCACGAGTGCGAGGGACTTTCGCAGCGCACGTGCGGTCGCGGACGACACTTTGGCCACGTTGACCGCACAGAACTTCAATTCCGGTTGCTTCTCAACTTCACCGAACGCCGGCAAAGTGAGGTAGTTGAGCGCATTTCCCTCGCCGAACAAATCTCCCCAGTGAAACGGCACGAACACTGTTCCCGGCCGCATGCCAATCTCGCGCCGGGCGGACAGCACGATTTCGCCACGACGCGTGGCCAGGCGCACGGAATCGCCGTCCGCGATTTCCAACCGGTCGGCATCTTCGAACGCGATTTCGACGTAAGGGGACTCTTCCCGCGCCATCAGCTTCTCGACCTTCGCCGTGCGTGTTAACGTGTGCCAGTGCGAATAGACGCGTCCGGTCGTCAAGACAAAAGGGAACTGGTCGTCCGTAATCTCGAAGGGTGCGCGGTGATCGCGCGGCAGGAACACGGCTTTGCCGTCCGGCGTGGGAAACTTCTGGTCGAGATAGCGTCGCTTCGTGCCATAACGTTGCTGATCGGTGCAGGGCCATTGGAGGTTGGCGCCGTCGTTGAGCCGACTCGAGGTGATGCCTGCCATGTCGCACGGCCGACCTTTCGTCAGCCGGGCGAATTCATCCCAGACTTCCGAACCGTTGCCGTACGTGAACGCGTCGCCGAATCCCAAGTGCTCGGCGACTCCGCAGAGGATTCGCCAGTCCGGCAGGGCCTCGCCCGGCGGCGCCCACATCTTCGGCGAACGTGATACCATGCGTTCGCTGTTCGTCGTCGTGCACTGTTTCTCACCCCACGAAGCGGCGGGAAACACGATGTGAGCCAATCGCGTTGTTTCGGTGGGGTGGTAGGCGTCGCTGACAACGACCAGCTCGGCCTTCGCCAGCCCGCGGTGGACGGCATGCAGGTCGGGCATCGACACCATCGGATTCGTGGCTGCGATCCAGATCGCTTTGAGAGTGCCGCGATCCAGTGCTTGAAACATTTCCACGGCGCTGAGACCGTTCTTCGCGGCGATGCTCCCCGCCGGTCGGTCCCAGGCACGCTCCATTTCGGAACGATGCGCTGCGTCCGTGACAAAACGGTAACCCGGAAGCTGATGGCACAAAAGCCCGCACTCGCGGCCGCCCATTGCATTGGGCTGGCCAGTCAGTGAGAATGGTCCGGCGCCGATTTTCCCGATCTGTCCGGTGAGCAGATGGAGGTTGATGAGGCTGTTGTTCTTCCACATCCCCACCGTACTCTGGTTCATTCCCATGCAGTAAAGCGATAAAAACGCCCGGCTCTTGCCGATGAGTTTGGCCGCTCGCTCCATCTCGCCGCGATCCACCCCGGCCAGTTCGATCATCTCGTCAAGTGGTCTGGCCATCAGGAAGGCAACGTAGTCGATAAACCCGTTTGTGTGAAAGCCGATGAAGTGCTCGTCCGCGCGGCCATTTCGCACGATCAGTTGGCCGAGGGCATTGAGGAACGCAATGTCCGAGCCGGGGGCGATCGGAATGTGCAGGTCGGCGATCGCACAGGTCGCCGTCCGGCGCGGATCGACGACGATAATCTGCTGTTCGGGCCGTTCCTTCTTGCTCGCGCGAAGCGATCGAACGCGACTGGATGGGCCTCCGCCAGGTTGGAGCCGATGATCAAGACAACGTCTGCGTGATCGATGTCCTCGTAACATGTCGGCGGGCCGTCGCTGCCAAGCGAACCGCGATATGCCGCCACGGACGCCGCCATGCACAGGCGACTGTTGGAGTCCGTGTTGTTGGTGCCCAGGAAGCCCTTGAACAGTTTGCAAGCGAGATAGGCGGTCTCGGAATCGAGCTGGCCAGATCCGTAAAAAGCGACCGCGTCGGGCCCGTGTTTGTCGATGATCTGGCGAAATCTTTGAGCTACGAAATCGAAGGACTCGCTCCAGGTTGTGCGCAAACGAAGCGGATCGCGATTTCCGCATCAGAGGATGCGTCGCGCGATCGATCGAACGGACCGTCGGACCTAGAAGTGCCCCCTTGGCGCAAATCCGGCCCAGGTTCGCAGGCGCCGATTCCACACCGCGAATGCGTGTAATGCCGGCGTCGTCACCATGCACACGCAGTCGGCAGCCGACACCGCAATACGGACATACGGACTCGCCGAGGAGGGCCAATGGCATCTCGTCACTCGGCCCGCCTCTTCGGCCGATCCATCGTTGTCCAAGTTGTCAGCAGTCCGGAGTGAGGAGGCGCACCACCGGGAAGCGGGGGTATCCGAAACGCAACCTCCATGCCGGGCAAGTTGCTCACCGCTTCAATTAGATGCTGCGGCCTTGTTTTTCAGTGGTTCTGGAGTCGATCGGAATTCATGGCGAATGACACGGACGCGCACGACTTCATCGCGCAGCTGCCGCGCACACAAGCAGAAAGTCGGCGATTGCATGGTGCGCACATCATGGGCAACTCATGTCGCGAGGTGAGGCGTCGTCTGATCTTGCGCTCAATTGCCGGCAGAGTGAATTTGAGCGACTTGCGACAATTTGAGAGCGCTTACCACCGGGCTAGTGCCGCATCCGCCGCTTGCAGCGTCGAATCGTCGTCGTTGTGATTCAACGCCTTGAAACCGTTTTCGATTCGCCGGGATGCGAGCGCCAGGAAGTATTTGCCCGCTTCGATCTCGCCGGCAAAATCCACCGGACGCGTGTCGCCCGCGCCTTGCTGCAACATGTGATCCAACCGGCTGAGCACGCAACTCGAGACGTACAGGTCAATGACAATGTCCGCTAATCGCTCGTGGACGAGTTGCGATTGAATGAACCGCGCTTCGGACCCGGCCCGCAAAAACACGCCGGGCAATGCCGTTCCGAGCCGCTTGATTTGTCGGGCAATTCGGTGGGCAGCGGGTTGCAGTTCGGCGCGTTGAACCGGGACATTTGGTCCACTGGCCAGGGGGGTCTTTCGCCACAAGTACGCCGCGCCATAACCGGCGAGTCGATGCAGGTTGGCTCCCATTCGTCGGCGCATCGCATCGAGTCGCATTCCGGGCTCGCGGCATCCGACGACCGCGATGAACGCTTTCAAGACTTCGTTCGCCCCTTCGCCGATTGTGTTAATTCGGGCGTCGCGCATCCAGCGCTCCTGCGGCCGATCGGTGAAATACGACGCCCCCCCCATCACTTGCATGCACTCATACACGCAGGTCCACAAATGCTCGGTCGAGAAGACCTTGAGGATCGCTGTCTCGAGCATGTAATCCTCGGCGCCACTGTCGATCAACGCCGCGCAGACGCGCGTGGCCGCCCCCATTGCGAACGCGTGGGCAGCGATGAACGCGATCTTCTTCTTGACCAGTTCAAACTCGGCCAATGGCTGCTGAAATTGAACGCGCGTCTTGGCGTGCTTCACCGCGGCTTCGAGGCATGCTTTCGCGGCGCCGGTGCAGCTCGCTCCGAAGGTCGTGCGACCGAAGTCGAGCACCGTAAGCGCGACCTTGAGTCCCTTACCAATTGGCCCGAGGACGTTCTCCTTGGGAACGCGCATATTCGTGAAGCGCAAGCGACCCGTCGCCGTGCCGCGGATACCGCATTTGTCGGCACGGGCTTCAATGATTTCGAATCCCGGCATATCGGGCGTGACCAGGAACGCGGTGATCTTTGTCTCGTTCGGCTTGCCCGGCGTCGGTGTGCGGGCCATGACGGTCAACACATCGGCGATGGCCGCGTTGGTGATGTCGCGCTTCTCACCATTCAGGATGTAGGCGCTGCCATCCTCAGTTGGCGCGGCCAGGGTCTGGACGTTGCTCGCGTCGGATCCGGCCTGCGGCTCCGTCAGAGCGAACGCCCCGAGCTTGCGGCCCGCGACCATGTCGGGCAGCCACTTTGCTTTTTGCTCCTGAGTGCCGAACAAGAGTAGCGCACGCATGCCAATGCTGTGGTGCGCATTGACGAATACGGCCACCGACGAGTCGTGGCCGCCCAGCACTTCGATGATTTGCGCGTACGCTTGTTGCGAGAAACCCTGGCCGCCGACTTCGACTGGAGCGCCCATGCCGAGCACCCCCATCTCGGCAAGGCCGTCGATGACGCTCCGCGGAATGTCCTTCTCGCGATCGATCGCGAACGAATCGATTCGTTGTTCGCAGAACATGCGCATCTTGGCCACGGCCTGGTCGACGGTGGCCTGAGTCGCCGGCGCAAGTTGTGGATAGGGAAAGACGAATTGCGCGTTGAAGTGGCCGAAAAACATGCCCTTGACGAGTCCGAGAGCCTCGGGATTCGTGGCGAGCAATTCCTCAGCCTGCTTTTTCTGCTGTTCGAGTTGGGCGGCTGAAAGGGCCATGGGTGTGGCCTCCGTGCGGACGCGAAATGAATGATATGGACACTATATTCTAGGCCACGGACGCCAGGTCGGTGCAGGCCTTGCGGCATATGAAAGCAGGTTCATTGAGACGAAAATGAAAATGGTAGAATGATGCAGAGGGACTCCATGACAAGCACACCGGCAACTCAATCGCCCGCTCGACTCGACTTGCCAGTTTTGGGCATGCACTGTGCGGCCTGTGCCA
This sequence comes from uncultured Gemmataceae bacterium, assembly GCA_963773845.1. Taxonomy (GTDB): domain Bacteria; phylum Planctomycetota; class Planctomycetia; order Gemmatales; family Gemmataceae; genus SIAJ01. The sequence continues at coordinate 203,417 of CAVZCU010000013.1, forward strand.
ATCGGATTGAAAAAGCGCTCGCCGCGGTACCGGGCGTATCCTCGGCCGGGGTCAATTTCGCGACGGCACATGCCACCGTTCAGTTTGATCCCGCAATCGTCCATCCCGACGCGCTTCGCGAAGCGGTTCGCGAGCAAGGCTACGACCTGGCCTTGCCATCCAACGGCGACGCGCGCGACCAGAGCCCGGAGGAGCTTGCAGTTGCATCGCAAGCCGCCGAATACCGGACCATGCGAACGCGGTTTATCGTTGCCGCCATCCTGACGGCCCCGGTTCTCATACTGGCGATGGCGGGACATGCGATACCGTCGTTGCGGAATGCCTTTGACTTCGCCGCCCGTCCCTGGGTCGAACTCGCTCTCACCACGCCCGTCCTTTTCTGGGCGGGCCGGGACTTCTTCACCGGGGCATGGCGGGCGGCCCTCCATCGCGCCGCGGATATGAACACGCTCATCGCGCTGGGCACGCTTTCGGCCTATACGTATAGCATCGTGGCGACTGTGTTTCCGCATTGGTTCAGCTCCAGTGGTCAAGGTCATCCGGGAGTCTATTACGAAGTGGCGGCATCCGTCGTCACGCTGATCCTGCTCGGCAACATGCTCCAAGCCCGGGCTACCAGCCGAACGCGGGTCGCCATTAAGGCGCTCATTGGCTTGCGACCGAAAAACGCTCACGTTGAGCGCAATGGCAGCGAGCAAGACATCCCGATCGATGACGTCCGCGTCGGCGACATCGTGCTCGTTCGTCCCGGCGAGAAAGTGCCGGTGGACGGCATCATGGAAGATGGCCAATCCCATGTCGACGAATCGATGTTGACCGGCGAGCCATTGCCCGTGGCCAAGGGCGCTGGCGACACAGTCATTGGCGGCACGCTGAACACGACGGGCGCCTTCCGCTTTCGGGCAACAAAAGTCGGCGGGGATACGGTGCTGCAACAGATCGTCCGCCTTGTGCAACAGGCGCAGGGCTCGAAAATGCCGATCCAGCGCCTGGCCGACCGGATAGCGGGGATATTCGTGCCGGTGGTGCTTTGCGTTGCCGTGCTGACTTTTGTTGTCTGGTTCGATGTGTCGCCCCCGGAAACTCGTCTGACACAGGCGCTGTACACATCCGTCGCGGTGCTCATCATTGCTTGCCCGTGCGCGCTCGGCCTGGCCACTCCAACTGCGATCATGGTTGGCACCGGCCGCGGGGCCCAGTTCGGCATTCTGATCAAGGGCGGCGCTGCCCTCGAAATGGCCCAGCACGTGACAACGGTGGTACTCGACAAGACCGGAACCGTCACCGAAGGCAAACCAACGGTCACGGATGTGCTATCGAGTGGGACGGCATTGCAATCCGTCCTCAGCGACAGCGAGCTGCTTCGACTGGCCGCCTCGGCCGAACGATCCTCGGAACACCCACTCGCGGCCGCTGTTGTGCGTGCTGCGGAAGCGCGTGGACAGACTCTGACCTGGCCGGAACGATTTGATTCCATTCCCGGACATGGCATCGAGGCCGTCATTGAGGGACATACGGTCTTGGTCGGACAGGCCAAGTTGCTGCGCGACCGTGGACTCGAGGTCGATGAAGCGCCCGCCAATGAATTGGCCGCCGCCGGCAAAACGCCGATCTTCGTTGCCGTCGACGGTCAATCCGCGGGAATCATCGCCATCGCCGATCGGCCAAAGGAAAGCGCCAAGGCAGCGATTACCCGACTCAAAAAGTTGGGTCTCAAGGTTGTAATGCTCACCGGCGACACGAAGCGAACCGCGGACGCCGTCGGTCGGTCCGTCGGCATCGATCGAGTGATCGCGGGAGTGTTGCCAGCCGGCAAAGCAGCAGTGGTCAAACAACTGCGCAATGAGAAGGAAATCGTGGCCATGGTCGGCGACGGCGTGAACGACGCCCCTGCATTGGCGGAATCGGATGTTGGAATCGCCATGGGCTCGGGGACGGACGTCGCCATCGAATCGGCGGACATCACACTTGTTCGTGGCGACCTGAATGGCGTGCCGGCCGCGATTGAACTGTCGCGGGCGACCATGCGAACGGTTCGACAGAATCTGTTTTTTGCATTCGTGTACAACGCGCTCGGCATCCCGATTGCCGCCGGCGTGCTGTATCCATTCACCGGCTGGCTGCTCAGTCCGATACTGGCATCCGCCGCAATGGCCCTGTCGAGCATCAGTGTCGTGAGCAATGCGCTGCGACTTCGCGGATTTGATGTGGGAGATGCGTCCGGGGAGACATCCTGATGGACACAATCCAACTGATCGTCACGCTGGGAGGCGTCGCGCTGGTGGCGTTCGTCCTGTGGTTCTTTTTCGGTCCGCGGACCGCAACGTCGGCGCGAGCGATGACCGGCAACGTGCAGGAGATCGGGGTGTCGGTCCGAGGCTCATATACGCCGGATCGGATCGAAGTGAAAGCTGGCGAGCCAGTACGAATCAGATTTCACCGTAGCGAGCCGAATCCATGCACGGATCAAGTGGTTTTTCCAGATTTCAACGTGGTCCGCGATCTGCCGATCGGACGCGAAACAGTTGTCGAAGTGACGCCCCCGGTCCCAGGCGAGTATGAGTTCCACTGTGGAATGAATATGGTGCGGGGCCGGCTAATTGCGAAATGAATGGCATCGGTGGGCGTCGCATCGTGGCCACGACGCCCATGGAAGTGCTTCACTGTTTGCTCTTCTTCAGGACTTCGATCTTCACTACCCGTGGACGTTCGTTGAAGACCCATTCCAGCCGTACCCGGGATTTGACTGGAGTTTCCTTGATCTTGGCCACCATCTCCTTGTCGGGTCCGCCGCCGTCCTTGGGCAGCCCGCCCTTCCAGTGCGGAACATATCGCCGAGCCTTTTCCTCGCCGTCGGCCTTGACCTCGATCCAGTTTGGGCCCTTGGCGGTGACCACGCCGGTCACCGTGCCTTTCTTCTCCACGTCCTTTTTGGAATCGTCGGCTTGGGACGCTTGCGCGATCGCCATCACGGCAGCCAGCGAAGCAAGTCCCGTCTTCAGTGTTCGGTTCATGAATGCACTCCGAATTAAAGTTCCCAGCCCTTGCGATACGAGCGCTTGATATACGGGTCCGCTTCCGGGGCGTTGGTGGCCTTCATCTTGACTGTATCCCATTCCAGCTTCTTGCCGGCACGATAGGCCACGTTGCCGAGGTGATTGGCTTCCGTCAACAAGCCGGAGTATTCGAAATCGCACGACGCCTTCTTGCCGGCCTTGCATGCTTCGAGCCATTCGGCGTGATGGCTCGTTGGCCGTGGAAGTGTCTTCTCGGGGAGCTTCACATCCTTGAATTTCTCCTCGGGCAACAGAACAAATCGCGAGTAATCGGCGAGCAGCATTCCCTTTTCGCCGACGAACAGAATGCCGTCGCCCCAGTTCGGGATGCCGCCGTCGGTCCAGATCTTGGGTTTGACTTCACCCTGGTACCATGTGAGCTTGACGGCCGGCATGTCGCCGCGAGCCGCGTATTCGTAAACCGCGGTCATCGTGGCCGGGGCAATTTCGGGGTGCGGCTTGATGTCGCTGTGTGCTTCGACCGTCAGCGGCGCGTGTAACTTCAAGGCCCAAAATGGCAGGTCGTTGCGATGACTGCCGAGATCGCTCATGGTGCCGTTGCCGAAATCCCACCAGCGATACCATTTCGGTCCCGGGAAATAGTCGTTGCTGAACGGCCGCCTGGCCGCCGGGCCGAGCCACAGATCCCAGTCGAGGAATTTCGGAATCGGATCGGCCTTCTGCGGGCGATTGGCGACGTACACGATGTCCCGATTGCGTTTGGCAGCCTCCTCGCTTTGCAGGCCCCAGCGCGCGACACCCAGACATGCGCTTCTTTCACCGGGCCAATGACATTCGCCTGAATCAACTCCACCGTTCGCCGGTAGGCCTCATTCGCGTGAATCTGAATGCCCATTTGCGTGGTGACATTCGCCTTCGCGGCTGCATCGCGAACCAGGCGCGTTTCGTAGATATTGTGTGCAAGCGGCTTTTCGCAATAGACGTGCTTGCCCAACTTGAGTGCGGCGAGTGTCGGGTAAACATGCGTGTGCTCGCAGATGGCGACGACCACGGCATCAAACGCCTTGGGCTTGTCGAACATCTTGCGGAAGTCCGAATACGTCTGGGCCCCCTTGTGCCGTGCCGCGGCCTTGCTCAGGTTACTGCCATTCACGTCGCAAAGGGCGGTGATGTATTCGGTCTTGGCGACTTCCCCCATGTCACCCGCCCCGCGGCCACCGCAGCCCACGACGGCGACATCAATCTTGCTGTTGAGATCGCGACCCCGAACAAACGTGGGAGCGCCGGCGAGAAAGGTTGCAGCGGTCGCGGATTGGACAAACGATCTGCGAGTAATCGGAGTAGTCATGGAGAGGCTCCGGGGTGGGATGGTTGGTCATCTTAGGCGGCCGGCAGCGGTCAACCTACCCAGGTTCCAGATCTTTTTCCTGGCGCGACATTCCCCCTCCCGGTTCGGCTAACATCCTTTTCTCTCGGGACAAAACCGGACAAATCGGCTGACTTGCTCACTGGCGAGCGGGCACAGCGGCCTGGGCCTTCCACAGTCCAAGAGCGGCACTGCTTGACGGACGCCGTCGCGCGCATCGCTATGGACCAATCGCTGTTGGCGCCCGTCAAGCAGTGGCGCCGGGCGAATGCCGTATTTTGGAAATGGCGAGGAGTTGTCGAACTTGCCAGCGGGTAGCCGGCGGCCGGTTAGAATTGCACCTGCTGCTCGCATTATCGGGATTTCCACGATTCATCGTCCGCCAAGTGAGAGCGGAATCGACTTCCTCACTTTTACATGGGTGACGAATGCGGCCGCGACCCGCATAATGGAACGGAAGTAATTTCACCCCACGCGTTTGCATGCCGGACTCTAGTCCCCCTTCCCTTCGCGAGACCCTTCTTCGCCAATGCCTGGCGACTGATCCATCACCTTGGTACCCGAAAGACTACGCCCGAACTGCCGGCATCGATCGCGAGAGCATGTATGGCCCGCTGAATGATCTACGGACGGCCAATTTAGTGCAACTGACGGAATGGATCCGGGGCAAGGGGCAAGGATACGTGATCACACCGCTGGGCAAAGAGGTGCTTGGCGATCCCTTGTTCCTCGCTCAACTTCGCGAAGGAAAGCCGACCGCGAAGCCAACCCCGGTTGCCGAGACACCGACGGCGACAACTCGTTTCGATCTCGGTGAAGTGGCCCGGCGCGCGTTTTATTTTCCGGGTCAGGCGCGAATTACGCCGTTATTGATTCTGGCCAACCTCGTGATGTTCGCCATTTCGCTCGCCGTTGCCTACCACGACGGCGTCGGGGCCTGGCACTTCTTGAAATCCGGCGATCCCGTTGTCCTGCAAAAGGTCGGCGCTGTCACCGCGGACGATCTGGCGCGCGGCGACTGGTGGCGGCTCGTCACCAATTGCTTCTTGCATTTTGGGCTGTTGCACCTGACGGTGAATATGGTCTCGCTCGCCGTATTGTGGCGAGTGGAAGTGCTGTGGGGCGCCGGGCGGTTCCTGATCTTGTATCTGACGTGTGGGATTTGCGGCAGTTGCGCGGGGATTTATTTCAATCCCGGCGATGTCCACAAAGTCGTATGCCTGGCCGGCGCTTCCGGCGCCTTGTGGGGCGTCATGGCGTCGGGCGCAATCTGGCTGGCGCTGCATTACTCGCACTTGGCGCCACAGGACGTCCGCCGCTGGGTCCAGCAGCTCTTCTTTACCCTTTTGCTGAATGTCGGCGTCAACATGCTGCCGAGCGTCAGTGTCTCGGCGCATGTCGGCGGCGCTGTCGCGGGTGCGATCGCGGCCGTGTTGTTGCAGATGCACCGGTTCGGCCCTGCCCCGCGCCGCGCGGTTGCCGGACTCTTGCTCGCCCTCTTGCCGACACTCTTTTTGCTCGGCCTTGCCACGGCGTTCGAATATGATCATCGCCTCCAGCCGTTTCTCGTCCGAGTGAACCAGGAGCAAATCGATGCCAAGATTGGCAAGCTGCCGAACTCGCTCGACGAATTGGAGCCGAAGGCCGACAAACTGCACCTTCAGGCAGCGGATAAGCGCGATCCCGGAGAGTTGTCGCACGTTCGGGATGGGCTCCGGGGTCTCGTCAAACAAGCCAAGGAAGGACACGATTGGCTCGACAAATGGACTCCGGTTGGCTCGGCCAAGGCGCTTCGCGAAAAAGGATTGGCCATGGTCGACGCTCTAATCCCGTACGCCGAGGCGCTCGATACCTACGCAGGCGGCGTGGTGGTCGAAAACCTCAACGAGTTGCGTAAGAACTGGCAGGACGCCCGTCTCGGCTGGACGCAAGCGATGTCGAAGTAAATCGTCTCCCTACTTCGCATCGAAGAACCGGAACACATCGGCTGCCGCGGCGCGAACAATCAGCAAGTGCTCAATGTCGTCGTACTCCTGGAGCGCGCAAGGCACGCCCGCCTTTTCGAGATCGCGGTGAAGTGCTCGCGCACGCTGCAAAGTCGCATCGAGTTTGCCGCAACCGACAAAAAAGCGAATCGGCTTGAGCGATTCCGGCTTCGATAGTTTGCCGCTGCCGCCGAGAAGTGCGACGGCTGCATATCGCTCGGGGCTCTTTTGCGCCAGTTCCAACGCGTGGGCCGCCCCCATCGAGTGACCGATCAGGTAGACGCGCTTCGAATCAATCGGATACCGCTTGGCCAATTCATCGAGAATCGCGGGCACATTCGGCGCCGGTCCGGCGCCGAGCAGGCCTTCCACACGGGGCGCGACCACCAGCCAGCCGCGATCGGCAGCGAGACTGGGGATAATCCCAGCGCCATAGCCTTCGAAGTAGAGATTCTCGCTTCCGCCCGCGCCGTGCAAGGCAATCAAGACGGGTACGGATTTTTTTTCCTCGAGCTTCGGTGGAATCCGAATGCGAACGACCGTCGTCCGTTTTCCCGTCGGGATGCTCAGCCAGAATTCACCGGCCCGTTTTGGGATGTAATACGGTTCCGTGACCTTGGACAGTCGCTCGGCGCCAAACATCAGTCGAGACATCGGGTAGTCCGTTTCCAACGATCTCTTGTTGGCCGCGTCGTCGAGCAACTTGACGAGAAGTAAGAAGGTCGCCTGCTCGATCGTTTTTGGTGGCGACGGGACATTCGCAGCCAACTTTTTCACGGCCGCCAGTCGCTCGGCGAAGTTCTCGATCCTCGAGATGCGCGTTTCCTTGCGCGAAAGCGTTTTGCCGTCGACACTGACTTGGACGACGAGCGGAAAATCGGCGGAAGGCGTGCCGGCGACCGATTTGATTGGCACTTTGATCGTCGCGGGAAGTTCGTTCAATTGGATTTCCACTGGCTTGCCTGCCCCGAGTTTCGCTCGAGCGATCGCTCCCTTCGGCGCTGCGCCATCCACCTTGTAAAAGGGTTTGATCGTAACGCTCACGTCGTCGGAAGCCGCATCGACGACCCGAGCCTCCGGGACGACTTGCAACGAATCCGCCCATCGGATCGCCGGCGACGGCGATTCGGACGTTGCCAGTGCATGTCGAGCCGCATCCAGGGACTGGGCCGCGTTGGGAATATTCAGCTTGAAGAAGTTCTGAGCTGCCTGGTTGACCAGCGGGGCAGCGCGCTTCTTGGCGTCTTGGTCGTCGGCTTTTTCCTCCCAGGCCAACTCGAAGTCGTGGATTCGACGTCCGAGTTCATAGCGATCGAATTGGCCAAACGCAGATGGGACGAAGACGAACAATGCCAGGATGAGAGGACGCATGCGGAATCCCCAGTCAGTGCGGTGGAAGAATGGCAAAGATACATATATTCGCGGCGCGCGACGTTACCGAAACGTTACAGCGATCCACGGCAACGCGGCATTACAATGGCCGACGCCCTATCGGAGGATTCCCATGCGTGCCGGAATTGTCGGAGTCGCGTTTGCGCTTGTCAGCGCTGCGGCCGTGCAAGCGGGTCCAGCGGCGCCCGCCGAGAAAAGTAAGCCGATTGATGTCGCCATCTGTCTCGACACTTCGAACAGCATGGATGGGTTAATCGATAGTGCGAAACGAAAACTCTGGGCCATCGTCAACGACCTGGCGAAGATTGAACCCGCCCCTGTATTGCGCGTCGCCCTCTACAGTTACGGCAACAACGACTATGACCCCAAAAACGGCTGGGTCCGCAAAGACGTGGATCTCACCACCGACCTGGACGAAATCTACAAGAAGCTGAACGCTTTGCGGACGCACGGCGGGACCGAGTATGTCGCCCGGGTCACTCGCGATGCCATCGCCGAATTGAAATGGTCCGAAGATAAGGATGCGCTGCGGATCGTCTTCGTATGTGGCAACGAGCCGGCGAATCAGGATAAGGAAGTCCTCCTCGAATCCGTTGCGAGCATCGCCAAGGGCAAGGGAATTCTGATCAACACGATTTACGCGGGCCCCTCTAGCCATCCGGAAGCCGTCGGTTGGAAGGAATATGCTGTCGCCGCCGGCGGCCGATACGCGAACATCGACCAGGACCGGAACGCAACCGCGGCCGTCATGAAGACTCCGTTTGACGACGAAATTCAGAAGCTCGGCGTTAAGATCAACACGACCTATTGCTGGTATGGCGCGAAGGCGCGGCTGCGTGTGCCAATCAGGTTGCCCAGGACAAGAATGCGGGCAAATCGTCGCGTGAAGCGGCAACCGAGCACTCCGTGACCAAGGCGGGCAGACTCTACAAAAACACCGAATGCGATCTGATCGACCGCATGCAATCCGAGAAGAATTTCGACTTGAAGAAAATCAAGGAAGCGGAACTCCCGGACGAACTCAAGAAACTCAAGCCCGAAGAGCGCGAACCCTATCTGAAGAAGAAGGCCGCCGAGCGGGCAGAGATTCAGAAGAAGATCACGGAACTTGGCGCCAGACGGGCGAAATACGTCGAGGAAGAGCGCAAGAAGCAGCCCAAGAGCGCGGTCGACAAGGCGTTTGACGAGGCTCTGCGGGCGATCCTGAAGGACCAGGCTTCGGCGAAGGGGATGAAGATTCCTTAATATGTGGCTAATCTTAGCGAGCCGAACCGCCGTTTTGGCGAGCCGAATGCCGTAAGGCGTCGGGTAATGACATTACCCGGCGACTCACGCCGCTCGGCTCGCCATCTGTTACGACCGCGTTACACGCAATGCCCGCTGTCAATCGTCAAACATCACAGCCGATATTCCGCCGTTGTTTTTTGAAAAATCTCAAAGAACGAGACATCCCCAGCGAACAACGAACACCGAAGATTCCGCTCCAACGACAAAGAAATCGAGAAAAACTGGCGCAGTTAGGCACTGAGCGGGCACTATCTAGTGGGGGCCTTGCGCTTGCCGGCCGGTGGGTGAAATCGGCAAGGGGCCCTGGCGTCTGATAGATGGGTCGGTACGCCAACGAAAATGCTTTCGCGGATGTTTCAACGGTGATGTTTCCATGGCGAGTTGAAGCGGAATTGGAACTTCGGTGTTGGTTTCCGCGAGTTCGTCGTCTTACTACTTGTGGCGGAGCGCGAACGCTGTCCGAAACCTGATCCGACAACCCCGGTTACAGCCATGTTGAGTAAGTCTCGCATCGTCGTCGTGGAGGATGAGCCGGCGATCCGCCGCGGCGTGGCCGATGCACTCCGGATCACTGGGTACGATGTCGCCGAAGCGGCCGACGGCCACTCCGGTTTGATCGCGGCCAGTCAACCGCACGTCGACCTGGTTCTGCTCGACATCTTGCTCCCCCGGCGCGATGGTCTCGACGTTCTGTGTGAAGTTCGCAAAGTTCATCCGGCTCGCCCCGTGATTCTGCTCACTGCCCGTGGCACGGAAGAAGATCGAGTGAAGGGGCTGAAACTGGGCGCAGACGACTATGTCGTGAAGCCATTTTCTGCCCGCGAGTTGATTGCCCGCGTCGAGGCAGTGCTGCGGCGATCGGCGCCGAAGCCGAAGGATGTGAAGACCGTTCATTTCGGCAAAGGGATGATCGACCTGCCCCGACGTGAAGTCCGCTGGCCGGGCGGCAACCGGATGGAATTGTCGGAAACCGAAACCGCTCTTCTCCAATATCTCGTCAATCACCGTCAGCGCGCAGTCACCCGCGAAGAGTTATTGGAACGGGTCTGGGGCATCACACCCGATGGACTCGAAACGCGAACGGTCGACATGCACGTTGCCCGCCTGCGTGCCAAATTGAAAGATCCGACCGGCCGCGAAACGGCCGAAGCGATCGTCACGGTTCGTGCTCGCGGCTACATGGCCGGCCCGGGGCTTACAGTCCCCGAAGCGGCGGCGTAATGAAGCGCGACGCGATAGCAATACGCGTTTAGTCAGCGATTAAACCCGTGAAGCCGCGACGCGGAGTCTTCGGAGCGGAGCGCGGACGCTGAGAATGGGCAAGCGCTCGCGCTCCGCTTCGCAAAGCCTCCGCGTCGCGGCTTCACTGGCGGCGGAGTGATTGGTAGACGCGCTCCGCTCCGAAGACTCCGCGTCGCGGCTTCACGAGGGTTCGGTTCGCTCGGCGGACACGCTCCGCTTCGCAAAGCCTCCGCGTCGCGGCTTCACGAGTCGTTGTCACATCAATGTAAACATCTCTCGCGATCGGGCGCATCGTGTTACAATGCGCTGTGTGAAGCACCCTCGCCTGTTCGCCGTGACCACACCTGCGACGCTCTACGCCGCGTCGATGTTCCTGCCCGTTTTCAGCATTTCCTATAGCTCGACCACGAATGTGCTTGGCTACGAGGCCTTCCACGCCGGCTTTCGCCTGTTCTGGCAACTTGGCGACTGGGACTGGCAAACGATTGCGTGGATTTCCGTATGGATGGCTAACCCCGCACTTTGGTGCGCGCTCGTCTGCGTGGGATGCGGGTACCGGTTCACAGCAATCCTTAGCAGTGCATTGGCGTGCGTGTTGGCGCATCTTCGTCTTACTCACCGATTTGAAGGATATCATTGAGTATCCGGCCTATTGGATCTGGTGGGGCAGCATGGTGGTTGCGCTTTTGATGGCCCTCTTCGTATTGAAAGATCCGCCGAAACCATTTGCTGAAGACTTCGGTCCGTTGAAAGCCCCTGAATCCCGTACACCGTCTCCATTATGAACTGGCTCACCGGAAAAGTTCGCGGGTTCATCGCGTTTGTCGCCATCTCGGCACTCTTGCTCGGCGGGCTTGGCTGGGCGACGCATGCTGCCATGCGCGTTGAGACCGATCAACGACTTGCCGCTGCCAATACGGTTGCAGCCGAGCGGCTGTTTCTCCAACAGAAGGAGCAGGCGGACAAATTGCGACTGGCGCTTTGGCGGCTCGACTCGCGATTGTCCCCGGCACTCGCACGCGAGGAATCGCGGCCGTTTCCTCATTACGTTGCATTGCACACTCCCTTCCCGGCACTGACATCGAGTGGAATCGCTTGCGCTCCCGGCCAGGTTTACTTGCCATCGCCGCTGTTGACCGCCGAGATTCCCGATTGGATGAAACTGCACTTCCAACTCGATCAGACGAACGGCTGGACCTCACCACAGGTCATTCCCGACGACCTGCAAAAGATGCTGCGCAAGCAGCCAATCGAGTTGGCCCTGAACAACGTGACGCCGGAACGGGCTCAGTTGCTCAAGAGCTTAAAGGAGCAGTTTCCGGCAACATCGATCATGAAGACATTCCGTGAGATGGGAGTGACCGCAGTTGAAAGCGAACGCGATGCGCAGCGCTGGGCCGAACTGCAGGATTTGTTGAATTCCGCACGCGGCGGCCGTGCCGGCAATCCAAATGTCAACGCGCGATTGAACGATCCGTCAGCGAAGGCAGATGGAGCCGGTGGCCAGCCGCAAGCCCCAGGGCCGGCGAACTCGGCCCTCCAACAGCAGCTCGATTTCGCCTATCGCGTGGTCTTTCGCGAGAAAGCCCGGCGTGAAGGACAGTGGGCATACATTTTCGACGACATTCGCGCCAATGTCGCCCCCGGATCAGCGCCGGATTCCCACTCAAATCCGGCATGACTTTCCAAACTGTCGAAGTGCGGCTCGGCTCCATGCGATCCATCTGGCTGCCGAGTGCCGAGCATCCGGAGTTTTTGCTCATCGTTCGTGGCGCGCGCGTGGGCGGCAAGCCGGTTTTCCAGGGCTATGTCGTCGATTGGGGCAAGCTGCAAGCGCTATTGACGGATGAAGTGGCCGACCTGTTTCCCGATGCGCATTTCACTCCCTTGCCGCCCGGCGAGCCGGCCCGACCGGACCGGGCCATGACCGCATTGCCGGTCGAATTCGATCCCATGCTTGAAGATCTTCCGGAACAGCATGTGCCGGTCGATCCGGAATCACTTCCTTCTCCGGGTTGGACACCGCTGCGCATCGGCCTGACATTCGCTTGGGGAGCGGCGTTAATCGCGCTCTTGGCCGTTGGCCTGGGCGGCTGGTCGCTGCTCGATTTGTCCGAACGGCGGATCCGCTTCGTCTCCGCGGTTACCCACGAATTGCGCACCCCATTGACCACCTTGCGGCTCTATCTCGATCTCCTGTCGAGCGGCATGGTGAACGATGAAAAGCAGAAGTCCGAGTACCTGACGACGCTCAACGGCGAGGCCGACCGGCTGCATCGATTGATCGGCAACGTGCTTGACTTCGCCCGCATTGAGAAGTCGCGCACCGCGGTTCAGAAACGGCCAACCGACGTCGCGTTGCTCCTCGACCAACTCAATCGCAATTGGCACGAACGTTGTGCCGCCGCCGGGAAGGATTTGGTGATCGACAATCGCGTCGGTGAAGGGGCTAACGTGACCACCGATCCCGGCCTAGTCGAGCAGATCGTCGGCAATCTGATCGACAATGCGCAGAAGTATTCGCGCGACGCGAACGATCCACGCATCGTCTTACGGGCGGTGGCGAACGATGGGCGACTAACCATCGAAGTCGAGGATCGCGGGCCGGGAGTGACGAAGGGAGAACGCTGCTCGATCTTCCGCCCGTTCCGACGCGGATTGGATGCGGATGTGAAGGCCGGCGGCGTCGGCCTGGGACTCGCGCTCGCGACCCGCTGGGCCCAATCACTCGGCGGCAAGTTGAGCATCGGCGCCGGCAACGACAACATCGGCGCCTGCTTCCGGTTGGACCTGCCAGGGCTGACAAGTCCGTCGGCATAAATTTGGCCGGCAGAATTCAGCAGAGCTTGAATCGCCAGTTCTGAAGTTGCGCGTCGCAACAGGATCGCAAAACCGGCCGAGCCCGACGCGCCACGCGAGGGCGAGGCGGGTGAGGTTTTGCCAGCCAAATCGGTGCGAATGCATGGCGCTTGGCGTCTCGACGTCGCCCTCGCGTTGCGCGTCGGGCTCCGCCGAACCGCATGATCGCAACTTCAACGCTGGAGCTTCCGGGGCCGCCATTATTACCGCGTCCACAAGCGTCGGTCGAGGCTGCGGTATTGGATGGCCTCGCTTAAATGGCCAGTGCCGATTTGCGTGTTGGCATCGAGGTCGGCAATCGTTCGGGCCATACGCAAAATGCGATCGTGGGCGCGGGCCGAAAGGCCCAGCTCTTCCATCGCGGTTTGCAACAACCCCTGGCACTCCGAATCGAGCGGGCAAAACTTGCGCAATTGCCGCGAACTCATTCGACTATTGACCGCGCCGGTTCCCTGTTGGAACCTGGCCGCTTGAATTGCCCGGGCGTTGAAGACCTGCTCGCGCATGCTGGAGCTGTTCGTCCCATCGAGTGGGCCGGACAACTCGGCGAATGGAACCGCGGGCACTTCGATGTGGAGATCGATGCGGTCCAGTAACGGCCCGCTAATGCGCCCCATGTATTTTTCAATTTGCACCGGCGTGCAGCCGCACACGTGTTTGGGGTCGCCCATATAGCCGCACGGACACGGATTCATGCTGGCGACGAGGATGAAACTCGCCGGGAACGTCGTCGAATTGAGCGCACGGGAAATGGTCACCCGGCCTTCTTCGAGCGGTTGACGAAGGACCTCCAGGCTCCGGCGATTGAATTCGGGCAGCTCGTCGAGAAACAGCACGCCATGATGAGCGAGCGAAATTTCTCCTGGCGCCGGCACACTGCCCCCGCCAACCATGCCCGCATCGGAGATCGTATGGTGCGGCGAGCGAAACGGCCGTGTCGCCATCAGCGGTTCGCCGGGCGGCAGTCGGCCAACGGCGCTATAAATCCGCGTTGTCTCCAGGCTCTCGTGCGGGGAAAGCGGCGGCAAGATCGTCGCTAGCCGGCGGGCGAGCATCGTCTTGCCCGTTCCCGGGCTGCCGATCATCAGGACGTTGTGCCCGCCGGCCGCGGCGACGGTGAGAGCGCGTTTGGCGGTCTCCTGGCCGCGGACGTCGGCGAAGTCAACGTCATAGCGGTTCAGCTTTGGCTGCAGGGCGGCGATGCCGCTCGACGCCGGTTCCAATTCGAGTCGACCCGAAAGCAAGCCGACGGCATCATTCAACGTCGCGACACCAAACACCTGGATTTCTTCCACGACCGCCGCTTCGCGAGCGTTCTCGACCGGCACGATCACACGGCGAAAACCGCGGTCGCGTGCGGCCATCGCCATCGACAGTGCCCCTTTCACGGGTCGCACCGTGCCGTCCAGGGCGAGTTCGCCGATGGTCGCCGCGTCGTCTAGTTGCTCCGGTCGCACCTGGCGCGTGGCGACGAGAAGCCCGAGGGCGATCGGTAAATCGAACGCCCCGGCGTCCTTGCGAAGGTCCGCCGGGGCCAGGTTGATCACCGTGCGGCCATCGGGAAGTTGATAGCCGAGATTATGCAGAGCGCGCTCGATCCGATGAATGCTCTCGCGGACCGACGCTTCGGGCAAGCCGACCAGCACCGTCTTCGGCGTGGAGGCGGGCGAATTATCCACCTCCACTTCGACCGGAAGCGCGTCGATCCCGACGAGGGCAAACGTGTTTAGCTTGGCCAACACGGGCGAGCGCTCCAGCGAATCAATGAGAACAATTCAAACGTTTTGACCGATCGCCATTCCGACTATACCCAATCCTCCTTGATCCGCCGCTCGCGCGGCTTGTTGTTCAACACAAGTCGCTTGTAGGCGAATCGGAACAGCGGCACGTAGAGAAATAGGATGATCAACGCCTGATAGAGCCGCACGAATCCTGGCCCCAATCCGGCCAAAAACGTCCGCGGCGGGCCCGGCTCGTCTTCAAACACGCTGCCCGCCATCCAGTCCTCGATCATGTTCCAGAAGATGATGTACCAAACGAGGAGTCCAATGATGGTCAGCACGCACAGTATGCCGGGCAACCACCAGAGAAAAAGTTCGATAGCGGTGTGCTGATAGACGTGTCGGACCTCGGGCCGGGTTCGCGTTCGCGTGTTGTAGCCGCAGTGGAGACAAATCAACGCCTCGTGCGATTCCATCTCCTTCGCGCAAAACGGGCAGCGCGGCAGGTTGTCGTTCGTCTCGGTCAGGGTGTATTTGTTGGGATCGTATTCCAGGTCGTCGGCAGTCATCTGCTTTATCGGTTCGGGCGCGGCCGCGGTGGCCGGCTTGGGCTTTGGCGGCGCGGGGGGCGGTGCCGCTTTCGCAGCGGAATTGGGCGCCATCTTGGTTCGTGGCGCCGCCGGCGGCGTCGCCTTGGTCTTGGGCGCACCGGCTGATTCGTTCGATTCCGCCGGGTCCTTGACGGGATAAACCGTGCCGCAACCCTTGCACTTGATCCGCTTGCCCAGGTGCTCTTCGGACACCTTGACCTGTTTGGCACAGTCGGGACACGCTATCACAAACGTGGTGGCCATCGTGGTTCGCCTCTCATTCAGTTGGCATTAAGCATAGGGCCGAGGTCCCCTGGGATGCAAGCAGGAACGCCCAGCCGACTGCTGGTCTCCATCGCAACCTACAACGAGCGCGATAATATCGCCCGTCTGATTGCGGAGATCCTTCAATTCGCTCCGCACGCCGACGTCCTGGTCGTTGATGACAACTCGCCCGACGGCACCGGCCGGCTCGTCGATGAATTGGCCGCAAAAGACCCGCGAATCAAGCCGCTGCACCGTCCCGGCAAGCTCGGACTCGGCACGGCCATCGTCGCCGCCATGCGCTATGCCCAATCTCATCATTATGACTTCCTGCTCAATATGGATGCCGACTTTAGCCATCCCCCCCGATATATTCCGGCCCTGCTGGCCGGCATGGAGCATAAGGATGTGATGATCGGTTCCCGCTACGTGCCTGGCGGCGGCACGGAAAACTGGCCGTGGGTCCGCGAAAAGATCAGCCGGGGGGTCAACGGCCTGGTGCGATTCTTCTTCCGCATGGGCGTCCGCGACGCGAGCGGGGCCTATCGCTGCTATCGCGTATCCAAGCTGAACGACGTTCGCTTCGACCGCATCGTGTCGCGGGGCTATTCCTTTCAACAGGAAATGCTCTACCGCTGCAAGCTCGCCGGCTGCCGGCTCGGCGAAACACCTATCATCTTCGAAAACCGCCGAGCGGGAAAGTCAAAAGTGAATCCCAAAGAGGCCGCCCGCTCAATTGCGACGATCATCTATTTGGGCCTGCGGCGCTGGTAGGTGAAGAGAAGAGGGGCCAGAAGAGCCGCTAAATGGCCGAATCCGGATCGGGATATGTCCGTTCCGGGCCGAAAACATGCTCAATCTTTGCCGAAAAGCGCTCGCCGAGCGGTTTGTGTCAGTATTTTGGCCAATTGTGGCGATGCGGATTCTGCGAGCGTTCGGATGATCCCGAGACTACGAATTCATTTCTTGCATATCACACACAGCAATTTCGTTTCACCTCAGCCGAGTGCAATGAAATGAAAGCCCGTCGCGCGAGATTTCCTCGAATTCGATGCCGACCTTGCGCAAGCCTCGGGCCGCGGCCTCGGAGACGATGAAGGTGTTGTTCGGCAACGCAGTGCCGGGCGAATGGCGAACCAAAAAGCCCCAGGCCCGAGCCCGATCTCCGTCGCTGACACGAATAACCACGTTCATCATGATCTCCTTCCAGCGCACTTGATTTTACTGCGGGCGGCGGTGTGCGGACAAGATCATGGAGGTGATCCGCGAACCGGACCGCGCCGAGAGGTCGTTTGCCGCTGGCCACTGCCGGCAGCGGGTTTTCGAACATGATGTCGCCATTCGACGAATGCAACCACCTCTCGGCGGCGGCTGGAAGCGGTGCGATCTCGTCCTTCCGACTCGCCAAATGTAACGACGCCGCAGCCTCATCGGTCTCGCTCGTCATACTTTACAGTCAAGGGCTGGCATCGCTCGAGCGAGAATCCCCATGCGTGCGTCCGCGATCATCGTTGATCTCATTTTGGCCACGTCGGTTATCGCGGCGCCGCTGCGCGAGAAGAATGCCACGCCGATCAGTTCCGAAAACGTCCAGCATTTGCGCGAGATTGGCAGCCTGAAGCGGGACGCCTTCCGCATTGATTGGATTCCCCGAACCGCCGAATTGGCGGTCATGCCTTGGGAAGATGAAATCGAAGTCTTTGACGGCCGCACTTTGAACTCGACCCGGAAACTCGCGGCCGGCAAGCGCCTTGTGCAGAACGCGTTCAGCAAAGACGGCCGGCGGTTTGCCTGGGCGGAAAACAATTCCAGCGTGACGATTGAAGATCTGAAGACTGGAAAGTCCCTTACATTCGACACGGGCAACTCGCAGCCGTCGATGGCGTTCAGTCCCGATGGCAAATGGTTGGCCACTGGAAGCGGCGGCCGGGCTTGCATGTGGGATGTGTCGACGGGCAAAAAGCTCCGCGATTTTGAGACCGACACCGAAGGGGGCATCACGCCGGTTTTCAGCCCGAACGGGAAGATCCTGGCGGTCGGCAATCGCAACTCCGACGCTCGGCTGTTTGACGCAGCGACCGGCAAGCTGCTCCACATCTTGCCCAAAGGGATGACGCAGGAAGTCCAATTCAATCCGGCCGGGACCGTGTTGGCGACGACCTATGTGGACGGCAGCATCGGGCTTTGGGATGTCGCGAGCGGAAAATCCTTGCATCTTCAAGAAACGGCCGGCGAGGAATTGTACTCGGTCGATTGGAGCCCGAAAGGAGACCTGCTGGTGACATCCGGCCGGCATGCGAAGATCATCCTGTGGGACGCCAAGACGCTGAAGCCGCTCAAGGAACTCGACGCCCCGGACTGGGTGATCCGCGCCCGCTTCAGCCCCGACGGCAGCCGCCTATTCACGGCCGGCGGCAGCGAAGTCCGCTCCCCAGACCGCAAGATCACCATTTGGGGATTGGTAGGGATGAAGTGATCAACCCACTCTTCAGAACAAAGCCAGCATTGGCCCGAATTTCTCACCACAGAGACACCGAGGACACCGAGAAGAAGAACAGAAAACGAGATCTGGCCAATTTCCCGGCACAACACGCCGCCAGTCAGTAGTCAGGAGGGCGACCCAGTCTGGCTTCATTATTGCTCTTCTCTGTGATCTCTTTACTACTACCCTCAGAAATCTTCGCGGGCGGCGCAGATTCTGGAGCGTCGGTGTGGCCAAGAGAAGAGCCCAACACAAAGACACGAAGCTCACACCAAGGCACAAAGATCGGATGATCCGGCCTCATGTCTTCCTTCGTGCCTTGGTGTGAGCTTTGTGTCTTTGTGTTGGGTTCTTCTCTTCCTGCTTATCCCGCGTCCCTGTCTTCTCAATCTTGGTTGCGGCTCGGCCGCGCTGGGACTCGGTGGTGAGAAATGCGGGCTAGCCAACCGGGACCGATTGGTCGACGCCCGTTGATCGTCGAGTTCGGTGAAGTTCTGAGTCAGCGCGCGAATCGGGACAATGCGGTTGAATTGCGCGGGCGGGGGAACGCCCCATTACCTCTTGAACAAGAGTCCGAGTCCCGTGGCATCCTTGTCGTTGGCCTTGCCAACGATTCCGACGATGGCTGTACCATTGCCGCTCAGTTTATCCGGGCCCCCGCCGCCCTTGCCTCCGATCCATTCGCTCTCGTATGCATCCTTGGGATCGAGTTTGCCATCGACGACCTTCATGAACGTGATCGACAGGCCGTCAACCGTCAGCCCGGCCTTTACGGTGATTGCCCCAATCGCGTAACCCGGCTTGGCGATCGCTTTGACCACGCGGGTCAACTCGGTTCCGTGCTGTTGGCCGAGCGTGTCCGCATCGCCCTTCCGATACACGGGGCGAACGGCGCGCACCACGTCGTTGTCGAAGAATTTGCCAAGCCCGATTTCCAATCCGACCAGAAGCGAGCCATCGGGTCCCGCGTCTTTGAACTCCGGGTCGAAAGCACCGCCCATAATTCTCGTCGCCGCGCCCGGGGGCGCCGGTGAACCTCGTCCGGGACCAGTCCTGCCTGGACCGGGCGAGGGCGTCTTGGGTGCGGCGGTCGGCAAGCGGCACGAGTTCAGGAATATTTCTGTCGCCGGTTTTTCGACATCGCCTGCCGAGCCTGCCACTTGAAGAATAAAAACGCGACCGCCACCCGCGACAAACAGCCGCACGCGTCCCGTCTTCAGACCGGACTCGATCATTAACTCCCGGCCCGGGATCGACCCCATCTTGCAGCTGGTCTCGCGAGTGACCTTGCCGCCCAATTCCTGAACGATCAGTTCGTGGAATACCTCCTCGACTTCCGAACGCTTGAGCTTCCTTGTAATCTCCGGCGGTAGGGTCATGCGGTCGACCTGGTAGACGAGTCCGCCGGGCATCTCAACAGTAAGTCCAGTGAATTTAAACCGATGCCCGCGGGTGGCGGCCGTTCGTTCGCGCTCGGACTGCCGTTGGGCCCGTTCGGGTATCCAAACGGTGAACGCGCGATCGCGTGGGCTGAATTCCTTCCAACCCGCTGGAATCTTTGCCGCTGGCCCGGAAGGCTGGCCGCCCCCCGGGTTGGATGCGACCGCCCCATCACTCGTGCGGACCATATGCGTTATCGGTGCGAAATAGTGTGTGATGCCATCCCGATCGATGCAGACAGGTTGGCAGAGAATCTCGACCTGGCCACGATCCCCCGGGCGAATCGGGACCTCCACGGTCGCGGAGACAGTCTTCCCGGAAATCGCGACCGCGGTCGCTTTCGCGCCAGGCAAAGCGGGCCAGACGCCATCGTCTCCGACAGTGAGAGGGGATGCGATCTCGTCGGCGCACAACTCGCAGGCTGGCCGAAGCGACGCGGCTCATCGGATCGATCAGATGTCCGCGGATGTCGAGGCTCACGGTATCTCGGCTGGCGCGATTGACTCGGAACGCGAGGTCGTCGACCCGGCCGGTTAACATTCGGGTCACTTCGACGTATGGAATGGCGACGTTGAGTTTGGTGCCGGGCCGGCCCCCCTTGAGCACGCCGACCAAGCGCCCGCGACCGTCAACCACAGGCCCGCCACTGTTTCCAGGGTTAGCATCGGCGTCGATCTGGATGAACGCCGTATCTCCGGATTTGTCTCCCCGCAGGCTGGTGATCGTTCCTTTGCTGATCGTGATCGCCGGATTCGCGCCGCGGGTCACCGACAGATCTTCACCGAAGGGGAAACCGAAAATGTAGATGGGCGTGGTCTCGGCGATGACCGGGCGATCGTTCACGTTGATCGGTTTGGGGAATTGAGCCGTGTTGCGCACACCCGTGACTTGCAGCACCGCCAAATCGTGGTGCTCATCGAAGGCGATTAACTCTGCCTTGCGCCTAAACTCAGTCGGGTGGCTGCTGTGAAAGATGACCTCGCACTCGGCGGCCTGCGGCGGCCTTGAACCCACCTTGGGTCGGGCTACATGGTTGTTGGTCACGATGAGAGCGTTGTCGCCATCCACATGGATTACAAACCCACTGCCGCTGCCGCTGATTGAATGGACGCGAATTTTGATGAACACCGTGGCGGCTTTCAACTCTGCCAGTAATGTCCGTGGGATCTGGCCGTCGGCAGGCACGGGCTCCAATGGGTCGCTGTTCGACCCGCGGGAAGGGTTCTTGGGCGCCTTGGGCGGTGGGGGTTCGGTCGGCTTTTTCGGCGACAAATCGGGGCCTGGCAACGTTGGCAACAACGAGCCGATGTCCGGAATCTTCGGCTCGCTCGGCTTCGAGGCAGGCCGGCTTGGAGACTCGCCCACCGTAGGCGGTGGGGGCGATGTGTCTTCCTCTTCCTCGCCTCGCGTCGGCGGTTGCTCCGGCGCCGGAGTCACCGGCTTCCTCTTTGGTGCACTCGGCTTGGTCGGCGATGGGGACTTGACGTGGACGGGCTGCTGGGCGACCGCCTTGAGATCCTTATCGTCGCGGTACGGGCGAAGTACGACGATCAAGAAAATCATCAGCGCCAGAGCGACTGCTATAGCCCCGCCAATGACAATCGCGGCTGGGGGAATAGTGCGGCTTTTAGGAATGGGCGGTACGTATTGGTGCAATGGTTCTGACGGCTCGGTCGACCGGGAGTGAGCGGGGGCTGGCGCTCGACGTGCCGGCGCAGGATTCGCGTCCGCGACGAATACGTTCGAGCAGCCGAGGCAGCGGACTTTGCGGCCCACGAGATTGCGCGGGGAACCGAGTTCGACCCGACACTTCGGGCACCGGTACTTATGAGCGGACATAGCGACCCCGGTCGGCGACAGGCGTATACTGCGGGTCAATGAGAGATGTGGAAGATCATCGCTGGAATCGGACGGTATGTCAAGAAATTGATTGATCTAAGAGGGGGAATGTCCCCGCTTCTAAGGACCGAAATTACATACGACAATTCCGATTCCGGCAATCGCTTGATCGCAAAGGGGCGCCAAATAAAATGGCAACAAGATTGAAAATGATTCTTTGCTGGAAATAGTTCAAAAGCGTTGAAGTTGTGGCCGCACGCTGCTCAACGAATACAGATTGAGCCCCGGACATCCCGATTACAAAGCGACCGCCGCTTTATCATTTGAAAACACCGACGGTGGAAGAATTTGAATAATTCAGCGAGGATAAGTGATGCCCATCGAATTCCCATGTCGGGCTCGCGGTTGCAATGGCGAGGTCAGAAGGACTCGATCGGGAAGTCGCCTGGAATGCTCTGAATGTGGCCGCGTCTATGAAACCGCCCGAGATCGAGCGCACGATCTGCGGCCGGGTAGCGGCGACGCGGAGCACCATGAATTCGGGTCGGAGTCATCCGAGGCGGAGCGCCCGCCCGTGCCATCACGGCGTCGCAATCCAAACCAGGAGCAACAAGCGAAGCCGCGCCGGAAGCGCCGAAAGTCTTCTGGCTCGCAAACTGCGGTGGGCGCGTTTGTCAGTGCGAACGGGTCGTTTATTCTGACCCGAGTTTTGCCCGTTCTGGTCATCGTTTTCGGTGTGGCTGGCGTCATTTTGTATTTCGGGTTGCGACACAAGAACGCGAAGCAATCGGAAAAGCTCGCTCAGAAACTCTGGGACGATGCGCATGGCGCGACCTCGAACCTTTCGTCCAAACCCTACGTTCGTGGAAAACTGGCGATCGTCGAAACACAATCGACAGCCAATATCGACTTTCAAGATGCTAACAAGCCTCAACATTGGCTCAACGACCACATCAAGCCTCCGCTCAACGAACCCGCGTCCATCGGCTCGATCATCCTGGTCGAGTGGAGCGTTGCCACGGAGGCGGTCAGAAACGGCTCGGGCCAGGCGATGCACCTTGAGGGCGACGATTCGGGCGACTCCGTGATGTTGAAGAAGTGGAGTTGTCGAGTGAAGCTCATTGACTTGAAGCGACGACTTGTCGTGTACGAAGCACAGCTGAATGCGCCCGATCGCACTTTCAACGAGCACGATCGTGTGCTCACGACCCCGAGCACTTCCGTTTCGCAAGAGCGACTCGCGGTCGAGTTCGAGAAAATTCGGGGGTTTCAACACATCGGTCTGGATGACGAGCCGCCCGCCGGCCAGGCATCCCCCGACAATATGGGACAGACTCCGGCGCCTTCCTGGGGCACTTGGTATGCCATGCCCAACGGAACCTGCCGAATCGTTCTTCCTCAGGGCTCAACGGCCAGCAACGTCGAGCTGCCCGAGCGATCTTCAATTGTCGGCGCGGCCCGATTCAAGGCAACGATTGCCGTGGCGGGTATCGCGAGCCGTGTGTCCTTGTTCGTGACAGAAACTGAGTACGATCGGGCCGTGGCGCGTACCTGGAGTGTCGATCAGATGCTCAGTTCCGAATGGGAACAGGAATCGCGTCTGATTCAGGCCAACGATTTTCAGAAGTCGCGCCCGTTGACGCAGATCCCATCGGTAACATTAAACGAGTACGTTGGCGTGACGGAGCAAAACCAGCAGTTCATTTCCCGCGTCATCGCGGCGAATGACCGTTCGCGCGGCTACCGGATCACGGCCGTCTGGACGCAGTCCGGTGCTCTGAACGACAAACAACTTCGGGAGATTTTCGACTCGTTTCAGTTGGTTCCGCTACGATCCAAGAAGCGCTGATTTTCGTCTAAGCAACGCAATAAGTAGGACACGGCGAACTGAAACGCGATTTGCCGCGCGTCTTCAATCGGTTGAAAATCCTCATCCCGGTATCGGCCCCGCGAGTGCATCAGGAACCCTCTCGTACGAGCCGCTATTCTTGGGGCCATGGGTATTTTCTACGGCAGGGCGCAGCCAGTCTTCGTCCCTTGCATTTCACACGAGCGTCACGGGAAAGGGACTTGCACCCGCCCCCGACAGGACGGAAAAGAACGTCCCGCCGCCGAGGACCGGATTGAACGCCGGCACGTTGGCCGACACACCGGCGTTGGTGCCAGGGTTCGATTCCCAGTCGATATCCGTTTGACCGCTCGCCAGAATCAAGGAACGATTCGCGCTCAGCTCAATGAGATCTTGATTGACCAGGAAAAAAAAGTTGCCGTCGGGCAGGACGAACAGGGCCGTTCCGGTGGCGACCCCAGGCTGCTGAGAGCCGATGGTCGTTCCGAGATCCGCCCCCGTGAAGAGCTTTGTCCAACCGCCGGCGACGATCCTCTTACTGGTCAACGCCGGAAGCGCGCCGGCGCGACCGGTCAGCCGCCAGACGTCGCCGTTGCTCCGGATGTCCACCAGCGCGCCTACGTTATTGACGGCAAATGCCGTGGAGTTGCTGTCGATGCGACTGTAGCCAAAGGCGCCGCCATTCTTCGACGGCTTGCCAACTCCGCGGAATAGGCCGCCGGTCGCATTCAAATAATAGAGTTGGCCACTCGGGGCAAAGCCAATCTGGGCGACGTTTGGAATGACCTGCGTCCCCACCGTAAACGAATTGCTTTGCGTCACGAACGCCACCTGACCGTTCGGCCCGAGTTGATATTGCGCGACGGTGGCGGCGACCAGAGTGGGCGTGAGCACCGGCGTGGTCGCGAACGGATCGTAGAAGCGCAGGTCGCCAGCGGTCGTGGACTCGTAAACCTTCAAGTCGTTGGCAATCCCGAAGCTATTCGCCGTGCCCGCCGTCACGAGCTTCTGCTCGGGGCCGACCGCGTTGCTCGCAATCGTGTAAGCCGACAGGTTCTTGCTGGCGGCGTCCAATACAGCGATGGCGCGACCGTCCGAGGACAACTGGAACGAAGTGCCCGCCCGAGCCACGCCATTGACGCGGATGTCCGTTCCATTGGTGTCCACATTGAACTGGCCGGCAGCGAGCAATGTCACGCCGAAATTTGTCGCGGCGCCCGGATCGTCGACGATGACTGACCCGTCGGCTGCCACATCGTAGATGGCGAGCAGACCAGCGCCGTTGTTGTCCGTGATCCGCGACGGGCTGTTGCCGTTGGCGTATGAGACAAAAACCTTGGCCACATTGGCATCCTGATAGCCGGGCATCCAGGCGATGGTGTTGTTCCCCACCTGGAAGGAAACCACATTGCCCGGACTACCCGCGGAGCCGTCGTTGAGCAGAGTTGCAGCGGTCTGGCCGGGCGCCGACGCAACAGGTCGCCATTGATCAGGCCAAAGACATTGCCGGCCGCATCGACGTCGGCCGCGGTGACGCCAGTAGCTAGCGGAAGCAGATCGCGGGGGCCGTTGGAGAATCGCCAGAGCGTGCCATCCGCCTTCACTTCTTCCGCGACGCCGCTGGCCGACAGGCTGAAGGAGCCCACGTTCGAGTCGCGGCGAATGGTCCTTGGCTTGACGCCGGAAACAATTTCCCAAAGATTGCCGCTGCTTTCCAGATACCAGAGGTTGTTGCTGGCATCGACGTTGAACGCCGAACAGACGCGGTCGAGAACCTTGGTCGCTCCGGGTGCAGTGGGGGTAAAGCTTAAAATGCCGGTGTTGGACAGGGCAACATCACCCGCCACGCCGTGCCACGTAAACGGCGAAATGTGCGCGACCGCGGGCGTCAGCCGGCTTTCCAGCGGTTCGAGGCAAGTTCCGATCGCCGCCGGTCGCGCTGTACGCGATGGTTGCCGCTGAAAGAAAGCCTGAAGCTTTCTGAACATTTTGGACGGGGAATACGAAATCACGATTATCACCTCGATGGATGCGGTTGCCGATTGGCTGAAAGCGTAAGTCGCTATCGTTGCGAGATCGCGGGAATACTATCGGCCCAGGCGGCATGACGAACACGAGTCTGCCACACCGCAATCCACGGGCCAGCGCAATTGAACGCTAGAGTCCGTTTCACAAGTAGGTCCGCCGAGCCGAGGCGGACCAAGGCTCCAGCCACGGAGACCGCATGATGCCATTCTCGTGTGCAAGGTGGTCCGGCTCGGCTCGCCGGACCTACAGGAGACTGTGTCACAAGTAGGTCCGCCGAGCCGAGGCGGACCAGGGCGCCAGCCACGGAGACCGGATGATGCCATTCTCGCGTGCAAGGTGGTCCGGCTCGGCTCGCCGGACCTACTTGTGAAACAGTCTCTACGAGTCGCCCGTAGAAGGGTGAGCGATTATGGTAGCAGCCGCCGCCCCGGGCTACAAACATGCCAGGGGACATTCCAGTCGTCACGCCGGAAAAAGATGACGCAGTCTGCGTCTCCGCTTCTGGCCGGGCGGCGCGTTACAGGTCGACTTCGATCGGGCAATCGTCCTGACCGCACTCGATTTCCGCCCGCGATAGAGCACCCGCCTCATCGGCGAGCGAGATGCGATTTGCCGCGCGACTCCGATCAGTTGGAAACTCTCACGACGGAATCGGCTCTTCGGGTGCTTTAGGTCCGGCGGCCGTTCTTGGTCTGCTCTGAGGCTAAAGGCTTGCCAGTGAAATGACGAATGGGAATATCGCTTGCAGATTCTTGAGAAGCTTGTCGTCCGCCGTCACAAATTCGATCCCCTCTCTCTCGGCCAGGGCCACGTACAGACAATCGTAAAAGCCACTTCTCGTTTGCGAGGAGATGTCGATCGCCCGGTAGAAGATGGGGCCGGTTCCGTGCAGAAGAGGAGATGTACTGAGCACATCTCTGCTAAGGGGGCGCACGTCTCCGACCGGAATCAGCTTTTGTCGTTCCGACTATGTTTCGTCATCGAGGAGGAATTGAAACGTCTCGTCGTCGATGAGGCCACGCATGCGTCGGATTTTCCCAGTAATTCGCCGGCCATGCTCCTGAGCACGCCGGGCGACTTCAGGCGCGAGCGGCTTGCCGTCGAAGACGTGCCGGATGACAGCTTCCTCGTCCGCTTGCAGTTGGGGATCGATGCCGGAGGTTTGAACAGCGGTACTCATGTCCAATCCTCGACGACGATTCCGGGAATGGCTTTCAGATCGGCATCCTTGGAGACCACGATGCAATTCGGCAGCGTGCGGGCAATCGCGCCGATTTGAATGTCGACCTGTTGCATGACCCGGCCCGCCTTACGCAGGGCTGCAAAAATGTGCCCATATTGGGCTGCGGCCTTGTCGGTATATGGCCAAACACGGAGCCATTTGATGGCACTTCGCAAACTCCGGAGATTGCGCTCCCGGCTCGCACTTCCCTCCACGCCGGACCAGAGTTCCCCGAGCACCGGTATGCAGATGCCGACGCGATGGCCCCGATTGCGTTCGATGATGGCCCGCTCGCGCACGCCGTTTCGGCCGGCCTGAAAGTCTTGCGCGATGCCCGTATCAAGCAAGTAGAAGCGAGTCATTGCTTGCCCAGGTCCTCCATTTGCTTGCGAACCGCTTCGAGGTTAAAGCGACGAAACTCGACCGCATAGCGTTCCATCTCTGCTCGCTCTTCATCCGTGTACACCGGGGGCTCAATGGCTCGCACCCCCGCTTCCCATGCG
The DNA here is from genome assembly GCA_963773845.1 of uncultured Gemmataceae bacterium. Lineage (GTDB taxonomy): Bacteria > Planctomycetota > Planctomycetia > Gemmatales > Gemmataceae > SIAJ01. Next base: position 230,503 of record CAVZCU010000013.1, read on the forward strand.
GCAATCGACACCGGATCGTCGCCCCAGACGTCATCGCCCGGAACAAGTTCGTCGCCGTCTGTCACCGGTTCAACGCGCAATCGGCTTCCCTCCGGCCAGTCGACCGGCTCGGCGGGCACGATCTTCCCATTTTTCCAGGTTGCCATGATCGAATTCATCGCGCACCTCCCTTCGCTGGAATTATAACGGCAACCCGGCACGGCCGCGACGCCTTCGGCGAGCGGAAACGCGATTTGCCGCGCGGCTTCGATCAGTTGAAAATCCTCATCACGGAATCGGACCTGCGGGTGCATTGGGTCCTGCGGCCGCTGTCGGCCTTTTCCGGCCAATCGAGGCGCCCGGCTTGCCAAACCGATGACATGGCGATGCCTTCGGCACTGCGGAATGGGAGTACGGTCGACGCGAATATGAGGCGGGGACGCTCGGCAATGCCGGGCCATTGTTGTTGACTGCTTTCTTCGCGCATTCTTCGCGACGTTGGCTTTCCATGATCGGGGCAAGGTGCCCTTGGCCAACTCATCGAGCGGCCGCGCAGCTTGGACTTGAGGCTGCTTCGGACGCCAGATTGCATGTCAACCGCGTGGCGGGTGCTTGCCGGTTAGCAGCCAATTGGCCCGGGCGATGACGCGGGTCTCTCGATTCAGCTTCAACTTCGCGACGGTAGCCCGGCCCGTCGGCGTGAGTCCCTCGATCTTCAAGTCTCCTTCGATCCATCGGAAATGTCTCGACCAGTCCTGACGACGCGGATTGAATAGCCGCAGACTCCGGCCGGTCAGTGGGTCTTCCGCGTGAGTGTGGTTGGATTTGAATTCGTTGCACTTGTTGCAGGCGAGCCAGAGGTTGCTGCGAACGGTCTTCCCGCCGCGCGATTCGGGTCGGATGTGGTCGATCAGCATCTCCATGCCAACCAGTTCGACCAAACAGAGGCAGTATCCGCACCGCTGCCGCGCGTCGGCTTCAACGCGGCGGCGGAGGGCGGTAGGGATGTGCGCTTGGCTCATGGGGCGATGAGGTCAGCGACATCCACTCCTCGCTTGTGCAACTCCGCGAGCGCCGTCGCCCGCACCACCAGCGCCTTCTCGTAACGATGCGATAACTCGTCCCGCTCTTCCTCCTCGGCGACGGTCAGGCTTTCGTTTTGCGCCTTACGGTTGAGCGTCTCCAGGCGGCGTACTTCCTTTGGGGAGAGCACGTCCGCAGCGGCGTCGCGGAGTTTCGTCTCGTCAAACCCCTTCAACTGGGCGACCGCTTCGGCAATATCGGGCGGCAGTGCTTCCTCATCGTGGGACATCGCGATCTCCGGTTGGCCGTTTCGTTGATGCGCCCCGTCGCTCGGCGGCGGGGCGCTCGCCGGCGGGGATTCGTCCGTCTCCCCCTCCACAATGCGAATCTCCTCGTCGGTCAGGCCGTAGAGTTCGTAGACGAGTGCGTCGATCTGCCGGTCCGTGGCGGCGATTTGGGATTGGAGGGAGGTTCGGTGGTGGGGCAAGGTAGCGGAATGTAGTCGCCGCGAATTCGAGATCATCTTCTCGGCGCAACTTGCGAGTCGCGCGTGTCCAAGGATTTCCGGACGCGCGGGTAGTTCATTCATGTATTGATTGAATAGTCGATATGCCCCGCCACGATTTGAAGGGCACGTACTGGTGATCCAATACCAAGCAAGACGTGAATTTAGAAAGGCGAGCAGGGCCAAACTGTCAGTTGCGATGCAAAAAAGCGTGTTGTTCGGGTACATTCCGTCGCTATTCAGCGCAAATGTAGATCGAGAACACAGGTCTGGATAGACAATCTTCCGTTGATCAAAGATATCTGTTTTCGCGACCTGCCGAATGACCCACCATTCGTAGTCGCCACGTCTGACTTCGTAGCGTGCCCGTAATTCCGTTTCGAAACTACGCAAGTGTCGCAAGACTGAGGGGTAATTCGCTATTGTGATAGACTCGCGCGTGCAAAGCAGGAAGGTACCGTTTCCAAAAGTCTCCCATTTGGAAACGTCCCGCCCTCGACCATAAGGCTTGATCAACTCCTTCGCTGCTCGCGTGCTCCCTAGTTAGTCTTTTCGCTGTTGCTGAATCGATCACAAACGCTTCGTTGAGACTCGTCTTAATACCAAGTTGGGCCGGCCCTACCAAATCGCTTAGCTTCGACGCGCTCTGTTCGAGCTTCCTCATCGCAGATGATGCGGACGTTGAAATGAACATCCAAGGCGATTGGCCAAGACTCTGACGTGAAATTGAAAACCCAAACTCCAAGATGTCGTCTGGGTGAAAACCGGCTCCCTTTTTCGACTTTCCATATCGGACTTCATCTGTTGGCGAGGCAATCGAACGGTCGACGAAGATAATAATCGGGTAAGTCGTAGCGCCTCTGAATATCTGCGTGTCGCCATAGTCAACGATTTGCGATATACGGTACCTCTCCAAGAAACGACGGAGCGGCAATCCGTATCCTGCCTGGGTGAACTTACCCGAGCAGATAAAACCCAGGGTTCCACCCGATCGGAGTAACTCAATTCCCTTTTCAATGAAATAGACGTACAAATCCGCGAGGCCGTGGTAGGCGCCGAATCTACGTGATGAGTATTCCTTTATTCCCGATACGCCTTCTTGCCGCACATACGGCGGATTCCCAATCACCGCATCAAACCCGCCTGCTTTCATGATCGCCGGGAACGCTGCGTTCCAATCGAACACGTTGATTCGCAGGCGCTCTTCTTCGTCTTCGAACAAATCGCCTTGCGTCGGCTCGTCGTAGAAATCGGGGCCGATGAGCGAGTTGCCGCATTTGATGTTGCTTGCGAGGTCGGGCAGCACGCGCTCGCCGTGGAAGAGTCGGCGCTGAGAGTTGATCGTTTCCTTCGTCTCCCCTTCCAGGACCTTCAGGAGCAGCGAGAGCTTGGTCACCTCCACGGCTTGCGCGTCGATATCGACGCCGAAGATGCTGTTCTTGAGGATGCGCTTCTTTTCCTGCGTGGTCAAATGCCATTCGCCGTGGACGTCCTTGAAGAGTTCCTTGTCCCATTTCTCCGGCTCGTGTGCGCGATAATAGGCGAGATGCCAGTCGAGCAGATATTGGAAAGCGCCGAGCAGGAATGAGCCGGAACCGCAGGCGGGGTCGAGGATGCGGAGTTTCGCCGCCTGCTTTGGAGTGAGGCCAGCAGGCCGCGGAGCCTGAAGCGTCAGCGAAGGCGGAGCGGCGGGACCCGGCGTCGCCTTCGCTGACCCTTCAGGCTCCGCTCCCATTTCGCGGTGCGGAAGTTTGGCGTTCGCTGACGTTTCAGGCTCCACTGCTGGGTCGCCCAGGAGCCTGCCCAATGTGTGCTTGACGATGTAATCGACGATGTAGGCAGGCGTGTAATAGACGCCGCCGGCTTTCTTGACCTCCGGCTTCTCCTCGACCTTAGCCTGGTGGCCGCCCGTCAGGCGAATGACTTTGCCGAGAAACTGCTCGTAGACCTGGCCAAGAATCTCGGGCGGAATCTTCGAGAAGACGTACGGGCTTTCGGGGTAGTACAGGCCGCGCAACAGGGGCTTGATGACCTTGTCGTCGAGCTTCAATTTCGGCGTGAGTTCATCATGACCCTCCGGCCGGTCCTTTTCCTTGCCGAAATGGAATAGCCCGGAGTTGTAACGGTCGTCGGCCTGGCGGAAGAGGGCAAACATGCTGCCATAAATGTCCTTCACGTCGGTCAAGTCGCGAAGCTGGCCATAAGGCTCGATGCCGCGGTCCTCGCACATGCGCAGGAAGATGATGCGGTCGATCGTGATCTGGACGGCGTAATTCAACTCGCGCGACGTGAGCTTGGGATTGCGCAACGCGAAGTTCTTGGCGAGCAATTCACGCCACGATTCGATCTCTTCGAGGAATGCCGAATCGACCGTGGCCGTCCCGCGCTTCTTCTTGTTGCTATCGGCGTACTTGTCGAACGAGCCCTTGCGAATCGCGTCGCGCGAGAAGACCGATTCGATTTCGTCCCATTTCTCAGCGTAATCCGAATAGCGGAAATAGTTGACGCGGGCCACGCTCGCCTTGTCGTGCTGATTCGGCATGACGCGACCGTCGTAGACTGCGAACTCCTCGAAGTCGGTCAGGATCGACAGAGGCATCTGCGGCGGGTTCCAGGCATAGCGCCGGAGTTGATAGGCGGGCTCCGGGTCTTCCTTGATGTTGACGAAGGGCTTCTTCGCTTCGAGGTAGAATTTCGGTGTGCCGCCGATGCGGAAGCAATAGTCGGGGGCCTTGCTCTCATCGCCGATCTTCAGGCTGGCTTCGTGGACCACGTCCTTGTAGGCTTCGGCGCTGCCCTCTTCGTTCTCCATGTCCCAGCCGAGCGCCTTGAACATCGGGTTAATGAACTGGATTCGCAGATTGGCTTCGTTGAAAGTCGGTGCGCGGTACTCGTCCTTATTGCGATCGAATTGCTCGACGAGCTTGGCGACCTTCGGCGGAATTGGCATGGGCCTGGCCTCCCTCCCCTTTTCGGTCAGTTTGGAGAATCGGCTCAGGCATTGCAAGTGGATTTAATCGGCGGCCGATCGGAGAGGCAGGGAAAGCGGCCCTCCTCTGGCAATTTCACCAGCCGACGACCCAACTGGGCGGCCGAAATTGTCACCGCTCGATCGTCACTGGCAAATTCGAAGTGGAGTTGGTCGCCGCCGATGGTGATGCTAAGGTCGGGCAGGTCGAGAAGCTCGCGCAGCGATTGCTGGGACAACGAGTAGAATCGCCCGCCGACGCGAAGTTGCACGCGCTTACCCTTGTCCGAAATCAGTGCAGACGGTGCGGAACGACCCATACTCTTTCGCCACCCAAAGCCCGTGCTGAAAATGCTCCCGACTCTGACTCTTTCCCTACGACACCAACATGCCGATAACTATTAAGGAAACAACACCCACGAATTCGACCGTGCAAATCACGACCCCTAGCACGGCGAACACCTTGCTGCGGCGCTTTTGGCAGATTCCGGCGATGCCGAGGCCGACGCCGACAAAGTCCGCGAATAGACCGACGATCGTTCCCAGGCCCACAAGCATCAACTCGGGAGAGTCATCGCCTAGGCCGCCCCGCGTCGCCGCGTCGAGAACGGTTGCGACTCCAAGAACGACAAAATCCAAGATTGCCGCCCCAATCGCGATGATGAATGACGCAATGCCAAAGCCCGAGTGCTTCATCTCACGCGGACTGTTGTGAAACCGAGCGTGACGGTATCTCATGGCACTGTCCGATGGTTGTTGAGGCAGGAAGCGTCTTTCGGCACTGCATGCCCTATACGACCCGGCATGAGACGCGGACGCGGCGCAGTTGACCGTTTGCTTCGTAATAAAAGTGCCGCGACCTCACCTGGACCGTTGGGAACATGCCTGTCCCCGTATCGGCACGACGCACCAGTTGCCGGGATGGCGGCGGTCTGTTCGGCCGACAGCAACGCGACGGTGTTTCGGCCTTCTCATCCCAAAGCTCCTCTTCGATGCTCATGGGCTCGTTGCTGAATCGAAATCCAGATCGTCAATCGCACGGTCGCCGTGTTCACGCCCCGTGATTACCGAACCGCCGATCGATCTCCTTCGCGATTGCGTCGTTGGCAAAGATCACGAGCTTGGCGATGTCGTCTTCGTTGATTTCGCGCCCGTGCCGGCCAATACGCTGGCGACCTGGCGGATGTGGTCCGCGAGGTAGGTCCGCGTCAGCATCTTGAGAGTCGGTTCCGGGTACGGGACTTTCAATGTCCACTCTTCGATTCGCTTGGCAAGTTCCGGGCCGAATTGCTTGCGCAGTTTGGCCATCTCGTCTTCGGACAGGGTTGTTCGCTGCTGACCCATGGGACTGCTTTCCCTTTCTTTCGGCCGTGGAAGTTACTCGTTCGCGTCCGGCACGCTGCCATACAAATTGATGCGGCCACATTCGCCACACATGAACGCGCGCACCGGCCCGGCCGTATGATACTTGGCCGTCCAGAAACTTCGGCTGTCGTCGGGCTGGCGGTATTCGAGTTCTTTCGCTCGGAGGTGTTGGTATTCAGTCGTCTTGTCGATGATGACGATGGGCGCCATCATGCCGTCGCATTCCGGGCAGGTTCGGGACGCAGTGTCGCTCACGACGCAGTTCCTCAATCGCAAATGGGTGATGGAGAAAAGGATAACCGGCCGAGGAGGACAGAGGCAATACAAATAGCCATTTGATCGGATACGCCGAAGGGGCTTCCGGACGAATTGCATGGCCCATCCCGGGGCATGATCGAGTCGCATATCGCCTGAACAGGGAATTCGCTTCCGATTCGCGTGAAGATCACCACCGTCTCTCGATTCACGCAGATTCGAAGGTTCCCCTTGCGTTTCGGCCGCCCGAAAAGACGTGTTCGTAGGGGGCTGCGTCGTGCAGGCTCTTTTGGAGCAGAGAGGTCAGCCCTTTGGGTTGCAATGCAACCAATAATTGTCGCATCGGGAGAGGAAATGTCCGGCTAGAAAAAGACGTTATCCAATCGCCCGTTCGCGTCTTCGGCTTGTTCCTCGCTGGGCATCTGTTGATGGCGAGGCGGAACGCTGGTATTTCCGGCTTCGACGATTATTCCTAGAGCAAGTTGAGGCAGCGAGATCTCCATGGACACTCCCGAACTCGATCGAATCCTGAAGCAGTCGCTCGCCGATCATCACATTCAAGCCGGGGAGAAATCAGCGCTCATTCGCTGGGTGGCCGATGAGGCTGCCGATGAAGCCGGACTCGCTGTGGCCCGCAGTCGGGCGTTTGCACTCGCTCGAAGTGAATCCGGGACGGCAGCCTCGTTGCTCGATTGGCTCGAAGACGTGGTTCGCATCTTCAGTCGCCCGGCGAACCGCCCGACGTCAACGGGGGAATCACCGGCGGCGTTCTTCAGTCCGGGCAAGACGTGCGTACACGAGATCATTCGGCAGTTCGATTCGGCGAAATCGAAATGCGATATCTGCGTCTTCACCATTACGGACGACCGGATTACTGATGCGATCATTCGGGCTAACAGTCGCGGCGTGGACTTGCGGGTGATTACGGACGATGAGAAGTCGCACGACCTCGGTTCCGACATCGACAAGTTGCAGATGGTCGGGATTTCGTGCAAGATGGACTCTGGGAACGCGGCGCACATGCACCACAAGTTCGCCCTGTTCGACGGACTGCGCCTGATGACCGGCAGCTTCAACTGGACACGCAGCGCCAGCGAGCAAAATGAAGAGAACTTGATTGTGACGCCCGACCCAGTTCTGGTAAATGCGTTCTCGAATCGGTTCGAACAACTTTGGGCCAAGCTTGAGTTTTCCCGTGTTTGACTTGCCATTCGGCCTTCCGCTCAGCGACCCGCGCCATCCGTTCCACGTGCAACACATGGAATTGGCGCTCGCGGAAGCCGCGGCCGCGGCGGACGCCGACGAGGTGCCGGTCGGGGCGGTCGTGGTTTCGCTTGAACAGGGCATCATCGGCCAGGCCCACAACCAGCGCGAAATGCTCCACGATCCAACCGCCCATGCCGAAATGATCGCCCTGACCCAGGCAGCCCAGGCGCTCGGCAACTGGCGGCTGGAGAACTGTATTCTGTACGTGACGTTGGAGCCATGCCCGATGTGCGCCGGGGCTGTTGTGCAAGCCCGGCTGCCGTACGTCGTGTATGGCGCCATTGACACGAAGGCCGGCGCCTGCGAGACGCTGTATCGTATCGCCAGCGATCCCCGGTTGAATCATCGCGCCCAGGTGATCGGCGGAGTGCTAGCCGATCGTTGTGCGGCAGTCCTCTCCGATTTCTTCGCGGCGAAGCGCCGCTTGGGGAAGAAGTGACCTCGACCCGCTTGCGACACGCGATCCAGATGGGCCTGCGCAGCCTGGTGGCACATCGGCTGCGCTCGGTGTTGACGGCGCTCGGCATCATCCTCGGCGTGGCTTCGGTGATTGTCATGCTGGCGGTCGGCGAAGCGGCCCGTTCGGAATCGCTTCGCCAACTCGAAGATTTGGGCGTGAACACGATTCTCATTCGGTCGGTGAAGCCGCAGGACCAGCCCGATAGCAAAGCCGGCGTGGACATGTTGGCCTTCGGCCTGACCGATGCCGATCTCGCCCGCATTCGCGGCACGATCCCCACCGTTCTCTCGGCGATGCCGGCCCGCGAATCGCGACGGGTGGTTCGCCATCGCGATCACAAGCTGGACGCCCGGCTGCTCGGAGTCACGCCCGACTTTTTCGCCCAGCACCATTTGGTCGTTGCTCACGGCCGGCCGATTTCCGCAATGGATGAAGAGCGTTTTGAGAATGTCGCGGTGTTGGGAGCTGCTGCCACGGATTCGCTGTTTCCCGGCCAAGACCCGATTGGCAAGACGATCAGTGTCGACGACATCGACGGCCCGCGCGAGTATCGCGTCATTGGCCTGACGGACCCAAAAACCCTGGCCGGCGCGTCCGAAGCCGGGGACAATGCCGACCTCAATCGCGTCGTGTTTATTCCGTTCGCCACCGATCGCCTCCGATTTGGCCGCGATCTGTTGACCATTCGCACGGGCTCGTTTCAAGTCGAGAAGATCGAGATCAGCCAAATCACGGTGACGGTCGCGCACACGCAGGACGTGAAGAAAACAGCGGCAGTCATCGAATCGCTGTTGACTCAGTTTCACCCGCGCAAGGATGTGACGGTCTTCGTGCCACTGGAATTAATTCAGAAAGCGGAGAGCACGCAGCGATTATTCACGATCGTTCTCGGCGCCATCGCGGGGGTTTCGCTCGTCGTGGGTGGGATTGGCATCATGAACATCATGCTGGCAACAGTCACGGAGCGGACCAAAGAGATCGGCATCCGCCGAGCGCTCGGCGCGAAGCAACGCGACATCGCCTCGCAATTTCTCGTGGAGACCGTGATTCTCTCGTGTGGCGGCGGACTGATCGGCGTGGCCGTCGGCGTCGGCATGACTTATTTGCTTACCTGGGCGGCGGAACTGCCGGTCATCATCCGATTGTGGTCGCCCGTGATCGCGTTTGGCGTTTCGGTTCTCGTCGGCCTGGCGTCGGGCATTTATCCCGCCCGGCGCGGCGCTGCTCGATCCGATCGAGGCGCTGCGGCACGAGTGACAACCATTTTAGGCCGCCGACCCGGTCAAGATCTCGCGCACCTCGTCAGGCGTTCCATCCCAGGCCGCCTGATAGGCCACTTCAAGGGCGACGAGCACATATCGGTCGGTAGTGAGAAAGAGAGGCATTTGCTTGAGCGCTTGTCCGACTGAAAATGGCTGAATATAGGCAGTAGTTGTCGCGCCTGCTGAATAAGAGACCATCATCAGCGGCTTGCTCTCGGGCTGCGCAAAGCGCTCGCCTGCCAACTCGGCCCAAATGGCGCCGTGGATGCCTTGCGGATCGCGTTTACCAGGCGGAAATGAATCAATCACTAACAGGTGCACGCCTGTCGAGATGACCTTCACTGCCTTAGTGACAAACTTGTTGAGTTGTTGACGCGTACGCTTGTTACCAGGCGAGACGATTTCAATCATGGCCACGATTCGATCCCCTGAACGGTGACGAATTACAATCGTTCGCCGTTTGGCAAGATAGGTCGTCAACTCCGACGTCGCCATCAACTCGACCATTGGCGGCTCTGCCGCCACTGCGATACCGCCAGTGTCTTCGACTCCCTCGTTGGAATCGTTTGAATGAGGGCGATGAAGCGTTAATACGTCGGGGCCGACGTCTCCCGCTTGTTGTTCGGCCAACGCATAGAAGCCCTTCGGTAGACCGCCGCGATTGAGAACCTTGCGCAGTTCGCCGATCCACGCCGTGTGAAAGTCGTGAAAGATTCCGTCGTCGACTCGAGTCCAGTCGTGCATTGGCATTGGCGTTTCTCCTGGCGGTCATTCTAGCCGAACGGGCGACAGATCACCTTGCCACAAATTCGGAGTCGTTGCACAATAGCCGCTCGTTATGGAGTGGTTCAATGCAGCTTTGGGAAGCCGTTGTTCTGGGCCTGATTCAGGGATTGACCGAGTTCTTGCCGATCAGCAGCACGGCGCATCTACTCGTCGCCCGGCAATTGATGGGGCATCCGGATCCGCGGGATGCGTTTACGACTGCGATCCAACTGGGCACACTGGTCGCCGTGTTCTGGTATTTTCGAGCGGACGTGGCGCGGTTGCTTCGGGCATTGATATCTGACATTCGAGCGCTGCGACTCGGTACAACGCCCGATGCCCGATTGGGCTGGAAGATTGTGGTCGGGACGATCCCGGTCGTGATTTGCGGGCTGGCGTTCAAGCACTTCATCAAAGACAAGCTCTACGATACGGAAGTGCTCGCGCTGGCAGCGATCGTGTTCGCTCTCTTATTGCTGCTCGCCGAACGTTGGTCACGCCGCCGGCCGGGACGCGGCGAGGATGAAGTGACCTGGCGGGATGCAATCTTCATCGGTGCGTTTCAAGCTCTCGCGCTGATCCCCGGCGCTTCGCGGTCCGGAGTGACGATCACGGCCGGGTTGTTTGCAGGCCTATCGCGGCCGGCTGCCGCGCGATTCTCGTTCCTGCTTTCGCTGCCAAGTATTCTCGGCGCCGGCTTGAAGGAAACGTTCGATGATCGGCATAAACTCTTTCATTCCCAAGCAGACATTCTGAATCTCGTTGTGGGCGCCGGGGTGGCGGGCATCGTTGGCTATTGGTCCATCGCCTGGTTGCTCGGCTATCTCAAAGCCCATGCGACCTATCGATTCGTCGTCTATCGATTGATTCTGGGAGTTGCAATTCTCGGCATGCTCGCGATGGGCTGGATTCACAACTCGCCGAAACCGGATGCAACTAACGGATCGCCTCCACCACCTTCGGCAGGCGGATCGTGAATTTGGTGCCATGGCCTGGTTCGCTTTGGACCTCGATTTCGCCGCTGTGCGCCTGCACGATCTTGCGCGTCGTGGCGAGACCGAGGCCCGTGCCGCCCGGCTTGGTCGTGTGAAACGGTCGAAAGATCTTCTTCAATTCGTCCGCTTCGATGCCGGTGCCGGTGTCAATCACATCGAGGCAAACCAGTTCGCCATCCAGGCGCGTCTGAAGAACGATCTCGCCGCCCTCCGGCATGGCCTGCTCGGCGTTGAGCATCAGATTGAGGAGAGCTTGCTTGAACAGCTCCCGATCGAGCTGGACCGGCGGCAATCCGGGAGCGGGATAGAGTTTGATCGTGATGTTGGCGGCCCGTGCCGTTGGGCCGAAGAAGTCAATCATTTCACTGGCGATGTCTTCAACTCGGGTCGGCTCTTTTTTCGGCTCTTGCGATCGGACAAAGCGGAGGAAGTCGTTCGAGACCTCAACCAGCTTTTCCGATTGCCTCAGCAGTCGGTCAATCCGTTGCTTCGCCCGGCGTTCGCGCGTCGTTTGCGGTTCGGCGAAGTCCTCGGCCAAGAGCTGGAGATTGAGGTTGAGGGTGCTGACGTGGTTTTTGACTTCGTGAATGAATCCCCCGGCCAACTCGGCCACCTCGGCCAGGTGTTCGGGAGGAGGCATGAAAGTTCACCAATGGGAACGGCGAGCGGAGCGGCGTCAGCCACCCAATAATGACGCTTCATTATCGGGCGGTTGACGCCGCTCCGCTCGCCCAGGAATTCCTACCGTCGCCGATCGCCGCCCCGGCCGCGACCGCCGCCACCGCCGCCGCGTTCACCGCGATACTCGCCCCGATCGCCGCGTTCCGGACGCTCTTCACGTGGCGGACGGTCCTCGAACTCGCCGCCGTCTTCGCCGCCGCCAGCGGGCGGAGCGATCAACGCCTTGCGTGAGAGCTTCACGCGATTCTGGTCGTCGATCGCGATCACCTTCACATCGACAACGTCGCCCATCCGTAATACGTCGTCCACGCGACCGACGCGATAATGATCGATCTCGCTGATGTGGAGTAGCCCATCCTTGCCGGGGACGATCTCGACGAACGCTCCGAAATCCTTGATTGACGCGACCTTGCCGGTATAAACTTTGCCGACTTGAATTTCCTCGCACAGCGCCTCGACCTTTGCCAAAGCGGCTTCGGCGCCGGCTGCTTCGCTGTGGGCCACGTATACGGTACCGTCGTCGTCGACGTCAATCTTGGCACCGGTGGATTCCTGAATCCCCTTGATTGTCTTGCCGCCCGGCCCGATCAGCAAGCCGATCTTCTCGGGGCTGATCTTGGTCGTCAACAACCGCGGCGCCGTCTTGCTCAACTCGGCGCGCGGCTTTCGAAGAGTTCCGAGCATCGCTTTGAGGATTTCTCGCCGGGCGTCCTTGGCTTGCATGAGCGCCCCGCGAATGATCTCTTCGCCGATCCCTTCGATTTTGAGATCGAGTTGAATGCCGGTGACCCCGTTCGGCGTGCCGGCGACCTTGAAGTCCATATCGCCGAAATGATCTTCATCGCCCTGAATGTCGGTAAACAGGCTGAAGCGTTCGCCATCCTTGACCAGGCCGATGGATACGCCCGCTACTGGCTGTCGAATGGGCACGCCCGCATCCATCAGCGCCAACGTTCCACCGCATACGGAGGCCATCGATGACGAGCCGTTCGATTCGAGGATTTCGGAAATGAGACGAACCGTGTACGGAAACTTGGCCGGCAACGGCATCACGGCTTTGAGCGAACGCTCGGCCAACATCCCGTGGCCAATCTCGCGGCGACCGGGCCCGCGAATCGGCTTGCATTCGCCGACGCTGAACGGCGGGAAATTGTAATCGAGCATGAACTTTTTGGAGTATTCGCCTTCGAGTCCTTCGACCTTTTGTTCGTCGCCGACGGTACCGAGCGTGGCAATGACCAGCGCCTGTGTTTCGCCACGTTGAAAGATCGCTGAGCCGTGCGTGCTGGGCAAAACGCCCACTTCGCAATGCAGCGCGGCGAATTTCCTTGAATTCGCGGCCATCGAGGCGAGTGCCTGCCAGGGCCAAATCGCGGAACGCCTTCTCTTCCAGGGCCATCCACGCCAGGTTGAACTGCTGAACCGTGTACTGCGCGCCCTCGTCCGGCAAATACTCGGTCTTGAGCTTCTCTTTCAGCTCATCGACCTTGGCATAACGCTCCAACTTGATCTTGGTCAGTTTGCGTGTCTTCAAGTCTTCGAGATATTTCTCGGCAAAGATGGCCGCCAGCGGATTCGCCGCCGAAGAGGGCGGTGGCTCTTTGGGACCTAATCCCGCTTTGGCACGGAGTTCCTCGATGGCATCAATGATTCGCACGATGTGCCCGTGGCCGAACATGACTGCCTCGGAAACGACCTCTTCGGGCAGTTCACGAGCGAAGCCTTCGATCATCGCGACCGCGTCGCGGGTGCCGGCCACGACCAGATCGAGGTCGCTGTGCTCCATGTCGGAATGCGTCGGATTGACGACGAACTCGCCGTTCAACCGTCCCACCCGAACGGCGCCGGTCGGTTTCAAAAAGGGAATGGGCGAGACATGAAGGGCGGCGCTTGCGCCGATCATGCCAAGGATGTCCGGGTCATTCTCCTTGTCGGACGAATAGACCGTTGCCATGACTTGCACTTCGTTGAAGAAGTCGGCAGGGAAGAGCGGGCGGATCGGCCGGTCGATCAAGCGCGACGTCAGCGTTTCCTTGGTGGAAGGACGGGTTTCCCGTTTGATGTAGCCGCCTGGAAACTTGCCCGCGGCAGCGGTTCGTTCGCGATATTCGACCTGGAGCGGAAAAAAATCCACCCCTGGTCGGGTGTTGCCTTCGACGGCAGCAACCAGCACCATGGTGTCGCCCAGGCGAACCATGACGGCGCCATCGGCTTGCTTTGCGAGTCTGCCGGTTTCGAGACTAAGGGTTGATTCGCCTAAGGCGCATTCAACAAGTGTGCCTTCCACAGAAGGATCCTCTCACGGATGCGGCAGGAGTCGAGCCAGCGACCTTTGAGAGGAGCTTCCCGTTCCGAGGTTCAAGTCGATGAGTTGCTTTTGAACTTGAAACTGGAAACCGGAAACCTGCGATCGATTACTTTCGGAGCCCCAACTTCTGGATCAGCGCCAAGTAGCGGGGGCGATCCGTGTTCTGCAAATACTTGAGCAGATCGGACCTGCGACTGACCATTTTGAGCAGCCCACGCCGGGAGGCGTGGTCCTTCTTGTTGGCCCGCATGTGTTCCGTCAGACCGTTGATACGTTCGGTCAAGAGCGCGACCTGAACTTCGGGTGAACCGCTATCAATCTCGGCACGCCGATGTTGGCCAATAATTTCGGTCTTCCGCTCCCGCGACATCGTCATGTTTTGCCTCAACTTACCCGACCGGTGACTCGACTCCTGCCTCGTTACTCAAACCATCACATTTGGTTTGCCAATACGGTATGCGAGCATTGTGGGGAGTGAGGGGATGGGAGACAAGGGATGCGGTCGAATTTGGCGGCCCTTAAGTCGAACCTGTCCGTCGCGAGCGCTCGAACGCTCGTACAACGTCTTCCTGCTCCGAAACTTCGATGGACCCAGGGCGAAGTTCGCGCACTTTGCGAATCGCCTCACGTGCGGTCAATCCTTGATGGACGAAATAAGCAGCCAACAATGTTCCGGTCCGGCCACGCCCCGCCATGCAATGAAGGGCCACGCCCATGTTCGACGCCTTCGCCTTGTCGATGACAGTCATCACTTCTTCGATTTGCTCGATCGATGGCGTTTCCATGTCGGCGACCGGGACATGGACGGCCATCAACCCCGCGGAATGAATCCAGCTTCGGGGCAATTCTTCTTCCGTCAGCGTGATCAGGATGTCCACCCCCTCGGAGCGCAGCCAGGAAAGTTGCTCCTGACTGTCGGGCCAGGCACATGCCGCTACCAGCGGCTGATCGACCCAGGTGAAGAAGTAGGGGCGGGACATCAGGCCATCGCCGGGCAATAGAAGATTGAGGCAACTGTGGTTCACAATGAACTCTTCTCCCATCATACGTGGCGTCTCGATTATCGGAGGGCCTTCTGGCCGAATCGCATCCGCAATTGGTTGGCGGTTTGCCAGACCTTTGGGTCGGCTTGCAGGAAATCGACCAAATTGGCGGTGGAAATCCCGAGCAGTTTCGCTGCGTCCGCCACGCGGGCTTCGACCGCGGCCAGCACATCCAGTACGACCCCGACGGCCGGCCAAAAACGTGGGTCCTTGATGCCGAGATGCAGCCGCCCTAGCCCATCGCGGGCCGGTGCAAAATCGGGATGCTGGATGATTTCGGCCGAAGCCGGTTCGCGAATTTCGAGATACAAGGCGCGTCGTAGGCGCTTCAACGCCTTTGCTTTGTTTTCGTGTTGGGATCGGCTTTCTTCGGCGATAACGATCAAGCCGCTTGGTGAATGCCGGAGCCGGACGGCGGAACTGGTTTTATTCCGCTTTTGCCCACCCGGACCGCTGGCTCGGTATGTGTCTACCTCGCATTGGGCGAGCAACTGATCGTCGTCCAGAACGGTCCACGAAGCGCGGCCGGTGGCCGAAGAGATCTGACTGGACTGATGGGACGCACGGGACTGGCAGGACGAATCGGCTGTGGGCCGATTCGTTTTATCAGTCGCGTGCGTCCCATCCACCTCGTGCATCACACTACCAACTTCCACGGCTCGCGGTATTCACGGGCCAGCATCTGGTTGGCCTCCTCGTCGTTGACGAAGTGATGCATCTTCGGATCCCACTTGAGTGACTTGCCCGTGCGCATGGCAATGACACCGATATGGCAGACGATCACGGACCCGCCGCCGACCTGCGCACTGCAAATCGGCTGCATCTTCCGCTCGCGAACGCATTCGAGGAAATTCCCCATGTGATTCCGTGGCCGGCTCGGATAGAGGTTCAGAGATTCATCTGTGGGCTTGGAAAGCAGCTTGGCGTCGGATGCCACCAACATCTCACGACTGACAAAGATCGAGCCATGCTCGCCGATGAATAACACCCCGTTCTCGTCCGGGCCAATGACTTCCATCGCCTGAGCCGGATTTCCTCGCCGCCGCCGCGTGTGTGGCTTGTCGTCCTTGTTCACCATCTTTCCCGTTTTCGTTCCGCCACCCGACATCGCGATGAGCTTGGTGCCGTTCGCGTATGTGTACTGCACGTGGAAATTGGGATGACAATTGTAGCCGTCGCCGCCGGAATACGGCTTATCCGCATGGAGGACTTCGACTGCGACCGGCCCGCTGCCGTCGGCGTTCATGGCCCATTGGGCGATGTCGAGGTGGTGGGCGCCCCAGTCCGTCATCTTTCCGCCGCTGTGCTCGTACCACCAGCGGAATTCGTAGTGGCAGTTCGTTTGCTTCTTGTCTTTCGAAAGGCGATACGGCATCTTCGGGGTCGGCCCGAGCCACATGTCCCAGTCCAGTCCCTTCGGCGGTTCAACGGCGGGTATGGGGCCGCTGGTCGGATTTCCACCGACTCGCGCTTCAATGGTCTTGATCTTGCCAATGCGCCCGGACCTGACCAGTTCGACGGCCATGCGGAACTGCGGCATCTCCGTTCGTTGCTGGCTGCCCGTTTGGAAAATGCGCCCTGTCTTGTGCTGATAGCCCTGAACGGCCAGCGACTCGGCAACCGTCAGTGTCAGTGGTTTTTCGCAATAGACATCCTTGCCGTTCTTCATCGCCTCGACGGCTACCAGCGCGTGCCAGTGATCCGGAATTGCGCAGATCACGGCATCCACGTCCTTGCTGGCACATAACTCCCGGAAGTCATGGTAGCCCTTCGTCTCGTAGCCTTCCTTCTTGTACATTCCGGTCGCGTTTTCGAGATGGCGAGCATCCACATCACACAGGGCCGTAATGGTGAAATGATCGCGTTGGCTTTTGGAAGCCTGATAGATTCCCCACGACCGCCCGCCCGGGCTTCCGGTGCCGACGATGCCGATCCGGATTTTTTCGCCCGGCTTTGGCTTCACGGGATCATCGGCCAAAACGCGCTGGGCATACCACGCGGGAAGCCCGACGGCACCGAGCGCGGCCAACGAATGTTGCATGAACCCACGGCGAGAGAGATTGCCTTTTTGGAACATGGGAGAGCCTCGAATAAGCAGATCGTGGAATTGGCGGCGCGAGTAATGTATCATCGCGGACCAACAGTTTGTATCAAAAACCCGGACGATACTCAGGAATACGCCGCGTCTGGGGTCAATGGTTCGCACTCTCTGCCATGATTTGCCTTGGAGCCCGATCCATAAAACACTCTTCGCCTATACTCGCCGTATTCGTCAAGTACGTGAACCCAACTTCGCCACACTTCTTGGAGAATGGAATGATTCTGCATCCCCGTTTCTTGGTCAGTTCAATCGTCAGTTTGTGTCTGTTCTCATCGGCATTCGGCGACGACGCGACGGACAATCCCGCCGCCAAGCCGATGAATCGCGATATTCCGCGGCACAAGCAGTTCTTGAAAATCGTCGCCTCGGGCGAAGGCGATGTCATTTTTTTGGGCGACAGCATTACCCACGGTTGGGAAGGAGCCGGCAGGAAAGTCTGGGCCAAAAACTTCGCGCCGCTCAAGGCCGTCAACCTGGGAATTGGCGGAGACCAGACCGGTCACGTCATCTGGCGGATCACTGAGGGCAAGGAAATTGAACCGCTTCATCCCAAGCTTGCCGTCATCATGATCGGCACGAACAACATGGGCCGCCATACAGCCGAGCAAATCGCCGGCGGCGTCAAGGCGATCGTCGACGAACTCCGAAAGCAAAAGCCCAAAATGAAAATCCTGGTCCTCGGGATCTTCCCGCGTTCGCACAAGGCGGATGACAAGGTTCGCGACAAGATCAAGCGGACGAATGCGATCATCGCCAAGCTCGACGACGGGAAAATGGTCTTCTACAAGGACATTGGTGACAAGTTTCTTGAAAAGGACGGCACGCTCGAAAAGAGTATCATGCCAGACTATTTGCACCCGAATGAGGCGGGCTATGAAATCTGGGCCGCAGCGATCAAGGACGACGTGATCAAACTGATGAAGTAGTTGCGTGTGGGATGAGTGGATAGCTGCGTGGCGGCGAGCCGAGCGGCGCAAGCCGCCGGCCGTTGTCATGATCCGACGCCTGACGGTGTTCGGCTCGCTCGCGCCCAACGATTGAGAAATGTCCGCTGCACAAATGCCCAACGTTGCTCTCTACTTCGACGCCGATGCCTACACCGAAGCGCATCAGCTTGCCGGAGACTGCGCGGACCGGCGGGGCTCATGGGTCGACAGGTCGCGGGCAAGGAGTTCCTGGATGCCTATCTCACGCATGGCCGATCGGATCGGCTTCGAGCGGTCGTGCGCTCGCGGGACCGGGCGGAACCGCTCGTTCGTATCTGTCGCGATCACCCCTCGAGCCGAGTGCGCGAGCGAAAGCAGTCGATCGCTGTCGAAACTGATTTCTTGGCGGGAACAACCGCGGATGCAAGCTGTTTTGCACTTCCCATCGCCGCCCGAGGCCCGCTTCGCATGGGCGCGTCAAGCAACCGGCCGCCGTTTCGCTCTATCGGGCGTGACCCACACCCTGTCGACCCAAGCCGCCGTGCAAGCGCTCTGCGAATTGGTAACTGCGCCTTACGAAGCCTTCGATTCGTTAGTATGCACCTCGCGCGCCGTGGCCGACATGGTCCATGCCGTCACTGGTGCTTACGGCGAGTACTTGAAGGAACGGTTCGGAGGATCGCCAGGAATGCGATCTCGGATCGAAGTAATTCCTCTTGGCGTCAACCCTGATCGATTTCGCCCGCCGAGCGTCGACGAAAGGTCGAGACGTCGTGCTCAACTCGGAGTCGGTGCCGAGGATGTCGTCATCCTGTGCGTCGGCCGGCTATCGCACCACGCGAAGGCACATCCGTTCCCCGTTTTCTTCGCTGCTGAGCAAGCTGCCCGGCAAACGGGCAAGAAAGTGCGACTTGTCTTCGCCGGTTGGGCGGCGCATCCCGCCATCGACCGTGCGTTCCGCGAGGGTGCGGCACGATTCGCCCCCTCCGTGAACGTCATGTTCCTAGATGGAATCAACCCGTCACTTCGCCAGGGTGTCTGGCACGCCGCCGATGTGTTTGTCTCGTTGCCGGACAACATTCAGGAGACTTTCGGCCTTGTTGTCCTTGAGGCGATGGCGAGCGGGTTGGCGGTGGTCGGTTCGGACTGGGATGGATATCGCGATCTGATCGAGGACGGATCCACCGGCTGGCTGGTCCCCACGCGCATGGTCCGCGGGGCGACGGCGAAGTCGACCGCACGGTTTCTCTTCGGACAAGTGAACTACGATCATTTCCTCGCCGAGTGCAGTCAGGCGGCGGCCGTCGATTCCGCCGCGGCCGCCGACGCCCTGACTCGGCTGGTCTCCGACGACACACTGCGATCGCGGTTTGGCTCCGCCGGCCGCGAACGGGTCTTGAAACACTTCACCTGGGAGCGGGTCGTTCGCGCTTATGAATCGCTGTGGGCCGAGCAGGAACGAGCGCTTTCGACATGGACTGGCCCCAAATCTGGTATCGGCCCGGCGAACTATGTCGCGCCGGAAGTGAGCTTTGCGAGTTATCCTTCGACTTGGCTTACGGACGACGATCGCCTGCAAGCACCGCCCGATGCCGCGGAATCGGTTTCGACTTTTCTGCAGATGCCACTCACCAATCTCGTCGCCAATCGCCGATGCCACGATCGCGACACGCTGGTCGATCTGTTGAAAGCCGCTGAGCCTGGAATGACAATCCAAGAACTGGTCGGAGTTCTGGAACAGAGCGGCGTCGGCCCGGTCGAAGCGCGTGCGACAATTGCCTGGCTCGTGAAATACGGACTGCTCCATACGCCATGACCCTCGCCCGGCGACTCCTGGTTTGCTTCGCCCGATGCATGTCTTGCATTGCGCCGGGGGGTAGGGAGCCTTGCAATGAATGGTCCAACAGCTAAAGGGGCGGGAATGTCCCGCGACCAGCAATTCATGCCGAGGGCGGGGGCACGGTTTCACCGGCCGCCGGCATGCGAATCAGTGTGAGAAAGCCCGCGCCCGGATGTTCGACTTCCAGGAAAGCAGCATTTTCGGGCACTGGCTTGTAGATGCAGAATGTACGCATGATCCCCAGGCTGGCCGCGCTTTCAAGCGGGCCGATAAAGCGCGTATTGCGCTCGAGGAAATGCGGCTGGGCAGCCCACTTTGCCATTTGGTCCGCGTTGAGAAAGAAACAGCCCGCGTGCGGATTCAGCGGCCGGCGAAACATAACTTTGCGGCCGAGCACTTTGCCTTCGAGCATCGGCACATCACTGACATTCTGGAACGGCTCAGTTATGCTTGCTTGCAAGGGCCCATCGACATACGCCTTGTGAACGATCCGATCGCGGGCTAGTTCATATCGATTGGGTTGGAGCAAAGCGTCGTCCCCGAATTCATCTGTGAACCACTTCAGTTTGACGAAGAACCACGGATCGCGGATCAGAAGATCGTCTTCGAGGTAGCAGTAATAGTCGTAGCTTCCGAGGCGATCGCGGAGGACCGCATGACACTCGAAGCCGAGGAGCGGCGGCATAGCCGCGGTGCGCTGCTGGACGAAATACCCGGGCCCGAGCGGCAAGCGATCGAGCAGGTGATTCGGTCCGGTCGTGCAGATCACCACGTCGAGTTGAATGGCCGTGGAATGATTGGCCGGGATGGTCGTTCGTCGGGCGATGTCGATCTCGCATTGCGGCCGGCCGAACTGTTGACGCAAGAGAGCCAGGCAGTCGGCGAGGGCGCGAAGGCGCGGCGCGGCATTGCCGCTGAGGGAACCGTGCGCCCCATTCCCTTCGGGGTCAAAATAATGTGGAATCGCGATGAGCAGGCGCATAAGGCGACACGCCGGAGAGTTTTGGGTATCTTAGTGGATGACCGCGCTCGCTACCTCAGGTCCGTCCGAATTCGGCGCCTGTGATCGGAGGCCATTCTGGAATCTGCTGAATCCAGACGCCCGGCACTCGCCGTCCCCTGCCGCTGAACATTAGGACGAATTTACTGGGTAGCAATTCTCGGAGTTCCGACATGGCCGAACGCCCCGAGCCTCAACAACCCGAACAGACGACCGACCTGCACGCCGCCAGCCCTTCCACTGCACGCCGTGTGGATACATCGGGCTTCTCCGTCGATCCGCAACTCGAGCGGACCGGCGATTTCGTGGATGCGGGTGATGCCTCGTCGATGACGGGAGGCTACACGCCTTCCGACATGCCGAACCGAATCGCGGGTACGCCAATCGTACCGGGATTCGAAATCCTCGATGAACTTGGCCGCGGCGGCATGGGGGTCGTTTACAAGGCACGGCAGGTTGCGCTCGATCGGGTCGTTGCGCTCAAGATGATCCTGGCCGGCGCCCATGCCCGCGACAAAGATCTCGTCCGATTTCAGGCCGAAGCACGAGCAGTCGGGCAGTTTCAACACCCGAATATCGTGCAAATCTTCGAGGTCGGCGAGGCCGGCGGACTGCCCTACTTCTCGCTCGAGTACGTCGCCGAAGGCTCGCTCTCCCACAAGATCAATCGCGATCCCCAGCCGCCGCGTTACTCGGCCGAGATTGTTGAAGCGCTCGCGCGGGCGATGCACTACGCCCATGAGCGGGGCATTATTCACCGTGACCTGAAACCGGCGAATGTGTTGCTCGCCTCGGACGGCGCGCCGAAAATTACCGACTTCGGCTTGGCCAAGCAGCTCGACCGCGATTCGGGCCAGACGCAGGCGGGGCAAGTGCTCGGCACGCCGAGCTACATGGCCCCCGAACAGGCCTATGGCGACTCGGACAAGATCACCGCGGCGGCGGACATCTATGCGCTCGGTGGCATCTTGTACGACCTGCTGACCGGCCGGCCGCCCTTCTCGGGAACGAGCGTGATCGAGACGCTGGAGATGGTGCGAACCCGCGAGCCGGTGCCGCCGAGCCAACTGGCGGCGAGACTGCCGCGCGACCTGGAAACGATCACGCTGAAGTGTCTGCAAAAAGACCCTGTCCGACGCTATTCGACGGCAGGGGCGTTGGCCGACGATCTACGGCGATTCCTCGATGGCCGGCCGATTCTCGCCCGGCCCGTGGGTTCGTTCGAAAAGGCCTGGCGCTGGGCGAAGCGCAATCCGTGGCTGGCGGGATTGGGAACGAGTGTCGCGTTACTGCTCGTGGCGGTGGCGGTGGTGACGTCGGCAATGTCTTACCGGCTGTCGATCAAGAAGAAGGAGGCCGACGAGGCCAGAGAGAACGAGACGAACGAGCGGATCAAGGCCCAGAACGCACTCATCAAGGAGGAGATCGCCAAGCAGCAGGCCAAGGCCTCGGCAGTGGTCGCGGCCAAGCGCGGAGACGTGGCGCTCGACACGGTCCGCGCGGTGCTGCGCGACGTCGACAATCAGATGCGGAACAGCATGTCCCTCGCACCGCTGCGACGAAGAATCGTTGACACCATGCTGGCCAAGCTCAGTGCTATTCGCTCAACCGCCTTGAACAATCCGTTGGAGGACCGCACGGAGGCGCTGGCCTATGCCCGCATTGCGGACATCTACAGCCGCGTGGGTCGGATCGCGGAGGCGTCCGTCTGGCTCAAGAAGGCGTATCCGGTTTTGCAGAAGCTGGCCGACGAGCATCCCGACGATCCGACTGCGTTGTTCAATTTGTCCGCAATTGAAAACCAGATCGCCGACGCGGAGTGGCGGCTCGGCAGCAGCGATCGAGCCCACCGGCTTTATGAGGAAGCACTCAAGGTTCGGCAGGAGCGTGTGTCGCTGCTGGATGCGCTCGTCACGAATAAGAAGGCTTCCGGCAACGACCTGGTCAACGCTCAGAACATGGTCGCGGAGCAATTCGGGCTTGTGGCCTTCTCGCATTTGCGGCTGGGCAATCTCGACGAGGCGATCAAGAACTATCAGGAATCCGATCGGGCGTTTGCGGCTTTGCCCGCCGGTGCCAAGGGGTCGCTGCCCATGCGACGCATGCGTGCTGAGATCCAGGTGCGCTTGGGCGAAGCAACATTGCGCCAGGGCAAGCCCAAGGTGGCCGAGAAGCATTTCCAGGCTGCGCTCGACGAGCGAAAAGAACTGGTCCGGCTGACTCCCCGGCCGCCGGAGTACAACGCGCTGGTCAGAAGCGATCTGGCACAATCGCAGATGCTGTTCGGCGATTACCGGCTCATGGGCCTAAAGGACGCTGCCGCGGCGATGCGCGATTATGAAGCGGCTCTCGCGATCAACGAACGGCTTCTTGAAGGCAACCAGGACAATCTGGAGTTCCAGCGGGCCGTGGCGACGTGTCAGTACCGTCTCGGTTACGTGGCCGACAAACAGAATGGCCTGGCAGCGCTTTCCGGAGCGGCTGTCCCCGTTGCGGAGTCGCGATCATGCTTTGCGGCGTCCCTGGAATTGGCCAAGAAGCTCGCCCAGATCGATCCGAAAGACACGCACGGCCAGATCAGTTTGATGTTGGCGCAAGCGCCTTGGCCAGGTTGCCGACGTCGAGACAGCGGCGGCCGCACTGCTCAAGAATGCCGGCAACGATCGTCAGATTTTCTTCCAAGTCGCGTGCGGCCTGTCGATCGCCGGGACTGGGACCGGCGAAGCGGCCAAGCGCTGCCATGAACGAGCGCTGCAAGTCGTCGGCGACTTGATCGACCGCGGCTGGAAGGACCGCGGCTCGCTGGAATTCGATCCGGACCTCGAAGGCATTCGCGGCGATAAACGGTTTGGCGAACTCTTGGGCCGGCTATCGCACTGACGCAACGCGATGGAAGGTCAACTACGGTTGCTGGCGGGGCGGTTTTGCGATGCAACAGTAGCCGATGCGCGGTAATGTCTAGTTTGCGGAGTTAGTGAAAAAAGGAAGAATGCCAACATTGCCAACTTTTTCTCCATCCCCGCAGGTGCTTTTGCCTGCTTTGCTGATCGTCGAACGGTAGTTCCAGCTGTTGACTCCTCTCTGACGAATCTTGTTTTCATGTCATGCCATAACCCCAGGTGCATATAAGTCTTGCGCTCGCAGCGCGGAATTGGGCCGTCCTTTCTCCCGTCGCTTTGCCACAAACATTGAAACATTAAGGTTTTGAGTTCATTGCCCGACGCAATTCTTCGGATAGCCGCCAAAGAAATTTTAATTTTCTTGCCCTGAACGCTTGACTTCCCGCCGCTTGTGGGTTGGGATAATCGTTCTCGACCGGCACGATTCGCGCCGCCGTGACTCTCGGCGGTCGCCCGCTCTGCAACGGCTCGAGTCCGATTCGCGCTGGCGTGGTCCGGACATACTCATCCGCCAACTATCCCGCCGCGCATCCCGCCTGTTCGGGTGCTCTACGCACTTCCGACACCGGTCGCCCGCGCCTCACGCGGGTTGGAGGACGTCTGATGAAGTCTGTCTGGACCCTCTTCCTGCGTCGCGTCGCCCGGCTCCTTCAGTTTGGTCGTCGACTTCGTCGCGTCCGCCGCCGGCTGGCAGTGCGCAATCGACTCGCCCGGCTGGTGCTGAAGCCGCTCGAGGACCGGCTGGTCCCGGCCACGATTACGTGGACGAACCCGGTCGGCGGGGATTGGAACACGGCCGCCAACTGGGACCTAAACCGCCTCCCGACGACCGGGGACGACGTCGTGGTCCCCGATCTTGGCGGCGCCGGGGCCGACCTGACCGTGACAATCGCGTCCGGGGCCACCACCGTTCAAAGCGTGACCAGCGCCGAAAACCTGACCGTCACCGGGGCTAGCCTCCAGCTCGCGGGAGGGACGCAGACGGTGTCCGTCGCCGGGACCGCCTTGCTGTCCAACGCCACGCTCAAGGACGCCACGCTCGCGGCCGGCACCGCCCTCGTGGTCGACAATGCCGGCCCCGGAGGAATTCTGGACGGCGTCACCATCGCGGCCGGAGCGACCGCGTCGGCCGGCACCGGGGCTGCGAATGGCACCATTCGACTGACGAACGGGCTGACGGTGGACGGAACCCTTCAAATCGGGGACGACGCCGGGACGTACTCATCGGTCGTGACGCTGACGAACGCGATGACGGTCGGCGGGCATGGGACCATCCGATTCGGTGGGAGCCCCTTCGACGCCCTGGCGACTTCGGTCCAGGGGCCGATCTTGTTCACGTTCGGGCCGAACCTGACCGTCCGGGCCAAGGGGGGCCAGATCACCGGCGAGGGGAGCGGTGCGTCCAACCCGACCTACGTCATCCAGGGGCCGCTCTTCGTTGACGCCGGCGGGTCCGGACTGTCGGTCAAGAATGATGTTGGCACGTTCCAGACATCGAACGCGATCACGCTCGCCGCGGGAGCGGCGATGACAATCGGGCCGAAGACCTGGGCGAACAGCGCCGTAGTTTCGGCCCCGACCGGGAGCAGTCTAAACCTAGCGGCGACGACGCTGTCGAACCTCGGGACCATCACGGCTACCGATGCCACGGTTTATCTCGGTGGCAACTTCACCCAATATGCCCTCGGATCGGCCAACCCGGCTCCAGGGCAGGGAACGTTCAATCGCAGCGGGGGGACGGTGTACGTGACCGGCACGGTCACTGGCGGGATCACCCTCGACTCGAGCACCGGCTCGTGGTACCTCCTCGGCGGCACGGTCAGCGGCGGCATCGTGACTACCGACGCCGCGAACACATTGAAGTCCGCTGCGTTTAATGGGCCGGGTAGCTTTCTCACCAACGGCGTGACAATCTCTGCCGGCAGCACCGTTGACTTGACGGAGCAGTCAGTCACTATTACCGTATCCGGCGGTTTGACGGTCGACGGGACACTGCTCGTCGGCAACGCGAGCGGCGGCACGAGTTCGCTCGTCAAACTCCTCGGCGGCCAAACCATCGGCGGCGCTGGGAGCATCGTTTTCGGTGGCAGTTCTTCCAACACCTTTACAACCCCAACTCAGGGGGCGGTCACTTTCACTTTCGGGCCGAACCTGACGATCCATGGTAAGAGTGGGCAGTTCGCCGGCGAGGGGAGCGGTGCGTCCAACCCGACCTACGTAATCCAGGGGCCGCTCTTCGTTGACGCCGGCGGGTCCGGACTGTCGGTCAAGAACGATGTTGGCTTGTTCCAGACTTCAAACGCGATCACCCTCGCCGCAGGAACTGGACTCTCTATCGCGGCGCGGAGTTGGACGAATTCCGGTCCGATGACCGTGTCGTCCGGGACGTTCACCGTCACCTCGGCGTCGTGGTCCAACATTGCTCCCATCACGATGTCTGGCGGAACAGTGAATTTCGGTGGATCATTTGCGTCGTCGTCGGTTGCCAACTTTACGCGCCACGGACGGCACGGTCAACCTGACCGGCACAGTCACGGGCGATTTCACGTTGACCGACGCGATTGGGAACGTGGTGTTGAAGGGCGGGACCATTCGGAACGGGACGTTCCAGAATCCCAGTTCCAATTCGAAACTCATCGCCACCAACACAGCCAGTTTCCTCGACAACGTCACCCTGGCCAGCCCGATCGATCTGACTACGAACGGGGCCGCGGTCGTTGCATTGAATGGCTTAACCATCAATACGAGCCAGCCGATTGGGACGACTTCTCTTACGGACAGTGTCTACTTCCGCTTCCAGGGCGATCAGACGGTACGGACGGATGGGGGCGGCGAATTCGTATTCACGCAATCGGTAGGCAACTATTTTGGCCAGGGCAACTCCGCGGGCGAAGCCGGCTATGCTCTCACCATCGCTCCGGGCGTCACCGTTCGCGGTCTATATGGGAAAGTCGGGACGACATTCGGTCAATTGATCAACCAGGGCACGATTCGCGCGGAGGGCACTACGAGTCAGACGTTCAGTGTGCAATTCGGCAACAACAGTCGCAATGAAGGGACGATTGAGGGAATCGGATCGTGGTTGCGGGTTTATAGCAATTCGAATTCGAGTTGGACGAATCTGGACACGATTTCAATGGCGGGCGGCGGCACGCTGCAACTTGGCCTTCAAACAGACGAGACCTGGGCCAATCTTGGGACGGTTTCGGTGACCGGCTCGACCTTGAATATTTCCGGAGGTGGAGCGGCGGCCGGCAAGCCGATGACGCAGGCCAGCCTTGGAATCATTGATCGCGACGCAGCCAGCACGGTCAAGCTCGCAACGAACTTCACTTTGACCGGCGACCTGAACCTCGACGACAGCACCGGCTCATGGCAACTCGCTGGCGCGGAGTTGAAGAATGGGGCCATTAACACAGCGGGCTCGGCTCGGTTGATTGGTGTAGCGGTGGCTGGGGGAAATTCCTACCTCACCAATGAAACGATCAACGGGAATCTCGACCTGACGACGGGTAATACCAACCTCTACATCACGGGCGGATTGACCATCAATTCGACGCTCAACGTCGGTGATACGGCCGGCAGTTTCAGCACTCAATTCAACGTCCGCGACGATCAGATCTGGAGTGGAACGGGAACCATCGTTTTCGGCGGCGCTGGAAACAGCATAACTTCCGGTGTGAGCAAGTCGTTAACCATCGACGGCGATTTGACGGTTCGAGGGAAGAAGCTAACGATCGATAGCAGTCTGACCAGCTTGACGAATCTCGGGACCATCGCGGCAGACTCCAGTGGTGGGTTATTCGACATCTCGGCCAAGACGATCAGCAATCAGGGCACTGCGAGCGCTGCCATTGGCGCAGAGCTGCGGCTGCATCCCACGACGACCGGCTTTGTCAATCTCACCGGGCAAACACTCGCGGGCAGCATTTACTCGGCGACCTTGACCGGCGGCACGTGGTTGGTTGGGGCCGGGAGCACTCTGCGGGTTTATTTCAACAATACGACGGGAATTCGGATCACCGGATTGAATGCCGCCCTCGCCCTCGACGGGGGCGGGTCGAACGTCTACGGGGGGCAGGCCGGAGGCTCGTTCGCGACCTTTGACGCTCTCGGCGCGGTCAGCGGGGTGTCCGCCGACGGGAGCCTGGCGATCGCCAGCGGCCGCATCCTGACGACCGTCGGCGACTTCATGGCTGCGGGTAACGTGACAATCGGTACCGACAGCAGCTTGAATCCGGTGCCGACACTGGTGAGCCAGTGGACAGGCGAGAACTCCCCTGGCGACGCAGCCTACCGCAACCCGGCCACGCTCTCCGGCGGGGCGTCGTACGCGACTGGACATAGCGGCCAGGGCTTCTTCTTTCCCGGGGGTTCGGGCAGCGCGTCGACTGCCGTCGTCTCCGTTCCGGATTCGGCGTCTCTGCGGGTACAGCCGTTCACGGTGTCCGCATGGGTGAATCCGACCGCCTTCGGAAACTCTGCAGTTATTCTCGGTAAGGAGACGACGAGCGGGTCGACGTTCACCGGAGGCTTCGCGCTATACCTTAGCAGCACGACCGGCAGGCCGGCGTTCTATGCGGGCACGCAGATCGTCAGTTCCACGTCGTTACCGCTCAACACCTGGTCGCACTTACTGGCCAGCTTCGACGGCCAGGCATCGCACCTGTACGTGAACGGGGTCGAGGTCGGCAACCAGACGTTCAGCCAGCCTCTCGTCACAACGCAGCCGATGTCCATCGGAAACAACTCGACCGGCATCTTCCCCTTCCACGGCACGATTGACGACGCAACGTTCTTCAACCGGGCGCTGACGCCTGCCGAGGCGGCACTGCTGTCACCGGGCCCAGCGAGCTATACCCAGATGGGGGGCACGCTAAGCGTACTGTCCGGCGGGTCGATCATGTCGCTCAACGGGGCGGGCCAGGACGACATTTTGACGCTCCAGGGCGGTACGCTCGAGGGAACGGGCACGGTCAACGCCGACGTGACGAACAATGCCGGCATCGTCGCCCCCGGCAATTCCCCCGGCTTCCTCGACATCACCGGCAACTACGTGCAAGGGCCGGGCGGCACGCTCAATCTGGAAATCGCGGGCCGGGATCCGAATGTGCCGGAGTTCGATCGGCTCCGCGTCACTGGCACCGCCAGCATTGCCGGCAACGTCCACGTCGATCTGCTCGACGGCTTCCAGCCAGCGCCGGGGGATGAGTTCCAGGTTGTGTCATCAGGCGGACTCACGTTGCAGCCGGCGCTGGCGTATCAGCTTCCCGCTCCAGGCGGGCCGCTACGCGAACTTGCGCAGATCAGCGATTCGTTGAACCTGACGTTGCGAGCGCAGCAGATTCCGCCGATCAACTTTGATTCGGCGACGACCGGTGGCGGGACGGCGCCCGGCCAAATGACCCCCTACCATGTCGAACTTGATGCGGCGGGCAATACGTATGTCACCGGCGAGTTTGTCGGGACAGTCGATTTCGACAAAGAGCATGCGAGCGGAGTGCTCACTCCGGACACGCTGACGGCCGCCTCGGCCAATCGTGCCGCATTCTTGGCGAAGTACGCCACCGATGGTCAACTCATTTGGGTCTACAAGCTCGACACGCCGAACGCACCGACCGCCGACCCCGGCAACGCCATGGTCGGCTTCAGCCTGGCGATTGACTCTCGAGGGAATGTGAATGCGGCCGACGACCTCATATGGGTCGTTGGACGATTCCGGACCGAAGCGACGTTCACCGGTCCGAGCGGCCAGACCATTCTCGGAAACGGCAACTCGTTGGATGCGTTCGTCCTGCGAGTAGACGCAACTGGCGCCCAGCAACTGCTGATGGCGATCGGTGGCACGCAGGACGACATCGCACGAGGAGTGGCACTGGCGCCGGATGGGGGTGTCTTCGTCAGCGGAGCGTTCCAGAATACGGTGGACTTCGATCCGGGAACGGGAACGGCCAATCTCACCAGCGCCGGCAATTTTGACGCTTATGTGTTACAGCTCGATCCGTCTGGCAATTTCGTCCGCGTCGGTCGCCTCGGCGGCCCGGCTGACGACCGGGCCGTTGATGTTGCTTCGGACGGGGCCGGCGATGTCTGGGCGGTTGGCTATTTCCGCAACACAACGACCGGGTTGGCGACGCTCAGTACTATTCCGGCAGGCGCCGACCGCGACGCGTTCGTGCTCAAGCTGGAGCCAAATGGGACCGGCTTTACGGCGACTGTGGCGCAACAGTATGGAGCGGAGGGCGTTGACGAGGCGCATTCCGTCGCCATTGATGCCGACGGCAATGTCATTGTCGGCGGGTCCTTCCAGCTCGCGGTCGACTTCGACCAGTCATCGACCGGCGCGTTCACACTAACGAGCGGCGGCGACGATGATGTGTTCATCTTGAAGCTAGACAGCGGTGGCGGATTCCTCTGGGCTCGACAGATGGGCGGCTACCGGAGCGATGCGCTCGCGGACCTGGCGATCGATTCGCAGGGGAACATTTATTCGACCGGTTCGTTCATCGACACAGTCGACTTCGATCCACTCGACGGAACGTATTACCTGAGCACCGCTCCGCAAACGAACCCCCAGGGCTTCGTCCAAAAGCTCGATAGTAGCGGCAAATTCGTGTGGGCAGCGCAAGTGGGCGAGCAGACGACCTCGAATGTCAATCCCAACGGAATCGCCGTTGATGCCGCGGGGCGAGTCGTTTCCGTCGGCTCATTTGCCGGCGACGTCGATTTCGATCCGACCGACGGGACAGCAATCCGAACGGCCGACGCCGGCACTTCGGATGGTTACTCCTTGGTGTTGAGTCAGAAGGCGGCTCCTAGCGCCACGATCGTCGGCGTCCCGTCTGCGAGCCTCAATGAAGGATCCACACTCGCGTTGGCCGCCAGCGTGAGCGACTCAGATTCGGCGTTCTTTACGTATGCATGGTCCGTGACCCGCGGCGAGACGGTTGTTGCCAGCGGAACCGGACCCGCCCTGGCCGCTTATCTGACCGATCAGGGAACGTACACGGTAACTTTGACCGTGTCCGACGAGTCTGGCAATTCGGATACGAAGTCGGCGACGGTCGTGGTGAACAATTCCGCCCCCGTGTTGAATCCAACTACTTTCGACACCGGTTCGGCGCTCTTGACCGGCGCTGCCAGCACGGACAACCTGGGCAGCGCGATTGCCGTCAGCAATGGCTATGTGTTGACCGGCGCGCCATTGAGCGATAGCGGTGCGACCGATGCGGGGACGGCATCGCTTCGCAAGCCGGACGGTACGGTGCTCTCCCTGTCCGCTCCGACGGCAACGGCGAACGCCCGATTTGGCTCGGCGGTGGCGATCGTTGGCAATTATGCAATCGTTGGCGGCTCCAGGCGACAACTCCGCTCCAGGGACTGTCTTTGTTTTCGAGCTGGCGACCGGGAACTTCCTGCGGACCATCATCGAGCCGAATGCAGCCAACGGGGATCAGTTTGGCGCAGTGCTTACGGTACTCGGAGACTTCGTGGCAGTGGGAGCACCGGGCCGCACCAGGGCCGGAGCGATGGCCGCGGGCCAGGCTTATTTGTTCGACCCGGCGACGGGCAATCTCCTTCAGACCTATCGCAATCCAAGCCCGAGCGCCGGCGATGCATTCGGCTCGGCTCTGGCCGCGGTCGGCGGGAACTTGCTCATCGGCGCGCCGTTCGATGACAGCGCGGGGTTGGATGCCGGGGCTGTTTATTTGGTCGATCCGGGAAGTGCTCATGTCTTGAGCACAATCACCAATCCGAACCCGGCGTTTCCGGGCAGCGCGTTCGGCAGTGTTCTGACGGCGAGCGGTCTTCAGGCCGCAGTCGGCGCACCGCTGGACGATTCGGCCGCTGCCGATGCCGGCGGTGTCTATTTGTACAACCTCGATCCGTCGTCCGCCGGTTTCGGCGGCCTGACCACGACGGTTCGTAGTCCAAACACCAGCAGCATCCTGTCCATCAACGCCTCGAGTGGCGCGACCGAGTCCGGCAACGTCGTGACGATCAAGACGACGACGGCACACGGTCTCGCGGTCGGCCAGCGCATTGCAATCGCTGGTGTCGGCGCTGGCTACAACGGCGTCTTCACCGTCGCCTCGGTCACCAATTCAACGACGTTCACGTACAGCCATCCGTTGGCTGGTCTAGCCGCGTCCGGCGGCGGAACAGTTGCTTCCAATCCAGGCATGTTCGGAAGCTCCCTGGCGTTCGCGGGGAACCGGCTGCTCGTGGGCTCGGAATCAGACAACACGTCCGTGGGCAACTCGGGCAGTGCCTTCTTGATCGACGCGGATCCGGGCAGCGCGACGTTTGGCACGACGCTGCAAACCTTCAGAAAATTGAGCCCCGTGGCGGGCGATCGCTTTGGCGCCGCGGTCGCATTCATGGGCGACGATGTGTTGATTGGATCACCACAAGACGGCGCGACCGTTGCGGGCAGCGTGTATCGATTCCTCGCGACTTCTTTCGTTAAATCCAGCGCGACGACAATCAACGAAAGCGACACCGTGACGGTCTCCGGCTCGTTCGCCGACGCCGGCGCGAGCGACACGCACACCGCCGTGATCGATTGGGGTGAAGGGAATCTGACGACGATTCCGCTGCCGGCAGGCATAAGCGCCTTTTCGGCAAGTCATCAGTATCTCGACGATAATCCCACGGGGACTGCATCGGACAATTATCCGATTCGCGTGAAGGTGCTCGACAATACGCCCGATGTGTTGCTGCCGGAACTCAATTCGTCGCTCGGCCGGTACGAGGGTACGACGAACGTTCGGATTGGCAGGTTCACCGCCACGACACCACCGGGACGATCTTACCTGGCCGTCGGACCGGATGGCGACCTGTTTGCCGCCAACGGGAGCACCGGGACGGTTTATCGACATTCCGGCGTCACCGGCGCGATCCTCGGGACGTTCATTTCCAGCGGCGTCGGTCGCATGGCCTTTGGTCCCGATGGGAACTTGTACGCACTCAACCTTGCGAATGATCGCGTTCTTCGCTACGACGGTCGGACCGGAGCGTCGATGGGCACGTTTATCGCCCCCGGCACCGGCGGTATCGCGGGCGTCGTCGATTTGGCATTCGGACCGGATGGCAATCTGTATCTGGCGGGCGACGACAACAAGGTCTACCGCTTCAACGGGGCGACCGGCGCATCGGCTGGAATCCTCGTCTCGACCTTGCAACCCGAGATCACGCAGATATTGAACATCGCGTTCGGGCCGGACGGGACCTTGTACATGGCCGGCCTTGATCTCAGCTTGAATGTCAAGATCGTCCGCCACGATGGCGCCACGGGTGATCCCCAGGGAGTCTTTGCACAGACGGATTTCGGTTTCACCGGCCAGATTCTGATCACACCGGACGGGTCGCTCTATGTGATTTCTTCGGGCGTTTTTGGGGCCGACAAGTTTGATACCAGCACGGGCGAGCAGGTCGCCAACTTTACCGGACCGATCGCCGGTTTCTTAGCAGCAATCAATCCTCAGGACGACGCGACCACGACATTGACCGTGACCAACGTGGCTCCGTCGGTCATTGTGCACGCCGCCCCCGGCAACACGACGACGCAAGTCAATCTCACGGCGGTCGCCAGCGACCCCGGGACACTGGACACGCTGAGTTATTCCTGGAGTGTCACGAATGGAACGAATCCGGTCGGCGCGAATACGCCGAACTTCTCGTTCACCCCCGGTTCGGGGACGATTACGGTCACACTGACGGTCACCGACGATGACACCGGATCGACGACGACCAAGACGCAGATTATCGTCGGCACCACTGGCAACGACACGATCAACGTTAGTAACCCGGCTACAGGGACCACCCGCGTCATCGTCTTGGGATTGGCGGGCAACGACACGATTAATGCGAGCGGCGTATCAACCGTTCCGGTCGAATTGGTCGGCGGAGCCGGCAGCGACACGCTGACCGGCGGAACGAAAGACGATCTGCTGCTTGGCGACAGCCCCGGCGGCTATGGCACATCGCTGGCGACGGCGACGGATGACCACAGTGCCGACAGTTTAGTCGGCGGGCCCGGAAATGACTCGCTGGATGGCGGCCTCGGCAACGACACGATGGAGGGCGGAACTGGCAATGACGACTACATCGAGGTACCGGGCAGCGACGATGTTTTGACCGAAGCGACCGGTCTTGCGACGGACATCGACTCGATCGACTACAGTCTTGCGTATTCCGGCATCACTTTCAGCCTGGCCAAAACCGGCGTCACCCAGACCGTGGATGGATCGAGCACCGTTAAAATCATCGGCCAATTCGAAAACCTTGCTGGTAGCCAATTCGCTGACAGTCTCACCGGGAACGAGGTCGACAACTTGATCATTGGTGGGATGGGCAATGACATTATTTTCGGCGGTGATCCGCTCAACACTTTAACCGCGGCAATCGGCAGCGGTCAGGACACATTAACGGGCGGGCAAGGTTCCGACACAGTGATCGGCGGTTCGGGCAACGACATCATTTTCGGCGGCGATCGGCTGACAACTCTATCCGGCGGCACCGGCGTGACTACCGTCACCGATAGCGGCAGTAACTCCTTGGTCGGCGGCAAAGGCAATGACACGGTCATCGGCGGTTCAGGCAACGACATCATCTTCGGCGGCGATCCGCTGAGCACGCTGCCCGGCGGAACGACTTCTGATGACAATTCGCTCGTCGGCGGCGCCGGCAATGACACAGTCATCGGCGGTTCGGGCAACGACATCATCTTCGGCGGCGATCGGCTGACGACTCTGTCCGGCGGAACGGGCATCACGACCGTAATGGATGGGAACAACTCGCTGATCGGTGGCAAAGGCAACGACACCGTCATCGGTGGCTTGGGCAACGATATCATCTTCGGCGGCGATCCGTTGACCACGCTGCCGAGCGGAACCGGTTCCGATGACAACTCGCTCGTCGGTGGCGCCGGCAATGACACGGTGATCGGTGGCACCGGCAACGACATCATCTTCGGCGGCGATCGGTTGACGACGCTGTCCGGTGGAACGGGGACGAATGACGGGAACAACTCCCTGATTGGCGGCAAGGGCAATGACACCGTCATTGGCGGCACCGGCAACGACATCATTTTTGGCGGCGATCCTTTGGTCACGCTGCCGGGTGGAACCGGTTCCGATGACAATTCGCTGCAGGGCGGCGCTGGAAACGACACGGTCATCGGCGGCACGGGCAACGACATCATTTTCGGCGGCGATCCACTCACCACGCTCGCGGGCGGTACATCCCCAGACAACGACTCCCTGAGCGGCGGCGCGGGCAACGACACCGTTTCGGGCGGCACCGGCAATGACATCATTTTCGGCGGCGATCCACTCACCACGCTGCCAGCCGGGACGGCGGACGACGACTCCCTGAGCGGCGGCACGGGCAACGACACAATGATTGGCGGGACCGGCAACGACATCATTTTCGGCGGCGATCGGCTGACGACCTTGTCGGGCGGCTCATC
This sequence comes from uncultured Gemmataceae bacterium, assembly GCA_963773845.1. Classification (GTDB taxonomy): domain Bacteria; phylum Planctomycetota; class Planctomycetia; order Gemmatales; family Gemmataceae; genus SIAJ01. The sequence goes on from CAVZCU010000013.1 coordinate 265,618, forward strand.
CAACGACGATGACTCGATCACCGGTGGCAAGGGCAACGACACCGTGGTCGGTGGCACTGGGAACGACATCATCTTCGGCGGGGATCCGCTCACGACGATGACTGGCGGCTCTGCGCCGGATGACGGCAACGATTCGCTCCAGGGCGGCGGCGGCAACGATACGCTCGCGGGCGGGACGGGCAACGACATCATCTTCGGCGGCGACGGGGACGACGCCCTCAGTGGCGGCGATGGCAACGATGTGGTCGACGGCGGCAGTGGCAAGAACACGATCGTCGAGACGGCCGACAGCGATATACTGTTGAACCCGACTCAGCTCTTCATCGGCGGCGTGCCGGAACGCTTCTATGACGTCCAGTCGGCGAATCTCACGGGAGGCGCTGGAAACAATCGCATTGACGCGCTCCCGTTCGGTGGTCCCGTGACCTTGAGTGGAGGCGCCGGCGACGACACGTTAATCGGCGGCAACCGGAGCGATCAACTCTTCGGTGGTGACGGCAACGACAGTTTGATTGGCAATGCGGGGCCCGATCTCTTGAACACGGGCAACGGCCTCGATACCGCCGACGGCGGCGATGGCAACGACATTTACGTACTGAACCTGAGTGGGAAGCAGACACTTCGCGATTCGGCCGGCATCGACTCGATCGATCTGAGCGACGCCGCCTTCGGCGTCAACGCCGACCTGACCGGCGGAACAATCGACACCGAAGCGCCGACACCGGTGCTGGTAGCCGACTTGACGGGCGGGACCTTTGAGAACCTGCGCGGTACGAGTTTTAGCGATGCACTCACCGGCAATTCCGATCGTAACATCCTCGAAGGCGGGGGCGGCATCGACACGATTTCCGGCGGCGTTGGCGCCGACAACATTCAGGGCAGCTTCCCGCAGGTGATTTATCTGGACTTTGACTCTGGTACCGGAATCGGCGAGCACGTTTACACGATCGAGGAACGCAACCTCATCCAAGCCAAATTGGAGCAGGCGTTCGCGGCGCCATTTAGCGTTACGTTTTCACAGACCGCGCCGAGCGTCGGCCGCTTCACGACCGTCGTGGTCAATGCCGGCGAGGCCGAAGCGCTTGCGGGCGGCATCTCAGATGAATTGGATTGGCGCAATGAGGACGCCGCGTCGCGGGCCCAGGTCAACGTCAATGGGTTCCTTGGCCGCAAGGGCCAGGCTGCGGCCACGAGCGAAAACTACGTCAACCTGACTTTCACCGTCATGGCCCACGAAATCGGCCACCTGTTTGGGCTCCGACATACCGACTCGTTTGGACCGATCGGCTCGGGCATTTACGCCGGGCTCGAGTCGCCGACTGCCGCGGACATTCAATTGCAATCGGACCTGATCGTTGTCGATCCACGAACCAGCCTGCCGAGCACCGCATACGCGCTGAACCACACAGAGGTGCTTCTGGCGCCCGTGACTCAACTCGGCAACTCTTCCGTAAACACGTTCGCACTTCCCTCAGGCGCCGTTTACTTGGGCACGACGGCTGTAGCCAGTATCGCCATCGACAACAACGGCGTCATCGTCGCTACTCCCATCGGCAATCCGAGCCTGTCCGTAATCGGAGGGACTTTGATTGCCGATTCAGGCGTCGTGCTCCTGCAATGGTCAGAGGCGGAGTTGCCGCAAAACAGCTCAATCCAGTTGGTTTACCAGTACGACCCCTTCCGGCCGGGCTATCGAGGTCCGGATAATGCTGTCCAGACACCGATGGATATCATGGCGTCGCCCGCTTCCGTCGGCACCTCACTGGCCGATGCCATCGGCAATACCTATTTCGGCGAACGCGATCTGATCAAGCTGGCATTCGATGATGCCAGCGCCAGCGTGCAAGAGACCGATTTGCCCGCGACCGGCGCGCCGTCCGCCACCGGATCCGCAAACGCTCGCGATCTGGGCCCCTTGCCGGGCCTGGCCGTGCCCAATCTGATTCCTAACTCGACCCAGGAATTCGAAGTGCACGCCGCCAACGTCGTTGGCGTCCTGGATGGCTCGGGCCCAGATGTTTATGCAATCCAGGCCCGACCCGGCGACCTGCTCACCGCCGAAATCTACTCGTACTCGCTGCGGAACCGGGTAACGAATCCGATCGACTCCATCCTCCGCATCTATGACGATCAGGGCAATCTGCTGAACTGGTACGGCCAACCCGCGGTCAACGACGATGGCATCGACAACCAGGACGCAATGCTGCAAGATGTGACGCTCCCGGGCGATCCCAACGACCCAACGCTGCACACCTATTACATTCAGGTCAGCACCTTCCAGCCCTCGGACACCGGGGACTACGAACTCTTCCTCTACACCGATACGCCTTCAGCGACTGGACGACAGGCCGGCGCTGGTGACGTCCTCATCGGCGGACCCGATGCCGACATCTTGATCGGCAGCTCCGGCGACGATCAGTTCGTCGGCGACCTGAGTGAAGATGTCTTCATCGGTTACATCCCCGGCAACGATCTCCAAGGACTTGCCAACACCCCGCCGACCGCGACCGTCACGCACAATACATCGAGTCCGACCACGAACGATATCCTCGTCGCCACGGCCGCCGTTGCCGACAATGAAAACAACGCCGTGACTTTGACCTACGTCTGGACGGTTGGCTCGACTGTGGTCAAGACGACGACCGGCACAGCATCCCTGACGGATACTCTCGACTTGTCGCTCGCAGGCAATGGCGACCGCGGCGACACGATTACCGTGACAGTTACGCCGAACGACGGCACCGTCGATGGCGATCCGGCGACCGCATCCGCAACCGTGGCCAATAGCGCGCCGACTGCGACGCCGCTCTCGACCTCTGCGGAAGAAGACACGCCGCTCAACGGTACGCTGTCCGGTTCCGATGCCGACAGCGACACATTGACCTTTGCACTCGCCGGCACGCCGACCGGCGGCACCATCTCCATTCAGAATGACGGCAACTTCGCGTTTACGCCCGATTCCGACTTCAACGGCACGGCCAGTTTCCAGTTCACCGTCTCCGACGGCACCGCCACAAGTGCAGCCGCAATGGTCACGATCGATGTGTCGGCGGTCAATGACGCCCCAGTGGCGGTTGATGATGCCTACACGACCGATGAAGACAACACCCTCGTCGTTGCCAGCCCAGGCGTCCTCGCCAACGATTCCGATGTCGATTCGTCCAATTTGACTGCCCTACTGGTTGACGGCCCTCAACACGGCTCCGTCACTCTGAACGCAGACGGCTCGTTCACCTACGTTCCCAACTCCGACTACAACGGCTCGGACTCGTTCACCTACAAGGCGAATGACGGCAGTCTGGACAGCAGTGTTGCGACCGTATCAATCACAGTTGATTCCGTGAACGACCCGCCGACTGCGTCCGTGACGTTGACGCCGGCGAGCCCACGGACAAATGACTTGCTGGTCGCCACGGTCACCACGGCCGATGCGGATGGCGACACGGTGAATGTTGGTTATGTGTGGAAGCGCAACGGAGTCGAGATCACCGGCCAGACCGGGAGCACGCTCGACCTCTCCATCGCTGGCAATGGCAACCGCGGCGACACGATTACCGTCGAAGTCACGCCAAACGATGGCACCACGGACGGCGAAGTAGCGGCTGCCAGCGCAACCGTTGCCAACACCGCTCCCACCGTTTCGGCCGACTCGGCCTCCGTTGCCAAGAATGAGGGGAGTACAGCATCGAACACAGGCACGTTTGCCGATGTCGATGCGGACACGATCACGCTGAGCGCATCCATTGGCAGCGTTACGCCGAACGCCGACGGCACCTGGAGCTGGTCGTTCGACACCAGCGACGGCCCCGCCGACAGCCAAACCGTCACCGTTTATGCCGACGACGGATCCGGCGGCACGGCGAGCACGTCGTTCGGCCTGACGGTCAACAACGTCGCGCCCACGGCAACGCTGGCTCAGATCGGCTCGACGACATATGGCGACGACGCGACTGTTGCAGTGAACGATCAGCTTGACCCGTCATCCGCCGATACCTCCGCCGGATTCCATTACGCTTACTCGATCGATGACAATGGGGACGGGCTCTCGTCGGCGACGTATGAGAATACCTCCAGCAACACGTCGAGCCAATCTTTTAGCGGGCTCTCAGCAGGAGCGCACACGGTCTACGCTCGCATCATCGACAAGGACGACGGCTATTCGCAGTTGACCGCAACGATCACCGTTGATCCGAAGCAGGCTTCGGTGACGCCGAATGCCGTGAACAAGACCTACGGCGATGCCGATCCAACCTTGACCGGCACGCTGAGCGGCTTCCTCGACAGCGACGGCGTGACTGCCACGTATTCCCGCACCACGGGCGAAGACGTCGCCGACTCACCGTACACAATCAGCGCCGTGCTCAGTTCGTCCGGCGATTTGAACAACTACGCGATTACATACAACACAGCAAGTTTCACGATCGATGCCCGGCCGATCGCGGTTACGGCCGATGCACTGAGTAAGATTTATGGCCAAGCCGACCCATCGCTGACCTACCAGATCACGAGCGGCGACCTGGTCAACAATGATGGATTCACCGGCGACCTGAGCCGCGTCGTCGGGGAGAATGTCGGCAGTTATGCGATTCACCAGAACACGCTCACTGCGGGCGGCAACTACGACCTCACCTTCATCGAGGCGAACCTGGTCATTAGCCAGGCGACGACGACCGCTACTGCTTCGTCCGATGGTTCAAACCCGCCATTCGGCAGCGCAGTCACCTTTACGGCGACCATCGCGCCGCAATACGCGGGCATCCCGACGGGAACGGTACAATTCCAGATCGACGGCAGTAACTCGGGAGACCCGGTCACACTCGATTCGACGGGCAAAGCGACCTACAGCATTTCATCCCTGTCGGCCCGTTCCCACACGGTGACCGCCGTCTATGCCGGCGACACGAATTTCTCCAGCAGCACATCAGCAGACTTCGATCAGTCGATTGCCAAGGCCGAACAGACGATCACATTCGGCCCGCTTGACGATAAGACCTATGGCGACGGGCCGATCACTCTGTCGGCGACCGGCGGCGAATCGGGCAATCCGGTCACCTTCAGCGTGAGTGGACCGGCGACAATCGATCAAAACTTGTTGACGATCACCGGCGCGGGCACGGTAACGGTGACCGCAAGCCAGGCCGGCGACAGCAACTACGCCGCCGCTGCGGACGTCACGCCATCGTTTGATGTGGCCAAGGCGGAATTGACCGTGTCGGTGGATGACACCAGCAGAGCATATGGCGATGCCAACCCGACTTTCACCGGCTCGATCACCGGCATTCAGAATTCGGACAATATCACCGCGACCTACGGGTCGACCGCCGACGCTTCGAGTGCCGTCGGCGACTACAGCATCACACCGACCTTGAGCGATCCCGATGACCGCTTGAGCAATTACACGGTGACAACCGTCAATGGAACGTTGGCCGTCATCAAGGCACATCTCACGGTTACCGCCGACAACAAGACGAGGATCTACGGCGATGCGAACCCGACGCTGACGGCCACGATTACCGGCTTCAAGAACGATGAGGCGCTGGCGAATTCCGGTGTGACGGGCGCTGCCAGCCTGTCGACCTCGGCGACCGAGACTAGCAACGTCGGATTGTACGCAATCAGCGTCAGTCAGGGGACGCTCGCGGCAGGGAACTACGACTTCACGAGTTTTGTCGCGGGCTCGTTGGATGTCCAAAAGGCAACGTTGACGGTGACGGCCGACGACAAGTCTCGCGCGTTCGGCGCATCTGATCCGGAATTCACCGTCAGCTATTCGGGCTTCAAGAACGGCGAAACGCTGACGAGCAGCGGCGTGACTGGTTCGCCGAGCGTGACGTCGAACGATACGCCCACCAGTCCGCCGGGCACGTACACGATCGTCGTCGCCGCGAGCACCCTGGCCGCCAACAATTACGCGTTCGCGTTCGTAAACGGGACGCTGACGATTACGCAAACCGGGACGTCGACCACTGTGCTTTCGTCGGCCCCGAATCCGGCCGTATTGGGAGAGACTATCACCTTTACGGCGGTGGTCGGGCCATCCAGTGGCGGCAGTGCTCTCGATGGCAATGTGGATTTCTTCGATACGTCGACGAATACCGATCTCGGCGTCGCGGCGCTTTCGGCCAATCATGAGGCGACGTGGACGACGAGTGCGCTCGGGGCCGGCACGCACATCATCACGGCGACGTATCTCGGCAACGCGAATTACGTCTCGAGCCAAGACAGCCTCAGCGAAACGGTCGCCTCGATCTTCGTTCTCAGCTCCTCGACCGCGTCTGCGGTGAATATTACCGGCAACGCCACGATCGATGTGCCCGGCGCTGTGTACGTCGATTCGAACGCGTCGAATGCCATCCGGGCCAGCGGCAACGCCAGCATCACGGCGCCGAGCATTCAGGTAGTCGGCCATACAAGTGTTTCCGGCCACGCGCTCTTGAGCCCGAGTCCGACAACTGGCGCCGCCGCGGTTGCCGATCCAATGGCTGCCTTGCCCGTTCCGACGGGATTGACCAACCAGGGGAGCGTTCAGCTGTCTAGCAACTCGTCGCTGACAATCAGCCCGGGCATTTACACGAAGATCAGCGTCGCTGCAAATGCTCATCTGACGATGCAGCCCGGTGTGTACGCGATCGCCGGAGGCGGGTTCACGGTGAGCGGGAACGCGTCGCTGACCGGCGATGGCGTGACGATTTACAATGCCGGGAGCAACTATCCGAATTCCGGTGGCTCGTTCGGGTCCATCGCATTGAGCGGTAACGGCGAGGTGAATCTGTCGGCGCCGACAAGCGGGATGTACACGGGCGTCCTGATCTTCCAAGCACGCGACAATTCCAAGCCCATCACGTTGAGCGGTAATGCGGTGCTCGGATTGAACAACGGGTACGGCGGCATCATCTACGCTCCAGCCGCCCCGCTTAAGGTCAGCGGCAACGTCAGCCTGGCTCATGTGCCGCTCGTCGTCGCCACGCTTTCGATGAGCGGTTCCGCGGGCGCCTTCGGCCTGGCAAGCGGTTCGGAGTCGGACTACGCCGTCTCGACCTCCAATCAGATCATGAACGGCGTGTTGACCGTTGCCGTACAGGACGACGTTGGCATTGGCATTGACCCCACCGAGCTGGATCGCATCGGCGATGCCATGACCTACCTTAATTCCGCCCTCGGTTCCTTCGGCGTCGACCTCACCTGGGCCGCTCCCGACGACTATGCCGATGTCCACATCCACTTCGCCAATCAAAGCCCACACGGAGGCATGGTGGATGGCGTGCTCGGATTCACGACCGTCGATAACGACGTGTATCTCATCAATGGATGGGATTTCTACAACGGCAGCGACGCTACTCAGATCGGCGAGAATCAGTTCGACTTCCTCACGCTCGCGACTCACGAGTTGGGCCACACCATTGGGTTGGGTGAAAGCATTGACCCGGACTCGGTCATGTACGAGTACCTCTCTCCAGGCAACGCACGGCGGTCCTTCACGGGCGACAATCTCACCGCCATCAATTCGGACGTCGACCGGTTCATGAAGCTCGGGGCGCCTATCAACAGTGTGGCCCCCATCCCGGCGAGCGCTATCAACGAGTCAAGGATTGAGGCATTTCAAGTCCCGACGATGGGCGACAATGTGACACTCGGCAGTTTGCTGGATCCGACCAATCTCGTTCTCGGCTCGCGGGACGAAGGCGTTGGTGACTTGAGGATTGGCACAAACAGTACCGATGACCGCATCGCTACCGAAAGCGCCGGGTCGCCGCCGCTCGATGCCGAAAAGGTGTTGCGGGTTAATGGAATCGCGAACAGGAACGCGAACGGCATGGAAGAGGACCGTCTCGGCAAGAAGCTTGACGTCGTGAAGCTGGATGGCGACATCGAGTTGTAAGGAGCAGCAAACCTAACCCCCGCCCCCTTCCCCTAAAAGGGAAGGGGAGCGAGTGACGAGCGGCGCCAGTTCATTCGGAGCGGCATCCTGTCGAACTATCAACTCGTCGTTGCGCCTTCCGAGGCGCTGTTCACGGTCCGTGCGTATTTCGCCAATACGCCACGCTCGACGCGCAGCGCCGGCTTCTTCCAGGCGGCCTGGCGCTTGGCCAACTCCTCTGCAGTCAGTTTCACTTCCAAAGTCTTGGCGTCGCCGTCGACGGTGATTGTGTCGCCATCTTCCAAGAGCGCAATTGGCCCCCCGACCCAGGCCTCCGGACAGACGTGGCCAACAACCAGCCCGTGTGTGCCGCCGGAGAAGCGCCCATCGGTGATGAGACCGACGCTCTCGCCGAGCCCCTGACCAATGAGTGCGCCGGTAATGGAAAGCATTTCGCGCATGCCCGGCCCGCCAATTGGGCCTTCGCCGCGAATGACCACGACATCGCCAGCCTGAATTTTGCGAGCTTGAATGGCGTCGAAGCAGGCTTCTTCGCCGTCGAATACCTTCGCCGGCCCAGTGATCTTGTGGACCTTGAGTCCCGCGAGTTTCGCAACTGCCCCTTGGGGGGCGAGGTTGCCATGCAGGATGGCAATATGTCCCTTCTTCGCCAAAGGGGTCTTGAGCGGCATAACGATCGTCTGCGGCCGACTGTAAATGCTCGGCACTGCCTTCAAGTTCTCTGCAAGAGACTTGCCCGTCACGGTCATGCAGTCCCCGTGCAATAGGCCGGCGTCGAGCAGCGCTCGCAGAACCGGCGGCGTTCCACCGGCTTTGTAGAGGTCGAACATCACGTATTTGCCGCCCGGCTTCAAGTCGGCCAGATGCGGAACCTTTTCGCCGAGCCGATCGAAGTCGGCCAACGTCCACGGGACGCCGGCTTCGCGGGCGATCGCCATCAGATGAAGAACCGCATTCGTGGAACCTCCAAGAGCGAGCACAAACGTATACGCGTTTTCAAGAGACGCGCGAGTGATGATGTCCCGTGGCCGGATGTTCTTGGCAATGAGTGCAACGAGGGCCTGGCCGGCGACATAGGTCTCGCGATCCTTGGCAGCGCTGACTGCGGGGTAACTCGCATCATAGGGCAGCGACATTCCCATCGCCTCGATCGCGCTGGACATGGTGTTGGCCGTATACATGCCGCCGCAGGCGCCGCTCCGGGGCACGATTCGCATTCGATCTTATGGAGCGTCTTCTCGTCGATTGATTTGGCCTGGTATTGACCGACCGCTTCGAAAACCGAGACGATGTCGAGATCCTGTCCCTCGGGACCAACACCGGGAAGAATGCTGCCCCCATAGACAAAGACGCTCGGCACGTTGAGCCGCGCCATCGCCATCAGGCAACCCGGCATGTTCTTGTCGCAGCCGCCGAGCGCGAGCACGCCGTCGTGATTCATTCCGCCGGCCACGACCTCGATCGAGTCGGCAATCACTTCGCGGGACACGAGCGAATAGCGCATGCCGCGATGCCCCATCATGATGCCGTCGGAAGCAGTGGGTGCGCCAAAGATCTGGGGAACTCCGCCGGCCGAGCGAATGCCTTCGCATGCTTTCCGAGCCAGGCGATCGAGGTGCGCGTTGCACGGCGTGATGTCGCTGAACAGCGATGCCACGCCGATCATGGGACGATCGAAGTCGTCGTCGTGGAAGCCTACCGCCCGCAGCATCGCGCGGTTCGGGGCTCGTTTGGGGCCGCCGGTTGTTGTCAGGCTGGTTCGATCGCTGGTCGCCATGTTAAATCGACTTTTCTACATGTGTGGATGATTGCATGGAATCCCTCAACCCCGGCAGGGAAAGGTTCCCAATTGCGCTTGGGGACTATGGTATAGCGACTTCGGGTTGCACGGAAGATTCAGGTCTTGTCGAAAACGCCGAAGAATCTGGGAAAAGACGTCTTTCGGCATTTGCGTGTCTTACCGATTTGAACTAGATACCTCTTGTCACGACGGTAACGGTCGTGCCGGCAATAGCAACGGGGAACGGCACAGGCCACCAAAATAAACCACCCCGACCCGGAGTAGTCAGATGCGTTCGATCAGCAAGAAGTTCGTTGAGTTTCTGAAGAAGGAAGACGGCCCGACGGCAGTCGAGTACGCGGTCATGTTGGCCCTGATCATCGTGGTGTGCATCGCCGCCATCACGACCCTCGGCAGCAACGCGAACAACACCTTCTCCAGCGTTGCCGACGCCACCGCACCGGCCGGCGCCGCCAGCTAAGTGAAGCTTCGGCGAAAGCCGTCGCGACAGCACGCAAATCCGCGGGCTGTTTGTCCTCACCCGTGGTAATTCGGACCCCCTCACTCGTATTGTATTTTCACAGTCCCTGTCATTGAGGTCCGGAACATGCGTTCGATCACCAAGAAGTTCGTTGAGTTTCTGAAGAAGGAAGACGGCCCGACGGCAGTCGAGTACGCGGTCATGTTGGCCCTGATCATCGTGGTGTGCATCGCTGCCATCACGACCCTCGGCAGCAACGCGAACAACACCTTCTCCAGCGTCGCCGACGCGACCGCTCCGGCAGGCGCCGCCAGCTGAGTGGGACCATTGGCTTGACTCAATCAGTTGAGGACAAGTGCCTCGGCCATCGGCCGAGGCACTTTCCATTTGTACCTTCCGCCTCGCAATCGCCATAACCGCTACAACCGGACCAAGCCTTCCACTTCCTGCTTGTGCCCCACAGGCTGCATTTCGAATTCTCCCGGCCCCCGAACGCCTGGCCATCGGCTTTCGCCAGCATTCCTGCGCTCCGCTTTCCAGTTGCTGCGCTAACCCTTTCGATGTCAGCTGCGAGACGCCCCTGGATGCCCGTTTTGACAGTTGAGATCGAATGCGAAGATTGAGTACGTATGGGCGCACGGAACACACAGCGGAGGATGAGTTGACCGGCAGGTGGGCATAATCGGTTAAGATGATAACTACAGCTCGGGACCAGGATTCAGTCCGTTCGGAGTACCCATGCCCCGTCACGGTTTCGTTCGAATTGCCGCCGCTGTTCCGGCCCTCCGGCTTGCCGACGCGCGCACGAACGCGAGCCGGACCATCGACCTCATACACCACGCCGCCGACGATGCTGTTGACGTGATCGTCTTTCCGGAAATGGGCCTCACCGGATACACCTGCAACGAACTCTTCTATCAGCGCACGCTTCAAGAGGGCGCGGTCGACGCGCTCCGGTCCGTCTCGCTTGCATCCGCCCGGATTTTCGCGGGCGTGGCCGTTGTCGGTTTGCCGCTGGTCGTGGACGATCAGGTCTACAATTGTGCCGCCGTCGTCCATCGCGGCGAAGTGCTCGGCGTGGTCCCGAAGTCGTACCTGCCAACCTACAAGGAGTTCTACGACGCCCGCTTCTTTGCCCCCGCGTCGACGGCCTACAGCAACTCGGTTCGGCTGTTCGGCCGCGACGTCCCGTTTGGCACGGACCTGCTCTTTCGCTGCATCAATGTAGCCGACCTCGTCGTGGGTATTGAGATTTGCGAGGACCTCTGGGGCCCGGTGCCGCCGAGTTCCTTGCAAGCGTTTCATGGAGCGACCGTTCTCGCCAACTTGTCGGCGAGCAATGAAACGATTGCCAAGGCGAACTACCGCCGTTCGCTGGTGACGCAGCAATCGGCCCGCTGCATCGCCGGGTACGTCTACGCCGGCGCCGGCCCGGGTGAATCGAGCACCGACCTCGTGTTTGGCGGCCATTGCATCATTGCCGAGAATGGCGTGACGCTCGCCGAGTCCCAGCGCTTCCGCCGCGACGATCAACTCATCTTCACCGACATTGATCTCGATCGGCTGCGCTCCAATCGCAACCAGACAACCAGCTTTAACGATGCCGTGCTGACGCCGGGATTGAAACGGGATTACCGCCGCATCGACTTCAATATCGCCGAGCGGCCCACGAGCGTTCGCCTGGCTCGCGAAATCGAACCGCACCCGTTCGTGCCGACGGCAGCCGGCGAATTGCGGGAACGCTGCGACGAGATCTTCCACATCCAGGTCACCGGCCTCGGCCGCCGATTGGAGCAGATCGGCACGCCCCCAGTCGCGATCGGCGTCTCCGGCGGGCTCGATTCGACGCTCGCCCTGCTCGTCCTGTGCAAGACGCTCGATAGCCTCGGCGCTTCGCGCGAGCGCGTTCGGGCGCTGACCATGCCGGGCTTCGGAACCACACCCCGCACGCTGGCCAATGCCAAGGCGCTGATGCAGTCGCTCGGCATCGGCTTCCGCGAGGTCGATATTCGGCAATTGTGCCTGGACGAGATGAAGGCTCTTCGTCACGCGCCGTTCGGGATTCCGCTCGATGGGCTCGATATTGATGGCCTGACCGCGAAACTGCGTGCCCTGGCGCCGGAACATCGCGCCGATCTGACCTTCGAAAACGTCCAGGCCCGAGCCCGCACCAGCCTGCTCATGAACACGGCATTTGTCGTTGGCACCGGCGACCTGTCCGAACTGGCGCTCGGCTGGTGCACGTACAACGCCGACCACATGAGCATGTACAACCCGAACATCAGCGTTCCGAAGACGCTGGTGAAGTTCCTGGTCCGGTGGGCGGCCGAGAACGAATTCGACGGCGAAGCCCGACGAACGCTGCTCGACATCGTCGCCACCGAGATTTCCCCCGAACTGTTGCCAGCATGGTCCGAGAAGGTGCAATCGACCGAGTCGGCGATCGGCCCCTACGAGTTGCACGACTTTTTCCTCTACCACTTCCTGCGCTTCGGGACGGCGCCGGCGAAGATCCTGTACCTGGCGACGCACGCGAAATTCGATCGGGACTACACGACCGACGAAATCAAAAAGTGGCTGCGGGTGTTTTTGCAACGCTTCTTCGCCAACCAATTCAAGCGCTCGTGCCTGCCCGACGGACCGAAAGTCGGCTCGGTCAGCCTGTCGCCCCGCGGTGACTGGCGCATGCCGAGCGACGCCCAAGTCGCACTCTGGCTGGAAGGACTGGAGTAAGCCGGCGTCGGTCTCCATGACATTCATGCCGCCCATTCGATCCCTGGTTGCCCAAACGAATAGAAACCCCAGCACGAGCAGCACCAATGCCCTCGGAGGGATGGATTCTCGTGGGACGGAGTCTCGTGGGACGGAGTCTCGTGGGACGGAGTCTCGTGGGACGGATTTGCAATCCGTCCTACTCTCGGCGTCTTGGAGGACGGATTGCAAATCCGTCCTACAGTCAAAACCTCGTGGGACGGATTTGTAATCCGTCCTTCCCTCCGCATCTTGTAGGACGGATTGGCAATCCGTCCCACGAGACTCCGTCCCACTTGCGTTGCCCTGTCGGTCCCATTCGAGCATGAACTCGTCATCCGTAAGTGGTGGCAACCCCTGGATCGCTCGTTTGCGGTCCAGACGCTCACGCCAGTCGTTCATGTCTTCCAGCACCCCCTCCAGAATCCGTTCATTGGGCGTCTTCGGCTTCTCAACGGATTGGTTGGCCACCACGCTCGCCATCCCGAACGCCTTGGTGGAATACTTCAGCCAGCATTCATTCGATTTCAAACGAATCTTGAGATCGTCGCTACGCATGAGTCCATGCATTTGCGACTCACATTCCTGATGGATCTGTTCAAAGCGACTCTTTTGCACCTGGAACAGGAGTGGCTCCCACTGCAAGCGATACCGGATCGGCCAGTTCTGGCAGGTCGAGGTCTTGCGCTGGACTTTCTCGGCGATGGCTTGCCAGGAATGACCAACGGCCCGCATTTCCGCGGCGATGTGAAGAAGGGTTTTGAGATTTTGCTGCATGGGAGATCTCCAAGAAGGCAAGCCGCGATGTGCTGGGCTGAGCTTGCGAAAAGCGGATCGAAATCAGACCGCGTCGAGAGATGTGTGTGTGTTGTCACACGCTCAATGACAGCTAATGGTCCAAACGGGCGGTTGTCAAATGAAACTGTACATATTTTCAGTAAAACTTTGGATTACCGATTCGAGGCGGATTGGGTCGGAAGATCGGTCGTTGCGGCAACGGATTATCCCGAAGTCCAGCTTGCCGGCGAGTGGGCTACCCTGGTTCGGCTGTCTGTACCGCAACTCGATTGAATCTCGAAGCCCACGGTGCGTGCTTGCGGGCAATCCTGGTTCGGCTGTCTGTACCGCAACGCGGTTAAATCTCGAAGCCCAGGGTTGCCCGCTGGCGGGCTACCCTGGGTAACCGGTGCCAAGGAAATTCTACCGCAACGCGGTTATATCACGCGGGTCCTGTCGAGCGCTTGCCGTTGGGCAAATGGCGAATGTGTTGCCGGGTCGCGCATGCTATAACCGCGTTGCGGTAGCAACCCAGGGGCGATGCGGCTGACCCAGGGTAGCCCGCAAGCGGGCAACCCTGGGCTTCGAGATTTAACGCCGTTGGCGTAAAGCATTGGGTTTTGTCTGTACCGCAACGCGATTGTACCCAGGGAAGCCGACCGGCTACCCTGGGTTGGCTTGTACCGCAACGCGGTTGCATCGCGAAGCCCACGGTGCGTGTTTGCGGGCTACCCTGGTTCGGCTTCTGTACCGCAACGCGGTTAAATCTCGAAGCCCAGGGTTGCCCGCTTGCGGGCTACCCTGGGTAGGCGGCGCCAAGGACATTCTACCGCAACGCGGTTATATCACGCGGGTCCTGTCGAGCGCTTGCCGTTGGGCAAATGGCGAATGTGTTGCCGGGTCGCGCATGCTATAACCGCGTTGCGGTATCAACCCCGGGGCGGTGCGGCTGACCCAGGGTAGAACGCTGCGCGTTCAACCCTGGGCTCCGGGATTTAACGCCGTTGGCGTACAGCATTTCAAACCAAACCAGACACCGACACGTTGACTGCCCTGATTCGCCGCCGCCGCGGCCCGCAAGTCTCCGTCGGGGATGTCGCTCAGCAGGTCGAGAGGGCTGGTCACACCCGCCGGCCCCTTGCGGGCGATGTGCGTGTAGAGCATGGTTGTTTCCAGGCTCTCGTGGCCCAGCAGCACTTGGATGGTTCTTGGATCGACGCCGCGCTCGACCAGGTGCGTCGCAAACGAATCCCGCAACGTGTGACTGCCGACGCGATGGAAGCTATTGCGAGCGCTGTGGCAGCAAGCGATTGGAGTGTCGGCCGATGCCGCGAGTGTCGATCAACAGTTCGTAGCGTCTTCGTGCCGGTGAAGGCCACCGTACGCTTCGGCGCGCCCAGCCGATACAGACAGGGTGCGCGCGGGGACAAAAAAGGCGAGTGGATCGTCGCTCCCGACGCGGACAAAACGCCGACTCGAACTGATCGGAACGGCGAAAAAGTGCTTGCGAAGCGGCGGCCAACCGGGATAATCAATCGCGGGAAAAGACCGAACGCGATTGGATCCCCATAGGCGTCGTGGCCCGTGTGGCGGGTTTAACTCAACAAGAACCTATGCAGCGTGCTCCGCGAACCAAGCCGCGGACAGACGCGAAGCCTCACGGCGCGGAGCCCGCCGCATAGGTTCCTTAGCGTTCGGCGAGGAGAGGCGGTGAAGCGATGCGGCTCGTAGTTCCTCTTGCGTGTCCGCGGTTGCCGCCCTGTTCGCGGGTTGCAATCGCGACCAACCGGGGACACCGAAGGAGGAAGCCGTGGTCGTCTTCCGCGCCGCCGACGGGCGAACCCTGACGATGGCCGACCTCCGGGGGCTGACGGGCACCTTCCAGTACGAGATTCTGGGCAAGTCCAACGTTCCCGCCGAGGCCGAGTCGCTGCACAAGCAAGCCCGACAGGCGGGCGGGGCGGGAGACTACAAGAAGGCGATCACCCTTCTGGAGCGGGCGTCGTCCCTGGCGCCTGCGTGGCCGTATCCGGTCTACGACATGGCCTTCACGTACCTGCTGATGAAGGACGCCGAAAACGCGCGGAAGTACTACCGGAAAACGGTCGAGTTGGCACCGCGCGGGTTCTTCACCGCGCTCGCGGCCTTGGACGCCCTTGACCGTGAGGCAAAGGGCGACCTGCCGGCGGGGACGTATTTGGCGTACCTATCGCTGGAGTGGATGGATGACCCCGGCAAGAAGGCAGACGCCGTGCGGCAGTTGGTCAAGCGGGTTCCAGGCTTCGCGCCGGCTTGGAAAGAGCAGGCGATACAGGCGGACGCGGACGCCGAGAAGCTCGCCGCCATCGAGAAAGGCATGGCCGCCAACCCAGACGGCGAGACGAAGGGCATTCTTCTGATCAACAAGGCGCTGATCACGGACAGGAGCGGGGATCATGAGGGCGCGGTTCGTTTACTTGGTGAGCTCGCCCTCGACCCGACTTCGACCTACGCCACAGAGCACTTGGCAAAGGTCACGTTGGCCAGCATCGCTAAGAAGTAGAGATGCAGCGCCGAACCAAAAGTTGCACCTGACTGCGGCGGCATCACGCGAAATTAGAGTTCTGAGATTCACCAGCCGCCGCAGCAGGTGAACTCAAACGTTCGGCGGCAGAGGCACGAGATTCTTCAATGGGGCTGAACGGCGACATCGTGTTGTTCCCGACGGCGGGCAGTCCGCCCGACGCTCCTGACGTGACCGCAAGGAACGCCATCGCCACCTTCGAGCGCCTGGGCCTTCTATTACCGGGTACGGCGGACACCTGCGAGAAGCCGAAGCCCTGGCTTGGAAGATTCGCCGAGGCACGCGAAAGCGGCGAAATCTCCGAGCGAGACTACGCGCTGTACATCGTCGGCCCTGAGCGCGTACTCGCTCCCTTGCGCGAGTTGGTCTTCGTGATGAACACCGAGGGGACTGAGGAACCGGGAGAGATCGAGTTCCCGTACGTGGAGTTCTCGGTCATCAAGAAACAGCTTCCCGTCACGAGCGGCTACGACGGCGCGTTGCTTGGTTACACCTGGGCGACGGTCGAGTTCTCTTACGGCGACGTGCGCTGACGACCCGGAGATACACCGGATTCGCAATCAAAGGCACAGAGTATTTGCAGCACTGGCTGAGGTGTTCGGATCGCCGGTATCGTGGGGCGTGGACATCGGCTAACCGCTGGCCGCCGAACCAGGCGCTGCAGCGGAACCGGCCCGCTCACTTGCTTTTCGTGACCGTAGCTCACCGAGCGGGCCGGGCCGCTGAGCTTGGTCGTTCAAGCCGCGACCGCCAGTCGCTGCGGGTCCATGGTCCGGTGTTCCGCCGGGCGCGTCGTCAGCGGGTGGTTGAGGAGGGTCGTCGGTCTTTTGGAGGCGGTGCTCAGGATGGGAGTCGTCTCCGGGTTGCGTCTCTCCGGAATCGCGAGACGTTGGCTCAAGGATTCCGCCTCTCGACCTTGATTGGCCGCTTCAGTGGGGTTGAGCGGAGACGAGGAGGCGGTCGCGGCTTGAACGCCGAGTTGAGCTGCTCGCCGCGTTCACGCCGTGCGGCGAAAGGCATCTCGGAGTTCAGCGTGACCGGGCGCGCTGGCTTCGCGGCCCGAACGAGTCGTTGGCGCTGACGAGCCGCGCCCTTCGAGTCTCAGCGAGGAGAGACGCGTCGCAAGGCGCGGCTCGCAGCTCAAAACGGCGTTCGGTGCGGGGGCTCAGTTAAACTTTGAACGACTCGAAGCGAGACATCGCATGGTTGATTGCCGGCCTACTGGACCGCACTCAGACTTATACGGGCGCGGAAATCGAACGGCTAATTCGGACCACCATGCGAGGGGAGTACTTCACCAACACATCGCTGGCCCCCGACCACATCAGGGTGGCGATGGTAGAGGCAGGTTTCCTCACGCGTGATCCGGCCGGAACAGCCTACCGGATAGCTGAGGATTTCGTCGGCCCAGAGGAGGAGGAGGAACGTGAGCAGATGTTGCTCCGTTCCGCTGGAGAGTTGTGTGCGCAAGGCGATGTCGTTGTGTGCCCGGCATGCGGCGATCGAGTGGGGGCGACTTCCCTTTTGGCCCATTGCCAGAAGTCGCATCGCTGGTCGGCACGCTGGCCGAGACTGGTACAGAAGTACTGCCGATAGCAAACAGCACCGAACGTCAAGTTGAGCTGGCCCCGCCCGCAACCACCTTGAACCATGCTCACAGACTTCGAGGCGGGGCTCAGCTCCAACTGTTCGTTCGGTGGTGGGAGGGCGACGCTTTGGAACTCCGCGTCCGCGAGGTCTGTCAATCGTCCAGCGGCGGTGACCACGTCACGATCTACGAGGCGGACATCGACCTCGTTCCGGGTGAAGTGCGTGTCTATGCCGGCGACGTCGACGCGGCGGGCGCTGACCCGGAAGCGCTGGCCAGGGCCACGGAGGCCATTCGGGCCGGGGCGGCAAAGGTCTTGCGGCCTCGCGGGGTGGGCGCCATCATTCGGGTGCGGCGGGTCGTCATTCACCCGGTTGACTTCAAGCCCCATAGGTTCGAGTTGCACACGGCGGAGGCGGTCCAGCGACTGCTCGGAGGCGCCGCATAACAGTCTTATGTCCCGTCCGACTTGAGTAAAAATAGCTAGGGCAAGTACGTCTAATCTAACGACGTATGTCGATATTTTTATTCAAGCCTGTCGGAGAGCTTCGACCCGATTTCACGCGAGCGCCGGGATGGTTCTTCGCAATGGTGTCACACTCGATTCGAGCGGCACCAAACAGCCTTAGGAGGTCGGGTCCCTTCACCTTCCGATGAAGCGACTGTGGCACCGAGGTGTGACGCCTCAGAAAACTCTCCGTGCCGACGAAACGGTCGCTCAAATCGAACGGCTCGATCCCCGAAGGGTAGCGGCTTCAGGCTGGCGAATCCGCGAGGAATCGATACCTGCCGCCCTTCGGGAATTCCGGTCAAAACCGCATCGGCTCAATCGAAAGCGAGCGGGGTTGCGCGAGGGCCCCGAGCGCTCGTTTCGGCAGCGAGCGGATTGCCCCGAGCTAGCGCTCGGGGCCCTCACGCCACTCCGCTCGCTAACGTAGTCGCGGACCTCGCTCATTGGACGCGAACCCGGGTCGTGTTGTTTGCCAGCCGATCGCTAGAACCGGCGGACACGACCCCCTATCGCGCGTATTGGATGTAGGGCAAATTCGACCGTTTTACCTGAACGAGATGCCGGAACTGGCGAACGCACCATTGGGTTTGTCCATCCTGTATTTGATTCGGCGAACGGAGTCCGAGGCTCCGGCAGTTGCTCGCGAGCTTGTGGCGCGCATGAAACGAGAAATCGTCAATGCGGCACTGCGGGATGATCTGATAGAATTGATTGAAACAGTGATTGTTTACAAACTGGCTCACTTGAGTCGAGAGGAGATTCAGGCCGTGTTGCAGGTAAAAGACATTCGCGAAACGCGCGTTTATCGAGAGGCCAAGAAAGAGGGATATCAAGAGGCAACGGCCCGACACATCGCCAACTTGGCTGCGAGGCAAATGCCCGTCGAAGAAATTGCATCCGCCCTCGAAGTCGAAATCGACTTTGTTCGGGAGGTGTTGCGAGCTCGAACCAACGGATCAAGCTGACCGGGGCCGCCATCCTGGTTTCGCGCGGCGTCAAGGTTTTGCAGGCGGCCCCGGCAGCTTATCCTTGTCGTTAGCTGCTATGAGCACACACTACGCGCGATTCCGACACCTTGCGATCGAACGCGCCAAACCCGCTCCCACCAAGGAGCAGTTGGCTGCGATTGAGGACCTGCTCTGCGCACCGCTTCCTGCTTCTTTCCACGAGTTCTTGCAGGTTGCGAACGGCGGGTACTTGGAGTACGTCATCGACGTACCGTTTGGCGATGGGAAGTCGGAGCCGCTCAGCTTTTGCGGCATCTTCTCGGCCGAAGACGGGGATTTCTGCGATGAGACTTTCGTCGGCGAAATTCGGTCGAGCCGCGAGTATCAAAAGATCCCTCCGGGCGCATTGCCATTTGCGCGATGGCGGCGGCTCAATGGCATTCCTTGACCTCTCCCCGGAGGGCAACGGTCGAGTAGTCGCATTCGTGCAGGGTCTCCCAGAGTGGACAGGATTGCGCACGAAGTCGGACTACATTGAACTTGCGTCGTCATTTGACGAGTACGTCAAGAAGCTCCACATTGACCGGGGAGCGGTAATCGACCACTTGACCCATGATGCAACCAACGTGGGGCACGTTGATGCGACAGAGGAATGGCTGGACATCGGCATGCCCTCGTGGCGAGAAGATTCTGAAATCGTAGGTGCCGTGAATGCGGCGCGTCGCCGAGTGACGGGCCGCGGCTAACCGTCTTATGTCCCCGTCCACTTGAACAAAAATAGCGAGAGCGGGTACGTCTAATCTAACGACGTATGTCGCTGTGTTTATTCAACCTGCCTGGAGCTTGGGCCCCGATCTCACGCGAGCGCCGGGATGGTTCTTCGCAACGGTGTCACACTCGATTCGAGCGGCACCAAACAGCCTTACGCGGTCGGGTCCCTTCAACTGCCGATGAAGCGACTATCGCGCCCGGGGGTCCGCCCCGATGAGGCCAGAGCCTTCCTTAGGGAGCGGTACAAGCAGCTTCGAGTCGAGCGCAATGCCGAGTTCGCAACCACCGACCAGGAAAATTGTGTTGGGATCTTTGAGTGAGCGTTTTTGGCGAACCAGCACTTAGGTCGGTGGCGAAGGCGGATGGAAGCCAAATCTGCCTCTTGGCGGGTCGGGCGGTTCTTCCATCATCCGCCGCAGGACGTCCGCCACGGCGCGGATCTGCTCGTCGTGCAACTGCACCGACTCGGCCAACCGGCGGAGTTGTTCGACCAACTCGCCCGGGGTCGCAAGCAGCCGGCGGAGTCGTACAAAGGCCCGCATGATCTCGACATTCACCCGCGCCGCGGTGGCGGAGCGCAGGACACTGGAGAGCATGGCCACACCCTGTTCGGTGAAGACCCGAGGAAGCCTGCGGCGACCGCCATGACTGGCACTTGATATCACAAATTGTGATATCAAGTTGGCGTATTCCTGAGCGGTCAGCCGGAAGGCGAAGTCGGTCGGGAAACGGGCGGCGTTCCGCTTGACGGCCTGATTCAGGGCGGCGGTCGTGACGCCATAGAGGGCAGCGAGATCGGAATCGAGCAGCACTCGTTGACCGCGGACGGTGCGGATGGACTGGGCAATTCGGTCTGCGCGAGCGAGTTCTTTGGCCATGAGAACACGATACGACCGCCGGGCCGGTGCTGCCCTGGTCAAAAGGTGGATGGGCCGTCGAGTGAGGAGAGTTGCTTGACGACGCATTTGTTGCGGCCGGATTCCTTGGCTTCGCCGAGGGCAGCCGACGCCGCGTGGCGCATCTGGTCGAAGCCGACGAGCGTGTCCGATTCGGCGACAACCATGCCGACGCTGACGGTGAGCCTGATCGAATCGCCGTTGTATTCGGTCTCACCGAGTTCGACGGTCCGCCTTACCCGTTCGGCCAGCGTAAAGGCCCCTTCGACGTTGGTCTCCGGCGCGACAATCATAAACTCTTCGCCGCCCACGCGACCGACCGTATCGATCGTTCGCACGGCATTGACCAGCGTCTGGCCGAGCCACATGAGCACATGATCGCCGCCGGGAAGCAGAAAGCGCGTGTTGATTGACTTGAAGTTGTCGGCATCGACGAGGGCGACCGCGAGCGAGGCGGGCGTTCGGGCCCGGCGAAGGACTTCGGTCTTGGCCAATCGATCCATCGCTCGGCGGTTCGGCAGGCCGGTGAGCGCGTCCGTGAGGGCCATCTTCTGCAGCATGGTGTTGCGCTGCTCGAGTTGCCGATTCGTATGCTCCAGTTCGCGGGTGCGATCGGCGACGCGCTCTTCGAGTTCCAAGTTCAGTTTGCGAAGCTCATCGAGCAGGTTCTCGTGACTGCGTTCGAGGAGAAACGCCCGTGCTGCCTGCCGGACTAGCGCCACCAGCTGTTCCGGACGCCACGGCTTGAACAGGAACCGTTGCGCGAGCCCGGAGTTGATGGACTCGATCGCTTCCTCCATGCTGTAGATGCCGGTCATGAGAATGCGCACGGTTCGCGGCGAGTGCTCGCGAGCCCATTCCAAAAACGGAATCCCTTGTAAGCCCGGGAGTTGCTGATCGGTAATGACAATGTCGATATCGTTGCGCGAAGATGAAGCTGCGCCTCTTCGGCGCTTTCCGCGCAACGGAGGTCGTAGTCGGCCGACAATAAGCCCTTAGCCAGCTGGGTAAGGGCTGGTTCGTCGTCGACAAACAGAACGGAACACTTGAATCGGCCCACGGTCAAGTTCCTGCCCGTGTCCGCCGGCAGGAGCGTCGTTGCTCCGGTCAGCCGTCGGATTCGCTAGGACCAGCATAACTCATTTTTTCGGCCCGGGGCGAGACTTTCTAAATTGGCTGTAAACGGGTCGAGGAATGGACGATAGGAAATGTCCCGAGGGGGTAAGCGAGACCGGTCATGCGGGAGCGGGGTTAAAACTGAGAACACGACAATGGTGAGGCCAGGGCCGATTGCTTGCCGGCTCGGGTATAATGGATTGATGTGTGGCCAGAAGAAATGAATTGGTAAGATATTACGCCGAAATGGGGTATTCGGCTCGCGACGACTGGAGCAGGAATTGGGATTTTCCCACGTTTTTTGACCCAGAGGCTTGCGACCCTCCGGACACCTTATTACAATCAGTTGTCTTTGCAGGGGAGTGAGGGGCTTAAGCGACCGGCATGGATGGCTGGTAGCCAATCAACACAAGGAGGTGTTGATACGGTCAGGCCGCGTGAGGCCGAGGCCGGCGGATTGCTATTCGCTCGTCGAAGGGCGAGAGTGGCGATCTTCTCCCCATTGAGTCGCTGTTCATCACCTTGGGTTATTCGATCCCAATAGGGGAAGGATTGCCATGAAGTCCGCGAGGAAGAAGCGGTCGACCGTCGCTCTCGAACCGACGATGGAGACCCCTGCCCTCACTACATTCTCTTCCGATCTCCTCACACCCGAGGAAGAACGGGAACTGCTATCGAGTTTTTGGGACTGCAAGAGCGAACTGGTTCGCATATTACTGCGACAGTACCCGCATCTGCGAGCCAACCGGCCGCCGTTTGAACCGTGGCCGATGGCCCAGTTCATTCGGGAGTTTTGCACCGAAACTTCCATGCTGCGAAACACCCTCGATCCGTCGGTTGCACGATAAATACGTACACTTCAAGCATCGACTGGCGTCGGCCAATATCCGCCTGGCCGCCCACGTGGCCAAGCGATTCCGCCACCACGCTCTGAGTTATTCCGATCTGCTGCAAGAGGCGGTCTGTGGCCTCATGCAAGCGATTGATCGATTCGACGTTTCGCACGGAACCCGGCTGGCGACTTATGCCACCTGGTGGATTCGCCAAACGCTCCAGATTGCCGTGGCGCGGCAGAGCCATTTGGTTTCACTCAGTCCCCACCACTTGCAGGAACTCGGTCTTCTGCAACAAGAGAGCGAAGCGCTCGCGCACGGCGGCAAGCACCTTCCGAGCCCGCAGGAGCTGGCCCACCGCACCGGTTCATCGCTCGAACATTTGACTCACCTGCAGACCGCCACCCGGACTCCGGTGTCGTTGAATGCCGTCCTCGATGACGACAGCGATTTCAAACTCACCGAGGCGATGCCGGATAACACCAGCACAACCGCGCAAACGAACAACGAACGTCAGGAAGCTCTGGGCTTCCTGATGGAGAATCTCCGGCCGCGGGAAAAGAAGGTTCTCGATCTTCGGTTCGGCCTGACCGGCAGCGGCACCCATAGTCTGCGACAGATCGGCCACCTGCTCCGGATCAGCAAGGAGCGCGTCCGCCAGATCCAGAATCGGGCTCTGGAGAAACTGCGAGCGAGTGCCGAACGCGTTGGCTGGGAGCCAAGCCTGCTGCTCGATTGAGCCCCGTATTGGAATAAGAACTTGCTGAGGCCCGCCGACGACGGCGGGCCTTTTTTCGTAGGACGATCGTGCCATGAAGCTCATCCTCGCCATTATTCAGCCGGCCAAGCTGGAAGCCGTCAAGGAAGCGCTCAATGCGGTCGAGGTGTTTCGCCTGACCGTAGTCGACGTCTACGGCTTCGGTCGACAGAAGGGCCAGTCGGAGGCGTTCCGCGGTCACGAGCTGACGGTGAATCTTGTGCGCAAGGTTCAACTGCAAATCGCCGTCAATGAGGATTTCGTCGAGCCGACCGTGAATGCGATCATGAGCGCCGGGCGCACGGGATCGGAAGGCCGCATCGGCGACGGTAAGATCTTTATTCTGCCACTCGAAGAAGTGATTCGAATTCGCACCGGCGAACGCGGACCGGAAGCCATTTAGCCTGAAGCCAGAGGTCAGACATCAGACACGAGACACCAGACACCAGAGATCAGACATCAGATCGCAGCGATCAGAACCACCGAGGAGTATCAAAGTTTCTGATCTGACTACTGATGTCTGGTGTCTCGTGTCTGACTTCTGCTGTCTGATGTCTGATCTCTGGCTTCTGGCTTCTGCTACGGTGGATCATAGCCGCCTTCGTTGTAGGGATGGCAGCGGCAAATGCGCCAAAGGCCTTTCGGCACCCCTTTCCAGGGGCCATATTTCCGTATCGCGAGGATCATGTACTCGCTGCACCCCGGCTGATAGATGCATGTGGGCGGCAGGAATGGGCGAATGACTTTCTGGTAGACCCGAACCAGGGCAATCACCGCGACGGAGAGTAGCCGGCCGATCACGAGGTTGGCTCCGGAGCGGTTTGGGCATCTCGTTCGATCTTCCGCACTGCCTGGCGGGCAAGTTTGACCAGCGATGGTCGAATGGCATCGAGCGTGTATTGATCCCGCGGCCTGGGAATCAGCACGAAGTCGTAGCCGGGCGGCAACTCGTCCTTCGACAGGCGATAAGCTTCCCGCATGAGACGTCGAATCCGATTTCGGCGAACCGCCGTGCCAAATTTCTTGGACACGGACAAGCCGAGACGGGAGTGCGCAAGACCGTTTTCGCGCGCGTAAAGGACGAGTGTGCCGTCGGCGGCCGATCGACGCCTGTCGTAGACGTCCTGGAAATCGGCGGGGCGGCGCAGGTGCTCGTGAGGCCGAAAGCGTGGCACGATTGGACTCCGATACAATCCCTTCCTAATTCTAGGGGCATCTTTTGAAAAACGGGGTCTTGCCATGACGCCATTGGGTCTCGTCCTCAGCGACGACTTGCTCGACGCGAGTCGAGTGATTGGCGAGGGTCGGGCCGTCGGGCTCCAACTGATTCAGTGCAAAGACCAGTCCGCGCTGCTCGCGGCGGCGGAACGCGAGCCAGTGGTCGCAATCTTGGATTTGCACAATCCGGGGCTCGATGTCGTTCCAGTCGTCGCGGACTTGAAAGCCAAACACGTTTGCGTGATCGCCTTCGGCTCGCACGTCGACGTGGCGCGCCTCAAGGCGGCGCGTCAGGCGGGCTGCGACGAGGTGTTGCCGCGGAGCGCGTTCTTCGAAGGTCTTGCCGCGAAACTGGCTCAGTGGTCGAAACCCGATTGAGTGAATCGCCCAATCACTTCGTAATCAGAAGCTCGCCGCGATTGGCGTCCATTCGTCCGATCGCTTCGCGGGCCCGTAGCTCGTAGACGCGAGATAAGAGTCGATTGAGATCTTGCGCATCTTCCGGGGAAACCCAGATGGGCGAAGTGGAAGATCGGCCGAGCATCATCACCCCGACTGAAACGATGACCACCGCGACGACGACGCCGAGCAAGCCCCACTTCGCCTGTTGCAATATCCAGAACAAATTGGTGTCGCCACTGGGGCCGAGATCGATCAGCAAAAGCTCCAGCGACAGCGGAACGGAAAGGAGCAGCACATTGGCGCTCGCGGTCCAGAATCGGGCATGGTCGCGTTTTCGGCAGATGTCGAACAAGATTCGTCGGAGCGGATCCTGAAGGTAGGCAATGGCCAGCACGCCCAGGGCGATCGTCCCGCCGAGAGTTCCCAGCACGGTGCGTTCGTCGATCATGGGCATTATCCCCCGACGTCGGTTGGCGAAGGTTTGAGACTAACCGCAATCGATACCGGTTGTCAACGACCGGTTTGCGGCAAATGCCAATCGACAATTCCTCATCAACAAAATACCCCCTAGTCAGTTCGCGGAATGCATCGGTACAATAGTGGCACCGTCAGGAATTGATGTGACTCGCCGCCGCGCTGCCCCAACGCGTCGGCCCATCGCGGGAGACGCGCACCATGCCTTCCCCCTTCCCTGGAATGGACCCGTATCTGGAAGACGAAGCCATTTGGCCGGCGTTCCAACATCAACTGGTCGCTAGCCTGTACCAAATCCTGTTGCCCGGTTTGGTCGACCGTTATCGCGCGCGCATTCAGCAGCGAATTTACGTGACCGAGGAGCCGCTCTTCACGTCGATCATCCGGCAGGAACGGCACGAAGAATACATCGAGGTGCGCCAGCGGACCGACGGCCGGCTGATTGCGCTCGTCGATGTCGCATCGCCGATCAACAAGACGTTGCCGCAAGGGCGCACCGCGTACTTGGAGACACGGCGATCGGCCCGTTCGCAGAATGCAAGCATTGTCGAAATCGATCTGTCTCTTCAAGGGAAACCGTTGCTCGAGTATAGCCGAGACGGGCTGCCCGAATGGGATTATGCCGTCACGGTGACGCGATCCACGCAGCCGGAACGCTATGAGATCTACACATCGACGCTGGCCAAACGACTGCCTCGCTTCAAAGTCCCGCTGGCAACCGACGATCGGGACACCGTGCTCGACTTGCAGGCCACATTCACGCGCGCTTATGACCAGGGGAACTTTGCATCAAGGATCGACTACTCTCAGGAACCCGCGGCCCGAATGAACGACATCCATCGCGAATTTGTCGGCCAGTGGCTCAAGCAAATGCGGCTGCGTTAACGAGAGGCCCCAGTTCGCAGATCAGAAGTTATTGACGGCTGCGCGGTCAATGTCCCGCCGAGGAAAAGAGGATTAGGATTACGATGAGGACTAGGATCAGGAAGAGGACTAAGAGCAGGATTAGGAGTCAGAGAACGAAAGCCAGATGCTCGCCGGGCCGCTTCTGGTCCTACTCCTTCTCTTCATCTTGCTCTTAGTCCTCTTCCTAATCCTAGTCCTCATCTTACTCCTACTCTGCTTCGCGGCGGATCTCCGTCGTGACGCATTGGCAACGCAGCGGTCAATAGGAGTTGATACAAAGCGTTCCGTCACGGGACCTCTGACCTCTGATTTCTGGCCACTGACACCGGTCGCACGAGTAGCCGAATGAACCGTCAGGCGCCGCTGGACTTGCAATTGCCGGCTCGGCCGATTCCAATTTCAGCCCTCCTGGATCGCATTCTGGTCGGGGCCGTCGCCGCATTGGTCGTGGCACGCCCGCTCGTAACCGGCGCCGACCCGGGCCGATTGCGACTCATCTCGGGAAGCGGCCCAGTTTCTTTCAACCTGTGTCTTCTGATCGTGCTCTTCCTGGCGGGCGTCTGGCGGCTGGCTTACGCGACCACTCATCCCGCACGATGTCGAATGGCGCTGACGTGTCTTGCACTCGTTGGAATCGGAGTATTGGCTTTCATCAGTAGCCGTCAGGGCGACCGATATGCCCGGCCGGGGCTCTTTATTTCCTGGGAATGGATCGCCATTGCCGTAGCCGTCTTTCTCACGCGCCGGGTAACCGCGAGCGCGAACGACAGTCGTGGCCTCTTGAATGTTTTGCTCGCGTCGGCGGTGAGCGTCGGCGGACTGGGCGTTTACCAGTCGCTGATGGCGCCCCTCCACTTGCCGTCGTTGGATGTGGTTGGTCCGGATCTCCAAAGCAATCTGGTTGGAAACGACGAGTTCTACCCCGAACTCAACCGTCCCCCATTCCCGCCAAAAGCAACTCGCGGCACGTTCGACTCGCCGGCAACATTGCTCATGTTCCTGTTTCTCACCTTGCCCGCGGCCCTGGCGATCGCACGGGCCGGGCGGTCGATACGGCGTGGAAGGCTGCTATTGTTTGTCCCCGGCATCCTGGCGATCGCGGCTGCAGCAGCGCTCTTGGCCAACCCGTTCGATGAAACGTCAGGCGCCTGGTCGGCGGCACGTCGTCTGATCGAACAATACCCGCTGCTCGGCATCGGCCCTGGCAATTTTTCGCGCATGGTCCCGAACTCCAGTCCCCCGCATAGTGCCTGGCTCGGGCTCGCGGCGACTACGGGCATGGTCGCCTTGGCACTTTTCATGACGGCGGTGGCCGTTGCGATTTGGCAAGCGTGGCCGGTGAAGGCGTCCGCGACTACGGAAGGACGGCCGGCAACCACGCGCTGGGAATTCCAGCTCGGCGGAGCGGCGGGCCTCGTCCTGGGCTTTATCTGGGCGTTCGGCGAAGTGCCGGCGGAGGCACGGGCCTCGGAAGTCTTCACACTCGGTGCGGCCGCGGTATTTCGCGCGATCCTGTGGTTTGCAGCATTCGGATTGCTCGAAATGGCTCGTCCGAGTTCGCGCTCGCTTGGAAAGGCGATCCTGGTCGGCAGTCGCATTCGTCCTCGCGTTTGGCTTCGCGTCCGACGCGCCCGGCCAACCAACGATTCTCTTTCCGATGTTTGTCATGCTCGCCATCGCCGCAAACTTCCACGGCAATCCCCAGAGGCCCGATGGGTCCTGGACGCGCCCTTTGCGTGTTCTGGCTGTGTTGGCCAGCTTCGGGGTGATGATTGCTTATCTCATCACGGCCTGCGTGCCCGCCTGGGCGACGACGTCGGCCGTCCGACAAGCGCGGATGGCGAGCCGCCTTTTCCCCGAGCGCGACCGCACATTTGAATTCACCGCGCCCGGACCACTGCGTGGGAACTGCGCTGGTCAACTGCGCGCGGCTTTCTTTTGGCGAGCGTTCTCAACCCGTTGAAGGATGCGGCCGATCGAGATCCCAACAATTCGGCCCTCTGGCTGGAGATCGCCCGCTGGCAGCGGCCGCTCTGGAAGTACGAGTTATACGCCGATCCGGCCCGGGCCGCCCGCATCGCCGACGAGATCCGTAAGGACGCGGAGCGCGCCTCCCAATTGGATCCGCACAACCTGGCGGGGAAGCGCAATCTCTTTGAAGCGTTCTTGTTCTTCCGCCGAAACTCGATGTCCCGCGAACCGGAGCGACTTACCGCCCTGAACAAGCTGATCGCTCAGGTCGCCGAACGCGAGCCGGAGTCCGAAGTTCGAATGCATTATCGCGTGGTGCAAGTGCTTCTCGAACGCCGCGATGCCGAAGCGCTGCAGGCCGAGATTTCAACCCTTCTGAAACTCAATCGCGAAGAAAGGCGCTCTACACGGCGCGCTCACTCCAGACGAAAAGGCCGATCTCATCGAGCGGGCACGAAGTGTCATCAAGAAGCTGCCGCCAGAAGTTTTGGAAGACTGGCGGCGGTGATTCGACTTGATTCAGAGTCGGCGACAGGCCCACACCAACCGGTCCGGCTTTTTTGCTTGCCGGAGCTGCGTGTACCAGCCGGACAACTGTTCTTCGACACTGAGAACGGAGACGGCAATCTCGGCGGGTGGGACGGCGCCGGCACGTTCACGCACCTTTGCATGGCCTTCCTGATGCAGCGTCAGCGTGTCGGTGTCGTGAACGTAGAGGCTCATGGCAGGTCGGGCTCGGCGTCTTTCTGCCGACGGTACTCTGCCACCGACCGCTTCCAGTCCTCAATCCAGGGATCGTCTTTAAACATGCCGGCAAATTCGATCCACGGGTTTTGTTGCGCCGGGGCGGCCAGCTCAACAGAAACCAGTTCGCCATTACGCAGCTGTTTGCCCACTTGCTTCTTCAGCTTGGCAATTGCCGCGTCGCGCGTACGCGCCTCGACCCTTGCCCGCAAGGGGCCGCCGCGTGTTGCCCGGAAACGGCCCTTGCCGATCCGTTCAACGAACACCTCGATTGGCATGGCTTACCTCCGGGCGTCATTGTATCGTAGGTCGCGATCGATCCGAAGGTCGGCGGCTCGAAGAGGGACCGGTCGAACTCAACCTTCGCCTGCTCGCCGCGAATCTTGAGAATGCGGGCGACGCCGTAGTCCCGGTGCATTTCCGTGGGACTACGGACGAGGGACGATTCCGTTGAACTTTGGCCCCCGATATGCATTCTCTCAACGGACCTATACGATTGCTTCAGACCCCGGCTCGCACCGGGAACGTCGGCTTGGCGTGACGCCCTCGGCTTGCCGCGACCAAGGAGCCGCCCATGGCCACGATCCTTCTCATCGACGACGACAATGACTTGCGGCCGCTCTTGAGCGACGAGTTGGCGGGGTGCGGTCATCGAATCACTTGCCTCGAAGGCGCCGAGGAAGGGCCGGACTTGTTGGCCCGCTCGCCTTACGATGTGGTGGTGCTCGATAACATCATGCCGCGCATGACCGGCATCGAGTTCCTGCGGGCGTTGCGGGATCGCGGCGTCAAGGTGCCGGTCATTCTGATGACCGCGAATGCCGATTCCGACACGGCGATTCGCGCGATCAATCTGGGCGCATTTGAATACGTCATCAAACCGGGAGACGTCGTCGCGCTGGCGCAGGAACTGGAATTGGTCATTCAGCGCTCGCAGGCCATTCGACCGCCGAAGGAGGTCCATGTCCCCGGTCATAGTCGATCGGCTTCCAAAGACGGGCCAAAGCTGGTTGGCAACAGCAAGAAGATGCGCGATGTCTACACGCAGATCGGCCAGATCGCGGACAGCGATTATCCGGTATTGATTCTGGGCGAAACCGGCACCGGCAAGGAATTGGTCGCCCAGGCCCTGCACAATTTCAGTTCGCGAAAGGACAAGCCGTTCGTCGCCCTGAATGTGACGGCCATCAGCGAATCGCTCTTGGAAAGTGAACTCTTCGGCCACGAGAAAGGCGCTTTCACCGGCGCGGACAAAGTCCGCAAAGGGATGATCGAGCATGCCAACGGCGGGACGTTGTTTCTCGACGAAATTGGCGACATGCCGCTGAATCTTCAGGCCAAATTGTTGCGCGTCCTCCAGGAACGGCAGATCGTTCGGGTGGGCAGCAGCGATGCGTCGCGGCCCATCCAGGTGGATTTTCGGCTGCTGTCGGCAACCCGACGAAACCTGGAGGCGGCCGTTCAACAACAGACCTTTCGCGACGATCTCTATTACCGCCTGAAGGGTGTTCGAATCAAGCTCCCGCCACTGCGCGAACGGATTGAAGATCTGCCGCAATTGGTCGATCACTTTCTGGTCCAGGAAGCGGAACGATTCGGCAAATCCGTCCCAGTCGTGAGTAGCGAGGCGATCGATCGGCTGCAGGCGTATCCATGGCCGGGCAACGTCCGGGAACTGCTCGGCGTCATGCGAGCCGCGTTCACGCTTTGCCGCGGTCCGCAGATTATCCCGGCCCACTTGGACTTACCCCGCGCTGTTGGCGATGGGCCATCCTCATTGGCCGAAGGCGATGCCACGGCCGGACTCCGCGCCGCCATCGACTGGGCCTGGTCGACAGATCGAACCAAGCTTTGGCCGCTCCTTTCTGAAATGCTCGAGCGAGAACTGCTGAAGTTTGCCCTGGAAAAGCTCGGCGGCAATCAGACGAAAGTCGCCGAGCGACTCGACATGGCTCGGGGCACCGTCGGCAAACGCATCGAAAAGCACGGGCTTCAGTAACCGAGTTGCAATCGCCCTCGGAGCGCTCGCGCCGTGAACAGCGTCGTTCACGGCGCGAGCGCCGCGATATCGCGACCGATTGCAGACCAAACATT
This sequence comes from uncultured Gemmataceae bacterium, assembly GCA_963773845.1. Lineage (GTDB taxonomy): Bacteria > Planctomycetota > Planctomycetia > Gemmatales > Gemmataceae > SIAJ01. The sequence continues at coordinate 297,077 of CAVZCU010000013.1, forward strand.
TCTTTTACGCCGCCTCGAATTATTTGCGACTGTAACCCGGTCAGGCGACCGGGTTTGCGATCTCGAGTCGAAAAAGCCCAGGCAATTTCTCGGTTTGGTATCGCTCGTGCTTTACTGTTCCTCGCCGAGGACGAACAAGAGCCTCGGAAAACTCGACTCGAACAAGCTCGCGAGGATGCCATGACCATTTCCCAAAGCAGCAACCGTCTCAAGCGATTTCTGACCGCCCTGATGCACGCGCTCGCCGTGGCGCACGCCTAACACGTCGCTCGTAGATCTCCATTGTTCCTTCACCCCCCAACCGAGGCCACCCATGAGAAAGTTCCTTGCGCTCTTGATGCTGGCTCTTGCTAGCACACACGTTATGAAAAACGCTCGCTGGTCCGCGCGAGATCGACCGTCGGGCGGCGCGAGAATCAGCATCGATTTCACTCGACCGATTTGATGGAAACACTCGGCTCGACGACGGCCGATCGAGATTCTGCCATGTGGACACCGAACAACGCCATCGGCCAACCCATTGCCCCGTTGCCGCAAAAGCCGCCGTCACCGGCGGTCCAACGGACCAGGACCGAGGCGAAACGAGAAGCAGCGATTGAAAGAGGAGCGACGACCGGGAAGCGGATGTCGTTCTGGGAAGCTCTGCGGCGGTCCCTGGCCGCAATTCACACGTGAATGCCGGCCGTGCCGGTCGAGGAGAACGCGATGACACAAACAATGACCGCCGGGACAGGATCCGAGTCGGTTCCGCAAAGCCGCAAGAGTCCGGCGTCGAATTCGGCGCGCGGCGAGCCGATTGAAATCCTCCTCGTCGAGGACAATCCCGACGACGCCGATTTGACCATCGATGCGCTTCGCGATGGGCGGGTGCGAAACCATATCACTCACGTCGAAGACGGAGTGGAGGCGATGGCATTCCTTCGGCGTGAAGGGCGATATGCCGGAGCGCCGCGGCCGGACCTCATTCTGCTTGACCTGCACATGCCCCGGATGAACGGGCGGGAAGTGCTCGCCGAAGTGAAGCAAGACCCCGACCTGCGCCGGATTCCCGTGGTCATCATGACTACGTCCGCGGACGAGAAGGATGTCACCGCAGCGTACAATCTGCACGTCAATTGTTATGTCACCAAGCCGGTGGACCTCGATCAATTCATCGGTGTCGTGAAATCGATCGAGCATTTCTGGTTTAGCGTCGTCAAGCTTCCCGCGGCTTAGGGCAGCGATTATTCCCTACCGAAATCAGGAGTATGACTATGTTCCCGTCCGCATTGCGCCATCGTCCGTATTGATTCTCGGGCTCGCCGTCTTGCCGGCGCTGGCCGACGAGCCGGGCGAAAAGCCGATCGATCTCAAAGTCGGCGACCCGGCGCCGGTCTTTCAGCTCGTGGATGATCAGGGCAAGGGATGGAAATCGGCCGATCATTACGGCAAGCGCTGGGTCGTCGTTTATTTCTACCCCGGCGACTTCACTCCGGGCTGCACCGCCCAGGCCAAGGCCTTTCGCGATGCGATGAACAAGCTGACCGAAAGCGGTGTCGAAGTGGTCGGCATTAGCGGCGACTCCGTCGAGACGCATGCGCTGTTCAAGAAAGCGCAGATGCTCAATTTCACCTTGCTGGCCGACGAGCACGGAGAATTGGCAAAGCAGTTTGGCGTTCCAGCGCACAAGGGAGCGGTTGTCAAAGCCAAGGATGCGGATGGCAAACCGTTGCAATTCAATCGAGCCATCACTCTCGCCCGCTGGACGTTCGTGGTCGGCAAGGATGGCAAGATCGCTTACAAGAACACGAAAGTTGTGCCCGCCGCCGATGCCAAGAAGATCGCCGAGTTTATCGACGGTGCGAAGAAAAAATGAGTTCGGCCAACTGGATTACCCCGCTGGCATGGTGAACGTGATTGTCGTCCCTAGATTCAGGCCGGCCGATTCCGCCCAGATTCGGCCGCCGTGCCGTTCGACGATCTTCTTGCACGTCGATAGACCGATGCCGCTGCCGGGATACTTGTCGCGGCCATGCAGCCGCGACTCGACCCCGAGCTTGAAGATCTTCGCCAGAAAGTCGTGCTTGGGATTCGGATCGATGCCAATGCCGTTGTCTTGAATGGATATCGCCCAATCACTTTCCTGCCGGGCGGCGCTGACCCTGATTCGGGGCGGCTCATCGCCCCGATACTTCAAAGCATTGCCGATGAGGTTCTCCAGGAGTTGCACCAATTGGGAGCGGTCGGCCATGACCGTCGGCAGGCGATCGTCGTACGTGACTTCCGCGGCGCAATCCTCAATTCGAGCTTCCAGACTCGCGACGGCCATGGCGACTGCTTCGGCGCAGGACGTCGGCGTCAGCTCTTTTCCTTCCGTCTTGACCTTGGCATAATCGAGCAGGTCATCGATCAGCGTCTGCATTCGTTTGGCCGCCTTCAGGCTGCGCTGGAGCGAGTCGTTGACTTCCGCGTGGAGGCGGCCGTCCTGGCCGGCCAGCACCATTTTCTGGACTTCGCGCGACATCGATGGCTCGAGCTCGCCAAGGCCATCGGCTACGACGCGGAATGCCGCCGCGAGCCGGGGCATATGACTGTTCATGGTGGACAGGGGCGCTTTGAGGTCGTGGGCGGCGACGCCGGCAAATTCCTCCAATTCCTTGTTGGAACGCTCCAACTCGTGCGTCCGCGCCTCGAGTGCCTGGGTTCGCTCGGCAACCCGTTGTTCGAGCGTCTGGTTCAAGGCGCGCAAGTCCTCCTCGGCTTGTTTGATGCCGGTGATATCGAACGCGACTCCCTGGAGAAACAGCGGCCTGCCATCATCGTCCTTGACCACTTGCACTTCGCCATGCACCCAGACGACGCGGTCATCGCGAGCAATGAACCGATAGACCGAACGGAACCGCTCCCCCGTTGAGCACGTGCGGGCAAACTCTTCGTGCCATCGATTGCGATCGTCCGGGTGCAACTGGGTGAACCAAAGGATTGGGTTCTCCAGCCACTCCTTTTGCGTGAAGCCGAGCAGTTCCTCGACCTGCGGGCTTACGTACAACTCGCGTTCGTTCGCGCCTTCGCCCAGGGAAGCCATGAACGTCACCGCGGGGATGCCCTCGACCAGCGTTCGATAGCGCTTCTCCATATTGCGAAGCTGGACGTCGGCGCGCTTGCGCTCGCTGATATCGCGGATCGTGGACACGACGAACGTCCGCCCATTCGCTTCCAGGGGGCTGAGGCTGATTTCGACCGGGACCTCATGTCCATCCTTCCGCAGGCCAAATAAATCGAGCCCCCGTCCCATCGGCCGAACGCGTGGGGCCGCAAAGTAGCCGTCCCGTTTGGCGACGTGGTCCGCGCGAAATCGTTCGGGGACGAGGAGTTCAATGGGCCGATCCAGCAGTTCCTCAAGCCGATAGCCAAACATTCGTTCGGTTTGCCCGTTGATGAGGACAATACGCCCATTCTGTCCGACGATAACCAGGGCGTCGGGAATTGCCTCGATCAGCCCGCGAAGAAGCTCTGTGTTTAAGGAGAATTCACTGCTCGCGGACGCAGAGGGCGAATCGGCGCCGGCATGGCTTTGCAGTCCGCGCGCCGGCTTCCGCGGCCGCCATCGTCGGAACGAGATCCTTGGCCAACGCGGCCGGGCCGGCGAGGCGCCGCAAAATGGCCTCCGCTTCATCGAGCGTGCTCTTGTTTGGGCCAAGCTCTAACTGGCTCGGTTTCATCTTGGCATCTCGCATCGAACGGGTCGCCCTTATGTTTGCCAGGTCACGAACCGCTTCCAATCACGGTTAGCGGCGTTCGACCCGATGTCGCAGGCGACCACACTTCCTCGAAGTCGATAGAACTGGCGTCCGGCGCGGCATCGGTCACGACGGCCTCCACAAGCGAGCGAATCCGTGCGCCCGCTTCGGCATCGCCATAGAGCCGGATGTGAATCGCATCGGCGGACGCAGAGATTAATTCCGCGTCACCGCCCACGGCTCGGAGTCGGGAGCGAACCCGCTCCAGCGCTTCCGCGATTCGAACGGCAATCGGCGTCGGATGGAGTCCATGCAAGAACAGGAGGCTCGCAACCAGCGGGTCCTGTACCAAGCGATCGATCACACTCTGCCCGGCCTTGGCTTCTTGGATCAATTGCAGCACGGTCTGCAGTCCTGCCGAGTGCAGTTCGAGGAGCGTTCGCACCAACTCGCGTGCTGTTTCGCGCAGGACGGGTTGGGACACTCCTCGAGCGCGAGCACCAGCGACTCCATCCGCTCCAAGCGTCGACGAAAATCGGCATCGCTGTCGTTCACTTGCAGCCTTTCACCAGAAAATGCGGCTCGCTCATCGGAATCAGCGCTTGCGCCACGCGGGCTCCTGGTTCATGGATGCCTGTGTGAATTTGCGCAATGCCCGGACCGTGCGTCCGTAAGTGAGCACGGCAGTCGAGGAAAGTTGCGCTCCCGGCGGCATGTCCATGAACGGCATGAACTTGTCCGGGAACCCCGGCATGGTGCAGCCGATGCAAATCCCGCCCACGCTGGCACAGCCGCCGACCCCGTTGATCCAACCGCGCTGACCGACATTGCACTGAACCACCGGCCCCCAACACCCCAGCTTGACGATGCAGCGCGGCGAGCCATACCCATCGGCGAAATCCGCCTGCTCGTAGTAGCCCCCGCGATTGCAGTTTTCATGGAGCGTCTGGCCGAATAGCCAGGTCGGTCGAAGTTTGTCGTCCAGCGGGATCATCGGCGCCCGGCCCGCGGCCTGCGTGAGCAGATAGAGCAGCGTTTCCATGAAGTTGTCTGGGTGAACCGGACAACCGGGGACATTGACGATCGGCATACCAGTCGCGGAGGTCCAACCCCATCCCAGATAATCGGACAAGCCCATGCACCCAGTCGGGTTGCCGGCCATCGCGTGAATGCCGCCATAGGCGGCACAGGTCCCGATCGCGACTACCGCCCACGCTTTCGGCGCCAGTCGATCGATCCAGTCACAAGTCAAAATCGGCTGTCCAGAAACGGGGTCGCAGCCGAGGCCAGCCCAATATCCTTCCGACTTGTTGCGCTCGTTGGGAATGGATCCCTCGACCACGAGAATAAAGGGTGCGAGCTTGCCCGCAACCGCTTGATGGAACGGTTCGAGAAACTCGGCGCCATTGCGATAGGCAAGAACCGAATTATGCAACCGGACATGGGGCAGCCCGGGAATAGCCCCCAGAATGATGTCCTCGATGCTCGGTTGCGTTGCCGCCGTGATCGAGACGGTGTCTCCATCGCAACTGAGACCCGCGGTAATCCAAAGGATGTCAATTTCGGGAACGAGCGGCTCGGACTGGGTCTTCTGTCCGTGAAGTAGTTCTTGCGTCATGGCAACACTCGCCGGATGGGTGTTCTCGAGGCACTGTATCAATCCACTCCGTGCGCGTGGGCATGGCCTTAGTCGCCTTTGTGGAAGTGACGCGAGTGATTGGAGTGTATCCTAGTGGCGAGAGCGTAAACGTCGTACTTCTATACGCAGGGCTTGGCATTGACGATCGTCGGCCTTACCCCCCGCCCCATGTGGGGCCGATCTTCACGTCCACTTCGACAGGGATTGGGTCGATCAGCGGTGACATGGCATCGATCATTGCAGATTTCAGCCAATCGGCGGCCGGGGTTGCGTCTTTGGTGGGGCATTCGAGGACGATTTCGTCGTGGACGGCGAGGATGGGGATGGCGGTTGGGCATTGGTGACGGCGGGCCCAAAGTAGGGCAAGGGCTTGCTTGAGGCCGTCGGCACCGGTTCCTTGCACGGGCAGGTTCAGTTTTTCGGTGAAGTGCTCGACGTGCAGCACTCGGCGGCCGATGAGTGTGCGTGTGTCACATGGACCGTTCATCATCGACCGATGCCATTGCCGCAGGCCGGGGTAGGTGCGGAAGAATGCTTCCCGATACTGGCTGGCCTGGGCCTCGGTCATGTCCACGCCGTAGTTCGTCCGGGCGTAGGAGCAGAAGGCTTTCGCCCCCATTCCATACAGCAGGCCGAAGTTGATTGCTTTGGCGAGTTGCCGCGACTCTCGAGTTACCTCCGGCACGCCGAGGACGTGGCGGGCGGTGAGCGTGTGCAGGTCATCGCCCCGCTGATAGGCGGCGAGCAAGGCGGCGTCATTCGAAATCTTGGCGGCAATCCGCAATTCGATCTGCGAGTAGTCCGCCTTGACCAGCAAATGGCCGGGCGGAGCGACCACGCAACGGCGATATTCGCCTCGTGGCAAGTTCTGCATATTCGGCGAGCCGCACGCCATCCGGCCGCTGTTGGCGCCGATCTGGGCCCAGGCCGGGTAGACGCGGCCGTCGGCGGCGACGTGTTTGAGCCAGGCATCGCCATACGTTGACGCCCGCTTGCTAGCGTCACGGTACTCGCGAAGCTTGCGGGCCAGCGGGTGGTCGAGGGCGGCGAGAACGTGATCGCGCGTTCCTTCCACCGGGCAACCGACGAGATGAAGCGCTTGTTTGACCTGCTCGGGTGAATCCCAATTCCAAGTACCGCCGAAGAGTTCGCCGGGCTTGTCGGGTGCGGCTTCATCGAGTTCAGTGGCAAGGCGTCGGGACTCCGCCCCGGCCGAATGGGCGATTGAACTCCAGGTATGGCGATCGAACTGCACGCCTGCCGCCGCCATCCATGCGATGCACGGGAGGGCAGCCGACTCAATGGCCGCCGCCTCGACGAGTCCGGCCGCTTGCAGCTTGTCGGTCAACTTGCGATAGAGAGGAACGAGCACCGACGCATCAAGGCCGGCATATTCGAGTTGCTCGGAAGAAAGCGGACCGTTCCAGTTCGACTTCTGAAGATCCTTGGACAGTGTGATTCCAAGTTCGCGTTCGCAGCAGTCCTTGAGCCCATGCCGGGTCGGCGCCTGTCCCTTCGTGAATGATGACGCGTAGAGGATTTGCGAAAGTAGTCGCGTGTCGTAAACGCGGCCAGGCTCGAAGCCGAGTCGGCCGAGAAAACTCAGATCGAATACGGCGTTGTGCGCGATGAGTTCGACCGCGGCGAGCGCTCGCCAGAGCGGGCTCGGATCAACTTGAAAAACATCGACCAGGTATGTCGCTGCACGGCCGTCGATGGACAGGGCGATGAACCGGACGCGATCGGTGCGCGGGTTGAGGCCGGTTGTCTCGCAATCGAGGCCAACGAGATTGGTGTGGTTAAGAGCCGCGGCGAGCGCGTCGATTTGCGGGCGCGATGTGATCAGCAGGTGGGAAGAGGCAGACGGCATGGGGGTATTATGGGCGATTCGGCACGCTGAAAGATGTGTCAGTTGCATTGAGGAGCGCTTGCGAGCCGAGTGCTTTCTTGGCGAGCCGAGCGGCGTAAGCCGCCGGGTGTTGAGAACAGGCGGTGGGAGATGACTTTACCCGCCGCCTTACGGCGGTCGGCTCGCCGAGAATTTGCGGTCGGCTCACCATAGAAAGACTGTCCGTCCCTCGATTCCTCGTCACTCAAGAATGCGGTCGTATCCATGACTCGTGCCCTTTTCGCTCTTCTCGTGATTTCTACTTCCGCCTTCGCGCTCGAACCGGCCGAGGTGATCGTTCTGGTCAATAAGAATGTGCCCGCATCGAAAGACGTTGCCGACTATTACATCCAAGCGCGTGGAATTTCTGCAAACAACGTGGTTGCGTTCGATCTCCCGACCACAGAGGATATTTCGCGCAAAGACTATGACACGAAGATGGTTGCTCCGCTGCGTGCGGCTCTCAAGGACCGCAAGGAGAAGGTGAAATGCCTGCTCGCGACGTACGGTGTGCCGTTACGGGTGGGGGGCGACGGCCCCAGCCCGAGCGAGCGCGAGCAAATTCAGAAGATCGATCCGCAGATCAAGGAACTCGACGAAGCGATTCGATCACTTGAGGGAGACATCAAGAAATTCGAAGGAGGAAGCGGACCGCTGGGCATTACGAAGGCAATTCGGCGGGAGTTGCAAACGGAACTCACTGCGGACCGGCGAAAACGTCAGCGCCTTGGCCGGCAACGAGCTTATTTGGCGCATTCGGAGAGCCAGGCTGCCGTCGACAGTGAGTTGATGTTGCTCTGGTGGGACCATTATGAATTGCGCCGATGGCAGATGAACCTGAACTATTTCCAGACCCCGGCCAAATTGCGCGAGGGGAAGCCGGCGGTGCTATTGACGAGCCGGCTCGATGGGCCTTCGCCGGAGGTCGTTAAGCGAATGATTGACGACGCGGTCGCGGCGGAAAAGGCAGGCTTGCGCGGCAAGGTGTACGTCGATGCCCGCGGTATTCGCTTTGATCCGAAGGGATCGGATTCCGGTCATGGCTACGGCGGCTACGACGAGTCGATGCGGGAGATGGCCGCGTTGCTCAAGGATCGCGGACATCTCGACGTCGTGCTCGACGACAAGAATGCACTCTTTCCGCCGGACAGTTGTCCGGAGTGTGCTCTCTATTGCGGTTGGTATTCGCATGCGAATTTCATCGACTGTTGCAAGTTCGTGAAGGGGGCGGTTGCGTGGCATCTGGCGAGTTCGGAAGCGGTGTCGCTGCGCCGGCCGGATGTGAAATACTGGTGCAAGAATCTGTTGGAGAAGGGAGCATGCGCGACGCTTGGGCCGGTTGCCGAGCCTTACACCGTCGGCTTCCCGAAACCAGCCGAGTTCTTTGGCTTCCTCGCGACTGGCAAATACACGCTCGCCGAGTGTTATGGCAAGACGGTTCTCTTCGCGAGTTGGATGGGCACGCTGGTCGGCGACCCGTTGTATAACCCCTACAAAGCGAATCCACGTTTGAAGGCGAGCGACGTGACGCCGAGCCCGAAAGGGGGCCGGTCGGCATTTGACCGACAGTGACCCTGGCCGGGGTTGTAACGCGCACGACGATTGTTTCAGGAGCGCGAGGAAGCTCCAGCGCGATTTGGCGATGCGCATTGGGGAAAGAGGCGCGGATTTGCCGATCACCACACCATATCGCGCCCGGCGACTCCGTGCATCTTGCCGAGGTTCCATGCTCCGCTTGGTTCCATGCCGCCGATCGATCTGCTCCGGCATGGCGATGCTCGCCATTGTGTCGTCCGGTTGCGCGTTCCTAGCCCATCAACCGCAGACGCCCGCTCGACAGGTCAGCTATAAGCAGTTGAACGACCCCGTGCCGGCCGGTGATCGCTATTTCCTGCTTGTGTTCGGCTCGCAAACGACCCCCAAAGTGCCGCGGTTCACTCATAGCTGGGTGACATTCGTCAAAGTGCCGGCGCCCGTACCGGGTTCACCCATTGCCATTGAACAACATTCGATCAGTTGGATGCCCGCGACGCTGTGCATTCGCACCTTTTACCCGTGCGTCGAAGCGGGTGTGAATTTGACGCTGCACGATTCGATCAAGATGGCGCTGGGGTATCACGAGTGCGTCACCATGTGGGGACCGTATGAAATCCCATCGGGGCTGTTCAACAAGCTGATGATTCAGAAGCGATTCATGGAGAGCGGAACGGTTGGCTACCAATGCATCGACACGGTTGGCGAGTCGGGGCTGACGGGCGACGGCAGCAATTGCATTCATGCCATCTCGGACGCGGATACGCTGTTCCGACGGCAAGCGTATCCGCTCACGTATTTCGGCAATTCCGCGAGTTTGAATATCTTGCGAAAGCTGGTCGAACGCGGCGCCATACCGGATGTCAAGACGACGCACGACTGGCTCATTCCGCAATTGGGCCTCAACCAGTATGAGATTTGCCGGCGCGAATATTCGCCCCCACTTATTCACGGCCCGTTGCGCTTCGGACCATTGGTCGAGGCAGGCTCTGCAGACCCGGGACCGTGACACGTCAGTTGGCAGGCTTCGATTGGCTTTCAATAAGCAGCCACCGCCAATCTACTTGTAAGATGGTCGTTGTGGCTATTCGTGTCCCATTCCATCTTCACCGTCGCGTCGAGCCGACGCCGGCAGTCGGTCTGTTGCTTGAGACCGACGACCCGGCCGCGCTTCTCGCGGTCTGCGCACGCCTGGACGATCCGTTGGTTTTTTCGGTGGCGGGCGGGTTTCTGGTCGTCGCGGATTCGGTTCCGAACATTCCCAACGCGATGCGACTCCGCCGGCTTGCCGAGAATTGTTTTCTGCCAGCCGACGCCGAGCTGATTCCCACTCTGCTTCCCGCGGAGGCAACGGACTTGACCGCCCGCCGCGGGATCGTCTTTCGTCCGCATCGCGCTCCCCTCGCCTTCGACCCCGCCAAGCCGCGGAGGCCCGCCGCGTTTCTGGCAGTCCGTAAGCCTCGCCGCGAGGATTGGGAACCGTTTCCCACAGGCCGGCTGCTCGCGGATCGGCTGACGACCTTGACGCTCGTCCTGCCGGAACCACCAATCGATGAGCTGCTGACCGGCGGAGGTTCCCCGGTCGGCACCGACGACGCCCGGCCGCCGCAGTCCGGTGCCGGTCGCCGGGCGGTTGGCAAGATGTCGACCGGGCTGGGAAAAGGCTTCGGCGCGCTCGGGAAGGCGATCGGCAGCAAGAAGCTTGGCAAGCTCGGCGACAAGCTCAAGGCCAAGGGGACCGAGATCGCACCGCGCATCAGCGAGGATCTGCTCGGCAAGCAAGAAGCCGCCTTGCAGCACTTGCTCAAGAAATTCCGCGAAGGGAAGACGGACGACGCCTTGCGGCACGCGGTGCCGATCGGCAAAGAGCCGGGTCGCGGCAGTCAGGCGTACAGCAGCGCCAAACTGCCGACGCACGGACTGTTCTGGTCGCTCGCAGGCCTGTTTGGTGGGGGCGGCCGATCGTCAATTTGGGCGGGCGGCAACCCCGACACATGGCGTGACTTGATCGCCGAGTATCACAAGGCCGCGCGCGAGGCGGTCGACCGCGGGGATTTCCGAAGAGCGGCATTGATTTATGCCAAGCTTCTGAGCGATTATCGGTCGGCGGCCGCCGTCCTATCCCAGGGCGGTTTGCATCGCGAGTCCGCAATCTTGTTCCGGGACAAGGTGCAAGATTCGGCTCGGGCCGCCCAGGAATTCGCGCACGCCGGCGACTACGACGAGGCATTGCGACTCTATCGAGCATCGTACCTCTACGTCGAAGCAGGCGATCTGCTCCGGCGCATTGGTGAAGAAGAACAGGCTATCGGCGAGTACCACAAGGCAGCCGATCGCGTGATTCAATTACGCCAAGATTATGTGGAGGCCGGCGACATTCTTCTCAAGAAAACCGGCCGGGCCGATCTCGCCGGCGCCTACTTCGCTCGCGGCTGGGAATCGCGCTCGTTGTCGCTCTCCCTCGCACGCAATGCGACGGCGTGTGCCGAACGATTAATTGAGATCTACGCGTTCGCGGAGCCGCGCGATCCTTTCTGGCAGGTCCTGGGGGAAGCGGAGAATTGGTTGTGCGAACCGGGTTGGAACAATGATGCCGGCCGCTTCTTCAACAAGGTCGCCGGACTCGCGGAATTACCCCACCTGCGCGGCGAGCGAATGGAGATTCGCGATCGCTGCCGCCTTGGTCTGGCGAACAAACTGCGCCAACATACCAAGGCGGAATACGCGATCGGCACGATTGTCTCCGACCTGTTCGGTGTCGAAAAGCGCTGGTCGCCGGCCGTGATGTCCGACGCGGACTTCGCACTCAAGGCGACGATGAAGCAGCGATCCCCGCTGCAGAAGGCCTTGGATCGTTTCGGGACGACGTGCTCTCTTCACACCGGAACGGTGACGGCAGCGGTGCAAGCAGTCGGAAGCGGGGACGTCTTTGTTGGCTTCCGCTCGGGGGCGATGGTTCACTACCAGCCCGAATCGGGGCGGATCAAACTCGTGCAGGACGATTGCGATTTGCAAGTGCTGGGAATTGCCGCCGATAGTGATGGATCGCGCGTCGCCTGTTTAAGGGGGAGTCTGCCGGAAATCTCGAATCAATTGCTTCTCTATCCACTCGACTTGTTGCTGCGAGCCACCGCGGATTTTGAGCAAACAGCTCGAACACATTTCGGCAGCGCGCAGGGAAATGTCATTGGACTCCTGCCGGTGATCGACGACGCGGTTGGATTGAATACGGTCGGGGCGGTCACGTGGTTCAAAATTCCCAGTCTCATCTCGGATTTCGAAACGGCGGCAACCAGCCCGCTGCCGCCAACCACGTATTTGAAATTGCGCATTCCGAATTTTGCTGGCGGCAGCACGGCCGTGACTTTCCAGGGCGGTTCGGTATCGTGGGATGGCAGAAAGATCTACATTGGTTGGATGCCCGATCCGCCCACTGGTTCGACCTTGTTCACGCCGCCGCTGGCCTGGCAGGTGGAGTCGCCGCACCGAATCCAGCTTGCAGGGCTATTCGACAACGGCCACCTGTATTCGAGTGTGGTAGTCCGCGAACCGGATGGGACATTGAAGAATCGCACATTAACATACGCGGCGCCGGGGGGATTTCGCGCCGTGGCCATCTGGCAATCGGGAAAGGTAGTTGGCATTTCGGCGACGAATCGGGTGTGCTGGTTGCGGGCCAGGGATCATCGTTTTGAGGAATGGTCGCCAGGAACCGATCTCGCAACTCCCGCCCGGGCCGTCGCTTGCTTCGCGAGCCACCGGACAACGGAAGTGCTGATCATCTTCGATGACGGCACTTTGACGCGCGTTCGCATTCCAACTTGAAAAACCGTCAATTCGTGTCGTTTTTGTCGATCTGTCCGCATATCGCCCGCGTAAAATAGGATAGATATATCTTGTTTTGGCCGGGTTGGCGGATTCGCGCGGCGGTTTCGACTACTCTTGATGCCCATGATCACGACCGATGCCATGGCACCGACACAGGATGCCTCTCTATTGCGGCGGTTTCGCGGCGGCGACGAGGACGCGGCGACGCAGCTTTACTTGCGCTATGCGGGGCGGCTGCGCTCCTTGGCCGCGGCCAAGGCCGGCTCGGCACTGGCGGCGCGTTTCGACCCGGACGACATCGTTCAATCGGTATTCCGGACGTTCTTCCGGCGTGCCGCGGCCGGCGAATATGTGGTTCCCGATGGCGACGAATTATGGAAGCTCTTCCTGGTGATCGGCTTGAACAAGGTACGCGCGGTTGCGGCGCATCATAAGGCCGCGAAGCGCGACGTCCGCCAGACCGCCGGCGGGGAAGCCGTGGAAGGGGCGATGCCTTCCTCCGTCGAGGACGATTATCGCCTATTGCAGATGACCATTGATGAAATGCTGGCGCCGCTATCGGCAACCCATCGTGAGATCATCACGTTGCGCATCGCCGGACACGATGTGGCAGACATTTCGACACGGACTGGCCGGGCCAAGAGATCGGTAGAAAGGATCTTGCAAGAATTTCGCACGAGTCTTCGGGGCGTACTCCATGAATCCGAATAAGGTCGTCGGTCCGACGCCGGACCTCGAACTCGACGCGTGGATCGAACCCTTCGAAGCGGCGGCCGCGAGCGGCTCTATACCCGATCTGTCCGAGTATCTACCCGACTCTTTGCACCCAATGTACACGGCGGTGCTGCGCGAATTGATTCGCGTCGATTTGGAATATGCCTGGGCATGCGGCGAAGAACGGCACGTCGAAGATTACATCGAGCGCTTCCCCGGTCTTGTGGACGACCAATCGATGTTGGCGGAAATCGCTCTCGAGGAATATCGCCAGCGCCGGGCTGCCGGCGAGAGCCCCCCTTCCGGCGAATATTACCGCCGGCTTGGCATTGATTTGCCGCTTGAGTCCGGCGTCCAGCCGCCCGCAGGGCCTGCATGGGAGGGCCGGGGTTTTCCGAATATCGGCGACACTGTTGGACCGGGGTATCGCATTCTTTCCGAACTCGGCCGCGGGGCATTCGGGCGCGTTTATCTCGCGGAACAGAAGGACCTCGCGAACCGAAAAGTCGCGATCAAGATTTCCTCCCGCCTCATCGGCGAAGCGCAGACGCTGGCTCGACTCCAGCACACGCACATCGTTCCGATCTATTCGGTGCACCGCGTCGGATCGTTTCAGGTTCTGGTGATGCCCTATCTGGGCAGTACGACGTTGGCCAATGTGCTGGCATCAGTCCGAGTCGGGGCCTCCGGACGAGTGACGGAGCGAACGTTGCGCACCGCGATCGCGATCCAGCCGGGTCAACCGTCCGCGCTGGACCCGCGCCCGCATCGCCGCCCGCATCGCAACAGGCGGTAGGCGTGATGCCGGCCGATCGGGTGATCGTGATCGGCATCGCGCTCGCCGACGGCCTTGCCCATGCGCACTCGCGCGGGATCCTTCACCGAGACATCAAGCCGGCGAATATCCTGCTGACCGACGACGGCGAGCCAATGTTGCTCGACTTCAACCTTGCAGCCGATGATCGCGAACTCTCGGCATCGGTCGGCGGCACCCTGCGGTACATGGCGCCGGAACAGCTTGCCATGCTAAATGATTCATCCGCTCGAGTCGACGCCCGGGCCGACGTCTATTCGCTCGGACTGGTGCTGCATGAATTAATCACCGGCCGCTTGCCTTTCGCGGACACGGACCCAGCCGGCGGCGCGACCGCCCAGTCGATGCAGGAAGTCCGCGGAAAGGCGACCGCGATTCGACTTGCATCCCCCGCACTCGCGTCGATCTTACGCAAGTGCCTTCAGCCAATCCCGGCCGACCGGTACGCAACGGCCGCCGACCTCCGCCAGGACTTGCTTCGGCATCGGGGAAACCAGTCGCTTCAATTTGCTCGAGAGCCTTTGTCGATCGAACGAATTCGCAAATGGACCCGTCGGCATCCGCGCTTGACTTCGTCGAGTTCGGTTGCCGCATTCGCCGGCATCCTTCTTCTCGGGGCATCGATTTTCGGCTATTCGATCTGGCAGGAAAGAGAAGCGCTCCATGCGCGCAAGGCGCGGGCGACAATCCGTCAAACGCAAATGCGGGTTCAGACGCTGGCCAATGATCCATCCGCCCCTGCGGAGCAGTTTCGGGACGCCCGCCGGCAGGTGTTCGAAGCACTGCAATCGTACGAATTACCCGCCAGGGAGGACTGGCTAGCCGGCCGCTACGTCCGCCGGCTTCCGTCCCAAGAGGTCGAGTCATTGCGCGAGGAAGTGGCGGTTCTGCTCAATTGGGGCGCGGTAGCTGACACCCAGCTAGCGCACCGCGAATCCGACCGGGCGGCTCGCGACGCGTTGTGCGACGAGGCGCTCTTATTGAACGACCGGGCTCGCGCGGCGTTTCCGTCGACGGAGCCGATTTACCCGTTTATCGCGCAGCGTGTGGAGATTCTCGACCTCGCGGGGAGGGCCGCGGATGCGGCAGCGCTACGCCGAGAGCTTTCCGCATCCTCGGCGCCGGGTACTGCCGGGGAATTGTTGCGTGCCCAATTGGACATTCAAGCCAAACGGTACGCGGATGCGATTGGCACGCTCGAAAAGCTTGCAGCGCGCGAGCAACCCAGCTTTAGCGTCTGGTTTGCTCTGGGCATGGCGCAGTTGAAAGCCTACCGCTACGATCGGGCGGCCGATGCATTTCTCGCGGCTATTGCTTTGAAGCCCGAGTTGCCGCGGCCGTACTTGTATCGCGGAGTCGCACTGCTTGCGACGGGTCGTGTCGACGCCGCTATTGAAGCTTTCGATCGCTTCATCTCGTTACGTCCAGATGAGCCCTACGGCTATCTGAATCGGGCGCTTGCGCAGATTCAGCTCAATCGGTTTCAGCAAGCATTGACGGATTTGGCCAGGGCTGAAAAGGAAGGCGGCTCGCTAGCACGCGTCCACGGCCTGCGCGAACGGGCGTCGCGCCAACGGTGACAAGGCCAAAGCAGCCGCGGAGCATGAGTTGCTGTTGACCACTGAACCCGACGATTGCGAAGGTTGGACGATTCGTGGCGAAGCGAAGATTGCCGGCGACCCCCGTGGAGCATTGGCTGATTTTGATACCGCCCTCACGCTCGATCCTGATCATGCGCCGGCCCTTCGTGGCAAGGCAAGCTGTCTCTCAGAACAGTTGAATCGCCCGGGCGAGGCCGCGGAAGTACTCGACCGAATCGCTATCCTGGGGGCAGCTACGGTCGAAGATCGTGCTGGCTACGCTGTTCTGCTGGCCCGCCTTGGCAAGACGGCCGCGTCGCGCGAGCAGGCGCGGGCGTGCCTTGCAGCCAATACTCCCGCGCTGCCGCTTTATCAGGCAGCCAGCGCGTTAGCCTTGACGGCAACGACTCTCGACGAGCGGCGCGAAGTGATTGCGATTCTGCGGCGCGTGATTCAGCAAGAGGCTCACTGGGCCCGCCAGATGGCGAGCGACCCCGACCTCCGCGTCGTTCGTTCCGAAAAGAGCTTTCAGGAATTGATTTCGGCCGGCCGCGTTCTCGCTGGCCCGTCGAGCAAATAACCGCATGAGGGAATCATGACCAAGCCCATCAAGGTGAAACAGCGCTGCCGTCTGAATGTCACCGCTCTGGAGGGTCGCGACGTTCCGGCCTCGTTCGGGATTCCCTGGTCCGACCCCAAGCATCTGTCGATTAGTTTCGCGCCGGATGGGACGTCCGCAGCCGGCGTATCGAGCAATCTCAGCGCCGCACTGGATGCGCAAATGCCGACGGCGGTGTGGCGCGCCGCCATCCTTCGCGCCGCACAGATCTGGTCGGCGGCGGCGAACTTGAATATCGGCTTAGTCGCGGACAATGGCGATGCGTTTGGCAGCCCGGGGGCGACCCAGGCGGATCCGCGGTTCGGCGACATTCGGATTGCCGGCGTGCCGATGGCGGGCGATGCCCTCGGCGAGGCCGTGCCGCCCGATCCGCTGTTATCCGGCACAATGGCCGGCGACGTGTTCTTCAACACCAATACGACATTCACCGCCGACAAGTTGACCTCGGTCGCGCTGCACGAATTGGGCCACGCGCTCGGACTCGCTCCGAGTCTCGCGCGGGTCAATCATGTTCAACGATTTCACTGGACGAAGAGCACTCGGGGCCACGGATATTCGCGCAATTCGAGCGCTCTACGGCATACACCTTGTCGATCCGTCTGAGACGACGAGGAGTAACGCGAGCTTTGGTCGAGCGACCAACATCGACTTCCCGTCGAATTTCAAAGGTAAAACCCCACTGGCCGCGTTTGGCACGTTGCGCTCACGAAGCGACATCGACACCTTCCGGTTCGAGAACCTGGCGACCTATTCGGGTCCCATCACGATTCGAGCGCAGACCGCCGGCATCAGCATGGTCCCCTTGCGCATGAATGTCTACGACGCGAAGCATAGTCTTATCGGGCAGGTGGTCGCGACAGGTGGCGAAGGCGCGACCGTCACATTCACTCTGCCGACATCTCAGCCGGGCGAGGCTTATTTCTTCCGCGTGGACGCGGCCCACGGCGCAACTCCGAGAGTCGGCCGCTATGGCGTCGCGGTCACATTTGACAATGAACTCGAAGCGCTTGGCATACCAATCGACGAAGTGTTGCGCGGCCCCTTCGACGCTTTGAACGCGGACGATTTGGGCAAGCTCTTCGATAATCCGAACGACTGCCTCTACGAGGAAGATCACGGCAGCGATGATTCCGGCGGCAGCGCCAACACGCTTCTCGCTTTTCGCGGCCCGCTCGGGCTGACCCAATATTCGGCCACCGGAAGCATGAGCAGCGGAAGCGACTCGGACTTCTATCGCATTGAGTCGCCGCGAGTTAGTTCGAAGGTGACGCTCACGCTCGTGGCATCGGTTCGGGCCATCGGACCGAATGGCGTGACGCCGAAAATCGAAATCTTCGATGAAAACGAGAACCCACTGCCAGCAGAAATCCTACTGAATGGCGCCGGTCGCTACGCAATCCAAATTACGGGAACAGCATCCAATCGTTCCTATTTGCTGCGCGTCTCCGGCGCCAATACAGGGAACTATGCACTCGAGGCCAGCTTCCGCAGTAAAGCCGTTGATTTGCAGACGTTCGCCGCTGGTTCGGTCAGCGACACCCAATCGGCGCAATACAAGCTTTATGCCGGCAGAACGCAGCTATTCGGCTTTACTCTCACGGCGACCGGACCCGCCGGCGCCGCGGTCCGCATGACCGTCACGAATCAAGCCGGCGCCACCGTATTCGAACTGGCCGCCACTGCTGGCGATACAGTTTCCGGTTTGAGCGCATTCCTGCCTCCCGGCGAATACACCGTCCACATTACGTCCGTTGGATCGGCTCAGCCGGCTGGCTATTCCATCCGCGGCGCCGTTCAAACCGACCCAATCGGTCCGCAACCCGGCAATTCCCTCCTGGCGCCCACATATCCGAATCCGAACAACCCCAACGGTTTCCTCTATCCGAATGGAACGGCGACGCTGGATCCATTTCTCTGGGTGCTGATGCTCATTTAATTGGCGGAATTTGTTGGCGGTTGGCGGGTGCAATTTCAACTCCTTCCGTTGAGCGACGAAACAACCGCAAACAACTCGGAACCGGAGAATGAAAATGGCCAAGGCACGTCTCAACCTCGAGTCCTTGCATTCACGCACCATGCCGTCCGCCACATTGGTAAACGGCGTGTTGTCCATCGACGGCACGGAAGGCCGCGATGTCATCGTGGTCCGACAGATCAAAGACCACCTCGAAGTCAAAGGCCAGCAGATCGACGACAATGGCACGCTGGTCAAGTCAATCGCGCTGGCAGACGTGACCAAGATCAACATCACGGCCCGCGGCGGCAACGACGTCATCAAACTGAATAACGTCAATGTGCCGTCTTCGGTCGACGGCGGCGCCGGCAACGACGTAATCTTTGGCGGCAAAGCCGACGATTCGCTGGTCGGCGGCGACGGAAATGACAAGATTTGGGGAGGGGCTGGCGACGACTCCATCAGTGGCGGGGCCGGCCAAGATGACCTGTCCGGCCAAGCCGGGAATGATGACCTCGCCGGCGACGACGGCGACGACAGGCTCCATGGCGGGGCCGGCGACGATTCCCTTGATGGAGGCAACGGCGACGATCACATGGACGGCGGAGCCGGCAATGACGACCTCACGGGCGACGCCGGCAACGATCGCATGACCGGCATGTCGGGGAATGATTTGCTCCAGGGCGGAACGGGCGACGATAGTCTCAATGGCGGATCCGATGACGACATCGTTCAGGGCGACGACGGCGACGATAGCGTTCAGGGCGGATCCGGAGACGATGATTGCAATGGCGGCGCCGGCGACGATTCGTGCAATGGTGGGTCTGGCGATGATCTTGTCGAAGGGGGTACGGGCGATGACTCCTGTGACGGCGGATCGGGCAACGATTCCGTCGAGGATCAGAACGACGACCACGGGGGCGGCGATGGCGGTGGAACCGGTGGTGGGCAGGGACAGACGAGCGTGGAGGGAATCATCACCGCAATCGATCTGACCACCGCAACGGTGACGATCCAGACCCAATCCGGCGACCTCGTCAACGTAACCGTCGACGCGAACACGAAGATCGAGCGCAATGACCATCACACGACATTGGACAGCTTCCAGGTCGGCGACAAGGCCGAGGCCAAGTTTGACGCGCAAGGCGCCACGATCAAACTCGAAGCGGAGGGCATATAAGCCGACCACGGGGGACTCAGTCAAAGTCGCGAAAATGAAGAAGGGGCGGGAATGCCATGCGGCATTCCCGCCCCTTCTTCATTTTCTGCCAAACGCAATCATCGGTTCGCGGAGGAGCCAATGGGCTGTATGGCGGAGCAAACTCAATCTACAATGACGCAATCCCGGGTTGACAATGGAACGCACGATTCGGACCCGACCCAGAGTCAATCATCATGCGAATCGAATGCCCACACTGCCATAATCCCATCGAAGTCGTCGAGATCAATTCCCCCGACCCCATCATTTGCCCACAGTGCGGCAGCACGCTGAGTGCACTGGATGCGGATCGAACGGCGACATTCCGGGAGACCGAAGCGCGGCTCATTGGTCGGTTTCAATTGATCGAATGCATCGGCAGCGGGACCTTTGGCGACGTGTGGAAGGCTCGCGATTTACAATTGAACCGCGAGGTGGCCTTGAAGCTGCCGCGGAAAGAGTCGCTGTCCCCCGCGGAGGTCGACCGATTTGTCCGCGAGGCCCGGGTCGCCGCTCAACTTCAGCACCCGAATATCGTTCGGGTTCACGATGTCGGTCAGATTGGCGGTCTGGTTTACATCGTGAGCGAGCTAGTTGCCGGGATCAATCTCAGTGCCTGGCTCACCGTTCGAAAGCCGACATTCCAGGAGACGGCGAATCTGTGCGCCACCCTCGCGGACGCACTCCAGCATGCGCATGAGAAAGGGATTATTCACCGCGACATGAAGCCGAGCAATGTGTTGATGAACGCGACGGACACTCCGCATCTCACCGACTTCGGATTGGCGAAGCGCGAGGGCGCCGAAATCACCATGACGGTTGCCGGCCGCATTTTTGGCACGCCCGCCTACATGTCGCCCGAGCAGGCGCGCGGCGATGCCCACAACGCGGACCGGCGCAGTGACATTTACTCGCTGGGCGTCATGTTGTTCGAAATGATGACTGGCTCTCGGCCATTTCAAGGTGGCAGCAAGGAACTGCTGATTTACCAAGTGGTGCATCAAGACGCACCGAGCCCGCGACGCCGCAATCGTAGTATTCCCCGCGATCTCGAAACGATTTGCATGAAGGCATTGGAAAAGAACCCCGATCGACGCTACCAGTCGGCCCAGGAGATGTCTGACGACTTGCGGCGATTCCTCGACGGCCGACCGATTCGGGCACGGCGAATTACCGTGGCAACACGCGGCTGGCGCTGGACGCGGCGCAATCCCGTAGTCGCTTCGTTGATGGGAGTCGCCGCCGTGCTGCTCGTTGCGGTGGCCGGCCTGTCGTGGAAAAACTTGCATGCAAAGTCCCCGGAACTGCCATCGGTCCCGGATTCAACGCGGGAAGTGACGCTCGCCACAACCCCGGCGGGCGCTCGTGTAGCGTTTGTGCCGCTAGATCCGGAAACGGGACTCCCGGACGGGGAACATGCTGTGCGGCCAACTAGCCTGACACCAGTGACCACTCGTTTAAATCCCGGTCGATACCTGGTCGTGGCCGTAATCGACGGCCGCGGATTTCATGAGGTCTATCGCACGGTGCCTGCGCCGAAGACGACGGTGGCTCAGCGCGTTATAAGCACCGGTCGTGGACCATTCGTTCGAACGACGTGGTGGAGCTGCCTGAGGTCGCCAATATTCCATCGACAGCGGATGTGACCCGTAGCCTTTCTCAATTCGCCGGAGGTGAGTTTTCGGTAGGCTTGGCCAAAAATCAATTAGTCCCGCAGCATCCTCGAACCATTGCCCCCTTTCTTTTGGAGCCTCATGAGGTCACCGTGGCGGAATTCCGCCGGGTCATGCGCTTGACGCCCTCGCCGCACTGGGAGAAAGCCAAATTGAGAGAAGATTCGGACCCGGTGACCTACGTAAGCTTTTCGGACGCTCTCGAATACGCCGAGCGAATTGGAATGCGATTGCCAACGGAATTCGAGTACGAGTATGCCGCCACTGGGGGCGGAACCCGTCGGTTTCCGTGGGGCGATGATGCGACCAGGGTCGCCAACTGGCCATTCGGCCATGTCATGACTCCGGCGTTTGACGTGACGGCAACTCCGGTGCCCGTATATGGGCTTTACTCCGGGGTGGCCGAATGGACGGACTCGATTTGGGCAGCTTACCCATCCGCGCTCCAACTCCCATTGCCGCCGACGTTGAAAGAACTGAATCGACAATCCCGCATTGTCCGCGGGGGACCGATGTCCGTGACGGACGCAACTCCCAATCCCGCGGAATGTGCGCTTGGTCCCACTCAGCGCTATTCCATCGACATAGAGACACCACACGGCGGGCTGGGCTTCCGTTGCGCGCAAAGCATAGCCCCGCGGTTTCACGATGAAGCCGCGGGGCGACCGTAAGCGAGGTCTGTTGAAGCAACCGGACCAACAATCGCTCACCCAGTTAGGGCGTATTGAAATCTTTGTAACATGAAACGTGCCAGAATAATGATTTGTCCGTGTTGGTGAGTATCACTTGTCGCGAGATTTTAATCGATGCGGTAGTGCCGAACGCTGCATCCAAGGACGCATCGATATCGGCAGTTACACTAGCGCCGTCACGCGGGTGCAATTCCTGACCGATTCGAATTGCATCAGCATGCACCGAGCCATCCACTACCGCGCTCGTTGGAGTGATTGTTAAAACCCGAAAGTACCGAGTCTTGCCGCTAGCATCCTTCACTTTAGCTACCTTGTCTTCGTCAATCGTGAAAAGGGTCGACGCCAATTGGAAGCTATCTTCGGGATCATCGCATTGGCCGGGCTTGCTACCGGCTTTCTTAAGATCCATGTACTTCTTCTGTATAGCGTCGAGATTTGCGCGAGCCCTCTTTGAGCTTTCTCGACGGAACGGCGAATCGCAAAGATCCCCGGCTGAATCCGAAGGCCTTTGATGCGGGTATTCTTATCTATCGGAGGGGATTGGAACCGGATCGGATCGTTTACCATTCCGCACTTTTCGCCCACTCCATGCATTCGGGTGTCGGTCGCATACGCGTTTGGCGGAGTTGCACAATTTCGCAGTTGGCACACCAATGCCACCAGACTCCGTTCCATTGCCCCACCACATAGAGCGGGCAATACTCCGCCCGAGATAATGCTGGCGCCGATCCAATCAATACGACAGCCATGAACACCCGCAGCCAATTGCGCTTCGTCGATGACATGTTTGCACCTTGAGTGGGGGAATTGAAGCGACCGAGACGGAACTGTGGACGCCATACGAGTTGCGTGCGTCCGCCGTTATTGATATGGATTGGCAACACCGTCGATGGCGCGGGTCGCTTGTTCGTGCCACATTCTTCAGATTTCCGTCGTTCAGTGGCCTTTTTGCGGGCCCGTGCTCCAAGTTTCGCTGCTCACTGCTAAATCGTGCGCGCGACGAAGCGAACGGTGCCCCCGATTCCGCGGCATGTAGACTACTCTCATGCGCCGTTCCATTGTCCGCCTCATCGCCCGCCGCGAGATCCGCGATCTGCTGCGGGATCGCCGCACGCTCATCATCGTTTTGGGTTTACCCGCCCTCTTGTATCCCGCGTTCGTGGTGGTTGGGCTGGCGTTTGCCGTCAGCTTGATGGACCAGAAAACCGCGATCGGCGTCGTCGGCGCCGATTATTTGCCTGCGCCGAAGTCGCATCCCGAAGCGTTGCTCGCCGGCGGGGCGCTGGCCATCGAGGCGGAGCGAAACTGGGACGATCCGCCGCTGTTCGCCGATGGTCAGTTCATTCGTAAATACTTCAAGTCAGATGCGATCGGTGGAAATCTATTGGTGCGGCCACTGCCCACCGCCGACGAAGGGCCATTGAAACATCGCGAAGTGGACGCGATGCTCGTGATCCCGCCCGACATCATGGACGGCATCGAACAGGGACAGAAGCCGGTCATCCGCATTCTCGGCCGCGAAGGGGACGAAACATCCAAGCTTGCCGTAGCCCGCGTCGAATCTGCGGTGAGCCGTTGGCGCGACCGAGTGAAGGAGATGCGTTTTGTTCGTCGCGGGCTGCCGGCCGACTTCGACGAACCGGTCGCCATCATCGACCCGGAGGCGGCCAAGCCAGCCGAGACGCGAACGGCCGACGAATTGCGCGACGTGCTCGTCAAATTCCTCCCGTTTCTATTAGTGATGTGGACGATGGCGGGGGCAGTGCATCCCGCGATCGATTTGACGGCTGGTGAGAAAGAACGGGGCACGATGGAAACGCTGCTCATCTCGCCGGCTGGCCGAACCGAGATCGTGGCCGGGAAGTTCGTAGCCGTCTTCGTATTCAGCTACGCGTCGGCGCTGTGGAACTTGTTGTGGATGGCTACCGGGGCGATCTTGCTCAGCGTGTTCCTTCCATCGCCGATCCTGTCGTTCGCGGGCCTCGGTTGGGCAGCTCTCTTGGCAGCACCGCTGGCCGCGCTGTTCAGTTCACTGGCGCTCGGTCTCGGCGCGTTTGCGCGATCGAGCAAGGAAGGACAATACTACTTGTTGCCGCTGATGGTCTTGACGTTGCCGTTGAGCATGTTCGCGCTGACGCCGGGGTTGAAACTCACGCCGCTCCTTAGTGCCGTCCCCGTCGCGGGCTTGACGCTGATCTTGCAGAATCTATTGGCGGTATCTGGAGAGCCCGTGTCCGTCTGGAGTTGGCTGCTAGGCGTCGGGTCGCTCGTTGCGTGCATGATGCTCGCCCTTGCCTGGGCCGCCTGGCAATTCCGACGCGAGGCGGTCCTCTTCCGCGGCGAGGAAGGACCAAGCCTGAGGGCATGGTTGCGCGTGATGACCGAACGCGGATAGGCAAGTTTGTTCAAGTTTCAAGTTCCAAGTTTCAAGTTTAGAAACGGACAAATCTGGAACTGGGACTTTGGAACCTGAAACTTGAAACTTGGAACTTGAAACTTGAAACTTGGAAATTGAAGAATGAAGATCGGCGTTGTTCTCGAATCGATGGGCCTCTCTCTTCGCCAGGGCTTGCCGCAAGCAGCGAAGCTTGGCGTTGGCGGGCTGCAGGTCGATGCCATTGGCGACCTGGCGCCGGAGCGTTTGAGCGAAACGGCCCGGCGTGAATTGAAAAACCTGCTGCGCACTTTTAACCAGCAATTCACCGCCTTGAACTGTCCGTTGCGCCATGGGCTTGACGTCGCGGAGAACCAGCAGCCGCGCATCGACTACGTGCGGAGCGCCCTGAGCATGGCTTTCGAGTTGGGGCCGCGAATCGTCATTGCTCCATGCCCTAAACTGCCGGGCGAGAACGAAATCGAGCGCGCTCGATTGTTGCGGGAAGCGCTGACCGCGATTGGCCAGCATGGGGATCGAGTTGGCTCGGTGCTGGCTTTGGAAATTGGCCTCGATGCGCCAGAGGCGGTCCGGGATTACCTCGCTACTTACGACGTGGGAAGTCTTCAAGTCAATTACGACCCGGCGAACCTACTCGTCAACGGATTCGATCCCATTCAGGGAATCATTTCCCTCAGCAAAGTGATCGCGCATACGCATGCCCGCGATGCACGCAAGACCGCCGTTAGTCGGGGCGCCCAGGAAGTACCGCTCGGTGCTGGCGATGTAAACTGGCTCGGCCTCGTCGCATCGCTGTCGGCGGTTGAATATCGTGGCTGGTTGACGATCGAACGCGAATCGCCGGCCGATCGGTTGAAAGAGATTGAACGGGCCGTTGCGTTCTTGAAGCGAATGATGATGCCGAACTAATCGCTCGTAACGGCCTGCCGGCACACGGCGTCGATGATTTCGCGCAAGCCTTGTTCCTCGATCCGGTCCATGGCTTCCTGCGGTTCAACCCATTCGCGCTTGCGGACGTCGCGCTCCGGCCAATCGCTGGCCATTTCCTTGACGTACATCAAGAAGACGACGACATGGTGGGTGCGGCCGTATTTGTCGTACAGATAGCTCCCCGCTGGCTCGCTGGCGAGTACGCCGACAAGCCCGGCCTCTTCCCATGCTTCGTTGAGTGCGGCTTCGCCCGCCGTTTGTCCCGAGTCGATCATTCCCTTGGGAATCACCCAGCGGCGACCGCTAGATGAAGTGACCATGCAAACCTGGCCGTCCGACACCGGAATCACGGCAGCTTGCCGAAGTACTTGTGCCATTGCTTCCTGCGCCGAATGGTTGCGCGTTGGACTATACATCTGAATCATCGACCACCGCAGCTGCAACGTCAAGTCAATCGTGCAGAAAACCCGCGAAATTCCGGTCAGCTGGCGGCAGGCTGAAAACTCTTCACTTGACCGTCATTTCTTCTTCATGCGGGCTAAATGAACGTTCGCCACATCCCACATATAGTGCCCGATCTTGTACTTCTCCACGGCCGCGGTCAGATGCTCCTGGCATTTGTCCGGTTTTCCTTCGGCCTCGTAGTAAAGCGCGACATAGAGGTTCGCATAGAATCGGGCTTCGGTCGCATCTTCTCCCTTGAGTTTCGATTGTTGCGCGGCTTCGACGACATCCGCGGGCATCGCTTTGCCGGCGAGCATGTCGTAGACCTTCATCATCGGTATCCGCCGATCGGGGCCGTCGAGAGCGAGGAGTTTTTGCCGGGCCTTGTCGACGCCTTCCTTTCGGGCATTGCAAAGAAAATGCCAAAAGGCGTTTTCCACGTCGGCGCCAAACACAACCCGGCCGTCGTAAAACTGCTTGGCGCCTTCGGCGTACTTGCCGGCGTAATAGAACGATATCCCCCGCCGCCAGTGGCCGGGCTCCTCCTTCGGAAAAGCCTTCAGGTAAGTGTTGAAGTCAGCGATCGACTCATCGATCATCCCGAGCTTGAAGCGCTCGGCGCCGCGGCGGTCGAGGGCGATCAGAAAGTCCTTATCCAGAGCGATTGCCGCCTCGAAGTCCTTGATCGCCTCTTTGTGCTTGCGCTGGGCGGCATAGGCTTCGCCTCGGGTGAAGATCGCGTCGACACTCTTCGGATTGGCCGCGACGGCTCTGTTGGCGGCTTCCAGGGCAGCGGCGGCATCGCCCTTTTTCAGCGCGGCCCGAGCCTGCTTGATCAAGTCCTTGGCGTCGTCCGCATTCATCGTTGCAGTCCAGACAAGCACGGCCACGGTGCAAAAAGCAAAGCGCATCGGCAACTCCGGATGGGGGTAAGAGTGGAGGATGATAGTCTACCCGAATCCGGTTCGCAAGAAGTGGGACCGATTGGCGGGAAGACCTGTTCGACCTGCCCCCAATTTGGCTATTCTGGACCTAACATCCTCGCGCCCACAGGAGATGTCGTGATTACGACCGAAACCGGCTTGCAGTTTGAAGACACCACGGTTGGCAGCGGCCCCGAAGCGGTCGCGGGTAAGAGTGTCGAAGTCCACTACACCGGCACACTGGCCGATGGAACCAAATTTGACTCGAGCCACGATCGCAAGAAACCCTTTTCATTCCGCCTGGGCGGCAAACAGGTGATTGCCGGCTGGGACGAAGGGGTCGCGGGGATGAAGGTCGGGGGCACGCGCACACTAGTGATTCCGGGCAACCTCGCCTATGGGGCGCGCGGTGTCCCCGGCGTGATTCCCCCGAACGCGCAGCTCACGTTCGTTGTGGAATTGCTTCGCGTCATGTGAAGCCAAGCGGAGATCGCCTTCCATGTCGAAGAAATGGATCGTCGCCGGCGGCTTGTGCATGGTGCTGATTGCCGCCGTCACCCTCGCGGTGCTCGCGTCCATGCTCGGCGACGTTTCCCCATCGACGGAGAATGCGATCACGACCCCCTCCGGCCTGAAGTATGTCGAACTCAAGGTGGGCGAGGGGAAGGAAGCCAAGCTGGGCTCGACCGTCATGGTCTATTACACCGGCACACTGGAGGATGGCAAGAAATTCGACAGCAATGTGGGCAAACGACCGTATGAAGTGACGATCGGCACGACCAAGGTGATTGACGGTTGGACGGAAGGCCTGCAGGGAATGAAAGCGGGTGGCCGGCGCAAGCTGATCATCCCGCCCGAGTTAGGCTACGGAAGCCGCGGGTATCCGCCCGACATCCCGCCCGACGCAACGCTGATTTTTGAAGTCGAAGTGAGTGAAGTGAAGTAATGGGTCGCAATATCGGGCCGCTGGCGGCGAATAACATGGACTCGCCGCCTGCCCGAATGGAGTTTCCCGATGACCGAACTGCTGCGCAACCCGGTGTTTCTCAGTCTTTCTGCCGGCGTTCTCATCGTTTTGGGAACCACGATTGCACGCTGCTGGCTCAAGGCCAAGCGAGCGACCCTGGACGCCGACCTGAAGATGGAAATGATCCAGCGAGGAATGTCGGCGGATGAGATCTGCCAAGTGATCCAGTCGAGAACTGGTGAACCGCACGGATGTGGCCGCCGGAGCGAACGATACCGGGAACGCGTTTAGGTTTAGCCGGCCGATTCGAGAACCGTCAAAAAGCGCGTCAGGCGATCGTAGGCCGCCAGCGGATCAACGCGAGCGGGCTGCGATCCACGGCGACCGTGGGCAACCCAATTGCGGTAGCGTCGAACTTGATGGACTTCCTCCACGAGTTCGGGGGTCGCGCTTGCTTTGAATGGATCGAGGACTCGGAAAAAGCTCCGCAGAGGCTCGTCAAACGTCCGTCATTCAAATCTCTTTCGTATCGTCCCGGGAAGCCCGGTTCTCCATGTCAAATGGTTTTGAGAAAGGGTGGGCGAACCGTCCCCGACTAATTCGCTTCAAGTGTCCATTTGCGAGCGGTCGCCTCCTCGCCGAGTCGTTCTGCTTCTTGATGCAAAAAGTCTTTCAGCGTGGTCATAACTTGCTGCTCCTCATCGTCGCTTCGCTCGGAAGATGTGGTATTCGTCTTTGTACTCCCACACTTTTTTTCCGGTCGGATCGAGCTCGATGACTTTCTGATCGTTGTGGCTCGCGGCGAGAATGTTGCCGTTGTTGAGCTTGGTCGCGGTTGTGACTTGCGGCGTAGTCCATTCCTTGACGACTTTGCCGTCCGGCGTGTATTCGGTCACCTTTTGATTGGGACTGGGTTGCGTGATGAGGACGTTGCCCGTCCGCGTCAGATCGATACCGCTTGTCCACGAAGTATCGCGACTCGATACGAACGATTTCAATTCCTTGCCGCTTGTATCGTAACGCGCACGCGCCCGTCATTTCGCAGGCAGATGATTTCACCGTTTCGGGCCCGATACCCGGCCGTCAATCCTTGGGGCACGCGAATTGTGTATACGGCCTTGCCGCTCCGATCGACTTCGAGCAGTTCGTTGGTCGTGCAAATGAATGTGTTGCCGTTGGGCAGTCGCTGAGCGTTGGTCGCGCGGCCGCCGAAGCCCTCTTTCTTCCAGATCAGATTGCCGCGAAAGTCCCACTCGCTGACGCGATTGCCGTCCCATTCCGTGACGAGCACGCGTTCGCCGGGCAGGACCGACGCATCGACGGGGTACCGAAGCTTGCCCACTTGCCAGCGAATCTTGCCATCGCGGCCGACCTCGGCCACGCGGCCGATGCTGTTGGTGTTGCTCACTTCGATGAGCAGCGTATAGCCTAGCTCGCCAGGAGACGTCGTCAGTTTGGCCAGATCGGTGGATTGTGCATTCGCCTTCCACCACTGCGCCCAGGAATCGCGATATTTCTTACGGTCTTCCGCCTTGTCGCCCAAAACCGCCACCGGCGACTTGTCGCCGGCGAGTTGGTGCAGTAGATCCTGCGCGGGCCATGTTTCCGTGGCTGGAAGCTCGGCGAGCAAGTCGATCAGGACCGGGACGGCGTCTTTTTCGCCGGCGACTGTCAGCGCGGTCGCCGCGGTCTGACGCACATGCAGATCACTGTCGGCCAGCAGTTTCTTGATCTCCACTCGCACGGAGGGGCCACCACCCTTCGCCAATGCCTCGGCCGCGGCCGACCGCCGCATCGGATGGCCGTCCACGAGCGCCCTGATCAATGCCGGCTCCGGCTTGCCATTCGGATCGAGCGCCAGCGTCGTCAGCGCCGACTTGATTTCGGCGATCATGCCGTCATCCTCGTCGCAGAATGGCAGGTAGCCGATCATGGCTTCGGCCGCCCCATCCGGACGACGAAGGGCCGCGAGATGTGCCGTGCCGCTCGGCACTCTCTTGGCATCGCTGGAATTGATCTTGCTGATGCAGTCTTCGGCCCGTTTGGCCCGCTCCCCGTCCGGGTCCTTCGCCGCCGCCCGCAAGTCGGCCAGCACCTTGGCCCCCATCGAGACGAGTTCCTGGCTCGCCCGCTCGCGAACCCGGTAGCTGCCATCACCCAGTTTCTTCACCATGACCGCGACTTTCGCACGCTCGGATGGATCGAGCGTGCGCGCGCGGAATTCATCGACCAGCGCCGACCCGTCAATCTTCCGCCACCAGCCCGCCCACGCATCGTGCAAAACCTTGCGGTCTTGCGGGCTGTCCCCGGGCGGCGTTTTTTTGGGGGCCGTGTCGCCGGCAATCGAACGCAACATCTCATCCACCGGAACTCGTTCCGTCTTTGTCAATTCGCCAATCAACTCGACGAGCACGGGAATAGCGGACACGTCCTCGACCTTCGCCAACGCCAGGGCGGCCCGCTGGCGCACTGGTCGCACGGGATCAGTCAATCGTTTGGCGATGGCAGGCCGCGTTTCCGGATGATCGATTCGGGTCAGCGCTTCAACGGCCGCTGCCCGCTGAATCGGAAGCTTGCTATCGATCGCCCGGAGCAAGGACCGGTCGGCCATTCCGCTCAAATACGCGAGCTGAGTCAACGCACTGCCGATCGCCTCCAACACGGTCGGATCGTCCGCATAGGGCAGGTATGCAAGCAGCGGTTCGACGGCGCCAGGCAACCGCCGCGTTCCCAATAGCCGCACGACCGCGGCCGCTAAGTCTGCGCCTGAACGCCCTTCGATATTCCCAATGCATTTGCGGGCCCGCTCGGCGAGGGCCTTGCCGGCCAGATCATTGCTCGCCTTGCGGAGTGCGGGAACGACAAGCGAACCTCGCGCGACCAGGGCGGCCGCCGCCTTATCCGCAACCTTTTGGTCGGACGATGCGAGGTCCTTGAGGAACGGCGTCAATTCCTCCGGCGTGATGGTCTCACGCGACCGCAAGCGAATGAAATCGAGTAGGGCTGGCCCATCAGTCGGGAGTCCGGCCGCTTTAAGTGCCGCTTCATCAAATTCATCGGCCGCGGTTGCCGCCACCGGAGCAAGACTGAGTATCAACAGAGCCAAAACTGTTCGACGCATTGCAATCATGCCCCGGAGAGAGATCAAGACTTTCAGCCAGACTACGGATAGTCCGGCCTATCGAATCGTAACAGGCGGGATGAAGCTGGACAACTGCCGCTTGAGCCGGCGCAGCCGCCCTATTTCTTCGCCGGCGTGACGGGATTGCCCGAGCGCATGCCTTCGGCTGCGATCTCCGCGTGCAGTCGCTTCATCTCCGCGGCCATTCGCTTGACGCGTTCGGGTTCCGTCGCGGCCAGATTGCTTTTCTCGCCGACATCATCGGCCAGGTTGTACAGCTCGAATCGATCGAGAGCCGCGTTGGCAAGGAGCTTCCACGGGCCGTCGCGCATCGACACTGCCCACGGCTTGCTGATGGCGAAGTCATATTGCCAATACAGCGGATGCGGCCGTTTGATCGGATTGTGTGCGAACAAGGGTGAAATGTCCGTTCCATCCAGCGCTCGTCCCTTGGGCAAGGAGACACTGGCGATCGCACAGAACGTCGGCAGGAAGTCGACGCTACACACGGGTGTCGTCCAGACTTCGCCGGCCCGCGTATGGCCCGGCCAGCGGATAATGCCCGGCACCCGGTAGCCGCCTTCGGAAACATGCAACTTCATGCCGCGAAGCGGACCCGGCGAGCCGTACGAACGAGTGGCATTCGGGTACCGCTTGAGCGTCTCGGGCCCGTTGTCACTCGTAAAAAGCACGAGCGTATTATCGCGCAGTCCGTTTTCATCCAAGTACTTCAGCAACTTGCCGACGGCCGCATCCATTTGCGAGATATCTCCCAGGTAATGCCGGCGGTCAAGGTTGGTTTCCTTCGGATAAAGCTTCAAGAATTCGTCCGCGGCCGCGACGCGCTCGTGCGTTTCGTGGAACCACAGATTGAGGTAAAACGGCTGACCTTTGTTCTTCTTCAGAAAGTCAATCGCCTCCGCGACGACAAGGTGGGACGATGGGCCTTCGAGCTTGCCGACCCGCTTGCCATTGCGAACGAAATTGGTCGGATTGAGATGATTCGGGGCGGCGTTGTTCTGCGTATAGAGCCAGTGGTCGAAGCCGGCGTCGCCAGGGGTGCGCTCGCTGCCGTTAGTCTTGCTGTTCAAGTGCCACTTGCCCGCGTGGCAGGTTCGATAGCCGGCTTTCTTCAGGAGTTGGGCGATGGTCACTTCCTCGCGGCGCATGAAGATGCCGCTCTTCGCGGGGATCCAGTCGCGTATGCCGAGCCGATTGGGATTGCGGCCGGTCATCAGCCCGGCCCGCGACGGCGAACAAACAGGAGACGCGGAGTAGCAGTGCGTCAGTTTGACCCCCTCGCTCGCCAGCTTGTCGAGGTTCGGCGACCGGACATCGGGATTGGCAAAGCAACTGAGATCGCCATAGCCAAGGTCATCGCACAGGAGAATGACGAAGTTTGTCTTTTCGGCCGCCGGGACTGGGACACACTCCACAAAGAATAAGCCGAGTACGAGAAGCAGCAGAGTACGGATATGCATGAGGACCTCGGGTGGTTGCAATTGCCTTGGCGATTGTCCCCCCGAGGTATGGGAACGTCAAGTGGATCGGAGCGAGAACTCCGGAGGCGGACCATTCGGCGCAATTACTTCATCTTGCTTTTCACCGCCTCGGTCCAGCGGGCGATCTTTTCGCGGGCGTCGGCGCTTGCTTTCGACATGCGCCGGAATTCCTCATGCAACTGTCGGCGCTGTTCGGGTGTGTAGCGATCTTCTTCCGCCTGGTAGCGGTCCATCCAGTCGATCGCCCGGCGGAGGGCATTTACATTGTGTTCGCGGATTTCCCAGGACATCGGCTGTACGTCTGATTCGGGCATCGCCTGCGTGGCTGTTTCGAGCATATCGGTGGTCGCCTGTCCCTCGACGACCAACCGCTGATAAGCGCGATCGCGATCGCGATCCTTGAGAGCGGGCTGGATCATTCCGAAATAGCCCGCGAGGAGAAGTCCCGCCAAGGCGTGGCCGATCGCGATCCAGTTTCGGCCGCGGCTCCCAACTGGCGCTTTCCGACCAACTGGCCGATGCGGTAGGCAACCACCGTGACCACAAGCACCATCGCGACGCGAATAAACCAAACCGATTTCCCGCTGGCCCAGTCGAACAGTAGATACAGGGCGATGGTCATGGCGACGACGAGAGCGATCGGGGCAAGGAGCACCCAGCGATCGCGCCGCCCAACTGAATTGACCGGTTGTGTTGCCATGCCGATGCGATTGCGTCGTCAAAAGGACGTGTGCCGACTCCTCCCGACATCATACGCGAAGCCGTTGCCGTGAACCCGCGACGAAATGGAAGGCTCAGTCTCAAAGGGAAACTTCCGGACCTGCTAGACAGGACGTGCTGGCCGGTTATAATTTCAATCGAATGATCGTCCGCGTAGCTCAACTGGATAGAGCGTCGGCCTCCGGAGCCGAAGGTTACAGGTTCAAATCCTGTCGCGGATACTGCCCAAAACCATTCTTCGAACGCCACTTGCGGCGTTTGCTCTCGGCGATTGAGACTGCGAAGAGAACCCCGAATCTGCGGAAGACTCCGTAGAGCTTTGGGAGTCTCACCGCATGCCCCGTCGAACGCACACACCATCCTACCGCTTGCACCGATCTTCTGGACAAGCGATCGACACTTTGACGGACATGATCAGTCGCCGCCAGGACGATGTATAGCGCGGCGAGTTCGACACCCCAAGCACTTCGGGTCGAAGATGCTCGGGGTATTTCGAAACGGGAGGCACGGGGTCGTCGGCTCGATGACGCCAACCCTGCCGATCGTGCGGTCGTGGAGTTACTGAATCGGTTAACGCAACCTGCGGAGACTTACTGCGGGTCCAAATCAAAGGAAGTTGATCACGTCGAAACGATCGCGATTCCACTCATCGCCTTCGTCGGGACGCCCCGGTCGGTAAACGATTTGGGCGCCCTGGTCGCGTCCGCGGCTCCGACGCCGCGTGGATTATTGGATAGATCCATACCAAATGGGCAGTGGCCTGCACACTGTTGTAATCGATGGAGCCGCTTTGACGCCTGGAGATTCGTCCAGGATTGGCAGTATCGCCGAAGCGCTGGTTCTTTCTCGCAAGATTTCAGACGACCCCATGTGGGATCAACTCAGATAGAGATTTGAGATTTCGTCGGCCCCAAATAGGACTCGCTGCATTCTTCAACCGCGTCAACGAAAGTCGTCCAGTTACATTTTGCCGTTCGGCATTTCGGTTGCTTCATGCAATCCGCAAGTGAAATCGGGAGACTGGATAATAAACGTAGGGGGCTCGTAGAAGTCGATGTGAAGTGCGACCGCATATCGCCGGTAATTTGTGCGATGCCGGCCGTTTGTAATCTGCTGGCTTGCCAATCGACCGATTGATCGGGGAAAAGGCGTTTACGGTTAGGTCCAGTGATCGGCCTGACCCGACGGCTCATTGCGCGGAAACAGGAGTGTTTGTGGCCTTGAAGACTGCTGACGCTAAATGGTTTCGCTGTTTGCGTGATGCACCGCATCCCCGCGTGGTGGTAATGCGTGCGCTCAAGTTAGGCGACCTTCTATGTTCAGTCCCGGCGTTTCGAGCCTTGCGGGCGGGCTTGCCCAAAGCAGAGATTGTTCTCGTCGGCCTTCCATGGGCGCGTGAGTTCGCTGCTCGCTACCCAAGGTATATCGATGGCTTTCGTGAGTTTCCCGGGTTTCCTGGGCTCCCCGAGCGTGAGCCGGACCTCGTGCGGCTTCCGCAATTTCTCCAGGAGATGCAACGCGAGCAATTCGATCTGGCGATCCAGTTGCACGGCAGCGGGTCTTATGTGAATTCGATTGTTGCACTCTTTGCGGCCCAGCGAATGGCGGGGTTCTTTTTGCCGGGCGAGTGGTGTCCCGATACGGATCTGTTCTTGCCGTGGCTCATGCGCGGGCTGGAGATCCGGCGCTTGCTGAATTTGATGGGTCACTTGGAATTGCCAAACCGGGACGAAGCACTTGAGTTTCCGATTCGCGAGCCGGATGTCGAGGGCTTGCGGAGAATTGAGGGCGTTTACCCGCTTGATTCAAGCGATTATGTCTGCATTCATCCTGGAGCAAGCGTGCCCGAACGGCGGTGGCCGGCGGAGTTTTTTGCCACGGTCGCGGATCGGCTCGCTGATTTCGGATTGCAAATCGTTCTGACTGGGTCGTCGAGCGAGCGCCATTTGACTCGAGCGGTCGCGAGAACGATGCGAGCGCACGTTCTCGATTTGGCCGGGCAAACTTCACTGGGAGTTCTGGCCGCATTATTGCGTGGCGCACGGCTGCTAGTGGCGAACGACACCGGCATATCGCACTTGAGCGCCGCCGTGGGTACGCCGAGCGTAATCATTTCCACCGGCGACAATCCCGATCGCTGGGCGCCAATCGATACTCACCGACACCGTGTTTTGTGCTCCGCCAACGGAGTGCCTGTCGGAACGGTGACGGATCAAGCCGAAGCCCTACTTGCTGAGTTCCGGGCCAAACCCCATTTCACCGCGCCTCGAGAAGGAGAACGATTGACGCCCGCTTTGTCTGGGGAACCAGCCCTCATCGAGGGCTAAGTAAACAATTGACGAGGCATCGATGCGACGATTACGCGTGCTCACGTGGCACGTCCACGGGAACTATTTGCTTTATTTGGCGCGCGCGGGTGTGGATTTCTACCTGCCAGTCAAGCAAGAACCTTCCGAAGGATTCGGAGGTCGGGGCGCCACATTTTCGTTCGATGAAAATGTGCGCGACATTCCGGCCGATGCTGTCCGGGAACTGGCAATTGATTGCGTTCTCTATCAGACCCGCCGGAACTATGAAGTGGATGGACCGGAAATCCTGTCCGATGCTCAACGCAAGCTGCCGCACATTTACCTTCAGCACGACCCGCCGTGGGATGACCCAGTCAATGAAGTGCACTGGTCGGATGATCCCGACGGACTGCTCGTCCACGTCACACCCTTCAATGCCTTGATGTGGGATAGCGGACGAACACCGTCACGCGTGATTGACCATGGTGTGTTCGTACCGAGCAACGCCTGGTTCACCGGCGAACTGGCTCGAGGGCTCGTGGTGATTAACCATCTGCGCCAGCGCGGCCGGCGACTTGGGTCCGATGTTTTTCAATGGATGCGCGATCGAGTTCCGCTCGACCTGGTCGGGATGGATGCTGAGTCGCTCGGCGGAATTGGCGAGGTGTTCCCGGCACACCTGCCTCACTTCGCGGCGAACTATCGATTCTTTTTTAACCCAATCCGATGGACCAGCCTCGGGCTGGCTGTGATTGAGGCCATGATGGTCGGGCTGCCGGTCGTCGGGCTCGCAACCACCGAGTTGGCGGCAGTGATCGAAAACGGCGTGTGCGGGTTCGTGGATACGGACATGCGGAAATTGGTCGAGCCAATGCAGTACTTGATTGCCGAACCGGATGAGGCCCAGCAGCTCGGCGAGAACGCGCGCCGGTACGCCCAGGAGCGATTCGGGATCGAGCGGTTTAGCCGCGATTGGGAGACGGCCTTCGCCGACGTTTGCGGCCGACCGGTTCGCGAACGAGTTGTGGAATCTTCAGGCTTTGTGGGAGCGGCGTCATGATGCGGGTGGCTCTGATTAGTGAGCATGCTTCCCCTTTGGCTTGCCTCGGTGGAGCGGATGGTGGCGGGCAGAATGTGTACGTCGCCCATCTCGCGCGGCAACTTGGCCGTATGGGGCATTCGGTCGACATATTCACTCGGCGGGACGACCGGAGCCAGGATACGGTCGTCGAATTCGCTCCTAACACTCGTGTCATTCATGTTCCAGCCGGCCCACCGGAACGGTTCCGCAAGGAGGATCTGCTCCCCTATATGGGGGACTTCACTCGATTCCTGGCTCGTTGGGCCAGGCGCGGCGACGGATACGACATCCTCCATGCAAACTTCTTCATGTCTGCTTTGGTCGCTTGTGATGCAAGGCGCGCTCTCGGAACGCCCGTGGTTGTCACGTTTCACGCACTGGGCCGAGTCCGTCGAATCCATCAAGGCAACGCGGACGCATTCCCCGAGGAACGTCTGGCGATTGAGGATCGAGTGGTGGCTGAGGCCGATCGGATCATTGCCGAATGTCCGCAAGATCAAGAGGATTTGACCCGCCTCTATCAGGCCGACCATTCCCGATTGCGAATTGCTCCCTGTGGATTCGATCCGGATGAGTTCCATCCGATGGCCCGCGAGAAAGCGCGCTCCGAGTTGCGGCTATCGCCCGGCGAGTTTGTCGTCCTCCAACTGGGCCGGCTTGTCCCCCGCAAGGGGGTTGACAATGTCATTCGCGGGATCGGCTGTTTGCGGCGGATGCATGGAATCGACGCGCGTCTGTTGATTGTCGGGGGAGAGTCACGAGATCCTGACCCCATGAAGACGCCCGAGCTGGGACGACTCATGAGCATCGCGCGGGACGAACAAGTGCTCGACCGAGTGACATTTGTCGGTAGCCGCAATCGGTCGGAACTGCGGACTTACTACGGGGCGGCCGATGTATTTGTTACTACTCCATGGTACGAACCATTCGGAATCACTCCTTTGGAAGCGATGGCGTGCGGCACACCGGTCGTCGGAGCAGCGGTCGGGGGCATTCAGTATTCCATCCGCGACGGGCAGACGGGGTTCCTCGTCCCTCCGAAAGACGTGGCGGCCCTTGCCGACCGATTGGCAGTATTGGCCCGCGACCGATCCCTGCTGCAACGGATGGGTCAGCGCGCCCGACTGCGTGCAATTGCCAATTTCACGTGGGCGAGAGTAGCCGAGCAAATTGCGCATTTATACGGAGGTCGCAGTGCCTTCGCTGGAGCCAGCGTGGCAGATGGCCGGTCCAATCAACCGGGAGGTGCATTCCGCCTCATGAGCGCTCCTCGTTCCGCCGTATTCTTGGACAAAGACGGTACTCTGGTCGTCGACGTGCCTAACAACATCGACCCGCTTCGAATCCGTCTCGGCCCTGGAGCGACCGAAGGTCTGGCGTTGTTGCACCGGGCGGGCTTTCAGTTGGTTGTGGTCACGAATCAGCCAGGAGTGGCTTATGGGCTTTTCGAAGAGTCGGCTCTGGCTGCGGTGCGGAGTTCGATTGTGGAGTTGTTGAAGCCGGTGCCGATTGCTGGCTTTTACTATTGTCCCCATGGGCCCGCCGACGGCTGCGTCTGCCGGAAGCCTGAGCCGGGAATGCTGCGACGGGCGGCGGCCGAGCTGGGGATCGATCTCCGACGCTCGTGGATGATAGGGGACATCCTGAACGACATCGAGGCCGGACGCCGAGCCGGGTGCCGGACTGTCTTGATCGACAACGGAAATGAGACGGAGTGGGCGACCGGCCCGAATCGCGAGCCTCATTACCAAGTGCCCAGCTTGATCGAAGCGGCCCAAGTGATTCTGTGTGAGGAAACTTAGCGAGAGCGCGAATGGCTGTCGAATCTTGGGACACGGCTGACAACATCTTGTGCGTCCGACTCGACGCCGTTGGGGACGTGCTGATGACTACTCCGGCAATTCGAGCGGTCAAACAGTCGCGTCCTGGATGCCGGCTCACGCTGCTCACCTCTCCCGCGGGAGCAGCCGCGGCTCCCTTGGTCCCCGATGTCAACGACGTAATCGTTTACGACGCACCGTGGATGAAGGCGACAGCATATCGGGCCGATAGCCGCGCGGATTGGGCAATGATTGAAACGGTCCGCGAGCGTCACTTCGACGCCGCAATCGTGTTCACTGTGTACAGCCAGAATCCGCTGCCACCGGCGATGCTCTGCTACCTGGCCGACGTGCCCCTGCGCCTGGCTCACTGCCGAGAGAATCCGTATCAGCTCCTGACCGATTGGGTCCCCGAGCCGGAGCCGCAACAATTCACGCGGCACGAAGTGCGGCGGCAGCTCGATCTGGCAGGCGCCGTCGGTTATGCGACCGCGGACGAACGGATGGCACTCCGCATTCCGCCGGAGGCGGAAGAGCGGGTCGATGAAGTCCTCGGCTGGTTCGCCCTCGCCCCGGATGACCGCTGGGCCGTGATGCACGTCGGGGCGTCGGCGCCGTCGCGCCGATATCCGCCGGAACTCTTTGCCGCGGCGGCTCACGACCTCGTCGAAGATGGCGTGCGCCTCGTGTTCACCGGCAGCGCTGCCGAGGAGGAGTTGATCGAACAGGTGCGGGCCGGGATGGGCGAGTTCTCCTATTCGCTGGCGGGGGAATGAACCTGGCCGAGTTGGCCGCGTTACTTCGGCGGGCCCCGTTACTCATCTCGAACAACACCGGGCCGGTTCATGTGGCCAGCGCGGTCGGCACCCCGGTCGTCGATTTATACGCTCTGACCAATCCCCAGCACACTCCGTGGGGGGTGCCGTGCCGCGTCTTGAGTCACGATGTGTCTTGCCGCAACTGTTACAAGAGCATCTGTCCGGAAGGCCACAACGACTGCCTCCGAAAGATTCCGCCTGGCGACGTCGTGCAGGCGGCACTGGATCTCCTTCGCCACCGAGCCCACGACTCTCGCGCCCACCATAGTCACGCCTGACCGCCCGCTGACCGGAGACCTGCCATGTACACCTTGGGGATCAACGCCGCCTTCCACGATCCGGCAGCCTGTCTCGTTAGCGACGGGATCGTTCTGGCCGCCGCCGAAGAGGAGCGGTTCACCCACATTAAGCACGGCAAGCGGCCCGTCCCGTTTAGCACCTGGGAGCTGCCGTTCCACGCGGTCGATTACTGCCTGAAGGAAGCCGGCATCCGGCTGGCGGACGTGGACCATGTCGCCTACTCGTTCGATCCATATCTGCTGCTCGGCCGCCTTGCCGGCGATGCGACGATTACCTTGCCGTTGGAGCCGAGCGCGCATCCGACGACCGAAGAGTGGCAGAGCGCCTGGGACCCGCTGTTCCTGTCGTCCATCGTCAACGCCCCCCGCCAACTTGTGGACGGCTGGCCTCACCATCTGCAACGGCGATTCATCGGCGCGAAAAACGACGGCCACTTCCGCTGGCACTGGGTTCCGCACCACTTGGCGCATGCGGCGAGCGCTTTCAATTGCTCTCCGTTCACGAAAGCGGCCGTTCTGACACTTGATGGCCGGGGCGAGAAAACGACGACGGGTTACGGCCTCGGCGAGGGGAACCGGATTGAGTGGCTCGGACAGGTGTTTATGCCGGATTCGCTGGGTCTGCTCTACGAGCGGGTGACCGAGTACCTGGGCTTTCTCCACTCATCGGACGAGTACAAGGTGATGGCCCTCGCCTCGTTCGGCAAGCCCCGCTATCTCGATGAGTTTCGCGACATGGTTCGGCGCGGTCCCAATGGGCACTACGCGATCGCGCCTCTACGGCTCGAGGAGCGGTTCGGCCCGACGCGTCTCAAGGGGGGCCCTCTCGATCAGAAGCACTACGACATCGCCTCGTCTTTACAGGTCGTGCTGGAGGAGACGGTTCTCGAAA
Organism: uncultured Gemmataceae bacterium; assembly: GCA_963773845.1. Taxonomy (GTDB): domain Bacteria; phylum Planctomycetota; class Planctomycetia; order Gemmatales; family Gemmataceae; genus SIAJ01. The sequence goes on from CAVZCU010000013.1 coordinate 337,128, forward strand.
TCGCCAAGTGGCTCTACGACGCGACCGGGAAGATCGAAGATCTGTGCATGGCAGGCGGCGTGGCCCTCAATTGCGTCATGAATGCGCGTGTTCGGGACCGCGGACCATTTAAGCGGATTTGGGTGCAGCCAGCGTCGGGCGATGCGGGGACGGCCCTCGGAGCGGCCATCTGGACCGATGCCAAGGTTCGCGGGACCGACCGTCACGAGTGGGTCATGGATCATGCCTTTCTTGGTCCAGAGGCTACTGACGAAGAGATTGAGACTTTTCTGCGCTGGACGAAAGTACGGTACCGACGGCTTCGAAATATTGCCGAGGAAACGGCCGAGATTTTGGCCCAGGACCGCGTCGTCGCGTGGCACCAGGGGCGAATGGAATTTGGACCTAGAGCGCTCGGCGCTCGGTCCATCTTGGCGTCCCCGATTCACCCGGAAATGCAGGCACGGCTCAACGAGATCAAGGACCGCGAGGATTTTCGTCCCGTCGCTCCGGTCGTGCTGGAAGAGGAAGCGGCCAACTGGTTCGTCGAGGGCGGAGTCTCGCCGTTCATGCTGTTTGTCTTCGATGTGCGGCCGGAGAAGGCCGATCGCATCCCGGCTGTCCGACACGTCGATGGCACCGCGCGAATTCAAACGATCAACCGGGCACAGCATCCGCGCTATTATGACCTTTTGAAGGCATTCCAAGCCCGGACCGGTGTCCCGGTTCTGGTGAACACATCCTTCAACACGCGTGGCGAACCCATTGTCTGTTCCATTCGTGACACGGTCGAGTGCTTCTGGACTTCGCCGATGGACGCACTGGTCATCGGATCGTTCCTTTTGGAAAAGGACTAGCCAATGCGCGTCTCGGTCGTGATCCCGACCTATCGGCGACCCGAGCTTTTGGATCGTTGCCTGGGCGCACTTGTCGCGCAGTCGCTGGCCCCGGAACAATACGAGATTCTCGTCTGCGACGATGCCGCTTCAGGTGAAACTCGGACTCAGGTCGAGGCCTTCGCACGGAAAGCTCATCCGGCAGTTCGGTATCTTGCCGTGACTGGTTCGCATGGACCTGCAGCGGCGCGAAACATTGGCTGGCGGGCCGCGACTGCTTCCGTGATTGCGTTTACCGACGATGACACCATTCCCGATCCCAACTGGCTGGCGGCTGCCGTTGGAGTGTTCGAGCGCGATCCCGAAGTCGCGGCTGTCACGGGACAAGTAATCGTTCCATTGGGAGTTCGGCCGACGGATTACGAGCGAAATGAGGCCGGCCTTGAACATGCGGAGTTCGTCACGGCGAATTGTCTGGTGCGCAAATCGGTGCTGGAGGAAGTCGATGGATTCGACGAACGATTCCGTGCCGCTTGGCGGGAAGACAGCGACCTTCAATTCAACTTATTGGAGCGAGGCAAGTGCGTTCAAAAGGTTCCAGACGCGATCGTCGTCCATCCGGTCCGGCCCTCGTGCTGGGGAATCAGTTTACGTCAACAGCGCAAGTGCATGTTCAATGCGCTGCTATACAAGAAGCACCCCGCGATCTATCGGCGACGGATCCCCGGTCCGCCTTGGAATTATTACGGAATCGTGCTGGCGGCGATATTCGCTGTCGGATCCATGATCGCCAGCGAATGGCAGGCGGCATTGGTTGCGAGTGCCGTTTGGCTCATCTTCAGTTCCCGATTCTTGTACCGGCGACTGCGGGGCGCCTCGACGCGGCTCGACCATATTATCGAAATGATCGTTACGTCGGCCGTCATTCCATTTCTCTCGGTGTTTTGGCGCCTCCGTGGGTCGATGCGGTTTCGCGTCCCTTTCATCTGACCATTGCGGCCGCCGTCGCCATGGCTGGCGTCGGGGTCCTCATCGGCGCTGATTCCAATCTCGCACTCTTAAGCGATCATCGGGCCGAATGGTGATCACAAGATTTGCCCTTTTATTGCATGCTCGCGCGTTCGTTGAAGTTAGTTGAGGGAGGAAATACGTGGTCCGGAAGCAGCAGCAAGGAATCAGTGTTAGCTCGCGCCATTTCTCCAGTTTGGCGCTGGATTCCTCGGTAAGTTTGCCGGTCCGGTTGTAACGTCCCTGCTTTCTGTTCGCACTTGATTTTTTTCCCACTTTCCCGATAAGCCTAAGTGCTTTTGCTTATCTACCTTCCCAGGAGCCGCTATGCGCACTCCCGATCACCCCACGCTCATTCGCCGCATGCTCGATGCCCGGCTCCGCAAGGTGACCGCCGCCGGGCCCGTCCTTGCCGCGTCCCTGTGTTTCTATTCCCATCGCTGTGGCAGTCCCGAATGTCGCTGCCATCACGGTGGCCCGCTCCATGACTCGCAGCATGTCACCTTCAAGGAAGATGGCAAGACCCGCACCGTCTACGTCCCCAAAGATTTAGTCCCGGAGGTCCGCGCATGGATCGCGCAGCACCGTCGCCTCAAGACCCTGCTGAAGGAAATCCAGCAGCTCAGTCTGGCCTTGATCCGCACGCACACCCGACACCAACGTCTCCGGGCCGGCCGGACTTGATCGTCGCCAACGCGTTCGTCCAAACCGTTCGCCACTTCTTTCCCGAGTTGAACGACTGGCTGCAGGCCTTGCCTGACACCCGCGATCGCGATGCCATCACCTACGAAACCCGCTTCCTCGCCTGGATCGGCCTGCTTCTCTTTGTGTTGCAACTCGGCAGCCGCCGGCAACTCGACTTCGCCTTGGACAACTTTTCCGATGCCGCTCTAGCCAACCTCAATCGACTGGCGGACACCCAGCAGGAATCATTGCCGGTCCATGATACCCTCGATCACTTTCTCGACCACGTTGCTTGGCATGCGTTTCCACAGGTCCGCTGGCAGATGGTGCAACGCCTCTTGCGCATGCGGGCTCTCGAAGACGCGCGGTTGCTCGGCCATTATGTCGTGCCGATCGATGGCACTGGCTTGTTTACGTTCCGCGAGCGGCATTGCGACCATTGCCTCGAACGCAAGCACAAAAGCGGCACGCTCTATTACCACCAAGTCCTGGAGGCCAAGCTCTTGGGACCGGCGGGCATCACGATCTCCATCGGCACCGAGTTCATCGAGAACGCGGACGCCAGTTCGGCCCGCGATCCGGATCAGTTCAAGCAAGATTGCGAACTGAATGCGTTCGAGCGCCTGGCGCCCAAGTTCAAAAGCGACTATCCGCAGTTGCGCGTCGTCGTCGCCGGTGATGCTCTGTTCGTCTGCGGCCGCGTCTTGCAGATCACCCAGGACAATGACTGGTCGTATGTGCTGACTCTTAAGGAAGGGCGTCTGCCAAGCGTGTGGGCCGAATTCCAAAAGCTCAAGGAACTGTGCCCGGAAAACGTGCGCGAGATGCTGCTGCCCAACGGGACGCGACAGGTGTACCGCTGGGTGCATGACCTGTCCTATGAGGACGATCAGAAGCGACGATGGACGTTCCATGCTCTGGAATGCACGGAGAAATTGCCAAGCGGCGAAGTGCGGTACTTCGCCTGGATCACCGATCTTTCGGTGAGCAAAGCCAATGTGGCCCTGATCGCCCAGGAAGGAGGACGATCCCGATGGAAGATTGAGAACGAGGGATTCAATCGTCAGAAGAATCACGGCCCGAATCTGGAACACGTCTACAGCACCGACCCGGAGAAATGGAAGGCGTACTACTACTTGTTGCAGATCGCCTTTATCCTGACCCAGTTGCTGGAACGAGGCACCCTCTTGCGGCAGTTGGCGGCTTCGTTTCACCGCAGTCCCCAGCAGCTCTTTGGCAGTTTGGCCAACATCGTCGGAAGGTTGCGGGAAGTCCTGCGCTGGCTGCAATGGCCGGACGACTGTTTTGATGCAGCCAGCGCTCGACGCCGCCGGATCGGTTTTACGGACACGTCGTAAATATCCCCGCCTGACCAAATCTCCGGGAATAACGGTCCGTGCTTCGGATGGGAATTCAGGTCGAAAGCAAAGAACTCGCTCCCGGTGCGCGCCGACGTCACATCAATGCCCCACAAACGAAAATCAACCTTCCCGCAAAAACTGATTCCTCAGGGCTGGTCCGGAAGTACTGTGGACACTTTGCACGATGAGAGAGTGTAAAATCGAAGCAAATCCGACTTCGCGCACCCCATGAGAAGCTGCTAAAGTGCCCGCCGTTCGACCCAATGACTAGTCGCGCGGTGGGAAGCCACGCGGGAACACCCATGAGACGAATGGACTCGGCTGACTCCACATTTCGCCGTCTAGGCACGTTGATTCATCCGCATCGACGAGCGATCGGGCTCGCGGGAGCCATGACGGCGATTGTTTGCCTGCTTAACATCCCGATTCCGATTTTGACCAGTTGCCTCGTCGACGGCGCGGTGTCAGGCGAATCACCGGCGTACGTTGAACTCGTCGGGGGCCTCGGTCTATTAGCGGTCCTGATCGCTCAGGCCGCGATCGGCTGGTTGACCGCGACGACGCTTGGCCGCGTCGGCTTGCAGATCGCACGCGATCTTCGCGATCGGATTTACGGTCGTTTTCAGCGACTTTCCCTGTCCCATTTCGATCGCATGCCAGCGGGGAGCCTGATCGCGAGGGTGATGGACGATGTGGCCGCCGTCCAGGGCGTCGTCAGCACTCAGGCATTGACCGTCCTGACCGATTTGGGAACAAGCCTGGTCGTTTCCCTGTGGATGGTCTGGCATTGGCCGCGCCTATTTCTGACAGCCATGCTTGTCTTTCCCGTCTGCCTCCTGGTATTTCGCATGCTTACTCCGGGTATTCGAACAGGGACTACCGAGGTCCGGGCGCATCTCGACCGAGTCTTTTCCCATCTCAAGGAAAAGATCGACGGCATTGTATTAGTCAAGGTTCATGGCCGCGAAGAGGCGGAAATGGACAATTTCGCCGCGCAAATCAATTCGGCTCACGTACTGCGTGTTCGCACCAGTCGAATGGGCGTTGCGCTCTCATCGCTAACGAGCATGGTGAGCAGCATCGGGGCCGCGATCGTATTTGCGGTGGGCGCATTCGAAGTCGCAAATGGAAGAATGACAGCCGGCGAGCTGATTTCCGCTTTGGCTCTGGCGGCCTTATTGTTTGGCCCCATGGGTCGGCTAGCCGATCTGGCGAACACCTTTCAACAGGCGGCCGCGAGTTTTACTCGATTGCGCCCGTACCTGGATGGCGAACACGAGGTCGCAGAAGCGGTTGATCCCATCGTACTCGGGCGCATTCGCGGGCTTGTCGAGTTCGATCGGATCGACTTTGGTTACGCAAATGATCGGCCGGCAATTCGGAGCCTGTCCCTGCGGGTCGAACCGGGAAAGTCGATCGCATTGGTGGGACCGACGGGATGTGGGAAAAGCACGCTTCTGAGTTTATTGCTTCGGTTCTATGCTCCGACGAGCGGGGAGATCCGCGTAGACGGAGTCCCGATTTCGCGACTGTCGCTGACGGAACTGCGACGTCAGATCGGTGTGGTGCCGCAGGATACCGTCGTATTCCATGGCACGCTGGCGGAAAACATTCGCTATGGATGCCCATTTGCTTCGGACGAGCAGGTCGCAGCAGCGGCCCGCGCCGCTCATGTCGAGGAGTTCGCGCTCCGGCTTCCCCTGGGTTATCAAACGATTGTCGGCGAGGGGGGCCACAAACTGAGTCAAGGGGAACGACAACGAGTCGCCATTGCCCGCGCCCTCTGCATCGACCCCGCGATCATCATTTTGGACGAAGCAACCAGCTCCCTGGATGCCGTCGGCGAAGCCAAGGTGCAAGCGGCCTTACGCAATTTGCTCCGCGGGCGGACGGCATTTATCGTCGCGCATCGGCTGGGGACGGTGCTGGACGCCGACAAGATCGTCGTGCTCAATGACGGCCAAATTGTGCAAACAGGGTCGCATCGTGACCTCCTGGCGGATCCCGATGGCTTGTATGGCCGGTTGCATGCTCATCAGCTTGGCGCTCGTCCAGAATCACGGACCCTCGGTTTCCAAGGTCCCAGTTGTCAGTGCCCCCATTCCATCCCTTGCGACTGTTTAGAACAAGGAGGCCGTCCGATCGCCATGGAAAAACACGTCGCGCGACTGACGGAACGGCCGGGGGGGCTTCGCCGTCTTGAATCCGAATTTGTCAGGCCCTTTCGCTGGAGCCTCATCCTTGCCTTGACAGGTATGCTTGGCCAATCGCTGCTGATCTTGCCGGTGCCACTGATACAGGGGTGGGCTCTTGATCGACTTCGGAATGCGGCGCCGGAAAGCCGTTATCTGCCGGTCGTGGCCGCGCTCGCATTCTCCGTGGTCTGCCTCGTCGCGCGGGGCGGGCTGGCGTATGCGGTCGGCTCGAGAATTACGCGCGTCAGTTTGGAGATCGTGCGCACTTTGACCGATGCGATGCATCGAAAGCTCCAGAGGTTGCCGATGACGTATTTCGATCGGGAACCGACCGGAAAGGTGATGTCGCGACTCACAAGCGACGTTGGGACGCTCCTCATTTTCATCAATTCAGGCGCGCTGCAACTCGTGTCCGATTTGCTCTTAGCGCTTGGGATTGCCGCGGTTCTGCTTTGGTTGAATTGGCCACTTGGACTGGTGGCAATTGGTATCTTTCCCTTGTTCGCGGTTAATCAACGATGGCTAGCCGCTCGGGCTCAAAGGCTCTCTCGAGCCGTACGCGGTCGGCTCGACGCGGTCTATCGTCTGCTGAGCGAAAAAATCACTGCGGTTCGCGTGGTACGGGCATTTGCACAAGAGGGACGCGAGATCGCTGTCTTTCGAGAACGATTGCAGTCCCATTGTCAGGCCGGCGTAGCGGAAACCCGGGCGTCCGCCAGTCAGACCGCGGTCGCTGCGATCATTACTGCTGTGGGAACTGTTGCCGTGCTAGTTGGTGGCGTACTGCTAATTCGCTCCGGAACAATGACGGCCGGCCAGGTGGTTGCGTTCGTTGCCTTGTCCGCGCTACTTTATAACCCGCTCGTTCGGCTGACACAGTTCCAAGGGATCTGGGCAGCAACTCGCGTTGCCATTGACCGAATGATGAATGTACTCGACGAGCCGGAAGCCGCAGTGACCGGGACCATCGGCATGTCGCACAATCGACTGCGGGCCGCGCTCGCAGTTCGTGATCTCTCATTCCGATATGCACCCGATGCGCCATGGATACTCAATCAGATTGATTTCACCTTGCCCGCGGGCGCCACACTTGCGGTTGTTGGACCGAGCGGGTCCGGAAAAACTACTTTGTTGCTCGTCTTGGCGCGACTTTATGAACTCGAAGATAGCCGGGGTACTGTCTACCTCGATGGCAAGGACGTGTGCTCCGTGCTAGCCGGCGACTTGCGGCGATCGATTGCACCGGTTCCCCAGCAGGCGGTGCTGTTCGAGGGAACCATTCGTTCGAACCTGACCTATGCGGCTCCCAACGCCGCGCCGAATCAAATTCGCCATGTGCTTGAAGTCGTTGAGCTGGCGGAACTGATCGAAGAATTACCGATGGGACTGGAAACGCCTGTCGGTGAACGAGGCATGACCCTCTCCGGCGGACAGCGCCAAAGGTTGGCCCTCGCACGCGCTTTATTGGCCGACCCCGCCGTTCTGCTTTTGGATGACTGCACGAGCGCTCTCGATGCCGAAACCGAAGCCCGGGTTTGGGCGAATCTGGAAAGTCTGTCGCCCGGTCAAACTCGTGTCGTTGTGTCTCATAAGTTCGCGACCGTTCATCGAGCCGACCAGGTGATCGTCCTGGAAAAAGGCCGAGTCTTAGCGCAGGGCCCGCCTGACATTTTGCTTGGGCCCCAAGGACTTCAACGGCAACTGCTCATCGGCTTGGACGCGTTGTCGGTCGACCATTGATGTTCCGCGCTTCGCGCCGCTGGTACCGCCCGGCACGCTCTCGTGCCGGACCTAGGCCGACGTGCGTTCTTCACGAAGGAACCGCTTGCGCGCTGGCGACGTCGCGGCCAGTTGGGGGGCCATCGCCTTGATGGCGAGTCTATCTCTCTCTGACGCAGACGCTTATTTGGCTCGATGCATTCTGACTGGGAAGAAATTGGATTCGCCGAAGATTCCGCATTAGAAGGCCTTGGACTGCGAATCGACAACGGCCTTTTGCGAGGGGCCCGCTGTTTTGTCGTTTGGCTCGTGCGGTTGCAATGAATGCGGTGCGCGGTAGCGCCAGTCGGCGGGGATATGGGTCATCCTTTCGCTTTCCTCGCTGGATCGAATCATACTCTCCATGATTCCCATTCCGGCCAGGAACAGATTCACCATGAACAGGATCAACAGAATTGTTTGCAAGGAGAGCTTCATGTTCGTCATCCCCGAAGTTCAACAACTGTAGAACCCGCGGCGATGGTGTCTATCGTGTCAGGTGAATTGAGGCAAGACAGAGAAGCGATTCCTTGTACGCAAAGGGGAGAATTTAGACGTCGTCTAAATCTCCCGGCGTCTGGCCCATAACTCGGCTGATGGACGGGTGGACTTGAGACAACCCGAGAATAAATCGGCCAAATGCGAATCTGTTCGCGAAGTAAATTGCCCGTCTTTCCAGCAACCTGGGGAGTTAAATCCTGAGAGCCGTCCGCTCATCGCTAACTTACGCCAGCAACTCTTTGACGACCCGTGCTCGTTCGACGCCTGTCAGTTTCATATCGAGGCCCTGGTGCTTGACTGTCAAACGCGCGTGGTCGATGCCGAGAACGTGCAGAATGGTCGCATGCAGATCGCGGACGTGGACGCGATCCGTGACGGCGTTGTAGCCCAGGTCGTCGGTTGCACCATAGCTCATGCCGCCCTTGATGCCACCGCCGGCGAGCCACATCGAGAAGCCCTTGATGTGGTGATCGCGGCCGGGCCCGCCCTTGCCCTGGAACATCGGCGTGCGGCCGAATTCGCCGCCCCAGATGATGAGCGTGTCCTCGAGCAAGCCCCGGCGTTTCAGGTCGGTGAGCAGTGCCCATGTGGCCCGGTCGGTGGCGCCGCCGCAGACGTTCATGTACTTGACCAGTTCGCCGTGGTGGTCCCAACCGCGGTGGTAGAGCTGAATGAATCGCACGCCACGCTCGGCTAATCGGCGGGCGAGCAAGCAATTCGAGGCGAACGAGCCGTCACCGGGTTTCGCCCCATACAGTTCGAGCGTCTCTTTCGGCTCTTTCGAGATGTCCATCAATTCGGGAACGCTCGACTGCATCCGAAAGGCCATCTCGTAGGCGGCGATGCGGGTTTCGACCTCGGGGTTGTTCAACGTCTTGTTGCGGTGCAGGTCGAGTTCCTTAACCGCATCGACGAGTTCGTGCTGCTGCTCCGCGGAGACGCCCTTCGGATTGCGCACGTAGTAAACGGGGTCGCCGGACGAATTGAATTCGACCCCCTGAAACCGGCCGGGGAGAAAACCGTTGCTCCACATTCGCTGCGAGATCGGCTGGGGGTTGCGACCGGCGACGCTCGACAACACGACGAACCCAGGGAGGTTTTCCGTCTCGCTGCCGAGACCATAAGTGATCCAAGAGCCCATACTCGGCCGGCCGCTGATGGCGGTGCCGGTATTCATCATCGTGTGGGCCGGGTCGTGATTGATCTGCTCGGTATACATCGACTTGATGACGGAAAAATCGTCCGCCATCTTCGCGTGGTACGGCAGAAAATCGCTGATCCATTGTCCGGACTTGCCGTATTGTTTGAACTTGGTCAAGGGACCGAGAACATTCAGCTTCTTGCCCTGAAGCTGAGCGATCGGCTGACCCTTGGTGAATGACTGCGGCATCGGCTTGCCGTTCAGCTCCGCAAGCTTCGGCTTCCAATCGAACGTTTCAAGGTGCGACGGTCCGCCGGACATATAGAGAAAGATGACGCGCTTGGCGGTTGGCTTGTGGTGCGGTAGTCCGGCAAGACCGCGATAGCTGCTGGAAGCGACGGCATCGCGCTGGAGCAAAGTGCTCAACGCGATTGAGCCGAGGCCGATGCCGGAAGTGGAGAGAAAGGAGCGGCGGGTGAGATCGGTCATTTTGCGAACTCGCGAGAGTGTTCTTGATGAGCCGCATTTGGCGATCCAGATAACGCGGCGTCGCATTTCACCGGGCCTTCAACAGTACGAGGCAGAATCACGCCGTATTGTCTGCTCATCTCCGTCAAATGGGCGCCGAACTCGCTGATCGCCGCATCCTCGGCGGCGCTAAATCGGTGACTCGGAAAATCCATAGCTTCTCGAATAACGTCGGCCTCGGGGGTTTGGCCGCGTCCTTCCCGAAAGAGTCTTTCGAGTTCCACGAGCAGAAAGATGTACTCGCGAAAGGCCGGATTTGCAAAGTATGAAGTTGATGTTGAGTTCATGTTTCGTCCACCACCCAATCTATGCGTGTCGCTGCAATCTTGTTCTGAAACTCCGCCACATTCATCGCACTATTCGGAGCCACATTCCCGAGTTCGGATGAACCCGATTTGAGCACCAACTCCAGCCCATCCGCTAGCGCCTCCCGGTGCGAACGGGCCATCGCCGAGTCTATAACATTTCAGGTTGTCCGAGCCTCGCGGCCTTCGGCACGATTCCTGATAATCGTGCCGGAACCAGGTGAGGCTTCAACAACCGCCAATTCGCGGCAACCGACATCCCGGCTCCGTTCAACACGACCATCTGTGTAATCGGATCAACGTCGACATCCGAGCTCGGATTCGGGGGCACCCGGACACCCAGCTCCTTGGACTGATCCCCAACAACCGGCAAGCCATCCGCGGCCGACTTCATCGAGCGATACACTGTGGGCATTGTTGCTCCGACGACGTTTCGATTTCAAGGCCAGCCGAGGCGAGCGGTGCGGCGTTAGCCGTCCGATGGCGCCAACATCATCGGGACGCTTACGCGTCTCCGCTCGCCTTTACTCGCGCGTTATCGTCTCGTTCAAGTTCAATAGCGCCCGACACATCGCGGTCCAGGCGGCCAGTTCGGGGGCGTCGACATTCTTGGGCACCGGCGCGATGCCCGTGTGGATCAGCTTCTCTGCCGCCTGCGGGTCCGCCTTGTAGCGCGCTCGGTTCTGCTCCAACAGCTTCAATAACACGCCCCGCTCGGTGTCGTCCGGCATGCGACTTGTCGCTTCGCGAAACGCGAGTGATACTCGCTCGCCGTCTGACTTCGCGGACCAACCGAGGATCCGTTGCGCAAGACGCGCGAGCACTCGATAAACGTCGGATCGTTGAGCAATACCAGGGCCGCGAGCGGCGTATTCGAACGCGGCCGCTGAGCTGTGCATTCCTCACGCGTGGGGGCGTCGAAGGCCTTGAGCATCGGATGCAAGTATTGCCGTTGCCAATGGACGTAGACTCCACGGCGATACTGTTTCGCATCCTTGTCGCTCACATATTTCCGCTTGGGGAAATTGAGGTGACGATAGTAGCCGGCCGGCTGGTATGGCTTCATGCTTTCGCCGCCAACTTCCAGTGCGAGCAGCCCGCTGATGGCGAGTGCATTGTCGCGAACTGACTCGGCCGGCAGGCGGAACGACGATTGCCGAGCATACAAGCGGTTGTCCGGGTCCTTTTCGCGCAAAGCGGGCGAGGCCACGGATGATTGACGGTACGCCCGGCTCGTAACAATTCGCTTCACCATGTGCTTGATATCCCAGCCGCTCTCGACAAACTCGATGGCGAGATTATCGAGCAGCTTCGGGTAAACCGGTGGCTCGCCCTGGGCGCCGAAGTCTTCCAGAGTCCGCGACAGGCCAACGCCGAAGAAGAGATACCAGAGGCGATTGACGAATACGCGAGCCGTCAGTCCGCCGGCGCCGGTCTTGGCATCCGTCAGCCAGTTGGCGAGATCGAGACGCGTCGCTCGCTTATCGCCGGGGAGTTGGCCGAGGAATGCCGGCACCGCGGGCTGCACGATCTCGCCCGAATCGTCTTGCCAGTTGCCACGGGGCAAGACCCGCATCGTTCGCGGCTTGATCGATTTCGTCACCATCACCAATCGCTTGGATTTTTCGAGATAATCGCGTTTGACGCGCAGGACTGCAGCCCCGGTCTTCGCAATGCCATCCTCTTTGTCCAATTCTCCAATTCGCTTGTTCAATGCGGCGATCTGTTCGCGTTCTCGCCTGGTGTGAACCGCGATTTCAGGAGGGCGTTTGGTCGGGACGGTGTCTGTGCCAGCGCCGTGCAAGTGTTTATCCTCATCGACGTCGGCAAAGAAAGCGGCGAGCGAGTAGAAGTCCCTCTGCGTATAGGGATCAAACTTGTGGTTGTGACATTGAGCACAGCCGACGGTCGCGCCCATCCAGACTGACGAGAGATTGCGCACACGATCGGCAGCGTAGATTGCGAGGTATTCCTTCGCCTGCACACCCCCTTCGTGCGATGTTTGCAAGAGGCGGTTGTAGCAGGAGGCAATCTTCTGATCGATTCCGCTATCGGGGACCAAATCGCCGGCGAGTTGCTCGCGCGTGAAGCGGTCGAAGGGGATGTTGAGATTGAACGCATCGATGACGTAATCGCGATAGGGCGATGCGTGGTGGTCCTGGTCCCCGTGATAGCCGACCGTATCCGCAAAGCGCACGAGGTCGAGCCAATAGATCGCCATCCGCTCGCCGTAGTGTTCGCTGGCGAGCAGCTTGTCCACCAGATTCTCGATCGCTTTCGGATCTTGGTCAGCGACAAACGCGGCAACGTCGGCCGGTGTCGGCGGCAGGCCGGTCAGATCGAAATACAGTCGACGTGCCAGCGTAATGCGAGCGGCGTCTGGCGAGGGGATGAGCTTCTCACGACTGAGCCGATCCAGGATGAAGCGGTCGATCCAGTTCGCGGGCCAGTCGCTCTTCAACTCCGGAAGCGGATTTTTCTTCGGCGGCATATGGGCCCATTGAACCGACCATTTGGCGCCCTCGGCAATCCAGCGATGGAGCGTTTCAATCTCTTTCGCAGTCAATGGCTTATTCGTCTTTTTCGGCGGCATGCGCTCCGATTCTTCCTTCGCCGTGATGCGGGCAATCATTTCACTTTCGTCGGGCTTGCCGGCGACGATGGTGCGCGATCCGTCCCGATTGGCCTTGGCGTCTTTCTCGATGTCGAATCGCAGCTTCGCCTTGCGCTGTTTGTCATCGGGACCGTGACAGGCGAAGCACTTATTCGAAAGGATCGGCCGCACATCGCGGTTGAAATCGATAGGACCGGCGCTCGCGGTCAAGGGGAACAAGATGAACGCCAGCAAGAGGATGAGTCGCATGTCATGAAAAGGGGCGGGAGGCAGAGGAGTCCGGTTGGGGTCATTCTACTCGATCGCCTCGCCGCGACGAAGAACCCGGGCGGCAATCCCAGTGAAATTGTGTTACGATTGTTCGTTGACTCGCAGGTGATCGCACAGGGAGTTCCCCGTGGCAGGTACTCGTGACGAAATGTGGCCCGCACTTCCCTTGAATGAATGGGCCGCGACCTATGACACTCTCCATCGTTGGGCTCAGATTGTGGGCAAGGTCCGGCTCACGCAATCGCCATGGATCAATCACTCATGGCACGTCACGCTGTACGTCAATGCGCGCGGATTAACCACGTCGCCGATCCCGCACGCGAATGGGTCGTTCGAAATCGACTTTGATTTCGTCAATCATCAGCTCATCGTTCGCACTTGCGCCGGCGACCAGCGGTCGGCACCGCTTCGACCGCAATCCGTGGCCGCGTTTTATCGCGAAGTGATGACGATTCTTCGCGATTTGAATGTGCCGGTCGAAATCGATCCCCGGCCGAATGAAATGGCTGATGCGACCCCCTTTCCAGATGACGAGGCGCATGCGTCCTACGATGCGGACGCGGTCCATCGATTCTGGCGGATCCTCGTCCAGGTTCATCGGGTGTTCACCGCGTTTCGCGCTCGATTCATTGGCAAATGCAGTCCGGTCCACTTCTTCTGGGGGTCGTTCGACCTGGCGGTAACTCGGTTTTCGGGGCGAACGGCGCCGCCGCATCCCGGCGGCGTGCCACATCTTCCCGACTGGGTGGCTCGCGAAGCTTATTCGCATGAAGTATCGAGCGCCGGCTTCTGGCCCGGCGGTTCGGGCGTCGATTATCCGGCCTTCTACAGTTACGCCTACCCGGAACCGAAAGGGTTTCAGAAAGTCACCGTCGGTCCAGAAGGGGCGGAATTCAATCTCAAGCTGTCGGAGTTCATTCTGCCCTATGACGCCGTGCGCACCGCAAATGATCCAGACGCGGCGCTCATCGAGTTTTTGCACAGCACTTACAGAGCGGCGGCCATTCTCGGGAAATGGGATCGGGCCGCGCTCGAGCGAACCGTTGACCGCCAACAAATGTGATCGTGGCAACAATCGATTCCGGATCGCCGCAATCGGCTTGTTCGTCGACAGCTCAGGCGATTTCCATCTGCAAGAGGTATGATCTCGCAATCGCGTGGTTCATGCCCGCATCCAATAGCCGTGTCCAGGCACAAGAATTGCGGATTGATTACCGGCTCGAAAGAAATTGATTGGCGACCAAGCTCGAATGCTTTACGATGCCAACCAATCGATTCGCAACATAGCTGTTGAACTACACCCATGAGTAGCGCCACCTCGCAATTGCCGGTCATCGTCACTGGCGATGTTTTTCTCGACCACTTGCTGTACTTGGGTCACGATCGCCGAATCGATTCGAGCCTCGACTTGGGGACCGAGATCCGGGAATTGGCCGGCGGCGCCGCGTTGACGGCCGATCTCCTTCAGGCATTTCTCGCCGACCGCCAGATTGACGTGATTGGTCCGAGCGAGGAAGCGCGACGGGATTGTCCAAAGGCCTTCGGGCTTTTCGACTGGTTTCCAACAGACGGAAAGGTTGCCAAGGACAAAAAGGTCTGGCGCGTCCGGAACGTGCTCGGTTACGAGACGGCCAAAGAGAACTACACGCCGCCTGCTCTGGCGGCAGGCGACGGCCCGTGCGGCGTGGCGGTACTGGACGACGCCGGTCAGTTGTTCCGGCGGATCACGTCGCGATTCGCGTGGCCGGAGGTGATTCGCGATTCGGCCGCCGCTCCGCCGAACTGGATCGTCCTCAAGTCGCAGTCCCCGCTCGCGGCCGGCGACCTTTGGCATCATCTCATGTCCGATCGACGCAATCTTACTGGGCGCTGCGTTGTCGTTCTCCCTTGCAGCCATCTGCGCTCCGAAGAAGTACGCGTGATTCCCGGATTGTCCTGGGAGCGGACGGCAATGGACCTGGCGGGCGAGTTCAATCGCAACCCGGCGTTGCATGCCCTTCGCAAGTGCCGATATGTCATCGTCCGGTTCGACAACGAGGGGGCCTTGCTCGCGGATTTCACGAATCCTGGCAAGCCCGAGTTTCGCCTGGTCTTCGATCCCGCCAACTTGGAGGGCGACTGGGCGAAGCACGCGGAGGGAACTGTTTATGGCTATCACACGACGTTTGCCGCGGCGATTGCAGCGACACTCGCGCTGATCCCGGCCGATGTGCATGACATTCGACCGCACCTGGAGCGGGCGATCACTTCGGGCCTGGCGGTAACTCGTCGACTGCTCACGGAAGGACATGGCCCGTCGACTCAGACGCCGGCATTCCCATTTAAGGCTTTGGCGTTGGAATTCGCGGAACCCAGTTCGAACTTTTCCACCGTGACTGTGAAGACCGACAATCCGTGTTGGTCGATCGCCACTTCCGACGCGAGTGGCGGAAGTCGAATTGCTCCGCTCTTTGGCTTGGCGCGACGCGTTGCCCTCAATGGAACGGTGGCGCTGCACGGCTTGCCGTTTCAGAAGTTCGGTAAGCTCTTCATTGTCGACCGCGGCGAGATCGAGAATCTTCGCGGTCTGCACCGAATTGTCGCCGATTACGCACAGCCTGGTCCAGCGGATAAGCCACTATCAATTGCCGTCTTCGGGGCGCCCGGTTCGGGAAAGTCATTCGGAGTCAAGGAACTGGCACGGGCGATCCTGGGCGACAAGGTGCCGATCCTCGAATTCAATCTCTCCCAGTTCGACGATGCGAAAGAATTGTTAGGCTTGTTCCATCAAGTTCGCGACAAGGCCCTGGAGGGTCATACGCCGCTTGTGTTCTGGGACGAGTTTGATTCCAAAGACTTGAAATGGCTCCAGTACCTCCTGGCGCCGATGCAGGACGGGCGATTCCAGGACGGTCAAATCTCGCACCCGATTGGCAAGTGCATCTTCGTCTTCGCTGGCGGTACGAGCCACGATTTCCAAGGATTCGGTCCTCAATCGGCCAGTCCAAACGAATCCAAGGAAAAGCAGGACGCCTGGCAGGCTTTCAAGAATAAGAAAGGGCCCGACTTCAAGAGCCGGTTGAACGGCTACCTCAATGTGCTGGGGCCTAATCCGGTGCAAATCGCCACCGGAGATGATCCGGCCGATGTCGCCTTTCCGATTCGCCGTGCGCTGCTGCTACGCGCCAAGCTGGGCCTTTTCGGAAACGAGCGGCTGACCATCGATCGCGGAATGTTGTCCGCTTTTTTGGAGATCGGCCGTTATGCGCATGGGGCCCGGTCAATGGAGAAGATCGTGGAGCAAACGCGAGCGGCGGCGGGCCATCACGCCCGTATCGGTCGAAGTCATCTGCCGCCGCGACAAGTGCTCGAACTGCATGTCGATGCCGATGAATTCCTGCAGATCGTCGAGCGCGATCTGGCGTTTCAGTTCGAAGTGGAGCCGATGGCCGAAGCGTATCACGAGTTTTACCGCGAACTGGCGCAGCGCGAGGGATGGAAGCCGACTTACGACATGCGGTATCGCGACTTGCCGGAGCACATTAAAGACGACAACCGGGAAGCGGCCCGGCGGATCTCGGACGTGGTGGGTCTTATTGGGCTCTATGTCGTTCGGATCGGCCAGGCGCCCGCCGGCACGAGCGAAGCCGACGCCCAAGCAGCGATGGACCAGAACCTCGAGTTGCTTGCCGAGGCGGAACACGATGGCTGGATGGAATCGCGCTTGCGTAATGGCTGGCGGTATGGTCCCGAGCGGGACGATGATCGCCGGATTTCCCCCAAACTGATTCCATACGCTCGGCTGGGAGAATCGGACAAGAACAAGGATCGCAACGCCGTCCGGAATTACGGCAAGATCGTCGCCAAAGCAAACTACCAGGTTGTAACCGGCCCGCCGCCGCGGAAGCCCAAAAAGTGAAGACGCCATGACTCACCATTGCAAGTTCGCCACGCTGGTACTTTCCTTCGCGTTCGCTCTCGCCAGTGCCCGGTCCGCCGACGATACTGGGTCTGCACTTTCCGCCAAGCAAGCCGAAGAGATTGTCGATTACCACAACAAAGTGCGCAAAGTCGTCGCCGTCGGCCCGGTCAAGTGGTCCAACAAGCTGGCGAAATTCGCCCAGGAATGGGCCGACCATTTGGCCGAGAAAGAAGAACCCGAGCATCGTCCCGTCGCAGGAAAGTGGGCTCAGAAGTATGGCGAAAACATCGCAATTAACCAGACGATCATCGCGGGAGTGAAGGACTGGCACAGCCAGATGGAAGACTATACCGCGAACACGGCGATTCCGGAGGATTTCAGCAAGTTCAAGTCCGGCCACTATACGCAAATGGTCTGGAAGAAGACGACCGCGATCGGGATCGGAGTTGCGACCGTGAAGAAGGGCAGGTTCAAAGGGCTTCGGATCATCGTGTGCAACTACGATCCGCCGGGAAACATCGTGGGCGAAAAGCCGTATTGATCGCGGATTGTCAAGAGCCCGAAGCGCCTGCGAAGGGGTCGCCTATGAACTGCCTTGCGGCGGGCGAGGAACATATATACGATTCTTGATTCGTTTGCCAATGGGGGCGAAGAACCCCCTTTCCCCCACGCGAATGGGGGAGCGATTTTCTTGCTTTTCAGCGGACTATTCCGGTGCCGGAGCGGCCTTGGGCGTCAACTCGAAGCCGAGAGCGGCAGCTTTATTGCGCAGCGTCCGCTCGGCTTGTGCTCGCATCTTGGCCGCGTACTCGGCCATGCCTTTGACGACGTATTCCGTGCCGTACTTGAGCATGCGATAGACCAGACGAGCGAGCTTGTGCGCCGTCGCCGTGCACGCGCGCGACCGCCAATCCGCGAGCGCATGTGCCGATAGAACATTCCCAACGGGGTCATGGTTCGACCGACGGACTCAGCGCACATTCGCAAGGCACGCTTGACTCGGCCCGAGCTCTTGCGTGGCGATGTCTTCTTCTCGGTTTGGTAGATAGTAGAGGTCTTCGGGCACAACAACAGCGAACTGGCAAAGTGCGGCTCGCTCGGGAAGAGAGAGAAGTAGAAGAGGATTAAAGCCAGAATAACCAAGGCCGAGCGCAATAAAATAAACTAGATGGAAGTAAGGTAGAAAAAAAAGGAATGGAAAAATGGGAAGGTAGAATAAAAAAGAAAGTGATTATTATAGAGAAAGAGCTGGAGGGTATTGGGAGGCGATTAAAGGTTGAATGAAAGATAGGGAAAGTTTGAGAACTAGAGTGCAATAAGCTGATAGCACTAGTAGATTTTGATTGGTAGTAGAGAAATAATGCTAGCGTGTAAAAGTTAGAAGAGGTGTTAAAGGAGAAAGAGAGACTAGAGGGAAAGAGAGAATTAGGCTTTAGTCTTAGAGCATTAGGTGAGGAGAGGAAGGAAAGGAGGTAAGGAAAAAGCTAGAAGAGAAGAATAGAGTAGATAATAGATAGAAAAGAAAGGAAGGTGATGTAGAAAAAGAATTAGGTGAGTTTGACATTAATCTGAGTGAGCGCTTTTTGCGTGTGCTGCAAGTGGATGGCAGCGTATCGGATCAGCATCTGCCGCTGACGGTGGTAGGCGCCAACGCCTGCACCGACTCGGAAGGACGGAACGAACCCCGCAGCAACCCGTACGAGTGCAGCCGCTGAATACATTGGCAATAGAGAACGTCGGTTTTGGGCAGGGCACAGCAGGTGCGCAGTTGGCCGGGTTAGACCAGGAAAGACTCGAACCTTCGGCTTCCAGCAACTCGAACAACGGAATCCAGTAGACGCGGGTCGATTACATCGCCACGGTCGTGATGCGCTGCAGACGCAAGTGGGCGACGATCTGGTGCAGGTCGGCCGTGTAAGCGACAAATGTGTGGACCATGTCCAAGCGGACGCAGACGACATGATTGTCCGAGTGCACGTCGATGCCGGCGGCGTGCGGATACTGCAAGACCATCGGCGGCGGCGTCACGCGGAATTCGCGAACCGGACTGGCTTTCTTGCGGGCTTTCAGTTTGCGACGACTCAAGATGTCCTCCATTTCGCCGGCGAGAAAAGGGATGGGCGAGATGGCAGACAAAGTGAGAGGGGAACGGGGAAAACAGCGATCTCACCAACGGGATCAACGCGTCGATGCGGACATCGACGCCAGTCACCAATGAACCGGCCACCAACTCTCGGGCCAGGCTCGCGTTCGGGCACGAAGCACCAAGGACGAAACGGCCACAACTGCATCCGCCACTATCAATCGTAACAGTTCGCGGGCGCCTCAGGCTCTCGTGTATTCGCCTCCTCAATCCAACCCGAGCACCTCGCCGCCGTTTCGCGTGCCGGCCGCTCGCCATGCCGGCAACGCGATCGTCGACCGGACCGACCGAACTGAGCCGTCCATTAGCAAGACGTTGACCACGCCGGAGTGGTAGCTGCGTGAGGTCATCGCTGCGTACGACAAGCGCATGGCGCTCGAACCGTCGCGGCTGGAAACGTAATCGACGTCGTATTCAACACCATCACTGGGATTGGTGTACGGCGTCTTGGTGTTCGGCGGCAGCACGAAGGTCACGCCGGTCTGAAACGTTTGTCCTTCCGTCCAGCCAGTATGGGTGATGAGGGTCTTGAGCGTTCCGCCCAGAGCCAGCACCTCGGCCGGGGAATTCGGCGGCGGAGTGTTCGCCGGGAAGCTGGCGTTTCCGAGCATGTAAGCGCCGTACACTTTGACCTCCGCCAGGGCGACCGTGTTGCTTGTCCCGTCGGTGAAGTCGGCAAAGGTCAATTCGCCACTCATGGCGAATGCGCCATCGCCCGCTTGGCCGTTCGTGGGATCCCACACGAACCAGCTGCCGACATTCGCGGCGTAGCTCGTCGGATACCGTGGCGGATTGCCCGGCCGCGGCCGCGCATTCGGTTCACTCGGGCAGATGTAAATCGGAATTCGCTGAGCAGTCACCGTCGGCTGGCTGGTGGCCGAGGCGGTCAAATCGACGAGTTGATATAAGTTGGCTTGCTCGACAAATGGAAGGATGCGAGCGTGTACGGAATATGAGTCCGGGGCGGTGCCGTTGATCGGATAGATGCCGGCTGCGGGCAACTTCCCGAGCGTCCCTTCATGGTTGTGAATCGCCAGGCCCATTTGCTTCAGGTTATTCTGGCACTTGAGCCGATTGGCTGCCTCGCGGACCTTTTGCACCGCTGGGAGGAGCAAGCCAATGAGAATGGCGATAATTGCGATCACCACCAGTAGTTCGATCAGCGTAAACGCGCGACGAGTCGAAACGGATTGGGGCATGGGTTACACCTCAGGAATGAACGAGTCGTGAAGCATCAAGCTGCGCACAACAGTTACTCAGGGATCAACTTGGATCCAAAAATGAGAGAGTCTCGGCAATCGAGTGGAGTTGATTGTATCGCGGAACGGCCGCGATTAGCGTGACAAAAGCGCAGAATTATGGCGACGGACCGTGCGTAATACCGAACGGATTCAATCTCGACGAGGTTGCAACTCGGAGCGGTCACTCGGATAATTCCTGTCACATGCGCTTTGTGGTCCCGTCATTGATCGGCGTCGCCCTGATCGTCGGAGTGCTAATCGTACTCCGGGGGGACCGAAGCCCCACGCCCACAGTCCCGGTTGGTCCGCAACTGCAGTGGGTTTACGAGGCTCCGCATCCCGGCTCCGTTGTCGCTTCGCCATGCGTCACTTCCGAAGCGGTCTTTGTCGCGGCGACCCGTACCGGGGGCAACCATCTGAGTGGTGCGCTTTACGCCATCGACCCGACAACCGGGAAGCTGAAATGGACCTTCGATGACAATGGGAATATGCTGCCGACGGCATCAACGCCAATACTTGTGAATGGCCGGCTGGTATTCGGCGAAGGCATGCACGCGAATTTCACCAGTCGGCTGTATGGCATCGATCCCGCCAATGGGCACAAGCATTGGGAATTCAAGACCAACGATCACGTGGAGGGCGGGCCGGCAGTGGTCGGCGACGCGGTGGTGTTCCCGGCTGGCAACGACGGGCTATACGCGTTGGACGTGCTTAGCGGCACATTGAAGTGGAATTTCCGGGCCGATCTACATATTGATTCGACACCGTCAGTCCGCAACGATCGGGCCTACGTTGGCAGCGGTAAGAGCCGGCGATTTCAAGATTATCAAGTGGTCTGCCTGGATGCGAAGAGCGGACAACCGATTTGGCGAACGCCCGTCGATTTGCCCGCCTGGGGTTCACCGGTTGTCACCAAGGACCGGCTGTTCGTTGGACTGGGCAATGGTCGACTGACCGAATCGGCCCCGGCGCCTGATAAGCCGAGTGGCGCGCTCGCATGTTTCGATCCCGTAACCGGTAAATCCCTCTGGACGTTCCGGACAGGCGATGCAGTTTTTGGCCGACCCGCGATAGTCGACGATCGAGTTGTGTTTGGATCGCGCGACGGAAATTTATACGGCCTGGCGCTGGACGGCACGGAGATATTCCGCGTGCCAATGGAAGCCCCCGTGGTCGCTGGCGTAGTTGCCGCGAATGGGTTCGCATATGGCGTATCCGTTGCCGGCCGACTGGTCTGTTTGGATCCCGCGGACGGGCGCGAACAGTGGCGGCAGGAAATCGGACGGCCTGGGATTGAGCCGCTCGTCTTCGCCGCACCCGTGATCGTCAACGATCGGCTTTATGTCGCCGCGGAAATGGCGTCAGGTAATACAGGGATTGTCACGTTATTCTGCTTTGAACTCCCGCCTGGCCAACGAGGTCGCTCATGAGTCGTACTCGGAAGCTGTTGCTCCTGGCACTGGTCATTGTCGCCGTCGGGATCATCGCCATTGTTCTCTTGGATCCCAATCGTCGACTGCGCGGTTGGGTGAAAGGCGAGCCCTTCTATCAGGGCCGAGCAGCATCGGCCTGGGAACATGATTTGCGCCAAGCGGACACTCCAGAATCCGCGCAAGCGATGCAGACTCTCGTCTCCGCAAAGGGCGAAGCGTTGCCGATCTGCACATGGGTGCTCCGAAATGCGGCCGAACCGGAAGCACGCTCGCGCACCGCCGATGTCCTGGCACAGATGGGAAAAGATGCCGCGCCGGCCAAGGGGGATCTGGTCGCCGCACTCGCGGATCCCGATCCCCTCGTGCGTGGAGTGGTCGTCCGAGCGATCGGAAAACTAGCCCCGGATGTCCCCGGCGCTCCTGCCGAATTGACGAATCTCTTCCCGGACATCGACGCAATTCGCACGGTGGCGTTGTTCGGACCGGCGGCTGCCGACGCGGTTCCCGCTTTGAACGCGATGTTAAAGTATGGCAATCCAACAGTACGCTGGCAGGCGGCGCGAACCTTGGGCAAGATCCACGAGCCGGCCTTGCCAGCCCTGCCGGAATTGATTCGGCTCACGCGTTCGGACCCCGATCCGCTCGTCCGCGAACATGCGGCCGAGGCCATCGGGGATATCGGCCCAGTTGCAGCGGAGGGCATTCCCGCCCTGGTCAACGCTCTTAAAGACCGCGAAGCCAAAGTTCGTCGGGACGCGGTTCGGTCGCTGGGCCAGATGGGGCCGGCGGCCAAGGGAGTGATCGCCGACGTTCGAGCCGCCACTCACGATTCGGATGAAAAAGTAAAGATCGCCGCACTTCGAGCCGTGCGATTGATCGACCCGGCGGGAGTCGACAAGAACTAGCCCTGGTCAGCTCTTCCATTTAATGCTGTCGATGGCTGTTCGGACCGCGTCGCGGCTCGCGCCATCGGTTGCCGAGAAATCGACGAGGAACAGATAGACGCGATTGTCGCGGCGGAAAGCGGTCACTTCGCGCCGGATCTCCTCTTTGCCCCGGGGTAGCGTTAAGACAAATCGACTGGCCGGCGCGCCGTTAATGGAAACCGGTTCGATCGCGCTCTGGCTTTTCCATTTTTCCGAACCAACCTGGTGCTCGATGAGGTACGCCCGCAGATCCACATCCGGCGGAATATCCGCAACCAGAACGAGAAACTTGGCCGGTCTTTCATACCCGCCCTGGTACGAAACCAGAACGATTGGTTTGGCGAGCGGGCCCGAGGGTAGGACGGCACGCGATTGGGTTGTCCATCCGGAAGGTACGAGAAATCGCACGCCGATTGCGTCGTTCTGATAGACCGACTCCTGCGTGAGCGGCGGCGCCTTGGGTCGATCCGAACAAGCGGGTAGCAGAATCAGCGGCGTCAACAGGAGTAACCGGGCGATCATCGTTTACTCGGGGACCTGGACAACTTCGCCGCCGGCGCGGGTCGCCAGTGCTTGAAATACATCAACGGAAATCGATTTGCGAATTTGCCGAACGGAGCCGTCGGCATAGAGGGCATTCATTCCCGAGGGGTGGGGGCTAAAAAAATCGTACGGTTCCGACCAGTAATCGTTGAGCGGCTTCATGCCGACCCGCGCGATGGGCATTGTTTGCGCGGGCATGATCATGGCTTGAAACACGGGCACGCCGGGTGTTGTGCGCACCGTGCCCTGATCCAAAACGCCGATCCAGGGGGACTGTGCAAACAGCGCCGCGCTCGCCAATCGCGAGGGTCTGCGACGTCCCGTCGGTAATGTCGCGGATTTGCAAGGCCCCATTCCGAACGAACAGGCCATTGCCATCGCCGGGCGACACCGCAATATTGCCGCCCGCTCCGAAACATCCCACGTAACTGTTGGTGGCGGCTTCGATGTTGGTCGAGCCCTTGTTGCGAATCACCAGGTAAATACCTGTCTGAGGATCGGACGGGCACGTGTAGATGGCCAGCTTGGTGGTTCTGGCCGTGGTCGCCTGAACGCCAACCGTGGGGGCAGTGAGATCGAGTTGCTTGTACAAGTTCTCCTGTTCCACATAGGGGAGCAAGTAAGTCGCCCAGCCCCAGCCGGGCCACTGAATCTCATAGAAATTGTTAGTGCCCGGACGATCGTAAAGCAGTGGACCCCGACGCGTCGCGCCGGGAGCCGGTGCATTCTGATCGACCCAGGTATAAGCCGGAGGAAATTGCCCGACGCTGTCGTGATAGGCGTGCAATGCCAGTCCAATTTGTTTCAGATTATTCACACAGCGAATGCGATTGGCTGCTTCACGCACCTTCTGCACGGCCGGCAGCAGCAGTCCAATGAGGCCGCCAATGATGCCCACGACGACCAGCATTTCCAGCAGAGTGAATGCCGGCTTACGAATTGACGAACGAATTCTCATTAATGGGCTCGGACATTTCTTGGGATTTCACTCTAGAGTCCGTTTCACAAGTAGGTCCGCCGAGCCGAGGCGGACCAGGGCGCCAGCCGCCGAGACCGCATGATGTCGTTCCCGTGTGCAAGGTGGTCCGGCTCGGCTCGCCGGACCTACTGAAGACTGTGTCACCAGTAGGTCCGCCGAGCCGAGGCGGACCCCGCGCCAGCCGCCGAGACCGCATGATGCCATTCCCGTGTGCAAGGTGGTCCGGCTCGGCTCGCCGGACCTACTCGTGAAATAGTCTCCAGGGTAATTCTCTCACTCCAAGGGGGACTTGACAATAGTAAAGGAGCGACCCTACCGGGACGGTCGAATCGGCACCCGCGAAATGCCTATGATGGAGGAGATGCCACGCCCTCGTTGGAGGATTCCTCATGCAAGAAGCCTTCGAGCGTGATGGGGTTCGCTTTCGCTATCCCCGCGACTGGGAGATGGAACTGGAAGAGGAAGACGAGAGCTGGACCGTCTCCCTTCAGGGCCCGGGGACGGCATTTCTGGTGGTGAGCTTCGTTCCCGGTGTGGACGATCCCGCCGAGTTGGTCGAAGCCGCGGTCACTGGTCTCAAAGAGGACTACCCGGATCTTGAGGCCGAGGATGCGGTCGACACGCTCGCTGGCCAACCCGCTCTAGGCGCCGACGTTCGCTTCCTCCATTTCGACTTGACTAACACCTGCTGGGTCCGTTCCGTCCCCGCCAGCAATGGCGTCGTTCTGGTGCTCGCCCAGTGCACGGACGAAGAATTGGACGACCAGGGTCAGTTGCTCAGGTCGATCATGTCAACCATGGCGGTGGATGAGTGATTGGCGAGTTGCTCGCGGGGCTGGCGGTCGTCGAAGTCGTTGCCGCAATCGCTTTCGCTGCGATCGTCCATGTCATCTCTCGCCGTTCGCGGCATCCAGCGACCCGGCATTCGATCATGGTCTTGATCGCGATGTTGACATTGCCAATCGCGCTCGTTTATGGAGCAATCTGGATTTGTTGGCGACTTGCCGCCGGCTGATCAGAAGTGCTTTTCAAATCCGATCGTCAGTCCGTGCAAGTAGTACGAGCTATCGTGCTGGCCGGGGCGATCGACGTTCGACAAGTAAAGGAACTGATATCCGAGAGTGCCCCAAAGCGACTCGCCGAACTGGTAGCCAATCCGAAATCCGAATTCCGACAGAAGACACGTGTTGCTCTCCGTTGTGCGCACGGGGCCAATGTCGATGTCCTCGCTCGATCGGCCAGCCGCCAGTTTGCCGACCAACTCGGCGAAGTAGGGCCCATAGCGGTAGGTTCCGACCAACCCAATTTGGCCGGCGTTGATGTGGTCCCGATTCGCGAGATCCGCGAGCAGAATCGTCGTCCCCAATAAATATCGCTCGTGCAATTGAGCATAGCGATAGCCCAGCAGCCAATCGAAACGGAAGCGGTCGACGGTGAACAGCTCGCCCCGAAGATTGGCGTCGAACGTACACGTCGTGACCGGCGAATCGATCAGGTACGGTCCAGGCACGCGCCGCCACGACCCGTGAGCCGAGAAAAAGCCGGTGTCGAGTCCCAGGGTGCGCTCGTCGCTAAACCAGTAACCGCCGTTCAATTGCCAGCCGTATTGGTATCGCCGTTCGACTTCCGGCAGGTTCTCCCCCTTGCCGATGAAGAATGCCATGTCGATCCAGCCGCGTCGACACGGGTGGCAATCACCCTCGCGGCCGCCGTTGGAGCAATCGGGGCTCTGGTCCGGCAAGTAGACATGGCTGGGATGATAATCCGTCGGACAACTCGCGCAGGGTGGTCGCGCCTCGGGCGTTGAATCGGGAACCGGCAGTAATGGAAGCGATTCACCAGTCGGTTGAGGACCGGTCACCATTCCGATCTTGGCAGCGGGATGGTCCGGCGGTTCGGCAATGGCTGGCGCCGGCGCGATTGCACTGACGCCAAGAACGAGAATCAATGCGGGGAGCCGCCGAATCCCCATTCTCCGTACTCCCAACCGTGGGCCGGTTTTTCTGCGCAGAGGTTGCCAGAGATATCGGAAAATCCTCCTCTGCCCTACAGTCGAACCGGGATGCGGACGATAATAATAAGTGGGCATTTCCCCAGGCTTACCCAAGTTGCCCAAATTGGGCATGTGCGCCGGGCGGGATCAATCATGCGGACGTATGTCTACGTTCCGGTTTGCTTCCTTGCCTTATTGATTATTTGCCTGATGTTTGCTCCGGTCCGGCTGGTGACGGGTGACCGGAATATCTACTCGGTTCCCCCACCCGATCCGGTCCCAATCGCGCCGACGTCGATATCGGAACGCTCGTTTGCAGAGCTTTGCCGTGAGGACCCGGTCGGCGCATTGGCGAAATCTTTGCAACAATATCGCACCGACGTTGAAGCGTATACCTGCACGTTGATCAAACGGGAACGAATCGGCGGGAAGTTGCGCGATCGCGAAGTGATCCATTGCGATTTTCGCGAATCGCCATTTACCGTGCGGATGGAATGGCTGGAAGGTCGAGGGCGTGCGGCGATCATGCTGTATCCGGCCGGCGACAAGGTCGACCGACTCGCGGTGGTTCCATCGAACGAGATTGCCCGAAAGCTTGCCCCCTACGTGACTCGACGATTGACCGATTCCGCGGTCCGCGAGGCGGCACGCTATCCCGTCAACGAATTCGGATTGAACAAGGGCACACTTCGACTGCATGCGGCCTGGCAGGCCGCAAAACAAAAAGGCACGCTGCAAACTCGTTACGACGGGGTAGTGGCCATCGGCGAATTGAACGGCCGGCCCTGTCACGTCTTGCATCGCATCTGTCAGGTTCCCGAGGAAGAGGGTCTGACGGAGGTAACGGTTTACTTTGATGCCGAAACGTTGTTGCAAACGGGAGTAGTTTTGAAGGCCGGCGACGAATTGATTGCGAAGTATTACTTCCGCGATTTGGTGATCAATCCCAAGTTTGGCGATGGATTTTTTTCTCTCGATCGGCTGAAGTAGATACTTCTTTCTTGCTCATTTCGCCGAGGCATTGTCTACTGGATCCATGATACGTACGGACTTTTTCGATTTGCGCCCCGAGGCGGCCACCGCTCGACTTTCCCTGACCGTGGATGTGATGCGCGAACTCAGTCGGGCGGATGATCCGCAGACGATGTATCGCGTATACAGCCGGCGAATGCGCGAGATCTTTCCGACGAGTCGGCAAATCTCGTTGAGTCGCCGCGATCTCCCCGAACCATTCGTCCGCATTACTCGCTTCAGCCAGTGGACGGAAGAGATCAATCCCTGGACCGACAGCGAGCGCTTGCCGCGTCTCGACCGCGGACTGTTCAGTGAGCTGATGCACGCCGGCCGGCCGCGACTCATCGACGACTTGAATTTGCCCGAAGATGATCCGGCCTTCCCTTACCTTTCCGCTCAGCGATCGTTGCTGGCGATCCCCCTATTCGACGCGGGCGACGCGGTCAACATGGTGGTTCTGACCCGCGAGGAGGCGAATGCCTTCCCGCCCGAACGCGTGCCGGAACTCGTTTGGATGAGCAACCTGTTCGGCCGCGCGACGCAAACGGTGCTGCTCGCTCAGAAGCTGCGTGCCGACCACGAGCAATCCCGGCACGAAATGCGTCAAGTCGCCAAGTTGCAGCGCAGCCTGTTGCCCACGGAATTGCCGCGCACCTCCAATCTCGACATGGCCGTGTATTCGCGAACCACAAGCGAGGCAGGGGGCGATTATTACAACGTGTTTCCGCTGCCGCGCGGGCGAGTGGGCTTTCTCGTCGCCGATGTTTGCGGCCATGGAGCCGCTGCGGCCATGCTGGTCGCCGTCGTGCACTCGCTGGTCACTACCTATGGCGGTCCAGCCATTCCGCCGGGCCACCTCCTCGCCTATGTCAACGATCATCTGAGCCGGCTATCGGCTCGCTCGGCCGGGAAATTCGTGACCGCCGTTTACGCGGTGTACGATCCCGATCGGGCCACGTTGACCTGGGTCAACGCGGGCCATCCACCGCCGCGACTGGTGCGTGGCGACGGGTCGAAAGAGGCCCTGGTGGGCGAACGATGTGTGCCGCTCGGCGTGGTGGCGGAAACGGTTTACCCGGAAGCCGAAGTCGCGCTGACGCCCGGCGATCAGGTTTTACTTCACACGGACGGATTGACCGAGGCCAAGAACGCCGAGGGGGAACAGTTTGGCGAGCAGCGTCTCGACGCGGCCTTGAATCCGGGTCCCAGCGGCGCTCGATCCGCAATCGGCAAGGTCCTGGAGTCGCTCGAAAAGTTCACCGGCGGGGCGTCGCCCGCCGACGATTACACCTTGCTCGCCCTGAAATTCGTCCAATCGAAAAAGAAGGCCGGCGAGATTTCCGGCGAGTGGCGGGCCGTCGGTCGATAGCCGGCCACAATCCAGTTGAGCGCTGCGCTGCCAATGCGTCACGACGGAGATCCGCTGCGAAGCAGAGTAGGAGTAAGATGAGGACTAGGATTAGGAAGAGGACTAAGAGCAAGATCAAGAGAAGGAGTAGGACCAGAAGCGGACCGGCGGGCATCTGGCTTTCGTTCTCGGACTCTTAATCCTGCTCTTGGTCCTCTTCCTGATCCTAGTCCTCATCGTAATCCTAATCCTCTTTTCCTCGGCGGAACATTGACCGCGCAGCCGTCAAAAATAAAGCCTCCGTCTGTCGTCCTCATCCGACGCCTTGCGGCATTCGGGTCAATCATTCGTCAGTCCAAGCGCAGCTAGCGCGTCGCGATGGATCATCGCTTCGATGGCGGCCTCGTTAAGCCGTGGCAGGGCGGTGCCTTCCAGCATCGTGTTGAGCTTGCGCAGACCATCAATCGAGGCGGACACGGTCGTGAACGGGTAGTCGCTGCCGAACAGCACCTTGTCCCAAACCCCGTACTCCTGCACCAACATCAAGCTGTGATAAAGCTGAAACGGACGGTAGTGCAGCGCGCTGATGTCGGCATAGACGTTGGGATGCTTGCGGATCGTCACCACGCATTCGCCTTCATAGGGATGGCTCAAGTGCGCCATGATGATTTTCACTTCCGGGAACCGAATTGCGACTCGATCCAGATGACGTGGCAACGTGCATTCGAGTGGCGCCTGGGAAACAAAGGTGGTTCCTGTATGGAGCAGCACCGGCAATCGATGGTCCGTGGCGTATCGCCAAAGCGGATCAAGGCGTTCTTCGTCCGGCCGAAAACCGGCGTACATCGACAGGAGCTTGATTCCCTTCATGCCAAGCTCGCGATGCCCTTCGATCATTTCGCGCTCCCAGCCCAGTTGCGTCGGGTCCACTGACAGGAAACCGATCAGAGTATCGGGATGTGCGCGCACATAATTGGCGACGTACCGATCGTCGACCCAGAGGCCGCTCAATCGAGCTTTGCCACCAAAGACAATCGTGCGTGTGTCCGCGGTCGCCGCCCGGCGATAGTCTTCGTAGCGCACCCTGAGATCAACCTCCAAGCCCGCCTTGGCGCGCTTGGCCTGTTGGCAGAAATCCTCGCTGAAATGATGCGGAAAGTCCCAGGTGTGACTGTGTACGTCGATGATCATGTATTGGCTCCGAAAGTTAAGAGCGCGTTTCCGAATCAGCGACCGCGGAGCCTGAAGCGTAAGCGAAGGCGACGATTGCCCCGCGGTTCACCGAATGCACTGGTGATTTCGGCGTCGCCTTCGCTCACGCTTCAGGCTCCGCCGGCAACGCCGCTAGTCTGGAAAGGCGCAATAAGAAAGCCAATCAACTTCGCAAAAACAGCGACCCCCTCGGCGGCTCGTACTTGATTGCCAGGTGCGGAGTCTCCAGCTTCTTCCCCTCGAACAGCGAGTGCACTCCCGCATCCACGAGTCCGGTCGTCAATAATGTTCTTCATGTATTGGCTCCCAAAGTTAAGAGCGCCCTTCCGAATCAGCGACCGCGGAGCCTGAAG
Source organism: uncultured Gemmataceae bacterium (assembly GCA_963773845.1). GTDB lineage: Bacteria > Planctomycetota > Planctomycetia > Gemmatales > Gemmataceae > SIAJ01. The sequence goes on from CAVZCU010000013.1 coordinate 367,394, forward strand.
CGTCAGCGAAGGCGACGCCTAAATCACCAGTGTATTCAATGAACCACTGGGCAATCGTCGCCTTCGCTCACGCTTCAGGCTCCGCCGGCAACGCCGCTAGTCTGGAAAGGCGCAATAAGAAAGCCAATCAACTTCGCAAAAACAGCGACCCCCTCGGCGGCTCGTACTTGATTGCCAGGTGCGGAGTCTCCAGCTTCTTCCCCTCGAACAGCGAGTGCACTCCCGCTTCCACGAGTCCGGTAGTCAACAATGTTCGTTCGATCGGATAGGGCGGCTTGCCGGTCACGAAGTTCTCTTCCGCCTTCGACATCAAAGCGGCCGAGTAGGTGACATTCGGATTGGGCGGCAGGTAAAAGAGTGTAGACACCGGTTCCTTCTGGCCCTTGATTCGGGCGGCGAACGTGAAGTCGCTGACCAAACCGTTGAGCAATAGCATCGTCGCCTTGGTCCCGTCGATGTACTCGTACATATAGGCGACTGGCTCCTTGACCCACGTCTTCACCTGCTCGGCCGTCGGAAAGCGATCGCTGGTGGTCGGGCTTTGCGCGAGCGTCTGCGAACGACACAGGCACGCTTCGAACAAGTGCGGGCTCCAGGCTCGATCGACCATCGCGTTCCAAACTGCCTCGCCGCGAAGAGCATGCATGGACTTGACGCCCGTCTCGCCGCCCTTGCGGCGCTCGGCCATGCACTGAATCATTTCCAGCGCGTGGAAATCGTAGCTATCGACTCTGCCAATCGCGATGCCGAGCATCTCTTCCACGGCAGCGCCAAGCGGCATTTCAACAGATGGCATCCGCCACGTGACCGGCAGCGACGAACCTGCCAGGAACGGAATCTTCATCTGGTGAGCGGTGTCGACCATTTCCTTGGCCCATTCCCATTTCCACGACAGATGCTTGTCGTTGAACATGGGGAGCACTCGGCCATCCTTCTCGAAGACGGCGACCACTTGCTTGAAGAACTCGTAGCGCGGGTACTGCGTTTGGCCCATCTTGTTGACCGGATAGTTCCCGTGTTCGCCAATCACGAGAACCGCGTCGACGGCCAGCTTGTCGCCGCCACAGCGAAGAGCCTCGGCCACTGACGGGCAAATCTTGAAGTGGAATTCCTTGGCGCGTTGCCGGCTCAGGTCTCCTTTCGGGAACTGGTCGACGTATGCCGCCACCACGTCGAATGGCGGATGATGCCAGTGGCCATCGATCGGATAGCCGGCGAGAAATCGTTCGGCCATGTGCCAGGCGTGCGAGTGGTACCGCCACTCAGTGGTGACGACCGCAAGTTTCTTTCGTCCCGCCTGCGGTCGATCGGCGGCCCGACTGGATTGAATGGCGGCAAGGCTTGCGGCGGCGGTGCCAAGAAACGTTCGGCGAGGGATCATGGGAACAGGTCCTGGTCAGCAGGCGACGATCGGTTTACCTTCCGCAACGAAGTAATGCTTATGGTAGGCTGGCTGGAGAATCGGGGGATGATTGCGCCGTTAATCCCGCAACCAGTGAAGATTCTGAGGGCTATCGACGGCTGCGCGGTCAATGTCCCGCCGAGGAAAAGAGGATTAGGATTATGATGAGGACTAGGAGTCAGAGAACGAAAGCCAGATGCTCGCCGGGCCGCTTCTGGTCCTACTCCTTCTCTTCATCTTGCTCTTAGTCCTCTTCCTAATCCTAGTCCTCATCTTACTCCTACTCTGCTTCGCAGCGGATCTCCGTCGTGACGCATTGGCAGCCTAGCGCTCAATAGATCGCGGTCTCGAACTCCAAGAGCACTGGTGGCTTGAGCCGATGGATGGAAGCACCGCATTTCAACAGCGCGCATGTCAGGGGGTGATGGAGAAAAAGTTGGCGGAGCTGGCGGAGACTCTGTCATTTTGGCAGTCTTCGCGTCCTTTCCAAGCTACCGCGACTGGGCTCAGATGACCTTGCGTTGGCTGCCCAGCCTGGGTTATTTGTCTTCGAGGCGAATGGCATGGAGGCATTCAGATGCGTGGCCGGTTTCACTTGTCAATCGTCGGTCTCATCGCGTGCACAAGCCTACTGCGTGCGGAACCGCCGCGGTTCCAGTCCCACAAGGGCGAAACACTTTCCTACCACGCCGTTCAGACGACGAAGATCGTTCAGTCAATCCCGGATGAAAAGACGGGTAAACCGATTGTCGACGACGCGACGACCCGAATCGACCTCGTGCGCAAATGGAAAGTGATCGATGTCGATGGCAAAGGCGTGGCGACGCTGGAAATGTCCATCGCGTCGATGCGCTTCGAGCGGAAAAGCGGCAAGGACGTAGACGTCTTCGATTCCACCAAGCCGGACGATTTGAACAAGCGCGAGATGGCCAAACACGTTGGCCCCGTGCTCGCCGTGCTGCGAATGGACCCGGTCGGCAGACTGGTCGAAGTCAAGGAATCCAAGGTGGGCCCGGCAACGCGCTTCGCCGCCGATCTGCCCTTCAAGTTGACGTTGCCGGAGACGACGCCCAAGACTGGCGACGCCTGGCATCGAACGTACACGATTCAGATCGATCCGCCACTCGGCACCGGCGAAAAATACCAGGCAACGCAGAACTACACGTGCCTGCAACCGAAGAGCGGCCTCATCGCAATCGGCCTCAGCACCGAAGTCAAGGACATGCCGACGCAGGCGGCGGATCAGATTCCCCTGTTGCCAATGTGCGCCAAGGGACTCTGTATTTCCAGGCCGAAACAGGCCGCTATTACGCCGCCCGGCTAAAGATCGTCAAAGAGTTGAAGAACCACCAGGGCGAAGGAAGCACGTATGGGTATGCGAGCACTTATGTCGAGGACTTGATGCCGGAGAGATGAACGCATTGCTATTTGAGATTCGCCAGAATTCAACGGCTCGTCCAACCGGTGGCCAGCACGCCATCGACAAACGTCTTGCACTCCGGCAACGCATTCAAGAACGTCTTGCCATAGCCCTTGGTCAGCACGCGGGGATCGAACAGCACGACGATGCCGCGATCGGTATTGGTGCGAATCAGCCGGCCGAATCCCTGCTTCAATTTGATCGCTGCTTGTGGCACTTGATAATCGAAGAACGCATTGCCGCCGGCTTCCTCGATTGCTTCCAGCCGTGCTTCCGTCAACGGGCGGTCGGGGACCGCGAAGGGCAGCTTGGTAATGATCACATTGGAAAGCGCTTCGCCTTTCACGTCCACGCCCTGCCAGAAACTATCGACGCCGAATAGCACTGACCGGGGGGTTCGCGGAATTGCTCGATCAGTCGTGCCGACGAAAGACCCTCGCCTTGACAGAACAATTGATAGCGATGCTGATCGAGCCACGGTCGGAGTTGCTTGGCGGTCCGCTGCAGGAATTGATAACTCGTGAAGAGGACGAACGCCCGGCCCTTGGTGCGCTCGATGTATTCCGGCAACTTCTCGAGAACAGTTTCTTCGAATTTCGCGGGCAGAGCCGAGGGATCGGGCAGCGATCGAAACAGGTGTAATTCGACTTGTTCTCGGTAATTGAACGGGCTGCCAAGTTGCAGGGTTTCGGCTTTCGTGAGTCCCACGCGCTGTTGCGCGTGCTGGAATCCATTCGCGCCGCCCGAGCTGAGCGTCGCGCTCGTCATGATGACTGTCGGACACTTGGAGTAGAGTGCTTGCTGCAACGTCGGGCCGACATCGACCGGGGCGCTCGCGAGCACGACTCGGTTTTGCCGTTCGCCGCGAGTTTCGATCCAGTAAACTTGACCCTTCAAGCCCTGTTCCAGCCATTGCACCAGCGACGCCGAGAACCCAGCACAACGCTCCGCGGCACTCGTCAGCTCGATCTTCTCCTCGTTGGAATGGAGAGTCTGCGAACAGCGCGTCAAATGGCTCGCCAGCTTCGTTAACTCCTCCGAAAGAACGTCGGCGACAATCCCCGGCTCGCGGACGCGGCCGGTGGCTCGCGGCCCCTGGCGATCGATCCACGTCCGCACCGATTGGAAGAATTGGTCAGTTGCCTGTCGAGCGTACTCCAACTGATTGGTGGCGTCGGAATCTCCATAGGAAGCGAGCAAACCGCGATGCTGTCGTTGCGAGAGCAGTCGATTGAAGAAGTATTCAAGGCTGCCCTGGCTGATCTGCAAGCCGAGATGATCGGCCGCGACATCTTCGACCGTGTGGGCTTCATCGAAGATGACCACTTTGTATTCGGGAAGAAACCCGCCCCCCTGCCGCCGGAGAGCGAGATCGGTGAAGAACAACGCGTGGTTGACAATGAGCAGATGTGCGCCCTGCATGCCGCGACGAGCGTTGTAATAGAAGCAGCGAGTGTAGTCGGGGCAATCGCGGCCGAGGCAATTGCCGTGATCGCTGGCGACCATGTCCCAAACATCGGGCTGCGGAACGATCGGCAGATCGCTGCGACTGCCATCCTGGGTTTTTCGCGACCACTTGCCGATTTGCCCGAGTTGATCGACTGCCTGCCGTTCCGAGAAAAGAGTTTGCATCTTCTGCTGAGCCACTCGTAGTCTCCGAATGCTCAGGTAGTTGCTGCGTCCCTTGACCAGAACGGCGCGAAACTCATCGGGAAAGACGGATTGAAGGAACGGCACGTCCTTACGAACGATCTGCTCCTGGAGCGCGATGGTGTGCGTCGAAACAACGACGCGACCGTTCGAATTGGCCAATGCGGCCTGAATGGCCGGCACGAGGTAGGCGAACGATTTGCCGACGCCCGTCCCCGCCTCGACCATCAGGTGATGCTCGTTCTCGATCGCATCGGCCACCGCACGGGCCATGTCGAGTTGTTCGGGCCGGGATTCAAACTCGGGCCATTGCCGGGCGACCTCGCCCCAAGGCCCAAGGATTGACGAGACAGACATGAAGTGATTATCGCGGAAGTGCAACCAGCCGAGTAGTACCGAGTCCCCAGTCTCCAGTCCCGAGTCCCCAGTGTTCAGTCCCCAGTCCTCAGTCGCCCGACTGAGGACTGAGGGCTGAGGACTGGAAACTATCGATCACCAGAACTTCACGCGCCAGAAATCATGCGGGCTCGACAGCCGGCCGTAGTACCAGTGTCCGTCTTCCCATTCGAGCACGACTTTCCGCCAGCCGAGAGGGACCTTTGGGAACGGATAGTACGGCCCGATGTACGGGAACGCGTTATACGGGTACGACTGCGGATACGCGACGCGCGACATATTGTTGTACGGAGCGTAGGTGGGCCAGGCGTACGGGGGCAGACGCGGACCGGCCGGATCGAGCGGCGCCATCGCCGGGGCGCCATTCAACGGCACCGGCTCGCCCGTCGGCGGCAGCGGACCGGGACCGCCCGGAGCGGGCAGCGCGCTGATCGGTCCGCCCGGGCCTTCACCGCCGGCCCGTTGGAGGGGACCAAAACTGCTGACCGGCATCTGCTTCGCAGGGTTTGCAGCCGGAGTCGGCGACTGGGCGTTGCCGACCGCCAGCCAACTCTGAATCTTCTTCACGCCGGGAACCGTTTTCAGCGTGCGCAGGATTTGTTCGTGCTGGGCCTCGCTCGTCACCGTCCCGGTGAGGTCAACGACCCCATCGCGGGTTTCGATGTCGACCGATGCCCCCTTGACCGCGCCGGTCGACCGCAGTTTCTCCGCGGCGGAGTCGGCTAACTTCTGATTGCGGGCCTTGGCGGCCTCGTCTTGGGCCATTGCTGGCCCCGCGATCCACAAGCCAAAGGACATGGCTAGTGGAATAAGTTTGCGCACCGTCACGGGGGACCTCCTTGTTTCCAGTGGCAACGGGCCATCGTAATTGCTCGACATAACTTTCGGCCGGATTGGGCCTGGAAAAGAGGGAGGACCGGCAAGATGCCTCGGACGGGTTATTCAGGTCGGCCCGAAATCCGGTATGGCCCGCACATCCGGCATAGGCCAAACAGCCGCCTTGCCGCCTGTTGACATGCTCAATCGCCCCTCCTATCATGCAGTTCTCGGTAGGGCCTCCGCGCTCTCCATGCACCCATAGCTCAACTGGATAGAGCATCGGTCTACGGAACCGAAGGTTGTAGGTTCGAATCCTACTGGGTGTATTACCGTTTCAGCTCCCATCTCCACCTCTCCATGGCACTCGGCGCAACTCATCATCCAGGCAAACTTTCCGATCATTTGCCGCCCGGTCCTGTCGAGTGCCGTCTTGTCCCGATTGCACCAGATTTGGCGATACTCGTACACCGCTTTGCAGGGTCACGCAGAAATCGGCATCGGTCACGTGCAGATAATGCTTGGTCCGCTATGGATACTGAATTACCGACCCATGCCGCTGCAACTTGTATAGGGAAAGGTTGCGAAACCTCTTTTTCTGGTGACGAGCGCAGTGCTTTGTCCAGGCTTAATTGACGGGTAGCGGAAGTCGCCAGACCACTTCTGTCAACATCTGGCTCTTGCGTAAGGTTAAGAGCCCCATACATTTTCGTCAGCTGGAGGTTTTTTCGCACCATTCGAGAGGCACGGGCATGGAAGCTACGGAGCGCGAAGGCGCGGCGGGATTCGATTTCCGAGATGTCGCGGCACGCTTGCCGCTGGCCGATGCCGCGCTGTCGATTTGGCGTTTCGTTTTCGACCCGCAACGCCTCAACGCGCTCTGGAATGAACATCGCGGTCGGTGTTATGAAAAGGTCATTACCTTCGCGACGATGGTGCATTTGGTGGCCGACGCTTTGCTGTTGCACCGTGGCAGCGGTCGACGCAGTTTCGAGAAGAATATCGCCTCGGGCCAACTCTCGACCAGCATCGCCGCGGCATTTGGCAAACTCGGCCGACTGCCGATCGCGGTGAGCCAGGCTTTGCTACGTCATGGCACCGCCGCACTGCGTAAGCTGATCCCGACGACATCCCTGCGTGAGTTGCCGGCCGGTTTGCGTGGTTTCACAGTCATCGTGATCGATGGTAAAGCGATCAAGAAGGTGGCGAAACGGCTCAAACCGTTGCGGGGCGTGGGCGGCGGCTTACTGGGCGGCAAGGTGACCGTGGCGCTCGAGTGGGGTTCGGGTCTGGCCGTGGCGATGCAGGCGCATGCCGATGGCGATGCCAGCGAACGACCGCTGCTCGACGGTTTGCTGACCCAGGTGTATGGGCTGGTGTCGCAACTCTGCTTGTACGTGTCCGATCGCGGCTTTTGCGATTTAGTGCGCTTGGCGCGGTTTACGGCGCGGGCCGCTGACCATTTCCTGGTCCGCCATCAAAGCAACACGAAATTTACGGCCGATGCCGAGCGACCGCCACGGACTGGCACCGACGCGAAAGGCCGAGCGTATGCGGAGTCGTGGGGTTGGCTGGGCGGCCCGCGCAGCGCCGGCCGCCGGTATGTCCGGCGCATCGTCCTGTCGCGGCCGGGCGAAGAAGAGCTGGCGCTGGTCACCGATCTGTTGGATGCCGACGCGGTTCTCGCGGTCGATTTGCTGTGGCTCTACCTGGAGCGTTGGGGCATCGAGCGGCTGTTTCAAAAAGTGACCGAGGTGTTTGGCCTGGCGGGTTTGATCGGCAGCACGCCGCAGGCGTGTATCTTCCAATTTGCCTTCTGCATGATCTTGTACAACATCGTCCAGTTGCTGACGACCTACGTAGCCGAGGTCAAGCAATGCCCACCCGAACGGATCTCGCTCGAGAAGTTCTTCGATGATCTTCGCGACCAATTGGTCGCCTGGAACATCGTCATCGGACCGGAACCGACCGCCGTGTGGTTTGCCGAATGTCTCCCGGAAGAGGACTTACGCGAACGTCTGCGTACCATGCTGGCTGGAACGTGGAGCGAAACGTGGTGGAAAGCCAAGCCGCAACCGAATCGCACGACCACGAAGCGCGTCGGTAAACGCGGTCATGGCTCCGTGTTCCGCATCCTCCAGAGCCATGCTCAAGCCCAAGCGAAAGCCAAAACGACAGCTCAGCAAAAAACCGCGCGGCAAAGATGTTGACAGCAGTGGTCTGGCGACTTTCGCTTCGACTGATCTCCACGTTTAAGGTTGGATAAGGCACTAATCCCTCCCTGCAAGGGCGCCGCGTCCTTTTCGTCGAATTTCCTCGAGAAGCGAACGAAATCCTTCAGTTGCTCGCAGCGAGTCGAAATCGACCTCCGTCGAAAGGTAGACCACGTCGCGGTAGCCATGTTTGACCGCGTTGCTGATGGCCTGGATCGCATCGGTCATGTAGTGATTCCGCAGAGTTTCGTCTGAAGTTGCGGCCGCACACTGGGCATAGCACCGGGCCACGTCGACCAATAACTCCCCGTCCGTCATTCCGCTAAGAAGTTTCGTGGCGATTGCTGCCGCCTCGGTGTGTTTCCCGCAATGCGCCAGCGGCAACATCAACTCCATCTGTCGTCGATCGTTGGCCTTGTCACGCGTGGCCAATTTCTCGCGGACGGTGCGACAGCTCTCGAATTGCGCCCGGCCGCCACCTTCGTCCTTGGCCCGCAGAGCCAGTAGCCCCAATCGGTAGTGAGCGTGCCCCAAGTCCCATTGATAGTCGAACTTCTTGGGATCGGCGTTGACGATTTCCTTGGTCAGCGCCAGCGCTCGTTCGAACAGCGGGCGTGCCTTCTCGGTTTCGCCGATCCGCAGATGGAAGTCGCCCGTCAGCGAGCACGCGCGCGACAACTCCTGCTTCACTGCCAGAATCTTTGGCTTCTGTCGAAACACATCCTCGACAACTCCCAGGGATTCATCAAACCTTGTGTTGGCCGCCGCGTTGTCCTCGATTCGGAAGCTGTTGTCGCCGATGGCGAGAAGGGAGCGGGCAACATCAAGCCGGTAAGCGAGGTTTTTCGGTTCGGCCTGCGAGAGTTCGCGGCGGATCGCAAGTGCTTTTCGGAAGTACGGTGTTGCGCGATCCGGGTCGCCGAGCCGCGTGTAGCTCACACCGACGCGGGTGTTCATTTCCGCGATGCCGGACTTAACATCCGCCTTCTTGGTCAACCCCTGCCCATTCTCGTCAGCCTTTGGGTTCTGATCGATGTCCTCCCAAAGGGCCAGTGCTTCCTTGGTGTGCGTCAGCGAGGCCTGCATGTCCCGGCCGACTTCCTTGTCCATGTCGGCGATGTTGATGAGCGCCAACGCCAGGTTGCGGCGGGAAGCGTCGTTCCCCTTCTTAATGACCACTCGCGCCTTGGCAATCTCGTACACCCGGCGGTACTCGGCCATCGCCTCGGTGCTCTTGCCGAGTTGCTTGAACATTTGGCCCAGTTGCATGTGCGCGGCTGCCTGCGTCGCTTCGACACTCGTGGATCCCTCGCCGCGCTTCGATACTTGCTGCACTCCATCCAACGCCGTCTGCATCATGTAGCGCTTGAATTCCACCGTTTCCGGAGCAGCCTCCAGTCCAACATCCTCTTGCACCTTGCTGATGAGGCGCTGAAGTGTATTCAGGGCTACCGCCGCCTGCGCCCTGCCAGTCGGGAATTCTCCCCGGCCACCTTCTCGGCCGCGACGGCGGCTGTCCGCGCCGTTTCCGCCTCTTTCGCCGAATTGATCGCGGCCGTCTTCTCGTCTTCGATCACCCGGTTCTTCGCGGACATTTTGACGGCTGCCCACAAAGACACGGCGGCGGTGCAAACCAGGAGCAACACTGCGGCCGCAGTCAAGCTGGTCACTAAAGGATTGCGCCGGCACCACCGCCAGAATCGTTCGACACCGGATACCGGCCGAGCTTGAATCGGACGCCCCGCCAGGAATCGCGACAGGTCATCGGCTAGCTCGACACAGTTTGCATAGCGCTTGCCTGCGTCCTTTTGCAGGCACTTCAGGCAAATCGTTTCCAAGTCGATCGGCACTTTGGGCTGCAATTGACGGACGGGCACGGGCTCGCGATTGCGAACCTGGTCGAGAGTGTCGAGAATGGTCGCGCCTTTGAACGGCGGCCGGCCGGTGAGCAACTCGTAAAGGATCGCGCCCAGGGAATAGAGGTCGCAAAGAGGGCCGAGCGCTGATGTGTCGCCGCGCGCCTGCTCGGGGGCCATATAGCTCGGCGTGCCCATGACTGTGCCGCTGGCCGTGTTTTGCGATCCTTCCTCGATCGCCTTAGCGAGCCCGAAGTCGCTGATCTTGGGCGTCAGGACCGCGGGGCCGCCTCCGACTTCGAGGCTTTTCCCTGAACCCGAAAATAAGCTGCGACCGGGCTCCAAGCTGACCGATCCCGAACTCCGCGGAGCCGATCGGGTGAGCAAGATATTGTCAGGCTTGAGATCGCGGTGGATGATGTTCTGCTCGTGAGCGAAGTGCATCGTTCGCGCTAGAGTCTCGACCAGTTCCGCCGCCGTTCGCGGCGCCTGCGGGCTGCGATCAATGAGGTTGGTGAGCGTGCCGCCGTCGACAAATTCCAGCGAAAAATACGGCAGCCCGTTGTGCTCGCCAATCTCGTGAATTTGCACGATGTTCGGGTGTTGCAAGCGCGCGACCGCACGGGCTTCCTGATCGAAGCGACCGAGTTGCTGTGGGCTGGCGTGTGCGCCAGCTAGCACCATCTTGAGCGCGACCACCCGATGGAGCCGTGTTTGCTGCGCCTTGTAGACAACGCCCATCGCGCCGCGACCCATCTCCGAGATGATCTCGTAGCCGGGAACGGTCGGCAATTCGCGCGCCTGCTTCGGTCGGGCGGCCTTTGGCGAGGGCTCGTGGTCGGTGGTCTTCCCGTCGTCGGCAGTCGGCTTCGGATGATCCACGGTCGACAAACGGTCAACCGTTCCGGCGGCCGGATCGGTAGTCAAGTTGGGATCGAAGCCCGTCGTCTCATTCATGTCTATTCCCCGCGTGGAGAGTCAACTGACGGAGCGCTCTCGTCGGATAGGGTAAATTGCGTGTTGAGAATGTGGACTCTGCCGGCGTCGAACCGACCACCCGTGTTGAAGGCGCCCAAGCTTGTGACAAGACTCGCGATCGCTCCCTTTAGCGGTATCGCCGGCTTCTTTTGGTGGAAATTCGGAGTCCACAGCGTTGCCGTGCCGCCTATCCAATTTGAATCGCGCTGGCCGAAATCGAACCAGAGTCGGTCCACGCCGCGGATATTGATGTCGTCCATGCCCGTAGGCGGCGTGAATGGAGCCGAGTTGAGTCTATCGATACTGCGAGCGAGCTGCGATTGGGTGATAGCCCGTGAAACCTTTGATCCGACTGGATTGCGCCCAATTATTGGCATCTCCGACGAATTCGACGTCTTATGTTCTCGGTGGAAACCAGCCGCATAGAGTGGGTCCCCGCCGCCGTCCGCATCGGGAATATTGAGATCCGCCTCGTTCATGGCCCTCTTCGATGTCCCCGAATTCAAATCGGCGTTCATGACCGAAGACAAGTCAATGTTGTGACCCAGCCCGACGGCATGGCCGAGTTCATGTGTTACGATCGTCTGGAAGTCGAACTGACTCTGACCAATGCCGGCGGGGTCGGCGCCCTCATACCAGTCCCAACCCTGAATCAACGTGATCTCGCTGCGCTCGTCGGCATTGGCGTAAAAGCCTAGAACCCCCTGATCAACGCCGCCGAGAGGACTATCTGGAGCCGCTTCGATCACCAGGTTCGCGTCGTCCAATGTGCCCACCAAGTTGATGAACACGCCGTGCGAACCCAACAGGGCGTTCAATCCCGCAACGGTTGAGTCGATGCGCGCCAGAGCGTCGGCCCGGAAGGCGCCGTCGGAATTGTCGACATAGACCCAGAGATCCGCGCCCAGCAAAGTCTGCGCCAGGCCATCGGTTCCCAAATCGCCGTCCACCAGCAACGAGCTGACGGCGTTGCCGCTCACCGTCAGCGATTGGACCACCAAGGATGCCTTCAATTCGGCGTTGCCGCTCAGAGCCACTTGCGCCGCACGAGCGTAGATCGTTCCGCGAATGCCAACCAGGCCATTGCCGCTGAGCGCCAGTGCCCGTGTGTTGTCGCGCGACTGGAAGAACAAAACACCGGCATACGAATCGCCCGTTGACGGCGCCGTCAGGTCGATCGTGCCAGTGCCGGTCACAGCAATCCCGCCGAAGTTGCCACCGGAGTTGGGATAGTTGCTGCCGGCATTGTAGATCATCACGCCGTGGCCCGTGATACTGCCGCCACCGGTCACCGAAATGCCGCCGCCGACGATCACATAGACACCCGGCAACATGGTTAAGATTGCGTTGCCGGCAACCTTGATTTGACTGTATCGACCGGGGCTGATTGTCAGTGAGGAGTGTCCCGACAAATTCACCGAGCCCGTGCCACCCGAAGCGCTCGGAGCAGTCAGGCTGGCAAGCGGATCGACGGCCACCGGCACGCCGGTCGTCGGCGACGTGCTAAAGACTGCGTTGCCGCTGCGGTTGAATCCGCCGACAACAAGAATCTGCGACGCGGATACCTGCGCGTTGCCGCTCGCCCGGATGGCCGTGGCGGAATTGGAGTTAACATCAATCACGCCTGGCAATGCGACGCGGCCATTGCCCGAAACGCTCAGAACCTCGCTGCCACCCGTCGCCAGCAGATACGCGGACTCCGTCACGGTGACCACGAGCGTTCTTGTGGCCGAACCGGTGTCGTCGTCGTTGAGCGTCAGTGTGATGGCGTAAGTGCCAGGCGTCGAGTAGATGTGTCCCTTGGTGGCCGAACCGGAACTGACTACGCCTGGACTGCCGGTGGTCCATGTGACTGCCGCAGGTTCGGTCGGCGTAGCGTCGCCCCAGTTGATGGCACCGGTAAACGTTTCGGCCACCTCGCCCGCGTTCAGCGAGTTGTCGAAACCAGGATCGGCGAACGTAGCGGAGTACGCCAGAGGCTGACCGGGAATTACCATCGCCGGTCCGCTCAAGGGCGCTAGCGTTGGTGCTACGTTGTTGATTGTGACCGTGAAGGAGTCGCTGCTCGTCGTGCCGTACGGCGTCGTAACGGTGACGGTCACGGTGTACGTGCCGTTGTCCGCGTAACGATGACTGCCCGAAATGATACCGACAACTCCACTTCCCGAACCAGACTGGCTGATGCCGGCGTTATCGACGGCAGTTCCGTCGCCCCAGTTGATCGTGGCTGTGTGCATTCCGGTGGAATAGGGGTTGCTGAACGTCGCCTCCATGAGACTGACAACACTCCCCTCATTGGCGCCTTGATCGGGACCGGCCTCGATCGCGGCCGGCAGACTGTTGAAGACTTGGAAGCTGGCGCTGCCCGTGGCCGTGCCGTCGTTCACGGTCACGGTCACCGCGTAGACCCCGCTCTCGGAGTATGAATGGAGCAGCGTAAAAGTCTTGTCCGCATTGAAGCTCAGCGCCTGAGTGCCGGAGCCATCCCCATAATTCACTGTCGCCGTCCAGGAATCGGCTCCCGGATCACTGAAACTGCCAGAACGCGACAAGGTCGGCGTTGAGAGCCCCACATCACCACCGATTACGACCGTGGGCGTGACGTTGCTAACAGCGATTGTGGTTGAGTAATCTGTGAAGCCACCGTCCTTGTCAATGACGCGGGCTCCGACAATCCGATTGAATGGCCCGTTGTTCAGATAAGCCGCTGGCACGGTCGCATTCGTCGTCGTAACGCCGCCGAGATAGCTGCCATCGCCAAGGTCAAAGATGCCGTCGTTATTGAAGTCGTAGGAATACCGCAGCGATGACAAGTCGGATGCGGACGGATCGGCTTGCCCCGACAGGCTCACACTGCCCGTTTGACCTTCGCTGACCGCCCCGCCGTTCGTCATCACGGCGGTGGGCGCGACGTTGAGCACCGTCACGTCGATAGTGTCGGACGACGTATCGCCCTCGCTGCCAAGGATGGTGTAAGTCAGAGTGTAGATTCCACTATCATTCGTGACAAAGCTGAAGCTCGGACCACTCCCGTCGGAGACTTCTTGGCTATTGCTGGCGGCGACGCGCCAGCTCACCAGTTGGCTGCTGCTAGTCGGCAAGGACACCGAGACGGAATCCACTTCGTTGACCGTCACGCTCGCCGGGGCTGGAACCGGCGCCGTGCCATCGCCCACGTCGATCACGTCGACCCCCGGCCCCCCGTCTAATGCGTCGGCGCCCATCCCGCCCTTGATCGTGTCGTCGCCGGCCCCGCCCTGGATGCTGTCGCCGCCGTCGACCGAGTTGGCCGTCGCGAAGCGATAAAGGAACAGTTCGTAGTCGCCGGTGTCGGTGTCATCGCGGGTGTCGAGGAACGCGGTCAGGCGCGCTGGATCGAAATTGGGGTTCAACGGATTCAGCACGCTCTGGGTGTTTGCTGGATTCAGCGCCTCCGGTCGGGTCGGAAGTGTTGTAAATCGGGTCGCCCGGGTCGCGGGCAAACGTATCCACTTCGATGTAGTAAGTGCCATCGGCCGGCAGCATCACGTCGAACAAGAGTGAATCGGTCGGCTCGAACTGGTCGTCGTTGACGGCCTGCCCGCCATAGTAAGGCACGAGATTCCCGGCGGAGTCGTACAGCCGCAAGATGGAGTCGATCGTGCCGCCGGCTCGCGGAGCGAGTGCGACCGACAACACTTCCAAGTTCATGATGTCGCCGCGACGTCCGGAGAACGAGTAGAAATCGCTTTCGCTGTGGGTGCCGGACAGACCGATATGCCCCGTCACCGACAGAGCGGCGACGTCGAAGGTCGAACCCGCGTTCACGCCTTTGTCCGTCGTCGGCACGGTCAACGTTGCCAGGGTTAGCGGTTGGGCCGAAGCGATATTGCCGTGGGCGGCGCCTTGTTCGGCGACTACGGTGCCGCGTTCCGCGAAGCTCAGTTTGACTGCTTCACGCTCGCCGAAGTAGAGATCGTTGAGATCGTTAAAGCGATCGGATCCGACCGTCGCGGGCGAACCGATGAGGTGATTGAACGACTCAAAGGCGCCCTCGGCCCCGCCAAACGTCGGCTTAAAGGAGTCGTTGCCCGGCGGTGCGTGCAGTCCATACCCGATTGGCCCAAATGCATCCGAATGGCGAACGCCCATGAGGTGAGCCAGTTCGTGCGCCCCGATCTTCGACGCAAGCGCGATGATGTTATCACTGGTGGTCGCCGGCTGATTGGCGCCGCCCGTCAATCCGTTAATTTGAATCGACGCGGTGCCACCGAGGTTCGTGTTGCGGAAATCCAGTTCGCTTGCCTCTCCGCCCGGCCGGTTGAAACTTGGCGTGCGGTTGAAGTACTCCGTGACGTATTGCCCCGTTGTTCGCAACACCGAAGGAATATCGTTGAGGTTCTGCGTGAGGTTGACATGGAACCACGGGTTTTGCTCGTCCGGGCCATGGTAATCGGCGGCGATTCTGGTCTGAATTGCGTCGCGCTCGGCCTGCGTATAGACGTGCTCGGTCCCATCAGTCTCGGTGTCGAAGTCGAGGAGTACCCACTGTGTCACCCCGTCCCAGCCAGGCCCGGCGGTGACGCGGTCGTCGCGAAGGGCGGCGCCATCGATAACGTTATTCTGATCGTTCCCGACCAAGTTGTCGGCGAACGCGGTGCCGACAACGTCTTCGATCCCCCGATTGCTGGACAGGGTCAGCGAGAGACCCGCGGCAACGGTTTGACTTGTTGTCCGCGAAAGATCGACGTTCACGCCACTCGTGGAGAATTCGGCGAAATCGAGCGTGTCGGTGCTCAGGTCACCGGACAAATAGTCGTCCCGAATCGTCACGGAGCCTTGAGGAGCGCCAGCGAAGAAGTAGCTATCGGAGCCCGCGCCGCCCGCGACCGTCACGTTGCCTGAGCCGGATATCAACGCGCGGTCGTTCCCGAGGCCGCCGTCGAACGTGGCCTGGCCGCCTTGGCCACGCTTGATGTAGAGGTCGTCGTCCGAGCCGCCGGTAAATGTAATCGTGGTGGTCGCGCTGCTTGTTCCGTTATCGATCAAGGCATCCGCGCCGTCATCGCCATTGAAATCGATGCTGGTCACGACCGTGCCGCCGTTTTGCAACAGATCGCCGTCGGATCCGCCCGCAAAAGTAATCGTCGAAACGGTGCCGGCGTTTGTTAGCACATCGGCGCCGTCGTCGCCCTGGAAGTCGATCGAATTGACAACACTCCCGGCCATCGATTGCAGCATGTCGCCATCGCTGCCGCCGGCAAAGGTGATCGTCGCGACGTTGCCCGTGTTCGTGAGCGTGTCCGCCCCGTCGTCGCCATGGAAGTCGATAACCGTGGAAACCGTGCCCGTATTCTGCAGCAAATCCCCGTCGGAACCGCCAGTGAATGTAATTGTTGCGATGCTTCCGTTATTCGTGAGTGTGTCGGCGCCGTCGTCGCCGTGGAAGTCGATCGTATTCGCGACGGTTCCATTGTTGACCAGCGAGTCGGCGCCATCGTCGCCTTCGAAGGTAGCTTGAGTGAGGCCCGTACCGAAGTTCCAGAACTCATCCCCGTCGGAGCCGCCGGTAAACGTAATTTTGGCGACGCTGCTCGATGCGAGATTGACGAGGGTATCGGCCCCGTCGTCGCCGTGGAAGTCGATCACTGTCGAAACGGGGCCGCTGTTTTGGAGGTAGTCGCCGTCCGAGCCGCCTGTAAAGGTGATCGTGGAAGCAGCGCCGTAGTTGACCAGTGTGTCGGCGCCATCGTCGCCATGGAAGTCGATCGTCGTCGCCGAACTGCTGCTGCTCGTCTGCAACAGATCGCCATCGGAGCCGCCGCCAAACGTGATTGTGCCGACGCTGCCGATGTTCGTGAGTGTGTCGGCGCCGTCGTCGCCTTGGAAGTCGATGGCGGTGACATTGGTTCCGTTGTTCTGCAAGAGGTCGCCGTCCGAGCCACCGGCGAACGTGATATTTGCGACGTTCGCCCCCGAATTGAGGAGCGTGTCGGCCCCGTCGTCGCCGGTGAAGTCGATAGCGGTGACGTCGTCGCCCGTGCTCAATAGCGTGTCGCGGCCCTCGTCGCCGTGGAAGTCGATCTTGGCGACGCTCGCGCCGGTATTCTGCAAGTAGTCGCCGTCGGACCCGCCGGTGAACGTGATCGTCGTCACGCTGGCGCCGTTGTTATGGAACACATCGGCGCCATCGTCGCCCTCGAAGACGATCTGGCCAACAAATGAAGCGTTGTTCTCGAAGGCATCGCGGTCGGACCCGCCGGTGAACGTAATTGTCGATGCGGCATTGCCATTGCCGTTGTTGATCAAGACGTCCGCGCCATCGTCGCCGTGGAAATCGATCGAGGTAACGCCGGTCCCGTTGTTGAGCAATTGGTCGCCGTCGCTTCCGCCCGTAAATGTGATCGTGGCCACGGCACCGGTATTCTGGAGGAAATCGGCGCCGTCGTCGCCATGGAAGTCGATCGAGGTAACGCCGGTCCCGTTGTTCTGAAGGAGGTCGCCGTCGGACCCGCCGGTGAACGTGATGGCACCAACGTTGTTTCCGTTGTTCACCAGCAAGTCGGCGCCGTCGTCGCCGTTGAAGGTGAGTTCGCCCACGCCATCCGCGAAATTCCCGAAGCCGTCCGGATCCGATCCACCGTTGAACGTGATCTTCGAGACGGCGCCGTAGTTGAGGAGCGTGTCAGCGCCATCATCGCCGTGGAAGTCAATGGAGGTCGCGGCACTGCTGCTGCTCGTCTGCAACAGATCGCCATCCGATCCACCAGCGAACGTGATCGTGCCGACCGTGCCGACATTGGTCAGCGTGTCGGCGCCATCGTCGCCGTTGAAGTCGATGGAAGTGGTTACTGAGCCGCTATTCTGCAACAGGTCACCGTCGGAACCCCCGCCAAAGGTGATCGTGGAAACAGTGCCCGTATTCGTCAGCTCATCCCCGTCTGACCCGCCGCCAAAGGTGATCGTGGTCACGCTACCGGTGTTGAGCAGTGTGTCCGCTCCGTCGTCGCCTTGAAAATCAATGGAGTTGACCACGCTCGTTGCGGCAGTTTGCAGCAGGTCGCCATCGGAGCCGCCGGCGAACGTGATCGTTCCAACACTGCCGACGTTAGTTAAGGTGTCGGCTCCGTCGTCGCCGTGGAAGTCGATTTTTGCGACCCCCGTTGCATTGTTCTGCAGGAGGTCGCCATCGGACCCGCCGGTGAACGTGATGGTAGCCACGCTGCCTGCGTTCAACAGCATGTCGGCCCCGTCATCGCCATGGAAGTCGATCGAGTTGGCGACACTTCCCGAGTTCGTCTGCAGCAAGTCGCAGTCGGACCCGCCGGTGAATGTGATGGTGGCGACGCTGCCGGCGTTGAGCAGCGTGTCCGCTCCGTCATCGCCTTGGAAGTCAATCGCGGTCGTGACGGTGCCCGTGTTCTGAAGGAGGTCGCCGTCGGAGCCACCGCCGAATGTAATTGTGGCGACACTTCCGGAGTTCAGAAGCTGGTCGCCGTCGGAGCCGCCGCCGAACGTGATCGTGGCGACAGTTCCATTGTTCACCAGCGTGTCCGCGCCGTCGTCGCCCTGGAAGTCGATGGTCGTCACGACACTGCCGGCATTCAACTGCAATTGGTCGCCATCGGAGCCGCCGCCGAATGTGATGGTGCCGACGGTGCCGGTGTTCTGGAGTGCGTCCGCGCCGTCGTCACCGTGGAAGTCGATCGTGGTGACCGAGCCGTTATTCAGCAACTGGTCGCCATCGGAGCCGCCGCCGAATGTGATGATGCCGACGGTCCCGGCGTTCGTCATTGCGTCGACGCCATCGTCGCCCTGGAAGTCGATCGTGTTCACGACGCTGCCAGTATTTAGCTGCAATTGGTCGCCGTCGGAGCCGCCGCCGAATGTGATGGTGCCGACGGTCCCGGTGTTCGTGAGTGCGTCGACGCCGTCGTCGCCATGAAAATCGATCGCGGTGACCGAGCCGCTGTTCAGGAACTGGTCGCCATCGGAGCCGCCGCCGAATGTGATCGTGCCGACACTGCCGGTATTCGTCAGGATGTCCGCCCCATCGTCGCCGTGAAAATCGATGGCGTTGATCCCGGTGCCTGATGAGAGAAGCTGATCACCGTCGGCCCCACCGAACAGTGTCGAATTCGATGTGCCGGTGTTGACAAAGAACTGATCTGCCCCGGCGTCGCCGTAGAGGCTGCTGTTCGACGCGGCTGTCAGCGTGTCGCCGAAGTCCGTGCCAATGAGCGTGCCAAACTGACCCGTTCCGAGGTTGTTAATCGAGACGAAGTGTAGATTCGTTGACGGCTGCACGTTCTGCAAGAAGCCATTCGACTGGCTGAGGTCGAAGGTGACGCCGAGAGTCGAGCTGCCGAAATCGAGTGTGTTGTTGCCGCTGCCGTCGACGACCGTGAGGGTGCTGTTCGGCGTGAGTTCGTAGCTATCGTTGCCGCCCTCGCCGAAGCCGCTGTCATTGCCCTGGTGGAGGAACATGACGTCGTCGGCCGAACCGCCATACAGAGTGTCGGTATCAGCGCCGCCGTCGAGGACGACCGGAATGGAGAGCGCGCGGACGTCAATCGTGTCGGCCCCGGCCAGCCCGAGAACCATGAGCGCGCTGACGCCGGATGGAACACTCGTTGGGATGTAGGTGTCCGCGCTGTCGGTCAGAACATCCACGCGCGTGGTGCTGATGGTCGTCCCGCCGTCGTCGTCGGTGACCGCCAGCGTGACGGTGTAAGCGGTGCTCGGAGAACTCGTGAAGGTGAAGTCGGGGGTATTTCCGGTTATTGGCGACCCGCCATCGGCCGGCGTCACGGTCCAGACGTAGCTGAAGGTATCGAGCGGACTCCGG
The DNA here is from genome assembly GCA_963773845.1 of uncultured Gemmataceae bacterium. GTDB lineage: Bacteria > Planctomycetota > Planctomycetia > Gemmatales > Gemmataceae > SIAJ01. The sequence continues at coordinate 386,952 of CAVZCU010000013.1, forward strand.
TCGGTTACGTCGCTGATGAGATGGATGCTCGTGGCCGTGTTGTTTGCCCCCGGCAAGATTTGCACGGCCGGAGCGACGTTCGCAACCGTTAGTGACAGGCTGGCGCTGCCGCTGCCCGAGTCATCGTCGGTCGCGGTCGCGGTGATCGTATAGACGTCGGAGCTGGTGCCGGTCGGGTCGTCGTCGAGATACTGGTGCGACGCGGTGAACGTGTGAGTCGCGCTGTCGATCGAAGCATTCGTCGTTGCCCCATCGCCCCAGTGGATCGCGATGGTATGAGTATCCAGTGAACCAACGTCGGCGTACGTGCCCGACACCACGACCGAATCGTCTTCCAGAATTGATGTGCTGCTTAGCGTCATTCCAAAGACCGAAGGGTCCGCATTGCGGACCGTCACGGCGCCACTGCCGCTGGCCAAAATGCCAGGCTGGTCGCTATCCGCGACTGTAACGGTGATCGGGAACGCGCCCGTCGGCTGGCCCGCGGGGTTGTCCAGGTAACGATGCGAAACGCCCGTGAAGGAAGTCACGCCGGCAGCGAGTTGAAGCGCTTGGTTCGGCGAGCCATCACCCCAGTTGATCACGACGCTGTGCGCGTCGAGCGAACCTGGGTCGGTAAAGCTGCCGGACAGCGTGATCGTGTCGTTCTCGACGATGTCAATCGAACTCGGCGTCACAATCACATTCGACGGGACCACGTTGCTGACGACAATGTTCTTCTGGGCGGTCGTCGGCGTGAGTGGCTCGTCGTCATCGGTGACGGCTACGCTCAGGGTGTAGTTCGTCGCTGGAGCGGTCGGGTTGTTGAGGTATTGATGCGGAACGTTGGCGAAGCTCGTAACGCCCGCTGGCAGATTCACGATGGAGTCGGGCGAGCCGTCGCCCCACGTAATCGCGACGCGATGCGTGTCCTGTGTGCCCGGATCAACGAATGACCCGTTCAACAGAATGGTTCCGCCCTCATCGATTGCCGTGGAACTGGTCGTCAGCGATAGCGACGATGGGCGCACATTGTCCACTTGCACAAAGAACAAACCGTTCGTGGAAGTCGCCGTCGCTCCCGAACCATCGGTGATAATCGCTTGCAGAGGGTAGGCGTCCGAGGCGGTATTGGGCAGGTTGTCGTCCAAGTAGACGTGGTTAGCGATGAATGTTCCATTGGCCTCGTTGACCGTGGCGAATGAGTTTGACCCATCGCCCCAGATGATCTGCACGGTATGGCTGTCGCTAATGCTCGCATCAGAGAACGTACCGTTCACCGTCACCGTCCCGCCCTCGGCGACCCGTTGCGGAGTGACCACCATGTGACTGTTGTCGATGATCGGCGGCGCGTTGCCGACGTCAACCAAGAGCGCGTCACTTCCGGTCGTGCCACTATCGTCCGTGATGCGGACTGTAACGAAGTAGCTGTCCGGAACGGTATAAGTGTGATTGAGCGCGAATCCGACCGTTGCCGCCGTTGTGAATCCGTCGCCCTTGAGATCGGAGTACACCGGTGGGTCGAGGGTCAATGTCTGCCAGCCGCTGCCGTCGCCGTAGTTGACCTCGGCGGTCGGCCAGAAGTCGGAGTCGATGTCCGAGAACGAACCGCGGCCGCTGAAGGTCTGGCCGACGACTAGCGTGGCATCGGGGCCAGCATCAACGACGGGCGCGCCAAAGGCCTGCGATATGTCGGCGTTGACCGAAGGGCCGAACTCCGAGACCGAGCCGATCGTGAGTGCCGTCACATCCATTCCAGGCACGAAGTCGGCCGGAACAGGGATGGTGAAGTGGAATCGGTTGGCCGTGTCGCTACCGACATTAAAACCGTTGACCGTTGGACCATAACTGTCGCTCGTTGCGTCGGTGTCGGCGGGCGAGCCTTCGGTCGCCGTGGCGAGATAAGTTCGGCCCTCATTGAAGCCGCTGGCGTCGTTGTCGGAAACGTAAAACTCGATTGTCTTGCCGGGCTGTGCAAAGCCTTCGACCTCGATCACGCCGACGCCTGTGCGGACGCTCGTGAGAACGGGGAAGTTGAGTGGCGTGCCGGGTATATTCAGAGTCTGGCCGTCGTCACCGACGTCGATGGGGAGGCCAATGTTGGCGAAGAATGAATTCTGCCGGAAAGTGTTGTTGGCGGCGCTCGTGCCCGGCAAAGTCAAGCCGTTCAGGCCGTTGAAGGCAATCACATTCCCCGCTCCGGCAACCGTGCCACCAATGGTATTGCCGCCCACGTTGCCATCAATCAATATCCCGTCCCCCGCGTTCCCCACCGAGGCATTGGTTGCAGTGGTGCCGATGTAGTTCCCCAGAATAGTGTTGCCTGAACTGCCCGCGGCGAGAATATGAATTCCCCACCCCAGGTTGCCGGAGATGACATTGCGGGCCCCGGCAGTCGTCCCGCCGATCGTGTTCCCGGTCGCCCCGATGTTGATCGTCATGCCGCCGAGAGTGTTGCCGAGCGCCGCCGTGGCGTCCCGATTCACGCCGATCAAATTACCCACAACGACGTTGCCCGAGGTGCCGACGTTACGCAGCGTGATGCCGTGCTCGTCGTTCCCGCTGATAAGGTTGCCAGCCCCGGCCGTAGTGCCGCCGATTATGTTGTTGGTCGCACCGAATCGCACGTTGACGCCGTCGCGTGTGTTTCCCTGATCGAGCAAACCGGTGATGTCCGTGCCGATGTAATTGCCGATGATCGTGTTCCCGGTCGCCGACGTTCCATCGATCAGGATACCCGCCTGGTCGAACCGATTGATCACGAGTCCACGGATCGTGCTGCCGGAACCGGTGAGGCTCAAGCCATCGACGCCCGCCCCGGCGCTGTCGCCACGCAACTCGATCAGCGGAGTGCCGCTATAGCCACCCTGCGAAGTGCCGTCGATGGAGGTCCCGCTAGTGATTGCCGGAAGCGCCGAGGTGGGGGCGATCGTTTGTACGCCGGTGCCGATGCGGAACACGACGGTATCTGCCACGGGCGTCGAGTTCGCGTCGGTAATTGCGCGACGCAATGTGCCCAAGTTGATGTTGTCAGCAGTGGTGGTGACCTTGAACAAGTATTCGAAAGCGCCAATGTCCGTGTTGCCGAATCGCAACTGGCCGTTCTGGCCGGTATATCCATCCCCCAACGTTGCCACCGATACCGTCGCGCCGCCCGAGCCGACCCCCGTAATTTGTGACACGTTCTGAGCCGCCAAAGTGCCGCCAAACGTAATCGAGAAGAGGTTGCTGGACTTGGTCACGGTCACGCTGCCGCCGATGCCCCCGATGCTCGACAGGTTGTTCAACGCCGTCTGCACCGTTAGCGCCGCTGTGTTGAACGGGATTGGGGTAGCCGTCGTCTGGCCATCGAACGTCAGCGTGAACGTTCCGGACGACCCGGCGATCGTGACGATCTGCACTTCCCCGCGAACGAGAGCCGGGTTGCCGGCGTTGATGGCGGGGCTGCTCGGGAGCAGCGCGACGGTGCGTGTTGGTCCGCCATTGTTGGCAAGTGGCGCCAGTTGTGGATTGAGCGGCGCGGCCACGGCGCCGGTCAGATCGGCGCCAACCCAGCCGGTGCTGCCGTCGGTCTTGCCGATCAGGTTATTTCCCTGGGAGGTCACGGACTGAGGGTTGTTTGACGTTCCGCCAACGTCGGGTCCGCGGGTCGTGGCGGCGTTTCCGGCCACAATGGTATTGATGAGAGTCGGAGTGCCCGAGAACACGTTCAGCCCGCCGCCAATGGCGGCGGTGTTGCCGCTGATCGTGCAGTTCGTCAGCGTGGCCGTCCCTCTGAGGGAGATCCCACCACCGTTCGTATTGGTCGTGTTGCCGGTGATCGTGCAATTGGTCAATGCGGCCGTGCCGAGGCCGATCGACAGGCCGGCGCCGTCGACGCCCGTGGCCGAATTGCCAGTCACGGTGCAATTCGTCATCGCGAAATCAGTTACGTAAGCGTTGACGCCTTGCCGGCTGTTGCTGCTGATCGTGGTGCCAGTCACTCGGGCCCGGCCCCCGCCGACTTGTAAGCCGGAGAGGGTGTTGCCACTGATGGTGCAGTTGAGCACCACCAGTGTGCCGGATCCGTTGCCGGAGTTGAGGCCGGTGCCGGTGTTGCTGCTGATGGTGCAGTTGGTCAGCGTCGTGTCGCCCTGACTGTGCACGGCGCCGCCGTAGCCGCCGCCACCAGTGCCGTTGGAGCTGTTACCGCTCACGGTAATGTTGCTCATGTCGAGCGTGCCGGCGTTGTAGACGGCGGCGCCGGCGCTGGCTGGAGTCAAAAGAGCCCCGTTCACGAAGCCACCGGTGAGCTTAAGACCGGAAAGCGCCGCCGACGCACCAGCGTTGATGTTGAATACGCGACTCGCATTGTTGCCACTAACGGTCAGTAGGTTCGAGCCTGGGCCGGCGATTGTCGTCGTTGCCGAATCGGTCATGGCGAGTTCGCCGGACGTCAGGCTGATCGTCCGCGCCGTGCTAAATAGGCTGGTGAAGATGATCGTGTCGGCAGTTGCGGTCGAGTTGGAGTTGAGCACGGCCTGACGCAGCGAGCCGATACCACTGTTGTTGGTGTTGGTCACCTTGAACTGATACTCGAACGCGCCGATGTCTGTGTTGCCGAACCGTGATAGTCCCCGCTGATCGACCAACGTGGCGTTGGCGGGGTTGCCGGCGTTGATGGCCGGGCTGTTGGGCAAGAGGGCCATCATCTGAGTGGGGCCGCCGTTGTCGGCCAGGGCGCTGAGTCGGGGGTTGAGCGGCGTTGCGGTGGTTCCGGTCAGGTCGGCGCCGACCCAGCCCGAACTGCCGTTGGTCTCGCCGATGAGGTTGCGCCCCTGGGAGACCGCCGATCCCGAGACGTCCGGCCCGCTGGCGGATGTATTCCCCGCCACAATGGTATTCCGGAAGTTGGCTGTGCCGTTTATATGCACGCCGCCGCCCTGGCCGGCGTTGTTGCCGCTGATCGTAGTGTTGACGAATGTCGTCGTCCCGCTGCTGACATTCACCGCACCGCCGTAGGTGAACGCGCTGTTACCGCTAACAGTCGAGTTGGTCAACGTGGTCGTGCCTAACGAGTACAGGCCACCGCCGTTGAGGGCGTTATTGCCGCTAACTGTGCAGTTGATGAGCGTGGTCGCGCCCAACGAATAGAGGCCGCCGCCGGATTGATTGGCGCTGTTTCCGCTGATTGTGCAGTTGGTCAGGGTCAAAGTGGCCGAGACCACGATGAGCAGACCGCCCCCGCTTGTGTTCGAATTTCCCGCGGTGATCGTCAGTCCCGAAATCGCTGTCGAAGCGTTGGGACCAATCAGAAACGCCTGGCTCGCGTTGTTGCCGCTGATCGAAAGCAGGTTCGCGCCCGGACCAGTGATCGTAGTAGTGGCCGAGTCGGTAGGGGTAAGTTCGCCGCTGGTCAGCGTGATAGTGTCCGGCGTCGCGTCGAGGAAGTTGGTGCCGCCTCCCCCCGAGCCATCGCCGAAGACGATCGTGTCGGCTCCCACGCTCGCGTCCGCCTGTGCAATCGCGTCGCGCAAGGAGCCAGCGCCGGTGTCGTTCGTGTTGAGCACGGTGAAAATTGCCGGAACCGACCGCTCCTCGAGCGACTCGATGCCAAGTCGGCTACGGCGAGACGCTTGTCGCAGCCTGCGAGCGATGGAGCGGGTGACAAGTCTGCGGATCCACGTTGGCGAGTTCATGGGGAAAACTCGGATAGAGGATAAGTCGTCGAACAAGTGCCAGTCAATCACCAAGAACGATCCATCTTGCGATGAGCGAACGGCCCCCCTCCGCGCGGACGATGGCGAGCTTGTCCGCCCGACGCGTGGGAACAAGAAGGGACGAATTGAGCGCGCAAGAGTGCTGGGAAATCCGGCGTATGGGCGGCCCGCAACGGCGCAAGTCGCTCTGCTGAGCCTGGCGGCGCGGTGAGTCGAGAATCGTGCCTGCTAACTTTGAGTTGGGCGGAGTCCATAGTTCCTTACACGGGAACGAGGACCGAGAATTCACTCATTAATTGCGAAATGCGCAACTCTTATCGTTAAACAATCGGCTGGTAAAGACTTAAGGCAGACTAATACGACTGTACTTTCGGCCGAAAGAAAACGCTAATCGCTATTCCGCTTTCGATTTGGGAGAGGTCTCTATCAATCGCGACAGTCTGGCGTGTCGCTTGCCGACATTATTCCAGCGCTCGAGCCATTGGTCAGTCGTCAAACCGCTTAGATCGCCGAGTTCAATTCGCTGTGCCGTTGTCAACTCGGCGAGCAGCGCCAGGTCAGCAGTCGATACGCAATTTGTAAGGAGCAATGGGTCGAGATCAACGATGGCCAGATTCGTATCGGAACTACCTCCAAAGAAGCAGACAAACAATCGTCGACCACCCGGCGTCAGCGCGAATCGGAGGCAAAAACCTCGATCGGACAGGCCGAGTTGCACCGGCGGGGCGACGTGCCGGCCCGTCTTGAGCTCCCAGACGTGTATCTCCGGACGGCCGCTCATCGCCGTCAATGCGTATCGCCCATCGGGCGTAATCACCGCGTCATGAGTCTCGTCCGCATGTCTCAAGGGGGGACACGCAAGCTTACCTGCATTCCAGTCCCAATAACGTACTTGTCCGTCTCGATGACTCGTCAGAAGATGTTGCCCGTCGGGGCTGAATCGAACCGAGAATAATCCCCAATAGTCACCCGGATGCAAAATCGGTGCGGAAAGCGGTTGGCCGGTTGCGACATCCCAGACTTGCACGGAATTCTTCACAAGCGTCATCGTCGCTAGCAATTTGCCATCAGCTGAAAGGCAAAAGCTTTGAAAATTGGCGCCCTCAACGCTTGATCTGATCGCGCATCGCAACTTGCCGGTGTCTGCGTCGCGCACCTTGATGGTATGCGGCGAGGCGCCGGCAATCGAGACGAGAGATTTGCCATCCGCCGTGTACTCAACTTGAACGTTGCGGCCAGCGGGGATATTCGAACTGCCCTCATGCTGAAGCTTCAATACGCAATTTCCCGTCTTGTCGTCGAAAATGAATAATTCGCCCTTGTTGCAAAGCACAGCCAACTGACCATGAATGGGTCGCGCGGCGATGGAAATCGGCACACCGGTAAGTTGGATCGGCTCGAAGCGCGGACGCGCCGTTTCGACGTCCCATACGCCGAGCCGGGCCGTCGCTCCTTGTGAATAAACGGCAGCCACGGCGAGGTTGTCGCCGCAGGTGCACGAATCGATCAACGGGCCGGGCAAGGGTATCTCCGCCGCCACTGAGAATCCTTCGGCCAGCAAAACTCGCAGGCAACGGACATTTTGATCGACTCCACCCAGGGCCGATTCGTGCCAGATGCTCGGAACAACAAGACGGCCGTCGAAACTGATGCGCGGACGTTGTCCAAACTGGGATTCCCGAACCTGGACTCTTTCGTCCGAAGGGCGTTGCCAGACGCGAACAAGCCCGTCAAATTGCACCGTCGCGAATTCCCGTCCATCGTGTGACCAGGCACAATTGTAGACGTTGGCCATGTGCCGCAATGGGTCGCCGATCGGCCGACCATCCGGTAGCGACCAGAGCCGGGCCGTCTGATCCCAACTTGCCGAGAGCAACGTTGCATTGTCGGGGCTGAACTCAAACCGTGTGACCAGATTTGTGTGATTCAATTGGATTGGCGGTCGCTTGGAATCGGTCGCGAATAGTTCCGGACCGTTATAGCCCCCCGTGGCGAACCATTTGCCATCCAACGAGGCCGCAACGCCTTGAAGCATTCGTGGCTGCGTGCGGATTGGCGCCATGGCGGACTTGCCGGTCGCCATGTTCCATCGAGTTAGCTCTGATCCTCCGGTCACAGTTACGAGAACGCGGTCCTCGTCGATGAGCGCCGGCGGCGACAACACGATGTGGGGCATCGGCGCGAACAGCGGCTCCTTGCGATCCGGCTTCGGTTCCATCGAAAAAACCCGAACCCGATTATCCGCGCAGGTGGTGATCAATCGATCGCCTCTCCGGTTGAACGTTAGCGCCGTGACCGGCCGGGGATGCTGCCACTTGGAATGGCGAAATTTTTGTCCAGTGATATCCCATATTTGCACGGCTTTGCTGGCGACGGCCAGGTAGCGGCCGTCCGGACTGAATCCGAGGGCGCTGATTTGTTCTTGATGCGGGATCTTTGCTAGGACTTTACCATCGGCGACTTTGTGGATGTGTATCTCGCCGGTTTGAAATCCCAATGCAACCGAAGCGCCATCGGGACTGAATCGTGCCGAGCTGACACCAATTAAGTTTTCCGACCAGGCGAGTCGTTTTCCATCGCGCCAGGACCAGACAGTCACCTGATCCTTTCCAAAGCGCGCAAAATATGGTCTCCATTCGGCTGAAACTCCAGGTGATTAACGTTTCCCTGCAATTGGATGGCGGACACGGGCAACGTCGCTCGGCGCAACCAATTGCGAGCGCGAAGCCGATTGTCCTGTTGACGCTCGGAGTCTCCCGCGGTGTCGGACCGCTCCGCAGCCGCGGCGAACCAAAGCGCCGCTTCGGCTGGTGCATCCCGTTCGCCGCTGAGCAGGCCGCGCGACGTGTACATGTCGGCCAGCGTTATGTCGGCGCGGTTCTTTTCCGCCTGCGCGAGTTGGCGTTGCGAAGACTCGGCTTGCCGCAATGAATCCGCCTCATGCCGAGCATAGCGCTCGTTCTGAGCAGCTTGCGCCTCATTGAGTCGCAAGCGATTGAAATGTCCGGCGGCCAAGAGCGAACCGATCGTCGCGAGGAGTAAGACGGCAGCCAACGCGCCGCCGAGTGCGCTGCTTCCGGGGTTGCGGCGGCACCAGCGCCAGAGTTTCTCGACCTCGCTGGTGCGTCGAGCACGAACCGGACGATCTTCGACAAAGCGCTTCAAATCCTCCGTCATCTCGGTTGGGGTCTGGTAACGGTGCCCCGGGTCGCGTGCAATCGCCTTGAGTACGACCGTCTCCAGGTCACGGGGCACACTGGGATTGAGCTTGCGCGGCGGGGCCGGAGCTTCGTGCAACAGTTTCTTGACAAGCTTGTTCCGGTCGCTCTCGTCGAATGCGGGCCGAAGTGTGAGCAACTCAAATATCGTTAGGCCCAGGCTGTAGATATCACTGCGGATGTCGCCCTGACCGTTGAAGCGCTCGGGCGCCATATAGCGCAGCGTACCAACGACGTCGCCCGTGTGCGTCAGGTCGTCGCCGTCGGTCGTCGCCTTGGCCAAGCCGAAGTCAGTGACCCAGACGTTACCGGCATCGTCGAGCAGCAGATTGGATGGTTTGATGTCACGATGCAGGATCCCCTGGCTGGCAGCGTGGGCAAGTGCCTCGGCCACCTGGACTCCGACTCGTGCCACGCTTCGCCAATACTGACTGCCCGACTCGCTTAGCGTGGATGTGTCCGCTTGCCCGGGCATGCGAATGCTCGTTGACGAACTGCTGGAAGCACGAGCCTGAGCGGTAGCGTAAAAGTCGCTCGATGGATGGTCGATTGGCCTCGCGCCGACGGCGGTCGTGTCGGAGACTTCTGGATCAACCGTCCGAAATTCCCCAGAAAGCATGGCGATGGCTACTGCGGAAGCGTCGGGGGCTTCGCCGGTCTTGCGGCCTCCCGGGGGAGCGCCCGTGGTCAATGCTAGTTTGCCGCGGGGTTGGCGCAGGCGGCGGAGCTCGTCGAGAACGAGGTCGAGGCCAAGTCCCTGGATAAACTGCATGACGTAGTAATGCAGCCCGTCCTGCTCGCCAACGCCGAAAACCGGCACGATGTTGGTGTGATGAAGGCGTGCCGCTGAGCGGGCTTCGCGTTGGAATCGCCCCAACTGTCTCGAGTCAAGCCTGGCAACGGCGGACAGCACCTTGATGGCGACGTGCCGGCCCAGCGAGAGCTGTTCGGCCTCATAGACAACGCCCATCCCGCCCCGAGCAACTTCTCTAAGGATCTGGTAGTCCCCGAGTTGCTTGATCGGTGGCTCCGAGGCCGTCGCATCAGTTGGACAGCGAGGACGAGACGTGTCGCTGTCCTTGGCCTTCTCGATCATGACGAGGGCGGGCAATACTTCGCGAATCTCGTCCGCATGATCGGGGTAGCGCCGAGCAAATTCTTCGACTGTGGGGCACTTTCCTTGTCTAATGGCATCGACAAACTCGTCCGCAATCTGCCCGAACGAGTCGGCGGCAGAAGGATTGTTGTCGATCATTTCCAGATTCCCTCGATACCGCCGGGCATGCCCTGAAAGACGTCCTTGAGACGTTTCAGAGCGCGCACGTAGCGGTTGACCGCCGCCGACGGTTTGATCCCCAGTACCTGGGCCGCCTCGGCATTCGTCAGTTCCTCGAAATGCCTCAGGATCAGCACCTCGCGGTCGTGAGCGTCCATGCTATTGAGTGCTTCCTGAACACGGAGTTTCAATTCCAAGCGCATGGCCGCTTGACTCGCCGTCGACAGCTTCCCCAACAAGTGCTCGGCCAATGATAACGAGGATACTTGCGGCAGCGCTCCGTGGTGCAGCGAGACTTCCTGTCCCGCATCGCGCATTTGGGTTCCCAAATGGAACCGATGGAGATCGACGAGTTTCTGGCCAACTTCCAATCGTAGCCACAAGAAAAACGGTAAGCGCACGTCGGCGATATATTGGGGAAACTTGCTGTGCGCGGCCAGATAGGCCTCTTGGACAACGTCCGCGGAATCCACTCGGGCCTGTAACCTTCGATCCATTCGCAGGCTGACCATTCGTTCGAGGCGTTCGCGATGACGCTCGATTAGGGTGGCCAAGGCGGCCTCGTCGCCAAGACGGGCGGCCTCAAGCAGTTCTTCATCTGTCTTGGTGTTGGCTGCCATGACGGATTCCCCATTCCCTTACACGGGAACGCGCGTCGCTCTTTCACAGCACCAGGCAGGATTCTTGGATGGCGGGAATCTGCGCCAACCCTGCTCAACGGATACCGTCGCCTTAGACGAGCGACAGGACTTCATTCACCTGCCGCTCGGTTTGATCGTACGAATCTTCAACCCTGACCAGTCGGCAGGCTCCGGAGTGAGATTCCGAGGACAAGCCATGACCAGCCGATGAGCAGGATGTCGATCCCGATGAATACGCCGAGAGTCCAGAGGCCGGATTCGGGCCACTGCTGCCAGATGGACAGGCCGAGCATCGTGGCCACGAACCCACTCGCTAGTGCCCAGCCACGGCCGCTGAACGAATGGGTCAGGCTGTAGCCGACTCGGATCACGCCACCGACCAGGAATGCCGCCGCCAGCATCAGAGTCAGTCCCTGCGCCGCTTGCACGGGATGCTGCACCATCAGGACGCCCGCGATCAAATGAATCACGCCGACGATCAAGTGCAGGAACGCCGACTTTGTGTTTTGGGCGAGAATTGCGCTCGCGATTTCCACGGCGCCGCCGATCAGGAGCATGAGGCCGAACACGAGGATGGTCGTCAGCGTGGTCAGGAACGCGGCAGCGATCGCCAAAGCGCCGACGATCACGAGCGCGACGCCGAAACCGAAGAGCCACTTCCACCGGTTCCGCATGCCCAAGAGTTGCTCGTAATACGGACTGATGCGACTGACTTCTTGTTGCGTAATCATTTTCGTTCTCCTTCGAGAGACCCGAAGCCGCTCAGTAGACGTAGTGCTCCCAACTCTTCATCCGCAGAATGATTTTGCGGACGATCGACAGGGCATGCACGCGGTCGGTGTAAACGGCGACGCTCGCCGAGGTGCCGGCCGGAAGGTTAAGAGCCGCAATGTCCTCGCCGTACTCGAAGGACACCGGAATCCGCCCCTCTTCGTGCTTGTCCGGCGCTTCGAGGAGTTGGCCGCTGGCCAGAATCTCGCCCTCCGGCACGATCGAGAAGACACGCTTGACTTTGACCTTGAACGACTTGCCCGGGTAGGCCTCGAACGTGACCTCGGCATTCATGCCCGGCTTGATGTCGGATACGGCCTTCTGTGCAAACGTCGCAATGAGGGCCCGCTGTTCCGTCACGACGAAGACCATTACGGGTCGTAACGGCAGCGGCACGACCATCTGCCCCGGTCGCAGGGTCAACTGCGGAACATACCCGTCATTGGGTGCGCGAACGACGGTCTGATCCAAATCCCAGCGGGCCTTTTCGAGCATGGCCTCCACTTCGCGCACTTCCGGATTCACGCCGTCCGACTCCGCCTGAACCTGGACGCGAACCCCGCGCTCGGCCGCTTCCAGGCGAGCGACGTCCTGACGAACCGCTTCGAGGCTGGGGTTTCCGGTCTTCATCTTTTCCTGAGCCACGTTGGCGGCGGCGGTCGCCTGGCGGCTTTCGTCCTCTAACGAAAACACACGTGCTCGGGCTTTGTCCAGGTCTTCCTGGGTGGCCACCAATTTCTTAACCAGCGGCTCGATTCGAGCGAGGTTCTGCTTGGCCAGGTCCATTTGCTTGCCAACTTGCGAAACCCGGGCGGCGGCTTGTTCGTAATTCTCACGGGCCTGACGATCGAACTGCGACTCCGAAACCAACTGGTTGGCTTTGGCCTCCTTCGTCGCCGCCTCAGCAGCCGCTAATTGTTCCACGACTTGGGCAAATTTGTAATTCTTGGACGCCAAGAGCGACTCGCAGCCGATTGACCTCGATCTGGAATGGCAGCGGGTCGATCTTGAACAGCACGTCCCCCTTCTTCACCGGCGTATTGGCTTCAATGGGAACTTCGATCACGGTTCCACGAACGTTCGGAATGATCTGGACCACCGGGGCGTATATTCGGCCATCGTGACTGACCGGGTGAAACACCGACAACAAGATGTACAGCAAGAGCAGAATCACGCCGCCGCCAAGAAACGCGGTGACGATCGTGTACGTCGTGACAGGGATGACCTTGAATTTGGCGAACAAGAGCCAGCACAGCACGCCGTAGGTGCCGATTGTCAATTCGACCATGGGTGTTCTCCGGATGCGGTGGTGATCAGTTCGCGTCGGGTTCTAAAACGCCGGCCATTTTCAGGCGCTCTTCGAGCCGGCCAATTCGGATGCCGAGGTCGATTGCCCCTGTCCCGTTGCCGACGCCAGTGAACGGGGCGACTTTGCCCCGGGCCGCGTCGTCCGGATTCTTGGCATGCATAACCGACCAGATGTAAATGAATGGCCACAGGGCGTGCAGGGTCAGAAGGCTGAGCCAGCAGGCCACGTGGATCGCCTCCGCGTGCGGATGCTGCCGCTTCTTGGCGATCTTGTACGGCAAGTCGTGGATGTAGATGAACGCATAAAATGTGAGAGTCAGTCCGGCGAGCAGAATAAACAGTGATAAATAATCGAGGAACATTTTGAGCACCGTGGATTGCGACGTCTATTGATTCAAACACTTCTACCCGCGTCTCGCCGTTCGACAAACCTGCCCCCGAGCTGCATTTGCTCTAATCGCAAAGTCAGTGCCGGGTTAGACTCTGACGACGGAAAGTCGGCGAACTCCCACAAAAATGGCGGCAAGTTATCGAGATTGCGCTCAAGCAATTAGCTCATTCTAGTTGACTCGTGTTACAACCGCACAATCGATGTGCGATTATAGACTAGCGAAGCCAAATCCGCACGATAACTGAGCCGCGAGCGGAAGTCGATCAGCTCTTCTTCGATCCATTGGAAACGCGTGAGCTGGGGGTTTTCTCGCAAGCCAGCGCATCACTCAACGTCGGCAATGAGCATGACTACCGACCGTGGGCCCGCCTGGTAATTGCTTCCCGGAACGGTCGACGCCCTTTGCCATTCGACGATGTCGTCCGGCGAACGCAATGTGGTATCAATCCACCGTCGCCACTTGTTGCCGGCTTCGAGAGGTGGCAACTCGAAGTCGAGCGCTTCCCAGTAGCCATTCAGAATCAGGTGAAAGAAAAGTTTCTCTTGACGTAGCTCGGCGCCGAACGCCACACAGTGGGAGTGCTCGCCCCAGTCGGGCTGGTTGAGCTTCGTGCCGTGCCACGATTTGTTCGCCTGCTCGATGAACTCCGACAGGCTGAGCCGCTGATTCTCGTGCTCGATGGAGCGCAATCCTCGCCGAGCGAGCAACAGGCGGACAAACCGGTGCACGTCCGCGTGCTTTTGTATCAGCGACCAGTCGAACCAGGTCGTTTCGTTGTCGTGACAATAGAGATTGTTGTTCCCCCCTTGCGAACGGCGGACCTCATCGCCCATCAGGAACATCGGCACACCGAGCGACATCGCCGTCACCGTCAGGAAGTTCTTCACCTGCCGATTGCGCAGTTCCTCAATCGCCGGGTCGTCGGTCGGCCCTTCGACTCCGCAGTTCCAGCTCTTGTTGTCGTTGGCCCCGTCGCGGTTCCCCTCGCCGTTCGCCTCGTTGTGCTTTTCATTGTAACTAACCAGGTCGTTGAGGCTGAATCCATCGTGACAGGTGACGAAGTTGATGCTTTGCTCCGCCTCGCGCTGCTTGTGGCCATAAACCTCATGGCTGCCGAGCATCCGGTCGGCGATTCGGCCCACGGAACCGGGCTCACCACGGAAGAAATCACGGACGTCGTCGCGGAACCTGCCGTTCCACTCTTTCCAGGCGTCACCGACAAAACTGCCTACCTGGTACAGACCGGCGGCGTCCCAGGCCTCCGCCATCAACTTAGTGCCTGCCAACACGGGGTCCGACTCGATGTCCCAGAGGACTGGCGGGTTTGGCAGCACATGGCCCTTGGCATCGCGGGATAGAATCGACGCGAGGTCGAAGCGGAACCCATCGACGTGCATCTCGGTCACCCAGTAGCGCAGACTGTCGATGATCATCCGGCGGACGATCGGGTTGTTGGCGTTGAGCGTGTTGCCGCAGCCGGTGTAGTCGGCATACCGTGAGCCGCCCTCTTCGAGAATGTAGTAGATCGGGTTGTCGATGCCGCGGAAGCAGAACGTCGGCCCGTCCTGGTTCCCCTCGGCCGTGTGGTTGTACACGACATCGAGGATCACTTCGATTCCGGCTCGGTGCAGGGCCTTGACCATGTCGCGGAACTCGTCGATCGGGCCGAGCGGGTCGTGGCGCGAGCTGTACTGCGGGTGCGGCGAGAAGTACGAGACGGTCTGATAGCCCCAGTAGTTGACGCGGCCCTGCGGGCAGGCCTGCGTATCGAACGCGTGGATCGGCAGCAACTCCACGGCCGTGATGCCGAGGTCTTTGAGGTAGGGGATTTTCTCAATCAAGCCCTTGTATGTGCCACGTACGTCGTCCCGAAGTCCGGAACTTGGGTGACGGGTGAAACCACGGACGTGCATCTCGTAGACAACTGTCCGGGCGGATGGACGCCGCAAGGGAACGTCCCCCTCCCAGTCGTACGCCGCGTTGTTGACCACGACGCTCTTCATCGCGGCGGCGGCATTGTCGCCTGGATCGTGGGCGGCGGCGGGCGTATAGCCCTTGGGCACGACGACGCCACGGCCATATGGATCGAGAAGCACCTTGGTCGGGTCAAATCGCAATCCACTGGCCGGGTCGTTAGGGCCGTGGACCCGGTAACAATAGAGCTGTCCCGCTCGAACGCCGGACACGAATGTATGCCAGTAGTGGTAAGTCCGGTTCGCGGCCGGGTCGAGGTGTATGACTTTGGCCGGTTTGGTGTCATCCTCGCGGTCGAAAAGGTGCAGTTCCACCCCTTCGGCGGACCGGGAGAAGAGACTGAAGTTCACGCCGGTTGCGTGGCACGTGGCGCCAATTGGGTACGGATGTCGGGCATGCGGGTTGATCATGGGCATTTCCTTGGGACGTCCAGTGGTCCCGTGAGTGGAATACTTGACTCGACGCTTTCCCGAATGGTCCGGCAATAGCGATCCAGGTTCAGGTCATCGCGCTCGTGACCGAACGGCTCCTCGACGATCGAATCGATCAGTTCGACGCCAAACAGAAAGAAACAGACGAGCAAGAATACCGGCAAGCTCCAGAGGGCCATTTGCGGCACGTTGAGCCACGGTTCGACCAGTACATTGAGCACCAGGCCGGCGCGAAGAAGTCCCTTGTATGAAGGGGACAATGGCGTGCCGTGGATCTTCTCGCAACCGCCGCAGACCTCCAACAGGCCGCGGGCATGGACGTCGAGCATCCAGGCGACCGCCGGCTCGATCTTCCCTTGCCGCGTCCAGCCGGCAATGATGTCGAACAACTGCCGAGCCAGATAGAGCGGCACATGAGCCGGGTCGGCCTCATCGCTTTCGAAGCCGGCTATGTCTTGAAGTCGAAAGGCTTCATCTCGCAATTGACGCCGGAGCGCATCGGCGAAACCTGGCAGTAGTTCGGCCACACGCGCCTTGGCGAGCGCGTCGGCCGGCACGAACGCGGCGCACTTGGCCGCGAGGTTGCGGCTGTCATTGGTGAGTTGGCCCCAGAGTCCCCGTGCCTCCCACCACCGCTGGTAGGCCGCCGAATTGCGAAAACTCATCAGCAGGCTCAGGATGAACGTGTTGATCAGCGATGCGGCCGGCCCATACTCAATCGAGCCGAGATGAAACCACTGGATGACTAGCTCCGCGGCCACGCAATAAAGGGCGATGGCGCACAGCAACAGCCCCAGCCGTCGGCCGACGACCAGCACGTCGAACGATTCTCGCGCGGACCAGGGCGTCATGCGTCACCATCCGAAGACAAGAACCTCACATGGCCCGTTTCCAGTTCGTAAACGGCGCCGACGATCTTCATCCACCCCTCGGCCGCACGCGCCCTGCCCTCGGCCGATTCAAGAACTTGCCGAACCGTCCACCGCACATTGCTCTCGACGGCGCACGACAATCGTTCTTGCGGCGATAGCGCAGGATCGAAATCCGGAAGGCCGGGAACCACACTTTGGAGCAGCAGTTGGACGCGGGAGCGAAACTGCTCGCCGCCGTGCTTCGTCGCCAGGGCCGCCTCGATTGCTCCACATCCTTCGTGGCCGAGGACCACGAACAACGGGGTTTGCAAGTACGATCCCGCGTATTGCAGACTCCCGGCAACCTCCGGGGAGAGAACGTTGCCGGCCACACGTATGACGAACAACTCTCCCACGCCGGCGTCGAATACCCACTCGGGCGGCACCCGCGAGTCGCTGCATCCGAGGATCGTCGCGTAGGGTCGTTGGGCCGAACTGAGAGCGGCCAGCGTTTCCGTCCGGAACGGCTCTCGTCTAGCCGCACCGCGGACGAACCGCTGATTCCCTTGAATCAACCGACTCAATGCCTCGTCAGCCGACAGACGAGGCACTTCGACGCCCGGTGCCATATCCAAAGCTCCTCGGAATTGGAATTCGCCTTGACCAGCCGTGCGGCCGGTTCACGATTCCGCGCCGAGCTTCATGCGCGCCTCGTTCAACAATTTCTCCTGCTCTTCGCTCACCTCGGGGTACTTCAAATCGAGATCCCGAATGGCCGTCGTTATGATGTCCGCCACGACGGCGCGAGTTACCCATTTGTTGTCCGCGGGGACAACGTGCCAGGGCGCCCATTTCGTGCTCGTTGCCGCCAGTGCGTCCTCGTAGGCCTCCATGTAGTCGTCCCAAAAGCCACGCTCGGCCAGGTCGGCCGACGAGAACTTCCAGTGTTTTTCCGGCCGACTCAACCGTTCCAGGAACCGTGCCTTCTGCTCCTCCTTCGACACATTCAGGAAGAACTTCAAGATCAGCGTTCCGTTGCGGACCAGGTGGTGTTCGAAGGCGTTGATGTCCTCATATCGTTGTTCCCAGAACTTCTTGCCGATCTTCTCCTTTTTGCGCGGAAGCTGCCGGCCGATCAACTCGGGGTGAACTTTCACGACGAGGACATCCTCGTAATAGGACCGGTTAAAGATGCCGATGCGGCCGCGCTCGGGCAGGGACTTCATGTAGCGCCAGAGAAAGTTGTGGTCGAGTTCTTCGGCGGATGGTTTCTTAAAACTGAAGACCTGGCAGCCCTGCGGATTGACGCCGCTCATGACGTGCTTGATCGTCCCATCTTTGCCCGCGGCGTCCATCGCTTGCAGGACGATCAGCACCGCGTACCGTTTATCCGCATAGAGCAGTTCCTGAGCCTCGGCCAGATCGGCGAGGTTTCGCGTGAGCACTTCCTGAGCACGCTCCTTGAGGGCCTCTTTCCCGAAATCCTCGAATTCGACCGTTTGCTTCCAGTGCGGATTGTGATCCTTCAAGCGTACCTTTCCGTCGGTCGGCACGCGGAACAGGTCGATGATGTCTTTGCGAATCATGGCTTTTCTCGATTCCCTGGCTCGGTGTGGTACTTGCTATGTGGCATCAGACCGGAATCGCTACGGCTTCTCGGGTAGTGGGTGCGGCAGAAGTCGCCGCGCGGTCCGCCCGAGTGGGCTCCTTGGGCTCGAAGTATGCGCGCTTGCTGCCTTGCAAAACCTGCTCGGGCGACATGGTTGCAAACAGGTCCATGATTCGGGCAATGACCGCGGTCCACCCGGTCTGATGGCTGGCGCCAAGACCGGCGCCGTTGTCGCCGTGGAAGTATTCGTAGAACAGGATGTGATCCCGCCAGTGCGGATCCTGCTGGAACTTCTCAGTCGCCCCATAGACCGCTCGTCGGCCGTCCGGGCCGCGCAGAAAGATGGCGGCGAGCCGGCGGCCAATCTCCTCGGCCACCTGGTACAGGTTCATATGCCGGCCCGAGCCAGTCGGGCACTCCACGGTGAAGCCGTCGCCGTAGTACGCGTAGTACTGCAATAGACCGCGAATGATGAGGGCGTTCACGGGCATCCAGATCGGGCCCCGCCAGTTTGAGTTGCCGCCGAACATGCCGGTGTCGGACTCCGCCGGCAGGTAATTCACTCGGTAGTCGCGACCGCCTGCTTGAATCACGTACGGCTGCTGATCGTGGGACCGCGATAGCGAGCGGATGCCGAAGGGGCTGAGGAATTCGTCCTCGTCCAGCATCCTCGTCAGCACCCGGCGGAGCTTCGTCTCGTCGAGAATGGAGGCGAGCCGCCGACCGCCGACCCCGGTCTTCAGCGGGTCGTGAATCGTCGAGCGGAGTTCCGGCGCGATTCTAGAAAGCGCAGAAACCGCCGGCCGATTTCGGGAAACTTTGCCATTACGGCGCCGTCGAACACGGTGGCCGCGCAGAGGGGAAGCAAGCCGACCATCGACCGCACTTTGAGCCGCTCGGCCCGGCCGTCGGGCATTCGGAGCACGTCGTAAAAGAAGCCATCCTCCTCGTCCCACATCCCCGATTCGCTTCCCAGGTGCGACATCGAAGACGCAATCCACAAAAAGTGTTCGGCAAATTTAGTGGCCATATCCGCGTAGCCGGCATCGGCCATCGCCAATTCGGCTGCGATCTCGAGCATGTTCTGGCAGAACAGCGCCATCCAGGCGGTGCCGTCGGCCTGCTCCAGGTAGCCACCGGTGGGCAACGGCGAACTGCGATCGAACACGCCGATGTTATCGAGCCCGAGGAACCCGCCCTCGAAGACGTTGCGGCCGCTCCGGTCTTTCCGGTTGACCCACCACGTGAAATTCAACAGCAACTTCTGGAAGCTGCTCCTCAGCCATTCCCGGTCGCTTTCGCCGGTCCGAGCTTGATCCAATCGGTAAGTGAAGATCGTGGACCAGGCGTGAACGGGCGGGTTCACGTCGCCGAAATTCCACTCATACGCCGGAAGCTGCCCGTTCGGGTGCATGTAGCGTTCGCGGAGCATCAGCCCGAGCTGCTGCTTGCCGAAATCGGGATCGACAAGCGTGATGCCGAGGACGTGAAACGCCAGGTCCCAGGCCGCGTACCAGGGATACTCCCACTTGTCGGGCATGGAAATGATGTCGCCATTGTACATGTGGTGCCACTGGTCGTTCCGGGGCGACGCCTTGCGCGACGCCTTGAACGGGTCGGAGCCACGCTCCTCCAACCACCGGTCCACGTCGTAGAGATAAAACTGTTTGCTCCACATCAACCCCGCCAGTGCCTGGCGCATCACGTTGGCGCCGTCTGTGCCCACAGTGGCTGGAATAATCGAAGCGTAGAACTCATCCGCCTCTTGGCGGCGGCTGTCCATGATTGCGTTGAACGCCTCGCCGAATGGACTGTCTTTCGAGCCGTTAGTCTGTGCGAGCGCATCGGGCCCGACATCGGTAAGTCGGAGCCGGATGACGTGTGATCCGCCGGGCGCCACGGTAATGCGATAGTGAGCAGCGACCTTGGTCCCCAATTGGTTGGGACTAATCACCCCCCCGCGTCCGTTCACGACATGATTGTTGATGCCGTCCTTGACATAGGGAGATTGATTCGGGACACCGGCGATTCGCTGCGCGTTGGTCTCGTTTTCGGTAAAGAGCAACGGGGCGCCGCTGTCGCAGTACAGAAAGCGCTCACCCAGAACGGCGTGGGTCGCTCGAACGGCGCTCCGCCCGGAGGCCGCGGTCACCTGCCGAAGGGTCGGCTTGTCAGATGCGCTGTTCCGCGACCACTCGTTGCGGAACCAGAGCGTCGGCAGCACATGGAGGTCGGCCGGTTCGGGACCGCGGTTGTGAATGGTGATCCGGACCAGCACGTCTTCCGGCGATGCCTTGGCGTATTCGACGAACACGTCGAAGTATCGGTCTTCGTCGAAGACCCCGGTGTCGATTAACTCATACTCCAAGTCGTGGCGGGAGCGGTTGCGGTTCGTGTTGACGAGGTCGGAGTAAGGGAATGCTGCTTGCGGATACTTGTAGAGGTAGCGCATGTACGAGTGCGTCGGTGTGCTGTCGAGATAGAAGTAATATTCCTTGACGTCCTCGCCGTGGTTCCCCTCGGCGTTCGTCAGGCCGAACAGGCGCTCTTTCAGGATGGAATCCTTTCCATTCCACAGGGCCAGCGCGAAGCAGAGCTGTTGCTGGTCGTCCGAGATGCCAGCCAGACCGTCTTCCCCCCAACGGTACGCGCGGGATCGAGCCTGGTCGTGACTGAAATAATCCCATGCGTTGCCGGTTTCGCTGTAGTCTTCGCGGACAGTTCCCCACTGTCGATCGCTGAGGTAGGGACCCCATTTCCGCCACGGAACGGCGTCATCACGGGCTTCGGCGAGCCGGGTTTCTTCTGCGGACATCACACACCTGCCTTGAGTTTGGACTTGGGGAAGCACCGTGCTAGACGGGGGTCATCGCTTAGCATCCGCTCGATCTCGGGCAGCACATTGCGACTCGAGAGCACGGTGTAGAAGCCCTCCTTGATGGACGGGGCGGCCTGGACGGCGGCTAGCCACTCGCTGGCCGAGAACGGGTCCTCCGCGATTCCGTTCCAGAAGCCAGTCACGTCGAACAGACTGGCAATTCGGTCGGTGTTTTCCTTTTGCAGGATGCTCACGATGTATGTCGCGACGCCGACCTGCAACCCGTGCAGCCGCGGCCGGGCCGAATTCGCGTCGAGAGCATGGGAAATCAGATGTTCGCTGCCGCTCGCCGGCCGGGAGGAGCCGCAAATCTCCATCGCGATCCCGTTCAGCATGAGGGAGGTCGCCAGGAGTCGAATCCCTTCGAGATCGAACGCCGGGTGGCTGAGGTACGCGTGGATCGAACCATCAGACAGCAGTGCCGCGAAGTCGTCGACCGGCTCGCCCGTGGCGTGGAACGATAGCTTCCAATCGCGGATGGCGGTGAACTTGGCGACCAGGTCGCCGATGCCGGAAAGTGTCAAAATTCGTGGAGCGTCCAGACAAACGGCCGTGTCGATCACGACACCGAACGGCAGCGCCGCCGGCAGCGAGCGCCGCTTGCCGCGAACGGTCAGGCTCGACTGGGGGCTGCAGAAGCCGTCGTTCGAGAGGGAGGTGGGAACAGCGTAATACGGCAGCTGGCCGAGAAAACCCACATACTTGGCGACGTCGAGCGCCTTGCCGCCGCCGACGCCGACCAGTGCGGACACTCCCTTCGGCAAGTCGGCAAACAGCCGAGCGGCCGACTCGATTTCGTTCTCCGAAACCTCGATCCACGCGGCCGGCTCGACGCCCTGATCCTTCAGTGCCGCGGTCAGGCGATCCGGCAGCGGTGCGACCAGCCCCTTGCTGAGAAGAACGCCCACTTTGCGGTGCCCGCCGCGAGTCAAGTAGATGCCGAGCCGGTCGAGGGCGCCCTCTTCACGCGCACCAAGGTCGGGATCGCGATTTGGGTCGGCCGCTGCATGTCAATCCCCCCGTCCGACGAGAGCGCGAGCGATGTCCGACCACGTATCGAATGCTTGAAAGGGCAGCCCCTCGGAACGCAGCGTGTCCGCGAGGTCCGCACGCGCAAAGCGCAGGTCGTCGGAGACGAGCCGGGCCGCCTCCGCATCCGGAAATCCATCGCCGGCGAACGCCACGCGCCTGCCCTGAGCCAGTTCATGTCGGACGACCGCGGCCTTGTCGACGCCGAGCGCCGGCGACCAATACGGTGAATTCTTCGGCATCTCCATTAGCAGTCCCTGGCCAGCGACGAACCTGCCGGGGTTAGAGTGCACCTCGACGTCGACCCCGGCTTCCCGGAGCAGTCGCCGGATGTACCAGTCGCAGCCCGCAGAAGTCACGACCACCCGCCAGCCAGCCTTGGCCAGCATGGTCACTGCGTTACGGAGATTGGGATCGATTTCCATTCGTTCGACGACCGCCAGCACTTCCGCCTCGGATGCGCGGATCGACGCGAAATAACGTCGAAGAGCTTCAAAGTGTGTAATTGTCCCGGTTCGGTACATGGCCCAGTAATCCGGCGTGCCCGGCGGCAATAGCTCGGAAATGACAAGTTTGAAAAAATCTTGCCGGGTCATTGTGCCATCGAAGTCGCTCACCAGGACCGAGGTGGGTTGTGTCGTCATCGCAGCACCTCCAGGGGCGCCGACGTGGTGAGCGAACTGAGTCGGCTATTGTTGGTCGCGCTCGATTGCCGGGCAAACCAGAGCGCGGCCGGCACGAGTACGATCAGGCCGAGAAGCGTGGAAGCGATGAGCATCACGACCACTCTCGGATCTTCCGAGTTCTGCGTGGCGACGATCAACGCGGCGGCGATATTTCGCTGCCCGGAACCGAGTCCCAGCACGGATCGCGTGCCCGGCGTGGGACCACCGAGAGCATGGCCGCACCCGAGCAGAACCGAAAGGAATAGGACTGCCACCGCGACCGCGCCGCTGCCAAACGTCCCGATGATCGCCTCGAAGTGCAGGACAACCAGGACAACGACGGCCACGATCATGCTGAGATTTGACAAGCGCCCGAATGCTAGCCGAAGTCGCGCTGCCCATTGTTCGGAACGGCTCCGGATGAGCATCCCGACGGCGAGTGGCACGAGCATGGTAAAAAGGAGTGGTCGAAGGATCGGCCACGGGTCGGCCGACTGGCCGGGGATCAACATTGGCAACAAGATCGGCAGAAAGACGATCGTTCCCAGGGTCAACATCAACATGAGCCCGACCGAGAAGGCCACGTCGCCCTTTGCCAATTGCGCGAGCTTGGGAAGAAACGGCGCCCCGGCGGCGGCGCTCAAGAGCAGCAGCCCGGTCGCATACGGCCGATCGAGGCCGAAGATCTTGGCGAATGCGTAAGCGATTGCCGGGGCGAGTACGAAGTTGACCCCGAGCGCGGCGATCACCAGCCGCGGCCGGCGGAGCGGCCCGACGATGTCGCGAAGGCCGAGCCCGAGCCCGGCCGTCACCATGCAGGCGACGACAAAGACCAGGACAGAAGCCTGGGCAACGGACTCGAAGAATTCCGGCACTCGAATATCCCCAATGGCGTTTACGATTCGGAGCGGCCCACACCCTGGTAGTCCGCGATGCTGGCGCGCTTACGGTCCACATCATCGGCGAAATGCCGGGCAATCGCGTTCTCCAACATCGCGAGTTCCTCCTGCAGCGGCGGCCGACGCTCTGCGGGCACGACGTCGATCAGGTGATTAAGCATCGCACGGAGCCGGCGATTCACCTGCAAGCTGGCAGCGCCGAATTGGCGAACCTCGCTCACGGCCAGCAAGACAAAGTCAGGCCAGTCCGGGGTGCCGTAGACCACGCGAAGTTGTCCATCCGGTCCGCGAATCTGACCTTCGTCAAGATGCCGCTCGGCAACGCAATGCAACAGATGCTGAATCTGGTCCAGAGCCTGGACCGCAGTGGTCGGGTCATTGATCCCCGGCGACAAAGCCTTGCTGGCAATGTCGACGAGGACGCGAAAGACGAATCGCGGATCCTGATCCAGCGTCCGCTCCGGCCCAATCGCAACGCAACCCCGCAGCGCTTCCGGCGTCACCGGATGCGAATCGCCGTAGATGCGAAAGAGCGGATCGCCCGCGGCAATGAAATCCCCGACTTGCGGCGCCAGCTCGACGACGACGTTGGCAACTTGCGCATGGCAGGCCAATTCTGCCGCACTGAATGCGAGAACAACCCCGGATCGACCAGAGAACGCGATTACTTGAGTTGGCGTCGTTGCTTGTACTTCGTTCGGGGTCGGGACTTCGCGCTTGGCGTCATAGGGTTGCGGATAGACCTGATCGATTACGCGCACGGCGTGTTCGGCGACGAGATGAATCAACGAGCCCGGACGCAATGAACTCGAAAGCCGTTGCACAAACAACAG
The DNA here is from genome assembly GCA_963773845.1 of uncultured Gemmataceae bacterium. GTDB lineage: Bacteria > Planctomycetota > Planctomycetia > Gemmatales > Gemmataceae > SIAJ01. Next base: position 411,405 of record CAVZCU010000013.1, read on the forward strand.
GAACACGACAATGCACACGAGATTCAGAATGACGGCGAAGCTCACGCTCAATTCCGGGACACGAGTTTCAACGCGTCCGAGAGCCGCGAGCGTGTAAGTGTAAGTGAATACTAGAATTGCTAGGGCGATTTTGACGCCTGGACTTGCAAGCACGAGCGCAATCACACGCGGGGTCGATTGACCACTCGCCAGTTGCACGACGATGAGCGTCGCCGAAAGAACGAAGACGATGAACGTCAGCATCGCCCCGACAAGTACGCCCAGGATCGCTCGCGCACCTTCGGGGCCGAATTCGAATAGCACCCATCCAGTTTCGCGGTCGAGCCAGCGAATGGCGGGGGCAGCGAGCAGGGCCGCGACCAGCGCGATGCTCGCCCAAAACACCAGTGAGGTGCGGGCGGCGCACCGCAAACGGTAGCGTTGTTCCCAGGTCATAGAGTCCCATGCACCCTTCCACTCGACGGTCGCGATTCCCTCGATTGCTCAGTTCGGTTCGAGCAATCGGTCCAGATGGGTAACCAGTTGAACGATGGTGTCCCAGTCCGCCGCGACAATGTCCTGCGCGTGGGCCAGGTTGTTCCGCAGGCCCTCCAACATTTTGATGCCATCCTCGGCCTGCCGCCGCGACGCGAAAATCGTCCGGCCACGGATCCGTTCGTCGCGGGCCACAATCTGCCCCTTGTCCGATAGCTGCAGGCAATCGAGCAGATCGGCCGATCGGTGTCGCCGACGGCGCTCGGCCATGAACTCGTCGGCCTTCTTCAGCCGGCCTTCGGACAGGTACTGCCGCCAACTCCCGTTCGGACACGCCTCACGAATGAGCCGCGTGTAGCGCAGCTCGATCATGGTCACCATCCCGAACAGCCACATCCGCACGGCAGGCTTCTGCATGTCGTCGCGGGTAATTATCCCCGCCGGCCGGCCGAACGCGGTGACGAAGACTCGTGCATCGGCGGCCAGGACCTTCACCACATTCAAAAGCGGCGCCGAGTCGGGCAGCAGGCTATCCGGGTTGAAGTCCCGCATCTCCGAGCCGCACGGCCCGCTGGCGAGCCTAGCCCGCTCGACGAACCCCGCCACCGATCCGTCGCGGCGGATGCCGGCCACATCGAAGCCTTCGGCATCCATGAGCCGGGCGACCATGTCGCCCGGCGATTCCGCATCGAACGAGGCGAGCGGCTCGGCTACATCTGCCGCCCGAAAGCCCTCGGCGAAAAGTCGTCGAACCCCGGGCGGAATCTCGTCCGCCGGCCCACCCGTCATGGCACCGGACACGACTTGGCCCCCCAGATGTCGGTCGCGTATTCCGCAATTGTTCGGTCGCTCGAAAACTTCCCAGACCGGGCGATGTTATAGATCGCTTTGGTTGCCCATGCCGGCCGGTCGCGGTAGAGTGCCGCCACCTTCTCTTGCGTCTCGACGTACCCGGTCAGGTCGGCCAGGTGCATGTAGTAGTCGCCCTTGGTTAGCAACGTCTCGCGGATCGGCTCGAAGATGCCGGGCTCGTCGGCCGAAAAATGATTGTCGAAGATCAGGTCGAGGGCCGCTCGCGTTTCCGGGTCGTTCTCGTAGTGCCACTGTGGACTGTACCAGCCACGGCTGTTGAGCACTTGCTCGGCCGTCAGGCCGAACATGAACACGTTCTCCTCGCCTGCTTCCTCGGCGATTTCAATGTTGGCTCCGTCGCGGGTGCCCACGGTGAGCGCCCCGTTCATCATGAACTTCATGTTGCTCGTGCCGCTCGCCTCGTAGCCGGCCGTCGAGATCTGCTCGGACACATCGGTCGCCGGGATCAGATGCTCGGCCAGCGTGCACGAGTAATTGGGCAGGAACTCGACCCGCAGCTTGCCGCGCACCGCTGGGTCGTCGTTGACCACGCGGGCGATGCTCGTGATGAGCTTGATGATCACCTTGGCAAGCTGATACGCCGGCGCCGCCTTGCCGGCGAAGAGTATCGTCCGCGGCGGCACATCGAGCTTCGGATTCGCCCGCAGCCGGTTGTACAAGACGACCACTTGAATAGCGTTGAGGAGCTGCCGTTTATATTCGTGAATGCGCTTGACTTGGACGTCGAACAATGTGTCCGGGTCGAGCGGGATGCCTGCGGTCGCCTTGATCCAGTCGACAAATCGGGCTTTCGCTCCTCGCTTGGCGGCGAGGAATTTCTCCCGGAACGCGTTATCCTTGGCCAGCGGATCGAGTTTCTTGAGGGCGGCGAGGTCGCTGACCCAGCCGTCGCCGATCGTGCTCGTGATCAGCTTCGCCAAATCGGGGTTGGCCAGGAGCAGCCATCGTCGCGGGGTCACGCCGTTGGTCTTGTTGTTAAACCGGCTGGGGAATATCTCGGCGAAATCCGGCACCGTTGTCTTGCGGAGCAGATCGGAGTGGATCGCCGCCACGCCATTGGTACTGTGCGTGCCAACAATGGCTACGTTTGCCATCCGCACTCGCCGGACCGGGCCGTCTTCGATTAGGCTGACACGGGCGATTCGCTCGTCGTCGCCGGGGCGGTTCGCCTGGACGTCGGACAGGAAGCGGCGGTTGATTTCGTAAATGATCTCGAGATGCCGTGGCAGTAGGGCTTCAAACAGGTCGACCGGCCACTTCTCCAGCGCCTCGGGCAAGAGCGTGTGATTCGTATAAGCGAGAGTTCGTACCGTGAGGTCCCATGCCTCGTCCCAACCGAGCTTCGCTTCGTCGAGGAGCATGCGCATCAGTTCGGGGACGGCCATCGCCGGGTGCGTGTCATTGAGCTGAATGGCCACCTTGTCTGGCAGTGTCTGCCACTCGTTCTTGCGGCGGCGGAACCGGGCGATGATGTCGGCCAGCGAGCAACGGACGAGGAAGTACTCTTGCAGGAAGCGAAGCGACCGGCCGCGAGGCGTCGAGTCGTCCGGGTACAACACGCGGGTCAGCGACTCAGCCAGCACCTTGTCCGATACGGCGCCGAAGAAATCTCCGCCGCTGAATTCACCGAAATCGAATGCGTCCGGCGTGGCGGCCCGCCAGAGTCGGAGCGTGTTGATCGTCTTGCCGCCGTAGCCGACGACCGGGCGATCGAACGGCACGCCGAGCATGTGCATCGGGTTCCCGCGCAGGACCGAGATCTGTCCGTTGTGCGTCTCGAACGAAGAAGCGAGCGGGACCGTCACCTTCTCATTCGGTCGGGCAACCTCCCATGGATCCGGCCGATTGAGCCAATTGTCGGGCTGCTCGACCTGGTATCCGTTCTTCAGGTCCTGGCGGAAGATGCCGAAATCGTAGCGGAGCCCATAGCCGATGGCGGGAATTTCCAGCGTCGCCAGTGAGTCGATGAAGCAGGCCGCCAGACGGCCGAGGCCGCCATTCCCGAGGCCGGCATCCGGCTCTTCCTCGATCAGGTTCGCGAGCCGGAGCGCTTTCGCCTTTTCCACCGCTTCCGTCGCCGGCGACAGGAGCAGGTTCGTCACATTGTTCATCAGCGACCGGCCGATCAGGAATTCCATCGACAGGTAGTAAACCTGCTTCGGGTTCGTGCGGTCGTGGTGGTGATTGGTCTTGACCCAGCGCTGGGCGAGGACGTCGCGAATGGCCCAGGAAACTGCCTCGAACTGTTGCCGGGCGTCGGCCTCCTTCGGGTCGATGACATGGTCAAACACGAGGCGACGTTCGTAAAGTGCGTCGTCGGCGCCCGTGAAGGCAACCGGCCCGCAGCCGTAGTGTTTCAGCAGTTTACTAACGCCATCGGCCGACGACGGAGCCGTCGCAGGTTGGGTCTTTGTCTTCAGCATCGCATATGTCCTCAATGGGTGAATCGACTTCCGGAGCAGGATGAATCTGTGAACGCCAAGACTTTGCTAGACCGTCTTGCCTTGTTTCTGCTTCCACCGAGTGTGATGATCGCGAATCGCTTGGACGATCGCCGGGCCATCGGGCAGAATCTGCGGAATCTTCAAATCGCCCGGGCTGATGAGTGGCGAATCGGATCGCAGCATTTCCGTCTGAACCCACTCGATCAGCCCGTCCCAGAAACGTCCGGCCAGGAGCAGCGGCGTGTCCTGCAGGTGCCGGACTTGCAGGAGTTGCCAGACCATAGTCATTTCGAGCACCGTGCCGATCCCGCCCGGGCAGACGATGAAGGCGTCCGACACCAGGACGAAATGATGCAGCCGGGTGAAGAACGTCTTGTGCTCGAACGCCTCGGTGACAAATGCATTGACGTCCTGCTCGAATGGCAGCTCGACGCGAATGCCCATGGACTTTTGCAGCGTACCGTCCGGGTCGGCGAGCTTCACTCCTTCGTTGGCTGCCTGCATGAGCCCCGGCCCGCCGCCGGTCACGATGTCGCAGCCCAGCCGGGTCAACTCGGCGGCAACATCCCGAACCGCGGCGTAGACCCAATGATTCGGGTCAACGCGGGCCGACCCGAAGATGGTCACCCGGTAGCGGTCCCGCTTCGTCGGCCGGAGCCGAGTGAGGTTGTTGACGGTCTCCCAGAGGCCAAGCAGCGACTTGGTCAGGATTTCGAGCGCGCCCTTCTCATCGGAAAGGGGTACCAACGAGCTGTCATGGGCGCTGGACATGATTAGCCTCCGCTGAGACCCAGCACTTGCCGGGTATGTTGGGCGATCATCAGTTCTTCGTTCGTCGGGATGACCCAGACTGCAACTGCGCAATCCGCTCGACTGATCCGCTGTGAGCCCGCTTGGTTTGCGGGCTCATCCCATTTCACTCCCAACCAACTGGCGGACGCGCACACTCGCCGGCGGATTTCCGGCGAATGCTCGCCGATCCCCGCTGTGAAGACGAGTGCATCCAGCCCGCCAAGGGCCGCCACCAGAGAGCCAAGTTCCCGGCCGATCCTGTAGACAAACAATTCGATCGCCTCGGCTGCCCGCGGATCGTTGCTCGCCAGCAGCGTCCGCATGTCGTTGGAAATCCCCGACACGCCGAGCAAGCCTGACTCATGGTAAATCAGGTTTTCCAGGCGGCAGGCATCCATGCCGTGCCGCTGAATCAAGTAGAGCAACACCCCGGGGTCGAGCGAGCCGGTTCGCGTGCCCATCACCAGGCCGTCAGCCGGTGTAAAGCTCATTGTCGTTGCGACGCTCTTGCCATTCCGCGTTGCGCACATGCTCACGCCGTTGCCGAGATGAGCGACCACCGTGCGACCGGCCGCCGCTCGCGGGTCGATCGCCGGCAACACCGATGCGATGTACTCGTACGACAGGCCATGAAAGCCGTATCGTATTACTCCTTCATCAGTGAACTTTCGCGGCAGAGCGAACCGCTGAGCGACTTCGGGCATGGTCCGGTGAAACGCCGTGTCGAAGCAGGCGACTTGCGGCAGGCTCGGCGCTCGTTTGCCCACCGCACGAATCGCCGCCAGGTTGTGCGGCTGGTGCAGGGGAGCGAGCGGCACCAGTTCGGCCAGGGCGGCAAGCACCCGGTCGTCGACTCGCACCGGGGCGGCATAGTCCAAACCGCCGTGAACGACGCGGTGCCCGACGGCCACCAGGCGGTTGCCTTCCAGTCGATTCCGGCAGCGCTCAAGCACCAAGCCGAGCGCCTCTTCGTGATCGACGCCGACGTTGGCCGGCATCGATTCCTCGATCACGTCGTTGTTTGGGCCGCGGAGGGTGAAGCGCGGCGAATTCCCAATGCCGTCAACCTGGCCCCTGGCCAACAGATCACCGGCGCCTCCCTCGACCCGAAAGGCCGAGAACTTGAGGCTGGACGAGCCAGCGTTCAGTACCAGGATGGCGTCGGCCACGACCACACCTCAATAGGGCCAGACCCAGTTGGCGGCCTCGGGCTTATCCACGCCGTACTCGCAGGCATAGTTCTGACACTCAATCTGCAAGTTGCGGAACTTTTCCTTGGCGTGGGCGCCGGCCACTTGCAGCCGCGGCACGCGATCGATCACGTCCATCGCCAGCGTGAAGCGATCAATCTGGTTCTGGATCGCCAATTCGAGCGGCGTATTGATGTTCCCCTTCTCCTTGTAGCCGCGAACGTGCAGGTTTTTGTGGTTCGTCCGCCGGTACGCCAAACGATGGATGAGCCACGGGTAGCCGTGGAACGCGAAGATGACCGGCTTGTCGGTCGTGAACAGGCTATCGAAGTCGCGGTCGGTCATGCCGTGCGGGTGCTCCGTGTCCGGCTGGAGTCGGAACAGGTCAACCACGTTGACGAAGCGGATCTTGAGGTCCGGAAACTCCTGGCGAAGCATGTCGACCGCAGCGAGCGCTTCCTTGGTCGGGATGTCGCCGGCCGAGGCCATGACCACGTCCGGTTCATGCCCCTGGTCCGTGCTCGCCTTGGACCAGATGCCGATCCCCTTGGTGCAGTGCTTGATCGCCGAGTCCATGTCCAGGTACTGCAAGTGCATTTGCTTGTCGGACACGATGACGTTGATGTAGCCTTCGCTCCGCAGGCAGTGGTCGGCGACGGACAAGAGGCAGTTCACGTCCGGCGGCAAATAGATACGCGTCACCTCGGCGTTCTTGTTAACGACCACGTCGAGGAAACCTGGATCCTGGTGAGTAAACCCGTTGTGGTCCTGCCGCCACACGGTCGAGGTGATGAGCAGGTTCAGGGACGCGACCTTGGCCCGCCACGAGAGCAGGTTGCAGATGGTCAGCCATTTGGCGTGCTGGTTGAACATCGAGTCGATGACATGGGCGAACGCCTCGTAGGTGCTGAAGAACCCGTGCCGGCCGCTGAGCACGTAGCCTTCGAGCATCCCTTCGAGCGTGTGTTCGCTGAGCATCTCGACGACACGGCCGTCGGGGGCGATCTCGGTGCCGTCGGCATCCTCGGGAAAATACTCCTCGAGCCAGAGCTTTTTGGAGACCTCGTAAATGGCTCCGAGACGGTTGGACGTGTTCTCGTCCGGACCGAAGACGCGGAAGTTCTCCATGTTCATTTTCATCACGTCGCGCAGAAACACCCCGAGCGGCTTGCAGTTCTCAACCTGGATCGTGCCCGGTTTCTCGACCTTGATCCCGTAGTCGCGGAAGTCAGGCAGCCGTAGCGCCTTCTTCAGATGCCCGCCGTTGGCGTGGGGGTTGGAGCCAATCCGCCGATCACCGACCGGCGACAGCGCTTTCAGTTCGGGGCGGAGCTTGCCCAGAGCGTCGAACAGATCCTGCGGCTTGTAACTGCGCAGCCAGTCATCGAGCATCTTCAGCCGGGCCGGGTCTTTTTTGACGTCAGCCATCGGTACCTGGTGCGAGCGCCAACTCCCTTCGAGCTTGTGGCCGCCGACTTCAGGTGGGCTGGTCCAGCCCTTCGGCGTGCGTAGCACGATCATCGGCCAGCGGGGGCGGAATGCCGTGCCCGAGGTCCATGCTTGCTTCTGGGCAGCGCGGATGTCAGCGACGCACTTGTCGATGGTGGCGGCCATGGCCTGATGCATCGACTCGGGGTCGGAGCCCTCGACGAAGTACGGCGTCCAACCCGAGCCGCGGAAGAATGCCTCGATCTCGTCGTGCGGCACACGGGCCCAGATGGTCGGGTTGTTGATCTTGTACCCGTTCAGGTGGAGGATCGGCAGAACGGCGCCGTCGCGCGTCGGGTTGAGGAACTTGTTAATGTGCCAGCTCGTCGCCAGCGGGCCGGTCTCTGCTTCGCCGTCGCCGACGACAGCCGCAACGATGAGATTCGGGTTGTCGAAGGCGGCCCCGCACGCGTGTGAAAGCACGTATCCGAGTTCGCCGCCCTCGTGGATCGAACCAGGCGTCTCCGGAGTGCAGTGGCTGCCAATGCCGCCGGGGAAGGAGAAGCGCTTAAAGAGCCGCAGCATCCCCTCCTCGTCTTCACCGCAGTCCGGATAAATTTCCGAGTACGAGCCCTCCAGGTAGCACGGACCGATGACGCCCGGGGCCCCGTGGCCTGGGCCGGCCATGTAGACAACATCCAGATCGTGTGCTTTAATCGCCCGGCTCAGGTGCGCGTAACAGAAGGCGAGGCCGGGGCTCGTGCCCCAGTGACCCAGCAGGCGGTCCTTGATGTGTTCCGGCTTCAGCGGCTCCTTCAGGAGCGGATTGCCCTTCAGGTAAGTCATGCCCAGGGCCAGATAGTTGCAGGCCCGCCAGAACTCGTTGATCTTGCGCAGTTCGTCCGCACTCAACGGCGCACCCGACACCGTCGAGCGCGCCTTGCCAAACGCGCTGATCGATCCGTCGGTCGAAGGAACCGGGGCCGCCGGCGATCGCTTAGGCGGTGTCATTGTCTGAGTCATCTGAAGCTTCCTCTCGGTATGGGTGTTTCCAGGATCAACTAGCGAACCTTGGACAAGGCGAATTTCTCGAGCTTGCGGGCGTCGGCGTAGAACTTGCGGATTCCGTCGCTGAGTTTTTCGACGGCCATCTGGTCCTGGTTGTGCATCCAGCGAAAAGCCTTTTCATCGAGGCTGATCTTGTCTTCGGACGAGGCCTTGGCCGTTTCGACACTGAGTTGCCGTTTGACTTCCGCCGGGGTCTTTTGCATTTGGTCGAGGAGGTCGGGACTGATCGTCAGCAGATCGCATCCGGCCAGACCGGTGATCTGTTCCACTCGGCGAAAACTGGCGCCCATGACCTGGGTCGTGTAGCCGAATTTCTTGTAGTAGTCGTAAATTCGCCTGACCGATTGCACGCCGGGATCGTCGTCGGCCGGGATTTCGGCCCCACGCTCCTTGCGGTACCAGTCGTAGATGCGGCCGACAAACGGAGAGATCAGCGTCACCTTGGCTTCGGCACAGGCGACTGCTTGCGCGAAGCTAAAGAGAAGAGTGAGATTGCAATGAATGCCTTCCCGTTCCAGCTGTTCGGCAGCACGGATGCCTTCCCAGGTGCTGGCGAGCTTGATCAGAATCCGTTCCCGTTTGACTCCGCCCTGTTCATAAAGCGAAATCAGCTTCCGCGCCTTGGCGATCGATCCATCTCGATCGAAACTCAGTCCGGCATCGACTTCGGTCGAGACTCGTCCCGGAACGACCTTCAAGATCTCGCGGCCGAAGCCGACAAAAAGCGAATCGATGAATGCTTCGGCTCGCGCGCCATGATCACCAGGAACGCGCGACGCATCGCGAAGCGCGGCGTCCACCAGGTGCTGGTACTGTGGCTTCTGAGCCGCCTGGTAAAGCAGCGACGGATTGGTTGTGGCGTCCTGCGGCTTGTGAGCCGCGATCGCGTCGATGTCGCCCGTATCGGCCACGACCGTCGTGTACCGCTTCAAGGAATCCAGCAGTGTCATCGGTCACTCTCCCGTAAATCGACCTCGGTCGGTCCTCAGTTGCGATGGCGGCTGAACAACAATTCTCCACCCGACGCTTTGCTGCACGCTCGGCCGTTAGCAGCCAAATGTTCCAACAAGAGATACACCGTTTCGACAGAGTCGGTGGCAGCGGCCGCTGCGGCGATTTGTTCTGCCGTTCGCGGATTGTCGGACAACGCCGCGACCACTTTCGCCTGAGTTTCAAGTACAGACGCCGCCGCCTTCTTGCCGGCCTCGACGCCCGGCTGGTGATAAGCGTTGATTCCCACGAGCCCGGCATAAAGCCCGACGGCCCGCTCGAAGAGGGCGATCAAGGCGCCGACGATGGGCGCATCCACGCGTGGAACGGTGATGGTCATCGACTCGCGGCCGTTCTCGTACAAGGCAGCCCGAGTGCCGAGCAGGAAGCCGTGCAGGTAGTCGCCCGGGGTTGCTCCGGGGGAGACCTCCATCGTCGACCCGCCGTCTTCCAGGACGCGAATAAATACCGCGAAGAAGTTCGCTACCCCTTCGCGGAGCTGCTGCACGTACGCATGCTGGTCGGTTGACCCCTTGTTGCCGTAAACGGTCAAGCCCTGCTCAACACGATTGCCTTTGAGGTCGAGCTGCTTGCCGATCGATTCCATCACCAGTTGTTGCAAGTAACGGCTGAAGAGAAGCAGCCGGTCTTTGTACGGCAGAACGACCATGTCTTTTTGGCCTTTGCCGCCGGTCGCATGGAACCACATCAGGGCCATCAGCGCCGCCGGATTGGATTTCAAGTCGTTGACCCGCGTGGCGTCATCACATGCCTTGGCGCCGGCAAGCATCCCATCGATGTCTAAACCCTGAAGAGCGGCCGGCAGCAGCCCGACGGCGGACAACTCGCTCGTTCGACCGCCAACCCAGTCGTACATGGGGAACCGGGCCAGCCAGCCCTCCGCCGTCGCCGTCTGGTCCATCTTCGAGCCGGCCATCGTGATCGCGACCGCCTGCCGAGCGAAGCTCAGCCCGGCCTGCTTGTAAGCCTCCGCAACCAACAGCATGCCGTTTCGGGTCTCCGGCGTGCCGCCACTCTTCGATGCAACCACACAGAGCGTTTCAGCGAGCCGGCCGGACAGTCGCCGCAAGGTCCGGGCAATCCCGTCCGGGTCGGTATTGTCGATGAAGTGCATGTGCATCCGGTCGGTCGCCGGGTCGCCGAGCGCGTCGGCCACGAACATCGGGCCGAGGGCCGACCCGCCGATGCCGATGCACAGGACAGTCGAGTATTTCGCCGCGGTGGGCGGATGAATCTCCCCACCGTGGACATCGGCCGCGAACGCCTTAACGTCGACAATCGCTTTCTTGATTTCCGCGGCGATCTCGGAGGTCGGCGCCAGAATCGGGATTCCGCAGCCAGTAGTGACCGACCACTCGGTCCTCGTCCGGATTGGCAATCGCTCCGTGCTCCAGTTCTTGCATGCTCTTGAAAGAGGCCGCCAACGCCGGCCGCATGCGCTCGATGAAGGAGTCGTCGAAGCGCATACGGCTGACATCGAGAGTTAAACCGAGGGACGGCACTCGGCAGAGAGTCTGCTGATAGCGCTTCCAGAGTGTTGCGGCGTCCACGTTGGTGACTCCTAAGTGACTTCGGTCGTTAGCACGGAGCGGCTGCGTGGTTGATGCGGCACCTGCCCACGCACCAGGACAACGTGCTGTCCCGCCGTAACCAATCGATGCGCTTTGGCCCAGTCGATCGCGAATGCCAGTTGCTGTTCCGCGGACATTTCTTGCGACAGAACCAGCGGCGTCACGCCCCAGCAGACGGCGAGCGTTCGGGCGATTTGTTCTGAGCGAGTCACGGCAAGGATCGTCGCTGTCGGCCGGCGATTGCTCAGCGCCAACGCGGTTCGTCCCGACTCGGTGGCCACGGCGATGAGCGGGGCGTCCATGCGCTCTGCTATCAGGCAGGCGGCGTCGACTGCCGCCTCCGTGATGTTCTCAACAAAACCCGATAGGGATGCCAATGGAGGGCGGGAGGGCCGACGCCGCGACTTCAAAAAGGTCTCTGCCTGCGAGCAAATCTCATTCATCATGGCCACGGCTTCGACGGGGTATTCGCCGACAGCGGTTTCGCCGGACAGCATCACCGCGTCGGCGCCATCGAGAACGGCATTGAACACGTCGCTCGCTTCCGCCCGTGTGGGCCGGCTCGAGTGCTCCATGCTGTTGAGCATTTGCGTCGCCGTGATGACCGGGCGGTGGGTGCGATTGCACAATTCAATAATCCGCTTTTGGATCGCCGGCACGCATTGCACGTCCATTTCCACGCCGAGATCGCCGCGCGCAACCATGACCCCGTCGGCCGCGGCGATGATTTCTTCGAGATGCATGACGGCCTGGGGCTTCTCGATCTTAACGATGACTCGAGCGGAGATTTTTCGCGTTTCAAGCTCGCGTCGAAGGCGGGCGATATCATCGGCGCTTCGGACGAACGATAGACCGACGTATTGCAATTCCTGCGCGTGGCGGGCCGTCCAGTCGAGGTCCGCCAAATCCTTTTCCGTGAGCGATTGCACTGCCAGCTCTGAACCTGGCAGGTTTAATCCTTGTCGCGACCGCAGCCGGCCCGGCAACGTGACGTTCAACCGGGCTCGACCAGGCGAGGTGTCGATCACCGTCATCGCGACCGTACCATCGGCGAACAGAACGAGTTCGCCTGGCTTCAGATCATTCGGCAGCTCCCGGTACGAACAAGTCAACTCGTGGGCATTCGACGATTCGCCCTGGGCGACGAGCGCGAACTCGTCCCCGAGCTGACAATCGACCACATCGCCCAGAATCGGCCCCAGGCGCATCTTCGGTCCGCAAAGATCTTGGAGCACGGCGACATGCTGCCCTCTTTCCGCGCCGATGGCCCGGATATCTGCGAGCACAGCGGAATGCTCGTCGTGCGTCCCGTGCGAGAAATTCAGCCGGAACACATCGACGCCGGCCTCCATCAGTTTTCGCAATACATCAGGCGCTCGCGATGCGGGACCGATCGTCGCCACGATTTTTGTGCGGCTTGCCGGCAAATCGGTCACGCATGTATCGGTCATTTGCGGAGCACTCTCGGGGCCGTTTACGGGCTCTGTCTCAATTCATCGAGCGCTTGACGAAGGATCGTGGCACTTTGCCGAAGTTGCTCTTGCTCGGGTTCATTCAAGGGCAACGGGAAAGTCTCGAGCACGCCCGAGCCGCCGACCAAGCGAGGCAAGGCAACCGTCACATCCTTCACACCGGCCACGTCCTTTGTCGGCGCAAACCGTCAGGATCGATCGTTGGTCGTGCAGCACGGCCTCGACGATTCGCGCCAGTGCACTGCCGATCCCGTAGTACGTTGCACCCTTGCCGGCGATAATTGTGTAGGCGGCCCGGCGAACCATCCGGTCAATGTCCTGCCGAATCGTCTTCGACAGTTCCACGCCGCGCATTTGCGCGAACGCCTCCAACGGAATTCCACCGATTGACACCAGCGACCACGTGAGCACTTCCGAGTCGCCGTGTTCGCCGACGACGTATCCGTGCACATGATGGGGATCGACGCCGCAGTGAGTGCCCAACAGCGTGCGAAAGCGGGCCGTGTCGAGAGTGGTTCCGGAACCAAACACTCGACCGGCCGGTACGCCGAGTTCCGCGGCAAATTGGGCGGCCAGATGCGTCATCACATCGACCGGATTGCTGGCGACGATCACCACGGCTTCCTGCGCATGCTTCAGGACGGCGGGAACAATCTGCCGGAAAACTGCGGCGTTTCGTTTAAGCAACTGGAGCCGAGATTCCCCCGGCTTTTGCCCGACACCCGCGCACAGCACCACCGCCCGGCAACCCGCCAGATCTTCGTATTGTCCAGCCCGGATTTCGAGCGGATTGGCAAACGGCACGGCGTGACGGATATCGTCCGCCTCCGCTGCGGCCCGTTCGCCGTTGAGATCAACGAGCACAATCTCGCGACCAACACCCCGCATCACCAGAGCGTAGGCCGCGGTCGCCCCGACAAAACCACTGCCGACAATGCCGACTTTCATAGGTGCCCTTCCACAGATGTGGTCGACTTGGTGGCATCACTTGGATTCGGAACCGCCCCGATTCGCGAACTCGGCCTTCGTCTTTTCGTCGATGAAGTAATGCGTCTTGCCACCGTGTTCCAAAGTCGCGCCGGCCGCGAATTTCGGAAACTTCACTTTCACGACTGGATCCTCGACCATCTCCGCCTTCTCGTAAATCTCGCTCTCGTGAATCTGAATGAACAATTCGACAAACGCGACGATGCGGTCATCGAGCCATTTCGTCAGACCAGCGGTGTCGATTGCGCCGATTGGCGTCCGAAATTCGGCATGCGAGTCGAATTTCCAGAGCACGGGCACGACTTTGAGTTCGCTATCGACGACGGCATTTTGCACCTGCTGATCCGGGGCAACCGAGAACGAGAGGGTGATAAACGCCTTGGGAGACTTGAACTCGAACGTGGCCGTCCGCCGTGTTTGCGACACGGTAGGCGTCACCTTGACACGTTCCCCGGCCCGTTTCGCCAGGGCCTCCAGCCGCGGTTTGGCGATCTCGACGATCTTCGCCTGGGCGCTTTCAAATTCCTTCAGAAGTTTTTGGCGCTGCTGAATTCCCTGGAGTTGCTCCTGCTGCTGTTGCTTGACCTTTTCTTTGACCGCCGAAAACGCTCCGTCGATGCGCTGCGAGAGTTCATTGATGTCGCTCATGAGATTGCCCAGTACTTGGTTATATTTCGGTCAGGTCCGTCACTCGTCGAACGGCCGCATCATTGCACGCATCATGCCCAGTCACGCACGATTGTCCGTGTTTTCCCTTTTTCTCGTTTAACTGGGGATTTGCGTTTGCGTTCGCTTGAAGTGTGGTCGATTCTGGTCGATCACAGGTTCAACACGTCACCAATTTCGCACAGGCGATTTCCAGTTCCGCACACTCATTAAGATCGGGGCATGATGGACCCGCTATCGCCACGCGTAAGCCGATTGGACGATTCCTCTGCGGCGGTCCGTTCGACCTCCAGAGTGACTCTATCCAGAAAATGGCCGCAAGCGCCGTAATTCGCCTTTTTGCCAATGCGCCGTCGAACCGAAGGGCAACACTTCCGAGGCGAAGAATCATTAGGGTCGACAGTCCTACGGTTGTGGGAAGCGTTCCTGAATCGAAAATGGACGAATTCTTGAATTTCAACTGACTTTGGGCAAGCAATTCCGAGCAAAGCGCCGTCGCCAGATCATTTGATCAACGATGGCGATTTAGATGTGTCGACTGCTTTGGCGAGCAAGGTCCGGACCTGCAACCAGAATTTCGCCCATGCGGCCCCTTCCACCGAGGACCAGCCGTCCTGTCCGACCCCCGACCGGGTAATGGCTAAGTCTTTCTCGGACTGCCAGGCCGACAACCGATCCGTCACGTATTTGCGGTCCTTCGAAGTGTTGGAGGACAGGCGGCGGGCAAGCAGGATCCGATTCGTTTCCAGCCAAGCCAAAGCTTGCTCACGAAGGGCCTCCCGGTCGACCTTGTCGGATGGGGGATCCTTGCCTCTCCCATTACCGGCCAAAGCCGCGCTTCGGGCGGCGTCATACCGACGGTCGAACGTCGACGCATCGGTCGCGTATTTGGCTTCGATCGTGCAGGCCTTGGCATACAGCCGCGCGGACGCCGCGTGGCGTTTCAGGAACGGTTGCCGGCACAGGTTCGCGAACTCGGCCGCCTCGGCAGCGTTGATCGGTTGCACGCGGCTACTGGCCACGTCGTCCAACTTTGGCAGCATTCTTTTCCACCGTTCGACCTCGGCACGGCGGGGGCCGACGCCCTTTAGTCCGAGCCGGTCCGCCTCACCAAAAGCGGCGATGGCACCGTCGAGGTCGCCCGTCTCCTTGAGCGCGTTGGCCAGGTTGTAATAGGCGAGGGCGTGCTTCCGATCGAGTGCGATGGCCGTGCGGAACTCGGAAATTGCCTCATCCATATTGCCTTGGGATTGAAGCGTGTAGCCGAGGTTGCTGTGCGCCGGAGCCGAGTTCGGTTTGAGCAAGACCGCCGTGCGATGCTCGACGACAGCCCCATCCAAGTCGCCCAAGGCGAACAACGAGTTTCCCAAATTGGTGTGGGCGAGGAAGGAGTTCGGATCAAGTGTAATGGCGGTGCGGTACTCGGTGATGGCCGCGCCTAGGTTTCCTTTCTCCTTCAGTGCGACTCCAAGGTTGTTGTGGGCCATAGCGTACATCGGGTCCAGGCCGATGGCGATACGAAATTCGGCAATCGACCCGTCCAAGTCACCCTTGTCGCGCAGGGCGACGCCCAAGTTGTCGCGGGCGACGCAACTCCCTGGACGGGCCCCGACCGCCGAGCGGTACCACGCGACGCGGTCTGCGGCCGTCGTCCGGTCGTTGATTCGAAATTGGTCTCCTGCCGTCATCAAGACAGCGAATGCACGCGGGCGGAGTCGGGCGGCGGTCGAGAGTAACGCCAACTTGCGAGTGATGGGAACCTCCGCAATCGATCCCAAAGCGGTGGCAAACCGTGGCGGCTGGCTCATGGCGTCGTCTCGCCCCGCCAGCCGTTTCACCGATGCCCAGTCCGATCTTTGCACGGCCTCGCGCACCGCGTCGCGAAACGGATCCGGGTCGGCGACGGCCAGCAGACGGGCGAGCGAGGCCCGTTCGGCCGGAGAAGCCAAGACGAGCCAAAGGTCCAACGCCGCCAACAGTCGCTCGCTGGCCAAGGAATCGTTGATCAATGCCGCCGCTTCTTCCGTGGGGGTCTGGCCGGCGACTACGCCGAGCCGGGCGAAAACGGCGGGCCACTCACGCACGGCCCGGACCGTGCCACGGAACTTTCCGTTCTCGGTGTTCCAGCGCATGTCGTCGATTCGGTCTAGTGCTGCGAGTTGGTCCGCCGCCGAGCGGCAGCGCGCCAGCCGCCCCGAAACGGCGCCCGGATCGGCGTCGCCCTCCCGCTTCTCGACGTCGCCGACGGCTAGTCGAGCCCCGTCCGCATCGTCCGCGGCGATGGCCATTTCGCATCGGCTGAGCAGATCCTCAATTTGTTGGGTGGAACGAACACGATTGGCGTGTCTCTCCTCCGCCAACACGGCCTGCCACCATACGACGCCACCGCTGGCCGCGACCAGGATGAGTGCGGCCACCGCCATCGACACGACCAGAGTTCGGTGTTGTCGCGCCCACCGGGCAGCACGGGCCGACCACGGCTCGCGATATGCGTCGATCGGCACGTCGGCTAGCCAGCGCTCCACATCCCTGGCCAAGTCCGCTGCCGAGGCATACCTTGCCCGCGGGTCACGAGCCATGGCCTTGGTGTAGACCGCGACAAGCGCAGGGCGCCCCGGGGGCGGTCGGCAGTTCCCCGTCGCTGACTTTCTTCAGCACCTCCAAGGCGCTCGTGCCCTGGAACGGCACCTTTCCCGTCAAGATGCAGAAAAGCACCGCACCGAGTGAATAAACGTCCGCCGCTGGGCTCAGCTCTTCGCCGCAAGCCTGTTCTGGGGCCATGTAGGCTGGGGTGCCCATTACAGTGCCAGCCACCGTCAGCCGCTCGGAGCCATGTGCCGGCGCGAGCATTGTCTGGTCGAGGGCCGCGCCCGTTTCGGTAGTCGACTCCAACCGTGGTTCCTGTGTTGAATCCACGTCGAACGAATCGTCGCCGCCGCGGCCGAGCCGTTTGGCGAGGCCCCAGTCCACGACGAGCGTCTCCCCGTAGTCGCCCAGCATAATGTTGTCTGGCTTCAAGTCGCGATGGATCACCCCCTTGCTGTGTGCGTAGGCGACCGTTTGACACACGCTGATAAACCGCTGAAGCAGCTCGCGCAGTCCCAGCGCCGTCGGCCGGCAGTGGTGAGTTTCGATTGCGTTGGAAATCGTTCGCCCCTGGATGAATCGCATGGCGTAGACAGGTCGGCCTGCCGCGTCGTACTCCAGGGCATAAATTGGCACGACTCCCGGGTGTTCCAACTGGCCGGTGATTTCGGCTTCGTTGATGAATCGTTGGCGAACGGCCGGGTCATCGACCCGCTCCGGCCGCACGTCCTTTAGGGCCACCGTGCGGCCAAGTTGTTCGTCGCGCGCGCGATGGATGCGGCCGAGGCCGCCCTCAGCATGCGGGCCGAGAATGGTGAACCGCGGTCCGGCGACCGGAACTCGTGGATCAGGACGGGAAACTTCGGGAGACGTCGTTCCGTCCGTTCCGTCACCATGTCGTTCCGTTGAATCTTGAAGTGCCAGAAGTTGGACGTCAATTGGGTGAACGGCGGCCACGCGTTCGAGCACGCCGATCGATCCAAATTGCTTATCACTTCCTTGAGTCGCGTCGTTTGCACCAATTGTGAATTGCAACTGACCGCCAGTGAGGCGGTCCAGTCGAGCCTGACACGCGACACAGCCGGCTATGTGAGCTTCGAGTGCCGATTCTTCGTCGACACTGAGTTCGTCGATAAGGAGTCGGCTTAACTCGCGGTCGGCCGGGCAGGCTGTCACGACGCACCCCCGTCCAAGAAGAGCACTTCGGCCTCCAACATCTTTTGCACGTTGCTCTTGGCCTTGTAGACCGAGGTTATGGCCATGCCGAGTTGGGTCGCTACTGCAGCCCCTGGCAAGCCGTCGAATGCAGTCAGTCGGAATGCGTCCCAGGTCTGCTCCTGGACCCGTGGGCGCACGCGCTCCAAGGCCCGCTCAAATAGCTCTTGTTCGTAAGCACCCTCGACCCAGGCCGCCAGGTCGTCGCGGGCTGCTAATGACTGCAATGCGTCCGCGGTCGCAGGATCGCCCCCGCCTGGAATCGGCCGACGGCCGCGCGTGAGATCCTGCCACGCATGGTGGACAATGGTCTTGAGCCATCCACGAAATCGTTGCGCGGGATCGTAACGGAAAACGCGCATGGCCCGGATCAGTTTCAGCAAGACTTCCTGGGAAATGTCCTGGGCGTCGGCGTCCTGAATTCCCCAGTGCCTGCACCACCCGAGAATGCGACTACCATATCGGCGAACGAACTCCGCCCACGCGGCCTGATCATCCGGTGCGAGCTGCAATCGTAGAAGCAGTGACACACTGGTTGCAGAGTCCGCCGACTTTTCGGACACGACACAAATCCTCAGAGTTCATTTGCGGGGGTATTATTTGACGACAGACCTCGCATGATTCTTTTAACAATTGGCGCTTTAGCTGCCCCGTTAAGATCATATTCGGCTGCGGTCCACTTATCTGCATCGCTTCCGTTCTTGATAGGAGTGACGATCGAGCACATGAGTCGGATAACAATTTGGTGCTCACGGAGTGTTAAAAGTTGCACTAGGACGAGGATGTAGAAGTTCGTGGCGTCTCAAGCGGGCCAATTGACCAGATGGTTCACATTTTTCTCCAGCCGTCACAAGTGACTCGTCAGGATGCGACCTACATTCTCGAGACGGTCCCGGGCCGGTAGGTTTAGCCAACCGAATATCGGCGATCCCAACCCGAGCAGGCAGCGGCTGCTTCTAGCTTTCCTGAACGAGAACAGGAGACCGTCGATCACGGTCGACCTCTAACCGTATTCAAGATTGGCTTCGCGAGCGGCTCGCCTTCGTTCAGCGCATAGTAGCGGCCCGGTTGCAGATTCTCCCACGTTTGCGTTCCACCCCACGACCATTTCACCGTAACTCGACGCGGCTCTTTCGCACTCCCCAAACCGAACAGGATTCGGGAATCATTCGCACTCAGGTAGCTTCCGCCACCCTTGGCAAAGCGGGTCATGGGTTGGGGTTTATTTTCAACCACGACTGCGGAGCCGACCAAATCGCGATGATCCTTGCCGTGCAGTCGAATGCCGAGCCAATTCTGGTCGGATCGAGTTTTCGCGCCTTGGTTGCGAAGGATCGCCGCTGGACTATTGACCTTGGTGATGACCAGGTCTGGCCAACCGTCATTGTCGAGATCACCGATGGCTAATCCCCGTCCCACAATCGGAGTCCGAAACGGTGAGCCGGCTTCCTTGCCGACATCCATGAACTTTCGCATTCCTTCGTGTTCAGTATTGTGCAGCAAGAGCATGGGTTGCTTGACCGTCGATCCCGCGGGATGACGGTACAAATGGCCGTTCACAATCACCAAGTCTTCCCAGCCATCGTTGTCCACGTCGACGAACCCCGTTCCCCATCCGACATATGCGCGCGGCAGCGCGGCCAGGCCTCCGGCCCATGAATGGTAAAAAAACGCTTCGTTGCCGAGGTTCCGGTAGAGGCTATGCAACTCCCTTTGGAAGTTCGTGATGACGAGCGAAGGGCGAGAGCTGCCATCGAAATCCGCCGCATCAATTCCCATGCTCGCAGTGGCGCGACCCGAATCGTCGAGTGCAACGCCGGCGGTGAGGGCCTTCTCTTCGAGCTTGCCGCCCCGATTCCAGAACAAGAAGTTTCGACTCATGTCGTCGCCGACATAGATATCGGGCCTGCCGTCGCCATTCAAATCTGCCGCCAGGACTCCCAGGCCGTATCCGGAAGCTTTGGCGCCGAAGTCCGCGGTTGCGTCGACGAATTTCTGCCCTTTGACATTCCGAAAGATCGAATGGGTCTGCGGACTAAATCGAGTCGGCGGGCAAATATCGTGGGCAACTCCCGGAACCTGCCCCACGCAAACGGCATGATTCCGAAACGACCAGTCCGCATAGTGGCAGACATAGAGGTCCGGAAATCCGTCGCCGTCCAGGTCCGCCCACGCCGCACCGGTGCTCCAAGCGTCATCGTGAAGGCCGACTTGATTGGAGACATCGACAAACTTCCGTCCGCCGTGCCCATCCGGTTCGTTGTGAAACAGGGCGATCCGGCCATATCCAGTGACCAGTAGATCGGGCCAGCCATCTCGATCGTAATCGGCGACGGCCACACCATGCGTATACCACCAGGGGCTGTCAAACCCCGCCTCCTTCGAAACGTCGTGGAAGTGAAATCCGCCCAGGTTGCGAAAGAGCCTGCAGGGAGCGCCTTGAATTGTCTTCTTGTCCGGGCCGTCGAAGAATCCTCCGCCGACCAGGAATATGTCGAGCAGCCCATCTCCGTCGTAGTCGATGAGCGCCACGCCGCTGCCGAGCGTCTCCAGGATCGTGAGCTGGTCGGCTTCCTCGCCATTGCGGCAAACAAATTCGATCCCCGAGTCCGCCGTCACGTCGCGAAACCAGGGCTCTTGATTCTCCCGAGTGTCTTCGTGGGCGCCGGCGATCGTCGGTGGGTTCGCGTTCGATCCAGCTTGTTGCGATGGTCCGCCTGGCGTCCATGTAATCCAAAAGTAGGCAGTGATTCCGATGAGCGCCGAAACGGCGACGACAATAATGGCGAACACACGAACGCCGCCGGATGGTCTCGTGCCGACGGGGTTGGACGAATCCACGAAGAAGCTCCCTGGTACGCTTATGGTTCGAAATTCGCTACCGAACGGGGGAATTCGGGCGGGGGATGTTTTCGCCTCGGTCTTTCTTATTCTGCCACTCCCTGCGCACTTTCGCACGGTCTTCTTCGGCCTTGAGGTTTTCCAATTGGATGGATTTATAAAGTTGCTCGTGGCGCTTGGCTTCCTGTTCCTTGCCGGTCAGAAGTAGGCAGCGGCTCAATGCCAAATGAACGAAGGGATCGTTCGGTGTCTGATCGAGAGCCATGCGCAGGAACTTCTCGGCCTCCTTGGGTCGCCCCAGATCGAGTGCGGCCTTGCCGCGTTCCAGTACGGCGGCGGTGAATTCGGGACTTCGTTCGAGTAACTGGTCGAGCAGGTCGATCGCTCCTTCGGGATGGCCAAGACTTCGGCGTGCTCGGGCCAAAAGCATGATGACCTGCTCGTCCTCAGGTTTGCGTGCGTGCAATATCTCGAGATGTTCCGCAGCTTCACTCACGTCGTACTCGATCAGAGAGATTGCCAGGTTGAGTCGGGCGTTGTAGTGATTCGGGTCAAGGTCGGTGGCCCGCCGAAAATCATCGATGGCCGCTCGTGGGTTGGACAACAAATTCAGCTTTCCGCGCCAAATCAAGCCTTGAACCTGGTCCGCCTGGCCAGGCCGCCGCTGAAGCCAGATGCCGATGGCTTGCTCGGTTTGGGATCGCGCTTTGGCGTAGGGGCCTTCAACCAACGTCTTCCCCGTGTTCGAAGCATGCTCGATCAGTTTGAGCTGTTGTTCGATTGCCACCTCGAGAACCAGATCCACATCCTGCGGCGGCGAAGGCGACAGGCATGATGCGATCAGGTCGTCCGCGTCCCACGAGCCGTCCTCCTGGGCAAGCAACAGTTGCTCTTCGCGCAGGCGAGGCTCGGGCGGTCCCTTGTGCTCCTCATAGAAACGCAGGTGACGGCGGGCGGCGGCGAAATCGCCCTGGCGTCTTGCGGTCTGTGCCGCGAGCAGCCGAACGGAAGAATCGTCGGGCCGTGCATCCAGGTATTCATTGAGTTGAGACGAGGCAACCGGAAAGTCGCGGTGGTCGAGAGCCAGATCGGCGTCGGCCAAGATTCGGTCCAGTCGGCGTTTGCTGGCGACGTGATCGGCAAGGATGACCGACCCCGCGACCAAGAGGGCGGCGATCAGTATGACCCCTTTCTTGCCGATTCGTCGCATAACTCTCGACCTCAAATCCAAGTCATCCCGTCGTGAGACCCCTGTTCGCCGCCTGGCATCGAATTGTAAGCGTTATTGTAAATGTCCGCGCATGTTTCGGCTGTAGGATGGATGGGCAATCCTTCCTCCGGCCAAAACGCCGGACTAATTGCCATCTGGATGCGGCGTGCATCTCAATTCATTGCATCACCCAGGCGTGAACCGAAAACCAGTTTGCAAAGAAGTGGAGATGGGTGCGCTAAAATGTCTGGTTTGCGCCGCCAGCGAAAAAAGGAAGGCGGCCAACATGGCCAAGGCGGCCAAGGTTTTCTCCATCCCCCCCTTGGCCACCTTCCTGCTCGCTGGGCTGCGTCAGGACCCTACCATAGGCGAATCATAAGTTACTGAATGGAAAAGATTTGTAGACGCAAGCCGTCTCACGATGCCGGGGCCATGGCGGTCCAAACGGTAAAACTTCAGACGAATGGTTGGCCGCCTTCCTCTTGTTTAGTTTCGAGGTTTTGCACGAGTACCTTCCAAAGCGGTTAAGTTGTCATGCAGCACGTCCAGTATT
The DNA here is from genome assembly GCA_963773845.1 of uncultured Gemmataceae bacterium. Taxonomy (GTDB): domain Bacteria; phylum Planctomycetota; class Planctomycetia; order Gemmatales; family Gemmataceae; genus SIAJ01. Next base: position 433,786 of record CAVZCU010000013.1, read on the forward strand.
CGTGCAAGCCGCTGGTGTTACGAATGTCACTCAGATACACTCTTCCTCAATCTTGGGGGTGATAGTAGTCGATGTCAAGATTCCGTCGCCGTTGGGGAGAATTGCTGGCCGCTCCGCTACCACTGTTGCGGAGGTCGCCAGACGTGATTAAATGGATTTTTGCGCCCTTGCATTTGTCGGCATTGGGGGCAGCGGAATCGTAGCCCTATCCGCGTGGCATGAGCCAATTACTCTGACGGTCGGGTGGCTTAGCGTGTCACTGGCAATCGCCGTAGCGTTGTCGTTGATGGTCATCTATGCGTCCCTAACAGCTGGACTGGCATGGGCGGAAACGCGCGGGCCCGAAATTGAAATTGGTCCGTTGCTGCTGGATATACCGGTCAAGATTTTTTACTTCTGGGTAGCGACAGGAGAAATTCCGGCAACCGTTAGGTTTAGGGTGATAAGCGTTTTGGATTCGACGGGCGAAGAAAAAACCGAGCGGTCATGGCAAGGCCACTGGCGCGGAAAGACGGCTGACTTTGACGGAAATCTTCCAGCCAATGACAGAATTCAATATGGACTTCTCGGCGTCAGCAGGCGCCCTAGTGGCAATATGTCAGTTATTATCTTCAGCAAAGAGAAATTTGAAGATCGCCAGAACCAGAACAGCCATTCGGCCATCTTTATTTCAAGAGACGTTCTGTTGGAGGAACAAGGCGATCTAACGATAACTGTTTCCGTCGATTGCAGGGCACCGGCGGATGGTCAAGGGGAAAGGCCGGACAAAACTGCATACCCGAATCTTGTTTTCACGCTTTCGCCGAATCCGGCTTCAGAGGTCAGATACTGTGTAGCTGGCGCACCATCCTAGAGTCGCGTCGGAAACCGGATAGCCCCGAAAACCCGGTGTTTGAGATGCAAGAAATGAATTCGTCGCGCCGGAATCATCGAACCACACACGTCCCAAATGCCGCCACGAACCGCTCGGTGGGCGCTCTTCCGCAATGATCAGGCAAGGTTTGAACGTAAATCGGGACACTTCGGGGACAGCAATCGTCGAATATCGGTTCCATCCGTGCTGCCGAATGACGCACGCATATTATGAGGCCGCAATGCAGTACGGCGACACGGTGGCAGCTTGTCGCCTAGAATTGCCCACAGGCTGCGTTGGGAACGGTTGCGTATACAAGTTGCCAGCTTGTGAGCGTGTATGAGCGACAAGCGGGCAGCTTGTCTCTACGCCAAAGCGATAAACGGGCAGCTTGCAAATCACGCGCGGTGAATTACACCATGGTCGAATCGATCCATCCTGCTCGCTCCCGACAATTGCCTCGTTTACTGGCGATCACGGCTCTGCTGGCTGGAGTCGTGGTGGCCGTCGTGATTTGGTGGAACCCCTCGAACCCGCCCGATTCCACTTCCGAGCCAGAACACGCCATATTGCCCAATCTCGACTATAAGCCGCGGGACGCCAATTTCGACACGTCCGGCTATGTGATCGTGATGGCCCAGATGAAGCCATGGTCGAGTACGGCGACGCTCGAAGAGATCGGCAGCGATTTTGCCGCAACACCCGATCGAATCAAGAACCGAGCCGCGGCTCGGCTCGCCGACTCGCATACATCGAGCGAGGAACGACTTTACTGGACGATTGTTCGCGCGTGGCTGTTGAACTTCCAGGGCAAGCCAGCCGACGCATACAAGGTATTGGAGGAGGCACGCACCATCGCCGAAAGCGATACCGCGATCGCCGAGCAGATGCTTTACACGATTATCTACTTTCAGGGGGTCACCGCGCTACGTACAGGCGAGACCGAGAACTGCATCATGTGCCGTGGCGAAAGCTCCTGCATCCTGCCCATCGTGCCGGCTGCCGTTCACACAAACCCTAGGGGGTCCCGGCTGGCGATCCAGCATTTCACCGAATACCTCGACCGCTTCCCGGACGATCTCGATGTGCGCTGGCTGCTGAACATTGCGCACATGACGCTTGGCGAACATCCGCAAGACGTCGAGTCCAATCAATTGCTGACACTCGCTCCTTACCTGAAGTCCGAGTTCGACATCGGGCGATTTCGAGACGTCGGCCATCTCGTCGGCGTCAATCGATTCAACTTTCAGGGCGGCGGAATCATGGACGATTTCGACAACGACGGTTTGCTCGACATTGTTGTTACCTCCAATAACCCGACCGAGTCGATGGCGTTTTATCGCAACAAGGGGGACGGCACGTTCGAGCAGCGGATCAAGGAAGCCGGTCTGGAGGGCCAGCTCGGCGGACTCTACTGCGTCCAGGCCGATTTCGACAACGACGGCTGCATGGACATCTTCGTTCCACGCGGTGCATGGACGCCCTCTCCGGTACGCCCGAGCTTGCTCCGGAACAACGGGAAAGGCACCTTCACCGACGTCACGAAGGAGGCCGGTCTCGATGCTGCTCTCAATTCCCTGTCCGCATGCTGGGCTGACTTCGACAACGACGGCTACCTCGACCTCTTTATTCCGTGCGGGCCGCAGAAGTGTCGACTGTACCGCAACAAGGGCAACGGAACTTTCGAGGATGTCGCGGAAAAGGCGGGCCTCACCGGCGACAAGACGGGACCCGGCATCTGGAGAAGCGCTGCCTGGATCGACTTCGACAACGACGGCTATCCCGATCTATTCATCAACACGATCGGCGGAACGGCGATCCTTTACCGAAACAACCGGAATGGCACATTTTCCAATGTCACCACGGCAATGGGCATCGATGGGCCCTTGAATGGCTTCTCGTGCTGGGCATTCGATTACGACAACGACGGCTGGCCCGACATTTTCGCCACGTGCTACAACTACACGCTCTCGGATGTTGTTCGCGGACTTCAGGGACAGCCGCACTCGAACCAGTCGAACCGACTATACAAGAATCTCGGTGGGAAGGGGTTCAAGGACGTCACGAAAGAGGCGGGCCTCGACATGGTCTTCGCCACCATGGGGAGCAACTTTGGCGACTTCGACGGCGACGGCTATCTCGACATGTACCTCGCAACCGGTGGGCCGGACCTGCCGTTGATCGTTCCCAATCGCATGTTCAAGAACGTCGGCGGGCAAGCGCTTCGCCGAAATCACGGCCTCGTCGCGAACCGGCAACTTGCAAAAGGGCCACAGTGTCGCCTGCGGCGACTGGGATCGAAATGGGACGCTCGACCTCTTCGTGCAGATGGGCGGGGCGACGTACGGCGACCAGTACCACAATATCTTGTTCCAGAATCCCGGGCAGAAAAACAACTGGCTGAACGTGAAACTGGTTGGCAAGAAAACGAACCGCTGCGCGATCGGGCGCGAATCAAGGTCGTGACCGCCGGTGAGAATCCACTTACCGTTTATCGCAATGTCACGTCCGGCAGCAGTTTCGGCGCGAACCCATTGGAGCAAATGATTGGGCTTGGCAAGACAGACCGAATCGCCTTGCTCGAAATCAATTGGCCGACGAGCGGGACGACCCAGACCTTCCGCGACCTTCCCGCGAACCAGGCAATCGAGATCACCGAGTTCGCGAAGGATTTTCGACAGCGCAAGTACCAGGCCATCCCACTGCCGAAATGAGTCGGGGTAGAAGTTGACCCTCATGGGTCGCGAGAATCCTCCAACCCATTTGACGCCGACCCGGCAAACCGCGGACCTGGCGAGCCGCCGACGTGAGTCGGCGGAGTACCCTTCGGCTCGCATCGCATCCCTTTGTTACGACGCGCTCGAGGGTTTTGCCAGCAACGCCTGAAGTGTGAGTTTTGAAGTGGCGCATCGGCGGAGCCCTCAGGCGCAGGCTTGGCCCGCTTGCCGCCGCCGAGTTCTGCGATCCCTACCGGGACCGTTCCTTTTTCCATTCGCTGTCCGGCGGTCGATGCTGCGCTTCGACCGCCGGCTAGTTTCTGCCGTCCCTTCGGAATGCTCGCCGACCGCGGAGCGGTCGCAGACATTAGCCGGCGGTCGAAGCGCGGCGTCGACCGCCGGAAAGCGAGTTTCAAACAGGGGCGATCCCGGCCGTGGGAGCGCAGCGAAGGCTGCCATGAGGGCTCCGCCGATGCGCATGATCGCAACTTCATTAAGCGTAATCGAAGGCCACGCCGGCCGACCTGGGGCACTCGTTGAATCATGGGCAATCGTCGCGTTCGCTAACGCTTCAGACTCCGCTGCGCCCAAATCCGAAATGCACTCCCAATCGCGATCCGTCTGGATCGTCAACGTTTGGCAGCCAAGGACAAATAGTCCCTTTTCTGGCTGGGAAAATAGCGCTCCGGGTCGACCATCCGCCAACACGCCTCCATTCGATTCCATGCGGCTCGCCAATACCGACGCCCGTGATAGCCGCCGGCCCGCAACGCTCTGCGGTTAGCAAGCCAGACCAATAACATGACGCCGAAGAAGCCGACTCGGTGGGCGAGCATCGTCAGTCGAAACGCCAAGCGCGGGCGCGAGCGGAAAATAGCCGCGAGTCGTTCGCACTGAAAGCGCAGATGGGGAATCTCGTCGGCCAGGATTCGTGAGCAGATGGCGCGCAACATTCGCGATCGGGTTGAGCGCCGAATGGCGTTGTAGTAGACGAGTGCCAAAGTCTCGACCATCAAGACCGGCGTGGTCCAGGCTTCCATATTTGGAAGGAAATACCGGGCCAAGCGAAAAAGACTATCGCCCCAGTTGGATTGGACGCGTCCGATGCCGGCCCGGTCGAGGAATTGGCCCAGCATTTCGCCGTGCTTTTGCTCTTCGCGAATAAACAGTTCGACAGCCTCGGCATATTCCGGCTCGTCGATTTGCTCGGCATGGCGGGCCGCAATTGCCCGCAAGTGTCCTCCATCCGATGTCTCGCCAAGCTGCCAGGCCTGGAGCGACTTGCCAATGATGGCCAATTCCTCGTCCGTCACTTCCGCACCGAGTGCCCAGTCGATCGGCCACGGCTTGGCCGCATTGCCGCGAAAGTATTCCACCCATTGTGCGGTAGACTTGATGCCCAGGTTGGCGTCGCGGGTCGGCATGATAACTGGCTCCCAAGGAAAGTACTTTGCAATGCAAAGTTAATGGACAAATGAAAGGCCGACTTCCTGCGAGTCGGCCTCGTTTATGCGGGTGACCAACCTTTGCGGAATTCGCCCTCCGCCGGCTTGTCGGCCGGCAGCGCATCGTGAATGACGTGTTCCAGTACGCTCAAATACTCGCGGAATTTCGCGCGGCCGCGATCGGTGATTCGGACCAGTGTTTGCGGTCTGTTTCCTTTGGTGCCCTTCCACATCTCGATGAGGCCGGACTCTTGCAAAATCGTCAAGTGCCGGCTGAGGTTGCCATCGGTGAGGGCGCACAGGGTTTTCAGGTCATTGAATAAGAGACCATCTGGACGGCCGATGAGGCTGGTCAGAATGCCGAGTCGCGCCTTCTCGTGGATCACACGGTCGAGGCCTTCGTAGGCATAGCGTCCCGATTCATCGGGCCGGTTCGACTTGGCCATCGGTTCGCTCCAGGGTCCAGAATAGCACGGCGGACGCCAGCAATTGTCCGGCGCCAAAAGGCAGAGCCATTGCCCAAGGAGACAGCGCGTACGGTCCCCGGGCAGCGAGCAAAGTAGCGATCCCCGCAATCAAGTAGAAGACACCCACGGCGAACGCGGATCGCGGCAACAACCGGCAGGAAGCGAACACGCCCTGGCTAAAGAAGACTTGCCACAAGCCCGGAAGCAGCCAGGCGATCTGCGGCGCAACGCGAACGATGACGGCGGTAACCGCGGCCGCCCCAACCAGGCACGGCGCAAATTGCCCGATCGCCAGCCAGGTCACGGGGCGAGTGCTCGATGCGCCCGCCACGCGATCGCGCAGGAACATCGCCAGTCCGGCAGCGAGGATGCTCAGCAATGCCACCCCGGACCAAAGCGCGACATAACCGGGCACGTCCTGTTCGGGGCGCGGCAACAAGCTCGGTTGCATAACGCCGGCGCTCAATGCAAGCACTGCCGAGAACGCGACGGGCAGCGCTCGATAGCCGCGAAAGACTTCGGTCTCCGCCATCCGCCGACGAATGACGGCAATGCTGTCCAAGGCTTCGCGGAGATCCATGCGGACGCCCCCAATACTTTGCACAGCAAAGTTTAAGGGGCGGCGGGGTGGTTGTCAACGCCATACTTGGCAAACGATTGCGGCGCGTTTGCCGATGAGTGCTCGATTGTCGTGGCGACTGGCTACTAAACTAGCACAACCCTAGAGTCCGTTTCCCAAGTAGGTCCGCCGAGCCGAGGCGGACCAGGGCGCCAGCCGTGGAGACGGCATGATGCCATTCCCGTATGCAAGGTGGTCCGGCTCGGCTCGCCGGACCTACTGGACTGTTTCCCAAGTACGTCCGCCGAGCCGAGGCGGACCAGGGCGCCAGCGGTCCGGCTCGGCTCGCCGGACCTACTAGTGAAAGAGTCTCTATCAATCGCCGCCCAGGAGAACTTCTCATGAAGAGCGATCGGCGAGTGTTTCTGCTCAATGCGAGCACAATCGGCGTGGCGGGGTCTTTGATCGGTCCGACCTTCGGCCAAGACAAAGTGGCCAAGAAGGCGGAGCCCGAAGAAGACATTTCCGCGCCCGAAGATCTGATGCGTGAGCACGGGGTGCTCAATCGGATTCTGCTCATCTATGAGGAAGGCCTGCGCCGGCTGCACGCCAAGAAGGAGGCGCCGCCGGAGGTCTTCCACAAGCCAGCCATGTTGGTGCGCACGTTTGTCGAGGACTACCACGAGAAACTGGAAGAGAAGTTCATCTTCCCGCCGTTTGAGAAAAAGAAACAAATGGTCGATCTCGTGACCACTTTGCGCAAGCAGCACGAGGCCGGTCGAAAAGTCACCGACATCGTTCTCCGCAATGCGACCGGGGATCAATTCCACAAGCCGGAAGCCCGTCAAGAAGTCATCCATGCCTGCGAGGCGTTTATTCGCATGTATCGTCCGCACGAGGCTCGCGAGGACACGGTGATCTTTCCCGCCTTGTACAAACTGATCGGCGAGAAGGAAGTCAAGGAACTCGGCGAGCAGTTCGAGAAGGAAGAACACCGGCTGTTCGGCGAGGAAGGATTTGAGAAGAACGTCGCAGAAGTGGCCAAGATCGAGAAGCAACTCGGCATTTACGACCTGGCAAGTTTCACTCCCAAGTGAGCGTCAGCCAAACAGCTCCATTCGCGGTTGGCCGGCGCTGACGGGACGAGTGAAGCCGTCGGCGCCGAGCCGCGTTTCCGGTTCAATGCCGAGCGCATGGAAGAGCGTGGCGCCGAAATCTTCCGGCCGAACGGGATTGTCGCGGACATAGCTCCCATGCTTGTCCGACGAGCCGTAGACTGCCCCGCCGCGGACCCCGGCTCCCGCGAGCATAGCGGAGTAGCACGCGGGCCAGTGGTCGCGGCCCTCGTTGCTGATTCGTGGCGAACGGCCGAATTCGCCGACCATCACGACCAACGTATTCTCCAACATGCCGCGATCTTCCAGATCGACCAGAAGCGCGGAGACCGCTTCGTCGACGCGTGGCAACGCCCAACCCAGGCCGAAATGACCGGCGCCGAAAATACTGCCCAGGTTCGCCCCGTTGCCGTGCATGTCCCAGGTCTGCACGTTCCGGAACTTTTCCCCGGGCGGCAGGCCGGTCCACGCAGTGACGCTGACCAGCCGCGTGCCGGCCTCGATCAATCGACGAGCAAGTAACAGGTTCTGCCCCAGTGGATGCCGGCCATAGCGATCGCGAACTTCGGCTGGCTCGCGATCGAGATCGAACGCGGACCGTGCTTCCGGACCAGTCAACAGATCCATGGCGCGCCGCCGATAAGGCCTTAGATCGCTTTGTGCTATTGGAACCGCATCCGTCGCACGATCGACTTGGGCCAGGAGTTGCTCTCGGTTGCGGAGGCGATTGGCCGGCACATCCACTGCGGGATCAAACACCTTGACGCGAAAGCCCGGCACGGATGGGTTGTCGAGATCGTTGCCGATCCGAACGGGGCTGTAGACCGGGCCAAGAAAGCCACCCGTCAAGTACCGCGGCTGCACGTCGCCGGCCAGATTCTGAATCCAGACATACGAGGGAACATTGCGCCGCCGGTCGAAGCTTGGCGGCGACCGCCCCGTAGTACGGCGTGTCGGCCCCGGGAATCGAGTGGCCGGTCATGCAGACGTGCATGCCGCCGTCATGTCCCGGATTGCCGTGCGACATCGAGCGCACCAGACAATAGCGATCGGCCAGACGAGCCAGGCGTGGCAAGTGCTCGCAGACCCGCGTGCCGGGCACCACGGTCGGAATGGACTGGAATGGCCCGCGGATCTCGGCGGGAGCATCCGGCTTCAGATCGAGGCTATCGATATGGCTGCACCCGCCATACTGGACGATGAAGATGCACGATCGGCTGGGCGGGAAATGATTGGAGTTCTTCGAAGTTTCCGCAGCAAGAAACTCGGGAAGCCCAAGTCCAACTGCGCCAATGCCGCCGAACTCCAAGAGTTGCCGGCGGCTGATGCGGATCGGACTCAACGGGCCAGCCTTCATCCCATCGAGCATACCACGTTTGTCATGCGAAAGGAATTGGCGATTGCGAATCAGCGAACCTCGGCGATCACGCTGATTTGCACCGCCGCGTTGAGCGGCATCTCATTGATGCCGAGAGCCGTTCGGGCATGCTGACCCCGCTCGCCGAATACCGCGAGGAACAACTCGGAAGCGCCATTGAGCACCTTCGGATGCTCATAAAATCCGGCGCGCAAATGAACGTAGCCTTCCAGGCGGACGATTTGCACGACTTGTTCGAGATCGCCAACGGCCGACTTGAGTTGAGCGATTGCATTGATCGCGCAGACGCGGGCAGCATCGAAACCTTGCTCGATGCTGACCTCGGCGCCGAGCTTGCCGGTGTAGGCCAGCTTCCCGTCGCGCCATGGCAACTGGCCGCTAGTGATTACCAGATTTCCCGTGCGGACCCATGGAACATAAGCGCCGACCCCGGCCGGCGCAGGGGGAAGAACAATTCCTAACTCCTTCAGCTTGTTGTGAACACTCATGGTTCGATCTCCAAGATTCTTCAACGATGTTCGCGGCAGACGAAACAAACCGCTAAAATGCCATCACCTGCTGGATCCCACCGGACTCTTCGATCAGTGTCCCGATGTAGCGCCTTTATGGTTTACCCATGATCGCCAAGCGATTGTTCCTTTGTTTCCTCTTCGCGGTCTTTTGTAGTCCGTGCGTGGCCGATGAACCGCGTGCGGATATGCATCGAGCGTTTCGGCCGGTGAGCCGTCCCCAGGTTCCCGACGTTCACGACGAATGGCGTACGGACGTCGACCGATTCATTGTGGCGGCACTCAGTGCCAAGAAACTGGCGCTCAATCCCGAGGCCGACCGCGCGACGCTGATCCGCCGCGTCTCCTTTGACCTAACCGGCCTACCTCCCTCACCCGCGGAATTGGCTGCGTTCGAATCGGACAAATCGCCGAACGCCTACGCGAAGATGGTCGACCATTTCCTCGCCTCCCCGCAATACGGCGAGCGCTGGGGCAAGCACTGGCTCGACGCGGCGGGCTATGCCGATTCGAATGGCTACTTCAACGCCGACAGCGATCGGCCGCAGGCCTGGCGCTACCGCGATTTCGTCATTCGCTCGTTCAATGCCGACAAGCCGTACGATCGCTTCGTGCGCGAGCAGATTGCCGGCGACGAGATGGTCCATTACAAACCCAGCGGCGATGTGACGCCCGACATGGTCGAGGATCTGGTCGCGACTCACTTTCTCCGCAACGCCCCCGACGGCACCGGCGAGAGCGATGGCAATCCGGATGAGGTCCGCACCGATCGGTACACGGTGCTCGAAGGCAATATCCAGAACATGGTGAATTGCCTGCTTGGGCTGACCATTCAATGCACTCGCTGCCACGATCACAAGTTTGAACCGATCACGCAGGAGGAGTATTACAGTCTGCAAGCGATTCTTTACCCCGTCTATAACCCGGATCGCTGGAAAAAGCCGAACGATCGCCTGGTGCCCATCGGGACGGCGGCCCAGGTCGAGTCGTGGAAGCGACGCAACGATCTCATCACTCGCCAGGTCAAAGCGGTTCGCGAACAACTCAAACCATTCGCCGACTTGCTCCGCGAGCAATTGCTCGTCGAACGGCTTAGCAATCTGCCGCCGGCCACGCGCGCTGCCGTCCTCGAAGCGCTCAAAACGGGCAAGAATAAGCAGTCCGCGAAGCAAAAAGCACTGCTCAAAGCGAATGCCAAGGCGACAAAGATCACCGACCAGGACCTGGTGAAGCGCTTCCCGGAATACGCGGCACTCAAGGATCGCATCGACAAGACTGTCGCGGAACGAGAGAAGGATCGGCCGCCGCCGTTGCAGCAGATTGAAGCCTTCGTCGAAACTGACCCGCATCCAGCCATTCATCATCTGCTTCGCCGGGGTCAGCACGGCATGCCCGGCAAGGAGGTCCAGCCCGGCGTGCCCGAGGCATTGTGTTCTGCGAATAACCGCTATCACATTGAATCCCCACCGGCGGCTGGCGTTTCGACTGGCCGGCGAACCGCCCTCGCCAACTGGATCACGTCGCGCGAGAATCCCCTCTTCGCACGCGTCATGGTCAATCGCATCTGGCAATACCACTTCGGCACCGGCCTGGTCGCCACGTCCGACAACCTCGGGGTCTCCGGCGCCAAGCCGTCGCATCCGGAATTGCTCGATTACCTGGCCTGGGAGTTCATGCAATCCGGCTGGAGCATCAAGGCGATGCACCGGCTCATCATGACGTCGGCCGTCTATCGGCAATCGAGTGCGACTAAAGCAGGGCTCGACGTAATCGATCCCGATAACCGCTTACTGGCAACGTTCCCCCTTCGCCGTCTCGACGCCGAATCGATTCGCGATTCGATGTTGCAAGTTTCCGGCGAATTGGATCTGCACGCCGGCGGTCATTATGTGCCGACCAAGCGATTGCCCGAGGGGACCGTCGTCGTGTCGGAAGACACCAACGGAGCGCATCGGCGGTCGGTGTATTTGCAGCAACGGCGGACACAAGTCGACACGTTTCTGCAACTCTTCGACGCGCCGTCCATCGTGACGACCTGCGGCAAGCGATCGCCTTCAACCGTCCCTTTGCAATCGCTGGCTCTGCTCAACTCGGATTTCGCGCGAAATCGGGCCAAGAGCTTTGCCGCGCGATTAGTCAAGAACGCCGGAAACGACGACGGCAAACGCCTGAGCCTGGCATTCCATTTGATCTCTGGCCGTTCACCGCAAACCGACGAACGCGAGGCTTGCATCAGATTCCTGCAAAAGCAACGATCCATTTACGCCAAGGAAAAAGGCGCCGACGATCGAGCCTGGACCGATTTGTGTCAGATGCTTTTGGCGAGCAATGCATTCTTGTATGTCGAGTGAGGTCCGCCATGCCGCAAGCCGATTTTGCCTTCACACGTCGGGCGTTCCTGAGCCGATCGGCGGGCAGCCTTGGCTCGCTCGCATTGGCTCATCTGGCTGCCGAGGCCGAAGAGCATTCGCACGATCCGCTTGCCCCCAAGCCGCCACACTTCCCCACGAAGGCGAAGGCAGTCATCTGCTTGTTTCAGCACGGCGGACCAAGCCAGATGGACCTGTTCGATCCAAAGCCCGAGCTAACCAAGCAAAACGGCAAGCCGCATCCCGCCAAGCTCGAAGCGCACTTTCACACGCAACAAGGCAACTTGCTGGCCTCGCCCTTCAAGTTCGCCCGGCATGGAAAGTCGGGCATCGAGTTGTCCGAGCTGTTGCCACACACGGCCGGAATCGTTGATGACATCATGCTGGTCCGCTCGATGACGACGGACTCTGTCGATCACGAGTCGGCATTGCGAATCATCCATTCGGGCAAGTTCTTCGCGGGCCGGCCGACGTGGGGCTCATGGGTGATCTACGGCCTCGGCTCGGAACGGAAGGAACTGCCCGCCTACGTCGTCTTATCCGATCCGGGTGGCCTGCCGGTGGACGGCACGAACAACTGGTCTTCAGGCTTCTTGCCAGCCGTCTACCAGGGGACGCCATTCCAGGCGAAAGGCACGCCGGTCGCCCACCTCGCCACGCCGAGCGATGTGCCGCCGCCGGCCCGGCGCAATCAACTCGACTTGCTCAACGAATTGAATGGTGCACACCTTCGCCGGCACGCGGGCAATGCCGAACTCGAAGCCCGCCTCGGACATTATGAATTGGCAGCGAAGATGCAGACGGCCGTTCCGGATGTCCTCGATTTCTCTAAGGAAACCGAGGAAACGAAGAAGCTCTACGGCATCGACAATCCCAAATCCGCGGAGTATGGCAAGCGCTGTCTCTTGGCCCGCCGGCTCATCGAACGCGGGGTGCGTTTCGTGCAGCTCTTCCTCAGCGGCCAACCGTGGGATACCCATGCGCAAAATGCCCACCGGCTGCGTGATCTCACAGCGATGACCGACCAGCCGTCGGCCGGCTTGGTGCTCGATCTCAAGCGCCGCGGGCTTCTCGATTCGACCATTGTCATGTGGACCGGCGAATTCGGTCGCTTACCGATCTCGCAGGGAACCGACGGCCGCGATCACAATCGGCATGCGTTTACCTTGTGGCTCGCCGGCGGGGGTTTCAAGAAAGGCTACGTTCACGGCGCCACCGACGATTTCGCGTACAAGTCCGTGGACAAGGTCGTTCGCGTTTACGATCTGCATGCAACGCTTCTGCACGCACTCGGCTTGAACCACAAGAAATTGACATACCCGCATGAAGGTCGAGCCGACACGCTGACCGATTCTAATGTCAGCAACGCAAAGGTGATGCGCGAGTTATTGGCATGAAAGCCCTCAAGGCGGCTATGCTCGATTGCGACATCAATCCATCTATCAACTCGTGCGTTGAATAGAACTTCCACGTCAAGCCGGGATTGCCACTCAATAAATAGCTCGGAGGTTGCCATGGCACTCGAGTGGGAGGAAGTTGCCGAGGGCAAGTGCATGAATCTATTCGCCGACAGCAACGCTACATCGTGGAAGGAGTTGGCGAATGACCTGAAAGCCGCGTTAATCCGTATGTTTGCGGAAATGGTAGAGAGGTTGGAGGTCGATGCCCGGTATGTCTTGCTCATGAGCCTTTGGCACGACGACGGGCGGATTATCTTCCAGATCTACCGCCGCGGGCGATCCCTCGCCTCCACGCGCTTGTCCCTCAATATATATTGTGAACTCATCCAAGACTCGTTCGAGAAGGAGATGGCCGGCGCCCCGGACGACGAGTAAGGATATGAGAACTACGCGAGCGCTTTTGATGCAAGGATCCAATTGGTCATCTCGAAGGCCAGCGATGCAGCAAAAGTTCGGCAAGCTTGGGGACAAGTGCTTGAGCGAATTGCTGACTGTCTGGTGTTTACGCAGCGGGCAGACGAGGATGAGACTCGAGAGCAAGACTGCTTCCTGCTTCCTCCAGACGAGTGAGCAGTTTAAAAATATGCACCATCGCGAATGACTTGATGTGGCTATTTCGCGTCGCTATCGATACGTCCGCACGCGTCCCCACAGGCTCTTCGTTCCCCAGATGCCCGAGCGCAGACATTCGAGTTGCACAATCTGACTATGATCGACGAAGAGATTGACGTCCGGACCATACGACTTGATGTACCAGGCAAAGACATCGGGGTCGGCCGCCTCGAACATGATGCGGTCCGTGCCAAGGGCATTGATGATTTTCGCCACCACGTCCGTTCGCCACTCGTTGACGCTTTCCGTGATGCCTTCCGACTCGATCATGATCATGTAGGCGCCGGCGTCCATGAAGCGCCGCGCAAGGCCGATCGCCCACTCGGCGTCGCGCGTCCCCTCGGCTGCTAGTTCACCGACAGCGCTGGCGCCACCAGCGCCAAATTGAATCCCGACTTCGGGTTTTGCCTTCAGTCCCATCTTCTGCACTTCTTCAACCAGCCGCAGCCAATCGTCCGTGGGGATCGTGATGAATCCGCTCGAGATTTCAACGATGTCGAATCCGAGTTCGTGACACTCGGCCAGGTAGCGATGAACCGCTTCGCGGCCATGGCCGAGCACATATTCGATGAACCCGCCCGTTGAAACGACAACATCATGGGAGTGGCAGAGTTCAATCAGTTCCCGGACCACCCGCTTCGGCATGAGCGCGAACGACCCGCCAGCGAACTTCAACGCGTCGACGTATTCGCCCATCGTTTCGAAAATGTCTTCGAGATACCGCCGGCCCATCGGCGTGTAATACGGACCGCGAATCTCGGTAATGCCGCGGCTGCGCGGTTTGGCGGGTCGCTCATTCACGGGCAAGAACGAAAACGCCCGCTCCTGATCGGCTTGGCTGGTCATTTCTTTTCTCCGCGTTCCTTGCGGGCGCGGGCTTGAAGAATGTGTTTGGCCTTTTCCAGTTCGCGCTTTTGACTCGATGGCAAGTTCTTACCCGCCCGATTGATGAAGAATTGAATCATCCGGATTCCCGATCCAATTCCCTTGGGGCTCACTTTCTTCGATGCCATCGAGCGAGCGATTGTCTCTGCCTTCTTGGTGAAAATCCCCTTTGGCGGAAATGTGGAGACCGTCTTGACCTTGTGCGACCAGCGCTTTGATTTCTTGGTGGCCATGATTCACCTCCCCCTGCGAGCGAGGTGCAAATAGTGCGCCCAGCCCCGTAGCCGCAAGCTGCCAGCTTGCGGGCTGGAGGGCGGGCAAGCTGGCAGCTTGCCGCTACGCGACCAACCATCGCACAAAGCGCTCCGGTTCGTCGGTGAGCTTCTTTTCGATTTGATCGACATTCTTCACAGGCCTTGTCAACTTTCCATTTCCGGCCGCCACGAGGATTCGCCGCGGAGCGATGGCCGCGAGCACGGCATCGATGTCGCCGAAATCGCGAAGCATTCGCGGGAGAACGCTCGCGGCATTGATGGGCCGGCCCTTGGCATCGAAGAGTGGCAAATAGCTTAAAAGCATCTCTTCCGCTGCCACGGCGTGAATGGCGGGCTCGACCGCCGCGGCGAGGCACACAACGATCGCTGCATCGCGTCGGCCGCACAGGATCACCCGTTTCGCTTTGGTCTCGTCTCGAATCCGGCGCACGGCCTTCCGCACGTCGGCGACGCGCATGCCGAGCAAGCTTTTGCCAATCAGAAAGGCGTTATAAGCGAGGTTCTCCTCGACGCCACACAGCGGGTCGGCATACGAGTGCCCCTTCACTTCGAGGCCGTCCGGCCGCAGCGTGCCGACGCCGCGGGGATCGATGATGGTCAACCCCATCCCGCTCTTGCCAATCGCGGTGACGAATTCCGACTCGCTTTCCCAGCTTGCGCTCTCGACGCCATTCACACAAATGACATGTGGCTTATCCGATTTGGCGGCTTCGCTTTTCACCACGTGGAAATCGGCGAGATTGTCATCCACGCCCAGGAGACTCTCCAATGTTCCCCGCGGGGCCTTCTTCTGTTTGCGAAATTCACCCAGTGCGAGCGGAAGCAAAGGCCGAGAGTGAAATGTGATGTTGACCTGCCCGTCGGTACAAGCCTGAACCTCCTTTGGCGTTCGTGGCGTGACTTTGGTTTCCCTTTCGTGTGGTTGATCCTTGCGTTCACCGAGCCAGCGATCGAACCAGGCATAGGCGGCTTCACGCAACGGCAGCGACAGACCGTGTTTCGCATCCGCTTCGGTCCGGCTCAATCGTTCCCTAGCGCCAGCGACTTCATATAGGTGTTTCACTTCATCGAACGTCGCGCGTGCGCCTTCAATCGGGAAGAAGTCTCGGATGGCCGTGCCGAGCATGGTTGGCCGTGGCACGCGGAGTGCCAAAAGGCCGGCGTGATCGATGCCAGCACTGACGAAGCAAAAAATATCCTGTTCGGGATCGGAGTCGGGGTCCTTTTGTATTCGATTGCCCATACGGCGCGGCAGAGTCGTGATGTAGCACGACGGGACTGCAACAAGCACCCGCGGATCGAGTGCGGAAATGTAGGCGGTCAACGTGCCACCGCCCGAATTGCCGATGCAGCCGATTCGTTTCGAATTGATCTCCGGCCGCGATACGAGGTAGTCAATCCCCCGCATGCCGTCCCAAATGCGATACTTGGCCAGGCTGGTGCCAAGCAGATAGAGGGGGTTTCCCAAAACTGCATGTTCGCCGCAGCTCAAGTTGAATCGCGATCGATTCTGTTTCACGTCCCAGAACTGGCTGCGCTCGCCCTGCCCAACCGGGTCGTAAGTCAGGACGGCGTATCCGCGCTTTGCCAGATTGATGTGAAGAATCTGATACGTGCCCTCCGCCTTGCCGACGCTGGAATGCCCGCACGAACTGAGGATCCCGGGGATCAAGCCATCGCGCTTTTTGGGCAGATAGAGGAGGGCCGAGACGAAATAGCCGGGAAAGCTTTGATAGACCAGCTTGTCCACCGTGTAATCGTCGGCCTCGATTCGACCAATGATTTTGACCGGTGGCGGACCGGATGCCGCAGGCAGCCCATCGAGTAAATCGAGAAATTTCTGGAGCAACCCTTTTTGCAAGGCATCCAAATCGGCTGGAGATTTGACCGTGGCAAACTGCTTCCGCCGTTCCCGTTCATGGCTGGCCGCCGCTTCGAGAATCTGTCGGTGAATGTCGACTGAGGAGGGTTGCTTGGTATCTGCGTAAGCCCCCGCAAATGGCGCCACAAGTCCGGTCGCCAAGAACTCTCGCCGCGTGGCCACGGTCATGATTGACTCCCGCAGTCGTAGCCGCAAGCTGCTAGCTTGTAAGGCTCGCAATCTGGCAACTTGCAAGGCTTACAAGCTGGCAGCTTGCAAAGCTCACAAGCTAGCAGCTTGTGGCTACGTGGCGACAAGCTGCCAGCTTGTCAGCCAATCCCCCGCCACTTGCGCCCTTCGCGCCAGAAGTTCATCCGCCTTGGCCGGTCCGTCGCTGCCGAGGGGATAAATCTCGGGTTGCACATTCCCTGCTTCCGTTGCCTGGATGAACGGATCGATGATCTCCCAGGATCGCTCAATTTCGTCGCTGCGCATAAAGAGCGATGCATCGCCCTGAAGGGCGTCGAGCAGAAGTCGTTCGTAGGCTTCCGGCAGTGCGCCGAAGTTTTCCTTGTAGGAAAAGTACAGATCGCGTGACTGAAGCGTGGTTCCCTCGATCGATGGCACCTTGGTCTGGAAACTCAGCTTGATGCCTTCATCTGGCTGAAGAATGATCTTGAGCCGATTCGGTTCCGGCTCATGCCCATCCAGTTGGGGAAAGAGTCGGAATGGCGGTTCGCAGAATTGAATCGTGACCTCGCTGTACCGTTCGCGCAGGCCCTTGCCGCTTCGGAGATAGAACGGGACTCCCTTCCAGCGCCAATTCTCGACCTGGAGCCTCAATGCCGCGAAAGTCGGCGTTCGCGAATTTTTCGGCACATCGGGCTCGGACAGGTAGCCCGCATACTGCCCAACCACGACGTTCGCCAGTGCTTCCGCGGGCGTCGGAACCAGGATCGAGTCGAGCACCTTGGCTTTCTCATTGCGCAGTCGATCCGCGGAAAAGCGACTCGGCGGTTCCATCGCCACCAAAGTCAACACCTGGAGCAGGTGGCTTTGAAACATGTCGCGCAATACGCCGCTGGTGTCGTAGTAGCCGGCCCGTTTGCCGACGGTCACTTTTTCGGCGACGGTGATCTGCACGTGGTCGATATAGCGGCGATTCCAGAGAGGCTCGAACATCGAGTTCCCGAGACGGAAAACCAGGATGTTCTGCACCGTGTCTTTGCCGAGGTAGTGATCGATCCGATAGATTTGTTTCTCGCTGAACTCTTTGTGCAATTGGTCGTTGATTTCATGAGCCGATTTCAAATCGCGGCCGAACGGCTTCTCGACCACCACGCGGCGGAATCCGTTCTCTTCGGCGGTCTGGTTGGCCGCGCCCAGCTGGGCGGCGATTCGTGTATATAATTCGGGCGCGACGGCAAAGTAATAAACTCGGTCGCCGCCCGACGGCCCTTCGCGAGCGGCGAGAAACTCGGTCAATGCCTTGACGCCTTCGGCCTTGGTCGCATCGCCGGGGACATAATGCAATCGGCGGGCAAATCGGCTCCAGGTACCCGGATACCAGTTGTCGCCGTGCTCGACAAAGGCCTCGCGAACGTTGGGTTCGAGATGCTCGCGGAATTGTTCGGATGTGAATGACGTTCGCGACATGCCCACGACGTGACAGTCTTCGGGCAATAAACCGGTCGAATCGAGCCGGAACAGGGCGGGAATCAGCTTGCGCGAGGTCAAATCGCCCGAAGCGCCGAAGATAATAATGCTGGGTACAGGCATGATAGACTGCTCGGTTTCTTGAGGAGTCGCCGTTCGAGGCGATGCGTGGGTGACATTGCCTTCGTGCCTGTTGTATTGTTACCCTCACATGAAGACGCCCGTCGCGAAGGGGTTGCATGCGTCGTTTTCTCCCGTTCGTCGTGCTCATTCTGTTGGGATTGATGATCGCGGTTGCGATTCTCAAGCAATTTCACGCCCAGCCGGCCACTCCTTCGCCATTGCCGGCCGGCGATTACGAGGTGGCGTGGATTCATCCGTCGACGAGTCCGCAGACGTGGGAACGGCTGGTGGCCGCCATGTACCAGATTCGCCGCGAGTACCCCGGAGTGGTCATCGATGATTCGCGTGCGTTCCCGGAACAGACCGCCACGATTCCAGAAGTCGTTCTGAATGCCCCCGGCCGGCCCGATCGGCTGCGAATTCGCTGGTACAAGCTCTCCGGCGAAGTCGGCAATCGGGAGTGGGTCACCGCTCTCGCCGCCCGCACGCCGGCGCCGATTGCATTCATGGGCGGTTCGTCGAGCGATCGGGCCATTGAACTGGCGCAGGCACTCGACGATCAGAAGCAATGGCAAGGCGCTCGGCCGCTGTTATTCATTACCACGGCGACTGCCAATGTGGTGTCCGACCCGGAGACGCATGCTAACGAAAGCCTGCTTCGACTGTATCCCGACCGCAGTTTCCGCGGGTGCTTTACGAATGAGGCAATGGCTCGAGCCGTGGCCGATTTCGTCTGGCATTCGGACGACTTGAAGCCGACCGGAAAGCCGGCCGCACGCGCCTATGTCCTGGCGTGGCAGGACGACCCCTACTCCGTCGACCTGGCTGAGCAATTTGCCGCCCGATTCCGCGAGCGCGAAGAGCGGGGGACGAAACTTCGCACCATACTCGACAAGATCAAATACAGCGTCAGCACGTTTACCGATCTCAATCCGCCGGAGCGACGCGTTCTCGAGGAGGCGATCCTTCCGGATCTGACCGCCCATCCGGACGATCGCACGTTGCTCGTCTTGCCCGCGGCGACTCAGCCGTCGCGGCGAATGCTTCGAGCGCTCGTTTCGGATAGCCCTTTGATCGGCCAGCGATTGGTGGCGGTCACGGGCGATGGTGTCTCGTTCAACACCGTCTATCGCGACAGCGATGTGGCGTGGCCGATCCGCGAACTGGCGATTCCGCTCGTGTTCTTCGCGCACCAGAACCCGGTGGCATGGACGTCGGGCGAAGGTCCCGCGGACACCGTGTCGCTGCACCCGCCCAATAGCACGGACGACGTCCTGTTATTCGCCGACATGATCCGCGTGATTGCTCAGGGGATCTTCCTGGGCGACCATGTGCTCGACGCGGATGGGCTCGCCCGGAAGCTCCGCACCGAACAGCCGCCGTTCTTCGCCGCCAACGGCGAGCGGCGGGCCGGCGAAGGGGAATACATTGTCGTCGTGAGTCCGCAATTCGGCGAGGGCGGGCGCGTGGCCCGCGAGGCAACCTTCGACGTGTTCACCCGAAAGGGCGGAAAATGGGAATTGGTGCGCCGACTCGTGAAGTAATGGAAAGGCGACTGGCTGGAAAATGGCGGTCATACACGATCTGAAATATGCCTGAACCGATCTCGCTGCCGTGGTGGAAAGTCGTCCGCGCTCTGGCGCCCGCGGTCCTCTTTTGGGCCGCGCTCGTCGGCTGGCTTGCGTACCTGTTGAGTGAGCGCACCGACATTGGGCCCGAAACCGACGAAGCCAGCATCCGGGAATGGATCGACGAAACGCGGCCGTTTCGCAAGACGCTGCCCGAATTAATTCGCGAGTACCTGGATCAACTCGACGACTATCACAACGACGCGAGCGCGCGTGAAGTCCGCGACAAGGCCGAGGAGATCGGCGTTCAGCTCAAAGCGATGGTCGATCCCGTTCGCCTGTATCAGGGGCAGTTGCCCGTCTTCCCCGAATTCTACCGCATTGAAGTCCGCTTCCTGAATCGCCCGGAGTCGATCGTTCCCATCTCCTGGGACTCGCCGGTGCCCCGGCCCCGCGAGCAGTTTCGCAGTCATATTCGCTCGCTCGATCACGCCGTCGCCGGCTCCGACGGCAAGCCAGGCGCCATCGTGCGCTGCGATTACCGCATGCATGCCTTCAACAAGCTGCAGCGCGACGAGGCGCAACGCCAGGCTGTGTACTGGATCGTGGGCGCCGTGGTGCTGGGCGGCAGCTTGCTGGCGCTCGCGTGGGTTTACATGTTCCTCCGCCGCGAACGGGGCCGGGAACTGGCACAGCTCGAAGCCGAGAAAGCTCGCGAGCATGCCGAGGTTCTTATGCTCGCGGCCAAGGTCGAAGCGCAGGAGGCGGAGCGAGCTGCCGAAGATACCAAGCGCGAAGTTCTCGAAAAAACCGTGGATGCCGCCAAGGCCGAGGCCCGGGCCGCGGAGGCCGAACGGACCAACCTGGAAATGCGCTCCCAGCTATACGCCAGCATTGGCATCATGGCCGGCTCGTACGCGCACAACATCAAAAACCTGCTCGTTCGGCCGAACGACTTGATCAATCGCTGCCTCGAAGCCGACGGCCTGCACGGCGAGCAATCGACGATGCTCAATGAGGTCAAATCCACGCTCGGAACCGTGACCGAGCGCCTGCAAATGATCTTGCGCACGGTTCGCCGTGATCCCAACAAGTCGGAGATGACGCGACTCGAGCTGAATGCCTTGCTGCGCGAAACCGCGAAGACGTGGTCGGTCATTGGCCGCGATAAATGGAAGCTGGCGGTTCACTGCAAACTGAGCGACGAACCGCTTTACATTCGCGGCGATCTTTCGCACTTGCAGCAAGCCATCGAAAACCTGCTTTTCAATGCCCGCGACGCCACCTTTGAAATGCGCAATCAGGTTCGCGACGCCGCTCGAGCCGAATCCGATCCGGAGACGCGGAAACTGGCACTCATTGAAGCGGCTGCCTGGAAAGGCGAAATCGCGATGAGATGTTACCGCGAGGATGCCCATGCCATCCTGGAAGTGCACGACAACGGCATCGGCATGACGAGCGACGTTCGCGATCGTTGCATGGAAACCCACTTCAGCACGAAGCGCGACAATGCACTCTATGAAGGCTACAACGCCGGCATGGGTCTGGGATTGTCCTTCGTCGCCGTGGTTCTGGAACATCACGGAGCGAGCCTGGAAATCGAGTCCGAGCCGCTTCAGGGGGCATTGTTTCGATTGCGCTTTCCGCTGGCGGAATAGAGAAGAAGGGGCTTAGGTCGATGCCGGGTGTTTCGCTTCGTTACTTCCCTCAAAGAGCGCCAACTCTTCGTGAAGTCGCGCGATCATTTTGCGAATGCCCGCCTTCGTGAATCCCTTCGAGCCGATTGGGTGACTCTCTTGCAATCGCCTCAACCGTTCTTCCAAAACCCGGATTTCGTCCTGAGCTTTCTCGTATTCCGTCGAGTTCGAAATCATAGCTTGATCTCCACCAGGCCTTTCCGTCGACCGTCGGCCTCACGGGTTCGACTAAAGAATTCCACCCAGTCGTCCCAATCGGCCACATCTTCGGCAGCAAATATCTCCTCCGGACGTCTGCTCAGCAGCATATCTTCCAGTTCTACTGCCGCATCGATTCCCTGCTCCACTTGCTCTGCAAAGTTATCTGAAAGCAAGACCACTGCGTCAACGTCGTTCGGTCTTGCCTTATTCGTGACAAAGCTGCCATCAACTAAGAGCCGCAACGCACCGACTTCCCGAGCCAACTCGATCCAGCGCCGAAGCCGAAGAGCTAACCGCCTTCGTTGCCGATTCGATGCACCAAATCGGAATAAGACCTCCGCATCGGACGCGAGATGAAGTCCCTCCGGCAGATAGCCGTCGGCCCGGAACTCGGGAATGGCCGAACCCTGCATGTCCATTGCGGCCTCTGCGACACGTTCAACACATATATTACAGCAAAGACAGCCGCCCGGGTCACTCGTCGAAGACCATTTACAGACAGTGCTGGGAACTTCGCGGTATCTTTCCTTTCAAATCAGAACAGTCCTATGCAATCCCTCCTCCTCGCCGTTCTGTTAATCGGCGCCGATCCGCTCCCCGACACCAAGCCGATCGTTCTCAAGCCCGATCGCGTCTTCGATGGCGTCAGCGCCCAGCCGCACGAAGGATGGGTCGTTGTCGTTCGCGGCACGAGGATCGAAGCTGCTGGGCCGCCTGCGGAGATCAAAGCGCCAACAAATGCCCGCGTCATCGATCTGCACGGCATGACACTTCTGCCCGGCTTGATCGACGCCCACACGCACGTGCTACTGCACCCTTACAACGAGACGACCTGGGACGACCAGGTGTTGAAAGAGCCGCTCGCCCTTCGAGTGTGCCGAGCGACCAATCATGCCAAAGCGACCCTGCTTGCCGGCTTCACCACCATTCGCGATCTCGGCACCGAGGGGGCGGGGTATGCGGACGTCGGCATCAAGAAGGCAATCGAAGAGAACATTGTTCCCGGCCCGCGGATGCTCGTGGTGACGCGGGCCATTGTCGCCACCGGCAGCTACGGACCACGCGGCTTCGCTCCCGAATTGCGCATCCCACAAGGAGCCGAGGAAGCGGATGGCGAACATTTGCGCAAAGTAGTTCGCGATCAAATCGGCAAAGGCGCCGATTGGGTCAAGGTCTATGCCGACGGCTGGAACCCCGCGAAGGGCGGTTCGCCAACATTCACCGAGGAAGAATTGCGCCTGATCGTGAACACCGCGAAGGCACAAGGCGTTTCGGTCGCCGCCCATGCGATGACTAAGGAGGGTATGAAGCGAGCGGTCGCCGCGGGCGTCGAGACCATCGAGCACGGCGACGCCGGCGACATTGAGGTTTATCGCATGATGGTCAAGAAGAATGTCGTCCTCTGTCCCACTCTTGCGGCTGCCGAAGCGATGAGCAAATACCGCGGTTGGAGAAAAGAGGAGCCCGAACCCGCTGCTCTCAAGTCCAAGCGCAGCGCCTTCAAGGAAGCGATCGACGCCGGTGTGATCATCGCGAATGGCAGCGATGCCGGCGTCTTCGCCCACGGCGACAACGCCCGCGAGATCGAGTTACTCGTGGAGTACGGCATGAGCCCAGTCAAAGCGCTCGCCGCCGCCACTTCGGTCGCCGCGCATGCACTCCGCCTCGACAAAAAAGTCGGCACCGTGAGATCCGGACTGCTGGCCGACCTGATCGCCGTCGAAGGTGATCCGACCAAGGACATCAAGGCACTCCGCAAAGTGCGACTCGTGATGAAGGAAGGGACGCTATATCGCGGGCGCAGCAAGTGAAAAAATGCAGACTCACCACAGCGCGGCCCTTGGCCGCAACCAAATGAAGCAGGCATGTCCGGTTGGATAGAGTGGTGTTAGCGCACATTACTCAGCAACCGGAGCATGCCATGCAGACCTTCTTACAACAGCACAGCGACCATATCCACGGAGTTCTTTCAGGTTTGGATCGTGTTCGCTTTCGAGGCACCTTACGTTCGATCTGCTATGCCGACGGCTTGTCCCGCTACTTGGGCTTCCTCAAGGTCTTGCTGGTCGCATTCAAGAGCTTCTTTGACGGGACGGCCCGGCGACTGAAGCTCGCCACCGAACGGTTAGCCGCGACGACTCCCGTTGGCAAGGTGGTTTACTTGTCCGGCACGATCGACAAAGAGGCGGTTGTCCACGATCTGATCCGGCAGCACGCGGTGGCGGACGATTTCACGGGCGTGATTGCCGTCCTCAGTTGCGTCGAGAACTGTCGCAGTTTTCAACTGTACAAGAACGCGGCCACCCGGATGCTGGAACTGGTGTCGGCCCAGCGCAAGTGTTTGCACTATTACATCTACCTGCGCCATCCGCGCTTCGGCATGATGCACATCCGTCTGATGACGTGGTTCCCGATGTCCGTGCAGATTTGCCTGAACGGCCGCGAGTGGCTGGCTCGGCAACTCGACGCGGCGGGCATCGAGTACCAGCGCCGAGACAACAGCTTGGCCTGGGTGGCGGACTTCCCGAAGGCGCAGGCCCTGTTCGACGAACAATTGCAAACGGACTGGTCGGCGACGTTGACCGGCGTGATTCGCGAGTCGCATCCGGAGTTCGCGCGGCTGCTGACCGAGTGGCAACTCCGCGACTATTACTGGACGGCCGAACAGACGGAGTGGGCGACCGACGTGGCGTTTCGTTCGGTGGCGGCGTTGCGGCCGTTGTATCGCCGGTTGGTTCGGCACGCGACCGAGAACCTGTCGAGCCCCGATGTGCTGCGCTTCTTGCAGCAGCGGCTGACAAAGGCCGGAGCGTTGGACGGTCGCTTTCAAGGCGAAGTCGTGAGCAGCACGAAAACGCGCGTCGAGGGGACACGCGTGAAGCACCGCCTGGGTCGGAACAGTTTGAAGATGTACGACAAGTTCGGTTGCATCTTGCGGATCGAAACGACGATCCATCAGGCGGAAGGCTTGAAGGTGTACCGTCCGAAGGAAGGCGATCCGAGCGGGAGATTGGCCTGGCAACCACTGCGGCGGGGCGTGGCGGACCTGTACCGTCGCTGCCAGTTGTCGCAAGCGGCCAACGAGTCGTACTTGGCGGCCCTCGCGGCCGTCGAGTCCCCCGAGACGCTCGGCCCGGCTCTGGTGGCCGCGAGCCGGCCGGTGACCAAAGCGGGCCGTCGCCACCGGGGACTGAATTTGATGTCGCGCGACGATGGCGCGTTGCTGCGCGATCAACCGGGGTGAGTTCGCGATCGCGGGCTTCCGGAATCGCGACCTCCGCATGCTCCTGACTGGCTCAGCCCCGACCAACCCGGTCGAGACGAAACGCCAGAGCGGACGCGTGACGCGGCAATTGCAACGACTCCGCGCCCACGGACTGATCCGCAAGATCCCCAAGAGCCACCGCTACAAAATCACCGATCGCGGCCGACTCCTCGCCACGGCCATCAGCTACATCCACGATACCAATGTGCAAATACTCGCACTCGCCGCATAAGAATTGTGTTATGGCAACTAAAAATCGGTAGTGAGTAATACAGAGGCATAGCGCGGCCGAGCCCCTGTTTTACCATCCCCCCGGCTTTGCGGGGGGATGGCAGGGTGGGGGGCGAAGCGCTTCGAGCCCGGGAATGCAGCGTCCCGACCAAGCCAGGTCTTCCCCCGCCCTGCCCTCCCCCCGCAAAGCCGGGGGAGGGAAAGACAGGGAGCCTCCCCCGCAGAGCCGGGGGAGGGAAATTCTTCGCGCGTGACGAAGAAGTGAAAACGTTAGTAGTACAGAGGACACCGAGAGGTCATGCATCAAAACGTCTTCTCTGTGTCCTCTGTGTCTCTGTGGTTCAAGGTGTATCATTTCGAACAGCTACTTCATCCGGACCGAATCCATGCACTCCTGCAACCGCTTGCTACTTCCCGCCGCCATCCTCGCCGGCATTGTCGCGCTCCTCGTAGTCCTGGGATCCACGCAACCGGCGCCGATCGTAGCAGGGCCGAAAGACGCAGCGCCCGCTAGTGAGTGCCGTTGGACCGATACGCCGATCATTCTCGACGGCAAGGACGATGACGCCGCGTGGAAAAATGCCCAGACGATCGACTGGTTCGGCCAACGTTGGCTCGGCGACAAGTCCCCTACCCTGCGTGGCAACGCGAAAGCGAAGCTCCTTTGGGATCGCGATTACCTCTACTTCTTTGCCGAAATGGAGGACCGGGATCTCTTTGCCGACGTGACCGAACACGACGGACCGATCTGGCTCAACGACGCGTTCGAATTGTTCTTCCGCCCCGGTCCGGATAAGCCTGGTTATTACGAATTTGAAGTGAACGCCGCCAACGCGGTCTTCGACGCGTTCTATCCCAAGGTCGATATTCCTAATATTCCCAAGCACATCCGGCACGGCGAATTTCGCATCGAATCCAAGGTCCACCTGCGCGGCACGCTGAACAAGCGCGACGACGTCGACCAGGGCTGGAGCGTCGAGGGGCGTATCCCGTGGAGTGATTTCCTGCGCACCGGCGGTCGGCCGGAACCGGGCGAACAATGGCGATTCAATCTCACTCGCTGCAATTACGACAAGGGCCTGCCCGACGAACTCTCCTGTACAGCTCCCATCAAAGAGAAACGCCTCGGTTCGTTCTTCCATCAGATCGAGGATTATCCGGCGTTGACGTTCGTCGGCCCGAACCAAAAGACGAGTCGTCCTTTTGGGATCGCGAAACGAGAACTGGTCACGACATCGACGGTCGTCGGCTCGCCGGATCCGCCTTTGCCATTTCATGCCAAGCGCATTTATCCGAACTATTCGCCGACGTACCCGATCCTCGCCAAGGCGATTCCCGGCGCCGATCAACTGCTCGTTGTCTCCGAAAACCAGCCGTGGGGCTCGACCGTGCTCTCTCGCCTCAAGGACGATCCGAATGCGAAGACCGCCGACGCCGTCCCGCTGTTGACCACGCCTGGCAAGGGGACCGCTTACGACTTCACATTCCATCCGAAATTCGCGACGAACCACTATCTCTATGTCGGCTGGAACGGCGAATACCCCGAAGGCAAGCGAAAGAAAAAAGCCTGCCGAATCACGCGCTATACGGTCAACCCCGGTCCGCCGCTGACAATCGATGCGAAGTCGGCCAAGACAATCCTCGAATGGGAATCGGACGGCCACAATGGCGCCGCGGTCTGTTTCGGCACCGACGGCATGATGTATGTGACCACTGGCGACGGCACCAGCGACTCCGATACGGACGAAATGGGCCAACGCACGGACATGCTTCTGAGCAAATTGCTCCGCATCGACGTCGACCACCCGGCTGCCGGCAAAACTTACTCCGTCCCCAAGGACAATCCGTACGTGGCGGACAAACGCTTCGTGCCCGAAACTTGGGCGTATGGCTTCCGCAACCCCTGGCGAATCACCTGCGATGAAAAGACCGGCCACATCTGGGTTGGACAGAATGGCCAGGACCTTTGGGAACAAGCCTACCTCGTTCACAAGGGGGAGAATTACGGCTGGAGCGTGACCGAAGGCGAGCCACCCGTTCTACGAGAATCGCAAACCCGGCCCGACGCCGATCACGAAGCCGACCATCGAACATCATCACTCGGAGTTTCGCTCGCTCACCGGTGGCATCGTGTACTACGGCGAAAAGTTCCCCGAACTCGAAGGGTCTTACCTCTATGGCGACTATTCGACTGGCCGCATCTGGGCGATGAAGCACGACGGCACGCAAGCCGCTTTGGCACAAGGAACTGGCCACGCCAAGAATCCAGATCACCGGCTTCGGTCTCAACACCCGCGGCGAAATCCTCGTCTGCGACCATTCGCCGACTGGCGGGCTCTACACGCTCGAACGCAATCCCAAGCAAGTATCGCCATCCCGATTTCCACACAAGTTAAGCGACAGCGGGCTATTCGCCGATGTCAAAGCACACCGAATGAAACCGGGGGTCATTCCGTATTCGGTGAATGCTCCGTTCTGGTCGGATGGCATGCACAAGGAGCGCTTCCTCGCCTTGCCGGGCAAGGAGACGATCAGCTACATGAAGACCCGCGGCTGGAATTTCCCGGACAAAACGGTGATCGTGAAAAGCTTTGCCCTCGAACAGGAACCCGGAAATCCCGCCAGCCGCAAATGGATCGAGACGCGCTTCCTCACCAAGCAACAAGGCGAGTGGTTTGGTTACACGTATCTGTGGAACAACGCCGGCACCGATGCCGAATTGATCCCGAGCGCGGGGATGGACAAGACCTTCACGGTGAAGACGCCGACTGGCGAACGCACCCAGACCTGGCACTACCCGAGCCGAGCCGAATGCATGGTCTGCCACAGCCGGGCTGCCAACTTCGTCCTGGGATTGAGCACACTGCAGATGAACAAATCCCAAGAATACACGGGCTGCTCGGACAATCAGCTTCGCGTCTTCGAGCATCTCGGCATCCTGAAGGGTTTCGACTGGGCCGACCAGGCTCGCGAAGAATTGGCAAATCGCGCCTCCACTAAGAAGCTGACCGGCAAGGCGGCGGACGAATACGCCAAGATTCACGGACAGCAGCCTGGCCAGCGCGAAGCGAAAACAACCAGCCTGTTGCCCGCCACGCCGGATAATCTGCCGCATCTCGTGGATCCGCTCGATTCCAAGCAGGATCTCACGAAGCGGGCCAAATCGTGGCTGCACACGAATTGCGCGATGTGCCATGTCGAAGCGGGGGGCGGCAACGCCAAGATGGAACTGGAATTCAACACGCCGCTCGACAAGATGCGTCTGCTCGACGTGAAGCCGATCCATACCATGCTCGGCATCCCCGACGCAAAGCTGATCGCCCCCGGTGTGCCCGAGAAATCGGTGCTCCTCAAGCGCGCCGGCATCCGCGGCCGCGACCAGATGCCGCCTCTCGCCACCAATCGCATCGACGAAGCCGGCCTCGCGGTGCTGCGTGAGTGGGTGAAGTCGCTTAAGAAGTAGGACGGATTGGCAATCCGTCCTACAGAACATGGAGTCTCATGCCCCGTTTTCGCGCCGTTCTCTTCGACCTCGATGGCACTCTCATCGACAGCTACGCCGCCATCACCGCCAGCGTCAATCACGTTTTGCAACATTACGGTCGCCCGCCGATGACGGAAGACAAAGTGCGCTCACTCGTGGGTCACGGCCTCGAGCAATTAATGGAAACCATTGTGCCCAATGTCGATCCGGACGAGGCTGCCCAGGTCTACCGTGCGCATCATCCAAGCGTCATGGGATCGCACACAAGGCTGCTGCCGGGCGTCGAAGAGGGATTGAAAGCGTTGCGGGGCGCGGGCATCAGACTCGGTGTCTGCTCGAACAAGCCGTCCTACTTTACGCGCGCACTGTTGAAGATTTTGGCCATCGAATTGTATTTCGATACGGTGTTCGGCCCTGACGACGTCGGCGTGGCAAAGCCGGACCCGACGATGCTGCTGACAGCGCTTGAGAAAATGGGCGTGCCGCCCGAACAAGCCCTGTACGTCGGCGATATGGACGTGGACATCGAAACCGGCCGCAATGCGGGCATCGAGACCTGGGTCTTGCCCACAGGCTCCAGCGACGAAGCCACCCTCCGCACCGCCGGGGCGCAACGGATTTTTCTCAATATGAATGCGGTCATGGCAGAGATAATCGATGGGAAACAGGCGAGCGTCGAGGCGTCAGCCCGACGTGGGCCTCCCTCATGAAACGACCGCACCCCATGGGCGAAGCCCACGTCGGGCTGACGCCTCGACGCTCGCCCTATCATGTCTTAATCGTCTCTAACAACTGGATTCACCCATGCCCCGCTTCATTCCCCTTGTACTCCTGATGACCCTCACGCCAATCACTTTTGCCGACGAGGACACGAAACTCGCCGCGTTCTTCAAGAACTACCTCGAAGAGTTTCTGAAGAATGCCCCGCTCGACGCCAGCCGGCTCGGCGATCATCGCTACGACGATCGCCTGGACGACCTGTCGCCGAAAGCGCGAGCCGCCAAGGTCCAGCGCCAACGCGACGCGCTCGCCAAACTACCGACGGAAATCGCCTTCGACAAACTTTCCTCGGATGGCAAGATCGACTACCAGATCCTCCGCGACGCGCTCACCCGCGACATCTGGCTCGCCGACAATACCGACCCCTATGGCGACGATGCCCGCGTTTGGAACGAATACATCACCGACAGCGTTTTCGTCATCCTCACGCAGTCGACGGTCGAAAAATCCAAGGCCATCCGCGACGCCGCCTCGCGGATCACGTACATCCCGGCCGTCGTCAACGCCGCCAAAGAGAGCTTGAAGAATCCACCCGCGGTCTTCGTTGAGACCGCAATCCGGCAGAACCGCGGCGCCATTGCGTTTTACGAATCAGGCATCTTCAAGATCACCGGCGAAACGCCCGGCGTCAGCGTTCTCTCCGAGCCGTGCAAAACCGCGGTCACGACGCTCAAGGAGTATCAGAAATTCCTCGAAGCGTTGCTCCCGCATGCCAAGGGCGATTGGCGATTAGGCAAGGAGAAGTTCGCCAAGAAACTCGTGATGGAATTGGATGCCAACATTTCCGCGGAAGAAGTCATTCAAGTTGGCGAAGTCGGAGGCGGATCGGGTTCGCGGCGATATGTACGTCATCGCCCGGCAACTTTGGTCCAAATACTTCCCGAAGCAAGCGCTCCCGCCGGATGATGCCGACGGCCGTCGCGAGTGCATTCGCAAGGTGATGATCGAAGTCGGGCAAGGATCACGGCGAAGTGAGCACGATGGTCGCCGACGCCAAGAAAACGGCCGAGGAAATCAAGGCGTTTATCAAGGAGAAGGATATCCTGCGTCTGCCCGATCCGGATCGCTGCGCGATCATCGAGATGCCCGAATTTCAGCGTGGCAATTCAACGGCATTCTTGAACCCAGCTCCGCCGCTCGATCCCAAAGCGCAAAGCCATTATGCGGTCAGTCCTCCACCACTGGATTGGGACGACCACCGCGTGAAGACGTACCTCGAAGAATACAACTCGGCGATGATGAAGATTCTGACCATCCACGAAGCCTATCCCGGCCATTATGTGCAACTGGAATACTCGAATCGAAACCCCTCGCTAATCCGCAAGGTGCTGTATTCCGGCACCTTTGCCGAGGGCTGGGCGGTCTACACGGAACAGATGATGCTCGACCAGGGCTTCGGCAACGGCGACCTGGGCCTGCGACTGAACCAACTCAAATTCTACCTGCGAGCGGTCATCAACTCGACCCTCGATTACCAGATGCACTGCGAACATATGACCGACGCCGAGGCGTTGAAGTTATTGGTCGAAGGGGGCTTTCAAACCGAAGGCGAGGCGCTCGGCAAGATCATCCGCTCCAAACAAAGTTCGTGTCAATTGAGCACCTACTTCGTCGGCCGCACGGCGTTTTACCGCCTGCGGCAACAAGTGCAACGCGAGATGGGCGACAAATTCGACCTCGGCCGTTACCACGAAGCCGTCATGGCACACGGCACGTTGCCGGTGAAGTTTCTGCCGGAGTTGGTGCGCGAGCGGTTGAAGAAGCCACGAGATTAGATCACGGAACACGCGGTGCGTCTGAACCGGGACCGGCGACATTACTTGTTGTTGCCGGTCAATTCCTTCCGAACCAGTTCAACATCTAGGCTCAACAAATCGGCAATCTGTTCAGGAGCGAGCTTCAGCGCAGCCATTTTCCGAAGTATCGACATTTTCTCCGCCACTTGCCGCTGTTGCTCTTCCTGACGCCCTTCTTGACGCCCTTCCTCTTGCGCTTCCTTATAGACGCGGGTCTCGCGGATGTCGTCCACTTTCAACATGGTCTGAATCTCCTCGCGACCGGAGACATTACTTGTTATTGCCCGTCAATTCCTTCCGAACCAGTTCAACATCCAGGCTCAACAAGTCCGCAATCTGTTCAGGAGCTAGCTTCAGCGCAGCCATTTTCCGAAGCATTAACATTTTCTCCGCCACTTGCCGCTGTTGCTCCTCTTGACGCCCTTCCTGACGCCCTTCCTGACGCCCTTCCTGACGCCCTTCCTCTTGCGCTTCCTTATAGACGCGGGTCTCGCGGATGTCGTCCACTTTCAACATGGCCTGGATCTCCTCGCGGCTGAGATTGGCGACCTTGTACATAATTACTGTTTCCACCAATTGTATCAGATCGCGCCGGAGCCCTTCATCGGCAACTTCCTGCTTCGCGCGGACGATCAGTTCGCGCGCGGTTTCCGGCGCCTCGGTCTCCGACTGTCCCAACAGGTGGAGGATCGACAGCCCGATTGGGGCGTTTGGCTGCTCGGGCAATTCGTCGAGGTAATAGCGCTCGACGATGCCCGCATCCAATAGAGGCCGATATGGGGTCAAGTCGCTCGGCTCGAGGGAACGGGTCGCGAACAGCACTACTCCCCGGAACTCTTGCGCGGGATCATTTTGCTTCAGGTACGTGTACGCCTTGGCCAGGAGGCCGGCGTAGACACTCGGCAGGCGATAAAATTGCACCTCGACAAAGTAAAGCGGCGGGCCGGGTTCTTTCGGCCGAAACACCCCATCCGTGCGATGCGACGTCTGCTTGAACTCGAACGCGTCGTACTGATAGCGGGCCGCCGTCGCATAGGCAGTCTCGGCAGGCATGCCCAAGAGGAGAAAGAATGTCTCCGGGCTCGTGGCGAAGAGGCGATAGAAGAGCGGATCAGTAATCATCAGTCGCTGTCCATAAGAAGCAAGTCCGACGCGATTCTCCGACCGGTCCAGTGCCAACGCAAGTCAATTCGCCAGCCACTTTCATCTTGCGTTCCCACCCATCCTTGGCATAACATTCGTTCAATCGCTGCGATCCCAGTTTTCGGGAGCCGCCCCATGACTCGACTTATTTGCTTGGCCTTCTTTGCCTCCGCATCGGCAGCGTTCGCGCAGCCGACGGAAGCTGTCTCTTCACGGCCGATTGAGGTCGCCCCGATCGTTTCCGTTGGCTGGCGACTGCTATACCAGCCCGCGGTGCAAAGCGACATCGGCCTGAGCGCCGAGCAGAAGAAAGCGCTCGAGCGGGTCGAAGCTCGCCAGTCGATTCGGTACGAAGCGCTCTACTGGGGCACGCTCGGAACATTCACTCCCGAAATGACGAATGAATATAAGGCAATCGCGCGCGATCAGTTTTGGACGAAGACGCTGACGAAAGCGCAGCGACAACGGCTACGGCAGATCGAATACCAATTGAAGGAGCGCGAATTCGGCGCTCACGTTGCCCTCGCCCTGGCGGCCGGGGACCTCGGCCTGCGTCCGGATCAGTTGGAGGATGTCACATCCATCAAGGGCCAGCGCGTCGAAGAGATTGCCAAGCTCGTGACCTCCGGCGAACGATTCGAGAAAGTGAAAACGAAGGTGCAAGCAACTATCGGCGACACCTACGACAAGATTGCCGAGATGCTAACGCGAGTGCAACGGGAGCGGTTGAAGGCGTTGAAGGGGAAGGCGTTTACGGCGAAGAGCGAACCTCAGATAGTCATGGCACCTCGCCCACGGCACAGTTATCCAAAGGCGTTTTTTGGAATTTACGATTTTGAGATTCGTTATTTCGGCATGCGGTATGTGCGGGACAAGTTGGATTTAAGCTATGAGCAACGCCGGACAATCCGGGATGCTCTCGACGACTGGGATACGCAATACGGAAATCTTCCCGGCAAGAATCTTGAACGTGTAGCAGTACTTCATGACCACACTGCCAAAACTCTTGATCGCCTCCTCACAAAAGAGCAGCGGGCAAGGTTTGACAGGTACATGGTGCGGCGTCGAGTTTTAATTGGCGGCCTCGAAGCGGCATGTGGTTACCCGCCTGTAGTAGCCGAAATTAAGATTACTCCAATCCAGCTTCGCGAACTCGGAGACGGTGAATCGGTAAATAAGGTGTTGACGGTGGTTCAATTGAGCGGATTGCAGAAGTTCATCGGAAACGAGGGTGACCTGACCGACGCTACAATTGACCCAGTATTGGCAAGAGCCGAGCAACTCGGCGCCGCCCTCTCCAATGCATCGACGTCGCGACAACTCCAGGCGCTACTCGGATTCGCGCGCTACTTCCTCGCCATCTCCGACCGCCTCAAGCTTTCCGCAAATCAAATCAAGAAGCTCCGCGACCTCGCCGAGGACGAGCCGAAGTTCTTTGACTTGATCCAGCGGGAACTGAGCCTCGCCGATACGCCGCCAGTCATTGGCGCTGGCCGTTCGCAGACCGCCCTGGTCGCGGTCACCGAACAATATCGCGCAGCGGTCGAGGAGCAGTGCTGGAACGTCCTCGACGACAAGCAGCAATCGATCGCCAAGCAGATCTACGGCCGGCGGAAGTGAGAACTCGAACAGAGCACGCCGAAAAGCGCTAACCAAACCGAAATAATTAACTCGTTAAGGCCAAAAGAGTTACGGAAGATCATTCAGATGACTTCGGAAAAGTTGTGTTAATTCGGAAAAGTTGGATTCGTTTTGACAGGTGTGGCGCGGGTGCGACCGAAATCAACGGAGTCAGCCCAGAAGTTCTCGGGCCCCGGCCGATAGCAGCCGGGCAGCCAATTCGGCGCCCACGTTCAAAGGCTGATCGACCGGGCCGCGATGGGTGTCCACCACTTTCCGGGCCCCGTCCGGCGATAGCACCACGCCACGCAGAGTCATCAAGTGCCCTTCGATCTTCGTCAGCGCACCGATCGGCACCAGGCAGCCGCCGCCAAGCGCCCAGAGCATCGCACGCTCCGCTCGGACCGCCGCCCACGTTGCCGGGTCGTTGACGGCCTCGACCAGGTGACGTGTTTCCGCATCCTCTGCCCGACACTCAAGCCCAATGGCGCCCTGGCCCACGGCCGGCAACATCCAGGTCACATCCAGGATCTCGCTGATTGCATCGCCGAGCCCGAGCCTGAGCAAGCCGGCCTGGGCCAGAACTATCGCGTCCAAATTCTGTTCACGCAGCTTGCGCAGTCGCGTCTCGACATTGCCACGTAGATCGACGATGCGTAAGTCCCGCCGGCGATTGAGCAACTGTGCCTTGCGCCGTAAGCTGCTGGTGCCAACGGTGGCGCCCACCGGCAGTTCGTCGAAGGAAGTCAACTGGTGCGCGACGAACGCATCGCCCGTCGGCCCTCGCGGCGGCACGGCCGTCAGTTCCAGCCCAGGCACGGGAATCGTTGGCAAGTCCTTCAAACTGTGAACGGCCACATCCACGCGTTGGTCGAGCAGCGCGTCCTGAATCGACTTCGTGAAGACACCGAACCCACCCAGCGCCGACAATGGCCGGTCCTGAATGACATCGCCATGCGTGTCGATGACGACCAACTCCACCGGCTGCGGATCGAGCACGGGCCGCAAGCGATCGGCGACATGGTTCGCCTGCCAAAGCGCCAATTGACTGCCACGCGTTCCCAGCCGAAGAGGAGTCATACATTCAGGATACGAAAGCGAGCAAATACAATACGTCCATCCGCTCCCTACCGGGGATCATTCATGCGTGCGTTCATTGTTTTCTTGCTCAGCACGGCAATCGCCTGCGCCGAGCCAAAGTTCGTCGTCAAGCCGGACGCGTTCCAGACACTTGTCAATCCGCCCTGCTCGCATTGCGTCGACGAAGCCAAGCGGCGCAAGGACGAGTTGAAGGACTCCGATCCCGTCCTGATGTGGACCCGCGGCAAATATGACGGCGGAGCGATTCCGATTCGCTTCTTTCTCAATCCCTATCGCGTAATCAGCGATACCTACGGCCTATTTGTCTACGATCCGGACGCGGGATATGCCCGTGCGTTCAAGGCGTCGCTCGATTTCCGCTTCCACGGCTGGCGCAACGGCGTGATGGTGATGAAGCACAAGGACGGCACGCTCTATTCCTGCCTCACCGGCATCGCCTTCGATGGGCCACGCAAGGGAGACAAGCTCACACCTTGGCCGACGCTCGTGACGAATTGGGGCTGGGTGATGAAGCACTATCCCAAGGGAGTCGCTTATCACATGTTCGAGAAGTACAAGCCGACGGAACTGCCAACGAAATTGAATTCCGACTCGGTAGCGACGCGGGGCGCGATCGACAAGCGGTTGCCGGCGGATGAAATGGTCCTCGGAGTTAACACGGGCGACCATTCCCGCCCGCGTGCTTACCGCATTGCCGATCTCGAACGCCTGGGCAAGTTCGCGGTGCTCAAGGATGCCGACGAAGAAGCTGGACCTTTGGTCATTCTCTGGAACGGCAACACGCGCACGGCCGCCGCCTATCGACCGATCGCTCAGAGACGGCAAGCCATCCAGGAACTCAGTAAGGAAGGCCAAGTCCTGGAAACACGCAGCGATCTGAATCTCGTAGCGGACGGCAAGTCCGATGCATCCCCATTTGTGGACCAGAAGTCGGGCACCCGATTCGATGTCGCCGGCCGCGGTGTTGAGGGCGAGTTGAAAGGTTGGACGCTGAGCACACCAGACGCCGTCGTCTGCAAGTGGTTCGCCTGGTCCGCGGAGCATCCGCGAACGACGATTTACCAATCCATAACTCCGACCCTGCCGGCGAAAGTCGACCCGAAAGCCGCGATCAAGGAAATCGCTGGCACCGCCGAGTTCCTGCGAGCCATTCCGAAGAAGCATGGCACGGTGCAAGCGGTGGATGTGAAGAATCGAACGGTGACACTGTTGCTCGAGGGCGAATCCACGGCCAAAGCATGGTCGCTGACTCCGGACGCCGAAGTCAAAGTCGCCGGCTGGTGGGGGCGCATCGACCAATTGTCCAAGGGAACTCGCGTCTGGGCGTGGTTCCATAGCGACCGCAAGAAAAGGCCGACCAGCATCTTCATGCTCGCCGACGCCCCAAGCGAGCAGGAGATTCATGGAAGAATCGCGCCTGCCGATTTAACGGCAAAATGCGATGCCCAGCGTGACTGGCTTCGGAAACGATGGATCGAGGAGGGATTGCCCGGAACGATTGCGTTCGTACATGTGGCCGGCGAGGCGGAGGTCATGCTCGATCACGAAGCAATGCGTTGGGGCCGCTCGCTCAATGTAGGAGACAAGGTATCGCTGGCCGCGACTCCTCCCATTCCGGCCGTGGTCAAGGAAGTCAAGCCGTGGCGTGAGCGGACGCGAATTCAACTCGTAATCAACGGCCTCGACATCGCCGAGTTGCAATCGGGCCAACGCGTGCATCTGACAATGAGCCCGCCTTCACGCGAAGTTCAAGACAGCGACTACCCGCCCGACATCGGTCGCAAGCGCAAGAAGGAAGAACGCCTCGACTGGTTCCTTGCGAGCATCTACTGCGCGTGCAAGATCGGCGGCAACGTTTGCACCGGCGACTTCTATACGCTTTCAAGTTGCAATCCGAACGGGTGCGGCATGCCGAACGCCACCCGGCGCAAGATCGCGGCGATGATTGACAAGGGAATGGACGACAAACAGATTTGGGATGATTTGCGCGGAACGGGGGGTGCTGATGACCAAGCCGCATTTGCGGCCGTGAGTGCCGCTGGCGGCGTAGCGCCGCGCGCTACGCCGCCAGCGGCGAGAACACTACCCCTCTGCCGGGTCCTTGCCGTTGATCCAAGGTCCGGCGAGCTTCATGTACTCCGGCGGGTGCAACGTGCTGCCCTTGTCGTCGCCAGTCCAGCCGGCGATATGGCTCGGCTTGCCGCGTTCCTTCGAGCGCTTCTCCCACATCGCGGCCCACGATGCGTCGGCCTCGACCGGCTTGCGGGCTTCCGCGTCCCAGAAAAGTGCCTTGCCATGGCGATAGCTCTGCACACCCATATTCACGGTCGTGAATGCAGCCGCCCCGAGCGCCGGCGTGCTGAACGTATCCTGGTCCTTTTTCAAAACGTGCGCGATGAAGTTCTGCCAGAGTGCGTACGTGTCATCGCCCTCGAGACCGCCGAGCACGATTTCGCCTTCCTTGTTGACCTCGCCCGAGGGGCCCTTTGGAGCAGACTGGATGTTCTGCGGCACGATCTTGTAGCCCGACTGTTTCGGGCTCTTCGGATTCTTCGGGTCAACTGGATACTGGTCAAACACCAGCGTTGCCGAGTGGCCGCGGATACATTCATCGAACCGGTGGTCGTTGCACATCGTCGACGAAATCAAGAGCTGGCAGCCCTCGCCGTAATCGGCAGCGATCGTGGCCACGTCCGGCACGTCGCGGGTGTCGTATTCGAGGTAAATGCCACCAGCGCCGACGACCCGGCGGGGATAGCGTACGCCCATCGCCAGGAGCATGTGCGTGGTCTGGTGAACGAACAAATCGGTGAACATGCCGCCGCCGAACGGCCAGTAGCAGCGCCATTGCGCGAAAACCGCCCGATCGAATGGCATCTCCTTCGGTGTCGGCCCGAGGTGTTCGCCGCCAACGTCGAATTTGTAGCCGAGGAACATGTCCCAGTTGATCGTCTTGGGATTCATGTCCTTGGTGATGGAGTAGTAACGCCACTGTCCGACGTCGGAATTGCGGAAATAGCTCGTTTGGCCCATCAACAGCTTGCCGATGTTGCCGGCCTTGATGTAGTCGTGGGCCAATCGCCAGGTTGGGTCGGCGGTCGACTGCACGCCGACCATCATCACCTGACCAGTCTTCTTCCAGGCATCGACGACGGCATGGGCCTCGGCGATCGTGCGCGTCATCGGCTTTTCGCAGTAGACGCATCTTGCCGGCCATCATCGCATCGATCGAAATGCGCGCGTGCCAGTGGTCCGGCGTGGTGACCGTGACGATGTCCACGTCCTTTTGGTCGAGAATGCGGCGATAATCTTTGGAGACGTGTTTCTTATCGTTGGCATCGAGACCACAGCGCTTGGCGGTGGGATAGAGCCCCTGACCCTTATAGGTCTTGGTCCGGCGGTCGAAGCCCTTCTTGAAATCGCCGTCCCACACGTCGCACGCGGCGACCGGCCGGACGCCCTTCTTTTCGTTCACCATGCGGAGAACGACATCGACATGTTGCTGACAACGTCCACCAACGCCAATGAAGCCGACGCGTAGCGTCCTCATTGGCGCCATAGACGCGGTCATAACTGGCGGCCGTGAATGCCATGGCGGCGCCAGCGGCAACGCCCGTTTTCACGAAATCACGACGATCAACTGATTCGGACATGGAGAGGTCTCCTTGGAGGGTGATTTGGAATGAGATATTTGTTTAGCGTTCTGTTTAGCGTTCGTGCCGTCGGCACGAACGCTAAACGAAGGTGATGCCTTACTTTTTGCTCTGTTTCAACAGCCAAGTATAAAGCTCATCCGTCGCATACGCCTTGGTCCACGAATTGTGACCGACCCCCGGATATTCGGTGTATTTGGGATGGCCGCCGGCTTTCTTGATTGCGGCGATCATGTCGCGGCTGCCGGTGACTTTGACTGCCGGGTCCGCATCGCCATGGAATGCCCAGCATGGCAGGTCCTTGATCTTCTCCGCCTGCTTGGGGTCGCCACGACCGCAAATCGGTACAATCGCCGCCCACTTGTCTGGCATGGTGACTGCCAGGCTCCACGTGCCATACCCGCCCATTGACAGGCCGGTCAAGTAAACTCGCTTGGGATCGACCGAATAGTTTTTCTCGACATCTTCGAGAATCCCAAGGGCCATCTTTGCGGACTTGCCGCCGGCCTGCCAGCCGCGGACCGGGGCTTGCGGAATGATGGTGATGAATGGGAACGTCTTCTCTCGCTTCTTGATAGCGGGCCCGATTCCAACCTCGACCGGCATCTTCTGTCCGCCCTTGGTTTCTCCGGAGCCATGTAAGAACAGGA
This sequence comes from uncultured Gemmataceae bacterium, assembly GCA_963773845.1. Classification (GTDB taxonomy): domain Bacteria; phylum Planctomycetota; class Planctomycetia; order Gemmatales; family Gemmataceae; genus SIAJ01. Next base: position 473,259 of record CAVZCU010000013.1, read on the forward strand.
TCGTCGGCGTCGGCGTGCCCTTCTTGTAGTCGTGCGGAACGAACAGCACGTACTCGTAGTCCATTCCGGCGGAGTCCTTGAACGATTTGTCCAGGAAGCCAGTTTCGGCCGCGTTGGCCGTCACCGCGACGGCCAGACCTGCAACGAGTGATTGGAGAGTGCGCATGATGGTCATCAAGAGAATGGGACGGTGTGCGAACAAACTATCAGAACGGACGTGGATTCGCCACCAGTATTCAAAGTTCCCACGGGTTCCCAATCTTGCCGGAAGTTGGACCGGTTTAACTTGAAACTGGAAACTGGAAACCGGAAACTGTTAGACATGAGCAAAGCGCCCCCGCCCGAAACTATTGGCGAAGCACCCACACTGGCCACGTCCGCTCGTTGGATCGTGATCCTCGTCGGGGCGTTCTTCCTGCTCCGCGAGTTGGGGCCGATCCTGAAGCCGCTTTTTGTTGCCGTGCTGCTGGGCTATGTGATTCTTCCGATTCATCTGCACGTCAAGAAACGTGTGCCCGGCCGACTGTCGCTCGCAGCTTCGGCGATCTTGTCACTGATTCTGATCCTGGCATTAACCATCGGTGTGCAAGCAACAATCCGCACGCTTGCGGCCGAGGCGCCGAATCTCAATGCCAAGGCGATTGAGATGAAGCACGAGTTCCTCCATTACGCCGATGTGCATTTTCCGCGCACTTCCGATGCGATCAATCAGGTCGCGTTTCCGGAGGGCGAGTTGACGGTCCGCGAGTGGACTTCGTGGCTCGTGAATGTCACTGCCAGTACGCTCTCGACTGCCGCCGTCGTGGCACTCTACCTGATGTTCCTGCTCCTCGAGGCGGGGCGGTTTCCGGCACGTGTGCAAAGGGCGTTCTCCGAAAAACGTGCCGAGCGGATCATGCATACGATTGCCGGGATCAATCAGGGTATTGCTCACTATTTGACCGCCAAAGTGAAGGCGAGTTTCATCCTGGCGGTCCCGGTCTTTATCCTTTTGTTTGTCTTCAACACGCCATTCGCGCTCATCTGGGCCGTGTTGGTCTTTTTCTGCAACTTCGTTCCTTACATTGGCTCGCTGGTCGGCTACTCGGTGCCAGCCCTTTTCGTCCTCGTGCAATTTGGCTTCGGCTGGGAATTCATCACGATCGCGATCCTGATGTTGGCAGTGCACCTGGTGACCGCAACTGTGATCGAGCCGGCCGTGATTGGCAAGGCCGTTGGGCTAAGCCCCGTGGTGATTCTGTTCGCTCTCGCGTTCTGGGGCTCGCTATGGGGATTGACCGGAATGCTCCTGGCCGTGCCTTTGACCGTGATCCTGAAAATCATCGCCGAGCATTTGGACGCGACCGAGCCCCTCGCGAAACTGGTCGCAGCGGAGTAGTTGAGTTTCAAGTTTCAAGTTTCAAGTTTCAAAATCCAAGCCAGACTTCAAACAACTTGGAACTTGAAACTTGGAACTTGGAACTGCTGCTATCGGGTCGGCGATTGCTCGTAGCGAAGATTCAGGTAGATGAAGACGTTGGCGACGGACAGCAGAGCTAGCAACGGGGCCGCGGTCAATCCGTGAATCGCGGCCTTGACTCCGCCTTCCACCCAATTCTCACCCATTCCGATGGATGCCGGCCATTCGGGGAAGAGGGCGACACCGCCGTGAAGTGCCAGGTTTACGGCCAGCACCAGCGGCAGTGAAATGGCCAGACCCAGAAAAATGGTGAGTCCTTCGTATACGACGATTCGTCCGAAATGCTCGCTCATCAAGTGTCGCCATTCGCGGATGCCGGCCAGCCACGACGATTCTTCCACGACAATGGCGGGCGCCATCAGCCAGCATAAGCCGACTACAATCCAGACCACGATCGACATGAGCAAGACGATCGTCAGGATCGGCGTGAACAGCCATTCGCGTGCGCGATCGCTCAATCCCGCATTCGTCAGCCAGCCTTCCGCCCAGTTCGGAACATGCTGAAGGAGAAAGAGCAGACCGAGTCCGCCGCCGGCAACGATGGCGTTCGCGATCACAACGGGAATCGCGTAACTGAAAAATGGCCCGGACGCTTCCGACCACTTGGCCGGGCGCATGGTCGAAAGCTCCAGGTGGGTCAGTTTTGCGAGCAGTGCATTCAGCAGCGAAAGGACGATTACCGCAAATGCGGAACCCGCGACCACGGGCAGCCAAGGGACGTCGGTCGGCTCAAATACCGTGTGGTGAATAACCCGAGCCGCGAAGAAACCCAGAAACACCAGGATCGACGCGACAAAGGCCGGCACGATCTTGGAACGCGTCAGCGTACTGTCGAGAGCGCCGATCAATTCGTCGATGAGTCCCCGAATGCCAACGGTTTGCAAGCGCATCGGGTCGAGCCGGGCGGCGACACCGGAACGGGAAGTCGGGGCGGCGCCGGACGACGATGGACTCGGCGGCTGTCCGCCGGGGCGAGCGCCCAGGTCGGCAAATTCCGCGGCCCAGATCAGGTTGACCCACTCCTCGGACGAATCCCGGCGGACCATGCTGTTGAGAGGAATATGCCCGGCCTCGATATGATGCCGAACCGACGTGGTGCTCTTCGCCTTGATCGTCCGCCCGTCCGGCAGACGCACATACCAGGGGTCGTAGTGCTCTTTCATCGTTCGGCCCCCGGGCATGGAAAGCGAGTTATTCCTTTCCTAACGGTAATCCCTCAATGGGAGCAGGGCCAATCCTTCCAAAGATCGGTCGCGGCTGAATGCCCGGCATAGATCATACAACACGCAGAGTCGCCCCAAAACTAAACGAGTCCGGCCGGAAGCGGCTTCCTGCCGGACCCACTCCGCCTTGCGAAACGCCGGCGGTTCAATAGTCGTCGTCATCGCGATAGCGGCGGCGCGATCGCCGCCGCCGGCGCTTTTGTGCGTTCTGCTGCTTCACGAGCGTGACGATCACGGCAGCCATGCCAATTCCCAAGAGCAACAAAGCCCCAAGTGTGATGAGAATCACTTTGACCGTCATGAAGCTGCGCGACGAATCGTTGGACTTGTTCGCGGACGGCGGCACGTAAACGCCGTCATTGAACGCGGGCGCTTGCGGCCGAGCGATGCCCGGGTCGGGAACGTTAACCGCCGGTGGGGTGAACGGGTCGATTCCGCCAGGGCCGTCGGTGAACCGCGCCCCGCAAAAGGGACATGTCGCCATGACGGGCTTCGTCGGCCCAGTCCCCAGAAGCGCTCGGCATCGCGAACAACGCCATTCGAATTGTGGCCCGATCGGCGCTCCACCGACGCCTGGTCCGCCCACTCCCGGACCGGGAATGCTCGGCTGAGCCGGCAAATGCGGCCGTGGGATTTCGGGTGGCTTGGGCATTGACGGGAATTGCGGGCGCTGAAATCCCGGACCGCCCGGCATCGGCACGATGGGCGGTCGAAACGGCGGCCCGCCGGGACGTACTTGCGAATGGCCCGGTTGAATCGTGACCAAAAGGGCCAGCAAAGCCGCAATAGCGACGAGCCCGGCCCGAATGCGATAAGTGCGTGTCATTGGCGAGTCTCCAAAATGGAGATCGAAATCAACCATTAGATTACCCGACTCGCCAAGGGTTCGTCAAACGCGGACCTTACAAAATTGAGAGCCGCGACGAAGGGTCAGCCCGCGAGAGTGCGGTCGTCGCTGGAAGAGAAGTTCGAGTGGATGGAAGGGCCAGCACCGGTCGGTTGCCCGGAAAACATCACAAACCGGAGATGACGTTCCGACAAACCAATCTCGTCGCCGTCCCGGATCCGTGTCGGTCCCGCAATCTTCTGACCATTGACCGTGGTTCCGTTCTTTGACGCCACATCATGGAGTTCGATGGTCAGGTCGCTATGAACCACAATCGCACAATGTCGGCGCGACACAGTCGCATCGTCGATCACCACATCGTTGTCGGGAAGACGGCCGATGCTGTTGAGGCCAACCTTGAGCGGAACTTGCTTGCCGCGATCCAAGAGCCAGCACTGCGTGCCAGCCTGTTTGACCGGAACATCAATAGGAGCAAGAGTTTTGAGTTCGCGAGCTTCGGAGCCGAGTGAAAGGCGGATTTCGCCGGCAAGAGTGTGACCTCCGGCCGCATGTTCCACGCGACCGCGAGCGGCACGAAATGCGTCGCGGCGTGGATTGCCTTCGAGGTGGACGCTCAGCAGCCGTGGGTCCACGGTGAGCTTCCTTTCCGGATTTGCCTTAAACCGCCTCTACCTAAATCCTTACCCTGCCGGTAATAATTGTCAAGAGCTTAATAAAGTTCTGGCGACAGTCAAGATGTTTCCTTTGAGATTTATCGGTCCTTAGCCAGCGCCACGGCCAGACGACTCTTTCGAATTGTTCATACCGGACGAAATTCGTTTCGACGAGCATGGAATGTGCAACCATCGTGCCAGCTGAGTAGTGTCTCGGAATTCACGATTCTGAGCGCAGGACAGAGTAGCCCGTTTCGATCTACGAACCAAAAACGCGACTCCAATGTCAAGGTTGCGGAAGTCTGCTTGCGAAGCGAGCGTGGGAGGGGATATTCGGCGGCGGAGCGTCGGTTATGTTGATTCGCTTCTGTGTGCTCAAACCCGATTCTCAATCGCATTCTCCGCAGGGGGTCTTTCAAGCTGCATTCGCACTGCGCGATCTCGGAGAATTGGAACCGTACGAAGAAGAGTGGCTCGAACGCGACTTGGCTTGGCTCCGTATGCACCTGCCATCACCCGATTGCTTGCGGGAAGATGGAAATCATCGGGCCATCTGCTGGTTCAAACCCTGTGCCAAGAATGCCATCGACCGAGTTCGCGGCATCGTAGCCATGCTGGAGAGCCGCGGGATCGTGGTGCGAATGCTAACCACCGCGGACCCAGGCGCCGTTGTTTACGAAGATCGATGGCAGGTCGCTGCCAAGCCGCGCCGCGTTCGGGCGAGACGCAGACGCGGAATGATTGCGACAATGTAGCTCTGAGTTTGTCGTCGTGACCGGGAATCACTTCTTATGGCGGTGAGTCGTCGCAAACGGGTTCGCATTTACCGTCGCTCGCCAGATACTTGGCTAGGAATTGGTCCACCGACTCGGCTTTGAGCCATTTGGCTGCGTAGACAACTCGTCCATTGGGATCAACGACGAGGCCGGGGTGGTACATCCACGCACGCAGGTAACAGCGCTCGCGCATATTCTCACTCTCGACGTCCTCAATGAGGATGTCGCGCTGGACCGCAAGGGTATCGCGGAGAATTTTCGCGGCAGCAAGTCGATCGGCTTTGGTGGGCGTGAGTGTAAAGGATTTGCGGTCCCCTTCGTACCCGCCGGGAAGATAGGCGATGCCCGGGTGTGCTTCGTTGCCGTACACGAGGAGGAACTTCACTTTGCCCCGATATTTTGCCGCCAACCCATCCATCATGCCGATCTGACTCGTGCAGTACTTGCAAGTGAAACTGCCGAATTCAATCACCGTCGGAATGGGATTGCGCAAAGCATTCGGCGGCGCCGCGCTGCCGTTGAGATCGTGAAGCGTGCAATCCGGCACGACTTTGTCGAGCGCCACGCCCGCGGATTCGGAATAATCTGGCGGCAGGGGAGGTCCATCCGGAGCAAGTGGTTCCGCCACACCGATTCCGAGGGATTCCGAGTCGACGGCGAATGCAACAATCCACGCTGTCACAACCGAGCCGATCAGCACGGCCAAAAGAATCTTGATTCGCTTGCTCAAGAAAGTGCTTCTCGTTGGGACGCGGGCAATGACCTTCCTCGCGGAAAGGCTCCTCGCTTCGGCCGATCCGCGCCCGCAAGCGATGAGGATTGAGAAGCTATCGCATCGATCATGAGATGCCGATGAACTTGGGCCGGTCGGCGCAATTTCGTCGAACTACTGAGCCTTTACAATTCGCTTGATCGGCAGTTGCTAGCGAAAAGCTCTTCGGGCGAGCCGAAGGATTGGCAGTCGCCTATGGCAATCGCACATCTGGCAGAAAACTCGCCAGCATGACGCCGTGACCTTCGGCAACGTGGATCTCGTCGTTGGGTTCCAGAACGATGTTCGTCCGCTGGTCGCCGTGGCGAATGGCGGTCAGATCGACGGGGAAGATCTCGCTCGGCTTACCTCGCGCAACATTTCGGCGAACCACAAAGATCTTTGTCGGATCGGCATCGGGCGGAAGTCCGCCCGCCCGGTGCAGCAGCTCCGCGACGTGTTCGCGACCCGTGTAATGAACGGCTCGCGGGCGACTGATGCCGGGACCGAGAATGTGAATATTCCGGCTACAGGCAATGGCCACCTGGCAATGAACATCTTCGACCGCCACATGTGCGGCCACGGCAATCCGCTGACGCACGTCGGCGACCGTGCAGCCTTCCGCGAACACCTCTCCATAAGTCCCGAGGTCAATCCGGCCGTCTGGATTCACTTGGGCGCGAGCTGGGAAATCGGGGCAATGTTCGACATGGATTTCGAGAATGTCGGGGAATACGACTGCGTAGTCGGCGGCAATCGGGGCAACTGGTTCGGCCGGAGTTTTTCGGGCGGTGGACGACGTCGCTTCGTGTCGCGGCGTGCAACAGCCGGCGGTAAGGAGCACAAGGCAGACAAGCCCGGTCAAAGGCGGGATTAGCATGCCTTTCGTGGCTCGGGGAACCAAGCGCATTACCTCAAGGATCGGCGATGGACAATAGCCCGCTTTACACAGAATCGGTCCGGGCGAATTCTCTCCGGAATCCTGACAGGCCGGCGACAGTGAGGGTATTAAGTAGGTAACTCGCCCGGAGACCGCCATGATCGCTGCGCATCCAACCAATCCCCAGCTTTATGACTTTCTGCTCGGGCGTCTTTCCGATGCCGCGCAAGTCGAGGTCGAATCGCATTTCGCCGACTGCGATGAGTGCCGCGATCGGGCGTTGTATGTTCCGGCCAATGACACGCTGACCGAGTTGCTCGCCTCCGCTCTCACCAGGGTTGAATCACAGCGCTCCGCGGCGCCAACACCAACATTTGACGGCGCTGCAACGCCGCCCGCATTCGCACCCACATTGGCCTGGCAAGGCAATACCGAGACGATCGCTGCCTCGAACGTCCCGCCAGCTTTGGCCAATCATCCGAAATATCGCGCGCTTCGTTTGCTCGGGACTGGCGGCATGGGCAGCGTCTGGCTCGCCGAGCATACCGTGATGAATCGCCAGGTCGCGGTGAAAGTGATTCGGCCGGATCTACTTGCCCGCCCCGGCGCCGCGGAGCGATTTCTGCGCGAAGTTCGTGCGGCGGCGAAGCTGCACCATCCCAACATCGTGACCGCATTCGACGCCGAGCAAGTTGGCGATTCCTGTCTTTTGGTGATGGAATACGTGCCGGGCCAAACGCTCGCGGACCGTCTCGAGGCCGGGCCGTTGCCGGTTGCCGAAGCGTGTCGGGCGATTCGCGACGCCGCTCGCGGCTTGGCCGTCGCGCACAAGGCCGGCCTCGTCCATCGCGACGTCAAGCCACACAACCTGATCCGCGACGCGGAAGCAACGACGAAGGTGCTCGACTTCGGCCTGGCCGCGGTCGGGGCCGGTGAAGTAATCGCGGCCGACGATGAGAGGCTGACCGGGGCTGGCATGGTCGTTGGCACCCCAGACTATATTGCCCCGGAGCAGATCGCCGACCCGCACGGGGCCGATGCCCGGGCGGACATTTACGGTCTCGGTTGCACTTTTTACCACCTGCTCTCGGGCCGATCGCCGCTGCCGCACGGTTCGGTCACTGAGAAACTCGCGGCCCAGCGCGAGCGACCAATGGACCCGATTCCCGAATTGCCGCCCGCCGTGGCCGTGGTGTTGGCGAAGATGACCGCCAAGAACCCTGAGGAGCGTTATCAGTCGGCCGACGAGGTCATCGCGGCCCTGGAGCGGTGCCTGCGGATCGTGGACAGGAGACAGGACCGGCAACGGGTCTGGGGTCTCGCGGCCGGCCTGCTGGCCGCGGGGCTTGTGGTATTCACCGGGCTGATCGTGGCCGCCGCGGTGGTCCTGATCGCGGCGATTGTCGTTAAGATCCAGCGCGACAACCAGGAGATCACGATCCAGACCGACGACCCGGACATCGAGGTCGTCATGAAGCGGAAGGGCGAAGTCCTGCGAATCGTCGACAAGAAATCCGGAAAATTCTGGGACATCGACACCACGAAGAATGACATGGCCCAGGCCGACTCGCCGGATGGACTAACGGTGAAGCTACCGGACAGCGAGCCGTTCGTCCTGCGGCGGAACGGGAAGGACGTGTTTAAGATTACCCGGATCCCGAGGCCAATCCCTCCGCCGGAATCGAAGCCCGATGTTCCGCGGAAAGGCTACACGGGCCTGGGCCAAAAGATTAACGCGCAATCGAGAGTTGAAAACCTGATTTTTGGTCCGGACGGCAAGACTCTCCTCGTCGCCGCCAGCGGTTATTTCCGGGTCTTCAATCCGGTGACTGGCAAGCAACTGTTCAGCGACGACCTGCACTGGGCCGGGCCGATGTCGCTGGCAATCTCCAAGGACGGCCGAACTGCCGCCCTGGGAATGGCGAACAAGGTATTCCTGTACGACCTCGCCGTTCGCAAGCGGGTGGCCGAAGTTCCGGCACGGACCGACGGCGACAAGAGCGATCTCGTGATCTCGGTAAGTCTGACACCGGACGGGCAGACGCTGGCGTACGTGGTCGGGAGCGAAGTCGTGTACTATGACCGGGCCACCGAAAAAGTCGAGCATACTCGATCTGACGACGACAATTTCCGGCCGTTCGCGGTGCGCTATTCGCCCGACGGCCGGCGCCTCGTCGTGGCCTCCTATCTCGATCTCGACAAGAAAACCCGCATCAGTGTCCTGAATGCGAAAACCCGCGAGTTGGAAGCACGGCGCGAATTGACCGGCTCATTCTGGAGGGTCACTATTTCTGCGGACAGCAAGCAGGTCTTCGCCAGTGGGACAACCATCGGCGGCCGGACCTTTGTGGTCCTGGGGCTGCCGAAATGCGAGGAGATCGAACGGGACACCGACTTGCCGGGCGGTGGAGTTGGCGGGCTGCCCGTCCCGTCGCCGGATGGCAAGGTTCTTGCGATCCCACTCAACAACGGAGCTGTCCAACTCTACTATCGGGTGAAGAAGCAGGTGGCGAAGTCGCGGGACCCAATCCCAAACACTCGAAAGGAACCGTTCAAGGGCCCGGGCGATCGAATGCTCAATCGCGCGATCGTCGCGTTTGCCCCCGACGGCCACACCGTTGCGATCGGCAGTGGTGCCGAGATCGCGGTCTGGTCACTGGATGCCGAAGCGCCGACCCCGGAACAGACCATCCTGGAGGACATCGAGCGGCGAGTTGACCCCGCGAATACCGACGGCAAGAGCTTGCCGTTCGCGCTGATGGAGGGAAACGGTGTTGCTGCCATTCGATTCGGTAAGTGGCTGGTTGTGTTCGAAGGGGTGACTTGCGACGCCCGCGGGAAGGTCCTGTTCGGGGTCGGCGCTTTCTTCCTCCCCGGATCGGGCAACCGTGGCAACTTTGCCGATCCCGGACTCAAGCGCCCTGCCCCAGCCCTCCGCCAGCAGTCGACCGCCCACGGAAATATGATCGGCATCGCGCAATACGAGTTCAAGTTGGAAAACAAGGGCGGGCGGCTCGTATTCAGCGACCACAGTTACGACGCTACCGAGAAGGTGCAAACGATCGTTGTCGCCCGCGACGGGACGACGCGCTTGGTCGCTCCGTCGCCGAAGAAATGAGGCATCCGTGCAAACCTCGCTCACCTGGCTCGGTCGGCTGACCGGTGATCCGACCGAGGGCGACTGGAAACGGTTGCTCGATGTCTATGGGCCGCTCCTGCGCGGTTGGCTTACTCGGTCTGGCGTGGCGAGCGCGGATCACGACGATCTGATTCAAGAGGTGCTCATGGTCGTCGTCCGGCGCGTGGGCAACTTCGAACATCGCGGGCCAGGGGCGTTTCGAGCGTGGCTGCGCGGCATCCTGGCCAATCACCTTAAGAAGTACTTTCGCGATCGGGCGCCGTCGAACCCCACGGTCGATCTCAACGCCGTCGCCGCCGAGGACAGTGCGATCGGCAAAGCGTGGGATCGCGAGCACGACGAATACTTGGCCGCCAGGGCCCTGCGAATGGTCGAACGGGATTTTGCCCCGACCACCTGGGCGGCATTCACCCGTCACGTGCTCGACGGCCGGCCGCCAGGCGACGTGGCCCGCGAACTGACGATATCGGTGAACTCCGTGCTGTTGGCCAAAAGCCGAGTGCTCAAGCGCTTGCGGGCCGAACTCGCCGGCCTCGTGGAATGATCCCCGGCCCACCGCACTTCGATCCGACAATCGCGCAACTCACCCTTGTACTTCTCCCGGAGTTGGCGAGAATAATCTCGGCGGCAGCGTTCACGGCCGTCTTTGCAAGAAGTTTCGACTTCCCATCCACCGCTTCACGCATCGAGGGACGACTAACGATGGACCCGCGTTTTGTCTTCGGCGATGACCCCTTCAAGGACCCGGAACTGCCCCCCCTTCACAAGGTCGGCGACCTGTGGGCGCCGAAGGCCCCGGAGACCTTCGCGGATGTGCAGCCAGAGAAGGAAGCGCTCGTCGAAATGGCGATGAAGCTGGCCGGGACCGTCGCCCGGTTCGATACCGAGTGGGCCGCCAAGCAGCTCCACCTGTCCTTGCCGCTGATCCGCCTGATCCTCCAGAGCCTGAGTTCCGAGGGTTTGATCGAGGAACTCTGGCAGACGAACGAGGGCAGTTCGCACTACCGAATCAGCCAGCAGGGCCGCGACCTGGCCGCGCGACTCATGGAGTCGTGTTCGTACGTCGGGCCGTCGCCGGTAACGCTGGAAGCCTACGCCGCCATGCTCCGCTGGCAATTCGCGACCACGCCGCAGGTCAAGCCGAACGACGTGGCCCAGTCCCTCCAGGGCATGATCGTGACCAAGAAGACCGCCCAATTGGCGGGCCTCGCGGTCTCGTCTGGCCGCAGCCTGTTCGTGTATGGCCCGCCGGGCAACGGCAAAAGCACCCTGGGCCGCTTCATTCACAGCGCGCTGCCGGGCGACTACTGGATTCCCTATTGCATCGCCGTCGGCAATACCGTGATCCGCGTGCATGACCGCCTGTGCCACCAGATCATCCCGCTCAAGCTCCCCGACACCGTCGATAGCCGATGGGTGCGCATTCGCAGGCCCTTCGTGGTGGTCGGCGGCGAGTTGACGATCGAAATGCTCGACATGATCTACAGCCCGGTGCTGAAGGCCTACGAGGCCCCGCCGCACTTGAAGTCCAACGGCGGCGTCTTCCTGGTCGACGACTTCGGCCGCGAGCGCATCGAGCCGGAACAATTGCTCAACCGGTTCATCACGCCGATGGAGCACCAGGTCGATTACTTCACCCTGCGGACTGGGCAAAAAATCCAGTTGCCGCTTCGCCACGTGCTGATCATCGCCACCAACCTCGGACTGGAAACCGTCACCGATCCAGCCTTCCTGCGGCGCATGGGCTATCGGCTCTACCTGGGTGCGCCGACTCCGGAACAGTACGCGCTGATTTTCAAGGCGTATGCCCAGAAGACGGGAGTGACCGTTCCCCCGGACATGATTGAAAACCTGCTCAATCGCTACAAGCAGCAGGATCGGGAGTTGCGGGCCTGCGAGCCTCGCGACCTCATCGAGCGGTCGCGCGATGTTTGCCGCTTCTTGAACAAGCCATTGGAATTGACGCAGAAGATACTCGACCTGGCCTGGATCGGCTACTTCGGCGATCAGCCGACGCCGATCAAGGAGAAGGCAGCCCAATCGCAAGAAGTCGTGCTGAGAGGCGAGGAACAGGAAGGGTAATAAGCCGTCGCCATTGGCCACGAGCTGGCTGGTTCGCGGTGGACAGTATCTTGCCAGGTCAAGGCGCGAAGAATTCGCAAAAATTTGGACAAAGCTGTTTCCTTTTGGCGGCCGCGAAATACAGGAAGGGTTGCCTGGGTGAGATTGCACGCCGGGCCGGTAAGGGTGCAGGTGGATGGAACATATTGGAACGTTTTGGAACATTGAAAAAAGATGTTAGCGGGGGATGTCCCAAAATGTCCCGAAATGTCACTCAAAAAAAAGATGTTACCCGAAACGCCGACATTGGACCGAAGCTATCCCTTCAACAAATCGTGTTGAATTCGCCCAAATTATTCTTTCGACTTGTCGAACTGGATGCGTCTCGTTCGACGTGAAATTGAGCAGCCGCACGCACCCTTGTTTTGTAGCCTCAGCTGGCGGCGAACAGTCCAACTGTGAATGGAGAACTGAGTAATGGCGATTCCATCGATCGTGTTGCGAGGATTGTTCGTTGCATGCGCCTATTGCGCTTTATTGGTGTCGTCCGGCCGAGCCGACGAATTGCCGCGCGGCGATGCGCGGACGGCTGGTTTTTCGAAAGAAAAGCTCGCCCTCATTCCGCAAGCGATCCAGAAAGCGGTGAACGAAAAGAAGATTGCCGGCGGCTCGGCGCTGATCGCCCGGCATGGCAAGGTCGTTCACTTTTCCGTCGCCGGCATGCAGGACATCAATGCGAAGAAGCCGATCACCGAATCGACCATTTTTCGGATCGCCTCGATGAGCAAGCCGATCACGTCCGTCGCCGTCATGGCACTGGTGGAAGACGGGAAAATCAAGGTGACCGATTCGCTTTCCAAGTATGTCCCGGAATTCAAGGACATGAAAGTGCTGGTCCCATCGAAGGACGGCAAGTCGTACGAGATCGTGAACGCGGAACGCGAGATCACCATTCACGATTTGTTGACGCACACATCCGGACTCACCTATCGCCTGTTGAACAAGCCGTTCGTCGCCAAGATCTATGCGGACGCTGGCATTAATGACGGTTTGGCTGAGACGACCGGCACGATCGGCGACAACGTCAAGAAACTCGCGAAAATGCCGCTCGTTTGCCAGCCTGGGTCGGCCTGGGAGTATGGACTGAGCACGGATACGCTCGGCTACGTCGTCGAAGTCGCGTCAGGCAAGACGCTGGACGAGTTTCTCCGGGAACGGGTCTTCAAGCCACTCAAGATGAACGACACCTATTTCATCTTGCCGAAGGAAAAGCGCTCGCGACTCACAGCTCTTTACAACGCTGGCACGCTGGCGCCGGTCGGTGGCAAGCCCGTCGCCATGGGGGCGGCTGTTTTCACCGCAACTTATCCGATCCACGATGGCGGCAAGTACTACTCCGGCGGTGGCGGACTCGTCTCCACGATCGACGACTATTTCCGCTTTTGCCAGATGCTTCTCAATCGGGGGGAACTGAACGGCACACGCGTGCTGAAAGCGGTAACCGTCGCAATGATGACGAAGAACCAGATCGGCAAACTGCGCACCTTCCAGCCCGACTTCAATCAAATGGGCTACGGCTTCGGCATCCTCAGCGAATCCGGCAAGGAAGCAACCAAGAGCCCGGCGGGGGTCGGCAGCTATTCGTGGGGCGGAGCCTTCGGCACATTCTTCTGGATCGACCCTAAGAACGATGTGATCGGCATTTTCATGACGCAAATGTTCCCGCCGGACTTCGCGATGGGAGCGGAGATGGTGAAGTTGACCTATGGGGCGATGACGGAGAATGGGAAATGAGGGTAATCTGAATGCGAGGAGCGGACAATCAGAGAGCGTTTCAGAATTGGCGACAGCGGAGCCTGAAGCGTGAGCGAAGGCGATAATTACCCCGAGATTTGCCGAACCTCCTGGTAATTTCAGCGTCGCCTTCGCTCACGCTTCAGGCTCCGCTGGCAACGCCGTTAATCCTGGAACGCACTGTTAGACCGTTCGGGCGAATTCTGTGTATGGCTACGAGAAGGTACCCGACCAGCATTCGGATGACTTCGACTGCATGCTAAAACGCGGAATTCGTCCGCCGAACTTGAGGTGCCACATGATTGCTCGAGGCAGAGTAAGGAACGGTGTGGTAGTGCTGGATGAAGGTGTCCACCTCCCAGAAGGGCGGGAAGTTACCGTGGTAGTCCAGGCGGAGGCCGTTCCTGAACAGGAAGTCAGTGAAGAACGGAAGCAGGCCCTTCTGGGCCTTATTGGAATGTGGAAAATGGATAATCCGCCGAACGACGACGACGTCGACGAGATAGTCTACCAAGAAAGGATGAAGAAGTACGGCTAATGCGCGTATTGCTCGACAACAACGTGATCCTCGATGCGATGTTGCAGCGCGTGCCCTGGAACAATGACGCGGATGCTATCATCCAAGCCGCGGCAAATGCTCGGGTCGTCTGCGCGACTACAACTTTGTCGTTGGCGACGATCTTTTATTTGGGTCGACGAGTCGTCGGAACCTCGACAGCACGTAGCGAAGTCCGGAAATTCCTAAAGGCGTTTGAGATTCTGCCTGTCACCAAACAGACCCTGCTTGACGCCGACGCGATGCCGGGCAATGACTTCGAGGACAACATCTTGATCGCCGCCGCTACTGAAGCAGCAGTCGACGCAATCGTTACCCGCAACCCGAGCGATTTTGCTCACTCGCCGGTTCCGGTTTGGGAACCGGCGGAGCTTTTGAGACGACTTCGGAGTGGGAATCCGCCGGCCGGCACGAGTCCCGGTGCGGTTTCGCCGCCTCCATAATCGATTACCTTTATTATCCTTGCAAGGGATTAACCCATGTCCTCCGTTCGCGTCCTTGTCGGCACCCGCAAAGGGGCGTTTATCCTATCATCCGACGGCAAGCGTCAGAAGTGGGATGTCAGCGGCCCGCATTTTGCTGGGTGGGAAATCTATCACATGAAGGGCTCGCCGGTTGATCCCAATCGCATCTACTGTTCGCAGACGAGCGGCTGGTTTGGCCAGATCATCCAGCGCTCCGATGACGGCGGCAAGACGTGGTTTCAGCCGGGCACGCCGAAAGGCGAAGCGACCACGACGCCCGAAGGCATGCCGATGGGCGAAAGCAATAAGTTCGTGTACGACGCGTCGACGCCGCTGACGACGCATCAACACTACGACGGCACGCAGAAGCCCTGGCTGTTCAAACGCGTCTGGCATTTGGAGCCGTCGTTGAGCGATCCCGACATGGTCTACGCGGGCGTCGAGGATGCGGCGATCTTCAAAACGACTAACGGTGGACAGACCTGGAACGAGCTACCCGCCTTGCGCGAACAGCAAGGCCCGAAATGGATGCCGGGCGCCGGGGGAATGTGTCTGCACACCATCTTGATCGACCCGACCAATCCCGATCGCATCTTTATTGCCATTTCGGCCGCCGGGGCTTTCCGCACCGATGATGGCGGCAAAAGCTGGAAAGTCATCACCAAGGGGCTCAAGTCAAAGTACATGCCCGATCCGAACGCCGAAGTCGGCTTCTGCGTGCACCGCATCGCCCAGAATCGCGCCAAGCCGGACACGCTCTACATGCAACTGCACTGGGACGTGATGCGCTCGGACAACGCCGGCGATCTTTGGTATGAGGTCAGCGGCAATCTGCCGACCGACTTTGGCTTCGCGATCGACGTTCACGCGCATGAGCCGGAGACGGTTTACGTGCTCCCGATCAAGAGCGACTCGGAGCATTACGTTCACGACGGCAAGCTGCGCGTCTATCGCAGCAAGACGGGCGGCAACGAATGGGAGCCGCTGACCAAAGGATTGCCCCAGGAACACTGCTATGTGAACGTGCTCCGCGACGCGATGGCGGTCGATTCGCTCGACGACTGCGGGGTCTACTTCGGCACCACCGGCGGGCAGGTGTATGTGTCACCCAACGGCGGCGACAACTGGATGCCGATCGTCCGCGACCTGCCAGCGGTGCTCTCGGTGGAGGTCCAGACGCTCAAATGATCCGCGTCCTACTCCCCTATCACCTGCGAACGCTGGCCGACGTCGAGAGCGAAGTGGCTCTCGACGTGGCCGGCCCTGTCACGCAGCGCTCGATCCTCGATGCGCTCGAAGCTCGCTATCCGGCCCTGCGTGGCACGATTCGCGACCATGTCACCCATATCCGCCGGCCGCTGATTCGCTTCTTCGCCTGCGAAGAGGATTGGTCGCACGAATCGGCTGATAAAGTGCTGCCCGAGGCGATCGCCAACGGAAAAGAGCCCTTCTGGATCGTGGGGGCGATCGCCGGCGGGTAGAATCGCTTCCTATTCTCCATCAATCGGTCCAGCGATTTTTCAAATTGTGCTTGCACTCGCCCTGTTATCCAGTAATGTATTTGGTTGAATGACCAACCAATACGAACTATCGAAATCGGGGACCGCGAAAAACTGATTGAGGCCGCGCGGGTCTTGTTCTGGGAGAAAGGTTACACGGCGACGAGCATCGCCGACATTGTCGCGATGGCCGGTGCTCGCAGTGGCAGCCTGTACTACTTCTTTCCGGCCAAGGAGGATCTGTTGCTAGCAGTACTCGAATGGTACAAGGCGAATCTGGATGCCTATGTAATTCGGCCGGTCTGCGAACGAGTGAGCGATCCGATCGAACGGATTTTCGGCATTCTCGATGGGTATCGCCAGCAGCTGTTAGCGACCAAGTTCGAGCGCGGTTGCCCGGTCGGGAATTTGGCGCTGGAACTGAGTGGCAGCGAGCCCGCGGCCCGAAAGCTGATTGCGGAAAACTTCACCGGTTGGCGCAATGCGATCGAGCAGTGCTTGGCCGAGGCCGGAAATCGGCTGCCGAAGGAACTCGATCGCGAGCAACTCGCACTGTTCGTGCTGACGACGATGGAGGGGGCGGTCATGCTCGCCAGGACTTACCGGAACATACAGTCGTACGACGCCGCCGTCGCTCAGTTGCGCGAGTATTTCGATCGCTTGCAAGTCGGCCGCCGACCGCACGGCCGTGCTCTCAAACCCTCTTGATGGGAGACGTCCATGCCCTTCGACTTTTCAAAAATCAATATCTGGGCCGTCTTAGTGTCGGCGTTGCTGGCATTTATGGTCGGCGGAATCTGGTACACGGCCATATTCGGCAAGCTCTGGATCAAGCTGCACGGCTACAGCGAAGAGAAAATGAAAGAGATGCAGGCCGCCATGTCGCCGCCCAAATTCTTCGGCGGCATGCTGCTGAGCTATTTGGTCCTGGCATGGGCACTGGCCGTCATGCTGACGGCAGTTCCCAGCGTGAATGCGTCAATTGGCATAATCTTCGGCCTTTTGTTCTGGGTAGCCTCGTCGGCGATCCAGATGACGGGTCACATCGCTTCCGACAAGCGTTCGGGCATTTACCTGATCGATATCGGCTGTCAATTGGTTTACTTGGTCGCCCTCGGGGCGTTGCTCGGCGCCTGGCAATAGCTGTTGGTTTCAAGATGGACGGCACAGCCGGCGGAGCCTGAAGCGTCAGCGAAGGCGACGCCGAAATTGCCGGGGGATCCGATTAACCATGGGGCACTGGTCGCCTTCGCCGACGCTTCACGCTCCATAAGTCTGGAACCACGGCCCTTGTTTCGAGAGGGTATATGCGACTTTTCATTGTCACTATTTGCGCATTGCTGAGTGCGCTGACCGCGAATGCGGCGAACAATCTTCAACCGATCGAAGTGGAAACTGCGATTCGAGCGCCGATCGGCGATATTTGGAAGGCATGGACGACCGACGAGGCGGCGCAAAAATGGTTTGCGCCGAAAACTCATATCGAACTGAAACCCGGCGGCGCGTTTGAGATTCTGTTCGCTCCCGATCAACCGGCCGGCCAGCGCGGCGCCGAAGAACTAAAGGTCCTCAGCTACGTGCCGGAGGAGATGTTCTCCTTCGAGTGGAGTGCCTCCGCCGCAGTTTGCCAGGGCACGACAACAACGCACCTGGGTCGTGGTTCGCTTGAGCGATGCCGGCGAGGGACGTGTCCGCGTTCGTCTGAGTCATCTGGGATTTGCCGAACGGGCGGCTGCCCGACCGGACGAGAAGGAGGAATGGGTTCGCGTGCGCAAATACTTCGCGAAAGCCTGGCCCACGGTCCTGGCCAGCTTGCAAAAACACTTGGAGAAGGACGCCCCGATTGATCGCAGCCGAATTGTCACCGAAGGGATCGTCGAGGCCCCGATCGGCAAGGTATGGGAAACATGGACGACGAAGAAAGGACTCGAGTCTTGCGTGGTCGCTCGCGCCGAGATTGAACTCAAAGTCGGCGGCCTGATGCGATCGCACTACGATCCGAAGGGCGTGATTGGTAATCCCGACACCATCGAAAACATCATCATGGCTTACGAGCCACAGCGAATGCTTACGCTCAAAGTCGGGAAGCCGCCGGCCAAGTTTCCATTCAAGGAGGCGGTGAAGAATATGTGGACGGTGATCAATTTCGAACCGGTCGGTCCCGATCGCACGCGCCTGCGCGTCGTTGGGCTCGGCTTCGGCAACGACGAAGAGTCGCAAAAACTGCGCGGGTTCTTCGAACGCGGCAACGAATTCACGCTGAAAAAGGTTCAGCAGTATTTCATGAACAAAGCGAAATAGACTACGTCGCCCATGATCCACCGCGAAGTCCGGCGCGATTGCTCATCCGCCGCCGTGGCAAGGTCCGGTCTCGCGGACCTCGACCGTCGCCCATTCGAGGGCCGGGCATTCGTTGGCGATTTGCAACGCGTCTTCCTTGGTCGGTACATCGAGCAAGAAAAATCCGCCGACCATTTCCTTGGCCTCGGCGAACGGACCGTCGACCGTAACGCGCTTGCCGCCTCGGGACTGGACCCGCACCGCATCGGCCTGCGATTTGAGCGATTCGACTCCTTTGAGTATGCCACGCGCTTGCAGACCGTCGGCAAAACGAACCATCCGGTCGTAGAGCGGTCTCCCTTCATCTACGGATCGGTTTTCGCGGTCTTGCGGAGATTCAATGATCAACAGTGCGAATGGCATGGGGTGCTCCGTTCAGGTTTAGTGTTTTGAGCACGCGGCGGTGCGCTCCATTAACAAGTCGCGTTCTCGGGCATTCTTCGTAAGTGACGCCGCCTGCTCAAACTCGATCCGTGCCTCATCGAGGCGACCGAGTTTGAAAAGCAGATCGCCGCGGACGCTTGGCAATAAGTGATAGCCCCGGAGTCTGGGGTCCGAGGCCAATTGATCGACGATCTCGAGTCCGGCCAGCGGGCCCGCTGCCATCGAAACGGCAACGGCTCGATTCAATTCGATCACCGGTGATGGCGACAGTCGGGCCAACTCTTCGTAAAGCCCGACGATCCGTGGCCAGTCCGTTTGCTCGGCGGTCAAAGCACGGGCATGACACGCGACAATCGCGGCCTGAAGAGCATACGGTCCACGTTCTCCGCCGAGCCGTTCGGCACGGTCTAGAGCGGCCAGTCCGCGGCCGATGAGCAGCCGATCCCACAGCGCCCGATTCTGATCGAGCAACAGGATCGGTTCACCCGATGCATCGACCCGGGCTCGCATTCGCGACGCCTGGATCTCCATGAGCGCGACGAGACCGTGGACCTCGGGCTCGTTCGCAATCAGTTCAGCGACGATCCGTCCGAGTCGCGAGGCCTCTTCACATAGCGTCGGCCGCATCCAGTCGCTGCCCGCCGTTGCCGTGTAGCCCTCGTTGAAGATCAAGTAAATGACTTCCAGCACCGACGACAGGCGATCGGCCAACTCGGCCCCGCGCGGCACTTCGAAGGGGACTTGCTTTTCGGTCAGCGTTCGCTTGGCACGGACAATCCGCTGGGCAATTGTCGGCTCCGACGTGAGATACGCCCGGGCAATCTCGTCTGTCGTCAACCCGCCCAGTAAGCGGAGAGTCAAGGCAACGCGAGCCTCGGTCGAGAGGACCGGGTGGCAAGCCGTGAAGACCAGGCGAAGGAGATCGTCGCCGATGTCGTCGTCAATGGCGGCGTCGAGATCGATTGCCGTCGTCGCTCCGTCGTTCAAAAGGCCGTACCCAATCTCCTCGATCTTGCGTTCGAACCGCTGGTTTCGGCGCACATGATCAATCGCTCGGCGTTTCGCGGTCGTCATGAGCCACGCGCCTGGATTGTTGGGCACACCCGCCGCCGGCCATTGCTCCAGGGCAGCGACGAGCCGCATCCTGGGCGAGTTCTTCCGCCAGACCGACATCGCGCACGATTCGCGCGAGCCCGGCAATGAGCTTCGCCGACTCAATTCGCCAGACCGCGTCGATCGTGCGTTGAATTTCGGTGGATTGCATCAAGGCCGATTAAATCGCGTTTGCACGACCCTGGCAAGCCTACCTTGGATCGCTAGCCGTTGCCTCCAGTACAACCTTCGCCTGGCTCGAAGAGTTGACGGATTTCACCTTCGCCAATATAGGATGGACCAAGGATTTCCGCATGCAGCTGCCAGAACCGATTCGATAGTTCAATTGCCTCGTGCTTGGACTTGACGTCAACAATCGCGTACCCGCCGATGAGTTCCTTCGCTTCGGGGAACGGCCCGTCGGTCACGGACACTTTTCCATTGGCCACTCGAACACGCGCGCCGCTTGAGCTAGGGGCGAGGCCGCCCCCGCCGACCAAGACGCCCGACTTGGCCATCTCCTGCGTGAGATTGCCGATGGCCGCCATCAACCGCGGATCGGGAGGTAGTCCGGCTTCGGATTCTCTCGTCGCCTTGGCAATCAGCATGAATTTCATCGCCATGTCTCCTGCGGTTTTCGATTGGGGGTTGCCAGATGACTCGACCGGCAGACCTCGTTTTCACAAGTGCGTCGAATTAGCAGCGGTGGGATCGACAGGCCAGATTCGATTATTGGTCAGTTCGCCCAAATTGTCGGTACGCGACATGGGCCCTGGCCACGCAATTGGTCCGTTGAACTTCGTTGAAGAGTGCGGCGAGTGCCAGGTTCAGCGCCGCCTCGGGTTGCTCGGCCGCGCAGATGAGGCTGGCCAGCGGCTCAACGAACTGCGTCAGATCGTGTTCAATTGCTGGCGTCGATGACAGGTTGATGCGGTTCATCGCTGATCTCCGAGAATGATTTCAGGTGGTTTGAATGAATGATTGTTCTGCAACTTGGTTACTTCTGCGCGGCGATTTGTGCTCGCTGGCGTGCTTCTTGTTCGCGAAGTTCAGGCGTCAATTCGGGACCGAAATCTTCGGCCTCGAACACCGGTCGAATTTCGACTTCCGAATCCCCGCTATGCGGATTCGGACAACGCTTGAGCCATTCGACTGCTTCATCCATCGACTTGACTTGCCACATCCAGTAGCCAGCAACCAGTTCCTTGGTTTCGGCAAACGGGCCGTCGATCACGGTTCTCTTATCGCCGGAAAATCGGACGCGCTTGCACTTGGACGTCGGGTGCAGCCCTTCGCCAGCCAACATGACACCGGCTTTGACCAGTTCCTCATTGAACTTCCCCATCGCGGCCAGGAGCTCGTGGCTTGGCATGACGCCCGCTTCGGATTCTTTGCTCGCTTTGACGATGACCATGACTCGCATTGTGGCGCCTCCGATTTGTGTTTGTGTTTTGAGGCTTAGGCCGGAAGGCCGGTTCTAAAGAGGCGTCGAACAACCTGGCTCGCGATCGACTGGACGAGCCATTTTTCTGCAAGCTATTTCGCGGGCACTGTCGTGGCAAAACCGAGATGATTGCGAATGGGAATAGGGAAAAACAGCCGGCTCAAGCATCCGCCACGATCGGCGAACAGTTAAGCCGGCTGAAGAAAAACACGATTCCACTCGACTAGCTTATGCGGCTGGCGATTCGGCAAGTACGTCGGCTGGAACGTCGTCCATCATTTGACCATCGCCCTCCGGAGCATTGATCCGGACTTCGGCGTCCTGGTGCAACTTGAACCCGGTGCCGGCGGGCACCAAGTGACCGAGGATGACGTTTTCCTTCAGTCCGACGAGATAATCCGCTTTGCCGGCCAGTGCAGCCTCGGTTAACACCTTGGTTGTTTCCTGGAACGACGCGGCGCTGATGAAACTCTCCGACTGCACGGCCGCCTTGGTGATGCCGAGCAGCACCACCTCGCTGGTCGCCGGTGTTGGTGCTTCCCAGGTCGGTTTCTTGCCTCCCTCGACTTCGATGCGGGCACATTCTTCTTCGTACGCCTCGCGGCTGACGATCTTGCCGACCTCGAACGACGAGTCGCCCTTGCCCTTGATCTTGACGCATTCGTTCATGAGCCGATCGTTGACTGCCATGAATGCGAACTTATCCATGACCGAGCCGGGAAGCAGGTTCGTATCGCCCATCTCGTTGATCTTCACCTTCCGGAGCATCTGGGCGACGATGATCTCGATGTGCTTATCATCGATGTCCACGCGCTGGCTGCGGTAGACCGTCTGCACCTCGTTGACCAGGTAATCCTGCAGCGCCTCGGTGCCGGAGATGGCCAGGATGTCGTGCGGCACCCGTGGACCCGAAACAAGTGGCTCGCCTTCCTTGATATAGTCGCCGGTCGAGACCAAAAGCTGCTTGCCGTGCGGCACCTGGTGCTCCTTCTCTTCTCCGATCGCCCGACCCTTCTCGTCCTCCGGTTGGATCCAGATGATCCGTTTTCCACGCTTCTTGTCGCCGAGGCGGATCTTACCGGCGACGCTCGCAATGACCGCGGGGTCGCGGGGCTTGCGCGCCTCGAAGATTTCCGTGACGCGAGGCAGACCACCGACGATGTCTTGCGTGCCGGTCGCTTCCTTCGGCGTCTTGGCCAGGATGTGGCCGGCGCTGACTTCCTCGCCGTTGCGGACTTCCAGGTACGCTCGTTCCGGGATGAAGTACGCTTTGAGAATGTTGCCCTGGGCGTCTTCGATAACGATCGTCGGGTGCAGATCGCCCTTGTGCTCCATAATGATGAATCGCTCGGTGCCGCTCGAATCCTTCTCCTTGCGGAACGTTTCCGTCTCCTTGAGGTCTTCAAAACGCACCTTTCCGCCTTCCTCGGCGATAATCGGCGTCATGTGCGGATCCCACTGGCAAAGCCGCTCGCCGGCCTTCACCTCCTGCCCGTCCTTGACGAACAGCTCGGCCCCGTTTGGGATCGGGTGCCGTTCGATCGGCGGCTGGTTCTTATCCTTGTAGATCACGATTTCACCGGTCCGCGTCAGGGCAAGCGATCGCCGGCTGATGTGCCCGGCGGCGTCCTTCACCTCATGGACGATCGGGGTGATGCGCTCAAACGCGACCGTCCCGCCCTTGCGCGTCTTGCGATCGCTCTCGGCAGCTCCCCCCTTGGCGACGCCGCCGATGTGAAACGTCCGCATCGTGAGTTGCGTGCCCGGCTCGCCGATCGACTGGGCGGCGATGATTCCGACAGCCATGCCCTCTTCCACGAGGGCGCCCGTTGCCAGGTCCATGCCGTAACAGAGCCGGCACACGCCCAGTGGCGCCTGGCAAGTCATCGGACTGCGAACACTGATCTTGTCCAGGCCCAAAATATGCAGCTTGCGCGCTGTCGGGGGTGATCATTTCATTTTCTTCGACGATGGGCTCGCGCACCTTCGGATCGCGAATTTCGTTGCGGCTCACCCGGCCGCGAATGCCCTCGGCGAGTGACCGATCCACTTCATCGCCCTTGTAAATAACCCCTTTGGTGATGCCCTGGGTCGTGCCGCAGTCGTACATCGTGATGACGACGTTTTGCGCCACGTCCGCGAGTTTGCGGGTCAAATAGCCGGAGTCGGCAGTCTTGAGAGCAGTGTCCGCAAGGCCCTTACGAGCGCCGTGCGTGCTCGAAAAGTATTCGAGCACCGTCAGTCCTTCGCGGAAGTTGGACTTGATCGGCGTTTCGATGATTTCACCCGACGGTTTGGCCATGAGTCCGCGCAGACCGGCGAGTTGCCGGATTTGCTCGACGCCGCCGCGGGCGCCCGAGTTGGCCATCAGGAAGATCGGGTTGAGGTAGGGTACTTCCTTGCCGGTCGTGTGGTCTTTGCGCCGATCGTGGGCCAGCGACTTCATGAGCGTCGCCGTGATTTCTTCGCGAGCTTCGCCCCACTTTTCGATGACCTTGTTGTAGCGCTCGGCTTCCGTGATGAAGCCGCGCTCGAACTGCTTGCGGAGTTTCTCGACTTCCTTGTCTTTTTCCTTGAGGATGGAGTCCTTGGTGGCCGGTGTGCGCAGATCGCTGGCGGCGAACGAAAGTCCGCTGCGCGTCGACTCGCGGAAGCCGGTGTCCTTCATACGATCCAACAGGTCAATCGTTTCCTTGCGACCCAATAGCTGATAGCAGTCGGCGATAATCCGCGACAGGTGCTTGGACGACAGCGGTAGATCGTAAAAGGCCATCTTTGAGTGGAGAATGTCGTTGAAGACAATGCGTCCCACCGTGGTTGTCACGAGGCCGTTCGATTTCCGTGGCAACTCTTCGACCATGCCGCCTCGTTCGGTCCGGATCTCAGTTATGAACTTCTTTTCGATCGGCAAGCGCACGCGAACCTTGGCATGAACGCCGAGTCGGCCCTGCTGGAATGCGGAGAACATCTCTTGCGGGCTATGGAAGATCATGCCGTCGCCGGCTTCCACGCGCTCGCCTTCTTCGCCGCGCGACGCGGTCAGGTAGTAGCAGCCCATCACGATGTCTTGTGACGGCGTGATGATTGGGTTGCCGTTGGCCGGGCTGAAGATGTTGTTGGTCGACATCATCAGCACGTGGGCCTCGACCTGGGCTTCGATCGACAGCGGAAGGTGGACGGCCATCTGGTCGCCGTCAAAGTCGGCGTTGAACCCCTTGCACACGAGCGGGTGAATTCGAATCGCGTTGCCTTCGATCAACACCGGCTCGAATGCCTGGATGCCCATGCGGTGCAGCGTCGGAGCGCAATTGAGTAGGACCGGATGCGACTTGGTGACCTCTTCGAGAATGTCCCAAACGTGATCGTCCTTGCGCTCCAGCATCTTCTTCGCCGACTTGATGGTGTCGGCAAGGCCGAGTTCCTTGAGTCTGCGGATAATGAACGGCTGAAACAGCTCGAGCGCGATCTTCTTCGGCAGGCCGCACTGATGTAGGCGCAATTCCGGCCCGACCACGATGACGGATCGCGCCGAGTAATCAACGCGCTTACCGAGCAAGTTTTCGCGGAACCGGCCCTGCTTGCCCTTGATCATGTCCGTCAACGACTTGAGTGGCCGGTTCGACGAACCGAGCACGGGCCGCTTGCAGCGGTTGTTGTCAAAGAGGGCGTCGACGGATTGCTGGAGCATCCGCTTCTCATTGCGGATGATCACTTCTGGCGCATTGAGGTCGACAAGCTTTTTGAGCCGGTTGTTCCGATTGATAATGCGGCGGTAGAGATCGTTCAAATCGCTCGTCGCGAAGTTGCCCGAATCGAGCAGCACCAGCGGTCGCAGATCGGGCGGAATTACCGGAATGCACTCGAGAACCATCCACTCCGGCTTGTTGCTGGAATCTCGCAGGCTCTCGATGATCTTAAGCCGCTTGACGTAGTCGCGCTGCTTTTGCTTGGACGCTTTATCCTTCTTGTTTTCCTTGTCGAGCAAGTCGCGCAGCCGATTGGACTCGTCGACGAGGTTCAACTTTTCGAGCAACTTCTTGACCGCCTCGGCGCCCATGTCCGCTTCGAATGCGTCCGGACCGTATTCTTCGACTGCTCGTCGATATTCTTCCTCGGTGAGAAGTTGCCGATCCTTCAGTTTTGTCTGACCGGGATCGACGACGACATAATCCTGGAAGTAGATGATCTTTTCGAGGCTCGTGGTCTTCATGTCGAGCAACGTGCCGAGCCGGCTTGGCATCGCCTTGAAGAACCAGATGTGCACGACCGGGGCGGCCAGTTCGATATGCCCCATGCGCTTACGGCGCACGCGACTGTGCGTCACCTTGACGCCGCAACGATCGCAAATCATTCCCTTGTACTTCATGCCGCGGTATTTGCCGCACGTGCATTCCCAATCCTTTTCGGGCCCGAAGATTTTCTCGCAAAACAGGCCGTCTTTTTCCGGTCGATAGGTGCGGTAGTTGATCGTCTCCGGCTTCTTCACCTCACCAAACGACCACGATCGAATATCGTGCGGACTGGCCAGGCTTATGCGGACAGCGCCATAGTCATTGATGCGGTCGTAGCTCGTCGTCTCGCCGGCTCCGGTGGCGATGGCGGGCGGAACAACGGGCGGGGTGGCGGTGGCAGTGCTCATATCAAGGTCCCCTCTCGGTCAGAGGTCTAAGTTCAGGTGTCAGCCTCGTAGGTCCCATGAGTCCCATAAGACCCATAGGACCTATAAGGGTTGCGTCAGATGACGCGCTTCTTTTCCAGTTGCATGTTCAGTCCCAGTCCGCGAATTTCGTGGGTAAGCACATCGAAACTGGCAGGCGTGCCAGCTTCCAGGGTGTTTTCGCCCTTCACCATCGATTCATAGATCTTGGTGCGGCCTTCCACGTCGTCGGACTTCACCGTGAGCAGTTCCTGAAGGATGTACGCGGCCCCATAAGCTTCGAGGGCCCATACTTCCATCTCGCCAAACCGCTGGCCGCCGAACCGAGCCTTGCCGCCGAGTGGTTGCTGGGTGATCAGCGAGTACGGCCCCGTCGCCCGGGCATGCACCTTGTCGTCGACGAGGTGATGCAGCTTGAGCATGTAGATGTAGCCGACCGTCACTTCCTGGTCGAAGCGTTCACCGGTGCGACCGTCATAAAGGACGCTCTTGCCGGTTTCAGCGAAACCGGCTTCCTTCAGGGAGTCGCGAATTTCCTCCTCGGTCGCCCCGTCGAAGACGGGTGTAATTGCCTTGAAGCCCAACTTGGCGGCCGCGTAGCCCAAGTGCGTTTCGAGAATCTGGCCGACATTCATACGGCTCGGCACGCCGAGCGGGTTGAGCAGAATGTCGACCGGAGTTCCATCGGCCAGGAACGGCATGTCCTCCTCGGGGAGGACTTTCGAGATAACCCCCTTGTTGCCGTGGCGCCCAGCCATTTTGTCGCCGACGGAGATGACCCGTTTGGTCGCCACATAGACCTTGACCATCTGCTGCACGCCGCTTGGCAGTTCGTCGCCACGGTTGAGCGAATTGATTCGGCGCTCGCGTTCCTCGACGAAGATGTTGATGCGATCGCTGTACTTCTTCCAAAGCTCGCGAGCCCGCTTCTCCTTCTCGGGTGAGCGGATGTCAAGGTTCTCAACCTTGAAGCCAGCCGCCTGAGCGGCGACCGCAATGTCCTTGTCGTCACCCAATGCCTTGCCCGACGCCGGGTCCTTCAAGTCCTTTTCCTTGCGATCCAACGCATGCGCCAGGTCCTTGACGAACGCCTTGAATTGGTCGGCGATCAGCTTACCGTACTTGGCTTCAATCTGATCGCGCTGCTTGTCGAGAGCTTTGCGCTCTTCCTCTGTCATCGATGTCTTGCGGCTGAATCGCTGGGTGTCGATGACGATGCCTTCGACGCCCGACGGCACCTCCAGCGAGTCGTTCTTCACGTCCTCGCCAGAGCGACCAAAGATCGCGTGAAGCAGCTTCTCTTCGGGAGTCAATTCGCTACGGCTCTTCGGCGAAACCTTGCCGACCAGGATGTCGCCCGGCTTCACGAACGTTCCGACCTGGACGACGCCATGCTCGTCGAGATTGCCCAGGGCCTTTGGCGATACGTTGGGAATATCCCGGGTGAACTCTTCCTTGCCAAGCTTCGTCTCGCGAATCTCGATGTCGAACTCCTCGATGTGAATCGAGGTGTAGGTGTCGTTCTTCACCAGCCGTTCGCTGATGATGATCGCGTCCTCGAAGTTGTAACCCTCCCAGGACATGAACGCGACCAGCACATTCCGGCCGAGAGCCATCTCGCCCTTGTGGGTCGCGGCTCCGTCCGCAATGATCTGCCCCGCCTTGACCTTGTCGCCGAGCTTGACGATCGGCTTGTGGTTCTGGCAGGTTCGCTCGTTCAAGCCGACGAACTTGCGGAACACGTACTCGTCCTCGTCGACCTTGACGCGATTGGCATCGACATAGGTGACGGTTCCGGCCTTCTTGGATCGCACCACCATGCCGGAATGCCGGGCCACTTCCACTTCCATGCCGGTCGAGACCAGTGCCGGCTCGGTGACGAGCAGCGGCACCGCCTGGCGCTGCATGTTCGATCCCATGAGCGCCCGGTTTGCGTCGTCGTGTTCGAGGAACGGAATCAGTCCCGCAGAGACGCCGACCATCTGCTTAGGCGACACGTCAACATACTCGACCTTGTCCGAAGCGAGTTGCTTCAGGTCGCCGCCAAATCGGCCATTGACGCGTTCTTCGGAAATCTTGTCGCCCTCGGTCGGTGTGTCCGCCGGTGCGATATTCAATTGCGCTTCTTCATCGGCACGCAACCATTCGACATCGTGCGTGAGCTTCTTGTGCTTCACTTTGCGGTAGGGCGTAATCAGGAAACCGTACTCATCGATCTTGCTGAAGATCGACAGGCTGGAAATCAGGCCGATATTCGTGCCTTCCGGCGTCTCGATCGGACAAATCCGCCCGTAGTGCGAGATATGCACGTCGCGCACCTCGAACCCGGCCCGCTTGCGATTCAGTCCGCCTGGCCCCAAGGCGCTGAGCCGGCGCTCATGCGTGAGTTGCGATAGCGGGTTGGTTTGGTCGACGACCTGGGACAACTCGCTGCGGCCGAAGAAGTATTCAATCGCCGCCGAGACACTCTTGGGATTGATGAGCGATCGCGGCGACATTTCCTCCTCGGCGCGCGAGGCCATGCGCTCCTGCACCGTGCGGCGGAGCTTCAGGAAGCCCTTGCGCAATTCATCGGCGGCGAGTTCATCGATCGTTCGCAGCCGGCGATTGCCAAGGTGATCGATGTCGTCGATCGTGTAGCGGGCCTCGTCTTCCTTGGTCTTGTTGGGTTCACGCAGTTTGAGCAGGTACTTGATCGCATTGACGAAGTCGACCGCCCGGAGGGTCATCTCCGTTTCCGGCACATTCTGGTTGAACTTGCGGTTCACGCGGAATCGACCAACGCGACCGAGTCGATAGCGGTTAGGATCGAGGAACTTTTCCTTGAAGAGTTCCTTGGCCTTTTCGAGTTGCGGCGGGTTGCCCGGCCGGAGCTTTTGGTAGATCTTGAGCAACGCTTGTTCGTGAGACTCCGTGCCGTCGTCTTTGAGCGATTCGAGAATGATTGGGTCGCGTGGCGGCGCCAGGGCCGACAACTCTTTGAGCGATGAAGTGGCGATCCGGTCCAACGAGTCCTTGGTGAAGGGCTCGCCTGCATTCACGTAAACTTCGCCGGTGTCCGGATCGATGACATCGTCGTCGGCTACCCACGGAAGCACATCTTTCTCCGGATCGCCGGCGAGACGATTCCGGGCTTCAACGTTCTTCAGTTTGATGGGTTCGGGTTCGTAGAACTGGCGGATGATCGCCGCGCTCGACGAGTAGCCCGGGTCCATCGCCCGCAAGAGCGTGAGGGCGGAGAACTTGCCCGACTGGTCGATGCGGACGCCGAAATTGTCCTTCTTGGTGACGTTGATTTCGATCCAGCTTCCGCGTTCCGGGATAATACGGCAGGAATGCAACTTGAGATCGCCGTCGATTTCCTGACGACGAAATCGACGCCGGGCGAGCGATGGAGCTGAGAGACGACGACGCGCTCGGCCCCGTTGATGATGAACTCGCCGCCGCCGATCATGATCGGCATGTCGCCCAGATAGACTTCTTCCTCGACGGCGGTGCCATCCGCTTTGCGGAGTCGCAGCCAGACCGGAACGGTCGTCCATAGGTGAGCCGAAGTTGCCGGCATTCATCCGGTTCGTAGCGGGGCTTGCCGAGTTCGTACTTGACGTATTCGAGCGAGATCTTCTTATCGTAGCTCTCAATGGGGAAGATTTCCTGCAGGACCCCTTCGAGACCGGTGGCAGTCCGCTTGTTGGCGGGATGTCTCCAGTTGCAGAAAGCGGTCGTACGGATCGGGTTTGGACGTCGGTAAGAGGCGGAACCTCCACGGCGTCCAGATCGCGGCCGAAGTTTCTCGTTGTTGTCGGGTTGATGATGCGTTGGGCCGGGATGGCCATGGCCTTCTCCTCCCCGGGTAAAATGGCGACACGACGGCTCGGCCCGCGCGGCAGCGGACCTTGAGTCTGTGGACCGAATCGATTATGAGAGCGTGGTATTACTGGCGACCGGCTGCATCCATATTGGAGTGGCCGGGTTGACGACGGGTTCAGTCCGTCGCCGTATCATGTTGTCGAATCGTGATGAGAGAGACAAACAAGGGGGCTGCGATCGGTTGGTACGCATTGTCACCTTCAGCGGCAATGGTTGGCAATCGCCCCCCGGATTTGCAGAGCAGCCCTCACGTTAGGGGGCGTGAGGGTTTCCCCACGCCGAGCGTGAAACCTACTCGGACAATTACCGAGGGCACTCTCGACAATCGCTCATCGACCCTGCCATCGGCAGGGGCGGCGCGGGAGACGGCGATTGTGAGGGTTGCGTAAAAGTTATAGTACCCGGCGGTATCGAGATTGTCGATACCCCGGGTGAAATTTTTTTCAAATTCGGCATACGGTATGCCGGCGAGCTGAATGATCCGAAATCGATCAGCCGGCTGGCTTGATCGAGACCTTGCGCCCGCATCTTCCAGGGACTTCTTGTATTTCTCGGCCGTCGCCTTATCGACCCCTTCCTTGACGGGCTTCGGCGCGCCTTCGACGAACGCTTTCGCCTCGGCCAGACCGAGGCCAGCGATCTCGCGAACGACCTTGATAATGCCAATCTTCTTGGCGGCTTCGAAGCCGGCCTCGAGAATGACATTGAATTCCGTCGGCACAGCCATCTTTTCCGGTGCAGCGACGGCGCGGCAGTCCACCACCGCCAGCCGCCACCACCGCCAGCGGCCGGTTCGATCTTGTATTCCTGCTTGAGATAATCCTTCAGAGCAACTGCTTGAATGATCGTCAGTTTCGCGATTTTGTCCCCGAGATCCTTGATCTCCGGGGCAACAGCGGTGTCAGCCATGGGTTCCTCGAACTTTCGAATATGCACGTGCCGCTGAAGCGGGCGGCAAGAGCGTAATAGCCTTCTTGATTCTTTGCTGTTTGTTGTTCGTTGTTTGTAACTCGAGTCGACGAATCACAACTAACGAATAACCAGCAACTCTACTAAGCTGCCGGCGCGGCGGCCGGCTCTTCTTTCCGTTCCGCAATCGTTGCAATCTGGCTCGCCACCTGGCTGCCGGGTCCGGTCAGGCAGCCGGCAATGGACGATGCGGGACCGAGAATCATGCCAATGATCTCGCCGATCGCCTCCAGGCGGGTCGGCATCGTCAGCGCGACAGCCATGGGCACCAATTGGCCGTCCGCGATTGCCGCCTTGACCTTGAGTTTCTCCTTGGACTTGGGGTCCTTCTTTTCGATATCTTTGATCAGTCCGTCGACAGCCTTCGACAGATCCTTGATCGAATCGGCACCCCAAGCAATCAGCGTGGTGCCAGTCCAAGTCTTGCCGTCCAGCTTGATGCCGTTGGCATCGAACACCCGCTTGACGAGGGAGTTCTTGACCATCTTCACTTTGACTTTCTTCTCCCGCAGTTGCTTGCGAAAGTTGAAGTCGAGTGCGGAATCAATTTTCGATGGCGTAATCAGCAACAAATCGCGGACCGAGGAGAATGTCTTCTCCAGGTCCGAGAGTTCCATGTTTTTGACCAGCTTGCTCATCGGTTCAGTCCCCAGTCGTTGGTCTCCAGTCTCCAGTCAACCCGACCGGGGACTGGGGACTTAAGACTTGTGACTCTTAGACGGTTACCCGGATCCCCGGCGACATCGTTGCCGAGACCGTCACGGATTCCACGTAGTTGCCGCGCACTCCCGCCGGTTTGGCGTGCCGAACCTGTTCGACAAACGCCGTGATATTCGCGGCCAGTTTCTCGTCGTCAAAGCTGAGTTTGCCGACGCCCGCGTGAACGTTGCCCCCGGCGTCGGCTCGGTACTCAACTTTGCCGGCCTTGAACTCCTTGACAGCCGCAGCGATGTCTCCGTTCGCCGGAATTACGGTTCCAGCCTTGGGAGTTGGCATCAGGCCACGCGGTCCGAGCACCTTTCCGAGTCGGGAGACCTGACCCATCATCGATTGCGATGCAAGCGCCACGTCGAAATCGAGCCAGCTCTCCTGCTGAATCTTCTGGATGATCTCCGCTCCGCCCGCGAAATCCGCGCCGGCCGCCTTGGCCTTGGCAACATCGTCGCCCTGGCAGAAGACGACAATTCGGACGGACTTGCCAATGCCATGCGGCAGCGGCACCGAGCCACGAACAGCCTGGTCGGCCTGTTTGGTGTCGACGCCGAGTTTCATGTGGATTTCGACGGTTTCATCGAACTTGACCCGTTTCATCGACTTGAGCGTGGTCAATGCCTTGCGCAAGGGCATTACGCCTTCCTTGGACAGGCGCTGTTGCTGGTTTTTCAAATGGTTGCGGAGTTTCTTGCCTCGACGTGGCGAGACCCCAGCCGCCTTCTTTTTCTTCGGTCCTTCCGCTTCGGCGGTCGCCGTACCAACGGTCGGGGCATCTGCGGGTGCCGCTTCGGCGATGGGCGGTGGAGCCGCTTCCGCAGGCGCCGTCGTCGGCTCCTCGGCCGCCTTGGCGGCCTTTTCTTTCGCCATTTGCCATCTCTCCTGGCCGGGGTCCGCGGGCTAGGTGGCCCTCCCCCGTTGGCCGACAATTAGGACCAATTGGTCCTCAAATTCCTGTGGAATCAACTATCCTTCGACCGTAATGCCCATACTGCGGGCTGTTCCTTCAATGATCCGAGACGCGTGGTCCAAGTCGCGTGCGCCCAAGTCGGCCTTCTTTTTCTCGGCGATTTCTTGAACTTGCTTCTTGGTCACCTTGAAGCCCTTGTACTTGCCGGACTTCTTGGCCAGCTCTTCGGACGGAATCTGCTTCCCGCCAGCCTTCTTTTCGATCGGAATCCCCGCCGCCTGTTTCAACAAGACCGCCGCGGGCGGAGACTTGATAGCAAACTCGAACGACCGATCCGAATAAACGGTAATGACGACCGGGGTCATCATTCCCTTCGCGTTCGCAGTCTTGTCGTTGAACTGCTTGACGAACATACCGATATTCACGCCGTGCGCGCCGAGCGCCGGTCCGACCGGGGCGCGGGCGTCGCTTGCCCGCCTGGGCATTGCAGTTTGACAATCGCGGTGACTTGCTTGGCCATAGACGGAATACCCTATAAATGACGGACGGCCCCGGCAACTCAGAGGTCAGAAATCAGAAGTCAGAGATCAGAACGGGGTCACTCCCATTCTGATCTCTGACTTCTGATTTCTGACCTCTGGTTACACGCGGTCCACCTGCCAGTAATCCAAATCGACTTCCACTGGCCGGCCCCAGATGGTGAGCACGACCTTGACCTTGGGCGTCTGACTGTCGCGGTCGGCGATATCTTTGACCGGTCCTTCCATATTGGCGAACATGCCTTCGCGAACCTTGACCGTATCGCCAATATCGTAATCGAGCTTGACACGTGGTCCGACGCCTTCTTCCTCGCCGGCCTTCTTGCCGGGAGTTTCGCCGGGGGTCAATTCCTCCTGGTCGGCGAGCATCCGCTGAACTTCGCGATCGCTCATCGGCTGCGGCAGCCGATTCGGGCCCGTACCGGTCCCGCCGACGAAATCTCCCACGCCGGAAGTTTCGCGGAACAAGTATAAAACGTGTTCGTTGAATTCGACTTCGCAGAACAGGTAGCCCGGGAATTTCTTAACCTTCTTGATCCGCCGCTTGCCATCGCGAACCTCGGTCACCTTCTCGACCGGCACGACGATGCGGCCGACAAAAGGTTCGAGGTTTTCCAGCTTGATTCGCCGTTCGAGGGCTCCTCTGATCGAATCCTCACGCCCACTCTGCACCTTGACGACGTACCACTTCTTCTTGGGCTGGAGTTCTCCATCGCCGTTCGCGTCCGTTGCCACTGGGGGGACTTCGGGCGGAGGCGCATCACTGGCGAGTGTGTCCGGCTCGCCAGGCGGCGGCGCGACCTCAACAACGGGGGCCGCGGCAGTTTCGGTTTCTTGTTCTTCAGTCATGAAAACAGCCCCAATCGGGCAGTCATTACCAGTGTGTTACGGGCTTGGCCTGTTCGGGCTTGGGAATCTCTTCCGAGGTTGGCAAGACGTGAACCCAACTTTGGCTCAGCAGCCAGCCCCAGAATACGTCCACCACGAACAAGAAAAGCGTCAGCAGGATGATTGTGGTCAAAACAACAATCGTATCTCGAATGAGCGATCGCCGCGATGCCCAGGAAACTTTGTTGATCTCGGCTTCGGTTGCAATCAGGAAGTCGGCGAACATCGGATAGTTCACGGCTCGCCATGCGAA
The DNA here is from genome assembly GCA_963773845.1 of uncultured Gemmataceae bacterium. Classification (GTDB taxonomy): domain Bacteria; phylum Planctomycetota; class Planctomycetia; order Gemmatales; family Gemmataceae; genus SIAJ01. Next base: position 507,418 of record CAVZCU010000013.1, read on the forward strand.
CCATAATGTTCCAGCAATCAACAAGAGGGGGATGGTGAACTGCAAGTCCGGCAGAATGGTCACACCGCCTTCCACTCGTGGTCGAGCCCGGTTTTCCGCCCGGACACTTTCGCGTTCGGCTTCCACCGACGCCTTTTGCGCGTCCGTTGCGTCGGCCTTAGCCGCCTTCGGCACTTCCAACGGTTCAAGCGTCGTCCCACCCACGACCCAATCGCCTATCCGATTGCTGACGGCGGTCCCATCCGGCAGCTTGACAATTGCGTTCTGCGGCAGGTAGTTGTGATTCATCAACGTCCAGACGCCCGATCCCGAGACGAGCAAAATTCCCAGAATCGTCAGCCGGCGGACCCGCAGTCCTTGGGTGCGCTTGTGACTGTGTGTGTCGAACCAGCCTGCCTGATCCATCACTATCGACCAGTCCGTGAATTTGCCGGTGCGGAAGAACTGGACAAGGAGGAATAGAAGCACCACATAGAAGAGCATCACGATGATGCCGCCGGCCGTAAAACCTTGGGTCGCCGCCGAGTACAGTCCCTTCAGGACGAAAAAGCCGACGAACGCAACGAGGATCATGAAGAAGATCCCGCCGCGAACGCCGCTCGCTCTTTGACCCATGCGGAATCGCGATGACAGGTAAATCAGACCGATTGCTGTCGCCAGTTGAGCCGTCACCTGGACCGCCATAAAAACGATCGGATCCTTTACGCCGAGCGTCGCGGCGATTGCCTCCCAGGCAGCCGGTACTCCGCGCAGCACCAAGCCTGCACAGGCAAGAACCAACACGGCGCCGATGAGGCTCGACACGACGAGACTCGTCTGCTCGGGAGGCCGCTTCGGTTGTTTCGGTTCCGAAGTGGATGGGACGGCAACAGCCATGAGGCTATCCTGTTCAGCCAGTTAAAGGCCCGGGCGTCGTGCCTGGGCGGTGATTGAGAAGTCAGAGGTCAGAAGCTAGAGGTCGCCACCGACCTCGGACTTCTGACCTCTGACTTCGATTCAGTCTAGCAGGGCAGGAGTGAATCGAACACTCAACCGCTCGTTTTGGAGACGAGTGCTCTACCAATTGAGCTACTGCCCTTTGGGAGCGGTCAGCATTCAGCAATCAGCTCTCAGCCAACACCATCGGACATGAATCGCCCACTTCCTCGCTGCATGGCTGATCGCTGAAAGCTAACCGCTGCAAGCTCACGTCAAAATCTTCGTCACCACCCCCGACCCGACGGTTCGACCACCTTCGCGGATGGCGAAACGCAAGTTCGGATCCATGGCGACCGGCATTTCGGGCAGCAGCTCGACGGTCACGTTGACGTTGTCGCCCGGCATGCACATCTCGGCCTTGTTGCCATCGGAAGACCGAAGCTCCGTGATCCCGCCGGTCACGTCCGTCGTGCGGAAGTAGAACTGCGGCTTGTAACCGGGGAAGAATGGGGTCTTGCGACCGCCTTCCTCGCCGGTCAGCACGTACACGTTCGCTTCGAACTTCGTGTGCGGCGTGATCGAGCCGGGCTTGGCAAGCACCTGACCGCGCTCGATTCCTTCACGCTCAACGCCTCGGAGCAAACAGCCGACATTGTCGCCGGCCTCGGCCGTCTCGCAAGTCTTGTTGAACTGCTCGATGCCCGTGATCACCGACTTGGTGTTCTGTTTGGTCAAACCAATAATCTCGACTTCATCGCCGATCTTGGCCCGGCCACGCTCCACACGCCCAGTCGCCACCGTGCCACGTCCCTTGATCGAGAACACGTCCTCGACGCTCATCAAGAATGGCTTGTCCGACTCGCGCTGGGGCAATGGGATATAGGTGTCGAGCGCGTTCATCAACTCGTCGATCGACTTGCAGCCCGGATCGTCGTCCTTGGTACCGCTGCATTCCAGGACCGATTTGGCCTGTCCGCGGATGATCGGCACCTCGTCGCCCGGGAACTCGTACTTCTTCAACAGATCGCGCAGCTCGTATTCGACCAAATCGAGCAATTCGGGGTCATCGACCGTATCGATCTTGTTCATGAAAACAACGATCTTCGGCACACCGACCTGTCGGGCCAAAAGCAAGTGCTCCTTGGTTTGCGGCATCGGTCCGTCGTTGGCCGCGACGACCAGAATTGCGCCGTCCATCTGAGCGGCGCCGGTGATCATGTTCTTGATGTAGTCCGCGTGTCCCGGACAATCGATGTGGGCGTAATGTCGGGTCGGCGTCTCGTACTCGACGTGCGAGACCGCGATGGTCACGGTCTTGTTGGCATCGCGAACGATGCCGCCCTTGGCGATTTCCGCATACGACTTGACCTTTTCGCCCGACTTGTTCTTGAACGCCTGGCGCATCAGAATCGCCGCGGTCAAACTGGTCTTGCCGTGGTCGATATGCCCGATCGTGCCGACATTCACGTGCGGCTTAGTCCGCTCAAAAACTCCCTTGGCCATTGTGCTCCCCGTAGGTTCGGATGGTGAGGTTATCCGTGGCGAGCGCCGGTCTCAAAAGCGCCGCCACCGTGCGGGAACATGGTAAACCTATCGATCCCGAAAGCTGCTGATGGGAATCGAACCCATGACCTCTTCCTTACCAAGGAAGTGCTCTACCGGCTGAGCTACAGCAGCGACCTTAGCTTTCAGCATTCAACTATCAGCGGTCGGCCAGAATCGTCTGGCTGACCACTGACCGCTAAAAGCTGACTGCTCTCTAAGCGGGCGATGGGATTCGAACCCACGACATCCTGCTTGGAAGGCAGGAACTCTACCGCTGAGTTACACCCGCACAATAGCTGTCAGCGAATCGCATTCAGTCAATTCGGTTTGGCTGACCGCCGATTGCCAATCGCTCCCAAGAGTGGGCGGAGAGGGATTTGAACCCCCGAAGGGCTAAGCCCGTCAGATTTACAGTCTGATGCAATTGACCACTCTGCCATCCGCCCATCGCCCATTCGCCCGAAGCTACCGGTGGGGATCGAACCCACGACCTGCGGTTTACAAAACCGCTGCACTACCGCTGTGCTACGGTAGCGTAAACTCCGGGAATCGATAACCATAGCCCCGGAGTCCGCTGCCGACAAGAGATCGGCGACGACCGTCAAGTGATTTTACGCACGAGCATCCATTCGCGTGAAGAGAGACTTTTTCCGTGGTTGGGGTTCGGTCGTTTAACGCTTGGGAACCAGTTCCTCGAACTGTTTCTGGACACCCGGAACATCCCAACGATACGCCCATGGTTTGGGCCGAATCGGCGAATCATTTCCCGGCGCTCGCGGAGGCGGCGTCAATTCGTAGCCATCGGTGGTATTCTTGGTGAGCATCAAGAGATAGGGACCGGTTCCGTGAAATCCGTCCTTCGCGCCGGCGACCCGGGCGTCTTTGATATTCCAGACAATGATCGTCTTGCCGGTCAGAGATTCCCCCAGCGGTCGAAGATCCTCCTCCACGGTAACGTTCTTGTTCGGCAAACCCGTTTCGTTGTCGATCGTCACCTTTGCAAGGACAAATTGCGTCGACGCCATCACTTGCGATCGGGATACAACCACCGGGTTACGTTCGTAAAGCACCAGGAAACTGAGATAACCCAGCCAACCGACCAAGAGAAGTACGGCAATCGCGAGCCGAATTCTACCAATCTTCATCGAGCACCTCGGCGGACCTGAGACTTCTCCCCATTCAGATGAATCGCGTAGCCTTCCGCCAAAGCCCGGTCAAGGTTGAATAGATCTTGAAAATCGGCGCGGCTGTCTGTTTCGGTTTTGCTCAAAAGTTCCGACTCGATCAGGTTGAACACGATTTCGCCCAGGTCATCCGTCGTCCGAATACCCCATTGCGCAAAAACCGTTCGGGCCATAAAACCGAATTCCTCTCGCGCCAGGTCGACGGCGCCTTCCAAGATTTCCCGACCCGAGACGTGATGCTCATGGCCGAGCGGTTCCCCGATCGTCGGTACGCGGCCCACCATTTTTTGGGTGTGGCCCAGCGCCTCGAAGACAAATTCATATGCCTCGTAGGCATAGCGCCGGTCCCGGTGAACGATCTCGGCGATTGCGGGGTGTTTCATAGGGTTAGTCACGGGTCTCCAGTCCCCGGTTCCTGGTCGAATCGACTGAGGACTCGGGACCGGGGACACTCATAACTTTGTTAGAATCTCACTCACGGCCACCGGCAGCCGGCGGCCGTCTTCAAATTCCACGAGCACTCGCCGAGCCAGAACTTCCTGAGCCAGTACGCGGCCTTGTCCTTTTTGCGTCAGTACACGGGCGCCGACGTTGGGCAGATGTTTCTGAAACTCGTCGTAAACGTCCTGCTCAAATCGTAGACAGCACTTCAAGCGCCCGCATCGCCCCGATATTTTTGATGGATCGAGGGTCGATTTTTGTACCTTCGCCATTCGCATCGACACCGGTGGCATGACGGTCATGTGGGTGTTGCAACAGACCGGCTTGCCACAGTCTCCGTAGTCTGCCAGCAACTTGGCCTCGTCGCGAACGCCGATCTGCCGCAATTCGATGCGCGTCTGGAACTCTCGAGCCATCGCGCGCACCAACTCTCGGAAGTCGACGCGCTTCTCGGACAGGAAGTAGAAGATAATCCGCTCACCCCCGAAGAGGGGCTCCACGTCGACCAATTGCATGGCGAGACGGTGTTCGGCGATCAGTCGGACGGCCGTATCGAATTGCTTGCGTGAGTTCTCGCGGAGTTGTTGGTCCCGGCGCTGATCGTCCTCGCTAGCCAATCGGACGATGTCTCCTCGAGTGGGCTCCGGCAAGTGCGACACGGCTTCCGGAGTGGCCGAACAAAGTATATCGCCCAATTCCTGTCCACGTTCCGAACGAACAACAACTCGCTGTCCGCGCATGAACGACGCCCCGGGCAATGCAGCAAATTCCCCCAGAAGACGCATCGCGCCATGGCGGATGATGTACTTTCCCGGCACGTCGTCGGTGTCTGCGAACATGGGATCCCCGAGCCGCGGGCCGATTAGACGGAATTGTAATGGTCGCTGCGCTACATGCAAGCAAAACGTCAGCTGTCGCACGGATTTACTGGATTGGCTTCGGGGATGGCGGTATCATCCCGGAAAAGCCTCAGCGCCAATGGAGACTCCCATGACGGTTCGCCGACTGGCATTCGTTGCCATACTTCTCGCCGCCGGTTGCTCCAAGATTCACTATCAAAGTTCGTTCCAGGTCGATGCGGGCGGCTCCCACAGTGTCGAAGTCTCTGCTCCGATGAGCGAACAGAAGATCAAAGTCATTACAACATCCGATGAACCGGTTAATGTTTGGGTTCTGCTCGATAAGGATTTACCCGACATCAAGGATGATTTCGACCCGGACAAATTGAAGGACGGGGTCCTCGCCAAGGATAAGAACACCAAGGACTCAACGTTGACGGCCACCATTCCGGCCAAGGAGAAATACCGCGTCTTTATCAATGGTGCGACGAAGAAGGCGAGTGTATCGGTGAAGATTGATAGCCAGTGAGCCCGACTGCGGATAGCTCACTGAATCCGCATGCGAAACTGATCGAGGCCCTCGTGGTACGCCGCCAGCCAATCGTCAACTGGCCGTACCGGGTCCCGGAAACGCACGATCGTGGACACGGCGTCCGCGACGGAGTACGGCTCAACAAACCCCCGCTGCTTCCGCGAGTAGGACTCCATCCCGGCCAACGCCGCCACAGCTGCTCCAAGGGCGGTCCCTTCGCTCGACACAAGTCGTTCCAGCGGCCAGCCGATCACGCTCGCCAGGATCTCCCCCATCAACTGGCTCTTCGCAATGCCGCCCGAGACGGTAATCCGCGTGATCTGTTGGCCGGCTGCCTCGTGCTCGCGGACAGCCAGGCCGATCAGATAAGCCAGGGCTTCCAGCGCTGCCCGAAACCGAACCCCCGGCTCGCTCGGCTCGCTCGGGAACCAGCGGAACCTCGGCGCGTTAACGCCGATCGACGGTTCCGACAAGACGAACGGAAGGACCGCGGTCCCATTACAACCAGGCGGCACGGCCCGAGCTGCTTTCTCTAGCGCATCCCAATCCGGCCGAGTGCCGACCACGCGATCGAGGAACTGAGCGCCGTTGCTGTAGCAACGCATCCAGAGGAATGGCCCCCAGTTCAATTTCATGCAATCGAGGTTGCCCGATTTGGGCGGCGTCGATGCCGACGAGTTTACGACTGCGGAATTGCCGAGAATGATTGCCACCTGCCCCGCATCGACCGCTCCGCCACCGACGAGCCCGGCCGCTTGATCGTCCAGAGTCGGAAATACCAGTGGCCGCTGCCCCGCTGGGAGACCGACATCGATCGCGATATGCTCGGCCAGCTGGCCGATCGGTTCGTTCATATCTTGGAGGATTGTCGGCAACTGCCGCCAGGCGAGCTCGCGGGTCTCAGGCATCCCGAGAGCGTCGAGCATTTCACGCCGCCATTGGTTGGTGCGCAGGTCCATGATGCCAGTCGACGCGGCCGACGAGACGCTCGTCACTTCGAACCGCCCGGTCAGGTACCCGGCCGCGCACGGGCCGTGGCAGGAAATGAACGCGGTGGAGATCCACTCGTCCTCTCCGAGGAACCGCTCGTCCTTGACGAGGTGGCTGAGCGAGTAGCGCACCGCCCACGGCCCGCCGATCAACTCGCGGACGCGCTCCTGACCGCCAAGTCGTTCGAGCCCCTCGGCATGGTACTTGGCGAGCGTTTGGTCGTTCCAGCAAATTGCACGGCGAATCTGGTTGCCCAGCCGATCGACTCGCCCCGCCGTGTGATGGGTGGCCGAGATACCGCCGGCAACCCAAGCCTTCAGGCGATCGAGATCGCGAACCGGGCGGCAATTGCCCGCGTGCTGGCGAGAGCCTGCCCTTCGAGCATCATCAGGTTCAATTCGGAGACGCCGTCCTCGGTCCACAGGTCCGTGGGGAACCGTACCTCCGCCAGAACCGTTCCGGCCAGATCGAACGCCAGACACTTGACGGCACCAGTGCTGAAGTCCCAGCCGGTGATGACGGATTCGGGAGGTAGGTTTTGGACAGGCATTTTGACACCTTTATGAACTCATTCCAGCCGCATCAGCCACCAAGCCAGGGCCAGGAAGCCGGCGCCGAAGCCCGCCAGAGCTGCGCACGCGCCAAAGACGATTCCTAGGTTGGGGTCCGGATTCAGTAACAATTGCTGGTACGCATCCAGCGCCCAGGCATGCGGGGTGACATGACTGATTTGTCGCATCGTCTCCGGCATCAGATCGCGCGGCATCATCGACCCGCCAATTCCGGCGAGCACAAGCACGAGCAGCGTCCCATAAACGGCGACCTGTGTCTCCGTCTTGGCCAAGCTTGCGACCAGCATGGCCAGTCCCGTGGCGGCAAAGGCCGTGGCGGCGACGACCGCGAGCAACCAAACGGGTTGCGCTCCCCACGACAGCCCGAAAAGCAATTTGGCGGCAATGAGCAGAAACACGCCCTGGAAGAGCGATACGCCAAGGGCCGGAAGGAACTTGCCAAGCAAGAGTTGAGCCTTCGATAGGGGCGCTGCTCGAAGGCGGATGAGCGTTCCTTGTCGTCTCTCGGCAACGAACACCCAGCCAACCGTCAGCACCAGGAAGAACGCGAACGTCACGGTGTAGGAGGGCACCAGAATTTGAAAGCGCAGCGAACCGCGTTTGGGCAAGCCCCCCTCGTCTTCGTATTTCGCAACGGTTCCGCGACGTTCCATATTGGGATCGTTGCGGGTCAATCCGGCCCACGTCTTGGCTTTGAAGTTGTAATTACTGAACGTCTCCGCGACGCTATCCTGCACTTGCGGGCCAATTTCGCGTTGCACGCTCGGTTGCAGAACGTCGCCAAAGGGAATCCCTTTGCCGACGCGAGTACAGAACTCTTCGTCCATGAACAGTTCACGAATGATCTCCTGAAACTTGGGAAGTTGCGTCTTGAGGATGCCGGCAAGCCCGCCGAATTTCTTCTTGACCGCCTCATCGAACTTCGGATCCGCGAACATGTTCTTCAGGAGCTTTTCAAGGGTCGGATCGAGTTCCCTGAGCACGGGACCGGGGATGTCCTTCTTCTCTTTGAGCTTGGAGGCGACGAGCTTCATGAAGTCCTCGTCGCCGACGCGCTCGAATGCCTTGCCAATCATCCACGGGATCACCACACGGAAGAGCGAAACTTGCGCGACCTGCTCAATGATCGACGAAGCCGCCTGCTGTGTCGGGTCCTTCAAGACGTGCAGTCCCACCTCCGCCGGATTGATGCCGTCGCGATACAGGGGATTGAGCGGTTCCGGGGTCGCGTGGGTCAGAAACGAACAGCGGTGCATCTTGGCCGAGAAGTCTGGCTCGAATACCAACACGGCCGAGCGCCGGCCGTCGCGGATCAGCTTCTCGGCCTCTGCCCGGCTGCCAATCAATTCGATGCGAACATCCGTGGCGCCCGCAAGATCATCGAGCACGACTTCGCTCCACGGCTTCGTCGGAAATGGCCCGGCATCCGGCGGCAGCCCCGCATCCAGGTTCACCACGGAAACACGCAGCCGGTCGTCGGGCTTCTGGCCAAATCCCTCGCCAACGACGACGCTCAATACGGCGACGAAGATGAGCGGCGTGGCCAAAAGAATGATCGCCGAGCGATAGTCGCGCCTGAGCAAGCGAAAGTCCTTGGCGGCGAGATTGAGAGTTGACATGCAGGTTACCAATGACGAATGACCGACGAATGACCCACCAATGACGAAAAAAGGTCGCCACCAGTAGAGTTCGTCATTGGTGAGTCATTCGTCGGTCATTAGTCATTTGTCACTTCAGACGGTAACAATACGCCGCGCAGTTTTCGCAGAGCCCGTAGGTAGCGCATTGATGCCGCGGCCTCGGTCAGCCCGAGGGCCGCTGCCACGTCTTGGTTCGAAAGCTGCTCGTGATGGCGCATCAGAATGATCTCGCGGTCGACTTCATCGAGCTGATCGAGTGCGTCGTTCAATCGTCTTTGCAATTCCTGATGAATTGCCGCCGAGGCCGGGGTCTTCTCGCCATCGATCAGTTGAGCGACCAATTGCACCGATGATTGATCCGCCCAGGCCGGCGGTTGAATGCCCTGTTCGCGATCGATGCTTCGGCGCTGAGCCTGGCGATGTCGGCGATGAGTATCAATAATCCGGTCTTGAGCCAAGTGCCGCAGCCAGAGATGGAACGGCATCACCGGGTTCTTCAGATACTCAGTCAATCGCTGGTTGGCCTCGATCAGGACATCTTGCACAATGTCGCTGGCATCAACGCGGCGGGCCAACACCGGATCGAGTCGCAGGTGGATGACTTGCCGCAACGGCTCCCGGAATTCGCCGAGCAGCCGATCGACGGCCGATGAATTGCCGCCCTTGGCGTCGTCGAGCAATTGCCGGGTTTGATCGTTGTTCGGCCACATGCTTGCAGTATAGTCGAAGTTGGTTTGAGTGCTCCTTGGGGAGAATGGGATTGGGGACTGTCCAATGACCGGCGAACGCGATGCCTGGCGCGATTGGCACCGGCTCTTCGGCCTGCTGTTGACCGACTTCTTTACCGGCTTGCCGTTCACCGTCGAGGTAGAGCGCGACCTGTCCGAGCAGCAGCAATTCCTCGATGTGGTCATCGTCCGCCGTGGCCGGGGGCGAATGTCGTTCCGCCTACCCGACGGTTTGGACGACCTGGCCGAGCATAATCTGGTAACCTTCAAGTCGCATCACGAATCGCTCGATAGCTGGGCGATGAAGGAGTTGATCGGCCACGACGTGGCGTATCGCAAGCTGGTCAGCTCGTCGCCCTCGGAGTTGTTGCCGGCCGAGCAATTTCGGCTGTACGCCGTCTGCGCTCGATTTCCGGACCTTTTGCCCACCCGGGTCCCGTGGCAGCAACGGCAGGCGGGCGTGTATGATTGTCAGTGGGGAACGGATGCGATTCGTGTGGTCGTCGCGGGACAATTGCCGCGTGAAGCGCCACAACGCGCCTTTGCATTTGTTCAGCGCCTCGCCGGAACTGGTCGGCTTCGGCCAGAAAGCGTACCAACGGCGTTCATCGAACACGAGCCTGGTGCTGGGACAGTTGTTCGAGCGGTTTCAAGCGGAGGGGATTGCCATGTCGTTCACGATGGAAGATTTCAAGCGCCAGTTGATCAAGGATAACTTCAAGAATCTGACGCGGGAAGAGCGGCAGGAAGCGTTGCAGTCGCTGCCGCCGGAGAAGCGTCGGGAAATGCTGGATTCGCTGCCCGCAGAGGAGCGGTTGGCGGGCATGCCGCCTGAGCAGCGGTTGGCGGGCATGCCGCCTGAGCAGATTGAGCAATACCTGAAAAGGTTGACCTCCAGTCATTCTCCCGGACCCCGCAAGCCGCGACGAAAAAAGTAACGATGTGGCCATGTGGGGCTGAAACTCGTCCATCAGCCGTGTCACCTGGGCGGATAGGTGCGGAATGAACTTTCTGTCGTCCCCCGTGCGACGTTTACAGGCGGAACCTGGGCATTTCAGCGTGGGAGGTTGTTGCGATGAATCAAGCACCAAACCCATATCTTCGACGCGCGATATTTGAGATTGTTGACAACCAACTGCGCGGCAACAATCCGCCGGAGACGAAAGAGACGCTCGAACGCCTAATGGCTGAAGGGCGGTCTCGATCGGAAGCGCTCGAATTGATCGCCTGTGTGGTCACGACCGAGATTTTCGAGGTATTGAAGTTCGGCCGTCCATATGACAATGCGCGGTTTGTGGAAGCATTGAAGGCATTGCCATGCTTGCCCTGGGAGCGGGATCAATCGCCGAGCGTATAAGCCGCACGTTGAAGCCGACCGATGGGCCTATATCGGATTGTTGTATTATTGTTGTAGGGTGGGTGGAGGCTTTGTGGAACCCACCATGCCCAACGGTGGGTTCCGCAAAGCCTCCACTCGCCCCACAAAACCAACAAGACCAAAACGTGCGAATGCCTTAATTCGTCCGCAAGCTCCCCGCCAGCAATTGGTGGAAGTGATACCCCCCCGCCTCGCGTTTCACGCTAAACCGGCCAACAGAGTATGATCGGCTGTTCAGACCGCGCTGCACTTCCTCGCAGATGCCGACGTCTTCGATCTGCACCTGATGCGCCACGGCCACACTGTCCTTGATGAATTCCGGACTCGAGCCTTCCGCGAAGTAGTAGTCGAAAATCACTTTGCAGCGATCGACGCCGAGCGGAACAACGAGATTCGTATCCATTACGCCCGAGTAGATGTTGATCATGAAATTCGGGAAGACCCACCAATAGGCAGCCTCCGTGCCCGTGCGTGTCTTCGTGGCGGGATCGTTCGGGTCGCCCGGCTTCATGGGGCTCGTTTGCACGCTGCAATTCGCATGGATGGTCGTCCTGTAGCCGGTGTAATCGAGCACGCCAGCAAGCGCTGGATGCACGGTGTTCACGTGGTACCCGCCGTCGAGATAGTTATCGACGTAGACTTTCCAGTTGCATGCGAGTTCGTACTCGACGCGGTCGGCGAACTGCAAACCGACCATTCGATCGGCCCCCCAGGTTGGCAACGGATCGAGGAACTTCTCTAGCAACTCGGTCGGGGGATCGAGATGCACCCAGACGAACGGCCCCCACGCAGCGACTGCAATCGGAATTAAGCCGCTATCCTCTTTGCAAAAGTCGGCGACGCCCTCGAACTCCGGCGTGCCGCGAAGTTTGCCCGCCAGGTCATAGGTCCAACCGTGGTAGCGGCAACGCAACTTGGTTGCCATGCCGCATGACTCGTTCAGGATCGGGGCGGCCTTGTGCCGACAAACGTTGAAAAACGCGCGCAACACGCCGTCTTCGCCGCGAACAACCAAGATCGGTTCGCCCGCCACACTGGCCGTCAGATAGCAGCCGATTGCCTGGACCTCCTCCGCACGGCCCACCATCTGCCAAGTCGAACCGAAAACCGTCGATCGTTCCGCCGCCGCCATTTCGGGCGAAGTGTACCAAGTACTTGGAATCGTTCGTGCGGTCGCGAGCGATCGAGTCGAGTCGAATCGACTTAGCTCATTGGCAAGAGAGCCGGACACGGTTCAGCCCTCCGAAGGATTGGTCACGTTTGGCGCAGTGGGCGGTGATTCCGGAGGCGGCGTTCGGCCGAGAATCCGACTTAAGCCCCAGCCCGCCATGATCGCAAGAATGGCGAGCACAGCCCCCGCGATGAGCATGATTGCATCGCGTCGATTCAATGCGAACACGCCGCGCCGCTCATCTTGGTCGGCTGGCCGAGGCGTTGCTGGCAATGGCACGGGAACCAACTCGACGTCGAAGCTCGCCAGAACCATTCCGGAAGCGGCCATGGCGGCGACTGGAACCGGTTGGACGACGGGGGCTGGCGGTGCGGGTGCAGTTGGCGGTTTGCGAATTTCCGGGGCCTTCACCACTTCTGACTTTCGGCCCGGTGTTTCGAGTTTGCCGACGGGAATATTGAGGGGCAACACTTGTGGCTTGCCGGTATCGACCTCTGGACTCGATTCCAGCCACCTCGAATAGGCCGGAACCACGGGGGTCGCTTGAGTCGGCGGCGGCGTGCTGCGAAGGAACAAGTTCAGTGCCTGAGCTGCCCGTTCCGGAGTGGCATAGCGCTGGGCCGGAACTTTCGCCATCATCCAGTTCATCACGGGTTGCAAGCCGTCCGGCACTTCGGAAAGGAAGTCCGAAAGTGGCCGTGGCTGTTCCGTGGCGTGGCGCATCACCTGATTGAGAACGCTTTTGTCGGGGAATGGCGGTTGGCCGGTGAGCGTGTGATAGAGAACGCATCCCAGCGAATAGATGTCGCTGCGAATGTCCGCGTTCTTTGCGCTTCGCGCCTGCTCCGGAGCAAGATAATCGGGCGTCCCGATCAATACGCCATCAGTCGTCAATTGGGATGGATCGTCGACAGGCGACTTTTCGCCCTCGGAGAAGACGGCCTTGCCTAGGCCGATATCAAGGATCTTCACGGTACTGCCCGGTATGCCGGGCCCGGACGAATTGACCAGCATGAGGTTCGCCGGCTTGAGATCGCGGTGGATCATGCCCCGTTCGTGGATGTGCTGCAATCCAAGCATTGCCTGGTGAATGATGCGCACCGCCTCCAGTGCCGGCAGCCGCTTCGACCGTTCGAGTAGTTCTTCGAGCGTGTCGCCGTCGAGATATTCGAGTACAAGGTAGTTTTTACCGGCCGATTCCCCCAAATGAAACGCGCGAACGACGTTGGGGTGGTCGAGCCGGGTCAGCAGCCGGCCTTCGCGCTTGAAGCGAGCCAGCGTCTCCGGGTCTTTCGCCTTGGAAGCGGGTAAGACCTTGATGGCGACGACCTGCCCTGATGTGTGTTCCGCCTTGTAGACGCCGGCCATCCGGCCCTTGGCGATCAGTTCCAAAACCTTGTACGGTCCGAGAAAGAAGCCCTCGGTATGGCCGCGCATGACGAGCGCCGCTTGATACTCGGTCAAGTAGTTCCCGGTGACGAGGGTTCGGTGGATGAGTTCGAGATCCTCGGCATCTCGTCCGGTCGGCTTGAGGGGGCTAATGATCGGACGCAGGTCGTCCGCGGTCATGAGCTTGGACCGCACGATGAGGGCCACAAAATCTTTGACGTTAGCGGGGGCAGCAGCCATCGGCGGTGGATCCTGGAACGACAGACATTTGACCGGGGAGGTTCATCGGTCTTCAGTAGTTATGAGACTTCGCGTTGAATGCGACAATCGAGCTTGCTTCGTTCCCAGGCCCGGATGGAGTTCCGAGTGCGCAGGATTAGGCAAGTCCGTTACCGTCGCGCCAGTTCCACCGCGAGCCGGCAGCCTTCCAGGAACTCGGGCACATCGACCCACTCCTTAACCGTATGAATGTCGTTTTGACCGGCGCCAAAGGTCACCGTCGGAATGCCGTGCTTCACCATCCAGTTCGCGTCGAGTCCACCGTTGGTGACTTTGGTGCTCGGCTGGCGGCCGATCGCTTTCACCGCTTCGATTGCCCGCTTGACGATCGGGGCGTCGTCCTTCAAGCGGAAGGGGTGATAGTCCGTGCGCGAAGTGAATTTGACCTTGCCAGTCCGGCCCTCGTGGTCCTTCACGCGGTCGCAGGCGTTTGCGAATGCCGATTTGTAGGCGTTGGTGATGGCATGGAAAAACTTGGAATCGTGACTTCGCGATTCGCCCTTGATGTGAACAAAGTCCGTTACGACATTGGTCGCTTCGCCGGCCGATTTGCCATTTGCATCGCCAATCGAGCCGACGTTGCTGGTTCCTTCGTGGCCGTCTTTGACGACTTTGCCAAACCAGCCGCCCTTGTAAACCTCGGCCATTGCCAGGGCAGCGATCATGCTCGCCGAGATGCCGCGCTCCGGATAAACCCCCGCGTGCGATGCCTTGCCGTGAATGTCGACTTCCCAGCGATCGGCGCCGACGGCTCCAATCGTAATATCCGCAGCCGATCGGCCGTCGAAATTGAACGCCATCGCTGGCGATTGCAGTGCTTGGGAATCGACATAGCGAGCGCCGAAAAGGCCGGACTCTTCCCGAACGGTGAATAGAAGTGTGATCGGCGGGTGCGGCAGCTTGTTCTGAAGGAGCGTTGCTGCCAGGTGGACGAGCACGGCACAGCCGGTGCGATTGTCGCCGCCGAGAGCGGTTTCGGCTTTGGGGACGATTTTGTTCCCTTTGCGAACCGGCACGGCCCCGGCGCCGAGCGGCACCGTGTCCATGTGCGTCATGAACAAGAGTCGCTGGCCGGGCACGGTGCCGGGCAAATAAGCGAGCAGATTGCCGGTTTGCGTTTCGAGCGGTATACGAGAGTTGGCATCATCCATCTTGATTTGCTTGGGAGCAACACCGGCTTCCTTGAGGGCGGTTTGAATTTCGCGGGCAATGTTCTTTTCCTGGCCGGTGATTCCCTCGACGGCGAGGAAGCGCATGAGAAGGTTGATGGGGTTCATTGGTGTTTCAAGTTTCAAGTTTCAAGTTTCAAGTTGTATTGGCATACGGTGTGATTGGGGAATGACGAGCGTAAGACAGAACGGGCCAACTTGAAACTTGGAACTTGGAACTTGGAACTTGGAACTTGAAACTTGAAACTCGCTAAAACTTCGTCCATTCCGGAAAGACCTGTCGCACCCGATTTCCTGCCTGAGAAATAAGCTGGCGGACGCGCTGGCGGGTGAGGCCGAGATGGCTGCCGATTTCTCGCAGGGTGCGTCCCTCGCCGTAGAACAGATACAACACGTCGTACAAACGAGCGGGAAGAACGCAACGGATCTGGTGGCATATTTCCTTGGCCTCCATTCCGTCGCCCGGTTCCGGCGTCGGGCGTGCCTCGGCTTCCAGTTCGATGGACCCAGTGGGAGTGGAAATCGTGGGAAGTTGCCGGCAACGCCGGGCTCGCCGCCAAGTCAGAATGCACTGGATCAACCGATGACGGATCACCATGTGGGCATAAGCCCCGAACGGGACGCCGAGTTCTTCCTTGAAGAGGCTGGAGGCATAGGTCAGACCATAGAGCCCTTCCGCAATCAATTCATCAGCCGCTATGTCGCGGGCATAGTGACGAGCAAACTTCCACGCCAGCTGATAAGCGACCCAGGTATGATCCTCGACGCGCTTTTGACCAGCCTGGTCCAGAGGCTGGGCCATATAGCGATGGGACGATAAAGCCTTATATCGCCGCAAGTTTCGTCGTCGGTTCCGCGTATTTGGGCCCGCGAGGCGATCGGTTGGAATTTGCATGGGAAGGTACCGGCGTGCGGGAAAATGGGCGACTCGTGAGCGCCAGTACCATATATGAACATGTGTACACTGTCAATTCGCAAAAAGGTTCGACACCAAGAAGTGACAATCCCGATGTCGAAATGGAAGCGGGGAACGACACGCTCAGCAGCCAACTCACGCGGAGAGAATCGCTGAACTCGGACTAACCGTCATTCGCACGGCCGGTCTGCGGCAGCAAATTGCTTAGCGTCCTGGCTCCCGCCAGCCCATTCCGCAAAGCGCAGCACGACCGGGCTAGGAGCTGCGATTTTTTCGGCAGTTCACCACTACCAGTATGGCGTAGATGACACTCCATAGGAGCGCGACGCTCGCCAGCGTAATAGCCGGTCCATACACACACTCAAGTGCCTCATCCCATCTGAACTCCCGACCCAGGACCGCCTTCCACGAGGCATTGACCGTCAGGCAGCCCAGCACTAGGAGCAGGTAGACCGCCGCGACTGCGACAGTCACGCGCTTCACCAGTTGTCTCCTCGACATGGTCACCACGCACCCTCCGCCTCGCCGAGCTACCCCATCAAAATGCCCGCGATCGACGCGTTGATCAGAGTGGCCAGAAAGCCGCCGAGCAGTGCCCGCAGCCCGAGGCGAGCCAGATCGCTGCGGCGATTCGGGGCCATCGCGCCGATCCCGCCCAGCTGAATGCCGATCGATGCGAAATTGGCGAAGCCGGTCAGGGCATAAGCCGCGAGCTTGTACGATCGCTCCTGAATCCCGGTCACGCCGACGAAGTTGCCGTTCTCCTTGACGCATTGACATCAGTCAAATCCTTAAACGCCACGAACTCATTCAGCACCAGTTTTTTACCCAGCAGTTCGCCAACACGCGGGGTATCCTCCGGCGCCACGCCCATCAAGAACGCGAATGGCGAAAAGAGCTTCGAGAAGATCCATTCCAATGATAACTGCGGCATGTCGAACTGCGATCCAGCCAGGCCGAGCAAGTAGTTAATCATGGCGATGCCCGCGATGAAGGCGATGAGCATGGCGGCCACGTTGATCGCGAGTTTCATTCCATCGGAAGCCCCGGCGGCGGCCGCATCGATCACGTTGGCGTGCTCACGCTCATCGGATAACTTCGCATGTCCGCGGGTCACCGGTTCTTCGGTTTCCGGCCAAAGCAACTTCGACAGATACAGCCCGGTCGGGGCGGCCATGACACTCGTTGCCAAGATTGCGACCGGGTCGCCGCCGAATCCGATGTAGACGGCGATAAGGCCCCCCGGAAATGGTCGCCATCCCGCCGATCATCAAGAGCGAGCAATTCCGACCGGGTCATGGTCGCCACATACGGCTTGATGATGAGCGGCGCCTCCGTTTGGCCCATGAACACATTCGCCGACGCCGCCAGAGCCTCCGCCCCGCTGATCCCTTTCCGCCCGAATACCAAGAGCATGACCTTGGCGAACAACCAAACCACCGCTTGCAAAATCCGCAAGTGATAGAGGACCGTGAAGAAAGACGCGACGAAGATGATCGTCGGCAATACGCGAAAAGCGAAGATTGCGGCGTTCTCCGCCAGGAATCCGTTGCCAGTGGCGCCTGGCTTGGCCAACGGACCGAAGACAAACTCCGCTCCCGCATTCGCGAAGTCGAGAAACTTGGCAACCGCTCGGCCCATTGCCTCGAAAGCCACGATAGACGACCGGAAGTCGCAAGATGAGTAGAGCGAGCACGAACTGCAGTGCTAGTCCCGTGACGATGGTTCGCCAGTTGACACGGCGAAGATCGGCCGAAAACGCGGCCGCGATGCCCAGAAAGCAGATTACCCCGAAACAGGCTTGACCGCGGACACCGACCGCATCGCGAAAATGCCAGGCGACCGCGGTCAAAGTGACGATCGCCGCAAGGATCAGGACACGCCACCAAAGCGGCGTGAGGGTCGCGGAACCGAATGCATGAGAAGTGAGCCCTTCCGGAGAGGAAAGTGCGATAACACTCATCACCAAGCCAAGTCGATTACGGCACTACGGGTCCTGGCAGGGAAAGCAGAGACGCCCAGTCAGGCACTTGAAGAACTCGGCCGGCCATTTCTTCCAGCCGATTCAAGTCGTCAATCGCATTCAATCGTGCCAGGGCTGCTCGGGTCCGGCTGTCCAAACCGCCGTCCACCCAATTGCTAACGGATTTTGCGAACCTCGCGTTTGGCGATTTCTTCGCCCGCAAATTCGAACAATGATGATTCGAGTAGATCCACGATCCCTCCCATCAACTTTTGTATCAGTTGGCGATCGACGCGCAAACCCGCCAGAGTTGCAGTGATCGCCCAAAGATCGATGGCCGTGGCCCGGTCCAATTCGGCCGATCCGTGACCAACGGCAACCAATCTACCGGCCGGCGCCGTGAGCAAATCCTTCAAACTCGCATCGTACGGCTTGGACATGGCCTCACTGTATCGCCCAGCGTCTATCCAAGCCAGTTTCCGGTCAGGCTGTTTCTTTCACAAACGGGAATGGCTATCCTGACCTTTCAGCCGTCTCTTGACGAGGTACTCTCCATGCGACTCTGCCGCATTGGCCCCGAGGGAGCGCCCCGGGCCGCCTTCTACTTTGACACCCATGTCGTACCCGTTGCGGCCGCCGCCGTGGCGCACAGCCAGGCGCGCGGCACCTCCGTGCGGATACCGACCAAGGACGACATTCTGCCCTTGCTCGGCGACTTCGCCCTGCACGAGACGGTCACCTGGTTGGCCAAATCGACACATCCGCCCGGCGCCATCCCGATGGACCAGGCCGAACTTCTAGTTCCCATTGCCAAGCCGAACAAGATCTTCTGCCTGGCAGGCAATTACGCCGAACACATCAAGGAAGGGGGCGGCTTGCCGGCCGAACGTGGCGCAGACATTTCCGTACGTGTTCATGAAGCCACCGAGCACAACACTCACGCATCCAAATCGCCCGATCCGATTGCCAAAGGCTGCGCCCGAATGCGGTCGATTGGGAATTGGAGCTGGCCGTGGTGATCGGCAAAAAGTGCAAGGGCGTTTCCGAGCGTGACGCACTCAAATATGTCGCTGGCTACACCATCATTAACGACGTCTCGCAACGGCGCTTTCGGCCCAATCCGAACCGGGTCAAACGTGAAAAGGATGCGTTTTTCGACTGGCTGCACGGCAAATGGTTCGACACGTTTTGCCCTTGCGGCCCGTGCATCATTTCAGCCGATTCTGTCCCCGACCCGCAGAATCTATCGCTGGAACTGACGGTCAACGGAGACGTGAAGCAGAAGGGGAGCACGGCGCAAATGGTCTTTCCGGTCGCGGCCGTGATTGAATTCATTTCGCAAATGGTTACGCTCGAGCCAGGCGATCTGATCTCGACGGGAACTCCAGCGGGGGTGGGAGCCGCTACGGAAACATTCCTGAAGTCCGGGGACGTGATGCGCGGCACGATCGGCGGAATCGGGTCACTCGTCACGCCAGTCGCTGCCGAGTCGTGATTCGGTGGATACCTGTTTGGGGGCTAATCCATGTCTTTGGGCGCCCGCCACCAAGCAAACTATACACCGAACCTGCCGCCTTCCTATTTCCGGCGATCCAGCCAAATCAAGAGGCTCACGATGGCGACGACGATTGCGACGCCCGCTACGATCAAGCCGACTACGCCGTAATTGCCATAGATGTAGTCATACGCCATGCCGGGATAAGAAATGATGGTGTCCATTGCTGATTCTCTTCGATGGAAAGCCTCCGCGAGGGTTCAATGCAAATGTGCGACACAATTTCTCGTGCGGCAACTGAAACTATCAGCTGACACGCGTCCGAACGTTTGGCTGGAATCTATTGCTGGACCGAAACAGACGGCTTGTATTGCCCAGGCGGATGATGCCGCCATCTTGATTCAGGTTCTCCAGATTTCCTCAATCGCCTGATTGGCAACTTGGCCCCAGCGGGGCAGATTAAAGCAAACCAATCTTCGCGCGTTGCCCGCCTGTATTCGCGAACCCAAATTGAGGACCCGCCGTGACTGCGTTCCGCGTCGCCCTCGTGACATGTTTGTTGGCAGCGCCTAGCGCAATGGCCTTCTGGCCCTCGCGAAGTGCGGACCGACCGGTCGATCTCGATCACTTGAATCGCCAATTGGCCGGCCAAGTACACGACTATACCGCGAACCATGGCATGGATGCCCGAATCGATTGCCCGTCCCTCGGTCAAAAACGGGGACTTTACGTCTATGTGCCACCCGGTTACGACCCCGCCAAGCGTTATCCGTTGATCATTTGGCTGCACGGGCTGGCTCAAAACGAGGAGGCCTTTCTTCGCATGATCCCGGCGCTCGATCGCGAAATCTCGATGGGACGCTTGCCGAAATCCGTCATCGCCGCTCCCGACGGCACCTATCGGGGCCGGGCCTCACTTCGCGAGCCGCCATCGATGTACCTGAACTCGCGTCTCGGACGATTCGAGGATTACATCATCTATGATGTTTGGAATCACGTCGTCTCCCACTACAGCATTCGGGTCGAAAGACAGGCGCATGTCCTTGCAGGGGCCTCGATGGGTGCATTCGGCGCCTACAACCTCGGGATCAAGTACAAGAACGATTACGGCGTGGTTGCTGGTGTGCTGCCGCCGCTCAACTTGCGCTACGCCGACGCTCGGGGTCGAACCGCAACGCATTTTGACCCGAATAATTTCGGCTGGCTCAATGAATATCGGCCCAACGCGGCGATCGCGAGTTTTGGGCCATTGGGTTTGGCCACGGTTCGTGAGCGCGACATCATCGCTCCGGCGTTCGGCGAGGGGCCAGACGTGATCGCGAAGATCTCGGCTGAAAACCCGGCCGAAATGCTGTTCACCCACGATGTAAAGCCCGGCGAGCTGGAAATGTTCGCGGGCTACGGCGAACGCGACGAGTTTCACTTCGACGCCCAGGCCGAAAGCTTCGCTGCCATCGCCCGTGGTCGCGGACTCCAAGTGGAGACTGTGATGGTCCCGGGCGGCCACCACGACAAGCAGACGGCCATGCTCATGTTGCCGTCATTTGTGGAATGGGTGGGGCCGAAGCTTGTCCGCTATGCTCCGAAAGATTGATTCCTGAAATGGGACCTGGAGGATTCGTAGACCCTACAGGTCCTATGTTTTTAGTGCTTCAGATAGCTGACCCCGATATCCACCTGCACGAAGCCCAGCAAACGAAACATTCGGGCAGCCGTCTCGTCCTCTTCCGGCACTTGCACCTCAGCGACGGCGAAATATTGCTCCTGGAGGTGACGAAGCATTTGCACGAGCAGAAACTTGCCTAGCCCTTGCCGGCGCAAATCGTTTCGCACTTGCACGTCGAGAATTCCGGCAGGCGGAGCGCCCCAGCGCCAGCCATAGTCGGTCATTTCCCAGTACATGGCCCGGGCCGCCGTTTGACCCGTCGCCTTGTCGTCGAGCCGGAACTCCGACGGTTCGAGGGAACCAATCACGCATTCACGCCACCACGACCCGAGTCGGGCCTGCGGCAACGCTTGCCATTCGTATTTGCGTTTCAGCAGTCCGAATCGAGCATCGACGATATTGAGCGGCACATCCAGACGCCGATCGAACACTAGCACGCGGCGGTCCGGCTGATAACCGTGCTCCAGCAAGAATGGCTCGATGTCTGGGTCGCTCTGGAGAAAGCCGGGGGCATTGCTGCCGCCATAGACGCCGAGGTAAAAGGGCTTGTTCGGCCGGGTCGGCCCCGCCTGGATGCTCGTCGCGCCGTGTTCACGCAAGTATGCCTCGCAGCGCCGCAATAACTCCGAACCGATGCCTTGCCGGCGGAATTCCGGACGGACGGCGATCGCGCAAATCACTCCCCGACTCGCGGTCCAACGCGGATAGGTCCTCGTTCGGGCCAAAACCGGCATGGGCGAAGGCCGCCATCCGACCGCTCTCGTCCTCCGCGATCATGAAACCCAGTGGATCAAAGTACGGCTTGTTGAAGACGGCGTTTTCGAGCGGGGTGTGCGACCGCAGTTCGACTGCTCCGCGGTGGGTAAGTGATTCATTCCATAGAGCGGCCACGGCGGGCGGGTCGGCATTGCGGAAGTGGCGGTAACGCATTGCAAACAACACCCACGCCGCCGGACGGAGAGGAGTCCGCCGGGCCAAGTACAGCGGTTGAAGCGGGGATTAGTATACCCGCTCCAACCCGCCTGTCTATCCAATCACTTCTTGGACAACGCGACCGGAAACATCGGTCAGCCGGAAATCCCGACCCGCATGGCGGAACGTCAGCTCTCTCGTGGTTCAGACCCAGCAGATGCAAAATCGTCGCGTGCAGGTCGTGCATGTGAGACCTTGTTCTCGACCGCGTAGTAGCCAAAATCGTCGCTGGCTCCGACGGTTGTGCCGGCCTTCACGCCGCCGCCGGCCAGCCACATGCTAAAGGCGTGCGGGTTGTGATCGCGGCCATCGCGATTGCCCTGGGCGGTCGGCGTGCGGCCGAACTCGGCGCCCCACCAGACCAGGGTATCCTTCAACAGGCCGCGACGCTTCAGATCGATGAGCAAAGCGGCAATCGGTTTGTCGACCTCCAGTGCGTTGTGCGTATGGCCTTTCTTCAAGTTCTCGTGCTGGTCCCACTTGTAGCTGTGCGTGCACTGGATATAGCGCACGCCCTTCTCCGCGAATCGGCGAGCGAGCAGGCATTGCCGGCCGAAGTTGTCGGTCCGGTCTTCGCCGATGCCGTAGAGGGCCAGCGTCTCCTTGGTTTCATGGGAAATGTCCATGATGTCCGGCGCTTCAGCCTGCATCCGATAAGCGAGTTCGAATGAGTTGATACGTCCTTCCAAGTGCCTGGTCCGGCCCGCTATGTTCGAGGTGCTTCTGGTTGATCGTTTGAGCAGGTCGAGTTGCATGCGCTGCAAGCCGCTCGCCGCTTCGGTGCTCGCCACGTTATTGATCTTGGCGTCCTTGCACTGGATGCCGGCGTGGCCGATCGGCGTTCCCTGAAATGCGGCCGGCAAAAAGGCGCTCGACCAGTTCTGTACTCCGCCGTGTCCCAGTGTCGGACAAATGGTGATGAATCCCGGCAAGTTCTGATTCTCCGAGCCGAGCCCGTAAGTAACCCACGAGCCGACGCTCGGCCGCACGAACGTATCGCTCCCGTGTGCAATTGCAATAGAGCGCCGCCGTGAGCGGAGTTGTCCGCGTGGATCGAATTGATCACGCATAGGTCGTCGGCACAGTCACGAACGTGCGGAAAGAGATCGCTGATCATCGTGCCGCACTTGCCACCCGGCCGAAACTCGAAGGGTGATGCGAGCAGGTTGCCCGTCTGCGCGAACTGCACCCGCGGCTTGTGGCCGGGAAACGGCTTGTTGTCGTGCTTCTTTAATTCCGGCTTGTAATCGAACGTATCAACCTGCGAAGGTCCGCCGTGCATGAACAGGAAGATGATGCGTTTCGCCTTCGGAGCGAAGTGCGGCGGCCGCACGGCCAGCGGATTCTTTGGATCCAGGGGCGTATCCGCGGCCTGCAACAGGTCGGCGAGCGCCAGCAAGCCAAAGCTATTGGCCGACAGCCGCAGCAGATCGCGGCGAGTCACAACGGGCGTAAAATGGAAACAGCCGGACATTCAACGTCTCCTGGCAACTCGACCACTGGACTGGCGAGCCGACCGCCGTAAGGCGGCGGGTAATGACAGCACCCGGCGGCTTACGCCGCTCGGCTCGCCAAGAAACCGCTCGGCTCGCCAATCAATCCACATATACAAACTCGCTCCCCGCAAACAGCACCTGGCAAAACGACTGCCAGGCCTTCAATCGGCGCTTCGCTGCGTCCTTTTCCGTGGAAGCAAGCGCCGATTCGTATCTTCCGAGATACTCGAGCGCCTGGCCGATCTCATCATCGCGCACCGGCCGGCCGTAGGCCTGCAAGTACGCCTGCCGAATGCGTTCGGAATCGTCGCCCGGTAACCGCAGCAGCGACGTCCGCGAAGCGCAATGACTGTTCCTTCACGAAGGGGCTGTTCATCAAGTACAGTGCTTGCGGTGCGATGACCGTGCTATCGCGTTTGCCATTCGTCACGTGCGGCTCGGCGAAGTCGAACGTCTGAAAGAAATCGAAAACGGTATTGCGCACAACCGGAAGATAGACACTACGGCGATGATTGTCGTAGCGGGCGGTGTTGGTCGAGTTTTCGTTGTTCACGTAGGTGAAGTTGCCGTTATTCAGCAGCGTGCCGCCCATCCGTTCATCGAGATTGCCCCCGACGCTCAGAAGCGCATCGCGGATCGGCTCGGCTTCCAATCGCACGCGGTTCATTCGCCAAAGCAGCTTGTTGTCCGGATCGACTGCGGACTGGGGACTGCGGACTGCGGACCCTGCCGATTGTTGATAAGCCGATGACAACAGAATGAGCTTGTGCAGTTTCTTGATCGACCAGCCATTCTCGACGAATCGCATCGCCAGCCAATCGAGCAACTCCGGATGTGTGGGCCGCTCGCCGAGCTTGCCAAAATTGTCCGGGCTGCGAACCAGTCCCTCGCCGAAATGGTGCTGCCAGACGCGATTGACGATCACCCGCGCGGTGAGCGGGTGGGTTGGACTCGTAATCCAGTTCGCCAGCTCCAGCCGCCCGCTCGTCGGTCGCTCGCGGCCGTAGCGCGTCTGATTCGCTTCCGCGGGAAGCGGTTCGCCATTCACTGCCACGAATGGCTTTTGCTTTTCGCCCGCCAGAATGCGTGGGAAGATCGGCGGCGCTTCCTCGCCGGGCGTCAGGTAGCTGCCCCGAAGTTGCACAAAGAGGTTGCGCGGCTTGCCATCCCCCTTCACCTGCGGATAGTGCGCCCCGTCCTCGACGGCGAGCACCATGACCGGCGTCGGGGCGGTCTTCTGAATCGCAACGAGTTCGCCGTTCGCGGTGGATAGGCGGGCTGTCTCCGTCGGGTAGAACAGTTCGGGATTCGCGGGGAGTGGCGTCTTGAGCGCGAATGGTCCCGTCGGGCTCTGCGAGCAGCTTGTTTCCAGTCAGCACCTTTGCATAGCGAGACGCGAACTCGCCAAGCGACTTTGGTGCCGTGCCATCGAGCAGACCAGCCGGTGACTTGCCGCGGAAGCGATTGAGTAATGAAGTGCACGCGGCTTCGAAACCGGGATCCGGCAAATCCTTCACCGCCAACCAGGGACCAAAGGTCGGGTCGTCCAGTTTCACGGTCCGCAGATAATCCGCCCAGCCCTCGATGAATTCCAGGATCAACTTGCGTTTGCGTGACACTTCGGCCCGCGTGCCGGCACTTGGCCTCACCTTACCGTCGGCCTTAGGCTCTTCGATCGGCAACACCGCCAGTTTGTCGATATGCGGCAACAGACCGACCGCTTCAATCAACAGCGTATTCTTGCCTGCCGCGAGCGGGATACGCCCTTCCGGCTTCCAGGCCTGGTTCTCCGGGTTCCAGCCCCCAGTCGTTCCCCCTGCAGCATGTGGTAGCACGACTTTCCCGGCCACCGAAATGCGCACCGGCCGGCTTGCGCTGGCGGCGTAGCGCAATTCCAGTTCATATTCGCCCGCCTTCGGAACGGTGATCGTGTATTCGGCCCGCGTGTTCGCAGGCTTGTAACTGAGGATGATGCCAATCCCCTCGCCGTAACCAGTGAACGACTTGTCCGCGGTTCCCGCCGCGTACTTTTCCGCTTCGAGCACGATTGTGCCGGGGATCTTGTGACCAGCACTCATGCGTGCCACGCCGGGCCGGCCTCTCGCGTCCGCCGTGGCGAGCAGATAGGCCGCGACATTCGCGCGGGCATCGGCCAGCACTTTCGCCCGCAGCTCGTCGGTGAGCTTCTTGATCTCCGCCTGCTTGGCTTCGATCTTCTTCGCCCGTGCCTCGGCTTCCTCTGGCTTCTCGCCGGTCGGCAGCGGCCGTTCGAACGCATGAGCCACAGTGGCCAGGTTCTTCATCGTCCGCGTGCTGGTGAAAATGGAGAGCAGGCTGTAGTAGTCGCGCTGGGGAATCGGATCGAACTTGTGATCGTGGCAGCGAGCACAACCGAGCGTCAGGCCAAGGACCGCCTTGCCGAGCGTATCAACTTGCTCGTCGGCGATGTCCATCTTCATCTTCTGCTTGTCCGGCTCCGCGAGCACCTTGGGACCAAGCACGAGGAAGCCGGTGCCGGTCAGCCGGTCGGGGTTCTTGTTTGCATCGGGCAACAAGTCGCCGGCGATCTGCTCG
The DNA here is from genome assembly GCA_963773845.1 of uncultured Gemmataceae bacterium. Lineage (GTDB taxonomy): Bacteria > Planctomycetota > Planctomycetia > Gemmatales > Gemmataceae > SIAJ01. Next base: position 533,275 of record CAVZCU010000013.1, read on the forward strand.
CGGAGGAACTGGTCGTAAGGCTTGTCTTCGTTGAAGCTCTTGATGACGTAATCGCGATACCGCCAGGCGTTGCCGAACGCGGTGTTCTCATCGAGGCCGTTCGAGTCGGCATAACGGGCGACGTCGAGCCAGTGCCGGCCCCAGCGCTCGCCGTACGCGGGGGACGCGAGCAGCCGATCGACCACTTTCTCGAACGCATTCGGCGAATTGTCTTCGATGAAGTTTCGAATCTCTTCAACCGTCGGCGGCAACCCAGTGAGGTCAAACGTCACGCGGCGGAGCAAAGTGTACTTGTCAGCGGGCTTCGCGGGCTTGAGGCTTTTCGCTTCCAACTTGGCCAGGATAAACGCATCGATCGGCGTGCGAACCCAGCCCGTGTCGCGCACGGCGGGAGGAGGCGCATCCTTCATCGGCTGGAACGCCCAGAAGCGCTTTTGCTCATCGGTGAATAGCTGCCCGGGCTTCCGAACAACCTTTGTGGTCTCGACGTTCGGCCAGACGGCGCCGTTCTTCACCCAGGCTTCGAGAATGGCGATGTCCGCATCGGATAGCCGGCCCTTCGGAGGCATTTGCAAATCTTCGTTCTTATAACGAACCGCCTCGATCAGTCGGCTCTTATTCGGTTTGCCGGGCACAAGCGCCGACCCGCCAGCGCCCCCCTTGAGCATCTCCGCTCGCGAAGTTAGCCGCAGCTTCCCTTTGACCTTCTTCCCCGCGGCCCCATGGCATTCGAGGCACTGATTCACCAATAGCGGCCGGACTTTTTTCTCGAAGAACTCCGTGTTCTTGGGATCTTGGGCGCGGACAGGAATCGGAATGAGGATAAGCAGCAAAACGCAGCCACGGCGGCCGAGCATGACAATTGGACTCCGACGACTGGAAACGAACCAGGTGGGGCAGCAGACACAAGGCGGGGATGGCTTAATTATGATACATGATCGCGGTGCGATGCTAAAGGCGAGCGGAGCCGCGTGAGCGGCCCGATGTTGCGAGCGGAGCCGCATGAGCGGCCCGACGTTCTCTTGTCATCATCGGGCCGCTCACGCGGCTCCGCTCGCCATTCTTCGATCGTACTCTTCAATTACGCCGCGCCAGTTCTCCCCAACAAATACTGCCAACGGATTTGGCTGCCTGCGGGCCACATAGATGACCGCCGCCACCACTGCTTCGCCAACTTTCTTTCGTACCGACCCCTTGGCGGTCCAGAACTCTCCGCTCGCCGGCAGTGGCCATTTCTTTTTCAGCGCTCGTGTCGCCCAGCTCTTGAACAGTTCCCGCAGGTGATGAGGATCGGGGTCGCCAGGCACGCCAACAACGAGGTGCGTGTGATTGGACATAACACTGGCGGCACGCAGTTCGTACTTCCGAATTCGCGCGGTGTCCTTGTACTGGGCGATCAACGCGTCGGCTTGCTCTTTGTTCAAGTAGAACGGATTTCCGATCATGTGGTCCCGAACATATTGCTGCAGCAACGGCATCGAGCGATCGCAGTCCGTTCCAGGGACATTGTGGCGCACCTCGGGACCGTCGTCATCTGCGTAGACATTGCTCACGAACCCGCGCTCATCACCGGCAAGCCAGGTCCCATAGGTCGTCCAAGTGATCAACCAATAGCGGTCCACGGGCAACTCCAAGGCGAGCGGCGCCGCGTGAGCGGCCCGATGTTGCGAGCGGAGCCGCGTGAGCGGCCCGATGATGATGTATTTCAAAAGTCTTCAACGCCAATCGCGGTCCAAGGTCGATTCAAGGCGAGCGGCGCCGCGTCAGCGGCACGATAATGAAGTAGTGTGGAGTCGAGCCGCTCACGCGGGGCAAGGCCCAATGTCAACGGGAGCGGTCCTCGGATTTTCCATCCAACGACTTCGCCTCGCGGCGGCCGGAACGTCCGCTATAATACTCTACCGACCACCGACTTGCTTATTCGTCGAGTCTCCGCAATGTCCGAACCCGAGTCTCCGCCGGTTGATCGGCGCGACTTTCTGCGATCATCCACAGCCGTTGGCGCTGCGTTTTCGCTCACCGCCGCAGGCTATGCACGCGTCTCTGGGGCGAATGCGCGCCTGGGTGTGGCGTTTCTCGGTTGCGGTGGACGGGCTCAGGCACACATCAATGCGATCTTGAAGTTGAAACAGCTCGGTCAGGCGGTCGCTCCGGCCGGCGTTTGCGATGTCTGGGACGGCCAGGAAGATTGCTATGAGCACGAATTCCCGCCTGGGCAATTCACACGGCGGAACTACTTGCAAGGGCTTTACCCCTCGGCCAAAAAGTGCGGGTTCGGCGAAGGCGATGCGGCGCGGGTTTCGAAGGACTATCGGCGGCTGCTCGATGCCAAAGCCGTCGATGTCGTATCCATCGCAACGCCCGATCACTGGCATGCGCGGATGACGCTCGACGCCCTGGCCGCCGGCAAGGATGTCTTTGTCGAAAAGCCAATGACGCGCACCGCCGGCGAAGCCCAGGCCGTTCTCGACGCGGCCAACAAGTTCAATCGTGTGGTAGTCGTCGGTGTGCAAGGCATGGCCGACCCGGTCTGGATGAAAGCGCACGAATTGATCCGATCCAATCGCATCGGGCCAATTGTCCAGGCGCAGACCGGCGTGCATCGTAACGACGTTCGCGGCCAGTGGCGCTATTACCGGCTGACACCCAAGATGACCGCGAAGACCGTGGACTGGGATCTGTTTCTCGGCCATCAGTTCGAAGTCAACGGCGAGCCGCTCGGGCCCAGTTCGAAGGAAATCGCGTTCGATCGAGCCGTTTTCGCGCAATGGCGATGTTATGCCCCTTTCTCCGGCGGCGTGTTCACCGATCTCTTGACGCACAAGGCGACGCATCTCCTGGCCGCGACCGGGCTGCGCTACCCTCGACGGGTCGCCGGCCTCGGCGGACTCTATTGGGAACATGACGGCCGCGAGGTGCCCGATGTCGGTACACTTGTCGCCGAATTCGATGAGGGGGCCCAGTTCGTCTTCACCGCGACAACGGTGAGCGCCTACCCGGTGGAAGAAGTTATCCGCGGCCGTCTCGGAGCGATCAAGTTCGTCAAAGGCGCATTGCAACTGGTTCGCGACGATCCGACCCGGGCATCGGCCATGCCCGGCCGGCTGGAAAAATCCATCGAGCCGACCGAGACAATCGCCAGCAATCCGCCCGGCAACGAAACGCAGGCGATGTGGGAGCATTTCCTCAACTGCGTCCGGGACCGTAACCGCAGCACGCTTTGCCCGCCGGACCTGGGCGCCGCGGCCGTGACTCTTGCTTCCATGAGCGTGGCGAGCTATCGCTCGGGGCAGGTTCTATCCTGGGATAAGGAGCAACGGCGAATTGCCACCGCCGATGGCAACTGGGCGGAGCGCTGGGAAGCCCGCAGCCGGGACCGCGAACGCTTCGCCGGCATGCAGCCGCCGAAGTACATGGAACTCGCGGCAAATAACAAGCAGGGATGATTCGAAGCCAGAACGCACTTTGATCTGGCGACCGGCCGTACACATGGTCGGTCGGCTTCTGCCCGCAATTCATTAGAAACGTGACCATATGGGCTGATCGGTTCACTTACTCCAATCCTCAAGACCGGCACAAACGGACTGCTCAAAATCTACTGCCGACTTTTCTCTCGCTCGCGGCGTGCCTATATTGGATGGACGGAACAGTTTGGATCGATACGAGTTATGGCGAATGGACTGCGCCACCCTAGGGATGCGCGTGGGGGGATATCGTTCTCCGCCAATTCGTTAATAGCTCGATCCCGATCGGCCGACCCCGCGCACGGTCGACCGGGAGCGGATGGGTGAATCATGGCGCCACGATCCTTCCTGAAGCCCCGGTTCGGACGGATTCAGTTCTCGGACTGAGTGACACACCAGCAACCGAGCGCCGCCGAAAATCGCAAGCTCTTCGCTATGCCAAGAAGGCCAGCAAGCGCCTGGCAGTATTGACGATTTTCATCGTCGTGCCCATCGCATTTGGATTTTATTGGGTGCCCATCGCCTTCGCCGGCTATGTCGTGCTCGGCCTCATTGATGTCTTGCGCAATTCCCGGCGAACCATCGGAACGATCGACCGCTACTTTTTCGGCAACGGATTCTTCACCTGGATCCTCTCGCCGTTCAACTTGTTGATGGACCTGATCTGCTTGCCCTACCTGGAACAAGGGCGTGTACAACCTGGCCGATTTGCCCCAAGGCCATCAGGACGAAATCAACGCCTTGATAGCCGCCACCCAGCAGCGCGACCTGCTGGCGCAGCTGGAGTCGAAGATGGGAGCAAAGAAGCGGGGGATGATTTTTTTCAAATGGTATGGCAAGAACATTCACACCTCGCTGGATGTGCCGGAATTCCACAAGAAGTTCCGTTACATTCGCACGATCGGCGTATCGATCTTCAACAAGCGGTCGTCGACGGGCAAGCACTACGGGCCGCTGCGACTCAGCCTCCGGGTGCTTTACAACATCAACAACATTGAAGGTAAGAGCGCCTACATCCGTGTCGGCAATCACACGCACTACTGGTCGGAAAAGAAACTGTTCATTTTCGACGACACCCTGCAACATCGGTCGGTGAATGAAACGTATGGTATGCGCGCGTGCATGTTCGTCGACATACTTCGGCCAACCTTGGTCCCCTGGCTGACCGGATCCTTACTGACGGGGGTTCGATGTTTGATGGCGCCGTTCCGAGCGATCTTCTACAAGCACTGGTCGTTCATCAAATAGCACCGTTTCCCAGCCGGCCTTTTCGGCAACGTTCCAATTACTGATTTCCAGTTCCGGTCAGGCCGGGATTTATGCCTCGTCTCAAATCCTGTGCTAACTTACCAATGCCAATCTCACTGGGCCCTGGAGCCCTCAACATGCGCCGATTCATTCTTGGCTTGATTCTTTTGCTCGTACTTGCGTTCAGCCCTAGCGTTAATGCCGGCGAATGGCAGGCGGGTGGTGAGCCCTCACCACAAACCCGAGCTGAGCAGGAAGAGAAACGGAAAGAGCGCATCACCATCTACTTGATTTCGACGGTCGCGGCCGCCGTGGCGGTTGCGGTCGTTGTCACATTCATCCGCGAGATTCGGCAAATTATTCCTCGGTCTCGAAGTTATCGAGATGAATTCGACTAGTGATTCCGCTGCAATCGGCGGATCGCGGGAATAATTGCGGCCAAGGCGTATCATGTCTGTGATTCTCTTTGCCGCTGCCAAGCCTCCGATGCCGACCCTGCTTAACGAACCCCCCCTCCGGCCGTCGCACGAAATCTTCCACGTCGAGCGCATTCTCGACCCAGATGAGGCGCGCGCGAAACGCCAGCATCGGGTCATCGCCGTATTGCCTGCGTACAACGCGGAGCGCACGCTCGCCGCCACCCTCGCCGATTTTCCGCCGGGTTGCGTCGATGAAATCGTGCTCGTCGATGACGGCAGCACCGACGGGACGGTGCCGGTCGCTCGTGAAATGGGCCTGACGGTCATCGTCCACCCCGAGAACCGCGGCTATGGCGGCAATCAAAAGACGTGTTACAAATATGCCTTGGATTCCGGGGCTGACGTCGTGGTGATGATCCACCCCGACTACCAATACGATGCCCGAGTCATTCCCCATGCGGTCGGGCTCATTGAATTAGGTATCTGCGACGTGGTCCTGGGCAGCCGGGTTCGCTCGCGGAAAGAAGCGCTGCGCTGCGGCATGCCCTGGTGGAAATACTTCAGCAATCGGTTTCTCACGTTTATTGAGAATGTCGCGCTCGGCCAGAACCTGGGTGATTTCCACAGCGGCTTCCGTGTCTATCGCCGTAGTGTCCTGGAAACGATTCCCTTTCAGCGCAACTCAGACGATTTTGTCTTCGATACGCAGTTCCTGGCACAGGCGGTTCATTTCGGATTTCGCCTGGGCGACTTGCCGGTTCCGGTGCGCTATTTCGACGAGGCGAGCAGCATCAACTTCAAACGCTCGACGGTGTATGGCCTCCGCACGCTGACAACGATGGCACGCTTCTGGCTGCACAGAATGTGGCTCTGGCGCTCATCCCTATTCCGCGGCAAGTAAAGGAAACCTCGAACGAGGCGAAACACACGAAAAGGACATAAGACATAGCTGTTGTCCTCTTTTCGCATGTTCGGCGTCTTTCGTGGTCTCTTTCGAGGCACTTGCAATGCGTATTGTCTGGACTTTCCTCGCCGCCACCCTGCTGTCTGCTCCCTGTCTTGCGGAACTTCCGCCGTTGATTCCTCGGGCCGTGTTGTTCGGCAATCCGGAGAAAACTGCCCCCAAGATTTCGCCGGATGGCAAGTACCTCGCGTACCTGGCTCCGGACGCCAAGAACGTCCTGCAGGTTTGGGTCCGAACGATCGGCCAGCACGACGATCGAGCCGTGACTCGGGACGAAAAGCGTGGCATTCGCCAGTACTATTGGGCCTACGACAAGAAGCACCTGCTCTACCTGCAGGACGTCGGAGGCAACGAGAACTTCCACCTGTTCGCCACCGAAGTTGCCACCAACAAGACGCGCGAATTGACGCCCTATCCCGGCGTTCGCGCCTCGGACGTCGATCTCGATGAGAACCATCCGGACTCAGTCGTCGTTGGACTCAACCAGCGCAATAAGGCGATTTTCGACGCTCATCGAATCAGTCTCGCCACCGGCGAAGACAAGGTGGATACCGAAAACCCCGGCAACGTGATCGGTTGGAGCACCGACCTCGATTTCTTCGTCCGCGGCGCTACCGCAATGAATGCCGACGGATCTTACACCCTCATGGTTCGTGATGGCGCCGACAAGCCGTGGCGGAAGCTGCTGCATGTCGATGCCGACGATCAGGCTCAGATCGCTTTCTTCGGCAAGGATCCGAACGACGTCTACGTGATCAGCAGCCACGGCGGCAATGCCGTTCGGCTCCTCAAGGTGGACGGCAAGTCGGCGAAAGAGACCGTGGTCGCCGAGGACAAAAACTACGACCTGGGCGGCACGTTCGTGGAGCGAAGGACGAACCGCCCGCTGGCGGTTGCGTTCGTGAAGGCTCGAACGGAATGGAGAGTGCTCGACAACTCGGTCAAGGACGACTTCGCGGCACTGGCCAAGATTCAGCGCGGTGACTTCACGATCATCAGCCGGACGGTCGACGATCAGATGTGGATCGTGCAGCATACGCGCGACGACGGGCCGACGGCCTTTCACCTCTACGATCGAAAGGGCAAAAAGGCCGAGTTCCTTTTCACTTCTCAGCCAAAGCTGGATAAGTACAAGCTCGCGCAAATGCAGCCAATCGAGTACAAAGCTCAGGACGGTCTGACAATCCACGGCTATCTGACCAAGCCGGTCGGCGTCGAGGCGAAGAAGCTGCCGACCGTGTTACTCGTTCATGGAGGACCTTGGGCCCGTGACAATTGGGGGCTCGATCCGCTCGCCCAGTGGCTGGCCAATCGCGGGTATGCCGTGCTGCAAGTCAACTACCGCGGGTCGACCGGTTATGGCAAGGACTTCCTCAATGCCGGCAACCGGGAATGGGCCGGCAAAATGCACCAGGATTTGATCGACGGCGTGAACTGGCTGGTCAAACAGGGCGTTGCTGATCCAAAGAAGATTGCCATCGCCGGCGGCAGTTACGGCGGCTATGCGACGCTGGTGGGTTTGGCGTTCACGCCCGACGTCTTCTGCTGCGGTGTGGACATCGTGGGCCCGAGCAACATTGTGACCTTGCTCAAATCGATCCCGCCCTATTGGGCGCCACTGAAATCGCTCTTTACCAAGCGCGTCGGCGACCTCGAGAAGGATGAAGAGTTTCTCAAACAGCATTCACCGCTTTATCGCGCCGACCAGATCACCAAGCCGCTTTTGATTGGCCAAGGGGCGAACGATCCGCGGGTCAAGCAGGCGGAGAGCGACCAGATCGTCAAGGCGATCCGCGACAAGAAAAGGGAAGTGCAATACGTGGTCTTTCCAGACGAGGGGCACGGCTTCGCCCGGCCGGAAAATCGCTTGCAGTTCTTTGCGATCTCGGAGGAGTTCCTGGCCAAGCACCTCGGCGGCCGAGCTGAACCCGTCGGCGAGATCAAGGGAGCGACCGGGATGATGAAATGACGAGTGATCGACGAATGACCCACCAATGACGAAAAGCCGCTTCGTCACTGGTGGGTCATTCGTCAGTCATTCGTCATTCCTTCTTAAGTGCCGCCGGCTTGGCCCGGACAGTTGCGAATTTGTCCGGCATCGTGAAAACGTCGCCCGGCGACAGGCTGCTCGTCGCGAACACTTTGCCTTCCTTGTTCGGCGGCGAGATCATGATTTTCACCGACTGCGCCGTCTTCCCGAATCAATTCGATCGACAGAGCATTTTTCGCGAGATCGAGGTTGTGCTCCGGTTTCGGGCCGGTCTTGTAAACGACAAATGCGTCCGCCTTGGGAGCAATCAGATCGTTCAGAAGGGCATCGACCTTGTTCGGATCGATCTCGAACTTGCCGCCCGATTTGAGCGCCCACTTGCCGTCCTTACGTTCTATGTCGAGCGTGGTCGGCGTGCCAAGCACCTCCTGCCAACCGGTGATCTTGACCTCCTTGATCTTCACCTTGTCGATGCGGTGGACGACCATGTCCTGAACGTCCGCCTTCGCCAGTTGGTCGAATGCGAAGCGATCGATCTCGAAGACCAAATCCTGATCGCCTGGCTTGAAATAGACGGATTTCTTTTCGGTGCCCACGTCGTCACCGAACACATAAACGCGATCGGCCCCTTCCTTGAGGTGTACGGTGACCTTCATTCGTGGATCATCCGCATTTACCCTTAAGCGATTGAGCACATCGGCCGTCACTTTGTCGGAGACCACGCGTGTCGGATGCAAGAACGCGATCTGATTTAAGAGATGCGCGATCGCCGACGCATCGGCGGTGCGTCCCTTCAGACGATCCGGGGATTCGATCTTCCACGCCGCCTCGCCGACCGGCTTGTCGATGTTCGGCCGTTCGACCACGGTGGTCTCCTTGCCGTGCGCGATCGACAGCTTGAGCACTTTGGCCAGGTCGAGCGGCTTGAGCGAGACGTCGATGTAATCGAGCCGGCCCCGCGAGGCGAGTTTGAATGCATCGGCTGGAAGAAAAAAATCGGCCTTGGCGTCGCCGACGAATCGCCGTGCGTACACCACGTCGCCGACATCGGGGTGGCCAAAGACCAGCCGGGCGGTCGGAGGAGCGACGACTTTCGGCTTCGGCGTCGCATCCTTCTTCTTTTCGGGCTCGGTCTTGTCGGGGACAATTCCCCCGACCCAGAACTTGATTTCAACGCTGGGTTTGGTGAAGCCCATTTTGTCGTCGGGAATGCCCGCCGGCGGGAAGCCGGTGGCGAGTTGCTTGGCAGTTAACCGGCTCACAAGATCGTTCACCGCTTTGGCGTTGGCCGGCTGGCCCTTGCCCGCGGCATCGTAGACCTGCCAGCCGAAACCGACTTTGCGCAGCTCGAACTTGCCGCCGTGTACATCGATATCGATCGCGTCGATTTGTTGCGGGTTGAGCTGCAGAACCGTGCGATCGCGGAGCGACCCTTTATTGTTCAATACAGCAAGAACCTTTTTCACCGGCTCGGCAGGCACTTCGTAGACCACCGAATCGGCTTCGTTGCGGGCGTAGTATTTTTCGTGGTCGCCCGCCTTGATTGGCCCACTGACATACATCGTCTCCTTGACGCCGTCGCTGCGGCTGAAGTCGATTTGCAATGGCTTGTTGGTCGCGGCGAGGCCGTATTTCGCCAGGTCACCGCCAGCATCGATGATCCCCTTTCGATTGGCCGGTTGAATATTGGAGATCGTGTTGATGAGCTGGCTGACGCTGCCAATCGCGCCGGAGCCATCTTTGGCCTGACTGGACACCGGAGTCGCATCAGTTGCCGCCTCGCCGTAGTTGGCGGGGACACGAAACTTCCAATTCCCGCCAGGCTCGCGAAACAGTGCGATTTCGTTTTTGTCGGTGCGAACGGACAGCGAACGTACGATCTGGTCGAGCGGTCCCATGGCGCCGTCGCCAATGATCTTGAGCGGCCGAAAATCGTTCACGTCTTTGACGAGCTGACCGGCGTTGGTGGCCCCCTTCGGGCTATCGCTCTTGAAGAGCGCGTGAAAATCGCTTCGCTTGGCGGCCTGGGGCCTTTGATCGTCGTCCGACGTAAGGACGTAAACGACGGCGCGATCGCCACCGATGGTCACGTTGCCGAAGGCGATCCACGCCGACCGATTGTCGGCGGTTTTGAGCGTGATTTTCACCGGCGGATTGTCGAGACCGTGCGCCGCCGGATTGGTCGAAATGTCGGCGGCCTTTTCGGTACGGGCATTGAGAATCTGCGATACGACATTTTCGACGGCCGAGCTGTCGACCCGAGCCCGCGCCGGTGCGACCAAGACCCATTTATTGCCCTCGCGGGCAAAAGCGATTTTGTCGGGCGTCTCGCCAGGCCGTTCAATTTCGACCGAATTGACATCCTTCGCTTGCACGTCGGCGGCCCGAAACTGGCGCAACAGGTAGCCTTCGACCGAACGATTGGTTTTCTTGTCGCTGGAGGTGAGGACGAAGATGCCCAGCGCCGCCAGCGCAATAATTACGATGCCGAGCAGAACGTATGTAGTGCGGAAGTTCATGGATCTCTCGAATGGCATGGGCGATTTCAACCGCGGAACATCATGTCGAGCGCCATTATTTTACCTTCGCCGCGACAACCAGACGCCCACTCCGAGTGTTGTGATTCCGACCAATACCATTGCAATCAGCAACAGCAGGTTTTGAAGACTCGATGCGTGCGTGAGTCGATACGTGGATTCTTTCTTCGGCGGAATTCCCAGATTCGACTCGCGCTTGCGCAGCCAGTCGAGCGAATCGCTTAACGCCAAGAACCGAAACTGATCGGACACCGCGGGGAATTCGGGGCTGTCTTCGATGGGCGAATCGGATCCGAACACCAGGATTCGCGGCCGGCCGGTTCCGTGCGCGGTCGGCGCACCCGTTTCCGTGACCGCGGCCGCCAACGGGATGGAGCGGATCACCAATTTGCTTTGGCGTACCTTGGGATCCGCCGCCAATTCTTGAGCCGTGGTCTCCGCCGATTTGCCAAAATCGTCGTCCATCCAGTAACCACGCAAGAACGGACTGGGGCGGAAGGGAATCGTTCCAATAATCGGCGTCGCCTTGAAGCCGCCACCACCTCCGGCAGCCGGCCGAATAGCGCGGGCGTTTTGGAACAACAGTTCACCCTGCGTGAACGTCTTCTCCAATGCCAATGAAGTGTCGGAATAGCCAACGCCAAGCGCCGTATTGGCGGGAATATATCCAAGGCCCTGGATCGGCTGGAATTGCCGAGGCACGCACATCACGCGCTGGTCGGGAGGGACATCGAGAGCAAAGTCCCGCAGTAACGATTCCAGTCCCGAGGGGGCGACCTTGTTCCCCGTTGCAGCGCGAAAGGCCGGGAGATAGGCCAGCAATTTGCCCGGCTTTACCCCTGGCTTCGTCGGGACAAGATACTCGCGCAACGCTTTCATCGTGGGCGAATCGTCCGCGATCGTCCGATGCGGTCCAGCGACCAGGACGCACGCGGCGTCGTCGGGCACCTTCGGCTCTTTGGAATCGAGGTCCAATGGCTCAATACGAACCTTCTTGTCGCGCAGGTATTGGATGGCCGCGGCCATGGTTCGCTTGCCGGTCGCGTTCGAATCGATCGACAGCTCGTCGTGATCCTGGGTCACATACACGACTTCCTTCGACCGAGAGTCCGTTAGATAAATGAGTTCGTTGAGCAGTTTGCTCTCGCCCTGGAAGACGAAAATGATGGATCGGCCCTGCTGATCGATGTTGTAATCGACCAGGTCGCGGCTGGGGATGAACGAGGTGACGTCTTCGTTTTCGCCGACGGCAATGAGCAATCCGAGTTGATCCCGATCCTTGTCGGCCACCTTCAACCGGTCGAATAGGGCGGCGATGCGGACGGCATCGAGTCCGGGAGAAAGGTAACTGGCCGTAAAATTCCGGGATTGACGTTCGCACTGGCTCAAGAGGCCACGGCAATCCGAATACAGTTGCGTGTAAGCCACCTGACCTCCCGGAACATCCACATTTTGGACATAGTGTTCCGGCAGGATGAGGTAAACGTGTACGGGACGGTCGAGCGATCGAAGAAACGTCTTGGCCGGATCGGAAAGCGATGTGAACGCCGAATCGTTGGTAACCAAAGTGCTCGGCAGTTTCAGGAACGAGAAGACGTTGGCCGCAATGAGCACCATGACGAGCAGCAGGCCGAGGAAAACGGAATTGAATCCGTACAGCGCTCGCCGGAGCATGACGTTCGAGCGCTCTTCCGTTCGCGCCAGTTGCAGGCTGAGAAACATCACGATCAGCCCGGCCGTGAAAATCGACGCGGCAATCAGCACCCACTTGGCGTCCTGAACCTGGTCTTCGTTGATCCAACGGAAGAGACTCTCGTCCCATCGAAACCCGAGCAATAACCCGAGCATGGCGGTGACGAACCCTGCCAGGCTGCCGAATGTCAGCAGCTCCGTGCGAATGGCCGTCGCCTCGTTTCCAGGTCTGAGCGGCTGACTCAGCAGCCAGAAGGCGGAAATGCCGCAAAGGATGGCCAGGAAACCCGCCCAGACTGCCGCGGGCAGATAGTCAACGCTCGCGCTGGGTTCGGCTGGCTTCTTTTCCGGCGCCGGCTTTTCCGCCGAGGACACATCCTTGGCCGAGGGCTTTTCCGCTTCCGCACGAGTGGGCCAACTGCGGACCGCCCACCAGATCGCCAATACCGCCAGGACTACCGCGGCGACCGCCAAACCGATGGCAATCTGCCGACGGAATTCGGCAAGCGTTGCCAGCACCCCGGTCGGCCGATTCTCTGTCGTCATGAACTTATCCCCGTCAATCGTGTGTCCACCGCGTTTGTAGGACGGATTGCAATCCGTCCTACGTCGCACGCGTCGGTCAACTCCACCGCCGAGCTTCCAGAACCTTGACGGCCAAAAACGTCCAGAACGCGGCGAATGAGAGTTGAATCACCACGTCGCGCAAATGCAGCCGGCCCCCGAGCGCATCCCACCAGAGGTTGATGTAGGTGATGTGCGAACACACGCCCTTCCAGACCGATCCTTCGGGAATGACTCGTCCGGCAAAAAACAGAAACAACCAAAACAGCATGCCCGCAAACGTCAGCACCGCGGCGATGATTTGATTCTTCGTCAGACACGAAAAGAACACGCCCATGGCTGTGAACATCAACCCTGAGGCCGCAACGGCCAGGTAGTAGCTCAGAACCGGCCGGTATTCAAACACCTTGTCCTGATCCGCCCGGAGTGCCAAGAGGAACACGGCCCAGATGCACCAGGTCATCATGAAAAACAGGAAGCTGGCGAAAAGCTTGCTGAGCACGACGGGGACTTCGCCGACCGGCGCCGACATCAGCACCTCATAGGTGCCCGTTCGTTTCTCTTCGCTGACGAGCCGCATCGTGATGGCCGGAATGATAAATGTCACGGTCAGCACGCTAAACAAGTCGGCCAAATACGAAGTCACAATCGGTTCCGTCTTCTCCCGCTGTAACCCGTAATAGAAGAAGATGTAGGCGATGCCCGCGATCAGGGCGGTCATTAGGAGCACGAGGTAGGCGACCGGTGAATAAAAGTAGGCTGCCAACTCGCGGCGAGTCAGCACCACGAGTCGCGAGTCCGACACCAAAAATAGTGCAAATAAGAGATACAAGATTCCCAGGGCCATGAGCACCAGCCCCGCCGGAATGAAGAAGGACTGTTCGCTTGGAACGACCGAGCGAACGAGAGCAATCGCAAAGACCGCCAAGCCGAGCGCCTCGACTCCCAAGGCCGGGCGGTAGCCCGCCAGGTCGGCGCCGCCGAGTTGGTTGATGAACGTGCAGAGATAAGCCAGTCCGAGTAGCGCAAGCACCGAGCCGTAGGTCAGGGCGAAGCTTGTGGAAATCAATCCGCCGATGAAACCGGTCAACGCCAGGCCGGCGCCGATGACGCCGAGGCCAAGGAGACCGTAACGACGGTGCTTCTCTTCCGGTTCGTTGCGACAGAATGGAATCAAGAACATCAGGCCGGCGAGGAAGCATGCCCAGCCAAATGGAAAGAACAGCGAAATGATCTGCTTCGGGCTGCCATCGGCCGGCGCCGACCGCGACGCGGAAATGATGACGGGCAGCACGGACAGAATGAGGCCCGAAATCGGCAAGCCGAGTCCGCCGACATAGCCGTATAGCCGGCGAATCATCTGATCGGTATCGCGGGTCGCATGGAAGAACATCATCGCCATGCCGACCAAGATGCCCGCGAAGCCGACGTTGTTGCCAATCTCGAGTCCGATCTTCGCCTTGGCGACGTTGAGGATCAGGATCAGCACGCCAAGCAGAACGGCCATCAGCCCCGTCAGGCCGATGGTGCGGGCGTACGATACCTGATCCTCGGTCAAAGCCGAAGGAGCAGTTTCGGGTGGTGGCGAGACAGTTTCAATCGACATCGTTTGCTTCCCGGAGCCAGAAGTCAGAGGTCGGAATCAATCGCCTCTGGCCCCTGACTTCTGACTTCTGACTTCTGATCTCTGACTTCTGGCCTAAGTGTCGCGACTCAAGACTACATCCGTGTACAGCCCTTCCAGGTTCTTCCGGCGCAAATCGAGCCGGCGAATCGACCAGCCCGAAGAGACAATCTTGCTCGCCAGCGCTTCGCGTAAGTCGCTGCCTCGTTCTTGTTCAATCTCGACGCCAAGCAGGCCATCCTCGATCGGCCGAGTCAGCACCTTTTTCACGCCTCCTTGCTGTTCCAGGAGTTGTCGAACTCCCGGTTCAGGCCCGCGAATTTCCATCACCAGGATCGGCACTTGTTCGGCCAATCGACTCAGTCGGCCGTCCCAACGGATCGTGCCGCGGCTGATGATGATGACTCGATCGCAGATCTGCTCCACTTCCGGCAAGATGTGGGTGGATAGGAGAATTGTGTGTGTGCCGGCAAGCGACTTGATCGTGTCGAGAGTTTGCCGAATCTGGATCGGGTCGAGGCCGGACGTCGGCTCATCGAGGATGAGCACCTTGGGGTCGGCGATCATCGCGTCCGCAAGGCCCACGCGCTGGCGATATCCCTTGGACAATGTGCCGAGCAATCGGCGACGCACCTCTTTGACCCGGCATCGTTCGAGACACTCTTCCACGCGTTTGCGACGCAGCGCGCGATCGACATTCTTCAGCTTCGCCCGGTATGTCAGATACTCTTCAACGCGCATTTCCGGATAGAGGGGGACGCTTTCGGGCAAATAGCCAATACTCTCGCGCACTTTCATCGATTCATTCATGACGTCGTTGCCGCAGACCGTGGCGATGCCGCTGGTGGCGGGCAGAAACGTCGTCAGAATGCGCATGGTCGTCGTTTTGCCGGCGCCATTGGGCCCGAGAAACCCGACCAGCTCGCCGGGTGGCACTTCGAAATGGATATGATCGACGGCCAAGACGGGGCCGTACTTCTTGCACAGGTCGTCGACCCGAATCGCATGCTCGCTCATGTCAACTATCGTATGGGCGCGTCAATCGTGGGGCAGTCCGCTAGTGCACCGATGAGGCGAAGGCGTCTAGTTGGTTCTATGCCGCAAATGCCCGGAGTGTTCTAAACTCCGGCATGAGCCCTCAAGAAGAACGGTTCATGGAGTGCATCTGCGCCGAGCCGGACGACGATCGTCCACGGCTTATTTTCGCGGATTGGCTGGACGAGCGGGACGACCCCCGCGGCGAATTCATTCGAATTCAAATTGCCCTGGCTCGGCTGCCGGCCGACGATCCCCGACGGAACCAATTGATCGATCGGGAATCGGCGCTCTTGGCCCGGTATCACGCAACTTGGTCGGCCCCGCTCGGCAGCATGACCGGTCAGCAGACTTTCCATCGGGGCTTTGTCGAAACCGTGATCGTTGAAGCACGCACGTTCATCCTTCGGGGCGACGAGTTGCTTCGACGTGCGCCGATTCGTCATGTCTGGTTTGTGGACATTGGCAGCAGCCTCGCCCGACTGATGAACTCCCCCCAGTTGGCCCAACTGTCGGCCGTGACGATCTTCGCCCATCACATGGATGAGTCACTTGCGCAGTCTCGTCGATTCCGTGTATCTCGGCCGCTTGCAGTCCCTCAATATCGGGCGCAATCGGATCGGCGATCGCGGGGCGGAACGGCTTGCCCGTTCGCCCCGATTTCAAAACCTTGTCGAACTCGATTTGAGCGACAATGCCGTCGGCGACACGGGAGCCCATGCGCTGGCGAATTCGCGGAACCTGCGAACCTTGCAATCGCTCGAACTCCGCCGCAATGAGTTGAGCCGGGCGGGACTCGGTTATTTGTGTCGTTCCAAGATGCTGGAGGGGCTTCGACGATTGGGCCTGGGCCTCAACTACGTTGGCGCCGAGCGGGATTCACCGGCGCCCGAAGTCGGCGTGGTTCGCCTGTCCTCACTCGATCTGAGTGAAAATGGAATCGGTCCCCAAGGCATCGCCCTGTTGCCAGTTCTGCCCGGTTTGAATGAACTGACACGATTGACTGTGGACCGAAACGAAATCGGCAACGACGGAGCGACGGCGCTGGCGAATTGGTCTGGGATCTCCTCGTTGCAATCTTTAGCACTCGTTGGCAATCGGATTGGCGACGATGGGGCTCGGGTTTTGGCCCGATCGCCGTACCTGCATCAACTCGCCGAACTCGATTTAAGCGACAATCCGATCCATGACTCCGGAGCCTTTGAACTCTTGAACACGCCGCGACTGCCGCGATTGAAGCGCCTCGGATTGCCGCACCTCGGTCTTACTCCTCGAATGCGCAAAGCATTGATGACCCGTTATCCCGGGTAACGTTACGCGGTTTCGACACTTGGGCGAGCGGCCGGTTCAGCCCTACCCTGATGGCCGGCGAGATTCCAATGATGCCGTGCATTCCCCGCTTCTGCTCGCGAAGCGAAACCAGGTCCACGTCGAACCGCTCTCCCGAGCCGTTCGGCCCAGTTCCGGGGAGCCACAGCCTACGAATTGCGCAATTCTGACCAGGGATTAGTAATGGGAAAGCCGGGCCATGACTGAAACCGCAAAAATCGAAGGAATCCCCTTGCATCGGACGACCACTCGAAATACTGGATGCGGTGGCTCGGGCCGCCGCGGCCCGGTCAGGCTAGCCAGCCGGAAAGCGAGTGAGCCAATTTGAGCCAGTTTGACCCAAAAACAAAAGATGTTAGCCGAACCAGGGAGGGACAATGTCACAAAATGTCACAAAATGTCACACCAAAAAAAGATACTACCCCTTGTCCGGGACAGGGAATGCGTAGCGGAACTCGCCAGAGTTCCGTCTTTGGTCCCGCCCAAACGGAAGTCTGGCGACTTCCATTACGAAAGCAGGTAGCGGAACTCGCCAGAGTTCCGTCTTTGGTCCCGCCCAAACGGAAGTCTGGCGACCAGCCCTTTCAACATGGCGGAACCCTCTATGAAAATAGGGGTTTCCTGGTTGCTGTGCCCGGGATGCGATCCCGGGGGCGGGCTGGCAAACCGAACCAGAACTCGGAAACTGCTTGTTTTTCCGAGGGGCCGCTTCCCCAGCTTGCCAGGCTTGCCTGGTCGCCATGTTGAAAGGGCTGGTCTGGCGACTTCCGTTACGAAAGCAGGTAGCGGAACTCGCCAGAGTTCCGTCTTTGGTCCCGCCCAAACGGAAGTCTGGCGACCACTTCTGTCAACATCTGGCTCTTGCGTAAGGTTAAGAGCCCCATACATTTTCGTCAGCTGGAGGTTTTTTCGCACCATTCGAGAGGCACGGGCATGGAAGCTACGGAGCGCGAAGGCGCGGCGGGATTCGATTTCCGAGATGTCGCGGCACGCTTGCCGCTGGCCGATGCCGCGCTGTCGATTTGGCGTTTCGTTTTCGACCCGCAACGCCTCAACGCGCTCTGGAATGAACATCGCGGTCGGTGTTATGAAAAGGTCATTACCTTCGCGACGATGGTGCATTTGGTGGCCGACGCTTTGCTGTTGCACCGTGGCAGCGGTCGACGCAGTTTCGAGAAGAATATCGCCTCGGGCCAACTCTCGACCAGCATCGCCGCGGCATTTGGCAAACTCGGCCGACTGCCGATCGCGGTGAGCCAGGCTTTGCTACGTCATGGCACCGCCGCACTGCGTAAGCTGATCCCGACGACATCCCTGCGTGAGTTGCCGGCCGGTTTGCGTGGTTTCACAGTCATCGTGATCGATGGTAAAGCGATCAAGAAGGTGGCGAAACGGCTCAAACCGTTGCGGGGCGTGGGCGGCGGCTTACTGGGCGGCAAGGTGACCGTGGCGCTCGAGTGGGGTTCGGGTCTGGCCGTGGCGATGCAGGCGCATGCCGATGGCGATGCCAGCGAACGACCGCTGCTCGACGGTTTGCTGACCCAGGTGTATGGGCTGGTGTCGCAACTCTGCTTGTACGTGTCCGATCGCGGCTTTTGCGATTTAGGCAGCGGCGTGGAAATGATCTACCATCATTCCGCCCAATCGTGTATGAGTAGGCCTGTCTCAAGGAGGAGACGGCCATGTCACCGCTCACGGAAGATGTCATTCAGACCATCCAGTCAGCCACTAAGCTTCTTACCGGCTATCGGCGCCGACAGTTCCAAGCCGAGACCGCCATCAAATACTGCAACGGTTCCGCCCGTGAGGCGGAGACGACCTTCGGTTGGGGACGTGCAGCGGTGATCACGGGGCTCGGCGAACTCCGTACCGGCATCCGTTGCCTGGACGCCTGTCACCTCCGCGGACGCAAAAAGACCGAAGAACTCTGCCCGAAACTCGAGGAGCATGTCCATCGTTTGGTCGACCCCCATGCGCAGGCCGACCCCAAGTTTCAGACCACCCTGGCGTTCACCCGGATCACCGCCAAGGCTGTTCGCGAGGCCCTGAAAGCCGAGCCCGAGTTGAAGGGCTTCGTACCCTGCCGGCAGACGGTGGGCTGTCTGCTCAACCGCCTGGGCTACCGGCTCCGCCGGGTCCTCAAAGCCCGTCCCGAAAAAAAATTCCCGAAACCGACGCGATCTTCGCGAACGTCCAAGCCGCCCGCATTCGGACGGCGAGCGAAGCGGACACGCTGAGAATCTCCCTCGACACCAAAGCGAAAGTCAAGATCGGCGAATTCTCCCGCGGCGGTCAGGCACGCGGCATCGAACCCGTCAGGGCCGTCGATCACGACATGTCTCCCGACGCCGTGCTGGTCCCGTTCGGCGTGCTGGAGTTGAATCGCGGCAACGTGACGATCCAGCAACCGTGGTTCCTGTTCGGCCATTCGAAAGAAACCAGCGACTTCATCGCCGATGGTCTCGATCAATGGTGGAACGAGCGGAAGACGGTTCATCTGGGCGTCCAGCGACTGCACATCGAACTCGATAATGGTCCCGAGATTGCCAGTTGCCGCACGCAGTTCATGAAACGCCTCGTGGAGTTCGTCGATCGCCACCGGATCGAAGTCGAACTGGTGTACCTGCCGCCGTACCACAGCAAGTACAATCCCATCGAGCGTTGCTGGGGCATCTTGGAGCAGCACTGGAACGGCACGCTCCTGCATTCGATCGAGCAAGCCTTGCGCTGGGCGGGCACGATGACATGGCGGACGATTCACCCGTTGATCCGCGCGGTCACCACGACTTACGAACGCGGTGTCCGGCTAACCCAAACCGCATTTGCCCCCATCGCGAGCCGCTTGATCCGTTCCCAGACCTTGCCCAAATGGAGCCTCATCATTGAGCCCCAGTGACCGGTAGATTTATTTCGCGCGGCTGCCTTAGTGCGCTTGGCGCGGTTTACGGCGCGGGCCGCTGACCATTTCCTGGTCCGCCATCAAAGCAACACGAAATTTACGGCCGATGCCGAGCGACCGCCACGGACTGGCACCGACGCGAAAGGCCGAGCGTATGCGGAGTCGTGGGGTTGGCTGGGCGGCCCGCGCAGCGCCGGCCGCCGGTATGTCCGGCGCATCGTCCTGTCGCGGCCGGGCGAAGAAGAGCTGGCGCTGGTCACCGATCTGTTGGATGCCGACGCGGTTCTCGCGGTCGATTTGCTGTGGCTCTACCTGGAGCGTTGGGGCATCGAGCGGCTGTTTCAAAAAGTGACCGAGGTGTTTGGCCTGGCGGGTTTGATCGGCAGCACGCCGCAGGCGTGTATCTTCCAATTTGCCTTCTGCATGATCTTGTACAACATCGTCCAGTTGCTGACGACCTACGTAGCCGAGGTCAAGCAATGCCCACCCGAACGGATCTCGCTCGAGAAGTTCTTCGATGATCTTCGCGACCAATTGGTCGCCTGGAACATCGTCATCGGACCGGAACCGACCGCCGTGTGGTTTGCCGAATGTCTCCCGGAAGAGGACTTACGCGAACGTCTGCGTACCATGCTGGCTGGAACGTGGAGCGAAACGTGGTGGAAAGCCAAGCCGCAACCGAATCGCACGACCACGAAGCGCGTCGGTAAACGCGGTCATGGCTCCGTGTTCCGCATCCTCCAGAGCCATGCTCAAGCCCAAGCGAAAGCCAAAACGACAGCTCAGCAAAAAACCGCGCGGCAAAGATGTTGACAGCAGTGGTCTGGCGACTTCCGCTACGAGGCGAAACCGCTGTTGGCTGCCAAAGTGTGATTCTCAATGCCTGGAAACCGATCGAGATGTGCTGCGTGACAATGTGACCGCACAATCGCCCAGAGACATTCAAACGACGCAAACAATCTCCCGGCACGAGATTAGATATGCACAATTTGTGGTGGCAAGCAGCGAATTCCCTTTCGGGACGAGGTGAGCGACTTTTGGCAAGGTTTTTGAAGCACTATAATGGCAGGTAGTTGACCACCCTGTCCACGGACCGGCATTGTCCGCCGGGGGAACGTACGTCATGTCCGTCACCATGAAATGGGTTCGTCTTTCGCCGGCAGTCTTGCTGGCGCTTTTCGTCGTCCAACCAGCGTCCGCCCAAGACAAGCGGCAAGTCGATGGCGTTTATATCACCGTGCAAAACCCCATCACCGAAGGACAGGTCAACCGAATCAAGTCCGATGTCGATGTCGCCCGCAACGATCCCAGGCGAAACGTCAAGAAAGTGATTTTTGACTTCAATCCGGACGGCAAAGACGCATCGACGGAGGCCTATGGTCCTTGTACCGACCTGTCCGAATTCATCCGTAATCTTTCCAGCAATGGCCTGACGACGATCGCGTTTATCCACGGCAAAACGACCCGGCACTCGGTACTGCCAGCGCTGGCGTGCGACGATCTGGTTATGGCGTCTGGATCACAAATCGGGCAAGTGAGTGGCGGCAACACCGTGGTCAGCAAGAACCAGATCAATGATTACCTGACTATCGCCGGTATCGCTCGAGCCGGGGCCGTTCTCAAGATGATCGACAAGAACGTTCGGCTTTATCAAGCCCAGTACAAGGGATCGACGATCTACGTTGATAAGCGCAAGCTCGACGATCCAAACCGCGATGCCGCCTATGGGGATGTTCGCATCGTCAATCAAACTGCGGAGCCGATGTCTCCTGGGGTCGAACTCTATGACATGGAGCATGCACGTAAGTACGGCATCTGCAAACTCCAAAGAGACACGATCGAAGAATTACTCGAGTGGTATCAGTTGCCCCCGTCCATCTTGCAAGGCAATCCGCTCGGTACACGGGCCATGAAGCCGGTCCGGATCATGATCGAAGGAACGATCAACACCGCTTTGCGGGAAAAGCTTCGCCGGCAGATCGAAGGGGCCAAGGCCCGGGAAGAGAACACATTCTTCTTCGTCATTGAAACCACCGCCAATGGCGATCCGGCCGCCGCCCGAGATATCGCGGAAGACTTGATCGCACTCGGCAAAGATCGGGATTATCGGGCCCGAACGATTGCATTCATTCCCAGCAGCGCCCCGACCTGGCCATTTTCCTGGCATTCGGGTGCCAAGAGATGGTCATGTACAAGGGCCCGGCGCCCGAAGGCGAAGCGGTTGTCGGCAACTTCGAAACGATGCTTGGCGGCAACAACGGCAAGCGCATCAACGAAGAAGCGATCCGTCGGAATCTCCAAGAAATCGCTGAGAAAATGGGCCAATCCAAGCTCATTGTCGACGGTCTATTCGACAAGAATCTGGTCATCATCCGCGCCGTCAACGACAAGACGAGCGAGCACGCGCTGATGAACGAGGCCGATCTCCGGGCGCCAGGCAACAAGGACTGGCGCCGCGAAGGAATGGTGAAGGAAAAGGGCGTCTTGCTCAAACTGACGGCGTCCAAGGCAAAGGATCTGAAGATCGCCAAGACGATTGACAACAAAGATATTGCCGAGGTGTATGCGCTCTATGGCGTCGACTCCAAGGACGTCCGCTCATCGGAGCCGTCGTGGCTCGACGATTTTGCCGCATTCTTGCGGCAGACGCATGTCTCGATTCTGCTGGTTGTGATCGGAATCGCCGGGCTCGTCCTCGAGTTAAAGGCCCCCGGACTGATCGTGCCAGGAGTGATCGCGGCGATCTGCTTCGTTCTCTTCTTCTGGGCTCAGACCCAACTCGGCGGCCAGTTGATTTACCTGGCCATCATGCTTTTCCTCCTCGGTCTCGCTCTGCTCGGAATTGAGATTTTCCTTTTGCCTGGTTTCGGCGTGGCGGGAGTTAGTGGCATCTTGCTGATCCTCGCCGGCCTGGTACTGGCGGGACTCGATAAGGCTCCGGAGAGCACCGAAGACTGGATGTCGCTGATCGGCAAGATGTTGCGGTACGGTTTGACGATGGCCGGCGCTGTCGTGCTGTCATTCATTTTGTCCCGCTATTTGCCGAAGATCCCATACGCCAATCGGCTGATGCTGGTCCCGCCGGAGGATAAGCCGGAAATGGACGAAGCATCGCCGTTGCCGGGCGTCGATATGGCGGTCTCCCTTCTCGGTCAAGTTGGGACATCGACATCGACGCTTCGCCCGGCCGGCATGGCGAAGTTTGGCGAACGATATGTGGATGTCGTGACCGAAGGGGATTTCATTCCGGCCGGCACGCCGATCCAGGTCGTCGAGGTCGAAGGCACGCGTATTGTGGTGAAGCGGGTCTAGCAAAGCGGAGGACGGTGATGGCCCAGCCGATCCTATTGGTGGAAATCCTGCTCGTTGCCTTGGGCATCATCTTCTTGGTATTCGAGTTCAAGGCGCCGGGTCACATCGCGTCGGGAGTCGTCGCGCTACTTTGCTTTGCTGCATTCTTCCTGATTCATTTCCTCCTCGGCGGTCAAATGATCGTCGTGGGACTTGCCTTTTTCGTCGTTGGCATCGCGCTCTTGGGCATCGAAGTGTTCCTCATTCCGGGGCATGGAGTCGCCGGCATTTGCGGAGTCGTGCTCATTCTGGCGGGGTTGGTCGTGGCTGGCATGAATTCCTGGCCGGAAACGGTTGCGGACTGGGTGAGTGCTCTGAAAGTCATGCTTAGGCACATTCTGACAATGGCATGTGCCGTGCTTATTGCATTTCAATTGACAAAGTATCTGCCGGATGTGCCCTATATCAACCGGCTATTTCTGTTGCCACCGGGAGAGAATTCGGAAGTGGAAGAGCCCCAACTGCCGGGGACTGAGGAGGCGGTCGAACTCTTGGGCCAGGTCGGCACCGCCACATCCCTCCTGCGACCGTCCGGCATCGCTCAAATTGGCAACCGGCGCGTGAATGTGTCAACGGAGTGGGATTTCATCGAGCCTGGAACGCCCATCCAAGTCGTGGCGGTTGAAGGAACCCGGATCGTGGTGAAAAAGGTCTGATCCCGTTAGAATGGGTATTGAATGTGAAGCGGTCTTGGAATTAGTTTTCGCTCACTGGGAATTGAGAGAATCGATGGATCCAATTCTGCTGGCATACATTCTGATTGCCGCCGGCGTTGTTCTCGTGTTAGCAGAGCTGGTGGTGCCGAGTGGTTTTATCCTCGTCGCCATCGGTGCTTGTAGCGCATTGGTGGGCGTCGGGCTCCTCTTCGTTCACGCGTCGATGGAGACTGCCGTGATGGCTCTCCTGAGTCTGTGCGTGGGCGGACCGGTATTAGGTGGACTTTTGTTCTACCTGTGGCCATATTCGCCGATGGGTCGCAGATTGATCAAAGCTGCCGAACAGGACGCCACGATCGCGTCCATGCCTGCCAACCTCGAGTTGGAAGTTCTTCGCGGCAAGATTGGCCGGGCGGTATCTTCGCTGCGACCCTCCGGCGTCGCTGAATTCGACGGGCGTAGAATTGACGTGATTACCGAAGGACTCATGGTCGATCCGGGACAATGGGTCAAGTGCATCGAGGTTCGAGCGAATAAGGTAGTAGTGAGGCCGGCGGACCCGCCGACCCTGGAAGACTTCGAGAACGCAGATTTTTCGTAAGCTAAGATGAAATAAGCCGTTTGCGGCTGCGAGCCCGTCCCTGCCGGGCACCCGTCGCGTCCGTGCGCTTTCCCCAAGGATATCCGACATGTTGGCCCCCATCTTTGCACAAGGCAAACAAATCGATAGCAGCCAGGTTTGGATCTTCGTTGTCGCGGGCATCGCCCTGCTGATCTTTCTGTTCATGTTGATTCTGTTTTTCAGTTTCGTTCGGCTTTACATTCAGAGCTTGCTGACCGGAGCCAAGATCGGAATCTTCGATCTGATTGGCATGAAATTGCGAAATGTCGATTACTCGATGATCGTTCGTCAGAAAATCGCCATGGTCCAGGCTGGGGTCCGGGTCACGACGGAAGACCTGGAAAGTCATTTTCTGGCGCGTGGCAACGTGCCGAAGACTGCAACTGCGGTCATCGCGGCTCATAAGGCTGGCATCGACCTGCCCTGGAAGACCGCCGCCGCGGTTGATCTGGCTGGTCGCGATATACTCGACGCGGTGCGCACCAGCGTCAATCCGAAAGTCATCGATTGCCCGGACGCGTCGAAAGGCCGGACATTTCTCGACGCTGTCTGCCGCAACGGTATTCAGTTGCGTTGCAAAGCCCGTGTCACCGTCCGAACCAAGCTCGAACGCCTGGTCGGTGGGGCAACCGAAGAAACGATCATTGCCCGCGTCGGTGAAGGCATCGTCAAGGCCATTGGCTCCGCGGATGAACACAAGGTCGTGCTGGCGAACCCGAACTTGATTTCGCAGACCGTGCTGCACAACTCACTGGACTCGCAAACGGCATTCGAAATCGTCTCGATCGATATTGCCGATATCGAGGTCGGTGAGAACATCGGCGCTAAGCTGGCGGCCGACCAGGCGGCAGCGGACCTGCGAGTCGCTCAGGCGGAGGCCGAAAAGCGCCGTGCGGCCGCCGTCGCTCGTGAGCAGGAAATGACCGCCGAAGTGCAGGAAAACCGGGCCAAAGTCGTCCTGGCGGAAGCGGAAGTGCCTTTGGCCATCGCCCAGGCGTTCAAGGACGGCCGGCTTGGTGTCATGGACTATTACAATCTGAAAAACCTTCAGGCTGATACGAATATGCGGTCCAGCATCGCGGGACCGAATTCGGATGGACAGAACAACCGGTGACTTTGACTTCCGACCTTTGAATTCTGGTGTCCCATGGGACCAATGGCTTTAATCGTCCTCGGCCTCTTCGTTCTGGTGTGGATCATCAGCGCGGTGGTCAAGGCGTCGCAATCCACGGGTCCGACCGGTCGCCAACCTGGGGCACGGCCGCGGCCCATGGGGAACTCTCCTCAAGTCGAACGAACATCGGATACGAACATCGATCGGTTCATGGCGGAAATCGACCGATTGCGCCGGCGGGGGGAAGGCGCTTCCGCCAAGCGGCCTCAAGGTTCGCGGACCATTGCGGAACCGCGTCAGGGCACTCGATCAGAATCCCGACCGCGTGGCCCGGAGAGCCGGGATCGTGAGCGCAAGCCGCGCCAACCCGGTCGCCCTACAACCGCTCCCACACCATTGCCCGTGGAACCCGTGCCGGTTTTGCGGCCGGTCGAGCGCATGTCTCCCTCCGCTCCGACAGCGCCGCTGCCACCGCCTGCACCGCCTCCCAAACCCGCCAAGCCCGCCAAGCCGGCCGCAGTCGCGAAGGTCGTTCCTCCGTCGCCCGTGCTACAGGTGCTCCAGGGAGTTTTGAAATCGAAGCAAGGCCCGGCGGCAGCGCTGATTCTCGCCGAGATCTTCAGTGAGCCGCCGGGAAAACGGGGCTCAGTTCGCGGGCAGAATCGCCCCAAAATCGGCTAACAGATTATTCGTCGCGCAATTCTTCGTCCGATGGCGTGATTCGCAGCGGTTCGCCGTCGCGGTATTGCTCCGCTCGTGCCATATACTCCTGTCGCCCATCCTCCGAGTCGGCTAACTCAGCGGCACGTTCGGCCCATTTCTCGGCCTCAACGAAATTGCCGACCTCCGCATGGGCGGCGGCCAGAGTGTCGAGGTAGCCTGGGGTCTGCCATTCGGATAACTCGCAGGCACGCGTTGCGCATTCCAGCGCCCGACGGCCATTCCGCACCAATGGATCGGGAGCCGTGCTCCACACCCATGCCAAGTAATTGAATGTCGATGCGCTGCTCGGGTCGCACTTGAGGGCCGAGGTATGATCGCGGACGGCTTTCAAGTATTCTCGGTTGTAATAGTGCAACATCGCCCGGCGGTTGAAGAGCCGCGGCGACTCCGAATTGCGCTTGACGGCCTCATTCAAATCCGCCAGGGCCTCTTCGCGCCGGCCGAGCTTATGCAACGTCTCGGCCCGGTACTCGTACGTCGGAGCGTGGTTCGGATCGATCTTCAGCGACTCGGTGTAATCGGCGAGCGCTTGCTCGTACTCTTTGCGGTCGTGGTAAACAAGTCCGCGGCCATTGCGCACCCAAACCCACTCGCCATCGAGTTCGACAGCCAGTGTGTAGTCGGCGAGCGCCGCATCCAAATCGTGCAGTGCCCAGTGGGCGCTGGCGCGCCGACTGAGCGCGTAAACGTTCGAGGCGTCGAGTTCCAGGGCCCGATTGAAGTCTTCGATGGCGCGGTGCGGGTCCTCGCTTTTCAATCGCAGGTCGCCTCGCCAGACGTAGTAGTCTGCCGCGCCGGCAGCGTCGATTTCAATCGCGCGTGAAAAATCCGCTTCCGCATGTTCGGAGCAACCGCGGGCCTCCTGCACTCGACCGCGAAGAGCCAGAACGTCAGCTCGAGCCGGATCGTGAGCCAAGGCCCTATTGCAGTCGGCAAGCGCTTCGTCGTATTGCTTTTGCCGAAGAAAGAATTGCCCGCGATCGTAGAGAGCCTGGACGTCGTCCGGCTTCAGGCGGATCGCTTGATCGAGGTCCGCAATCGCTCGAGTGACATTGCCCGACTCGGCGTGGGCAATCGCTCGGAATCGATAGCCCGCCGCGATGTCCGGTCGCAATCGGATGGCTTGCGTGAAATCCTCAATTGCATCTTTCAGGTTGCCGGTCCGTAGGCGGTCCATGCCGCGGGAGCAATACTCCTCGGCGGTGTTAGGTGGCTGCGGTGCGTGCGTGTCGGTTTGCATTCTTTGCATGGAGCGGTCAGCAATCAGCGGTAAACCAAACGACAATTGAAGTTGACTTGTCGCCGATCATTGACCGCTTTCATTTAGATATCCAAATCATAGGCGCATTCAGTTTCCGCGCCAATTCGTTCGCCTTCGCTATATCCTCCATCTTGACTTTCTGATATTCCACCTCGTAGCCGTTTAACTCCTTCTCCAATTCATCCGCCAGGTCTTTCATGCCCTGCGTGGGCGGTCCGTCGCCGGCCGAATTGAAGTTAAACAGTCCTCCCAGTTGCGAATAGAGCTTGGCGCCCCCTTTTTGGGCGAGGATGTCGTACGTCACTTTCGCCTTGGGGATTGTGCAAATTGGCTTCGAGTTCGACGAGTTTGGCCGCGAGTTGCTTTTCCAGACTGAGCAATTCCTTGGACTTTGCTTGTTTCTTGAGCAGTTCGTCGTGCAACTTCAGCTGTTTGCGAATGGCTCGCAAGTTCATGACCATCTGGGTCACTTTCGTCACATCGTCGCGAATGCGCAGATGCGAATTGTTCCTGCTCCACCGCTTCTTCGCCGACGAGGTCGAGGTTATTCCGCCTAAGTGTCCAGGGCGAATTCGCCAGCCGAGTGACTTCCTCGGGTGTTGCGATCCTCGGAGCGAATGTCGATCTTTTGCGGCGGCGACTTTCAAATTGGCGACGCCGCGTGGCTCCGTCACGCGAAGATCCATTCGCACGTCGACTTTTGTCGAATATGCCTTGCCGTCGGCAATGATGCGAATTGTGTACTTTCCGGGGGCCACCAAAGGCCCTTTGCGCAGGCCGCCCGCATCGAATTTCGCCCTGGAAATCAGTTCCCCTCCTTGATGCCGCAGATCCCAGGTCGCGCGATTGATTCCCTTGTCGCCGGGGATCTCGATCTTCACGGGGTCGGTCTTATCGTCCTCGTCTTCGTCATCCTCTTGGCCCGGCACTTTCTTCTTTGGCCGCGATTCGGACGATGCGCTGGTTCTTGTCGTTGAAGACTTCGAGCGACAGTCTTCTTGGCCTTTTGCTTGAGGTAGTAACTGATCGTCACGCCTTCCGGCGGGTTGTCGCCGGCGCCGACGTTCTGGAGATCGGAGACGCTGGAATGCCGGCTCCAGCGGATACCGGCGGCGGTGCGAATGCATGTCCCGCCTTCTTCTCGACGCTTTTCGACCATTCGCGGATCGGCGTCAAGTCGTCAAGAATCCATACCGAGCGACCTTGCGTGGCGACGACCAGATCGTTGTCCTTGATGACCAGATCGGTTATCGCCACCGTTGGCATGTTGAGTTTCAGCGGATCCCAGGATTCGCCGCCATCATCCGAATGCCAGACTTGCTTTTCTGTTCCCAGGTAGAGGTGGCCCTTCTTCTTCGGGTCCTCGCGGATGACGCGGGCAAACTCGTCCGTCGGGAGGTCGTCGATAATCTTCTTCCACGTCTCGCCAAAATCGGTCGTCTTCCACACATAGGGTCGATTGTCGTCCAGTCGATGCGCATCGACGACGAGATACGCCGTCGCCTCGTCGTGGGGCGAGGGCTCGATGCACAGGACCGTGCCCCAATCCGGCAGATCGGGCACGTTGGTGGTGACGTTCTTCCAGGTATAACTTTGATCTTGCGAAACATGGACAAGTCCGTCGTCGCTGCCCGCCCAGAGGACCTTCTTGTTCACCGGCGATTCCGCGAGCGCGAAGATCGTGCCATAGACTTCGACGCCAGTGTTGTCGCCCGTGATTGGCCCGCCGGCCCACTTCATCTTGTTCTTGTCGTCGCGGGTCAGATCGCGGCTCACGCGTTCCCATGCCTGCCCGCCGTTCGTCGTCCGGAAAAGCACGTTGGCGGCGTGATAGACGGTTTTCGGATCGTGCTGGGAAACCAAAATTGGCGCGGTCCATTGAAAGCGATACTTGAGGTCTTCGGCTCCGTGGCCGGACGGGTCAAAGGGATAGACGCTGACAGGCCGCGCTTGACGAGTGCGGTGATTGTAGCGCGAAATGAACCCCCCATATTCGCCGGCATAGACGATATTCGGATTGCTCGGATCGGGGACGGCGAAGCCGGTTTCACCACCGCCCACGCCATACCAATCGCTCATCAAGATTCCGTTCGGCGCCGAGCGAATCGCTCGGCCCGCTGGCCGTTCCCACGTCCTGCATGCAGCCGAGCACGCGATAGGGAACCGAGTTGTCGCAATTGATGTGGTAGAACTGGGCGATGGGCAAGCGCAACACCACGCCAGGTCTTGCCGCCGTCGGTGGAAATGTCGACGCCGCCGTCCGTCGCCGTGATCATTCGCCGGGGGTCTTTCGGATCAATCCACATATCGTGATGATCGCCGTGCGTGAAACCCTTCATCGACTTCATGGTTTTCCCGGCATCGATGCTCTTTTGCATGCGCACCTGCGGGCAGTACACGACGTCTGAATTGTTCGGATGGACCGTAATGGTCGAGAAGTACCACGACCGCTGGCGAATGATGTGGTCGTTGGTGGCCAGAATCCAGGTGTCGCCGCCGTCGTCGGAACGATAAGGCCCGCCCTTGTCGGCTTCGATAACCGCATAAATGCGTTTCGAATCCGTGGGAGCAATCGCCACGCAGACTTTGCCCCAGGGACCAGGAGGCAGGCCATTCTCTTCGTCCTTGTCCGACCCCCGTGACTTGCGCTTTTTGCTCGGGTTGGGACCAAGTTGATCCCAGGTGTCTCCACCATCGCGGGAAACGTAGAGTCCGCTGCCGGGGCCGCCGCTGATCAAGTCCCACGGCTTGCGTCTTGCTTGCCAGAGCCTGCGAAAAGAATACGCGGATTGTTCGGATCGATGGCAATATCGGAAGCGCCGGTATCGACATCTTTGGTAGAGCACGCGCTCCCAGGTGTTGCCGCCGTCCTTGGTGCGATAGATGCCGCGCTCCGGATTGGGGCCAAAGGCATGGCCGAGCACAGCCGCGTATGCAATGTCGGGGTCACGCGGATGAACGACCATCGTGCCGATCTGACCGATCTGCTTCCAGACGTGCTTCCACGTCTTGCCGGCGTCGGTGCTCTTGAAGATGCCGCATCCTGCTTGCACGTTGCCGCGAATATTCGCTTCGCCCGTGCCGACGTAAATCACATTCGGGTCCGACGGAGCGACCGCGATCGAGCCGATCGATGATGCGGGCTGGTCGTCGAAGATGGGCTTGAAATTGACCCCGCCGTCGATCGACTTCCAGACTCCGCCGCCGGCCGAGGCAACGTAATAAGTCATCGGATCGCCCTGTACGCCGCATGCTCGGGCCACCCGGCCACCAGTGGCTGGCCCGATGGAGCGATATTTGAGGCCGGCAAACTGGTCCGTTGTCTTGGCCGGTTCATCCGCGAGCAATGGTGATAAGCAAAACGAAGCCAGGGTGAGGCTCAAGATGCGGAGCGAGGACATAAGCGGTGCCAGAGGAAGTAGTTGAGACGGTCCGTAGCAATCATACCGGATGAATGGCGAGCCGGCAGATTTTACCCAGATTGAAAAGTGGATGGTAGGTGAGGGTTAGATTGGTTGTAGTGACGAGGATACGGGTCATTTGGCAGTGTGAGATTCCATCGCAGTCGACGGACTTATTCGCCCAGTGTGCCGAGCGGGCGATCCAGGTTGCGGCTGTCAAAACGGCAGAGTCGCCGCCAACTCCGCCAACTTGTTCTCCATCCCCTAGCAAGCCGCGCAAACTGACCTTCCGACCTTGCATCGCCCGTTTCTTGATTTACTATACATATGTATACATATCGCGCCGGCACATCTGCGCACTTGGGAGGAACTCGCATGGCACCCTGGGAAATCAAGCTTTGTTCGGACATTCAATCGACGAACATCGATTGGCTCTGGCCACGGTATATTCCGCGCGGCAAGCTCGTCTTGTTGGACGGCGACCCAAGCGTGGGCAAATCGATGCTGGCGATCGACTTGATCGCCCGCCTGAGCCGGGGCAACACATTGCCCGACGGCGCGCCCGCGCCGCCGGCTTGCACGAGCATCCTTCTGTCAGCCGAGGACAATCCGGCCGATACCATTCGCCCACGTGCCGAGGCCGCTGGGGTCGACATGGCGCGCTTCGTCGTTCCCGAGTTCCAGGGCCGGATGCCGCAGTTTCCGGAGCACCTGCCGGCACTCAATGAATTGATCGTCACCTGTAGTGCCGACCTGGTTGTGATGGACCCGCTGATGGCGTTTCTGCCGCCCGGCGTCGCGGCCAATCTCGACCAGTGTGTGCGGCAAGTTTTGTCGCCGTTGGCGCTGCTCGCGGCCCGGACCAATTGCACAATCCTGCTCATTCGCCATCTGACCAAGAAACTGGCGGCCCGCGCGATTCTGCGTGGCCAGGGGAGCATCGGGATCATCGCGGCGGTGCGGTCCGCGCTGCTGGCGTCCGGGCACCCGGACGATCCGGACGCGCGGGTGCTGGCGGTGACGAAGAGCAATCTGGCGCATCGACCGCCGGCGCTCGGTTTCCGACTGAGCGTCTCGCGATCGGGCCCGGGAGCGGTCGAATGGACCGGGCCCGTGGACCTGACGGCGGACGGCCTGTGTCAGAAGAAGGTGAGCACGAGAGTGAAGGCTCGCGAGCGGGCCATCGACTGGCTGCGCTGCGAATTAGCAAACGGACCGCGTCTGCGTGCGGAACTTTTCGTTCTCGCGGCCGAAGCGGGCATTCCAGAGCGAACGCTGGAACGCGCAGGCTCGGCGTTGCCGGCGCGGTCGCACCAGGTTTATCGGAAACAGTCGGACACGCGCGACCGCTACTGGTACGATCCGAACGCCCCCTGGCCACTGGATGCGCCCTTCAAGAAGCCGCAAGAGATGGAACTGCCCCAGTTGCCATGGGCGACGAGCGTGTGATTGAAACCGCGTAACGAATCGCGGCAGCCGCGGGCGCTCGGGCTTCGAATCGCGCCGAGACCCGGTCGTCCCAACCCTTCCGATCGCACACTTCACGGCGCGAACGCTTGCCGGTATCATTCGTTTCATACTTGCAGAATCCCAAGGTTATCACCGTGGGCTAACATGTTTCGCCGCTACCGCGGCTATTGCGATGGCGGGCCGCATCGGATTCCAACGGCTTGCGCCGTGGCTTAACGTGTGGCGCCGCTACCGCGGCTATGAACCACGGCTGGGGCGTGGGGAACCGACGCGGAAATCGCGTATCATTTCTGCACGCCCCGCTCGGGGCGATTTAGGATCGCCCGATGGCACATTCCTTTTCCAACCTCCTTTACCACGCCATCTTTAGCACCAAATATCGCCAACCAATTCTTGCGAAGCCTGTCCGCGAGAAACTCTTTCCTTACATGGCGGGGATCATCCAAAAGCACGACGGACATCCCATCGAAATCAATGGCGTGGAGGATCATGCCCATTTGTTCTTTACGCTTGGCACCAAGCATGCCGTCGCTGACGTGATGCGCGACATCAAGGCCTCTTCGTCGAAGTGGCTGAACGAACAACGGCTCCTGACTGACAAATTCCAATGGCAAACCGGATTCGCGATCTTTAGCGTTAGCCAATCCTTGCGAGGCACCGTCGCGGCATACGTTCGCAACCAGGAGGCGCATCATGCGAAAAAGGCATTCGAGGAAGAGTATTTGGATTTTTTGGTGAAACATGGGATCGAATATGATCCGCGTTTCGTGTTCGACACGGAATTCGCCGCGTGACGCGGCGATGAATCGCCGCGCGCGACCCTCCTCCGTGTGTCGCCGCTACCGCGGCTCCGATCCGGCCGCGGCGCTCATTTCCCACGGCTAGCGCCGTGGGCTACCATGTGGGGCCGCTACCGCGGCCGGATTGGAGCCGCGGTAGGCCGCGGTGCTCTCATTTCCCACGGCTAGCGCCGTGGGCTACCATGTTTGGCCGCTACCGCGGCCGGATCGGAGCCGCGGTAGCGGCGGCGCTGAATTTCCCACGGTTATCGCCGTGGGCTACCATGTTTGGCCGCTACCGCGGCCGGATCGGAGCCGCGGTAGCGGCGGCAGATGGTAGCCCACGGTGATAACCGTGGGGAAAAAGATAGCGCCTTGATCGCCATCGACTTGATCGCCATCGACGAGTTTCACCATGTCTCGGCGAATCCGGACAGCAAGCTCGGTGAACACGTTCGCCAATTCATGACGCGCGACAAGGTCCACATGGTGGCGATGACTGGGTCGTATTTTCGCGCCGCCGAGGCCGTGCTGCACCCGAAGGCGGGCGGGTCGTCTTTCCATCGCGAATCCCTGGCATTGCAATGACGTCGCCCAGCAGCATCGTTCCTTGACATCCTCGCATCCGCCTCTAAACCCTTCCGAAAGCCGCGCGAATCCTCCTGAGCTTGCACCATGGCCGATTTTGAGACCAACGAACTCCTCGGCTTCAATCTGAAGTTGCTTGGGAAGAAGACCAAGAAGAATGTCCTCGTCTCGGCCGGCAAGATGAGCGACAAGGAGCGGATGCTGCCCGCCCTGCAACGGCTTGCGAAACTGAATGTCGAGTTGTTCGCGACGCCCGGCACCTACCGCTTCTTGAAGCAAAAAGGCATCGAAATTCAGGAGTTGCACAAGATTGCCGATCGCCGGGAACCGAACATCCGCACTTTTCTCGACGAGAACAGACTCGACCTCATCATTAACGTTCTCACCGGCGACAACGACTACGATGAGGCGTCGGATTCCAAACTCATCCGCACGCTGGCCATCGAGAACGGCATTCCGCTCATTACCGATCTGGATGTCGCGATTCTTGCCATCGATCAGCTGATCAAGCGCGATGTCGAAGGTTACTATCGCTATAAGGTCGCCGACCCAAAACGGCCGTGGGACATGCGTGAGGAGTTCCTTCGCCTCGTGCGCGAAAATGGCGGGTTCGCCAGCTATCACGCTCATTACGACAAGGCCTATCTGATCTCGCCGGACAACTTGCGGTTGAGCATGGTCGACATGCAGAAGAAATGGGCTCTCTACAAGCACTTGAAGGAAACTTACACGAAGGAAAACCTGATCGAGCGCATCGGCCGTGGCGTGCAGACGATGATCGACCAGGGGGCCACGCATTGCCGCACCCTCATTGATGCCGACAGCACGATTCGGACGCTCGGCGTCGAGGCGGCGATCGACGTGAAGAAGAAATACAAGAACCAGATTCACTTCGAGATCGGCGTGCAGCCGTTGCAAGGAGTGCTCGACGACGAGTCGCGAGAACAATTCGAGAAAGCGTGCTCGATGGCCGACGTCGTGGGCGGCCTGCCGTCCAAGGATCGGCCGACGCCGGAAAAGCACCTCGACATCATCATGAAGATCGCCCGCGAACAGAACAAACGGCTCGATGTGCACGTCGATCAGGAGAACAATCCGTTCGAGAACGAAACGGAAATGCTGGCGCGCAAGACCATCGAGCATGGACTCGAAGGTCGCGTGGCGGCCATTCATGCGATCTCAGTCTCGGCCAAGCCAGCAATTGAACAGGATCGGATCGTGCGCTTGCTGAGAGACGCGGGCGTCAGCGTTATTTGCTGTCCGTCGGCCGCGCTCAGCATGAAACAGCTCGACATGCAGGGGCCGCTGCATAATTCGATCGCCCCGGTGCCGAAGTTACTTGATGCGGGAGTGCCGGTCTATCTGGGCGTCGACAATGTCTACGACTTGTTCATGCCGCTGGTCGACGGCGACTTGTGGTTCGAGGCGCGATTGCTGATGGAGGCGTGCCGATTCTATGACATTGATCGGGTGGCGAAGCTAGTCGCGGATAAGAGCGGATTTGGATCACTGGCGAGATAGTGGTCGGGCTCGGATGTCGTCGACGTGGCTCGGCTTACGCACCGTCGTTCGCAAGCGCACCGCGAACGAATTCCATATCGAGTTGGAGAGCCTCGGCAATTTCTTCGGCCGCAAAGTTCTTGGAAGCGAGCCTGCGAATGGCATCGCGATCCCTTTGCAATTGTCGCTGCCGTTCTTCCTGTCGTCCTTCCTGTCGCCCTTCTTGTCGTCCTTCCTGTCGCCCTTCTTCTTGGGCTTCGCGGTAGACTCGGGTTTGGCGAATATCGTCCACTTTCAACATGGCCTGGATCTCCTCGCGGCTCAGATTGGCGAGTTTGTACACGATCACCGTTTCGACCAATTGTATCAGATCGCGCTGCAGCGCTTCGTCGGCAATTTCTTCCTTGGCCCGCTCGATCAGTGTGCGTGCGGATTGCGGCGCTTGGCTTTCCGATTGCCCAATCAAATGCAAGATCGCCACTCCCAATGGCGCGTCGGCGTGCTCCGGCAATTCGTCGAGGTAGTGCCGCTGGAGCACGCCTGCGTCCAATAGTGGGCGATAAGGGATCAATGCATCCGGCTCAAGAGAGCGCGTGGCGAACAGCACCACACCCCTGAACTCCTGCCCCGGATCGTTCTGTTTGAGGTAGGTGTACGCTTTCACCAGCAGGTCGGCGTACACGCTGGGTAGCCGATAGAATTGCACTTCCACGAAGTAGAGTGGCAGCCCCGGTTCCTTGGGCCGAAACACGCCGTCCGTGCGATGCGATGTCTCCTTGAACTCGATTGCTTCAAATTGATAGCGCGCCGCCATCGCGGCCGCCGATTCGGACGACATGCCCAAGAGCAAAAAGAACGTCTCCGGGCTGGTAGCGAAGAGGCGGTAGAAAAGTGGATCGGTAATCATGAATGGCGAGTCATTGGCATGGAAAACAGGGTCCGCATTGTCGGTTGGCGAAGATGCAATTGCAAGCTCGATTGGAATTTCAACCCTCGGGATGCCATCGGTCGATGACCAATCGAACTGCGGTTGGGTACAATCTCTGCTATGTCCCAGCACACAATCCAACACTCACGCCATCCGTATCGCCCTTGGCTTATTGCCTGTGTCTGCGTGGTCGCCGGTTTCGCGATCTTGGTCATCATCAAGCCGCCGCGAAGCGGCAAGCATGCCGAAGAGCCGTTCGTCCAGCCGAGCGAATCACCCGGTCCCGCGCCTGAAGGCATGGCCTGGATTCCCGGCGGGTTGTTTTGGATGGGGAACGACGACTCGCCGGATCACGATGCACCTGTCCATCAGGTGGCCGTCTCTGGCTTTTGGATGGATCGCACGGAAGTGACGAACGCTCAATTCGAGGCCTTCGTCAAGGCGACCAGCTACCAGACGACGACCGAGCGACCGCCCACCGCGGAGGAGCTTTCGCAGGGCGATGTTCCAGCGGAAAAACGCGTTCCATTCTCGGTTTGCTTCAAGCCAATCGATCTTCCCGACGGAGTCGATCCGCATAGCGTCGGCCCCATCTGGTGGGAATTCCTGGCCGGCGCCGACTGGCGACACCCGGAGGGACCGCACAGCAATATCAACGATCGCATGAATCACCCGGTCGTCCACATTTCGTGGCACGACGCGATGGCCTATTGCAAGTGGGCCGGCAAGCGCTTGCCAACCGAGGCGGAATGGGAGTTCGCGGCTCGCGGCGGGCTCGATCGTAAAGAGTTCTGCTGGGGCGATGAACCGCAGGGAACCGGCGGCAAATGGTTCGCGAATACATTTCAAGGCAAATTCCCCGGCGGCAATACCGGCGCCGATGGCTACAAAGGAACGGCGCCGGTGGGGGCCTATCCGCCCAATGGCTATGGGCTCTACGACATGGCCGGCAACGTCTGGGAATGGTGTTCCGACTGGTATTCGGCTTCTTACTACCACTCGAGTCCACGAAATAATCCGAAGGGCCCGGAGACAGGAGTTGCGGGACGGGATACGAACATGGCGTCCAAAGTCCGTCGTGGCGGGTCGTTCTTGTGTGCCGATAGTTATTGCCGGCGCTACCTACCATCCGCCCGCGACCACAATCCGCCGAACGACGCGGCAAGCCATACCGGCTTTCGCTGTGTGAAGGATGGGCATTAGTCGATCGGGATGATCGTCGACTGGCCAGTGCTTGCTTCAATAGTCGAGAGTTCGAGCGCGGGGAACGACCCATGTTCAGGCACGTGCTGGACCCATTCGTTCTGATCGGGTGCTATCTGCCCCTGTTGATCATCACATTGTCCATCGTGTTCTTTGTACTTGTCTTGCCAATCCTGCAGGCTCCCAACATTGCGAAAATGATGAAGTACGCCCGCAAGTGCCTGAAAGGTGATCCGGAACTTTCGAGATCCGGCTTACGCCGACGGCTTCGTCTGCGCTTTGCGCCAAACGCCGGGAACGAGGACCCGCCCATTGCCAGCTTCGTCTTCCTTGGCATTCTCTCCTACGCAGCTTTTCGTTACTTCAACGACCTGCGGAATTGGATTACCGACCATGTCGTCGATTCTCGAATCGACCGAGTCATCGATGCGCTCTGGGCGGAAGGCGCCGACGATTACTAGAGCGTCCGTCATCCCTTCGCTCCCACTTCTGCGGTGTGAGCGTCACCGATGGATGGTCGCCGCGGATGGTTGCCAATGCCATATCGGACTGTTGGACTCGGCCGACTCGCCCGGGCTTATACGCTATATATCGTCCCCCCAAAGCGACGCTCACCATGGTCCACGTTTCCAAACATCCCCTGGTCAAGCACAAGGTCGCTCTGTTGCGCGATGGGGCCACCGAGCCGAAGGAATTCCGCGAGCTAGTCGGCGAGTTGGCGCAGCTCCTCTTTTATGAAGCGACCACCGATCTCGATCTATCGCGCGTCAACGTTCGGACGCCGCTCGGAGATTGTGCGTCGGAGGTGATTTGGCAGCGGGTCGGCATCATCCCGATTCTCCGAGCGGGGCTCGGTATGGCGGAGGCCATGCTGCGGGTGTTGCCGAAAGCCGTCGTTTGGCATCTGGGGCTCTATCGCGATCACGATACGCATCAGCCGATCACGTATTACAACAAGCTGCCGCCGCAGCCGAATATCGATGTCGGGTTGATCGTCGATCCGATGCTGGCGACTGGGGGCTCGGCTTCGGCGGCCGTCAGCATTCTCAAATCGTGGGGTCTGAAGCGGATTAAATATGTCGGCTTGATTGCGGCGCCGGAAGGAGTGACCGTGATGCGAAACGATCACGCCGATGTGCCTCTGTATTTGGCCGCCCTCGATTCGCACCTCAACGACAAGGCGTATATCGTGCCCGGGCTTGGCGATGCCGGCGACCGGCAATTCGGTACGGTTTGATTTGGCGTTGTCCGATTTGTCATTCGAATTGCAATAACACGGCAGCAACCGCCCGCCACGGGAGAATCCCATGGCCGACCCCGAAAGCGATGACCCGCCGACACCGTATCGGCTGTCGAGCGAGGCGCCGCCGAAACGGCGCTATCGAGCAATGAAGGGCTTTCGCGCTTCGTCCGAGCGCGAGCCGGATGAATTCGACAAACCGGTCATCAAGCGATTCCTGGGCGCCGATCCGTTTCCCTGGCTACTGGCGCTCAGCGTGATGCTTTGGGTGGGACTCGGCCTGGCAGCGCGCTACGAACCGCTCATGATTATTGCGCTGGTTGCCGCCGGATTGGCAATTGGCGTGCTGAGTCACGTTTGGATGTTTCTCGTGCTCTGGCAAGATGACCGGGTCGGTGCGGTTTTCTCGGCGTTTTCAAGCTTTTATCGCTCGTTTTATATGTACACCTATGCGGATGCGATCTGGCGTCAGCTCCTTCTTTCGCTCGTCGGTGCGCTGATGATCTTGACCGGAATGGGACTGTCCATGACGCGCGCTGCACGGGTAGGCGGGGATTTATCGAGGTGAGACGCGTCGGGCGGCTATGCCGACGTGTGCGAATCAGAACTGGCTACGAATGACCAATGCCGCGAGCGTGACCAGCGCCGCGGCGCCTGCCACGAAGGCGCCGACCGTCACGGCTACATTGGCGGAGCCGACGTTGGACGTGGCCCGTTCCGTCATGAGCTGACGGCGGGCGCTGTCCTTACCGCGCTTGTGCGGGACGGGCAGCTTGTGGCCGCACTTCTCGCAATAGCCGACGGCTTCTTCGTAATCCTGTTCCGAACTGCATTCCAGACATTTGACCAGGGTCATCGGTGTTGGCCGGGTGAGAGCGGCCCCTCCGGCGTGGATTTCGTCCTAGAGAGATGTGCCACGCGGGAAACAGTTTCCCATGAATCGAAGCGGAAATCAAGGGGTCGCGCGACCGATTTAACGAAGTCCCCATGCACGGTCGCTGTCCCAAAATGGATTGCGCTGCAACCCCCGGTCACGAGCCGTGCAATGTATTGGGCAAGGATTTGTCCGCAACTCCATTGCAAGCCCGAAGTTGCTGGATTGCATTGCGCTGGGTCACCGGTTGCAATAGTCGATTGGCATTTTCCTGGCCCTCAATTCCCGAAACTCGTTGTCCGGCATTGACAATGCACTGGTCGAAGGCGGTAGAATGACACAGTCGGTGCATCAACTGAATCCGTGGCCGAGCGTTCGAATCTCGGTTTGCCCCGCGTCACTTCGCCATTAAGCGGGGCTTCTCACGTCACGGTATTTGGGCCGGCAAATTCACTGCCCACAGCCCTTCACCAATCACGTATTTTGGGATGGATCATGTCGCATCGAAATATTCGTCGGCGGGTGTCGAATCTCATGACGAACCGCCGGCCAACGTCGCCGCGCAACCCATTGCGCATCGAACGTTTGGAGGATCGGGCGAATCCGGTAACAGCGGTCTTGAGCGGGTCAACACTAGTTGTCAACGGCGACGATTTCATTAACGACGTCATTGCCGTTCGACAAACGATCCTGAACACCATCGAAGTGTATGACTTGAGGACGGCCCAACTTGTCGGCGTGTTTGATTCCGGCGCGGTCGATGGAATTCAAGCCAATGGCCTGAGCGGGAAAGACATCATTGATCTGAATAGCCCCGTGGCCGGTCGTTTTCGATCGCTCAACATCAAGTCCACTGTGAACGGCGGAACGGGGAACGATATCCTCGCTGGCGGCAATGCGGATGACGTCATCGACGGGAGCGATGGCAACGATCTGGTATTTGGCAATGGCGGCAATGACTCGATCGATGGCGGCGCCGGCAGCGACCGACTGAACGGATCCGCGGGCGATGACACGGTGAATGGCGGCGCCGGCAACGACTTGCTTACCGGAAGCGATGGCGCCGATCAGCTCAATGGGAATGAGGACAACGATACCCTGTTTGGCCTGGCCGGAGCGGACACCCTGGATGGCGGAGACGGACGCGACCGCCTGTCGGGAGGGAATGATGGGGATGGCTTAAAGGGCGGAACGGGCAACGATGTCCTCTTCGGTGATGCCGGCGCCGATGAACTTTTCGGTGAGGACGGGAACGACATCTTGCAAGGGGGCACGGAAAACGACACGCTCGATGGCGGCGTGGGACGCGACACTCTTCTCGGCCAAAATGGCAATGACACACTCGACGGTGGAGCAAGTTCGGACAACGACTTTTTAGATGGGGGACTCAATGACGATTCGCTGACGGGTGGCGACGGAAACGACACGCTCCTTGGCCAAGCCGGCAATGACACGTTGGACGGCGGCGCGGGCATTGACCGCGTGGTCGGGGGGCCGGGCTCGAACACGGTCTTGAACGGCGAGTATGTGACCTTTCCACCCACGTTCACAGCCATTCTTGACGCTGGGAAGCTAACCATTACCGGTGGAACCGGCGCCGATCGGATCAAGGTGACACAGCGCAGCGATGGCTCCATCACCGTCTATGACGTTCGCAGCTCATTGGTGACGATCCCCGTCCTCATCAATTTGGGCGCGACCGGCGAGAGCATGGAACGTGTATCGGCGGCTGACCTGACCGGCGGAATCCTCATCGATACGGGCGACGGCAACGACTCGGCGACCATTGCCTCGAACGTGGCTATCGGCGCAACTCTGATTGGCGGCGCCGGGAACGATGTGTTGAGCGGCGGCCGCGGCGACGACATTTTGGAAGGTGGCGACGGCCGAGATCGTCTTCTCGGCAATGGCGGGAACGATTTCCTCTTTGGCGCCACGGCCGCTGATCCTGACGCGGCAACGGATGGGAACGATACTCTCGTTGGCGGAACGGGAGCCGATACGGCCAACGCCGGCTTCGGGAACGATGTGATTTATGGCGATTCCGGCACGACCGGTTCCCTTGATGGTGTCGATAGTCTCTTGGGCGGAGCCGGGAACGATCGAATCTATGGCGGCGGCGGAGATGACATCGTTTTGGCGGGCGCAGGCAACGATCGCGTCGAAGGCTGGGCAGGCAATGACAGCATCCAAGGTGAAGACGACAACGATACGATGCTCGGCGGCGCCGGCGATGACACTCTCAACGGAGGCAACGGAACCGACTCCGCCAATGGCGGCATCGGGACCGATACGGGCATCGACAACGAAATCGAGGTGGCAATCCCGTAATCGCTTCGCGGTTTCAAAGCAACCGGCGGTCGGAGCGTCGACCGCCGGTCTTCTGTGCTCAGACTGGTCTCTCTTTGCGCATCGGTCGCGCCGGGATTATTTCTTCTGCAGGTCCCAATCCTTGTTGTTGGTGCCGGAC
The DNA here is from genome assembly GCA_963773845.1 of uncultured Gemmataceae bacterium. Lineage (GTDB taxonomy): Bacteria > Planctomycetota > Planctomycetia > Gemmatales > Gemmataceae > SIAJ01. The sequence goes on from CAVZCU010000013.1 coordinate 575,220, forward strand.
TTGACGTCGAGTTCCAGTTCGGTTTTGTCGTTGTAGCGAGCGGGCAGGCCCTCGATGTAGGTCCACATTTCCGGGCTATCGGCCGTCGGGTAGAGCTTCTTCTTTTTGTCCTGTTTGGGCATGCTGATGGAGACTTTCATCTTGCCGACTGGAACGTGGACGCTGTATTTCCCGTCCACGATCTCGCCGCCGGAGGTGGCCGATTGCCCATCTTTCGGAATAAACGTGATGGCGCCTTTCTCGACCGGCACGCCATCCACGCGGACCATTCCGGTCACGACTGCATTCGATTGGTTCGAACAACCGGCCACCAGGAAGATCGGCAATAGCAACGTGGGCCCAATCGATGCAGGGAATTGAATGTGCATAAGTTGATTCCACCCGTTAAGCCATTGTCATGTCGCGAATCGTGAGTACTCATAGAGTCCGCAACTGCCATTCGACGATCGGCCGATGTCGCGGAGGCCTCAAAGCAGGCATTGCCCGCTTCCCACGCCTGAGTTCTGCGATCCCTGCCGGGATCGCCCCTATTTGAAACGCGCTTTCCGGCGGTCGAAGCCGCGCTTCGACCGCCGGCTAATTTCTGACATCCCGTCGGGATGTTCCCGGACCGCGGAGCGGTCGCAGACATTAGCCGGTGGTCGAGCGGACGCTCGACCACCGGAAACCGATCCGATCCCAAAGGCGACCCCGGCAGGGGGTCGTAGAACCCCTTGGCCAACTGGGAAAATCCTCGCAAGCCGCGATGGAATTGCCCGTACTCGACGATCTCTCCAAGTGCGTTTCAGAATTGGTGCCAGCGGAGCCTGAAGCGTGAGCGAAGGCGACGATTGCCCGTGGTTCACTGAATGCTCTGGCGATTTCGGCGTCGCCTTCGCTCACGCTTCAGGCTCCGCTGGCAACGCCGTTAATTTTGAAACGCCCCATCAGTAATTCGGCGCGACCTCGCCGCCGTCCATTGTTCCCAGCGCTTGCCAGGTGGCGAGGCCAATGCTATCGCGAACGAATCGGACCGAACCGTCCGCAAACAGCACATTGACTCCACCCGCATGCCGACTGCGAGCGGCGCTATATTGCAGCCCGGCGGTTGTGACCGGCATCTTCGGGTCGCCATTCGGAATCGCCCAGTTGACCACGTCGGGGGCCGATGAATTGGGTGTGAGCAATGTCATGAACTTGAACACGCCATCGTCGTTCTGAATATCGCCGCGCCAGTCATTGTCGTCACGGCTCCAGGCCTTGAGCGTTTCGGACATGAGCAGGGTGTTCGATGTTCCATCGGTGATGTTTGCCATGGTTACGACCGCGGGCGTGCTGCGATTGCCGTCCATGTGGTAGAACGGGGCGTTGCCGTTGGCCGGCGGCGGACTGTCGTATTTCGCATTGCCCCAGTTCACGACGTAATTGCCTCGCCGCCGCTGGTAGTAGGCGGCGGGCGAATCCAGATCGACGCCCGAATCGCTTGGGCAGTAGTAGATCTGCACCTTGGCGCCGCACAGACCCTGGAGAGTGTTTCCAATGGTTGCGGGCGGCAGATAGAACTGCTGTGTTGCGGTGTTGATCTGCCGAGATAGATTGTCCTGCTCGATGAACGGCCAGAGGTACATCACCCACGTTTGCCGAGGATTGTTGCGAGCGCCGATTGGAAACTGGCTAAACGTGTCGTGGTAGTTGTGCATGGCCAACCCCCATTGTTTCAGGTGGTTGGTGCATTTCATTCGATTGGCAGCCTCGCGAATCTTTTGCACCGCGGGCAGCAATAGTCCGATCAGGATGGCGATTATGGCAATCACGACGAGTAGCTCAATCAGCGTGAAGCCGGAGCGAGTCCACCGCTTCGACGTCGAACGTGAGGATCGAGACATCGGAGACTCCGATACAAACAAGAAGTGAAGAATGGAAATCACTTAAAGACTTTATCGTTGATTGAGATTACCCGATGATTGGGTCGATAGGTGACGAAATACCCGGAATCATCGCATTTTTCATTTATGAGTAGTTCGACCCATGTCAAACATCGATCGTCGATCGTTTTTGCAACGAACCGCTTCGATTGTGCCGTTGGCGTCGGCCGGCTTCGCGAAAGGCGAAGTGCCCGTCACCGGGGTCGCCGATGCCGATATGGTCCCATTCGACAGCTTGATGCGCGAGTTCATTGCCACGAACCATGTGCCGGGCGCTACGCTTGCGGTCACGCGAAACGGCAAGCTCGTGTATGCTCGTGGATTCGGCTATGCCGATCTGGAACACAAAACGCCGGTGCGACCGAATTCGCTCTTTCGCATCGCCAGCGTGTCGAAGCCGTTCACGGCAGTCGCGGTCATGCAACTCGTCGAACGCGAGAAAATGGCGCTTAACGATCCCGTATTGAAGCACCTCAAGCTCCAACCGCACCTGGCGCCGAAAGCAGAGTTGGATTCACGCTGGCACAAAATAACGGTACGGCACTGTCTGCAACACACGGGCGGCTGGGATCGCGATAAGCGGAAGACGGGTTACGATCCGATCGGCATTCCGCACCGAATCGCACGCGCACTCAAGATTCCCCCCAATGTTCCGCCGAGCGCGATTGTTCGCTACATGATGGGCCAGCCGCTCGACTTCGATCCGGGGACGAAGTACGCCTATTCCAACTTGGGCTATCTCGTTCTCGGCCGGATCATCGAGGCGGTGACGGGCGCGAAATATGAAGCCCACTTGCGGAAGTCGGTGCTCTCTCCCGTAGGGATCAGCGGAATGTCACTCGCCCGAGCCTTGCCGCAGAATCGCCCATCGTCGGAGGTCCACTACTACGCCGCCAACCGAGCGACCGGCGAGTGCTTGTACCCTCCGCGAGTCGGCCAACGGGTTCCGCTTCCGGACGGGGCCTATAACGTTGAGGCTTACGAGGCGCATGGCGGCTGGGTCGCCTCCGCACCAGATTTAGTGCGCTTCGCATGTGCGTTCGATGTTCCAGCGAAATCGCCGCTTCTCCAAGCGCAGACAATTCAAACCATGTTCGCTCGTCCGTCCGGCCGGCCCGGCCACGATGCCGACGGCAAACCGCTCCAGGCGTACTACGGCTGCGGCTGGCAAATCGCCGACCTCGGCGGCGGCAAACGGAATACGTGGCACACAGGCTACATCGTCGGCGAGAACGCCCTACTCGTCCGGCGCTTCGACGGCCTCAACTGGGCGGTTTTGTTCAATACCGACAAGAACACCGAGGGCAAGTCGCTAACCGGATTGATTGATAGCAAACTGCACAAAGCGGCGGACGCGGTGAAGAAGTGGCCGGCGGGGGATTTGTTTGGGAAGGTCAAAGATTTACGGTGATTTGGTATGATGGCGATGACCAATGAGTGGAGGAACTCAATGTCCGTAACGATCAATGATCCGGCCCTGCTTTCCCAGTTGAGCACGGGCGACGAGGTCGAACTCAAGGACCCGTCCGGCAACTTGCTCGGCGTTTTCGTCCCACAAAACCTCGGTATCCCGCCGCCGGGCGTGACGTCACCGTTCACGGAGGAAGAGATGGCGGAACGGCGGAAGGGGCCGAAGACCGGGCGGCCACTAAAGGACATCCTGCGTGACCTTGCGGCGAGGACGTGAGGTATTATTGTTTTTGGCAGTTTCGTCGTTGCGCGAACTGGTTCGATTTACGATGCGATGCCCAGGGCCGCCTTGAGGCAGCCGTCGAGAGGCGTCAGTAGCTCGGCCGGCAGCTTGCCGATTTTCTCGGTCAGCCGGTCCTCCGTCATGAGTGATAGCAGCGGGCAACAAACCAAGCAATCGCGGTCGAGTCCGGTCCCTTCTGCCTCGGGAGCCGCCGCGTCGATGAACAAGAAAGCTGGGTCACCTTTCTCGTCCAAGTTGGTCGTGATTTGGGCCACGACCGCGTGGCGCAGCCGACGGTTGTATACGTCGGCTTGAACTACCACGACCGGGCGCTTTTTGCCCCGGCCGCCGGATGCGTGGGGGAAGCGGGCTTTCAATACGTCGCCGCGCTCAATGTTCATACGTCCTCCGGCTCGTCAAACCCGTCCCCGGCCAAGAGATCGGCCGTCTCGGCGGCGAGCAGATTGATTTCATCTCCCGTCCACGGGCCGAAGTCCAGCTCGTTGTCCCGGTCGTAAACGTCCTTCCGAATTAGTACGCATTCGGCTCCGGCCACGGTCACCCGAACCGCCTGGCCGTGCTGGATTGCATGTTGTTGCTCAGATGTCAGAATCATCGTCGCCCGTCCCCAAGGTTTGTCTTGATCCCATTGTACATTCCGCATTGATCCGCGCAAAAAAACGGGCGACCCGTTGGGTCGCCCGCTAAACGATTGGATCGTTATTACTTCACTTCGAACTCGGCATCGTCGTCCTCTTCCTCATTGCTCGTTGCCGGTCATCACGGACTGCTCGACGATTCAGAATTGCATGTTGGCGCGAGCCCGAGTATGCTCCGAACGCTAGCTTGAGGATCAAAGGTCGTCCGGCGTCAAGCCGGTGCGCTTGCCGATTCGAGCGAGCATGCGGGGTCCGATCTCGTCGCCCTCGTGAAATGCGAAGACCGTATTCGGCGAACCGGGTCGCTCTAACACTTTGTGCGAGCCGGATTGGCGTTTGACGCTCCAGCCGATCCGTTCGAGTGCCGCGAGCACTTCTCGGGCCTTGGTGGAGGACCATTTCTTCATGGGGCAACCGCGAACACTCCGCTCACTTCGGGCACCGCCTCGCCGTGCTCGATCCGATCGGCGACGACTCTCAGACAGAGCACCTGAGCGCGCTCAACCGCCTCCTGTCGCGTTTGTCCGTAGGCGAGCACGCCAGGCAAATCCATGACTTCCGCTAGCCAGCGGCCATCGTCTTCCCGCTCGGTCTCGATCGTGAATGGCATGTGAGGTATTCTCCTATCCGCACTTTAGCCAGTATGCAATTGGAGTGCAAGAAATGAAAAAAAACGGGCGACCCATTGGGTCGCCCGCTAAACGATTGGATCGTTATTACTTCACTTCGAACTCGGCGTCCACGACGTCGTCGCCGTCCTTCTTCGTTGTTGGCGGGGCCTGGCCGGCTTCTGGGCCGGGGCCAGGACCTTGGCCTTGCTGGGCTTTGGCCTGCATCATGGCCATCGCGTGGGCCGCTTGCTCCAGTTCGCCGAAGGCGCTTTCGGATCCCGTTCAGGTCGTCCGTATCCTTGACCTTCTTGAGCTTCTCGACCGCCGCGGTGATCGGGGCCTTGTCGGCTTCGCTCACCTTGTCGCCGGCATCCTTGAGCATCTTCTCGACCTGGTAGATCAAGCTGTCCGACTTGTTGCGCTCGTCGATCAGTTCGCGGCGCTTCTTGTCCTCGTCCGCGTGCAGCTCAGCGTCGCGCTTCATCTTCTCGACCTCGTCGGTGCTCATGCCCGATGAGTTCTCGATGCGGATGTTGCTCTCTTTGCCGCTGGTCTTGTCCTTGGCGGACACGTGCAGCACGCCGTTCGCATCGATGTCGAAGGTCACTTCGACCTGCGGCACGCCTCGCGGCGCCGGCGGAATTCCTTCCAGATGGAAGTCGCCGATCTTCTTGTTGTGCTGCGTCAACGGGCGTTCACCCTGGAACACTTGGATGTGAACCCCGGGCTGATTGTCGCTCGCCGTCGTGTACGTCTGGCTCGCTTTCTTCGGAATCGTCGTGTTGCGGGGGATGAGCACGCTCATCACGCCGCCTTCCGTCTCGATGCCGAGGCTCAGCGGAGTCACGTCCAGGAGCAGGATACTCGACTGGCTGCCGAGCAGAAGTTGGGCCCCCTGGATCGCGGCGCCCACCGCAACCACTTCGTCCGGATTGACACCCTTGTGCCCTTCCTTGCCGAAGATCTCCTTGACAAGTTGCTGCACGCGGGGCATGCGGGTCATACCGCCGACCAATACGACCTCGTCGATCTGGTTCGCCTTCAGGCCCGAATCGTTGAGGGCGTCCAGCACCGGCTTCTTGCAGCGCTCGATCAGATGCGCCACCATTTGCTCGAACTTCGCCCGGGTCAGCGACATCATGATGTGCTTCGGCCCGGACTGGTCCATCGTGATGAACGGTAAGTTCACGTCGGCCGTCGTCTGACTCGACAGGTCCTTCTTGACTCGCTCGGCCGTCTCCTTGATGCGCTGGAGAGCCGTCGGGTCTTTCCGCAAATCGATGCCGTTCTCTTTCTTGAACTCGTCGCAAATCCATTCGATCAAGACATCGTCGAAGTTGTCGCCGCCCAGGTGCGTGTCGCCATTGGTCGCTTTGACCTGGAACGTGCCCTCGTCGTCGATCGACAGAATCGAAATATCGAAGGTTCCGCCGCCGAGATCGAAGACCGCGATCTTCTCGTTCTTCTTCTTGTCGATGGCATAGGCGAGCGATGCGGCGGTCGGCTCGTTGATGATGCGCATTCGCTGCTTGGTCGACTTCTTCGTAACCGGATCTTCGAGTTCCCACTCGGTGTCGAAGCCGGCAATTGCAGCGGAGTCGATGGTCGCTTGTCGCTGTGCGTCGTTGAAGTAGGCGGGCACGGTGATGACCGCTTTCCGCACAGTGTGACCCAGGTAGGCTTCGGCGGCCTCCTTGAGCTTGCGCAGCACCATCGCCGAGATTTCTGGCGGGGTGTAATCCTTGCCGTCGATATCGACCTTGACGAGGTCGTTCGGCCCGCCGACGATCTTGTAGGGAACCAGTTTCTCTTCCGACTCGACCTCTTTGTGCCGACGGCCCATGAAGCGCTTGATCGAATAGATCGTCCGCCGCGGATTCAATGCGGCCTGCCGCTTCGCCGGATCGCCGACGAGTCGATCGCCCTTATCGGTAAATGCCACCACGGAAGGAGTGATCCGGTTTCCTTCCTGATTGGGGATGACTTTGACTTCGCCGGATTCTTCCATAACGGCAACGACCGAGTTCGTGGTACCGAGGTCAATGCCAATGATTTTCTCTTTAGCCATCGTGTGTAATCCCTTCTTCCCGTTGCCCCGGGACAGGGTCTATTGTCAGTTTGCCGGCCGCTTACATCTGGGGCGATTGGCCGGGTTGTTGGGGTTCTTTTAGTTCGTTATTACTAACAAGCAAGTGCGGTGCCAGGACCGGCCGATGTGTTTTCGCCCTGATTTCCAGCGACTTCGGGCATCTGCGTCGACCCGACTCTTCACCGCTCCTGCCGATTTGACAGTCTAAATCCGAAAAGGATTCGCATTCATTTGGTTTCTTGAGTTCGGGTTGTACTGAGCATCCGTTCGACCTATTCGACTAACCCACAGTGCAAACAAGGGTTCGTTTCGTCTTCGAGTTTCCAGGGCTAAGGAGACAGGGATGGAAATGAATCCAGGCGAGCGGGCCGGCGGTACCGCATGACGTATAATTGCATGACGAATGCTGGAAATGAATAAGGAATTGCTATGGCCCGAATCGTATCGGTCGAACTTGACCTGCCCAAGGATTGGCAGTCCTTTCGTTTGCCGCCCGCGCTCGACGACCGGTTGCGGGAATTGTTGGACCGCCAGGATCGGGAGGGAAAACTGACTCCGCACGATCGGCGTGAAGCGAAAGCCCTTGCGGAGCTGGTTGACATGCTCTCGTTGCTCAAGGCACGTGCGAAGTTTTCCGAAAGTCGTCGCCCCACATGAGCGATTACATACCGCAGCACCTGCAAACGAGAGTGCGGACGCGGGCCAAGAATGTATGCGAGTATTGCCGATTGCCGCAATGGTCACAGGAAGCGACTTTTCACATCGATCACATTTTGCCCCTCGCCGATGGAGGTCATACTAAACTTTCGAATCTGGCCCTGGCTTGCGTCACCTGTTCACTGAAAAAGGCAGCACGGACTCAGGCGCCCGATCCAAGGACAAACCGACTAGCTCGCCTGTTTAATCCTCGGCGAGAGAAGTGGAGCGATCACTTTCGGTGGTCACGCGCCTGGCGAGTCGTTGGACAAACGCCGATGGGGCGTGCCACAGTTCGCGCGCTGGGCATGAATCGTCCGGCAGTTGTTCTGATCCGTCAAACTTGGGCCCGCCTTGATTTGTTTCCCGAGAAGCCGGGGCGCGAGTCCTGACCGTCAGCACCGGCACCGCGCAACCTAGTGGGACTCGTCGTATCACTGTTTCGAGTTCAATTCTGTTCCGGTCGTTCGGGGCCGTTTTGCGCCGCCTTTCTGCCACCACTTGTTTCAGTCGCCAGAACACGTGCCCGCAATTCGCTAAGACAGCCTCCATGTACCGAACTATACCCCCGACCGTCGTTCTGTCATTCTGTCTCGCTGCGGGTGCAGCACATTGCCAGGAAGCTCGATCTCCAAGCGATGTGCTGAAAGCCAAGGACCGGGAGATTAAGCTTCCGGTTATTCGGATCATGCACTGCCGCACCGGGAAGGAATTGACGTTGCCGCAATTGGCGGATGAACTGGCGTCGCGGGATGTCGTGTTCTTCGGCGAACTGCACGACAATGTTGCGGGACATCAAGTGTATGCGGAGTTGGCCAGGCTGCTAGTGAATCGGCGGAACGATCTGGTGATTGCCATGGAGATGTTCGAGCGCGATGTCCAGGGCGTGGTCAACGATTATCTCCGTGGACGCATCGATGAGGCGAGGTTCCTCAAGTACAGTCGGCCGTGGACGAATTACGCACGCGATTACAAACCGCTGATTGAGTTGGCACGCGAGCGTAAGTTCGACGTGATTGCCGGCAACTTACCGCGGCCGGTTGCAAGCAAGGTCGCCAGCAAGGAAGGGTCCATGTCGCCCTACTTGCCGCGGCTGACCACGGCGCCGTTGGACCGCTATTGGGAATTATTCGCCAAAGAGATGAAGGGCCATCCAGGAGCGGAAGGGGCGATGGAACGGATGTATTGGGCTCAATGTGCCAAGGACGATGCGATGGCCGAGGCGATCGCCAACTATCTCGGAACGAACCCGCATCGACAACCACTGGTAATTCAATGCAACGGCAGCTTCCACAGCGATTACGGCCTCGGCACTGCGACACGCCTGGCATCGCGAACGCCGCTCGCTCAGTTGGCGATCATTACCATGATTGCGGTCCCCGATGTCGCCAAAGCCGATGTAACGGATGCGTGTAAGAAAGCCCATTATCTGCTCATTGTCCCCGCTCCGCCGAAGCCCCCGGCGAAGAAATTGCCGAAGAAACCAGCCGAGAAGAAGGTAATTGCGGAGAAGCCGACGGAGACTCAGCGCTAGGCATAGTTTGGTTGCGAGCGAGGCGAAGCTGGAAACTCGACTTCTATCGAAGATTGAGGGGTAGATATGCGAGCTGTGAATGTGGGAGTGTTGAGCCTGTACGTTCTAGCAGGCCTTCCGGCTGCTCCGGCTGCTCCTCGGAGCAAGGAGAAGGGAGACCCGGCTGCGGCCTCACTTCAGGGGACCTGGGATTGGGATCCGGCAACGCCGCAGTCGGATGCTCGGCCGCGGGTATTATTGGAGCGGGTAGTCATCGAGGGAGAAACTCTGACCTTCCACTACCTCGCGGCCGGTACGCGGTCCACGTGTTCAACTAAGTTCAAGCTCGACTCGAAGGCCCGCCCTCGATGGATCGACTTCGTCCCGATCGAAGGGCCCAACAAAGCCAAGGCATACCTTGGCTTATACCAGTTGGCGGACGGCAAGCTGAGGATCTGTTACCGGGGGCCAGAGTCCACGCGGCCCAAGGACTTCGAGGACAAATCGTCCGGGAACGAAGTCACCGTGTTTATAGGGCTCGTGCGGCCGAAGGCTGACAAGTAGCTCCCGGTCCGCGGCGCTCCCATCGACTAGGTCGGGGGTCGATACGCCGCGATCACTCAAACCGCAGCGCTTCGATTGGGTCCAGTCGGCTCGCTCGCAATGCCGGATAAAAGCCGAAGAACATGCCCACCGCCGCCGCGAAGCCGAGGGCAACCAACGCTGCCGCGATGGACACGACGAAGGGCCAGTTTGACGAGGGCAAGACGCTGTTGATGATCATCGTCACCAGCCAGGCGCCCAGCACGCCGAATGCGATGCCGATTAGCCCGCCGACCGCGGAGAGAACGACCGATTCGATCAGGAACTGTCGCAGAATGTCCCGTGGTCGGGCGCCGAGGGCCATGCGCAGGCCGATCTCTTTCGTGCGTTCGGTGACGGAAACCAGCATGATGTTCATGATGCCGACGCCGCCCACCAGGAGCGAAATCGCGGCGATCGACGAAAGCATGGCCGTCATGCCGCCGGTGATGATGTTCATGATCCGGCTGATCTCGACGGTATTATTCACGCCGAAATCGTTCTGCTTGCCCGGCGGGATCTTATGCCGCTCGACGAGCAGAGCGGTCATTTCCTTTTCCGCCTGCGCTGATTGTGCCTCTGATCTTGCCGAAACGAGAATGACGTCGATGTTGGAAAACTGCGAGCCTTGCAGGCGTTTGCGGGCGGTGGTGTAGGGCATGAGCAGTACGTCGTCCTGATCGTTGCCGCCGAGGTCGGTCCCTTTTTCATCGAGCACGCCAATGATCGTGAACGGGATGTTCATGATGCGGACCTGTTGGCCGATCGGGTCCTGGCCGGGGAAGAGTTTTTTCTGCAGCGTCAGGCCGATCACACAGACCTTGTTGGCGCCGATCACGTCGCGCTCGGTGAAGAAGTCGCCGACCGCCATATTCCAGTTGCGGATGATGAGAAAATCGGGCCCGACGCCCTGCATGTTGTTCGGTTTCCAGTTGACATTGCCGCCGACGACCTGGCCGCCGGCGGAAACGATCGGACTGGTCGCGCGCACGGCCGGGCACTCTTCGGCAATGGCCTTGGCGTCGTCGGCGGTCAGCGTCGTGGCCCGTCCCTGACGCACGCCGGAAGAGCTTTCTTTCCACGTGGGGTAGACGACCAAGACATTGGACCCGAGATTGCGAAACTGGTTTTGGATGAGCGTCTGACCGCCCTGGCCGATCGACACCATGACCGTGACGGCGGCAATTCCGATCACGATGCCCAAAACGGTCAGCAAACTGCGCAACTTGTTCTTGGCGAGCTGTCGCAGCGATAGGGCAACGAGATCAGCGACTTTCACGGCCGTTGCCTCCATCAAGCCCAGTCACGAGTTCCTGCCCCACCGTTAATTCCCCGGTCACGAGTTCCGCGTATTGCCCATCTTGCAGGCCGATTGTCATAGGGACGGCGACGAGCTTGTCCGCTTGCTGAATCCAGACGACGCGCTTGTTGCGTTCCTTGGCCTGTTCGGCCCGCCGCTCCGCGGAGAGCTTCTCCTCGCCCTCCTTGGGATCCTTCTTCACCTTGACGTCGATGTACTTTTTGTCTTCGGCTCGAATGAGGAATTCGGGGGGCACGAACCGGAGTGCCGCCGTCGGGATGCGGGTCACTTTCTCGCGCACATCCACCTGAAACGAGATGTTCGCGGTCATCATGTTCATTAATTTGCCCTTGGGATTGGGCGCTTCGATGACAACGGGATAAGTAACTACATTTTGCGTCGTCGTGGCGCTCATGCGAATCTGAAAGATCTTGCCGCTAAAGACCTCTTCGGGATATGTGTCAACGGTGAACTTCACCGGCCGATTCTCGTCCTTGGCCTTGCGAATCTGGCCGATGTCCGCTTCATCGACCGAGGCATAGACGTACATTGTGTCCAGGCTTGGAGCAATGATGAACAACTCCGGCGTCTGAAACGTGGAGGCGAGAGTCTGCCCCGGCTCGACCTTGCGCTCGATGACAATGCCGTCGACTGGCGATTTGATCTCGGTGAGATCCAGGTTCCTCTTGGCATATTTGACGTTCGCGTCGGCGACGTCGATGTTCGCTTGCGCGAGTCGCTTTTGCGCTTCCAGCGCTACCTCGGCGAAGTGAAGTTGATCCATCTCCTGATCGGAAATGTAGTCCTTGTTCAATTCCCGCAAGTTGACGGCGCGTTTCTCGTTCCGGTTGGCTTGATCGAGTTGCGCTTCAATGCGCGCCAGTTCGGCTTTCTGCATCTTCAGGGTGGCTGTTTCGCGATCGAGGTTCGATTGCAGCAGTAAAGGATCGATCCGGGCGAGGGTTTGATCCTTCTTCACCGTATCGTTGAAACCGACCAGGATGTCCTTGATCGGCCCGGACACGAAGGAGCCGACGCTGATGGTGAGCATCGGCTTGATCGGTCCGGTCGAATTGACGACCACTTCAATCTTGCCGGTCGAAACCGTCGCGGTGGAGTATTTCGGAGCGGACTTCGCGCGCAGATACTTCTGCCCGAGGAAGCCCGCGCCAGCGATGCCGCCGCAGGGAATCGCAATGATCAAGAGCCATTTGAATGCGCGTCGCATGGGTCATTCCGAATCGGGCGAGCGGAGCCGCGTGAGCGGCCCGATCGATGTTAGATACATCATCGGGCCGCTCACGCGGCTCCGCTCGCCTGGTGTTTAATTCGCCCGATCTTCGCCGAACTTGGGTTTCGGCAGCACTGGCTTATCCGCAGGCAAAGGCTTCTTCAGCTCAGCCGACTTGCCGGTCGGCTTTCTCAGGTCGAAGGCGTTCTCGCCCGGTTGTCCGCTACTGGGATACTTCGTCGGTTCGCCCGTCGGCTTAAAGTCCTGCGAGTACATTCTCTCATGTCCGGGCAAGCAGAGCGGCCCAGCGGCTCGGAAACGCTCTTCGACAAAAACCAATCCATGCGTTTCGAGGATCGTGCCCGTCTGCCGTTCCAGGTTCGCGAGAAGGACATTATAGTCAATTAGCGTGCCGCGCTTCCGAGGAGACCGCCGCTCCCCAGTCGTTGAGCGCTTGCAAGACACTGAGGTAAATGCCTCTGCCGACTTTGTTCTCTTCGATCTGCACGACCAGATTCGTCAAGGCCGCTGCCCGCGTTTCGCGATAGGCCCGATACTGCTCGAAGCTGCTTTCGATGCTCCTTGTCGTCAGGGCCAGGTCGTGGCCGGCGGCGTGCAGCCCTTGTTCGAGATTGGCCCGGTCCCGGAGAATGATGAGGTCTTGTTCGCGCACCTGGGCGCGACCACTGCGAAGGCCGAGAGGGACCGAAAAGTTGATGCCGACCGACCAGTCGGTGAATCGGCCGGGGTCGGAGGATAGCCGCTCGCCCGTCGTCGGAATTTGTCCGGCCACGCCATTCCACCGATAGAGGGCGTTGGCATCCAACTGCGGCAGAGCCGCATTCTGGGCCTGAATCTTGCGCTGCTGATCGGCATCCAGTATCAGCTTGAGTTCGATGATATCGGGACGCCTTTGTTCCGCGAAGCGCAGCAAGGCGTCCCAATCGGCTCGGTAGCGAATGTTGGCGGGCGCCGAAACCGGAATGATCACCTTGCCATCCGAGGGGGGCAGGCCGATTATGTTGCGCAGGGCCGCCTCGCGATCGAGTACGTTGGCCCGAGCGGCGATCAAGTTGGCTCGAAATTGGCTCAGTGTTACTTTCGCCTGAGCGACGTTGCGAATATCGCCAATCTGCGCTTGCCGTCGGGCTTCTTCCCGTTTGTAAGCCTCCTCGGACTGTTCCACCTGAATCTCGGCCGCCCAGACTTGCATTCGTGCCAGGACTAAATTCCAATACGCCTCGATCGTGCCGCGGACGAGTTCTTGCGTCGCGTCCTTGAACTGAAAATAGGATTGCTCGGTCTGAATTCGCGCAATCACAATCGGCGAGATGTTGAATAGAAACCCGCCCCCTTGAAGCAAGGGTTGCGCATAGCTCAGTTCCAGGGCTTTTCGGTCTTCCGGATTGAGGCCGCCGGTCAGCGTATTGAATGTCGTGCGGTCGTTGACGAAGTTGAGGCTCGTTCGCCCGCCGAGCGCGTTGATCTTGTTGAGCCCCACGCTGGAATGATCGACGTCGACACCGGTCGCGCCCAAGGCGAAGTTGCCGGCGCCGAAGGTGTTGCCGAATATGGGCAAACCATTCGATTGCAGTCCCGGCGATTCCGTTCGCGTATGATTCTGGTCGGCGGCAAACGTGGGGTCAAAGCGAGCCTGCTGCTGATCGATGACGGTGTTCGAAATGGCCGCATCATAGATGGTGCGGCCGCTATTCGCCGCGCCGAGCCCCGTAAAGACGCGAATCGCCTTCGCATTTTCGAGCGTCAGGCGCACGGCATCGTTGAGCGACAGATTCCAGTTTTCGCGGACGGGCCCTGGCGAATCGGGCGCGACCGTGGGTGGCGGCGGGATGTTCGGAAGCGGCGCCGGCGGCAACGCGGCCGGGTCCCGCACCAGCACGCCTTGTTGCTCGTGCGTCCAGCCGGCCGCCGCAATCGCGTTGAGATCCGTGGTCGCGCAACCCGACAACATGGCCATCGAGAGCGCACACAAAGTGCAAGCGATCCGCAAGCTCGGCGATTCGTTTGGGCTGCCCATCCGCATCATGCCTCCTCGTCGACGACCGCGACCGAGCGCTGGTGCAGAGCTTCGCCGGCCTTATTGATGTCGGTGGTGTCGAGAATCACTTCTCCGTCCACCAGGACAATGGCCCGGTTCGCCTGGCGGGCCACCTCCAGATCGTGCGTCACCAGGATGATGGTGAGTCCCTCAGTCTTGTTCAACTCGCGAAAAAAGGCCATGATCTCCCGGCTCGTTCGGGTATCGAGATTCCCGGTCGGTTCGTCGCAGAGTAGGATCGCGGGCCGGTTCACGAGCGCGCGGGCGATGGCGACCCGCTGCTGTTGCCCCCCGGACAGTTGATTCGGCTTGTGGTCGAGACGATCGGACAGTCCAACACGAGCGAGCAACTCTTTCGCGATCCCGCCGTTGTCGGCGGCTGGCAGCGCGATCGTAAAGCATTGGAATTTCGACGTTCTCCAAGGCGGTCGTCCGAGCCAATAGGTTGAAGTTCTGGAAAACAAATCCGATCTGTTTGTTCCGCAGCCGCGCCAGGTTGTCCTTGCTCATGCCGCTGACCTCAACGCCGTCGAGCCGGTACTTGCCTTTGGTCGGCCGATCCAGACAGCCGAGGGTGTTCATCAACGTCGACTTGCCTGAACCCGATGGTCCGATCAGAGCGACAAATTCCCCGTGATCGATATTCAATGTCACCCCTGTGAGTGCCGAGACCTTCACTTCACCCAGGTCATAGGTCTTACCCAGATTTCGCAACTCAATGAGGGGCATGAAAAGGTCCAGACCACAAGTGGCAACGGATGCCCGTATAATCGATACAGATCGGACATACCGCGCCAACGGCATGAGCGTTTCGATAAGTCTGCAGAACGGTTCCCGTATGGGTCAATTCGCTACTCGCGCGTTCGAAATTGCGGCCAAACAAGAATTTTCAAGTGAATTGGCATTTCGGTTGTGGTTTCGGAAGCCATGAATCAGTAACTATTTACGAAGTAAAGAGTAATGGCGGCAATCAATTACTCGAATTCGCTCTCCGTTTTGACCCCCCGCCAGGCGGCGGATGGGGGAATTTGAGCGGCTTGGATCACATATTTCCTCGCATGTACACAGTTGGCCCAGGGTTAGTTCGTTCGCCGTACTTGACAAAACATTATCCGAATCAAGCGTTTATGGCGATGACGGCAGCCCGAAAAGCGTTCCATCCGTGATTGACGCGACTGAAACCCATCGATACATTGAAAATCGTTCACGTTTCCACCTTCACCAAACTTGGCGAGATTACTGGCCATGAGCCGCAAAGGCGATTCGGCCGATCGGGCGGCGAGTGCAAAGGATTTGAAGAGCTACCGCGTCCAGATCGACAAGCTCGACTTGCAAATCTTGAAGCTCATCAATGAGCGTGCCGAGCTTGCCGCCAAAATTGGCAAGGTGAAAACCGACGCCAACGATTCGGTATTTGCACCGGCCCGCGAGGAAGAGGTCATCGCCAACGTCCTCAACGCCAATAGGGGTCCGCTACCGGAAGTCACTATTCGAGCAATCTATCGCGAAATCATAAGCGGTTCGCGGGCTCTGCAACGAATCGACAAGGTGGCGTTTCTGGGACCTGAGTATTCGTTCAGCCACATCGCGGCATTGCATCGATTCGGCCGGGCAGCCGAGTACATGGGTGTCAACAACATTGCCGCCGTCTTCGAAGAAGTGAATCGCCGGCACGTGGACTACGGCGTAGTGCCGTTGGAAAACTCGACGGATGGTCGCGTCGCCGACACTCTCGATATGTTCGTCCGGTTGCCGCAGATCAAAGTGTGCTCCGAAGTCCGGCTGCGCGTTCATCACAACTTGTTAGCCAATTGCGAACAGACCGAGATCGGCCGCATCTATAGCAAGCCGCAAGCGCTCTCGCAGTGCCGCAATTGGATTGCCAAGAACGTTCCGCAGGCGACATTGCACGAGGTGTCGAGCACGACGACCGCCGCTCAATTCGCCAAGTCGCAGCCGGGCGCCGCGGCCATCGCGAGTCGCGAAGCCGCCGTGCAGTATGGCGTACGCATCCTTTTCCCGAATATCGAGGATTCGCCGCACAACGAGACGCGTTTCGCCGTGATCGGTCCCCACGATGCCGGGCGGACCGGCAACGACAAGACGGCCGTCATGTTCATGATTCCGCACAGCCCCGGCTCGCTGGCGGACATCCTGAACATGTTCAAGCAGAACAAAGTGAATTTGACCTGGATCGAGTCGTTCCCATATCCGTCGGCGAAGGGTGAATACGTTTTCTTCCTGGAATGCGATGGGCACCAGGACGATGCGAAAGTGAAAAAGACGCTCGCGGCTGTCGAAGGGAAGTGCGAGAAGCTCTATGTTCTCGGCTCATTCCCGATGGCGGAGTTGACGGAGTGAGCCGGTCATGAGATGGTTGAAGGTCATTTTCGATCATCTCTTTCCCATTCAACGCGTTATCGACTGGATCGAACCTTACCTGCATCTAGGCGCGGAGGATGCAGCCAATCCGGAAGCGCTGCGTTTACACCGCAGAATAGTCCGCTGGGGTGCCATCACGGGCATCTCGACCTCTTTGGCGTGGAGCACAGTCAGTGCGTTTGCACTTATCGAAGGGATTCGAGAGGGGGCAGACGACGACTGGCTGTATTTGCTAATTGTTCCATTGGTTGCACTGGGCGCATTCGTGCCTGGTACACTCGGGGGCGCAGCGGCCGCCTGTGCGATTACTCCCACGTGGTTTCTGTTGGGGCCGGGCGAACGATGGATCAAGTTCGTGGGCACAAAGAAAATGACGACCGCGCGAATCATCTGCTATGCATCGGCGATCTTTTGGAGCCCACTGTTATTGATTCCATTGATGATGATCGTGCTAATGATCGTGATGCAAAAATGATGCAGCCAAAAGTGTTCGAACTTTTGAGGTATAAAGTTCTCCGATCCGCACGATGCCATTTTGGAATCTTGCGAATGAGCCGCCGCCAAATAGTTGCCTGCACTCACCAATGAAGGCGGTGGGACTCGAACCCACGACCAACGGATTAAAAGTCCGTTGCTCTACCGACTGAGCTACGCCTCCGAACCGCGTGGCCAGCCGGCCATCGCCCACTCGTATCCTAGATTTGCCCGCCGAAGTTTCCAGTATCCGGATGCCCTCTCGGCTCCTCTTCGCGTACAATCTGCTCCGATCGCTGTTCGCTCACCTGATGGATCGGGTCCCATGCGCAACGTCCGCATTGCTCTTGCTGTCCTATCGATCGTGGCATTCGCGCTTTTCGCATGTTGGACGCGCGAACGAAGCACGGTCGCCGCACCGAAAAACTCGGCGCGACAAGCTTGGACGACATCGAAGATCTCCGGCACTCCGGAGCCGCCACACCTCTATCGCCTGACACCGGCCTTTCCCAAACTCCGATTCGTCAATTCCCTGCACCTCACCAACGCACCGGGAACCGATCGTCTGTTTGTCTGCGAGCAGGGCGGCAAGATCTACTCCTTTCCGAATCGCCAGGACGTCGAAAAGGCCGACCTGATGCTCGATGTGGCGAAGGACCTGCCGAGCTGGAAGCCGGGGGGAAAGATCCAAGGATTGGATGCACTTTACGGACTGACCTTTCATCCCAGGTTCGCCGAGAATCGCTTATGCTATGTCACTTATGTGCTCAAGGGGAAAGGGGCCGAGTTGCCGGACGGCAGCCGCGTGTCGCGGTTCACCGTGTCGAAGACCGATCCGCCGCGAATTGATTCGGCGAGCGAGAAGATCATCCTCACGTTCCGTACCGGGGGGCATAACGGTGGCTGTCTCGCCTTCGGCCCGGATGGCTATCTCTACATTTCGACCGGCGATGCCAGCAGTCCAAATCCGCCTGACGCTCTGAATACTGGGCAAGATTGCTCGGACTTGCTTTCGAGCGTGTTACGGATCGACGTCGATCACCCCGAATCGGGCAAGAATTACGCGGTGCCCAAGGACAATCCGTTCGTCGGCATGGCCGATGTACGGCCGGAGATCTGGGCGTTCGGCTTTCGCAATCCTTGGAAGATGTCATTCGATCGCGCGACCGGGGATCTCTGGCTTGGCGATGTTGGCTGGGAACTTTGGGAGATGGTCCACAAGGTGAAGAAGGCCGGCAACTACGGCTGGTCGATCAAGGAGGGGCCGCAGCCGGTTAAGCCCGACGACAAAATTGGCCCGACGCCGATTCTGCCGCCGCTGGTGGCCTATCCGCACACCGAGGCGGCATCGATCACGGGCGGCTACGTCTATCGCGGCAAGAAGCACAAGGACCTGGTTGGCGCCTACATCTGCGGCGACTGGATGTCGCGAAAATACTGGGCCATTCGAGCCGATGGCGACAAAGTCCTCTCGAATATCGAACTCGCTCAAGGGGCGCCCAAGGTTGTTTCGTTCGGCGAAGACAACGATGGCGAACTCTACATTCTCGATTACAACGAATCGGCCGGCATTTATAAATTCGAGCCGAATCCGGATGCCGCCAAGCCTCGAAAGCCATTTCCAACTCGGCTGAGCGAAACCGGTCTGTTTGCCGACGTGGCCAAGCACGTTCTGGCGCCGGGCGTTTATTCTTATCGCATCAACGCCGAGCCGTGGGCGGACCAGGCGAAGTCCGAGCGCTTCGTCGCATTGCCCGGCACATCGAGCGTCACGTTCTTTCACCAAGAGCAACCGGTGCCGAACACGGCGTGGTTCAAATCGCGAGTGTTCTTGCCGAAGGACGGCGTCCTGGCCCGGACTTACGCACTGGAAATCGAGCAAGGCAACCCGGCGAGCGAACGCAAGCTGGAAACGCAGATCCTCCACTTCGATGGCGCCGAGATTCACGGCTACACCTACCGCTGGAACGACGCGCAAACCGATGCGACGCTCGTGCCGGCGACCGGCGAGAATGTTGAACTCACCGTGCGGGATCCGCGGGCGCCGGGCGGCATCCGCAAGCAAACGTGGCACTTCTCCAGTCGCAACGAATGCCGGCAGTGTCACAATCCCTGGGCCGGCGAGGTTCTGGGCTTCGTCGAACCGCAACTTCGCAAAGCCAAAGGACCTGACGATCTGCGCCGGCTAATCGACCTGGGATTGATTGTTTGGGGTAAGGAATCTGCAAGCGCCACGCCGTTGCCTCAACCGCTCGTAAACCCCTACTCAAACGGCGCCGACCTGGACGCTCGGGCCCGTTCCTATCTGCAGGTGAATTGCGCCCACTGCCATCAATTCGGAGCCGGCGGCTCCGTCAACGTTCAACTTCGCAGCGACGTCCCCGTCGATGAAATGAAGGCCCTCGACGTGAAGCCGGTGCAGGGAACGTTTGGCATTCCCGATTGCAAGATCCTCGCGGCCGGCGATCCTTACCGATCGGTCCTGTACTATCGGATGGCGAAGCAAGGACGGGGGCGAATGCCGCACATCGGCTCGGAACTCGTCGACGCAGCCGGCACGCGACTCATTCGCGACTGGATTCGCCAGTTGCGGCCACGAACCGATGAGAGCGTCCAACTCGACCAATGCTGCAAGCCGGACCCGAAATGGAATCCCGGCGAACGTAAGGCGGCCATTGAAAAACTGCTCTCCAGTCCGAGCGGAGCGCTCATGTTGCAGGAGGCATGGGACAACAAAACGCTGCCAAAATTCGTACACGCCCAAGTCTTGGCGGCAGCCGCGAACAAGGATGCCAGCGTCCGCGACCTGTTCGAACGCTACATTCCCGACGCGCAAAAGGTGAAGCGCCTCGGTACGGTCATTCGTTCGGAAGGCTTGCTGGCCTTAAAAGGGAACGCTGCCAAAGGGAAGGAAGTGTTCTTCAACGTGAAGACCTTCCAGTGCGCGAACTGTCATCGCGCGGCCGGTCAGGGTGGGCAGGTCGGGCCGGACTTGTCCGATGTGGGCAAGCGATTGTCGCGCCGGCAAATCCTCGAGAGCATTCTCGACCCATCCAGGGATATTGATCCGAAATTCGCCGCCTATTCGATCGATGTGGACGACGGCCGCCGGTTGTCGGGCTTGATTGTCGCACGCGATGAAAAGCAATTGACCATCCGCAACCCCGAAGGCAAAGACACCACCGTCGCGCTCAAGCATGTGGTGTCCCAACTGCCATCCAAAAAGTCGCTGATGCCGGATCAATTGCTCCGCGACATGACAGCCGAACAAGCCGCCAACTTGCTGGCATTTCTTGAGTCGCTGAAGTAGGAAGCACCTCGCGGTTATGTGGGATAGGCCTCCCGGCCTGTCGATCCTGGGAAGTGGCAAGGGTGAGACCCCGCAAGCGAAGACAGGCCGGGAGGCCTATCCAAAAGTGGGATAGGCCTCCCGGCCTGTCGAACCTGGCAGTGGCAAGCGCATGACCATGCAAGCGAAGACAGGCCGGGAGGCCGATCGGAATGTGGGATAGGCCTCCCGGCCTGTCGATCCTGGGAAGTGGCAAGGTCGAGACCCCGCAAGCGAAGACAGGCCGGGAGGCCTATCCCACTTTCAGACAGGCCGGGAGGCTCCGCTCCGAGATGTCCGCGTCGTGAAAGGGATAGCTCTCCTCCGACGCGAATGCTAAACTGATTGGAGGTCGATTCCCGCCGGTCATTCCCGCCAGTTGCTTCACTTTCTCGGATTCCACTCATGCCACCTCGCCGAACCTGTTCGGAATTCCGCCGAACGCTGGAGCACCCGGATCGACGGAGCTTCGTCAAGGCCGGCATGTTGGGCGCCACGGGTTTGAGCCTGGCCGATCTTTTCCGCAATAAGGCGCGTGCGAGTTCCATCACTTCGCGCCGGCAGACCTCGGTCATCATTCTCTGGATGCGCGGCGGACCGGCCCATCAGGATACCTGGGACCCGAAGCCGAGTGCTCCAGCCGAGTTTCGCGGCGAGTTTGGCACGATTCCGACCAGCGTTCCCGGTGTGCGATTGTGTGACTTGCTGCCGATGTCCGCGAAGATCATGCACAAGTGGGCGATCGTTCGGAGTCTGCATCATAACGACGCGGGACATTCAACCGGCGACCAGATTTGCTTCACGGGATACAACGCCGGGCCGGTTCCCGACGAGAACAGCCATCCGAGTTGCGGGTCCATCGTCTCCAAACAACTTGGCCACACGGCTCCGCACCTGCCCGCCTACGTGATGATTCCGCGCATGGTGCCGGGCACGGGTTCCGCCTATCTCGGCGTCGCCCATCGGCCGTTTGAAACGCAGGCAGATCCCGCTAACCTGAGCACGCCGTTCAAAGTGCCGAACTTCAGTCTGCCAACGGGCGTCACGCTCGAACAAGTCGGCGACCGCAAGGGATTATTGACTTCGTTCGACGCTCTTCGCCGCGATGTGGATGGGACAGGGCAATTCGAAGCGGTCGACCGCTATCAGCAGAAGGCGTGGGATGTGCTCACCTCGACGGCGGCCCGCGACGCGTTCGATCTCGACCAGGAGCCAATGTCGATTCGCGAACGCTACGGACTGGCGCCGGGGTTCGATCCCAAGGCGTCCAATCGCTGCGGCTGTCCGGCGTGGAGCCAGCGGGTTTTGTTGGCCCGACGTCTGGTCGAAGCGGGCGTCCGGCTCGTCACCGTCGATTTGCGCTGGTGGGACACGCACGTGAAAGGATTCGAATCGCTTCGGCTCGGCTTTCTCGATCGCTGGGACCGGGCGTATACCGCCCTCATCGAAGACCTGGAAGCCCGCGGATTGCTGGAATCGACACTCGTGCTCGCCTGGGGTGAATTCGGCCGCACCCCCAAGGTGAATAACGATGCCGGGCGCGACCACTATCCCAACGTTTTCAGCGCCGCGCTGACGGGCGGCGGCATCAAGGGCGGGACAATAGTCGGCGAATCGGACGAGAAGGCCGCATTTCCCAAATCCAATCCCAAGACTCCGCAGGACGTCCTCGCCACCGTCTATCGCCATCTCGGCGTGGATGTGGCCGCCAAGTATCTCGACAACGGCCGGCCAGTGCGCGTGTTGCCGAGCGGACAGCCCATCGACGAGTTGTTCGTATGATCTACTTCCGCTTCAAGACCAGCACCCAGTTTCGACTATCGACCGATGTCTGAAAGTCGGCGGGCCGCAATTCCCCCGGCGGGGCGAAGCTCATGGTCAAGGTATCGCGTTCGAGCTTGTAGATCCCGTGTTCGGCGCGATTCTCCTTGTCCACGAAGCTCACGCGATCGATCGGCAATCCGGAATCGAATTGCACCAACACGGTTCGACTCGCCTTCGGCCCGATTTGCAGCTCGGCCATGATCTTGCCCTTAATTGCCGGCCCGAAGTCGCCGTTGCGAGCGGCACGTATCGTCAGACTCGGCTTCCGTTCCTGAAGCACGCTCTCGGGCGTCTTGCGGCCTTTCACATAGATCTCGACGATCGACCATTCGCCGAGCAATCGGTCGGAATCGGGGACGGCTCGGACGACTGGAAGGGCCGGCACCTCGACCGCCGGCTTCCTGGGCGACATCGCCTCCGCGGAGGCAATGACCGGCTTGAAGTTCTCGCCACGCCAGTAGTCCTGCGTCTTACGAACGGTGAGATCAAACTGCTCGATTTCCTGCTTCAGCCGCTCCGTCGTAACGCCCAGATTGTCGAACGACTTGTATAGGTGCACGCGTTTGTCATTGGCATCGAACGCAAAGTGGGCGGGACCGATCTTTTCGTTGGCTTCCAACAAGCGTCGCCAGGCTTTCGCCGGCACCTGGCCCGGGTCGTCAACGGGTGCGAACTTGCTTTCCATCCACAGACGTCGGCCGTCGGTGGAGAGCGAAATCATAATGTGGACTGGCCAATGGTCGCGCTCGACGGTGACCTGGTAAACGTCCGGAGAAAGGGCTTTCGGCTCGAAGGCCAGGTCGCGGAGAAACTTGCCGAGAATCTCGGTGCCGGCGGCGGCGGGCGGGAGGGGGCGAACCAGCGGATCCGGTTGCGCGATTGACCAATCGGTCGACGCGACCACGATCAGCATTGCGAGAAAAGCTGGGATTTTCATGACAAACCCTCCCATCGGGCGCGGAGCCCCGTTCAAGCCGGTCGCACCATACCAATCCGCCCTTTTTTCGCAAGTCCGACTATTCTTCGCGTTCCTCCCACACCAGCGATGTAACGGGTCGGACCTCATCTTGCGGATCAGACCGCCGGCGCTGTAACTTACACCGTTTGGAAGCGTCATCTCCACCGGGGTTTGCCACTCATGTCACTCTCACGCGGATTTGGATTGGCAGCAGTCGCCATCCTCATCACGGTTGCCACGATTTCGGCCCAGCCCGCCGGTAAGAACAAGCCGGGCGATTTCAAAACTAAGCCGGGCGATACCAAAGGGAAGAGCAACATTCCCATGTTGCCGCCGAAACCCGTGGCGCGCCGGGAAGTGAAAATATCGTTTGGCCCAAGGAGGTCAACGGCCGCAAGCTCAAAGAAACCGTCGATGACATTCGGAACCAGCCGGATGCTGCCATCCGCGAGGCCTCCATTCGCGCACTGCCATTCTTCGGGCCCGACGGGCGAAAGCTGGGCGCCGAAAAACTTGTGGACGCCATGACCAAGGACCTCGACTGGAGCGTCCGCTTGGCGGCGATCGACGTTGCGCCGGCAGTCTTGCTCGGGTATGCCACTGAACCGGACGCGCCCCTGGCGAACGGACTCAATGCGATTTACAGCATGCTCAACTCCGAGCACCCGAATATTCGACTTGAAGCGGTGGCTGCCGTCGCGGAGTGCGGTCCCTACTTCCGAACGTTCAAGCCCGAGATTCTGCAACGGCTCGATTCACGCGCACGTGATCAGTCCTCCTGGCAAATGCGTCGGGGCGCGGTGGCGTCGATTGGACGGGTTGGCCAGGGGCAGCCCAGTCAAGCCGATCCGGACAAAAAGGATCCGCCCGACAATTTCGCCGTCAAATCGTTGCTCAAGGTGCTCCGATCCGATCCGAGCGCCGCGGTGCGCCGCGAGGTCGTCAATTCGCTGCTCGGCATCGGCCCTGTTGCCACGTCGATGCAAAAGACGTGGAAAACCACTCTGGAAGGGGTAATCTCGCAAAGTTTCGAAAAGGATAAATCGACTCGTCTCTGGGTCCATGTGCTGCTGATTCGCAACGACCCCGATGGGCTCAAGGGGAATAAGGAGCACTTGGAGGCGATTGCCAAACACCTCAAGCTGTCTGAAGCCGGCGGCCGGTTGGAAGGCTGTCAGGCCCTTGGCTATCTGGGTGAAGATGCCAGTTCGAAGCTGCAAGACCTGATCGACGTGATTAATAAGGACACGGTGCCCGACGTCCTTGCCGCGGCCATCGTCGCCGTTACCGCGATGCCCAAGGAGGCCGCCACGACGCTGCCGATTCTTCAGAGGGTCAGTACAACCCACCCGAACCTGGATGTTCGAGCATACGCCCGAGAGGCCATCAAGGCTTTGACGACCGTGAAGAAGAAATAGCGGCTACCGAGTTCACTTATTCATCGGCCACGAACGGGTTCGTCCGCCGTTCGTGGCCGATCTTCGTTGCCGGTCCATGTCCGGGATAGATGACCGTATCGTCGGGCAGTGTATAGAGCTTGTTGCGAATCCCATCCGCCAGAGTGTCAAAGCTGCCGCCCGGAAAGTCCGTCCGGCCGATGCTGCCGCGGAACAGAACATCGCCACCGAAAACAATCCCTTCGTCACGAACGATCAAAACGATATGGCCGGGAGAATGACCGGGGATCTCGCGAATATCGAAGGTGAGTCCGGCGAATAACAGCGTGTCCCCCTCGCGGACTAGCTGGTCGGCAGGCGGGCTGACGACCTCGAACCCAAATGGCCGGCTGAGATTCAAATCGGGGTCTGTCAAAAGTGGTGCGTCGCCCGTGCCGATAATCAGCGGCGCGTCCGGATAAACGGCCTTAAGGTCTGCGTTGCCCGCGATATGATCCGAATGCCCATGCGTGTTCAGGATGGCGACGGGCGTCAGTCCGTTTTGCGATAAATGCTCGAGAATTGCTTGCGGTTCGGTACCGGGGTCAATCACGACGGCTTCGTTGCTGCCGTCGCGCCAGACAACATAAGTGTTCTCGGCGAACGGCATCGAGACGATTGTTTGAATTTGCACGGGCATGGTGGCTCCCGCCATGTACTTGCGGAGTAGAATAGGACAACGTAACATTAGGCGCGAGGACCCGGCGCCGACGCCGGTTTTAGAACCCCCAACTCATGAGGTTCGTCCATGTCAAATTATCTGGTCGACGGCTACCATCGCGAAGCCGCGGCATACGCACCGGTCAATGCTCGTGTCGCATTTATTCGGCGAACATACTTGCACTTGGCGCTTGCGGTGGCCGCATTGGTCGGAGTGGAAGGCCTGCTGCTCCAAAGCACCGCGGGCCTGGACGTGTTGCAGGCGATCTATGGCAACAAGCTTTCGCTGCTCATTGTGCTCGGCCTGTTTATCGGCGGAGGCTTCCTGGCTCGCTATATGGCTCGAGCCGATTCCGGCGTAGCAATCAAATACCTCGGGCTGGCGCTCTACGTCGCGATCTGGGCGGTGATGCTGCTGCCGATCCTGGTTATCGCGACGCATTCTCCTCAGTTTGGCGGCATGGCGATCGTCAATGAAGCGGCGGTGATGACGCTGGTTGTATTTGGCGGGCTCACACTCACCGTCATGCTTACGAAAGCGGATTTCTCGGGCATCGGCCCGTACCTGTTTGCAGCGAGCTGGGCGATCTTTGCCGTCATTCTGGCCGGCATTTTGTTCGGCTTTGGCCTGGGACTGTGGATCAGCTTCGCTTGCATCGCGCTGGCGGCTGGCTACATCCTCTATGACACGTCGAACATCCTCCACCACTATCGAACCGACGAGCACGTGGCGGCATCGTTGGAATTGTTCGCCGACGTGGCGCTCTTGTTCTACCACATTTTGCGAGTGCTGATGTTGAGCCGCAACGATTGACCTGGCGAAGCGTGCAACGTACACGGCTTGCCGTGTACGTTGCACGCGGCTTACGTCCGAATCTTCACGCCGAAGTCTCGCTGTTCGCTCGATATGAAATAGGTTTCGCACGCGGCGTCGATCAAATCCGGGCTGAAGTTCACCCGTTCCATGTTATACTTGGCGATCGAACTCATCTGCTCCAGCAAGTCGCGGGGCTGACACATCCGGAACGGACGGTTCGTCGGCCGATACCACTTCTCGATCAAGTAGTCGATTCCCCGATCGTCGAATTCGACGCGTTTGCTTTTGCATACCATCTCCCAGATTTTGCGGTACTGCATCTCGTCTGGGTTGCGGATTTCGATCTTGAACTTGATTCGCCGCATGAACGCTTCGTCGGCCAATTGATTCGGGTCCAGATTGGTCGAGAAAATCAGGAGCTGGTCGAACGGCACCTCGATCTTGGTGCTACTGACCGTGGTGAGGTAGTCGTAGCGCTTCTCCAGGGGAACAATCCACCGGTTGAGCAAGTCCATGGGCCGGATTTGCTGGCGACCGAAGTCGTCGATCATGAAGACGCCGCCGTTCGCCTTCATTTGCAGCGGCGCCTCGTAGAACTTGCCAGTCTCGTTGTATTTGAGGTCGAGCATCGGCATGATCAGTTCGCCACCGACGACAATCGTGGGCCTTTTCACCTTGACGAAGCGGTTGTCGAATGGCGACGGCTTGAGCAGAAACGAATTGACCCCGGCAATATCCTGGTTTTCCTTCAACTCGGTATGCAAGATCGGATCGTAAACCTTGATGATCTGGCCATTCGCTTCGATCGCATGGGGCAAATAGATAGCGTCCCCCATCAAGCGGGTAATGCGCTCGGCGATGCTCGTTTTGCCGTTGCCAGGAAAGCCGAAGAAGAAAATCGACGCGCCGGAATTCATGGCCGGCCCAATCTCATTGAAGGCCGCTTCGGTGATGATCAGGTCTTCGAACGCGCGCTGAATGCTCAAGCGCGTGACAATGAGTTTCTTGATGCTCTGGGCCATCACCGATTCGACATAGTCGGCGAACGGAACCGGCGCCGGGCCTATGTAACTGGATTTGGCATTCGCCTCCTGGACGGCCGCGGTTCCCTTGGGCGGCTTGATCTCGTAGACGAACGACGCGTCCCCGCTCGATCCCCGCTGGCCGACGATGTCCAGCAGAGTTTGCTTGCGCATGTTTTGCAAGACGCTGGAGATGGCGTTGAAGGGCACGCACAAATCGTGCGCGAGTTCGCCACCCGTCAGTTGGCCGCGATTGTAGATCGTGCGCAGGAGCAGGTCGAAGATGAGCGCCATGGGCAGTCCCAGATCTTCGCACTTGGACGGCAATCGCGGGACGTAGGGATTGGAAATCTTGGGAACGGCCTCTTCGATGTCCGGCGGTGCGTCGCCCAGCAGCGTGACGCCTTCCAAATCGCCGGCCTGAATCGCTTCCGCATACAGCTTGTCGTAATGGCCTTTGTGCAACCGTAAATGGCGAAGGGCCTCCGCGTCATTGAGTTCTTCCGCCTTGCGTAGACACTCCTCCAGGGCTGGCACGACGATGTATTTCACGCCGTCGATATACATGTGGTGCAGATACTCGCCGGGACGGACGAAGCAGTCTGGCAGGTGATATTCCTGCTCCTTCATCTGATCGAAGAACTCGTCGGCGATAATGAATCGCATGAAGCGGTCCGGTTTGAGGCTGGGGCTCAGAGTAGTTTACGTCACGTTTTGAACCAAAGTGAGTTGCGACATGCTGTCCACTCCTACAGTCCTGCAACGCACAGGGATCCAACACTATGACAATTGAATACATGTAAGATTTTGATGCCCGATTTGGACGCCGCGAAGGCCCCCGAGGCCGCTTCTTATTGACATTTGTACCGCGATCGCTGTCCGGGCTTCATCGGACCGGTTCGGTCGAATGTGTTATGGCGTCGCTGGCAATGTTTTTGTAAAATGCATCGGCAGCGACGCCCATCTTGTGCTGATTGTCATTCGCAATCATTCCACGATTCATTCTCAGTTGATGGCTTCAATGGGATCATTGGCCGATCGATAACGGTCCTGAGAGAATGTTTGCGCCGGCGACGGACAATCGAGAAATCGAGTTCGGCTATTCCAAGTGGGCGACCTCTATGTCGAGTGGTCGGACAAACTCCGAAACAACCCCGCATGCGGAACCTCTCAGATTCCAGGGGACCGGGGCCGCCGTGGGCTCGCCAGTCGTGGCAAGTCCGATTAATGACTCATCCATCGACGAATATGGGGCCATCCTGACCAATGCGTCCGACGGTGGGACGACGAAGCATGGTAGCCATCGCGCTCCCCTGCCATTCCGATGGTGGATGAGTCAATTCCCTCGTGTCGCCGGCGTTGCCGTTGGGATCGCGGGCCTTTTGGCGATAGTTGGCTGGATCGCGGGCGTCCCTCCACTTCGGGCTGAGATCGCGGGAGTCACACCGATTCCCCTCGCAACTGCAGTCTTTTTTCTATGCGGCGGTCTCGCATTATGGTTCCGGGCGCGCAAATCCGCGGCAGGAATGGAACGCAAACTGGGACTGGTATTTGCCGGCATGCTAGCGATTTGGGGGAGCCTGTTTGCGATTGACTATTCGCTGGCGGCGATTGTGGGTGTCCACGATCCGGCGATTGCTCGGCTGACGTCGATTTTTCGCACGCCAGACGCCGAACGCGTCTCCGTCTGGTCGGCCCTGGTATTCGGTGTTCTGGGCTTTGCACCGCTGTTTTTGAACACGCGGCGCCTTCATTGGCTTGCGGAACTGCTCATCGTCGTCCCGCTTTCCGTTTCCTTTCTGGGGCTGGTGTCCGAGGCATTTCGCGTCATCGCTCTGAGCGGACCGTTACACGATCGCCCGTCGGCGTTGCCCAATGCCCTGACACTTTTTGTCCTGGAATTGGGGCTGCTTTTTTCACGTCGAGACCGCGGATCGATGGCGATTCTGACCGGCAAGAGCCTCGGCGGGTCGATGGCCCGGTGGCTGCTGCCGTTTGCCGTCCTGGTCCCATTTGGAATGGCGTGGTTGCGAATGGTCGCCGAGCAGGCCAAGCTCATCAGCCCCGACGTGGGAGGCGCGCTTTACGCTCTCCTGATCGTGTTCGTGCAGTCGCTCTTGATCCTGGTCTATGCCGCCGCCGCCAACCGGACTGATCGACAGCGGAAAGACGCCGAAGCGTTCGTGCGTTCGCTCTATCGCGTGGGCGCCCGACTCAATTCGACATTGGATGTCGACCAGCTCCTGTCGATCCTTGTGACCGAAGCCATCCGAATTGCGCGGGCCGAGAGCGGCATGGCGGGGCTGCGATCGCGGGAGGGAATGGTGTGCCGGCAGTACATTCGACGCGGCGAGTCCATTCCCTTCTACCACTGCTGGTCGATTGGCAATGGCCTGGCCGGCCGGGCCGCGGAGCGCAAAGGACCATTTCGAACGAACGATCGGGACGCCCTCGTGGACGATCGATTGCACACTCGATTTGCCGTGCGATCCGCTCTGAGCGTGCCGATTTTGGACTCTCGAGGCGAGGCCATGGGGTTCTTCGAAGTCCACAACAAGATCGGCGGA
Organism: uncultured Gemmataceae bacterium; assembly: GCA_963773845.1. Lineage (GTDB taxonomy): Bacteria > Planctomycetota > Planctomycetia > Gemmatales > Gemmataceae > SIAJ01. The sequence continues at coordinate 605,025 of CAVZCU010000013.1, forward strand.
AGTTTCACCGAAACGGATGAAAGGCATCTGGCTGCCGTTGCGCAGGCCGCCGCGAGCGCCATTCAAAATGCCCTGGCTTACCGCCATCTCCACGAAGCCGAGCAAGCGCTGCAGGCCGCCGATCGGCATAAGAATGAATTCTTGGCGACGCTCGCCCACGAGCTTCGCAATCCGCTGGCGCCGCTTCGCAACGGCTTGCAGATTATTCGCCTGCGCGGCGGCGATGACTCGGATGTCAATTCCGCCCGCGCGATGATGGAACGGCAGCTCGGGCACATGGTCCGACTCGTCGACGACTTGCTCGATGTGAGCCGGATCAGCCGCGGCAAAATCGAATTACGCAACACGCCCGTCCTGCTGACCGCCATCGTCCAGCAGGCGGTCGAAACCAGCCGGCCGGCGATGGAACGTGCGGGTCACCAATTGTCCATCCACGTGCCCAGCGAGCCGATCATCTTGAATGCCGATCTGACTCGAATGACCCAGGTGTTCGCCAATCTTCTCAATAATGCCGCCAAGTTCACCGAGCCCGGCGGACACATTGCCTTGACGGCCGAGCGTCATGGTAGCGAAGTCGAAGTCCGCGTCCGCGACAATGGCGTGGGTATATCGGCGGAAATGCTCGACAAGGTATTCGATGTGTTCACACAAGCCGACCCGTCGCTCGATCGATCGCAAGGCGGCCTGGGGATCGGGTTATCGCTGGTGCGCGGGCTGGTCGAGTTGCACGGGGGGACAGTGGAAGCGCGGAGTGAAGGACGCGGCGCGGGCAGCGAGTTTGTGGTTCGCCTCCCAGTTCCGCTTGCGATTCCGGGCGACCAGCCGGCCGGCAGCGCACAAGATCGACCGACGGTGCGACGGCGCATCCTGGTGGTGGATGACAATCGCGATTCGGCCATTAGTTTGGCGATGATGCTGGACATCATGGGCAACGAGACGCGGACCGCCCACGACGGACTCGAAGCCTTGAACATCGGGGCCGCGTTTCAGCCGGATGTCGTGTTGCTCGATATTGGCATGCCCAAACTGAACGGCTATGAAGCGGCCCGGCGGATTCGGTCGGAGTCCTGGGGACGCGGTGCGTTGCTGGTAGCAGTCACGGGCTGGGGCCAGGAAGAGGATCGACTCCGCTCGCACGAAGCCGGATTCGATCACCATGCCGTCAAGCCGATTGAGCCCGCTGTATTGCTGCGATTACTCAACGCATTTGAGTCGGAGGCGACTGCGGTTGGTCCATCTTACAAACGGGCGGACAATGGAGCCGGTTCGCAACAGCTCGAGACTAACGGTTCCATCTGACTGCCGATTTGCCTTCCGAGAATTCGATCCCATCCGCGGCCCAGCTCCCGGGCAGTGAAAGTCATTTGCCAATCAACTTCTTCAATTCCGCCTGGAAGTCTTTGGCAGCCAGCCTTTGCTTGCCCGTGACCGGGTCCTTGGCGGCTTCTTTGACCACCACGCGGTAGTCGATGTTCTGGATTGGATTGTTTGTCGCGATCGACTTGTCGCCCGTCTTGGCAATCTTGGCGAGCAGTTCCACCGACTTATAGCCGAAGTTGTAGGGGTCTTGCACGACGGTCGCATAAATCTCGCCGGCCTGTATCGCGGTCAACGTGTCCGGATACTCGTCGAAGCTGACAATCTTGATTTTGCCGAGTGCTTCCTTCGACTTGGCGGCTTCCAGAATCGCCGGTGCGTTGTACGCCCAGAGACCGATCATGCAGATGTTCTCGGTCCCTTTGAGCTTTTCGATTGCGTCTTTGGCGTTGTCCAAACAGTGCGAGCGATCGGCCCCGTCGGTGATTGCCTCGCCCTTGTAAAGCGTGTACTTGCCGAAGACCGGGCCCTTGGCGTCCTTCTGTCCCGCGAGTTCGTCGACAACCCCCTGAAAGCGCAGGCGAGCATTGATCGGCGTAATCTGCCCGACAAAAATTGCGATCGTTCCACCCTGGGGCATGACTTCCTTGACCAGCCGGCCGACCGCCTTGCCGGCCTGGTAGTTATCGGTGCCGATATAGCAGAGCCGGCCGCTCTCCGTGGCGTCGTTATCCATCGTGAACAGATTGGTCTGGCTCGCAACGCGTTTAAGTTCGGGCGTCTGCTCTTCTGGGTTGATCACACTGACGGCGATGCCCTTGGCCCCCTTGGCGAGTTCATCGTTGATGATGTTCAGTTGGATGCCGGCGTCTCCCTTATCGGGCCGGCGGAAACTGAGTTCAACCCCCTCCTTCTCGGCGGCGTCGCGAGCCCCCTTTTCACAAATGGTCCAGAAGTCCTCCGGATTATTGGTGATCACCGCGATCTTGATCTTGCCCGAATCGCGATTGCAAGAGGGCAACAGGACAAAGGCGCCCAGGGCTGCAGCAAACAGCAGGGCGCGACGGGAGAGGTGCATCGGCAGGTCCAAATCGCGGGCGAGGTATTGCCGACACGATACGCCGAAAGCATGCGGCGGCAAGCCACCTCTGACACCGCGAAGTGAAAGCCCGAAAATGACCTGTTGCTGGCGACAGGCGCAATCACCGGCCGCGCATGTATTCGCGCTTCTCGCCGTTCTCTTCGGCTTCCATGAGCAGCGCTTGCATGCGATCGTAGTCGTCGGCCTTGTGGCCGGCTTTGACGAAGAAGTTCAAGCCAAGTGTTCGCGGGTCCGGCCTCGGTTCACGCGCCCCCCGCGATTGGGATCCGGAACGCCGGCTGTAGATCGCTTCTTCCGCCTGGCGAGTCTGATCGGGCGACCGGCCATTGCCAACAATATCCGACGATGGCGGCGGGGGCGGCGGCAACTCGTGTCCACTGGACGGTCCACGCTCGGACCGTTCGGCGGCCAACTTGCCGAGTTCATAACAGAGCACGGCCGCGAGTTCGTCGTCCGTGGAGCATTTCGCCACGAGGCCTTCGCTGACCACGATCATGCCCGACTTTGGTACGTGAAATACCTGCGATTCTTTGACTCCGCTCGTGAAAAATACGGGCTTGAAGTCGATGGCGGCGCCATTGGCGGCCAGCACCTCGTTGCCAACGGTGACGACGCGCGTGGCAATAATCGTCGACGCTTGCGGCGTCGTGGCTGGATCGAACTGCCGTTCCTTCCGAAACGGATTGCGAATGACGAGGTCGTCATTTCCCGCACAGCCCGCCAGACTGAGGGTAAGACACGCCAACAGTCCATATCCGTGCGCACATTGTCCGTCCTCCAGAGTGACACGGAGCTATAACGCGACCGGGCAGATCGGGCAAGATGAAAATCGACGGGATTCGTCTCGGGGAGAAATGTCACGCGTTCGCGCTGAACAGCTTCCCACGAGGCGGGTCGGGACGCTATCCTGATGGTGTTCGCAACCACTCGCCTTGGACGGCATACGATGGACGCCTTCTTCGCCGGCCTCGCTGATCGGGTTCCGCCCGCGGCGTTGCTCGGTTATCTGAATTTCTCGGACGGCCGCCCCGATCCCAAGTTCCAGCGCGCGTTCAACGACGTATACGCCGCGGTCCTGGAGACGGCTCAGTCGCCACCCTGGACGCTCGTCGGCCAGTGGCTGCTCGAGCAAGCGGACCAACTGAGCGCCAGCGGCTCGACGGCATTTCAAGACGTGGGCCAGGCGCGAGCCGTCATTCAACTCGCCTTTGGCCCGGCGCTGACAGCCTATCGCGAACATCATCGCGATCTGCTTGGGCATCAGACCGATGCGGGCTTGTTCCATGCATTTTTTCTCGTTCGCGTCTGCGAGGCGATCCTCGCCCAAGGCGGTCCATGGGCCGAGTCCGAACGCATCGTCGCCGGTGCCTTACACAAGTTGAACGATTATGTCGGCCACCGTCCGATTGCGGTCCTGGAAACCCGCCCGCAAACCGAACTCTATCCACACGAACGGCTGCGACCGATTCCGCTGTATCTCCGGGGCGTGGGCGCCGCGTGCGGATCTTATCGCGAAGTCGTGGATCGGGCGGTTCGCATCCTCGAACAGGCTCCCGACGAAATCAAGGGTCAAGCCTGGTTTGACCTCGCGTTGATGGACGAGTTGGCGGTCGACCCCCGCGCCTACGATCACGGCCATCCGGTCAATCGCCGGCCCAACTACCTATTTGGCGAGTGGGATCCACACCTGATCGACAATAAGGGTCATTACCGGCGATTCGTTGTCCGCCAGGCGGTGCTCGACGCGTTGCTGGCGCGAATCGCTCGTCCAACACCCGCGCATCGCGATTTGCAAGCACTCCGTGAGGCCCTATTGTTTGAAGCCGCGGCCGTGCTGGCGGGCACGATCCTCATGGCGTCCGGCGTCTGCGGCGACGGGCCGACGGCCCACGACTCGGATGCTCGCCTGGCCACGCTGGTCCCGGATGTGGCCCGCTTCCGCGATACGTTTTACGGACATCTGTTGAACACGGTCTCCGGGGATCACGGCGACCTCTTGCGTGCCGAAGCGAAGCGGCTGAAACAACCGTTCGGCGGCATTCGCCAGCATCTCAACCAGGAACTCGCCAGGCAGCGGGCGGCGCAATTGCAGAATCACGAACTGGCGATCCTGCTGGCCGAGCTGGGCTTCCCGGCGGCGAGCCGTGAGTTCGCGAGCCGAATTCCAACCACCTCGGCACGCATACTCTCGGAGGTTGCCATTCACCAGACGTCGGCCGAATTGGCCGCGGCCGGTGGACAACTTGCCGCGGCGGCGGAGAGTCTGCCCCAGGTCGAAGAGTTGTTAAACCGCGGCATCGACTGTGGGGCCCTCGCCGATCCCTGGAACATTCTCGGCTATCAGGGGCTTTATCCGCTATTCCAGTCGCGCGAAGACAGTACGCACGATCACCGCGCCGAGGAATTGATCGATGCTTTGACCCGCCAGTTTGATCTCTACTCCCGCCTCGTCGCGGCGGCGGCCGCAGCCGGGGACAATCGCCTCTGCGATTCCCTGTCGACGGGAGTGCGCCGGCTCGCCGACTGGTGGGACAAATTCGCGACTTACGAAGTCAACGACGTGCCGCGCCTTCACGGTGGCGAGCGCGCCGATGCGGCTCTCCACGTGGCCAAGTCGCTGGCCGATTGGAATCGCCGGGCGCGAGCCGGCGAAACCGGCGCCAAGGAAGACATCGCCTTCTGGCGCGATCGCCGCGACGGGTTTACTTCGTCCGCCGCATTCGCCCAGGTCATCGAGGCTCTGTTGATTCAACAGGACTGGCGGGCCTCCATGGCATTGCTCATCGCCTGGCTGAGCGAGGCGGCCAACGTTTCTCTTGAGGAAGGCGCGTCGTCGTTTCACGAGTTGGCGGCTCGATGGTTGGAAGGCACGCTGGCCTCGCCCGAACGAGATACACTCGTGTCCCGGTTCTTTTCGCTGTTGCAAGCGAACGCGGAGGAATTGTGGCACGTGCCCGAGCTACCGGGTGGGCGAGGCCATTGGCAGGATGGCGAAGAGTTCGCATCGGCCTACGAGGGGGTCACGTTCAAAGATTCCGCGGACGACGGGCACGATGGACAACTCGCCGGCGGGCCAGCGGACCGCGGTGACTTCGCCCTGGAGAGCGCGACTCGCGACTTGGAACAGCGCTTGGCGTTCCTGACGGCCGTCGCGGAGTTTTGGCGATTGGCCGCGAAGATCAAGGTCACGCCAAAGGAAGGCCTCACTCGAAGCAAAGGTCTGGCGGGCGAATCGCCAGCATCATGGCTCGAAACAGCCCTGCAGTGGTACGAGGATCTCGTCGAATTCATTGAGCAATTGCACGAGGTGGAAGTTCCCGATCCGGTCGGCGGGGTCGATGATGTCATGGAATACGACCGCCGGCGGATGACCAAGGATCACCTGACCGATACCGCCCTGGACGCCTGCGTGGAAATCGGCCGAGCAATTCGCGCCCTCGCGGCAGTCGTGGGAGGCGTCAGCCTCGAGATTCGCGATCTCAGTTGGGAAACAATGGCCGGGCGCGTCGAACGGGCCGTGGCGGCGGCGCGATCGGACGAAGTTCGCAAATGGCTGCCGCCGCTCGCTCAGGCGCTGGGGGATGAACCGCTGTTGTTCGTGCCGCTCTCGGAAGGGGGGCGGCCCCGGCCAATCTTGCAAGCTCGTGCCACGCTGGCGTTGCTCGAATCGCTTCTCGAACGGCTCCCGCCGCTCGGCCTCATTCGCGAAACGTATCATCTGGTTCGATTGGCGAAGTCGATGGAGAAGAACGGTCCCGAATCGGGCCGGCGCGTTTCGGAATTCGATCGGTTGTTCCGGATCGCACTTCGCTCGGTCGTGGATACGCTGCTGGACGCGGCACAGGAATGGGACCGCGAACACGCCTCCGAATCGGAACCCCTGGTCGAAATCCTCCGCAAGATCGCCGATTCCTTTTTGACGATCTGGGTCCAGCATAGCCAGACGCTTCGCTTGTCCGCCATCGAAGCCGTCATGGACGATTCCGAGTGGAGCCCGTTCCGCTCGTTTATCAAGCGCTATGGCCGGGAGTTGTTCACGGCACACTTTCTGACCTATGGCAACGTCCGCGGCCTGCTCCATCGCGGCGTGGCGGCCTGGCTGGATGGCCTGACCGAACAGGATGGGGAGCATCGGCCCGAGAAGTTACTCTCGGACATCGAACGCGGCAAACTGTCGCGGTCGGCGGCGGTGCAGTATCTGGAAGTCGTGCTGCACACGATTGCCGAACATTACGAGGAATACCGCGACTACAACACGACGACCACCTGGTCCGATTACGGCGAGAACCTCTACGTCTTGCTCGATTTCCTGCGCCTGAAAGCCAAATACGAGCGCTACGCGTGGCGCATGCGACCGCTCGTATTGGCCCACGAAGCACTGTGTCGCAAGGGCTTACCCGACGTCGCGGAGCGCTGGGAGAAGAGCATCGCCGATTTTTCGAAACCGCTCGCGGCCGAGTTGATGGAAAAGCTCGGCGAGAAGGAAGCAGAGCACGCGGTGCGCTTGCGAACGGTACGGGATCGAATTGAGGAGCGATTCTTACGCCCGCTGGCACTCGATCGCTTGTGCGCTCTGGTTGAACCGGCCGCGGCCGAAGCTCGAAGGGGCGAAGGCGAGCAAGGCGATGCGTTCCATCGCTTATCCGATCAGTTACACCCATTGGCCGACAATCCGATCGGCGTCGGCCTCGATGTCCCGCAATGGCTGCGCAAGTTGCGCGATGAGGTCGACCGAGTCAAGGAAGCGGCCACCATTCCACCCAAACCCGCCGAACCGGTACGCCTCACTTTTGCGGAATTGAAACGGCAACTGGATGAATGGGAAGAACCGCTGACGGAGCCGGTGTAGCGTCGCAAGCAAGCTCATCGACCGGTGGCGACCCGAGCGAGCGAAATTGGCGAGCCGACCGCCGTAAGGCGGCGGGTGCTGTCACAAGCCGAGCGACACGAAGTCAACACCCGGCGGCTTACGCCGCTCGGCTCGCCAAAGCAAGGCGAGCCGAGCCATGAATTAGCGAGCCGACCGCCGTAAGGCGGCGGGTGCTGTTTCAAGCAGATCGTAGGTGCCAATACCCGGCGGCTTACGCCGCTCGGCTCGCTAGATTTTCGCTATATTCGCTCGGTTCTCCTTAGCTCGAACTCCGCCCTTTGAGGATGGCAATCATGCCCACGCCCGACCGCCACTGGCTGATAACTTGGACCACCTACGGTTCATGGCTGCCTGGTGACGCTCGGGGTTTTGTCGGCAACATTCGCGAACCGGACGGAACCCAAGTCATACACAACATCCCCGGCACTCCTTACGACGCGGACATGCCAAATCTGAAGCGCTGGGTGGAAGCCCAGATGAAAGGCCAGCCCATCTCGCTGGATCGGAATCAAGCCGAGGCGATGGTTGCGCAATACTTGGAGACGTGCCGAATCCGAAGGTGGAATCTGGAAGCCGCGAGTGTGATGTACAATCACACTCACGTTTTGGTTGGCGTATTCGGCGACCCAGATCCAGAGGCAATTCTGAATCTCTTCAAGAGTTGGGCAACCAGGGCTTTGAAGAAGCTGGGCCCGCTGCCGCAGAACGGCGATTGGTGGACAACCGGCGGATCGAAGAGAAAAATCGCAGATACGCCGGCCGCGGTCATCTATGTCGTCAAGAAACAGCCGAATCCGCTGGCTGTTTATTATGCAACTGGATGGCAGCCGATATTGGACGCATACGACCGGTCGCTAGGTATGAGCAAACCCGACAAATCTGTTTGAACTCGCGAGCCGAGCCATTGAATTGGCGAGCCAAGCCATTGAATTGGCGAGCCGACCGAGCGAAATTGGCGAGCCGACCGCCGTAGGGCGGCGGGTGCTGTCACAAGCCGAGCGCACGAAGTCAACACCCGGCGGCTTACGCCGCTCGGCTCGCCATAGCAAGGTGAGCCGAGTCATTGAATTGGCGAGCCGACCGCCGTGAGGCGGCGGGTGCTGATTCGAGCCGAGCGCAGGAAGCCAACACCCGGCGGCTTACGCCGCTCGGCTCGCCAATTTCACTCGCTCGGTTCGCCAACTGAATGGCTCGGCCCGCCCGAATGCTTCATTCGCCCGCGCCGATCCGATGGCTGGCTTCTGGCACAGTCAAAAACCCCCAATGGAGCGCCTGGTCCTGCGTGTAATTCTTCCCGAGTGTCAGTGCCGTCACCGCTTTCGCCATCTCGTAGCCTAGATAGAACGCGTGTGATGTATCCAGCTTCGAGTCGCGCTTTTGCATTTCCTCGAACAACAGGAACGGATCCATTCCGCGCAAGTGCATGAAGCCGTTGATGACGTGAATCTCACCGCGTTCCGCGAATAGGCGGTAATTGCGATCGGTAACATCGCGAGCCAGTTGCTGCAATCCTTCTTCGCCGACTTCGTATTGCTTCGGGTCGCGGAACATGACGAGATCCGGCTCCAAGTGCTTCGGCAGCACTCGTTCGTGGACCGCGTGGTACACGAGTCGTCGGGCCAGATCGAACTCACGCACCGCTGATCGACACCAGTTGATCACCTCCGTTGTCAACACACTGCGGATACCCAGCTCCTCGCAGAAGCCGGCGAGCATGACGTTCACGCCCGCCGAGTCCACATCCGTAAGCTCCGTCAGGTTGCCGATGCCCATCATGATCTCTGCATCGGGATAACGGCGGCGGACTTCAATGAACCTTCCCAGCGAGGCCGCGAAGCCGAAGCCGATCGGTTCGATGATCGGATCGATGCGGAAGCGCACCCCTTCGGCATGCAGCTTGGCGATCGTTGCGTCCAGGCTGTCGAGATCGGTCGGCGTATCGGGAATGGCGACGACTTCCGCTCCATAGCGCTCGTGCCAGCTTCGAGCGTGTTCGACGTTGGAACTGTTCACGCTCAGCACCAACTCGGCCCCGGCAGCGAGCGCCGCTTCCACTTCGGTTGGGTCAAAACTGTCGACTGAGACACGCATCCCTTCATCGCGAAGAGATCGAACCACACTGCCGATTCCAATCCATTTGCCGCCGGGATTGCAGCCGAGATCGATCACGTCGGCGCCGCTGGCCTTGTAACTCCGGGCCTCGGAGACAATTTGCTCGATGTCTAAATTCGGCGCATGGTTAATCTCGGCGATAATCTGGATGTCATATCGTCCGTACGATTCGGGCCGGCCGTGCCGGGCGCCGAAATACTCGGGTAAGTCGCGCAAGTCTTTGGGACCGCGTTCGACGCGCACGTCTGGGTTGGCGGGTATGTCGCTCAGTTCGCCGCGACAGTAGCCGGGCAGAATGACGCGTTCCGTGTTCGGCGGAATCTCAAGCTTGCGGCCAACCCACTCGGTCGTCAGAAGGGCGGCTACGGTGATGGGCATGACTGCCACATCCGGCTCGAACCCGGCCGCCGGGGCGAGTTCCGCCAGCACCCGCCGAAGCGAAGGCTCCGCAAGCTTGCCGGTGACGAAGAGGATGCGCTCGGGCATACCTTCATGTTACCGCTGGATCGAGCGAATCGTCGACGGTCTGTGGCCTTCGGTTCGTTGCAGATTCGTTGCAGATTCGTTGCAGATTCGTTGCAGGAAATTGTAAATTCGTTGCAAAGGGGTGTGGGTGTGTCTGCAAGGAATGGAAGAGATATCATTCCAATGGTGGGAATGGCAACACTTCGACCGCTTTCCGACCCACGGGCGATTCCGCCTCTAATCGCAAGCCGGGGTCCTGATTCCCACGGCGAATGTAGCCGATCGCCAGGGGGGCGTGCAGTCGCGGCGATTGCGTGGAGGATGTGATCAGCCCGACTTCGGCCCCGTCGCGGAACAACTTGGCGCCGGCCGGCAACGGGCCGCCTTCCAGCACTTTGACCCCCAGAAATGCTCGGTTCACAAACCCCGCCCGGTCGCGTGCCATTACGATCGGCTCCTGGCCGAGATAGCATCCTTTCGAATAGCTCACGGCTCTCGATGCCCGGGCCACCTCCATGACGAATCGATTCTCATCGATGTCGATGCCATACACGGGTGTTCCCGCCTCAATCCTCAATGTCTCAAAGGTCGCCTCCCCGGCGGGCATTCCGCCGGCGCTCTGGAGAAGCCGCCAAACTCCTTCGGCTCGTTCATTGAGGCAAACAATGTCGAAGCCGGGAATACCCAATGGATCGTGTCGCCGAATGTGGCATGTTGCATTGGCGCCGAAGGTGCGCTCCATGTGCATGAATTCCGCCAAATCCGGCATCGGCGAACCGAGCGCTTTTTCCAAGACGGCCTTCGCATTCGGCCCAGCAAGATGGAGCTGGGCAAACGGATCCGTGTGATCTGCCAGTTCAACTGCTTCGGAAATCAAGTGCTTGTCGAGATGCTGGATGACCTTCGCGTTGAAGCCCGGCGTGGCGTCGAGCCAAAAGCCGTGACGACCGGCGACTGCGACGTGATAGACAAATACATGGGCGAGCACCTTCGCCCGGTGATCGCAGAAATAGGCCTCGCACCCGCCGCCAAGCGGCAGTCCCTGAATGTCATTGGTACAAAGGTTGTGCAGAAAAGACGGTGCATCCTTGCCGGTCACTTCGATCTTGCCGGCCGGCGAGCGATCGAAGAGAACCGCGCCTTCGATCGAATGCCGATATTCACGTTCCGGATCGCCGAAGTGCAACGGCGCCTCGTAGCCCGCTTGTTCCGTGAAAGCGGCCTGAGTCGTCCGAAATAACTCGGTGAGTGGCGTCGATCGAGGCATCTTGATCCGATCAATTCAAGGGACAGCGACCCAACTCTTATGGGCGTCTGGAATAATCGCAATGCGGCCCGGGGCATCGAGCAATCGTTGAACTTCTTTGGGGCCTGAAAGTGGCGTGGCGAACATTTCTTCGACAGTCGTCGGTCGTATTTCGGACGCCAGGTAGAGCCGGGCCCGGCCCGCGGCCCACGACCACTGAACGGCCGGAGCGGCGTCGGCAGGCTTCTCGCGGAACAAGGTGCGAACGGCCTCGGGCGGATCGTCGCAACGGCGCAGAACATTGGTCGCCGAATCCAATTCCGGGTCGGCCTCGCTCAGAATGATGACCGTGCCCCCGTCTTTGACCACACGCGCCCCGCACGCGGCGGCGCGAGCGAGTGCGGCGAAGTCGTGCCGCGCAGGGTCGCCCGTCAGAGTTACTAAAGCGGTGTCGGCCAGTTCAGGTAAATGGCTCTTCCAACGGGCATCGTAGCGCGCGATTCCTTCCGAGTTCGCATCGGCCAGTCCGGCCAACACATCGAAAATATTGTCACCGAACCCTTCAATCACCTGAAGAAAGAAGGGCGCGCCGAGCAGCCAGGCAACCTCCGTCGCCTCGGCTCGTTCCGGCCAGTCGCCATCGGGGGCAGTTTGCGGCGAGAGCTTCGGGACCAGGCTGCGCACGGTATCGCTATCGGCGAGCGTTGGATAAATCGCCCCTTCCGCCCCGGCATGACCGAGAAGCGGATCGTAACCGCGGGCCGAGAGAATAATCGCCTGATCGGCGTCGACGAGCGAACGGTTCAGGTAGATACGGCGGCCGTCCTTGGTCGCGGCGAGGTAGCTGAGCTTGCGTCGATCGTGCGGCTGGTGCACTTCCGTTTGCAACTCCGCCATCGTCTCGGGCAAGTCGTTGACCCAATGTTGAGCGGAGCCGGCCGGGCTGATTGCGGTCACGGCCGAGGGGGGAATGCCAGCGCCGGCAAGATACTCCAGGACGCCGGCGATCAACTCGCTCAAATGCGGCAAGGATTCGTCGACGACGAGGGCTATGCGATCGTCCGGCGTGAGCGCACGGCAGAACGCCTCAAACCGAGTTGGATGTTCCAATGCAGCAACGACGGCCGCACGCGGATCCACGGGCGCGGCATCGCACTGGGTTGCGGGTCTCAGCAGATCAGCGTCCCGTATCGAGAGCGACCAATTCGATCGACCGACGGAGATCTCGACCTCGGCCATGAAGCGCCTCAATGCACTCGGACGATACAATCTATTGTCCGCTCAAGCCCTCCGGACGGCAATGCGATAGAATGACTCCACTGGATCCCGCCCCGAATTAAACTTCATTGTTCGGCCCGATGGGCATTACCCACGCCTGTTTCGGATTGAGTTACGTTTTCGCGCTGATGCTGGAACTGTTCCGGCAGGCGCGACCGAGCCGTCCCGTGCGAATCGGCAGCCTCATCTTTGGACTGGCAGGATTTGTTGCCCAGACACTGTATCTGTTGCTTCGTCAGCCCAGTCCGGCCACGGCTTATGGTTCGCTCTTGCTCTTGGCATGGGTTCTGGCGGTTTTTTACCTGTACGGTTCGTTCCATCACTGGTCGCAAGCGTGGGGGTTGTTCGTATTGCCGGTGATGGTCTTGCTCGTCGGCATTTCATTCGTGAAACATGGGGATACGCAGCCGGTCGGTTCCTGGTTCAATAGCGAGAATTTCTGGGGAACCGTTCACGGATTGTTTCTCTTGGCCGCGTCGGTTGGGATCACGGTCGCGTTTCTGGCCAGCGTGATGTATCTCGTTCAAGCTCGACGACTGCGAATGAAACGGAGTCCGCTCGGCGGGATGCGGCTGCACAGCCTCGAGCGACTCGAAACGATGAGCCGGCGCACGATTAACCTCGCTTTCCCGATGTTGACGGTGGGCCTATTGCTCGGAATCGTTCGGGTGCCCAGCACCGATGCGTCGGCGGCGGATTGGACGGCCGCCAAGGTTTTGGGAACGGTTGGCCTTTGGGTGGTCGCATTGCTTCTTGTGTATTTGCGCTACGGCGTCCACCTTCCGCCTCGGCGGATCGCCATCCTGACGATTGCAGCATTTGGATTATTGCTCGTGACTCTCGTGGCCTCGCACCCGGCATTTCCGACCGGGGAGGGGGCACAATGAACTTGATCGCCGTCGGCGTCAGTTTTCGCTCCGCAAACGTCGAACTCCGCGAACGCCTTGCGTTCACCGATAGCCAGCGCGATCTTGCGGCTGCGGACCTTGCAGCTCGCTATGGCTGCGAGGCCGCAATCCTGAGCACATGCAATCGCGTCGAGTTATATCTCGCCAAGCCGGGCGGGGAAGATGTCCCGGATGTCGAGCTGCTGTGCGAGTTTCTGAGCGAATATCACAAGCTCGATCTGAGTTTGCTTCGGCCGCACTTGCTCGAGCGTCGCGACTTGGATGGAGTGCGACATTTGTTCCGCGTCGCGGCCAGCTTGGACAGCTTGATCGTCGGCGAAGGCCAAATCGTCGGTCAAGTCAAGGCCGCCTTCGAGGCGGCCCGATCGTTGGGAACCACGGGCCCGCTCTTGAACGCACTCTACCAACACGCGCAAAAGGTGGCGAAGCGGGTGCGAACGGAAACCGGAATTGCCGAGGGCCACGTCTCGGTTTCGAGCGTGGCCGTCGATTACGTGCGTCAGGTGTTCGATCACTTCGGCGACAAGACGATCCTGGTCATCGGCGCAGGGGAAAATGGGCCGGCTGACGCTCAAACACCTTCGCGAACTGTGTCCGCGACAGATTTTGGTCGCCAACCGAAGTCCGGACAAGGCATCGGAGCTTGCCGCGGAATGTGGTGGAATGTCCGTCGCCTGGGAGTCACTGGATGAAGCGCTCGGACTGGCCGATATCGTGCTTAGCACGACGGGAGCGTCGGAACCGGTTGTTACCGCGAAACGTTACTCGGCCATTCGACACCGCCGGGGAAGTCGCACGGCGGTGATCCTGGATATCGCCGTGCCGCGCGATTTCGATCCGGACATTCACGACGGCGAAACGACCTTCGTATTCAACATCGATGACTTGAAGGGCGTGCGCGAGCAAACGCTTGCCCGTCGGCGAGCCCACGTTGATCGCGCCGAGGCCATTGTTGTCGAAGAAGCCCGGCACTTCCTCGACGATTGGGGACGACGAAAGAACGGTCAATTGATTGCGCGCTTGACGGAGGAGTTCGAGACGAAGCGTCGGGAAGTCCTCGAACCTCTCATGAGCCGCCTGAACGGAAAATTGACCGAAAAGGAGCGCAAAGATATTGAAGGCGCCTTCCGACTTTACCAAAACAAGCTGCTTCATGGACCAATTACGGCCCTCGGTGAAAGTACGCGCGAGGGCAGCGGTCCGGCGCTGCTCGACGCGGTTCGCCGGTTATTCCGGTTGGAAGGGTGAATCGCGCCCAATCGATCTCCATCGAACTGTCGCATGGGAATTTGCAACCGGTGCCGTGCTTGATTCATATGGACTTGCAACTTACTCTTAACTGTGGTCGTCCATTTCTTTTCCGTGCGAGGGATCTCGGAATGAGTGTCAATCCCGAGCCTGCAGCATCCAAGAGCGGTCCCTACCTGACGTTTCGGCGACATGGGGAGATTGCCGTGGTGGCGGTCTCGTCCGCGATCGAGGATTTGCCGCCTGATCTTGTCGAGACGGCGGCACAAGTGGTCCTCTTCCCACTTAAGGAAAACCCTCCTTCCAATGTGATTGTCGATCTGTCGCAGGTGAAATTCTTTACGTCCGAGTTCATTTCCTTTCTTTTGCGCTGCCACGTGATCGTCAAGAAACATCATGGCGAACTGGTGTTGGCCGGCGTGTCCGATCGAGTCCGCGAACTGTTGCGGCAAACCGCTCTCGACACACTCTGGGCCATCTACGACAACCGCAAGCAAGCGCTGGAAGCGCTGGGCGGCGCCGATTGAACCGCAACGGATGCATTCATGCCGATTGAAAACCCTTCAGTCCGTCGCGAGCGGCCGCAAACCACCGAAGACTTCGTTCGCGAAATCAAGGAGGCCGCCGACAAGTTGCTGGCCGACGGCGCGAGCCGCGGCGACGTCAAGCTGCTGTGTACGGCGTTCAAGGAACTCCGCCACTGCTTCAAAGTGTTCGGCCGCTACAAGGGCAAGCGGAAGGCCACCGTTTTTGGCTCGGCCCGGACGAAGCCGGATCATCCCACTTATCAGCAGGCCATCGAATTCGGCCGCAAGATGCGCGACGCCGGTTGGATGCTGGTGACGGGCGCCGGCGCCGGCATCATGGAGGCCGGGCACGTCGGCGCCGGACGGGATGTGAGCATGGGACTCAATATCCTGCTGCCATTTGAGCAATCGGCAAATCCGGTCATGACCGGCAATGACAAACTCATGACCATGCGCTATTTCTTCACGCGCAAGCTGATGTTCGTGAAAGAGACGGATGCCATCGTGCTGTTCCCTGGCGGTTTCGGCACGCACGACGAAGGGTTTGAGGTGCTCACCTTGATTCAAACCGGCAAGAGTCATTTGTTCCCGGTCGTGCTCATCGATCAACCGGGGGGAACCTATTGGTCGCAATGGAATGAATTCATCGAAACCGAATTGAAGGGGAACGGCTTGATCTCGCCGGCGGATACATCGCTTTATCGCATCACGCATTCGGTCGACGAGGCGGTTGACGAGGTAATTGGCTTTTATCGGGTTTACCATTCCATGCGCTACGTCCGCAAGGACCTGGTCATTCGTTTGATGCAACCAATTGGCGACGAGACCTTGGAACAACTGAATACCGATTTCAAGGACATTATTTGGGAAGGCCGCATCGAGCGCGCCACCGTGGACGAACTCGAAGCGAACGAACCGGAGTTGGCGGCCCTGCCGCGTCTGCGCTTTCGCTTCGACCGCCACGGGCACTCTCGATTTCGCCAAATGATTGATTTCATCAATCGAAGCCCCGGACCCCTTCCCGGCCCGATCAGCGACTGAGAATCTCGCGCACAGATTTTGCTCGCTTGATCTCACACTCCAAAGAGGGGCCGACGATGATTGTGCGAATGCCGCCCATTCAAGGACTGGGCAATTCATGTCGGGGCATCGTTTGCGCGTTGCAATGCCTCATCTCCGCCCTGCTGGCATGCACATTGTTGACAGGCGGGGTACGCGCGGCCGACGCACACCCGCCGAACATCGTCTTCTTCTTCGCCGACGATCTGGGTTTCGGCGACGTTGGCTGCTACGGTCAAACCAAGATCAAGACTCCCCATATCGACCGACTCGCCACGGAGGGCATGAAATTCACTACGGCATATGCAGGCAATGCTGTTTGCGCCCCATCGCGATGCTGCCTCATGACCGGCAAACACCCCGGTCATGCCTACGTCCGCGACAATCGCCAGTGGAAGCCATCCGTCCAGTGGTCCGGCCAGATTCCGATTCCCGAGGATACAGTCACTTTGACGAGTTTGTTCAAGCAAAAGGGATATGCGACCGGCGCGATGGGCAAATGGGGACTGGGCAGTCCTGAAAACAGGGGTGATCCAGCCAAGCATGGCGTCGACTATTTTTTTGGCTATTACTGCCAGGCTCATGCCCACAACCATTACCCGCAATATGTGTATCGCAATGGCCAGAAAGTGGAACTCAAGGGCAACACCGGAGGAGCGACCGGCAAGCAGTACACGCAAGATCTATTCGAAGCCGAGGCTCTCAAGTTCATCCGCGGGCACAAGGATGAGCCGTTCTTCCTGTACCTGCCGTTTACAGTGCCGCACCTTGCCTTGCAGGCGCCACAAGATTCGCTGGCCGAGTACAAGGGGAAATTCGACGAGACGCCCTATCGCGGCAAGGCGTATCAACCGAACGATACTCCCCGTGCCGCGTACGCCGCGATGATCACTCGCCTCGATCGAACGGTGGGCCGCGTCATGGATCTGTTGAAACAACTCAAGCTGGACGACAACACCCTCGTGATCTTTTCAAGCGACAACGGCGCCATTGATGCCTACGCGGGGACCGATGCGAAATTCTTCGGCTCTCTTGCCAACTTCCGTGGCATGAAGGGAAGCCTCTACGAAGGTGGAATCCGGATTCCGTTGATCTTCCGGTGGCCGGGCCGAATCAAGTCGGGCACAACTAGCGATTTGCCGGTCGCCTTCTGGGACCTGTTGCCGACGTTTTGCGGTGCCGCCGGAATCGAATCGCCCAAAGACATCGATGGCGTCAGCATCTTGCCAACTCTAACGGGAAAGACGGGGCAGCGAGTACATGAATTCCTTTACTGGGAGTTCCCTAGCTACGGCGGGCAGCAAGCGGTCCGGGCCGGTAAATGGAAAGCCGTGCGGCAGAAATTGAACAAGGGCCCATCGGCGATCGAACTCTATGACCTCGAAGCAGACCCATCGGAAACGAAGAACATTGCGGCCGAGCATCCGGACGTGGTCAAACGCCTGGCATCCATCATGAAAACGGAGCACACCCCATCAAAAGTCTTTCCACTGCCGTCGGTGGATCCGCCACCAAAGAAACGAAAGTAAATTCCGTCGAGCGTTGACCTACGCAATCCTCGCTTGACTCCCGAGACAGGTTCCGCTTACCATGCTCCTTCGTCTCGGGGGAAATCAAACTACGATTGAGTCGCCACCAGGGAGGGGAACGATGGGGATTCGTATTGGCGTTGGAACACTGATTGCGCTGACGTTCATGATCGGCCACGCCAAGGCGGGACTATTGCCGGTCCAGTTCGCGATGAGTCCCGAAGGTGCAGACAGCTACCGGTATACCTACAGCGTGCGACTCCAATCGGACTCCGTGCTCAAGCCGGGCGACTACTTCACAATCTTCGACTTTGATGGTTTGGCAGGCAGCTCCAATACGCAGCCCGCCGGGTTTAATTTCAGTTCGTCGGCGACCGGTGTCACGCCCAGTCACTTGAGCCCCGACGATGACCCGCAACTGTCAAATTTGACGTGGACATACACGGGCGCCGAAGCGGTTGGGCCCGGCAATCTTGGCGACTTCACTGCCGTCTCACGATTCAAAACGACTGCCACCGATTCGTTCACGGGGCAAACTCATCGTGAATCGGATGGGCTACTGGACGGGAACGTGACAGTCACCAAGGTCCCAGTACCATCGATGCCCACCTGCCATCAGGTGTCGGAACCCGGCACGTGGTTGCTGATCGCTCTCGGAATTCCGCTAGCGATAGGATTTCGCCTTCTGCGCCGCAGAGTGTAGGACGGATTGGCGATCCGTCCCAATTTAAATGACGGATTGCCAATCCGTCCTACTGGTCGGTGGGATTTTTCGAGGCTGCGCACGGATGCTGGCTCGCATCACAACCGTCTGGCAGTTCCGCCATTTTTGGCTCGCGTTGGGCGGCCTCGACCTGCGCGTGCGCTATCGGCGCTCGGTGCTCGGTCTTGGTTGGTCGCTGCTGAATCCGATTGTGATGACCGCTGTGTTTTGCGTCGCCTTCGCCTCCTGGCTTGGCAATGGCGACTGGCGGAGCGCGGCCCCGTACTACCTCGCGGGACTGGCCGTTTGGGAATTCATCAAGCAGTCGGCCGTGCAGGGCAGCCAGACGTTTGCGCGGAATGAACCATATATTCGCCAGTCGCCTTTGCCGATGGCGATCTACACGCTGCGCACGAGCCTGGGAACGACGATTCACTTCCTGATCACGCTTGCCGTGGCGGTCATTGCGGTGAGTCTCTTGCATCCGACGAATTGTTGGACACCGTTCCGGGCGTTGTGGGCCGTGGGGCCGGCGATCGCCTTGCTCGTCGTCTTCGCCTGGGCAATCGCTGCCGTTCTCGCAATCGCCAACGTGTTCTTTCACGACTGCAGGCATCTGGCGGAACTCGGCTTCGGGATCTGCTTCTTTCTGACGCCAATCATCTATCCGAGAGGACGACTCGCGGAACGTGGCTTTGGGTTTCTCGTCGACTGCAACCCCGTTGTCGTCTTCTTTGACGTGATTCGCGAACCGATTTTGAGTGGCGTGCCGCCGACGCCAGCCATGTTCGCGAAAGCGTTTGGAATCACGTTCGGCGCCGTGATCGTGGCCCTGGCGTTGTTTGCTCGATTTGAGAGGCGAATTGTCTTTCACCTGTGATGAGCATGAATGCTGAGATCGACCTTCGCGACGTTCATCTCCGCTTTCGCGTGCGGTCCGCGAGCAAGCTGTCACTGAAGGAATACCTCGTTCGCGGGCTCTTCCGTTCGGCTGCCAATCCGCCGATGGACATTCAAGCTCTTCGCGGCATCACACTCCGCGTGAAAGAGGGCGAACGACTTGGCATTGTCGGCCACAACGGCGCGGGCAAGAGCACACTTTTGAAAGTGATCGCCGGCATTTACTTGCCAACTTCGGGCGAACGCCGCGTGACCGGTCGAATCTGCTCGCTGTTCGACATCATGGTCGGCTTTGAGATGGAAGCGAGTGGTTGGGACAATATTCGATTTCGTGCCTACTTGCAGGGTGAGACGCCCCGGACGCTGCGCAACAAGTTGCCGGCCATCGCCGAGTTCAGCGAACTGGAACGCTTTCTCAATGTGCCGTTGAAATACTACTCCGCAGGAATGTTGGTGCGGCTCGCGTTTTCGATCGCGTCGGCGACCGAGCCGGAGGTGCTCTTGATTGACGAGGCACTCGCCGCAGGCGATCTGAGCTTTCGCGCCAAGGCCCGCCGCCGCGTCACGGAATTGATGGCTTCGGCTCGACTGATGGTCCTCATTTCGCACGATCTCAAGTCGCTCGCCGAACTCTGCACCTCCGTCGTCTGGCTGGAGCGCGGTGAGGTTCGCATGTTGGGGCCGTGCGCTGAAGTTATCGCAGCATATCGGGATGGTGCGGCCCGTTCGTCCCCAGTTGGCGCGGCGGCGTGAATACCAGCGGAACGAGTTTCGGCCGCGGCAAATGCAAGCCAATCAGTGACCCATGCCGGCGACAAAGCTGGCCAAATGAAAGTCGCAAGAACGCGTGCCGCGATGCGTCAGCACCGTTCGCCAGATACTTCTTGACGAGCCGGCTCATGTGGGCGTCATAATGCTTTTGGCTACCCGTGTGAGCGGAGTATCGTCCCGCGTGTCGGCGCAGGTCGCCGTCGAACGCGGGGCTGATGTGGTACAGTTCGTGGAAGATCGTTACGAGTTTGTCGTCGAAATCGCGGTTGAGAAACCGCGGCAAACAAAATGTAACCAGATAGAGAATCTCCCGGCCGTCCTTGAAAAACTGTTGGACCTGGTAGGGGGTTTTTCGATGGATGCTGGTGCGTCTGCCTTCATGAAAGCGCATTGGCGTGACGCGGGCTTGGAGTCCATGCCCGCGGCCGTTACGAGCCTTGATGATCGAAAACAGGACGCGCGATAGATCGATATGGGCAAAGTCGGGGCACCGCTGAACGATGTCTTCACACAAGAAGTGCATCGCACTCGAAAGATCGAACGGCCGGCTCTCGGGTCCCGAATCAATCCAGGAGGGCGCTTCCGGTGCCACGACCGGCCGCCGGTTCGATAGCCGTAGCGCCAGCCTCGGTGGGGGCCGGTTCGCAGTCCAGTGATAGGCGACGGGTAGGCGGATCACTCGTTATACAGCAAGTAGGTTTTGCGGCGGTCGCGGAAATTCCGTAGACCATCGGCCCAGCCGCGTTCGATTTCCGCGACCGACCGACCGGCTTTGAAAGCCGCAAAGCTCGCCTTGTGCACGAGCAACCGATCGTAGTTTTTGACGTTCCATTGCTCCGGAAATATATCCCGAAGCGTGACGGCAATTGCAAGTCCCGTTCGCAGTGGATCAAGCTTCGCTCGATCGGTGACGAGGATGTCCACCCCGCCGCATTCCTTTTTCGCGTAAATGCTCGATGCGGGGGTTCGATTCGCGGGCATGAATCGTACGCCGGGCAGATTGGCGATATTCAACGCGGCGGCGAGTTTTGTACCGTCCAACCAGGGAGCGCCGATCCATTCAAACGGACGCTCGGTCCCACGGCCGACGCTAAGGTTCGTCGTTTCCAGGAGTCCAACGCCGGGATAGAGAAGGGCCGCCGTCAGGCCGCGCATGTTCGGCGACGGGTTCACCCAGGTCAAGCCAGTTTGGTCGAACAGATCGCCTCGTCTCCAGCCGGTGCATTTCACCACTTCGAGTTCGACGTGGAGCTTGCGCTCGGCAACAAACATCCGCGCCAATTCGCCGACGGTCATTCCGTGTCGAATCGGCAGCGAATGCCAGGCGATGAACGATTCCCGGCCGGGATCGGTCAAGGGCCCGTCGATCGCGAGGCCGCCGATCGGGTTCGGACGATCGAGGACAACGACCTTGATCTTGTGTTCGGAAGCAGACTCCAAGACATTTCCCAGTGTGCTGATGTACGTGTAAAACCGGCAGCCAATGTCCTGAATGTCGTAAACGAGCGTGTCGATTCCTTTGAGTGTTCCGGCGTCGGGTTTGCGCCGTTTGCCGTAGAGGCTGTAAACCGTGAGCCCGGTCTTCGTATCGATACTGTCGGCTACGTTTGGCTGATCGAACTCGCCGCGAATGCCATGTTCGGGGCTAAAAAGCGCGACCAATTTCAATCCCTGGGCAGCGTGTAAAACGTCTGCGGTGGCTTGGCCGTGTCGATCGCGTCCGGTGTGATTCGTCACGAGCCCGATGTTGCGTCCTTTCAGTCGCAGGAACTTCTCGCCTTCCAGCACATCGATGCCGCAGCGAACTTCGCCGACCGATGAAGATGGGCCCCTCGCTTCCGTTCCTGGAATCGCGCTCGCCACGATATTGGCAATCGAGCGCCGGAGTCGCGTCACCTGCACTCGCTCCGAAATGTGAACTCGGTTGGTCAGGATGATGATTGCCGTCTTACTCGGCGGATCGATCCAAATCGACGTGCCGGTGAACCCCGTGTGCCCAAACCCCTCGCCGCGGGGAAACAATTCGCCACGCGGAGAACTGAAGCCGGTGTCCACATCCCAGCCGCGCGACCGTTGTCCGCCGGGAATTGGCACCGGTGTGGTCATCAGTCGAACGCCCAACGGACTCAGGAAGCGCTTGCCATCCAGTTCGCCACCATGAAGCAGCGAGCGCATACCGGGCCAGGTCATCGGCGGTGCTGAATAGTCCGGCATGCCCGGCGACCCCGCCCATCGCAGCCGACCGTGGATCGTGGACTTCGCCGACGAGCCAGTGGCCATCGCGCTTGGCGGTTGGCGCACAGCGCATTTTCAATTGGTCGGTCGGCCGATACATCGTATCCCGCATGCCCAGCGGTTCGAACACATGGGTGCGAGCAAATTCGTCCAGAGGCTTGCCGCTGATCCGCTCGATCAATTCGCCAAGGACGATGAAGCCGACGTCGCTATAGCGGAATCGCGTGCCCGGCTCGGCTTCGAGGGATTGCGCTGCAATCCGCTTCATCGCCTCGGTCTTGCCATTCTTGTAATCCGAAAGTGCATTATCCGCCGTGAGCCCGCTGGTGTGCAGGAGCAAATGTTCGACCGTGACGGAGTTCTTCTTGTTCGCACCGAATTCGGGCCAATAATGGGCGACCTTTTCCGACAGCCGCAGTTTTCCCTGTTCGATCAGGACGAACGCCGAGGCCACAGTGGCCATCGGCTTGGTGAGCGATGCCATGTCGAAGACCGTGTCGGCTGTCATCGCAATCTTGTCCGGCTGAAGTGAGCGCTGGCCATAAGCCTTCCGAAAGACGACCTCATCGTTGTGCACAACTAAGACGACCGCGCCGGGGCAGTCGCCTCGCCGGATCGCGGTTTCCGCTGCCGCATCGATATTCTTCAGATGTTCGCGATCGATGGAATCGGCCCACGCCGCAAATGGTCCGAGGATCACAATGACAGAAGCGATGGAGCGCATGGCGAAAGCGTAGCGCTGAAGGCGCCGAATGGCAATGGCCTGCCTACTTTCCCCTCGGAGCGAATTCAGAGGTTGCCAGATTTCCGAGATCGCCACCCCCACCTGCATTTTGGCAATCTCGGGTGGTCCTCGTGACGTAACCAATTATTCCGAGAATACGTACACCGCTCAAGGCATTTTTCACTTTCGCGCCCGCGGTAGTCACCGTTGGCAACCTCAGTGGGCCATTCCACAAACAACATGTTGGTTTGAGGGGTCCTCAGCGCTGTATTGCGCCAGCAACGGAACGATCCGGCCGCAGCTCATTTTGACACCGAGTAGGCCCCGAATTCGGCCGCCAAGTTTGCGAATTCGTTCGATCTCGCCCTCTTTGCGCAGCGTCCGTGTCCCTGCTCGCTCCGCACCCTCCGTCTGCAACGGCGCGGAAAACGGAGCTGCCACTTGAAGCTCCCCGGATTCCGCTTGCAGACCGAATCCGTGTGCTAAAAGACAATACGTCGCCATCCGCGGCGCTCCGGAAGCTCGTCGATTCCGGGGCATTCTCGCGGTTCACTTTAATTCATTTCAGTGGGCGGTCACTTCCCCGCCGAGACCGCCGCGAGGGTCTTTTGCATGTTCAGCTTGCCTGGCTCACGTGGCCGTAAACAATTGGGCCGTCGAGCCCTGCGATTCGAAACCCTCGAAGATCGATCGGTGCCGGCCGGGCTCGGGGTGGGGGTCAACTTTAGCTGGTCCGGATCTCTCGCGATCCCCGCAGTCGGCAACAGCGGGGCAGTCGGGCCCGACAACTATGTGCAGATGCATGCAGGCGACTTCGTCGTCTTCGACAAAGACGGAAATCTCATTTCCGGGTCGGAAAAGACGGACGCTCAATTCTGGAACGACGCCGGGGTTCCGGGCACATCGACCATTCAGGGACTATCCGAGCCGCGAGTCGCTTACGATCCCCTTTCGGAACGATGGTTCGCCTCGGAAATCACCCTGGCGTCCACCAACAACGAGGTGCTGATCGGCCGCTCGGATACGTCCGACCCCGCGGGTACATGGAAGGCGGTTCGCTATATCGGCATCGGCAGCTTTTTCGCCAGCTTCCCGACACTGGGGCTCGACGCTAATGGAGTCTATATCGGCACCGGCGATTTCACGAGCAGCAGCGGCGTCCCGCTCGGCTCGACCATGACTTCCATTCCCAAGGCCGATCTGCTGCTGTCCACGCCGACGCTCGCGAACAAAACGACGGTCAATCAGCTGTCGCCGCCATTCGGGTCCGGGGTAACCATGGGCTGGTCCCCGCAAGGTGTGACGAACTTTGATCCAAGCGACACCACCGCTTCGGTAATCGCCACGCACTACACCGATTTTGACAAAATCATTTACACCGAGATTTCCGGAACCGGCGCCGCGGCGCTACGTTCAGCGGCACCACCAGTCGCGCCATCGCGCACAACGCCCTGCCGGGCAAGATGCGGCAGCCGGACGGCACTCGGCAGATCTCCGGCGGCGACGACGACCGATACACCGAGGCGATCCTGCAAGTCGGCGATTTGATCTATGTCGCTCATACGATCTCCGTCAATGCCTCCGGCGTGGGCACCACGTCCGGCACGAACACGACGGATGGCATTCAACTGATCATCATTCGCGATTCCACTAACACGGTCGTCGCGCAATCCAACTACTTCAATCCGAACTTCGACTACGCTTATCCCTCCGTGGCGGCCAATCCGTATGGCGACATCGTCATGGGAGTCAACCGCTCGGGTGCATCGCCCACCGAAGGTTTTCTGGTGCGTATGCCGTCTATGCGCGGATCGACCCCGCCAATCCAACGACGATCACCTGGGGCCCGGAAGTGGAACTGAAGGCCGGCGACGGCAGCTACCACCAGACGCAATCCACCAATGAATCCTGGGGACCGTATAGCGCGATGAGTGTCGACCCGAACGATCCATTCCAGTTCTGGACGACGCAGGAATTCGCTGAATCGGACAGCGAGTGGCGGACACAGGTATCGCAGTTATTTGTCGCGCCGCGAGCGGGAACGGTCTCGTCCCCGACTCCGAACGGAACGTACGGGGCCGGGGCGAGCATCGACATCACCGTCTCGTTCAATGGCGTCCTCAATGTCACCGGCGCCCCGCAATTAGCGTTGAATTCCGGCGGCACAGCGGTCTACTCCGGCGGCAGCGGCACGTCGACGTTGACATTTACCTATGTCGTGGGATCGGGCGACTTGACGGGCGATCTGGACTACACGTCCGCCGGCGCCCTGACGCTCAACGGCGGCTCCATCACTGGCGGCGCTGGAGTTCCGGCGGAACTGACGTTGCCCGCTCCGGGCACGGCCGGTTCGCTTGCCGCCAACAAGGATATTGCGGTCGATGCTGTCGCCCCGATCGTGGCCAATGTCGATTCAACGGCACCGAACGGAACATATGGCTTCGGCGCCGTGATCCCCATCACCATTGCGTTCAATCGTCCAGTGGTCGTGACTGGCTCGCCACAACTCGCACTCAATTCCGGCGGCACCGCGACGTATGCGAGCGGCAGCGGCACGGCGACACTGACGTTTAACTACACCGTCGGTTCCAATCAAAGTTCGGCCGATCTTGACTATGCAACCATCAACGCGCTGACGCTTAATGGGGGGACGATCAAAGACCAGGCGAACAACTCCGACGCGACCCTGGTCCTTGCCGTACCGGGCACGTCTGGGTCGCTAGGCGCGAATCGGGCAATCGTGATTGACACGACATTGTCCGTCGTCGTCGATGTGACGTCGCCCACGGCCAACGGGACCTACATCACCGGGGCCACAATTGACGTGACCGTCCGGTTCGACAAAGTGGTGACAGTGACCGGCAGCCCGCAACTCGCCCTGAATTCCGGCGGCACGGCCACATACTTGAGCGGCAGCGGTTCCGACACCCTGACCTTCCGCTACACGGTTGCCGCAGGCGAAGGCGCCGCCGATCTCGATTACACATCGTCCAGTGCACTGACGCTCAATGGCGGATCCATTCAGGCGCTTGGGCAGGATGTGAATCGGACGTTGCCGACGCCCGGTTCCCCGGGCTCCTTGGGCGCCAACAAGAACATCGTCGTCGATGCGGTCGCTCCCGCGGTTGTGGAATTCCGCGTCCTCTTCGGACGCACGTGGTACAACGTGATCGGCTCGCCGCGCTTCGATCTGCCGTGGGCGATCCGTGGCATTCAGGTGGTATTCAGCGAGCCGGTCGTGACGGGGAATCGTTTGAGCTTGACTGGCCTCACTGCTGGCAGTCTCTCAGGAAAGAAAACGACGACGTTGACCTGGAAATTCGCGAGCAAGAGCAAGGGGTCATTCAATCTGGGTCTGGCTGACAGCGGAGCGAATGTTTTGAAGGATGCGTCCGGCAACCCGATCGCCCCGTTCTCGCAAGCGTTCAATGTGTTGCAAGGCGATTTCAACGATGACGGCGTGGTGAACGAGATCGACGAGGCCGGCGTGCGTGCCCTGGTCGCGCCGCCCTACCAATTGCATCCGCCGGCATATGACATCTTCGCCGACCTGAGCGGCGATGGCATCATTAACCTGATCGACGTCCGAGTCGCCCGTGCCCGCAAGGGAACTTCGCTGCCATAGGGCCCAGTGACTTCAAGCGACATCTTGGGAATCAAGAACGGGTGTCGCCGCCGCTGATGCTTTTTGATTTCGCGCACATTTATCAAGGCCGGGAAAACCAGCGGAGCCCGAAGCGCAACGCGAACCCCTGCGCCGCGGGGCGGCCCGGTCTTCGCGGGCGATTGCAGCGCCTGGGGAGGGCGACGTCAAGCCGCTTCGGCACTCGTGTCTCGACGGTCGAGACATCGAGTCGCCGAAGCGGCTTGACGTCGCCCTCCCCAGGCGCTGCAATCGCCCGCGAAGACCGGGCCGCCCCGCGGCGCAGGGGTTCGCGTTGCGCTTCGGGCTCCGCCAAACCGCCGCGGCGCAACATATACGACTGCGATTCAGGTTCCGCCGATCTCCACAATCAATCCGCGTCGGCGACTGGCGCCGGTTCATTTTGTTTGGGATGGGGTTGCCCCGCCAGCCAGCGTCTGGCCAGGGGACCGATGGTCAGACCTTGTACGAGAATGGAAAACACGACAATCACATAAGTGAGCCCGATCAACACGTCGCGTTCGTGTACCGGCTGTCCATCGACTTCGCTCGGCAGCGAAAGGGCCAGCGCGACTGAAATGCCGCCACGCAGTCCGCCCCAGGTCAGAACGCGGATCGAATATCGTGCCAAGGGCGTCCGCCGCAACAGGAATATCGGCACGGCAACCGACACCAGACGGGCCGCCAACACGATCGGAATCGCCAAGACTCCGGCCACGATATTGGTGCTCGTGAACGTCACCACCAACACCTCCAGGCCGATCAAAACAAACAGCACCGCATTCAGAAACTCGTCGACCAGCTCCCAGAATTCATCGAGCTTGGCAACGGTAGTGGGCGACATGGCAAACGTGCGCGCATGGTTGCCGATCAAGAGTCCGGCAACCACCATGGCGATCGGGCCGGACAAATGGAGGCGATTTGCCAGCGCGTAGCCCCCAGCGACCAGCGCGAGCGACAGGAGCACTTCGACCTGGTAATGATCGACCAGACGCAACATTCGGTAAACGAGCCAGCCAGCCACAAGTCCAAACAAGGCGCCGCCAACCGCCTCACGCAAGAACAGTCCAGCCAGATAAGGCAGATCGATGCCGCCTCCGCCCTGCGCAATTTCCAAAAGACCCAGGAACACCGCCACGCCGACGCCATCGTTGAACAGCGACTCGCCAGTGATTTTCAATTCCATGTCTTTGGGAACCGCGGCCTTTCGCAGAATGCCCAGGACGGCGATCGGATCGGTCGGTGAGATCAGCGCTCCGAATAAGAAACAGTAGATGGGACGGGCCGGTATTCCGATGACCGACAAGAGCGCCCATGTGAGCAAGCCGACCACTGCCGTCGAAATCAGGACTCCGGCCGTGGACAGAAGAAGAACGGTCCAGCCGTGCTCGGCCAGCTCGCTCCACTTGATGTGGAGCGCACCGGCGAAGAGCAAGAACCCGAGCATGCCTTGCAAGAGGGTCTGGTTGAAATCGACGTCGGCCACGATTTGTCTGGCGACGACTTCCACGCCCGGCGCGACTCGGCCGGCAATCACCACCAGGAGCGATGCGATGAGCGTCAAGGCCATCAAGCCAATGGCCGGCGGCAAACGCACAACGGTGTGATTCAAATAACTAAAGACCGCCGCCACGGTGACGATCGCCGCGATCAACTCAAACGGTGTCATTGCCCGGATCGCCCTCCCCATTGCAAATTGCATGGTGATATACGATTCGCATCGACAACATTCCAACACCGGAATGCGGTTGCACCGACCAGTGGCGTGTCAATAGACACCCAAGACCCGTCTCCTGTTCGCGACGATCCAGCGAATGGATTGCCGGGTGAAGGTTCGCCTCGTTGGACTCACAATGTTTGGCAATCACCGTCGGCGAATCCTAATAGTGAAAACGGCCCAGGCTCTGCTTCCAGTTCGTCCCCATGGAAGAGGCCAATCATACAGTTCCGCTGATTTCCTTGGGAGCAACGCAAATTCCAGGCTATAAAGCCTTTGGTAGCAATCCGCGCCGGTCTACCCGCACCGGCAAGGCAATTGCTCCATCGGACTGAACATGGATCGTCCAAATATTTCTGCCGAAAGCCTGCCGCCGGCTCCGGAACTCCCGAAAGGTCCGGTCGAAGAGCGCGACGGGCATAATCCATTCCCGGTGGTCGGCATCGGCGCTTCGGCCGGCGGACTGGAAGCCGTCAGCCAACTGCTCGCGAACCTTCCCGACAATACCGGCATGGCATTCGTCGTCGTGCAGCACCTCGATCCACGGCACGAGAGCCGCCTGCCCGAGTTGCTAGCTCGAACGACGCGGATGCAAGTACGGGAAGCGGCCAACGGCCTGGCGGTCGAGGCCGATCACGTTTATGTCATCCCGCCCAATACAAAGATGGCCCTTGCCGGGGGCATCCTGCATGTGACCCCCCGCGAGGAACGCCGCGGTCAACACCTGCCGATCGACTTTCTGTTTCGCTCGCTGGCCGAGGATCAGCAAGCGCGATCGGTTGCCGTGGTTCTTTCGGGGACGGGATCGGACGGCACGCAAGGCCTGTGCGAGATCAAGGCGGCGGGCGGAATTACGTTCGCCCAGGAAGAATCGACCGCCGCTCATCCCGGCATGCCGCACAGCGCCGTCGCGAGCGGTTGCGTCGACTTCGTGCTTGCCCCCGATCAACTGGCGAAGCGATTGAGGCAGATCGGCGGACATCCCTATCTGACGCCCACGCGGGCGCCGATCGAAGTCGAGCCCTCGGTCCAACACAATTACCAGAAGATCCTCGCCGCCGTTCGGGCTAGTAGCGGCGTCGATTTCAGTCATTACCGCGACACAACCATTAAGCGCCGCATCATGCGACGGATGGCGGTCAATACACAGGAATCGCTGTCCGAATACGCCGAGCGTCTCAAAACGGACCCCGGCGAGGTAAATGCGCTGTACCGGGACCTTCTGATCAACGTGACCAGCTTCTTTCGCGACCCCGAGTTATTTGAAACGCTCAAAGCCCAAGTCTTTCCCGAAATCATCAAGGGCAAATCTCCGACCGAGCCGATTCGCGTCTGGTCGCCCGGTTGCTCGACGGGCCAGGAAGCATACTCGCTGGCCATGGCGCTGATTGAGTTCTTCGATGATAAGCCCGGGCGGCCGCCGATTCAGATCTTCGCTACCGATTTGGATCAAAACGGGCTCGACAAGGCCCGCCTTGGGCTATTCCCGGAGGGAATTGAGGGAGAAGTATCCATCGAGCGGCTGCGGCGGTTTTTTCACCGCGAAGATCACGTGTACCGGATCGACAAGTCGATCCGTGATATGTGCGTCTTTGCCCGGCATAATGTGACGGCCGATCCCCCGTTCTCGCATCTCGATCTGGTGACGTGTCGCAACATTTTGATCTATTTCACGACACCGCTGCAAAAGCGGGTGCTGTCGGCGCTTCACTATGCCCTGAATGTTCCGGGCTACTTGGCGCTCGGATCGGCGGAGACCGTGGGCGAACTTGCCGATCAGTTCGAACTGGTCGACAGCACCCACCGCATTTATGCCAAGAAGACAGCGACCACTCATCGCGTCTCCACGATCTTTGAGCCGACCGACTTCAAGGCGGCGCCGGCGTTCGGCATGCATCGGCTTGCCCCGCTGGCACCGGCCCTCCCGGACTATCAAAAGGAGGCCGACCGCCTCCTGCTCGGCCGGTATTCGCCGCCCGGCGTGCTGCTCGACGAAAACTTCAATGTGCTTCAATTCCGCGGCCGGACGAGCGACTACCTCGAATCGCCCCCCGGCGAACCGACGATCCAGGTGTTGAACCTGACGCGGGAGGGGCTCTTTCTCGAAACGCGTAACGCGCTCACCGAGGCCAAAAAGCACAATTCGACGGTCCGCCGTGATGGGATTCGGCTGCGCACTGATGGCGGGGTGCGCGAACTGAGCATCGAAGTCGTTCCCATCCGTATTCAAACCGGCAACTCCTGCTTCTTACTCCTGTTTCACGAACTGCCAGGCGCCGTGCCGGTTCTCCCCAAGCCAGCCGTACCGGTTCCACCGACCGATGCCGAGCTGGCGCACCTACGTCAGGAACTGGCGGCTACGCGCGAATTCTTGCAGTCGATGATCGAGCAGCAGGATGCCGCCAACGAAGAGCTGCGCTCGGCGAACGAGGAAATCCTCTCGAGCAACGAAGAACTCCAGAGCACCAACGAGGAACTCGAGACCGCCAAGGAAGAGTTGCAGTCCTCCAACGAGGAACTGAGCACCGTCAACGAGCAATTGCAGCGGCGCAACCAGGAATTGGATCAAGCGAACAACGACCTGACCAATTTGCTTTCCAGCATCAACATGCCGGTCGTCATGGTCGGCGGGGACTTGCGGGTTCGAAGGATCACGGGACCGGCGAAGAGAGTATTGCGGTTGGGCCCCACCGATGTCGGCCGGGCGATTGGTGATCTGGACTTCACCGCCGTTGTCCCGGACCTGGAGCAGATTGTCGGCGATGTCATCGAACATGTCCGATCCTTCGAGCGCGACGTCCACCACCGAGACGGACGCTGGTACATGATGTACGTCTACCCCTACCGCACCTTGGACCACAAGATCGACGGGGCCGTAATCGTTCTCGTCGATGTGAATCAGCTTCGCAGTGCCCAGGAAGACTTGGAGCAGAAATCGGCCCAGGTTATCCGGCAGGCTCAATTGATTGAACTCTCACACGACGCGATCATCGTGCGTGACGATCAGGACCGCGTTCGCTCGTGGAACCGCGGGGCCGAGGAGATGTATGGCTGGCCGGCCGACGAGGCGAAGGGTCAAAGGCTCAACGAGCTGCTGCACACCGATGCGTCGACGTGGATCGATCTCAAGGCCGGTCTCGAACGCGATGGCGTCTGGGAAGGCGAGTTGAAGCAGACGCGGCGGGACGGGGTCGCCATCGTTGTTCATACTCGCGAGTTGCTCGTCCGCGACGAGGATGGCGCCCATCCAGCCGTTCTTTGCATCAAACGCGATATGACCGAGCTGCGACGGGCGATCGACAATCTGAAAGAGGCCGATCGGCGGAAAGACGAATTCCTGGCCGTGCTGGCCCACGAGCTGCGCAATCCCCTCGCGCCCATCCGCAACGCCGTCGAAATCTTGCGGCTATCTGGCAACAATCCGGAGACGATTGCCCGCGTCCGCGACGTGCTCGACCGGCAGGGCCAGCAACTCGGCCGAATCGTCGAGGACCTGATCGACGTGACGCGCATTGTCGAAAAGAAGATCGAGCTGCGCAAGAAACCGGTCGCCTTGAATGTGATCGTCGATATGGCGTTGGAGACTTGTCGGTCGCGGATCGAG
Source organism: uncultured Gemmataceae bacterium (assembly GCA_963773845.1). GTDB lineage: Bacteria > Planctomycetota > Planctomycetia > Gemmatales > Gemmataceae > SIAJ01. The sequence continues at coordinate 636,983 of CAVZCU010000013.1, forward strand.
GGCCGCCGCCAGCAACTGTCCGTTAGCCTGCCCCCCGAACCGCTTTACCTCGATGCGGACCGGGCCCGGATCGCCCAGGTGCTTATCAATCTGCTCGACAACGCGGCTAAATACACCGGTTCCGGCGGCCAAATCTGGCTCAGTGCCGAGCAGGTCGCGGGCGATTCCGGCAACGGGTCCGAGAGTGTCGTGCTGCGCATGCGCGATTCGGGCATTGGGATTTCCAACGAATTCTTGCCGCGCGTCTTCGACATGTTTACCCAGGGGGTTCGGAGCACGGATCAGGGCCGTGGCGGCCTCGGAGTCGGGCTGTCGCTGGTCCGCAGCCTGGTCCAGATGCACGGCGGGACCGTCGAGGCGCACAGTAATGGCCCGCACAACGGCAGTGAGTTCGTCGTTCGGTTGCCCATAGTCCATGACGGCCACCCGCCGAGCAAAGTCTCACCCACTCCCGTGCCGGCGTCGCAGCAAATCCCCCGGCGCATCCTGGTCGTGGACGACAATCACGATCAGGTGGAAAGCATGGCGATGCTGTTGCGTTACCTGGGCCACGAGGTGCAGATGGCGGAGAACGGTTCGGACGCCGTCAAGGCAGCCGAAGCATTCCAGCCGGACATCGTGCTTCTGGACATCGGCTTGCCGGGAATGAATGGCTACGACGTAGCCCGGCGAATCCGCGAACAGCCCCGCTTGCGCAACGCGTTGCTGGTCGCCCAGACCGGCTGGGGCGAAGAGGAGGCTCGCCGGCGCTCCCACGAGGCCGGCTTCAATTATCACCTCGTGAAGCCGGTGTCCCTGGAATCGCTCGTTGAAATCATGGGCACCTTGCCGAACAAGAAGCCCGATGGGAGCGGCGAACCGAAAAAGTCCAGCGCCCATTCGGGGCGTTGACATCGGCCGGCGGTCCCGCCGGTTAGCGGATTCGCACCTGGAACTTAATCTTGCCGCTTTCGCCCGGCAACAGCTTGCCGTCGACTGCCCAGCGGAGAACGCTCGAGCCGATGCCGTTGGGCGAAATCGTGAAGGTCGTGGCGCGATCGGACTTCGAACTGCCTTCGATGTACTCCAGTCGCGGCGTCAAGTCGTCCGCGACGATCACGTCGGTCATCACTTCGGTGGTCGGGTTCGAAAACCGCAAGGTGACGGTGACGACTTCGCCGATCTTCTGCGGATGCGGCGGGTCGATGCTCTTTTCGAGCAAAAGCACGTGGCCATGATACGTGGTGATCTCATCCGGCCCCCGCACCTGAGCGAGAACGGCGACGTTGCGCACGCTCGACAGGCCGAGCGGCCTGCCAGACCAAAGGGCGACGAACGCGGGGCCATTGTTCCCCTCGATCATGCTGGCCCGTTGCGCCGATGAAGCCGCCGAGCCGCTGGTAGCCGACCATTTCCGACGGTGTCCTGCGGAGAGTGAGCGTCGCGACCGGCTGAATTTGATAGTGCGATTGCGGTGCCCGAACGGCTTGATGGCCGGCCGGGGCGGTTTCAACGCGCAACGCACTGAACCGGGGCACACAAAGCTCGACGCGGTTCGAGATGGCCACGCGTGTGCCACGCCGGGTCGTGTACATCATGGCCGTATCGGTCGGATTGAGTCCGCCGATTACACCGGAGGGCCCCGGAGCGGCGCGGACCGACGTCGCCGCCATCTTTCAAGCATTCCTCGGCGGCTGCTTTCGGACCGTAAATCGGATCGAACAGGGGCGCTCCGTTAAACGGGAAGAGCGGCGGCGCTGCCGGGATCGGCGGCGTCGTCACGCCGGGAAACAGGATCGTGCCGGGCACGTTTTCGGCGGCCAGCTCGGGCTTCGTGAATGGCCGTTCGCCGACACGAAGAATGAGCATCGGGCGGCCGTGCATGCGCACATCCTTGATCGCCTCTTCTTCACTGTCCGCGAAGCCTTCGAGCGCTTCGCCCGGTGTACCTTGGAGCGGAACGGCCTGGTTGGGATCTTCCAGGAAGTAGACCTTGGTAATCATCCGACCGTCAAGAATCTGGTCGATGTCGCGCTCGCTGAGTGCGATCGGCACGGGATGCTTCGATACGTCCGGCAGCCCTCGGCGGGGAATCAGCGTCCCGCGAATCTCGATCGACGGGAACAGAACGACGTTCTTCTTGTCCGGGATGTCCGTGATTTGGAAGCGATAGAAGTAGCCCGGTCGTAAGCCGACGGGCCGGTCCGTGGCACTGGCCTCCGAACTCATCGGGTGCCAGGTGACCGTCGAACCTTTCGGTGCATTGACGGTGACGAACAGGAACGGGGCCGCGGGCACGATGGGCGGGCCGTCCGGCCCAGGATGCAAGGCCACGGGCTGGCCAACCGTGAGCGCCAGCGACAAAAGGCCGATGTTCATGCGTGGGACTCCGTTCCAGAAGATCAAAAACACAAGGTGACCCGGCGATAAGGTGACAAGGAGTGAACCTGTCTTCACCTTGTCACCGAGCCACCTCGCGGGCAGTCATCCAATGGCATTCCCACTACTTCGTCTGCGAGGGCCGCGGGCCTAGCTCGGGATCAAAGCCGGCGCCACCCGGAATCGGTCCCGGCAATCGGCCTGGGCCCGGGGGCATGGCGAACGGGTTTGGAGCGTCCATCGGCGGTGTGCCCTTGGCATCGAGGTCGATGTTGCCGAGGCGGACAATCAGGAGAATTTCACCCCGCTTGCGTGCTTCGGCGATCGGGTCCATGCCCGGCTCGAGCCGAGTCGAGATGACCTCGGCGGGGCCCGCAACGGCTGCGATGTCCTGGAACTGCGGATCGGGCAGGTAAATGACCTTCACCAGATAGTTCCCGGACTGCACCTGCTCGAAATCTTCATCCGTGAACGAGACCGGCACCGAGCTATGCGCCAGATACGCGGCGGTCTTCGGCGTGGCCGGGGCCACTTCGAGCGTCGGGTACAATTCGGTTCCGCCGCGGCCGATGTTCGAGATCTTCAAGCGGTAAATGCCGCCCTGGGCGAAGTTGTAACGGGCCGGCGCGGTCAGCACGGTGTCGCTCAAGCCCCCTGGGGTATACCAGGTGATGCGCATGTCGGCCGGTTCGGTGAAGCGAACCGATGTGCGCGAATTGATCGGCGCCAGCATGCCGCCCGGCGGCAACGCACCAATTGCGGCGACGGCTCCGTATGGCCCCATGGCCGGCACGGGCAGAATGCCGCGGCCGGGGAAGTATCCCGGAACGCCGTCAGAGCCCGTAGGCACCCAGCCGCCGCGCGCAGTGCGCTGAGTCTTTTCCGGGATGAGTTCGGCGCCGGAAGTCTGGACGACGCGGCCATAAGCCTGATCGTGTCCATCCGCTCGCGTCACGCCGGGACTCTGGCCGCGATAGGCGGTGCCGACGACCGGCTCGCCATGGGGGCCCACATAGTTTGTAGCCTGAACCGGCATGGCGGCCGGGCCGGCGGCTTTGGGGTTGCTCTTCTTGCCAGGCGTCATGCAGCCGCCACTGAGCCCGGCGATCAGCATGAGGGCTGCCGCGGTTCGTTTCATACGTGCCTACTCCGGACGATTCGCCCTGATAATCGCCGACGGGCTCGGCCCGCACGGCTGGGGGTGGTGAAACTCAGAATAATTCTCGGATCGGGCATACCCGCGCCTTTGAATAAAACCGGAAAGCTTGGAGCGATTGGACGGACTGGCGGAAAGCCAGGCAAGATGCGAAGCAGAATCCGCCAAAGCGATGGAGTTTGACGAGGCGCGAACAACTTGTCCGACCTATACAAATGTGTTTCGAATGCCCGCGTTGCGGTTCGTTGACTAAACGCGTAAACTTTAGGAAGCGCATCTTTCCCAGGTTATGCAGCTCTTGACCAAAAGGACGCATCGTGTCAATTGGCCAAACCCCCACCGTATCGGGCGAAGGCGACGAACGGTTCCGCCGCATCCGCCGACAAGTGGAACATGCCATCGAACAACTGGCGGCGCTCTCCGGCTCGACGCTCGCGCCGGGCGAGTTCTACCAGGAATTGCTGCGCAAGGGGCTCGACGGCATTGATGCCCCGGCGGGCGCCGTCTGGATCAAGTCGCCGCAAGGCTTCCTCCAGCAACAGTGCCAGCAAAACATTTCCCAGATCGGCCTCGACGATAAGCCCGACGGCCGGCAGTCACACAACCAGCTTTTGCGCTTTGCCTTCGAAAAGGGTAAGCCCGGCATCCTGGGACCCAAGCAACGGGCGGACGGCGATCGCTCCGCAGGTAATCCAACCGATTATTCGGTCGCCGTCGCGCCGATTCTGACCGAAGACAATCAGACCCTCGGTCTCGTCGAAATCTTTCAGAAGCCGAACTGGCATCCCCAAGACCTGATCACATACACGATTCAGGTCGCCGGTTATGCGTCCAACTACTTGCGCAATACCAGCAATCGCAAGGTTGCCGGGCAAGAACAAGTTTGGACCCAGCTCGAAGTCTTCAGCCGGCAAGTTCACGGCTCGCTGAATCCGACCGAAGTCGCGTATGTCGTTGCCAATGAAGGCCGGCGATTGATCGGCTGCGATCGCATCAGCGTCGGCATCCGCCATGGGAAGAAAGTGACCGTCGAAGCGGTCAGCGGCGCCGATGTCGTCGAAAAGGCGAGCCAGCACATTCGCTGCATGCGCGCCTTATTCGATGCGGTCATCCAATGGGGGGAGAAGCTCGTTTTCCGTGGCGCGCGTGACGAGACCTTGCCTCCCAAGGTGCTGGAGGCACTGGACAACTACCTCGTCGAGCAAACGCCGAAGCTGCTCGTGCTGGTGCCGGTGCGCGACGAACGCGAAAAGCCGAAGGAGGGCTCGAAGGAAGCGCTGAAACCCGTTCGGTCCGCGGTGCTGATGGAGATTTTCGACCCGCCCGAACATACCGGTCCATTGGAGCAAAAGCTCGATGTGGTCGCGGCCCATTCGGCGACGGCTCTTTATAACGCCGCCGAAATGAAGCGCGTGCCGCTCAAACCGCTCTGGTGGCCGTTGATGCGCGTGCAGCAAGGGCTCGGTGGCAAAGCCCGGTTTTGGACATTGTTTACCGTCGCGGTGCTATTCCTGCTGACGCTAGCGCTGATCGCGATCCCCTATCCGCTCAAGCTCGATGCGAATGGCAAGCTGGCGCCGCTGGATCGCTATTACGTGTATCCGCCGCAGGACGGGCAGGTTTTGGCGTTCCATGTCAAACCGAATCAAGAGTTGGCGCCGGAGCGCCGGTGGCCACGCTGTTTCGCAATGAATGGGCCGAGAAAATCACCACATTGAAGCGCGACTTGTTGGGCGCGGACAGTCAAATCGCCCAATTGTCCCGGAACATCGAAAACCTCCCGCCGGCCGACCGAGATATGCGCCAGCAGAACCTCTCCAAGGCGCGCATCGACCGCAAAAGAATCGCCGATGCGCTGGCAAATTACGAAGACACGTTTCACTGCGATTTGAGCCGCCCCGGCCAGTTCCTGGTGACTGCTCCGGTCGTTCGACCGTCGCAGGGGACGCATCCGACGTGGCGTGTCGTGACGCAGGATTTCCGCGAGCAATTGACGAATAAGACAGTCCAGCCCCGTGAGCCGCTGTTACGGGTGGGCAATGTGACTGGCGGCTGGGAAGTGATCCTCAAGATTCCGCAGAAGCACGTCGGCAAGATGTTAAAGGCCTTCGGCGAAGCGGCCGAGGAAGATTCACGCGGCAAATTCCTCTGGGTTGACGTGCTCGTCACCAGCGCGCCAACGCCGGGTCATCAGGGTCGCGGCAAGTTGTATTTGCGCGATGTAACCGCCCAGGCCGAGCCAAACAAGGACGATCAAAACGAGTCGGAGCCGGTGGTCATTGGCTACGTGCGGATCAATACGGACGACATCGACCCACAGTACCATCTGGATCCAGACCTCCTGGTGACGGACGTCGAAGTGCGGGCCCGTATCCGTGGCGGCGACCATTCCATGGGCTATTCGCTCTTCTACGGCGTGTGGGAATTCCTGTACGAGAAGGTGATTTTCTTCTTCTAAGAGGTCGACGCCGGCGGAGCCTGAAGCGTGAGCGAACGAGAGACTATTGCCCTCGGTTGCGCTTTTTGAAGTGACGCGTCGCAAAAGCTTCGCCAAAACCAGTCGAGCCCGAAGCGCAACGCGAACCCCTGCGCCGCGGGGCGGCCCGGTCTTCCCGGGCGATTACAGCGCCTGGGGAGGGCGAGTCGGGTCCAGATTCGCCTGCCGATTTGGTCCGAAAACATTCCGGCTCATGCGGTTCGGCGTCGCCCTCCCCAGGCGCTGTAATCGCCCGGGAAGACCGGGCCGCCCCGCGGCGCAGGGGTTCGCGTTGCGCTTCGGGCTCCTCCGAACCGCACGAGCGCGACTTCAAGAGTTGCGTTTCAGGCTCGGCAGGCCGGGTGATTTCGCATCAGATTTCAAACACTGGGCAAGCGAGATGCTTGCCCGACGATTCACTGTTCGGAGTACTACCCATGACCGCTCGCCTTTTCCCTGTTATCTTCGTCGTGGCCGCGCTGACGCTCGCTGGCTGCGCCGACAAAAAGACCCCGCCGGGCGGTTCGAATGGCAAGGACACCGACGCGCCAGTCAATATCGGTACGCCGCTCGGAACAGCGACTTATCCGCCGGCCGCGACGGCCGACGCCACGCCGAATCCGGTGACCGTGCCGTTTGCCAATGTCGTCATTTTGCGCAAGCTCGATCTGCCCAGTGAGGTGGATGGCGTCGTGAAATGGATTGGCGTTCAGGTCGACGGCGCCACCGCCGCCAAGCTGAGTCCGACCGACGTGTTCCATCATCCCCGCGACAACAAGGCTTATCGCCGGCTCATTCCGGGCGACTTCGTCAAGCGCGATCAGATCGTTGCTCTCCTCGACGACGAGGCGGCGTACATCGAGTGGAAGGGAGCCGAGACCAAGGCCGCCGCGGCAAAAGAGTCGGCGGCCGCGTATGTCAAAACCGTCGAGAAACTCAAACAAATCGTCGAGCAGCAGAGGGACGGAGTACAGAGAGGAATTGTGCCTCTGCAGGAACTGTACAACTCGGAAGCAACGCTCGCTCGCTATCAGGCCGACAAAGTCGACCACGACGGAAGCGCGCAAGTCGCAGCCGCGGATGCCCAGAAAGCCAAGACCGCTCTCGATAAGCGAACACTTCGCGCAGCAGTCGACGGCGAGGTGCAGCAAGTTCTCAAGCACGAAGGTGAAGGAGTCAAGGCGTCGGAGCCCGTGCTGGTCATTCACGACTTGAGCAAGCTGCGCGTCATCGGCAACTTGCCCAAGGAGTATGTGAATGTCGTGACTCGCGGCGACGAGGTATCGATTGAAGTTCCGCGCGATGTCCCGTTCGGAACGACCTTCGAGCAACACACAACCAACAAACCGATCGTGGCCGTGGCCGTCGGCGTCGTGGGCGGCAAGCCAGTGATCGTCTCGGCGGCGGAGGACGGCGTCGTCTATGTTTGGGACCGCGATCTCAAGGTGCTTGGTTCGTGGCGGGCCGAGGGCGGAGTTCGTTCCCTGGCGATCACTCGCCCCGGCGTCGAACCGACCCGCGCTTGTCGGTGGAGCGGACGGCGTGGCCCGGGTTTTCGATTTGACCAACCCGTCCGGCAAGCCGCTCGAATTCGACGGCCGGCACGAAGGCGGCGTCACGGCCGCGGCCTTCTCGCCTGACGGCCGTTACTGCGTGACCGGCGACGAACGCGGCATTTACATGTACGACGCGAAGGATGGCAAGCGCAAGTACGCATTCTCAACGCGCGAACACCATAGCCCGATCACTTCGTTGAGCTTTACGCCGCAAGGGCGTGTAATCTCGACGGGCCGCGAGCCGGCGATTCGCGTTTGGGTGGTCGGCGCCGATGGGGCGAAAGTCGAGCATCGCATCGACTCGCGGTCCGGCGATATCACCATGCCGGGCGTGAGCACCGATGGCTCGCGCCTCTTACTCGATGCCGACAAGACGCATCTGGATGTGATTCACCTCGAGAAGCTGCGCAAGGAGCGGCCGCTCATTACCGCTGGCGAGTCGGCCCGGTTCACGACCTTCGCCGCGTGGTCGCCGGACAGCAAAGAGATCGCGACGACCGGCGGCGCCGAGGGGATCGTCCAGCTCTGGCGAGCGCCGTCAGCCTCGGACCGCGGTGCGGAGATCGCCCGATTCGTCACCCGCGGCAGCGCCTCCGCGACCTGCGCGGCCTTTTCTCCCCAGGCGGACAACGGTTTCCTGGTTGTCGGCACGAGGAAAGGGGACGTTCATCTATGGCCATTGCCTGCCGCCGACATGCAGCCCGAGATCAAGGCTAACGTGACACACGTCGAACAATCGATCGAGTCGAGCGGGCGAACGGTGAATGTGCTAGTCGATTTCGACAATCCAAAGATGGGCGAGAACAGGTATCTCCTTCGCCCTGGATCGGCGGTGACGCTTGTGATTCGACCGAAGCGGTAACAATCCGAATCGCTTTGACGTTCAAAATTCTTTGTGATTCGGGGGCGAGCGTGGCATAATACCCTCAAATGGAATGGCGATGGAGTTCGCCACGGAACCGTCCCGCGATGCCGGGACTGATGACTCCTACACCAGGGTTAACCCTGGGTGGGGTCGTTGCCGATGAAAAAGGCCCCACTCAGGAAACCGTTTCCGGAGTGGGGCTTTCTCGTTTTGCGGCCGACGGGAGCAGCCATGCATCGGGAGGGCGAGCAGACGCTCTTGCGGGTCTACCTGCGAAATACAGACCGCCATCGTTGGGAGCCAATGGCCCTGGCTCTCTTGCGCAAGCGCTCGGGATGAAACTGGCAGGCGCTACGCTGATTCAGGCCCAGTGCGGGCTGGATGCGACGGGCCAGATCCTGGAGCCACGCTGGTGGCAGTTGGTTCGACGAGTTCCGGTGGTTCTCGAAATATTCGACAGCCCGCGGGCGATCGGAGCCTTTCTGCCGGTGATTGCCGGCATCGTGCCGAATGGATTGGTTACGTTGGAGCGTGCCCATGTTCGGGCCGAACGTCGCCGGCCAGACGAGGCCAATGCGGTCGCCCGGCGACTCGAGAATTCGGCCAGTCCGAGTCCGTGGGGCAATCTGCCGTCTGCGGAGGAGTTTCCCATCATGCGCCAAAGCGTCGAGGGCCAACTGCTTCGCGTGTTCATCGACGCCTCTGACCGGTTCGAGGGCGAGCGCGTTTACCGGGTGATCCTGAACAAGGCGAAGGAACTGGCGCTGGCATGGGTGGGCGTCTTTCGGCCAGATAAGGGGTTCGGCGTTCACAACCGCCTCCACTCCGCCACCGGCGAATACACGACCGACCAGCCTCTGGTCGTCGAGATCATCGACTCGGCCGGCAAGATCGAGGCGTTGTTGCCATTTCTGGATCGAGTCGTGGCAGAAGGATTGATCACGACGGAAGGAGTCCGACTGCTTCGGTACGGGAACGCTCCGGCCGAGAGCGACCAATGAGTCGTGCGAGTTCCGAACCGCTAACTACGGGGCCACGCTCGCGGAGGCGAAACATGGAATCGGCCTGGCTCTTCGTGACACATCCATTCGTTCTGGTCGCCTGTGGCGGCGGGGCGGGGAGCGTATTGCGCTACGCAATTGGGCGCTGGGTTGACGCCCGGCTCGGCGTAACCGGCTTTCCATTCGGGACATTCACGGTCAACGTCGCCGGCTCGTTCGTGCTCGGCATCCTGGCGCTCTTGATTCTGGAGCGTCTGCCGGCCAACTATCGAGGCTTCTATGTGCTTTTTGGCACCGGATTCTGTGGCGGATTTACCACTTTCTCCACATTCGAATGGGAAACCTATAAACTGGCCCGCGACGGGAGTTGGTGGCTAGTAAGCGCGAATGTGATCGGCAGCCTGGTCTGCGGCTTCATTGGTGTTCTCGCGGCCGCGCTGGTGGTGAACGGGATATTTGGCAAGTCGCTGCCGAATGGGCAATGATTTCCGCGCGACTCTATTCTGGACTGCTGAGACTCAATTCCGAACACCGAACCAGTTCGGCAAAATGGCCATTGTCCTTCATCAATTCTCCATAGGTGCCGATTTCAGCGAGCCGCCCCTCATCGAACAGGAGAATCCGGTCGGCGTTGGCGAAGGTGCTCAATCGGTGAGCGACCATGATCACCGTTCGATTCCGGCTGGCGGTGCCGATTGCCTGTTGAACCTTCCGTTCACTAATGGTGTCGAGCGCGCTGGTCGCCTCGTCGAGAATCAGAATGGGCGGATCCTTGAGGAATACTCGGGCGAGCGCGATCCGTTGCCTTTGGCCGCCTGACAGATTCTGACCGCGCTCGGCGACCGGGGCGTCGTATTGGCCTGGCATCGCCAGGATTTCTTGGTGAATGTCGGCTTGCTCGGCCGCCCGCCGAATGTCGTCCTTTTGCAAAGTGTGGCATCCATAGCAGATATTTTCCTCAATCGTGCCGGCAAATACGAACGGATTTTGCGGAACATAGCCGATCCATTTGCCGATCGTCTCGCGTGACACTTTCTCGAGCGGTATGCCGCGGAGCCACATCCGGCCGGACGTTGGGTGCAAGAGCCGCATTAAGACCTTCAGAAGGGTCGATTTGCCACTGCCGCTCTTGCCCGCGATTCCAATCGTCTCGCCGGGGAAGATCTCGAATTGGATGGAATCGAGTGCCCGTCGCGGTCGACCAGTCGGCAACAAATACTCGACCGAGAGCCCCTCGCAACGAACGACCGGGACGGCATCATCTCGAGGCGGCTCGATCGAACCGGTCGATCTCATCGAACGATCGGTCGGCATGGCCAATAGTTCGAACAAGTCTTGAACGCGCAGACTTGCCTCATGCCCATCGTCGATGACTCGATGAACCTCGTTGAGCGGCGCCATGGCACTCATGTACAGCATCGAAAAAGTCAGAATGTCGCCGAAACTGATGCGCTGTTCGATGGCCAGGTATGCGGCGATGCCCAAAACGGCGACGTGGAACAACCCTTCGACCATCGCCTTGGCGGCGCCGAAGAAACTCATGGCGACATGATGGCCGAGTTCCTTGCGGCGGCGAGATTCGGCCACTTGGGCGACGCGGCGGAGTTCTTCCGTGTGCGTATTCGCCACGCGGACATAGTCGAGTCCGCCCAACTGCTCGACAACGGCGGCATCGAGATCCTCGCGGCCGCGGAGAAGTTGCAGGCGGACTCGGCGCTGGGAGATCAGTTGCCAGACCGTGAGACTGAGAGTCGTCGGCACGACGCCCAGCATAGCCAGCCCGAGCCACGGTTGCTTCCAAATCGCCGTGACAATCGCAAACATGCCCGTGATGACGGCCGGAAAGAAATCGAGAAACGACAGGCGGAGTAAGCGCATGAATCCGTCGACGGAGCGGAAAAGTCTCCCGTGCAAGGCGCGAACTTTCTCGTGCGTCAATAGCGACAGGTCCGTCTTCATGATCTGGCCGACGACCCGAACGGTCAAAACCCGTTCGATTCGCGTGCAGGTGTTCTCAACGAGATATCGCCGGACCACCTGAAGAAGTTCGCGGGCGAACACCAAGCCGGCGACGAACAACAGGAGCGTGCCGGCCGACTCAATCAATCTGGCATGGCTTTCACTCGTCTGAACTCCGGTCGCGATGCGATCGACCAGGCGGCCAGATAAAAGAGGCAACGCTGTGTTCGTAACACCGCCGATCGCCATCACCGCCACGGCGCCGATGAGGCGGTGAGAAACAGTTCTCGCACTTCTCGGCCGAATCGGGCCGCGCCCGCGGCAAAACGGAATGGCATTGTGTTCAACCTGGATTGCAAGGCAGTCACGCACCACCGGCGTCGCTCGGAGCGACGGCCTTCTGATCGGATCGGCAGTCAATCCAAATACGGAATGGAGGTTTTTGGGAGAGGGGAAAGTCGACCCGCTAAGTTCCGTCCTCCAGACAATCTCAGCAGCTGCGGTGGTGGTGGCCGCCGGATCTACGGGTGGGGCGCATCGGCTGATTGACAATGCAGTCCGTGTGCCACGCCCGTCCGGAGAGAAGGATTCCTCCGGCTTGCATATTCGCACAGGTTGTCGAACGTCTGACTTGGGGTCGGCAGCGCTCGGATCTGAATTGCGGGCAGCATTCCTCCGTCGAAACAGTGGTCATTGACGAGAAGCACCGCGGACCCGCATCGGCATGGCGTAAAGTCTTTTGCTCGCCGTGATGAACAAAGTCTTCTTCTCTTTGCCACCGAAGCAGACGTTCGCCGTCCAGGGTTCAGGCACTTCGATGTTCGCGACCTTTTTGCCCGACTTGTCAAAAATGATGACTCCCTTGCCGGTGAGATACACATTGCCCTCGTCGTCGAGCGTCATGCCATCGGAGCCGAGTTCGCAGAAGAGTCGGCGATTCTTGAGCGTGCCGTCCGTGGCGATGTCGTAGACAAATGTCTTGTTGCGCCCGATGTCGGCGACATAGAGCGTTTTGCCATCCGGGGTTCCCACCAGGCCGTTGGGCTGGCCGTAATCGCCGTCGACTCGGGTCAACTGGCCTGCGGGCGAGACGTAATAGACGGCCTGCTTGTCCTGCTCTTGTGGCCCGCGCTTCCAGTACGGCCGCTTGTAAAACGGGTCGGTGAAATACGCTCCGCCCTTGTCATCGACCCAGACATCGTTTGGCCCGTTGAGGAGTTTTCCCTTGTAGTTCTTGACCACGACGGTTTTCGCCTTGGTCTTCATGTCGATTCGCCAGAGTTCGTTCTTCTCGTCCGCACAGGCCCACAGGGTGCCCTTCTGGTCAAAACACAGGCCGTTCGACCGTCCGCAGGGTTCGAGGAAAGTCGTCAGCTTGCCGTCTGTACTCCACCGGAGAATCCGATCCTTGGGCTGGTCGGTGAAGTACACGTTGCCATCGGCATCGACGCTCGGCCCTTCAGTGAACTCGAAGCCGCCTGCAAGTTTTTCCAGCTTGGCGCCCGGGGCCACGGGGTTCTTGCCGTCGGCTCGAAGCGACGTGGAAGCAGAGACGACGAGGCCACCGACGATGAGGTAGCGGATCAGCATGATCGAGCACCGGTTGCGTTGGGTTTGAGCGCTACGCCCGTCCAAGACGCGGAGCGACATACGGAGAGATTTAGAGAAATCGACGGCGGGTGTCCGTGGGCGGGCAATGCTTACGCCGAAGCACCGCTGGGAAAGAGCACGAGGCGATTGGCTCCCGATACGCAAATTTCTTTACCGAAGCGGCGCTCCGTGTTATCGTGAATTGGTCTCGTGCCGCCCGCTGCCCGCAGGATAATCGACTTGTTTCAATCGCACGCTGGTTTCTCGCGTCGCTCGTTCCTCAACGCTGGCGCCGCGAGCGCGCTTGGCCTGTTTTGGAACCAGTGGCTGTGCGCCGAATCCATTCAAAAGGCAAATGGCAAAGCTCGCTCGGTCATCCTGATCTTCAACTCCGGAGCGCCGAGTCACATCGACCTTTGGGATCCAAAGCCGAATGCCAGCGACACCATCCGGGGACCATACAAACCAATTCAAACCAACGTTAACGGAATACAGGTTTCGCAATTGTTGCCGCACCTGGCCAAGCAGGCGAATCACTTGGCGATCGTCCGCACCGTCCATCACGCACACACCCAGCACAATGCCGGCATGCATTGGTCGATCGTCGGGCGGCCGTACAAGATCGACAGCACTCTGATCAATCCGTCGCGAAGTGATTATCCCAGCTTCGGCACTCTCGTTGGCTGGTTGGCTCAGCAGCAAGAGCGGTTGTCCCCGGTGCCGCCATACGTCATCACGCCATTCCCACATTGTGACAGCACCGTTTACATCACCCCCGGACAGTTCGGCGGCTGTCTCGGCGCTAAATATGACCCGTTCGTACTCAACGCCGACCCCAATGCACGCACCTACAAGCCCAGCTTTGGCGGCAAGGAAACGCCGGATAGGGCTCAACTCGATGGGCGGCGGACTCTATTGTCTCAGCTCGATTCATGTACTCCGTCCAACTCTGGCCGCTTCCGCGAATTTGAAGTGAACAAGCAGAAGGCGTTTTCCTTGGTCGGTTCGCCTCAAGTCCGTAAAGCGTTCGACTTGACCGAGGAATCCCCGGCAACCCGCGACCGCTATGGCCGACATTCCTGGGGCCAATCGCACTTACTCGCTCGTCGGTTGGTCGAGGCGGGATGCAAGTTCGTCACAACGGTGAATGGGCCGAGTATCGTCTGGGACACGCACAAGGACAACTTCAAGCGGCTGGAATCGAAGTTAGTGCCGCCAATGGAACGAGCCTTCTCGGCCCTGTTGGACGATTTGCGTGACCGCGGCATGCTCGATTCGACGCTGGTGATTTGGCTCGGCGATTTCGGCAGAACACCGGCGATCAATAAGGACGCCGGCCGAGACCATTGGCCGCAATGTTACTCGGCCGTTTTGGCCGGCGGCGGCATTCGCGGCGGGCAGATCACTGGCACATCCGATGCGATGGGTGCGCATCCCAAAGATCAGCCAATAACGCCCGCCGATCTCCATGCCACGGTTTTCACAGCTCTGGGTTACGATCCACACTCGATCACCTATCGGTCGCCCGAGGGCCGGCCGTTTCCGCTGTCGGAGGGCAATCCGATTCGGCAACTTCTCTAACAAGGCATACTTTCCGAGTGATGGGGACGCGGTAGAGCCGCATGCGGTGTATGCGATCAATGGGATCGACGCCATCCAGCGAATCGCTCTTCCGCCACGGCAACGATGCGTTGTGAAACTCGGCGTATTTTACTCCAATTGCAGTAGAATCCGCCGTGCGGTTTGCTTTGGGATCGTACTTTCGGGATCGACGCGATCGTTGGCTGTCGACGCCCCTCGGCAAAACTGGCCTGCTCGTTCGGATGGCCGAAGCAATGGGTCGTTCGGCGCAATGATTGCTTCGAGAGAATGTCAACGTCCGCAGTCGAATCCCCGCACTAGCAGGAAATGTTCATGGGACGCACATTGCGGCGAGTCGCGCCGATTACCGCGTTGTTGCTCGCCAGTGCATTTGGCGCCGTGGGGTGTATGAAGAAGCAGGCGGAATTGCCGGCATCGCCCCCGCCTGTGGTCCCCGTCAGCCATCCGGTTGTTCGGCAGGTCACCGACTTCTCCGACTACACTGGCCGAACCGACGCGGTGCAATCGCTCAACGTCCGCTCGCGGGTGACGGGTTATCTCACCAAGATGCCATTCGAGGAAGGGGCCGAGGTCAAGGCCGGCGACACCCTCTTTGAAATCGATCCTCGGCCGTATCAGGCCCTGGTCGATCAAGCACAAAGTCAGGTGACGCTCTATCAGGCCCAACTCAAGCTTGCGCGAACCACGTACGACCGCGATCGCTCCATCGGCGTTTCAGGAGCGATCTCGCAGCAACAGCTCGATCAGGACAAGGCCGCCGTCGAGGAGGCGCAAGCCCGCATCAAAGTCGCCGAGGCGGCGATGGCCACTGCCAAATTGAATCTCAGCTTTACCGTGGTCAAGGCGCCGATCAGCGGTCGCATCAGCCGATACTACTTTACCCTTGGCAACCTGGTCAGCCAGGACCAAACACTCCTCACCACGATCGTCAGCACCGATCCGATGTATGCCTATTTCGATGTCGAAGAGCGCACCTTTCAACGGTTGGTCAAGAGCATCAACGCGGCCCGCTCGCTGTCGACGGAACCCGTCAAGCCGAGCCTGCCCGTCTACATGGCCATCGAGGGCGAGGAGGGCTTCCCGCATCGCGGTAGGCTCAACTTCATCAATAATCAGGTCAATCCGTCCACCGGCACGATCGCAGTTCGCGGCGTGTTCGCGAATGTGCGGCCAAGCGGCGGCGCGTGGTCGCTGATTCCCGGCATGTTTGTCCGCGTCCGTTTGCCGCTCGGCGAACCTTACAAAGCCAACCTTGTGATCGATCGAGCGATCGGCTCGGACCAGGGTCTGAAATTCGTCTACGTCGTTGATGCGGACAACAAGATTCAATATCGGCGGGTGAAAACGGGGCCGCTTCAAGAAGATGGATTGCGGGTAATCGAAGACGGCATCCAGCCCGATGACTGGGTGGTCGTAGGCGGCATTCAACAGCTCCGACCGCGGACCGAGGTCAAGCCGGATCCGACACCGATGCCGTCGCTCGCCGGCGACGAAATGGCCGCACAACGCCGCAAGCCCCAGCCACCGGTTCCGGGCAAAGAGAAGAAGCGATAGGAGACATCGCCGATGATCTCGCGCTTCTTCATCGATCGGCCCATCTTCGCGACCGTGATTTCCGTGGTCATCGCGCTGACCGGCACCATCGCGCTCTATACCTGCCGGTCGCTCAATATCCGCGCGTCCGGCCGCCGGGAGTGGTCATCATCATCAATTACCCCGGGGCCAATGCCCAGGAGGTTGCCGACTCGGTGGGTGCGCCGATCGAGCAACAGGTGAACGGCGTCGACGGCATGCTTTACATGTCGTCCAATTCGGGCAACGACGGCTCGTACTCGCTTTCCGTCACGTTCGACGTCGGCACTGATTTGCGGACCGCCCTGGTGATGGTGCAGAACCGCGTGGCGCTGGCCATGCCGCAACTGCCGGCGGCGGTGCAGAACCAGGGCATCACGGTCCGCAAGCGCACGACCGACATGCTGATGATTGTCAACTTTTTGTCGCCGGACGGCCGGTATGACGACAAGTACCTGAGCAACTTCGCCACGATCTTCGTCCGCGACGAAATGCTGCGCGTGGAGGGCGTTGCCGACATCAACGTCTTTGGTCTGCGCGATTACAGCATGCGGGTCTGGCTCGACCCGCAGCGGCTGGCAGCGCGAAACATGACGGCCATGGACGTGGCCGAGGCGATCCGCACCCAAAACATCGATGCCCCCGCCGGTCGCATCGGCCAGCCGCCGATCCGCGCCGACCAGCCGTTTCAACTTCCGCTCAACACGCTTGGCCGACTCTCGGACCCGGAGGAGTTCGGCAACATTATCGTCAAGACCGGGCCAATGCCGCAGGCCCTTTCCCCTAGCGGAGTGGTGATGGCTCCGAATCCCGGACCAGCGCCTCGCGGCAACCGCGGCCTCGGAATGGGGTCGCTGAACGCTGCGATGACGCTCCCTGGGGGGAACGGTCTCCTGACGCGGCCGGACCTGCCTTCGCCCGGCGACCCGTCAATCATCGCGCCGCCGCCAGGGACAGACGCGAGCGACGCGGGGTCGTCGATCGTCGTTCCGCCCCCCGCCAGTGTGACGACGAGCGGTTCGGTGGCCACGGGCAGGGACACGACCACTGCGAGCGGGGCGGTCGGGAGCACCGCACTGGGAAGCGGCGGCGCTCTCGGTGGCGGCCCGCCCCCTGGGTCGGTGGGCATTGTCCGCCTGCGCGATGTCGCGCGCGTCTCGCTCGGCGCCCAGAATTACAACACAATCTCCACGTTCGACGGCCAGCCGACGGTCGCACTCGGCATCTACCAGCTTCCCGGGACCAATGCCCTCGAGGTCAGCGACCGCGTGAAGGCCAAGATGGCCGAATTGAAACAGACGTTCCCCGAGGGCATCGATTACACGATCGCGTACGATACGACCCCTTATGTCCGCGACTCGATCCACGACGTGGTGCGGACACTGCTGGAATCCATCGGCTTGGTCGCGCTCGTCGTCCTGGTGTTCCTGCAAAGCTGGCGGGCTTCGCTGATTCCGCTGCTCGCGGTGCCAGTGGCGGTGCTCGGGACCTTCGGCGTGATGGCTGCACTGAACTTCAGCCTGAACAACATCTCGCTCTTTGGTCTGGTTCTGGCGATTGGCATCGTGGTCGACGACGCCATCGTTGTGGTCGAGAATGTCGAGCGCTGGATGGACCGGGGATTCGACGCCCGCGAGTCGACCCGGCGGGCAATGGATGAGGTGACTGGCCCGATCATCGCCGTCGGCCTGGTGCTGTGCGCCGTGTTCGTCCCCTGTGCGTTCATCAGTGGCATCACCGGGCACTTTTTCCGCCAGTTCGCCGTCACCATCGCCGTTTCGACGATCATTTCGACCGTCAGTTCGCTCACGTTCAGCCCGGCCCTCGCCGCCATCCTCCTCAAGCCGCGCGGCAGTCGCCGCGATCCGTTCGCCTGGGCGCTCGACATGTCGCTCGGATGGTTCTTCTGGCTATTCAACAAGTTCTTCGGCGCCGGCACCGCGGTCTACGCGTGGTCGGTTGGCGTGTTGATGCACCTGCGCTTCCTGGTGCTGGTTGTATACGCCGGCCTCCTGGTGCTTACGGTCTGGACTTTCGATCAGTCGCCGAAAAGTTTTCTCCCGGCGGTGGACCAGGGCCGGCTGTTCGTGAATGTCCAACTGCCTGACGCCGCATCGCTTGAGCGCACGCACGAGGCGGTTCTGCACATCGAGCGGATCACTGAGGAAACACCGGGGGTTGCTCACACCGTGACCAACTCGGGCGTGTCGTTCCTGCTCGGGGGCAATAGCCCGAATTTCGCCTCGATGTTCGTTGTCCTCGATCCCTTCGACAAACGGCGGACGCCGGACCTGAAGGACACGGCCATCATGGCCCGGCTGCGCAAGCGCTGGAGGAAGGAAGTGCCGGACGCGATCGTCACCGTCTACCCGGCGTCGCCGATCCCCGGTCTGGGCAACGCCGGCGGTTTCAAGCTGATGATCGAGGATCGCGGCGGCCTGGGCGTCCGGGCTCTCGAGCAGCAAATGGGCCGGATGGTGGACAATCTCCGGAAATCGCCCGCCTTGACTGACCCGCGCACCCAGTTCCGCTCCAAGGTGCCGCAATTGCACGTCGAGATCGACCGCACCAAGGCGGCCGCCCTGGGCGTTTCCATTCAGGACGTGGACCAGACGCTCGGCATGTACCTCGGCTCTCTGTACGTGACGAGCTTCAACAATTACGGACGGCACTGGCAAGTGACCATTCAGGCCGATGGCCAATTCCGTACCCGCCCCGAAACAATTCGTCTATTCTCGGTGCGCAACAAGACCGGGCAGATGGTCCCGTTGAGCACGCTGGTCCACGTCAAGGAAATCGGCGGGCCGATCTCGATCACGCGCTACAATCTGTACGTCGCCGCGCCGATCAACGGCAATGTCAGCCCCGGACGGAGCGACAGCGAAGCGATCGATGCCGCCAGCACGATTGGGGACGCGACGCTACCGCTTTCCATGCGCGCCGAGTGGACGGACCTCATGTATCTGCAGATCCGGGCGGGCAATACGGCAATCTACATCTTTATCCTCTCGGTCATCAGTGTCTTCCTTGCTCTCTCGGCGCTGTACGAAAGCTGGTCGCTGCCGCTCGCGGTCATCCTCGTGGTCCCGCTCTGCCTGCTCTGCTCGGTGGTCGGGACCCGCTGGACGGGTCGGGATGTGAACATCTTCGTGCAGATCGGCCTGGTGGTGCTGGTCGGACTAGCGTGCAAAAACGCCATCTTGATTGTCGAGTTCGCCAAATACCGCAGACAAAAGGGACAGTCCGTCTTCGACGCGACGAAGGAGGCGTCGCGACTACGCCTGCGGCCGATCTTGATGACCTCGTTTGCATTCATCTTCGGCGTCTTGCCGTTGGTGGTGGCGACGGGCGCCGGCGCCGAGATGCGGCGGTCCCTCGGGGTCGCGGTCTTCAGCGGCATGCTCGGCGTTACGCTATTCGGTATCTTCCTGACGCCGGTTTTCTACTTCGTGATCCAGCGAATGAGCGAGCGCCGGGCGTTTCAATCGCTCACGGCTCGGACGGCGATCGCGTACGGCTTCGGCGCGAGCCTCGGGTTCGCGGTCGGGTATTTCCTGGCCAAACTGGGGATCGGTGTCATGCCCTGGCCGCCGATCATCGGTGCGTGCGCGGGGTTCTTGGTGATTCGCGGCGTCCGCTTCACTGCGAAGCGGCGGGGGGACCTTAGAACTGGAGACGTGCGTTCGTGATTGCTCGCTTCTTTGTCGATCGGCCGATCTTTGCCACGGTCATCTCCCTCGTGATCGTGCTCGCCGGGACCGTTGCCGTCTTTACTCTGCCGATCGCGCAGTACCCCGATGTGACGCCGCCGACCGTGCAAGTGATCGCCTACTATCCCGGCGCAAATGCCGCCACGGTCCGCGACACGGTGGCCGCCCCGATTGAGGAACAGGTGAGCGGCGTCGAGGGCATGATGTATATGTCGTCGCGCTGTACCAACGACGGCACGTACACGTTGACCATCACGTTCAAGCTCGGCACGGATTCGGATATGGCCCAGGTGTTGGTGCAAAACCGCGTGTCGCTGGCGCTGCCGGTCATCCCCCCGCTGGTGCAAAACGAGGGAATCAGCGTCAAGAAGATGTCGCCCAATACCCTGATGATCGTCAACCTCATCTCGCCGGACGGCCGTTACGACGATCTCTACCTCAGCAATTATGCCACCATCGATGTGCGCGATGAACTGGGTCGCCTGCCGGGCGTGGCGGGAGTTTCGTACCTGGGTCAGCGCGATTACAGTTTGCGCCTGGCTGGATCCGGACAAGTTGGCGGCGCTCAATCTGAGCGGCATGGATGTCGTGGCGGCAATTGCCCAGCAGAACGTCCAGGTCGCCGCCGGACAGATTGGCCAACGCCCCGTTCCCAAGGGGCAGCAGTTTCAATTGACGGTGACGACGCTGGGACGCCTCTCCGATCCCGATCAGTTCGCCGACATCATCATCAAGGGGGGCCAAGAGACTCCGCCGGCCGGATCGTCGACCGCTGGCACTTCCGACCCAACGACGTTGGCGGGCGCAGGAGGGACGCAAGATCCCTCGATGCTCTCGACTACGGGGATTGTCGGATTGCGCGACGTTGTGGCGCGCAATGACAAAGGCGAGCCAAAAGTCGAACGCGGCGCTCAACAGTACGACCAATCCTGCACGCTCGACGGCCGGCCTTCCGTGGCGCTCAACGTGTATCAGCTTCCCGGCTCCAACGCTCTCGAAACAGCCAATGGCGTCTACGCCAAGATGCGCGAACTGAAGACCCGCTTTCCGGACGGACTCGATTATCAGATCGTCTACGATACGACGCCTTTCGTCCGCGAGTCGGTCAGCGAGGTCTTCTTGACGCTCCGCGACGCCGTCATCTTGGTCGCGATCGTCGTACTTTTATTCCTGCAAGATTGGCGGGCGATGATTCTGCCGATGATCGACGTGCCGGTCTCGCTCATCGGCACTTTCGCGATCATGTCGTTGATGGGGTTCTCGCTCAATAGCCTCACGCTTTTCGGACTCGTGCTGGCGATCGGCATTGTCGTCGACGATGCCATCGTCGTTTTGGAGAACATCGAGCGACAGATGGCGACCGGGCTCGATGCCCGCTCGGCCACGATCAAGGCGATGGGAGAAATCACTGGGCCGGTGCTGGCAATCACGCTCGTGCTCAGTGCCGTGTTTGTACCGTGTTGCTTCCTGGGCGGTATCACGGGTCAGTTCTTTCGCCAATTTGCGGTGACCATCGCGGTCTCAACGATTATCTCCGCCGTGAATGCCCTGACGATGACGCCGTCGCGGGCCGTGCTCATCTTCCGGGCCGGCAAGTCGCACAAGCACGAAGCTCTGCCGTGGTGGTCCTTTGCCATTCTGGGCGGAGTTCTGACTTACGAACTCGGGCCCCGACTGCTCGCCGGGCACTTCGGCATTCCGGCAAACGTCGGGCGTGGGGAGGAAAGCCAGACCTGGGCGGCCTGGGCGATCAAATTGGCCTGGCTGTCGACACCGGGAATCATTGTCGGCGGTGTGATCGGCTGGTTCATCATTCGGCCCGTGAATCGAGCACTTGGCGGCTTCTTCCGCGCTTTCAATCGCTCGTTCGACCGGTTGACCGGAACGTACGGCCGATCCGTCGGCCGCATCGTCCGGCTCAGTGTCGTCGTGCTGGTGATTTATGGCGGCTTACTCGGCATGACCTATTGGCAATTCGTCAGTACGCCGACCGGGTTCATCCCGCAGCAGGACAAGGGCTACCTGATCATGAACGTGCAACTGCCCGATTCGGCGTCCTCCGAGCGCACGGACGCGGCGATGACCCGTATCGAGGCAGCTGACGCGTGAAACTCCGGGCGTGAAGCACACGCTCGGCATTTCCGGGCGGTCGGTGATCCTGAATGCCAACGCGCCCAACCTCGGC
The DNA here is from genome assembly GCA_963773845.1 of uncultured Gemmataceae bacterium. Classification (GTDB taxonomy): domain Bacteria; phylum Planctomycetota; class Planctomycetia; order Gemmatales; family Gemmataceae; genus SIAJ01. The sequence goes on from CAVZCU010000013.1 coordinate 659,013, forward strand.
TCGATGTACGTCATGCTCGACGACTACGATCGCCGCCGCGGGCTCACCGCCGACTCGATCGGCGCCGCTATTCAGGAGCGTTGCCGGCGCGAAGTGAGCGATGCCATTGTGACGACGTTTGGGGCGCCGCCGGTTGATGGATTGGGCACTACCGGCGGGTTCAATTTGATCGTGGAATCGCGCGGAACCACCAACTTGGATCAACTGGAACACGTGTCCGACCGGATTGTCGCGGAAGGAAATTCGACACCCGGATTGCGGGGATTATTCACGAGTACCGGGGCCAACACGCCCTGGCTCTATCTGGAAATCGATCGCACCAAATGCCGGGCCCTCGGCGTGCAAATCAGCGAGATCTTTAATACGCTTCAGGTCTACCTCGGCTCGTACTTTGTGAACAACTTCAACGAGTTCGGCCGCACCTGGCAGGTGAATATCCAGGCCGATCCGAAGTTTCGCAGCAATTCGACGGACATCTTGCAACTGCAAGCTGCGCAATTCCCAGGGACAGATGGTTCGGCTCGGCACGGTGATGGACGTCCGCGACTCGGCAGGGCCGGTTGTCGTGATGCGTTACAATATGTATTCGGCGGCGGCGATTACCGGCAACCCGGCGCCCGGCACGGGATCGGGGCAGGCAATCGACTTGATGCAGCGTCTTGCCGACAAGGAGTTGCCGCGAGAAATGAAATCCGAATGGTCGGAACTGGCCTATCTGCAAAATCAGGCCGGCAATTCGGCCATGTGGTTTTTCGTGTTGGCGGTGGTCTTCGTCTTCCTGGTGTTGGCCGCCCAGTACGAGAGCTGGCGATTGCCGCTCGCGGTGATCCTGGTCGTGCCCATGTGCTTGCTCTGTTCGATTGTCGGCGTGCAGATTGCCGGCATTGAAGTGACGGTGTTCACGCAGATCGGCTTTGTGGTGCTCGTGGGATTGGCGTGCAAGAACGCCATCCTCATCGTCGAATTTGCCAAGCAGCGGGAAGACGCCGGGCACTCCCGCCGGGACGCCATCGTGGAAGCGACGAGGTTGCGGTTGCGGCCGATCGTCATGACGTCATTTGCATTTATTGTCGGCGTGATGCCACTCGTCTACGCGAGCGGCGCCGGCGCGGAGATGCGACACTCGCTGGGCACCGCCGTCTTCGCCGGGATGCTCGGCGTCACGATGTTCGGCATCTTCCTGACGCCGGTCTTCTATTACGTGCTGCAATGGTTCGGCAACGGCGCTGCCCGCACAACGATCGGCGAAATTCACCGCGAAGACATTATCCCTGTTGCAAGTGAGAAAGAAACATTCGCGGCGATGGATGCGAACGGTGCGGTGTAGCCGGCGGGAAAATGAAACGCAGGGCAATGTGCGAGCGCCGAACGAGGGGTTTTGCGGTTGCCTGATGCGAGCGAGTGGAAAAAAGCGGGCGGATCCTGAAGCGTCAGCGAAGGCGACGCCGACCGGGCTGGAGCAATCGTACGCTGCAACGACTTGTCCGAAAATCGCGCCAGCGTCGCCTTCGCTGACGCTTCAGGCTCCGCCGGCAGTGTGAACGCAGCTGCGAAGCCTGAGGGCAGGGTTTACCGCCGTTCGTATGGGGATTTAACGAGATCCGGTAGGGGGTGAGGGGGTCGTTATCCGTGGCACTCAACCGCCAGATGGTCTTCCAGGTGACGATGCCGGCCCTGCTCGTCGCGCTGGCCATGTTGGGCACGAGCCTCTTGGGTATTCGTTCCATCAATCAGCTTCAGGCCGACCGCGACAAGATCATTCAGGAACATGGCCGGAGTTTGCGTGCCGCTCAGGATTTGGAAACCTATCTCCGCCGCTTGCGGTTGCACAGCTTTCTGTACGTGATGGACATGTCCCCCGAACGGCGTGCGAAAGTGGAGCGCGACCAGAACGATTTCGAGGCTGCGCTCCAGCGCGTGCAGCAGCGGGAGTCGTCGCCCGAAAAGCAACGGGTGTTGGCGGCGATTGAAGTGGGATACGCCCAGTACCGGGCCGAGTTGCAGCGCTCGGCAACCGAGCCGGTCGGCCCGGCCGTGTCCGACTATCTCAAGTGGGCGGACAGTCATCCCATTCGTTACGTCGTGGCGCCATGCGAGGAATTGCTCGAAATCAATCGCCGCGAGTTGAACGATACCGCCGAGGAAAGCGCCCGGCAAAGCGATCGGGCCCGATCGCGAATGATTTGGCTGGCGGTCATCGGCGCCGGCGGCGGCCTGATTGGGGGCTTCGGCGTGGCGTGGGGCCTCAGCCGGTCGATCACGCGATTGAGCGTGCGCTTACAAGATTTGCACGCCCATCTCGATCGGGAAGTCGGATCGGTGCGGCTGGGCGCCGAGGACCGGAACCTGCAAAAGATGGAACATCAGGTCGGGACCATTCTGGAACGCGTTCGCGACGTCGTGGGGCAATTGCAGCGACAGGAGCGCGAGTCGTTGCGGGCCGAACAATTGGCCGCGGTCGGTCAACTCGCCGCGGGGATGGCCCACGAGGTTCGCAATCCCTTGACCAGTATCAAGCTCCTGGTGGGCGCTGCCTTGAATGGTCGCTGTGGCAAGGGTTTGTCGGATGCCGACCTGCAAGTCATTCACGATGAAATTGGCCGTCTGGAGCGCAAGGTGCAAGCGCTTCTCGATTTTGCCCGGCCCGTGGAGATGGGACACGGTCCGGAGGACGTTGTCGAAGTGGTCCGTCGCGTCGTGGATCTCGTCAATGAACGCGGCCGGCAGCAGGGGGTCGTCGTGGACCTCGATGTCGCGGACCGGCCATTGCGGGCGGACCTCGATCGCGATCAGTTTCAGAGCGTCTTGGTCAATCTGATCTTCAATTCCCTCGACGCCATGCCGCGGGGCGGGCGGATCCAGATCCAGCTTGCGGAGAAGCCCCCAGGTCAGATCTGTCTCAATGTGATCGACACCGGGCCGGGTATCGACGCCAAGGTCGCCAGCCGATTGTTCACGCCCTTCGTGAGCACCAAGCCGACCGGCACCGGCCTGGGGCTGAGCCTGTCGCGGCGAATTGTCGAAGCGCACGGGGGAACCTTGACCGGACGCAATGTCGACGGCGGAGGCGCTTGCTTTACCATTCAAATTCCCGCTGCAAACGGAGAGGTTTCCCGTGCCGACCCTGCTTGTCGTCGATGACGAACCGAGCGTCTGCTATTCCTTTGCCCGCGTCTTCGGCGATGAATCGACCCGCGTCATCTCCGCCGGCACGGTGGCGGAGGGCTTGCGCCTTTTTCAGAGTGAGAAGCCGGAAGTCGTCGTGCTCGATTTGCAACTGCCCGACGGCAACGGCCTGCAGGCCTTCGAATCGATCCGCACGATCTCACCCAAACAAACGGTTATCTTCATCACCGCCCATGGAACGACCACGACCGCCATCGAGGCAATGAAGCAGGGAGCATTCGACTATTTGATCAAGCCCCTCGACTTCGACCGCGTCGCTGACATTTTGCGGCGAGGATTCGAAGCCGCGTATCTCATGCACGTGCCGGCCGTGCTGCCTGGGCGCGAGCCGCGCGCGCAGCTCGTTGGCCACTCGCAAGCGATGCAGGAGATGTGCAAAATCATTGGCCGCGTCGCCCCGCAGGACGTCAACGTCCTTATTCTTGGGGAAAGCGGCGTGGGCAAGGAACTGGTGGCGAGAGCGCTTTACCACCACAGCCGGCGGTCCGGCCGGCCGTTTCTGGCGGTCAACTGTGCCGCCCTTCCGGAAGGGCTGATCGAGAGCGAACTCTTCGGCCACGAACGCGGCGCTTTCACCGGCGCCGATCGGCAGCGGATTGGCAAGTTTGAACAGTGCGATGGGGGGACCATTTTTCTCGACGAAATCGGCGATATGCCTCTGGCGGCCCAGGCCAAGGTGCTTCGCCTCGTTCAAGAGCAGCAATTCGAGCGCGTCGGTGGCCGTGAGACCATACAGACGCAAGTGCGCATCATCGCGGCGACCAATCAAGACCTGGAACGCCGTATCGCCGACGGGCAATTCCGCGCCGACCTCTTTTATCGCCTGCGCGGAGTGACGATTCGCGTTCCGCCGCTCCGCGAGCGGCCGGACGACATCGCCGAGTTGGCCCATCACTTCCTGTTCGCGTTCAATCAGGAACTCGGTCTCAACGTTCAAGGCTTCGATCCGGAAGCGCTCGCGATCCTGCGGCAGCATCAATGGCCCGGCAATGTTCGTGAAATGCAGGGAGTACTCAAGGAGGCGATGCTCCGCAGCACGGGACCGCTTCTGCTGCCCGAATTCCTGCCGCCGTTCCCCGAGCGATTATCGTCATCGCCGGGCCCGGCGGATTCGGACCGGACCGAACTCCAAGGCTTGATCGATGGACTTGTGGCCAGTGGCGATACGGATCTGCACGGCCGACTCGTCGCTATCGTGGAGCGGGCCCTGTTCAAACGCGTGCTCGAAGACTCGGGCGGACACCTCGGCCATGCCTGCCAGCGGCTCGGCCTCAACCGTTCGACGCTTCGGTACAAGCTGCGTGATCTGGGCATGACAATCGAGCGTGTGGTCGGCACGAGTGATGAGAATTCATGAAGTCCGAATATACCGTCACGGGCAAGGCAACGATTCCGGAAACTGCGCGTTCACGGATTGAGTTCGCAGCGGATAAAACAGGACCGAACTAAATAACCGTATTGCTGCCAATCACTTACGACGGTTTCGCGGATGAGTTCGGAAAAGTTGGATTCGTTTTGACAGGTGTGTGGCGGGGGCGACCGAATTCAACCCAAAGCCGCCATGTGAGCTGTGCCGTTTGGATCGGTCAGGCCAATTCCTTCATGGGGTTGGCATCGTCTTCGACGAGGTACTGCGGCCGGCCACTATGATCCGGAAGCACGGCCCGGTGCGGATCGAGCCCCAGGTTGTGGTACAGCGTGGCGAACAGCTCTCCCCATGAGACCGGCCGGCTGGCGGCCTCGGCGGCGATCCGATCGGTCGAGCCGATCACCTGTCCGGTCGCCATTCCTCCGCAAGCGAGCAAAGCGCAATTCACTTGCGGCCAGTGGTCGCGGCCAACCTGAGCGCTGATCTTTGGGGTTCTGCCAAATTCGCCCATGATGACGACCGTGCAATCCTTGTCCAGTCCGCGTTGATGCAGATCCTCGATCAAAGCGCTGACACATCGATCGAAGATGGGGAAATCCTCGGCTTCGCGGAGGAAGATCGAATTGTCGGCGCGCCCTTCGGCATTCTTGCCGCCGTGCCAATCCCACTTGCTGTAGTTGAGCGTGACCACTCGCGCGCCGGCCTCGATGAGCCGCCGCGCCATGAGCAGGCTCTGCGGAACCCGCGGGGCTCCATTCCCGTCCATGTGCACCTTGGGGTCGCCGGTGCCATAGCGATCGATCACCTTGGGCGATTCTCTGGAGAGATCCAGGGCTTCCGCCATGCGCGACGACGTGAGCAGCCCGAACGCCTGCTCGGTAAATGTATCCATCCCCTTCAACGTGCCGCTGCTTTCGACGTCCCGCCGCATGTCATCGAAGTTCTTGAGCAGCGTCTTGCGGTTGGCGAGTCGATCGACCGTGACGCCGCGCAAGACCATGTCGTCGCGCGTCTGGCCCATGGCTCGAAACGGCGTCGAACTCATTCCGAGAAAGCCGGGCCCCGGCTCGTTGTACGGGCCGTGCGTGCACGGATAGCAAAGACTCACAAACGGCGGCACCGACGCATCGACCGCACCTTGCAGCCTCGCCACGGCGGAGCCGAGTTGCGGCCAGCCGCCGGCCGGCGTCGGCTTGCGCGGATGATGGCCATTGAACACCTGGATCGCGTCGTGGTCGGCCTGATTGCCGACCAGCGATCGCACTACGACCAGCTTGTCCATGATCTGCGCGAGTCGGGGCAGCGCCGAGCAAATCTGAATGCCGTTCACGCTGGTCGTGATCGGTTTCCACGGACCGGCAAACTCGCTTGCCGCATTCGGCTTCAAGTCGAATAGATCCTGGTGCGGCGGTCCGCCGACCAGGTAGATCATGATGACCGATTTGTGCGACGACCGAATGCCAGACTGGGCTTCCGCTCGCAGCAGGCGGGGCAATGTCAGTCCACCCAGTCCCATGGCCCCGATTCGCAAGAACCCCCGACGAGTCGGGCGATTCGCGTCGGGATCGGGTTTCCGCAGACTTTTGCGAGGACGCATCGGTAATCTCAGCACGGCACAATCGAGGGCGGAATGGTAGCCGTGGGGTTGGCCCACGGACAACCGAATCCAGTATCGCCGATGATTGCCCGATGTGGAAATAGATCCCGCGGAATTGTCGACACGAGACGAATCTCGGGATCGTGGCATCGTTGGGTCACTTGTCGCTGCCGGGCCGAATGGTTAAGCCGATGAAATCGCATGCTCGCCGGCTGTCGATATCTGGCGTGCCGCCCGTTCACTCCCGAGGCGAAATCGTGAGAACCTTTCCCATCATTGCACTGGTCGTTTTGCCTTGCTCGGTCCACGCCGACGCCGACTTGCCCAAGAAGCACCCCGGAATCTCAGGGCGTCTCGTCGTCGAAGGTGCAAGCGTTCGTCGAAGCGGCCGACAAGCACATCGACTCCCTGCACGGCTTCGTCCTCGTTCGCCACGGACATGTGGTGGCCGAAGGCTGGTGGACACCGTACTCGGCCGACTCAGCGCACGAACTGTACTCGTTGAGCAAGAGCTTTACCTCGACCGCTGTCGGTCTGGCAATTGCCGAAGGAAAGCTTCGCTTGGATGACCCAATCCTCAAGTTCTTTCCGGACGAAGCCCCCGATCATCCCAGCGCGAACCTGAAGGCGATGCGGCTGAGCGATTTGCTGCGCATGTCCACCGGGCAACAGTCGGAGCCGCCGCGACGCGGGGACGAGCCGTGGGCCAAGACCTTCCTGAAGCAACCCGTCCCATTCAAGCCGGGAACGCACTTCCTGTACAACACGTCGGCCACCTACATGCTCTCCGCCGCCGTCCAGAAAGCCACGGGACAGACCGTCCTCGACTATCTCCAGCCACGCCTATTCGAGCCATTAGGAATTGCGAAGCCGAACTGGCTAACCAGCCCGCAGGGCATTTCGGCCGGCGGCTACGGGTTGAGCCTTCGCACCGGCGATATTGCCAAATTCGGCCAACTCTACCTGCAAAAGGGCAAGTGGCAGGGCAAGCAGCTGGTACCGTCGGCCTGGGTCGAGGCAGCCACATCACGGCAGACATCGAACGGAAGCAATCCATCCAGCGACTGGGATCAAGGATACGGCTATCAGTTCTGGCGCTGCCGTCACGGAGCCTATCGCGGCGATGGCGCCTTCGGTCAATTCTGCATTGTCTTGCCGAAGCAGGATGCCGTGATTGCCATCACGGCCGGCGTCAGGGACATGCAGGCCGTGCTGAATCTCGTCTGGGATCAGTTACTGCCGGCAATCGAGCCCGCGCCGTTGCCCGAAAACGAACCCGCCCGAACGGCCCTCGCTCGAACTTTGAAGGGATTGATGCTGCACCTGCCGAAGGCGAACGGCACACCCGCCAAGGCGGCCGGGCGGAAGTATCTCTTCAGCGCCAACGATCGGAAGCTCGAATCGATTGCGCTGGAAGACGGCGGCAAGGACGGGACGACGACGCTCGTGATGCGCATGAACGGCAACGATCAATCGATCGTTTGCCCTCGTGGGACCTGGCATAAAGATCGATTGGCCTGGAATCGCTTGCCGAAGCAGCCGGCGGCGACGGGCGGCGCGTGGACGTCGGACGATACCTTTACGGCCAAGATCTGTTTCTACGAGACGCCATTTGTCGTCACCGTTCGCCTCAAATTCGACGGCAACGAGGTCCGCATCGATTCCGAACAGAACGTCGGATTCGGCCCAGCGAAGACCGGCCCTCTAGTCGGCAAGGCGGACTGACGGTCGAGAGACATATCGTGTGGTCCGGAGAGGTCATGATGAAGCCGCCGTGCATCCTGCTGGCGGGAGTTGCCGCCGTCCTGGGCTTAAGCGTTCCCGCAACCGCGGCGACCCAGGCTGCCGAGGTCCAGGAGCGGAATTCCCCAAGCGCCGATTTCTATGTCGCGCCGCATGGGAACGACAAATGGTCGGGGAAATCACCGGTTGCATCCGACAACGACGGGCCATTTGCAACGGTGGCACGCGCACAGAAAGCCGTTCGGGCGCTGCTGAATTCTCTAGGCGAACGGCGGACGGTGCGCATCGCCATTCGCGGTGGCACCTATCGTCTCGACGCGCCGCTGGAGTTCGGCGCTGCCGATTCGGGGACGAAGGGTTTTCCCGTGATTTATGCCGCGGCCGACGGTGAGAAGGTCGTGCTGAGTGGCGGCCGCCAACTCGAAGGCGGACGCTGGGGTCAAGTCAATGGTCATAAAGCTTGGACGATCGACATTCCCGACGTCAAAGCCGGGAAATGGCGCTTCCGCCAGCTTTTTGTCAATGGCCAGCGCCGTCCGCGGACGCGGCTGCCGAAGGCGGGCACATACCGGATCGAATCGTTGCCGGGCTATACGGGCGACTTTCTCAGGAGTCCGACCAAGCAGTTTGTCTACGCTTCAGGCAACATCAATCCCACCTGGCGGAATCTGAAGGATGTCGAAGTCGTCGGCATCACTCGCTGGCTGGACAACCGACTGCCGATCGAGAGCGTCAACGGCCGGACCCGCACCGTCACGTTTGATCGCGCCAGCCTGTTTGCATTAGTCTCGGGCAACAAGCCGGGTCCCTATTGGGTGGAGAATGTCTTCGAGGCGCTGGAGTCCCCGGGTCAATGGTATCTCGATCGTGCTCGCGGCGTGCTCTATTATCTACCGCGGGCCGGGGAAAAGACGTTGTCGGCCGAGATAGTCGCGGCCCGCCTTCCGCAAGTGTTGCGGGTGGTCGGACGTGCGGGCGCTCCGGTCCATGATCTCCATTTTCAAGGGTTGACGTTCGCGCATACCGAGTGGCAGCCGCCGGCCGACTATGCCTCGTCGCTGCAGGCCGGAGTCGAGATCCCCGGCGCCATTCTTTTCGATTATGCCGAGCGCTGCGCTTTCACCGACTGCAGTTTGGAACACGTTGGCAATACTGGCATCGAAGTGAATGTAGGTTGCGCGGACATTGAAATCGCGCGCAACCAAATCAGGGACCTCGGTGCGGGAGCGATTCGGGTGGGCCACTTTTTCTCCTGGGAGACGGATGACGCTGGCCGGTTGACCGAGCGTGGACGGCAACGCAAGGCTGCCATGCCGAAAGGCCCGCACAGCCGGCGCGTCACCATCGCCGACAATGAAATCAGTGCATGTGGCCGATTCAGTCCGGAGGCCGCCGCGGTGTTCATCGGTGACAACGCCGACAACCAGGTGATTTACAACCACATCCACGACGTGTACTACTCGGGCATCTCGGTGGGATCGGTCCAGGATTTCGGGCCGTGCGCCGCCACCGGCAATATCATCGAGCACAATCACGTGCACGACATTGGCCAAGGAATGTTGAGCGATCTGGCCGCCATTTACACGTGCAGCAGCCCCAAGAGTCGAATCCGTTACAACCTGGTGCAGGATGTTTCCCGACGGGAGTACGGCGGTTGGGGGATCTATCTGGATGAAGGCAGCCACGACATCTTGGTCGAGAAAAACGTCGTCTTGCGCTGTCAGGACGGCGCTTTGTTTGCCCATCACAACCACGATATTGCCGTCCGGAACAACATCTTCGCTTTCAATCGTGGGGCGCAAATCGAGCGCGGCGGAGTCGGCGGATTCGAAGTGAGTTGCCAGCGGAATCTGGTCTATTTCAAGGACGGAATGGCCGTGGGCGATTACGGCAACGGAAAAGTTGGACGCGAGGTGTGTGTGTTTGACCGGAATCTCTATTGGAACGCGTCCGGTAAGCCGGTCCGATTTGGATCCAAGTCCTTCGCCGAGTGGCAGGCATTGGGTCAGGACAAGAATAGTCGCGTATCCGATCCACTGTTCACCGAGCCGGAGAAAGGAAATTTCCAACTTCGCCCCGGCTCTCCGGCCAAGCAGATTGGATTTGAACCGTGGGACTATTCGGCAGTCGGCCCGCGTCGGGTTCACGGACGATCGAAGTGAGACTCGCTCCAAATTGGCCACGATCGATTCAAGGAGCTAACGATGTCGAAGCCCGGGTTGCTAATCGGCCTGGTGGCCGGCCTGCTGGCGCCATCCGCACCCAACGCGGTTGCGCAGGACGATCAAGCCATGAACGCGATCGATGCCCACGTGCACGTTTGGACCCCCGATACCAAGCGCTATCCATTGGCGCCTGGCTTCACCAAGGACGACATGAAGCCCGCTTCGTTCACGCCCGAGGAACTGTTCAAACACTGTAAGCCCGCGGGCGTGGGGCGAATCAACCTCATCCAGATGAGCTATTATGGCTTTGACAACTCGTACCTTTTGGACGTGATCGCGAAGTATCCCGGAGTCTTCGTCGGCACGGCGGTCATCGATCCCTTGGGTAAGGACCCGGCGGGGCAGATGACTGAGTTGGCCAAGAAAGGCGTGCGCGCCTTTCGCATCTACCCCAAGCTCAGCCAGCAGCCGGTCGAGAAATGGCTGCGTCCGGAAGGGTATCGGAAGATGTTTGCCGCGGGGGCCCGGAACCACCAGGCGATGTCCTGTCTCATCGGCCCCGATGACCTGCCGGAGCTGAACCGCATGTGCGCTGACTTCCCGGATACGCCGGTGATCATCGACCACCTTGCCCGCATCGGCGCCGACGGGGTCATCCGGGACAAGGACGTCGATCGGTTGTGTGCCATGGCCAAGCACAAGAAGGTGATGCTCAAGGTGGGCGCTTTCTATGCGCTCGGCAAAAAGAAGCCGCCCTATGACGACCTGGCCCCTTTGATCAAACGGGTGGTGAAGGCCTTTGGCCGCGAGCGCTGCATGTGGGAAAGTGATAGCCCGTTCCAAGTTCAGGGCGAACACACCTACCAGGCCAGCATCGATCTAGTTCGCCGCCGGCTCGATTTTCTGAGCGCCGAGGACAAGAAATGGCTGCTGCACAAGACCGCTCAGAAGTTCTTCTTCGACAAGTAGGGTGACCGTCGCATGGATCGCGGCCAGTCGTTTGACCCAGCGTTCTGGCGACAAGCGCCAAACGCATCACGTCCAGGAGCGCAGTTCGGCGTCCGAGAGTTCGCGGATGAAAATGCAGCCGGCCAGCCAGCGCTTGTCTTCCCGTTCGCTCACATAGACCACACTGGCCAGGATCGTCAGCCCCGGCTTGTCTTCGCGGCCGAAAAGTTCGATGTCGAGCAGCGCGCCGGCTCGAGGCGCGACTCGGTCAAGAGGCCGATGCCGGCCGGCGAAAGATCGACGACCCCCATCAGCACCGGTCCGGCTTGATGATCGGCCAGTTGCTGAACGACCGCGCGGTCGGTGGTGGGCGTCGCCCGCACCCAGCGGCGTTGATCGGGCGGCTGCGGTGCGCGATAGGGAACGCCGAAGCCGGCGAGTGCCGCTTCGCCCAGTTCGATGGAAAAGCTGCAGCCGATGACCCAGCCCGGTCCAGGGTCCTCGGTGGCGTGGCGGACGCAGGCGAGTACCGCCGCGGCCGACCCGTCGGCCCCGGGAACATCCAATGTGACCATGGTTCCCGGCGTCAGGGCTCGATCCAAGTAGAAACTGACGCCGGTGCAGGAGACGTCGCGGATCTGGACCGTCGTTGGCTTGAGGCCGACAGCCTCGGCCCGGCAGATGACGGTTGCCTCCGACGGGGCGCGGTCGGCATGGCGGCGGTCGCCGGTCAAAACTCCGTCAACGTCGAAATGGCCCGGTCTGGCGCCGGTGATGCGACCCAAAAATCGCCGCGTACGCTCGAGCATCGCAAGCTCCTGGGCGACGCCGGCCAGAACGATGGGGCTTGGCCAGTATGGGGATCTTAAGTCACTGTCCCTTGGACGCAACTGGCGCGGGGAATTCCAGGCGTTGATACATTTCCGCAGGGGTCAAAGGCGGATCGGATAATGTTGGGCAACAACCACGAGCGCCAAAGATTTGCGGCAATCGAAATCGTCGCGCAACACCCCCAATGAATTGCAGCCAAGCGTCCTCGGCTGCACGCACCCACTTTGATATTCAAATATCGGTTTGAGACGATGCTAGACTAATTCTTCGGAACCAGCGAACGGTCGAAAGGAATGGCTCTGTAAATAGACATTATCGCGCATGGGGGGATGGAGAAATCGCTGGCCATCTTGGCCGCCTTGCTCCATTTAACCAGACATTTCCGCACATCCACCAGATTGGTCCCGGAGGTTTCATTGCAAAGCCGGTGGAAAGGTGCAGATTATCAGCAACCGCATCCAAATCGAGGGCAGCAAGGTTGAGATGCAAAGGCCCAGCGGTCGCCGCATGATTCCAATCGTCAGATGGACCGGCCCGCAGATGCATGCGCCGCGGCGGATGCCCCGGTTCATCAGCGGCCAGGCGGCAGGACAAACATATGCTGGATCGTCTCGTGCTGGAATCCGATCACCTCGGGAAACCGCCCTCCGGGCAGAAGCTGTACGTCGAAGATCTCTTCCACAGCAGTCTCGAACTCGAGCAAGGCAACGATCTGGCCGCTGCGCAGGTCCACCACCGCCACGCCGCATTTCAATTGCTCGCGCCGTTCGGCCAACGGGACGCCATCCATCGCCGACGTTTGGCGAATCTTCGATAGGCCGACAATGGCATACGGGCCCGCGAGTGCCAGGCCGCGGGCGAAGCCGGGCAATTCGGCCACTCGCTCGCGTCGCCCGGTGGCGACATCGACCCGCACCAGTTGCCCGGTCCCCGATTCCAGGAGCCATAGTTGTCCGTCATGCCAGCGCGGCGAGTGCGGCATGGATAAGCCGCGGCAGATCGTCGCTCCGCTACTTACCTCCATCAGACAGCCGCCCCGGGGCTTATTCGCGCGCCAACCGTCCCTAATATCCGTCTCGCCCAGAGCCGAGACGAATTTGGCGCGCCCGTCCACCACGGCCAAGCCGTTGAGATGACAGCGGTCTTCCGCCGCCAAGCCGCTGATGAACGGCGGCCGCCAACGCGGCACGAAGCTGTAGTCGGGATCGAGTGTGCAGAGACACGAGAAGCGAGTGTTCACCACCCACAACTCCTCTCCGGCCCAGGCGAGTTCATGGACGCCGATGTCGCCCGTGACATGCGACGACCGGGGCAAATAGCACGCGTCGTGGCGGCCCGCTGGTTCAATTCGCGGAGCGATGTCCGGGGCATTGCGCAGGAGCCAGATTTCCTTGCGCGTGCCGAGGGCCAATCGCAGTCCGTCCACGGCCAGCCCCATCGGGCGGTCAAACGTGCGCACCAGCATTGACAGCCCGGCCCCCGCGGCCCTTGCGACCAGGAGCTTGTTAGCCTGATAGGTCGTGATCGCCAGCGACGCGCCCAGTTGCCGCAGCAGAGCCGGGAAGCCGTCGGTCTGCGTGTACCGGAATTCAACGGCCGCCGGCGGAGCGCTCCGAGTCATTGGCCCTTCGCGCTTCACTGGCGGCGTGGTAACTACAGCGGACATGACATCTCCTTTTAGCTGCTCAATCGTCGTTCCAAATCGTGCCAACTCCACGGCTCTTCGCGAACATGGCGTTGCTGCTCAGTCCGCTGAGATCGACGTAGAACGTCTCGTCGGCCTCCTTCTTGCTATCGCCTTTGACTTCGACGATGAGCCATTTCGACGTCTCGCCAGGTTGGAAGGTCAACGTGCCGGTTTTGGCAACGTAGTCGCTGTCGCCAGTGGTTGCCGTGCCATTGGACGTGCTGAATGACATCGTCACGGGTTGGTCGTAGGCGGCGGACAGCGTGACGACGAAGACGAACTGCGTCGTCTTCCCCTTCTTGCCTTCGTACATAGTCACATCGCTAATGCTGACGTGCGGCTCGTCATCCACGATGGTGCCTGCCCCCTGTCCGTCGCCGATCACCGCGTTCGTCGGCGCGCTGAGATTGACGGCGAAGGTTTCGTTCAGTTCAGGGAGCCGATCGCCCTTGATTGCGACCGTGAACGTCGCGCTGATGTGTCCGGCCGGGATGGTCACGTTCCCGGACGCGGCCACGTAGTCACTGCCGGCCGTCGCGGTGATGTTGGCCGTGGCGAAGTGGACTGTTACATCGACGTCGGAGGTATACGAAAGTGACGCGGTGAAGGTGGCGTTGAATGTGCCCGTGTTTCCTTCCCGGACCTTCCCGTCGCTTACGGAGAGGGATGGCTGTATGGGCGGCCAGTAGTGGTCATTGATCAAGACCGAGACGCTGTCCCCAGCGGAATTGGCCGTGGCGACGTCGAGCCAGCCGTCGCCGTTGAAGTCGCCGGCCGCCACACTCCCGTCGGTACCCGGGGTGGCAAAGAACTCCCCGTTCGTGAAAGTACCATTTCCGCGGCCGCGCAGGATTTGGACACTGTCGCCAGCCCAGTTCGTCGCGGCGGCGTCGACGTTGCCGTCGTGGTTGAAGTCGCCCACGGCCAGATCCGCACCCGGACCCCAGACGTTCGGCACCCAGTCGCTCACTCCGTCGCCGTTCACGTCTGCGACGGCGATCGCCGGTGGCGTATTGCCCCCGTTTAGCCAGACGGCATTCTGCTCGAAATTCCCTTGGCCGTCGCCTACCAGCACATCAACTTCTGTGCCCCATCCATAAAAGTCCGTGTAGTCATGGCCCCACACCAGATCGAGCTTGCCATCGGCGTTGAAGTCGCCCGCCGCCATGGAATAGGACGGACCGGTACCGCTCCCAGCGAAGCGGATGTCCGAAAACGTGCCATCGCCGTTCCCCAGCAGCACGGTAACTTGACTTCCACCCTCGTTGTACCAGTACCCACCCCAGCGTTCGTTTGAAGCTTCGGCGATATCCAGTTTGCCGTCGCCGTTAAAGTCCCCCACTGCCAGGGAGGTCGGGTTCCAATCGAGGAAGACGTTGCTCGGGGACTGGAAGGTGCCGTCGCCATTGCCCAGCAACACGCTCACGTTTGAGTCGATAATCCCCGCCAGGTCGAGCTTGCCGTCGGCGTTGAAGTCACCTGCCGCCAGGGACCATGGACCCGATCCCGTGGCGGAGGTGCGCGCTGCTTGAAATGTGCCGTCGCCGTTGCCGGGCAGCATGCTAACGGAGTTGACGGTTGACAAGACCAGATCGAGCTTGCCGTCGCCGTTGAAGTCGCCCGCCACCGCGCCGCCCGGGCCGATGCCGGCGGCGTAGCTCGCGGCCGGGCTGAACGTGGGGGTGAGACGATCTTCCAAAACTTCAGCGTTCGGCCTCAGCGTCGCGACACGAAGCGGGCCTCGTCGCCGCTGCTGTCGATGGCCGCTGCTTGGAGGCACACAGGTTCGCAGGCCTATCAGCCAACTGGGAAATGACACGTTCGTTCTCCCGTTTCAAGTTGGTCTGCGATACAGTTGTGAAACATCGCGTCGGCGCGCAGACCGAGCGCCGGGGCGGTGCCGGGCCGGTGGGGGCTTGCTTGGCGGAAAGGACCCCCCCGGCCGCTAATAACCATCTCTTTTGCAAGTCTCGCCGCTAGCCGAAAGTCAAAACTCCGAAGACATCGTCATCGCTAGTGGAGGCGTGGTTGTCGCTGATGTCGGTCGCCACGTCCACGAAAACGGTTCCGCTTGCGACAATGTAGACGCCGCCGCCCTGCCCAAGACCTGCAGTTCCATCGCTTCCGGCAGCACCGCCGTCCGCACGGTTCCGCTTGATCGTGCTGTGAACGATGGTGAGCGTCGAAGGAGTGCCGGTCAGGGGATTCGGAGTCCCATTCCAAATGCCGCCGCCCTGACCATTGCCGCCGTTGCCTCCCAGCCCGCCGGCGCCGCCGATGGCCTGGTTCGCAATGAGCAACGTATGGGACACGGCGCCGATTGCCCCGACGTCATTGACGATGCCGCCGCCTGTGCCGAGGCCGCCGTTGCCACCGAGGAGGCCGCCGGCGCCTGGGTCGCCCCCGGCACCCCCGGTGGCCTGATTGAGGACCAGCTTGCTGTGGGCGATGTCCATGGTGCCCCGCGCCCTGATGCCGCCGCCGGTTCCCACGCCGCCATTGCCGCCGTTGCCACTGCTGCCGCCGTTGCCGCCGCGACCGCCCGTGGCTTGGTTGCCGTGGACCGACAGATGGTCCACCGTGAGGGTCGGCTGGATAGCGGGTGTTTGACTGGCGACGCCCGAATTGATGGCGGCGCCGGCGCCGGGACCGCCGACGCCGCCGTTGGCCCCCGCGCCGCCATTGCCACCCGCGCCGCCCGTCGCCTGGTTGTCGGTGAACGTACTGTGCTCGACGGTCAGGGTCGCGCTGAACTGAACGATGCCGCCGCCCTGCCCATTGCCGCCGTTGCCGCCCTTTTTCCCGGCAGCCGCCATTGCCGCCGGCGCCGCCGATGGCCTGGTTGCTGGTGAACGTACTGTGGGTGACCAGGGCATTGCTCACGTCGCCGACGTTTGTAATGGCGCCGCCGTTCCCCGACGCCGCCGTTGCCACCATTGCCGCCAGCGCCGCCGATGCACTGGTTGCCGGTGAACGCAGTGTGGTCGACGATCAGGGTCGAGCCGGAACCAGCAACGAGGGAGCTGTCGTTCAGATTGGCGATGGCGCCGCCGACGCCGAGGCCGCCGCTGGTGCCATTGCCGCCGTGGGCAAGGTTGCCAGCGAAGGTGCTGTGCGACACCGTGGCCTGGCTGCCGCCTCGATTCGAGATGGCCCCGCCAAGGCCGCACCGCCATTGGCGGCGCCGCCGTCAGCACCGATGGCCTGGTTGCCGGTAAACGTGCTGTGTGCGACGGTCAAGGATGAGCCGGCGTCGTTCGCGATGGCGCCGCCGGCGGCCTCGCGAATGCCGACCGACTCGTTGCCGGTGAACGTGCTGTGCGTGACCGTCCAGGGTGCCGCCGAAGACGTTGGCGACGGCGCCGCCCCCGGCGATGCCCAGGGCCGGGGTCGATGGCGCCGAAGAGGCCGTTCACCTCGTTGTTCAGCCCGGTGGCGAAGTAGAGCGTGTTCGGGTCGCCCCCGTTGCCGCCGATGCCGAAGGTCAAATCCCAAAGGCCGTTGTCGCCCCACAGGAGCGGGTTGCCACTGCCGTCGTTGAGGGTGCCGAGGTACGCCCCGCTCACCGGGTCAAATGCGTTGATCTCGGTGTCGAGGTAGCTGAAGTTGCCGACCAGCAGCGCGCCGCCGAACTGGCCGAAGTTGGACGGGGCCAGCGTGATACCCCAGGGCGAGGCGAGCTTGCCGCCCGCAATGAGCTGCTTGATGAAGTTGCCGCTCGTGTCGAACACCGCCACCGCCCCGGCCCCCTCGGGGGCCCCGGACCGGGCTGCCGGCGAACCGGCCGGTGCGTAAGCCACGTACAAGTTGCCGCCGATCTCCTCCACGTTGAATGGGACCAGCCCGGCCGGCAACACGGGGTCCACGAATGCGCCGGGCAGGCTCATCAGGTTAAACGAGCTGTCGAAGACGTCGATCTCTCCCCTGCTTGGCGTTGGCGGCGTAGAGGAAGTCGCCGGACGCATTGCTTGCGGCGTCCAGCCCCTGGTAACCGGCTCCGGCAGGCGCTGCCATGACCTGGGCCGTCGTGCCCGCGCTCTCGTTCCAGGCGGAGATCGTGCCGTTCAGGTTGGCGTAGATGAACGTGGCGGGACTGCCATTCACCAGGAAGGACGAGGTGTCATTGTGGACCTGGCCGGTGGGCCCCTGGCTGCCGCTGGCGGTGGTCGGGATGGTGATCGTTGGCGACGCTGGGCTGACGCCGGCCGCAGTCACGGCGTACATGGTGCTGACGTTGGTCTTCGTATCCGAAATCGAGAAGAGCCCAGTGTCGCTGAACGATGTACCCCACGGATCCTTGAGCAGCGGATCGGTGAGCTGTGCGAGGCCTGGGATATCGGAGATCAGGTTGGTCTGGACGTACCCGGTCTGAGTGGCGATGGCCCGGTTGTCCGCCATGGTCACACCGGAAAGTGTCACGTGCGCACCGGAATTGAGGATACCCCCACCCAGCGTCACGGGACCCAGGGGGCCGGCCACCGTGGTCGTGTTGGCCAGTCCATGGGCGATGGTCAGGTCACGGATCTCGACGTCGGTCGTACTACCGCTAATGTTGAACACCCGGCCGGCGTCGTTGCCGCTGATTGTGAGTTTGTTCGCCCCCGGTCCGTCAATCGTCAGATCGCCTGTAACGACGAGTTCCCCGCCGGTCAGGGTGATGGTGCCCTTCACTCCGTGGCCAAAAGCGATCGCGTCGGGGCCGGGTTGGGCTTCCGCCGCCTGGATGGCCGCGCGCAGCGAACCGACGCCGTTGTCGGCGAGGTTCAACACGGTGAAAGTGCTGGGGACCACACGTTCTTCCAGATTCTGGACCGCTAACACCTGCCGGCGCGGGCGGACGCAGGCTCGGCGGCTTCCCGGCCGGGCTGGGCAATGCGAGTGGGCGGACCGTAAAGCGGTCTCGATCGATTGAAATGACATGAATCGTCTCCTTCGAGAATGCGGTCTGCCCTCGGATGACGACGGCCCTCTCGCGCGCAGACCGAGCGCCGAGGCGGTGCCGGGCCGGTGGGAGCTTGCTTGGCGGTAAGGACCCCACCGGCCACTTCGACTTTCATGCTCAACTGCCGTTGACGCGGCTGCTTGTCAGCGGTCAGTCTTTCCGGGCGGAACGACGAACGTGTGCTGAATCGTCTCCTGTTGGAAGCCGATCACTTCGGGGAAGCGCGGACCGGGCAGGAGTTGCACATCGAAGATCTCTTCCACTGCGGTCTGGAATTCCAAGAAAGCAATCACCTGGCCAGTGCGCAGATCGACCGCCGCTACACCGCATTTCAGCTCCTCGCGCCGTTCGGCCAGCGGCACGCCGTCCATCGCGGACGTTTTGCGAATCTTTGACAGGCCGACAAAGGCAAATTGCCCGCACAATGCCAGTCCGCGGGCGAAGCCGGGCAATTCGGCCACCCTCTCTTGCCGGCCGGTGGCGGGATCGACGAGCACAAGTTGCCCGATCCCCGATTCCAGGAGCCACAGTCGGCCGTCATGCCAGCGCGGCGTGTGCGGCATCGACAGGCCGCGACTTATGATCTCTCCGCTCGGCACCTCCATCAAGCAACCGCCGTGGGGCTTGTTTTCCCGCCAGCCGCCGGCCGTGTCGGTCGCGCCCAGGGCGGTGACGTATCTGGGCTTGCCGTCCACGATGGCCAGGCCGTTCAGGTGACAACGGTCCTCCGCGACTATCGCCGTGATAAACGGCGGCCGCCAGCGCGGCACGAAGCTGTAGTCAGGGTCCAGCGTGCAGAGACACGAGAACCGAGTGTTCACCATCCACAGCTCGTCTCCTGCCCAGGCTAGTTCGTGTACGCCGATGTCGCCCGTGACATGCGACGACCGCGGCAAATAGCAGGCGTCGTGCTGGCCGAGCGGCTCAATGCGCGGAGCAATGTCCGGGGCATTGCGTAGGAACCAGATTTCCTTGCGCGTACCGAGGGTTAGTCGAGATCCGTCCACTGCCAGCCCCATCGGCCTGTCAAACGTGCGGACCAGCATCGATAGCCCGGCTCCCGCAATGCGAGCGACCAGCAACTTGTTGGCTTGGTAGGTGCTGATGAACAACGACGCTCCGAGTTGCCTTAGCAGCGCGGCGAAGCCGTCGGTCTGGGTGTACCGGAACTCGACGGCCGCCGGCGGAGGCGCTCGGAGTCATTGGCCCTTCACCCTTCACCGGCGGCATGGCGACGACAGCAGACATGACGCTTCTCCCTTCGGCTGATCAATCGTCGTTCAAAATCGTGCCAACTCCGCGACTCTTCGTGAACATTCCGTTGCCGCTAAGTCCGCTTAGATCGACGTAGAATGTCTCGTCGGTCTCTTTCTTGCTGTCGCCCTTGACTTCAATCGTGATCGTTTTCGTCGTCTCGCCGGGGTTGAAGGTCAACGTGCCTGTTTTGGCAACGTAGTCGCTGTCGCCAGTGGTTGCCGTGCCATTGGACGTGCTGAACGACATCGTGACCGGCTGATCGTACGCGACTGAGAGTTTGACCGTGAACGTGAACTGCGTTGTCTGATTCTTCCTGCCCTCCTTCTTGCTCACGTCGGTGATGCTGATCCGCGGTTCGTTGTCGAGGATCGTGCCAACCCCCTGGCCATCACCGATCGTCGCGTTAGTCGCGCCCGAGAGGTTGACGGCGAACGATTCGGTCGGCTCGGGGAGGCGGTCACCCCTGACCGAGACCGTGAATGTTCGGCTGAGCTGGCCGCCCGGGATGATCACATCCCCAGACGCAGCCGTGTAGTCGCTGCCCGCCGTGGCGCTGCCGTCGACCGTCGACCAATGTACCGAAACGTCCTGCGTGTATGCGGCCGAAAGGCTCACTGTGAACGTTGCGAAGACACTACTGGTGTTGCCCTCAGTGATAGTCACGTCGTTGATACGGATGGACGGGTTGCCCGAGGACGGCCAGGACCGATTGTTGATCAACACGGAGACATCGCTGTAGCTGATCCCGTGATTGGCCGTGGCGACGTCAAGCCAGCCGTCGCGGTTGAAGTCGCCCGCCGTCAGGGCCCAGGGGTGCTCGCCGGTGACGAACTGGGCGGCGGCAAGGAATGTACCGTCGCCCAGACCGGGGAGCACGCTCACGCGGCCCGGAGTGTCATAATCCGTGTAATAGTCGGTCGCGGCGATGTCCACCTGATCGTCGCCGGTGAAATCGCCGAGCACGACCGCGCTGGGAACAAAGCCGGCAGCGTAGTTATGGGCCGTGCCGAACCCACCCAGACCATCGCCGAGCAGCATGCTGACGTCTCTGCCATCGAGGTTCGCCGTCACTAGGTCCGGCCTGGCGTCGCCGTTAACGTCTCCGAAGGCCACGGAAGTCACATGGCGGCCGCCGTAGAAATCGGTGGGGCCAATAAGGTGGCCGCTGGGGTCGCCCAGCGCCACGTTGATGGTCGAACCCTGATCGGTCGTGGCGAAGTCCGAGAGGCCGTCGCCGTTGAGGTCTGCCGCAATAGCGGAGGTATGATAATAGTTGCCGAGGGGGATGGTGTTCGGAGCCCCGAAGGTCGCGTCGCCATGACCCAGCAGCACGTTGGCACGACCTTCGTAATGCCCGAACGGTTGATAACCGCCATAGTAGGAATAGCCGTAACCGTCGATGACATAGACATTCGACGTCACGCCGAGGTCCATTTTGCCGTCGCCGTTGAAGTCGCCGACTGCTACCGATGACGGCCTCGAACCGTCCGCCAGAGTAACGCTAGCGGGCGCCGCGAAGGTGCCGTCGCCGTGGCCCACAAGGACGCTCACGTCGTTTTCGTTGGCGGTCGCGATGTCGAGTTTGCCGTCGTCGTTGAAGTCGCCAACCGCGAGGGAGACTGGGAAGCCACCAGTATTGGAGTTCAGGGCCGGCTTGAAGGTGCCATCTCCCTTGCCCAGCAACACGCTCACCGACGAACTGTAGAGGTTCACAACGGCGAGGTCGAGCTTGCCGTCGTTGTTGATGTCGGCAGTGGCCACCGCATTCGGGAGGTGGCCGGCGGCGTATTCCACCGGGGCAGAAAAGCTCGGCAGCGAGCGGTCGTCCAACACTTCAAGATTGGGCCCAAGCGTCGCGGCTCGAATCGCGTCCCGTCGCCGCTGTTGTCGATTGCCACGGTTCGGAGCCATGGTGGATCGGAGGTGTCGCAGCCAACTGGGAAATGACATGTTCTCTCCTGTTCCAAGTTGGTCTGCGATACAATTGCGAAACATCGCATCGCGCGCAGACCGAGCGCCGAGGCGGTGCCGGGCCGGCGGGGGGCTTGCTTGGCGGTAAGGACCCCACCGGCCGCTTCAGTACTTTCACGCGCTGGCCAGACACTTGGGCCTGACCTTCATTTCTTTTTGGTTTGCAATTCTGCCAACAACTTCTTGAAGTCCGCGCTCTCGCGCAGGCGCGTCGAGATCTTTGTCCTGCTTCATGTGCTCGGCATCCGTGAAGCCGTCGGCGACGGCCTTGCGCAACCAGGCCATCGCCAGGTCGGCCTGCTCCTTCGCGAGCCGAGGGGCATCAGCCCCCGGAGTTTTCGGATCCTCTCGAATCACGGCCGCGCAGACTGCCCGGTTACAGGCCGCGTCGTACATCGCCCCGGCGTCGGTCGGCTTCCGGGCTTCGCTCTCGGCGGCGGCCGCGAGGCAGCCGGCGGCGTCCTTCTTGTTCCGAAAGATCCGCAGGCGGTACGTTGCCTTCATGTCGCCATCATCCAGCTCCAGGGCACGTTCCCAGTCGCGCGTTGCCTCGTCGTGCCGGCCGAGATCGTCGAGCACCGCCGCCCTCTCCCGAAATGCGGTGCACAAGAATTGCCGGGCAATTACCAGACGCGGCTCCTTCGCCACCACCGGTTCGAGCGCGGTGATGCCCTTCTGAAACCAGCCCAGCGCTGCTTCTGGCTGGCCGCCGCCTCGGACCAGGACAGCGAAATTGCAGTAACCGCCGCCGAGGTCCACGGAATGCCGCGGCACGGCGGGAAAGTCCTTGGCGAGCTTCTCCAGGCTGTCCAGGGCCCGGAGGTAGGCCGCTTCCGACTCCGAACGTTTCCCTTGTTTCATCAGCACAAGGCCCAGGTTGTTGAAGTGGGCGGCCAGGGTCCGACGGTAAGCGGGCACGGTCGGGAAGTCGGCGGTGAGCTTCTCCTCGTTGGCGACGGCCCGTCGATAGAGCTGTTCCGCCTCCTCGAGTCTCGCCCGATCATCATCCACCAGGCTGGCCAGGTTGTGCAGGGTCTGGCCCAGGTCGTGACGGTACTGAGGGACGGTGGGGAAGTCCTTGACGAGCTTGTCCCGATCGGCGACGGCCCGGCGAAAGAGCCGTTCTGCCTCCTTGCGCTTCCCCCGGTGCGCCAGCAAGCCGCCCAGGTGGTCCTGACTTTCGGCCAGGCTTTCGCGGTAATCCGGGTTGGCCGGGACCTCGGCGGCGAGTTTCGCTTGGCTGTCCAGGGCCCGGCGGTAGGCGGCCTCCGCTTCCCGAGATGTCCCCCTCTCTGTCAGCGAACTTGCCAGGTTGCTTAGGCTCTCGGCCAGCGCGTTGCGATACGCTCGTGAAGTGGGAAAGTCGGCGACCAGCTTCTCCTCGATGGCCACAGCCTGGCGCCAGAGCCGTTCCGCCTCCTCGTGCCTCCCCAGGTCCGCTAGCAAGATGCTCAGGGTGTTGTGGTTCTTGGCCAAGCTGTGGCGATACTTCGGCTCCTCCGGGAAATCGGCGGCGAGCTTCTCACAGATTTCTTGGGCCTGGTGATAGGCCGCTTCTGCCTTCTCACGCTTTCCGAGATCCGCGAGCGGTACACCGATGTTCCTGAGGCTCATGGCCAGATCATGGCGGTACTCCGGCACCGTGGGGAAATCGGCGCTGAGCCGGGAGAAGATCGCCCGCGTTGCTTCAAAGTCCTGAAGGGCCGCCTCGGTTTCCCCCATCGCCTCCCGCACCACCCCCAGGCGATCGTAAGCTCGGCCCCGGCGGGCTTCGACTTCCGGATCATCACTCTTCTGGGCGGTCAGCTTTTGGAAGAACGGGATGGCGCTTTCCAGCAGCTTCTTGCGCAATCGGTGGAAGTCGGCTCGCTTCAGTCCTCTGTCGTTGGTCACTGTCCCCAGGTACTTCTCGACTGCCTCGTTGGCCATGACGAAATTGGCTTCGGCTTGCTCCTTGGCCAGCCGCTCACCCTCGGCTCGCTGGGCTTCCGCATGCCTAGCTTCCCTGGCGTGAACCAGTCCGATCGTCGTGCCGACGATGCCACCGATCAGCGTCAGCAACACGATTGCGGCGGCCAGCGCCGGCGCCTTGTTCCGCCGCACGAACTTCTTGAGCCGATACCCCGCCGACGGCGGGCAGGCCAGAACCGCTTCGTCGGCCAGATAGCGCTGCACGTCCATCGCGAAGCCATTGGCCGTCTCGTAGCGGCGGCTGCGGTCCTTCTCCAGCGCCTTCATCACGATCCAGTCCAGCTCGCCGCGAACCAGCTTCGTCAACTTCGCCGGTTCCGTGCCGCGGTTCGCCGACAAGGTCGGCAACGCATCCGATGAACTCAGCTTGGTACTCGGCTTCGAGGGCTCATCCTCGCGGATCACGCGGAGCATTTCCAGCATGCCGGCCTGTTCCAAATCCTTCTTGGTGAACGGCGTGCTACCGGCCAGAAGCTCGTAGAGCAGGACGCCCAGCGAGTAGATGTCGCTGCGCGTGTCGATGTCGAGCTGATTGACTTCCGCCTGCTCGGGCGACATGTATTCCAGCGTGCCCACGATGGCGCCGAAGCCGGTGTGCAGCGTCGCTTCAGTAAGTTGCTGCCCGGTCGCCTTAGCCACGCCGAAGTCGATGACCTTCGGCACCGGACGATCGTCATAGAGCGCGACCAAGATGTTGCTCGGCTTGATATCCCGGTGGATGATGCCCTTCTGATGAGCATGCTGAATGGCATGGCAGACCGGAACAAATAAACCCAGTCGCTGCCGTGGGGTCAGATGGCGGTCGTCGCAGTACTCGGTGATCGGCACGCCCTTGACCAACTCCATGACGAAGAAGGGTCGTCCGTCGGAGGTAACTCCCGCGTCGTGGACCTTGGCGATGTTTGGATGGTCCATCAGCGCCAGCGCTTGCCGTTCCGCCTCGAACCGTGCCAGGACCTGCTTGCTGTCCATCCCAGGCTTGATCAGTTTGATCGCCACCTTGCGCTTCACCGGCTCGGTCTGCTCCGCCATCCAGACGGTCCCCATCCCGCCTTCGCCGATTTCCTCCAGGAGTTTGTACCGCCCCAGCACCGTACCGGGACTGGCGCGGTTTTCGGGGCAACGATCGACGGACACCGTCTCGCCGTCGCCCGTAGCGGCTGGGAGTTCCGCCGGCCGTTCGAGGAAACTGCCTGCTTCCGCGTGAACCTGGAGCATTTGCCGCAACTGGCGCTCCAGCTCGACGTTGCCGCCGCTGGCTTCAGCGATGTAGGCGTCCCATTGCTCCGGCGGCAGCTTGCCGACGGCGTGCATGAACAACTCGCGGGCTTTGGGGAGGTCGGCAGGCACAATACACCCCTTTTTGGTTCACAGATCAATGCGCAAGTCGAGTCAGAAGTGTCCGGCGAAAAAAGAAAAAAATAGTCCTCGCGCGGAGCGGCGCAGGCGCGGACCATGAGGACTACACTCCATCCAGCAAACAGCGCAGCCGCACTTTGGCGTACGCCCAGTGTTCATACGCTGTCGAGCGCGAGATGCCGACCACATCGGCCGCGTCCTCGAGCGACAGGCCGGCGAAGTAGCGAAGCTGAATCAGCCGGGCGGCCGTCGGGTCCTCGGCGGCCAGGCGGGTGAGGGCGTCGTCGATGGCGAGGAGGTCCTCGTCCGGCGCGAGGCGGCCGACGTCTGCCGCCTCCAGAGACACCCGCCGGTTGCCGCCGCCGCGTTTGCCGGCGGCCTTCCGCCGGGCGTGTTCGACCAGGATTCGCCGCATGGCCTCGGCACACGCGGCGAAGAAGTGTCCGCGGTTCTCGAACTGCTGATCTCCCATGAGGCGCAGATACGCCTCATGCACCAGCGCGGTCGCATCCAGCGTATGGTCCGCCCGCTCGGCCGCCATCCGCGCTGCCGCCAGCTTGCGCAGCTCGTCGTAAACGACCGGCAGCAATTCGTCGGCGGCCAGCGGGTCGCCGGCAGCCACGGCTTCCAGGATGCGCGTCACATCAGACATGAATCCAAGCATACCGCCCGCGTGATGGCGTCGCAATACACGGGCGGCGAGTGAAGATGATTGGTTAATCGTCGTTCAGGATCGTGCCAACGCCGCGGCTCTTCGTGAATAATCCATTGCTGCTGAGTCTGGACAGGTCCAGGTAAAACATCTCGTCGGCCTCCTTCCTGCTGTCGGCATTGACGGTGATCGTGATCGACTTGGTCGTCTCGCCGGGGGTGAAGGTGAGCGTGCCGGACTTTGCGGTGCCGTTGGTCGTCTTGAACGACACGGTCACGGGCTGATCGTAGGCGGCCGAGAGCGTGACGGTGAAGGCGCCGGCCGGTCGCACCTACCGACATCGCAACGCCGCGCTCGGCCGCGGTAACTTATTTCATCCACTCACTCACGGGTGGATGACTTGCGTTGCAACCCCCCTGGCGGGAGCCCTGCAATCCATTCTCGACGACTCCGCTCTAACCCCTTCGCCAGACAACTTCTTTTGCATTGCAACTCATGATCGCAAGCCATTTCTTCGGAGGTACACCATGTTGTCGCAGCACCAGCTCATCTCATTTGGCGGCGAATCTCACCCGCCGTGCGAAAAGCAATGGCTCTGGCACGGCATCCTGATGCCGGGCAAGATCACGTTGCTGACCAGCCTGTGGAAGTCCGGCAAGACGACTCTATTGGCCCATCTCCTCGCCCAGCGCCACACGGGTGGAGAGTTTCTCGGCCTGATGGTCCGGGCCGGTTCCTCGGTCGTCGTCTCGGAGGAGCCGCGCGATCTCTGGCCGGAGCGGCAGCGCCGGCACGGCTTCGGCGCGGAACTCGGGATTCTGCCGCGGCCGTTCGCCGGCCGGCCGACGGTCGCCGATCTCGAAGCCTTGAATCATCAACTTCTCGAACACAAGGCGAAGCGCGGCCTCGAACTGGTCGTCTTCGATTCGCTGGCATACTTCTTGCCCGGCCGCAGCGAAAACGAGGCCGGCTCGGTGGCGGCCGGTCTGGCCCCGTTTATCGCGCTCGCGGAACAAGACGTGTCGGTGTTCCTGCTGCATCATCCGTCGAAAGGCGAGCCGGCGCTGGGCCAGGCGGCGCGCGGTTCGGGGGCCTTGCTCGCGTCGGTGGATATCTTTCTGGAGATGCGGCATCCGGGCGGGAATCCGTTCACCCGCCGTCGCCGGCTCTTCGGCTGGTCGCGCCACGACGAGACGCCGCGGCAAATGCTCATCGAACTCAGCCCGGACGGAAGGAAGTACGAGCGACTCGGCGACACCAGCGACGAGTTCCACACGAATTGGGACACGGTGAAGCTGGTGCTCGGTACGACCGAGAAGCCGCTGACGCGCGCCGAGATCCGCGAGATCTGGCCGCCCGGACTGGCGAAGCCCCATGACGCAACGCTCTGGCGCTGGCTCGACCGCGCCGTCGAGCTTGGATTGGCGATGCGCCTGGGCCGCGGCACGAAGGACGATCCGTATCGCTACGGGTTGGCGTTTTCGACCTAAGAGACCACGGCGCAAACGAAGCATTCGGCCGGAGAGCGCTTGCTTGACGGCAAGGACCTCACCGGCCAAACCTGGTGCGTCGTGTAATCAATCGTCGTTCAGGATCGTGCCAATGCCGCGGCTTTTGGTGAAGAGACCATTGCTGCTCAGCCCCGTCAGGTCCAAGAAGAAGTTCTCGTCGGCCTCCTTCTTGCTGTCGCCGTTGACCGCAATGGTGATGGTCATCGTCGTCTCGCCAGGGGCGGTGGGGCACGAAGAATGAACCAGAGACGGGGCGCTGAGCCCCGCCTCGGGGAAGTTCGTGCCGCGACGTCGTGTCATTGAGCCAGACCTTAGGCGAAGCTGTTGCCGCCCGCATCGACAAACATGCCGAAGATGTTGTCCGGCGTGTTGTCGAAGAACATGCTGCGCTTGATCGTCGCCACGGAGCCGGCGTCGAGATAGACGCCGCCACCCTCGCCTCCGGCGGAATTGCCCGTAAAGACGCAGCCGGTGACCGACAGGGTGCTGGGTAGGGTGACGAGCCCATCGCCGGTGCCGTAGACTAAGTTCCTGTTGCAGATGGCGCCACCGTTCTGGGCCGCGGAATTGCCGGAGAATAGGCAGTAATTGACGGCCACCGTGCCGCCGTAATTGAGAATACCGCCGCCGTCGCGACTGAGAGAGGAATTGTTCGTCAGGATGCAATTGGCAATCGTCGCCGTGCCGTTGGGTTCGATCTGGATCCCACCACCGCCGATCGCGCTGGTATTGCCGGCGAAGAGGCAATCCTTGATCGTAATGTCCAAATGAACTTCGATGGCGCCGCCGCCGTCCAGCGTAGTGTTGCCCGAAAACGTGCTGCCGCTGACCATGGCCTGGCCCCAACTGAAAATAGCGCCGCCGGGCGCACCCGATGTACCAAGCACTTGGTTCCAGGTTGAGTTGTCCAGGAACGTGCAGTCCTTGACCGTCAACGAGGCGACACCGTCCGAACCAAAGATGTTGAAATTGGAGATTGCGCCGCCGCCGTAGGTTTCGGCCAAGTTGTTTGCGAAGGTGCAGTTCTTGATCGTGGCCACGCCATCGTTTTGAATGGCGCCGCCGTAGGAAATGACCTCGAACCCAGACAGGTTGGAACCGGTAACCGTCAAGGCGCTGCCGGCTTCGTTGTAAATGCCGCCACCGTAACTGACGTCCTCGACTCCCAAAATGTGGATGCCGGTCATCGTGCAATTGGTCACGGTCATCGTGCCGCTTTGGCTACAGATGGCACCGCCGAAGAGATCTGCCGAATTGGCGGAAAAAGAGCATCCCTTAGCCGTCGTCGTGCCGGCGTTGTAGACGGCACCGCCAAAAAATCCTTGGTTGCCTGAAAATGTGCAGCCGTCAAAGGTCGCCGAGCCGTCGTTGTAGATGGCGCCGCCTTCCCCGTCCAATTGCCAGTCGGGTCTGAACCGTTGCCGGACAGTGTACTGTCTTTGACTGCCAAGACGCCGTCGTTGTAGATAGCCCCGCCCGCGGGAGTGATGGGTGCAAAGCCATACCCGTAGTAGGCCGTGAAATTGTTGGACAACGTGCAGGCGTTGATGGTTAACGTGGCTCCGGCTTGGACCAGAACAGCGCCCCCTCGGTCGTCGTGTGTGCCGTCGCTGTCGACGACTGCTCCTTCGGTCATGATCAGATCGCGCAAGGTGACGTCGGCCCCGGATTCCAATTCGAAAATCCGCGACAGCCCGCCGGCGTTGATGGTCGCCGTCCGCGTCGCCGGCTTGGTCTCGATCGTCAGGCTCTGCTGCGTCAGGACCAATTCGCCCTGCGTCAACGTGATGCCGCTGTTCAGCACGTCGCCTTTCAGCGCTATGGTGTCGCCGTTATGCGCGTGGACGACGGCGTAGCGCAATGTGCCGGCGCTGCCGTCGTCCAAAGGGCTGGTCACTTGCAACGTGGCAGGCGCCCAACGATCCTCCAACGTCACCAACTTCGGCCGCCAACGCGGCGCGGGTCGGCCGGACATACGATTCGGTCGTCGATCTCGTGAAAACAGTCGCATGGTCGATCTCCCGTCAGGTAGCGGCCTGCGACAAAATGAAAACGTCACCGTTGTCGGCGCGCAGACCAAGCGCCGGGGCGATGCCGGGCCGGTGAGTGTCCTTCGTTGCGGTTGGGGACTCACCGGCCGCTTTTCAATTCCGGTTCCTCGAAACCCATCTCGCCAGGGACAGCCGCCGCTTCCTTACACAATCCGGTAAAGCAAATGGGAGGGCCCGGTCGGCTGTGGCGTGGCGCTGCCTCAGGACAGCGTGTTGCCGCCGCCGTCGGTCCACACGCCATAGATGTTGTCCGGCGAGTTGGCGCTGAAGGAGCTGTTGCTCACAGTCAGGACGGCCGCGGAGCCGCCGCCGATGTAGATGCCTCCGCCGAATTGCCCGGCGGAGTTGGCTGTCAGGGTGCAACCAGTGACCGCGAACTTCGGCGTTCCGGTGTTGAAGAAGAATATGCCGCCGCCGAATGTCCCGGCAGTGTTACCGGACAGGACCGTGTCGCGGATCGTCGCCATGCCCCCGGCGTAGATGCCGCCTCCCTGGTAGAGGGCGGTGTTGTCGGACAGGGTGCTATTGCTAACCGTCATGGTGGCGGTCGCGTCGTTTAAGATACCGCCTCCGTTTCGGGCAGAGTTGCCCGACACGATGCAATTGCTGACCGTCAGCGGGCCGGTCGCATGGGCCTGGTTGTAGATCGCGCCGCCCATGTTAGCGGAGTTATTGGACAGGGTGCTGTTCACGACCGTCAGCGTGCCGCTGTTCGCGATAACGCCGCCCCCCCACTTGGCGGAGTTGTGGGACAGGGTGCTGCTGGCGACCGTCAGCTTGCCGAGATTGTGGATGCCGCCGCCGAAACCGTCGTTGGAATCGGAGGCTCCAGCAGCACGAACACCGTCCCCATCGCTGATCGTCAGGCCGTTCAAGGTAACTGTTTCATTCTTGGCCACCTCGAACACCCGCGAGCGATTGCTGCCGCTGACCGTCAAATCGGCGGCACCCGGGCCGGTAATCGTCAAGTTGTGCGTTATGAGCAGTTCGCCACTCGTCAGCGCGATGGTCTGGCCGTTCAGGCCCGGTGCGAACTTGATGGTGTCGCCATTGTGGGCGGCGGCGATCTCGGCCCGCAGCGAGCCGGTGCCGCTGTCGTTAGTCGTTGTCACCGTCAGTGTGCTGGGTACCCAGCGGCTTTCGAACGACTCCAGCCGGGGTCGCCAACGCAGCGGCGGCCGGCCGGACGTACGATTCGGTTTTCGCGTTCGTGAGAAGAGTCGCATGATCGATCTCCGATTGGGCGTCGGTCTGCGATACAATGAAAACGACACCGTTATCGGCGCAGACCAAGCGCCGGGGCGATGCCGGGCCGGTGAGTGTCCTTCGTTGCGGTTGGGGACTCACCGGCCGCTTTTCTTCATTTTTTCCTCGTTTCCAATTCGACGAGCAGCTTCTTGAAATCCTCCCGCTCGCGCAGCGCATCCAGGTCCTTGTCCTGCTTCATATCGGCGGCGTCCTTGTAGCCTTTGGCGATGGCTTGCTTCAACAGCGCCATCGCTTCCTCGGCGCACTCCTTGGCGAGCCGGGCCGCGTCAGCGGCCGGGTTCTTCACCCGGTCGCTGACGCGACTCGGCTCACTGGCACACAGCGCATACAAACACGCCGCGTTGTAAAGCTGCTCCGCCTTGTCGCCGGCCAGCTCCTTCATCTTCGCCGCCGTCTCGACCGCGGCCGGCAACTTCTGCTCTTTCAGCAGGAAACGCACGCGCAGGTCGAGCAGCCCCGGCACCTGCGCCGCCGGCTGCTTCAGCGCGAAGTCGAGGTCCTTGACTGCCCGCTCGGCCTTTCGGCACAGCGCCAGCCGCTGCCGATAGGCGGGCAGCTTGCCGCGGAGGACCGAGGCTTTCAGTGCCCCGGCCTGGTCGAGCTTCTCGAACATTTCCACCGACCGGGAATAGGCCTGCACCGCGGCGGCGTAATCCTGCCGGGCTTGCTCGGCCTCGCCCATCTGCCCGTGCGTCCACGCCAGGTACGATTGCTCCACGCTGTTGCTCGGCTCGGCCTTCACGCGCCGCTCCCGCAAAGCAAGCGTCTCCTGCAAGGTCGCCACAGCCTTGGCCGCCTCGCCAACAACGATGTAGGAAGCGGCCAGGTTGTTCATGCTCACAAGCGTGTCGGGGTGGTCGGGGCCGAGCTTGGCTTTCAGGAGTTGGAGCGTTTCTTCGAAAAGCCTGAGCGCCTCCTGGGTGCGGCCGGCGGCGGCGTAGGAATCGGCCAGGTTGTTCATGCTCCGAAGCGTGTCGGGGTGGTCGGGGCCGAGCTTGGCTTTCCGGAGTTGGAGCGTTTCTTCGTCAAGCTTGAGCGCCTCCTGGGTGCGGCCGGCGGCATCGTAGGAAGTGGCCAGGTCGCTCATGCTCGCCAGCGTGTCGGGGTGGTCGGGGCCGAGCTTGGTTTTCCGGAGCTGGAGCGTTTCTTCGCGGAGCTTGAGCGCCTCCTGGGTGCGGCCGGCGGCGGCGTAGGAATCGGCCAGGTTGCCCATGCAGTTGAAGGTGAATGGATGATCGGGCATCTTGGCTCTCATGACCGGCAAGGCTTCTTCGTAAAGCTTGATCGAGTCGGTGACGCGGCCGGCGGCGTGATAGCTGCTCGCGAGGTTGACCATGCTCCCAAGCGTGTGGGGGTGGTCGGGGCCGAGCTTGGCTTTCTGGAGCTGGAGCGTTTCTTCGCGGAGCTTGAGCGCCTCCTGCGGGCGGCCGGCGGCGGCGTAGGAATCGGCCAGGTCGCTCATGCTCGCCAGCGTGTCGGGGTGGTCGGGGCCGAGCTTGGTTTTCCGGAGCTGGAGCGTTTCTTCGCGGAGCTTGAGCGCCTCCTGGGTGCGGCCGGCGGCGGCGTAGGAATCGGCCAGGTTGCCCATGCAGTTGAAGGTGAATGGATGATCGGGCATCTTGGCTCTCATGACCGGCAAGGCTTCTTCGTAAAGCTTGATCGAGTCGGTGACGCGGCCGGCGGCGTGATAGCTGCTCGCGAGGTTGACCATGCTCCCAAGCGTGTGGGGGTGGTCGGGGCCGAGCTTGGCTTTCTGGAGCTGGAGCGTTTCTTCGCGGAGCTTGAGCACCTCCTGCGGGCGGCCGGCGGCGGCGTAGGAAGTCGGCCAGGTGGCTCATGCTCGCCAGCGTGTTGGGGTGTTCGGGGCCGAGTTGGGCCGTGCAGAGTTCACGCGCGCGGAGTAACTGCGGAATCGCCAGGTCGGCGCGGCCGATCTCTTGCAACGTCGAACCAAGCGTATAGCGGATTTCCGCCTCGACCAGCGGCTGATCCGGGAACTTGCCTTCGATCTTCTGAGCCGCGCAGGACCAGGTCGCGCACCTTCAGGTCCGGGTCCATCTTGATGCCGGTCGCCGCTTGGTCGTGTTGTTTGCTGGCGGCGGCGAGTTCCAGCAGATCATGCTGGAGAAACTCTTTGACCGCGGTGGCCGTGGCCGCTTCGGTCTTGGCTTTCGCAGCGTTGTCGTCGGCGCGCGTTCGCTGCTCGGCCTCGGCAAGCCGGGCCTTTTCCGTTTCCGCCAACGCCGCCAGGGCCGCAGCTTCCGCCCCCGTGGCCCGCACTGCTTGCCAGGCGCTGACCGCAATGCCGGCCACGAGCAGGAGCACAATGACGGCGGCCGTCGTCAATGCCGCTCGGTTCTTCCGCGCGAACTTCCGCAACCGGTATCCCGACGTCGGCGGACAAGCCTGCACCGCTTCGTCCGCCAGGTAGCGCTGCACGTCCATTGCGAAGCCATTGGCGGTCTCGTAGCGCCGGCCGCGGTCCTTCTCCAGAGCCTTCATCACGATCCAGTCCAGCTCACCGCGCACCAGCCTGGTCAGTTTTGCTGGTTCCGTCCCGCGGTTCGCCGACAGCGTCGGCAACGCATCCGATGAACTGAGCTTGGTGCTCGGCTTGGATGGCTCGTCTTCACGGATCACCCGCAGCATCTCCAGCATGCCGGCCTTTTCCAGGTCCTTCTTGCTGAACGGCGTGCTGCCGGCCAGCAGTTCGTAGAGCAGGACACCCAGCGAGTAGATGTCGCTGCGGGTGTCGATGTCGAGTTGATTGACCTGGGCCTGCTCGGGCGACATGTATTCGAGCGTGCCGACGATCGCTCCGAAGCCCGTGACCAGGGTCTTGTCGGTCAACTGTTGCCCGGCGGCCTTTGCCACGCCGAAGTCGATGACCTTGGGCACCGGCTTGCCGTCGTAGAGGGCGACCAGCACGTTCGACGGCTTCAAATCGCGATGAATGATGCCCTTCTGATGGGCGTGCTGCACCGCCTGGCAGACCGGCACGAACAGCTCCAGCCGCTGCCGGGGTGTGAGATGGTGCTCGTCGCAGTACTTGGTGATCGGCACTCCCTTGACCAATTCCATCACGAAGTACGGCCTCGGCGAGCCGAGCGACGTCAGTCGCCGGGTTTCGGGCGCTTCCAGAACCCGGCGACTGACGTCGCTCGGCTCGCCAGTCGTGCCGCCGTCAAAGACCTTGGCGATATTGGGATGGTCCATGAGGGCCAGCGCTTGGCGCTCGGCCTCGAAGCGGGCGATGACCTGCTTCGAGTCCATGCCCGCTTTGATGAGCTTGACCGCCACCAGGCGTTTGACCGGCCCGTTCTGCTGGGCCATCCAGACCGTGCCCATACCCCCTTCGCCGATCGGCTCGATCAGCTTGTACTTGTCCGCGATCAGGAGGCCGGCGGTCTCGGATGGCGAACGAGCGGTTGTTGCGGTCGACGCATCAATCGTTCCTTCAATCGGGCCGACGGACGCTTCGAGAAAGCCAGGGTCGCTGGCGTGAGCTTGCAGAAGAGCTTGCACGGCGGACCGTAGTTCCGCATTGTTGGCACAGATCGCATCGACGTAGGCGGCGCGCTCTGATGCAGAAGCGAGCTTCAGCGCGTCGGTAAAGATCTGGCTCTCGTTCACGGGATGACTCCTCAAGCGTCAGTGCGCCGTCCGGAGCAAAAACCCCCGACGGATTTTCAGACTTTTTCCATTTCCCGCTTCAGCCAGGTCTTGGCGTAAGTCCAATCGGCTTCGGCGGTGGATTGTGAAATGCCTAGCAACTGCGCAATTTCCGGCATCTTGAGACTGGCGAAATAGCGGAGCTTCACGAGTTGGGCTCGTCGGGGATAGGCGGCCTCGAGGCGATCGAGGGCGTTGTTCAGAGCAAGAAGATCGATCCCGTCTACCGAAGGCGAGATAGCCAGCTCATTGTCGTCGAGGGGGACCTTCTGAAGTCCGCCGCCGCGACGGAGGCGCAGCTTGTGGCGTGCTTTTTCGACCAGAATCCGACGCATCGCCTCCGCGGCAGCCGCGAAGAAGTGGCCGCGGCTGTTCCAATCTTGAGCCAAGTCGCGCCGAACCAGCCGCAAGTAAGCCTCATGGACGAGCGCGGTGGCCTGGAGCGTTTGACCCGGTTTTTCCTGGGCCAGACGCTGTGCCGCCAGTTGCGCAGTTCATCGTAGACCAGCGGCAAGAGTTGCTCTGAAGCGCGCGGATCTCCCTGCTCGATGGCATTCAGGATTTGCGTTACATCAGACATCAATCCAAGCATACCGCCCGCGTGATGGCGTCGCAATAGGCGGGCGGCGAGTGAAAATGCTTGGTCAATCATCATTCAAGATCGTGCCGACGCCGCGGCTCTTCGTGAACAATCCATTGCTGCTGAGCCCCCACAGGTCCAGGTAGAACGTCTCGTTAGACTCCTTCTTGCTGTCGCCCTTGACTTCGATCGTGATGGTCTTCGTCGTCTCGGCGGGGGCGAAGGTCAGGGTGCCGGACTTGGCGATGTAGTCGTTGTCGCTCGTTTTGGCGGTGTCCCGACTCGCCGGGATGCGGAACGACATTATCACCGCCTGAGCGTAGGCGGCCGAGAGGCTGTGGCAATTCACGGAATGTACTCGATGCGGTTTTCCCAATCGGAAGCGTCACTGCGGTAAGCCGCCTCGACGAGGAAGGCGATGACCTGGGGGAATACGCACCGTCGTCGGACCATGAAGATTCCGGGGGCGTGATGCCCCGCTTGCAAGTGGTCGGCTAGATGCCCGGAAAGGGTCGTCGCGTCCCGTGAGATTAAGATGCGCCCGCGCCTTCCGCCCAGCTCAGTATCTCAGGATCGAGCGTGCCCAATGGAAGATCGGGTGCGTCGCCCACGCGGATGATATCGAGACGTTCCAAGCCGCCGGCATTGTGCCTTTGTATCGCGCGCCAGAGCGGGCCGCGAAGGTGCTCATCCAGGAGAAACGTCAAGGGCATAAATCACAAAATGCGGCCAAGAGGTTGGCGTCTTAACGTGCAAGCCGCGCTTGCAGTCGCTTGCGAATCTCGAGCGCCGCCCCACTTGAAGGCTGAGCGGCTTCCTGGCGGTCCAATTCCGCATGACGGTCGGCCACGTAAGCGTCCACTTCGCTTTGGTTTTCCAGATAGAAAGCGATGACGCGGTGGATCAGAGCCAAGGAGAGAGTGGGCAAATCCTCGACGATCATCTCCGGCGAATAACCCTCCTGGTAGCGATCCACCACGTGGAAGAGACCAATGCGGTGGCCCGTCAGTCGAATTTCCCCATCCGCATGCTGCAGATCGCTGGGCAAGTCCATGACTGTTTCTCCGAACTTATGGTTTCCGGAAACCATTATAACACGATTCAACTCTCGCTTGCTTGCTACGGCAGGACCGACTCCACCCCAGGCGCCGGTCTGTCCGAGCGCCGGGGCGGTGCCGGGTGGGTAAAACTGGACACCCAGCACCTCGCCGGCCGGCTTATTGCCTCACCGGTCAATCGTCGTTCAGGATCGTGCCGATGCCGCGGCCCTTGGTGAATACCGACGTGTCGGTATTGCCGAACAGGTCGAGGTAGAAGGTCTCGTTAGACTCCTTCTTGTTGTCACCGTTGACCAGGATGGTGATGGTCTTCGTCGTTTGACCGGGCTTGAAGGTCAGTGTGCCGGACTGGGCGACGTAGTCGTTGTTGCCGGTCGTCGCGGTGCCGTTCACGGTGCGGAACGACATCGTCACCGGCTGGTCGTAGGCCGCCGAGAGCGTCACAATAAAGGTGAAACTCGCCGACTGATTCTTCTTGCCCTCCTTCATGCTCACGTCGCTGATGCTGATGCGCGGCTCGTCGTCAAGGTCCGCGATGGCAAAGCAAATCAGCTATAATACCACCAATGCCGAACAAGCACGCTGCTCCTGCACCGTACGTTCAGCCGTACCGCTATCCTTCGCCGAACATCCCACTGGCGGCGATCCGGCGGTTTGCGAGCCAGATTGCGGAACGGTTTCACCCGGAGAGAATCATCCTGTTTGGCTCGTATGCTTACGGCCGGCCCCACGAGGAGAGCGACGTCGATTTGCTCGTCATCATGCCGGCCTACGACGTGGTCAATCAGTCGATTCGCATTGGCGTGGCATTCGAGACGTGGCCATTCTCAATCGACCTGATCGTGCGCACGCCCGAGCAGATTGAGCGCGGGCTGAAGCAAAACAACTGGTTCTTGCGTGAGATCATAGAGAAGGGCAAGGTACTCTATGACGCCCGAAACGGCTCAGTAGGTCCGGTACGCGGAAGAGGATTGGCAAGTGGCAAACGAAGTCGCCGCGCGAAAGCCGCCTCACCGAAACGCGGCGTGTTTCCACTGCCAACAGGCGGCCGAAAAGTACCTCAAGGCGCTGCTGCAAGAACTCGGTCTCGTCGTGCCAAGAACACACATTCTGAATGATCTCCTCGACCTGCTCCTGCCCCACGACGCCACGCTCGCGCACTTGGGACGAGCTGCGAAGTCTCTTACGCCCTACGCCGTTGGCTTTCGCTATCCCGGTGTGCGGGCAACGACGCGGCGGATGCAAGCGGCGCTTCGCCAAGCCGAGCGCATGCGCCGGGAACTGCGCTCGGCTTGGTCTGCCAGCGTGAACCGATCAATCGTCATTCAGGATCGTGCCGACGCCGCGGTTCTTGGTGAACAGCGAATTGCCGCTGTTGCCGAACAGGTCCAGGTCGAAGTACTCGTTCGACTCCTTCTTGCTGTCGCCGTTGACGGTGATGGTAATCGTCTTCGACGTCTCACCGGGGTTGAAGGTCAGCGTGCCGGCCGCAACTCAGCCGCCCAGCATAGGTGCCTTCTGCTACAATTGCGTCATCGGCACATTGTTCGCGGAGGATTTGGCGATGACCCTTGTTGTCGATGCCGTTTACGAAAACGGCTTGCTGCCCGGACGATGGGTGTCCGGTGAGGCGCGCCGCGGCACACAGCCTCACCGGACATCGCGCCGGCGCGATCAATCGTCGTTCAGGATCGTGCCGACGCCGCGGTTCTTCGTGAATAGTCCGTTGCTGCTGAGCCCCGAAAGGTCCAGGTAGAACGTCTCGTTGGACTCCTTCTTGCTGTCGCCCTTGACGGCGATGGTGATCGTTTTCGTCGTCTCGCCGGGGGCGAAGGTCAACGTGCCGGTCTTGGCGACGTAATCCTGATCGCCGGCCGTGGCGGTGCTGTCCACGGTGCGGAACGACATGGTCACGGCCTGGTCGTAGGCGGCCGAGAGCGCGACCGTGAAGGTGAACTGGGTCGTGTGGCCCTTCTTCCCTTCCTTCTTGCTCACGTCGCTGATGCTGATACGCGGCTCGTCGTCCACGATGGTGCCCACTCCTAGGCCATCGGCGATGGTCGCGTTCGTGGGGCTGCTCAAGTTGACGAAGAACGTCTCGTTTGGTTCGGGGAGGCGGTCGCCCTTGACCAGCACGGTGATGGTTTTGCTGGTCTGGCCCGGTGCGAAGGTCAGCGTGCCGCTCGTCGAGGTGTAGTCGCTGCCGGCGGTCGCCGTGTCGTTACCGGTCGCGTAGGCGACGGTGATGGTCTGGCTGCTGGCGGTGGACAGGGTGACGGTGAAGGTGGCCGCCCGCGTGCCGGTGTTGCCTTCGGCGACGGTCACGTCATTGATCTTCAGCGACGAAGTCTGTGAGCCCCAGTCGCCGGCGTTCAGCAACACTAACGCGACGCCATTCTGGTGGTCGGCCACGGCAACGTCGGGCCGGCCGTCGCCGTTAAAGTCCCCGGCCGCCAGCCACTCGGTATCCGAGCCGGCTTCGTTATACTGGGCGGCCTGGAAGGAGCCATCGCCGTTACCCAGAAACACGCTGGTGACGCCGATGGGGGGGCTGTTGTAGTTGCCGTTGCTGTACTTCCAGCCAGCCGTCACGAGGTCGGGCTTGCCGTCAGCGTTGAAGTCTGCCACCGCGACGGAGAGGGGGTAGTTGTCGCAGGCGTAATCCGTGGCGTTCTGGAAAGTGCCGTCGCCGTAGCCCAACAGCACGCTCACGGAGCCGAATTGGTTCGCAGTCACCAGGTCAGGCTTGTCGTCGCCGTTCAGGTCGGCCACGGCCACGGAGTAGGGATAGTCGGTGGCGAAGAGTTGGGAGCCGTGGAAAGTACCGTCGCCGTTGCCCAGCCCCACGCTGCCCCCCCCAGAGCCGACCGACGCCAAGTCGACCTTGCCGTCGCCGTTGAAATCTCCAACTGCCATGGAAGTGATGATGCTGCCGTCGTCGTAGACGGAAGAGACATAGTCGTAGGAAACGTCGAAGGTGCCATCCCCGTTCCCTAGGAGCATGGTGAAATCGATCCGGCCGCCAAAGTAGGGGTTGTTATAGCCCGCCACGGCCAGGTCCTCCCTGCCGTCGCCGTTGAAGTCGGCTACCGCCACGGCCTGGATGACGCTCCCGCCGGCGGAGACGGTCCGGGGTCCCTGGAAACTGCCGTCGCCGTTACCCAGAAGCACGCTTGCCTGGCCAGAATTGTTGGTGAACTGCGGGACCACGAGGTCGAGGGTGCTGTCGCCGTTGAAGTCGCCCACGGCCGGGGAGTGCCCGTAGCCGACAGCGTAGTTCCGTGCGGCCTGGAACGTGCCGTCCGCGTTGCCCAGGAGGATGCTGACGCCACCGACCGCCAGGTCGAGCCGGCCGTCGCCGTTGAAGTCGGCCGTGACCACGCCCCAGGGGCCGGTGCTTACGTCGTAGCTGACCGGGTCGGCAAAGCTCGGCACCGTTCGGTCTTCCAGAACTTCGAGGCGGGGCCGATGCGTCGCGGCCCGTCGCAGGGCCCGGTGATCGCTCTGTCCCTGCGCGAAGGCGGAGCGGAGGTTCCGCAGCCAATGGTGGAGTGACATGCTTCGTTCTCCATTTCCAGATTGGTCTGCGATACAATGGTGGGACATCTCCCAGCGGCGCAGACCGAGCGCCGAGGCGGTGCCGGGCCGGCGGGGGCTTGCTTCGCGGTAAGGACCCCGCCGGCCGCTTTCACTCCTTGATGAACGGACTTTCCATCCGACTTACTTCATCTCTTTCAGTTCCAACAACTCCATGGCTTCCGCCCAGAAGTGACGAAGCAAGTACCACTCGTGGGCCTTCGCTCACCAAGCGGACTATCTCCGGGTAACTCATCGCGGCTCCATCAGCGGCGTGGCGTCCCAGGTGCGGATGGTTCCGTCCCGGGAGGCGCTCGCAGTTGGCGGCCGCTCGGGAGGAACCGAATACTTTCCACCGCGTCCGTGTGGCCTTTGAGGGTGAGAATCTCCTGCCCGGTGGGGATGTCCCATATCCGAATGGTCCTGTCCGCGCTACAGGTCGCCACGCGCTGCCCGTCGGGGTGGAACGCCACGTCACTCACGAGGATCGTGTGACCTCGGAGTTGCGCGATCTCGCGCCCGTCCTCCGTGTCTAGGATGCGGGCCTCGCCGCTCCGCAGAACGAGGTTGTTACCCACGATGGCGAGCCGCT
The DNA here is from genome assembly GCA_963773845.1 of uncultured Gemmataceae bacterium. Taxonomy (GTDB): domain Bacteria; phylum Planctomycetota; class Planctomycetia; order Gemmatales; family Gemmataceae; genus SIAJ01. The sequence continues at coordinate 699,000 of CAVZCU010000013.1, forward strand.
TGCCTGTGGGGCTGAAGCGAAGGAGTAGCATGTACATCCCTGTCATCTGGACGGACATCGTCTCGCGGCCGCTTGCCGTGTCCCACACCCGGACCCATCCGGCTTCATCGCTGCCGGCCAGGCGCGACCCATCCGGACTGATCGCCAGGTTGTGACAGTAGCCCTTCAAGCCATGAATCGAGCGGTGTTCTTGTCCGGTTTGAGCGTCGAGGATCTTGATCGTGCCGGCCGGCGTTGAGTACGCGAGCCACTGTTCGCCCGGGCTGATGTCGGTGATGCAATCGGCTCCGGGATCAACGCGAAATGCGCGGACGCTTGCCCCCGACGCGGCGTCGTGGATTGCGACGGTCTTATTCGGGCCGGTAAAGACCAGACGCTTCCCGTCGGAGGACCACCCAATGATATTATCGGAGTGCTGGTCGATCTCGATCGGCCCACCGCGCCGTTGGCCCGACAAGGCATCCATCAAGTGCCAGCGCTTGTCGTCGAACGACTCGACGAGAAGGGTTTGCCCGTCAGGACTGAACTCCATGCTGCCCAGGCGTGACGGCTTCTGGAAAATCGGCAAGGTATCGCGGCGCTCAGTAATTTCCCACGCCCGCAGGGTCCCGTCGGCGCCGGCCGAGACGAGGAGCGTGCCGTCGGGGCTGAAGGCGATCCTCCGAATCTCCCCGCCGTGCCCTTTGAACGTGCGCAGGATCTGACCGGTTCCCACGTCCCACAACTCGATCAGGCCCTCCATGCTACCCATCGCCAGGCGGCTGCCGTCGTTGCTATAGGCGAGCACCAACCCCATGTGCGCGGCACTTGGAACGGATGTCCGTTTTTCGCGGGTCGAGACGTCCCAAATTTGGAGACCATGCAGCCCGCAACCCGCCAGGCTCTTGCCGTCCGGGCTGAAAATCGCCTGGCAAATCTGTACGTCCCCGCTCTTGCAAATGAACGCCTCCCGGCCCGTTGCCGAGTCGATCACCCGGACTTGGCCGGTGAGAAAAGTTGGGATGGCCAGGTACTTTCCGTCAGGGCTGAAGCCCGGCGCGACAAATTGGCCCTGCTCTTTGTCGAGAGTCACTACAGGTTTGCGGCTGGCCAGGTCCCAGACCCGGACAGTACAAGGTTCGCCTTCGCTGGGTCCCATTATCGAAATCGTAACCAGGCGCTTCCCATCCGGGCTGAAGCCGAGGTCGTATGCGTGTTCACGGGCGGGCACTTCAAGGGTCATCGACCGGCCCGTGGCGAGGTCCCAGACACGGAACCTCTGATCCATACAGCTCGGCGGCCATCTGGGTGCCATCCCGGCTGAGCGCGATCCGTCGTATCTTGTTCGTGGGCAAACTGAGGTCGAAGGGAAGTTGCCGGCCCGTGGCTGTGTTCCATAGCTTGACTTCGCCGGGCAGCTCCTCGGTGAAAGCCCCCACGTTCTGGGGCACCCGGTCTTTTCCGTAACTATAAAGCGACTTTCCGTCCGGCGTGAAGGCCGCGGATGTGACGAATCCGGCATTCGCCTTCACGGTCCATCGGTCGGCATGAAGCAGCCGGTTCAGATAGTACCACTCGAAGCCGCGCAAATCGGTCTCGTCCGGTCCAGGACGGTACTGGTCGAGAAGCTGGTGGGTCCGCACCAGATTGTTGGCCTCCCAGGCGTGCTGCGCCAGGTTCATGTCGGCGATATATTTGGCCCGGCGCAGCGTCGCGTTGAGCGCCGCGAGCGTGTCGCCGCGCTCCTCCGCCTGCCGTTTGGCGTCATCCGCCTCGAGCTTGCGCCCCTCGGCTGCCTGCTCGGCCACTGTGGCGCGGATCGCTTGCCAGGCGCTGACCGCGGTGGCCGCGACCAGGACGAGCCCGAACAATGCTGCCGTCGCCAGCCATTTACGGTTCTTCCGCGCAAACTTCCGCAGCCGATATCCCACCGAGGGCGGACAGGCCAGGACCGCCTCGTCCGCCAGATAGCGCTGCAAATCCATCGCAAAGCCGTTGGCCGTCTCGTAGCGCCGGTTGCGGTCTTTCTCCAACGCCTTCATGACGATCCAGTCCAGCTCCCCGCGCACCAGCTTCGTCAACTTCGCCGGCTCCGTGCCGCGGTTCGCCGACAGCGTGGGCAATGCCTCAGACGAGCTTAGCTTGGTGCTCGGCTTCGACGGCTCGTCCTCCCGGATCACCCGCAACATTTCCAGCATGCCGGCCTGTTCCAGGTCTTTCTTGCTGAACGGCGTGCTGCCGGTCAGCAACTCGTAGAGCAAAACGCCCAGTGAGTAGATGTCGCTGCGGGTGTCGATGTCGAGCTGATTGACCTCCGCCTGTTCGGGCGACATGTACTCCAGCGTGCCGACGATGGCGCCGAAGCCGGTGACCAGCGTCTTGTCGGTCAAGCTCTGCCCGGCTGCCTTGGCCACGCCAAAGTCGATGACCTTGGGCACCGGCTTGCCGTCGTAGAGGGCGACCAGCACGTTGGACGGCTTCAGATCCCGGTGAATGATGCCCTTCTGGTGGGCGTGCTGCACCGCCTGGCAGACGGGGACGAACAGCTCCAGCCGCTGCCGCGGTGTGAGGTGATGCTCGTCGCAGTACTTCGTGATCGGGATGCCTTTGACCAATTCCATCACGAAGTACGGCCTCGGCGAGCCGAGGGACGTCAGTCGCGGGGTTTCGGGCGCTTCCAGAACCCGACGACTGACGTCGCTTGGCTCGCCAGTCGTGCCGCCGTCAAAGACCTTGGCGATATTGGGATGATCCATCAGGGCCAGGGCCTGCCGTTCGGCCTCGAAGCGGGCGATGACCTGCTTCGAGTCCATGCCCGCTTTGATGAGCTTGACCGCGACCAGGCGCTTGACCGGCTCGGTCTGCTGGGCCATCCAGACCGTGCCCATGCCGCCTTCGCCGATCGGCTCAATCAGCTTGTACGGGCCGATCACGGTGCCTGGAGTTTCTGTCGCGTTCGGGTATGCATTGGTTTGATCCGGATCGCGTACCGCGGCGCCGGGAACACTGCCGGCTTCGAGGTGGGCCTTCAGCAGCAGCTTGACCTGGTCGCGCAATTCGTCGTCGGCGGCACAGGCCTGCTCCAGGTAGGCGTCCCAGTCCTCTGGTCGATGTTGCTCGACCGCGGACAGGAAGACCTGCTGCATTTTGGCGAATTCGACGCTCACGACGCAGCGCTCCTTGGGAGATCCCCGTCTGGCAGTGCGAAAAATGCCAGGCAAGAATCCCAGAAAATGGGAAGAGATCAGGAATCGCCATCCGGACGGCCCGTTAGTTGACTGTGCAGCCAGGCCCGGGCGAACGTCCAGAGGCGGTAGGTGCTGGTTCGCGAAAGGTCGAGCGCCTCGGCGGCTTGCTCGATCGTCAGCCCGGCAAAGCAGTGAAGTTTGACGAGTTGGCAGGCGATGGGATCGTGAGCCGTGAGGCGCTCCAGCGCTTCGTCGATGGCGAGCATGTCATCTGGCGCCGAAGCGGCCAACGCGTCCGCTTCATCCAGATTGACCCGCCGCAATCCGCCGCCGTGCTTTTCCGCCTGCTTGCGGCGAGCGTTCTCGACCAGAATGCGGCGCATGGCCTCGGCAGCCGCTGCGAAGAAATGCCCCCGGCTGTTCCAATGCTGGGATTGCTCAACACCCACCAACCGCAGATAGGCGTCGTGGACCAGCGCCGTCGCATTTAGAGTCTGCCCCGGCTTCTCGTGCACCAGTCGCTGCGCCGCCAACTTGCGCAACTCGTCGTAGACCAGTGGCAGCAGATGCTCCGCCGCGGAGGGGTCGCCTTGCTCGATGGCGGAGAGAATGCGAGTGACTTCAGACATGAATGAGAGCATACCGCCCGCGTGATTGCGTCGCAATACTCAGGCGGCAAGGCAACGAGATTGGTCAGTCGTCGTTCAGAATCGTGCCGACTCCGCGGCTCTTCGTAAAGAGCCCATTGCTGCTGAGTCCGGACAGGTCCAGGTAGAACGTCTCGTCGGCCTCTTTCTTGCTGTCGCCGTTGACGTCGATCGTGATGGTCTTGGTCGTCTCGCCGGGGGCGAAGGTCAGCGTGCCGGACTTGGCGACATAGTCATCGCCCGACTTGGCGGTGCCGTTGGACGTCTTGAACGACATCGTCACCGGTTGGTCGTAGGCGGCCGAGAGCGTGACCGTGAAGGTGAAGACTCGTCGTCTGGCCCTTCTTGCCTTCCGTCTTGCTCACGACGCTGATGCTGATGCGCGGCTCGTCGTCGAGCATGGTGTTCGTCGGGCGAGTATATTACACTGCAGACGATGCGCTGGCTAATCCCCTTCAGGGTTTGCGAGTATGGCCCTTACCATTCAAACGAAAATCGTCGCACGATTGGACCGCCAAATCGACGCCCTGGTGGAACAGGGTTGGTTTCCCAGCCGTGACCAGGTCTTCCAGGAAGCGCTGCGCCGGTTCCTGGACGCGCACCGTCCCGAATTGATGGAACGCTTCATTCGCGAGGACATCGAGTGGGGTCTGCGTGGCCGAAACTGATGCCGCCGGCCTCGTCATCGGCGACGCCGGGCCGTTGATCCATTGGGAGGAACTCGGTTGCTTGGACCTATTGCGGGACTTCGCGCTGGTGCAGGTCCCCGAGGCGGTCTGGCAAGAAGTGCAGCGGCACCGTCCATCCGCTCTCAGGCACCGCAAGCTCAAGCTCCAGCGTGTGAACCCGTCCCTGGAAGCGACGCCGGAACTCATTGATTTGGCGCAAACCTTCTTGCTCGATGCCGGCGAATCGGAAGCTCTCCAACTCATGCAGCAATCCCCCGCGGCGATCTTGCTGACCGACGATGCGGCGGCGCGACTTGTGGCCGAACGCTTGGAATACGAGGTCCACGGAACCATCGGCGTCGTGCTGCGGGCTTTGCGACGCCAGCAGCGTACGAAACGACAAGTCCTGAACCTGTTGCGTTCTATCCCACGCCGAAGCTCATTGTTCATCGACCGAAGGCTGTTGGACTCGGTCATCGAGCAGGTTAAGCTCTCATGATCATTGCTGACCGACTTCCTGCCTTCGGATCGACGAACTAGTGCCAGTCGACTTTCGATCAATCGTCATTCTGGATCGTACCAATGCCACGGTTCTTGGTGAAAATTCCGAATTGCTGCTGTAGCCGAACAGGTCCAGGTAGAACGTCTCGTCGGCCTCTTTCTTGTTGTCGCCCTTGACGACGATGGTGATGGTCTTCGTCGTCTCGCCGGGGGCGAAGGTCAGCGTGCCGGACTTGGCGACATAGTCATCGCCGGACTTGGCGGTGCCGTTGCTCGTCTTGAACGACATCGTCACCGGCTGGTCGTAGGCGGCCGAGAGCGTAACCGTGAAGGTGAAGGCGGCGCTTGAGTGGTCAGGAGGGGAACAGACGCATGGGCGAGAGCCCCCGAAAATGGGTTCCGGCCGCGACCATCATCCCCCGGATCGGTTCGGATTAAATACATTTTCTGCATACCTATAAAAAGAGTTTTTCGGACCCGATTCGGCGTCGAGGTCGCGCCTGACCGCCGGCGTGCGTGGCGGGAGCGGCCGCCAGGGGATGCCGGCCGCGACCCTGGCGCCCCGGTGCGGGGGGCGAATGGTCGTCTTTTCGGAAGGTCTCAGAAAGCGTCTGGGGATCCTATCCGCGTCGGGACCGTGCCCGACGAGCCGCTGGGTGGCGGGGGCGGCCGCGAAGGGCTTTGGGCCGCGACCATGATCCTCCGGACGGGGTTGAGTTGATCTCTTGTTTGACGTCTTGGAAAAGAGAGTCTTTGGAGCCGATTCTCCGTCCCGGTCGCCCCCGGATTCACGGCGGAAATGGTCGGCGACCACGCCTCCGGACGAGCGGTCCCGAACCGTTCGAACCCCCCGGTCAGGGGGGAGGCTTTTCCCGGTTCTGGCGTCGGTCGGCACCCGGTCGCTGTTCCCGTGGTGGGGCGCCGGTCAACCGGGACAATCGGGCGGCGTCGGGCGTCTCAGGGCTTGGCCGCGCCGCGATCCGGAAAGGACTGTCTATGGGCCGCAGGGGGTGGCCCGGACCCGGTGCGCGTGTTGGCGGGGAGTCTGGCCTGGGTCGTGGGATTGAGGCGGACAGCGGCGGGAGCGCCCGGAAGGCGAAGCCTTCGGGGCAATGGGGACTCGTCCGACCCGGTGCCTGGCCAACCCGTGCGCTGCGCCCGCAGGGATTGCGGCCAATTCGCCATGGCAGGCCGGCGGGCCATCCAGGGCCGCCGGCGGACGCCGCCGGGCGGATAGAGTTGTAAACGGCACCGGTGCCAATGCCATTCGACGATTGTTCCGGGCAATAGGCGAACTGGCCGACTGTGTGCAACAACCGTAATGGCCAGCACTTGTGGCCATCGCCCGGGCTAGCCAGCAGGCCCCCGGGACTGCCGGCCCACCGTCCGCTGCCACCAGGATTCACCGGGATATTCCAACCGGTGTCTGACACCTTGCCTAACTCATTCTTCGTGGCGCTTCCTCCCGCCTCCCGGATCAAATACTCCCGGCCCGCTGCCCCCTGCCGATCGGGGTCGCCACGCGTTCGGGTGAATAACTTACTGTTATTGTTATTGGATTATCTGATCGATGCCTTCGGTGGCTGGAACGGCGGCGTATGCGGCTTTCTGCCCATTGGGGCGTGGCAGCGGCCCCTGTCAGCCGCGACGAAGAGTTCCTGTTCGCGGAGGACAGTCGTCAAACCGGGTTACTCATCGTGGCCAAAGCGTTCGATGGCTGCGAGCTTACCCAGTTGGAGGCCACCGCCGATCCGAATCGAATTACGACCGAGCAGGCCGTTTACCGAATCGCTGCCGACCCCGTCTGCATTTATGGCGATGTGGAAGCCAAAATACCACCTAAACGAACAAATTGTTTCGTGCCCATTGTCGATTGCCAGCCGTTACGACCGAGCGCCTTCCTTCTCAAACAAACCGTACTTGTGCAACTTCTTGTAAAGGGAAACTCGGCTCATTCCGAGTTCGGAAGCGGCCCGCACGCGATTATTCCGGTGCTTGCGCAAAGCCTCGCAGATTCGCCAAACTTCCTCACCTGCTCCGTTGGCGCGCACCGATTGCCGCTTGGCGATTGCCTCAATCGAATCCTGATGAAAGGAGGATTCGGCAGGCGCCGCTTGACCGCGTAGAGACTCGGGAGATCTGCCAAGGTTACAATTCGTCCCATGCACAGGGCGGCGGCCCGCTCGATCACGTTGCGGAGTTCGCGGACGTTGCCGGGCCATTGATACGTTTCCATCGCTTCGAGCGCCTCCGGCCCAATCCCAATAATTCCGTGCTCCTGCGCGAAGGCGTTTTCACGCAAAAACTGTCGGGCTAGGTGCAGGATCTCGGGAATCCGCCCGCGCAAGGGTGGAAGTCGGAAACCAACAACATTGAGTCGGTAGAACAGGTCCGCTCGGAACCGCTCTCTGGTCACTTCTTGTTCCAACGGAACATTGGAAATGGCGATGATCCTGGCCCGCAATGGCTGGACATGGTTTGATCCGACCGGCTCAAAAACACGTTCCTCGACGGCACGCAGGAGCTTGGCCTGCAAGGGCAACGGCAGAGAATTGATTTCATCGAGGACCAACGTTCCGTCGCTGGCGACGGCGAACTTCCCCATGCGTTCCTTGTCGGCACCCGTGTAAGCACCACGGACGTGGCCAAACATCTCACTTTCGATAATTGACGGGGCCAGTGCGCCGCAGTCCACGACCGTAAATGGGCGGTCGCGCCGGGGCGACGAATCGTGAATATTGCGGGCGAGCAAGGTCTTGCCGGTGCCGGTCTCGCCGGTGAGCAGTATCGTGGTATCTTGCCGCGCTACCCGTCGAATTTGCCCAGGTATTCGGCTTCGAAGAAGCCAATGGTCACCGGTTCTTCTTGGACCTCTTCAACCATGTGAATTGGTTCCGTGTTCTCGGTGCCCCGTGCCCGCCGATTGGCAGTATCCATTAGGTGGACGAGTTTCCCAGAGTCTTCCGGAAGGCAAAGCAGGTCGGCGGCGCCCTGCTGGAGCAGGCAACGACCCTCGGTCGCCGAGTTCTCGTCGTTGCAAATCAGCACAATCGACGCCTCCTGGCACGCCGACGCTTCGCCGAAATGACGGAGCTGCTCTGAATCCGAATCGGATGCAATATGGATCAACACCAAGGCGACATCATCGGCCTTGAGTCGCAAGGGCGCTTTATCCAGAACTCCGCAAATCTCCAGTCGAAGGAGATCGCAACTGTCATGAGCCTTCTGGATGGTCCGGATTAATTGGGGATGACGAGAAACAAGGAGTGTACTGGCGGGCAACATTGCTGGGCACCTTTTTCGTCGATGTCAATCACAAGGGGGGTCCGACACAAGCCAAGAGAACTTCAGCTAGTCTCCAATTACGAGGTACGATCGGGGGCGATGGTTCTTCTGCCTCTAACGAAAAAACTCGCCTGGAATTGCAGCCCAGGGCGACAGAAGCCGTTTTGGCGAACTATTGTCATCGCGAAATAATTCGGCGGGCCACGAGTTGCCCGAGGGCGAACAAAACGTCAGACGACTCTCACAAACCGTTTGTTCCTCAAAAGCCAAAAATCTTCCCAATGTAGAAATTGGTCTCCGATCGGGTCGGCCATGCTGCTGCTTGCCGACACGGTTATCGCATTCTCGGTGCGACTTCTTGGTCACGTACCGCTCCACGAAGGAAAGGCAAACAATCAAATAATCTCAATACTTTGATGGATAAGGGATCTTGTTCCCTACCCAACATGGCTTCAATGACACTTTATCGTAGCGCTGGACTCACGTGAGGATCCGCCAGAAAGAGTCGAGACCAACGCTTGATTCGACCCGTTGTTCCCCGATCCAACGCAAGTGATCGTATTGGAGCGGCTCACGTTAGGCGTCGATTTCGACAGGCACGGTCTGGCAAAGCTGGTAATCGACGGTTACCCAATCGCCGCCGATCGAGCCAATTGCCGACGCAATAATCCGCCGATATCGTCGCTCAAATGGTTTCGTTCAGCGAAACCGCCAGGTGTTTCGGCCGCCTTGAGCTTCTTCGCGAGTCGTGGTGGGAGGAGACTACCCGACTTTCCGACATCAGGGCGGGGGGTCGATGTCGACGTCACAAATACCGACTTTATCGTCGTCGGTTGCTCTGTCAAATGGAAAGTCGCGAAAATCGGCAAAAGCCGTAAAATTCATCCCTCGCCAGAAAAGCCCAGATTATGTATGAGTCGTACAATCAGGTAATTATTAAGCGTTATAAGATGGACGAGTCCCCAGCAAGGGTCGGATGCACAGGCGAACGTACTCATCAATTCGCCGAACCGAGATTGTCCTAAGTCGTCGCAGGTGCAGGAGGAAGGTCGCATTGGACTTGTTTGACTAGCCGCCGAAAGGACCCGGTTTTCAATACTCAGTCGTCATCGCCGCATTATCGGGTTCGGCACATAATTACACGGTCCGACTCTGATCTCAAGCATGAATTCCTTGTAGCCTCCAGGCGACTTCAACTCGGTGCTTGATTTCAAGTCAGCTGGAGACAATTCGTTCCAGAGCTGGAAGAGCTCTCCGGCCAGGGCGAAGATCCAGAACCGCCATGTTGACGAATTGCACACGGGATACTCCGGATCTTTATCGTTTGCCATCCCTGTTACCCTTGTTCGCCCATTTTAACAGTCTCAGTTCATCGGATTTCGTTCGGAACCGTTGCTTCGTCATGCGTGGCAACTCAACGGCAGAAATCAGGACTCGCAGCCGATATGAAAAATCGTGCATTATCCAACAGTTAAAGAACTACGCTGCTGAGAAAACTGTTCGGCAGGGTTCACGATTCCAAGGAAGCGAATTGGTTTGACTGGTCGCCGGACGCTACTATGTTTCCGGCGACGACCGCTGACGCTTGGCCACGAGTCGCACTGCGATGACTCGATTGGCAGATGGCCGATACTTGATCGGATTGACAACGCTCGATCCGTTATTTGATGGTCGATCGCGTCGGCACAACGCTTGCTCGGCTTCTGACCTCCCTTCTTGCGGCCCACCCAGTTCTGGCCCGCGCAGGTTGGGGTTCCGACAAGCGGCTTGATTTGCCTCAGTTTCCGGATGAGTACGATCGTCGCGAAGCCCTCATCGCTCTTAAGTTCGTTCGCCTGGTCCTCCGGCCTCATGATGCCGCTCGATTCAGTTGCTGCGCCCTCGGAGCACGATCCTCACGTCTTTTGCGAGTACCAAAAATGGAAGCGCTCGTCCGCCCGATCCCGTTCTCCGTATCGCCCCGCCGCCCCAAGCCCCAGCACCTGCTACGCCGACGCGGACTGCGCACGTCGGAATGCTCGAACCCCGCGATGTGCCGAGTGCCGCGCTCGCATTTGACTTCAATACCCCAACATCGGCCACCGCCTCCGGATATACCGGCGTTCCCTAGCCAATATGATTCCGCCACCGGCTATGGCTGGCAAAATACGAGCGGCATGACTGCCACCAATCGCTTGTCGCTTACCGCCAATCCTCTGACCCAGGACTTCCACTCCGGCAAAGACTCGACCTTCCTGGCCGATGTACCGAACGGCACCTACGACATCGCCATCGGCCTGGGCGACCGTCCGCCACGCATGATCGCGTCGTCGGTGTGGGCGGAAGGGCAACCGCTGGCCGCCAACGTCACGACCAAGGCCAATCAATTTGAAGAGGTCCGCGTCGCGTGACGGTCACCGACGGTCAGTTGACCATCCGCATCGCCGATGGCGGCGGCAGAGCTGGTCCGTATTTCGCGGTTTACGGCATGACGGTCACGCCGGTCGACGCCAACGCCCGTCGTTGTGGTCGTCCAGTTACCAGCCGGCGGTGGCCAGTACGTCTTATTACCATCCGATCGAATTGGGCCTGCGTTTCCAGACGGATACGGCGGGCTACATCTCGGGCATCCGCTTCTACAAGGGGACGGCGAATACCGGCACGCACACCGGTTCACTGTGGTCGGCCAATGGCACGTTGCTCGCCAAGGCGACGTTCACCAATGAGAGCACGAGCGGCTGGCAGACGGTGTGGTTCGATACGCCGGTGGCGATCCAGGCCAATACCCCGTATGTGGCGTCGTATTATGCGCCCAAGGGCCGCTATGCAGTTGACGCCAATTACTTCGCGATCTCGGGTCTGTCAGCGGTTCGCTCCATGTCCAGCCGGCGTCGCAGGGGGCGGTGGGGCCTACAAACTCGGCCCGGGTTCCCGAACCATAACGCTTCGCAGAGTGCCAGCTATGGCGTGGATGTGGTGTTCCGCGTGAGACGACGCCGCCCACGGTGACTTCGGTGACGCCGGCGGACCAGGCGACCGACGTGTCGGTCGGCGTGAAGGTGACGATTAAGTTCAGCGAGGGTCTGGACGCCGAGCACGGTGAATTCGAACACCATCCAGTTGAAGACGGCTAATGGAACGGTGGTGTCGAGTTCGGTCGGCTACGATGCCGGGACGTTCACCGTGACGTTGACGCCGACGGCGTCCGTATGCGACGAGCACGAGCTATACGGTATTGGTCAAGGGCGGCACGGGTTCGCCGGTCATTCGCGATCTGGCCGGGAATGCGTTGGCTGCGGATTTCACCTCAACGTTCAACGACGACCGCGGCCACCTTGACGGCCAACGCGGGCGCAGACAAGACCAGGAACGAAGGTTCGTCGGTCTCGTTCACCGGAACGGCTGGCGGCGGGACGGGGACATTGACCTACGACTGGAACTGGGGCGACGGGCGGACGATAACGGGGACACTCACGCCGAGCCACACGTATGCCGACAACGGCAGTTACACCGTCACGCTCACGGTCACGGACGCCAGCAACGCAACCGCCACGGACACGGCGGTGATCACGGTCAACAACGTCGCCCCCACGGCCACCGTGTCCAACAATGGACCGGTTCTGGTTGGGGCGAACGTTACGATCAGCTTCGCCGGTCAGACCGACCCATCCCCGACGGACACCACGGCTGGGTTCAAGTACAGCTTCGACTTCGACAACAATGGCACCTGGGAGGTGACCGACTCGACCACGTCGTCGGCCACCACGTCGTTCGCCACGTCGGGCACGAAGACGGTCAAGGCGCGGATCAAGGACAAGGACGGCGGCTTCACCAACTACACGACGTCGGTCACGGTCAATGGCGCGTTGACCGCCAACGCGGGTCCGGACCAGACCAAGAACGAGGGTTCGTCGGTGTCGTTCAGCCGGTACGGCTGGTGGTGGAACGGGTACATTGACCTACGACTGGAACTGGGGCGACGGGTCGGCGCATACAACGGGGACACTCACGCCGAGCCACACGTGCCGACAACGGCAGTTACACCGTCACGCTCACGGTCACGGACGCCAGCAACGCAACCGCCACGGACACGGCGGTGATCACGGTCAACAACGTCGCCCCCACGGCCACCGTGTCCAACAATGGACCGGTTCTGGTTGGGGCGAACGTTACGATCAGCTTCGCCGGTCAGACCGACCCATCCCCGACGGACACCACGGCTGGGTTCAAGTACAGCTTCGACTTCGACAACAACGGCACCTGGGAGGTGACCGACTCGACCACGTCGTCGGCCACCACGTCGTTCAACACGTCGGGTACGAAGACGGTCAAGGGCGGATCAAGGACAAGGACGGCGGCTTCAATATCTATTCCAGTTCGGTGATTGTTAACTCCGGCGATGTGATTAACGTCTCGAACATCTCACAGCTCGTCAACGCGGTCGCGAACCTGCATTCCGGGCAGACGATTGTCATGGCGGCAGGGACGTACCAACTGCCCGACACACTGTGGATGCCACAAAACATTTCCAACGTCACGATCGGGCACCCGGCAACTTTAACGACGTCATCATTCAGGGCAATGGCATGGCGAGCGGCGTCGGATTTGGCATTTGGGCCGACAATGTATCTCACCCGACCTTCGCCGACTTCACCATCCGCAACTTGACGCAACACGGAA
>CAVZCU010000014.1:0-282200 GCA_963773845.1 uncultured Gemmataceae bacterium
ACACGAAGAAGACAGGGTTGTTCTTCGTGTCTTTGTGTCTTTGTGGTGGGCTCTTTTTTCAGCACGCCAGGGCCGCGATCGAGTTCGGGGCGGATTCCGCGGTCAGGTCGTCCGGGTGCCAGAGCGATTGTTTGTTCTGTGCTCGCTGGGCCAGGATGGCGAGCTTCTCCGGCGAGCCAGGGATCGCCTTGGTGGAGTAAGCCGGCAATGGAGCGATGCCGCAGAAGTTGCCGACGCCGCGCCGGGCATACTTACTCGTGCTTGGATATTGGTCGCGGACGCCCGGCCGGTAGTAGCACGACCAGCACAGGCCACGCGGACGATTCACCTTCGATTTTTGGCAGTGACGGCAGATCATTGCAAACTCCAGGTCAGTGGTGGTGGTCGGTAGTTATTAGGCCTTGGTCGGAATGCCGGCGAACGGATCTTTGACCCCATCGGGGATGGCGGGGGTGACGCTGGCAGTACGGTCGGCAATGGCTCGCTCCACTTCGCCGAGCAGTTCCTGACGCATCTCGTCGCGGGGGGTATCGTCGAACCAGTTCAGGAACCAGCGGCAGGCGGCCGCTTCGCCCAGGCGCTGATCCGCTTCGAAACAGCATCGGGCAAAGTACTCTTCCACCTCGCCGACCGTGTGCAGCCGTTCGCCCTGCCAGCCGCAATAGCCGAGTGCACAGGCCGCCTCGACGGGCCAATCCTGCACGCACATCAATGGCGGCGGCGTTGTTGTCGAACCCTGCGTCAGTCGGGGGTCGTTGGCTTCCAGAGCGTCGCGAAGTGCTTCGAGCCCCTTCATCGTCAGGACCGGGGCAAATCCTTCCCGCCAAACGGTACGCCAGCTTTCCATCGTCCTTCCCTCCCTCGAACGCCTGCTTGGCAAATCGAAAACTCCTCATTCCTCCTGGACGTTTATAGTGTACCTACGTTCATGTTTATTGTCAATATTTTTTATATAAAAAGCTAGTTAATTCTATTTACTGCGATCGACAATGCGCATATTTGAGCATTTATGTGGATCAAACTATACATTTATATAATTTTATAGCATTCTTTGCGGACTAAACAGATTGAGGGCGCAGGATGGCCAAGTTCATAGAATGAAATGAACGGACGAACCTCTGAATGCACAGCCCGTGGGAACTACAATGACGCCTGGATGGCTGCTTGCCCCAGTCCCAGTTTGATCATAAAAATGTGTTTCCATAGACCGTGCTTGTCGCACACGGACGTCGAGCGCGAATGAGTCGCGAGACCTTACCCGCGGGTTCAAATCCGCGTTACTTCCTTTTCCGAGGTGATAGCTCCAGATGACTGATCCGAGCGAAGCCCAAAAATGTGCCGACCTTCTTCAAGCGATCGGTGAAAAGAATCGCATCCGAATTATCGAATGCCTTTGGGACGGGGCCAAGAACGTCTCCGAGTTGGCCAAATTGTTGAAGATCGAGATCGTCAATGTGTCGCACCATCTGGGCGTTCTCAAGTCCGCCAGGCTCGTCAATCACGAAAAGAAGGGCCGCTATGTGGTTTACTCCCTCGCACCCGAGTATTTCCACGGCGACACCAATCGGCATGCCGCTCTCAACCTGGGCTGGTGCCAACTGACGATCCCGAAGAAATAGGAGCGACGATTCGAATGGGACTTGTCGGACGTGTGGGTCCCATACATCCTGATTGAAATCACCCGCTACGGCCGCCCCTTGATCCGCCTCCACGCGCGCTTCATTGCCCGCGCGACGGGACCCGATAGCGTCACCGATTCGCGCAATCGCCCCGTCAATTCGGCGCAGTGCCGATCGAGTTCGGCGATGCGGTTGTCCTTCGCCTCCAAAGCCGCCCGATGGCCCTCGGTGCTTTGTCGAAGCGTTTGCTTCAATTCCTCACCGACCAGTTGGATCCAGTGGCGATCGGCCACGAGTGAATCGAGGCCCGGATCCGGATCGCACGAGTAGCCCAGTTGTTCGAGAACACTCGCGCTCGCCGCCGAGATTTCTTGCGCTTCGGCGGCAGGCAACAGGTGTCGCCAAAGTCCTGGCGCTCCTTTCCAAAAATGATTGTTGATGGCGGTTGCGCGAAGCTGGCCAAGCGAGCAAGCGGCAATGACCGTCTCCCGAGACTCACAGCGCACGGGACCGATGACGGCCTCGATACGCTCGAACTCCTTATCGGTGTCGTGAACGCAGTCTTCGTAGCGCACACCGACCACGCCGGGCTGTTTCCACCAATCGGGTGTGACTGCAAGCAACTCGGCTGCTCGAGGTCCCTTTGCATACTCGATGAACGACCGGCTCCGCGGCATTGCCGAGAAGATCTCCGCTTCCGAGCCGCCCGCCCCGAGCAGCCATTGCTCCGATTCCGATTCATAAATGCAGAAATGGAGGATCGAGATCAACACGTCCAGTGGATGCCGAGCAACCGTGACGACGCGGAAACCATGTTGCGCCAACCTGGCAACGAAGTCCGGCGTTCGCCGCCAATGGAGCTGGACGACAACCTCGGGCGGCAACGCCTGCCAGTCCGCGTCGCTCATCGAGTGCCGGGCGAGATGCGGCACTTGGTAGGCCGTGCCCAATAGATGCCGCACCCAGGTGTTTCCAGATCGGGGGGTGCTGACGACGGCAATGCGAATTGGCGCATCCATGTTTTGCAAGCGCTACAAGTCGCCCAGCGTAGCCACGAGCTGCAAGCTTGTGGCTACGTTGGGCGACTTAACTACATTACACACCTATTACCTGCGGGAGGCGATACGTGCCGCGAGTATTCACGTCGACTGCCGTCGCCGCGTTCGTTCTCGCCGGCACGTCGGCGCTTCTGCTGGTAATCCGGGCCGATTCTCCTTCACTCGTCCCGTCCGACTTGCCCTCGACCGATCGACAGCTCGTGGAGTTCCTTCTGCTGTTACCGGTCGCCGCTCTGGTTTGTTGCGTGGCGCGGGTCGTGATCGGTTTGCATACCTATGGTACATTTGCCCCGGCGTTGCTTGGACTTTCATTCCGCGAGGTCCAATCCGTCGCGGGGATCTTTGTCCTGGTGGTCGTGCTCTCGGTCGGCTGGCTGGCCCGCCGCGGCCTGGCTCGAATGAATCTGCTCCAGGTCCCGCGTTCGGCGGTGATGTTATCGCTGATTGTCGCGGTGCTCTTAGCTTATGTGTTGTACTCGAATGCTCAGGGTCGGTCGGTCGCCGGCGTGATTCCGTTTGTGCCCCTGGTGATCGTCACCGGACTCATTGAACGATTCTGGATCACCGAAGAAGAAGACGGAACTGCCACTGCCGTTCGCATCATGGCAGCCACTCTCGTGATGTCGGGCACGGTGTTTGCCGTGGTGCGCTGGGAAATCGTTTTGCGGACGATCATCGCCCACCCGGAGGCACTTGGCCTGATCGCCGCGGTGCAAATGCTGCTTGGGCGTTACACGGGCTATCGGCTGACGGAGTTGTATCGCTTCCGCGATCTGGCCCAATGAACGGTTCGGATTGGAAGAAGATTGCCGAGCTTTGTGCTGTAGGCTTGCAGACCAAGCAGGGCCTGGCCCAAATCAAGGCCGCTCGGCTCAAGGCCGAGATTCAGCGAGAGAAATTCCAGTTATCTCGTTAGGAAATCGAGGCTGCACTTGTTCTGGCTTAAAGTCGCGCATCGCCTATGGTCCCGCGGCGTGCTGGGCATGAACGCCCGCAATGTCGGAGGTATTCTCGAACACAACCCTCGAGCACTCTTTCCCCTCGTCGATGACAAGTTGCAATTCATCGAGCTGTGCGAACGTGTCGGCGTGTCGACGCCGGCCGTCTACACCGTGTTCGAACGACACGGCGAATTGCGCCACCTCGGCGAAGCGTTGATCGCCCATCCCGATTGCGTTATTAAGCCGGCCCGTGGTTCCGCGGGCCGCGGAATCGTCCTGCTTACCGGTGCTGGCGACGGAGGTTATTGCCGCAACAACGGCTCCATCGCCACGGTCGGCGATCTTCGGCGCCATATCAGCGACATCTTATCCGGACTCCATTCACTCGGTGCCCGGCCCGATCGGGCCATCGTGCAACAGCGTTTGCGAACACATCCCGCCCTGGAGCGAATCAGCTATCGCGGCACGCCGGATGTGCGGGTCCTGGTCTACCGCGGTGTACCCGCGTTGGCAATGCTACGCTTGCCGACGCTCGAATCGAACGGCCGGGCTAACCTACATCAGGGCGGCGTCGGCGTCGGTGTCGACATCGAGAGTGGTCAAACTCGGCGAGGCATCTGGCACAATCGAGTCATCGAACGCCACCCCGACACTGGCGAAACATTGGCTGGCAGAAGGGTTCCCGGATGGCCCGCTATTCTCAAGGCGGCAAAGATCGTGGCTCGAGCCACCGGTCTCGGCTTCGTGGGAGTCGACGTGATCCCGGATGCCGCCACCGGGCCGATGGTGCTTGAAGCGAATGGCCGGCCAGGATTAGCAATCCAGTCGGCGAATGGAATGGGGCTGCGCGAAGTGCTTAAGCGAATTGATGCCGGCATCGCGACGACCGGTTAACCCCGGCACCCGCGGCGGGCTGCGCCAAGCGAGAAGTATTGGGCGTCCCATTGTTGATGGCACTCGCCGCCCGCATCTGTTGACAGATATGGCGAATTTGACTTGCCGAGCCACTCAGGGAGTTTTCACGGCTGCAATGCCTGCCCACTCGCCATGGAAGGGGATCACCGCAGTGATGTAGCTCAGATATGCCATCGAGCCGGCCAGCGTCACTCCCCAGGCGCCACGACCGTTCTTCGGGCCGCCGACATGGCCGATCAACTTCGGATGTCGCGGGTCCGCCATGTTTAGCACTTGGAGTTCGCTGTCGCCGGCGGACAAGTAGACGAGCTTACGCTTACGGTCCAATTCGATCTGATTGGCATGGCCAGCGCTATTCAGCCAGAGATTGCGGGGCTGATCTCCCCCCCAGGGATTCCACCAGCTCACTTGGCGGATGTTCTTGGGATCGCGCACATTGAGGACCTCGCACCCAGCATAGTCGATGGCGGCATAACAAAGATCGCCATCGATCACGACATTGTTATAAGCCTGCTGTTTCTTGATCATTCCCGCGTTGATATACCGGCCGACTTCGTGCGGCTTCTTCCGGTTGGAAACATCGAGGATTCGCAAGCCGCCCGCATCATAGGCCACGAAGAGCCGGTTGCCGACCAGCGCCAGGCCGCGTGCGTTCGGATGCTGCGTGCGATTGGGTTTCGGACGAGGAAAGTCGACGTTGGGCTGAAAAGTAGATAGATGCTGAATCATTCCCGGACGGGATATGTCAAGGATTATCACCCCGGCGCTCATGGCGCCCAGATAGGCGTAATGGTCGTCGACCACGACATGGGCCGTACCGGCCAGGTTCATCGCCGACTTCCATGTGCCGAGAACCTTTGGTTTCTCCCGTGTTCGCATACTGACAACGGCCAAACCGGCTCGGGCGCCGCGGGCGGCGAAATGGTCGCCCAGGGCGAGCACGAGTAATTCGCCCCGCTGGGCAAGGTGCATGACATCGAGGCGGTCGAATTGACTGATTGGCAGCCGGGCGATCTCGACCGGCGCCTTGCCGACTTCCGGTGATTTGAGGATCAATAGACCCCCAGATTTCAGCGCCACATATAAGTAGCGCGGATCATTCGCATCGACCGCGACTGCCTGGGGAAGCTGTCCTTTCGTTTCAAACTCCCAGACCGGGAAAAGACCCTGTGAATCCGCGACGGCGATCGGGGGCAATCCAAAAACAACCGAATTGATCGCGAAATGATGTATCCAGCTGCGCATGACGAATGTCCAAAGCCCAATCGATTGGAGTATGTGATTGTGCCTATCCAGGCATACACACCCCTTTATTCCATCTTCCCATTTCTATAATGTCCGTTTACTACCCGGGAACTTCCGATGCCGCTGAATGTTCCGATTACCGAAGAGATGGTTCGCGGCCTAGCGCCGGACGACAATACTTGGAAGACAGCCGACGAACTGGCTGGATCCGATCGATTGTTGAACGCCGGGGTGTCGTCTGACGGCACCTGGCTTTTGTCCGATGCCAAGGGAAGCGGCAAGGAGCCCTTCCATATCTCAGCGGATTTCGTGGATCCCAACAACCCCGTCTTGCGGTCGACGAGCCCAAGCCGACACTCGCCCGACAAATACGCCCTGGCTCTTCTGTTGAAGTACGCGCGCCAACCGGATGCGTTTTCATCCCGTGAGCCAAGCCCGGATCTTCTGTCCAAGCGCGAAAAGAAGGTCGCCGCGGAGGAGCGCAAGAAGTTTGGTCCCGGTGCCCCCAAGCGCGAGAAAAAGTCGGCGGCCGAGAAGCAGCTGCAGGCACAGCGCGAAGGATTGGAGACGCTGGACCGATTATTGACGGAAATCGTGGCCGCCGGGCACTGGTTCGAAGAGGGTCACATCGAGAAGCTGGAACGAATCTCGAAGAACTTGGGCGATGCTCATCTCCCCTTGGCGACCTACACGCTGCGACGACTCTTGCTGGTTGGGAAGCAGAAAGGAATCGGCGAAGACGATCGACAGTTTCTCGGGGCCGATCTGATTGCCCAGCTCTGGGCAATTGTGCAACGAGGCAAAATCTATGTCGAAGGGCAATTGCCCGCTGGAGAATCGCAGGACATAGCCGACGCCATCGTGGAAGACGTTCTCGGCCGACCGTGGCAATTGTCGGACTTGAAGGATAAGGGATACTGGAAGACGGACCTATCGCTATTCGAATTGGCGTACGAGCGCACGGACGACGATTCACGTCAGCAGCGGATCGAAGTCAGCAATCTGATTGACTTGAATAGCGGCGACATCGTTCAGGCCATCGCTCATCGGCCATACAAGGGGCTGAACCCCGTTCCGGAGCAGCCGAGTTATACGACTCCGCTCACCTTGACCGAAGCGGCAATTTATCCGGGCTTCCTCAATCGACGGATTCAGTGGGAGCGGGGCGCGGAGACCATCGGCCGATCGTCGACCGAGGCATTGGAAACTGCTTATGGTCTCGCAGTCAGCGATTTTGCCGCGGTTCTCGAAGCATTTCGCGATCAATTGAAGCATCCGTTGGCCCCGCGGGATGGTGTTTTCCTTCTCCAATGTGAGCAAGTTGGCCGGATCGGCGATCGGGCCGTCGTCCTCGAGGACGCCTCCGGAACGAGAATCGAATGTGCCGATCGAAGGAAGGATTATTCCAACGTTGCCAATCTGGTGAGAGCCATGGGAATGCTGGGCCGCGACAACCCGGCGGTCCTGGTGCGGCTATTTGTACAATTGGCGTCCAATACAATCGTTGCCTTGCCGCTTGCCGCTCTAACAGCGAAGCAACACTTGCGGCTGGGACTGTAGCTCGACTCGAAACGAATTAACACACAGAGACGCGATGGCGAAAGAGAAAGACCCCCTCATCGAAGCCCTGATTGCGACCGCCATTGGCGGAGTGGACGCGGTCGGCACCACGGAGCTCAAGGGCCGCGCGGCGACGGCGCCGGCCGAATTGGCGGAACCGTCGGCCCGTTTGCGTGAAGCCGATGACGACGAGGCGCCGCTCCCGCTGTTGGATCTGTTGGAAGCAGCGATGCACGCTCGGCTGCAACGCGCCGAAACCGGCGTCAAGGGAACGATCGACTCGATTCCAGCAGGCGGCCACTGGTCGACCAATCTGCCGGCCGAAGCGCTGTATTTGCTGGTTCCGGAGACGCGGCCGTTTGCCAAGAAAGTCAAGCCCGAAGTGCAGGTCGAGGCCATCGAGTCCGCGACCCGGCTCGGCACGGTGACCGACCTGCGCTTGTTGCAGATCTATCTGAAGCACCTGGAGGAAAAGAAGGAAGACGCGCCGGTTGCCGATGCCGTCGCGCAGTACGCGATCCCCGCGTTCGGTCCCGGCATACTGCCCGAATTGTGGCCCACGCTTGGCCCGGACAATCGCACGTTCTCGGCCGCATCCAAGATCGACATTCAGGCGACGCTCAAGCGGCTCACCGAGAAGTCCCCCGAGAAAAAGGCCAAAGGGGGCGGCGACAAGCAGAGCCAGGTCACGAAAGCCGTCGACAAGATATTGCAGGACGCGGCCGAAGGCGGTCGGGTTGGCCCGGAGTCGCTGCCGATCCTTAAACTCGCGCTCAAGTATGCCCCGGAACCGTCTTTCCGGCGGAAGGTGGCTGAGACTCTTGCCAGCATGGGCGAGGCGGCCGTCGAGGCGTTACCCGATCTGATTGATGCTTTTGAGCGCACCGGATTCACGCGCGATTATAACTTGATTCGGCCCATGATGGTCCTGGGAAAGGAATCGACGGATGTCGCCGATTCGCTGATTCGCGCCCTCGAGGATCGCGACAGCACCGTGCGGCTCATGGCCGCCTTCAACATCGGCCAGATGGGCGAGCCGGCGATGCGTGCGCTCGATGCACTCGAATACATGGCGGAAAACGACCCCGAGCCGAAGGTCCGCGATCAGGGGCTCAAGACGCTGAACAAGCTGCGTGCGCGATTGGAACCGATCGGCGTCGTGCCCGATATGGAGAGCGGCGCGGCCGACCAGCAAAGCTGATTTCGAAAGCGATCGCGCCGGTCAAACCGTTCGTGACCGGCGCAATCGCAATTCCGGATCAAGTCGGTACATACTCAACTTTCCCGAAGTCGTAATCTGTCCCATTCTGGTCAGCGCCGACCACGATACTAATGATCCCATCCATCGCGACGCCGTCGAATTCTTGATTGGTGCCGCCCAGCGAGCCGACCGAGTTATTTCCGTCGTTCAGCGGTGTGCCCGTCGGGCTGATCGTCGGCTGGGTCGTTTCGAAAATCGAATACGTACCCGGCCGCAGACCCGTGAATTGGTAGAACCCGTTGGCGTCGGTAGGCACGGTCAACACAACGGTTTGCCCGAGGTCGTCGGTCCCTTGGAGTTGCATGATGATCCCTTCGAACCCCAATTCGCTGGCGTCGCGCGTACCGCTAACGTCGGTATCAAAGTACACATAGCCGGACAAGCTTGATGTCTGCACCGGCGGCGGATTGGAGTTTGCCGTGCTTCGAACTGCCCATTCCTCGAATCCCGAATTGGCCGCGTAGCTCCCGCCGAATCTCGAATAGAGATAAACGAAGTTCTCCCCGGGTTGGCCGGCAAACGCGGAATCTGGGATCAGCACGAAAACATCGCCCGAACCGCTCCCCGAATTGAGCCGGTAATTCATTTTGACCGTTACGTCGCCGGCGCCATCCATGTCATACAGGGGCGACAGGCCTGCAAGTGTCTTGGTTGTTGAATCGTAGCCCGTCAAGTTGCCGGCGGCGCCGACGTAAATCCGCAGCTCATCGAGCGAGAGTAATGGAGACGATGATTTTTGATTGATATCGAGCAAGAATTCTCGGTAGTCCACACCATTCACGTTGACCGTGGGAACTTGGCCGAGTGTCAAAGAACGAGTGAATTGGGGACTCTTGTTCTCATCAAACTGAAGCGGCCGACCGTCCGTGTTATATCCCTGTTCGACGGAAGTGCCGGAAGACGCTCCCTGAACGCGGACAAAAGCCCGGATGACGCCAGTCCCGGTTGGCTGAGCGTCGCATTGGCGGAAAAGGGCCCCGTTCGCCGAGGCCTCGGCCCCGCGCGTGGTCAGATCCATCGTGGTGGATGGAACAATCCGGTCATCAAGAGCGCTCACATTAAGACAGGTACGACGAGTCTTAACCCTCATGGTTGCCTCCTAGGGACAAATGAGAAGTGGGCGCTGGACCGAGGAGGGGCACGGTCGAATGGACGAGAGAAACGGTCCGATTGACGGGTCGGCGCCAAATGTGTGGGATGGGTCGGCGCCGGTAGCGAACGATTAGCTCACCCAGACAGTGTTGTCAAGTATGGCGAAAGCGTAAATCGCTTCTGAAATGGTTGCTCATCTCCCAACGTAACTCAATTGACGAAGTGGCAAGCGGACCATTGCAAATGGACGGGTCTATGGGCAGAATAACCCCACGCATCCTTAATCCCGGAGACCGCTCATGAGCCTGCTCGACAAATTGCGTGGCGAGTTCATCGATATTATTGAGTGGACCGAACCGTCCAACAACGACATTCTGTGTTACCGCTTTCCACGCTATCAAAATGAAATCAAGAACGGCGCCAAGTTGACGGTCCGCGAAGGACAATCGGCGGTGTTTGTCTCAGAAGGACAGATTGCCGATGTGTTCACGCCCGGCATGTACACCCTCGAAACGAAAAACTTACCGATCTTGAGCACCATCAAGGGATGGAAGTACGGCTTTAACTCGCCCTTCAAGGCCGAAGTCTATTTCGTCTCCACTCGCCAGTGGACCGATAAGAAATGGGGCACGCAAAATCCGGTCATGATGCGCGACCCGGAATTTGGTCCCGTGCGGGTGCGGGCCTTCGGCTCCTATGCCTTTCGTGTCAGCGACCCCGCGACCTTCATGCGGCAACTCGTCGCCACGGATCCGAGTTTTGAGACGTACGAAATCGCGAATCAACTGCGGAACGTGATTGTCTCCCGCATCGTCGACGCGATGGGACAATCGAAGATTCCCATCCTCGATCTCGCCGGGAATTACGAGAAGCTGAGCCAAATTGCCAAAGAGCGCATTGCTCCCGAGATGGAGGGAATGGGCCTGACGGTGACGCAATTCCTCGTTGAAAACGTGTCGCTTCCGCCGGAAGTGGAACAAATGCTGGACAAGCGGTCGAGCATGGCGGTTCTTGGGAACCTGGAGCAATTCACGAAGTTTCAGACGGCGACAGCCATTGGCGATGCGGCGAATAACCCGAGCGGAATTGCCGGCGTCGGCGCGGGGCTGGGGGCCGGAGTCGCGATCGCCGGGCAAATGGCGGACGCCATGCGGGGAGCGTCATCCGCAGCCAGCGGGCCGCCGCCCTTACCGGGCGCGACTGCGGCGTTCTATGTCGCAATCAACGGTGCTCAGGTCGGGCCATTCGACCAGGGCACGCTGACGACCAAGATTCGTTCGGGCGAGATCACTCGCCAGTCGCTCGTATGGAAGGCGGGCATGCCCGGCTGGACCGCGGCGGAGGGCGTGGCCGAGTTGCAACCCCTGTTCGCGAGCGTTCCGCCGCCTCTTCCTCCCTCCTGATTGGAGCATTGTTATGCGCAGTCACATTTCGTCGGCGATTGCGATACTCTTCGCTGGAGTCGGGGTCGCAGCCGAGCCAACCGAGACGATTACGGTGACGGGCTCGGCAACCGTTTTCGTCAAACCCGATTCGGCACGGATTCATTATGTAGTCCGCGTGACGGACACATCCATTGAAGCGGTCAACGACACGGCTACCAAACGCGTGGCATCGATTGGTGAGTCGATCAAGGGGCTGAAAATCAGCAATTTGACCACCTCGAGCGGCACCGTTGCCTATGGGCGGACGACAGCGAGTCGTGGCGGACGCGCTTTTGGCGGCGCGGGCGGTTTCCCTGGCGGCGGCGGGGGACCGAATCCGGCTGCAGCGCCAGGCCCGCAAACGACCTACCACGCTCAGGTGCCGTTGACCGCGACGATCAAGGAAATGAGCCCAGACAAGCTTCGCGCCGCCGTGGATACATTCGTGAAGAAAGTGGTCGAATGCGGCGCGACCATCACGGGCGACTCGGACGACGCCGAATCGGCATTCGTTCGTGCCCGGGCGGTTTCTTCGTCGGACGCGGCGAGGATTGATTGGTTTTTGTCCAATGACGCCGCCGCCCGAAGGGAAGCGGTTCGCACCGCGATCCGTAAGGCAAAGGCCGACGCGGAGACGATGGCGAACGAATTGGGTTGGGAGAAGTTCAAGATCATCTCTGCTTCGGACGCGGCGTCGCTGTTGGGCGAAAGACTAGAGGCCAGTATCTCGCCCAGGCGATTGCCGGCGGGTGAGGTTGCTGTTACGGCTCGAGTGATGTTGAAGTGTTCGCGTTGATGTTGCTTGTTCAACCTGGAGAATTCATGCGTGCCATCGTTTCAGCCGTATTCGGTGTGATTGCGACGTGCAGTTTGGCGCTCGGTCAAGCCGGGACGACGGCGGACCGGGTCATATCCGTGACGGCCACGGCTACGGTCTATGCCAAACCGGATGTTGCCCGCGTCTACTACGGCGTGAAGGCATCCGAGCCATCGGCGGACGCGGTTAAGGACGTGCTGACCAAGAATACCAAGGCGATTGACGACGCCGTGCAGAAACTGAAACTGTCCAATCTGACGATCACCTCGGCCCCAATCGGCATCAAGCATTCCTCCGGCAACAATGCCGGGATCGGTGTGCCCGGTGGTGTGGGCGGCCCCCCGGCGGCTCCGGGCGGCGGCGGTCTCGGGCCATTCCTCGGCTATACCTCGCAGACCGCGACAATCGTCAATTCCGACTTCGAGAAGCTGCGTGCCGAGGTGGATTCGTTCGTCAAAACGGTCGCCGAATCGGGCGCCAACACCAGCGGCGGCGAGGCGCGCGAGCAAAACCTCAACATTTTCCCCGGTCAGGAACAAAGTGATGGCCCGAAAGTCGTACTGGGTCAGACGGATGATTCGGCGGCACGGGATCAAGCGCTCCAGAAGGCGGTCGAAAAAGCCTTGCGCAATGCCAAGGCAATCGCCAAGGGACTCGGCGGCAATGGCGTCAAGGTGCTCTCCGTGACGAACACGGAGGTCGAAAAGCGGGCGGCTGAAACGCCAAGCATTTACGGGATTGAACTGGGTTCAAAAGCGCCGAGTAGCCCGGCCGGCTTGATCGAAGTGAAGGTCAAGGTTATCGTGAAGTGCTCGTACTGATGCGCCGCATTTGCATGCCCATCTCACCCGGGTGGGCATGTCCTCATTCACAATTCCGGCATACTCAACGAATTATGAGTGTCCCGCCGCCTCTGCCCAACGAACACGTCCCTTCCTCGCCACCGGAACCGTCGGGCCCGCCAACCGGTCGGAAGTTTCCATGTCGGCGGTGTGGAGCGAAGCTTGACTTCGACCCCGAGGCGCGCGGGCTGAAATGCCCGTATTGCGGCTACACGGAGGTCATTCCCGAAGCCAACGACGAGAAGCGCGCGGAAGTTCAAGAACACGACCTCGAGGAATTTCTCGCCAACCACGAGGAAAAAGCGGACGCGAAAATCTCCGGCCGCTCCTCGCAAGTCGCCTGCACCGGTTGCGGCGCGGTCGTCATTCTGGAAGACCGCGTGGCGACCGAAAAATGCCCGTATTGCGGAACGCATTTGGAGAATAAACCAGAAGAGGTCGACAACCTGATTGCACCGGAGTCCCTTCTGCCGTTTCACGTTGCGGAACGGGAAGCCCACTCCGCATTTGCCAAATGGATCATGAGTCTTTGGTTCGCGCCCTCTGAGTTGAAACAGTTAGCCAATCTGGGGCAATTCAGCAGTGTGTACGTTCCCTTCTGGACGTACGACTCGATGACTTACACCAGCTACACGGGTGAGCGTGGCGACGACTATTGGGAGACGGAACATTACACGGACTCGGAAGGAAAACAGCAGTCGCGGCAGGTGCGCAAGACCCGCTGGCATCGCGTATCGGGTGAAGTGCGCCATTTTTTTGACGATGTGCTGATCCGCGCCTCGCGCACATTGCCCAACCACCTGGTCGATCACCTGTCCCCGTGGGCGCTCAAGGAACTCGAACCATTCCAGGACGCCTTTCTCAGCGGCCACATCACCGAGCGCTATGCGGTGGACCTCAAAGCCGGATTTCACGAGGCCAAGGAGATCATGGAGGATCAAATCACGGGGATGATTTGCCGCGACATCGGCGGCGACCATCAAAGAATCGACTCGCGGCGGACTCAGTATCTCGGCGTGACGTTCAAACACACTTTATTGCCGATCTGGATTGCGAATTACCGGTATCGCGAAAAGCTCTTTCAGGTGCTGGTCAATGGTCGGACGGGCCGGGTGGCCGGCGACCGTCCGTGGAGTTGGTGGAAGATCGCCCGGTTGGTCATTGCAATTATTTTTGCAATCCTTTTGGCCCTCATTCTCGTCAACATGGGGAAGGGAAAATCGAAACACCGCGCAAGCACAGACCCACCAGCACCAATTGCCCAAATGCCAATTGCGAAGTCTGGAACGGCCCCGCCGTCACGCGTCTCACTCGCCGGGGTTTACGGTTTTAGCAACTACAGCGCTGATGCCGAACGATTCAGTCGCACGGATGTCCGGGGATATACCGCCCGCCGGCAAATCCGTTACGATGCGCATCGTGAGATGCCTCTTTAGGACCGGATCGTTCCTCCGCGGATTCGTGTTGGGAGTCCGCGAGATTGGTTGCAGTCTCTTGACGGGGAACCGTAAGATACCCGCAATTGTCGCGAAATTCCGGCCCTCACCGGTCGGACATCCCTTGACACCACGACCAGGACCCACGGTTGGAGACTGCCCTGGGGGACAGCCTTTGTCTATCCGGTCTTGACCGAGCCAGGTCCCGAAGGCCCCTTCGGGATGCGGTGCGCGATTGCCGACCCTCAGTGATTGCCCAGTGACCACCAGCGACTTGTTTGCCTTTTTCCGATTTCTTTTCCGGGACGGTCCAGCCGGCCAGAACCCAGCCACCGCGTGAGAGCGATATGAACCTCAATTCTCTCCTTCGCAACATCCGCAAGAAGAACCTCACAGCCGCGACGCTGCGTCGTTCGCTCCGCCACGGATCGCGTCTTCGAGTCGAGACTCTCGAAGACCGAGCGGTGCCGGCAACGGTTCCCACCGTCCTCAGCGTGATCCCCGCGACAGGCGGCACGTTGACCACCAACATCCAGGTCAAGTTCTCCGAGGACGTGAGCGGCGCCGGGACCGTCGCGAACTACAGTCTGTTCGCACAAGACGGCACCGTGGTCCCGTTCACGGTCAATTATGTTGGTGCATCCGCCACGGCGACCATCACTCCGTCGGTGGCGCTGCAAGCGGGAACGTATTCGCTCTTCATCAAGGGCGACCAGATCGTTGATCTCGACGGCGATAACCTGCGGCTTGCTCAGCCGGGCGAGGTGGTCGTCGCCAATAACAACGGGCAGAACCTTTCAACGATATCATTGGCGGACACGCATCTCTCCGATCCGACGAGCCAGGCTCTGCCGACGCAAGGGGCGACCGCGTTTCAGCCCAAAGCCATTGCCTCCGCCGACATTGACGGCGATGGCCTGGCGGATCTGATCGTCGCCGGCGGCAACCTGACCTTTAATTCGGCTTCGGTCTTCGTTGGCAAGCCCGACGGCGGGTTTTCGACGGTGCCGGCTGTCCAGCTCGCGCTGCCCATTATCGTAAACAACGGCAATTTCCCGTCCAATCCGACGTCCATTGTCGCTACGGATCTGAATGCGGATGGCACGGTGGATATCGCCGTTGCCAATCGCGATTCGAACAACGTCAGTGTCTTCCTCAATCAGACATTCTTTGTCGGCGATCCAATTCGATTCTCGACCCGTGCTGACTTTGCCGCTGGAAATGCTCCGGTGGGTATCGTCGCCGGCCGGTTCAATAATGACGCGAACGTCGACTTGGCGGTGGTGAATGCCACTGCGGACGCCGGCAATAATTTCACCGTCAACGTGCTGACTGGCACGGGAACGGGAACATTCAACCCCACGACGGCATTCCAAATCGGCACGACGGGGCCCACCGGGGTGACAAATCCAACCAGCATCGCGGTCGGCAATTTCGACGGCAACACTCGGGATGACCTGGTCGCGGGCGGCGCCAACACAGGACTCGCGGTGATGATTAACACCAGCGCGGGGGCGATCCCAGCGTTCACGGTGACGCCGGTAAATGTCGGGGCCGCCGTGACCTCGGTGGCTACGGGAATTATCCGCACGGGGACGACAGCCACTTCGGTCAGTGACATCATCGCCACCACGACGAGCAATGGCGGCGGCCTGGTTGGCGCCTTGAACAATGGCACCGGCGCCGCGTTCCAGCCTCTGGGCGTCTCGGCCGCGGGCGTGACCAATCCGGGGTCAATCCACCTGACGAATCTGACTGGCGACTTCCACCCCGAGGTGCAATACGACAACGCGGCCGTCAATGGCGGCATAGTCGCGCGTCCCGCGGTGCAAGCGGGTCTCATCACCAATGCCAGCAATACGGCCGTCATCACGATTACCAGCGCGAACCACGGACTGCAGAATGGACAACAAGTCGTTATTGCCGGCGTTCAAGGCAATACGTCCGCGAACGGGACCTTCTACGTCAGCGGCGTCACCGCCAATACCTTCAACCTGGTCGGTGCGCCAGCGGGGAACGGCGCCTACACGGCAAATACGGGTACTTGGATGGCGGTCCCCGGAATCATCACTGGGGCGACGGGCAACGCCGTGAGCCCAATTGTCATTACCAGTCCGCACCATGGCCTGCGAACTGGCCAGCAAGTGACGATTACCGGAGTGGGTGGAAATACGAACGCCAATTCCCCGGCCGGCACGGGCGGCTATTTCATCACCGTCATCGACGCCGACCACTTCTCTCTCAATGGCACGACCGGCAACGGAACGTACACCGTGAACACCGGTTCATATGCTCTGCCGGTTGATCCCACTGGTTCCTCACCGGTTGGGATCGTCCTGACCGATTTCAGTCCCAAGCTGGATGCGCTGGGCAAACCGGTTCTGGACGTCAATAACAACCCCATACTCCGCGATGGATTGCCGGATATTGTTTCGGCCAATAATGGCTCGAGCAATCTCACGATGTATACCGGCAGTCCCGCGGCAGCCGCGACCGGTGACGGCACCTTCTACGATTCGTCCAACGTGCCGTTGGCCAATGTCAACCGGCACCCGGGCAAAGTGACGGTCGGCGACCTCAATGGCGACGGGATTACCGACCTGGTCGTGCCCGTGCAGGCTAGCAATGAGTTGCAGGTGTTCTTTGGTCTGGCGGCCGGCGGCTACAACGGAATCCCGACGGTATTGTCGACCACCACCAATGGCGCCGGTCCCGTGTCGGTCGCCATTGGCGATGTGAACGGCGACGGTGCGCCGGACATCCTCGTCGCCAATCGAACCCGAAACAATGTCGCCATCTTCCTGAACAGTGGAACGGGAACGTTCCCGGCCACGCCGAGTTCGCTAGTGACCGTCGGCAATACGCCCACCGGTCTGGTGCTTGCCGACATCAACGAAGACGGTGCGGCGGACATTATCGTGTCGCACAACGGCGGCAGCAACGCCAATCGCGGTGTCACCGTGCGGCTCGGCAATGGCGACGGCACTTTTCTGCCCGCCACCGAATTGTTGACTGGCACGTCGGCCGTGGCTATTGCCGTGGCCGATTTCAATCGGGATGGCCATGCCGATCTCGCGGTTGCGGATGACCAACCGCTCGGATCCGGAGTCGTCCATGTGCTCAAAGGGAATGGCGCCGGAACTTTCGCGACCTTGGCGAATCCTTTCACCGGTCCGAACCCGGTGGACCTTGCAGTCGCCGATTTTAACAACGATGGTTTCCCGGATGTCGTCACGGTCAGCCGTAGCACCACGACATTTAACGACCTGAGCGTGCTCATTAGCAACGCGGGAACCGGATTCCAGCCGGCCATTCAGACGACTTTGCAGAGTGACTCGCCGTTGCAGAGCGTCGTACCGATGCACGTCAACCAGGACCCGTATGTGGACTTGGTTGTCACGTCCGTTGCGACCGCGGCGGGAAGCAACAACAACAACGTCCAGGTGCTCGCGGGAGTCGGCGACGGTAGTTTCGACAACAACGTGGTTGGATATACCGCTCAGGGCATCAGCAACCTGGGAACCCCGACGCTCCCTCCGACCAGCGCCACGGTCGTTAGCGATCCGTTCAAGCTGCTCACTAGTTTCGACGTTGTTAGCCAAACGTTCGCGTGGACCTGATCGTTAACGGTGACTTCGAGGGCCGGAATCTGGATGGCACGCAAGGGAGTTTGGACGGGTGGACCGTCTTCAAGCTTCGCGACGAGACATCGGGCAGCCGCGGCGCCTGGACGGTGCAGACGGGATTCACCAGCCCGCTGAGCTCAATGCCCTTGTTCGGGCTTGCACGAATGGCCAGTTCCAGGCAATGCTCGATCAGTCGATTCTGAGTCCTTCAGGCCCGGTCGTTCCGGCGAAGCGGATTTCAGCAATGAAGGATCGCACGCGCTGTACCAGGACGTCACGATTCCGGCCAACGCGACAAGCTGCTTCGCTGGAGTTGTCGTTGGATAGCTACCGACGGGACATTGATCCCTTTACGGGCCAGGTGGTGATCTTTCCTGCCCCTGGACCGACCAGCGAGCAACCCCAATTGAATTACCGGACGAGCAGTCCCAACCAGCAGATACGGGTCGATGTGCTGCGAGTGAACTCGGCTCCCGACTATCCGCTTGGACATCGGGTCGACAGTACTTCTCACGCCATTCCAAACGCAGTTCGACAGCCCAACGGAGTAGCGACCAGGCGCCGTTCGGATACAGCGAACTTGCTGCCGTTCGCCGGTCAGACCATTCGCATCCGAATTGCCACCACAAACAATCACAGGCCTCCGGCCAGACGACAAATCTGATCGTCGGTCTCGACAATGTCCACCTCCAAGTCGTATCAAACGACACGACAAACCCGAACATCTCAAGCGTTCGCTTACGCAATCCAACATACTTGGCGGGCCCCAATTCGGCCGAGCAATCTACGGATCAAACGGTCGTCGGTCAGGTCGGCGACAACCTGTCAATCAACAACATTTCGAAAGTCATCTTCGATCTGAACAACAACGGGTTTGGCGGCCCCGATGACGTCGTTGTCACGAACTTTGACGCCCACGGCAATTTCAGTTTCACCGCCAACGGGTTGCTGCCCGGAGTTCGCACGGTTCCCGTTCGCGTGGTGGATCAGGCTGGCAACTTCCTCAGCACGGTATTCTCGTTCGTTGTTCAAGGACCAAGTCAAACGATTTGGGAGTCGCAGGGCCCCGGCCCAATCGACGTCTCGAACCAGGGCGTGAACTATAACACGGTCTCCGGCAAGATTAGCGGCATTGCGGTCGATCCGCGCGATCCGAGTGGCGCGACCATGTATATCAGCGCACCCAACGGCGGCGTTTGGCGAACGACCGATGGCGGAAACGATTGGCAGGCCCTCACGGACAACGTCATTGATGCCACCGGTATGCGGACCAACGTCCCGGTCGGCGCACTGAGCATTGGCACCGACGGAGTGGTCTACGCGGCGACCGGGGTTGATGACAATGCGCCTACCTCGCGGCCCAGCGTCGGCGTATTGCGCTCGGATGACGACGGGAAGAACTGGACGATACTCGGCGCGTCCGTATTTGCCGGCGCTCGCGTCACTAAGATGGGTGTTGACCCGCGTGACAGCAACGTGGTTTACGTCGCCGTCACGTCTTGGTTCGGCAATCCAGGCAAGGCGTCCGGCATATACAAGACGACCGACGGCGGTCAGACTTGGACCAACGTCCTGAACCCGGCGAACATGTTCGATCCGAGAACCGGATCTCTCGGTGGTGGAGCAGCCATTGCCTCCGTCACCGATATGTTGGTCGATCCATTTAGTCCGGGACGGCTGATCATTGGTCTTGGAAACATTGGACAAGCGCCGACATCCGCCTCGGCCGGCATTTGGAAGTCGGCGGACGGCGGCTCGACCTGGTTCAAGGCGCTGGGCGGCGACAAAACTTACCTCTTCACTCCGAGTACGATCCCCGAAGGGGTGGGCATCGGGAGCGTCCGGCTGGCACAAGGAACCGGACGGGTCGGCGACGAAAAGACCGTCTACGTGCTGATTGGTCAGCCGCCGGCGGGCCCAAATCCCGGACCGTTTGACTCCGGCGGGCAAAACTTGATGGGGTTGTACAAGTCCAAGGACAATCTCCTGAACTTCACGCACGCACTCATTCGCGAAGAGACTCCCACCCTAAATTGGGTCGACATTGACGTGTTCAGCCACGAAGGCGACACAGTCGGTGCGATGCTCGTCGATCCGACCGATGTGAACGTCGTCTATATCGGCGGGTCGCGCCGAGTGGGTTACGCTGGCGATCCGCCAGTCCACTCATTGATTCGAGTGGATACGGGCAACATGCGCGACGCCGACTATATCGATTTCTTTGGCCCGAATCGCGACTATAACGGTTCCAATTTCCCGAACGACGGCGACGACATCGACAAGGCCACGATTGGCTGGGACTACGTGAACGGGGCGCATGTTCAGTATCCCGGAACGCAGCCAGCGATCTTGTACAACCACGAGGGCGTCTATTGGTACGAACTCGAACAAGGGGTGCTCAACAGCCAGTTCAGCTTCAATAGCTTTGTGCCAGGCGCCACGGAACAAATGGCGGCCGACCCGCAGGGCCGGATTCTATTCGGTACCAGCGGCGGCTTGTTCCGCGGTCTGCCGCTCGGCTTCGACTACGACTACACGAGCGGGGGCGACGGATTGCTGGCATTCTTCGGGCTCGGAACTCCGAACCCGCCGGGAATGCAGATCACGCCGCTAAATGGCAATCTCCAAATTGCGGACTTGACCGGCGCCGCTATCGACCCGATCGACCCGGCCCGGTTTTACATGTCCAGCTATGAGGTTGGTACGGCAATAACCGCGGGTGGCGTTGGCTCCTGGGCATCCAATGGCATCCTCGAGACGGAGGGGGTTCCCGATGCGGTCGCCCTTGGGGTCGCGACCCCGAGTCCGTCGGCCACACCGGACACGCCGACGACGATCTTCCGAGTTTGGAACGATGTCATTTATTTGAACGCGCTGACAAGCATTCCAGAGCTTTCTTCGGATGGCGGCGTCAGTTTCACATTCTCTGACCTGTCGAACAACGGTGGCATCGCCCTGTCCGACAACGCGCCGTTTGCTCCGGTGCTGGCTGTCAACCCGCACAAGTTCTTTAACGCCGGTCAGAACAAATATTTCGACGAGTTGCTCTACGGGGATGATCGAGTCTACCTCAGTCGCTCCGACGGCAATGCGTGGGATCCCATTAGCGGTCCGCTCTCGCCTGGAAATGCTGTCTCGGCCGTGGCATTCGCGCCGTCGGCGAACGGCGTCTACTTCGCGGGAACCGCGGATGGCAAGTTCTTCTTCCATCCCGCAGGCGGCATCTTCGTCGATCGTTCTGCCGGTCTGCCGGGCATTCGCATCAACGGGATCACCGTCGATCCGAATAAGCCGAACGTTGTCTATGTGATGTTGAACAACCGAAGTGGCGGCGGGTCCAGCGTCTACAAGTCCACTGATTCAGGTCTGACCTGGGTGCCGCTGGGCGGAACGACGCTCGGCGCCACATTGCCGAAATTGCCGGCCTACACGATGGCCATCGACCCAAGGACGACTTCCGGCGCACTCGATCGGCCGTTTGTACGTCGGCACAGACAACGGAGCCTATGTCACGGTGGACGGCGGCGCGACCTGGTTGCCTCTCGGCCAGGCATTGCCGGGCGTGCCGGTGGTAAGCCTCCAATTCAGCGAGGCTCAGGAGACTCTTGTTGCGGCGACTCAGGGACGCGGCGTGTTCACACTGTCGACCGATCACTCCGGGCCGGCAATCGATTCGGTCAACCCACCGTCGCAGACGGACAGCGGCGCCCTGGGCAACATCGACGTCACGTTCAACAAACCGGTCGATCCGCGAACGTTTACCGCGGACATGAATAACCCGGCCCGAAGTGCCGTGGCCCTGTCGCTCATGTCCACCAAGGGCTACAAGGTCACGCGGATTACGCACTACTATGAAGAGATCTATGGCCGGGCCCCGACGAAGCAGGAGATCAACGCGAGTCTCAAGTATTTCGCCAAGCCGAATGGCGAACTCGACTTCGTGGCGAGCCTTCTGAGTTCGACGGCCTATTTCTCCAATTCAGGCAAGGGGAATAACAACAACAACACCTGGATTGAGAGCACTTGGCAAGATGTATTTGGCCGTACCTCGGTCGGCGATTCATTGGCAGGTGACTACCTGGCCCAGCTTGCCGCACTGCCGGCGAACACCACGGTGGCCAAGAAGCTCGCGAAGCGACTCGACCTCATGAAGCAGTTGGTCGTGACCGGCGTTGGCGCCGGTGCGCTCCAGCAGAGCATCGACGATCACCACAAGGAGTTCCTGACCGACGTCTTCGCCGATTTCTTGAACCAGAGTCTGGCTCGAAACTACCCGCGGACGGCCGGTGCTCCGACGAGCACTGTCGATCTGAGCGAGATTACTCCGCTGGTAACCGCCCTGGTACAGCCGGGCGGATCGCTGATCCAACTATACGCGAACATCGTTTCCACGACGGAGGCATACCAGAAGTCGGGTTACGATCGCGCATTGCCGGCCGGAGCAAAGGCGACCGCTGTCGTCTATGGCAACTTCACCGGAGTAACCGACCCAGCCCTTGGGAAACCAGTGCTCGATTTGGCCATCGCTACCAGCGACAACAAGGTGTTGATCTTCAAAGGCCAGGTCGGCGGTGGTTACCCGGCTACTCCAACTTTGACATTGACGCTGCCGACCAACGCGGCGCCGACCGATCTTGTGGCCATGGATGTCAACGGCGATGGTTTGGACGACTTGCTCGTTGCCAACGGCGGTCTGACGGCGGCCACCACGAACTCGGTGAGCCTCTTCCTCAACAATTCGCCGGTGGGCGGGCCAATCTCATTCGCCGCCCGAACCGATTTGAACGGCGGCAACAATCCGGTGGCCCTGGTGACTGGCGACATCGATGGCGACAACAAGGTCGATATTGCGGTCGCGGACGGGCAAGTGAATGGATCGGGCAACTACGTGGTCGACGTATTGCTCGGCGATGGCGCCGGGAACTTTGCGCACCCGACGGCATTCAAGGTCGGCGACAACATCCCGAGTGCTGCCGAGTTGACCAGTCCGACCGATGTCGCTCTGGGCAATGTGACCGGCAGCACCCGGCCCGATCTCGTCGTGACCGGTGCCAATGGCATGGTCGTTCTAACCAACACCACGGCGGCAGTGGGCGCTCCCGCGTTCACTCCGCTCGCGGCACGCGTCACGAACGCGGCCATGACATCGGTTGCAATCGGCGCGCTGAACACCGACACCAATCTCGACATCGCCGCGACGACCGATCTCGGCGGCGGCCAGGTCCGCGTGTTCCGCAACGATGGAGGCGGCGTGTTTGTTGCTCCGACTCTTGCAGCGGGGACCATTATCGACGTCGGCGCCACGCCTCGCGCCGTCACGATTATCGATCATAACGCGGACGGCCGACCGGACATCTTCGTGACCCACGGTGGTACGCCGAGCGGTGTGTCGGTCATCTTCAATGAAACGGTCGACATTGTGGGTTCGCCCGATCCGCTCTCGTTCGCCGTGCCGATCAGCTACCCGACGACCGGCGACCAGCCGACGTCGCTCGCGATTGGCGATGCCAACCAGGACGGCACCCTCGACCTGGCGATCGGCTATGCGGGCAACGAGTTTATCTCGCTCATGCAGGGCCAGCAGCAGGGGGTCTTGCAGGTACCAACCGACAAGGTCTGGCTGGATTGGCTCTACAAATCGCTCACCGGCGTCGGCTTCAAGGCAACGGAATTGTCCAAACAACTGGCCTCGCTGACCTCCAAGGAACTGGCTTACCTGACCGGACCGGACGGCTCCGCCTCGCCGCTCCTGATTACGCCGACCGACTCGTCCAATTTCACCTACGAGTTGCTGTTTGGCCCGCAGCTCTTGGATGGCACATATACGCTGGTGATTGGACCGAACACGCTGGGGGTCAATCTAAAGGACTTCGGCGACACCGATGGGTCGTTCGCCAACACCGGCAATCCGATGAACCAGAATCAGAATGCCGTGAATGGCGAGGTCTTTGCCGACCGCTTCAACGGCATCCTCGCGGTCAACCATACCGACGACGGACGATTCGTTGCCGGACTCTTCCACGACTTCCTGGGCGCTACCGAGACGAACGGCCGCGACCCGGATAATGCGACCTATGCCACGCTGGTTGAGGCCGTCGATAAGGCTCGGCTCGCATCATTCGCCTCGATCGCGACGACGATCGTCAATTCGCAGGAAGAGATTGATCGCCTCATCACCGGGTTGTATCAGCGATACTTGCATCGCCTGCCAACGTCGGGCTCGCCAACGGCGGAGTTGGAATCGAATCGTTCCAAGATCATCAAGAAGAAGTTGACGTACCGAACCCTCGTTTTCAATCTGCTGTCGAGCCCCGAGTATTTCACGAGTTCCGGCGGCAACAACAGTGGCTGGATCACCCACGTTTACGACGACCTGATGATCCCGCAGGACGCCCTGTTTACCAAGAGACTCAACCAATTGAATGCCGGCGTCATCAGCCGGACGGCGGTGGCGAGGCTCACCGTCTTCGGCACTGCCGCGTTGCAACAAACGGCAACCGAGTACTTCATCGAGTTCCTCGGTCGGACGCCCGTACGCAATGCGGATAAGAAACTGGACGAGACGACGGCACTGATCCCGTTGCTCAAGAGGGGACACGACGAGCAAGTGATCGCCCAGTTGATCGCTTCGGCCGAGTACCTGCGGCTGAACGGCAACAGCAATGTCGAGTGGCTCAAGAGCATCTACCTGAAGGTCCTGGGCCGGGCGAGCATCGATACGAGCCCGACTGGCACCGAATTCAATGGGATGCTCGACACCCTGTTGGCCGGTCCGAACAATGGCTACGAAAACGCCCGATTCAACGCCGTCACCGGACCGCTGATGCTGGGTTCGCAAGAGTACCGCGACCGGATTTTCACGGATTACTACATCAATCTGCTGCACCGGGCCGGGCTCTCCTTGCCGACCGCCGCCGAGTTGGCGACTCAGCAGGCTTGGTACGCGGCACACGGCGGCAGGCTCGAGTCCGTCGCGGCCAATCTGCTCTCAAGCGCGGAATACCTGGCTCTGAATGGATCCGGCGCTCAAAACCAGACGTGGCTCACGAAGGTGTACAACGATCTGCTCGATCGTGGCATCAACGACGGAACCACGGCCGACCAGCAAGCCGCGCAGGCTCAGTTGGCTTACTTGAACTCGCACTCGTCCAACCAGGCCTCGGTCCAGGCGGCTCGCTACACCATCGCCCTGCAAGTATTGAGTTCAGCCGAATACCGCCGATTCCTGGTCGCGGGATTCCTGAACACGTACCTCGCGGAGAACAAGCCGACCCGACCGGCTCCGGGCGATTCAGAGATCGATTCGTGGGTGAGCCTCATGGCCGGTGGAACCACGCAGCAGGGAATCATCGGCCTGATGCTCAAGACACGGCAGTTCTTCCTCTTGCAGTAAGCGACGGAACGCGAGCAACAGTTCAGCGAGGCCAGCCGGGTCATTTGTCCCGGCGGGCCTCGCGGCCTTTCCGGGCTAGCGCTTGTCAGTTTGCTTCGACCTCCATTTCATAACGGGGTCCGAATCCGTGTCTGGGTCTGTACATGGCCGACGCCGCGCACATCGAAATTCTTGCCCGCCCCGGACCCGTGGTGGTCAAGGTGGGGACGAATGTCCTTGCCAATCGCGCCGGCGACCTCGATTTCGGACGCATTCAGGCGCTGGCCGATCAACTCAGCACGGCACGCGCGACCGGGCGGCGGATTGCGCTCGTCAGTTCGGGCGCCATCGGCGCCGGCGTCGGACGGCTCAACCTCGGCAAGCGGCCCAGTGATTTACCCCATTTGCAAGCATGTGCGGCGATCGGACAATGTGCGTTGATGCAGGCGTATCAAGATGCCGTCAGCCGGCATGGCCGGCACGCGGCGCAGATCCTGCTCACGGCCGGCGACTTCGATCACCGCGTGCGTTATCTCAACGCCCGGCATACGATCCTGACGCTCTTTGAGTACAACTGCCTGCCGGTCATCAACGAGAACGACACGGTTTCCGTTGCCGAAATCAAGTTCGGCGACAACGATCATTTGGCCGCCATGGTCGCCAATCTTTTGCAGGCGCCACTTCTGGTGTTGCTGACGAATGTCGACGGCCTCTTCACCGCCGACCCCCGGTCGGATCCAGCGGCGCAATTGGTTCCCACGGTGCCGCACATCGACAAGTCGATCACGGATTTGGCCGCCGCTACGCAGAGCAGTTTGGGAACGGGCGGCATGCGGAGCAAGTTGCGGGCAGCCCGACTGGCCGCGGCAGCCGGCGGAGCCGTGATCATGGCGAATGGCTCGTGCGACGGCGTCCTCGACAAAGTCTTCGCCGGCGAATCGATCGGCACCCTGTTCTTGCCGCATCGCGAAGCACTCTCGGCTCGAAGACGCTGGCTGGGCCTTACTGCACGGCCGCGTGGCGCGCTCTGTCTCGATGACGGCGCCAAGCAAGCAGTGGAGCAGGGCGGCCGCAGTTTGCTGCCGATCGGCGTCCTCGCCGTGATGGGGACATTCGGCAAGGGCGATGTAGTTTCAATCTGCGATCGCGACGGAATCGAATTTGCCCGCGGTCTGAGTAACTATTCCAGTGCCGATGCCGAGCGAATCCGTGGCCTGGCGACCGAACAGATTCAGCGCACCGTCGGCAAAGTGCCATACGTCGAATTGGTACACCGCGATAATCTGGCCATTGTCGGCTGATGGAATGCAAATGTTGGAGTCAAGCCATGATCCTCGGCCTGCGAACCGTGATTTATCCAACCCCCGACCTGGCTCGTGGCAAGGCATGGTACGCCCAAGTTTTGGAGAAGGAACCGTACTTCGACCAGCCGTTTTACGTCGGCTTCGAAGTCGGCGGCTTTGAGCTGGGCCTCATTCCCGACGGCCAACCGGGAGCAACCGGCGCGATTGCCTATTGGGGTGTGCCAGATGCCGCAGCCGAGTTGGCAACGCTTCAGGGTCTGGGAACGGAGTTACGCGA
This sequence comes from uncultured Gemmataceae bacterium, assembly GCA_963773845.1. GTDB lineage: Bacteria > Planctomycetota > Planctomycetia > Gemmatales > Gemmataceae > SIAJ01. Next base: position 26,790 of record CAVZCU010000014.1, read on the forward strand.
CGACGTCATGGACGTCGGCGGCGGCATCAAGACGGCAACGATCCTCGATCCGTTCGGAAATGTGTTCGGGGTAATTGAGAATCCGCAGTTCGACCGGAATAACGTGCAATAGGCGGTAGAATGGAGTGGACCAAACGATTAGGCCGTCGGAGAGATACTGAGCTATGTCCCCAATGACCCTGACCGAGAAAATCCTGGCCCGTGCCGCAGGCCGCTCCTCCGTTAACCCGAACGACAATGTCTGGGTCAACGTCGATGTGCTGATGACTCACGATGTCTGCGGGCCCGGCACCATTGGCGTATTCCAGAAGCACTTTGGCCAAAATGCCAAGGTCTGGGATCGCGAAAAAGTCGTGATCATCCCGGATCATTACATCTTCACGCACGACGCGATGGCCAATCGCAATGTCGATGTGATTCGGGCGTTCGCGAAAGAGCAGAATCTGCCGTACTACTACGACGTCGGCACCGATCGCTACAAGGGCGTCTGTCACATTGCCATGCCCGAAGAGGGACACACCCGGCCCGGCGAAGTGCTGCTCGGCACCGATAGCCATACGTGTACGGCCGGAGCATTCGGCGAATTCGCGACCGGCATTGGCAACACCGACGCCGGCTTCGTCATGGGCACCGGCAAGCTGTGGCTCAAAGTGCCGCCGACCATGCGCTTCGTCTTCCACGGACAGCTCCCGCCTTACCTGATGGCCAAGGACCTGATCCTCGCGGTGATCGGCGACATCGGCGTCGATGGCGCGACCTATCGGGCAATGGAATTCGATGGCGACGGCATCTACTCGCTCAATATCGAAGAGCGGATGACGGTGTGCAACATGGCGATCGAGGCGGGCGGCAAGAATGGCTGCATCGCTCCGGATCAGGTGACGCTGGATTATGTCAACCAGCGCGGCAAGAAGACCGGCAGCAAGCCGTACACCGTGCTCAAGAGCGATACCGGGGCGTCGTTCATTTTCGAAAAGGTGTACGACGTCACCAAATTGGAACCGGTCATCGCCCAACCGCACAGCCCGGACAACAAGGCGTTTGTCTCGCAAATTAAGGGCACCAAACTCGATCGCGCTTACATCGGCTCGTGCACGGGCGGAAAGCTGACCGACTTCCGCGCCGCAGCCAGGATCTTGCGTGGCAAGGAAGTGAAGATCGACACGTTTGTCGTGCCGGCGACCACGGAAGTGGCCCAAGGCCTCAAGACCGAGCGCATTGGCGACAAGACTTTAGAAGAGATCTTCCAGAATGCGGGCGCGAAGATTGGCGACGCGAGTTGTGCCGCCTGTCTGGGCGGGCCATCGGACACTTTTGGCCGATTGAACTCGCCCATTAGCTGCATCAGCACCACGAACCGCAATTTCCCCGGCCGCATGGGGCACAAGGAGGCCCGCGTTTATTTGGCGAGCCCGTTGACGGTCGCGGCGAGCGCCCTGACCGGCGAGATCAGCGATCCACGCGACTTAATAGTTTGATGGATGGGGGATCAGGCTTCGGCGGCCGCTTCTTGGGGAGCGTCCGCCAATTCGAGTCGTCCATTCGCGTTCGCATACTGTTCGAGCTTTTTGTGCAAGGTGTTTCGATTGATCCCGAGGCGATCGGCGGCAGTTACTTTCACATCATCGCATTGCCGCATCACTTGCTCGATGAGTTCGCGTTCGACGCCGCCGACGAGGAAATCGTACAGCTTGGATCCGTCCGGCGGCGCCGTGCGAGCGCCGACTTCGATCAGCCGGCGAATGAGGCCGGGCACATCGTCCGCCCGTCGTTTCGTACTTCGAAGCGAGTATCGCGGCCGGCCGAATTTAAGCAGGCTCGTCGGCACGCTCTTCCCATCGGACAGAACGACTAATCGTTCGATGGTGTTTTCCAGTTCCCGAACATTGCCCGGCCAGTCGTAGGTCAAAAGCGACTGGATGATTTCCGGCGTCAGGTCCGGAACCTCACGGCGATTCAATTCGCCATAGCGCTTGAGAAAGAACTGGGCCAACGGCACGATATCGTCGCGCCGTTCGCGCAACGGCGGCAACGGAATCGGCACAACGTTGAGCCGGTAATACAAATCCTCGCGAAAGTGGCCGGCTTCGATCTCATCTTCGAGCGATTCGTTGGTCGCTGCCACGACTCGGACATCGACGCGAATCGTCTTGGAATCGCCGACGCGTTCGAACTCGCGCTCTTGCAACACCCGCAGAAGCTTCACCTGCAACTTCGCCGACATGCTGGAAATTTCATCCAGGAAGATCGTCCCGCCATGAGCGGCCTCGAACCGACCGGTCTTGTTCTCGACGGCGCCAGTGAATGCCCCCTTGACGTGGCCGAACAGTTCGCTTTCGAGCAGGTTCTCGTGAAGCGCCCCGCAATTGACCCGAATGTAGGGGCCGGTTGCTCGCTGGCTGCGCTTGTGCAAAGCGCGAGCAATGACTTCCTTGCCGGTCCCCGTCTCTCCGATGAGCAGAACACTCGCATTGCTCGGAGCGGCCATGCGCGTCAGGCGATAAACCTCGCGCATGGCAGGGCAGGACCCGACAATTTCGGGCAAAAGCGGCTCATCGATTTCATTACGCGCCATCCCCGCCTCGTACTCGGCAACGAGGAATTCCCGCCATCCGGATGATAAGAGAATAGACACGGTTGCTAGCTTTAGCAACATTAAAAACTCCAATCGCAAGAATTCGTCAACCAATTCAATTGATGAAGGCCAATAATCAGGAATATGTGCCTATTAATGAAACGGTTTTATAAAAAAAAGCTTAATAAGTGAGCGTTAACAGAGAATGGATGCACTTGCGCTCGGTTTTGAATGCTCGGCACGACGGCTTTGCGATTAGAACCAGGCGGTTCCCGTGAAGGGTCGAATGAATGGCTCCGCAAATAGACATTATCGCGCAAGGGGGGATGGAGAAAACGCTGGCCATCTTGGCCGCCTTGGCCGCCTTCCTCCTTTTAACCAGACATTTTCGCCCATCGGCTACATTGACCCCAGAGTTTCATTGCAAAGCCATTCCGTGGGGATGTGCGGGTTTGCGGTCCTCATCTGGTGAAGAGAGACAGGGATTCAAGGGAAAGGACCACGGGCGTCAGAGCCAATTCAACTGGCCGCCGAAGTTCATTGGTGGGGTATGTAGTTCAGCGTGTAGTACGCCTGCGGATGGAGCACGGGCGACCCTCTCGCCGAACGTACGCCGGGCAGCGCCAGATCATGGATGTGTCCTTGCTGCAAACCGTCGACGTACAGCCGGACGCTCTTGTGATCTTTGCCGATTTCGATTTTCGTGATCGTTGGCGTCGTCGCGTCCACTTCGGGACTGCCGTACTCCGCCCGGTAGAGGTACGTGAATGTCTTCATGACGTACGAGTCGGTTTTTCCGGCGCTCACGGGATCGATCGGTTGCGTGAAGGTCAATTCAAAGCCATCGGGCTTCGCGCGCATTTCCTGGATTTCGAACGGCGTCTTGCCCGTCCAAACGAGGCGCTCCAGGGAGTACGGCTTGGTGCCACGCGAGCCCCAACCGCGATTGGTGCCGCCAGCGAACAACGAGCCATCCTTGCCAAATCGCACCGGTACGATGCCAGAGCCAAATCCCTGGCGGAATGGGAAGCAGACGCCTTGATAGTGGCCATTCACCTTCTCGAGGAACACGCGCATGATCGTGCTGTGCGTCTGATCGCCGACGAACAGTTGCTTTTCAAACGGGCCAAATTTGCCATTCGACAGATCGCAATCGAAGCCGGACGCGGACTGTCCCATCTTGCCGTAAGGGAATTGCACACAGGTCGGGACAAGTTGCGGAATGCGCTTAGCCTCGATCATGATGCGGCTGCCGCTCTTGGGAACGAGCGGGGCTTTGCCCAGGTACTGAGCTTCTGGTTCCTTGTACCATTTGAATCCACCCGGATGGCCCACAAAGCCGCCGATGGTTATCTGTTTGAGTCCGCAAGGTCCGTTCCACGGACCCTGATTGTCCGTATAGAACACATCGCCTTCGGCATTGAAGCGGACACCGCCGGGCGAACGCACTCCGCTGGTTGTCGGAATGAACTTGCCATCCGGTGTCACCTTGCCGGCCCAGCCGCGGAACTTCGCATCCGATGTGAATGACCCGGTCAAACACAGAGCGATCCAGATATTGCCGTCCTTGTCGAAGTTGGATCCGAAAGCGTATTCGTGGTAGTCGCCACTGATTTCCCAGCCTTGGGCGAAAATCTCGAAGACGTCGGCCTTGCCGTCGCCATTGGTGTCCTTGATTCGCGTCACGTCGGGTCGATGGGTCACATAGAGCCAGCCGTCCTTTTGCGCAAGGCCCAATATCTCGTGCAGGCCATGGGCAAAGCGCGTGAACTTCGCTTCCTTCGGATCATCGGCATAGGCATTGTCGATCATCCAGATTTCGCCCCGGCGCGTGCCGAAAGCAACCTTGCCATCGGGCATGATTTCAATGGCGCCCCCTTCGAGTACTTCGCCTGGCGGCGTCTCAAAGCGAAGGAGTTTGTAGTAGTCCTCTTCGGCCGCGGCGCTCGCGGGCTTTTTCTGAGCATGGGCGGAAACCGCCGACATCATCGCCACAACAAGACTGATCGCGGAAACGAAATGGAAACAGCGCATGTGGCTTTCTCGCTTTGAATTTGTTCAGGATTCAATGAGTCATCGACCTGGCTACCACGTCCGTTGGAGCCAACTCAAGAACGTACTGGAGTATTTCGTCGCTTCTCTAATCTTCACCGCCTCGACCGTTTCGAGCACGTCGTGAACAAGCTTATTTCGGTACACGCGAACCTTGTGTACGTCGTCCGCAAAGTCGTTCGGAATCTCCGCTCGATCGCGCACTTTGTTGATGAGTGCTTCCGCTTTGCTTGGAATGCGAAGCCGTCTCGATCGCAAGAAATGCCGAAGCGCTGTCTCGAACTCGGAGAAAAGTCGCACGAGGTATGTTCCCTCAATGCCGTGGATGGCGGAGTCAATGTCGCGGAATCGTTGATCGGCGGCCAACACGTGCGGATCGTTCATCGCTTGTTGCTGAAGTCGGTCGAATGCGAGCTTTGCCAATTGGTACTCCCGCTCGACTGCCTTGATGCGCGTCATCCACGTAAACGCCGCTTCACCGGGCATGGCTGGTCAACTCGTCAAGGGCATTGCGAAGCGAAGTCTTGGAGAGAGTTCTTGGTCCTGCCATTGGGCTCTTGCCCTTCGCTGCCTCGTGAGGTTGCGCGTAATGAATCTGCCACCGCTCGCCGTCGAAGAACAGGCTGGCGATGTCGTCGTAAGCAGGCATCAAGTAGAGATCGACGACCCCCTGAGCACCCGGAGCCGATCGGGCAATCGGTTCGAGCAGCATTCGCACTGTTCCTTCTTGAAGCAACAATGCGGGCGTCTGTAGCTCCCGATAGCAGAATCATCCAACGGCTTTTCAATTACTTTCGTTGACCACCCGAGTTCGTGTGCCCAACCTTGGACGGATCGGATCAGCCGGCCCAAGTCTTCCAGCCATCTATGAAGAGTCGAGACTCTGGCACGGGCGTCGTCATCGAATGGCGCCCGATCCTGTTTGTCTACGGCGGGACTTGCATCCCATTTCACTTGCATATTTCCATTGATGCCAACCTTAGCTCGATATGTTGGAACCCTTTTCGGCTCGCCTCCCATTCCGCGCTCGTGCTGCAATCCACGGGGCACATATGTTGCACGGTAATCGGTGTCGCCAATCCGCTCGATCTGAACATTAAACCCTCGGCGGATTGTTTCTGGTTCAATCATCTCTGCATCCTCGTCGATGCCCAAGCGAGGCAACTCCTATCCATTCTACATCCCCGGCTGGTCCACATATCACTGGCTTGTCGTCACCACGAAAACTCCTCGGAGAACTTCGCCTTCCCGTCGGCAAGGCGCAACGGTACCAGCAATTCGGCCCTTCCGTTGGACTGCCGCACCACCGGTGTTGCACCATCGATTCGCACTTTCAGCCCATCGATCTTGTACCAACCGCCGCCGGTGGGTTCGATCTTCGAACCAACCGCGGCGCGGAAGAAGAGCCCATTCACCGGCTTCTCCGATGTCAACGTGAATTCGCGCTTCAAGTTCGGGTTGGCGAGCGTTCCGGCTGGATTGGGAAAGTCTTCAATCGTCACGCCCTTGAAGGAGTAGCGGAAGGTTGGTCGGTCGTCCTTGGTGAGCTTGTAGCCAAGAAACCGAAAGCCCGCTTCGCGTGCCTTTCCCGTGGGCCACGCCATGTCGCTCTTATCGAGCACCGCGAACGCCGCTCCCATCGGTAGGTGAACGACATCGTCGCCCAGTGGTCCCTCAAACCCGGCGCCACGGTCAGTCCAATGTCGGGCGGCGTCGATGAATCCGCCCTTCCAGATCATCGCTAGCCGCAGATCATTAGCGTCAAACGCGAGATTGACCTTCTCGGGATAACCGACGCCAATTGCTCGTGTACCAGCGCCCTGGATGAAATTGCGATAAAGGATCGCCCCGTCCATCGGAATCAGTGGGATGAATTTGTGTCCCATACCGGGAGGAATCGCCGGATTGTTGCTGCCCAGGTAGGTCCAGATCGCTTCGATTTGCGTCGCGGCTTTGCCGTCCAAAATGCTTGGGAGCGTGCTTTGCCCGGCCGGCCATGCCGTGGGCATTCGCGTGCCGGGCCGAATCTTCTGCGGGTCGACGCAATAGGCATGGAACCAATCGCGCTTCAACCGCTTGGTCATCAACAACATGTCGATGCCCTGGACGCCTTCCGCCTTGTTGCCGGCAAAAGTGTGGCACTTGATGCAACCGAAGCCCTGCACGCCGACCATGTGTCGGCCGGCTGACAGGACCTTCGATTGCGGGACATCGAATTTGACCGGCGGCACTTCGGGCAGCTTGTCGATGCTGCCGAACGCTTCCACTAGATGTCCAACGTTTGCCTTGCCGAAGCCCGGCATGCTGGTGTGCATATAGGGCCGATCATCGGCGCCCTTGTCGAGAATCTGGCTCATATAAGTCGGATTGAGCTTGGCGCCGACCCCGTTGAGCGGGGGCGGCACGCGGGCCTCCTCGCCCATCTCCGGCGTCGTCGTCGAAAAGACGGGGCTGGTCAATTCGGTTGGTCCGCCCACTTTATCGCGCACGTGACAGGCATAACAATTCAGCGTGAGCATTGTCCGGGCGATGATCGCACGTGGTTCTCGCGGGCCGGCTGGCAACTTGGCGATTGCGGCTACCAGGGATTTTCGCTGTATCGAGTTGAGTTCATATTTCGGCAATCCTTTGGCCGGCGATTCAGCCAGACAGCCAGCCATTGCCTTTTGCCCGCTTAACGGCTTGGCTGCCAATGTGGAAGCAATTGGCTTTTTGTTTTCATCAAGGTGATGGCAACTGGCGCACCCGATGGAGGCAAAGAGGGTCTTGCCCTTCGCGGCCAGCCCCTGATCGATTGTCAGCACATCGTCGTCCTTCGCTGCTGGCTTGGGATCGATCTTCTTGTCGAGGTCCGCTTCCGTCGCGGCGACCAGCGGGCCGAACGGCTGCCGACCGAGGCCCCGCCCTTCAATCTCCACTTCCAACACCTGCTCGCCGCCCCCTTGAAAGAAATCAACGATGACTTTGTGTACGCCCTTGGTCAATTCGATTGTCCCGGATTTCGATTCGGTCGAGTGGATGCCGTCGTTGTTGACGACCGTTTTGCCGTCAATGGAAAGCCGGCTGCCGTCGTCGCTGGCGACGTGGAATGTGTACGCTCCGGCAGCATCGGCTTTAAAGAAGCCTTCGAAGCGCAGACCAAAATTGAATTCATGCTTGGCGACCGCAATCTCGAATGCAATCGTCTTGCCAGCCGCCTTCGGCTTCATCTTGCTGAAGTCCGGCAGGCGATCCCATCCACCTTCGTAATAGGCGAACGTCGTCGTGCCCCGGCCGGTGGCGTGATTGAACTTGGTCCCTTGCAACAGGTAGTTGGCGACGTCGAGCGCCTGTTTCGGCTTCAGTAGATGCGGCATACGCCCCGAAGGTCGCGTTTCGAGCGGATTCGCCAGGAATCCGGCCAACCCCGGAATGGTGTACTTGCCTTTCAGGTCGCCGAGCGGAACCGCGAATGGGAACTGCGGCTTGGCCGGGTCGCCGGCCAGGTCGCGGCCACCATGACAGGCGGCGCAGCCGATCTTTGCGTAAATGTCCTTACCCCGAATTACCGCCTTCAGATCGGGCCGCACGTGCCGCGGACTGCCGGTGCCGGCCAGGAAATGCACCAAGGCTTCGACCTTGGCATTTCGGTCTGGATCAACGGCAAACAAAGAAGGCATCGTTGTGCCTGGCTTGACCGCCTGCGGATCGGCGATGAATTTCCGCAGATGGCCAAGTCGTGCCCGCGAGGCAATCCCGTCCAGCACCGGGGCCTGCTTTTTCGCCGCGCGAGCGTCGTCGTGACAACTCACGCAATTCAATTCTCCCAATAAGAGCGCACCGCCCACGGCCGGATTGGCATCCGGGCCGGAGTGGAACCGTTCGAAGCCTGGAACGATGGGATGCGCGAGTGCGGAAGTCGTGAGAACGCCGAGAGCCCCAAGCGCGAGGCTGATGAATCGAATGGGTGAAGTCATGAAGAATCTCGACCAAACGATGGAAAGGACCGCGTGGGTAGCAAGGCAGGATGGAATGTAATATCCGCGAAGCGGGCCAAAATGGCAAGATGCCCTTCAGACGATCCGGAAAGCACGCAAAACATGAATACGACCTGTCGAACCTCAAGTTTCTTGCCCGGTCGAGCACCAGAATAGCGGCAAATTGTTCCATCGCCAACAATTCCGCGCCGCCCACGTTGTGTTCGCAAGCTCACGGCCGTCAACTGTAACGCTCGTGTAACCCCAGTGCGCAAGTCGCACTGACAAGCTGGCCCCTCCGCGATTACATTACTCTGACTGAATCGCCAACACTGCTCGAGGTTCCTCATGTTGAAGAAAGCCGCTCTCTTCTTGTTCGTCGTGGCGACGATCGCGGCCGGCATCGTTGCCTGGCGTGGCAGGATCGTTCGCGCCGAAGTTGGGCCCGAACCGCGATTGGTTCGCCAGGATGATCCCCAGGCTGTCAACGGCGGCCAACTCAAGCCGGCGCAGAAATTGCCGATCACGCAAGTCGTTCTCTTCAACAGCGGCGTCGGGTATTTCCACCGATCCGGCGATGTGGAAGGCGATGCCCGCGTGGATCTGCAATTCTCCGCCGCGGATATCAACGATCTGATCAAGAGCCTGGTCGTCCGCGACCGAAACGGCAAGTCGGTGCCATTGCGTTACGACAGTCAGGAGCCGATCGAAAAAACACTCAAGAGCTTCGCGATCGATCTGAGCACCAATCCGTCGTATGGGCAGATCCTCAACCAGATGCGCGGACAGAAAGTCGAGATTTCGCTTCAGACCAATAATTCGTCGCTTAGCGGCTTGCCGAGCACGATGACCGGAACGATCGTCGGCATGGAGACCGCTCAGCGGCCGCCGAATCCATCATCGCCGGGCGTCGCCGAGATGGAACTGCTCAACCTGGCATGTGCCGAGGGCCTGCGCAGCGTGCCACTCTCGGCCGTTCAGCGGGTGCGATTTCTGAATCCGACCGTCGAGAACGAACTGCGGCGAGCGCTCGAAGTCGTAGCCGTCGGCCACGACAGCCTGAAGAAGACCGTGCATCTCGGTTTCCAGGGGGTCGGAAAACGTGAGGTCCGGGTCGGCTATGTCGTGGAAAACCCGATCTGGAAAACCAGTTACCGACTGGTGAAAGAAGAGGGCGGCAAATGGCGGCTCCAGGCCTGGGCCAATGTCGAGAACACGAGCGACGATGACTGGAACGACGTCAAGCTCACGCTCGTCTCGAGTCGACCGATCTCGTTCCAGATGGATTTGTACCCCCCATTGTTCATCCCGCGGCCGACCGTGGAACCGGCGCTGTTCGCCTCGTTGCGGCCGCCGACTTATGGCGGGCCAATCACGAACGCAGCGATCAATCTTCCGAATTTCGGCATTCAGGGCGGAGTCGGCTTTGGCGGCGGACTCGGCGGCGGCAATTTCAACCCGATGGGCATGCTCCAGAACGGTGTACCTGCGAACATGAACCCGATGTGGGCGCTGCAACAGCAAGGGCAATTCGGTAACCTGGCGGGTCAATTCGGCCAACAAGGCGGCCAGATGGGCATAAATGCCTTCAACAACAATCGCTATCAGAACAACGCGCTCAACTTCGACAACAACGGCCGCGGACGGGGCGTTACATTCGACGAAATGCAACGACGAAATAACGAACAAAACAAGGGCAAGAATCAGCAGAAGCTTCAGGCCCAGCAACTCGGTAGCGCCTTGACCAACATCGATCCCGACTTCATCGAACGTGCCCGCGCGGCCGACGAGCTGGGCCAGCCGGCCCGCTACACCATCGAGCAAAAAGTCAGCCTGCCGCGGCAACAGTCCGTGATGTTGCCGATCCTCGATGAAGAAATCGACGCGACGAAGGTCAGCATTTACAACGAGCGCGTGCATCCCGTCCGGCCCCTGCACGGGCTCAAGATCAAGAACAAAACGAAGCAAGCGCTGATGTCCGGCCCAGTCACCGTCTACGAGGGCGAGCAGCCCTATAGCGGCGACGCCCGGCTGTTGGACCTGCAGCCGAACGAGGAGCGCTATCTGAGCTATGCCCTCGACACGGGCGTGGAAATCAAGCCGTTCGACGTGATTCGTCCCGGCCCCGAAATGACCGCCCGCATGGAGAACGGACATCTCAGCGTGCAATACAAGACCCGGCACACTCGAACCTATTTGATCGTCAATCGCTCGCCGGAAAACCGCAAGGTCGTGATCGAACAGCCGATCAAGACCGGCTGGAAACTCGTCCATCCGGAAAAGCCGGCCGAGACGACGACCGACTTGTACCGCTTCGACATCGATGTGAAGGCCGGCGAGACGGTGAAATTCGAAGTCAGCGAAGAACTGCCGCGGATCGATCCATTCGCCATCACCAAGCAGGCGGACTGGACCGGCTTCGCCACGTCGCTCGGACTGGATGTCTGGACCGAAACGCATCGTTCGCCGGAAGACTCGTTCCTGATGCAAATGCGTCGAATTCCCGAACGCCTTGCAAGTGACGCACAAGGATCGCCGGACGCACCACCTATTTCTTCAAGAATCGCGCCGACGAGGATCGCATCGTGTGGCTCGAGCACAATGTGCTTGCCGGAGCGACAGCTGATCGGCAACGAGGAGCCGATCGAGAAGGGAACGAACCGCTACCGCTTCAAACTCGATCTCAAGAAGGGGCAGACGCTCTCGTACACGGTGACGAGGAACTGCGCATCGCCAAGCCGGAGAGCATTCGCGCTGCAAACGCTCGCGGGTATACGTCCGCGGCAAACCGGGCGAGGACGATGGGCCGGCCCAGCGCTTCGTCACCGAACTCGGCTTCGAGGTCTGGCAGACACGCGAAGACCGAGCCGGAATCGCTCGTGAGCGGCAAGTTTATCAAGGGCGAGTTGCATACTGCCGCCCGCGAGGTCGAGACGGTTACCTATCACATTCGCAATCGCGCCGCGGCGGAGCGGACGTTCATCCTCGAACACACAGTTCGCCCCAACTGGGCGGCCGTCGGGGAGAAAAAGGTCGCGGACGGATCATCGCGCGTGCTCCCAGTTCACCGTCAAGGCGGCCGCCAACGCTCGGGTTCAACAGCCGGTGTCCGAGGAGCGGGTTGTCCCGAAGAAGGAGAAATTCGCGGAGATTAATGAGGATCGCCTGAAAATCATCGTCGCGAGCCCGGCAATCCAGGATGCCGTCAAGGAGAGTCTGAAGAAAGGCTACGAAATGCGAGTCACGCACGAGCAGACACTGACGACACTCAAGGAACTTCGCGACCAGGCGAAGAATGCCTCCGAGGAGCAGGCCCGCCTCCGAACCAACATGGACAAGTTGCCGCAAGACAGCGAGTTGTACAAGCGCTACTTGAAGAAACTCGATCAGGAGGAGACGAGTCTGGAGAAGATCCAGGAGCAAATCAAGAGCAAGGAAACGGAGGAACGGAAACAGAAGAAGGAATTCGACGGGTTCGTCGACAAGCTGAATTTGGAGTAATCGGGCCGGGCGTACTGGTCGCCGCCCGACGGCGGCCAGTACGCCATCTCACTTTCCCGCTGGCATGCAGAAGCGTAAAGCGGGCTGATTGTCCTTCGATTGAGACTCCAAGAATTCGCCGACGACCGTGACTTGTTGGCCGGTCTCCAGTTTGGTCGCAAGGTCCTTCTCGAAGGCGCTGAAGCCGCAATCGACACGTGATTGGGGGCCCGCTTTCAGGTAAACGTTGACAACGCCAAAGTCATCGATTTTGGCTTCGACTATCAGCCCCGAAACGATAATCGTCTTGTCTTTCCATTTCTTCTCGGCTGCCGACTTGTCCTTGGTCCATTCCGTGGCAAAACTCTCGGCCGTGTACGTGAGGGCAGGGCTTGGGCCCTTCTTCACGATTTCGCAATCCATGATCTGCGTGCCAAACTGGAGATCCGGGTAACGGCCGCGAACCGTGACTTCCTGGCCTTTCACAACCTTCCCAAACACGTTCTTGTCCTTCAGAAAGCAACTGACTCCGAGAATGCCGGCCGTCTTGGATGGAAGCGATAGAAACACGTCGCCGCTCGCATTGCGATTGATGCCAGCGATCTTGGATGTAAACTCGATGGTCTTCCCCTTGTACTTCTTGGCCGCGGCCTTTTCGTCGCTCTTCACTTCAACGGCATACGCCTCCGGGGTCAGCTTGATAACGGATGCGCCCGTCTTCGGTTCCGCCAGTCCGATCGTCGCCCAAGCCAGAATCGCGATGCCTGTCACAATCGTGCGAAACATGGTGAAGTCCTCACTTCAAATACGCGAATTCACTCGAATTCAACAATGCCCAACACACCGATTCCAGACCGGCACTGCGGACGGCCGCCTCGGCCCGGCTCTGTTCTTGGACCGACGGCGCACGCCCCAGGGCTAACCAATAAGCTCGCCTCACTTGTGCGACGACGTTGTCGCCCCCATCTTGCTTCAAGCGTTCCGCGAACGATTTCGCCATGCGATTGGTGAATGGATTGTTCATCAATGTCAAGGCTTGCAGCGGCGTGGTCGTCGTCGTCCGACGCGGGGTCTTCACGGATGGATCGGGGCAGTCCAACACATCGAGCACCGGGTCGCGCGACGATGTGACGTTCATTCGGTACACGGAGCGCCGGTTGAAGTCCCGCCGGTCCTCATCGTAGGGAATGTAAAAAGCCGAATTGAACGTCTCGATGCGAAATGGCCGAAAGCTGGGCCCGCCTACTTCGCGGTTCAGCTTGCCGCTGACGGCGAGCATCGCGTCGCGAATCGCTTCAGCTTCGAGTCGTCGCGGGGCGAAGCGCCAGAGCATTCGATTGTCCACATCGATCTTGGCTGCCTCATGCCTGAAGGCGGACGATTGACGATAGGTCATGGAGGTTAGAATGAATCGGTGCAGGCTCTTCAGCCGGCCGCCGGACTTGCAAAACGTCGACGCCAGCCAATCGAGCAACTCGGGATGCGTCGGTCGCTCGCCGTTGAAACCAAAGTCGCTGGGCGTGCGCACGAGCCCTTCGCCAAAGTGATGCTGCCAAATGCGATTGACGATCACGCGCCAGGTGAGCGGATTGTCGGGATGAACGACCCACTCGGCGAACGCACGCCGACGCTCCGCTTCTGGTGAATTGGCCGACAGACTCATCGCGGGCGGACCTTTGACGACGCCGGGCGAGCCCGGCGTGACCGGATCGCCCGGCTTTTCCACATCTCCGCGCCGCAAGATTGTGGTTGGCCCCGGCTGCTTCGGGTTGGCGGCATACGTTACCGAAGATTGCCGGAGTTCGGACAACGCTGACTCGATTCGGGCGCTTTCCCGCTCCGCGGCGACATGCACTCGTCGATCGTCCTCGCTCATCGCGGCTCGCAGCGCGTCGAGTGAGAAGCGCTCGACCCCCGCTTGAAATGATGCCCGCACCTGTTTCGGCGACAGAGCGTAATCGTAGAGTCTCGCTTCCTCGATTTCGCCGCGCAAAAAAGCGTTGCCACCGCCCACGTGACGCATGCCGAATATCACCTGAGAGTGTTTCGCGGCGAAACGGACCGGACGGCTGGACCCATCGGGAACGTAGGCGTTTCCATAGGGTCGGCCGTTGCGATAGATTGTGATCCGACCGCCGTCGGCGTACGCGATGGCCATGTGAATCAATTCGCCCGGCTTTGCCGACTCATCGCTGCCACCCACGTCACGAGTACGCACAAAGGAATTGCTGCCCGCCGTCCAACGAAGCGGTTTCTGTTCCGCGAACACAATCGCGTCAAACGTCGCGCCGTCGGGAGTCTGAATGCTGACGACACCGCCGCCGCCCTGCTTGAGTGTGGGAAGGGCGACCCAAGCCTCCAACGTCTTCGCCGAGAGATCGCGATCCAGCTTCGGCGTCTCGGCAAATGCACGCTTGCCGTCCACAATCAATCGGCCATTTGCGATTTTTGCCCCATTCTTCAATCGCGCATCGAGCCGGCCGATCGAATCCTTGGCATTGCCGTCGAATGTCCAGCGTGCGATCGGTTTCGGCAAGGATGCGTCGCGATCAACTTCAACAGGACCGTGATTCGTAGCGAGTTTCGCTCGAGCCTGGGATTCCAGTCGCGCGGTTTGTTGGCGAAGCTCCCCAAGCCGGTGTTCAAGCTTTTCAACTCGGGCTTGCCTCGCCTTGTCGTTTGCAGTTGGCCGAATTGGCCGATCGCCCGGAAACACGCCGGCGAAAATCGCCTTCATGCGATAGTAATCGCGCGATGTATAGGGATCGAATTTATGATCGTGGCAACGGGCACAGTTGAGAGTGACCCCGAGGAACGTTTGACTCACCGTGCTGAGCATGTCCTCCAGTTCATCCTCGCGTGCCTTGGCGCGAATGACCGCACTCGCGGCGCCCAGTCCCGCCTGGTCGTATGGGCCACTAACGAGCATTCCGGTCGCAACCACGCCATCCGGACCTGCGCCGGCCAAGACGTCGCCGGCGATCTGCTCGCGAACGAAATCGCCGTAGGGTTTATCCGAATTGAATGCGCGAATCACGTAATCGCGAAATTGCCAGGCGTTATCGCGCAGCCGGTCGTATTCGAAGCCATGACTTTCCGAGTAACGCACGGCGTCGAGCCAGTGTCGGGCCCAGCGCTCTCCGTATGCAGGGGATGCGAGCAGGCGATCGACGAGCTTCTCGTATGCATCGATTGATTGGTCCGCGAGGAATGAATCGATCTCACCGGGCGTGGGCGGTAATCCGGTCAAATCAAACGTCACGCGACGAATCAGCGTGAGACGATCGGCCGGGCCGGAAGGTTGAAGATGGGCGGACACCCGCTTGGCACGAATGAATGCGTCGATTGGATTGGTGGTCGCGGAATCGGCAATGGCGGGAAAGGTCGATTGAATCGGCCGCAATGACCACCAATCGCTCCCGCGCGCCGGGGTTCCGCCGCGGGCGAATCGGAAAAGGCAATCGCTGCCAATACAAGGCAAATCGTTCGCATGGTCGGACTGCCTCGGCTCAATGAGGAACCGGCGGCAACGACCTTATGATAAACCGCCGGTCCCTTTCAATGTACAGGTCGTGTCGGAGAAACGAACGACAACCGGGCGCGACGTGCGGGTTCTTCCCGTTGCCGCGACGTCGGTGGCAGAAATTTATCCGACATTCGGACGACTCCACTCGCAGACAGCAATTGCCTGGCGCAAGATGAATTGCCGAGCAAGGGGACGGGGACGACGGTCCCCGCGGCTTGGGCGCACCTCGCACTGGAAATGCGCAATGAAAAAGATCATATTGGCAGGTCTACTGGCCGCTTCGGCCTTGATGATCGCGCCGGAGCAATCGTTCGCGTGGGGCAAAGATCCGTACAACTCGCACGGAATGTCGTGGCTGGAATCGTTGGCCCTGCGCCGAAAAATGTGGATTCACTACGACGGCCCGCTCTTTAGCTATGGCCCGTACAACACGCAAGGCTACGTGAATATGCATATTCCGCAGCCGTACCACGGGTCGTACACACCGGCCGATCCCACGCTCTGGAACCGCTATTACGCACCGCCATACGGCGGCATGTATTCCGGCTACCCGGCGTACGGCGCGGTTCCGGCGCGCCATGCCGGCCGCACCGCCTCGCTAATGCGCAGTCGTCGCGATCGCGCCGTGTTCCACGGATGGGATTCGACCAAACCCGTGGATCCGGCCCTGCTTGCCCGCCGAATCTAGGGCAACCTCACTGTAACGCTTGGCGGTGCGCTCAACGGGAGCGTGCCGATGTCTACGGATCGGACCTTTTGCGAGCAATCACATGAAGAAATGGATCTTGGCCGCCCTTCTGGGTGTTGGGCTGGCCGGCGCGGAAATCCGTGCTCAAGCTCCGCCACCTGGCCCTGGCCGCGGCCCCGGTCGTCGTCGAAGGCGGCTCCTATGGTGGCTACGCCACGCCGGGAGCGGGGGCGGGTTACGGCTTCACCGGGCCAAATACTCACTTCCAGGGCACTGGCAAGTACTGGTCCCGCGGGTTCTTCGGAAGCCCGAAGTTCTCTTCGTCCGCGAACCTGACTGCGCATGCCGACCCTGCCGGTCTACATGGCGGCCCCGTGGTATCTGTACTGGCCATACGACGGCCACTTCCAGACCGTGGCTCCGATGGCAAGCGGCGCGTTCTACCCGCCGCCGGCTTACACCGGCAACCCATTCCTGACCGGCCGCTACACAGGCTATGTTCCGGGCACCGCCGTCCCGACGTTCCCGATGGCTGGCCCGCCGAAGAAATAACACGGTCGACAGAGAATGGAGCGCGTTCGCGACGGATCGCCAATTCGTCGCGAACGCGTTCCATCTCATTTCGGGATCATGTTATCCGCGAACTGATTTCCGCTGCCGCCTTCAACAACCAACAACTTCGCCTTGTTCTTTTCCGGCAAGTCATTGCGGATCAGGCAATCGGACAGGCGGCTGTTGGTCATGTCCTTCCACTTCAATGCGATTCCCTCGCAATCCAAAATCGTGCAGCCCGTCACGTTGAAGCGATCGCACTTCTCCAGAAACACCGCGGCCGGCACGCCGTGGATTCCCTGAACGTGCATTCCAGTGAGCGTGCAGTCCTTGCAATTCCGAAAGAGAATAGCATTCTTCGTCGTGGTGGCGTTGCCGTAATCGTAGCGCGGATTGCGCTGAAAATCGTTCGGCCCAACGACAATATGCTCGCAGTCCTCGACTCGCAGATCGTACTCATAGCCCATCCAAAATGTGTTGCCGACCATGCTCACGCCGCGGGCCGATTGCATGTCGACGTTCACTTTCACATCGCTGAACACATTCCCGGTAATGACGACATGTCCTTCCTTGGTCTTTCCCGGCACGTTCTTGAGACCGCCGACTCCTTCACCGAGGATGCGAATGTTCGCTGAGTTCGGCGCGGGAGACTCATGTTGAATCGTGCAGCCGGTGATTGCGACTTCGGCAATGCTGCCGCCCGTTGAATCGAGCAAGATGTTTGCCGTCGGCTTGCGATCGGGGGACATGTTCCCTTCGATGTCGCAGCCGCTGACTTGTAAGTTGCGAACTTCGCCTCCGACACTGACAATGCCGCCCTGTTTGCAGTAACTGATGTGGGAGCCGACGACGTTGGTTTGATGCTGATTCACGTGATCCAGGAAGATGCCGATGCCACGGTTGTTGTAGATATGACACGCGGAAATCAACACGTTGCGATTGCGCTTGATCAGATGCACGCCATGCCGGCACTCGCGAATGGTCACCCGCTCCAGTGTGAGTTGCATCGTCCCTTCGGCTTCGATGGCGTCGGCGTCCGTTGATCCGCCGACAATCTCGAGACCCGCGACCGTCGGTGTTCGCTGCCGATCATAAACGTGCGGCTCGAAACTCTTCGGAGCGGCCGTCCCGGCATGCGTGCCAACAAACCGGATCGCCGGACCCGGGCCGTCCATGAGGAGCGTGGCGTTCCCATTCGCAACGATGGCGACCGGGCCAATGGCATCCAGATCGACGACAATCGGTTCCGTAATGCGATAAACGCCCCGGGGAATCACGACAGTGCTGTCCCGGCGAAGCAACTGGCGAATCGCCGCCGTGTTGTCCGTCTTGCCATCGCCGACGAGCACGGGGTCGGGATCATTCTTTCCCGCATTCGCGGACGGGCGAAGAAGAAGCCATACGGCAAAACCGGTGACCACAAGTCCGATCAGCAGATAGCGAATCGGAAGAGAGACGACTGGTCGTGGCATCGTGTCGTGCGACATTTGTTGACGTGCTCCTTTCTTGCATCGGCAAGGAGCCGCTTTCTTCGCCGCTCCGAAGTGTCATTTCCGGGATCTGTTGGCCCGCACCATCTTGTCGTATGATTCTGCTTCCTCGACGGTGATATAGCCATCGTGATCGGTGTCGATTCGATCGAATTGCTCTTTGGTCCCGGGGAACTCCCCGCGCGAGAGTTCTGCGTCGCCGTTGCGGTCGAATTTGCGGAACCAGAGCGGACCTCGATTCGACTGGCGCACGGCCGGCTGGGAATAGAGCGTGACCGGGTTCACGCCATAAACCTCCGCCAGTCGCCCGAAACGCAAAGTGCCTTGGGGCGTTAGCGCAGCCCTGGTCACAAAGTCTTTGCCATTGGGTTCGAGCGCGATGAGCCGATCCCACGCGCCTGCGCACTTCGCGCATGCTCAACCGGCCGTCGCCATTGGCGTCGAGCACTTGAAAAAGACTCGGCGTTTGCGCCGAGTGCATCAGCGTGAGCGGCAATGCCGTGAAACCCTGCTGAAGCTTGAAGAACGCATCGAATTCGCCGCGCGTCACCTTCCCGTCCGCATTGCGGTCGATCGTGTCAAACAGCACGCGAATGCCTTGAAATTGCGGTCCGATCACATCCTGATCGCGGATGAATCCCTTGCCATTATCGGGAAACGCCAGTGGATTCATACGCCGCGATTGACCGTTAACACTGCGTGGTGAGTGGGCGGCCAATTGGACGGTCTGATTGCCGATCGCGAATGTCGCCGTCCCATTGCCGACAATCTTCAAGCCTGCCGCAAGTGACGTAGGCACGCCGTTCTTGTTCGACATCATTCGGATCGAGCATTGCTCCTGCTTCGTGGCAAAAGTCAATTCCAGCTCCAGATCGGGAGTCGTCCGCCCCCATGCTGCAAGCTCCGCCACCGATACCTGGCCATCGCGGTTCTGATCGAGTTTGTGAAAGACGGCCTTGGCAAAAGGATTCTCGGACATGTCGAGCATTCCGTTTTTGTTCTGATCGTACCGCTTCAGAATGGTTTCAATCAAACTGGGCGGCAACGCGCCGGAACGGAACGCCATCATGGGCGAATTTCGACTAGC
Organism: uncultured Gemmataceae bacterium; assembly: GCA_963773845.1. Taxonomy (GTDB): domain Bacteria; phylum Planctomycetota; class Planctomycetia; order Gemmatales; family Gemmataceae; genus SIAJ01. The sequence goes on from CAVZCU010000014.1 coordinate 46,196, forward strand.
CCGTGCTGGTCCAGCGGGCGCAGGCTGGCTCAATAATCGGGGTGCAATTTCCAGCGCGCTGAGACAATCGTCTTCGTCGGTGTCGAGCATGTTGAATTGCCGTTCGATCGCCGTTAACTCCGCTCGCGATAACCGGCCGTCGTGATCGGTGTCGAGCAGTTTGAACAACTCGTCGGTCAGAATATCCGCGTACGGGTCGCGAGTGGGATTCGCCTGAACGGTGATGATCCGATTCGCCGCGGGTGCATAGTAGGCGGCGAATTCTTCGAATTGAATTTTTCCGTCGCGATTGACATCCATGTCGGCGAACATGGCGGCCGCGTCGTCGGGTCGCTGGTAGGCAAAGCCCGTTTGCATCATGCGCACGATGCTCGCCGGCGTAAATGCATACTCCGCCTCATAACGATTGAGCGTGCCGTCGCCGTCGCGATCGAGAAAATCGAAATAATGCCGCAACTCCTTGGTCCAGCGTTCCGCCAGCGTCTCGCCTGCCGATTTGAGATGAACGCGGAATCGCACCAGGCGCTTTTCGGCGAAGAAGAGGACGTCGAACTGGTCGGGAATTCCGAGATCCTGTTCCGGCAACTGGAAATCCGGCTTAACGATGCAAATCGGCGGGTTCGGACGTTTGAAGGCTTCTTTCTGACCGGGCAGACGCAATCCAGGAAAGTATTCGAACGCCGGCGTCGCGGGCATGCCGGCAGCCTCGAACCGCGGCCGAAACGGAGAGTTGCCATCACGCTCAATGCGAATGCGCGCGGACGTCGCACCCAGGCCGCTGTAATAGTGCGTGGCCTGTAGAGTCTGTGCCGCACCGAGCGCGGGAAACATCAGCCAAAGCATTGCAGTGCGAAGCATGTGAAATGCCGAGAAAATGGTTTAGTGGGGACGCCGACGACGTCCCCGCTAAACGAATTGGGATTACGCGACGATATCCTTGATCACCTTGGCCGACTTGTCGACGATGCGAATCGGGCGGCCAACGTTCGACTGATTGGTCTTCAGATGGTCGATGCCAAGTGCATGACACAGAGTCCCCAGAAGGTCGGGCACGCTCGTGGGCGGGCCGTCAACCGTCGCGCCGTCCGCGGTCGTCTTGCCGTGCGCCTGGCCGCCCTTGATGCCGCCGCCCGCCAGTACCGTGGACCAGGCATTTGGAAAGTGATCGCGTCCCTGGCCCTGATTGATCCGCGGCGTGCGGCCGAATTCGCCCATCCAGATAATCGTCGTCGTTTCGAGCAGGCCGCGGGCGTCGAGATCGGACATCAGTGCCGCCCAAGCCGGATCGAGGATGTTGCACAACCGTTTGACTTGATCGAAATTCTGCGAATGCGTGTCCCAGCCGCCGAGATTCACTTCGACAAATGGCACGCCGCGTTCGACCAGCCGCCGCGCGAGCAGGCACCCCTGGCCAAATAAGTTGCGCCCATAGGCATCGCGGGTCTTGACTGGCTCTTCCGCGAGGTTAAACGCCCGAGCACCGACCGACTGCATGAGGCGCACGGCCCGGTCGTATGCGGTTGCGTGACTCTTGGCGACTCCGTTCGGGTGGTCGGCCATGAAGTATCGTTCCATGTCGCGAAGGATCTCGTAGCGCGACTCCGCTTGCTCCGGTGACACCTCGCCGGGCCGATCCAGGTCTTGCACGCGCAGCGAGCGATCGGCATTTTGGTTCGGCTGCGGCGGTCCAAAATTCCCTTCACCGACAATCAAAGGAGCGTATTTCGGCCCAAGAAATCCGGGGCCGAACGCACCTTGCGAAAACGCCCGGAACGGCGAGACTGCAATGAAGTTGGGCAATTCCGCTTTGGGATCGCCAAGTTCTTTGGAAACCAAAGAGCCAATGGTCGGAAACTGGATCGCGCCCTGAGGCATATTGCCCGTTCGCATGTAATAAGTGCCGCGACCGTGATCGCCTTCCTTGGTGGACATCGAGCGAATGACCGCCAGATGTTTGCCATGCTTGGCGACTTGCGGCAAGTGCTCGCCGATCAACAGACCGGGGGCCGCTTCAATCTGGCGGTATGGCCCGCCGTTGGCGTGTCCCGGTTTCAGATCCCACAGATCGATGGTCGCCGGTCCGCCCGCCATCCAGAGGAGGATGCACGAGCGCTTGCGCTGCGAATTCTTCGCGGCGTCGGTGGCAAACGCTGGGAACCAGCCGGAGGCGCTCGCGCCCAAGCCGGCCGAGACGCGAAGCCAGTCGCGACGGGAAAGTGTATTTGCCATAAGAACCTCTCCCCGTAATCCCCACCCGAAACGGGCAGGGCTAACAAGACCAATCAATGGTTGAGCATGAACTCGCTGGAATTCAACAGCGACCAGAACACATCGGTGACCGCTTTCCGTTTGTCGCCGCTGACGCCGCCGCGGTCGATGTAACTGGCGTGCCTCTCGGCTTCTTCGGGTGTCGGCTTGCGACCGAGTGCCGCCAGATACATCGCTTCGACCTTGCCATTCGAATCGAGGAAGGGGGCATCGATCACCCCGGCCAGGAACTGGCTCCGGTCCCGATGCGTTTGCTCGTTGACGAATTGGCCGTTCATCAGAGTCAGAGCTTGCAAAATACTTGTCTGCTTTTCCGTCAGCTTTTCGGCGCTGGCGAACTTGTTGATAAACTGGCGGCGGACGCCGAAGTTGAATTGTCGCTGATTCATCGGCGTCGGGTCGATGTAGCCGGTGGCGGTCACCAGGCTATCGAAAAGCTGTTCTCCCGACATGGCCTTCACATTCATCCGGGCGAAATTCCGGCCCTGCGCCTGACTCTCATCGGTTTGCCGGCTCGTGAGCTGATAGACCTTGCTGCGCGTGATCGCGCGGATGAGGAATTTCGTGTCGAAGCCGCTCGCGATGTAGGCTTTGGCCAAGTCGTCGAGTAACTCGGGAATGATCGGCTGGTTGTCGTCGCTCGGCTCGTCGATCGGGTCGATGATGCCCAGGCCCAGAAACTGCGCCCAGGTTCGATTGACCATGTTCCTTGCGAAGTATGGGTTTTTCGCGGATGTCAGCCAGTCGGCGAAGATCACGCGCGGCGACTTCGCGTCACCCCACGACGGCTCCTGGCCGTCGTCGAAAAAGCGGGCATGAACGACGACCGACTTCTTCGGATTGGGGTCTGGAATCCGGATCTCGCGCTTGGCCTTCATATCGGAGATGTTGGCGATCGCCGGCTGGACTTCAGCGAAGAATGCCGCTTGCTCCCAGAATTGTTCCCGCTTGTACGGTGCGAACGGGTGGTTATGGCACTGCGCACATTCGATCTTCACCCCCATGAACAGCCGACTGGCCGCCGCCGCGACATTTTCTGGCTTGAACTCGTTCACCTGGAGGAACAGGAACGGATTGTCGGCATCGATCGGCTGAAACGCCCGCGCACCCCGCCCTGAGAACAGAGTCTTTTGCGTCAGCATCTCGCGGACAATCTGGTCCATCGACGTGTTGGCCTTGAATCGGTTGCGCAGCCAGTTCTCGAACTGGGGGCCCGCAAATTGAAACTGCGGATTGTCGATTGTCTGCGGCACCCACAATTGGCGGTAGACGCTCGCGAAGTGATTCAGGAAGGCGCCCCGTGCAAGCAACTCGTCGATTTTCTTCGTCCGTTTGTCGGCGTGTCGATCGTCTATAAACGCACGCGCTTCGGCCGGAGTCGGGATGTGGCCAATCAGATCGAGTGACAGCCGGCGCAAAAACTCCGAGTCGTCGGCGATCGGAGCCAGCTTGATGCCATTGCGCGACCAAAAATCGTCGAAATGGCGGTTGATCTTGCCGACGACTTCATCGAGCCCCCGGCCCGGTGAAACGTCCCGAGGTTTTGGCCCCTTTTCGCCGGTCCATGCCAATGCCGGCAGGATTGTTACAAGCAGGATGGCGATCGAGAAGTGGCGGAACATTCGGTTTTCCCCACGCTAGCACGTTCCGAGCGGTCTATCGGGATGACGCCGGCCATCCAGAACGATTTCAGTTCGCAACGCTAAGACGGCCGTTTGGATTTAGTTTAACCGTTTCGGACCGTCGCGCTCGATTTTCCGGAACGTCAAATTGATTCGTGGGCCGACCGGCCGCTTGGTCTTTGGCAAACCATGTCGCCAATGATGCTGGCTGGCGCCACCCATGACGAGGAGACTGCCGTGCGGCAATTGCAATTCCATTTTCTCGCCCGAAGCGGGGTGTTTCAAAACGAACTTGCGTTCGCCGCCGAGGGAAATCGATCCGATTATCGGATTGGCGCCCAATTCCGGCTCGTCGTCCGCATGAAAGCCGATCGAATCCTGGCCATCGCGATAGAGATTGAGCAAGAGACTGTTCCAAGAGGCGCTGACTGCGGTTTCGACCCGTTTTTTGACGGCGAGCAGTTCGTCGCTCCAGGCAATCGCCTCGTGAGTAACACCCGAATAGCTGTATGACATGCCCAGATCCGCGTACCAGGCGGTCTGTCGCGGAAACAGGCGCCCGGGACGGCCTTCCTGTTTCCAGGGAACGCAGTCGCGAAGCGAAGAGAATAGGGCATCGGCTTCGACGGGCGGAAAGAAGGTCTCGTCGTAGAGGAGCCAACCGCCGTCACGGAGGGGGATTCGGTGCAACATTGCGCGATTAATCGGTTCCCGCAAACGGATCCGGGTTGTCGTCGAATCGTTCCAAGTCCCGATCCGTCCACCCAAAATGATGGGCCAGCTCATGGACGACGGTCTTGCGAATCTCGGTCCGCAATCGGTTCGGGTCCGGGAATTCCTGCTCGTGCGGCCCCTTGAAGATCCACAGCTTGTGCGGCTGGTCGATGACGTCTACGCCATCGCTCGCCATCTCGAACGGTTCAAATAAACCGAACAACGATTCGCCCGCTTGGAGTTCTTCTTCCGTCAGACCGGCCCGTTGAAGCGTGTCGTCGTCAGGCCATTCCGCGACTTCAACGACCAGATTGTCGGTGAATTGCCGAATCTCGTCCGGCAAATTCGCCATCACCTCGCGGACCAGTTGCTTGAACTCCTTCATCGACATATGCGATCGTTGCATGGTCCAGTCATTCTAACGGACGAACGGACCAGCGTATAATGTTACATCCAGTCCGCATTTGTCATGGAGGGAACACCATGTCGTTGAGTCCCGTCGTCGGTCGCCATTTTGTCGCCGGGCAATGGTTGCCAGCCGGCAAGGATACGTTCGCGAGTCGTAGTCCCGCCAATCGCAACGAGGTCGTGGGCACGTTCCCGGCCGGCACGCCGGCTGTAGCCGACGACGCGGTGGCGGCAGCCAAGGCGGCATTCCCGAACTGGCGTCGAACGAGCCGCATTCATCGCGCCGAATGCTTTGATCGCCTGGCTCGATTGATCGATCGCGAAACGGACAATCTCGCCACGCTGATGGCACGCGAATGCGGCAAAACCTTGGGCGAGTGCCGGGCCGAAGTCGTCGAAGGCTTGCACATGGTGCAATATGTCTTTGGCACCGGCCGCATGCCGATCGGTACCATCGTCGCATCCGAGATTGCCGAGAAGGACGCGTTTGTCCGCCGCAAGCCGAAGGGCGTCGTTGCGGTCATCACCCCGTGGAACTTCCCCTTTGCGGTGCCGCTCTGGATGCTGGCGCCCTCGTTACTCGAAGGCAACACCGCGGTTTTCAAACCGTCGGAAGACACGCCCGGCATCGGTCAACGACTCGTTGAGCTATTTGTTGAAGCGGGTTTCCCCAATGGCACAATCAACCTCGTCCACGGCGATGGCTCGGTTGGCGAAGCGCTCGTTCGCAATAAGGATGTCAGCGTCGTCCTCTTTACCGGCAGCTACGACGTCGGCCGGCGGATTCAGCAGATCTCGGCCGACTTCTTCGACCGCAGTGTGGCCGCGGAGATGGGCAGCAAGTCGGCGGTCATCGTTTGCGAGGATGCCAATCTCGATTTGGCGATAAGCGCGTCGATCATTAGCGCGTTCAAGACCAGCGGCCAGCGTTGTGTTTCGGCGGGGCGCATTTTAGTCGCCGAGAAAATCATGGATGAATTCGCCAAGCGCTACACGGCGACGACCAAGCGGCTCAAGGTGGGTGATCCGCTCGATGCCCATTCCTTCACGGGGCCGGTCATCAACCAAACGGCGTGCGAGAAGGTGATGAGCTACAACACGCTCGCCAAACAGGAGGGGGGACAGATTCTGGTGGAAGGCGGTCCGGTGAGCGATGCCAGCCTCAAGGGCGGGTACTATCTCTCGCCGTTCGTCTATCGGATGGAACACGGATCAAACGTCCGCAGCATCCACGAAGAGGTGTTCGGCCCGCACGTGGCCCTGATTCCGTTCAAGACCAATGAAGACGCCGTGCGCATATACAACGATACCGAGTATGGCCTTTCGATGGCCGTCATCACCGAAAGCTATCGCGCCATGCGCCTTTTCCGCGAGGAGTGCGAGTTCGGCATGGGCTATGTGAACTTGCCATGCATCGGCGCCGAGGTGCACCTGCCCTTCGGTGGCGTGAAGAAGAGCGGCAACGGCCACCCGAGCGCCGCCGGCCTCGTCGATGTGGTGACGCACAAGATCGCCTGGACCGTCAACCACGGGACCGAGATCAAAATGGCCCAGGGATTGAGCGCGGAAGTCCAATAAGCACAACGTTCTTTGAAATGGCGAGCGTCGAGCCGTAAGGCCGACGTGCTCTGGGACGACGAGCACGTCGGCCTTACGGCTCGACGCTCGCCAGGTTTTCAAGCTATTTCGGCAATTCCTTTGGCAGGTCGATATTGATCACCTGATTGTCGTCGGTCACTTCAAATCGCAACGGCGAGTAGTGCGGGTCATACTTGTTCGCGAGCACGTCCCGGTGGCGTTCTTCAAACTGGTGGATGGCCACCAAGTATTTCCCGGCGGGAATCTCCCCGATTCGGTACGAACAGTGATCCCGGTCGGTGATCGCTCGGATCGGATCGCTCTTGGTCCGATCCTCGGGGACGAAGATCACTTCCAGAGTGCCCTCATCGCTTTCCCAAACCAATGGCTGTCCATCGCGGGTGATGGTGCCCGTGATATTGGTTTTGATGTGGATGCAACCCGAACTGGCCCCCACGAGCACGAGGCCCAACAGCAAGCGAATGACGGTTCGCATGAGGTCCTTTCCATCGTCCGATTAAGGAGGAATTTCGGCATGCTTATGTGAATCGGGGGGCAGACCGCTATGCCCTGGATGGCAGCCAACGCAAAAGGTCCGGCCACCCGGTTTCGCCAGGCTGTAGTGATCGCCCGCGTACGCATAGAAGGTCGCATGACGTCCTTGCTTGTCTGTTGCCGGAGTGTCCCAGCGGACGACATGCTCCGACTTGTCGAAGCCCGCCAGGACTGTCGGAAAGTCGCTCGGAATCATGCCCGCGGCCGCGCCGTTCTTGACTGGCACATTGCAAATGAACTCCCAGGAACCCGGAACGCGTGGCTTCACTGGGTCATCGAATCGGTCGCGATGGGCGGCATAAATGCGCAAATGATCAATTGCGCCTGCCGGCGGCGCGGCAAAGATCGGCGATTGGCCGGAATCGGTTCGCTGGCCGGGCAAGTCGCGCATCGGCGATCCGGAATCGAGAGAGGTCGCAAAAATTGCTCCAGCCGATCCGGAGTAGTTCCCGCCATTCGGGGTCGTTAAGCTCGCGGGAGGCGGCTTGCCGTGTGCGGCTGCATCGGGCTCGTGCAAATCCAACTTTCGTTCGTAAATCGCGACCGGCTCCGCATCGACATAATCGGGGTCATCGAACAGCAGCTTCAAATCAATCTGGGCCGGGGTCAAGGGTTGATCCGCAACGGGCCAATCATCTGCCGCCAGGTAAATCCCGTACGCCCCAGGTGTCGGCATTGTGTGGCCATTCTCGACGGCAGCGCCCGAAAGCAGCACGTGCGATGGCGGACATGGACTCGGAGTGGCGAGCCAAAGCGGGCGTCCGTCGCTGTCGTGATCCGGTCCACGCCGTATGGCAATCGGCTCGGAGCGGGGCAAGGGATTGTCGTGCGAGCGAGCACTCGGAACATTTGCCAGCATGCCCGGTGGCACCTGGACGACGGAGAGCGGCGGGGTATCGCCATACGCGCCAGGCGACGCGAAAGTCGTCATGAACGTGATTCGATTGACGAATAGCGGCCGCGGCCGCCACACCGGGAACGCCGGTTTGACCAGCATGCCGAAGTGCCCGCCCGGAATCTGCGTGAACGCGCCCAGCCAAGTGTCAGTCGGTTGACTTGCACAGGCCATTCCCGGAGAATAGGGGCGAAGATCGCCGCGATCGTCCGTGATGACTTCGCGGTTGCGGCTCCACAGACTGAACGCCGTGTACCCGGAAGACAATAGAAACGGCCAGCGGTCGTTGTTGCGGTTACCCGACGCAGGCTGCTTGCGGCCGTCCGCATGCAAATTCCACAAGGTCGTCGAGCGCCGAGCGTGATCGCGTCCCAGGTCCGGGGTTCGGCTGGAAACAAACAAGATCCGGTGATCGGTAAAGTTCAGCTCAATGGGATCGACATCGTCGTAATCGGTCGGCGCCGTTCCGCATCGGGGATAGCGCTGCCATCGCCTCGCCAGCGCATGGGCGGCAGGTCGACGCAACCTTCGTCGTCCGGTCCGCCGGTGAGCGCCCGCAGGCCAGTGCCATCGATACCGATTTCGTACAGACGAAAGCGCCCCGCATCTTCGCCGCCTTTCCGACCCGCGAACAGAATGCGCTGGCCGTCCAGCGAAACCGAAGGGCTCATCACATCAATCAGAGTGCTGCCGTCCGGAAGCGGCTTGCCCCATGTCAGTTCGTGGACAGTGCCCCGCGGTGTGAGAAGGCGAAGCCTTCCTTCGCGTGCCGCCCACAGGCGCTGACCGGGAGCGGTAAAGCCCTCGCCTTCGGGAGCAGCAGCCACAAGACTGGCGGGCTCGGTTCTTGAAGTGAACACAACTGCCACCGGCGGCCGCGCATGGACAAAAGCCCGGAGCCGCCGGTCTCCGGGATCGTAGCTCAACTGCCAGTAGACCACGATACCGCCCACCAGCAGGAGCACGAGGCTGACAGCCAAAGCCAAAAATCGGAATCGACGGGAGAGAATCATCCCAGGTGCGGTCAATAAGAGGTGCGGGTCACGACGAGAATGGAATCGATTTCGATCGACGACTCCAGCAAACGGACCGTCGGCCGAATCGAGGGGATTCGGCCGACGATGCGTTCGCATTCGAACAGACTCAAAAGGACCGTTTGGTTAGTAGTTATACGGCGTGTGATCGTCCGACATGCTCATATACCACCAAACCGCCTGATTGACTGAATTGCGAATGAAGCGGACGCCGCCATCGCCAAATGCCACGTTCACGCCGCCCGTGTGCCGGCTGCGCGCTTGCGCTTGCTGGAACGGGCAACCCGGCCAAGCGCCCATGCCGCCCTTGGGATCGTTGATGCAGCCTTCGCAATCGTCGGCATTATCTTCGAGGGTGTTCGGCGTGGTGCAATCCCAGGTGGCCTGAGCGGAAATTACGCTCGCACCCGGCATGCCCAAAGCCCAGACGCCGCGCGAGTCGCCGGTGCTCAGATGCATGCCCGTTCGAACCTCGGAGAGCATCACCGTGTTCGACGAGCCGTCCGGAATCGTGGCGATCGAATAGCCAAAGTTGATGCACATGACGCCGCCGCCGTGCGTGCCCGCCGGCACCCAGGGCCAGGGGTAGTCGTTGACTGGACTGTTTCCGCCTTCCGTCGACGTCCAACCGACCTGCGTTCCATGGACTCCGCCCGAGTTGCACGCATAGTTCCCGCGTGCCCAGCCGCCGCCGGCTCCGGTCCAGGGAGCGCCAACACCGGCGGTGTCGGACGGGCAGCGGAGGTTTTTCAGGTTCGTGCCGCGAACGGTCCGCCAGGTCGAATCGCCAGTGACCATGTAGTTCGCGATGCTCGTGGCGATCGGACCATAGAGGTTGTTCTGCTCCATGTACGGCAGAATGAAGATAAGCCAGTTCGGCCCAAAGTTCTGGCCGCTGGCCCAAGTTCGATCCACGCCACTGGCCATATACACGGCGGGCGGTAGCGATCCATTGACGTCGTTGTAGTTGTGGCACGCCAAGGCCAGCTGGTGCAAATTGTTTGAACAGGACATTCGATTGGCCGCCTCGCGGATCTTTTGAACCGCCGGCAGCAAGAGCCCGATCAGGATGGCGATGATCGCAATCACCACCAATAACTCAATCAGCGTAAAACCTCGATGAGAACGCGAGCGGACCATAGGTCATCTCCTCGAATGGGATGAGAGCGCCACGGCTTCCCCCGAGATGAGCACTAAGATTGGATCGGGAGCGCGGGCGGTACCCATAATGAGCTAGCGATGAGAATACACTCTCGTTGCGGCGAATACTAGACACTTTTCAACGACTATACGATTTTTCTGTGATCCCCTAAAGTCGGGCCCGGAACCGGTGCCGAAAGGCTGCCGCCTAATCCAAGACCGCACGAACCGGAAGCGTCTGTTCGGACGTTATGCGCCCGCCAATCATCGCGGTACTGAGCGGAGCCTGAAGCGTCAGCGAAGGCGGCGATTGCCCAGTGGTTCATTGAATCCTGTGGCAGTTTCGGCGTCACCTTCGCTCACGCTTCAGGCTCCGCCGAAAGGCAAGTGCGCATGTTCGAAAGGCGTGATCGAGAGCTTGCCATGCTCACACTTCACAGCATCGCTTTCAACAATGCTGATTGGGAATGAATCGCTCCGAATGCTCTCAGTCATTGCAACGGAGTCAAGAAGCGGAAGAGGAAGAATCGCACGGCTGCTTCACCCAGTGTGCGAACGGTTTGCAGGCGGACGACCGGCGCATTCACCGTCCCGTCCACCTGCATGTAGACCACATAGCTGCCCAGAAGAGAAGTCGCATCCGTTAAAGCGGACCGATTGAGTTGGAGATTGCTTGGTGTCAGGTTAGTCAGTGTCGAAGCCGGCAGGAATCGCCGCAGCACCGTTTGTGAAGGCCGCTCGCCGGTGCGCGCATTGACCGCCAGGTTCAGCCGGCCATCGAGCGTCATACTGCCTTCGGCATACAAATCGAGAGACGGGCCGGTCAGCGTGACTTGTTGCACGCGCCACACCCCGCGACCGAGGGCGGCGTGGATTTCGCCCTCGCGGATCGTTGTCGAATAGTCGCGGCCGACACCGAGGTACGGCACAATCGCCGCGAATACCGGCAAGCTGAAGGGTTGCGACTCACCCAGCTTCGCGTCGAGTTTTCCGGCAATATCGCTGGTACTCCGGTACTGATCGGCCGCGAATTCCAGCTTGCCCGTCAATTGGAGATTGCCTACCACCCGACCGGCATCTCTAAACGCCTGCGATACGTTGGCATTGCGGAATTGCACATCGCCCGAAAACCGCGGTGGCAAATCGTTGAACAGATTAACCTCGGTTCGCGCACTGATCGATCCGCCGGCTGCCGCCGCCGTGGCATCTCGTACGCGCACCTGCGTGCGACCGCGATCCGGGGCCACGAGCCAATCGAGGGGCACCCGCACGTCGGTGACTGGAATACCGAACGCTCGTCCCTTGGCTGCCGTCAACACGCCGGAGCCACGCCACTCCTTGCCAAACGTCGTCGTCAGGCGTCCGCTGACCGCCATATCGAATCGTTTCGCCAGTTCGGGAAAGAGAAACATCAGCCGACCGGCCGGCACGTTCGTCAACGTGATGCGCGCCTCGCTGCGATTGGAGTCGTCCCGGCTTCTCGAAGCGTAAATCCGCGCCAATCCTTCGCCCATATAGAGGGTCGCATCGTCGACGCTCATGGATTTGGGCGTCACGCGGACGATGGCCTGGCCAATCCCGGCCATTTCGCGGCCCTTCCATGCGAGCCGTTCCGCACGAATAGAGCCCGTTCCCACCAGGTTGCCGTCGCCGTCGAAGTGCAAGGGAAACTCGCCGCTGATTTCGCCGTCAATTGCCGCCAACTCTTTCTTGACGCCGAGCAGGTCCCACAAGCCGGCCATCCGGATGCGCTTGACCTTCACCGTGCCCAGATCGAGGCCGGACACTGGCGGATTCTCTTTCGGAGGCGGAGTCTTTTTTTCTGGCGGGTACTGGCCGCTGACTTCGACCTGGCCGCCCAAGGCCGCGCCGATCAGTGTGTATTGGAAGACTCCGTCCGAGTAAGCGCCGGTGCCTTTGATCTTCTTGGCCGGGATTCCCTGAAACTTGATGTCGGACGATGTGAGATCGACCTCGGCGGTCGTGTGGCTGCGCTCGCCGGCGCCGGCCGGCACTTGAACCTTGAGCGTTCCGCCCGCTTTCCCTTCGAGCTTGATGCTCGAACCGACGAGCAGCGCCTTCGAAACTTCGCCCAGGTCGATATTCTCGATTTTCGCGGAGCCGCTGCCGGATAGCGTGTTGCGCAACGGAATGTCAAACTGGCCCGATACGGCGCCGCCGAAGACGGCGACGCGGGCATCCTGCAAGTGCAGCGTATCGTTTTCCGTCCGCCATTTGATGGACAAGTCCTTCGCCGGAACCTTGCCCGCCTGCAGCCGGCTCGCTTGGACCGTGCCGCTGCCGCGAACGGAAAGCGGGCTAAAAGTGCCAGTCAACTCAGCGTCGGCATTCGCCTCGCCGGCCAAAGCGGCCGATACGGGGATCAAGTTCTTCAGTTGCTCGACGTGCTCGAGCGCGACTCGATCCAATTTCACCGTTGCCCGGAAGGCATAGTGATCGGCAGTATCCACTTCTCCTTGTGCCGTGAAGGAACCGGTCGCCGCCGAGCCACCCAGTGCCGGCACTCGCCCAACGAGATCGCGAACCGCAAGCTTGCCATCCCGCAGGTTCAGCTTGGCCGAGATGTCTTGAATGGTCAGTTCGTCAATCACAAGCTTCGATGACGTGGCGGTGCCTGTTAACCGATACTTCTTGAAATCGTCCGCCGCGTTGGTTGGAATCTCCACCTTGACTTGAACCGTAACCTTGCCGCCGACCTTGGCCGGCGATTCCACGCCGGCGGACTTTAGCAGCTCCGCGACTTCCACTTCGCGGAACGTGATATTGAGCCGCACAAAATCCTTGTCGGCCGGGGGCTTCTCTTTCGGTGCTTGAGCCGCTGGTTGTCGTTGCGTATCGGCGACAAGGATGGTGGGCTCCGGCGCGCTGTCCTCGCTCGGAAATGCCGGGATATTGCGCGGCCCGCGTTCGACGAATTCGAGTCCGCCCCCGGCGCCGCTCACCACATCCAGTTCGATCGGCGGGATCGGTCTGCCCTTGAGCTTGGCGTTATCGATGGTCGCTCGACCAGTGGCGCTGAGACGCGTTCCGCCCTTAGCTCGGCAACGTGACAACGAGATCGACCGATCCCGAGAGTCGACCGTCGATCTGCTGGGGCAGCCGCCAGCTCTCCGGCAGCTTATGCACATCCATTCCATTCAAGTCAGCGTGAAAACGCAAAACGCTGTCCGCCTTGCTAAAGTCGAGCGTCGATTCGACATGAACGCCACCGCCAGCCGAGGCGGCCCGCACATCGGTCAGCGTGACGATGTTCTCCTTCGCGACCAGTTTTCCATGTGCATCGACGAAGTGGAGCCCGATATTGGGAATGTCCGCGCTCGTCTTGGTCGGTGCAAGCTCGATGCGATAATCCAACTGCTTGCTCATGGCGTCAAAGGTCAGGTCGAGCTGCGCCGGGGTCGTTCCCGCCAGGCGGACGGACTTCCAAGCGTTCGGATTGACGAGCGGCACCTGCTCCAACAACTCCGGTGTCACAGCTTGCGGCTCGGCCGTTCGCAGCGTGACCCGACCGTTCCCTTCCGGACCCATTGGAATGGTTCCCTCGGCGGTCCATTTCCCCCAGGCGTCATCATGAACGGTGCCCTTCAACGTCAATGACTGGTCCTGCGATGTGATGGTTAAATTGATGCCGTGGAAGACGGAATCCACGTGGCCTAATTGCTGTATCAGAAGCGTGCCGGATTCAATCTGCACGGTCGGAAAGCCATCGCCACCGACTGCAATCGGCAAGCGCGTTAGCAGGTCGCCCTTTTTGTCGAATCGCAAAACGACGCGGGCATTTTGCAATCGAATCGTCGACGGGCTCTTGTCGAAGATGGCGCCAACGGCGCCAACGTTGACTTCCGCGGTGCCGACGGTCAGAAACGGCGTCGAATCGGGACCGCTATGGCGCTCGTGGATCCGGAGGTTGGTAACGGTCGTGCCTGTGATCCCGACCGCAGCCCCGTCAAAGTCGGCGATGGTTCCCAGCCGCTCTTCGAGCTTGCGTTCCACAAGCCGACCGGCAATTTCGGAGCGCGAAAGGAAGTAGCCTGTCGTAAAAAGTCCGGCAACGACAATAAGGACCGGCACAATAACCCGCCGGCGGAGCAATCGGCGCATGGAAACCTCCGGGCGAGAACCGGTGTATCAGTCATTGTCGGAGCGTGCGACGACCGACGTGCGATACGCATCCCAAAATCCGCAGTCGTTAAGTCGCTTCCGCCCGGTACAATCCCTGCGACCCACGCGGTCGGCCCACGGCTCGAAGCCATCGCCGTGGGCCTTGTTCTCAAGTCCTGAGGGCGTATGCGGCTGATGGATCGTGGATCTTCTCCCTGATAGGCAGTGAATCCCTAAATGCTGCGTGGTAGAATTCTGGTTGAGGAGGAAACTCATGTCCGTATTGACGCTTCCCCTGCCGAAACGAACTGTTACTGCTTCGCCGACACCGAAGCGGTATACGGTCGCCGAATTTCACCAGATGTGGGAGTCTGGCCTGTTCGATGATTGCAAGCCGATGCTCGTCAACGGGGAGGTGTTTGAGATGGCATCGCCCGGCCCCGCTCACAACATGGCAACATCGCTTGCCGATTATGTTCTCAAGTCGGTTTTTGCCACGGGTTTCTTTGTTCGTGTGCAGATGCCCTTAGTCCTCAGTCAACGGTCCGATCCGATACCTGACCTTGCGGTGGTTGTCGGGAGTCCGCGCGACTATCCAACACATCCGACAACAGCCGTTCTCGTCGTCGAAGTGGCCGACACGTCTCTCGACATGGATACGGGCGCCAAGGCCCAACTCTACGCGGCGGCCGGCATTTCGGATTACTGGGTAATCGACCTCAACAATCGCATTCTGATCGTGCATCGCGACCCTCGACCGGCTCCGTCAAATCCGTTTGGCGCATCCTACGCAACCGTCACATCCTTGTCGCCGGGACAGAGCGTCAACCCGTTAGCCGCTCCCCATGTGGGCGTCAGTGTCATCGACCTGATTCCCTGACCCGTAGTGCGGCCCACGGCTCGAAGCCATCGCCGTGGGCCTTATTCCGGGGCCCGGAGGGCGTCCGACTAAAGCCCCGGCCGATGGCTTCGAGGCCGGGGATAGCGGGTGGAAGGAGGTGGTAAGTGACGGAGCAAGAGTGGCTTCAAAGCGCGGACCCGTTGGCGATGCTAGAAATTCCGTTTGGGGGAATCTCGGCCCGGAAACTGCGATTGTTCGGCGTCTCTTGTTGTCGTCAGAACGATGACGTGTTTGATGATCCTCGCGAGCAACACGCGATTGTTACTGCCGAAAAGCTGGCCGACGGGTCGATTACGGAAGCTGAATGCTCGAAAGCGGCGGCGGGCTTGTATGACATTCGAGATGAGCTAACCGAGAAGTTCAGACTCGAGTGGGAGGTGATAAGCTTTCCGCTGTGCCTGTTGGCGCCCAGATTTGCGAAAGACGATGCGTCGTATTGTGCTCGAACTATCGCCGAATTTGCGCGCTATTCCGCGCTCGCATTTGACGGTATTGAACATGAATTGATGAGTCGGCAAGCCGATTTGATCCGCGACATCTTCGGCAACCCCTTCCGCCCCGTCGCCTTCGACCCACGTTGGCGAACTTCCGACACCGTCGGCTTGGCCCAGGCGATCTACGAAGACAAAGCCTTCGACCGCATGCCAATCCTGGCCGATGCACTAATGGACGCCGGCTGCGAGGATGACCAAATCATCGCGCACTGCCGCGCTGCCGGTCCGCACGTCCGCGGCTGCTGGGTCGTCGATCTCGTTCTGAACAAGCACTAACGCGTGAAGCCGCGACGCGGAGTCTTCGGAGCGGAGCGCGCGCTTGCCATTCCAGCGTCTCGCGCTCCGCTCCGAAGACTCCGCGTCGCGGCTTCACGAGTCCCGGCAAACAGATGGTCGGTTCGGAAATATGGGGTTTTGCCCTTTCGTTTCCTCGCCGGCGAAATACATGCTGGTGGGACACGGCGTTCGTGTCGGCGGACCGCATCGGGCAAACGAATCGAAATAGGTCCAAGCGCCCTATTTCAAATTGACGATTCTCCGCTTTTGACCCGTTTTGACCCCTTTTGACCCCTGAAAAAAGAGATGTTTTCAACCCCAAGATTCGCGCAACATACCGAACCGGGAGTCTTCCAGGGCTTTCGCCGCGACCGCGTGGCCGCAGACTGCAACGAACCTAGACTATCGGGACTTGAACATTCCCATTGGTGCTCCGACAACTTCGGGACACTGGGTGGACATCGTAGCGGAAGTCGCCGGACGTCCGACCTGGCCGAATCGAAATCGGAAGTCTGGCGACTTCCGCTAAGCCCACCTGGAATGTTGTCAGAGCACTAGCCGCGGGAGTTGGTTGGCTTGAATGGCCCTCACTGCTCGCGATTTCCCTTTCCCGGCGAGAACCATGGAACCGCAAGGCGACATTGCCCTGATTGGTTTGGCCGTCATGGGCCAGAACCTCATCCTCAACATGAACGATCACGGGTTCACCGTCGTCGCCTACAACCGTACGGTCTCCAAGGTCGATGAGTTCCTCGCCCACGAGGCCAAGGGCACTAAGGTGATCGGTGCTCACTCGATTGAGGAAATGGTCAAGAAGCTCAAGAAGCCACGGCGGGTCATGATGCTCGTCAAGGCCGGCCAGCCGGTCGATGACTTCATCGCGCAAATCGTCCCCCGTCTCGAGAAGGGCGACATCATCATTGACGGCGGCAACTCGCTTTACCAGGACACCATCCGCCGCGTGAAAGAAGTCGAAGCAAAGGGCCTGCTCTACATCGGCACCGGCGTGTCGGGCGGCGAAGAGGGCGCTCGTCGCGGACCGAGCATCATGCCAGGCGGTTCACCCGCCGCCTGGCCACACGTGAAGCCGATCTTCCAGGCGGTCGCCGCCAAGGTCGATGGTGGCGTGCCATGCTGCGATTGGGTCGGCCAGGGCGGGGCAGGGCACTACGTGAAGATGGTGCACAACGGCATCGAGTATGGCGATATGCAACTGATATGCGAGGCGTACCAGCTCCTGCGCGATGGACTCGGCATTTCGGCCGACGAGATGCACGATGTGTTCGCCGAATGGAACAAGGGCGAACTCGACAGTTATCTCATTGAAATCACTCGGGACATTTTGGCGTTCAAGGAAGATGGCAAGCCGCTCGTCAACAGCATCCTGGACACCGCCGGTCAAAAAGGAACGGGCAAGTGGACGGTAATCGATTCAATGGAACTGGGCATCCCGATTACGCTGATCGCCGAAGCCGTCTATTCGCGCTGCGTGTCGGCGCTCAAGGAAGAACGCGTCGCCGCGTCGAAGGTCTTGAAGCCGGTCGGGACGAACAACTATTTCGGCGACCAGAAGTCATTCATCGATGCCATTCGCGATGCCCTTTATGCTTCGAAGATCACGAGCTACGCCCAAGGCTACATGCTCATGCGGGCGGCGGCGAAGGAATACAAGTGGGACCTGAACTACGGCGGCATCGCGCTCATGTGGCGAGGCGGGTGCATTATCCGCTCGCGGTTCCTCGGCAAGATCAAGGAGGCGTTTGACCGCAATCCGCAGCTTTCCAACCTTTTGCTCGATCCGTATTTCACCGGCGAGATCGAGCGCTGCCAGCCGGCCTGGCGGAAAGTGATTGCAGCATCCGTGATGGCCGGCGTCCCGGTCCCAGCATTCAGTACGGCGCTGGCATTCTTCGATGGTTATCGCACTGCCAATCTGCCAGCGAATCTATTGCAAGCCCAGCGCGACTATTTTGGCGCTCACACTTACGAACGCACGGACAAGCCGCGCGGCGAGTTCTTCCATACCAACTGGACCGGCCACGGGGGCAAAACGGCGAGCGGGACGTATACAGTGTGATGCATGGCTCAGGGAAGTGTTTCGACAACGACGTCTGCAAGACCAGCGAGTTGGTCGTCATTGGTCAGAAATCGGTCGCATCCATACTCGATGGCCGCTGCAAGATGAAGCGAATCCGGCAAGCTATACCGGCGTGGATTTGCGGCCGGATTCGGATTCGAATAGAAGCGATCACCACGAATTGCCGCCGCGCGAAGGTGCATCGCGTTCGTCAACGAAACGGTCCGCAGCCTCGGAGCTTGAAAGAACCTAAAAAAGCGTTGCATCCGCTCGGCAGTCGGTGGCTGAAAAAGCGGGACGAGACACTCGGTCCAAGTCAAGTGGCTGACGACGAATCGATTTCCCGCCAACTCGAGCAGTTCCAAGTGTGTCAGAGCACGCTGCTGAAGGGCCGGAATTCCTTCCACCGCGTAGATCACGATCATGGTGTCCAGATAGTACAGCACTCAGGCGCCTCCGACCTGAGTCGAGCGGCGGGCAACTCCGATCTCGCGGTCACGCTCTTCATCCTCACACGCCTGCAGTTCGTCCTCGGCCTGCAACTCTTCCGCACTTCGCCCTGCAAACCCCTGGGCGCGTTGCTCGGCCGCAATCTCTCGAATGACGTCGGCAAGTGTGCGGCCATGAGGCAAAATCGACTGAATCGTAACTCGAACCGGGCCGGGCGGTATTTCGGGCTGATGCGAAAGGCGTAGTGTACCATCGGGCTCAACAGTCGCGTCGATGATTTCTTGGGTAAGGCTCATTGGGATTCCTCGAATGTCCTCTCATTGTAACGGACCATCGAGGAACTCGACAACTCAACGTTCGGTTACCTCTGCACCCGCGCCGAGCCGCCCTTGGCGAACGCTTCGACTTCTTCGAGTTTCGCCATCGTCAAGTCACCCGGGAATGTGGTCAGCAATGCGCCGTGGGCCCAGCCCAGGCGCAACGCCTCTTCCGGCGGGCGGCCCGCGATCAAGCCATAGAACAGGCCCGCCGCAAAGCCGTCGCCGCCGCCGATTCGGTCGAGCACATCGAGCTGGCACGTTGGGCTCACGTAACGCTTGCCGTCGA
This sequence comes from uncultured Gemmataceae bacterium, assembly GCA_963773845.1. GTDB lineage: Bacteria > Planctomycetota > Planctomycetia > Gemmatales > Gemmataceae > SIAJ01. The sequence continues at coordinate 65,336 of CAVZCU010000014.1, forward strand.
GCCAGAGCACGGTGCCCCATTCGTGGCGGTTGGTCGAGTGAACCTCGCGGAGGGTTGTCGCCACCATCTTGACGTGGGGGAACGTCTTCACCGTCGCGTCGATCATGCCGAAGAACGTGTCCGGATCGAGCTTGGATTCCGTCTTCTTCGCTACCTCCGGGCCCTTCACGCCGAGGCCCTTTTGCAAATCTTCTTCATTCCCGACCAGGCAATCGACATGCTCCACAATCCGCCGCAACGTTTGCACCGCTCGCGCCTCGCCGCCTACCGACTTCCAGAGCTTGGCGCGATAGTTCAAATCGAACGACGTAATTGCCCCGGAGGCCTTCGCGGTGCGCATCGCTTCGATGATCAATTCCGATGTGGTCTCCGAAAGTGCCGCGAAGATGCCGCCCGAGTGGAACCAGCGAACGCCGCCCTTGAAGATCGACGCCCAGTCGAAGTCGCCCGGCTTCAGCAAAGCGCCGGCTTCATTGCAACGGTTGTAGAAAACGACCGGTGCTCGCACGCCTTGCCCGCGATCGCTGTACACAGTCGCCATGTTCGGCCCGCGAACGCCGTCGTGGTCGAACCACTTGTAGAACGGCGTAACGCCCATCTCGCGGACTCGGCCCTGAATCATTTCGCCGATTGGGTAGCGCACCATGGCGGTCGCAATGCCGGTCTTCAGGCCGAAGCAATCGGAAAGATTGGCGGCCACGTTGTACTCGCCGCCCGAAACGTGAATGTCGAGCGTTCGCGCTTTGCGAAAGGGAATAACGCCGGGATCGAGCCGATGCACCAGAGCGCCCAGCGAAAGGAAGTCCAGGTTGCAATTGTCAGAGCGAACCGTCAATCCGTTCATCGCATCTCTCGGTGGTAAGAGTTTTGGGTATAGCGTACTCTGGCAGTGAAATGGGAGTAGATAAAGGCGAACAGTTGAATCGGCACAAGACTTGCCGCCAAGTTCCGTATCACATCATGTGCGATCCGGTTGCCCTGCCAAAAAACGGAAACGGCCGGTTCGCAACGGGTCACTCGGGAGAGATTTTATGCGCGTCTGGCCGGGCCGCCCGTACCCTCTCGGGGCCACCTGGGATGGGGCCGGCGTCAATTTCGCCTTATTTTCCGAACACGCCTCCAAGGTCGAGCTCTGCTTGTTCGATTCTTCGACGGCGACCCAGGAATCTCAACGCATTGAACTTCGCGAGCAGACCGACCAAGTCTGGCATTGTTACCTGCCCGACGCACTTCCGGGGCAGCTGTATGGCTACCGAGTGCATGGGCCCTATGAGCCGGCCACGGGACATCGATTCAATCCCAGCAAAGTGCTGCTCGATCCCTACGCGAAACTGATCGGCCGCGATGTCCGTTGGGACGATTCTCTTTTCGGCTACAAGATCGGCGCGGACGACCTAACACGAGACGATCGGGACAATGCGGCGTTCGCGCCGTTGGCAGCCGTCGTGGATACGGCATTTACCTGGGGCGATGACCGCCGGCCGCGGACGCCCTGGAACAAGACGTTCATTTACGAGATGCACGTCAAGGGCTTCACCATGCGGCACCCGGGAGTGCCGGAAAACCTTCGCGGCACCTACGCGGGACTGGCATCGGACGCCGTCATCAAGCACCTCAAGGAACTGAACATCACCGCGATCGAGCTTTTGCCCGTCCATCATCATCTCAATGATCGGCACCTCGTCGACAAGAAGCTGACCAACTACTGGGGCTACAACACGCTCGCGTTTTTCGCCCCGCAAATCGGCTACGACGACACTCGAAACACCCTGAGTCCGGTGCACGAGTTCAAGATGATGGTGCGTTCGATGCACGCGGCGGGCATCGAAGTGATCCTCGATGTCGTCTACAACCACACGGCCGAAGGCAACCAAATGGGCCCCACGCTCTCGTGGCGCGGGATCGACAACGCGGCCTACTATCGGCTGTCACCCGAAGATCCGCGTTACTACATGGACTTCACCGGTTGCGGCAACACGCTCAACATGCAGCACCCGAAGGTTTTGCAATTGATCATGGACAGCCTGCGCTACTGGGTCACGGAGATGCGCGTCGACGGGTTCCGCTTCGATCTGGCATCGACGCTCGCGCGCGAGCTGTTCGAGGTGAACAAGCTGGGGGCATTCTTCGACATCATCCACCAGGATCCGACGCTGAACCATGTCAAGCTGATCGCCGAGCCTTGGGATGTCGGCCCAGGTGGTTACCAGGTCGGCAACTTTCCCCCCGGCTGGACCGAGTGGAACGGCAAGTATCGCGACAGCGTGCGGCGATTCTGGAAAGGCGACGGCGCGACGACCAGCGAATTCGCCACGCGTCTCTCAGGCAGTTCCGATCTCTACGAATGGAGCGGCCGCAAACCATATGCGAGCATCAACTTCATCACCTGTCACGACGGCTTTACCTTGCAAGATCTGGTGAGCTACAACGCCAAGCATAACGAGGCCAATGGCGAGGATAACCGCGACGGCTCCGACAACAACGATTCCTGGAATTGCGGCGTTGAAGGACCGACGGACGATCCCAACATCATCGCCCTGCGCGAACGGCAGAAGCGCAATTTGCTCGCCACCTTGATGCTCTCACAAGGTGTGCCCATGCTGCTGGCCGGCGACGAAATCAGCCACACGCAGAAGGGCAACAACAATGCCTATTGCCAGGACAACGAGATTAGCTGGCTCGACTGGGAATTCGACGAGCGGCGTGAGAAATTCCTCGCCTTCGCACGCCGGCTGATGCGCATCTGGCACGAGCAACCGGTGCTGAAGCGACGCAAGTTTTTCCAGGGTCGATCGATCCGCGGCGAAGGGATCAAGGACCTGTCGTGGTTCAGTCCGACCGGAAAGGATATGAGCGACCAGGACTGGGCGGCATTCGTTCGTTGCATCGGCATGCGCCTGGCGGGGGATCTCATCGGCGAGGTGGATGAACGTGGTGAGCCCATCAACGGCGACACGCTCTTGGTCATTTTGAACGCGCATTTCGAGCCAATTCCATTCACGCTTCCGCCGACGAACCGGGAGCACGTTTGGGAATTGCTCCTCGACACGGCTGACGACAATGCTCCGACCGTGGTCCTGGCTGCCGGCCAGCCGTATCCGCTTCGTGATCGATCATTGGCTCTCTTCCGCACGATTCCCGCGGTAGTCACCGAACCGCAAATCGCGCCGCTCCAGGCGATGGCCACGCGGCAAGAGGCGGGCGGATTGCCGCCGCCAGCGGTCGTCGTGAGCGGCCCGACTTGACATGACCCCCCAACGCATGGGAGGGCCCGAAATCATGACCACGGAAGCCGACATTATCGAGAAGCTCGCCGACGATGCGGACCGCCTGGCGGCGGAACGACGTCGCGTGCCGATCTCGACTTACCGACTTCAATTGCATGCCGGCTTCACACTCCGCGATGCCATTCGAATTACTCCCTATCTGCATTCGCTTGGCATCAGTCACGTCTATACATCGTCGCTTCTGGCCGCCAAGCCGGGCAGCATGCACGGCTACGACGTCATCGATCACGGTCGACTGAATCCGGAAATCGGCAGCGACGCGGAACTCGATGAATGGCTCGAGGGTTTGCGTCAACGTGGCATGGGTTGGATTCTCGACACCGTTCCCAATCACATGAGTGTCGGCGGGCCGAATGAATGGTGGGCGGACGTTTTGGAAAATGGTCCTGCCTCTCCGTTCGCGAACTATTTCGACATTGCCTGGAACGACCATCCACGCGAACAGTTGCATGGCCGCGTCTTGCTGCCCATCCTGGGGAAACCCTACGGCACGGAGATCGAAGCCGGGCGGTTTCAGATTGTCTTTGCCGATGGCGCCTTGGCGGTGACATACGGCGACATGCGGCTTCCCATCGACCCGCGGACGTATGCGGTGATCCTTGCGCCGACTCTCGACGCCTTTCGCGAGAAACAGGGACCGGAGGATGCCGATGTCGCGGAGTTGCAAAGCATTTTGACCGCCATCAAGAATCTGCCCGCGCGGTCCGACCTCGAACATGCCACCGCGGGATGCGCGGAGTGCCGCGTGATCAAGCGCCGCCTCGCCGAACTCGCCGCCCGCAACAATCAGTTCGTCCAACTCGTGCATGAGACCGTCAAGGACCTGAACGGCACTGCTGGCGATCCGCTGACGTTTACCCGTCTCGAGGAATTGCTCGATATGCAGGCCTACCGGCCGAGCTACTGGCGGGTCGCCTCGGACGAGATCAATTATCGACGATTCTTCGATGTGAATGATTTGGCCGCCCTGAGCACCGAGCGCGAAGAGGTATTCGCGGCGATCCATCGCAAGATCTTCGAGTGGCTGACGGCTGGAAAGCTCGACGGTCTGAGGATCGACCATCCGGACGGGCTATTTGATCCGAAGCAATACCTCGACCGACTCCAGGTGCTGGCCCGGCTGGCGGCCGCCAAGCACTTGCTGGATTCGCAACCCAATAATTACTCCGAGGTTTCCTGGCCAGCCGTCGAAGAACCGCTTCGCGCGCGCTTCAGCGCAACGAGTGCACGACCCTTGTATGTGATTGTGGAAAAGATTTTGGGCGAAGGGGAAAATCCGCCAATCGACTGGGCAACCGACGGGGCGACCGGCTACCACTTCATCAACGTCGTCAATGGGCTGTTCGTGAACCAGGACAGCGAACCGGCCCTTTCAAAATGCTACGCGGAGTTGACCGGGTTTACCGAACGCTTCGATGAATTGGTCTACGAGAGCAAGTTTCATGTGCTGCAATCGTCTCTCGCGGGCGAATTGCACATGCTTGCATATCAACTCGATCGAATCGCCCAGGCGGCACGATGGAGCCGCGACTTCACGCTCAATGTCCTTCGACATGCCCTGCGCGAAGTGATCGCGTGCTTCCCGGTCTATCGGTCGTATGTCAGCGATGGCGTCGGCGAGGCCGATCGACCCGTGATCCTGCGCGATCGCACGCGCTCGGGCTCGCAATCCACTCTTGGGACGAGCGGTATTTGACTTCATTCGCGACACGCTTCTGCTCAAAGACCCGCCCTCCGGACCCGCGACAGCCGAATATCGAAGCGCCCAGCGCCGGTTTGCCGGCAAATTCCAGCAAGTCACGGCGCCCGCCATGGCGAAGGGCTTTGAGGATACCGCGCTTTACGTCTACGCGCGGCTGATCTCCTTGAACGAAGTCGGAGGCGATCCCGCCCGATTTGGGCGAACGCCCAATGAGGTCCATCATTTTCTCCGCAGTCGTGGCGATCGGTATCCCGGCGGGCTTTCGCCACTGAGCACGCACGACACGAAACGTTCGGAAGACGTCCGTGCCCGCATCGACGTTCTCAGCGAACTGCCGCACGCCTGGGTCGCCCATGTTACGAGATGGATGGAATTGAACCGGCCGTTGAAGACCGACATCGGCGAGGGCGAATTGGCGCCCGATGCCAACGAGGAATACTTCCTCTACCAGACGTTAATCGGCGCCTGGCCACAGAAAGGGCTGACCGCGGACAATCGAGCCGACTTTGTTCAACGAATCCAGGCGTATTTCCACAAGGCGCTGCACGAAGCCAAGGTGCACACGACTTGGATCAATCCGAATCCCGAATACGATGCGGCCGCGGAGGAGTTCGTGGCGCGAATCCTTGATCCCGATCAGTCCGGTCCATTTGTTGCCGATTTCGAGTCTTTTCAGCGTACGATCAACCGTTGCGGGATGTTCAATTCGCTTGCGCAAACGTTGATCCGCGTGACGGCGCCGGGCGTCCCCGATACTTACCAGGGAACGGAACTGTGGGATTTCAGCCTGGTCGACCCCGATAACCGCCGACCAGTCGACTACGACCAACGGACCCGGGCGCTGTCCGAACTCGATACCGCCGGCAATCAAACGGCCGTCGCGCAAGAGTTATTGCGCTCCATTGAGGACGGAAGAATCAAGCTGCATGTCGTGTCGCGAGCGCTGCGATTCCGGCGCGACCATGCCAATCTGTTCGCGCGCGGAATTTACATCCCAATCGAGGTACGCGGCGCACGATCCAGGCACGCATTTTGCTTCATGAGGGAACACGACGCGGACTTTTCCCTGGTGGTCGTTCCTCGACTCATCGGCGGGTTAAGTCCCCGCGGCAGCGCTCCGATCGGAAGCGAGGTTTGGCAAAATACCGCCGTCATCATGTCCGAAGCAAACGCGCCCCGGCGGTGGCGTAATGTTTTCACGGGCGAATTGTTGGAGGCAGATTCCGACCGATCGCTCTCACTGGCCAGTATCCTGGCCCATTTTCCCGTCGCTTTGCTCGAACCGGCACGCGACTAGAGTTCGCGCCCTTGGGACGGCAGTCATGTCCAGGCTTTCCACTGCTCCGGCTTGGAACGATTCACTTCAGTCGTTCCAAGCGCCGCCGTTGCCCGGCGATCAGGTCTGCGATGTCTGCGTCGTGGGCGCCGGCATTGCCGGATTGACGACGGCCTATCTCCTCACGCAGGCCGGCCGAAAAGTGATTGTGATCGATGGCAACGAATCCCCCGGCGGCGGCGAGACGCGGTTCACTTCCGCGCATCTGTCGAGCGTGATCGACGATCGTTTCTACGAAATTGCTCGCATTCGTGGCGATGCCGCTGCCCGACTGGCCCATGAGAGCCATGCCGCCGCCATCGACCAGATCCAACTCATCTGCGATACCGAAGAGATCGACTGCGGGTTTCGCCGCGTCGATGGTTATTTGTTCCCCGGACCCGGGGATGAAAAGATCATCGACCGCGAGTACGAGGCGGCGAAATCGGCCGGATGCATTGTGGAAAAGACCGACTTTGGTCCAATCCCGACGCTGGGTATGGTTCCCTGCCTGCGGTTTGGCAATCAAGCGGCTTTCGAGCCATCGCGCTATCTGGCGGGACTGTGGGCCGGAGCTTCGCGGCGTGGGGTATCGCTCTATGGCCGCACGCGGGCACGCCATGTCGATTCGGGCGACTGTCCTGAAGTGCGGACCGACGGCGGAACAATTCGGGCCAACGCCGTTGTCGTCGCCACCAATTCCCCGATTCACTTGCGCGTCGCCATGCATACCAAGCTGGCGCCTTATTCGACTTATGTCATCGCCGGGCCCATTCCCATCGACTCGGTGCCCGATGCGCTATATTGGGACACGCTGGATCCCTACCACTACATCCGACTGATTCGGGCGAGCGATCGCGATGGACAGGCAACCGACACCGATCTATTGCTCGTCGGCGGCGCCGACCATCGAACGGGCCACGAACCGCACCCCGAACGCCGATGGGACGACCTCGAACGGTGGACGCGCGAGCGGTTCTTGCAATTCAACTCGGTCACCCATCGATGGTCCGGCATGGTAATGGAGACGCTCGATGGCCTTGGCTACATCGGTCCGGACCCGACTGGCGCCAAAAATGTCTACGTGGCAACCGGCGACTCCGGCATGGGCCTGACGCACGGAACGATAGCCGGCCTGCTGCTCTCCGACTTAATCGTCGGCCGAACTAATATCTGGTCGGATCTGTACGATCCAGGCCGACTTCCCCTCCGGTCCACGGGCGAATTCGTCTCCGAAGCGAGCAGTGGCGCGCCTCCCGTACATGGATTGGTTCACGGGCAGCAGCGTGGCTGCAGTCGAGAATATCAAGCCGGGCGAAGGGGCGGTCATCCGCCGCGGACTGACCAAGCTGGCGGTCGTTCGCGACGATGATGGCACATTGCACACGTTTTCCGCGGTCTGTCCCCATCTCGGCGGATTAGTGCGCTGGAATCCGGCGGAACGAACCTGGGATTGCCCTTGCCATGGATCGCGGTTCCACGCCAATGGCGAAGTATTGCATGGACCGGCACACTGTGGCCTCAGCCCGGCGGAAATCCCACTCGTGCGAACGTCGAGGGAGCGCAGTCCCGTGGAGGACGTCGAAACCGAACCTCGGCGGCAAGCCGTCTGATTGGGTCCAGTCTTGATCGCCCCAGTGTTGCTTGCATCGGTTAGCTTGAGACCATTTCAAAACACCTGTAGTTGCAGGCTGAAGCCTGCAACTACAGCTGTTGCAACCGACTGTAGAGACTGTTTCACCAGTAGGTCCGGCGAGCCGAGCCGGACCACCTTGCACACGGAAATGGCGTCATGCGGTCTCGGCGGCTGGCGCCCGGGTCCGCCTCGGCTCGGCGGACCTACTGGTGACACAGTCTTCAGTAGGTCCGGCGAGCCGAGCCGGACCACCTTGCACACGGGAATGGCGTCATGCGGTCTCCGCGGCTGCGCCCGGGTCCGCCTCGGCTCGGCGGACCTACTGGTGACACAGTCTTCAGTAGGTCCGGCGAGCCGAGCCGGACCACCTTGCACACGGGAATGGCGTCATGCGGTCTCCGCGGCTGGCGCCTTGGTCCGCCTCGGCTCGGCGGACCTACTGGTGACACAGTCTTCAGTAGGTCCGGCGAGCCGAGCCGGACCACCTTGCACACGGGAATGGCATCATGCGGTCTTTGCGGCTGGCACCGGGTCCGCCTCGGCTCGGCGGACCTACTTGGGAAACAGTCTCTGGAGACCATTTCAAAACACCTGTAGTTGCAGGCTTCAGCCTGCGACGTCGCAGGCTGGAGCCTGCAACTACAGCTTTTGAAACCGACTTTAACAACAGCAGCGGTTTCGTTTCAAAACCGATGAAATGATTTCAGGGGGTGACAGAGAAATGAAGCAATAAAACCTTGCACTATCGTGTTGCTCACTCCCGACTACGATAACGCGACCCGCGGGTCCGATCAATGTCAGATGGAAAAGGGCGTATGCTCCGACCGGGAGCCCATTTCGATTGTTCGTGGCGGAAATCGCCAGACCGTCTGGCAGCTTCCGCCACGTTGGTGGGCGGGGCGATTGCTCACGAATCATGGCCCAAGGAACCGAATCTGCAGGAACGCCATTGCTCCATAACTTTCGTACACGGACGATAGGCTCATCGACGCTTCGGCTCCGATCGTACAGCAGGAGCTGATGTCGTAGTTCAAGATCGTCCGGAAGTTGTGGTAGGTCACCAGATTGTTGTCGGTCGCGATTCCGTATTGCAACGAGTAATAGCACTGGTTGCTATGCGTGAAATAGTCGCGACTCAGCCAATGCCACCATTCGACCCGACATTCACACGAGGTGAACGTGTGCGGGCTGAAGTACGGGTGGACGGCGCCGAACAGGAAGTCGGGATTGGGCGGCTCGGTCGGGAAACGCGTGGTTTCGCGGTACGCCCAGATCTGGGCATCCTGCACGAGCTTGATTTGCTTGGGCGGCAGCGTGAGCGAAACCTCGTTGTAGAGGTTGCCGATGCCGGCATCGTTGTTGTCGCTGTAATGGGCATACGTCGCCTGGCCGCCGAACGCCCACGTGCGGGTCGGGCGCACATCAAAGCCGTGGTACAACCCATAGCGGTAGATATCCTGCCGCATCGACTCGCCGTTCTCGGCGACGTTTTCCAGGAACGCCCCACCGCGAGTCCGCAGTACATCGTTGTGGTCGTACCAGAAGCCGACATCGAATGTCGGCCGCGTGTTGAACCAGCGCTGGAATTGTTCCAGCTCGACCTGCGCATACGTCATGAGGCGGTTGTCGTCCCACTTCTTTTGCACGCGGAAGAACGGGGCGTTGCCCCAGACCTGATGATCGTCGCGTGGCGTGTAGCCCATACGCATGTAGCCGAACTGGGCATATTCGTTCTCGTCCCCCAAGGGGAGCGAGACGGCGCTCAAGAATCGCAGCCGTTCAATATCCGCGACGCCGCTCCGGCCGTTTTGCGAGAACCAGTCGACGCGAAGATCGAGCTTCGGGCTAATCTCGGCGCTGGCCCGCTCGCTGGCGGCGGCCGCGTCGCGGTGAGTCGGATCGACGGCGAGCGTATTGCCGTACCAGGTCAAGGCTGCTCGAGTCATCTTGAGGGCGCCATACACTTGGCCCTGGTCGAACAAACCTTCTGTGTTCGACGGCTCGAGTTGCGTCAACGCGTTGTACTGCGGGACTGCCATGTAGTTGCGGTAGTCCTTCAACTCTTTGCCGTCGCGCTCCATGCGGAAGGCTTCTTGCCAGGCCACGGTGGCATCGAAGTCGCAAATCAAGCGATGAGCCGCGAGACGAACTTCTTCGTCCGAGCACGAGGCGGCGAGCCGCGACAATTCGGCCCGGAGCGCCGGCCCGTTCATGTGGCCGTTGAGATAGGGAGCGAATACCTGCCGCAGCCGCGGATCGCGCTGGGCGTGATACGCCATCTGGCTGAGCACATATTCCTCGGGCGTCGGCGACAGCATCACGTTGTATTGCGTGCGGGCGGCGCTAAACTGCTTGTCGCTGTACAGGACCCGGGCCCGTTCACGCGGCGGGATGGTGAAGTCCGGATCGATGGCAATGAGCTGGTCGTATTGCACGCTCGCCTTGCGATAGTTCTGCGTCAGGGCGAACGATCGGGCCATGGCGAGGTGGCCGCGGACGTTGGTCGGCGATTGCCGCAGGATCTGCTGGCAGGTGTTGAAACAATCCGCGGGATTGCCGGGCCAGCGGGCCGCGCCGTTGCGCGTCGGCCAGGCGAACGAGTAGGGCCAGGTTGTTGTTGTCGTAACCGGCGAAACTGTTGATGATCTCGATGACCTTCTGGTCCTCGAAATCCTGCGAATAGAAGTCGGCGAGCAGAATTCGATTGCGCACGTCTCCACCGGCGCTGCCGCACAGCGTGCCGATGATTTGCTGGGCGCGATCGCCATTGCCCAGGCGCTCGGCGGCGCGAGCCAGCCCATAGTACGCTTCGGGCACCCGGCCGGATGGCTTCGAGAGCGCGATCTCGAATTCGCGGGCGGCTTCGAGATTGCGATTGCCTTCGAGCAATGCCCGGCCGACGGCGAGGCGAACGATATTCGCGCTGCGTTCGTCGCGTGTATGGACCGTCAGATATCCGCGGCCCGCCTCGACGGCGCGTTCGAACTGGCCCAGCTTGGCCAAGGCGCGGACGTAGAGCGCGACGCCTTCGGGATTGTTCGGATCGTCGCGCATGAACTGTTCGGCGACCTGGGCGGCTTCGGCAAACTTCCGTTGATGCAACAAGGCGAAGCCGAACCAGAGCCGAGCCCGGCGAGCCATCTTGTCCTGTGGCGGGATCTTGGCAAACTCGGCTTTGGCCTTTTCCCATTCGCTCGTGTAGTCGTATAGCCGGCCGAGCGCGAAACGCACTTCGTGATCGTTCTCGTTGCGACGGAGCATGTCTTTGTAGATTTGCTTCGCTTCGGTGTACTCGCCAATGGCTTGGTGATAGCTCGAATAGGTCATCAGGTACGAGCGCTGGTAGGCGGCGTTTGGGATGAAGCTGTCGAGCACTTGCTTGGCCATCGCCGGCTGGAATGTTTCGAGGTACACGCGGGCAATGCCGAGGAGGGCCGGTCCGTTCACGGGATCGACCGCAAGCACCTGGTTATATACGTGGCCAGCCAGTTCGTGCTCGCCAAGGTCGAAGAGAATGTCTGCCAGGCTAACGCGGATTTGGAGTTGCTTGGGCGCATGGCCGGCCATTTCTTGGATCGCTTCCATTGCCTGCTTGCGATCGCCGACGCGAGCGAAGCCGCGCACCATACTGGCGAGCACTTCGAGGAATTTCAGTTCGAATTCCTCGCTCGCTTCCGGCGCCGCGACGAATTGCTTGCGTTTTTCGATCAGGTAGGGCAGGGCATCGTATGGGCGATCCAGATCGAGAAGCATGGCGCCCATCGACAGGGGGGCACGCGGATCGTCCGGCTTGATCGGCGCCAGATACTTATCCACCAGATAAGCGGCGCGGAAGTAATCCTGGTCGAGTGCATACGCGCGGGCGGCACGGATCACGAGTTCCGGCAGTCGGTTGGCCAGCCGTGGGTCTTGGCCAATCATATCGAGCGTGGACATGAAGATTTCGGCAGCCTGACGAAACTGTTTGGCCCCCATATAAGCGTCGCCGAGCAATACTCGATAACCGGCGACGTTCGGGGCCGCTTGGATGACCTTCTCCAGTTCGCGGATAGCTCCCTTGGCGTCTCCGGCCGACAGCAGGATGCCGGCATATTCTGCCCGCAGACCGTACTCGTCCGGGTTGCGCGAGATGATGTCGGACATCAGGGCCGCGGCCCGATTGAAGTCGCGCAACCGTGCCGCATTCTGTGCGGCATTCAGTTTGATCTCGTCTTCCTGCGACAACTTACCGAAGATCGGCGTCCGCTTGGGCGGCGTCGGCTCTTTTTTGACTGCCGGCTTCTCAACGGGCTTGGGCGGGACGGTGAGCGTCTCCGGTTCTTGAACCACGAGTTGGCCGGAACCATGCGCGTCTGCGTTCTTGACATTGCCGGCACCGATGGCCGGCGGAATCGGCGGGAACTTGGCGCCGCTCGCTCCCAAGGGCGGAAGCGGAGCCGGCACACTCGGAGCCGGCATCGGCTCGACCTTTGTTTCGGGTAGAGCAGGCCCGGACGGTTCTTCCGTCTTGCTTACGGATGGCGGCGCCGGCGGAATGACGATCGGCGGCGGTGTAATCTTCGGCAAGGGCGTCTTGTCTTGCGTCTTGACGGGAACTACTTCCTTGTCGTGGACGTAGGCGTTCAGGACCGCCTGGGTTCTCTTGTCGAGCGCCGGCTTGACGTCCGGCGATGCTTTGAATGGATCGGGCAGGCTCGAGTTCGGAGTGGCAGCCGGAGGAGTCACTTCGGGAGCCCGAGTCTCGACGGCGGGCGCAGGCTTGAACGGGTCGTCTGTGGCCTTGGACGATTCTGGGCTCTTCGGGGCTTTCGTTTCGGCTGGCGGTGAAGTGGCCTTCCAGTTCACCGTATCTTGCGGAGCGGTGCGCAAGTGCGCGCCATCGCCCACGCGCAATTGCCCATTGCCCGCGAAATAGGCGCCGACGACGGTGAGGGCCACGCCCGTCCACGCATACCACTTGTGAGCCACTCGAACGAGTAGCGGGCGGTTTGGGCGTCCGACGTGCGGGGCTGTGGTCCTGTTCATGCGGCCCTTCACGGCAAGGGTTCAAGCGGGGCGGGGCGGCCGACCGCGCTCCGGGGTCGTGAAAGCACTCCCGGCCAAATCCGACAACCGGCGCTCGGGAATTTCCCCTACGACCGCGCCATGTCGGACAGACGTCATTTTCGGCAAGGCTTTCCAGCGGGCTTGACAAAATCCTGCGCTTCGCCGGTTCTAGTGAAGTACAGGGTCAGTTTGGCCGATGCGGCGGGCCGCGGTGAATAGGTCGGCGCCGAAGGGCGGGCAGGCTCCCTACAATGGGTGATGACACTTAACGACATGCTCGGGGTTGACCGCCTTGCCAATCCCCGGTATTTCCCCAGCTTCCCGAGTCGAGATACGTGCGCATGCGGCGTCGACGGCTGTATATCAGTGTTGGTCTCATCGCTGGATTCTTCCTCCTGGTCCTGATTGGACTGGCAGTGGCGATCAAGAGCGATCCGGGTTTCTACGCACAGTCCAATATGCCATCCGGACAAACGCGGGCCCAGCTTGCGGTGCAGGCCAAGGAGCACAACTCCGAATTGCTCAACATCCTCAGTAGGGAAAGTTGGAAGGTCGCGTTCACGGCCGACGAACTCAACGCATTTTTCCAGGAAGACTATTTCCTGGCCGGGGGCGACGAAAACCTGCTCGACGGGTTTCACGATCCGCGGGTCAAGATTGAAGACGGAAAAATGCGCGTGGGGCTGCGCTATGGCAAAGGTTTGTTCAGCACGGTCCTTTCGATGGAAGTGCGGGCGTGGAAGGTCCAAGGGCAAGTCAACACGTTGGCGGTCGAAATCACCAAACTCCAAGCGGGCCGCCTGCCTCTTTCGCCCGCCGCCGTCCTCGACGACATTAGCGAAGTCGTTCGCCGGCAGAACATTGACATCACCTGGTACCGACACGACGGTCACCCGGTGGCCATCATGCGTTTCCAAGCGGACCAAACGCGGCCGACGTTTCAATTCGACAAAGTTGAGTTGAAGGATGGCAATCTGACGATTTCCGGGCATTCCATGGATTTCTCGCCGCCGCCCACCACTGAGAAATCGCGATGACTGCGGCAACGGACCAGCAATCGGGTTTATGCCGGGTCACGGCCGATGAATTGGCACCGCCAGCCATCGCTGGTTCGCGACATGACGAGCCGGCCGACGAACGCCGAGCCTGCAAGCTGCACGACAATGTGTCCGGGTTCATCGATCTCCCACGCGAATGTGCCGGTGTCGATTCGTTGAACTCTCCCTCGGTTACCCGAAATTGGCCCGACGTAGTCGAGATACTCAAGACGGTGATCGGGAGTCGGTTCGACCTTGGTTCCGCCGTTTAATTCGAGGCGTGGAATCAACCGCCAAGTCCGGAGGACAGGCCCTGCTTCCAGGAATAGGTCCCAATGCTCGAACGGATGATCGTGGGCAACGATGGTGAATCGCGGCATGGCTTGGAGAGGCACAAAGGCGATGGCGAAGGCGGATCGAAAGGATGAAGGCGTTCGCGTGGTCGCTCGCAATCGCCGCGCAGCGCACGAATACGAGCTTACGGATCGGCTCGAATGTGGCATCGTTCTCGTCGGCACCGAAGTAAAGAGCCTGCGCGATGGGCATTGCTCGCTCGACGGTTCCTACGCCAAAATTGAGGACGATGAACTGTGGCTGATTGATTGCGAGATTCCCGAATACGCGATGGGCAATCAGCTGAACCACAAGCCGAAACGCGATCGCAAGCTGCTCGTCCATCGCCGGGAACTGGCCAAGTTTGCCGGCAAGGCGTCCGAACGGGGATTCACGCTGGTTCCGACCAGCGTCTATTTCAAAAATGGGCGGGCGAAAGTCGAGATCGCCGTCGCCCGGGGCAAGCAAATGCACGACAAGCGGCAGGCGCTGAAGAAAGCGGAAGCGAAGCGTGAGATGGATCGCGCCCTGACCCGACGGCGGTGAGGAGACAAGCACCCATGCGCCTCGCCGCTCTGGTGGATTCCCCGGATCATGTCTGTGCTCGCTACCGCCTACGCGCCTTTGAATCGCATCTTGTCGCGGCCGGCCATACGCTTCAATTGCATGCGTTGCCGCATTCGTGGTGGGATCGCCTGACGCTGGCGCGACTGGTTCGCGATGCGGACGTGGTGATCCTCCAGCGCAAACTGCTCTCGCGACCCGAATTGAGCTTATTAACCCGGCGCGTGCGTCGACTCTGGTTCGATTTCGACGACGCGGTTTGGATGCGCGACTCGTATGCAACCAAAGGATTCGCGAGCAGCAAGCGCGAAGCGGCGATTCCGGTCCACGGTCCAAGCGGCCGAGATTGTCATTGCCGGGAATGCGTACCTGGCCGATTGTGCGCGACATGCCGGGGCACGCAAAACTTGGACTGTCCCGACCTGCGTGGATGTCAGTCGATACCCGATCGCTCAACACCACCAGAAAGGGACCGATCTCGTCTGGGTTGGCTCGTCCAGCACCCTGCGTGGCCTGGAAGAAGTGACGGATCTTCTCAATACCCTTGGCAACGAGGTGCCGGGGATTCGTCTGAAGCTCGTCTGCGACCGATTCATCCATCCGTCAGGCATGGAAGTGATTGAAGTTCCCTGGACCGAGGCCAGCGAAGCGGCCCAGATCGCGGCGGCCGACATTGGCATCAGTTGGGTGCCCGACGATCCGTGGAGCCGAGGGAAATGCGGCCTGAAGGTTCTTCAATACATGGCTGCCGGCCTGCCAGTCGTGACGAACCCAGTGGGGGTCCATCGCAGAAATGGTGCTCCCTGGCGAGACCGGCTTCCTCGCCGCTACGACAAGCGAATGGGTCGCAGCCATTCGAACGCTGGCTGGCGATCCCGACCTGCGTCGGCGGATGGGCGCCGCCGGTCGCCGCCTCGTTGAAGAACGCTACAGTATTGAGTCCGGTGCGCACCAATGGATGAAGTTGATCGACGCCGTCAAGAATGAACGGGCAATCGCATGAGCGCCCGCGAGCCGATCCATGTTGGAGGAATTCGGTGGGAGCTGTCAACCGATGGCGCGGCCTTGCTCTCTGCTAATGATTTGCAATTGGCCCATCACCTCGAGAGCGGCCGGGCATTAATCATCAAGAATGGCGAACATCGCACGGTCTATCGCGTGCAGCTTGCCAAGATAGCAACCTACTGGAAGCACTGTCGACTCAACGGGTCGCGTGCCTGGTGGCGCGACATCTTTCGCGGCCCCAAAGCGAAGCTTGAGTTTGATCGCCTGGCGGATCTAGCCCGCCTGGGCATTGGCACGGTGCTGCCGCTGGCTTGGGGGCGATTCGATTCTCGGTGGCCCCGGGGTAGCTTTCTGATCACCCAGTCGCTCGACGATGCGATTCCGCTCGATGAGTTTCTGACCTCACATCCTTTTACGGCCGGCGCTCGACGAATGATGTCGACGTCGCTTGCGCAGTACATTGCGGCGCTGCACGCCGCCGGCGTAAGCCATCCGGATTTTCATCCCGGCAATCTCCTCGTGCGCATGGAAGCCAATGAACCTCGGTACTTCCTCATTGACGTGCACGACATTCGCCGCGGCAAGCCCCTTGACGACCACATGCGCTTGGCGAATTTAGCGCAGCTCAATCGCTGGTTCCGAATGCGCGCGAGCCGTACAGATCGGCTCCGCTTCTGGCGCACGTACGCCGGGTCCGGTTGGTCTTCGGACGACGCGGCGGAATTGGAGCGAAAAACCGATCGCTCCATCGCCGAATTGTGGGCATCGCGTGACGGACGATCCCTTCGGTCAAACCGCCACTTTCGCCACATTCGAGGTCTTTCCGTCGATGGGTTTTGCGTCCGCGAACTCGATTCCTCATTTGCAGCGAAATTGATCAGCTGATCCCGACCTGGCATTCCTGCTAAGCGACGCGATTAAGTTGAAGGACTCGCGCAGTAGCACGGTTTGCACGATCGAAATGCCGACAGCGGCTGGACCACGAGCAATGGTATTCAAGCGATTCCGGGTGACACATTGGTACGATCCGCTGATCAATCTATTTCGGCCGTCGTCGGCCCTGCGATCATGGAAAAATGGCCACGCCTTTCTGGCCCGCGGATTGCCAACACCGCGGCCCTGGCTGTTCCTGCGCCGTCGGCGGCTTGGGCTTTCCACGACCGGGTACATCCTGTGCGAACAAGTCGAAAACGCGAGACACTTGCATGAAGCCGTCGCCGCTTCGGACGATCCCAAGGTGCATTCGTTAATCGGTCAAATCGCCCGCTGGATTCGATTGATGCACGAACGGGGCATATCGCACCGCGATTTGAAGGCGGCCAACATCCTGATTACCACGAATGGCGATTGCCAATTCCTCGACCTGGATGGCGTACGGATCCATCGTCATGTCAATCGGCAAACCCGCGTTCGCGACGTCATGAGATTGAACGCGAGTTTTCTCACTTCGACTCGTATCACGCGTACGATGCGTTTGCGGTTCCTGCGAACCTATCTCTTGTGGAGTTTGCGAGGAAAGGAAGGATGGAAAAGATGGTGGATCGAGATCGACGAGGCAACCCAGAAAAAGGTCTGGCAAAATGCACAGCGGAATCGGCCTCTGGCGTGAAGATCGAAAGCCAGCCAGGCCGAAAAGAGTGGGACGATGGATGGAAACGGGCTGGCGATGAGAAACGGCGTGGGATATAGAAGCCCGCCGGGCTCGGCGCATCGAGGGAAGCAGGCATGACGGACCGTCGCCGAGTGGGCCGAACCCGGATTGGATGTCTGGTGGCGGTCTTCGCCGCTGTACTTCCGGGCGGGTGCGGAGTCTTCGGCAACCGAGAGGATCAGCCGCCCGCGGCAACCATCGCGCCGCCGGCACTGCCGGGCAAGGCCGGCGCTCAGCGAATCTCGCAGTTCGTCTTTTACAGCGACACGCCGCTCAAGCCAAACGCGCCGCTCTTCGAAGAACTCAGCCGACTTCGCGATCAGATCTTCTACGAATTGCACCTACCCCCCTCGAACACCGTTGTCCAGGTGTACCTGTTCGACGACCAGGAACGCTACGAGCGCTACATGCGCTACCGCTATCCGGAACTGCCAAAGCGACGAGCGTTTTTCGTGGCTCATCCAGGAACGCCCGGCGGCCCACGCGAATTGCTCGTCTTCACATACTGGGGCGATCACCTGCGGCAGGACCTTCGCCATGAATTGACGCACGCGCTCCTCAATAGCGTTTTGCGCGAAGTTCCGCTTTGGCTCGATGAAGGCCTCGCCGAGTTCTTCGAATTGCCGCCCGAACGCGACGGACTCAATCTTCTGCACATCGATGCGCTGAGGAAAGACGGGGTCGCCACCGATTTGGCCGCGCTGGAGCGGCTGGATCAGGTGCCGCAAATGGGCCGCGCCCAATACCAGGAAGCGTGGGCATGGGTGCATTTGATGCTTCGCGATTCGCCGCAAGGCCAAATCAGTGCTGCTCACCTACTTGCAGCAGCTGCGCGAACCGACACCCCCTGGACCACTTCTGCCCCGATTGCGCCAAGTTTATGCCAATCCGTCAGACGCATTGGCCAGGCACCTGGCCGCATTCAATTCCCCGGCCGCAAGCATCCGAACAGTTGAGCATCGCCGGTAAATCGAATAGATTGCCCGGCGAGGAAGCACATCATGGCGAACATCCTGCTTGGCGTGACCGGCTCAGTGGCCGCGATCAAAACTCCCGAGGTGGTCTCCGCTTTGCGTTCGCGCGGCCACGCGGTCAAGGTCGTCGCGACTCAAGGGTCGCTCTACTTCTTTGATCCGGCCGCGCTCGATCCGTCGCGTGTCTTGCGCAACCCCGACGTCGTCGTCGTGGACGACGATGAGTGGCCTGGCCGGGCGGATGGTGAGCGTTACCGCCGTGGCGACAGCGTTGTTCATATCGAATTGCGCCGTTGGGCCGACTTGCTGTTGGTGGCGCCTTTGGATGCCAATACGTTGGCGAAATTCGCGTGTGGCATCTGCGACAATTGTTTGACCTGTGTCTGGCGCGCCTGGGATCCAACTCGGCCGGTGGTCATCGCGCCGGCGATGAACACGTTCATGTGGCAGCATCCCCTGACGCTTCGCCAGTTGCGAGCGCTCGCCGCCGAAGCCGGGGCCGGGCATGTGCCGGGGCATCTCGATGATTCCGCCACCTTGGCCCAAATTAACTCTCGGTCCCGCGTCTTGCGTGTGGTGGCCCCGCAAATCAAGGAACTGGCTTGTGGCGATGTTGGCATGGGTGCAATGGCCGGCACCTCGGAGCTGCTGGAAGCTTGCATGGAATTGCTTGCCCACGTCGAACCGGTTGCCTAGCATCTTCTAACCCAGGCGGGGCGGAGCCCGCCAAATTCCCCCATTTGGGAGAACATGATGAAGCCTTATCTGGCCGCCATTGCCTTCGCGATTGCTTTCATCGGCGGCGCCTCCGCCGACGACAAGAAAATCGATCCGGCCAAACTGCTCGGCAAGTGGGAAGTCACGAAATCGGAGAGTGAGCCGGAGCTAAAGGGGTCTTTCGCTGAGTTCTCGAAGGACAACAAAGTCTCAGTGACTGTAAGCGTCAAGGGGAAGACTCGCACTTTTACGGGAACGTACAAGGTGAATGGGGACCAATTGTCCGTCACCCTCAAGGATCCCGACGATGGCAAGGAAAGCTCGGATACGGACACGATCGAGTCGCTCACCGCCGACAAGTTCGTTCTGGTAGATACCAAGAAGAAGAAAACGGAGTTTGCCAAGAAAAAGTGATTCTTTCTGTGCCAATCAGATTTCTCGTCAATTGCACGGGCGCGGCGCTCTGCCCGCGGCGGGCCCTGGTTTCGCAATTGCCAAGCCGTTCGCAACTTCGCCTTGATCCATTGGCCGAGTCTCCATTACGATCGTGCCTCGTTTCCGCCGCATGCGCGTGATCGTGAGGACTCGTCATGAAGACTATACTTGGCCTGGGTTTGACTTTCTTCTGGTTCGCTTCTTCCACCTTGCTTGCCGAAAACAAGGGCATGCTTGCGGGCGCCAAACCCTGGACGGTGACGAAATCGGAGGACGCCCCTCCCGGCACAAAGCTCTTGTTCGGCGCCGATGGCAAACTGACGATCACATACGTCGTCGGCGGCAAGACCCATTCAGTCTCGGGCACTTACACGCTCGCCGGCGACATGCTTACGCTGAAGCTGGCCCACAATGGCCGCGAACGCATCGAAACTCGGACGGTGAAGAAGCTGACCGGCACCACGCTCATCACCGAAGACAAGAACCGGAAATTGGAAGAATTAGAACGGCCCTAATGACGGCTGCGCGGTCAATGTCGCGCCGAGGAAAAGAGGATGAGGATTACGATGAGGACTAGGATCAGGAAGAGGACTAAGGCAGCGGCGTGGAAATGATCTACCATCATTCCGCCCAATCGTGTATGAGTAGGCCTGTCTCAAGGAGGAGACGGCCATGTCACCGCTCACGGAAGATGTCATTCAGACCATCCAGTCAGCCACTAAGCTTCTTACCGGCTATCGGCGCCGACAGTTCCAAGCCGAGACCGCCATCAAATACTGCAACGGTTCCGCCCGTGAGGCGGAGACGACCTTCGGTTGGGGACGTGCAGCGGTGATCACGGGGCTCGGCGAACTCCGTACCGGCATCCGTTGCCTGGACGCCTGTCACCTCCGCGGACGCAAAAAGACCGAAGAACTCTGCCCGAAACTCGAGGAGCATGTCCATCGTTTGGTCGACCCCCATGCGCAGGCCGACCCCAAGTTTCAGACCACCCTGGCGTTCACCCGGATCACCGCCAAGGCTGTTCGCGAGGCCCTGAAAGCCGAGCCCGAGTTGAAGGGCTTCGTACCCTGCCGGCAGACGGTGGGCTGTCTGCTCAACCGCCTGGGCTACCGGCTCCGCCGGGTCCTCAAAGCCCGTCCCGAAAAAAAATTCCCGAAACCGACGCGATCTTCGCGAACGTCCAAGCCGCCCGCATTCGGACGGCGAGCGAAGCGGACACGCTGAGAATCTCCCTCGACACCAAAGCGAAAGTCAAGATCGGCGAATTCTCCCGCGGCGGTCAGGCACGCGGCATCGAACCCGTCAGGGCCGTCGATCACGACATGTCTCCCGACGCCGTGCTGGTCCCGTTCGGCGTGCTGGAGTTGAATCGCGGCAACGTGACGATCCAGCAACCGTGGTTCCTGTTCGGCCATTCGAAAGAAACCAGCGACTTCATCGCCGATGGTCTCGATCAATGGTGGAACGAGCGGAAGACGGTTCATCTGGGCGTCCAGCGACTGCACATCGAACTCGATAATGGTCCCGAGATTGCCAGTTGCCGCACGCAGTTCATGAAACGCCTCGTGGAGTTCGTCGATCGCCACCGGATCGAAGTCGAACTGGTGTACCTGCCGCCGTACCACAGCAAGTACAATCCCATCGAGCGTTGCTGGGGCATCTTGGAGCAGCACTGGAACGGCACGCTCCTGCATTCGATCGAGCAAGCCTTGCGCTGGGCGGGCACGATGACATGGCGGACGATTCACCCGTTGATCCGCGCGGTCACCACGACTTACGAACGCGGTGTCCGGCTAACCCAAACCGCATTTGCCCCCATCGCGAGCCGCTTGATCCGTTCCCAGACCTTGCCCAAATGGAGCCTCATCATTGAGCCCCAGTGACCGGTAGATTTATTTCGCGCGGCTGCCTAAGAGCAGGAGTAGGAGTCAGAGAACGAAAGCCAGATGCTCGCCGGGCCGCTTCTGGTCCTGCTCCTTCTCTTGATCTTGCTCTTAGTCCTCTTCCTAATCCTAGTCCTCATCTTGCTCCTACTCGGCTTCGAAGCGGATCTCTGTCGTGACGCATTGACAGCGCAGCGCTCAATAGCCCCTATAACGGGCAACGTCCCACCTGGAGTTGTCCCGTGCGCATCCTCTCTCTGATCGTTCTGCTGTTTCTGGCTTTCATCGCACACGCAGCCGAGAAGCCGAACGTCCTCATGATCGTCGCCGACGACTGGGGCTGGGACGATTTCGGCTTCATGGGTCATGCGGAGATTCGCACGCCGAACCTCGATCGCCTGGCCAAGGAAGGCGCTCTTTTTCCGAATGGCTACACGCCGACCTCACTCTGTCGCGCCAGCCTGGCGACGATCCTGACGGGACAATTTGCCCATCAGCATCGCATCTGCTGCAACGATCCGCCCGAGGGAATCGCTCGCGATGCCATGTTCCCGTTTATTAAGAATAGTCCCGCATTTCCCCGACTCCTTCAAGGAGTCGGGTACGACAGTCTTCAGACCGGCAAGTTTTGGGAAGGACATTACAAAAATGCTGGCTTCACCTCGGGCATGACAACCAAGGGCCGGCACGGTGACGAAGGCCTCGTCATCGGCCGCAAGACCCTGCAACCGATCTTCGACTTGGTCGACAAGACCAAAAAGCCGTGGCTCGTCTGGTACGCGCCGATGATGCCGCACGAGCCGCACACGCCACCGGCGAGAATACTCACGCACTATTCGAAAGAAGGACGTGATCCCCGGCTGGCGAAATACTGGGCGATGTGTGAATGGACCGATGAAACGGTCGGCGAATTGCTTGCCGGGCTTGAGAAACGTGGACTCCGGAAGGACTTGCTCATTCTCTTCGTGGTCGATAACGGCTGGATACAGTCGGTCGGTCCACCAAAGAAAGGCGACCAGTTCGCGACGCGATCGAAGAACACGGCGTACGACGCCGGCGTCCGCACACCCGTGATCGTTCACTGGAATGGGAGGACCAAGGCGAGCAAGCACGATGATCTGGTATCGACCGTCGACTTAGCGCCGACAGTTCTTGCCGCATGTGGAGCAATGATCCCGTCCAACATGAGCGGCGTCAGTTTGCTCGACGTGTCTGCCGGTAAGGGTCATCTCAAGCGCGACGCGGTGTTTGGAGAGATCTATGTTCACACCGCGATCAAGTTGGAAGATCCGCGGGCGAATCTCACCTACCGCTGGGTGCGCGTCGGCGACTGGAAGTTGATCGTGCCGATCAAGAAGCCCGATCGGGTCGAACTGTTCGACATCCAAACCGACCCGTACGAGAAATCCAACATGGCGGCGTCGAAGCCGGAGATCGTGGCTCGCCTTAAAAAGCGTCTGGAGAATGCTTGGAAGGATTGAATGGTTGGCGGGCGCTATCCCTTGCGCTGACACCATGGCGCTCCGCAGGGCGGGCCTTCGCCACATGCGGTCGGTAGAGATTGGCCCACACTCAGGGGTGCTGCGGGCAGGCTCAATTCGCGACTGACATGCTGGCTTTTGCATTCGGGGCAATCGACGGTCGCAACGTCGCTTTCCTTGCGCACCAGCCGTTCGAATTTCGTTCCACAGTTGTCGCACGAAAAATCGTACAGGGGCATATCGCCTACACTCCTCAACTTGATTGCCTGCGTTTCTTGTAAATCTCACTTGCCTTCAAAAGGATTTCGCGCTCGGTTTCGGTCAGGCTTTCCTTGCCGTGCTTCTGCACCTTTTCCAGCACTTGATCGAGCTTGGCCTCGAGATGCTCGTCAACTGAACCGGCGCCGGACCCGGATCGCGCCGCCCCGGCACTCAACGTCGCAGTTGCCGCCGGCTCGGGCTCTGGCCGTTGGGGACGTACCCGTAGTCGTGGCCGGGCCTCCCGTCGCACCATTCGGCCGGAACTCCGAAAACTCGGCAGCCAATTCAGAATCCGCCATGAATACGTGTGATACACAAATGCGAACGCCGCTCCGGTGAGATGAACAGCGACGCGTGCCGGATTAGCCGTTCCACCTGCCATGCCGGCAACATCAAAAAATGCATATATGGCGACAATGAGCCAAATCGGCACGAAGTAGATGCGCCACGAGGGATAGTGGAGGGCAAACAAGATCAGGATTGCCGTCACCGCGCCCGATGGGCCGAGCAGCGGCGGAATGTTCTGCCCGCCCAATGCGCCAACGCAAGTATAAGCGATGCCGCCTAGCAGGCTCGTCAATGTGAAGTAGGCCAAGTACTCGCGTGTGCTGTACAGGTCTTCGACTTGATGGCCGATCCAGACGAGAAATAGGATTGTGAATACGACCTGGAAAATCTGTTCGTGAACGAGGGCGTAGGTGACCAGTCGCCACATTTCTCCCTTGAGCACCTGTTGTGTGTCGAGCTGAAGCGATTGCGTAAAGCCTTGTGGAGCGCCGAATCGTCCTCGGGGTTCGGTCGCAACCTGGGCGATGAATATGAAGAAATACATCAAGCAGAGGAAGAGCGTCCCCTGCGACCGGGAGAATGGGTTCGACCACCGGCTGTCCTCGCGGTAGTAGTCGCGGTCGTAGATCCCCATTCCGAGCCCCTGGCACGCGAGTCGATTCCTACTTCATTGTTCTAACATACGACCCGGCGGGACGGAAGGGGCGTATCGGACCGGATCGTGTACAGCCGTTACAGCCGCCTAATTTCTTTTTCATGTGGTCACCCCGTCGGCCGGCGAGTAGAGTGGTTGGCCATGACTTCCAGCAATCAACTTCCGCGCGTTCTTGGCTACGTCACCGCGACGGCCATTGTCGTTGGCACGGTGATCGGCTCCGGGGTATTCAAGAAAGCTTCCGCGGTGTCGGGCAACTTGTCCGAGTCGGGCTTGGCGCTCGCGGCGTGGGTTCTGGTCGGTATCTTGACCATCTTCGGCGCTTTGAGTCTCGCCGAGGTCGCCGTCATCGTCGGCAAAGCCGGTGGCAATTATCCAATTCTCCGCGACGCCTACGGCCGATGGGCCGGGTTCCTATTTGGTTGGGTGGAGTTCTGGATTATCCGCTCAGCGTCCATTGCGGCCCTGGCGACCATTTTCACCGAATCGCTGCATGATGTTCTGAGACAGACTGCATCCGCAGGGACCGAACGTCGATGTGCTCTCTCCGGGGATGCTCACCGCGATGACGGCCACGGTCATCGGTGTTTTGGCCATCATCAATGCCCGGGGAACCAAGATTGGGGCGGGTCTGCAACTCGCCGTGACAACCGTCAAAGTCGTTTCGCTGATCACCATCGCGCTCTTGCCGTACATCGCTTATTCGCTGGCCACGTCGCCCGAGGCGAAACCGCAAACTTCGCGACTCGAACCCGTCTGGCCTGCGAGTTTTGGCGGCATCAACTGGAGTCATTTCGGCGGCGCGCTCGTCGGTGTATTCTGGGCCTACCACGGTTGGATGAATATCGCGCCGGTCGCCGAAGAAGTGAAAAACCCGCGGCGGAACATCCCGCTCGCGCTCTTGAGCGGTGTCGGCATCATCATCCTTCTCTATCTGGGGGCGAATCTGGCCTATTACCTGATCATGCCCGGCCGCGAGATCGCGGAATTGAAGGACCGGACCGTGGTCGGGGAATTTGCTTATCGCATCCTGGGCCCGATTGGACTGCTCTTTGCGTCGGCGGCGGTGATGATGTCGGTCTTTGGCGCGCTCAATGGCAATTTGCTGGTCGGTCCGCGTTTGCTCTATGCGATGGGACAGGACGGCCTGGCTCCGCGATCGCTGTCCCGATTGCATCCCCGCTACGCGACGCCAGCGCTGGCCACCTCGGTGCTCGCGGGTTGGTCGATCTTGATGGTCCTGGTCGTCGGTGCGTTGACCACCTGGCGGCTGCAATTGCTCAGTATTGGCGGGATGTCCATCGACTTCAATCTTCCCGAGGGCAAGGCGCCGTTTGACGTGATCACCGACTTCGCCATGTTTGGAGCGCTCAGCTTCGAGACCTCGGCGGTCGCATCAATCTTTGTCTACCGACGGCGATTTCCGGTCGGTTCGATCGAGCTTCCCTATCGCTGTCCGTTCTTTCCCATCGTGCCGATCCTTTACGTCGTCTCCTTGGCGGCCGTGTTGACGAACATGTTTCGATCGCAACATCAGGAGGCGATGACGGGGGTTGGGTTTATTCTCGTCGGGGCGATTGTTTATCAAATCATCCTGCGCGTGAAACGCTGGCGATGAGGGCTGTCGCGAAAATTGAAGTCGCTCAAGCGGTGAGGGCGGAGCCTGAAGCGTCAGCGAAGGCGACGCCTAGCCCGTCGCGAAAATTGAAGTCGCGCAAGCGGTGAGGGCGGAGCCTGAAGCGTCAGCGAAGGCGACGCCGAAGCGATTTTCAGAGACCTTCCTGCAGCAATTCGATGCCTAGGCCCGGCGCCTTCGCTGACGCTTCAGGCTCCGCCTGTTTTACCGTGCTTCCGGAAGCTCGAAACTTCGAAACGGACGATTCGTGTTGGCGTCACCGTTCCCGAATTATTGACCACCTCCACAAGACTTCAATTCATCTCGATATCGTGACGCACCCTGGAAGCCGTCGCATCCAAGGTCAGGCCCGATTTCTCCGGGTCGCCGAGATTAGCAGGCAACGGATACCAGCCGTTCGTTCCCGGTTTGGTATGGCCGTGGCCTGCTTTCGCATCCTTGTGGTCGCCTTTGTTCAGTACCGAGTGAGCCCGTGCAGGATCGGGACTGACGATGGCAATCCTGACGTGCCCGCGCTTGACCCCTTCGACGGTGTACGTGCCATCGGGCTGGATCACTCCCGAACTTGCGGTGCCGTCCTCGTTGACGACTGTCACATATCCAGACAACACCGGCCGGCCCTGGTAAGTGACCTTTCCGCTCAGCGTGGAAGTTCCACTTCCGCACCCGACCATGGCCAGGGCCAGGGCCGCCGGAACAAGCAATCGCCACATGTTTCGCTCCCCGCATCCAGGTGTAATTCATGGGTCAATTGGGAAGGGTAAAAACTTCACCGCCGGCACATGTCGCCAGCGCCCGCCAGGTCACGGGATTAACCGAGTTGTTAATGCTCCGCACTGAGCCATCGACCATCAAGAAGTTCACGCCTTGGACGTGATAGCTCCAAAAATCGTCGACATGGGCGACCGGACTGTTCGGCGTATGCGGAGGAATGTCGTAGATGTCGCCCGAATGGCCGAGACACAGGACCGGTGCTCCTTCCGGTCCAAAGCCAAATGGATCGGGAATCTTGGCGGGAACTTGACCGCCCGTCACCGCCCCGGTCCAGGTGGCATAAGCGAGATTGGTGCTGCGCTCGCCGACGAAGACGGTGTTGCTGGTTCCATCGGTTACGTCCGCGAACGTCGTCTTGCTGTTGCGATAGAGAAGCCCCCGGCATTGCGAACCGCGTTCCGGGTCCGGGTCGAGGAAGCCAGGATCAGGTGTAATTTCTGGATTGCCAAACATGCCGACATAGTTGCTGTGCGCCACCTGGACCGGCTGGCCCGACGAATCATGCAGCGGATTTTGATACGGTTCCGAATCTCCAAACGAATCGACCGAGAAGATCCTTTTGCCCGGATCGGATGGACAGAGGAAGACCGGAAGCACCGTCATGCGCTGCGTCGTGTGGATGGGATCGGCAATGTCGCGTGTCAGATCGATCTGGCGAAACAAGTTGTCTTGTTCCAGAAAAGGAAGAATCAACGTGCCCCAGCCCCAGCCCGGCCCATGGTCATCCGCATAGCCCGGTCCAGGATTCGTGGCGAGGTATCCGGATGGAAAAGCGTTGTTGGTGTCGTGATAGTTGTGCATTGCCAGCCCGATTTGCTTGAGGTTGTTTTTGCACTTCATGCGGTTGGCGGCCTCGCGGATCTTTTGCACCGCGGGCAGTAGCAGGCCGATCAGGATCGCGATGATCGCGATGACTACGAGCAACTCAATCAGTGTGAAAGCCCTTCGGCGGATAACGAGCATGATGCCTATCCTCGGTTTCAGGCCAAAACACGTTGGTATTACTTCGTAATATGTTAATATTTTCGGTCTTACCATGCAATCGAAAAAATGGATTTTTGGCGCTGGATCGGCCAATTGCCAAGCCGGCGATGAAGCCGAAAGTCAATTGGACACTTGTCTTATAGTCAAATCTTTACCATGCTGGCCGCGTGGGAAGGCGGCCAAGGGGGGGATGGAGAAATCGGTGGCCGCCTTGGCCATCTTGGCCATCTTGAAAGCTCAATCGATGTTGTAAACAAGCCCTTGCTGGTCGATACTGTGATCCCTCGCCCGCCTCGGTGGCGGCGGGAAACGCAGTCGTAGTGGCCGTTTCCGGTGCCGCCCGCTTTTCGCGAGGGCGGCATGGAGGCCAGTAAACGCTCGCCGCGGCGATCCTTACGCCGCGCCGAGGAAGTGTCGCGGTTGGAAGAGGAACTGTGGACTCTCGCCTACGCGCGATTGCGGCCGGCCCCACCGGTTCCGGGCAAGCGACCGCCCCAACTGAAGTCCCCCCGTTTGGTTCCGACTTCGGCCACGGCGGTTGGTCGCGGCCCAGGAGATTGAGTCATGGATGATGCCAAACGGGTTGCCCTCTATGCCCGCGTCAGTTCGCAACGCCAGGCCGACGAAGCCACCATCGACAGCCAAGTGGCCGCTGTGCTGGAGCGCATCCGGGCCGACGGCGTTCCGATCGAATCGGTCCAGCTTTCTTGACGATGGCTATAGCGGCGTGACTCTGAACCGTCCCGCTTTGGAGCGGTTGCGGGATGTGATGTACTTGGGCGGGATCGATCGGCTCTATGTGCATGCCCCGGATCGTCTGGCCCGCAGCTACCTGCATCAGGCAGTCCTGTTGGAGGAGTTCCACAACCGCCAAGTCGAGGTGGTATTCCTCAACCAGCCGCGGACGGAGTCGTCGTCGGACGGACAACTGCTGTTGCAGATGCAAGGGATCATCGCCGAGTACGAGCGTGAGAAAATTCTCGAACGCACGCGGCGGGGGCGGCGGTACGCGGCGCAACAAGGGCGCGTGAGTGCCTTGGGCCAAGCGCCCTACGGTTATCGCTATGTGACCCGGCAGGAGGGCAACGGCGAGGCCCGCTACGAGGTCGTGCCCGAGGAAGCCCGGGTGGTCCGTGACCTGTTCCGCTGGGTCGGCGTCGAAGGGTTGTCGTTGCATGCCGCGGCGCGGCGGCTGACCGAGCAGGGCATTCCAACCCGCACTGGCCGGCCGCACTGGAAAATGGCCACCCTGCGGGGGATGCTGATCAACCCGGCCTATCAGGGCGAGGCCCACTTTGGCAAGTATCGCCTCGAGCCGCGGACCACCGAACGGCAACGGCGCCGGGGACAGCCGGAGGTGCCGCGCAAGCAGAAAGTGGTGCGTCTGACCCCTGCGACCGAACACGAGATCATTCCGGTTCCTGCTGTGGTGAGCAAGGAGTTGTTTGCCGCCGTGGCCGAGCGTCTGGAAGACAATCGCCGGCGGCTGCGGACGCGGGCCGGCGGGCCGCGGTTTTTGTTGAGCGGTCTGTTGGTGTGCGGCCGCTGTGGCTCGGCGTATTGTGGCCGGTCGCACCGCAGCGGCGACCACCAGCGCACGCACGTGTATTATCGCTGCCTGGCCACGGACAAGCGTCGCTATGGCGGCGTGGCGCACTGCGCGAGTATGGCCGTGGGCCAGAGCACCGAGGATGCGGTTTGGGCCGATGTGTGCGAATTGTTGGCGAACCCCGAGCGCTTACGGCGGGAACTGGATCGCCGACAGCAACCGTCGCCCCCATCCGCCGACGCCGAATCGCAAACCACCATCGCTCAATTGCGCCATCAGTTGGCTCGGGTGCTGGACATGTACCAGATGGGCTGTTTGGACAAGGACGCCTTTGCCAAGCACTTCGGCCGACTGCAGAGCCGACTGGAGCGCGAAGAGCGGGCTTACGCCAAGCAGCAGCAAGCACTCCAGCAATGGCAGGAGCAAGCCAAATTGCTGGCCAACTTCGATCGTTTCGCGGCCGAAATCCGAACCGGCTTGGCGGAGGCAGAATTTGCGACGAAGCGTCAGATCCTGGCGTTATTGATCAAACGAATCGAAGTGGGACAGGCGGATCTGACGATTGTCTATAAGGTGCAATTGCCCCCTTTTGCCCATAGCCCCAACCGGGGCTGTTTACAACATCGATTGAACTGTCTTGGCCATCTTGGCCGCCTTCCTTTTGGCGCTGAATGGATTCGTCCGCGTGCTGATCTTGGACACTGCGATTTCATCGCAAAGCACATAGGCTGAAGAAAGGCGCCACAACCTGGAATCACCCATGCACATTCAAGATATTTTTCGCGAACATCCGACGACCATCAGCTTCGAGTTCTTTCCACCGAAGACGGACGTGGAGTCGGCGAAGCTGTTCGAGACCATTGCGAGCCTGCAGGCACTCAAGCCGTCCTTCGTGTCGGTCACATATGGGGCTGGCGGATCGGACCGCGAACGCACCCACGATCTCGTCGTGCGAATCATGCAGGAAACGAAGCTGACGGCCGTTTCGCATTTAACGAGCGTCTGCCATACGCAAGAGGAACTGGCAGGTATTCTCGATCGCTATGCCGAGTCCGGCGTGCACAATATCCTCGCTCTCGGTGGCGATCCGCCGAAGAACATGCCGGGCTACGATCGCTCGAAGGATGCATTTCGATACGCGTGCGATTTGGTCGCATTCATTCGCAGTCGGGAAAAACTCGCCGGACCCGCGGGGGTTCGGCGTCGGCGTGGCGGGTTTTCCCGAAGGGCATCCGGCAACGCCGAATCGATTGAAGGAGATGGACAACCTCAAGCCCAAGGTCGATGCCGGCGCCGACTACATCTGCACGCAACTCTTCTTCGACAACCGCGATTTCTACGACTTCCGCGAGCGCTGCGAACTGGCGGGCATCAGAGTGCCGATCGTCGCCGGGATCATGCCGATCACCTCGAAGCAGGGGATGATGCGAATGGCGGAACTGGCCTTGGGCGCTCGCATACCCGGCGGGGTTGCTGCGGGCTATCGGCCGGTGCAGGGACGACGAGGCCGTGGCCAAGGTGGGGGTGCACTGGGCAACCGAACAATGCCGCGATCTCCTGCACAACAACGTCCGCGGCATCCACTTCTACACGCTCAATCGCTCCGATGCGACCCGGCGAATCTACGAGAACCTGGGCATCGCGGACTCGGTGGCCCTCAGGTAACGCCATCCATGCGATCATAGGACCTATAAGTCCAAGACGTCTTATAGGTCCTACGGAGTTGAAGTCGAGCATGCCCTCCAGAGATGAGCTAGCCACTGCGTACTTCGACCAACTCCCGTATCCGCCGTACCCGGTGCAGGAGGAAGCCCTGCTCGCGTGGTTCACGGCGGAGCAGGGCGTGCTGGTTTGCGCCCCGACTGGCACCGGCAAGACACTCATTGCTCAGGCAGCACTTTACGAAGCCCTGCATTCGGGGAGCATCGCCTACTACACGACCCCGCTCATCGCCTTGACCGAACAGAAGTTCCAGGAAATGCAGGCAGCCGCCGAACGCTGGGGCTTTTCCCGCGACGATGTCGGACTGATCACCGGCAACCGAAAAGTGAATCCCGAGGCCCGCATTCTCGTCGTCGTCGCCGAGATATTGCTGAACCGGTTGCTGCATCCGGATGGCTTCGATTTCTCGCACGTCTCGGCCGTGGTTATGGACGAGTTCCACTCGTTCGCCGATCTGGAACGCGGAATCGTCTGGGAGCTTTCGCTGGCGCTCCTGCCGAAATCCATTCGCTTGCTTTTGCTCTCGGCGACCGTTGGCAATGCCGCGGAGTTCATCAACTGGCTCGATCGTTGTCATGGCCGCAAGGTGGAACTGGTCGAAGGCCACGATCGCAAGGTCCCGCTCGTTTACCAGTATGTTCCGAACCAGTTTCTCGGCGAGTTCCTTGTCGATGCCGCCAAGGGAAACGAAGCGACTCGCAAAGTTCCGGCCCTTGTGTTCTGCTTCAATCGCGATGAATGCTGGTCGGTGGCGGAGATGCTCAAAGGACTCGATGTCTTGCCGCGAGAGAACAAGGCCCCACTGAATGCGGAAGTGGACAAATACGAGTGGCCGAATGGCGTGGGGCCGAAGCTCAAGCAGATACTTCGGCGCGGCGTCGGCGTGCATCATGCGGGCTTACTGCCGTTCTACCGCCGCGCAGTGGAGGATCTGTTCGAAAAGAAGCTCTTGAGCGTCGCGGTCTGCACGGAAACGCTTGCGGCCGGCATCAACCTGCCGGCCCGATCGGTCGTGATGACGAGCTTGATGAAAGGTCCATTCGGCAGGGAGAAGCTGATCGACCCGAGCACCGCCCACCAGATTTTTGGCCGAGCCGGGCGGCCGCAGTTCGACACCCAGGGCTTCGTCTTCGCGCTTGCCCATGAAGATGATGTGGCGCATTCTTCGTTGGAAGGAGAAGTACGATCAGATCCCCGAGAACACGAAAGACCCCGGGCTTCTCAAGAAGAAAAAGGAGTTGAAGCGCAAGAAGCCCGAACGCAATTCGCAACGGCAATACTGGAACGAGGCGAGTTTCGAACGATTGAAAGCAGCCCCGCCAGGCAGGCTGTATAGCAAGGGGCCGTTGCCGTGGCGGTTGCTCGCGTACCTGCTTGACGCTTCGCCACAGGTATCCCTGATTCGCGGAGTCATTCGCAAACGGCTGCTGGATGAGCCACGAATCATCGCCGGCGAGAAGCAAATGGAGCAAATGCTCCTGACCCTCCACGAAGCGGGTTACATCGTTCTCGAACCACTCCCCGTCAAGAACGAGGAAGGAAAGTACCCCGCCGACTATCGGTCCGAGCAAGCGAATCCAACGGAGAAGCTGCCCCGCTTGCTTGGCTTCCGGAGCGTGCATCCGCTATATGGTGCGTTTCTCGTCGACGTTTTAGGCAAGGCGAACTGGGACGAGCGGGTGCAGGCGCTCGAGAGCGTGCTCGAAATGCCGCGACCGCTATTGAAATTCGTGCGGCCGAAAGGCGTGCCGCCGGGGTCGCTTGAAAATGAAGTCGTACGACCGGCGCTGGAGCAGCATGGATTGTTGAGCGCTAAGCCGGAGCCGGTCGAGGGGGAAGAGGAGGAATTCGAGGATGAGGAGCCGGAGCCTTGGTTCGCCGAGAAGCTGCGCATGTACTTCGAAGTGCAACGACCGGGTGTCGAACTGGAAGTCTTTTCAGTGTGGGCGGCGGGCGATTTGTTGCAGAACTTCGGCGGCAACTTCAACCTGTATGTGCGGACGAAGGACTTGATCAAACAGGAAGGGATTGTATTCCGCCACCTGCTGCGGCTGATCTTGTTATGCGAGGAGTTTGCTCAATTGTCCCCGGCCGATATTCCGACGGAGGAATGGCAGGGCTTCCTACGCGATCTGGCCAATCGCCTGACTGATTCGTGTCGACACGTCGATCCGACCAGCACCGAGGCGACGATTCAGCGCGCCCATTCCACGGATGCGCTGGTCGGCCAAGGACCGACAGTAGATGTCGTTCCGCCGACGCTCAGCGCGATCCAGACGCCGACCACCGAGACGAAAGCCACGGAGATCGAGGAGGAATTCGGGGCGGGGGTGTTTGAATAGCCGTTTGCGGGACAAATAGGACCCATAGGACCGAAGTGACTTATGCGACCCATTGGTCCTAATCCTTTGCCAGCTCTTCAAAGCTCTGATTCCCAATCCGATATTTTCGCCAGTCCTTAAAATCGAAGTGCCACCATTCCGCTTCGTAGACCGTGAACCCCCCGTCCTCCATTGAGTGCCGGAGCAATTCCCGGTACCAACGCTGGCGCGATGTTCCGCCCCAGTAGTTGGGATAGGCTCGATCGGAAAACTCATCGTAGCCACTCACCGTTTCGATCCGTTTGCCGGTCTTCAATTCGTAAAGCGTCAAATCGACAGCGCAGCCGCGGTTGTGCCGTGAGCCCTGCGACGGGTCGGCGACGAACGTATGCTGAGCTTCCGGCGTTGCGTCCCAGAACATCTTGGTCACCATCCAGGGCCGATACGGGTCAAAGACCCATAGGCCGTATCCCTTCGCCGCGAGTTTCTGGTGTACGCGCACCAATGCCTCGGCGGCGGGCCGCTGCATGTAGGCTCTTGCCGATTTGGGATAAAGGGGCGTGCCCATGAAGTTGTTGTCGGTCGCGTAGCGCAAATTGATCTTGATCGTCGGATCGAGTTTAGCCAGCTCGACCAGATCGCTCTTGCGGAATTCGCCTTTCTCTACCGGGGGACTGGCCCGCATTGCTTCCTTGCGCAATTCTTCAATTGGTTTAACCGGCTTGATACGGAATGTCTGACCATCCTCGCCATCAAGTTTGCGGCGAGGGAAGTGGATCCCGCTCAATACAACCTCGGTCGCCTTGCCATTCCGATCGCGCTGAAAAACCAGCTTCTCACCGTGATAGAGTCCACCATCGGCTGGAAAGCGGTACTCATCCTTTGTCTCTTCGGTGAGCGGATAAAGGAAGAACCACTCGATCAGCGTCCACAGCTTGCCGTCTTTTTCGAAGATGTAAAGCGTGTTGTGATCCCAGCCGTATTCGCCGATCAGGCCGCGAAAGTATTCGGGCGGCTCCGGTGGAATCACGCCCGAATCGGACACGCGTCGATACGCTCTCTCCTTGGGTGCGTTGAACGTGAGTGCCGCGCCATTACAGTGGAATTCCTTGCCGTCGCCCAGGACACCCGCGAGCACGAAATCCGATCCCATCCGTCGGACGTCCATGGCAAATCCCCCATTCGGCGCCAAATAAACGAGCTTGCCGTTCGTTTCAATCAACTGGTGAACCGCCGTAGTGCCGTACCTGCCGGCCAATTTCCGGGCCAGTTCACGCGGCACGGGCTTCTGCTCGTTAGCTTCCGCAAGTGACTTTCCTTGTCTCGCGGCCAGGACGCGCCGAAGGGCCGCATCGGCCAGCCGCGTGGTGACGCGGTTGGTCACATCCTTGTTTGCGATCACAACGACCCCGAGTTTCTCCTCGGGGAGCATGGCAAGTTCCGTGGAGAACCCGTAGATCGCCCCGCCGTGCCCTACGCGCCGATGCCCGTCAAGATCGCCCAACGCAAATCCGAGTCCGAATCCATCCTTCGCATCCGTCTTCGCGAACTGAGGGGTCAACATTTTCTTCAACGTCTCCGGCTTCAGGATTGGGCCCTTCGCTCCCTTGCCCTGCGCAAAGATCGCACTGATGAGTTTCGCCAGATCCGTCACCGTTGAATACAGGCAGCCCGCTGGCGCCTCGCCAAGTTCGAAGGTCGGCGCTCGGAACTCGCGGCCGTGGTAAGTCCACATTAGCGCTTCGGCGAGGTTCTTCTGGATCGCGGGCGTCGGTTCGAAGGCGCTCGCGGTCATGCCCAGCGGCGCCAGCATCCGTTCGCCGACTGCCTTCGTGAACGGCCGAGTGTCCGTCTTTTGCAGGGCGAGTCCGGCAACGGCGACCGCGGCATTGGAATATTTGATCTTCTTCCCCGGTTCGTACACGAGCGGTACGCCATTCAGGCTTGCGACGGTTTTTTCGAGCGACGGCGGCTGTGCATCGAAGTAGTTGCCAACCGGTGGCTCGCGGACGAGGCCCGAACGGTGCGACATGAGATGGCGTAATGTAATTGTCTTGTCGAACTGATTGGCGGGTTTGAAGTCGGGCAAGTATCGAGTCACCGGCGAATCGATGTCAATCTTGCCTTCTTCAACCAGCTGCATGACAGCAATGTCGGTAAAGAGTTTGGACACGGAACCGACACGGTAAACGGTGTCGGGCGTCGCGGGCCTGGCTTTGGCGAGATCGGCATGGCCGAAGCCCTTTGACCAAATCACTGCCTGGTCTTCGATAATGGCTATCGAGATGCCAGGAATGCCCGCGTCGGCCCGTTCGCTTTCGACTAATGCATCAATCGCCTTGATGGCTGCCGAATATTTCGCCGGTGGTTGGGCAAGAGCAGGGCACGCGAAAGTCAGAATGAAGGGGATCGCGAAGCGGCGCATGGGAATGACTCCGGTATACGGTCCCGATATACCCGATCCGGGCGGCTATGTCCAAAGGAGAGGTGATGGCGAAGCGCGTATTGCTCGAAGTTTGCATCGCCTCAGTCGATGACGCGATTGCCGCCATGGCTGGCGGCGCCGATCGACTGGAGTTGAACAGCGCACTGTCGCTGGGCGGGCTGACACCGTCGCCCGGATCGTTCGCGGAAGTCCGGCGCATGGCAAAGGTCCCTTTGATTGCGATGGTTCGACCGCGGCCCGGCGGGTTTTGCTATTCCGCGAATGAATTCAACGTCATGCTTCGCGATGCGGAATGGCTGCTCGACGCGGGCGCCGACGGACTCGCGTTCGGAGTGCTGACCGCGGCCGGGCGAGTCAATGTAGCGCGCTGCCGACGTCTCCGGGAACTCTGCGGTTCGCGAGTCGCCGTCTTTCATCGCGCATTCGACGTCTCTCCGGAGCCGATGGCGGCAATCGATGTGTTGATTGATCTGGGCTTTCGTCGGGTCATGACCAGCGGCCAGGAAGCGACTGCCTACAACGGCAGTCCGTTAATTGCGCGCTTAATTCAACATGCGGCCGGCCGGATCGAGGTATTGCCGGCCGGTGGCATCAATCGCTTTACGGTCGAGGACATCGTGGCACGAACTGGTTGCGACCAGGTTCATGCTTCATTGCGCACAACGGTGCGTGATACTTCGATATGTGCCCGTTCGCAGATTACTTTTAGCTCAGTTCGGTCGTTGCCAGAGGATCGATTCGAGCAAACCAGTGCCGAGGCAGTCGCCACAGTAAAAGCCCTTCTCGGGTGATAGCGCCGAGTTGGTTTGCTGCGATTGGATTCTCCCTTGGATCGCATCGAGCGAAGACGAAACAAGTTGGCCAGGATTCCGAGATTGCCACCTTCAACACCAAATTGGCAATCCTGGCTAAACAACAAGTCGTAACTATTTATTGCAAGGTTGCTTATTGCATTCTTTTCGTTTTCCACTTGAGCGCCTGCGGTTCATTCCACTGGCCCCAGAGCGATTCCGGTCCTCCGGCCCATTCAAATCAAGCGTCCAACCGTGGACATCGAGCGGTATTGCCCCAATGGCGCAAAAAACTCTACTGACATTGCATTTCGATTGGCACTACTATACATATAATCACTATCAAATAACTTGCTCGATCCGCCCATTGGGGGAGGCCACTGTGATTCCTCAAGTCCCAACTTCCCCAGTCGAAACTTTGCATGACTCCGACCCATCTACTTCTGAAATCGAATGCCCGGTTTGCGGCGGGGCGGTGATCCAGATTCGCACACTTTGCCGCTGTTTGAGATGTGCGTTTACCGTCTGCGTCGGCTGCGAGCCGGCGCATCGTGAGTTCATCGATTTCGATCATTGATCGCCAACTGGAGTGGAATTGACCAGCCGTTTATTTGGGTGCTACCCAGCGCGAAGTCCTGCGACAACTCAATTTTGGACGAGACACTTCCCCCCATCCGGTACGACCGTTAAGATGCAATCCATTCAAGGTGATAACTCGTCCAACTCAGGGCCCGCATCGTGGAATCTGGCATCTGGTCCCTGTACCTGCCTGTCCCGGTTTTCTTGGGAGTTCTGGCGGCGTGGATCCCCATTCCCCCGGCGGTGATGGCGGGTCTCTTTTTCGGCGCCATGGCTTACGCTCTATGCAGCTACCTTCTTGGGTTGCGCGAGTGGATCGTCGAAGATCGAGAACTGGCCGAACTTGAAGATGCCGAGTGCCTGCAAACGGCCGGACATTCCTAGTTTGCCTATTTTCGCTTAGCAGCGATTGAATCGCGGGAACCGCGCTGGCGGATCTTTACGCGCTTTGGCATCGACCGTCGCGTTCTTGCCCTTTGCGCGATGGCATAATTTGTGGATAATCCGCATCGGCGGAAAAGTCTGCCGACTTCACGCCGGAATGCAAAATGGACGAACGATCGCAATGATCAACGGCGCAAGGATAGCAACTCGCGACGTTGATTTTATGCCTTCCCCCCAATTCCCCTCGTTCAAAGGAACCGAAGCCATGACCTACCGACTGAGCCTTCTTTCGCTCGGCTTGGCAGCCTGGCTGACGACCTCTGCCGTTGCCGCCGACGTGGAAGTTCTCGCTCGTGGTCCTGTTCACGAAGGTTATGCCGAGCCCAGCGAACGCGAGCCAGCGCCCACGCCCGTCGTTCCCAAGGAACCGCCCAAGTCGATCGACGAACTTCCTCCCGATCAGAAGCCCGAAGGCGACAACGTGCAATGGATGCCCGGTTACTGGGGATGGGACGAAGAAAAGAAGGATTTCATTTGGATCAGCGGGTTCTGGCGGAATGCGCCTCCGAACCGCAACTGGGTGCCGGGATCCTGGCGAAAGACCGGCGACGGCTGGCAATGGTCGGGAGGATTCTGGGCCGATGCCAAGGGTGGCGCCAAAGCGCAGGTGGAGTATTTGCCGCAACCGCCGAAACCACTTGATGAAGCCGGAGCGACCACGCCTCAGCCCTCGGAAAACCAAGTCTACGTGCCTGGCAGTTGGGTCTGGCGCGATCGGTATGTTTGGCGTCCCGGTTTCTGGACGGATTATCGACCCGGTTGGGTATGGATTCCGGCGCATTACCGCTGGTCACCGGCAGGATACATCTTTATTAACGGCTACTGGGACTACCCACTGGTCGAACGCGGCATTCTCTTCGCCCCGGCTTATATTCCACCGGCCGTGTACGCCGCGCCTGCGTACGTTTACACACCTACCGTCGTTATTCGGGAAGAATGCCTGTTCGGCGCGTTCTTTTGCCGGCGTCACTTTGGTTGCTACTACTTCGGCGATTATTTTGCACCGTCGTATGCGAGCATTGGCTTCGTCTCGTGGTGCGGTCATGCGGGCGTGTCGATCTCCATCGGCGGCTGGCACGATCCCTTGTTCAGTTACTATCGCTGTGGCTACCGACACGATCCGTTCTGGCGCGGCGGCATCCACGACCTGTACGCGGGTCGCTATCGCGGCGATTACATGCGCCCGCCGCGAACACTGGTGCAGCAAACAAGGGTCATCAACAACATCACGAACGTCAACAAGACCAAGAATGTGAATCTCAACAACGTGACAATGTTGTCTTCGTTGAAGGAAGCGCCAAGGCCAGGTCGCCGAAATCTCCAAAGCGTCTCGCTGGCGGACCGGCAAGCACAACAGCAATCCGCTCGTGGTCTGCACGACGTCGCCAATCGCCGAGCGACGGCGGAAGCCGGGTTAGCCGCGAAGCCGGGCGTTCGAAATCAAGCCCGGTCCTTGACACTCGATGTGCCGCATCACGCCGGCACGGGTCGAACGGGCCCCGCTTCGGCCGGACGCGGAGCGGGCATTGGCTCGCCAGGCCCGAAGGGCCCGCGGCCAGCGCCGATTGGCAAGCTGGATCCCAAGTCGACTGGAGGCGGCCGGACGACGGGTCGACTGCCCGGGATCAATCCTCTGCCCAAGGGGGGGACATCGAATCCTTCGGCTGGAGGTGCAGATCCCAAGGGTGGTTTCACACCGCGACTCAACCCACGCCCGCGGATTGATCCGAAATCGCCCGGGTTCAACCCAAAGCCGTCTGTGAATCCGCGCTCGGGGCCGGGATCCAACCCGTCCGGGCCGCCAGCGTCATTGCGATCGAGGCCGCCAATCAAATTGCCGCCAGCCAAGTCCGGAAGCGGATCGCCCCCAGCGAAATCCGGATCGCCCAGGACCAACAAGCCCGCGAAGCCCCGGGCGGCGTCCTCGCTACCCTATGCGAGGCCGCCAATCGCATCGTCACCGTTGCGGCGATCACCGATTGTGACTCGATCGGCGGCGCCGGCTGCGGTGAATCGGTCCGCACAGCGGCTGAACGCGCCGGCGTACGGCCGTTCGTCCGTGCGGCCGTCCATACCCGCTTACCGGAGCCGATCGATTCAGCAGGCATCGCCCATTCGCAGTCGCTCGGCTGTTCGGACACCGATTTCGGCCGCGCCGCGCTCGGCGGGGCGGCCAATGCCGGCCTATGGCCGTTCGCGCGGTCCGGCAAGCGTTTCGCACGCCGCTGCGCCGTCCCGCCCTGCAGCCAACAGAGGGCACAGGCATTGAGGGCTTGTTGCAGAGTTGGCGAAGGGGCCTGTAGTAGTTGCGCTCAAATCGCGGGCGGATCTTGGAGCGTGAGTTTTGAAGTTGCGCTCATGCGGTTCGGAGGAGCCCGAAGCGCAACGCGAACCCCTGCGCCGCGGGGCGGCCCGGTCTTCGCGGGCGATTGCAGCGCCTGGGGAGGGCGACCTCGAACCGCCAGAATCGCAATGTTTGCGGACCGAATCGGCTGGCAAAACCTGGTCCGCCTCGCGCTCGCGTTGCACCTCGGGCTCGGCTGGTTTTTGCGATCCTTTTGCGGTGCGCAACTTCTAAGAGCGTCAGCGACAAGGCACTACCTTGACGTCAACATAGCCGCGGCGCGGCGGACGGCTCCATCGGCGGGTTCCGACACCTCGATCACGTGACCGGGGTGCAATCCACGATTTCCAAGGTCCACCAGCAGGCGATCTCGATAGGTTGGCGCTCGAGTTAACAAGCCGCCGGCCAACGCAAGCGCAAGACCGTCGCGGGCCATTCCCAGTCGCCGGACCACGGCCGCCACACTGTCTGCCAGCTCTTGCACATGATGCCCGACGATCTCCTTGGCAATTGAATCGCCCTCGTCGGCGGCCCGAATCACATCAGCGGCAAGCATCGCCAGTTTTGCACGGTCCCACTTGCCGCCATGAATCGCCGCGACGAGCCGGGTCGGCTCGGCAAGATTCATTCGGCCGAGCAATCGCTCCGTGAGCGATGTGCTGCGTGTGCGCCCGTCCGCCGCACGTGTGATCGCTTGCAATGCACTCACAGCAATTCCATAACCGCTGCCTTCATCGCCCATGATTGGACCCCAGCCGCCAGCCCGGGACGTTCGGCCATCGGCGGCTTGTCCCCAAACGCACGATCCGGTGCCGGCAACGATTACGATGCCGCAGTGTTCGGGCAGAAGCGCAATCGGCAACGCGACATCGCCGACGACTTCGATGCTCGTGGCCAGTCGGTTTTGTTCGGCCCAGGCGCGAACGGCCGCTTGATCGTCTGGGCGGCCCGCGCCCGCCAGACCGAGGCATGCGGCGCCGACCGCTCCGCAAGGTAGTCCTGCCACGGCGAACGCTTCCGTCACCGCCCGATTGATCTGTGCAAACGCGGTGGCGATCGATGTCGACTTCACATTCGCCGAACCGGCACGACCCCGTCCTATGGTGCGA
This sequence comes from uncultured Gemmataceae bacterium, assembly GCA_963773845.1. Taxonomy (GTDB): domain Bacteria; phylum Planctomycetota; class Planctomycetia; order Gemmatales; family Gemmataceae; genus SIAJ01. The sequence continues at coordinate 106,308 of CAVZCU010000014.1, forward strand.
ATGGTTCTATTGGCGAACTGAGCGAGGATTGCATGCGTGTGCGTGCCGCCGCCGTCGATGCCGAGCACATGATCGGGATACTGGATGGTCGCACGATGGCGATCGAGCACGACGGCAATGCGTCCGCCCGTCTCCGCGAGTTGTCGGCGCGATTCTCCGGGTGTCACGCCAGTGCGGCCAACGATGAGAGCGGTTTTCAACTCGCCATCACATTGACTCAGCAATTGATCCGCCCGGTCGCTGGTGACGTTCAAGAGTTGCCGGACAATTCGATTCGTGCGTGCTTTCAATTTCGTGTTCGTCGCGCGAAGTCGACCATCAGATTGCCATAAGCTTTGCCGAGGCGAACCATGGCTCCCGTGGTCAGCATGTTGAGCACGAGCTTGGTTGCGGTGCCAGCCTTGAGACGCGTGGAACCGGTCAACACCTCGGGACCCACGAGAGGAGCAATCATCAGGTCCGCCTCGGCCGCGAGAGCCGGGTCCGCGACACAGGCCAGGCCGATGGAATAGGTCCCGATCGATCGGGCATAGTGCATTGCGCCAACGACGTAGGGCGTGCGTCCGCTGGTGGCGATGCCGACCAGGACGTCCGCGGCTGATAGCGCAATCTTTTGCAAGTCCGCCTCGGCAAGCTCGGGACGATCTTCAGCGCCTTCGACCGCGGTGGTCAGCGCCGTCAACCCTCCCGCGATAATGCCAACGACCTGACTGGGCGGTGAATTGAAAGTCGGTGGGCACTCCGCCGCGTCCAGCACGCCGAGCCTGCCCGAGGTTCCAGCGCCGACGTAGACCAGCCGGCCTCCGCGCTGAATCCGTTCGACGATGACGTCGATTGCACGGGCGATGGCCGCCGCCTGCGTGGAGACGGCGGCGGGCACCTTGGCGTCCTCAAAACTCATGAGCTGGACGATTTCCAGCGCCGTCCGGACGTCGAGATCCATCGAGTCCGGGTTTCGCAATTCGGTCAGCAAGTCATCCATTTCAAAAGTCCGGTTCAATACTCACGGCCGGCCATAAATCCGGAACGGTTCACATCGGGCTTTGAAAGCCATTTCGTCCTCGGCCCAAGAGTGCGTGATGTCCCCCATCGACAAGCCGGCTTGAATGGCCAGTCGCTCTCTTTGCCCGCCAAAGAGCAAGTCGATAGCCGGCCGATCGTCGACGAACTCGTAAGGCTCGGTGCGCCAGCGGAATTGCTGTGGCGCTTCGGCGCGAATCGCCGTCAAGAGGGCGACGCTGGTGCGAATGGGGCGGAATGCGGCTCGATCCGCGACATGCAGTTGAACTCCATTGCATCTCTGGCCGGCGAACTTGTGAAACATCGGTTGAAATTCGAGTGGACGAAAGAGCACTCCAGGAATCGCCATTTCGGCCAACCGATCGGCTAGCGACGCCGCCGAGATCCACGGTGCGCCGCAGATTTCAAATGGTCGAGTCGTCCCGCGGCCTTCGGACACATTCGTTCCTTCCAATAAGCACTGACCGGGGTAGACCAGGGCGGCGTCCAGTGTCGGCATATTGGGCGAGGGCATCACCCACGGCAGGAAGGTCTCATCGAAGTAGAGATCCCGCCGCCAGCCTTCGCATGATACGACATGGAGCGCGACTTTCAGTTCGCGCTCAGCGACATATAGTTTGGCCAGTTCCCCCAGTGTCAAGCTGTGCCGCACTGGAATCGAATGGGGACCAACGAAACTTTCGAAACCCGATTGAATCCCCGGCCCTTCAATTGTTATGCCATTGAGCGGATTGGGACGATCGAGGAGTACGACGGGCAGGTCGCATTCCGCGGCGGCCTCAATGCAGTAAAGCGTGGTAGCCTGGAATGTGTAGTAACGGCTGCCGATGTCCGGCAGATCGACGACTAGTACGTCCAGACCGCGCAGCGCCTCGGGCGGCGGGCGAAGGCTGTCAGACGATTCGCCGTATAGGCTGTGCACCGGACAGCGGTAGTGCGGATGGATGGCGTCGCCGACACTCACCAGATCCTGAGCCTCGCCGCCAAAGCCGTGCTCGGGACCGAACAGTGCTGCCAGGCGAATGTGCGGCGCCTGGGCAAACAGGTCGGCCGCATGCCGCAATTGTGAGTCGACGCTGGCAGGATTCGCCACGAGGCCGACGCGCAGACCCCGAAGAACATCGAGCCCATCGCGCACGAGAACGTCGAGGCCGGTCTGGACGACGGGAGACAACATTGCAACGACCAAAGGCGGTTCGCTGGAGTCGGGTCGAGTGTGCCGCTACAATGCGCCCCAACGCAACCAGCTTACGGGCAGCGAACCAGTCGAGGGAGAGTCCATGGGCCGTTCGCTCATTCTCGTCGCTTTCTGCATTGCAGGCGCGGTTGCAACCGGCTGCAAGAAAGAGCCTTCGAGCCAAGCCGTACCGGTTGTGCCGGATAATTCGACGTATGCGCCGCCGGGGGCCAACGTTCCGAGCCCTGCGGTAAGCGTGCCCGATGAAGCGGTCAACCTTTCGCCCTACATGATCCGCGGCGAATTATCGGCGCCGAAGGGTGTTCACGTACGCCGCCGGCTTGGCGCCGGTTCGTGCTTCATCGATGGGGGCAGCGGGTTTGCAATCGAAATCGAACCGGCGAGTATTCCTTTGGCTGCTACCAAGGAGCAATGGTCTTCCCTGAACCCGCAGTGGATCAAGGACGAACCGAACGTGCTGTTGGCCGAGCTTCGCGGCATCGCCCCGGGGATGTATGCATTCGAAGCGCGCGTTCAATTGGGCGATCAAACCTATCGGTTGCAAAGTCCGATTGCGATCCCGATTGCCAAGGGACAGGCGGAGCGCATGCTGCGCTCGGCGCTCAGTCTACATCAATCAGAGGCAATTCAGGCCGCCATGAAGCGGGAACCGCAAATCATCGCCAAACTGAAGGGCATGGGTTGCGACATTCGCGATGTTCCCGGCGGACGCGCATTGACCGTTGGCGGCGCGACGGTCACGGACGACGGGCTGGCCGGTCTGGAAGATGTCGCCGGCATTCGGGAGATGACGGTATTGCCGGCGCCGAAGGTCACACCCGCTGGCATGGCTCGCCTGGCCGCGGTTCGCGGCGTCACTCGCCTCACATTGACACATGTTGACGACGCGTTGGCAGCCCCCTTCACGGCCATGCACGATTTGCGCGAACTGGCGATCGATGGCCAGGGGATGACTGATGCCGGTCTATCGTTCGTTTCGGGGATGACCGATCTCGACAGGCTCGACTTGCATGCCATGAAGATCACGGGCTCGGCGGCCAGCATCAACGGCGCCGGCCTATCGTATTTGAAGGGGCTCAAGACACTCGCCACGGTTGCCATCTCGGGCGAATCGATCGATGATACCGCGATGGAAAACCTTGGCCGGATTCGTTCCATCCACACGTTGAGCCTTGAACGCGTCCACATCAGCGATGGCGGATTGTCGCACCTCGAAAACCTCAAAAACTTGGAAGCTTTGACAATTCACGAAGCGCCGATCCGGGGCGGCGGACTGGAATCCCTGAGTTCGCTGCCCAAGCTCAAATCGGTCGATCTCTCAGGCTGTTCGCTCACGAACTCCGGTGTCGGTCAATTGCACGGCGAAGCGATCGAAGAGCTGCACCTCGGGCAAACGCCGGTCGGCGACTACGGCCTCAAGCTCCTTGCCGATCTTCCTTCGCTCAAGTCGCTGGATTTGCGCGGCACGAAGGTGACGGATGCTGGGCTCGTGCATCTCGGGCCGATGAAGAAGCTGACCGAACTCAATCTCAGCGGCACCAATATCATTGGGTCCGGTCTCGTGCACCTCCAGGCCAAGCCAGACTTCGAAAGTCTCTACCTCGACGACAGCCTGATCACCGATAACGCGCTGGCGGAGCTTGCGGGCTGCCCGGGGCTGGCAATGGTGCATCTCGACGCAACCGGTATCACCGATGCGGGGCTCGACAAGTTGCGAACGGTCCGCAGTCTCCGGACGGTTTCCGTGGAAGGAACGGATGTGACCGGGGCGGGAGTCGCCCGGCTCAAGGCGGCCAAGAAGGGAGTTTCTGTCCGCTGGTCGTCGCCGGTCGTTGAACCAGATCCGAAGCCGGTCGCTCCGCCGATTGCCATTGAGAAACTGCCACCCCCCGATCCGGCAGCGGTCGTCCACAAATTCAAAGGCCAGATCAAGAACGAAGACGACGCCAAGGACAAGCCGGTCATTTTCGTCTCACTGGCAAACAGCACGGTGACGGACGCGGAACTCGCCAACCTTCGCGCCTGGAAGTCGATTAGCGAGCTTCGACTCACCGGTTGTACGAAAGTCACGGACGCTGCATTACCTTACATTGCATTGTTGCCGCAATTAACCAAATTGGACCTGTCGGGAACGGCGATCACGGGGGATGGACTCGTTTATTTGAAGGGCCTCGTCGATCTGGCCAAGCTGGATCTGCCCGCGACGCCGATGACGGTCAAGCAAGTGGCCCCCCTGACAGCGCTCAAACAACTCGAGCAATTTCGAGTGACGCTGCCGCTCGAACACAATGCAGCACTGAAATTCTTGACCGAGTTTCCCAAGCTCAACTACGTGAACCTTCGCAACGCGAAACTGACGAACCGGCAAATGGCTTATGTGGGCCGGATGCAGGCAATTGAGAGGCTCGAAATCACATCCGACCGGGTGGGCGATCGGGGCATGCTGGCGATCAAAGGACTCAAGAACCTCCAGGAACTCCGGCTCATCAACACCGCCGTCACCGACGACGGCCTGAAGAGCGTGGGCGAAATTATCAGCTTGATTACGCTCGAGCTGAACGGGCCCCGATTCACCGATGCCGGATTGACGAATGTTCGCCAGCTCACGAAACTGGAACGGCTCAAGTTCGCCCATACCGGCCTGACCGATCGCACGCTGCAATCCGTCCACGACTGCAGCAAGCTCATTGAATTGGACCTGCACGGAGCCAATGTCACCGACAAGGGCTTGTCCTATCTCGCCGAGATGAAGTTCATCGAATCCATCGATCTGACCGGTACGCATGTGACCGACGCGGGACTCAAGTCGTTTGTTGGCTGGGAAGAGCTCCGAACGCTCATACTCGATGACTGTGCGGTTACGGGCAAGGGCTTTGCGGCAATTCGAAAACTCCCACGCCTGGATCGAATCCGACTCAATCGCAGCCAGGTGAGCGATGAAGGACTCGAAGCCATTGCGCGCATGGACAAACTGGAACAACTCGAGCTGAATGGAACATCGATCACCGATGCCGGCTTGGCCAAACTAAAAACGCATGAGACGTTGCAATTGCTGAGCCTCGACGGGACCAGGCACCTCACCGATAACGCGGTGGATATTCTGAAGACGTTTCCCGCGTTGGCCCAAGTGTCTCTGCGCGGATCTAGCATTTCGCCGAAGGCGATTGCGAGCTTGAAGAAGAAGGAAGGCCTGACAGTCCATGCCGACTGATTCTCTCAACGGCCGGCCACGATTGCTCGTCCAGGGCGCAATCTTGATCGGTTGCCTCGGCGTGGCCGTCTGGATCGGTTCGCGATTGCTTTCGGATTCGTCCATTCTGCCGCCGGACGATTTTGTCGAGTATTGGGCCGCGGGCCGGCTCAATGCATTGGGTCAAAATCCATACGACGGCAATCTACTCTTGCCCCTTGAACGGCACGCCGGTCGCGATACGGACCAGGCCGTCATGATGTGGAATCCGCCGTGGACGCTCACGCTAGCGATGCCCATCGGACTGCTCAAAGCTCGCGTCGCCCAATTGCTCTGGCTGGTTGCGTCACTCGTCATCATCATCGGTTGCTGCGATCGATTGTGGCTCGAGTATGGTGGGCCCACTGATCGGCGGTGGATTGCGTGGGCGCTGGCGATCACTTATGTCCCAACGATTTTCGTGCTTCACGCGGGACAGATCAGCCCGTTCATCCTGTTGGGCATTACCGGCTTTTTGGTCGCGGAACGCCGAGGCCTGCCGTGGCTTGCCGGCGCCTTTGGCGTGTTGATGGCCATCAAACCGCACCTCGTGTACCTCTTCTGGGTCAGCCTTGTGGCTTGGGCGATCCGGCGACCACTGCCCAATCGCTGGAAAGTCGTCGCCGGCGGCTTGGCCGCCGGACTCATTGCGACCGCGATTCCCTTGTTTTGCAATTCCGAAGTGCTTGGCCAGTACTGGCACGCCTTGACCGAGCATCCGCCGGCGCAATGGAAGTCGCCCACGATTGGTTCCTACCTGCGCGACGCTTTTGAGGGTTCGGGCTTTCGGCTCCAGTACCTGCCGATGCTGATCGGATTCGCGTGGTTGACGATCACGAGTTGGTATTCCCGGCGTCAGGAATGGCAATGGCTGGAGCGGATGCCGATGCTGGTGCTCGTCTCGTTCGTCACGGCTTCGTATGGCGCCTGGCCATTCGACCTGGTTATCTTGCTGCCGGCGGTCGTTGAAATCGCTGCCGGCTTGACCCAAAATCGGGACCGTGGCCGGCGGATGTTGGCGCTCGTGATGTATGTTTCCATCAATGTTGGTGCGTTGATCATGAATCGGCTCGGCCTGACCTCCGACATGTTCGTGTGGATGGCGCCGAGCCTGCTCGTCGCATATGTCCTTTGTCGACCGAAATCGGCGGCCCCATGAAGCAGCTCTTTCGCCCGGTCACATGGCTCTTCGTGGGCGTTTGGCTCGTACTCTTGATCGGCGGCCGATCACGGTTCTTTCAGGATCCGGGCACATTCTGGCACGTGGCGGTTGGCGATCGGATCATCGAGAGCGGGTTCTTCGATACCGACCCGTTTACCTTTACGTTTCACGACAAACCGTGGATCCCGCACCAGTGGCTCGGTGAGTGCGCTATGTCGATCGCTCACGACATTGGCGGGTTCGACACATTGCTCGTGGGAACCGCTACGCTGCTGGCCGCGGTCTACGCGGGGATCGTCGTGCGGTTACTACGTGCCGGCTTTCACCCCTCCGTGGCCGCTGTCCTGATTGCGTTTGGCATCGCCGGCAGTTCCGGGCATTTTCACGTTCGGCCACACCTGGCGACGATCGCGGGCATTGCCATCTTCATGATGTACCTGACCGATGTCGAAAATGGCCGAATCTCAATTCGCCGGCTCGCCTGGCTAATTCCCGTCGTTTGGCTTTGGTCCAACATTCACGGCGGAGTACTGGGGGGATTAGCGACGTTTGCATTGGCCATCGCGGGCTGGACGGCGGCCCGACTCGTCCATCGCGAATCGCCGATCAAGCAATGGCGCGATCTTCATTGGTTGCTGGCGATCTGGCTCGCTTGCATCGCGGTCTGCTTCGTGAATCCGTACTTTTATCGCCTGCCGTGGTCGTGGATCGAAATCTACCAGATGTCGAGCCTGCCGAGCATTATCCGCGAACATAGCCCCCTCCGCGCCGACGAGTGGACTGGCTTGGCAGTGATCGCGTTTGGCATGATCTACGGTGTGTTGTTGTTTGCCGTTCCCGTCCGCCAGTTCCGCGTGGTCTGGCTTTTGCCCGTGGTTTGGTTTGCCCTGTCTTGTATGCGCATTCGTCATGCGCCGTTATTCAGCGTCGTCGCGTTGATTGCGATTGCCGATCTGTTCCCTTTCACGTGGATCGCCGGGAGCTTGATCGCCCGGAAGAGCGATTTGTTCGTACCCACTGAGGAGGACGATCAAACGGCCCGCGAGCAAGCCATTCCGTTCGCCGTCCCCGCTGCATTGGTCGTGCTTGCACTTCTCATTCAGGCCGTTGGCTGGACGGTTCCGGTGATTGGCCGCGGCTGGGCACGGCTCGATCCTCGAATCTGGCCGCTCGATGTTCTGCCCGAGCTGCGTGAACATCAATTGGACCGGCCCGGGGGAGCACACATCTTTTGCGAATACGCTTATGGCGGGTTCATCATTTACCAAGCTCCGCGCTACCAGGTGTTCATTGACGATCGCTGCGAATTGTTCGGCGACCGGTTTCTTTTGAACTTTGTCGCCACGAAGGCTCTGCTGGCCGCCAATGGCTTCGATCATCCGGCCGAGCCATTCGCCGAGTGGCAGCAAGAGTACAGAGCGTTCGACATGGCTCTCGTCGAATCGGGCGGCGGATTCGACATGGCGCTCGCGGCGATGCCGAACGCGTGGGTAGAAGTGAGACGAACCAAAACGGCGACACTCTACCAGAAGCTGCAAGAATAGTCCGGGAACGGACAATTCGCGTAACTGATAACTTGACATAGGGCCTGATTGCGGCGAAGATTTCATTCAATCGATTGTTTGACCCGCACGGCATGGCCGTCGGCCATGAGGGTGAATTTCATGTCCGCTCACCAATACACCTGTCCCAAGTGTGGGGTCTCTCTGCAATCTGGCCAGGATGTCGCCGGCCGCAAGGTGCGCTGTCTGGGCTGCATGAACGTGTTCGTCGCCGGCGGCAACCGAGAGACGGCGGCCGCAAACCCGGCCGGCCCGCGCGCCGAGCATCGACCGATCCCGTTGGCCAATATGTTCCCCCACTGCCGAAAAGCCACAGCATCCCGGTAGCCGCATTCGTGATTTGCGGCATGTTGGCGCTCGCGATCGGCCTGACGATCTTCTTGGGGATGAAATACAAGAATCGATCGGATGATATCGATAACAAGACGGTCGTGCAAAAGACGACGCCGGAGAAAACTCCGCCAGTGACAGAAACGCTTCCCACCAACACCAAGCCCTCGCCACCGCCGCCCTTGCCACCGAGTCCGCCTAAAGAGGAAGAAGAAGAGCCGCCGATCACCCCCGCGGTGAATGCCGGTCCGGTCACCAAGCCTCCGGCCAGGAAGGACGATTTCAAGATCCCGGATATCGGCACGCTGTTGCCGAAACTCCCCGGTCCAACCTTGCCGGCAGCGAAAAAGGACGATTCGGCCAGCACTCCCCCAACGGCCAAACCCGTCGAACCGAAAACCGGTCGCTCCGATCCGCCGATCACCGCGGTGGATGGCCAGATACCGAAGGAACTCTTGACCAAGCTCAAAGCGGCGACCGTGTTCATCAAGGTCAACGCCGGCTTGGTTGCGGGCAGCGGCAGCGGATTCGTCTTGCGTGTCGATGGCGATAAGGCGCTCGATTGTCACCAACGATCATGTGGCCGAGCCGAAGAACAAACAGGGCGTCCACATGCACAATGCGCAATTGGAGGTTGTCTTCCACAGCAGCCGGTCCAACGAATTCAGCCGCAAGGCCGAATTGATCGCCGCGGACGAAGACCACGATCTGGCCATTTTGCGCGTGACGGGTGTTCGCAGTGCGACGAACTTTCCCGAACCGCTCAGCACGACGGAGAAATTCGCACTTTCCGAGACCATGCCGGTCTACATCTTTGGCTTTCCATTTGGCCAAATGCTTTCGACATCGCGGGGCAATCCCGCGGTGACAATTGGGAAGGGAACGATTTCCAGTCTGCGTGAGGACGATGCCGGCGACCCGGCGTTCATTCAAATTGACGGCGACGTGAATCCCGGAAACAGCGGCGGGCCGATTGTGGACAGTCGCGGCCGGCTCGTGGGCGTGACGGTCGCCAAGTTGCTCGGAACGAACATCGGCATGGCCATTCCGCCCGTCGAACTGTCGCGCGTGCTCATGGGGCGAGTCGGCAATCTCGAGTTTCGCGTCCGCCGCGTGGTCCGAAACACGGTCGAGATGGACGTGCAGGGCAGCCTGATTGATCCGCTCGACCGGGTGAAGTCCGCGTCATTGCGAGTGGTTCGCTCCGACAATTTGAAGCATAAGCCAACGGTCGGTTCCAATGGAAAATGGTCGGCGCTCGAAGGTTCGGAGAAGACGGAACTCAAGATCTCCGGTCGCGCCGTCAGCGGGCGTGTCGAGCTTCCGCTGCGATCGCGCGATCGTGGCGAATTCGACATTTTGTTCCAGCCGGCTTGTAAAGACAAAGAAGGCAACACGCACTACTTCGCTCCCGTGCCGCAAACGCTGCGGATTACGGACAACGGCCCACGCTCACCCATTCCCGGATTGCCCGGCGGCGCTGGCCCGGGTGGAGGACGACCGGGCGGTCCGCCCTCGCCTCCCGGACCTCCGCCGTTCCCGCCGGGCGGCGGCCGCCCAATGCCACCCAATGGCGCGGGCCCAGGCGGTATGGGGCCAATGCCACCGATGGGTGCGGGTCCCGGCGGCATGGGCCCAATGCCACCGATGGGCGCAGGTCCGGGCGGGGGTTCGCGACCCGGCCCTCCGCCACGTCCAGGACGCGGCTAACGCAACGTCGCCGAGCCGTGCATATTTTGGGGCTCGCAACGACTTCCAGTTCCAGGACTACAAGACCAGATCATTTGGCCCGTCGGATCATGGTCACCTCGTTGCCGCTATTGTTGTGCCGAACTTCGCTCATGAATGCCCGCATCAGCAAGAGACCGCGTCCACTGCGTTTTTCCAAATTGTGCGGGTCAGTTGGATCGGGCAGTTTCGACGTATCAAAACCCGGACCCTCATCGCGAATGACATAAATGGCCTCGGTCCGCGTTTCGCGTGCCTGCACGTGAACCCGGCGATCGCAATAGGGTCGCTCCCGCCGACGCTGTCGCGCTAACTCGTGATAGGAGTGTTCGTCGTTTTCGCGAAGCGAGGAATCGAGCTGCAGATTGCCGTGCTCCATCGCATTGAGCAGCGCTTCCCGCAACGCCATCGTCATCTGAATCAAACCCGTTTCATCCGAGCCGCTCATGCGGAATATGTTGTCCTTCAGATAGGTGACGAGTGGCGGAATCAGGGATGGATCGTTGTCCAGAATAAACCGCGATTCGGTCTGATCGAGGGCCGACATCAATCGGTTTTGATCGCGTTTGCCGTGGGCCGCTTCGATGACCCCCTCGACCACTTCCAGCAAGTCGCGGGACAACTCGCGCTTGGGCACGTAGCTGGCCGCCCCGCTTTGGAGTGCGCGAACGGCCAGTTCCTCACTGCCATGAGCGGTCATGACGATAACTGGGATCAGCGGAAACCGAGCACGCATTTGCAAAACCAGATCCAGGCCGTTCAATTCAGGCATTTGCAGGTCGCTGACAACCGCATCCGGTTGTTCGGCAGTCACCACATCCAGAGCCTCGCGACCATTCGCGGCATAGATCGGCGCGAGGCCGGTCTCCTCGGTTTCACCGGCGCCGGTGATGCGCCGCTCCAGGAGCCTTCCCGCGAGCCGGCGATCGACCGGCGAGTCATCGACAACAAGGACTTTGGACATGTCTGGACCTCCTCGGGTGTAACGGTCCGTTGCAAGCTTTAGGCCGAATCGTGGTCGAAGTTGCGCCAGTGCGGTTGGACGGATCCCAAAGCCCAACGCGAGGGCGACGGCGAGCCGCCAGAGGCGCAATGCATTCGGACGCCACGGCGGCTTGGCGGAGCCCTCAGGCCTCGCCTCCGCGGGCAAAGACATTCATCGCCGGAATCAAGATCGCCATTCCTTTTTCCAGTTGCTGGAATGCTCCAACCACCATGTCGCGGTCCTTATTCCGTGCGGCTTGTTCGATTCGTTCGGCGGCTGCATGAGCCACCGTGGCGGCAAAGGTTCCGAGCGATCCCTTGATCGTGTGGGCGCTTCGGCGAATCGACTCGAAATCGTTTTCAGTCAATCCCTGGCGAAGCGCGATGTGCCAGCCCGGCCATTCGTCGAGGAAGATTACCGCCAATTCGCGCAAAAGCGCGACGTCGCCGCGAACGTGGCTAAGCGCTTCATTCCAATTGACGATCGATGGCAAATCGCGGCCCGCTTCCGCCGCGGTCGACGATGTCAGTTCCGCAAGAATGGCAAACAGTCCGTCCAGCTTGATCGGCTTCGAGACATAGCCGTCCATTCCAGCCGCCAGACAGCGTTCCTGGTCCCCCTTCATGGCGTGGGCGGTCATGGCCACGATGGGAATGTGCTCACCGGTGTGTTGCTCGCGCTCACGGATCGCCTTGGTGGCATCCAACCCGTCCAGCTCCGGCATCTGAACATCCATGAGCACGACGTCGAATTTCGGCGAGGAACTGGAGAAGAGTGCATCGATTGCCTGGAAGCCGTTGCTTGCCACCGTGACCGAATGACCCTGTCGTTCCAGCAGTCGCACCGCGAGCTTCTGGTTCAGAACATTGTCCTCGGCGAGCAAGATCCGCAATGGTCGCGATGGCGCCGGGCGCGTAACTCGTAGTGGCGGCTGCACGGGTCCAGCGTCGAGTCCGCGAACCAGCGCCCGCCACAGGTCGGCTTGTTTCACCGGCTTGGTCAGATACGCAGCGAAGCCAAGTTCCTTGCACCGCGCCGCGTCGCCGGGTTGGCCGCCCGACGTGAGCATCAAAATCGTGATGCCAACCGCGCCGGGCCGTTTGCGAATTTGCTCGGCCAGCATGAACCCGTCCATATCCGGCATTTGTGCATCCAGCAGGATCAGATCGAAAGGCGAGCCCTTCGCGCAGGCGGAGTCGATTGCCACCAAAGCGGCCGGGCCGCCGTCGACCGATAGCGGTTGCATATCCCAATTCGCCAGAGTCTCCTCCAGTATCCGGCGGTTGGTCGCATTGTCGTCAACTATCAGAACGCGAAGGCCGCGGAGCTTGGCGGCCTCGGGCGGAACGCGCGGACTGGCGGGGGCTGTTCCCTTGCCAAAGCGGGCGGTGAATTGAAATGTGCTCCCGTGATTGACCTCGCTTTCGAGCCAAATACGACCACCCATCAGTTGCACGAGCCGCGTCGATATCGTCAATCCAAGCCCCGTCCCACCATACCGGCGGGTCGTGGAACTGTCCGCCTGCGTGAACGGCGCAAAGATCGCCGCCTGTTGTTCGGATGGTACGCCAATGCCGGTGTCGCGAACTTGAAAGTGCAGCACGATGTCGGGAGGATCCGCGGATTCGCCGATGGCCGGGCCCCCGGAGACATCGACGACGACTTCGCCCCGCTCGGTAAACTTGATGGCATTGCCGACCAGGTTCGTCACGACCTGGCGGAGCCGAATCGGATCGCCAACCAGCGAATCCGGAACGTGCGGCTCGACGTGATAGGCGAGTTCGAGTCCCTTCTGATGTGCGCGCAGCGAGAGCGTGTCGAGGGCATCGCCGAGCATGGCGCGAAGCCCGAATTCCACGCGTTCCAGATCCAGCGCGCCCCGCTTCGATCTTGGAGAAATCGAGCACATCGTTAATGAGAGTGAGCAGCGCATCGGCCGATTTCTGCACCGTTTCGAGGTAATCGCGTTGTTCGGGCGCGAGTTCCGTATCCATGAGAAGTTCGGCCATGCCGATGATCGCATTCATCGGCGTGCGAATTTCGTGGCTCATGTTGGCGAGGAATTCGCTCTTCGCCCGACTCGCGGCGATGGCCGCCTCGTTGGCCTGTGCAGTTCTTCTTCGGCGCGCTTGCGCTCGGTGACATCGCGAAACACAACGACTCCGCCGCGCACCGTGCCCTCGTCGTCAAGAAGCGGCCGGCCGTTGACACTCAGCCAAATTCCCTCGGAGCGACTCACGTTCCGAACAAAGATCTCTACATCGTTCACGACTTCGCCGCGCATGGCCCGCGCCAGACGGTAATTCGTGCGCCGGGTACGGGGTCTGTCGATCCGGCAGAAATACCCCGTAGAGACTGGACCATTTCTCGACGCCGACGTTTTCCGCCCCGAGTCCGAGCAGCCGCTCGGCGACCGCATTGAAATGGATGAACTGGCCCGATTCATCGGCGACAACGACGCCGTCCGCCAGGTTCTTCAAGATCGAATCGAGCACGCGGTTGACATCCTCGGCCGCATCCTTGGCTTTGCGAATCTCCGCCTCCTCGCACTTGCGCTGAGTGATGTCCCGTGAAATGCCGAACGTGCCGATGATCTCGCCGGAGCGATTGCTCAACGGCATTTTGGTCGTGGACGCCCAGGTCACATGGCCGTCCGGCCAAACTTCCGGTTCCTCAAGCGATACGATGGGCTTGCCGCTTCGAATCACTTGTTGCTCATCGCGGAGTGCCCGTGTCGCCGACTCGCTTTGAAAGAAATCGTGATCGCACTTGCCGATCAGTTCGTTGGGGTCATCAAAACCGAACCGACGGGCGACGCTGCGATTGACGCGAAGGAATCGGCTATCCAGGTCCTTGAAGTAGATGCCGTCCGGAACGTGATCCATCAACGCCGAGAGCATTTGCTCGGCCAAGTGGTCGTGGACAAGGACGCCATCGCTTTCGGCTGAGTGTGCAAACTCCACATCCAATCCAGCGGCCCCCAATGCGGCCTTCAATTGGGTCGTCTGGGCGGCGTCGTTCGTGAGAACCAGAATGCGCGACATGTTGCCCCCGCGAGAAGCCGGGCGCCCGAACGGGCGACCTAAATGATCTGAAATCGTTCCAGATGAGTCGATGAGAAGTTTACACCATCCGCGGATGAATCTCCAGTCTGGATCGCTTATTCCAACATCAATGGCTCCTGCGGCGTCGTCGGGGCCGGTTCCAATCGGTGTTGGACGATTTGCCGGACGCAGGTGTTCCAGCGAAGCAACGCGTCTTCATTACCCGGCGGGCTCAGCGATTCTGCTTTTTCAAAATGTTCCATCGCTTGCCGATAAAGCTCGTAGGCCATCGCTTCGGCGCCGGTCGAATGTCGGGCCAGGCGCGCATTGCCACGGCGCTCGGAAATGATCCCGGCGTAGTAGGCTCGATCGTATTCGCTCGCCAATCTGGGTAAGACGTCTTGAGCCCGGCGAAGACTCTCCACGGTGTCCAGAGGGAACTGATCGGTGATCGAGAGTAAAAGGACGACGAGCGCTCGCTGATTGTCCGGCGAAATAGCCAGAACGTCGAGGCAGATGCTCTCCGCCTGTTCCGGCTCGTTGAGAAGCCGATAACGCTCGGCCTTTTCGAGCGAACGGTCGATGGCATCGGGGCTGAGGCGCTTGAGTTCGAACATGTTCGGCCCACTTCTCGGCGAGCGAAGCGGCGTAAGCCGCCCGATGATGAACACAATCGGGCGGCTTACGCCGCTCCGCTCGCCTTCTGCTACCGCTTGCGAACGACGAGTTGAATCAGCTTCTTGATCGGGTCGTAAAACTCGTCGACCACGCGTTCCTTGAGCGGAATGATCGCGTTGTCCGTGATGGTGATGTGCTCCGGGCAGACCTTGGTGCAACACTTGGTGATGTTGCAATAGCCGATGCCGTGTTCGCTCTTGAGGTCCGCGATGCGGTCGCCGGTGTCGAGCGGGTTCATTTCGAGCGCCGCCACGTAAACCAGAAATCGCGGGCCGATGAACTCATCGTGCATGTGGTGATCGCGCAGCACGTGGCAAACGTCCTGGCAGAGGAAGCACTCGATGCACTTGCGGAACTCCTGCACGCGATCGACGTCTTCCTGGGCCATCCGCCAGGTGCCGTCGGCGTCGCCGGCTTCTTGGGCGCGAACGGCTTGATGCCGCTTCTTGACCTCGTAGTTCCACGACACGTCGGTGACGAGGTCCTTGATGGTCGGGAACGCCTGCATCGGCTCGACCGTGATCGGCTGGCTGAGATCGAGATCGCTCATGCGCGTCATGCACATGAGCTTGGGCATGCCGTTGATTTCGGCGGAGCACGAGCCGCACTTGCCGGCTTTGCAGTTCCAGCGGCAAGCGAGATCGGGGGCCTGCGTCGCCTGAATCTGGTGCACGGCATCGAGGACGACCATTCCCTCGCCGACCTCGGCGGTGTAGTCCTTGAACTCGCCGCCTTTTTCAGTCGTCCGCCAGATGCGGAAATTTGCTTGGGCCATTTGGCCATTTCCTCGTCTTTCCGGCCTGATAGGACGTATATGTCCCATACGACCTATCAGGTCCCATAAGTGCAGGCGTTATCGCAATTCTTCCGGCAACTGCCCGCCACCTTCGGCCGCGATCGCGTCCTTCAGTTCCTGCGGCATCGGCGGGATCGGTTCCAGGCGAATCTGCATGCTTCCGTCGGGGCCGCGGGCGATCACGGAGTTCACCTGGCCGAACTTGCGGCGTGTCCTTGCTTCGGATAGTCGTCGCGGAAATGGGCCCCGCGGCTTTCCTTGCGCAGGATCGCCGCCCGCGTGACTGGCTTCGGATACCGTCAGCAGGTTGTGCAGATCCATCGCCGTGTGCCAGCCGGGGTTGTACTCGCGGTTGCCGACCACTTTCACTTTCGCGGCCCGTGCGTTGAGCTTTTCCAGCCCTTCGAGGGCTCGCACCATCTCGTCTTCCTTGCGCACGATGCCGACCAGGTCCTGCATCATGTCCTGCAAGTCGTGCTGCACCTGGAACGGGCCCTCGCTGCTCTCGCGCTCGAATGGCTCGAGCGCCCACTGCGCGTGCGGCTTCAACTTGATCGTTGTGGATCGAGCCGGCGGTCGGATGCTCCTTGGCGTACTTCGCGGCGAACTCGCCGGCCCGCTTGCCGAGCACGAGCAGGTCCGAGAGCGAGTTGCCGCCGAGGCGATTCGCGCCGTTGATGCCCGCGGCACATTCGCCGCACGCGAACAGGCCGGGGATGCGCGACATCTGTGTGTCGCATCGACGCGGACGCCGCCCATGACGTAGTGCGTCGTCGGGCCGACCTCCATCGCTTGCTTGGTGATGTCGATGCCCGCCGAGTTCCTTGAACTGGTGGTACATGCTCGGCAGCTTCTTCTTCCAGTGCTCCTCGGCCTTGAACTTCGCGCTCGCGCTTGCCGAACCACTCCGCGAATGTTTGCAGTTCGAGGAAGACGCCGCCGTGCGGGCTGCCGCGGCCCTCCTTCACCTCGCGGACGATGCAGCGGGCGACGTGATCGCGGGTCAGCAGTTCCGGCGGCCGGCGCGAATCGCGTCCCTGGTACTTCTCGCCGAGCACGTAGAGGAAGCCTTCTTCCTCGTTCTCGGCCGTCTGCGGTTTGTAATTGTCCGGGATGTCGCCGAACATGAAGCGCTTGCCTTCGCTGTTCCGCAGCACGCCCGCCTTCGCCGCGTACGCCTTCGGTCACGAGAATGCCGCGCACGCTCGGCGGCCAGACCATGCCCGTCGGATGGAACTGGACGAACTCCATGTCGATCAGCTCGGCCCCGGCGTCGTAGGCGAGCGTGTGGCCGTCGCCGGTGTATTCCCACGAATTGCTCGTGATCTTGTACGCCTTGCCGATGCCGCCGGTCGCCAGGACGATCGCCTTCGCCCGGAAGACGGTCCAGCGGCCGCGTTCGCGATCGTAGGCCAGCGCTCCGGAAATGCGGCCGCCGTCGAGCAGGAGCTTGATGACCGTCCGCTCCATGTACACGCCGATGCCCTGGTGAATGCCGTGATCTTGCAGCGTGCGGATCAGTTCGAGGCCGGTGCGGTCGCCGACGTGGGCCAGCCGCGGATACTTGTGGCCGCCGAAGTTGCGCTGCAAGATTCGGCCGTCCTTGGTGCGATCGAAAACGGCTCCCCAGGCTTCCAATTCGCGAACGCGCTCGGGGGCTTCCTTGGCGTGCAAGCTCGGCCATCCGCCAGTTGTTGACGTACTGCCCGCCACGCATGGTGTCGGCGAAGTGGACTTTCCAGTTGTCGCGGGCATCGACGTTGGCGAGCGCCGCGGCGATGCCGCCCTCGGCCATCACCGTGTGCGCTTTGCCGAGCAGCGATTTGCACACGAGCCCGACGGATACGCCGGCCGTGGATGCCTCGATCGCCGCCCGCAAACCAGCGCCGCCGGCGCCGATCACGAGCACATCGTAATTCACCTGTTCGTAACTGCTGCATTAGACAAGCCTCCAGTCCGTCCAAATGCCCATCGAGCACAGCCGGACATAGAGGTCCGAGAACCCGACCCAGAAAAGACTCAGCCACGCCCACGTCATGTGCTTGCGGTTCAAGCAACTCGAACACTTGTACGCCTTGAACCGCAGCGGCGATTTGGACACCTCGTCCTTGCAGCCGCCGATCAGGTGGCGGAACGAGTGGCAGCCGAACGTGTAGCCGCCGAGCAGGATCACGTTGATGACCAGCACGAATGAGCCGAAGCCGATGCCGAACGAGCCTTGCCGGTTTGCGGGTCCTTGAACCAAAAGCCCATGATGGCGTCGTAACTGAGCATGACGAGGAACAAGCACGCGATGTACATGAAGTAGCGGTGCACGTTTTGCAAAATGAGCGGCAACTTCGCCTCGCCGCGGTAGCTCTTGCGTGGCTCGCCGACGGTACAGGAGGGCGGGTCCATCCAGAACGCCTTGTAGTAGGCGCCGCGGTAGTAGTAGCAGGTGAAGCGAAAGCCCGCCGGCGCCCAGAGGATGAGCAGGGCGGGCGAGAACAGCAGCCAGCCTGGCCACCACGACGGCTTTGGCCCGAACCAAGCGTGGGCCGAATCGCCGAAGAGCACCGGGCGAATAGAACGGCGACAAGTACGGGCCAGCAGTGTAGTTCTTGCCCTGGAATGCGGCCCATGTGGAGTAAACGACGAAGGTGCTCAAGCCGATGAAGGTGAGCAGTGGATAGACCCACCAGTTATCGGCACGCTTGGTCTGGCCGAACGAGCGCACGGGCAAGGGAACACGAGTCGAAGGAAGCATCGATCCGTCCTGAACGGAACAGCGGGGAAGTGGACAGTCTGCGACTCTAGCGGCAGGGCGTCAAGAAGGAAAGTCGCGCAAGTAAGGTCTGCTTGACATTGAAACTCGTTTCATCACACACAAACACACCGGATGGATTGCACTGCAACCCCCGGTCAGGAGCCCTGCAAGCTATTTTTCGGACAATTGCATCGAACTCCTTTCGAATTCGGCGGTTGCTGCGTTGCATTGCGCCTGCCCGCCGCGCGGAACGGGCGGATCTAATAATTGCGATCGGTTGAACGGTGCGATATGATCGCCGCAGTCCAAGTCCGGCTGACAGGAGTGACTTATGCTCGGACCTGTAATCGTGGATAAGCCCGAAATGCGGATCGTTGGCCTCGAGGCGACGTTCATCTCCGCTCTCTCCCCAGACGCAACGAATTTTGCGGTGATTGGCCCGTTGTGGCAGCGATTCATGAGCATGGCCGGCGGCGTCGCCAACCGAATCGGCGACGCGATGTACGGTATCATTTACGGCCGCCCCGAAAACGAACGCGCCCATCCGCACGAGATGCAATACCTGGCTGGAGTCGCCGTGAGTTCAACAGCGGAACTCCCCGAGGGGATGGTCACCCGAACGATCCCGGCCGGCACATTTGCGGTGTTCACACACCGTGGTCCGATCAAGACCATTGGGGATACCGTCGCGGAGATCTACCGTGTTTGGCTGCCGCAGTCCCAATACCAGCACGCTGGGATTGCGGATGTAGAGCTTTACGATCGGCGGTTCCGGATGAGCGACGAGGATTCGGAGATGGAGTACTGGATTTCGGTGAAGCGGCTGGGGGACGCGGATGCCGCCACGGGTTGAGACTTATCGCCCCTAGGACAATCACTCACCGGCCGCTGATATGATGGGAAAGGAGGCTACCATGATTCAACTGACCGAAGATCAAGCGCAGGCACTCGAAGTTCCTGATGATCAACCGCCGCGCGTGATCAATCCGACGACGAACGAAACGTTTGTATTGCTCCGCCTCGACGAATATCAGCGACTAAAAGAGGAGGACTATGACGACTCGCCGTGGACGCGCGAGGAATTACAAGCGCTGGCTTGGGACGCGAGCGAGCGATCGGAATGGGAGGAGGTTGACGTAAACAGCGATCTGCCGGAGAAACCATGAAGCGTGGCGATGTTGTGTTGGTGCGCTTTCCACATCCGTCCGGGCAGCGCGGCAAGAAGCGGCCGGCGGTGGTGGTGCAATCCGATGCGTATGCAGGAAGAATCAGTTCGCTGGTAGTCGCCGAAGTCACCAAGAATCTAACCATGGCAACCGAACCTGTTTGAAGGTGGCACTGGAGCTGCCGTGACATCCGGTCTGACACCGGATTGTCGGAATTGATCGCCATTCCGAGCTTCCCTTGAGCATCAGCCCCCCCGATCTGTCCCGCCTTCAGCGCCTGCACATTCTGCTGGTCGCTTTTCTGGCCTGGATGTTCGCTGGACTCGGCATCGCACTTTTCGTTCTCATCCATCGCCAGATGATGGCTGAACTGCTCGGCGACAGCGTCGAGGAGCGTATCGTCACTCGCTGGTTCGCGTGGTATCAGGCGGCGTTTCTGTTCGGGGCGGCGGCGGGCGGATGGGTGTTCGGCTGGCTGGGCGACCAGATTGGTCGGACCCGGGCGCTGGGCCTGAGCGTCGTTTGGCAAGCGGCATTCACTGCGGCATCGTTTTTCGCCAATTCTCCGGAGGCGCTACTCGCGTTGCGCTTCGTTGCCTGCATGGGTATCGGCGGCGTCTGGCCGAATGCCGTGGCACTGGTCGCAGAGGCCTGGCCCGATGCATCGCGGCCATTTTTGGCCGGCTTGCTCGGGGCGGCGGCAAACGTCGGGCAGGTACTCATGGGCACGCTCGGGATGGCGGTCGAAATCACCTCGGATGGCTGGCGCTGGACTTTTCTTGCCGCCGCGTTCCCGATTCTGGTTGGAATCTGGATCCTGGTCGCGGTGCCCGAATCGGTGCGCTGGATCCATTCGCGCTCGACGGCGACCGGGCCGGCGACGCCCATGCGCGAGATCTTTCGACCCCCGCTTCTGGGCCGCACTCTGCTCGGCGTTTGTCTGGGCGCCATTCCGATCGTTGGTACGGCGGCGAATGGCAACTGGCTTGTGCCGTGGTCGGACCAGGCCGCGCAGCAACGCGCGAGCGAGTCGAGCGAACCCGGGCAGGTCGTGCGGAAAAAAACTGCCGACCCCAAGGCCAAGGCACGCACGCAAATCATTCGCTCCACGGGGGGCATCTTCGGCAGCCTGCTCGGCGGCATTATCGCGGCGATCCTGGGACGGCGCCTGTCCTACTTTCTGATCAGTCTTGGAGCACTATTCGCGAGTTCGTACGTCTTCACGCAGCTTGATCCTTTTCAGCCGGCATTCCCGATTTGGACATTCGTGCTGGGATTCATCGGCGTGATCTATTTTGGCTGGCTACCTCTGTTCCTGCCGGAACTATTTCCGACGCGTGTGCGTTCGACCGGCTCGGGCGTGGCATTCAATACCGGGCGCATGGTCGCTGGCGTGATTGTGCTGACCGCGGGCGTGTTGCTCGACATGCTCGGCGGCAACTATTCGCATGTCGGCTTCGCGACTGGATTGATTTACGCTCTCGGCATGGTCATCATCTGGTTTGCACCCCGGCGGACGAATCGGTTGGAGGATTGAGCGTGACGGATGTGGCGATCATCGGCGTCGGACTGGTCGGCTCGGCGCTGGCCAAACGCTTTCTCAACGCCGGGGTGACAGTCGTCGCCTATGATCGTCGGCCGGAGGCAATTCAGAAGCTGCCAGCGGTCGAGTCGCCAACGTCCGCGGCGGCGCAGGCGCGTTTCGTTGTTCTCAGCCTGCCAGACTCGGATGCCGTTGAACAAGTGATTGGCGACATCGAGCCCGTGCTGGCCGGACGCATCGTGGTCGACACGACGACCGGCGATCCCAGTCGGACCGCCGCGCTGGGTCAGAGATTGAACCGAGTCGGAATCCGATACGTCGATGCCACCATTGCCGGTTCGAGCACGCAAGTTCGTGATGGCGCCGTCGTCGTCATGGTCGGCGGCGATGCGGAGGCTGTTAGCGAGTGCGAGCCGCTGTTTCGCTGCTTTGCCGCCCGCTGGTTCCGGATCGGCCCGTGGGGGAGTGGGGCGAGAATGAAGCTCGTGGTGAATCTGGTGCTCGGTCTCAATCGAGCCGTGCTTGCGGAAGGGCTGGCATTCGCAAAGGCGAACGGGCTCGACCCGGCGCTCGCGCTCGAAGTGCTGCGATCGGGAGCAGCCTATTCGCGGGTGATGGATGCCAAGGGCCCCAAGATGATCGCGGGCGACTTTTCCCCCGAAGCGAGATTGTGCCAGCATCACAAGGATGTACGACTGATCTTGCAGGCGGCCGCGGAGCACGGAATCCAATTGTCATTGAGTGCTCTGCACGAACAGTTGCTAGCGGAACTGGAATCGCGTGGGCTGGGCGATTGTGACAATAGCGTGGTGATTCGGGCCTTCGAGAGTGCCGCTCGTCCATGATCGATTACGAATCTCTGCAATGAATTACCGCATCCTCGGCCGCACTGGCATTCGTGTTTCCGAACTGGCCTTCGGCGCCGGGCCAGTCTCGGGCCTGATGACCGGCGACGATGTCGAATTGCAGACACGCGTTTTGCGACGGGCTATTGAACGTGGCATTAACTGGATCGACACGGCCCCCGGCTATGGACAGGGGAAATCCGAAGCCAACCTCGGCCGGGCGCTCAGGCAGATTGCCGGGAGCCTAACGGTTCACGTCGCTACCAAGGTCCGGTTGCAGCCCGATCAGCTGGGAAATGTCGCGGATGCGGTCCGCCGATCGGTGGAGGAGAGCCTGGAGCGGCTTGGCTTGCCATCGGTCGCCCTCTTACAACTGCACAACGGACTCACAGCGACAGCGCGACGACGAGCCGTTTTCGCTCACCCCGGCCGATGCGCTCGGCCCGGTTTTATCAGCATTCGAAAAGTTGCGCGTGCAAGGCTTGATCCGCCACATCGGTCTCACGGCGACCGGCCAGCCGGCCGCGATGCGCGAAGTGATCCGATCGGGGCAATTCGATACGATCCAGGTCCCCTACAACCTGCTCAACCCGAGTGCCGGGCGGCTCGTGGATTCATCGTTTGTCGAGACCGACTACGGCAATGTAATGGATGATGCGGCGGCAATGAGTATGGGCGTCTTCGCCATCCGCGTGTTCGCCGGCGGGGCATTGCTTGGAAACGAGCCGAGCGCCCATACGCTCAAGACGCCGTTCTTTCCGCTCGATTTGTACAAGCGCGATCAACACCGGGCACACCAATTGGGCCTGTCACCTGCGGCAGTCAAGGAGGCCGCTTTGCGCTTCGTGCTGGATGATCGTCGCGTTCAATGCGCCATCGTTGGATTGGGAAATGTGGACGAAGTCGAGGAGGCAATCAGAAGCGTTGGCGGTCTTCCAAAGGCCGGAGCCTGAAGTTCCAGTTTTGAAGTCGCGCTCATGCGGTCCGGCGGAGCCCGAAGCGCAACGCGAACCCCTGCGCCGCGGGTCGGCCCGGTCTTCCCGGGCGATTACAGCGCCTGGGGAGGGCGACGCCGAACCGCCGGAAGAGCAATGTTTTCGGACCCAATCGGCTGGCAAAACCTGACCCGCCTCGCCCTCGCGTTGCGCGTCGGGCTCGGCTGGTTTTGCGGTCCTTATGCGATGCACAACTTCCAAAGGCGCAAGCGAAGGGAAGAGATGTCTTCGCTTGCGCTTCAAGCTCCGGGCTTCTACGAATTGACGACGTCGATGACGATGCACGAGACGTTGTCGCGCGAACCGGAATCCAGTGCCAATTGCACCAGTCCATCCGCACACGTCTGGGCGTCCGCCACATCGCTCATGTAGGAGAGCAGCTTTTCGTCCGGCACCACACCGTGCAGGCCGTCGGTGCAGAGCAGATAGCGATCCTCAGGCTGCAAAGTCATTTCCGAGACTTCGGGCCCTTCGCCAACTTCCTTGCTGCCGAGGTATTTCCACAAGACGTTGCGAAACTTGTGTTCCTTGGCTTCCGCCGCCGAGATGGTTTTCGCTTCCACGAGCGCTTGGGCCAGCGAGTGGTCGACGGTGAGTTGGCTGATCTTCTTGGCGCGAACGAGATAAGCCCGGCTGTCGCCGACGCCCGAGACGAATAGTTCCGGGCCTTTGCGCCAGACGGCCGAGACGACCGTCGTGCCCATGTTTTTCATTTCGCGGTCGAGCTGACCCATGGCCATGATTTCTTCATTGGCCTGAACAATCGCTCGGCGGATCAGCAACTTGGTGGCATCCGTGTTCACCGCCCCCATGATATTCTTGCGCAGCTCGCGGGGGATGATGTCGACGGCCTTCTTGCTGGCGATTTCTCCGGCCGCCTGGCCGCCCATCCCGTCGGCGACCACGGCGACCACGAGGTCGGGGAACAACTTGACTTCAATCGAGTCTTCGTTGTTCTCGCGGTAGTTGCCGAGATTCGTGCTTTTTCCGATATTCAAAGACAGCGCCATGAGCCCCTCTTGCGCGACGGGACGCGGGTCGTGACAGGATCGGAAACGGGGCGACTGGGCGACTCTGGGCGCTCCCGACGCAATCCGCTTAACTCCTTTAACTTAACCAGTATACCGGCCAACTTGCAACATGCCAATCACGCCTGGGGCCGGAAATCCACCGAACAGGAAAACAACCACGGATTACACCGAACAGACGGATAAGACAGAAGGCAGACTTGTTTGCACATAAACGTGTCCTTGGTGCAATCCGTGTTGAATTCTTCCATTCGCGTGGCCCTCGTCCACGACTGGCTGACCGGCTTTCGGGGCGGGGAGAAATGCCTCGAAGTCCTTTGCGGCTTGTTCCCCGATGCCCCAATTTACACGCTGCTTCACGTTCGTGGCAGTGTTCCGGCCACAATCGAACGGCATTCAATCCACACCAGCTTCCTTCAACGGCTTCCTCAGATCGGCGATTATTATCGCTACACATTGCCGTTGATGCCGTTCGCCGCGAACTGGCGAATCGCCCCATGTGATCTGGTGTTCAGTCTCAGCCACGCCGTCGCCAAGGCGGCCAAACCGCCAAAAGGCGTACCGCACGTCTGCTATTGCTTCACGCCGATGCGCTATGCCTGGCACATGAAGGATTCGTACTTCGCCGGCCGAGTCCGTGGGCTCAAAGCCCGGGCGGTCGATCGACTGATGGCGATGCTGCGCGACTGGGATCGCCGGACCGCCAATCGTGTGACCCACTTTCTGGCCAATAGCGAAACGGTTCGCAAACGCATTCAGGAGTCGTACTGGCGGGACGCCTGGGTTCTTTACCCGCCGGTCGATACGGACTTCTACCATCCCGACCAAGCCGTTGACCGGGAAGATTTTTACCTGGTGCTTTCGGCATTCGCACCTTACAAGCGCGTGGACATTGCCGTCGAAGCCTGCAATCGATTGAAGAAGCGGCTGATCGTGATTGGCAGCGGCCAGGATGCGGGACGCCTCAAGGCGATGGCAGGCCCGACGGTGAGCTTTCTCGGCTGGGCGACCGACGAGTCTATTCGCGATCATTTGCGTCGCTGTCGGGCGCTCTTGTTTCCGGGAGAGGAAGACTTTGGCATCGTGCCGGTCGAGGCGAATGCCTGCGGAACGCCGGTGATCGCTTATGCCCAGGGCGGGGCCACCGAGACGATTATTCCACTCGGCCTCGAAGGGGCGACGGGAGTGTGGTTCGACGACCAGAATGTCGAGTCGCTCATGGAAGCGATGGAACTACTCGAACGCGAAATCCAGCAACTCGACCCGGCCGCCGCCCGGCAACAGGCTTTGCGCTTCGCGAAGGCGGAGCACGTCCGGGTGTTGACGGGGTATTTGGACCGGGTGCTTTCGGGTCGCACTTGACAGTCGGTCCCGGGAACTGCAAACTGTGGCCCGACCGCTTCGCCTGTCACCGAGTTCCGCACCATGATCCGCCTTTCTTTTGCAGCCGCGCTATTCATTCCACTCGTGTCATACGCCGCCGAGCGGCCGCCGAATGTCGTCATTGTCTTCGTCGACGACATGGGCTACGGCGACGTCGGCTGCTTCGGCAACAAAGTGATCCGCACGCCGAACATCGATCGCATGGCGAAAGAAGGGGTCCGTTTTACCGACTTTTACGTGGCCCAGGCGGTGTGTTCGGCCTCGCGAACGGCACTCTTGACCGGCTGCTATCCGAATCGACTCGGCATTCTCGGGGCGCTCGGCCCGGCGAGTCGCAATGGCATTCACGATCGCGAGACAACGATAGCCACCATGCTCAAGAAGAAGGGCTATGCGACCGCGATTTACGGCAAGTGGCATCTCGGACATCATGCCGCAATTCCTGCCGACCCGACACGGGTTCGATGAGTATTTCGGCCTGCCATACTCGAATGACATGTGGCCCAAGCACCCGACGGCCAAATTCCCCGACCTGCCGCTTATCGTCGGCGAGAAAACGGTGAAGCTGAACCCCGACCAGACGCAACTCACGACGTGGTACACCGAACATGCCGTCAAGTTCATCGAAACGAACAAAGACAAGCCGTTCTTCCTGTACATTCCGCACTCGATGCCGCACGTGCCGCTATTCGTTTCCGATCGGTTCCGAGGGAAATCGAAGGCGGGCCTGTATGGCGACGTGATTGAGGAACTCGACTGGAGCATGGGCGAAATCCTGGCCGCCATCAAGAAGCACGATCTGGATCGCAACACGCTGGTGATTTTCACATCGGATAACGGGCCATGGCTCTCCTACGGGAATCACAGCGGCGTGGCGCCGACGCTCCGCGAAGGGAAAGGCACCACGTTTGAAGGCGGTGTGCGGATTCCATTTGTCGCT
The DNA here is from genome assembly GCA_963773845.1 of uncultured Gemmataceae bacterium. Taxonomy (GTDB): domain Bacteria; phylum Planctomycetota; class Planctomycetia; order Gemmatales; family Gemmataceae; genus SIAJ01. Next base: position 132,686 of record CAVZCU010000014.1, read on the forward strand.
CGGTGGCCGGGCAAAATCCCAGCCGGAATCACCTGCGCAGCCAGCAATGACGATCGACCTTTTACCAACGATCGCAAAGTTCACCGGTGCGCCGCTGCCGACGCTGCGAATTGATGGCAAAGACATCGGCCCGCTCTTGACCGGCGTGAAGGGGGCTCAATCGCCACAGGAAGCGTACTTTTTCTACTGGGGCAGGGCACTGCAAGCGGTGCGCTCCGGCAAGTGGAAACTGCATTTTCCGCATCCGTACCAATCGCTGAAAACCTCGGGAAAAGACGGCAAACCGGGGCGATATGTGACCGCGCGAATCGACCAATCGCTGTTCGACCTCGAAGCCGATGTGGGTGAAACCAAAGACGTCGCAGCTGCAAATCGAGAAGTGGTGGCGCGAATCGAAGCGCTGGCTGCGCAGGTTAGGTTGGATTTAGGGGACGCGGCGACGAAGCGCGACGGGAAGGGCGTGCGGCCTGCAGCGATTGTTCAGGCGTCGAAGTGAATCAACTCACGCATCGCAAGAAAATCACGTGAATAGGTGAAACGGACTTGTAGAGTCTGCAAAATCCGATTAACTCTTCTGGAAGACTTGTGCTAGATTCTCCACCTGGGAGCCTGCTACCATGTTTTCCGTGTTGACCCGTCGTATTGTCGGGTCGGGTTCTAAAGTTACCCCCTCCAAGCGAACCCGCCAATCGCGTTTGACTTTTCAGCAACTTGAGGGTCGCGACGTTCCCGCGACCGGCCTGGGCGTCGCCAACGACTTCAGCGCCTTCGTCCTCCATGATGTGAACGCATTCTACAGCGATGTCCAAGGTCGCGTGGCAGTCGGCGGCGACGCCAGCTTCACTGGCTACTCGGTCGGCGATAGCCTGGCGAATTCGAACGGCACCATCGACAGCTTGATTGTCGGCGGCAACTTGTCGTTCACGAACGGTCAAGTGAATGCCGGCAATGTCGTGTACGGCGGCACCGGGACGTTCGCTTCGTTCGGTCATCCGAATGGCACAATCCGCCACGAAAGCAACGTCATCGACTTCAGCGCCGCAACCGCCGAACTCGATGGGCTTTCCGACAGCTACGCGGCCCTGGCCGGCACCGGAACCGTGCAGAACAACTACGGCACGATCGTTTTGACTGGTCATAACGCCGGCCAGAACGTGTTCAACGTGTCGGCGTCGCAGCTTTGGAACGCCAACGATCTCGTGATCAATGCCCCGGCCGGTTCGTCCGTGATTGTGAACATCACGGGCGCTTCGGCCCGGATGCAGTACATGGGATTCCACCTGAACGGGCCGAACAAGGACAATGTGATCCTGAATTTCCCGCAGGCCAATAGCGTGACCTTCGCGGGGATCGGCATCAACGCGAACGTGCTGGCGCCGCGGGCCTTTGTGGATTTCTCGAACGGTCAGATCAACGGAACGTTGGTTGCCTGCTCGTGGTGCGGCTACGGCCAGATCAATCTGCCGCCGCAGCCGCCATGCCCCTGTCCGCCTCCGCCGCCACCGTGCGAGCCGCCGCCTCCTCCAACATGCGAACCGCCACCCCCGCCATGCGAACCGCCGCCACCCCCATGTGAGCCGCCGCCGCCACCGGTCTGTCAGCCACCAGAACCGCCGTGTCCGCCGCCACCGCCGCCGTGTCCGCCACCGCCTCCAGTGTGTGAACCGCCCCCACCGCCGGTATGCGAGCCGCCACCTCCGTGTGAGCCGCCGCCGCCGCCGTGTCCGCCACCGCCTCCGGTGTGCGAACCACCGCCTCCACCAGTGTGCGAGCCGCCGCCACCGCCGGTTTGTCAACCGCCGGAGCCACCGTGTCCGCCGCCACCGCCGCCGTGCCCACCACCGCCGCCGTGCCCACCACCGCCGCCGGTGTGCGAACCGCCCCCACCGCCACCGGTTTGTCAGCCGCCGGAGCCGCCGTGTCCGCCACCACCGCCGCCGTGTCCGCCACCGCCTCCGGTGTGCGAGCCGCCGCCGCCGGTTTGTCAGCCGCCAGAGCCGCCGTGTCCGCCCCCACCGCCGCCGTGTCCGCCACCGCCTCCTGTGTGCGAACCGCCGCCGCCACCTGTTTGTCAGCCACCGGAACCTCCGTGTCCGCCCCCACCGCCGCCGTGTCCGCCGCCGCATCACTGCGAGGCGCCGAAGCCGCCCAAGTGCGATCCACCGAAGCCGCCCAAGTGTGATCCGCCCAAGCCGCCGAAGTGTGATCCGCCGAAATGCGAGCCGCCCAAGCATAACGACAACGGCAATTGCGACCCGACGGGTGGCTGGAATTCAAAGAAGGATAAGGATTGCGGCCACGACTGGAAGCAAGGCCGAGATTGGAATACCGGCCATTGCGACAGTCACAGCTCGAATTGGAGCCACAGTTGCTAGCCGAACGGTAGTGGGGACCGGAGTCGTTCCGCACTAAACCGTTTGCAGTCGGACCATTACAGTGACGCTGCAAGGGACGCCAAAATGGCGTCCCTTGTTTGTTTTCGCGCCCAAATCATTGAGTTTTGCCAGCGCTCCTTGCCGATGATGAATGGAGATTCCGTCCCTGAGATCTCGGATGCGACGATTAGCCAGGAAGATGTTGTCGGCCGCCGCGCTGGTCCTCGGATTCACCGCCAGCGACGTCGCGCGCGGCCAGGAATCATCAACGACCCAGACCCAAATCCCGATTGCTGTCGAAGGCCACAGCATTTATCCCATCAATCTCGCGACAGCACTTCAGCTGGCACAAGTTCGCTCGCTCGATATCCGCGTTGCGGCCGAGAGAGTCGCTGCCGCCGACGCCCAGCTCGATCTCGCCCGATCGCGCTGGCTGCCAACGGTCGTTTTCGGCGGCGACTATTCGCACCACGACGGACGGGTTCAGGACATCGTCGGCAATGTTCTTACCACAACCCGCGACTCGGTGATGGTCGGCGCAGGGCCGACGGCCGTCTTTTCACCCTCCGAGGCGATTTTTTCCACGCTGGCCGCGAAGCAGACGGTCACGGCTCGCGGGCACGACTTTCGAGCCAGCAAGAACGATACACTGCTCGCGGTCGCCGAAGCGTATTTCAACTTGCAACAGGCGCGTGGCGAACTCGCTGGCGCTATGGAAGCGGAACGTCTGGCCGCCGACCTCGCGCGGCGAACGGAAAAACTCGCCGTCGGCCTCGCCCAGCCCGTGGAAGTCCATCGGGCGAACGCGGAGTTGGCACGTCGAAAAGAAGCAGTCGAGTCGGCACACGAACGGACCGAAGTTGCGCTGGCCGAAATCAATCGATTGCTGCGCTTGCCGCCCACGACGATGATTGAACCAATCGAATCGCCGCGGACACGCGTCGAATTCTTCAATCTGCAAACCCCCGTGGATGAACTCATTCCCATCGGCCTTACGAACCGGCCGGAATTGGCTTCGCGACAAGCCCTGGTCCGGGCCACGCTTTCTCGTTTGAAACAGGAAAAGCTTCGTCCATTTGTGCCGAGCATCTTGCTGCGGGGCAATGCCACCAATCCGGCCGGCACGCTTTCGACCGGGCGCTTTGCCGGTGGAGTTGACGGCAACGCGGGAACCGACGCCGGCTGGCGAAACAGTTACGACGTCCAGGTCCTGTGGGAATTGCAAGGCCTTGGCTTCGGCAATCGAGCTTTGGTCCACGAGCGCGAAGCCGATAATCGAGCGGCCGTGCTCGAACTGTTCCGCGTTCAGGATCGCGTCGCGGCGGAGGTGGTTCAAGCGCATGCCCAGGTCCGCCGGGCCGCGGCGCGAGCGGTCACGGCCGAAGGGGGCTTGAAAGAAGCGACCGAAACTGTGAAGACAAACCTGGAAGGATTCAACCAGACCCGCCGAATCGGCGATACGCTCGTTCTCGTTTTCCGGCCCCAGGAAGTCGTGGCCGCGGTGCAAGCCCTCGACCAGGCGTATCGCGATTACTTCACCGCGATTGCAGACGCGAATCGGGCCCAGTTCCGACTCTATCGCGCGCTCGGCGAGCCGGCGGAAGTGGTGCTTGCCCGGGTCGCATGTTCCGAATTGCCGCCGCCGACCCCGGCCGAGCCCGTGAAAGCAGCGCGACTTCGTCCGCCGGTCCTGCCGGCTTCGTCCGACGTGCCCGCTCCGAGGATTGGTTTCGCGACGGAGCGCCGGCGCGTAAAAGGCCCCGCGTAATGAATCCGCTTTCGCTTTCCCTCCGCCGGCCAATCACCTTGATGGTCCTTTTGGTTGGCTTGATCGCATCCGGCGTCCTTGCCTTCGCGCGGATGAAGAAGGACATCTTCCCGCCGCTCAATCTACCCGTCGTCTATGTTTGCCAACCGTATGGCGGCATGGATCCCTACCAAATGGAAGGGCTGATCGCCAACTATTACGAGTACCACTTTCTCTACATCGGCGGCATTCATCACGTCGAGAGCCGAAATGTCCAGGGCGTCTCGCTGATGAAGCTTTACTTCCATCCTGGCACGGACATGGCCCAGGCAATGGCGGAGACGGTCGGCTATGTCAATCGCGCCCGCGCCTTCATGCCGCCCGGCACCGTGCAGCCGTTCATCATGCGCTTCGACACCGGAAGCGTGCCGGTCGGTTACCTGGTTCTCTCCAGTGAAACCAAGACGATCGGGCAAATCCAGGATCAAGCGTTGTTCCGCGTTCGCCCGCGATTCGCGGCGATCCCGGGAGTATCCGCCCCGCCGCCGTTCGGCGGCGCTCAGCGAACAATTGTCATTCGCGCCGATCCGGATCGATTGCGCGCCTGCAATCTCTCCCCCGACGACGTAGTCCAGGCCCTGACCGCCGGCAACACCATTAGCCCTTCGGGGGCCATTCGCATTCAGGAGCGCATGCCGCTCGTGCCGGTCAACACCATGGCGGTCACGCCGAAGGACTTTGGCGACATCCCGGTCAAGCCCGGGGTATTCATGCGCGACGTTGTCGTCCGCAATCCGGCGACCGGCAAACCGCTCATCGAAGACGCGACCGATATTCCGACCGGCTATGCACTCGTAAACGGCAAGCGCGCTGTCTACATCATGGCGACCAAGAAGGCCGATGCCTCGACGCTTGACGTGGTAGCGAACATTCGCCGCGACATTCCGAAGATGCAAGCCGACCTGCCGCCGGACATCAAAGTCTCGTTCGAATTCGATCAATCGCCCTACGTGACCAATTCGATGTGGGGAGTCGCGATCGAGGCCGGCCTCGGCGCCGTTCTGACCGGCCTCATGGTGCTTGTGTTCCTCCGCGACTGGCGAAGCGTCATTGTGGTCGTCCTCAACATCCCGCTGGCGATCATCGCGTCGTTGACGGCGCTTTGGCTTGCAGGTCAGTCGATCAACTTGATGACGCTCGGCGGGCTGGCCCTGGCCGTCGGCATTCTCGTCGACGAGGCAACCGTCGCCGTGGAAAACATTCACACTCAGCTCGAACGCACACCCTCGGTCGCGTTGGCGGTCTGGCGAGCGATGCAGGAAACGCTGGTGCCTCGGCTGCTGGCGATGTTGTGCATCTTGGCCGTATTCATTCCGTCGTTCGTGATGCAAGGCTCCGCACGGGCTCTGTTCGTGCCGCTTTCGCTGGCCGTCGGCTTCGCGATGGTCGGCTCGTTCCTCCTCTCCAACACGTTTGTTCCCGTGATGAGCGTCTGGCTGCTCAAACGTCCGAGTGCCGGATATCACGACCCCGGAACCCGGTTGTTGGGCAAGGTCATCCACCCCGCGACGTGGCTCGCGACGCGGACGCGTTGGTTCCTGGTGCCCGCGTATGTGCTGGCGTCAGCGGTCTTGATCTTCGGCATGTATCGCATGATCGGGACGGATATCTTTCCGCAGGTCGATTCCGGACAATTTCAATTGCGCCTGAAGGCGCCGACTGGCACTCGCATCGAAGAGACCGAGCAGGTTGCCAAGGAGGCGGTCGAGTTCATCAAGAAGGAAGCCGGCGAGGAGAACGTACCGATCACGCTCGGCTATGTCGGCCTCGTGCATTCGGCCTATCCGATCAACAACGTCTATCTCTGGACCGGCGGGCCAGAAGAGGCGGTTCTGCGCGTCGCGCTCAAGCCGGGAGCGATCCGCATCGAGAAGTTCAAGGCCGAGCTGCGCGACAAGTTGCAAGCACATCTCGCCCAATGGCTCGAGCAAAAATGGCTGCGCGAGGGTGTGCCGGCCGACCGGGCAGCGAAGGCCCGCAACGTCCGCCTCTCATTCGAGCCGGCCGACATCGTCAATGAGGTCATGAGCTTCGGCTCGCCGACGCCAGTCGAAGTGCAGGTGAGTGGCAAGAGCATGGCCGACAATCGAGCGTATGCCGAAAAGATTCGCCAAGAACTGGCCAAGGTGAAAAGTTTGAAGGACCTGCAATATGTCCAGTCCCAGGATTACCCGATCGTGGAAGTGGCGGTGAATCGCGAAAAGGCGCGCGACGCCCACGTCCAGGCCGGCAGCGTCGGCACGGCCCTGGCGCCGGCGACATCGTCGAGCCGATTCACCGTTCCCAACTATTGGCGTGATCCCGTCAGCGGCATTGGCTATCAGGTCCAGGTGGAAGTGCCGCAGGATTTGATGCACTCCAAGACGGACATCGAGACCGTACCGGTTCGGGCCAACGGCGGCAATCCGATCCTGGTCCGCGACGTCGCTCAGGTCAAGGAAGGGACGATGCCCGGCGAGATCGATCGCTACAACCAGCGCCGGCTCGTGACCATGACCGCAAATATCCAGGGCGACGACCTGGGCGACGTGGCCGCGAAAGTGTCCAAGGCGATCGAAGCGGCCGGCGCTCCCCCGCAGGGAATTGAAGTCAATGTCCGCGGGCAGATCGCGCCGTTCAATGATATGTTCCGGAATCTGGAATATGGGCTGCTCGCCGCCGTCTTCGTGATTTTCTTGCTGTTGAGCGCCTACTTCCAATCGTTTCGACTCGCGCTCACAGCGGTCGCCGCCGTCCCGGCGGTGTTGTGCGGCATCGGCGCGATCCTGTTGCTGACCCGAACGACGTTGAATCTGCAATCGTTCATGGGCTCGATCATGGCCGTTGGCGTTGCTGTGGCGAATGCGATTTTGCTGGTGACATTCGCCGAGCGTGAACGGATGGCGGGCACGCCGGCGATTGAAGCGGCACTCGCGGCGGTGCGTGGCCGTGTGCGGCCGATTTTGATGACCAGCGCCGCCATGATCGCCGGTATGTTGCCGATGGCCTCCGGCATCGGCGAGGGAGGCGATCAGGCGGCACCGTTGGGCCGGGCGGTGATCGGCGGCCTGCTCGCATCGATGGCCGCCACCTTGATTCTCCTGCCAGCGGTGTTTGCGTGGATCATGGGCGGCGCAAGCCGGGATTCGATATCGCTCGACCCGCACGATCCGGCGAGCCGTCATCATATTTCCACCGCGGGAGAGGCTCACCCATGATTCACCGAGTACTTCAAGGGACGAAATCAATGTCGGCGCCAGAAGCACCCGTTTTGGAGTTACCCGCCTCGTGCAACCCCGAAAAAACCAGCGGAGCCCGAAGCGCAACGCGAACCCCTGCGCCGCGGGGCGGCCCGGTCTTCCCGGGCGATTACAGCGCCTGGGGAGGGCGACATGACGCCGCTTCCGCCTCCTGCAACGCCGAAAAAACCAGCGGAGCCCGAAGCGCAACGCGAACCCCGCCGCGGGGCGGCCCGGTCTTCCCGGGCGATACGCTGGGGAGGGCGACGTGGCGCCGCTTCCGCCTCCTGCAACGCCGAAAAAACCACCGGAGCCCGAAGCGCAACGCGAGGGCGACGCGGCGCTGCTACCATCGTTGCCCTCAGTCGGAAATCCGGATCGCTAAGGCGGTTTGGCGTCGCCCTCCCCAGGCGCTGTAATCGCCCGGGAAGACCGGGCCGCCCCGCGGCGCAGGGGTTCGCGTTGCGCTTCGGGCTCCGCCCAACCGCCTCGCGCAATGCGCGTTGCTCCTGTCGTGTGCATTTCTCGCGGTCGGCTGCAATCGCGAACCGTCCAAATCCGAATCGGCGAGCAGCCCCGCCGCGAACTTCACCGTCGTTCATCCGCACAAGAAGGCGTTGCCGAAGATCATTGAACAGCCGGGCGAAATCCGCGGCTATGAAACGACCCCCCTCTTTGCCAAGCTGCCGGGATTTGTGAAACAGATGAATGTCGATATCGGCGACACGGTCAATCGGCCCATTCAGTCGTCCAACAACGCGGGCACCGTTCTCGCCGAACTCTACATTCCGGAACTCGTCGACGAAGGGCGCCAAAAGGATGCGCTAGTCGATTCCGCGAAAGCCGCGGTGGAGCAGGCGAAAAAGCAGATTGTGATTGCCGCCGCCAATGTCGATTCGGCGGAGGCGATGATTTTGGAAACGAAGGCCGGCGTCAAGCGCGCGGAAGCGAACTACACCCGCTGGCAATCGGAAGTGAAACGCGTCTCCGAAATGGTTCGCACCAAGGTGATCGATCCGCAAACGGGAGCGGAGACCGAGAACCAATTCGCGCATCCGAAGCGGCACGCGACGAGGCCAAGGCACGGGTCACCGTTTCGGAGAAAGCGGCGATCAAGGCGCACCGCCGATCTCGATAAAGCGCGCGAGGACGAAAAGGCCGCCGAGGCGAAGCAACGCGTCGCCGAGGCGGATGCGGCCCGCGTGAAAAGCCTGCTGGAATATCGCTTCATTCGAGCGCCGTTCGCCGGCGTCGTGACCAAGCGTAATGTCGATACGGGGCACTTCGTCCAGCCGGCGACGACCGGCAAGGGCGAATCGCTCTTTACCGTGGTCCGCCTGGACACCATGCGGGTCCGCGTTGAAGTGCCAGAAGCGGACGCCGGGCTCATTCATAAGGGAGATGCCGCGACTATTCGCATTCCCGCACTCAACGGTCAAAGCATCAAGGCCACGGTGAGTCGAACGTCGGCCGCGCTCGATCCGGGTTCGCGAACCCTTCGCGTCGAAATTGATTTACCGAACCCCGATCTTCGCCTGCGTCCTGGACAGTATGTCAACGTACTGATTACAGCGCCCATGCCGGAGGCCTGGGTGTTGCCGGAAAACGCGGTCGTGAAGCAAGCCGAACAGGTTGTCTGCTTCCTCTATCGCGATGGCAAGGCAGTGCGCACGCCGATCCGCTCCGGCCGTTCCGATGGCAAGTTCACCGAAGTATTCCAGAAGCTCAAGCCAGGGACAACGAACGAATGGGAAGACTGGAAGGGAACGGAAGATGTTCTGGCCGGCCCAACCGGCGCCTTGTCGGACGGGCAAGCGGTGCAGCCGGGCGGCTCGTGATGTTCGCCACGCTTCGCACGCATTTGTCCGATATACTGGATATGAATTGAAATGGTCGACGGGCGAGAACGATATGCAGATGGTAAAAATCCAAATCCTCGACGAGGAAGCCAGCGGTCGAGCGTTCGGCGCGCTGATTCATCGAGGTCGCGTCGATTGTTACCGCGATAATATCTACGTAATTCCGGAGCCCGCACTGGAGCTTTTGGGACAAATGGGAATCGCGTACGTCGAACTCGGCCGCGGAGGCTTGGACTATGCAGAGAAGACGTTACGAGATTCTTCTGCCGCTACAGTTCAATGACGGTCGAACCGTGCCGGAGGAATTGTTTAACGAGACTCGTAAGGAACTACTTGCTCACTTTGGCGGCCTCTCGTGGACTCCGCATCCCATACAAGGTATGTGGAAGCACGAGGAGACGACCTACGAGGACGCGACAATTCGGATCGTGATCGATGTCGAGGATCTACCTGAGCATCGGCAATTCTTTGTTGACTTCAAGCCCGTCTTGATGGAGCGATTCGCCCAACTCGAGATCTATCTCGTTTCATTCCCAATCGAACGCCTGTAGAAGATACGTCGAGAACAACGACCCAGGTTGTGGCTCGATGCGCTGGAGCTGGCTCATTCGCGATGGCATGTCACTCTGACGGCATCGAGGCCCAATTTGGACCGGAATGTCCGGACAAACCCGTGGGCAAAGCCGGGACTCCGTCCGCGACATTCCATAGAGCAACCGCATCCTGCTTGTTTCCAACATCACCATCCATTGAGGCGCAGCCGTGAAGACACTTTCCCCGAACAAGGTGCAGGAACTCAAACAACGACAACGGATGCCGCTCGCCACGCCGACCAATCTCTCGGCCGAAGCGACGCGCGACCTGACCGCGAGTTTGAACAGCGTACTCGCGGATGTGTTCGCACTGTATTTGAAAACGAAGAACTTCCACTGGCATCTCAGCGGTCCACATTTTCGCGACTATCACCTTTTGTTCGACGAACAGGCGGATCAGATATTCGCCATGACCGATCCGATCGCCGAACGGGTCCGCAAGGTAGGCGGGACGACGATCACATCCATCGGCCACATTTCCCGCCTCCAGCGCATCGCGGATAACGATGCCAATTACGTCGATCCCGAGGACATGCTTGCGGAATTGTGCGAAGACAACAAGACGCTTGCATCGCGACTCCGCGAAGCGCACAACGTCTGCGACGAACACGGCGACGTCGCGACGGCGAGCCTGATCGAAGTCTGGCTCGACGAGACCGAAAGGCGGACGTGGTTCCTATTCGAATCCGCCCAACGCGGCCAAACGGGCGGACACTAACCAACGCTTTTCCACATCGCTGGACGGCCAACACGGCGGCGGAGTCGGGCTTGAAGCCTTCGCGGGGACAAACCCGTCATCAATTCTCCGGATTGGCAACAACAGCGTTGCTTTCCGCGGTGACTTCTCGATCTGGAAGCTTGGAATTCCTTTGACGCCGCGGCACTCCAATTCTCGCTATTGGGACAGGAGGCTACTCACCATGAACGAAGAATCGATTTTCGATCAGGCGTTGAGCATTCCCATCGCGGAGCGGGCAGCATTTCTCGACCGGCTTTGCGGCGGCGACTACGAACTTCGCCAACGCGTTGAGGCACTTCTGGCCGCTTACGAGGCGTCATCGAGCAACGTGCTCGATCGTCCGGCGGAACAGGTGGCGCCGGGTGTCACCGGGCCGCACGTCCCACAACCGGAAGAAGCCCCGACTGGCCCTGCCGGGGTCGACGAGCGCCGATCAGACATGGGGCCGGGCTCCGTGATTGCCGGGCGATACAAGCTGATCCAGATCATTGGCGAAGGAGGGATGGGCTCGGTTTACCTCGCCGAGCAAACCGATCCGGTCAAGCGTCAGGTCGCCCTCAAATTAATTCGAAGCGGGATGAACACCAAGCTGGTGCTCGCCCGGTTTGACGCCGAGCGGCAAGCGCTGGCGTTGATGGATCACCCGAACATCGCTCGTGTCTATGATGGCGGCACCGCTCCTCCCATGCACTTGGGAGACTGGCCGGTGCCATTCTTTGTCATGGAGTTGGTGCACGGAATTCCTCTGACTCGCTACTGCGATGAACATCGACTGACCGTCCCCTCCCGGCTGGAATTATTCGTGTCGGTGTGTCAGGCGGTCCAGCATGCCCACCAGAAGGGAATTATCCACCGCGATCTGAAGCCCGGCAACGTGCTGGTAACCGAGGTCGATGGGCGACCGACGCCGAAGGTGATCGACTTTGGGGTGGCCAAGGCGACCGAACAAAAGTTGACCGATCAGAGCATTGCCGACCTCGGTGCGATCGTCGGGACGCCGGCGTACATGTCGCCCGAGCAGGCAGATCCAGCGTCGATCGATATTGACACTCGGACAGATATCTATGCGCTGGGTGTGATTCTGTACGAATTGCTGGCGGGCTCGCCGCCGATTGATGCGCAGCAATTCAAACGAGGGGCGATTCTGGAAATGCTGCGCATGGTGCGTGAGGAGGAGGCGCCCCGACCCAGCACGAAGTTGAGTTCGTCGGAAGCATTGCCGAACATCGCGGCCAGCCGAAGCATCGAGCCGGCGAAGCTGGCCAAGCTCTTGCGCGGTGAGTTGGACTGGATCGCTCTGAAAGCCTTGGAGAAGAATCGTACCCGCCGGTACGAGACGGCCAACGGGTTCGCTCGCGACATCCAGCGTTATTTGGCGGACGAGGTGGTTGAAGCCCGGTCTCCGACGGCCGGTTATCGCCTCAAGAAATTCGTTCGCCGCAACAAGGGCCGAGTGACGGCGGCCAGTATCGTGTTGCTCGCGTTGTTGGCAGGGATCGCGGGCACCACCTTCGGATTGATTCGCGCCGAACACCGCCAGCAGGACGCGGAACACGCTCGCGCCGCCGAAGCCGAACGGGCCAATGGCGAACGACTGGCAAAGATCGATGCACAAAACTCGGCGGCCGCGGAAAGGGCAGCCAACGAGCGAGCGCAAAAACGGTTGGGCGAGATCGCCAAATCGAACGAGATCCTGGGCTCAATCTTCGACAGCCTCGATCCGAAGGAGATCGCCAAGAACGAACGCCCGCTGCAAGCAATTCTGGTTGAGAAGCTCGACAAAGCGGTGGCACAGCTCGAAGGCGAGGCGATCGGCGACCCTCTGGTTGTCGCCACGATGCAGACTCGGTTTGGCCGATCGCTGCTGGCTCTCAATGAACCCAAAAAAGCCATCATTCTCCTCGAAAAAGCTCGTAAGACTCTGCAATCCAAGCTGGGCGCGGACAATCCCGAAACTCTTGCCGCCAAGCTCAATCTCGCGATTGGCTATCTGAAAGCAGGCAAACTGAAGCTCGCCTTGGACCTTTACAAAGAGACCTATGAGCGGGCCCTTGATTCACTGGGCCCGGAACATCCCGTCACCTCGACCAGCATGAACGACCTTGCCTATTGCTACGAGGCGAATGGCAAGTTGGACCTGGCGCTGCCGCTATTCAAGAAAGCCCTTGAGATACGAAAGAAAGAACTGGGACCAAACAATCCCTTTACGCTTGCGACGATGAACAATCTTGCCAGTGCATACCAAGCCGATGGCAAACTCGAAATGGCCGTTGCGCTGTTCAAGGAGACGCTCGAAATCACCAGGGCGAAGTTCGGCCCCAAGCATCCCAACACGCTCCTCACTGTGAACAATCTGGCTCTGGCCTATGAAGCGACCGGCAAATGGGATCTAGCAATGCCATTATTGGAGGAGACGCTCAAACTGCAAAAAGAACTCCTCGGACCGGACAATACCGATACATTGGGGTCGATCAACAATCTCGCCTTGGCTTATCAGAACACAGGACAGCCCGCAAAGGCGCTGCCACTCTTGGAGGACCTGTTCAAGCGGACGAAGGCAAAGATCGGCGCCGATCATCCGCACACGCTCACCGTGATGGCGAATCTCGCAGAAGCCTATCGAGATCTTGGTAAACCTGATTTGGCCCTGCCGCTGATGGAAGAGGCGCTCAAGCTCACCAGAGCCAAGCTGGGCCCCGATCATCCCGATACGCTGATGTGTGTCAACAATCTTGCCACCGCATACGGGATGGCGGGGAGACTCAAGGAGGCCTTGCCGTTACTCAAGGAAACGCTGGCGCAGCGAAAAAGAAGCTCGGCCCCGACCATCCCGACACACTGATGAGCATGAATAACTTGGCCAGATGCTATATCGAGACCGAGCAATACCAGTTGGCTCTGCCATTGATGGAGGAAACACTCAAGACTGCCAAAATCAAGCTCGGCCCGGAACATCCCAATACCGTGCGAACAATGATAAATCTCGCTGGGCTTTACGAGAGGACCAAGAAGCTCGATTTGGCACTGCCGCTATTCGAGCAAGCGCTCAAGGTTTTGAAAACCAAAGTTCCCCCCGAACATCCGATCCGAGTCGCGGTTACCAAGAAACTCCTGATGGCCTATGAGCAGGCGGGCAAGCCTCAACTTGCGTTGCCCCTTGTCCAAGAAGCGTACGATCGCTCCAAAGCGAAACTCGGTCCGGACCATCCCAACACGCTCGCGGCCGCCAATGATTTGGCTCGCCAATATTGGATAGCGGAACAACTCGACAAGTCGATCCCAATGTTCGAGGACCTTCTCAAACGCTATGAAGCAAAGTTCGGACGGAACAACTTGAATACGCTGCTGACGATTGGGAATCTGGGAGTGAATTACAAGGACGCGGGCAAACTTGATAAAGCCATCCCTCTCTTGGAAGAGGCGTACCGTGCCGCCAAGACAATGCCCCCACTCCGTGTCGTGGGCGCGCAACTTCTCGACGGCTACCTCAAGGCCGGCAAAGTGGAAAAGGCGGCGACGTTAACCAAAGACGTGCTGGCCGATCTTCATAAGCAATTTCCCAAGGAAAGCGCAGCTCGCCGAAGGATTGGCAAAGCTTGGGTCGGCCATGTTACAAGCCAGAGCTTTCGAGCTTGCCGAACCTGTCCTTCGCGAGTGCATGACAATCCGCGCGAAGACGCTTCCCGATTCCTGGCTGACGTTTAATTCTCAGTCGATGCTCGGCGGGGCCTTGGTCGGCGAGAAGAAGTTCGCAGCAGCCGAAACGTTGCTGCTCAACGCTTATAACGGGCTGAAGAAACGGGAGAAGGCGATTCCATTCCAAGGCAAAATCCGCCTCGTCGAGGCGGTCGAGCGGCTGGTGCAACTGTACGCGGCAACCGGCAAGCCGAACGAAGTGAAAAAGTGGCAGGCCGAGCGGGCGCGGTTGCCGGAACACGGCCCGCCGCCGAGGGAGAAGAAGTAATGTCGGCAGCGCCCGATATGTTCTCACCGGTTTACGACGAACTCCGCAGGCTGGCGGCGGCGAAGTTGGTGCACGAGAATTCGGGTCAAACGCTCGACGCCACGGCACTGGTTCACGAAGCATGGCTGCGGCTGGCGGACGTCTCAGTCGAGTGGAAAGATCGCGATCACTTCCTGCGCACAGCCGCCACGGCGATGCGGCGAATCCTGGTCGATCGGGCCCGAGCCAAACAGTGCGTAAAGCGTGGCGGCGAGTTGGAGCGATTAAGTATGCCCGAACCGGCCGCTCCAATTTCGGATTACCGGCTAATCGAATTGGACACGGCCCTTACCAGGCTTTCGGCAGCCAAGCCGGACCACGCCAAGTTAATCGACCTGCGTTACTTCGCCGGCTTGACCGGCGAGGACGCCGCGGCCGTCCTGGGCATTTCACCCGCAAAGGCGGATCGCATGTGGCGCTATGCTCGCGCCTGGCTGCAAGTGGAGTTGCAAAAGATTTGAGCGGAGGGAGTGGGATTCGAACCCACGGTAGGCACAAGTCCTACTCCGGTTTTCAAGACCGGTGCATTAAACCGCTCTGCCATCCCTCCAAGGCATTCTTCGAAAACTACCCAACTGGCTAATCGAGACAAGCAATTCGTGTATTAAACACCGCAAAATTGCGGCAGACAATCAACGTGTCCCCCGCCGTTTAGGGCGAGCGGAAGACGACGCCACGCCGACCTAACTGTCGTGACTCATGGGCAAGTCTACGCGAAAATCGCGTTCCCGAAAAGCCGCGATCGGTCGCCCCGAGAAGCCATACAAGGAATTGCCCCCATACCCTTATCCGCCCGGTGGTGGTTTGCCATTATGGTCGGTGGGGCAGCGTGGTAAACGGCAAGCTAACACAATTGCCCTACGAAGCAGGTTGGCAGCCGGCCCTGACGGTATTCAAGGCACCGGTTGACGATCACAAGCTGGGCCGCGAGTCCAGCAAGAAGATGGTCAACGGTGAAGTGACCGACAGCGCGGTGGACGGGTTCACGGTCGCGGACCTCTGCAACCGGTTCTTGACCGCGAAGAAGCGGAAACTCAACATGGGCCGGCTGTCGCCGCGCAGCTTCGACGAATAAAAGCAGACTACCGACCGCCTCATCCGCGAACTATCCGGTCGTCGGGTGGTCGATGAACTTCGACCAGAGGATAAGGCGTGTTCAAATATGGCCGCGAAAACGGCTGGATCATCAAGCCGGTCCCGTTCGGCAGCGAGTTCAAGAAGCCGGACCGCAAGGAAATGCGCAAGCACAAGGCCGCAAACGGCGGCAACATGATGGAGCGCGACGAAGTTCGCACGCTGCTGAGTCGGGCCGCATCCTCGGGCTTGACGGGATGACCGCCGAACTTGCGATCGAGCGAGCCGCCATCGCAATACTCGAGGGCCATGTTGGGCCGGCCCTGATGCCTGCCGACCTCGTGTACCTGGACCACATTGGGATGCCGGAGCTGCGCGACCGCCTCGGCTTCTTGGAGGAAGCGGACCAGGTCCTGCGAGCTGGCGTACATCCCGCTGAGCACCATCTTGAGGGCAACCGGGCGATTCAACCCATGCTGCCATGCGAGGTAAACGACGCCCATGCCGCCGCGGCCCAGCTCACGCTCAATTGCATAGCCGGGGGGAGCGTCCGGAACGGCCGCAGGCGCTGGCGCGAATTCGTCAAGAGTTGCCGATGCATAGCGCGGGGGCAGAGTGGCGTCGGCGTCATAGCGTTGGGCGCCCGCTGCGGGATTGGAGAGCGTGTCCGCCGACGGCGAGGCCGGCTCGGGTTCGCCGGAGGGAGAAGTCATTTGCGATGTCGAGCTATTGGTGGGGCAAGTCAGCCCAATTGTACTACGGGCAAGCGCCCCGCCCACGGCGGAGGTGGAAGCCCACTGGCTCTTGAGAAACTCCCTTCAGGCTGTCACAGGCCGCGTACAAGAGGGTGTGGCAGTGACGACCCGGCGCCGCCGCAGTCCTCGAACTGACCATCATCGACACCGATAAGTAGCGATTACAAGGAGTCAACATGAAACTCCGCGCAAACAAAACTCTAGACTCCCGATCAAATCGAATGCTGTTGAGCAAGCGCTTCCGCCCTCGTTGCGAAATGCTCGAGGATCGGCAACTGCTGTCCGCGTCTTTCCCGCACGTCACGGCCGGCCTGGAAAACGCGATTCTGAAGATCAATGGCACGTTCCTCAGCGACACGATCCAGGTCCGCCAAATGAACAATCACATTAGCGTCGACGGAGTCTATGGCTCCTTCAGCGTCAGCCTGGTGCAGAAGATCGAGATCTCCGGGGGAGCCGGCAACGATCAGATCTACTTGAACAGCGAACAGGTCGTCGGTCAGCAGGCGATCACGATCCCGTGCCTGGTCCGCGCCGGCATAGGCAACGACAGCATCACAGGGAGCACCGCTGGCGATTTCCTCTTCGGCGAGGGCGGTGAAGACAAGATCTGGGCTATGGACGGCAGCGATTACGTTGATGGCGGCGCCGGCAATGACTCGCTCTTTGGACAGGATGGCGCCGACAAGATTTATGGCGATCAGGGAAACGACTCAATCTACGGCGGCGCCTTCAGCGATTTCCTGGTCGGCGGGGACGACAGCGATTGGCTATTCGGCGGTACAGAGGCGGACTTTCTCGACGGCAGCCGCGGCGCCGACCACATCTACGGCGAGGCGGGTTATGACTACGTGTACGACGATGCCACCGGCAACATCATCAGCGATAGTTCGATGAATCGGTCGGTCGGCCACTGCGGCTGGTTCGACATGAAGATCGACGATGCCGCACTGCGAAGCCAAAGCCGCATTCTGGCCCGCGATCTGACCCTCGATCGAGCGGACATGTTGCAGGTCTTCCAGCAAGTCGAAGCCGACGGCACGGTCAGCAGCACGGAGTTCAGCGACCTCAAGGATTTGGTGGTCGGCGGTAGTTTCGCGCCGGGAATGCCCGAGTATGTCAGGAACCTGACCAAGAAGGTTGTGAACGGCGACCCGGCCAACGCGCATTATCTGTGCAACACACTCGGCAACTTACACGCCAACGATCCTGGCAGCCGCCTCGAGAAGCTGGTCAACAAGTGGTTCCTGGGCCTCGATCGGCCCGTGACAAGCTCCGGCACATACCACGCCGTCAGCGGGTTGTTATTCCAGAACGGCATCAACTTCCACGATATCGTTCAGGGAGGTGTGGGGGATTGTTATCTCATGGCCGTGCTGGCGGAGTCCGCTCTTCGGACGCCTAATACGATTCAGACCATGTTCATCGAAAACGGCGACCACACGGTTACCGTGCGGTTCTATAAGAATGGCGTCGCCGACTATGTCACCGTGGATCGCATGCTCCCGGTGAATTCCAGCGGCTCGGCAGTCTACGCCACTTTCGGCGGCAACTACAACAGCGGGACCAACGAGCTATGGGTCGCTCTGGCCGAGAAAGCGTATGCCCAGTTGAACGAGTCCGGATGGACCGGTCAAGACGGCACGAATTCGTACGCCGGTATCGACGTGGGCTCTCCGGCCGATGCGATGAAGCAGATCACCGCCCGGAGCGCAACCGGCTACGCGTCGTTGAACAAGAACTCCGTCATCGCCGCCTTCAACGCGGGAAAACTCGTGGCTTTCTCCTCCAAGAAGGATCAGGCGGACATTCCGTCAACTGTCAATGTCGCCGCTCATCACGTGTACGCCCTGGTCGACTACAGTCCGACCACGCAGAAGTTCACTCTCTACAATCCTTGGGGTCTTGAGCTGAAACTGACCTGGACGGAAATCACACAAGGTTTCCGGGCGTGGCACTACACGCATTCGTAGTAAGACTCCGGAGATCGATGGAACTGACCGCTCTCGCCTTAGCCACTCGGGCGAGAGCGGTTGTGTTTTTCTCATCGTCTTCGTGATCAAAGTAGTTGGACTGTTTCGAGCCAGCGAACGACCGAAACTTAACGGGAAGAAAAGTGAGGTCGATCCGATTGATCGAAACTCGTTTCGTAGAGTGTTGCGCTCAGGCGCCTGGCATGACGCGTCCGCTCCCCGAATCGTCATTCTCACGCTCGTGAAAGATACTTCGAATAACAATACAAACTAAGGCAATTGCGACCTTCGCATCCGGTCGAATGCCATCTCTCTGGCCAATCTCCGAAATTGAGTTTGAAGGGTGTCTCACACGGGGAAGGATTTTTTTGGTGAAACTCAGCCTTCCGCGCAAATATCTACCTATGGGCGTCTCGTCGGCTCCTGATTCGTCGGACTTGGAAATACTGCAGCGGGCGCAGTCTGGAGATTCTCGCGCCCTGGAGCAGATTCTCACGCGGTACCGCGGACGGCTGAAGCGGATGGTCAAATTCGCCTCGACCCTCGCGTGCAGGGCCGAGTCGATCCGTCCGATGTTGTGCAGGAAGCCTATCTGGAGGTGAGTCAGAAGCTGCGCGATTATCTTCTCGACCCGAAGATCCCATTCTTTCTGTGGCTGCGCCTGATGACTGGACAGAAACTCGCCCTGGAGCACCGCAAGCACCTTGGGGTGCAAGCGCGCAATGCGGCCCGCGAAGTCTCGCTGCACCACGGCGCCTATCCGGCGGCCATCTCGGCAGCACTCGCCGCTCAACTCCTGGGCCGGATTTCGACGCCCAGCAAGGCCGCCATGCGGGCCGACCTTCGCGTCCGCATCCAGGAGGCGCTCAATCGCATGGAGCCGCTAGACCGCGAGGTGCTCGCTTTGCGCCACTTCGAGCAGCTCTCCAACGCCGAGGCGGCGCTAGTCCTCGGCATCAAGGAAACGACAGCGTGCAACCGCTACATCCGCGCCCTGGAACGATTGCGGCTGGTCTTGGGACGACTGCCGGAAAGCTTGTAGCCAGAGGTTCGGTGATGCCCAATGAAGACCTTGCGGATCCGGTGGGTCTGCTCGCGGACGAGTTCATGGATCGCTGCCGCCGTGGCGAACGGCCCAGCGTTACGGAATACACTGCGCGTCACCCGGAACTGGCCGACCGCATCCGGCAGGCGTTCTCGATGATTGCGCTGATGGAGCGCGCTGGCAGCCAGGACGGGGAGGGCTCGACGCACGACGGGCTCGGTTTGGCGGAGAAACATGCGCCGCCGGAACACATCGGCGGCTACCGCATCCTGCGCGAGATCGGCCAGGGCGGCATGGGCGTGGTCTACGAGGCGGAACAAACGGCGCTGGGCCGGCACGTCGCGCTCAAGGTGTTACCCATCGGCGCGGCCCGCAAACGAGAACGAATGGAGCGGTTCCAGCGCGAGGCCCGCGCCGCCGCGCTTGCACCATACGAACATTGTGCCTGTGTATGAGGTCGGCGCGGCTGGTGAACTTTGTTATTACGCCATGCAATTCATTCACGGTCAGCCGCTGGACCTGGTGCTTCAGGAATTGCATTCGCTTCATAAAGATGAGCGTTGGCCCGTTCTCACACCTCACACCGAAGCTCTCGATCCGAATGGGAAGAGCGGTCAGCGAATGGCGGTCGCCTTGTCGCTCTTCGGGGGTCAGGCCACGACGCAGGCTCAGGTGGCTTCCGCGGGCCCGACGAGCAATGCGGACTTCATCCTTGGTTCAGATGCAGAGCCCGCGGACGCGGATGTACCGTCGCCATCAACGTTGACTCTGACCGGCCCGTCGTCAGCGCCGACCGGAAGATCGGGCCGTTGGCACTACTACCGCAGCATGGCCAGCGTAGCCATTCAGGTCGCCGATGCCCTCGAATACGCGCACCACGAAGGCGTCATCCACCGGGACATCAAACCGTCGAATCTGCTGCTCGACACTGCGGGCCGCGTATGGATCACCGATTTCGGCCTGGCGTTTGAACCGGAAGCTCAAGGGCCAGGTAGAAAAGCACTCACGCAAACCGGCGAGATCGTCGGCACTCTTCGCTACATGCCGCCGGAACGCTTTCGCGGCTGGTCCGATCCTCGGAGCGATGTCTACAGTCTGGGCCTGACGCTGTACGAGATGTTGTTGCTGCGGCCTGCGTTCGATGCCGCGGACCAGGTCGGCCTCATGGAATTGGTAGTTCATACGGAGCCCGTCCGGCTGCGCAAGGCCGACACGCAGATCCCACTCGACCTGGAGACGATCGTTCTGAAGGCGATCGACAAAGAGCCCAGTCGCCGCTACCAGACGGCGGCGGAGCTGGCCAGTGACCTGAAACGCTTTCTCGAGGACCGTCCGGTCCTGGCCAGGCCGAGCAGCGTGGTCGAGCGGACCTGGCGTTGGTGCAAGCGCAACCGAGCGGTGTCGTCTTTCGCCGCTGCGTCCGTGCTCGCGTTGTTGCTGGGATTGGTGGGCAGCACCTGGCAGTGGTGGCGCGCCGAGGGCCACGCGACCACGCTCGCCCTAAGAGAAAAGGAAGTCCGCGAGGAACGCGACCGGGTCCGCGAAGAGCACCGCCTGTCACTTGAGGCCGAGGCGCAGGCCCTCATCACTAGCGGCCTAGGGGGCCAGCGCTTCAAGAGCATTGCCGCCTTGCAAGAAGCCGCCCGCCTGCGCTGGTCTCCGCGGATACGCGACTTGTCCATCTCCGCGTTGTCGCTCGCGGACCTTCAGCCCGGCGAAGAATGGGAAGGATTGAAAGAGACGTCAAAGTTTCTCGTGTTCGACACAAGCATGGAGCGCTATGCCCGCGGTGACAGCACTGGGAAGATTAGCGTCCGTTGGATCGATGGCGATCGACAACAGTTTTCATTGAATCGGGACGCCGGATCGGTGTCAGGAATGCGCTTCAGTCCAAACGGTCGCTACCTTTCAGCGATCTATTACAAGGGCTACAAGCACCGGCTCTACGTCTGGCACTTGGAGACACAGACATCGATCCTGAAGGATATCCCCGTTTCTAAGCCGGCCTTTGACTTCACGCCCGATAGCCGCAGCATTGTGGTTTCGCACAGCGATGGTGCGATCAAGATCTACGATCTCGCCACGGGCGCGGTGAAAAAGGAGTTGGGACGAGGTCCGAACCCGGAGTGGATCGTCATTGATCCCGAGGGCCAACGGATGGCGTTTTCCTTCGACAAGCTGAACGCGAACGCCTCCATTGTCGAGGTGCGCGACCTGACCACGGGCAGAGTGTTGGCCACACTGGACCACAAGACCACCTCGGTGGGACCGCCCGCCTGGCACCCGCATAATCACGACCTGCTCGCAACGCCCGCCTGGGGCGTCTACCTGTGGAACGTGGCGAAGAAAGAACTGCTTGCACACGTTCAAGACAGGGCGGGACCCACCACCAACGTCTCCTTCACGTATTGCGGCAACTTCTTTGCGACCAAGGGCTATGGCGATACGACCATCCGCCTGTACGACACCTGGACTGGCCGGCCGCTCGTGCAAGTCCCGGGCTCCATTTCCGATATTCGCGAGTCACTTCAGTTCAGCCCGGATGATCGCCGGCTGGCCTGCTCCATTGAAGACAAGCGCATCCGGCTCTGGAAAGTCGAGCTGCCCACCGCATATCGCTCTTTTCGCGATATTGGACAGCTCGGCACGGGACAGTATCAGGGTATCGACGTCAGTCCTTGGGGAAGAATTCTGGCGGTTGCCGCGGAAGGCAGCGACGACGAAGCGGCTGGGATCGCCCTTTGGAACTGGGACACCCGTCGCCAGGCCGCATTCCTGAAGATTGGCCGGACGGTGTCAGCAGTTTTTGATCCTCGGGGCAATGCACTGATCTCAACTGGCGACGCGGGCACATTTCTCTGGCCCATCCGTTTCGACACCAAGTCTCCGGAAGTTTGCCGCATTGGCCCGCCGCGCCGAACTATTTCCGGCCCTTCCGGGTTTGCGGCCGTCAGTTTGGATGGACGACGCCTGGCCGTGCAAGCGGGGGACGATTGCACCGTCATGGACTTGCCCGATCGAGCCTCCACCTCTTCGAGCTTTCTTCGAACCAGTCAGCAATTTCGGGACTTCATCACTGGCAAAAAAACGACGGTGCAGGTTTCACACTTGGCGATGACGCGTTTGTCGCTCAGCCCGGACGGCCGCTGGCTCGCCACCGGCACACACAACGGCGAAAAGGTGATGGTCTGGGATGCTGAAAAGGGACAACTCATCAAGGAATTGCCGTTTCCCGGGAGTGCCAACGTTGAATTTAGTCCGGATGGGAAGTGGCTCGTGATTTACTGTCGAGAGAGGTACTACATATACGAAACCGGTGACACCTGGAAGCTGCGCCATGAGTTCACCAATTTCGGGGGAGGCGCCGGCGGAATCGCTTTTCGAGCCGACAGGAAGTTACTGGCGGTCCAGGAGTCGGGGTTAAAAACGCGCTTGCTCGATCCGGAAACGGGCGAGGTTTTCGCGACGCTGGAGCCACCGGACCGCGATCGGTCATACGCGAGCTTTCTCTGCTTTAGTCGGGATGGAAACCAGCTCTTTTCATGCACTTCCGAGCTTCGTTTGATCCACGTTTGGGATCTGCGTCTATTGGGCAAACAGCTTGAAGAACACGGTCAGCCCTGGGACCTTCCTCCCGTCGACAAACCGATCGAGACCGCTGCCGGGCCGGAACGCATCGAAGTCGACCTTGGCGAATTGGCCGGCTTCGGGCACCGTCAGGCGAGCAAGGGTGCCGCGAGCGCCGGTAAATGGAGGAAGGCACTCGACGAAGCAGAGTTGGCCATCAAAGACAATCCAAGGCACGCTGATGGTTACTACCTGCGCGGTTGGTCCAACAAGGGATTGAGAAAGTACGCCGAAGCCCGCGATGACCTTAGCCGGGCCATCGCACTCAATCCGGCCCATGTTGAAGCTTATCATCAACGCGGACACGCCTACCAGTCACTCCGTCGATATGAACAAGCAGTCGACGACTTCACGGCGGCGATCCTTGGACAGTTCGCTATAATCGACAAGCGAAAGGGTGCCGACGCTCATCTCTACTATGCGCTCGGCTTGGCTCGCTACTACCTCCGACAATACGACCTGGCGATCGCAGACTGGAAAAAAGCACTCAGTCTGAAACCGCTTCCAATCGACGAAGCGGATGCGAGCGAACATCTGGCCTGGCTGTACGTAACCGGACCGGAGAAGTACCGCGATGCCAACAAAGCGCTACCCCTCGCTCGACGTGCCGCGAACCTGTGCCGAGTGCTTTCCAAAAGTTTCTCACTTTGGGTGCAGTGCAATACCGGCTCGGCGATTATCGCGAAGCGCTCAAATCTCTGACGCGAGCCACCGGTCTCACGAGAGCCGGCCCGACTCCCTACGATCAGTTCTTCCTGGCGATGACTTATCATCGCCGCGGCGAAACCGAAGAGGCTCGCAAGTGCTATGAACGCGCGATTGTCTGGCGTAAAGAGCAGACGCGACTGCCTGAAGTCCGAATCGAGCTGCTCACAGCTCTTGAAGCCGAGGCGGCAGAGCTACTGCGAAAGTAGCACTTTGGCCGCGCCGGTTCGTTTTTCCGGTGGATCGCGGCACCCGTCGCGCAAATCTCCTCATAGGCCCGATGGTCATAGGGCCTTCTGACTTGACCGCTGGCCTGTCCCATTTAGGAAGTCCTTCGGTTGGGCAACGTGGCGTCATCAGCAGTTCAACAAGCAAAACAGCCACCGACCCCGTAGCGGGCCTGTCGCCCGCATTCCGCCGTCCCGGCGCCCGGTCTGCGCACGAGTTCAATGGCGTCATTCATTCGCGGACCGCTTGGGGAACATCAGTTCTCCGACAGGAGCACCGCCATGTGGCCACGACGCTCATCGACCGGAAGCAC
Organism: uncultured Gemmataceae bacterium; assembly: GCA_963773845.1. Classification (GTDB taxonomy): domain Bacteria; phylum Planctomycetota; class Planctomycetia; order Gemmatales; family Gemmataceae; genus SIAJ01. The sequence goes on from CAVZCU010000014.1 coordinate 157,000, forward strand.
GACCTATAACCGGTCTCGGCTGCACCTCGAAGCGCTCGAAGATCGACAATTGCTGTCGGGCGCGCCGATCCCGGAGCTGAACAGCAACTTGGGGGCGCCGCATACGCTCTTTCTCGACTTCGATGGCCTTTCGGTGACCTTCGAACGCATTGAGGACGGCGAGGCACACGTCATTGAGTATTCGCGCCCTGCTTTCGATATGGACGGTGACCCGAACTATTTTTCCGACGGGGAAGTGGCGACAATCAAAGAGATCTGGACGGGAGTGGCGGAGGATTTCGCTCCGTTCAACATCAATGTCACCACCATCAGCCCAGGACGAGGTAAGTTCCTGACCTCTCTGATTGGCGGTATGGATCCGGTACATGACGATGAACGGGCGGGGAAAAATGACGATCGGTCGGGGCGGACCCTTTATGACTACACCCACGACTACGACGACGAAGAACGGCCGTGGTCCTATGTGTTCTCGGGGGAAATTCCAATCGATGCGAATTTTGCAATGAGTGTTGCGGGCACGATCTCACATGAGGCCGGCCATGTTCTATACCTGGATCACATTCCCGATTGGGACACGAGCCGTCGACCCTGGCGGATGATCCGCGAATACGGGTTTGCCGACCCGCTAAGAACGCCCATCATGGGCGATAACCTGGCGACCGATCGAGTCATGTGGTGGCAGGGTCTCGATGTCGAGCGCGAGCGCGTGAATGAGATTGCGGTGCTGGGACGGCACCTCGGATTCCGCGGCGACGAAGCGAACAATAGTTTTGCCTCGGCCCAACCTCTTGTTCCCCGCGGCGACTGGACTTCGCGTGGGGTATTTGAAGTGACCGGCCTCGCCGCGCCGACTGTAGGTCGGTACCAATCGCTTGTGGTTGGCTCAGGCATTATCGGCAACACCAGCGACGCGGATTACTTCAGCTTCGATCACGCCGGGGGACCGCTCCTCGTCCAGGTCAAAACGCTTGGAAATGTCGCCAACCTCGACGCCAAGTTGGAACTCTACCACTTGGTCGGAACTCACTGGGTACTGGTGACCACGGAAGATCCGGCAGTGACCAGCGCCTTTGTCGGCCTCGACGCGGAAATCCGCATTCCGTCGGCTCCCGGCGGCCGGTATGTCGCCGTCGTCAAGAGTCATGCCGACTATGGCGACCTGGGCCACTACACGATCACCGCCCGCGTCATGGTGCCGCCGGATGCACCCAAGGTCTACAGCGTTTCGGGGCCTCGATATTTTGCCGGCCCGAGTGGAACGTATTCATTCGGATTCCGAGTGTCGTTCACAGAGACTATTGACGCCAGTACCTTTGGCACATCCGATGTGGTGCTATTGGCGCCGTCGGCCCATTTCATTCTGCCCGAAGTCATCGAGCCGCTGCGAATCGACGCATTCCCCGGCGGCGTCAACTTCATCATCGTCTTGCCCGAACTGAGCACGCAGGGGCGCTACCACTTGGAGATTGGTCCGGCGATCGCCGACTTGACGGGCAACTTTTTGAACCAGGATGGGGATTACTCCTTTGGCGAGGATCCTCAGGACCGCTACGTGCGCAATTTCGATTTTCGCTTGCCGCCTCCGCCTCGCAGTGTCGCCGACGTGGCTGCCGGTCTTCGAGCAATGGGTCTCTCCGATCAAATCATCGAAATGGCATTGGGCCACTGGGATTTTCAGAACCTACTGAAAGGCTTGCCGCCTTCACTTGTCGGTGGCGGACAATCGCCCGAGCAAGTGAACTTAATTGACCCGAACTTCCCGAAGCCCTCGGAGCCCGCGAACAATCCTCCGATTCAGCTCGGCGGGCCTCAGCCTGACCCGCCAGCCAAACCACTACCTTGGGCATCTGGAATCATGGATTGGATTCTTGCTGGTAGCTTCTGAACCTCCAATCGCCCTCATTCCGCCGCCCCGGCGCTCGGGCTGCGCGCCGAAATCAACGGCAGTTTCATACTCCCGCGGACCCGTCGGAGATCCGTCATGTCGTCATCGATGCACAAGAATCAAATGCGCCTGCGCCTGGAGGCGCTGGAAGATCGCTCGCTCATGTCCGTCGTCTTTACCACGGTGGACAACGGCGACGACTCCGCGCCCACGCCCGGCTCGCTCCGCGCCGCGATTATCGCTGCGAATGCCACAATGGCCCCGGACACGATCACCTTTGACATCAAACCGTCCGATCCGGGGCAATTCTACTATCTAGTTGACGCCAGCGCCGGCCAGGTATCCCTGGATCACGTCACACCGACAACCACGCCCGGTGCGATCGATCCCGACTGGGAGCACACCTGGTGGTCGATCCGCCCGCCCACCCCGTTGCCGGAAATCAAGTGGCCAGTGATGATCGATGGGTACTCACAAGCGGGGGCCACGAGAAACTCTCTGGTAGTGGGCAGCGACGCCGTCTTGCGCATCGAACTCGATGGCGAATTTGCGGGAGCCGCGGATGGGCTCCGATTCAACCATGGCGCAAGCAACAGTATCGTCAGCGGTTTGGTCATTAACCGCTTTGGCGCCAGCGGCCTCGTTGGCGGCAATGGCATCTTGCTCGATCGCAACGGCACCGGCATGGTAATCGAAGGGAATATCATCGGTCTTGATGCCAGCGGAAGCCTGGCGGTGGGCAACACCGTTTCGGGTATACGCACAACTAATGCCGGCGCCCGAATCGGCGGCGCGGAGCCCAAGGCGCGGAATGTCATCTCGGGAAACACGCTCGGCATTTTCCTGAATAATGGCGGCGGAGTCTTCAACACAGTGATTCAAGGTAACTACATCGGCCTCGACAGCAGTGGCGCCCTGGACCGGGGGAACATTTCATCTGGAGTCAGCATCGTCGGTGCCCCGGGGGTTCTTGTAGGGGGTTCGACACAGGGCGCCGGCAACGTCATTTCCGGCAACAATACGGGCGTGTGGATCACTGGGACCAGTCGTCACGTGTTCCCAGGCGGATTCAACTGCATGGTCCAGGGCAACTTCATTGGTACCAACGCCAGCGGAACGGCGCCTCTCGGCAACACGAACGGCGTCAAAGTCCTCAACTGCAGCTTCAACCTCATCGGCGGTCTGACGGCCAGACCGGGTAGCGGCGCCGGCAATCTCATCTCCGGCAATGATGAGAACGGCATCTCCGTGGAGTTCGACCGCCACGGTCCCAGGGCGTTGGGCACCGTCGTTCAGGGGAACATCATCGGACTAGACGCCAGCGGCGCCGAACGCCTCGGCAACGGACTCGCCGGCTTCCGCACCACCGACGCCGGCGCCTTGGTCGGGAGCGTGGATTCCAGAGCGCGAAACATCGTTTCCGCGAATCGAAACGGCGTCCTTCTGAGCAACAGCGGCAGCTCTTATCACACCTTCATTCAGGGCAACCGCATCGGCACCGACATCACCGGCAATCTGGATCGCGGAAATACCGAGGCCGACGTCAGCGTGGGCAGCGCCCCGTGGACACTTGTCGGCGGCGGCGTCCCGAGCGCAGGCAACGTCATCTCCGGGAATGGGACCGGTGTATTCATCTTCAACATCAGCCATCGCGTGCTTCCCGGCGGGTACAACAGCATCGTGCAATGCAACATTATCGGCCTGAACGCCACCGGTACGCAACCCCTGGGCAACGACACCGGCGTCCTGATCACCAACGGCTACAACCTGATCGGCGGCACCAGCCCCGCCGCGCGAAACATCATTGCCGGCAACCGTGACAACGGCGTGCGGATCTTCCAAGCAGACGCGACCTATCCAGCGATCGGCAACCGGGTGATCAACAACCACATTGGGACCGATATGACCGGCACCAGGCAGTTCGGCAACGGCCTCGATGGCGTGCTGATTGGCGATGGCGCAAAATTGAACCTGGTCCGCGAAAACCGGATTCTCTTCAATGGCCGCGATGGCATCAGCCTGGAAAGCGCGCACAAGAACACCATTTGGTCGAACGAATGCCACTTGAACCATCGCAATGGCATTCGACTGGATGCCGCGTCCACGGGCAATAGAGTCGTGGACAATAGCATGCACGAAAACGACAGCATGCACGAATACGACGGGTACGACGCTCGTGACGACTCCGTCGGCACGAGCAGAGCACACACGGCCAACGTATGGTTTTGGAATTGGGGCGAAACCGAAAACGTGCCTGGCCTCTTGGGTTAGCCGTTTGCCCCGGTGGCAGAGTGTAATTAGAACGCGGCCGGTGAGTCGCTAGCAATAAAGCCGAGCGCACCGGCCGTCCGGCAGCCTTGTCGGGAAAGCGGAGATAGTGGGTCAAGTCGCCACCGGCTTCGCCGGTCGGGCACCAAGTGCCCGCGGCCGCAGTTTCCCGATACCAGCCCGATGGCAAATCCTGAACCGTGAAGCTTTCGGGGTTGGGGGTGATCGAATACACCTACCGCTTTTTTCTTCCCTCAACGACGCTGACTTCCGTGCCCGTGGGCACGATTCGTGTTAGCTCGAAGCCGGCTCGCTCGAACAAGGTCCGGTACTCGGCCTCGGTTCGTTCCTTGCCGCCAGGTATGAGCAGCATGACCAGGTCGAGGAACTTGCTGTGGAACGGTTCGTTCCCCGGAGGAATAACACTCTCGATGACGAGCAATTTGCTTTCAGGCTGCATCGCACGATGACAGTTGCGCAATATCGTCAGACACTTTTCCTCGTCCCAATCGTGAATGATGTGCCGCAAGATGTAAGCATCTGCTCCTTCTGGTACGGCGTCGAAAAAGCTGCCGGCGACGAGCTTACAACGATCCAGTAGTCCCGAAGCATGGATTCTCTCCTTCGCTCGCTCGATTACATGAGGGAGGTCGAAGAGAACACCTTTCATCTTGGTGTGCTTCTGGAGGATATCCGTCAACTGCGAACCGTTGCCGCCACCAATGTCAGCAACGACTCCGAACACAGAGAAATCGTAAGCGTCGAGAACGGCGTTCGATTCCCGACCATGAATGCCGACCATCGCTGCGTCGAAAATGCGGGCCTTGTCGGGATGCTGGCCCAAGTAGTCGAAGATCGGTTGGCCGAAAACCTTGTCGAAGGCAACTTCGCCGGTGCGAATGCTGTACTCAATCTCCGCCCAGGCACGAAACTGCTCGTCGCCGGACATAAGCGCCAACGCACGCTTTGATCCTGCAACATCGCTTTGCAATGGCTCTGCTAATGGGGTCAGCGAGAATTGACGTGATTCACCCTCGGCGAAGATGCCAACGCTCGCCAATGCCCGTAACAGCCGATACAGGGCATCGGGGTTTGTGGCAGTGGCACGAGCCAGTTCAGCGACCGTTTTGGAGCCGTCTTTGAGGTGGTCGGCAATCCCAAACTTCGCCGCAGCATAGATCGCCTGAGAAATCCAATAGCCGGTGATCAGTTGGTCAAGCTGCTGGTGCGTTGATCTTTCGGTCATTTCGTCCTCTCTTCAGAGTTTTGTGTTTTAAGCAGGCGGCTGCGAACGGGGTACAATCGCTCCGACGATAACCAATAATCCGCACGAATTGGTGAGGCTTTGTCCCCTACTTCTTTCGGTCATCTCGCCGGACCGCATCCTCGATGGGCTGAAATCGCTTCTCGATTTCCGTGGCCCGTTGATGGCTGAACTTTCCGTTGCCGTGGACTGACAGCACATACCCGCTCGGCTTGTACAGCATCCACAGTTCCGAATCGGTATCGCGTTCAATCCTGCGACAGTAAAGGGCGCATCCGAGATCAAAGACGAAGCGTGTTGCACCCGTTTCCGGCTCTACATCCACTGAGACGAGTGCTTGCCCCTCAAGTTGTGCCGTTGCCCTTTCAATTCGCCGAATCGAGGAAGAACCAGTTGCCAATTCCAGGCCGTCCGATGTCAGCCGCCAGTAGCAAAGTTAAACCCAAAGCCACCATTCCCCACGCACGGTCACTTGCCGACGAGCTGCCATTCGCCGAACGACCTCTGATCTGGAATCCGTGCCGTACGGCTCCCGAATGTAAATCGACGGCTTACCGAAGTTCATCGACAAACTTAATTGGCGTCCGTAATGAAGGCCCCATGCGGGTTGACCGTAAAGTGGCTTGAACGATCCTTCGATGATTTTAGCGGTCATGCGGCAACGACCTCCACTCCCCGATGACCTTGACCAGCACCCGCTTCGGTCGGTGGCCGTCGAACTCGCTGTAGAATATTTGCTCCCATGGCGCAAAGTCAAGTTTACCCTTCGCGATCGCCACGACGACTTCCCGGCCCATAACCTGCCGCTTCAGGTGTGCGTCGGCGTTGTCCTCGCCGGTGCGGTTGTGGTGGTGGTGGTTCTGGTCTGGGTTGAACGGTCATCCGGAGTCATGGATGATCGTTCGCAGCGCACGAAAAACGCCTTTTCGGGTGTGCTTCCGAAAAGGAACCCAGAGCGCTATTGGCCCTTGAGGTAGTCACGTATGACTTGTCGGACAGCCGAAGCCAACGAGCGACGACATCCGGCGTATTCCGCTTGCGTCTGGAGGTTGCAACTCGCGGCACGAACGGTGGCGATCGAATAGACGTCAAATGCCGATGCTTGCCAACCCGCGACGTAGAATTCAGCGGTAGTAATTACTACCCAAACGGGTCATTTCGGTACGTTTTGGGACGTTTCGAGCGAACGCTCTGAAGTGCGAAAACCACTAGATTTATAGTCGTTTTCCGTATGCTTGCGGGTAACGGGAAAAACGTCGAATAGCCGTTCAAGACCGGTGTATTAAACCGCTCTGCCATCCCTCCGGGTTTCTTCGTCGTCATCTTAGGGTCCCGGAAGACGTAGAACAGGAGGCGTATGCGGGTTCGCGGGACTGTCGCCAGCGTAAACGATCGCTGGCTTCCCCTGTGCAGGCCTTGATCTATCGCCGACCCAGCGACCGCCGAGCTGGCGGCGTGATATCCACCGGAGGAAACACGAAGCAAGTTGAGAGGCCGAGCTTCCTCCGGCGACTAACGTAGCCGGCACCGGTTGCTGCCCACGCTGCGGTAGTTATGGAAGTCGCATGAAGTAACGCCTGTCACATTCTGGAAAAGCTCATCGAATTGGCCCGTTTCAAGAAATCACCGGCCAACAGCGCTACTGCGTCTATTTCGCCGATGAGATTCTCAGATTGCTCGACGCGGCGCTGTCTGGGGAGTTAATGTTACATGCTCCGAGTTAAAGAAAACCTGGAATTTCTGACCGGTCGCGGCCGCGGCCGGGCATGATAGGTAGCCCGTACGGAAACTTGTCATGATGACCCGCCGAAATCTTCCCAGCGTGCTTCTGCGGCAAACGACTTCCGACCGCGATCTGTTGCGCTCCTATTCTCAAGATGGCGACTCGGACGCATTCGCGGAACTTGCCCGGCGGTATGGCCCACTCGCCCGCCGGGCCGCAGTCGATGTTTGCCCGGCCGCGGCCGACGACTCGGCGCGAGCTCGCGCTCGCCCTTCTCGGTCAGAAGGCCAGGGCTCTGTCCGAGCGTGAATCGGCCGCCGGTTGGGTGTTTGAGACTGCCCGCCGGCTGGCGACTCAAGGCTCGGACCGCGGCGGCTCGACGGGCCCGGCACGAAGCCGGCGCTGACGAGGCCTGCGCCTGCCCCGACCCGCTCGACGCGCTATCGTTCGGCGAAGTGCGGGCGGCCGTCGCTGAGGAAGTGGATCGCCTGCCGGACGAGTTGCGGGCGCCACTCGTCCTGTGTTACTGGCAAGGCGACTCGCAGCCAGTGGCGGCGGCACGGCTCGGGTGTTCGCTCAGCACTTTGAAACGCCGACTCGATACCGGCCGCGACCGGCTCGCGGCCCGACTTGCCCGCCGCGGGTTTGCTAGTGCCGCTGTGTTCGCAACTCTCACGGCCGTGGCCTCTCAGGCCGGTCGCAGCGCGGTCGGTCCGCTGCTCGCGCCGATTTGTGTTCGCCCGGCCGTTCCCACCGTTCTGTCTGCTCCGGTACTCCGTATGCTGGCCGTCGCGTCGATCATGATCGCCGGAGTGGCGATTGGCCTATCCCCAGCCGAAGACGGCAAGGTGCCGCCGCGGACTAAACCGGTCGAGACCGCGGCCTTACCCGCCAAGCCCGTAGATGCTTTCGGCGACCCGCTCCCGCCCGGGGCGGTCGCGCGTCTGGGCAGCATGCGCTTTCGTACTGCCGATTTCCCCAAGCATTTGGCCATTTCCCCGGATGGCAAACAGATCGTCTCGACCGCACATTTTCATCACGTGCGGCTTGCAATCTGGGAGGCAGACACCGGCCGTCTAATCCGCGAGGTGGACATGCCTACTTATCCGGAGTCCGAGGCGATTTGCTGGCCGGCCGACGGCCGCGGCCGAGCGGCTATCAAGGTCGGGAAGAAGGACTACGTCATATGGGAGTTCACCGACCCGAAAGCAAAGGTCCCATCCGGCGAACCAGCCAATTCGATTGGGATCGGCTCATTTAGCGCATCGGCCTTCTCGCCGGACGGGACATTGATTGCGGGCGGGGAGCGGGCCGGGCCGCAGTGCACTGCTGGCAAACTGCAAGTGTGGCCGGTCCATCCAGGCCGGCCGGTTCGGGAAGCGGCCCCGCGATTCACGGTCGACACCGCCGACGGGTTCGTTGCGCTGATGTTCACCCACGATGGGAAAAGGCTGATTGGCATTACCCAGGGCCGGCAGCCGAACGGCGTCATTCCCGGCGTTCCCGGCGGTCCGCCGCCTCGGGTCGAACAGGGAGCGGCGGCGGACACGGCTCGTGTGCGAGTGTGGGATGTGGCCACCGGGCATGAGGGGCCGGGATTCGAAATTCCGGCCGGTGGATTCCGCATCGAGCTCTCGTCCGAGCCCACTCGACGGGCCCTCAGCCCGGACGGAAAGACGCTCTACACTTCCACTCGGAACGCACACGTCAAAGCGTTCGATCTGGCCACGGGGAAAGAGCGGTTTGATGCCCTGGCATTCGGCCCGCTCGGCGAAGTCACCAAGAAACTCTTGCCTGGATTCACAAGCCAAGTCGGTGAGTTGGCGGTCACTCCGGACGGCCGGACGGTTATAGTTGCTGAGACAATGGGCCGGACGACTGGGCTCGATGCCGCCACCGGCAAGATACTGTGGCGCGGCGGCCGCGAGATTGATCAACTCTATGGACTCGCCGTGTTTCCTGACGGCAAGCGGTTTATCCTCGGCCATGGGACACGGCAGATCGGCGTATACGATTCGGCAACCGGCAAACCACTCGTCGAGCCTATCGGGCCGCGTGGGGGCCTGGTGACCGTCGGCCTCGCCGCAGACGGGCGCACGGCGGTGACAGGCGGCTGGGATAACACACTTTACCGTTGGGACATGGCTAATGGCCGCCTGATCGGTCGGGTACGATCGCCGTCAGCCGGGTTTGGCCGAATCGGCAGTATATCTCCCGACGGGTTGCGGGCAGTGGGTCACGATGGGGTAATTGCCGTTGCGACTGGCCAGGTCACGGTTCCCCTCGGCGAACCTGGCGTGCCTCAGTATTCCGTAGCGCCCGGCCGGGTGGCTTGGCTGCGGGATGGGTCGCTCGTTGTGGCGGCTCAGGAGAACACGGCGACCCGTTATTCTGCTGAAGGAAAGAAACTCTGCGAGTATCAGGTAGCTCTGCCGGGCAAGCCACGGACCGGCCCACAGATAGCTGGCGTGGCGATCGCGCCGGATGGGAAGACCGTGGTCCTGACTGGCGAGGCAGCGGCGACACATGGCGGCATGCTGCGATCTGACACGGGGTGGGTGGCTGTGTTCGATGCCGCGACCGGCGCCAAGCTTCGCGAGTTGCAGTCCAAGGGAAATGGCGGCTTCAGCAGCGCCGCCTTCCTGCCGGACGGATCCCGGGTGATACTCGGACGCCGAGTTTCCCAGCCGCCCATGACACGGATCGATCAGCCGCCGGCCGCACTGGATCTGGGTGCGGCCATCGTCGTGTTCGATCCGGCCACTGGATTTGCGATCACGCCATTCGATGCGCCCGACGTGTTGGCCCATGACCGGTGGGTTAAATCGATAGCAGCCTCACCTACCGGGGCACAGTTCGCGGCTGTCGAGTGGGACGACTCCATCACCATGTACGAGACGGCGAGCGGCGCCATCCGCCGCCGGCTCAAGGGGCACCGGGGGCCCGTCAATCAAGTTGCGTTTACGCCAGACGGCGGCCGGCTGGTGTCGGTCAGCGAAGACGGGACCGGCCTGGTGTGGGACACGTCCCCCCCGCGGCCAACTGGGAAGTTCACGACAAGCGCAGTTGAGCGGGCAAAGCGCTGGGCGGCGCTACTGTCAACTGACGATACAGCCGCCTACCGCGCTATGGGCGAGTTGGCTGCCGACCCGGCCGGGACGGTTGCTTTCCTTAAGGCACATTTGAAATCGACGCCGGCTCCGACGGACGCGGACGTCGACCGCCTGCTGGCCGGGTTGGCAGCCAGCAAGTTCGCCGACCGCGAGGCAGCAGCGCGAAATCTCGATGCCCTCGGCGTCCTAGCTGTGCCGAAGGTCCGGGACCGGTTGCCGAAGGTGAACTCGGCCGAGGTCAAGAGCGCCTCGACAAGTTCCTCAAGCAGCACGATCGGCCTGGTCGGACGAGCGGCTACCGGCTCCGCGAAGTTCGGACCGTGGAGTTGCTGGAGGCAATCGGAACACCAGAGGCTCGGCAGGTACTCGCCGGACTGGCCCGCGGGGAAGAGCCGCTTGCCCAAGCAGCAGCCGCCGCGGCGCGCCGCCTTGGGTCCCGGTAGCCAGACTCGGCCGCTGATGTCCGCGACTGAGCGGAGAAGCTCAGCAACTACGGCCGTGGCTTCGAGCCCGCGGGTAGAAACGGAAGCTCGTCCGCACTGTACCGCTTCGCGTAGGCGATGAAGCGGTGGGGAGCGAAGGACCAGACCACTTCTTTTTCGGGGGTCACTTCCAGAACCTCGCCGCCGATGGAATTGACGGCCAGCGTGTTGCCGTTGCGCAGTCGTTGGCACATGCCGCGTTCGCTGGAAAAGAATGGTCCCCAGTGTTCGCCGGTGTACGACCAGGGGAATGCCTGCGTTTGCGGATTGTATTCCAGCACGCGCGACCCCTTTCTTAACCCCTGGTTATCGAACAAGAGCAGGTCGCCGTTGTCGAGAAACTGGGCGTCGTGAAGCGCTTGCCACGGACCGCGGGCCGCCCAGACGACTGCGCGCTTCTCTGGATCAATCAGCGCGATCGCATCGAGATTGCGCATCGTGATCAGCAATTGGCCCGGCTTCCACTGGGGAAACTTCGCCGCCAATTCGGGAGTCAATACCTGGATCGTGTTTGTGTGCAGGGCGTCTTGCTTGCGCGTCTTGTCGTCGAAGCGCTGCATCGTCGATGGAGCCGTTTCTTCCGCCTCCTTCTTGGTTGGCTCCAACGATTGCAGCAGTGCCGCGTACGGCGAATCGCGGAACGCTTCCAGGACGGGAATCGGCTGGCCTTTCAGTTTTCCATCGGGAGTCAACATGATCAAGGAATCGACCAAACAGGGCGTCGGGACGAAGCGCAATCCTTCCGGCATCGACTCAACCGTCTCGTGCTGGATGGCGTAAATGGTCCCGTCAGGGCCGACATCGACACTATGATGGACTCGCGCCGGATAACTCCAGAGGATCTTTGAATCCTTGTCCAATTTGACGAGCCCGTAACCGACCGCCGTTTGTTGCACGCCGTGCAAGACGACAAGCAGGTCGCCATTCGGGTACAGATGGCAGGCAAAGAACGCGACATACGAATCCTTGACGGGCGTCGGCACGTGGCGGGGATGTGGCCAGATCTTGCTGAATGGCACCCCCCAACGATGATGCAGCCGGTATTTCATGTCGAAGAGATAAGCCTGGGTGCTGTCGCCATTGATCGCCGCGAAGGTGCAGAGCGTGTAGCCATCCGCGGTTTTGTCCGGCTTGTCGACGCCGATTCCGCCGGGCGGCAAGTCGACCTCGGCGTCGGGCGCCGCCAAGTCGCTCCGTTCGAACCACGCTCTACAGCCGATGAACGCCTTCGACAAGAAGTCGGCCGGGGGTACGTCAAAAAACATGACGCCGGCGCCGAGAACGAACACGACGGCAGCGGCGCCAACGGTCGAGACCAGCCCCATCAAGATCTTTCGTCGTTTACGCGAGGCCGGTGAGGAAACGGGAGCGGTCGCGGGCACATTATTGGCGGACATTCTGCATCACCCCGAAACGAGTCGTGAATAATCGTCGGCGAGCGCCCAGCGACGGGCTGTTTCCGCCGTTATTGATTCGATGGTCGCCAGTTCGTCGGCCGAGAATGGGCTCGCGTAATAATCGGGCCGGCGGATGGTGGCCGCAAATTTCTCGATGATCGGCGTGCCGTCCGGCAAGCGCAATGATCGAGCACGCGATGCAATACCTCGGCCGGTGCTTCACAGATTTCCTCGAAGCGCACCACCGTCGCCGCCCGGCGAATCCCCGGATCGGATTCGAGCAGATCGGCCAGATAGCGGTAAACCATGTCCCAGTAATGCGCCCACCCCTCGATTTCATCGCCGCGTGCCCAGGTCTCTTCAATTTGATTGACGCGATCGCCATCGCCCAGATTCATGGGCCGGCGGTCGAGCCCGAATTCGAAATGCCCCGAGATTTGCATGACCGCCAGGGATCGGGGCGATTGCCGATGACCCGTCGAAAACCATTGATGTTGACGAACCAGGGAAGCGATGTGCTCGGCCGGCGAACGAATCGGAATGACAAATCTCGCATCGGGGAAGAGTCGCAACAAGTAGCCCAGCCGGGCCACGTGATAATTCGCCTTGGCCGCATAGCGCGTGGCATTTTCCACGACGAGCAATTTCCGCAGGTGGTTGCGATAGTAATTGTCGAATGGGGAACTGCGATCATGGGAATGTAAGCGATTGTCGACGTGGGGATCGTGGCAATTCGGAAAGAATGCCATCCACAGCATTTCCTCGGTCGCATCGGGGCTTTCGGATGTGATCATCATCCGGTCGCGGTGCGGACGTTCGCGGCATCCGCCGGACGGGTGGACGCGGTCGCGCGACGCCACCAGTATGGAGTGGAAACGAATGGATAATCCTTGATGCGATGCGTCGCCACATTGGGATGGGAACACAGAACCTCGTGCAGCAATGTGCTTCCGCTGCGGGCGAGGCCGCACACATAGATGGGCTTGGCAATCGGAATCGGCGCGATCCGCGGCGCCATCAACGTCGACTCGACATGGCCCAGCCACAACCAGAAGTGTGGAAATCGCTTCACCGTTCTGCCAAGCACATCGAGCGTGGGCGGCACGTAGAACGGCGAGCTTTTGTCCGCCGCGGATTGTCCCGATTGTTCACGCCCGCGAGTCATGAGGCCGACGGAGGGGAAATGGACGGTTCATCATTCAACGGCGACGGCGGCACGGGCGCCGGCGAGGCGACGGCAGTCTCCTCGGATGTTGCGCGGTTCTTGGACTTCCGCCACCAGCCCAGCACAGTGTAAACGGGCCACATGATCACGCTCAGAAATGCAGCGCCGATCATGCCGATCAAGGCGATCGCATAGCCGAAGAATTCCATTCCGGCGCCGGGGCCAATGTAGGCCATCGCGTTGTCGCAGAGCAAAAGCGTGGCGACGAGTGTCCACAACACCACGATCGAAAACCGGCTTCGGCGGAGCATTATTCCCTCACAGGTGGCGGGCCATCCAGCCTGAGTCCGCCCCGATTGAGGATAAATGGGGCAGTTACCGAGTAAACAATTTTCTTCCGCGATTGATGAGAGGAAGATTAATGCGCTGCACGATGTCTGCGGGCGAATGCGAAGATGGCGTCGGCCGTTGTGATTTATTTGGACCAGTCCTCGATTCGCAGGCCAGGAATCTGCTGAAAGTCCCGAGTATTGCGCGTCGCCAGCGTATCATCGTTCTCTAGTACGATGGCCGCAATTCGCAAGTCGTCCTTGTCGAGCCGGCGATGCGCCGCCCGCAAGCCTTGGTAACTCACGATTGCCGTCTCGGAAAATGTCAAAACGTTGAAGCGAATGAAAAACCGAACCGCGTCGGTCATGCGCTGATAGACCTGTGCGAGTTGATCGACTTTTTTGCGCGGCGCAACTCGGCATACCAGCCGGAAAGCTGTTCCTCGACGCTGATGATTGTCAACGCCTGCTGGTCCAGCGGGCGCGACTTGGCATTGCGGACGACGCTGGGATTGCCGCGTTGATAAAGATCAAAATATCGGTGTCGAGGACGTAGCGCTGCGTCATAGAACGTCCGGGTCCGCGTTCCTCTTGCGTCGGTTCTCCGCCATGATTTCAATGACTTCCTTAAAACTGGGATCGTCCTTGAACATGCCGGCGAACTCCGCCAGCGGGTGCGGTTCGGCTGGAGTGCCGACATCCACCAAGACCAGTTCGGCCCCATTCTGGAGGCGCTTGCCGACCTCCTTCTTGAGCTGTGCCAGCGCGCTTTCACGCGTGCGAGCCTCGACGCTCGCCGGCAATGGCTCGCCGCTGGTGGCTCGGAACCGACCCTTACCTACGCGCTCAATGAGCACTTGGATTCCCATGGCCAATCGACCTCGACTGATGCGGACGCTTTCCCACGAATCTTCCGTCGCTCATTATATCTGACTGACATCCGGCCCGCCGGCCAACGTCCGGCCGATCTCTTACCGTCGCCGCGCTCCGGCCAAATGTCAACCCAACGACCGACGAGCAAAAGCTCATTGCATTGGGTCTGATCCGGGAAACCACCGGCCGAGGGCGCTACCACGTCGATCGCGCCGATGAGATTATCGGAGTGCTCGACCCGGCGCTTTCCAAGTTGTCGGATCGGGAGGCTGAGTGCGGGCGCGGACTCACTGAAGGGGGTAGTTGAGATTTCGGTCGGATGAAGACGGAAAGTCAGTTGTGGTGCGATGACCCAGCTTTGCCACCTTAGTTTTGGCTTCCATCGTTCACGGTTTCGTTTTCGGCGGGTTCCGCTTCTCCAAGTCCGCGACGAGCTTCTTGAAATCCGCCCGGCCACGCAGCGGGTCGAGATCGGTGTCCTTCTTCATGTGGCCGGCGTCCTTGTAACCCGCCTTCACGGCCTTGTGCAGCATCTCCATCGCCCGGTCGGCGTACTCCTGCTTTTTGTCCGCGATCTTGCCGCTGGCGACGGCGTAGACACAGGCGAAGTCGTACCATTGGCCGGCGGTCCAACCAGCTACTTTGGTCAACTCGTCCACTTCAGTGACCGCTTCGACAACCTTACCGGCTTGGAGGAGTGAAATCGCTCTTCTGCCGCGGTAACTGGGTTGCTCTTGTTTTGGGCTAAGTTCAATGGCCTTGTCCCAGTCCTTCAACGCCTCGGTGGGTTTTTGAAGACGATCGTAGGCTACGGCGCGATTCGCGTGGCTGTTGCGTAGGAACTGGCTTCGCCGTAACGTCGCGTGGCTCGCGCTATTTCTGGGTCGAGCGCGGCGACGGCCTTATCGAACCATTCCAGGCTTCTCGGCATCCCGTCCACTGTCCTGAACCTGATTCCCAGGTTGCAATAGCTGCCGCCCAGCGAAATGCAATTTGATATCGCACGCGGGGTTGGCGGCGGCAAGTGTCTCCTGGATGACAATCGCTTTGCGGTACTGCTGCTCCGCGTCCGAACTGTCCCGACGCCATAGGGCATTGCCCAGATTGAGATGACAAGCTGCCACAGGGATTCGGATTCGTGGCTCGTGGGATGGAGTGCCAGCTTCCTGCCGAGTATCCAGGGCATTGCCGGAGAAGTTCCGCGGCCACATATCGTCCGAAGAAAGGTTTCCCACGTTGTAGCGCCGGCCAAGCTGGGAACGTAGATCGCGTCCGTCCTGGACCGAGTTTTTCTGGCTCAGTGCCTGCGCCAGTTTTCCTCGTAGTCCATGCCAGCGGAGTGCGCAGGTTGATGTAGTTGCGAGGCAGTACCTGTCATAGTCGGGCACGGCGGGAAGTCGCCTGCCAGCTTCTTACCCGGATTGCCAGAGCTCGTCGGTATTGCTCCTCCCGCCTCCGCTCGTTTCCCCAGATCGTGGCCAGCAGAATGTACCCAGATAGCTGTGACATCGAGTCCGCCAGCTTCCTGTACGTAAGCTCGGGTATCAGCTGGGGAATTCGAGCGGCCAGTTCTCCCGAGTATGTGACAGGCTAAATCCTGTCGTCGCGTATTGCGATTCCTCCGCGTATCCTGCGTTCGCTTCCTCCATCGTCTGATGCAGGCCAAGTAGTACGCTCGCAAGATTCTTGTGACTGCGACGGCCAATTTCCAGCCGATATTCCGGCACGGCCGGGAAGTCGGCGGCCAGAGTTTCTGTAGCCGTCCCGCGCCGGCTGAAATGCCGCATGCGGACTGCTTCCCGGCGACCCAGCAGGAATTCGATCAGCCCTACACGAAATGCGGCTGACGCAATGCGGCACGCGATTGCTCATCGTCCGCCTTCTCGCCGGCAAACTCCCGGTAGTACGTCAGTACTTCCGTCAGAAAACTTTTCTGTTCGGCGCTGATCTCTTTCTGAGTGGCAAGCGAGTCGCCGGTGACCGACGACGTCATGGCGTCAAGCACGTCGCGAGTGCGGTCGCGGGCTTTTCTGCCGCGTGCGCTGTTCGCGGCGATCGCCAGCTGCGCCGCTTCGCGTTCCTTGGCGTCGCGTTCGTCGATCGCACGGTGTTCCGCTGCTGCCTGCTGCCTCGAGCAAACTGCCGTCGTTCTCCGCCAACGATGCCTGCCGAGCACCCCGCCGCCAAGAATCAGCACCAGCCGCCGCAATGACCTGCGGCTCTGATTCCGCCTCACGAACTTGCGCAGCCGATAACCCGCACTCGGCGGCCCCGCCAGTACCGGCTCGTCGGCCAAATATCGCTGAATATCCATCGCGAAGCCGTTCGCCGTCTCGTAGCGCCGCGATCGATCCTTCTCCAGCGCCTTCATCACGATCCAGTCGAGATCGTTCCGCAACAGCGCCGTCAACTTCTTGGGCTCCGTGTGCCGCGAGGCGGCGATGCTCGGCAGGCTGCCCGAACCCGATAGCCGCGTACTCGGCTTCGGCGGCTCCACTTCCTTGATGATCCGCAGCATCTCGGCGAACCCGGCGGACTTGAGTTCCTTCCGGGAATGCGGCACCGTGCCGGTGAGCAGTTCGTACAGCACCACGCCCAGTGCGTAGATGTCCGACCGCGTGTCGATGTCCAGATTGTTCAGTTCGGCTTGTTCCGGCGACATGTATTCCAGCGTGCCGATCAGCGAGCCGACTTCGGTGTAGACGCTCTGGTCCGTGAGCTTGGCGCCCGTCGCCTTGGCCACGCCGAAGTCGATCACCTTCGGCACCGGCCGGCCGTCGTAGAGGCCGATCAGGATGTTCGACGGCTTCAGGTCGCGGTGGATGATCCCCTTCTGGTGCGCGTGCTGCACCGCTTGACACACCGGGATGAATAGTTCCAGCCGCTGCTTCGGGGTCAGTTTGGCCTCGTCGCAATACTTGGTGACCGGCACGCCCTTGATCAGTTCCATCGCGAAATAAGGCGTCGAATCGGCCACGCCGGCGTCGAGGACCTTGGCGATATTGGGGTGGTCCATCAATGCCAGCGCTTGCCGTTCCTGTTCGAAGCGCGCCAGCAGTCGATCCGACGCGAGGTCGGTTTTGATGATCTTCAGGCGCGATGCGCCGCTGGACGGGTTCGGTCTGGTCAGCGACGTAGACCGTGCCCATGCCGCCTTCGCCGAGCTTCTCGCGGATCTTGTAACGTCCGGCGAAGAGCAGTGCCGGCGGTCAGTTCGATCGTATTCCCACCGGGGACGAAGGCGCCCGTGCCGTGCGGATCGGCGGCGGGGAGGCCAGCCGAGTCGTCGTGAGCGGCGAGCAGGATTTCGACCCGCCGCCGCAATTCGGCGTCGCCCCCGCACTCACGGTCAAGGATCGCGGCACGCTCGGAAACATCAATCAATTCGCTGGCGGCGACGAAGATTTCTTGAGCACGTTGGGCGTCAAAGGGCATCGCTCGCTCCCATCAAAGAGTCCGTCCAAGTTAAAAGGCATAATCACGGCTTCGCGGGTGCGTTCGCTTTCTCCAACTCCGCCAGCAGCCTCTTGAAAACCGCCCGGCCACGTAGTGGCTCGAGGTCAGTGTCTTGCCTTATGTGGGCGGCGTCCTTGTAGCCCGCCTTCACGGCCTTTTGCAGCAACTCCATCGCCCGGTCGGCGTATTCCTGCTTCGTGTCATTGATCTTGCCGCTGGCAATCGCGTAGACGCAGGCGAAGTTGTACCACGCGCCGGCGTTCCAGTTTGGCGTCTTTGTCAGTTCGGCGACCTCGGCCACCGCCTCAGCGACCATGCCGGCCCGAATTTGAGAGTTGGCACGGCTCGCGCGAAATCCCGGTCGCTCGGGCAGCGGGCTGAGTTCGATGGCCCGGTCCCAGTCCTTGACGGCCTCGGCAGGTTTCGTGAGCGCATCGTAGGCCCTAGCCCGGCCCCAGTGGCTGTTGCGTAATAACTGCTTCGCGGTGACGTCGCGCGGTTCGGCGCGATGGACCGGGGTGAGTGTGGCGATGGCCCTTTCGAACCAACCCAGGGCTTCGATAGTACGCCCGCCAATGCGGATCAAATTACCGTAATGGCCATAACTTCCTCCCAGGCTAATTCGATAGGCGGGAACTGCGGGGAAGTCGGTGGTCAGCTTCTCATGAATTGCCAGCGCCAAGCGGTATTGCTCCTCCGCCTCCGCTCGTTTCCCCAGATCTTTGAGCAGAACCCCCAGGGTGTTGTGGCTGCGGGCCAAGTCTTGCCGATAGTCGGGCACGGTGGGGAAGTCAGCGGCCAAGTTCTCCCGGATGACCAGTGCTTGGCGGTATTCCTCCTCTGCCTCCGTTCGTTGCCCCAGATCGGCCAACAGAATACCAAGGTTGTTGTGACCGAGGGCCAGGCCCTGCCGATAGCCGGGCACGGCGGGGAAGTCGGCGGCCAACTTCTCCTGGATGTCCAGGCCCTTACGGTACTGCTCCGCCGCCGCCGCACGTTTCTCCAAACCGGCCAGCAAAAGCCCCAGGTTGTTGTGGCTGCGGGCCAGTTCCCGCCGATATTCGGGTACGGCGGGGAAGTCATTGGTCAGCTTCTCCTGGATGGCCAGCGCCTCGCGGTGCTGCTCCTCCGCCTCTGCTCGTTTCCCCAGATCCTTGAGCAGAATCGCCAGGCTGTTGTGGCTGCGGGCCATTCCCTGCCGATAGTCGGGCACGGCGGGGAACTCAGCGGCGAGTATCCGGTAGCCGTCCCGAGCCATTTGAATTGCCGCGATTCCTTGTTCTTTGCGCCCAGTCGGTATTCGATCGCTCCAACGCGAAATGCTGCTTTCGCGGTGCGGGCACGGGTTTGCTCGTCGTCCGCCTTCTCGCCGGCGAACTCCTTGTAGTACGTCAACACCTCCGTCAGAAACTTCTTCTGCTCGGCGCTGATCTCCTTCTGCGTAGTGAGCGAATCGCCGGTGATCGACGAGGTCATGGCGTCGAGCGCGGCACGCGTGCGGTCGCGGGCTTTCTCCGCCCGGCTACGTTGTTCGACGGCGATTACCCGTTGTGCCGCCTCGTTATCTTTCGCCTTGCGTTCCTCTTCGGCGGCCTGTTGCGCATCGCATTCCTTCTGTTCCGCGATCTGTCGTTGCTTCTCCGCACGCGCTAGTGCCCACGTCGTTCCCGCAATCCCCGAAATCAGCGCCAAGAACACCAGCAGCCCCGCGACGACCTGCGCTTTGTTCCGCTTCACGAACTTGCGCAGCCGATACCCCGCGCTCGGCGGGCCCGCCATGACCGGCTCGTCAGATAAGTAACGCTGAATATCCATTGCGAAGCCGTTCGCCGTCTCATAACGCCGCGAGCGGTCTTTCTCCAACGCCTTCATCACAATCCAATCCAGATCGTTGCGTAAAAGGGCCGTCAGTTTCCTCGGTTCGGTGTGCCGCGAGGCGGCGAGGCTCGGCAGACTGCCCGACCCCGACAGCCGCGTGCTCGGCTTCGGCGGCTCCACTTCCTTGATCACCCGCAACATCTCGGCGAACCCGACGGACTTGAGCTCTTTGCGGGAATGCGGCACCGTGCCGGTCAGCAGTTCGTACAGCACCACGCCCAGCGCGTAGATGTCCGTGCGGGTGTCGATATCGAGGTTGTTCAACTCGGCTTGCTCCGGCGACATGTACTCCAGCGTGCCGATCAGCGAGCCGACTTCCGTGTAAACGCTCTCGTCCGTGAGCTTGGCCCCCGTCGCCTTGGCCACGCCAAAGTCGATCACCTTCGGCACCGCCCGGCCATCGTACAGACCGATCAGAATGTTCGACGGCTTGAGGTCGCGGTGGATGATCCCCTTCTGGTGCGCGTGCTGCACCGCCTGGCAGACCGGGATGAATAGTTCCAGCCGCTGCTTCGGGGTCAGTTTGGCCTCGTCGCAATACTTGGTGACCGGCACCCCCTTGATCAACTCCATCGCGAAGTAGGGCGTCGAATCAGAAACCCCGGCGTCGAGCACCTTGGCGATATTGGGGTGGTCCATCAATGCCAACGCTTGCCGTTCTTGCTCGAAGCGGGCTAGGAGGCGATCCGACGCGAGGTCGGTTTTGATGATCTTCAGCGCGATGCGCCGCTGGACGGGTTCGATCTGGTCAGCGACGTAGACGGTGCCCATGCCGCCTTCGCCGAGCTTCTCGCGGATCTTATAGCGTCCGGCGAAGAGCGTGCCGGCGCTCAGTTCGATCGTATTTCCGCGGGGGATGAAGGCGCCGGTGCCGTGCGGATCGGCAACGGGGAGGCCAGCCGAGTCGTCGTGAGCGGCAAGCAGGATTTCGACCCGCCGCCGCAATTCGGCGTCGCCGCCGCACTCGCGGTCGAGCAGTTCGGCACGCTCGGAAACATCATTCAATTCGCTGGCGGCGGCGAAGATTTCTTGAGCACGTTGGGCGTCAAAGGGCATCGCTCGCTCCGGTCTTGGATGCTGTCCGGCTTAATAGGCGTAATCGGCGAGCCGACCTGTCGAACAATTCCGGCGAAATCACGAGTTTCCCAGTTCCGCCTTCAGCCAGGCCCTGGCATAATTCCACTTTCGGCGGGCCAGATAGACTGAGATCCCCAACGTTTCGGCCGCCTGATCGTGAGATAGGCCAGCGAAATGATGCAATTCGACAAGTTGCACTGCTAACGGATCTTCGGCCGCGAGCCGAGTCAACGCCTCGTCCAGATCAAGCAATTCGGTGTCGAGCGATGGAGTCGCAAGACCGTCGACTGGCAAACGTTGCCGATCCCCGCCGCGTTTGGCGGTGCGCTTGGCTCGAGCGTGATCGACGAGGATGCGGCGCATGGCCTCCGCCGCCGCGCAGAAAATGGCTTTTCGATTCAAAGGAGCGATCGGCGCCAAGTCGCAGCCAGGCCTCGTGAACCAGCGCCGTCGCATCGAGCGTGTGATCGGGCTGTTCGCTCGCCATTCTGGCCGTCGCGAGTTTCCGCAACTCGTCATACACCAGCGGCAAGACGTCAGCGGCAGCCTTTCGGTCGCCCGCATAGGAGGCATCGATGGGAGGGGTCACCCCGGACATCCTGCCGTCTTACGGATCGAGACGCGCGCCTTCCATGAGACGCTACCGAGTCTTCACCCCTGCGGCCGGGCGGTTGCGGTGCCTCCTGACCGGCCAAGACTTGCAATCTCGCGCGATGGTTCGAGAAGCATTGACTACAAATGCGCGTCATTTTGTGGAGCTTTTGGACGTTTGGAGCGGCTGATTGCAAAAGCAAAATCCCCTGGTTTTCGCTGTCGCGGCGATTCTGACTCCGCCGCGTGGGACTCAAGGGTCAATTAACTTTTGCGGACCCACCCAGGAATTCTTTTCGATGATGACCGGAGCAACGTTGCGTCTCGTCGCTGCCTCCTCGAAATTGAGGCGGCGTACTCCGGCGGGCAATTGGAGCAAAGCCATTTTCATGCGTCCTCCTCGCCGAGTTCGCGGAAGATCGGGTGCATCCAGGCCGTGGCGAGTCGGCTGCCGACCCGGCCGGGACAGATACGTGCATATGCTCGAGTTATGGTCCGGCCATTGCAAGTTCCCAGCCCACGCGAACAAGCCCGAAGCGCACGGGTTGGCAAATCTTACAAATCCACCATTTCTTCCCAAATTGAATCCCCATTTGATGCCACATGAACTCCGGATGCTGCGCAATGATTCCGGATGGTGCGCCACGGGGGTATGCGCTGCTTCTTCTTCTTGATGAACCGCGCCGGTCCTCCAACTTATCGGGGATGCCCTTCAAGTTGCAATGCGTTGGCTGTCGATTGACTTCGATGGGGGATTGTGTTTCCTTTTCGGCAGGAAGGCCGCGCCATGTTCGAAACGCGCTTTGGGCTGCGCCGCCGGCCGTTTCGACCCATCCCGGATACCGATTCGTACTTTCCCGCCGCCAGCCACGAGGACGCCCTTCGCCAGCTTCGCCGAGCCATCGACGACGATGAAGGGATCATGCTCCTGACCGGCGATCCGGGAACCGGCAAAACTCTCGTCGCGCGCAAACTGCTCGAATCGCTCGACGAGACCGTGCGACCGGTCTTGCTTACGAACAGTCACGTGTCGCGCAATGGCGACTTGCTCCAGGCAATCCTGTTCGATTTGGGACTGCCCTATCAGGGGCTGACCGAGCAGGTGGCTCGGCTGGCAGTGACTGATTCGTGTCTCGAATTCTATCGCGAAGGCGGCAAGACCCTCATCGTCATCGACGAAGCGCAGCACTTACACCCGGACGTGCTCGAAGAACTGCGCTTGCTGAGCAATCTGGAAGGGAATGGCGGCAAGGCGATTCAGATACTGCTTGTCGCTCTTCCGGACATCGAACGCGCGATGGACATGCCGTCGCTCGCCGCTTTCCGGCAGCGGCTGACGGTGCGGACTCGGCTCGACCTGCTCAATCCCCACGAGGCCGCCGACTACCTGGTTCATCAGGTGCGGGAAGCCGGTGGACGACCGGAGTGGATCTTTGGCGAGGACGTGCTCGATATTCTGACGCACGCGGCCGACGGCAATCCGCGAATCCTGAACCAGGCGGCCCATGCCGCCTTCTCACTCGCCGACGAAGCGGAGCAGGGGCAGGTCGATGCCGAGGCCGCAGTCGAAGCGGTCACGCGACTCGGGCTCGACCCGGCCGCCGACGCCGAAACGCTGGCAACCGATGAGGACCCAGTGCGGCTGATGCCGGCCCGATCGACGCCAATTGCGGAAGAGTCGAAGCCGACTCCGCCGCCGCAGCCGACGCGGCCGACGATACCGTTCGAGCCGGTGATTTTGCCCATTGAAGATGGACCGCCGACTTACTTATACGGCGACGAGATCGTCGGTGAATCGGATCTGCAAGCAACCGCCCGTGGGCCGAGCGATCGAGTGGGATAACCGCAGCCTCACGATCCGCGTGAGGAAAACTACGGGGAACGACTGATGGGCCGGACGTTCGAGGTACTGGGCGGGCGAATGCGGAAAGAGCCGCGTGCGGAAGCGCCGGCGGCCATCCTCTTTCCGCAGCTCGAACCTGAGCAACCGGACGACGAGCCGGCTCCCGAGCTGGTTCCCGTCACGCAAGAGGATCTTCCTGGCGACGACAACTCGATTCCATTTGTCGAAGTCGGCGGCACACGACCCAAAGTCGCCGCAAGCCCCGAACTTGTCGCACCGAAGCCGTCGCCCGAGCCCGCCGGCCCCGAGGTCCGGTTTCACCTCCTCGCCGACGTTTCACTCCCCGTTTTCAGTCCGCCAGGGCCCGAGTTAGTCGCTTACCATCGGCCCGAGCATCCCGCCGCCCGACAGTTTCGTCGACTGGTCGATGGCATTGCGGGACAGTTTCCGGCCGGCCGCCCGCCCGTCTTGCTATTTACGGCGGTCAGTGGGCATAGCGCCGGCGGCACGGTCGCGAACCTGGCGGTCACGCGCGCATCCGACGGAATTGGCCGCGTCGTCGTGATCGAGGCGGAGCGTTGCGAAGGGTCGTCGGCCGAGCGCTTCGGCGTGCCGCCGGTGCCGGGCTTGCGCGAGTTGCTTTCGCGGATGGTGCCGATGGCGATGGCGCTCCACCGAACCAGTGTCGATGGCGTGCACATCCTGCCAGCGGGCAATGTGCGCATCGGCGTCGATGAAGCAGTGCGTTTGCCTTCGGTGTTGGACCACTTGCGAAGCCGCTTCGATTGGGTCGTCGTCGATGCTCCGCCATGGGGTACGCACGTCTTGACCGACTGGGCCAAAGCGAGCGACGGCGTGTATCTGATACTCAAGCCGCAAGAGTGGGACTCTCCGCAAGTCGATCTCGCGCATGAAGGGATCGAGCGAGCAGGGGGACGATTGCGTGGCTGCGTGGTCGTCCGCGATGAGATCCCCGTTCCATCAAACGGCTCAGTGCACCGTAACGGCAGTGGGAACCAGGTGGTTGATCATGTAGCCTAGCCGATCGCGGTCGCGGGTGGCGGGCTGCGTGCGCCCGGAAGCGTCGGTGGCACGAACGACGATTGCCGCTTTACCGCGGCTCGGCTTCGTCCACGAGTATTCCCAGAGCACCCACTGAATCGGTTTCGGCTCGGCGAGCAGTTTCGCGGTCGTCCACGTCTTGCCGCCATCCACGCTCACTTCCACCTTCTGGATCGCATGTTCGCCAGCCCAGGCAGCGCCGAATAGACGATACGGTTTACCGGCGGGAATCACCTCGTTCAAGCCGGGGCGTGCCAGTACGGCCTTTGGCTGAATCGCAGTCACGGGCACCAAGGTGGGCAGGCCGTCGCGGCGCTCGAAATACGCATAATTGAACGACTGGAAGTACCCATTGAACGGCTTGTCGGTGACGATAATCCGTTTGAGCCATTTGACCGACGCCATGCCGTACCAACCACCGACGACCGCACGCATCGGAAATCCATGTGACGCGGGCAACGGCTCGCCGTTCATCTTGTAGGCGAGCACGACTTCGCCGCTCTTTGCTTTCTCGATCGGCAAGCTGCGCGCGAAGGGAATCGGGCCCGGAGACTTGGGATCGGAATTGATTTGCCCCATGTCGGCGCCTTCGAGAATCACTTCGACAGCTGACTTCTTGACACCGGCCCGCTCCAGAATTCCGGCGAGAGATATGCCTTCCCACACTGCATTGCTGGCAGCCCCCTGGCCCCATTGCACGCCGCCCACAGCGGGCACGATGTACACACGGCCATTGCCGGCGCACTCGAGCGTTGCCGTCAACTTCTTGGCCGGCAACTTGATGACGTCGTCCATGCTCAATTCGAGTGGTTTATCGACGGCGCCGTCGACCTTGAGCTTCCACGTTTTGACGTTCATTTCCGGTACGGCGAAATGACTCCGCACGAAGAACTGCTCGTTGGGGACAATCGCGTCCTTGAGGGCCGAGAGCGGGAATTCGAGGTTTCGCGGCTGATATGCACGCACCGTCAGCCCCGGAAACACCGGCTCTTCGGCCCGGGCCCAGCCGGCGAGCAAGGAGCCGGCGATGGAAGCGTGAACGAAGTCTCTTCGGTTCATGGTCATGGCAAGCAACTCGGGTGAGGGAACCGGTCCGACCGCGATCGCGTGGATCGAGGCATTATCACGAGAATTTAATGGACTGACGCCATTTGTCTTTGGCCGCTGGGCTGCCTACAGTGATTTTTTGACGCCCCTTGATTGAGGCGAGCCCATAACAGTGTTCTAGGCTGTATAAGGTAGGAAATTTGTAGGGCTTAAACTGACTCTTCCAGACGAACGGATGCTTGCAACGACTGCCGAACCCGCCGATCCACACCCGCATACCCCGCGGCTGAGCCTGTGGGATTCGATTTGCCTGATTGTTGGCATCATCATCGGCGCTTCCATCTATCAAAGCGCTCCTTTCATATTCCAGAGTTCCGGCAGCGCTAGCAAAGGAATGGCCGCCTGGGCCCTGGGCGGCGTCGTTTCACTCATCGGCGCGCTCTGCTACGCGGAATTGGCGAGTGCCTATCGCACGGCGGGCGGCGACTACACGTACATGACACGGGCTTACGGCCCGAAAGTTGGCTTCGTATTCGCGTGGGCGGAGTTGTCGGTAATTCGCACGGGCGGCAGCATTGCCTTCATGGCCTATGTGTTTGCACGCTACGCGACCGAGTTTTGCCGGCTCGGCGATCAGTCCCGATTGATTTACGCACTCCTGGGAATCATCGCGTTGACGTTCATCAACGCAATTGGCGTGCGACCCGGACGTCTGTTCCAGAACGCGTTGACGACCGCCAATATCGTCGGCTTGTCGAGCGTGGCGATCATTGGTCTCGTGTGGTTCTTCCTGCCGAATCGCGGCCCGACGGCGGGTGATCGCGTGGCCGTCGATGTGGCGGCCGCGGTCGGATCGTCGGCCGCGCCACTGGGATCTGTCACCGCGGTAACCACATTGCCCGAATCGTTTGCACTCTCCTTTGCATTAACGATGGTGTTGGTCTTTTACGCCTATGGCGGATGGAACGAGGCGGCGTTCATCGCCTCCGAGGTCAACGACCCAAAACGCAACGTCCGCCGAGCGCTGATCTGGGGCACCCTGTTGGTGACCGTGATCTACATGTGCGTGAACCTGGCATATCTGGGGGCGCTCGGCTATTGGGGCGTTTGCAAGTCGGACGCGATTGCGGCCGATATGTTCGCCTTGCCATTTGGCGAGACCGGGCGAAAAATCATATGCGCCCTGATCATGTTCTCGTCCCTGGGCTCGATCCACGGGTTGCTATTTACCGGGATGAGACTGTACGGAACGTTTGGCAAGGATCACAAGCTTTTTGCCTGGCTATCGGGCAAGGATGAATCGACTCACCATGCGCTTGGGGCCCTGTTTGCGCAGGCCGTTTTCAGCATTCTGCTGATCGCCGTGGTCGAGTTGGCTTATCACTGGCGGCAGTTTTTGAATGAGCTCGCGGCCGCGGTCGGAATGCAATTGGATCTCGACGTGCAAACGAATGGCGACATCAATAATCTGGTTGCCTGCACGGCGCCGGTCTTCTGGCTGTTTTTTCTGTTGACCGGCTGCTCGCTGTTTGTTTTGCGCTGGAAAGAACCGAATCGAGAACGTCCCTACCGTGTGCCGCTGTACCCGTTCTTGCCGTTCGTGTTCGTCAGTTTCGTGTGCGTTCATGCTCTATAAGTCGACCGCCTATGCTCTTGAGAAAGAGCCGGCCGAAGCGATCATTGTGGCGGGGCTGATGCTGCTCGGCTTCCCGCTCGGAGTGCTTTCGAGCCGGGCCGCTGCGCTCGGATTCTCGATCGTGAATCGGCCGCGAATGACTCGTCGTCGATGCCATCGTGTAGAATTGTGAAAACGAGCTTCCAGTCTAACGATCCATCGCTATGCCTCGCGATTATTACGAAGTCCTCGGCGTCTCGAAATCCGCGTCGGCCGAGGAGATTTCCAAGGCTTACAAGTCGCTCGCCCGCAAGCACCATCCAGACCGCAATCCGGGCGACAAGAATGCGGAAGCGCAGCTTCAAAGAGATTCAGAATGCCTACGACGTCCTGAACGATCCCAAGAAGAAGGCGATCTACGATCAATTTGGAACGGAAGTCCCACCGGGCGCCGCCCCAGGCGGAGGTTTCCCCGGCGGATTTCAGTTTGGCGGGCCCGGCGGCCAGCAGGTCGACCCCGAAGTCGCCCAGGAAATGTTTCGCCGGATGTTTGGCAGCGGGGGTGGGGGCGGCGGGGGCGGCTTTGAAGACCTCTTTGGTTCATTTGCCGGTGGCGGTCGGAGAGCGGGACGCGGTCGCTCGCGCGCGGCACGGCCGCCCGAGGCCATCGAGGTTGAAGCGCATATCCCGTTCTTGACCGCGGCGCTCGGCGGCACCATCGGGCTCCGCGTCGGCGACCGCGACATCGACGTTAAAGTCCCCGCCGGCTTCGAGGACGGCAAGAAGCTCCGTGTGGCGGGGCAGGGGGAGAATGGCGAGGACATCGTGGTTCGCGTCCATGTCGAGCCACATCAGTTCTTCCGCCGCGAAGGCAAGGATGTCTTGATCGATGTGCCAATCAGCATTCCGGAGTCAGTGCTCGGCGGCAAGGTCGAAGTGCCCACCGTCGCGGGCAAGCGCGTCACAGTCAAAGTCCCCCCCGGCACATCCAGCGGCTCACGCATCCGCTTGTCGGGCATGGGCGTCGCCGGCGGCGATCAATACCTGGTCATGAAAGTGGTGGTGCCGAAGGGGAAGCCGGATGATCGAACCAAGGAGTTGATGGACGAATACGCCACACTGCATCCGGACGATGTGCGAATTGATGTTCCGTGGCGATAGAATAACCAGTCGAATGGGAGCCAATCCAATGGAAACGCCTTCGGTTTTTGACCTATCCCCGTCCGAGAAACTTCAACTCGTCGAAGATCTTTGGGATGACCTCGCCGCCAATCCGGACGATGTGCCCATTCACGAATGGCAGAAGGAGGAACTTGCACGTCGACGGGCCAACCTGGAACAGAATCCGGGATCGGCCCTAACGTGGCCCGAGGTCATGCGCCGAGTGCGAGCTCGTCATGGCCGCTGAACTCGTCGTTGCCGCCGAAGCGGAGCAAGACGTCAGCGAAGCCTACAACTTTTACGAGCGCCGGCGCATCGGCCTTGGTGCAGATTCTCTGTCAAAAGTGGATGCCTGTATCCTAACAATTCGCCGCATGCCGAAGGTGCACGGGTACTTTCATCAAGATTATCGGCGGGCACTTCTTCGCTAGTTTCCTTATGCAGTCTGCTACACGCACGACGAGACCGAGGACAAGGTCATTGTCTACTGCATATTTCACACCTCGCGTGATCCAGAGAAGCTGATCGAACGTCTGTCGGATTATTAACTGGGTCCGCCGGACGATCGAACGAAAGAGTTGATGGACGAATACGCCAACCTGCATCCGGACGATGCGCGAATTGATGTGCCCTGGCGATAACGGCAAACTACCACTCCATGAATGTGAAGCCGCGACGCGGAGTCTTCGGAGCGGAGCGCGTCTCGCAAGCGCCCCACCGCCGTGAAGCCGCGACGCGGAGTCTTCGGAGCGGAGCGCGGGCGTTTGCTGCGTCGGAGTCCGCGCTCCGCTCCGAAGACTTCGCGTCGCGGCTTCACATTATGCGATTGGCGATCGCTTCCGCGTCCGCTTCCGTCTTCACCGCCGGCACGTCGGTGAATAACTCCCACGTCTCTTCCAGCTCCGCACTCTGACCGGGCAGCAAAGTACAAAGCGCTCCGACAGTTTCCATCTCCAGCATATCCTCGTTCGTGAACGTCTGGTAGCTCGTGCCCATGTCGGGGTACTTGGCCCATTCGTGATGGCGGAAGCGCTTGACGAAAAGCGTGCCTTGATTGTAATACGCGACCCACGGCACCGGATGGCCGAGGCCGATTTTGGTTGGACCTTTCTTGGCATTCTGCTTCAGGAAGATATAGCGCGAGCCAAACATCCAGCGATCGTCCGTGAAATCGAAATAGGGCCAGATGATGTACGATTGATTCGGGCGCAAAGTCGCCGGGGTGCTTCGCTCGGTTCGGATGGCCGGGGTGATTCGCCTTCGGCGGCAGCGGGATGATCTCCATGCCGCCGGGAGCCATGACGGTCGGGGCCCAGGGGGCGAGCGTAGTCGGCGTCTGGCCGATATTAGTGACTCTCAAGGCAATGTGAACTCGGCTGCCGGATTCCTCCAGGCGAATTTCCATGACCTTCTGCACGCCGTAAGGTTCTTCCGGTGGCGGTGTAAAGCGAGCGGCGAAATCACCGAGAGCGGTATGCGCGACCGGGCGGTTGTCCGGGAAATACGTTCGCGTCAGATCTTCGGGCGCAAGCCAGAAGCGCAATCCGCCGCGGATCTGCCATTCCGACTCGCCGGTCCCGCCCATCTGCTCGTCGTAGTTTTTCATGACATTGAACCCGCCGGGCTTGCGGAAGCAGATGACCCGCGGCCCGACGTCGAGCGTGACGATCACTTCCGTGGTCGCGTTGGCGATGCGCAGATTATTCTTCCAGCCGCGATATTCGACGTGGTCGATCATGGGAGCGCGACCTGTTGCCCCCACGGCTCGAAGCCATCGCCGTGGGCTTTAGTCTGGAATAGAGCCCACGGCGATGGCTTCGAGCCGTGGCGGCCTATTCGGGGATTAACGAGCCTACAAACGGAATCGCTTTGGCCGGATTCTCCACTGGTCGCTTCTTCAATTCGCCGAGCACAACCGTGCCATCCACCAGCGGGACGAGGACGCGGTTGGTTCCGATCGGCACCGCCGCGGCCGCGAAGGCGTGGCTGCCGGTTAGGTGGAATTCGTCGCGTGTTTCCTTGCCGGTCTTGGAGTCCAAGACGCGGACGACGCCGGCGCGATCAGTGAGGTAAATGCGATCGCCTGCGACGATCGCGTGGCCCTCGACTCCCTTAATCGGTTTGGGGCCAACCCACGCGGGTCCATTCGCGTCCGGCGACAGCCAGACGAGCCAGCCATCGACCATGTAGAGAATGTGTTGAGCGTTCGGCGAATTGCCTTCCAGCCGCAGACCGTCCTGCACGAGTCCGGCGGGTTGAATGCTGCGACCGCCCGGCTTCCATGCTCGGAGCATTGGCGGGGCCAGTTTGTCCGCATCCCACATCGTCAAGCGCCCCTGAGCGTCGGCCACGACGATACTCCGCAAACTTGGAATGTAAGCCGGTGTGGCCGCCGGCCGCTCGGGCAACGGCAGCCGGCCCACCATCTCAAACGCTTTTGTCCTCGACGCCCACCGCCAGCGAACAATCGCCCGCGTGCCGTCGGTGACGAAATACTCCTCCGGATCGATCACCGTCAGATAACAGACCGTCGTTGCCGGCAATCGATCCGCGCGCCAGGATGGCCCCTCTTCGGGCGGCAGTGCAAAATTCGAAATCGACACGCGATACAAAGCACCGTTGGTCAAGGGCACGAGGAACCAACCGCCCGAGACAACCGGCTGTCCGGCGAGTGCGTGGCCGAATGTCAGTTTCCGTTCCTCGATCGCGTTGCCGATGAATTTACGAACGATCATCGATGTCGGGTCGTTGTCGGCGGCGAGGACCGCAAGAGCCGTATCGCCGGGACCGCGGATCAGGCCGGTGACCGCCGTATACCCCCGAGCCGGCTGGGCAATCAGCCAGCGCTCGTCAATCAGCCAGGCGGCGGTCGACTTGTTCGTCAATGGCTTGGTGTCGACGCGATAGAAGCCGCCGCCGTGGTCGACGAAGACGAAGGCGTCGCCAATGCGTAGCGGTTCGCCCTTTGCCATCATGCCGAGTTCCCGCCGCCAGCGAACTTCACCCGTGATTGCATTGACCGCAGTCGCCCGGCACGTCATGCCTTCCTGAGTGACGACAACAAAAGTGTCGCGTGCCGCGTTGACCTGCGGAGCATGCAATGGCTCGCCAACGGAGATCGGTTCGCCGTTCGGAATCAGCCGCACGCCCTCGGCAGCGTTGATGCCGAAGCGCAGCTTGCGCAGGTCGCCGCCCGCCAGGATCCAAAACACGCCTTCCTCGGCCAAGACCACCTGGCCGCGCGACGGGCGATGCTCGCCTGGCCCCGGCGGCCGGTCCGGGAATGCGAAGATCGCCGTGTCGCTATTGCCGGCGAGCTTAAGACCATAAAGACCGAACTCGCCCGTGTCGGTAACGATCGCCAGCTTTTCGCCATCGCAATAGGGTGGGAACGACGCCCAGCCTGGCAACTCGATTTCGACCGGCAATGACGCATCGTCCGGACGACCATCGGGCGTGTCGGGCAGGCGATAGGCACGCAATTTCATCGATTCCAGCCCGTCAGCCTGGCCGAGCACGAGAAACTTAGGACCCGGCTCATTCGGTTCGGGATTCGAGAAGACCGGCACGCCGCGCAAACTCCCCGGCGGGTGGCCGGTGTTCATCACACCGACTTTCACGGGATCGAGCCGGCGGGCATTCTCATCATGGCGATCGACGTCGAACACATAAACGGCCCGCGATTCGGCGGGAATGTAAAGCAACCCCGTTCCCGGTCGGGCGGCAAGATTTGGCCCCAGCGGTCGGCCGATGCTGATCTTGCCGGTGATCTCGCCGGTCGCCAGCGTGATTTCCAGGATCGTCCCGTCCCGATCGCCGAGCGAAACGAAGGCATTCGGCCCGACCACCACGGGCGGGCCCTGACAAGGCACCGCCAGCGGCTGATGCCAGAGCGGCGTGCCATTTCGAGCGGCCCGAGCGGTGATGCCGAATTGATTGCCCGTATTTGAAGCAACCAGGACCATTTCCGGATTCAAAGCGGACGCCGCGACGCGAACCGGCATGATGTCGGCGTCGAGGCCTGTGCGTGCCGCCCAGAGAACCTGACCGTTCGCTTCGTCGAGCGCGTACAGCACGCCGCGGGCGAGGCAGAAGAAGACAGCCGCAACGCCAGAGATCGGCCGGCGCTCGCCCTTATCGAATCGGGGCGCGAACAGCAGGCTCGTGAGACCATCATCAGGCACGGCCGTCGGTGAAATTGGCTGGGGTTCCCGGTTATAAACGGCCTTCGATTGGATCTTCGATTCGACATCATCCAGCAGAGCCTTGAATGAGGGGTCGTTGTCCATTCCCAAACCTTGGGCCTCAGCTCTTGCGCGGGCCACCTGCTCGTCCGATCCTTCACCCAGGGTGTTCTTCAATTTCGCCAAGTTGGCCACGCGGGCTCGGGCCACGTCCATTCGCGCTCGAAGGGCGCTGATATCCTTCAACAAGGTTTCCGGCTTATTCGCGCCTTCGGGCTGGAATTGGTCGAGCGCTTGGACAATCGCTTCGGCGTCCGCCAGCCATTTTTCCGATTCGGCGGGATCGTCCTCGTTGAACGTGTCACTTGCCTTGCCGACGACTGCTTCACCGAGACGGACGCCGGCCTGCCAGATGTCGATGCCGAACCGCTCTCTGGCCGCGAACGGCTTGATTTGTTCGTCCTGAACGGTTGTCAGGAACGATTTCCATTGCGTAACCCCCGGCTGCGGATCGCTGCGTGTCATCACGGAACCAACGGTTTGCCGCAGGTCGGCCAGCTCGGCGAAGAAGCGGGCCTCGGGCGTGCGCGTTGGTCGTCGGGATACTCCTTGAGGAATTTTTGAAACTGGTCGCGCGCCGGCAGGAAGTTATTCGCGTCGTATTCCTTCTTGGCCGCAACGAACAAGCGATCCGGCCGCTCGTGGATGTACTTGAAGAGGAAATACCCCCCGGTTCCTAATCCACCGACGACGAACGCGATCAAGCCGACGAGAATGGCCAGCCGATTCCGCTTCTTGGGCGGACGCGTGGCTACCTGGGCCGGAATTGTGGCCACGGTCTCGTCGTCAGACGTGTCGTCGTAGCCGTTGTCTTGTTGTTCCGCGTATTCCTCCGGCCCGTATTCGTCGGCCGGCGGCGCCGGCGGCGGCGCGAAGTCCGGCGACCAGGTTTTCGCCTTGGGAGCAACGGGCTTCACCTTGGGCTTCGGGGCTTCGTCCCACGGAAAGTCCGCCGAAGTTGGCGATTTCGGTTTATCCGATCGCGGCGGAGGCGCAACTGGTGTTCGCGGTCGCTCCTCCCAGGGGAAGTCCCCCGAAGTGGGTGGCGGCTTGATCTTGTCGACGCGTGGCGATTCTTTCGGCTTCGGCGGAATCGGAGCGGGCGGCGGAGGAACCACAGCGCTCACATCTTTGATCACTTGCACGAAGTCGCTGACATTTCCGCTCCGCGAGACGACTGGCGGCGCGTCCGTTCGCGTTCGGGGTGCGCAAGCGGCTGGAGCAGGTTTCGGAGAGGGCGGAGGAGCAACCGTCGTCGGTGGTGATGCCGGACCGGCGCTCGGGCCCGCATCCTTGATAATGAATACTTCGTGACAGTTCGGGCAGCGCATCGACTTGCCGAGCATCCCTTCCTGAAGCTGGAAGCGATTCTGACACTCGGGGCAAACGGCGTTGATCGGCACAGGGTCCCGTCCGAATGGGAAATGGGTCGCCAGAGATTCTACCCGTTTGATTGTAATTGAGGTAGTGCGCTTGTGACCCGCAAACGAGGTTGTTTGGCGAGCCTCCCACTTGGCGAGCCTCCCGCGTAAGCGGGGGGACTCTTGGCGAGCCTCCCGCGTAAGCGGGGGGAGTAACGCTCGCTCCTCCCCCCGCTTACGCGGGAGGCTCGCCAAGCGGGAGGCTCGCTACTCCAGAGGCTCGCTGCTCCAGAGGCTCGCTACTCCAGAGGCTTCCGAAGCGCGACGCTCGACAAGCGCATTTGCCCCCAGCGGAAGCAGCGGATACCATTGCAATGAGACAATCTTCGACGCAGGGGAACATCATGCTGCCTCTCGAGTGGCTTGAGAAAGAATCACGAGAGCATCGTCCGCAATCTGGCCGACCTGGTTGCGATTCAGAGTATTAGCACCGACGGCGAACATAGCCCGGAGATCGAGCGAACGGCCTCGCTCACCTGCCAGCAGATGCGCCAGGCCGGGTTACAACGGGTCGACGTCCTGCGCGTCGGCGGCTCGCTGCCCTACGCCTATGGCGAATGGCTCGATGCCCCCGGCAAGCCGACCGTGTTCCTGTACGCCCATCACGACGTGCAGCCGATCAATTTTCACCAACAATGGCAGAGCGACCCCTGGCACCTGACTCGCCGCGATGGCCGGCTGTTCGCCCGCGGAGCAGCCGACGACAAGGGCGCCATCGTCGCCCAATTGGCAGCCATTTCCGCATATTTGAAGACCGAGGGTTCGCTCCCCGTCAACATCAAGATGCTGGT
The DNA here is from genome assembly GCA_963773845.1 of uncultured Gemmataceae bacterium. GTDB lineage: Bacteria > Planctomycetota > Planctomycetia > Gemmatales > Gemmataceae > SIAJ01. Next base: position 191,685 of record CAVZCU010000014.1, read on the forward strand.
GGAAGGCGAAGAGGAGGTCGGTTCCAAAAATCTGATGCAGTTCTTCGAACGCCACCACGAGCGGTTGCAATCCGATGTCATCGTCGTCTGCGATACGGAGAACATCGAAGTTGGCTTGCCGTGCGTCACCTATTCGTTGCGTGGAATAGTCGCCGCTCACGTCGAGGTGCGGTCGGCGGAGATCCCAGTCCACAGCGGCATGGGCGGCGGGGCGCTGCCCGACGCCGCGATTGCCCTCAACGTCATCCTCAGCCGATTATTCGCCGAAAACTCGCCGTTGCCGATCCCCGGCATGTACGATCAGGTTCGCCCATTGACGGATAAGGAACGCGCCGCTTTTCGGCGGCTGCCGGGTGACGAGGCGAAATGGCGGCACGACACGAAGTTGCTGCCGACCTCGCAGTTCGCGATGGAAAAGGGGCTGACTCCCTACGAACAAACTTGGCGGCGGCCGGCCGTGACCGTCATCGCTCAGGAAGCGAGTTCCATCAAAGGAGCGTCGAACCAGGTGTTGCCAAGCGCCAGGCGCATCGTGAGTTGCCGGATCGTCCCCGATCAGGATCCCGCGGAAGTGTTCAAGTGCCTCAAAGCCCATCTCACTGCCAATCCACCGTGGGGCGTGCAGGTGAATGTCACTGAAGTCGCGGGCCCGGTGAAATGGTGGATGACCGATCCGAACGGCCCGGCCTTCGAGGCCGCGATGGGGGCTTTGCGCAAGGGTTTTGACAAGGACCCGATCGCGATCGGCTGCGGTGGAACAATCGGCTTCGTCGGCCCGCTGGCCGAACTGTTTGGCGGCGCTCCTGCGCTTTTGCTCGGCATCGAAGATCCAGCCAGTAATGCTCACGCTCCGAACGAGAGCCTGCATGAGGGCGATTGGAAGAAGCTCATGGCCTCGCTGGTGCATTTGTTCGAGGGGCTCGGCAAAGTGCCAGGCGGGAAGCTGAAGTGAGCGACTTGCGTGGCCCTCGGAGCCCGAAGCGCAAATCTTGAAGTTGCCCGCCGCAACGGGATCGCAAACCCAGCCGAGCCCGACGCGCAACGCGAGGGCGAGTCGGGCCGGGTCTGCGAGCCGATTGGCTAAGGATTGCGCCTCCGTTGGTTCGCCGTCGCCCTCGCGTTGCGCGTCGGGCTCCGCCGAACCGCATGCGCACAACTTCAACAAGCGCCAGCGAAGCTGGCGCTTCCAGCTCCGCATTCAGGGATTCGAATCTCAATTACAATCGTGGCTCATCCTTGATTGCTCTGGAGAGAATCCAATCCGGCATATGTCGGAGCATCGTCATGACCCAGCGCATCCGCCGCGGAAAGCTGTAGACCTTCTTTCGTTGGGCAATCGCTCGCACTATTCTCTTCGCGGCCAGGTCCGCGTCGATGGGCCAGAGCATTTGCGATTGTTTGGCCGTCATCTCCGTCCGAACGAAGCCGGGACAAATCGCAGTCACGGCGATGTGCTTCGTCCGCAGGGAAATGCGCAGGCTCTCGAGATACGCATTCAGCCCCGACTTGCTGGCACAATAGGCGGCGGCCGTGGGCAGCCCTTTGAATGCCGCCATGCTTGACACGCCGACCAGATGCCCGGTCCCGCGATCGAGCATGTCGGGCAGCACGGCTTCAAAAGCGTACATCGGACCGAGCAGGTTCGTGCGGATCACCATTTCCGCGGCAGTGACGTTCAAATCCGTTGCGGAATTGGACTGCCCCACTCCTGCGTTCGCAACGATGATGCCGCATGGCCCCAGACGTTCGCTCAAGGACCGTATCGCCGCGTGAACGGCCGCACGATCCCCTGCATCTGCAACGGCATACTCGGCCGATCCCCCGTGCGTTCGAATCTTTTCGCATAACTGGCGCAATCGGTCTTCCCGGCGAGCCAGGACGCCGACCCGCGCTCCCTGGCGAGCAAACTCCTCGGCAAGTGCCCAGCCGATTCCGCTGGAAGCACCGGTGATGAATATGACGTTTGCCGAGAGAGTCATGGACACTTCGCCGTCGAAAGGGGGAGGTGAAGATTACAATCGACCGCGCTTGGGGATTTCCTGGTCTCCCAACCGCACCCGCACACTCAATCCTTTTCCTAATCGTAATCGTACTCTTAATCCTTCTCGGTTTGGCAATGCTGGCCAATTCGCGGGCGGGCCGCTTGGCAACTGGCTTCCGATCCGTCATCATGGAAGCGTGAAATTCCGTCCCGCGATATCGGATATCCCCATGCGGTTGCTTCTTACGGTTTCGATCGCCGTCGTTGCCCTTGTCGCCATCGTTCTTCTGGGCGGGCTGGATACGCGTGCCCAGATCAAGACGCCCAAGCCGCCCGATGCCTACGACGTCCAAATCCGTTATCGCATCCAAGCCGACCGCAACGAGCGCGTGTTGCAGTTCGATGAGATGGCCAAATTCTTCGCCGGCCTTGGATTCAAGGAAACCGAGACCGACGAATCGGACCTGGCCCCATTTGATCCGACGGCAAACCATATGGAAGGGACCATCCCTTCGAAGAATGCCCACGTTCTTCTGAACGATCGTCGGGTTCAGACGATTCTCTTGATGCCACGGGGTTATAAGTTGCCGGACAAGGCCGACGAGCCGGTCCATGTGCGAATGGAAATCGGGCATAGCCGCGATCAAATCGCGCTGTTCAAGCAAGTGAATATCGCTTTGGCAAAGCTCGGCTTTCGTCGCGAACTCGGCTTCGCCTCACAGAACTTCACCATCACCAAGGGGAACATGCCTGCCGGCAAGGTAACGACGCTTCTCAATGACCTTCGCCAACAGCCGAGCGGTTGGCTTCTGCCGGAAGTCGCCCAAGAGTTGTACGCGCAACTTCCGGACGGGACGTTGACGCCCAACTTGGTCCGGCCTTTCGCGGACAACGTGCCCGTTCGCGTGGTTGAAGTGCTTGGCGCTCCGGAGGCCGCGCCGCCGATCGTGGCCTTGCCGCCCATTCCCGCCGATCAACCCCAGCTCGAGAAGATGACGGCCGACCTACGTCGACGGCTCGCGGAGGAAGGTGCCCGCGACAAGCCGCTGCGGCTGGAAGTCGTCCTCGCAATCACCCCCTTGGAAGTCGATCGAGAATGGCGCGTGCCGCTGGCGCGTCTGGGCGTGTCCATCGAAGGGCGAGTCGGTTCCGTGGTTACGGTTTTGGTGGCGAAGGGCGCGCTGACCGAGACCATCGCGGCGAATCCCGACGTCGCGGCGGTTCGATTGCCCCGAATATCGAGTGCGCCGCCCGCCGCAGCGCCCAAAACTTCGCCGTCGAAGGAAGACAACAAGCTGACATTGATCGGCAACGACGAATCGCCGGCGAAAATCGATCCGCTCGGGCAAACGCGCCTCGATCGTCTTCATGCCCTCGGCGCGACCGGGAAGGGCATCCGCATCGTCATTCTCGATAGCGATTTTGCCGGTTGGCAAAAGCACCTCGATTCCAAGAAGAGTTCGACCACCGGCGGCGTTACATTGGTCGATTTGACGGCCGACCGCAATCGAGATGTTCGGCCCGACCCCATGCCCGGCGATTTTGGCCACGGCACGCGTAGCGCCCTGGCCGTCCGGCTCGCGGCTCCCGCGGCGGAATTGATACTGGTTCGCATCCCGCCCGACGCGGCCTATCACATCGTCAACGCCGCCCGCTATGTTCGCGGCGACGTCTTCCGGACCGAGGGGATCATTTCCCGTCGCCTGGAAATCGAGGGCGATATCGATGTCCTCCAACAGAAAAAGCGCGACGCACTGGCCGAGTATCAGCGGGCATTCGATGATTTTTCGGACGAAGCGGCCGCCCAAAAGCGGCGGATCGCGGCCCAAAATATGTTGGAGAAGCTGGCCGGCGACGAGCAGCTCATCCTCGCCCGGCTCAACCGGGTCGAAGAATTGGAAACGGCGCTGGGCCGTCTGGCTGGCGCCAAGGTCGTTGTGTCTCAGCTTTACTGGAACACCGGCTTTGCGCTCGATGGCGCAAGCACCATCAGCCAATTCCTCGATAACTGGCTCACCCGCCAAAAGGGCTCGTACTCCCGGCATCTGACGCGCCCAAATCCGGCCCCTCCGCCGCTGTGGTTCCAGCCGGCTGGCGACACCCGCGGTCAGACCTGGACCGGCTTGTTTCTGGACGAGGATCGCAATGGCGTCATGGAATTCGCCGCGACCGATGTCGGCGTGCGGTCCGGCCGCTGGTCGCGAGAATTGAATTTCCTGTCGACGCGCAGCAGTGGCAAAGACGTCCTCGATTTGAAGGCGGGAAGCAAAGTACGCATCAGCATCCAATGGCGCGAGCCGCACGATCCGACACTCGCGGAAGGCGACTATCGTGTAGCCGTCGTTCCGCTGCGCTTGCAACTCGTCAAGCAGCGCGATCCCTCCGGTCAGAAATATGCCTCCGATGAACTCGACCTGATTGCCGAGTCCGAAGGCTTGCCGTCGCGCCTTAAATTCGAACCGCAATTCGCGGTCTACGAGCACAGCTTGGAGTTGGCGTTGCCAAGCGACGGGCGCTATGCCATCCGTGTCGAAGGCACGGTCCCGACAACAACGCGACCGCCCGGCTTGCCGACCGTGCAAGATCAACAAGTATCCTGGGAGTTGCGTCCGCGGCTGTTTGTCGAGTCGGCCGACGGTCGGACCAGTTTTCAGCTTGCCGATTACGCGTCGCGGGACGGCGGCGTCGCGGTTCCGGGCGATGCCCGATCGGTATTCGCTGTCGGGGCGGTCGGTCCGAACGGCGAGGTCAATCCGCACGATGCGGGCGGCGCCGGTCCGCAAGCGCTCTTACGAGTGAAGCCAGACATTCTGGCGCCGACAATCGCGAACGACGGCGCCAGTGGATCCGACATGGCTGCCGCCTTCGCCGCCGGATTCGCGGCCGCGGTCGAAAGCGCGGGACTGCCCGCCTTGGCGTTCCCGAAGGGACTCGGCGTGAAGCCGGGCGGCGTGATTTCGGTGCCCGAGTCCTGGTTCCGCCAGTAGTTGACTGCGAGTTCTTGTAGGGTGGACGAAGGCTTTGCGCAGCCCACTACGCCCCACGATGGGCTTCGCCCACCCTACAAGACGTTGAGCCGGCCGTACACTAATCTTTGCCCGCCAATACTAACGCACATCCTCCATGTTCGATCCTGACGAACTGCCTCCGCCACCAACTCTCTCGCCAGAGACCTACGAGCGCTTGCGTCAAAGCTTGACAGAGAAAAGCCCGGTCGCCGCGGTCGACCAGCTCTGCGCCGACTTGCGCGATTGGCGATTTCAACGCGCTCTTCTACGCCCTCTTGATGAAGAAACGCGTCGAATTGGGCGTTTCGCCATTTCCGAGCGGCTCCGCCGCGGAACTTCCGGCGAGCACCCATGCGGAATACGAGCAAGCCATTCGCGACGCCGGGCGGCTCGTCGGCAACGAGTTCCTGAAACTGCACGATCTGCGCAAAGCGTGGTTCTACTTCAACATGCTCGGCGAACCCGACGTGGTTCGCGACTACATCGAACGGTTCGAACCAACCGATGCCGACGACGTGCAGCCGCTGGTCGAAATTGGTCTCTATCACGGCGTGCATCCGGCCAAGGGTTTCGATCTGGTCGTTTCTCGTTATGGAATCTGCAACGCCATCACGACCTACAGCGGCCAGGATTTTTCGCGCAACCCGGAGGCGAAACAGCACTGCATTCGCGCACTCGTGCGTTCGCTATACGACCAGCTCCTCGAACGCTTGAAGAACGATCTCGAATCGCGCGGCGTGCAAGTGCCGGCGAACGCCACCGTGGGCGAATTGGTGCAAGGCCATCCCGAGTTATTCGAGGAGGGGGCGTATCACATCGATACGTCGCACCTGTCGTCGGTCGCGCAGTTCAGCCTCGAACTCGATCCCTGTCCGGAACGCAAGCTCGCCCGCGAGTGCTGCGCCTATGGCGAAAAGTTGAGCGACACGTTCAAGTTCGCCTCCGACCCGCCGTTCGAGCGATCTTATGCAGACTACAAGGTCCTGCTCGATGTCCTTGACGGCGAGAATGTCGAAGCCGGTCTCAAACATTTTCGCGACAAGATTGAGCCGGCATTCCGAGAGGGCAGCACTTTCCCGGCCGAAGTGTACGTGAACATTATGCTGAAAATCGGCCGCAAGGACGAAGCGCTCGCGGTCGCTAAGAAGTATTTAGTCGGCGAAAACCGCCAATTGTCTTGCCCCGGCGTTTATGAACTCTGCCAGCAAGCAGGCGACTACGCCGGTCTGGCAGAAGCAGCGAAGACCCGCAACGACGGCGTAAACTTCCTCGCGGGACTCATCGCCGGCATACGATAACGTTGCCGCCAAATCTGGAGACCATTTGGCGGAAGTCGCGGGCCGATCTCGCATCGCCGCGGCGACCCGTTTATCCTTTGTCCATCAATCCATCATGAAGCATTTTCTGGTCTTCGCCATGGCGTTGGTCGCCACGCGCAGCACTTTTGCCGACGATTGGCCGCAATGGTTCGGCCCGAAACGCGACGGCATCTGGCGCGAGGAGGGCATCCTCGACAAGTTCCCGAAGGACGGCCCGAAGCAACTCTGGAAGCACGCGCTCGGGGCAGGGTACACGGGCCCGTCGGTCGCAGGCGATCGTGTTTATGTCATGGATCGCCTCGCCGAGACGATTCAAGGCAACCCGGCGCGAGCGACGTCTGGCGCGGGCAAGGAGCGTGTGCTCTGCTTGAATGCCGCGACCGGCAAAGAGATCTGGACCCACGAATATGACTGCACCTATCAGCGAATCAGCTACGGCTTTGGTCCGCGAACCACGCCGATTATCGTCGACGATCGCGTTTACACGCTCGGCACGATGGGCGATTTGCACTGCTTGGAAGCAAAAACGGGTAAGCCGATTTGGACCGTGAACTTTGCCAAGGATTTGAAGGCCAAGGTGCCGGTCTGGGGCTGGTCGTCGAATCCGCTCGTCGATGGCAACAAGATCATTTGCCTGGTGGGTGGGGAAAAGCAAGCCGTTGTCGCGTTCGATCGAAGCAATGGCAAGGTCCTTTGGCATGCATTGACCACCGTCGAGGTGGGATATTCGCCTCCCATCATCATCGAGGCCGGCGGCAAACGGCAACTGATCGTCTGGCATAGCTCATCGATCAACTCGTTGAATCCGGAAACGGGCGACAAATACTGGAGCGAAAAATACCCGCGCGACGTGCAACCCAATCGGCCGGCAGCGCCGATCGCCACGCCTCGCGTCGCCGGCGATGTCTTGTTCATTAGTAGTTACTATCACGGCCCCATCGCGATCAAGCTGGATAGCAAGGAACCGAAGGCGAGCGTTCTTTGGCGAGGCAAAACCGACGACGCGGAAAAGGTCAAGGGACTGCGCTGTCTGATGAGCACGCCGGCGATCAAGGATGGATACATTTACGGCTTCGACCGCGATGGCCAGTTACTCTGCTGCAAGCTCGATACCGGCGAACAGCTTTGGGAGTCTCTTGAGCACCAGGGCGGCAAGAAAAAGCAATTCGGCTCGGCGTTCATCACGCCCCATAAAGACCGGTTCTTCATCTTCACCGACGCCGGCGACCTGATCCTGGCGGATCTATCTGCGAAAGGCTACAAGGAAATCACCCGGGCGAAGATCATCACGCCAACGCAGCCAAATTCAGGCCGCGAGGTCGTCTGGTGTCATCCTGCTTATGCGCATAAATGCGTTTTCGTGCGGAACGACAAGGAGATTGTCTGCGTGTCGTTGCAGGGATGAACTGCAACCGCTCCTCATATCCGGGAAGGAACTGCGCCGGATGTTTCGCAGGTATCGTCCGGCGCCACTACTGGACAGCGCAGCCCTTAATGATGTGAAAACTGGATTTGATTGAAACTGCAAAAATCGGCGGAATCTCCCTTGCATCGGACGACTACTCGAAATACTGGACGAAGTGGCTCAGGCCGCCGCGCCCCGTCGCCGATAAGCGAGTGAGCCAATTTGACCCAGTTTGACCCAAAAAACAAAAGATGTTAGCCGGCCTGGGAGGGACGATGTGACAAAATGGAACAAAATGTGACACTGAAAAAAGATACTACGCCTTGTCCGCGACGTTGCCCGAAAGAGGTGGCCGCCGCGGTGCAATGACGAAAGTCGACGATCGCTCGGACGTTGCCCGATGCGATAGGGGAACCCACCAGAGTTCCGTCTGGGTTACGCCCACACGGAACTCTGGCGAGTTCCGCTACGACGCGAAGTGGTCGTCGGTGCTCACCGAAGGCGAATTGTCGATTGAGGACTGCGTTTAATTCCGGCGAGCGGTCGCTGAACCGCCAAACATTCAAACATGTTTCTTTCCTATTGTTGCTTGACACTGCTTGGGAAATCCGGCACTCTATACGGAGACTCATCGCCCGCAATTCGCCCATCCCGCCTTCGTCGGCCTTGCCGCCCGGCCAACTGCCGACTCGATTTCTCCACCGCCGGGAAACAGGACGGCCGCCATGCGCTCCCCGCGCATCTGCCGTGCGCTTCTCGTATTTGCATTGGTCGTTCTCGCTGCGCCGTTTGGCGTCGCTGGTGAACCGTTGCACGCGCGCATTGATGCGCTTATCGCGAAACGCACCAAGGATTACGACAAGATTGCGGCGCCGCTCGCTGCCGACGCGGAATTCCTGCGCCGCATTTCGCTCGATCTGACCGGCAGTATCCCCCGGGTCGGTGAGGTGCGTGCTTTCCTGGCGGACAAAGCAAGCAATAAGCGCGAAAAGCTGATCGACCGGTTGCTCGCGAGTCCCGACTATGCCCGGCACATGCAAGAATATTGGGACGTGGTTCTGATGGACCGGCGGCCCGATGTGCGGGTGCCGCGGCCGGCATGGGAAGAATATCTGCGCGGCTCATTCGCCGCCAACAAGCCATTCGATCAGATGGTTCGGGAGATGCTCTCCAACGACGGCAGCGATGCGAAGACGCGGCCGGCCGCCAAATTCTTGCTCGATCGCGAACTCGATCCGACCGTCGTGACTCGCGACATCGGCCGCCTGTTTTTGGGAATGAGTTTGCGCTGCACGCAATGCCACGATCATCCGCTGATCGACGGGTTCAAACAGGAACACTATTACGGCATCCAGGCGTTCTTTACGCGGGCGTTTTTGTTCCCCGACAATCGCGCCACGACCGCTGTCATCGCGGAGAAAGCCGAGGGGGATACGAATTTCACTAGCGTCTTCGACAAGAGCAAGACGCAGAAGACGACGGCGCCGAAGATGCCGGGACTGAAGCCGATCCTCGACGCGAAATTCGACAAGGGCAAGGAATACAAAGTCGCGCCGAAGAAGGGCGTCAAACCAGTGCCGAATTACAGCCGATTTGGCCACCTGGGAGCGGCGATTACGGCCAGGGACAACGAGAGATTTCGCCGCGCGGCCGCCAATCGCTTTTGGTCGATGATGCTCGGTCGCGGTCTCATTCACCCGCTGGATGCCGATCATCCGGATAATCCACCATCGCATCCGGAATTGCTCAAGCTGCTCGGCGACGAATTCGCGGCACATAAGTTCGATGTGAAGTGGCTACTCCGCGAAATCGCCTTGAGCAAGACCTATCAGCGGTCGAGTGAAGTGCAGCCGAGTGCCGAGTCGGTTTCGCCGAGCAAATTCGCCGTCGCCATTTTGAAGCCGTTGACGCCCGAGCAACTCGCTTATGCGATGATGCAAGCGACGGGGTACACCGACGCCGAGCGGCAAGCGCTCGGCAAGAAACTGAGCGATGCCACATTGCACGCCCGGCTGGCTGGCAACATTGCGCCGTTCCGCTCGATGTTCGGCACGCAGCCGGGCGAGCCGGAGGACGGATTTGTCGCGACGCTGGATCAGACGCTATTCCTCAAGCATGGCGGGGTGATTCGCAACCTGATTGCCGCTCGACCTGGGAGTTTGCTCGATCGCGCTGAGAAATTGAAAGATCCAGCAGCGGTCGCGGACGAATTGTTCCTTACCGTACTCGCCCGTCCGCCGTCCGCCGACGAGCGACAAGATATTGCCGAAGCGATTCGTTCGCCGGCGAATCGACGCAGTGAATTGTCCGAGGTGATCTGGGCCATGCTGGCGTCGTCGGAGTTTCGCTTCAATCATTGAGGTGTCCCATGTTTCCATGCCCATATGCCTGTCAAACCGCCGAACATGGTGTTTCGCGTCGCGCGTTTCTGGGCGGCTCAATCGGAACGATGCTTGGCCTCGGTGGGTTAACGACCTCGGCCGCTGCCAAGCAATTGAGCAAGAGCCAGAAGCGCGTGCTCGTCGTGTTTTTGAGCGGTGGGTCGAGCCAACTGGAGACCTGGGACCCGAAGCCGGGAACCGACACGGGTGGGCCCTTCCGGGCCATTCCCACATCGGTTACGGGCACGCACATTTGCGAACTGCTCCCCGAGACTGCGAACCAAATGCACCGCATGGTGCTGGTACGCGGCGTGAACACATCGGACGACGATCATGGCCGCGGGGCGGTGCAGATGTTGACCGGTCGTCGACCCGATCCCGCGTTCGAATATCCACAAATCGGGGCGGTGGCCGCCAAGCTGCTCGGCACCGGCCACGAAGAGTTGCCGGGCCATATCCAGATCACGCCGGGCGGCGGCAGCGGCTTCAATAAGGCGGACGCCGCGTTTCTCGGTCCGCGATTCGCCTCGGTGACATTGGCCGACGGCAAGCCCCCGGCCGATTTGTTCGCCCCTGCGGCGCTGACGAGTGAAGTCGACCGGCAGCGCGAAGCACTGCGAAAGAAGCTGAACGAGCGCTTCGCCCGATCGCGCCGAACCGCCCAGACGGAAGCGTACACGGAGTCGTACGACCAGGCGGCCAAGTTTATCGCTAAGAAGGACGTGTTTTCCATCGGCATGGAAGATCCGAAACTCGCCGACCGCTATGGCCGGCACGATTTCGGCCGACACATGCTCTTGGCACGTCGGCTATTGGAGAAGGGCGTCACATTCGTGAAAGTGACGCACACGAACTACGACACGCACCATGAGAATTTCAATTTCCATATCGAGCAACTCGGCGAATTCGATCGCCCGTTCGCTGCCATATTGACTGACTTGGCCGACCGCGGGATGCTCGAATCAACGCTAGTCATCGTGATGGCGGAATTCGGCCGTACGCCCAGGATCAACGATCGCTATGGCCGCGATCACTGGTCGCATGCGTGGTCGATCGCGATGGCGGGCTGTGGCCTCAAGCTCGGCTCTGTAGTCGGTAAGACCAATGTGAACGGCACCGCCGTCACCGATCGCTCGGTGCATGGCGGGCATCTGTTCCACACCTACTTCCGCGCGCTGGGACTCGACCCGACCAAGAACTTCTACCCGAAGGATCGCCCCGTGCCGATCGCCGATCCGAAGGCATCGGCCATCACCGAAGTGCTGGCGTAGGAATTGAAAATGAAACCGGCAATCGACATCACGGCGACACGCATCGCCTTGACGCTCAAGCACAACAGCCCGCTCATTGGCTGCCGCTTCGATCCGTCGGGCCGGTTCCTCTTCGCTAGGCGCAAGACAATTCCATCCTGCGCTTCGACTTTGTCACCGGTCGCAAGACGGTCTTTTCGGGACACGCAAGCTGGGTTCGGGGCCTGGCGTTCGTCGGCAAAGCGGGCGCGACGGTGTCGATCGCGAAACATTTGCCGATTCCGATTCCGATCGAGCCGTTGCCGATTTTCAATTTACTCGGCAGTGCGGCCGCCATGCTGCCATCGCCCGCTGAAAAGTTCACGCTCATCAGCGGCGACTATCACGGCAAAGTGAACTGGTGGGACGGCGCTGCCGACAAGCCAACCGCCGTGCGCACGATCAATGCGCACAACGGCTGGGTCCGGGCGGTCGCCGTCAGCCCCGATGTGAAGACCTTGGCGAGTTGCGGGAACGATCATCTCGTCAAGCTTTGGAATGCGATTGATGGCAGGGCGGTGCGGACGCTGGAAGGACATACCTCGCATGTCTACAACGTTGCGTTTCACCCATCGGGATCGACGCTCGTTTCCGCTGACCTGATGGGCAACATCAAGGAATGGGATGCAATCACCGGCAAGCCGTTACGCGAGCTGGACGCCAAGGTGTTTCACAAATACGACACTGGCTTCGCGGCCGACATCGGCGGCGTGCGCGGGATGTCATTCAATGCTGACGGCTCGACGCTGGCGTGCACCGGCATCACGAATGTGTCGAACGCGTTTGCGGGCGTTGGCAATCCGCTGGTCGTGCTCTTCGACATGAAGACGGGCAAGGCGAAGCAACTCAAGCCGAAGGAAGCGAACTATCAGGGGACCGGTTGGGGCGTCGGCTTTTTGCCGGATGGCCACGTCGTCGGCGCCGGCGGAGCAGGGCAGGGACGGATCTGGTTTTGGAAGCCGGACGACGCGAGCAATGTTCATACCGTCACCGTTCCGGCCAACGCGCGAGACCTGGCCATTCATCCCGACGGCACGGCCCTCGCCATCGCCGGCGCCAATGGGAATGCGATCGTCTACACGATGACGCCAGCGCCGTTGGGGGCGAAAAAGGTCGAGGCGCGTCCGATGAAAAAGAAGAAGTAGCTACTCATTCCCAAGTTCTGCGGCATTCTTCCTGGGAACGAGACGAAGGTTTTCAAGGCTTTCGCTTCGGCGGGCGGAGGTCGACGAGGCGATCCTTCGCCGGCGGATGCCGCTTCGATAACTCTTCGCCGATCCGGATTCGTAGCGCCCACAAGTCTTGCGGCCGCAATTTACCATAGGTCACCACACCCGCATCCTCACCAGCAGCACCGTTCCTTCCTTCTTCCCGGTCAATCTCAGGAGTTCGCGCACTTGCTTGCCGACCGACCAACGCGGTTCATTCATGATTTGGGAAAGCAGCGTCAAATACTCGACGTCCTGCTCGCCACGCAGGTATGCTTTCAGACGCGCCGATGGAATCGGTCCCACTTCGCCCAGGCGATTGGGCGGGTAGAAGAGCGAAGTCGTTTCCGCTTTCTTCCACGCATCGTGGCTGCCGACGGCGAGCCAGGGAATCACGCCATCGGCGCCGAGGGCCCAGGCGTCGATGCACCAGGCGACGGCCTGCAGATTCGAGCGGCCGATCTCATTGGGCGTGCCATATTCGAGCACGATATCGCCGTTGGCCCGCTGACGATCAAGGACCATCCGCCGATAGTGCCGCCAATCGCTGTTGACCACGCTGTAGTCGAGCAGGCCATCGAGCGAATCGCGCTGCCACATCGGCCGCGAGATGTCGGCCCGGAACACCAGCTTCGCCTTGCCGGCCACCGAGCCGGCGCCCTCGTGAAAGGCGTGGGCGAAATACCGCAGCGCCCAGAAGTCCTGAAAGCTCTGCGGCTCGTCGAGCAGCCAGGGCGACGAACCTCGCGACCAACCGTTGCGCTTGTAATCGACTTTGTTGTTCAGGAAGCATTGAAAGAGCGTGTCGGTCCAGCCCTTCTCATTGGCATGTTCGGCGAACTGTCGCGAGGCGGAAACGAAGTTGCGGCGGTGAATCGCGTCGAACGATTGGTCGGCCCAATAGCCGCCGTTGTAATGCCCGTTGATCGGCGTCGGCCAGTTTTCATGGAGCGGCAAGTAGAAGCAATCGACCGGCACGCCTTTTCGCGGCAGGTCGGCGAACGCCGTGCCATCGAAATAAGGCCCGAAGCGGCGATCCCATTTGAGGAAATCGACCAACTCGCCATTCCAACCTGGGCCCCAGCCCGGCGTCACTTCGCCGCGTTGCGAATACGGGACCACGTTCATCACCGTGCGATGACGATGGGCGGCGCGATAGTAGTCGCGTTCCGATGCGGGCAGCCCGTAGGCATTCATCTCGGCGAGAAAGCTCAGATGATCGGGGAGGGTGAAGTCCCAGACGCGAAGCGTGATCGGCAACTCCAGCTTGTCGTCGCCTGCTTTGAGTGCCAGCGTCCCGCGATAATCACCGGCGGCTGTGTCCTTCGGCACATAAACTTCGACGTGCAGGCTGCCAACCTTTTGCCCGTCGAATGCGTCCTCCGGCGTCGGAACCGAGAACGTGACATCGAGCGGAACAATCGGATCGGGCTGCTTGTTTTCTCCGGTTCCGACACACGCATAACGCCCAATGGTGACAGCGACTTTGCCGGCTGTTGGAAATACGAGCGACGACTGAACGTTTTTCACATGGCCCCGAAGCGCGATTTGCAAGCCGATGATCTCGCCACGAGCCGCGAACAAGCGCACCTGCTTGTTCTTCGCCGACCAGAGGTGATTCGCTGTCAAATAATCGGGGGGTTGCGATGGAACCAGGGCGCCGGTCGTTGGATGAAAATGATCCAACTCATCCACAACAGCGACGGTCGCTCCGGCGAGTTTCGGCAACTCGCCGGCGGATTCCGGCAGGACGGGATTGTTTCCAGGCAAGTGCTTCGGCTCGTGAGCGGATACTTGTATTCGAGTCGAGACCGTTTCGCCGACATTGCCGGCGCCATCGACCGTGCGAATCGCAAGGGCAACTTCTTGACCGGGCTTGAGGTCAAGGTCGCGGAGGTGCATCGTTACGGATTCACCCGCTTTATTCGGCGCCGGGATCAAGTAGCGCGGCGCATCTGTGTCGTTGACGCGGACCAGAAAGCCCGATACGCCCGCGCCGCGGTCGGTGGGCGTGGTCCAACTGACAAGCGCTTCGCCGGCAGGTAAGCCAACTACGGACGATTTGATATTCGTAACGATTGCCGGCGGCGTGGTGTCCGACTCGCCAAGATAGACAGTCAAATACGGCGCGTTTTGCGCCGGCCTCGCGACTGTAAATGAAGCGGTTTGGAAAGTGCCGAAAGGTGAACTTCTCGCCTTCGCGCGTCCATTCCGAACCCGTGTCGTCGAACATCACAAAGCCATAACCAATCCCGGCAACGCGAGCGCGAATGACCCGCGGATCGACGGGAATCGATTGCCAGCCCTTGTCGTCCGGTTCGCTGGCATCGCCGTTGCCCCAAACAGTACCCCCCTCGCTCAGAATGACGGAACAGATATCGCTGCCGGCAACCGTCCAGGGCACATCGGGGTGTTGGCGGTGTTTGAAAGTCGATGCCCCGATCTCT
The DNA here is from genome assembly GCA_963773845.1 of uncultured Gemmataceae bacterium. GTDB lineage: Bacteria > Planctomycetota > Planctomycetia > Gemmatales > Gemmataceae > SIAJ01. The sequence continues at coordinate 206,723 of CAVZCU010000014.1, forward strand.
TTCGCATAGCCACCACCTTTGCCTTCGACCCATTCGGCGCCAATGGTTCCTACCGTGATGCGACCCAATCGCTCCGGACCAGCCAGGCGCACATGTAGTGTTGCGCTGGTGATGACTCGACCCTTCAAGGCGCTCGGATCGATGTCAAAGAGCGATAGCTCCTGGTACGATTTCACTTTCAATCGAGTCGCGCCGCCGTTGGTCGTATCCGCTTCGCTGCCGACGCCCGACAGCCAGGTATCGCGGGCGATCGGAATTCTCACGGGTTTGCCGAGCGGAACGGATTTGGTAGGCGATTTGGCTGCAGGCTTCTTGCCGAGCTTGTCGAAGACCTTGGCTTTCACTTCCTCGATCTTCTTGACGGACAGCCAGCCGCGGAGGAGATATCCGCTGTTCTTCAGGTTTTCCGCGGTCGGCTCGCTGGTCGGTTTCGTGCCGGCAAATTCGGCGGAGGGATGGACGTCGTTTTTGCCGAGAAGGGTGCCATTCCAGTCCGTCGGCCGGCGCTTGAGGATTTCCTTTTCGAAGTCGATGAGCGGCAGGCCCTTGTCCTTGGCAATCTCGCGAATTGCGTCGTTGTAGAAGCGGGCGACACGCGGTTGGGCAACGTGCGGGGGGATGGTCGAGATGATCGGCACGATGCCGCGGCTCAGCATGAGATCGACCGCGACGATGTATTCCTTGCGAAAGTCGGCGGTTTCGCGGCGCGCGGAGGCGTCGTTGGTGCCGAGCATGAACACAACTGCCTGCGGCTTGTATTTGTCGAGGATTTTTTCCAGCGCTGGCATGTTTTGCTTGCCGCCGGCGAGCGCTTCGTTCAGCCGAAGGCCGCTGCAAGCGGTGTACGATCGCCCGCCGTCGGGATGATCGAAGCGTGCCAGATACCAGCCGTCGGTGTCGTTATCGGCGCCGGCGTGCATCCATTTGAGAGCGGCCTTGTCTCCGTCCGTTTTGCCCGCACCGCCTCGAGCCCACTGGCCGTAGGGATTCGAGTACGTGATGGAGTCGCCGATATGCAGAACCACGCCAGGCCGGCCGTTGAACTTGGCGGCGACCTTCTTCATTGGGCCGCTGTAGTCCCAATCTTGTGTGAGTGGCTTTTCGTCAGCCAGAACGGGGAGGACAAAGAGGAAAAGGACAATCGTGGAACGCATGCCGAGTTCTCGTGCAGGTGGGTAGTGTCACTTTATCCGATCCCAGACTGCCAAGATGGCAGAGTCTCCGCCAACTCCGCCAACTTTTTCTCCATCACCCTCCTCAGTTGGGAATGGTGGAGGATCAGATGTTGATCCTCCGCGCTTGGCCACTTACCTTTTGGTCCAATCGTTTCAGCAGCCTTCGGTCGAGCGCACGGCTTGTCCAAACTGACCGGCTGGTTCCCGCTCTGGGGACCACTACAATTCGTAAACCATGAGCCACCACCAGTTCGTAACCAGGTCCGATTTGGTTGAGGTACGGGACGCCGAGGGCATGGGGCGGGGCGTGTTCGCCACGTCACCTATTCCGGCCGACACCCTCCTGTTCAGCGACCCGGTGATGCTGGTACCCGAGGACCAGTGTCCGGAAGGCTCGGTACTGGACACCATCGTGTTCCTGTGGTCAGAGGTCATGGAGGATGGGCTGAAGCAGAACGCCATTGTCCTCGGCATGGGCACGATGCTGAATCACTCGAAAACACCAAACGTGATCGTGTACTTCGACCAGAATCCGGACCGAGTGGACTTCTACGCCTTGCGCGACATTGAGCCCGGCGAGCAACTGACTCATGATTACAATTACGACGACTACCCATCGGGGTGGAGAACCTGATAGATGGCCCGCTGGTCGATTTGATACTGATGCGGCGTCAATCCCCCGATCGCCTGGCCACAGCGCTCCTCGTTTCCCGACCCACCGCCAGCATGGGCGTTGCGCGCCCGGATTCCCCTTACTTGTGCGATGTTAATTGTGATGACAATTACATGTGCTGTCAATTTGGAATCCACATTGATTTCTAGTTTTTTGTCATTACAATTAACTCCATGAAACGGAAGCAAGGGGCTCCCCGGAAGCCTGCCGAGAAGGCGAAACGGGCGCTGATCCAGATTCGCGTGAGCGCAGTAGAGAAGGCCGCATTCGAGCAAGCGGCAGACATTGATGGCAAGAAATTGTCTGAGTGGATGCGGGACCGTCTACGCCGAACGTCGCGGGATGAACTTGAATCGAGCGGTCGGCCCGTCCCATTCTTGACATGAAAAAAGCAATAGGGCCGAGCAATTGCTCGGCCCCGCTAGCGGAAATGGTGCAGATAATCAACCCGTGTTCTGATAGTTCAGAAGTGGCCGTTCGCGATTGATGAAAGAGATCAGCCACTTCAAACGTTCCTCGCGTTTCCCACTCGGCACGACAATCAACTTCAAAATCACTGCTTCGTCTTCCTTGTCAAACCAATCGGGTAGCCCTCCATTCAGGTGCATCTGAATCCGCTCTTGCAGGTTGTCGGTTTCGCCTGCAAATAGAGGGCGCGTCTTATCAAAGAATGCGTACAGCCCAGGCATCGCGGAAATTTCCGCAAGGGGCAGTTTCTTAATTGGCCCAGCGGCAACGAGATTAATTTCATCGGCGCTCAGGTCAATGGGCTTTAGCCGATGCGTTTTGCGAAGGTTGAACGCGGCACAGCGGAGCTTGATCTCGGTATGACCGGGAGCCATCTTCATTGCGATTGTGTCGAACCGTGATCGCAGTTCCGGGTCGCACAGAATACGATCCAAAGTGACACCGTCTGTCCGCTGCAACGTTCTGATCGCGATTTCTGCTGCAAACGCACAATCGTTGTAGCTCTTGAATCCAGACTTCTTCGTTGCTTCGTTTAGTCTGCCCTTGTACTTCTTCGTCTTGCCGATGTTCATGAGCAGATGGTTGAGCCGGAAATCGCTGTATTCGTTTGACCGTAAGCCGAGTTTTCGACATCGCTCCAAAAAGAGCGAGTTGTGCCGGGGGTCGATTACCACCCAATCCCTTGCGTAGCCTTCATGCGTCGAGTTGAACGATTCGATAACCGTCTCCTCTGCAACACCAGTCGATCTTGGCAAAGGAACGCTCAGTTTCGTCAGCGCCAGTTGGTTCAAGCTGACGCCCTCGCGCTTTGATTCGATGTCCAATTTCTGATGGATCGTCTTTGGAACACGAACGACAAATTTTCCGCTCTTTGGCGCTGCGCCCACGACAGTGCCGTGCTTCTTCATCAGTTCCGTCTGGATTTGCAGAATCTGTTTGTACTGTTCCGTGTCGAAGAATGCTTGCCGCTCCAACTCGGATGGAAATTCCTTGGGAACAACTCCGTTGAATTGGTCGAACATGGCATTTGAGAAATCTGCCCAGGTGTCAACTTTTCTGGAGATGGTCCTCGCCCGCTCCAGCACACGGGCCGCCTTTCGATCAATTGACATTATTTTTCTCCTCCCACCGCTGCCCGGCCTTCGTCCTCTTCGATCAACATGATCCTGGCGGTCGGCGGACCGATTTCGTAGTACATTGCCTTTTGCTTCAGCTTCTTGCCGATAGCATGCACCAGCGCAACGAACTCAGGCGTTCGTCTTTCTGGTAGAGCAACCCTCACCCGCATAATGCGGTCGAGGTATCCATCCCATAATCCGTGGCCAGCCGGTTGGACCGGGCCGCCGTACATCGACACAGAGCCGAATTGTCGATGAAACCATTGAGTGATTTCGGTCAACACTTCCGGCTCGACCTCGCGAGGCTTTGCTCCCTTCTTGACCGGGTTGTAGTCAATAGGGATCACCACTTCGCAAGGGCACAGAAGCTCGTCCATGCCAATAAACTCGTAGGGCCTATAATTACCGGGCTTGCCCTACATGATACTACCCGTGACACTATAGACTATGAAAAGGCTCGATGTCAAGTAGGATAATTATCGCAAGTGCAACTTGGCACAATACTTGCGCGAAAAAGAATTCTTGAAGAAAACAGGACGGCCACGTAGAATTCTGTCTAGTAATCATCCGTTCAGATATTTGAAGGGAAGCACATGTCTATTCGTCCACCGGTCAAGTGGCACGGGGGCAAGCGATACCTTGCTAGTCGCATTGTCAACTTTTTCCCGAAACACCGCATCTACCTTGAGGCGTTCGGCGGTGGCGCTTCCGTGCTTCTTAATAAGGAACCGGTTGAGATCGAGACGTACAACGATCTCGACCGTCGAATCACTCGCTTGTTCCGAGTGCTTCGGGATGAAGGCGAAGCGTTCGCAGCGAAAGCCCGGCTAACACTGTACTCTCAGGCTGAATTTGATGATTCAAAAGACTACCCGGAAAATGCCACTGAACTAGAAATGGCGTTTTGTGATTACGTTCGCTGGCGGCAATCGTTCGGCGGCAAAGGCCAGAGTTGGAGCTACACGACGACACGCGCGTAGGGGCGGAATGGCCGGCGACGTGAATGCATGGTGGACGGCCATTGAACAACTTCCCGCAATCATTGACCGAATCAAACGTGTTCAAATCCTCTGCCAGTCTGCCTTCGATGCGATCCCACGATTCGACCACCCGGAAGCGTTGATCTACTGCGATCCTCCATATGTTCACAGCACTCGCGATGAAAACAGCCGAAATATCTACCACGCCGAAATGAACGACTCTGAACATCGGGAGCTTGCAAAGCTACTGCATTCGTGCGAATCCAAGATCGTCCTGAGCGGCTACCCGTCCGCTATGTATGACGAACTGTACCGAGACTGGCGCGGCGAGCAGTTCGACATCGCTAACCACGCCGCTGGCGGGAAGACTAAGACCAGGGAAGTCGAGTGCCTTTGGATGAACTTCTGAATTGGCCGGTCGTTGTGCAAGTTGGCCTAACGGACTGCGGTTTCAGGGTCGGTGTGCAAAGCGTGACCCACCCGCCTCGGGGCGCAACTCAGAATGCCACCCGAGCCGGTAACCAGTCCGACCCGAAACACACCTGGCGACCCCGCCTTCCGGCGACCGGCCGTCGCGAAGCGGTTTGGTTCGACTCTTACAACGGGCATCATGCTGCAAGCCACTTCGCCAGCGCTTCTAATCCGCCTTCCAGTTGCTCGCGACTCGCGGCGTAGGACATGCGGGCAAATCCCTCGGTCCCGAAGGCCGAGCCGGGGACCAGATTGACGTGAGCCGATTCGAGGCATGCCTTGCAGAAGCCGAGCGAATCGTTGAAAGTGACGCCGCCAATCGGCCGGCCAAAGTAACTCGACACATTGAAGAAGGCGTAGAACGCGCCTTCGGGCGTCGGGAACGAAATACCGGGGATTTGCCGCAATCGTTCGCATACACGATCGCGGCGGGCCTGGAATTCCTTGCGCATCGCGGCGACGCACTCTTGCGGACCCAAAAGAGCTGCAACGAGCGCATATTGACTCACACTCGATGGACAGCTTGTCTCCTGGCTCTGGATATTGCTCATGGCATCGACCACGGGCTTCGGCGCGATCGTCCAGCCCATTCGCCAGCCAGTCATGGCATAACTCTTGCTCGCGCCGCTGATCGTTATCGTGCGGTCGCGCAGCTCGGGCCGAATCGTCGCCAGGCACGTCGGCTTGGCCTCGCCATAGGTCAATTGTTCGTAGATCTCGTCGCTCAAGATCGTCGCATCGGAATTGAGCATGATGTCGGCCAGGACCGCCAGCTCATCGCGCGTGTAGACGCTGCCGGTTGGATTACTCGGAGAATTGATCATGAGTAATCGTGTACGCGGCGTAATCGCGGCCCTTAACTGCTCCGGAGTCATCTTGAAGTTGGATTCCGCCAGCGTGGGGACTACGACTGGCTTGGCTCCGACCATCTGCACGAGATCGCTGTAGCTCACCCAGTACGGAGCGGGAATAATGACCTCGTCGCCGGGGTTGAGCGTGGCAGCTAGTGCATTGTGAATGGAATGCTTGGCGCCATTGGAGACGATGACCATGTCCGGCGTGCACTCGAAATTGTGGTACGACTTGTACCATTTGCACACGGCGGCCTTCACTTCCGGGACGCCGCCCACTGGCGTGTAATGCGTGTGCCCGGCGGCCATTGCCTCGTCGGCGGCTTTACAAATATGGGCGGGCGTGTTGAAATCGGGTTCGCCGAGACTGAAATCGAACACTTGGATTCCAGCCGCCTTCATCTGGCGAGCCTTGGCCCCCGCGGCTAGCGTGGCGGATGGTTGGACGGACGAAGCCAGCGACGAAATGCGGATCATGCTGCCGATCACTCCGGTTGGGGACTAGGATGAGTGTTGATCATGCTATGAGATCGCCGTAGGTCCGCCGAGCCGAGGCGGACCAACTTTACTGCTCGCGACGTCAAGAGCGGTCCGCCTCGGCTCGGCGGACCTACTGATCCGCCTCGGCTCGGCGGACCTACTGAATTGCCAATGCACGTGGCCCAATTTGTCCATCGCTATCCGCCGGCGCTTGGCGGCGCCGAAGCCTGGACGGAACGTCTGAGCCGCCATCTCGTGGCGCAGGGACATCAGGTCAGCGTCTGGACGACGACGGCAATCCAACTCTCCGCGTTTGCGAAGCAGACGCCCGACGAGATGCCGGCCGGCTTCATGGTCGAGAACGGCATTGCTGTTCGCCGTTATACGCCGAGCATGCGCTGGCCCGGGCGGCGCTATTTGCTCAAGGCCGCGTCGCTGATCCCGGTTCGACCGCTGGCAAGCGATGACCGCTCACTGGGCGCCGGTCTCCATGTCGATGTGGCGCGACGCCGGCCATTGTCCCGAAGAACCGGATGTCGTTCATGCCCTGACATTCCCCTATGCGGCAATCATCCGTTCCGCATTGCGCTACGCTCGTGACTGGGAGGTTCCGTTCGTCATCACGCCATTCTTGCACCTCGGTGATCCGAACGATCCAAACGATGCCATTCGCCGAGCGTATCTCTCCCGTCCGCTCCGTTGGTTGCTCAAGCAGGCCGATCGAGTCATCGTGCAGACACCGACCGAGGGGGACGCGGTTCGCGCCATCGGCATTTCGCAATCGAAGATCGTGCTGCAAGGCCTCGGCGTCGATCCGGCGGAATGCACGGGCGGCGATCGGGATGCAGCTCGATCGGCGTGGAAAATTCAGCCGGGTGAAGTCGTCGTCGGCCATTTGGCGAATCAGAGCATCGAAAAGGGCACGGTCGATCTCGTGCCAGCGGCCGCGGCAGCGCGGCAAGCCGGCTCGTCTATTCGCTTGATCCTGGCGGGGCCGGTGATGCCATCGTTTGCCGAATTCTCGAAGCGATTCGGGCCGGCCCCGTGGATCACGCAACTCGGCCCGCTGAGCGATCGAGGCCGCCGCGATTTCTTCGCCGGCATCGACGTCTTCGTTTTGCCGTCGCGCTCCGATTCGTTCGGCTTGGTCTTCCTCGAAGCCTGGGCGAACGGCTTGCCGGTGATCGGTTATCGAGCCGGCGGCGTGGTCGACGTGATTCGCGACGAGCAGGACGGGCTGCTCGTTCGTTGCGGCGACGTGGCGGGACTGGCGAATGCGATTCGCCGATTGACCGCTGACGCGGCCGAACGCGAACGATTGGGCAACGCTGGGCGGAAGCGGATCGGGACGGACTTTGGTTGGGAGGATAAACTGCGAGTTGCTACAGCAACGTTGACGGGGAACGCAATTCGCGGAGCGCCAGGGCTCAATAGGTCTGCCCAGAACTGACTTTGCCCTTTTCCAAATAAGAAAACGCTTGACAGGTCACGAAGAGACTCGCTCCAATGGATTTGGAAACAGGCCGACCAGCAAGCGTTGGTATGCTGACCCGCAAGGCAATAAGCTGACCGGGCCGCCGTGATCCGCTGACCGGCGACCGGTGATAGGCTGACCGGGCCGGTGATACGTTGACCGGGCCGGTGAGCATACGCAATAGTTCGGCGCCAGGAGTAGCAGATGGCCGATCTCCCAGAAGATCTGCTTTACCAGGCGCAAGCATCGACATTTCGTTCGCCCCCGCGAGACCGACATTCGGCGACCTTTTTCTCATTTGCGGCGACAAGCATCCGAAGTTTCCGCCGTCTGGGAAATTCGCCTTCGATTCGCTTGCCGACCTTCAGTTTGAGCAGGCGGACGATTATTTCGGGATACGATCGTCGAACGATGAAGGAGACGACGTACCGATTTGGCTTTATCCGCTGGTAGACGGAGAGCCGGTCTATCATCATCCGGGTCCGTTCGACGGCGTGCGCTTGGACTACAGTATCTTGCGTAATCCGGTTCGACGCGCCGAGCACTATCTGAAGTGCGTCGCGGCGTTCGCCAGACTCGGCGCTGGCACTCTGTATCGGAGCCGTGAGGTAGACCTCGGCTCGCCGCCAGACCTGTCTGTCGTCCGTGCCGATATAGACGCCGTTGTGCGGCATTGGGCGACGGAAGGTGTCGAAGTCGGATCAAGCGCGGCGTTGGAGTTAGATTTCTGAGGGTTCAGCGGCGAACCGTCTTTTGTCCCCGTCCACTTGAACAAAAATAGCGAGGGCGGGTACGTCTATTCTAACGACGTATGTCGCTGTGTTTACTCAACCTGCCTGGGGCTTGGACCCCGATCTCACGCGAGCGCCGGGATGGTCCTTGGCAACGGTGTCACACTCGATTCGAGCGGCACCAAACAGCCTTATGAGGTCGGGTCTCTTCACCTGCCGATGAAGCGACAGTCGCACCGAGGTGCGACGCCTCAGAAACCTCTGGAGTGCCGACGCAACGGTCACTTACATCGGACAGCTCGATCCCCGAAGGGTCAGCAGATTCGCGCTGGAATCGGCAGGGGAGTCGAGACCCCTGTTCCGTCGTTGGTTCCAGCACTCCTCTGCATCGGCTCAGTTAGTCGTTGACTCGTTCGTCGGGCCGCATCGGTCGCCTGCGTAGTCGGGCGCGACGACGCTTGTTCTCGTCCGGTTGATCTCGTCTATCGATCCGCAGCGAGTCGGCCCCACGCTCCGAGCTTGTGGATGAATCGGCGCCAAAGTCGCCTTTCGCTCCGCGAAAGGAATGGCGGCGCCGTGAGATGCGTTAAACCATCTCACGAGCGGCGAGCCCTTTCCTTTCGCGGAGCGAAAGGCGACTATGGCGCATCGGTCGGCGATTTGTGAGCAAGCTTTCGGCGTGAGGAACCATCACGCCGAGCGTGGCCAACGCGGCCCGACGGGACGATTGTCGATGGCCACCATCGTATCAAGATTCTTCAAGATCGGGGTGTCGATGTGGATTCCTTGCCTCGGGAGATGATTCCCAAAGATGCCGTGTCGGACCTGCCATAGGGGGATTCCATGCGAACAGACCTCTACTGGATCGAGGGGCCCTGGCGTGGGCGTTTGGCAATCATGCCGCGCCCACGCGGCGGGGACTGGCTGGAGGATGAAATTCAATCTTGGCGTCGATCCGGTGTCGATGTGGTTGTTTCGCTGCTGACTCTTGAGGAGCAAACGGAGTTGGACCTGCGCGACGAAGAAGCGCTGTGTCGGGCCAACGGCATCGAGTTTGTTTCATTTCCGATTGTCGATCGAAGTGTTCCTTCGTCGGCTGAGGCATTCTCGGAGCAGATGATCAAACTCGCTGAGCAACTCGCTAACGGCCAGAACATTGCGGTTCATTGCCGGCAAGGTGTCGGACGAGCTGCATTAGTTGCGATCTGCCTTCTTACCGCGTCAGGAATGGACCCGGCGGCAGCCATCGAGCGAGTCGGCAAGGCGCGAGGTTGCGTCGTGCCTGAGACGCCCGAGCAACGTCGGTGGATCACCGATTTTGTAAAATCACTCGTGATGGGGTCTTCCAAGTAATCGCGAAGTTGCGAACAAGCCGGCCGAACCTGCCGTTGCACGCCGACCGGGGCTGCCTTCTTGTTTCGCGCGACACCAGGCCGTTGCAGCGGCCCCGGCGGGTGAACTGGTGCGTTCGGCGTGGTAGGGGTCAGTCGATGCGACTTAAGATTCAACTCTTCAGGGGTTGGTTGCAGCACGACCTCCCGAATGCCGCGGCGACGTTTTACCGCGAGGGAAGCAACAATCCCTTTCAAGTATCGTGGGCTGAATACACCGGCAAGCAGACTCTGCCGGAGCTAACCAAGAAGCGGCTAGAGGAGATGGCCGTCAATTTCGGGCGAGAGAACGATTTCGGCAAACTGGTGGAATCAGACGGCGATGAGTGTAGATTTGGCAAACTGGGAACGGCGGTGTTCAGTTCGGAACACCACGAACGCATTCAGGTGTGGTTTGTCAGTGACGGCCGTGATCACATTATGGCGACACACATTTGCGAGCAAGAGCCGGACGCAGAAGAAGTCGCCGAGGCGCAGCAGATCGCCGCTAGCCTTGCCCTTGGCCCTGACCGTTCAGCGAAGCCGCGGTGGAAGTTTTGGTAAGAGATTTGGCGAAAACGCAGAACCGTCTTATGTCCCGTCCGACTTGAGTAAAAATAGCGAGGGCAGGCACGTCTGATCTAACGACGTATGTCGATATTTTTATTCAAGCCGGTCGGAGAGCCACGACCCGATTTCACGCGAGCGCCGGGATGGTTCTTCGCAACGGTGTCGCACCCGATCAAGTCGAGCGGCACCAAACAGCCTTATGAGGTCGGGTCTTTTCACCTTCCGATGAAGCGACTGCCGCACCGAGGTTTCAATATGCGTGTGCCACCTCAAATCCCGATCCGCCTGATGGAAGACCTTCACACCGCTGATATTGGAAGGTGTGACGATGGGATGCAATTCTTCCTCAACGAATTTCGCGATGGCTCAACTGACGTGCTCGTCTTGTACCGATTCGATGCGGATGGCAACTACCATCATCATCAGATTCGGCGTACCGATGCGACAGGAGCAGCGGCAGTAAGACGCGAACTCTTGGCAGAACTGCAAAATCCTTGCAATTGCGATATCAGGGTAAAGCCCTTCACTCTATCAGTAGATGGCGTAGAGTACGGACTCATTGTGGACGCGGAAGATGAGTGTGTTCATCTACAGCCGCACTCCCAGATTACTTTCATGGATCCGTGGGATGGTGAGTACTACACCTAAAGCCAGTTCGCGCTGCAAAAATATCGGTTGAACGTGAGCGGCGGATCACGTGGGATTTGAAGTCAACGGTTTCTGGCCGCCGCCACGTTAACCGAAACGTTCGCCGGTGGATGGCTTCGCGATGGCGTCGAAAGCCGACACGAGGGCTACACGACCTGCACGTTCGCATGACCGGACACGACCGTCGGCGGATCCCAAAAAAGGCACAAGCGAGGCCATCCCTCGCTTGCGCGTCGCCAGTTGGCGGCGCATCGCCTTGAAAGGCGTTATTTGTCATCATCGTCCGTCGTCGTCGCGTAGCCATAATCCGCTGGCTGTTCCTGAACGACGATCTTGGCGGACCGGGGCTCGCCTTCGCGCAGAACATCCACTTCGACCGGCTTGCCGAGCGGCAACGCCAGGACGGTCTTTTGCAACTGCGAACCGGCGTGAATTTCCTTGCCGCCAATCATCGTGACGATGTCGCCCGGCTTCAGACCTGCCTTCGCGCCCGGCGAGTCCGGAAAAACTTTGGTGATTAGCACGCCGGCGTTTTCCTTAACCTTGAGCTTCCGGGCAACTTCCGCATCGACGTCGCGAATCTGGACGCCCAGATATCCTCGATGAACGCGGCCATCTTTGCGAAGTTGTTGCATGATCGATTGCGCCAGATTACTGCTAACCGCCAGGCCGACACCCTGGAATCCGCCGCTTCGACTCTTGATCGCCGAGTTAATGCCGATCACCTTGCCTTCCAGATTGACGAGCGGCCCGCCGGAATTGCCCGGATTGATCGCCGCATCGGTCTGAATGAAATCCTCGTACATATTCAACTTCAGATTGCGACTCTTCGCGCTGATGATGCCGTGCGTGACGGAATTGGTCAGTCCGAAAGGCGCTCCCACGGCCAGGACCCGGTCGCCGACCGCCATCTTGTCGCTGTCGCCCAGTTCGAGAAACGGCAACGGCTTGTCGGTCCGGATGCGAACGATCGCCAAGTCGGTTTTCTTGTCGCCGACAATATCTTTGGAGGCGAAGATTCGGCCGTCCGCGAGATTGACCTCGACGAAGTCCGCGCCGTCCACGACATGGTAATTGGTCAGGATGACGCCCTTCGGATCCACGATCACGCCGGAACCCAGCCCCAGTTCGACACTATTATCGTCCGCATTTTCAAGAATCCGCTTCGTCCGACCGACCTTGGCTCGCGATTCAATGCTGACTACGGCGGGGACAATGGACTTGACCACATCGCGGTACGACGTCAATTCCTTGGGAATAACGAGCGGAGCCTTTGCTTCGGCTTGAACGCTTCGAGTGGCCGAGTTCAAATAAAATCCGCCCGCGCCGCCGATCACAAGGCAAATGACGACGAGTGGGCCACGCGTATGACGCAACATGATCTAAGTCCCTCCCTAAAACTGTGACCAGGAAGCTAGAATACCCAACATGATTTTACCCTGCCGAGGCAAGGCCCGCCGCTTCCGGTTCACTCCCCTTGGCAGGCATCGCCCTAGTTTTTCCTACGATGGATCCGGGCAAACGGATCGGAGATCAGCGATGCGTTACCGGCCAGTAGCGATCGTTTTGTTCGTAGCAATGACCGGATTCGCACCGAGTTATGCGGAGCACATCTCGTTCCAAAAGCAGATTGCGCCTTTGCTTCAAGATCACTGTCTGAAGTGCCATTCGGGTCCTCGTCCGAAAAGCGATTTAGACCTCACCAATCCGGAAAAAATGCGTGAGGGAGGTGCAAGCGGCCCCGCGGTAGTTCCTGGCAAACCGGCCGAAAGTCCGCTGATCCAGATGGTGACGGAAAAGAAAATGCCGCCGCGCAAGGCGCTCGCACCGGAGGAGATAGCGCTGCTCCGGCGATGGGTCGAAGAGGGCGCTCACTGGGAAGGCGGCGCTCTCAAGGTCAAGATCGAGTCCAAGAATCGCGCTGGATCCGATTGGTGGTCGCTCCAGCCAATTCGCCGCCCGCCGATTCCGACGCCCGCGAACCGGGAGTGGTCCGCCAACCCGGTCGATGCATTCGTCATGTCGGGTTTGGAGCACAGTCGGCTTTCCCCGAATCCGATTGCCGATCGGCGAACGCTCATCCGTCGCGTGACGCTCGATCTGACAGGCTTACGGCCAACTTCCGAGGAGGTTGCGGACTTTGTCCGCGATCGAGCCCCAGACGCATACGAGAAGCTTGTCGATCGGCTGCTCAATTCGCCCGCGTACGGTGAGCGTTGGGCCCGCCACTGGCTCGACGTGGTTCGCTTTGCGGAAAGTCATGGCTACGAGATGAACACGCTGCGGCCGAACGCCTGGCCGTATCGCGACTGGGTGATTCGGGCGTTCAATCGAGATCTGCCATTTGAGCAATTCGTCCGCGAACAGCTCGCGGGCGATACCGTCGCCGGGGCGGATGAATTGACCCAAGCCGCGACAGGCTTTCTCGTCGGCGGCTCGCACGATCTGGTCGGCAACCAGACGGAGGAAGGGAAAAGGCAGCAGCGTTCGGATGACTTGTTTGACATGGTTTCGACGACTTCGACGGCGTTCCTCGGCCTCACCGCCGGATGCGCGCGCTGTCACGACCACAAGTTCGATCCCATTTCGCAGCGCGACTTCTACAGCCTGGAAGCCATTTTCGCGGGGGTCGAACATGCGGATCGTCCGATTTCAGGTGGCGATAGCCGACGCCGATCTGCCGAACTCGCGACCATTCGCGACCGACTGAATCGTCTCGATCGTCAAATTGACTCGTTGGAGCCGCTCGCTATTGTGAGTCGCTTGTCCAAGGGAACGCGACCGCCGGTGAACCCGCGGCGAAATGTGGAACGTTTCGCGCCAGTCGCCGCTCGATTCATTCGCATGACAATCGCAGCTACGAATGATGGAAGCCAGCCGTGCCTGGATGAGATCGAAGTCTATTCGGACGACGATCCGGGAACGGACCTTGCGCTGGCGTCCGCCGGTGCCAAGGCGCGAGCGTCCACCGAGCTTCCCAACCTGGCGATCCACAAAATCGCGCATCTCAACGATGGACAACACGGCAATAGCCATAGCTGGATTTCCAATGAACCGGGCAAGGGCTGGGCACAGATTGAACTCCCCAAGATCGCCCGGATTTCGCGGATCGTGTGGGGGCGCGATCGCGAACAGAGGTTTCGGGACCGGCTGGCCACCGACTACCGTTTCGAGATTTCAACCGATGGAAAAGACTGGACGGTGGTTGCAGGCTCGTCGGATCGCGGCGACGGCTATCGGCCATCAATGGAGTCCCAGGCGTTGATTGCCGAACGGTCCAGCCTTCAGGGAAAGGCCGCTAGCCTGGAGAAGCCGCCTTCAGTGTATGCTGGTACGTTTCATACCCCGGACGTGACCTATCTATTGAAACGCGGCGACGCGATGCAGCGCGGCGAGGTGGTGACGCCAACAGCCATTCATGGGATCGGCCCGTCACTGACTCTGCGACTGGATACCCCCGGACCAGATCGCCGCAGAGCGCTGGCGGGCTGGATTGCCGACGAACGCAATCCGTTAGCCGCTCGCGTCATGGTGAATCGCGTCTGGCAATATCACTTTGGCATCGGCTTGGTTCACACGCCGAGCGATTTTGGCGTCAACGGGGGCCGGCCGTCGAATCCGGCGCTTCTCGATTGGCTTGCGGCCGAGTTCCGTGCCAACGGCGGCCGGCTGAAACCGATTCATCGGCTGATTGTCCTGTCACGGGCCTATCGCCAAACCAGCCATATTGATGTGAACCAAGCCAAGGCCGACGCGGATGACCGTCTGCTCTGGCGATACCCCTCGCGGCGAATCGAGGCTGAGGCGGTTCGCGATACGATCTTGCAAACGACCGGTTCACTCAACCGCCGTGCGGGAGGTCCGGGCTATAACCTCTGGACCTATTCCAACTACGTGACCGTTTTCACCCCCAAGTCGAAACTCGGCCCCGACGAATTCCGCCGCATGATCTACCAGTTCAAACCACGTACGCAGCAGGACCGGACGTTTGGCGCGTTCGACTGCCCGGATGCAACCAGCGTCGTTCCCCGACGGAACACGTCGACAACGGCGCTGCAAGCACTCAACTTGTTGAACGACGGCTTCATGTTCGATCAGGCGGATCGATTGGCCGCGCGAATTCGGAGCCGTGCGACGACGGACGTCGCCCAGGTGCGCCTAGCGTTTTCGCTGGCATTCCAACGACCACCGTCCGAGCGGGAATTGCGGGCTGCGGCATCGTTGGTGCGTGAGTCGGGACTGGCGGACTTCTGCCGGATGTTGCTGAATGCCAATGAATTCGTCATGCTGGAGTAATTGATGCCGCTCTCTCACGTTGGCCGGGCGCTGCTCAACCGTCGCGATTTTCTCGCGCACTCGGCGACCGGGCTCAGTGGAATCGCGCTCGCGAGTCTGTGCGCCGCCGATGACCCGTCCAAACGCGGACCCCATTTTGAGCCGAAGGCGAAACGGGTCTTGCACGTCTTCTGTTCGGGCGCGTGTAGCCACCTGGATACTTGGGACTATAAGCCGGAATTGATCCAGCACGATGGCAAACCGCTGCCAGGTGTCGATAAATTGGTTACCTTCCAGGGGGAGAATGGCAACCTGACGCGCTCGCCGTATGTGTTCAAGCAACACGGCCAATGCGGAAAGCACGTTTCGTCGTTGTTGCCGAAACTGGCCGAGTTGGTCGATGAGATGTGCTTCGTCCACTCGATGACGGCGAAAGCCAGCTCGCACGGGCCGGCCGAGTCGCAAATGAATACGGGCTTCACGCTGGAAGGATTTCCATCCGCCGGCGCCTGGGTCAGCTATGCCCTTGGATCCGACAACCACGATTTGCCGGCCTACGTTGCCATTCCGGATCCACGGGGCGTGCCGCAGATCGGCCCGCTCAACTGGGGCAGTGGATTTTTGCCGGCCGTATATCAAGGCACCGCGTTCACGGCTGACAAGCCGATTCCGAATCTGAAGCCTGGTCGCCCCGTCGATGCAAAGTCGGAAGCCGCCGCCCGCGATTTTCTCGCCTTGCTTAACGACGAGCATCTAAAACACAATCCGGCCGACGGGGATCTGGCGGCAAGAATTGCTTCCTATGAATTGGCGGGTCGACTGCAACTCAAGGCAGCGGAGGTCGCCGATCTCTCGTCCGAATCGAAGGCGGCCCATTCGTACTACGGAACCGATCATAAGAATCCTCTTCTTGCCGGATTCGCCCGAAATTGCATGCTCGCGCGGCGATTGCTCGAGCGCAACGTTCGCTTCGTGCAACTGTTCAACGGCGCATACGCCATGGGAGAGGGCGTCGGAAACTGGGACGGGCACAAGCAATTGAAGAAGGATTACGATCGTCACGGCCCCATTCTGGACGGACCGCTCGCCGCATTGCTCAAGGACCTCAAGTCACGCGGACTACTCAAAGATACGCTGGTCGTTTGGTCGACCGAGTTCGGACGCATGCCGACGTTCCAGAAAGGCGCCAAGGGACGAGATCACAATCCCAAAGGATTTACCGTGTGGTTCGCTGGGGCAGGTGTGAAGAAGGGATTCAGTTATGGCGCGACTGACGAGTTCGGCCATCGGGCAGTGGAGAATGTGTCCACAATTTACGATTACCACGCGACGATTCTACATTTGCTCGGGCTCAATCACGAAAAACTGACCTATTACCACAATGGTATCAATCGTCGGCTGACGGACGTTCACGGTCAGGTGATTAAGAACGTGCTGGCTTGAGCCGGCCGCGACTTTCCATGTCGTGCCGAGCGGGTTGCGTCCGGTGACGATTGGTTCGATGTCTGGATTGGGTAATGGCGACGAATCGAATTGTCAGCGAACCGCAATGGGGACAGGCGGCCCCTTCGATTGCTTGCTGTTCGAATTGCCCGACATGGTGGCTTCGACGGGCCAGCGCCGGCCACACGTCGAGCAACATAAAACGGCGCCTTTCACCGGATCCACTCCATTAAATCAGCCTGTAAGACGGGTTTACGATCCGTCCTACCAGTGGGTGGCGCGTATCGCAGGCTAGTGTCCTGCTTCGTTTCCCGGAAGCCGCGAGGGATCAAATCCCTTGTAGCCACGACAGACGAAAATCACCCAGCGGGCTACGGCTTTTCCATGCTCGCGGTAGACTACATCGCGATCGAGCGTCACCGAGTCGAAAACATCCTTGAAATCGATCCGCGGGTCGCCGCCGCCCACTACCAGGAACGTGCGGCCGAGAAACGCTTGCGCATCGTCCACTGGGTTCGGCCGCCAAAAATCGTATTGACTGTGCCGGTCGATATGGAGAATCAGGCCAAATGAGTAAGCCTGGGGATGTCCTTCACAGTAGAAGCCGAGCAGGCCAGGTTGGTCCCAGCGGAGGCCAGCCAGCACGGGGTCCTGCCCATCCTCGTCGCGAAGTTCACGGCGCATTTTGTCCAGTTCGCCGGCCAAGATACGATGTCCCTTCAATCGTGCCGCCGGGTCATACAGGCGCATAGGGCTTGGCTCGGAGACTGTCTCGGGAGGCACAAGCGGGTCTAGATCAAAAAAGGTGAGTGTCCGAGTGTCGTGAGCAAGGATCGTCAAGATCGCCCCGATGACAATTGTGGCCACGGCGCGACGCGAACGAGGATGTAAATGAGCCGAGCGTCGTGCCCAGGGTGCATACAAGAATTCGTACAAACGTCCGGCGACCAGGACGGCGCCGGATAAGTACGCTGCCACCGGCCAATTGAGCTGTCCGCTCGCCCGAACGCTCGAGATTGCGAAGACCACGAACGTCGGAACCGACATCCACCACAGGTACGCGGTGCCGGGGGATCGAGCGACCCACGGACGGAAATGCACCATCGCCGCGACCCACGCAACGAACCAGAACCCGAGGAGAACGAGGCATTGGCCGAGCGCGAATTCGATCGGGCCTCGCCACCGAATGCCCGTCGATTGTTTGCCTTCCACGACCCCGGCTTGGACCGCGACATGCCGAAATGTGACCCAATCATTTTGGGAGTTCCAGTAAAGAATCGGCGCGGCACTGAGAGCCGAAACCGCGACCATGATCCAGAAGCCGGCGCCGAATAAAAGTGGGCGACGCGACGGAGTGAACCAAACGAATAGTCCCGCCGACAAAAGCCAAAGCGCCATCGTGTATTTGGCGAGAATGCCCAGCGCGACTAATAGACCGATGACCGGCCATGCCCAGGATTTGCCATCAACCAATGCCCATCGACCGAATACGAGCGCCCAACACCAGCAGCAAAGAAATGGGGCGTCAATCGTCATGACAATCGAGCAAAGAGCCACTGCCGGCAACGAAAGAGCGACGAGCACGACGGCAAGAGCGAGACGATCACTGCGAAATGTTTGATAAGTCAGCACGTACATGCCCGCAAGCAACCCAGCCCCAAACAGGATGGCTGGCAAGCGCACCGCGGGCATGAGAGTCCCGTTGACGTCGACGGCAATTTGTCCGAAGACCTCGCATCCCGCCCGAATGATCCAGGCAATGAGCGGCCCCTTGCTGTAATAGCTCCAGTCGAGATGCCGCGACCAGTCCCAGTAATGGCCTTCGTCCGGCGCCAGGTCATAGGGACAATAGAAGAAAAGATAGACAACGCGCGCGACCGTGACGGTCAGGATCAGGATTGCCGCGGTCCAGCGCAAACGGGGACTTCGTTGGTTCGGCAACGTTGACTCGTCGGCCACAACCGCTCCATTGGAAGTTCTGACAAACTGCCCTTTTAGGGCAAACCGCGCAGCCCAGTCAACCCCGGTCGTGGGAAAAGAAAACGGCGCGTTGGCAAGACGCGCCGTTTTGCGGGATCCTTGTAGCAGAAGGTTATTCGCGAACCAGGTCTTCGACGAGATTCGCCAACACTTCGTGGGTCAAAGCAAATGCCAACGTCTCACGTCGAGCCGGCGATTGCCGGCTCGCGGCAAAGCGCTGGACTGTCACTCGGTTCAGACCGTCGAAACGGACCTCGTAATAACGAACATCGTCACCCTTCGTTTTCGGCGCATCGCTCCGGAGAATTGCAATATTCCGGGCTCGATCCACCTCGACCAATCGGAGCGACTCCAATAACCCGGTCACGCGACCAGCCACCCGTCGTGCGTGCGCCTCGAGGGCAGCAACATCATTGGGATGCGGGTCGTCGCGAACAACGTCGATTTCATGGAGCAAGCAGCCGACGGTATCGACCCGTTCGGCGCCGAGCCGAACGGTCCAGCCGTGCTCTGGCAGGGGGAGGACGGTATTCGGCCGGCCCTCCTCAGCCGGCCGCCAGTCACCGAGTTTTTCCAGGAGGGTTTCGGCGAGGTTCATCGGATTCTCCGATTGATTTTTGAGTGTGTTCCGAGCCATCGAAGGAGAGTAGGGCCGGCTTCCCATCGATGACCGTTTCTAAATGGACCGGGCGAGCCCACATGCTCTGTACATTGACCAGCACATCCCGTGCGTGGTTCAACTTTAAATCGATTCCGTTGTAATCATGCTTTAATAATAGCTCACCGCGGTTGCGAAAGTTTCCGTTGAGAACGTAAATCCACGGCTTACCGAAGTTTGTCAAGCTGAACAGCAATCGCTGCTTGATCAGTTCGAATTCCCGCGACTCGATGACGTAGTTCCCGGTCTGTTCGGCATAAGCAAAACTGAACATTTTGTGCTGCATGCAGAATTCGGGCGTCAGGAAGGTGTCGATAAAGGTAATATCGTTGTGAACGCGACGAACCTCGAAGATTTTTTGCCGTCCCAATCCCAAATGCTTGTCCCATTTGCGCTTAGCATCCAGGTCGTCGCATTCATCGTACTCGGGGCCAAATCGCCCGGTATTCCAGCGTTCCTCGACGTCCCGAAGCAGTTCGATGCCCAACTTGTAGGGATTGAGTCGCCGGCCGCTCGTGGCCATCGTACCCGAATGGTGGTCGGCGTAATCGATCAGTTCGGAAGGCGCCAGAGCTTTGGTGGTCATGATCGTGCTGTGCCAGTAGCTGGCCCAGCCTTCGTTCATAATCTTTGTCTGGGCTTGCGGATAGAAGTAATACGCCTCATCGCGAACGATTGACAAGACGTCGCGCTGCCAATTCCGCAACGGAGCATGCTCGATCAGGAAAAGCAGGACATCCTTTTCCGGCCGCTCGGGAAAGTTCAATTCGGGAATCTTGTTCTTTCAGCTTGCGCGCTTCTTCCTCCTGCGCTTTCAAGACTTCGGGAGGATTGATGTAGTCCTCCATGTAGTCCTTGCTTTTGAAGCGATTCGGACCGGCTTCTTCGCCCTTTTGCTCGGAAAAGTCAAACCGAGATCCCTCATCGCGCCGGCGAATGGCGACGGAAT
The DNA here is from genome assembly GCA_963773845.1 of uncultured Gemmataceae bacterium. GTDB lineage: Bacteria > Planctomycetota > Planctomycetia > Gemmatales > Gemmataceae > SIAJ01. Next base: position 227,037 of record CAVZCU010000014.1, read on the forward strand.
GAATGTCGATCAGGTCGTCGATGGACTGGCACTTGTCCATGAACGCCTCGACCTCATCCTCGCCGAATCGCTCCGCATACCGCCGGATGCGGGCGCCGTGGTTGGCGATCTCATCCATCATCTTCCGCGTCGTGTGCGCGAAGTAGCTATTATTCTTGAAGAAGTCGCAGTGCCCGTAGACGTGGGCCATGACGAGCTTCTGATCGACCGTGTGGTTACACCGCATCAGGTACGCGTAGCACGGGTCGTTGTTGATCACCATCTCGTAGATCTTCGACAGCCCGTAGTCGTAGCTCTTTTTCAGCTCCTCATAAGCCATGCCGAACGACCAGTGCGGATAGCGCGTGGGGAATCCGCCGTAAGCCGCGATCTCGTTTAGGTCGTCCGCGTCGACGACTTCGAAGATCGTCTCGTAGAAATCGAGCCCATACTCATGCGCATAGCCTTCGATCTCGTCTTTCAGGACGCGAAGGTGCGGCGGAAGATTCGTGTTGTAAAACATGGTGCGCGCTCCTCGCGTGCGGGTCGACGGCCTCTACCTACACTTTACCGTCCCGGTCAGCGTTTGAGAAAGAGCAAGATGAGATTTGCGGCAAATGTCAGGATGGCGGCGATCATCACTCCGTACACGGTCCAGCGCCGGCGGTCGGATTCGTCCCAGCGCTTGACGAGGTCCGCCTGCGACGCCTGAAGGACGGCAGTCTGGGTTTGCAGGGCTGAGTTTTGCTCACGGAGTCTATCGATGATCGTCTCGACCTTTTCGACGTCGGTCGCGACCATCTCGATATCTACTTCATATTTTTTCGTCGATTCCCGCAAAGTAACGATAGCTTCGCTCAAGCGCTGAAGTTCTCGTTCTGTCTTCGTCATGGAACTGCGACCTCATCCTCGGGGTGCAAGATCCGATCCAACTGAATGTCCATCCGAATGTCCAGTAACGCGCCCCATAGATTTGAAAGTCGACGGCGGAGCCGGAATCCTCGGGCGAGTTCATCGGTTGGTGCCAGTTCGTCCGGAGTGAATTCACCAGCGACCTGTCCGGTCGAATCAACCAGCGTCAGTTTAATTCGATTCGATCCAACCAGATCCCATTTCACACGTAATCGACGGGAAGACTTCCCGACGAGTCGCTGCAACTGCCGGGTTGCCTCCGCCACACGCCGACGCAGCGCATCGTCGGCATGAATGTCGGGAGCAATTTCAAGGTTTTCGAATTCGCAAGTCATATCACATCTCTCAATCGGCAGAGGCAGGCTCATCAGAACTCTATCTTCCTGTGCTCAAGAACTCCTTAATCGACCCGAGAATCGAATCGCGATCGGGAATCTTGCTGACGACGATGTTCTCTTGCTCTTCTGCCAACTCGGCGACATGGTCGTAGAATTCGCCGCTGCCATAGGGGCTTTCGACCTGGCCATAGCCGAACAGATTGAGCTTGGGCAGCATCACCTTCGACAACAACTCCATGCACTTCGGCACGTCATCGCCCCAGTTGTCGCCGTCCGAGAAATGAAATGCGTACAGGTTCCAGTCGGCGGGCGGATAGCGCTGATCGATGATTCGGTTCGCCATCTCGTAAGCAGAGCTGATCTTGGTGCCGCCGCTCTCCCGAGTGTGGTAAAACGTATGTTCGTCCACTTCCTGTGCCACGGCATCGTGGATTATGTAAACGCGGTCGACGCCTTTGTAATGGGCTTTAATCCAGGTATCGATCCAGAACGACTCGATGCGAACGATTTCCTTCTGCTCGTCCGTCATCGACCCCGAAACGTCCATCATGTAAATGATCGTGGCGACCGCGTCGGGTTTGGGGACGACCTTCCAACTGCGATATTGCTTGTCTTCGCGAACCGGAATAACCTTGGGCTCTTCGGGGATGTAGGTGCCCGAGGCGATCTGGCGCTTCAGTGCCCGCCGAAACGTGCGCTTGAAGTGCCGCAGCGACTCCGGCCCAACTCGCCGAATGCTCGAATACTTGTCCTTCTCGGTAACCAGGTTCTTTTTGCCGCGGGGTTCGATTCGAGGCAGCGCCAACTCCTCTCCGAGGATGGCAGCTAATTCCTCCATCGACAATTCGACTTCGAGAATGTGCCCGCCTGGCTGATCCCCTGCCTGCGGTTCACCGTCTTCCTGAGGAGGCGTGAGCGGCTGACCGACCTGACCTTCGCCCACGCCGACGCCGCCGGAATTCTTTTGCCCGTAGCGAAACTGGGGAATCTCAATTGAAGGCAGCGGGATGCTTACGAGATCATTGCCTCGTTTGCCGATCATCTCGCCCCGGCTGATGTACCTGGCGAGATCGCTCTTGACCTTGCCCCGCACGATCTTCCGGAATCGCTGAAGGTCGCGCTCAATCTTCTGTCCCACGGGAGCGCCTCTTCGATTGGGTAAGTCCCGCGAGCCGAGCGGGACCGGCAGGCTCCCAGCGGGCAGGACATATATTGACGACCTGCTTGACCCCGCCCGGCTCGCGGGATCTTTTTTTGGTGGGAGCAATTCGGAACCGGCCGGGCATCTCTACTCCGGGAGATGCAGCCGGCGCGAAAAAGGATGGGGGTGCCCTGAGCCGCCCGGTACAGTACTTATGGCTGCACCTTCCGGCCTGACCAGGTTCATACCTTCCCGTCGGTCAGGCCCCCACCCATTTCCGCGCCGCACCGGCTTGCACGAAGGAATTCGGCACACTCCGTGTGCCTTTTTTCCGCTTCTTCAATTGGGACGGCACGCGGACCGTACCCATTCCACTTACTTCTTCGTCTGACCGCGGGCAAAGATACTGGCCACGAAGGTCAGAATATCGGTGGCACTGGACTCATTATAACCGTAATTGCGGATCAGGCGTTGCTTGACAATATCGATCTTCTCCTGCGTGGCCTTGTCGACGACGTTGGAGACGAGCGAGGTCAGCTTGATCGTGTCCTTCTGATCCTCGAACAGCTTCAGTTCGAGTGCTTTTTGGAGGCGTTCGTTCGTCTTATAATCGAATTTCTTGCCGTCAATGGCGAGCGCCCCAATGTAATTCATGATCTCGCGGCGGAAGTCGTCCTTGCGACCCTCGGGGATATCGATTTTCTCTTCCACCGATCGCATCAGCCGTTCATCCGGGTCTTCATAGTTACCGGTGTAGCGATTTCGGACCCGCTCGCGTTGCGTGTAAGCCTTGACGTTGTCGATGTAGTTCGAGCAGAGCCGGGCCAGGGCATCCTCGTCGGCCGCAATCGCCCGTTGCACCTCGTTCTTCACGATGTCCTCGTACTCTTCCTTCACGACCGACAGCAGTTCCTTGAAATGTTTCAAGGTGTCTTCGTCGGTAATCAAGGCGTGATGCCGCAATCCGTCTTCAAGTTCCTTCAGCACCATGAACGGGTTGATGTTGTCCTCTTCAGGATGGGCGACCAAGGCATTCGAGATCTTGTCCTGAATATAACGCGGGGAAATGCCGCGCATGCCTTCGCTCACTGCTTCTTTTTTCAACTCAATGACGTTGTCTTCGGTGAACCCCGGCAACGTTTTGCCGTTATAGAGCTTGAGCTTCTGCATCAACGTCAGGTTGTGGTGCTTCGGTGGATTGAGTCGAGTTAGGACGGCCCACATCGCAGCCACTTCGATCGTGTGCGGGGCGATGTGCTTGCCGCGCACACGGCCCGGATTAAAGTCCTTTTCATAAATCTTGATTTCCTCGCGCAGCCGAGTGACGTACGGCACGTCAATCTTCACCGTGCGGTCGCGGAGCGCCTCCATGAATTCGTTGTTTTGCAACCGTTTGTATTCCGGCTCGTTGGTGTGACCGAGGATCACCTCGTCGATGTCCGTCTGGGCGAATTTCTTTGGCTTGATTTTGTGCTCCTGCGACGCTCCCAACAGGTCGTACAAAAACGCCACATCGAGTTTGAGCACTTCGATGAATTCGACCATACCCCGGTTGGCGATGTTCAGCTCGCCGTCGAAATTGAACGCCCGCGGATCGCTGTCGCTGCCATATTCAGCGATCTTGCGGTAGTTGATATCGCCGGTCAGTTCGGTCGAATCCTGGTTTTTTTCATCCTTGGGCTGGAAGGTGCCGACACCGACGCGGTCCTGCTCGGATAAGAGAAGCCGGTGCACACGGACATCGCCGAGCACCTGTTGCCAGTCGCCGTTGTATTTTTGCAGCCGCTCGGCGAACATCTGCCGGCAAAACGGGCACGATTCGGCCCGAATCGTAATCTCGTGCGGTCCTTGCTTTTCCGCATTGAGCTGAGCGATGAGCTTGGCCCGATAATCCTTGGGGATCAAATTGAGCGGTTCTTCGTGCATTGGGCATTTCTGAAGCGACCCATCAGGCATCTTCCAGGCATAGGCATAAAGCGCTCCGGCGTCCGTTCGCGAGTACTCTTCCAGCCCGCGTTTGAGCAGCCGGGCGATTGTGCTTTTGGCGGAACCGACTGGCCCGTGGAGAAGAAGCACACGCTTTTCCGTTCCGTAGCCGCGGGATGCGGATTTGAACGTATTGACCAGCTGCATCAGTGTGCGATCGATCCCGTACACCGCGTCGCCATGCCTGGCAGCAAACTCGGTGAAGAATTTGAAAACAGTGACTTTTTCTTTGTTCTCGTAGGTGTCCTCAGTGCCATGACTCAGAATCATGTCATAAAGCCGCTGATACGCGGTGCGGGTCACGTCGGGCCGTGCAATCACGATGCCCAGGTAATCCTCAAACGATCCGTCCCAATGAAGCTTCTGATAATCGTGAATATCACCGTCGCTGCGAAGGCTATTGAGGATTGCAGTTGCCGCGGCCATGTGGGTCACTCCTTGAATCGCGAGCCGGTTCGGGCCGGCGGTCATGCTTCGAAGAACAGTCAGCCGTTCGGGCGTCGGGGTTCACGGCGCCTGCCGCGCGGGCAAGCGGTGTCCGGGAGATGCGAGACCCGACCAACTCGTGGGACGCTCTGCAACTATTGTACCCCAAGCAGCGGGACGAAGTAAATCGCGCCAGGGCGTTCAACGGTCCGGCCCTGTCCTCGTCACACTCGCCGCGACCGATACGAATGGTCGAAAGCGGACAACCCGTGTGCGAGCGAAGAGCAAGTTGATCGATGAAATACGTTAGTCTTGTAGCAGAATACGAAAGAGAGGGCGGGTCCTGTCAAGACAGGTTTGAGATTTCGCGGGCCTGATGTGGACCTGGCTCGCCCTTTGCGGTATACGCCCATACCCCCCGTCCGGCGCGTCCGGAACGGACTCCATGCGTCAAAAAAGGAGCATCCCATGAAAAACTCGCTCGCCTTTCTTGGGGCTGCAGTAGTCGCTTTTGTCGCCGTCGGCTGGTATTTGGGCTGGTACCAGATTTCCCGAGTGCCGACCTCGAACGGCAATCAATCCGTTCATCTCGATATCAATGCGGACAAAATTACCAGTGACGTCAAAAAGGGCGTGGCGAAGAGCGGTGAGATTGTCGAGCAAATCCGCGACAAAACCAAAAACGATCAGCAATCGGGAAATACAGCCGGTCCTGCAACCAATTTTTTCACACCCACACCGACTGAAAAGGACAAGGACTCCTCTAGCGGGTGGCGGCCAATTGGCGAAAAATGACCTCGCGAAACTAACTGTCCGATTCTTCACGCGGCGAAACGCGATGCTCGGCCTGTCGGGGATACATTACCGCGCCCCAGTGTCTCGTAAAAGTTCTCAAACCGGCGAATCATTGCCCTTCGGCTGAAACTTTGCTCGGCCCGCGTTCGCGCCGCACCTGCGCAACGCCGAGCCAGCTCCGGCGCCCTGATAAATTGGCGAATGGCGTGCGCCAATGCCCGGGAATCGCCCGGCGGAACAATCGATCCCTCAATACCATCCCGAATGAGCCGGGCATTGGATCCCACGTCGGTTGCCACAATCGCCCTTCCGGCGGCCATGTATTCCAGAAGGGCGTTTGACATCGATTCCGAATGCGAACACAGCACCGCAATATCGATTTGACTCAGAAAACCTGGCACATCCTGAACGGCGCCCCGCAATAAAAACCGGTCATCAAGCCCCGCGCGCCGAATTTGGCTTTCCAATTCGGATCGCGCCGGCCCTTCGCCAGCGACTATGAACCGTGCTTGCGGAAACTCATCCCGAAGTATCGTGGCGGCATCGACGAGTCCGCCAATGTTCTTTACCGGGCGCAAGTTGGCGACTGCCCCAATTTGAACATCCATTCGGCCAATATTTGGAGGCAAACAGTCCGGGAAACGGTCTAAATCCACGCCATTCTCAATCGTGGCGATACTCCCGGGTTTAAGCCGCTCCACCCGACGAATGGCGGTCGTCGCGTCTTCGCTATTCGTCAGTGTCACGCCCAGCTGAGCAGTCAGCCGGCCAAGCATCCGATGGCGAGCGGTGAGCCAATAGCCCGTGTTATTGCGAACGCGGACCACGTGCGGAACCCCACAAAGGCGAGCGAGCGGCGCCGCGAAATACGTGCTGTCGAGGAAGTAGGTCTGCACCACTTCGACGCGATGCCGTCGCCAAAACGAGGCCAGCCGGGCCGCCGCCGACAGGGAGTTTGGGCTAGCGATCTTCGGAAGTCCGAGGTCCAGGAAGGGACAATCGTCTGGGCAGAGCGATCGCGATTCGGAATCGCCGCCATTCAAGACACAAAGCGAGGGCGAGACGGCACGGCGGTCGAGATGAGAAATCAGGGCAATAAGTTGCGTCTCCGTCCCGGCCCGGCTGAGACGATCAATGACAAAACAGACGCTCACCGGCTGGTCGCTACGGCTCAAGCGCATGCGGTCTCCCATGCAACCGGACCGCGGAGCTTGCCTTTGACGAGTTCCGAAAGCATTTCCTCATAGGCGCGTGCCTGAGCCTCGAATGAGAATTGCTGGCACACGTGTCGAAGCGCCGCCGAGCCGAGCATCCGGGCTTTCTCCGAGTTGGAAATCAACTCAATTATCCTCCGAGCAAGCGATTTCGGGTCTCCAGGCGCGACCAGATAGCCGGTTTCACCGTCGATCACAACTTCAGGCGTTCCGCCAACGGCGGTCGCGACGACGGGCACTCCGGCTGCGCCAGCCTCGAGCGCCACATTCGGCAGACCTTCCGTGAACGAGGGTAAGACAACGCACTTCGACCACGGAATAAGCGAATCCAAATCATTCGAGAATCCGGCAAGCCGAAAGACGTCAGTGAGCTGTAATCGAGCAATAAGCGATTCCAGTCGATTCCTCTCGGGCCCCTCGCCGAAGAGGACAAAACGAACTTCCGGGAACTGTTCGTGAACCCATTTAGCCGCCTCAACCAGGATGGAGAAACCCTTTTCGGGGCTCAGCCGGCCGGCGGCGAGCACGATCGGTCCGTCGCCTCCGGCAAGAGCCTGTAATCGCGACTGCCCGTCCGGATCGACTGCCTCAAATGCGCGCAGGCGGGCGGCGTTTCGAATCACCCGAATTCGCGAGGGATCGACGCCGGCCCGCAGCACGCGCTTGGCCTGACCAGCCGAAACACAAACGACCCGGTCCATGAACCGCAGGCAGACGCGATCGATGGCTTCGTAGCACCAGACCCGAAAGCTCTCGCCGGTCCAGCCGCGGGATACGCTGACGATTGGCACCCCGGCTCGCCGAGCCGCCGGGCGGCCAAGCACATCCGACTTGTAGCCATGCGTAATCAAAACGTCGGCGAAATTGCCGCGAAGGAAGGATGTAAGTTCCTCGATCGCGAGTCGGAAATGCGGTGTATCATGCGTTAGCTCGGCCGAATCGAATCCAGCGGTACGAGCAACATTCAAGAACGGGCAACAACGCCCACCTTCGCCAAAGCTCAGAATTGTCGTCGCGAATTCATGGGGAAGGGCCTCGGCGAGTCCAAGGATTTGCCGCTCGGGCCCGCCGAAAAAAGTAGAAGCGGTTAAATGAACAATGCGCACGTCAGCTTCCCTGCCAAATTCCCGGCTCGATCCATCGAGCCGCAAGCGAAGAGTCTAGCGATTCATGGGGAACTGCGCCAAGGCGGCTTCAGGATTTCGCAACATTCACCCATTTCTGCGACCTTCGCCGATTCGAGTATCGCATCGAGGACCTGTTGGGTCTCGAGGGCATCGCGGAACGTCGGCGACGCCGGCTTACCGGTTTCAATGCCGGTCAAGAAGTCGGCTACCTGGTGCGTGAAGCTGGCATCGTAGCCGATCGCCAGGCCCGGCACCCACCAGTGGTCCATGTACGGGTGATCGGGACTATTATCGGTTACGTGCACGGACTTCCAGCCGCGGATCTTGCCCTCGTCGCGGTAATCGAATACCTGCAGACGGTGCAGGTCATGCAAATCCCAGGCGAGCGACATGTCCTCGCCATTGATTTCGAATGTGTACTGTGCCTTATGCCCGCGGGCGTATCGCGTCGATTCGAAATTCGCCAGCGAGCCATTGGCGAACTTGCCAAAGAAAATACAAGCGTCGTCGATGCCAACCTTTTCTACCTTGCCCGTGAGATTGTGCATTCGTTCCTTCACGAACGTCTCGGTCATGCAACAGACATTGTCGAGCTTGCCGTTTAACCAAATGGCGGTGTCGATGCAATGGGCCAGCAAGTCGCCGGAAACGCCGGCGCCGGCGGCAGCGATGTCTAGTCGCCAAAGGCCCTGACCCCCCTGCGGCAAATCGGCCTTAATGGTCCAGTCCTGAAGGAACTTGGCACGGTAATGGAAGATCTTGCCGAGTTTGCCTTCGTCAATGAGTCGCTTGGCGAGAGTTACGGCAGGAATGCGGCGGTAGTTGTACCAGACGGTGTTGGCGACGCCGGCTTTCTCGACCGCGTCGACCATCTTCTTGCCCTCGGCCGTGTTCATGGCCAATGGCTTTTCGCACAGGATCATCTTGCCGTTCTTGGCCGCTTCGATGGCGATCTCCGCGTGCAGGTTGTTCGGCACGCAGATATCAATGGCGTCGATGTCCTTGCGGGCGACCAACTTCCGCCAGTCGGTCTCGACCGATTCGTAGCCCCACTGATCAGCAAAATCCTTGGCCTTGGCCGCGTCACGGGCACAAACCGCTTTGAGCACTGGCTTGTGCTGGTGTTGGAAGAAATGGCTCACCTGAACGTACGCGTTCGAATGAGCCCGGCCCATGAAGCCGTAGCCGATCATGCCGATGTTCAGCGGTTTTGACATGGAGAGAGTTCCTTATCGAGTGCATTAGCAGAAAACGGCCTATTTCTTCGTGGCGCGACCTTGCTCAACAAAATAATCCACGACGGTCTTCGCGATGTCCGCACACAGTTTGTTCCCCGCATTATCCACGGTCCATCGCTTGTCCTTGTTGTCGTTACTCAGGACCACCAGGGCAACCGGCCCCTGTTCGAAATAGAGGATCCCCGCATCGGTGCGGGAATTGCTCACTGAGCCGGTCTTGTGCGCGACGGTTACCCCCTTGGGCAGGAAGCGCGGGAACTTGTCCTTATCGTCGCACTTCTTCATGTGCTCGAGCATCGCCTTGCTCGCTTCGGCCGAGACCAGTTCCGCTTTGTGGAGCATTTCCAAGAGCGTCAACATCTCCTTCGCCGTGGTCGAGCCGAGTCCATATTTCTTCGTTCGCGCCGGGTCGACCGAGGTCGTGCTCCCCTTGAAGACCTTGGCGTTGATTCGGGTCTCTTTCAGCCCAAGCTTGGCCATGCGATCGTTGACGTTTTTGATGCCGATCTTTTCGAGCACCAAGTTGGTCGCGGTGTTGTCGGAGTAGACGATCATCAGGCGCACGGCATCGCGCAGACAGAACTTGGCGCCGGGCGAGAAGTGTTGTGTCAGAATCCCGCTGCCGGGAACCATTTCCGCCTTGGTCAGCGTCAGCATATCTTCCAACTTGACCTTGCCTTCGTTGACTTGGTAATAGGCCTCGGCCATGATCGCCAACTTGATGAGACTGGCAGTCGGCATCACATCGTCGGCATGGAGCAGGAATCGCTCGTGCGTCACGAGGTGCTCGCAAGCAATTGCGACCTTGCCCTTGTGGGCGGCGACAAGGTCGTGAAGGCGCGATTCGAGCGGGATCCGCTCAGTGACGGGAGCGGTGAGGGTAGCGATGACCGCCAGTTGAAAGAACATGTTTACCGGGGCTTTCGCTTCTTTCTGCGGGTTGCGGCGAACAGGTCTCTCAGCGAGAGGCGGAAGCCCGGCAGGATCTTGCCGCCGGACAGTTCTCCATCAATACCGACTTCCTGAATCCGATTCCGTGTCGTGTAGATTCTCGCCTTTTGTCGCTTCGGATCGATGACCCACGCCAATCGCACGCCGGCCTCGAAGTAGTGGTCGAGTTTCAGTTCGATCTCGGCCGCAGTGTTACTTTTACTGAGGACTTCAACCGCCAGGTCGGGAATCACTTCCGATATGGCATCATCTGGAATCTCGTTCCCGGGCAATCGCCCCCAACTAATGAAACTGACATCTGGGAATCGTACCAGTCCTAGTCTCAAGCGGAAGGGCGAAGCAGCGCCCAGGACGATCCCAAGATCGTTCTCATCCGCGCAGTTCCAAAGCATCCGCGACACCCAACTGGCTAGAAGCGACTCCCGGAGGCCCAAGGCCTTCTCCACGAGAACGCCGTCAATCAGTTCGCAGATACGTTTGTTAGGTCCATCTAGCAGCCTTATCAAATCACGTTCGGTGGCCTTACCGGGGGTCGGCTTGAGCAGAATCCGGTATGCCGGAATTCCGCCCAAGCGCTCGATCAGGTCGGCGACCGCATCAACGTCGTTTTCGGTGGCAACCATCAATTCTCCGTACTCGGGCCGCTGACTGACGCGGCTCCGCTCGAGCATCACGCCGCGTACTTCGCCCGCAACTTGTCCAGGAACTTCTTGCTGTCCGCCGTTACGTCCCAGGCATGCGGCCAGAAGCACAGATCGATCGTCCACCAGTCGTGCGGCACGCCGCTGGCTTGCAAGGCCGGGATCAACTTGTCGAAGTTCAGCTTCCCGGTCCCGAACGGATTGTGCGTCGAGGTGTTGTGCTCGTTCAGGCTACCATCCGAGTCGATCAAGTGGACGTGCGTGACTTTCCCCTTCAGCTTTTCGAGCAGCTCGAGTTCACCCCCCTTGAGCGTTTCCTTCTCGCCAGTCTGATTGGCGCCAACGACTGCACACATGTGGGCATGGCAGGTATCGAATAGAACGCCGAAGTTCGAGTTTCCTTTGGCTCGCACGCCATCCACGATTTTGACGACTTCCGAAGGCTTGTTGAAAACGAATCCTGGCTCGAATTCGAAGCAAATGTTGAGTCCATAGTCGGCCGCAATCTTGCTGGCCTTGTCCCACACTGAAATGAAGCGATCCATACCCGCCTGGACGCCGACCTTCTTCCCTTCTTCGGTCTCGAAGTAATTGGGAGGCAGCACGGTATCGACGCGGATGGTTTTGGCATCCAGTTCCGATGCAAACGCACACCAGCCCAGGAACGCGGTCAGGTAGGCCGACGGGACCTCGTCGATGATCGATACCCCGGGCGTCTTGAATGCCCAGAGGTCGACGGCGATTCCGGAGAGCGCCAGACCATGATCGGCAATTTCTTTCCGGAGCTTTTGCCGACTGGCCTTGGTGGGATGCGAGGCCGGAGATGGATGCGGGCCAAAGCTGCCCAGCTCGACCCCCTCATAGCCGAGGTCCTGGAGCTTATGCAGGACCATGTGGAAGTCGTTCGTCGGATTTTCCTGATTGAACAAATAAGCCCATGAGCCGATGGACAGGCGCGATTTCATGGAGAGTTCCCCTGGTTAGGCAGCGAGCAAATTCGACCCTGCGCCACGTTTCTAGCGGTTTGAGCGCGTCGGAGCAAGGAGAAATCCTCGGCGGGCACACCGTTACGTTTGCGACAGCAGGCCGGCGATATATTAAACCTGTAACCCGAAGCAATCCAAGTAGTCCATGTGCTCCGCGTCCGGCCTGTCGGCACACGGAGCCTGCCGGATACTCTGCGAGAGAGGCATGAACGACACTGTCGAGGAGATCAATCGCCGGGCAAGGGAGGGTCGCGAACGCCTTGTCCCGCTATTCACCGAAGTCGAAAAAGTCCTCGTTGGCCAGCGCCATCTCATTCAAAGTCTCATTGTGGGTCTACTGACGGACGGCCACATCCTGCTCGAAGGCGTGCCGGGACTCGCCAAGACTCTCGCCGTTCGCACGGTTGCCCGAGCCCTTCAACTGGACTTTCGCCGCATTCAATTCACGCCAGATTTACTTCCGGCGGATGTGATCGGCACGCAAATTTACAACCCCCGGAGCGGTGAATTCAGCGTTAAGAAAGGCCCGGTGTTTGCCAACGTCATCCTGGCCGACGAGATCAACCGGGCGCCCGCCAAAGTCCAAAGCGCGCTGCTCGAAGCCATGCAGGAACGCCAAGTCACTATTGGCGAGCGAACGTACGAGTTGCCACAGCCGTTCTTGGTGTTGGCGACGCAGAACCCGATCGAGCAAGAAGGAACATATCCGTTGCCGGAAGCCCAGGTGGATCGCTTCATGCTCAAGGTCGTGATTGACTATCCGACCAGAGCGGAAGAGTTGGCGATTCTCGACCGCATGGGGCCAGTTGAGCCGCATTTGGACGTACGTCCCGTGATGTCAGCCGAGGATTTGGCAACATTGCGCAGGGCCGTCGATTCGATTTATGTTGACGAAAAGATCAAGGGCTATCTCGTGGACCTTGTCCGGGCGACCCGTAAGCCCGAAGAATACGGCTTGGAGATGACCGGCCTCATCCAGTATGGTGGCAGCCCGCGAGGCGTGATCGCCCTGGTTCGGGCGGCTCGCGCCCAGGCATTCCTCGAAGGCCGCGGCTACGTGACGCCGCAAGATGTTAAGTCGTCTGCCCCGGATGTGTTACGGCACCGATTGCTCGTGTCGTACGAGGCCGAGGCCGAGGAAAAGAAGGCCGAGGATCTGTTGAAGCAGATCCTGGACAAACTTCCGGTACCATAGCGAGCAGCTATCAACGGGCAACATTCAGCCAGAAAACAGAGTGGCTGAATGACGGATCGTCCGAATGCTGACCGCTGATTGCCAATAGCTCTAATGCAACAAGTTCTCTTCCACATCCCGATCCTCAAGGACACTTTTCCGCCGGACGGGATCCCGGTTCACGGGTTCGGCGTGATGTTGTTCATCACGTTTCTGCTTTGCGTCTGGTTCCTGGGTTGGCGGGCACGCCGGACCGGGACCAACTTGCCACGGGAACGAATCCAGGACCTGGTGATCGTCGTGTTCCTCGGCGGTCTGCTCGGCGCTCGTTTGACTTACATGATTCAGTACGGTGTTCCGCTTCGGCAAATCTTCCGAATCTGGGAGGGCGGCATTGTCCTCTACGGCGGCATCGTGACCGGGATGATCGCATTCCTGCTCTTCTATCACTACTTTTTGAAGAAGGCAGGTGTCTCGATTTGGCGTCTTGCCGACATTGCGGGCCCCGGTCTCGCTCTCGGAATCGCGCTGGGTCGCGTCGGCTGCTTTCTGAATGGTTGCTGTTACGGCCATGTGGCGCCCGAATCTTGTCCAGCGGCTGCATTTCCGCTCCTCACATGTCCGTCGCGGGATATCGTCGTCGATCGGGAGGCATTGCAAACACCGACTGGATTTACGGTCAAGGCCGCCCCGGACAGTATTCAATCCGTTGTCGATCATGTTGAACCACTTTCGGCGGCTCAACGTGCCGGCCTGCAATCGGGTGACCGAATCATCGGCGTCAATGGCCGAAAGAATGGCGGAGTCCTGGTCGTCGTTTCCGATCAAACCGAGGCAATTAAGCATGCCACCGAATTGGCGCGGGAAGCCAATGCGATCGTCGAGTCCGATGCCGACGACGCCAACAAGCGCGTCAAGATTATCGTCGAGGACCAAAGCAAGTTCGGCCCGTTGCGCAACAAGATCATGGGCGATCTTTTCCTGCTCCGTCCATTCGAAAGCGATGTCTTCACCGACATGATCAACACCTGGCCACGCGGCGAACAATCGCTGAAACTTGACATTGATCGCGGCGGGCAAGAGCAAACCATTGGCCCGTTCATACCGCGCACGCTCGGTCTGCACCCAACGCAGGTTTACGAAACGATCAGCATGTTTCTGTTGATCTTCTTTCTGCTCTCCTATTACCCGTTCCGGGCTTATGACGGGCAGGTATTTACATTGTTCATCGCCATCTATGCGGTTCACCGGTTTCTCAACGAATCGCTTCGCAATGACACGGACATCGTCGGCATCCCGGCGCTGAACATGACGATCTCGCAGAATATCAGCGTGTTGATGTTCCTATTCGCAATCGGCTTGGAAGTTGGTCATCGGAAATGGGGCACATTACGTAATCGAACCGCCGCCACCGCTTAATCTGAACGCTCGTGCACTTCAGGATATTTTGGACTTGAAGTCGCGCCAGCTGCGGGTATAAGTGTGTGCCGGGCAGGATGCCCGATACACCGCATGGAGGCGGTCCTTTGACTATATCCATCCACCTCCACGACCATTTGCTTGCGAATGGTCGCGACTTCCACCGAATTGGGCGAACCGCCGATGCGCGGTGTGTGCTGCGGCGATTGCTGGCGGCCTCCGACGTCGCGCCGCCCGTGCGTGCCGAAGCCAACTCGCTCCTCGGCGAGTTGGAATTCTCGCTCGGAAACTACCGGCAAGCGCGCCGGCACTTCGCCGCTGTCATGGGATTGCGGCCCTATGACACAGAGAGTTGCCTTCGGTATGCTGACGCCGTCGATGCCGACTCCAACGCCGACCCGCACAAAGGATGGATGGCACGCCGACGAGCCACGCGCATCGACTCGTTCGATTCGCGATGTTGGAGCGCCCTCGGCCAAAGCGGCTTGCGAATCGGCGACCGAAAGCGAGCGCTCAGAGCCTTCCGCCGGGCCGCCCGTCTTCGCCCGGAACGGGTGGAAACATTGACGGAATTGGTGGATGGCTTTATGACCCTGGGTCACACGCGGGACGCAGCAGCCGTCTTGAACTGCGCACGATTTCGATGCCCACACGACTCCGGAATACGCGCGTTATGGAATCGATTCCGGTTTGACATCCTGCGAATGGAACAGAATTCGCGGCGCGATCAAAGTGACCTTTCCGAATGCACGGTTCTGCCATTTCCCGGTCGAACATCCAACGCGGCCAGCGAGTGCGGCCAGCCAGTGGTCCTTCGGGCGGACCGTCGCTCGCGGACAGCCCCCCATCTTTTGCGACTGTTGGGCATGCGCATCGACCCGCGACGAGCGAATTGAAATCGCCTGTCGCGCCCACGGACGCACGTCCGTGGGCTTTCGGGAGCTTTCAAGGTTCATAGACGATGCGCCCGTGCTTCGTTGAGCGTGAGATGCGATCGGTCGCATGCAGCCCCGCAAGGACGAATTCTACGCACGACGCTCGCATCGCCTCGCTCTCGGCCGCATTGACCTCGAACGCTTTCTCCCATGCTTTCGGCACGCGTTTGAGGCGCTCGGCATACGCCCGAGACGGCAGCATGTCGCCGACCTCGATTTTCACGCCTTTGGCAAATATGTCGGCGACTTCATCGAGCCCATGCTTGTCGACGTATTCCTCAAACACCGCGGCAATTGCTTCGGCGACAATCGCCTCCAAAACTTGCCGCTCGGACATCTGTGACGAGCCCATCATGTCCAATTCGAGCTTGCCGAGTGATGAAGTGGGCAAGTGCCCGAGGTCGCTGATTCTTGGCACGGCCGGCTTTTCGCCCAGCCGCACGCCACGATGGCGGGCGCTCGCCACCAGCGTGCGGTAATTCGCAATGCTGAAGCGAGCACTGACGCCGGACTGATGATCGACATATTTCGACTGCCGGGCACAGACGCTGATCTGCTCGATCACTTCCTTCATGAAGAATGGCACCTGTACGGGATATTCTCCACCGAGATCGAGCCCCGACTCCTGCTCGGTAATCTGAATGCCGAGATCACGCTCAATCGGGTAGTGCGTCTGGATCAGCGAGCCGATGCGGTCTTTGAGCTGCGGAATCACCTTGCCCGAACGGTTGTAGGTCGCCGGATTGGCCGAAAAGAGAACGAGCACGTCGATATCGAACTGGATCGGGTAGCCGCGAATTTGCACATCGCGTTCTTCGAGAATGTTGAACAGGCCGACCTGGATCAATTCATCCAGCTCGGGAATCTCGTTCATCGCAAAGATGCCACGGTGCATGCGCGGAATGAGCCCGAAGTGCAGAGCGTCCTCGGTGGACATGCTGGCGCCGGCGGCAAGCTTCGCTGGGTCGATCTCGCCAATCACGTCGGCGAACTTGGTTCCCGGTGCCAGACGCTCCGCATAGCGTTCGCTCCGGGGCCACCATTTGATTGGAACTTGCTCGGGGGATGTTCTCGCAACCAATTCCTTACCGGCCTGCGTGATCGGCTTGAACGGATCCTCGTGCACGGCCGAGCCGGGGATATCGAGATAAGGCAATTCGTCATCGAGAAACCGGACGAGCGAACGCATCAGCCGCGACTTCGCCTGCCCTTTTTCGCCAAGGAAAAGCAAGTCATGCCCGGCGAGGATGGCAATATTGATTTCCGGAATGACAGTATTCTCATAGCCCACAATGCCCGGGAACAACTCTTCGCCCGATTGCAGATGGCGGAGAAAGTTGGAACGAACTTCCTCCTTGACCGAGCGGGACTTCCAGCCGGCATCGCGGAGTTGCTTGAGGTTCGAAGGACGGTCAGTCGATTTCAATTGATGCTCCTAGGTGCCAGTCATGTCAGGCGTCGGGCAAATTGTGGGATAGGCCTCCCGGACGTCATGTGGGATAGGCCTCCCGGCCCGTCTTCGCTTGCGCGTCAATCGCTTGCCACTGCCAGCTTCGACAGGCCGGGAGGCCTATCCCACAACAGGCCGGGAGGCCTATCCTACGCCAATTCGATTGTAGACGCCCCGTCGATGGCATTGGCGATACAATAGATGCGTTGTTCCCGCCGGCGGTTCGTGTTAGGTCTCTCCAAAGTTCCGCCAAACGCAGTTCATCGTGGGCGATTGCCATGACTACTCCCATTAACCGTGGATTGCTACTTTCGCGTCGCGGTTTCGTGCAGGCCGGCTGTTCCACCGCACTCGGATTGTCACTGGCGCGCAACGCCGCGGCCGCGGAATCGAAGCCCCGCAAGGTCAAGTCGGTCATTATCGTGTTTCTGACCGGCGCTGCGAGCCATCACGATACGTTCGACATGAAGCCGGAGGCTCCTGCCGAGATTCGCGGGCAGTTTAAGCCGATCTCAACATCCGTTCCGGGACTGCAAATCTGCGAGCACCTGCCGCTGCTGGCGACGCGCATGCATCGGTGCGCACTTGTCCGATCGATGGCCCATCACGAGGACAATCACCTCCTGGCATCGCACCAGGTGCTCACCGGCATGAAGATTCCCGGCGGCAAGTTCGACCAGATCGCCTCGCGCAACGATTGGCCATGTTACGCCGGGGGAACCGACTATTGTCATCCGCGAACAGACGGCGTACCGACCGGCGTGACGCTCCCTACGTTTCTCATGGAGGGGCCGCTGATCTGGCCGGGGCAGCATGCGGGCTTTCTCGGCGCGAAACATGACCCCTGGCACGTCAAACAGGATCCGAACAAGCCGGGCTTCAGTATCGAGGCCTTGCACCTGGCCGACGGCATCGGCCGAATGCAGCAACGGCGCGAACTCTTGGAGCAGATCGGCCGCGCCAACGGCGGATCGCTTGCCGACCGTTCGCCGATGTCCGAACAACAGGAGCGAGCGTTCACGATTCTGTCGTCGGGGCGAGTCTCGGAGGCGTTCGATCTGAGCCACGAGCCAACCAGTGTTCGCGATCGCTATGGCCGGCATATGTACGGGCAATCGCTTTTGCTGGCTCGCCGGTTGGTCGAAGCCGGCGTGACGGTTGTGCAGACGAACATGGGCATCGTGCAAACGTTTGACAACCACGGCAACATTTTTCCGACTCTCAAGAACCGCCTACTGCCGCCGCTCGATCGCGGCGTGTCCGCACTGATCGACGATCTCAACAGCCGCGGACTGCTCGATGAAACGCTGATCGCGATGTTCGGCGAGTTCGGCCGTACGCCGAAGGTAAATGCCGGAGCCGGCCGCGACCACTGGGGGCGGGCGTTCTTCGCCGCCTTCTTCGGCGGCGGCGTGACCGGCGGAGCTGTGGTTGGCAAGACCGACGCCACCGGCAGCGCCCCGGTGACCCCCGCACACGCGCCGATGGATTTGGGCGCGACGATCTACCAGGCGCTGGGAGTCAATTACGACGTCGAGATTCCCGACCAATTGAAGCGACCGGTGAAGCTGAATACGGGCACGCCGATTGAGGCGATTTATGGGTAAGATGTAGGCATGCCACTTTACGATCACAGCCGGCCACCGCTCGACGAACTCTATTCCTGGAAAACCATCCACACCGGGATGCTGGGTGAGGTCGGCGCAGCCTAAATCGCCGGCTTCCTCCTGATTTTGTGGCCATCGAGAGCAAGAGCTTCGGAAACGAAATCGAGATTGACGTTGCAACTTTCGACGTCGGCGGATTTTCTGGGTTCGGCTCCAATGGTCCGGCAACAACGACCTTGCCGGCAACTAAAGTTTGGTCGCCTCCCGAAGCATTGATGACGATCGAGGCGGCGTTCCCCGACTCATTCGAGGTAAAGATCTTTGTTCGCGACGGCCGTCTCAAGCTGGTGGGAGCGATCGAGTTGGTAAGTCCGAGCAACAAAGACCGGCCGGCAACTCGCGCGGCTTTTGTTTCAAAATGCGCTGGTTACCTGTCTGCAGGTGCGTGCGTTGTCGTTTTGGATGCGACAACTGAGCGACCGGCAAATCTGCATAAGGATCTTCTCGGTCTATTCGGGCAAATGGATGCGGACAGAAGCAACTTGACGATGTTTGCCGGGACCTATCGGCCAGTTCTACGCAACGAACAGGCGCAAATAGACATCTGGGTCTCTCCGGTGGCAATCGGACAGCCGTTGCCGACTATGCCCTTGAGGCTAACGGGCGATTTGATGATCCCTGTCGACTTCGAATCTGCCTATATGGACGTGTGCCGCGATCGGCGAATGATCTAACGATCGGCGACTGATTCCGTGCTGCGATTTACTTGCGGCCTCTGGAGAATGCCTGTGGCGGTTGCAATCTCACTTGGACTCGCGGACCACGGCCATCCCGTCACGCTGGAGGAGTTCGAATCAGCCGAATTTGAGGAGGGCTACAAGTACGAACTCATCGACGGGAGACTGTACGTGTCGCCAGCGGCCAATCTGCCGGAAGATAGGATCGTCTTCTGGCTTTTTCGAAAGCTCTACGAATACATGCTTCACCGGCCAAAGGCGATGAAGCACCTCAGTCAGAAAGCTCGGGTGTTCGTCCCTGGACGCGACGAAGCAACTTGTCCTGAGCCGGATATTTCGGCCTACCGCGTTTTCCCGATTGAAATGCCCCTATCGGAAGTCAAATGGCAGTCCGTTTCACCGATCCTGGTTGTCGAAGTTCTCGTCGACACCGACCCGCACAAAGACCTCGTGCGCAACGTCGAATTGTACCTGCAAGTCCCATCGATCCGCGAATACTGGCTTCTCGATGCCCGCTACTCAGCCGACGAGCCAACGCTCATCGTCCATCGCCGCCGCGGCAAGCGCTGGGTCCGCCGCGAGTTTCATTTCGGCGAGACGTATAAGACGAAGCCGTTGCCGGGGTTTTCGCTGGTGGTTGATCCGCGGAAGTGAATGCAAATCAATGCGGTCTCTGAGCCCATAAGCAGCTCATGCTGGCCACGAGAAGATGGGCCTATGCGCAAATGGATGAGATTCAGATGGAGCGAATGTTTCAAAATCCGCTCGATTGAGCAGATGTCACCGTTACGGACAAAACCTTAATTGAGCGAATGCACGCTCAATGACGAAAGAGGGGGTTTAGCGGTCGAGCCGTCGGCTCGACCGCTAAACCCCCTCTTTCACTTCAATCCTGATGTCAGATTTCCAGCACACCCGTGCTATCGCCAAACCTCTTCGTCGGGCAACCGATCTTTTCGAACATCGCCAGGTACAGATTCATCAGCGGCGTGTTTTTGGCGAACGTCAGGTGTCGGCCGCACTTCAGGGCGCCGCCGCCGTGGCCGGCTACGAGAATTGGCAGGTCGTCGTGGTTGTGGCGATTGCCGTCGCCGATTCCCGACCCGTAGACGATCATCACCTGGTCGAGAAGCGTCTTGTCCCCTTCCTTCACGCTCTTCAACTTTTCCAGCATGTAAGCGACTTGCTCGATGTGGAATTTGTTGATCTTCTGAATCTTCTCTTGCTTCTTCTTGTCGTTCCCGTGGTGCGAGCAGTCGTGGTGGCCGTCCGGCACGCCGACCATGGGGTACGGGCGGTTGCTGCCATCGTTGGCGAATGGGAACGTACACACGCGCGTCAGGTCGGCTTGAAACGCCAGGACCATGAGATCGCTCATCAGGCGAATGTGCGCCTTCGGGTCGCGGGGAATTCCCGTGGGGACGGACATGTTTGGCTTGAAGGTCGTTTTCGAGTTCTTAACTTCATTGGCTCGTTGAATGCGTAGTTCCAATTCGCGGATGGCGGTCAGGTATTCGTCCATCTTGCGCTTGTCCGCGGCGCCAAGCGAATTGTCCAAGGCCTTGGCTTCTTCGCCGACAAAATCGAGGATACTCTTGTGCTCGCGATCGCGCTGTACACGGCTCGCATCTTTGTCGTGACCATTGCCGAAGAGCCGATCGAAAACTTGCTTCGGGTTGATCTCCTTCGCGTTCGGCGTACTGTCGTCGCGCCAGGAAAAGTTCGACTGATAGGCACAGCTGTAACCCGAGTCGCAATTGCCCCCCTGACGGCCACCTTCGATGCCGATCTCGAGCGATGAGAATTTGGTGTTGTCGCCGATGTGGTTGGCGATCCACTGGTCGGCGGATAGACCGGCGCGAATGTCGGCGCCATCGGTCTTGCGCTTGCCGGCCGGTGAGGAATGCCGCCTGGGCACGCGCGTGATCGCCCGGACCATCGCCATTTGCACGGGCCTTGTCGAGCGTAAGTCCGCTATAGAGGTTGATGTCGTTCTTAAAGGCTTTCAACGGCGCCAGCGTGGGCGGCAATTCGGTTAGCGCGCCTTCGCTCTTCGGGGTCCATGCCTGCATGTGGATCCCGTTCGGCACGTAAATGAACGCCGCGCGAATCGGGGCCTTGGTGGTCGATGCCGCCGACGCGATCGGGGTCATTGCCTCAAGCCAGGGCAGCCCGATGGCGGCGCCCAATCCCTTCAACACAGTTCGGCGGCTGATTGGCTGGTGCATGGAAACCGAACTCCGTGAGCGAAGACGCGGCCCGAAAGCCGGAAACAGGCAGGTGAGATTCCTCAACCGAAGTATACCATTTTCGGCACTGCGCAAACAAGAATTCAGCCTCCGCCGATTTCATCGATGAGAGAAACATTAACGAGGCGATCGGTTCAGCCGACCGATTCGTCATTCTTTTCTCTTGGCAGTACCGCCGCGTCGCTTTTGGAACGCGTCGCTCTGGACGATCGCAATCATCATGGCGGAAAAGCGGTCGTCGCTCTTCTTGAGCGCGGCGACGACGTCGTTGACTGCACAGCGGTCGTAATACTCCATGCCGCGACCGAGCGCATAGGTCAACATCTTTTCGGCCAGGTTACGCCGGAATAGGTCGGCCTTGGACAGCAGGACCTTTCGCAATTCCTCCGGTCCGCTGAACTTGGCGCCATCGGGCAAGACACCGCTCGGGTCGATCTTGAACTTGCCGTCGTAGTGCCGGAACGTGCCGACGCCATCGAAGTTTTCGAGACCAAAGCCGAGCGGATCCATCTTCGCGTGGCAGGCCGCGCACGAGGGATTTTCGCGATGCTTTTCCATCCGTTTGCGCAAGGAACCCGTCAGCACCGCTTTCGAATCGGTTTGCAATTCCGGAACATCCGGCGGCGGCGGGGGAGGGGGGGTGCCGAGAATGTTCTCCAGTATCCATTTGCCGCGCTTGACGGGCGACGTTCGCGTTGGATTTGACGTCACGGTCAGAACGCTCGCCTGCGTAATAACGCCGCCACGATTCTTGTCGGTCAGCGTAACTTTGCGGAACTGACTCCCCGTGACGCCGCCGATGCCATAATGCCGGGCCAGTCGATCGTTGACGAAGGTGTAATTCGAATCGAGAAACTCGAGCACGCTTCGGTCTTCATGCATGATGTACTCGAAGTACATTTCCGTCTCGCGGATCATCGCGGAGCGCAATCCCGGATCGAAATTCCGATAAGTCCCGTGATCCGGAGTCAGCGTCGCCAGAGTTCGCAACATGAGCCATTGGCCAGCAAAGTTGTCGACCAAGGCGGCCGCCTTGGGATCCTTGAGCATCCGCCGCACTTGTGGCTCAAGCACGCCGGCATCGCGGAGTTTGTTTTGATCCGCAAGGCGATAAAGCTCGTCGTCCGGCATTGAGGACCAAAGGAAGTACGACAGCCGCGTTGCCAGTTCGTACTGACTGACCGGATGGATGGCCTGCGGATTGTTCGGCTCGGCGTCACGCTCGATGCGGAACAGGAAGTTTGGCGACACGAGCACGGCTTTCAGGACCAGTTTGATCGATGCCTCGAATGGACCCCGGTCCGTTTCCGCGAAGCGAAACAGTTTCATGAGCCGGGCCAATTCGTCGGGTTTGAGCGGCCGGCGATAGGCCCGAGTGGCGAACGTTTCGATGATCTTTTTCGCCGCCGCTTCGCGATCCGGCGGGCCGCTTGGCTTCGCGATGAAGATCCGCGTGTGCGAAGCGGGCGGCGGCAGGGGCTCGGCGTTGAAGGGCCCTTCAATCTCCATCTGTTCGATGAAGAGTGCACGCCGTTTGGCCTCCGGCGCAGGTTTTTTCTCGTCCGATTTGGGCTTTTCTTCAAACTCATTCACGAAGGCAAAGCGGACAAAGTGTCGGCCTTTCGCGATCCGGACGCGAGTGTCATAGGTCTTGGGCTTGCCCACAATCGCGTCGACGTTGTGCGTGCCAATCGTTTTGCGATCGACCTCGATTTCGAGCTTCGGCAGGTCCTTACCAGCACGCTCGCCATATCCGCGAACACGGAAGATGTAGTCGCCGGTATAAGGGAACTCATGTTGCAGGAACGCCGCGCCGTTGCTCGTCAGGGCGATGTGCCTTCTGCGCTTCGATTGCTGGCCCAGCGTAGACCCGACATTCTGCGGCCGACGAACGTTTTTGACAGTAACGATCGGCTTGGGGATCTCGATCGCCTTGTCGAGAATCGTCTCGGCGGCGGCGAGGTACTTCTCCAACAGCAACGGCGGCATTGACAACACGTCGCCGATGTTGTCGAACCCATACCCGACATCATCGGACGGAAAATTCTCCGCGGGCTTGAAATCGACGCCGACCAGGTCGCGAATGGTATTGTTGTACTCGGCGCGATTTAGCCGGCGGATCGTCGGCCGGCCAGGATCGCGAGCGAGGCCGCAATCGACCTTGGCGGCCATTGAGTCGATCCAAGCGACAATGACTTTGCGTTCGGCGTCGCTCGGCTGCGGCTTCGACTTGGGCGGCATCTGCTTGTGCTCGACCTTCTCCTTGACCGACTCCCACAGATCCGGCGCCGTTCGTGCCGACCCCGTGGTGGTAAATGGCTGCAGTGTCAGCCCCGCGGATTTCTTCTTGTCGTTGTGGCACGTGACGCAGTACTTCGCGAAGATCGGCTTCACCTTGTCGGCAAAGGGGTCGGCCGCCGGCGCAGCCGACGCCTGACGAATAGGAGCAGGCTGAACGACAAGCCACGATATGCAGACGAAGGTCAAGGCGGGTACGACGAGAACGGCGCGGCGGAACCGCGTCATGGGAATCTCCGGCGGGAAGGTCTTCAACAGTTAATAACCCCGGAAGGACGCAAGAGTTTCTGAACCCAATCAGTTTACTTCGCCATCACCTTTTTCAACGCCCGTTTCGCTTCGGCACGGACGTTGAGTTGCGAGTCCGTGGCCGCCTGTCGCAAAGCTGGAAGAGCCTCTTTCGCACCCGGTCCCAAAACGCCAAGTTCCTGGATGATGGCAAGTCGCGCGTCCGACTCCATTTCCTTGTCCAATTGAACGGCGAGTTCCTTTACATAGGCCCGCAATCCGTCGCCCAAGCTGTCTCCCAAAGCATGAACGACAAAGATACGCACGATCTTGTCAGGATCCTTCTTCATCGCCTCGATCATCGCGGGAGCGACATCGCGCGTCTCGCCACGCATCTTGCCCAGGGCGAGCGCCGCGTGCTGGCGAACATCGACCGATTTGTCTTCGCGAAGCGCTTTGGCGAGCGCGGGGACCGCCGTCTTGGCGTCAAGGCCAAGCAAGGCGAAGGCGCGAGCGGCTTCTTTGCGCACGGCGGCATCGTTGTCGGATGCTAACGCGGTCGACAGTTCCGGTATGGCGGGGACCGCTTCCAGCCCGATCCGTCCCAAGGCGAAGGCCGCGGCCAGACGAACGCCCGGATCGGAATCCTTGAGCAACGGCCGAAGGGCGGGTACCGCATCTTTGGCTTCGTAACCAATATGGCCGAGGGCGTTGGCCACTGCCGTCCGCACGGTCGGCTCGGGATCCTTCAAGGCAACAATCATCGCCTTGATAATTGTCGTCGCGTTCTCGCCCGTCTTGGCCAAGGCAGCCGCGGCCGCCGCGCGAACCGCGGGCGACTTGTCTCCCTTCAAGACATCGGCGAGCACCGGCGAGAGCGTGCGGATGTAGCCGACGCGCAATTCCTTGATGTACTCCGCTGCCGATCGACGCACCGACTCCGATTTGTCGTTTGCCATCGCCCTGCCGAGCGCCTCGGCCACCGTTCGTTCTTCGTGTTCGCTCGTTGCCAGAATCGCGGCGGCCGCCTTCGCGGCTTGCAGACGAACCCGCGGCGATTTGTCCTGGAGCAAAGCGTCCGCGACAGCATCCGTCATGACGCGGTCACGATTCTTCATCAGAGTCAGCGCCGCCAGTGCCTCGTTGCGATTCGGCACCGAGGGGTCTTCCTTGAGCACTTTCAGCCATTGGCTTTTCGTACGGCCCCCGAACGACGGCTCGTCGGCCGCAAACCCATCGATCGAGATGGCGAACAGGGCGACGACCGGAAGCAACGACTTGGTGCCCAACATGATCGTCCTCAAAGCAGAGACCGCTGTACTTCATTATGACGGTCGAGGACAGTCGGTCAAACGGTTTCCCATCTCCCGTGGACGCCGCGGTCCGCCGATTGCATAAGTTGATCGTCATGAGCCGAAACCCGAACCGCCTGGCGACTGAGTCGAGCCTCTACCTGCGGCAACATGCGGACAACCCCGTCGACTGGTATCCGTGGGGGACCGAGGCCTTGCAGCGGGCCCGCGATCTCGACCGGCCGATTTTCCTCAGCATTGGCTACTCGGCGTGCCACTGGTGCCATGTGATGGAGCACGAAAGCTTCGAGAACGACGGCATCGCCGCGATCCTCAATGAGCATTTCGTGCCGATCAAAGTCGATCGCGAGGAACGGCCCGACCTCGACACCATCTATATGTCGGCATTGCAAGCCATGACCCAAGAAGGTGGCGGCTGGCCACTGTCGGTTTGGCTAACTCCCGACTTGCACCCGTTCTACGCGGGCACCTATTTCCCCCCCGTCAATCGCTATGGCCGCCCGGGCTTTCCGGCGGTGTTGAATGCGATCTCCGAAGCCTGGAAAACTCGGCGCGTTGACATTACACGCCAGTCGGCCGAAGTCGTTCAATTCCTCAATGCACAACATACGTCGAGCCGAACGGGGACGTTGTCGCCGGAACTTCTCAAGAATGCCGCGGTAGCGTTGCAGCGAGCGTTCGACTCGGCGCACGGCGGCTTTGGACGCGCACCGAAGTTTCCACATCCGCTCGAACTTCGCTTATTGCTGCGAATCTGGAAGCGATTTGGCGACGACACCGCCCTGCACATGGTTCGCCATACGCTCAATCGGATGGCCGCCGGCGGGATTTACGACCAAATCGGCGGCGGCTTCCATCGCTATAGCACCGACGAGCGCTGGCTCGTGCCGCACTTTGAAAAGATGCTCTACGACAATGCACTCCTGACATCGGCGTACGTGGAAGCCTGGCAAGCCACGGGCGAGCCCGAGTATCGGCGCGTGGCAACGGAGACGCTCGAATATGTCCTTGGCGAAATGACCGATCCGGCCGGTCCATTCTACTCGACCCAGGACGCCGACAGTGAGGGCGAGGAAGGGAAGTTTTATGTCTGGTCGCTGAAGGAAATCGAGGCCTCGCTCGGAGCAAACGATGCAAGGTTCTTCGCAGCCGTTTACGACGTGTCGCACGCTGGCAACTGGGAAGGAAAAAACATTCTGAATCGGCCCGAGGGTTGGGATCGTCTTGCGCAGTCGCTTGGAATATCCGAGGTCGAAGTGAAGCGGCATGCTCGCGACCTCGGCCAACGACTCGTCGCGATTCGGGCCAAACGCGTATGGCCGGGGCGCGACGAGAAGATCTTGACGGCATGGAACGGCTTGATGATCGCCGCGTTTGCAAAAGCCGGGGCGGCCTTTCGCGAGCATCGCTACACGAACGCTGCAATTCGCGCCGCCCAATTCGTTCTCGACAATCTCGTCCAGCCGAACGGCCGGCTGTACCGGACTTGTTCCGTTGGCTCGCCCGCCAAGTTGGCTGCGTACCTGGAAGACTACGCGAACCTGATCGACGCACTGCTATGGCTTTACCATGCCACGTTGGATCCAAAGTGGGTCGCGAAGGCTTTACAGTTCGCGGATGTGATGATCGATGACTTCGCGGATCCGGCCGGTGGGTTCTATTTCACAGGCGCCGGGCACGAAGCCCTGATCGCCCGCACCAAGGACGCCCACGACGGCTCGACTCCATCGGGAAATGCAATGGCGGCGACTGCACTGCTTCGACTCGGCATGCTGACGGGCCGGCAGGACTTGGTCGCGGCGGCCGAGAAAACCCTGACCCAATTCGCCGACAGCATGCGCGATGCTCCGGCGGCGTTTGGCCAAATGCTCACGGCGGTGGATTTCTATCTTGGCCCTGTGACGGAAATCGCGGTCGTCGGCAACTACGATGCGGCCGATCCAATTCTGGCCTCAATTTCTTCGCGATTTTTCCCCAACATGCTGGTGGCATCAGCCGATCCCGCGAGGAGCGTCGGCGAGGAGATCGCTCTGTTGCATGAACGGCCGGCAATCGGCGATGTGACCACATATATCTGCCAAAACTCTGTCTGCCGGGCGCCAATCGTCGGGACCGAAGCGGCCATTGCTGCTATTCAGCATTTGTGACTCGATGAATTCGGAATCGAAACGCCCACGGACGGCGGTCCGTGGGCTTTCGCCATCCAAGTCCGTAAAACCGATCCGTAACCACTCAAACAACCAACCCCGAATCTCCCATGGCATTCTTCCCTGAAGTCTCGAAGATCCGCTACGAGGGCCCCGACAGCACGAATCCGCTTGCCTTCCGGCATTACAACCCGGACGAGATCGTCGAAGGCAAGACGATGAAGGACCACTTGCGCTTCGCGGTCTGCTACTGGCACACATTCCGCGGCACGGGCTCCGATCCATTTGGGCCCGGTTGTGCCGTTCGCCCATGGGAAGACGGTACCGACAGCGTCGAGATGGCGAGCAAGCGCGTTCGCGTCGCCTTCGAGTTCATGGAAAAGCTCGGCTGCCCGTATTACTGCTTCCACGACCGCGACGTGGCGCCGGAAGGGAAAAACCTGTCGGAAACCAACAGGAACCTCGACGCCGTCGCCAAGGTGCTGAAAGAGGAGCAACAACGAACCGGAGTTCAATTGCTCTGGGGCACCGCCAATCTTTTCAGCAACAAGCGCTTTGTACACGGAGCGAGTACGAGTTGTAATGCCGACGTGTTCGCATATGCCAGCGCTCAGGTCAAAAAGGCAATGGAGATCACGAAGGAGTTGGGCGGCAAGAACTACCTCTTCTGGGGCGGTCGTGAAGGCTATCAAAACCTTTACAACACCGACCTTCGCCGCGAATTCGATCACCTGGCGAAGTTCCTCGGCCTGGCGGTCGACTACGCCAAGAAACTGAATTGGAATTGCACCTTCTTCATTGAGCCCAAGCCGAAGGAACCGACAACCCATCAATACGATTCGGACGCCGCGGCGTGCATTGCTTTCCTGCGCACGTACGGCCTGGAAAAGGTGTTTAAACTCAACATCGAAACGAATCACGCGACACTGGCCGGCCACTCGATGTTTCACGAGCTGACCTATGCGAGTAGCTACGGAATGCTCGGCTCGATTGATGCCAACCGCGGCGACGAACTCATCGGCTGGGACACCGATCAGTTTCCCACCAATCTCTATACCGCGATGCAAATCATGCTCGTGGTCCTGGGGCAGGGGGGAATCGGCACGGGCGGCCTGAATTTCGACGCGAAGGTCCGCCGCGAAAGTTTCGAGCCGATTGATCTATTCCACGCTCACATTGGCGGGATGGACGCGTTTGCGCATGGACTCAAAATCGCGGCGGCAATTCGCAAAGACGGCGTACTCAAAGATTTCGTCAAAGCGCGATACTCCAGTTGGGACACCGGCATCGGCGCCGAAATCGAGAAGGGTTCCGCCTCGTTCGAGACGCTCGAAAAGTACATGCTCGACAAGGGGGAGACGACGCCCAACGTCTCCGGCCGGCAGGAACATCTGGAGAATGTGATCAACCGGTATTTCCGGTAATCGCGACGTTGTTTTGACAGGGACGCCATTGTGAAACCAGGTTAGGGCAAGCGCCTGCACGGGAGACTTGAAAAATGGCCAAGCATCATGCTCCAGAGTTTTTAAAGTTGGTTCAGGACGCCAAGACTCGGGTCAAGGAATGCACCGTGGACGACGTCAAGCGTCGGCTGGCGGCCGGCGACAAATTCCTGCTCGTCGATGTCCGCGAGGAGAGCGAATGGTCCGCGGGCCATGCTTCCGGGGCGGTTCATATGAGCAAGGGGGTCATTGAACGCGATGTCGAGACCAAGGTGCCCGACAAAACGATCCCGATGGTTCTCTATTGTGGCGGGGGTTTCCGTTCCGCCCTCGTCGCCGACAACCTGCAAAAAATGGGCTACACCAATGTCATCAGCATGGACGGCGGCTGGCGTGCGTGGGTGCAGGCGGGGATGAACGTCGATCGCGGGTGAACGGGTACTGGATCACATTTGTGGCAGACTCCTCGCGAGTCGTTCCGCTTTCGGAACCGCCCGGCTCTTCACCGCGTCCAATTACAAATACCTGCCGACCCAACTACGAGGTAAATCGCATGAATCGTCGACTCGCGGTGCTTCCGCTGATGATGCTTGGATTGTTCCCCGCCATCTCGCCCACAGCGGACAAATCCGAACAGTCGAAAGAAGCCCTTAAGGCCTTTAACGAATTTATTGGTCAGTGGAAAGGAAACGGAGAAACCAAGTCTGGCAAGCAACAACTCTGGAAAGAGAAGGCCGAGTGGAGTTGGGACCTGAAAGGGGGCGAGCCCGCGCTCAAGTTCAAGGTGGAGGGCGGGAAGCAATTCACGCAAGGGAAGCTCAAATACCTGGGCAGCAAGAAATATCAGTTCACCGTGCAAACGGCGGACAAGAAGGAACAAGTCTATACGGGACAGATCAAAGCCAAGCGACTGGTGCTGACCCACGACGAGCCCGGGACCAAGGACAAATACACCATCGAGATGAGCACCAATAATGACGGTGCACGGTTCGTTTATGATGTGGCCGTTCAGAAGCGAGGCGTGGGGATTGCCAAACGACTCGTCGAAGTTGGGCTGAGCAAGGAAGGGATTTCGCTGGCGGGCGGCAAGAAGAACGAGTGCATCATCACGGGCGGACTCGGAACAATCGCCGTGACGTACAATGGCAAGACCTACTACGTATGCTGCACCGGCTGCCGGGATGAGTTCAACGCCAATCCGAAGAAGTACGTTGAAGAGTTCGAAAAGCGGAAGAAGGAATAGGGCAGCCGAGTGTCCAGTAAAAGAGAGGGCCGCGAGCAAAAGGTCGCGGCCCTCTCTCTTTTGGCAAGACTCAATTCATTAACGTGACCGGTAATTCTTTCCGCCAAAGCTGGTCCCTTTGAAACGTTGCTTTCCGCCGCCGTTTCCGGAATTGAAATCGCCGCCCTTTCCACGTCCGCCGCGACGTCGTCCACCGCCACCCCCGTTATCGCTGGCGCCCGGTCCCGATGGCCGATTGAACGATCCGCCCCCGGGCGTGAACCCAGCGGGACCACCCGTCGCGCCCGGCGTGCCTCCGAATCGACCAAATCGGTTTTGACCGGGGCCGCCTGGGGATGCGCCTGCCGCGTCGCCGCCACCAAAATTCCCTCGTCCATTGCGTCCCGAAAAACCGCCGGGGCCGCCGCCGTTGCCACCTGGGAAACCACCGCGGCCGGAGAAACCGCCCGGGCCACCCGTAAAGCCGCCGCCCGGTCCGCCGCGATTCCGACGTCCGCTGCCGAAGGCCTGCGGGCCGCCATTGCCGCCCATGAATCCCCCGGGGGCGCCGAATTGACGCCCGCCGAAGCCCGGCATGCCAAAGCTCCCGCCAAATCCCGGCATTCCCATTCCGAATCCACCGCCGCCGCCAGGAGCACCCGTCGCAAACATGTTCGCTCCGCCAAACCCTGGCATTCCAGGCATGCCACCCTTGCCGCGAGCGAATGCACTGGAATTCGAGCGACCGTTAGCTTCGTCATCCACCTTCTTCCAGCGAGTGAATTCGTCCACCGTCAAGAACCCGTCATTGTTGAGGTCCATGGCCAGGAATTCGGAGATTCTCTTTCCCGATTCTTTCCACTCGTAGAGACCAATCTGACCATCCCCATCGCGATCGAGACTGGCAAACGGGAAATCGGCTGGCAGGTTGCCGCCGCGAATCACAGTCGGACGCTTTCGCCGACTGTCCGGTTTCGGGCCAAGTGGATTCTTGCCGTCCTGCGGATCTTTGCGAGCGGCCAAATACGCTTTGAACTCCGCCAGATCGATGAAGCCATCCTGGTTTTTGTCATATTTCTCAATCTCGCGGCTCAGGTCCTCAGCGACTGGGTCGCCCACGAGTTCGTGATGCTCCAAAACACCATTCTGGTTGAGGTCGAGCTTCTTGAAATACTCTTCAACCCGTCGATCCTGGCCATCATCGCCACCGGGTATGCCGCCCGGAGCAGCCGACCCCGATTGGAACGTGAATGCCATTGGCGAACCCTGACTACCGAAGGCAATCGGCGTCGACATCTGAAAACTCGTACCGCCGAATTGTCCTGACGGATTCGACATCCGCTGAGCCATCCCCGCCTTGAACTGGTCGCGCGTAATCTGGTTTCCAGTGACCCCGTACCGTGAGGCCAGGCGTTGGCGCATGTTCGGATCGAGCTGACTGAGATCGATGACATCCTTCCCGCCCGAAATCATGTTGAAGATTCGATCGGGATCAAACTGCATTCGCGTACCGCCGGCTCCACCACCAAAGGCGCCCCCGCCACCGGGATTGCCGCCGAATCGGCCGCCCCCCGGGCCACCCATGCCCGGAAACTGGCTCCAGGAAAGTGTCGGCAGCAATAAGAAGCCTGCGGTCAGAATCAAAGCGGTATGCTTCGCGCACATTGCAACGTCTCCATCGTTCGTCTCCAATGACTTTACACCGATGAGGGGGTTCCGGTCACGACTGTTCTATCAAAGTCTCATCCTTCCCTAATATGTGGGCATAAAGAACAAATGATCACTATCGGCGCGGGTATTCCGTTTATTCCGATTGCGCACTTCGTCCATTAGTTAGGTAAAATAGGAAGGTTCTACTTCTCTTTTGCATCGTCCGTGGCAAACCGGTACTCTGAATTAGCGAACCGTTTAGTCCCACCTTCAACTTCCAGGCGGGGCTGCAACTCGCCATCTCCTTCGCCGAGGGACCGTTCGTGATCCGCTACAAAATATTGGCTGCGTTCGTGGCGTTCGTGTGCATCGACATCGCGGCCGCCCAAGAACCAATTCAATTCGGCCGAACTCCCGACATCTCACCGGATGGCAAACTCGTTGCGTTCAGCTACTTGGGCGACATTTGGGTCGTCGAAACTATCGGCGGCGTGGCCAGGCCGATCACGATGCATGAAGCACACGATGTGGGCCCCATTTTCAGCCCGGATGGGCGGTGGATCGCGTTTTCCTCGAATCGCCATGGCCAGTACGACGTATTCGTCTCGCCATCCTATGGCGGGAAGCCCCGGCGACTGACCTTCGATTCCGCTCAGGACATCGGCGGTCGGTTGGACGCCCGATGGCAAGGGCGTGGTCTTCTCATCCTCGCGCAGCACGTCGTTTCCTTGGAGCCCCGAGCTATATGTCGTCCCGTTCGACGGCGGGCAAGAGAAGAAACTTCCCTTCCTGGATGCCAAGGACGCGAGCTATTCCCCAGCTGGCAACGCGGTGGCGTTTGTGCGTGGGCCTGGCACTTGGTATCGGAAAAACTACCGCGGTTCATCCAATGACGACATTTGGCTTGCCGCTCCTGATGGATCAGGCGTTCGACGACTGACCGATTTCTCGGGCCAAGACACGTCGCCGATGTTCAGCCCGGACGGTAAGCGACTCTATTACGTCACCGAACTCCATGGCGGGCCTGCGAACATAGTGTGTCAAGAACTCGATGGGGCCTCGCCGCCGAAGCCGATTGGCTCGCCCCGGAGTCTCACCACGCATCGCGATGATTCCGTGCGCAAGGCCCGGATCAGCGGTAATGGCGAGTGGATCGTTTACGAATGCGGCGCCGACCTTTGGGTGGCATCCACGCGCGATGGCGTTTCCCGCAAGCTGGCCATCGAAGTGCACGCCGACGAGAAAACCAACACGGAACGGATTGCCACCTATTCGAAGGACGTCACCGAATTCGCCCTATCCCCCGATGAAAACTCCATCGCATTCATTGTTCACGGTGAAGTGTTCGCGATGCCAACGCGTGGGGGCAAGGCCAATCGGCTGACGCACACGGCCGGTGTTGAGCACGGACTATCGTGGTCGCACGACAGCAAGAAGGTGATCTTCGTTTCCGATCGGAACGGCTACGAGAATCTCTACTTGCTTGAGTCCGATGATCCGGAAACCACAGACCTGACGAAGGCGTCGCGATTCAAAACCCAGGCTCTGACGAATACTCCTGAAGCGGAATTCGCGGCGAGCTTTCACTCCGAACGGTGATCGGATCGGCTTCATTCGCGGCGGCAAGATGTACACGATGAAACCCGATGGCACGGACACGAAAGTGCTGATCGATCAACCGCAAGTGATTCGACTACGACTGGTCGCCGGACAGCAAATGGATCGTTTATTCCCGGACCGACGGCTCGTTCGCGAGCGAACTCTACATCATGCCGCTCGATCGGTCGAAGCCGGCCGTGAACGTGACGCGCTATGCAACATTTAACGCCGACGTGAGTTGGGCGGGGAGCAAGATCGCCTTCTTCAGCCAGCGGCGGAACAGCATGGCCGTCCACGTCCTTTCGCTTCAGAAACCGAGCCATTTCGCGATCCCACGGCGTCGGCACCGGCGTCGCCGAGCGATATCGACTGGGACGACATTCACCTGCGGGTCGACCCGCGTCGGTCCGCCGGCGTCACGGGTCATCGATTTCCAAAAATGGCCGCATGGTCGCATTCCGCAGCGGCAGTGGGCCGGCGATCTATGGGCCGCTTCGGTTGACGGCGGCGGCATCAGCCGGCTTACCACCGGTACTGGCGCCAGCAGCTTCCAGTGGACCAAGGGCGGCTCGATCTATTTCCTGGATGCTCGGCGGCGCCATTCGGACCGCCGCTCCCGGCTGTTGGCTCGTTTGGCTTCGAGCGTCTCGTCGCCTAGCACAATCCACTTCACCGCGAAGATGTCGATCGATCAGCCCGACGGAATTCCAGGAAATGTTCGACCAGGCGTGGCGGATGTTGTCCGATTCGCTTCTACGACAGCAAGCTGCATGGCGCCGAACTGGAAGGCAGTTCGCGAGAAGTATCGCGCGTCTGGTTCGCCATACGGCATTAAAGGAGGACATGTACAATCTCGATCAGCTTAATGCTCGGCGAGCTAAACGCGTCGCACTTGGGCATCTCCGGCAACATCCGCTCGCCGGAGGAAGTGACGGCCGATCTCGGCCTCCTCTTTGATGAAGGCTACAAGGGCCCGGGCCTCAAGATCGCGGAGATCCTCAAGCGCGGTCCGGCCGACCGCCGGGGACTGGATCTGAAGGTTGGCGACATGATTCTCGGCGATCGATCGAACCGAGTTGACCGACAAGGCAAACTTGAGCCGGCTCTTGAACGCCAAGGAGAACGAGAATGTGCTGCTCGAGGTGACGAGCAAGCCCGGCCGATCCGAAGGCGAAGCGCACAAAGTCGAAATGCAAGCATGCGAGCCGCGGTCGCATTTCGCAGCTCATGTACGAGCGCTGGGTGCAGAAGAACGCCGACGCGGTCGCCAAGATGAGCGGCGGCAAGGTCGGCTACATCCACATCCGCGGCATGGACGACGTCGGGCGTCGAGCAATTCGTTCGTTCGCTTTACTCGGACAACTTCGACAAGGAAGCGATCGTCATCGACGTCCGCTACAACGGCGGCGGCTTCACGCACGACCAGGTGCTGAACTACCTCGGCGCCAAGGAGCACACCGTCTTCCGCCAGCGCGACGGCAGCGAGGGAATGGTCATGCGCGAGTACGACCGCAAGTGGACCAAGCCTTCGGTCGTCGCTCGTCAATAACCAATCGTATCAGCGACGCCGAAATCTTCCCCGCCGCTTACCGCACGCTCGGCTATGGCAAGGTCGTCGGCCAGGCGACGGGCGGAATGGTCATCGGCACCATGGAAACGGAATTGATCGACGGCTCCCGCTTCCGACTGCCGCGGACGGGCGTGTTTACCGCCCAGCGGCGTGAACATGGAGAAGAAGGGCGTTATTCCCGACGCCGCCGTGCAGGTGACACCCGAACAACTGACCAAAGGAATGGACTCACAGCTGCAGAAAGCAGTGGAAGTAGTCGAAGGCGACGTCGTGGCGTGGAAGAAATCCAAGGCTGGGATCGCATCCGCTCACGCACCATCGACGCCCGGAACCGTCGCGGCGCCCCGGGCCACCGGTCTGCCACCCGTCGTGCCCAAGTAGAATATGCCCAGCGCATTTCCGCGACTTACATTCATCGCCGGGTCCACGCGGACCCGAGCGATGATTGTGAGCACGGAGTCGTTCACGGCCCAGCATTGCCCATTTCTCGTCCGATCAAATCCGTAACAGGTCGTATTGCCAATGTTGGGCCGGGTTGCCTACACTGATGCGGTTCATTCCGAAACGACTCGCATTATGGCCGGTGCGGGAGGTCAGTTCTGTGTCGAACGCCCTGCTTGTCGAGCACTATCGGCTGTTGCCGAGGTTGAACCCGTCCGACGACCCGGACCTCTGGGCGGCACGCATGCACGATGCACTGCGTAGCTTCCGCCAGCGCCTGTTGCCGCGGTACACCGAAGGCACGCTGCAGCGTCTGCTGTCGAGCCCGGACGAGGAAACCCGGCGGGCTGCCGTATTAGCCCTGGGTCTTGTCGGGACGATGGATTCGAACGCTGCTCTCTCTCGCGTACTTCACGATTCGGACCCCGCTCCCGCCCGAATGGCGGCCGACGCACTCTGGCAAATCTGGTTTCGCGGTGGCACGGAGGAGCAGAACGGCGAACTGCAGCGCATCTTGCATCTGCCCGACTTTGAAGAGATTCTGGCTGGTCTGGACGACCTGGTGCGTGAATCGCCGCGATTCGCCGAAGTCTACAATCAACGGGCCATTCTCTTCTTCCGCCGCGGCGAATTCTCGCGGTCAATCGCGGACTGTCAACGAGCATTGGAACTGAACCCGTATCATTTCGGCGCCCAAGCGGGTATGGGCCAATGTTACATGAAACTCCGCAAGCCCAAGGCTGCCCTTCGAGCATTTCGCCTCGCACTCGAGACAAACCCGACCATGACGCAATTGGCGGAGACAATTGAGATGTTGGAAAAATCAGTCGGTGGGTAGTCGGCGCGATTCGATTTCCAAGACGACATCACCCACGATGCCACAACCATCGGCGGTGGCATCGATTTCAATCACCAACTCGTTGCGGATCGCCAACCGCGATGTGACGTCGATTCGCGCGTGACCAGCAATTGCTCCAAGTGTCGCCTCGTTGAGTCGCACGACGGCTTCACCGACGACCTCCTCGATGACTAACCAGACTCGTTCGTTTGCGGCCAAATTCGTCGGTCGACCGAATGACCGATGAAGCGATACTCGGCCCGCATAATCTTTCCATCCGCCTTCACGCAGGCTGCCGGGAATCGTCATGCGGCCGGCGGCGACGTCATGGCAATCCGGATGGACCAGCCACGGCCCGCGAAGACGAACTCGATGGGGTTCTGCGCATGAATTCGCCTCATTGGCATCGGCGAGACGCGTGACGTGAGCTAACCCGAAATTCCGCTCTCAGCCCGCCAAATAGAGTCCCCGCCCACAATTCCGGCAGCAGAGGAACTCACGCTTATTCGAAAGGTCCGCAAGGTTCTGTTGCGTGACGCCGACCCGGCAATACGAGCACGATTGGTTCTCGACTGCCGCCAATGCATCGGCGCCATGGGCTTTGACGAGCCGATCGTATTGGCCGCGTATGCTCGATGGGAGTTTCGCTTCCTCTTCAGCCAGAGCGTTCGTGGCCGTCGCGAGATCCGCCTTGAGCCGGTCAATTCGCTCGGCGGAGTCCTTTTCAAACGTCGCGACAGTCAGCCTTCGCCTTGGCGAGCGCCGCCTCGAATTCGGGGATCTTCGCCGTGCGATCGTCGACATCCGACATGGCAAGTAGTAGTTCGTCTTCCTGTTTGGCGATCAATTCCTTGGTGTTGGCAATGTCGTGCTGTTTGGCTTCAATGTCGCGGGGGGCGGTTAGATCGTCGAGTTGCTTCTCGTGCTTCTTGAGCGCCTGGTTGAGCGACTTGATTTGGGCTTCACCCGTGAGGATTCCCGCTTTGCGCTTTTTCAAATCCTCCTTGGCGTCAGCGACTGCTTTCTCCTGGCTGGCGACTTTCGCTTGATGCGCCTTCATCATGCGCGGAGCGCGATCGATTTCGCCCTGAGCGTCGCGGATCAACTTGCGAAAGCCGATGGATTTCACGGAGCAGAGGGGAGAGCATAGAAGTTATCGGCCTGGTCGAGGGCGGTGAGCTGTAATCTCGTGGGCCCTAGCGGTCCCGTAGGACTGATCGGACCCATCTGCCGGTATTCGCCGTCGCCAAAACACTTGCGGCGGCCCCAAGGCCGCCGCTCGCAGTCTCAAACGGTTTTCTTGAGCTCCGTCCAGGAAGCCCTCTAATTGCCGGCTTCGCACCGGATGCTGCAGCTTCCGCACCGCTTTCGCCTCAATTTGGCGGACACGTTCGCGCGTCACCTTGAAGATGCGGCCGACTTCTTCAAGCGTGTAGGTATAGCCATCGCCGAGGCCGTAACGCAACTTGATGATCTCGCGCTCACGATAGGTCAGCGTTTTCAGACACGCTTTCGATCTTGTCCTTGAGCATCTCGTTCGTCGCCGTGTGG
Source organism: uncultured Gemmataceae bacterium (assembly GCA_963773845.1). Lineage (GTDB taxonomy): Bacteria > Planctomycetota > Planctomycetia > Gemmatales > Gemmataceae > SIAJ01. The sequence goes on from CAVZCU010000014.1 coordinate 264,641, forward strand.
ACCGGCGATTCAACCGTGTCGTCTTCAATGAAATCGCCAAAGTAGCTGTCCTCACTCTCGCCGACCGGCCGGTCGAGGCTGATCGGATGCCGGCTGATCTTGAGGACGCGCTTCGGCTTCCTCAATGCTCGTCTCAGCGGCAGCCGCCATTTCTTCGACCGTTGGTTCCCGGCCAAGGATTTGCACGAGCTTCTTGGTTACGTTCCGTAGCTTGGACATCGTCTCGATCATGTGGACCGGAATGCGAATGGTCCGGGCCTGATCGGCAATGGCACGCGTGATCGCCTGGCGAATCCACCAGGTGGCATACGTGCTGAACTTATAGCCGCGTTGATACTCGTATTTGTCGACTGCTCGCATCAGGCCAGTGTTTCCCTCCTGGATCAAATCGAGGAAGCTCAGCCCGCGATTGCGATATTTCTTGGCGATCGACACCACCAGTCGCAGGTTGCCGCCCGAAAGTTCCCGCTTCGCTTGCTCGTACTCCTCGAACCGGGCGTTCATTACGTTGACGCGTTTGCGCAGGCTTGCCGGCTCCTCGAGCGTCGAGCGCATCAGGTCGTGCAGTTCGGCTTCCAGGCTCGTTCGATCTTCGCGGTCCTTGGCGCCGCGGCAACCGCGGAGGCGTTCGAGTTGCTGCTCGATTTCCGTCATGCGGCCGGAAATCTGCTCCATCCGCTTCATCAGAGGCTGAATCTTCTGCGTGCGGATGCTCAGTTCTTCCACCAGCGTGACGGCCTTCTTCCGCCTGAGCTTCAGCCGCCGGCGAATCTCATTCTTTTCGAACTCGGAGGCGCTCGCGGTCCATGAGCCGCTCGAAGTCCGCAATGTTGGCTTCCATCAGCGGCTCGACCGTGCGCAGGTTGTACGGCATCCGCTTGAGGATCATGTCCTTTTCGAGCTTCTCCGTCTGCGAGATCTTGATCGTGCGATCGAAAGGGAGTTCTTCGGTATGAACGCGCTTGAGGATATCGACCACGGCCCGAAGGGCAAAATCGCATTCGAGCACTTTACGGCGGAACCAGCGGCGCGTGACTTCGATCTTTTTGGCGAGCGAGATTTCCTTGCCGCGGTCCAGGAGGGGAATCTCGCCCATCTGGGTGAGATACATCCGAACCGGGTCGTCGGTGTGTTTGCCATCCCCGTCATCGGCAAACGCGTGTTCGACATCGCGAAGGCTCTCGTCGTTTTCCGGCTCCGTGGTGGAACGGGCGGCACGATCTTCGGCCTGGTCTTCCTCGATGATCGAGATGCCGTGCTGGTCCAGCAACTCGAGAATCTGGTCGAGGCGTTCCGGCTCGACGGTATCCGGCGGGATCTGGGCGTTGACCTGATCCCAGGTCAGATACCCACTCCGTTTCCCCAAGTCGATCAAGCGACTTGAGGGTGTCGTCGAGTTTCAATTCCATTCCTTACCTCCTGGTGGCGAAATCCGTTCGCCGTCCGCCGGGCTTCGGTGAGATTCACCCGGCTAGATCAGGGCGATTGGACTCGGGACCGGACGCTGGCCCTTTGTCCAAATCCTGGATCTCTCGAAACAAACCCTGCCGACTGTCGTCACACGCACACAGAGCATGCGGTCTACTTTAGATCCTGTAACTCGCGTAACAAATCCTGCCGTTCGTCTTCCGTTGCGGCCGCCCGCAACCGATCCATCAACCGTCGTCGTTGCACTTCACGCCGATCGGCCTTGAAACGCGCCAATTACTTCCCGGAGCCATGTTTGCCGCTCGTCCCGACCCTGACCGACCTCTTGGTTATCGATCGCCCAGCTAATCAGGGCCGTATTGTCTACGACCTCTCGAAGCCCATCCAGATTCGGTGTTTCGCCCAGGTCAAACAATCGATACAAACCGGCCAGACAGTTGCTGCAGCCCGGGGTGTTCGATCTCCTCGGGCCGGAATATCCACATAGGCCTGCTGCACTAGACCCGGGCTCGGCAAGAAGGATTTGCAGCAATTCCTTCTCGACCATCTTTGCAGATTTCGACCGCGGCTGCTCGGCCACCGTCTCGGAAGAGGCAGTACTCGCAGCCTGGGTTCGACTCAACGCCCTTCTCCGAACCTCTGCAAAGTCCTTAATCACTGTTTTTTGCCGCAACTCCAAACTTCTCACCAACTCTCGACAGAATTATCTGTTGCTTCTGGGTCAGTTGCTCTTCGAACTTCACGATGCTTTCGGGCATATGGGGCGATTTTGCGAGAACTTCAAGTAACTCAACCATTGCGCGGCGTCGCATCTCAACGCTGTCACCGGCTTTCTCCAATAGCGAACTCAGCCTTGAAATCCAGGGCATCAACGGAATTTCTAAGGGCCCGAACGAACGGATCGACGCCTTGCTTCGTAATGAGGTCACATGGGTCCAATCCCTCGGGGAGTGTGGCAATGGCGAGTTCCACATCGCACCCGACAAAAATCTCCAGCGCTCGGTCGACACCGGTCTCTCCGCCGGCATCCGCATCGAACACCAGCACCACCTTGGGAACGAATCGCCGGAGCTGCCGCACGTGCGATTCGTTCAGCGCCGTACCCATGGTCGCAACGACGTGGGTGACGCCGGCCTGATGGGCCATCAGCACATCCGTATATCCCTCGACGACGGCCAAATAGCCTTCGTTCGCGGCAGCCTGACGGGCAACATCCAACCCGTAGAGCAACTCTTTCTTGAGGAATAGCGGAGTTTCCGATGAATTATAGTATTTCGGACCCCGTTCGGCGAAGGGGGAGTCGGGCAGAATTCTGCCACCAAAGCCTACTGTTTGTCCACGCGAATCGCGAATCGGAAACATAAGGCGGTCGCGGAAGCGGTCAAAAAACCCCGCCCCCTCTCGACGGTCAGCGACCAAGCCCAGTTCCTTGCAGCAATCCCATGTCCATCTGGGCTGCAGTCGCGGCCCGAACCAGCCAGTCGCCCGCCGCGGGAGCGAAACCCAGTCCATACGCCCGAACGATCGGTCCAGTCAGCTTGCGTTCACCGATGTACTTACGTGCTCGTTCACCCAGTTCCTCTTCCAAGAGCGTGTGCTGATAAATCCCCTCGGCCCATTTCATGGCGTCGAGCATCTTGCCCCGACGCACGTTCTCCGTTGGTGTGCCTTCGAGATTAATTCCGGCTCGCCGAGCGAGGATTTCTCGCGCTTCCAGAAAACTGACCTTTTCGAATTCAGAGACGAATGTGAATACGTCGCCCTTCTTGCCACAGGCCCAGCAGCGGAAATTCTGCCACTTGGGGTCGACTTGCAGAGACGGCCGCGTGTCGTTGTGGAACGGGCAAATCGCTTTGAAGATACCACCGGCTGGCGAGAGCGTGAGATACGAGCCGACCACCGCGACAATGTCGCTGGCCTCTTTCACCTGCCTCGTCAATGCGACCCGCTGGTCGGACACTCCGGCACCTGCGAGAAGATTCACCGCCAACTGCGCTTGTTGTGCTTCGCCCAACAGGATGGACGGCGGGGTCACAAACCAACGGTTGGATCGGATGAAGCCAGCCAGGAACGAAGAAGGTGAGCATCGAACGGTTGCCGGCATAGACCGGCCAACAGACGCAAGGGGAGAATCGAGTCCTTTCAATTGCGCCGTATCCGAACGATGGCATGGTCCGCGAACTGGACGAACGGACCACCACACTCAATCCGTGAGTGTGCCGCAATTATAGCCGGGTATGAGGGTCAGTCAACCTGGGTAAAAAATGCAAGGTCAGTTGAAATAATCAATCCGGAAGTTCCCCGCTCGCAAGCGGATACGTCGTGCCAATATTTCGCGGCGACTGGGCAAGCATGGCAAAAGCGATAAACGCTGTGCGTTGTAGCAGTCGAATCTGAAGCACGGATGCTGCGTTCTCTGCATAGTCCAGGCTTCGCGGGCCGATGAGTAAGGACAGGAAACCATTTCACCTGCCTGCGAAACGGGGCAGTGCGTGCGAACGGGGAGGATGAGGTATGCCGCGATCCGCAAGGGCTTTCGACTGCTGGCCGCATTGACCATGGTGACGGGTCTCGCACGGGCCGCCGATGCCGAGGTGACCGTTCAGCAGATCCTGGCGTATGCACCGAAACAAGCAGGAGTGGACGTCACCACGCCAACCGGGGCCGACATCGCCCGGTGTACGATCGAACTCGAAAAAGGTGCGATGGTCGCGAATGGCAAACAGGCAACCGCCTGGGTCGTGAAAGATGCCAAGGGAGCCGTCGTGCGGAAGTTCCACGACACGACCGGTGCTGGCGGCGTAAACATGTTTGCTTACTACAAGGACGGCGAGGAAGTTTACCGCGAGATGGTGGGCAAGAATGGCAAGGTCGATCAATTCCGCTGGCTCGGCTCCGCGGGTAGCAAATGGGGCACGGACCTCGATGGCGACGGCACAATCGACACCTGGTTAGCGATTTCACCCGAGGAGTTGAGCCAGGAGGTTTTGGCCGCACTCGTGAACAAAGACGCGAAGCGATTGCAAGCGCTGATGATCACGCAAAATGATTTGGACGCGCTCGGCCTGCCCGAAAAGGAAGTCACGCGGATCAAGACCAAAATGGCTGCCGCGGCTAACCAGTTCCAGAAGACGTGCAAGGAACTGACCGGCCTGACCGACAAGGCGATCTGGGTGCATCTTGAAACCCGACAGCCGCAAACGATCGCCGCCGATGCGCTCGGCGCCAAGGAGGACCTCGTCCACTATCGTCATGCAACCATCTTGTACCAGGAAAGCGATGGCAAGAACGCCAAGCACAACTGGCTGCAGACCGGCGAGATGATCCAGGTTGGCAAGGCGTGGCGGATCATCCAGGCCCCGGTTTCAGGCATGCAGCCGCCGGTCGATGGCGGCGACGCTCGCGTTGGTGCCGACGGGGGCGGCGTTCCGATTCCGCCGGGGGGCGAGACTGCCATCAAACGGCTCAACGATCTGGACCAGGCCGGTCCCAAAGAACCCGGGCGGAGAGGCATCATCGCCTTCAACCTTTCCCGCGCCAAGATTCTCGAGGAAATCGCAGGACTGTACACGAAAGCGGAAGATCGCAGGAAGCGCGATGTGTGGCTGAAACAAGTCTCTGACAGTCTCGCGGCGGCTTCGCAGCAAGGAGACAAGGGCGCTCAGGATCGACTCACGCAGTGGCGGAAAGCCTTGGAAAAGGACCCGGAAAGCGCTGCCCTGCCGTATTTCCTGTTCCGCGAAATCACCGCCGAGTATACGCAACGGCTGCCCAACGAAGGCAAAGACGTTGAAAAGCTCAACAAGCTTCAGGAATGGTGGAAGGACAAACTGACCAAGTTCATCAAGGACTTCGCGAAGGCGGAAGATACGCCGGATGCCATCTTGCAACTCGGCACGGTCAACGAATACTTTGGATCAAAGACGGAAGCCGATGCGAAGGCCGCCTATTCTCTGTTGATCAAGGATTTCCCCAATCACCCGCTCGCCCGTCGAGCCCAGGGTTGCCTGGATCGCTTGACGCTCGAGGGCAATGAAATCGACCTCAATGCGCCGAGCTCTGGCCGGCGGGGGCGCTTTCGACGTCAAGTCGATCAAGGGGAAAGCCGCGGTCGTTTACTACTGGGCAAGCTGGAATGAATTGGCGGCCAGCGATTTCAACAAGATCAAGGCGGCAATGAAGGACTATGCCGGCAAGACTGAACTGATCGGGGTCAACCTCGATACGAAAGCAGCGGACGCGACTGCGTTCCTCCGCGCCAACAATGTGGGGGGCACGCACTTGTTCATGCCGGGCGGCCTCGAAAGTCCGCTTGCGGTTCGATACGGCATCACGGCGCTTCCCGTCATGTTCCTGGTTGGTCCGGACGGCAAAGTAGTCACCCGACACCTGCAAGCATCCAACCTGGATGATGAGTTGAAGAAGCTCTTCAAGGCGCCGGAGAAGAGCAAGTGATCAGTTGGCCGCTTGCGGCGTAGCGCTACGCCGTAAGCGGCGCTTTGTAAACCGTCGGGTCGGCGACCCCCGCCTCGTCAAATCCCTTCTTCCGCAACAAACACGAGTCGCATGCTCCACAGGCTCGGCCGCGCTCATCCGGATCGTAGCAACTCAAAGTCAACGAATAATCGACGCCGAGCCGTATCCCCTCACGAATGATCTCCGCCTTGGTCATCTGCAAGAGCGGCGCATGCATGCGAAACTGGCCGCCGGCGACACCTGCTTTCGTTGCGACATTCGCTAATCGTCCAAACGCTTCCAAGAACTCCGGCCGGCAGTCGGGGTATCCCGAATAGTCGAGCACGTTGGCGCCGATGAAGAGATCGAACGCCCCGACCGTCTCCGCATATCCCAGCGCCAAGCCGAGCAGGATCGTGTTGCGTGCCGGCACGTATGTCACCGGCACACCCTCGTTCATCTCTTCGCTCGATCGTCCCTTGGGAACGTCGATTGCCGCCGTCAGTGCCGAACCACCGATCGCCCGCAGATCAACCCGCACGATACGATGATCGGCGACGCCCGACCCTTGGCGATCGAGCGCTGCCCGTTCCAACTCAACGCGATGCCGCTGCCCGTAGTCGACACTCAGCGCGTAAGGCGTGAAGCCCAGAGACTTCGCGATCGCCAGCGTCGTAGTGCTATCGAGCCCACCGCTCAGCAGTACGACCGCTTTTGGCATCTCGATCTCCAAATTGCAGGCGAGCCAAACGTCTGCCATGGCAAGCTGAACGCGTGCGTTGGCGAGCCAAGCGCCGGCGTTGGCGAGTCGAACACCTGCCTTGGCGAGCCGAACGCCGTAAGGCGTCGGGTAATGTCAGCACCCGGCGGCTTACGCCGCTCGGCTCGCCAAGAAGGCCCGCTCGGCTCGCCAAGAAGGCCCGCTCGGCTCGCCAAGAAGGCCCGCTCGGCTCGCCAAGAAGGCCCGCTCGGCTGCGCCGAAGAATGGTCGCTCGGCTCGCCACGGGTGCATTCCACTGCTATGAAATCAATACCCCCGCGGCTTGAGAAGGCAAATTGATGGCCGACCAGATTGTTCCGACCGGCGCGTTGGAGACATTTCCCAGCCCCTCGCCGGCACGCGATTATGTCATCGAGATTGTTTGTCCGGAATTCACGAGCGTATGCCCCAAGACCGGCCAGCCCGATTTCGGCACGATTACATTTGTGTACACGCCCGACCGCTTGTGCGTCGAATTGAAATCGCTCAAGTTGTATCTGCAATCGTTTCGGAACGAGGGGATCTTCTACGAGGCCGTCACGAACCGATTGCTCGATGACTTTGTGCGTGCCTGCTCGCCACGGCGCTGCAAAGTCGTCGGCGCCTTTACTCCTCGCGGTGGCATCACGACCACCGTAACCTGTACTTACGAAGCCAGACAAGTCTAAATCGGAGAGCGGACATGAAGTCGTTCGCCATCGCGGGACTGACTGCGATTCTGTTGGCCATCCGCGCTCAAGCGGGCGTGTATAGCCCGGACGAACCGTTCAACTTTGAAATCGATTCGGACGGCTTTGCGAAGGCAATTCAATTTCAAGGAGGATTTGAGAGTATCGTGGCAGGCGCCCGCGAGATCGCTCGGCTACCGCTTCCCGGAGCGGCCGACAACTCGGTTCGCAAGGAATACCTCGACCGCGTCGAAAAGCGACGCAAGAAGGGCGTTGCTTCACTCGCGCCGGAAGAACTGGCGGGATACACGGCTGATCTGATTCGCCTGAATCGGGCAGGCGAAGTACTGAACCTCCTGCAACCTCTTGCTCGCGACCCACGACGCGGAGGGTTCATCGCCTACGCCCATCTGGCCGTTGCCCATGCAACGTCCGCTGGATGGACCGAAGCGTACGAGCAGCAGCAGATGGCGATTCGTTACTCCGAATTCCCCACCAGGTTTGCCAAACTCACCAGGCCTCAACTCGCCTGGCTGAAGCGCATGGAACGCGAGTATTACTTTCCCTTTCTGGCCCATCGAGCCGAGGAATCGCGGCGCAATCGACGCGGCGATCTCAATCAGGATGTCGATCCGATCTTTCCGTCGGCCGTCCCGCCCAAGAAGTCGGAGGATCCATTCCAAGTGGCCCGCGATCGCGCCGAGTACAAAGCGGGATCGATCCCCGAGAGATCGCGCAAAAAGCTGCCACCCGATGCGATGGCGATCGTCCAACAACTCGTTCTCTGGCATCCATACGACGCCCGGCTTTATTGGCTGCTGGGCGAACTGTACAACGCGGAAGGAGACGGCGAATCGGCGCTGAGGATCCTCGACCATTGCTCGTTCAACATGGGTTATTCCAACCCAAACCTGTTGCATCATCGGCAAATCCTTCAGCAGGCGGCCGCGACGATTGCCGCTCAAAAGGCGGAGCAAGCCAACAAATTGCGCGATGCGGAAACGGCCGAGAAGCAGCGATCGCTCGAAGAAGAACAGAAGCGAATGGATGCCGAGCACAACTATCGCAAGCGCTTCTGGTGGATTCTGTCGATCGGCGTGGCCATTGGCGTCTTGCTCATTTACTACCAATTCCGTGAAGTCATTCGCCGCGTCCGGCGCGGCTTTCAGAGGGTTTGACGTGCCGAGTGAAGCCGCCAGTCACTTTCCCCATGCCCATCGCCACTTGATGCGACGCGATGAACGCCTTCGGCCGGTCATCAAGCGCGTTGGGCCATGTACTTTGCAAACGAGCCCGAACGCGTTTCGCGTGCTCGCCGCCTCGATCGTGTCGCAGCAGATTTCGAGCAAAGCGGCCGAATCGATTAGCAATCGCGTTCGCAAGCTTTGCGGCCGCGGCGGCATTCGGCCCAATCGCCTCGTCGAGTTGAAAGACGAAGACTTGCGGGCCGCTGGGTTGTCGGCGTCCAAGGTTTTGTCGATGCGCTCGTTGACCGAATACTTTCTCGATCACCCCAAGCTCATTCGGGGCTTGGGAAAAATGCCCGACGATGAAGTCATCGAAGCGTTGATTCCGATTCGCGGCATCGGCGTCTGGACCGCGCAGATGTTCTTGATCTTTTGTCTCGGGCGGCCCGATGTGCTGCCCACCGCGGACTTCGGGCTGAAGTCGGGCGTTCGCGATCTGTACGGGTTGGACGAATTACCCAAGGCGGACGTAATCGAGAAATTCGCCGAACCCTGGCAGCCATTTCGAACCGTGGCAACCTGGTACATGTGGCGCAGCCGAGGGCCCGTGCCACAATCTAAAGGCGATTAGAGCCAGATACCGCCCGTCAATTGCGGGTTGCGGCTCGAAGGAGTCGGTCGCGGACGGCCAGCCACTCGGGCGTGTCCGGCGGCAATTCGATGAGTATGCGCGATAATCCCCGAGAATCGAGTTGGTGCAGTGTGTCATAAAGCCTGGCAGCATATTCGGGAGCATGGGTTGGCATTTCGACGGCGGACAACTGGCTGCCATCAGGCTTGCCGAGCACGAGTATCCCAAGCTTTTCGCTAGTTAGCTCATTCGCACGCTGCCACAGTGATGTTTGATTCTCAAAGAGTTCGACGACTGTTCGCGGTGCATAGTGTCGAGGTAAAAGTCCGGGCGAGGGCAGGGCGCCCGAATCGAGCGCTCGCGATCGCAATTGCACCGGCCCGATCACTTTTTGCAACTCTTCAATAGATATGGGCCCGGGCCGCAACAACATTGGCGGCGAGGAGGTCAGATCGAGAACTGTTGATTCGATTCCATTCGGTCGTGGGGCCGCCATCGAGGATGAGGTCGATCCGGCCATCCAGACCTGCGTGAACGTGCTCGGCACGCGTGGGCGACAGTTCGGATGAACGATTGGCGGATGGCGCGGCCAATGGCAGGCCCAATTCACGAATCAAGCCGAGAGCAATCGGATGCCCCGGCATGCGAACCGCCACCGTCGGCCCACCGGCCGTCACGACATCAGGTACCCAATCATTCTTCGGCAGCACGAGCGTCAGCGGGCCTGGCCAGAATTCCTCGGCCAGCCGTTCCACATTTGCAGGCCATTCTTTCACCAATTGCCGAAGCATCGCTCGATCGGACACGTGGGCGATGACGGGATTATTCGCCGGCCGCCCCTTGGCCTCAAAAATTCGCCGAACCGCTTGAGAGTCGAGTGCATTGGCGCCGAGGCCGTAAACAGTTTCGGTTGGAAATGCCACCAAGCCCCCGTCGTGGATGACTTCCGCGGCCAGCCGAAGCAGCCGAACGTCCGGGATTTGTGGGTCGATTTTCAGAATGCGTGTCGAGTGCTCGGCCATATTGACGGCTTTCAACAAGGCTTTACATGCTACGTAGACTTATAGCGGATGAACGGATTCGAACGGAATGCATGTCCTCCGCGGCTGGTTTATGCTAAAACCACTACCTGAGACGATTCGGGCTCCTCTCGCTGCCCCGGCGAGAAGCCGACCCATGCCGAGCGCTATGGCATCCGCCGATCAGATTCCCGCCATCACTGCTGATTCCCGCCAAATAGCCGCGGAACGGTTCGATCGCGCCAATCAAGTCGCTGCCAGCGGCAACTTCGATTATGCGATTCAACTTCTGCTCACTTGCTGCAAACTGGATCCTGGGAACTTCCTCTTTCGCCAAACGCTTCGCCGTACGCAAAAAGCAAAGTACAAGAACAATTTGCGTGGCAGCCGGCTGGCGTTCCTGACCACAATGCGCTTTCGGGCCCGGTTGAAAACGGCCAAGCGCATGCGCGACTACTTGCGCGTCCTGGAACATGGGGAACAAATCCTGTCGCGAAACCCATGGGATATCGGCGCACAAATGGACATGGCCGAAGCTGCAGATGCCCTGGGCTTGCTCGACCATGCCATTTTCTTCTTGGATCAGGCACGACAGAAGAGTCCCAAGGATGCCACGCTCAACCGCGCGTTGGCCCGACTATTCGAGAAGCGCGGCAACTATACCCATGCGATCGGCCTGTGGCAGCTGGTGAAAGAAGTCGTTCCGAGTGATGTGGAAGCCGCTCATAAAGCGAAGGATTTGGCTGCCAGCGCGACGATCGCGCGCGGCGGATACCTCGATGGCTCGGGCGAAAAGTCGACGATGGCCGCGGGAAAACCGAAAGTCCCCGGGGGCGTCAGCGCCGATGTCACGGGCGCCGCGGAACCGATGGATCGCGTCTCTCGAGAGGCCGCGCCGATTCTTGCCCGGCTCGACACCAATCCGACTGACGCCAGCCTCTATCTTCAACTCGCCAATGTTTACCGCCGGGGCAATCAGCCCGATCGCGCTCGCGCGGCGTTGGAACAAGGACTTGGGCCAACGGGCAACGACTTCCGCATCGCCATCGAGTTGATGGAGATGGACCTCGACGTCTATCGAAGGAATTTGGAAGTTGCGGATCGCAAGTTGGCCAAAGCCGAAGCGGGCGACGAAGAGGGGCGGCACTCGCCCGAGGACCTTCGGCGCATCCGAAACAAGATCGTCCGCGAAATCACGTCCCGCGAGATCGAACTGGCCCGTTTGCGTGCCGATCGCTTCCCGCAAGATTTGGCGTATCGTCTCGAACTCGGAATTCGTCTCGCCGCGGCCGACCAGTTAGACGAGGCTATTGTCGAATTGCAACAGGCACGCAAGGAACCGCGGCTTTTGTGGAAGGCCGCGATGCACTTGGGTGTTTGTTTCAAGAAGCGAAACAACTGGCGGCTGGCCCAGCGGAATTTCGAAGAGGCATTGACGCAGCTCCCTCCCAATGAAGAGGAAGGCCGTAAGGAAATCCTTTACAACCTGGCAACCGGTTCGCGCCGAGTCCGGCGATCTTCAAAGGGCAGTCGATTTGGGTCACGATTTGGCCAACATCGACTACGGCTACCGCGATATTGGCAAGCTACTGGACGAATGGCAAAACAGATTGCAGGAAGCCTGACCTTTCGAAACCGGCCTAGCCGATTTTCCCATCTTTTGGCATAGTGCCTCTTTCGCCCCAATCGCCGATCCCGCCGATGTCCGAGGTCGCGACCGTCACCGTATTGCCGACAGGTCAGCGAGGCCGCCCCGTGAAGGCGGTGCTCGCCGGAGCAATCGTCGGATCGCTGCTCGCATGCGTTGCGGAAGTCGGGCGGATGATGCGTCAAGCGCAATACGCATGTCGTCATTCCCGGCAGCGTTTATCGGTCGGCCCAGATGACCCCCGCCCAGTTGCAACGCTTCGTCGCTGAGTACAACATTCGGACGGTAGTGAATCTCCGCGGCCGGCCGTTCAATGACTGGTACCCGGCGCAGGCGCGGATGACGCAGGAACTCGGGATTTCGCAGGAAGACGTGACGACTTCCGCCAATCGTCTCCCGCCGACCGGAGAGGTGCGCCGGCTCGTCGAAATCTTCGATCGCTCGGAGTATCCGATCCTCATTCACTGCCAGCAAGGGGCGGATCGGACCGGCCTGGCTTCGACGGCCTACTTGCTGCTGCATACGGATGCGGATTATGCCACGGCACTCCGACAATGTTCACCCCGATACGGGCATTTGCGGATTCACACCGCGGCGGCGATGGATGAATTCTTTGTTCAGTACGAGGACTGGTTGCAAAGCCACAAGATGAAGCACACGCCCGCCCATTTTCGCCAATGGGCGACGCACGAGTATTGTCCGGGTGTCGGGCCGGGCCCGGCTGGAATGGCAATTAGCGCCGAACCGCGTCGAAACGGGGCAGCCCGTGAGCTTCACCGTTCGCGCCTACAATACCAGCCACGAACCGTGGAAACTGACGGCCGGTTCGCGGACGGGCGTCCATGCGGAGTATGTCGTCGTCGGTGAGGATGGTCGAGTGGCATTCACTGGAATGGCCGGCTTTTTCGACGCAATGGTGCCCGTCGGTTCGTTCGTTGACTTGGAGTTGCCGGTTCCCGCCCTATCCATCGCCTGGTCATTATGTGGTGTTCGTCGATCTGTCGGAACGGAATGTGTCCTTTACCCAGTACGGCTCGGAGCCCTTAACACATGACTGGGATGCCCGTGACCCGGCCGCTGTTCCGGGTCGGTGACCAAAGCTGGTCGATCGCCATGCGAACCCTTTCCATCGTCGTTCCCGTCAAGGACGAACGTGAAAACGTCGACCCGCTTTACCGACAGGTCAAGGACGTTCTCCGCGACGGTTTCGCCTGGGAACTCGTTTACGTCGACGACGGCAGCACCGACGGCACATTCGACGAACTGACTAAACTCGCGGCTTTCGATTCGCGCGTCAAGGTCGTCCGGCTTCGTCGCAACTTCGGTCAAGCGGCCGCCATGCAAGCGGGCATCGACGCGGCTGGCGGCGAACTGGTCGTGACGATGGACGGCGACCTTCAGAACGATCCGGCCGACATTCCGCTCTTGGTCGCCAAACTCGACGAGGGCTACGACATGATCCTCGGACTGCCGTGCCAAGCGGCAGGATTCGATGATCATCCGCAAGGTCCCCAGCCTCATGGCCAACTGGCTGATCCGCAAGGTCACCAAACTCCCATTCCGCGATTTCGGCTGCACATTACGCGTCATGAAGCAGCGAGGTTGCGCGGAACCTCCGGATTTACGGCGAAATGCACCGGTTCATCCCCGTTTTGGCCAGCAACATTGGTGCGCGGATGACCCAGATCCCGGTGCGGCATCATCCGCGGCGAGCCGGCAAATCCAAATACGGCATCGGTCGCACCGGCCGCGTTTTGCTCGACTTGCTGACCATCCGGTATTTTTCCGGTTATCTGACGCGGCCGATGCATTTCATGGGCGGCCTGGGGCTTTTATTCTTCTTTTTGGCATTCCTCAGTTTTGCGGCGACCGTTCTCATGAAAGTCTTTTCCGGTCAATGGATGACCGGCAATCCGTTGTTGTATTTGAGCGTCATGCTCGGCCTTTTCGGCATGCAGATGCTTTCGATGGGCCTGCTCGGCGAAGTCATGATGCGCACCTATTACGAGAGCCAGGACAAACGGCCCTACGTCGTTCGCGAGAGCCGGAACGTGACTCCCGGCGACGACACCGAGCAAATCGCGGCCTGAACCCCGTCATCCCTTGCCAATTGGCTGCGTCGCGTCAAATGCGCTACGCGTCAGGTTAATGTTCTCGAGTTCCTCGGCAGTTCGCGTCATCATTGCCCGGACCGCGGGATCGATGAGATTGGTCAACCATTCGCTCAGCAACCCTCCTTCGGGACGCGAGGGGTAGCGATCGAATGCCATGAGGAAGACCTCTTCGGTAACATCGGAAACTTTCACATCCTTGCCAATGTGCGCTTCATATTCCGGAAAGCGCTGAATCCATCGACCGACGCGGGCTTGCACGGGGTCTTCAAATGGCAGCATCGCCTCGCGAAACGCGGAATAGTCGCCGGCCGCGACCGCCTGTTCGACCCTCGCTAAATCCAAATCTCGCGTCGGCTGAACCGGATGATGCGTTCCCTTCTCGACTTTCTGGCGATCCGCGTCGCGATCGAGACGAGCCTTGTAGCCTTCGACGCCATGAAGCAAGCTGTTCACGGCTCGCTCAAAGGCCGCCGTCAACACAGTATCGTGATCGTTGGCAACTAGCGTGCTTCCGGGCAGGATCAAAGAGAGTTTCACGGATACGTCATTGCTGCGCGCATTTCCCTCGATCAGAACGTGCAGATCCGCGATGGGAAAATTCTCGACCTGGCGCAAGCCCGGCGAGGTCGTCTTCCAAGCGTTTCCGATCGGCATCTGAAAGCGGATATAGATGAACGTCAAAAATGGTTTGCATCTCACGTGGGGTCACTGCGGGTTGCATGATCCGATTCCCTCCCGCGGGCGTTCGCCGGGAATCTCCTGCAACTGGCATTCCCCTGCATGGTCGGCACCGGGGTTGCAGTTCGTCGAGCCGCCCGCTGCGGAGAAAACCAATGGCTGATCCGGTCCCAAACGTCGAAACGGAACGATTTGAGGAAGCGCTCAGTGTGCAACGCTTGGTCCAGGAAAGCCGTTGCCGAATTGGACCGGGAGCGGATGTGACCGCCGTCGTTGCCGATCTTCGCAATCGCGGCATCGACATCAACCGCGACGATGTCACTCGCGTCTGGAACGAAAACACCTAAAACGTCGTTGTGCGATTTGTCGAATGAGATGGCGGCCTCCGCGCAATCTTCAACGCCAGTTCCTTCCCATGCGCTTTCTCGTTTTGGCCACGGACTACGACGGGACACTTGCCGAACGGGGGCATGTGGACGAAGCGGTTTGGTCGTCCATTCGCCGACTGTGTGAATCGGGTCGAAAAGCGGTGATGGTCACCGGCCGTGAACTCGAAGACTTACAAGTCGTCTGTCCCCATCTCGATTTATTCGACCGCGTTGTCGCCGAGAACGGCGCTTTGATCTACGAGCCGAAGACTAAAGAAGTAAGGCTCTTGTGCGAGCCTCCGCCCGCCAGCTTTGCGGCGAGTCTGGCCGCGAAAGGAGTGACGCCACTCTCAGTTGGCCATGTCATCGTCGCAACGGTCAAACCCTACGAGGCGGCGGTGCTGAATGCGATTAACGAACTCGGCCTCGAACTTCAGGTCATTTTCAATCAAGACGCGGTCATGATTCTGCCCACCGGCGTGAATAAGGCGACCGGCCTGGCGATCGCGCTCAAGGAAATGGGCTATTCGCCGCACAACACCGTCGCGATTGGCGACGCCGAAAACGATCATGCCCTCCTGGCGGCATGCGAATGTGGGACCGCGGTCGGGAACGCGGTACCGGCTCTCAAACAGCGGGCGGACCTTGTGGTCCAAGGCAGTGCAGGCGCCGCCGTCGTCGAACTCATCGATCGCATCCTGATCGATGACCTTTCGACAATCGGCTCGCAAATGACTCGGCACGACATCTTGTTGGGAAAAGCCGCCGACGGGCGCGAACTGTGCATTTCGCCCCACGGCATCAACGTGCTGATCACCGGAGCGTCGGGCACCGGAAAATCGGTTCTCGCCGCTGGGCTTCTCGAACGTCTGGCGGAAGCCAAGTACCAATATGCTCTATTTGATTCCGAAGGGGACTACGAGTCCGTCGCGGGCGGAGTCATTCTCGGCTCGCCGACCGCGGCTCCTTTGGCGGAGAAGATCCTGAACGTCTTGGCGGCGAATCGAAGCGCGATGATTAATCTCCACGCCATCGTGGCATCCGATCGGCCAAAGTACTTCAATCAGCTGCTTACGAAGGTCTTGGAGATGCGGGCCAGGCTCGGCCGGCCTCACTGGATCTTCCTGGATGAGTTCCACCACTTGATGACGGCCAGTTGGCCGACACAAAGCGAACGATTGCAGACCACCGCCGTGATCACGGAGCGGTCCGGCATGATATCGCCGACGGTGCTCGGAACAACGGATCTCTGGCTCGCTCTGGGCGAAAACGCGTACGCGACTGTGGCCGAGTTCTGTCGCGCACGCAGTCTGCCGACTCCGCCCGGGTCCGCCAGTCTGCAAACCGGGCAAGCTTTGGCTTATTGGCCGGGGCGTAACGATCCTCCCATTGTGTTCACCACCATTCCAGCACGCGGGGAGCGGCAGCGGCATCGCCGGCGATTCGCCGAGGGCCGCCTGCCCGACGAGGACAATTTTGTCTTCCGCGGTCCCAAGGGCAAACTGCGCCTGCGCTCACAATTTGACGACCTTTCTCGAACTGGCTGATGGCGTGGACGATGTCACGTTCTTGCACCACTTGAAGACTCACGATTATTCGCGGTGGTTCCGGGACGTGATCAAGGACGACGAGTTGGCTAATGAGGTCAAGGCGATCGAATCTCGCTATTCCAGGGACGCGGCTAACGGTAGGGAGCAAATTCGCCACGCCATTGTGCATCGCTATTCGCTGCCGTCGGACGCCACGACCGGCATGCGCGAGCGTTAAGGCTCAGCATACCTCCGCGAACCGACGGCTACACTGTTTGAGGCGTCGACCGATCGTCTCCTCAGGAAGCGTCCAATGTCCGACGTGTTCGAACTGTTTTTGACCTGGTACGCGGCCATCGGCTATTGGGCATTGTTTCTGGGCGTCGCATTGGAGAATGCAGGCGTTCCGGTACCAGGCGAAACGGTTCTCTTAATCGCCGCGCACCTCGCCAGTCCCTCGGGGGGATCCCGTCTCAATTTGCGATGGGTTCTTGCAGTAAGCTTTGTCGCCGCGGTGACGGGTGACAACATCGGCTTCTGGCTCGGCCGATTGTTCGCTCGACGCCGGCTGGCGCAAGGGAAGCGCTTTCTTTTCCTCACTCCGGATCGCTTCCGACGCGTGGAGGGCTATTTCGAGCGGTATGGCGCCGCGACGGTGTTTATCGGCCGATTTGTTGCTCTACTGCGGATTGCCGCCGGGCCATCGGCCGGGGCGGCGGGCATGTCCTGGGGTCGATTTCTCCTGGCGAATGCGGCCGGCGCCGCCGTCTGGGTCACCATCATATCATTGCTTGGCTACTATGCGGGGACCGGCTGGGAAGCGCTGCATCGTTGGCTGGGTCGAACCGCGTGGGGTATAGCCGGACTGCTGGCCGTTCTGATGGTCAGTTGGTGGATCATTCGCTGGCGGCGAAATCGCAATGCAGTCATAACCGCATCAGCGCCAGCAGACACGACGAATGACACATCCACCCCGCCAACCCATCCGGCTGCCGAGCGACAACCCAAGTGAATTAGCCAGTCGGGATTCGAGACATTGATACCCCCGGCAGGATTCGAACCTGCGACCACCGGT
>CAVZCU010000015.1:0-391569 GCA_963773845.1 uncultured Gemmataceae bacterium
GCACGCGATTCCGGATTTGATCGAATGACTCCATCCCCTCCGGCGCGTAACTGGTTTCCCCAGCCACCCATCTTGCCAGTATGTCGGGCCAGACGCCGAAGTCGCCCTGGATCGGCGTGCCCTGCATGTGGCCGACTTTCCGTTCGTGCAACTCGGGTTCGAACTGGACGGGAAGACGACACGCACGAGCGATGATCTCGGCGGTGTGTCGGGCGCGGCGCATGCTCGAAGAAATCAGTGCATCGGGATGCAATGCCGCGACGACCGGCGCCACTGCTTCCGCTTGTTGAATGCCGCGCGGGCCGAGATCGACATTCGATTCGAAACCGTGAAATACGCCAGGCTGTGCAGTCTCGGCATGTCGCATCAGGTACACGCGGGTCATCATCTTTTTCCGTGCAGGATCATCGGTTGCCCAAAAGTCGATCGGACAGCGGCAGCGACTTCCGGCCTCGCAAAGGCCAGCGCCGGCAGGCATGACCTCGATCATCGCGAGTCAGTTTGAACCCACTTTCGCCTTTCGGGTTCCGCCCAGGATTGCATCCAGGTCATATCCGGCCAGCCGTTGCGGGCGCATGGCGAAGTGTTCTTCGAGAACCGGTCGGACGTGGTGATTCCACACAACGCGCAGCTTTTGCCCATCGAGATCCGGGACCATGAAGTAACTGTGGCCGATCTGGTACGACGGACCCAGATCGCTGGTGAGCTTCCGGTTCAGTTCGTCAAACAACTCGACGACGCGACGACCGAACGATTCCTCCGTCGGTGGGTGGGCCGTCAACCAGGAAGCAAGCACCCGTACGTCGGGGGGCATTTCCAGGAACGAAAACCGACGCCGCAATGCCCGATCGACAAGGGCGACCGAGCGGTCCGAGGTGTTCATCGTGCCAATGAGGTAAAGGTTCGGCGGCAAGCGGAATGGCCGGCGGGAATAGGGCAGCACCACTTCCTGGTCCCGGTATTCGAGCAAATACAGTAGTTCGCCGAACACCCGCGGCAGGTTGCCGCGATTGATCTCGTCCACAATCAGCACAAAGGTTTCGGCCGGCCGACTGGCAGCCTGGGCGGCGAACTGGCACAGGACTCCAGGTTCGACCGGATAGGTGACCTCATGCCGACCGTTGATTGCCACCGTGCGTGCTTTGATCCCCTCGACAAATTCCTCGTAACAGTAGCCCGGATGGAATTGAACCAGTCGAATGTGCTCCTCGTTGCCGCAAGTGAGCAGACGAGCCAGATTGCGCGACACATGCGTCTTGCCCGTACCCGGCACGCCTTGAAGGATCATCTGCTTTTTCAAGGCGAGCAGCGAAGTCGCGGTCTGCAACCACGACGCGGCGAGGTAGGTCGTCTCGTGGAAGCGATCGGCGTCAAAGGTCGGTCGAGTCGAATAGGCCGCCAGGTTCGGCTCCTCTTCAATCGCACAGCGATAAGCCGGCAGCAATCGATCGAATGTCAGAAGCACTTCGCCGACGAGGTCGTCGCCGCGGACGATCGACGAATCGTGCGGAATCCGGTGCTCGACCAATAGAGTCTTGCACGCCGCCCACCGGCGCACGTCCTCGACGCTTTCAATGGCAATCGCCTGTCCGTCGTCGCCGATGAATCGGCACCGGAGTCGAGCGTCGGTTGCTTGCAGAGCACTCAATAGCGACTCGGCATGTTGCTGGACGTTGCGCCGGAACCGGCGGCCAGCGTCGCGAGCATTGCGGCCCAGCTTCAAGCCGGCGGCGACGCCCTCCGCATCGAGCCGAACGAAGAGCTGCGCATCGTCGCGCTTGCCGCCGCATGCCCGGCGATAGAACGTAATCCAGAGTGCCGATTCGTACGGGACGCTGCGGCCGTGATCGTTGCGCACGATGCTGGAAATCGCCTGTCCGGAACGGGCGCCGATTTCGAGATCCCAGCCGAATTGCTTGTTGAGCACGGGCTCCACGTAACCGGTGGCGATGGCCTCGCACAGTTCGACGAGCGGTTCGCGGACCATGAATTGGTAGCGATCGCGCTCGGCATCCATCCAGGCGCGATTGTTGTTTTGTTGCAGTTCGCTCAAGAATCGAAACGTGTCCGAGCAAAACCCGTCGAAGTGTTGGGCGGAACTAGCCGTGCCGTCGGCGCGGGCGCTTTTTCGTTGTGGAGTCCGAAGCCTCGGCGACCGCAAATGAGGCGATTCACGGCGGGCTGCCTCCAGTAAATCGGAGATTTCTGCCGGGTGAAGTCGAAAGCGTCGGCACAACTCGAATGACGCTTCGGCGAACAGGCCGTACGCCTCGGCCATCGGGCCCGCCGGATCGAAGCCATCATCCAGGGACGCGAGCCCCCGGCGAGCATCGTCGTCCCAGAGCGGAAATTGCCGTGGGTCGCGAAGATGCAGAACGGCGGCCGGCAGCCAGGGACCGCCGCCCAGGAGCGTCGCCATCCGCTCGTAATCCGTCAGGACCACAAGAGGATCGGCGGCGATCCAGAGTCGAGCGGTCCATTCCAATAGTGCTTCGTCGTGGATGGGCGTTTCGGATGAGCCGAGCGTTCGCAGCACGTCGCGAAGTTCCGCTGCATTTTGGACCGCGAGGGCCGCCTCCAGCCGTGCCCGATTCGCTCGGCGGTTGGGCAAATGGGACTTCAGTCGTTCCCGAAGCGGAAGCCGGCTGCGGATCTGTCGCACCAGGTTCTGGATCGATTCGGTCGCCGGCCGCGGAGACGCAAGTTCGCGGCCGCGCATTGAAGCGACATGCGCCAGAAAATCGTCGATCTGCGCAGCCGTCAACGATGGATCGATGGTCTGAATCGAGCGGTACGCTTCCATCATCCGGCCGTAGATGATTGCGGACCGATCGCGAGTCGTCCGTGGAAGAAGTCCAAGGCGGTGCAATGCCCATTCGGTTGCGGGAGTCCAGCCGGGTATCTGCTCGGGATTGGTTGCTTGGGCAATTGCTGCCCAAAACGACAATCCAATCCCAGGCACCGCATACGTTCCGTGTGGTCCCAGACAACGTTCGAGTCGAGTGGGCAACGGATCGACGCCATGAACCAGATGGTTCAATCCGTACCGTACGAGTCGAGCCTGCCGGGAAATCACATCGGGGTGGAGCGGTGGCTCCGCGATTACTTCGTAGAAGCGGATCAGTCGGTCTTGCAAAGCCGATTCATCGGCTCCATCCAGAAAATCGGAATTGAGCCAGTCGGTGCGGGCGTTGCAAATCGCCAGAACGCGTGGCGACAGGGCGTTCGGCTCGCGGCTCAAATAGGCGCAAAAGCGGTCGCAAAGGGAGAGTCTTGGACATCCTGTCGGGGCCCGTGCTTGGGCATGTGGTGCGATTCTACGATGGAGTGCGAAAAAGTGCAGCGAAATGAGCGGCGATTGAGCAGATGTCGGCTGGGCGCAAAAAAAGTCCTGTAGGAAGCTCCTCCGACGTCGCCCAGTCATCGAAGTCGTCAATCCTACAGGACAGTGGGATCGTAGCTGATGTAATGGGGTGGAGCAAGGAATTTTTCGGATTTTCTCGTCTCATTTGTTACCACAACGGATTTGCCAACCAACGTGAAAATCGCGATTGCGCCAGGCTGAACTTGATTCTCAGGGGATCTGCGCTAGAATTCAAATGAGACGCGATCTCAACAATGGTTATCGCTGTGATGACATGCCCACATGAAAGCGACTGCGACACTTGCCTGGCGGAAGGCGGTGAAGTGGTCTGTCATTGCCTTGGCATACGCGAAGAAGAGATCGTTTCGGCCCTGATTACGCTGGATTTGCGTACACTGCGTGATATTCGCCGACATACCGGGGCAGGCAGCGGTTGCAATTGTTGTCACCGCAAACTTCAGCAATTAGTCGACGCTCATTCTTCATCGTCCACAGAGATCTGTTCGGCCAGATAGCGCTCCAGACCGACTGTCTGAATGAGATGGAGTTGGGATTCCAGCCAGTCGACGTGCTCTTCCGAGTCGACGAGTATCTCCGCCATCAATTCGCGCGAACCATTATCCTTGAGTTGAGTCGCCAAGGTCATGGCCTCGTTGTACGTTTTGACCCCTTTCAACTCCAGCGTCAGGTCATTCTCCAGCTGTTCCTTGACGTTGACGCCCACTTTAATGACGTCGTAGCGAGCAATCTCGGGCACTTCTTCCAGAAAAATGATCCGGTCAATCAGCTTCTCGGCGTGCTTCATCTCGCCGATGGATTCCTCATAATGCTTGCGCCCCAGCTTGAGTAAGCCCCAGTTTTGGCACATCTTGGCCTGCACAAAATACTGGTTGATCGCAGTCAACTCGATCGTTAACGCTCGATTGAGCGCGTCAATGATCTGCGGTTCGCCGTGCATGAATGTCTCGCGAATAGAGAAACCCGACGTGAGAGAATTGTAATAGGAAGGTCTGACCTGGAAAGGCGGCGCCGCCGTCAACTCATCGACTCTTGGCGGGCGCACGACTAATGCACTGCGACGTAGCCCCGTGCTACGAATAGGACACAAGCCAGGCTAACAGTCAATCGTGAGCCGATTATTGTTCGGTCTTGGCCCGATCGGCCACCAACTTCTTGATCAGCTTGAGCGCCCGGACGCGCTGGGGATCGGCGGCGGGATCGTCCAGTTCCAACCCCTTGCGGCTGCCGCCCGGACGCAGGGCGTACAGCACGTGCAGTTCTTGGAGCTTGTGCGCCAAATCCGCGCTCATGGGGATTTCGAAGCCGGGATCGGGACGCAGTCCCCAATCATCACTCGGCTTGGAATCGGGATAGCGTTGCAAGCTCTTGCCGTTCGGCCGAGTATATGTTCCGCCGGTCACTTTGAACGAATAGCCGGGCAATCCGGATAGCGCTAACGGCCATTGAATGGTCGCCTTGCCGTAGGTGCGCGTGCCAGCGACAACCGCCCGGCCATTATCCTTGAGCGCCGCGGCAATCAATTCCCCCCCGCCGATCGTCTCCCCGTTGACGAGCAGAAGCACGGGGAATTCGCCCGCCTTGTAGCGCACCAGACCGCCATCAGCCTGAATAACGGTATTATCGCCACGGTCTCGGTTGCGGTATTTCATCCGGGCGACGATTCCGGTTTCCAGAAATGTACTGGCGATCTCCGTGGCGCTATCAATGTAACCTCCGGGACACCAGCGCAGGTCGAAGATCAATCCGCGAACATCATGCAGGTCGTACAGCACGTCCTGAAGCCGTTCGCCCGTGTCGGTTTCGATGGCGCCAAGTCGAATGTAAGCGATTCGAGCGTGCCGATCGATCCAGAAGTCCCACGAGTTATCCCACTTGCGGGTTACGCCGAAGAGCGACTCCGGCTGAAACTCCGTCCGTTCCAGTTGAAGCGTCAATGATTCCTTCAGCCCCTGCCGATCAACGACCAATTGCTGGACACCCGGATCCGACTTGTTCATGCCGGCGCCATGCAGGGCGGCAAAGGCTTTGTCGGCGGCGGTCGAATCGGCGGCGATGCCATTGATGCGGCGAACAATGTCGCTCGGCTGTAATCCCGCTCGTTGTGCTGGGCTGCCGGGCTTGACGCTCAGCACGCGGAACGGGACGGGTGGCACTCCGGCCGTCGTTGCTGGGGCATGTGCAATCGGAACCTCCGGGCGGCTCCGTCCCAAACCGCTTCGGTAGGGAACGGCCTGCGCTTCGCCGACAAATTCAAAGCCGTAGGTATGGCTGGTCGCGGTGCCATTCAAGACGCCGCTCGGCACGAGCATCGAGTGGGGATCCAGCACCTTTGTCAGCGAGCGCACGGAAACGTACAAATCGTGCCCGTCCTTCAGCACGTTCGCGTCAAACAGGTTCGCGCGTGCCTGCTTGACCAGATCGAATTGTTCCTGCTCGCTTTTAGCTGCCTTGAGTTCGCGAAGAAGAGCTTCCGGGTGCTGACGGCGGGCCTCATCGTAAATTGCAATCACGGCCTGCTGGTAGAGCGTCGAGGACGCGATCGGCCGCACGTATTCGCGGGCGATCGACTGAACGATGACGCTCAGTTCGCGAGCGAATTGGTCTCCCGCAGCCAACGCCTCGGGCGACAGGGCTTTTTCGCCTGGAGCGGCGTACGCCGAACTCAGGACGGCCAGGCTGGCCAGTGCAGCCACGATCCGCGACATCGGGCATCCTCCCACGGTGACGACTCCTGACCATCATCGTAAAGCAGAGAGAGTGCTCGATGAATATCAAATTGGCGCGCACGCCGGGCTGGCGTCCTCGAATTCGGAATCTTCAGAGGGTGGACCGGTCGCGAAATCTTCCGAGGATTCTTCGTGTCGAACGACGTCACGCCACCCGATTCACCCGCCGAGCCGCCGAAGTCTTGGTTCGATAAAGTCGGCGCCGCCTTGCCGATCGCGCTGACGGCAATGGCCACCGCGTTCGCCGGCATGAGCACGAGCGAACTCCAGCAAGCGATGTTTTGGCGCAGTTACGCGGCCCAAGATCAGGCCAAGGCGACCAGCCAGTGGACGCTGGCCGGCTTCAAGCGTGACCGCTCGTTGATTTGCCAAACGACCGCGGCTCAACTTCGGGCGACCGCGGGCAATAAGCCCAACCCTTTCGCGCCCGCCACGACAGATAGTTCGAAGGCGTCGCAATGGCTGGCTGGCAACGGTCCGCCGGCCGCGAGGCTGCCGGAAATCGCCGACGACCGCTTGCGAAAACTGCTGGCGGACATTCAGACTCGTTTGCCGGAGGCAGACTTGGTCCAAGAAGCCAGCAAGATCCCGGCGGAGGTAATCAAAGCCGCTATTGACAATTCGGAGTTGACGGTCGATCAACTCGATCGAGAATGGGACCCCACACTCAAGGAAGCAGCCCGATTGGCGGCAACCAACCCGAACGTGTCAGTGGCCCAGGCGGCGAATTTCGAATTGGAGGAGCGGCGCTACCGCATTGAGGCGGGGTTGAACCAGGGGGTCGGCTATCTGTATGAAGCCCGCGTCAAGGTTGCATCCGCCGAGTCGGAGAAGCACCAGCGCAAGAGCAAGAACTTCTTTTACGCGATGCTCGCTGCCCAGGTGGGCGCGACGATTGCGTCGCTGGCCATGGCGCGGCGGAAGAAGAGCGTGCTCTGGGCGGTGGCTGGTTTCACGGGGCTCGTCGCATTGAGCATTGGTGCCTGGGTCTACTTGTCGGAGATATGAGCGCGTTCCGGAGAATAGTCGGGATTTCCGCCTTTCCGGGTCGCCGAGACATTTGCCGCCGACTTCGGTGGGATCTGAGCGCACACCCGCGGCACCGGAATAGAGGCCGGACGGACCCGGACTACTCATTCCGACTTACTTGTCACGATCTCCAACACCTTCTTCTCGCGGATCGACAGCCATTCGCCCTCGACCGCGATCAATTTGCGATAGACGAACAAAACGGCGATCAACAGCAAGAGCGACAATGCCAGCGAAATCGGCCAGCCGCTGACGACGTGAAGTTCGCTCAGAATGAGTTCGGTAACAATGGGCACAACCGCCGGCACAAAGACGACCGGCAGCACCATCAGGAATGCCAATTGGAGCAGCACGGGAATGAGTTTCACATCCGTGGCTTTTATCGAACCGCTGGCCATCGGCATCGGCGCCAGAATCGACAAGACATTTGCCAACAAGCAAAACAATAGAAATGTGGAAATAAGTTGGATCACTGCGGCGGGGTACTGATCGACCCGCATCGGAAAGACGCTGCCGACGATAATCACCACGATCGTCCCGAGCCCGATGGCCAAGGGTGCGACCGCCAGGTTCTTACCCAACAAGATTTCACTGCGTGGAATCGGCGCCAGGACAAATGCCCGGAAGCCTGTTCGATCATAGCCGAACTGGTTGCCGATCAGCTGAATCGCGCTCAAAAACATGATGGCCGCGCCGCCCAGGGCCGCGAACGGCCGGGCCGCATACGGAAGCGACTCTTTGGTCGATGCGAAGATTCCGCCGAACACGACTACCATGATGATCGGAGCGAGCAGGGCCATTTTGGCCTCCGGCGCCCGCGTGAGCGATCGGAATCCGGCCGTCGCGACGGCCGAGGCATGCTCCGAAATCCACGGCAATCGCCATTCGACCAGTCGGGGTTTCGACGACAGGCTCGGCGCTGGCTTGGGACTGGGTGATTTTCGCTCGCCGGTGGCGAACCGCCCGGTGTAGAGTCGTAGCGTGGTGCGATAGGCCCGCCACAGGCTGGCGCTGCCAATCAAGCCCAATCCGAGCATTGCCAAAAGAGCGGGCAAAACATGGTGATCGGCCAACTCCGCGGCGCCCATGGGTAGCCAACCAATCGGGATCACGTCGTTGAGGATTCGCGTCGTGCTTTCGAATTTCTCTTTCATGTCCCGAGACGTGTCTTCTTGTTCCAGCCTCCTTTGCTCGGCGCTTTCGGCGAGTCGCTTCTGATATTCCTCGAGCGTAATTTCCTTCGCGGACAAAGCTCGCGAAAGTTCTTGCTGCCGTTGCATCTCCTGTTCCTGCGGCTTCAGTCCGTGCTCCCAAGGCCGAGACAGGTTGATCAAGTTTGGAATCTGAAACACCAGAATAAAGCCAGCGGTCACCAGGACAATCACCGTTCGCCGACGGCGAGGATTGGTCATGAGCGACGCCAGCCAACCCTGGAACTGATAGGTGAGCGCGGTCAATGCCAGGACGAACGCGGCCAAGAGCGGTAGCGCAAGCAGCATCATCGGTCCGTGCGCGATCGTCTGCCCAAGTATCAGGCCGATCATCCCCGGCACGATCATGATCAAACTCAAACTGGCGAGGGAACTCAGGTAGTTGATCAGAAATGCTCCAGCGACCGAAACTGGCAGATGCAGGAATTTGTCGATCGCCAGGCTTTCCGTGCGCTGCAATTCGGTGAGGAGTCCGATCATCCACAGGAACAATAGGCCGACGACGACGCCATCCCAGACGACCAATCGAACGATGGACGACGCGTTCGGCAGCACCAACCAGCCGACGAGCAAGCCGGTAACGAACAGGCCGACGGCGCCGATCGCCGTCATCGCAATGACGATGGCGAAGAACACCAAGTTGACCATTCCCGCCTTGCGGAATTGGTTAACGCGAAGTCGCCAGCGCAGCCAGAGAAAGGCTCGAAAGTGTTGCCAGTTCACGACGACGCGGCCTCGAGCCAGGTGAGTTTCGGGGTCTCGACGGCCTCGGAGCCGGCGAGTTGAATGAATCGGTTCTCCAGGGTGTCTCCCTGACGCAGTTCCGCCATCGATGTCTGTTCGACCAACTGGCCCTTCACGATGATCCCGACGTGCGTGCACAGGCGCTCGACAATTTCCAGCACGTGCGACGTCAAGAAGGCCGTCGATCCGCGGGCGACGAAGCCGGACAAGAGATCGCGGATTGTCCGCGACGTAATCGCATCAACTCCCTCGAACGGCTCATCGAGAAACAACAGGTCGGGATTCGGCAACAGAGCCGCGGCCAGGGCCAGCTTTTTCTTCATGCCGTGGGAGTATTCGAGGGTGAGTTTTTTGTGTTCGTCGGCAAGGCCGAGCAGGGCGAGCAACTCTTCGGAGCGTTGGCGAATCGTGTCGCGGGGCAACAGATACATGCGGCCGACGAATGTCAGATACTCGCGCGCGGTGAGGTTGTCGAAAAGCGATAGGTTCTCAGCGATGACCCCCATGTGCTTCTTGGCGTCCAGGGCTTCCTTTGGGTCGAACATATTCCGGCCCAGCACGCGAATCTCTCCTTTCGATGCCGCGAGCAGGCCGGTCAACATTTTGATCGTGGTCGACTTGCCAGCCCCATTCGGACCGAGGAATCCGTAAAAAGTGCCGCGTTCGACGCGGAGATCGATGCGATCCACGGCCCGAAAGTCGCCGAACAGGCGCGTCAGCCCGCGAGTCTCAATGGCAAGATTGGCGTCAAATTGCATGGGCACTTTGATTTAGAGTTTCGGTTCCGGAAGGCCGAGCAACTCTTCCCACGATTCGGTCGTTAGCACTCGCTCGGCAAGCTGCTCCAGAGTATTCAAGTCATGGATTGCCATCAGGACCTTCAGGGCCTTCTTGTTCGGGACCAATTGAAATCTCACTTCGCCGAGTCGCAAAAGCACCTTTTGCAGTTCCTTGATGGCGCCGGAGCGTTCGCCGCTGCTGAATGATCGCTCGATAAGTGGTCGATTCTTCCATACCGAGGACTCCTTCAATCAGCGGCATGATGACTTCACTTTCATACCGTAGGCCTAACAATAAGCACGTGGAAGTCCAGATTTGCTGCACCAGCGAACGCGACAGCCTTCGCCGAAGGCGGGCCTTCATTTCCTTGAGTAACTGCGGAAGGTCGGATTCGGCGACCGCACTGATCGGCGCCAGTGGCAACGTCCCAATTCCAGCAAGAAACCGCTCGGGTGGCGCCTCCCACACTTTGAGAACATCATAGCTGAAATAGCGATAAGGGCGTGGTGCATTCGGCAACGCCTGCTCGTATCGTCCGGTATACGCGCGCAAAAAGGCGCTCGGACGCAACAATACGAACACCGTTCGCACCGGTAAGCCCGTTCGATCCTCCAAAACGGAATTGTAAAGGTTCAGCTTGCACGGTTTCGACGCGTCCGGCCCGGTTTGAAAATCGAAATGCAGGATCTCGTCAGGGGGTCCATGAACTCGGAGCACTTTGTCGGCCGCCCCGGAAACGGTCGAAATGTCGGCGTCGATAACTTCGACTGCGCTTGCCGGATTGGCCAACGAGGCGCGGCCAATCTTCGGGACCGGCTTCCAACATCGACTTTAGAATCGCGTCGAATTCCATGCGCGATTTACACCAGTTCCGCGAGCGCCCGGCCATCCTCCTGTACGACCGGAATCGGCCGGCCGGTGGGATCGATATAGGCAGTGTCGCGCGGCACGCCGAAGTGATGATAAATGGTCGCCGCCAGATCGCCCGGTGTGACCGGCCGCTCTTTCGGCCGTCCGCCGTCCCGTTCCGTCGCGCCGATCACTTGCCCGTGCCGGAAGCCACCGCCGGCCATGGCCATCGACATCACTGGCGGCCAGTGGTTGCGACCATCGCTGCTGCCTTGCGTGCCCACCCTGGGCGTGCGGCCAAACTCCCCCATGGCAACGACCAGGCAATTGTCGAGCAGAGCCGCGCTGATCGAGGTCGCCGACCAGGGTCGTGATGAGATGATCGAAAAGCGGCAACAACGGCTTGAGTCCATGCATGATGCCGCCGTAGGGAGGGATGTTGTCCCCGTGATTGTCCCACGTTCCCGACGCGGTGTGGTAGCTCAGATCGAGAGTGATGAACGCGGCGCCGGCTTCCACCATCCGCCGGGCAAGCAGCGTTTGCTGACACCAGAGATGCTTACCGTATCGATTGCGGGTCGCTTCTGGCTCCCGCGCAAGATCGAGCGCGTTCTGCATCCGTCGGCCGAGGAGCATGTCCACCGCTTGCTGTCCATATCGATCCATAACGGCCATCGAGCCGCTCAGATCGACGTCCGTTCGCACCTGATCGAATTCCTTCAACAAGCCTCGGCGTTCGTCGATGCGTTCGTAGCCGACGCCTGGGGTCGTCTGAAACAGTTTCGCGTCGGTAATGCGGCCCGTGGGTTTGCCAACCAGGTCCACCACCGGCAATCCGGCGGCTGCTTGGTTGAGAACGAACGGGTCATAGGCCTTGCCCAGGTCGCCCGCGAACGCGACATGCGATCGCGACTTCATGAAGGTCGCATAAGCCGGCATCGATGGATGATTCGGTCCATGATGTTTCGCCACGACGCTGCCAATGGCCGGCCGACGCTCGCCCGCCTTGTTGACGCGCGGGGCGGCGTCGCGGAATCCCGATTGCATCACCCGATTTGGCTCGTGATTGCTATGTTCCGAGTCCACCGAACGAATCAACGTGAACCGATCCATCATCGCGGCCATCTTGGGCAGATGCTCGCAAATGATCACGCCCGGCAGTTTGGTGTGAATTACGCCGAACGGTCCGCGATTTTCCGGCGGCCGATCCGGTTTTGGGTCCCAGGTATCAATGTGACTCGGCCCGCCGGTCATCCAGAGCAGAATCAAACTCTTTCCACGAACGGCATTTGAAGCGGATTCGGCCTGAGCCCGAAGTAGCCCCGGCAGGGATAGCCCGGCGACACCTGCCAGCCCCGCTTTCAGCAGGTTCCGCCGACTCGGCAGCGCCAGGCCTTCGTGGCATAACGGCCGGAACGATGTGAACGCATGAGGATGGGGGTGCATAACCGATCCCAAATTCAGATAGAAAGATCGTAACCGGACGACGACTGGGAAGCAACGACAAGGAACCGGCACTGCAAATTCCGATGAGTCGCAGCGCACGCGTTGCCCGCGAACGTCAGGCGGTTGGCAGACCGCAGGCTTTAAGGAGCGACTCTTGCACGGCGAGGTCGTGCTCGGGCGGGAAATCACTCGCCTTCTCCCCGCGGATAATGCGGGCCATGTCGGCGGCGTCATCAACGTAGCGCGTATATTTCGGTAGCTTCACATCTTGATAACCCTTGCGGTATGGACCGCGTGCTTTCGATAGCGCTACTCGAATCGCTGGACTGTCCAGCGGCTGAATCTGGAACGTCCCCTCCGTACCGCAAACGACGAGATGCCGGCGAGCAAAGCCGTCGACCTCTAGCGCGCTCGACTTAACCGTGGCCAGCGCCTTCGGGTAGGTGAACATTGCCAACATGTTGTCGAGCAGATGGTCGTCGGTCTTGGCAACGTGCTGCGAACGCCCAACGACTTCGGTCGGCTGGCCGAGAATGCCGACAACCAGGTCAATGATGTGACAGCCCAATTCAAACATGATGCCCCCGCGATAAGCCGCGAATTCCTTTCGCGATGCGGGATCGACGACTTTGCTCATGACGGTATGAACTTCAAATACATCGCCGAGCCAGCCCTTCTTCAGGAAATCGCGCAACAGGACGACGCCGGGGTTGTATCGATACATGTAGCCCATCTGGACTAAAAGCTTTTTCTTCGTCGCCGATTCGAGGACGCGGCGGAACTGCGGCAACGATTCGCCGGCCGGCTTGTCGATGCTCACGTGCTTGCCTGCCGCGATGCACGCCTCCGCATTGTCGAGCAGGTTCTTGACGCGGGTTTCAACGAGAACGGCCTGCAAGCCAGGCACATTGAACAGCTGTTCCCGGCTCATCCATTTTAAGTCCTTGAACGCGACTGTCGTCTCGGCTCGGCGGCGCAGCTTGTCGTCCGGCTCAACGACGCCCACAACTTCGAAGTCAGATGACTTGCGAAAGACGCCAAGCTTACTGGCGTGCGCGTGGCCGACGCCGATCTGGCCGATCTTGATCCGGGGCTTCGGAGAATCGGCCGAACTCGATTGGTTAACGCGGAGAACCGCCGCGGCGGCCGCGGCCCGCTGAAGAAAGTCTCGCCGTTGCATGACATGGCTCAGTGAAGGATCCAAGGGGAGAGAGTCAGAGTAGGACGGATTGCAATTTCGTCCTATTTCGAGAAAGGTCGTGCCTAGCGATCCCGCGCGACTGCCCATTCCGCGATTTGCTCTAGCGCGTGCCGGTACGAGGTTGCTGGCAGAATGCTCAAGGCTCGTCGCGCGGCGGTTGCAATTAGGCGTGCCTCGGCCAGGGCCGACTCAAGGGCGCCGGCCGCGGCCAGAAAATCGGTTATCTCTGAATCGCACCCGCTTTGCAAGGCGCTTCGAAGCCCGTCGGCATCGCTGGCAGGTAACTCGGCCAGCGCCCGGATCAATGGCAGAGTGAGCTTTTGTTGGTCGAGGTCGGTTCCCAGGGTCTTGCCCGCCAGGTCTTCGGCGCCATTCAAATCGAGTACGTCATCGGCGATTTGAAACGCCACGCCGAGTTCACGGCCGTAAGTTGCGAGACATGCGACTATCTCAGGAGTGGCTTCGGCAAATCGAGCCCCGAGTCGCGTACAGCACTCGGTGAGGGCGCCGGTCTTGCCGGCGACGATTTCAAAGTAAGTATCGGCCGAAATATCCAGACGCCCAGCCAGCGACACCTGCAGCAATTCGCCAGCGCAGACGCGGTTCGTCGCCGCCCCGATCCACTCGCAGGCGGTTGCATCCACCGTGCTGCACAGCCGAAACGCGGCTGAGAAGAGCATGTCGCCCAGGAGCAGGCTGGTTCGATCGCCCCAGGCGGCGTTCACGGTGCGAACGTGCCGGCGGGTCGAGGCGCAGTCGAGGACGTCGTCGTGGACCAGCGTGGCCGTATGAATCATCTCGACCACGGCGCCAAGGACATGATGTGCTGGCGTCACCTTGCCGCACGCGTGGCCAGCCAACAGCAGCAAAATCGGACGGAGCCGTTTGCCGCGATAGTGCTTGAGATGGTTGACAATGGGAGCGAAGCGAACACGAAACGGGTCGAGCGCCTCATCATAGATCCGTTCCACTTCTTGCAGGTCGGCGGACAATAGGGTAAGCGGCAGGGCCTGCGTCTTCGGGGCTCGTGGGCCGTTCGCTAGGGTCGAGTTGAACATGCTTGAAAACTCCCTTTTTGCCCCTTCGCCTGGTCCCGTGAAGCCGCGACGCGCAAGCGCTCACGCTCCGCTGGCGCGTCGCGGCTTCACGGGACCGGGGTCAGGTCGTTAGAGCGTCATCCCGCACATACTGTCCGCTCTTGCCCCCCGACTTCTCTTCCAAGCGAACTCGTTCGATCGACATTCCCCGATCGACCGACTTGCACATGTCGTAAACCGTCAAGGCTGCCACGCTCACGGCTGTCAGCGCTTCCATTTCGACGCCGGTCTTGGCGACGACTTTCACGCGCGCTTCAATTCGGAGGGCGTCGTCCGTGGCGGCAAAGTCGATCGTCACACCGGTAATCGGCAAGGGGTGACAGAGGGGAATAAGATCGCTCGTTCGCTTCGCGGCCATGATGCCGGCCAATCGGGCCACTTCGAAGACGTCCCCTTTCGCCAGCGCCTTGTCGCGGATCAGGGCCAGCGTATCGGCCCGCATTCGAACAACGGCGGAGGCTCGCGCTTCCCGGGCGGTATCGGGCTTGCCGGTCGTATCGACCATTCGGCTGGCGCCGGTGGCATCGAAATGGGAAAGCTCGGACATGGCAGCCTCCAGCAATACGAACCGCAGCGATTGCTAACGCATAACCCGGAAAACGAAGAAAGGCCATTGACCCGATGGACAGGTCAATGGCCTTTCGTCACTGGTCGGTCGTCAATATTATTAGCCGAGCATCTTGCCGGGGCCAGACGGAACATGCTCCAGGACCGCATCGACCAGTCCGTAGTCGCGGGCCTCGGTCGCGGACATGAAGTTGTCGCGATCGGTGTCGCGCTCGACTTGATCGAGGGTCTTGCCGGTGTGCTTCACCAGAACGCCGTTCAGGTGGGCCTTCATCCGCAGATATTCCTTGGCGTAGATCTGAAACTCGGTGGAGGTTCCCCGCAAGCCGGCCAGCGGCTGGTGGATCATGATGCGCGCGTTGGGCAATGCGAATCGCTTGTTTTTAGCTCCCGCAGTCAGGAGGAGTGCGCCCATGCTCGCCGCCTGGCCGATGCAATAGGTGGCGACATCGCACGTGATCCCTTGCATCATGTCGTAGATGCCCATGCCAGCCGTCACCGACCCGCCGGGGCTGTTGACGTACATGTGGATGTCGGCCTTGGGATCGTCGGCCATTAGATAGCGCAATTGTGCGACGACCAGGCCGGCGCTTTCGTCATCGACTTGACCTTGAAGGAACACGATGCGGTCCTGCAGCAGCCGGCTATAGATGTCGAAATATTGCGGTTCCCGACCGTCCCGCGAGATTACGAAAGGGACTTGGGGCATAGGTGTTCTCCTTGCGAACGTGAATTCCCCACCACAAAGGCACAAATATCACTTAAAGAGGCGCAAAGAATACAGTTCAACAACTCCTTTGTGCTTCTTTGGATGATCTTTGTACTACTAACGTTTCCACTTCTTCGTCGCGCGCGAAGAGTTTCCTTCCCCCCTGCTTTGCGGGGAGAGGCCCCCTGTCTTTCCCTCCCCCCGGCTTTGCGGGGGGAGGGCAGGGTGGGGGGAAGACCTGGCTCGGACGGGACACTGTATTCCCGGGCTCAAAGCGCCTCGCCCCCCACCCTACCCTCCCCCCGCAAAGCCGGGGGAGGGTAAAACGGCGGCTCGGCCGCGCTGTGCCTTTGTGGTGAAAGGCTCGGCCTAAGACTTCTTTGCGTCCGATTGCTTGGTCAATACCTCGTCGACGATGCCGAACTCCTTGGCTTCGTGGGGGTGGAAATAGCGGTCGCGTTCGGTCTCCCGATTGATCACGTCCACGGGCTGACCGGTGTGCTTGGCGATGATTTCGTCGAGCCGGCCCCGATCCTTGAGCATCTCGCGGGCTTCGATCTCCAGATCCGAGATCTGCCCGTAGCCGACCTGGCCCCACGGCTGGTGCAGCATGATCTTCGAGTTGGGCAAGGCGTAGCGCCGACCCTTGGTTCCCGCGGCGAGGATAATCGCGGCCCCGCTCGCCGCCACGCCCATGCAGTAAGTCGCGATCGGGCATTCCAGGAACTGCATGGTGTCGTAAATCGCCAGGGTGGCCGACACGGAGCCGCCGGGGCAATTGATATACATGTGGATTTCCTGCGAGCGATTTTCGTACTGCAGGAACAGCAATTTCTGAATCGTCAGGTTGGCCAGATAATCGTTGATTTCGGGATATCCGCCAGTCTCCCGCGAGCTGCCGAGGAAGATGATGCGGTTCTCCATCAACAAGTCGTCGGTCGACATCTGCCGCATGCGGGTGTAATCCCGGTAGCGCTGGACCATTGGCTGGAAGCGTTCGTGCATCATTCCCTCCGCGGAATTCGGGCAAATAGAACCGAAAATGTCCTGCTGGACCGATCGGCCTATGCATGCTGGCTTGTTCGTCGCTGGTGGCGGCGGCGGCTTCTTCGGTCGGCTGCACCATCTCGCCGGGCACGGCCTGCGTGGCGACGGTTGCGACTTCACCTTCTTGTTCTTCCGGCTTCAAGTCGAAGTCTTCGTACACCGCATTGTTAAGGACCACGTCAAGGGCTTTGCGTTCGAGTAATTCAGTCGCGAGGGCCTCGATCATGTCGTCGCGTTCCATTTGCGCCTGGACTTTGCGGACCGTTTCGCCGGATTGCGCGGCAATTCGCCGCGATTTCCGCGTCAATGTCGGCGTCTTGAATCTCCATCTTCTCGGTTTCCGCGATCTTCTGGAGCACAAAATGCTCCATGAGCGAGACCGCGGTGCTCTGCAGCACGTTTTGCCGCAGGACCGTCATTCGGGATTCGATCTGTTGCTCCGTCATCCCCGCGCCGCGCATTTCCATGACGCGGCGCTGCAGCGTTCGAGTCGCCTGTCGGATTAATAGATCGCGTGGCAGGTCCCATTTGGCGGTTTCGGACACAATCTTCAGGATTTGCTGGCGGGCATATTGTCGCTGCATGTACTCGAGGTTGCGCTCGAGCGTGGTGGCGATCAACTCTTGGAGCTGCGCTTCGTTCTTGACGCCGTAAGTCGCGAGCAACTCCGGCGTCAAGTCGGGCAGGCGAATCTGTTTGATTTCCTTGATCGTCAACTTGCCGGTGACGGCCTTGCCCTTGAGGCTCTGATCGGCGACTGTTTCCGCCAGCTTGACGTCCACATTACGGGTGTCGCCCACCTTGGCCCCGGCGACTTGCTTGGCAAAATCGTCGGCGACGGCGTCGTTGAGGGCCAGCTTCTTCTCCACGCGTACCTGGATTTCGGTCGGCTTATTCAACTCCTTGCCGTTATCGACCGTGACGAGGTCGGCCACGATGACGTCGTTCGGTTCGACGCGAACATCCTTCCCTTCCTTGGCGGCCAAGCGTGCCATGCCGTTCGAGCAGGCGGCGTTGTTCGGCCGCGATGTCGGCGTCCGTGTATTGCCGCACCGGCTGGCGCAGTTTTATGCCCTTATATTCGGGCAATTCGAAGTCCGGTCGGACTTCGACGTCGAATTCATAGATGAAGGGACCATCGTCGGGGATCTCGAGTTGATCCGGGTCCAGTTCGGGCGGCGCCAGCGGCGCAGGTTCGAGTCTTCGGCAAGTTGCTGCAAGCTTGCCATCAACACTTCGCGGCGAACGTCCTCGGCCACGGCCGGCTTGAACTTGCGCTCGATGTACTTACGCGGCGCCTTGCCGGGCCGGAAACCCGGCACCGGTGCAGTGCGATCCTTGATGAGTTCATCGAACTTTTCTTTGAAGCGCTCGTCGATGGCATCGCGATCGACGGTGATCTTCACGTGCTTCTTGCACGGGCCGATGTCGGAAATCTCGACGGACTGCTTCAGCTTGCCGTCATCCGCGGGCGTGGCAACAGCGGCATCGCCGGAAGCGGCCTCGGGCGTGGGTGTCGTTTCGTCCGATTCTGACGGGTTGGCGGTGGCAGTGGTTTCGTCGTCGGCCATGGTGACACGCTCGCGGCAAAGAAAAAAGCCAAGAAGGGGAGGACCGGGGAATTGAGCGCCCCGACCCGGTCTTCTCGGCTCACGGTGAAAATCGAGAGCGGGCGATGGGACTTGAACCCACGACAACCACGTTGGCAACGTGGCACTCTACCACTGAGTTACGCCCGCGCAATTTCCGGTGACGAACACATTATAGATGTCCAATTTCCCTAGCAAGGGGTTCGCGAAAATAGTTGACCCCTTGCGAAATGCCGACAATCCATCAGCAACCACTTGCTCCCAGGCGACTCGCGGCGGTAGGATGACTCTCTACTCCGCGACACCGAACGAGGGCCCGTCCCGTGGCCAAGTCCCGCCGAGCACCCGATGACGTCGTCCGCCGCCGTCCCAGTGATGACGACGACGAATTGCCACGCCGAAGACGGAACGAAGACGATGATGACGACGAAGACGACGAAGGAGACGACGAACCACAAGCGCCGCGGCGCAAGCGAAAGTCGGCCGCCGCGCCAGTCAAACTGATTTTGCGGATCTGCGCCTGCGTCGTCGGGGCGATCGCTCTCGTCATTCTGCTCCGTTGGGTCTATTCGCCGGTCGGCACCGATTACAGCCTGCTGTGCTACTTCCCACCGGAGACGGTGCAGTTGCAAGGCTACGACGTGGATTCCTGCGGCCACAATGGCAAACTGAAGGACGTTCACGAAACCTTGCTCAGCAATTACAAGACGAACTTCTCCCAGCAGCGCATCAGCGAGCAATGCGGTGTCGGTCCCTACGACGTCGACAAATACTTGAGTGGCATTGCCGCCGGCAATCCGGACGAGGAGAAGGATCTCGACCCCCAGGACAAACACGGATCGCTGACGGTTATTCGCTTCAACCGGAATGTGGACCAGGCCACCTTCATCGGCTCTTTTGCCGGAACGTACAAGGCGAATGAGCGTACATCGAAGGATGGCAAGACGTTTTACCAGGTCTCGCGAGAAGTCCGGCGTGGCGACCACATGGAACAGGAAGACGATTTCAGCTTCTTCTTCCCCAACTCACGCACCCTCGTTTACGCGACGACCCGGCGGGAATTGCAGGATGCGATGACTCGCCAGACCGGCCGTGTGGTGGTGACCGGTCCGATGCGAGAGCTGGCCGACGGCGTCGACGGCCACTACTTCACGGCCAGCACCGGCTGGTACGAATTCAACGGCTACTCCAATGCAATGGCTTTCGAACTGAGCTTTGTCAACGAGGACGTCCGTGATCCCCGCAAGGCGGGCGGCATTCAGGGAACGGCCAGTTGGTTTGCGTCGAACGGCAACCGCTTCCTCTACGCCAGCGCCATCTTGTTCGCCGACGCGGGCACGGCCAAGAGCGTGAAGGAAAAGCTTAAGGAATCATTCGGAAAGACGAAGGTCGATTACTACGGCAGTGATGAACACAAGATCAATGTCGACGATCCGTTCAATCCCAAACAAAAGCCTGGACAAGGGGGATTTGGCGGCGACGTCGAGCGATGAAAGCTCCAAAGCAGTAATCGAGGCACTTTCCGAATATGCAAATACTGCGCACATTTACAATCGGGGTCGGATGGTTGTTGTCGAAGGGACCATTTCCCATGGAATGCCGGAACAGGGCACCTTCGAAAAGATGTGGTCGGCGATCGGTTCCAAGTTCCGCGTGCAACAGCAATTCGGCGGGGGTTTCCCGGGAGGAGGCTTCCCACGGCCTG
The DNA here is from genome assembly GCA_963773845.1 of uncultured Gemmataceae bacterium. Lineage (GTDB taxonomy): Bacteria > Planctomycetota > Planctomycetia > Gemmatales > Gemmataceae > SIAJ01. The sequence goes on from CAVZCU010000015.1 coordinate 20,086, forward strand.
GATTCCCAGGGGCGCCAGGTGGCCCACCCCCGATGCCCGGAGCGCCGCCCGGCGGACCCGGCGGTCCGCCACCAGCGCCAGGAAGATGACGAAATGGCGAGCCGGGCGCTCGGCTCGACGGCTAAGCGGGTCAAAAGGCTTTTGACAATCAGTCCCGACGCGGGCCCAGCGGGGACGGATTAAAAATCCGTCCCACGGCCGAATCCTGCACGATGACTAGGCCTCCCGGACGTCTGTAGGACGGATTTGTAATCCGTCCTACGGGGCCCAGCGGGACGGATTAAAAATCCGTCCCACGGCCGAGTCCCGCCCGGTGATTTGGCCTCCCGACGGGATTTCAGAAATGAGTCGGCGGACCCATTTAATTCGGCCGCGATCAACCGCCGAACCGGCGTGGCGAATAAGACTCGACATCCAGATGGGTTGGCTGGCCGCTCAAAAGCTCGGCAACCAGTCGTCCCGTCGCCGGCGCCATCGATAGCCCAAGCATGTTGTGCCCCGCGGCGATAATGACGTTGCCTAGGCTCGGGCTCGGCCCGATGATCGGCCGGCTATCCGCGGTCATCGGCCGCCAGCCAAACCAGGTCTCGACCACTTGTTCGCCGGCCGGTTCGTCCAGGTAGTGGCCCGCCGCTTCCCGAAGATAATCCATGCGCCGCGGCGCGATCGACGTGTCGTATCCGACAAATTCCATCATCGAACCCAGTCGATAGCCGCTCGGCATGGGCGTCACCGCGACGCGATGCTCTTCAAAAATCATTGGCACTTGTGGACAACGGGCCGGCCGAGTTGTGGTCAACGAATAGCCCTTGCCCGGTTGGATCGGGATTCGGCAGCCCAGGTGATCGTTGAGGAAGGGCGACCACGCGCCGGCCGCGAGAACGAACGCGTCGGCCCCGATTTCCCCCTTCTCGGTTCGCACGGCAACTGCTCGTGAGCCCGCGCGGGCAAATCCTTGGACCGGGCAATCTTCACGCATTTCGACGCCGCGTGCTTCCAACAATCGTCGCCACGATTGCATGAGCCGATCGGGTCGGAGATGCGCATCCGATTCGTATAGCCATCCGCCACCCAGGCCCGGCTTCAACGCCGGCTCGAACTGACAGATATCATCGCCGAAGAACGGTCGGGCCGGAGCGTCGAATTCCTTGCGCAATAATTCGTCCGTCGCCGCGTAGTGCTTCATCCCTTCGGGCGACTGGAACACGAAGAGCAGACCCCGCGTCTGCCATTCGCAGTCCAACCCGTCGCGCACCAGTGCCTCGTAAAGGGCCCGCGACGAATTCAACAGCGGCTGGATGCCGCGTGCGGATTCCATCATGTCCGCTGGGTTGCAGCGGCGAGCGAACGCAAGCAGCCAGCGCCACAGCGATAGGTTCAAGCCCGGCCGGATCCGGAATGGCGAGTTGCGCGCGAACATTGCCTTGATCGCGCTCGAAATGGCGCCCGGCGTCGCGAGCGGCAAGACATGGCTGGGACAGACGAAACCGCAGTTGGCATGCGAGCAGCCTTGACCGAATCGCTGGCGATCGACAATCGTGACGCGCCAGCCGGATTCGGAAAGATAGTGGCGCACGCGGCGCCGACGACGCCGGCGCCGACGACCACGACGTGCCTTCGCTCGCTCATTTCGGGATGCCCATCCGGAACGGATCGTGTGGATCGAGTATCAAATTCGCTTCGGCGGTGACGTATGCGGTGCCGGTGATGCGGGGAATGATCCGGCCATCATGGGCAAGGCGGATCGAGCATTCAAATAAACTGCCAATGACGCTTTCCTGCCGCCAGACGTCGCCGGGCTTGAGCTTGCCATCGGCATACAAGCACGCCAACTTCGCGCTCGTGCCGGTTCCACAGGGCGAACGGTCGTAGGCTCCGCCGGGGCAGAGCACGAAGTTTCGCCCGTGATTGTTCGCATCGTGCGCCGGGCCGATCAACTCGATATGATCGATCTCCGCCCCGCCCGCGCCCGTGATTCCACGGCTTGACAAGGCACGGCGCACCCGCCACGAAAAGTCCGAAAGACGATCCCGATTGGCGACGGTCAGGTCGATGCCATGTCCGCCGACCAGAAAAAACCAGTTGCCGCCCCAGGCCACATCGCCGGCGACTTGGCCAAATCCGGCGACGTCCAAATCGTCGACGCTCGTCAGTTGATAGCTCGGTACATTTTCAATGGTGACGCGACCGTCGCCGTGGTACTCGATGCCGACGATTCCGACCGGCGTTTCGAGCCGATGCGTGCCGATGCCGATGCGGCCCAGCCGAGCCAGCGTGACGGCCAAGCCGATTGTGCCATGCCCGCACATATTCAGCACGCTGGCATTGTTGAAATAAATGACACCCGCGCAGCAAGTCGGGTCGGTCGGCGGAGTGAGAATCGCGCCGACAATGACATCCGAACCGCGTGGTTCGTCGACCATGGCCGACCGAAACCCGTCGAATTCATCTCGCAAGCGGCGACGCCGCTCGGCCAGGGAGCCACTGCCCAAATCGGGCCCGCCGTCAACGACAACTCGGGTCGGCTCGCCGCCGGTGTGCGAATCGATCACACGGACTCGATGCTCGCCCAACGGAAGTTCGTTCATGCAGCCCATCCTACGAGAACGTCAAGTCCCGCGCCCGTGAAACCGCGACGCGCAGGCTCTGCGGAGCGGAGCGCGTCTGACAATCGCCCGCGCCCGTGAAACCGCGACGCGCAGGCTCTGCGGAGCGGAGCGCGCCTGGCAATCGCCCACCCCCGTGAAACCGCGATTCCACCGACATCGCGCACTCCGTGCCGATCCGAACAATTTCATTATTTTCCGGGGCACGGAATTCTGCTACGATCTCGTCTACCAATTCCTTCGCCTCGCTCGCGGGTCCACATGCTCACTCGACAAAAGCATCTCAAATTGTGCGCGCTCGAGCATCGTATCGCTCCCACCGCGGGACTCATGGACACGACCTTCAACGGCACGGGAATCCTCGCGCTGGGAAGTATTCCGAACTACTACACCAGTTCTGGCTACGGCGTCGCCGTGCAGCCCGACGGCAAAACCGTTGTCGCCGGTAAAATCAACTCGCCAGCCAACGATCAGGCACTTGTCTTTCGATTGAATGTGGACGGGTCGCTCGACACATCGTTCGCCAATAATGGTCTCTTCATTTCCCAGTTCTCCGCCAGTCGAGCCGACTTCCGCGCCCTGGCGCTTCAGCCGGATGGCAAGATCGTCGCGACGGGAGACGTCGCCTTGGGCAACAACGAAAAACTCCTGACCGCCCGCCTCAATCCAGACGGGACACTCGACAATACGTTCGACGACGACGGCCTTTCAGTGGTGAATTTCTCATCCAACAGCGAAAAAGGCTACGGAATCGCCGTCCAGGCCGACGGCAAGATTGTCGTTGTTGGCGAGGCCGGCAGCTTTATGTATGCGCGGTATACCGCCGCGGGAGCACTCGATACCACGTTCGACCTGGATGGCATCGTCGAATTCAAGCCGGGCGGCTCCGGAGCATGGGGCCGCAACATCGCGCTCCAGCCCGATGGCAAAATCGTCGGCGTAGGTGGCGGCGTCGAAATCGGGTCCCCCAATAAGCGCATGATGTTGATACGCCTCAACGCGGACGGTTCATTCGACACCAGCTTCGACGGGGACGGCGTTGTAACGACGTCTTTCCCTGGCGCCGGTGAAACGGGTGGCAACGATGTCGCGGTGCGGCCCAATGGCACGATCATGGCCGTCGGATTCGGAACCGAGGGAGCCAATGGTCAACTGGCCATCGGCGCTATCTGTCCAATGGTTCCCTGGACAACTCCTTTGATCACGACGGCCTGATGCTGCTGGACCATCTGCCGAACATCTCGGGCGGGCAACTTTTCGGCGCCACGGTTCAACAGGACGGAATGGTCGTCGCCACGGGCATGGCCTCTCCAAGTGACGCAGTCGTGATGCGTTTCAACGACACGGGATTGGATCCGAGCTTTGGTGTCGGCAACTTTCGTCTGGCGCCGGGGATCGTTTACTCGGACCTGGGTGATGTCCAGGTTCAGGATGTCGCCTTGGCAAATGACGGCCGAATCGTATCCGCCGGCATCATGGGCAACAACGGCGCGATGGTGATCCGTTACACCGGCTCGCCAACTGCCACGCCGGATTCGTATGCCACCGACGAAGACACCGCATTGCACGTCGATGCGCCGGGCGTGCTCGCCAACGACCCCGTGCCCGGCGGCTCTTCCCCGGTCGTGAGTCTCGAGAGCCCGCCACTTCATGCCGCGAGCTTCACATTGCATGCCGATGGTTCGTTCGATTACTTGCCCGCGCCGAATTTCAACGGCACGGACGCATTTAGCTATCTGTACACAGTGAACGGCGAGGAAGGCGGTGCGGCCGCCGTGGTCCTCAATGTCCTGCCCGTGAACGATCCGCCCTCCGCCAACGACGACGCGTACACTCTCCCGCGGACGATTCCGCTGTCGCTCAACGTGCCGGCCGCCCAGGGCGTACTCGCCAATGATCAGGATGTCGACGGCGACATTTTGCATGCCATCCTCATCGATCCGCCGTCGACCGGCAACTTGCAATTGAACGATGATGGCTCCTTCATCTACGACTTCCCGGCCGATTTCGTTGGTTCGGAAACGTTCACTTACAAGGTCAACGATGGTACGGTTGACGGAAATACCGCGACCGTGACTCTGACCCGACCGGACGAGCACCCGCCCATTGCAAACCCGGATTCGTACCGATATCCATTCCAGTCGCCCTTTAACGTTCCGGCCCCCGTTGGTCTTCTCTGGAACGATCAAGATCCCGATGGGGACGCCCTGACCGCGGAATTGGTTGCGCCCCCGGCCGACGGCATCGTCACCTTGCAACCCGACGGCTCGTTCACGTTTCAATATCCCGACGGTCTGCCTGGACCAGTCACGTTCAGCTACCGGGTCACCGACGGGCGGGAGGTCAGCAGTCCCACGACGGTGACACTCACGCTTGGAACGAATAGTCCCCCGGATTCACTTCCCGATGCCTATGACGTACCGTTTGGGTCGCTGCACGTCGGCATTGATCGTGGCGTGTTGGCGAATGACTCCGACGTCGACGGCGACCCGTTGCGGGCCCTGCTCCTGTCGCAGCCGAATGTCGGCCATGTCGCTTTCAATCTGGACGGGACTTTCGATTTCACCGGTTTCCCGCAAGATTTCGTCGGCTCCACATCGTTCACGTACAAGGCCAATGATGGCCTGCTCGACAGCCCCGTGACAGTGGTGACGCTCACGCGGCATGTTGGTTTGGACGGGCAAATCGTCAAAGTGTTTGGCTCGTCGGGAGCGGACACGGTTCGCTTGCAGCCAAGCTTGACTGGGCTTTTGGTCATCCTCGACATGTCGACGCAATTGATGTGGGAGATGGTTCCAGGCCGCAAGTTGCTCAAGGGAATTCATGTGGATCTGGGCGGGGGTGACGACCGTGCCGATCTGACGGGCTGGCCGCTGCCTGCAACCGTGATCGGCGGGGCCGGCAACGACGTCATTCACACTGGCCCGAAGAACGACACGATCGATGGCGACGAAATCGACGGCAGTGGCGACGGGAGCGACATCATCGACGCCGGGAATGGAAATAACATCATCCATGCGGGCGGCGGCGACAATCTCATCACGACCGGGAAAGGCGCCGATGTGATTACTGCCGGCGACGGCCGACAACAGATTGATTCCGGCGCTGGCAATGACAACATTACGGTCGGCGTCGGCGGAAGCGTGATCAACGCGGGAGCCGGGGATGATTTCGTTTCCGTCGCCGGCGGGTCGAACTGGGTGCAAGGCGGCGCCGGTCGGGATGTATTGATTGGCGGCGCCGGGGACGACGCCCTCTTCGGCGAAGCAGGCAACGATCTCTTGATCGGCGGACTCGGTGTCGATTGGCTCGACGGCGGGACCGGCAACGACATGCTCTTCGATGGGAGCGTGTCGCTCGATTCCTCGACGGATAGTTTCGCCAAATTGCTCGCCAGCTATCGGCCAGCGAAAAAATCAGCGCTTGTCGACATTGCCAATCGAATCAAAGTCGGCTTCGACGACGCCTCGAACGATATGCTCTTTGGCGGCAACGGCCACGATTGGTTCTGGACCAACGACTTGACCGAAATTCAAGACTTCAAAGCCGGCGATTTGCAGAACGCGCCCACGTAATCGGCATCCAACCCTGTGTGAAGACGCGCCGCCAACGAGGGGATTCTAGACAGTGCATGAATTGGGTTTATTCGCGCGAGTGCGAATGGTTCCTACTCAAACAACTCTCCCTGCCGGGGCCGCCCGTTGGTGAAATGGGCGGCCGAGAGCTCGGGGCATTTATCAGCCATGCCGACGCGCTTGCGCTGCAATTTGAACATGGTTGAAAACAGATCGGCCCATTCGCCTTGGCCGCGCATACGCCGACCGTAAGTCGAATCGTTGAGCTTGCCGCCGCGGGCTTCGCGGAGCCGGCCGAGCACGCGTTCCTTCTTGTTCGGATAATGCGCCTCCAGCCACGCCGCGAACAGGTCCTTGACGGCAAACGGCAAGCGCAGGGTGACATAACCCGCGCATCGTGCTCCCGCATCGGCCGCGGCCTGGAGAATCATGGGCGCTTCGTGATCGTTGAGGCCGGGGATGATCGGCGCGACCAGGACGCCGACGGGTATGCCGGCTTCCGACAATTCGCGAATCGCCCGCAGCCGAGCAAGCGGCGCGGCGGCGCGTGGTTCCAGGGTTCGCGCCAGTTCCGGATCGAGCGTCGTGACTGAAAGAAAGACTTGTGATGCCTGATACTTCGCCAAGTCGCCGAGCAAATCGCGATCGCGAGCAACGAGCGCGCTCTTGGTCACAATGCCGACCGGGTTGCGAAACTCGGTGAAGACCTCCAGACAACGGCGAGTCAATTGCAATCGCCGTTCGACCGGCTGATAAGGGTCGGTGACGCCGCTCATCGACACTGTTTGCGGCGCCCATTTCGGGGACCGCAATTCCTTGCGCAATAACTCGGGAGCATCTTGCTTGACGAAGATTTGCGATTCGAAATCAAGCCCCGCGGACAGCCCAAGGAATTCGTGGCCGGGACGAGCGTAACAATACGCGCATCCATGCTCGCAGCCACGGTAGGGATTCACCGAGTACGTGAACGGAATGTCGGGGCTGTCATTCGTATTGAGAATGGTGCGCGTCTCGTCGCGGAAGAAACGCGTGCGCGGCGCGGGGTCTTCCTCCTCCGTCCAGCCGGGGATCGCTTCCCGATAGAGAGGCACGAAGCGATTCGGCGGGTTCGACGAGGCACCGCGACCGTGGATCGGGAGAGAAGTGGACATACGATCACTATACCGCGTTTGCGGGTCGATTGCCGCCAAAAAACGGATTCGCGCATTCCACACTTCAAAGAGCCCGGGTAGCGCGACTTCACGAGACTCCGCGTCGCGCCTTCACTTGTAGAATCAACTCTCGTGCTGAACGACGCTGTGCGCGACCGTCTCGACGCTTGGGTGCGAATTGTCACTCCGCGGGCTTTGGCCTATGCACATTCACTTTTGCACGACCGCGATCGCGCCGAAGATGTCGTTCAAGAATGTCTCTATCGTCTGCTTCGGCACGCGGCGGATTATGATTTGGAACGCGATGGCGTCCGACTATTGTTTCGGGCAGTGTCCAATCTCTGCATCAACCTGACGACCCGAGCGAAAGAGATCACCGGCCTCGGTACCGGCGATGAAGGCGAGCCGATGCCCGTCGAAGACAAGCTGGCGCGCTTGCCGGAGGACATACTGATCGGCGCGGAGCTGCAAGCGGCAATCGCGTCGGCGATGGAGAAGTTGCCGCCCTTGCAGCGAGCCGCCCTTGAATTGCGAGCGCTCGGCCAGGCCAAAGCCGCCATCGCGGAGATTCTCGAAGTGTCCGAGAGTAATGCCGGCGTCCTGGTTTATCGAGCCCGACAAACCCTGGTTGACGAGTTGAAAGAATTCCTCGACACACTGTGAATGACGCGTCACTTCTTGCCAATGCGAAAAAAGCTCCGGGCCATTTGCCATATGCCCGCCCAGCGATCGCGCCATTTCGCGGCATTCCCCCAGCGCAACAGTCCGCGCGTCATTTCGGCAAATGCCGGATCGTCGCCGTGAAAGTGCAGTCGGAACCGCCCCTTCCGCACCGTGACGACTTGCGGAACGGTCAATTGCAACAAACCCTCTTCGCCGCGCGTCACGCCCCAACCGCTCTGACGCACACCGCCAAAGCCGGTCGCCGGATGTGCGGTGCCGACGATCACATCGTTCACCGAAACGCTGCCGGCTCGAATGCGAACGGCAAGCCGCTCGGCTCGGCGCCGGTCGGACGTGAATACGGATGCCCCGAGTCCATAAGGGCACTTCTCGACCATCGCGATCAGGTCGGTCTCGTTGTCGAACGGTACAACGGCAAACACGGGGGCGAACGACGCCTCGCGGCAAATGGCCATGTCGGCGGTGGCGTTGACGACGACAGTCGGGGTGAAGCGGGGCGGATCGTCCGCGGCGACTGGCGGTTCCTTGCCAATCAATAGCGATGCGCCGCCGTCAATGGCTTGGCGAACGAGTCGCTCCGCCTGGATCGCCTGGCTCATGAGCGCGAGCGGCTCGCGCGCGGATTCCCGGCACGGAGTTCAATCGCCGAAAGAAACGCCGAATAGCATTGCCGATGAACGAATGCCCGTCGCACCGCGAGGCATGTTTGTCCCACATTGAGCATTGCGCCGTACCAGGCGGCGTGCGCGGCGAGTCCGACGTCGGCGTCGTCGAGCACAAACATGGCATCGCAGCCCGACAATTCCAGCGTCGACGGTATGAGGCGCTCGCCCAGCCGGGCAGCCACCTTTCGGCCCACATTCGCCGATCCCGTGAAAACCACGTGATCGATGTCGGCTTCGACCAGTCGTGCGCCCCATTCGCGCTCCGTCGGAAGTTTCACGAACAGATCGGCGGGAAAGCCGGACTGAATGTACAATTCGTACAGTTCGTCCGCGAAGCCGGGTACGAGTTCCGACGGCTTCCAGATCACGCCGTTCCCCGCGGTCAGCGCCTGGGCAATGGTGATCGCGTTCAGCAGGATCGGATAGTTCCACGTGCCGATCACGCCGACAATGCCGATCGGCCGGCGATGGATCACTTCGCGCTCGCCAAATAGCCACCACGGCCGAAGCGAGCCGGGAACCCGTCGTGGTCGAAGGATCGTTCGCGCTTGCCGCTCCAGAAAGCGCAAGGCGTCGGCCGTGGGAATGACATCCGTCGCGAGCACGTCGGCCGCGGGCCGGCCGATGTCTTGGGTGACGGCCAGGCACAAGTGTTCCGCATTCTCCGTCAACAGATGCCGGAGACGGCGAATGGCGGCCAGCCGCGCCGGCCACGGCTCATCGGCCCAGGCGGCACGAGCGATCCGGCAACGAGCAACGATCTCGGCGAGCGAATCCATGGCGGGTGTTATAGCGGGCGTGTCCGAGCTGCGACGGGACTACTATGGTAGTAGTTTCCCGGAGACCACCCCGTGATCACCCGACGGTCCCGCGCTCGCGAAGTGGCGCTGCAACTTTTGTTTCAGCGTGATGGCAATCCGGTCGTTGCCCGGCCCGCCATCGAGCGCTTCGTCCACGACCGGCTTACCAATCCCCAGGCAGAGGAGTTTTGCCTCGCGCTTTACGATGGCGTGGTTGATCACCTGGCGGAAATTGATACCTCCATTACCGCCGCATCGGACAACTGGAAATTGCAACGCATGGCCGCCAGCGATCGCAATGTGCTTCGCCTCGGGGCCTATGAAATCGCGTTCGCGCCGGAGCCGACCCCGGGCGCCGTGGTCCTCGACGAGGCAATCGAACTGGCTCGCCGCTATGGATCGAAGGACTCGCCGGCGTTCGTCAATGGCGTGCTGGACAAAGTGTTTCGCGTCCACAACGAGCAGCATGACGCGAGCGTCGGCAGCGATGCCGCGGCGGTGGCGGACGCGAATTCCGGAGCCTCGGACCATTCCGGTCAATCCGAATGAAGGGCTCTCCATTCACGCAACTGTGCCGTCAGTGGACCATTCTGCGCAGCCGCCGCGGAGCCGATTTGCACACGCACACGACGTTCAGCGACGGCACCTATACCCCGGCCAGTCTTGTCGAACGAGCGATCGCAGCCGGCTTACCGGCAATTGCCATCACGGATCACGACACGACGGCTGCGATCGAGCCCGCCCGAGCCGTGGCCGCGGGTCGCATCGAGGTAATCGCCGGGGTCGAAATTACGGCCGAGTTTCGCGGCCGCGAACTCCATTTACTCGGTTACTTCATCGAGCCGGACGACGTTCTCGATGCGGCCCTCGGTGAACTGCGTGCGGCCCGACGAACTCGATTGTTGGAGATGGCACGCCGACTCCGAACACTCGGCGTTTCCCTCGAAGACGAAGTGGCCGCGCTGCCGGATGAAGTTTCGCTGGGTCGCCGGCATTTGGCAGCATTATTGATCCGTCATGGGCATGCCCGTTCGCTGCACAATGCCTTCACGCGGTGGCTGGCTCATCCGGATGTCGCGCAGCGCGCCAAAACGGCGACTACCCGTCGCGGAAGCGATCGCATTCGTTCGCCACGCCGGCGGAGTCGCGAGCTGGGCACATCCGCCGACCGATGCCGATCAATCGATGCTGCTGGAATTGAAAGGCGTGGGTTTGCAGGCAATGGAGTGCGTCTACCCCTGGCCGAATCGGAAGCGGGAAACGCAATTGCGGGCGTTGGCCGATGCCAACGGCCTCGCCATCACGGGCGGCAGCGATAGTCATGATCCCGGTATGCCCACACGAAGCGTCGGCGTCCGCACCGTGACACTGGAAGAGATCGATAGAATACGGGCGATGGCTGCCAATGGCTGTCAGGCGAGCGGAGCGGCGTCAGCCGTCCGATGATGGCGTAAGCCGTCCGATGATGGCTTCAGCATCCGGCGGCTCACACCGCTCGGCTCGCTAAATTCAAAATCGAATAACCAATAATCACGCATGCTCGGACGCTTTTTCAGCAAGATCAAGAAGGGCCTGACCAAGACGCGTGACGTGTTCACCGGCGTGGTGGACCTGTTTCGCGGCCGCGGCAAGGTGGACAAGGAATTCCTTGCCGAACTCGAGAGACGGCTTTATCTCGCGGATGTCGGCGGCTACGCCGTCGGCGAAATCGTCGACCGGGTTCGCCAGGCGTTTCAGGACAAGGAAGTCAGCGAGGACGTGCAGGCCTTCGTCAAGCAACAATTGCGCGACATGCTGTCCGATCCTTCACCGGGGATCACTTACGCGCCGAGCGGACCGACCGTGGTCATGATCGTCGGCGTGAACGGCTCGGGAAAGACCACGACGATCGCCAAACTCGCGCAGCGGCTGAAGCAAGACGGCAAGAAAGTGCTGGTGGCGGCGTGCGATACGTTTCGGGCCGCCGCAGTCGAACAACTGACAATCTGGTGTCAGCGCCTCGATTGCGACATCGTGAAAAACGCCCAGGGGAGCGATCCGGCGAGCGTTGCCCACGATGCATGTGAAAAAGCGAAGGCCCGCGGCTTTGACGTCGTCATCGTGGACACTGCCGGCAGGTTGCATACCCAGGCACATCTCATGCGGGAGTTGGAAAAGATCCACAAGGTCGTGACCCGTCAGATTGCCGCGCTCCGCACGAGACGTTGATGGTGCTCGACGCGACAACGGGACAGAATGCCGTCACGCAGGCCGAGATGTTTTCCAGATCCGTCAAATGCACCGGCATCGTGCTGACCAAACTCGATGGCACGGCCAAGGGCGGGGCGATCTTCGCCATCAAACAAAAAGTCGGCCTGCCGGTGAAGTATATCGGGATAGGCGAGGGGATCGAAGACCTGGAAACGTTCGATCCGGATTCGTACGTCGAAGCACTTTTTTCGTAACGCCGATCGAAAAAACCGGCGGTGCCTGAAGCGTCCATTTTGTAGTTGGGCGCATGCGGTTCGGCGGAGCCCGACGCGCAACGCGAGGGCGACGCCGAACCGCCAGAGGCACCATGTTTCCGGACCAAATCGGCTGGCATAACGGCCTTGTCTTTGTTCTTGTGGCATAGGCCTCCCGGCCTGTGAGTTCGCACAGGCCGGGAGGCCTATGCCACAAAAATCGGGACACTGCCGCAAAACCGGGCCCGCCAAGGGTTCTGTGGCCCTTGCCCGGGGTCAGATACCGATGGGCGGTTGCTGATCGCCGGATGGCTTTTCAGCTGGTCTGGCCATTTTGATGTCAGTTCATTTTTGCTTCTCGGCCTTGGCGTGGCCCGGTGATTTGGCTCATTGCCGCAATGCGCGCGAAGCACCGCATTGTTGCTTTAACGGATCAAATGGAGACGGTTGAAAACGATGCTCACGCCGTTTTGTGTACACAAATCCAGTATCAAATGCATTAAGCAATCCTCACCCGGAATGAAAAAAGTGTGAAAATAATTGTTGCCACCACCGACATACTGAGTTACAAATGGCAATTGGAAAGTGATGTGCGCTGGGGGGTACTTTTTAGCCCCGGCTCGATCTCCTCTCACCACTTTTCCGTCATCGAGCTGACCGCACGATGACCCGCGTTCTTTGGCTACTCGCAGGTGCTCATGTTGAGCGCCGCATGGCTTGTTTCTTTCTCATTCTGTCTTTCGGTTTCTAGCAAGGAGACCACGATGCGAGAGTCCGTCCGTTTTTGGAAGCGGGGCGATCGACGTTCCGGCTTCACTCTGATCGAGTTGTTGGTTGTTATCGCCATCATTGCCATCCTGATCGGCCTGTTGCTGCCGGCGGTCCAAAAGATCCGCGAGGCGGCCAATCGAATGAAGTGCTCGAACAACTTGAGGCAGCTCGGGCTTGCCGCGCACAACTACGACGCAACATTTGGCTACCTCCCTCCGGGCATTCGCTCCGCGGGTGGAACCATTAACGGCAGTTGCGCCAGCACCCTGGCCTTCTTGTTGCCGTACGTGGAACAGGACAACCTGTACAAGTTGTTGAACATCGACATGTTCAACGACAAGGTCAACAATGGTGGCTGGTGGGGCATTCCGGACGTCAACGGGCGTTATGCCGGCGACACGCTTTCGGCTTACAACACCACCGTCAAGACGTTCCTGTGCCCGTCCGACAATGCGGCGACAGTGGCGCCGTCCAGTGGCGTTTGGGTTGCCGTTATCACCTACAACGGCGGCATGACGGCCTATTACTTCTCGGGTAACTTCCCATTGGGTAAGACCGACTACATTGCCAACGCCGGTGCCCTCGGCAATGTGACGGACGCTTATTACGGCCAGTGGAAGGGGCCGTTCTACGCCGACTCGAAGGAAACGGTTGCCACGATTCAAGATGGCTCCTCGAACACCGCGTTCTTTGGTGAATGGCTGGGCGGCAAGGACGTGGGTACGCGCGACTTCGTTGGCTCGTGGATGGGATCGGGTTGCATGGCTTCCGCCTGGGAATTGCTGACCCCCGCTCAGTGGTATACGTTCAGCAGCAAGCACACGGGTGGAATCGTCCAGTTCGGTTTCGGCGACGGTTCGGTGCGCAGCGTTCGCCGAACAGGCAACAACACGAACTGGTTCTCGCCTCGCTGGATCGCTGTCCAAGACATGACCGGCGGCTTCGACGGTCATAATGTGAATTGGAGTTTGATTGGTGGCTAGTGCTAATGGGGGCGGCATTCTGACAATGCCGCCCTCCAAACCTTGCACCCACATCTTGGGAGTACGAATTCGCCGTTTGCTGATGCTCACAACTGTGCTAGCCTCGCTTGTGGTCGCCGTTGGATGCGACGACAAGAGCACGAAGGCCGGCGGAAGTGGCGTTTCCGGATCGCAGTCGGGCAAACCGATGGCACCGCCCGCACCGCCTCCACCACCGCCGCCGCCCAAATAAGTGACCTGGTGTATCCAAGAGCCCGGCCGTCTGGCCGGGCTCTTTTGTTTTCCCACTTCCCCAACCCGCTGATCTTGCCTCGTTGCACTGGCATTCCCCGCCAGCGCCCTTTTTTGCTCAACCCCATCCGCCGCCAAATTCGATTCTTCCCGAGGTTCCGGTCTTCCTTAGTTTGCCCATACGGGGAACCTCGGCATGTGTCGGCTCGGCTGCCCGGTTTCACTACTTCTCGTAGTTACTTGCGTGCTTCCCCTGGGCTCAACGGCCTTGGGTGATCCCGATACGCGTGGCCTCGCCCGAGTGACGATGCCGGCCGCATCCCCCCATTCATCCGAACCGCCGCAGGCCGCCGATTCGCTGACGCTTGCCGCGGATTGCCTTTCCCGCGGCGATAACGCGGGCGCAGCCGACTATCTCAGCCGGCACGTCGTCCACCATCCCGATCAGCTCGTGTTTCGGGCGCAACTGGCCGAAGTGCTGGCCAGGCTGGATCGCTTACCGGAAGCGCAGGCTCAATTCGAAGCGGCGACTGCGTGTGCTCAGGATGGCACGCTCGCGGCCCGTAATCGCCTCGTTCACTACCACACCCGGCTGATGGAAATCGCCCGGCTCCGCGGCGACGATTACGCCGAAAACCTGAATCGCGGCATCGGACTCTATTTGGTCGCGTTGCAACTCGCGAAGAAAGGCAACGCCGGCGACGTCGAGCGACTGCTTTGCAAAGCGGCAGGGGCTCTCAAGGAGGCGCAATCGCGGCGTCCCGACGACGCCAGGCCGGCGTGGTATCTCTACCGGGTCTGGTCGCGACTCGATCAGCCACATCCCGCCGAGCGTTCCCTGCGCAAGGCCATCGCGAACGCACCGTTTTCCGATTTGACGCCGGCCGAAGCACGCGATCTATCACTTGCTCCTCACCTGGGGATTCCCAGTAAGTAGCATGGACGAACAGTCGCGCTACGGTTCAGCAGCCATTGCGTCACGAACTGGATGCGATCTGCCGATCCAATTCTTCGCGCTACCGCGGCTCGAACGCTCCGCTAAGCTGCCAGGCCCGCATGGGGGAGCAACAGGTCACCGAACCGCTACATGCGGTCCCGGTCCGGTGACGCGTCCGGTTCGGCATCTAGCCTGTCCCCTCGTTCGCGGCTCATGAGGCCGCGAGCGAACGTACGGCCGACGAGGATACCTCCCGCGACAATAATGACCAGCCCGATGCCGACGGCCACTTCCTTGGAGATCGCGCCAAGGGCCGATGCAGTCAGAATCCCCATTACCAGGAGAGCGAGGAGAAAGCTAACACAGATTATCCGCACGAGTGCCCGCATATCTGACCGCACAAATCACCCCCTGTTGCCGAACGCAAAAGAATCGATGCTACAGGCTCCGCGGTTGTCGGAACGCTCGTTCGCGGAGCACGCGGCATGGATTCTCGTTGAACTCAACCCGCCACACTGGCCGGTTGGACGATGGGGATTTATTCGCTTCCCCTGTTTCCTCGGACTCATTATCTTCGTTGCTTCTCGCCTTGCAAGAGACCCGACCTCATAAGGCTGTTTGGCGCCGCTCGACTTGATCGGGTACGACACCGTTGCAAAGAACCATCCCGGCGCTTGCGCAAGGAGCAGGCAACGCTCTCCGACCGGCTTGAATAAAAATATCGACATGCGTCGTTAGATCAGGCGTACCCGGCCTCGCTATTCTGATTCAAGTCGGCTGGGACATACGAGCATTCGGCAGGTTTCGGTCAGGGGATCTGCCAGTCCTCGATCACGAGGCCGGCAACTCGGCTGAACTCGGCCGTGTTGTGGGTAACCAAGGTGCAGCCATTCGTCAGCGCAATGGCGGCGATCAAAATGTCGTTGCCGCCGATGAGCAGTCCCCGCCCGGTCAGGTCCGCACGAATCCGACCGTACTGTTCGGCAGCGGCGTCATCGAACGGCAACGAGGTGAACTGCTGCCGTAACTGCTCGACGCGCACGCCCGTATTGGCCCGATGAACCGGATCGGATCGTTCGACACCGAACAACAGTTCCCCAACTACGACCGAGCACAACACGATGTCGGTCTGCGCATGAGCTTGTATCCGGGCAACAATCTGCGGTTGATTCTGCCGCAGCCAGCCAATGCACGTGTTGGTGTCGAGCAGATAGGTCACGACAGGGATTCCCGCGTTTCGAGGGGCAATTGCGGAGGCCGCTCGAACGTCGGATCGGTGATGCTCCCCGCCATCGACCGCACGAAAGCTGCCCACTCCGCTCGCGTCATCGGCTTGCGGGCCGCTTCGATGACCACCCGCACCGGTTGATTCGCGTTCTCAATGCCGATTGGTACGTCCAGATGCAGAGTGCCATCGGGGCCGACGACGGACTCGATGAAAATGTTACTCACGGTGTTTCTCCTCTTCCGGAGATTATACCTCGCCCGTACGTAATGTGTCCCGGCGCCGACCGCCGGTTGAATCACGAGGACCGTCCCGCCGGGCTGGTCCAGTGCAATGTCGGGATACTTCTCATGTCCCCATCGGTGACGGGTCGGAGCCTGTCGCCAATTAGTAAAGAGATCACGGGATCGCTCCTGTGTCTCAACGTGGAAGTTTCAGCGAGTACGCGCGGTACTCGCAACCACGATGCAGGCTCAGGTGGGCGACTTCGACCCGTCACCAACGAGGACATGAGCATGAACTACAACACCCAACACAAATTCTACTGCGGCGTCGATCTGCACGCCAGAAGCATGCTCACCCACGCGCTCGATCACAAGGGCCAAACCGTTTTCGAGAAGGACTTGTCCGCCGACCCCGACGAGTTCCTCCATGCGATCAAGCCTTACCGAAACAAATCATGGTGGAGTGCGAGTGCATGTTCGCCCGGTACTGGCTCGGCGATTTGTGCGCAGAGTCAAAGCCCGTTCTAGCGCGGCCCAGTCGCCCGCTCCGACCCCGTTGCGTTTGAATGGGCCCCCGAGTTGGCCGCGCTCGGAATGATGGTTCCTCACGCCGAGAGCTTGCGCACGAATCGGCGATCGATGCGCCAAAGTCGCCTTTCGCTCCGCGAAAGGAAAGGGCGAGCCGCTCGCGAGATGGTTTAGCGCATCGCCGGGTGCCGCCGTTCCTTTCGCGGAGCGAAAGGCGACAATGCCGCCGATTCGTGCACAAGCTCGAAGTTTGAGGCGAACTCGCTACGGATCGACAGACGAGATCAACCTGGAAGAGAACAAGCGTCGTCGCGCCCGACGACGCAGGCGACCGATGCGGCCCGACGAACGAGTCAACGACTAACTGAGCCGATGCGGCCGAGCGCTGGAACCACGACCGACGGGGTCTCGATTCCCCGCGAATTCGCCAGCGTGAAGCCGCCACCCTTCGGGGATCGAGCTATTCTCTTTGAGTGACCGTTTCGTCGGCACGGAGAGGTTTCTGAGGCGTCACACCTCGGTGCGACAGTCGCTTTATCGGAAGGTGAAGAGACCCGACCTTATAAGGCTGTTTGGTGCCGCTCGACTTGATCGAGTGTGACACCGTTGCGAAGAACCATCCCGGCGCTCGCTTGAGATCGGGGCCCAAGCTCCAGGCAGGTTGAATAAACACAGCGACATACGTCGTTAGATCAGACGTACCCGCCATCGCTATTTTTGTTCAAGTGGACGGGGACATAAGACGGTTCGCTGCCGGTCCCGCAGCTCACTCTCTGCCTTCTTCAGCGCAGCTTCGTACTGGGCTCGTTCAAAGTCAAAAGGGCCAAGTTTATCGTAGCGCCACCATGAAGCGCGGCTTTTCGGGCCTCGATGGGGCTGTTCGAATTCCGACCAGGTGACGATCTTGTCGGAAACCGAAATTCGGACGCGCATTGGCCAGCATCCGAAACAGCCGCATTCGCAATCATACAGCGAAACCTTCTCGGCTCCCTTGGCGACAATGTCCTCTAGCACCATGAAGGCGGGCAGAGCTTCGTACTTGCCAGCGAGGTCCGGATGGCCTTCGGCTGCTGCGAATGGATTTTCTGTCTCGCGCACATACTCAAGCAAATCCCGATCATCCACGCGAATGTCGAGTGCGTAGTAGTCCCGAACGTAAGGTTCGTCGGACGCCTTCACCAGTCGCAGATCAAAGGCGATGCGGTTCATACATCGTTGTGTTTAGCAGCGAACATCGAGTTGAGCCGCCCCCGCCGTATGCGACTCTAACCAAAGTCACGGACTTCGAGGCGGGGGTCGGCTCAAACTGTTCGTTCGGCGGTCGCGACGTCACTGATCGAGCACTACGGAGACTAGGAGTCCCGCGCTGCAATCTGGCGAGAAGAACATCTCAATCTCAAACTGGTCTGGGCGGAACCGAGTTTCCGTGCTCCCGACTCGGACCGCAAGTACTTCCGTCTCACCGGGCCAGATGGTTGCCTGCCCCGCGGCGTCGGTGATCGCATCTTGGGTCCACCCGGAGAAACTCTGGCTGGCAACTTTCACGTCCGGAACTGGTGCTCCACTCCGATCCACGATGGTAAACCTGACGGCTCCACGAGTGCCTCCCGACTGGTTTGAAACGCGCATCCCGGGGGCGGAGAATTCGGCACGCAAGCACGTCCACCAAAAGCCGCCGCAACAACCAATTACGCTGATGGCCGGCACGACCACGGCAAGTACCAACGCCAGCCGTCGCAGTCGTCGTCTCCGTTGCCTCACCACCGTCTTTACCTCCGTCGCCGAACTTGTTATTAGCTTGCGCCGCGCAACCTATCCCCGGACGCAATTCTGCCGGCTCCGCCGCCGGCAACTTCTGTTCAATTCGTCACTTCCGTTGAACTGATTCACTGCTCCCAATGTCATCTATCCCACTAACGAACACTGCGCCGCTATTCCGCATCCAAGGGGCTCCGCACCCCCAGCCCGCCTTTGTTGAGCACATGCGTGTAGATCATCGTCGTGCTGACATCCTCGTGGCCCAACAACTCCTGCACCGTTCGGATGTCATAGCCGCCTTCCACCAGATGCGTCGCGAAGCTGTGACGAAACGAGTGGCTCGTCGCCCGCTTGCGGATGCCGGATCGTCGGACGGCCACCGTGATCGCTCGCGACACCGCCGCCTCATGGGCGTGATGCCGGCGCTGCGCGCCGACCGTGGATCAATGGAAATCTTCGCCGATGGAAAGACATATTGCCAGCAGAATTCCGCCGCCGCGTTCGGCATTTTTCGGTCGAGCGCGTCGGGCATGAAGACACGGCCGAACCCTGCCGCCAGGTCCTTCTCGTGCAAGCGCTGCACACGTTCGATATGCGCCGTCAAAGCGGGTCGAACGGATGCCGGCAACATCGTTCTTCGGTCCTTGTGGCCTTTCCCTTCGCGAACGGTCACTTCGCCGCGCCCGAAGTCGACGTCCTTAATGCGCAGGCGCAGACATTCCAGCAAACGCAGGCCGCTGCCGTACATCAATTGGCCCATGAGCCGGTAGGTGCCATCCAGTTTCGCAATCACCTGCCGGACTTCCTGCCGCGTCAAGACAACCGGCAGGCTCTTGGAACGCTTGCGCGCGAACCACGCCCGCAATCAAACCGGGGTCGACTTGCAGCACACTCTTATAGAGGAACAGCAGAGCGCTGAATGTTTGATTCTGCGTGCTGGCGCTGACCTGGCCTTCGACGGCAAGATGCGTCAGAAATTGATTGATCTCGGCCGCGCCCATGTCGATCAGATGGCGCTTGTGGTGAAAGAGGATGTAGCGCTTGATCCAGTCGTGGTAGGCGTCTTCGGTACGGATGGAGTAATGGAGCAGGCGACACATGTGCCGCACACGATCGAGCAGTTTCGGCGGTTGGGTCGGCGCGGCCGGAGTGTCTGGTTTGGTTTGAAATGCTGTACGCCAACGGCGTTAAATCTCGAAGCCCAGTTGGCTATAGGTGGGGTGGAAAAGGGGATGCCTCGAAAGTGGAATGGTGTTCGGTAACGACTACCGGTTCCACGTACAGGAGGTCATCCCCGTGAAGAGCAGAGCATACCGTGCCGTCGATGTCAATCGAATTGAACTCGATGATTGGCTCGCCGGCCGCGAGGGCTTGGTGGTGCATGCGGGATTGGACATCGGCAAGGAGTGGATCTACGGCACGCTGCGTTGGGGCGTCGGCGATTTCGATCGCCCGTGGCGAGTACGCAATCCCGCGGACGTGATTCGGCTGGCGGAGTTGTTGCGTGATGTGGGCCAGGGCCGGCAATTGATCGTCGCGATGGAGCCGACCGGGACCTACGGCGATGCGGCGCGGCAGGCGCTGGAGCGGGCGGGCGTGGTCGTGCATCGGGTCAGTCCGAAGATGGCGTCGGACTATGCGGAGGTGTTCGATGGCGTGCCGTCGCAGCACGACGGCAAGGACGCGGCGGTGGTCGCTGAGTTGGCAGCGCAAGGCAAGAGTTGGCCGTGGCCGATGCCGAAGCCAACCGAGATCGAGCAGGAGCTGGCGTATCAAGTCGATTGGCTCGATGGCCAGCGTCGTCAGATGATGCAGTGGTGCGGTCGGGTCGAGGCGTTGTTGAGTCGGCATTGGCCGGAAGCGACGCGGATCGTGCCGTTGTGTTCGGGAACGATGTTGGCGTGTCTGGCCGAGTACGGCGGGCCGCGTGGATTGGCGCTGGCGTTGGATGGCGTGGAGCGCGTGCGAAGTTGGGGCCGATGCTTCTTGAGCGAAGAGAAAGCGCAGGCGTTGGTGTTGAGCGCGCGGTCGACGGTGGGCGTGGCGATGGGCCCTTGGGATGAAGAGCGCTTGCGTCGATTCGTTCGGCAAATCCAGGGCTGTCGTCGCGAGATGGCGATGGCGCGACGGCGGATGCGGGCGTTGACGCGTGATCATGCGGGGATCGTGGCGATGAGCGCGGTGGTCGGGATCGGGACGGCGTGCGTGTTGTGGGTGGAACTGGGCGATCCGAGCGCGTACCATTGCGGGTCGGCGTATCGCAAGGCGATGGGGTTGAACTTGGCGGAGCGCTCGAGCGGCCAGTGGCAAGGAAAGCTGCGGATCAGCAAGCGTGGTTCGTCGGAGGTGCGGCGGTGGTTGTATCTGGCGGCGTTGCGCTGGCTGAGGCAGGAGCCGGTGCGGGGTTGGTATCGGCGTCAGAAGGCGCTGCGTCGTGGCGAAGGCAAGGCGGCGGTGATCGGCGTGATGCGGAAATTGGCGTTGGCGTTGTATCGGGTCGGCGGGCGTGGCGAGGCGTTTGATCGACACCAGTTGTATCGAACGGTGACATCGGCGAACGCGGAGTGAGACACGCGTCGGCACGGGCGCCGACGTGAGTGGTGGTGACGGAAGGGAATCCCGAACGAAAGGAGCGCGCATCGACGCGAGTGCAGACGACGCCTCTGTTGTGCCACCTTCTTCAACAACCCTTAGCGCCCCTCGCGGAGCGCCAAGCCCAGTTTCGAGGGGCCGCAACGGAGTTCATCGGCGTGATCCTCCATGGAGCCAATTCGATGGTCCCGAACGATCGGGATACATTCCAGGCAAAAGGTTTGGGCTAGCCGATGGCCGAAGTTCAGAGGAGGCGTAGGCGACGAGTCGAGGCGGATGGACAGGAACGATGGTCGAAGGATCGAGGAGAACGGAGGGCGGCGGACGGGGAGTGCTCGGCTGCGTCCTCCGCGGCCTGCGGCCGCGAAGGCCGCAGCCGAGCACTCCCCGTCCGTAAAGAACGTGTGGCATCCCCGAAAAAAAACGCCTTGACATGCTTAGAAAAGGGTTGAACGCGCAGCGTTCTACCCTGGGTCAGCCGCATCGTCCCTGGGTTGCTACCGCAACGCGGTTATAGCATGCGCGACTGGGCAACACATTCGCCATTCGCCCAACGGCAAGCGCTCGACAGATCCCGCGTGATTTAACCGCGTTGCGGTAGTACGTCCCTGGCGCCGGTTACCCAGGGTAGCCCGCAAGCGGGCAACCCTTTTCTAAGCATGTCAAGGCGTTTTTTTTCGGGGATGCCGTCACGTTCTTTACGGACGGGGAGTGCTCGGCTGCGGCCTTCGCGGCCGCAGGCCGCGGAGGACGCAGCCGAGCACTCCCCGTCCGCTGCCCTCCGTTCTCCTCGATCCTTCGACCATCGTTCCTGTCCATCCGCCTCGACTCGTCGCCTACGCCTCCTCTGAACTTCGGCCATCGGCTAGCCCAAACCTTTTGCCTGGAATGTATCCCGATCGTTCGGGACCATCGAATTGGCTCCATGGAGGATCACGCCGATGAACTCCGTTGCGGCCCCTCGAAACTGGGCTTGGCGCTCCGCGAGGGGCGCTAAGGGTTGTTGAAGAAGGTGGCACAACAGAGGCGTCGTCTGCACTCGCGTCGATGCGCGCTCCTTTCGTTCGGGATTCCCTTCCGCACCACCACTCACGTCGGCGCCCGTGCCGACGCGTGTCTCACTCCGCGTTCGCCGATGTCACCGTTCGATACAACTGGTGTCGATCAAACGCCTCGCCACGCCCGCCGACCCGATACAACGCCAACGCCAATTTCCGCATCACGCCGATCACCGCCGCCTTGCCTTCGCCACGACGCAGCGCCTTCTGACGCCGATACCAACCCCGCACCGGCTCCTGCCTCAGCCAGCGCAACGCCGCCAGATACAACCACCGCCGCACCTCCGACGAACCACGCTTGCTGATCCGCAGCTTTCCTTGCCACTGGCCGCTCGAGCGCTCCGCCAGGTTCAACCCCATCGCCTTGCGATACGCCGACCCGCAATGGTACGCGCTCGGATCGCCCAGTTCCACCCACAACACGCACGCCGTCCCGATCCCGACCACCGCGCTCATCGCCACGATCCCCGCATGATCACGCGTCAACGCCCGCATCCGCCGTCGCGCCATCGCCATCTCACGACGACAGCCCTGGATTTGCCGAACAAATCGACGCAAGCGCTCTTCATCCCAAGGGCCCATCGCCACGCCCACCGTCGACCGCGCGCTCGACACCAACGCCTGCGCTTTCTCTTCGCTCAAGAAGCATCGGCCCCAACTTCGCACGCGCTCCACGCCATCCAACGCCAGCGCCAATCCACGCGGCCCGCCGTACTCGGCCAGACACGCCAACATCGTTCCCGAACACAACGGCACGATCCGCGTCGCTTCCGGCCAATGCCGACTCAACAACGCCTCGACCCGACCGCACCACTGCATCATCTGACGACGCTGGCCATCGAGCCAATCGACTTGATACGCCAGCTCCTGCTCGATCTCGGTTGGCTTCGGCATCGGCCACGGCCAGCTCTTGCCTTGCGCTGCCAACTCAGCGACCACCGCCGCGTCCTTGCCGTCGTGCTGCGACGGCACGCCATCGAATACCTCCGCATAGTCCGACGCCATCTTCGGACTGACCCGATGCACGACCACGCCCGCCCGCTCCAGCGCCTGCCGCGCCGCATCGCCGTAGGTCCCGGTCGGCTCCATCGCGACGATCAATTGCCGGCCCTGGCCCACATCACGCAACAACTCCGCCAGCCGAATCACGTCCGCGGGATTGCGTACTCGCCACGGGCGATCGAAATCGCCGACGCCCCAACGCAGCGTGCCGTAGATCCACTCCTTGCCGATGTCCAATCCCGCATGCACCACCAAGCCCTCGCGGCCGGCGAGCCAATCATCGAGTTCAATTCGATTGACATCGACGGCACGGTATGCTCTGCTCTTCACGGGGATGACCTCCTGTACGTGGAACCGGTAGTCGTTACCGAACACCATTCCACTTTCGAGGCATCCCCTTTTCCACCCCACCTATAGCCAACTGGGCTTCGAGATTTAACCGCGTTGCGGTATAAGCCGAACCAGGGTCGTCTGCTGGCCGGCTACCACGGGTACAATCGCGTTGCGGTAAAGACAAGACCCAGTGCTGTACGCCAACGGCGTTAAATCTCGAAGCCCAGGGTTGAACGCGCAGCGTTCTACCCTGGGTCACGGGCGCCAAGAATCATTCTACCGCAACGCGGTTATATCACGCGGGGCTGACGGGTCGCTCGCCAATCAATCCCAAACGTAACGCTCATCCCACGTTAATCCGTGCTTCTTGAGCAACAAGCGAAACTCGTCCTGGAACGACATTGTTGCGTGATGCCGTACTTGATCGGCCACGTACGCGCGAACGTCCTCGACATTGCTCTCGGAAACCGAAAACACCCCGTAGCCGGATTGCCAATAGAAATCCACCAGGGCCGGAAACGTTGCCTTGATCCATTGCGACGATTCCCGTTTCAGCTCTTTGACCAATTGCGCGATGGAAATATCGCGCCCGAATCGGCAGAGGATATGAACGTGGTCGGCGACGCCGCCGACGCGCAATACGGGACAATCGAGATTATTGCACGTGCCGCCAAGGTATTTGTGAACTTCATCGCGAACGGCAGGATCGGTGAGGAAAGGCGATCGACTCTTCGTCGAAAAGACGATGTGCAAATAGACCTGAGCGAGCGATTGCGGCACGGGTGACTCCACAGGAGGAAAGCCGTTTGATGGGCACGCGTTGATATAACCGCGATGCGGTAGGCCGTCCATTCTTCGCGGCGTACCCAGGGTTGCCCGCAAGCGGGCAACCCTCGGCTTTGAGATTTAACCGCATTGCGGTAAAGACAGCCGAACCAGGATTGGCCGCAAGCACGCACCGTGGGCTTCGAGATTTAACCGCGTTGCGGTACAGACAGCCGAACCAGGATTGCCCACAAGCACGCACCCTCGGCTTCGCGATGCAACCGCGTTGCAGTACAAGCCAATCCAGGCTAGCCCGCAAGCGGCCTACTCGGGGTAATCTTCCGCAACGACCGATCTTCCGACCCCATCCGGCTCGAACCGGTAATCCAAAGTTTTACTGAAAATATGTTCACTTTGATTTGACAACCGCCCTTTTGGACCATTAGCTGTCATTGAGTGTGTGACAACACACACCACATCTCTCGACGCGGTCTGGTTTCGACCGCTTTTCGCAAGCTCAGCCCAGCACATCGCGGCTTGCCTTTTTGGAGAACTCCCATGTCACAAAACCTCAAGACTCTTCTTCACATCGCCGCGGAAATGCGGGCCGTTGGGCATTCCTGGCAGGCCATTGCCGAGAAAGTCCAGCGCAAGACCTCGACCTGCCAGAACTGGCCGATCCGTTATCGCTTGCAATGGGAGCCAATCCTGTTCCAGGTGCAAAAGAGTCGGTTCGAACAGATCCATCAGGAATGCGAGTCGCAAATGCACGGTCTGATGCGCAGCGACGATCTCAAGATTCGTTTGAAATCGAACGAATGCTGGCTGAAGTATTCCACCAAAGCTTTTGGCATGGCCAGCGTCGTGGCCAATCAATCTGTTGAGAAGGCGAAGACGCCCAATGAACGGATCCTGGAGGGGGTGCTGGAAGACATGAACGACTGGCGTGAGCGTCTGGACCGCAAACGAGCGATCCAGGGGTTGCCAGCACTCACGGATGACGAGTTCATGCTCGAATGGGACCGGCAGGGCAACGCAAGTGGGACAGATTTGCAATCCGTCCCCCAAGACTTTGACTGTAGGACGGATTTGCAATCCGTCCTACAAGATGCGGGAGGAAGGACGGATTACAAATCCGTCCCACGAGACTCTGTCCCACGAGAATGCTTCCCGCGAGACTCGACCCCGCGCGACGAAGGATTGCGAGTTTCTCCTTCGAGTGTGTTGCTGATCCTGGTCGGGGTATTGCTCTTGGGAATAGACCGGAATCGCGATCCGATCGGTCCACGGGATTCAGACGCGCGGATGGTGCGAACATTCGACGATGCCGACTCCGCCCGTCCCGACGCCATTATTCCGGGACGGACGGGGCCCCATTCACTTTTTCTCGATCGCGGATTCCGACTTGACGTCGAACGTAAAGGCGTTCTTGCCAGCATGGACGGTGGCCGTCAGGGGCGTGGCGGTCGCCTTGGTGTATGCGAGCGGCACCCACGATTTGCGCTCGCCGACAGGACCGTAGCGACCGTCGAACGCGACCGTCACCATGTAGTTGCCGGCCGGGAGGCCATCGAATGCCCCGTAGCTGCTCACCACGAACGAGCCATCGCCTTCGACGACGGCGTCGCCGACAAACGCCGGCGACTTCTTCCCGTCCTGCTTCGCGTAGAAGCCGATGGTCGCGCCGCTGGCCGCAAAGCCATCCAGATAGACAAAGCCCTTCACGGGTTGCGTCGGCTTGCGATTGAGTTCTTGCACGGGCTCAACGGTCTCCGGTGTCTTCAAGTCTTCGGGCAAAATGCCGTCGAGCATGACGTTGGCGAGCACCGGGCCGTTCTTCTTCATCGTAACCCAGACAATGTGGTCGAACTCGCCATAGCGGACGCCACGCAGCCGGCTGCCGCCGCCGGTCGTCGCCAACTGGTAGTAGTTCATTCCATTGCGAATGAATCGTTGATAGCGATGGACATGGCCCGCGAAGACGGTGTATTTTCGGCCTGCCAGCGCTTTCTCAATCTCACCGAAGCGGTTCTTCTCGACGTCGCCGGTCCAGATCGGCTTGTGCAAAGCGACGATGGTCCAGTGCACGTCGGCGTTGTCGGCGAGGACTTGCTTGGCCCAACTGACCTGTTCCTCGGAGAGCGTGCCGGACGCGGGTGGATCATCGGAATTCGAGAATCAGGAACAGGACCCCCTTGTAGACGAAGCTGTAATGGCGGCGGCCGAACTTTTCCTGCCAGATTTTTTCCTGCTCCGGCGTTGGTCACATCGTGATTGCCGGGCACGTAGAAGAAGGGCATTTGCAACCGGGCGGTGAAGCTCTGAAATTCCTTCCATTGCGCGAGAACCCGGTCGCGGTCG
Source organism: uncultured Gemmataceae bacterium (assembly GCA_963773845.1). Taxonomy (GTDB): domain Bacteria; phylum Planctomycetota; class Planctomycetia; order Gemmatales; family Gemmataceae; genus SIAJ01. Next base: position 46,779 of record CAVZCU010000015.1, read on the forward strand.
GCGGAGTACCCTTCGATCAGATCGCCGACCGACAGGACAAACTCCGGTTGCAGGAGGTTGATCTGTTCGATCGCCCGCGAAAAAATCTTCTCGCGATGCCCGCCGGTCCGATCGCTAACGACGACGAACTGAAAGTCGTCGGGCGAGTTATTGAGCTTGAGGTTGCTCCACGGGTTGCGATCTTCCGATTGGATGCGGAGATCGGAATTGGCAGTCGAAGTGGTCTTCGCTGCCGGTTGCGAGAGAGCGACTGCGACGACGAGGACAATTCCCGCGACGGTGGCGACGAGGAGCTTCTTCATTGGTGCAAGCCTTTGAAAGGTATCTTCGAAGAGATTAGCCGGCGGGAGGTTATGGCGACAAGCTGGATTCCGGAATTCACGCCAATTTCACATGCGGGCGTAGCGAGCAATGATCGCCTTGGCAGTGCGCAGGCCATCGACCGCGGCGCTGACAATGCCGCCTGCGTAGCCCGCTCCTTCCCCGACCGGATAGAGTCCGCCGACCGGCGATTCCCGCGAATCGTCACCGCGAACGATCCGCACGGGCGAACTGCCGCGCGACTCCGGACCGACCAGCACGGCGTCGCGAAGGAATCGGCCTCGCCAGGCGCGGTCCATTTTCGGCAGCGCGGCACGCAGCGCTTTCGCGACGAACGGCGGCAAGACATCGTCCAGGTTGGCCGGCACCCGCCACGCGGATAGCTGAAAGCGGGGACGGAGTCGGAAATGATCCGGTTCAGGTAGTCGGTCGCCCGCTGCACCGGGCAACGATATTCATCGCCCCCGATCTCGAACGCTCGCTTCTCATACGCGCTGTTGCACGCGCATTCCCGCCAGTGGATCATCGCCGCCAAATTCGCTGGTTGGCAGAGTGACGACCAGGCCGCTATTCGCATAGCGGGAATCGCGCCTGGACAGGCTCATGCCGTTGGTGCAAAAGTAGCCGGCTTCCGAGACGCTCGGAATGATGTACCCGCCGGCACACATGCAAAACGTGAACACATCCGCGGGGCCATGAGCGATGAGCGAATAGTCCGCGTTGCCGAGTTGGTTCTCGTAATGTCGCGATCCATACTGCACCCGGTTCACGAGCGCTTGCGAATGTTCGACGCGGACGCCGATCTGAAATGCTTTGGGGACGATCGGCACGCCGCGATTCACAAGCATGGAATAGACGTCGCGAGCGCTGTGACCGGTAGCCAGAATGGCGATCTCGGTGGGAATCTCTCCCGAGGAAGTGGCGAGAGCCGCGAGCCGGCCGTCCCGGAGAATCAGATCTTCGACCCGCGTCTTGAAACGAACCTCGCCGCCCAGGGATTCGATCCGTTGGCGAAGTGCTTTGACGACTGCCGGCAGGCGATTGCTTCCCAGGTGCGGCCGATGGTAATAGAGAATGGACGGCTTGCCGCGTTGCTGGCCCTTGCACTCGGCGAGCAATTCCAGCACGCGAATGACATCCGGGCCGGTGCCGCGACAGGTCAGCTTGCCATCGCTGAAGGTCCCTGCTCCGCCTTCGCCGAAGAGGTAATTGCTTTCCGGTTCGAATCGTCCCCCCTCGTCGAATATCTTCACATCGCGAATGCGTTCGTTGACCGGCGTGCCGCGTTCGAGCAACAGGGGACGATAGCCCTGCTCGGCAAGAAAGTACGCAGCGACAAGTCCGCCGGGACCGGATCCGACTACGACCGGGCGATGCCGCAAGGGCTGAGTCCCCGGCATGGGCATTTCGAACGCGGGTTCGGCAAAACCTTCGACTTGCGAGTGGGAAGCCCGTTTGAGAATCGCGGCTTCCTCGCCTTCGGGAACGAGCACTTCGGTGGAGTAGACGAATTGAAGATCGTGCTTATCGCGAAGGTCGAGACTCTTGCGAAGGATTCGCCAGGACGCGACATCCGAGGCCGGCACGCCGATGACGCGAGCCAGCCGATCCCGCAATGCCGATTCGGGAGCGTCGACGGAAAGCCGCAGGTTGGAAACGCGAAGGGGCATTGCAAAGCCAGCGATGCCTGGACTCACCACACAGGCACAAAGATCACACCGAGAAACACAAAGATCCCGCTCACCATTTCTTTGTCTTTGTGCCTTCGTGGTGATGGGATTTTCCTACGCCTTCGCCGTCTCGGTGGTTCCGACGAGCTGGCGCAGCACATATTGGAGAATACCGCCGTGTTCGTAATAGAGCACTTCCTGCGGCGTATCCACGCGCAACAGCGTTTCGAATTCCTTGAGGTCGGCCTTCACTTTCAAATGTACCTTGCCGCTGCCGACCTTTTTCAGGGCCTCGGCGATGTTGGGAATGTCGAACACCTCGGCGCCGGTGAGCCCGAGCAACTGGGCCGACTCGCCCGCCTTGAACTGAAATGGCAATACGCCCATGCCGACCAGGTTGCTGCGATGAATGCGTTCATAACTCTCGGCGATCACTGCTCGCACACCGAGGAGGCGGGTCCCTTTCGCCGCCCAGTCGCGGCTCGAACCGCTGCCATACTCCTTGCCGGCCAGGATGACGAGTGGCGTACCTTCCTTCGCATAGAGCATGGCCGCGTCGTAGATCGACATGTCAGCGCCCGTCGGCAAGTGCCGAGTGACGCCTCCTTCGACTCCCGGCACCAATTGATTCTTGAGCCGCACGTTCGCGAAGGTGCCGCGCATCATCACTTCGTGATGACCGCGGCGCGATCCGTACGAGTTGAATTCCGAAGGCTTCACGCCATGCTCAATGAGGTATTGACCGGCGGGGCTATCTTTCTTGAAGTTTCCGGCAGGCGAGATGTGGTCGGTCGTGATGCTATCGCCCAGGTAAGCGAGCACGCGAGCCCAGGCGATGTCCGAGACGCCCGTGGGCGCCGCCTGCATCCGTTGGAAATAAGGTGGCAACGCTATGTACGTCGATTGATCGTCCCATTCGTAGCGGCTGCCGGCCGGAACATGCAAGGCTTTCCAGTTGTCGTCGCCTTCGTAGACGACGGCATAGTTGCGCTCGTATTGTTCGCGGCGAAGGTGATTGCGAACGACATCGGCCACTTCCGCCCGGCTTGGCCAAAGTTCCTTCAGAAACACGGGCTTGCCGGCGCGATCGATGCCGACCGGGTCCTTGTCCCATTCGATGTCGATGCGCCCCGCCAGTGCATAGGCAACGACCAAGGGCGGCGACGCGAGGTAATTCGCCCGCACCTCGCCGTGAACTCGGCCTTCGAAATTTCGGTTCCCGGAGAGCACGCTGGCAACGACGAGGCTGCCCGTGGAGATCTGCGAGGAAACCGCTTCGGGCAGCGGACCGGAATTGCCAATGCACGTCGTGCAGCCATAGCCGACCAGGTTGAAGCGCAACTTTTCCAATTCGGCCAGCAGGCCCGAATCGGCCAGGTAGTCCGCCACGACTTTCGAGCCCGGCGCCAGCGAAGTCTTGACCCAGGGCTTGGGTGTCAATCCGCGGGCAACTGCCTTCTTCGCCAACAGCCCCGCCGCCATCATCACATCGGGGTTCGACGTGTTGGTGCAACTGGTAATTGCCGCGATGACGACCGAGCCGTCCTTCACCGTTCCGGCCGCCAGTTGGATGTTGGTCGTCGGGCCAGCGGAGTCGGTATCGAGTGGAATCGACTTCCCAGGTCCGGTTGCAGCCGGCTTCTTCGCGGACTGGGCGGCTGCTTTCAGCTTGGGCAATGCCTCGCCGAACGATCGTTTGACATCGGGAAGGCTGACGCGATCCTGCGGCCGGGCCGGGCCGGCCATGCTGGGAACGACCGTCGAGAGATCGAGGCTGAGTGTGTCCGAATACGCAGCCTCCGGTGCGCCCTTGGCATGGAACATCCCTTGTTCCTTGAAGTACGCTTCCACAAGTTGGACCTGCGCTTCCGGCCGGCCGGTGTAACGCAGATAGTTCAACGTTTCCGCATCGACGGGGAAGATCCCGCAGGTCGCGCCATATTCGGGCGACATGTTCGCAATGGTCGCCCGATCGGCAAGCGGCAACTCGGCGAGTCCATCGCCGTAATACTCGACAAACTTGCCGACGACACCTTTCTTGCGCAGAATCTGCGTGACGGTCAGGACCAGGTCCGTGGCGGTGGCGCCCTCGGGAAGCCGGTTGTACAGTTTGAAGCCGATCACCTGCGGAATCAGCATCGTGACCGGTTGTCCCAACATGGCAGCCTCGGCTTCGATGCCGCCCACGCCCCAACCCAAGACGCCAAGTCCATTCACCATCGTCGTATGCGAGTCGGTTCCGACCAGCGTATCCGGGTAGGCGTTGTTCAAGGCATCGACAAAGACGACGCGAGCCAGGAACTCGAGATTCACCTGATGGCAGATGCCGGTTTCGGGCGGCACGACCTTGAAGTTCTGGAATGCGTTCTGTCCCCAACGCAGAAACCGATAGCGTTCGCGATTGCGTTCGTACTCCATGCGCAAATTGGTGGGGAACGCCTTGGGCGAACCGTAATCGTCGACCTGCACGGAGTGGTCGATGACCAACTCACATGGGATGAGCGGATTGATTTTGTTCGGGTCGCCGCCCAGGTCCGCCATCGCGTCGCGCATGGCGGCGAGATCGACAATGGCCGGCACGCCGGTGAAATCCTGAAGCAGCACGCGAGCGGGCGAATAACCGATCTCGACTTCCGGTTCGGCCTTGGGATCCCACTGGGCAAGCGCTTCGATGTCCGGACGGCGCACCGCGAGCCCGTTCTCATGTCGGAGCAAGTTTTCCAGAAGAATCTTGAGCGAGAACGGCAGACGGCCGACCTGGGGGAATGCCTTTTCGAGAACGGACAGGCGGTGAAAAGTAAATGTCTGACCGCCCACCGTCAGGGTCGATCGCGTGCCGAAGCTGTTCGCCATGGAATTCTCCCTCGCCTGGTGCGTGGAGGTTATTCTGTGACGGCGACAGCGAACGGCCACGCGGAAGCGAAATCGCTTACGGTTTCGGTTCGATCTTGTGCGGGGCTGGCAACGGAGCCGGCAGGCGATTCGGGCCCAGCGGAGGCCATTGCTCTTCGAGGGTCAGGCCCGAAAGGGCGCTGGCCGCCTTCCAGGCATCGCCGAGGGCACGGACTTGGTCCAGCGTTGCTTGCGTAACGGCTTGCTGGGATACCAGTCGCTGGACGGTCGTGAAGTTGAAGTTCTTCTCTTCGGCAATGAGGCGAAACGCTTCTTCCGCTTTCTTCCGCACCTCGCCCATGCGCTCGGCCCGCTTTCGAGCCGCCGCGTAACTGCGGTAAGCTATCGCAATGCGTTCGGTCAGGTCGTTCTCGACGCGCTGAACTTCCTTGGCTGCCTCACCCACGCGTGCCTGGGCGGCGAGAATGTTGCCTTGATTCCGGTTCCACAGGGGAACCGGTACGCTGATCCCAACCATGAAATCGTTCGACTTGTTTTCGTTTTGGCGAACGTATCCACCGCTCACCGTGACATTCGGGATTGGCTCAACTTGAGCTCGTTGCCAGAGCAGCTTCGCTCTCTCAACCGCCACCTGTGCCGACCGCACTTCGGGATGGACACCCATTACATACTGACGGACGCGATCCAACTCGTAACTCGGGAGCGACCGATCGATCGACCCCGCCAGCTTGAATTGGGCCAAGTCGCGCACGCCGACGGCGGCGGCCAGTCGTCGAAACGCGGCGGGTAGTTCTTGTTCGGCGGCTTCCGCTTCGGCCCGAATGCGTTCGGCTTCGACTTCAAGTTGGACGACATCCAATTGCGTTGCTTGCTTGGCTTCCTTCAAACGCTTCGTTTGATCGACGGACTGTTGCGTTAGCGTGCGGAGTTGACCGAAGAGTTCGATTCGTCGCTGGAGCGCGAACACATCGTAATAGGCTGCGCGAACCGAGGCTAACAATTCCGCCCGGCGGGCCGCCAACGCGAGCGTCGCCTGGTCGACTCCTCGCTCCGCCGCGGCGCGGCTGAGCGTTAGCTTGCCGCCGGTCACGATCTCCTGACTGATTTGCGGTACGGTGATAATGCCCCAGCGAGCTTCGCGGTCTCCCAATTCATCACCAATGACGCTCACCACAGGATTCGGATAGAGTCCCGCCTGTAGAGCGCGTCCGCGAGCCGCATCAATCGAAAACACAGCTTGGGCAAGTCGAGGATTCTGGTCCAGGGCGATCCGGATGAGGTCGTCGAGCGAGTACGCCTTCGGTGCTTCAACGGGCAAGGGAGGGAGGATCGTTGCCGGCAGGACTTCAACCTTCGAAGAGTTCTCGGAGGTTGTGCGATCGGCTCCGAATGAGACCCTTGGCTGGGATTGCTGAGCGAGTACGCTGATGCACGTGCCTGCGATGATGGCGCTGCATAATAGTGATTTGCGAACCATCATGCCCTCCTTGACGGCACGTCCACCCAAGTTCGTCACGCCTCAACAGATGGCGCAATTGAACGTATCGTTCCTAATCGGCAACTCGGGCCGGACCACGTGAGGCGTTCTGTCTACACCACTTCGTCCGGCTCCAACTTGCAAGACTGGCACGATTGCCCGTTTTCGAGCTGGATCGTCGAGTGCTCGATGCGAAACCGATCGTGCAACTCCTTGACGATCCCGGCCAGCCATTCGTCATCGATGGCGGCCTCCGGCTTGACCAGGTGTACCGTCAACGCGGATTCGGTCGTGCTCATGCCCCAAATATGCAGGTCGTGAACCTTGGACACTCCGGGCAAGTTTTCAAGGAACTTGCGGACGGCGGGCAGATCGATGCCCGGGGGAACCGCGTCCATCGCCAGGTCAAACGAGTGCCGGAGCAGTCCCCACGTACTGATGGCGATGACCGCTGCAATCAGAAGACTCGTCGCTGGGATCGATCCAGGCCCAACCGGTCACGCCAATGATAATCCCGGCGACAACGACTCCCAGGGACACCGCTGCGTCCGCGGCCATGTGCAGAAACGCGCCCCGGATATTCAGATCGCGATGGCGGCCCGACATGAACAGCAAGGCCGTGATCGTGTTGACGACAACTCCAACGGCGGCGACCAAGATGACCGTTCCGCCAACGACCGCTGTCGGGTGGATCAAGCGGCCAATGGCTTCCCAGGCGATTGCCCCAATTGCAATCAGTAGGAGCAGGGCATTAATCAAGGCGGCCAGAATCGAGGATCGTCGGAGTCCGTAAGTGCGGCGCGGGGTCGGCTTTTGTTTCGACAGGTAGCCTGCACCCCACGCTAGTAGCAGTCCGAGGACATCAGTCAAGTTGTGGCCGGCATCCGCCAGCAACGCAAGGGAGTTCGCCAACAGGCCAAACACGGCTTCGGTAACCACGAACGCCAGATTCAGCGCCGTCCCAATGACGAACGCACGATTGAAGTCCATCCCGCCGTGGCTGTGATCGTGGCTCATCAGCTCATTCGACCAGTTTGCGCTATGCCGACTGCCACGCCCGGCTGTCGGCGCCATCCGAGCCGCAAAACAGATGCCGGCTATTTCTTGCCTTTCTTCGTGTCGTCCTTCTTCTCCTTCTCATCGTCATCGATTGGCGGTGGCTCTTTGCCGAACTTCGCGCGGTATCTGTCGGCGTATTTTTCCCGGAGTTTGGCATCGCAAATGAAGCATTGACTCTTGGGCCGGTCGTGCTTGTCGCACCAATCGCCCTTCGTTATCAGGTCTTGTTCGCTGACCTTGCCATTCTCAATCAGGCAGAGGAGGCACTCGTCTTCGGGTATGCCGTGCTCGCGGCACCACCAGCCGGAGTGTTTTCCTTCCGCCTGCTTGTTGTCCGCGACCGTCGTGGTGCCCTTCTCATTGCCCTTCGTAGGCGTGCTTTCGCCCGGCTTGCAGCCGGAAAGCAATATCGTCATCGCTGCAAATAATCCCAGCGTGCCGACAAAAAGTCGTAACCGCATCGATCCATCCTCCTCAAACGGAAGTGAGCTGCGCCGGAGTGTCCGCGGAAACGCTCCGCGAACCCGCCTCCGTGGCATCTTCGGACTGCAATCCTTGCTCGACATCCAACCCGAGCAGCGACGCGATCGCTTGCTTACGAAATCCCATTCCGATCAGAATTCGGTAAACGCCATGCGTGACTGCGTCGAAGACCAGGTAAAGCACTCGGCCGACGAGGAGCGACATGAACATCGAGGCGATCACGCCGCCAATCACGACTGTCGCCAACGGCCGTTGAACTTCCGCGCCCTGCCCAGTTGATAGCGCCATTGGTACGAACCCGAGACTTGCGACCAGAGTCGTCATGAGAACCGGTCGCAAGCGAGTCAATGCCGCCTCGCGAACGGCCGCCACCACGTTCATCCCCTTCCGGCGCAGTTGGCGGACATAGCTCACAAAGATCATGTCGTTGAGCACGGCGACGCCCGAAAGGGCGATGAAGCCGATGATGGCCGAGATCGAAAGCGGCAGGTCGCGGATCCAGAGGGCCACAATTCCGCCGACCCAGCCAAACGGCACGCCGGTAAAGACCCGCAGGGCGTCCACGATGTTGTGGTACGTGAAGTAAAGCAGAGCGAAGATCAGCAAGATCGCCACCGGGACTACGATGGCAAGTCGGAGCCGGGCCCGCTCGTAATTCTCAAATTGTCCGCTCCACTCGAAGTAGTAACGATCGGATGGTAGTCTGACGTTGGCCCCAACTTTTTGGCGCGCCTCCGACACGAACGACCCCAGGTCGCGGCCGCGGACATTGGCCGTGATTGCGATCCGTCGCTGCCCCCATTCACGAGTGATCGTGGACGGCACATCGACCTGGCGGATTTCGGCCAGACGCGATAGCGGAATGCGCTCGCCCGCCGGCGTGGAGACCAACATCGCCCCGACCGATTCGGCGCTCCTCCGGTCCTTTTCGGGTAACCGAACGATCAGCGGAAACCGAAGCTGCCCTTCGATCACCTCGCCCGACCGGAGCGATCCAACCGCGTTGACCAGCTCGAGGACCGCCTGGGCCGGCACGCCGTATCGGGCCAGTTCATCCTGCTTGACGTGGATTTCCAATACCGGCTGCCCGGTTAATTGCTCGACACTGACGTCCGCCGCGCCGGGGATATTGTCAACGATCGCCTTCACCTCGTCCGCCTTCTTCTTCAGCACTTCGAAATCATCTCCATAAAGCTTGATGCCAAGGTCCGAGCGGACTCCCGAGACCATCTCATTCAATCTCAGCTCGATTGGCTGCGAGAACGAGATTTTCTGCCCGGGAATTTGGCGCAGTTGCTTGTCAATCAGTTCGAGCAATTCGTCCTGGGTCTTGGCCTGCTTCCAGCGATCGCGAGGGTACAAGGTGATGTACAGGTCGGTCAATTCAATCCCCATCGGGTCCGTCGCCACTTCGGCGGTTCCAACCCGGCACCAGACATGTTTGACTTCGTCCGGAAACTTCGCGAGCAGGATTTTTTGCATTTCGTTGTTGACGTGATTCGATTCCGAAAGATCGGTGCCGGCAAGTCGGACCACATTTCCCGCAATGGCCCCCTCCGAAAGTTTGGGAATGAACTCGCTGCCCAGGTTGGGCGCGATGAGCCCAAACGCCACGACCAATGCCACGGCCGCAAAGCTCAGAACCGCCAGGCGGTGGTTCATCGAAAACTTGAGCAGCGGCCGATAGAGGAAGAGCGCGAAGCGCATGAGCAGGGGCATCCGCTCTTCGATTCGCCGCGGCAAAATCAGGCTGGCGAGAACCGGCATCAGAGTCAGCGACAGAAACATGGAACCGGCCAAAGCGAAGATGACGGTCAACGCCATCGGCCGAAACAGTTTTCCTTCAACGCCTTCGAGAGTCAGAATCGGCAAATAAACGATCAGGATGATGAGTTCGCCGAAGAGCGTCGGCTTGCGCACTTCCACGGCGGCATCGCGAACGACGTCGAGCTTGGAGCGGCCGCTCAGTTTGCCGTGCGCGATGTGGCTGACGCAGTTTTCGACCATGACGACCGAGCTATCGACAACCATGCCGAAATCGATCGCGCCCAGACTCAGGAGGCTGGCCGCAATGCCGAACCGCCACATGCCGGTGAACGCGAACATCATGGATAATGGAATCGCTGAAGCAACGATAAAGGACGCCCGCAAGTTGCCGAGGAACGCAAACAACACGGCGACAACGAGTAACCCGCCCTCGAACAAGTTCTTGCGCCGGTATCGATCACCACATCGACCAGCTCCGTTCGGTCGTACACAACTTCCACTTCGACGTCGGGTGGCAACGTGGTCCGAATCTCATCCAGCTTCTTTCGCAGAGCCGCCGTTACCGTCTTGCTGTTCTCGCCCATCGTCATAAAGCAAAGGCCGAGAACCGCCTCGCCCTTGCCTTCGGCCGTCACCGAGCCGCGGCGCAATTCGGTGCCCACGGATACATCACCGATGTCGCGGATCCGGATCGGCACGCCGTCCTTGGCCGTGATGACGATATTGCGGATCTGTTCCTCGTTCACCGGCCGGCCGAAGCCTTGCACGAGGATGAACTGGTTATTGCGTTGAATTCCCCCGCCGCCCGCGTTGCGGTTGTTCTTTTCGAGGGCTGTCAGCACATCGGCAAATGTCAAGCCATGCTTGACCAGCCGTTCGGGGTCCGCGCGAACCTGATACTGCTTTTCGTACCCGCCCCAGGCGTTGACCTCGGCGACGCCCGGAACGGTCCGCAGTTTCGGCCGGATCGACCAGTCCTGAATGGTGCGAAGGTAGGTAAGCCGATCGATGCGATCGGCCTCGGACGCCTTGGCAAAGTCCCAATTCTTGAGCCGAACCGTGTAGTGAAACACTTCGCCGAGTCCCGTCGCGACGGGTCCCATGGTTGGTCGCTGGATTTCCGGGTCTAATTCGACGATCCCGAGCCGCTGGGTCACCATGTTGCGCGCCATCTGAATATCGGTGCCGTCGTCGAATGTGAGCACGACCTGGGAGATGCCAAATTTGGAAGTCGAGCGGATGTTCTGCAGTCGTGGAAGCCCGCTCATCGCCTGTTCGATTGGAAATGTAATCTGCTGCTCGACGGCCTGCGGCCCGAAGGACGGAGCGATTGTGTTCACCTGCACCTGGACCGGGGTAGTGTCCGGAAAGGCATCGATATCCAGGTTCATGAGCGCATACGCCCCGGCTCCGGCAAAGAGAAATAATGCTCCGACCACCACCGAGAGCCGGTTCCGCAGCGAAACGTCGATGATCCAGTTCAGCACAGTCACGATCTCCGTAGGGTAGGCTTCCAGCCTGCCCTGTTGTTCGGGCAGGCTGGAAGCCTGCCCTGCGATCATCCGGCCCGACCGGGCCGTCACTTGTGGTCCGCTCACCCCGCTCCGAGGCCGTTCTTGAGCAACTCCGATCTCAGGATTCCACTGTTGGTTGTGGCTATTACCTCGCCGGGAAGAACGCCGACCGCGACTTCGGTCACGTCCCCGTTCAGTCCGGGGTCCGACGCCCCCAACCGGACTTTGCGCACGTGGAACACCTTGTACGGGGACGTTTCAAAGTACTTGTCGCGGACGAAGACGACGTAGCAGCAACCTTCCCAGTGAATGGCCGAATTCGGGACCACGATTGCGTCCTGGACGTCGCGAAGGATCACCTGTGCGGTGCCGAATGTATGAGCATGATGTGCACCGTTTTCATTCGGCCAGGCGACGCGAACCAGCACAGTTCGCGACTTCTCATCTGCGGCCGGGCTGATCCAGGCGACAGTCCCGGTATCAGCGGTATCGTGGCCCTCGTGTTGGAAGCGCACGAGCTGCCGCGGCCGAATCCGGGCCGCGTCCTCCAGTCGTACCTGAAGCGTCAGCCACATTTGTCGAGAATCGGCAACGACGACGAGGACGCGATCGGAGCCGGCGGCGTCCCCCTCGGCTGCCGGCCGCTCGATAATCTCGCCGTCCAGTGGGCTGCGAACCGGCAGCAAGTTGTTCGAGTCCGTTCCACTCGACAACGCGCTCGCTAGTGATTCGGGAATGCCGAGAAAGCGCAACTGGCGGCCCGCTTCTTCTGCAGGCAGTTTTCGCAGTGCTTGCGGATCGACTTGCAAGCCCAGATTGTTGAGCGACTGCTGGGCGGCGAGAACGCGGACCTCGGCCTCGGCCCTAGAGGCTTCGGCGTTGAGGACATCTTGCTCTTTAACGGTCTTGCCGGCCGATTCCTTCAGACCCGCCAGCGTCTGCTCACAGAGTTCGAGGGAAGCCAGAGCCTGGAGCAACTCGCCTTTCGTCTTGCCAACTTCGGCAGCGTCCACGATCGCCACGATCTCGCCGGCACGCACATGTCGGCCGACGGGCTGCAAAAGTGCACGGATAGTTCCGTGAACGCGCGACGAGACACGGGCCACTTTGGTCGGATCGAGGTCCAGTTCGCCAGTGGCAGTGATTGCTTCGACGACTTTGCCACGTGTGACCGGCGCCGTCCCGATCTGCAGTTGGTCAAAGACTTCTTGCGACGCGAATTGAATGCGGCGCTGTTGTTGACTACAGGAATGTCCGTTGGACGGACGCGGATAAAAGGCTAACGCTTCCTCAGCCCGTGCTCGATCCGCCGCAGTCACATACGCCGGACCCGGCAACTGCGCGACTTCCGGATGACATAACGGACACTCATGGACGCCGTGCTTTCGGCACCAACCGAACTCTTTTGTCTTGGGCAATAGCTCGGGGCGGCACTCCACGCAAATCGAGTCCGGCACCGCATGTTCTTCGCACCAGTCGTCTTTCGCCCTGGCACTCGCGCCAGTCAGCTCGGAAAACTTTGGCATCTTCCAACCCAGGCGCTGGCCGCCGACGGCCAGACCGGCGAGCGCCGCTACTGCCAGCAGTACCGATACAGCGCCGTGCACGATGCGGGACGGACGGAAGCGACCGACCCTTCCCCTCTGCAGCGGCTCGTGGTCGACCAGTTCCGTCTCGTGTGTGGCGCTCATGAAACCGCCTCCCCTACTCAGATCGATTATTGTTCCGCGGCCAATCCTTTGCGCAACTCGTCGGCGAGAACCTCACTTCCCTTGGAAGCGACCACCTCGCCAGGAAACAAACCAGCGATCACCTCAACGTTGTCCGCCGCGTGAGCACCGACAACAACCACGCGGACGTGGAACGCCTTGCCCGCGTCCGACGTGAAGTAGTCCTTGTCGCGGACGAACACGACCGGCACGCCCTCGACCATTTGAATCGCACGTGCTGGAATCACGACCGCATCCGATTCTTCGCGCAAGACGATTCGCCCGGTTCCGAGAGTGGAAGCGCGCAATTTGCCGTCTCGATTGGCGAGTTCCGCCCAGATCGGGACCGTACGCGTAGTTTCGTCCGCATTGACGCCGACCCAAGTAACTCGCCCGGTCACATCGCTCGTCGCCCCATCGGGTCGAAAGTGCACCGTCTGTCCCAGTTTGGCCCATCGCGTCTCATTCGGGCGAATGTGCAACGTCAGTCGCAGTTGTCTCGGATCGGCGACCACGAATAGCACCTTGCGCGTGTCCACCGGCTCGCCCGCGACCACATCCGCTCGCATGACAACACCATCGCGCGGCGCGACAACCGGCAGTAACGTGCCCGGCGCCGTCACGCCATCAATCGGCTGGGACAAGTCGCTGGGCAGGTTCAGACGTTGAAGATTCTCGGCCACTCCCGCTGGGGACAGAGTGCGAAGTTCGCTGATCCGTGGCGAAAGCCCCAGATTCACCAATGCCTGCTCGGCCGCAACGAGCCGGATTTCGGCGACCCGCATCGCGGCTTCCGCTTCTCGCCGTTGCCGCTGCTGAACGGGTGTTGTCGCAAGATCCCTCGCCGCTTGCGACTTCAGCCGGACTTGCACCAACGCGATTTGCAAATCCGCCTTGGCTTTGCCGACCTCGGCGGCATCGACGAGGGCTAACAAATCTCCCTTGCGGACAAGATCGCCGATGCGTTTGAACACCCGCCAAGCAGAGCCAGGCGCGCGTGCCGTCAGACGCGTGTAAAGTGCGGGGTCGAAACCCAATTCCCCACTACCGCCCACAACCTCCGTGACTGATTCGGTCCACGCCGGAGTGATGTCGATTCCCGAAGCATCCACCGCTTCCGCCGATGAAAATCGGATCAACCGCGGCAGTTTCAACACGCTCGGGTCGCCAATGTCCCGTTCACGCACCGCGATGGCCCGCTTGAACCGATCGCGTTGTTCGGCGGCTACGGTCGGACGTTTCGAAAGCTGCGCGGCTTCGGGATTGCATGCCGGGCACTCCGGCAGTTTGTGGTCCGCGCACGGAGTGGACGACTGGCGTTGGGGTCCGGCTTCGACCCATCTGGTCTGCACTTCGGTTGGTCGCTCATTATGAGATGGCGGTGCAAGGAAGAATCGCCAATCGCTTTGGTGACCCCAATACGCCAACACGATCAGGCCGGCGAGTACAAATGCGGTCGGAATCCCACGATGCCGCAACGACACGCCTTTAGCCTGCGGCGCCGATGATGAAGGACCGGTTGGTGGCGTGTGGAACACGGCCATCGCATGAAACCTCGATTGGAACGGCCGGATTGGGCCGAATGGCGCTGAGTTCAAATAGTAACTGCCGAGGATTAGGGCGTTAAGTCCGCAAGATTCGCGGAGTGGCAAGACGTGTCGACTAAATCAAAAGCGCGCAGTGGGATATGAACAAGGGCGTCGCGACGAACAATGACGTGACGAAGTCAGCCGGTATATTCTGTCGACCCGCTTCGCCGGAAACGATCGCGGAGGAGCTGCCAGGCGAGTGTAGCCATTCGACATTGGTCAACAAATTGACGACTGCAAGCCGTGGCGACAGACCCGTGACGATGGGACAATCCGAATGATGCTCGTGCGGAGCGGGGTTCGAATCCGGTTGCTCGAGATGGCGCGGCAAGGAGGCGCTGACAGCGGCCGAGGGCGTGGCACCGGCGATGGCATGACCGCGACAGTGCTCGCATTGGTCGATGGTGGAGGAAAGTTGGTGTTCAGTAGTGCAGATTGGGAGCGTGTCCGGCTCTAGGGCGCATTCAAATTGACACAAGCACATGCCGGATGGCAGGAGCATAGGCAAGATAGCGAACAGCGATAGTAATTGCCGAACGATCGAGCAGCCCCCTTTTTGAACTCTATCGACTCGACGCATTATAGAGCTTGACTCGGATTGTCGCCATGCGAACTCCGGTGGCGGCCAAGAGCGTGGCTTGTTAGTGGCCGAACCCGAGTTGTTGTCGAAGGACAAAAAGCTGCCGAGCCCGGACTTCGTCCGTGGCATATGGGTCGAATAAAAGCGGGACTGCGACCAGTCGCTTCAACACCTCAAACGCCTGCACGCGCACGTCGGTCTCGCGGCGGCCGAGCGCCTCGGCGAGCGGCGGCACCGATTCGCGTCCGCGCTTCAACAATTCTTGCACGGCGGCGGGGCGCGTCGCTTCCTGTCGAAGCGCTTCGACCATCCAATGCATCTGGTCGTGACCGTTGGTCGACGGCGCCGGCGATACCGGTGCAGGGCCAGGGCCCGTCGCCATTCCACCAAAGGTATTGTCCGAGAAGGTCGTGCCCAGATACTCGCTAATGGCGATTGGGTCGTTGATCAACTGCTGTGGCGTGCCGAGCGTGACGACTTTCCCGTCCTTGATGAGGTAACTCCGATCGGTGATCTTCAGGACCTCGCGCACATTGTGATCCGTGAGGAGAATCCCGATTCCCTGATGGGCCAGCTCGCGGATATTGCGGCGAATGTCCTCGGTCGTCTTGGGGTCGACCGCCGCGAACGGTTCGTCGAGCAGAATGAGCATGGGTTCGCATGCCAGGCAGCGGGCAATTTCGAGACGTCGCTTTTCGCCGCCCGAGCAACGAGCCGCCGAGTTCTTGCGCACGTGCTGAAGCTGGAATCGTTCCAGCATGGCGTTGGTGCGTTCCCAGCGTTCGGTCTTCGTCAGCCGCCGGCCGAGCGAACGGCTTCGCGGCAGTGCTTCGAGAATGGCGACCAGGTTCTTCTCGACGGTAAGCTTGCGGAAAATGCTCTGTTCCTGCGTCAGATAGCCCATGCCGAGTCGGGCCCGCTTAAACATCGGCAGAGCCGTGACGTCCTCGCCGTTGAAGACAACCTGCCCGTCATTGGGAACGATCTGTCCGGTGGTCATGCGGAAGCTGGTGGTCTTGCCGGCCCCATTGGGACCTAGAAGCCCGACCACTTCGCCCGGATTGACCTCGTACGAAACGCCATCGACCACCCGGCGTTTGCCGTAGATCTTCACCAGCCCACGTGCTTCCAGCAGGGCCATGCCCGCGACTCCACAACGAGAATCCAACCCATTATGCGATACACGAAGTCCGGGACCGGAACAAGGGGGAGTCGCGGCTCCCCGCCGCTGCCAACTCGTCCCGATTTGTGCCCAATCCTTGCCGAAATGAGACCGGCGAACGGTTTGTGGCCGCATTCTGGACATTGGTGGCTCGATCAACCGGGAGCGACCAATTTTGTCACGGGACTCGTCCGCATGTGGTACCGGGCGACGACAGAGACTTTGATTGCGGTTCAATTGAATGGCAATGGGGGAGAATTGGACAGCTACCTCGAAACGCCACCGATATCGTTCTCTGCTACAATTAACCCATCCAATTCGCATCATTCCGGACCCCCATGGACCACTTTCAATACCGCAACCGCGTCTTGCACTGTGAAGACGTTCCACTCGCCGAACTTGCCGAGAAATACGGCACCCCGCTGTTCGTTTACAGCCAGGCGACGCTTCTGCATCACTTGACGCAGGTTCAGACCGCCTTCGCCGCAGCGAAGCCGATCATCTGTTACAGCATCAAGACGAACGGTAACCTTCACATCGCCCGGCTGATGGCGGAGCATGGCTCCGGCTTCGACGTCACCTCGGGCGGCGAACTCTTCCGAGCTTTGAAAGCCGGAGGTGATCCGCGCAAGATCGTCTTCGCGAGTGTCGGCAAGACCGACCCGGAGATGCGCTATGCCCTCGAGAACAACATCCTGTTCTTCGATGTCGAAAGCGAGGCTGAGTTGCACACGCTCGGCGACGTTGCCAAGTCCATGGGCAAAGTGGCCTGGGCAGCGCTGCGCGTCAATCCGGACCTGCCTCCCAAGACACACGTCAAGACCGATACCTCCGTCAAGGGGGTCAAATTCGGACTCGACATTGAAACGATCCTGGAAGTTGCCGAGCGCGTCGTCGGCCATCCCAATTTGAAAGTCATTGGCTTGCACATGCATCTTGGTTCGCCGATTCTGTCGGCCGAGCCGTATCGGCAGGGGGCCGAGAAGGCGATTCGGCTGGTCGATGCGTTGCGAAAGCAAGGGCATTCGATCGAGTATCTCAACATGGGAGGCGGATTCGGCATTCATTATCGAAAGCAGGAAGCACTGCCGGCTTCGGCATTTGCGGAAGTGATCCTGCCCGCGGTTCGGGCGACCAAGTGTCAACTTGTGTTGGAACCGGGCCGTTTCATTGTTGGGAACGCGGGCCTGTTGTTGAGTCGGGTAATCTTTACCAAGGAATCCGGCGGCAAGCATTACATCATCCAGGATGCCGCCATGAACGATCTCATTCGCCCGACCTTGTACGATTCGTTCCACCGAATTTGGCCAGTCGCGCCGGCCGACGGATTGCCGGCTCCGCCTGCCGATTATGAAGTCGAAATTCCCCGGACTTTCCCGCAGAATGTCGTGGGCCCGGTGTGCGAGTCAGGGGATTTCCTCGCGAAGGATCGCAACCTGCCGAAGATGAACCGCGGCGATTTGCTGGCGACTTTCAGTGCCGGCGCCTACGGCATGGCGATGAGTTCCAATTACAACAGCCGCTGCCGGGCGGCGGAAGTGCTCGTTACAGGCCGCACGCACCGTCTGATCCGTCGTCGCGAGACCTATGCCGATCTGGTCGCGGCAGAAGAGGATTGCAACTCTTGACCTCTTGTGTTGAATTGACGGTGAGCGCCCTGGCACTGGTTTGACCACTTTCGGAGCACTTTTGTGTCCCGCTATCTTTCTTTCCCTTTCGTTGCTTTCGTTCTTGCTTTGCCCCTCTCGGCGTACGGGCAACAGGAATCCGACTTTTACTCCGCGCCCAAGACGGTCCCGGAGTTTTGGCGGGCCGCTCGATTCGAGTTGCGGATCGGCAACTTTGAACGTGCGGCCGATCGGATCAAGGGATTGCTCGATCAAAATCCGGACGACAAGGCTCTCTTCGATCTCGTGGACAAGCCGCCGCCCGGAACCGAAGGTGGCATTGGCCAATTCCTTCGGCTGCGCAATGTGCCGCGATGGTATGCCGCCAACGCCCAGAACACGGAAGCCAAACAGCGCGTCGAGGAACTGATCTCGAAGATCACCAAGGCAGTCGAAAAGGTATTGAGCAACCCGGATCGCATCCGCCGCTATGCCAACGCACTGGCTGGCCCGCCCGAAGAATCGGCCTACGCCCTCAAGGAGCTGCGGCGAAGCGGCAAGGCGGTTCCCGCGGTCCTCGCCACCATGTTGAGCGAGGATTTGAACGAGGAGACGCGAGCCGGCATCCTGGCCGCGATCCCGAAACTCGGGGTCGATACCGTGCCCGGGTTCGTGACGTTCTTGCCACATGCGAAGTCAAGCGTCCAACTCGACCTGATCAATGCGCTGATGGCCCGCGAAGATTTTCGCTCACTCAATGTGACGGCGGTTACGGATCCGGTTCCGACGCTTTGGTACCTCTGGGGCAAGCCGACATCGACCGACGGAGTCAAGAGAGAAGCATACGACGCGATTGCCGCGGCTACGCTGAAGGACCCGAGCCAGGAACGCAACCCCGAATTGCGAACCGCCGCGGGCCAGCTCACCGCCTACGCTCGGCAGTTCTACATGGGCACCGACAACATGACCAAGCTGGTGGGCAACAATGCTCACCTGGTGTGGATTTGGGATGGCAAGACGGTGAAGGAAGTGTCGATGCCGAAGGCTCAAGCTGCCGAACATTACGGCCTGAAGTATGCCCGCTGGGCCCTCGACCTGAAGCCCGATTATGTGCCAGCTCAGAAAGTGTTCTTCGGAATCGCCATTGAAAACCAGACGGCGCGAGACGGCGGCACTCTGCCGCTCGCGAAGTCGGCTCCCCAGCTTCATGCCGCCCTGGCGACCGCGTCGTTTGCCTTGTTGGCCGAGATGCTGGAAGAATCGATCCGCGACAAGAAGACGGCTGTGGTGTTGGCGGTTGTTCGCGTGCTCGGCGAGCGAGCGGAGGTTCGGGCCGCGCGCGGAAGGCAAACCGGGCGAGAAAGCGACGAACGAACACGAAGCCCGTCCGTCCTTGCTGGTTCGTGCCCTCGATTATCCCGATCCACGCGTACAGTTCGCCGCGGCCGAAGCGATTTTGCGAATGCCAGGACCGCGGACGCATCGCCGTAGCTCGCAAATTGTGAAGATCCTTGCCGCGACCGTGGCCGCGGACCCACAGAATGGGGCCAAGCAGAAAGTCCTGCTCGGCGATCCGGATCCCGTTCGTGCCGAAGGAATGGCGTCGGTTCTCCGGCGGATCGGCTACGACGTCGAGGTCGCTCATACGGGCCGCGATCTCGTCCACCGATTGCAAGAAAAGGCCGATGCCGACTTGCTTATCGTCGATCGCCATCTGCCCAATCCGATGTTGATTGACCTTCTCCCACAACTGCGAGCCGATCAACGGGCCCGAACGCTGCCCCTCTGGGTCGTTGCGTCCCCGGAAGGGACGACGCCGGTGAACCTATTCACCGCTCTGGCCCGCCTGGCCGCCGTGGTCGCGTTCGAAGATTTGCCGAACAGTCCGGCTCTCAAACTTCCGACGGCCCAGGTCAAGACACAGGAACTCATCGAGCAGACTGAACTCTCATTCGAACAAATGCGCCGACAATTGGTCGAACGGCATGCGGTTCAGGTGCAACACATGCAGGACGTCGTGCGACGGGCCGGGTTCCCGCTCACCGAACAAATCGTCGATCGAATCGAATACCTATCCATCCAGACGTTCCCGCAGCAGTATTTAGACGCATTCGGAAAGCCCCTTCTTGATCAGGAACGGCTGGTGATGCGGCGACTCCTGCCGGAATTGATTCGCGACGACCTGAGAGGCAATCCAACCTCGGCTTTCAAGGGCAAACTGGAAGGCGATCAGTTGCCGTCTCGCCAAAGGGCAGCCCATATCGTGAAGCTCATGTATCTGAGCGCGGAAGAGGAGGCGGCGTTGCCAGCCAACCAGATGCCGGCCTTCAACAGGCTTTGGGATTCGTTCTGGGATCCGCAATCGCCCAAGCTGCCTGTTTCGCCGCCAGTTCGCTATCCGGCAATTGAAGCGAAGGTCTTGCGAACGATCGCACCATATCGGAACGCGCGAATGATTCCAGCGGTGTTATCGGAAGCGAGCATGCGTGATGAATTGGCCGAAGGGCGAGACCCCCAGGCACCGCCGATTTCACCGGCCGAGAAGAAGGAAAACGCCAAGGCGGCCATGGTCTGGCTGCGCAAGATGGCCGTCGGCGAGTTGCCGGGCTACAAGATCGCGGACGCGGAAGATGCCATCCGCGGGGCGCTCCGATCCAATGAATTGGCTCCGCTGGCCATCGATGCCTTGGCGCGAATCTCCAGCAAGGATGCTCAGCTAGACTTGGCCAATCTCGCGGTCGCGAATGAACGTCCAGTGCCGATTCGGATCCAGGCAGCGGCCGCCCTGGTCGAACACGTTCAAGCATTTGGGCGCTTCGTCACGGCCCCGCAAGCGAGCTCGATCGCCCAGTCGGCGTCGGCAACGGAAGACCTCGGCCTCAAGGCACGCTTGCTGGCGGCCGAGGGGGTATTACGAGCCGATTCCAAGGGCACCGGCGCCCGCCTCAAGGTCTATGTTCCCAAGGCGGGCGAGGCGCCAAAGGGAGAAGTTCCACCGCCGAAGGAGAAGGAAGAGCCGAAAGAGGCAGACGACAAGAAGGAGTGATGCGAGCGATCCGTGCTGGATTCGGAGGCCCGGTTTGAGTCGCTGCAGCGACTCAAACCGGGCCTCCCTTGTTTCATTCGAAGTGAAATGGAACTATGGGTTGTCTGGCGCCTGCTCTGCGTCATGGGGTTCTTCCTTCACCCAAATCGCGAGTATGTTGCGCCCGTACGCCCGCACGTCCCACCCCTCGCCGGGAAGCATTTCAGCCGGAAAGCCGTCCTCGGCTTGCACGCAGATGCACGATTCCAAAGATGCCTTGTCGGCGAGCAATTTCACAAGCCCAAGAAAGGCGTCGATGCGATTGGTCAAATCCGCGAACGGGGGGCTGAGGAACACGTTGACCGGCGACTTGGGTGCGATCCAGCGCCTCGGCCCAGCGGTAAACGTCCGCACGCAACACGTGGCCGGACCTTTGAATCTCGAATTCCCTGAGGCGATTGTCGATTGCATTGGCCAGCTTGGCATCGTACTCCACAAAAATCGCTTCGCTGGCGCCGCGGCTAATCGCTTCGAGCCCGATGACGCCTGTACCTGCGAAGACGTCGAAAAACGGCCGGCCGGGGACCGCGTTGCCGAGAATGCTGAACAAGGCTTCGCGCACCATTTGCGGCGTGGGCCGCAGGTCCTCGTGAACCACGGCCGAAATCTTGCGGCCACGCAAGTTGCCGGCCACGATGCGAAGATGAACTTTGGAGGGCTGCATAAATGGAGCGTCGTCTCGCGTAGGATCAAGGCATACCAGTATTCATTGTTTGCGCCGCCGCGGGCGGAAACAAGTAGGAAGGGCTCGTTGTATCGGCATCCGCTTTGCCTGCGTACAATTCCGGTATCGATCTTTCACCCCAATCGGGCCATGCCATGCGCCGATATTACGTCACCGTCCTTGCACTGGGATTGATCGCGGGAACTTCTCGGGCCGCCGACGACTGGAACCAGGTGGTCGACAAGGCCATCGCCTATCTGAAGTCGTCCCAAAATGCTGACGGTTCGTGGGGCGCCGCCCCTCGCAACGCGGGAATCACCGGCATTGTCGTCACCGGTCTACTGGAAACCGGGAAAGTGACGCCGGACGATCCCATGGTTGCCAAGGGTCTCAAGTACATCGAGTCGCTGGTCAATCCGAAGGCGGGCCACATCGCCGGCAAGAACCCCGCGTTGGGCCTGCAAAACTACGTCACCAGCGTGAATGTCATGGCCCTGGTGGCGGCGAATCGGGGCGACAAATACAAGTCGGTCATCGGCGACGCGGTCAAATTCCTCAAGAAACTTCAATGGGATGAAGGCGAAGAGAAGAAGCCGGAGGACGACTTTTTTGGCGGCGCGGGCTACGACAGCCATTCGCGACCTGATTTATCCAATACGCAGTTCTTCCTCGATGCGCTGAAGGCCGCTGGCGTGTCGAGCGATGACCCGGCGATGAAGAAGGCGATGATGTTTGTCAGCCGTTGCCAAAACCTCAAGAGCGAGTTCAACAATCGCCCCTGGGCCGGCAAGATCAACGATGGCAGCTTCATCTATTCGGCCGCCGGCGGTGGTCAAACAAAGACCAGCGATGATCCAAATGCGCCACTCAACGGCTACGGAAGCATGACCTACGCGGGCATCAAGAGCATGATTTATTGCGGGGTCGGCAAGGAAGACGAGCGCTACAAGAAGGCCCTCGAGTGGATTTCCAAGAACTACACCGTCGACGCCAATCCGGGCATGCCCAAATCGATCGCGCAACGGGGACTCTACTACTACTACCACACCATGGCGAAGACCTTGGACATCATGGGAATCGACGAATTGACGGATGCCGACGGCAAAAAGCATAACTGGCGAGCCGACCTTGTTGCCGCCCTGGCCAAGCGACAGAAGCAACAACGGGAGCTGGATCAACGAAATGGATCGCTGGATGGAAGGCGAGCCGCATCTGGTCACCGGCTATTGCCTGATGGCGTTGGGTCATGGCAAGCCGAAGTAATAGTTCCGAGTTCAGAATGAAGAATGCAGAATGGAATGTCGGAGTCGGTTGGTGGCGCGAGTGCGGTGCGCGCTTGGCTCTCGGGTTCATTCTGTATTCTGCATTCTGCGCTTCGCACTTGTATGCTCACCCCGTTCCACGCGCCGAACTCGATCGCAACGTTACGGTGACCTGGCGGACCGATAGCGTTCACATCCTCTATCGCCTCGAGATCGACGAATACACACTTCTGACCACGGTCGGCAATCCGGCCAATGGCTTCCCGCTTGATCCCAACAAGCGCGTCGGCCGTAATGATGTCGCCAACGCCTATATCGCGCGAATGCGCGAGGTCATTCCGGATGGTGTGTTATGCCGCATCGACGGCAAGCCGGTTGCGGTGAAGTGCGTGGATACTCGAGTCGATTTCACCGACTCGGCACAGTTCCGCTTCTATTTGAAGGCGACGGCGCCGCTAACGCCGGGTCGGCACACGCTCGAAGTGCAGGACATCAACTTCGACGACAAAAAAGGCAAGTTGGTCATGAAGTTCGAGGCGGACGATGTTCTCAAGGTCGAGAAAGTGTCCGAGCCGCCCGAGGGGACCCGGCTGACGCTCCCCGAAATCGAAAAGCGCACTGTGTCGGCCACAGTCGTCATGCCCGGCGACGCCGCGCCGGCAACTGCGCCCACTGCCGAAATTGAACCTGCCCCGGCCGAGACTTCGCCCCCGGGCTTTTGGAAATTACTCAGGCGCGTCCAAACCGACGAAAGCCTCGCTGTCTTGCTTGATACGCAGGTCGGCCTCTGGATGATCCTTTTGATTGCGATGCTGCACGGCATGCTGCATTCCATCTCGCCGGGCCATGGCAAGACGATGGTGGCGGCGTATCTCGTCGGCGAACAGGGCACGCCCAAGCATGCGATCATCCTGGGGTTGATCGTCACGCTCACTCACACAAGCGCGGCGTTCGTCGTCGCGCTCCTTCTCAAATTCGCACTGCCGGTTTCGGCGGCCCCGACTGTGCAAAGCGTGCTCGGCATCGGCGGCGGGGCACTGGTCGTATTTATCGGCCTGTGGCTGTTCACGAGTCGCGTGGCCGGGCGCTCCGATCATTTCCACGTTGGGTCACACAGCCATGCCCATAGTCATTCGCATGGTGACAGCCACGCCCACTCCCACGGTGATGGTCATGAACATTCGCACGGCCTGACGCCCGAGCAATTTGGCCGCGTGAGTTGGATGCGCCTCATCTTGCTCGGCATTTCGGGCGGCGTGGTTCCCTGTTGGGGCGCAATCCTTTGGGTGCTGTACTGCGTCACCGCGGGTCGTTATGGATTGGCGGTCTGGGCCGTACTCGCATTCAGCCTCGGTCTGGCGAGCGTGCTGATCCTGATCGGCCTGTCAGTAGTCTGGGGCAGCCGAGCCGGCGCCAGCGCCTTCCGCGGGCGTACATGGTTCCGATTGGTGTCCAAGTGGCTGCCAATTATCGGCGCCGCCTTGGTCGTCGTCATTGGCGTGTGGTTGATTCGGTTAAATCTGCCGAAGTGAAGTTGATCGTCTGTTTCTGCTCAAGCTGCCATTTGCTGCAAGGTGTCGTAGCCATGTCATGAGTGGCAACGGATGCTGCGCACTGGTCATTGCCACGGCAAGTCCGCCGATCCATGAATGCCGCCGGGAGTGCAAAAGACTGTTAATGCCATCACGATTGCGACTAATCCAAACGATACGCCATAGATGACGAGCAAAGGATGTCGTGGATAGCGCTCCGTCAGGATTGTGGTTCCGACGAGCCATCCAAAGATCGTCGGCGGGAACACGATGACTACGGGCCAAGTCATGTGCGCTGGCATTGGACCCGAGGCTTTGAGCGGAATCAATATTCCCCATGAGACAACGAGCGCGATTGCACTGCCGACTGTGACGAGTCTGATCAAGCGTCGATGGCGACGAGCAAGTTCATCCGGACTAATTGACATGAGACTGCCAGTGGCGAGTTCGTGATCCCCACAGTATGACCGTCCGGCCGAGTGAGAGCAAGTACGTGCTCGGCTTTACTTCTAAATGTCCCTGGTCTCTTGAAGTGCCTGCTCAACGTTCCTCTTGCCGCCTCTTGGCCGGCCAGTCATACTGCGAGGATGGAACCGCGACACTCGTCGAGAGATGAATGGCCGCTCGATGGTGGCGGTCGGTGGCACGTAATTGGGACGGGGTTCGGAATCGGGGCGTTGCTGGCGGCGTTACTTGCTATGGATAAGGCTTCCGGTCCAATTGGCGACCAGCTTTGGGCGTGGGCCATCATCTTGGCCGGACCTCTCAATCCCCGTCTGTGGGAGACTGTTCCGGTGCTGGCGACCATCGCTTTACTTCTATCGCCAGCGATCCTCGCTCATCCTGTCCGGCCGAACCTATTGACCGCGGCGGCGACTATCATTTCGCTGGCAATCTGGTTCTTCTCCGGAGCCATTGCGCTGGCCGTGCACATCGGCCCGTGAACGGTGCGACGCCATTTCGTTTTCAAGCTGTCGGTCCGTGTATAGCCCGTCGCGACTTGGTTCTTGTGCAATCACCCGATTTTTTTGTGGCAAGCGGTAAATCTGCAGTGCCCGCCAACTTGACAAGCCTACTCACACACTTGGTTTGACACGACGGCCCCATTGCCAAGAAGTCCTCGCAAACCTTTCTTATTACCGAATTACGCGTCCGTAAGAGGGTCCGGTGCAGTAACCGCCAGCCGCTTCGCGTGCGTCGCCAGCGCTTCCATGACCCCGGGATAAAGGGCAACGCCTTCGGTCAACGCTCTTCGCTTGCGTTCCAGGCCACGGTCGCCTGGTAGGCGAACGCGATCAACGCCCGGTCGTGGCGGGCATTGCCGGCAGGCGTCGGCCGTCCAACTGGTTTCCCGTCGGAACGCATCCGCACCGCCGAATGCCGCCGGATTGATTGCTTGCACGAAGACCGATGCGCCCCAGCCGGTCGGCTGCTCGGCTCGCCCGAATCCGCTAAGCCCTTGGGTCAACGCCTCGATCATCAGGGCGAGCCCAAAACCCTTGTGGCCGTGGTCGGTGCCGCCGGTCGGCAACAGCGTGCCAGGTGGATCGGCGAACAGGACCGCGGGATCGTCGGTGGCATTGCCGCCGGCGTCGAGCGCCCAGGGGCCAGGGAATTGCTTGCCTTCACGCCGCAAACGATCGGACATTCCATTGGTCGTAATCGACGAACTGATATCGATCAGGATCGGGTCGCCGTCGGTTGGGATGCCGATGGCAATCGGGTCCGGCGTGTACACTGCCTGTCGCCCGCCGAACGGCGCGACGCTCGCAACCGCTGGATCGGAACTGGCGATGATCAGCATGAACCCGCGATCAGTGGCGCGCTGAAGGAACGAAGCCAGGCAGCCAATGTGGTGGCTACGGCGGATCGCAACGGCCGCGATCCCCTGCTTGGTGGCGCGCTCGACGGCCAATTCGACTGCCCGAGACGTTAGCCAGATGCCGGGCAGCCGCCGCCCGTCCCAGGTGATGGCCGCACCGCAATCGGCCACGACTTCCGGCTCGCCAGTTGGCGTCATGGCGCCCGTTTCCAGGTCGCGCAAATACGCCGACGCCAGGTGCAAACCGTGCGTCGTGTGGCCGAGCAGGTCGGCTTCGACGAGCCCGTTGGCAATCGTCGCCGGCTTGTCGCCGTCGCACCCCGCGGCGGCGAATAACTCGGTCGCATAGCGCACCAGATCGTCCGCTCGATAGCGAGGCTCATCGCCGACATTCGCCATGCGTCTACTTCTCCTTCGCCTTCCAGTTCTCGACATCGTCGTCTTGGAACCCCTTCGGCGCCGAGACGGGATTCGGCCGAGCGACAACGTTGCCCGGCAAGCGAACGCGATAAGCGGACCATTCCTTGCGCGCCTCCGGATAGTCTGTGCTGACATACTGGGCGCCGCTGGCCAGCGCCTTCTCGCGTCGAGCGGTGTCGTTCTTGCGGGCGTTCAACGTCGCCTCGTCGGCTCGGGTTCGCACCAGGAAGCCAGCTTTTACGAGGCTCTGAATCCGGTCGAAATCCTTGATCGGATCGTTCACTTTGAAGAACGCGGCGGCCGGGTTCTTCTCATCGACCGGAGCGAACATGACCCGGCCCTTGAGAGCGGCATGGTCCTTCACGTACATGTCCGCGAGCGGTCCGGTGTTGTCCAGACAGAACATGACCTTGCCGCGAACGGAATCCAGGCGCGGCCAGCCGTGTTTGGTAATCGCGTCGGCGATTGAAGGCGAATCGCCGCGAACCGAATCGGGTGTGATCAGTTCGCCATCCTTAAAGATTGCCCGAATCTCCGCATCGACGGCGTCGAGCAGATCCTTGTCCAACTTGAGCGTCTTCGTCGGCATGAACGGAACGACATCTTCCTTCAACTCGACAAGGACCATGATTGGCACGTGCCGTGGATGGGCCATTGACCAGTCGTGAATTTGCTTGAGTCCTGCCTTGAAGGTCGGGACGGTCGAAAGGAAATCGACGTCGGGCACGTGCAGGACTTTGAATCCAGGCTTATCGAGTATGCCGTGCACGTTCGGATCGGGGCCGGGGTCCTTGTCGTTTTTTTCGACCATCGCCCGTAATCCGGGTTTCGCGAACAGGCCCCCCTTGGGATCGGCATAGATATCGAGTTCGATCTGGCGGATTCCCAGTTGCCCGAATTGTTCCGGCAGCGGTCTTCGCGTGTAATCGAGCGATTCCGCCCGTGCCTTGCCCGCGGACGCGATCAGGCTCATGACTCCGGGCGACGGGACGATGTGATAGGAATTGTGCGTGCCGATCACCTGAATCTGATTCATCCGCAAACCAGCGGGATCGGCGGCATATCCGGAGCCGACCGCGAGAAGGAGAGCGATCCACGAACGTCGCATGATGCACCTTCGGTCGAGTGATGGCGACATGATATCAATGAGCATGTGCTCGGGAGTTGTCCGCGTGGCTACATTTACAAGGAGGCCGAGATCGATCGAATTGCATGCGAAATGACCGACATCCTGCTGAGCACGTTAAACGCAAGATATGCCCACTCGGCATTTGGCTTGCGCTATTTGCTGGCCAACCTCGGCGAGTTGCAATCGCGGGCTGCGATCGCCGAGTTCGACATCGCGCAGCGTCCGATCGATATTGCCGAGAAAATCCTGGCCCGCGAGCCCAAGATTCTCGGTCTGGGGATCTATATCTGGAACGTCGCACAAGCGACTGAACTGGTAAGCTTGCTCAAGCGACTCGCGCCGCGGATGACGATTGTCCTGGGCGGGCCGGAGGTCAGCCACGAGTACGAAGCGCAACCGATCGTTCGCCTCGCCGATTTCACGATTGCCGGCGAAGCCGACCTCGAATTTGCCAAACTCTGCCGCGTCTGCTTCGCGGGCAACGCCCGCTGGAAAAGATCATCAACGCCGACCCGCCCGCGTTCACCGACCTGCGCCTGCCGTATGAACTTTATTCCGACGACGACGTGGCGCATCGAGTGATTTACGTCGAAGCGTCGCGGGGATGTCCGTTCACCTGCGAATTCTGCCTGTCGTCGCTCGACGTGCCGGTCCGGCAAGCGCCACTGCCCGCGTTTCTCGCCGAGTTGGCAAAGCTAATGGATCGAGGAGTCCAGCAGTTCAAGTTCGTCGACCGTACATTCAACTTGAACATCCAGATCGGCCGGGCGATCTTGCAATTCTTCCTGGACCGGATGCGGCCCGGGCTGTTTGTCCATTTTGAGATGATCCCCGACCGGCTGCCCGAAGCGCTGCGGACGTTGATCGCAAGATTTCCGACCGGCAGCCTGCAATTCGAGGTTGGTATCCAGTCATTCAATCCGGAAGTGCAGAAGCTGATTAGCCGCCGGCAGGATAACGAGCGCACGGCCGATAATCTGCGCTGGCTGTGTTCGGAAACCGGCGTACACGTGCATGCCGACTTAATTGTCGGCCTGCCCGGCGAATCGATGGAGAGTTTCGCGGCCGGCTTCGATCGACTTTGTGACCTGCGTCCGCAAGAGATTCAGGTCGGCATGCTGAAGCGCTTGCGTGGCACGCCAATCGTGCGACACGATGCCGATTGGGCAATGGTTTACAGTGCGGATGCGCCGTACGAAGTGCTGAGCACGAAGCTGATTCCATTTACAGTGATGTGCAGGCTGCGGCGATTTTCACGATACTGGGATCTGATCGCCAATTCCGGGCGGTTTGGGCACTTCTTGCCACGGCTGTTTGCCGACCGTTCGTCATTCGCCGAATTCATGGCCTTGAGCGATTGGCTCTGGACTACAACCGGCCAGACCCATGCCATTGCCCTTTATCGCCTGTTCGAGTTGCTGATGCGCTATGTCCGAGAGAATCACGCGAATCGCTCCGATGAATTCGCCCAATTCCTCCTCGAAGATTATCGCCGCGATGGGCGCAGCGACACGCCGCCGTTCTTGACTGGAGCGGAGTCGAACGGCCGGCCGCACGCTGAACGAAGTCGAGCCGCCGGCACCGAACGGCAACGGCGGCATCTAGCGGGCTGAACCGGGCAATTTCGTCGCGGCTTGCGAGGATTCGGTCGGAAGGGCCGGTCAGACCGGCGGATCACAGACAGCTCCTTGGAATTGCGCCACAAAAGGATCGCCGACACCCGCCGAGCCCGACGCGCAACGCGAGGGCGAGGCGGCCCACATCTTGCCAGCCAATTGGGTAAGGATTGTGCCTCTGGCGGTTCGGCGTCGCCCTCGCGTTGCGCGTCGGGCTCCGCCGAACCGCATCAGCGCGACTTCTAAACTTGCGCTCCCGACGCCAAGACATCATGCCATCGGATGCTTCTGGAAGAACTCCCACATCAAATCGTTGGCGGAAACGTTCATCGTCGATTTACCAAGTTCCTTGGTCCGCGGATCGCGGCCGGGCCAGGTGTGTCCGCCACCGTGAACAGTCATCAACACGACTTCGCTGCCGTCCCGACCGCCCGAATACACCGTCCGCGTTACGTGAGTGCCGTCGTCCACGCGGTCGGGCAACTCCTCAACAAGCGGCTCGTCGCGGCAGCCATTCGCTTGAACCCACATCCGGATCGTATGGTCGACCGAAAAGAAATTCGATTTGAACAGGCTCTTGGCGCCGACTCCACCCGCGAACGGCGCGAATTGATCTTCCGTTCCGTGGAAATGCAAGACGGACACCGGGCGTGTCGGTGCGCAGGTCTCGAATCCCATTGGCCCGGCGACGGGAGCGATGGCGGCAAAGCGATCGGCGAGTTCCGACGCGAGCCGATACGCCATCACGGCTCCATTTGATATGCCCGTGACGAATATCCGCTTCGGATCGACGCGCACAATTCCCGGCAGGTCGTCGAGCAGAGTCCGGATGAAGGCCACATCGTCGATGCCATTCTGCATGGCTGGACCGCAGCAATTGCCGCCGTTCCACGTGAAGGAGGAATGCTTGCCGGTGCCGTTCGGATAGACAGTGATGAAGCCGGCCTCGTCGGCCTTGTGATTGAGTCCCGTGAACCACGATATCATGGGAGCGTTCATCGTCGCGCCATGCAGGACCAGCACGACCGGTGCGGGAATGTTCGGATCGATGTTGGCAGGAACGTGCACGAAGTAAGTACGTTCCAAACCATCCACGGTAAGTGTGTGCGGTTCACCGGGTCGTCCGAACCACGAAAACAACACATTGAGTGCCCACATGGCGATCCTTTTTGAGTTTGCCGAATCGATTCCGGAATTATCGAGAAACCCGTCGCTCAGGGAATGGAATGGAACGAGCCGATGAAAAAAATCGGACTTGCGTTGACACACTTCAAACAGCTTCCTACCTTAATCGATTCCCAATGAGTGGAACCCGATAAGGGACGGTATGCAAAGCGAGCGCATCCGAATTCGAATGGAAGGTTATGATCACGAAGCGCTGGATCGAACCGCGCTCGAGATCGTCGCGACCGCCAAGAACACAGGGGCGGAGGTCCACGGACCAATTCCGTTGCCGACACGAATTGAACGGTATACCGTATTGCGCTCTCCGCACATCGATCGAAAGTCGCGCGAGCAGTTCGAGATCCGAACGCACAAACGTCTGATCGATATTCTGCAACCGACGGTGAAGACGATCGAAGCGCTCAACAAGGGCTTGAGTCTCCCGCCGGGGGTCGACATCAAGATCCGCGTGATGGGTCAGGGTGGCTGAGCGGGTTCGCGACAGAACAATTGAAATGAGTTCGGGGCCGCCGCGTTCGCCCCTCAAATGAGGCAGACGCGGCGGCCTTGTTGACGGTAGACTGCCGGCAAGGAAAAGAACGATGGCCTCCCCTCATACCGAAACCGTAACGGGAAGTTTTTCGGTCCCCGTGTTCAACCGTCAGGGCCAAGAGGTCGGGACGGTCTCGATCGATGCTGCCGACTTCGGCGGCAAGATCAGCCCCCGACTCATGCACGACGCGGTGCTGATGTACGAAGCCAATCAGCGACAGGGGACACACAGTACACTCCGCCGCGGCGAAGTTGCGGGCAGTACGAAGAAGCTGTTTCGACAAAAGGGGACGGGAAACGCTCGGGCGGGGACCCGGCGAACGAATAAGCGCCGAGGCGGCGGCACCGCCAAAGGCCCAAAGCCGCGCGACTACAGCTATGCCCTTCCCAAGCAGGCTTTACGGACGGCCACCCGAATGGCGGTGCTCGCCAGAATTCGCGACAAAGAAGCAGTCGTTGTGGATGATTTCGCGCTGACCGCGATCAAGACGAAAGAGATAGCCGGCATTCTGAAGGCCCTCAGTCTTCGAGAGGTTCGCGGTCCGGCGCCGGCCGTCGAAGCGCCAGCCACGCCTCCGGTCGAGGGGCAACCGACCCCGACGCCCAAGAAGCCCAAGAAGAAAAACTTGAGCTTGTTGATTGGGACCGACAAACTCGATCCGGTCGTCTATAAGTCGGCCCGCAATCTCGTCGGTGTGCGGGTGTTGCCGGCCGCCGATTTCAATGCATACGAGGTGCTTCGTCCCAGGAAGTTGGTCCTGACGCGAGCGGCGCTCGACGCACTCCGGGCAAAGAAGGGCTGAGTGAATCATGCAAACGAGACCCCGTCCGGTGAAATATCGCCGGAAGAACAAACTGCGGTTCGAACACAAGGCCAG
This sequence comes from uncultured Gemmataceae bacterium, assembly GCA_963773845.1. Lineage (GTDB taxonomy): Bacteria > Planctomycetota > Planctomycetia > Gemmatales > Gemmataceae > SIAJ01. Next base: position 78,694 of record CAVZCU010000015.1, read on the forward strand.
CAAGCCGAACCTCCAGTTGCGGCCTTACCAGGTCGTTCTCCGCCCGCTGGTGACCGAAAAAGGTACGCACCAGAGCACTCGTCACAACGCGTACGGCTTTCAGGTCAACATTCTCGCGACGAAGACAGACATCAAGAAGGCTGTCGAAGAGATGTTCCACGTTCGCGTGGAGCACGTGACGACACAGATTCGACACGGCAAGAAGCGGCGATTTCGCTTCAAGATGGGCCAGATGCCGGATTGGAAGAAGGCCGTTGTGACCTTGCACGCGGAAGACAAGATCGACTTCTTCTAAGAGCCATCAGCGGTCAGCTTCCAGCGATCTGCCAGACGCCTCATGATGATTGGCTGAAAGCGGGTCGGTCAAAGTGGACCGCTAAAGCGGAGAGTGGATATGGGAATTCGCATCTACAAACCGACCTCCGCGGGCCGACGCTTCGGATCCGTCAGCGACTTCGTCGAATGCACGAATCCGCGCGAGAACAAGCCGGAAAAGTCGCTGCTCGTTCCGCGAAAGAAGAAGGGTGGGCGGAATAATCAAGGGCTGACCACCATTCGATTCCGTGGCGGCGGTCACAAGAAAATGTACCGTGTGATCGACTTCAAACGGAACAAGAGGGACGGCGTCGCGGCTTCAGTGTTGTCGATCGAATACGATCCCAATCGTTCGGCACGTATCGCCTTGATTCAGTACACGGACGGCGAAAAGGCATACATCCTCGCTCCGGACGGTCTGAAGGCCGGCGATACGGTGATGTCGGGCGCCGAGGCCGAGCCGCGAGTCGGAAATTGCTTGCCGCTGGGCCGGATCCCGCTCGGCATGAGTGTGCATAACGTCGAAATGCAGCCGGGGCGTGGCGGGCAAATCTGCCGCTCCGCGGGGTGCAGCGCGACGTTGACGAACCGCGAAGGCGAGTGGGCTCAGTTGACGTTGCCGAGTGGCGAAATCCGGCGCGTGCCAATCACCTGTCGGGCAAGTTTGGGTCCGATTTCGAACTCGGACCACATGAATATCAGCATCGGCAAGGCTGGCCGCAAGCGCTGGATGGGGAAGAAGCCGCACCAACGCGGCGTGGCGCAAAACCCCGTGAGTCATCCGATGGGCGGCGGCGAGGGCCGTGCCAAGGGCGGTCGCCATCCGTGCTCGCCGACCGGCAAGCTTTCGAAGGGTGGAAAGACGCGAAAGAAGCGGAAGCCATCGGGCGCCGCGATTGTCCGCCGACGCCGGCCGGGTCCGCGTTACGCGAGTGCTTAGACGGGGTCGACTTCGATGAAATAGGACCCATGGGTCTCGTGAGACTCATGGGTCCTATTTCACCATGAGTGCTGGACGCGGGGCCGCGGCCCAACTAGAACGTACTGTCTGCGAATTTTGCCGGGAAATCCCGGAGGGACTGATGAGCCGTTCGAAAAAGAAGGGACCGTACATCGACGCGAAGGTGGCTGCCAAGGTCGAAAAGGCCCAGGCAACCAACAACCGCGAGCCAATTAAAACCTGGGCGCGGGACTGCACGATTCACCCCGACTTTGTCGGCGTGACGTTCCTGGTTCACAACGGCAAGTTGTTCCTCAAGGTGTATGTGACTGAGGACATGGTCGGGCACAAACTTGGCGAGTTCGCTCCGACGCGAACCTTCAAGGGCCATAGCGGCGGCAAGGCCAAGCAGGCAGCCGCTGCGGCGGCGGCCGGAGGCAAGTAAGAGTTCCCGGTCCGACGTCCCATTCCGAAGTCACATCGACTGAGGACCAAGGACGCCCGACTGGAAGCTGGGGACCGAAGAGATGGAATACAGAGCCGTTCACCGATACGCGGATATGTCGGCCCGGAAGGTCCGGCCATTTGCGGACATTGTCCGTGGTAAGAGTGTGGACGAGGCGCTCCAAGTCTTGCGATTCAAACCGAATCGAGGGGCTCGACTGGTTGAATCCGTATTGCGAAGCGCCATGGGCAACGCAGACGACCGCGGCGCCCGCGACGTGGAAGATTTGATCGTCTCCGAGGCCCGCATTGACGACGGGCCGATGTTCAAGCGGATTATGCCCCGTGCCCGTGGAACCGCCTTCATGATTCTGCGACGGATGTGCCACATCCATGTAGCCATCGCCGAAGAAGAGATCGAGGAGACGGTGACGCCCGCGGCAGCCGTTGCCGTCACTGCTCCGGAGACCCCCGCCCCCAACGTGGCGCCTGCTCCGGAACCAGTGACTTCGTGAGCTGAGTAGGACGGATTGCCAAGCCGTCGCCAATAGTAGGTCGGATGACCAAATCCGTCCCACGACGAGAGAGAACAAGAATGGGTCAGAAGATTCGACCAACGGGCTTTCGCACCGGCATCATGATCGGCTGGCAGAGCCAGTGGTACGCCAACAAGAACGACTTTTCGGACCTGTTGGTCGAGGACCATAAGATTCGGTCGTTCATTCTGAAATTGCTCCGCAAGAAGCGGCCACAGATTTCGAAGATCCGCATCGACCGCACGCGTGAGAAAGTAATCGTCACGATTTCGTCGGCGAAGATTGGCGTCATCATCGGCAAGAAGGGGGCCGACATCGACAAGCTGACCCAGCTTCTTCAAAACCTGACGCGCCGGGTCATCGAAGTCAAAACCATGGAAGTGGGCCGGCCCGAGACCGACCCGCAGATCGTCGCTCAGGAAATTGCCGAGCAATTGGAAAAACGGGCGAGCTTCCGGCGGACAATGAAGCAGGCCATGGAGAAGTGCATGGATTCGGGCGCGAGGGGGATCAAGCTTCAGTTGTCCGGCCGCCTTGGCGGAGCGGAAATGGCCCGCTGTGAAAAGTCCATGCAGGGCAGTATTCCCCTTTCCACGTTGCGAGCCAAGGTGGAATACGGCTTCACCGAAGCAGCGACCGCCCAGGGAAACATCGGCATCAAAGTGTGGGTCAACAACGGCGACTATTTGTCCGAGGAATCGACGGACACGCAGGCGCCGGCGCCGTCCCGAACCCGGCGTCGGCGCGGGCCACGCCGCGATGGCGGTGGCGAGGGCGGTGGACAGCGGAGCGAATAGACTTCTTGAGTTTCAAGTTCCACGTTTCAAGTTTCAAGTTAAAGTCACCTAACTTGGAATAAACTTGAAACTTGAAACTTGAAACTTGGAACTTGGAACTTAGATGAGGGGCGGCCATGCCGCAAATGCCGAAGAGAGTGAAGTTTCGGAAGACGCAGCGCGGCCGCGTGCGCGGCAATGCGACGCGCGGCAATACCGTGAGCTTCGGCGAATTTGGCTTGCAGAGCCTCGAAGGCGGCTGGCTGTCCGCCGAGGCGCTGGAAGCGGGACGCGTCACGGTTGCCCAGTTCCTTCGCGGCGAAGGGCGTTTGTACATCCGCGTGTTTCCGCATAAGTCTGTAACCTCCATTCCGGCTGAAACGCGCATGGGCAAGGGCAAAGGCGAGCCGGAATTCTGGGCGGCGGTCATCAAGCCGGGAATGATGCTGTTTGAGATCGGCGGCTTGCCCGAAGCGGCCGCCAAGGATTGCCTGGCACGAGTCGCGTATAAGATGCCGTTCAAGTGCCGATTTGTGAAGCGACATACGACCTGATTAGGAGTCAGGAGTCCCGAGCCGGACCACTGTCTGACTCTGGCCTCCCGTGAGCAACCATGGCTGCCACCGCTAAAGTGAGTGAATACCGGGGGATGAGTGACGAGCAGCTCAACCTCACGTTGCGAGATATCGAGAAGCACTTGTTCCAGCTCCGATTCCAGTCGTCAACCGACCGGCTGGAGACGCCGAGCGAACTGCGCAAGTCGCGACGGGACATTGCACGGATCAAGACCATCCAGCGCGAGCGCGAACTGTTGAAGGAAGCAAAGGGCACGACCAATGGCTGACGAAAGCTGCGACCCCGGCGGCCGAACGTCGCAACCAGCGCCGCACTCTGGTTGGCGTGGTGACGCGCGACAAAATGAATAAGACCCGGCGCGTGGACGTGGAGCGGTTGGTGAAACACGCTCGCTACGGGAAGTTCATCAAAAAGCGAACCGTCTGCTACGTTCACGATGAAAGCAACGAGTCGCATGTTGGCGATACCGTCGAGATCATGGAGACGCGGCCGCTTTCCAAGCAGAAGTGCTGGAGGCTTGTCCGGGTCGTGATTAAGGCCCCCGCCAAGGTTCAGTTAGCGGAGACGCCAACGGCCTAGTGTTCCCTGCTGACGCATCGGGCCCCGACCAAGGTTGCAAACATGATTCAGATGTACACTTACGTTGATGTCGCCGACAATACCGGCGCCAAGGAATGCATGTGCATCAAGGTGCTGGGAGGCTCACGGCGTCGCTATGCGGGGCTCGGCGACGTGATCATTGCCTCGGTCAAAAAAGCGATTCCTGGCGGCGACGTGAAGCCCGGCGAAGTGGTCAAAGCGGTGGTGGTTCGCACCAAGAAGGCGACGCGGCGCGATGATGGCACCTACGTGCGATTTGATCGAAATGCGATCGTTTTGCTCGACAATGAATTGAATCCGCGCGGCACGCGCATGTTCGGCGCGGTCGCTCGAGAATTGCGTGAGAAGTTCAACAAGATTCTGAGTCTCGCGGCGGAAGTCGTTTGAGTTCCGAGTTTCCAGTTGCACGTTCAACTCGAAACTCGAAACTCCTTACCCCAGAGGTCCCGGTCGGCAATCGGGGCCTTCAAGACGGGAAAGAATGTCATGGCTCGATTGCTCGACAAGTACAAGAAGGACATCGTCCCGGCGCTGGCGACGAAGTTCGGCGCAAGAATATTCTGAGTTTGCCGCGGCTCACAAAAATTGTCTTGAACATGGGTGTCGGCAAGGCGCTGCAAGACAAGAATCGGATGGAACAGTCCGCCGAGCAACTGACTCAGATCGCCGGCCAGAAATGCCAAATCACGAAATCCCGAGTGGCGGTGAGTGGTTTCCGCTTGCGCGAGAATCAAGAGATCGGCTGTCGCGTCACGCTCCGCGGCAAGCGGATGTACGAGTTCCTGGATCGTTTGATTAATGTGGCGCTGCCGCGAATCCGCGACTTCCGCGGCGTGAATCCGAAGAGCTTCGACGGCAACGGCAATTATTCCATGGGCGTCTCGGAACAATTGATCTTCCCCGAAATCGACGCCGACAAGGTGAACTTTACGCAGGGGATGGACATCACCATTGTGACGACGACCCGAAGCGACGAGGAATCCCGCGAACTCTTAAAACAATTTGGAATGCCATTCAGAGAGTCATAGAGTCCTCAGTTGTCAGTCCCCAGTCAGTCGACCGGGGACTGACGACGGGGCACTAGGGACTGAGGACTTGATCAATGTCGACGAATGCCAAAGAGGCCCGTTACAAGCGGGAACTTAAGAAGATCGAGGCCCACAAGGTCGAAATGCGCAAGCCCGAAGCGCAGCGCAACAAGGCCAAGATCCTGGCGCCTCACGAGTTGGTCCGCATTCGTACCCGCTGCAAGATTTGCGGGCGATCGCGGGCCGTGTATCGCAAATTTGGCATCTGCCGCATTTGTTTTCGGAATCTGGCGTCGGACGGAATGATTCCGGGAGTGCGCAAAGCCAGTTGGTAAATGAGCTTCAAGTTTCGAGTTTCAAGTTTGGCACTTGAAACACAAACTTGAAACTTGAAACTTGGAACCTGGAACTCAGAAATGATGACCGATACCCTTGCCGACATGCTTACTCGGATTCGCAATGCGAATTCGATCGAGCGGCCGGCTGCCGAGATGAAGGCCACCCGGCTCAAGGCCAGCGTCGCCCAAGTGCTGAAGGACGAGGGGTTCATCCTCGACTTCCAGATCGGTAAATACGATGGCGGCGAATTCAAGGAAGGCATCAAGGCGGGCGAGCCGGGCAGTGTGCTTCGCGTGTATCTCAAGTATGGCGCCGAAGGCGAAAAAGTCATTCGCGCGATCAAGCGGTCCAGCCGGCCGGGCCATCGGTATTACAAGGGCGCCAAGGAACTCAAGAAGGTCTTGGACGGGCTCGGCATCGCGATCTTGAGCACGTCGAAAGGCGTGATGAGCGATCGACGGGCACGCAAGGAAGGCGTCGGCGGCGAAGTGCTGTGCGTTGTCTGGTGAGAGTCCCCCAGCGTTCGCGCTGCGAAACTCGATGACCCATAAGGTGTGATCATGTCGCGTGTAGGCAAACAACCGATCCCGGTTCCGGCCGATGTCAAGGTGACCATCGCCAACGGGAAGGTCGTGGTGGAAGGCAAGAAGGGCACCAAGCTGGAATTGGCTTATCACCCCAACATGGACATCAAACACGATGTGGCCGGCAAGGTCATCACCGTGACCCGACCGAACGACGATCGCACCAACCGAGCCCTCCACGGCTTGACGCGGGCACTGGTCAACAACATGGTGGTCGGAGTATCGCAGGGCTACGAGAAGAAACTCAAGATTGAAGGACTGGGTTACCAGGCGCGAATCGACCAGAAGTCGATCGTTCTTTCCGTTGGCTATGCGAATCAGATCAAGCTGACTCCGCCCGATGGCGTGACCGTGGAAGTGCTCGACAAAGAAGGGACTCAAATCTCGGTCAAGGGAGCGGATAAACAGAAGGTCGGGCAATTCGCTGCCGAAATTCGCGCTTCGCGCAAGCCGGAACCATATAAGGGCAAAGGCATTCGCTACGAGAATGAAGTCATCCGGCGTAAGGAAGGCAAGACGTTTGCCAGCGGCGGTTAATCCGCTCGCGGCTTAGTGAGAACGATCAATGGACGCACAGAAACTGAAACACCACCGCCAGGAGCGCCGGGCCCACCGGGTGCGACGGCGAATCACTGGTACATCGGAGCGACCACGCCTGAGCGTGTTTCGCTCGTCGAAGCATATTTACGCCCAGCTCATCGACGATATGACGGGCGTGACATTGGCGGCAGCCGGTACAATCGTCAAGGATGTGAAGGCGTCGACGAAATACGGCGGCAACGTCAAAGCCGCGGCCGCGGTCGGGGCCAAGTTGGCCGAGGCCGCCAAGGCCAAGGGGATCACGCAAGCGGCATTTGATCGCGGCCACTATCGATATCACGGCCGGGTCAAGGCCTTGGCCGACGCAGCCCGAAAGGGCGGTTTGCAGTTTTGAATCAATAAGACTTATTAGGGCCTGCGCGGCCCATGGGTCCTATTAGTCCGATGTGGATAGCGGGGGAGAGAAATGGCCAAAGACCGCGACCGACAGCAGGAAGGTCAATACAAGGACTTCGTGGTGAAGATCCGGCGGAGCGCCTGCGTCGTCAAGGGTGGCCGACGATTCAGCTTCAATGCGCTTGTAGTCGTCGGCGACGAGCGCGGCCGTGTTGGGTACGGGTACGGCAAGGCCAAAGAAGTTCCACCCGCGGTGGAAAAGGCGCTCAAGGACGGCGAGGCCAACGTCAAGCGGCAGAAGCGAATCTCCATGCGCGGCCAGACGATTCCGCATCGGGTCATTGGCCGATTCGGCGGCAGTCGCGTGATTCTCGTGCCCGCCGGACCGGGCACCGGCGTCAAGGCGGGACCGGGCGTTCGCGAGGTGCTCCAAGCATGCGGCATCCGCAACATCCTGACTAAGACACACGGCAGCACGAATCCAATCAATCTGGTCAAAGCAACGATCGATGGCCTGCTACAGCTTCGCACGCGCGAGGAAGTGGCTCGATTGCGAGGGGTGGAGTTGTAATGGACTTGACTAACGTTCACGCCGGTTGCCAAAAACGACGCGGCAAGAAGCGCGTCGGCCGCGGCATTGGCTCCGGTCAGGGCAAGACGGCCGGCCGTGGCAGCAAGGGCCAGTTCGCAAGCGCCGGCGCTCGATTACCGGGCATCACCTTCGTCGGCGGTCAAACCCCGCTCTTTCGTCGCGTTCCCAAGCGTGGTTTCACGAACGGAATGTTCGCGCTTCAATACAACGTCGTCAATGTGGGGGATATCGACGAACTTTTCGCCGCCGGCGAGGAAGTGAACGTTGGCACACTTCGCGAAAAGGGACTGGCGAAAAAATCACTCGACGGTGTCCGTATTCTCGGAGACGGCGAAGTCACCAAGAAATTGGTGATGAAGGCGCACCACTTCTCCAAGTCCGCCAAGGAGAAGATCGAAGCCAAGGGGGGCACTTGCGAGGTAATCCCGCCGGCCAAGAAGCCCGTCCGGAACAAAATGAAGCCCCGCAAGGCCAAGGAACAGTCATGAGGACGCAAGACGTCAGAAGACAGAGGTCAGAAGTCGGAGGCTGCTCTCTGGCTTCTGACCTCTGTCTTCTGACGTCTGTGACATCAGGGGGAAGTCGATGCGAAAGTTGATCACGATCTTCGCGATCCCGGAACTGCGGCGAAAGATCCTCATCACGCTGTTGTTTCTGGTGATTTATCGCATCGGCTATTCGATTCCCCTGCCGATGATGGATCAGGTCAAATTGGCCAAGCGAGTCGCCGAGCAACAGTCGGGAGCGCTGGGCCAGGTGCTCGGCCTGGTTTCGACGTTTTCGGGCGGCAACCTTTCGAACGCGACAATCTTCGCCCTCGGCATTATGCCGTATATTTCCGCATCCATCATTCTCCAGCTCCTGGCGGCTTCGGGCTTGAGTCCTTATCTCGAGAAACTCCGTAAGGAACCGAACGGCCAAAAGAAGATCAACGAATACACCCGCTACCTGACCATTCCGATCACTCTCATCCAGGCAATCTTTTGGATCCGCGGACTGATCCGTCCCGAAAGCAGCGGCGGCTGGGGGATCATGGCCCCGGGATATGCGGAAGGGTTCTCGTATTATTGGTTTGGCTTCGCCGCGATCTTGACGGTCACGGTCGGAACGCTGTTTTTAATGTGGCTCGGAGAGCAAATCGACGAGTACGGCATCGGCAACGGAATCTCGCTCATCATCATGGCGGGCATCGTCTGCCGGATTCCGAATGCCACCCGCAATCTCCTATTCGAATCGACGACCACGGGCGGCTTCCAATTGAAAAAGTCCCTGTTAACCCTCGGTTCCGGAACGGGCGATATCAGTTTCGAAAAAATGCTGTTGTTAGTGGTCCTGTTCGTCACGGTCGTCTTGGCGGTTATTGCCATCACGAAGGGGCAGCGGCGGATTCCCACGCAATCGGCCAAGCACGTACGCGGCCGCCGGGTCTATGGCGGCACCCGCCAATTCCTCCCGCTCAAGGTCAATCAAGCGGGCGTGATGCCCGTGATCTTCGCCAGCAGCCTGCTGATTATTCCCGGCTTTTTGTTCCGGATGATGTACCAATCGTTCCAGGTGGACTGGGCGGGTTCGCTGGGCGACGCTTTGCAACGTGGGTCGGGTTGGCTCTACAACGTCCTGTACATCGCCTTGATCTACTTCTTCTGCTACTTTTGGACGGCGATCACCTTCAACCCGAAGGACATGGCCAACAACTTGAAGGATTACGGCAGCTTCATTCCCGGCTACCGGCCGGGCAAGAGCACTTCCGACTACCTGGAAAAGGTGCTCATGCGAATCACGTATGTCGGCGCCGCGTTCCTGGCGGTGATCGCGATCATTCCGAGCTTGGTCTCGAACGAATTGCAAGTGCCCTATCAGATCGCGACGTTTTATGGCGGAACGAGCCTCCTCATCGTGGTGAGTGTCTGCCTCGATCTCGTGCAAAAGATTAACAGCCACCTGGTGATGCGAAACTATCCTGGTCTGACGGAGGATTGAACGACCCGTGCTGCGGCGAGAAATCCAGACGCCCCCGGAATTGAAATCTCTCCAGCAGATCGGCCTGATGCGCCAGGCCGGCAAGCTGGTGGCGCGGGCTCTGCGCATCTGCCGGGAGATGGCGAAGCCGGGCACGCAAGACCGCCGACATCAATCAGGTCATCGAAGACTTTTATCGCCAGCACAATGCCACGCCGCTTTTCAAGGGCTATGTGCCGCACGGAATGAACACGCCGTTCCCGGCCGTCACTTGCATGTCGCTCAACGAGCAGGTCGTCCATGGCATACCGAACAATCGGGCTCTCCGCGACGGCGACTTGCTCAAGGTCGACACGGCTTGCCGGCTCGAAGGCTGGTGTGCCGATTCGGCGGTGACGATTCCAATTGGCAACTGTCGTTCCGAGCGATTGCGGCTCGTGAAAGTCGCGGAAGAGGTCTTAAAGATCGCGATCCTGGAAATGGGACGCCGGCGGTGGTGGTCCGAGGTTGCGGTGCGCATGGAGCGGCACGTCAAGGAAGCCGGCTTTAGCGTTGTCGAACAATACGTCGGCCACGGGATCGGCCGCGACATGCACGAGAGCCCGCAGGTTCCGAACTTTCTCAATAAGGACCTACAGAAGCGCGGCGACTTCCGGTTGGAACCGGGCCTGGTCTTGGCGGTGGAACCCATGGTGAACATGGCCCGGCCGGATGTGCGAACACTGGACGATCAATGGACCGTGGTGACCCAAGATGGTTTGCCGAGCGTGCATGTGGAACACACGGTGGCGATTTCGCCGGTCGGGATCGTCCTGGTAACGGCGGATGACGGTGACCCAGCGGGCGAGATTCGCCAGCCGGCCATGGCCACAGCCGCCCGTTGAGTCCGCCTATGGCTCCGGGTGACGAGGTTCACACGCTGAAGGAGAGGCCTATTCGACTCGTGCTTGGTCCAAGCTTAATGGACGGGTCACGCAAGGCGTCCGACTTCGGTGACCGGCCATTGTTGACGGAAGTCTGGTGCCTTCCGCTACGACTGATTTCTACATTGAAGCTGGGACAAAGCACTGGAACCTCTGGACCGATTGGCGTGTCTACGTACAATGCCTTGCCAGCATTTAGACGAGTCGTAGAGTATTTGTTTGCGACTTTTAGCCGAAAAAGGCCGAGGCGGTTATGAAAGTACGATCCAGCGTCAGGCGAATGTGCGACAAATGCAAGCTCATCCGCCGAAAAGGCGTAGTCCGCGTCATTTGTTCGGACCCGCGGCACAAACAGCGTCAAGGCTAAGGAGTTTGATACCCATGCCCCGTATTCAGGGCGTTGACCTTCCGCCGGATAAGCCGACCCACATCAGCTTGCGCTACCTGCGTGGCATCGGGCCGGCTCTTGCCATTCGACTGTGCGACCAGGCCGGCGTCGATCCGCAGCGCCGAGCGAAGGAACTTTCGGACGACGAAATTGCCCGCATCGCGGCGATTTTCGATCGCGAGTACTTGGTCGAAGGCGCCTTGCGGCGAACCGAGAACGCGAATATCGAACGGCTGAAGCACATTTCCAGCTATCGGGGTTCGCGGCATCGACGGAATCTGCCGGTTCGCGGACAGCGAAGTAAGACCAACGCCCGCACCCGCAAGGGCCCGCGGAAAACCGTTGCCGGCAAGAAGGGCGTGAAAGACCTGCGTTAGTCGATTGGTTATTCGTGATTCGTTGTGAGTGTTCCGGCGGCGGGCCAACGACGAATCACTAACAGCTCATTCCAAAGAACGATACAACATGGCGAAGAGCAAAAAACGCAAAGCCCGGCGAAACGTCAGCCGGGGCGTTGCGCATATCCAGTCCACGTTCAACAACACGATCGTCACGATCACGGACACCGCGGGCGATGCCCTTTGCACGCGTCGGCCGGGACGGCCGGCTTCAAGGGTAGCCGCAAGAGCACTCCTTATGCGGCCCAGCGTGCCGCCGAGGCCTGTGCCGAGAAGGCATCGAAGTTTGGCGTTAAGGAAGTCGAAGTTCGCGTGAAAGGCCCCGGCGCTGGCCGCGAGTCGGCTATCACGGCCTTCAAGGCGCCGGGCTGACCGTGAAAGTGATCGAAGACGTTACGCCGCTGCCGCACAACGGCTGCCGGGCGCCGAAGAAGCGGCGAGTTTGATGCGGCTGAGTTCATGCAAGAATCATAGGGCCAATGGGTCCTATAGCTCCCATAGGCCCAATGTTGGCTCAACCCTAACTAACTAAGATGGCAAGATACACCGACCCCGTTTGCAAGCGTTGCCGCCGCGAAGGCATGAAACTATACCTCGAAGGGCGCTCGTTGCTATTCTCCGAAGTGCCCGATCGATCGGGACAATCGCAACAAGCCGCCCGGAATGCACGGCGCCCGCAAGGGGAAGCTGAGCGAGTACGGCGTCCGTTTGCGCGAGAAGCAGAAGCTCAAGTTCTTCTACGGCGTGCTGGAACGCCAGTTCCGCCGGTACTTCGCGCTCGCCGCCAAGTCGCCGGAAAACACGGGCGAGGAACTGCTCAGCGTGCTGGAACGCCGGCTGGACAATGTCATCCACCGACTGGGGTTTGCTCCCAGCCGGGCGAGTGCTCGCCAACTCGTGCGCGGCGGGCACGTCATCGTCAACGAGCATCCGACCGACATCCCAAGCATGCTTTGCTGAAGCCCGGCGACACGGTGAAGGTCAAGAGCCGCGAGAAATCGCTGAAGGTTGCCCGCGAGTTGATGCGTGAAGGCGCCAAGGAGCGCATTCCGGACTTCCTCGAAGTCGTTCCCGGTGAGATTCCGGAAGGACGGGTGACCCGGCTGCCGAGCCGCGGCGACGTCGATACCCGAATCAGCGACATTCGCGAGCAGCTCATTATTGAAATTGCGACCCGATAACCGTTCCGTCCGCAGTCCTTAGTCTTCTGTTTCCAGTCATTCCGACCGGGGACTGAGCACTAAGGACTGCGGACTTATTTGGAGGGTTTCCCATGCGAATCAAGTGGCGGAACCTGGAACTGCCGAGCCGCGTCGCCGCCGAGCGCGGCTTGACCGACACCTACGGCAAGTTCGTGGCCGAACCGTTCGAACGCGGCTTCGGCATCACCGTCGGCAATAGCCTGCGACGCGTTCTGCTGTCGAGCCTGGAAGGCAGCGGCGTCACCCGCGTCAAGATTCAAGGCGTGCAGCACGAGGTCAGCACGATCCCCGGCGTCGTCGAGGACGTCACCGACATCATCCTGAATATCAAGGCCCTGGTGGTCAAGAACAACGCGGACTCGCTCGCGGACGATCCGGATCGATCGGCACCAGAAGGGCGTGGTCAAGGCGGCCGACATTCAGCACGACGCGGACATCCAGATTGCCAATCCCGAGCACGTCATCGCCACGCTGACCGACGACGTGCCATTCGTCGTGGAAATGACCGTCGAGAATGGTCGCGGCTATCGTTCCTCCGACGACAACGCCGGCAAGGAACGTGAGATCAGCGTCATTCCCGTGGACACGAGTTTTTCGCCCGTGGTCCGCGTGAAGTATGAAATCGAAGAAACCCGAGTTGGCCAGCGGACGAACTACGATCGGCTGATCATGGAGATCTGGACGAATGGAACGACCACGCCGCAAATGGCACTGGTCGAATCGGCCAAAATCCTCCGCAAGCATTTGAATCCGTTCGTGCAGTACACCGAGCCGGGCTCCGAATTGCCCATCGACGATCGCTTCGAAACCGGCGGCGCCGGCCGCGAGGCGGCCGATGCCGACCTCGAACGCAAACTCAATATGAGCCTTGCCGAACTCGAGCTTTCGGTCCGAGCGACGAACTGTCTGGAATCGGAGAATATCTCCACCGTTCGCGACCTTGTGTCGCGCTCGGAAGACGAATTGCTCGAGGTCCGCAATTTCGGCGAAACAACGTTGAAGGAAGTGCGAGCGAAGCTGGCCGAACACGGCCTGGCGCTGGGCATGCGGATCCCGCAGCGACGATAGAAGCAAGACTCAGAGATCAGACATCAGAGGTCAGGATTGTGCAGTCCGATCACTGATGTCTGACGTCTAATGTCTGATCTCTGATCTCTGATCTCTGATCTCTGACTCCTGACCAGTGGCCGGGCGAGCGCACCCAGCGGGTGCCCGTGACAACCGGCTAACCCAAGAGGTGTTTCACCATGCGCCATTTGAAGCGTGGCCGAAAGCTCGGCCGCAATGCCCCCCATCGCAGATCGCTCAAGCGAAACTTGTTGTTGGGACTGTTCTCCCACGAACGGATCACGACGACTTTGCCCAAGGCGAAGGAGCTTCGTCCATTTGTCGAGCGACTCATTACACTCGCCAAGCGCGGCGTCGCTTCCGGCGATAAGATCAAAGAATTGCATGCTCGCCGGCTTCTCCTGGCGAGGCTGGGGCCTGTCGCCAAGGTCGAGTTGCTCGATGCCAAAGGCAATGGCACGGGCGAGACGGTCATCGGCAAGCTCTTTAAGGATCTTGCGCTACGCTATAAAGACCGCCAGGGCGGCTACACGCGGATTATGAAGCTGACGAAGCGGCGCTTGGGCGATGCGGGCGAAACCGCCCTCATCGAATTGCTCAAGGAAGGTGAGACGCGTGTCCAGGGTTCGGAGAAGAAGCCGGCAACGCCTGCTCCCGCTCCAGCGCCAGTTCCTGCGCAGCGCCCGAGACAACCCCCTGATCGATTATTGACTGCTGGGCTGAGTCAAAGCACCAATTGCGCAGAACGGCTCTCCCGAACCGTTCTGGATCGCTGGATAGCTCGGGCGAGCCCACCCGCAACGCGATGCATTGAAGGTGTAGCGGTCAGTTCTGACACCTCCCGGCGAGCGGCCGAATTTCGGTCGCTTGCCGGGCACTCCCAAACTCATTTCGCTTCGACGGCTTTTTTGCTACCTTTCCACTCGGCTTAGCGTTATCTTGGCGCCACTTCGATCATTTTCCTCTCTCGTAGTGGAGCCGGCGGATGGACTTCAATCACATGCAAACCTGGCACTATTTCGCCCTGATTGGCGGCGGTGTCCTGGTGCTGGGCGTCATTTTGTATTTCTTGCCTATCGGGAAGATGAAGATCCCGGAAATTATCACGGCGGCCTTTGGGGGCTTGGTCGCGGGCGTTGCGTTCGGAATCATTTTCATGGCCGGATTCGGTTACCGACCCTTTGCCCCCGAGCCGGTCAACCAGTTCGACGAAGCGCCCACCGGCCCGCCCCCCGGACCCACCGCGCCGATGCCGAAAGGCAAAGCCGGTGGGCGTGCAACTCCCAAGGGCAAAGGCGGCTTTGGCGCTCCACCTTCATCCAAGATGCAACTGGCGAGCCTGGTCGCCGTGTTGGATCGTATCGTCGACAAGCCGGTCAGCGTGAATCTGTCGCCCGAAGACCGGTCCGCGATCGCCAAGCAACTCGAAGGCTTGGACACCGCAAATGAAATTAAGGAAGAAGATGCGAAGGCCCGTCTGGAGGCGATTCAAAAAGTGCTCGAAAAGGATCGCGAAGCTCTCGAAAAGGTCGGCTACCGCTGGCCCGGAACGCCGAGGGGGGGATTTGCCAAGGGTGGCTTTGGCAAGGATCCGCCGGCAAATCCATTCAAGCAGGAACCCGCCGCGGAGCGGCTCAAATCCTTGAACGAGCGACTGACCAAGAAATGATCGCGGGCGGTGATTCGAGGGGACCGGCCAGAGGCATGTCCCCTCGAACAATCCTATTCCGTCTCCCGTTCCTTATTCTTGAACGCTTCCTTTTCTTCAAGCTTTGCATCCGCGTGTAATCGCTCGCGGACTTCATTGATC
The DNA here is from genome assembly GCA_963773845.1 of uncultured Gemmataceae bacterium. GTDB lineage: Bacteria > Planctomycetota > Planctomycetia > Gemmatales > Gemmataceae > SIAJ01. Next base: position 94,108 of record CAVZCU010000015.1, read on the forward strand.
GCGCGCATGCGATCTTCCTGCAATGCATGGCCTTGATAGAGCTGATTCTGGGCAACGCCCGTGGCGTTCGTCTTGCCGAACACATCGCGGAACTGATCCACATTCTTTTCCTGCCGCGAAATCTCGCATGCCACGTAATAGTGCGATTGCGGCGCGTCCGGCAGTACGGTGACGCCACCGACAGGTTGCTTGCGTAATTCCAACAACTGATCGGCGAAGTCCGCGGTTGGGTAGGTGACCTGACTCTTGTCGATCTTCGGGGGAGAATAACTCCCGGGGGCCGCTCGCGTGGCTTCGTGTTCGAATTTTAACATCGCGAGGCCCGGCAACACAATCGTGCGAAGCTTCTTTTCCGCGGCCAGGTCGCGAAGCTGACGGATCACTCCTTCGGGATTGCTGCTCGCTTCCTTGGCAATGGATCGCACCTGCTCGGAGATCCGGTCGGCCTCCGCTTTCGCCAGCGCTCGAGCCTTCTCGAGCTTCCACGCGTGCACCACGCGCTTGGTCATTTCGCCGTTCGTTTGCCGGTCGGCGTTTTCAAGCGAAGGATAGGCATTGGGGGACTTTTCCTCGGCTACCCAGACCAGATAGTTCGGCTTGTCCAACGACTCCCCCGAAGGCTCTCCGGGGAACCAGAAGGGCTCATAAGGCTCGACACCGCTCACCGGCTGGCCCGTCTGTGGATCGACTGTAAATAGCCGATTCACCAGGGAATTGCTTCCATCCGGTTCCTTGGCGGCGAGGTCATTGAGCACCTTCAAAGCCGGGTCGCTCACCAGGGCAAACTTGTCTTCGGGCTGACTGTTTCCCGTCGGCTTCAGGCCGCGATTCTTGAGCCACTCCATCATGAATTTCTTCGCTTCAGCCCGGACTTTTTCGATCGTCGCTTTGTCCGGCTGTCGCTGTGTGAACAGGCCATTGTCGCTTTGAATCTTGAAGAGCTTGGTTCGCAACTCCTGGATGTCATCCTGCAACAATTTTCGCCGCTCGTTCTTGCGGGCGGTTTCGGTCACCTCTTTTAGATACAAGCCGACCGGCGGAAGTTTCGGATTCAAGGCATAGGCGAACGCCGGCATTCCTAAAGCGTTGCCCATAGTCGGGTTAAAGGGCGTCAGCCAGGCTTGCAGCAAGAACGGAACACGCGTCTTGAGGTCGTGCCGTTCCGCATAACGGAGCGGCAGTGAAACCGCTGCTGCCGCTGCCGTCTGGGATGGGTACCCGCCAAGAGCACCGAGAAGGCCGACGATTGTCTCCGGTCGATAAACGCTCACGTTGCGCGGCGTGAAGTAGTACTGTTCGAAATCCTGATAGCGGCTCAGGTTGGCGTCCATCTTCTTGCGCACTTCCTCCTGGATCGGCAGCGTCCGATCGAGGGTCGAGCGCGAAGCCGTCATCAAGGCGGCCATGGGATTGCCGTCCATCGCTCCGGCCGATGCCCACAAGAACGTTTCGGCCGCATGCAGTTTGGGAATGGCTTCGGTGATCCGCTTGGAGGTCGCATCCAGGGCTACATACTCCAACTTCACCTTGCGCGGTTCCTTGAAGCCCGGTCGCTCCTTGGAAGGATCGGGCAATTCTCCGCGATATTTGTTGAACAGAGCGATTCGCTCCCTTGGCGTCGGCTCGCCTTTGACCTGGCTCAAGAAATCCTCGGCCGAGACTTCCAACATGTCAAACGTGTGCTCCGAGCAACGATCCTTGTAGAACTCGAAGAACTCGTAGGGCGTCACGGCGCCGGGCAACGCACTGGCCGTATTCAGAGCGCCCGGAATCGGGGTCTTGTCCGCGTCGCCGCCGAGGAGGAAGAGCGCGAGTGGATTGCGCGCTCGCATCTCCGCGCTCGCGGTCGCCCGAGTCATGCCTTGCAGCGCGGCCAGAGTATCGCGAGCGCGATACTCGTTGCCGATGGCCTCGATCAGCCAATCGTGGGTGAAATCGCCCATGCGATCGCCGTCGCGGAGTTGCCGCTCGATGGGAAGAGCGCCCTTCAAGTCGTCGCCAAGCCGCCCAAGCGTGTCGTGCGCGATCAGGTCGACGATCCCTTCAGGCGAATAATTGATGCCAAGCTGCTCGGCTTTCTTCAGCAGGAGATAGAAATCGAGTGTGTCTTGATCGGAATCTCCCAGCTCAACTAGTACGAATTGGCGGCTGGCCGCTAAACCGCTCGAGGTCATACATAAGGATGTTGACGAGTGCCTCCAGTTGCCGCTTGTCCTCGCTGTCGGTTTTGAGCCGGGCCTTGGTCATGGCGTCCTGGAGGCTGCGGACATCCGGGCTATTGAACATGCTCTGAACGCTCATGAATTGAAACATGTACTGCATGTATTGCAGGCGATTCTTGTCGGAATTGATCCGCAGGTTGACGAACTTATCGATCTCTCGTTTGGTTTCCGGCGACAGGCGCGTGCTGTCCATTTCGCGCTTGAGTTCATCGGTCCAGTTCGCGTAGGCTTTGTCCAACGCCGCATTGAGATAGGTGTTCGCGGCCCGCCGTTGTCGGCGAATCTCCGCGAGGTCGCCCGAATAGATGTCGTTTCCGTGGGCCACGGCCACAACATCGCCGCGTTTCTTGGGATTGAACATCGACCCAATTTGGCCGAAAAAGTCGGTATTGCCGCCCATCCCCGAGGACAGGACAAACGTCAACATGACGACGATGCCGATGATGGCCATGACCGACCGGCCCAGCTTACTGCGAATACTAAATGCTTCAAATGGGTTGAAAGCCATTGCCATTCCTCAGTTTAAGACGGCCGTCCTGGACGACTTTGGGCCCACCGGGCTTGACGCTCCGCGCCAGAGGGTACTATTTGGAAGGGAATATCGTTTTTGTCCAGTTAAAGGATTGTAGCGAGGCAATTGCGTGGGACAACGCCTAGTCTTGTAGCTGAATTCGCCAGAATTCAGTTTGCCTTCATCCAATGGCGACCCGGCGGCTACCAACAGGAAGACTGAATTCTGGCGAATTCAGCTACGAGAGCAATTGGGTAGCGGAAATCGCCAGAATTCAGTTTGCGATCATCGATCGACGGGCTGGCGGCTACCATCAGAGGGACTGAATTCTGGCGAATATCGATTCGAGAGCAGGTTGACCGCCCCGCTACACTGCGTAACGCCAAGCCCATCGCCCCACAGGATTCGATATGCCGACGAGCAAGAAGTCTCGACCCGCCACCAAGAAGAAGCCGGCCCGCCGCCCGGCCCGCAAGCCGACCGCCAAGAAGTCCGCGACCAAGCGGACGAGCAAGAAGGCGGCCACGGCGGTCGTCCAGGTTCCGCCTACCCGTGAGCGCGAAACTTATGACGGCCCGCGCAAGGGCAACCTCATCATCGTTGAGTCTCCCGCGAAAGCGAAGACCATCGAGAAGTACCTGGGCCGTGGCTTCCGCGTTCGAGCGAGCTATGGCCACGTCCGCGATCTGCCGGTCAGCGGTAAGGTCAAGGGCGAGCAGGTTGTCGGTGTGAATATCACGAACGGTTGGAAGCTCCGGTACCAGGTGATCGATCGATCGGAAAAAGGTGGAATGAAGGCCAGGCGATCGACCGAGGACATTCTCGACGAACTCAAGCGTGAAGCCGACCGGGCGGAAATGATCTATCTCGCGACCGACCCCGACCGCGAGGGCGAATCGATCGCCTGGCACATTGAAGAGGAATTGAAACTCGATCCCAAGCGCACCCGGCGGATCACCTTCAACGAAATCACCAAGAAGGCCGTGCAGGACGCCTTGCAAGGCGCTCGCGACATCGACAGCAACCTGGTCGCTGCCCAGGAAGCCCGCCGGGCGCTGGACCGCGTGGTCGGCTATCCCCTAAGCAACCTGCTGGGCAAGAAGGTCTCGCGGGGCCTGAGCGCCGGCCGCGTGCAATCGGTCGCCGTCAAGTTGGTGGTGGATCGCGAACGCGAAATCGAAGCGTTCAAGTCGGAGGAATACTGGAGGATCACGGCTCTCCTGACGCCGCAAGGCTTGGCGCAAGCTCGGGGATTTCCCGTTCCCGGCCAAGGTGCTCGCCAAGAAGAAAGGGCCAAAGCCCGGCCGACGAGAAGCCCGAGCCGGAAGACCGGACGGATGAGACTGCCCAGGACTCCGGCGAAGCCTCGGAGGCCGAATCGAAATCGGAAAAAGTGGAAACGCCGAAGATCCCCGAGGGCAGCTTCCTCGCCCAACTGGATCAATGGCAGGGACAAGGCATTCAAGGCCGTCTTCCGAGGCGGAGGCCGACGCGGTCTTCAACCGTGCTCGATCGGGCCAGTTACACAGTCACGAAGATCGAGCAAAAGGATCGCAACGATCACGCGCCGCCGCCGTTCACGACTTCGACGCATGCAACAGCAGGCCAGCATTCGCCTGCATATGGGCGCTCAGCGGGCGATGCAGAATGCCCAACGGCTGTATGAAGGCGTTCATTTCGGCGCCGAGGGACAGGTCGCGCTGATCACTTACATGCGAACCGATAGCGCTCGCGTCTCCAACGATGCGTTGCAGATGGTTCGCGCGCATATCGAAAACAACATTGGCCCGCGCTATTTGCCAGACAAGCCGAATTTCTACAAGTCGGGCAAGAGCGCCCAGGAAGCGCACGAGGCGATTCGGCCCAACCGACTTGACCAACACGCCGCAGAAAGTGCAGCCGTTCCTGGATCACGATCAGCATCGGCTGTACACGATGATCTACAACCGCTTCGTCGCCAGTCAGATGACCCCCGCCGTGGTGGCGGTGACAAACGTCGAGATCCAGGCGGGCCAGGGGCTGTTCAAGGCCAAAGGCTCAATCGAGAAGTTCGATGGCTACCGCAAAGTCTGGCCGCCGGCAAGCAGGAAGACGTAATGCTGCCGGCTCTGAGCGACGGTCAGGCGCTCGACAAGCTCGGCCTGAGCGCCAGCCAGCACTTCACCCAGCCGCCGCCCCGTTACAACGAAGCGTCGCTGGTGAAGACGCTCGAGAAAGAAGGCATCGGCCGGCCAAGCACGTACGCGACCATCCTTTCGACGATCTCGAAGAAGGGCTATGTCGATGTCGAGCAATCGCCGCTTCACGGCCACCGAACTCGGCAAGACCGTGACCGACCTGCTCGTCAAGGGCTTCCCGAACGAGATGGATTTGAAGTTCACCTCGCACTTCGAGGAAGAACTGGACGACATCTCGAACGGCAAGATGCAGTACGAGTCCGTGCTGAACGAATTCTGGTCGCGCTTCTCGGAGGACCTGAAGAAGGCGGATGAGGAACTGCCCAAGGTCAAGGGGCGCGAGACGGGCGAGATGTGCCCGAAATGTGGCCGGCCGCTGGTCGAAATGTACAGCGCCAAACGCAAGGGGACGTTCGTCGGCTGCTCCGGTTGGCGCGAGAAGGAGAACCCATGCAACTACATCAAGCCGCGCGAAGGCGAGCAGGACCTGAGCGCGATCGATGTGAAGTGCCCGACCTGTGGCGAGCCGATGGTCGCCCGCTCCAGCCGCTGGGGGACGTTCCTGAGTTGCTCCGCATACAAGCCCGATGGGACGGGCTGCAACACAATCGCCAACTTGGGTGAGAACGATCAGATCATTGTCACCTGCAAGCCGACGAGCTATCCGTGCCCGACGTGCGGTAAGAACCTGCTCTGGCGATTGGGCAAATCGGGGCCATACTTCACGTGCGTCGACAAGGAGTGTAAGACCACGCTCGAGGCGGACAAGACCGGCGAGAAGCCGATTCCGCCCATCGACACGGGAATCAATTGCGAGAAGTGTGGCTCGAAGATGGTAATCCGCAAGAGTTGGCGGGGCCCGTTCTTGTCGTGCAGCGGCTACCCGAAATGTCGAAATGCGAAATCGCTGACGGCCGAGCTGAAGGAGAAGTTCAAGGATCGGCTGCCGGCCCCGCCGCCGAAGAAGGAACTGCCGGCAGTCGAGGTGAAAGATCTATGCCCGGAATGCGGTTCGCCGATGAAACTGATCCACGCCCGTGGCCGCTATTTCCTCGGCTGCACAACCTGGGCTAAAACCAAGTGCAAGGGGACCAAGCAGGCATCGCCCGAATTGATAGCGCAGATCGAGGCGCTGACAAAAAAAGCGCCTAATCCAATTACGTTTAGCGTTCGTGCCGGCGGCACGAACGCTAAACGGATTGTTGACGCTGACGCCGCTCCGCAAGCGTCAAGGGGTGCGGGACCACAAAGTCCCATGCCTGCCGAGGCTTCCCTTCCTTGACCGGGTTGTCCTCGACGTAGCGAATCGCCTGCAGCAAGTGATCCAGATTGTCGATGTACACCGTCCACCATTTTCGTCCAAAGCACGGCGGCGGACGGTCGCCCGGCGCAACTTCACTTGCGAACGGATGCAATCCCGCGTCCATCAGCGATTTGGTCAATTCGCCTTTACGCAAATTGTTGACCTGTTCGCTCTTATAGCGATGTCGCATAAAGACGGCGTGAATGTGGTCATCCAGAATCGCGGCCGCCCAAAATGTGACGCCCGACTTCTGGATGTAAGTGGCAAAGCCTTGCCCGAGGATTTGGATTTGCTCGGCCGAGAATCGCACCGGAGGATAATCAAGCGCTTCCTTGGCGGCCTCGCGCTTCGTGCGGTCGTGCGAAGCATATGCGACCGATTCGCGAGTGGTGACCTTGGTCGCCGGCCCATAGCGAAAAAGTTCCCATTTGCGGATCGACTCCGACCATGATCCACGCGGATCGTTCGGGAGCCAAAATCCGTAAGCGCTAATGATGACGTGATAGGCGAGAACCATCTGAAACCTCCTCGTTTAGCGCTGTTGTCGTTTAGCGTTCGTGCCAACGGCACGAACGCTAAACGACGAAGTTAATCCACGAACCGGAAAATTGGAAGCAAAAATGCCGACGCTCTTCGTCACCGGTGGTTGCGGATTCATTGGCAGCAATTTCGTTCGCCACATGTTGCGCTCGGACCCGAATATTCACATCATCAACTACGATGCGCTCACTTACGCCGGCAATCTTGCGAACCTCGCCGACATCGCCAACGATCCGCGTTACACATTTGTTAAGGGCGACATCACGGATCGCACCGCGGTGATGCAGGCCCTGCCCGAATCCATTGACGGCCTCATCAACTTCGCCGCCGAATCGCACGTCGATCGCAGCATCCTCGATAGCGGACCATTTGTTCGCACCAATGTGCTCGGCACGCAAGTTTTGCTCGACGCCGCGCGAGCAAAGAAGGTGAAGCGCTATTTGCAAGTCTCGACCGATGAGGTGTATGGCTCGCTTGGTCCGACCGGTCTCTTTTGCGAGACGACCCCGCTCGCGCCGAGCAGCCCGTACTCCGCCAGCAAGGCGGCCGCTGACATGCTCGTGCAGGCGTATGCGCACACATTCACGATGGACGCAGTGATCACGCGCTGCTCGAACAACTACGGACCGTATCACTTTCCCGAAAAGATCATTCCGCTGTTCATTACCAACTTGATGAACGATCAGCCGGTGCCGGTCTACGGCGATGGCATGCAAATCCGCGATTGGATTCACGTGCTCGATCATGCCCGCGGCATCGAGGCCGCCTGGCGAAAGGGAAAAGCGGGTGAGGTCTACAACCTCGGCGGTCGATGTGAGATGGCGAATCTGCATCTCACGCACAAGCTGCTGGATCTGCTCGGCAAGCCGCGGACGCTGATCAAGTATGTCCAAGACCGGCCGGGGCATGATCGGCGGTATGCGATTGATTGCTCGAAGGCGGAACGCGAACTCGGCTGGTCGCCACAAATGAAATTCGACGATGGACTACGTGAAACGATCGCCTGGTACCGGGCCAATCAAACCTGGGTCAACCAGGTACGCTCGGGCGAGTATTTGAAGTACTACGAGCGGCAGTATGGGAACAGGTAGGACGGATTTGCAATCCGTCCTGCGGCCGGGACGGATTACAAATCCGTTCTACAACTGGCCAAGCCGTTGCTTCTTATCGTATTCCCGAAGTGCCTGGATCAGGTCCGCCATTTGACCCGCGATCACTGCGTCGAGCGAGTGCATGGTCAAATTGATCCGGTGATCGGTGACGCGGTTTTGTGGGAAATTGTAAGTTCGAATCCGATCGTTGCGGCCGCCAGAGCCGATCAGTCCCTTGCGGGCATCGGCTCGTTCCTTGTGCAGTTTCTCTTGCTGACGCTCGAACAGCCGGCTGCGCAGGATGCGCATCGCTCGATCGTAGTTTTTGCTCTGGCTCCGCTCGTCCTGGCATTTGACTTCCAGTTCATCCAGCGGTCCCTTTGCGATACCAGATGCGCACGGCCGACTCGGTCTTATTCACATGCTGGCCGCCGGCGCCGCCGGCCCGCATCCGCTCCCACTCGATGTCGTTCGGGCCGATTATCACCTGGACCTCGTCCGGCTCGGGCAACACAGCGACCGTCGCGGCCGAAGTATGAATGCGCCCTTGCGTCTCGGTCTTCGGCACACGCTGCACGCGGTGCCCGCCCGATTCGTAACGGAGTTGCTGGTACACCTCGTCGCCGGAGACGCTGAAGACGATTTCCTTGAACCCGCCTGCCTCGCCGGGGCTGAACTCGATTCCTTCCACTGTCCAGCCCTGTGTTCGGGCGTAGCGAGTGTACATTTCGTAAAGGTCCCCGGCAAAGATTGCCGCCTCGTCGCCACCGGTCCCGGCCCGGATTTCAACGATCAGGCTGCTGAAATCCTCGGCGGGATCGACGAGCAGCATGTCCTCGACGCGAGTTTTCAGGTCTTGCTGCCGACGACGGAGAACGTTGACCTCTTCCTCCGCATATGCCTTCATTTCCGGGTCGGACTCGGCCGCCACCATGGCTTCGGCCTGCTGGAGGGATTTGCTGATTTGCTCGAATTCCAGGTACGGCTTGACGAGTTTGCCGAGCGAGGCGTGCTCTTTGGCGAGCGGCCCGTACTGCGCGGGATCGGTGACCACTTCCGGATCGACCAAGAGCCGTTCCAGTTCGTGGTAGCGTTCCACCTTGGGGGCCAGCGTGGGCCACATGCAATCGTTCTCCTCTATAAATCCGAAAGGTTCATCATAGACCGACCGCGAAACTTGGCTAACTGGCCAAAAATCGAGAAATCCTTCGAGTCGTATTCGCAACCTGCCGATGCGTGGCGGCAGGCGCATCTGGAGGCACCTATGAACCCGCTGCGCGACCCCGTCTCGTCGGCCTCGCATTTTCTAATGGCTATGGTCGCCGTCTTCGTTGGCCTCTTCCTGATGCGGATAACCCGCGGGGACGGCGCCCGCAGACTATCCGTTTTGACCTTTGTTGTCTGCTCAATTGTGCTTTATTCGGCAAGCGGACTCTACCACGCGTTGCGCCTTCCGGCCGACGAACTTCGCTTCTTTCAGCTACTCGACATGAGCGCCATTTACCTCATGATTGCCGGGAGCGTTACGCCTGTCGCGGTCGTACTGGTTCATGGCCGGCTAAAGAAAGTGTTAGTGCTCGGCCAGTGGGGGTTCGCGGCGATCGGAATTATCGCGCTTTGGCTCCTGCCGAAGCCCGAGTACGCGGTGCTCGTGGCGTGTTATTTGGGCATGGCCTGGTTCGGCTGCGCCGGCCTGGCGCAATATTGGCGAGCCACTGGCTGGCAAGGCGCGCGGTGGTTCGTGGTTGCCTTGGGGATTTACATGACGGGCGCGGCGGTTGATCTGGCCAAGTGGCCGATCCTCTGGCCGGGTGTAATTCGATCGCACGAAATCCTGCATTTCTGCGACATCGGTGGCACTGCGTGCTATTGGGTCTTTTTGGTCAAGTACGTCATTCCCTATTCCGCGCCCATTTCGGTTGTGGACGCCGAGCCGCGGGGTTTTGCGGCGCCGGCGCAAGCTTGAGAAGCGAGGCAGCCGCACATTCTGCCCCAATTCGCCTGGGTTGCGGATTGACCGCCGACGGCATCGGAGGTATTGCTCCGTCTTCCGCCGATGGATACCGGCAGCGGTGGGACAAGGATGTCCTCAATGCGCCTCGCGCGTGGGCTTTGCGTTGGCTTGATGGCGATCGCGGTCGCGGGTTGCCTTTCCGAAGGAACACGCGCGCGATTATTCAATTCGATTCCGCTCCTCGGCTCCGGGAATGACCCCGATTCGGCACTCGTGCAGTACGTCATTATTGAACGCAAGGCAGGCGGCGAGGACATCAATCGCCGGGCCTGGGACCGAGTCGACGAGCAGACGTTGCCTTTTGAAACGCGCGTCAATGCTCGAGGACGCCGGCCTCCGGGTTGGCACGGTTGGCGAATCGGCGCCCGGCACACTTCGCCGACTGATCGACGATCCGCGTACGGCTTGGGGTCATCGGGCCCGAACATTCGCGCTCGATCGGCCGGCCCCGCTGCTGGTGAATTCGACGCTGCCGCATGCTGAATTCACGATGCCAGCCGCCAATGGCCAAACGATCGCCTTCAACCGCGAGTCGGTGGTGCTCGGCTTCGAGATCACTGTTCGACCCGGTTCGGAAGGCAAGTCGCTGGTGAAAATTGTCCCGCGCGCCCGCTATCGCGACCCGACCCAAATCTTGCCAGCCGATGCCGGCGATCGCGGGCTGGCAACCGACACATTTCCGACGGCTGGCTTCGAAATTGCTCTTCTACCGTCGGAGTACCTCGTCGTCGGCACCGACTACTACTGGAAAGGGACTTTCGGCCACGCGGCATTCATGGGCGAACGAGACGATTTGCCCATGCAACGATTGCTAGTGCTACGGGCCAGCCAAATGAAATCGAGCCGCGACGCTTCGACGCTCTTGGGCGACGACGGTCAAGCTCAAGCCCCGCCGATTGCCTCGCAAGCCAGTTCCTTTCGCGGCGCACGGCCGTGAACCCATTTGAGCCTTAAGCTGTCAGCTATCGGCGATCAACGGCGCCCGAGACCGGCGGACTGCTGCTCGCTACTTGCTGACGGCTCAGATGATCGACATCGATGGCTCTTTCGGCGAAGGCGGCGGGCAAATCCTCCGTACTTCCTTGGCCCTGTCGCTTTTGACGGGCAAGGCGTTCAGGCTGCGCAAAATCCGGGCCAACCGCAAGCCGAAACCCGGCCTGCGACCACAACATTTGGCCTGCGTCCGGGCGGCGGCGAAGATCGGCAAGGCGAAGATTACTGGCGATGCCGTCGGCGCCAATCAATTGACCTTTGAGCCGCAAGACGTTTCGCCCGGCAACTACCGATTCGACATCGGCACGGCCGGCGCGACGGCCCTTGTGCTGCACACGGTCTATCTGCCACTCGCCCTATCGGGGGGTCCCAGCGAACTGGTCCTCGAAGGAGGAACCCACAACGACAAAGCCCCTTGCTTTCACTTCTTGCAAACCACCTGGCGAGCGTATCTGGCGCGAATGGGTTTGCCGATCACGCTGGAAATGGCTCGACCGGGCTTTTATCCGCGTGGCGGGGGACAGATTACAGCCGATATCCCGGCGTCCGCGCAATTGCGGCCACTGACGCTAACGGGTCCGGTGAATGTCGACACGGCATCCATTCTGAGCGCCACGGCAGGCTTGCCGGAACATGTCGCGAAGCGGCAAGCTCGGCGGGCGACCGTCCGCCTTCGCGACGCAGGCCTTGAACCGGATGTCGCATTCGAAGAATGGCCGGGCGGTCCCGGCTGTATGTTGGCGATCACATTGCATGGCGGCGTGCCGACTCTATTCTTCGGCCTTGGCGCGCGTGGCAAGCCGGCCGAAACGGTCGCCAATGAGGCGGGGAACGAGGCGCTTGCACATCGCGAGCAATCCATGCCCGTTGATCCACATAGCGGCGATCAGCTTCTTCTGCCACTCGCGTTTGCCGCTGGCAATTCCGAATATCACGTTTCTGCAGTGACTCGGCATCTTACGACCAATGCCGCGACCATCCGTCATTTTCTGGATCGAGAGATCACCATCGAAGGCGAAGAAGGAACACCCGGCGTGGTGAAGGTGGCCGGCCGCGCGCTATAATGCACAGACTTCCCCACGAGGCCGCGGATGGTTGACATTCGGCTGCAAATCGCGCAAATCGTCTCGTGTACCGAGGCCGAAGGCCCGGGCCGGCGATTTGCCGTTTGGTTTCAGGGTTGTCCCTTGCGCTGCCCGGGCTGCTGCAATCCGGAGTTCATCCCCTTCGAGGGGGGCGAATCGCGATTGCTATCCGATGTCCTGGCCGAACTGGACGCGGAAGATGTCGAAGGCATCACACTGCTCGGGGGTGAGCCGTTGGCTCATGCAGCCGGCGCTGCGGAGTTAGCAATTGCAGCGCGCGATCGCGGACTGAGCGTGATGGTTTTCACCGGATACACGATCGAGCAGGCCCGGGCGATGAACAACGACGTACAGCGCTTGCTTGCCCAGACGGACATCCTTGTCGACGGCCCTTATAGGCGCGAATTTCCCGACACGGCGCGAAGATGGATCGGTTCAACTAACCAGCGGATTCATTTCCTGACCGATCGCTACCGAGTGGATGATCCGTGCTGGCGCGAGCGAAATACGCTCGAAATCCGTGTTCGCGGCAATGAGGTCAGTGTGAATGGTTTCCCGTCGCGCCAGGCGGTAGGATTGTGGAGGAAGCCAACGAGGGCGAGCGGAACCGCGCCCGCGGCCCGATGATGGGTTGATTGCATGATCGGATCGCCGACGCGGCTTTGATTGCCACGAACCATGATGACCGAGTCGCCGCCACCACCGAAGATGGTTTCCCGGTTCGAGGCGAACCTGCTGCGCATCTTGCGCTTTTTTCTCAAGCAGGCGCCAGCCGAGCAAGGGATTCGCCTCATCCACGACCGAATGGATCGGCCGAAGTGCCTGAGCGCGGCTGCCGTGGATTTGATCAAGGATTCACTCGCCAAAGGATGCGTGTTGCATCTCGTTCGCGCCGGCGCGTGGAAGCGGGATCAGTTCCTACGCGATGGGACACCAAGATTTGGCAGGCTATGGGAACGTTCGGCAGTCGATCGGCTGACGTTGGAATTCTCCCGGCATGCGATCGACTTTCTCATGTGGATCACGGCACACCGAGCGAAGGAAGAAAGGACCATTTGGCAAGCAAACGAAGCCCAATTAACAATCGCGGACCGCTTGTTATTCTTTCTCGCCTACGAAGCGATGCGCGGCGATGCCGATCTGGCCGCGATGTTGCGAACCGGGCCAGTTTTTGGCGCCAATGCACTCATTTGGCTGACATATCCAAACGATTTTGTGGGCGAAACGCAACCAACGCCTTCGTTTGATGTGTGGCTGAACGAACCAGGCAGCTTTGTCCTGGAATCGCTGCAGCCGGCTCTCGAAAGCCGCTGGCTGGAAATCGAGCGCACGAAGGGTCAGGTCGGCGACTGGGCATTGCTCCGCCAGCAGGGCGAAGTCCAGGGTCGCGTGATCGACGCCTTCACCCAAGCAGTCGACGCGGCCGGCCGGCGCGATCTGGTGCGATTTCTGCTTTCCGTGATGTCGCGGGTGTTGGCGACGCCCGACATGGCCCCGACCTTTTGGACCGGCGGCCTCCAAGGCGCCGGCCCGCCACGCCTGGCCGAGCGCCTGGAAACGCAGCGAAATGCACTCGTCGTTCTCCGCAGTGCCGAACGCTTTCGCGATTGGGAACGTTCCGCCCGCCAGAGTGGCTTCCTGGACGAAGACTATGCCACGAGCAAATTCTGGCTGAGTGAATGGGAGCGCTTCGACTTCCACACGATCGCCGAGCGAGCGGAGCGCGTGTTGCAGCAGGTGGAGCCGTTGCGGATCGGGTAGAATTGGAGTAACCCGTGCCCTTGTTCGCCCTCGCCGAGTTCTGGAATGATTTATTTGCTGCCGGCGGATTTGTCGCTGGTGTACTGGGATTGATGGTCGGCGTTTTGGGATTCATTTATACGATCCGACAAGTGTGGAAGACGCAATCGGCGGCGGAGGCCGCGAAGCAAGCGGCGGAAGAATCTGTTGAAGAAGCAAAAAAAACGTTTCGGCGCTTCGTCGTAGGTCAGGCTCAAGTTGTTTTCTCGGAATTGTGCCTGCTCGTCCAAAACGAGAATTGGTCGTTTGGTGCTGTTCGGAGCGAAGATTTGGCGAGTTTGCTTGCGCATCTGGTTGACGAATCAATGCTCGTCGCGGGCCTTGTCGATCTGTTGCGAGATAGTGCCCATGCTATGAGGCGAAAAGCTCGGCATGGTTCCGCCCGATTTCCAGAGCGGCAGTGGCAACTGACATCGAGACAGGTACGGGATTTTCTCGACCGCGCGATTGCACCGTATCGAACCGAAGGAGGATCGCCGTGATTTCCGAGCAGAAACTGCTAGCGATTGCCAATCAACTTCTGCAAAAAACACGGGCTGGCCAAGTTCGATGGTTGCCGGACATGTTCCACGAGTACGGCTGTGTTGTCCGACTGTCGCACTCGCGTGTCCGAGTCTTCGGCACCGATGCCCACGACACAGGACCGCAAAACCGTGGTCTTACGATCGAAAATGAATTTGGCACAATCATCGGCGAAATCGAACGAGCGGTCGATTCTACCGAAGGGAAAATTCTCGACGAATTGATCGAGGCAGCAGTCAGTTCGAGCGAACTCAGGGAAACTGCGCTGAATGAACTGGAAGAAGCTTTGCAAGGCACAGGAATTATCGGCCGCGGTTAATGGATTCTTTGGCAGTTGATTCTCGTCGTTTGGAGGTCTCACATGAGCAGAGCATACCGCATTCGCGTCAAGGAAAGCATCAATCAGGACCTCAAGGCCTCCGACGAAGTGTGCGCCGATCTGGAGATCCTCGAAATCCTGCCCGGCGATCAGATGGCCGAGTTGGTGGCCCAGGAACTCAAAGCACGGGGCTACGAAGAGCGGGACGGCAAGCTTGTCAAGAACAAGGACGGCGTGAGCGTGAGCGTCGATCCCAAGTCGGGCGAAGTCAGCGTCAAGGCCGAGAAGGAAGAACGAGTTGAGCTGAAGACCGAAAAGGAAGGCTGGGGTTATGACGACATCGGTCCGCGAGCGTCGAGCGTTCGCAAGACGCTGAGCGAGCAAGCCAAGACCGAACTGGAACGCCGAGCCCAGCGGCAGCAAGAACGATTGCAAGGTGAAGCGACCGAGCAACTCGAAGGAGCGGTCGCCGAAGTGCGCAAGGAATTGAACGACGCGGTGAACGGGGCCACCCGCGAAGCCCTCAAGCAGAAGGCCGCCCAGTTGGGCCAGATCAAGGAAATGTCCGAAGATCCCGAGGCGGGGTCGCTGACGATCAAGGTCGAAGTGTGATCGAGAATCCTCGCTGCCCACGGCTCGAAGCCATCGCCGTGGGCTTTAGTCTGGAATAAAGCCCACGGCGATGGCTTCGAGCCGTGGGCCACGATTGAGTCAATGAGTTCAATCCTTGCCGAGAAAGATCTCCCGACAGACCTCACGCCTGAACAGGCGGTGGAGGCGGCCTATGCGCGCGAACTCGCCGAAGTCGCCGCCAAGCTCAATCGCGGGCTGCCGACGCTGATCGAGTGCGATAAGGATCTGGCTCCATTCGCGTTTCTCAATTTGCGTTCCCGGCTGAAGGAGATTGGCCTCGTCTGCAAGTATTTGGACGGCCGGCCGCGGGGCAATGAACCGCAGGGGCCGGTGCCAGTCGGCCTGATGGGGACAATGATCAATCAGCTTCGCGATGCGGTTCGGGGCTCGACGGAGCAGGTCGATAAGCAGGGCCGGCCCGTTCGCACGGTCATCGTGCTTCCGCATCTGGATTTGCTCACCACAAGCCAGGGCGGTCTCACCGGAGAAGCCCGCGAGGCGATTGTCCTCCTTTACGAGAACCCGACGATCGTCTTTCTCGGCTTCAAAGATCCGTCGTTCCCGCTGCCCAAGGTGATCGAGAGTTTGTTCCCGCATCGCACCGCGCTGCTTGGGATTAGCCGCGATCGTCTGCGGCACCTGATCACGCAACGCGAAAGCCGCAAATTCGGGCGTAAATTCAACCCCTGGGGGCTGTACAAATACGTCTCCGGTGTGAACGCGGTGCGTCTGCGAAAATTGCTCAGCACCCTCGAAGGCGAGGATTATCCGGTCGATGCGAAACTCGCGTTTCGCCAACTGCGCAATGCAACGTTGACCGGCGCGATGGAAGTTCCGGACGTCGATTTCGATCGCGACATTGGCGGCTACGCCAAGGTGAAAAAGCAGCTCAAGCAGGAAATTCTCGACATCCTCAATCGCCGCGACCGATCGACGTCCGAGGAAGAGGTCCGCCGGTTCGAGGAGTTGATCCCCCGCGGCATGATCCTCTGGGGCCCGCCCGGCACGGGCAAGACGTTCTTTGCCAAGGCAATCGCCACCGCCATCGGGGCGGCCATCACCGTCGTCAGCGGGCCGGAGTTGAAATCGAAATGGGTGGGCGAATCGGAAGAAAACCTTCGCCAGATCTTCTATCGTGCCCGTCAATCGGCGCCGGCGATCATTGTCTTCGATGAACTCGATTCCTTCGCCACGGCCCGCGGCACCTACACCGGCTCCGGCGTCGAGCACTCGATGGTCAATCAATTGCTCACGGAGATGGATGGCTTCCACAAAGAAGAGCTAGTCTTCGTCGTCGGCACGACAAACTTTGTTGAAAGCCTCGATCCGGCACTCCTGCGGCCCGGCCGATTTGAGTTTCACCTGCACATTCCCTATCCGGAGGACGACGACCGCCGCGACATCGTCAAGATTTACGACAAGAAGATGTCGCTGAAACTATCGGCGAAAGCGCTCGACTATGCCGTTGATCGCACCGGAGAGGCATTCGTCACACCGCAGGGCACTCCGTTCAGCGGCGACCACTTGCAGGCAATGTGCCGAGCGATCTCGCGGATTCGCCTGCGCGAAAACCGCGAGAGGGAGGCAACGCCCGACGACGTGGAGCGAGGCCTTTCCGAATACGAAGATCGACTGGAACTGACGGAAAAAGAAGAGAAGATCGTCGCCGTCCACGAGGCGGGGCATTTCCTGTGCGCCATCGCTTGTCCAGAGTATCCGCGTCCGGACCGCATCACCATTCGCAGTGAAATCCCCTGGGCCGGCGGCTACGTGCGCTATGAAAAAGACAAGACGATGCGTCTGGGTTGGACCCGGCAGCGCTTCCTGGACATGCTTTGCGTCATGATGGGGGGAGTTGAATCGGAGCGGCTCTTGCTCGGCGATGTCACCACGGGGGCCGGTGGCGGGCCGCGGAGCGATCTCGGCCGGGCGACGCAGATTGCTCATGCCATGGTCGAATTGTTCGGCATGGGTGGCGCTTCGACCGGCTTACGTGTGTATCGCGACGACAAGGGGGAGCGAGAGATCCTTTCCGGCGCGCAAGCCGAGGCGATTGACAAACAAATTCAAGCCCTGCTCGGCGACGCCCAAAAAAGGGCCGCGAACATTCTGCAAACGCATCGCACGGAACTCGAGCGCCTGCGCGACGAAGTGCTACAACACAAATCGATCGAGAAGGAGCGGATCGCCGAGATTATCGAGGCGTTCCGGAGGGCAGATCGAGACGGTTGATTGCACACGCAGACTTTGGAGTCGTCCCATGACTCGACGTGTTGTCGTGTTTTTGCTTCCCCTCCTAGTGCTGGGCTGCGGGCGGAGGCAATTACCAAACGGCGCTGACTCGCTTGTCCCGCCCAGTCCCCCGCCGAAACCCTATGTCTTGTTTTCGCTAACGACGGACTACGATGGGAAGACGGAGGTACCGGTGATCATCCGACTCCACGGCATGGGTGATCGGCCTGAGCTCCCCACTATTTTTGTGGGAATGAATGGACCACGAATTCTGAATGCCGCACCAAGCGGACCGATCTTCGGCCCTGAAGGAACCTTCGACTGGTCGGATGATATTGAAGTGAATTTCACACGGATTAAGGAAGCGTTGCACGAAGCATCAACGAAAGCGCGCATTCGCAAGGACCAGATCGTATTGATCGGCTATTCCCAGGGCGCCTATGCCGCTCTCGGCCTGGCCTACGCCCATCCGGAGATGTTCGCGGGTGTTATCGCCGTTAATCCCGGCTCCATGGAAAGCGTCCCGTTACCGGCTAACCCGTCTCCCCTGCTGGCAAGGCGCGGCTTTGTCCTCTGTTACGGCGAGAAAGATGAACCCGAATTCATTCGTCAGGGCAAAGAGCGCATCGACGCGGCGCGCAAAGCCGGCGCGAAAGTGAAAGTCAAAACCATTCCGAACGCTGGTCACGAGCCGCCGCAAGATTGGGGCGCGTGGGAACCCGAATGGCTCGACTTCATTTTTCAAGCAAACAAAGGTTGACTCGTCCGCGACCATGATAATGGCTGGCCCGATGGAGGATAGCATGGCCGAACTGACAATCCGCCTTCGCCGCGACCCCGAGACCGGCAAGCACGACATCATCATCGACATGAAGTCCGATGAGGACGCCCTGCCCCACGAACACGAGCAAATGCACCGCGAGCTGGTCGAGAAGGTGATCGGTAAGGAGAATGTTGGCAAGGTCATTGTTGAACGCGAGGCGGAAAAGGCGCCAGCGCACCCGCAGGGTGCGCCGCAGCAACCGGAAAAGGAAGCACAAAAAACCACGTTTAGCGTTGGCGCCGTCGACGCGCACGCTGAACGTATCAACCGCGAATGATCTTTCAGTTTCCCGATCTCGAAACCTTTCGCCTCGCGGTGACCAGCGCTCAGGTCCCCGCGGAGGTGAGCGCTGCGCCGGCGGAAGTGGCGTTCGACCCCGAGGGCCGGCCGTCCGTTCGCTCTGCCGTCGGAATTCCGCCCAAGCCGATGCAGAATGCTCTGCGCAAGATGGGCGTCAAACAGGCCAAGCAACACTACTCCGAAACGATCCTCACCGTCGATTGCTGGCCGCAAATATTGCCAGTCGCCAAGGCCGGAATGATTCCAGAAATCACGTCCACGACGCCGGTGCTATTTGAGATGCCCGTGGCGGAGATGGCCGCCGTCGTCACCGAGATGCTCCGCCTGGGCAACGATCGCCAGAGTTTTCGGACCGTCGCGCCGGCGAACGGCCAGGGCGAGCGCGTGCTACTCAAGGTGATTGGCCCGCCGTATTACACGCTCTTGCGGGCAATCGACAAGAGCACGCAGCAAGGTGAACACATCGTCGCCTACATTGAAAAAGCGCCGCGCGTCTGGGTCGAAATTGGGCACGATCATCCACTGGCCGCCAAGGTCAAACCAGCCGAACAGCAGATTTTGCTGTTGCGGCCCGAGCGCGATTGGACGGTCGTCGAGGATGGGCCTTTCCAGGACGTTTACGAAGTTCTGCATTTCCAGCTACCGGTCGCTCCCGTCGAATGGCAGGAATCGCAGCTCAAGGGCAAGCTGACGGTGCCGTTGCGGTTGGCAGGGGGGAATGCCGCGGATGCCGCGGAGTTGTGGGTGCTTACCGACGAAGCGGTCGATCAACTCGATGCCTTCGTGCGCGATGCCGACGAACGGCTCCTGTCGCGGCTCTCGTTTGCGGTTGCGAATGAAAATGGCCAGACGACAATCATTCTCAAGACCCGGCCGTCGCGGCTCGATCCGCCCGTATTGCCACTGGCGAAGGCGCTCGCGTTCAAACCATATTGGAAGCTGCCGAACCTCTTTTTGCCGGTCGGCAAGCGGCTGATGCCAACTCTGCGTCGCGACGCCGTCCGCAAGCTGCTTGCCAATGACCCCGATCAGGTCGTTTGGCTTGTGCCGACCGCCGATGGCAAATTCGCCCCGGAAGTCTTGCCGGACGATGCCTTCCGCCCGCTCGAAGATTGGATCGACTACGTGATCGATCACGAACACGAGTCATTGCAGGCCTGGGTGCAAAACACGCGGTTCGACTTCGATTCGTTCATCTGTCCGGACGATTCACCCGACAAACCGAAACGTCCGCCGTCGGAAAAGAAGCGAAGCAAGAAAGCGGAGAAGGACGACGAATCCAGCAATGACGCCGCGAATCCGCCGCCCATCCCCAGGGGGGACAAGCGCAAAGCGGACGCCGATGAAACCGATTTCGGCGTGCCATTAGAAGTCATTGCGCCGAATGAGGTGAAGGTCAAGCTCCGCGAGTTGGAAAAGCAATTCCTCGCCGCCGAAGGAGCGCTCGATTCGCCAGATCGCCAGGCACTGTGGCCGGAATTGGCCAAGTACAACGCCCTGGACGGCCGCGAGTTGGAAGCAGCCATCTGCTGGACGAATGCGTTTTGGGAATTGCCCGACGTGCCAGCCGAATGGTCGCTGGCGTGGTTGAAGTCCGAAGACCGGAACGCTCGCAAAGCGCCGACGATTGAGGCGTTCGACGCGGCCTTTGCCGAGCGAGATCAGTCGCCGCACGCCGTGCGAACGCTGACGGCCCGTGTCATCCATGCATGTCAACAGTCGCCCCCGCCGGATGCATTCCTGAAGCGCTTGCCAAAAATTCGCGAATATCTCGAACGCCACGAAACGATGCTCGGCGTGCGGGCGGCCTGGCTCGCCTGGTGGCACCTGGCACGCATCGGCGGGCAAGCGGACGTGTTGGCCTTAGCCCGTGTCCGCGATCGGCTGCTGCAGCGACTGCTCGGCGAGGGTCTGAACAAGGAGCGCGATCTCCCCTACTTTCTGCGCACGGCGGGCGAACAGAATAACGACCGCATGCGCATGATCCGCGACCGGGCGATGAAGGTGCATAAGTTGGTTGAGAAGTGGCACGCGAGGGATCTAAAGGGCGAGCGGAGCCCCTTGGAAATCAACGCCCGTCAAATCAATCGACCGTACGTCGATCTCATGTTTGGCTTTGGTATGGCGAAGCTGGGCGAAGTTACGGCGGCGCGGGAATTGCTAGCGTCGGCCAAGAGTCAGTTGCTATCTCCAGCCCCTGAGTCAAGGCTACCAGATCCGGCACGGCAGTTTCTTTTCGATGCGTTTGCATGGAGAGTCGAGAATGCAATTCAGGGTAAACCGCACTCCGGCCCGCTGCCAACACACCTCAATGATCGCTTAGCGCGACTGGATGAGCTTCGAGGAAAATCCATCATCGGTCCGCGATATATTGTGGATCGCCTTCGACATATCTCATGGGTGCTAGAACCACAGGAGCGACTTGATCCCTACGCTTCGAAAAACCGGAATGCCTCTTCAGTAGTTCTCAACGCATTTGCAACAATTCGCGATGAATTTGAGCCAAACCAAGTGAAGGCGGCGATCGGGCGCTGCCTGCGAGAGAATTTATCGGCCGGCGACCGCCTACACGGGCTTAATTACGCGCTGCAGTTCGCCCCTCGGGCAGGACAAGAGTTTACAATTGGGTTGGTCAAAACCATCCCGAATGAAATCAGCAGGAGTCTGTCCTTAACCGGAGGAAAACAGCCGCATCCCGAGTATTTCGACCGCCAATGCAAGATCTTGGAGAAGGCAGTTGTGCTCGCTGCGCACTACGATTTCCCAGACCTTTTGCATCTGCTCTTTGAGTGCTTTGTCTCGGTCCTCAGCAGCCGAGATGATTCCTATCAATTCCTCATGGTGAGTTCTGTGGCGCAGCAGTGCGTGCGTAGCCTGCGCAAGTGCGGGATGAAGACCGAAATCGAGTACTTTCTCGGGGAGACTACGAAGTTGCTGCTTCGCGGGCAGTCCCTCGACAAGGTGAAAGCAGATTCAGGGACACGATGGCCTGAGGCAATTACCTTGATGCTGTCGATCGCCGAGGGCTGGCTAGCACTCGGGGA
This sequence comes from uncultured Gemmataceae bacterium, assembly GCA_963773845.1. Lineage (GTDB taxonomy): Bacteria > Planctomycetota > Planctomycetia > Gemmatales > Gemmataceae > SIAJ01. The sequence continues at coordinate 115,717 of CAVZCU010000015.1, forward strand.
CCATGCCCAGGCTCTCCCTTACATCGACGAGGCCCGCTCGGTAATCTTGGATGAGCGAAATTATCGATTGGTGAAAGTGAGGGGCGTAAGTTTAGCGAATGCAGCGAATTCGAGCTATCAGGCGCTGACAAAACTAATCTGTGGTTACATTGCCACCGTCGTTCACGGACCGGCGGAAGAGGCGTTTGCGAGGATTGAAGAAGTATTTAGCAAAATCGGCTGTTTGCCCAACTCGTCGACCTCCGCAACGTATTATTCCGGCCTCCATTTGCAAATCGTCGACACCCTTGTGAGATCCCTGATCAGCGACAACATCACACTCGGCGACCAGGCCCGCCGCTGGCTCGATGATGACGAGTTCCTCGTTCGCAGGCGTATCCATGGCGACATGAAGAAGCTGCTATCTCAAAGCGGGCTGTGACCGGGCGAGCGTCGACGCGTAAGCCCGACGTGGACTCCGCCGATACAACGAGGGTATTGCCGGGCGGGGTCCACGTCGGGCTTACGCCTCGACGCTCGCCAAGTAACGTGCCCGCTCCGAGAGGACCTCAGATGACTACTCGCCTGCTCGCACTCACCACGTGCCTGATTACGTCGTCCGTCGCCTCCGCTCACTTCCCCTTCCTGGTCCCCGATGGGCCGAACAAGGGACGGGCGGTCTTCAGCGATTCACTGAAGCCGGACAACGCTGGCGTGCCCGTCGACAAAATCGCCGGCGCTAAAATCGTCGTGCTTGAAGCCGGCAAGGCCACCGACTTGAGCTGGACGCTCGACAAAAAGGCGAACTGCTACACGTTCGAGGCGCCTGGCAGCGGTTCGCGGCTTGTCGTCGGCATTATCGACTACGGCGTGCTCCAGCGCGGCGACAGCAAGCCGTTTCGATTGCAGTACTACCCAAAAGCCGTCTTCGGCGATATCCCGGCTGCCGAGAAGGCAACTGTCGGCGACCGCGTGCCGCTCGAACTCGTCCCGATCATCGAGGGCGGCAAGATTCGCTTCAAGGCACTTGCAGCCGGCAAGGCGATGGCCAAGGCCGAAGTGACCGTGCTCATCCCCGGCGAGGAAAAGGCGAAGGTCGTCACCACGGACGATACGGGATTGACCCCCGTCTTCGAGAAGGTGGGAACTTATGGCGCCCACACGCGGCGAGTGAAATCGAATTCCGGTGAACGCGACGGCAAGAAGTACGCGGAGGTCCGCCAATACGCAACGCTGGCTGTTGTGTTTGGCAAGTGAGTCAAGCCTCTGCCCGCGAACGAAATCAAACGATCATCATATCTTCACAAACTTCACATACCCCGCGAATTGCCGCGTAATACGATACAGCTGACAGGGAGGTCTTATCCACCACCAAGGAGGAATCGGCTTGCTAGATGCGCTCGTCATTTCGGACCTGCACCTCGGCAGCGATAACTGCCAGGCCAAGGCCCTCACCGAATTCCTCGACGAACTGCACGAAGGAAGCACCCGGACCCGCCGGCTCATTCTCAACGGCGACGTGTTCGATTCCATCGACTTTCGCCGACTCAAGAAACATCACTGGAAGGTCCTCTCGCTCTTGCGCAAACTCTCGGATGAAATCGACATTATCTGGATCAATGGCAATCACGATGGACCGGCCGAAATCGTGTCGCACTTGCTCGGCGTCGAATGGCGCGATGAACTCATCCTCGAAAGCGGCGGCCGACGCATTCTCTTTCACCACGGTCACCGTTTCGACCAATTTATCGACGATCATCCCGTCCTGACCGCCATCGGCGATTTCACATATCGGTTGCTGCAAAAGGTCGATTCGTCGCACCGCTTCGCCAAGGCGGCGAAACGCAAGAGCAAGACTTTCTTACGTTGTGCCGGCAAGATCGAGACGCGATCGATCGAGTATGCGAAGAAGCTCGATTGCGATGCCGTCTGCTGCGGCCATACGCACCTGCCCGTGGCGAATGAAGACGGGCCCGTCGCTTACTTCAACAGCGGCTGTTGGACCGAGAAGCCATGCCACTATCTCTCCATCCGGGGAGGCGAGATTGCGGTCCGGCAGTACCAATTCGCCAACGCCGGCGAACCGGTTCTGGTCGGTTGACCGATGGGACAACACAATGGCAATGATGGTCGCGTAGCTGGATTCGCCAGAATTCAGATCGCGAAGAGCTGAATTCTGGCGAATCCAGCTACCGGATAGTCTCCATTGTGTCGCCATGTCCGAACCCCTCGTCCGCACCATCGATCTCCATAAAAGTTATGGGTCGGTGGCCGTCCTTCGTGGCGTATCAATGCAAGTTGCTTCTGGCGAGCGGCTCGCCGTGCTAGGCAAATCGGGCTCGGGCAAATCGACGCTCTTACACTTGATCGGTGGGTTGGACGTGGCCACGAAGGGGACGGTCTCCATCGGCGGCCGCGACATTGGCCAAATGTCGCGAAACCAGCGGGCGGAATTACGGCTCTCCACCCTTGGAATTATCTTCCAAGCGTTTCACTTGATTCCCAATCGATCGGCGGTCGAGAATGTGGAATTGCCCATGATGTTCGCGGCCCTCTCCAGGCGGGCCCGTCGGCGACTTGCGACCGAGACTTTGGAATCGGTCGGCCTGGGTCATCGGCTTCGGCATCGGGCGGCCGAATTGTCGGGTGGCGAACGGCAGCGGGTGGCGGTCGCCCGCGCATTGGTCAACCGCCCGCGGCTATTGCTCGCGGATGAACCGACCGGCAACCTCGATTCAACGACGGGCGCCGAAGTGATGGAAGAGATCTTGCGTCAGGTCAAGTCGGCGGGGATGTCGTTTATCCTCGTCACGCACGACGAGGAGTTGGCCAAGCGCTCGAGCGACCAGGTACTCTACATGCAGGATGGAGTATTGGTTTGAAGCCTTCGGCCTTTATGCCGCCTCCGTGCGCAACTTTCGCCGCACGCCGGATCGCACATCATCCGAAGATTCGCGGATCACATACAGCGGACGCTGCAAGACTTGTTCGTGGATACGCGCCAGGTATTCGCTGAACGCTAATAGCGCGATCCATGTCGCCCCGCCGGCGAGGTGGGCGCCCGCAATCAGCGCCAATAACAGCCAGGCGATTGGCTCGTCGGGCCGAAAGGCGATCCACGCCAATGTCGTTCCCAGAAAACTGACGAACAGCATCGCCCCCGCCAGAAGCAACGCCGCGTGCAGCGGAATTCGCGAGAACGACAACAGGCCATCGCGGGCCAGGCGAATCATGCGGACGAGTGTGTACTTCGACTTGCCGGCGAATCGTGGCGGAGCGACGAAGTTGACTTCCGCCGTCGAGAAGCCGAGCCAATGCACCATGCCGCGCAGGAATCGATGTCGTTCCGGCATGCGGATCAAGGCGTCGAGCGCCTTGCGGGTGAGCAACCGGAAGTCGGCCGCGGCGGGCCGAATGTCCATGCCGGAGCAATAGCGCATCGCGAAATAGAACAGCCGCGAGGTTGATTTCTTGAAGAAGCCCAGCGATTTGTCATCCTGCCGAATCGTCAGCACCACATCGTTGCCGGCTCGCCAGCCCGCGATGAGATCGTTGATGAGTGCCGGCGGATGTTGCAAGTCGCAGTCCATAGTCACAGTCAGATCGCCGCGTGCGTATTCCATGCCCGCGGTGAGGGCGGCCTGATGCCCGAAGTTGCGGCTGAGACGCAGAAAATGGACGCGCGAGTCGGCGAGCGTCAGACGAGCGAGGATGGCGGGTGTGGCGTCGGTCGAGCCGTCATCGACATAGACGATCTCGCAATCGAATTCGCGGTCGAATGTCCCCAGAACGCGCGTCAATTCAGCATGGAATGCGGGAAGAACCTCTTCCTCATTACAAGCGGGGGAGACAATGCTCAGAAGCGGCCGATCGCGGCCCGGGTTCGACATGATTCAAGGGCCTCCCGCCCGCGGGTTCGGCAGCGCCGTCGGGCGGACCGGCACAAGCCCTGCTCGATCGTATGCAGCCCGAAAGGTTGGCGACCGCAGCAGGTTGGTTTCCCGCGGCCGCCGCAGCAATCCATCGCCGGAATCACAATCCCGACCAATCAGCGAATTATCATGATAGCCAGGATGGCAGCAAACCTCCACGCTGCCTTGATTTCCGATTCGGTCCAGCCAGCGATCCAGGTAGTGATCGTCGGCAACGCAGATCGGATCGGTCACGCCGATCAGCCAGTCGCAACCGGGCAGCCCGTGAGCCGCCGCCTTGTGCGCCGCTCGTCGGCCAAGTAGCGCCAGAGCCGTTCGCTTCACCCGCGCTCCCGGGACGCGGGCAATCACGCCGCCGCGCTCCACGACCCGCCGCAGATAGGGGCGGGCTTTTTCCGCGTCGAGAACATCAAGCAACGCTTGATCGCACGGCGGAAAGAGCGATACATGTTGATGACTATTCACAAGATCCGGCGGGCGACCGACGAGTTCAACAAACCGCCGGTATTGGGCTCGCCATTCCCGGCGCACATCGGCAGCGTCGATTTGTCCCAGGCAGGCTCGGCGCAGAAAGCCTCCCAGCGGCCAAAACGTGCCATCGGCCTGCACCAGCGAGGGCACATCCGCGGCTGGAACCAAGGGACGGTCGAGCGTGAGGTTGGGATGCCAACCCAAGTCGGCGTGCGGGTTTGCAGTCTTCCATTCGCACGCCGCCTGCTCGGCATCCGCGGCATTGACGATCATGACCGTCGCCGTGATCAGTCCATCGCGGGCGAGGTCGAGGATGCCGCGCGAAGTCTCCCGGCCGATGCCATAGTCGTCGGCGACAATCGTGAGCGAACGGACCAAGTACCCAATCCTCGCGAGTAGAAATGAGAGATACCCGAGACAGACTTTTGGGTCAATGCCGTCCGGGCAATCCGGGTCGGTTGCGGGAACGGCGCAAATGCTCGGAACTATTTACTCGGCTGCGTGTATTCGACGTCCAACGTGATTTCTCGTTCGTTGGCAAGCCAGAACTCCAATTGGATGGGCCCTTGAGAATTCAGCGACCAGGACTTCTTAACAACGATATCCGGCGAGGGTTGCTTGAGGACGACCGATTTCACATTGGAGGTCAATCGGTAATGCCGGATGGTCTTGTCGCAAGTGTTCAAGATCACGAGGTACGGGTTCACGCGGGACGGCAATCCCTTCTCCTCGGCATCGATCAGGTGCCGAACGTCGGCCCCATCGGTCGCAGTCGGCGGCCCTTGCCCGGCGACCGGCAAAATCAACGTCGCCTTGTGCGTCACGACGCCCGCCCCGGCGGTTGGGTTGGACGCGGCAATGCCCGTAAACCACTGCGGGCGCGCCGTGTAAATGAACGCGCCGATAACCAGGACGATGCAAAGAAAGATGAACAAGTTGTAGAAGAAGTTTCTCACGTCTGCACCTCCCGACCGGAAGGGAACGTCCGAATCGCTCTCCATCGCGGTCAAAAACCAAGCAATTGGATGTCGCGAATTGAATGACATCCGAGGGTGGCGCGTGCGACACGCGGATATTGGTATTATTCGCAATCCGCATCCGCTGAGACAAGGGCACCGACAAGGCGAGAATTGCCGTCGGAATACCAACCTCGCGTAACTCAGAAACTGCGAGTCAGGCCTGAATTCACCCAGTTCGTTGCACGGTTCGTTGCAAAAAAACGATGATTCGTTGCAGAAACCGGCTGTTTCGTTGCAACGGGGTGTGGGTGTCTGTGCAACGATCCGAGCCAACCGACCGGCGCTGTCGCACTCCGACCTGCCCCTCAAGCCACTTCCCAATAGTTTAGACTGTGGTTGTCCGTCAATTGTTCATTTGGATCCCCGCATGTCCGTTGCCGATCCGACCATCATTGAGTTCGACGTCCGTACCGACGAGATGCTCGTCAACATGGGGCCGCAGCATCCGAGCACGCATGGCGTGCTGCGGCTGGTGCTGCGGACTGACGGCGAAGTCATTTCCGAGGTCACGCCGCACCTGGGCTATCTACACCGTTGTGCCGAGAAGATCGGCGAGAATGTGCTGCCGATTCAATACATCCCGTACACGGACCGAATGGATTATCTGGCCGGGATGAACATGAATCTCGGCTACTCGCTCGCCATCGAGAAGCTCTGTGGCATGAAGATCCCGGAGAAGGCGAACGTCATCCGCGTCTTGATCGGCGAATTGAATCGCGTGGCGTCGCACCTGGTCGGCATGGGGGCATACGGGCTCGACCTCGGCACGTTCAGCCCATTCCTGTATGCATTCCGCGAGCGCGAGCATATTCTCGATTTGTTCGAAGATGTGTGCGGCGCCGCGCCTGACCTACAGCTATCTGACCATCGGCGGCGCCCACGACGATCTTCCCGATGGGCTGGCTCGAACGCCTCAAGAATTTCATTGCTTACTTCAAGCCCCGCATTGCCGAATACCACGCGTTGCTCACGGAGAATCACATCTTCGTCAAGCGAACGGCCAATGTCGGCGTGCTGTCCAAAGAGACGGCGTTGAACTATGGCTGCACGGGGCCGATGTTGCGGGCGTCGCTCGACCGCTCGAAAGGCGACCACGATTGGGACCTGCGCAAAACGGAGCCATATTGTGGCTATGAAACGTATCAGTTCGACGTGCCGCTTCCGCCTTACCCGCAAGCGCCGGCGGACGCCGTCATTGGCGACTGCTGGCATCGCTTTTACATCCGGATGCGCGAAGTGGTCGAGAGCCTGAAGATCATCGAGCAAGCGATCGAACGCTACCCCAACGCCCAGGGCTCCCATCGCGTCGAACCGCCGCGAACGCTGACCCCCGGCGAATGCTATGTGGAAACGGAATGCCCGCGCGGACAAATGGGCTTCTACGTCGTTGGCCGGCCGGGCAAAGAAGCGGTGCCGTTGCGCGTGCGAGCACGATCGAGCAGTTTTTGCAATCTATGCGTGGCGAACGAGATTTGTCGCGGCTGCCTGATCGCGGATGTGCCGGCCATTATTGGGAGCATCGACATCGTCATGGGCGAGATCGATCGGTGACTCGTGGCACCGCAGGTCATCCCGATATGGGCGATGTCCAAAATCCTCTGCAATCACGGGGCGAAGGGCCATGATCCGACCCGCCTGGCCCAGATCAAGAACACGAGAAGGCCGGCCACCAATGTGATTGCTCCCATCGCGATGAAGAGCAAACCGACTGTCGCGTATAAGTAGATCCAGCCCACGAGTGCGATTGCGCACGGCAGCGGATAAAGCCACATCCTCCACGGCCGCGGCCGATCGGCTTGAACGTTGCGCAACAAGATCACGCCAAAGATTTGGGCGACGAATTGTTCCAGGATTCGCGTGGCGACGAGCGCCTTGATCAAGGCGTCCAAATCGAAGAAACTCCAAAATAGCACGAGCCCGCCAATGAGCATTAACGCCCGATGGGGAATGCGGAGCGTCGGGTGCACGGCCGCGAACCAACGGAAGAAATGCCCCTCCCTCGCGGCCGCGTACGGCACGCGCGAATAACCGAGGGCGCCGGAAAAGCACGAAGCGAAGCAACTGCCGATGAGTAACACGCTGACAAGCGAGGCCGCCCACGGGCCGTGAATCTGCTTCATGAACGCCGCGGTCAGGTTGTCCTTTTCCTTCACGGCCTCTTGCCATGGCATGACGCCGACAATGGCCAGGTGAATGAGCGTAAACAAGACAACGACAATCAAAGCGCTCAGCAGAATGGATCGTGGAATGTTGCGGGCCGGGTCGCGGACTTCGGCGCCGAGGTAGCAAACGTTGTAATAGCCGAGGTACGAATAGATCGCGAGAGCCATGCCCGCGCCGAGCGACGTGCCCAACACGTTTTTGCCCTGAACTCCGGTGGGCATTTCAAACGCGACATTGGGATCGAACCGAATCGCTCCTTCGAACAACACCCACGCGATCAAGGCCAGGATGCCGACCAGGAAGATGACGCTTAATCGGCCAAGCGTATTGACCCGGCGATAAAGAAGAAACAGGATCGTCAGGCCAAGCACGAATCCAAAAACCCGGGTCGGACCAATCGTCACGCCGATCTTATCGTCTTCCGTGAGGCCGACGCTGGCGCTTAAACTGTGCTTGGCGTTGAAATCTTCGACGCCCGGCAGGGCCGTGGAGAACTGTGCCGCGGCGACAAGCCCGGAACCAACTTCAATTGGCCCGCTGATCAGAATTTGCCAGACGAACAAGAATGCCATCAGCCGGCCCCACCTGGAGCGACCGTAGCTTTCGAGCAAAAAGTGATATGACCCGCCCGCGGCAGGCAACGCCGCCCCGAGTTCGCCCCAGATCATGCTGTCGAAAAGAATCAACACGCCCGCGACCAGCCAGGCGAGCAGTGCATATGGGCCGGGCAACACTCCGAGAATCAGCGGAATGGTCGCGAAAACGCCGGCCCCGACGATTTGCGTGATGTTGATCGCGGTCGCTTGCCAGAGCCCCAGGCCGCGTGCAAGCGAATGCGAATCGGATTGGGCGTCAGCCATCATCAATGCCCGCACCTCTGGATTCGACATTGCGTTCAGTCAAACACCAGCGTCCCAAATTTCTTAAACTCGTGGAAGCTCGTTCCGACTCGGGCCCAATCCCAGCTGGTCGTTTTCTTGTCGTCGTAATCCATGCGATAGAAGTTTGCCCGCCATTTGCTACCCGATTTCGGTGGCACATTTCGAAGCGGCACGAGCAATTCGTAAGGAATGAAGACCTCGGCTCGCCAGCCCTGGACCGCCGCCCCGGATTTCAATTCGCCGCCAATCGCCGACGTCGCCTTGCGAGTCTTCGCCGCTCCGCCCTCGTACCACGGCAGCCAGCCGCGGAATTTGTCGCCGAGGTTTGGTACGAGGATCGGCAGCTCCTTATTCAGAGGGGAAATCTCGTACTCAAAATAAATCGGATCACGCTCGTCCGGCCAGACGAAGACTTCGAACACGTCCTCCGTCCACAGATGTTGATTGTCCTGGGTGAATGTCGCGGTGATCTTCTTGTCCGTAGCCTCCATCAGCACATAGAGACCGGTTTTGGAGTACAGCACTTTCACCTTCGTCTCGTACGGCAATCCCTTTTCAATCCGCTTGTGCAGTGGCTCCCACTGGGCATTCTTCCAGGCAACATTCGAACCGTCGCCAGTCACTTTGAAATCCTCAGTTGGCTTCACGTGCAATACCGGCGACACGAGCGACTTCTTTTCCTCATCGGTCTTCAAACCAAATAGGATGCGCTCGGCATTAGTCCGATAGATCTTCTCCAGCACCTCCTTCGGTAGAAAGACTCCGTAAATATTCCAGAACCCCTGCCGGTGATGGCTGGCCGAGCAATCGAAATACTCATCGTCGGTTTCGAGAAAGCGATAGTAGACGCGATACGCGTCGCGCCGCGGCGTGGTATCCGTCCCGAACATGATCCGGTCTTGATACTTCAAGAAGAATTTGCGCGGTATACGGTTGCCGACCCAATTCCGAAATGCGAGCATCGATATCGATGTACATGTTCGGATACTTATCGAGTTTGTCAGCCACGCTGGCGAGATCCTCGGCGTTGTTGCCAAAATGCGTGTTGATAAACGTGGTCTTCGGATGCTTGGCAATCACGCGGTGCAATTGATCGAGCAGATCCTGACGTTTCGGGAACTGAACTCCGAAGAAGAGCCAGCCGGGGTTCGAATTGAGTTCGTGCCAGCGCTCGTTGACGCGGTCCAGCGGTGTAAAGAACGCGGCCGGGTCGGCGACATGAATGACGACTGGCCGCTTGTACTTGGCGCACATTTCCCAAACCGGATCGAGCTTGGGATCATCGACCGCCATGAGCTTGCCATTCTTGTAGCGGTAGTGCAGCCCAAGCAACTTGTGAAACTTGAGTCCCTTGGCGCCGGCCTTGAAACTCTCTTCCAGCCGTTTTGCTTCACGTTCGCCCCAGTCGGAGTCGTCAATTCCCTCGAAATTGATGAGAGCGAACGTGAGGAATCGTCCCGGATGCGCTTCATCCAACGCGGCCAAAGTCTCCTGGAGCCGATTTCCCCAACCGCCGTCCAGATTGACGACCGTCTTGACGCCGGCTTCGTTCATCTCGGTCAAATACCGCTGAACGACCTGGGGCTTAAGTCGATCCTTGCCGCCACCGAGGTGGTTATGCATGTCAATGACCGGGTACAACGGCTTTTCGACGATGGTGGTCTTGGTGAACATCATCGATCGCGGTTCCCAATCGCGGAGTTTGAGATCTTTGATGTCCGTCGCCGGCGGATCGGCGGCAAAAAGGGAGCTTCCAATCGCAGTCAGAAGCAGAAAAAGGCGCGCGTTCATCGGATGCGACTCCAAGTCAACGGGGCTCGTGTCCGCGAGACTAGTAGTCGAACTGACGGGTGTCCAGACAAAAGTTGGCCGGCTGTGCTTGGCGCTTGGTCCGTCAGGTAGCGCGAGTCGTTCCAGACAATTCGATGACTCAATGCCAGCCCATTGTCACGTCGGCTACGACCCGATTCGCAGGACGCGATTGCCAAGAGGGTGGCGCAGAGCCGAATTGGTCATTTCTTTGTGGCTCGCTTTTTCTTCTCGACAACCTCCTCCTTCCACTTCTTGATTGCCTTTTCACGCCCGTCGACGGTTGTGAAACCATGTAGTTGCAGCGAAATGATCTCCTCGCCATCGCCCGTGCTGAACCCAATGCCGCCATTGGCTGTCAGTCCGTAATCCGAAAGCTTCTTGCCGTGAAGCGTCAACGAAGCCGCCAATGCCGAATCACCGAGACGGTATTGTTCCGGACTGCCGCCAAAAAGTGGAGAGGTGTCGGCGACCAATTCGGCAAGCGTTTCGGACGCTATCTTGCCGCCAACCTTGCCGAGCGCCTGAACAGCTAGCAGACGCATACTGAGAACATCGGCCTTTTTGTTGCGGGCAGTTTTGGCCAAATATGCGGCCGCCTCGGGAAACGGTTTCTTCTGAACGAGGCACGCGAATCGTTGAAACGCGTACGAGTCATGCTCCGGTCGGACTCCAGCCCACTTGAGCAATAATCGTCGCGTAATCGGACCTGTGTCAGCAGCCGTTATTGCGTCCATTGTCGAGGGGTTGTTCAGCAGATGAGCCGGAAAAGTGCTATTCGACCAGTCGTATCGCACGGGCGCCAATGTATCGACAAACAGGATCGCGGCGATATCCCCGAGATCCGCTTTAATCTGCCCCTTCGCCGTTCGGACCTGAGCCAATACGATCTTGCATCGATCCAAGCATGCCTTGGCGGCATTTTTCCGATCCGTGGCGACAGTTTGGAGGAACTCACCGTCAGCGCGAATCATCTCCGCGAAGAGCTTGCGCGAGCCGGCATCAGGCTTGCCGATCAGCTTCTCCCAGTCGGCCAGGAGGGGAAGCTCGTGCTTCTGCTTTCCGCTCGTATCCGCGAGATAAGCCGCGCTGCGGTGTTTCCATTCGGCCGCTTTGGCTTGAGGCAATAGTGCGACACAGCGGTTGCGCACTTCCTGGTCGGTTGCCTTGGTCCCTTGCTCGAGAGCCGGCACGGCATCGGGGCCCAACTCCATTAACTGTCGCGCGGCCGCCTCGCGGACAGCATACCGAGTATTTCCGAGTTGCTTGACCAGTTCGGCCGCGCTCTTTGCCGCGGCGGATTTCTCGTCGGCGGGTGCGCGGAAGCTGGCGAAGAGGAGCAGGATCAGTATTGAGCGCATTGGCCGACCCCCGGGCGAATAGGTGCTGGTAGTTTTAGCACGAAGTGCCCGTCGGAAATGCGCGGATTGTAAAAACGTGTTGTCGGGCCTATTTCTTTTTCTCGCCGATCGGTTCGAGTGTCACGATCACGGGCGTTCGCAATGGCGGGATCCGCGGTGTATTTGCATCAAAAATGAGTTCCGCGGCTTCCTTGGAACTCTTGACCGGCAGGTCGAGCATCGCATCTGGAAAATTGGAAAGACAAATAAACTCGCCTTGATTGGCCGTGTAATACGGGATCGCTTCGGGTCGATCGGGATCCTTGAGGAGCTTGCTGCCCGCGAACACCCAATCGTAGTGCAGGTCCTTTCCAGTTTTTTTGTCTTTTACCCATTCCCCTGCCGAGCAGGTTTTCACCTTTCCTTTTTGGCGATAGGTCAACGAAACCTTGATTTTCGTCCCAGTCGGCGCCTCGAACTTAGGCGCATATTTCACCGGATGCCCCGGCTTGGCGTTGGCGAGCACGAGGGCGGTGTGGATCTCTCGGCCGTCCGCATCGACGTGCAATATGGATTCGTGTTCCTTCGTGTTCCACTTGCAAAGGAACACTTCCAGCGGCCCTTCACGCAAGCACACTTCCGCGAGTAAATGAACCCTTCGCGTGCCGTCCTTCGCGACTTCAAAAAAAATCGTCTTCTTGTCCTTGTTGAGGACTTTGAAGCTGTCCGGGATCGGCGGCGCTTTTTCCGGAGGCTCCTCTTTCGGTTCCTCAGTTTCCGGCGAGCGCACTCGGGAGTACGGATCGCCCGTCGTGTTGGCTGAGTCAATTCGTTGCTGCGAATTCGAACTCGACAGCGCGGAAACGGTCGGCGTGGTTGAGGGCTTGACGTGCGATAACGATTGCGACGCAACTCGCTTTTTTGGCGTGGTCGCGTCCCGAAGTTCGCAACCAGCCAGAGCGAGTATTGGAAGGACTAGGAGAAGTCGGTTCATTTAAGCACTTTTCGAGGAGGCGCCCATGCGATCGATGGATAGCAAGAGCAATCTCAATGCCGCCGTATTCTGGATGGTATCCGCTGGCGGTGATCTCCGAGATTAACGTGATCTCGTGGGTTGTAAGAATGAAAAGATCGAGTTTCCCAAGGTCAGTCGGTTGTCATGGCAGGGCAAGAATTGCCCGTCACAGGCCCAGGCTCCTTCGTGCCACCGCCTTCCATTCATTCGCGGGCAATTTGCGGATGATTTCGAGCCATCGTTGGTTGGCTTTGTTCATGTCGACCGGACGCTTGGCTTCGAAGGATTTTCGGAGTTCGTCATCGAGCGCGGCCGCAAGCTCGCCCTGATTCGGTGTGCGAAGCCGAATCCGATAGTTTCGCACTCCAATCGCTATGTTGTCATGAAGAGCGGCAATTAAGTGGTCCGTTTCCGCGGCCGTCAGTTCGTAGCCGAACCAACGAGGCCGTGCGCGACCTTCGAGCTGAGAAGTACGATAGGGGCCTACTCCGAGGTGGGCATTAGCAATGAGATCGAGCGACGTCCGGTCCGGCATACCCACTTGAATGAGGAAGTCCCAGGCGGCGTCGGCGACCTTGGATTTTGCGGAAACGACGCCAATGCGCCCTCCCCAGCCGAGGTATGGAATCCGATTCACAGTCTGCTGCTTGTTAGGACGCAGTTTTCCGTCCTGCCCAAACACCGATCCAGCCCCTGGCAACGGTGCGACGCCCAGTTGGCTGGATAATTCAGGCGCAATGTGTGCCAACTCCGCCAGAGAAACGATTCCCACTTTGGCCTGGCCGGACTTGAACGCTTCAATTGCATCTCGATCTTGGCACCTTAACGGCATCATCTTCCCGAAAAGCTGGGCCACGTGCTGAAACGCGGGCGCGTCGAGTCGTGGTTTGCCCGAATTCGCATCAAATTGAAAACTGAAGAACATTCCGGATCCGCCGATTAAGTCCTCCGGCGCAAGTCGGGAGACGGCTTGGCGGTCAAAACAGGCGGCGGCACTGAAGAATTCCGCCAACAAGCGTTCCGAACTCTTTGGAAGCGGTGGAAGGTACTGAGCCCCAAATGGTTTGGTGTAATCGAGAAAGTCGGACCAATCAGATGGCGGTGTAGCCGGATGGTCGCCTTTACCGTCAAAAAAGTCTCTTCGATACAGGACCACCATTCCCTCACCGAGCACGGGCAAGGCGTAGGTCCGATCATTCCAATTTGTCAGGCGAACGGAATATGCCGGCAACAAGTCCTCCCAACGATAGGAATTCGCTGGCTGCTTCAAGTCATTGGGCGCCAACGCAATCTGCCCCGAATCAGCCCATCGTCCCAATTCCGCAGTGCGAATCAGCCCAACATCAGCACTGCCATCCCACGAATCGTCAAGAACGCGTATCTTCGCACCTGATCGGCTAGCCCATTCATGTGCCAGCTGCTGCAAGAGAGCACGATCTTCAGGATCGGACGCCGCCAATCGCAATTCAACACCTTCGTACGGCCTGGGAGGCGCCGGGTCGATAGTGCTTGGGCGCTCGATACAGCCGGCCCCAATTCCGAGGGCCGGAATCAACAAGGCGAGGAGGAGACTCCGGCGGTGGCGAAAAATTGTCGTTGTCGAGCAGTAAATCTGTTGCATAAATGAGACCATCACGACTAGAATCCCTAACAGATTGGATGCGTTACCGACCATTGTAAGGGGCCGGACGGGCGACATATTCCCTGGCCCAGGACTCGTTGCCATCGCCGTCCCGCGGCCGGGTTTCTGCGGTAAGGTTAGCCCCAGACCTGGTGTTCCCCTCCCGCGGTTCGCGAGCTAAGCAGTTCTTAGGCGATCGGCAATCGTCGGTGATCCAATCGATGAGGTCGTAACTTCCATGAAACTTACTCTGGTAGTGGCGCAGGGTGTCCATGCAGGTAAGACGATTCCGATCACTGTTCCGGAATTTGTCATCGGACGCGACCCTCAGTGTCAGCTCCGACCTGCCTCGCCGGCTGTCAGCAAGCAACATTGTGCAATTTCGGTTCGAGACGGAACGATCTATGTTCGAGACTGCGGTAGCACCAATGGAACATTCATCAACGGGGAACAGGTAGCCGCCGATCGAGAAGTCAAGAGCGGCGACCGGCTGCGAGTTGGCCCGCTTGAGTTCGATGTAAAGATCGAAACCGGAATGCCTGCAGCCAAGCCCGCTCCGGCGCAGGCCCATCCGGCCGCGAAGCCCGTCGTCAAACACACGCCCGTCAAAGTGGGAGCGTCGAGGGGTGCTGCTGCTACCGACACGGTCCCCGAAGGCGGGACGGTGATCATGACCCCCGGAATGAGTCCGGACGACCGGTCGGCCTCGACGACCATTGTCGATGCGCCGGGCAGTAATCTGGAAGACGATCCCGATCATGCTGCTGCCATGTTGCTGGGTCTCGATGACGGTCCTTCCGGTACGACGCCGACGGTCGAGCAGTTCAGCGCGGATCCCACGACGGTGATGGAAATGCCTGCACTTGGCGCCAAGCCGGGCGAAGCCAAGAAGGAAGAACCGAAGAAGCCCGCGATGGATAGCGCCAATGCCGCGGCCGAAGCGCTTTCTAAGTATATGCGACGGCCGCGAACCTGATCCATTGCCCTTCCGTTCCCGAGTCGCGAAACGCGAGACACGAGCGACTTCCGACTCGTGTCTCGTCGTATTATCCCCCGCTGCGAAACAAAGATTGCTCGCCTGGTTTGATCGCCACGCCCGTCCATTGCCCTGGCGGATCGATCGGCATCCCTATCGAATTTGGGTTAGCGAAGTGATGCTCCAGCAGACGACGGTTGCCGCCGTCGTGCCGCGGTTTGAGCGATTTCTCGCGCATTTCCATCAATTCATGCATTGGCATCGGCCGATCAACAGCGCGTCTTGAAGGAATGGGAAGGACTTGGCTATTACAGCCGCGCTCGAAACCTGCACGCGGCGGCAATTCAATTAGTCGACGACCACGGAGGTCATTTGCCCAACAATCCGGATGCATTCCGTCAATTGCCCGGTGTCGGCAGATACATCTTGGGCGCGGTCTTGTCTCAGGCATTTGACCGACAATTGCCAATTGTGGAAGCGAATTCGACCCGCGTCCTTTGCCGGTTGTTCGGCCAGATGGGCGAGCCCTCTTCAACTCCGGTCCGAAACTGGCTCTGGGATGCGGCGCAGGCGATTTTGCCCATTCGCCGAGTCGGGGATTTCAACCAGGCGATCATGGAGCTAGGCGCTCTCGTTTGCACGCCGAAATCGCCCGACTGCTCGCGATGTCCATTGCGGTCGGTCTGCTTTGCTCGAAATGCACAACTGCAAGAAACTATTCCAGTCAAGGGCAAGCGCTCAGCGACAGTCGAAGTCCGCGAATCGTGCGTCGTGTTTCGTCATGGCACGCGGGTGCTCCTAGCGCAACGCCCGGCTCGTGGCCGTTGGGCCAATATGTGGGAGTTCCCAAGGGTGGTTCTTAATCGCAGGGAATCAGCCATCGCCGGCGCTCGCCGATTGATGGCGTCGCTGGGGCTCGCCGTCCGCTCCGTGATTGAATTGATGACCATTCGGTACAGCGTAGCCCAATCGCGCATGACCATGCGCTGTCTGGAAGCCCAAGTTCCAGTTGCGATATTTCGTTCCGACTACTATCAAGAAGGGCGGTGGGTCAAACCTTTGGAACTGATGCGCTATCCCGTCAGTTCGCCGCAACGCAGGCTCGCCGAGGCGGTTCAGCAATCAATGAACCGCAGGCAGATTTGATGGACGTATTTAATAGCCGGAACCGTTCCATGAGTTTTCGCCGTTCGCTGTTCCACGCGGTCCGTACAACACTCGTTCTCTCGATAGCCGCGTTTCTGGCACTCGCCGGATGTCAACCCGCTCTCCCTCCCGAGGGGATGCGCGTTGGCGACACATGTCCCGAAATCGTCGGGACCGACCCCAACGGCAAGCAAATCCGTCTGAGCGATTATCGGGGCAAGGTTGTGCTGGTCAGCTTCTGGGGCACCTGGTGCGGTCCATGCCGTGCCATGCTTCCGCACGAACGAAACAAGGTCCAGTCGGATTTCGCTGGTCGTCCGTTCGTTGTATTTGGCATAGCCAACGATTCTTCAGAAGAGCTGGGAGAGTTTCTCAAAAAGCACTACTTACCGTGGCCGAATATCGCGGACGGAAATCCCGGAACGATCACTCGCCAATGGAAAGTGGGCCGATTTCCCAGCGCGATGTTGATCGACCCTGCGGGGGTCATCCAGTTCCAGTGGTTCAATGGAATGGAATTCGACGATGTCTGGCAGGAAGTCGAAAAGGCTGTTCGAACCGCGCAAAGTTAGAGAGCGGTCATTGCTGCCAACCGATTTCCTGAATTATGAATTGCCTTCCCGCCTGATCGCGCAGGAGCCCGCGGCCGATCGAGATGGCGCCCGACTCATGCTGATTGATCGGTCGAGTCGCCGATTGGCGCACCATTTCTTTCGAGATTTGCCGAGTTTATTGTCACCCGGCGACCTGCTGGTGCTCAACGACACGCGGGTACTGCCGGCGCGACTCATTGGCCGTCGGGTCCGAACTGGTGGCAAGTGGGAAGGGCTCTTTCTTCGCGAAGTGGAGCCCGGCGTGTGGGAAGTGCTCGCGCAGACTCGCGGACATCCGGACGTGGGAGAGGAAATTGCCATTGACCCCGGACCGTTGCGGCTGAGACTGCGGGGTCGATTGAATCGAACGTGGTTGGCCGAGCCATCGCCAAGCGGCCCAACCAACGAACTACTAGCTGTTTCAGGACGAATCCCACTCCCACCGTACATCCGCAAAGGCGTCGCTCGGGAAACGGATCGAGAACGATATCAAACCGTCTACGCTCGTAGTGATGGGTCCGTTGCTGCGCCCACGGCCGGCCTGCACTTTACGCCCGGCCTCTTCGATGCATTGCAAAAACGAGGAATCTCGTGGGTCTATGTGACATTGCACGTTGGCCTGGGAACATTTGAGCCGATCAAGGTAGATGATCCGACAATGCATCGGATGCATTCCGAATGGGGAGAAGTACCGATCGCGACGGTCGACGCGATTCGTCGCTGCAAGGCAATGGGCGGCCGAGTGATTGCCGTGGGAACCACCGCAACGCGAGCGCTGGAATCCGCTGCCCAAGACCACGAGCTGCGCTCGTGCGCGGGGATACCAGCATTTACATTCATCCTCCCTATCGATTTCGCGTCCTGGACGGACTGATTACCAATTTTCATCTGCCGCATACCACGTTGCTCTTGCTGGTGGCGGCGTTCGCGGGCCACACCCTGATGAAAGCGGCCTACGACGAAGCGATTCGAAATGAGTATCGGTTCTACAGCTATGGTGATGCGATGCTGGTGATTTGAGGCCTGAATCGTCACGCCGGCGTAGCGACGTCGTCGCCGAGGCAGGCCTGAAGATCTGTGTCCGTAATGTCGTCACTGGTTGCCGCTGAGGCTGCATGAGCAAGCACGCTCCGGAGTTGCCGTACGTTGCCCGGCCAAGGTCGTTGGCGAAGCAATCGGATCGCTGGCGGGGTCAGTAGCCATTCACGCCGGTACTCGGCGCTGATTCGATCCAAGAAGTATTGGGCCAGGTGAGGAATGTCCTCGGAATGTGCCGTCAATGGCGGAATGGCGACTTCCATTGCCTTGAGCGTGGACAGCAGATCGGGACGGAACCTGCCGTTTTTCACTTCGATCGCGAGATCCTTCCGCGTCGCTGCGATCAGCTTAACGTCGGCTCGACTGTCGTAAGTCGCGCCGAGCGGGCGGTAAGTCTTATGCTCCAGCAATCGCAATAACTTGGCCTGGCAATCGGGAGGAAGATCGGCAACCTCGTCAATAGCGAGTGTACCATCGTCCGCTAAGGCGACATGTCCGGGAAAATCCTTTTCGGCGCCGGAAAACGCACCCTTTCGGTAACCGAACAATTCGGCTTCCAGAAGCGGTGATGGCGTGGCAGTGCAGCGTACCAGAACAAGAGGTGCATCCGATCTCGGCCCGCGGCGATGAACCTCGCGGGCGGCCAACTTCTTCCCGACTCCGGGGCCGCCCCGTAATAGGATCGGCCGTGGTCCAATCGCCGCACGGGCCAACTCGGCACGAAGGTTGACCATCGCCGGACTGTCGCCGACTAGCTCTTCGCCGTCAGGCATCATGGTTCGCAAGCGGGCGGATTCCGCTTCCAGAGCACGCCGTGCTCGCAATCCGCGAAATAGGTGCGCGGTATGTGTCGTGAGGACATCGGCAAACTTTCGGTCGCGATCGGAGAAGTAGCCGCCGGCCTTGTACAGATGAAACGCTCCCAAAACCTTGCTGCCGATTTTCAGCGGAATCGCCAGGGCGTCCGCAAAGGCGGTATGGAATGAACCCGAGGAGGTCGGCATCGTCACGGCTGTGTCTTCCGCCAGCCAAATCGGACGATGGTTGCGCTGCATGCGCCGGGTCAATTGACGAGCAAAGGAATCGTCCAGTTTTGCCGAATCGGGCCAGACGAATTTGGCAACCGGATCGGTGGGATCAAGCGTGTAAAAGGCAGAAAGGGCGGCGCCCGTTTGATAGTAGAGGGCTTGCACCGCCAATCGGGACAATTCCGTTGGATCGCCTGCTTCGATCGCGGCCCCAAGAAACTGATTGAGTGCCGAAAGCTCGTCGACAGTCCACCGCGGACCGGCGCTGTTCGATGCAATTGTTTCCGAGGTGCCCGAGCGGTCGGAAAGGGTCGGAACATGCGACTGGTGGGCCGGGGCGTGCGAGGGGTCGGGCAATTGAAATTGAAACCGAACGCCACCAATTCGGATTTCGTTTCCGTTTGCCAACTCGGCGATTTGATTGACGCGAGCATCGTCGACACGAGTGCCATTGAGTCCGAAATCGCGGAGAAGCCAGCGGCCGCTTTCAAAATACAGCCGGGCGTGCAAGCGCGAGGCCTGCTCTTCGCGCGGGAGCACAACGGTGTTGTCTCGGCTGCGGCCGATCGAGATCGGTCGCTCCGGGACTAAGTCAAGGACATTGGGCCGCGCGTCGCCATCGACGACAGCCAATCGCGCTCGCATGTGACGAATCGACTCCGGGCGGGACTTTGTGGAATATTCCGCATTCAACTCTAGCACAAGTTTTGATGATTGGGTGGAGTTTGTCGCGCGGGCTTTAATGAATCCGGACGCTGGAACATCGCACGCGGCAAGTATGCTGAATGAGACGTCTCTCGATGGAGATCTCATAAATGTGCGCCCGCTTTACTCTCCATAGTCCGGCCGACCTGGTGGCTAAGCAATTCGGATTACCGCAGGTGCCGCACCTCGATGCCCGCTTTAACGTCGCACCCTCGCAGCTGGTCGCGGTGATCGGATCCAAGGCCGGTGGCGGACGTGGCCTGGCGATGTTTCAGTGGGGATTCATACCGCACTGGGCATCCGATGCCAAAGGGCCCAGGCCGGTGAACGCCAAGGCGGAAACTTTGGCCGAAAAGCCGGCGTTTCGCGATGCCTTTCGCGAACGCCGATGTTTGATTCCAGCGGATGGGTTCTACGAATGGCGCGCCACATCCGAAGGCAAGAAACCATTGTTCTACCGCCTCAAGAATGGCGAGATCATGGCCCTTGCCGGGATTTGGGACGTATGGCGAGGACCGACCGCCAAGCTCTTTTCGTGTGCCATTATCACCACTCCGTGCAATTCGTTGATTGAACCGATTCACGACCGCATGCCCGCCATTCTGCCACCCAATGAATGGGATCGCTGGCTCGATTCGGCCAACTCCGATGCGTCGGATTTGCTTTCGCTCCTCCAGCCATATCCCTCCGACGAGATGGAAGCCATTGCTGTGAGCACCGTGGTGAACAACTCACGGCATGAAGGACCGGATTGTCTAGCCCCGGCGGCTTAATACTCATTCGGCTCGCAAGGCCACGACTGGCTCCACGCGTGACGCTCTTCTAGCAGGTAGCAAGCCCGCCAACGTCGTGACAATGATTGCCAACACCGGCGATCCAATCACCAGCCAGAGGGGGTAACGAAAAACCGTCTCGGGCGTTGGCATATCCGGATCCTGCTCGTGAATCAGTCGAAGCGCGATGTTGTCGCCGGGAAACGACACCAGCCAACCCACCAGCACGCCGAGCCAACCGCCGACCAGCCCGATCATTCCACCTTCCGCAAGGAACATGGAAAGAATGTGGCGGTCCTTGGCGCCGACGGCCTTCATCACGCCAATCTCTCTCGTCCGCTCCAATACCGCCGTGAACATCGTGTTCGTGATTCCCAAGCACGCCACACACAACGCGAGCAGAGCGACGAAATCCACCGTGAAGCCGATCAGGAGAACGTTTTTGCGCGCAATTTGCAGGAATAATCCAATGGAAAAAAAGTGATATCCCTCCGCCTTCAGACGGTCGCAGACGACTTTGAGATGGTCGTCCGCATCGACGGTGAGAGTAATCCGTTGAAAGCCACGCTCCTCGCGCTGCGGAAGGTGGGAAAACAACTGTTCCGCCGTATCGTGGGGGAGCACCACATCACTATTGAGCCCATCGTCGAATAGCTCAGTGAGATCGCCCTCCCTTTTCTTGTCTTGGTCCCGAAAGACTCCGACAATTCGAAATTCGCCCGCCACGCTCATCTGATCTTTTTCGGATGGATCTTTCTTGTCTTGCGTCCGAGTCGCCTTGAGCAAGGCCTGTTTGTCTTCGGGCGGCAGATCGATGCCTTCGATCGCTTTGGGCAACGCGTCGCGGGCACGAGTCAGCGCTTTCAGTTCCGCTTCCGAGAGTCGAGTTGGATCGGCATCAAACAAAAGCAGGAGTATCTCCGGCGGGCGGGCTTCCCGTCCCACGAATTGGTACTTCACGGTTTGCCCAAGAGTGGCCTGCACATCGGAGTCTGATCGCACGCCCCAGCGATACAAGAGAAACTCATGGATGAGTGCTTCATTCGTACCGGGTGTGGGTGGGCGGCCGAATACGATTGCGTTGGGCAGCTTGCGAGAATCGCCCGTGAAGCCGCTGCAATCCGCGTGAACGACCTGTCCGCGGAAGCTCAATCGGGCACGCTCAAACAGATCGGGCTCAACGGAAACCACGTGCTCCCATGCCGAGAACGCTTGCACTTGTTTGGCAGTCAGCGGCTTCGGCGCGGGCTGGACGTGTTGATTGCGCCATTCGTGCGCCAGGCGGCGTCGGATCCGCTGTCGCCGGGCATCCGACATTTCGCCTTCGACGCGAAGCGCTTCCTCGGGGATGCCGGTGAACTCGTCCTTTTCACTCCGATCGAAGCCGGGATAGACGGTGATTTCACGGAGCCGGCGTTCCTTCTTGAAGCTATCCTCGATGATTCGCCGGACCCCCACTCCGACCGCGACACTCGCCACGAGTGTCGCAATTCCAATTGTCACCCCGAGGACGGTCAACGCCGAACGGAGTTTCTGCCGGCGAAACGGAGACAGTCCGGTAAGTACAAGATCGCGCGTGCGCACGGCGTGACAACCTGAGAATTGTTCGATCTGTACTACCGAGCGGCCTTCTTCGGTTTCGCGACGTGCGTCGCGCTGCCGAGAGCAAGCTCCGCGCCTTCCATGATCGTTTCGGACAGCGTCGGATGTGGGTGAATGCTGTCGGCCACATCGCGAGCGACGGCGCCCATCTCGATGGCAAGCACGCCTTCCGAGATCATCTCGCCGGCGCCAACGCCGACGATTCCGACGCCGAGGACCCGCTGCGTCGCCGGATCGACCAGCAGTTTGGTGAGGCCATCGTTTCGGGCCAGCGTCGTCGCCCGGCCAGACGCAGCCCAAGGAAATACCACCTTGTCGTACTTGACGCCCGATTCGGTCGCCTCCTTTTCGGTCAATCCCGCCCAGGCAATCTCGGGGTCCGTGAATACGACGGCCGGGATCGCCCGTGGTTCGAAGGCACTGGACTCGCCGACGATGGTCTCGACCGCCACCTTGGCTTCGGCCGTCGCCTTGTGGGCGAGGCCGGGTTCTTCAGCGACATCGCCGAGGGCAAAGATATTGGAGACGTTCGTGCGTCGCTGCTTGTCCACGGGAATGTACCCGCGATCCGTCACGTTGACGCCAGCTTTATCGAGCCCCAAATTCGCGCTATTCGGCCGCCGGCCAACCGATACGAGCACTCGATCGAATGACTCTTCGGCCGGGACGTCCTTGCCTTCGAGCGCCGCAACAATCCCCGCATCGGTCGGTTTCAGCGACGCGACTTTGGTGTTGAGATGAATGGCCTCAAACCGCTTGCGGAGTCGGTCTTCCACCGGCTTCACCAGATCGCGATCGGCGGTCGGCAGCAGGCCATCGGTAAATTCGACGACGACGACCTTGGTCCCCAACGCAGCGTAGACAGTGCCGATTTCCAGGCCGATATAGCCACCGCCAATGACGAGCAGACGCTTGGGGATGTCCGGCAAGAGCAACGCGCTGGTCGAGTCCATGATCCGGGGGTCGGTGAGCGCAAACGCCTTCGGGATCGTCGGCAAACTGCCCGTGGCGATCACCGCGTTTTGGAACTTGATGGTCCCGGTGGTCGCGCCTTCGAGCTTAACCGTATTTGCATCGACAAACATGGCGTGCGTATTTGAGATGACTTCGACGCCGCGGCCCTTGCACAGCATGCCGATTCCGCCGGTCAACTTGCCAACTACCTTCTGCTGGACAAATGCCTGCATTTTGGCGAGATCGAACTTTGGGACGCCGAAAGAAATTCCCCAGTCCTCGGCTTCCTTCGCCTCGTTGATCAGTTTCGCGATATGGAGGAGCGCCTTGGAGGGAATACATCCCCGATTGGTGCAGACGCCGCCCAGTTTCGGGCCTTCGTCGACCAGAATTGGCTTGATGCCGTGATCGGCGGCATGGAGTGCCGCGGGGTAACCGCCGGGGCCACCGCCGATGACCAGGAGTGGCGTCTCTTTGCTAACTTCGCTCATGGAATGCTCGTGAACGTATAAGGCCGGTCCATGCGTACGAACCGGAAAGCCCTGTCGGCCCATCGCTCATGTTAGACATACTCGGCGATTAGTAGTCGTCATCATCACCGGCGCTGCTGTCTTCGCCGCCGAGTCCCACACCCGTGAATCCCTGAAATAGGCCGATGAGGCCCAGCACCACGGATATGAAGGGGTAAACGCGAAATCGACCGTTCCCAAAGAACATCCACGCGAGCCAGGCGCCACCGATCAGGATGCAGATCAGTCCGCCGACGACAGCGCCAACCCGCTTGCTATTGCGACTTTCGTGCTGACTACGGCGGCGTGCTGGTCGCCGGCGTTGCGGCCGGTCGTCATCGTCGTCGATCCTTCGCCGGGGACGCCTTGGTCGAGGCTCGTCGTCATCGTCCAAAGCTCGAGCCCGACGTTTTGCCGGAATGCCGTGGTCATCGTCAATCACGCGACGACGCGACTTGGCAGGCCGGTCCTCGTCGTCATCGTTGCGAGACCGTCGCCGTGGCCGATCGTCGTAATCTTTGTCTCGATTGCGGACACTTCGCTTGCTGCGTGCTTTCGAGCGTTCTTCAACGACTTCGGCATCGTCGACAATGTCTCCGTCGTCGATGAAATCGGGCGCAACGTCGACCGGGCCAGTCTTTTTCGAGCCGGGGATGGGCGGCGGTGCACTGCGCTCAGCTTTCGGGATGGCAAAAACCTCGCCGCACGTGGGACACTTGCCCTTCTTGCCGGCGAGTTCGCCTTTGACTTTGCCCTTCCAGTCGCAGTGCGGACAAGAAACCTGGATGAGCATGGGTGACTCTCGCGAGTAGGGCGAACCAAAGGTTCGATGCAACAAATATCATGCGCAGTGGCGGATCGAACGCCTATCTTGGTGATCAATGCGCGGTAAGGCGGCGAGCGGTGGTCAGCCTGCCGGAGTTAGGGCCTAATGGGGTGCGCATCGACAATTTGTTGTCGATTTGCGGACAAACCACCTCACTTCGTAGCGGAAGTCGCCAGACCAGCCCTTTCAACATGGCGACCAGGCAAGCCTGGCAAGCTGGGGAAGCGGCCCCTCGGAAAAACAAGCAGTTTCCGAGTTCTGGTTCGGTTTGCCAGCCCGCCCCCGGGATCGCATCCCGGGCACAGCAACCAGGAAACCCCTATTTTCATAGAGGGTTCCGCCATGTTGAAAGGGCTGGTCGCCAGACTTCCGTTTGGCCGTAAACGAGGCGGAACTCTGGCGAGTTCCGCTACGCATTCCCTGTCCCGGACAAGGCGTAGTATCTTTTTCTGGTGTCACATTTTGTTCCATTTTGTCACATCGCCCCTCCTGGTTCAGCTAACATCTTTTGTTTTTGGGTCAAACTGGGTCAAACTGGCTCACTCGCTTTCCGGCTGGCTAGCCTGACCGGGCGCGGCGGCCTGAGCCATCTCATGCAGTATTTCGAGTGGTCGTCCGATGCAAGGGGATTCCGTCGATTTTTGCGGTTTCATTCCAAGACTTATTTCCACATCATTGAGGGTTGCGGTCACAGTTTGGCACTGCTTGAGGAACGCTGTCGCGACCATCGCCATTCACCAATCGCCGTTGGCGTCCGTCAAGCAGTGGCTCACCATTTGGAATGCGTTTCAGAATTGGCGACAGAGGAGCCTGAAGCGTCAGCGAAGGTGAGCGTGGCCTAACGGTTTACCGAGTCCTCTGACAATTTCGGCGCTGCCTTCGCTGACGCTTCAGGCTCCGCTGTCAACGCAACTAATTTTGAAACGCACGCTTAACTTTCCATGAGCAGCCGAATCGGATCAGAAAACAGTTGGGCAAGTCGAGTCGTGAATCGGGCGGCGTCGGCGCCGTCAATGGCGCGGTGGTCATACGTCAAGCACAACGGCATCATTAGTCGAGGTACAAACTGACCGTCTTTGAAAACTGGCTGAGTCGCCGCTCGCGAGATCCCGAGAATCGCTACTTCGGGGTAATTGATGATGGGTGAAAACGCGGTGCCGCCTATTCCTCCCAAGTTGGTAATGGTAAAGCTGCCGCCGCGCATTTCCTCGATCGCCAGTTTGCCAGTGCGTGCCTTCTCTGCCAGCGCCGCAACTTCATTTGCCAGGTCGCGGATGCTCTTCCTCTCCGCATCGCGCACAACGGGAACTACCAGCCCGCGCTCCGTATCAACAGCAATCCCGATATGGAAGTATTGCTTGAGAATGACCTCGCCGGACGCAAGGTCGAGTGAAGAATTGAAATTCGGATACTCGCGCAACGCGGCCACGATCGCTTTGATGGCCAGCACGGTCATCGTCACCTTGGGGGAGCCCTTGGGCATTCCTTCCATGATGCGTTTGCGGCCGGCTTCCAGATCGGTGATATCGGCCAGGTCGTATTGAGTGACCGCGGGTGCGGCGTGCCAAGCAAGCGTGAGGTTCTCAGCGATCTTTTTGCGGATCGTGCTGAGTGGTTTCTTTTCAATCGGCCCGTAGCGCGAGAAATCCGGCAACGGGGGAATCGTCACGCCGCCGCTCGCGGCCGCGGTGGTCGCATGGGCCATATGGGCCCGAATGTGGGATTTGACGTCATCAACCGTGATCCGGCCACCACGAGCGCTGCCGGCAACTTCGACCAGATTGACGCCATGATCCCGTGCATAGCGTCGGGTCGCCGGTCCAGCCGGGACGGGTCCATTGGAACGCATCGCTTTGACGTTACCATCGCCCTCGACAACTGGCGATGGCTGGGATTTCGATAAGGGAGGTGCGGGCTCGGCCACCGCTGGCGGAGTCGGTTTTTCCGCCTTGGCCCCACTGAGGACCGCGAGGACGGTACCCGCCGCAACCTTGTCGCCCTGCTTGACGCGCACTTCATCGATTCGGCCATCCGCGTCAGCAGGCAACGGCATGGATGCCTTGTCTGTCTCGATGGTGAACAAATCCTGACCCGCGGCGACGACGTCGCCCGGCTTCACATGCACGGCGACAATCACGCCAGACTCAATTCCTTCACCGAGGTTGGGCAAAGTGGATTCGCGCCGAGTGCCATTCGAAGAAGGAGTTTGCGTCTTCGTTTGGGCGGGCTGCTTGGCAGCCGGGGCGGTTGTGGCACTCTTGTCGCCCAGGGTCGCGATGACTGCTCCGACCTTGATCTTGTCGCCCCGTTTCACGCGTACTTCGGAGATGGTCCCGTCGGACGGCGCGGGGATCGGCATCGATGCCTTCTCCGTCTCCACTTCAATAACCGTATCTCCAGCGTGCAACGATTCGCCCGGCTTGACCGGAACGTTGACGACCGTCGCATCGACGATCCCTTCCCCGAGTTCAGGCAACCGGATTTCCATGGTGGGGTCAAAAAAAATTGGACCTTAAGGAGTTTCGAGGTTCACACCCTCCACGGCGCCGGGCGATCCGGATCGATTCCCAGATCCTTGATCGCCTGTGTCACGATGGAGCGGTCGACCTGGCCGCGTTCCGCGAGAGCAAACAGGGCCGCAATCGTCACGTGTTCGGCGTCGACTTCGAAGAATCGTCGGAGATTGGCGCACGTTTCCGAGCGGCCAAAGCCATCCGTTCCGAGCGCGAGCATTCGGCCCGGCAAGAATCGCGCGACGGACTCGGGCACTGCACGCATGTAATCGCTGGAGGCGATCACCGGGATGCTGGAATCGCCGCCGAGCACTTGTTCCACGTATGGGACCCGCCGTGGCTGCTCCGGATGCAATCGGTTTAGTCGTTCGCACTCGAGCGCATCGAGGCGAAGTTGTTGATAACTTGTGGCGCTATACACGGTGCTCGCGATTTGATACTTCGTCGCCAGGATCTCCTGGGCGCGCAACACTTCGCGCATGATGACACCGCTGCCGAGCAATTGGATTTTGCTATTCGCGCGTTCTGGGTTCGTGCTCTTATAAGCATACAAGCCCTTGAGAATCCCGTCGCGCACATCCCGGGGCATGGCGGGCATGTCGTAACTCTCGTTGTAAATCGTGAGGTAGTAGAAGATGTCCTCCCCCTTCACGAACATCCGAGTGATCCCCTCCTCAACGATCGTCGCGACCTCGTAGCCCCAGGCGGGATCATAGGCTCGGCACGTGGGAACCGTCATCGCAACGAGATGACTGTGTCCATCTTCGTGCTGCAAGCCTTCGCCGTTGAGTGTAGTTCGACCAGCCGTGGCGCCCATCAGGAAGCCACGGCATCGACTGTCGGCCGACGCCCAGATCAGGTCCCCGACCCGCTGGAACCCGAACATGGAATAGAAGACGTAAAAAGGGATCGTGTTTACCCCGAATGTGCTATAGGCAGTGCCCGACGCGATAAACGTGGCCATGCTGCCCGCTTCGTTGATTCCCTCCTGGAAGATTTGTCCATCGGGCTTTTCCTTGTATTCGGTGAGTGTTCCCTGATCGACGGGCACGTAGCGCTGACCCGCGGGGGAATAAAGGCCGAACTGGTTGTAGAGTGGCGGCAGACCAAACGTTTGACCTTCATCCGGGACGATGGGCACAATCAGCCGGCCGACGTTCTTATCGCGCATTAACACTTGCATGAGACTCACCCATGCCAGCGTCGTCGACTGCCCCTTGCCGGCCGGCGTTCCTTGGAGCGATCGGGAGAAACTGTCAGGCGAGGGCGGCTGGCATGGAGTGAATACCGTGTTTCGGGCCGGTTGGTATCCGCCGAGTGCTCGGCGGCGCTCATGCAAGATCGCGCATCTCCGGCGACTCGTCGGCCGGACGGAAGAATTTGTACTTCTTCAACTCGGCATCGGAGAGCGGCAGCTCAAATCGGTCGCGAAACGTCCGCAGGCCTTTCAACTCTTGCGCCAGTTTCAGCTCGAACGCTTCGGCTTCGACGATGACGCGCTCCTGCGCGGTGAGGGCAACTTCGAGCTTCTTTTCCTGGTGCGCCGTGTTGCTGGCTTCGGCCGAAGTGCCGTAACCTTTGACGGTTTTCACCAGCACGACGCTCGGAGCACCCCGGTGGTTCAACGCGGCCCGATAAGCATTGAACACTTTGATCGGATCGTGGCCGCCGCGCCGCAAGCCCGCAAGCTGCTCATCGGTCTTGTCGGCGACGAGTGCCTTCAGTGCCGGTGAATTGAAAAACTTCTCGCGGACCAATTCCGGCTTGCCTTTCTTGGCGGCGTAGGCGTACTCTTGATATTCCCCGTCCGGAACTTCCATCATTCGACGCATCAGGATGCCAGACGTATCGCGGGCCAGTAGTTCGTCCCAGTCGCTGCCCCAAATGCACTTAACGACGTTCCAGCCTGCCCCACGGAACGTTCCTTCGAGTTCCTGAATGATCTTGCCATTGCCGCGAACCGGGCCGTCGAGTCGCTGCAAGTTGCAATTGACCACGAATATCAGGTTGTCGAGGCGTTCGCGGGCGGCGGTGCCGATGCAACCGAGTGTTTCCGGCTCATCGCATTCACCATCGCCGATAAAGGCCCAAACGTGCGTCCCGCGCGTATCCGCCATTCCACGTGCTTCGAGGTAGCGGGCATAACGGGCCTGATAGATCGCCATGATCGGCCCAAGACCCATGCTCACGGTGGGGAATTGCCAGAAGCCTGGCATCAGCCAGGGATGCGGATAGCTCGACAACCCTCCGCCCGGCTGCAATTCTTGTCGGAAGTTTTTTAGCTGCTGCTCATCGAGCCGGCCTTCCAAGTATGCTCGGGAATAGGGTCCGGGCGAGGCATGTCCCTGAAAGTAGATGATGTCGCCGTGATCGTGCGGCGTCCGACCGCGAAAGAAGTGATTGAAGCCGACTTCGTAAAGAGTCGCCGCGGAAGCGTAGGTTGCGATGTGCCCGCCAACGTTGGTGGTCTTGTTCGCACGAGCGACCATGGCCATCGCGTTCCAGCGAATGGCACTCTTGATCTTGCGCTCGAGTTCGCGGTCACCCGGGTAAGGGACTTCTTCCTCTTTGGGGACCGTATTGACGTACGGCGTATGAATGCTGGAAGGCCCCTCAATGCCAACTGCTCGGGCCCGCTGTTGAATCGCCTCGAGGAGGAACCGCGCTCGCTCGGGACCTTGAATTCGCAAGACGGCATCGAGCGACTCGACCCATTCGGTCGTCTCTTGGGGATCGATATCAATCAGGTCGCTCGATAAGGCGGAAGGGGCAGCCGACTCGGTCGTTCGAACAATCATCGATGGTGATTCCAGGTGGGGCGGATGCCAGCTCCGTTCCACAGTACGAGCAAACTATACGCGAGCGGGATGAGTAGGCCGGCCGGGAGAGGGGCACGGACCATGGGGGTATCGGGGAATCCGCCTGATTTCCATCTCGGGACGCCGTTAGAATAGCGACGCGTAAACGTCGCGTCCATGAGGCCTGCACTCCACGCTGAATCCGCATCCGAATTGTTTGGCACATTTCATACCATTTTTAACATGCGCACGATCCTCCTGCTCATCGCAGTGGCGACGCCGGTCTGGGCAGCTAACACGACTCCCCCCGCCGCGCAAACTGTCAGTATTGCCGGCACGCTCACTCCGGCCGCCATTGCCAAGGACATCAAGGAGCAAACCGGCAATGAAATCGACGTATCGAATGTCGATTCGAAGCCGATCGCCGTCAAGTTTGAGAAACTGGAATTCTGGAATGCCGTGGACCAAGTTGCCCAGCGTAGCGGTAGCCGCATTGTCGTGTCGGGCGGTCGGATCGTGCTGAAACAGGGCAAGTCGCATTCACCCTCGTTCGTCCGTGGAGCGTTTCTCTTCACGGTCCGCGGAATCGATATTCATGGTGACGCGGAATCCGGAAGGGCTGGCTATATTGTTATCCTCGACGTTGCCTGGGAGCCGTGGCTCAATGCCTATCGCATTGACACCGTGCCCAAGATCGAATCGGCAACCGATGATCGAGGCAAATCGATAACGGCCTCGGTCGGCGGGTCGCGAACCTTCACTTCGGGAAACACGGCCGAACTGTCCATACGTCTGCAGGGCGTCACGCGAGCGTCGAAAACGCTGGCGATTGCGGGCTCCGTTATGATCACAATCGCCGACAAACTGTTGACGTTTACATTCGACGCGGACTCCGGCAAAGCAATTAGCGACCAGCCCCAAGAGGGGGTCTCCGTGAGTCTCGCGAAACATGGTGTTGAAGGGAAGGACTGGATTGCGGTGGCGAAACTTCGCTACCCAAAGAGCGATGTCGTGTGGGAAAGCTACGAGTACGCGGTCTATCGCAATAACACGATGCGATTGCTGCCTCCTCGGGGACAACCCATCGCCGCCGATCGCGTCGAAGCGGCCGAGTTGCGCTACGAGTTTAAGGGCCGGGGCAAACAAGTAGGTCCCGGCTGGAAGCTTGATTATCGAACGCCCGGTCCCATGCGGGAAATCATCGTTCCATTCACATTGAAAGACATTCGCTTACCGTGAGGTTTCGCATGTGCCGAATCGCAATCGTCGCCTTGCTGGTTAGCTTATCGGTAGCCCAGGCCGACGATGCGGGGGATATTCGCACAGTATTGGACGATCAAGTTGCCGCCTGGAACAAGGGCGACCTCCGCGGATTCATGAAGGGTTACTGGAAGTCGAAAGAGTTGACCTTTGTCTCCGGAAAAGATGCGACCCGCGGTTGGGACGAGACGCTTGCCCGCTACCAGAAGCGCTATCAGGCGGAAGGCAAAGAGATGGGCAAACTTCGGTTCAGCGAAGTCGACGTGCGAATTCTGGCCCCTGGGGTCGCCCTCGTCACGGGTAAATGGGAATTGCAGCTTTCCAAGGAGAAAGTCGGCGGCCGTTACTCCTTAATCCTCAAGAAGTTGGATGAAGGTTGGCGGATCATTCACGACCACACGTCGGGATGAGCAAAGAGATGCAAGAAAAAGCCGCGGACAGTCCTGACAAATGGGAAATGTAAGTATATAGTAGGGAAACACTGATCGCGGCGTGGAGCAGTCCGGTTAGCTCGCCAGGCTCATAACCTGGAGGTCGTAGGTTCAAATCCTACCGCCGCAACTAGCGATTAAGTGATTCGCCGAAACAACTTAGGTTTACCCGCCGGCGGTCGGCGGGGCGGCTCGAAAACCCGGATTATGCGGTAGTCTACGGCATAACCCCTGGGGAAATCGTGCCGCGTCCCGCCTCCCAAATTCCGCAGTTCCGCCACCACACTCCCACCAACCAAGCCGTCTGCACCGTCCGCTTGTCCAACGGCCAGCGGAAGGACATCTATCTAATTAGGCCTCTGGAATTCCGTCGCGTCCAAGACGGAATACGCGCGCATCGTTGCCCTGGTGGCGGCCAAGGGCGGGGTTTACCCGTCCGCGGTCAATAACCTGTCAGTCAACGAAGCCCTGGTCCAGTACATCCGCGCCCCTCATGGACAAGGGGCACAACGATCATCGACCGCAATCCGACCCAACTGCACGCGGCCTTGTCCACCTGGTTGTCCTTATCGGAGTCGTCGCACCGGAGCACTTCCCCCGTCCGGACGCACCAACTAGACAGACTGGCTTGATTCCGCAAGCGCACGCCGAGTGATTTGGCCGCAATCCCGGTCGCCGCTTGGTACGCCATCTCATCACCTTCGAGCCATGCGACAGCCGCCCTGGCGGCGTCGGTCAAAAACTCAGCCTGAAGTGCAATCGACTCCATCGCCGTCGCGGGGTCGGCCGCCGCCGCTTCGAGTTCGTGGCGGCCCCCGCTTTGGTCCACCTATGCTTTAGCGGAAGCTTCGGTCAGGTCAGAGAGCAATAAGGCAGCGGCGTGGAAATGATCTACCATCATTCCGCCCAATAGTGTATGAGTAGGCCTGTCTCAAGGAGGAGACGGCCATGTCACCGCTCACGGAAGATGTCATTCAGACCATCCAGTCAGCCACTAAGCTTCTTACCGGCTATCGGCGCCGACAGTTCCAAGCCGAGACCGCCATCAAATACTGCAACGGTTCCGCCCGTGAGGCGGAGACGACCTTCGGTTGGGGACGTGCAGCGGTGATCACGGGGCTCGGCGAACTCCGTACCGGCATCCGTTGCCTGGACGCCTGTCACCTCCGCGGACGCAAAAAGACCGAAGAACTCTGCCCGAAACTCGAGGAGCATGTCCATCGTTTGGTCGACCCCCATGCGCAGGCCGACCCCAAGTTTCAGACCACCCTGGCGTTCACCCGGATCACCGCCAAGGCTGTTCGCGAGGCCCTGAAAGCCGAGCCCGAGTTGAAGGGCTTCGTACCCTGCCGGCAGACGGTGGGCTGTCTGCTCAACCGCCTGGGCTACCGGCTCCGCCGGGTCCTCAAAGCCCGTCCCGAAAAAAAATTCCCGAAACCGACGCGATCTTCGCGAACGTCCAAGCCGCCCGCATTCGGACGGCGAGCGAAGCGGACACGCTGAGAATCTCCCTCGACACCAAAGCGAAAGTCAAGATCGGCGAATTCTCCCGCGGCGGTCAGGCACGCGGCATCGAACCCGTCAGGGCCGTCGATCACGACATGTCTCCCGACGCCGTGCTGGTCCCGTTCGGCGTGCTGGAGTTGAATCGCGGCAACGTGACGATCCAGCAACCGTGGTTCCTGTTCGGCCATTCGAAAGAAACCAGCGACTTCATCGCCGATGGTCTCGATCAATGGTGGAACGAGCGGAAGACGGTTCATCTGGGCGTCCAGCGACTGCACATCGAACTCGATAATGGTCCCGAGATTGCCAGTTGCCGCACGCAGTTCATGAAACGCCTCGTGGAGTTCGTCGATCGCCACCGGATCGAAGTCGAACTGGTGTACCTGCCGCCGTACCACAGCAAGTACAATCCCATCGAGCGTTGCTGGGGCATCTTGGAGCAGCACTGGAACGGCACGCTCCTGCATTCGATCGAGCAAGCCTTGCGCTGGGCGGGCACGATGACATGGCGGACGATTCACCCGTTGATCCGCGCGGTCACCACGACTTACGAACGCGGTGTCCGGCTAACCCAAACCGCATTTGCCCCCATCGCGAGCCGCTTGATCCGTTCCCAGACCTTGCCCAAATGGAGCCTCATCATTGAGCCCCAGTGACCGGTAGATTTATTTCGCGGCTGCCTAAGAGCAACTTCCATAAGGCTGGTCCAAATTGGACCTGACGGCCGCGCAGAAACAAAAGTTGTTCGAGCTTCAAAAAGACCATAAGACTGCGGTCGATAAGCTGCCTGCGCCGCCGCCCGTCCGGCACCCCGAGTCGCTGCCGCCGGTGTCGATTCGTTTCATGGAGCGTGAGGACCTCGGCGTCGTTGTGGCGTGCGAGCGTGCTTCGCACGAGGACTTCGGGGTCGTGCCGTTAGCGTATAATGAACGTAGCATCACACTCCACTTCTCTTGAACGGTGACACGATGCCTGACCTCTATGTCGATATTCCGTGCTCGTCCTGCGCGATGCCGCACACCCTCTTCAACACAAGCCGCGAACGTCATCCAATTGGGTCGCGATATACATTTATCTGTCCGACAACCCAAAAACCGACCACTTTCCGGTCGATGAAGGCCGAACCGGTCATCCTCTGTCCGGCTGGCGCCATCGAGCTTTTGTGGGTAGCGGAGTAACGGCACGACCAACCCCTCACTCTCTCAGGTCTTTTCCATCGATCAAGAGCCTCGCGGTACGCCTTCGTCAGGTCCTCTGGTCAGCATGACAAGCTGATATGCAGTACGTGGCGATGGACCCGGCGGCGACCGGAACAAGGCAAGCGGTGACGATTGGGGGATGGATGGCCGGAGGCGATATTTGACCTTATTACGCTGCAACCAGTGGAAGGATGTGTTTGTTTCTGGACGGAAACGAATGGGATCCCCCCTGGCCACGAGTTTTCGCCGTGAATGGCAATTCGACGAGAAACGTAAGCAGGGAAGTGGGTCGTATATGGCGTCGTTCGGCCTATCGCTCGGATGTATCGTCTGCGCGAGCGCGGGGCTCATCTTTTCGCTTGCGCTTTAATACGCCAGACTTGACGGCATCGACCTCTTCCTGAAGCCGACGG
Source organism: uncultured Gemmataceae bacterium (assembly GCA_963773845.1). Taxonomy (GTDB): domain Bacteria; phylum Planctomycetota; class Planctomycetia; order Gemmatales; family Gemmataceae; genus SIAJ01. The sequence goes on from CAVZCU010000015.1 coordinate 150,217, forward strand.
ACGTGTTCTTCTTCGCGTTCGTCGGGCGACATTTCGGTGTGGGTTTTAGGATTCTTCTTGGATGTAGACATGACTTACCTCAGTACGCATTCACAGGCGAGAAGTAGCACGAGGGATTGCAAGTTCATTTTCCTCTAACACCGATTCGAAGTCAAGGTTTCGGCCGACATACGCTCATACGGCGAACCCGAACCATTGAGGATGGCCCTCGCTCATATCAGGCCAATCGGGCATACTGCGGGAATGAACGAGCACGATGCCTGTGACGACCAGCCGTGGGCCGGCTAGTAATCGAGGGGCCCGTCCGCACCACCGCCCGGACTTTAGCCATGTACCCGTCGCTGCTGTTCGTTCTGTCCGTCGCCGTCGCGGCCCCGGCCTCCAAGGATAAGCCGAAGGAGCCGCCATCGATCGTAGGCGAGTGGGTGGTTGAGAAGGCATTAGTTGGGGGAAAGGACAACGTCATCGCGACCAAGGGCGACGCGGTGAAAGTCACGTTCTCGTTCACCAAGGAAGGGCAGGTGCTGGTGACCGAGGGGAGTAAGAAACCCGACCCGGCGGACTACAAGGTCAACGCCAAGAAGTCGCCCGCGGAAATCGACGTCACCCCACCGGCCGGAAAAGCGGTCGCAGGGCCGGGCGTGATGCTGAGCATTTACAAGTTTGACGGGGATACCCTGACAATCTGCATCAGTCGTGGCGGGAAGCGGCCGACCAAGTTCGAGTCACCAGAAGGATCGAACGCGATGCTCTTGACCTTGAAGCGGGCGAAGAAGAAGGATTGATGGGCCGGATTCTTGAGAACCGAGGCCCGCGAGTTGGCGCTGAAGAAGTCGTGGGACTGGCTCGACATGCAGCCTCGAGCTCCGCCCAGACCAAGGAAGTGACTTAATTTCGCGCCAAGCAATCTTGTCCCTCAAAGCTCGGCTTGTTCGGCGCCGGGTTGACCTGCACCGCTTCCATCTCGCCGGCCGGGAAGCACTTGAGCATCGGCAAGAGAATTGCCGGCTCGTAGACCCTCGACTGCACGAAACTGGAACAGTCTGTACACCAAGTCGCCCTGTGCACTTTCGGCATGGCTGTGTCATTCTTGGGTCACTCTTACTCCAGCCGCCCGGCCGGGACGATGTGGCATCTTCGCCCAGCTCTCCCAAACTCGCTGGAGAGTCGATCGCGGCGGCATTGTTTGCCCGAATGACCGACGACCGCTATTTGGCATCGCGATTGCCAATGCCCATTCCCCACTTAGCGAGCGAAGCGGTTCCACGGAGCGGACCCGCAATTCTTAACACGGGAGCCGACAACCCGCTCTAGGCGATTCGCTCAAGATTCTAGCCCTACCACAGTTGGGGCGGCCTGGCTTCTCCGCGCTGGGCCCTTCGCGGGAGCATTGCTATGTGGATTTCCTTTCGCTATGGATTAAGTCGCATTCGAAAGCGAACCGACCGACTATCGGTGCCTTTCAAGAGCCGTCCTCGGCTTCGAATGGACCTCCAGACCCTGGAAGACCGGGCCGTACCGTGTTCGCAGATGCTGGATGGAGGGTCGTACTCCGCCGACACCGTGCAGGCACATTCGGAGACGTCGATCATTGTCCCCGCCGCCCCGCCGATCGAGAGCGACGGAGCGCCGAGCCTCACGGTGGACGTGGCGATCGGCGCGGGCATCATCACCACCGTGGCCGGCACCGGCGCCCAGGGATACGGCGGGGACGGCGGACCGGCGGTCGGCGCCCCTCTGAACTTTCCCACCGGTGTGGCGGCGGATACCGCGGGCAATTTGTTCATCGCCGACGCCGGCAACAACCGCGTCCGCCGGGTGGACGCCGCGACCGGGGTGATCACCACCGTCGCCGGAACCGGCGAGTCCGACCACAACGGGGACGGCATCCCGGCCACCGCCGCCAACCTGGGCAATCCCATTGGGGTGGCGGTGGACGCGGCAGGCAATCTCTTCATCGCCGACTATGGCAACAACCGTGTCCGACGTGTGGACACGGCCACCGGGTTCATCACGACCGTCGCCGGCACCGGCATCGGCGGGTACGGCGGGGACGGGGGCCCGGCCGCCGGCGCCTCACTCCTGAGTCCCGCTGCGGTAGCGGTGGACGCCGTGGGGAATCTCTTCATCGCCGACCAGGGCAATTACCGAGTCCGCCGTGTGGACGCGGTCACGGGGGTCATCACCACTGTGGCCGGAAGTGATGTGCAGGGTTACGGGGGCGACGGCGGGCCGGCCACCGACGCCGCCCTGATAACTCCCACCGGGGTGGCGGTGGACGCGGCGGGCAACCTGTTCATTGCCGACAGCTACAACAGTCGTGTCCGGCGGGTGGACGCGGTCACCGGGGTGATCACGACCGTGGCCGGCACCAGCGGGGCCGGCTTTGGCGGGGACGGCGGGCCGGCCGCCGCCGCTCCGCTGGCCTACCCAGCCGCGGTGGCGGTGGACGCGGCCGGCAACCTGTTCATCACCGACTCCGGTAACGGTCGGGTCCGGCGGGTGGACGCGGTTACGGGGTTGATTAGCAGCGTAGCTGGCGACGGGACTTTCGCGTACGGCGGGGACGGTGGCCCGGCCGCCGGCGCCTCCCTGAACCTTCCCACCGGGGCGGCTGTGGACGCGGGGGGCAACCTGTTCATCGCCGACTACGGCAACAACCGCGTCCGCAAGGTGGCCGCCCAGGAGGCCCACGAGGGTGACCCGGCCACCTACACGTTCACCGTCATCAACACCAGCCTTGCTACCACTGATCCGGTGACCGTGACTAGCGTGACGGACACCATGCTGGGCGACCTGACCGGAGCTGCCCTGGCGGCAAACGGCGGTAACCCGATTGTCCTGGCCCCCGGCCAAACATTTAGGTTCCACTACGCCTCCGCGCCGCTGAACGCCGGCACGATCACCAACGTAGTGGCCGTCGGCGGCCGCGACGACGAGAACACACCGACTACGGCCGCTTACACCTACACACTGAAGGTCAGCAACGTGGCGCCCCACATTACGGTGGACGAAGTCGGCCCCGGCTCGATCATCCACGGCCAGCCGGCGACCTACACGTTCAAGATCACCAACACCAGTTCCGCCAGCACCGACCCGGTGACGGTCACTTCGTTCAACGACGACCTGATGGGCGATTTGATCTGTGTGGCCAAGGCGGCGAACGGCGGCAAGGACATTGTGCTGACCCCGGGCCAGAGTTTTACGTTCTCGGCCTGCAGCACGACGTTCGACTCCGTCAGGGTAGTCAACGTCGTCACCGTTACGGCTCACGATGATGAGAACACGATCGCCACGGCGAGCGACACGGCAATTATGACCGTCAACTACCCGCCGGTCGCGGTGGACGATATTTTGCGGCACAACCCCGTCGGGTTAGTGACGCTTGCCGTGGCGCTCAATGACACCGATCCCAATGGCGATCTGCTGGTCGGTAGCGTCGATCTCGACCCCACGATGCCCGGACAACAGGCGACTCGGACGACGGCCGGCGAGGGGACGTGGGCGGTGGACTACTCCGGGAACGTGACCTTTACCCCGGAGGCCGGGTTCACCCACGACCCTACGCCGGTCCGATACACAATAAGCGATTCCACCGGCCTGGTCTCGAACGAGGCAACCATCGCCATCGACTTCGTCCCGAATGGCCGAGAGCGATTTCTTCAGCGGCAACACCGCAGGTACGCCGATGACTTTACCGGTGCTGGACAACGATACGACGGGCGACTCGGTAGTGCCGCCCACGGTCCAGATCTTCGGCATTGCGAACCCCGGCAATCCGCTGATCGTTCCCTACCGGGGAAAGTGGAGCATAGACAAGACGACTGGGGCTATTACCTTCACGCCTGAGCCGGGCTTCACCGGGAACCCGACTCCGGTCCATTACACGGTGCAAGACAACGACGGTAATACGTCGAGCCAGGTCACGGTCACGATCGACTACCTCGGCGAGACCGATGGTGACAACATCTGCAAGTCAGCACGTTGACCTCAGCCCGACGGCCACCGGCCAGTAGGAGACACTGACTGCGCCGGGCGATGGGACGCGGCCTGGAAACGGCCGGGACGACGAGCCTGCGGCGGTGCGGATGTTCTACGCGATGCTGCGGGACAACCTCGACCGCGGCGCTTCGCTCGAAGGCACGCTCGACATTGTTCGCCGGAGCGCGGCTCGGCTCGCCCGACGTGCGCGGCTGCTCGAATAGGGATACTACTGCCTGCCTTCAGCGAACTAGCCGGCGATGCCACCCACAGTCAAGCGGCCGTCAATACTTGACCTGCGGCGAGCGGTGTGGTGTGATGATGGCCAAGAAGCGGCGCGCAGCCGAGACGGGTTGCACTCAAATTGGATAGATCGCCCGGACGTGGTCCAATAAGAAGTTCGGCCATCAAAGAGGAGTCATGGTCATGAAGCCAGCAGCCGCCGCACTTCTGCTCCTGTCGGTCGTGGGAGTTGCACCCGCCCAGAGCTACGAGGTCCGACCGGGTAAGGCCATGAAGTTACTCCCCGGCTACCAGATCGAGGAGCGGACTGGGATTGACGCCATCGAAGGCGCCATCGCGAAGCGGGACGGCCTCACAATCCGGTTCGATATCGGCAAGTTCCGCACCAACGTTGCCAGCCTGCAGGACAAGGAGCGTCTGCGCTGGTACAAGGAGCACGAGGCCAACGGCCGGCCGGTCCACCTTGCGCTTGCCAAGGACGGCACGTTGTACATCACGTTCCCATACTTCGCGGCCAACTTTCAGGCGCGGGTCGCCAACGAGACAGAGATGGCCGAGGTGCTCCTGATGGTGTTGACCTATTCTCCGCCCGAAGCCAAGAAGTGATCCGGGGACGAACTCGAAGTTATCTTCGCTGTCGGCTTGCGGTTGGTCAATAAGACGGCGATTCGCCCCGCGCTCTTGACCGGCCCGGAGGCGTGGCGTGAGAATTCCAGTCATTCGCGGTCTCATCGACCGGCGCATATTGATCAATTACCACGTCGATCCGCGTGTCGTGGCACCGCTTCTGCCGCCCCCCTTCCGTCCGAAAGTCGTGCACGGCGTCGGCATGGTCGGGATCTGTCTAATCCGGCTGAAGAACGTCCGGCCTACCTTCCTCCCTCCATGGCTCGGCATCTCGTCCGAGAACGCCGCGCACCGCACCGCCGTCAAATGGGACGAGAACGGCACCGCGCACGAAGGGGTCTATGTCCGCCGGAGGGACACCAATTCCCGGCTCAACGCCTTGTTAGGGGGGCGGCTCTTTCCGGGCGTCCACCACCACGCCAAGTTCACGGTCGAGGAGGAGGAGAATAGCTACCGTGTCGCCCTGCGCAGCGACGACGGCGTGACCAGCTTGGCAGTGCGCGGGTCGCGGGCGGTTTCGCTGCCAGCGTCGTCGGTGTTTGGCTCGCGTGATGAAGCCTCTGCGTTTTTCCAGGCCGGTTCCCTCGGCTACTCGGCGACCCGACACCCGTCGCGCTTCCAGGGCCTAGAGCTGCGGTGCCTGAACTGGTGGGCGGAGCCATTGGAAGTCGAGGAGGTTCGGTCGAGCTTCTTCGAGGACGAATCGCTGTTTCCCAAGGGCTCGATCGAGTTCGACTGCGCGCTCCTGATGCGCGGCATCGAGCACGAGTGGCACGGCAAGCCGGATCTCTCTTATGTGGTCGGCGACTGGACTGTGGCCTAGCCCGGCGCTGCAGATGTAAGGTAGGATCTCAAACTCTTTTTTGGTCGAACCCCATCAACTCGGCCTCAAGCACTCCGGCCCCTCGAACGATGGCTTATTGAGCACCGAGTTGACCTGCACGCCTTCCGTCTCGCCGGCCGGGTATGGCCGGAGGATCGGCAGCAGCACCGCTGGGTTGTGATTCGCCGGGTCGAGCCAAGAAGCCTCGTCCACGCGAGCGAGAATTACCGGCATCCGGTTGTGAACGTCTCGCGTCAACTCATTCGGCTCGGTCGTGATGATAGCGGCAAAGAACACCTTGCCATTCGGTGAATTCTACACGTCCCACACGCCGGCGAAGCCGAACAACTCGCCCGTCTTCAGCCTGAAGTGGACCGGCATCTTCTTTTTGTTCACCGTCTTCCGCTCGTAGAAGCCGTCCGCCGGATGATGCGGCGCCGCCCTCGGAACGATTCCGAGAACATCGGCGTCATGGCGACCGTCTCTGACCGGGCATTGCCTGGCTTCATGCCTTAATCATCGTGCGCCCAGTGCGGGATGAAGCCCCACTTGAACATGGCGAGCCCGCGACCGTGGCCGCCGGCCTTGGCGCCGATCACGGGGACAAGTTGCGAGGGCGCGATGTTGAAACGCGGCTTCAGATCCGGCCGCTGCGGCAAGCCAAAGCGTTCGGCAAGCAGGTCGGCAGGCGCGCGGAGCGTGTAGTGAGCACACATACGGGGATTCTGGCCGATGCGCCGAGAGCATCCAAGTGGCGGCATGATACGACGCAAGTGTTAGGGGTTCACGAATTCGCCCTCCTATGCGCACCAAGAGTATCCTGTTTGATGCGAAGGCAAAGTACGTCGGCGTGTCGGACCGAAGTGCTCAAAATCCTGACCGAAAAACTACAGAGAAAGTCGTTCTGTTGGGAAACTGTCACACGGCTCGATTGCGGCGTTTGGATATCATTTGGATTTCGCGACCGCCGAGTTCCCGCGGAAGCGGTTGCAATCGAAGGCCTGGCCGACGCCGTCGTCCCATGCTTTCTTTAGCTGGTCCAGGTCGCGCAGCAGGCTATCGGCCGCTGCCCTGTCGGCTTCCGAAAAGCCTGCTCGTCCCGCCAATTCCTTTGCTCGGCTGTAAAGCTCGCGAAACTGTTTACCAAAGTTGTCGTCGAAGAACTTGCCAGCTCGATCCTTCGGTGTGTCCTTGACGGTGCTCGCGGCCTGGTCGCAAATGGCCCCGGCCCACTTCCGGAAACAATTCGTCGCCGGCAGGCCCAGGGCCATCGACTGAAGGGTGAAGTTCAGGCAGACGCCCGACCAGTAGTTGTGGATGTTCTCCGGGAACGCCGACGCCCCGACCTCGGACCACCAGCGGCCGGCGAAGTCGAGTGCGTTCGCCTGGACGAAACGCTTGAAATCTTCGGGCGTGCCGTTGAGGAAGCCCGGCTGCCGAGTCCAGTTCATAGCGGAGATCACCGATCCCGCCGTGTAGGCGACGATCCCCTCGTACCAGGCGACGAACGGTATGTTCCCCGCCTTGCCCGCCGCTGCCCCGGGCCAGTTCCGCGGATCGGCGCTTGCCCCATGCAACCCGTCTTCGGTGCGACCGACCATTCGGCCGGTCGCGTCTTCGGTCTCCCACCACGCATATGCCGAGATGACGCCGAGATTGACTCGGCTCGTCATGATCGTCACCGTCCAGCGACCGTCCTTGACGCGTTCCTCGATCATCGCTCGGGCTTTGGGACTCAGCCCTTCACAGGCGCCAAGTCTTCCAACGGTCTCCTTGTGGATGGTCAGGAACCCCTTGCCGGAACATTTGCAGGTTGCGCAGCCATGCGTCAGCCGCACGTCCAGCGGCGCACCGCCAAGTTTCGCCGCGGAAATCGCCACATCCGCCGGGGCGTGACAGGTGGACGTGATCGCTAGTTGCGTGTCCGGCGTCTCTGTTTTCACTTGCCCGAACGCGAGGGCCAACTCCTCGCCGGTTCCGGCGATTCGGAATAGGCCGCCGCTTGCGTCGGCGAGGTCGCGCAACTCTCGTTCCGCCTTGCCGCCCGGCTCAATTGCGAAGCCGATCGTGTGGATCACGACGCTGCCGTTCCGTTCGCGGTAGACCTTCGCCGCCGGAATCTTGCTCGAATTCTCGCCATCGGTGAGGAGCACGATCTCAGCGTTCGCCGAGAGCGGGTCCTTGGCCACATGGTCGAGAACTTTGTGGATGGCCCCGGTCATCGGCGTGCCGTGCGCAGGCTTGATGGCGTCCATCGCCTTGCGGACACGAGCCAGATCGGTCGTGAATGGGCAGTCGATGGTTGTGTGCCGCGGACTTTCGTTGTCGCGATCGAGCGGCCCGGTGGAGAACGACCACAGTGCGACCTCGACCCCCGCCGGGAGTTTGTCGAGCAGGCCGTTGACGGCCGTTCGCAGGTAATCGATGCGCTGCTTGCCCTTCGGGGCCGGCGGATCGCGCGGACTGTTGCCATCCTTTGGGTTCAGGCCATACACCATGCTGCCGGAGCGATCGAGCACGAGAATCAGCCGACGCCGCTCGGATGGGACCGCCAACGCGAATGAGCCGTCCGCCGCGGTAGCGACTTTCTTTTGCTCGACTCGCGTTTGCTGGCGAACCACGCTGGCGAAGCTGGAGTAGCGAACTTTTTCCTGCGAGAAGTTGAAGAACCCGAACCGGCCAGGCGCAAAGGTCCCCTTCACGTCGAAGATCGGCTTGCCGTCGATCAAAATCCGTACGCGGTCGCGGTTGTAGGTCAGTTCGAATTCGTGATCGGTCTGGGCCTTCCAGCCTTTCCGCTTGCCGAAGTTCGTGGCGAGGATGTTGAACTTGGCCCGTTTCTTGTGGTCCCAGAAGCCGGCGTATTCGTTGTCTTCTTTCACGTCGAAGTTGCCATGCACTCGCACCAGCGAGAACCCCTCTTTCGCCGGGCTCTGATCAGCCTTCTTCCAGTCGAATAGCAGGAACTCGAAGTCATTCTCCTTGTACTTCTTTTCTGTAAGTGGCGACCGGTAGCCAAATACGAAACCGATGTAATCGTCGTCGGCCAAATCATCGACGCGCAGTTTGCCGCGGATGGTCGTATCGATGTACTCGTCCGGGCTGACGAAGAACGTCGGGTCGCCGTTTTCAAGCTGAACCACCGAGGCGCCGTCGGCGGCAACGACCCATTTGCCGTTGGTGGGCGGTCCCTGTACCTTCCAGCCGCGAAGGTCGATCTCCTTGCGAACCGGTGCATTCACGAGGCGAGTCAGCGCCACGCTGGCCGGGGCCGGCAAGCCGGTGTCCGCGTCGCGCGTCGTGCCGCGGACCACGGGGCTGGCCGATTCCAGGCGCATCGACAGGTCTCCCCGCTGCCATTCGAGCAGGATCGGCAGCCCGTCGCCGACGAGCACGAGGGCGCTTCCGCCGGGTAGTGCGACTTTGCGCCCTTCGACTTCACGCACGTTGTCACCGACTCGCAACGCGATCTTCGCGGCTTCCCCGCCGGGAGCCATCGACAGGAGGAACATGGCTACCGACATCCCCTCCCCGTCTACGACCAGGGCGTTCGGCCCCGAGCCGGCGACAGGCCCCTTGCGGCCAGTTTCCAAGTCCGTCCAGATGCCCGTCGGCGTCCCATTCGCCAGCCCGACCTCGACGGCGATTTTTCCCGCCTTTCCCTTGGCGCGGGCAACGTAGGTGAGCACCGATCCGGCCGTTACCGACAGTGCGTTTCGTGGCCACATCGTCCGCACTTCGAATCGAAGCATGTAATCGAGCCGGCCGGCTTTGCGCGCGAGCATCCCGTCGGCCACCGTCGCCAGTTCTTGAACGCGATCGGCGAACGGGACCGCTCCCTCTGTTTTCCATTCGTACCCTTCCCACGGTGCGACGGCTTTGTCAAGCGGCACCAGACCGCGAAGCGCGAGCCCCGCCGACGTACGCTCGATTGTGAGCGCCGGCCGCACGGAGTCCTGCGAGGCGAGTTCTTCCGGTGTAATGGATCGTGGCGGCATCGCCGTTAGTACTGCCGTTGAGCCGATCGGCTCCTCGGCCAGCATGCGTCGGGCTTCGGTTTCAATTCTGCGCCAAGCGGCGGGCGGGACTGTCCGGCGAATCGGCCTTGAGGTTCGAGAAGACCGTCGAAGTGCTCACGACTGGCTTGCGGCGAGCATCATAGATGACGCGGGTTTCAACCAAATCGGTTGCCAAACCGCGTGCGACGTGAAACTCGCGCGAGCAATCTCCCTTGGCGTCGATCACGTCGGCGAGAGCATCCATCGTCAAGCCGGCATTGCCCTTGCCGTCGCGCGGAGATTCCGCGGCGACGATGGTCACGCGAGGTGTAGTCCAGGCTACTTCGACCTTGCATTCCTCCGCGAGCGCCCTCGTTCGTTCGTCGGAATCGACCTGGTATTTGATGCCCAGGCCGAGTAACTCGCGAGTGGGCTCGTCGTCAACGGGCGTGTACAGCGGCAGTTCGAACATTCGCGCTCGCGTGGCCAACACCTCTGTGACGAGCGGGCCGGCGGCGAGGACGATCGCGTAACGGTCGCCATTTCGTGGAGCGTCGTGCCCAGGAATCTGCGGCTTCGTGGTTGTTCGATCGAAGAGTTCCCGCGTCCAACTAGCCGACTGATTCTTGTAATGCCAGGTCAGCTCGAGGCGTGCACGAACACTGCCCTTGAGGCCAACGCCGCCATGAGTGAGGTTGCCAACCTTCAGATGATAACGCAATTCGTCGCCGTCGCCGGCCGTGCTGAGAGTCACGGGGCGATAAACCCAATCGGCGACGCGGTCGGGCGTGTCCAAAGTCCACCGGACTTCGCTGCCATCATCGCGTGTCACTACCAACACCGGCTGAATGGTGTGGTACAAATCCGAACGCTGAGTCGGCAGGTCGGCGAGGGAAACCGAGTCCGCCGGCGGTTGATCGAGAACTTCGGCGCGGCCGGCGCGTCAATCCGAACGATCGTCCAGCGCGATCCGTCTTGATAGGCCACGCGCGGCGGATCGCCGGGAACAACGCGAGCTTCGATCTTCATTCCCTCAAGGGCGGCCGCGGCCAGGAGTACGCGATCCCAACCGTTCGCTTCGCCGGCCCATAGCGCTCCATGCGCTCCACGCAGAATGCCCTCGTAATTGGCCGGCTTGATCCGCGTGCGGCAATATTCGAGCACGCCGTCGCGATCGAGGCCTTTGAGCCGGGCCAGGTCCGCCGGGACGAACAGCGCCTCTGCCACGGCCGGCGGCGTCGTTTGCGTCTCGCGGACGCAGCCGCGATACAGCAGCAGAGCGACGATTCCGGCGGCAACGGGCACGACGACGCAAAGGGTTCGGCGAGTGGTCAATCGGCGGTTGAACGTTGGAGGTGTCATCGCGGTGTCTCGCTTCGAGGAATCGGGCGAATTGCGTCATCACTGCATCACTTTTTCATCTGCTCGCGGCAGTATGCCAGATTGTGGGCCAGGTGCTCGTCACCTGGGAGTTGCGTCAGGCCGCGTTCGTAAACGCGAATCGCGTCGGCCCACTCGCCACGTTGCATGTAGCCGTTGGCCCAGGTGTCATACACCGCGAGCGTGTTATTCTTGATGCGGCCGTCCTTTTCTTTGGCCGCAGCACGCTTAAGGATCGCCAAGGCGGTCTCAAATTTGCCCTTCTTCTCCTCCGCATTGGCCCACCGCAAGAAGAGACCGACGCGCATTTCGCGGAGGGTCTTTTGCGCCTTTGCGTCAACCGTTTTGATTCCCGAATCAATCAGTTTCAGAGCTTCATCCCATTTCCCGGCGTGCATGAGCATGTCGGCCGGACGGGCAAACAAGTACGCCTGTCGGGTCTCGAAATCTTCGCCCGTGATTGCCTTCGCCGCTCGCCGCAGGATTGCCACGGCCTCGTCGGGCTTGCCGGCATTCATGCGTGCGTCGGCATATTCCGCCCAGATAACCCTGTGGTTGTTCTTCAGGCCCGCCGCCTTGGGCGCCAACTGCAGTCCGACTGCCAGCACGGCGATCGCATTCTCGTACTCGCCGGCCTTCGCCAATTCCAACGGCCAGTTCGTCAAATCGGCCAATGCGTTCTGGGCGGCGCTGGAGTTCGTCGGATCGAGAGCCAATGCCCGGACATTTGCCAGGGCCGCTTCGTGGAATCGTTTTTCCTTCGATAGCTCAACGCCGTGATTGTAGGCGACAACAGAGGCCAGACCGGTTTCGCCGACTTCACGGCGATGTCCGGCGTGTCGCTCTTTCTTGGATTTCTCTTTACGAGCCGGATCAAACCCTTCGGCGTTCGTGGTCTCGATGTCGATCCGCTTGTCGCCGTCGCACAGAACGGAGAAGACGTGTTCGGGGATCTCGACGGCGCGAAGTTCGATCCCCAGCCGCCGCCCGATCACGTTGTACAGCGCCGCCGAAGAGACACAGTTGTACTTCCCGGTGTCCAAGATCGTGTGCAGATCGGTCTGGTGCGCTTCGTAGCCGTTGGCCATAGGCCCGGCGTGCAGGAACCTGAGCAGGCGCTCGGCCGATTCCGGCACGGTCCTCGAACCGTCAATCGCTTTACGGGCGGCAGTCTCAATCTCATCGAGCTTTTCGCTGTACGCCCGGCGCTTCTCGCGGTCGGTCACCCCGGAGGCGATCAGGCACGCGTCGCCGAAGGCGACTGTGTCGAGCGTGCCATCGCGGGCGTCGGCAAACAGCTTGGCTTCGTCACGCGTCAGTGTGATCTTCTTGCCCGACACTTTGTCGAGGCCGGCTAACTTCTCGAACGCTTTGTCGGGCGCCAACTCGAATGGATAAGTGCCCTTGGCGGGCGTCGGCTTGCCGGCGCTGGCAAAGCCCGCGACCAGGATCAGAGCGAGGGCTGCCAGATGGAATCGAGTGCGTGTCATGGGATGGCTCCGAGTTCGGTTGTCTTGTTTTCGCACCCCTTGTACGGGGGCTGTGACAAGACAAGGCGGCAGGTCATCCCTTCAATTGCACATGCGTCAAAAGATATCGCTTGGCGCGACAAGCGAATCGCCTAGCGGATTGCACCAGGAGGGAAATGGTAACAGCTTCGTTGAACGTAACATACTGTGTCCTAGTTGTTTATGCATTGCGGTGGAGTCAGTCTGCCGAGTCGAGCCATTTGCGAAACTCATCGCGCTTGCGGAGCGGGTCGAAATCAGGCGATCGTTTCATTTCCTTCAGATATGTGGAAGCTGGCGGCGACTTGCGGAGCACGTTCAGGCGCTGACTCCGTGTAGGTCCGCAAGATGACATTTCGCTCCGACACGGACAAAGAGGCATCCCGTTCGGCGAGCGTCAAACAAGCCGCCAGTGTCCTGGCCGCGACAAAGGCGCCTTCGCCCTTTTCGGGGAGCAACCGGGGTAGATGCTGAACCGCGTCTGCCGCTGCTTTGTGGTCCCTGGCCAGGATCAGCGCGGCAACCCAGTGCTGATAGTTTTCATTGCGCATTTGAGCGAAGCGCGGTTGCTTGGGATCCGCGTCGAGCGCTTTCTTGAGGTTCGAAAGCGACTGCTCGAGATGCGTGCGTGCACCGGTCGCGTCCCGAGAGTTCAGAAGAAGTCGACCGAGTCCGCCGTGCGCCTCGCCCAGGCCGGTGAGATAGGCGATCGTGTCCGGATGCTTCTCGGTGAGCGCCGCAAGATACTGGATTCCTTTGCGGTACATTGCTTCGGCTTTCTTGGTTTGCCCCCCAAACGCAAGCAGTCCGCCGAGGTTTACGTGGCTCAGGGCATACTCGTATTGGTAGTCGAGCATTGTTGGGTATTCGTCGATCAAATCCTTTTGTAGGGCGATGGCCTTTTCCCAAGATTCCTTCGCCTTTGCAGATTTATCTTGCATCCGCCAGAGATTGCCGAGCGTGTTGCACACGGCAGCGAGGTCGCTGCGGTATCCTGGATTCTTGCCATACTTTTGTCGCAACGATTCGAAGTCGGCCCGGGCCCGAAGTAGTTCCTCTTCGGCACTCGTTGGATTGTCGCTCTCCAATAACAGCATTCCCAGGTTGAAATGGCTGTGCCCAACAAGCTGATGGTGAAGGGGAATGCCGCCCACTTTGTCGGCTAACGCCGTGCGGGCCACGAGGGCGCTGCGTTGCACTTTTTCTGCTTCAATAAAGCGATGCTGTTGTTCGAGCAGATTGGCCAGGTTGCTCATGGCAATGCCGGCGAAGCGTTGGTATTTCCAAATGTCCGGGAAGTCGTGCGCCAGAGCCTCGAACGCCGCGAGTTCCTGGCGCATTGTCGATTCGCCTTCCTCGGTACGGCCATTCCGCGCGAGATAGGGACGGAGACCGTCGAGGGCATGTGCCCAATTCTCGCGATACATCGGTACGTGCGGATACTGCTTCTTGAGTCCCGCCCAAAGCGCGATGTTCTCGCGGACCAGCTCCTCGGCTTCCCTGAGTTGTCCCTGCGCCGAAAGTTGCCGAGCCAGACGGTCGCGCGCGTCGGCGAGGTTCGTGCGATCGGCGGGATAATCGAGAAACTCGGTTGCCAGTCGCTGATGCAAGTCGATCGCCTCGTGAAGGCTGACGATTGCTTCCGGTACGCGATCTTGAGCGGCGAGCGCGATCGCCACGTTCTCGCGGCCAATGGCAAGCTCCCGCCGGTACAGGGGAATGTCGGGCCGTGCGGAATGGAGCCGTTCCAGGAGAGCGAGTTGTGCGCGGAATGCCTTTTCGGCATCGGCATATTGACCACTGTTGAGCAGCCGGCGGCCCCAACTCTCTTGGAGCCTGGCTCGTTCCGTCGCGGCCCTCGATTGATCCTTGAGCATCTCGGGGAAACGCTTCCAGGAACGCAGCGCTTCCTGGTTGACTTCCTCCGCTGGCTGATTCATCTCTTCGAGCATCGACGTTAACGAGCCGTACAAACGGTCGAGTTCCAGGAAGTATTCCGGCACAGTGGGATAGTCATTCGCCACGGTTCGGCCGATCGCGACAGCGGAACGGTGGGCCAATACCGCCGCTTCGAGTTGACCGGTGGCGCGGCGAACGTCTCCCAAGCGGCGCCAGGTGCGTGCGACCTCCATCCGCCTAAATGGACGAGCGGCATGATCGACGTCAATCTTTTCCAAAGCGTCTTGGCAGGCCAGAGCTTGCTGAAGGTTCTTTTCCGCCTCCAGGTGCCGCCCCGTCTCTTCAAGGACCGCGCCGAGCGACAGATAGGCCGCCGAAAGGTCATCCTGGTAGATGGCCACGTTGGGTTGCCGATTGGCAAGTGCCTTCAGCACTTCGATCGCGGCGCCAAACTCGTTCTCCGCTTCCTGTGACTTCTGCTCCAGGCGGAGGACGAGCGCCAAGTTGTAGTGGGCGGTCCCCAGCTTATTCTGGAACTCGGCGTTGTCGGGGTGATCGCGGGCAAGTTGTTGCCGTTGCGTGAGCACGCTTCGGTACTGGTTTTCCGCTTCGGCCTGCCGGCCCATGTCGTCGGCTATGCCGGCTAGCATGGAAGCGGCGCTGGACACATCGCTCAGATTATCTGAATTGTCCGGCTGCAGTGCCGTTAACTGCTGGTGAATCGACAGGCTATTCTTGCACAGATCCTCGGCCAATTCCAAATTGCCAAACGTCTGTTCCACCTTGGCAAGCAACAGGTAAATCTGCCCCAGGTCGCGGCGGATCGCCGGATCGGCACGGTCTTCGTCACGAAGCTCGTCGTAGAATCGAAGAGCCTCCAGGAGGATCTGCGCGTTGTTCCTGCTCCATCCGCGGCAGATAGCCGAGCCGATCGCGCGCGACTTCGGTCAGGCGGCGGACAGCCATTCGCGCACGGCTGAAGTTCTCTGACGCCCGTTGTTCTTGAACGCGCGAGCTGTCAAGCGCCTTGCTAATCTCCTTGTAAGACCAAAGGCCGCCGAATAGCAAACTCAGTGACGCGGCGCTGCCGACCGCGATCATTCCCGCGACCGCGGGTCGACGCAGCGCCCATTTCCACGCTCGCTCCCACGCCGGCGTCCGCCGAGCCAGAATTGGTTTCCCCTCGAGGAATCGCCGCAAATCGCCGCCCAGGTCGCCGGCCGATGTATAGCGCTTGCGGGCTTCCTTCTGCAGACATTTGAGACAGATTGTTTCCAGGTCGCGCGGTACGCCGGGTTGCAGCCGGGCCGGGGGAACTGGGTCGATTGCCAGCACTTGCTGAAGAGTCTCAACCGGCGATGGGCGCGGAACGGCGGCCTTCCCGTGAGCAATTCGTAAAGAATCGCCCCAAGCGCATAAATGTCACATGCCGGCCCCATAAGTCTCGTGAGCCCAGCCGCCTGCTCCGGCGCCATGTAACTTGGCGTCCCGACGACAACGCCGGTGCTAGTCTGCGACGAATCGACGCCAAGGCGCTTGGCGAGGCCGAAGTCGACAATCATCGGATGGAAGGCAAACGGATCAACGGCTCCAGACGAAGAGTCATCCTTGGTCCTTCCGCCTTCATCCTTGCGAAGCAATATGTTCCCCGGCTTCAGATCGCGGTGAATAATCCCCTGCTCGTGGGCGTATTGCATGGCTCGGGCCAGGGTTTCGACCAGCCCGGCCGCAGCCCGCGGCGGGATGGGATTGCGAGAAATGGCCTCGGCGAGCGTGCTCCCCCCGACCAGCTCCATTGCGAAATACTCTCGTCCCTCCGACTCGCCAACTTCGTGAACCTGCACAATATTCGGATGCTGGAGTCGTCCGATGACTCCGGCTTCGTGTCGGTAGCGGATGTGCTCCCGTGGTTCACTTCTGAGGACCACTTTGAGTGCCACGAGCCGATCGAGTGAAATCTGACGTGCCCGGTAGACTGTCCCCATCCCACCGCGGCCGAGCTCATCGAGCAGTTCATACCCGGGAATCACCGGCAGAACAGCGGATTGCGTGATCGGCGCTTGGACGGTTCGAGCCGCCGCCATGACGCGAACGGATCGCGGGGGCGGCGGCAGCTCGTCGTCAAAGGTCGAGGTCGCCGACCGATTCCAGGAATCTTCGGCGCACTCCGGGCAGTCGGCGGCTTCGCCGTCCCACTCGTGCCCGCTCGGACAGGTGCGAGTCTGTGACATCGGCGTGGCCCCTTATGGGTTGGTCACCTTCAGGGGCGCTTCAAACGTGACCGTTTTCTTGGCGATCTTGTCGGTCAGGCCCACCTTCAGGACGAATTCGCCCGGCCGGTTGAGCGTCAGTTCGCCCCGCAGGGTGATCACGGTCACCGTCTTCACCACGTTGGCGTCCTCGTTATGGACGACCGAGCGGATCGGCTTCGGCATCACCGGCTTGCCCTTGGAGTCGAAAACCTCGATTGTCATTTCCAGATCCAGCTCGCCTGTGCTCTTGTCGAAGCCAACGCCGCGCGCCTTGAAGTACAGCGTCTGGCTCGCGACGCCGCCGACGGCGGCCGGCACCTTGCCCTGGGGATCCTGGGAGAAGCGCATGGCGACCAGCGCGAACTTCTTTTCCTTGCAGGTGAGTTTCTTTTCGAACGAGTCGGACGTCTTGGCCAGGTTGTCCGTAACCGTGACCTTTAGTGTGTATTCGCCGATCGGCAGTTCGTCGCCGATGGTCACCGAGACGTGCGCCGGGAACGTGCCGCCGCCCAGGGCGAGGGTCTGCTGAAGCGGCACCGCTTGCTTGACGACGACTTTTTTCTTGGCGTCGGTTACTTCGAAGGACAATTCGCCCACGAGCCGACCGTCCGCGTCGCTTGTAAAGCCGACGACCATGAAGCGGACGTACAGCTCATCTCCTCGAATGTAATCCAGGTCCTTGCGCTCCGGCCCGAGTTGGCCGTGCGCGGCCTGGACATCCTTGATCTGGAGTTTGGCGAAAATGGGAGTGATGCTGCCGACCATCAGAAGCGTGGCGAGTGCGATGCGCATGGGATCTTCTCCGGGAATGTAAGTCGGATCTTGCACCTCATACGGAGGCTGTGACAATGGCCGGTGGCGCATCCGGGTGACTAGCGCCGGCGTTCCAGCGCACTGCGGCAGTACTTCAGCAAATCGAGCGCTTTCAGTTCGTCCTCGAGGTCGGACGACGTCGGCGCATCCAGCGACTCGGCGACCAGTTCCAGCATCAAATCCGCGAACTTGGCGTGGGCCCGCTGAATTGTCTTGCGAACATTCTCGGCGGTGATCGGCCGACCAAGCTGCTTCGTTAGACGTTCCGCCATGTCGCCGGAGGGGAGGTCGGGGTCCTCGATCCGCAACAGCAATGTCGCGTGAAACGTCAGGTTCGCCGCCGCCAGCGCTTTCCATGTCTGTTCGAGCAACTCGGCCCGCCAGCCACGCTCAAAGTCCTCCGCACTATTGTCGGACGGTGACGGCGCATCGGCGGTCAACGCCTTCGGTGCCGCCTGCCGAGCCCGATGATGATCGTTCACCAGGTTTATGAGGGCCACTTTGACGTAGTCGCGGAAGCGCCCGCGTTCGGGGGCGGCCCGGCGAAAGTCGCCGCGCAGAAAGCGCACGGCGAGTTCCTGGCACAGGTCGCTCGCTGCATCCGGATCGCGAACGGCGCCGAGCAGGTAGCGATAAACGGCCCCGTGGTAGCGCAGCATCAGGCGATTCCGCGCCGCGACCACCGTATCGGCCCCTGCGCCATGCGCCTGAAATACGGCCGTCCACATCGTGGCGATTTTGCTCAGCCGTTGTTCCAGTTCGGCCTGTTCCATCTGTTTTCCCTATCGAACCGTCGCTCATCCTAACCGCACATATATGCGGAAGGAAGCGATAAAAGCTCTTCCCTGTCACACCCCCCGTACAAGACTGCGACGAGAGGACCGATCCAAACCCAATGGGCCATGAGCCCGAGGAGATTCCGATGAAAGCGACACGTTCCAAGTCCGTTCGCCTGTCCATTCAACCGCTGGAAGACCGGGCAGTACCAGCCGGCCTTGTGATCAACCCACCGCCGATCCTCGTGCCACATGTGACGGCCATCAATAATCACGGTGTGCTGCAGATCACCGGGACCGAGGAGGCCGACACGATTCTCGTTCGCCAAACGAGCGGGCAGATTGCCGTTTCCGGAGTAGCCGGCTCGTTCGCCGCCGGCCTGATCCAACGCATCGAGGTAACCGGTCTCGGTGGCAACGACACGATCCGCCTGGATAGCGAAATCATCGGCGGCGGGCAACCGATCTATAAGCCGTGCATCGTCAACGGCGGCGCCGGCAACGACGTGATCGTTGGGGGCTGGGGAAACGACATTCTACTGGGCAACGCTGGCGACGATGCCCTGTACGGGAACCGCGGCAACGACCTCCTCGATGGCGGGACCGGGCGTGACCAGGCCTTCGGCGGGGCCGGCAACGATCGCATCGTCGGCGACTTGCAAGATTACTTCCTCGCCGGTCAGTCGGGGACGGATGTGGTCACCTTCAACAAGGTCGACCCGTCGCCGCTCGTGCAGGGCAACGCGGCCACGATGAAGCAAGTGCTCCAGGCCGCATTGGGCGGGCTATCCTTCAGCCAGTCGCACAATGGCGAGACGATCACGGTCAATCACATGAACGTGGACTCGGTCGCGATCGTCAACGGTGTGACGACGGTCACCGTGACGGCGAAGATCCATTACAAGAAGGTGGCCGGGGGGATCACGCTGGTTTCCGAGGGTGGCAGCATGAAGTTTACGTTCCAGCCGCAGTTGACTGCAACGTTCGTCGAAGGCCATCTCCAGAGTGCGTACGCAACGCTCGCCAACCCGCAGGTGCTCTCGGTGCATCTGGACAACGTGCCGAGTTGGGTGACCAACAACAGTTATCTGAAGGGTTTCCTCACGACGAAGCTAGCACAGGTGCCGCCAATTTCGCTCACTGCCCAGGTGCAAGCTTACCTGGCGGCGGGCGGATCGTTCGGCCCGACCGTGGTGGCCTGAGCCGGAACGTGAGCGATCCCCCAGACGAGGAGGACCTCGTTCCCCGGATGTTCCTGGCGGCAAGACATTGCTGTGCTTGGGGAGCATCCGGCAAACTACAGTTGCTGGAAGCCTTAATCGACTCTACGGCAGACCGTTTCAGAACTTATAGTGGCAGGCTTTAGCCTGCGGCGCCGCAGTTTAAAGCATGCAACTACAGGTTTTGAAATCGTCTCAACCAACGTTCTGCTCCGATTGCTATACTGAGCAGGTTGTGCGGGCCTTCCCCTTTCTTGCCGTGTAGCGACCGGCGACCAGGTCGAACTCCCCATCCACGAATCACCCCGATTCGGCGGCCGCCTCACGTTCCGGGCGACCGGGACAGACATTAACCAGGGCGTCTCGTAATCCGCAGGCCACCCATGAAGAATTGGAAGAACAAGGTCGTGCCCGCGCTCTTTGTACTTGCGGCCGTTTTATTCCTCATTCCAGCGGTGGTGAAGCCGGTCAGCAACGGAGAGCCGCTCAATCACACCTACCTCGTCTTCGCCCTCGTCTGCTCCGTCTTCGCGATGATCTTCTTCGCTATTGCCCGGAAGGCCGATGCCGGTCCGCGCCCGCCGAGTGCGTAGGCGGTGCGAAAAGGAACTCGCACTCGCCGACGCGAACCGCGGAAACCGCCGAGGCGAAGGAAGCCGACACGCGGGCGGTCCTCGACTTCGTGGAGAACAAGGTCTTTGCCGCGGCCAGGCCGGAGGGTCTGGACGGCGGCCTCGGCTACGAAGTGACCTTGCGGCACGCGATCGAATCCGCTCTGCCGTATGTCGAGACGAGCTTCCGGGACCAGCCGCTGATCGAAGCCCGGCTGCGTGCAACGCTGGGGGCATCATTCATTGATCTCGGCGAATACAAGGCTGCCGCCGACCAATACGAAAAGTCCCGCACACTCTACACCCAGCAACTCGGTCCCGATCACCCGGACACGCTGCGAAGCTGCGCGGGCTTGGCCACCTGTTACGGCGGGCTGGGTCGGCGCACCGAGTCCGTCAAGCTCTTCCAAGAGACGCTCGCACGGCAGGAAGCCAAAGTTGGCCCGAGCCATCGGGATACGCTTCTGTCAATGAGCCGACTGGCCAACACCTACAGCCTCCTCGGCAAGTTGCAACTGGCTGCCGCCGGGCGATCGCTGCTTCGGCCTCCCCACTTGGCCTGTACAATAATCGCATGATCCTGTTGATCGACAACTACGACTCGTTTACCTACAACCTCGTCCAGCGCTTTGGGGAATTGAACTCCGAGTTGCCGATGACGGTCGTTCGCAATGATCAAATCACTGTCGAGCAAGTCGCCGACCTGAAGCCGACGCACATCATCATCTCGCCTGGCCCGTGCACGCCCAAGGAAGCCGGTGTTTCGAACAAGGTGCTGGAGCGTTTTGCCCCGACGACGCCGATCTTTGGAGTCTGCCTGGGGCATCAGTGCATCGGCCATGTGTTTGGCGGCGATGTGATTCGCAACTGGCGGATCATGCACGGCAAAGTGTCGCCGATCTTTCACGACAATAAGGGGGTCTTCGCGGGTCTATCCAATCCATTCGAAGCGACGCGCTATCACAGTCTGGTGATTAAGAAAGAAACCTGGGACAACCCGGACTTCGAGGTGAGTGCCTGGACAGAAGAAGGCGAGATCATGGGCGTCCGCCATAAAGCCTGGCCGTTGCATGGCGTGCAGTTTCATCCGGAGAGCTTTCTAACTGTCGAAGGACCGAAGATCATGGCAAACTTCCTGGCGCTGCGCCGTGGCGATAATGTTGTGAGTCCATTTTCCAATAATCCAAGTGATCGCGGATCCAATCTCCACAACTGGGGCCTGACCGATCAGGCTCGTGGAGCGCGTAACCTGCAGGCGCTCGCCAGCCATCTCGGCGAGTCGCTCGACCTATTTCTGCCACTTCTCGATCGCTTTCTGCCGGAGTCGCCCGATCCGGATCTTGCCCTCAATGCACTCGAACGATTTTTTTCCAGTCGGGCTTCGCGCGATCTGGTCCCGACGCTGCATGCGGACAACGGCCGACAACTGGGCGTACTCCTGCAACTGTTCGGCACGTCGCAGTTTTTTGGCGACGTCCTCGCCGCCGATCCGGATTTCATCGAAACGGCGACGGCTTCTCTCCGGGTAACCCCCACTCTCGATGAACTGATCTTGGACCTGCGAGTCGACGTCGACAAGGCGGTCGACGACAGCGGCGTGCTACGGGCCTTCCGGCGCTTTCGCAGGCGTCATTTGCTGCGGATTGGCGTCAATGACATTGTCCGCGATCGGCCGTTGGAGGAGATTACCGCCGACCTGTCGCGCGTGGCCGAGGCGGCCGTCGCGGTTGCATGGGCCATGGCCTGGAAAACGGTCGCGCAGCGCTTCGGCGAACCGCGAACTCCACAGGCCTCGCCGGCGCGCGCCGCAATCCTCGCCTTCGGTAAACTCGGCGGCACGGAGTTGAACTACTCGAGCGACATCGATCTTATGCTCGTGTACGACGAGGAAGGCGAAACCACCGGCCGGCGTCCGGTCGGGAATGACGAGTTCTTCTCGCGCGCCGTCTCGGAATTGATCCGACTGTTATCGGCGCACTCCGACCGCGGGGCAGCATACCGAGTCGACTTTCGCCTCCGGCCCGAAGGGCAACGCGGTCCGCTGGCCCGGTCGCTCGCGAGCACTCTGGAATACTACGACACCCTCGGACGCACCTGGGAACGGCAAGCCCTGATCAAAGTCCGCCCAATCGCCGGCGACATGGCCCTTGGCGCCGAATTCGTCGAATCAGTTCAGCCATTTGTTTACAAGCGATTTCTCTCGTTTGCCGAGATCAACGAGATCAAAACCATCAAGCGGAAAGTCGAACAGCAAGCGCAGCGTGGCGGCGGCGCGCGTGAGGTGAAAACCGGGCCGGGCGGCATCCGCGATGTCGAATTCGCCATCCAGTTCCTGCAACTGCTCAATGGCGGTGACCTCCCGGCGGTCCGCCAGCGCGAGACATTGGGCGCTCTTCAATCGCTCGAGCGTGCCGGCTGTCTCACCGATGCCGAGCATCGCGGGCTGGATGATGCCTACCGATTCCTGCGCAAAGTGGAGCATCGGCTGCAATTGCTCTTCGACCTGGCAACGCACCGATTGCCGGAACGGCCCGATGAGTTGCGGAAACTGGCCTTGCGCATGGGCTACTCGACCAACGTCGAAAATGCCCCGCGCAATGTCGACTGGGAGAATGCTTCCCCGCGCGCGGGCCACTTTCGGCATTGTCGCCGCAAAGGCATTCGCCACTGGATGAGCCGTCGCGCATCCCAACGATGGATACTCGCGACTTGCTCATCGATCCGCTCGATCGGTTCTTGCACGATTTCAACGACAAAACGCGACTCAACCGGACGATCCTGAATCATCTGTTGCATCAGACATTTGCGGACACAACTGGCGGAGCCGAGCCGGAAAGCGATTTGATTCTGGAACCAGACCCCGACGAGGCAACCATCGCCGCCGTGCTCGGCCGCTATGGCTTCCACGACATACCATCCGCGTGGCGAAATCTGACGCGCTTGGCGCAAGAGCAACGATTCCTCTCGACCCGTCGCTGCCGGCATTTCCTGGCCAACATCGCTCCGCAATTATTGCGGGCCGTCGCGACAACGACCGACCCAGATCTGGCGTTGAACAATCTGGAACAGGTGACGGCCTCGCTCGGCGGCAAGGCCGTGCTCTGGGAGCTATTCAGCTTCAATTCTCCATCGCTAAAGCTGTATGTCGATATTTGCGATAGCCCGTTCCTGTCGCAGATGCTCATCAACAATCCGGGGATGATCGACGATTTGTTGGATAGCCTCATTCTCAATCGACCGCGTGGTTTGGCCGAATTGCAAAGGGAACTGGCCGAACTGTTGCGTGGGGCCGATGCGCCGGAGGCGGTTGAATCCATCCTGCATAGTTTTCAAGACAAGGAGACCTTGCGAATCGCCGTCCGGGACTTGTTGGGCAAGGATGACATTCGAGCGGTGACATCGGCACTCAGCGATGTGGCCGAATCGCTGCTGGTCGAAGTGGCCGCCCGACAGGAATCCGTGATGCGCGAGCGCTTCGGCGATGCCGGCCCGCATGTCATCCTGGCCATGGGCAAGCTGGGCGGCCGTGAAATGAGCTACCACAGCGACCTGGACCTGGTCATTGTCTATGCGCAAGAAGGCAAGACCACCGGTCCGAAAGCGCTTGATCACTACGTGTACTTCACCGAATACGCTCGACGGCTCATCAAGGCACTCAGTCATCACGGGCCGCTGGGCAGGCTTTATGCGGTGGACATGCGGCTGCGACCGACCGGACAAAGCGGCAGTCTGGTCGTACCCCTCGACGAATTTCGACGCTATTACGCGGGAAACGGAGCGCAGATTTGGGAGCGTCAGTCGCTAACCCGTGCCCGCGTTATCCATGGCGATTTGATGTTCGCCAGCGAACTCCAGGCAGCCATTCGCGCCGCGACGTTCGCCGTCCCATGGTCGCCGGAAGTTGTGGCAGAGATCCGTTCGATGCGCGAACGACTCGAATCGTCGGCGTCGCCACGAAGCCTGAAACGAGCCTGCGGCGGCATGACGGACGTTGAGTTCCTCGCGCAGGCGTTTCAATTGCGATTTGGTCCCACTTCCGAACACGTATGCCGCACCAACACTTGGGATTGTCTCGATGCCTTGCGTGATGCGGCGGTGCTGAATCCCGTCGACCACGGTGTGTTGTCGTCTGGCTATTCGTTCCTTCGCCTGGCAGAAGCCCGGTTGCGCATCGTCACCAATCGCCCGCTCAATGAATACCCCGAGTCATCCGAGGAATTGGAGAAACTTGCTCGGCGCATCGGTCTTTCATCGGGCGGCGCATTTCGCATGGAATTCGCGGCCCATACCGGCAAAATCCGGGAAGCGTTCGATCGACTCGTTCGCATCGCGCATTGACCGCTGCGCTGTCAACGCCCCATTGGGTGGAACGGCTCTCCTGAGCGAATCTCGGCGGTTCATTTGTTCTGCTTATCCTGCTCCGCGCAACGGTCCTTCTCCGCTTGAAGCTGGGGTGCGATGACCTTGATATAAGTGAGTCCGAACGCTCCGGCTCCGATCAGGAACAGCAGCAGAATTGCGAGTCTGCCTTTCTTGTCGTGCATGCTCCAGAGGCTCAGCCCAATCTGTGCGACCAAACCCAGTCCGACCACGGCGCCGGTGCCCATGATGGCCAGCGCGAAGTATGGTCCGATTCTGTCCAGGCGCGCAGCCACCAGCACGCCACGTCGGCGACTTGCGCGATCAAGACCACCGGTGACAATATGCAGCGTACGAACGAGGAGTAATGCGTGAAGGCGAAGCACAGGCCCGTGAGCGCCCAAAGAATCGAGAATGTGAGCAAGTGGGCGTGCGTGGACTGCGTCAAATGCTCGATATTGAGTTGCCGAGCATGGGCCTCGTCCCAGCGGTCAAATGCGGTCTTCTCTTTCTTGACAGCCTCTTTAGGTCCCGTCGCCGCTGCCGCAACCGAAGAGTCCATTTCCACGAGCAGTTTTGGCGGAACGCTTTCGATCTTGATGTTGGCCGGGAGTGGAAATCGATCCTTGTCGTAAGCATCCTGTGGGGCTTTGGCGTCGACCCAAGCGAGCAGCGCCTTCCGCTCACTTTCCCTTCGGGGCTCTTCCGCCTTCTTTTGTTCGGGGGTCAGCCGGTCCCAATCCGCTGACTTCTCGAAAAATGCATCCACCATGTTGTCGGACCATTCTTCGCGCGCTCCCATCAACAGATCGTGTAACTTGCCAAGCTTGTGTCCGCGATTGGGGGTCGCGAACTTCTTCACCTCTTGGAAAGTCTCCAGCGGGGCGTCGCTCTTTTCGCCGCCATCTTTCTTGTGACAACGCACGCAGCGATCGGTAATGATCGTCTTGATCCGGATGCCGGGTTTCTTGAAGGAAGCCAAATCGACCTTCGGCGCTTCCTCCGCTTTCCGTGTCGGCCAGCCTTCCGGCTTGGGTTCCAGCGGCCACGGCACGCCGGAGAATCGCGAGACGAGATCCGCGGACGTTGGCAGGGCATTCCCCATGGTGGAATGCTTAAAGTGAATCTGCGCCATTGCCCACACGTAGCCGAGACCGACCGAAATCAGGAAAGCGGTGACGACCAACTTCGCCGGCGCGGGCAAGTCGCGAAGCGTGAAGCGGGAGCCGGAAGGTGCAGTCATGGAAGTGCTCCGTTGGATGGAGACGAACGTAGGTGGGATACCGTCAACTGTGCCAGCCGTAACGAGCATTAACTCAGGGAAGCGACCGCCGCCTTGAGCACGGCGTCGCGCGTTTCCGCAAGGGGGCGCGTCACTGTGGCGCCCGATGCCATTTTATGGCCGCCGCCGCCGAATTGCTCGGCCAGTCGGCCAACGTCGTTGGCTTCCCTGCCGCGGAAGCTGACCTTCGTGCTGCCGTCGCGCTGCTCAATGAATACCAGGGCAATTTCCACGCCGGCCACGGCACGCGGATAGTTAATCAAATCCTCGGTGTCCGATGGAACAGCGCCGGTCTCGGCATAATCCGACCAGTAGACCTCGGTATATACGATCTTTCCTCCGGCCTCCGATTTCATTCGTTCGAGCGCCTTGCCGGTCAAGCGCATCCGGGCCAGGGTATTGTTGCCGTATACCGCGTCGTAAAGCTCGGTCGGCCTAGCCCCGGCCCGCAGTAACTCCTCGGCCAGGGCAAACGTCCGCGGCTCCACGGAAGAATGCCGAAACCAACCGGTGTCGGTCGCCAAGGCGAGGAACAGATTGTTGGCGGCCTCCGTGGTGATCGGAACGCTCAGCGCCTGAGTCGCATCGTAAACGAGCCGGCCCGCGGCTTCGGCACGCGTATCTACAAACCGCAAAGCGCCGAGATCGTCTTGCGTGCGATGATGATCGATCACCGCCTTGCCACACGTCATTGAGCGCATGAAGGAACCGAAATCGCCGAGTTGCCCCCAGGTGCCCGTATCGACGACGACGATCGCATCCGAATTACGAAAGCTCTCGCCCGGCGAACGGAAGCGCTCGACGGGCGTCGTCGGCTTATTGGTGAATTCATAGCGGGGCCCGAGATCGCTTGCCACCGTTACGCGGACGGACTTGTCAAGCTGACGTATCGCACACGCCAGGCCCACGGCGGACCCGAGCGCATCGCCGTCGGGGCGAACATGGGTCACGATCACGAATCGCTGGTGTGAGCGAACAAATTCGACAAACGGTGTCCAGTCAATGGACATCGGAGGGCAGGGCCTTTCCGGGCGGGTGTACTTTCGATTATACTTCGTCCACACCGCCCCGAAAACAGATCGCAATTTCTCCGAGAGAGTTATGACGAAACTCCTTACGGCTGCGCTATTTGCATCGCTAATAGGGGCGCCAGTCCTCTTGGCGCAACAGCCGAACGTCCTCGTCGTATTGACCGACGATCAGGGATTTGGCGACCTCGGCTTTCACGGGAACCCAGTGTTGAAGACGCCGATCATGGACGCATTTGCCAAATCGGGCGTGCGCATGACGCACTTCCACGTGTGTCCCGTTTGCTCGCCGACGCGTTCCAGCCTGATGACCGGCGCTACAACTATCGCACCGGCATCGTCGACACGTTCATCGGCCGCTCGATGATGTACCCGGACGAGGTGACGCTGGCCGAAGTGCTCCACGAGCATTCGTACCGAACCGGTCTTTTCGGCAAATGGCATCTGGGCGATTGTTACCCGATGCGTCCGCAGGACCAGGGTTTCGACGAGGTGCTGATGCTTCGCGGCGGCGGCATCGCCCAGCCGTCCGACCCGCCCGGCGGCAGCTCCTACATCGACCCGATTCTCTTTCACAACGGCCAGCAGAAGAAATACAAGGGCTACGTCTCGGACGTGCTGACCGATGCGGCGATCGACTTCATCACCGCCAAGTCCGACAAGCCGTTCTTCGCTTATGTCCCCTTCAACTGTCCGCATGCTCCGTTCCAGGTGACCGATCACGACGCGAAGCCTTATTTCGGGATCGACCTGAGTCCAGATGCATTTCCCAAGATCGGCAGTCCGTGGGCGGGTAAAAAGTTGAATCAGCGCGACATCGCCAACGCCTATGGGATGGTCGCCAACCTCGACATGAATTTCGGCCGGCTGCTCGCCAAGATTCCCGAGAACACTCTGGTTGTCTTCTTCTCCGACAATGGCGTGGGCGGCGTGCGCTGGAACGGCGGACTGCGGAATCGCAAGGGGAGCGTTTACGACGGCGGCATTCGTGCGCCGTGCTTCGTGCAATGGAAGGGCCACTTACCCGAAGGGATCAATGTCGACGTGCAGGCCGCCCATATCGATCTAGCGCCATCGATTCTCGAAGCGTGCGGCTGCTCGTTCCCGAAGAATGTCAAGCTCGACGGCCGCAGCCTGTTGCCGCTCTGGAAAGGAGAAAAGGTCGCCTGGCCGGAGCGTCATCTGTTCTTTCAATGGCATCGCGGCGATGTTCCCGAGATGGGGCGAGCCTTCGCTGCCCGCGGGCCGCGGTACAAGCTCGTGCAATCCGCAGGCGTTGCCCCGGGCAAGTACAAGCCGAAAATCGAGTTGTTCGATATGGCGAACGACCCCTACGAGCAAACGAATTTGGTTGCCGAGAAGCCCGACGTCGTCAAGGATTTGCGCGATCGCTACGAAGCCTGGTTCCACGAGATGAAGAGCACACGCAACTTTGTCCCGC
The DNA here is from genome assembly GCA_963773845.1 of uncultured Gemmataceae bacterium. GTDB lineage: Bacteria > Planctomycetota > Planctomycetia > Gemmatales > Gemmataceae > SIAJ01. The sequence continues at coordinate 178,458 of CAVZCU010000015.1, forward strand.
CACGAATCTACCTCGGCAGTCCGAAGGAAAAAGTGACTACACTGACACGGCAAGACTGGCGAGGACCCAACGCGGGCTGGACGCCGACCAGCGAAGGACACTGGGATGTGACCGTGACCCGAGGCGGAAAGTACCGCGTTTCAGTTGACTTTGATCCGACGAACGAATCGCGGTCAGCACACGTGAAGATTGGGAAGGCTGGCGGCCAACTGGATGTGCCGGAGAACAAGTCTCGTGTCGTGTTCGAATCGCTGACCCTCACCAAGGGCGATGCCATGATCGAAGCGTGGCTGCAAGGGACAAAGCGGTTGGGGGTGAAGTACGTGCAAGTGGAATGGCTGGGCGAGTAAACACTTGTCGAATAGGCTCGGGCGAGCCGAGCGGCTCAACGGCGAGCCGAGCGGCGTAAGCCGCCGGGTAATGACATCACCCGACGCCTTACGGCGTTCGGCTCGCCAGGTCGGGCGTTCGGCGCGCCAGTTCCTCAACCCGTCACGCCTTCAACATGCCAACCTTCTTCGCGTAGTCGAAGATTCCGCCGGCCTCCAGGATGGGCGCGACTTCGCCCAGATCTTGCAATTCCCAGTGATCGCCCGTCGTGTTATTGATGATCGCTTTCTTTGGCAGGTCGATTGTCAATTCGTCGCCGGTGCAGATTTCGTCGATCAGCCGCTTTTTCGATTCGATCGGGATCAGGTAGCCACCATTGATCGAGTTTCGGTAGAAGATGCGGGCATAGAACTCGGCGACTACCACTACGATGCCGGCGGCGGCCAGAGCAATCGGGGCGTGCTCGCGCGACGAACCGCAGCCAAAGTTCTTGCCGGCGATGATGATCTTGTAGGGCGAGACGAATTCATCGTCCGTGTGGAACGGAACATGTCCCTTCGGCAATCCCATTTGCGCTATTGGCACGCTGCTCAGCGCGAATTTGCCGAACATCTTGTACTCTTCGGGAATCGACGGATTGTACGTCAGGTACTGGGCCGGAATGATTTGATCGGTATCGACGTTGTCGCCCAGGACAAACGCCTTGCCGCTAATGATCTGTTGCATTGGGAACTCAATCGGTAGTAGAGAACGGGTGTGTTTTACGCCTCCTTGGGGGGACCGTCTATTTCCAATGGGGGCCGGCCGGCACGGGCCCGGATCTTGTTGATGGATTTGAGCACGCCGCGACGACCCAGCAGCCACTTCTCGACCTTGCGCTTGCCAGGAAAGTCGAGCAACATGGCGCCGATCAGAACGGTCAAGATTCCTTGGCCCGGCACACCGGGCAACGACATGATCACGCCCAGCACGACAAGCAATACGCCGAGAATGTTCTTCAGCGCATGGAGCAGCCATCGCACGACCCGATGCTGATTGACCCAAATGGGCGGGGGATAATCGCCCACGAAGTAGTTATGCGGAATACGCACGACAACGATGGCCACCCCCACCAGGCTCAAGATAAAGGTTCCGACAGTGAGGACTGCCGCGGCGATGATTGCGTCGCGTTCCGACCAGCCTTCGGGAAGCAATCGGCTCAACCATTTGGGCATGCATTGATCTCTTCGCTCAGGGCATCACGCGTTCGGCTTGCCGTTGCAACTCAATTGAGCCGCAGCGCTACCGCGTCCGTGGTTTATTCTAACGCTGCGGCTTGTAACGGTTGCATCAGCTTTTACTCCGTTCTAAGCTCGGGTGCGGGCTCACGCGTCCGGCTTACGTCCCCAGCGGAAATCTTCGATGCGCCCGAAACGCCGTGCCCGACAGGCATTCACTCTTATTGAGTTATTGGTCGTCATTGCGATCATATCGCTGTTGATCGGCCTGCTGTTGCCAGCGGTGCAAAAGGTCCGCAACGCGGCCGCTCGAATCAGCAGCACCAACAACCTCAAGCAAATCGCTCTCGCATGTCACGCGTTCAACGACGCGAACGAGGACCGCCTGCCGAATCCCGCCGAGCCGATCAATCCCGCCTATCCGGCGATGGCGGTTAACCCGTGGAACCAGGCGACCGGGCCCTTGTTCCAGATATTGCCGTATTTGGAACAGCCGGCGTTGTATCAATCGATTCGCAGCATCAACGACCAAGCGTCGTACGATGCCATCATGCAGACGCCGAGCGGGCGCGCCGCGGTGGTACGAACATTCATCAGCCGTGCGGACGGCAGCAATCCGTCCGGACAGATCAACATTGTGTCGTCGCCGGCCCCAATCAACAACGGCCTGTGGGGAACCTGTAGTTATGGCTACAACCCACTGGTATTTCGCACGGTGCCGGTCGGAATTGGTCATTCCTTCGTTGATGGGACCAGCCAGACCGTTCTCTTCTCGGAAAAGATGCAGATCTGCGCGGGCGGCAGCATACCGATTCAGAACTACTGGTTCGGTTCTTACGTGGGAAACTCGGCCGCCTTCGACTGGGCGCCGGTATTGCCCGGGGCTGATTTGCTCACGCCAACCGGCCAATACGCAGGCGCCGATTTCTTGCCGACCAATCTCGGGGTCGTTTCGAGCAAGTGCAATCCGGGCGCTCCGAGCAGCCCGCATTCGGGCGGAATCCTGATCGCGCTTGCGGATGGCAGTGTTCACTTCCTGTCCGCGACGGTTGCCACGACCCGGCTTGGCGCCGACGCCCTGGCCGGTCCATATGCCGCCTACAACCAGCCCGCGGTCGGCGCAATTGTTCCGCAACGCGGCTACATTTGGTCGGCATTGCTGACGCCCGACGGCGGGGAAGTGTTTGGACTCGACTGAGTTGGAAGGCCATCCATGAACGCACTGTGTCGACTACTTCCCGTTGCGTTCAGCGCCGCGTGTCTGGCGTCGGCGACGGGTTGCGGGACATCGGCGGCCGTGCCCCAAGTGAATTCGTCGCGCGGGAGTTATGGACCCATCGAATTCAAAGATGACGCCAAGGCGAATGCAACGCCGCCGACCGAGTTTCCGAAATCGTTCATGGATGCCAAGGGCAGTCCGGTCGAATTGACCACCTATCGCGGCCGCAAGATTGTACTAGTCGTCCTTCGCGGTGTGCCCCGCGATGAAGGAGGCGCCTTCTGCCCCTCCTGCCTGGCCCAAGCCGGAAGCTTGATGGCAAACAAGGATGAGTTCGAACACCGCCACGTCGAGGTGCTCGTTCTGTTTCCCGGCCCGGCGGACCGAGTGGGGGAATTTGTCGAAACAGCCCGCCGGCGAACACCGGGCGAGCCCGCCCTTTCGTTTCGATTGTTGCTCGACGAGCAGTGTCAGAAGTGCGAACAGCTTGGCATTCTGGACAACCTGGCCAAGCCCTCGACCTATGTCCTCGATAGTCGCGGCCGCGTGACCTTCGCGTACGTTGGTGAGACGTCGACCGATCGCCCGTCGGTCAAGGCGATCCTGGCCCAACTCGATGCGGCGGAGTGATCGCGGAAAAACCCCATGTCAATTACTCCGCGCGATCTCGAACAGACCAGCATCGCCTCGGCAAACTGGCTGCCCGGATATGAGCTATTGGGTATGGTCGGGAAGGGCGGTCACGGTGAGGTGTTCAAGGCGCGGCAATTGGCGCTCGATCGGGTGGTGGCAGTCAAGCTGGTCGATTTGCATCGCGCCGGCACTGTGGACCCTGCCGCCCGCTTCGAGCGTGAAGCCGTGGCGCTGGGTCGTTTCCATCATCCCAACATTGTGCCGGTATTTGACTATGGCCGGCACAACGATCGCCTGTACATGGCGATGGAGTTGCTCGAAGGCGAAGACCTGGGCAGCCGCGTTCGCCGCACTGGCCCCCTCGCGGAACGGACGGCCTGGCTGATCATTCGTCAGGCGGCGGCGGGGCTCGCTCATGCCGCGGCGCACGGCGTCATCCATCGCGACGTCAAGCCCGCCAATCTCTTCCTGGTCGAAGCTCCGCTCGGGGTCGAATTGCCGGCCGACGTTCCGATGGTGAAAGTAACCGATTTCGGCCTCGCCCAGGCCAAATGGGATACGGTCCCCACCGACGAGCAACATACAGCGCCCGGAGTGATCGTCGGTACACCCGCTTACATGGCTCCGGAACAGCATCGCGGCAGCGACGTGGATTTGCGGGCCGACATTTATGCGCTTGGGGCAAGCGCCTATCACGCGATCCAGGGACATGCACCATTCGCGGGCCGGAACGTCTGGGAGATCATGGCCCGCAAGCTGGAGAACACCCCGGCACCGTTCACCGGCATGTCGTCGGAATCGGCAGCTCTCATCCACAAGATGATGGCCCCAGAACCGAACGCGCGAGTTCAGTCGTATGCCGAGGTGATCGCATGGATCGACCAACTGCTGGACAAGGGCTTTCGACTCATCAAGCCAAAGCGACGTGCTCTGCGGATTCCATGGGGACAGCTCGCGACGGCAACGGGTGTCGCGCTTGCGCTCGTCATTGGGATCATGATGTCGCGCGGACCGCGAGCCGATGCGAACAACACGCCCGTCGTTCGCTATGCGTCCACCGGGGAAATCGAATCGCTGTTTGACGGCGCTTCGCTCGATCACTGGGCCAGTTCCGGCGTTTGGGCGGTCGCCAAGGACGATGAGGGGGTGTCGACTCTCTCGGGCACCGGGACGATTCGCCGGGTCTTTACCACTCTTGACAACTATCAAGTTACAATCGGTCTGGATATTCACGACGCCAGTGCGGCCGAGATTCAGTTCGCCATTCCGGCCGAGCAGCGGAACGGCCGCCGCTGCGTGCTCCGCATTTCCCGTGAAATCGGCGGCTTTATTCGGCACGCGCGACGGCGACGGCGGGCCGCTCAATCCAGCTGGCGAACCGGTTGGGTTTCCGCCGGCGACCTGGTTCGAAGGTCGCCGGCCGTACCTCGAGGTGCGTCTGGAGCGAGCAGGCGGAGCGTGGATCGCTTGGTTCCATGGCGAGCGTGTTGGGCAAATCGCGGACGATGGCAGTGCCAAATCGCCTGAAGTGCAGGTCACCGCGTTCAATGGCCGAATCCGCATTGACTCGGTCGTACTGGAACGCCTGATTCCGCGACCCGATTGATGGTCAATATCGGTAGCAGTTCACGGTCGTTGGCTCAATACGACAAATGCGGCGAATCGCGGTTCCGTAACGGGAAGGTCGGCGGTCGGCATTCCGACTGGCTTGGGCGGAGCGATTGCCTTCATCGGCACGCGCACTCGCCCTCCGTCGTACACCCCGGTCACGACGGGCTTGCCGAAGTAATTCTTGGCGCTGACGATTCGAAAGCGCGATCCGCGTTTCAACACGCTGGATAAATCGACAACCACTTCAGACAACGACGCGGGATTGAGGACTGCGATATGAGCGCGACCCGCTTCATGGGCATTCGGCCGCACAAATACGCGCACGTTGGCGGGATGCCCTTTGGTGAACTTGCTCTTGGCGTCCAATCCGGTCGTCGACTGCCAACGGTCAAACGTGACGCTGTGGCTCTTCTTTCCTTCGACGATCGCGCATTCGCCCCATCGACCGTCGGTGATGTAGTAGTCGTTCTCATCCCATTGCAGTCCGCCGAGCAAGAGGCGATCGGCGCCTTCGAGTTGCACAACATTTGAAGGAGCCACGATCGCGTTGTGGGCGATGCGGGCCTTGCGAAAATCGCGAACGACCAGTTGGCCTTCGATGTAATTCCGCGTGCACGCCACATCCGCGCTGGTCGTGCCCCACGGATAACCGAGTCGAACGCCGCCGAGGACCCAGTTGTCGTGGATCGTTATCCGCTCGGCCGGTGTGTTGCCGCCGACCAGGATGCCGGGCGCCGAATCGTTCTTGCGGGCGAGACAGCCATTGTCAAAGACAATGTTGCCGTCGATCTCGAAACCCTTCAATGACGCCTTCTCGGAGCCGAAGACGTGAATTCCATAGGCGAACTGATGGAAGATGATATTGTCGGCGATCCGTTTCGTTCCCCGCGCATTTTGCGCGTAGATGGCATGGCCGTGCCCGCGGTCGGGGCCGCGCCAGCCGTTGTTGTAAATGAGGCAGCCCGAAATCTCGCCCCCCTCGCCTTCCGCCCAGAAGCCGAAGCCAGAGGCACAATCGTGAACAACGAGATTGATGGCAGAAATGCGATCGCCGCGCACGTCGACGCTGCCGCGATGAATGTCAGCGGGCCAGGAGCCCGGAATTGAGGTCTCTCGCCGGGGGTGGCTGCACGTAACCTCAAAGTCGCGGTAGACGGCGTCGGCGCCTTGCAGGAGGAACAGCCCGTTGTCGCGGTCGTCCCGCGGATTTGTATCGATGGTGACCCGCCCGGGCTCGCCGCGGACGACGACCGGAGCGTCTCGGCGACCTGAAAGTTTGGACACGAATCCGCCGCGATACGTGCCCGCATGCAACCAAATCGTATCGCCGGGTTTGACGACTTTGGTCGCGGCCAACGCCGTCGCGAGATCCCAAGGGCTGTCTTTGGCGCCGCTTCCTTTGGGTGATCCATCCGGTCTGACGTGGAATTCGGCGGCATCGATGCGAATGGCCGACGCTGAGAGTATTGAAGCGGCCAGCCAGGAAAAGACGAACTGCACTCGCATGATTCGCTCCCAGGTCGATCGCGTCGTCCGCCGATCGGCGGCCAGCGAATTCGACCCGAAACGAGCTGCTATTATTCCTTCAACAACTGAGCCACCGATTCCTTCAGCCGTTGGATATTGGCCTCGAAATCGGGGTCGGGGTTCTCGCTGCTTTGCACGTGAATGCCGTCGAAGTAGTCGCGGACGTTGCCGGCCTTGTCAACCAGCACCAATCGCGTGCTGTGGTCGAATCCATCCTTCGGGTCGGCGGCCCGTTGAGCCGAGACTTTGAAGCCATCCTTGAGCAAGGCGTGTAGTTCCTTCTCCGATTGTCCGGTCAGGAACAGCCAGCGCTCCGGATCGGCCTGATATCGTTTGGCATAGTCGGTCAGCTCTTTCGGATTGTCTCGTTCGGGATCGACCGTGAATGTGACCAGTCGCAGATCGGGCGTATTCTTGAGATCGAGTTCGGCTTGAAGTCGAGCCATCGTCGCTGTCACTTGCGGGCATGGCCCCGGACAGCGGACGAAGACGAACGATGCGACCCAGACCTTGCCCTTCAGGTCCTCGCGAGTCACCGTCTTTCCCGACCGCTCGGTCAGCTTGAATTCCGGCACCGGATACAGAGGCTCGGACTTCACGACCATCGTGCTCGGTTTGGCCTGCGGAGCGCATCCCGTGAGAAACACGTGCATGAGAAAGAGGCCCATCACGCCGGGCAAATACAGAATCGAAGCTTTGAGCACCTGGCGAGCCTGTCCCTCGGTGCGTTCATTGCGGAATCTCACGGCACTCCTCAGGAAGAACCAACCCAGCCCAATCGCGCCGAGCAAGTAGAACCAGTCGAGTTTTCGCAAAAAGGCCGGCATCAAACTGACCGCTACCAGCACGATGCACCAGCCAATCATCGCGCGGCTGGTTCGCGCTCCTGTCGCATCGCCGACCGGGATCATTTTCAAACCGGCCCGCCCGTAGTCCTGGCGATACATCCAGGCGATGGCCATGAAGTGCGGTAATTGCCAGAAGAGCAAGATGCCGAACATGGCGACCGCATACCAACTGATCGTTCCAGTCGCGGCACACCAGCCGATGATCGGCGGCAAGGCCCCCGGGATGGCCCCGATATGGGTGTTGAGTGGAGTGATCGACTTCAACGGCGTATAAACGGCGACGTAAATGAAAAACGTCAACGCAGCAACGAACGCCGCCGCCGGCGATGCCAACGCGTGATACAGGTAGTTGACGCCGGTAACCGCGATCGCGGTTCCAAACACGACGGCTTCCAGGTGATGCAACCGCCCGGCGGGCAGCGGCCGATCGGCCGTGCGGCGCATGCGTGCATCGGAGACTTCGCTCGATCCACATGTTCCACACACTCGCGCCCGCCGCGACCAGCCCGGTGCCGATCAAGGTGTGAATCAAAGGAACCAGACGAGCGTTCATCCCCGCCGCGGCGAGATAGCCGGCCGCGACGGTCACGAGCACCATGACGGCGATCCGCGGCTTCGTCATTTCGACGTAATCCGCGATCCGCTGGCGAAGTGCGGGCGCGGCAGGAACAGTCGTCGGACCGACGGCGAGCTTCATCAGGGACTCCGAGCGGCAGACGCGGCGAACGGCGAAACCGCGTCATCTAAGTCTAGGGATGCAGTCTCGGCGGGACCAACGACTTCCGCGGGCTTGCGCCGAGCAATCAGGTAGAAAATAACGCTCATGCCGAGGATCCAGGTACCGATATGGGCATGTGCCGTGCGAACGATCGCCTTGCCGAGCGTGATCTTCTCCAACTCGGGCAGCGTGCCGGTCAAGAACTTACCAAGCCAGGCTTCGATGCCGAGCATCACTTGCAGCGTGATCAGTCCCATCAGGAACCGGGCGGGCACCTTGAATCGTTTTCGCGAAATGGGATCGCTGAGCGCCTGCTTGATGGTCAGCGTCGCGAATGCAACTACGACGAAGGCGAACAACAGGTGCAATCGATTGGACAACGGCCCTGGGAAATGGCGAATCCACGCGCCGAAGACAATTTGCGCATAAGCGAAGAGTAAGAGACACAGCGTCTGCCAGCGGAGCTTGCGTGCTGATTCCGGAGGGATCGCAGGCTCGCGCTTTGCCGGCCCGGTCAGGACCGCGACGGCGATCAGGAGCGCGAAGACGATCTGCGCGAACGAACCATGAATCGCCGACATCTCGCGGCCAAAGAGATCGTTGTAGCGCACTCGAATTCCGCCGAGCAATCCTTGAATCATCGCGGCGATCATTCCCAGTGTCGCCAACGCACGGATTAATCCGCCGGTTCCGCCGCCCGCCCACGCTCGATATGCCGCGATCAGAACCACTACGAGCGATGCCGCCATCGCCGCCAGATTGGCATAGACCGGCAAGCCCTCTTCGCCCTTCGGCGCCATTCGCAACACGCCGTGGAAGGCGCTGAACATGCAAATCATTGCAATGATCGCGCCGATGCCGAACCGGCGCAGGCCTGTCCGCGGCTCCGTGGCCCAGACGCCGAACGTCAGGATCAATCCGAGCAGGCCGACCGTCCAGCCGAGAATGCGATGGATGTGTTCGACCAGGTAGCCGAAATCGAGCTTGTAATTGTTGGCGAGATACCACGGCTCCGTGGGCCAGACCGGATCGGCCATGCCGACGCGGAACGTGGTGACGAAGCCGCCCATGACCAGCAAAAGGGCGGTCGCGACAACGCTTAGAATCGCCCAAACGTTAAGCCAACGGGGAACGGGCCGACCAAGTGATTCAGACATCCAGGTGTATCAGCAAAGGTACGCGGGAATGATATTATCGAAATCCATTGTTCCGATGAGGAGGGGATCGACTTGGAATTCAATAATTCCAGGCAGATGGTCTCGGAAGCGCGATAACGTCCAGTTTTCCAAGTGAGCGAAAAAAGGAAGGCGGCCAACATGGCCAAGGCGGCCAAGGTTTTCTCCATCCCCCCCTTGGCCACCTTCCTGGCGGTCCTCCGGACCCGATCCCGGACATCCTCATAGCGAAAGTCTTGAATAACAAGAAGTTGCAGACAAGGCCCACGGAGGAATGCCGCGAAGCGGCTGGACCAATGGAGGTCGAAACGGCAACAATTCCGTCGAATCGCTGGCCACCATCCTTATGTATAGTTTTGTATAGATAGCACCACTCCGCACTTTTACCCAAGTCCATTCATTGACGTTCTCGACAAAACTCAATTGGACGGGATTAACAGGATCAACAGGATGAAAATCCAAGCTTGTCTTTCATCCAGTCAATCCTGTTGATCCTGTCCAATTTGCTTTTTGTCGGTGGCGTCCATTCATTGCCAAGCCAGTCATGCAGATTCAAGTCGCGCTGCGCGGCCGCTCGGCGAGTACTTCACAGTCCACTGATCCTGAAACCTCTGTTTGATCTTCAAATCCCCCTTCATCCGCCACGAATGGTAGAATGAGCGATGGTCTTGTGTGGAATGGATTTGCAATCCCTTCTCCGATTGGTAAATGGGTTCTCTGCATCTGAAAACGATCGAACGTCGCATCGGCGTGATTGGTCCCCGGTGGTCCGGGAAGACCGTGTTTTTGACTGCGCTCATCAATCACCTGAAATACCACGATCCGCCGCGCTTCGTGCTCGGTCGCCGTAATCGGCCCGGCGAGGTCACCCATTTCCGCGAACTGCCCGAGAGTGAGCATGCGGCTCGTGGCGGCGGTGGACTGCCGTGGTTCGACTACGAGGGCTATCGCAATCAGTTCGTGCAGAAGGGCCGGTGGCCGGCAACGACCCGCGACGCCTCGCAATTCGCCTGTCGATTCGAGCGAACCGATTGGCATCTCGGCGACATGCAATTGCGGCTCTTCGACCTGCCGGGCGAACGCGTCAACGACATCCCGATGATGGTCAGCGCCCGCGAACCGGAACTCGCCTTCGCCGTCTGGAGCGACCGCACCTGCCGGCGATTCTCGAAGGATCTGACCGCCGCCGAGTTCTTTCGACCCTACTTCGCCAAGCTGGAAGAGCCGGGCGTCTCCGAAGCGGACCTGCTGCATGCCTACAAGATCGCACTTGCAAAGACCCGCCTGGCCTACCGGCCCTATGTGACTCCTTCGACCTATCTGCTGGACCGTCTGGGCAATCGCATCAAGGGCACTGATCGCCGAGTTACTGGCCAAGACACGCTATCTGCGGCTTGGGGCCGGACGAGGAGTTCGCCCCACTGCCGGCAGCTTTCCGCGACTGAGGACGGATTGGCAATCCGTCCGAGGCGGACGGTCCAATCCGCCTACGAGTTCATCGCTTCGATCGCTATCGCAACGAGGTCGTCGCCCCGGTTGTAACACAGCTGAAAACTTGCCACGGCCTGATCGTAATGGTCGATGTGCTGGCGATCCTGGGCCATGGCGTCGGCATGTACAACGACTATCGCCAACTCGTCACCGATCTCTTGGCCGCCCTCGATCCCAAGGACACGACGGTCGATCTGGTCCTGCGAAATATCTACGAGGCGGTGCTGCCGCTCTCGATGCGGCGCTCGTGGATCAGTCGAATTGCGTTCGTCGCGCCGAAGATCGACCGCGTTCCGTTCGAAGATCGAGCCCGTGTGCAGGGGCTTGATGGAGCAAATGGTCCGGCACGATGCTCGCAACTGCCGCGGGGTAGCAATCGACTACTTCGCAGTCGCCTCGGTCGTCGGTGCTCGCGAAGTGCAAGACGGCCGCCACGAAATGCTCGGCAGCACCCTCTACGACCCGACCGGCCATCCGCTGGAACCAGGGGCGGATCGCAAGTTCTCGGTCTCGGCGGTCCCCGACACCTGGCCCGAAGGCGGCTGGAAGCCAGGCGACTTCGTGTTCCCGGACGTGTATCCAAGAGTGTCGCCGTTGAGCAACTGTCCAACGGAGCAGAGCGGGGTGGATGAGGTGTTTAACTTTGTGTGCGGGTAAAGAGTTCGAATCTCAACCGTGGAGGAGGAGCGATGAAATCCGTCATTCCGTTCGTCGCCGCGGCAGGAATCATCTGCGCCTCTCTTTTTGCCGGCGGCTTACCTGACTCGCGCAAATGACCGGGCCGAGAAAGCAGCGAAGCGAATAGACGCTCCGTCAGACCTTTGGCCGTTTCAGTACTCATGGGTCTGGAAGGTCGAGCCAATTGGCACAAAGGCTGGCGTCGGCGTCTGCATACGAACCACTGAGACCGCGCTCGGCGCTCGCGAGTCCCCTTTACTTACGGGTAGCCCGCAGTTGCCGCCGGACGGGAAGGACCGCGACGACGGCTGGCATTTTCTCAGGGATCCAAGAACAGCCGGTTATGTGACATGTCAGTTGATTGATCTGCGCGACCTTGGGCTCGGCGACGCTGTCATCAAACAACCGCTCCGACTCGTCGTTCGCTTTCGCGTGGCAGGCATCACATCGGGTATCGCGGGAAATGAATCGATTCTGGAAGGCGAGTCAATTGTAGGCACTTCGGAAGTTGAACCGCGGTGGGTGGATGACACGCTCCACCTTTTGACGGTGTACACCCGAACCAAGGATCGCTTGTTCGCCCATCATGTTTTTGTGCGGCAGAAGGACAGAAAATGACGCATGTGCGACGACGCAACCCGGCTCGCCAGTTTCGCCACGCATGCTGTCTCGCACTTGCGACGGGAATGGCAGCGGTGATTGGTTGCGCCCCGGATGAGCGACCTGCTAGCAGGCCGACCAACGACGACTTGGTTCGACTCGAAGACGCACGGGGACCGGCGTGGGATCATCTACCTGAGTCGAAAGACGGTCCGGAGAGACTAATCGGCACGTGGGAAGTAATGCGGTTCGAATCGGGCGGGCTCGCCTTTGCGGGAAGGGCGCTTGCCCAAATGCGAGGAGACAAGGAGTTCCAAGGAGTAGCCAAGGAGTTTGTACTCGGGCCTTGTTGGTGCCAATTCCAAGTCAATGGTGGCGACGGAAAGCCCACGCCGATCCAGCTTCCGGTTTCCATGCACCCGGAACTGTCCCCACACCAGTTCGATCTTGTCGGAGTTGGCGGAGAAATTGTGAATGGAATATACAAGCTTTCCGTCGACGATCAGTTGCTCATTGCTGTTCGACGGGGCGAGGCCGAGAATGTTGCATTCCAGCAACGCCCTAAGAACTTTGACTCGGGCACTGAGGGCACGGCCGTGATCGTGTGCCGACGGATTCAATTGCCGAAATAGTCTCCAATGGGTTGGTTGCCATGACCGAACTCGACGAACTTCCGCCCCTCCTGCCGCAAGCACCCATTCGGCCCGGCACCGCCTCGCCAGGCGAGCCTTTGCCGTTCCAGCGCGCGGAGCCTACCAACTTTGAGCCCCGGCCCGGCGATATCGATGAGGGCGAAGCGCAGCTTGCCGCAAGCGCCGACCTCGCTCGTTGAACCCAAGCCGGGAGAAGTGGCGCGCGAGGAGACACCGCTCGAGGAAGAATTGCGTCGAGCGGCTGAATTGATGGCTAGCGAGCCGACCGTGTTCGGCCTGCCGTCGATCTTTGGGCATCCGCTGGTCGGACTCGTCATGCTCGCGATGGCTGGGTTGCTGGGCTTGTTCATGTTCAACCAGGTCGCGTCGGCGATCACGGCAATCAACACGCTGCCGGAGACCGTCCGCTGGCTCGGCTGGGGGTTCTTCGGACTGCTCGCATTCGCGGTTCTTTATGCGATGGTCCGACTCACGATTCTCTATGTGAAATTGCGGCGGAACAAGCAGCTTCGCCTCAAGGGTCTCGAAGAATTGGAGAAGCGCACGCACTTGCGCTGGCTCATCAATTCCAAGCGGCACGAGGCGTATCAGCAGCTCGAAATCTACATGAAGGAATTCCCAACGGACACGGACCGCGATCGCAAACGCCTCGCCCGCGTGGGACTCAGGGGCGAGGACTTGAACGCGGTAGTCATGGCTCGGCAAAAGCTGCTTGACCGCGACCGCTGGGCGGACTCGGACGCCTGGTTCGACGGGTTCCGCGCCACATTCCAGGCGAAGCTCGATGAAGCGGCCGCCCGGCGGGTAAGCTACTGGGCAAGGCGGACCGCGTTCGCGACCGCTGTCTCGCCGAACGCGCTCGCGGACACCGGCATGTCGCTCTATTTCAGCTTCGCGATGTTGGCCGACTTGTGCACCATTTACAACCTGCGCGCTGGCCGGCTGGGAACGATGGTGCTGTTGACGCGCGTCTTCTTCAACTCCTATCTTGCCGGGCAGATGAATGAGATGGAAGGCTGGACGGCAGACCAGATTCAGCAACTGGTCGAACCACATTTGCCAACTTCGGAATTGGTTCTCGGCAAAGTGTTCAGCAAACTCGGGGCGAAGGCGAGCGCGGGGGCAGTGAATTACTTATTATTGACCCGACTGGGCAAATATGGCTGCCGCATGCTCCGCCCCGTGAGCCGCGATTGATGGAGCGTACCGACAAGCTGGCAGCTTGTCAGCAAACAAGCTGGCAGCTTGTCGCTACAGTCCGATTCCCAAGTAGGTCCGCCGAGCCGAGGCGGACCAGGGCGCCAGCCGCGGAGACCGCATGATGCCGTTCCCGTGTGCAAGGTGGTCCGGCTCGGCTCGCCGGACCTACGAGTGAAACAGTCTCTACGGGATGAGCCGGGCTTCGACGAGATTGACGTGATCCTGCACATTGCCGCCGCTGCCTCTTCCGATGACGATTTTCAATTCCTTGGCGCCGGTTAAGTCCGCATGGATGGCGATTGGACCGGTGGCTAATGCCAGTCGACCCTTGCCCGGCAATTCGATCTCCTTCCCGTCGACAAAGACGGCGATGGTCGCATTGCCCCTCCGGCCCGAGCGGGCATCGAGGCCGGCGAGCGTCTCGAATCGCTTGAACATGCCGCTCAATGCATAAGTGATCGTGCAATCGGCGTGCAATCCTACGCCGCGATCGTATGTGGATTCGCCGGCCGGCAACTGGAGACGCAGTGCATCCCCCGAGACGCAGCGGTTTGGCGTCCAGACAAATTGTTCGCCATCGAACGATTGATACCGATAAGCGGTCGGCTTGAGATTGGCTAATGGGACGACTTTCCCCTGCTCTTTGTCGACGGAAATGAGATTACTTGCTGGAAGTTGGATCTTATTCCGGAATAGCGTTTGTGCCGCCCAGCTCTTTCCGTCAAATGTGATGCTCATGACACTCAGCCGAGTTCCGTCGGCGAATGTGAGGCGATCGTAAGGTCCCTTGGGACGACGGACGCGGGCCAAATCGGTATTGAATCCGATCGCGGCGATTCGACTGAGAGGCAGTTGCTGTTCCTTACCTTCGGCCTGATAACGGATCAGCTTGAGATCGGCGTCAATCGCGGTGAGCGCGCCGAGCGTCAAGTCGCCGTTCCGAGATTGAATGACGTCGCGCTTGCGGGCCGACATGAGCCAGCGAGGTTCGTCGTTTGGTCGGCGCGTCAACCAGATCGCGCGAATGGACGACAGGGGAAAGCGCACGATTTGTTCGGGGCCCGCGATTGCCAAGCGCCAGCGAAGTGCGTCGCCATCGGAATCGACGATCGTGCCGCAAATGCGGTCGCCATTGATGAATTCCAAGTGCGGCCCCCGCGGCCAGTCCGGAAGGATCGCCGAAGAGCGACGAATGGAATACCAGTCCGTGCCGGAAATCGTGATGTCGCTATTGATGTTGATGGTGCCGTCGGTGGATAGGCCGCGAATCGCGGTGATTTGTGGTTTGTCGCTGCGCGTGCGAATCTCAAACTCTGATTGCGCCTGGCCGCAGGTCCATAACAGAACGATGATGGTTGAGATTGACATCGAGTTCTCGCCGGTAGCGATGGCAGCATTAGTATATGCGGCAGTATCTTGATTATTGTGGCATAGGCCTCCCGGCCTGTGAGTTCGCACAGGCCGGGAGGCCTATGCCACAAAAGCGGCCTGTGAGTTCGCACAGGCCGGGAGGCCTATGCCACAAAGACAAAGACAAGCGCGTCTATGATGCGAGCCGATTGGACGGTATTGGTTGCCGATTGGGTTCGCGCTTCTAAGATTGGGCCAATCACAGCCGGTCTCATCATACTTCTGGGGTTTTCATCATGGCGAAGAGAGGCGATGGTGTGCCAAAGGTCGAAATGGTTCGGGCTGCCATCGACGAATTGGGATGGCAGGCGGGTCTGGATGACTACATCGCCTACATCAAGAAGACCTTCAATACGGATATGTCCAAGGCGCATATATCGCAAACGAAGAGCGCCGAGCGCCGCCGGCGTGGCGTCCGTGCCGCACGACGAAAGAAAGGCGAGCCGGCGGCAGCGGTCGGGGAATCGAATGGCAGTGCCAGCATCGCTGACATTCTGGCCTTTGTCGACACCGTCAAGATTTGGGAAGCGAAGATTGGCGCTGCGGGCATTCGCGAAGTCGTGAAGACCGTATTGAAGAAATGAGGCCAGTACAGTCGGTTTCAAAAGCTGTAGTTGCAGGCTTCAGCCTGCGACGTTGCAGGCTGAAGCCTGCAACTACACGTGTTTTGAAATGGTCTCTAGAGACTGTTTCACCAGTAGGTCCGCCGAGCCGAGGCGGAGCCGGCGCCAGCCGCCGAGACCGCATGACGCCATTTCCGTGTGCAAGGTGGTCCGGCTCGGCTCGCCGGACCTACTGAAGACTGTGTCACCAGTAGGTCCGCCGAGCCGAGGCGGACCCGGCGCCAGCCGCCGAGACCGCATGACGCCATTTCCGTGTGCAAGGTGGTCCGGCTCGGCTCGCCGGACCTACTGGTGAAACAGTCTCTACAGTCGGTTTCAAAAGCTGTAGTTGCAGGCTTCAGCCTGCGATGTCGCAGGCTGAAGCCTGCAACTACACGTGTTTTGAAATGGTCTCCAGGAACATTTTGCCGAACCACCCTATTGATCGACGGCAGCGAGAATTTCGCCGATGGGAAAAACTCGCTTGGCCTTGTCGCCATCGGGATCCAGAACGGCGAGCATGACCCCGGCATTGTGACACGCCCGCAAAACCTCCAAGATGGATACACGCGGCGGGCGCACCACTTGCCAGCCAGGGCCACTCAGTGCATTTTTCGCGTAGGCCAGCGCGTTGTCCGAGGTTAAAAACAAAGCGAGCGCATCCTGCCCTTCCCGAACTCGCCAGCGCACGAATTCGGCACGGCCATCTTGGACGCGCACGAGCAGATAGGGACTGAGTTCATCCGCGACGGGTGTCATTTCTGAAGTATCGGCAAATAGTTATTGGGGATTTGCAATATGATGCAGGCCATGGCCGTCGCGTAGTGGCTACAAACATTGGGATCATGCCAGATCCCTTCCGGCCGTCCTTTTTGCATGCGCAACAATTCATCGCGAATAGCGGGGAACCATTCGTTCCAGTATTTGGCGCCGGCCGTCCACATCGCTTGGGCGGCATAATACTGGCCGTAATAGTAATGTTGATCGGGAAAAAAGCCGCCGCGGCCGGTGAACCCGGGCTTGAACTTCATGAGATACCGGAGCCCGCGGTCGATTTCCGGTCCGGAATAAACGCCGGCACAATAGAGCGCCACGACGCCAGCCGCCGACCGCGGAAATGCCGAGCCGCCCTGTCCCGCGAAGTAGGTGAAGCCGCCGTCGGCCGCCTGGCAACTGCGGACGTATTTCACGCATCGATCGGCGACTTCCTTGGGCACGAAGAAGCCAATATTGCGGGCCGCCCGCAGAGCCATGATCTGACAAATCGTTACCGACGAATCGGCATGTTCTTTCTGGGGGTTGTAGCGCCAGCCGCCTTCGGAGTTTTGGCAATTGATGATGAGGCGAATGGCTCGTTCAATCGTTGCTTTCATTCGCTCTTGTAGAGACTTGTCGGCCACCATGCCGAACGCTTCGCAGAGAAAGAGCGTCGCAAAACCGTGGCTATACATCAATCCTTGCTTGTAGGGCGCGTTCAGATTGCAAAGGAATCCCGGGGGATATTGCCCGCCTTTGTACTCCTTGGACAGAACGAACTGCAAGGCCCGGAGGACGCTGCTTCCGTAAGCCCCCCGTCCCGGGGTGTGGCCGCCGGCCATGAGAGCCAGGCCGGCGAGGCTCGTTACTGCCAGATTGCCGCGAAATAACGGCGAGTCGCCATACGAGCCATCGCGGTTCTGCGAATTCGACAGGAATTCCAGGCCGCGATCAATGGCCCGTTGCGTATCCGGCGTAATAAGGTTGTCGTATTCGGCGGCTGGCTGGGGAAGCTGATCGGCGCCGGGGTTGGCCCGCGTCGGCAGGCCGATGGCGAGACCGGCCCCCATCGACGCGGTGCGGTAGAGAAATCGGCGGCGCGTTTCCATCAGCGGTTCTCCGAGCCCTTCTTCTTCTGCTCGGCCAGTGCCGCGTAATACCGACGCAGCAGTTCGCTGTAGCGCGGCATGAATTGTTCGCGATAGTAGAGGTCCATCTCCTGGCGCATGCGCTCGGGTAATTGACCCCAGACATCCTTGTAGAGATCGGCAAGTTTATCGCGCTTCGCGCTTCGAATTCGATTTGCCAAAGCCGCCGCCGAAGTCGGTCTTGTCGCCGCCGCCCGAGCCGACCTCTTTTGGTTCCAACTTGGCGGGTCGCGGTTCCTTGCCGTCCGGACCAGCCTTGGCCATCGGCTCGCGTGTGCTCATGGGCGAGCCGCCACGAGGCTTGCGCTCGCGGCGACGGCGGCCATTTGATCCGGATCCGCCGCCCGGTTTGGACTTGGAGTTCCCGCTCGTGCCGCCCATCGGCATGGGCGATTGTTGTCCACTGTTTCCCATACCGCCCGTCGGCTTCGGTGGCATGCCTCCACTCATTCCGCCGCCCATGCCTCCGCCACCCATCGGCGGCGGGGGCATCATCGGATTCATGTCACTCGACATCGGGGGAGGAGGCGGCTGCAGCGCTTTCTTGATCAGTGCGTCGATGTCGTTGAGAATGTCCTTTTGGATTTTCCGCGTGTCGGCGCCGGGGTCCTTGTCCTTCAAGCGATCGCCGGCCTTTTGCGCATTTTCAGCTATGCGTTCAGCGGTTTTGTGGACGTCGATGTCGTCGGGCTTCGTCTCTTCCTTGGGCGCCATCTCCTTCTTGTCTTCGGGCTTAGCGGGGATTTGCGGAAACGCAATCGCCGTCACCGGAATACAGGCCAATAATGCAAGCGATCGAAACATCACATCGATCCCCGGGAGATCTCAATTCATTCTACGCTGCCGATTTACATTTCCGGCGCCTGCGTCAACTGCTTGATCAATTCCGCCACGTCGATCTGCATCTTTTGCAACGCTTCCAGCTCGGCGATTTCGTCGTCATTGAGTTTGGTGCGATCGGGATGGGCCTTATCGAACGCTTGGGTTCGCTCGGCGATGTCGGCCTGGAGCGATCGCAATGCCTTCAGTTGCGCCAGCGGCGGTAACTGATCGCCGGGCTTACTGCCGGGCATCGGCGGCATGTCGGGGGGCTTTTCCCCTCCGGGCATCGGGGGAGCCGCATTCTGCTTGTCCGGTTTGAGCGATTCGAGCAACTGGTCGATTCGCTTGAGCGCCAGGTTCTGTTGATCCTGGATACCGGTATTGGCTGTGTCCTCCAACTCTTGATCGAAGGGGCCAACCTCGGCGGCGTCCAGACGCGAATCCATGCGCTTGGCGGCCAGTTCCATGGCATCGGCGGACTGCCGAAGCATTCGTCCAAACACGGGCGCGTTGGCGAATTTCTTGTCGATCATGGCCCGAACTTCGACCGCCAGTTGCTGCTGCTGTTGGCGCAGATCGTTGAGGCTCGTGCGGACGGGTCGCTCCCATTTGCCCGCCTTCTTGACGACCTTTTGAATTCGTGCCGATTCATCGAGCAGGCGCTGTTCCCGATCGCGAAACGTCTTCAACTCGTCGGCGAATTTGGCGGCCTGCTCGCGCTGGAGTTCCTCATCGTTCTTCTGTCGGGCCTGGTCGAGTTCGCGCTGGGCGTCGTCGAGGCGATCGAGGGCATCGTCCATCTTTTCGGTATTCGTTTCGCCCGACTCCAGGCGATCGCGGGCCCGTTCCATTTCGCGGGCGGCCCGGCGCAGCTCATCGGCAGCCCGTTCGCCCTGATCGCGGCTCAGACGCTGGGCCAGGTCGCGAGCTTCCGCTTCCAGTTTGTCTTGTTCGCGCGCCAGCTTTTCCAATTCGGCCGATTTTTGCGCTGCATCCTGGATTGATTCGGCGGCTTCAACCTTCTTTTGCAGGCGATCCTCATTGTCGATCAGCTCATCGAGTTGCCGGTCGGCATCTTTGAGCTTGTGCGAAAGGCGATCGTTGTCGTCGGACTTTTGCTCCTCGAGCGCGCCGAGCATTTTTTCGAGATTACCGGCCGCGGCACGCTGTTGCTCGGAAGCCCGACCAGTTTGGTTTTGTCGCGTGAGTTGGCCGGCCGTGCGCAACTCGTTTTTGAGCTGCTCGGAGTTTCCCGTCGTCGCGGCATTGCGAAGGGCATCCGCCTCGCGCTTGAGATCGGCGGCCGCCTCGCGCGATTGCTTGGCTTCGGCGGCCAGGTCATCCGCGGCACGCGTGAGCGCCTTTTTCTCGTTCGACCCTTCGGGATGGTGCGCGGCCTCGGCCCGCTTGGCGGCGGCTTCGGCATCTTTCTTGTTGGCCAATTCGAGCTTGGCGTTGGTAGCCGCTTCCTTTTCGACCGCGAGGCGATTCATCTTCTCGACGAGTTGCCGGCCGCGCTCGGCGATACGGTCGTCGCCGACGGCCGCTCGATCCAACTCCGCTTTCTGATCCGGGGTCAACTTTTCGGGATGTGTTTCCGGTGGAACTTTGTCGCCCAGTTTGGCATTCTTGTCCATTTGCCGCTTCACGTCATTCAAGACCGAGCGTGCTTCGCCACGAATCTCGCCGGCGCCACTCCAGGGCTCCAGGCGTTCGAGCAGCGACAGCATCGTTTGTTCCACTTCCTTTTGATGTTTTTCCGCCCGTCCGAGCGGAGCCGTCGGCGATTCCTTTGCCGCCGGTTGACGAGCGGTGGCCAGTTCGGCTTCCAGCGGTTCCAATTCCTCGCGGGCCAATCGCCCCAATTCCGCGGCGGCTTCATCCAGGCGTTCGGTGGTCGCGGAACGCGGCAGGTGATTATCCTTGACCGATTGCTTCAGCTTGTCGAGCTGTGCCCGCAAACCGTCCTCGGGGTTGTTGATTCGCTGTCGAATTTGCTGCTGAGTCTGCTCGACCCGATTCAACTTGTCGAGATCCTCGGGGCGAAGACTACCGGTATTTCGTGCCTGTTGAACCATCTCCTGCACGCGAGTGCGAGCATCGCGCTGTTGCGCATGCAGCTTGAGTAGTTCGGCACGCAAATCACTTTGCGCCTGCTGATCGACGGCTTCCAGGTCCTGCTTGGTTACGATCAGCAACTCGACCTCGTGACTGCGACCAGGCGGTTTGAAGCCGGTCACGTCGTCGAAGTCGTCCGCCGCGACCTGCAAGACGACGACGTCGCCAGCGATCAACGAAGCGCCGTCCGCGTGATGGAATTGCGCGACCGACATTCTGCTGGTAAAAACAAGTTCCTGCGGCCGGAGCCTCAGGGCGGGTACCGGAGGCAGAGGCAGCCCGCCGCGCATGAATATTGCCGTGGCGGGTAAAACTCGGCCGGCACGATGGGCATCGAACCAGGGAAACATACCCCCAGGACCGTGATTCGTGCGATATTCCAGCCACACGCCGCGAATCGCGTACTGTTTGTCAGCCACCTTCGCGGCAAATGTCAACTCGGCATCCGGCAGGACGAGAAGTGATTCGCGACCGGCCGACGGACGCTCGAGCGTTACGGTCGGCGCCGGATCGGGAGTCACGCGAATGTCGAACATGCGTGTCGTGCCCAAGCCGGTCTCATCCTCAAAGCGGAACGCGTACGGCCCCGGGACGCGGGGGACAAATGTCGTTTCAAGCAACGTGCCGTCATTGGCAATCGCCACGGGTATCTCCGCCCAGACCTCGCGTCCGAGGAGATGCAAGCCCGCGACCGCCAGGTCGACGCCCGCTCCGAGCGGCGATAAAGCGGGCATCAATCTCAATAACGGTTGATCCGGCCGATAAGCGATATACGCGTGGGCCACCGAGCGATCGGTCGCGGCGCGCAGAGTGACGCGGGTCCCGGCCACGCATTCGATGATGCTGCTGCCGTCCGGTACGTCGGTCGCCGGGAGGTCGGTATAGGCCGGGAAATCGAGATGAATCTGTGGCGACGGCCGGCCGTCGAGCGGAACGAGGACCGGAGGCGGCAGGACGTGGACGGTCTGCCACCCTGTTTCGGCGTCGTTACGCGCGAATCCGGAACAGGAATTCGCGAGGTATCCGCGACGGCTCGATTCGCACCGTCAGCTCGGCGGCATCGGAAGAACCATCACCGGGAAGGACCGCATAACTCTGCTCGGATGGTTGCCCACCGTCGAGTTGAATACCCACCGCGACTCGGTCGGGAATGACGCCGCTCAACGCGATCCGAATGTCGAGCGGTTCGCCGCGCGCCATGCGATGCGGCAACGGCTGCGGAGCCAAAATGTGTATATGCGTTTTCGTCGGCGCCACGGCGCCGCTGAACGGAAGTGCAATTCGCAAGAGAGCGGTTTTGGCCGCGTCTGCATATGCAAAGCCGAGCCATGCAGCCCCGGCAGCGACGAGCATCGCGGCCAACATCGACCGCTTTAGCCAATAGGTGTCGACCGCCCGGTCAAACTCATACCGCTCCGCCTTTCGCGATGCCCGACGTATCGCCGCTCGCCGCAAGCCCGGGGAGCTGGTTCGATCCCGCGGCGAGCGTTGTAGAAAATGGACCGCGCTGACCAGCGAATCGTTGAATTCCGGATAGGCGCGTTCGACCCGAAGGGCGATTCGCACGAGATCGTTCGAGCCATCCAGAGGTCGAGAGATCCAGCGGCGATACAAGATCGGTATCGCGACCAGATAGGCAACGAGGCCCAGACCTCGAACAAACGCCGGTAAGTGGAACCGGTGATCGAGCGAGGCCAACCCGCCGATGAACAGGATGCTCAGCGCGATCAGCCAGGAACCGGAACGCAGGACAATTGTCCGTCGGAGTCGCGCACCGATTCGGTCGAGCTGCCGGGTGAGGGCGTCATCGCGAGTAATCGGTGGCGGCAGCAATGTCAGGGGCATGGCATCAACTATAACAGTCGCCACCTCTTCCGCATAAGCCATTCCGCGGTCAGAAGTGACAATACGAGCGCGAACATCAGCGGGTGGTTCCAAATCGAGAGCGGTTCGCACGGCTGATCCAGGGCCACGCGCGGCCCGGACGGCAAGGCATCGGCGAGCGTGTCGGCGCGATTGAGCGGATAGTAGGCGCCGCGCGATTCGCGGGCGGCGCGCTGCAGTTCTTGCTCATTGAGTTGAATTCGATCCATTTCGCCCGGTGGCGGCAAAACCCGAGCTTCCGCGCGCGGCGGCGAGCCGGTCGGCAAGGGCGATGAAAGTGCGAACGAGTAATTCCCCTCCGGCGTCCGCGTGACCAGCGCTTCGAACGTTGCTCGCGTCCCCTCGCGGTGGGCAAGCTGAATCGTCTGTCGCTCGGGTTGAGACCTGGAATCCACCCCGTTTTTTGGGGGCTGGCGATCGACGGTTATCTTCACTGGTCCCTCCGGAGGCGGAGCGTCATCGGGGAAGCGCACTGTCACGTGGACTGGTTCGTCCCGGCGATAAGTCTTGCGGTCCGTCCGGACCTCGGTCCTTCGGATGTGTCCCCGTGCCAGCACCTGAACGGCCTGAAGCCAGAATTGATTGAAGTGCACCTCGTCCTGACGGAATCGCCAGCGCCAGGTATCGTCGAAGCCGATGAAGAGCACGCGGCCGGCGCCGACGAATTGTTGCAAAATGAGCGGATGATTCTCTTCGCGGCCCGTGCCACTGGGTTGTCCCTCCGCCGGTCGCGTGGGATGCACGGCCAACACCTCGGCCGATAGTTTCCGTTTATAGCCGTGCGCGTACCAATACAGTTCCGGCAGTGCATTCCAGATTTCGCTGCTCTTTGCGTCTTCCGTGCTGAAATGAAACAGAGGATGGCTCTGGCCCGCGGCCGTTAAGCGGGGACGGAACGGCTCGCGAATCGTATCCGTGGGCGGCGCCGGCGGCGAGCCGTCGCATGTGATCGGCAGGATATCGGCCAGCGGCGTGTCCTGGTATGCTTGAGGCATGGACTGGCGCCGGCCAATACGATCAGTCCCCCACCTTGCTCCTTCACATATTTGACCAGCGTATCGATCGCCGCGTCGGGCCGAGGGAGTTTTCGCGGGTCCACATCGCCCAGGATCACGACGTCATAATTTCGCAACTCTTCGGAAGTGGGAAAGCGATTGATCGACGTGCGATCCTGCTTGGGATGTTCCGGATCGGCGGTCAACAGGTACGCATTCATATCGATGGATTTGTTACCCCGAACGGCGTCGGATTCGCGCTCCAATAGCGCCTTGATGTATCGATAGTCGTAACGGGGATAACCCTCGACCAGGAGCACGCGGAGCCGCTTCGCCTCGGCGACAAATACATGATGTTCGAGATGATCGTTCCCCGGTTCGATGTCGTCCGGAATTCGGGCGGATTTCGGAAACTCGACGACGAATGTTTTCTCGCCCACTTCCTTCGGTTGATGAACAAATTGAATCTTGACCGGTTTCCCTTGCGGATCCAGTCGAACGACCTGGCGCTCCAGTTCGACTTGCTGGCCGTTGCGAATCTCCGATAGGGTCACCGGGACCGAATCGGGCATGCCCGGCCCCTGGGAAGAGACCTTGGCTTCGATCACCAGCCGATCGTTGACATGAATGACATCTTCCGCGCAAATCGCTGAGGATGAGGTCCGGGGGGGCGGCAGCGTCGCCGACGCCGATCAGATGTAAGGGCACGCCCGCCCGGGCGGCGGATCGGGACGCCGACGTCAAGTCCTCGCCGCGCGTCGTGACGCCGTCCGTGAACATGACGATTGCATTCAGCGACCCGCCGCGGAACGTCTTGAGGATTGAGGCGACATCGTCGCCCAGTTGACTCGATTCCCCGGACGGCGTCACCTCCATGAGATCGTCGAGAAATCGCTGGCACTGTTCCGGATCGTCGAGGTCAGCCATCTGCGTTGCCTGGCCGGAGGCACGGTAGATGTGAACGCGCATCTGTCGTTGCTTCAAGATCGCGCGCAGCCAGTCCTGATCGCCGGAGGCAAGCAACGCCTTGATCAGATTGAGTCGATGGGGTGTGCGCAAGTCCTGAAGACGCGCCTCAATTTGCGCTAACTCCTCCTTGAGCCGATTGGTGTCGACCGCCATCGTTTCGTTGGCCAGGTTACGGCGAATGTCCGTCGCGCGTTCCTCGAGTTTGCGAATTCTCGGGGCCGCCATCGCCGACCACTTCGCTTTGAGTTTGTCGGCCGTCGCGCGAACGTCCGGGTCGCGGAACGTATCCACCACGCTCATGCTTCGCGAGTCGTCAATCGCAACGACGACATCGGGCCAGCCTTCGCGCTCAAAAGCCAGTCGCACTTGCGGCAACAACACTGCGAGAGCGAGCACCAGCAGTCCAATACGCAGACCACCTAATCGCCAAAGTGGATTCCGCGAACCCCGCAGCGGCCCCGACCGACTCTGACTCGGCCGTTCCAGGCGGTAAATTGCCCACACAAAAATGCCAGTCAGCAGCAACAGTCCACCGACCAGCCAGCGATCGGAATACGCGTCGCCCGTGATGTACGACATGGATTCCAATCGCCAGCGCGTGCCTTCGCCAGGCGCTGCCTCCGGAACCCCCGCCCATTTTTCGATTGGATGGCGCACCGAACTCGGCAGGAAGCCAAGGAACTCGCCAGTGATCGCGGCATGAACGATGGCGCCTATCGCGATCGCGGCGGCGGCTAGCGGCACGAGCCAGAGCGGCGTCAACCAGCGCATCGGCCGAACGCGCATTGGGTCGGTGGCCGTTCCCGCTCGCGCCGAGCCGAACTGCCAGGCGAGGATCGTCTCCATCAGAATCAAAATGACGAGCGCGATCAATAACACGCGGGCCACGGCCGGACCGCGGGGAGCGACTTGAATCTCGCCCGTGCGGTCCACACCGGTGACCGAACGGTGATGAACTTCCGAAGCGTCGCCGACCACCTGAATGTCCGCGTCCGGCGCTGCCGATTTGAAATCGCTCGCGGATATTCGGCGCAGATCGCTTTCAGCGCCGCCGATCGTGGAAACGATAGGTACATTGGCCGCGAAGAGCGATTCGTGCTGGCCGCCGATTGTCACTCGATAAACCCCGGATCGATTCACGGCTGGTAATCGCACCAGACCTGCCTCATCCTGAGAGACCACCGGGATCGGTTCCAGGGCGGTTCCCGATTGGTCGATGATGCTCGCGTCCAGACCGACAAAGGTCGCAGGCACGTATTCTTCCAGTGGATCGCCGACCGGTATTGTTTGCCGCACTGCGCCGGCGACCGCGAAGCGCAATAGCTCCTGAACAAACGGCGCGAATGAAAGTGCTCGCGGCCATTCGGTCCAATCGGTATTCAGCGAGCTGGTGAAAAGGATCACTCGGCCCCGGTGACGCGGCCACTCCACAACGGCGGCATCCAGGGCGCCCGGGTTGGAGCCGGCCTCGGACGGCAGAAAATTGAAAATGCGCCGTGCCGGCCCATTGGGAGGCAGGTCGATTTGCACGTATCGGCCAAAATGCGGCGTGGAAAAGCTCGACTGCTCGCGCTCGGACCGGAAGCGGGAAAGGGGCGGGTGCTTGAACGATTCGGCGTCAGCAAGCAGCGTGAAGAACTTTCCCGCGCCCGCACGGCGAACGCCGAGGAGCGGGCCAGGCAGCAATCCTTTCCCATCGTTGAAAAGCACCCGATTGTAGGCGTCGATATTCTTGGCGGCATTCGGTCCGAGGCCGATGACGACGCTGCCGCCCCGCTTCAAGTGAGCTTCGAGTCGCGCCGCCTCGTTGCTGCCAATTGTCGGTAAGTCGCACAGGAATACGACCTCGGTCGGCGCTTCGGGGCGGAACAGATCGCCCAGACCCGCATCCTGAAACTCCCGCGGAGTCAACGTGCGGACCACCGCCGGACACTCGGGCGAACGCTCCCCTTCGGGGAAGGGATTCAGCGCCTGGGTCAAGAAGCCGCTCGCCCGATCGAGAGGATCCGGCGACGCTTTGCCATTCACGACCATGACCGGAATCGTGTCGCGAACCGTCACCGCGAGCGAGCGCGAATCATCCAGTCGCAGATTGTCGCCACCTGTGCGAACCTGCAGCACGTACTGACCGGGCTGGCGAAATTGATTTTGCTTGTCCAGAGCGAAGTTGACGGTCATTGCCCCGTTGGGCGGAATGCTGATGAATTTTTCCTCGAGTTGAACCGGTTCCCCGCGGTCGCCGGCATGGTATAGGAGCAACGAGACCGGCAACTCCGTTCGCGCTTCGCGGCCGTGATTCTGAATCGTCGCGCTGACCGCCAGATCGGTTTGAACTAACGGCAACGGATCACCGATTGTCAACGAGGTGACCGCCACATTCTCCTCGTCCCGACCAGCGACGTCGATGGCAATGACATTGGCATCGTCGAGAAGTCTCTTCCACGTCTCGGCCACGCCCGTGGAACCGCCAGCCGGAGCATCGCCATTGTTCGATGCCACTGGCAAGGGCCACGAGCTCCGGCGAAGATCGCTGATGAAGTAGACTTCACGCTGCGTGTACTTGCCGAGAGCTTTGGACTTGACCGCCATCTCAGCCGCCGCATGCAGCGCGCCAATAACGTCGGCGCTGCCGTGCGGAAGTTTCAGGTCGTCCACCTCACGCGTCACTTTATCGCGATTGTCGGCAGGGCCGGGCACGATGACCTGGGCCGGCGAACCCATCAAAATGAGGCTGAATCCGTCGCCGGGCGATGACTTATCCAGGATCGCCTTGGCCTGGGTCTTGGCCGCGTCGAAGCGCGACTGGTCGTCGGCTCGGCGCGTGGCCATCGTGAACGAGGCATCGATCACGATGATGCGGTGCGTGCGCCCTGGCTAGGGGCGGCCAACGATTCGCCGGGAAAAAGTCGTTGCCAAGCGGGTTCGAACCAAGGCATGACCGCCGTCATCGCCAGGATGAGCAAGAGCACCAATAGGGTGCGAATCGCCAGGAGCAACCAGTGTTCGAGCTTGAGTCGGCGCACGTTCTTTTTCTGCGCGGCCAACAAGAATCGCATCGCCGCCCAATTGACGACGACATAGCGCTTGCGATTGAGCAGGTGGATAATGACTGGTATGGCGGCAGCACCGCCGGCCACGGCGGCGGCGGCAAGAGGAGACGCAAACAGGACGCCGAGCAGTGGGATCAATTCCATGAACTCGCTAGAACGCGGAAAGGCGCTTCCATTCAGTGTATGGTAAGCGCCCCAAGTCCCGAAAGTGAAGATGGACGGAAGTTACGGACTGGATGCGTGGACCTAGATTGCAATGGGCGAAGCGAGGGTGTAAGCCTCGCTTCGAACAGCCAATCAATTCCGCTCAATCACGCATGTCGCGAGACCAGCTTGATCTCAAACACCAGATTCGCGTTGGCCGGAATGTTCGGCGGACTGCCGTTCGCGCCATAGCCAATCGCTGAGGGCACGAACAGGCGGCGGATGCCGCCCGGCTTCATACCGACGATTCCTTGCTGCCAACCCTGAATGAGGTTTGCCAGCGTGAAGTCCGCCGGCGTCGATGGACTCCGACGGGAGTCGAACTTGGTGCCGTTCGATGCGAGCCAGCCGGTGTAAAACACGGTAATCTTATCGCCCGTCGCGACCGGCGTCCCAGTGCCCTGCGTTATGTCCCAGGTTTTCAATCCGTTAGCGCCGGTCACCCACGAACTCGAATTCACATCCGGCATTGTGTTAGTCATCCCAGCATCTGTGGGCTTCGGCTTAGGTCTCGCCGAGCGAACGACTGAAGGCGGAGCAACCGAAAACCCAAGGGCATTGCCGATGAAGGACGCGAAGTTGGCATTGATCTGGGCAACTCCCGACAACGGTGAACCGCTGGACCCGGCGGCAAACGACAGACTCGACTGATACATATTCGTAAAGAATTGCTGCACGTACGGTCGCGCTATGGGATTTGCGAGCCAACTCAGGTCGCCCCCGGCCAGATTCTGAAGCGCGGCGGCGGCTCCCCAAGCACCCAAGTCCGGAAGTGATCCGAATGAGCTTGAGCTGGATTGGGCCGCTACTCCCACCTGAACAACGCTCGAAGAGCCGTTGTTCTTCGATGAAAGTTCGGTTGCGGTTGTCGATGCTTTCGCTGTTGGCACAAACGTTCCGTTTCCGGGAACGCGATAAGTGATCTTAATGGTCGCGGAGGCGCCCGCGGCCAAATCCCCGACGGTCCATTTCTTGGTCGTCGAATCGAATTGTGCGGGGACCGAAGCCGATACAAATGTGAGCCCGCCGAACTTCAGGTCGACTGTCGAGGCCGTTGCGGTCGCCGTACCACGGTTTCGCAGCGTATAGCCAATCGTCAACTTTCCGCCAGCGACCGCGGATGTTAACGGGGGAGACTGAATTAATCGAAGGTCCGATGTGGCAACTTCTCCGAACAAGTAACCGCCGGCCGTGGCGCCGGACGTGAACGCGATCCCACTGACTTGGTCGTTCTTCGCTGTGGCATCGCCGCCGGCGGTGCCGGCCGTGTCGATGCCGTCCAGATACGTTTTGGGTTGGATTTCGCGAACCGTGTAAGTCCCCGGCTGCAAATTGCCGAAGCTGTAGGTTCCGTCGGCGCCGGTCGTCGTTTTCATGCTGACCGGGTGACCATTGCTCCGGCGCCCCGTCAGTCGGACTTTCACGCCAGGAATACCTGGTTCAGTTCCCGCATCCTGAGCGCCGTCGTTGTCGAGGTCGCTGAAAACAACGCCCCCAACCGTGCCGCCCCGGATTTCGGCAAAGTTGAAGCCGCCGCTCGGCGTTGCCGACCGGGCCAGGTTGATTCCCCCGAACCGGTCGTTCGATATGGACGCCGCTCTCGGAGTTCCGTTCTCTTCCTTTCCATCCGAGAACCCAGCGGGCTGCGTCTCTTTAATGCGATAGCTACCGGGCGTCAAATTCGTAAACGCATAGGCCCCTTGGCTGTCGGTAGTCACGTCGATGGGCGTGATGGCCTTGTGGGTCACAAAGCTCGTGCCGGACAGCGTCACCGTCGCATTGGGGATGCCTGGCTCGCCGGAATCCAGCTTGCCGTTGCCGTTCGTGTCCTCGAAAACCGTTCCTCCGGTACCGACCAGGGGAACCTCGGCGAACGTGTAGCCAGTGGCCGCTCGATTCGTCGAAAGCTTGATCGCACTAATGACGTTTGCGACCGATGTGTTGCCTCCCGCGGTGCCTGCATGATCGCGTCCCGATTGATTGGCCGGCGCGGCGGGTTGCGTTTCGGTCAATGTGTAGGTTCCAGCCGCCAGGTCCGCAAAGCTGAATTTCCCGTCCGCTTCGGTCTGAGCGGTCATCGGCGTGGCCAGGGCGCCGCCGGAGAGCGATATCGTTACACCCGCGAGCCCGGAGTCCGGACCATTGAATGTGTTCGAGTTGTTGAAATCGAGGAATACTCGGCCAGCGATGCTCGCTGGCACTTCACGCGTCTCCAGTGTTTCAATTTGAAGACGCGTAATCCTTTTCAGGCGGGTAGAGCGCATGCGGCACCTGCAAAAGAGTGGACGAACAGAGTTAAGCGAGGGTGGATTCGAGTCCAATCGGGTCAATGTCCTGATAACTTTCTCACATGGTATACGTTCTGACGGATCAGGCCCTTCAATAGTCGTCCGGAATGATGGAATCAAGCGACTTTTTGGTTTGGGCAAGAAATCCGGGTTAGGCAATTCAATTGCTCGTTCTCGAAAGTGGGAAGATTCGTCGAATATTTTTCCCATTCCGCACCGTTGACTTTGTTTGCGCGCTTGCTTGAATACAAATCTCGCTGAAGTGGCCGACGTCTTGCGGAACTCTTTCGCCCTGCAAGGGATCGGACAATGGCAGCTGCCCCCGATCCAAAATCGCAGCAGCGGAAGATGCTGGCGATTGCATACAGCGTCGAGCACGGCTCTGACAGGCCCCGTATTGCTGGGAGTGCTAATCGACTGGCTGGCGCATACGACGCCGTGGTTTATGGTTGGCGGGGTCCTGGTCGGAATGGTCGCGTTGTTTGTCCAGCTCATTCGCTTCGCACAGGCGAAGGAGCCACCCAAGTGAGAGGGCTTCGCAGTCCTGCTCGGCGTGGCGATTCTTGTCTTGGATTGTCGTGGCGGGACCGGCCGATGATGTTTGGCGGTGCAGGGCCGGAGGTGACCGTGCCGGCCCTGTTGATTTGCTTGGCACCCAACCTGCTCGCACTTGGTGTGGCGGAGTGGGCGAAAACTCGAAGTGAATATACCCGGACCGCCGTGCTCTTGATTTCATTCGTAGCCCGGCTGTTCCTGGTACTCGGTCTGGGCTTCACGGTTTATGTTATTGTTTCCGCACCTCAAGGGACGTGAACTGTCGTTGGTCCTTTGGGGAGCGTTGTTCTACCTGATCCTCCTGGCCACCGAATCGCTCGTCGTTTCGCGGCGGGTGGCCGGTGCAACCGCGGGTCGCTGAATGGCAGCCGAACCGATGAGTCCGATGGACATCCTCAAGGACCCGTTCGCGGAGTCCGCGGATAGCTACCATTGGAGCTTCTTCGACACAGCCGGGATTGAAATCGAAGGGATGCAGCGTTTCGCGGTTCATCATTCTCGAGTTCTTCGCGTTCGCAATCGTCATCTGCTGGTATTCCTGCCCGCTTGCCGGCGGATTGCGCGCGGCGACGTACCAAAAGGCGGCTCGCGCATTTCGTCGAAGCTATCTTGCTGTTTATTCGCGACGAAGTGGCGATCCCGACGATTGGCGAACACGACTACAAGCGATTCCTGCCGTTCCTGTGGACCCTGTTCGTCTTCATCGCGACGATGAATCTGCTCGGCATGATCCCGTTCATGGGCTCGCCGACCGCCAGCATCGCCGTGACCGGCGTCCTGGCAATCGTCGCCTTCATTCGTGATCCATTACAACGGCATCAAGGCCAATCACGGCTTCGGCCACTACATTCAAACGTTCAAAGTCAAGCTCGATCGCGAAGGCAAGTTGCTGCAGATCCTGGCGCCGGTCATCGAGTTCGGCGTGTTCTGGCTGGAGATCGGCACGGCGTTCATTCGGGCGATCATTCTGGCCGTTCGTCTTTTCGCCAACATGCTTGCCGGGACACACGACACTGTTCGTGGTCTTGTCCTTCATTTACATGATCGGCATGGCGGTGGAATTGAGCTTGGCCAGCGGCTACTGGTTCTGGCCGATCACGATCAGCAGCATCGCGACTTTGGTGGCGCTTGAGCCTGTTGGAGATCTTCGTCGGCCTCTTGCAGGCATTCGTATTTGTCTTTCTGACTGCGACGTTTATCGGCATGGCCATGCATCCGGAACATTAACTCGACTAACCCGAATACAGGAGTTCGAAGACCCATGAAACTTGCTTCCCGAATGGCCCTGGCGGGCATGTTGTTCGGTGCGTTACCAGCGGCATTGCGTTAGCGCAAGGAACTCCGACGGAGGTGCCGGACTCCGCCGCAAAAGCAGGCGGTCGAGCGCGCGCAAGCCGCAACGGCGAAGTTCACGGGCGCCGGGGCCGGCATGGGCATGGGCCTGGCCGCAATCGGCGCCGGCATCGGCATCGGGCTCATTGGCCACTCGGCCCTCGCGGGCATCGCTCGTCAGCCGGAACAGGCCGGCGCGATCCGCGGCACGATGATTCTGATGGCGGCACTCGTCGAAGGCGTCGCGCTGATCGCGGTCGTGTTCTGTCTCGTGCTGTCCTTCATCGCGTGACGGCCCGAGGCGAGCGTAGCGGCGTAAGAGCCCGACGTGGTGACAGTGTCCGGCGGCTTACGCCGCTCGACGCTCGCCGAGCTAGGAGACTACCATGCGAAATCTGACTTGGCTTGCCGTCGTGCTCTTCGCGATGACGATTTCCGCCGCGCCGGTATGGGCGGAAGCCGCTCCGAAGGACGAGCATGCGAGCAAGGAGAGAATCGGGCAAGATCAATATCGCGCGACAAGTTCGGTCTGAAGCGCTACGACCTTGGCATCTATACGCTCATCGTGTTCGCGATTCTGATGTTCATCCTGGGCCGCTATGCCTGGGGGCCCATGATGGCGGGTTAGACAAGCGGGAAGCGACGCTGCGCAAGGCTCACGACGATGCCCAGGCCGCGCGCGACGAGGCCCAGAAGGCGTTTGCGGAAGATCAAGGCGCAGCTCGCGAAAACGGCCGAGGAAGTTCGAGGCAATGCTTGGAGAAGCTCGTCGTGACGGCCAGGTCGTCAAAGACCAGATTAAAGCCGAAGGCGAGGCCGAGGTCCAGGCGAGCCGCGAACGTTTCCGCCGTGAAATCGACACGGCCAAGGATCAGGCGCTCAAGGAGATCTACGAACAGTCGGTCCAGCTCGCCGCTCTGGTGTCGAGCAAGGCCATCAAGCGTGAAATGACCGTCGAGCGACCACGCTCGATTGCTGGACGAGGCTTTGGCGGACTTGGGAAGACGAATTTGCGAACAGCAACAACTGATGAATGGCCGAATCCCGACCGAAGAGCGAAAGTCGGAGCCGGCGGGAGGAAGGATCGTCCGAGCGCCGTCTCGCGCGCGTCTATGCCGAAGCGCTGTTGGACGTGGCGCAGAAGCGTGGCCAGGCCGAGGAAATCGCGCAGGAATTGCGGCAAGTCGTGAGGGACGATTTTTGCCAATGCCCCGGAGATTGAAGGAGCGTTGTCATCGCCTGTCGTCAAACGTTCGGCTAAGAGACCGATCCTTGAACGGGCTTTCCAAGGACATGTGAGCGATCTGTTCTTCAACTTCCTGGTTGTATTAAACGCCAAGGATCGCCTCGGGCTGATTCGGCATGTGCTCGCGGCCTATCAGGATCTAATTGACCAGCGGGCCAAGCGCATCCGAGTTATGGTTCGTTCGGTGCATCCGCTCGACCGAGGAGCAGACGGATCGATTGAAACAGGCCATTGCTCAGGCGACCGGATTCGACCCCGTCATCGCCGCCAAGTCGGACCCGGACCTCTTGGGCGGAATGATCGTCCAGGTCGGCGATCACGTCTTCGATAGTTCGGTCCGCAATCGAATCGAGACCATACGCAATCAACTGCTGGCGAGGAGCAGCTATGAAGTTCAAGCCGGACGAGATCGTTTCAGTTATTCGGGGTGAGTTGGTCGGCATTGGCACGGGACAAGATGTTCGCGAGGTCGGCCGCGTGCTCGAAGTCGGCGACGGCATCGCCCGCGTCTACGGGCTCTCCGGCGTCATGGCCGGCGAGATGGTCGAATTCACTTCGACCAAGATTCGCGGGCTGGCCTTCAACCTCGAAGAATCGTCGGTCGCCGTCATCATCTTGGGCGACTACCTGAAGATTCAGGAAGGCGACGAGGTCCGTTCCACGGGCGAATTGCTTCGCGTGCCGGTCGGTGATGCGATGATCGGCCGGGTCGTCGATCCGCTCGGCAATCCGCTCGATGGCAAGGGACCGATCATCACGACGGAAACGCGGCCGATGGAATCGCTCGCGCCGGGCGTTGCCGAACGGCAGCCGGTGAAGACGCCGCTTCAGACCGGCATCAAGGCCATCGACGCCATGACGCCGATCGGCCGCGGCCAGCGCGAACTGATCATCGGCGACCGCAAGACCGGCAAGACTGCCATCGCCATCGACACGATCATCAATCAGAAGAGCGAAAACGTCATTTGCGTGTATGTCGCTTGCGGTCAGATGCAGGCGAAGGTCGCCCAGGTTGTCGAAGACCTCCGCCGCACGGGCGCGATGGACTATACGATCGTGGTCGCGACGGCTTCGTCCGACCCGGCGCCGATTCAGTATTACGCTCCGTACGCCGGCACGGCGATGGCCGAATACTTCATGTACAAGGGCCGCGATACGCTGTGCGTTTACGACGATCTTGTCCAAGCAAGCCGCCGCCTATCGCCAGCTTTCGTTGCTCGTGCGTCGTCCCCCAGGCCGCGAAGCCTATCCCGGCGACGTGTTTTACTGCCATAGCCGCTTGCTCGAACGTTCGGCCAAGCTCGCGGATCGCTGGGTCATCGTTCCCAACGATGCGGATGATTCGCAAGTCAAGGACGATTGGGGCGTGAATAGTGCGGCCGATTCGTCCGCAAGCGCGACGCACGGCGAGGCCGGGTAAAGTCTACGTTGGCCCCTCCGAGTTGACCGGCAAGGCCTACGCCGAGCATCACGATCTGCCGAAGATTCCCCGGCCACAAGCTGGCCCGCGTCGTGACATCGGGCGGTTCGCTGACGGCGTTGCCGATCATCGAGACGCTCGAAGGCGAAGTCTCGGCGTATATCCCGACCAACGTGATTTCGATTACGGACGGCCAGATCTACTTGCAGCCGTCGCTGTTCTATGCGGGCGTTCGTCCCGCCGTGGACGTGGGCATCTCGGTCAGCCGCGTCGGCGGCAACGCCCAGATCCCGGCCATGAAGGACAAGCGTGTCGCCGGCGGCTTGAAGCTGACGCTCGCCCAGTTCCGCGAGTTGGAGGCGTTCGCCCAGCTCGGCACCGAACTCGATCCGGCGACGCAGAAGCAGCTCGACCGCGGCTATCGCATGGTGGAGATCCTCAAGCAGCCGCAGTTCCGGCCGATGAACGTGATCGACCAGATCATGATCATCTACGCCGGCAACACCGGCGGCCTCGACGATGTGCCGGTGAAGCAGGTGCGCAACTGGGAAGCGCAGTTCCTCCGCTTCATGACCGACCAGATGCCGGAAGTGCGACAACTTGCTCGCCAAGGAACGGAAGATCACTGACGAAGTGGCCGCAGAAACTCGACGCCGCCATTCAGGCGTTCCGGCCGCAGTTCAAGGCAGTAGCGGTCAGCGATCAGCGGTCAGCTATCGAGCCGACCGCTGATCGATGGCAGGAAGATACTGCGAATTTGTACTGGCTGAAAGCTGATAGCTGACCGCTGAAAGCTAACCAATGGCCAACCTTCGCCAACTCGTTAATCGCCGCAAGGCGGTTCGCAATATCCGCAAGATCACGCGGACCATGGAACTCATTGCCACGGCTCGATTCAAGAAGGCGATGGACCGCGCCGCCGCGGCGGAAGCGTATACGCGCAAGATCGGCGAGATCGCCGCTGACCTGACCAGCGCGAGTGCGGACGTGTCGCATCCATTGTTGGCCGTGCGTCCTACGGTGAAGCGAGCGCTCATTCTCGTCATCGGCTCGAATCGTGGTCTGGCCGGCGGCTACAACGGCGGCATCCTCCGCAAAGCCCAGGAGCGGTTCCGCGAATTGCAAGCCGCCGGCATGCCGTTCGACGTGGAGGCAGTCCGGCAAAAAGCCGATTGGCTTCCTCAGGTATCAGCGGATTCCACGGCTTGCCGATTACACGCAATTCGAGGACAAGCCGGCCTACGACCAGGTGGACCCGATCGGCGACAAGTACATCCAGATGTACGTCGAAGGCAAGGTCGACCAGGTCCAAGTGGCGTACATGAAATTCCTGAATGCCGCTCGCCAGACGCCGGTTATCGAAACGTTGCTGCCGCTCTCCTCGGTCTCGCCGGGCGAAGTGCGCAAGCCGAAGACGGCCGGCATTCCCGCCCAGACCAGCGTCGACTACGAGTTCATTCCGAGCGCCGCCGAGATTCTGGATGCGATTGTGCCCGTGGCGTTCAAGCAGCGGCTGTTCAAGTGCTTCCTCGACGCTGCCGTGAGCGAGCAAATCGCCCGCCGCGTGGCGATGAAGGCGGCCACGGAGAACGCGGCGGAGTTGATCAAGATGATCACCCGGCAGTACAACCGGGCCCGGCAAGCTAAAATTACCAAGGAGATCTCGGAGCTAATCGGCGGGGCGGAGGCTCTGAAGTAAAAGGGAGAATCTGCGATGACATCGCTCGATCCGAAACTCAATTCAGCTTTCGACATCAGAGAAGGTGGAACTGGTTGAATTATTGTTGGCCAGCATTCCAGAAGTCGGATTTGCCTTTGTTGGATGACCAATCGCCGAATTCTGCACGAGCGTCTTGATGAGTTTCGCAGCGATCCCGAATGAAGGCCAGAGTCTTGAGGAGTTCATCGCCACCGATGGTCGAACTCCATGACCCGGCGTTTCCTGGTCCGACGAACTGCTCGCCGCGACATGCAAAAGGCCCGAGCTGGTACGAACAGAAGAGAACTGGGCTTGGAGATCGGTTTTTCAAGTCCATCGTGCGAGCATTGCGAGAAATCGCCGCCAAACCCCTTGAGTTACCCTTCGTGGAGCCGGGGGTTCACCGAAGGGTGTTGCGAAAGTTCCCATATTCGGTCTTTTACTACGTTGATGATTACACGGTCGCGGTGTTAATGGTTATGCACCATAGTCGCGACGATCCCGATGTCTGGCAGTCACGATTGGCGAAAGAATTTGGGCGAGATCAGAATGAGTCAGAATCGTGATCGCCGCCAGCTCCGCTTCAACGACCTCGACGAGGTCGTTCGCGATGCGGAGACGCTGCTGGCGAAAGGTTACCAGAAGGCCGGCAACTGGGACCTGGCGCAGTGTTGCAAGCATCTGGCCGAGTGGATGCGGTTTCCGGTCGAAGGCTTCCCGAAAGCGCCGGCTGCCGATTCGGGCGATGCTGTGGATGATGAAGAAGACGGTCGGACCGAAGAAGTTGAAACAATACATTGCGGAAGGCGGTTTCCCGGCCGGCAAGCCGACGATGCCACAAACGGTCGTGGCGCCGGGCAGTGATTCCACAGGCCGCGGTTGAGGAGTTGCGGAAGAGCGTCGAGACGAATGAAAGCCCATTCCGGCCGCGATTGTTCCGTCGCCGTTTTTTGGTCCGATGGACAAGGAGACATGCGTGCGGCTGCAACTCGTCCACTGCGCCCATCATTTGAGCTTCCTGCTGCCCAAGAGTGTGTAGATTGCCTGAAAGAAGCTCATGGTTCGTGAGTCTCGAACATCGAAGGATTGGGTGGCGGAACACCTGCAAGCCCTTCATACGAGCAGCGAATTGACGCGGTGGTTTCGTCGGGTGCGGGAGCCTGGCGTGGAGAAAGTAACCCCGGAAGGCATCATCGCCGCGCTGAACCGCGCGGGGATCAACCCCGTGCTCATGGGCACGCATGGTTTGGTCGGATACCGCAGCGAGCCCCGCGCCACCCAGGACGTCGATCTATTGGTGACGAAAAAGGATGTTCGCAAGGCGGTTGCTGCGTTGGAGCGGGAGTATCCATACTTGGAAGTGCTCGACAGCTCGGCCGTGACGCGGATGCTCGACCCGGTAAGTCAAAAAGTCGTGATCGACGTGATCAAGCCGGCTTCCCAGGCAATGAGGATGGTATTTCGTCATGCCGTGAAGATCGGCAAAACTCACCGCATTCCCGAGCTTGGAGATGGCGCTGGCGTGCAAATTCGTGGCAATGCTGGCCCCGAACCGACGCGAGGACAAGAGATTGGTTGATCTCGGCGACTTCGTTGACGTGGTCCGAGAACACGCGATCGACATTGGACCTTGGAAAGCTGGAACATCTGGCCGACCTCGTCCATCCGCGCGGCGGCACAGGCGATTCTTCGCATCGTGGCCGATATCGATGCCGGCCGGCGAGTTCGCTTGGAATGAGATTGCAGTGCCGTATGGGAATTGCTAACCGTGTTCACGACTTAAGTTCTCTGATTCCGAACCAATAACGACGACGGGGTTAACCGGAGACGACATGATTACCGCCGCTGCGAAGAAGGGCTATATCACGCAGGTCATCGGCTCGACGTTCGACGTCGAATTCGATGGCGAACACTTGCCGGAGATTTACAACGCCGTCACCGTCAAGGCCGAGAACAAGGGCGTCTCGCTCAATCTCGTCGGCGAGGTGCAGCAGCACATCGGCGGTTCACGTGTTCGCTGCGTGGCGCTCGGCTCGACCGACGGCCTGACGCGTGGCATGGACGCAATTGACACCGGCGGCCCAGTGACCGTGCCGGTTGGCATGGAAACGCTCGGCCGCGTATTCAACCTGCTCGGCCAGCCGATCGACGGCCGCGGACCGATTACCGTCGAAGGAGACGCGCGGCATCCACCGCAAGCCGCCGCTGTTCGCGAACCTGTCGCCGAAGTCGGAAATTCTCGAGACCGGCATCAAGGTCATCGACCTGCTCACGCCGCTCGTTCGCGGTGGCAAGGCGGGCTTGTTCGGCGGGGCCGGGCTCGGCAAGACGGTTATTCTCACCGAGCTGATCGCTCGTATCGCCAAGGTGTACAAGGGCTATTCGGTGTTCGCCGGCGTCGGCGAACGAACCCGCGAGGGCAACGACCTCTGGCTGGAAATGCAGGAGACCAAGGCCGGCGCTCGGGGCCGACGCCAAGTCGGTCATCGAGTCGACGGCGATGGTCTTCGGCCAGATGAACGAGCCGCCCGGTGCCCGCTTGCGCGTCGCCCTGTCGGCCCTGACGATGGCCGAGTGGTTCCGCGACACAACCGGGGCCGAGACGCTGCTCTTCGTCGATAACGTATTCCGCTTCTCGCAGGCGGGCTCGGAAGTGTCGGCGCTTTTGGGCCGAATGCCGAGCGCCGTCGGATATCAGCCGACGCTCGCCACCGAAATGGGCGAATTGCAGGAGCGCATCACATCAACGGCCGGCGGCGCCATTACGTCGGTGCAAGCGGTGTACGTGCCGGCCGACGACCCGACCGACCCGGCCCCGGCAAATACGTTCCAGCATCTCGATGCGTTCATCTATCTGGAGCGATCGATCTCCGAGAAGGGCATTTACCCGGCGGTCGATCCACTGGCGTCCAATAGCCGATTGCTCGATGCCCAGTTCATCGGCGAACGGCATTTCACGGTCGCTCGCCGCGTGCAGTCGATCCTTGCAGCGTAACAGCGAACTCCAGGACATCATCGCGATCCTCGGCGTCGAAGAATTGCGCGAAGAGGATCGCCAGATCGTGTCGCGCGCTCGCCGAATCGAGCGCTTCTTGTCGCAGCCGTTCATCGTCGCCGAGCCGTTCACCGGCAAGCCGGGCAACGTGACGCCGCTGGCCGAGACGATTCGCAGCTTCGAGGAACTCTGCGACGGCAAATGGGACCACCTGCCGGAAAGCGCGTTCATGTACGTCGGGGCGATCGAAGAGGCGGCCGAGCAGGCGAAGAAGATGGCAGGAGAAGTAGTGATTTGTTGTTTAGTGATCGTTATCTGTGCTGAGACCACGCATCAACTCACAAGCAACTAACAACTAGCAGCAAATAACCAATGCCGGCAAACTCCAGTGCGTGATCGTCACCCCCGAGAAGGCGCATTCTCGATGAGCCAGGCCGACATGGTGATTTTGCCGATGATCGACGGTGAACTGGGCGTGCAGCCACGGCGTGCTGCGCCTTGTCGGTCGCTTGGGCAATGGCGAATTGCGCATCAAGAATGGGGCCGAAACCCGAAACGACTCCGCATCGAGGGCGGTTTCGCGCAAGTTCGTAGCGACGTGGTGACGGTGTTGACGACGAAAATTGTTGGATGAAAAGGCGAGCGGAGCCGCGTAAGCGGCCCGATGAAATGCATCATCGGGCCGCTTACGCGACTCCGCTCGCCTCGGTTTTGCTACTTCACTTCTCGAGGCATCACGGTCAGTTTGATCGGCGCCTGGGTTACACGAGGCATGATGTCGACTCGTTCGACAACCAGTGGACGATCGACTAGAGTTGTTTCCCTGCCAGATCCTGCACCGTTGTTGATGCCAGCTCCCAAAATGGACGGCGAAGCCGGAGTATTGTGTATCACGCGAAGAATGTCTGCGAATGGATTATTCTCATCCGCCGCATACGGAATCCGCGTCGGCACCGGCTTCTCCTCAATGAAGCTCGCTGGATCGATATTGCCGACTGCAACCGATTCAGGTTCGCGGACCGGCTCATACGCACTGCTCAAATCAACGACTTCAATCACCTTCGGCGGCAATTGCTTGGGTGTCTCGATCGGCTCTGACGGCATTTCGGCAATTCGCTTCTCTACTGGGCTTTCCTTCGGATGAATAGGTCGCCCAAAGTACCACGCGCCGACTCCGAGCATCACGGCCGCGACCGCAAACATGATCCAGCGATATGACATCGGTCCCTCCGTTCGCGCACAATTGTCCCGTCGCTGAATAACACTCGCCGATCAAGAATGCCAGCCCGGTTTTTGGATACGCGCTTGCTTCGCCGTAAGAGCCTGTTACCATCAGCATTTCTGCCGGCTGCCCTACCCTCGGAACCCTCCCATGCCTTTGGCCGTCACTTACATTCAGGACCTCAATCCCGCCTCGTCCATCACGGTCCTTGCCACACTGATCACCGTCTTTCTCGTCGTTGGCGTGTTGACACTCGTTCATCGCCGAGCGATTTCCACGTTGCCCGGACTTCTGGCGGCGGCTCTGATGCCATTTTTCGCCTGGGGCATCGCGGCCGGAGTGGCGCACACTTCCGGACTTCCGGCTTTCTCGACGATGGTGCACCGCGTCATCTCAACGTTCATTGCCGCCACGCCCGTGCTCTTACTCTTCTATTTGCTCGTCGGCCGGCGTTGGCTGGCGAGCGGGGCCGGGGCCGCCGGCGCGGTTGCGGCGATCTTGCTTGCCGGCTTCGTCTACGGCATGCGCTTCGACATGGCTTGTTGGGCATTCGTCGATGGGGCCGCATTCGGACTCTTGCCCGTGGGCTGGACCGTCTTCACCGCGATGCTCATTTACAACCTGACTGTCGAGACGGGGCAATTCGCCATCATTCGCCGGTCGATCGCGGGCCTTAGCAAAGATGCCCGGGTGCAGTCCATCCTCATCGGCTTCTGCTTCGGCGCGTTTCTCGAAGGGGCGGCCGGGGCCGGTTCGCCGGTGGCGATCTGCGGGGCCATGCTCGTTGGCCTCGGCGTGCCGCCCATTCGGGCCGCGGTCATCTGTCTATCTGGCGAACACGTCGCCCGTCGCTTACGGCGGGTTGGGCACGCCAATCCTGACGCTAGCGGGCGTCACCGGGCTCGAAGCCGACCGGCTCAGCGTGATGTGCGGCCACCAGCTTCCGTTTCTCTCGTCCTGATCCCGCTTTACATGGTCAAAATGATGTGTACCTGGCGGCAGACGCTGGCCGTCTGGCCGGCGCTGGTCGTGGGCGGCGGATCGTTCGCGCTTTTTCAGTACACGTTTGCCACCATGCACTCGTGGGGGCCGCAGCTTTCCCGCATCTGTGGCCGATGACCGACATCGGCGGC
The DNA here is from genome assembly GCA_963773845.1 of uncultured Gemmataceae bacterium. GTDB lineage: Bacteria > Planctomycetota > Planctomycetia > Gemmatales > Gemmataceae > SIAJ01. Next base: position 220,206 of record CAVZCU010000015.1, read on the forward strand.
GGCATTTTTTCGCTGGTCGTGCTCGCGATCTTCTTGAAGTTCTGGAAGCCGAAGAACGAGTGGCACTTCTCGAAGGACCTGCCGACGGCCCCGGCGGATCCGACCGCGTTCCAGGAGCCCGATGTTCGTGAGGCTCGCGAGGTGGTCGCGACGCTCCTCGATAAGCCGATGTCCGGCGGCTGCGGAGGCGCCGCTGACATTTCGCAACGTCGCGCATCGCCTGGTCGCCGTGGATCATCATGTCGATCTTCCTGATGCTCAGCGGCGTTGGCCGGGAGATGGAATCGAAGCACAAGAAGCCGATCGACCTCGGAATCGTCGAGTCCTATTACGTCCTGCCGATTCCGACGCTGGACCACGAGGTCGAGCGCGCTGCCCGCTTGCAGAAGCCAGGTGCGACCGGCAAGGAACGCACCGAAGGCGCCACAGTTCAAGTTCACCTGGTTCACGGCGCCCGGAACGGCAGTCGGTGTTGCTGCTTTGCTGTCCGCACTCGTGCTGCGGATTTCCGGGCGGCAGGCGCTCGATCGTGTTGCGGCGGACATTCATCCAGATGAAAGTGCCAATCCCGACGATCGCGTGCATGCTGGGTCTGAGTTACGTGACCCGCTATGCCGGCATGGACGCGACGCTGGGCGTCGCTTTCGCGGAGACCGGCGCGCTCTATCCGTTCTTCGCGGCGATGCTGGGCTGGACTGGCGTCTTTCTCTCCGGCACCGACGCCGGCAGCAATGCCCTCTTTGGCAGCTTGCAAAAGATCACCGCGACCGAGGTGTATGCCGTCCATGGAAGCGGCGCGCTATCGCAATCTGACCGAAACGCAAACTCAAGTCCTGATCTGCACCGCCAACAGCACCGGCGGCGTTATGGGCAAGATGATCGACGCGCAGAGCATCTGCGTGGCGACGGCCGGCACGAATCAGATCGGCAAAGAGGGGGAGATCTTCAAATCCGTGATACGCCACTCGATCCTGTTGGCCGCCATCGTCGGCCTATTGACGGCACTCCAGGCGTTCGTCTACCCGTTCACGCGGATGGTGCCATAGTTTTTGCGAAAATGGAGTTACCAAAAAGACGCCTCCACAATATTGGGATGAGTGACATGCGGCTTCCGTATGGGCCGTTTATTTGCTTCATTTCTCTGTCACCCTGTGAAATCATTTCACGTCTGTGAAACAAAATAGCGTTAGAATGACGTCCGCGCTCGATTCCGATCTTGCTGAGACCGGCGACGGTATGATCCGGGTAACTTCTCATTCCCCTCTCACACATTGGATTTTCATGTAATCAATTCGAAGTTTCGGTGTTTAATCGTGGTATGCAGTTGTATTGCACGACCGGCCTGCTCACGATTTCAGGGTGTTTTGGCGACTCATCTCGCGGTAGGAGCAGCTGAAATGGCTTACCGACTCGGAATCGCATCGACTCTTCGGAAGACATTCGCCATCGCTCTCCTGGGCAGCGGACTGGCCGTTCTCGCTTCGTCCTCCACCGAGATGGCCGGCCAGGAGCCAAAGGTCCGACCGTTCCTCGATCCGGAGCGGGCATTCCAGTTCGCCGACGCGAATGGCGACGGCTCCCTTTCGCGAAGAATTCGCGAAGTTGCTTCAGAACAATCCACGGGTCAAGGAACGTCCGAAAGTCGCCGAATTCCTCTTCGATCGACTCGATACGAACAAAGACGGCAAGTTGAGCCTGGAGGAATTCAAGAAGATCGCCGAATTGCGTCCGGGCGGTGTGGGCAAGGGCAAATTCTCCCCCAAGGGCCGCTTCGCACCGAAGAAAGAATTCGCTCCAAAGGAATCGTCCAAGCCGACCGTGAATGAGAAGGCGACCCCGGAGCAACTCGCATTCTTCGAGAAGAACATCCGCCCGATCCTGGTGGATAACTGCTACAAGTGCCACTCGAAAGAAGCGAAAAAGGAAAAGGGCGGACTCACGCTCGACACGCGCGACGGCATTCGCACGGGCGGCGAAAACGGGCCAGCCGTCGTCGCCGGCAGCCCGCGGATGAGCCTCTTGCTCAAAGCGATCAAGCAAACCGATGACACGCTCAAGATGCCGCCCAAATCGAAATTGTCGACCGACGTGATCGCCAACTTCGAGAAGTGGATCGCATCCGGAGCGGCCGATCCGCGCGATGGCCAGAACAAGGTCGGCGTGAGTGAAATCGACATTGAAAAGGGCCGGCAGTTCTGGGCATTTCAACCACCGAAAGCGAGCCCGGTGCCCAAGCCAGGCGATTCGGCTTGGGCCCGAACGGATGTCGATCGCTTCTTGCTCGCGGCCATGGAGGCGAAGAACATCAAGCCCGTTGGCGATGCCGATCCACAGTCGCTCATCCGCCGGATCTATTTCGACCTGATCGGCCTGCCGCCGAGTCCCGAAGATGTGGAAGCGTTCTGCCATTCGGCAATCGGCGATCGTCAATCGGCAATCGAATCCGTGGTCGACAAGCTGCTCAATTCGCCGCGGTTTGGCGAGACCTGGGGCCGTCACTGGCTCGACGTTTCGCGCTTTGCCGAGTCGAGCGGCAAGTCGGCGAACATCAGCTATCCGCACGCCTGGCGCTATCGCGACTACGTGATCGCCGCCTACAACGCCGACAAGCCGTTCGATCAATTCGCGAGAGAGCAGATCGCTGGCGACCTGTTGGCCTCTCGAGACGAAAAGGAAAAGGCGGAACATGCGGTGGCGACCGGCTTCCTCGCCATCGGGCCCAAGGCACACAATGAAATGAACCGTCGGCAGTTCGAGATGGATCTCATCGACGAGCAGATTGACACCACCACGCAAGCCTTCCTGGGACTCACGGTGGCCTGCGCTCGCTGCCACGATCACAAATTCGATCCGATCCCGCAGAAGGATTATTACGCCCTGGCCGGCATCTTCCGCTCCACGGAGACGTGCTACGGCACCGTGCGAACGATTCAGAGCAATCACCCCAGTTCGCTGATTCAATTGTCGCACTCATCGGGCATGCCGGAAGGCATCGCTCCGATGCCCCCGGCCCGGCGTGAGTCGATCGAAAAACAAATCGCTGACCTGCGTTCGCAAATTGCGAAGCTGACCGGGCGGGACGGTTTCATCAACAGCCTGCGGTTCCGGGCCCAATTGGCCAATCTGCAAAGCCAGCTCGACATGTTCGAAAAGGACGGCACGCCGAAATTGCAGGCAATGGGAACACGCGATCGCTATCGCGGCGCCGATATGCCCCTGTTGGGCCGCGGCGAGGTCGACAAGCCCGGCGATATGGTCCGTCGTGGCTTGCCGCAGGTGTTGACGACCAAGCAGCCACGCATCAGCGGCAGCGGCCGCAAGCAACTGGCGGAGTGGATCGCCTCCAAGAACAATCCGCTCACCGCCCGCGTCTATGTCAATCGCGTCTGGCACCATCTATTCGGTCAAGGACTGGTGCCGACGATCGACAACTTCGGCAACGCCGGTCAACGGCCAACAAACCCCGCCCTGCTCGATCATCTGGCCGCCTGGTTCATGGACAACGGCTGGAGCACGAAGAAGTTGATTCGCCATTTGATGACGAGCCACGCCTATTCGCTCGCGACGACGTTTGACGCAAAGAACGCGGAGATCGATGCGGATAATGCGCTTGTCTGGCGAATGAGTCCGCGACGGCTGGAAGCGGAAAAGTTCCGCGATGCCATGCTGGCGATTTCCGGCCAGCTCGATCTGGCGCCGACCAAAGGCTCCGAGTTAATGCGAGCGGGCGACGGGCCCGCACTTTTTGCTCTGCGCTTCCGCGGTCGATTCGCTCCCGCCGATGTCCATCGCTCTGTGTACTCAACGATCCTTCGCGATCAGTTGCCGGAGTCGTTAACGCTTTTTGACTTTCCCGATCCGAGCAGTGTCGCCGGCGAACGAGCAACGACAAATGTGCCCGCCCAGTCGCTGTATTTGCTGAACAATCCGTTCGTAATTCAGCAATCGGAGGCGGCCGCCGCCAAGCTGCTGGCGTCGTCGGATAGCGATGCCGATCGGCTGAAGCGTGCGTACGAGACCTTTTATTCTCGTCCGCCGAGCGAGAAGGAAATGACTGCGGCGACTCAGTTCATTGCTGAGTATTCGAAACGATCGACCGAGCGAACCGCGTGGTCGGCATTTACCCAGGCGCTCTTTGCGTCGGCGGAGTTTGCGAATTTGCGGTGATCAGGGCGAGCGGAGCGGCGTGAGCCGCCCGATGGTGCGGGGCATTATCGGGCGGCTGACGCCGCTCCGCTCGCTATTGCGAAATTGGAGATGACATGTTTCCAGCGATTTCACGCCGGTCTGCATTGAAATCCGCCGCTCTGGGCTTCGGCTATCTGGCCTTCGCCGATCTGGCTGCCCGAGCAGCCGAGAAAGAGAAATCGCCGCTCGCGCCGAAGAAGCCGCATTTCCCCGCCAAGGCGAAGCATGTCATCTTCCTTTGCATGGAAGGCGCACCTTCGCATGTTGACACGTTCGATTACAAGCCCAAGCTCACTGCCGACAACGGCCAAAGCTTCCGCGGCGCCCGAGCGGCATTTGCCAAGTTGCTCGCCTCGCCGTGGAAGTTCGCCCAGCATGGCAAATCGGGTCTGTGGATGAGCGAGCTTTATCCGGAACTGGCGAAGCGGGCCGACGAACTGTGTCTGATCAACAGCATGTACACCGACGTGCCCGCTCATCCGCAAGCCTTTCAAAACTTGCACACGGGCAGCTTTCAGTTCAAACGTCCAAGCCTCGGCGCCTGGACGGTCTATGGGTTGGGCAGTGAAAACGAGAACCTGCCCGGATTTGTCACTATCTCCCCGCCGATCAACAACGGCGGGCCGACGAATTATGGCAGTGCGTTTTTGCCGGCCGTCTATCAAGCGACCCCGATTGGCGGCGGCGGGCCGTTTGCCGGCGGGGGATTCGGCCGTCGCGGAGGAGTGATGTCGGCGAGCAATATCAAGAACCCGAAACAATCGAATACGCAACAACGCAAACAGATCGACTTTATCCAAACTCTGAATCACTCGGCCCTGGAGCGCGACCCAGCAAACCCGGCGATCGAAGGGGCGATCGAGTCGCTCGAACTGGCTTTCCGCATGCAGAAGGATTTGCCCAAGCTCATGGACATCTCGTCGGAGAGCCGCTCGACGCAAGAACTCTATGGCGTTGGCGGAAGCAACACCGATCGTTTCGGCCGGCAATGCCTCCTCGCTCGGCGATTCGTCGAGGCGGGCGTTCGCTTCGTCGAAATCACCAGTCCTGGTTGGGATCATCATCGCAACTTGAAGCAATCGCTCGAGAACACCACGCGATCGACGGACAAGCCAATTGCCGGTCTCATCGCCGACCTGAAGCAACGCGGGCTTCTGAAAGATACGCTCGTGATCTGGGGCGGAGAGTTCGGCCGCACACCCTACGCCCAGGGGACCGACGGCCGCGATCACAACCATCGCGGATTCACAACCTGGTTTGCAGGCGGCGGCGTCAAAGGCGGGCAAGCGGTCGGCAAGACGGACGACTATGGTTATGAAGCCATCGACAACAAGGTCCACATTCACGATTGGCATGCAACCATTTTGCATCTACTCGGATTGGACCACGAGAAACTGACCTTCCGCCACGCGGGTCGGGATTTCCGGCTGACGGATGTGAAGGGGCATGTGGTGAAGCAAGTGCTTGCGTAATCTTGAGGGTGTCACTTACAATCACGCAATGAGTTCCCAGCCCGCCGCGACTTCTAACCCACCGCAGCCTTCGCCGCCGAAAGTCTATCGCGCCATGAAGCGGGACGCGGGAGACGACTCACCCATCGTCGGATCAACCAGTTCCTCCGAATTGGGAGCGCGACCGGGCATCGACTTCATGATTGATGACGCCGGGAACGTACTCCTTGATGGCAGCGGAATGTCTGTCGTTCCGGGTTGGCGCAATCTCCAGATTTACAGGATTCCGAAGCGACTTCGCCACATTGTGCCGGGAGCGAAGGGAGCCAATAACACATTCTGCTTTACAATGGGTAGTGGGCCGTTCCAGGATGGGGAACTCGCGGCCGGATTGTTGTTAATCCCTGATCCCGGTCGGAGCCCAGTGACCCACGGCGTAATTGCACCGATCCAGATCGTCCCGTTAGCCCAGTATCAGATGGACCTTGCGAACACGCGCGTCGCCTGGCAGATTGATGAGACATGATCATGGTTTCACAAGCCACATTTGGAAGTTCGAGCTTTGGACTCGTAGCAAGAGGCCTCGTCGAGCTTCACCGACTTGGCAAAGAGGGCAAGGACGATTCGCCCGAAGCCGAATTGGTTCGCGACGCCATGGATGCGCCTTGGAATGCTCTAAGCCGGACGGAGGTGGAACGAGCCCAGTGGCTATCGGAAGACCTATACTCGGTCAGCGAGCCGCGCGCCTCTTTCGCTCAGATGGAAATGGACACGAATGTTCAGCAACAACTCGGTATGGCCATCGAAGCGAAATCCAGCCACGAGTGGGATCGAGCTCTGACCCTGCTTCGGGCGTCACAAGAGCATATTTCATCCGCGGTATTGAGCTATTTGCGCGGAACGATATGGGAACAGGCCGGGTATCCCGACATAGCCGCATTTTTTTACGAAAATGCTCGAGAGATTGATCCAACTCTCGAAACTCATCTTCCGCCAAATTGGTAGAATCCGGCGATCGTTTCCGTCAATCGCTGAGGCCTCGACATGCGTTACCTCGTCCTTACCTTGGGAATTGCCTCGGTCGCTTTGGCTGCTGACCCCCCGACCGATCTGGTCGAGCAGCAATTTCGGCGTCTGGACAAGAACCACGACGGCAAGCTTTCCAAGGAAGAACTGAAGGCCAGTCCCCTTATCGCCAAGCTGCTCGAAGGCGCGGATCTGGATAACGATGGCTTCTTGACGTTGGATGAAGTTCGGCTCCATTTGTCGACTCAGTTTCTCGGCCGCGATCCGAAGCCTGGCAGCAAGCTCGATCCCATTCGCGTTGGTCCCAAGATCCTCAAGCCCGGCGACAGCAATGTCGGCCGGCAGGTTCCGGATATCGCATTCAAGGAAATCAATGGGAAGGCGGGCAAACTCAGCGACCTCAAGGACGAGAAGGCCATTGTCGTCGCATTCACTTCGACGAGTTGCCCGATCAGCAAGAAGTATGGCCCCGCCCTGGCCCGCCTGGAAAAAGCCTACCGCGATAAAGGCGTGGCATTTGTATTCGTTGATGCGATCGAGAGCGACTCGCTCGACGACATGAAGGCAGCGGTGAAATCGCAGGGATTTGCAGGTCCCTATGTCCACGACAACGATAGCTCGTTCGCCGTCCAAATGAGCGCCCAGGCGACGACCGATGCATTCGTTCTCGATTCGGCGCGCACCGTGATCTATCGCGGGGCGGTCGACGATCAATATGGCCGCGGGTATTCACACGCCGAAGCGAAGCGGCCGTATCTGGCGGAGGCGCTGGATGCGCTGCTCGCCGGCAAGACGCCAACCATTGAGGCGACGGAAGCACCCGGCTGCCTGCTCGACGTCAAGAAGACCGATCGCAAAACGTCCACGACCTATTACCGCGACATCAGCCGACTGGTGCAAACACACTGCATCGAATGCCATCGCAAGAACGGCGTCGCGCCCTTCCCACTGGAAACCTACAAGGATGTGGTGGCCCACGCCGGCGAGATCAAACGCGTCGTTGCCAAGAATCTCATGCCGCCCTGGTTCGCAGCCGCACCGAAAGACGGTGCGACGCCGTGGAGCAACGATCGCTCGCTCGCCAAGCATGAAAAGGAAGAGTTGCTCGGCTGGCTCAATGGCAATCGCGCCGAAGGAAACAAAGGCGACGCTCCGCTGCCACGCACGTTCAATCCCGGTTGGCAGATCGGTAAGCCGGACTTCATCATCAAGCCGGACAAGCCCATCAAGGTCAACGCAGACGGAATTATGCCGTATCAGAACGTTGTCGTCGAATCGAAATTGGACCAGGACCGATGGGTGCAGGCGCTGGAAGTGCGGCCGTCGCAGCGACAGGTGGTTCACCACATCCTCGTCTTCGTCATGCCGCCGAAAAGCGCCAAGGGTCACCCGCTCGATGCGCTCCGGCGCAACGACGGCTTGACGTACTACGCGATCTACGTGCCCGGCAATAGCTCGGTCATTTATCCGGACGGATTCGGCAAGTTCTTCCCCAAAGGTTCGAAGGTCCACTTCCAAATTCACTACACGCCGAACGGCACCGCGACGGAAGACTTGCCCGAACTGGGCCTGATCTTTGCGAAGGAAAAGCCGAAGCACGAGGTCCGCGTCATACCGCTGGTGAACCCGACATTCGCGATCCCGCCAGGGGCGGATAACTACGCGGTTCCGGCCGTCCTGAAGTTGCCATTCAACGCGAAGATTCTGGGCTTCCTGCCGCACATGCACCTGCGTGGCAAAGCATTCCGTTACGAAGTGACCGAACCGGGCGGCAAGCCCCAGGTGCTACTGGATGTGCCGCGTTACGACTTCAACTGGCAGCTGCTTTACAACTATGCCGAGCCGCGGGGCGTACCGCGTGGCAGCATCATCAAAGCGACCGGCTGGTTCGACAATAGCGCCAACAATCCGGCCAACCCGGACCCGAAGAAAACGGTCCGCTGGGGATTGCAGACCTACGACGAGATGATGCTGGGGTATGTGGAGTACTACATTCCATGAAATGACAAGTGCGTGCAGCGATCATGTATCGCAGGCCCTCCGCGCTGCGACCGAGCCTTCCGCTTTAGGCGCGTCTCCCGGCGACTAGCGAGCCTCCCGCGACTGGCGAGCCTCCCGCGTAAGCGGGGGGAGCAGAGCGCAGGCCCAGGCAGATTCTCCCCCCGCTTACGCGGGAGGCTCGCCAGTCGCGGGAGGCTCGCTAGTCCCCGGGAGGCTTGGCGGAATGGGCTCGCAAGTTACAGCGGTTTGGCCCCATGCATCTCCGTAAAGTTGATCCCTGGCCCGAGAACCCGGAACCCTTTCTTCATTTCTCATGTCCAATTAATTGTCACGCATGATACAATCTGTATGAAGCCGGCGATTCTCGCCCCTCTCTCCAATGACCCGGTAGGGTCGTCCCAGCCATGCAGAACCATACCCGGGCTGCCCGCCGCGAGACTTTGAGACGAATGCTAGGTTGAAATCGGTAACCGCCGAAGTCATAACGGATAGATTAGTGCATTGATTTTCAAATTGATCCTTCGCTCTCCGGGAGTCGTGCTGCGCCATGCGCGTCCGCCTGTTTCCCCTCGTTGTCACCGCGATCTTTTCGGCAGTGGCCGTCGCCGCTGAGCCGGTGACCAGATTAATTCCCGCGCCACCGCCGGCCGTGACGAAGCCTCAACCGGAATCAGTTGATGAATTAAAGGTATTTCAGAAGCACGTCCGGGCGGTCGTCGACAAAGTCATTCCGTGTACGGTGTGCCTGCAGGTTGGCGGCGCATCCGGCAGCGGCGTGATTGTTTCGAGCGATGGCCTGATTCTGACCGCCGGCCACGTCTCCGGCGAACCGGGCAAGAAAATCGCCGTGCTGCTTTACGGTCGGTCGAAACCGGTCGAAGGCATCACGCTCGGCTTCAATCCGGGCGTGGACAGCGGCATGGTCAAGATCACGGAAAAAGGGGAATATCCCTATACCGAGTTGGCTCCATCGAGCGATTTGAAACAAGGCACTTGGGTCATCTGCACTGGCCATCCGGGCGGAATCAAGAAGGATCGGCCACCCGTTGTTCGCGTGGGCAAAATTGGCAATCCTCGGTTCAATCCCCCCGGCGAACGCGGCACGTTCATTCAAAGTGATTGCACGCTGGTCGGCGGCGACTCGGGCGGCCCGTTGTTCGACATGGAGGGTCGGGTCATCGGCATTCATAGCCGAATCGGTGATAATCCTCGGGTCGGCAGCCCAATCGCCCAGAATATGCACGTTCCATCCGATCGCTATACCGAAGAATGGGATGCGCTCGTAAAAGGGGAGGTTCTCGGCGTAGCGCCTTACCTGGGAGTCATGATGCAAGAAGGGGCGACGGACTGCAAGTTGGGTCGCGTCACGCCGAATTCGCCGGCGGCCCGTGCCGGCTTGCACGATGGCGACGTAATTACTAAATTTGCCGGCAAGGAAGTGAATAACTACGACGAAATGGTGAAACTCCTCGGCGACACGAAGCCGTTGGCCGTCGTGACGCTCGAAGTGCAGCGCGGTGACGAAACCAAGGAGATGAAAGTGAAGATTGGCTGGCGGCAGAAGTGACGACTCGTTCCCATGCCCAACTAACTCTTAGCACTACCAAAGCCATGTTCAAGCGTTTTCTACCATCCGCCCTGCTCGTGGTGATCCTGGCAAGCCCCGTTTTCGCCCAATACCGGCGCCAGGCCCGAATTCCAGATCCAATTCATAACAACGCGTCGTTCGTCGCGTTGTTCAAACCGGTTGTGGAGGCCGCGAGCCGTAGTACGGTCCGCATCCAGGTCGACGGCAAAGACGCGGCCTTGGGCACGGTCGTCGCGGACGGTTACGTGATCACCAAGGCCAGCGAACTCAAGTCGGGCCGGTTGTCGATCAAGACTCACGATGGACGTGACTTCGACGCGATACGGACCGTCACCAGCGATGCTTTTGACCTGATCATGCTGAAAGTGGACGGTTCCGGATTGGTGCCAGTGACCCTGGGATCGAGCGCGGACGCGCCGGCGGGGAATTGGATCGCGGTCGCGGGTGTCGGCGCCGATCCCGCCACTGTCGGTGTCGTCGGCGCTGGACCACGGAGCATTTCCCCGCCGTATCGCGGCCGCGTGCCCCTCGCCGAGAGCGGGTTCCTGGGCGTCCAACTCGAAGCCGGTACGACGCGGGCCACCATTGGCGCCATCACGAAGAATAGCGCTGCCGAAAAGGCCGGCATCCACGCCAAAGACACCATCGTGCAAGTCGAAGGCAACGAGATTGTCGACCCGGAAACACTGATTAACACGTTGCAGACGTATCGAGTCGGCGACAAGGTCAAGATTAAGCTGGAGCGTTCTGGCAAGGCCGTCGAATTGATGGTCACACTCGGAAAGCGGACTCCCGACTTGCTCCGCGGCAGCAGTCGCGGTGATTTCCAGAATGCGATGGGAAGCAAGTTGAGCGAACGCCGATCCGGCATTCCGCGATTTTTCCAGACCGATGCCGTCGTCAAGCCTGACGACTGCGGCGCTCCGGTGGTTGATTTGGATGGACACGTGGTCGGCTTGATGATCGCCCGTGCTGGACGGACGGAGAGCCATGTGATTCCGGCCGAAACGCTCAAGGAATTGCTGCCGATCATGTTCGCGGCCAGCGAAGGCGGCCGGCCCGACAAGCGCGTTGACGCCGCCCGTGCTGCTCTCACGAAGGCCGAAGGGGGCAAGGCGATGTCGGCGGTTATTGGCGAAGGCCGGCGTTTCCTGGGCCTGGCCTTGGCCGAAGAGAAATGGTGGAAGAATCGTCCGCTGGAAAAAGCGCCGAAGCCGCGTGTACTCGAGTCGAAGGCGACGGCGACCTCTCGGACTTCGGACAAGTAGGGCGAATTAGAACAAACAGAGACGCAGTTCGTTAACCGAAACGAACTGCGTCTCTTTGTTTTCCGGCCGGGCCCGCTTCCCCACCGTCTTTTTCCATCCCTTCTCAGACTGGGCGCCAGGTGAATCCCACGCGGTTTGTCGGTATGCTTTTCTTGCCTTTGTCGATCCAGTCAATCCGGTACAATCAACCTGAGTCCCAGACTTCCGCGATTGGGCCGTCACCATGTCCACCGAAGCCGAGCGAACGCTTATCAAGCAAATTCGGTCCGGCGATCCGCACGCTTGGGAACGGCTGATCAACCTGTACGAAGGCCGACTTTTAGCCTTTGCGATCCGCCGTGTCCGCGACCGGGCGGCCGCCGAAGACATCGTTCAAGAAACGTTTGTCGGCTTCCTCAACTCGCTTCCCAACTTCGACGAGAAGCGCGAACTTCAGACTTATCTCTTCACAATCGCTTCCTACAAGGTGACGGACCATCTGCGTCGCAACGGACGCCGTCCAGCCCAGACCGGCGAGGAAGCAGCCGATCGCATGGCCGAGAAGTCGGACGATAAGCAACGAAGGGCATCGAGCCTTGCGCAGTCACGAACGGGTGGAGCTGGAATCCACCGCGATCGCCAGGGCCCTCAAGCAGATGATCGATCAGTGGCGCGATAAAGGGGAATTCGCCCGCATTCAAGTGCTCGAACTCCTCTTCGTCAAAGGCTGGGCCAATAAGGACGTGGCCAAACTGCTCAAGATCAGCGAACAGCAAGTGGCCAACTATCGGTTCGCGGCGGTAAAGAAGCTGAGCGAACACGTCCGCGATGCCGGCCTGCCTGGCGATGTTTTCCCAGAGTTGAGAGAGGCGGCCAAATAACGGTCTTCGGCGCGGAAGTGGAATCGTTTGGAGTCGCCACAAGTTGTTCGCATTGAACGATCCGCCGACGGACCTGACCAAGATTGCCACAATGGAACTGGCATGATTGTTTGCCTGAGCGCTTAAGCAAAATGATGAACCGACGCGATTTTCTCTGGCAATCGGGCGGCGGACTCGGCGGTATCGCCCTGGCCGCAATGCTTGCCCAGGATGACGTGTTGGCTGGGCCGATGTTACGCCCGGACGGCGGCATCCATCATAAGCCCAAGGCCAAACGCGTCGTTCAGCTATTCATGGCCGGGGCGGCCAGCCCAATCGACCTTTTCGATTACAAGCCGGAACTCGTCAAACGTCACGGCCAGCCGTCCGATTTCGGCGAACACGTCGAGGCATTTCAAAACGGGCTTGGCCCGTGGTTGAAGCCCGTGTTTCCATTCAAGGCATATGGCAAAACGGGCAAGATGCTTGGTGAGCCAGTTGCGGCGCTCGGCGACGTCGTTGATGAAATCGCGTTCGTTCACAACATGGTTGGCAAGACGGGAGTCCACAGCCAAGGCACGCTGCTGCAAACCACCGGCTTCAACCGGCCCGGCTTTCCCAGCATGGGCGCGTGGATTAGCTACGGACTGGGCAGCCTCAGTGACAACCTACCCACCTTCGTGGTACTGCCCGATCATCGCGGCCTGGCCTCCAACGGAACCAAGAACTGGGACAGTGCATTTCTGCCCGCACGGCATCAGGGCACCGTGATCTATCCGGGCAGCAAGACGCCCGTGGCCGATCTATTTCCTGACGAACGGGCTGGCTTTCCCACTAAAGCCGGTGATGCGGCGGCGATCGATCTGCTCGGCAAGCTGAATCGCGAACATGCGGCCCGCCGCCCCGGCGACGAACGCCTCGAATCGCGCATCAAGAGTTATGAACTCGCCGCCAAGATGCAACTCGCCGCCCCCGAAGCGCTCGACTTTTCGAAGGAATCCAAGGAAGTCTTGAAGCTCTATGGCCTCGATCATGGCAAGAACTTCGTTCGGAAAGGAGATCAACGCCCTCGAAGAGACCGACATCTTCGGGCGCAAGTGCCTGGCAGCGCGCCGGCTATTGGAACGTGGAGTCCGCTTCGTGCAAATCTGGAGCGGCAACGATAATGGCTTCCCACGGCGAAACTGGGATAGCCACGAAGATGTCCATCGCGACCATGGTCCGCTCGCGGCCGGCATGGCTCGGGGCACGGCGGCGTTGATCCAAGATTTACATCGTGTTGGATTACTGAAAGACACCATCATCTTGTGGACCACCGAGTTCGGCCGCATGCCCTCCAGCCAGGGCGGGAAGGGCCGCGATCACAATCCCTATTGCTTCACGAACTGGCTCTGCGGCGGCGGCGTCAAGCCGGGAATCAGTTTTGGACCCAGCGACGACTTCGGCTACAAGCCCGCCGATCGCAAGCATCCGACCGAGGTATACGACATTCACGCGACGATCTTGCACTTGCTCGGTATCGATCACACCAAGCTCACCGTGCGTCACGATGGCATCGATCGTCGACTAACCGATGTCCACGGCCACGTCATCCGCGAGTTGCTCGCGTGAGGAATGGCTGCGAAAAATGAAATCACCCACCGAGACTGCCGAGCTTCGTTCGATCGCGGGTGAAGTGTGTCCGTTTTGTTTTTGCGTCTTCTCCTGCCTTGTTGGGACGGTTCCGTCGGCATCGGTCCAGGCGGGCGAGTGGAAGGTGGAGCCGCCGCCTGCGGGCAAATACTCCGAGCATTACACCAAGTTCATGAGTGCCGGCGGCTTTCCCGTTCTCGGCTCATCCAAGGTAAACGATTACGCGCTGCTGGAGGCCGTTTATCTCATTGACCAGATGCTGGCGACTCGACCGGACGTTCGCAAAGCGATGATCGAGAACAAGTGCCGCTTTGTCGTGATCGGAGTCGACGAGTTGACTACCGACGTCCCCGAATATGGCACCTTGAAGCCGAAGAGTTATTGGGACCGTCGAGCGCGTGGACTCGGCGCAACGCACGCACGGCCCGTCGTTTCGTGCGGCGAAGAGAATCTGCTCTGCTTTCCCGGCGATCCTTACTTCCGCGAAAACATCCTGATTCACGAGTTCGCGCACGCCATTCACCTGATGGGGCTGAATGCCCTGGGCCGCCAGTTCGACACGCGATTGAAGGCGACTTACAGCAAGGCGATGGACGATGCACTGTGGAAGGGCGTGTACGCAGCCAAGAACAAGGAGGAGTATTGGGCCGAGGGCGTGCAGTGCTATTTTGACGCCAATGCTCCGGCGGACCACGATCACAACCACGTTCGCACCCGGGATGCACTCAAGAAGTATGATCCACGGCTGTTCGAATTGATCAACGACGTCTTTCGGGAATCGCCCTGGCGCTACGTTCGACCCCCGGATCGCAAACAACCCGGGCACCTCGCCGGCTACGATCCGAAATCGGCCAAGCGATTCCATTGGCCGAAGGGCTTGGAAATTCTGCCGCCCAGGAAGTAAATGTCATGCTCAATCGCCGCGAATTATTGCGCCGTTCCCCGGCCGCATTGCTGTCCGCCGGACTCTGGCCCGGCACACTTGCTGCTGGAGACCCAGAAACCAAGCCGTTTTCGTTCCTCGTGGTGAACGATCTGCACTCGCTCAACCAGAAATGCCGCCCGTGGTTTGAGAAGGTTGCCAAACAGATGGCTAGCCACAAGGAACGGCCGGACTTCCTGGCCATTGCCGGCGACCTGTCCGACGAGGGCAAGGCCGAACAGCTTGCCGCCGTCCGCGACATCTTCGCTACATTGAAGATCCCCCTCCACGTCGTGCCCGGCAACCACGATTTCACCATGGACCAGTTGCGCAAAGCCTACGACGACATGTATCCCAATCGCTTGAACTACACGTTCGACCATGCCGGCTGGCAGTTCGTCGCGCTCGACACGACCGAGGGGACCAAGTATCAGAACACGTCGATTGGTGAGCCCACATTGAAATGGCTCGATGGGAAGTTACCGAAGCTCGACAAGAAGAAGCCGCTGGTCATCATCACGCACTTCCCGCTCGGCGAAAAAGTACGGATGCGGCCGAAGAACGCCGACGAATTACTGAAGCGTTTCACGGACTACAATTTGCGAGCAGCCTACAGCGGCCATTTCCACAGCTTCACCGAGACAAAGGCCGGCAATGCCGTTCTGACGACGAACAAATGCTGCGCCTTCGCGCGAGGCAACCACGATGGCACGAAGGAAAAGGGCTACTTCCTGGTGACGGCAAAGGAGGGAAAGCTGGAACGGCGGTTTGTAGAGGTGAAGGCAGGTTGAGTCGCTTAAATCGGTGCGCCGTTCGCCTCCACCGGCCTCACGTCGCCGCCCTCGGCGACTACGTGTCGCACCAGATACCTCGGCAATCGACAGCGAATGAATACCTGGCCATCGCGGAACTCTTGACGAAAGACGTCCGCGTGGGCCGCAAGATATGATTGCACGCGCCCGTTGCCCGCGTCGGCCGTCACTTCCGCTTCAACAAAATCGGCGGTCAATGCTTCCACCACGGCGGCGGTTAGCTGATCGATTCCTTCGCCGGTCGCTCCGCTGATCGCCACCGCTTTCGGATGATGGGCGAGCAAGATGTGCAGATCGCCTCGATCGGCAATTCGATCGATTTTGTTCAGCACGAGGATGGTCGGCTTCTTGTCGCATTCGAGTTCTGCGAGGACCGCGTTGACTGCCTTGATCTGCTCGTCCGCATGCGGGTTGCTCGCGTCCACGACGTGCAGGAGCAGCCGGGCCTGGCGGGCTTCTTCGAGCGTCGCCTTAAATGATGCAACCAAATGGTGCGGCAGGTCGCGGATGAAACCGACCGTATCGCTCAGCAGAATTTTGCCAAAATCCTTGACGTGCCATTGCCGGGTGCGCGTGTCGAGCGTGCTGAAAAGCTGATTCTGTACATAGACATCCGAGTGCGTCAGGCGGTTCATCAGCCGGCTCTTGCCCGCGTTTGTATAACCGACCAGCGACACCGTGTGCTCTTCGGCCCGTGTGCGAACTTCGCGCTCTTTTCGGGCCTGAACGACCTCGAGCCGCTCCTTGAGATCTCGGATGCGATTGGCCACCAGCCGGCGATCTTCTTCGAGCTGCGTTTCGCCGGGACCCCGCGTGCCAATGCCCGCCTGGTAACGCGATAAGTGCGACCACATTTGCTTCAGCCGCGGCAGCGAGTATTCCAGTTGGGCCAACTCGACTTGCAAGCGTGCTTCCGGCGTGCGGGCCCGCGTCGCAAAGATATCGAGAATCAGTTCGCTGCGATCCAGCACCTTGACGCCAGAGGCTTTTTCCAAATTGCGCACCTGGCCCGGCGAGAGGTCGTTATCGAAAACGACGACGTCGGCGTCAGTGACTTTGACGCGCTCGACGATCTCCTCGACCTTCCCCTTGCCGACGTAGGAGCCGGGGTTGATGTCGTGTCGCTTCTGCGTGACCTCACCGACGACGGCAGCTCCGGCCGTTTCGGCCAGGCCGCGGATTTCATCGCATGGATCGTCGGAAGCCCAGGGACGTTGCGGAAGTGCGACGCTGACGAGGACGGCACGCTCCTGGCGCACCGAAAGTTGGTCGCGGGTCTTGTCGAACGATGAAGCTATGGTGCGGCTCCTTCGAAGATGTGCATCGCCCGTAGGGGCGGGGTGGGCTCATGAATGCGCCCGCCGTCAATTTGGGAATTATACCACGACCGGTTCGGAGTACATGAATTAGATTGACTGGGCGGCGTTCAGGTTCAGGCTTGGTGGTTAACAGTCGTCGGAGAAGTGGCAGCGAAGTCGGTGGGCGTTAATGTTGATGAGTCGGAGAAGTGCGCGAATGGCTTTCTGTTCGTCCGGTGTTTTGCAGCGGGACCAAACCAGGATGTTCAGGTTTTCGGCTCCGCAAATGAGTTTCTCAATAACGTCATCGAGCAGCGATGGAGGGGCCAAGGGGGTGTTTCTTAACAAGCCAAACTCTTCACGATCCAACTCGACCCAAAACCGCACTCCCTGCAAGTGCTCGATCCACCGAGCCCGCAAGAATCCGCGCCAATGTTGACGAACCCATTCCCGAATAATTGATTCGCCCAAATCGCACCCCGCATCGCGGCTTCGGTAAAACCGCTCGGCGCACGCCTCCTGCCAGGCGTCCTCTTTGAGGCTCCGAAACTCAACGTTTAGTTCGACCGGCATGTCCATGACCATGTCCGGGAATCTGAGTTGGCCGATCATAGCACCACCCAGCAAGCCAGTCGGGGAGGGCCTAGGTAGGAATACTAAACTCTATCGTAAACTGCCTGTCCAATCAAGCCGACGGCTGAATTGACAGTGCATATCGTCTAGTCCTATCGACCGGAATGGCAAAAATCTTTGGTCGTTGCCGCTGAGCTGACAATACTTTAGCTCGCAAAACGCTCCGGCGCGCCGTGGGAATTCAAGTCTCCTGCCACTTCGACCAGGTTGTCAAAAAACGTCGCGCCACCGCCGAAATCGGTTATTGCACTCGACGTCGTCGCGTTACAATTCGGTCCATCCACATATTTATTCCACCAGACGCCCAGCGCCACAACGACACCCGGACGCACGCTTTCGCCGATCGCCGCCCGCGCGAAACCGTCCCCGGTCATTAAATATGGTCACCAGTTGGCCATCGGTAATGTGCCGCTTCTCGGCGTCCATGGGGTGGATCTGAACTTTCGGCTCACCGGCTGTCTCGCGCAGGCTGTCGACGTTGACGAAGCTGGAATTCAAAAACGCTGGCTCAGGCGGGGTGACCATTTGCAGCGGGAATCGTGCTGCCAATTCGGGATTGGTTTGCGGATCTTCGTACGGCGGAATGTAGTGCGGCAGCGGGTCCCGGCCGGCGGCCGCTTCGCGGGGACTATAGAGTTCACACTTCCCGGATGGCGTGCCGAATTTCCCTTCCGCGAAGGGCGCATAATTCACTGGCAGGTTCAAGCGAACTGGGCCATTGGCCTGGAGGCGTTCGAGTGTTATCCCGCCAAATGCATCCGGGGCCGGATAACCATTCGAGCCGCCGACGGGATTAAGAGCCTGGCGCGCGAGTTCCTCGTCAGTCAATTGAAATAACTCCGGCTCAAAGTTCATTGCGCGGCCAAGCAAGCGAAAGACTTCCGTATTCGGCTTCGACTCACCAAGCGGGGCAATCGCCGGCATATTTGCTTGGACGTAGAGATGCCCGTAGGCGCCATGGACATCGAAGTGTTCCAATTGCGAGGTCGCTGGCAGCACGATATCCGCGTAATCGACTGTGTCAGTTGGAAACAAGTCGTGAACGACCGTGAACAGGTCTTCACGCCGAAGTCCTGAAAGAACCCGGTTCTGGTCGGGAGCCACCGCCGCGGGATTGGAATTGTAAACGAAGAGCGCCTTGACCGGCGGGCCGGAAAGTTCGCCGTGAAGCGCCTCCGCGAGCTGAACCATGTTGATCGTTCTCGTGCCGGGGCGGATCAAGTCGGGGCGTTCGAGAGCGTCGCCATCCCAGGGCGACAACTTGCTCGTGGACAGCAGGGCTCCGCCGCCAACATGCCGCCAACTTCCGATCACCGCGGGCAAGCAACAGACGGTGCGAACAGCCATGCCCCCGCCGCCGTGCCGTTGCATGCCGTAGTTCACACGAATGAATGCGGGCCCCCCACGATCGAGTAATCCCCTGCCGTATTCGTGAGCCAGTTTTTCAATGTCGTTTACCGGGACATTCGTAATCCGCGAAACACGAGCAGGATCGTATTCCGACAACACGCGGTCGCGAAGTTCATTGCCGCCAAGACAGTAACGATTCCAATAGTCCTGGTCGTCGAGGCCGTCGCGGAAAAGAACGTGCATCATTCCGAGCGCCAACGCCGCGTCCGTGCCGGGACGAACCGGAATCCACCAGTCGCTGCGTTCGGCAGTCTTGCTCCGATGCGGGTCAATCGTGACGATCTTTGCTCCACGGTTGCGCGCTTGAACCATGATCGCCCAAAGGTGGATGTTGGTGACCGCCGTGTTCGAGCCCCAATTGATGATGTAGCGCGAATCAATGACCGATTCCGGATCGATAAACGCTCGCGTCCCGAGCGTGATTTCGGAACCTGCCACCCCGGCCGTCGCGCAGATCGTGCGATCGAGCAGCGAGGCGCCGAGTCGGTGGAAGAACCGCCGGTCGAGGCTGGCATACATTAGCTTGCCCATCGTGCCGGCATAGCTGTAAGGCAGAATTGCCTGGGGCCCGTCCTCCGAGTCGGCAATCGCCGCGAATCGCTCGGCAATTGTGCGAATCGCCTCGCTCCAGGAGATTCGTTCAAACTCTCCGCGGCCTTTGCGTCCCACTCGCTTCATCGGATAAAGCAGTCGATCGCGGTGATAAACGCGCTCAAGATAGTGCGAGACTTTTTGGCAGAGGAAGCCCTTGGTAAAAGGATGCTCGGGATCGCCGCGAAGTTTGACGGCTTTGCCATTCTCCACCGTGACGACGAATCCACACGTATCGGGACAATCATGAGGGCAAACGCCTTGGATCGTCGTAAGTGGTTGCTGCATCTTCGCGATTCGCCTTCCCGTTCCAGATGCCCGCGAGTCGTCTTCCTCTCAGAAACGTCATTGTAGTTGTACGCTCGTTTCCATGATATCGCATTGACAGCTGCGGGAGCGTCCAACAGGCCTTTCCAAGTACACCGATTCGTCGTTTACTGAGTAAGTCATACAGATGGCAACCGAGCGACGATTGGCGCGAGGGATGGTCCAATCAGGGTTTTTCTAGCCGCGGAGCATTCGATGGAGCCGCTTCAACCGTTCTACAAACAGGTCCAGGCTCATTACGATCTGTCGAACGAATTCTTCGCGCTCTTTCTCGATCCATCCATGACGTACAGCTGCGCCTATTTCGAACCTCCGAGTATTCCGCTGGCCGAGGCCCAGCAGGCCAAGATTGAACTGGCGCTGGGCAAATGTGATCTGCATCCAGGGCAGTTGCTGCTCGACATCGGCTGCGGCTGGGGATCGACCATCCGACGGGCAATCGAAGTTCATGGAACTCGCGCCATCGGGTTGACTCTGAGCGCACAACAATTCGAACTGGCTCGCAGTCGCCTCGCCGATCTTGGCGAGCGGGCGGAAATCCGCTTGCAAGGATGGGAAGAATTCGACGAGCCGGTGGACCGCATTGTCAGCATCGGCGCGTTCGAGCATTTTCGCGAGGAACGCTATGCCGCCTTTTTCAGCAAATGTCATCGCTTGCTGCCGGCCGATGGCCGCATGCTCTTGCACTCAATCGTGAAACCGAGCCTGGCCGAAATCAATGCCAAAGGGCTTGAAATCACTCACGAGGACGTGCTATTCAACAAATTCATCCTGAAGGCAATTTTCCCGGGCGGTCAGCTTCGTCCGATTGAGGTGGTCCAGAAATACGCGGAAAGCGCCGGGTTCCGAGTTGAACGCGTGCATCCCCTGGGAGTTAACTACGCCCATACGTTAGATGCTTGGGCCGAAAACCTGCAGCAAGCACGTGATCGCGCGATCGCCCTGACGTCGGAAGAAGTCTTTGAAACCTATATGCATTATCTGACTGGCTGTGCTCGCTACTTTCGGAGTGGGCACCTTAATGTAGTGCAATTCACTTGTTGCAAGTAGCCGTCGCCCTTACGTGGTGGTGAACACTTTCTTGGGCCTTAAGTCCGCTCGAGTCAGGCCGAGGCGGTGCAAGAGGGGATGGTAAACCTCGGTCAGGTAGACTTCCTCGTCAAAAATCTTCAGGGCCTTGACGGCGGCCACTCGTCGTCGACCATCGGCCAGAAGTGAATCGGCAGGCATGGTGAACGTATTAGCAACCATGCGGAAATCCTGAAGCGTTGCGTCGCGGTCATCTTCAAGATAAATGCTCACCAGTTTGCGAAAAAACTGGGCGTGTGCAGCCTCGTCGATCGAGACGAGTTCGAGCACCTTGTCGAGTGCCGGGCATTTGCCGCCGGCCACCCGGCGCAAGTTGCGATAGTTGAGATGGGTCGCCAGTTCCTGCATCATCGTGTAGATGACGGACGCTCGCGCGGAGTGGTACTTGAGAGTCCACTCGCGTTCGAACACGCTGTCGGCGATCTCCGCGACCTGGTTCTCGGTTCGGTGTCCCGATCGGACCAACCAGTCCTCCAGGGCCATCGAATGTTTGGATTCTTCGTAGCCCCAGTTGGCGAGCATCCAGGCCCGGCCGCGATTGTCGCGCACTTGCGGGAGCTGCTTGCTGAGGTAGTCCGGCAAGTAAAGTTCGACCATGCAGAACGTCTGCACCACATCGGCGATGGCCGGGTCAATCGCGGAGTTGCATTGGTTCCACGGAATGTCTTCACGCACGTTCCATCGCCGCTTTTTCTCGGCCACGTCAAAATAGGCCCGATAGGCACTGTAAATGCGCGCCCGTGTCTCTGGTCGGTCAGGGGTTTCGAACTGGGGCATGGAACTCCAGAATTGCAGCTTTAACCTCGGCCCGGTCATCCTAGTCGAGATCGAGGCTCAATGCGCATGAATTTCGCCCAAGTGAAGATTAAGTCGGCTCCGACCCTGGATGTCAAAGCGGCCCTTCTCGCCAATTGCATTCCTGTATTCGATTATTCGGGCTTTTCACTTTGGATCGCCATAGGTTCGGAATCCGAAGGGCCGGCCACGGGGTGCGTCGGCGCGTTATTACCCGCAAGTCCGTACTTATCGATCAAGCGATACAGGGCACGGCGGCTGATGCCGAGCGCTTTGGCCGCTTGCAGTTTGTTCCCCTTCATCCGGTGCATCACGTCTTGAACGTGCCGCTTCTCCATCGCTTCCAGATCGAACGGACTCGCCGGCGATGCGGCGGACAGCACACTCGCCCCCGTCACCAGATTGTCCGGCAAATCATCGCGCGTGATTACCGCCCCCTCTGCCAGGATCTGTGCCCGCTCCAGCACATTGGCCAGCTCGCGAATGTTCCCCGGCCAATCGTAATTCGCCAACAGCGTCAGCGCCTCCGGACTCACCGTGAACGGCGCCTTGCCCACCTGCCGCGTCTTCAACAGATGCTCGATCAATAGCGGAATATCCTCGCGTCGTTCCTTCAAAGCGGGCAGACTGATCGTGATCACGTTCAGCCGGTAATAGAGATCCTCGCGGAACCGGCCTGCCTTTTGTTCTTCTTCCAACGGCTTATTGGTCGCTGCCACAATGCGGACATTGGCCGTCCGGTCTTGCGTGCCGCCCACTCGTCGATAATGGCCGTTCTCCAGGACCCGGAGCAGCTTGGCTTGCATCCCCGCCGGCATCTCGGCGACTTCATCAACGAACATGGTCCCGCCTTCAGCCACCTCGAACAGGCCTGCCTTCGGCTTGTCCGCTCCGGTGAACGCCCCCTTCTCGTGGCCGAAAAGTTCGCTCTCCAGAAGCGTCTCCTGCAAGGTGGCACAGTTGACGGTGACCAATGGCTTGTCGCGTCGCGCGTTATTGAAGTGCAAGGCGCGTGCGACCAGTTCCTTGCCGGCTCCGCTCGGACCGCGGATGAGGACCGTCGCTTCGGTCGGGGCGACCTTCTCGATCATGGCGACCACTTTGCGGGTGGCAGGCGCGTTGCCGATGATGCGATAGCGAGCCGACTCGAAGACGACTTCCTTGAGATACTGCTTGAGCTGGACGTTCTCCATTTTGAGCCGGCGAACGCTCATGGCTCGATCGAGGATCGGCAGCATGGCCTGGATGCGGAACGGCTTGAGGACATAGTCGAAGGCGCCGGACTTCATGGCTTCGACGGCGGTCTGGATGGTGCCTTGACCGGTCATGATGATGCCGATCAGGTTGGGGTCGATCTGCAGGGCCTGTTTGAGGAGGTGGATGCCATCGGTTTCCGGCATCATGAGGTCGCTGAGCAACAGATCGAAGCAGCCGTCGCGTAACGCATCGATCGCCTCGGCCGGCTTGTTAAACCCCTGAACGGCGAAGCCGTGCTCGCTCAGCGAATCGCGGAGCGCGTGCAGGAGTTCCGACTCATCGTCCACGATCATCAGACTGCCACGCATCGGTTCAGGCATGGGTGTCTCCGTCATGCAAACCATTGAGGTTCGCTCGACTCCTGATGGGCAGAACAACCCGGACGGTCGTCCCCCGGTCGACTTCGCTTTCGATTTCCAACTTGCCGTCGTGTTCATGCGCGATTCGCCGGCAAATGGCGAGTCCGAGCCCGGTGCCCTTTCCCTCTTCCTTGGTGGTGAAAAATGGGTCCGTGACTCGGGCGATATGCTCCGGGCGGATCCCCGAGCCCGTATCGCTCACTTCGATGACGACCGCGGGTCTCCCATCGGGCAGTTCGCCGAGTCGCACGCGTGGAATGAGTCGACCGCCCTTGGGCATCGCATCGGCCGCATTGGTGATGAGGTTCAAAAGCACCTGGCGGAGTTGCTGGCGATCGGCAAAGATATCGGGAACGTCCGGTTCGAATTCCGGTGTCACGGTCACGCCAGACCGGCGTACATGCGGTTCGGTTAACTCGATCGTTTTGCGGACCTCGTCCGCAACGTTCACCGTGGATATCTGATCGCGGCCGGCCCGGCTAAAATGCAGCAGGTTGCCGACCAGCCTGGCCATGCGCTCCACTTCCTGCTCGGCAACCTCCAGAGGT
Source organism: uncultured Gemmataceae bacterium (assembly GCA_963773845.1). Classification (GTDB taxonomy): domain Bacteria; phylum Planctomycetota; class Planctomycetia; order Gemmatales; family Gemmataceae; genus SIAJ01. The sequence goes on from CAVZCU010000015.1 coordinate 244,240, forward strand.
CGCCGCCTCGGGTCGTCAGCCGGCGTCTTCGCCAGCACTCCTTCGAGCCGCAAGCTGACGGTTCCAAGCGGGTTGTTCAGCTCATGAGCAATGCTTGCCGCCAATTCGCCGACGCCCGCCAGCCGGGCTGCTTGCCAGAGTTGCTGAGTAGTCGATCGCAATTCGTCCGTCTTCTCCTGCAACTCGGCCAGAGCAATGGCTCGCTGATTTGCCGTCTCTCGCAATTCGGCTTCCGCGCGCTTTCGCTCGGTGATATCGCGCAGGATCAAGATATAGAGGACTTCGTTCGGCATGTTCACGCGCGAACAGGTCACCATGAGGGGCACGGACACGCCGTCGTCCCGTCGGCCTTCCACCTCGGTGGGCGAGGGATACAAATCGTTCGCCCACGGTGCAACGCCAGGCATGATAGACGGTAGAAACCGGTCAATGGTCGAGCCGACTACGCTTTCACTCCGGCAACGGAATACAGCTTCCGCCGCTGGATTCACCAATGTTACGCGGGACTGCTCGTCCATGGCGATGACGGGATCGCGGGTCGCTTTCAGCACCGCGTGCAACAGGCTCTGCGATTCGACCAACTCGACCTTGGTCCGTTCTTGCTCGAGCACCCGGCGAACAGCTTCCGGCACATAGTCCAGATACTCGGCCGATTTGAACACGTAATCGCGGACTCCAGCCCGCAGGGCGCGAACGATGGTCGCGTCGTCGCTATAGCCGGTGACAAGAATGACCGGCAAATCGTGTCCCGTCTCTTTGAGACGGATGTAGAACGTCAAACCATCTTCGGTTGACGACAATCGATTGTCCAGGATCAACAGATCGACGCCATCTTTTTTGAGACGAGCGAGCGCCTCGTCGGTGGTTGAGGTCACCTCCGCGGCGAACCCGGCCCGCTCCAGCCGCATTTTTTGCAAGCGGGCAACCCCCGGATCATCCTCCAGGATCAGAACGGTCGCTTGGTGGGAAGTTGGATTCATGCGGTCTCGCGCTGACGATCAATGCCGGGCGCTGGGGATCTTGATGATCTCCAGGAACAGGCCGAGCCGTTTCAGGGCTTCGACGAACGACTCGTATTGCACCGGCTTAGTGATATAGACGCTGCAGCCAAGCTGATAACACCGCTCCACCTCGCGCGGATCGTCGGTCGTGGTCAACATGATGACCGGGATTTGCGCCGTCGCCGTATCGGCCTTGAGCGATCGCAACACGCCGATTCCATCAACCCGCGGCATGTTGATGTCCAGAAGCATTAACAGCGGCGTGCCGTTGGAACGGCTGGCGTATGCACCTTGGTAGTGGACGAAGTCGAGCGCTTCTTGCCCGTCTTTGGTCCGGACAATGTCGTTGACGACGCCTGCTCGCTTCAGGTTGCGTTCAATGAGTTGAGCGTGCCCATCATCGTCCTCCGCCAGCAGGATTACGAGATGTTCGTCGTGCATGGAAAAGATCCTCAAGGCGCTTTTTCGGACGTCGGTTCACGCCGTTGCGCCCGGGCAGCGGGCAGCGTGAAAAGAAACGTGGTCCCTCGACCGGGAATCGATTCGACCCAGATCTTACCACCAAGCCGTTCCAAGATGCGTCGAACAATGGCGAGGCCGATACCCTCTCCCGGAGCTTTCTCGGGGTGCAATCGCTGAAGCGCCTGGAAAAGCTTCGGGATGTAGGCAGATGGAATGCCCACACCATTGTCCTTGACATAGTATGCGCCGCCGTTCTCGACGGTTCGATGGCCGACTTCCACACGGCCGGGTCGGGTCGCATCGAGATAGTTCAATGCATTGCCAATGAGGTTGGCGAAAACCTGTTCGACGGCGGTCTGATCGCCAAGTGCCGACGGGAGTTCGCCGACGCTGATCTCGACTCCCTTGGCCACCGCGGTTGCATGCAATGCGTCAACAACGCGCCGAACGGTTTCCGCAACGTCGACCACCTGCACTTGATACACGACCCGCCCCGCCCGCGACAAGCGCAGCAACGCGTCGATGATTCGGCCCAGTCGCGATACGGCCGTGCGAATGAACTTGATCGATTCCGCCATCTCGCCATCGATCACTTGAACGGCTTTTGCCCGCATCTCGCTGGGAATCTGGTCGTGTTCCAGCAATTTGCCAAGATCGCGAGCATTGTGCAAAAGTTCCTCGCTGAATCCTTCCAGGTTAACGAGCGGACTGCGCAAGTCGTGCGAAACGCTATAAACAAACATCTCGGTTTCTTCATTCTTCTGCGCAAGCTGCAAGTTCCGCTCGGCCAGCTCATTGGTCCGGGCCCGGACCCGTTCTTCCAACTCCTGGTTCATTTTCAGGATGGCGTCCTCATAGCGCTTGCGTGCGGTTCCGTCGCGGACGATTGCCGTCAAAAGCGTCTCGCCGCCGCGCTCTAACTTGGAGATGGTCACTTCGGCGGGAAACTCGGTGCCGTCTTTTCGCCGGCCCGCAACAACTCGTCGGTCGCCCATCACTCGAGAGACGTCCGGCCCGCGCGAGAATCCGTCGACCTGCGCGGATGCGCTTCTCGATAGGCTGGGGGAAGGAGCATTTCCAATGGCTGGCCGAGCACTTCGGCCGGGGCGTAACCGAAAATCTTGGTCGCCCCGCGATTGAACAGCACAATCTCTCGCCGAAGGGTCACCGTGATGATCGCGTCCTCGGCGATGTCCAGAATCTCAGCCAATCGGTCCGATGGAACGCGCCCCACCAATCGAGATGTGGGCGACGGATGGATGGGCGGCTCGGAATTCATCGATGTCCCGGTTATCCAATGGATCGGGTGATTCTGCCTATTATCTGCGTGAGGGAACCATCAGTCCACATCCTTCGTCCGCAAGAGGGTCTCGATCGCATCGAGCCGCCGGCCGACGTGGATGACATTCGGGATCTCGATCCATTGCCCGCCGAGTCGTACACGCAAATCGCCGGCGCCCAGGCCGACCAATCGCCGGAACCAGTCGTATTGTGCCTTCTCAAAAGCGATTCCACCGGTGTCGTACGCTTGCTCTTGCTCCCCGATTTCGTTGTGGACTCGCACCTGGCTGAGGGAGAATACGACGTACTTACGCCGATCGACCACAAATACTTGGATCAGCCACAGCAACAGCAATCCGGTGGAGAGCATCAAGTACCCTCCCAGATTAATGTGCACTTGCAGATACTTCGCCCATTGGGCCAAGCTGCTCCAGGCGTCGAGCCAGCTCACGAAGAGAAATCCCGCGACCACGCATGCCGCGAACGTGTAGGCTCGCCATCCCCGCATCCAACCGCTGCCGAATGCCAGTACAACGAGGACTGTCAGCGCAAACACCATCCCCGGAACCCGACTGGTGGACATGTGAACTGGCGTAAGAATGGGCGCTCGCTCGTCTGGCACGGTCAGCACATTGCCCTCGATCACTGTTCCGCCCGGAACAAGGACCATGTGCCGATTCTCGATCGCGGTCCAGGCGGCCATCGCAAATCCAATTACCCACACGGGCCACCAATAGAGCAGTCCGGTGTGCGTGTAAACGCGCATCTCGAGCGGCACGGAACGGCGTGGGGATTCAACCGGAGTAACGGAAACGGACATGGTTCGTCTCACGGGGCTGTCCAGAGTTGACGCAACGGAAAGCAACTGCAGAGCCAAACGAGCCGATTTCATCGAGCAACATATTCTCTCGATCTCCGCATGCCGGATTGCCAGCGAAGACGACATTGCGCTGTGCGATTCTGGTGAACTTGGGACTAAGAATGAGCGGAACCGCACGCGTGCGGAACATTGCCGCTTTGAACCATACCGGCCCCGCACGATTCGAGCCGGTGGTTTCGCCGCGGGTTTTCAACTCCTCAGCAACTTTGTTTGGACGGGTATCGCGGTTGCTATGAGGTCAGGCGATTGCCCAACCTCAAGCGAAAGGCCCTTCGATGAAGCGCATTCATACCGTTCTGCATCCGACTGATTTTTCTCCCGGTTCGACTGCTGCATTTCGATACGCCTGCGACCTCGCAAAAGATTACGACGCAGGCGTGATTGTGCTGCACGTCATGGGGCCCGTGCTTCCGATTGCCAGTGAGGGAGTCATCGTTTCGAGTAACATGGACGAACTCCGCGAACTGGCTTGGCAAGAACTCGATGCGATCAAACCGGACAGCTCTTCGGTGCGGATCGAACGAGTCCTTCGCGAAGGGCCGTCCACCGCGGAGATCTTGAATGCAGCCAAGGAATTCGGCGCGGACCTCATTGTCATGGGCACGCACGGCCGCACTGGCTTCCGGCGACTGGTGCTCGGAAGCGTCGCGGAGGAAGTGCTCCGGAAAGCGACTTGTCCCGTGTTGACATTGAAAGCTCCCGTTCTGGCCGACTCTACCGTCGCGACGAACAAGGAGACTCAACTGGAGGCCGCTCAATAATCGATTGGCGAAGGCATTCAACTGGGGATCGACGAAATGAAACGCGAGCGTGAGACGCCTCAATTAACCTTTATCCGGTGGTTCGGCGAGTTGTCCCTCGTGGATATTCCGCTCGTTGGTGGAAAGAACGCTTCGCTCGGCGAAATGTATCGCGAATTGATGCCCGGAGGAATCCGCGTACCCAACGGGTTCGCAATCACGGCCGACGCCTACCGGCATTTTCTGTCGAAAAACAAGCTCAACCAGACGATTCACGAAGCGCTGACCGGTTTGGACACGCGTGACTTTGGTCAGCTTGCCGACCGCGGCCGACGCATTCGCGAAGCCATCCTGCGAGCGCCCATTCCCGCCGAATTGCACCGGGAGATTGTCCTTGCCTACGCCCAGCTCTGCGAGGAAGCGAACGAAGAGGTCGATGTTGCGGTGCGATCGAGCGCCACGGCGGAGGACTTGCCAGGAGCGAGCTTCGCCGGGCAGCAAGAGTCGTATCTGAATATCCGCGGTGAGCGCGGCCTGTTGACTGCGGTCCGGCAATGCATGGCGTCGCTATTTACCGATCGGGCGATCTCCTATCGCGTCGACAAGGGTTTCGCGCACGAATCGGTTGCCCTGTCCGTCGGCATCCAGCGGATGGTACGGTCCGATCTCGGGGCCGCCGGTGTCATGTTCACGATCGACACGGAATCCGGTTTCCCAGACGTCGTCCTGATCAATAGTGCCTATGGCCTTGGCGAAAACGTCGTCAAAGGCCGCGTCGATCCCGATGAGTTCCTGGTGTTCAAGCCGACTCTGGCCAAGGGATTTCGCTCGATCGTGAAGCGATCCATTGGCGCCAAACAAGAAAAACTCGTATATGCCCGTCGCGCCGTCGCGACGACGCGCGAGATTCCGACGCCGCCCGAGGATCGGCGCGGCTCAGCCTCACGGACGATGAGGTGTTGACGCTCGCGAAATGGGGCGTCCGCATCGAAGAGCACTACTCCAAGAAAGCGGGCCACGCGACACCGATGGATATCGAGTGGGCTCGGGACGGAACAACGGGGGAATTGTTCATCCTGCAAGCCCGGCCGGAGACGGTCCATGCCGGCGCCGGACGGCGAAGCTCGAGGTATTTCGGCTCAAGGGCACGGGAACCGCGGTGATTACGGGGCGGAGCGTAGGCTTGAAAATCAGTACCGGGCCGGTGCGCGTGGTGCGCGACGCGGAACACCTCACTGAGTTCCGGCCGGGCGAGGTGCTCGTCGCGGACATGACCGATCCGGATTGGGAACCGACCATGAAGATGGCGGCTGCCATCGTTACCAATCGCGGCGGCCGGACTTGCCACGCGGCGATCGTCAGCCGCGAATTGGGCGTCGCGTGCGTGGTCGGCGCCGGGCGCGCCACGGAGTTGTTGCACGACGGGCAAGTGGTCACCGTGTCGTGCGCGGGAGGCGATGTCGGCGAAGTTTACGACGGGCAAGTCCCCTTCACCAAGGAGACGATCGATTTAGCCGATCTGCCGCGACCGAAAACGCACGTCATGGTCAACGTTGGCGACCCGGACAGGGCATTCGGCGTTGCCGCGTTACCCAACGACGGCGTCGGTCTCGCTCGCCTCGAGTTCATCATTTCGTCGGCGATCCGCGTTCATCCGATGGCTCTCGCTCAATTCGACAAGGTACCGCCCGGCCCGGCACGGGACGAGATCGCAATACTGACGCGAAACTATTCGGATCGTACCGACTATTTTGTCGAGAAGCTTGCCGAGGGCGTGGGGCGCATCGCGGCCGCGTTTTATCCCAAGGATGTGATCGTCCGGCTCTCGGACTTCAAAACGAATGAATATGCGGGGCTTCTCGGCGGCGCTGGGTTCGAACCCGACGAAGACAACCCAATGATCGGCTTCCGCGGGGCATCCCGCTACTACGACGATCGCTATAAGGACGGATTCCAACTCGAATGCCGGGCAATGCGGAAAGTGCGTGAGGAGTTGGGACTCACGAATGTCAAGCTGATGGTTCCATTCTGTCGCACAGTTGATGAGGGCAAGCGGGTCCTCGAAGTGATGGCCAACGCCGGCCTCAAACGCGGCGAAAACGGACTCGAAGTCTACGTCATGTGCGAGATCCCATCGAACGTAATCCTCGCCGAGGATTTCGCTCAAATATTCGATGGCTTTTCGATCGGATCGAACGATTTGACTCAGTTGACGCTTGGACTCGACCGCGATTCCGACGTGGTCGCTCACCTGTTCGACGAACGCAACCCCGCCGTCAAACGTCTGATCGAGGATGTCATTCATCGAGCAAAAGCGTGCGGTCGAAAAGTCGGAATCTGTGGGCAAGCGCCGAGCGATTATCCGGAATTTGCCCGGTTCCTCGTCGGCTGCGGAATCGATTCGATCTCGCTCAACCCGGACACCGTGCTTCGGACGACACAGGAAATTGTCGCGATGGAACGGGAGCTGGATGCCGGGCGGGCGAAATGATCGGCCGCGTTGAGGTTCATTTTTTATGAACGAGGAACTTCTGAACGCGCTTGCCGTTGATCTCGGCAACGTAAATGTCGCCATGCCCATCAACGCACAACATGTGCGGCATCAAGAATTGGCCCGGACCCTTCCCTTTCTCGCCAAAGCGGCCGAGCGGTTTGCCGTTTGGACCGAGGATCTTGACCCAATTCGCGATGCCGTCGGCCACGAAAAAGTGATCGCCGTTCAAGAAGAGTCCGTAGGGCGAGCCGCTCTCCTTCCATTGGGTCAGGAATTTGCCATCGGCATCGAAGACTTGGACGCGGCTATTCTCGCGGTCGCCGACATATACCCGTCCCTGGGAACCGATACAAATCGCATGCGGCAAATTGAATTCTCCTTCGCCCGTTCCTTTCTTACCCCATTTCTTTAGCAATCTGCCTTCGGGCGAGAACTTCATTACTCGTGAATTGCCGTAACCGTCGCTCACATAGAAGTCGCCGTTCTTGGCGACCGCGATATCGGTAGGCCGATCGAACTGGTCGTCGCGAGGCCCCGGCTTGCCCTTCTTGCCGACTGCCAGCAACAACTTGCCATTCGCATCGAACTTCATCACCTGATGATTGCCGATGTCGGTGACCCAGACGTTGCCCTGGTGGTCGATCCGCAGGCCGTGCGGGGTCTTCAGATACTTGTCGCCCCAAGATCGCAGGAACTTACCCGAACGATCAAAGACAAGCACGGGCTTGGGCCCACGATGGAACACATACACGCGATCCTTCGCATCCGTCGCCACCGCGGAGACGGGGCCGAGCTTGATTCCAGCAGGCAGTTGCGGCCAGTCGGTAACGGGACGATAGTCAGCAATGCGCTCGTCGGCTTGAACGGCGGCGAACGACAGCATCGTTATTGCGAAGATCGTCGGTGTCGGTTTGCTTGGGACCATGATCCGAGATTCCATGTGGATCGACTGTCGATGCGTTAATCTTCGTCGGCCTCGAGTTTCACCGCGTCGCCGGTCTGTAGCCCTTGTCCCCCCTCGATGACGAAGAGCGCATCCTTGATATCCCCGTGCCACTTCTTTTCCGGATCTTTTTCGGGGTCCTCGAGCCGCAGAATCTCCACTTGATGCAATGTGCGATCGCGAATTCCGAGCACCACGTTCATTCGCCGGGCGATTCCGATCGTTTCTTCCTTCCCCTCGGCATTCGCGGCGGTCTTGACGTCGACCACGATCACGACCGACGGCTTCTCCTCGTCTTCCTGAACTGCCGAGTCGCGAATGCTCAGACACTCCTTGCCCGGCGCCGTGAGCACGCGGATTCGCAGAACGCGATTGGCGCGCAACTGCGCCTCGCCATTGGCGAATCGCACCTTGACCGCGAAGTTCCCGGTCTCCGCCTCCGCCTGATCGGCAATGAAGACCACTTGCCCCTCGGCGGCCGGTCCAGTCTTCACTTCCTGATCGAAGCCACCGCTGATGGCCGGCTGTCCCACGCGAAGCCGGCCGATCATGCTCGGCGGTACATAGCAAAGAACATCGATCTGTTCGTCCAGATCAATGATTTCCGTGACCATTGTGCCCGCGGAAAGCGTCTGCCCTCGCACGACCTGAATGCGGCCGAGCCGTCCCGAGATGGGGGCGGCCAGCGTGTGAAGCCTGAGTTGGGCCTGCAGGGCTTCCTGCTCCTTCTTCCCGGATACGAGCCTGGCTTTCGCGGCGTTGAGCTTTGATTCGGCATCCTTCAGCGCGAAATCGGCCTTCATTCGGTCGACGGGGGATACCAGTACGCGCGTGCCTGGCGAGGCTTTATCTTCTTCAATCTTGAGCCGGCGGAGGCGCTCAACTTCGGCGCGTGCCAGGTCCACCGCGATCTGCGACTGCCGCTCTTCCTCGCGGAGGACGCCTTGCGCTGCCTCCGCTTTGGCGAGTCCCGCCTCGACAATCGTCGGATCGAGGCGAACGAGCGGCGTCCCCTTGTCCACGCGCTGGCCCTCGACAACGGGAGGATTGGCCGAATCGCTCAGGATGCTCTCGACACGCCCTTCGATTGGCGCGGTCACACGGGCCATACGATTCGGCGACGGCGATGTCGTGCCGATCAGTTCGGTCCATTCCTCGAGTGCTCCTTGCAACGGCCCTTCCCATTTGACGGTGGCCGGTGGCGCTTTCTCCGCTTCCACAGGGGTCGTTCGACCGCAACCAACCAAAGCGCAGAACGCCATTCCGATGAGGACGAGGCGCCGACAGCGGTTGGCCAGCGTCCCGGCGATGCAGAATGGAGCAGTCGCGTGATATTGGGGCATAGTGATTGGTGAATGCCACATGGAGTGGAAGGGTTGTGCCACTCGGACAATTCTAGCAACCGATAACTGAATTCGTGAGAACGCTGACCTCGGGCGAAGACCGCTGCCACCGGCTTTACAAGATGGAGCGAATGATTTCACCGCGGGTGATCGGCATGGGCCGATTGAGCGCATCGCGGATTTCGCTGTCCGGTGGAATCCCCAGGCAATGGAAGACGGTGGCCAGGATGTCTTGTGGCCGGACGCGGCCATCTTTCGGATACGCGGCCAACTTGTCGCTCGCACCGTGCACGGTGCCGCCGCGGACGCCGCCGCCAGCCAGCGCCACCGAAAACACTGGCCCCCAGTGATCGCGACCGCCGGCGCCATTGATTCGCGGCGTGCGGCCGAATTCGCCGGTCCACATCACCAGTGTGGAGTCGAGCATGCCACGATCGCTCAGGTCTTCAAGCAGCGCACTATACGCCTGGTCCATGATCGGCATGAGCGCCTGCAAGCCCTTGGTGTTTTGGCTGTGTGTATCCCAGTGACCGTTGTTCGGCGCACCCTTCACGCGCGACCAGTTCACCCGAATCAGTGGCACGCCGGCTTCCACGAGCCGCCGAGCGAGCAAACAACTCTGCCCAAACTTGGTTCGCCCGTATCGATCGCGAACGCGGCCGGCTTCCGCATCCAGGTCGAATGCCTGGCGAGCGGCCGGCGATGCGACCAAATTGAATGCGGATCGCGCACGCTCCGGATGGTTGCGAAGTGTCGCATCGCGGTCGATGCGATCGAGATGATGATCGATCTGCTGCAACAGGGCTCGGCGCTCGTTCAAGCGAATCGGCGGCAGGTCGGCCGGCGGCGTCAGTCCGGCAATTTGGAATTGCGACGCGTTCGGATCGCCGTCGAGCACCCAGGGGTCATACGCACGGCCGAGCCAGCCTGCATCCTGACCCGGCCAGGTCAGGTTGCCGTCGTTCGCCGACTGTTCCGGCAAGGTGATGGCTGCCGGCAGTGCCGTTCGTGTGGGCCATAGCTTGCGGACCACGGCGCCGAGGCTGGGCCAGTCGTTCGGCGCCGGGCTTCGCGTTCTCCACGCCGACCGGTGCGTGCGGAACCCCGGTTGTCATGTAGTAACCGCTCGAAGAATGGGCGTTGTCGCGCGTCGCAACCGCTCGCAGCACCGCAATCTTTTGCACGAGTTTCGCGGTCTTCGGCATCAATTCGCCAACGATCAGCCCGGGCACGGCCGACTGAATCGGCTTTAAGTCGCCTCGAGCCTCGACCGGAGAATCGGGCTTCGGGTCCCAAGTTTCCTGCTGCGACGGAGCACCGAGGAGAAAGAGTTGAATGCACGCGCGCGAACTGGCAACTTCATGGGCGCGCGTCGATTCCCGACTGGCCAGCAACATGGGCAGCGATACACCGCACGCGCCGCCGATGCGCAGCCATTCCCGGCGATCGATGCCGTCGCAGAGTCGGGTCGGTGAATCAAATAGGGAGAGCATGTGCTTAGGCTCTCGAAGTCGTGATTGGTCGGGGATGGATTCCCAACCGGCGTGGTAGATAGATTATCGGCTATTGGCCGAAGGGTGGGAAGATGAAAAAGCCTCGTTAAGAAATTGCTCCGGTCCTCGCCTGTCGCAGCAATCGCGCCCATGTTCATCGCTTGTTACGCGAACACTCGACCTCGGGACGTCGGCGCGGTAAACCGCACTTTGCCAACACTGGGAGGTCGAATCATCATGAAAGCGTTTCTTTCGTTTACGTCACTTGCATTGACAAGTACGCTCCTCGCCGCTCCTGCGCCGAAAGACAAAGGCTTCTTCCCCATCGATCTGCAAAAGAAGGGGAACAAGGTCGTCATGAGCAACTTCGCCGGCGGGGACGAGACCAACATCCTGAAGGACTTTCCGACCGGTGAAAAGAAGTTTCGCGATGTCACGTTCGTCGTCGGCAAGAAGTTGATTGCTCTCGGAAGCACTGTGGACAAAGATGATCCCGCCAAGGTCGAGGGAATTCCAGTCGGCAGAAGCGCGAACCGGTTGCACTTTCTGCATGCCAACGGCTACGGGGGCGGCCCGAATAAAGAGGGGAGCGGCTGGTATGTGAAGGACGGCACGACCATCGGGTCGTACACGATCCACTACGAAGATCAGTCCGTGGCCGAAGTGCCGATTGTCTATGGCGAACAGAGCCGGGACTGGTTCTACGCCGAGGGCGAGAAAGCGCCGTCCAAGGCCAAAGTCGCCTGGACTGGCGAGAATGAATACAGCGTTGCCCGCGGTTCAAAGCTCCGCATCTATCTGATGACATGGGAAAACCCAAAGCCCGACAAAAAAATCGTGAGCATCGATTTTAAGTCGAGGAAAACCGAAACGGTGGCCGCACCCTTTTGCATTGCCATCACCGCCGAGGTGAAATAGCAGCTTCGAATGAATCTACAGCTTGCCAATCACGTCGCGATCGTCACCGGTGGGGGCAGTGGCATTGGCAAAGCGGTCGCGGAGGCGTTTCGGGCTGAAGGTTGCCGCGTCGCTGTCTGGGATCTCAGTCCGCCTGCGGACGATCCGAATGCATTTTGTGTCGATGTTGCCAATGCCGCCAACGTCGCCGAGGCCTTGCAGCGCACTGAATCATCGCTGGGTCCGATCGATCACCTCGTCCACGCGGCGGCGGCGGCTTCCGGGAAGTTCGGCTTTCCGTTCACCAATCTCACTCCGGCGGATTGGCCGCGCGTTCTGGAAGTGAACGTCATGGGCATGGTGAATGTCGCCCACGTGGTTGCGCCGGCCATGATCGAACGCAAGTGCGGCACAATGGTCTTTCTCGCCTCGGTCGCCGGCCAGATCGGCTCGCCAACCGATCCGCCTTATAGCGCTTCGAAGGCAGCGAACATCAACTTCGCCATCTGCATGGCTCGCGATCTGGCCGCGTACGGAATCCGCGTAAACACCGTCTGTCCCGGCATGGTGAAAACGCCGCTCAACGAATCGGTCTGGCGTGCCTGGCACGATCGCCAACCATTGGCGGAGCGCAAAAGCTATGAACAATGGACAGCGGAAAAGCTGAAGGCCATGATCCCCCTCGGCCGCTGGCAAAAGGCCGAAGACGTAGCGAACATGGTCGTGTTTCTATCCTCGGACCGGGCCAGCGAAGTGACGGGCCAGACAATCAACGTCGATGGGGGCTATGTCATGCATTGGTAATCTCAGGCGACAGGCCGCTTGCGGTACATCGCCCAGGTCAACGCCGCCAGCAGTAGCACGCCGACGTAGACGTTGAACATCGGATCCCACTGTTCGCGACCCGTATAACCCAAGCTTTTTCGCCAGTCCGCAAACGTGCCGACGAACCATTGCGTCAGCATGGCGCCGACGACGCCCATCGAATTCATCAGTCCAAACAAGGCGCCGACGTGTTTCCCGCATTGCTCGATGGCGGCCGACCACCACGACGAAAGCGTGGCATGCAAACAGAACGAGGAGGCGCCGGCAAAGACGGCGAGGGCGACCGGCGAGTCCATTTTCGATCCGGCATAAAGAAACACGGCGGCGGCGATGAAACATAAACTTCCAAGCAGCCGCCGGCACACAACCACGTCGCGGCCGCGGCGCAGAATTCGATCGGCCACAAATCCGCCGACAAAAACACCCGCGGCGGACATCGCCAATACCAACGAACTGAGCCAACCGGCGTCGATATTCGGCACGTCACGAGCTGTTTCCAGGTACTTGGTGAACCAGGAGAAATAGAGATATGTGTTGAACGCCGACAGCGTGATTGTGATTCCCAAAAGCCAGATGCCGGAATTCCGCAGCACCGCGTTCCAGGGGATCGGCTCATCGCGTGCGGGGGTTTCGGCCTGGCCAATTCGGATGATTGCCAATTCGCGATCGTTCACGCTCGAATGCTTGGCGGGGTCGTCGCGGAACCACCAGCAAAAGCCGGCCGCATAAATCACACCAAGGACACCGAATGTGCCAAACGTCCAGCGCCAGCCCGTTCGATCAATCAAATAGGCGGCCAGGGCCGGCGCCGCCGCCCCGCCAATTTGCGAAGCCATGAGCATGAGGCCTTGCACTCGGCCGCGCTCTGAAGCGGGAAACCAGCGAGAGATTACTCGAGCCGCATTCGGAAACGCGCCCGCCTCGCCAGCGCCGAAGATGAAGCGCATGATCACCAATGAATAGAATCCCCAGGCGACGCCCGTCAGAGCCGTGAATAGCGACCACCAGATAACGATCCGAGTTAGAACCGAACGGGAACCGACGCGATCGCCCAGCCGGCCGGTTGGAATCTCGAAAAGACCATATGCCAGCGTAAATGCCATCATGACGTAACCGAGTTCCGTCTCCGTGAGATGAAGATCTTCCTGAATTGGCTTGATCGCCTGGGCCATGCAGATCCGGTCCAGGTACAAAACGCCGGCGAGGCCGCAAAGCCAAAGTGCGACGATGAAGCGTGTGCGCGTCGGGCGTGGATCGGTCATGAGTGATCGGTGAAACGAATGGAGGGTGGGAGAATTGTAACCGCCCGATCGTGGACGGTCTCGCAAATCACAGGCAATATCGCGAACCGCGTCCCCATTGAAGTGTTTGCCACCGTATTCGTTACAGCAAATCGGTCAGCGCGAGCGGGTGACTGGAATGGGTGGCCGAAGTTCCAGCGAATAAAGTCGAGGCTTCTGAACGCGAAAATAACTGCTGTCCAGTCCACAGGGTCGGGGGGCATCAGTCGACCGAAGGCCGACCACTTGGATTGGCCCGGATTGGTCGCCTACATTCGGGTGTTCGTCAGAGTCTTTCGCCTGGAGCTTCCGAGAATGGGTTCGCAAAACAACAAACCCCTGGGATTCTCGGACGTTCAAAACATCCGCGAATCCCAGGGGTTTGTGAGTTGCGGCGGTAGGATTTGACCTACGACCTCCAGGTTATGAGTCCGCCCCGAATCCGGCCGAAATGGCTCGATTTTCCCGGTAATTCATAGCATTTTCGCACATCTTGTACGGCGATCGGTCCATTTTGCGCCTCGGCCACCGACTTCGGTCACCGGCGTGCCAGCAGAGAACGTCGGTGCTGTCGAACGGGCCGCTCGGTTCCAACTGCGCTACGATAATTCGGTCGATTTGACCGACGCGCCGGCGCATTGAAGAGATGAAGCGGAGCCCCTGATGCGGGTTTTCGTCGCGGGCCAGTGCCGTCCGCGGTATGCTAGTCGGCATGGCTGATGTCACGCGCATTCTCTCCGCCGTTGAGGCCGGCGACCCGACGGCGGCGGCCGAGCTGTTGCCGCTTGTCTATGACGAGTTGCGGAAACTGGCCGCCGCCCGCCTGGCGACCAACCCCGCCGGCAACACCCTGCAGCCAACCGCCCTGGTCCACGAGGCGTACTTGCGCCTGGTTGGCGCGGAGCCGACCCAGGGCTGGGCCAATCGGGCTCACTTCTTCGCGGCGGCCGCCGAGGCCATGCGCCGGCTGCTGGTCGACCACGTCCGGAGAAGTGCAGTTTGCGACGGGGCGGGCCCCGTGCCGGCCGCCGGCTGGCCGAGGAGGACCTGGTCGCGCTCCCGCTGACCGACGAGCTGTTGGACTTGGACGATGCCCTCATGAAGCTTCGGTCGACCGATCCGGCGGCCGCCGACTTGGTCACGATGCGCGTGTTCGGCGGAATGACGATCGAGGAGATCGCCGCCGCCCAGGGGATCTCCCCGCGCACCGTCAAGCGGAATTGGGTCTACGCCCAGGCCTGGCTTGGCCGGGAACTCGCGGCCTACGACCAGCGCATGGTCTAATTCGGGCGTCCGGCCTGAGCGCTTTCCGGACATTCTTGGCCCCTTTCCCGCGCCGAATACGCATTGCTTACCATAGGGCGTGCGGCGAGTGAGCACCCAATGTCCGACCAGCCCCCGACTGACAAGTCGATTTTCCTGGCCGCACTCGAGATCGACGCGGCCGCCGACCGGGCCGCATTCGTTGAGCAGTCGTGTGCGGGCGACCCGGCGCTCCGTGCCAGCGTTGGGGCGCTCCTGGCGGCCCACGACAACCCGCCCCAGCTTCTGGCGGTGCCGGAGGACGCAGCGCCGGACCCGGACGCGGCGGGATGGCCGGACCACCCGGGAGCCGTGATCGGGCCGTACAAGCTACTGCAACAACTGGGCGAAGGAGGCATGGGCACCGTCTACATGGCGGAGCAGAGGCACCCGGTCCAGCGCAAAGTCGCGCTCAAGCTGGTCAAGGCCGGCATGGACAGCAAACAAGTGGTCGCCCGGTTCGAGGCCGAGCGTCAGGCGCTGGCCATGATGGACCACGTCAACATCGCCCGCGTGCTGGACGCCGGGGAGACGCCTCCGACTTATGCCGGCGGCATGCTTCGTCCGTACTTCGTCATGGAGCTGGTTCATGGCGTGCCGATCACGGAGTACTGCGACGTCCACCACTTGTCCCCGCGGGAACGCCTCGAGCTATTCGTGCCCGTGTGTCAGGCGATCCAGCACGCCCATCAGAAGGGAATCATCCACCGCGATATCAAGCCTTCCAACGTGATGGTCACCCTGTACGACGGCCGGCCGGTGCCCAAGGTGATCGACTTCGGGGTCGCCAAGGCGACCGAACAGAAATTGACCGACCGGACTCTGTTCACTCAGTTCGGATTCATGGTCGGCACATTGGAGTACATGAGCCCGGAGCAGGCGGAGACGAGCGCCCTGGGCGTCGACACGCGAAGCGACATCTTCTCGTTGGGCGTGCTCCTGTACGAACTCTTGACGGGCAGCACTCCGCTGACCCGCGAGCGGATCAAAGAGGCGGCGTATGGCGAGATCCTCCGCCTGATCCGGGAGGAAGCAGCGCCCAGACCAAGCGCTCGACTCAGCGACTCGGGGGAGGCCCTGGCCTCCATCTCCGCCCAGCGGCAGACCGAGCCGGACAAGTTGACCCGGCTGGTCCGCGGAGAGCTGGACTGGATCGTGATGAAGGCGCTGGAGAAGGACCGCAACCGCCGTTACGAGACAGCGAACGGGCTGGCGATGGACGTCCAGCGCTACCTCGCGAATGAGACGGTGGAAGCGTGCCCGCCGTCGGCGTGGTATCGCTTCCGCAAGTTCGCCCGGCGAAATACGGCAGCTTTGCTAACGATCAGCGTTGTCGCAGCCGCGCTGGCGTTGGGAACGGCGGTCAGCGCCTGGCAAGCGGTGCGCGCGATGCAGGCGCAACGAGACGCCACTGAACAGCGTGATGCCGCCATTGCAGCAGAGCAAGCGGCCAAAGAGTCCGAGGCGGATTCCGAGGCGTTCGGCCAGTTCCTGGCGGATGACGTGCTGGCCGTGGCCCGGCCGAAAGGGCAGAAAGGCGGCCTGGGCATCGCGGTGACGGTACGGCAGGCTCTGGACGCGGCTGCACCGAAGATAGGCGAGACGTTCGTCCGCCGGCCGCGGGCCGAAGCCAAGACGCGGGCGGCCCTGGGATTGACTTATGTGTACGTGGGGGATGCAGCGGCAGCGATCGGACAACTGGAACCGGCTGTGGAATTGTGCCGGCAGCAGTTCGGCCCCGACCACGTTGACACGCTCACCACCACTTATAGCCTCGCTTTGGCCTATCAGCTCGCCGAACAATGGGACAAGGCCATACCGCTGCTCGAGGAGATCCTCAGGATCCAGAGAGCCAAATTCGGGCCCGACCACTTGTACACGCTCACTACGATGAGCACCCTGGCCGTGTGTTACAGGGAGGCGGGACGGCTGCAAGAGGCCATTCTGTTGCTGGCGGAGGCACTCAAGCTCGAACAAGTGAAGCTCGGTCACGACCACGAGGAGACGTTGTCCACGATGAACAACCTTGCCTCGACCTACAAATACGCCGGGCGGTTCGACGACGCCTTGCGACTCTACGAGGATGCTCTCCGGCTCCAAAAGGCCAAATTCGGCCCCGACCACCCCCACACGCTAGCCTTCATGGCCAACCTTGCCGGGGCCTACAAATCTTCCGGGCGACCAAATGAAGCCATACGGGTGTACGAGGAGAGTCTCAAGCTCATGAAGACTAGCGTTGGCCCGGACCACCCCTACACGCTCGCTACGATGAGCAACCTCGCCGTAACCTACAGGGACGTCGGGCGGCTAGAAGAGAGCCTGCTGTTGTTAGAGGAGACACTCAAGCTGCAACAGGCCAAGCTCGCTCACGACCACTCTTAGGCAGCCGCGCAAATAAATCTACCGGTCACTGGGGCTCAATGATGAGGCTCCATTTGGGCAAGGTCTGGGAACGGATCAAGCGGCTCGCGATGGGGGCAAATGCGGTTTGGGTTAGCCGGACACCGCGTTCGTAAGTCGTGGTGACCGCGCGGATCAACGGGTGAATCGTCCGCCATGTCATCGTGCCCGCCCAGCGCAAGGCTTGCTCGATCGAATGCAGGAGCGTGCCGTTCCAGTGCTGCTCCAAGATGCCCCAGCAACGCTCGATGGGATTGTACTTGCTGTGGTACGGCGGCAGGTACACCAGTTCGACTTCGATCCGGTGGCGATCGACGAACTCCACGAGGCGTTTCATGAACTGCGTGCGGCAACTGGCAATCTCGGGACCATTATCGAGTTCGATGTGCAGTCGCTGGACGCCCAGATGAACCGTCTTCCGCTCGTTCCACCATTGATCGAGACCATCGGCGATGAAGTCGCTGGTTTCTTTCGAATGGCCGAACAGGAACCACGGTTGCTGGATCGTCACGTTGCCGCGATTCAACTCCAGCACGCCGAACGGGACCAGCACGGCGTCGGGAGACATGTCGTGATCGACGGCCCTGACGGGTTCGATGCCGCGTGCCTGACCGCCGCGGGAGAATTCGCCGATCTTGACTTTCGCTTTGGTGTCGAGGGAGATTCTCAGCGTGTCCGCTTCGCTCGCCGTCCGAATGCGGGCGGCTTGGACGTTCGCGAAGATCGCGTCGGTTTCGGGAATTTTTTTTCGGGACGGGCTTTGAGGACCCGGCGGAGCCGGTAGCCCAGGCGGTTGAGCAGACAGCCCACCGTCTGCCGGCAGGGTACGAAGCCCTTCAACTCGGGCTCGGCTTTCAGGGCCTCGCGAACAGCCTTGGCGGTGATCCGGGTGAACGCCAGGGTGGTCTGAAACTTGGGGTCGGCCTGCGCATGGGGGTCGACCAAACGATGGACATGCTCCTCGAGTTTCGGGCAGAGTTCTTCGGTCTTTTTGCGTCCGCGGAGGTGACAGGCGTCCAGGCAACGGATGCCGGTACGGAGTTCGCCGAGCCCCGTGATCACCGCTGCACGTCCCCAACCGAAGGTCGTCTCCGCCTCACGGGCGGAACCGTTGCAGTATTTGATGGCGGTCTCGGCTTGGAACTGTCGGCGCCGATAGCCGGTAAGAAGCTTAGTGGCTGACTGGATGGTCTGAATGACATCTTCCGTGAGCGGTGACATGGCCGTCTCCTCCTTGAGACAGGCCTACTCATACACTATTGGGCGGAATGATGGTAGATCATTTCCACGCCGCTGCCTTATACCGTCAACACCATGAGTAACCTCGCCGCGGGTTATCTGGACGCGGGGCGGTTGGCGGAGGCGCTGTCGCTGTTCGAGAAAGTGCTCAAGATCCAGAAGGCCAAACTCGAGCCCAACCATCCCTCGACGCTCGCAACGATGAGCGACCGCGCCCTCGTGCACCTCGCGGCCGGTCGCTTGAATGAAGCGGTGCCGTTGCTCGAAGAGACGCTCATGCTCCAGAAGGCCAAGCTGGGTTCAGAACATCCCCAAACGCTCGCCAGCATGTACAACCTTGCTGTTGCCTATCACGCTGCCGGGAAAGTGGATCGGGCCCAGCCGCTTCTCGAAAAGACGTTCAGGCTCCAGAAGGCCAAGCTGGGTTCAGAACATCCCCAAACGCTCGGAAGCATGGCCGAGCTCGGCCGCTTCATGCTCAAGGCGGGGAACTTCACCTGCGCCGAGCCGCTGCTGCGTGAATGCCTCGCCACTCGCGAAAAGAATCAGCCCGACGAATGGACCACGTTCAATGCCAAGTCCCTGCTCGGCGGCTGTCTGCTCGGTCAGATGAAATACGCTGACGCCGAACCGCTCCTGCTAGCCGGCTACGAAGGGATGAGACAGTGCGCCGCCAAGATTCCCCTAGCTGGCAAGCCACATCAGACCGAAGGCTTGGAGCGGATCGTGCAACTCTACGACGCCTGGGGCAAGAAGGGTCAGGCAGACGAGTGGCGCAAGAAACTCGCCGCCCTTCGGGCGGCGGAAAAGAAGCCGGAGAAACCGAACGAGAAGTAACTGACGGTGGCCCGGATAACCGGGCGAAAAACGAAAGCGGCCGGTGGGGTCCTTACCGACAAGCAAGCTCCCACCGGCCCGGCACCGCCCCGGCGCTCGGTTCGCGCCGGGTTAAGTGTTCCCTCCATTGTAGCAAACCGACTTTACCACCGCGACATCCACAGTCGGATCGCCGCAAGGAGCATTCCCCATGTTTCCGACGTTCTCCTGGAACCGCTGGTTGTCTCGACCCCGCACCCCGGAATCGCCCATGTCGCGCGCCCGCTATCGCCCCCTCCGCATCGACTCCCTCGAAGACCGCACCCTGCCTTCCGCAAATCCGTTCACCGATTTGGCCTCGAACCTTGGCGGCCTTACCCCCGTCCAAACCGCGCTCACCGGCGCCCTCAATGCCGCCTCGAAGCTTCCGCTACTGGCTCAGAACGGCGCCGGCATCCTCGGCAATGTGAAAGAGGCCCAGATCGTCACCAATGACTTGATCGCCGACATCAAGCCGGTGCTGAACGATGTCGCCACGAATGACACTGACACCAAGATGGCGGACGCCCTGGCGGACGCACTCGGGTTGCCTCACGGCGACGTCAAGATCAGCCGGCCGGGCGGCGACGACACCAAGGTTAATATCGAGATCCACCTGCATCGCGATCTGGCGGCGGCCACGCTGCCGGTCGACTTCACCCTGAACCTCGGCCTGTCCGGCCTGCCGGTCCACATCGGGGCCAGCACCACGGGCAGCGTCACCGCCAAGATCGCTTACGACTACGCCCTCGGCTTCGGGTGGGATGGGACCAAGCTGGTCGTGGACGCGACCGCCAAGCTCTCGGACTTCGGCGCCCTGCCCGCTCACGAACTCGTCCTCGCCGCCGACGTCGCCCCGTCCGCCGACTTCAAGGCGACCGCAACAGTCGGGCTGCTGCAAGCGATCGTTTCCGAGAAGGCCGGCAACACGTCCAAGCTGGCCGCCAGCTTTGCGATCGACAACCTCGGCCTCGGCACCACCCCGACCGTCACACCTAGCGGCACCGCCAATTTCAACCTGCACGCCGCCGCCAGCTTCGCTAGCACCGTGGACACCAATGGGAGCGGCGCGGTGTTCGCATTCCCGGGTATCGGCGCCGACCTGGTCATCAACAACTGGACGCTCCCGGGCGGCAAGCCCGACGTGGCCTTCAACAACGTCTCGTTCCAGCTCGGATCCTTTATCAGCGACTTCGTCGGCCCGATCCTCAAGGACATCCAAACGTTCACTCAACCGATCCAGCCGATCATCGACGTGCTGACGGCCCCGCTGCCGGCCCTGTCCGACCTGAGTCACGTGGTCGGCGGGGGCGACGTCACCGTCCTCGATATCGTCAAGCTGTACGGGAAGTCCGGGGCGGCCGGCCCGGGGAATCAGCAAGCTCATCGAGCTGGTCGGCATTCTCACCGACATCACCAAGGGCATCAACGACGTTAAGTTGAGCAACGGCGATGTGATGGTCCCCCTCGGCAGCTTTTCGCTGAACAGCGACGCTGCCAAGACCAGCATGCTCAACGACGTCGCGGGTTTGCCGGGGACGACTCCCGGAGATCTGGCTCCCAACTTACTGGACAAGATTGGAAACGGCGCCGACACCATCAAGGACATCGCCGACGCCGCCGCCAAGACCATTCCCGGAAACAACCCTGCGTCCGAGGCGGCGCGGAACGCCCTGAAGAAGCTCGGTGACTTCCTCGACCCAAACTTCAAGCTGAACTTCCCGATCCTCGACGACCCGGCGAGCGTGATCTTCCCGATGCTGCTCGGCCACGACGGCGAGCTGGCGAGCTTCGATGCCAAGTTCGCCATTGATGCCCCCATGGACGTCGGCTACTCGATGTTTGGCGTCGGCATCAGCGCCAAAGGTACGGTCAGCGCGTCGGCCAACATTCACATGGGCTATGACACCTACGGGTTGCGCAAGTTCTTCTCCGATCTCACCGCGCCTGGCGGCAGTGTCAAGCCCCTCGACCTGCTCGACGGGTTCTTCCTCACCGACCCCACGCCGGACAACCCGCAGTTCAAGGTCGCCGCGTCACTCGGAATCGGCGCGGGGGTCACCATCGGCTTTTACGGCGTTAGCGTCGACGGTGGCGCTTACACCGGAGGCTCTTTCAGCGACCCGGACCCGATCGTCCTCGGCTTCCACGACCCGGACGCCGCCACCGATGACGGCAAGCTCCGCCTCAGCAACATCGGCAAGGACAAGGGCCGCATCTTCGACGTCGTTGGCAAACTCAAGGCCGGCGTCAGCGTTACCGTCAAGGTCGGCTACGACGCCCCGGTGGTCGGCTTCGTCGGCTTCAAGCACACTTTCGACATCGCCAGCGTCGACCTCTTTGACCTGCGCAGCATCGACCCGGAAACAGTCGACGGCCAGCAGATCGGCCACCTCGGCAAGAACGGCATCCCCAGCGGCAATCCACCGGTCCTGGCCGGGGCCACCGGCCCCGATGGCGCCAAAGTCCTGACCCTGTACCTTGGCTCCAACGTCGGCAGCCGCCAGAACGTCTCGGACACGACCGACGACGACCCCGAGACCTGGGAAGTCAGCCATGAAAGCGACGGCTCGCTGACTGTCAAGGCTTTTGGGGCGACCCAGAATTTCACGGGAATTGCCAAGATTGTCGCCGTCGGCGCCAAGGCCAATCAGAACATCACCATCGACGACGCTGTCACCGCCGACGCCGACCTGACTGGCGGCGACGGCGACGACGTGCTCACTTACCAGGGCAGCGGCAAGGCCACGCTTTCCGGCGGCGCCGGCAGCGACCGCCTCGCGCTCGGGGCAAATGCCAAAGACTCCGAGGCGCACGGTGGCAAGGGCAACGACATTCTGATCGGCGGCGGGAACAACGACACGCTCTATGGCGACGAGGATGACGACAACCTGTTCGCCGGCACCGGGATCCAGCATCTGGACGGCGGCGCGGGCGACGACCAGCTCACGGCCGGCACGGACAAGACCGGCACCAACCACTTGTTCGGCGGTCCGGGCCGCGACGTCATTGACATCTCCTCCAACTCGGGTACGACCGACGTCCACGGCGGGGGCGATGACGATTCGATCACCGTCAGTGCCACGACTGGCGTCATCAAGATGACCGTGTTCGGCGACAAGGGCAACGACACGCTCAACATCCTCGCCACATCCGCGGCAACCGATGTCCACGGCGGGGACGACGACGACAACATCACGGTCAACGTCACGGCCGGCACGGGCCCGACGAGCGTCTTCGGCGACGCGGGCAAGGACACCATCGACATCACCGCCACATCCGCGGCAACCGACGTTCACGGCGGCGACGACGACGACAAAATCACGCTGCACCCGGCTAACTCAAGCAACGGCCCGACGAGCGTGTTCGGGGACAAGGGCAAGGACACCATCGACATTCTCACCACGTCGGGGACCACCGACGCTCATGGCGGAGACGACGACGACTCGATCACGGTCAAGGTCACCTCGGGCACGGGCCTGGTCAGCGTGTTCGGCGACGGTGGCAAAGACACCATCGACATCGCGGGCACGATGAGTGCAACCGACGCCCACGGCGGCGACGGCGACGATACGATGACGCTCGACGCTCAGGTCGTGGGCGGCGCGACTACCCTGTTTGGCGACGACGGCCTGGACACCATCAACCTGCTGGTCGTCGCCGGCGCAGCGACGGCCCGCGGCGGCAACGACAACGACACCATCACGCTGCGCGCCACGACGGTAGTCGGTCCCACGTACCTCTTCGGCGATGACGGCGCCGACTATCTGCTCGTGGATCGCCTGCCCAACGGCAAGGTCGTGAACCTGGACGGCGGCGCTGACGCCGACACGGACACCGTCAACATCGTCGGGTCCGGCGGCTCCCTCGTCAACGTCTCCGATTCCGGCGCCGCTGCGGAGGACACGCTGGTCGTCAACGGAACGAGTCAATCGGACAACTTCCTCCTTCGGGCGGCGAGCGCACCGCCTGACGGCACCGGTTCCATTCCCGGCGGCGTCGCCTTCGTCGCGGCCCTGCACGGCGACCCGGTGACAGGCGTTGAACGAGTCAATTACACCCAGGGCTTCGGCGGCCTCGTCCTCAATCTGGGCGACGGCGACGACGGCGCCACCCTCGACGACAACTGGGCGCCTACCACCGTCAACGGTGGCACCGGCCAGGACCACTTCCAGATCGGGCAGATCTTCAAGTCGCCTCGCGACGCCCTCGCAGGCGTGGCGGCCCAGGACCTGTTCGACACCAAACAGACCACGCGCGGGTTCCTTAGCAGCGGGGTCAGTTTTGAGACGACTATCAACGGGGACACTGGTAATGACGACTTCACCGTCTTCCGCAACAAGGCAACCCTAAACCTCAATGGCAACGATGGCGACGACTCCTTCACCGTCCGGGCGTTCGCGCTCGAGGGATCAACCGACACGAACGTCAGCGGCGGGAAGGACGTCGACCTCATCCAGTACGTCCTCAACGCCAAGGTCAACGTTGACGGCGGCGACGGCACCGACTCGCTCCGCATCATCGGCACCGAGTTCGCCGACCGGTTCCTGATCACCAAGGACGGCATCTTTGGCGCCGGCCTCAACGTCGGCTACAAGAACATCGAAAAACTCGAGGTCGACGGCGCCGAGGGCGACGACGAGTTCTACGTGCTCAGCAGCGGCCTGGACGTCGACGGCACGCTCATCGACGTCAGCATTTACGGCGGCCTGGGCAATGACTTGTTCAGCATCGCGGGCGACAGCGCGGCTGTTCATGCGGGAACCACCCCGCTGCCGGCTGCAGTGCAGCCGCACAAGGTCAACCTGATCCAGGGCCCGCTCCACATCGACGGCGCGGGCGGCAAGGGCTCGGCCGGCGGCCTGGGCACGCCCGTCATGCTCCCGGGGGAAACCAGCGAACTCACTTCGGACGGAGCGGTGCTCGCCTACACCGGCACCGGGACCGGCCTGTCGGCCGACACCCTCACGGTACCAACCGCCAAGTTGCTATCCGCACTGCCGGACCAGCCGCCGCCGAACGCGACCTTGAGCGACCTGGTCGGTCGGACTGTCGAGATCAGCAAGGGCCCGGGCCTCGGCCGCTTCTGGCAAATCACCGGCGTCGGGGCAGACGTGGCCGGACAAACGGTGCTCGCGCTCCGCAGTCCTGGCGTCCCCGCCGAAGAGTGGGGCCTGCCGAACGCCACGAGTGAGTTCGCGCTGACCCACCTGTCGCGAAACGTCTTCGTGTCGGAGGCCGACACGCTCGACTCCCTGACGGTGTTCAATGACGGCAGCACTGCCGACGACGTCGGGACGCTCAGCGCAACTTCCCTCACCGGCTTGGGCATGGCCTCGGCCGGCATCACCTACGCGAACACGGAAACAGTGGAGATCCTGCTGGGCACTGGCAAGGACACGTTTGCCGTAACCGGGACCGCGGCCGGCGCCCTCACAGCCGTCCATGGCGGCGGCGGCGACGACCACATCACCGTGACCGGAGGCGGGGGTTCTGGCTCGCCGCTCTTGGTCTACGGCGATACCACCCTCGACCGGAGCCGCTACAGTTCCACGGGGTCTGCCTCGACGGCCGGCACTTACCAGGCCGACGGCGTCACACCGAAGCCCGGGGCCGGTTTCGCGTTCGCCACCGATGGCAACGACACGATTGACGCTTCCGCGGACACGCAATCCATTGCGATCTACGGCGGCGGCGGCAACGACACGGTTCGCGGGAGCCAGGCCGGCGACCACCTGGCCGGCGGGGCGGGTGACGATGAGATTCATGGCCACGCTGGCGCTGACCACATTTATGGTGACTCCGGGTTCAACCAGGACCTGACGACGCGTCTCGATCACTTGACCCCGGCCACTCAGGTCCTCCGGATAGTGACCACCGAAGCGGCCGGTAACGACAAGCTTTTCGGCGATGAAGGAGACGACATCCTTTTCGGCGATCACGGCATTATCACTCAGACGCTGGATACCCAGCGAATCTTGACGACAGGCAACGTGATCCGCGTGGAGACGACGAACCCCGGCAACGGCGGTAACGATGAAATCAATGGCGGGACTGACAACGACGTGGAGTTGGGCGGCGCCGGCAACGACCGCATCGGCGGCGACGTTGGCCAGGACCTGATCCTGGGCGACCAAGCGACCCTTGCGATCCGGCCGGGCGGAATCATGACTAGCCCGCGCTACCGCACCCTGACGGGCACTCAACTCTATAACGCCGCCGGCACTGCCCAGGTGGCGGATGCGTGGCAGACGCCGCCGGGCACCCAACCGGCCTGGGCCAACTGGTCGATTACGCTCAACGACGGGAACGCAGGCAACGATTACCTCGCCGGAGGTGCAGATAACGACATGCTCTTCGGCCAGGCCGGTGACGATACCATCCAGGGGGACGGTTCCATCGCGCTCAACGTCGGCACACTTGCGGCACCTGGCCAATCGGTCGAGGACGTTGCCGGGGCTGGGAGCGATGGCGATGACTATGTCGAAGGCGGCGGTGGCAATGACCTGATCTTTGGCAACCTCGGCCAGGACGACTTGATCGGCGGCAACTCGAATCTGTACGGGCAAACGAGTCCCGCCCTGCGTGCCGACGGCTCGGATGCCATCTTCGGCGGTGCCGGGACCCGCGTCGCCCGGAACGACTTGGGCGACCTGACCCCGGCCGGCCATGCCCGCGACGCCGACACGATCCTCGGCGACAACGGCAACATTTACCGCGTGCTCGGCGCGGGCGGCAACCCCCTAGCGTTCGCGTACGACACTTACGGGCCGGCGAAGGTCGCCGTCCGGGCGGTCTCGCTCCTGGATTACACGCCCGGCGGCGGAGCTGGCAACCTGGGCGGAGCCGACGTGGTCCGCGGCGAAGCCGGGGACGACGAGATCCACGGCCAGACCGGTAACGACATCCTCTTCGGCGATGGCCAGGATGATGACCTCTATGGTGAGGCCGGCAGCGATCGCATCTCCGGCGGGGCCGGCGAAGACGGCGTGCTTGGCGACGACGGACGGATCCAGACTAGCCGCAACGGCCTGACCGAGCCGCTGAACGGCCTGACGACTCCCAACGCGCAGACTCAGATCAGCACTCCCGGCCCGTGGACCGGGAGCTGGGAGTACATCACGGGGCGACTGACCAAGGCCCCTGCAGTGGCGGCCTGGCCGACCGGCGGCAATGATGTGATCTACGGCGGACTTGGCGACGATTTCCTGCACGGCGGCGCCGGCGACGACGCCATCTCGGGGGCAGAAGCCCAGGCCGCGTTCTACACCGCGGCCCCGGTGACCAACACGAACCCGCTCGGGTACGATCCAACGACCCGCAAGCTTGCCGCCTACGACGCCAACAACCCGCTGAAGCGCGTGGACGGCTTCCTCCTCAATTTCGATGCCGTCGACGCCGCCGGCCAGAAAGTCGAAGACGGTAAGGATCGGCTTTTCGGCGACGGCGGCAACGACTGGCTGGTGGGCGGTACCGGCAAGGATCGACTCTTCGGCGGCAAGGGGGACGACCTCCTCAATGCCGACGACAATCTGGACACGGCCGGCGGGCTGAACAACCAGCCTGACGTGGCGCTATTCGCCGACCGCGATTTCGCCTATGGCGGCGACGGACTGGATGTGTTGATCGCCAACACCGGCGGCGACCGGCTCTTCGACTGGAGCGGCGAGTTCAATAGTTACATCGTGCCGTTCAGCGCGTTCGGCAACCCGACCGTGGTGCGGTCGCCCAATCCCCAGATCCAACAGTTCCTGCTGGACCTCGGGCGAATGAGCGGGGCCGACCAGAGTCTGACCGAGCCCAACGGCGAGCTTGGGCTGTTCCGCCAGAGCGACCCCGAGTGGGCTCAGAACCACGGCGGCCCACGCGACCCGCAACCGGGCAACACCAACGCCGGCCGCGACACGCAGGGTGCTCCCGAGGACGACCGTGTGGCTGGGACGGCCGCCCAGGTCAACACGATCGACATCACTGCTAACAATGTCATCGTCAGTCCGGACCCGTCCGACCCGTCCCGGTTAGCCCTGTACGTCGGCGGTACGGCCGCGAACGACGTGATCGAAGTTCGTGCCGGTAGTACGTCCGGCAGCCTCCAGGTCGTGGTCAATGGCCTGGACCGGGGCACCTTCGCCCGGACGACGGCGGCCGGGACCATCGGACGTGTCATCGTCTACGGCAACGACGGCAACGACACGATTACGATCAACAGCAACGTCGACGCGATCCCGGCCGTGCTGTACGGCGGCGCTGGCAACGACACGCTGACCGGCGGCAAGGGCAGCAATTTCCTCGACGGAGGCGACGGCAATGACAAACTAAACGGCGGCGCCGCCAACGACATCCTCGTCGGCGGCCGCGGCCAGGACACGCTCTTGGCGGCCGGCGGCGACGACATCCTGATCGGCGGCACCTATCTCGCGTCGGAAGACCTCGACGCCGTGGCGGCCGTCGCCGCTGAGTGGGCGTCGTCCCGCTCTTACGCCGAGCGCCTCGCCAACCTGCGCAACGGCGTCGGCGTCGATGGGGCGTATCAATTGAGCACCACGACTCTGCTCGATGACAATGCGGTCGATTCCCTATCGGGGGCTCAGGGTCAGGACTGGTTCTGGGTGTTCACCAACGACATCACGGATGAAAAGGGGAACGAGACGGATAATTGACCAGCGACTCGTGTTCGGGCGGCCCGGGCCTTCGCGGGCCGCCCCGCTGTTTTGCATGGCCGAAAGTCCCTTTGCCCGTGGAATAACAGTGGTAATCGAGATGCAAAGGACCCGCGGGACCGACCTTCGTAAAGGTCGAAAGACCGACCCGAACGGAAAGGCGGCGCCCATCGGCGCCATGAGATCCAAACTGGAAATTCATCTCCACAGATCGTAACGCGGGCTCGCAACTTCCGGTAACGATAGCGACGACTACTGACGATCTTAGGCCGGGTTGCCATGCGCGCTGCCGAGGAATCCATTGCCACCACCGGTCGCGATCGCTTAATTCGATACGCGTATTCACCCGCGTTCGTCCCATGGCTCCAGCAAGCAAATTGCTCGATATTAATCACAACCTATCAGGCCGGCAAACTGGCCGCGGTGGGAACCGACGGTAATGGACTCGCTCTCGGGTTTTACAACTTCGACCGCCCGATGGGTCGGGACCGCTGGCGGCCCGCCTGGAGTTCGTCGAAGGGATTGACAAGATTTTCGACGTGCAGGTGGTCCTCGGCGTTCACCTGCCGGCGATCGTTGGCCCGCACCCCGAACACGACAACGCCCAGACGACCTGGATTGTCCCAGATTCGGCGCGTCACAATCGGTCTAATGTATTCGAGGGCTAGTCATGCGAACGAGGGGTTCACGACGGAGTTTCAAGCTCAAGTGCGAGTCACTTGAGGAGCGGGTGACGCCCGGTCTGGTCACGGAACGTTTGCTCGACATCAATCAGTACACGATCGACTCCATTCCCGCTCCGGGCGTTCTTTACGACTATTTCCAGTCTGCTCCGACGTGGACCAATATTAATGGGACCATTTACTTTGCAGCTCATGAGGGCCCGACTCCGTTTGACACCGCTCAGACCGAACTGTATCGGACGGATGGAACCGTTTCTGGCACGGCTCTCGTGAGGGACATTGTTCCCGGATTCTATGGTTCGAATCCGAACAACTTCGCGGCGATGAACGGTGTGTTGTATTTCTCCGCGACGGACACGAATGGAGCCGCGTTGAACCACGGTCGCGAGTTGTGGCGCAGTGATGGAACGGCGGCAGGCACGTACATGGTCAAGGACATTGATACCGGGACCAGCTTTCCCGACTCGTATCCATCGCAATTGACTCCGATCGACGGGATGCTTTATTTCGTAGCCCAGGATGACAGCGGCTTCGATCTCTGGAAAACGGACGGCACTCAAGCGGGAACCGTCAAGGTGAAAGACTTCCAGCCGCCGAGCGGCTACGGGGGCGGGGCAGCCGAGTCACCGACCAAATTGACCAATGTCAACGGCACCCTGTTCTTCACCGCGGTCGGGGGACCCGAAGGGCGGGCCTTGTGGAAGAGCGATGGCACCGAAGCTGGCACTGTGTTAGTCAAGGACCTGGATCCCGACACCCTGTCCTCGACGATCGATAATTTCACCGGATTGAACAATCTCGTTGTGTTCACCACGAAGGTGGTTTCCGACAATTCGACAACCTATTTTCTCTGGCGAAGCGATGGAACCCCGCAGGGCACCGTTTCGTATGCAAGTTTCACACCCCATTTCAGCAGCGATTACCCGCAACAATTCACCGTAGCCAACGGACATGCCTTCTTCACGACGGATGATGGAAGCCATGGCGTAGAACTCTGGAAGACCGACGGAACCGTGGCTGGGACTGGAATGGTGGCAGACCTCTGGCCGGGAACCAGCAGTTCCAGCCCAGCGGAATTGACAGCGGTCGGGTCCACGCTTTACTTCAAGGCTTTCAGCCCAACCTCAGGGTCCGAACTATGGAAATCCGATGGCACCACCGCCGGAACCAGCGTAGTCGCGGACTTGGTGCCGGGAACTTCCGGCTCATACCCCCAGAAGCTGATTGGCGCCGCTGGCCGGCTCTATTTCAGCCGCAAGAATTCTGCCAACGATGAAGAATTGTGGAAGTCCGATGGAACCGCGGCGGGCACCGTTTTAGTGACTGTCGTGAGCCCAGGACTCGCCATGACGGTGGCCAACGAAATCGGCGTGGGTAGCGGCCTGTACTTCAGCGCGATTGACCAAACGCACGGTCGCGAAATCTGGCATAGCGATGGAACCGTCGCCGGAACGGTAATGATCAAGGACATCAACACTAACACCGCGGACGGCATTGGCGACGGGCCCACGGTGATTAACAATGTCGCATTCTTTGCGGCCAACGACGGAGCCCACGGCGCCGAGTTGTGGCGAACGGACGGCACCGCCGCCGGAACGCAACTAGTGAAGGACATCAATCCGGCGGGCAAGTCGGGACTGGTCATTCCGCCGTTCGGCGGCTTTGGAAATCTCACGCAGAGCACGACCAATTACTTGACGGCCATGAATGGAGTCCTCTACTTCGTTGCCGACGACGGAACCACCGGTCAGGAGCTTTGGCGTTCCGATGGCACGGCCACGGGCACTTACCAGGTCAAGGATATTGCCGGCGGCGCTGCCCCCTCGTCGCCACGTGATTTGACCGTCGTCGGCAACACGGTTTTCTTTACCGCTTACCAGAATTCCATTGGCCGAGAACTCTGGAAGACCGATGGGACGTCCGCCGGCACAGTGCTCGTCAAGGACATCAACACGGCGGTTGGTCCAGGTTCGGAACCCTTCGATCTCACGGCGGTGGGCAACGTTCTCTTTTTCGATGCCAACGTTTCCGGATCATTTCGTGAGTTGTGGCGATCCGATGGTACGGATGCGGGGACCTATCTGGTCAAGGACATTAGTCCCAACTCAAGTGCGTTCAGCGGTCGAGTCTATCACAGTCGCCGAGCGTACCTGACCAATGTGAGTGGGACCCTCTACTTCGTGGCCGACGACGGTACGCATGGTCGCGAGTTGTGGAAGTCGGATGGAACGGCCGCCGGGACGGTCATGATCAAGGACATCAACACCGATACCAGTAGCGCACAGTCCTTTGGCTCCGCTTTCACCCGATATGACCCAAGTCCGCAAGGGTATTTCCCGACCATTCAGCTCAGCGTCATGAATGGGCTCGTCTATTTCGCGGCGTACGAGCCGGTCCATGGACGGGAATTGTGGCAAACCGACGGGACTGATTCCGGGACGGTTCTCGTGAAGGACATTAATCCGGGCTACCAGTCGGGAATTTGGCGTGACAATCTCTTCGTCGGCGATCAACACGTGGTCGGGAACGCCATGTATTTCGCAGCCGACGACGGGCAGACTGGAACCGAGTTGTGGAAAACGGATGGAACAACCGCGGGCACCGTTCTCGTCAAGGACGTTCAAAACCCGGACCGGAGTTTTTTCTATCCTGGCTCATTTCCGCTTGCCATGTCGGATGCGAATGGAGTGCTTTACTTCAACGCCGACGACTGGGACCATAACCGGGAACTGTGGAAGTCGGACGGAACCGCGGCCGGCACGGTGATGGTCAAGGACATCAACGACATTCCGCCCGGATTTCTGGGCTCGTACCCGGGAGAGGTGACGCCGGTCAACGGCGTGTTGTTGTTCGGCGCCGATGACGGCCGGACGGGCGTCGAATGGTGGACAATTCGCGAGGTCCCGCCGGTCGCCAATATCGCCCCGGTCTATCCAAACCCGAGACACACGACGGTCGACGACATTTCGATTAGTTTCTCCGAACCGGTGGCTGGGTTTGATCTCGGCGATCTGATGCTCACTCGCAATGGAGCTACGATTCCGCTCGATGGCGTCACATTGTCGACCCTGGACAACGTGACGTTCACCCTCAGCGGTCTGACCAGCTTGACCGGTAACGAGGGAAATTACCAACTTTGGTTGCCAGCCGCGGGATCGGGTATCACGGATGCCGATGAAATCGCGATGGCCGCGGATGCGACGACCGCGTGGGTGATGGACACAACCGGTCCGACCGTGACGAACATTACAAGCGTCCAGCCGGACCCGCGAAATACCCCGGTGACCTACGTCGATGTGACATTTTCCGAGCCGATAGATCCGACCACCTTCCATGTCGGGAACATTGTTCTAACACGGGATTCCGTTCCCATCGACCTCAGCGACGCGATTGTTGTGCCGCTTTCCGATTCGAGCTTTGAAGTGTACGGCCTAGACTCGGCGACTGCATTAGACGGGGCTTATGTGCTCACGGTCGACGCGACCGGCGTAGAGGACCTGGCACAAAACATGGGCGTTGGATCGGCGACGGAAGACTGGAAGATGGACACGGTCGGGCCGACTTTGTTGACGGTCGGTCCCATCGCTCCCAATCCGCGCAACAGCGCAGTATCGACTATTGACGTCACGTTCTCCGAACCAATCGACCTGACGACCTTTACCAGCGACAATCTCAGGCTGACTCTCGACGGACGGCTGGTACCATTCGACTTCCTCCCAATCGAGTCGGTCGGCGGTTCCGTGTACCGCGTCAATGGCCTCGAATCCCTGACGACGTCTGAAGGCTCGTACGCGCTTGCCGCGAACGCCGGCGGAGTGTCCGACCTGGCTGGCAACGTTGGGAGTGGTCTGGGCGTGGGCAACTGGATAATGGATACGACCGCGCCAACGGTAATGGTCAATCAGGCGGCTGACCAGGGCGATCCGGCGAATGGCCCCGAGATTCATTTTGATGTAGCGTTCAATGAACCGGTTGTTGGCTTTGACGCATCGAAGGTGAACCTGTCGGGCACGGCCGGAGGCACGCTGTCCGCAACCGTCAGTCCCGGCGCGGACCCGAACACTTATATCATCGCGGTGACTGGCATGACCGCCTCTGGAACGGTCGTTGCCGACATCGGCGCCAACGTCGTCAGCGATTTGGCGGGCAACGGCAATGCCGGCTCGACGAGTACCGACAACCAAGTGATATTCGATATTGACTCGCCTTCCGCGACGATCCATCCGGCCGCCGACCAATCCAATCCAGGCGGCGGCCAGTCCGTGGCGTTCACCGTGTTGTTTAGCGAGCCAGTGGTTGGATTTGATGCCTCGAAAGTGAATCTATCTTCCAGTACCG
This sequence comes from uncultured Gemmataceae bacterium, assembly GCA_963773845.1. Taxonomy (GTDB): domain Bacteria; phylum Planctomycetota; class Planctomycetia; order Gemmatales; family Gemmataceae; genus SIAJ01. The sequence goes on from CAVZCU010000015.1 coordinate 277,356, forward strand.
CCCCCGGGGCGTTGATTGCCGCTGTGAGTGGCTCAGGGCAGGCGTATACGGTGATTGCTACGGGGATGACGGCTGGCGGGACAGTGGTCGCCTCCATCGATGCCAGCAAGGTAAACGATCTGGCGGGCAACGGCAACACGGCCTCGAATAGCGCTTCTGTCTCGTACATCCACTCCGGCGTTCTCGAATTCTCATCGGCGACTTACGACATCGATGAGGCCGGCGCCCCGACTCTCACTGTGACCGTCCGCAGAATCGGCGGCGTCGAAGACCCCTTGAGCGTCCAATACGCCACCGGTGGCGGAACCGCTGTGCCAAACACCAATTTTGGTCCAGTATCCGGCACGCTTTCCTGGCTCGACGGGGATGCCGCGGACAAATCGTTCACGGTTCGGATCCTCGATGATGGACAGATCATCGGCAATTCGACGTTCGGAATTTCACTGAGTGATGTCAGCCTCGGCGGCGCCTTGGGCGAAACTGCGAACGCCATGGTTACGATTCACGAAACGTCGCTTCTGGAGTTCGGCCAAAGCGGATATCGCGTGAGCGAATCTGGCGGCACGGCGGTGATCACCGTCCATCGGCTCTTTGGCGATCGCGGGCCGGTCTCCGTGAATTACTCGACCAGCGATGAGTCGGCGACCGCCGACGCCGACTATACGGCGGTGGCCGGGACGTTGACTTGGGAGGACGGCGATACCAACGACAAATCGTTTTCGATACCGATCATCGACGACACCATCAGCGAGGGCAAAGAGACGATCTATCTCGCCCTGTCAACCCCGACCGGCAATTCCTCGCTGGGAACCAATATCGCCACCGATCTGATCATCGACAAGAGCGATGGACGTACTGCCGGGACTCAGCCATTCACCGACTACGACGGCGATCTGGTGACCATCAAGCTCAATGGCAGGGTTGGCACACTGACCTATTACCTGACCAACGGCACCGGCCCGATTGCCGAAATCGATCTTGATTCCACCAGTCCCACCAAGTCGAGCGTGGCTGTTGTGGTAAAGAAGCCACGGCATGGGACCGGCGACGGCCGAATCAATATTGGCGAGGTCGACGGCAGCGGACTGAAGAGCTTTACTGCCAGGTCGAGTGATCTTGTCGGCGCGGGCATCCATTTGGACGGCTTCATCGGCAGCTTGACGATTGGCGATGTCTTAAACGGCGCGGACATCGAACTGGCGGGAACCGGACCGACCGCGAATTCCGCCACCCGAATCGTGACTGGGGTCATTGCGGACAACACCGACTTATCGGTAGCGGGTCCGCTGAACTACCTCCGTGCGATCGCCGTGGGCAAGGGCTCCTGGACAGCGCCGAATGTTGGTTCGATCGTTATCACGGGCCGCAAGGCCAGCAAGACTACTGGCGCGGTCGCGGGGGATTTCGAGTCCGACCTGGTTGTGACCGGCGCCGGGCTGGCATCGACCAAACTGGCGGCACTCAAGTCATTCACTGCGGTGGGGGCGGTCCGGGGCGCGACACTGCAAGTCGGCAGCGGAGTCGGGACGGCGGGCACGATCAACGCCATCCGGGTCGGTTCATTCCTGGATAGCCAGTTGTTCGCCGGCTACACTGGCGACGGGGACGGATCGGGCTCGTTCAATCTGCCGGGGATCGTCAAGTCGTTCCTCGTGACCGGCCGCACGAACGGCTTCGCCGACAGCATCGTGATTGCGTCGACATTCCGCAATGTATCGCTGGGTAGTGTCGAATCCGACAACGGGGCGACTGCGTTCGGCTTCCTGTTCCACGACGCGATAGGCAGGCTCTTTGCGCAATCACCGCCCCTTCGATACGACCCGAAGGGGCCAGACGAACAAAAACTGGCGGGTGACTTCATCGTGAAAAAGGTATGAAGACGACGTGGCCGTTGTCGACGATTCGCAAGGAGCCGCCGCTCTTCCTGCACGAAGAAATGCGGAGCGATTCATCGAAGACCGGCTGCTAGCGGACCATCGGTCGTTCACACTGCCCACCCGGGAGCATCTGCGAGCCGTTTTGATTTTGGCAGTGCAGGCGTAGCCCCTGCCTCGGTCTCGTCGGAGTGCAGCTTGATTTGCTCCATCCCGAGTTGGATGAACCAGCGGTTCCGGGCGGAATGGAAGAAGGACCTGGGAAACTCGCCAGCGAAAGACCTCCCAGCGATAGCCGGGCCGGAAGGTCCGATCTGACCCGTGGTGGTTGCAGCGATCACGGGGTTTTTCTCTGCCACACAAGGGCAGCTAAAAAGTGAATCGTCGTAAATCCTTACAGATGCAGCGAGGACGACGGGACTCGAACCCGCAACCACCGGATCGACAGTCCGGTACTCTAACCAATTGAGCTACGTCCCCAGGATCGCAATCGACGGCCTATTCAGCGAGACTGAACCGACGAGGTCGGTTCGCTCGAAGGCCATCTCTCCATCCAATTCTAATAGCCAACTTTCGGCCGGCAAGGTCGAAAGAGGGGCTGCGAATGCGATCAGAAGCGACTCGCACTGCGATTCAACACATTAGGAAATTGCGGGCCGCGTGGAGTGTGGCGGTCTATCTTGACCGCAGGTCCGTGCTCATTCCAATCGAGGCTCACCATGCGCATCCTGTTCCGGCTCTCCCTATTGCTGGTCGCATGCTTGTTGGCGGCTCCGTCGTTCGTTCGCGCACAAGAACACACGCTCCACACCTTCGAGCGGCAGCAACTCTCGAATGTCTATTTCTCCGAAGGGGCCAACGCGGGCGACATCAATGGCGATGGCAAACCGGACATTGTCTATGGGCCTTATTGGTACGAAGGGCCTGACTTCAAGACCAAGCACGAAATCTATCCCGCGAAACCGCAAAACCGCGAGGGCTACGCCAACAACTTCTTCAATTGGGTCTACGACTTCAATGGCGATGGGCGAAACGACATCCTTGTCGTCGGCTTTCCCGGCACGCCCGCTTATGTGTACGAGAACCCCGGACCCGGAAACTACGACAAGCCTTGGAAGAAGCACAAGGTTCTGAATTCGGTGAGCAACGAGTCGCCCCAATTCGTGAATCTCATCGGCGACGCCCAACCCGAACTCGTTTGCACCTCGAACGGCCAGTTCGGCTTCGCCACGTTCGAGCCGAAAAAAGGCTTCGAACCGTGGACTTTTCACAGCATTTCGGTCATGGCCGCCCCGAAGCCGTTTGGCCACGGCCTCGGCATCGGCGACATCAACGGCGATGGCCTGCAGGACATCGTCATCTGCGACCGGCTGGTTCGAGCAACCCAAGAAGAACGCGGACACGGTGCGATGGGAATTTCACCCCGCTTCCTTTACCCCAGCATACGGCGGCGCCGAGATGTACGTTTACGACGTGGACGGCGATGGACTCAACGATGTCATCACCAGCCTCGCTGCTCACGATTTCGGCCTCGCTTGGTATAAGCAAGTTCGGGTGGATGGAAAAACGACATTTCAGAAGCAACTCATCATGGGAGATCGGCCGGCCGACAATCCGTTCGGTGTCGTCTTCAGCGAGTTACATTCCGTCGCGCTCGTGGATATGGACGGCGACGGCCTCAAGGACATCGTCACCGGGAAGACCTATTACTCGCACCACAAGGGAAGTCCCATGTGGGACGCGGGCGCCGTGGTCTACTGGTTCCAATTGAAACGGACCAAGAAAGGCGTCGAGTGGATTCCGCACAAGATCGACAGTCAGGCAGGCATCGGCCGACAGATCAGCATCGTCGACGTCAACGGCGATGGGTTGCCGGACGTCGTCCTGGGCGGCATGGTCGGCGCGCACGTCCTCAGGCACAAGATCGAGAAAGTGAGCAAGGAAACCTGGGAAGCGGCCCAGCCCAAACGGATGAAGTTTGAAGCGCCCAAGTCGATTCGCGGTCCGCAGTCCATCATCGACGCGAAGACCGGGCATGTCGCGGGGGCCATCGAGGGCGAGGACATGCTGGTCTTGAAGGTATCCGCAGGAAAGACGGTTGTTCAGAACATGAAGGGGTTCGCGAAGGACAAATGGAGTGGCGACGCCCAACTCTTCTGGACCGGCGGCAAGAAAGGCGAGACGCTCACGCTGGAACTCATGGCGAACGCGACGCGCCAATACGACGTGTCGGCGGTCATGACGATGGCGAACGATTATGCCACGATTCAATTCGGCGTGGATGGCAAGCCGCTCGGAAAGCCAATCGATCTGTACCACTCGCCCGACGTGATCACGAGCGGCGTGCTGAATCTTGGTATGGCTGAGTTGAAGAAGGGCTCGCATCAGTTGACAATTCAAATCGTTGGCGCCAATCCTGCAGCCGTGCAGAAGTTCATGGTGGGCATCGACTACGTTCTGTTGAACCCCAAGAAGTAGCAACCACAACATCATTGGCAGCCTCAGTCGGAAGTTGATCGCAACTCGGCAGGCCGTTATTCTGGATTCTGTATGCATTCGTTTATTCTGCTACGTTTGATCCGCCTGGTTTGCTTCGGGCTGCCAACTCTCGGGATCCCAGCATTCGTCGCGACCGACGCGGCAACCGCGGCGGATGTCGATGCGGACGCGCGGGGAATTCTGAAAGCGAACTGCATCAAATGCCACGGACCGACCAAGCAGAAGGCTGGCTTGCGATTCGATCGCCGCGACGGGTTTGTTCGCAAGGGCGATTCGGGATCCGCTTCGGTCGCGCCGGGACGGCCGGACGACAGCGAGCTAATCCGTCGGGTGACCGCAAAGGACGAGACGGTGCGCATGCCACCGGAGGGGAAGGCTCTGTCCGCGGCGCAGATTGAGACCCTTCGCAAATGGATCCAGGGAGGCGCCGGGTGGCCGCGCGACGTCGAGCCGAAGGCCGCCGTTCGAACCGAACTGATTGTCACCGCGGAGGACCGTCAGTTCTGGGCGTTTCGACCGCTAGTCCATCTCAAGCCACCAAGGACTGGCAGGCCAGAGAAGAACCCGCTCGACCAATTTATCGACGCCGTGCTCGAGGCAAAGAACCTGAAGCCGGCGGCGCGGGCGAGCGGTGGTCGCTTGGTTCGCCGGGTCACATTCGACTTGACTGGATTGCCGCCGACGCCGGAAGACGTGCACGGGATCGGCCAAGCGGCCGATTTTAATGCGGCTTACGCAGTCTGGGTGGACCGACTATTGGCCAGCCCACGATTTGGTGAACACTGGGCCAGACATTGGCTCGACGTGGCTCGTTACGCGGATAGCGACGGCTACGAAAGCGACAATGATCGGCCCACGGCATACCACTATCGCGACTTCGTCATTCGGGCGATGAACGATGACATGCCATTCGACGAGTTTGTTCGCTGGCAACTGGCAGGGGATGAGATCGCCCCGGACGACCTGCGAGCGATCGCCGCCACCGGATTTCTGGCGGCCGGGCCAAGCGCGGAACTCCCGGACAAGCTGCTCGAAGAAGAGCGGCTCCGACAACGATACATCGAGCTGGACGACATCGTCACGACGACCGGTGCGGCACTCCTTGGACTGACGCTTGGTTGTGCCCGTTGTCACGACCACAAATTCGATCCCCTGCCGACCCGCGATTATTACCAGATCATGGCAGCGCTGAATTCGGGCGACCGGAAGGAAGTGCCGCTTGCCACCCCGGCCGCCATCAACAACTATCGACAGGCGCACGCGGATTGGGTCAAACAGTTCAAGACTGCCGAGAGTCGACGCAACGAATGGCTGAACGCGCAGAAGAAGAAACTTGAACCCCAAGTTCGTCGGCGAAAGATCGAACGATTGCCCATTGGGGATATGGACAAGACTCTTCTCCGCGAACAGCCCAATTCGCCCGCGGCGAAGAAACTTGCCCATAAACACCAAAAGGCTCTTTCAATTGGCGATGCGGACTTGGTGTCCGCGATGGACGAGGCGGCTCGAAAGCACTGGAGCGAACTCGAGTCGCAAGTGATCACGATCCGCAAACGCGAGCCGAAATCGCCGCCGCTCGCTCTGACCTATCGCGACTTCGGCGGCAAACCATCGCCGAGCTGGCTTTTCCCCCGGGCCGACTTCCACGACCATTCGATCCCGGTTGGACTTGGATTCGTCACGGTATTGACCCGCGAAAAGTCCGCCGGCCGAGTACTGGAAGGAGGCTCGCGCTGGCGACCGCTCCGACACCACGTACCAGCGTCGAGCGCTTGCCAACTGGATCACGGATATCGACCATGGCGCCGGGGCGCTCTTGGCTCGCGTCATCGTCAACCGCGTATGGCAATACCATTTCGGCGAAGGACTGGTTCGTACGCCCAACGATTTCGGCACGCGCGGCGACCGACCGACGCATCCCGAACTATTGGAATGGCTGGCTGCCGACTTCGTTGCCAACGGCTGGAAGCTCAAGCGCCTCCATCGGATGATCCTTCTCAGCGATGCGTACCGGCGAAGGTCTACGGTCGAAACGTCCAATCGAACGGTCGATCCGGACAACCGCCTGCTTTGGCGGATGCGACCGCGCCGCCTGGAAGCGGAGGAATTGCGCGATGCAATGCTTTCCGTCAGTGGCACATTGAACTTGGAGATGTACGGCCCCGCGTTCAAGCCGCCGATTCCAGCCGAGGCCATGGTCGCCCGCAATCTCAAGACCCCATACCCGACCAACATCATGGATGGGCCGGCGGTGCACCGTCGGGGCGTGTATATGTTTCACAAACGAGTAATTCCGTATCCGCTCTTCCAGGCGTTTGACGCTCCGGACGCCCAGCAGTGTACCGGCAGGCGCAGTTTGACCACGGTCGCGCCGCAGGCGCTCGCGTTGTTGAATGATCCGTTCGTGCGCACGCGGGCGGCCGATTTCGCCCGCCGAATATCGAAGGAAGCCGGGACCAATCCGAACCGCGTCATCGAGCGCGCCTATTGGCTGGCGTTCAGCAGACGGCCGACAGATGGAGAGCTGAAGGCAGGCGCTGAATTCTTGGCCGATCGGAGCCGCACGCGCGGCATTCGCAATCCAAAAGCGCCGGCGGGCGATGCGCGGCAGCAAGCGTTGACCGATTACTGCCAAGCGCTCTTCGGGTTGAACGAGTTCATCTATGTCGATTGATGTGGAGATTGCCGTGGCGGAAATCCAGGGAATTGATCGCCGACGCTTTTTGCACAAGGCCGGGGCCGGCTTCGGGGTGGTCGCACTTGCCGACCTGCTGCTTCGCGATGCGGCTCGCGCTGCTCCCAGCGGGCCATTAGCACCGAAGCCGACGCACTTTCCCGCCAAGGCGAAGGCAGTCATCTGGTTGTTCATGGAAGGGGCGCCGAGCGCTGTCGATTTGTTCGATCCCAAGCCGGAACTGGACAAGAACAATGGCAAACGCGTCCAGATCGACGTGTTCAACGGCAACCCCGGTCCGTTGATGAAGTCGCCATTCAAGTTCCGTCGATATGGCAAGTCCGGAGCTTGGGTGTGCGAGAAGTACCCCCATGTTGCGAAACACGTCGACGACATCGCGTTCATCAAGTCGTGCTATACCGAATCGAACGACCACGTTCCGGCGCTGTATCAGATCAACACCGGCATCGGGCGGCCGGGATTTCCGGCGGCCGGCTCATGGATCACGTATGGGCTCGGGAGCGAAAACCAGAATCTTCCGGGCTTCATTGTGCTTGGGAATAACCAGGGTGTGAAAGGCGGACCGTTGAGCTGGTCGTCGGGCTTTCTTCCGGCCGCGTACCAAGGCACATTGTTCCGGCCGGAGGGAAATCCAGTCCTCAATCTCCGCCGATCGAAAGACGTGACCGCCGACGATCAACGGGCCCAACTCGACCTCATGTGCCAAGTTGAATGGCGAGCATCTTCGCAACCGGCCCGGTGAACCGGACCTGACTGCCCGAATCGAGTCGTTCGAATTGGCGTACCGAATGCAAGCGGAAGCCAGCGAACTGATCGACCTGTCCAAGGAAACGGCCGCGACCCGCAAAATGTACGGGCTCGAAGATCCCAAGGCCCGATCGTTTGGAACGAAATGTTTGACCGCCCGCCGGTTGATCGAGCGCGGCGTGCGCTTCGTTCAAATCTACAGCGACGGCGAATGGGACGCCCATTCCGATCTGGCCGGCAATCACTCGGGCCATTGTGCGGCTACCGATGTCCCGATTGACGGCTTGCTAACCGACCTCAAGCGACGTGGCCTGCTCGAATCGACGCTTGTGATCTGGGGCGGCGAGTTCGGACGAATGCCGGTCTCGCAGGGGAATGGCGGCCGCGACCATAACCCGCACGGCTTCTTGACGTGGATGACGGGAGCCGGGATCAAGGGCGGAGCTACGTACGGGGAAACCGACGAGTTCGGCCACAAGGCCGTGATCGATCGCGTATCGGTTCACGACTTGCACGCCACAATGCTGCACCTGCTGGGCATCGATCACAAAAAACTCACCTACTTGCACAACGGCCGGCAGTTCCGCCTGACCGATGTCGCCGGCGACGTGCTGACCAAGATATTGGCCTAATTCCCAGGCGCTGCCGTCGCTTCTCGCGAACCACTGAAACGACTGACGCCTCGCAACGGCGGCGCAAGTTGTATGATACGCTCTTGGCTTGCGAGGGGATTTCCTTGGAATCGATTCGTTGTCCGGGGTGTCAAAAACCGGTCCGTTTGCCCACCGATATGCTCGGTCAGAGAGCAGAATGCCCTCATTGTAAGAGTCATTTTCGAGCGCCGATTCGCAATGAGCAGGGTGAATTGACCGAGCCCCTTCTCTTGCGGCGCAATCCGTTTGCCAATCGCCGGGTACTGCCAGGAATGGCCCTTTTGCTCGTGGGTCTCATTGGGTTTCTTTCGAACGGACTGCAGGCCGTCAAGGCGTACGTCGATCCGCGAACATTTGAGGATCAAACTCGCGACTTCTTCAATCACGCCGCCGAATCAACCAAATCGCCGGAAGTCCGCGACAAGATACCGCTCACCCTGAAATGGCTTCCCCGAGTGCGTATCGCACTGGCATTCCTGAGCCTGATCACCATCGCGGGCGGATGGTCGCTGCTTCGGGCCAGGCGACATGGAATGGCGATGTTCGGCAGCATCCTGGCCATGATGAATATCGCTAATTGTTGCTGTTTTGGAAACGTCTTGGTTGGTGCTTGGGCAATCTATACCTTGTTGAACCCGGAAGTCCGTGCGCAGTTTCAAGCGCATGCACAAACTCATCCCGCGACCTGAGTGGGTCCGGAAAGCGTTTCAGTCGCCGTTCCTCCAGCCAGTGATCCGCTTGGTGCAATTGGTGCTGAAGTCGCTGTCAACGCGACGGCTTGGTATTCTCAAACTCGCGGTGACAGGTCGACGATCCCAAGGTCGGGCGATTTCACTAGGTTTGATTGCGAAAAAGGGTTACACTTCATCAATCGCATTCTTATCCACCTCGGAGCCCCTGCATGCTCCGCTTGCTTGGCAGCCCGCGCCGTTGTTGTGACGGCTTTACTCGCCGGGAAACTTTGAAGGCCGGAGCGCTCTCCGCCCTTGGGGGTCTCGCCCTGCCGCAACTGCTTGCAGCGGAGTCAGCGAGTCAAAGTCGCACGGGCAAAGCGAAAAACGTTATCCTTCTCTACCTGCTTGGCGGAGCCGCCACGCAGGATATGTACGATCTGAAGCCTGCCGGCCCGACGGGAACTCGCGGCGAGTTTCGGCCAATATCGACGACGGTGCCGGGCCTGCAAGTCTGCGAGCATCTGCCGCGGATGGCCAAGTGGATGCACAAGATGGCGGTGATTCGCTCCGTGAATCACAAGGCCGGCTGCCACAACTGCCTGCCGAGCTACACCGGCTTTGGTCAGACGATGCCCGACCAGCATCCGCGCGACTCCGACCCGCCGAGCATGGGCTCCGTCTGCGAATGGCTACGCGTGAAGGAGGGGCGCGTCGGGGCGGATGTTTTTCCCGACTATGTCTATCTGCCCTGTTGGCTCGGGTGGGGGCAAGCGTTCCGCCGAGCCGGCCCGTATGGCGGATTTCTCGGCAAACGCTTCGACGCGCTGACCAGCGAATGCGCCCCGTTCAAGGACAAGGAAGCGCCAGCAACCAAGCCGGGCTATCCCAATCCCGTTCGCGGCGTGCCAATCCTCCCCGACAGCGTTTTACTCCCCGACGTGACCGTCGATCGACTGAGCTCGCGGCGTTCGCTGGTGAAGCAATTTGACGATGGAGTGCGACGAGCGGAGTCGTCACCCACGATAGGCCAATTCCATCGGACGCAGCAGCGGGCGTTTGGATTGCTCACGTCCGCCAAGGCCCGCGAAGCATTCAACATGTCGACGGTCGATTCGCGGGTCATTGATCGATACGGCCGCACGCTGTTCGGGCAAAGTGCGATCATTGCCCGGCGGCTGATTGAGGCGGGCGTGCGGTTTGTCAACGTGACATGGGACCTGTTCTGGGATCGAATTCCAATTGACTACGATGCCTGGGACACGCACACGCGGAACTTCCCAATTCTCAAAGAGAACAAGCTACCTGGCCTCGATCAGACATTGACGGCGTTGCTCGAAGATTTGGATGCTCGAGGCATGTTGGATGAGACGCTAGTCGTGGTGACGAGCGAAATGGGCCGGACTCCTCGCATCAATGGCAACGGCGGCCGCGACCATTGGACCTATTGTTATGGAACGCTCTTGGCGGGGGCGGGCATCAAGGGCGGAGCAGTCTACGGAGCGAGCGATGCCCAGGCTGCCTACGTCAAGGATTTGCCCGTGAGTCCCGCCGATATTTGCTGCACAGTATACGAAGCTCTCGGAATCGACCCCGACATGACGGTTCCGGATAAGACTGGTCGGCCAGTCGCCATCAACCAGGGTGGCAGATCGATTTCGGCAATTCTCGCATGAATCCCAGCGCCCATAAAGTGTGACGCGTCATCTCAGCTGACGGCCTAGTTTGCCGTTTTTCGGCTCATTGCGGAATCCGCCATTCTCCTTTCCTCTGAGAATTCATCGCTGAAGCGCAATCGCCACTTTCAACCTGATTCCCGGCGGGATACTTCAGCAGTCAGCGAAACCCGATTTGCGATTCGGCTGTTTGAATCGATCGTCTGATTTGGAGCCAGGAAAGGCTGTTCTACTGTTCCTTGCGATGCCATGTGAATCGCGAACAACAGTGGTTCGCATGGTCGAGCAACCAGCGACCCGTCCCTGCCCCGCTGGATTATCCTGCCCCACCTGGCCCCTCTCAGCTAGGCAGCAGAAATTGCAGAAGGCTCGCCCACACAATCTTTTGAGAGGAACTGCCAAATGCCCACCATGACACGTTCTCGCCGCCAGACCACTTCGCGACCGCTTTCCGTTTGCACATTGGAAGATCGGTGGACGCCGTCCACCGGAAGTCTACTGGGAACAGCCGCAAACTACAGCGTCCTGGGACTACAGGGCACCACCATATTGAACAACGAAGTTCGCGTAGCTGGCAACGAGGGGGTCTCTCAGGGCGGAGCCTTGAAAAACAAGGCCGATTCGACCATTACCAAGAACGTCTTCGAGTATTCGAAAGGTGAATACAGCGGAAATGGCAAGCTCCGCGGGCAAGTTGTTATTGATGCGGATCGCCTCGCCAAGGCGGATCAGGATGCGCTTCAAGCATCGCTGACGGCCGCCAGTCAGATAGCGACGCAGACATTCGGTTCGATCAAACATTCCACGGTTGTGTTGGGCAACGGCGGCGTGAATGTCATTTCGATCAACGGGAATATCACGGACTCGTTGATTCTCAGGGGATCCGCTAGCGACATATTTATCGTCAATGTCTCCGGAACGCTAAAGCTTCGCGGGAATTCGACACTCGGACTAGCGGGCGGAGTGACGGCCAGTCATGTTCTCTACAATTTCACGGGCGCCGGAACCATTTCCGTCGACGACCATGATGTGGTAAATGGTACGTTGCTCGCTCCGCACTATTCGGTTCAGTTCGAGGGCGTTTGCAAAGGTGCGATCATCGCCGGCGGCGACACGATCAATCTGAAGTCGCACGCCCGCGTGAAGGAGATCGACTTTACGGGCCAAATTACGCTCGTCATCGTCATCTGGAAGTATTTCGGGGACGGTGTATTTCGACACCAACGGCGATTTCGGGATCGATGACGGCGACGCGGGAATGGCAGGGATCGAGGTCGATCTGATCGACCAATGGAGTTGTCGTCCAGACCGCGATGACCGCCGAAGACGGGACCTATTGTTTCCACGACGTGGCGGCTGGCACGTATTCAATGCAAATGGTAGTGACCGACTATGACGTTATGTACCCGAACGTTGGAAGTCTTGGCGGGAGTCCGAATGTGTCCTTGACTGGGATTCATCGACATCACAGTGAATTCGGGCGATGCGGGCACGGGCTACGATATGGGGCTTTGTTCCCAACAGAACACCTGATGCATCGAAACAAGTTTTCAAACACCCCTTGCTTTCAGCTCCACGCTGGAAGCAAGGGGTTTTTTTGTTACGTGCCGCTCCACACACGGATTCCCGACGGCGTGACATCAAAAATGGAAATGACGTATCGGCAGTTTCCAATTCAATAGGAGTAACCATGGAATGGGTCGCTGCCTTGAGTTGTTTTTCCACTGTGAAAGCCCGCCGTGCAATCTGTTTCGCGGGCCGAGAATGTCGAATTCTCGTGAGTGGAGAGCATGGTTTCCGCCCGAAAAAAAGGCGCGCCGCGACCGGTTGTCTTCCTCGAGGGTCACATGCTGCGCATTCTCTCCGCTCTTTTGATCGTTTCCCCTGCCTTCGCGCAAAAGGAATTCGGCTTCGATAACACCAAGGGCTCCGGTCAGCCGTACCTGAAGCCCGAAGAGACCGTCAAGCGCATGAAGGTGGCTGACGGCTTCGAGGTCAAGCTCTTCGCTAGCGAACCGCAGATCACCAATCCGATCGCCATGACCGTCGATGAAAAAGGCCGCGTCTGGATCATCGAGAGTTTTGAATATCCCAAGCGCACGCCCAAGGGGAAGATGCCCCGCGACCGCATCAAGATCTTGGAAGACACCGATGGCGACGGCGTGTGCGACAAGGTGACGACGTTCATCGAAGGCAAGGATTTCCCCGTTTCGTTCGACATGGCGAGCGGCATCGAAGTCGGCAACGGCGGCGTTTATGTCGGCGCTTCGCCTTACCTCTTCTTCATCGAGAACAAGAACGACAAGCCGGGCAAGATCGAGATCCTCCTGAAAGGCTTCGGCTCGCAAGACACGCACGAGGTGCTCAACACCTTTCAGTGGGGCCCGGACGGCCGGCTTTACGGTCTGCATGGCATCTTCACCTACTCCAAGGTCTCTCCAGTTGGCGAGCCTCCCGCGTCAGCGGGGGGAGGAAAGCCAGCTCCCCCAGCTAACGCCGGAGGCTCGCCAGTGGAAATCAACGCGGGCGTCTGGCGCTACGACACCAAGACCAAGAAGTTCGAAGTCTTCGCCGAAGGCACTAGCAATCCCTGGGGCATGGACTGGCGCAACACGGACGGGCAGTTCATCCTCTGCTGCTGCGTGATCCCGCACCTGTTCCACATCGTGCCGGGAGCGAACTACAAGCGGCAAGCCGGGCAAGCATCCAACCCATACGCCTACGGAGAGATCAAGGAGATTTGCGACCACACCTTCCACAAGGAAAGCGGCTGGGCCCACGCCGGGCTGATCTCGCTCGACACGCCGATCATGCCAAAGAAATACCACAACAGCGTCATCTTCGGCAGCATCCACGGCTGCTCGATCAAGCAGAACATCCTGCGGCCGAACGGCTCCTCGTACATCGCCAGCCGCGGCGACGACTTCCTGGTGAGCGGCGACAAGAACTTCCGCCCGGTGAACCTCCGCTGGGGCCACAACGGCGAGATCTATTGCATCGACTGGCACGACCAGCACCCCTGTCATCAGACGAAGCCGGACGACTGGGACTACGACCACGGCCGCGTGTACCGGATTCAGCGGAAGGGGTTGAAGACGAAGAAGGCGGAGGATTTGGGAGCGAAATCGGACGCCGAGTTGCTCGATGTACTCGATGAGGAAAACCCCTACCGATACCGAACCGCTTTACGCCTGATTTCCGAACGACGAGATCACAAATGGGAAGAAACGATCGGACGGCGCTGGGCGTACGGCGGCGAGAACTTCGATTGGAACAAGAGGATTTCGACGGCGGTTCGGGTGAACTATGCCGCGTCGATGGTGAAGGACGACTTCAACTACGCAAAGCTCTCGGACTCTGAATTGAAGCGACTCGCGAACAACTTTGCGTTCGCCCTGACCGGGGAGAAGTTTAATGCGCCGGACGATCCCCTGAGAGATCCTCAGTCACGATTCTTCAGACCAATGCTCTGCAACTTTGTTCGACAGATTGCGGATCAACCAGAACTCGACCCCCGCATTCTGAAAGACTTACTTCCCCTCGTCGCCGCAGACGCCAGATCGCCTGAATTGCGTCGAAGCCTCTGCTCAGCCGCAATTCGGTTCAGCGCTCTGAGTTTGCCGCTGATCCGAGAGCTACTGCGACACAAAGAAGACGCAACCGACCCCATGATCCCCCACCTCCTCTGGCTCGCGTACGAGCCGGGACTGGCAAAGAATCCAAAAGAGGAACTCGCTTGGCTGAAGGACAACGCCGCCGGCAACGCGCTCATCGCGGACACGATTGTGCCGCGGGCCATGCGGCGGCTCATCGCGACTGGCAAGCGCGAGGACCTGGGGCTCTGTCTTGCATTTGTTGGCGACCTGGCCAATTCCGGTGTGCGGGCGAAGGCGCTCGATGGGCTCATCCAGGCGATTGGCAACCGCACTGTCGATGCACCGGCCGATTGGCAGGTCGTGCACGCGAAACTCGAGAAGGACACGCACGCCGACGTGCGGCGGCTGACCAACAGCCTGGCCATCAAGTTCCGCGATGCGGAAGCGATCCACCGGGCGATGGCCGTTGCCGGCGACGGGACAAAGAAGGTCGATGAGCGTCTCGCCGCCCTGCGCGACGTGGCCGTCGTGCGCTCGCCGGCCACGGTGCCGTTCCTGATGGACCTCGTGCGCGGCAAGGCCGACGCCGAACTCAAGGCCGAAGCGATCCGAGCCCTCGGCGGCATCAACGTGCCCAAGATTGCCGCCGACCTGCTCGCCGAGTGGCAGAAGCTCTCGCCGCCATTGCGGAACGAAGTCGTCCAGATCCTCGCCGGCCGCCGGGAATGGGCGAACGATCTGCTTGCCGCCGTCGGAGCCAAAAAAATCGATCGCACCGCACTCAACGACAACACGATCCTGCGCATACAAGCGCTCAACGATAAACGGCTCAACGCGCAGATCGGCAAGGTCTGGGGGCGCATGCGGGCAACACCGGCCGAACTGGATCGGCTCATCAACACGATGCGTGGCGAGCTGGCCACGCTCCCCGGCTCGTTCGAGCACGGCAAGCTGATCTTCGACAATCAATGCGCCAAGTGCCACAAATTCGACGGCCGCGGCCACGAAGTCGGCCCGAACATCGAAGGGGCCGGCCGCGACATCGAGTACCTGCTCACCAACGTGCTCGATCCCAATCGCGTGATCGGCGCTCCCTATTTCATGCGCACGGTGACGACGCTCGACATGCGCACGGAGACCGGAATCCTCGCCGCCGAGGACGCGACCAGCGTCACGCTCAAGACCGAGAACGGCGTGCTCAAGCAGATCCAGAAGAAGGACATCGACGACCTCAAGGTGCAAGAAAAATCGCTGATGCCCGAGGGGCTTAACAAGAACATGAGCATGCAGGACTTCCGCGACCTGGTGCGCTACGTGATGGCCGACCCGTTCCTCATCAACGTCGAAGGGCATTATTCGCGCGTGCGCTTCAAGAAGGATGGCGACGCGCTCAAACCGTTTAACCCGGTGGTCGGCGTATCGGGGCGCATCGCGTTCCCGGATGTCGAAGCGTCGATCATCATGCTGGACGCCAAAGTGATTGCCCCGGCCGACATGACGATGCGGATGATGATCGGCTGCAAGATGGATTATCAGGTCGCAATTGCTGGCCAACCGGCGGTTAAAGGCAAGGGCGCCGGCGTCATCGCTCGGCCAGACCAATCGAGTGTGGAGGTCAAGCTGAAAAAGGGCGAGAATCAACTGACATTCATGACGCAGTCGGATGGGACGAAAGGCACAGCAGTTTACCTGCGCTTCCACGACCCAGAGCGAAAGTTGCGTTATCCCGAGGTCAACGCGCCGCGGTAACGCGGTGAACCACGAAGTGTGTATTGGACCCCAAAAACTGGACAGTCGAATAAGCTAGTGTCGGCTGTCCAAGAAGGGGGTTATCGATGGCACGACAACGGAAGTCGCATACAGCCGCGTTCAAGGCTCAGGTGGCCTTGGCGGCGATCAAGGGTGACAAGACGATCAATGAGCTGGCCAGTTTGCACGGCGTGCATCCGACCATGATTCATGGCTGGAAGAAGCAACTGCTCGGCAATGTCGAGGAGTTGTTCGAGCGGGGGACCAAGACATCGACGGTGGATCACGAGGCGATCCAGTCGCAGCTCTACGAGCAGATCGGCCGGCTGCAGACGGAGTTGGATTGGCTCAAAAAAAAAGCTGCCCGCTTCGGTTGAGATCAAGCGGGCGTGGGTCGATCCGACGGACGCAACGTTGAGCGTGAGTCGACAGTGCGAAGTGCTGGGACTGAGTCGATCGAGCTACTACTACGAACCCGGCGCCGAGACGAAAGAGAACCTGGCGTTAATGGAGGAGATCGACCGGGAGTACACCGCCCATCCGTTTTTGGGCAGCCGTCGCATGGCGAAGTTTCTCGGTAGCCAAGGACACGAGGTGAACCGCAAACGGGTGCAACGGCTGATGCGGTTGATGGGCCTGGAAGCGGTCTATCCGAAGCCGAAGTTGTCGGCCGGGGGTGTGGGCCACAAGGTGTATCCGTACTTGCTCCGCAACGTGGCGATCGACCGGGTGGACCAGGTGTGGAGCACGGATATCACCTATGTGCCGATGCCGGCGGGGTTCATGTATCTGACGGCCGTGATTGACTGGTACAGCCGGTACGTGCTTTCGTGGCGGCTATCGAACACACTGGATGTGGAGTTCTGCTTGGAAGCGTTGGAGGAGGCATTGAGCTGTGGCTGTCCGGAAGTATTCAACACGGATCAAGGAGTGCAATTCACGTCGGCATCGTACACTTCGCGACTGGAGGCCGCGGGGGCGAAGGTGAGCATGGATGGCAAAGGTCGATGTCTGGACAACGTGTTTGTCGAGCGGCTGTGGCGCACGGTGAAGTATGAGGAAATCTATCTGTACCGACACGAGACGGTGCCGGAGTTGCACGCAGGCCTGTCGCGGTACTTCCCGTACTACAACCGAGGACGGCAGCATCAATCGTTGGCGTATCGAACGCCGGCGGAGGTTTATGGAGTGGGTCGTCGGTGCGTTTTTTGAGGCATGGCTCGGGTATCCGATGGAATAACAAGCCCCGGCCTCAGTCCGAAGCCGGGGCAGGTCGCCATCGGCGTACCGTCGACCGGGCTATCCCTTGGCTGGTTGCTCGCCAGCAGAGCCAACCTCCGTTTCACCCGGCAAGCGGGAGATAACGGACACGTGGGCCACAGACAAGAGCAAGTCGAAAGAAGCGATTGGAGGACTGGGAAAAGTGTAGCTTAAATTCGCCCGGTTTTTGTCCAAAGAATGGGGTCCACCTCAGTGACCGAAGGTCTGGAGGACAGGCTCATGATGGGCAACTCCATTGATTCCAAATCGAAGAACGGGGATCGATTGGCTTCGACGTGATTGGGCAGGCAAAGCCGACTTCGGGCTCACGCAGCGCCGTTTTGAGCACGCTGCCGGCAATAAGCTGGTGTCCTCGTAGTCATCCCTTCATGGTGCGGGGTTCCAACTAACGACCCCGCGTCTTTGCCCGACTGACGTGCGGATGGAAAGCGTCCGCCTGACGTTCGGCGTCGCGCCGAAGCTTGCCGCATACCAGTTGGCACAAATCAAAAACGACCGGGTCGCGAATCGAATAGTGGACCTCGTTGCCATGACGCTCGCGACTCACGAGACCCGCGGCATAAAGCATCCCAAGCTGCTTCGATATGTTCGCCTGCTTGGCATCCAACTCGTCCACGAGGTCGCCGACCGGTCGGCTGCCCTTGCGCAGCGCCTGCAGGAGCGCCAGGCGGGTCGGCTCCGCCAACGCGGCGAACAACCTCGACACCGCTTCCAATTGATCCGGGCTCAACGTCGTCTTCATGGCCGCTTTCATATTGCTATATAGTAATATTATGATATTGACATTCCATATCCTCGTCCATAGAGTGGACCCAGAAGCACGGAAGGGAAACGGGAGTTCGCAATTATGGCCCGGCGCGTGTTGATTGTCGGCGGCGTCGCCGGCGGGGCGAGTGCCGCTGCCCGGCTGCGGCGGCTCGACGAATCGGCCGACATCGTCGTCTTCGAGCGCGGCCCCCATGTGTCGTTCGCCAACTGTGGCCTGCCATATTACCTGAGCCGCGAAATCTCCGACGAACGGAAACTGCTCGTCCAGACTCCCGAGCGCTTGCGGGCGGTCTTCAACCTGGATGTTCGTGTCCGCAGCGAGGTCGTTGCCATCGATCGGAGGGCAAAAGAGATCGCGGTACGCGATTTGGCGACTGACCGCGAATACCGCGAGCGCTATGACGAGTTGATCCTCTCTCCGGGCGCCGCCCCGCTTGTTCCACCGATTCCGGGAATCGATCGCGCTGGCGCATTCACGCTCCGCAATATCCCCGACCTGTCGCGCATTGATGAATGGATTGCCAAGCACAATGCGAAAACTGCGGTGATCGTCGGCGGCGGCTATATCGGCCTGGAAGTGGCGGAGCAACTCCATCGTCGCGGTCTTCGCGTCACCGTGGCCGAGTTGCTTGCTCAAGTCCTGGCCCCGTTTGATCCGGAAATGGCCGCCTACGTTCATGCCGAATTGCGTAAGCAGGGGGTCGCGCTCAAACTTGGCCAGCAGGTCGTCGGCTTCGAATCGCCGCAAGATGGCGAGGAAGCGGCCGCCTCCGTCGTTGTCTTGAAGAATGGCGAGCGACTGCCAGCCGACGTGGTCGTGCTCGGGCTCGGCGTGCGGCCGGAGGTCAAGCTCGCCCGCGAGGCAGGGCTGACGATCGGCGAACGCGGCGGCATTCGCGTGGATGAGCATTTGCGGACCAACGACCCGGCGATCTATGCTGTCGGCGATGCTGTCGAAGTCCGCGATTGGGTCACCGGCAACTGGACGCTCATCGCGCTCGCTGGCCCGGCCAACCGGATGGGCCGAATCGTCGCCGACAATATCGCCGGTCGGCCGTCGACGTATCGCGGCTCGCTCGGAACCGCCATCGTACGCGTGTTCGATCTTGCCGCCGCCTGCACCGGAGCCAATGAGAAGGCATTGAAGTCGGCCGGGATGCCCTACGAGGTTGTCTACCTGCATCCCAATTCTCATGCCGGCTACTATCCGGCGCCAAGCCGATTGCGCTCAAGGTGTTGTTCGCTCCGGATACCGGCAAATTGCTCGGCGCTCAGGCTGTCGGTGAGGATGGCGTCGACAAGCGGATCGACGTGCTGGCGACGGCTTTGAAGGCGGGCATGACGGTCCACGATCTGGCCGATCTGGAGTTGGCCTATGCCCCGCCCTATGGCTCGGCGAAGGACCCGGTGAATCTGGCGGGGATGGCGGCCCAGAACGTCTTGGCAGGCGATGTGCGCATTGCGCAATGGCATGAAATTGACCACCTGGACCCGCAGCGGACCGCAATACTCGATGTGCGCGACGAGAAGGAGCGTGCCGGGGGAATGATCGTTGGCTCGATTCATATTCCGCTCCCCGAGTTGCGAAGCCGGCTCGATGAATTGCCCCGCGATCGCGAGTTGCTCGTCCATTGTGCTTCCGGGCAACGGTCGTATGTCGCATGCCGAATGCTGCAGCAGCATGGCTTCCCATGCCGCAATCTCACCGGATCGTACAAAACCTGGCAGGTGGCGGTTCGCGATCAAACTGAGTAGCGGACCGTCAACACCAGCGAATTGGGTCCATGTCCGCCGAGCCCGAAGCGCAACCTGAGGGCGAGGCGACTCATGGACACGCCGCCTCGCCCTCAGGTTGCGCTTCGGGCTCGGCGGTTTAGTGTCGATCCATAATTCAACCGTTGACGGTCCAGGCGGACAAGTTGGAAGAATTGTCCGACCAGCAAAGTATCGGGATTCCGCAACTGGAGATTGATCAATGAAACTGATAACGCCGTGCACCCTTTCGGCGCTCGCAATGTTGGTCGGCATCGGATTAACGGCTGAGCACACCAAGGACTCGCCGGCCGACGTGCAAAAGGCGCTCGAACAAAAGAAGGCCATCCTGCTCGACGTGCGCGAGCAATCGGAATGGAATGAAGGACATCTGAAAGATGCGCAGTGGCTGCCCTTGAGCAAATTGAAAAAAGGCAACCCGAGAGAACTCACCAAGCATTTGCCGAAGGACAAGATCATATATACCCATTGCCGGTCCGGCGTGCGGAGCGTGCAGGCAGCAAACGTATTGGAGAAATTGGGATTCAAAGTTCGACCCTTGAAGCCGGGTTACAAGGACTTGCTCGAGGCCGGATTTCCCAAAGCGGACCAATAGGAGGACAGTTGAATGGCCGGGTCAGTGAATGGCATCAGTCCCGCCGCGCTCGCGGAATTGTGCAAGCAGCAGACGGTCAGGCTCATCGACGTTCGCACGCCCGCCGAATTCGAGCAGGTGCATGCGAACGGGGCGACGAATATCCCCCTCGATGAGTTCGATCCCGCCGCTGTGTTGAACGGCTGCACCGAGACGATTTATGTGATCTGTCGTGGCGGCGGGCGAGCACAGAAAGCCTGCGAAAAGCTGCTGACCGTTAATGCGTCGGTTCGCGTGGTCAATGTCGATGGCGGAACGCTGGCGTGGGAAGGCGCGGGGCTGCCGGTCGTCCGGGGCCAGAAGCACATGTCGCTCGAACGGCAGGTGCGCATCGCCGCCGGAGCGTTGATCGTGATCAGCATCCTCCTTTCGATTTTTGTCCACAAGGGCCTGTTGGGAATTGCGGGTCTCGTTGGCGCTGGCCTCGTTTTCGCCGGTATGACGGACTGGTGCGGCATGGGACTGGTGATGGGCAAGATGCCGTGGAATCGCCGGACCGGCAATACGGAATGTGGGCAGGATCGACGTTCGGAATGAATTGCTCATGACTCGGCACTCGTCACCTTGCGCGTCTCTTCGTCCAAATAGCGAGCCCCCGCGATCCACAATCCGCCGCCGAGGAGGATGAGGAACGAGACGCACAAGAGGGCCGTTCCCAGACTCGACTTGCCGGCGATGAGCCCGATGATCGGCGGTGAAATGGCGTCGCCGAACAAATGGATGATCAAGATATTGATGGCGAACGCCGTGGCACGGATTTCATGCCGAGTCACGTTGGCCAGGATCGTATTTGCTGGACCGGTATTGACGAATAAGAAGAAGACCGCCACGAAAATGCAAACCCACGCGGCCGGAAACGAAACATACAGCATGGCGACGAACGGCGGGAATCCGAGCAAGGCGCCGTAACCACAAACCTGAAAATACGAGCCGCGAATCCGATCGCGGAGCTTGTCGCCGAGCCAGCCGCCGAAAAACGTAGCGATCAGGCCCGACACGACGACGATGCCGCCAAAGACCGGGCCGATCGTACTCAGAGTGATCGAATCGGACGTGGTCACGTTCTCAAAGATCCGCGCTTGGTACTGGGCCCGCTCATCCTGCGTCAAAGTGCTCGCACTCAGTTTTGCTTTCAACTCGGCACTGGTCAAAACTTCGGGCCCATTGAGGCGCGCAGTTTTTCGATAACCGCCGGCGGAACGACGGGTGTGCCATCGGACGCTTTCAACGCGGCCAGCTTTCCCATCGCGTCCGGGGTAATCGCGAAGCGTGCCTCACGCTCGAAAATGTAATACGGCGTCCACGATGCCACGCCGCCGAGGACGAATGTCGTGCAGGTCATGCCCGCGCAGCAGAGCACGAACGAGCGGATGCGCTTTAATTCCTTGAGAACACTGGGCCAGGACGCCGAGCGTGCTATGGGCGCGCCGGAAAAACGTGCGGGCTCTTTCATGAAGAAGCAGAGCACGCCCAGGAGCAAACCGGGAACAACGACGATCTGAAAGGCCCCACGCCAGCCCCAAGTTGTATCGGCCATCTGGCCGCCGATCACGAAACCGAGCGCGCTGCCGACGGGAATGGCCATGTAAAACCAGGCCAGGATCCGGCCACGCCGCCGCTCCGGATAGAGATCGGAGAGCATCGCCGGGGCGACCGGACCGTAGGCCGCTTCGCCGATGCCGACCAGGCACCGAGTGAGCAGCATGACCGCGAAGCCGGTCGCTAATCCGGAACCGCCGCTCGCCAGACTCCAAACAATCACGCCGATCCCGACCAATGCCCAGCGCGAGCGCCGGTCGCCGAGCCGGCCAAACACCGGCGACATCAGCATGTAGGAAACGAGAAACGCCGTGGTCAGCAATCCGAGTTTGAATTTCAGATTGGGATCATCGGGCCGAAACAGAGTCGCATCCACTTCCAACTTCGGCAACACCGCCGAGAGCACCTGGCGATCAATGTAATTGAACAGATTGATGCTCAGGAGCAGTGCCAACGCAAGGCCAGCTCGCGGGGCAGCCGATGCTGGACCAGTGGATTGGGAGGATGTGGCGCCCATGATCAGTTCCGGTCGGACGGATTGCCAATCCGTCCTACGCCCGAGCCGAAGTCGGACGGATTGGCAATCCGTCCTTGTTATCCGTCCTACTTGCCCTTTGCTGCCTCGGCTGCGCGGATGAGCCGCAGACAGTTTCCGCCGAGCACCTTGAGGATCTGCTCCTTCTTGTAGCCGCGGTTAAGCAACTCTTGTGTGATGAGCGGATACTTCGATACGTCCTCCAATTGTTCCGGCGTCGAATCGATGCCGTCGAAATCGGAGCCGAGGCCGACGTGGTCGATGCCCGCGACCTTGATGATGTGCTCGATGTGATCGACGACGTCGTAAATGGTGCCCCTGGGAATCGGATTGTCCTTGCGATATTGGGCCATCGCTTCCTGAAAGTCCCGTTCCTTCGGGTACTTCTTCTTGAGTTCGCGGGCGGTCTCGAACATCCGCTTGCGCAGTCGAGATGCTTCGGGAACAATAAAGCCGCTATAGAAATTGACCATCACCACGCCGCCGTTCTTGGGCAGCATCTTGAGCACCTCATCGGGCACGTTGCGCGGATGATCGGCGAGCGCGAACGCCGATGAATGCGAGAAAATCACCGGCGCTCGGGTCACGCGCAGTGCGTGCCGCATCGTCTCGGCCGAGACATGCGACAGATCGACGAGCATTCCGAGCCGATTCATCTCGCGAACGACCTCTTCGCCGAACGGCGACAAGCCATGACTCTTCGGCGCATCGGTCGCGGAGTCGGCCCAATCGAGCGTCTCCGAGTGCGTCAAGGTCATGTAACGAACGCCGAGGTCGTAGTACATGCGCAACACGCCAAGCGAGTCATCAATGCTGTGACCCCCCTCGACGCCGATGAGCGATGCGATCTTGCCGGCCTTGTGAATGCGCACAATATCGTCGGCGGTGCGGGCGAATTCAAATGTGTCTGGATAGGCCTTCACGAAGCGATGGATGACGTCGATCTGTTCGAGCGTCATCTTGACCGCCGAGTGATCTTTGCGCGTGGAGGCCGGCACATACGCGGACCAGAACTGAGCGCCGACGCCGCCCTCGCGCAAGCGGGGGATATCCGTGTGCAATGCCTTTTGCGGCCGACGGATGTCGATCGATTGGAACGAGAGATCGTTCTTCTCGCGGAATTGCCAGGCGAGATCGTTGTGCCCATCGATGAGTAGGGCTTCCTTTTGAATCGCCCGGGCTTCGTCGCTAAGGACGATCGGCTTGCGCTTGGGCGACTCGGCCAGGATCACGGCGGGCAGGAGCAGAGCGAAGATGAATGAACGCAACATAAGAGACCTCGCGGCGGGCAGGGACTAGGTTAGCGAGTTTCGATGACCGAGCAGGACCGAATGTCGCCTTTCGGGGAGAGCTTGTGCACGCCATTGTCGCCTTTCGCTCCGCGAAAGGAACGGCGGCTCCCGAAAATGCCTAAGACCGCCTCGCGAGCGGCGCGCCATTTCCTTTCGCGGAGCGAAAGGCGACTATGGCGTCGCGGTCGCCGATTCGTGCACAAGCTCGGAGCGAATGATGACACTGATCCCCTTTCCGAAATAGGCTCTCATTCCGGTTCGCCGTTTGAATCGTTGGGCGTCGAATTGACGTTGAGTTGCTGGCCCAGCGCGACATTGAGCTGGTCGGCGCGTTGAAACACGGTCGGCGTTTTGCCGCGGCGCATGCTGAGGAGAGTCCGGATCGCGTTCTGATGCAGCCGTTGGATGTGCTCGACCATTCGCGCCGCCTCGGCGGTCTGCTCGTGGGCGGTCAGCCGCCGTTCCGATTCGGAGCTGTCGGATAAACGCTTGCGCTGAAGAAGGGTCTCCGGGTCACGCGAGCGCATGGAAAAGACCGCGAGCCATTGCAGGCGAAGCATTTCGTATTGGGCGATCTCATCGACAAGCATCGACTCGCAATCGTTGCGCGGCTTCCACGCACGACGAAGGCGATCGCGAATGGCCAGAAAGCAGGCGCGCTCCCAGGCGCTACCGCCCAGGTACTCGAGCGCCCGGCCCGCGAGCCAGCCGCTATCGAGATCGCGGCGGGCCGCTTCCTTCACTTGAAGCCAGAGCGCTTCACCCTGAACCGGATCGATCCGTGATAGCTTTTCGACGTCGAAGAATGACACCTTCTCCGGTGGCTGTTCGCGGACGATTTTCACGTCCCAGTCGTCGGGCCGCTCCGCCGGATCAAGTCGTTCCGGCTCGCGGTCTTTCAGGTGCCTATATCGTCGCAACTCATCGGCATAGGCCTGGACGACTTCGCGAGCGAGTTGATCGCCGTCGTCCGGAATTCCATCGCCAGTCGTTGCGGTGTCGGCGATCGCCTGGATGCCGCGATCCACCTGTTGAATTCTGGACTGTTTGCTCATGACGCACCTCCCGTCTTGCGGGCGAGTTCGGCTTCGAGTTCACGGATGCGGTTATCGAGATCGACCGAGTCGCGAAGGCGCAGCCCGTAGGACATGAGGCGCGAATCGCGCGGAGCCGGATGGCCGGGTTCTGGTCGTCGAGAAGACCATCAAGTTTTTCAATTGCCCCGGTCATCCTCTCGGTAATGCGACCGAGCGCCTCGCTGAGCATTTCGCCCCGCATGTCGGCGACGAGTCTGCGGAAGGTAGGGTCAGTAAGCCGGCGCTTGATGGTACTCCGGGAGATTTCCATCCGGCGCGCGATCGCCGAGTTCGATTCACCGGCGGCGATGGCGGTGGCGAGCAAAACATCTTTTTCTTCTGGCTCAAACTGGCTCATTTTGGCTCACTCCTGGAATGGAGGTGACGTGTAGCCATTCCCTGGCGAGTTGAAATGGCCGTCCGTACCGCGGACGGCAGCCGACGGGAGAAGCCCGTCAGCGATGAGTCGGATTCCGCACCGATTGCGGAATCCGGCCGATTGAATATAGTGAACATTGGTTCACATTTCAATGACAGTTGGATGGAAAGAGGGGCCACCGTCTATTCGTTGCACGGTCACTGAGGCCCGTGGTAACATGGTAACGGCAACCAGAAGTGATTCACGTCATTTGTTCGGCTGAGACTTCGACCCCAGTCATTTCCGAGGTCAAGCATGCGTTGGCTCGGTGTAATCATGACGCTGGTTGTATCGCTCTCCGTGTTTGCGGAATCTGGCCCGATCCCGCGAGTTGTTCGGCTCGACGTCGATGGCGACATTCTGCCCGAAGGAGCAATCGCACGTCTGGGCAGCCGGCGGTTTCGGGATTCGGTGGCATATTGCCTCTTCGTGGACGATACCGGCCGGATCGTCAGTTGCTTTCAAGATAACGCTGTCCGGTGGTGGGATCTTGAGACTGGCAAGTACCGTCGTGGCTGGGCCGCGCCGGAGAAGTGCCGCGTCTGGTACTCTGCGGATGGACGACTCGCGGCCTGGAAAATGGCAGACGGCTTGCGTGTTTGGGACACCTGGAATGATCGAGGAGTCCGGGATCTGCCGTTGCATGGCGACAGCGAGGTTTTGGATGCCGCGTTTTCGACCGACAGCCGTTCGCTTGCCGCCGGAACGCGCAACAGCACCGACAGCGCGTATCCGTTACGGGTTTGGGACCTGAAGTCGGGCCGCGAGACGCTGGTCGGCCGATCTGCTGCAGAGCCATACGAACTCCGTTTTTCGGATCGCGATCGCGTCCTCATCGTGTGGCCAGCTGATTACAAAGTCGCCGGCTGGGACGTGCGGGGCAAAAAGGTTCGCTGGCTACTCCCACTCTCACGCGTGCATCATGTGGACCGCACCGGTCGCCGGTTTGTGGCGGAGTTCGCACCGGACGAGAGCCTGGGTCTTTTTGACGCCGCCACCGGACAACCGATTCCGGATGCCGTCCGCATCGCCGATGAGGAAAATCGGCCAAGGATCATCGCCATTTCGCCGGATGGTCGCACAGTGATTCGATCTCAGTCAATCTATGGTGATGACCACGCGGTGATTGACGAGGCGGTCACGCCCTGGGATTTCTTGAAACCCCGCTCGGAGAATAAGGTCCGGCTGTCGGTCAACTTTGGCGGCGTGCTTTGTTCAGCAGTTGCGGCAGCATTCACTCCTGACGGCAAACGAGTCGTGTTAAGCGTCGGGGCGCGGCTGCATGTCTATGACGTGTCCACGGGGAAAAGGCTCACGCCGGACTTTCCCACGTGGGGAGATCATCGCACGATCAGGCAACTCTATTGGAGCGGCGACGGGAAGCGGATTCTGATTTCGTTCAGACCTCTATCACCCGACGAGCCGTTGGACACGTCGGCCTGGATTGCCGCCACCGGGCGATTTGTCGGCCGCGTGTGGCATCGCCGGGCATACGAGGACTACCAGCAAACTCGTCACCTGGCCTACGATGGCGGCCAGTTCCGCCGTGAGCTTCGTGGGCCCACACCGTGTGATGCGTCCGGGAGAAGATTGCTCTCGCAGCGCGGACTGACGCATACTGCCGATGGTGCATTGCTGGCGTGTGGGCGGTTCCCCAATGAGCCCATCGACTATGATCCGGAACAACAAAAGAAAATCTGTCTCTTGCCATCACGGCGATTTCCCTTGGAAATGGAGACGCCGTCTGTCGTCGATGCACTGTCCGGTCGTGCCCTGGTCACTTTGCCTATCGCGCTCTGCGGCAATATCGCTTTCTCGCCCGACAACCGATCGCTGGCTGCCATCCAGCCGGACGGCGTTCATCTTTACGATGTTCTAACCGGCAAGCAGCGGCTGGTGCGAAAGATACATACACGCGCACGTCGCGAACCAAATAGCCCCGTCGCCGACGGATTATCATTCTCACCGGATGGTTCGAAGTTGGCAGTCGTCGAATTCGACGGAACGATCCTGATCTTCGACGTCGCGTTGGCCGGCGATAGTCGGAGCTGGGAGGACAGTGAAGCCGATCAATTGTGGGCGGCTCTGGCATCGCCCGAACCGCGCACCGCATGGGCCGCAATCTTCCGCCTTGTGTACCATCCTGACCGGGCGATGAAGCTTTTCTCCGAACGACTGAGGCCGGTCGGCATTTCGGACAAACTGGACCAAGTCATCAACGATCTCGACTCGCCAATCTTCCGAGTCCGCGAGACGGCATCGAAAAGACTGCTCGGCCTTGGCGATGCCATTCGACCGGAAATTGCGAAGGCGCTACAGAGCCACACCGACGCCGAAAAAAGAACGCGGCTAGAAGCGATGGCCCGCGCACTCGCCGACGATCAACTTCCGCAGGCGGTGGATCTGCAGCGCTTGCGAGCGCTGATGGCGCTGGCTCGGATCAATTCTTCCGCGGCGCGACAAATGATCGGCCGAATCGCCGAGGGCATGGATTCCGCCCGCGCAACTCGGGAGGCCAAGGCAACGAAAAAGCGCCTCGGACTGGATTGAGTTATTCTTTGCGAACCGATTTTGGCATCACTGCGAAATGGAGCACCCTCATGAATCGCACTTATGGGATCGTCCTCGCGCTCGGAATTGCACTCGCTCTTCCAAGCATGGATCGCCACTTGGCCGACGCGTGCTGTCCGGCTCCGTCGCTGGGCAAGCCCGTCGTCAATGCCGACCAGTTCGTCATCATCATTTGGGACGCGGCGACGCAGACAGAGCACTTCATTCGCCGGGCCTCGTTTAAGAGCGTAGGCAATGATTTTGGCTTTCTCATCCCCAGCCCATCCAAGCCGGAACTGGCCGAGTCCGGCAATGAGGCGTTCCCGGCGCTACAGCAATTGACCGAGCCGGAGATCATCACAAAAAAGAGGCCAAGCGGCTCGGGTTGTTCGTGCGGTGAGGAGAGAAAGGCTTCGGCTTTAGCCATGAAGGCCGCAGCGCCGCAGGTCCGCGTCCTCGAAGAGAAAATGGTCGCCGGGTTCCATGCCAAGGTTCTCGAAGCCGACACGACCGATGTGCTTGTGCAATGGCTCAAGGAGAATGGCTACGCGTACTCGCCGGAAGTCGCCGCCTGGGCCAAGCCGTACGTCGAGCAGAAGTGGAAGCTGACCGCCCTCAAAGTGGCCAAGAAAAAGGATGACGTGCAGAGCAAGGATGTAACCGCGTCCGCCTTGCGGATGTCGTTCAAGACCGATCGGCCGCTGTTCCCTTATCGCGAACCAGACTCAACGAAATCCGCGGCCAGCCTCGAAGCCACCCATCGGCTGTTGCGAATCTACTTCCTCGCCGATGCTCGCTATCAGGGGGAGATGACGAAGGAGCCAAGGACAAGGGACGAGGTGTGGACGGGCAAGGTCGCTTGGGCGGGAAAACTGAGCGGCGAGGATCGGACCAAGACGCTTGAGCATTTGCGCTTGCCGAACACGACTGGGCCGGCCGAGTGGTATCTCACCGAGTTCGAGGATAATTGGCCGTACAAGGTTGCCCCGGCTGATGTTTATTTCACACGCTCGACCAACCAGATGGATCTCCGCCGCGAGCCGATCGTCCGATACGTGGGCGCGAAGGCGGCGCCGGATCTGATGCCGTTCGCGCTGGTATTGGCGATGGGAACGATGTTCGGCGTGGCCAGGCTACGGGGGCGGCGGGGTTGAGCCTCGATTCATCGGCTACAACGAGCGGGGCGAGCGCGCTAGTCTTGTTCCCTGCCGGTCATCACATCCTGCCAGTAATCGGGCAGGTCGGCGAACGCCGCCACGTATGTCGCTTCCAAGGGGACGTCCACATATTGATTTGGCGTGAGAAAGATCGGTAAATCAGGCAGGCGATCCCCGACGGCGAGCGGCTCGACGAAAGCCTGTGCGCATTGCCCGCCAATGTAAGAAGCGCAGGTCAAAGGTTTGCGGGAGTTGAACTGAAAAACCTCCAGATCGTCTTCTCCCCATACTGCTGGGTGAATCCCCTCCGGATCGCGAGGAGTCGGGGGAAACAAGTCAACCAATACCAGATGGACGCCGGCCGACAACAAGTCTCGTGTTTTCCGAACAAATGCCTCGATCGAAGTTTTACAATCTTTGTTGCCAGGAGAGACGATTTCAAGCACCGCCACGACGCGATGGTCGGTCACGTGTCGAACAACCACGGATTTCTTCTTGCTCGAATACCATTTCGGTACGTCGGTAATATGAAACCGTGTTTTCGGTGGTGCCGTTTCGACAGCTAAGCCCCCGTTTCGTTCAGCGGCGCATGCGCTTCTCCGTCGCTTTTGGGTCGTTGCACCCGGCTTCTGAAGCGTCAATACGTCAGGACCGAAGCCCCCGGAAATCTGCTCCGGTAACGCATAATAATCGCGCGGCAATTTGCGGTGATTCAATGCCCGCGCGACTTCCGTAATCCAATCGTGGTGGAAGGCGTGGAAGATTCCCGCGTCGACCTGGGTCCAGTCGTGGATTGGCATTCCGGTCTCCGATTCTCACATCTTATCACGCCAGGTTTGATTGTGTCGCGGAGATTCTTGCTCGCCGCCAGGACCATAAGCGCCGTTCCAGTAATTGAGATCAAGCGACGTGAAACGTCAACGCATCCCGGCTCACATCATAATCGACTTCCACCGTCTGCCCGTCCTTGATTTCTCCTTGCAACAGTTTGCGGCCGAGGTTGGTTTCGACCTCTTTTTGCAAGACGCGCTTGAGCGGTCGGGCGCCGAAGGCCGGATCGTAGCCGACTTGGACGATGTGGTCCTTGGCCGCGTCGCTGAGCTTCAGGTGGATATTGCGCTCAGCGAGGCGTTCGCGGAGCCGGCCCAGTTGGATCTCGACGATCTGCTTCAAGTCCTTTTCGCTCAAGGCGTGGAAGACGATCACCTCGTCCACACGGTTGAGGAACTCGGGCCGGAAGTGCTTGCGCAATTCGTCGAACACTGCTTCCTTCATCCGGTCGTAAACTTCGCCGATCGTCGAGCCGCTATATTGCAGAATGCGCTGGCTGCCGACGTTCGAGGTCATGATGACGATCGTGTTCTTGAAATCGACCGTGCGGCCCTGGCCATCGGTGAGTCGGCCGTCGTCGAGGACTTGCAAGAGCACGTTGAAGACGTCGGGGTGGGCCTTCTCGATTTCGTCGAGCAGGATCACGCAATACGGCCGGCGGCGAACGGCCTCCGTGAGCTGGCCCCCCTCCTCGTAGCCGATATAGCCCGGCGGCGCGCCGAGCAGCCGACTGACGTTGTGTTTCTCCTGATACTCCGACATATCGATCCGGATCATCGCCCGTTCGTCGTCGAACAGAAACTGAGCGAGTGCCCGGGCCAGTTCGGTTTTGCCGACGCCGGTCGGGCCCAGGAAGATGAACGAGCCGATCGGCCGTTGCGGATCTTTCAGACCCGAACGGGCGCGAATCACCGCCTCGGACACAGCGTCCACTGCTTCGTCCTGGCCGATCACGCGCTTGTGCAATTCATCGGCGAGGTGCAGCAGCTTTTCCTTTTCGCCTTCCAAGCAGCTTGGTGACGGGCACGCCGGTCCAGCGGCTGACGACGGCGGCGATGTCTTCCTCGCCGACTTCTTCCTTGAGCAGGCGGGGCGCGCCGTCGCCCGACTGCGCGGTAGCGTCCTCCAGCGACTTCAGCGACCGCTCCAGCTCGGGTAGCTTGCCGTACTTCAACTCGGCAGCCCGGTTGAGGTCGTAGTTGCGCTCCGCCTGTTCGATTTGCAGCTTCACCTGTTCGATTTGCTCGCGCACCTCGCGGACTTTCTCGACCGCTTGCTTTTCATTTTGCCAGCGTGCCTTGAGGGCATCGGCCGACGATTTCAAGTCGGCCAGGTCCTTTTCGAGCTTCTTTAGGCGTTCGCGGGATGCCTTGTCGGTTTCCTTCTTCGAGCGCTTCGCGTTCGATTTCGAGCTGCATCACCCGGCGATTCACTTCATCGAGTTCCGCCGGCAGCGAATCGATTTCCGTGCGCAGCTTGGCGGCCGCTTCGTCGACCAGATCGATCGCCTTGTCGGGCAGGAAGCGATCGGTGATGTAGCGATTGGACAAGACGGCCGCGGCGACCAGGGCCGAGTCCTTGATGCGCACGCCGTGGTGAACCTCGTAGCGTTCGCGCAAGCCACGGAGAATCGAGATCGTGTCCTCGACCGCTCGGCTGATCGACATGACCGGCTGGAATCGGCGTTCGAGGGCCGCATCCTTCTCGATGTGCTGGCGATATTCATCGAGCGTGGTGGCGCCGATGCAGCGCAGCTCGCCGCGAGCCAGCATCGGCTTGAGCATGTTGCCGGCGTCCATCGCCCCTTCGCCCTTGCCGGCGCCGACAACGGTGTGCAGCTCATCGATAAAGAGGATGATCTCGCCGCCGGATTCCGTGACTTCCTTCAAGACTGCTTTGAGGCGTTCCTCGAATTCGCCGCGGAACTTGGCCCCGGCGATGAGTGCCCCCATATCGAGCGCGATGACGCGTTTGTCTTTCAGACCCTCGGGCACGTCGCCGCGCACGATGCGCTGAGCTAGGCCCTCGACGATGGCCGTCTTGCCGACGCCCGGCTCGCCGATCAGCACGGGGTTGTTTTTGGTTCGGCGACTGAGGACCTGGATCACCCGGCGAATCTCTTCATCGCGGCCGATGACGGGATCGAGCTTGCCCTGGCGGGCGTAGTTGCGTCAGATCGCGGCCGTACTTTTCGAGCGACTGATAGGTCTCTTCCGGGTTCTGCGTGGTGACGCGCTGGCTGCCACGAACCTCTTTCAAGGCGCTCAGGAGGCGATCGCGATTGACGCCGAACTCCTTCAACAGTGTGCCGGCCGGCCCTTTGTCATCGAGCATCGCCAGCAAGCAGATGCTCGACGCAGACAAAATCGTCTTTGAGCTTCTTCGCTTCGTCCTCGGCGAGCGTCAGCAGCTTGTTCAGTCGACCGGTCAGGTAGAAGTTGTCCGGCGAGCCGCTGCTGCCCGAAACGCGGGGCAGCTTTTCCAACTCCCGCTGAACGCGAATGGTGAGCGCTTCGGGCGCGACGCCGGCTTTCTTCAAGATGGCCGGGGTAAGACCGCCCTCTTGATCCAATAGCGCAAGCAACAGGTGTTCGTTATCGATCTGCTGATGGCTCATCCGGATGGCGATCTTCTGCGCGTTCTGGAGAGCCTCGCGGGCCTTTTCGGTGAATCGGTTGATGTCCATTTGGGCTTTCCCCTCTTTCGTTTAGTTGAGGGAAAGCAATCGACGTGCCCGGCGGTCCACGGATTGTGCGGAACAACTACAAGTTCAACGCACTTCGACTTTGCACACGGAAATGCATTCGATGGGCAAACTTACAGCATGCGAAAATGGGCGGATCCGAGTGGCGGAGTGCAACGGCCTCGACACACTCGAATGGTCAAACTGTGCGAAAAGCGGATTGAGACGATCCCCCGGCTGTCAAAATGGCGGTCGCCCGTCGAGTTGTTATGGGCGAATTCACCCTGTCTCACTGTCTGCCGGCAAGATGACAAAGTGGCCGATACCTCGCGGCTGGATGGCTCGAAAATGGCGATGGTCGACGGTAAACAGCCGATTGGTTTTCAGTCGTTCCGCAGTGGCAACGACACTGGAGTCGGCCAAGCCGAGGTGAAGATCTTGATATTGTGCCATTAACTCCCGGCAGCGTACCAAATCGTCGGCGGTCAAATCAACCAATGCAAACGCTCCCGACTGCACACTTTCGAGGAATTCCAACGCGGCATCGCCGTGAAGGCGGCTCGTCAGCAGATAATCGATTTCCGCTAACAGAATGACTGGCAACAAGAGAGGCCCACGCTCGGACTCGACAAGTTGCCGGCAAGCAGAATGATGTTCATCATCGGCATCGTAAAGCGCATAGATTGCACCCGTTTCGCAAACTACGGCCATACACCCTCCTCGACCGCTTGGCGTAGCAAATCGCGCGCTTGCTCGGATACCTTGCCGTGTCCACTACGGTATTTCCCCATTCCCTTTGGAAGCGGTCGCACAGAATGGACATAGGCCGCCAATGCATCGCAGATAACGTCCGTCTCCGTCCGTTCTTGCGCTGCTGCGACCTGACGCAAGCGTTCGGCAATTTCGTCTTTGAGTTCGATCGTGATAGCGATCACGGGCTTCGCCTCCTCAAACAAGTTGCTTTAGTCGATTGTATCAGCAATCGACGATGAAATACGGCTCGGTCGATGTAGCCTACATAGCCGTGGCGGCGGAACTCATTGTTGCCTGGCGGGCGGCGATTCGTGCTTGGCCGCCGCCTGTGTGAGTTCATCCGGGTTCCCGTGCCATTTCTTCTTGTGCCGATGGACTGCTTCTTCGACCGAGTGCGACTCGGTGAGCTGAATATCGACCCGAGCAAGGTCGACAAGCTTGCGATAATGCTCGTGGAGGATTCTCAGGTTCTCCTCGGACATGTTCTCGGCATTGATGAGGCGATTGCTGGCGCCTTCGACCGCTGCCACCAGCTCGTTGAGTTTTAGATGCACGGCTCGCGAGTCCTTGTTCTGCGCTCGTTGAATGAGGAAGACCATCAGAAACGTGATGATTGTCGTGCCGGTGTTGATGACGAGTTGCCACGTATCGGAATAATGGAAGATTGGGCCGGTCGCCCCCCAGATCAGGATGGTGAGCACCGCCAAAATAAATGCGGCGGTCGAGCCCGACCAATCGGTCGCAGTGCGGGCGAAGCGAGCCGGGAGCGATTCGCGCTGATTGCGCAGATGCGTTGGTTTACCGTTATGAGTTGAGGACATTGGATGCTCTGGAGTGTTCGGTTGTCGACGGTTCCGGTTGCGCCCACTATACGCGATTGCGGGCCAGCCACTACCAACGTTGATTTTGGCCGGTTTGTCAATGCTACAATCACTCACCTCCTTGTCGCCATACGAGTCCAGTCATGTCCGCCAAGTTTCAATTCGCCAGCGAATTCGAACCGGCAGGCGATCAGCCCAAAGCGATTGCCGAACTGGTCGAGGGCTATCGATCCGGCAAGCGCTTCCAAACGTTGCTCGGCGCGACCGGCACCGGCAAGACTATGACCGCCGCGCATGTCATCGCCGCCCTCAACAAGCCGACGCTGGTCCTCGCCCACAACAAGACGCTCGCGGCTCAGCTGTACAAGGAGTTCAAGGGCTTCTTCCCCAACAACGCCGTCTGCTACTTCATCAGCTATTACGACTACTACCAGCCCGAAGCCTATATCCCGCAGCGCGACATCTACATCGAGAAAGACGCCTCGCATCAACGAGCACATCGATCGATTGCGACTGTCGGCCACCAGCAAGCTCGTTTCTCGGGAAGATGTGATCGTCGTCGCATCCGTGTCGTGCATCTATGGCCTGGGTTCGCCGAGCGATTACAAACGGATGATGGTCCACCTCAAGAAGGGCGAAACGATCGACCGCGATGCGCTATTGCTCAAGCTTGTCGACGTGCAGTACCAGCGCAACGACATCGCGTTCGAACGCGGCAAGTTCCGTGTTCGCGGCGACACCATCGAAGTCTGGCCGAGTGCCGAAGAAGTGGCGATGCGCATCGAACTCTTCGGCGACGACGTCGATGCCCTGGCGACGCATCAACCCAATCAGCGGCGAAGTGCATCTATCCGATGGACGAGATGTACATCTACCCCGCCAAGCACTTCGTCACGCCGGACGAGCGCATTCGCGACCGCGATCGTCGGCATCGAGCAGGAATTGAACGAACGGCTCGAATGGTTCAAGAAGGAAGGCAAGTTGCTGGAAGCGGAGCGGCTGCGAGGCGCGATGCCGCTACGACCTCGACATGATGCGCGAAGTCGGCTACTGCTCGGGGATCGAAAACTATGCCCGCTGGTTCAGCGGCCGCAAGGCCGGCGAGCCGCCGTACACGCTGATCGACTTCTTCCCGGAGGATTTTCTGTGCATCGTCGATGAATCGCACGCGACGCTTGCCGCAGGTGCGCGGCATGTTCGCCGGCGACCGATCGCGCAAGCACGACGCTCGTCGATCACGGCTTCCGCCTGCCGAGCGCGCTCGACAATCGGCCGCTGCAATTCGAAGAATGGGAGCAGCGTCTCACGGCAGGTGATGTACATGTCGGCCACGCCGGGGCCAATGGAATTGGAACGCACCGGCGGCGAAATCGTCGAGCAGGTGATTCGGCCGACCGGCCTGGTCGATCCGGTCATTCACGTCAAGCCGGCCCGCGGACAGGTGCCCGATCTCATCAAGGAAATCGAAGCGCGGGCCAAGCAGCAAGGAACGGACGCTGGTGACCACGCTCACCAAGCGGATGTCGGAAGACTTGACGAATTATTTCCGCGAAGCGGGGCTGCGTTGCAAATGGTTGCACTCCGAGCTGGACGCCATCGAGCGCATCCAGGATCTGCGCGAACTGCGCGAAGGCGCATTCGATGTGCTCGTCGGCGTCAACTCGTTGCGTGAAGGACTCGATTTGCCGGAAGTTTCGCTGGTGGCGATTCTCGATGCGGACAAGGAAGGCTTCTTGCGCTGCGGAGACATCGCTGATTCAAACCATCGGCCGGGCGGCCCGCAACGTGAACGCGGAGGTGATTCTGTATGCGGACAACGATGACCGGCTCGATGCAACGGGCGATTGGCGAGACGAGCTCGCCGGCGCGACTTGCAACTGGCATACAACCAGGAGCACGGCATCACGCCACGGACGGTGAAGTCGGCGATCAAGAACTCAATCGAAGAGGAAGTCGCGGCCCATCAAATGGCTCAGGAAGTCGTCGGCCAAGCCGCGGAGAATTACGTGACGGCCGAGTACCTGGAAGAGCTGCACGCCGAGATGCTCGCGGCTGCTCAGAGTCTGGATTTCGAACGAGCGGCCGAGTTGCGCGACAAGATCTCCAAGCTGAAAGGCGAGCCGGTGGCGAGCCCGCAGAAGAAGCCGAAAGGGAGGCGCCGGAGGTGACGCCGCTTGCGGCGTAGCGCAAGGGCGCTACGCCGCAAGCGGCGATTCATTTCGCCTTCTTCAACAACTCCAGCACCTTCTTCGCGTCCGTTTCATTGACCGATTGCAGCGCGATTGACTGCACGACCTTGCCCTTGTGGGTGATGACCACGGTACAGTGTGCATCGGTGTTGATGCCCCAGTTCTTGGGGCCGGATTTCTCGCCTTCGAAAACGCCCAGGCTCGTGTTCGTGAAATTCAATGACATCTGTGCCTTGGGTAAGTAATCCTTCGCCTTGTCCGGGCTCTCGGTCAACCAGACGGCAATCACCGCGGCCTTGTCGTTCGCTTCCTTGCCATCTTTGTCGAGCGTCTTCAAGAATCGCGCCATCGGGCGGTCCCAGTTTTCCTGCTGAACGAATACGTAGACCGTGGGTTCGTCCTTGCGCTCTTTGACATAACTCCCTTCCTTCCCTTCAATCGCCCCCACGACACCAAACGCCTTGAAGTCCTCGACCTTCTCACCGGCCTTCGGACCTGAGGTCACATCACCGCGAACAATCCACGGCAGAACGAGCACGCATGCGACGCAGATAAGGCGCTTCATCGGATTCTCCAAGCGGGTGGAACGAGGATTGGTTGGTGACAGGATATGACTAGCGATTATCGTCGTCGTCGGGAGTAACGCTTAGCGGATACTCGGCGACGGTCAGTCCGAGTGTTGGAATCGCCTGCAATCGCCACCAGCCACGAGTGACGCGCTCTTCCTCGCCGCGAACGAAATCGGCGTCCATACTCGTTTTCGCAAAGGGTCCTTCGCAAGCGATCGGCGTGAATGCCGGATCGACGATGTACTGCGCCAGTGCCGGGTTGCAGGCAATATGCCGTTCGCGCAGGCGATGGATCAATTCCAGCGGCACTTCGCCCAATACATAGCGCAGGTACAAATCGGACTCGACGATCGCTTCCACGTCGAGACCGCAAACCTCGCAGCGATAGCCCTCATCGCACTTCGCCATAAAGCTCTTGATTTCGGATGGCGTTCACCTGCCGTATGATATCAGTGGCGGGTATCGCCCGCCGAGGAGTTTTTCATGCCGTTGCCCGTGGTTGCGATCGTTGGTCGGCCGAACGTCGGCAAGTCGTCGCTGTTTAACTGGCTAGTTGGCAAGCGGATCAGCATTGTCGATCCGACGGCCGGGGTGACGCGCGACCGCGTGTCGTCCATCGTCGAGGAAGACGGCCGGTTCTTCGATCTGATGGACACCGGCGGCATCGGCATCGTCGACGCCGATGAACTGGATGCCGACGTCGAGCGGCAAATTCAACTGGCGATCGACCAGGCCGACCTGATTCTCTTCGTCACCGATGCTCGGAGCGGGCCAGTAGCCCTCGACGAGGTCGTCGCCGATCGGCTGCGGCCGCTGGGCAAGCCGACCATCTGCGTGGTCAATAAATGCGATACCGACGCGCTCGCGTTGCAAGCCAGCGACTTTCACCGATTGGGTTATGAGCCGGTGATTGCCGTCAGCGCCGAGCAGGATCGCGGCAAAGCGAAACTGCTCGCGGAAATTGTCGAGCAATTGCCCCCGCCGAGCGACGAGACGCCGCCCCGCGAGGTTGCGTTGAAGCTCGCGATCGTCGGTCGACGCAATGCGGGCAAGAGCACGTTCATCAACGCTCTCGCCCAGGCCGATCGTGTCATCGTCAGTGAGATTCCGGGAACCACGCGGGACAGCGTGGATGTTCGCTTCGAGCGCGACGGCAAGACATTCGTCGCCATTGATACGGCTGGTGTGCGCAATCGTTCCAGCCTGGCAAGCGACATCGAGTTTTACGGGATGGCACGCGCCGAGCGCTCGATTCGACGAGCCGACGTGGTGCTCATGTTCTTCGACGCCCAGCGGTCGATCGGCCGCATCGACAAGCAATTGACGGAGTACATTCTCGAACATCACAGGCCGGCGATCTTCGTGTTCAATAAGTGGGACATGCTCAAGGAACAGGTTTCGACCGAGGAGTTCGCCGATTACGTGAGGAAGATGTTCCCGATGCTCGACTACGTGCCGATGGCGTTCGTCACCGCGAAGGATGGCAAGAACGTCTTCCGTGTGCTGAACCTGGCGCAGCAGCTTTCGAAACAAGCCAAGCAACGGGTGCCGACGGGCGAATTGAACCGGGTGCTGCGGCACGCACTGGAAATGAACCCGCCCGACGCAAAAGGGCAAACGGCTGCCGAAAGTCTATCTATCGCCTCGCAAGTGGCGACCGAACCGCCGACGATCGTGATATTCACCAACGGGCCCGACTTATTCGACGACGTCTATCGCCGATACTTGTTGAAGCATTTCCGCGATCAATTGCCGTTCGCCGAGGTGCCGATCAAGCTGGAATTTCGCTCGCGGCACGGGGGCAAGGCAGGCGACGGGCCGGAGGATACGCCCGAAGCGACGGAGAAGTTGCAACCCGCAGCGAAGGCAAAGCCGGCGGCGAAGCCGCGGAAGAGCGGGCGCAAGAAAAAGGGCGAGAAATCGAAGTTGTGGGATGTTTGAGAGATATTCCGTACGAGGACCACTTCGGGTACGATGATCAATGTGTCTTTTGGAGTTGACCGTGCCACCGCTACCAAATCTGCTTGAGGCTATTTACCACATCACACCCGGTGAACGAGCGCGCCTGCTCGGCGAGTTGGCGAAGGTGGTCGCAGCAGAATCGCCGGCGGCAACGGCGGGCATGTTGACGGACGACAATGGCGTGCCTGTTGGTCTTTTCCTGCCAGTGGAACGAAATCCTCCAGCGCCTCCACTGATGACTCCTGAGGACCGGGCCGAGCTTCAACGCCGGCTGGACACAATTGATAAGACAATTTCGACGGAGGAGCTCAAAGCTCAAATCGCTCGGGGCGGTGTCGCAAGATCCCCAGGATCGTGACGCGACGCTCGGGCTTTCGGAATGGTCGCCACCAGCGCCGTATTTCATCCCGCACCGTGTACTGAAGCCACATGTCGTGGTAATACATCCACCAGTATGTGGGTGGCACAACGCCCTCAATCTGGATCGCGTCACCTGGAACGCCCGAAGTCACTTCTAAGTATCGGACGAGTTCGTCAAGGGAATTACGAATCAATAGCCGCCTATCAGAGTCTTCTCCTGGTTGCTCCGAGATTCACTCGTCCAGGTCGGCGGATGTCGACTCGTGCCAGCGAACGGTCACTCTCACGGCTCGTCCCCCTTCGCCACCGGGGCTGCCGCGGGGGCTTCCAAATCCGAAGTATCGAGTCGTCCTTCCTTCGTCAGTTTGCGGAATAGATCCAACGTTTGCCGAATCCCGTCTTCGAGCTGGGTTTTCGGCAACGGGCCGATGTCTTTCAGCAATCCAACGTCATCGAGGTCATAGGCAATGGCAAGCTGGCGGTCGCCGTGGGTGACGAGTTCCCGGGCCTTGGGCTCGACGTTGCAAAGCGCCTTGTGGAACATCTGAATGTCGACGACCGCGCCGCGCAAGTTGTAGCTCTTCGCCCCCTTATAGGGCGCTTCGAGACAGCGCACGAACGCCTTGGCCACATCGTCCACGTACTGCAAGTCCTGGAACCCGCCGTAGCTGATGTGGTATTTGCGGCCTAACGCGACTGACTT
Source organism: uncultured Gemmataceae bacterium (assembly GCA_963773845.1). Taxonomy (GTDB): domain Bacteria; phylum Planctomycetota; class Planctomycetia; order Gemmatales; family Gemmataceae; genus SIAJ01. Next base: position 317,410 of record CAVZCU010000015.1, read on the forward strand.
GATTGCCTTGGTCGGCTCACTGGTCATGCCGAGATCGCGGCCGACGCCGTAGACGGTCCACGGGCGGAGGCCGATGCTCGAGAGGCCGAAATCCTGGAAATAGACGGCTGCGTTGCCTTCATTGCAGACCTTGAAGTGGCCGTAATGGGTCGCCGGCATCAGTTGCACATTGTCTGGCAATGGACCGGCCGGATACTTCTCCGGGGGACCAAAAACGGCGGCCGTGCTCGCATAGACGAGGCGTTTTACCTGATCGCCGGCGAGACGGACGGCCTCGAAAACGCACAGGCTGCCGACCACGTTGACCGTCGCGCCAAGAATCGGGTTGGCCCGGCAGGTTGGCACTTGCAGGCCAGCAAGATGGATGACATGGCCAATCGCGTGCTTGGCGAGCGCGTCTTGAAGGCTTGCGAGGTTGGTGACATCGCCCTGATGGAACACAACCTTGCGAACGTCCTCCTCGTCCATGATCGGCCGCAATCGTCGCGGGTCTTCTTTCAAGTCGTAGACCCACACCTGATCGCCCTGAGCGAGCAAATTCTTGATGATCCAGGCGCCGATGAACCCGTAACCACCGGTGATGAGGACGCGCATGCGAATGACCCCGAGACTCGTAGCGTGGGCGAGGCATTTTCTTACGCCTCGGGTCACAAGAGGCGAATGCGTGTTGCATTCCCAGGCAAAGTTTCGAATTGGACGACCAGAATGACTTGTTTCATGCGCAGAATTCAGTCCGGCATGCCGATTGCTCTTTTCCAACGTTTTCCCGAATAGAACAGCTTGAGTTGATCGGGCCGGCCGTAATGGCAAACAACGACCTGCCTGGATGCGTTTTCCAATCGTACGGCTTCCGAAAGCGACTGCGCCAGGCTAGGATACATATGGTCATTTCTCTCTCATGTCATCGCCGGAGGGTCCCGTTATGGCCCTGACCAGCGTCGATCGCACTCTGTTGCAACGTTGCTTACAGCACGACACAGGTGCTTGGAACGATTTTGTTGACCGATTTCTTGGCTTGATCTACCACGTCATTCACTACACGGCCCACCTACGAAGTGCCCCGCTTAGCCCGGAAGAGGTTGAGGACATAGCCCAGGAAGTGCTGCTCCAGGTCGTCGCTAATGACTATTCAATGCTCAAGCAATTCCGCGGGCGCAGCTCTTTGGCTACCTATCTCACGGTTATTGCCCGGCGCATTTGCGTGCATCAGCTGGCGAAATTGGCGCCGACCCGCAAGCCCTTGCCCGCGGAATTGAAACGAACGGACGAAGACGAGCATCCGCGCAGCCGATTGGGCCTGGAACGCCAAGAGGAAGTGCTGAAGCTGCTTCGCCGACTGCCATCGAAAGAGCGCGAGGTTGTGCGTCTCTTTTATCTGGAAGGTCGAAGTTACGAAGAGATCAGTTCCGCGTTGAACATGCCGGTGAACACAATCGGTCCGATGCTGTCGCGGGCCAAGAAGCGCCTCAAAGCGTCGGCCAATGGCAAACCAAAGGCAGAGCACCCGAAGGGCAAGGCCGCGAGTTGAGGATGAAATGCCGTCGCCATTTCCGGGGATGAATCCGTATTTGGAAAGCGCGTCCGTTTGGCACGATTTCCACGGCCGTTATCTCACCGCCATTTCCGAGGTAATTGGGGCACAAGTTGCCCCAGCTTACTACGTACGCATCGATCACCATTTATACGTGCATGAAATGCGAAGTCCGCTCGGCAGGGGCGACGCGCTGCCCTATCTTGAAGTGATCACTCAAAAGGGCCGCCGAGTCGTCACGGTAATTGAGATGCTGAGTCCGACCCCCAAGTATTCGGGCCCTGATAGATCGGAATTTCAGGACAAACGAATCGCGCTTCTGAATCGTGCCGTTCATTACCTGGAGATCGACTTACTCCGCGGGGGCCCGCGTATGCCAATTCCCGACATGCCAAAGTGCGATTATTACGTGTTTCTCAGCCGGTTCGATTCGCGCCCAGAAAATGATTTCTGGCCGGTTCGGCTCCGGGACCCTTTGCCGACCATACCAATTCCACTTTTGCAACCTCATGCCGACGCCGTAGTTGATCTGCAACAGGTTCTTCACCACGTGTATGATGCGGCACAGTACGAGTTCTCCATTTACGACGGCCAGCCCGAGCCGGCGCTATCGCCCGAGAACGCGGAGTGGGCCAAGCAATTCGTTCCTGCTCACTCGTGACTTCTCCCGTGGTCCACTCCGCCTAGAATTGCCGGTGGCCAACGCATCACACCGGGAGTATTCGACATGAAGTTTCTGACCGCATTGAGCGCCGCATTCTTCTTCGCCGCTTGCGGCATAGCCGGCGAGGTCGAAATAGCCGGCATGAAATCCAAGACCCCTGACTCGTGGAAGGAAGAAGCGGCCGCCAGTTCCATGCGGCTGACGCAATTCAAAGTGCCCAGGGCGGCCGGCGACAAGGAGGACGCGGAGCTGATCATCTTCTACTTCAAGGGCGGCTCTGGAAGTGCCGACGACAATCTCAAACGTCAAATCGCCAAGTTCAAGCCGCCGGCGGGCAAGGACAAGGTCGAGGTCAAACTCGAGAAGATCAAGGTCGGCAAGCACGAAGCGCCCTACCAGGACATCACCGGCAACTACCTGAAGAAAACGCGCCCGTTCGATCCGTCCGACAAGGGAACGGAAAAGACCAACTATCGCCAACTCTACGTTCCCCTCATTACCGACAGCGGCGATTACTACCCAACCTTGATTGGCCCCGCCAAGACCGTCGAGAAGCACAAGAAGGAATTCGAAGAGTGGTTGAAGAACTTCAAATAAGCAGGCACTCGTCCGCTTTCAGCGGTTGCCGCCCAAACCCGTTTGGCTGATCGCTGAAAGCGGACCGCATCACCCTGTCCATTTCCAATAGCTGGCGTACTCTAATCGCTTTCGACTTTGCGGACCCTAGCCGACGATATCCACATGGCCGTTCCCAAGCGACGTACGTCTCCCTCCAAGCAAGGCCATCGGCGGTCGCATCACGCCGTCAAAGCCATACAGATTCAATACTGTAAGAATTGCAACGAGCCGGTCCTGCCGCATCGGGTCTGCCCGAACTGCGGGTACTTGCAGGGCCGCATCGCCGTGCCACCCGAAGAAGAAACCAAAGAGAAGAAGTAAGCCATGCGGATCGCTCTGGACGCGATGGGGGGCGACCACGCCCCTGGACCGATCGTCACCGGGGCCATTCAAGCGGTCGCCGCCGACCCCGAAATCACCGTCGTCCTGGTTGGCGATCAGGCGAAGATCAACCCTTTGCTTCCATCCGATGCGACGCGTGCTCGCCTGGAAGTCTACCATGCCGCCGATACGATCGGCATGAACGACTCGCCCGTCGAAGCCCTTCGGGCCAAGCCGGACAACTCGATTGCTCGCTGTTGGCAACTCATGGTCGGCAAGAAGGTCGATGCCATCGTGAGTGCCGGCAACACCGGGGCGATGGTGGCCGGAGGCTTGCTTTCACGGCGATTCCTGAAGGGAGTTCGCCGCCCCGGCATCGCCGCCATTATGCCGACCGCCAAGGGACCATGCGCCATCATCGACGTCGGCGCCAATGTCCACCCTCGAGCAACGCATCTCTATCAATACGGCGTCATGGGCGGCATCTTCGCCCGGCACATCCTGGGCAAAGATAACCCGACCGTGGCATTGATGAACGTCGGCGAGGAGGAAGGCAAAGGCCACGAATTGGCGAATGACGCGTATGCCTTGTTAAAAGCGGGACTGAAGGAGCGATTCGTCGGCAACATCGAGGGCCGCGATATTCATCGCGGCGCCGCCGACGTCGTGGTCACGGACGGCTTCGTTGGCAATGTGATCTTGAAGACCTCCGAGGGGGTTTTCGACTTCATTATGAAGACGGTGGCAAAGGAAATCATCATGCCGCTGCCAACCGATCAGGCGGTGGCGATGAAATCGTTTCAAACCCTGCTCGCTCGCTACGACTACAGCAGCTTTGGCGGCGCGCCGCTGCTCGGTGTGGATGGCATCTGCATCATTTGCCACGGATCGAGCAAGGAGATTGCCATCCGCAACGCAATCGGCGTGGCAGCCAAGAACGCGCGATTGAAACTGAACGAGAAGATCGTCGAGGAACTGTCGGCGATGCCGCAGGTGGTGAAGGAGGAGAGGTAACAACTCGGACTCTTCAGAACATCTCATGGAAGCGCCTGACTTGCTGCGACACTTGGAATCGCTTGCTAAGCGAACCGATATGTACGTCCATCCGGTCTCGTACTTCACGGTCCGAAGTTACCTTCACGGTCTTGAAGTGGGACTCAAGTTCTCTGGGATTCAGTACACCTCGGAGCAATACGAATTGGCCGCTAATGCACATGGCTTCGATACAAGAGGCTCGATCGGCATTCTCCAAGACTTTCGGGCGAAGGGGCTATCCGATCAACAAATGGTTGATGCGCTGATCGCCATCGAGAGGGATTCATACCGAACGGCCTTGAGCGAGTCGTCGAACGGCGGGAGTCGAAACTGAAATATGGCGCTTGGCGGCGAACGGCTTGAAAGCAAGAACTCAACGAAAACTGCCTTCCTCTTCCCCGGCCAGGGCGCTCAATACGTTGGCATGGGCGCCGCACTCACATCCTCGCTGCCTGCCGCCAAGGCGCTCTTCGATCAGGCGTCGGCCGCACGAGGCTTTGGCGGAAAGTTTAGGGCCTAATGCTCGGGCGGAAATACTCCGGCCGCAATCAGCAATTCCCGCAGTTCCAGTCGATGTGGTGCATTAATATTGAGAACGTCCACTGTGGCGCGGCCGCAGGGCGTCAGGCCAATTAGCTTCGCACGCTCCCAAACAAAATGTCGACGCCAGCGCTGTCGGCGCGGGTTGAAAAGAACGATGATTCTGCCGGTCACGGTGTCCCGGCCGCTCAAATTGCTCGATTTCCCCAAATTGCACTCAAAGCACGACCAGGCGAGATTCACAGGGTCGTCCGAACCACGGTGCTTCTTGGCAACGATATGTTCGACGTGAAAGCTGAGCGGTCGATCGGATTCATGCAACCGGCAGTATTCACAACGGTAGCCTGCACGCCTGCGCACGAACAGGCGAGTCGACTGCTTCATACTGGCTGGCTCTTACGGGCCAGAACGATTCGAGCCCTTGCCTTGAGAACGGCCACGAGATGATCGGCCATGATGTACATCTCGTATTCCCGGCGCTCCGCCGGCGTCAGTTCGCCTTCGGTACATTTGTCCGCGAGCTTGTTGACACGGGCCCGCACTGTGCGGTCGGCTTTCAAGGACAAGATCTTTCGGGCCGCTTCCTTGTTAAGGGAAGCACTAACCGGTTCGAGCATCCGATCGAGTAGTAGTCCGTTGCCGTTCTTTTTCATGTTTGGAATTGTACCCAAAGACTTCCGGAAGCGAAAGGCATCTGCCAAGGCCACGGCCCGATTGATAGCCTGTAAAGAACATGAAAACCGCCTTCCTCTTCCCCGGCCAGGGCGCCCAATACGTTGGCATGGGCTCCGCACTCGCATCCTCGTTGCCTGCCGCCAAGGCGCTCTTCGATCAGGCGTCGGCCGTGCTCGGCTATGACCTGCTTGGAGTCTGCGCCAACGGGCCAGCCGAGAAGCTCAACGCTACCGATGTCAGCCAACCAGCGATCTTCGTTGCCAGTCTGGCGGCACTGGAATCGCTCAAGCAATCCGAACCGGCCGCGGCCAACGATGCGATCGCGACGGCGGGCTTGAGCCTCGGCGAATACACCGCCCTGGTCTTCGCCGGCGCGATGTCGTTTGCCGACGGGCTCGCCGTCGTTCGCGAACGTGGGCGGGCAATGCAAGCGGCGGCTGTCGCCACCCCGAGCGGCATGGTCAGCGCCCTCTTGCTCGATCTGCCCAAAGTCGAGGAAGTCGTTCAGGAAACGGGCGCCGCGGGCCGAATCTGGATCGCGAATTATCTTTGTCCCGGCAACACGGTGCTTTCGGGCGAGATTGCCGCCATCGCCGCGGCGGAGAAGGTGATTGAAAGCCAAGGGGGGAAAGCCGATACGGCTACCCGTCGCGGGGGCGTTTCACACGGACTTGATGAAACCTGCCGATCAGGAGCTTGCAGCTGCCCTTGCGAAGGCCGAGATTCGAGTCGCCGAAGATACCGGTCTGGTCGAATGTCGATGCTCAATCGCACAGCGATCCGGGCGAGATTCGCGGTCTGCTTGTCCGTCAAGTATTGAACCCCGTCCGCTGGGAAGAAACCATGCGCAATCTTCTGGCCGCAGGCGTGGAACGGTTCTACGAAATTGGGCCGGGGAAAGTGCTGGCGGGACTGCTCAAGCGGATAAATCGCAAGATTGAGTGCAAGAACGTGCAGGCGTGAGGGGTGCGGCCGGAGTCCGGAAGATCAGGATTAGGATGAAGATTACGATTAAGAACAGGATTAAGAGCAAGATTCAGATTAAGAGAAGGACCGGACCTGGGCTCCTGCATTCTCCTAGTCTTACTCGTAATCCTGCTCTTAATCCTCTTCCTAATCATAATCTTCATCCTGAACTTAATCCTGCTTTTGCCGAACCGGGTTGGCTCTCGGGTTGGCCAAAGGATTGGCGGGGTGGCCTTTCCATTGGCCGGATGGCCGTATACATTCACAACCAACGTATCAGCGGCGTAGCAGCCGTTGGTCTGGTTCCCCTTTGATTCATTCGGCCGGACATTCCCGGCCTGGCCCCTGTGGAGGGTCTCGCGTGTCCGTCGAGCAAAAAGTGATCGAAATCGTGTGCGAGCACCTCGCCGTCAATAAAGAACAGGTGACGCGAAACACGAACTTCATTGAAGATATCGGGGCGGACTCTCTGGACATCGTCGAACTCATCATGGAACTGGAAGAAGAGTTCGATATCCAGATTCCCGACGATCAAGCTGAGAAGATCAAAACGGTCGGCGAGGCGATCGACTACATCGAGCGGGAGACCAAGAAGAAGTCATGACTCGACGCGTCGTCGTCACCGGCCTCGGCACGATCAATCCACTTGCCCACAACGTACCGAATTACTGGGCCGGGCTCTTGGCCGGTCACAGCGGCATTGCGCCGATTACTCTCTTCGATACCGAAGCGTTCAAGGTGAAATTCGCGGGCGAGGTCAAAAACTGGACCCCCGAAGGGCGAATTGAACCAAAGCTCGCCAAGCATCTCGATCGATACGCCCAGTTCGCTCTCGCCGCGGCCGGCGAGGCCGTTCGCGAAAGCGGCATCGACTTCTCGAAAGAAGACCCGTTCCGCTGCGGTTCGATGATCGGCAGCGGCATCGGCGGGCTCTTCACCTGGGAAGAGCAGCATTCGATCTATCTGAATCGCGGACCCGGGCGAATTAGTCCGTTCACGATCCCAAAGATGATCGCGAACGCAGCTTCGGGAACCATCTCGATCGAATACGGCTTGATGGGCCCGAACACCGCTGTCGCGACCGCGTGCTCAACAGCGGCTCACGCAATCGGCGATGCATTCCACACCATCAAGTGGGACCATGCGGACGTCATGGTGACCGGCGGCGCCGAAGCCGGCATCACGCCGATGGGTCTGGGCGGGTTCATCGCCTGCCGGGCGCTGTCCACGCGCAACGACGACCCCCCGCGTGCGAGCCGGCCATTCGATAAGGATCGCGATGGCTTCGTCCTCGGCGAAGGGGCAGGCATTCTTATTCTCGAAGAATACGAGCATGCGAAGAAACGCGGCGCCCAGATCTATTGTGAAATCCTCGGCAGCGGCAACACCGCCGACGCAAATCACATAACCGCCCCACATCCCGAAGGGGCCGGCGCCGCTCGGGCCATGATCAACGCCATCAAGGAATCCGGCTGGAATCTCAACGAGCTGGACTATCTCAATGCCCACGGCACCAGCACGGAACTGGGTGACAAGGCCGAGACGTTGGCAGTCAAGAAGGTATTCGGCGCCCACTCGTACAAGTTGGCGATTTCCAGCACGAAGAGCATGGTCGGCCATTTGCTCGGAGCTTCGGGCGGCGTCGAAGCAATCGCTTGCGCCCTGATGCTCAAGCACGGTATTCTGCACCCAACGATCAATTACGAGACACCCGACCCCGATTGTGATCTCGACTACGTGCCGAACCAACCCCGTGAGCAGCGGATCAAGAAAGCACTTTCGAACAGCTTCGGGTTCGGCGGACACAACGCGTCGCTGGCGCTCGGGGCGATCTAAAGCACACTTCAAGGGTCAGGTGCATTCAAGCAATCGCTAGCAAATCGGCGGGGCGATCGCGGAATCCAATGTAACCTCCCAATTCGGCGCGCTTGCAATTGAGGGAACTTCTCCGATATCATCTGCGCTCACGCCAGCCACACTTCTGCGGCAAGAGGGCTCCCGATGTTGCCACGATTTCCACTCGTCTTTCCCATCATGCTGCTCGCATCGGCGTCAGCGCTCTTCGGGCAAGAGCATCCATCGGGCTCGGTGGCTCCGCGACATGCCGGTGTTGACGCAAACGCGCCGTTGCCGACCGGCGCGGTGATGCGGCTTGGGGAGACTCGACTGCGTCCCGGCGCTCGCATCTCGTACCTGGCATTTTCGCCGGACGGCCGACGCCTCGCCTCCTGGGGCAACTGGCTTTATTTCGAGGACAGACTGTCAGTATGGGACGTCGCCACGGGCAAGGAAATGCTGACGCGGTCGATGCCGGAAAACATGATCGCGGATTTGGGTTGGGGGTCCGGAGGCGGGTTCGCGGCAATCACTTCGAAGGCAGGGTTCTCTGCCTGGGCGTTCGCCGATCCAACGGGAAAGCTCACGCCATCGAAGAACAGCGACGCGGACAAAGCGGTTCGCGCAGTCCCCCCGGCGCCGCCATTCCAGCCTTTGTGGATTCGGAATACACGGCGATGGCCGTCTCGTCCGATGGTTCCCACATCGCTGTCTTTCGTTCGAGTGGCGTTGTGGAATTGTTCGAGTGTAAAAAGGCCGAATCCAAACGCAAGCCTCTCGCGACGAGCAAGGCGACGCCAGAGGGGCGTTGTTTAGGAATCAAATTCACCCGCAGTGACAAGGCAGTCGTTGTGTTGGTCGAAAACAACTCCGTCCAAACCGCGGTCGTTTGGGATGTCGACAAGGGAACGATGTCGGACACTGTAAGCGTGCCGAGCGGAGTATGCCAAGGAAGGCGACAGGCGTTCGACGTTGCCAACGACGGTTCCGCCATTGCCGTCGGTCTCGCGGACGGGTCTATCAAGGTGCTCGAACTCCCTTCGGGCAAGGAACGACTCGCAGTGCGAAAGCATGCAGGGCGCTGGCCGGAAGTTTCGGCGGTCAAGTTCGTCAACGGCGACAAGAACCTGATCTCCGCTGGTCGCGACAATCGGCAAATCGTTTGGAACGCCAAGACCGGGGCTGACGTCGCGACATTGAATGGGCATCAGTCATGGGTCGAGGCAGTCGCGGTGTCGCCCGACGGCAAGCTGGTTGCGACCGCCGGTCAGGACTCACTGATTCGCCTGTGGGACGCGGCGACTTGGAAGCCAGTGTTACCCCCCAGGGGCGCTCACGCCACAGTCTGGAGACTGGAAGTCTCGCGCGACGGAAAATACGCAGCGGCCGGCACTGGCAGCAGCGTCCATGTTTGGGAACTCGCGACCGGCCGGGAACTGCTGTCCATTCCATCGAATTACAAAAGCGGGCACGTCCTGTTTTCGCCCGAGGGGGCGGTGCTGACCGGTGACGCCGATGGCAAGCTGAGTCTCCATTCGTTGCCCGCCGGCAAGTCCAAGGCGTTGGCCGCCAAAGGAAGGATGCTCGACTTCGCGCCCGATGGCAAATCGCTTCTGACCGGCAGTGGAACCAGTATTTCGATCTGGGACTGGCCGACTTGCACTCTTCGACGGGAAGTGTCACTCAAAGCAGAGCCACTCTCGGCTGCGATTTCTCCGGACAGTCGACAAGCGGTGATCGGGTTGTCGGGCGGTCCGGCAACGACGGTCGATCTGGCGACTGGCGCCGCTAGAGAGTTGTCGCTCAAACTTCATTGGTTCTCCCGCGCTGCGGGATTCGCGCCGGGCGGCCGTGTAATTTGTGGAACAGTTGGCACCTCGTCTACGCAGGCAGAAGCATGGAGCGTCTCCACTGGCGGCATGGTTCGGCGCTTTGAAAATCCGCCGCAGAAAAAAGCTGGACATTTCTATCTCTTGAGCTTCGCCGTCAGCCCCGACGGTCGCCGGGCGGCCAGTTGCCACAGCGACGGCGGGCTCGCAGTATACGAAACCGCTACTGGCCAGTTGCTACGCGCACTTTCAAGGGCATCGCGACAGCCTCATCGCGGTTGCCTGGACGCCCGATGGAAACCGCGTGTTGTCGGGAGGCGGCGATCACCAAGTCTTGGTTTGGGATGTGTCGCTCTCCGCGCTGGCCGGAAAGTCCGCCCCCTTGTCCGCCGCCGAGCGCCAGAAGGCGTGGGACCAGTTGGGTACGATCGCGGCAAAGGAAGCAATCAAGACGATGGGGGCAATGGCGACAGACCCCAAAGGCACTGTCGCCTTTCTCTCCGATCGGTTGAAACCCGTCCCGGCGGAAGCGGCCGACAAGCTCGATGCCATTTTCCGCGACCTCGATGACAAACGGTTCGCCGTTCGCGAAAAGGCCTCTCGCGACTTGTCTACGCTGGGCCCAGGCGCGATTGCCGGGGTTCGCCAACGGGCGGCCAAAGCAATGTCGGAAGAAGTTCGTCGCCGAGCCGATCTCTTTCTGAAGCGGCTCGAGCGCGAAGATATGACGCCCGAGCGGATCCGGTTTCTTCGAGCGCTCGACATTCTAACAGCGATGAACACGCCGGCAGCGCGTGCCCTCATCGAGAAACTCGCGGGAGGAGTCGACGAGGTGTGGGAAACGGAAGTTGCCCGGCAAGTTCGGCGGTCGATCGGCGCCGACGCCCGACAGAACAAGCGAGGCGAATAGGAGGAGTAACGACGTTACAGCTACTTCAGGTTTTGCTCAATTGGCCTGCGGGGGCGGTTGAGCGAATTCTATCGTGAATTTCCAATCAAAAGTAACTTGCCGATATGTCCGATGGCGAGGCCTTTCTTCTCGTTGTGCTCGCACCAGTCGCCGCGATCTACTGGGGCGCATGGTTTCGCGCTGCATTCCGGACGTGTGCGCTAGGGCGTTCCCATCGTCGGCTCGCAATTCTTTCCGCGGGCCTGTTGCTTGGCATTGCGATCGTCTTGATCACGTTGTTGACCGCCGCCGACCCGGTCGTGCGGAATAACATCGCCTACATCATCTTGTTCCTGGAGGTCGCGGCTGTGGCATTGGCCGCGGCGACGGCTGCCGTTTCGGTGATCGGCCTGAGTCCTTTGGACGATGCGATTCGTCGTCCGAACCCAGCGGCCGTTTGGGCGACGACCGGATTGTGGATCGGCATCAGCTTGGCCATCGCTGGCGCAAACGTTGGCCGTGGCGAGACGATTGGCACAACCAATGGGCCGCTGGCCCTCGGCGTTACCTCGATCGTAGCTCTATGGGCCATGTTCGCAGCCGTCGCGGGATTATCGTCGATTACACAGGATCGCGATCCATCCTCTGGGATTCGATTGGCAGGGCTCACCATCGCCTGGGGATTGATCATTGGTCGAGCAATTGCCGACGACTGGGAATCGGTTGCCGGCACGCTGCGAGACTACGCGACACAAGCCTGGCCAACCGTCGTCTTGCTTGCATTCGCGATTCCCGTCGAGCGGCTGTTACGGCCAAGTCTGAAAAGGCCATTCCCAAAGCCGATCACTGGATTCGGACCGGCGGCTTTTTATTTGCTGGTCGCAATCGGTTGGGTAATTTGGCTGGGCAAGCCATGAAGCGCGTCTCGCCATGCCGGCTAAACGAATGGCAATTTCGCGACCCGCTACCGGCCGACCTGTATGCGACGTTGCGTCGCAAGATGATGCTCGATCATTTCAAGTGGGATCCGCAGGTGGGCGATGTCGAAACGCTCGCGCGATTCCCGATCGTGTTGCCGGCAGGCGTCGTGTCCGACCTGGCGACGATGGCCGAATCTCTGGCGGCGGAAACGACGACCGCGGAAAACGAGCTTCTGGGCCGACCCGGACTGTTGCGGAGGTTGGGCCTTCCTCGCCTAGTTCGTCGGGTGCTCGCCGACGACTCCACTCTACCGACGCCAGCAGCGGCCCGCGTCATTCGATTCGACTTTCATCCCACCACTGAAGGCTGGCGAATCTCGGAGGCGAATAGCGACGTGCCTGGGGGTTACACGGAAGCATCGCATTTCCCGCGGCTCATGGCGGAACACTGGCCCGATTGTCACGTGGTCGGCGATCCGCTGACGGCACTCATCGAAGCGATTTGCTCGAACCTCGGTGGACCTGGACGAATCGGATTCCTGGCCGCGCCGGGATTTATCGAGGATCAACAGGTGGTAGCATGTCTGGCGGATGCATTCGGCCGACGAGGCTGGACAACCATCGTCGGCAGGCTTGGGCAATTGGTTTGGAACACGGGGAATGCGGATCTTAAAGCGCGAATGGACAACTGTCGGCTCGATGCGGTCGTGCGGTTTTTCCAGGGCGAATGGCTTTCCCGGATTGCCAGCACATATTGGACCCCACTCTTTCGCGGTGGCCGCACACCGGTCTGCAATCCCGGAATCGCCCTGTTGACGGAGAGCAAGCGTTTTCCGCTCATTTGGGACGAATTGAAAACGCCGCTGCCAACCTGGCGAACACTGTTGCCGGAAACCCGCGATCCTCGGGCAATGCCCTGGCGGGATGACGGGAGATGGCTGCTCAAGCCGGCGTATGGCAACAATGGCGATGACGTCATTGACCGTCGATTCAGCACATGTCGCAGTTGGCGGAATACAAAGATCGCCATTCGTTTTCGGCCCGGCAGTTGGCTTGCGCAGCAACGCTTCGACGCATTGCCGATTTCGACGCCGGACGGACTGAGGTACCCGTGCATGGGCGTCTACACAGTGAACGGACGCTATGCCGGGATCTATGGACGCATTGCCGCCACGCCATTCATCGATTATTCAGCAGTCGACGTGGCGGTCCTGATGCGCGGCGATTCGGAGGGATCGGCGTGACGCGCGACGAAATCTTTGCGGCCTGGTCGCCGCCCGGCGCAATCTGGTCGAACTGGACGAAGCCCGCGCTGTTCGCTCGCTTGCCATGTGAAGTCTCCGCGACGGACGGCGGTGCAAATCTGGATGTATCTTGGGCGCCGCCTCTCGCGGAGCGCGTCGCCCTAATCGTCGATCTGCCCGGGGCGATCAGTGTTCGTTGTGGACTTGCGCTTGCGTCGCTTGGCTATCGCCCGGTTCCACTCTTTAATGCGGTCCCACCGCCCGCTGGATCGGCCGCTGCGTCCGTGGTGGACGTTGAGCCGATCCTGAATGCACTTCAGCAAGGCGCACAGCGGCTTCAGGAGTTGTCGATCCCAACGGAGGCGCCGCCCGCTTTTCTGATGGATGCGAACCGCCAGGCCAATGAACAGCCTCTATTGCCCGGCACATTCGACAACCGTTCGGTTGTGTTCGTTAGCGATTTTCCCTCGGCGGCCCGACTGACCGGACAGGGAATCGCACGAGCACTGCTCGTCCGTGAACATGCCGCCGGGCTCGAAGCCGATCTCACTTATGCACTTCAGATTTGGAAGCGGGGAGGAATCGACTTGTCGGCGAAGTGGTTGGAGAACTCCGATTTGCCGACAGCCTTCAACTTGCCGCGGCCAAGTTTTTGGTCCGGTTTGCGGCTCCGCCTCGCCGACTTATTCGGCTTGCGCCGGAACGCGGCAGGTGAGTTTGGCGAATTCATTCCTCGCGCAGCAGGTGGATGATGTCGTCCAGAGCATCTGGGGTCTTTTCCCAATTGGTCGGGTAATTACCGGTGATCCCCGAGCCGCCTGGCGAGTTGGAACCGTTCAACGACTGTGAGTTCACCCGCATCGAGCCAGATAAGTTGACAGTGTTCACACGAATCGATGACCGCATTGCCGCCAGCGCCGTAAGCGTGCGTATCCATTCGTTGCTTGCATTGGGGACAATGCGTCACGCGATGGAACTCGACTGGATCGATTGGTTCGGACTCGACGATCGGTGTCGATTGCGTTTCGGGGCAATGAGCGACGGTCACGGCGAAATGCTCGCTGTCGATGAGTATGCCTCGGCACATCAGGCAATAACCAACGGTGTCGCCAAAGAGTGCGGCGGCCATGAGCGGCCGTTGACTGCAACACGGACAGTCCAATCCACGCTCACGGTCCAGGAGGATCAACCCTTCATTGATTGGCTCCGGGAATTGCACGGACTTGCAATAGGGACATCGAAGGCAGGTGCGATTGGGAACCGGCTCGAGCGCAGCACCACAATTTGGGCAGTTCATCTGCGTGTCTCGGAGGGAACTTGGCTACAAAAAGCGTAGAACATTGGCCGCAACCGTGCAATTCAATGGCGGATATTGTCCATTGCGAATGGAAACTATGAGAACCGTTGTTTTCAAATTCATGCCGGTCACTTTCGCGAATCACAAACTTTCCGCAAACTCTTGGCGAGTTCCTCGATTCTCCGGTGACATTCCATTCGCGACGCCGCAAATTCCTTCGGATTGGGCTTGCCGCTCTTCAGGTAATCCAGCACCACCGACTCCGCGGCCATGAACTCCGGACATGCATCGGCGACGGCTGATGCGAGATCGACCGGAATCTCCGTCACGCCGTTGCGATCGCCGTGCAGCAGATCGCCGGGGCTGACCGTGATTCCGCCAACGCGAACCGGCACGTCAATGTGGACGATTTGCGAGTAGCCGTGCGAGCAGGTCGTGCCATTCGTGAAACAGGGAAACTCGAGCGCTTCGACCTTATCGAGATCGCGGCCGGTTCCGCTGGTGATCAGACCGGCTGCGCCGAATGTCTTGTAGGTGGTGCACATCACCTCGCCAAACGTTGCCGCCGTGCACGGATCGTCAAGGTCTTGAAAGACAATGACCGGCGGTCCGGGATAGTCCGCAATCAATTCCACTTGCTTCGCCAAGCCCGCATAGACATCCCCCGATCGCGGCGGCGAGCCGGCACGAAACGTCGCGGTACACGCATAGCCGACCATCGGCGACAGCTTGGGATAGCAAGCCCGAATGCGACAATCCATGTAGCCGGACGTGCGCGGCCGGCAGTCGAAGAGTTCGAGCACATTGCAAATCGTCGGCGTGTCGAATTGGCGCAGACGTTCGAGAACGGTTGCGTTGGCAGTTGGGAAGGACGGCATTGCTGGCTCCGCTTCTGTTTGACGCCTCCGAGGCGAATCCGCGGCGTGCAACCGCGAGTTAGTCAGCTATAAGCCGACGAACACTACAAGATTTCGGCGCATGGGCAGTTCCGAGATCCAAGGATGATGATGTAGTTTGTACGCTGGCTATCACCGGTGAGGAGCGATTGTCTCAATTTGGTTGGCAACTCGATACAAATCCCCACAACCCGCAACGATTCGGAGCCGACTCATGCCGACTGTCGCCGAGGTCTGTGCCTATCTCGATCGCTTCGCTCCGCCTGCACTCGCCGCGGAGTGGGACAATGTCGGACTGTTGCTCGGAGATGAGGCCGCGGTGGTTCGCCGAGCGCTGACATGCCTCACGATCACGGCCGCCGTCGTGGACGAAGCTTTGACCGACAAGACAGATCTCATCATCACCCATCACCCGATCCTTTTTCGCGGCGTGAAGCGGTTGTCAACAACAACGGCCGAGGGTCGGCTGCTTTGGCCGTTAGCTCGGGCCGGGATTGTCGTGTACTCGCCGCACAGCGCATTCGACAACGCGGCCGGCGGCATCAATGACTCACTGGCGACTCGGCTTGGCTTGATCGACGTTGAGCCGTTGCGCCGCCGCGAGGGTGAACGGCAATGCAAGGTTGTCGTCTTCGTCCCCGATAGCGATCTAGCAAAAGTGTCCGATGCCATGTTCGCGGCCGGCGCCGGCATCATTGGTCAATACGAGCAATGCTCGTTTCGTCTGGCGGGGACCGGTACTTTTTTCGGCACCGAAAGCACGAATCCGACGGTTGGTGAAAAGGGCCGCCGCGAAGACGTCAGCGAATGGCGGCTGGAAGTGATCTGCCGCGAAGCGATTCTGCCTGCGGTAATTGCGGCAATGCGCAAGGCCCATTCCTATGAGGAGCCGGCATTCGATGTCTACCAGTTGAAAACTCTGCCCGGACCCGGTGGCGAGGGGCGAATCGGCAACTTGCCGGCGGAAATGCCACTACGAGAGTTGGCCACGGTGATTCGCCACAAACTTGCTGCTGGCCCGACGCAAGTCGTCGGCGAACTCGACCGTCCGGTGAAGCGAATCGCAATCGCGTGTGGCGCTGCCGGCGAGTTCCTGGCCGATGCAATCAAGGCGAAAGCCGATGTGTTCTTGACTGGCGAGATGCGCTTTCACGATTACTTGAGCGCGGAGACGCAGGGAATCGCGCTCGTGTTGCCGGGGCATTACGCCACGGAGCGTCCAGCGGTGGAGGAGTTGGCCACGCGGCTAC
This sequence comes from uncultured Gemmataceae bacterium, assembly GCA_963773845.1. GTDB lineage: Bacteria > Planctomycetota > Planctomycetia > Gemmatales > Gemmataceae > SIAJ01. Next base: position 333,921 of record CAVZCU010000015.1, read on the forward strand.
AAAGCGAGTTCGCGGGGGTGAACGTGTGGGCGAGTCGGCGGGAGGCGGAGCCGGTGCGGTGGGTATAACGCTTTCAACTGACTCAAGGAGCCCATCACGCAATGCCCTCGAATTCGCTGATCCGCTGGAACGGCGAGCGAACCGAAGCGCTCGATGAAATCGAGAACGCCCACGTCATGGTCGGCGGCTCCGAACGCGGCCGTCCCTATGCCACGCAGCAGATCAATTATGCCTACGCGGCCCTCTTGTCATCGCATTTCCAGGGCTTCTGCCGCGACTTGCATTCGGGGTGTGTGGAACAAATTGTGGCGATTGTGCCGATGCAGATTCAGGACGCTGTGCGAAACCAGTTCATTTGGAATCGGAGTCTAGGACGAGGGAATCCGCACCCCTCGCGATTGGTTCGGATTTCAATCGGTTGGGCATCGACTTCTAGCCAGCAGTCTTGGCCTTGGACGCGCGGCACGGACGTCGGCGCGAGTTGCTTCAAGCATTAGTCGACTGGCGAAATGCAATTGCCCACCAGGACTTCGACCCAGTCGCGCTTCCCGGCGCACCGACTCTGCATTTGGCAACAGTCAGAGGATGGCGGAGGTCGATCAACGTGCTAGCCCACAGTTTCGATCAGACGATGTACAATTATCTTAATGCGGTCACAGGCGTGGGCCCATGGTAAAAGTTTGCCGGAGGATGAAACATGGCTGAGCGACGATTTCACAGGGGCGATGTCGTTGAATTCGATTTCGGCATCTACCACGTCCAGGGAGTTGTGAGAGAGGACCGCGGCCCGATTGGCATCGGAGGACGTCGGCTCTACCTCTTGGAGTTCCGCAAAAGCCCCCGGTCCGAGACGGTTGATGAGATTGAGTTGCCGGCCGACAGACTTCAACTGGTAGCGGATGCGGCGTCGGCGAAATGAGCGAGGACGGCGCTGTACGGTGCCGCATTCATATCGATGACAATTCTCGACGTCGCCGCTCGGCTCAACACGCTCGATGACCTTGGCGTCATCTTTGCATCTCTAATCGATGGCGAATTCATGCCCGAATCGCAAGCGGTTATCGTGGCCCTGACCGACGCAGAATTGAGCGAGAATGTGAGCCAAGTTGCAAATGGTCGCTGTCCGGGATTGGTTTACTGCCTGGAAGTGTCGGTTGCCAACGAAGCAGTTACGGTTTGGTCGCTCTGGCGAAATGGACGAATTCCATCCGCGATCGAATCAGCCCAGGCTATCTGCCACAAGGCAAACGCCGACCCTTGGGGTCCTCCCGTCACATAGTTTGCGATTGGCATTGTTACCCCGTCTCTCCGCCCTTGCACTTTCCCCCCGCTTCGGCTATCAGGCCTCCCGCGCCCGGACTACGGGCGCATCCTGGCAGGAGGCCTTGGCTGGATGTCGTCACTTCCCGCTGCGCGACGGTTGGCTCGCTTTCCCAAGCTCGATTTGCGGCCGGCGTATGTCACCTCGATGGGCCGAGCCTACCTGGCCGATGCGATTGATGTGCTCAAGCAGCTCCCGGACGATTCGATCTCGCTGATTGTCACCTCGCCGCCCTTCGCTCTGATTCGGCAGAAGGCTTATGGCAACGTCGCGCATGGCGATTACATCGAGTGGTTTTGGCCGTTCGCCGAAGAGATTTACCGCGTGCTGAAGCCGGATGGGAGCTTTGTTGTCGAAATCGGCGGCGCTTGGAATTCCGGTAGCCCGACCCGATCGCTGTACCAATACGAACTCGTTATTCGCCTGTGCAAGATGTTCCACCTCGCCCAGGACTTCTACTGGTTCAATCCTTCGCGCTTGCCCACGCCGGCCGAGTGGGTGACGATCAAGCGGACACGCGTGAAGGATGCCGTCAACCCGATCTGGTGGCTCTCGAAGACCGAAAACCCGCAGGCGGATAACCGGCAGGTGCTGCGGCCCTATAGCAAGTCGATGAAGCGGCTTTTGCGCGATGGCTACGACGTGGCGATGCGGCCGAGCCAGCATGAGATCGGCCCGCATTTCGGTCGCGACAATGGCGGAGCAATCCCGCCCAACCTGATGAGCGTGCCCAACACGCGGTCAAACGAGACCTATTTGCACCGCTGCAAGGCGGCCGGTATTGCCCCGCACCCGGCGCGCTTTCCATATGAGGTGCCGGAGTTCTTCGTGCGATTTCTGACGACGGAAGGGCAGCTCGTCTACGATCCATTTGCCGGCAGCAATATCACGGGATTTGCGGCCGAATCGCACGGCCGGCGCTGGATCAGCACGGAGATCCAGCCGCAGTACGTGGAAGGCTCGCGATATCGCTTCGAGGAACCGGCCGGTGACCGCCGGGCGGCGTAATACAGATCGGTGAACCGGCAGCGTGGGCAGTGTCCTGATTTTTGTGGCATAGGCCTCCCGGCCTGTGAGTTCGCACAGGCCGGGAGGCCTATGCCACAAAAACAAACAGCGACCCGGCAACGCACGCAGCCGGTTCGCCGTTGCCCGAGTCAAATCCGTCGGCGGTCGCGCTGCTGAGCCAGGTTGCGTGCGAATGATTCCTGCAGAAAACGATGTACGGCCGCCAACGTCTTCAAGTCTTCCTGCGACGCGACCATTCCACTCGACAATTCAACCGTCTCGCCGATCACCAGTTTCTCGACCTCTTCAAGCGCGCTCGGCAATCTGGCTAGTGCTTCGTCGACGGCCTCGCCGTGAATGCTGTCGGCAAGTCCCCAGAAGTTTTGCGCGTCTATAAAAGTGATTTCGCGCTTCATGCCGGTCTTGTACAGGCGAACCGCTTTCGCATTCAGCAGGTTGACCAGATGATTTTCGAGGTCCTTCGGCACCTTGATCTGGGCGAGAGCACGGCGTTTGGGCAACGGCGAGTCGTCACCCTCCAACACTCGGCGAGCCTCCTCGCGTCCCTGGCGCGAAAGCGTGTAAAGCTTTTGCCCCATCTTCACGAGCCAACCGCGCCGCGCTAGACCGCGTTCACCCATGATGCACGCCAGCACGCGATTCGCGTCCGGATATTGCTCGGTGAACCCCTTCAAGCCAAACGTGTTCGGACTCTCCTTCCAGGCGGCGACGATCAGCGCTTCGGCGCTGAACGGCGTGTTCCCCTGTTCCTCCAGGTGAAACGCAGCCAGGATGATCTTCTGAGACACGGTAAGTTCGGCGACTGCGCTCACACTTCTGCTCCCAGCCGGAAGTCTGTTCTGTCGCATGTGAATAGGGAATCATCCGGCCCAATTGGCGATGCCGCAAACGAATCCATTGCGTTCCCGGGCTTCGGGGCCGTTGAAGAGTCTACCCGAGCGGACTTCCTGTCGCGTTCCGTAGTCTTGGCACGATACGACCAGCCGTCGCTATTGCTACACCCTCGCGCAATCCGAATCGGACCGATGTCGCCGGAAGCGGTTATTCCTCGGATACGGCGATAACTTTTAACGACCACGAAAGCGATCCGGATCGCGGGATTTACCATATCTACATGCAGCTGACGCCAGCTGAAATGTACCGATGTCCGGTTGTGGCAAATGTACCGGTCGGAGCAGCGGGTCGGATAAATCGCCGGACCCCCGATAGGACTAAGGGAAAAGGCCGACATGTCTGGATCGACCAGACACGTCGGCCCTACGCATATGACCGCTGAACTGCCAGTAGACGAGTCGCCAAGACGACAACTCAGTGATTGAACAGGAAGTCCGGGGTATTGATCAGAGCCCACGCGAGGTCCTGGGCGCCGGTGACGCGCTTGTCGGCTGGCGGAGGCAGGGCGACGGTCGCTGCCAATCTTGCATATTGCGGATCGCGCGAGCGATGCTGATTCCGCAACTCGGCCTTCTGAGCGTCCGTTCGCTTCTCGGCCGCGATTGAAAGGATCTTGCGAATGTTCGGCGGCACCGTATCGCCGAGTTTCGGTTCCTTGTCCCCGGTCGCCGACACGCGGAACTTGCCGATCGTATGTTTTTGTCCGTATTGCATCGAGAAAGTGATCGTGAACGTCGTCCCCTTCTCGTTCTTCAGCGGTGTCTTGAGTTCCACTAGCCCCGAATGGGCCTGGCCGAAGCGCGGCAAAACCGCCCAGCCGGTCGCGGGATTGCCGTCGATAATGTTGGCGAAGGCGAACCCATCCTGGGAGAATTCACCAACTGCCTTGTGCAAAGCGACTGGTTTCATCTCCATCAGCTTGTCGCTTGGCGCTGCCTTCACGGCCATTTCGTGCAATACAAAGTTGCCGTTCGGCGCCCGTCCGGGGCCCTTCGCGGGCAGACGATTGTCGGGCAGCACCTCCAGCCGCAGGCCCGTGATATTCTTCAGCTTGGTCGCGAACGTCACGGTGTAGACATCCTTGCCGGGATTCGGGCCATTGACGAAGATGGTGTGATCCTTGGCGTTGATGTTCATCTTGGCCTTGCCCTTCGACTCGGCCTTAGTGGCCGCCATCGCTTCCCAAACGGGAAGTGCGGATTCACGCTTCTCCCAGTCCTTCTGGCGCGCATCGACCTTCGCTTCGTAATCCTTGAACGCCTTGAGCTTTGGCAAGTATTCGGCCATTTGCGCCGCGTGGTCGGCCTCGCCCTCCTTAATCGCCTTCAGGCCGATTTCAACTTCCTTCGACGTCGGCAGGCGGTTCACTATCGAGAGGTACACTTCTTCAACGAACCGGCGGTCGTCCTTATATTGGGCGGCCAGTTTGTTGAGCCGATTGTGCGGATCGCGGAGGGCATCGCCGACAATGGGACCGTTCACGAGGTTGAGAACGGGCCCCAACATCATGCTGCTCGATCGTTCGCACTCGCAGGCGCTCTCGCGGACCGGCTTGCCGAACAGTTCGAGAAACCCGCTCGGAAGATCGACCGAGCCGTCGATGACGAGGGCTGCCCGCGAACCCGGCGGCAAGCCCGGCAATTTTGAGACCGATCCGGTAGTGCGATAAATTGCATCGTAAAGCGACTCTGCCGGCAGCCGGCGAGCGATCGCGTGGGCGTAATTGAGATCGTCCCCTTCATTCCACTTGTTGGTTGCCACCGTCAACTGATACGTTCGACTCTTGCAGATCGCCTTCATCAGTTTCTGCACGTCGAAGTTGCTGTCGATGAAGTCCTTGGTCAAGCGATCGAGCAAGGCGGGATTGGTCGGCGGGTTGCCGGCCCGGATGTCGTCGACTGGTTCGATGATGCCGACGCCGGTCAGATAGCTCCAAACGCGGTTGACGTAGCTCTTCGCGAAGTATGGATTGTCTTTCGAAGTGATCCACTTGGCTAACTCCACACGGCGTGACCCCTTTAAATCGGGCATGCCGGGATATGTGTAGGGGAATACCGGCTTGGCAAACTGGCCGGTGCGAGCGTGCGTCACTTCGGTGGTGTTCGTGTCCGCGACCACTTCCACCAATGGCACGGCGCCTTCCACTGCGCTACCACCGATCCGTTGGCCTTTGAACTTGGGATCCTCAGACAAACTCACTTGCGCGAAGAACGAGGCGAGCGAGTAATACTGGTCCTGCGTCCAGCGTTCAAATGGATGATCGTGGCATTTGTTGCAATTGAAGCGGATCGCCAGGAACAGGTGAGTGGTGTTTTCCATCGCCGCTTCGGGATCGCGATGGATCTTGTAATAAGCCGCGGCCGGGTGATCCGCATTCGACCCGCTGGCGGTCAAGATGCTGTAAGCAAACTTGTCGTACGGCATGTTCCCGGCCACTGCCTTGCGAATGTAGTCGCGCAGGGCCTTCGCCCCCACGTCGCCCAGGAATTTCCGATTCACCTCCAGCAGGTCCGCCCATTTGTTCGTCCATTGTTCGACATACTCGGGTGAGCCCACGAGCTTGTCGATCATCTCGTCGCGCTTCACCTTCGTTGGCCGCGGGTCGGCGAGAAAGGCACGCACGACATTCGGTTCGGGCGGCAAGCCCGTCAGATCGATGTAGACGCGGCGAACGAAGTCGGCGTCCGAACAGAGGCCGCTCGGCAGCACCTTGACGCGTTTGAGCTTTGCGTAGACCAGTTCGTCGATGTGGTTATTCGCGGGTGGATTGTTCCAGGCGTAACCGGAGCGATCGCCCATCGTCATCAACGTGCTGGCGGTATATGCACCCTCGTAACGGGCGAGCATGGTGGCTTCGCCACGGCGGATCGTCGTGACCAGGCAAGTTTTATCGACCGTTGCGGATTCCGTATTGCTGCTGTCGACGAACGCTTCGGCGGTCACATCCCGGACCGTGCCATCGGTGTAGGTCGCGTACACCGCGAGTTGTTGTTTGAATCCGATCGTCGGGATCACCGGGTCCTTGGGAAACACCTCGAGCGATTTGACGCGGGGTGCGTCCAAGTCCAGCTTTACCCCCTGGGCGATCCACTCCTTGACCATTTCGAAATACGGATCGCCCGGCACCCACACGACGCCGCCGACGTGGGGCACACCGCCGCTCGGCTTGACAAGCATCAAGCTGCGTTCGGGAGCGGCTCGGTTGAACCGCCGGCCTTCGAGATCGTCGGTCAGCGACTGGTGATCGAAGAGCGGGTCGTAGCCGCGGAGGGAGAGCTTGAAACCATTCTTGCCCTCCTTGGAGCCGTGGCAGGTACCGGCATTGCAGCCGAGCCGCGAAATCGCCGGCATCACCTCGCGAACGAATGAGACCTTGTGCGGCTCCTTTTGCCCGCTGACAGTCACGGGAATCTGAATCGTCTTGCTGCCAACGCTGACCTTGATTGCTCCCGACCCATCGCTCACTGGACGGACTTGGCCGTTGGGCGTTCCCTTCACGACGGTTGGCAATTCGACCTTGGCGATTCGAGTCACGTCGATGGCATCGCCGTTGTCGAGTTTCGCTGTCAGGAGTAATTGCGTGTAATCAAATGGGTGCTTCAGGTGGATTGTCGCCGGCCTGGCTTCGACCGTGGCGACTGTTCGGCCCGCAGGGAGCTTTTCCTCGGCGGCGGCCGGAAAAGCAATGGAGGCGAGGGACGCGGCGAGAAGAAATCGACGGAACCTCATGCGATCACCTGAAGACTTAGGAGAGTTAACTGGCGGGACCGTGAGCGAGTGAGCACGTGGGCGACGTTCGGCGGGATGAGAGAAATTGTAGCAGATTTCGGAAGCAAATTACAGAGGTAGGCCTCCATTGCAGCCCTGAGGAATCAGTTTTTGCGGGAAGGTTGATTTTCGTTTGTGGGGCATTGATGTGACGTCGGTGCGCACCGGGAGCGAGTTCTTTGCTTTCGACCTGAATTCCCATCCGAAGCACGGACCGTTATTCCCGGAGATTTGGTCAGGCGGGGATATTTACGACGTGTCCGTAAAACCGATCCGGCGGCGTCGAGCGCTGGCTGCATCAAAACAGTCGTCCGGCCATTGCAGCCAGCGCAGGACTTCCCGCAACCTTCCGACGATGTTGGCCAAACTGCCAAAGAGCTGCTGGGGACTGCGGTGAAACGAAGCCGCCAACTGCCGCAAGAGGGTGCCTCGTTCCAGCAACTGGGTCAGGATAAAGGCGATCTGCAACAAGTAGTAGTACGCCTTCCATTTCTCCGGGTCGGTGCTGTAGACGTGTTCCAGATTCGGGCCGTGATTCTTCTGACGATTGAATCCCTCGTTCTCAATCTTCCATCGGGATCGTCCTCCTTCCTGGGCGATCAGGGCCACATTGGCTTTGCTCACCGAAAGATCGGTGATCCAGGCGAAGTACCGCACTTCGCCGCTTGGCAATTTCTCCGTGCATTCCAGAGCATGGAACGTCCATCGTCGCTTCTGATCGTCCTCATAGGACAGGTCATGCACCCAGCGGTACACCTGTCGCGTCCCGTTGGGCAGCAGCATCTCGCGCACGTTTTCCGGGCACAGTTCCTTGAGCTTTTGGAATTCGGCCCACACGCTTGGCAGACGCCCTTCCTTAAGAGTCAGCACATACGACCAGTCATTGTCCTGGGTGATCTGCAAGACGCGGCCGCAGACGAACAGAGCATCACCGGCGACGACGACGCGCAACTGCGGATAGTCGCTTTTGAACTTGGGCGCCAGGCGCTCGAACGCATTCAGTTCGCAATCTTGCTTGAACTGATCCGGATCGCGGGCCGAACTGGCGTCCGCGTTCTCGATGAACTCGGTGCCGATGGAGATCGTGATGCCCGCCGGTCCCAAGAGCTTGGCCTCCAGGACTTGGTGGTAATAGAGCGTGCCGCTTTTGTGCTTGCGTTCGAGGCAATGGTCGCAATGCCGCTCGCGGAACGTAAACAAGCCAGTGCCATCGATCGGCACGACATAATGGCCGAGCAACCGCGCGTCTTCGAGAGCCCGCATGCGCAAGAGGCGTTGCACCATCTGCCAGCGGACCTGTGGAAACGCATGCCAAGCAACGTGGTCGAGAAAGTGATCGAGGGTATCATGGACCGGCAATGATTCCTGCTGGGTGTCCGCCAGTCGATTGAGGTTGGCTAGAGCGGCATCGGAAAAGTTGTCCAAGGCGAAGTCGAGTTGCCGGCGGCTGCCGAGTTGCAACACAAAGAGAAGCAGGCCGATCCAGGCGAGGAAGCGGGTTTCGTAGGTGATGGCATCGCGATCGCGGGTGTCAGGCAAGGCCTGCAGCCAGTCGTTCAACTCGGGAAAGAAGTGGCGAACGGTTTGGACGAACGCGTTGGCGACGATCAAGTCCGGCCGGCCCGGAGACGTTGGTGTCGGGTGTGCGTGCGGATCAAGGCCAGACTGAGCTGCTGGATTTCCTTCAGCAGGGTCTTGAGGCGACGGTGCTGCGCGATCCATGCGCGGACCTCCGGGACTAAATCTTTGGGGACGTAGACGGTGCGGGTCTTGCCATCTTCCTTGAAGGTGACATGCTGCGAGTCATGGAGCGGGCCACCGTGATGGCAGCGACATTCGGGACTGCCACAGCGATGGGAATAGAAACACAGGGACGCGGCAAGGACGGGCCCGGCGGCGGTCACCTTGCGGAGCCGGGCATCGAGCATGCGGCGAATGAGCGTGGGGTGATCGGGAGTGCGCATAGCGGCTCCTGGGAAGGTAGATAAGCAAAAGCACTTAGGCTTATCGGGAAAGTGGGAAAAAAATCAAGTGCGAACAGAAAGCAGGGACGTTACAACCGGACCGGCAAACTTACCGAGGAATCCAGCGCCAAACTGGAGAAATGGCGCGAGCTAACACTGATTCCTTGCTGCTGCCTCCATTGCCACGGCAAGGTGTCGAACCCAAGTCGGCTGCCGATGTTGGGACGGTCGCGAAGAATCGGGTTGCAATCCTCGTCGTCATGTTCCCCTACTCAAATGTCCATCGCCCTCATACCCCAAGGGAAACGAATAACCGCATCTCGGCCGTGCCACGGCGACTTGGCATGACCCAAATCCCTTGGATGGATTGGCGCAATCTTGGAGAGTATCCAATATGAACGACCCACCCGATGCAATTACGGTTGCACTTCGCATTCCGGGCCGATGGTCAAGTCCCCAAGGATTGATCGAACGCTTGCCGTCTGGCTTCCGCTTCACGCCCGAAGCGTTGATCCTTCCCGATGAGACTCCAGTCGAGTTCATGGCCGTTCAGGCCGACGACCAATTCGCTCAGATTTTTCGCTCGTCGTGCCGGAGGCCAGCGGCGGCCGACGAACTGGCGATTGTCGACAATTACACGGTGAATATCTGCTTGAAGGGTCCCGGCGGTTCTCTGCCGGCCGCTCAAAAGATGATGGAAGCGGGTGCGGCGATCGTGCGCGCCGGCGGCGCCGGCGTGTTCATCGACAACAGCGCTCTTGCTCACGGGGGAAAGAATTGGATCGAGATGGCCGACGATGCGAGCCCGGATGCATTGAGCTTTGCATTCGCCTCCATTATCCGCGGCCGTACGCAAGTGTACACGATGGGGATGCACGTTCTGGGTCTACGCGAGGTCGTCATGAGCCGCGCCGACGCGGAAAACGACGACTTTGGCATCGTCGATGTGATTCGTTACCTGGCCAGCAGCGAGAAGCCGGTCGAAGATGGCCACCTTCTCGCCGACCTCGACGGCCCGCGGTTCCAGGCCGTCGCGGAAGCGAGCGGTGAGTTTCGACCGGGAAGCCCCATGCACAATCCCTTCGGACGACTGAAACTCATCAGCATGCGGGACGTTGCAGAGAGGAATTAGCATGCAGCGGTCGGGGGGAACTGCGTCCCGGCCCTATCTGAATTCGGGTGAATTCAGCCCTGGGCACCATTAATTGAGAGCATCGGAATGAAGTCACTAGCGCACTGCTTGCTGATCTTCGTCGGAAGCGCTTCTGCATTCGGGACCGATTGGCCGCAATTTCGCGGACCGAACTGCACCGGTCGCGCCGCCGATGGTCATTCGCTTCCCACCGAAATTGGTCCAACCACCAATGTGGTCTGGAAAACTCAATTGCCTCCGGGGCACTCGTCGCCGGTCGTGGTGGGGGACCGGATTTACCTGACGGCCGAACGCGACAAGCGGCTGGTGACCATCGCACTCGAGCGATCGAGCGGAAAGATTCTCTGGACGGTCGAAGCGCCCGAGACGGTACTGGAAAAGATCCACAAGATTGGCAGCCACGCCCAGTCGAGCCCGGTCGCCGACGAGGAACGAGTCATCAGCTTCTTTGGGTCGTGTGGACTCTTCTGCTACAACCGCAAGGGCAAACTGCTCTGGGAAAGACGCATGGGCCCGTTCAGCAATGATTTCGGAGCCGGGAGTTCACCCGTCCTCGTCGGCGACTGGATCATTCTCGCCCAGGATCACGATCAGAATTCGTTCCTGGAAGCAATCGGCAAGAAAACCGGGAAGACGCTCTGGAAGACCGATCGGTCGGAGTTTCTGCGCGGCTATTGCACGCCGGTAATCTGGCAATCGAACATGCGGAAACAGATCGTGATAGCCGGCACCTTGCGGGTGGTCGGTTACGATTTGGAAACCGGCAGGGAAGTGTGGACGGTGCGCGGCATCTCTCGAACCGTCTGCATGACGCCGGCTGTTGGCACGGATGGTCGCCTGTACGTTGCTGGCTATTCGGCGGGCGGCGACGAGGGCAGTCGATTCGACGTGCCGGCCTTCAACAGCATTATCAAAGCTCTCGACAAGAATGGAAATGGCAAGCTCGAAGCGAACGAATTGCCCCAGGGGCCAATTCTGCAAAGGTTCACCCAAGTCGATTTGAACAAGGATGGCTCGCTCAGCCGAGACGAATACGAGCGCTTTCGCGGCTTGTTTCAAAAGACGCAAAACGTGATTCTCGCCATCCGCCCCGGCGGCAAGGGAGACATTACAGGTTCGCACGTCGATTGGCGGCACACGAAGCACGTGCCGTTTTGCGCTTCGCCGCTCGAAGTTGGCGGGAGCGTTTTTGCGGTGAAGGATGGCGGTTTTCTGGCAAGCATCGATGCGCGCAATGGCAAATTGATCAAGCGCGATCGCCTGTCATCCGGGACCGGTAACTATTACAGTTCGCCCGTCACGGGCGACGGCAAAATCTACTTGCTCAGCGATCGCGGTAAGCTCAGCGTGGTCAGCGCCGCCAAGGAGTGGCAGGAACTGTGGAATGCCGACTTCCGCGAGGACGTTTACGCCACGCCGGCCTTGGCAGATGGCAAGATCTATCTGCGAACATCGGGTCATCTGTATTGTTTCGGGAAGAAATGAGGAGCCGCAGAAACACAGAAAAGACCATCCAGTTCTTGCCTCTATCTGTAACTCTTGTCATCGAATCGGGGACCGAATGGCCCGCCGCAGCCTGGATTGGTTCAATGACCCCGGTATTTACGGCTGGCTGCGAACGGCCGCGCTGAAAGGGATGGGCTTCACGGCCAACGACCGGCCGATCATCGGCATATGCAACACGTGGAGTGAGCTGACGCATTGTAATGCGCATTTGCGGTACATCGCCGAGGCCGTACGCCGAGGGGTTACGCAGGCGGGCGGATTGGCCCTCGAATTCCCGGTGCTCTCGACGGGCGAATTCAACATGCGGCCGACGGCCATGCTCTTTCGCAATTTGGCGAGCATGGACGTCGAAGAAGCGATCCGTGCGAATCCGCTCGATGCCGTCGTCTTGTTGGGTGGTTGCGACAAGACAGTCCCGGCCCTGCTGATGGGCGCCGCAAGCGCCGACGTACCCGCAATCCTGGTCACAGGGGGCCCGCAACTCAATGCTCACTGGCGCGGCGAGACTGTCGGATCGTGCACCGATTGCCGTCGCTATCAAATGGAATTGCGCGCGGGCCGAATCACCGAGGCCGAATGGGCCGACTTCCAGAAAAACATCATCCGCAGTGCCGGCCATTGCATGACGATGGGCACGGCTTCGACCATGGCCTGCCTGGCCGAAGTGCTGGGTATCGCCCCGCCGGGCAACGGCGCGACACCCGCGCCGGACTCCCGACGGCTGCAAATCGCCGAATCGGCGGGACGATTCGCGGTCGAACTCGCTAACTGCGATGTCCGTCCTTCGCACATCCTGACCCGCCGGGCATTTGACAATGCGATTCGCGTGCTGCTTGCCATTGGCGGCTCGACGAATGCGATCATTCACCTGATCGCCATCGCGGGGCGCCTCGGGATCGACCTCACGCTCGATCGTTTCGACGAACTCTCGCGCTCCACGCCGTTTCTACTCGATCTGAAGCCGGCCGGCCGCTTTCTAATGGAGGACTTTTTCGACGCGGGCGGGGTGCCCGCATTGATCAACGAGTTGACCCCGCTGCTCGACATGGAGGCGCCGACGGTCACGGGCAAAACCTTACGCGAGAATTGTGCGGGCGATCGTGTCTGGAATCGCGACGTGATCCGGCCATTGAATTCGCCCATCCAATCCGAAGGCGGACTGGCAGTCCTCCGTGGCTCACTGGCCCCGAATGGCGCGATCATCAAGCCCGCGGCGGCCAGTTCCAATCTGCTCGTGCATCGCGGACGGGCGATTACGTTCAACGACCACGACGATCTCAATCGGCGGATTGACGATCCTGCTCTCGACGTCCGTCCCGATGACATTCTCGTGATGCGCCACGCGGGCCCGGTTGGCGGGCCGGGCATGCCGGAATGGGGTTTTTTGCCGATACCGAAGAAACTGCTCGAAGCGGGAGTTCGCGACATGGTCCGCATTAGCGATGCCCGGATGAGCGGGACGGCGTTCGGGACCGTGGTCGTACATGTATCACCCGAGTCGGCAGTGAGCGGCCCGCTCGCGGCCGTACGTGACGGCGACGTCATTTCGCTTGATGTTCCAAATCGCCGACTCGATTTACTTGTCGATCCGCCGGAACTGGCGCGGAGATTGGCAGAGCATCCCGCTTCCAAGTCACCGCCGTCGCGAGGCTACCGTCGGCTATATGCAGAGCATGTCTTGCAAGCAGACAAAGGTTGCGACTTCGATTTTCTGCAGTCGAACACCCTATCACAGCGTATTTGAGCCAGACTTCCGTCGATGCAGCCGGACACGGAAGCCTTACGACCAGCCCTTTCAACATGATTCCATCTTGCCTGTCTTACCCATTTTTGGGATTTATGGAACAGAGCAGTTATTTGTGGAATCATGCCAAGGAGGGCAAAGATGGCCGCCGACTTTTTCAAGGATCCAATGTTTCGCCTGTTCGCCAAGGAGCGGCCGATAGCGACGATGGCGCAGTTGGCTTTGCGCCATTTGCTGGATGACAGTATCTTGAAGCGAGTCTTCGAAGAGCACGCGGAAGCGCAACGCGAACACGTCATTTCGTTCTCGGCTTTGACGCAAATGATGGCCAGCGTCGTGCTGAATCAGGAGCCGAGCGTCAACGCCGCCATCCAGAAGATGCGTCAGGAGCTCGGTGCGTCGCACCAGGCGGTCTATGGCAAATTGCAACGAGTCGAGACGAGTACCTCGCGTGGACTTGTCACCGACTCCTTCCAGCGCGTGGTGGCGATGCAGAAGGAGTTTGGCCGTCTGGGTCGCCGGGACATCGCCGGTTACGAAACGCGGATTCTCGACGGCAATCATCTGGCGGCCAGCGAACATCGCCTGAAAGAGACGCGTAACAGCACCGCCGCGCCCCTTCCCGGCAAGACACTCGTCGTCTACTGTCCGCGGCACAAAGCGATTGTGGATTGTTTTCCTATCGAAGATGGCCACGCCCAGGAGCGTTCGGAGCTGGATGCGGTGCTCAAGACGGTGCGCAAGGGACAAGTCTGGGTAGCGGACCGCAATTTTTGCACGCTCAAGTTCTTGGTTGGCCTGGCGACCGCGGGGGCCAAGTTCATCATCCGTCAGCACGGACAATTGCATGGCACGCCCGTGGGAAAGCTCCGCAAGATCGGCAGGACGGCGACGGCGGTGGTCTATGAACAGAAATTCCGGCTGCCGGAACACGATGGCCGAACGCTGATGATCCGTCGCGTGATCGTGAAGCTCCGGCACCCGACACGAGACGGGGATCGCGAGTTACTCCTTTTGACGAACGTTCCTCGCCAAAAGGCCGATGCGGTGCAAATCGCCGAGCAGTACCGTAAACGCTGGCGGATTGAGACGGTGATGCAGCATTTGACTGACACGCTCCGTTGCGAAATCAGGCCCCTGTGCTATCCCAAAGCGGCGCTATTTGGTTTTGCCCTGGCGTTGGTCATGTACAACGCGCTGGCGATCATCCTGGCGGCGATCAACGCGGCGCACGGCCCGACCCAAAGTGAATCGGTGTCGTATTTCCGCCTGGCGCTCGAGATCGCCCAGGCGACCGATGGCATGTTGATCGCCTTGCCGGCCTCGCGCTGGACCCAGGTCGCGGAAATAGCGCCTGCTGAACTGGCGCGGGAGATGCTGCGGATCGCCCAAGGAATCAACATGGACTACTACACCAAGACCAATCGCGGACCGAAGAAACCCAAACGCAAACGCCGGCACGAACGGCGCAAAGTCCATGTGTCAACAAAGAAACTGCTCGACCAACGCACGGCATAAACCATGTTGAAAGGGCTGGCCTTACGACTTCCGCTACGAAGCACGAGTGACGTCGAGATCTTTAGCAAAAATGGCCAATTCGGCTTTTGGACTCATCCTCGGCCCGATTCATTCCAGTCTCTCGACAAAGTTTGACGATATTACCGAAACGGCCACTTCGGTGGCTGAACGTAAGCGCTGGGAGCGATGAATTTGCGGCCCAAGTCAATCGACGCCGCGCTCCGCCGATGGGGGCTTCCGCTGTGCTTGGCATGTTCGATCGTGTCGGCGACGCCGAGCTGCGCACAATCCAAGGGAGAATCGACGTTCGCCGAATTGCAGGTGCGCCCGCCCGTATTGTCGATGCAGACCGCGTTACAGTATGCCCTGGCGAATAATCCCGGACTGGCTGCGCAACGCCGGCAGCGTGGTATAGCCGCGGCCCGTTTAGTCATCGCCGATACCTATCCGTTCAATCCGTCGCTGGAGATGCGGGTTCAACATGCCAGCGGCCCGGAAGCGGCCGGCGTCACCAACAACGTTCCGGTCGAAAGTTTGCTGTTGTTTGAAGTCGAAGTTCGCGGTCAAAAACAACTTCGCAAGGAAGGGGCAGTCGCGGCGCTATCGCGCACCGAGTGGGAAATCGCTGCCCAGGAGCAGACGCTCGCGGTGCAAGTGATTCGCGCCTACGGCAACCTGCTCTATCGCCAGGAAAAACTGCGGCTGCTCGATGAGACGCTTAAGTTCAATCAGCAACTCGTGGACGACGTGCGCAAGTTGGTCAATCTGGGAAAACTGCGAACCACCGATTTGATTGTTGCCCAAAGCGAGGCGAGCATCAATCTCGACCTTATCAGTGCCGGCCGCGAGTCATTGACGACCGCCCGTCAGGACCTGTTCCGGGCACTCGGTGTCGTCAAGGCCTCGTTCGAAGTCGACGGCGCGCTCGAAACGGCCGCGTGGAAATGGAACCCCGATGACCTAGAGAATTGGGCATTGTCGCGCCGGGCAGACTTGCGGGCTCGCGAGATGGCCGTCGCGGAAGCATCGGCAAACATGCGCTTGACGGCCGCCAATCGCTATGGCAATCCGATCGTCGGGCCTGCGTATTCATTCGACCCCTCGAAGATTCGCATGATCGGGGCTCAGGTCAATCTTCCCCTACCCAGCTTCAATATTCGTCGGGGCGAAATCCTGCAAAGTGAAGCGGAATACGCCCAGGCGGCCGTGCAACTTCGCCAAGCGGAGATCAATGTCAAGCAGGATGTCGCTTCGGCGCTGGCACGGCTGGACGCCGCCGAGGCCCGAGCCGATCAGATTCGACGCAAGATCCTTCCGAGCCTCCAGCAGGCCGCGGCGGATATGCGAAAGCTATTTGAGTCGGGTGAACCGGGTGTTGATCTGTTGCGCGTCATCGATCTTCGCCGCAAACTCCTGCAAGGGCGTGACAGCTATCTGGATGCATTGTGGTCGGTGCGGCAGGCGCGAGCCGATGTTCTCGCCGCGACCGGTGAGCCGGCCCTCGAGTTCGGCAAGACTCCGGAGCTGCCCGTGCCGGCCGAAGCGCCGCGGGCACGTATCGTCATGCCGCGTCCCTGATCACTTCACCTTGTAGATGTGAATTTCCGGTCCGTCTTTTCCTTCTTGCTTCGGGACGGCCAAGTAAAGCACTCCGGTCGTTGGATCATACAGGCACGTCCGCGCCCCCTTTGCCGTCGGGATCTTTTCCATGACTTCCATGTGATCGGCGTCAACGATTTTGAGAATAGCGAGGAATCCGTCGCCGCACGACGCGTACAGCCGCTTACGCCCGACGTCCAGGAAGAGATCATCCACTCCGCCAGGGATAGCCGCATCCGAAAGTTCCTTGCCGGTCTCGGTATCGAGGACGACGACCTTTGGCTCGTTACGGCAGCCCAGGTAGATTCGATGGTTGGCCTCGTCGAGTGCGATGGGATGCGCACCGCCGGCGAGTTTAATCGGGAACGCGGTCGCGACCACATTCTTCTTGGAATCGACCACGACCACCTGGCACGGCGAAGGCGTCGCGACGTAAATGCGCGAACGCTTTTCTTCCAGGGCAAAGCTTTCAGCGCTGGCCGGCAACTGGATGTCCGCTTTCAAAGTGTTGGTCTTGGCGCTGATGACGCCGAGTGACTTCTCGGCATGAGCGACATAGACGAGTTGAGTCCTGGGGTTGTAGCGGACATTGTCGCAATCGTCGGCGAACTTGATTGTCTTGACCGCCTTGTAGGTCTCGCCATTGAGGACATTGCACAGTCCGTTTGTGGCGAGGCCGACGTAGATTCGATCGATGTCGGCTGCGTAGGCGATACCTTGAATGCCGGTCTGGTTCGTCACCTGCTTGAGCAGAGTGCCGTCTTTCAGGTCGACCACGTCGAGCGTGTTGTTCGCCTTGTTCGCGATGAGCAGTCGATTGCGCTTGGCATCGAGCGCCAAATGATCGAGGCTGCCGGCCTTTCCCTTGAGAGGAATCACCTTGACCAATTCCAATTCGGCCGCCGGTGACTGCGAGCCGAACGCCAGAACCAACACGGCGATTGGCCAATGGACGGACTTCATGTGGTCTCTCCTGCGAGCGGTGGCCGCGCGTCCCCTTGGGTAACAGGCACTGGAGCGGCATCGGGTACACTCGTCGGCGGCATGGGCGGCACTGGAAGTGCCGCGGCAAGCGGCGGCAATTCCTTGCGGCGTTCGAGAATCAAATAGCCGGCCGGAATCACCAGCCGCGTGAATAGCATGTTCGCGGTCAGCCCGCCAATCACCATGATCGCGAGCGGCTGCTGCATCTGCGCTCCGGGCCCGATTCCGAGCGCCAGGGGGAACAAGCCCAGGATCGCTGCCAGGCTCGTCATCAGAATGGGTCGAAAGCGAGTGCGTCCGGCTAGCAACAGGGCCGGCCGCAATGCCATTCCTTCTTTGCGCAAATGCTGAATGTACTCCACGAGCAGGATGCCATTCTTCATGTCGAGGCCGACCAGGAGAATGGCCCCCATATAGCTCGACACGTTGAGCGGCGTGCCCGTGATCCAAAGCGCGATGAGTCCGCTAACCAGTGACAGTGGCTGTGTCAGGAAGATCAAAAGCGGAAGCACGACTGAGCGGAATTGAAAGGCGAGCAGAATGAAGACGAGCAGGATCGCGACCACCATGACGACGAGCAAGCTGTCGAATGCCTCTTGCTGGCGAACGTAATGGCCGCCCAACTCCCAGCGGTAGCCCGGAGGCAGATGAACCTCCGACGCCATCCAACCGCGGACATCTTTTACGACCGAGCCCAGGCCCGCTTCTTCTTCGTTAAGTTCCGCCGTCACGAAAATGGCGGGCTGCTGGTTTTCGCGGAATTGTTCGTCCGGCGTGCGAACGGCGTGAACCTCGCCAAGACCATGAAGCGGAACCGCCCGCTCAGGGCCCGCGAGGCCGACGGCAACGGAGGAATTACCGTTGCTCGGAGCGGCCAGCTTGGTCTCCGGCAGGAGAATCCACTGATCGAGTACGCGCTGCAAATCGAAGTAGCCCTTGCCCGGCGTGCCGGGAACCGTGCCAAAGCGGATCGCATCCGGATAGCGGACGCGCACGTCGGTCAAACGTAGCGCCGACTCCGGCACCTGTGTCGCAATCTGTCCCTGGAAAATTGCCTTCAACTGCCGCGCCACGGCGTCCGGCTTCATGCCGAGCTTGTCCGTGTATATGCCGTCGAGCCGAATCATCAGGTCGGGGTTGCCGGCCCGAACATTGCTGTTCACTTCGCGAATGCCCCGCCCCTTTCCGTTCTTTTCGAGAACTTCGGCGACTTCCTCGGCGAGCTTGCGAAGTTGCTTTTGGTCCGGGCCGAACAACTTGACTTCCAGAGGCTTGTTCGCGCCGGACAAATCGTCCAGCTCATCCTCCATGATCTGGACCGTCTCAATTTTGAGTTGATTTTCCGAGAACGTGTCCTTGATCTCGTCTTCAACCTCTTCCATGATTTTTTGCATGGGCCGGCGGCGATATTTCTTACGAATGTTGTCGCGCTCCCCTTCCAGCGTTTTTCCCTCGGCCTTGAGCGATTTCTCCAGTTCATCGAGCGGCGGCCGCACGGGTTTGGTGAGCAAACTGATCGGCCCCAGATCGGCCGGTCGCAAAGTGACCTCAATGTCGCCGCGGCTGGTTTGCGTGGCGAATAAGCCCATCTCGGCGCCGGTGCGGCGCGTGTAGGCCAGTACGTCCGGATTGCGCGACAGAATTCGCTCGATCTCGCGGGCTTTGCGCTCGGCCCCCGCGAGCGGCGTTCCCGATGGCGCCGAGTAGTCAATGGTGAACGCCCCTTCGTCCATCTTCGGCATCAAGCCGGTCTCGACGCCCTTCATCCAGGGCGCGGGGGCGGCTTGCCGCGCTCGCGCTTGGCGACCGGATTGGGAATGCCGGTGCAAAGCACAATCCCAACGGCGACTGCGGCGAGCGACACAATCAACATCACGTATGGGTAACGGAGTGCTCTCTCGAGGACGAACTCATAGGCATTAGCGACCCTTCGGTAAATCGGCCCCGGTCCGGGCATGGGCCGGCCGGCCAGGAATTTCGCGGCGAACACCGGCACGATCGTCAAGCTGATCAACATGGACACGAGCACGGCAATGGATAGCGACCAACTCAACGCCGCGAAGAATTGCCCATAAACGCCGACGATGAATGCCAACGGCACAAATACAAGGACGGTTGTCAATGTCGAGCCGATCACGGCGCCGGTGACTTCCTTCGAAGCGGCATCGACGGGATCGAGGACCTTGGCAGGCGTTGGTCCCGAGCCTGCAGCCGCCGGCGAAAGGTGGCGGGCGATATTTTCGACCACGACCACCGTATCGTCGATAATCAGCCCGATGGCCACCGCCAGACCACCGAGCGACATGAGATTGAGCGTCGCCCCGGTCCAATGCAGAAACAGGAATGTAATCGAAAGCGTCGTGGGAATTGCAAGTGCGGAGATTAGCGTCGCCCGCCAACTTCGCAGAAACGCAAGAAGGACCAGGACGCTGAAGAATCCACCGACCACGATAGCGTCGCGAACGTTGTCGACCGAATCCTTGACGAATCGGGCTTGATCATATGCGACCGTTGCCCGGATATTGCGGGGGGGCTTCTTGTTCGGATCGGTCGCAGACAGCGTCAGCCCTTTTTCCTCCAACAAGGCGGCGACGCCATTGGAGATCTGGACCGTATTTCCCCCGAGTCGGCGAAAAATGGTGATGACGACGGCATCTTGCTGATCGTAGCCGATCGACATCACCCGATCCTGATGCATGATCTTCACGTCGGCCACATCGCGAACGCGCACCGGCTGGTCCTTGCGGGTGGTGAGCACCAGATTCTCGATCTGGTTGGCTCGGACCGGCAGGCTATCGACGATCAACTGGAAGGCCCACGGCTGGTTTTCAATGCGGCCGACGGGCTGATGCGGAGTAAGCTGGCCGATCTGATCGGCAAGATCGGCCGCGGACAAACCATGCGCGAGTAGATCATCGGGCCGGCAAATCACCTCGATCTCGCGAACATCTCCACCGGCCACGTTGGCGTACAAAACATCCGGAATCGTCTTGAGCAGAGGCGCCAGTTCGTAGAAGGCGTAATCGTGGAGTTGCGCCGGGTTGTCGCCGCCGGTGAGCACCACCGCCATGATTGGGAACGCGGAGGGCGTCATCTGCTCGACGGTCAACTCAGTGTTGATCGGCAGGTCGGAGCGGCGGGCGCCGATTCGGTTCCAGGTGAGTTGCTCGGCCCGGATCATATCGGTGCCGGGGCTGAATTCCAGCGAGATCTCACTGCCGCCGCGAATAGTCTTGGAGCGAATGTTGGCAACACCGTTGACGCTGCTGACCGCCTGTTCCAACGGCCGCGTCACGTTCGCTTCCATGTTAACGACATCGCGATCGGGCACTTTCGCCACGACCGCGATGCGCGAAAACGTGACCTCCGGATAGACGCTGCTGGGCATGCGCGTCGCGCTGTAGATTCCGCCGGCGACGAGCAGACCGCAGGTCAGAACAACGGCGCCGAAAAACGGTCGGGCAGTCGAAGCAATGCTGATCATTCGTCCGATGGGTCTCGTCGAATTATCTTGACGGAATCTTCCCACGGATTATCCAACAACAACATGCAAAAGGAAAGCCGTAAGGCCGAATTGACCCGGCTCTGGATGCTCGGCACATTCGGGTCGCTTGTGCTGGTCGCGCCTTTGCCCCTGGCAATTTCCGCGGCGCCGAAGGAGGGCTACACGTCGCGGGTTGTCGTTTCCGAGCCGACGCGGATCGATTGGGTCTTCACCGCGGCGACGCAGAGCCCGGCCAGGCCGCCGGCCAAACTCCTGCCAGCGCAGTTCGCCTCGACGAAGCAGGACTACGAATTGTTCGTGCCGCGGCGAAAGGACACGAAGAAGCCTTTGCCGGCAATCTTGTTTATTTCCGCGGGCGACGAGCCGCAGGGCTGGAAAGCATTTGAGAAGCCGTGCAAGAACCTGGGCGTAGTATTCATTGGCGTGCGCGGCGCGGGCAACGGCGTAGCGGGGCCGCTTCGTAGCCGAATCGTGCTCGACTGCTTCGACGACGTGCGCCGGCAAGTGCCGCTCGATCCCGATCGCACGTATATCGCCGGCTTCTCCGGCGGCGGGCGAACCGCGTGCGCGATCGGCTTCGCCCTGCCCGAGTATTTCGGCGGCATCCTCTCAATCGGGGCGGGCGGCGAATTGCGCGACGAGCCATGGCTTCGGCACCGGGCGATCGATCGGCTGAGCATAGCACTCGTCACCGGCACGACTGATTTCAATCGCGGCGAAGTGGAGCGCCTGGCGCGGCCCATTCCTCAAAGAGATCGGCATTCGTACGCGAGTTTGGACCGCCAACGGCGGCCACGCGCTGCCGCCGCCGGCGACGATCGCTGAAGCGCTGAAGTGGCTTGATGAGGGACGCGAGAAGCGAGCGACCCTGGCCAAAAAATACCCGGCCACGCGAATCAACCCCGATGCCGCTTCGAAGCGCGAAGACTCGGCCAACGCACTCCTCGCCGAGGGCAGAGAGAAGATGAAAGCCGCGAAGACGTTGCACGCTGGGTTGATGCTTCTCAAGGGTGTATTGGAGCGCTGGCCCGATCTCCCGGCCGCCGCGGAGGCGAAGAAGATCCTGCAAGGCATCGAGGCAAAGAAAGATCGCTCGTGGGAAAAGGACGACATCGCCGAGCAACTCCGCTACTTCGCCGCCGAGGCCCGAGCGCTCGGCGACTACGTGCTCAACGGCATTCCGCCGACATCGCCGTATATGAAGCAGCGGCCGAGCATGGCTCGACGAGCGATTGAGCTGTGGAGCGTCGTAATTCAGAATGAGCCGGAGTCGGCGGCGGCGACGGAGGGGAGGAAGCAGTTGGTGGAGTTGGAGAAGGTGGTGGAGAAAAAGAAGTGAGCCGCTGTGCGCCGAGGTGTTTTGGCCCTCTGTTCGAATGCGGGAGCAAGGAGTCATGGATTCGCCGCATGTATACGACAAAGCGAAGTACCACTACGAGACCGTCGATGACTACGGGCTGTCTGAAGAGCATGCTTCAAATCACACTGTGTTTTTCCTGCGCTGGCTCATCGATCATGACCTGATGGAAAAGGAGTTCACCGAGGAAGACAAAGGGCTCATCGAACGGTTTCGCGCAGGCGAGATCAGTATCCATGAGGTGTATAGCTGGTGGGATTGTTGCCTTGTCGATGACATGCTGTCGGAGGACGGCAACAAGTTTGCGATGCATTATTTCGATTTCGACACGGGAAAGTACTTGGAAGATTACACACGAACTTTGCAGGGCTCGCTGCCATCTGAATTTCACATCGACTACACCGAAGAGAACTACCAGCGGCTAAAGCCGGTGATTGACCGGCGGTACGGCGAATGGAAATCACCAAAGAATCGGTGGCGGCCGTTCTGAAGCTTGGATCTAAAGCGTCTTAAGGCCGAGCGAACCGCAATAGAACATTGTCGAGGAACTCGAGCGGCCGCGACAGATCACCTGTCAACTCGAATGGGAGGTACGCATGGAACCGGTGTTTGAAGACAAAACGCGAAATGAACTGTTCGCTGCCCTGCATTCGCTGTCAACACTGGTTCCACAGATGCGCGCTGGCCAACTCATGGCTGCCGTCGGAGAGTTGTGCTCTGACCTGCACGGTCGGGGATTGTGGGACGCGGAAGACGAAAAATTCCTCGAAGCGATTTGGCGATTCCGAAGAGGCATTGAAGAAGCTGCCGCGGGTCGAAATGACTCAAGTGCCAAACCGGTCACTACCGGCGTATCGTAGGAACAGCCTGGAAGTTGGGCCGGCCGCGCGATTCTATTCGGCGATTCGATGCGTCACCGCGTCAACCATTCGGGCTCCTGCAGAGCGGAAACGTAAGGGATCGCCTCAAAACGAAATCGTCACCGCTTGCACGAGCGGATTGTAGCTCATCGCCGCGTGCTTCAGAATATCCCGGCCGAGCAGCCCGAGGATCGTGCCGGTCAGCGGCTGGCATTCGATAACGGAGACCGTCGGAAACGTCATCGTGAATGGAACCATACCGGGAAATGAAATGCTCACGTCATATTGATCGCAGTGGATGGGACTGCCGCCGGTGCTCGGCGTGTGGATCGGGGTCGATCCCGTTGGCAATAGCCCAAGCGGTGCCAGCAGGCCTTCTTGAATGCAAGTCGCGCTCGCGCCCGTATCAACCAATAGCCAAAGCTGAATCGGCTGAGGTGTCGGTAGATTGGCCGCCAGCAGGGCAGCAGCCCGGGCTTGGCTAACGCCGACGACGGCCTCGACAATCGCCCCCTCGGAAGTAAGGGACGCGATTAGTGATGGCATATCGGCTCAACAAATCGACTGACGAAGAGCGCCGGCTCGACGACCTCAATCTTCTTCACCAGGAATGGCGTCTTCACTCCGAACTGCTGGTATCCGGCCTGAATCGCGTCTTCGTACGTGCTCCACACGCTGACAACCTGATCGCCCTGTATCAAAACGTACTTGCCGGCGTCCTTGAGCAAGTTCTGCTTTTCGCGCTCGTACGCTTCGAGTTCCCGTTTGAGTGCCGACATGCGGTATGATTCCGATCAGTGACTTCCTTCATCAATTATAAACCGCGCATCGATTATCGGGAACCCAAGTTCTAACCCGGTGGTCCTCTTCACATCGGCCGCACCATTCCTCTGGCCACTCGCGTCCGCGCCTTTCGAACACAAGCCGGTCACGCGAATTGGACTTGCGATTAACCTTCCCGTCCAATCAATGCGACTGCTGAGATCACAGTCGCTCCGACAATCGATCCGCCTTCGTCTCTTGCTTACTCAAACAGACCCCAGACTAAATTCAAACAGTCACTTGAATTAATCTTGCCGAAGTCTATAAAGACATTTCTCGTCCGGCCAGCCCTGGGAGCGAGGTTCGGCGGGTCCTGAGGGGTTCATGACCACACCATTGCGAGAAGGCGAGTGGGTCCGCCATACGGCCCAGAAATTCGTTGGCCTGCATGCCGGGTTCACCCGGCTGAGCCATCTGATGGAACGGCCAAGCGACTTGCGGGGCGTACGGGTAGTTCTTCCGGACGGAGCGATTCGGATCGCCTCCGAGCACAACTTGGAGACCGTGGAACTGGCCGACTACGAAGTTTACGCGGTGAAAATTGGCGTCCAACTTAAAGGGCGACGTGCATCTGCGAGTGCATCACGTTAGGATCAAAAAACGTCGGGGGTCGTTCCGCCACGGAACGATTCCCATCCGTCCGATCATATTCTTCGCGCGATTCGCAGCATCATTTCGCCGAGCAGAATGATAAAATCGAAGGATAGTCTTTGTACCACGTGCGCCCCGGGGCCGATTAGGCCGATCCGTCTGGAGAACAAATGAGCACTCGACTCACTGCGGTCATCCATCGCGAAGGTGACGGGTTCGTTGCCCTTTGCCCCGAATTGGATATCGCCAGTCAAGGCGAATCGATCGAGACCGCTCGGGACAATCTCCGGGAAGCGCTCGAGTTGTTCTTCGAGTGCGCGCCGTCCGCAGAAATACAGGAACGCCTAGCGAAAGACGTATTTGTGACCCAGGTCGAGGTGGCATGTGGGTAAGCCAGCAGCAAGGAATCAGTGTTAGCTCGCGCCATTTCTCCAGTTTGGCGCTGGATTCCTCGGTAAGTTTGCCGGTCCGGTTGTAACGTCCCTGCTTTCTGTTCGCACTTGATTTTTTTCCCACTTTCCCGATAAGCCTAAGTGCTTTTGCTTATCTACCTTCCCAGGAGCCGCTATGCGCACTCCCGATCACCCCACGCTCATTCGCCGCATGCTCGATGCCCGGCTCCGCAAGGTGACCGCCGCCGGGCCCGTCCTTGCCGCGTCCCTGTATTACTCACTACCGATTTTTAGTTGCCATAACACAATTCTTATGCAGCGAGTGCGAGTATTTGCACATTGGTATCGTGGATGTAGCTGATGGCCGTGGCGAGGAGTCGGCCGCGATCGGTGATTTTGTAGCGGTGGCTCTTGGGGATCTTGCGGATCAGTCCGTGGGCGCGGAGTCGTTGCAATTGCCGCGTCACGCGTCCGCTCTGGCGTTTCGTCTCGACCGGGTTGGTCGGGGCTGAGCCAGTCAGGAGCATGCGGAGGTCGCGATTCCGGAAGCCCGCGATCGCGAACTCACCCCGGTTGATCGCGCGCAGCAACGCGCCATCGTCGCGCGACATCAAATTCAGTCCCCGGTGGCGACGGCCCGCTTTGGTCACCGGCCGGCTCGCGGCCACCAGAGCCGGGCCGAGCGTCTCGGGGGACTCGACGGCCGCGAGGGCCGCCAAGTACGACTCGTTGGCCGCTTGCGACAACTGGCAGCGACGGTACAGGTCCGCCACGCCCCGCCGCAGTGGTTGCCAGGCCAATCTCCCGCTCGGATCGCCTTCCTTCGGACGGTACACCTTCAAGCCTTCCGCCTGATGGATCGTCGTTTCGATCCGCAAGATGCAACCGAACTTGTCGTACATCTTCAAACTGTTCCGACCCAGGCGGTGCTTCACGCGTGTCCCCTCGACGCGCGTTTTCGTGCTGCTCACGACTTCGCCTTGAAAGCGACCGTCCAACGCTCCGGCCTTTGTCAGCCGCTGCTGCAAGAAGCGCAGCACATCGGGGCTCGACAGGTTCTCGGTCGCGTGCCGAACCAACCGGCGATACAACGGCCGCAACGCCGCCACCGAACGAAACGCCACGTCGGTCGCCCACTCCGTCTGTTCGGCCGTCCAGTAATAGTCGCGGAGTTGCCACTCGGTCAGCAGCCGCGCGAACTCCGGATGCGACTCGCGAATCACGCCGGTCAACGTCGCCGACCAGTCCGTTTGCAATTGTTCGTCGAACAGGGCCTGCGCCTTCGGGAAGTCCGCCACCCAGGCCAAGCTGTTGTCTCGGCGCTGGTACTCGATGCCCGCCGCGTCGAGTTGCCGAGCCAGCCACTCGCGGCCGTTCAGGCAAATCTGCACGGACATCGGGAACCACGTCATCAGACGGATGTGCATCATGCCGAAGCGCGGATGGCGCAGGTAGATGTAATAGTGCAAACACTTGCGCTGGGCCGACACCAGTTCCAGCATCCGGGTGGCCGCGTTCTTGTACAGTTGAAAACTGCGACAGTTCTCGACGCAACTGAGGACGGCAATCACGCCCGTGAAATCGTCCGCCACCGCGTGCTGCCGGATCAGATCGTGGACAACCGCCTCTTTGTCGATCGTGCCGGACAAGTAAACCACCTTGCCAACGGGAGTCGTCGCGGCTAACCGTTCGGTGGCGAGCTTCAGTCGCCGGGCCGTCCCGTCAAAGAAGCTCTTGAATGCGACCAGCAAGACCTTGAGGAAGCCCAAGTAGCGGGACAAGCCGTCGGCATAGCAGATCGAACGTAAGGTGCCTCGAAAGCGAACACGATCCAAACCTGAAAGAACTCCGTGGATATGGTCGCTGTGCTGTTGTAAGAAGGTCTGCATGGCATGCTCCGGTTGCTGAGTAATGTGCGCTAACACCACTCTATCCAACCGGACATGCCTGCTTCATTTGGTTGCGGCCAAGGGCCGCGCTGTGTTTCTATTCCCATCGCTGTGGCAGTCCCGAATGTCGCTGCCATCACGGTGGCCCGCTCCATGACTCGCAGCATGTCACCTTCAAGGAAGATGGCAAGACCCGCACCGTCTACGTCCCCAAAGATTTAGTCCCGGAGGTCCGCGCATGGATCGCGCAGCACCGTCGCCTCAAGACCCTGCTGAAGGAAATCCAGCAGCTCAGTCTGGCCTTGATCCGCACGCACACCCGACACCAACGTCTCCGGGCCGGCCGGACTTGATCGTCGCCAACGCGTTCGTCCAAACCGTTCGCCACTTCTTTCCCGAGTTGAACGACTGGCTGCAGGCCTTGCCTGACACCCGCGATCGCGATGCCATCACCTACGAAACCCGCTTCCTCGCCTGGATCGGCCTGCTTCTCTTTGTGTTGCAACTCGGCAGCCGCCGGCAACTCGACTTCGCCTTGGACAACTTTTCCGATGCCGCTCTAGCCAACCTCAATCGACTGGCGGACACCCAGCAGGAATCATTGCCGGTCCATGATACCCTCGATCACTTTCTCGACCACGTTGCTTGGCATGCGTTTCCACAGGTCCGCTGGCAGATGGTGCAACGCCTCTTGCGCATGCGGGCTCTCGAAGACGCGCGGTTGCTCGGCCATTATGTCGTGCCGATCGATGGCACTGGCTTGTTTACGTTCCGCGAGCGGCATTGCGACCATTGCCTCGAACGCAAGCACAAAAGCGGCACGCTCTATTACCACCAAGTCCTGGAGGCCAAGCTCTTGGGACCGGCGGGCATCACGATCTCCATCGGCACCGAGTTCATCGAGAACGCGGACGCCAGTTCGGCCCGCGATCCGGATCAGTTCAAGCAAGATTGCGAACTGAATGCGTTCGAGCGCCTGGCGCCCAAGTTCAAAAGCGACTATCCGCAGTTGCGCGTCGTCGTCGCCGGTGATGCTCTGTTCGTCTGCGGCCGCGTCTTGCAGATCACCCAGGACAATGACTGGTCGTATGTGCTGACTCTTAAGGAAGGGCGTCTGCCAAGCGTGTGGGCCGAATTCCAAAAGCTCAAGGAACTGTGCCCGGAAAACGTGCGCGAGATGCTGCTGCCCAACGGGACGCGACAGGTGTACCGCTGGGTGCATGACCTGTCCTATGAGGACGATCAGAAGCGACGATGGACGTTCCATGCTCTGGAATGCACGGAGAAATTGCCAAGCGGCGAAGTGCGGTACTTCGCCTGGATCACCGATCTTTCGGTGAGCAAAGCCAATGTGGCCCTGATCGCCCAGGAAGGAGGACGATCCCGATGGAAGATTGAGAACGAGGGATTCAATCGTCAGAAGAATCACGGCCCGAATCTGGAACACGTCTACAGCACCGACCCGGAGAAATGGAAGGCGTACTACTACTTGTTGCAGATCGCCTTTATCCTGACCCAGTTGCTGGAACGAGGCACCCTCTTGCGGCAGTTGGCGGCTTCGTTTCACCGCAGTCCCCAGCAGCTCTTTGGCAGTTTGGCCAACATCGTCGGAAGGTTGCGGGAAGTCCTGCGCTGGCTGCAATGGCCGGACGACTGTTTTGATGCAGCCAGCGCTCGACGCCGCCGGATCGGTTTTACGGACACGTCGTAAATATCCCCGCCTGACCAAATCTCCGGGAATAACGGTCCGTGCTTCGGATGGGAATTCAGGTCGAAAGCAAAGAACTCGCTCCCGGTGCGCGCCGACGTCACATCAATGCCCCACAAACGAAAATCAACCTTCCCGCAAAAACTGATTCCTCAGGGCTGTGGGTAAGCTACGAGTGCTGTCCGGCCAAGAAACCTGTGCTATTCTGGAAAAGCATGAGTTCATTCGCGTGAGGCAGCGCGGTAGTCATATTATCATGCAGTGAGTCACTGACGATGCTACCACGACTATCCCAGTTCCGAACCATAAGGAATTGCGAACAGGAACGCTGCGATCGATTATTCGCCAGGCCGGTCTGCCGAAAAGTGAATTCGAAAGTTGATCTGCCGCTTTAAGTTAGGGGCCCAAGCTTCGGCTTACTTCGCCCCAGCGATCCGCCGAGTCATCCACACTTCAAACGCCAACAGCCCGATAACGAGCACCAAGAGCAGCCACCAAAGATCGATTTGTGAATCTGGATTCGCTTCCTGCGAGAACACTTCACTTGCCTTCGATATGTACTTGGTCGTCGGCAGCAGTCGAGTCACCGCCAGGCGGTCTTCTTCACTGCACGGGGTCAGGTCCGATTCGCCGCCGTCGGGTTGGACGACGTAGTATTGCACTTTGCCCGTATCGGTTGTTAGTTTGTAGACGCCCGTCTCTTTGGTGTCGTCGAATACCAGCGGCCATTCTTTCGCTGGGATTCGTCGGGCGGCGCCTTCGGGCGGCTGGATTGTCACGGGGCCCGGCAGTTCTCCGTCCGTCGGACGGAAGACGATTGGCTGCCCGGGTTCGAGATTCACATCGCCGCCACGGGAAGCCGCGAGGTAATAGACCAGTTCGTGCGCCAAGCGGACGTAATCACCGAGATCGGTCAGATTCGTTCGCCATTCATTGTTGAACGGCACGGCCGAAAGAATCACGCGGCCCTTGCCGAACGCCTTTTCGACGAACAACGGGTTGCGGTCGGTGAGCATCGCGATCGGCACGCCGCCGGCATCGCTGCGACTCTCGAGCTTCCAGTGTCGAGGGAAGTACGCACTCCCAGCCAGACTGCCAGGGTCGTCGTTCTTGAATAGCTCAAGTGCCGGACTCTCCAGGCTGGACATGACCACTCGGGCCGCCTTGTCAAGATCGCTCTCGTCACCCACCGGGTCGACCAACCGGGCTGGCAGCCAGCCTCGACCGTCGCGGAAATGTTCCTCGTTGTAACCGGTCGTCTCCGAACGCGGACCGGCGGCGACGAGCACGCCGCCACCGGAGTTGAGGAACGCCTCGATCGCCTGGCCCTGGTCGGGCCGGATGCTCGGCAGGTTGATGAGCACGAGCACCCGCGGAATCGTGCCCGGCTCGCGGCCAACGGGCTTGGTCAGGAGATCCGGCGAGAATTCGCTGCTCGAAATAACGCGGATCAGGAAGCTTGGATTGGTGTCGAGCGCCGGGGCAAGAGCGTCGCGGAGAAAATCCGAGCCACGATTACGGGCGTTGCGTACATCGCTATCGACAATCAAAACGGGAATCGTCGGCATGACTTCGATGGCATAATCCTGCCGATTGTCGCCGGGCATCGCATCGTCGTCGACGGTCAGCGACAAGAGATGCGAGCCGGGGTTATTGAAGCGCTGGGTGAGCGTTAGCGGAATGCGGCCCTTCTCCGCGATGCTCGGTGGCCGAACATCTCCTGCCGGCCGACCATCAACTTCGACATGCACTTTCTCCGGCGATTGCATTCCCGCGGGGCCGCGCAGTTGCAACTCAGTCTTGAACTTCACTTCGCGGCCGACGGCGGCCACCGCTCGCGACGACTGGATCGGCGACAGCGACCAGTTGGGCAAATCCGCGGAGCGATCCGGCACGACATTGACGACCCAGATGTGCGGCATATCGCCCTCGGGCGTGCCGCCAGCGAGGAGTTCCCAGCGTTCGAGCGCTTTCGGGTCGGCCCAGCCGTGCCGTTGGCCATCCGTGAGAATGACCACGTCGCGCTGCGATTTGCCGCCGGCCTTGAGCAGCAGGATGGCTTCGCGCACCGCCGCCGACATATTGACCCCGCCCCGTGGCTTGGGCGCATCCATCAAGGCGCCACGCGCCTTGTCGACATCGCTCGACAGGTAGCTTACCAGCGCTGTCGG
The DNA here is from genome assembly GCA_963773845.1 of uncultured Gemmataceae bacterium. Lineage (GTDB taxonomy): Bacteria > Planctomycetota > Planctomycetia > Gemmatales > Gemmataceae > SIAJ01. Next base: position 364,696 of record CAVZCU010000015.1, read on the forward strand.
CGTCTGCCGGGCATGGATGACGGCCACGCTGTCGCCGGGTTGAAGGTCGCGGATGAAGTCCGCAGCCCAATCCTTGGCTGCGTCGTGGGCGCTATGACCGTCCTTCGTGTAGCCCATGCTGAACGAGCCATCCAGAATCAGGACCACATCCCGGCTCGGCCGCGGCGCGATCTTCGCCAGCCACGGCATTCGTACCCAAGGCGAGGCGACACCAAGTACCAGCAAGAGGATCAGCCCCATGCGCAGGAGCATCAGCAGAAACTGTTCGAGAAAGATCTTCTTGCGCGTGCGTTCGGAGATTTTGAGGAACTGCATGGCCGCCCAATCGACGACGTCGAATCGTCGGCGATTGAGCAGATGGACAATGGGCGGAATCGCCAGCGCGATGAGACCGAAAAGCAGAGCGGGAGCGAAAAAGCCCATCTGAATCTCAACGCATTGGACAGGATTATCAAATTGGATGTTTCGAGATTCTGCTGATCTTGTCCAATTGTATCCGTTATGTCCGTTGGCGCCGCGAGATGTATAGGCCTAGCGCTCGATCCACGGGATCGTCTGTTCGCAGCAAGTGGTAGTCGACGCGCAGCTTGCCGGCACGCTCCTTCAATTCGTGACGGAAGTTCTCGAAGTTGCGCAGATAGTCGTCGCGCAGACGACGAGTGTCGACCAATAACTTGTTGTCGCGGGTTTCGAGGTTGCGAAACTGCGTCAGCCGCTTGTATGGAAAACTCATTTCTTCCGGGGCCAAAATATGCAGAAGGATCACCTCGTGGTTTCGGTGCCGCAGGTGCTGCAAGGCTTTTACAAGCGAGTCGAGTTGATCGAAGAAGTCGGAGAGAATAATCACCATGCCACGGCGTTTGAGGTGATGGCCGGCCAGTTCGTGTAAGAGGGGGGACAATGCGGTTTCGCCCCCCGGTTCGGTCTTTTCCAATGTCGTCAACACTTGTAGCAGGTGCTTGGGATTCGCTTTCGGCGGAATCAGCGAGCGGACCTTGGTGTCGAGCGTGATCAGGCCGACCGAGTCCATTTGTTGCAACATGAGATACGCCAGCGATGCGGAGACGTGCTGGGCGTACTCGAACTTGCTAAGCGCTTTCTTCGACCCGCGAAAGGCCATGCTGCCGGACGCATCAACAATCAGATAGGCCTTGAGATTGGTCTCTTCCTCGTACTCCTTCACATAATAGCGATCGGTCTTGCCGACCGCCCGCCAATCGATATGGCGGATCTCGTCGCCGGGCGTGTACTGGCGATGCTCGGCGAATTCGACCGAGAAGCCTTTGAACGGACTGCGGTGCACGCCGGTGAGGAAACCCTCGACGATCTGCCGGGCGATCAGCGTCAGCCCGGCGTACTTGCGCAACTCGGTCGGATCGAAGCGGAGCATGCAGCCTTTGTATGGGCGAGTTGCGATCAACGATGAAGAACCCAACACAAAGACACAAAGATCACACAAAGACACAGAGCCGACCAATTAGGGTCTTCTTCGTGACTTTGTGTGATCTTTGTACTACTAACGTTTCCACTTCTTCGTCGCGCGCGAAGAATTTCCCTCCCCCCGGCTCTGCGGGGGGGAGGCTCCCTGTCTTTCCCTCCCCCCGGCTTTGCGGGGGGAGGGCAGGGTGGGGGGAAGTGGCGGCCGGGTCGGGACAATGCAACCTCGGGCTGAAGGCGCTTCGCCCCCCACCCTGCCCTCCCCCCGCAAAGCCGGGGGAGGGTAAGACGGCGGCTCAGCCGCGCTGGGTCTTTGTGTTGGGTTCTTTGTCCGTGTCACCGCAGGCCAACTGCTTTGCGCACCAGATCCATCGTCTTCTCCGCTTCCGCTCGCGCTCGCTTCGCCCCTTCGCGTAACACGTCATCGACGAAGTTTTTGTCCGCAGCCAGTTGCTTGCGCTTATCGCGGAATGGGCCGAAGAAGGCCTCGATCTTTTCCAGCAGCATTTGCTTCGCAGTCCCGTCGCCCATGCCGCCGGCACGATAGCGTTCGGCCAGCGCTGTCGTTTCCTCCGGCGTCGCGAACAGCTTGTAAAGCAGAAATGGCGTCCGCGTTTCGGGATCCTTGGGCGCTTCCGGCGGCGTGGAGTCGGTCACAATACCCATCACTGATTTCTTGAGTGGCTTGCCCTCGGCGAAGATGTCAATCGTGTTGCCGTACGACTTGCTCATCTTCTGGCCGTCGGTTCCCGGCACCTTGGCCCCAATGTCCAGGCGTTCCGCTGGCAATGGGAACAAGTCCACGCCGAACGTTTGATTGAAATACCCCGCCATGTCGCGGGTCATCTCCAGGTGCTGCACCTGATCCTGACCGACCGGAACGACATTCGAACGCACAATCAGGATGTCCGCAGCCATCAAGATGGGATAGGTGAAAAGACCGACGCTCGGAGCGATGCCCTTGGCGATTTTGTCCTTGTAACTGTGGGCGCGCTCGAGCAATCCCATGCCGGTCACGGTCGAAAGGATCCAGGCCAGCTCGGTCACCTCTGGTACGTCGGACTGGCGATAGAACGTCGCCTTCGCGGGGTCGAGGCCGAGCGCCAGATAGTCAAGCGCCACGTCGCGGACGTTCTCGCGGAGAATGTCGGCGCCTGCTCGCGGCTTGCGCTTTTGTTCCTTGGCCGCCTCCACTTCGGCGCGCACGGCGTCGCCGAGCGTGGTCAGGGCGTGGTAGTCGGCGATGAAGTAGAAGCATTCGCCTTCATCTTGAAGGGCAATGTGCTGCTTGATGGCGCCGAAATAGTTGCCGAGGTGCAGCTTCCCTGATGGCTGCACGCCGCTGAGGATGCGCTTCTTTTTTTCCGCCATGATCGATTTCCGTAGATCCAGCGGCGAGCGTCGAGGCGTAAGCCCGACGTGAAAGTCTCACACGTCGGGCTTACGCCTCGACGCTCGCCGATCGATGGTTGCACTTTCGATAATTCCTAGACATCGCTAGATTATCGGCGGTTCATTCAATTCCAATCGCGATGGAAGGTCATGGACGCTCATCCTACCGCCGATGCCCGCGAATTAGAAAAACGCGATGCCCTTCTCCTCGATGGCCTGCGGGCCGCGCTCAGCGCCGACGAGCATCGACTTTACCGCTCGGGCAAGTCGGATGGGTTGTTTGCGGGCAAGTCCGGATTGCCCGGCGACGCGGCCGCGCTCGCCATCCGCGAAGGGCTGCTCGAATATTCACGCACCGAAGCCCGCGGCCGCTTCGAGATCGAATGGGTTCGCCTGACTGCCAAGGGGGTTGAATACTTATACCAGCACGATTCGCCGCGAGCAATCCTCGGCGAGATGCGGCAAATGCTGGCAACGGCACAATCCGGCATCCCGATGTGGCAGGACGAGATGCTCAAATCGCTTGAGAAATTAGCGACTCACATCACCGATCAGATGGCCCGCCACCTCGACAAGCTGGAGTCGCTTTCCAAGCGCGTTGAAGAGGCCACACGCCGCTCCGAGGCAGCGCCGGAATTGAAGGCGTCGCTCAAGGAACTGGTTCCGTGGGGAATTGAAGCGCTGGCATATCTCGATCATCGGCGGGCGAGCGGCGCCGCGAGCGCGTGTCCAATGCCGGAACTATTTGGTGCTGTTCGCGGCAAGCATCCGGCGATCATGATGCGCGATTTCCACGACGGTCTCCGCCGACTGGCCGACAATCGAGCCGTCACACTGACCCCCTGGTCCGGTCCCGGCCCGATCCCTCAGCCGGAATATGCGATGATGGCCGAAGGAAAATTGATGTATCATGTGGGGCGGTAATTGCCCGTGCGAATCATCGACTCGACTCCGAACTCTTGAGAAAGCACATGCGCATCTCGCCATACCTGTTGACGATTGTCCTCAGCCTGCCTGCATCGCTCGCCCAATCGGCAGAGATGAAAACACTCAAGGAGGAGCGTGAGCTGTTCCCCGATGTCATCGAAGCCATCACGGGAAAAATCCCACGCCACTCGCCCGAATTCCTGGAGTGGCAGATCAAGGATCGGCAGGCGAAGTTGGCTACCGATCCAAACAATCCGGATCTGACCGACGATCTAGCCGGGGCGCTCGCCCGAACGGGCGAATACGGCAAGGCGATTTCCGTGCTCGAACCACTCGAAAAAGCCCAGCCCGGCCGTTATGAAACACAGGCCAATCTGGGCCTCTTCTATTTCCTGAAGGGCGACTACGAGAAGGCCATTCCGCACTTCGATCAAGCATTGACTGCAAAACCCGACGCCAATTCCGGACGCGAACAATACTTGCGCTGGTTGGCGGAATATATGCTCGAGAAACCGTCGCGACGATTCCCGATTGCGCCCATCGATCCGCAATCACCGTGGCCGCATCGTCCCCGATCGTTCGCAGTGTTCCTCAGTTCCAAATTGAACAAGCCAGACCTTGATTTGGCCGACGCTCAGGCGGGCGTGGCGGGCATTTGCCAGGCTATCCGGTTCGGCGGTCCGGAATCGCAGTTGCTGTTAGAGGCGCTCGGAGACTTGCTGTGCTTTTCATCCGACAAGGCCAAGCCGGTCGCAACGCGACTGGCTGCTCGCGCTTACCTACGCGCCGGCTATGTCCGCAACAGCCCCGGCATTCGCAATGGTTACATCACTCTCGCCGAATGGGCACTCGTCCATCGGCAAGCGGACCGCGACGATTTCAAGGACCAAAAGGATGCAATGCACATTCTCTCGCGGCAGTTCACCGAAATCGAGGATGCGGATGCCTGGCGCGCCGAAATGGCGAGCAAGGAAAACGAGTTGATCGCGACGAGCGCAAACCCGGAAGAGGAAATCAATCGCCTATACGGAGAATCGCCGCGGGTGCCGGACGATCCAGACGACTCCCTGTGGGGAGCGAATTCGGGCCAACTCTATCAAACCGTGGCCATTGGCTTGGCGGGTGTGATCATTGTCGTTCTAGCCATCGTATTCGCGCGCCGCGTGTTTCGACGGAAGGCCAATAAGGAAGTCGCCTGATGTGCCATGAGCTTGTTATCTCTCGGCGAGCGCTCATACACTTGAGGCATGAAGCCATTGCCCGAATACATCGTCGTCGATCCCGACGGAGTGAAGACGTGCTGTGACGATGTCGCCGGCAGCGCTCAGGTCGGCTTCGATACGGAATTTGTCGGTGAAGATACTTACGTTCCCCATCTCTGTCTTGTCCAGGTCGCTACGCCGAATGCGCTGTATGTCATCGATCCCTTCGATTCCGGCCCGCTCGATGAATTCTGGCAACTGATCGCCGATCCCAATCGTCTGGTCATTGTGCATGCCGGGCGTGAGGAAGTGCGCATTTGCAATGGAGCGATCGGCCGGCCACCCGGCAACCTGTTTGATGTGCAAATTGCGGCAGGGCTGGTCGGTTGCGGATATCCGCTCGGCTATGGCGCGCTGGTCGGCTCGGTTCTGAAGAAGCGACTTACCAAAGGGGAAACGCTGACCGACTGGCGAAAGCGTCCGCTGTCGCAGGACCAGATTCGCTATGCCTTCGATGACGTGCGCGATCTGCTCGCGATCTGGAAGAGAATCGACGCGAAATTGACCAAACTCGGCCGCTCTGGCTGGGCCGTGGAGGAATTCGCATCGTTCGTCGCCAGGGCATTGCGCGAAAGCGGCGAAGCGGAGCGCTGGCGGAAGCTCAAAGGCGTCAGCAATCTGGACGGCAAGCGACTCGCCATTATTCGCGAAGTCTACCGCTGGCGCGAGGACGCGGCAGCGAAGAAAAATCGGCCGGCGCGAGCCACGCTGCGCGATGATCTGATCGTTGAAATTGCCAAACGCAATCCGAAATCACTGGAGGAGATTGAAAGGCTGCGCGGTCTCGGCCGGGCGGATGTCGCGGGCATTTTCGAAGCAGTCGAGCGTGCCCGCCATCTGTCTTCCGATCTGTGGCCGACCGAAGCCGAGCGCGACGTCGATCCGCATGCCGTCGCACTGGTGGCGAGCTTGTTGAATGTGGTGCTGGCTGACTGGTGTGCCCGTCAGGAATTGACGACCCCTCTGGTCGCGACAACAGCCGATATTCGCCGGCTGGTGCGCGCGGCTTCCAAGAGCGAACCGCCGCCCGCCGACTGCGGTTTGACGGTCGGCTGGCGCAAGGACCACGTGTTGCCAGTGCTACAGGAAGTGCTCGAGGGGAGAAGAGCACTCCGCGTGAGATCGCTGGAAGGTGAGACGCCATTGGAATATGGCCACGTGCGCAGGGTTGATAAGGCATAAACTGTTAGCAATGCCTGCGCAACGACGCTAACCACAAAGATCACACAAAGAATCACCAAGGAGTTCTTCGAATCGTCTCTTGTGTTTCTTTGGGTGATCGTTGCGACTTTGTGGCAAGGAAAAGCAACTGACACTTAACTCCCCGGTAACCAAGCATGGAACCCATCGTCATCGCCACCTGGCCGTTCGGCCGCACGGCTGTTGAAGTCGCCTCCAAGTTGCTGGCCGCGGGCAAGGCGCCGCTCGATGCAGCACTTGCTGGGGCCCAGGCCGTGGAAGATGATCCCAAGATCCACTCGGTCGGATTCAGTGGTATCGGCAATAGCATCGGCACGGTTGCGCCTCGATGCCTGTGTCATGGATGGCAAGACGCTTGATTGCGGCTCGGTCGCAGGCGTGGAAAACATCCGCCACGCCGCCGCCCTCGCAAAAAAGGTCTACGAAAAGACGCCGCACGTGATGCTCGTCGCCAAAGGGGCGGAATGGTTCGCCATTCAAAATGGCTTTCCGTTGGAAACGCTACTAACACCCGAGAGCGTCGCCGAGTGGGAGAAAAATCGACCGCGCAAGAAGAATGAGACGAAGGGGCACGATACAGTGGCGGTGCTGGCGAATGACGGCAAAGGTCACCTCGGCGGCGTGTGCACCACATCGGGCTTGTCGTATAAGACGCCGGGCCGTGTCGGCGATTCGCCACTCATCGGGGCCGGCTTATATGTCGACGATGAAGCCGGGGCCGCGGGTGCGACGGGCGTTGGCGAGGAGATTATCCGCGTCGGCGGCAGTCTGTTCATCGTCGAGCAGATGCGTGGCGGCAAGTCGCCGCAAGAAGCCTGCGAATTAGCTATCAAGCGGGTAATCGCCACAGCGGTCCGCCGCGGGCAGCACCCGGCGAGCGTCGCATTCCTGGCGATGAGCCCGAAGGGGGATGTCGGCGCCGCATGCACGCAACGAACCAATTTCCAATATGCGATTGCTCGTGGCGAGAAGATCGAGATGGTGAAGGCGAAGGAACTATAGGGCGAAGAAGCACATAGGACGTATAGGTCGCAAGCGACCTATACGTCCTATGTGACGCTGCGCGGTCAATGTCCTGCCGAGGAAAAGAGGATTAGGATTACGATGAGGACTAGGATCAGGAAGAGGACTAAGAACAGGATTAGGAGTCAGAGAACGAAAGCCAGTTGCTCGCCGGGCCGCTTCTGGTCCTACTCCTTCTCTTCATCTTGCTCTTAGTCCTCTCCCTGATCCTAGTCCTCATCTTACTCCTACTCTGCTTTGCAGCGGATCTCCGTCGTGACGCATTGGCAGCGCAGCGGTCAATAATCGATTAACTTTTCACTTCAGCGGTCACCGCATGCCCGTTCGCCGTCGGCTCGATCTTCGGTGCGGCGACGTCCGGTGTCAGCTTGGCGACGAAGTCCGGTATCTCTACGCCGCCCACGTCCTTCATCACCTGCAACATCGGCGGCATCGAGCGGGCGAGGCTTTGCAGGAAGTCGGTCGTGTTCGATTTGCCATCACCGTTGTGGCCGCCATTCTCCCAGACCACGACCTTATCGAACTTGATGTTCGAGATTGCTTGGGCGCTCGTCTGCGCCAGTTGATCCATGTGCTCCAGCATCAAGAGCTGGAACGCGGCCTGCGATGAACCGCACGCTTCGATGATCTTGCGCAAGCCATCGCCCTTCTTGGCCAGAATCTCGTAGTGTCCGCGGGCCTCGGCCTCGAGCTTCATGAACACGGCGGACGCCTGGGCCTGAGCATCGATCTTCACTTTCTCGGCCTGGGCCTCCGCGTCCACGATCGTGCGCGCTTTCTCGGCCTTGGCCGGCGCTTCGAGGATTGCTCGTTTTTCGGCTTCGACTTTCTCCGCTTCGGCCAATGCCGCCTTCGCCAACGCTCGGTTCTGCGCTTCCAGGACCGCGGCCTCGGCTTCGCGCTTTCTGGTCTCGGATAGTTGATATGCCTCCGCTTTCTTCACCGCCAGCTCGGCTTGGGCCTGGGCGACTTTGGCCTGGGCGGTCGCTTCGCCAGCCGTGGCGGTGGCGTTGGCGTCAGCGAGGCGAATGCGCTTTTCGCGATCGGCTTCGGCGACGAGCGATTCACGCTGGAAAACAGCTTTCTGTTCGCCGACTTTCTGATCGCGATCCAATTCGGCGATCTTGATCGCTTGTTGCCGTTGCGATTCTTTGATCTGAGCCTGCTGCTCGAGAAGGGCCGTTTGCTCGCCGACTTGAGTTTCTTTATCGAGTTGAGCGACGCGGACGGCCTGTTCGCGCAACGCTTCCTTTGTTCCGATTTCGCGCACCTTGGTGGCATTCGCAACACCGATCGCCCGTTCCCGCTCGGCTTCCGCGACGCCAGTCTGGCCTTTCTTCTCCTGCTCGGCCACATCAATTTTCGCCTGTTGCACCGCGGTCGCGGCGGCTTTGCGTCCGATCGCCTCGATGTAGCCGCTCTCGTCCGTGATGTCGGTAATGTTCACGTTGATCAGCACCAGGCCGATCTTCTTCAACTCCGGCTCGAGCGACTTCTGCACGCTCTCGAGAAACTTATCGCGATCGCGGTTGATGTCTTCGATCCTCATGGATGCAATGACTTGCCGCATCTGCCCGAAGATGATGTCGCCCGCTTGTTGCTTGATGTCCTCGGTGTCCAGGCCGAGCAAACGAATCGCCGCGTTCTGCATTGTTTCCGCGTCAATGCCGATGGCCACGGTGAAAACGCTCGGTACGTTGACGCGAATGTTCTCGATCGAAAGCGCCCCCTTGAGCGGAACTTCAATCTGGATCGGTTCGAGACTCAGATAGGCGCAATCCTGGATGAGGGGGATCACGAAGGCAGCGCCGCCGTGGACGCACTTGGCTGCGTTGCCGCCCGATGTCTTGCCGAAGATCACCAACACGCGATTCGACGGGCAGCGCTTATCGCGCTTGGCGACGAACATCAACATGCCAAAGAGAATCAGGGCGGCGACCACGGCAGCGACGAGCGGCCACGGAATGCTGTCGGCCGAGAAGCCAGACTGCGCGAACAACGATGCGAGCATGATTTACGCCTCCGAAATGGCATGTGCGTGTGTGACTTCAACCGTATTGGGGCCTAGAAGCGCTACGACGCGAATCGGCGTTCCGGTCGGCAGCTCATCGGCCGCGGTGAACGCTTCCAACTCAACGGTGCGATTCTGCAGATTCAACGTCACTTTACCGGGACCGCTATTCTGGCGGGGCACGCGCAGATACACCGTGCCCGTACTGCCGAGCGCATTTTTGATTCGTACGGTCCCATCGGCCTTCAAGCGATACAGCATCTTCATGAGCGTCGCGACCAGATACAGAGCGGCGAATCCGGCCAGGACTGCGCTGGCCAGTTGCGCGGTCGTCGGCAGGTCGTAATAGATGGCAATAAGCCCGCCGAGGCCAAAGAACACAATCGCGGCACAGACAGCGCGAAACGTGAGGAGCCCGAGGAACCAATTGCCATCGCCATGCCCGTCGACCGAATGATCGGCATCGTGATCGGCGCCAAAGTCGTGGTGGCCGGCGTCGCCGTGATCGCCCCCCAGGCCGATCACACCGGCGAGAATTTGCAGCAAAATGAGCGTGCCGCCGAGTCCGGCACAAACCAGGAAAAACGCATACATCGGTCAGTCCTCCGCTGCTGCGAGTGTTGTCGGAGGGTTATTCGGGACGCCTTTCCCGGCATTCAATGGAAAGGCTGAATTCAGAGTAGCACTTGCCAACGATGAACACAAGAGAATAGTGCGCAAAGGTTTGTGGCAATCGAAATCGGTCGTCCCAATGCGAGGGCATCGCCGATTGCATAGAAAGCCTCCGATGAACATTCCAATTCTGTCTCCTCTCCTGACTGCTGAACTTCCGGGCGTTCACGGCCGCATCAAGGTCGAACCGGCGGATTTTGAGGTCGAGGAGCTTCCAGCCTACGAGCCGTCCGGCTCCGGCGAGCACTTGTTCCTCTGGATCGAGAAGACCGATTTCGGAGCCGAATTCTTTGCACGGCAAATCGCTCGAAGGCTTGGCATTTCGAACGGCGAAGTCGGAACCGCCGGATTAAAGGATCGCCGGGCAGTGACACGGCAATGGGTGTCGGTTCCGGCAAGTTGCGAATCTTCGCTGGGACAATTGGACGGGGGCGGTATCAAGTTGCTCCGTGTGTCGCGGCACACCAACAAGCTGAAACCCGGGCACTTGCGTGGCAATCGCTTCAACATCCTGATTCGGGATGCAGATGCGGGCGTTGATCCGGAGCCGGTTCTCAATCGCATTCGCGAGCACGGCCTGCCCAATTTTTACGGTCCGCAACGCTTTGGCCGCGATGGCGAGACCGCGACGCTGGGAATGTCGCTCCTGAAGGGCGAGTCCATCAAGGTTCGAAGCCCCTTTCTCCGCAAGCTCGCCCTCTCCGCCGCCCAGTCGCTTCTCTTCAACGACTATCTGAGCCGGCGGCTCGGCGATGGCTTGTTGCGAACTGTTTTGGCCGGCGATGTGATGACAAAATGGCCCGCCGGCGGAATTTTTTGGGTGGACGATGTGCCCGCCGAACAGGCACGATTCGATGGCCGAGAAACGGTCTCCGCTGGGCCGATGTTCGGCCGCAAGATGTTCGCTGCAAAGGGAGTTGCGGCCGACCGCGAAGAGGCGGTGTTGGCCGCGGCCGGCTTGTCGCTCCGGTCGTTCGAGGGCTTCGGCAAGCTGCTTCAGGGTACTCGTCGGCATAATTTGATTTACCTTTCGGAGCTATCCGCAATATGGGAGTCAAACGGGCTACGGCTATTGTTCTCACTCCCGGCCGGGAGCTATGCCACGGTTCTCCTTCGTGAAGTCATGAAGGCGGAGGTCGAGGACGAGTAGGTCCGCCGAGCCGAGGCGGACCGGGCGGCGCCTGCGTAGCCGTCGTCCCGCTCGGCTCGCGGGACCTACGGAAGACCGCCGGCTGTAGGTCCGCCGAGCCGAGGCGGACCGGGCGGCGCCCGGGAACCGCTTCCTGCCGTCCTGCGGGGGCCGGCAGGTCCCGCTCGGCTCGCGGGACCTACGGAAGACCGCCGGCTGTAGGTCCGCCGAGCCGAGGCGGACCGGGCCGGCCCGGGAACCGCTTCCTGCCGTCCTGCGGGGGCCGGCAGGTCCCGCTCGGCTCGCGGGACCTACGGAAGACCGCCGGCTGTAGGTCCGCCGAGCCGAGGCGGACTCAGCCGGCCCAGCGAGCCGAGCGCGACCGGCGCCGACTCGAGAGACGCAAGCCTGATCCGCCTCGGCTCGGCGGACCTACGAGGGGACTTATGACCGCCATCGACCGAATCGTGCAGCAAATGAAGGCCTCCTTTGAAGGGGAAGCGTGGCACGGACCGTCCGTGCTTGAAGTGCTCAAGGACGTCGACGCCACGACGGCGGCAGCCCGGCCGATTGCGGGCGCTCACACCATTTGGGTGCTCGCTTTGCATCTGGCGGCCACGCAAACCCATATTCTCCGTCGCATTCGTGGCGAAGCAGCCGGGCTGAACGACAGCGAATTCTGGGAACACATGCCGGCGCCGACCACGGACAACTGGCGAGCGCTTATGGAACGATTGGCCCGGCAACAGAAAGATCTCGAAGCCGCCGTCGCCGCGTTCCCGGAGGACCGGCTGGACCAACGGCTCATTGCCGAGAAAGAGTCGTCGGCCTATGAGAACTTTCATGGCGTCATTCAGCACAATGCCTATCACGCAGGACAGATCGCTTTGCTGAAGAAAGCCGTACTCGCCGCCAATGGGCGTTCGTGAATTGCAAGGCTCATGTGCAATGAATCGAGTGCTCTGCTGGTCGATGGTTAGGTCAAATGATGCGGAAAATGGATTGCACGGCTCGTGACCGGGGGTTGCAGCGCAATCCATCCACTCGATGTGTGTGACTCCGGATGAACTGACTCCAAGCCGTACTGCCCTGTCGGCGACATGCCCATTTGAATAGGCTGAAGCTGAGATGATGCGGAAGTCTGGCCCCGTTTTTGCGAATCCTTTTGAATAGCTGGCAACACTAACCCAGTGGACAGGGAGCCCGTGGCATGGCAGAATCCGCGACTGGCGAGTTGACGCCTGAACGCGTGTTCCGTGATTATGCGCCCCGGGTATACAACCTGGCCCGGCGAATGCTTGGCAACGATGCGGATGCCGAGGATGTCACGCAGGACGTTCTGTTGCAAGTCGTTCGCAAATTGGATACGTTTCGGGGTGAGGCGGCATTGCCCACATGGCTGCACCGCGTGACAGTCAATGCCGCCCTTGCTGCCCGGCGAAAGCGGGCGCGACGCGATGAGGGGCGAGTTTATGACCCCCTCGACGGGTTCAACGACGACGGTCACCACGCCGGGCATGTTCGACCCTGGCCTCGCTTGCCCGATTCGATCGCCCTGGATCAGGAGCAGAAGCAGGTTATTGAAAAGGCCATCTCCGGATTGCCGGAAATGTATCGCGATGTCTTTGTCCTCGCCGATGTGGAACAACTGCCGAACTCCGAAATCGCGGAACTCTTGGATCTGACGGTGCCGGCGGTCAAGAGCCGCTTGCACCGAGCGCGCTTGATGATGCGCGATGCACTCACCGGGCATTATGAGGAGCGCTTGCAATGACGTTGACCTGCCGGAAAGTGACCGAGATCTTAATTGACTACGTGGACGGCACCCTGGCAGTCGAAGAACGGACTCTGCTCGAACGACACCTGTGCGGCTGCGTTCCGTGCGCCATTTACATGCATACCTATCACGACACCATTCGATTGACGCGTGCCCTGCCCGACGAACCGCTTCCTCCCGAGTTTGCTGCCCGTCTGAAATCGATGATCGAAAAAGAATGTCCACGCGAATAAATCCTGCTTCTTGACGCGCGTCCCCACCCATCGGACAATCCCCCCATCGTCCACCCGAATTCTGGAGAACTCCATGATCCGCACCCGCCTTGTGTTGGTATGCGCGCTCGCCGCGCACGGGCGTCCTGTTCGCCGAGGAGAAATACACCATCAAGCTCAGACACTCCGCCAAGGGAGACGTCGCCCTGCATAGTCGACAGTCGAACAAGACGGAAGCAGTCACGGTCGTAGGCCCCGACGGGAAAGTGGCCCAGGAAAAGAAACAGACAACTGTCGACGTCGACAAGTACAAGCAAGAAGTGCTCGAAAAGACCGCGGGAAAACTCCCAAACAAAGTGAAACGAACCTACTCTGAAGCGAAAACGACGGTTGACGACCAGACCGAAAAGCGCGCCTACGACGGCAAGGAAGTGTTGATCGAGAAGAAAGAGGATGGGTATCACTTCACGGTGGATGGCCAAGAGTTGACAGGTACCGAGGCGGGCAGTCTGCCGCAGAACTTCAATGCCAAGAAGCCGAGCGACGACGATATGGACAAGCTGATGCTGCCGACCGATCCGGTCGCCGTCGGCGTGGCGTGGAAGATTGACGGCAAGAAGCTGATCAAATTGTTCGGTGATGACGAGAAGACGATCCAGTCGCTCGATTTCGACAAAGCGAAGGGCGCCGGCAAGCTCACCAAGGCGTACAAGACGGACGGCCGGCAATATGGCGTGTTGGAATTCCACTTCGAGGTCCCCTTGAAGGCGCTCCAGGGAATGTACCCGTGCCGAGAAGGCGCTAAACTGGTCATGACCGTCGTGGCCGACGGCTGCATCGACGGCACGGCCGAAGCCGATTCGGCGACGTTCAAGACCAAGGCGACCGGAACGGCCGATCATGTTCAGGATGGGCAAAAGACAGGTGTGGTTATCAAATTCGACATTGAATCGGTGGAAAAAGGAACAACGACGCCGGTGAAGAAGTGAAATGACCGCGTGGGTACCCGGCCGGTGCGAAATGTGCCGGCCCGGACCATGGATTATCCGTGCTGATCGAGTTCACCGAACAAATCCGCCAATTTCATTGAAAAGCCGGGCAAGACCGGATCACCGCCGAGCGCGTCGGATTGCTTGAGTACGGTGAAATTTCCGGGTGATGTGTAGACCGCCACCGTTCGCGATTCGGGGTCAATTTCCCAAACGAGCCGAACGCCGATCCGGAAATACTCGTTGCGCTTGATCTCCATTTCTTTCTTCGTGTTGCTTTCGCTCAAGACTTCGACGGCAATTTCGGGGGCAATTTCGGGAATCGCCTGGTCCGGCATCCGGCGATCCGGCAGTCGATCCCAACTGATGTATGCGACATCTGGTATGCGCACCCGGCCCGGCCAAAGACGAATGGTTCCGTCGGCCCCTGCCACAAGGCCAAGCTTTTTCGGCTTAGCGAAGTCCCGAAGCGCCGAAGCAATGGCGATCGCGAGAATCGACTCCTTAAACCCCATGGGCTTCTCCACGAGTACGCCATCGATAAGTTCGCAAAGTCGCTTGCGCGGGGCTTCCATCAATCGGATTACATCTTCCTCTGTCGCAGTCCCGGGAGGAGGCCGCACAATGACTCGGCTGGGCGGAATGCCCCCGAGTTCTTCGAGCAGGTCCGACAGAGCATTTCGCTCTTCGTTGATCTCGATGACAACTGACATTCGTTCCTCCGATCTCAATCACCAGCCATCATCTTACCACGACCTACGACCGCCTTTAACCTTTTGCCAGCGATAGCGCGATCTTTTCCGCCTCGTCCGCCATCTTGCGGACATCTTGCGTGATGCGCATCGAGCAGAATTTGGGTCCGCACATCGAGCAGAACTTGGCGCTTTTGAACACGTCGTTCGGCAACGTCTCGTCGTGCATCGACCGGGCCGTTTCTGGATCGAGCGACAAGTTGAATTGCTGATTCCAATCGAACTCGAAACGGGCCTTGCTCAACGCATCGTCGCGGTCGCGAGCGCCCTTGCGGCCGCGGGCGATGTCGCCGGCGTGGGCCGCGATCTTGTAGGCGATCACTCCTTGCCGCACGTCGTCCTTGTTCGGCAAGCCGAGATGCTCCTTCGGCGTCACATAACAAAGCATCGCGGCCCCCGCCTCCGCCGCGAGGGCGGCGCCAATTGCGCTGGTGATGTGGTCGTACCCCGGCGCGATGTCGGTTACTAGCGGCCCGAGCACGTAGAACGGGGCCTCGTGGCACATTTCGCGCTCCTTTTCGACATTCATCTTTACAAGGTGCATGGGAATGTGGCCCGGCCCCTCGATCATCACCTGGCAGCCGTGCTCCCAGGCTTTCTTCGTCAATTCGCCAAGCGTTTTCAACTCGGCAAACTGGGCCTCGTCATTGGCGTCAGCCAATGACCCTGGCCGCAAGCCATCGCCGAGTGAGTACGTCACGTCATAGGCTCGCATGATCTCGCACAACTCATCAAAGTGCGTGTACCACGGGTTCTGCTGGTGATGCGCGATCATCCACGCGGCCATCAGCGAGCCGCCACGGCTGACAATTCCCGTCACGCGATTGCGCGTCAGCGGCACATATTCCAGAAGCACCCCGGCATGAATTGTCATGTAATCGACGCCCTGCTTGGCCTGGTGCTCGACCATGTCGAGCATCTGTTGCGGCGTGAGGTCATTCGGGTCCTTCACCTCTTGAATCGCCTGATAGATCGGCACGGTCCCGATCGGCACCGGCGAGGCTTCGATGATCGCCTGGCGAATGCCGTCGATGTTGCCGCCGGTCGAGAGGTCCATGACCGTGTCGGAGCCGAGATGCACCGCCATGTGCAGTTTTTCCAACTCATCGTCTACTTTGCCGGTCACCGCCGAGTTGCCGATGTTGGCGTTGATCTTGCACTTCGACGCCACGCCGATCGCCATCGGCTCGAGCCGCTTTTGCAAATGAACCGTGTTGGCCGGGATGACCATGCGGCCGCGAGCGACTTCGGCACGAATAAGTTCCGGATCGAGGTCTTCGCGCTTGGCGACAAAGAGCATCTCGGGGGTAATCGTGCCCTGGCGGGCGGCTTCGAGCTGGGTCATGGTATTCAACCAGGTTCTCGGCGAGCGTCGAGGCGTCAGCCCGACGTGTAAGTTCGACACGTCGGGCTGACGCCTCGACGCTCGCCGTTGACTTTCGACCTGAGTTCGGCGTGGAAACGGGAATTGCGAATGTGACGACCATCGCTTTCCCGTCCGGCATAACCCGGTCAGGTCCTAAGGGTCTACTCTCAGCCCCGACGTACGGCCGGGGCACCCCTAGCGATAGGAGTGTCTTAGCCTGGCGGGCTGGAAAAGCAATCGGCAGGGGTCTCGTGCCCGTCGTAGCCGAACGCTCAGTGTCAAAAAAGGAAGGCGGCGAAGATGGCTAACATGGCCAAGGCGGCCAGGGTTTTCTCCATCCCCCTTTTTGCCATGTTCCTTGCCAAGAAGGCCATCTTTTTGATCTTCGGTCTTTCCAATGTTATGGACCCAGTAATCGTCTCCGATGGGGACTGTCCAGACATAGACGCCCGGCACGAGTGAAACAGCTGGCTTCGCGACGACCAAGTTGGGATTGTTGGCCCCGTCAACAATCGCATAGGGACCGTGCCATTCGAGATGAAATGATTCGTCGGCCATCGCGACTCCCACGTTTACAGCATTAGAGCCCGCTTTCGGCCGACCATCTTCCCAGCCATGACCGGCCCACGCAAGCGCTTTCCAGGACCTGATTCTCGCCACCGAAAGCGACCGCGGAATCGGTCGTTAGTGCGGGAACTCGAAAGTGCAAACAAACTCTGTCCAACCGTATGCCCATTCCCCGTGCGGGCCGGACGGAAAGTGACTGGGAAGGACCCGGAAGGCGATCTGGTATTGCCGCCAAGCTGCACCGCCTGACCTTTCACAAGTGGTCAAGATTTGTCAGTCGTGCTGCCGTCGCAGATGCACCGCCATGTGCAGTTTTTCCAACTCATCGTCTACTTTGCCGGTCACCGCCGAGTTGCCGATGTTGGCGTTGATCTTGCACTTCGACGCCACGCCGATCGCCATCGGCTCGAGCCGCTTTTGCAAATGAACCGTGTTGGCCGGGATGACCATGCGGCCGCGAGCGACTTCGGCACGAATAAGTTCCGGATCGAGGTCTTCGCGCTTGGCGACAAAGAGCATCTCGGGGGTAATCGTGCCCTGGCGGGCGGCTTCGAGCTGGGTCATGGTATTCAACCAGGTTCTCGGCGAGCGTCGAGGCGTCAGCCCGACGTGTAAGTTCGACACGTCGGGCTGACGCCTCGACGCTCGCCGTTGACTTTCGACCTGAGTTCGGCGTGGAAACGGGAATTGCGAATGTGACGACCATCGCTTTCCCGTCCGGCATAACCCGGTCAGGTCCTAAGGGTCTACTCTCAGCCCCGACGTACGGCCGGGGCACCCCTAGCGATAGGAGTGTCTTAGCCTGGCGGGCTGGAAAAGCAATCGGCAGGGGTCTCGTGCCCGTCGTAGCCGAACGCTCAGTGTCAAAAAAGGAAGGCGGCGAAGATGGCTAACATGGCCAAGGCGGCCAGGGTTTTCTCCATCCCCCTTTTTGCCATGTTCCTTGCCAAGAAGGCCATCTTTTTGATCTTCGGTCTTTCCAATGTTATGGACCCAGTAATCGTCTCCGATGGGGACTGTCCAGACATAGACGCCCGGCACGAGTGAAACAGCTGGCTTCGCGACGACCAAGTTGGGATTGTTGGCCCCGTCAACAATCGCATAGGGACCGTGCCATTCGAGATGAAATGATTCGTCGGCCATCGCGACTCCCACGTTTACAGCATTAGAGCCCGCTTTCGGCCGACCATCTTCCCAGCCATGACCGGCCCACGCAAGCGCTTTCCAGGACCTGATTCTCGCCACCGAAAGCGACCGCGGAATCGGTCGTTAGTGCGGGAACTCGAAAGTGCAAACAAACTCTGTCCAACCGTATGCCCATTCCCCGTGCGGGCCGGACGGAAAGTGACTGGGAAGGACCCGGAAGGCGATCTGGTATTGCCGCCAAGCTGCACCGCCTGACCTTTCACAAGTGGTCAAGATTTGTCAGTCGTGCTGCCGTCGCATGAGAACTGCTCCATTGCCAAGTGCCCAGTGAAGTTCTTGCATGTACCAGTGAAGATCGCTAACGATTCCGCGTCCTTACGATTCCAGACCAGAATCTGAAAACTTGGAATCGAGTGCAACGGAAAGTCTCCCTGAAGGCGCCACTCTCGCTCCCAGGTGAAGTCGACTCCCCCGTCAAATCGCATGTGTCTCCACTTTTCCTCGGCCGGAATCCATCCACTCTCGGCGTCAGGCAAGTAAATTACTGGCCTCGCCCCTGCGTCGAAAGCTACTCTCTTACTTACCGCGATGCGATAGTAGCTGTAGCGACTCACTATATGCTGAACGTTTGACAAAGGCGTTTCTGTGAAACAAGCGGCGGTGCGCGTGCCCTTGATATGGCCGTGGTTGTTGCTGCCTTTTACGACCCCGTCTTTCAGAATCTCCCCCAAAACCGAGAGTGGTGCGAACTTTGGACCCCGGACCGCGTCCTGAAAACCCCTTGGCTCCCAATGCCGCCCTTTGCCCGTGCGACCTTTGGTCAGGTGAATGAGATAATCTGACACATCCGAGCGCGTACCGTTGGGCATGGAATCGTTCCCGAAAGTGCTGTATTGGCCGTGGTTGGGCATCACCGGGCGCTAACCTCTAATTGCCCTAATGTTCGCACATCGACAGCGGCCGTACAAGTTGATGCCTATTTTCCCCGAAGCCTAGCGGCAGGACGTATTACGATTTCCCCCCTTCGCCCTGTTGCAGCATCCGGGCCAGCGCTGCCCGCTCGTCGGCAGTCAGCCCGGCAACGAGTTTCGACAGCATCGACAAGGCCGGTGAAGGTGAATCGTCCGAAAGTGCGCCGGATTCTGCGCCGCCTGTCAGTGAAACATGCGGTTTCTCTGCAGAAATAGCGGGGTTGTTCGACTCCTGTCGGGCGTATCTTTCCTACGACGCGACGCTTAGGTAGCGCTGCGGTCAACAAACTAGGACGCTGGCGGTAGTTGCTATTAGCAGCGAGAACTGCGGGTTAACAGACAATTGCCTTGTTCTCTGAGTTGCCCCCGATGTCATCCGGGTGCGTAACGCGGGATAGGCTTCCCTTCGGCGGCAAGCGCACGTTCCAGGCGAGACCGAGGATGGCAAGGAGACGGATGACGAAATAGCTGAGGTCCGGTTGCCACCACTTGAGACCATGGCGAGCGGACGTGGGAAACGCATGGTGACTGTTGTGCCAGCCTTCGCCGAAAGCCAGGATGCCAAGGATATAGTTATTTCGACTTTGATCGTTGGAGTCGTGCGGACGTGAGCCCCAGAGATGTCCGATCGAATTCACACTCCAAGTCACATGGTGCACGAAGAAGACGCGCACGAGGCCGCCCCACAATAGCCCACGAACAACGCCGATCCACGATTCCGTCAGCAATCCGCCCAGGACCGCCGGTATCAATAGCCCCAACCCGACCCAGCCCAGAAAGAGCTTGTCGACTGCAATCAGAGTCCGACTCCGGCGCAAATCCGAAACGTAGCGCGATAAGCGGGGCGGTTCTGGAAGGAATACCCAACCAATGTGCGCATGCCAAAAGCCTCTCAGCCAAGCCAGGACTCCGCGCCCGTAGCGGTGCGGCGAATGCGGGTCGGCTTCGGTGTCACTGTGCTGGTGGTGTCGGCGGTGATTGGCCACCCATTTCATTACCGCACCCTGAACAGCCATCGAGCCGAGGGCGGCGAGCACGAACTTGATGAACGTGTAAGTCTCAAACGAGCGGTGTACTAGCAATCGGTGAAAACCGACAGTGATGCCGAGCCCGGTAAGCAGATAAAGGCCGACCAGTAATCCGACGTCGACCCAAGTCAATCCCCATCCCCACAGGAGCGCCACTGCGGCGACCAGACCTGCAAAAGGCAAAGCGACCCCGATCGCCGTGGTCACTTGGAGCAGGCGCGACGGCTTGAGAGGGGGTGCGTTGTCGGAACCAAATTCATGAGCGTCGATCGGATTCTCTCCAAATAACCGCACCGGGCGGCTCAGTCGGTGGGAGGATGAAATTGTAGTGGAAACTCCGCGGTCCCAGCATCCACTGGACGCGCAATTCCGGCAATCTGACTATCGATCCACGGAAAACATGACAAATCTTGCTAGTTTCCAACAATTAGTACATTTCAGGGGGCCGGAACATCGGCATCGACTACAGTAATCTGTCATAGAAGGCCGACAAGTTCATCCGAACGCACGCCCGGTTGCCGATCAGGAGGAGAGCCGTGTCCGATTTGTCCGACAGTCTGTCCGAGGATCGCCGACGGGAGATTTTTGCCGCGATTGTCGAAGCTCAGGACCGGGGAATCTCGGTCGCGGAGTCGCGGCAGCAGGTCGCTGCCAAGTTCGGAATTACCCGCGACGCGGTTGCCCAAATCGAACGTGAAGGCATGGACCACGAATGGCCTCCGCTTTGAGCGCCACTGGGACGATTCGCGGTCCCCCTTTCGCCCACCGTCGCGGGGGCCAGCAACCGGAATGGGGAAGCAACGCGCGAAACGGTGACAGTTTCAAGTTTCTGGTGACCACGCGTGCTGGAACCTGAGTGCGGCGATTGCCAGGGGATCGTTCTGCGTCTCACCATGGCTCGGCAAACAGGCCACGGGACCATACCTTCCTCGGCACCCTCACACGGGTGAAGAGCGATTCCAACGGTGCAAGTGAGAAGTCCCACGCGCGGCCACCTCGAATCGGGACCGACAATCTGCTTTGGCCCCGTTGCGTCATGCCAATCACTTTGAGATACTTTTAATATCCCGCCTGAGTCGCCGTTCGCACGAGATCGACATGCGTGGTCCGAGTCTCCTCTTATTGCTTTGCGTGGCCCTTTCCGCTCGTGCAGCGCCCATTTCATTTCGCCAGGAGGTGATGGCCGTATTGTCGCGTGCCGGCTGCAACCAGGGGGCTTGTCACGGCAATTTCAATGGCAAGGGTGGCTTCCGCTTGTCTTTACGCGGCGAGAACCCGGACATGGATCTCCAGACGCTCACTCGGGGCATGCAAGCCCGGCGCACGGATACCGTGCGACCGGCCGAGAGCCTCATCTTGCGAAAAGCCACCGGTTTCGTTCCGCACGAAGGCGGGCCCCGATTCGCCGTCGATTCCCCGGAGTACCGAATTCTTCGCGATTGGATTGCCGGCGGGTGTCGCGATGACAACTCCCCGAAACTGCTTGGCTTGTCGGTCACCCCTCGCTCCAAGATTCTGTTCGAACCGGCTGGCCGGCTGAAGATCGACGTGGTCGGTCACTTCGCGGATGGAACGAATCGAAATCTGACGCACCTTGTGGTGTTCGAACCGACCGTGGTCGGAACCGTGAACATCGCCGCTGATGGCACCGTGACCAAACTGCGGCACGGCGAGCTGAACATAATTGTTCGCTATTTGGATCGGCAGGTTCCGGTCACGCTCGCGTTCCTGCCGGCCCGCGAAAGCTTTACCTGGTCAGATGGACAATCCGCCAACCCGGTTGACAAGCACCTGGCGGCACAATGGAAGTCCTTGCGATTGACGCCCTCGCCCGTGGCCGATGATTCGATGTTCTTGCGACGGGTGTACCTGGACACGCTGGGCATTTTGCCGACGCCCGAAGAAGTGCAAGCGTTTCTTGGCGACGAGACCCCGGACAAGCGTGAACGTCTCATTGATGCCCTCTTGCGGCGACCCGAATTTGCCGACTTCTGGGCGCAAAAGTGGAGCGACCTGCTTCGCAATGAGGAAAAGTCCCTCGACCGAAAGGGAGTTCGCGTCTTTCATCAATGGATCCGTGATTCGATCGCAGCGGGCAAGCCGCTCAATGAATTTGCTCGGGAAATCATCGCCGCTCGCGGGAGCACCTATCAAAACCCTCCGACCAATCTCTATCGTTCGCTCCGAGATCCGTATTTGCGGTCCGAAGCAGTCGCGCAGGTTTTTCTCGGCATCCGATTGCAATGCGCAAAGTGTCATAATCATCCATTCGATCGCTGGACGCGGGACGACTATCATGAATTCGCGGCCTTCTTCGGGCGCATCGACTATCGGATCGTGGAAAACAATCGACGCGACCAACTCGACAAGCACGAATTCAATGGCGAGCAAATCGTCGTGATGCGCCGTGATTCGGGTCTCAAGAACCCGCGGACTGATGATGTGATGGCTCCGCGATTGTTGGGCCACCGCCGGCATGTGAGCGAAGGCGACGAATTGCAAATCCTTGCCGATTGGGTCGCCCGGCCGGACAACCCGTACTTTGCCCGAGCGCAGGCGAATCGCGTCTGGTTCCACTTGATGGGCCGGGGTCTGGTCGAACCGATCGACGACTTTCGCTCGTCGAATCCCGCGGTCAACGAAGGTCTCCTCGACGATCTCGCACACCGATTTGCCGCAAGCGGCTTCGATTTGCGGGCTCTCGTCCGATTGATTTTGACGTCACGAGCTTATCAACGCTCCTCGTTGCCGGCCGCGACGAACGCGGACGACGATCTTCACTTTTCGAAGGCTTTTATTCGACCCCTCGAGGCCGAGCAACTCCTCGACGCCGTTGCGCAAGTGACCGGTTCGCCGCCGAAGTTCGACGGTTATCCCAGGGGGATGAGGGCCGGCCAGGTTGCAGCACCGTCGCAGCCGCGTCGAAAACGGGGAGCCGGACAGGCGGAGCGATTTTTACAAGCGTTCGGCAAGCCGGAACGGCTGCTGACATGTGAATGCGAGCGGTCGGAAAACGTCGGCCTCGTGCAGGCATTTCAACTACTGACGGGCGAAATGCTGCAGGAGATGTTGTCCGATCCGAACAACCGAATCGCCGAATTGCTCAGGTCGGAAAAATCGGATACGGAGATCATTGCGGCTCTCTATTTGTCGGCACTAAGCCGCCGACCGACGACAGCGGAAACGCATAAGCTCGCGGCTTATCTGGCCCACGCGAAGGACCGACGCGCGGCGCTGGAAGATGTGGTATGGGGATTGTTGAACTCGAAGGAGTTCTTGCTGCGGAGGTGATCGATGGAAGGGACCGTGGTATCGCCAGACGCCGAAGCCGCCCAGGCGGCACGAGTGCTGGCCGAGTTGGAATCACTCGAACTCATCACCGATGATGGCGAGACCCTAGAAACCATCTGGCACCGTAAATGTATCAATCTGCTGATCGAGCAGATCGAGTACCTTTACCGCGACCGCGATGACGATTACGTCGCCGGCAACACATTCATTTACTTCAGCCCCCAGCAGGCGCGGAATCGGGACTTCCGCGGTCCGGATTTCTTTTACGTGGGCGCGACCACCCGGCAACCAACGCGGGAATGCTGGGTTGTTTGGAACGAGAACCTTCGGCGGCCGGATGTAGTCATCGAATTGACATCGCCGTCGACCCGGGATGAGGATCACGGGACGAAATTCCGCGTCTATCGCGATACCCTGGAAGTGAAGAATTATTTCGTCTATGACCCGGAAACGCGCGTTTTGGAGGGTTGGCAGCTCGAGAAGCGACGATACATTCCGATTCGTCCCGATCAGAGTGGTCGACTGATTTGCGATGAATTGGACTTGCTGCTCGGCAAATGGGATGGCGAATATGTCCGGGATAATGTGACCTGGCTTCGGTTTTTTGATCGCGATGGGAATGTGATCCCCATTCCCGCGGAAGCCGAGCACCAGCGGGCCGAAGCCGAACGCCAACGCGCCGAAGCAGCCGACGCGGAAATCGCCCGATTGAAAAGGCTACTGGCGCAACAGCAGACAGGATCCGAAAACGGTGCGTCGTCGTCATCTTGAGGAGCCGCTGTGACTTCAGCCAGCCAACCATCGCTTGATCGGCGACAAATCGTTCAAATTGGCGGAGCCGGTCTGTTCGGTCTCTCGTTGCCACAATTCCTTCGCGGAAGGTAAGGGCAAGCCACGCGCCAAGGCCGTTATTTTTCTTCACCAATTCGGCGGGCCTCCGGGACATGAGACGTTCGATATGAAGCCGGACGCCCCGGCTGAAGTGCGCGGCTCGTTTAAGCCAATTTCGACAAGGGTTTCGGGTCTGCAAGTGTGCGAAATGCTGCCGCGGATGGCGGACGTGGCCGACAAGTTGACGGTCATTCGCTGCGTGCAGCACTCAATGAAAAACCACAACTCGGCTGGCTATTACAGCCTCACTGGCATGGCTCCGCCAACCGACGACCAGCGGCTGCGCGACTCAATCGATCTTTTTCCCGCCTACGGTTCAATCGTTGACAAGTTCGCTCCGGCGCCCAAGGGAACGCCGACCTTTGTTGCCTACCCCCACGTCATCCGCGATGGCTCGATCACTCCCGGGCAGCAAGCAAGCTTTCTCGGCAAAGCGCATAACCCGTTCTTCTTCACCAACGACCCGAACTCCTCCGACTTTTGCCTGCCGGAGCTAACACTGCCCGCATCCATTAGCCCCGAGCGCATGGAACACCGCAAGGGTGTGCTCAAGTTGATCGATGGACAGACGCGTCTTCTGGAACAGTCGGCCGTCGCGCAAGGAATCGACGAGTCCTATCAGAAGGCGGTCACGATGCTGACTTCGAAGGAGTTCAAGAGGGCATTCGACCTGTCTGATGAATCGACGACTCTCCGCGACCAATATGGACGAACGACTTATGGACAGGGCTGTCTGCTGGCCCGGCGACTGGTCGAGGCCGGGGCCAGATTCATCAACGTCTACTTTTCGCAATCGATTGGTGGCCCCAAGGGCGGCTGGGATGTTCACGGCTTCGACGGCAAGCCGATGGATCCAATTCTCAAAAGCCACCTGCTGCCGATCACCAATCAAACGTTGCCGACACTGCTCGAAGACCTCGATCAACGCGGATTGCTCAAGGATACGTTGGTGCTCTGGATGGGGGAGTTCGGCCGCACGCCGCGGATCAACAAGCTGGCCGGCCGCGACCACTGGCCGCAATGCTACACCGTCGTCATGGCTGGCGGCGGCGTGAAGGGCGGGTACATCTATGGCGCCTCCGACAAGATCGGCGCCTACCCAACACTCGGACAGGCGGGACCGGAGGACATTTCGGCCACAGTCTTTGATCTCTTGGGAATCGACCCAACGACGGAAATCCGCGACAAACTCAATCGGCCATTCCCGATTTCAAGGGGGAAGGTGATTGAGGACGTGATTGCATAGCAGAAGTCTACATGCCTCGCCGGATGAGATTGCCGATGACTGCTTTGGCCGTTGCGACCCATCGCCCGTCGTAGTGAACCGCTCGGCCATACCAGGTCGCCGAAGCGATTGGCTCCTTTTCTCGCAGTACGAAGCCCATCGTTCGGCAGGTCGAGCCCCATGCTTGTCCGATGGTCTTCGGTTCGGCCAATTCACGATTCCGCCGTCGAAGCAACGACCGTCGGAGAATCGCCAGTACGGTTTGGAGTCGCTCGACAATACGGCTCGATAGGTTCGCGTGGCCCGTTCGGTACCGCACCAGTGGCTCGTCCACGTAGTCGAATTCAAAGTGTCGCGACGCGCGGAGCCAGAGATCGTAGTCGATGGCCAATTGCAGATTCGGATCGAATACCCCGACCGACTCAAACACACTTCGCCGGACGACGACGGATGAGAAGCAGACCGGGTTTTGCACCAGGAACGTGTCGTATAGCTGGCCACGAGCCGGCGCCATTTTCGGCGTAGCAAGATCGTTCCCCTCGCCATCTATGAGTTTTCGCCGGCTATATACCACGCCGATCTTGGGATTAGCGAAAAGGGTAATCTGACGTTCGAGCTTGTTAGGCAACCACTCATCGTCGCCGTCGAGAAACGCAATCAGCGGAGCCTGCGAGAGTTGGATGCCCAAGTTCTTGGCTCTCGATTGTCCGAGGCCATCGGTTCGCTGGTAGTGGATCGCTGGTCGGCCAGATATGGCTGTACAATGACCGGCGTTTGATCGGTCGATCCGTCGTCGATAAGGACGACTTCGAAATCACCGCACGTTTGTTCCATGACAGACCGAATAGCACCGGCGAGGTATCTGCCGTAGTTTCGCGTGGCAATGACGACGCTGACGGCGGGTGAGTTCATGATAGTGGCGATGCCAATTCGGCGAGCCGACCGCGGTTTGGCGAGCCGACCGCCGTAAGGCGGCGGGTGATGTCGCGGATTGAAACCAACACCCGCCGCATTGCGGCGGTCGGCTCGCCAAAGTCACTTAAGCAGCCATCGGCTTCGAATCCCAGCTTACGGAGCAAGCGACTTCAAATACGCCGTCGCGACCGGCGAAATGCAGAAGCGGTACTTCCCCGAGGATTCCGGTCGAATCGCATCGACAAGTTCCACCTCGCAGCGCATCTCCGGACCAAACGTCTTTTGCACCAGGGATTCGATCTGTCGCTGGGAATCTGCGCCGAAGCCCTCGCCGGGGACCAGCCGCAGACGAAGAAACGTGAGTTTCTCCTGCACGATCTGCACCTGAGCGGCACCACGAATCTCAGTGGCGAAATGGTCCGTCAGCGAAATGCCCGATATCAGAACGCCGGCCGGCGTCAGCACATAGTCGGCCTCGCGGCCAATCACCCGTTCGATGAGCGGCAGCCCCCGGCCGCACGCACAAGTGCGATCGCTCGCAACGACGACGTCGCCGACCTGATACCGAATCAACGGCATGGCTCGATTCGTCAAATCCGTCACGAGCAATGGGCCGGCACCAGGCCCGCGTCCAGCCGGTCATCGGGGATAACCTCGCAATACACGCCATCGGCATTCAGGTGCAGCCCAT
>CAVZCU010000016.1:0-187148 GCA_963773845.1 uncultured Gemmataceae bacterium
AGACAGAAGTTGTCCCACGAGAGTGGCCCGGCACGCCGTCGTGCCAGCCACTTCCGCCAGACCCGCCGGACCTCGTGCCGCAACCGCGACAACGCCCGGCCGTTGCCGGTGATCCCGTAGTAGGCGTCGTGGCCCCGCAGTTTCTGACTCAGTGTCTGGTGCTGCTCCGCTAATCGGCCGGTGCCGATGCCGACAACACCACTCAGCGATCGTCTTGACCGCCCGGCTGAACCGGCTCGCCGAAGTCTGTCGCGATCACCAGCCGCCATGCCGCGACCGGCCCCAGCAGTGGGTGAACCCCAGCAGGTCGAATGTACCCGGCGCGGCCCCTTGGCTTCCTGCGCCCGGTCGCCGGCTGGGCCGCATGAACAGCACCAGCCGCGTTTTGTCTGGATGAAGCGTCAGGCCATACTTCCGAAACGTTTCGGCAGCACCTCCATAACCCGCCGGGCGTCCGCCTCGTGGCGAAGCCAATGACGAAATCGTCCGCATAGCGAATCAGGAAGACTTGCCCGGCCAGGCGAGGCTTCACGTCCTGCTCGAACCACTCGTCCAGCACATAGTGCAGATAGACGTTGGCCAGCAGCGGCGAAATCACCCCGCCTTGCGGAGTGCCCTGGTCCGGGTACGTCTGCCCGTCCCCTTCCAGCACACCCGCGTTCAGCCATTTCCCGATCAGTCGCAGCAGCACGCCGTCGCGTACCCGTCGTTGCAGAAACTCCCGCAGATGGGCGTGATCCAGAGTGTCGAAAAACTTCCGGATGTCCACCTCCAAAACCCAGCCGCCCCCCATCTGCATGGTTTGCTGCCACAAGGCTTCCAACGCCTGGTGTGCCGACCGTCCAGGTCGGAAGCCATACGAGCAGTCATGGAAGTCCTGCTCGTAGATCGATTCCAGCACCATGACGACCGCGCGCTGAAGCACCTTGTCCTCGAACGTCGGTATGCCAATCGGCCGGGTTTCGCGACCCGTTCCTTTCGGGATATGCACCCGCCGCACGGGCGGCGCCCGGTACGTGCCGGACTTGGCTCGGTCCAGAAGCCATTGCAGGTTGCCCCGCAGGTCGACCTCGTAGTCCGCGCCGTTTGTCCGTCCACGCCCGCGGCCCCATCCCGACGCGTGCGCCGGAACGCCTCCGCCAACCAACGAAGGTCGATGTGGTGCGTCAAGGAAGTGAATCCCATCTGCGGAGCTTGCTTCGCCAGTTCCGCTATCCGTTGTTGTCGCGTTGACACGGTTTCGGGGTTCGATGTCCCCGCCATGTTTCCCTCCAACGGTTCCCCAACTCGGCCTTCCCTTCCCTCCACCGGGTCCCCGTGACGCGGGTTCCCCGGCTTCACCGGTACTACGAAAGACTCCGACTTCCCAACGCCCCTCCCGCCGCACTTCGTTTCCTTCGCTTGGCGGTACCTGCTGGCACGCCTGTGTTCGCTCCGTGCTGCCCGACGTCGGCGGCACGGCCTGGAGCTTTGGGATTGGCAGCCCCATGCCAATTGTTCAGCGGGAGACGCTGGGACCTCCCAGGTTCCTGGCGAACCCTTGTGTGCCTTTGCCCCGGTCTCAGACCCCGGCAGGACCATCCCCCAAGCCATGCGAGGTTCCGGTGCGGCCCCCGCAAGTGTCACAACGAAGGCTCCTACGAGTCGTCAACTTTCGAGGCTCAATCCCGCGGCTTTGGCACTGGCTGTCTACGCTTCGCCCCGCCGGTTGCCCGGGCAGGACGCAAGACTCGCTTCCGGCTGTTGGCTAGACTTTACCGGGAGGGATTGGTTACCCTCAGAGTTCGTACGGTCGGTTTCCGAAAATGCGTCCTACATCTTCGTCCCCCTCCCCCAGGCTTGCCCTGGCGCAAGACACCAGTTTGACCCAAAAACAAAAGATGTTAGCCGAACTGGGAGGGGCGATGTGACAAAATGGAACAAAATGTGACACTGAAAAAAGATACTACGCCTTGTCCGGGACGTTGCCCGGAAAAGGTGGCCCCTGCGGGGCAGGGGTAGCGGAACTCGCCAGAGTTCCGTCTGGCTCACGCCCAAACGGAAGTCTGGCGACTTCCGCTACGAAGCGAGCTGGTTTGTCCGCACATCGACAACAAATTATCGATGCGCACCCCATAAGCGCCTACCCCAGGCAGGTGGACTGCTGCTGGTTGACTATGGAAGAATCACTGTCCTCGTTCAATAATTGAATTGGAATCTCATCGAAGCGGCCCTTGGATGTGGCTTAGCCGATTCGTGGCGACAACTTTTCGCATTGGCCCGATTTCACAAGGTATTAACTTGTCTCGACGAATCTCCGCCATGAAGAACTTCCTTATCGCCATCGTCATGCTGGGCGGCGCTGCAACCGTGGCATTCGCTCAATGGCAGCAACAGGCTGTCGATAGCCAATCGGATTTCCGGGGCCTTTCGGTTGTGAGTCCGAAGTGCGCTTGGGTCAGTGGTACAAAGGGCACTTGCGCCCGAACCACGGACGGCGGGAAAAACTGGTCGGTGGCAATAGTCCCCGGCGCCGACAAGTTGGATTTCCGGGACGTCGAGGCATTCGGCGAGTCGACGGCATATTTGCTCAGTGCTGGCCCGGGCGATTCGTCGCGCATCTACAAGACGGTCAATGGCGGCAAGTCGTGGGCACTGCAATTCAAGGCTTCTGACCCGAAGACCTTTCTCGATGCGTTCGCGTTCTGGGACGACACGAATGGCATTGCCCTGGGCGATCCGGTGGCGGGGCGGTTTCAACTGCTGGCGACATCCGATGGCGGGGCGCATTGGAAGCCGCTCGCCGCCAAGATTCTTCCGCCGATTTTGCCTGGCGAGGGCGCGTTTGCCGCGAGTGGAACCTGCTTGGTCGCGCACGGAAAGAACAACGTCTGGTTCGCGACCGGCGGGGCCAAAAAAGCCCGGGTCTTTCGTTCCACGGATCGCGGACAAACCTGGGAAGTGAGTGATACGCCCATTGTCGCCGGCCGCGAGTCGGCCGGGATCTTCTCGCTGGCATTCCGCGACAAAGACCGTGGCATGATCGTCGGCGGCGATTATCGCAAAGCCAACGACTCCGGTGTCACTGCTGCGCTCACGGCCGACGGTGGCAAGACGTGGACTCTGATCAAGGACCGACTTCCCTATCGGTCGGCCGTGGCATGGAACAAAGGTCGCTGGGTTGTCGTTGGAACTTCGGGTTCAAACGAATCCGATGACAACGGCGGACATTGGAAACTGCTTGATCGCGAGAATTACAACAATGTGCAATTCACATCCAGCGGCGAGGGCTGGGCCGTCGGCCCAAAAGGTCGAATTGCCCGATTCGCAAAGTAGCTATTGGTTGCATTTGACTCCAAAAACAACGGCGACCATTGAGCTGATAGGCGGATGTGCGCTGGTGACCGAGATTGGCTGCGCCGAGAAGCAACGAACATGTCAATCGAACTGCTCGCTAGGATCCGCTCTTCTGGGGTCGAATTCTTTGGCCCAACCTGAAAAATATTCGCATCATCTGAATTTCGCCATGCTCTCCCGCTTCCCAATTCATTGCTCTCTACTTATTCTCTTCAACCGCATATACTTTTCCCGGCGGGCGTGGCGCACGGCCTGCCCCGCAGCCATGCACGGATCAGCATTGGTGCA
The DNA here is from genome assembly GCA_963773845.1 of uncultured Gemmataceae bacterium. Classification (GTDB taxonomy): domain Bacteria; phylum Planctomycetota; class Planctomycetia; order Gemmatales; family Gemmataceae; genus SIAJ01. The sequence goes on from CAVZCU010000016.1 coordinate 3,625, forward strand.
GGTGAAAGGATTTGCCGAATGGCTAACACATTGATTCGCTACAGGCGCTGCGCGCAACGGTCACTCGCACCGTTCATCTCCGACTCCAGCCACTCGAAGGGCGCGAGGTGCCATCGGTCGGCGGTGGATTTGCTGGCGGTGGAATTCTCGGCGAGTACTTCAGTAACCCCGATCTCTCGGGCGATCCCGCGTTTACTCGTCGGGATGTCCGCATCGACTTCAACTGGCAAGACCAGGCGCCCGGTGGGTCCACTTCACCGGAATTCGCGAGCGTTGGGGCCGACAACTTCTCCGTTCGCTGGACAGGGCAACTCCTGCCGGCATTCACACAGGCCTACACGTTTCATCTAACCGGGGATGACGGCGCACGCCTATGGGTTCGTCAAGCCGGCGATTCGTTCACGTGGAACTTGTTGATCGATGCCTGGGATGCCCCGGCCGCCGTTGAATCAACCGCCGATTTTCAGATGACTGCCGGCCGCCAATACGATGTGCGTGTCGAGTATCGCGAGATCGAGGGGCCGGCGACCGCCCGTCTGGCCTGGTCTGGATCCAAGACGCCCGAAGAAGTGATTGAGCCGGCCACCAGCTTGGGCGTGAATGCCGTCACGTACGACTACTACCTTTATGCCGACGCAGCCAAGACCGGCCGGCCCGCTTGGGGCAGCACGACCGATTACTTCTCACTTCCGCCGATCGAAACTGATGAATTCGGTTGGCCACTTGCCGATGCCTCGCATTTGTTCTGGTCAAATGCGGATCCGACCAAGACGGGCGGCACTTACCTACTCCAATTCACCGGACAGGCCGATGTCTCTGGGTGGTTCAGCCGCGGAGAATTCTGGGTGGACGGGATCGACATCGGCCGCATGCTTCCGCTTGGCACTGGCTACGACGCCGAGACGAACACGACCACGGCCGAACTCGTCGTCCAGGGAACCGACTTGTTCGGCTTGAACTTCGTCCACACTCAGCGAATGCCGGAGGATCTCGAAGCGACAGGCGTCACCAATGTTCAATTGATGCGGCCGACTGCCGCGGACGGCGATACGCCCTACACACCGGACGAACTGTTTGACACCGATTTGAAGCAGGCCTTCAGCCGATTCACCACCCTTCGCTTCCTCACGGCAAACTTCAACTCCCAGCAAGAATGGGCCGACCGAAAACTTCCGGGGGCCATGCAAGGCGCCTGGGGCGACCGAGCTTCGGTCTGGGAATACAACGTCATGCTGGCCAACGAGACCGGCAAGGACCTGTACATCACGCTTCCGGTCGGAGCTTCGGAGGATTATGTCCGCAACCTGGCTCTGTTAATTCGCTACGGGTCGGACGGGGTCAATCCATACTCGGAGCCCACGACCGATCCGGTATTTCCCGGTCTGAATCCGAATTTGCGCGTTTACGTCGAATGGGGCAATGAGTATTGGAATTGGGCGTTCAGCCAGGCGGGCTGGGCCAATGATGCCGGCCGGGCCGCCGTGGTGAATAACACGACAGAGGGCCAGATTATCAACTTCGACGGGACGCGACCGACCGGCGATTTCCGCCGCTGGGCCGCACTCAAGACCGTCGAAGCGAGCAATACTTTTCGGGAGGTTTGGGGCGATGACGCCATGGGCAGCCAGGTGCGTGTACTTTACGAATACCAGTACAACAACCAGCAGAATACGGCTGTCGAAGCGCTTCGGTTCCTCGATCGTTACTTCAACAATGGCGACGGAACGGAGCACGTCCCCGATCCGCATCCGGTCAACTATTACATCTGGGGAGCAGGCGGCGCCGCCTACCTGGGAGCGTCCAACCCACGCGGATTAGTTACCGACATCTCGGTACCGGGTGGCGCCTTCGAGGCGATCCATGGGAACCCAGGCGGATTGGCCACGCCGAGTCCCAAGGACACGCCCTGGCAATTTGACGGCGATGCCGGAATCTACCGCGACTTGGCCGGCATCCCGGATAACACCCCCATGGTCATTCCCGGTGTGGGCCAGGTTCCCGCTACGCCGGGCGGCAAGCAAGCGATGTACATTTCCGGAAACGCCTCGGTGTGGGTAACGATTACAATTCCGCGGGCGGGGGTTTACGCCATTGACTTCCAGGCCGCTGGCGGAGTCGGGCAGAACGCGGGGAACACCCTCGACTTTTATCTAAACGACCAACGGATCACGCCGGACGGCGCCAGCCCGACCTCGCCGACATATCCGTGGTGGCCAGGGAACGGCAATCGCGACCGGAGCAAATTCTCGACGTACGGGACCGTTGCATTCCAAATTCCCAGGCCCGGAAAATACACCTTCCGAATCATCGGACGAGGGACTGCGGATCAGACGACTGTCATCGACGATGTGCGGGTGGCAAGCGTCGACGCGATCTTCAAGTCCCGAATTCCAACGGGCGTGCGTTATGCCGGCGAAGTATCGGCGCTCGATCTTCAGACCCACCTTGCCGACGAAGCGAGCTACGCGCAGGCTTATGGGCTGCATGTCGTGGCCTACGAAGGCGGGTTGTCGCTGGGCGGAGATGGCACAGCCGTGCCAATTCAGAGTTGGGCCAAGTACAACGATCCGCGTATGGCCCAGGTCATCGCCAAGGCGATCGACTCGTTCTATCGAGCCAGCGGCGAGATGTTCGTCTTGGGAACATACGACCAATGGTATCTGAACGATGCGGCCCACGCGGACAATTACCCCGTCATTCAGGGGATCGACTCGCGTTTGACGATGCTGCCGCCGACGCCCACCGCTAAATTCACTGTCCAAGGAGCCGCGCCGAAGACGTTCTTGACGGCGCAAGGTGTTCGAGCGCTGAGCCAGCCGGTGAATGCCGCCCCCGGCGACTGGGTGAGTTGGACGGTGCGCATCGTCTCGCCGGGCGAATATAAAGTGTCGGCAAGAGCGGCCCCGGATGGCTGGACTGCCGTCTATGTTGACGGTGTGGAAATAGGGAGAGGCTCGAGCGGACTGGCTCCCGGCGGAGTCGTCCGGCTTGAGGCTGGCATCCACACGATTCGGGTCCAGAGCACCGGCGGCTGGTATCCTATTCGTGGAGTCACGTTGGATTGGATCAGCAATACGCTGAGCACGTGATCGCTTCGATTGGCGAGAACTTACGACCCGCCAGACATCGACACGCGTTGTCAATGCCATGTCAGGTGGATAAACCACGTTCTCGGTCGGCAAAAAATTCCAGAATCTGGGAGGGTTTACCTCTCATCGGCCTCTATCAATGGTGACCACGCCGAGTGTGTCGGAGTGACCCATGGACAACCCGCCCGTCATCGAAGCCTTGCGCCGTCTGGCAGGGCCAGGACCGGACGACGTGTCCGATTCGGAATTACTGACTCGGTTCGTCACTTCCCAGGACGGGACGGCATTCGAGGCGTTGGTCCGCCGCCACGGCCGTTTGGTGTGGGGTGCTTGTCGTCGACGGCTTCGTGATCTCCACGCCGCCGAGGACGCGTTTCAAACGACCTTCTTAGCACTTGCCCGGCATGCCGCGGAAGTCCGCCGGCCAGAAGCTCTCGGAGCATGGTTGCACCGGGTGGCCGTCCGGTGCGCCGCAGCATTCCGAACCCCGCGGTACCACATGCCTCTTTCATCCCTGGACACGCCGGCACGCGACGTAGATCCGGCCGAAGCGGCGTCCGCCCTGGACTTAGAGCGCGCGATAGATTGCGAGATCGATGCCCTGCCGGAACCGTTTCGACTCGCCTATGTACTGTGTGAGGTCGAACAGCGCACTGCCGCCGATGCAGCCAAAACGTTGGGCTGTGCGGTCGGCACAATTGAGTCGCGGTTGACACGGGCACGCCAGTGGTTGCGGGCTCGGCTGACAAGGCGAGGCATAACCGTTGGAACGTTGGCCGGAGCATCACTCGTCGTGGACTCGGTCCCCGCCACGGCCCGCGCGGGTGCCGTTTCACTGGCGACCGGAAGTTCGGCCGTGCCCACGGCCCTCGTTTCGATTGCCGATCGCGCCGTGCGATTTGGCTTGCGAACAGTGGTGCTCGGGATCGGACTAGCCAGTAGCGCCAGTATTATCACGCTCGGCGGATTGCTGTGCATGTTCTCGTACGCGCCGCATGGCTCGCAACCGATTCCGCAAGCCTCGAACGATACCGCGAACGTTGAACTGCAGATTCCAGAATCCGAGCGATTCCGACGGAATCGCGACAACTTCCCCTTACCGCCCGAAGCAATTGCCCGCGTCGGTGATGCGTGGCTCCGACACGGAGCGATTCCGCAACGCATGGCATTCTCGGCAGATGGGCGATTTCTCGCCACTGCGGGCGCCGGTGATCGCTGGCTGCGGGTTTGGGATCTGGAGACGAAGCGTCCCCGTGCACATCTCGCTCTGGCTGAGGGTGAAGTACCCGCGGCGATTGCGCTCACCGATGACGGTCGAACATTGCGAGCGCTGGTTTGCACGGGTGAAACGCGAACGATTCACTTGCGCGAGTACGACACCTATCGGGCCCTCGAAACGCACCGCCGGCTGATCGCGGGAGGGCCCGTGAGTTCTGCCGCATTCTCCCAAAATGGTGCCCGACTCGGCATCTCTCGGTCCGGTAACGTGCGAATGTTGGATGCAACCAATGCCACCGAAATCTGGCACGCGGAAATCGCACCCGATTTTCAGAGAGTCGACTTGGCGATCTCGCAAGACGGCAAGCGAATCGCGACGGTCGTCGGCGGTTCGGATCGTATTCAAGTCCTGGACGTCGAGACGGGCCGTGTTCAAACCGAAATCGCGGACTCCGGAGCGACCCTATCGCTTCCGACGCTTAGCGCGGACGGAAGGCGCGTCGCCGCGTGGTGCTCCACAACGCAGCGAATTCGAATCTGGAATGTTGGCGAACGCCAGCTCGCGCGATCGGTCAAGCCTCAATGCCTGGTTACGGGACTTTCGTTAGCCCCCGATGGATCCGCCGTCGCCGCATTCTCGTCGCGTAGCTCGCCGGTCCTGTGGCCAGTCAACCCGGATGGTAGGCCGCGAGCCTTTGACGGGGTATTCGGCGGGGTGCTCGGGCAATTCTCGCCAAACGGCGACTTGCTCGCGGTCGCAAGCATGCTGATGGCCGTTCAACTCGTCGAGCCGAAAGCGGCGTGGGCATTGCCGCCATCGCCTCGGGATGTGATGCCTCCACGGCCAGTGGCCTTTGTCGAAACCGGAAATCGATTGCTCGTCGAGGGCTTCCAAGCGTGGATCGACTACCCTCTTCGCGGCGACGATCCGCCGAGCGGTTTTAGCCCGGGCATTGGACAACATGAAACAACGGGAGTTATGGCAGCCGCGGTTCGAGCCGCCATCTCCCCCGATCGAACGCTCATCGCCCGTTGCACCCGCGGCGACCAGGAAAAACACGAGTTCAGCATCGACCTTCTTGATGCCTGCACCCGGGAGCTGCGCGGTCGAATCGCGCTGGACCAATCCGCTTGGCGGCCAGTGTTTTCGCCGGATGGTGCAATTGTGTATGCCATCACGAGCGACGGATATATCCGCGGCTGGAAAGTGAAAACGGGCCAACAGATCATGCGCTCCGCGATCGTCATGGCGGAGCAAGTCAGTCCATGTACATCGCAATTGATTGTTTCGCCGAACTCGGAACATATTGCATATGCACGGATGGTTTTTGCCCGAGAGACGGTTTCGAACACCATTCGAGTTTTCGATACGGCCACGGGCGAGCAGCGATTCGCCGTCGATGCGGCTCCAGGAGATCCGCACGTCGCGTTCTCGGCGGATGGCCGGTGGTTTGCCGCCGCGGTCGTTCAACATCGTGGGGAATCCACCCAATCCATGCTGAGCGTCTGTAACGCCTCGACTGGACGAATCAAGTTTGGCATTCCTGGCTTGGATGGACAGCCGGCTTTTTCCCCGGACGGCCGCATGGTGGCAGTGACTCATGACCACGGGGTTGTGTTGATCGAGCTGGCAACGGGCCAAGTGCGGCACGAGTTTCAGCATCACGGCAAGGTCGAGCCTGCCCTGGCTTGGCAGGCGGACGGTCGAGTTCTCGCCGCCGCCAGTCCGGAGGCGCCCGTGTATTTGTGGGACATCGTCGGCAATCGGACAGGTAATCCGGTGGAATGGAAACCCGCGAACGATGATGTTCGCTGGGCGAATCTCTGTGATTCGGACGCTAGCGCGGCATTTCGGTCGCTTCGTCAATTGTGGGCCCACCCGGATCAAGCGGTGGCTTTTTTGAAGGCCCGGATCTCTCGGTCGGTCGATGCGCGCGTAGCCTCTCGCGTGTGCGAGGCGCTCGAGTTGATTCGGACGCCTGATGCGCGAGCCTTGCTGGTCAAATGGGCCGCGTCGAGCGCCCACAATCCGCTTTCGAATGAGGCAAACTGTTCGCTCAAGCGGTTGCCTCCCATTTAGTGTCCAGAGCCGAGGATGAGGGCGGTCTCCGTAAAGAAGACCGATCGGGTGGTCTCCACGGACTTCATCGGGACGCCCTCTTCCCCGGTTCTGGCGCTACTTTTCCCTTCGCGATCAATTCCAAAGCTCATCATCTCCGGACTCGTAGAACGAATGCAAAACGATTGTCGACCCATTGCCGGCGACTTTTTGTCGGCCATTTCACGAAGGTGGAACGACGATGAATTCAAATGTCCGCGTGGCAATCGTCACGGGCGCTGGATCCGGGATTGGCCGCGCGACCGCACAGGCTTTGATTCGCGAGGGCTATCAGGTGATCCTGGCCGGCCGGCGTCGCGAGCCGCTCGAACAGACCGCGGCTGACACGCCGACACTCGTTGTGCCGACCGACGTGACGGACCCCGAATCCGTTCGGCATCTATTTGAATCGGCAAAGCAGAAGTTTGGGCGCATCGATCTACTATTCAACAACGCCGGCTGCGGTGCGCGAGCCGTTCCGCTTGAGGACTTGACGGTTGACGAATGGCGACGTGTGGTCGACGTGAATCTGACCGGGGCGTTTCTCTGTACTCGCGAAGCGTTTCGCGTGATGAAAGCCCAACAGCCCCGCGGCGGAAGGATCATCAATAATGGATCGATTTCCGCCCTTACGCCTCGTCCGTTCTCCGCACCGTACACGGCGACGAAGCACGCAATCACCGGGCTGACCAAATCGACTGCCCTCGACGGCCGGGCTTACGACATCGCGTGTGGACAAATCGACATCGGCAATGCTGCCACCGAAATGACGGCCCGAATGAAGGACGGGGTGCCGCAGGCCAATGGCACATTGGCCGTCGAGCCGACGATGGATGTGGAAAATGTCGCCCGGGCCGTCGTCTATATGGCTAGTCTGCCACTCGATGCCAATGTGCTTTTCATGACCGTGATGGCCACCAAGATGCCATTGGTCGGGCGCGGCTAAGCCACAGCGGTGGCTGATCCCGCAATCGTGAGAATTCAGCAAGCCGACGAGAAGTGCATCGCAGCTCCGATGACGGGCGACGGAAGAGTATGATTCGTTCATTGTTCTTGTTCCGTTGACTTCTTGTCTTTATTTAGCAATTGTGCTAAATAAAAGCGGTGGCAAAAAAACGGGAATCCCAGCGCCAGCAGGACGCTTACGAGGCGGTGTTTACGGCACTCGCCCATCCGGCACGCCGACGAATACTCATGACGGTGCATTTCCACGGCGGAGCAATGACCGCTGGCGAGATCGCCGACATGTTCGAGCATGCGTGGCCCACGACCACCCGGCACCTGAAGGTGCTCGAATCGGCCGGGTTGCTGGAACACGAACGACATGGACGGTCTCGAAGCTACCGGATCGACCGCCGTCGGCTGGAACTCGTTCGCGACTGGCTCGCGTGGTTCTCGAAATCTTCCCAGTAAGGCAAGCGGAGGCGTCCAATGGCATCGGAAAAGAAGACCAAAAGCGCTGCCAGCCGAAAGCAGGCGACGCCTCAAACGGCCGATGTACCAAGCCTGTTTCGCATCAATGTCGAAGTCGGCGATCTGGACGCGGCGGCCGAGTTCTACACGCGACTCTTCGGGCTGATCGGCCGCAAGCAAGGGGGCTCGCGCTGCTATTTCACCTGCGGCCCCGTCACGTTGCAAGTGGTCGACGTCTCCTCCGTCCGGCCGCCACACCCGGCGGCCAAGGCGCTCTATTTTCTCGTCGATGACCTCGATGCGATCTTTGACCGAGCCAAATCGTTGAACTGTCTGGCGACGGACGAGGTGCACGGCGCGGCGGGTGGCCAGATCAGCGTGCGTCCGTGGGGAGAGCGTTCGTTCTATGCCGAGGATCGCTGGCATAACCCCCTCTGCTTTGTGGAGGCGGGGACAGTGTATCCGGGATGATCGATTCGCCTCCGCGGTCGATGTGGCGCGGTACGATAGTTGGCATGGGCGACGTCATTCTCAAACACGGCGGGTTCGAGGATTGCGGGCTGCCGTGTCGGTTGTCCTGGCGGCAATGTGCGGTTCGTCAGCAGCCATCGCCGCCCGTTGCAGACGCCTCCCGCGACGATTCGCGCCCCCGAGACAGATCCCATATCCATTCATGCGGATGGTCTTCACAACGCCTTTCGCATTTCCGATCGCGTTTACAGTGGCAGCATCCCAGACGGGGAAGAGGGCTTCTCCGCGCTGGAACGGCTCGGAATCAAGACCATCATCTCGGTCGACGGCATGCGTCCGGATGTGGAGGCCGCTCGACGACACGGCATGAGGTATGTCCACCTCCCATTCGGCTATGACGGTGTTCCCCACGAACGCGTGGTCGAACTTGCAAAGGTGGCATCGACGATCGAGGGACCGATTTACGTTCATTGTCATCACGGCAAGCACCGGGGACCGGCGGCGGTCGCGGCAATTGAAATGTGTACCGATCGGCAGTGGAGCGCGGATCAGGCCGACGCTTGGCTCAAGTTGGCCGGGACCGATCCGCGCTATACGGGCCTCAAGGGTCTGCCGCATCAATTAACGCCGCCAACTCCCGCTGAGATCGAGCGCATTCCCGCGAATTTCCCGTCCGTGACGCCGGTTAGTGGCCTCGCTCAAATCATGGTCGATGTGGACGCACGGTTCGACAATCTCAAACTCGCCAAGACAGCAGGCTGGGCGACTCCGAAAGGACACCCGGACGTCGAACCGGTTCACGAGGTCGTGATGTTGGTCGAACATTTTCGCGAAGCTGCCCGGCTCGAGGAAGTGAAGATGCGTGGCAGCGAGTTCGAGCGATTTATGCACGATGCGGAATCGGCAGCAATCGAACTGGAAGAATCGCTTCGGGGGAAGAAGACCGATCGCATCTCGAAATCGTTCGAGCGATCGGCCGCGACTTGTGCGGCCTGCCACGAACGCTACCGCGATCGTCCAGGATCTCACTGACCCATTCAATGCCAGAAGCCCGGGGTTGCAGCCCCGGGCTCCGGCGATCATTCGTTTATCCGCTGCGAAGGATTACTTGCAGCAGAAGCAGCCCTTGATCTTCGAGCAGCAATTGTGAATCTTGCAGCAGGCTTCGCTGCAGCAGTACTTCACCTTGTTGCAGCAGCTGCTGCAGCACTCTTTCACCTTTTCGCAGCAGCCGGTGCAGCAACTCTTGTCGCAGCAGCCGTTGTTGCAGCCATTATTGCAACCATTGTTGTAACCTTCGTTGCAGCCCTGGTTACAGCCGACTGGCGCCTGAGCAACCAGGGCGCACGGGGCTTCCATCACCGGGGCCGGGCAAGCCTCTTCAACCCACGTCGGCACCATCTTCGTGACATTCACCGTTTCCTGGCACGGCTGGCAGACGGTCACGCAACGGGTCGCTTGATACGGGACGCACACTTGCTTGCAGCACACCACTTCCTTCTGGGTGGTGCATGGCACGCACCGGGTCTTGCAGACCGGCACGCAGGTGGTCTTCGTCTCGGTCTTCCAGGTGCAGCATTGCTTCGTGACGGGGACGCATTCCCACGTGCACTTCGGAACGGTGCAGGGGACGCATTCCCGATGAATTTCCGGCTTGTAGACCGGGAACGAGAAGCTCAAGCCCTTGTTGCAGCCGTTGCCGCACCCACCGCCGCATTTGTCACAGCAGCCGTCACCACAGCCACCGCCGCAGCCGCCGCAACCGCCGCATCCGACCGTCTTGCACTCCTTATGGAAGCAGATGTGGCACTTTTCCTTGTACACGGTCACCCATTCGACCTTCTTCCGCTTCTCCATTACGACTTTCTGGGTGTAACACGGAACCTTGACGCAACAGGTCTTGGTCACCATTTCCGTGTACGTCTCGGTCTTGTAGGTCGTGACCGGGACCATCTTCTTCTCTTGCACCGTCTCGGTCCGATAGGCCGTGTAGGTCTCGGTCTTCTGGACCGGCTTCATCACCGTCCGGGTCTCCTGGACCATGGTCGGGACAAGCTTGCACACCTTGCGGGTGGCTGGCGGACACGGGGCGCCTGGCGCCGGCATGCCGGCCACCGGCATCTGAATCGGGGCCGGGCCAATCCCGACCGCCGGCGGCATGGTCCTCGGACCAGCCTTGGGGGCATCCTCGGCAACCGCCGCAAACGGCACCACTGCCAGGAGCGCACCCGCGAAAACGAGTTTACGCACGCTCAACATGGGAACCTCTCCATTTCCAAGTGGTCGCCCGCGGTCGCCGCCCACGTTCATCCTGGTGACGCGAGAGACCCGACGCCGGGTTCGACGTTCACTGTGAGTATTCCCCACGTAGGCAAAGAGTGAAAGTCAGGCGAGCTGGAAAAAGCACAGAAACCAGGCAAGAGGCGCACGCCTCTACGCGTAACGCCGCAGCTGTCAATCGTGTCAGCTGTCGCAGGTAGCGCGATTGTGAGTTGGGATTGCATCGGTCTTGCGGAGTTGAGGATCACGGTGGGTGTCAAGCAGTACGAATGGAGGAAACTTGCGGGGTCCGGAAAGGGCAAAGCGTGCTGAGGGTTGAGCGGAGTCCGAAGACTATTTCGCCGCCCGCCAGATGCGCAAAACTCCTTCGCGGCCGACCGACAGCATCACGCGATCATCTCGGAATGCGATCAACATGACAATGTCCGAATGTCCCATCAGTGCGGCTCGCTCCTGGCCGGTGTCCGGGTCGCGAAGGCGCACGGCACGGTCGACGCCGCCGGATGCGAGTGTTCGCCCGTCGGCCGTAAATGCCAGGGCGCCGACCGAGTCGATCAGGCCAGACGGGGACGGTCGGGTCGTCACTTCGAGAGCCTCCCCCGGCGAATTGGGTCGATTTGCGGTCGAAGGCTTCGGCTTCAGTTCCCAAACTTTGACCAGACCCCCTTGGTCGGCGGTGGCCATTTCCCACTCGTGGGTGGTGTCGCCGGGCCTCACGACAACAGCGGTAATTCGCAGGTAATGCGCCATCACCTGACTAAAGAGCAGCTCGCCACTGGCAGCATCCCAAACGTGCAATCCGGAGCCGGCGGTCGTGATGAGTTTCTGGCCATCCGGGCTAAACTTGACGAGCGTCGCACGGCCGATGGCCTGCACCAGAGAGTGCTGCACTTTACCCGTCGCGACATTGATCCAGCGAATTCCACCGCTATCCGTCGCGAATACGAGATCGTCGCCGTGTAGAGCGAGCGATGCTGCAGGCTCCTTGGAGAGACGGGTCGGCCGTTCATCGGAGTTGCGATCGCTCAAGTGCCAAGCGTAGACGCCGCTCGACGTCCCAGCCGCAACGACGCTGCCATCCTGACTGACAGCCACACATCGGGGCGATTGGTCCAATCCCGCGAGCACCCGATTCGGAGAAGTCCGCGGCTCGCGGGAAATTCTTCCCAATGTCCAATACCGGATTTGCCTGGTGGCCTTCTCGGCGGCAACCAGGTAACGGCCGTCCGAACTGATCGCCGTCGCCGACAAGGGCGCGTGGACGGCGAGTTCAATGGCTTCCTCTCTTTGCCCCGAAAAGTTCCACAGCCGCACCACGCCGTCTTGCCCCCCGCTCACCACCGCCAATCCGCTCGGATCAAAACTAACGGCACGAATCGCTCGCACGGACGGCTCACGTCCTGGCCGCGGCTCCTTTTCGGGGCGGAAGATGGCCCGCTCTTGCAACGTGGAAACATCCCAGACCCGCACGGTGCCATCGCGGCCGGCGCTGGCGAGGCGCTTGCCGTCGGGCGCAAACGACAAATCGTAGACGGCCAGCCCGGTGTGGCCGCGCAACGTGCCGGCCCTCTTGTCGATGAGGGGTCGATAGAGCTGGATGACCGGTTGATCCCCGTCGGGCTCGGCGTCGCCGGCGGCCGCGAGCAATTCGCCGTCGACCGTGACAGCCAGCGCACGTATCGGCTTCTTTAAGCGGAAAAGCTCTTGTGCGCGTCCGCCGCCCGGCCGCAACTTCCAAAACAGCACGCGACCGTCCGTGCCGGCGGAGAAAAGCCCGGTATCCGACCAGGCCAACGTCCACACGGCGCCGACATGTTCCTTGAGCACCCCCGCCGCAGTCGGTTGGGTTCGCATCTTACCCACGGTCCGCGGGGGGATATCCCACAATCGGACCAGTCCGTCGGCGCCCGCGGATGCGAGCATCTTGCCCGTTGGATCGAACGCGACCGCGTTCACCGAGTTCGAGTGCCCCGTCACGGTGGCGAACGGTTCCAGTTGTGCGGGCTGCCTCGGCTTTCGCGCCGGCAATTCCCAGAAGCGAACCGTGTTGTCGCCGCCGGCGGTCGCGAGGGTTCGGCCATCCGGCGCGAATGCAATCGCCTGGACCGCGAGTTGATGACCGGCGAGAACAAAAAGCAGTCGACGGCTGCGCACGTCGTAGATTCGTGCCAGCGGATCGAGGCCGCTCACGGTCGCGACCATTGAGCCGTCCGGCGAGTGTTCCACGCGTGCCACCGGCGGCCGATCGCTCACTCCCTGATGAACGCCGATCACCTGTTCGGTCACCAGGCATTGGGCGCGGATATAGTGCCAGGTGAAGTCGCGCAGCCTTTCCGGGCAGCGGCGCACATCTTCGAGCAGTCGCAGTGCTCGCTGCGGATCGCGTTCGCCTAAAGCAGCGGCCTTGAATAATTGCAACGCATAGATGCCGCGCTCGGCTTCCTGTTTGCGGGCCTCGGCTTCTTGCTGGGCTTTTTCGGCCGCCAGCCGGGATTTCTCGGCTTCAATGCGTTGTGCGTCGGCTCGTTGCTTGGCGAAAAGTGCTTGTGATTCCGCATCGCGGGCAGCGCGGGCTTCCCATTCCGTCTGATCCGCGGCCAGCCGAAGCTTGACGTTGAAATAGAGACTGACGATCAGCAGGGAGGTGACGGCGATTGCACTCGTAAGGCTAAGCGCGGTCGCCGCGGGATGCCGGCGCATCCACTTGATGCCGCGCTCCCAGCGACCGACTGGGCGCGCGGTGATCGCTTCGCCGCGCTGAAAGCGCCGCAAGTCATCGGCCAGCTCGCCGGCCGTGGGGTATCGTCGCGCCGGCTCCTTGCGCAAGCATTTCAGGCAGATTGTTTCCAAATCGCGGGGCAACTTGGCCCGCAATTTCGACGGCGGCACCGGATCATCGCCCATCACCTGGAGCACAGTGTCCAGGGCGGTCTCCCCGCGGAACGGCGGCCTGCCGGTCAGTAACTCATACAGGATCGTGCCAAGAGCATAGACATCGGTGTGTGGACCGACCGTACGATTCTTTCCGGCCGCCTGTTCGGGCGCCAAATAACTCGGTGTACCAATGACCGCGCCGCTTCGCGTCTGATGCGCCGGCGCCGTTCGGGCCGAATCGTCCGACCAGGAGGATTCGGGTTCGACCCGCTTTGCCAGGCCGAAATCGGTGATCTTGGGAATGCGATAATCGGACGACGGAAGTCGGAACAGGGGATCATCCGCCTTGCGATCGGCCTGGCTGCCACTGAGTTCAACATTGGAAAGGAGGATGTTGGCCGGCTTCAAGTCGCGGTGCACAATGCCGCGTTCGTGAGCAAACTGCATCGCCCGAGCCAGTGCTTCGACGAGATCGGCCGCCGGCTTCGCCGGCCACGGATGGCCAGCAAGCAAATTCGCCAGGCTACCGCCGCCCACATATTCGAATGCCAGGTAAGGTCGGCCCTGTGCCTCGCCGATGTCATAAATCTGGACGATATTGGGATGCTGAAGTGCCGCGACCGACTCGGCCTCGCGACGAAAGCGGTCGCGCTCGCTGGTGCCCGCGTGTTCGCCGCTCAGGATCATCTTGAGCGCAACGGGTCGATTCAGGCCGACCTGCCGGGCGAGATAAACGACCCCCATGCCGCCGCGACCGAGTTCGGAAAGAATTTCATAACCCGGAACAGCATGGCGAAGCGATTCCACCGGCGGACCCTCGCGGGCCGGATCGTCTCCGCCGACCGTGAGCGTCACCTGCGGATTTACCAGTTCATTCGGGGTAAGCAATTCGCCCGTCGCCGAGAGATTCTCGGGCGTATCGGGGACCGCGGAATCGGTAACGATTTCGTCGCGAGCCTGTTCTTCTTCCGGCGCGGCAGAGTCCATATCGGCTATTGTCCGAACCGGGGGGCCGATGCTCAATCCGGAATCCATCATCCCAGTTGGACGACCGCCGCCGGCAACATGTTCGGTCACAAGTTCGAAACAACGTGGTAACAAGCTGCGATCCGTGCAGCCTGGCGGGGCAAGAGTTTTGTTCGGTGTAACAATCCGCGACATTTCGCACCCCCTCATTCGGTAAACTTCTTTTCTTTTCGGTGTCAAAAGGTGTCAAATGGTGTCACCTCCCGCCGCGGCTAGACGAGCGCGCCATGACGGCGTGCCATCCTGGTATTTCGGTGCACGCAAAACGCTAGGGGGAAATAGGTGAATTCCATCGGATTTTCGCTGCCGCTGTTTTTCTGGCTCCGGTCGAGCCACACTCGTGAAGCCGCGACGCGGAGTCTTCGGAGCGGAGCGCGAGACGCGGAAATGGCAAGCGCTGCGCTCCGCTCCGCAAAGCCTCCGCGTCGCGGCTTCACACGGGCCGGCTGATAGTCGGTCGCCGGATGCGACGACCACTTGGATGTGCGCGATATTGCCGCCCTCGTCTTGGCAAAAGGCAGATTGTTGCTCGCACCAATTCTGTCCCGATACGAACTGGGAAACCAGTGGGCGAGTCCGGAGGGTCAGCGAAACAGCAGCGGCGCGAAATAATACAGGTCGGCCTTCCAGACGGCGAAATCGTGGCGGCCTTCGGCATGGATGTGCCAGATGTGCGGCACTTTCTTCTGTTCGAGTGATTCGTGGAAGTTCCGACTAATTCGGATCAGGCCATCCTTGTCCCCGCAAGACAGCCACAAGAGCTTGAGCTTCTTCGCCGCTTCGGTTGGATCCTTCACCAGTGTGTCCGCCCGCTTCGTGTTTGGCGCGGACGAGAATCCGCCGACCCACGCGAATGTATCCAGGTGCGACAGCCCGAAGTTGAGCGACTGCCCACCTCCCATTGACAAGCCGGCCAGGGCACGCGACTCGCGATCCGCCTTCACCGAATAGGTCTTTTCGATGAACGGGATCAGGTCATTGAGCAGGTCCTTCTCAAAGGCGGCGAATGCCGGCGACTGCTGGGGGAACGGGCTTCGAGCTGTCACTTCTTTCGACGCCCGGCCGTTGGGAATGACGACGATCATCGGCACCGCCTTCTTGTCGGCGTACAGATTGTCGAGGATGATGTTGGCCTTGCCGCCCCGCGTCCACTCGTACTCGTCGCCGCCAATGCCGTGAAGCAGGTAGAGCACCGGGTATTTTTTGTCCTTCGCGTACCCCGGCGGCATATAAACCTGAGCCTTGCGTTTGACCCCGACGGTCGTCGAGTCGTACTCGACCGTCTCCAACTTGCCGCGGGCGATCCCGTCGCGGCGGGTATCAAAACCCTTTGGCGGCGCGGCGAACATGTCCGCCTTGGTGTCCTTCTTCCCGTCCCCGGACTGTGCCAGGGCGAACGCGGACCCGCACCCGAGTGCCACCAGCGCCAGAGTCATTCGTCGAAACATCGCACACCTCGCTCGCAGTTAGATGGAGCGCATTCTAGGCAATGTCCTGATTTTGTGGCATAGGCCTCCCGGCCTGTGCGTTCTCACACGCCGGGAGGCCTATGCCACAATAATAAAGACAAGCCCGCATACTATGCTTTGCCGCTTCCGGAGGCGGAGAATGGGAGTAACATGGTCGGGACATCTCACAGTGAAATCTGAGTGGGTGAACGGCCGTCGTCTTCGCGGGCGAAACGGAATCCTGAACCTCCACGACGTCGGCCGCTTGCGGACCTCTTCGCATAAAATTGGAGAATCGTGATGGATCGCCGTATTACCGGCTTCCACCAGGACGACGAAGGACATTGGGTGGCCGAACTGGAGTGCGGGCACAGCCAGCATGTCCGGCACGACCCCCCTTGGGAAATGCGCCCTTGGGTCATCACGCCGGAAGGCCGGGCCAGTCGACTCGGGATTTTGCTCAACTGCGTGAAATGTGATCGTTGCGAGCGATAGCTGGTATGGCCAGACGATGAATTGTCGGCAGCCGATTCGCCTTGCCGCCCCAGCTTTTTAGCACTCGTAATCAGCCTTCAGTATCCGAAATTGTCTTGCACGAGCCGAACGGGCGCGTGATCCTACTGCTGGCTCGTCAATCGAGGCTCGCATGAACTACCCGATCCGCTGCGAATGCGGCAAGGAACAACGCGTTCCCGGTTCGATGGCCGGAAGCATTTTGAATTGCCCTTGTGGCCGGCAGATCGAAGTGCCGGCGCTCAGCAAATTGCGAAGCCTCGCCGGCCAGCGAGTCTTGAGCCCCGAAGTGCGCCTCGAACAGATGTTGCAACTCGCCATGTTGCCGTCTGAGAAGCAATGCGTGATCTGTGGAGCAGAAACCAAGAACGTCGCCCATTTCTGGGCAATATGCGAGCGCGTGCAAGTCGAATCGCCCCCGTCGGGGAAAGTCCTGTGGCTGATGGTTCCATTAACCATTTTTCTCGGGATCTGTTCGGCTGCATTCGCACTCTTTTACATCTTGAACCGAAGCCAAGGCGAGCGCCAGCATGGTAACGACGTTCGACTTCGACTGCCGTTACGCATCTGCGAACAATGTGCGCCGAAATTGAAAAACCCTTCGGAACTTGAGAAATCGGTATGGTCCGTGCCCGATTATCGTGAGCTTCTCGACAAATACCCAAATCTGGAGTTGGGACTCGATGCCCAAAAGAAAGGAGTGAATTTGAACCGGCGCCTGGAATGAAGCTCGCCGCTTCGAACCGCTTCATCTCGACAAAGCGCCATCACTGCTCACGCCCGGAACAACACATCCATCGGCATGCCGGTATTGATTCGCGAAGGGCGATTGAGGGCGTCGCGGATTTCGGCGTCGGTTTCCACTCCCAGCACTTTATAGATCGTTGCACCAACATCGAACGGCGTGTATGCGGTGCTGACCGGCGTGCCGCCCGTCCGGTCGGATTTGCCGATCACTCGTCCGCCGACCACGCCGGCGCCGGCGAATAACCCCGAGTAGACCCGGGCCCAGTGGTCGCGGCCGGGAAGCTTCTCACCTGGGAGGAATGAAACTCTCGGCGTACGGCCAAATTCGCCCAGAGCGGCAACAAACGTGTTACCGAGCCGGCCTTCCGATTCGAGATCATCGATCAACGCGGCGAGTGCTCGATCCAGCCACGGCAACAATTGGTTCTTGAGCCGGCCCCAGTTGTCGACGTGGGTATCCCAACTTTGCACGATGCCCATATTGGCCTGAATGATCGGCACGCCGGCCTGAGTCAGACGGCGGGCGAGCAGCAGCGACTGGCCAAACGAATTGCGGCCATAACGGTCGCGCACTTTGTCCGATTCGCGATCGATGCGAAAGGCTTCCGCGACCCGGCCCGACGTAATCAAGGAAAAGGCTCGCTGCTGATGGCCGCGGAAGGTCGGATCGCCGAAGCCTGGCGATTCCATCTGGTCGAGCAGGCTCAACCGATTGTGAACACGCCCAGCATCAACCCCCTTCGCCAGCGAAAGCGCTTCCATTTGAAAGCTCGGCGAATTCGGATCCTGCGTCACCAACAGGGGGTCATGTGCCGGTCCCAGAAAGCCCGCGTGTTGACCCGGCCAGGTAAGCGGCCCTTCGATCAACGAGTGTGGAAGCGTGACGCCGTTGGGCACGCCATCTTGCCGGGGCCGAACAAAATCGAGCCCGGCGGCATAACACGGCCAATCGCGGCGAGACAAGATGTTGTCGAGATCGGTCTGCCGTTGGTTAGGCATCCTCGCGCCGGTGAGCAAGCGATGCGTACCCGGCAAGTGCCCGTTCTCTCCATGCGAAAGGGAACGCACGAGCGCCCAATGCCGCATGCGGGCCGCGAGCATTGGCAAATGTTCGCAAATCTGAATACCAGGGACGGTTGTCGAGACCGGCTTGAACTCGCCGCGAACCTCCGCCGGCGCATCAGGCTTCATATCGAGACTGTCGATATGGCTCATGCCGCCGGTCAGGTTGACGAGGATGACGGAATTCGACGAACGTTCCACCGCGGCGGCCTGACGTGCGAAGAGATCCGGCAACGCGAGTCCAATTGCAGAACTCGCACCCGCTTGGAGGAACGCACGTCGGCTGACAAGAGGTCGATTGCGCATGAGGCGGGCTGATTCGGTGAGACCACAACCAGGCGGGATAAAGGAATGTTACTACATTCAGTCGATCGAGGGCAAGTGGTTGTTCGAATCCCGATGAATACAACGGATGTTCACCGCATGATCGCCTCACTGGCCGATCTGCCGCACCTCTTGCGCAACGCCGAAGGATTCCCCGGCGTGACGGCGGCGCGTGCGCTGGCGGCGCCGGGACAATCGATGGAGCGTGGGCCTCATCGGCGGCCCTGGCGGTTGCGAGCCTTGCGAGCGAAGCTCCCACGACCGTATTGGTCGTCCTGGCCCATCCGGGCGACATCGAGTCCTGGGCTGGCGACTTGGCCGCCTTCACGGGCCGGCAGCCGATTGTCTTTCCCGCCTTCGAGTCCTGGCCTCCCAATCCCTCGTCGTACGACGACACGCCGCGGCAACGATTGCGCCTGGTCCAAAAACTCTCGGGCGACCCGCCCAAAGTGTTGCTGACAACCATGGCGGCGATGATGCAGCCGGTCCCCGGCCGCGGCGAGCTGGAATCGCGCGGCCGCCGACTGCAAGTGGGCGATAGTCTCGATCTAGACGAACTCGGCGCCTGGCTCGTCAACAACGGATACAAGCGCATTGATGCGTGCGAGTTGCCCGGCGAGTTTGCCCGCCGCGGCGGCATCCTCGATATTTTCTCGCTCGATGCGGATGAGCCGGTGCGGCTGGAGTTTTTTGGCGACGAAGTGGAATCGATTCGGCCGTTTGCCGTCGGAACACAGCGGAGTTCGGGGGAGTTGAAGGAGGTTGTAGTGTTGGGGCGCGGCGCCACGCCGCAATCGGCGATTCGAGGTCATCTCACCGAACACCTTCCTGCCGCTTCTTGGGTGATTCTCGTCGAACCAACTGAGTTGCACGAGCAGGGGAAGTTCTTTCTCGAAACTGTCGCCGAGGTCGAAGGACTCTTCACCGTCGAAGGTACGTTCAAACAACTCATCGCTTGCCCAAATGCGACGATTAGTGCCTTGCCACGACCCGGAGTCGAAGCGGCCGCCCATCTGCGCGTCGAGTCAGTCGAACGTTTCAGCGGCAATGTCAACCGAGTGCGCGAGGAGTTGGACACGATCGCCCGGCAGGATCAAGTGCTCATTGCATGTCACAATGAGGCAGAGGCCAGTCGGTTGAAGGATGTCCTGGCGGCCGGGCAACTGGCACAGCACGATCGATTGAAACTCGTCACCGGTTCCGTTCGAGCCGGATTTCGTCTCGTGGAAGCCGGCGTGATCGTGCTCGGCAGCCACGAACTATTCCACCGGGAACAGTTGCCGGCCGGGCAGAAGGGCGCCGCACTGCCACGCCGGCGCATCGAATCGCGAGCGATCGATAGCTTTCTCGAACTCAACGACGGCGACCTGGTTGTTCACGTCGTCCACGGCATCGCTCGCTTTCGTGGCATGCAGATGCTCGATCGGCCCAGTCATGGAGCCGGAAGCTTAAACGACGCAGCCAAAGAAGAGAACTTGCTCCTCGAATTTCGCGATGGTGTCATGCTCTACGTGCCGGTTTCCAAAATCGATCTCGTGCAGAAATACGTGGGCGGCAGCAAGAGCAATCCAGAACTCTCGAAGCTCGGTGGCACCGCGTGGGGCAAACGCGTTGGCAAGGTGGAAGAAGCGGTTCGCGATCTCGCGGCGGATATGATTCACGTGCAAGCGATGCGCGAAGGCCAGACCGGCACGCCAATCCCGCCGGATTCCGACTGGCAAAAGGAGTTCGAAGCGAGCTTTCCCTATCAGGAAACGCCCGACCAGCTCACGGCCATTGCCGAAATCAAGCACGATCTGGAACGACCCCGTCCGATGGATCGACTGCTCTGCGGCGACGTCGGCTACGGCAAGACCGAGGTCGCCATTCGTGCTGCCTTCAAAGCGATCGACAATGGAATGCAAGTCGCGGTGCTCGTGCCGACGACAGTGCTCGCCGAACAACACTATCGCACATTCCGCGAGCGACTTGCGGAGTATCCGTTCAATGTCGAAGTCCTGAGTCGCTTCCGCACGGCCGGCGAACAAAAACGGGTCGTCAAGGGCTTGAAGGAAGGCAGCATCGACGTGGTCGTCGGCACGCATCGGCTTGTGTCAAAGGATGTGCAGTTCAAGGAATTGGGACTCGTCATCATCGACGAGGAACAGCGCTTCGGCGTGGAACACAAGGAGCGTCTGAAGCATTTGCGGGCGATGGTGGATATCCTCACGATGACGGCCACGCCGATTCCGCGGACGCTGCACCTATCGCTGCTTGGGCATTCGGGAGATCAGCAACCTGGAAACGCCGCCGCCGGAGCGCTTGCCGGTCGAAACGCGGATTATGCGCTGGGACGAGAAGCTGATTCGAGCGGCGATCTTGCGCGAACTGGGCCGCGATGGCCAGGTTTATTTCGTCCACAATCGCGTGTTCGATATCGAGGCAGTCGCTCAGCGCGTTACGCGCATCGTGCCCGAAGCGAAGATCGTGATCGGCCACGGACAGATGCACGAGCACGAACTCGAAAAGGCGATGCTCGCATTCGTTCGCAAGGAGGCGAACATTCTCGTGGCGACGACGATCATCGAAAGCGGGCTCGATATTCCCAACGCGAATACGATCTTCATCGACCAGGCGGATATTTATGGTCTCGCCGACTTGCACCAGTTGCGTGGCCGCGTCGGACGCATGAAGAACCGGGCGTATGCGTATCTCCTGCTCGATAGCGAACGCGGCGTGACCAGCGACGCGGCGAAGCGCCTGAAGGCAATCGAGGAGTTCACGGAGCTGGGGGCCGGTTTCAAGATCGCCATGCGCGATCTGGAAATCCGCGGCGCCGGCAACATTCTCGGCACTCAGCAAAGCGGCCACATCGCGGCAGTCGGCTACGAACTGTACTGCCAGCTTCTGGAAAACGCAGTGCGCTCACTCAAGAACATGCCGCAGAAGACACACCTGGAGGTGAACGTCGATCTGCCGTGGCCGGCGTTCCTGCCGCGCGATTATGTGCCCGGCCAGAAGCTGCGCATGGAAGTTTACCGCAGATTGACTCGCGTGCGCGATCCACGAAGCTGGACGACTTCCGTCAAGAACTGCGCGACCGCTATGGGCCGATCCCGGAGACGGCGGAATGGCTCTTGCGGCTCGCCGAGGTACGGCTGCTCGCGGCGAAATGGCAGGTGACGAGCATTCATCGCAATGGGCCCGATCTCGTGTTCGGCTATCGGGACGCGAAACGGATGGCGAAGCTCGTCGAACGCAGTGCCGGTCGACTGAAAGTGATCGACGTGAAGGACGCCTATTTTCGCGTCCAAGAGGGCGAGGAGGAGCCGGGGACGATGTATGAACTGTTGAGGGCGGTGTTGCGGATGAAGGAGTGAGTTCGGTTGTCACTTGTTCGCTCAGGACAGACTTGGCAGAATGTAATAATGCGAGATAGCCGTCAAAGCGTGGAACAGCGGTTGCGCCGACTTGAGAAGGACTTGGCGGAGCTGAAGGCTGCGCTAGCGGTAGATGATAAGCAACCGTGGTATCGACAGATTTTGGGTAGCTTCGCAAACGACCCCGCCTTTGCGGAGATTGTCCGGCTTGGTCAACTCGCTCGGCGTGGAAAACTCAAGGGCTGACTCCACGTGCCCGTTCTTTTGGATACCGATCACCTGTCAGTTCTTCAGTGGCAAGAGCAGCCAGCCTGTGATCGATTGCTGGCGCGCTTGGATGAACTTCCGGCTGATGATGTTGCAACGAGCATTGTGAGCTTTCAAGAACAGATCCAAGGTTGGCTTGCTTATCTCAACCGAGCGAAAAAACCCGCACAGATTGTTGAAGCATACGCAAAACTTGAGGTACTTTGGCGTTGGTTCTTGAGAATGAACGTCGTGTCATTCACAAGCGATGCGCAATCCGAGTTTGTCGAGATTCGTAAGCACGGTCCTCGCGTTGAGACAATGGATGCTCGAATCGCGGCGATAGCTTTGACAACCGACTCTATCCTCTTGAGTCGAAATCTGCGGCATTTTCGCGGAATTCGCGGGCTCGTTGTCGAGGATTGGACAATATGAGCATCATTTGGTCGATTCACCAAATGAATTGGTCAAACTCGAATGAACGGAACCTTCAGAAGATTGCAGCACACGGATTGGGAAATGAAGAGGTTGAGGCGGCATTCGATCAGGTGCTCGACTTCAGTGAGCGTCGGGACGGTTCGTTTCAAATGTTTGCAGCGACTCTTTCAGGACGACGCATTTGGATTATCTGGCGATACGATCGCGACGACGACGAGGTTCCGGACGTATTCGGCGAAATCGAAGACTCGGCGATATTTGTAATTACCGCATATTGAGAGAACAATGACGTTTCCAGCTCCCGACGACCGAAGCGATCAGCGAAAGGCGCTCGACGAACAAATTGCCAGCGAGCTGCTCTTGCCACCGCCCCAGATGCCTGCGGACGCCGTGACGCGGCCATTGGAACATGTCATGCAATCCAAGCGCAAGCCTGTTGCCGTCGCGGGTATTGTCGAAAACGGTCTCGTTCGACCTCTTGACCCAGCAATCAAATTAGCTGAACGATCACGCGTTATTATCGTGGCGCAAGAGCCTGTGTAGCTGCCACAGCGGCGGGAGTTCTCGGGTACTTGCTCGCGCGCAACGGAACTGTGTTCCTGGTCGGCGATACGGCGGCCCGGGTGCCGGCTGACCGTCACGTGCCGTTCCTCGCCTGCTTGTGGACCCACTCGGCGAGCTACCTGGTCGGATTCATCGGCGGGATTATTGTCATTGTCCGGGTTGGACGCTTGCGATTCCATTTGGCCCGACGTCTCACATGAGGTTTGCAGTTGGCTGAGCCATTGTGGAATACGCTTTGTCTACAACGACTGCATGGAATTCCCCGAATTGCTCGCCGCCCTTTCCGATTCCAAGGCGTATCCACGGCCGGGCCCGGTGGAGATACGTCAGACGCATATCTCGGCTGTCTTCCTCGTGGGCGAAACGGTTTACAAGATTCGCAAGCCCGTCAGCCTCGGCTTTGTCGATTTCAGCACACTCGAAAGGCGGAAGCATGATTGCGACGAAGAGGTTCGCCTCAATCGGCGGCTGGCGCCCAGCGTTTATCGTGGCGTCGTCCCAATCGTCAACGAAAATGGGCACATTCGCGTCGAGGGGACCGGGGAGCCGATCGAATGGGCGGTTGAGATGGTGCGCCTTCCCGACGAAGCCACTTTGAGCCGGCAACTGGCACGCGACGCGATCACGAGCGATCAGATCGAAACCATTGCTGGGCGAATAGCCATGTTTCACCGCGATGCGGATCGCGGGGAGCGAATTAGCCGCTATGGCCGGTTCGATGTTGTCGCGGGCAATGCGCGCGAGAATTTTGCTCAGTCGAGCCAACAAATCGGACTGGTCATTCGGCAATTGGTCTTTGACCGCTGTCGCGAACTGACCGAACGCGCTCTGACCAATCTCCGTTCCTTAATCGAAGCACGAGCGGATCGTGGAATGCCGTGCGATACCCACGGCGACTTGCACTTGTCGCACGTTTATCTCTTGCCGGACAAACCGCCCCCGAACGATTTGGTCATCATCGATTGCATTGAATTCGCCGAGCGGTTTCGCTTTGCGGACCCCGTCGCCGACATTGCGTTCTTGATCATGGACCTGGCCTTTCACGGCCGCCGCGACTTGGCCCGAAAATGCAGCGACGGATATTTCGCCGCGGCAGGCGATGCCGATGGCAAGTCATTGCTGCCGTTCTATGTCGCCTATCGGGCAATTGTGCGCGAAGGTCGAGGGGATGCAACTTGCTGAGCAAGAGATTCCCACCGATCAGCGCGAACGTATGCGTTCAAGGGCCGAGGCCCACTGGTTGATGGCACTCGGAGTCTTGGAAGAGCCGGCCCGCCGCCCATGCCTGGTGTTGATCGCGGGCTTACCGGGCACGGGCAAATCGACTTTGGCGCATGCGCTAGCGGAGAACGGTGATTTCACAGTTATCCGTTCGGACGTGATTCGGAAGGAATTGGCGGGCATCCCCATGACCGAACGCGCAGTGGGCTGCTACACGCCGGAATGGACCGATCGCACCTATGCCGAATGCCTTCGGCGCGGAGAAAACCTTACGGGATGGCGGGCGGGTAATCGTTGATGCCAGTTTTGCCGAAGAACGGCGTCGCGCGGAATTCCTGGATGCTGCCCGGAAGATGGGCGTTCCGGGGCTGCTGCTTGATTGCAAATTAACGCCGGAATTGGCGCACGAGCGATTGTCGAATCGCAAGCAAGACGCCTCGGATGCCGGCTGGGAAATCTACGAAGAGATGGCGAGTCGTTGGGAACACATGTCGGAAGCGACGAAGTTCCTTGCCGTAGACATTGATACCTCGGATGCCGGGATCGCGGTTAATGAGGCCCTGCGCACATTAAGACAAATCGGTCTTCTGGCCTGAACGATCTGTTCGGTCATCCGCGCAATCGATTCATCTCCTACAGGTCCCCCCATTGACTCTGCGGCCTGGGAAAAAAGGCGAAGCTGGGTGAAGTGTCAGTGACTTGAACGCCGAGGAAAGATGACGGGATTCCGCGCCGTCGCGGGGTCCGGATCGCTTGTCCGGTGTCGCAAACCGGAATGACTGCCTCGTTCATCCCACCTTTGAGGAGAATGCGTCCTATGTCCAGATCGCGCCGGGCCCTAGGCCTCGTCATTGTGATGTTATGTGGTGTCTGGGGCTGCTCGCGTGCCCCAGCCGGCGGCAGCACTGCTAACGCCGAAAAACTAAAAGCGATGGAAACGAAATTGGCCCGTTTGGAAGACGATTTTCGTGCGGCCGCCTCCGCGCGCGATCAGTTGAGCAAACGGTTGACGGCTGCCGAGGAAGCTCGAATCGCCATGAAGACCCAAATCGAGCGGATGACTCTCGAAGCCAAGGCCAAGGACGAGCAACTGGCGACTCGAACTGCCGAACGCGATCAGGTGTCGAATCAGTTCAAGATATTCCGCGACGGTTTGCGCGAATGGTTGGCCAAGGCCGATGATGGAAAAATGGAAGGCTCGCCGATGGTTCCGGTCATCCCGACCGGAAACACTAGGCCGGAAGTGCCCGCCGTGCCAATTCCGCCGGCGCCAATGAAGTGAACAATATCCAATGATGGGATCAATGACGTGGGCCGACGCAGGGATGCGACGGCCCACTACCGTTTCCAGGTTATCACGATTCGGTAAAGAATTGACTGACTTTGACTCGAAAATCGCCGAGCACATCGGGCAGCGCGAATTCGTCCTCGGCAGTCAGTATCCGTTGAAGTTCGTCTGGTCGGTAGACGCTCATCGTTTCCGTCGGCGGGTCGAGAATGCACGCGACGCGAACACCAGCATTCAAGTATTCCAAGACCTTGGCGAAGGCTTTGGTCCATCTTTCGCTCGGGGAACGGATCTCGATCACCAAATCTGGCGGCGTTGAGATTATTCCATCGGGAATCGTTCCTTTTGGTAGTCGTTCGTAACTCCAATAAACAATGTCAGCGCCTCTGACGGTATCGGGAGTCCCCTCTGTTTTCACCCAAGAATCGTTGCTCATCACCCGGCCAATCTTGCTTCGAGTTACATAGTCGAATAACGGTCCGGCAACGTTCATGCAGTAGAGACCGTGTTTTGGGGGAGGCATGGATATCTCCACAATTTCACCGCGCACGAGTTCGGTCCGCTGGCCGGTATCCGGCAGCCGTGCGAATTCGTCCGCGGTCATCAGACCAAGAGGGGGAGCAGCGACACTCATCCGATCGCCTCCAATTCGGGCAGCATCGACTCACGGAATCTATATTGCCGCGACTCATTGCGCCGAACAAGCTTGAATTTCAACATCTTATTTTCCCGCTTGCGTTCTTTACCGGCTCGAGTATAAGCACGCCGCGTTATTCTCCGCATGCGGGGGGGACATGGATGGCCCTCGTTTATCGATTGATCCGGGCAACGCTGGGCGTCGTCGCCGCCTGCGTCGTATCCAGTGGATGCGCCGCGCCGGCTGGCGGATCGCGGCTTGCCCGAGATGAAAACCGGAAGATGGACACGCTGACCCGGTGCGGCGAAGAATTGGAGCGCGAAGCGTCTCAACCGATTCTCGTCGCTCGTTCGCAAATACCGGAAGTGCTCCCCCCGGTACGCCTGGGCGCCCCGAGTACGCAACCCCCGCCAATCGCCGCGCCTTCGTCGCCGGCCGGTGAAAAGTTCGCCCCAGCGGAGGGCATCCGAATACCCGACTCAATCGCAAAGCCTCCCGTGGCGGCTGCCGCGGCGACGGAACCAATCCTGCCCAAAAGCGCGGTCAAGCCCCTGCCCAATTCGAGCGCGGCCAAGCCCCTGCCCAAATTAGAGGGGGATGCCCAGGTGCGGATTGTCGCCAGCATCGGCAACAATCCGATCTACGAGAGCGAAGTCCGCGAAGCCGTTTATCAGCGCATCGCCGAGTTCGCCCATTTGGCGGACTCGCAACGAGTGATCAAGGAACACGAGATCTTTCGTCAGGAGCTGCGCAAGATCATCGAGCGCGAGCTGGTTCTCGACGAGATGACCGCCGCACTGTCAGCACGTAAGCAGACTGCGATGCTGGGGAAGTTCAAGGAGGCCGCCGGCAAGGAAGCGAGCGCGCGGCTGCAACAGTTTAAAAAGGAACGCGGCATCCCATCCGACGCAGAGTTTCGGGCCGTACTGCGGTCGCAAGGATTGACCCTCAGCGGCATCCGACGACAGATCGAGCGAAGCTTCATGATGTCGAATTACCTGCACGAGAAGCTTTCGCCGAATATGGACAAGCTCAGTCTTTCGGACATGCGCGAATACTACGCGGCTCATCTGAAGGATTTCCGTGCCGAGGATGGCGTCAAATGGCAGGATTTGTTTGTCTTGAAAGAGCGTTTCAAGACGCCGGAGGAAGCTCGGCAATATGCGTTCAACCTCGCGGCACGCGCCGGGCGTGGCGACGACTTTGTCAAACTCGTCGCCGAATTCGGCATGGGCGACAGCAAGCTTCGCAACGGCGCCGGCGTCGGCGAAAAGGCGGGTGAAATCTTCCCCCAAGAACTGGAGCCGACGATTCTGGCACTGAAGCAAGGTCAAGTGACGGTCAAGGAAACAGAGTCCGGTTATCACGTATTGCGCATTGTCGAACGAACTTACGCCGGCCCGCGGCCCTACGACGAAAAACTCCAGGGCGAGATTCGTCGCACGCTTCAGAACGAGATCTTCGAGCGCGAGGCGAAGCAGTTCATCGACACGCTTTGGAAGCGAACGCAGCCGCAAATCTGGGAAAACTGATACAAAACAGTTTATGTCCGACTCGCCACCGTTTGCCCGCTTGCCGGTCAAACTCCATCGCCGTGTTTGCCTGGTCCTGACTGAAGATGCCGTCCTGGCGGAAGAACTCCTCGCGCAAGAAGCTCGCGCAGGAAGTCGCCGGGCGATTGACCGAACGCGTTTTACTTGTTCGTCCCGGCCGCGTCGATGCCGTAATCGATGAACTTCGCCGCATGGGACACACCCCCCAGGTAGTCGGCCGCGCTGGTTGATCCGTACCCTAATCAGAATGCAATCTGATGAATCGGTTCAATCGTCCTTGGCGCGATACGACGAGGCGCTTCTACGGGCTGTCGCGGCTCGCCTTTTCAAGCCTCGCAGTCAATGGCCATTCGATGAACTCGTCACTCGCGCCGCGGAAACCCTGACAAACTTGCCGGTCATTGACCGCAGACTCAAGGAGCTTCCGCCGTCGGGTCGGGCGTTGCTGGCGGCAATCGGCATTTCTCGTCGGTGCAAATGGCGCGTCGGGCAGCTTCTCGAACTGCTGGCGACGCTCGGTCACGCCGAAGGATTGGCGCCAATCCTGACCTTGCTCGACGCGGGGATGGTTGTGCCAATCCTTCCCGATTCGATTGCCACTCTTCGCAACTGGGAAGCGTGGTTGGGCGCCACTCCGGCGATGGCCACGCTGGTGGTTCCTCCCATCGTGGCGGAACGTGCCATTCGCGAAGGCACAGGCCTGCCACAACTCCCGAGCAAGCGTTTTGACGCGAAGGCCATCCATTCGGCGGACGGACTCGCTTGGCCGTTGCGGCTTGGCGTGTTGTGGCAACAATTGCATGCCGTCCCGATTCGACTGACGCAAGCCGACGCATTATTCAAACGCGACCAGTTGCGTCTCCAGGCCGATCCGTTGCTTACAGCACCGTTGATCGACCACTTGGCCGAAACGCCCGACGTTGGCGTCCTCGTCATGGGAATGGGGATCGCGACCGGGCTGTTCGTGTCCGAAGGCGGCGAATTGCACGCACGCGGTTTTCCCGCATCGTGGGATGCCGGGCTTCTGTCGACAATCGGCGACCTCTGGTCCGGACTACCCGCGATTACACACTGGGACCCGCTTCTTGGCTACTTTCTTTCGGAGACCGGCGAGCCGTTTCCCATTGTCGCGCTAGCGGCCCTCCTATACCTCGCCGTTCAGCCCGACGGCGCCTGGACGCACCCCGCGGACCTGGCGGAACGTCTCCTTCCCTTGCATCCCGGATGGTCCAGCACTCTCCGCGATGACGATGCCGAGAGTTGGATCGAATCGGCGCTTCTGATTTGGGCTTTGCCGTTGCGAATCATCGAGGCAACTCAGGATGGTGAGGGTTGGTGGATACGGCTGTCCGATATTGGCAAGCACTTACTGGCAGGGGGACCGGCGCCCGAAGTGGCCAGTCCATTGCCCCGCTGCCTGGTCGTCCAGCCCAATGCCGATGTGATTGCCTATCGCCAGGGCTTGACCCCCGGGCTCGTGGCGAAGTTGAGCCGGTGTGCCGATTGGAAAATGATTGGCCCAGCATGTACCCTTGGCCTGTCCGCGGAAAGCGTGTACCGGGGACTCGAATCGGGTTTGACTTTGCACGATATTCTCGGCGTCTTGCAACAGCATAGCGGCCATCCGGTGCCGGCCAACGTACTGGACTTGATCCGCCGCTGGGCCGGCAAACGCGAACGCATCACGATCCACACTTCGGCCACGCTCCTGGAATTCAACACGTCCGCGGAATTGGAAGCAGCCACCGCCCGCGGGCTGGTCGTTGAAAAACTGACCGATCGAGTTGGGCTAGCGAATGGCGAATTGGATTACAAGAACTTGCGACTGCTCGGCAATCGAGACTACGAAGCCAAGCCGCAGCAGTGCGTGGTGTTCGATCAAGACGGCGTGACGTTCACCGTCGATCTCGCGGCGGCCGATCTGCTGTTGGAGGCCGAACTGCCGCGATTCGCCGAACCCATTGCCAGCGCCGGGCCGGAACGGCGCTATCGGATCACACCCGCAAGCGCACGGGCCGCGCGCGAGCAAGGATTGTCGATCGGCGACCTGGAGCAATGGAGCCTGAACCGGACCGGCGAGCCAATGCCGCCGAGCGCGAGGCTTTTGCTCGCTGGAGTCAACGAAGGCCACGCGCAACTCCGCCGGCGAACGGTTCTGCAGTTGCCCTCGGAGGCAATCACCGACGGGATCTGTCAGTGGCCCGCGACCGCGGAATTACTTGAGGAGCGGCTCGGTCCATGTGCCGTCGCAGTGATGGAGGAGAACATCGACACGTTGATGAAACGGCTCGTCGAGGTCGGGGTGGAACCGCGGAGCGAAATGTCCCGTGGATGATGGCTCATTTCTTGTGCCGGCGAGCATCCTCGCGCTTGGGACTCCGGTTCGCGAACAGGACTGTATGAGTCAGCCGCAAACGGGGAAGGAGCTTGCCACCGTCGAGCGTGTCGGCGAGACCCAGAATGCGGAATGGCTTTGCGATGAAACCGCTGGGACCCATGTGGCCGATGGGCGGAAATGTCTGATTAAAAGGGATAAGGCGGCCAAGATGGCCAGCGTTTTCTCCATCCCCCCTTGCGCGATAATGTCTATTTACGGAGCCATTCCTTTCGACCGGTCGGGGACAGCCCGGTTCTATTGCAAGGCCGGGCGGAAAAACACCGCCGGCCGGCTCGCGTCCCGAGGTCGAGGAGCGCGAGCCGGCCGGACAGTTGATCATTCGGTTCCCAGGCCGAAAAGATCATTCGACGGCAGCGGGGGCAGCCGTTCCGAGCAAACCTCTCTTGAATCCATTTTGCGGAAATCAAGGATATCGGCCGTCTCAGCCGGCCGTCGATGGGAAGCCCTTGTCGGGTGTGGCTTCTCCGAGCGCGTCCCGATGTTTCGGGTCGGGTTCGCCACTCGGACCCCGGCGACCCCGAATGCGACACCGCACAGAACTCATCCTCCCGTTCATGAGGTGCGAGAATCCTCCCCGTCGCCGCCCGGGACCACCTGGTCGCCGTCCGGCGTCCATGCCGGGGAGCAAGGGCAGTATCGCCGCGCGCACGAATCGGCGAGTTACAACCGCGAAATTTGTTGGCCCACTCAATCGATCGCGAACGAAGTCCCATAATCGTCGGGCAAACCACTTGGTTCAATTGTTTAATGGTTATGCACTCGTTGATCGCGATCGCCAGCTGAAACGATTGGCACGCTATGCCGCTTGCTTGACTCTCCTGGATCGGCCCTTAGAGTGTCGCCATCGCTCAACGAATTGAGTCCGCAATGAGTCTATTCGACAATGTCTTTGGCCCCGACCTCTCGGACGAACGGGAGTTAAGCGGGCAGGAAGCATTCGCCGGGATTCTGGTCGCCGCCAGTGCGTGCAATGAGCACCCGTCGCGGGAACAACTGCGCGGTCTCTCCGCGATCACCGCGCGAATGCGCCTGTTCGAGGATGTCGCCGAAAACAAATGGAATGGAATTCTGGACCGGTTGACCAAGCTCTTGAAGCAAGGCGGTTCGAAGGGCCTCGTCAAACGCTGTGCGAAATCTCTTCCCGATGGAATGCGCGAATGCGCCTTTGCCAATGCATGCGACATTGTCCTGGCGGATGGCACGGTCGATCCCGATGAGCGTCAATTCCTGGAGGATTTGCACGCCACGCTCGATCTCGACAACGACACGGCACTCAACATCGTCGAAGTCATGATTATCAAGAACAAGGGATAAACTCTGTCATGGTCCGACTTTCGATCTCTGCCCTACTACTCGTTGTTCCACTCGTTCAGGCCGGGAACTGGCCGGGTTGGCGCGGCCCGACGGGTCTCGGGCAATCGTCGGAAACGGATTTGCCGCTGACTTGGAGTGACCGGGAACATCTCCGCTGGAAAGCGCCGCTCCCGGATACCGGCAACGCATCACCCGTCGCATGGGGGGACTCGATTTTCCTGACGCAAGCTACCGATAAGGGCAAGAAGCGCGGCATTCTTTGCATCGACCGCAAAACAGGCAAAGAGAGATGGTCGCATTATGTCAGCCAGGCCAAGATGGAGCCGACGCACGCGACAAACCCATATTGCTCCACCACGTGCGTCACCGATGGCGAACGGGTCATCGCCAGCCTCGGCTCCGCGGGAATCTTGTGCCTCGACTTCGCGGGCCGGGAACTCTGGCACAAAGATCTCGGCGACTTCATCCACATTTGGGGCACCGGCTCTTCGCCCGTTCTGCACGGTGACCTCTGCTATCTCTGGTGCGGCCCTGGCGAACGGCAGTTTCTGATCGCGTTCAACAAGAAGACCGGCGACAAGGTCTGGCGGCACGATGAGCCGGGCGGACAGTCCGGTCTCAACAAGACCCCGTGGGTCGGCTCGTGGAGCACGCCCGTCATCGCCAAGATCGGCGACCACGAAGAGTTGATCCTGAGCATTCCCAAGAAAGTGAAAGCCTTAGATCCCAAGACCGGCAAAGAACTCTGGAGCTGCGACGGGCTGACGGATCTCATCTACACTTCGCCGGTCGTCTCTCGCGATGGAATTGTCATCGCCATGTCGGGCTACGGCGGGTCGGCGCTCGCGGTGAAAGCCGGCGGCCACGGCGACGTGACCAAGACGCGTCGCCTCTGGCATCATCCGCGGAACCCCCAACGTATCGGCTCATGCGTGATCGTCGGCGACTACGCGTACCACGTGAACGAACCGGGCCTCGCGTCCTGCTTTGATGTGAAGACTGGCAAGGACCTCTGGAAGCAAGAGCGCCTGACGACTCAGACTTGGGGCTCGATGGTCCGCGCCGGCGATCGGCTCTACATAACCAATACTGGCGGCGAAACACTGGTGATCAAACCCGACCCGATCAAACTTGAAGTGCTGGCCACGAACAAGCTGCCAGATAAAGTGCTCGCCTCAATAGCGATTTCCAACGGCGATTTGCTGATTCGGGGGTATAAGTTCTTGTGGTGTATTTCGAAGTGAGGAAGTCGAAGATGTTGGGGACCTTGCCGCACAGGACGATGAATTGGCTTGGAGGGTCAGTCATGAGCAAGGGATCCGCGGAGTAGCTGATTGAAGTCTTGAAGCTGTCCGACAACGAACGTGCTGAGCTCGTGGAGGGAATTCTGGAAAGCCTTGATGGCAAATCCGGCGATATCGATTCGATGACCGACAAGCACTTTACCAAAGAACTCAACCGACGGTACGAAGAAATCATGAAGGACCCGTCCATTGCAATTCCCATGGACGAGGTCAAACGCTCGACCCGAATCAAGTAGTTCCATGCACGTCCCCTTCCGTCGACTCGCTGATGAATGCCGTTGGCCGGTAAACTGGCTGCGGCGCTTCCGGCCGCGCTGATTTGCAAGTGCGATTGCCGAGTGCGAACCACTTCTCGGGAAATACAAGTTTTTGTGGCGTGCTTCAGACTAAAACGACTGCTCTTCCGAAAGCAAACTATCACTTCCTGCCCGGCGGCGAGACCAATCGGTGAGTCAGTGCAGCGGCCATGAGATCTTCAACTCTTATCGAAATAGTCGGAGACGACTCGCGGCCGAAAAGCCACTTGACGAAATTGGAAAACAACTTTTGATCGTTCGCCGGGCGAAAGTGGACTTCCGGCCGAAAGTCGCTGAGATCGACATCGAATTGCTTTGCGAAGGCACGAATGAACTTTGGTCCTTGCAATCCATCTAGCCCTAGGTCGTCTTGAAGCCGCATCCGTAAGTCAATGCGCTCGACCGGAAAAATGAGGTTCTCAGCGACGAACCGCTTGACGTTTTCGACTACGTTCTTCGGCGATGCGGAGCCTTCAGGAGGCTCCAAGCCAAGTTCTCGGAACTTACGAGCCATTGCCTCTGTTCCGAGTACCTGCCGTTGTTCTTCGAATGCGTCCTGAACATTTCGCCAGTCAGCGCGCTCAAGCTCGATTAGTTGGTCGAAGGATTGGCGGACACCGTTTGCGAGCACAGCTATCAACTCGCGAGTGTATGCGGACTCTACCTCTTCGAGAGTCCTTTCAACGTGCTCGCGATCCTCGGCAGGAAATGACTTCTCTACCGCTCGGCGCAATGTGTCGGAAACTGAAACGTGCCAAGTCATTGGAGTTGTCGGGAGTTCTGGCAAACCGCGGTAGTAACCGTTTGGCAGTATTTCGTGGATACTGAACTTAATGTAGGTGGCTTGCCGGGCGTCGTCGTTAGCGCGACGGAACAGAGGCATGCGATGACCCGATGATCGTCTTTCGCTCGATCGATTGAACCTGAGACACGAGCATTGCGGAAGCGATTTGAGGAGATTGCCAAGTCCGTTTTTGCCATTCCCCTCCGACGCTCGAAGATTCAATTGCCTGCGTCAGGGGAAGATATGATGACCGGATGCCGGTAACGTGACTCAAGCATTGATTTGTTTCACACCCCCTGAAATGATTTCATGGGGTGACAGCGAAATGAAGCAATAAAACTGGCATCAGGTTCCAGGCGCCGTCGAATCCATAGAGTCGGTTTCGCAAGAAGGTCCGCCGAGCCGAGGCGGACCAGGGCGCCAGCCGCAAAGACCGCACGATGCCATTCCCGTGTCCAAGGCGGTGCGCCAGCCGCAAAGACCACATGATGCCATTCCCGTGTGCAAGGTGGTCCGGCTCGGCTCGCCGGACCTACTTGTGAAACAGTCTCTACGTCTCATTCGGGATAGACGAACTCGTTCAAGTTGAATAACACGCGGCTCAATTGCTCGCGGGCCGACCGACCGCCGCCGGATTTGTTGACGAAGGCCCGCATCAGCTCAATTTCGTGTTTTTGGGGCGGCCGGCACAAGGCGAGACGATAGGCCAAATCGATCTGTTTGGTCAAGTCGGGGCCGGCCTCGCGTTCGAGCCGATCGGCGAGGTACTTCGCTTGTTGGTTGACAAAATCGCCATTGAAGAGAGTGAGCGCCTGCGGGGCGACAGTTGTCGTCGTACGTTTCGCCGTGGTGCGTGCCGTGTCGCACAAGTCGAGCGTTTCGAGCAGCGGGTTGGTCAATGAGTCGCTTGAGCACCGCATAAATCGTTCGCCGGGAGATGGCCGGCTCGCTCGATGGCGTCCATGCGGTTTTCGGATCGCTGTTGCCGTCGAGAGCCTCCTTGGGAATCGGCAGGAACATGCCCGGCCCTTCCATCTCGCGGTTCAGCCGGCCGCTGATCGCCAGCACCGAATCGCGAATCGCTTCGACTTCCAACCGGCGATAAGGGAACCTACACAACAAACGGTCCTCCGGATCGTCTTCCGCAATTCTGGTCCCGAGGGACGATTTGACTGCCGACATCTGACGATACACGTTGCTCGACAGGATCAACCGATTGAGTTTCTTGATCGACCAGCCATTGCGGACGAACCAGTCGGCAAGCCAGTCGAGCAATTCCGGATGGGATGGCTCTTCGCCATTGACGCCAAAGTCACTCTCGGTACGAACGAGTCCATTTCCGAAATTCCATTGCCAGACTCGATTGACGATCACGCGCGCCGTCAGCGGATTGGTCGAATTGGCGATCCAGTTCGCCAACGAAAGACGCCGACGCGTCGTATACGAATCGGGCTTCAAGAATTCGGGCTGCTTGCTCACCAGGACGGTGGGCACTCCAGGCTCAACCGTGGCCCCCGGTCGTGTCGCGCTGCCGCGGAGCAAGATGTGCGTCGTCGGGGCCTTCGGCGATTCCTCGGTCAAGAAGTAGCCGCGAATCGGGTCGGGCGTTTTGTGCTTTAACTCGGCGACTTTCTTCGAGCCAAAATCAAACGTGCCGCCCGCGAGCATTCGTCCCGCCAGGTTGTTGAGCTTCAGAACCTGGATTGCCTGATCCCGCG
The DNA here is from genome assembly GCA_963773845.1 of uncultured Gemmataceae bacterium. GTDB lineage: Bacteria > Planctomycetota > Planctomycetia > Gemmatales > Gemmataceae > SIAJ01. The sequence continues at coordinate 39,308 of CAVZCU010000016.1, forward strand.
TGCGCAATTCGGCCCGCTGCCTCGCGGGCACCGCCCAATCGTCCAGATCGGCGCAAAGTATTGTGGCCTCTTGAGCGGATCGAACACGGCCACGAACTTGTAATAGTCGTGCATCGTGAGCGGTTCAAACTTGTGATCGTGGCAACGAGCGCACGCAATGGTCAGGCCAAGAAATACCTGGCCGGTGGTCGAAACGATGTCATCCAGTTGATCGAAGCGATCGGTTGCGGGATCCGCTGGCTCATCGTCCCACGGGCCGAGGCGGTAGAAGCCAGTCGCGATCATGCTCTCTTCGTTGGCGTCGGGCAATTCGTCGCCGGCCAGTTGCTCGCGAACGAAACGGTTGAACGGCTTGTCGTCATTGAACGACTTGATCACGTAATCGCGATAGCGCCAAACAGATGGTTTCATCGAATCGCGCTCATAGGCGTTAGTGTCCGCATAGCGCGAGATCGAGCCAGCGGCGAGCAAAGCGCTCGCCATACGCCGGCCGCGAAAGCAAACTGTCAACAAGTCGGTCAATTGCATTGGGCGATGGATCGCCGAGAAAGGCCTCTTGCTCCGCCAACGTCGGCGGCAAGCCGGTGAGGTTCAAGTAAAGGCGGCGGAGAATTGCTCGCGGCTCGGCGGCTGGCGCTGGCTTCCAGCCGTTCGCTTCGAGTCTGGCCAGGACGAACGCATCGATCGGAGTTCGCACCCAGCTCGCATCCTTCACCGTGGGAACGGGCGGACGGCGAACGGGTCGAAACGCCCAGTGTTCACGGTCCTTCGGCTGGATCTTGGCGTCGTACTGAGCGGTCGACGGAAACTGCGCCCCCGCCGCGATGGGAAACAGAACTACGGAGATTAACGAAAAGACGCGCATGGGAGTGATTATCCCATGCGCGTCGGCTTGTTTCAACTAGTTGCTGGACTGCGAACGCGTTACTTCTTCTGATTGGGCACGGTCCACATGTGCAGCGTGTAATCGTCTCCGTCTTCCCCTTTCACTTCGACCGTCTTGTCCGGCTTCCAATCGCCCAGGAGAAATCGGTGCGACACAATGCGGGCCCCGGGCTTCAATCCCTTTCGAAGGATTGGACTCAGTTTGGCGCCCAGATCGTCACCGATATAGAGGAGGACGACCGTTGCCTCTTGAACATCTTTTTCGGTCATCTTCAAGATATCGCCCTGCTTGACGGTAATCTTGTCTTCGAGCTTCGCCGCTTTAATGGCGGGAATGGCCTGTTCTTTTATGATCTCGGGCTTGTATTCGATTCCCATGCCTTTCTTGGCGTGGAACTTCTGAACGGCTCGAATGAGCATCACGGCGTCGCCGCAACCATAGTCGTGTACGATGTCGTCCTTGCCAACTTTCGCCATCTCGCACATTTTGTCGACGATGTCAGGCGGCGTCGGCACCCATCGGACTACAATTTCGTCCTTGCTCGCTTTGTCTTCTTTCCGGACATCCACTGTGACTGTTTCGCCGGCCTTGAACGTAATTTCCCGAGTGCGGGTGATGCGGGTATAGTTGTTCGGGACAACGACCGCCACAATCTTGTAGGCGTACGTCTTGCCGGGCTCGAGATCGGGTGTCAGGAAGACCCGGGTGGCGTCCTTGAGGCCGCTCGGCTCTTCCTGTTTCTGGCCTTCGATGGTTACTTCGGTCTTGGTCGGCTTTTCGGGGATCAAGAGTTTGATGGTTGCCGGCGCCGCCTTCTTTTCCTGAGCAACCGCCGGCACTGCAATACTCAGAGCCAATAAACCAGCGCTGACAATGATTGGGTTCATGGGGGAATCTCCTGGATGGTTCGTTGATCGGCGAACGTCGCTATAGGTCCCATATGGCCAGCGGGACCTCTAGGACGCGTGCCCAGGTAACTTGCCGACTTTGTGTAGGACGGATTTGCAATCCGTCCTGGTAAACCGGACGGATTGCAAATCCGTCCTACGGGGAATTCGGCAACTTATTGTTGGGCGGGTCCTTACCTCGCTTGGTCGGACCATTGACTGCCGAAAGGGCTTACTCCTCAATCGTTTTGGGATCGACCTTCGGGTAGTCACCGGATTTTTCCTTGCCGGTCACGGTCCAGACGTGGAGCGTGAAATCCTCAATGCCATAATCCCCTTCACGGGTCACCTTGATGGTCTTATCCGGCTTCCAGTCACCCATGATGAATCGGTGGGAAACGATGCGGGAACCGGGTTTCATGTACTGCCAAATCAGCGGCCGCAGTCGGATATTCAGCTCGTTACCCATGTAAAGCATCAGAACGCTGACGTCACCCAAGTTCTTCCGCACCCAGTTTGAGGGCATTGCCTTCCTTGATGGTGATCTTGTCCGCGAGACCAGCCTTCTTGACGTTTTCCTGGGACTCCTTGACCTTCTTCGAATCGATGTCCGTTCCCTTGCCGGCCTTTGCTTTGAAGTCCTGCACTGCCGTGATGACCATGATTGCATCGCCGCATCCCGGATCCATCACCACATCGTCTTTGGTAACCTTGGCCAACTGGCACATGTCCTTGACGACAATTTTTGGCGTCGGGACCCAGCGGATGAGAACATTGTCCGGAATCTTGCCGTCCTTCTTGCGCAGATCGAGCGTGACCTCCTCGCCGGCTTTGAAGGTCACTTCGCGGGCACGGACGATTTTGGTGTAATTGTTCGGCTCGATGGTCGCTTCGATCTTGTACGCGTAGGTTTTGCCCGGTTCCAATTCGGGTGTAACGAGGACACGCACCCCTTCGCGGGCGGCTTTTTCGTTCGTCTCCAGCGATTTGCCTTCAACCTTCAGCGCCGTCCGGATCGGCGACTCTGGAATTAAGACCTTGATCGTGGCCGGGGCTTTCTTCCCCTCGGCGTTCGCGGCCAAGCCGAACGCGAGCACAATGGCAACCGCGAGCATTCGCGGTCGAGTTGTGAACATGATGCGACTCCCTGTGGTTTCGGTGTGGATGGGGGATTGTTATCGGCAAAGTGGGGGGAAGGCCAGGGTCAGAAGACAGAAGACAGTAGACAGAAGTCAGAAGACAGAAGGCAGGAGACAGAAGACAGAAGTGAGAAGACCGAAGTCAGAAGTCAGTTCTCAGCGTTTGCTTGGCGGCACGATCGTTGTCACATCGAGTCCGTCCGGTCCCAAGTAGGCGTCGAGCAACTCGACGCGGCCACGACCGCGGAAGTTCTGCCAGACACGGTTCATCTCGTCCCACCAGATTTCCGCGAGCACATCCGGATTGCGGGTCTTTGACTTGCGATACTGTTCGAGGCGCTTGAGGAACGAATCCGCTTCGGCCTTCGCCAGCGCCTTCTTGGTGGCGGCGTAGCCGAGCGATTGTTGTTCGGTTTGATAGGCAGTTGCTTCGGCATCGCGCCGAAGGCGAGACGCTTCTTGATGCGCCCGCTGCTCCTGGGTTCGGGCCGCCGCCTGGGCGGTATTGACCTCTTCAAAAGCCGGCCGCACTTCGTCCGGAGGAGCCAGGTATGCCACGCTCGCCTGCTGCACGCGAATGCCCAGATGCTGACCCTCGATTCGAGATTGCACGCGGCGGACGAGCCAAGCAGGTAGCGCGACATTCCCAGTCAACAAGACATCGTCGACCGGGCGACCCGAAACCCATTCGCCGAGCGCCGCTTCCGCCTCCTGGGCGACGACTCCGTCGACGCGATCTTTCTGAGCAACATAGTCGTCCAGATCTGTCGGGTCGTCGCCGACCGCATAGTCGATTGCCACCTGAACGTTGACGAGGTTCTGATCGCCCGTCAAAAATTGTCCGGCGGGATCTTGTTCCGGAAGATCTGGCCGATAACCGACCGGAACGCGGCGCACGGTCGCGGTCCGGACACGATCGATGCGATCGATGCCATAGGGGAAGCCGATCCAGAGTCCCGGACCAGGATGGCCGACGACCCGTCCGAACCGCCGCACCACCGCCCGCTCTTCGGGGCGAATTTGAGCCAAGCCCGTGAGAAGGTAGGCAGCGAGCGCGATGAACGGCAAATAGCGAAGGCGCTTCACTCTACTGATGTAGCGATTCCGCGCCGTCCAAATAGCAGGATCCCAACGGATTGCAAAGCTTCTAATGAACAAGGACCCGTTCCGCGCGAAGTCAGCTCACCGCGAGCGCGAGGTCTTGAGCGGTTGCGAATCGTTGATCGGGGTCCTTCTTCAGACACCTCAGGCAAACCGCTTCCAAGTCTGAAGGCACAGCCGGATTCAAAGCTGTCGGCAGAGTTGGCAGTTGTTCACGAACCATGTAAACGACTTCCAGCGGCGTGGAAGCCACGAACGGCGGTTGGCCCGTCAGAAGCTCGTAAAGAATGGCCCCCAGGCCATAGACATCGGTGCGAACGTCCGCATCGTGGGCTCCGGTGGTGAGTTCTGGCGCCATGTAGCAAGGCGTCCCGAGCGTCTCCCGCGAGGCGGTGATGGAACTGCCCACTCCCGTGTCGCACTTGGCCAGGCCAAAGTCCGAGACCTTTGGAACCAGTAATCCGGAGTCCTTGGTTAGAAGCACCATTTCGCCGGCTACATTTCTGGAATTCGCGAGCAGCACGTTGCCCGGCTTGAGGTCGCGATGGATGACGCCTTCGTGATGGGCGAAATCGACGGCTCGGGCCAGAGCAACAATCACCTCGATTGCATCAGAGGGCGTCATCGGCTTGCCGTTCAGATAGGAGACGAGCGTGCCGGCAACACAAAACTCCATCACAATGTAGGGCACGCCCTCGGACTCACCGGTCCGATGCGCCAGAACGATATGCGGGTGCCGCAGACGCATGAGCGACCCGACTTCTCGGCGGAAACGAGCGACCCGTTGCGGATGGTGCATATGGTCGCGGTCGAGGATTTTGACCGCGACCACGGCGCCGGTCTGGGCGTCGACCGCCCGGTAAACCGAACACATGCCGCCGCGACCGAGCAATTCATCCAAAGTCAGCCCGGGGATTTCCGGAATCGTCGCCGGCACTCCGCCCAGGACCTGTCCCAATTCAATGGCCTCGTGCCACATGACCTGATCGCGAAGCCGACGTGCGTATTCCGGAAAGCGGCCCACATATTCAAGGAGCGATGGCGTTTCACCCAGTTCCTTTCGCAGGAAGTACTCACCGTAAACGACGACCAGTGCGGCCTCCGGATCGCTGCGAACCGCTGGAAAATCGCGGAGATAGCGTTCCGCCTTGACGCGCTCGCCACGCCGCCACCGTTCGGCTCGATCGAGTTCGATGACCTCCAGCAAGTCGTCGGGACTCAGGTCAAGCAAGCTGGCCAGGAATCCCTGGAGATCGGGAGGTGAATCCGTCGCCCATAGCCGGCGATATTGATCGGCAATAGTCGGCCGGCGGCGTCGATCATGCATGATGAGACTCCAGCCCCAGTGCCAGTGCTACTCGATCCTGGGCCCGAGAAAATTGCATGCGCAATTGATCCGCGGTACCGCCCAAGGTGTTGGCCAGTTGTTCCCACGATTGACCCGCGGATCGCCCTTCCGCGATTTGGCGTTCATTGGGTGAGAGCATTTGCCGGCCGCGGAGCAGCAATTCCTGCCACTCGACCTCGCCGACGGGATCATCATCGCCGGCCACCTGGTGAGCCTCGTCGCCCAGGGCGATGGAGCGGCGGATGTCGCGCTTTTCGGCATATTCCTTGCGCGCCGCTTCCAGGGACTTGTTGCACGCCATCTTGACCAGGAGACGCCTCAAATCTTCCGGCCGATCAATGTCGAACTGACCAGCAGCCGCCCGCAGAAAGAAGCTCTTGAGCACTGATTGGCAAATATCCATCGAGTCGAGGACGGCCCGCAAATGGGCGGAGCGCAGGCGCATCCGAGCTTCGAGGCGGATGACCGGCGTATAGCATTGGACCAGTTCTTCGAGCGCGGACTGATCGCCATCGCGAATTCGACTTACGTAGGCCACGAATGGATTATCCGCGAAAACCGTGGAGTCGATGGACATGGTCAAGTCTCGTGGAACTCGCGGGATGGAGAAATTCTCCCGATTCTTGTTCGGTCCCGACCTGGCTCGCAATTAAGAGAGTGAGGGGGGTAAAAGCCCTTCACTAGGGACGAGCGGGTCGGGGGGCGTGACCCCGGCCCAAGTCCCTCTGGCCTCATGCGTCGCCCAGTCATAAGTGCGGGCCGGACGAATTCGCCCGGCCCGCCAATTGCAACCAACCCGCCCAAGGAAACCATACAGCAGCGTAAACCGACGTCGCCTTCGCCCAATCGCCCTCGCCCAGCTTTTTGTACTTGCCTGCCGGACTCGCCTGGCCCGATCGCCCTCGCCCGCTTGGTTCGCCCCCGCCTGTTGAATCGCCCGTGCATATTGGAGTTGTCCTCGCTCGAATTGTTCGCCTTCGCCTGTTGGAATCGCCTCGCCCTGCTTTCTGTTAGCGTCTGCCAACGTCGCCCTCGCCCAACTTGTTCGCCCCCGCCCAACTTGCTCGCCTGCAATCCTCCGACGTCGCCCTCGCCCGAATTGTTCGCCCGCGCCCAAAGGACTGTCGTGGCACTCGGCTCGCCCACTGCCGAGTGTCGCGATGGTTTTTAGCAAATCGTTCGCGTCCCACTTCACTTGGCCCAATTCCTCTGGGCAACATTATGCGCCCATTAATCATAGATCAGACTGTGCGTCCAGGTCGTCCGCTTTCGGTCCCACAACGGAACATTATTCCGTTGTCGAATATGGCGGTCCCGCGAACTATGATTCCTTGAGTTGCGATTCTCGGGGATTTGCGCCTCGATTCGTTTATTGGCTGGGTCGCTGGCCGCGATAAATGAGTTGAAGTTGCTGGGCCCGCAGCCATGTACGCCGATTGAGGTTCGTCATGTTTGGCGCTTTTTATGTCACGGCCACAGCACTGAATGGGGCATCCGCTTTTTTGGATGCCACTTCCAACAATATCAGCAATTCCGATACGCCCGGTTACAAGAGTAGTCGTGTCAACTTTCAGGACCTCCTCTATCAGACCCAAGCGCCATCCTCTGCCTCCGCGCCGAGCGAAACACAACTTGGCCTCGGCGTTCGGGTTGCAAGCATTTCTGGGCAGTTCACTCAGGGACAGCTGATCCTGACAGGGAACCCACTCGACGTGGCGATCAATGGCAATGGATTTCTCCAAGTCGCGATGCCGGACGGCACCACCGCCTACACTCGTGCCGGGAATCTGAACATGGACGCCGACGGCAACCTGGTTACCGCACAGGGGTTCCGCATCGAACCCCCGATCGTGATTCCCGCTGACGCGACCACGCTCAGCATTTCGGCCAACGGAGCGGTATCGGCAACGACTCCGGCAGGTGTTACATCGCTCGGGCAAATCCAACTGGCGCAATTCACCGATCCGGCCGGGCTGATCCGCGTCGGCGATACGCTATTCACTGCGTCGCCGGCCTCGGGAGACCCCCTTGTCGGAGCGCCTGGCAGCCTTGGGCTTGGCACGATCTCCCAGGGGCAAGTCGAGCAATCCAACGTCGACCTAACCTCCGAATTGGTCAATCTGCTCATCGCCCAACAGATGAACACGTTCAACACGCAGGCCTTGAGCGTCGAGAGCACGATGCTCGAAGATACCGCGAACTTGGTCTCGATGGGGTAACGCCGCGACGCCGGCGAATACAATTTGTGCCATGAACCGCTTCATTCTGAACTCGACCGCCCACGAGGATTCTCGTCGAGAGTTCCTCTGGCAGGTTGGAGGCGGCTTTGCTGGATTGGCACTCGTCGACTTACTCAGCCGCGATGGGTTTTTTGCTCGCGCTGATGCCCCGTTGGCCGTAAAGAAGCCGCACTTCCCTGCCAAGGCCAAGCATGCCGTCTTTCTGTTCATGAATGGTGCGCCATCGCACGTCGACACGTTCGATCCGAAGCCCGTCCTCGAAAAATATCACGGCAAGCCTTACACGGGCAAGACAAAGGTTGGGTCCAACGGTCGGCCAATTGGCAACTTGATGAAGAGCCCGTTCCCGTTTTCCAAACACGGCAAGAGTGGACTGCCGATCAGCAGTCTGTTTCCGCACACTTCCAAGTTTGCGGACGATATCTGCGTCATTCGTTCGATGTACACGGACACTGCAGCGCACGCCGGCGGATGCCTGCAGATGAACACTGGGACACCACTCATTGGCAAGCCCAGCATGGGCTCCTGGCTCACATATGGGCTGGGGTCGGCAAACGATAGCCTCCCCTCATTCGTCGTAATGATTGACCCCCGCGGCGGACCGATCGGCAGCGCGTCGAATTGGTCGGCAGGGTTTATGCCCGCGGCCTACCAGGGCACGTTGTTCCGCGGCATGGGGAGTCCGCTGCTTGACCTCGCCTCGCCGGCAGGTGTCTCGCCGAGGCAGCAGCGCGAATCGCTGGATCTTCTGAAGGCGCTCAACGAGGAGCATCAGAAGTCGCGGCCAAAAGACGGCGAGTTGGCCGCCCGGATCGAGAGCTACGAGTTGGCCTTCCGCATGCAGCGCGAAGCGACCGACGTCGTGGATCTCTCGAAAGAAAGTGAAAAGACCCGTGACGCCTACGGGCTCAACGATAAACGGACTGCTGACTTTGGGAGGAAATGTCTGATCACGCGCCGGCTGCTGGAGAAGGGAGTCCGCTTCATCCAGCTTTACTCCGGCGGCGGCCACATTGAAGACACTTGGGACGGCCACACCGATTGTATTGGCAATCACAAGCTGCATGCTGGCGAGACCGACAAGCCGATTGCCGCCCTCATGACCGACCTGAAGCGCACAGGCCTATGGGATGAAACGCTGCTCATCTGGGGCGGCGAATTCGGTCGCACACCGACGAGCGAAGGCGTCGGCAAGCCAGGCCGCGATCACAACCCCTATGGCTTCAGCATGTGGCTGGCCGGCGCCGGCGTGAAAGGCGGACAGGCGATCGGAGCGACGGACGAACTAGGCTTCAATGCCGTCGAGAAGAAGTGTCATACCTCCGACCTGCACGCGACCATTTTGCGCCTCATGGGCCTCGATCACGAGAAGTTGACGTACTTCTATGCCGGCATGAACCAGCGGTTGACGGGAGTGCGGGGGGAGGTGGTTGAGCAGGTGTTGGCGTGATTTAAGCTACTTCAGAATGAAAGCGTGAATTTGCGACTCAGACCGTGGTACTGAAAATAGCAACGATCCAGAATGTCGCGACCAATAAGCGCCTGGATCCCCTCGTCGGCATGCCAGCAATCGGCAGCCACAATCCGCGAATCAGGCAAGCGATGCGTTTGACCGCCAGCAACGAGAAAAAGTGCCACGTCATAGAGATCACATTGGTGCGGCGCATCCTCTTTGGTCGAAGGCGTGTAGACATCGATCCGATCAATAGGGGTGAGATCCAACGCGGTGAAGAGTTGTGGCGCGGCTCCAGAAACATCCGCGCCAGTGTCGATCAGCGCCCGAACGCCAATTGGCTGCGGAATCGGAAACCCATGCTTCTGGAGTAGCCGTTCCCGCTTTCGGCTGACTCCAACAAACACGTCGATGATCGCTCCAGCGCGAACTATTTGACCGTTGAGGATGGGCATCGAAGACTTCGCGAGAAATAGCGTGGCTGTTCGTGTTCGGTGATTTCCTTGACTAGGAACGGTTCAATGCCAACGCGTTCGTATCCGGCTGCTAGCGCATCATCGAAGCTAGAAAAAAGACCGAGTACGTTATCGCCATGAACGAGGACGTACCGGCCCACATTCGCCAAGTTGGCGAGGAGGCCTGGGAGTTCGCGGCGGAACGTCGCCAATTCTCGATCCAGAGTAGCCATGTTACCGTCCTGTCAAATTAGATGCCCATTATCTTGCCCAATCCAGAGAAATTCCACATTTTTCACGCCGCAAAGTCTGCGCCGGATGGTGGACTTGTACTCTGGCAAAACATTGTCGTCAAATCGGGTCGGGTAGCGAATTGATCGCATCAACGGAGAATCGAACCCGTGCATTCTGGGCCTTCTCCAAACGATCGCCGATTTTGATCTCTTGGTAGGTAATCGACTCTTCCATCTTTCACTCCTCGATTCGTTGCAAAAGTTGCCGCAACGCAGTAGCAGCCCGTTCGCGCAACTCGATTGGCCAAATTACACTTTCATCCCACGCCGCCAACGCTTCGAGCATGCGCACGTTCGCCTCAAGCAAGCCGACGCTGAATTCCGCCTTCGCGGACGCTTCGGGCTCCGGGGCTGGCTTTTCAACGCCAATGACGTCGCGGACGCCATCGAGGAACGATGTAGCGCCCAGTGCCGCGAAGTCGACTGAGTCCGAATCGCCATCGAAGATGCTGCCGAAGAGCGATCGCTTGGCTTCGATCGCTTGCAGTACGCGCTCCTCGATCGTGTCGCGGGTTACGAAGTTGACCACGCGCACCGGCCGGCTTTGACCCATGCGATGCACGCGGGCGATTCGCTGCTCCAGCACCGCGGGGTTCCAGGGCAGTTCCAAGTTGATCACCGTATCCGCTGCCTGCAGGTTGAGCCCGACGCCGCCCGCGTCCGTGCTGAGAAATATCCGGCACTCCTCCTGTTTGAATTGCTCCAGCACGGCCCGACGGTCCTTCCCTTGTAAGCCCCCGTGCAACAGTGCGTAACCGACGCCCAGATCATTGAGCACTTCCGCCGCTTTGTGCAACATCGTCTCCCACTGGCTGAAGACCACTGCCTTGTGATTGCCCGACGACATCAAGTCGTCGACAATCTCGGCAAATTCATCGAGCTTGGGCGAAACGTTTGTCTGCTTGTCGAACAGGAACGTGCTGTCGCAAATCAGCCGCATGTTGACGATGCACGCGAGGATTCGCTTGCGATCCAAGTCATTGAGCATGGGCTTGGAGAGCAAGCGGGCAAGATTGCGCGCTGGTCGTCGTACGGGCGCCGTTGCGCTTCGGACAATTCCACGAAGCGCGTGCTGTCGGTCCGTTCCGGCAGTTGGCCGAGAACTTCAGAGCGTGTGCGCCGCAAAAAAATCGGCGTTAGCTTTTCGCGAATGCGGTCGAGATGGCGATAGCCGACAAGGTTGCCATTCTTGTCCAGCACGCGATGTTCGTGCAAGAATTCGAAAGCGGGTCCGAGTCGGCGGTCGTCAACGAACTGGACAATGCTGTAGAGTTCTTCGAGGCGATTCTCGAGCGGAGTGCCGGTGAGCACGATGGCGTAACGGCTGCGGAGTTTCTTCACGGCTCGCGAAGTCTTGGATTCCCAGTTCTTGATGCGCTGTGCTTCGTCGAGCACAACGAGGTCCGGGCTCCATGCGTTCATTAACTCCAGGTCGCGGACCACCTGCTCGTAATTCACCAATTTGAAAAATGTCTCTTGGGAATATTGATCCTCGCGAACGTCCTTGAGCCCCTCGATGACCTGCACCGTTCGGTCCGTGAACTTGCGAATCTCGCCTTCCCATTGATACTTCACCGATGCCGGGGCAACGACCAGGACCTTGCGAATACCGCGCTCGCGGACCAGGAGTTCCACGGCCGCCATCGTCTGCACCGTCTTGCCGAGCCCCATGTCGTCGCCGAGGATACTCCGGCCCCGGCATGCCAGGAAGATGGCGCCACGGGCCTGGAACTCGTAGAGCCGCCCCTTCAAAATGCGGCGCACCAAGGCTTCGTCCCCTTCGCGATCCAGTTCGGCAAGCATTTCTGTTTCACGGCGGGCCAGTTCGTCACGATCAATTTCGCGATCGATGAACTCCATGGCATCGGAGATCACCGTGACCTGCTCCGGCACGGACTCGATGGCGGCGATCAGTTGATCGTGTTCATGGCCGCGATTCCAGAAGCCCGCGTCGTCGAAAAATCGCCTGGCGAGCTGGTCGAGAGCATCGGAATGGCGCGTTGGGAGTTGCAGCCGGAGTCGGAGTTGCGCCGCTCCGTAGTCGAGCGAGACTTCCGGACGCGTGACCGTCGCCTTTCGCCGTTTTACAGCCTCCCCATCGGTTTGCAGTTTTTCCAGGACCGCCTCGATGTGCTTGCAAGTACCCAGAGTGTTGGATTTGAAATCCGGACACGTGCAGACATTGTCGCCAGTGTCGAATCCGCGCACCGTCACGGTGTACTGACCCTTGGTCTGCGGGTTGGAAACACGGTACTCCGAAAAAACGCGGTTCTTACCGAGATTCTCAATCGAGAAATTGGCGGCACGTGCCCGCTGGCGGCGGAGATCGATTTGTTCTTCACGAAGCATCGTCGGCCCTCATGGCGAGCCCCGCACAGGCGGGCCCATTCCATGATACCGACCGAAGGACGCGGGCAGAGATTGGGATTTGTCGCCGTCCGCTATATGAGCATTGCCTTCAAACAGCGGCGACGAATTCACCGACGTTGCGAGTGAACGCTCAGGTCCTGAGGCGAGCCGAAAAAGGGGTGCAGCTTGTTCCTTGAAACAAGCTGCACCCCCTGTCTTTCACTCTACTTCATCGTCGAAATAATCGGGGGCTTCCGCAAATACAATCATGGATTGCCCTCCGGCAGCTTTGACCTTTGCCATAATTGCAGCGGCCTTGCCGGGCGAATCGTTCGGCCCTTGAACGTAGAACGGCTTGCCATCCTTCCCGAATTCGAATCTGTCGGTCGAGAGCGACGGATCGATGCCCACCAACAGCAATCGAGCAACCTGATAATCCGGATGCGGCTCAAAGCCGATCGCCCGCGCAAAGGTGACCGACTCATGAATCAGTTTGGCAAACGATTCGGCGTTCACGGGTTCTTGTCGGCCGACACTATCAATCTGGTCGACGAATTCGCGGTACTGGAACGGGGTGCGGATGTCGCAAAAGGCGTTCTTAACCCCCAAGCAGTAGGTGTCGACGAGGAAGACGGCGAAGGCGATTCTTCCGTCCGGCATCTGCCGGGCGATGATGGCCTGACCCATGCCCTCGTCCCACATATTCGTTGGAACCGTTGTCTCCAGGATCGGCCAGTCGCCGGCATGGCGCAGCAGCGACTGGATGCCGGCCTCGGCTCGCTGGGCAAGGACGGCCCTCTTTTCCGTTCGCTTGGCCTTCTTCTTGGCAAGCTTCTTCTGCTGGCGACTGCCATGCTTCGACATGGTTCCCTCCATTCGATACGCGGGCGACAGGCGATTTTGGGAATTGTATGGCACCGACGGGCGCTTCCGTGTTGATGTGAGGAAGTGTATAATTCGGTTGGCAAAATGTTATGAGACGGAGATAAGACCATGTCGGAGCCGCTTACTCCCGAACAACAGCGTGTGAAGGCAATCGCTGAGTTGATGGCACTGCCCGGTCCTAAACCGGTGAAGCCAATTCCCCCGGAATGGAAGGCCGAAGCCCTGGCCGACCTGGAATCCGAGGAGGAGGTTGAGCGACAAATCGAGGAACTTCGCCGGACGGGCGGAGTATCTATTGAGCCGATCCTGGAAGAACTTGACCGGATGGTAGAGGAAAGTCGGTGACCCCGGATGACATTTACTACCGGGTTAGCTATTCCGGGCGTGCAACCGACAGCCTGGTACAAGCTGGGCGGCGGGCGAAAATCGCTGGCCGCACCAACGAAGTCCGGAATGCCGCTCGACTTCTTGAGAATTGGCTCCGGGCGGACCCGGAGACGCTGGGTGAGCCATTTCGTATTCACAGGAGCAATGACCTGACCGAATACATTGGCTTCGTCGGCCCTCTGGTGGTGCGCTATAACATCCACCACGCGACGAAGACGGTCTACGTCGTGCACTCAGTTGGCGTCGCCCGCTGGGCCGGCTTCTGAATTCGGATTGATACAATTCTCTCGTCCCACCTGCCGCATAGCGAGTCCCGCCAAATGAAACTGTCCCGCTTGGCCCTTCTCGTCCCCGTCGTTTGCCTTCCTGCCTTGTTCGCCGCCCCGGAGGCGCCGAAGTTGGACTACAATCCGCCGGTCGCCAAAGCGTCCGACGAGGCGCAGAAGGCGATCCCGCGATTCCAGCGTGACAAATCCCTGAAAGTCGAAGTGTGGGCCGCGGAGCCGATGCTGGCGAACCCGGTCTGCTTTGCGTTCGACGAAAATGGTGTCTGCTATGTGGGGGAGACCTTTCGCTTGCACCACGGCGTGACGGACACCCGCGGGCATATGAACTGGCTCGACGACGACATGGCCTGTCGCACCATTGCGGATCGCATCGCCAAATACAAAAAATTCGCGGGCAAGAAGTTTCACGATACGTACGAAATTGACCGCGATCGCATTCGCCGGCTGGAAGACACGACCGGCAGCGGACGAGCGGACAAGGCGACGGTGTTTCGCGACGATTTCGGTCGAGCGGAAGACGGCCTCGGCGCAGGACTACTGGCGCAAAAGGGGAACGTCTACTACACATGCATTCCCGATCTCTACCTGCTCAAGGACACGAAGGGCGCCGGCGTCGCCGACATCAAGAAATCGTTGGCGAGCGGTTTCGGCGTGCATACCGGATTCCTGGGCCACGATTTGCATGGATTGCGAATTGGCCCAGATGGCCGGCTCTACTTTTCGGTGGGCGATCGCGGCGTGAATGTCGTCACCAAGGAGGGCAAGCATCTCTTCAATCCCGATTCCGGCTGCGTGTTGCGCTGTGAGTTGGATGGCAGCAATCTCGAGATCTTCGCGACGGGCTTGCGAAATCCACAAGAACTCGCGTTCGACGATTATGGCAATCTCTTCACCGTCGACAACAACTCGGACTCCGGCGATCAGGCGCGATTCTTGTACATCATTCAGGGCGGCGATTACGGCTGGCGCATGGGTTACCAGTACGAAACGGCCATGCACGACGAGACGGTTCGGCAAGGAAATCGCGGCCCATACAACTACGAACAACTCTGGAAGCCGGACACGCAGGCGGCCTACCTCGTACCAGCTATTCGCAATTTCTCCAACGGTCCCAGCGGCTTCACCGCCTACCCCGGTGTCGGTCTCTCCGATCGATACAAGGGCCATTTCTTCCTAGCGAACTTCAGCGGGTCGCCGGTCAACAGCGGCATTTTCTCATTCGCCACGAAGCCCAAGGGGGCCGGCTTTGAAATGGTGGACGACCACAAGTTCATGTGGAATATCCTCGCTACCGATTGCGAGTTCGGCCCCGACGGCGCCTTCTACGTCAGCGACTGGGTCGACGGCTGGAACCTGCCCAACAAAGGCCGCATTTACAAAGTGACTGATCCGGAAGCGATGAAGAACCCGGCGGTGGTGGAGGCGAAGAAACTGATCGCGGAAGGGATGGAGAAAAGGAGTATCGCCAAGTTAGTGAAGTTGCTGGGTTATCCGCAACGACAGGTGAGAATGGAGGCGCAGTTCGCGTTGACGGAGAAAGGAAAGCCAGCAGTTCAATCACTTATCGCGTTGGCATTTAACTCGAAGGCAAATCGCCTCGCAAGAATCCATGCGATTTGGGCGTCGGCAACGATTGGACGCGTAAAGACGGATGCAGGTGCTGCGGGCCAAGAATTGACCAAGGAACTTCAGTCACTTCCGCTACTTCTCAATGATCCCGATCCGGAAATCCGGTCTCAAATGCTTAATCTGATCGCAGACACGCAAATCAGACCTATCAGCGGAATGCGAGGTAGTTATCTACTTCTCAGAGATCCGTCACCACGCGTGCGATTGTTTGCTATTCTTAGGCTCGCGAAAAAAGGCACATCTGACCTGAATGGGAGCTCACTGCGAGATGCGCTATTTGAATTGTCTGCTGAGAATGACAATCAAGATCCAATCATCCGGCAAGCATGCGCTCAGGCACTCTCGCAGCGCATTCCGAGTAAGTTGCTGGCCGAGTCCGCCGAAAACAAGTCGTCCTCAATCCGTTTGACAGCCGTCGTCGCTCTTCGCCGCCAGAAAGCCCCTGTGGTAGCAGAATTCCTCAACGACAGTGATCCCAGAATCGTCGCCGAGGCCGCGCGTGCCATCAACGACGTTCCAATCCCCGCCGCACTGCCACAGCTCGCCGCCCTCATCAACAAACCCGACTTGCCACGCGTCGTCGCTTATCGTGTACTCAACGCGAATTTCCTCGTCGGCAAGCCCGAGAATGCTGAGGCGATTGCGAGTTATGCTGCTCGGCCGGATGTTCCTAATGCCTTACGAGCTCTCGCCGTGCGGATGCTGGGCGAATGGACGAAACCGCCACGCCGCGATTACATTACCGGGCTGACGCAAGCGCTGCCGCAACGGCCGCAGGCTGATGCGAAGAATGCGTTCGTCGCCGTCATGGGCAAGCTCTTCGCCGGGCCGCGGGATGTTCGCAAGGTGGCCACGACGGCAGCGACGAAACTCGGCATCAAGGGAGTCGGGCCGTTTCTCATTGCAATGGTGAACGACGCGAAGGCGGAGTCAAATAGCCGCGTCGAGGCGTTGAACGCCTTGTCAGCTCTCAACGATCCGAAACTGCAGGAGACCGCCAGGCTGGCCGTCTCCACGGACGACCCGAGAGTCCGCACGGCCGGTCGCGCTATCCTGATCAAGAAAGACCACACCGGGGTCATACGCCAGCTTCGGAACGTGCTCTCCGGCTCGAATGTCGTGGAACAGCAAGGCGCTCTCTCGATCCTTGCTGCGAACCCTTCGGCCGATGCCGATGCGTTGACTGAGGAATGGCTCGACAAGCTGATCGCCAAGAAAGCAAAGCCGGAATTGTCTCTGGAGATTCTCGAAGCTGCCGCCGCTAGCAAATCGGAACGAATCAAGCGTCGGTTGGCCGGCTACGACAACGCCCGGCCCAAGGACGACTTGGGCAAGTTCCGCGAGTCGCTGGCCGGCGGCGATGCCCATCAGGGACGGGAGATCTTCCTCAGCAAGGTCGCTGTTCAGTGCCAGCGCTGTCACAAACTGAATGGCGAAGGCGGCGAAGTCGGCCCGCCACTCAACGGCGTCGGCAAGCAGCCACGCGAGTATCTGCTCGAATCGATCGTCGTCCCCAACAAAGCAATCGCTAAAGGCTACGATTCGGTTTTGATCACGACGCTTGACGGGAAGTCGGTCAGCGGCGTGCTCAAAGGCGAAGATGCCAAGGATGTCCGACTCATGACGGCCGAAGGCAAACTGGTGACGATCAAGAAGGCCGACATCGACGACCGACGAGCGACCAAATCCGCCATGCCAGACGATCTCGTCGGCAAGTTGACCAAGCGCGAATTACGTGATCTGGTCGAATTCTTGACCGGATTGAAGGAGGAGTGGAAGAAGTGAAATAATAGCCGCGTCCATAATGGTCTGCGGAAAGAAACGCATGCCGACATTGATCCTCGATCGCAGCATTGAACGCCAGTTCAACGAATCGCGAGATACTCTTGATACCAAATCGCTTGGGGACAAATTGGGCCCATAAAAGAGGTGAGGGCACGAGAGGAATTCCGGGCGGGACTCGCAACCGCCCGGCTCTCGTGCCCTTTTTGGTAGGAGCTAAATTGGTTATGCACCAATTTTGTGACTCGGGACTCGCAACCGAGTCACGGCATCCTTAAGAGCAAGGGGTGTGCCATGCATGCAATTCTTTTCGACTAATTGTCGGATGCGCAAAACCGGCCCCGGAATACTGCATTTTCCTAACACTTTGCCACTCATCCTGAACCACGGTTGCTCGAAAATCGCGCGGCGTGGGCATTTCGCAACAGTGGGGTTGCCGCGTTCTGCATCAGCGCGCTGCACACACTCGGACGCCTGTTGCATTCGGCCTGCATCATTCGTAGTCTGGCGCATATGGGCGTTGACCTGTCCGTGCAACTTGGCTCCCTTTCGTTGCGCAACCCGGTTCTCGTTGCCTCGGGAACGTTCGGCTATGCGCGCGAAATGTCCGGTCTCGTCGATTTCTCCCAGCTGGGTGGAATCATTCCCAAGACCGTCACAGCCAAACTGCGGGTCGGCAACGCGCCGCCCCGAACGGTCGAAACACCGAGCGGTCTGCTCAACGCGATTGGCCTCGACAATGATGGCATCGATCATTTCCTTGATCATCACCTGCCATATCTGAAGTCATTGCCGACCGCGGTGATCGGAAATGTCGCCGGCGAGGATGAAGAGGAATTCGTCGAGTTGACGGCGAGAATGGGGCACTGCGGGCTCGCGGGTGTGGAGTTGAACCTGTCCTGCCCGAATGTCTCGGGAGGCATTGATTTTGCGACCGACCCATCCATCACGCGGCGGATCGTGAAGCGCTGTCGGGAGGTGTGCCCGGTCCCGCTCATCGCCAAGTTGACTCCCAACGTTACCGACATTGTGCCAATCGCCAAGGCGGCTGCCGACGGTGGAGCGGACGCAGTCTCATTGGTGAATACGCTCCTCGGAATGGCGGTCGATTGGCGACTTAGGCGGCCGGTGCTCGGAAATGGAACAGGGGGCTTGAGCGGCCCGGCGATCAAGCCCATCGTGTTGCGAATGGTTTGGCAGGTGGCACGGACAAGAGCCATCCCCATCATGGCAGTAGGCGGAATCGCCACTATCGATGACGTGATGGAAATGCTGGTCGCGGGCGCGACGGCCGTTCAGATAGGCACAGCGAATTTCTACGATCCCACCGCCAGTGTGCGGATTGTGAACGAGTTGCCGGCCGCCCTGACGGAACTGGGTTGTGAAAGCGTACGTGAGGCAATCGGTTCCATGAACTGCTAATTCAATAGGTTGAGATCTGATGTCGGACAACGAAGCGAAGTTGCTGGAACTCTTGAAAGAGCGCTCGTTTCGCCGGGGCGGGCCTTTTCAACTCGCATCCGGCGAGGTCAGCGATTATTACATTGACGGCCGCATGACTGCCGTCTATTCCGCCGGCGCGTTCCTGATCGGCGAGGTACTATTTGAGCGCACTAAAGACCTGCAGGTAGATGCCATTGGAGGAATGGCAGTAGGCGCCGTTCCGCTCGCGACCGCCGCCGTCATCAGCTACCATCTGCATGGCCGGCCGATGGAAGGCTTCTGGGTGCGCGACAAGATGAAAGAACACGGCACGCAAAAGCTGATCGAGGGGAATTTGAAAGCCGGTATGCGCGTGGCGATTGTCGAAGACGTTTCGACAAAGGGCAGCTCGGCGTTGAAAGCGGTCGAGGCGGTCAGGGAGGCCGGCTGCGAAGTGGCGATCGTACTCGCGATCGTGGACCGCCTTCGCGGGGCCAGCGAGTTGTTCCGTGAGAAAGGGATCGCCAACTATCAGAGCGTGTTCAACATTCGAGATCTGGGCGTAGCGGCCAGTTAGGACCCACGGATGGATCCCCACGGATGAAAACAGATGGTTTAATCCGTGGGAATCCATCCGTGGGGATTCTGTTGTTGTCACACCTTCTTGATGAATCCCATCGGCGCGAACTTTTCGCCCAGGACCATCTTGCTGTCCACTCTCAGCCAGTTTTCCAGTAGCGTGGCGTAGACACGGCGAAAATCCGTGTGGTACTTCAAGTCGCCGTCTGCCAGATCGGTGAGGCTGGGATGCTTGCCATGCGGGCCGGGCTTCACGCCGGGGCCGACGACGAACAGGCATGAACCGCTGCCATGATCGGTTCCCTTCGATCCATTTTCCGCGACTCGTCGGCCGAATTCGGAGAACGTCATCAAAAGCGTGCGCTTGTCGTCGCCCGTGCGCTGCAGGCGTTGAAACAGCGCCGCCACCGCTTGGTCGATCTGTTGAAAAAGGTTCTGCTGCGTCTGCGCCTGATTGCCGTGCGTGTCGAACCCGTCGATCGAGGCGTAGAAGACTCTCGTGCCGAAGCCGCCTTCGATCAGCCTGCCGATCAAATCGAGCTTCATGTACAGGCTGCCGGGGCCGAAACCATAGCGGGCTTGCTCCTTGCTCATGTCCTTCAAGATGGTCTTCAGTTTCTCGACCGAGGCGTACGTCTGCAGTTGCCGGCGCTGAACGAATTGAAGCAGTTCATTGCCCTTTTCATCCGGCCGGACAGCCGCGACATCAGCAAGGAGCTTTTTGCGTTCTTTCTCTTCGACACTTCCTTCCATGCCAAGTTTAAGTTCAAAGGGCTGATCCTGATTGATTGAAAAGACCCCCTGAATTGTGCCGCGACAGGCCAGCGGCAGTTTTTCGCTTCCGATATGCATCACGGGCACCCCGCCCCCTTTGCCCCGGGCCAGATCGGGCACGCTCTTGGCCAGCCAGCCGGTGCCGCTGACTTTGGATGTCACTTCGCCACATTGCCAGCGGTCCATCGACTCGAAGTGCGAGCGATCGGGGTTCGGATAGCCAACTCCTTGAATGATTGCCAATTTACTTTGTTGGAGGAGTTGACCCATCTGCTGAAAAGCGGGATGCAGACCGAGTTCGTCGTTCACCTTGACGAGTTGGTTGCTTTGGAAACCAAGCGTCGGCCGCAGCCGGTGATACTCATCGTCACGATGCGGCACAACCATGTTGAGCCCATCGTTCCCGCCAGTCATTTCGAGCACAATCAGGATCGAGTCCTTGCCCGGCTCGGCGGCGCGAGCGGTCCGTTCGATGAAGCCAGGCACCAGCGGCGCCGCGGCGATGAGAGAGGAGCGCTTGAGGAAACTGCGACGGCTTAACATGGCTACCCTCCGATGGGACATATCGGTCTAATGAGTCCGATATGTCCCATGCTAATTCAACTGATATTCCGGCAACGTCAAAAGGACGAACAAGGCATCACGGCAGCGCTGATCGAATGCCTCGGTCTCCGGTTTGGCCACGGCGATGTGGGCGATCAATTTGCTCCGCACTTCCTTCGGGAAATCGCGCGGCAGCAGCAAGTTGGCGTAGAGATCGACGATCTTGGCTGGCTCAATCAACTCCTGAACACGGACGAACACCAGGGGATCCACGGCCGGCATGAACGTTTGTTGGTTAAACCTTTTGGCGGACGCATTCAATTCGCCCATGCCGTTAACAAGCGAGTGGGCAAAGTTGTGTCGGGCGAGCACCGTTGCCGTATTCAGCCATGCCTTGCCCGCTTCCCAGCCCTTGACATTCGGTGGCGCATAAAGAAGCTGGCCCATCAGTTCCAGCGTGCCTAGCAGAGAGTAGGGATTCACCGTAATCAGCCCGGTCCGACCGATGCCAACCATGCGCACGACGCCGAGCACGTATTCCACCGGCCATTTCACCTTTTGCCGGTAAGCGTATGCGGAATAAAAGTGTTTCGAACACAGGATGGTTCGGACGGGAACCGCAATGTCGTAGTCGTTCTTGCGAAAGGCCTCCGTCAACGGCGCGATGAATGAATCCGGCGGCGTAACATTCTCGCTGACGAGGAACCGATACAGTTTTCGGACGATGAACTTCGCGCAGGCCGGCTGCTCGAGGAGAATGCGGACGATGTCTTCGCCGTCCCAATTGCCCTTTCGCCCCAGAAATGTCTTGGTATCCGCGTCGTGGTCCACGGCACGAAACGTGAATTTGCCATCGGTCGTGTGCCATCCTGTAAACGCTCTCGCTCCTTCCTGGATGTCCTTCTCACGGTAATTGCCGAGTCCGAGCGTGAACAGTTCCATGACTTCGCGAGCATAGTTCTCGTTGGGATGACTCTTCACGTTCTGATTCGAGTCGAGCCAGATCAGCATTGCCGGGTCGCGGCTGATCTCGCGCAACATCTGGCGGAAGCTGCCCAAGGCGTTGGTGAAGAGCAGATTCCCCTGCTTCTCCATCAGCGGGCCGTCGTTGACCTTCTTGATACTTGTGGCGAAATGGTTGTGCCAAAAGAGCGCCATCTTTTCGCGCAAAGGCTCGACGCCGTCGATCATTCGTTGCAACCAGGCTGCCCGGAGTTGGGCGGCATGGCGGCTCGCATCCGGCATGCCCGCCGCGTTGACGCCTGGCGGCCCGGCAATTGCCGATAAGCGCCTGGTTGGCTCTTTGGGCGTCGAAAAAAGCCTCTTGATCGTCGCTTCCATGCCGAGATGGACTGACTCGCGCATTTCGTATCGACTTGGCCCAAAGCCGGCCCGGCGATAGAGGTGCGCCGCCCATTTGGCGTCCCAGGGCTGCTCGACCGACGGCTTCCACGGCCCCCACTCGGCGGCCGGATCGAGCTTTTCCAAAGGGAGAAGGTTGGCCTTCGACATGAATAGCCCTCGGCGAAGCAGCGTGTGACGAGAAGACGAGCGAAGGGGCACAAGCGCAACGAATATGATGATGCCGCGCACGACGGAGATGCACAAGCGCCAGAGAAGGGAAGTTACATGAAATACTAGCGGAGATTTCGTCGTCGCGGACGAGTTGGCGGTAGGTTGACGAAGAGCAATCGAATCGGCAGGCGAAATCCGGGTAGAACGTCCCCGCCGTCCAGAGTATCGGCCTCTGCGAACGTGGTGAACGCGTCCGATCTTGTATAGACGTCCACCGTGCGCGGGTACACCATCCAAACGAGGCGGCAACCCGAGCGGAAGTACTCCTTCCGCTTGCGCTCCATTTCCCGTCGGGTATTGCCCTTGCTGAAGACCTCAACGGCGAGGTCAGGGTGCAAATGCGGTACAGGCGAATCAGGAATATGCCGACTCGGAAGTTGCGCCCAATCGACGAACGACACATCGGCGCCCGCACCAGATTCCGCACGAGCCGCATCATCCCTTGTTCGCCGACCACGACGCCCAAATCATTCAACTCCACAAATCTCAAAATGGTGGCGGCAATTATCATCGCAACGTTGGATTCCGGAAAGGCCATCGGCTTCTCCACCAAGGTTCCATCCACCAACTCGCACATTTCCCCTTCCGCTTTCCAAAGGCGGATGAGATCACGAATCGTGGCAGTGCCGGGCGGGGGGTCCATGCGCACGCGACTTGGCGGAATGCCGCCGAGGTTGCGCAGCACGTCTTCCATGCTCTTGAAGCGCGTGCGGCCATTGACGCCTACTGGCATGCCGGTTCTCCCGCTGAGTTGCTCAAGAGGGATTATCCCGTGCGCAATGGATTGATTCAATCCCTGGGGATTTGGGAATTAGCCGAAGTGAAATCTGAAAAAGTGCACATCAGATGAAGCGACATGCCGGGCTGGACTCAAGCCCGGATGCCACATCAATTTGACCCGTTGTGAATCCTTAAACTCCGCTCACACAAACGCCGCGCCCACGGCCTCATCAAAGTCGCTGATATTGCCTAAAACGCTGAATATATTCTCGGAGGCATTCTTCAACATGTCGTTGCCGCCGCCGCCCTGCAAAACCACGCGGCCACCAAATTGGATATACGTCGATGCTTCATTGTCGTCGCTGAAGTCAACGGTGTCATTGCCGTCACCGGCTCGCAGGGTCAGTTTTCCGCCAAACGAGGTCGCGCTCGTCAGGGTTCCAGCGCCGTCGCTTGGAAGCAATTCACTTTGCAGCAAGTCGTCGCCGGCTCCCAGGTCGATCCAACTGGCGCCGGCGACTTTCAAGTCATCAAAGGCGACTGTATCTGACGCCGCGCCAGTCGACACATTCAAAGCGCCGCCAATGTAGGCTCGACGGAATACGACGCCCTCCGCGCCCGAGCCGCCCGTCACCTTCGCGGCGCCGAAGATCGTCACTCCCACTGGACTCTTCAATCCGACGGATAGCCCCTGGCTTGACCCGTTATTCTCGCCGAGTGCCACGGTCAGGTTCTTGCCAATCGTCATGGCGTCCAGATTGACCTGATCGCCGTCGGCGCCGCCGATATAGGAAAAGCTGCCCGCGATCGAATTGGTTGCAATGCCTTCCTTGTTCGAATCGAACATGTTATCCCCGGCGCCCAAATTCATCGCGACGTTTCCTTTGGCCTCCAGGGCTCCGCTCACGATGACTGTGTCGTTGCCAATGCCGCCGTTGAAAACCACATTGCGTCCGGCCCGCACGGCTTCGAAGAGTGCCAGGTTTCCGTCGAACTGCGAGGGTGTGCCGAACGTAAACCTCGCGTCGGTGCCGACATTCAGTGAAGTGCCGGAGTGATCGAGATCGAATTTGTCATTGCCGATTCCGCCTCCATAAGTGAAAGCCGAACCGACGTAGACGAGGGATGCCACGTTCACCGGCCCTTTGCCGATGAAGTTGTTGCTGCCATTGCCCAGAAGAAACGTCGCCGAACCGTTAATGGTCACGTCACCGGCTTCGGTGACTTCGATCGTGTCTTCGCCCGCGCCGCCTCGGACTAGCACATTGCCATTGATCATTCCGCTCTTGAACCGGACCGTGTTGGTCCCATCCTTGAGTCCGAGCGTCAGGTTGCGTCCGATCATTGATGTGGCTTCGAAATCCACCACGTCGAATGCGGCGGATGCACTTGCGGAGTAAATCACATTAGCGCCCACCGTGCCGGCGATGCTGACGGTTTGGCTCGACTTGGCTCCATAAATCGTGAGGCTGCCGCCGATCTGAGCGTTGGCATCCAAAACGAACCCGCCCGAGTTGACGTTGCCAAACTTGACGATCAGATTTCGCACGGACTGCCCGGCAGACATGCTGTCGAATACCGTGTCGCCGAGCTGACTCTCGGTTACTTGCACATAGCCGGCCGGCTGGCCGCCGAGCGAGGCAATCGAGATTTGATCGCCCTCGTCCGCAATGAGAGTCAAGGTCTGGGTCGGAGCCGAATAGATTGCCGTAGCCGGGGTGGCACGCTCTTCCAACGATTGAACGGAGAGCCTGGCGATCAAACGCTTTCGCATTCGGGAATTGGCAGCAAGCGGAGTCATTCCGAGTTTACCGTGGTTAGGCCGCGGGCGAATCCATTCGAGTCACCGAGCCGGGGGGAATGGCTCGGCCAGCGGGACGTGTTATGCCAGGGAAAGCCAGGGGATTCAAGGCGAAAGGGTGACCAGGGCGATTCGACCAAGTGCCAAACTGGCATATGATCGCATGCTTGCACGAATAATTATCCCAGTTGGTTCATCAAGAAGAAGCTGCAGCGCATACCCCGTCGCGCAGCATCTGGAATCATCGCGCAGCATCCGGAATCATCGCGCAGCAAATGGAAACCGTGCGCAGGTTAAACTTCGTTCCTGCGAGAACTCGTAAAAAGCTCCCCCAGTTGCAATGCAAATCGACGCGTTGATCGCTGGCAGGAAAGCTAGAAATCGCGCAAGGGGACGGAGAATAAGTTGGCGATTACCCCGCCTAACCAGACAAAACTATCCGCCGACCCGCTTGCGCAGCCAATTCATTGCAACGGGCTCGTTCAGGCTTTTAGCGCCGCTCGGTCAGCTCGGTCACCAACTCCTCGCTTGGATAGAGCTTTCGCAGCGCCTCCAGGATTCCTCGCGAGTGAACCGAGATGTGCCGGGCTTGTTCTTCCGTGTACACGAAATTGCGCACCAGGCCGTAGCGGTTGCGATCGAAGTTGATGCCGACGAATTCACCGGCCCGGTTTAGCACAGGACTACCGGAGTTTCCGCCGATCGTATCAGCGGTCGAGACGAAATTGAACGGCGTCGTCAAATCGAGTTTGCCCTTGCCGTCCAGCCAGCGCTTCGGCAGTTCAAATGGCTCCTTGTAGCGCTGCTTCTCGGCACGCTCATAGAGGCCGGCAAAGGTCGTCGCGAATGGCACCTTCTCCCCTTCCGCCTCATAGCCCTTCACCACGCCGTACGCGAGCCGCAAGGTGAAGGTGGCATCGGGCGGGATCGCCTTGCCATGGAGTGCAAATCGCACCTTGGCAATCTCGGCATACGCTTGCCGTTCCGGCTCCTCAACTTGCTCTTCAAAGCGTTTCCGCAATGCTCGCGCCTCGGGGTCAATCGTTCGGGCAAAGACGATCGTCGGGTCATCGCTCGCCTCGACCGCCTTGATGCCGCCGGCGACCAGGCGCTTGCGCTCCGTGGGGTCGAAAAGTTTGGTCGCCAGGAGTTCGTCGACGCGCTGGCCTGGCGACTTCTCTTCGAGCACTTTGTTGACCAGGGCATTGCTTCCACCCAGTTGCTCGGCGAGGAACGTGACTCCCGCCATGAGTTTCGCCCGTTCCAGTTCCTTGTAGATTGGCGCCGGCGAGAACAGGTGCAGCTTCAACGAGTCGAGATTGGAGTCGCGATATTCGCGCAAGCGCTTGCCGTTTTCCTTGTCGATTTCCGCCGTCAGCCGAACGATGTCGCGCGCAATCGCGAATAGCGTGCTTGGGAATGCCGTGCCGGTTTCGATCAGGTTGTGCGGCTTTTCGAATTCGGCGTAAATGCGCTCGATATCGGCGATGCGGCGAACAGCGCCCTCAAACGCATCGCGCTGCCTGGCGGAGCCGGGCGTCTTCGTGACGGGGCCAATCAGCGTGTATTCCTCGACACGCTTCGTTTGCAGCGTTTTCGGATTCAACAGCCCCTGATACTGCCCGCTGAACGCTTTACGAGCATTGGCGTAGCGATGCAAATCGGTAGTCGCCTGGCGCTTGTTCTCGGGGTCTCGTTCGCCGTACTGCGTCAACGCCGCTTCCATGGCGCATATTCGCGCCAGAGTAAAGGGCAGCGTTACGTCGCGACGATGAATTAGCTTGTCGATGGTTTCGAGTCGATTGGTCGTGCCGGGATGGCCGGTGACGAAGACTAGGTCGCCGTCCTTCGGCCCGTCGGTGCTGAATTTGAACCAATGTTTGACCTGAACTGGCTTGCCATCCTCATAGGCGCAAAAAAGGAGACGTCGAGGTCGTAACGTGGGAACTCGAAGTTATCGACATCACCGCCAAACGACGCAATTTGCTGTTCGGGAGCAAAGACCATGCGGACGTCCGTGTACTTCTTGTAGCGATATAAGTGATACGCCCCGCCCTGGTAGAGCGTGACGACGTCGGAACGCAGACCGGTTTTGTCGAGCGATTCTTTCTCAATCGCGGACATGGCCGCCCGTCGAGCCGCGAAGGCCTCGGCTGGTTTCATCTCCGGCTTTACCGCGGCATTCACCCGGCCGGTCACATCCTCGATGCTTTGCAGGACGTTCAGTTCCAGATCGGGGCACTTCAACTCGTCCGCCTGTGTCTTCGCATGGAAGCCATCGCGAAACAGGTCGTGTTCAGGAGTCGAGAGCTTCTGCAATGCATCCGAGGCGATGTGGTGATTGGTGATGAGCAGTCCATGCGGCGAGACGAACGACCCGGAGCCGCCATTGTTGAAGCGGACGGACGCGAGCCGGGCATGTTCGAGCCAGGCATCGGTCAGATCGAAGTGGTACTTCTCTTTGAGACGTTGGCGCGGCGGATCGTTCAGAAGCCACATGCCTTCATCGGAGTAAGCCGGCATGGTCAGCGTTCCCAGGAGCAGAATTGGGATGAGGGTGCGCATCGGCTGCGACTCGGATAAGAGGCGACGGGGAAATGATAGGGATCGTGCCAGCGCATCGCGCAATGGCCCATGTGAACGGACCACACTGGCTTCGTCCAAGCCCATGATGAATCCGTTGAGCCGAAACCGTTATTGTCGATCGCCCATCCAGTTCAGAGCCATTGCGCCAACACTTTCAAATGGAACTCGGCACGCGGTTCGTTTTCAAGTCGGTGGCAACAAACCCCTACTTCTTGGCGGGTGCGGGTTTCGCCGCGAGTCGTAGGTCGAGCTTTTTGCGACGCTTTTCCTTCTTCTTGCGGCGAACGCCTGCGGGGTTGCCCATTTGTCTCTCCTGCGTTGGTTGGCTAATGCCCACTCACCTTATGACTGTGGCCAGTCGGCTGGCAATCCATCTTGTTCCAAATCGCCGTTTCCGGCTAGACTGCCGGACTCAACCGCCGACCCGCACGGACGCGCCTCGCCGGGAGCCGAACGCGCGTTTGCGAACCGGCGTCGCACGGCCGCTCCCGCTGGTTGCATCCCGTGGCCGATTCCGACCCGAAAAAGCCCGCCAATCTTCCGTGGCTTTTGCTCACCGGCCTGCTCGGCATCTTTGCCGTTGGCGTGCCGCAAAGCGGGATCCCCTCCTCGATCGCCAAAAAGGACGACAAAAAGGATGCGGCCGACGCGGTGCATTCGGCTCCGGCTGACAGGAAACGGCCATCGCTCGCTCCGGTATTCGATTTTCACCGCTCCGTGCGCGATTTCGGCAACTTGGATCCGCTGGATCAAATCCGCCAAAACATTCATGGATATCAAACGGAATTCCTCATTGCCACTGTGCCGGATCCGGTCGATTCGCCGTTCGGCAACGCATTCGACCAATCGGTCGATGCGATCCAGAGGGCTGTCGAGAAGAAGGACGGCTTCATCCTCGATCGGTGTTGGCTGCCCTGGGACGTGGACCGCAAAGCCAAGCCCAAGCCGGGCGATCCGCCGAGCAATCTGCGCGAAAAACAACCGGGGCTGCTCTTGTTTCGCCACGGCAAGGACAAATCGCGCAAAGTGAATGTCCCTGCTCTGTGCGCGGTCTTCCTCGTGGGCGAGACGCCAATGGGCGGTGTCCATAAGCAGGCGTTTTATACCGCCTTAAAACTGATGGCGGAGGTAGGCTATCCCGACACAAAGCCCGTCCGATTGATCGGCCCGTACTTCTCGGGCTCCCAGACGTCCTTGCAATTTGTCTTGGGCGATTGGTGGAAGCTTGGCGATTCGTTGTTCTCCGACCGCGTTGAGCACCCGCGCTATCGGTTCCACATCATTACCGGCAGCGCCACCGCGGTTCGCAAAAAGGAATTCTTCTCTTACGAAGCGAACAAGCTCAACTTCCCCTCCTGGCGCCCCGATGGCGTGGAATTCTCTTCCACGGTGATCCCGACACGGACGACGCTCGGGGCCATGCTGCAATTTCTGACCCGCCGAGACGGCACGAGCACCACGGAGCCAATTGCCGCCGGCCGTGTCGGTCTCGTGCCCGGAAAGGTGGCCCTACTCACCGAGGGAAACACCGGCTTTGGCAAGGCATTCTCCGACCTCGACAACAGCCAGGTGCTGACGCTGCGCTTCCCCCTCAACATCTCACGCGTCAAGAACGAATACACGACGGCGGCCAAGGAGAAGGACAAGAAAACGGCATCGGCGGAGGACGATCCACTCCTTTCCCTTTCCATCA
The DNA here is from genome assembly GCA_963773845.1 of uncultured Gemmataceae bacterium. Taxonomy (GTDB): domain Bacteria; phylum Planctomycetota; class Planctomycetia; order Gemmatales; family Gemmataceae; genus SIAJ01. The sequence goes on from CAVZCU010000016.1 coordinate 68,122, forward strand.
ACGACGAACTTGGAACGATCGAAGGTGTTCCGGCACAAGGCGGCTCGACAACGGTAGCGTCGAACGGCCAGGTCCTCGCACGCATCCTGATGACGGTTTCCCGCGAGCATTGCCGATACGTCGGCGTCATCGCCAGCGATACCCGCGACAAACTCTTTCTCATTCGCCTGATTCGTGAACACTGTCCGGACGTGTGCATCTTTGTCACCGATGGCGATCTGCTGCTCACGCACCCCGAGTATCGCTACTACATGCGCGGCGTCATCATCGGCTCGACCTATCCGCTCGAACCGCGGAACCAGGTGTGGGTGAATCATGCGACGACCGAGCGCATTCTCTTTCCTTCGGTCGCTGCTCAGGGCTATTACAACGCGACCCTGATGCAGCTAGGCGTCGACGACCAACTTCTCGAATACTCGGCCCCTGCCTTCGCCTTGCGAGGCGGCGGCCAGCCGGATCATGCCGCCGACCGTCCGCCGATCTGGATCAGTATGGTTGCGCCCAATGGTGCCATCGTACCGCTCCACTTTTACACGGATTACGCCGACAAATCGAACTACGTGGCCCGGCGTTCGGAATCCGACGTGCCCGTTGCCACGGCGTCATCCTTTACCGGGCTCGACTATCCCGGAGCAATGATTCCGATTGGGATCGGCCTGTTTGCCTGGTGGGGTTATCTGATCGCGCGAGCCTGGGGTAATCCGCATGCGCGGCTGTTCTGGAAAGGCGGTTCGCTCCTCACCTGGCCCGACCTTTTTTACCGAAATATCGTGCTCGGCTCGCAGGTGTTGTTTGCCGCGACGGTGTTGTGCTTAGTGTGGACGCAAGCGGAGGGATCGTCGTTCAGTTCCACATCGACGATCCTCATTGTGGTTCTGGCCATCGCCTGTACGGCCGCGCTGGCGTTGGGCATGCTCAAGCCACTGGCTCACAAGGGAGTTCTCCGACTCTTTCGCGGTCAGCCACTCGGTGCGTCATCGGCCGCGCTTCGCAATATCCCGCGCGATCACCCGCTGGAGACCGCTAGTTGGATTGCGTTGAATTCGGGCGTTCTGTTGCTCGTCTTTGGCTTTTCGACCATCGGGCTGGTTCGCTTCTGGACCCACGGCGACTTCGCCCGGCGGGCGTTGTTCTTCATTCGCGGCGTCGATCTGACGACGGGGCTTTCGCCATTCACTCCGCTCTTTCTGGTCTGCATCGGCTTCGCGGCGTGGGGATTCTTTCAGCTCAAGCGCACCTTCATCTCGGAACGATTCCACGTTCCGACGCCCTACCCGGCCGGCGAGTCATTTCACCGACTGCTCGCGGCGGATCAAGCCGTGCGCGATGAAGTCGCCTACGAAGCGATCGCCTTGCAACACGCGAAGGCGATCGCGGCGGCCATCGTCGCTCTCGCTGGCTTCGGCATCGCGGTCTGGATGCAGTCACTGCCGACCGTCGAGGGGTGGGGGTGGGATCTGCTGTTCTTCGCGGGCTTTACCGGCCTGTTCTTCCTGTCAACGACCACGCTCGTTCGCCTGTTCTTTCTTTGGGCGCGTGTCAAGGGATTGCTCGACGCGGTCGCGGCCCAGCCGATGATGCGGGCGTTCAGCCGGCTGCCGACGAAAGTCACGGACCTTTTTGGCCGCTACTTATTTACGCAGCGACCCCGGCTGTCGCACTTGCAAGTGCCCGCGCATCAGCTCCGACTTCTGGTCGAAGCTGTCGAACAAGATCCCGCTGCCCCCGATTCGCTCCGGGAATTCGGCCGCACCGCCGATGAGATCGATGCGATTCTCGCCGATCAACTGTCCAAGGGTCGCCACGGTGGATCGGCGCGCCGGGCTGAGCGCGTGGTTCGGGCAAAGCTTTCCACAGTGGCTGGGGCGTGCTTGTCCGTTTTGGCGCCGCGGGGAAAAACCCTCGCCGTGGACGAGGCGTTTGGCGGCGGTCAAGGCAAGGAAGAGATACCGGCCGAGGCCACCGGTGAACCGGCATGGGTCGCGCTTGCCGAGTCGGTGGCGGCGACGCAAATCGTCATTTACGTTTCGCAGTTTTTCGTCCAGCTTCGCAACCTGGTCTGGGCATCGGTAGTCACCTCTTCGCTCTTGCTCCTCGCCGCCACATCGTATCCTTTTCATCCGGAAAAACTGTTGCTGATTGGCTTAATTGCGTTAAGCGCTGTGGGAATGGCGAGCATCATCTATGTCCTTGTCGAGATGAATCGCGACGAGGTTGTCAGCCGCGTCACGCGAACGACGCCTGGCAAACTCTCGTTCGACAGCGGCTTGCTCGGATCGTTCTTCACCTACATCGTGCCGGCGGCCGGCATCCTGACTGCCCAACTGTCCGGAAGCTTCCGCTGGCTGCTGGAGCCGTTGTTGCGAGTGATGAAGTAGTTCGACCTTGCGCACGTCGGCGGATGGTCCGCGGGCGGCTGAGGTTCCGAGATACGACAGGCGGGCAGCCGCCCTACGGCGCGGTCCCCGCTTCGTAAGCCGAGATCTTCTCCACCCTTCGTTCGTGCCGGCCGAATTCGAAATTGGTCGTGAGCCAAACGTTCACGAGGCGATCGATCAACTCCTGACCCAAAAAATCGGCCGACATGCACAAGACATTGGCGTCGTTGTGGCGGCGACTCATTTCCGCTTCGATGGGGTCCCGGCAACTGACGGCGCGAATACCCTTCACCTTGTTGGCGACGATACACATTCCAAAGCCGGTGCCGCAAACGAGTATCCCCCGATCGGCCCGGCCGGCGGCAACTCGCTCCGCGACCGGAATGGCGTAGTCGGGATAATCGGCCGCGCCGTCGCCCGAAGCCACGCCGAGATCCTGCACTTCGTGCCCCAGTGTGGTCAACAAGGCCGCCAGTCGCTGCTTGACGGCAAAACCCCGGTGGTCGCTCCCCAGTGCGATCTTCATGTCAGTCCCAGTTCAATAATCAATCGATCCACATGATGGTGTATGGTTGCGGCACATTTTCGGTACACATCCGGTCCGCCGCCGATCGGATCATCGAGGTCGCCGTCCGGACCGCAAAGCAATCGGAGCGATCCGCTGAGCACCGGGTACTTGCTCGCGATAGCCAGCAGATGGCCGCGCGTCATGACGATGACATCGTCGGCACGGGCGAATAGGTCCGCCGTCGCCGGCCGACTCCGATGGCCGGCCAAATCCACGCCGAATTCCTGAAGTGCCTCGATCGAATCGGCCGTCGCCGGGTCGTTCGTCATGGCTGAGATGCCGGCCGAGCCAATCACATAGCCGCGAGCCGGCAGTTCATCGACCGCACAATCCAGCCGTTCGGCTAATCGATGCTTGAAGAATCCTTCGGCCATCGGGCTCCGACAAGTATTCCCGGTACAGACGAAGACGATTTTGCGAGCCGTTGCCTCGTTGAGCGCGGCAGCGGTCACGATTCCGGTTCGCTCGATGGACCAGCGCGCCTCATTCGGCCGAATCAAGGTCACCGGCCCACGACGAGGCGGCCCATCAGTTACCGCAATCGCCATCGAGTTCCCGAGGTCCGCCAGATCAATCGGTTGCCCACCATTCAACTCGTAAAGCGCGAGAGGCGCCGGAAAGGCGGCAAGCACCGACGCGACCGCCAGGTGAGACGGCACCCAAACGGGGAACGGCAATTCGTCGCAAACCCAACCAATGGCTCCCGGCCATAGCCGCAAAGCGAGCGATCGCTCGATGGGTGTTGCGGCGATTTCCGTCAAAAAGCTCGCGGGGTCGAAATACCCAGCGAGGCGAAAGACGCTCAATCCTTCGGGCAATCCGGGTGGGCGAGATGCCTGGCCCATCCGGGCTGGATCGGCGGCAACGACGTACCCGGCCTCGCTCGGGAGTACGACGAGAGCGCCATCGGCAAGAGCCTGGACAGTCTGGCGGGCCAGGTCGTCGGGGGCCGCGGCCTGATGCCAGTCGAGAATCAAGGGCATGCCGGCAGTCTACCCCCGAGCGAATCAGTTGCACACCCGTATTGAGATTTATAGATCGCTTGAGCGTCTGACAAGTGCGAGTCGGGTGGCGCAAGGCGAGCCGATCGCCTTCTTGGCGAGCCGATCGCCTTCTTGGCGAGCCGATCGCCTTCTTGGCGAGCCGATCGCCGTAAGGCGTCGGGTGTTGTCGTCACCCGACGCCTTACGGCGTTCGGCTCGCCCGCAGCGAAGGATTTAGCCTGCTCCGGACAATCTCCTTAATGAGGGCAGGATGACCGATCGGCTCTGGCACGAGCGTGGTCTCCGCGATGCCGTGGCCGCCGGCGATGAACGCGCTTGGCGAACATGGTTCGAGTCGGAATATGCGCCGCTGGAAGCTTATGTCGCTTTGGCGCTGCGGCGGCTGGCGCGAGTTGGCCGACGAGGTGCTTCAAGACACCTGGTTGACCGCTATTCGCCGAATTCGTTCCTTCAAGCCGGAAGCCGGTTCATTCCGTGGCTGGCTGTGCGGGATTGCTGTCAATGTGCTGCGTAACCAACTTCGCTCGCAGCGACGGCGGGCAGCGCGACAGGAATCGCTGAATGGTGAAGTCGGCCACGACGATCTGGCGGCTGGAAAGCGCGAACAAGCGGAGCGAGTCGCTCGTGCCCTGGCCGGGCTATCCGAACGCCATGAACTTGTTTTGCGATTGAAGTATTTCGAACAGAAAAGCGTCGCCGCCATTGCGGCGGAGTGGCGCGAGACGGAAAAAGCCGTCGAATCGCTTCTGACGCGAGCCCGGGCCGCTTTCCGCGAGGCATATGGCGATGAGTGACGACGATCTGCTGACTCCGCGAAGCCCAACGACGAACGATTTGCTCCAAGCCGAGTTGCTCCGCCGCACGACGAGTCGCATTCGTCGTGCACGACGAGTGCGACTCGCTGGACGAATTGGCGTCTGCCTCCTCTGCTTCGTTGGGGGTCTTTTCATTTCGAGTTTACGGCCCCGTCCCGCGCCCGAGACCGTGTACATCGTTCGCAATGAACCACCGCCTCCCGCGAAGGCCGATTCGCCAAGCGAGAATCCAGCGCCTCCGAAATCGCGCCGCGGAGTTGGAACTCGATGCTGAAAAAACGCTCGCGAAGGCCGAGTCGGCCCGCCGATTTCGCGAAGCCGGCGATCGCTACATCGTCGACTACGGCGATTACTCGGCTGCACTCCGCTGTTACCGCAATTTTCTCGATGAAGCCGATCCGGCCGATCTGGCGGTAAGTCCCAATGACACGTGGCTACTGACTTCCCTCAAACGCGCCCGCGAACAGGAGAATTCCCAATGAGCTTTCGATTGGTTGCTGTCGTATGCCTTGTCGGTGGAATTGCCCTTGGGCAAACACCGCCCAAGAAAGCTGCTCCGAAGGAGCCTGCCAAACCGACCCCCGGCAGCCTCGAAGACACGCTCGACAAAGCGCTGCGGAACAGTGCCGACATCAAGGCGGCAGAGGCCAAAGTGCGGGAGTCCGAAGCTCTGCTCAATGTCGTTCGCCAACAGGTGCTCTCCAAAGCGACTTCACTGCACAATGACCTGAATCAAGCCAAGCGAATGTTGCCGGTGCTCGAGGCCGCTCTCAAGGAACAGACGCGGCTCATCGACGCAAAATTGGTGAGCAAGGAATCCATGCTCGCCGCGCAAGTCGCAATTGAGAAGCAGCGCGGCGAAATCGAAAAACTGGAAACGGAACTGAAGGCGCTGCGTGGCGAGTTCGCGGTGAAGTCACCCACGATTTCGCCCGACGGCAGGGTGCTCTACACCACTACCATGGAAGGAGTGCTTCGAGCTTGGGATCGAGATACGGGTAAAGCAATCAGCGATGTGAATACATACCGCGGGCTGCTCAGTCTGGCTGGTCGGAATCGTGATCTGGCGACCGCGGTCCAGCCGAGCATGGCGGAGCGGGTGCGCAAGCTGCTCAATCAAGAAATTGAGTTTCGGCTGGACAGTTCACCTGAGGCTGCAGTGGAGGAGGTCCTGAGGGACGGGGCCAAATCCGACGTTCCGATCCGCTCCCTCCTGCAGCGGGATGCACCAAGCTTGAAGGTTGTCTTGGCCGGAAAAATGCCGGTTGGGGCGTTTATTCAGGCGATCGAGGACACCGATCCGAATCTTCGCGTGGTCATTCGCGATTATGGTCTTTTGCTCACCAGCAAGGACCGGGTCCCCGACGGCGCCATTCGCGCGGTGGATTTCTGGAAGACGAAGGATGAGAAAACGAAATGACGAATATCGTTTAGCGTTCGAGCCAACGGCTCGAACGCTAAACGATTCGCTTTGTGCATCATTTCCCGTTGACAATGTTCACGCGTACCGGTGAGCCAGCGACATCTTCCAATTCAACACGTAGCCCCTCTTGGCGCTTGCTCAAATTCACCTCGAACGTCAGCGTTTGCAGGCCGGGTTTCAAGTTGAGCACCGTTTCACTCTTCACTTCGACCGGCGTGGCGCCCATCCACATGCTCAATCCGCTCGCTCCGTTGATATTCAACTTCACCGGCCCGCCCGTCGTGACATCGAGTTGACAGCGCAACATAGCGAACGGTTCCGAACCATTCCACACCACCAATTTCGGCAGCGATTCGTGCGGGAATTCGCCGGACACCTTCGAATACGCCGATGACCAGACAAATGCCTCGGGCGATGCCACCGCCTTCGCGACACTTGCTCGCTGAAGCTGGAAGATGTTCTCCTTCATGGGTTCAAGAACCTGCCAGCGACGAACGAGGCGGGCCTTGCTCGGACCATAGGGGCCGATCTTGCCAAGTTCGGACAGGAACCGAACGAGATCGACGAACTCTTGCCGGGTCAATTGATCCGCGAGGCCATCCGGCATGAGCGACCGCGATTGTAATTTCTCGTCGATATCCTTGTCGGCGATGGCGATTTCCTTGTCCTCCGACGTGCGCAAGTAAGTCTTGCCATCCGCCTCGCGGGTCTTAATGCCGACGTAGACCTTGTTGTCGAGCGTCGAAATCTTGAGTGCGTGGAATCCCTCCTTGACTGCTTTGTTGGGAATTAGGATCGATTCGACGAGATAATCGACCTGGGCGCTGGCCCCGATGCTGGTCATGTCGGGACCGACTTGCCCGCCGGCGCCGGCGATCGCGTGGCACGACAAGCACGTTGCATCTTTGCGACGATAAACCAGTTCGCCGCGAGCGGCGTCGCCCTTGGTTAATACTTCCTGCACGTAGGCCTTGATTTCGGCAGGTGTGTAATCGGTGCGGGCGGCGGTCAGGCCGCCGGCCTTGGTGAGAGCGTCCGTCAGCGGCTTGGCGTCCTGCACGGATGAGCGAACGGCCTTGAGCCCGAGCTTAGCGACATCGGCGTTCAGCTTCTTGCCAATAAGGACTTGGGCCAGTGCCTTCGAACCGCCCTTGCGGGCGAGGAAGGCGCTGAACAGGAAGGTCACTTCCGGCGAGGGATGAGCCCCATCGAGGAGGGTCGCGGCATAACGTCGCGGCGGTCGCGGGATCGAGGTCGACGAGCGATATCACCGCGGCGATCCGTTGCTCCGAGACCTCCTCCTTCGAGCCGGCGATAGCCGATAGCGAGGCGATCGAATTCGGTCCGCCATACAGGGCAAGACACTCGATGCAGAGTCGCTTTTCGCTGGGCGCTGTCTTTGGATTCCGCAACCGCCGGTCGATCTCCGCAGCGCATACCCTCCAACTTCCAGTGGCCGCACAATCGCCAGGCGCTCACTTTCAATTTCGGATTCGATGAATCGACAAATAGCGTCACATTCTCGGCCCGATCGTTCGCCTTTTTCGATGGCCGGATCTTTCGGTTTCGGACACTCTCTTCCAGTGCGGACATGACTCGCGCCATTTGCTCCTCATCGCGGATTCGATCGAGATTCTTCGGATCCAGAATGAAATCAATTTCGGCGGGAGTGGCGATCCGCGCGAGAAGCACCCACAAGTCAATCTCGCGATCCGCTGGAAGGCGGCCCGACTGCAGAAGCGCGATGATTGGCTTGGCCGACTTCCTTGGTCCCCGCCGCATCCAGGGCGAACAAGAGACCCTTGACATTCCCCCGAAAGACATCGTCGCCCGCTTGAAACTTGGGCGACCAGACGGGCGCCAGATCGCGCGCCGTCAGCCATAGCGCATAGTCCATCGACACGATCGACCGGCTTGTTCAAGGCCGCGAATGCCGGGGCGACCGCTGCGGGACTGCCGGTCGCGGCGAGCGCTGCGCACGGCTTCCATGCGCACCCGCGGCGAATCGTCGGTGGCACGCGCCGCAAGCACTTCGATCGCATTCGGCAATCGCGAATGCCAGGTTGACGCAATGCGGACAGCCGCTGCTCGGGCGCGATAGTCTTTGGCATTCAGAAGCGTGTCCAGCAATCTCGGCTCGACGACGTTGAGAGATTGATAAGTCCACAACGCTTCCAGCAGATTGTGCTCGTAATTCGCATCCTTGGGATCGAGAGCTTTCACCCATGCTTCGAGAGCCGGAAGCACCGCTTTCGCACCGCGTTCCTTGAGCACGCGCTTGGCGTTGGTTCGCGTCCACTCCTCGGGATCTTTCAAACGATCGAGTAATTCCGGCGTCTGAGCATCGACCAAGTTCGGCTTCTGGACCAGCGGCCGGCCCTTGGCGGTGACGCGCCAGATGCGCCCGTGGACATGGTCGCGGCGAGGGTCGCGGAAATCGACTTCGCCATGCTGGATGATCGGGTTGTACCAGTCGGCGATGTAGATCGCCCCATCGGGGCCCATTTTCACGTCGATCGGCCGGAATGCCGGATGGTTCGTCTTGATTACCTCGGTCATCTCACGGCTCGTGAACGTGCTGCCGTCGTCGCCGATCTTGAAGCGACAGACGCGATGCCCGCGGAAGTCGTTGGTGATCACGTTTCCTTGCCAATCGTCCGGCAGATGCCGGCCGCTCAAGATTTCCAGCCCGCAGTGCTTCGGGCTGCCGGGATTAAGCCCCTTCATGATTCGAGTGGCGCCGACCGCCGTCACGAAATACGCCCCCGGCACGCCATGGTTCACGCCTTCGCCATAGGCGCCGTCAGTAATGAGCGACTGACCCCAGCGATCGAAATGGTGGCCCCACGGGTTGACGAAGCCGCGAACAAAGACGTCCATTTCCATCGTCTCCGGTCGGAATCGCCAGATGCCGCCGCCGTTCAGGTGCTTCACGCCATAGGGCGTCTCGATGTGCGAGTGGATGTAGATGCTCTGATTGAAGTACAGGCAACCGTCCGGTCCCCAGCGGAATGTGTGGAGGATATGGTGCGTGTCCTCCGTGCCGAAGCCGGACAGGACGACGCGTCGACTCGATCTGCCTTGTGGCCCGGCTTGCTCGCGGACAGGTGAACGATTTCCGTACTGTTGGCGACATAGGCCCCGCCGTCGCCCGGTGCGACGCCGGTGGGGATCAGCAGCCCGTCGGCAAAGACGGTCACCTTGTCCGCCTTGCCCACGCCCTTGGTGTCTTCAAGGATGACGATCTTGTCGTTCGCCACCTGGCCGGGCTTGATTTGCGGATAAACCTCGCTGGACGCGACCCAAAGTCGGCCCTGAGGATCGAAATTCATCTGGATGGGCTTGGCGAGCAAAGGGTCGGAGGCGAAGAGATTCACCTCGAAGCCCGGCGCGACGATGAAGCTCTTGCGCTCCAGTTCCGGATCGGGGTCCGGCACTTTGGCGTCGGCCTGAGCGAAGACGCAGGCCGGACTTGTGAGAAAGAGGAGAATGATGTGTCGATGCATTTGGCTTGCTGGAGAGATCGGGGCGATGGAATCTGCGACATCCCGATGCCGAGCGATACAGAAACTTTACGGATTGTCTTTCGAGCGTTGCAGTCTGGCTTCCAGTTCGGCGATCCTGGCCTCAGCGGCTCTTCGAGCCTCGTCCGCTTGCTCGGCCTTGGCTTCGGCTCGCTCGCGCAATTGCCGTTCCGTAATGATCTGCGACTTATTCAGCGCCAATTCGTGAGTGATCTCCGTGTAGTCGCCGAGAGGGGCGAGCGTCGTCGGATCGAAACAGCGCACGCGGCCGTTCTCGACTCCGAGGTACACGCCGACTGCATCGAGCCAAAGCCAGCCATTGTCGTTCGGCAGAAGCGGCCGCCAAGCATTGCCGCGCAAGACCCGACCGATCAGCGCGGGACATCGCTCGATATCTTCTCGATCCACGATTACGTAACATGGCACGCGGCAGCGAAGGTAATGATCGACCTTCGTTACCGTGTCGTTCTGGCGGTAGGCGGGAGAGACGATCTCAATGATGAGCGATGGTCGGGTTCCCTGCTCAGCTACATTGAAACTGTTCCAGTTGTCCCGTTCTTCGTGCACGTCGAGAATAATGCTGATGTCCGGGGAATGATGCCGCATTCCTTCCGTGTCGCCGACCCAATCGACCATTGTGTCGGAGAGAACGAGCGCCGTCGGATACGTTCGCCAGCCGAGCGCGGAACACGTCGGCCAGGTAGTCTCGTTCCACGTCATGCATGCTGGAGATTATGGCGACGTCACCGAATTGCGGATGCAGCAGGTCCTCCAATGTCAACGGCACTCGCTCCTCGACGATTGAACCGTCGGGCGCGATCGGCGAATATCGCGATAACCGTAGCGCAAGATCTGCTCCTCGGCGGTTCGCGGCGGTATCTGATGTTTTTGGCTCATTGGCTCGCTTTCCTCGGCGCCAATTGAAGCACTTGAGACATCATTTCAATCTAGCGGAAGAAGCTCTGAAACTACACGGGGATTCTGTTCGCGTTCCTATCTGCGGAACCCGAAATGGCCGAGTGCGATACCAGTGCGACAAGTGGGTAACTGATCGCTGCGAAATCGCGGTTAAATCGCATTCGTCGACTATCGCCGGGCCGATTGCTGCGGCGGCGGCTGATTCGCGTTGGCCGATAGGGAGAGGACGAAATTCACCAGATCGCCAATTTCCGGGGGCTTCAAAGCTGCATTGCTCGCCGGCATCGGAGTGCCCGGAATACCGAGCGCGATTCGGCAGTACAGACGGTTCGGCTCCCCGCCTCCCTTGAAGATGCCGCGAGCCAAATCTCGCGGCTTGGTCGGCTGGCCATTATCGTTCTTCATCCCTTTCACCTGCGGTCCGTCCCCAGCGCCGCGCGGCCCGTGGCAGGTCGCACACAGCTTCGTGAAGATGACTTGGCCGCGGGCAATCGAATCCGGCGTCGACTTCGGCAGGTCACTTGGTACTTCCAGGACTGGCCCCGGCGCCAGTTGCTTCATCATCTTGGTGTGAATCTTCGCCGGTTCGGGATCGTCGTCCTCGGCGGCTCGTGCGTAGAGCTTGGCATACAAGCCGGCGGCTGCCAACAGGCGAACGTGTCCGGCGACTGCTCGGCGTTCGGCATCGGAAAGTTGATCGAACGGAGGCATCCCGGTGCCGGGAATACCATGCGAGACGATGTAGATCAGATCGTTGTCGGTCGGGATCCCGTTCGTGGTCGAGGCGAATTGAAACTTGTCCTCGCCAAACCGCCTGGCCCAGGGATCCAGCGATGCACTGGTGACCCCATCGGCCTTGCCGCGAATGCCGTGGCAGCGCGCACAATTCTGGGCATAAACCCGGGCCCCGCTCGGTTCGGAGACCACTGCGGCCGGCGGGTTGTCGGCGGGAGCTTCCTGTGGATGGGTCCGATTGCTAACCCCGCGGGCCGCGAAAACAACGTACAGGAGCAACAGAACCGGCAGGACGATCAAGAAACCGGACTGCCACGGTCCCAACTTCCAGGGAGTTGCCGTTCGCGTCGACGCAGTCAATGGCGCTTGCGCTGGAATTTCCTGGCCCATCGTCGCTCGTACCCTTCAACTCACGTTCGGACAGCTCAGAAAGCTGCGGAAAATTGTTTCGGCAATGCTTCGCGGTGCTTACGCGGCGACGATTTTACCCTCAATCGTTCGCGCGTTTCCGTCGAATTCGCCTGCGTACTTCAAATGGCGGGTATGCATTCTACTACCAATTCGCTCTTACGTTGAATTATACGGAGCGTCAGGCCGCAAAGCCACCGAACGAAGAGCCGCCAACACACGAACGCATGATCCATCCCGGAACACGAGGCAGAAACGCGGAGTTGGCTCGGAAGCGTCAGCGATTGCGATTTGTCGCCAAATCGAATACAAGTCGCTGCTGCCACCAGCGTTGTGCTCAAACCGTGAAGCGCAACCCACCTTTCGCGGTTTACCTACTCGCCCTTTCTTCGGTCCGTCGGTTGCTGTAACCTATCCCCCAACCAGACCCATGCCGCAATGGGGGCTCGCCGGATGATTTCGTCCGCCGATTTATGGCAATACCTGAGCGTCTTCGGCATGCTCATCGCCGCGGGCGTCGGCGCGCCGATTCCGGAAGAGATTCCGATCGCTACCGGTGGCGTCATGGTTGGCCGGGAATGGGGCGACCCTGACACCGGCATGCATTGGTGGATTATGCTCCCGCTGTGCATCTTGGGAGTTGTCCTCTGCGACACTTTTCTCTACTGGGTCGGCCGGCGATGGGGCCCTTGGCTCATGCATCGCCAGTGGGTTCGGCGTCGAGTCATGTCGCTCGAGCGGTACGAGAAAATCAAAAAGAACTTTCACGACTACGGCATCCGGATTCTCCTCATTGCTCGCCTCCTCCCCGGGATTCGTACGCCCGTGTTTCTTTCCGCAGGGATGGTTCACCTGCCGTTCCGAAAGTTCCTCCTGGCCGACGTGCTGTATGCGATCCCCGGCGTCAATCTGATCTTCTGGCTGGCCTGGGCCCTGACCGACAAGTTCATGGCCTTGTTGATTAAGGTGGAAGGTTACCGCGATCTGGCGATCATTGCCGGCCTATCGTTCATTGCCGGTTTCATAACGGCAACGTTCGTCCGTCGGCCGGTCACGACCGGCAGCCCGGAGGAATTGCCCGTCTTTGGCAAGAAGATTGTCAATATCGCCAATCCGACGATGCCGGAGCCGGAAGCCGGCAGGCCCTCGATCGACGGCCGGCCACATGGGCGGTCGACGCATGGCCCGTCCGCCAATGGTCCCGTCGGTGATCCGCGAAGGGCCGGCGACGGCGAGGCCGAGGAAGGGACCAAAGGCGTATCGAAGTAACGGAGTCATGTGGGACAGGCCTCCCGGCCTGTCTTCGCTTGCCGAGTGAAGTGCTTGGCGCTGCCAGGTGAGACAGGCCGGGAGGCCTATCCCACGCAGCTTTTGGACGAAGGAGCGTCCCATGTCGGTGGGATACCCGGGCGAGACCCGACGAGAGCGGTGGTGGGCGCCGATCGCGTGGTACGTGGCCGTCATATTCTTCACCGTCGGCTATCTGACGTACAATTTTCGCCTGCTCCACGCCAGCTTCCTGGCTCCACTCTGCCCGACGCACAACGATTCGGCGGCACTTTTGTCGATGGTGACAGCAATCCAGGAATCGGGCTGCGCCTGGCAAGTCGATCGTGTCGGAGCTCCGGGCATTGCGGAGCGCTATGACTATCCGCTACCCGAACACGCCCATTACCTCGCGATTTGGCTGCTCGTGCACCTGACCGGCAACGTTTTTTCCGCATTCAATCTCTGGTGCCTGCTCAGTTATCCGATCACGGCCGTCTGCACGTTCGCAGTCATGCGGGCGCTCGGAATTTCGCGGCCAATTGGATTTGCGGCAGCGTGTCTCTTTACTTTTCTGCCGTTTCACGCCGGCCGCGTCTTCACGCACACGATGTTGGCCTACTACCATACCGTTCCGTTGATTCTGGTGCCGACGATCTGGATCATGATCGGCCGCGTGCCTTACTTCGCTTCGCCTGACGCGAACGGCCGACGGCGGATCTCGCTCGTCAATGCCACGACAGGCTGGACCGTGCTGCTCGCCGCTCTGGTCGCCGTCACATCCGCTTACTACGCGTTTTTTGGCTGCTTTTTTCTCGTGGTCGCGGGGCTCTATCGCGGTCTGAGCGAAGCCAGTTGGCGGCCTTTGATTTCGGGCCTGGCCACTGCCAGCATCGTTTCGGCGGTCGGCTTTGCGTGTGCATTGCCGTTTGTGTTGGCTCAACGCGAACATGGCGCCAACCCGGCGGTTGCCCAGCGTCATCCGAATGAGGCGGACGTCTACTCGCTGAAACTGACCAAGATGGTCCTGCCCTCCGGATTGCACCGCGTCGGCGCTTTGGGTCACATTTCCCGCCTCTACAATTCGGAAAGCCTGAATAACAATGAGAGTCGCGACGGCGTGCTCGGCTTCGTCGGCGTGGCGGGATTGGTTATTCTGCTTGGCCGCCTATTGATGGCACGAGCCGGGCCCACACTCCTTGGCGGCCTCGCAATTCTGAACGTTTCCGCGCTCGTCTTGGGAGTCAGCGGCGGACTGGGCGGCTTATTCAATTTCCTCATCTTTCCGCAGATGCGCTGCTACAACCGCGTCTGCATCTTCATTGCGTTCTGGTGCCTGTTGGCGGTGGCGATCGTCATCGATCGCTGGGCGGTTCGAGCCGATTGGCGGCGAGTCTGGCTGGCGGCGGCCGGATTGCTCGCGTTTGGATTGTGGGATACGACTACCGCGCGGCAAGCGCCGAATCATGCCGAATTGCAGGCTGAACATGCGGCCTGGGCCGGCTTCGTGCAGCGAATGGAAGAGGCGATGCCGACCGGCGGAATGATATTTCAACTGCCGGCGGCGGCCTATCCCGAGGTTGGCAACATCGAGCACATGCCGGACTACGCCCATCTGGCCTGTCATTCCTACTCGCACACCCTGCGCTGGAGTTATGGCACCTGTCGCAATCGCCGGTGGGGCGAATGGCAGCAGCACGTGGCCCATCTGACGCCAACCCAAATGGTGCGGGCACTTTGCCTGGCGGGCTTCGACGGAATATACGTCGATCGTCGCGGCTATGCAGACGATGCCAAGTCTCTTGCATGCGAATTGCGATCGATGCTCGGGCCCGAAGTGGTTGTCTCCGATTCGGGCGAACAGTTGCTTTTCTCGCTGGCGCAAGCGAAGCAGACATTGCGATCGACCCTGGACGAGACATCGTGGCAGCGGGAGCAATCGCGCCTTCTCAATCGACCGTGTGTCCTGTGCCAGGACGGTTTCCTGCGCTGGTCGGCAACTGGCAATGATCCACGCCGAGCGACGCATTCGGCGATCGTGCGCTTCGTGAATCCCGGCAGCTTGCCGCGACATGTTGCGCTTTCCATGCAATGGCAACGGCAGACCGGCCACGAGGTCGACGTGCATGTCACATGTCCCTCCTTGGGGATCGATCGCCACGAGTCTCCGCCGCTCGAACGGGGACCGTTTGTGCTCGACCTGGAATTGCCGCCGGGCGAGCATCTCGTGCGCTTTGACACGACGCCGAAGCCGATCGGCTTGCCGCGCATGTTCATCGCCTGGAGCGCTACGGAAATGCGGCTGGATACTCAGGATTGAAAGGCAGAATGTGCAGGAGGCCAGTGAATGATTATTTCTCACAAGCACCGTTTTATTTTCGTGAAGACGTTCAAGACGGCCGGCACGAGCATTGAAGTTTTTCTCTCCCGTCATTGCGGCCCGCACGATGTGCTGACGCCGATTGTGCCCCACGTCGAACCGCACCGGGCACGGAACGACGACGGCTATTTCAATCACATGCCGGCCGCGGAAATCCGCGATCGCGTTGGGCCCGAGATTTGGAACAGCTACTTCAAGTTCTGCGTCGAGCGCAACCCATGGGACAAGACGCTCTCGTACTACCACATGATGAACCACCGCCGCGGGGGCGGGCTATCCTTTGATCAGTTCCTCGCCGAGGGCGATCTGCCCATCAATTACCCGAAGTACACGGAGCCGAGCGACCCAAGCTGCGTGATTGTCGATCGCGTGCTGCGATATGAGCGGCTGACTCAGGAACTTGCGGAAGTGTTCGCGCCACTGGGCATTCCGTTCACCGGCTCGCTGGGGGTAAACGCGAAGTCGGAATACCGAACCGATCGCCGGTCGTATCAGGAGGTGTACACGGAGCGGCAAGCAGACTTGGTCGGCGACTTCTTCGCCCCTGAGCGCGCTCTGCACGGATACAGTTTTGATGACCCCTATTTGCAACTGCGGGGTGCGATGGTCCCATTGTCGCAGCTTAATCGGCGGTCTTGCCGGCATTCGCCCAGCGTATGAGGCCGAGGGCCGCCGCCCAACCAATGCCAAGTCCGCCCAAGAAACCGACTACCCCGCCAACGACGCCAATCAATAAGGCAGGGAGTACCCAAAGCCCACAATCGACCCCCTGGGGTGTGGCATATTTGAATCCTCCGTACCCTACTGCCACGAGCCCGGCTACCGGAAGTACGATGAGTAAGAGGCTGGCAACCGTAAGTGCCAGGTATCGCTTCATGGCATAGCTCGCCACTGAACCCCGATGGTTGAGCCCTTGTGCAATCAGTGTACCCGCAACGTGTTTTCGGTGTCGAAAGTGACCCTTTGCCCAAGTCCCCTTGCTTACCCGCCCGCTGCGTGGTACACATATTCCGCAGCTGCCATTCCCGGCTCTCGGCTGGCCGGCTTCAAGGATGATGCGATGGCCCCGATTGCCGTCCCGTTCAACGACCTGCGGCCCCGCTTCAACGCCGACCCGACTGTCTATCGGGCCGCGGTTGAACGAGTTTTTGCCCGCGGCTGCTACGTGCTTGGCCCCGAAGTCGAGGCGTTCGAACGCGAGTTCGCCGACTATCTGGGAGTCAACGACGCGGTCGGCGTTGCCAACGGCACCGATGCGATCGAACTGGCTTTACGCTCGGCCGGCATTGGCGTCGGCGATGAGGTAATCACCGTCGCTCACACCGCGGTCGGCACCGTCTGCGGCATCGAGCGCAGCGGCGCTCGGCCGGTGTTCGTCGACATCCGGCCCGATGATTACACGATTGATCCGCGTGAAGTGCCCGCCGCCGTCACGCCGCGAACACGGGCCATCGTCGCTGTTCATCTTTACGGCCAGCCCGCGCGATTGAAGGAACTGCGAGCAACCGCGGATCGGCTCGGCTTGCTGTTAATCGAAGACTGTGCCCAGGCGCACGGCGCCCGGTGCGTTGGGCAAGCATGTCGGCACGGTTGGCCATCTTTCCACTTTCAGCTTTTACCCGACCAAGAACCTCGGCGCTTTTGGCGACGGCGGCGCCGTCGTGACGAATGACACGGCTCTCGCCGACCGCATTCGTCGATTGCGCAACTACGGCCAGACGGATCGCTATCGCTCGGAAGATCCCGGCGGGTTCAACAGTCGGCTTGATGAACTGCAGGCGGCCATTCTCCGCGTCTCGCTGGCGCGGCTCGATGCCACGGTTGCCGAGCGGCAACGACTTGCCGATTGCTATCTGTCGCGCCTGCGAGTATCAGCTCTGCCGTGCTCGGCTCCCGGCACCGATCATGCGTATCACCTGTTTGTCATTCGGCATCAGAATCGCGATTGGTTCTGCCAGGAAGTGGCACGTCGCGGCGTCGAGACGCTGATTCACTACCCGATTCCGGTTCACTTGCAACCGGCCTATGCCCACCTCGGTGGCAATGCTGGCGACCTGCCGGAAACGGAGAAAGCCGCCCGTGAGGTAGTGTCACTGCCACTATTCCCCGGATTGACCAAGACGCAGCAGGATATGGTCATCGCAGCGGTGAACGCGGCGGCAGTGGCGGAACGGCCAGCGAAGCAGACGGCAGCGCCGCCCGTTCCGCAAACGCCGATGGCTGCGGAGCTGGCGAGCGTCGAGGCGTAAGCCCGACGTGCGCTCCGCCCACGCGGTGAGCCAATTGTTCGGGCAAGCGCACGTCGGGCTTACGCCTCGACGCTCGCCGTTGACAGAGCGTATGGCAAGGACGCCAACATGTCCCCACAAGCCGACAACCCGTTCCACGGCCGCCGGGCGCTGATTACCGGCGGACTCGGTTTCATTGGCTCCAATCTTGCCATTCGCCTCGCAAATCTTGGAGCCAAGGTCACGCTCGTCGATGCCATGATTCCCGAGTACGGCGGCAATCTCTTCAACATTGAGCCGGTCAAAGATCGCGTGGCGGTCAACTTCGGCGACGTCTGCGACCGCCTGGCGATGAACTGGCTCGTCCGCGATCAGGATTATGTGTTCCATCTGGCCGGGCAGGTGTCGCACGTGATGAGTCTGGCCGATCCATTCGCCGACATCGAGTTCAACATCAAGGGCACGGCCGTCGTAATGGAAGCGGTGCGGCATCACAACCCGACGGCCAAGGTGATCTTCACCGGCACCCGCGGCCAGTACGGCGCCGCCACACAATTGCCCGTCAACGAAGCCGCCCCGACCAATCCCAAGGCGATCTACGAAGTCTCCAATCTGACGGCCGAGAAGATCATCCAGGTCTACCACCAGACGCACGGCATACCGGCGGTGCTCTTGCGATTGACGAACATTTATGGTCCGCGTGGGCAGATGAAGCATTCGCAGTACGGCGTGGTGAACTGGTTCGTGCGCCAGGCTCTCGACGGCGACCCAATCCAGGTCTTCGGCACCGGCCAGATCTTGCGCGACTTCGTCTATGTCGACGATTGCATCGACGCGATCCTGATGTCGGCCACGTGCGACGAGGCGATCGGCGAGATCTTCAACGTCGGCTCCGGCGAGCCGACGAGCTTCCTGGAGCTGGCCAAATTGCTCGAAGGCATTTGCCCGACCTGCATGTGGCACTACGCCCCGTTTTCGCCGGAGCGAGCGGCCCAGGAGCCGGGCGATTTCTACTCGGACATCACGAAGATTCGCAGAGTCGTTGGCTGGGAACCACGGACGGCGTTGGACGAGGGACTGCGTAGGACGTTGGCGTATTACGAGGCGAACCGCGACCGATACTGGCGAGCGGAGTTGCGTAAGCAACCCGATGATGGAAGTCGGCGGCAACGTGCGCTTAAAGAGTTGCAGGCGAGCCGAGCGGCGTAAGCCGCCGGGTGTTTCAGCATCGGGTTGCTTACGCAACTCCGCTCGCCGTTGTTTGTCCTCCGCGGTATCGGCGACCCGAAAGGGAATGGGATGCGGAACGCAATTCAATTGAGCGTGACCTGCGTCGTCGTGATGCTCGGCTGCAAGCAGCCGCAGCCCGCGCCGGTTGACTCTCGTGTTTCTGCCGAACGGCCGATGCAATGGCCGGATGATTGGTCGAAGGTCATTGGTCAGAAGGTGACGGTAGACGGATGGGCGGCTGAAGCAAAACTCGGTTCCGAATTGTATGAGGACAAGGAACTGCGCAAAGGCTCTGTCTGGATTGATGGCAACGGTTGGCCGGGCGGCTTCTACTCAGGCCCAGGCACGAGCAAGCACGTTCTTGTGACTGGCACAGTGATCAAGCGCGACGACATGCCAGTCTTCCTGGCGGTAAGGGGAGCCTGGCCGCCAATGGAAGTAGGCGGCGGAATCCGCGCCGGAGTACCGGTCTACTCGCAGGAGGAACTCGAGCGCCGCAAATGGCGTTTCCTCCTCAAGGACGCTGTGTGGACGGTGATCGACTAATGAACAAAACGCACGAATGACCAAGATCCACGACCACCGATTCGACTCATTGACCTTCGCCGGCTTTCGCGGCTGGCGACGGCCGAGGGATTGAGCCGTCACGAACGGGTCGGCTTTCCGGACGAGTACCGCGATGGCTATGAGGCCACGATCTTTCGCGATGTCTGCGGAAAGCTGACAAACCTGGCACGTCGCGGGCGGACGGTATTCGACATCGGTTGCGGATGCAGTGACTTGCCAGTTCTCTTGGCCGACTTGTGCCGGACGCAATCGCACCGGCTGATTCTGTGCGATTCGGAAGAGATGCTCGCCCATTTGCCCGACGAGGCATCGGCTTGTAGGACGGATTGCCAATCCGTCCTACTTCCTCGTAAAGCCCCCGGTTGTTTTCCGCGTGATTCGGTTGATTTGCTTCGCGAGTTCGCCGGTCGCGTCGATGCGATATTGACCTACAGCGTGTTGCAATATGTGTTCGTCGAATCGTCGGTGTTCGATTTTGTTGATGCGTGTTTGTCGCTCCTCTCGCCGGGCGGTCAACTGTTGATTGGCGATATTCCGAATGTGAGCAAGCGCAAGCGGTTCTTTGCCTCAGCAGTGGGGGTTCGGTGTCACCAGCAGTTTACGGGGACCGACGAAGCGCCTGTCGTCGCGTTCAACGCGCTGGAGCGTTCAAAGATCGATGACGCGGTAGTGTTGTCGATCGTCAGCCGGGCGCGAGCCGCGGGGTTTGACGCATACCTGTTGCCGCAAGCGAGCGACTTGCCGATGGCGAATCGGCGCGAGGATGTGCTAATCGTGCGGCCATGAAGGTAGTCCGCACACTCCGTGTGCGGACCGCAGTTCGCATTGGCTATCACTTAGGGACGATCGATGTCCGCACACGGAGTGTGCGGACTACCTTGAGGAGACATCATGAAGGACCGCAAGCTAATCCTTCTGGGCGATAGCGCGTTCGCCGAGATCGCGTTTGAGTATTTCACGCATGACTCTCCCTACGAGATTGTCGCGTTCGCCGTGGAGCGGGCATTCCTCAAGCGGCCAGAACTATTTGGCCGGCCGGTCGTGGCGATCGAGGAATTGCCTTCGCTCTACGCCCCCGCCGATCACTCGTTCTATGCGGCTCTCGTCTATACCCAGCTCAATCGCCTGCGAACGCGGCTTTATCACAGGGCGAAGGACATGGGCTACCGGCCGGCGTCGTATATTAGCCCGCGTGCATTTGTGTGGCGAAACGTCAAGGTCGGTGAGCATTGTTTCATCTTTGAAAATAACGTGATTCAGCCGTTCGTGAGCATTGGCGACAACGTTGTGTTGTGGAGCGGCAATCACATTGGCCATCACTCGAAGATCGGCAGCCACTGCTTCATCTCGTCGCACGTGGTTGTCTCGGGCTTCTGCGACATCGGCGAGAGCTGTTTCCTGGCCGTCAACGCGACCATTGGAAACAACGTGACGATCGGGCAGGATTGCCTGCTCGGGGCTGGGGCGGCGGTCGTTAAAGATGTGGCCCCGGACTCACTCGTCCGCGGGAATCTGAGTGATTTGTCGAAGCCGATTAGTGCGCGAAGGTTTTCCAAGGTTCCAGAAGAGTCCACCACAAAGACACAAAGATCACACAAAGAAACACCGTGTGAACCAGTATTATCTTTGTGAATCTCTGTGTGATCTTTGTGTCTTTGTGGTGAACTCTAAGTTTGCGGAGGCGGCATGACGTGGCGGAAGCTTGGATTGGTTCATGTGCCGACCGGCGAGTTGTGGTGGGCACGCAACTATGCGCACTTGCCGACGGCGTATCGCAAGCCGGACGGCGACTTGCGCATCTACTTCGCGGGACTGGATGAGAACCGCTTTGGACGAATCGGCTTCGTCGATGTGGCAGCCGACGAGCCAACCCGAGTGCTCGCGGCGAGCACGGAGCCGGTGCTCGATCTCGGACAGATTGGGACCTTCGAAGACAGCGGTGTCGTGCCGTGCTCGATTGTCGCGAACGACGATCGCGTATTGCTCTATTACCACGGCTTTCAGCGGACCGAGCGGGTGCCTTACTTGATCTTCGCCGGGCTCGCCGATTCGACCCCGGCCGGCGACGAATTCCGCCGGATCAGTCGCACGCCGATTCTGGAGCGAACGAATGAGGAGCCATTTATCCGCGGCGCGCCCTATGTGATCGTTGAAGAGGGCATGTATCGCATGTGGTATGTCTCGTGCACGCACTGGAGCCGGACCGGCGACAAGCTGCATTACAACAACGAGATTCGCCACGCGACGTCGGCCAACGGCATCGAATGGATCGACGATCCGCACGTCTGCCTCGAAGCATTGGTTCCCGACGAGTATTCGGTCGGCCGGCCGTGCGTGGTTCGCCTTCAAGATGGCTATCACATGTGGTACTCTTCTCGGGCCCACAGCGAGCCATACCGGATTCTCCATGCCACGTCGCCCGACGGCAGACACTGGCAACGAGACGCCGCTTGCGGTGTAGCGCGCTCGGTCGCCGGTTGGGACAGCGACATGACTTGTTATGCAAACGTTGATGGAAGTGAACGGCCGTTGGCTGATGTTTTACAACGGCAACGGCCACGGCCGAAGCGGCTTCGGCGTGGCGGTGATGGAATGAAATGTAGTAGGCACACTCCGTGTGCCGTTCTTGATGACGGCACACGGAGTGTGCCTACTACAACTGGGCGGCGAGAAGGAACTCGCATATGCGACACACAACAGCCAACCTTTATTTGTGTCCTTACACAAAGCAGCCGCTATCGCTCGAATGCGCGACCGGCGCTCGCGATGACGTGCAAACCGGCCGCCTCGTTGCCGCGAATGGCCGTACCTATCGCATCGAAGACGGCATCCCCTTTCTGATCAACCCTGATGACGAATCCTTCAGCCCCGAAGAAGAACGTGAGCACGCCTACTATCAGGCGTCGAGCGACAGTTATGACGCGGTAATGGATTGGGTCTTCAAGAGCTTTTACGAAAGCGAAGATGCATTCCGTTGCAAGATGATCGACTTGCTGGAAATTGAATCCGGCGGCCGGGTGCTGGAAACGGGGGCCGGCACTTGTCGCGATTCGGTTCACATTGGCCGGCGGCTGGGTGCGAATGGTGAGTTGTTTGTCCAGGATCTCTCGTCGCACATGCTGGCGATCGGCCGCGAGCGGATGCAGGTCGGCTCTCGAGAGATGCCCCGGACTGAGTTTTTCGTCGGCAATGCGGCCCGTCTGCCATTCCCCGATCGCTTTTTCGATGCCGCGTTCCACTTCGGCGGGATCAATCTGTTTACCGATCGGGCTAAAGCCATTGCGGAGATGGCCCGCGTCGTTCGCGTCGGCGGCAAGGTCGTATTCGGCGATGAGGGCCTGGCCCCCTGGCTTCGCAGCACGACCTACGGGGACATTTTGCAGAACTCGAACAAGCTTTATCGTTACACACCGCCGATCGATCTGCTTCCCGAATGCGCACGCGATGTGAGCCTGCGCTGGCTGCTCGGCAATGCCTACTACGTGATCGATTTTCGCGTTGGCGACGGTCCACCGCCGCTCGATCTCGACTTGCCAATCATCGGCCGGCGCGGCGGCACCCATCGCTCGCGCTATTACGGCAATCTCGAAGGCGTTTCCGTGGAAGCGAAGGCGATGGCCGAGAAGGCGGCCCAGGCGAGCGGATTGTCGCTGCACGACTGGCTCGATCGAGCGGTGCGGGCGGCGGCGAAGGAGGGGCAACGATGATTCGGGCGTACGGCGTCAAACATGCAACGGTCAACGAAACGGCCATCGAGCGGCACGCGGAGGAGATTCGCCTGTCGGGCTACACGGTCGTTCGCCAGATCATGGACCCGTCGCTCTTGTCCTCCGCGTGCTTCAAGCTCGATCGGCTCTACGAAACACAGGCGGCAGCCCACGGCGGCATCGCACAATTGCGGGCGATCAATGATGCCAACATCGTTCGCTGTCCATTGGCTCAAGACGATTTCTTTCTCGAGCTGGCGACGAACGCCCGTCTGGTCGCCATCGCGAACGAATTGCTCGGCGACTATGTGATCCTGCAGCAGCAGAATGGCGTGATCAACCCGGCGAACGACGAAAACTATCAAGCCGGCTGGCATCGCGACCTGCCGCACCAGCATTTCGTCAGTTCGCGGCCGCTAGCAATCAGCGCTTTAGTTTGCCTCGACCCGTTCACCGACGAGACGGGTGGGACGTATGTGTTGCCGGCATCGCACCAGGCCGAGGCATTTCCGTCGGAAGAGTACGTGCACACGCACCAGCGGGGGATTGTCGCCGAGCCGGGTGATGCACTCGTGTTCGATTCGATGCTATATCACCGAGCCGGGACCAATCGTTCCGGCCGAGCGCGACGTGGCGTGAACCACGTATATGCGCTGCCGTTCTTCAACCAGCAGATCAGTCTGCCGCGGGTGCTGAAAGGGCGTTTTGCGGACGATCCCAAACTGCGACGGCTCTTGGGCTATGACATCGAGCCAGCCGAGAGTGCGTTTGAATGGCGCGACCGACGATTGGCGAAACTGCACGATTGATTGTCCATGCGAATTGAACGCTACGAACCGGAAAGGGCAGCCGACTGGGACGCGTTCGTGCGTTCCAGCCGGAACGGCACGTTTCTGTTCGAGCGTGGCTATATGGACTATCACGCCGACCGTTTTCGCGATTATTCGCTGCTCGTTTGGCAGGAAGATGAATTGATCGCGGCTCTCCCGGCGCACGCGACGGGCGATCGACTCGCGAGCCACGATGGGCTTTCGTTTGGCGGCGTTGTCATCGGTCCGCGGATGAAGACGCCGATGTTCTTGCGCGTCTTCGAAACAATGCTGCTCCATTTGCAACAAGCTGGACTCAAGTCGCTCGATTACAAAACGATCCCGCACATCTATCATCGCCAGCCGGCCGAGGACGATCGCTACGCTTTGTTCCGCTTGGGCGCTGAATTGACACGGAGAGACTTGTTGTCAGTGGTCACCCTTGACAATCGATTGCCCTATCAGCATCGACGAGAACGCGGGATCAAAAAGGCGCGATCGGTCGGAGTCGTCGTTCAGCAGGAAAGTGATTTCAGTGACTTCTGGTCGTTGCTCGCGGCCACTCTCGCCGATCGCTTTGAGGCGACGCCGGTGCATTCGCTCGACGAGATGCATCTTCTCCACGAACGCTTTCCGGTCAACGTTCGTCTCCACACGGCCCGCTCGCGGAGTGGTGAGTTGCTAGCGGGCGTCGTGTCGTATGTGAGCCACCGAGTTGTTCACGCACAATATATCGCGGCAGCTCCGTCGGGCCGCGACTCGGCGCGCTCTCGATCTGGTCTTCGACCAATTGCTCGACGATCGCTCGCACGACTGCGCCTACTTCGATTTCGGAAGCTCGCACGAGAATGCTGGCCGCGTGATCAACGAAGGGCTGATCGATCAGAAAGAGGGCTTCGGCGCCCGCGGCGTCATACACGATCGCTATCGCATGGACCTGGCTACGCTCCGGCCGGGAATATTGACGGAGGCGCTGCGATGACCCAGTTCCCCATCAACTTCGCTCATCTCGCCAGGGTTGGAGTCCCCGCTTTAGCCGAGGTCCGGGCCAAAGAGCCGGCTGAAGCCGGGACTCCAAAACCCGCCGTCGGCCCGTCTTCCGGCAGGGCAACGAAAAAGCTCTCCGTGATCGTGCCCGTTTACTTCAACGAGGGCTCACTGGCGCTGTTGTTCAAGGAACTTCAAGTCGTTGAAGCCCAGCTCAACTCACTCAATGTGGAGCTGGAACTCATCTTCGTCGACGATGGCTCCGGCGACGGATCGTATGCGGAACTCGTAAAGATCAAGGCCCAGCGGCCGGCGACGCGGATCGTCAAGCTGTCGCGGAATTTTGGAGCGGTGCACTCTTCCAAGACCGGCTACCAGTTTGTCACCGGCGATGGCTTCCTCGTCATCGCCGCCGATTTGCAAGACCCCCCATCGCTGATCGTGGAAATGACTCGCCGTTGGCTCGCCGGCTCGAAGTTTGTCATGTGCGTCCGCGAGAAGCGAAACGATCCGGTGAGTTCGACGCTCTTCACCAAGGTCTACTATCGGCTGTTGCGCGCGATTGTCGTGCCGAACTATCCCGATGGCGGCTATGATCTGGCGCTCATGGACAAGGCGATGCTGCCGCACATGCAGACCGGCGGCAAGAACATCAACCCGAACGTGTTCGCCTTCTGGCTCGGCTTCAAGCCGGATGTCATTCCCTACGAACGCCGTAAGCGTGTCCATGGCAAATCGCGCTGGACATTCCGCAAGAAGCTCAATCTGTTCCTCGACACGATGCTCGGCTTTTCGATCGTGCCGCTTCGACTGATCTCATTGACCGGCATTGTCGTGTCCGGCATTCAGTCTGGCATTCGTGATCTTCGTTGTCATCAACGGCCTGCTCGGCCGATACCACGTTCCGGGCTTCGCGACGCTAGCGTCGATCATCTCGTTCCTGCTCGGCCTGGTGATCTGCATGCTGGGCGTGATCGGCGAGTACCTTTGGCGAATCTTCGACGAGATCAACCGCCGGCCGGAAGCGGTGATCGAGGAAATTCTGTAACGACGATTTGGCTGACCGCAACTTCCGTATTTGAGCGCCTGGGCGAGAAGATGCCCATTCGGCGTCCCCTGTTCCATATCACTATCGATCACGAGGGCTCCATGACTGCTTGGACCATTGTTGCATGGAGCGCCGGTTGCGTTCGGCGTTGCCGCGGTACTCTACGGCCTGCACCGCCTGGCGTTGTATCTCGAACGCGAGGGATGGATTCGCTACATCCGCAATCCCCCTCGGGCCGACTCGGGCGGCGGGGCAGCTTTCGGCGAGTTGCAAAAAATCTTTGAGCCGCAAACTCGACACGTGTACGAGATGAAGGAACAAAAGCGGCCACTTCGCGAGGCCGAAGGGGGTGAACCAGGCCCGCCGACTGAATGATGCCAACGGACATTGGCAGCGCTTGCCCAACACATCATGATGTTGTTGGGAGGCGGATCATGACCAATGCGGACGTGGCGAAGACAACTGCAAAGACAAGCGCGGCAAGCTGGCGGAGAAATACGGCAATATATACCGCATTCGCGCCTATCGCCGGGCGGCTCAGACAATTCTCGGGCTTACGCGATTCGCAGGCGACCTGCAGAAATCGGAACTGGAAGTTCTCCCCGGCATCGGCGACCACCTCGCACTCGCAATCACCCATTACACTCGAACGGGCAAATGGAAAACCTACGAGGAACTGACATCGGGCGACCTGGCCGTATGATGCTGGGTAGGTCCGCCGAGCCGAGGCGGA
The DNA here is from genome assembly GCA_963773845.1 of uncultured Gemmataceae bacterium. Taxonomy (GTDB): domain Bacteria; phylum Planctomycetota; class Planctomycetia; order Gemmatales; family Gemmataceae; genus SIAJ01. Next base: position 94,850 of record CAVZCU010000016.1, read on the forward strand.
CCCGGCGGCGCCCGCAATACGGCTGCACGCTCTTCGAGCCCGAATTTCTCACCACAGAGACACCGAGAACACAGAGAAGAAGAAAAGAAACCAATTTGTGGCCATTCCCGGCAGAACACGCCGCCCGTAAGCACGGCCGGGACATCGACCCCAGATCACTTCATTCTTGCTCTTCTCTGTGCTCTCTGTGACTCGGTGGTGAAAAACGCGGGCCAGTGGCGCAACTCAGTCCGCCTCGGCTCGGCGGACCTACTCTGGACCGCTCATGGCCAGCGACACATTTTCAGTCGGCGATATTACCGCAATCATCGGCGACAACGAAGCCAAGGACAAGCACCGGGCCGGCTACAACGGCCTCTGGAGCCTGACGCACAAATCGGAGAAAGACCAATCTCTTCGTGCCCACCGTCGCCGGGCTCAATTTCGAGCACATCTTCGACGGTGAAACGCGCGATCTCAAAGGCGAAACCAAAATCTTCTTCGAGCCACGCAACTCGCCGATGGAGTTCAAAAAGGTCTCGGCGACCGAAGCCGAACTGCATCAGCCGCCGACGCCGACGTTTTTCCTCGAAAGCTGGACGACGTTCAAACTGGTCGCGCCGCACTACATCGACTTTGCGTTCCGCTGCCGGCCGACGCAGCACGCGTTCAAACGCGGCTACATCGGCCTGTTCTGGGCCAACTACATCAATGCCCCCGACGACAAAAGCATGTACCTCCGTGGCAAGAACGCGTGGCTTCAGCATTGCACGCCGGCCCACGATGTCTTGAGCACCGTCCTCCACGAGAAAGAGAATTCGACCTGACGTTCAACCGCGAATATCGCAATTGCCTGTACATGAATCTGTCGCCGCTCAAGTACGATCTGCCATTCTTCTACGGACTGTTTGGCGACATGATCGATGATGGTGATGCTCGATCGCACGGAAGGGATTCGTTTCACGCACTCGCCGAGCGGCGGCGGCTTCAACGCCATGCGGCAAACCAGCAATCCCGCCTGGGATTTCCAGTTCATCATTCCGAAGTACGAAGTGAACGAAGATTACGGCTTCAAAGGCCGGCTGGTGTATCGACCCAAATGCTCGCGGGACGAAGTGATGAAGGAGTATGAGAGCTGGAAGAAAGGCTGACCTTGGGTTTTCTTCGTGATACTCTGTGTGAACTTTGTGCCTTTGTGGTGAGAAAGGCAGAACCACAAAGGCACAAAGTTCACACAGAGTATCACAAAGGAAATCGAATCATCTCCAATACTCCGGTAATCCCGCCTTTGTGTCGATGAGGATTTCCTTGATCGCCTGCCGGTCGGCCGCGGTGAGGTGCGCGTATTCGCGGTCGCGGACTTTTCCGTTCAGAATGTCCCAGAGTCGGCGATAGATTCGCTCCTTCACGCTCGCGGGCAGGCCATCGAAGGCCGGCGAGTAGATCAGGTAGCTGCATGGGTACTTGAATAGCCGCTTATTCAAATCGAAATCACGCAGCGATCGGCCGCGGCGGTCGCGGGGCCCCCGCTGCGAAAACTCGCTGGCGAAGTTGCTGGTCCCCTTGATTGGTCCTTCGAGTTGCGCTTCGTCGGAAAACAATAAGTATTCAACGAGTTGTTCCGCTGCCGAATCGACTCGCCGGCTGGTGCTCTCGGTCAATCGGCCGCGGGGAGCGTTGTCGAGTTCGTTGATGATGTCAGCATCGCGGTGGGCGTACTGCGTTTGATAATTCGCCGCCGTGATGCGATTGTGCATCTCCGTCTGATGCTCGAGCACCATCAGGGCAACGATGTCGCTGTGCGGGGAGAGATACATTCCTGTATCAATTCGCCCTTTTAAGTCGGTCACGTTCAGGCCGTTCTCATTGACGACATTGTCCGGCACGGTCCGACGCGGGAGGATCATGTTGCCCATGTGTTTCTGATTGCTGTGCGTGCCGGTGACATACCAGCCGCCCCAGCGGTTCTTGAGCGGACTGGTTTGATCGATGCGATACGATCCGCCGGAGAGAATCGGGTTTCCATCGCGATCGGGAAACACCGAGCGGACCATGTGGGCGGGAATCCCCTGGTGCCGCGATGCATGGCACGCAAGGCAGTTTTCTGTGTGGCGTTGAAATTGCGGCTTGGCCGCCGGCTCTTGATGCAGCGTGTAGAACACGGTGCCGAGCTTGGTGTCGGCGACCGAGACTTCCATCACTTCGCCGAGCCGGCAGAAGCCGACGTAGACATTGTCGTTGAAGTACAAAGCCCGCGGCGTACGCGGCGAGATGCGGTCGCGCTGCAGACTGGTTTTCGAAAAGACCAGCATCTGCGACGAAACCGGCACCTTGAATTCCTTGAGCACCGAGGGGAGGTAGCCGAAGTCGTCGGAGAAATTCAATTTCACTTCGCCGCGATCGATGCGCGATTGCAACTGCGTGACGAGGTTGTCCGGCTTGGCTGACGAGTAATTGATGGGAGCGCGATCGAAGTCCTCGCCGTACGTTGAAGGGCCAATAACAAGAAGCCAGAAGAACGATTCGTATTCGAGTGACCGGCATCATCGGACTACCCATGAACGGGTCAGGCGGGCTAGGTATCTGTAGCTGGATTCGCCAGAATTCAGCCCTCGGTGGGGCCGACGTGCTGAATTTTGGCGAATCCAGCTACAAGACCGCAATCAGGCGGGACAGCAATCCGGCTGGACTTTTGGGCGGCGGGGAGGGAAAATCAGACACTCCCATCCGCTTTCTCTACGATACCTTGGTATAATTGGATGTCAATATCCAATTTTGAAGAAAGTTCCGAGCCGCCATGTTTTCCAAGACCGTCGAATATGCTCTAAGGGCCGTGGCCCATTTAGCTTACGAGTCGCCGCATGCCCGAACAACGGAGCAAATCGCGGAAGCGACCCGCGTGGAGTCGGCCACGTATTTATCCAAGGTTCTGCAGGAATTGGTCCGCAAGGGAGTCGTCAAATCGCAACGGGGAATCGGCGGTGGAATCACACTGGCCAAGCCTCCCGAGAACTTAACCATTCTCGAAGTGGTGAACGCCGTCGAGCCCATCGAGCGAATCAAAAGCTGCCCCCTCGGACTGAAGAGTCACGGCGTTCGCCTCTGTCCGCTGCATCGGCGACTGGACGACGCGATGGCGATGGTCGAGTCGGCCTTCGGCAAAACGACATTGGCGGAGATCCTGGCGGAGCCGACGCACAGTCCGCCGTTGTGCGAGGTGGGCGTAGGGCGAGTTCGATAAGAAGGCCGTGAATATTAAGGAATATGCTGAATTGGTCCGCCGTTTCGGGAGTCATCCAAGTCGATTGACCCGCTGGCCGCTAATCGGTCCGGGAATACCGCCAAGCAAACGCCGCCGTCCCTGCGAGCCGATGGGAAGCGAATTGCCTGGAACGAACCGCTGTTGTGGGTCTGTTCGCCCAACATCTGGGTCGGAGGCGGGCCAGGGACCGGCGGTACTTGCCATGATCTTGTGATCTCGCTCAGATTGGTCCCAAGAGCGAAGCGGATCTCCCGGCGAGTGAGGTCAAGGACTCTGATTGGTTCGAGAATTAGTTGGGGACCCAAAAGCGCGAACACAGCCAGACTCGCGGCAAACGGATCATCCATGTCGCGCATCAATTGCAAGTTGACATGGTGGAATTCGTGGAAGGCGGTCAGCGGGTCCTCTGCGAAATAGATCGTTTCAAACGATCCAATAGGCGTATAGGCGGCGCCACGTATCTTGGCGCCGATTCCCGAAATCGGAGTCGGCGTGGCCAGATACTTGGGCAAGATCGCACGGTAGACGTTTCCGCGATAGTCAACGGCCGGTAGGCTCGCGAGAACCCTGCGGATTTGGGCGGCAGGGAGCATCAGCCGAAGTCCCCTTCAAGAGCCGCCGACAAGTATCGCTCGACGACGTCGGCGTGTCCGTCATTGATCAGCTCCTGCGGGGTCTTCCCGCCCAGCTCGGCACTCGGATGAGTCATCCAATAATCGCGACCGTGGTCGGTCCCGATCAACTTGTATGCGAGGTCGCGAATATGCACGGCCGGATCGGGCGGCGGCGGGCTTGCCTTCGGCATGGTTAATGGCGTCGCCATGGGGCACCTGCTTTACTCACGACTATTGTACCTGACTACTAATCTGCTTGATAGGCCACGTCGAGTAGGCGTTCGGCAAGACGACACCACCGGAGAAGCTGGCCGAGCCGACCTACTGCCCGCCGCTGTGCGAGGTGGGCGTAGGGCGGGTGCGGTAACGTTCGCCAATTCAATGTATCAAGAAGCCGAGTCGCTTGGATCGACCGCCCACTCATCGCGCTTCCAGCGCTGCAGGTCATATTCGAGGATGTACGGAAGGTCTGAGGCCCGCTCTAAGTTCGCGATTCCATGCGCCGCTCGAATGGCTTTGGGAATGCGACGTCGCTGAGAAGCACGCGTGACTTTCGCGGGGGAGGCTGCCCGTGACGTCGTAGCTAGCAAGCCATCGGCCTAGACCATTGGGCCAAACTTGTCGGTAATGCCGCCAGCCCACGAGTGACCGCCAAACCGACTCGCGAGTAGAGCGTCTCGCTGTTAAATCGAGCAATAGTACGATCCGCACGCAAGCGGCCGGCCGACCCTTTCCAACGGGACCGACGACAATGACAACGGCCTCCCGGATGGTGTGCGGAAGCTTCACTGCAATCACGTCGCCTTTTTTCCAGAGTGAAGCTCTCGGCCTTGATTTTTTGGCAATTCTGGGCACTCGCCCGCCCAACCTTTTCCTAAGTCGGGCCAGTGTTTGAGAGCTGAACGGATAGAGCCCCGGATCTCGTCGTGGATCTTCGCACCATGCGATGCCCTGTAGTGCTCTCTGGCGCACCTCGCGGGCAACCTGGCCTACTCTGAGTTGAGTCGCGGCCAGTGCAATCCAAACTGTCCACCTTTCGTCGCTGAGTTCTAGCGATTTGGCGAAGGTCCGTTTCATGCGCCTAACGGCAGTAGCGATGTTGTCGCCGGCTGCGATTCGTTCGCGATATTCGGCGAGCCACATCGCAGGACAGATCGTTTCCAAAAATGCCCTTGGCCCAAGCTCCCATGATTCCCTCCGACAAATCGCACGATGGCGATTCCCTCTTCTATTGCGTACTATAATGCGTTCGCAGCCACCGTGTGTCGATCTTGCTTTGTGAATCGGCCGGGACAATCGGTCCCACTTCCCATTCCCCTCCGCGCCTTTTATGCTGTCCTCAACCCGCCGGAGTCTATTCCCTTGCGAGCACCTGCTTTGTTTTCGCGTTCTTAGTCGCGGTTCCTGCTATTGCTCTGTCGGCCCCGTTCGAGTTCAAGTCCACCGACCGCGTCGCACTGATCGGCAGCACCGTCATCGAACGCGAGCAGCGCTACGGCTATTGGGAGGCGATGCTTACCGAGCGCTATCCGGGCATTCGCTTTCGCAATCTCGGCTGGAGCGGGGATGATGTGTTTGGCACTGCCCGGCGGGCATTTGACTTGGACCAGCCGGATATTGGCCGCAAGCGGCTTGTCGAGTTGACGCTGGCCGAGAAGCCGACGGTGATTGTCATTTGCTACGGCGCCAACGAGGCGTTCGCGGGCGAAGCGGGCTTAAGCAAATTCAAGAAGGGTTATGAAAAGCTCCTCGATGAACTGGCGCCGGCCAAGGCACGCATCATTCTCATGTCGCCGCCGCCGCTGGAAGACAAGGGCCGGCCACTGCCCGATCCGGCACCACGAAACAAGCGGCTGGCCATTTATCGCGATGCGATCAAACACATTGCCGAATCGCGCGGCCTTCCCTTCGCCGACCTATTCCACACTCTTGGCGAAGGAAAGGAATCGATGAAGGGCCTCACCGACGACGAAGTCCAATTCACGGACAAGGGCTACAAGCAAACGAGCGGCGCGTTTGCCCGAGCGCTGGGTTTACCCGACGTGTCCTATTCGGAAGTGCTCGAACCGTTGCGCGAAGCAATCCGCAAAAAGAATCGGCTGTATTTCTACCGCTGGCGGCCGCAGAACCAGACGTACCTATTCGGCTTTCGCAAACACGAACAAGGAAGGAACGCCAAAGAAGTCGCCGAATTCGACCCGCTTGTGGCCGCGGCCGAAGCGGAGATTGACCGGATTTTGAAGAAGTAATTCGAGAAGATTTATCCCAGCAGATCCGCGACTGGCAGTTGCGTCACGAGTTGCCCGTCTAGAACAAGCGGGACGGAGTCGCCGACGCGATAGTCGGTGCGCGTGGCGTAAGCCGGCACTGGGTCATTCGGCCGCGGGTCGGTGTACACTTCAACCTGGCGATCGACCACGTTGATGATCCAATAGATGGGCAAGTTTGCCCGGGCATAGATTCGCACCATGTCAATGCGGTCGATCGTAAGGCTTGAATCACAAACCTCAACAACGAGGCCGATGTCCGGCGGGCCCGGGTGGCGAGACTGGTACGTTGAGCGGTCCCCGCGTACCACCGCAAAGTCGGGTTGGGGCTCACTGTCTGGAAGCGTGATCGGCTGTTCGCTTCTAAGACGCCAGCCCAGCGGTAGGCGGACGATGAGGATTTCAGTCGCATTCGAGACTACGTTGCTGTGTGGCGGATTCGGGGGCATCTTCATTACCATGTGGCCTTCGAGCAACTCGACTTGATCCTCCTCTGTCAGCATTCCGATCTCGATCAATCTGTGGTATTCCGGCACCGAAAGTCGTCGGAAGCCGGCAAGCGTGAAATACGCCGGCAGTTGCTGCGCGATTCCCGCGGACATCGATTCACCTCCTGAAACAACCGCGGTTGTACCACAACCACAATGGACCCGGCAACCCCGCCGGGACTCCTAGACTCAAACCTCCCACCCCTTCCGGTACGTCGGATGAATGAACGCATCTGCTTCCGGCGCGCCTTTCGCCTTGAGTGATTTTGCATCCCAGTCGAATGATTTGCCGGAACGGTACGAGACGACGCCGAGGAGCACGGATTCCGCGAGCGCTCCCGAGTAATGGAAGTTGCATGTGGTCGTGCCACCGGAACGGATCGCTTCGATCCACTCCTTGTGATGGCCGATCGATCTTGGGATCGACCCGTCGCCATCTACCCCCTTGAACTTCTCCTCCGGAAGCAACACGCGCTGACCATAGCCTGCAAGGAGCATTCCCTTCTCGCCGACGAAGAGCGTGCCATCGCCCCATTTGGGCAGGAAGCCCTTGGCGAAGTGCGGCGGCCGCTTGTCGCCATCGTACCAGGTGAGCGTGACCGGCGGCTTGTCGCCGCGGGCGGGGAATTCGAATTTGCAAATGATCCAGTCGGCGCCCGTTTCCGGGGTGACCGGCGAGCCCTTGGCGCTGACGCTGGTCGGATGGTGCAAGTCGAGAGCCCAGAACGGCAGATCCATATGATGGCAGGCCATGTCCGCCATCTTGCCGCCGCCAAATGCCCAAAAGCGCCGCCAGTAGAACGGGACATATTCGGGGGCATACGACCGTTCCGCCGCGGGGCCGAGCCATAAGTCCCAATTCAGTTCCTTCGGCACTGGCTTGGAAGCGGGCCGTTTGCCGTTGCCGTTGAAGGCCCCGCCGACCCAGCAATGGGCTTCCTTCACCTGCCCGATCACGCCCTTGCGAATGATCTCGACGACCCGGCGATAGTTGTCGCCGGCGTGGATCTGCGTGCCCATCTGGGTGACGAGCTTTTTCTTGGCCGCTAATTCGGCGACTGCTCGCGCCTCAGCAACCGTGTGCGTCAGCGGTTTTTCGCAGTAGGTATGCAGGCCATGCGACAGGGCCATATGCGTGACATGGAAATGATGGTGGTCCGGCGTGGCGCACAGAACTGCATCAAGTCCCTTGGCCTCGATCATCTTGCGGTAGTCAGTAAAGAAGGCAGCCTTCGGGAACCGTTTGCGGGCCGCCGCTGTCATCCGTTCATCAACATCGCACAAGGCGACCACTTCGCATGTCGGCACGCCGGCGAGTTGGCCCCAGTTGTATGCCCCCTGGTTGCCGACGCCGACCACGCCGACGCGAACCCGCTCGCTCGGAGCGGAACGGAGAATCGGCGAGGCAACTGCCGCGGTCGCGGCGGACATCAAGAAATGGCGGCGGGTCAACATGGAGTCCTCCTGATTGGCACGATGAGAGAGTTCATCATATTCGAGGTAGGCCGGTCTCATTCCGGCCAAGGCACGCGCTTTTGCTCGTAGAGGCGCATTCGGTCGTGGAGCACGCTGCCCCAAGGCCCGTCCGGAGTCGATTTCAGTCCCAGCCGGCACTGTTCCGCGGCTCGCTCGAAGTCGCCGTTCGCCGCGTAGCAAAGCGCGAGCGTGTCATAATGAATCGGGCGGGGCGAATTCAGGAAGCGCAGGCCGAGCTTGGCCCATGTGAGCGCCGATCGACAGGCGTCGGGATAGGAGCGCATCCGATCGTCTTCCATGGTCGAGCGGGCCAGCGACAATACCGTCTCCGGCCAAGTCGGGTCAATTGCGGTCGCTGCTTTCGCTTCCTCTTCCGCTTCCTCATCGCGACCCAAGGCGAACAAGGCCGCGGCCCGTCCATAGTGTGGCTCGGCCGACTCGGCTTCCTTACCATTGTCGGCCGCCTGCTTATTCAACTCGGCAGCTCGGCGATAGTTGTCCTCCGCCTCGTCCCAGCGTCCGAGCAACAGCATTTCCGCGGCGTACGACCGCCAGTTCTTCCAGTCGTTGGGGTATCCGTCCTTGAGGCGAGAATAGCATTCGGCGGCGGCGAGCGAATTGCCCAATGCTTCGTGGGCGGCCGCCAGGTTGGCCAGGCAGGTGGTGTCGTAGGGAGCGAGTTCGAGCGCGTGCTGCAACACGTCGACCACCTCCTCATTCTTGTTGTTGAGCAGCAGGCCTTGCGCGTAGTTGGCACGCGCGCGCACGCTGTCGGGCATGCGCTCGACCGCAACCTGCCAGACGACCTCGCGCGATCGGTATTCCTCGTTCCTCAGAAATGTCAGCACGCCGAGCACAATAGCCGCCGCTGCCAGGACGAATGGGCGCAGACAGCCGAGCCGGAATGATCGCAACAGCCAATCGCCGAGAAAGACCCCGAGGATGGTGACCGATGCGAGTGACAAATACATGCGGTGTTCGAAAACCGCATCGACGATCGGGAGAATGCTCGATGTCGGCGCCAGCACAATGAAGAAGCAGGCACAAACGAAGCCCACGGCCGGCCGCCAGAAAAGAAGCACCAGCGTCACAAGAAGCATGCCGCCGACGATGGCGACGGCGGGCATCGCCTCCGACAAGCTGTTTGCCCACGGCCAGCTTTGGTAGTCGATGGCGAGCCCCCGCGGCCAGACGGAAATTCGCAGGTAATAAAGGATGACACCGGTCTCGGTCAGTGCGTACTTCTTGGGCGTCACATCCTCCATGCCAAAGCCGATTCCTCCCTCGGCCTCCTTCGCGCGTGTCAAGTGCCATGCTGTAAATGCAGCCCAGGTAAGCAAGAAAAAGAGGTAGAACACCCAGCGGCGACGAATCATTTCGCGCGTGGTTCGTGCCAGGAAAATGCGGTCGAACAAAATCACCGCGGCGGGCGCGGAGGCCATGATCTCTTTCGAAGCATATCCCAGAATCAGACTGATCACGGCCAGCGCATACCACGCGAATCTGCGCCAGCCACGACCTTCTTCGTCATTGGCTTCATCCGCTCGAAGCATCGCATACAGGATCAAGAGATAAAAGAGGGCTGCCATCGATTCGCCACGCTGAATCACATAGGTCACGCATTGCACCTGGAGCGGATGGACCATCCAGAGCAAGGCCGCCGCGAACGCCAAGTACGGCGCTCGCCCGGCAAAGCGATCGCCGAAGCGCGGCCGCAACAGCGATCGGCGGATGACGCCATACAGGGTCAACGTTGCCGCCAGGTGGATGAAGATGTTGAGGACATGATGCCCGACCGGGTTATTCCGGCCGAGGTTGTGCATCGCCAAGTTGGTAAGACCTAAGAGGGGCCGGCCCTCGATCGATTTGAGGTATTCCCGCGGATGATCGAGTGCCGCGACGTCAACGATCCAGGCGTCATCATCAAATACGAGCGTTTTCGTGACGCAATTCGCGTAGACCAGCAAACCGGCAAGAATCAGCAACGGAACGGCCTTCGGCCAGACGTTCGCGGACATCGACACTCCGAATCACGGACCGGGATAGTGATACGGAGTCGAAACAGGATTGAAGCAGGGCAGGGGCTGTTATTTGAACTCCACGACGACATGCTCGCCGGGCTGACCCGTGACTCGTTTGGTGTGTGTCGTGGTCAAGCCGTCTAGGACCCACTCCGCACGAATGTCATAGGTCAACATTTCGATACGCGTTTGCGCTGGTGTGGCGAACTTGCGAATGGCGCCTGACGACTTGGTTGGTTGGCCATCAATGAAGAGTCGAGCGTCCTCGCGCGGCAGTCGCACCTCGATTTCCAGCGTGGATGGGTTCTCGAGAATGGGCGCAGGCGGCGGCACAACTTCGGCAGGTCGCGGCAATTCGTTCGCGGGGGTCGGCAAGCCCGCGCTGGGGAATGTCTCCAGACTCCCCGGGGCAATGTCGCCGGCTGATTGAGCGGAATGTAGACGCCATATAGCCAGCCCGGGTACAGCGGGGGTGGCGCGAAGAATCGGCTATCGCCGCCGCCAAACATGCCGGGCACCGGTTTGCCGGTCGGCACTGGCGGGCCATACATGCTCAACCCGTTCCCCCAGGAGCCGTTGAAATACGTGTAGTTGGGCATGAAACCCCATGCCGGTCCCCAATAGGGTCCAAAGCCGGGGCCTCCATATACGCCGACCCCAACACCAATTCCGGCCGCCCATGTTCGATGCTGAGCGCGAACGTCTTCCGTGAAGCCGAGAACGATCATCACCGGCAACGACAGCGCGATTCGGCACATCCAGGACCGCATGGCAATCGACTCGGCTGTAAGGGAGTGACACAACGAGCGCCGTCGTGGCGGGAGCGTCGTGTGTAACTTACCCGGTAGTGCGGAAACTTGCTGGTCATGGGTGGCAGAAGGTCAGCTGGCAATCCGGATAGCGTCCGATAGAAGCGCCGTAATTGTCGCTTACGGGCCAGTGCAACTGGCGCGATCCGGTCAAACGACAGTGCCCATTCAAACAAAAATGGCGTCGCACTCATTGCATTCGTCAACGATTGGTATCGGTTCGAGGCCACGACCTTGCAAAACGTCAGCGGCCAAGAGCCGGGGATCGCCCAACCCTTGGCCGCCAGATGTCTGATCAATACGTCGTCGCAATCTCTAGGAAATCACTGCTTTCACCGGCTTGCCCGGCTTGTCGACGATGCGGATCGGCCGCTTGGTCGGCGTCTCGTTTTCCTTCGTGTAGTCGATGCCCATCAACTCGCAGACGGTGGCCAGGAAGTCCTTCGCGTCGGTCTTGCCGTCCTCGACCGCTGCGCCTTCCTTGTCCGTCTTGCCGTACACGGTGCCGCCCTTGATGCCGCCGCCCATCATGAGCAGGCTCCAGGCTCGCGGGTAGTGGTCGCGGCCGGGCTTGGCGCCGCGGGCGTTGATGTGCGGCGTGCGGCCGAATTCGCCCATCCAGATGATCAGCGTGCTATCGAGCATGCCGCGATCCTTCAGATCGTTGACGAGCCTGGCGATCGGCTTATCGATCTGGCCGGAAAGATTCTTCACGCGAGCGAAGTTGTCCTGGTGCGTGTCCCAGCCGCCGAGGCTGACTTCGACGAACGGAATGCCGACTTCGACCAGCCGACGGGCCATCAGGCAGCCGTCGGCGAATCGGCCGCTGCCGTATGCCGATCGACTCTCGGATTTCTCGAGCGAAAGATCAAATGCCTTGGCTTCCTTCGATTGCATCATGCTGACGGCCCGGGCATAGGTCGTCTTGTGATCGTTGATCGAGTCGGCCTGGTAATCGTGGTAGAACGCCGATTCGAGTTCTTGCAAGCAGCGACACGCGATTATCGAACTGCCGGCCTTTGACCGCGGAGGCGAGGTCTTGCACGCCGCGAGCCGGATCGCTGACGATCAGCGGCTGATGCTTTGGCCCGAGGAAGCCGCTGCCGTAAGAACGATTGCCGATGCTCACGAAGTTCGGCATCGGGAAATTCGCCGCGGCCAATCTCCTTCGAGACGATCGCGCCGATGGACGGATAAACCAGCCCGCCTTGTCCTTCGCGATAGCCGGTGTGCATGTTGTACTTGGCCCGCGGGTGAGCCCCTTCGGCGGTGCTCATGCCGCGAAGGATGGCGCCGTGGTTCATCAACTTCGCGATGTTCGGCAAATGCTCGCTGATTTCGATTCCCGGAGCGCTTGTCTTGATCGGCTTGAACTCACCGGCCCCCTTGCTGTGCGGCTTGAGATCCAGCGTGTCCTTGTGGCTGGGTCCGCCATCCATCCAGAGGAGGATGCAATGCTTCGCCTTGGCCTTGGGATTGGTCGTAGCGTCTCCGACGCGCGGGCGGCGAGAACGTCCATCCAGCCCGAAAACGAAGCGCCGAAGACGCCGGCCGCGGACAATTTGAGGAAGTCGCGGCGAGACTTTTCGAGAAGATTGTTAGAGAACATGGCAACTCCGGCTTTCAAGTTTCAAGTTTCAAGTTTCAAGCTTCAGTCTCAAGTCGGCAGCTACGTTAGCGGTCAACTTGAAACTTGAAACTTGAAACTTGAAACCAAGCTGTTATCGATTCAACGCAAATTCAGACGAATTCAAAAAGACCCACATCACGTCGCCATAGGCCAGCGCGGGGTTCTCGCTTTTGGCGACAAACTCGGTCATCTTCTTTGATCTCGTCGGTGGTCGGCCGACGCGACAGCGTGCATACGAACAACTTTTCAATTGCCTTTGCTGGAGTCGTTCCGCGCGAGATTTCGCCGGCACGGACCGCCACGTTCGTCAATCGGGCGGCTGCCATCTGCGGACTATTCATGAGCCGCAAGGCTTGCGGGATGCCGGCTTCGTAATCGGTCGGCTTGGAGGTATCGGTGCCCTTGAAGAACGCGGCGAACTGGTCGCGCGGCCCCACCGGTCCGCCCTTGGTGCTTGTGGCCCGACGTCGAGCGGCATCTCTGGGCCCGGCATTGCCGATCACTTCCGCAGGCAGTCGAATAGTTGTTCGCCCGTGAGCACCTTGATCGACTGATGGCTGAAGAGCGTATGGTCGTCGCGGTTATCGCCCATCGGCTTGCTGGTGCGCTGATAGGCCCGGCTATTGCAAATGCCGCGGATCATGTGTTTGATGTCGAATCCGCTCTTTCCGAACTCGTTCGCCAAAGCAGCGAGCAATTCCGGATGGCTCGGCTGGTTTTCGTCACTCAAATCGTCGACCGGATTCACGAAGCCCCGGCCGAAGTACTTCGACCACAGCCGATTCACGAACGCCTTGGCAAAGAACGGATTGCTGGGCGAGCAAATCCAGTTGGCCAGCACGGGGCGGTACGGCTCGGACGGATCGAGAATCAGCGAATCGCTGCCGAGCAGTTTGGCGGGAACACTCTTCGCCGATTCCGGCAATGGATTGATTCGGCGCTGGACACGGCGCTGTTCGCTGATCGTCACCGTGCCGCCGCCCTTGGCCGCTCGGGGGTTCGACACGTTGACCTTGTAGAAGAATTGCGCCAGGCCCCAGTATTCGGTTTGCTTCCAGTGCGTGAATGGATGGTTGTGGCACTGGGCACATTGAATCTGCACGCCGAGGAACAACTTGCCGACGCTATCGGTCATCTTGTCGACGCCACGATTGGACATCATGTAGCCGGTCGCGCCGATTCTTGTCGAGTTCTCCGGTGGCGGTGATCAACTCATAGGCCATCGTGTCCCAGTGCATGTTCTGATTGAACTTCTCCGTCAGCCATTCGTGGAGCGGCGCCTTTTTGATAAATCGATTGTCGGAGTCGACGAGATACATCAAGTTCGCCCAGCCGTCCGCCATTTGCCGGCCATAATGCGGATCCTCCAGCAACTCATCAATGAGCCTCGCTCGCTTGTTCGGCGACCTATCGTCGAGAAATGCGGTTGCCTTTTCAGCGCTCGGAATCACGCCGGTGATGTCGAGATAGACTCGACGCATGAATTCTGCATCGGATGCTTCCGGAGACGGTTGGATATTGGCTGCCGACAATTTCGCGTCGATTGCCTCGTCGATCAACCGAGCGAGTGCACCGGTCGACGTCGGCCGGGCAGGAGCAGCCGGGGTCTTGATGTCCTTCGGCGCCGGCTTGGAATCCGGCTCGACGGGCGGCCGTCCGACGATGTCGGCTCTTTGCTTGCCCTTCTGCTTCGCCTTGGCCGCTTTCTTTTTGACCTTGGCGTTCTGATCGGCCGCGTCGCTTTGCGACTGCGATGCGATCCCCACTGCAGCGAATCCAAGAATCAAGGCGGCCAGGGTTTTTCGAAGATTCATTTCAAAGGCTCCGCTCACCGTTCGACTTAGCAACCTGCGACAATTCTGCGGTCCCGGGGCTGGTCACCCCCGCAGGCGCTTTGCACTCTCTTGCTGCCATCAAGCCATTCTGTCACAAGCCTGCAATTATGAAACCCCCGGCCCCAAGAAAGGTTTCTTCGCGATTGGCCAACCATCAAAAATCCAAATCGATGAACTTGCCGAGCGACTCGATAAACGAAACCACCCTCCTCTTACTTGTCTTTCTCGCCGACGAGCGCCTGGGCGACTCGGACAAATTCAATTATTTGATTGACAATGTGCTCAAGAACTTGGTACAGATTAATCAATCTTTCATCTCTCATTAAATTGTGTGCTGGGAAATTTGAGGCCAGACCCCATGCTGCCGCCGCGAATCGAGCGCACCGGCATTACGCTCATCGAATTGATGGTCGTCGTTGCCATCATTGCGATTCTAATTGGTTTAATCCTTCCCGCAGTCCAGAAGATTCGCGAGGCAGCGAATCGCATGACCTGTGTGAACAATCTCAAGCACATCGGACTGGCTTTTCACCGGTTCCATGAAACGAACGGCTATCTGCCGGACGGCGGGAAAAATATGTGCGACGAGCCATACAACCCACTGATGCCGCCGTCGGTCCGGGACGAGTGCGACGCCGCCCACGCGGATCCGAACAGCACGTTCGGCTGCTGTGCTCCGTATAACCCCGGCGGATCACCGGCCCGCCGCCGATCGGAATGGAGCTGGCCGTATCAAATCCTCCCGTACATCGAGCAAAGCGACCTTTACCAAAACACGGACGACACGCTCATCATCCGAACCGCGTTAAAGCTCTATCACTGTCCGACGCGTCGATCGGTTCGGCTGTACGGCCCCGGCGACGGTCATAGCACAATCGACTACGCCGGCTGCGACGGCACCGGCAACAACGGCATGGTAGTTCGACTCGGTCAAGGGCCAATGAGTTTGCCCCTGGTGACGGATGGCTTGTCGAACACCGTGATGGTCGGTGAGAAGCGCATGAAACGCGATCGCTTTGGCATCTCGTTCGACGACAACGAGAGTTGGGCGGCACCGGGATGGGATTCCGAGATCTATCGTCGTGCCGCCCGTGACATCGATCGCCCGGCCGGCGACCTCGGGCCAAGCCCCGACATCGTTACGACGGATTCCAGTGTTTTCCCCGAGCCAAACAGCGGGCTCATTCAATTTGGATCGTCGCATCCGATCGGCATCAATGTGGTCATGGGCGACGGCGCCGTTCGATTTGTTCGATTCCATCCCGACCCGACTGCCTTCCAGCGCTACTGCGTTCGCAACGATTCCAGCGCTTTCAATGCCAACGACCTCGGTCCGTAGCAATGAGTGCTTTGACGCGAACATCGCTTGGCCTGCTCGCAAGTCCGGCAAGGCCGACGAAGTTGAGCAAATAGGGATCGCGGAAGACCATGTCGGGCGTCAGGATGTCTTCGGTGCGAAGAGCTTCGAGTTCCTGTTTCGCAAGCTTCTCCGGCTTGCGGGACAGAGCGGTGCGTTCGAATAGCATACTCTGGATCTTGGCCCGCAAGGTGCGGACGCTCCAGCGCTCGACCCGGCACATCTCGGCATAGAAGTCGCGTTCGAGGTCGGTTTTCCGGTAGATGATCTCGACGAAGTGGCTCCAGCCCAATTGGTTCGACAGTGTCGAAACAATTCGGCGATCTGCGAATACCTCTGCAAATCGCATCATTCGTGAGAGATTTGGCCAGGAGAAGCCGGATCCGAATTCAGCTGTCAATTCTTTCGACAGTGTCGAAAGAATCTGCTCCCCATACTCCGCTCGCTTCTCCTTCAGCACTTCGACCCGAATTCGCTGGCCAATCTGCCAGTAAAGTAGCACAAGTGCCGCGTTGACCGCCTGGGCCGTTGCCGCGCGTGCCTGCTGGATCAGGTCGCGAACGTCGTCGAGTAGCGATGCAGGCGTCGATAATCGGCGCGAACCCCTCGCGGCGGGGACGAGGCTTTGTCGAGATAGCTTTCGCTTGGGCATGGCACACGCCGACTGTGTAGCGGCGGAACTTCGCAGAAGCAGAGTCCTGCCGCCGATGACACACTGGATTCGAGATTCACCAACCCAACATCGCGCGCAGTTCTTCCAGGCCGCCCGCAAGCGCCGCTTGCCGGGTCGAATAGACGTTCCCCTTGTCCAGTCGCTTGCCGTTATTTGTCACGATAACCGTGCAGGCGAACTGGCCCTTCGCGGGCACGGGGTCGAGCCGCCAGAGTGGCTCGCCGTCGAGCGTGACGTACAACGAGGACCGGGTCGGGCCTTCTTTCAGGCCGCCGTTGCGTGCGGTCAACCAGTCGGGTGGGGTCATGGACAGTGTCTACTCCGGTAGCGGTTTGTCCTTGGTTTCGGGAAGGAACGGCAAAACCGCGAGGCCGATCAGGAACACGGAACACATGGTGATGCCCGCATAGCGATAGGGCAACGGGTGCTCGAAGCCGGCGTAGATCTGGCTCGTCAAAAGTCCGAGCGCGAGCGGACCCGAGGCGGCAACGAAGCGACCAACGTTGTAGCAGAACGAGGTGCCCGTGCTGCGCAATCGCGTCGGGAACAATTCGGGGAAGTAGATCGCATAGCCGCCGAAGAGCGCCAGTTGACAAAAGCCCATGAGCGGCATCATCCAAAAGATGTCGTTGAATTGCGAGAGATTCCAAAACACGAAGGCCGTGCTGACCCCGGCGGCGACGAATGCCATCGCGAACGTCCATTTGCGACCGAAGATCGGCGTGAACCAACTGAACGCGAAGATGCCCAACGCGGCGCCGATGTTCAATAGCATCGACGTCCAGCCGGCCCAGATCGCCTTCTGGCCCGCAACATATTTGGCGGCATCGGTGATGCCCTTGTCCGCCGCTTCTTTCTTGAAGACGGGATCAAAGACATAGGCCTGTAAGTCGGGTGCAAAGAAGCCGATCCCCCACAGTCCGACCACGCCCGAGAACGCGAGCAGCACACCGAAAATCGCTCGCGACCGCCAGCGTGGATCGCCGAACAGTTCCTTGAACGAACCGAGCTGCTTGCCGACCCCCGATTGATGATCGGCCCGAGCGCGTCTTCCAAGCCTCCGGCTCCTTGAGTCGACTCTGAATCAGGACGATCAGCAATGCGGGAACAATGCCGATCAGGAACATGATCTTCCACGGTGCAAAGCCGCCGAGTTGATCGCCGGTTTGCATGTGTCCGAGCACGAGCGAAACGCTCGCGGCGATCATGTTGCCGATGGCACTCGACATTTGCAGGAGCCCGAGTGTGTACGGCCGAGCGGCCGCCGGCACCGACTCGGCGACCAGAGAGACGGATACCGCGAACACCGCCCCGACGCCAAGGCCGGTGAGGAATCGATACAAGCAGAAGTCATAGACGGTCTGTGAAAACGCACTGAAGCCCGTGAATGCGGAGTACAAGAGAATGGTCAGCATCAACGTCCGCACGCGGCCAAATCGATCGCCCATGATGCCGAAGAAGATTCCCCCGACCGACCAGCCGATCAAGAAGAACGCGGTGGCCCAGGTCGCCCCGCTATTCATGTCAGCGTTGAACTGAGCTTCGATAACCTTGGCCTCGCTGGGCGGCGCCTCCCCTCTCTTCTCGCTTTCTTCGCGGAGCTTGGCGGCGAGCCCTGGCAAGCGGGGGTCGTTCTTCTCGACCTTCGGCGTCAAGTCATGCATCGCCGGCCGCCGGGCGACGTTGAACAACTGCTGATCCATGCAGTCGAGGTCCCACGCCAGACAAGCGACAATGAAGACGAACCACTGGTAGCCATTGAGTTGCCGAAGACTGCCCCAGCCGGCCTTGCCGGGTTCAGCGTTGGGAGGGAGGGCCATTCGTGTCTCGGAAGGCGGGCGGGTAGACGATCTATATACCCCGGAAATGCCGGAAGTGCAATCGGTTAGCCGAGGCTACCTGGGTTGGAATCGATCGTGCCCGGCCCGCTTAATCGAGTCGTAAAGAAGCTTAGCGTCCTGCTTGCCTGTTGCCCTACGTCAGCGGATATCCATTCAATGCGAAATTCCTCGGCCCTTCACTGGCGTTGCCAGGATCGCCCTGGAAGCCGAAATCAACTCGGCCGCCGTTGGCTGGGATCATTGGGTTCCACGACCTCGCGCGAATCACGTAATGCGCGCCGACATGGCTAATGATCTCGGCATTCCAAATACTCGTGATGTTGAGATCGAAGTCGAACTCCAGCGTCCAGCCGTTGATGGGATCGGGCGAGTCATTGACAATTGAAATGTCGGCCACGAAGCCGGTTCCCCAGTCATCGCGGTCGGTGTAAGTGGCGTGAACTCCGGGCAGGCCGCCGTCGTTATCCACGATCGTCGCGGTGGCGCGATCGACCGCCAAATTCGCGTCCGTAGGCGACGAAAGAACCACTCGAAATGTCTCCATTGATTCGGCAACCTGATCGCCGACGATCGGTACCATGATGGTCTTCGACGTCTCGCCGGCGGCGAAAGTGAGCATACCGCTCGTGGGCTGGTAATCGCCGCCGGACAGGGCGCTGCCGTCTTCCGTCGCGTAGTGAACAGTTACTGCCCGAGTGGTTGGTGCTGATAGCGAGACGGTGAAAACCAAAGGAGTCGTGCCACTATCTCCTTCGGTGATGTGGGCGTCGCCGATCGAGATGGAAGGCGGCGGCGGATCGCTCGCATCGTGAATTGTCCCCTCGCCTTCACCGTCGTCGATCGCCGCGTTCGTGGGACTCGAAAGCCGCACATAAAAGTTCTCCTGCGGCTCGGCGATATCGTCGGCCAGGATCTTCACGGCAATCGTCTTCGACGTGTCGCCCGGCGCGAACGTCAACACGCCGGACGCGGACTCGTAATCCTGCCCTTGGGTGGCGCTGCCGTCGGCGGTCGCGTAGTTCACCTGGATCGTCTTGCCACTCGGCGCCGACAAGCTGACGTTGAATACCGCTGTCTGCGGCCCGCTTCCGCTCCACGGGAATTCAATCGGCGCGAGTTGATTCACCTTGGCTTGTTGAACATGGACCCAGTCGTCTTGAAGAATGCCGCCGGTATCGCCCGAGTTCGGGTTCCAACTCCACCACATCCAGCTTGGCCCTTGCTGACCCGATGCCAAGTCGGACTGGCCGTCGCCATTCAAGTCGCCACTCAGGTACTTCGTCAACGTCGCGAGCCACTGTTGGTCCGAGGTGCTCTCCAGCTTTGACCCGAACTCGCCCAGGAGAATCGGAGCGGTCCCTTGTTGGAATAGGTAGCCCCAGTTCACGTCCCAAACATTGAACAGATTATTCGGATAGTTGGGATCGCTGAACCACGGTTGCGGATAAACCGATGCCGGGTAGTCGTGCGGCGAATAAATGAGCCGACCCGCGACATTGAGGCGGACGGGCTGTGCCCCGGCATTCGACAAATTGCCGCCCCACCAGGTGTAGCCGGAGCTGGCGTGCTCGACGCCTTCAGTAAGAATCAACCAGTTTGGGTTGACGGCGAGGATTGCATTTCCGGCCCGTTCGGCCGCCAAGCGCCAATCGTTTGCATCATCCGCTCCCCAGTTGGCAGGGCCGTGCGGCTCGTTGTGCAGATCGGCGCCGATCACGGTTGGGTTGTTGGCATATCGCGTCGCCAGCATCGTCCAATCTTCGATCCACCGCGATTCCGGATATTGGCTCGTAAACCACAGGCCCGAGCCCTCGGCGCCAGAGCCCGCCTCCGACCGATGGTGATCGAGTATGATGCGGAGCCCGATCTGACCGGCGTAGTTCACTATCTTGTCGAGGATGCCGATGCCGTTCAATCCTTGCAGATCGGGATTGAGCGAGTAATTGATGCCCGCGGGGGTGCTCCCAGAATCGAAGAGTTGGTCCGAGAATGGCAGACGGATGGTATTGAATCCGAGTTGCACCATCTGATCCATCATGTCACGGTAGTTGCGCGCCCAAAGCCCGTCGGGCGCGAAGCTCGGCGTTTCCATACCAAACCAGTTGACGCCGGCAATCCGAACCGTGTGTCCAGCGGCATCGACAATCTGGTTGCCGCTGGTATGGAAGTAGCCCGGATCGACGATCGGCTTTGATGGTTCTTGCGCGGTCGCATCGGACACGCTCAGTGCGGGTGGGGAATCGTTGTCGACAATCGTACCGACTCCGCGGGCGGCCCCCAGCAGTATTCCCACCGGATCGCTGAGGACGACGTCAAACCGTTCATCGTCCTCGTCAAGAGTGTCGCCCAGAATCGTGATCGGGAGATCCTTTTGCGTTTCGCCTGGCAGAAACGTCAGAGTGCCGCTCGTTGTCGAGTAGTCATTGCCCGCCGTCGCCGTGCCGTTGCTCGTCGAATAGCGGACTGTGACCGGGATCGTCGAAGAGGCCGACAGCGTTACCGGAAAAGAGGCCGTCGCGCTCGCGGTGTCCCCTTCGGTCACGGTCGCGTCGCCAACCGATAACGTTGGCCACGGGCGGCCGTCGAGCGGTACCCCATTCAGGATGTAATTGGACGGGAATGTCGTCACGTTGCCCGGAGTGCCCACAAAGCCGAATTCGGTCACCGAGTTGGGTGCAATCGTGCTGTTGTAGCCGGCATTGTCGATCGTGTAATGATCGCCGACGTGGCCCGTGATTTTCGCATTCCAGATATCCGTCAGCTGTTTTGGAAATTCGAATTCGAGCTGCCAATTGTCAATCGCAGTTGGCTGGTCGTTATTGATCCGGATCGAGCCGACGAATCCGGCGCCCCAGTCGCTCGTGAGTTGAAAACTGGCGCTGACCGAAGGAACGAACCGGTCTTCCAGGGACTCCAGACGCACGCGTGTGGAACTTCGTCGTTTCGACAATGTCCGCCATTTTTCACACCAGTTCCAAATAGCTTGTATGGGCGATGTGCTGAAAAGTGACATGAGAAAGAACCTGAGGCTGAGATGGGTATTGCCCCAAGGCTAGTTCAAGGGAATGAGCGGATCGGGACACCCGGATGCAGCTGCCCGGCAATATCGATTTGCTCGCGCGAAATTGTTCGGGTTGGGTAGACTTGAAGTGTCGATGGCTCCTTCAGCGCGAAAATGCTTAACAGCGAGTACGAGCGAGGCGCACGACAAGCCGTTCTAGTTGCAATCGCTCCGGCAATGGACTGCCACCTTTGAGCCCGCCATCGACTTCGAGCAGCCAGTCGTAAAGTTTGTCGAGCCGGTTCATGCCGAGGTGCTTGAGTTGCTTGCGGGCGCCTTCGCGAGCTTGCGGCCAGGTTGGGATGCCGGCCTTGGTCACGCTTCCTCGACGTTCATCCCTTGCTTGTACATTCGGCCCGCTTTGGCGAGCTTACGGAGTTGAAAGCCGAGTGCGCCGAGAATCCCGATCGGCGGCTCGCCCTCTTTGAATAGCTCGGTCAGGATCTTGAGCGCTGCCGCCGGTCGGCCGTCGCCGACCGCGTCCATGATCTTGAAGACGTTCGCGCCGCGACTGCGGCCAGTTAACTCATCAACGTCCTTGATTTCGATCATCGCTCGATCGCCGACAAAGCCCTTGAGCTTCTGCAATTCTTGATCGATGACCCCCATCGTCGGCCCGACCAACTCGACAAGCATTTGCGCTGCCGGCACGGTCAGCTTTTTGCCGAACTGCGACTGGCACCAGTCGGCACACCACGCGGGCAGCTTGTACTCGGCAGGCGACTTGCAAACGATATGCGCCGCCTCCGGCACCGCCTTCGCCAGCTTCGTGGTCGCGGGGAACGACTTCACATCGAGCACTAGCACACCCAGTTCGGACGGCGCCGCGACGTAGGCTTCCAGTTGCGGCCGAAACTCGGTGACAAACGGATCGGCCTGATCGACAACGACCAGCCGGCGTTCGCTAAAGAATGACACCGAGTCGAGTTCGTTGCGAACAGTGGAGAAATCGGTTTTATCTCCGGGGAACGCGGTGACCGCATACTCCGGCTCGGCATCGCCAACGATCAACGGCACAAGGATCGCGAGCACCCGGCGCTTCAGGAAATCCTCGTCACCGGAGAGGACGTAGTACGGCTGTCGTCGAACCTTGCCGTTCTTTTCGATAAACGCGAGTGCGTCCATTGCTGAGGCCAGAAGCCAGAGGTCAAAAGTCAGAGATTAGTGCTATCGGGATCGATATTCGTCCACAAGCTTCTTGGGCGCGCCGATATCAACGACATGGATTTCGCCGAGCCATTGTTTGGAGTTTGGGTTGAGAAAGCCCTTTTTCTGAGCAACGAACGTCGCGGTGTGCGTCGCCCGAATCGTCGGGCCGAGTGATTCCCCGGTATCGCAATCGAGGCCAGACGGAATGTCCACGGCGAGCACCGGCCGGCCTTTGGCGTTAACGGCGGCAACCGCTTCATCAAACGGCGGACCGAGCGCACGCGTCAGGCCGGTGCCGAACAGCGCATCGACAATCCAGCCCGGCGCGCCATCAATAATGCGGCGAACGTCCACGTCGAGTGAGCCCGATGCGTTTGCGTTCCAAAGCGGTCCACACTTCCGCCAGACTTCTGCGTTCACCCGGGCATCGGCCGTGAGTCGTTCGACTGCTCCGAAAAAGAGCACTTCCACTTCGAGGCCTTGAGTCTGCAAATGCCGGGCGATCACGAAACCGTCGCCGCCATTGTTGCCGGGGCCGCAGAGAATGAGAACGCGCAGGCGCTCGGGATTCAATTGCACCAACAGCTCGGCGGCGCCACGACCCGCATTCTCCATGAGCACGACGCCGGGCAGCCCGTATTCTTGAATGGCCCGACGATCGAGTTCGCGTACCTGGTTGCGAGAAAGGTGGAAGGCCTCCGTGATCATCGCTACCTATTCGGGGAGTTGCGAAAGCAGGCGATAGTCCCAAAGGCCGATGGGATTCCTGAATCGCTCCAGTCGGAAGCGGCGAGCGAAGGCCGGTGAATTCCGCCACCCGCCGGCGGGCACAACGGGCGTATACCCCGATTCGGAATACAAGAATACGTCGAATTCGATCTCATCACCCCGAGCGTCAATCAACCAATACTCAGGAATCGCCGCGCGATGGTATAGTTCCGGCAGGATTGTGGCGTCTTTGCGAGCCGAGGAAGGACTGACAATTTCCAGCACCATGTCCGGTGCGCCGATGACTTCCGTCACATCCAGCCCATCCGCGCTTCGGTGTAACTCGACGCGTCCAGACGTCACCGCGGCCCAAGTCAAGTAACATCCGTCGGGTTCGTGCGAGACGTCGGCCGCCTCGTTCACGACACGAACACCATCCGTGTAAAACTGACCGACGCCTAGATCGTGAGCCACACCAATCAGCGCTCGAGTGATTTCTCCCTTGAGCGACACGTGTGAGGACAGACGTTCGTGACTCATGTCGAAGAAAATCTCCCCGGCCAAATAGGAGATTCGCCCTTCGTCAGGGAAATCGTCGGTGGCGTACCAATCGCGAAAACCAGCTAGTGAAGTCGCAGCCCGATGCGGGATCGAAAACGCATAATCTTCACGGGGAATCGATGTGCGACGCGGTGGAGATAGTGTGGAAGACATACGCACCTCAGCAATCGACATTCTACAGTGCTCACCGGTTGACCCTCAAGCCCCCGCCCGCAATAACCGCCTCGATCTCCGCTCGCGTGAGCCAGGCGAAGTCGCCGGGGATCGTGTGCTTGAGCGCGCTCATCGCCGTTCCAAATTCGAGTCCGTGATCGAGATCGGCAGCTAGCAAGCCATCCAGAAACCCCGCAACAAACGCGTCGCCCGAGCCCAGACGATCCACCACTTCCACATCGTACGATTTCGCCCGCACGAAGCGCCCGCCCGCAAAGCCGACCGAAGAAACCGTGTTCCGCCAGACGGATGGCGTCTCCCGTAGCGTCAAGGCGACGGCAACCAGGTTGAACTGACTCGCGGTCGCAGCCGCCGCCTGTTCCACGTCGTCGGCCGGTACGCCGAAAAAGCGTTCCACATCCTCGGGGTTCGTCACCAACACATCCACATATTGAATTGCATCATTGAGCCAGGCTCTCGCTCCTTCCACCGGCCACAGCTTGGCTCGATAATTCGGATCGAGGCAAGTCGTCAATCCCGCGGATTTGGCTCCGGCGAGCGCTTCGAGCGTCGCCTCGGCGGCGCTGTCGCTCAGCGCCGGCGTGATCCCCGTGACGTAGAACCACGCCGCTCCGGCAAATGCCGCTGGCCAGTCGATCATCCCCGGTTCCAAGCGCGCCATCGCCGAGTTCGCCCGATCGTACACAATGCTCGACGCCCGCGGCGCGGCGCCCAGCTCCAGGAAATAAACCCCAACCCGTTCGCTGTCGGTAAACAGTATTCGATCGGTCGCGACGCCAGCCTCGCGGGCTCGATTGGCAATTAACCAGCCGAGGGGGTTATTGGTCATCCGGGACACCCAAGCGGCCCGTCGGCCGAGGCGTGCCAGCCCGACCGCCGTATTCAGTTCGGCGCCGCCAATCTCGATATCGAGGGAATACGCCTGTTCGAGCCGCCGGTGATTCGCCGGGGCCAAGCGGATCATTGCTTCGCCGAATGTGATAACGTCCATAGCGCGACAGAATTGTGGATGGGTTACCCGAATGACAGGATTTGATTTTATCCTGTCATTCGGGTTAATCCCGTCTAATTTCGCGCCTTCCGAACAATCTCGACATACTTCGCCGCCCGGTCGCGCAGTTGATCGAACGCTCGAGCCGCGACAAGCTTCGGATCCACAAGTTGACTGCCGATGCCCAGACAACAGGCGCCGGCTTGCAAAAACTCAGCAGCGGTATTGAGATCGACACCGCCAGTCGGCATCAGGCGAATCTGCGGCAAGGGACCACGCATCGCTTTGAAAAAGGCGGGGCCAACCACCTCGGCGGGAAACACCTTTACAATGTCTGCCCCGCCTTCCCACGCGGCGAGAATCTCCGTCGGCGTGAATGCGCCCGGCATCACCAACTTGTCGTAGCGCCGACACACGCGAATCACATCGTGATTCAAGGTCGGACTGACGATGAACTCGGCCCCGGCCAGCAGCGCCGCCCGACACGTTTCGGCATCCAACACTGTCCCCGCGCCCAACAATAGGGAATCGCCCAGCGCCGTCTTCGCCTGGCCAATAACATCGAGCGCATTCGGAACCGTCAGCGTGATCTCGGCAACGGTGACCCCGCCAGCCGCCAAGGCGCGAATAACCTCAACCAGCCCAGCCGGATCCGGCGCGCGCACAACGGCGACGATACCAGCGTCAAGAACCCGCTGAAGCTGCTGGGGACGAGTCATGAGGGAATTGTAAGAATCCCGGTCCCGAAGAGGACGGGGGCCATGACTGAAGTTGGACGAAGAATTCCGCGTGTCCCGCTTCCCCGTCCTACACGGCAAGCCGGGGCTTTCCCAAATGCGATTCCTGGTTACTCCCCGTCGGTAGACTTCAATTGCTCGATCTGCCGCGCTTGAGAATCCGCGACCGCCGGTGAGAGGTGTTGAACCATTTGCTCGAGCGTCCAGACGTCCCGGTCGCCAAATGCATTGGGTACGGGTGAAATCACCGCGAGAACTCCGATGCTATGTCCCTCATGAAGGAATGGGACCAAGACCATGGACCGAATTCCAACCCATCGACAAGCGGCCCGGTCGACCCGGTTATCCGTCTCGGTATCATCGCAGCGCATGGTTTCGCCGGTGCGGAAACACAATCCCGACAGGCTCTTTTGCGTATTCACCCGCAGTCCAAGCGATTTGGCGGCGGTTCCAGCTGCAGCACAATAGACCAACTCGCTCCGTTCCAGCAACTCGAAAACGGCGCCGGGTGCGTCCGTCAAAAACTGAGCCTGATGAGCGATCAAATTCATGACAGATTCGGCGCTGTGCTCCTTCCCCTGCAGCAACCATCGGGTCGCAACGATGGCCGCCAGAATCTCGGATTCAGTCGTGGGCGGTTCCGTTGTGAGTTGCGCGTTCATGAGACAACTATAGCATGGTCGAACGAACGAATCGCTCGAATTCGACGGTTTCGACACGTTGCGTGAGATCCGGTATTTGCTGCGTGTGAATCGCAGCCAGCAACGATCCCGATAGCGGGAGGGTCATATACATGGAGCATTCCGGCTCGTTCCAAAGCACGCCTGGGTCGGCCCGATATTGGCCGCAATACTATTGACCATTGCGCTATCAATGCATCGCGTTGTAGGACGGCTCTCTAACCGTCGGGTGGTCCAGAATGGCTCCGAAGACTCGTTCTGCCGATATGACGCGTCGGCTCGTTTCTTACTTGCCCTTCCGGCCACGGCTTTGGTAATCTAATTCCGCTGATTCTCCCGGCGCCCAAATGAATTACCGGGATGGATAATAGGACCTTGTCCTCCGGACTCGCCTCCGTGCCCAGCCTACGTCCCCATGCGTACGGCTGCCTGCGACAAAACCCATGGCCACCGACGCGGACGCTACCCTCACCGCTGTCAACTACGAGCACGCCCCCAGCCTGATCGAGCTACTGGGGCAGCTTGCGCACTTCGCTGATCATCTCCACCTACCAGGCGGGGAAGGTCATCACGGTGGGCGTCCACGAGCAGAAGGCCGAGATCCGGTTCTACCACTTTGAGCAAGCCATGGGGGTCGCTCGGACGCCGACCGGCCTCGCTGTCGGGTCGCGGCGGCAGGTCTGGACCCTGGCGGGCATGCCCGACCTGGGTCCGAAGGTCGCCCCAGCCGGAAGGTACGACATCGCCTTCCTTACTCGGCAGTCCCACTATACCGGCCCGGTCATGGGCCACGAGATGGCTTGGGGCAAGGGCCAGCTCTGGTTCATCAACACGCTTTTTAGCTGCCTGTGTGTAGTCCACCCAGACTACAACTTCGTCCCGCGGTGGAAGCCGCCGTTCGTTTCCGCGCTCGCTCCCGAGGACCGCTGCCACCTGAACGGGCTGGCGATGGAAGGCGACGTGCCACGGTATGTGACGGCTCTTGGCGAGACGGACACAGCGGGCGGCTGCGCGCGAACAAGGCGTCGGGCGGCTGCCTGCTAGACGTCAAGACCGGCAACGTGGTCCTGCGCGGGCTGTGCATGCCGCACTCGCCGCGCACCCATCAGGGCCGGGTCTACTTCCTCGATTCCGGCCGCGGGCGCCTGTGCGTCCTTGACGACTCGCGGCCGACCGTCATCGCGAGTGTCACCGGCTACACGCGCGGCATGGACCTGTGGGGCCATTATGCGTTCGTCGGCATGTCGCGCATCCGCGAGACATCCATGTTCGGTGGCCTGCCGATCGCCGAGGACCGCGACCGGCTCCGCTGTGGCGTCGCGGTGATTGATCTACGCACGGGTCAACTCGCGGCGTTCTTGCACTTTCTGGCTGGTGTCGAGGAAATCTTTGAAGTCAAGGTTCTGCCCGGCTACCGATGCCCGATCCTTTCCGGCCCATTGCCCGACGTCGACCAGACCGAACCGATATGGTTGTCGCCCCCGTTCCCGACTTAGGCAGCCGCGCAAATAAATCTACCGGTCACTGGGGCTCAATGATGAGGCTCCATTTGGGCAAGGTCTGGGAACGGATCAAGCGGCTCGCGATGGGGGCAAATGCGGTTTGGGTTAGCCGGACACCGCGTTCGTAAGTCGTGGTGACCGCGCGGATCAACGGGTGAATCGTCCGCCATGTCATCGTGCCCGCCCAGCGCAAGGCTTGCTCGATCGAATGCAGGAGCGTGCCGTTCCAGTGCTGCTCCAAGATGCCCCAGCAACGCTCGATGGGATTGTACTTGCTGTGGTACGGCGGCAGGTACACCAGTTCGACTTCGATCCGGTGGCGATCGACGAACTCCACGAGGCGTTTCATGAACTGCGTGCGGCAACTGGCAATCTCGGGACCATTATCGAGTTCGATGTGCAGTCGCTGGACGCCCAGATGAACCGTCTTCCGCTCGTTCCACCATTGATCGAGACCATCGGCGATGAAGTCGCTGGTTTCTTTCGAATGGCCGAACAGGAACCACGGTTGCTGGATCGTCACGTTGCCGCGATTCAACTCCAGCACGCCGAACGGGACCAGCACGGCGTCGGGAGACATGTCGTGATCGACGGCCCTGACGGGTTCGATGCCGCGTGCCTGACCGCCGCGGGAGAATTCGCCGATCTTGACTTTCGCTTTGGTGTCGAGGGAGATTCTCAGCGTGTCCGCTTCGCTCGCCGTCCGAATGCGGGCGGCTTGGACGTTCGCGAAGATCGCGTCGGTTTCGGGAATTTTTTTTCGGGACGGGCTTTGAGGACCCGGCGGAGCCGGTAGCCCAGGCGGTTGAGCAGACAGCCCACCGTCTGCCGGCAGGGTACGAAGCCCTTCAACTCGGGCTCGGCTTTCAGGGCCTCGCGAACAGCCTTGGCGGTGATCCGGGTGAACGCCAGGGTGGTCTGAAACTTGGGGTCGGCCTGCGCATGGGGGTCGACCAAACGATGGACATGCTCCTCGAGTTTCGGGCAGAGTTCTTCGGTCTTTTTGCGTCCGCGGAGGTGACAGGCGTCCAGGCAACGGATGCCGGTACGGAGTTCGCCGAGCCCCGTGATCACCGCTGCACGTCCCCAACCGAAGGTCGTCTCCGCCTCACGGGCGGAACCGTTGCAGTATTTGATGGCGGTCTCGGCTTGGAACTGTCGGCGCCGATAGCCGGTAAGAAGCTTAGTGGCTGACTGGATGGTCTGAATGACATCTTCCGTGAGCGGTGACATGGCCGTCTCCTCCTTGAGACAGGCCTACTCATACACGATTGGGCGGAATGATGGTAGATCATTTCCACGCCGCTGCCTTAAACCCTCCCGGACGAGAGAACCCCGATGGCTTCCTTCAACCTGAAGCGCGTGTTCAGTGAGGCCTTCCGCCGCGGCCGCCGGCCCTCCGCCGCACGGCCGCGGTTGCACTCATTGGAGGACCGCCTGGCCCCCGCGGCGCAGATGGTCACGGACATCAACACCTCGCCCAACCCGTTCGGGTCCGACCCGGGAGAATTCGCGAACTTCAATGGCGAGACCTACTTCGCGGCCTACGACGTGGTCAACGGCACGGAACTCTGGCGGACGAACGGCACCGAGGCCGGCACCGTCCTGGTGAAGAACCTCCAGGCGGGCAGTTACGGCAGCTACCCCGAGTTGATGACCCCGGTGGGCAACGAGCTGTTCTTCGTCGCTTACGACTACGCCACCTTCCAGCCCGCACTCTGGAAGACCGATGGGACGACGGACGGGACGGTCCTGGTCCAGGCCTTCACCGGCGAGCTGTACGGCCAGACCCCGGAATGGCTGACCGACATGGACGGCACGCTGTACTTCGCCATGTTCGGTCCGGAGGGGAACGAGCTGTGGAAGTCGGACGGGACCGAGGCTGGGACAGTCGTCGTCAAGGACATCAACCCGGGTCCCGCCAGCGCCTATCCGCACGACCTGCTCGCTTTCAACGGCGAGCTGTATTTCGCCGCCGACGACGGCGCCAACGGCGACGAGCTGTGGAAGACGGACGGGACCGAGGCCGGCACCGTCCTGGTCAAGGACATCAACCCCGCCGGCGCCTCCTCACCGCGCTACCTGACCGAGTTGAACGGGACGCTCTACTTCGCGGCCGACGACGACGCGACCGGCAGGGAACTCTGGTCCAGCGACGGGACCGAGGGGGGAACCAGCTTGCTGGCGGACATCGACCCGGCCGCGAACGCCGGATCGAACCCGCGATACCTCACAAACGTCAACGGCACACTTTACTTCAACGCCGACGACGGCACCAACGGCTACGAGCTGTGGAAGTCAGACGCGGGGGGGACTGCAATGGTCAAGAACATTGCCCCCAGCGGCGCCTACTCATTCCCGCGTGACCTGACTGTCGTGAACAGCACGCTGTTCTTCACCGCCAACGACGGCGCCACCGGCCGGGAGCTGTGGAAGAGCGACGGGACCGAAGCCGGCACAGTTCTGCTCAAGGATATTTTCACCGACAACGGTGCCCCCAACCCCGGTTCCTACCCCCAAAGCATGGCCGCGTTCAACGGGGAACTCTTCTTTTCCCCGATGGCGGACGGGCCCCAATTCGGCCTGTGGAAGAGCGACGGGACGGAGGCCGGCACGATGCCGGTCAAGGTGATCGACCCCAATGGAGTCGATGTGAACGCCGCCCCCTTGGGCCTGATCGACGCCTACGGCACGCTCCTGTTTCGGGTCAGCGATGGGGTCCACGGCCCGGAGCTGTGGGCCAGCGACGGCACCGCCGACGGTACCGCGATGGTCAAGGACATCGACGCCGGCAACGCCGACGCCACGCCGTCTTACCTGACCGACGTCGGAGGGGAACTCTACTTCAAGGCCTACGACGGGGTCCACGGGCAAGAGTTGTGGAAGTCCGACGGGACCGCCGCCGGGACGTCGATGGTCAAGGACATCCATGTCGGGCCGGACCACGCCTACATCTTCGACATGACCAATGTGAACGGCACTTTGTTCCTGCGTGCCTCCGACGGCCCGCAAAACTCGGAACTATGGAAGAGCGATGGAACCGAGGCCGGGACTGTACTCGTCAAGGACATCAACGACCAAGGCTCGTCCTACCCGACCACTATGGTCAACTTGAATGGCAAGCTCTTGTTCACGGCCGACGACGGCATCAACGGCCGGGAGCTTTGGGTCAGCGACGGCACCGAGGCCGGCACGCAGCTGGTCAAGGACATCCGCTCCGGGCCGTCCACCTCTTACATTCAGGACATGTTGGTGGTCGCCGGCGTGGCCTACTTCGTCGCCTACGACGGCGTCCACGGGGGCGAGCTGTGGAAGTCCGACGGCACCGACGCCGGCACTGTGATGGTCAAGGACATTTATCTCGGCTCCTACGCATCGCTCCCCCAATTCCTGACAAACGTGGGCGGGGTCCTGTACTTCTCGGCCCGCGACGCCGCCAACGGGCGCGAACTGTGGAAGAGCGACGGGACGGAGGCCGGCACCGTCCTCGTCGGCGACCTTCGCCCCGGCCCCGGTAGCTCCTACCCGCGCAACCTGGTGAACGCCGACGGCACCATTTACTTCCAGGCCTACTCGGACGCCGCCGGCACCGAGTTGTGGAAGTCAGACGGGACCGAAGCCGGGACGGTCCTGGTCGCCGACATCCGCCCCGGCCCGGAAAACTCGTACGCCACCCCGCTGGCCGCCCTGAACGGGACGGTGTACATCCATGCCAACGACGGCACCGGCTACGAATTGTGGAAGGCCGACGCGGGCGGAACGGTCATGGTCAAGGACATTTCCACCTCGGCCTACGGCTCCGACCCGCAGTACCTGACGGTCTACCACGGCAAGCTCTACTTCACGGCGTTGAGCGAGACGTCCGGCGCGAGCTATGGGTCACCGACGGCACCGAGGCCGGCACGCAGGTGGCCGCCGAGACCGCGGCCGGCACGGCCGACGGATTCCCGAGCCAGCTCACCGTGTCCGGCGACCGGCTGTACTTCTCCGCCTACACCCTCGCCGAAGGCGAGGAACTGTGGTCGTTCACCGACAATCCGGACACCCAGCCGCCGACAGTCACCATCGACCAGGCCGCCGGCCAGGCCGACCCCGCCGAAGCCGGCCCGGTCGACTTCCTCGCGGTCTTCAGTGAGCCGGTCACGGGGTTTGACGACACGGACGTCGACGTGTCGCAGAGCACCGTGCCCGGCTTGCTTTCCGTCAGTGTCAGCGAGACCGGTCCCATGGACGGGACGACGTACCAGGTCAGCGTCAGCGGCATGGCAGGTGATGGGAACGTCGTGGCCTCGATCAAGGCTGCTGCGGCTAAGGACTTGGCCGGAAACGATTCAGAAGCATCCACGTCAACGGACAACAGCGTTCAGTTCGCTGTCCGGCCCACAGTGACCATTGACCAGGACCCGAATCAGGCCGATCCCGCGACGGCTGGGCCGATCGTCTTCAATGTGATCTTCAGTGAGGACGTCACCGGGTTCGACGGCAGCAAGGTCGATCTGTCGCCGAGTACCGTGGCCGGCACGCCGACGGCCAGCGTCACGCAAATCACCCCTTCCACCTACCGGGTGGAAGTCACTGGCATGGCGGGCGTCGGCACAGTGGTCGCCCGCATTCTCGCCAATCAGGTCACCGACGGGGCGGGCAACGGGAACCTCGCATCGACCTCGACCGACAACGAAGTCACCTTCTACGGCGGCGGCGCCGTCGGCTTCGATTCGGCCACGCTCGACACCCTGGATGAGGAAGTGGGCATTTACACAGTCCATGTCCGCCGAATCGGTACGCAGGGCGACGTGACTGCCCAGTTCAATATTTCCGCCGGAACGGCGTCAGCCGCCGACTTCGTTGACAACAACGCGACCCACACGCTGCACTGGGCGGACGGCGATGATTCCGACCAGACATTCACCATTCAGATTGTCAACGACGGCATCAGCGAAACCCGCGAGACGATCGACGTGGGACTCAGCAACATCGTCGGCGGTGTCGCCGGAATCACCTCTGCCGAAGTCGCCATCGACTACAGCGATCCACTCGGGTCCGGTGAAAGCTTTGTCGAGGCTGATGGGGACAAGGTGACTGTGAAGCTCAGCCCCGCGACGATCGGTACGCTCCAGTACTACCTGACGGATGGGGCCGCGCCGATCGACCGCATTGTGTTGGCGAACACGAGCAACACGAAATCAGTCGTGAGCCTGTCCCTGCAAAAAGCCGCGACCGGCAACGGCAGCGTGGACGTCCGCGCGGTCGTGGGATCGGGCGTCCGGTCGCTGAGCATGGCAAAGGCTAACTTAATGGGAGCAGGGATCAACCTGACCGGGCCGCTCGGCTTATTAGTTGTCGGCAACGTCTCCGGCGGGGCGGACATCCTGGCGGGCGGCAACCCGAGTTTGAGGACCACCATCCGCGCCGGCGCAATTGATGACAATACCGTCGTCAACGTCGGCAGCAGCCTGACTTCGTTCACGGCGGCGAGCATGGGCGACAGCGACATCCTGGCCCCCAGCATCGGCACGCTGCTGATCCGCGGCAACCTCTCCGGCGACGTCACGGTGAGCGGCGCCGGGGTAGCCGCGGGCAAGCCGGCCCTGCGAACATTGCGCGTCCTCGGCGCGGTGAGCAATAGCGAGATCGACGTTGCCGGCAGCATTTCGGTCGCGACCGTCGGGTCATTCGTGGATAGCCACCTGTTCGCGGGCTTTACCGGGTCGCTCGACGGTGTTGGCACATACACCCCTGGCGCGACGATTAAGCTCTTTCAGACCACAAGCAAGAGCGGCACGTTCGCGAATAGCTCAATCGCCGCCGACGTGGTCAAGACGGTCTCGTTGTGGAACGTGGACAGCGGGAATGGAGGAGACAAGTTCGGCGTTTTCGCGGACACCAGCATCTCGACCGTGAGGATTCGATCGAGCGGCAAGTTGTTCAGAAACCCCACCGACGACGGGATCGACGACTTCGAGGTGAAGGTGTTCTGAGCGGTCGATGCCAGTGCAAGCGCGCCACGGTCAAGCCGGGCAAAAACGCGCTCGCCATCCATTTCCACTATGGCCGCGGACATCAATGCATCGATGTGGGGCTCCTTACGACGCGGAAGCCGTGACAAGCAAGAAAGCGGCCGCGGTCGGTGACCTTCGGTTGCGGTTCGAATCGCTAGCGCTGCCGCAGAGTTCGGGTCGGAGACTTGGCGGCGGCGAGTCGCCAGTGGTTGGGACCGGAGTACAGGCTGCGACCGCGAGGCCGGCGGCGCAACGAGGCGGAGGACCAACTCGGGCGCAGCGGAAAAAATGCATCCTCTTTTCCACCGCACGGTCATCCGAGCAGAGGTCGACGTGCGGCGCAGCTAGCCCGGAGGAATCGCGGCGCGGAGGAATTCTTCGGCCTGTTCGATCGGGCGAACTCTGCGCACGGTGACTGTCGTCCCGCTTCGGGTCACCTCCTTCCTCTCTTGGGCCTGTCGGCGGTTCTCCTCTTCGGTCTCCAACGTCGCGGCGCCCCCATTGTCGGCGCACTCGGTTACCTTCACCTCTTCAACAAAGTCGTCGCCCAATGTGACGTTCGTATACGACCATTGAACACGAAATTCCCACCGCCTCTCCCCCTCGGGACCACTCGATGAGCCGCCCGCTTTGCCCGCACCGCTCCCCTTCCATATCGGCCCCTTCACCTTGGAATACATGGCCGGAGGGAAACCGTAGTCGCCAAATCGTGGCATCGGCGCGCGGGGCATGCTAAACGTGTCGGGCACGAACTTCACCAGTCCGTCGGCCGGGAATTGCATCAGGCCGTTGTTCGTCTTGTAGAAGTTCTGCCCTTGATAAGTCACGGCCCGGCCTCGGGTCAGACCGATGATGCGGTTCTGGTCCAGTGGCTGGTTCTTCAACCGGAGCACGGTCGCCTCACGCGTGCCCCGGCCAAATACATAGGCCGATACTTCCGCTGGTGGAATGCCGCGAAGGGCTCGTTCCTGCGACCCTAGAATGTCCCGTCGAATCGGCTCGGGCAATCCGGGATGATTGAGCACGGTTTCCAGCTCGATGTAATGAACGCTAAACACTTGATCGGGCAACTGGGCGAACATCTCGTTTTCAATCTTGGGTCCGCCGCCATCCGACACGCTTCGCTCACGGTCACGGAATACGGTCACATATAACACCACCGCCAAAAACGACAGGCCGAGCACACCGGCCGCTGGCAAGATGAATAGAAGTGGGCTCGCCTTCTTCTTCCACTTCCGTCGGCTGCTAACTCGCCCCGTGTCGGGCCTTGCTCGCCGGCCGTCCGGGTCGCGCCGCCGAAGGCGGCCAGCAGGATCGTCCTCGTCCTCTTCGAGCGGTACAAATCGTCGGTCGCATTCGGGGCAGCGAATCGAGTTGCCAGGAGTGACACGGCTCTTCGGCAAGAACACCGCGTCGCAATGTGGACAAGTGACTCGAGTGGGCATGGTGTGTCCCCCGAAGAGAGGCTTGCGAGGAAGTAGATTCTCCCATGAGGCGCGATCGGGTGCAAATAGTTTTCAACGCAGTGATGCAAAGGTGAACAAGAAGAGTGGTCAACAAGAAAAAGGGTCGGGAGTGGCCTGATCCCGTTCAGTTCTCCGGCCGTCACCGTTCGCCGCGCCGTTGCCGATCAGTTATGTGCCGGATTGATTCCAGTGTGACCCGTCGAACTTGATAATTAGGGTTGTTCAATAGTGGCTCGATCAACGGAATCGTGTTTAGGTAACCTCGATTCCCGAGGCCGCGAACCGCGATCCGGCATATTTCCGCCTACTCGTGCCTCAAAAAAGGTGTCAGGGCGTTGACCACTTCGGCCCGACGGGGATAATTGCGTTCGGCGTGCTCGAGGTAGTAGACTGCTTTCTCGCGTGCTTCAGGCTCGGGTTTGGTCGACAACTCCAGGCCGACGTCCTTCATATTGGTGACGATCGACATGAACGAGTTTCGTTCCGTCTGGGCCAACTTCAATTCGATAAGTCATGCGCGGGCGATCGCGCTCTACCTGCTCTTGGCGCCCGCGTGCCGCGGCGAATTCCGGTGGTTCGTGGATGAATGACATCGCCGGCATCAGGCGAGAAATGCAACCCGCCGTGAGAATGAAGGCAATACCGATCATGGTTGCGATGTCGGGGCGGTGGTTAAAGACTCGTGGTCAAAAGTCAGGAATTGGAAGTTGAGAGAATGTTGGACCTCATGGGAAAGAAGTGCCGAAGCGCAATGCAAGGAAAAGGTTGCTTTGGAGAGTTGAGGTTATGGCAAAAAATATGCCTGAAAATGGATTGCAGGGCTCCTGACCGGGGGTTGCAGCGCAATCCATTCTGTGTGAGAGCGTGAGTTGAAAGCCTAGTGTGTCGCTGGCAGTGGGTCAGACTCGCTCAATGAGCGTCTGCGTCTTGAGCAGCGTGCACTCGGCGGGAAATGTGTGGAAGGTGTTAATGACGAGGCAGCCGGGCCTTGCGTCGGCGGCGACGAAGCCGATCGGCGATAAGCCGAAACGACGATGTGGATGGAGGAGATGCAGTAAACCGCGCTTCTGGCCATCGGCCATGAGTTCATCGTGAATGCGTTCGAACAATTGGTCGGAAAGAACTTCGGCCTGCGCGCTCATCTGATAGCAAATGAGAGGCGAGGCTCGGAAGGCATCGGTCTGTTCGCCTTGAAAGCGGTGTCGCCAGACGTGGCCGCGGCCGGGCAACGGTTGTCCGCGAGCGGCGGTGATTTCCGTCAGGAACAGATTGGCGGATCGCCAGGCTATCACATGGCCGGACGGGGTGATGCGCACACTGAGCGTGTAGTCATCGCGGCAAACTTCGCGATGGGCCAAGGTCTCAAACAATTCGGGATGGATCGGCCGCCGGTAAAGATGGAGCGACATGGCGCATCGCCGGCGGACGGATGGTCGCTGTGATCATGACGTCACGGACTTGTCCCCTGCTGGAGTTCCTCTCGCGCGATTATAGCGGGACATCGCCGCCCCACAACCCGGATTGCATTTGCACTTGACGCGAAAAAACGGACCGAGCCTGCCTCGCCCTCATTGGCGTCGAGTGTGCCATTCCGCTCATCGTCAATAGCGGAATTCCAGCCCGGCGGACATGGTGAGTGCGAAGATCGCACGCAGCGTGGGCGATGTATCCGGCGGGGGTTGCGGAATACCGGATCGCCCGGGCAACGTCCGATTGGAGTCGAGACCGATTTCGATCTGCTTGGCCGAGAAGGCAACCTGAGGCAGATAGATGAGGGACGAACCAAAGTAGATCCGCAAATGGTCGCCGCACTGGCGGGCGGCGGCGACCGCGATTTCCGGGATGAGATTGCAAGACGTTGTTGCGAAGTCGCCAAGAGTCGCACCGGTCAGAAACGTCCCTCCCTTGAACACGCCCCGCCGCCCCTCGGGGAAGGTCACAATGGTGTCCGAATCGCGGTGCACGATGGCGTTGAGTTGGGCCAAAGTGACCGTCGGTCGAGCCGATAGTGTCCAGGGCCCGCAGTCGTACGACAGGTCGAGTCCCAACAGGACGCCGTCGAAGTAATTGGTCGAGGCCACTTGTTCGAGCGACGACAATTGCGTTCCCGGCAACAATGGCCGGGAGAGCGTCACGACCTCCGTGTGAATCTGCGTGGAATCCGAGTAACAAGTCCGGCGATAGCCAGCGAGCCCATCAATGCGGCAATCATCGCACTGGGCCAGGTGAGCCCGACCCAAAAGATCGAACACGGCGAACGTCTTAGCGGCGATGTCGAACTGCATGCTCGCATTGGCGAGATCGCGATCGCCGATGGGAATTACCACCTGCCGACGATTCATGTCAATGGCCGGAATGCCCAGTCGCTTGACAAGGAGGGCCGCAAGAATCGAGTGGTCAACGTTTTGAAATGTAGGATCGAACGTGCGTTGGCGTTCGAGAACGATTTCGGAGTTTGGAATGATTCTGGCGAGCGGAGTGCCATCACGATTACCGATCGAAGCGACCAGGCTCCCGCGATTGAGATACAAGAGCCCGGCCTCGATGCCAAATGTCTGGTCATCATCCAACCAGCCGCCGGCATTCAACCGAATACCGTTGCGCTCGTTGCCCAGCAAAGTTTGGGCAACATCCTTGAAGTTCTTTCCGGCAGCCGCCAGGAGGGAATTGAAAAAGTCGCTGTCATATGCTTCCTTCGCTGCGTTCACCAGCCCACCCGTGCCAATTACCCAAAACACATATTCGCCGCGCGCCCAAAATCGTGGCTGCTCGCGCACGGGGCTCAAAAATATCGGCGAATTGTCGAGGGTTAGTGTGGCGGCATCCAACGTGGGCGCGGCGCGTCTTCAGTTCGCCATCCAGTTCTGTTTGGGCCGTCAAAGGGCCTGAGAATACCGCGACCGCGGCGCAAGCAAGTATTGATCGCAGCGTGAGTGCCATAGCCGGGCCTCTTTAGGGCTTGGAACTGGGATGTGCGGGTAGACCCCGTACTATCGCGTCGCAGTGATTGCGCGCTGGAGTCGCGTGCCGTCAGCATGTAAATCGGAGCCTGCGTCCGAGTGTCGCTCAGGTCGACCGGGGAAAGGTTCAGAAAATAACTCAATCGGCGCCGGCACATCTGTTACTCCCTAGCATTCGCCGAAATCGGGCTCGTAATTTGGGTAAGACGTGCAAATAGAGTTCGAGGTTTCCGCCCAAGTCTTCACAAACGCGGAGACTGCGTTGAGGCTTGTTCTCCGGCTGCATAGAACGGACCTTGGTTCCAAAGGTCGCCGCGAATCACGTCTGCACCGGGCGATGGTGGACCGGCGAGCCAATCAACGATTGACGAAATTCCACATCGTGCAGCACTGTCGGATCCCGCCGCGAGCGAAATGCGGGTGCTCGGCAAGACTCCCGGTCGAGTTTTGCGAGCATGACTCTCGCATATTGCGGACCGATTCGTAATCGTGATGCGGGCGATCACATCGGAACGCTGGCGCTCGTGTCTACCGCAACATCGACGCACATCGGAGAAGCACACCATGGTCGAATTCATCACCGGACTTCCCGTCCATACAGTCGGTTTCAAGCTGAGCGGTAAGCTTCACGACGAAGATTACAAGAAACTTGTGCCGCTGGTGGACGCGGAGATTGCAAAGGAAGGCAAGGTTAATATTCTCGCACAGTTCCATGATTTCCACGGCTGGGACGCACACGCGCTTTGGGACGACATGGAATTTGCCACGACTCATTGCACCAAGATCAAGCGCGTTGCGTTGGTTGGCGACAAGTCGTGGGGAAAATGGATGGCGAAGGTGTGCGCACCATTCACGTTGGCGCAAATTCGGTATTTCGACGTCGCGCAAATCGAGGCCGCCAAGAAGTGGCTCGGCGAGGAGTGAACAGTTCGATGTACTCCCATCGTCCAAAGACAACTACCAGAGGACCGCAACATGAAGAGGATTTCGGCTCTATTCCTAGCCGCCGCCGGTGTGTTCGCCGGATGTGCGGTTGGAATGATCTTTGCTCGGGAAGACCCCGATACATCGCGCTCAAACGAGATCTCGGCCAAGCAGTCGAAGCAAGGTGACGACTCGAACCGGGCGGCGGATCGAGAGGCAATTCGCAAGTCCGCCGACGAATTCGCCAAAGCATTTGCCAAAGGCGATGCCAAGGCGGTCGCCGCCCAGTGGACGGTAATGGGTGAGGTTCACGAAGCGACCGGCGAAGTGATCGTCGGGCGGGCCGAGATCGAAAAAGCGTTCGCCGAGCAGTTCAAGGACGCTCCCAAAGGATCGATCGAGGTCGATATCCGATCGATCCGCTTCCCATCGCGTGATACAGCC
The DNA here is from genome assembly GCA_963773845.1 of uncultured Gemmataceae bacterium. Taxonomy (GTDB): domain Bacteria; phylum Planctomycetota; class Planctomycetia; order Gemmatales; family Gemmataceae; genus SIAJ01. Next base: position 134,458 of record CAVZCU010000016.1, read on the forward strand.
GTCGAGGACGGGTTTCTGCGCTACACTCCTCGTGAAGCAGGACTGCCGTCGTCGACAGTTTACACGGCTTGGCACGTTCGCGAAGACGGCCACTGGCGACTCGCCTATTCGCGAGAGTGGGGCGCTGGACAAGATCGTCTCGGCGACCTGGCATTTCTTGTCGGCACCTGGCAGGGCGGGCCTAAAGGCAACGAGATGAAAGTGATTTTTGCGAAGGACGGCGACAGCCAGTTCATCTCCGGCAAGTTCAGCAAGAAAGTCGAAGGCAAGTTTGTTTCGGCCGGGTCGATCCGAATTGGCTTCGACCCGCAACGCGGACAGATCCGGTCCTGGCATTTCGACAACGACGGTGGGCACGGAGAAAGCCTTTGGCTTCGCGATGGCGACCACTGGGTTCTGGATGCCATCGGCCTGTTGTCAGACGGAACGGAAACCGCCGCGGTCAATCTGCTGGGCCGTCTCAACAACAACGAACTAACGTGGCGTTCGATCGATCGCGTGGTCGGCGAAAATGCCCTGCCCGACACAATGCCGATCCGGCTGGCGCATGTGCGCGAAAAGAAATAAACGCCCTTTGAACAATTTCAATTGACCACAAGGATCGACATCATGCAACGTCTTCTACTCCTTGCGACGATCGGCGCCATGACGTTTTCCATTGGCGGGCCAAGAGCCGACGGCCGTGGCTTCGGCGGGTTCCGCGGTTTCTCCGGTTCCAGCAGTTTCGGCGGATTCTCACATTCGAGCAGCTTTAGCGGTGAGCGATCAGGTAGCTTCGGACGATCGGGTTTCGACAGCTTTGAGGGATCGCGGTCGTCGAGCTTTGGCGGTTCGCGATCATCGAGCTATGGCGGCTGGAATCGCGGTTCCAGCTATGAAGGCTCGCGCTCGGGCAATTATGCGGCCGGCGGCGGCCGGGCGGCCGGCGAGCGGTCCTACGATCGTTCCTACACCGGGTCGCGCGGCGGTTCTTACAACGCCTCCGGCGAGCGCGGTTTTGCGGCCGGCCCAAGGGGCGTCGCCGCGGGCGGCAGCCGCGATGTGAACGCGACTGGTCCCGGCGGTCGCTCGTATTCCAGTTCTGAACAACGCGGAGCGGCCGTTGGACCCTACGGTCGTTACGTGGGCGGCAGTCGCGGATCCGCGACAGCCAGCGGTCCCCACGGGACGGCATCGTCCAATTGGCAAAGCGCGTTCGCCGGCCACGGCCACATGCCGACGGATTTTGGATTGGCACATTACTCGACGGTCAACGCGGCCAGTTTCAAGCACGGCACTTATTACCGATCGGCGGCGGACATCAACGGCCAGGGGGTCTTTGTTCGCAATTCCTTCGGCTATTACAACGCATTCCGACCGGCCTGGTACTCGGCGCATCCGGGGTGCTGGTATCCGCGCGTTGGGCGCCGGCATACGCATGGACGGCCGCGACCTGGCCAATCATTACTTCCTGGTGCAGCTTGCCAACCGCACCGGTCAATTACGACTATGGCAACACCGTGGTCATCAATGACAATTCGGTCAACGTGAATGGACAAGACGTCGGCACGCCGCAGCAATACGCCACCCAGGCCCAAACCATCGCGGACAAGGGGCAGAACTCGAATCCACCGGCCGAGACCGAATGGAAGCCGCTGGGGGTATTTGCTCTAGTCCAAGGCGATGCGACGTCGAGCAACAACGTGTTTCAGCTCGCTGTAAGTAAGAGTGGGATCGTTCGCGGCAACTACTACGACGGCATCATGGATACGACCACACCGGTCTATGGATCCGTCGATCCCAAGAACCAACGGGCGGCATGGACGATTGGCAAGAAGAACGATCGAGTCTTCGAGGCCGGCATTTCCAATCTGACCAAAGAGAACGCCCCGGTCCTAGTCCATGTCGGCAAGGACAAGACGCAACAATGGACCCTGATTCGGCTGCAACAGAAACAGGGTCAATAGGCGTTCATCGAATCTGTCGAAGTCGCCCATGTTCCATCCGTTGTCCCATGCATCGGGAGAAGGCTTGCTAAGAAAAGAAAGTCGACGCCACAACGATGCTGATTATCACACCGAGCGAAACGGATTCGCTCTGAGATTCTTCGCCGCAAGAATGTACTTCCTCGTCGGCTGAGCTGCATTTCACGGCTCAAACTTGGACGGTCTTGACTATCCCAATTGATTCCATGCATGCGGCGGCAGGCTCAAAAACAGAACGAGCCGGGGAATAACCCCGGCCCGTCGTGCAAGACGTTGGCTTGGTGAGAATTAGCCACCAACTTTGGCCTTGCCGCCCGCCTTCGGCATTTCCTTCTTCGGGGCCATCATCGGGCCCTGGACCGGCGGGGCGACGACGGCGTTGCCGCAGCCGGCGTTGCCGTAGCCATAGCCCTTGTCGCAGCAGCAGCATCCGCCGCAGCACCCGCCGCCACAACCGCCGCCGTAGCCGCCGCCATAACCCTTATCGCAGCAGCAGAAGCAGCTCTTGATCTTCCAGCAGCACTTCTTGAAGCAGCCGCAGCAATCACAGCAGCAGCTCTTCTGATAGCCGTAACCAGAATCGCAGCCCTGAGCATAGGCAACTGGGGCCGGGGCCACGGCGACTGGTGCTGCAGCGACCGGCGCTACGGCCTGGCCACAGCCATAATTCTTCTCACAGCAACAGCCACCGCAGCTCTTGCCATACCCGTAGCCGGAGCCACATCCGTTGTCGCAACAACAGGATTTGTAGCAACAATCTTTCCAGCAGCAGCAGCTATTCGGGGCTTCCGGGGCGCCCGCCATCGCCACAACCATCACCACGCTATACATGACAGACTCCTATCAGCAGGATGCCAGTCGCGCCGTCACTCCAGACGCCTTGCTCCACATGGAGCCGATTCCCCACCTCGGACGGAACGCGACGACAACACCCAATGCTGATCAAGCCGATGGTTGTAAGGGTGGGAAATCTGAGTCGTTTGCGTCGTATGAAGAAGATGGTAAACCCCGGCAAAATGGGAGTCAACTGATTCGTGCGCAAAGCCTCCCGGTTCCGACGTTGGCTCACCCTACGACCGTCTTCTATTTCCCAATTCTCAAAAATGGACTGCAGGAGATGGCTTTCAGAGAATCCGGTCGCCAACTTAAACGGGACTCTCGGGGTTGTAACCAATGGACACCTAATTGGATTGCAGGAGTTGCGAAGATTGGAACGTGTCGCCAATCGGCCGAAAACTGAACCCAAATACTGCCCCGGGACGTAAATCCGATACGGGAGTCCGATTTTGCTCTGGAGTTTTGAACACTATCGAAAACAACTCAAAGCGGTATTTTTTCGTTCTGCTCGGAACCGGCACCGCCATTGCTTTGTCAGGCCTCACACCTCGACTCGAATCATGGCGAATTGTCGACGCTTAGTTTTTTCAACAACCTGGATGCAGTCTTCGACCGATCCCAAAAGGTTGACATCGATGCGCCCATGGAGCGGCCTATGACGGTTCCTAATCACACGCCCGATGACCTTCGCGAACCCCCTCCGTCGACCGGGCGCGCCTCGACAATTGGATTGATCGGGGTTGGACTTGTATTCGCCGCGTTTGTAATGGGCCTGGTGACCGGCGCGCCACTGCAAGGATTCGACAAGCATTGGGCTGATGGTCCGAGAGCACTGCTGTGCGTTTTCGGCCTGGTCGTTGCGGGCTGTGCGATCTCGATGCGCCCGAGTTGGTATCCGACCTGGTTGTGCGGAGCCGGGGCGGCATTGCTCGGCTATGGAATCGGCTCGCCTTGGTCGCCCTCGGGCACCGAGTGGTATTTGGCTCCGCCGCGCAACTGGTATGCAGGCATGCCCAATAGCTGGGATTCGGTGCAGCTCTTTTTTGGCGTGGCGGTCGTCGCTTGCCTAATCGGCGCTGTCTGGACGCTGTTGCCACGAAAAGCCGTTTACTCGCTGATCCTCTTGGGAGCGGCCTTCCACTTCGCCGGCATCCTGTCGGCCGTCACCTCGCCGCCGCCGACACCCTGGCTGACCGATCAGTATTGGAAGCGAGTCGCGCGGCCCTATCTCCAGTTCGCATACATGAATAATGCCTATCAGTTCTATTCACCCGATCCCGGGCCCGCGTGCCAACTGTGGATTTGCGTCGACTATCGGGCGTTGCAACCCGGCGAAGATCCGAATAGCCCGGTGGATGCCGCGGAGTTCAAGGAACTCCAAATTGGCGAGGATCCCGACACGGCTCGCGATTGCACATGGTTTTACATCCCCGAGCGCGAGGTCCATTACGTCGATCCCCTAGGGCTGAATTATTTTCGACGGCTCTCGATAACCGAGAACGTCGCCACGCTTTTGCCGCCCGGTCGAGTGTCTTCCCAGACGGAGCAGGAGAAAGTGCTTCAACGCCGGGCCAATGTCACCCAGTACATCCCGCGCATCAGTCCCGCCGATCTGTCCGAACGGCGTGTGCCCAACGAACTGATCACGAACCAGATACTGCCGTCCTACGTCCGACACATGGCCCACGTTTATGCCAAGCCTGGAAAGGTCGTGAAGACGATCCGCGTTTATCGCACGCAGCACTCCATCATCTCATTGGCCGATTTCCGGGGCTACGACACAATCAATCACCGCGACGCCCCGCCCAAGTCGCCTTATAACGCCGGCCTGTATTTGCCTTTCTTCCAGGGAAAATTCACTCGCGACGGCCGGCTGATCGATCCGACCGATCCGATGCTGTACTGGCTCGTTCCAATCCTTCAGGAGCGAAGCCGGGACGTGCCCCTCGATCGCGAGGAATACAAGAAGAACGGCGGATACGACTATTACTTTACCGACTACGTCTCGCGGCACGCCGGATGCGCCCGCCCGATCAAGGAGTGAGCCCGTGAACGATCCACAACGACCCGGTTTCCTCGGCGCCTTGGGCCGCTTCTTTTTCTCGCCAACGGACCCGAGCACGCTCGGCTTCATGCGTCTGATCACCGGACTGATCCTGCTGTACGTGCATGGCGTGGGGTATACGCTGGACTTGCAGGAATTATTGGGACCGAATGCCTGGTGGGACCAGCGCCAGGCAACGCCCAACGTCGGGAAACGCCATACATCCCATCGCCCCTGGGATGGTCTGACTTCGAGTCGACTTTATACGTCGATGATGTTCCGCATCGACGTGGCGCTGAGGTCGAGTTTCTCCGCAGCTTGCCGAGCCAGCCGGCGGAGCGCGCTTTGAAACTGCGATATCTCCAGCGAATCGTTGCGCTTCCTCCCGTTGACTTCGGACAAGGAATCAACCTCTCCAACTCGGCGGCAAAGATCATCGACTCATCCCAGGATGCGAAAGTGCGGGCGGCGCTGGGGGCGGAAAAGGTGCCCGAATCGGGCACTCCGATGTTCATTCCGGACTTCATCCGCCAACTCACGCCCCAAGAACGGCTCGCCGTCTGGGATGAGTTGCTTGTCTTCAATGCCAGTCTTCCAGCCGACCCGGATAAGCAAGAGTACATCCTCACGTGGTTCAGTAACTATCCGGCCGAAAAGCGGATGAAGCTGTACCACTTTCTGGCTGGCGATTTGATCGTGAATGGCAAGGACATGAGCCTGCCCGCCGATTCCCGCGAACGGGAAGAATTCCTCGACTATCTGGGACGCTGGGGCGGGGACACCCGGCAAGCCGTCACCAAAGGAACGGCGGTCTTTTCCCACTGGTATCACCTGACCGATCCGACGACGATGTGGCTTACGCATGTGGCAGCGATCATCGTCTTCCTTTTCTTCACGATCGGGTTATTCACTCGCGTCACATCCGTGATGGCGTGGGCGTTATCGCTCACGTACATTCACCGCGGGCAGATCAGCCTGTTCGGTCAGGACACGATGCAGACGATTTTGATGACCTACTTGATGATCTCACCTTGTGGGGCGGCATTTTCAATCGATGCCTTGCGTGCCCGGTTTCGGGCAGCCAAGGTTACCCTCGGCTCGGGCGGGCGCTCGATTTCATGGGCAACGGCGACGCTCAACGGACCGCAGCCGTCCTGGCTAGCGAATTTCGCCATTCGACTTTTTCAGATCAACTTCTGCCTGATCTATATGTCGTCGGGCATTTCGAAGTTGAAAGGAAGCACGTGGTGGGAGCATTCCGCCCCGTGGCTCGTGCTGGTGAACCCGGAGTTCGGCCTGATTCGTTACCGGCTTTACGAATGGTTCATGCGCGAACTTGCGGAATCGCGCTTTCTGATCTCCTTGATCGCCGGCAGCATCAGCTTGTTCACACTCGTGATCGAGATTGGCTTGCCCATCCTGATCTGGACACGGCTGCGTCCGTTGATGATTATTTGCAGCGCCATGTTGCACCTGGGCATTGCCATCATCATGGGCCTGGCGGTGTTCGGCCTGTACATGTTCGCTCTATTGCTGTGCTATTTCCCAGCCCAATTGATTCGCGAGCGGGTCGGCTGGTCGCCGGGCGCAGGCGGCCGCAAGATGACTCTGCGCTACGACAGTCGCGATGAATCGGCGGTCCGCAAGGCTTCAATCGTTCGCGCCCTCGACCTTGCGACGCAGGTGACCTTCGTGGATACGGCCGGCAAGGGCGCTATTGAGAAGACAATCCACCTCATCGATCCCGACGGTCGGCAAGTGGAAGGCCCCACGCTCTTCCAAACTGCAATGCGCGAACTGGTCCTCGTAAAGCCCATTCGCTTCATGGGCCATGTACCGGGCGTCTGGGAAGCAATCAACGGCTGGTTTGGCCGGTAAACAACGGAAGCGGGGCGGCGGAGGTTGCTCCAGCCCCTATAAGGGGAAATCAGCGGCTTCAAGACTATTTGGAAAATCCAAAGACCTCGCTTTCCGTGCTCACTTGGTCAGAGGAGCCAACGGTCCGACAAAAGGGCCCCACCAAGTTTGTGGGGTAATCTGTAGTGTAATTGGTTCCGAATCGGATTCGCCGTTACTAAGAGGCAGCAAGTCGTCCCAATCGAGCCGCAATTCTCGAAGTTGCCGGTGAAGTGACCACAAGTCCCAGACGTGGCGCCGGCTTCGTTCGGTATTCAATCCTACTAGGTAACGTCCGTTGGGGCTGAAGGCGATATCGATCAGATAATCGTCGCCGGGCGCGTCAAATCGGGCAATAGTTACGCCATCTGCGATCGAAGTGAGACGGATCTTTCCGTTTGGTTCCGCGACCGCGACATACCGGCTATCCGGACTAATTGCGAACATTCCGATAGGCCCCAACTTTTGGAAAAGCTTGCACTCCGGAATCGACCAGGCCAGCAGGTCGGTTTCGCCAAATCCAAAGGTTACGAGGTATTTGCCGTCCGCAGAAAAGCAACCGCGCCCCTGATTGCCAGTGCGGTGATTGAGCAAAACCCTTCGAGTCTTTGGTTCCCAAACCTGAAAACCTTGCGGACCCCACGGAAACGCCGCGATCAGTGAACCGTCAGGATTGAGAGCCACCTGTCGAATATCGGCGTGAACGTTATATGCCTTGACCTTATGCGTTGTTCGATCGAACACGACCGAACCATGAGCATCACCCATCGCGATCACATTGCCATCCGCACTAACATCCATTACGGAAAACCCGGGCTCGCCGACTGCCTCAAGTGCACCGATCGAGTAACGATTGCCCTGGGCGTGCACCGCCCACCGGACTATGCGAAATCGTCCGCCGAGATATTGCTGAACTGCATACAAGTTACCAGTCGCATCGAATCGGGCTCCGCGACACCCACCCGTTACCGGCAAAAGACCCAGTCGCTTTCCAGTGTTGAGGTCGTTGAACACGATGCCCATGGACGTTGGGGCAACGAGCAGTCGGCCCGCGGGATGAATGGCGAGACTTTCACTTTGAGCGAGACCGTCCTCGGGCAAGAACGAGAAAGCTCGATGCATGGCATCGAGCGTCGGCGACCACCGGGTCGCGAGCGACCGCGCATTGCGCGGGGGTTGTTGTATATCGAGTTCAGTGCTATGAAAGCGAAGCTCGGGCGTTCCGTGCTCGACACGAACGAGGATGTTCTGACCTGTCCACGGACAACAGAGCAGGAGGAATCGATTTGAAGGATCGAACGCCACGTTTACGGGACCGCCAACAAGGCCTGGAAGGGACTCTTGCAATTTCTTGCGCGGCCGAAAAAGGATTGTACCCTTGTCTCGGAAAGCAACGGCTAGCATTTCCCCGTCGCTGGACCAGGCAATCTCCATTTGTTGATTGGGGACGGCGAACGTCGCGGAATATGTGCCCTTATTTAGATCGAGGATGCGGACACAGTTGTCCCCGACCACGGCGATTTGACGATGAGGCCCCGGTACGATTCGACGCTCGGAAAAGAAACCCTTGTCCGTGGTGGGGGGTAAGTGAATGGCTTTCGCTTTCCTCTTGCCGTCCAGCGGTTCGGCCACGACAAACCACGACCGAGTGAGAATGACGATCTCAGGCCGATCCGGCGAAAACCAGGCTTCCTCAACATTTTCGCGGCGGATGACTTCCCTTGTCGCTTCCACATCCACCTGCCAAACGTGCAGCCGATTGCGATCGACGTTCGAGACAAAACGATTGTCCGGGCTGATCTGGATTTGAGTCTCCAGTCCTTCCGTGCGTTCGATCGGTAATCGTCGAACGGGTTGGCCGTCCGAAATACGGCGGACGAGTATGCCAGTGGGCTGATCCCATTGCAGAAATGAATCCCTCCGCCCCACGTATCGCACCGATTCGGGATCTCGCGGAATGAGCCACCCGGGCGCCGAGGTTGAAGTCCGGATATCCAGCAATGACAAAGCGGCGATCGCTTCCGAGCGCAATTGCGCGTATTCCGCGGCGGGAAACTGCAACTGGTCGGCGAGATCGCGAGCGGCGGCGATCCGGTCGAGAGCCCGAAACCGTCGTCCGATCTTCGACGACGATCGAATTGCGGCCGCCTCCTTGACCAAGGCGTCAAACAGTTCCTGTGTTCGGGCTACTTCGGCGGCCTCGATCCTCTTGCGGGCGTCGACTTCCCTGATGCGACCGGCAGTCTCGACTTTGGCCCGCGCCTCGGCTTCGCTCCAAAGGGAAGCAAACAATATTGGCACCGAGATCACGAGTATCGCCAGCGCGACCGCCATCGAACCGATAACGGGGCGGCGACGGAACCAGCGATAGGCCTTCTCGAACGCGCTGACCGGGCGCGCCAGAATTGGCCTTCCTTGCAGAAACCGATCGAGGTCGGCCGCAATTGCCGCGGCGCCGACATAGCGCTTGGCGGGAGATTTTTCGAGACACCGCAGACAAATCGTTTCCAGGTCGCGAGGAACGCTGGGATTAAGCGACTGCGGTCGCGGCGGATCCGCCGCGACAACGTGCTGGAGGGTTTCCATGGGCGTGGCAGCCTGAAACGGCGGCCGACCGGTTAGCAAGGCAAACAACAAAGCGCCGAGCCCGTATACATCCGTCTGAGGGCCGATGCCGGACTCGCCACACTGAGCCTGCTCAGGCGACATGTACGCCGGAGTGCCCAGAATCTCGCCCGTCCCAGTCATTTCGTGAGCGTCAAAAGTGCGTTTCGCGAGTCCAAAGTCGGTAAGCTTCGAATTCCCCATACCATCGACCAGGACGTTGGCCGGTTTCAGATCGCGATGCACGATGCCGCGCTCGTGAGCGTAAGCGATGGCTCCGCATAAATCGCGGACGAGTCGAGCGGCTTCGGTTGGCGGCAATGGGCCATCGTGAAGTCGGTCGGCCAGGCTGCGTCCCTCGACGAACGCCATCGTGAAATAGTGCAAGCCATCGCGCTCGCCGATCTCGAAAACTGGTACGATTCCGGGGTGATCGAGATGAGCGGCGGCCTGGGCCTCGGTGCGAAATCGTTCCACGGCCGCGTCAGATGCGAGATAGCCCGCGAGAATCATCTTCAATGCGACGACACGGTCAAGCTTAGGTTGCCGGGCCTTGTAGACGACGCCCATGCCGCCGCGAGCAATCAATTCGATCAATTGATATTCGCCAAATGACTGGCCTGCGGCCATCGGCGCCGCCAAATCAGTGCGAGACAGTGTCGTGTAATTAGCGTCAGACCGATGCAGACCCGCCACGCCAACTACGCGATTCGTGTGTTTCTGCAGAGCCTGATGAAGGTCTATCTGCAATCGCAGAGTTTCGGCGTGGGCCGGGAAGCGGCAAACAAACGCTTCCAAATCGGCAGTCCGTCCATGCCGCTCCGTTAGAAGGTACTCGTTGTGAATGAGATCGAGGGCGATCGCGGGGTCCGCCGCGGCGTCGGGGTAGCGTCGGAAATACTCCTCGACCGGAACGGGCGTGCCAGCCGACCAGCGCACGGATTGGTCGGCGCGAAGGATGGCGGCCAGGTCGCGGGCATCCAGTGGACCGACCTCGATTAGAAAAGCATCCAGATCGGGTGTGGCGCCTTCCCGCCACAACGTCCGGAGACGCTCGGCGGGGTGATCCGGCGCGCGCGAGTCATTCATCTTCAGCCTCTTCGAGCTTCAGTTCGTGAAGCACGCGATTGATTGCCCGACTGAATTGCACGCGTCGGCCATGCGCCGTCCCTCCCAACCGCTCGGCGATTGCTTCCCAAGTGAGGCCCTCTTTGGTGCGCAGATCCGCGAGTTGGCGTTCCTCATCCGTCAAGCGAACGCGGAATTCGCCGATCAGGTCCCGACCCTCGACAACCCGGCTCGGTGTCGAGCCCGCGGCCTTGATGGCGGCGAGCGCCTCGTCATCGACCACGCCGCGACGGTGATCGCGCTTTTGCCGAACCTCGCGCCGCGCCGCCGAGGCCAGCTTGTTCCGCGTCATCGACACCAACAGGCGGACCAATTGCGAAGGGTCGTCCAGGTCGTATTCGCCGGCCGCCGTTCGGACGAAGAAACTCTTGAAGACGCTCTGGCAAACGTCCATCGAGTCGAAGAGCCGGCCCAGTCGGCGGTCGCCCAAGTTCAGATGCACCTCCCGGCGAATCAAGGGCTCGTAGCGGCGCACCAGTTCCTCGGCGGCCCCGCTGTCTCCAGCGCGGATGCGGCGAATGAACTCGACGAACGGAGAAGAGTCGGACATTACGAGTTGGCAATTGAGAAAGGCACTGTCGGCGTTCTATTCCCCCCGGAGCGCGTCTCCAAGGGGCCGGTCTCGTTCGGCCCGGGGGAATCCCGAACAAATCCTGCGCACAATTTGTGCGCTTCCACTGCCCGATGGCGATGACTCCAGTGGAGGGGAGAGACGAGCCCGGCCACTTCGGCCCGGCCGGGATTCTCCGAAACTCCACTCTGACCCGGAGATTTCGATGTCCACAACTAACCTGTTTCGCCGTGTCTTCGCTCCCAAGACCAAGTCGCACCAGCGCCCGAAAGCGCCCGAAAAAGTCGGCTGGCAATCGACACACTGGAAAGGCGCGACTGCCCGTCCACGGCCAGCCTGTACGGCGGAGTCCTTACCGTCCAGGGGACGGCAGGCGGTGAGACGATCGTCGTCCAGCAGAGCGGCTCTTACATCACCGCGGCCGGTGGGTATTACTATGCACCATATGTGAGCAAGATCGTCGTTCACGGCCTGGGTGGAAACGACACGATCTGGAACAACACGAGCAAGAATTCCGTCATGACAGGCGACGGCGGGAGCGACACGATTCACGGCGGCAACGGCACCGACCAAATATACGGCGGCACCAACAACGACTTCCTTTACGGCGGCAACGGCAACGACGACGTGTACGGCGAACAAGGCAACGACTACCTCTACGGGGCAAGTGACTATGACGGGTACGAGACCGGCAACACGAACGACACCCTCCAGGGCGGGGACGGCTCTGACCACTTGTATGGCGGCTACGGCAACGACGTCATGGTCGGCGGCAACGACAACGACTGGATCCAGGGCCAGTGGGGCGACGACATGATCGCCGGGGCCAACTGGAACTTCGCCGCCAGCCAGCCGGACTCGTACGAAATTGCCACCGCCTCCAACCTAACCACGAACGACACTCTCTTTGGCGAAAACGGTAACGACACTCTCTTCGGAGGCGATGGCGACGACGACATGTCCGGCGGCTTCGATAACGATTCTATGCACGGCGAAGATGGCAACGACCACATGTACGGGGCTTTCTGGAATAGCACGACCGAAAGGCCCAATAGCTCAAACAACGATACTCTCTGGGGCGGCGAAGGCAACGACACGCTTCAGGGCGGCGATGGCCGCGATTGGCTATGGTGCGAGGGAGGCGACGACGTCGCCTACGGCCAGAACGATGGCGACGCGCTCGACGGAGGCTCGGGCAACGACTACTTGGATGGCGGAAACGAATACGATTGGATGGTCGGCGATAACATCGTCGGCGGCGAAGGCGACGACACCCTGCACGGGCAAGCGGGCCCCGACACTTTGCATGGGGGCGACGGGAACGACAAGCTATATGGCGATAGCGGGTTCGATCAACTCAGCGGCGACGGGGACAATGACTGGTTGGACGCCGGATCGATCTGGGAGTATGCCGATGGCGGCGATGGCACGGATTTCAATGCGTATGTCACGTCCGTGAATGGCACCCAATACGCGGACATCAGTCAGGGAAGCTCGAATACATGCTGGATTGCTGCCTCGATGGGAGCCTTGGCTCGAACAGGGTACGATCTGTCCCAACGGATCACTTACGTAGGCAACGACACCTACGCGGTCTCGCTGTTCAATCGCGTCGATCCGAACACGCGCGATGGCGGGTTCCAAGCCGTAACGGAATACGTTACCTTTGACGGCAGCGTAAACTCAGCGGATCCTAATCTCGATCCGGCGCAGGAGGGAGAATCCTGGACCATCATCATGCAGCGGGCCGTCATTCAAGCTGTCAGTCGCTGGGATCCTTCGCAAAGCATCACCAGCCCTCATAGCGGCGGGGCGCAGGACGCAATGGCGATTCTGAATGGCGACGCTGGGGATTCCCAAGGCCCAGATTCTTTTTCCAGTCCGCAGGCCCTTACCGACCTGTTGAACTCCGGCAAAAGTATCGTGGTCGACACCTCTGAGAACACGGACACGCTTGTTGCCTCCCATTCTTACACGGTCATCGGCGGCGATGATTACTATGGAGTCCAGTTATACAATCCGTGGGGACAAGAGATTTGGATCTCATGGTCCGCCTTCCGGCAGGATGTCAGCGTTGTCGTAGTCGTATAGGAAATGATTAAGGGGGTCGGAAGCCCGACCCCATTTCTCGTCACGCGTCCTCAAGTTCAAAGCAACTTGAGGACGCGGCACCCTACAGGTTTCGTCCTCCAATTGCTTTCGCGCATTTCCACCTCGTCTCAATCTAATCCCGCCACGTACTTGAACGGCATCACGCCGACTTTCACGGTGATATCGCTTTCCTTCTTCCCGCGTCGAATGCGCAGAGTCAGTTCGGTCCCAGGCTTGAGTCCTCGGACCGCGTCGACGGTCGCCAACAGATCGGAAACGGCCGCGTTGTTGACCGCGACGACGATGTCGTCTTTCTTTGCGCCGGCCTTCTTGGCCGGGCTGGCATCCAGAGTGCCCGCGATTGTCACTTCCTTGCGAGCGCCGTCGAATGCGAGCATCAGTCCAATGAATCCGGTCAGCCCGTCCGAATCGGCTTCGGACTTTTTCTCGCGGCGGAAGACCAGCAACCGCCAGTCCTCGTGACCCTTGGTGGCAAAACTCGTGGGCCGTTCCTTGACGCCTTCGATCCGCTTGTTGACGCAGATCCTTAACTTGTCGCCATCCACAGCGTACACACCCTCGACGGCTGAATCCGAGCCGCCGAATTTCAGGTCGATGATTTTCGGATTGGCTCCCGTATCCGCGGAAAGCAATGCCAACTCCATGCCGCCATATTGGATTCGGTCTCCCTTGATGACCACACGAGGCTGACGATCGCCGAGTTCATTGACTGTGCCGTTGGCTTCAATGGATCTGAGTCGCCAAATACCTTGCAAATCGGCTGGACCTTTTGCTCTAGCCGGCTCGCCGGCCCAAAGCGGGCTCACGCTTATCAACAGAGCGACGAATCGAATACACATTGCAGTGCTCCGAGGCAGGTTTGCATTGGACCAAGCCGCATTCATGTCTCTTTCAGACGCTCTCTTCCGCACACGTGGGTGCGTCGTCAGTTGGTTCCGTGAAGATCAACAAGTAGCCGTCGGGATCACGAATCGCGAACTCCCGTCGGCCATAAAAGTAAACTTCCGGCCCCCATTCGATTGGCGCCACGCTTTGAATCGCGGCGTGAAGAGCCCGGACATCGTCAACGGCAAGATAAAGATCGGCGTCACCCATTGTGACTTGGCCGCGATGGGCGTCCGGCGCGAAAAAGCCGAGATTCACGTCGTCGCGAACGAGGATACAAAAAGTCGGCTCGCTCTCGGGCCACGCGACGTCCACCCGAAAGCCGAGCACCCCCACGTAGAACGCGATCGTGTGCCCGAGATTGGCGACGGGTAGACGCGGAATAACGCCGTTAAAGCGGACGGGGATCATCGGGTCGTCGACTCATTGCACCACGATGCACTTGGACATTTTCACCTGGCCGACGACCTGGCCGTCGCAGATTCCCTGCAGAGTCACCAGTTGCCCCGGCTGCATTTTTCCGACCTCCGCCTGGGCTGATTCCAGGATGATGCATTGAACGCCGCTGAGATTCACATCGCCGGCATCTTCGGGCAAAAGCTGCACCGCGAAGCCCATGAGCGGAACCTTCTGCGCGGAGCCGAACTTGCCGGTCACGCGAAGTAATTTGCCCTTGTACTTGTTGTCGGCCGCGATGGCGTTGGTGCCGTACTCCGTCAATAATTCACCCGCCTTCACGCTCAGGGCGGTCCCGCTCGGGGGCGCTTTCTGTTCCTTGGTCTGGCAACCGATGAGTGCGAACCCAACAGCGAAAAATGGAATGGAATAGATGAAGGACTTCATGCGCGAATGCTCCGATCGAGTGCAAGAAACGGCGGGGGCAATGCAGTGCCATCATCGCCGGGATGGGGGTGGAGTCAAGTGAAATGCGCGGGACTGATGATGAGAGTTGCTGGCTTCACTCATCTGCGAACGGGACCGGCATGTCGGTGGGAGCGCCGACGTCCGCCGAACCTTCGGGGCGGGCGGGATCGAAACGCGCCGGTCCAAAGTCGATCGGTCGGACCCCAAGGAATTGGCGGGCATTGCCGGCGGTGGGTAATCCTTCGCCGTAGCGAAACCGGACGGCAGCAAACGGGTCAGGATCGGCTGGCTCCAGAGTCATTTCGAGCCAGCGGTCGCCTTCGATCAATTTGAGCGGCATCACTTCGATGTCCGTTGGGCGTAGTTCCAACATCACCTTCTTCTTGTCGTAGCCGTAGACGTTGTTCTTGCCGCGCCAGTAGAGCCACTTTTCGGCCTGCTCGCGGCTGTCCAGCCGATCGGCACGAACGAATGCGTCGGGAGCCGAGCCGGCAGGCGCGAAGATGCATCCATTGGCCGTGATTTCGGTGCGCGCCAGACCCGCCGGCATCATCTCGCCTTTGCGATCGCTGGCACGGAAATGCAAGAAACTGCCGCCCAGGTACGCCGTCAATCGATTCAACCGCACGACCCCGCTTCCGGCCGCCGAGGGATCGGCAGTCGAGGGCTCGATGTCAATCAACGTGTCATCGAGCGCGGCGAGCACATTCTTTACGTCCAATTCGAATGGCCGGCTGCCTTTCACGTTGAGCAGCCGCCCCTTGCCACGAAGGAACACATTTTCAATTGTCACATGGGGGATGGGCCAGTTCATCGGTGTGCCGCCGTCGCCCATCATCATCATTTCGCCGCGTGGATTGGTGAACGTAACAGCCGATAACTCCTCGCCCTGATCCATCGTGATCACGGCATTGCGAATTTCGAGTTGCCCGCCTCCCGGCAAAACCGCGATCGCCGGAGCCCGGTCCGCCGGCAAGCGGAAGTGCAGCCCGTCGAGGACGAGTTTGCTGGTTGGTCCGCCGTAAAACTTGAACATCCCCTGAGGCCGTTTCAATGCCGCGGGCGCCGGAATCAGGACTGGTTTGTACCCGGCATCCGGCTTGATGGTCAGATTGGTGTCCTTTTTCTTGAATTCGCACTCATCGACTGGGAGTCGGCCGGTGTAGCGAATCAACAGCGTGTCGCCGCTGCGAACGGCAGCCAGCGCTTTGGTCAAAGTGGGGAACACTCCGGGCGGCAAATCTTCCGCTGTTTCCGGCAGGCTCGGATCCCAGATCTTGACCGTCGTATCGCGTGTTTCCTCCGGGGACGGCAACGGTACCGGATAGAGACGATCGGATCCGACGAACAGCGTGCCCAGAATCGACCGGTTCGGATCGTCCTTGACGCGCAATTCCGCCAGCCGCAAATCCTGCTTGAACGCCGTCAGCGGATCGGGAGGCTTCGCGTCAAGCAAAAGCGAATGCGGATCGCGGTCTTGCCACGGGTGCTTGATCGGCTTTTCAATGTCCCGGATCGGCAAATTGCGAGCGGCAGCGTCGGCGAATGAGTAGGTGACGTCACCCTCGGAAAAGGCGGCGATGTGATAATAGACATTCGGCGCCGAATCACCATTGCCTTCATATCGCGTGCTTGGCGCCCGCGTTTTCCGCTGGCGCAGAATCACGGGAGTGTTTTCGGCAAGTGAGCGATCGGAGCCGGCGAACAGGCAGTGCCCGGCCCGCACAATACACGGCACGTAGTCTTCCACCTCGACAATCGCGCCCACATTCGTGAGCACATTGGTCAAAAGCGCCGAGCAATGACTAAAGGTCAATTCCGTGTCGCCGACCAGATCGATCGCGGAACGAATCACGCGTACGGCGGCAAATTGCGGAGCAATCGCACATTCGCTTGCCGTCACCTTGCCCGGCCCATCGACTTCCAGACCGATACACCCCGGAGCGAAATAGCAGCGGAACAAATTCAGAAGTCCACCACGGAGCGCCACGGCCAATACTGCCGGACCGCGTGAACCGGCTGCTGGCCCGTAACTGTAAATGTGCATTCCTCGACGTTCACGCGGTCAAAGCCGGTAATCGCCAGTCCCGACTCGCCGGCATTGCCCAGTTTTTCTGGCAACACGAAGCGAACGTGGCGAACAGTCGCCTTGCCGGTTCCCGGACCACGCAGCGTCAGCGTATTCGATCGCGCCTTGCCATCCGTGGGCAGGAAGCCGAGCCTCACGGTGGTGTCCGGCCCACCGTCGATGCGCACATCATCGCCGGACAAAACAGCCTCGACGGGATTGCCATCGCGGTCGCGATAGCGAACCAGGTCGTAGTCGGTTCCCGTCAGCCGGATGTTCTTCACTCCCTGGCGAAGTAATTCGACGAACTCTTCGGTATCAGCCGCGTCGCGAGCGCCTGTGGCGACTGCTGGCGCGGCCGATCGCATTGTTGGCATCCGCTCCCGGAGTTCCATTATCGAGGTTGGGGGCCGGCGTAGGCGATTGGCCCCCACCAACAGAATTCAGAACAATCGCAATCACCAGGGCCATTACCGCTACGCCCGTTGCAATCCAGGCAGCCGACAACTTGGGTGGCGACGGTAGCGGTTCCTCGAACGCGGGGCCCGCGGCAGGTAGTGGGCCGGTGGGAATTCCCAGTTTCCGCGCGACCGATCGCAAATGAGCCGCGAGATGATCGGGGTGCTGGTAACGCCGGTCCGCATCCTTGGCCATCATCCGGCCCAGGATGGCGGCCAACTCCACGGGAATTGCCGGATTGTAAGCTCGCGGATCGGGCGGCATAATGTTCTTTTGCGCGTCCAGTTTCTTGGCGGCCGTCCCGTCCGGAACCGGAGGATGACCCGTCAGCGCATGGTAGAACGTGCAACCGAGACTGTAGATATCGCTGCGGACGTCCGCCAGGCGCGGCTCGATCGCCTGTTCCGGCGAGATATAGTCGAACGTGCCCAGCGTGACACCCGACTCCGTCAGCTGACCAACGCCGCGGGCATCCATCGAACGGGCCAAGCCCATGTCCACGATCTTGGCTCGACCGTCCGGCGTCACAATGATGTTGGAAGGCTTGATGTCCCGATGCACTACGCCCCGCTCATCGGCATGAGCAAGGCCAGCGGTCACTTGCAGCATCAATGCGACCGCGTCCGCGACCGGAATGATCCCGCCGTTGGCGTCCATCAGCTGTCGAAGGTTGTCCCCCTCGACGAATTCAAACGCGATGAAGTGGAGGCCCTGATCCTCTCCGAAGAAGTAAACCCTTGCGACGTTGTCGTGATCAAGCTTGGCTGCCGCCCGGGCCTCCTGCTTGAACCGGATGATGTTCTCCGGATCCGCAGCCATGTCGGGGGGTAGTATTTTGAGGGCGACAATCCGCCCGAGGTCGAGGTCGCGAGCCCTCAAGACCGCGGCCATTCCGCCAGCCCCAACAGCCTCAATTAGCTCAAAATGTCCGAGTCTTTTCCCCGTCAACGTGCTGGCAATCTTGGCGTCAAATGCCGATAGCTTGGGCCGGGCCGCGGAGATCACGGTCGGCGGTTCGGGATTTGGCGTTACCACGGATTGAGTCAGGCCATTCGGATCGTGCTCGGTCGCCGCTGCCACGGGATTGGACGACGGCCTCGCGGCGTCCGATGGGTGCGCGGAAGAACGGTCAGCGGGATTCGGCGTGAACGGTGTCGGCATACTAGGCCCATCACCGCCCGCCCCGTCCAGGTTCATTACGTGGACGACACGAGCACACTTTTCCGCAACCGACGAACCGGATTCGTCCCCGGAACATCGCCGGCGGGACGGCAGAGACGGGGCGCGTCCATGCCCACGGATTAACCAGAGCGCAACGGGAACCCGTCGTCACTCCCGGTCGAGAGATTAAAAGAAGTATACCTTGCGGGCCATCGTCGTGTCAATTGATTCGTTGCGCTCCTGGCACTTAAGTTACGACAGCGAAACATCTAAAGGGATTTCAACAAGGTCGCCAGACCCCATTCCAAGCGCGCGTGCTGTCGTGTCGACGCTCTCGCTTCGTTTTGGTTCCGCATGTCAGCGCACTTCCCAGATGACTTGAACGCACGCCAAGCTCAAGTCGCCACCCGAATCTGCCGATCTTACCCCATACGGTTCAGTCTGCCCAATCTGGGCTGATCTCGGTCGAGCGAGGATACCTCGCATCGACCGGAATCGGCCCTCTTGCTATTGGGCGGGCCCCCCGAGTATTCATTGTCCGACCGACGAGGCGAAAGGAGGCGCGTCGTGCGTCCCGCGCTTGCGCTCGTGCTTCTCTTCGCGTCCGCCGTGCCGTTGTGGGCTCAGCTCCCAGCCGACGGTCGAACGTCCTATTCGCGCATCGATCGCATCCGCATTCCGTTTCAGTTGCGCGCCGGGGGACCCGCCACCAAAGTCGTCCTTTTTTATAGCCTAGATGGCGGTTCCTGGCAGGAACATGCCTCAGCGCGAGTGGGGCAGAAGCGTGAATTCATCTTCCCGGCCGATCGCGAAGGCTCGTACTCCTTCGCCACGATGACTTATTTCAAGGACGGCTCAACCGACCCGGCCCGCAAGGATCAGCTCGTGGAACAGAAACGGGTGGTCTTCGACAAGACGCCGCCCAAGGTCCTGGCGTTTCGACCGAGCCTGTCGGCCGATGGAGCACCGGGCGTTGAATGGGATGTCGCCGACGATTACATGGACCCCAAGGGCATCAAGCTCGAGTTCAAGTGGCCCGAAATGAGTCGATTCGAATCGATCGATCGCAACGTTCCCTTTGGACCCCGCGACAGTCGACATTGGCAATTGAAAGCAACCGACCGCATGCAAGTTCGGCTGACCGCCATCGACCGTGCCGGCAACAAGACGGTTTCCGATCCGGTTTGGGTGTCCGGCAAGGATGCGGCCGGCGGCGGGCCGGCTCCGGTACCGAAAGGGACAGCCAGCGGCGCCAGTGCGGTTCGCGATGCCGACGTCGCGCCAGCCGCCGGTGCTCGCGCCGTTCAGCCGACATTGCATTACGTGAACAACAAGACCATCAACCTCAATGTTACCGCATCGCCGGTCGGCCCGTCGGGTTTGACCAACGCACTGCTCTGGATCGCCGACGAGAAACTCGTTTGGAAAGTCGCCCAGGAACTCGGCGCGAAGCCCGCTCCTCCGGTGACATCTCCGGATAAAGCGCGTGCCATCCCACTCACGTTCAAATACCAGGTCGAAAAGGATGGGCTTTACAATTTCATTGTCGTTCTCGAAAGCCATGCAGGCCCGAGTCGCCTGAAGCCCAAACAAGGCGAGCAAGGTTACATCCAGGCGATGGTCGATACAACCAAGCCGACCGTGGAGATTGTTAGCACAAAGGTCTCATCGAACGGCGATCGCGGAGCGGTGGTTGATATTCGGTGGAAGGCCTCAGACGCGAATATCGCCCCCATGCCAATCAAGCTCGAGTACCAGACAGTCCAAACCGATCGGCCGGGCGAACCGGGAGAGTGGAAAGCCATTACCCCGGACTGGATCGACAACACCGGGCAATACACCTGGGCCGCGCCACGGGTGAAAACTACTTGTTCAACATCCGCGTCACCTGCAAGGATCGGGCCGGCAATGAAGCAAACGTCACGACGGCCAAGCCAGTAAACGTCGATTTGACCGTCCCCGGTGTCGACGGCGTCGACGTCGCGCCGGGCACCGGTCGCGGCGCAGCGGCCACAGGCGCCGGCGTCGGCTCCATTCCAGGAATCAAGAACATGGAGTTCGGTCCGTCGCCCGCCAAGTGAAGCCGCGACGCGGAGCGGATCGCGAAACGCGGGAATGGCGAGCCGCTCGCGCTCCGCTCCGAAGACTTCGTATCGCGACTTCTGGGGGTCAGAGTCGTTGCGAGACACGCTCCGCTCCGCAAAGCCTCCGCGTCGCGGCTTCACGATTCTCCGCGTGGGACGCTTGCCCATTCCAAGCCCGCGCTCCGCTCCGCAAAGCCTCCGCGTCGCGGCTTCACGGGGATGATTGGAATTCGTAGTACACGTCTATATGCGTCTTTGGGTTGCGATCACTGCCCTTCTGCTGGTCGGGACTAGCCCCGCGTTCGCCCACAAGCTCTATGTGGAAGCAAAGCCAATCGGCGATCAGGTCCGTTGCGAAGTCTTTTACGAAGATGACACGCCTGCCCAGGAGGCGAAGGTCATCGTCCTGAATGGTGAGACCGTGGTCGCCGAGGGACGTACGGATGAGAAGGGCGTCTGGACCTGCAATCTGCCGCCGGGAAAATATCAAGTGAAAGCGGAGACGCTTGGCCACGCGGCGGACACGGTATTGGAAGTTCCCGCGAAGCCGACCGCGGTTAGCACAACACCCATGGAAAACGAGCGGGCGGAAAAAACGCGCACACCTTGGCGGCGATTAATTCTCGGCCTCGGAATCATCGCGGGTGTCTCCATTCTCAGCTTCGTCTTGCGGCGACGTTCGAAATAAGTGGCGCTCTATCTGGCAAATTCGTCGCGCAAAAACGCCTGCGTTACCTCCCACAGGTCCGCCGCCTTCTCAAAATCAACCGCCATCGGCTTCACTTGACTCGGCGTTAGAAGAACGGCCGGCAGATTCGCTTTCACGTTCGGATTGAGGGGAATCTGAAAGCCGCCACCTTCGGCCAGTCGAGCTTCCGTTTCAGGTCGCATGAGATAATCGATCAGCTTCCGAGCCCCATCCGGATTCGGGCACCCCTTGACGAGCGCCACGGTGTTCGGAATGTACAGGGTTCCCAGGCGAGGATAAGTGGGACTGCCTTCGCGATCGGGAAATAGGATCGCCACCGGCTGGCCATCGTTCAATTCGATCAACGCGTCGTCACTATCCGTCAACCCAATTGCGAAATCCCCATGCGCGACCCCCTGAGCGACCTGTTTGTTGCCGGCCACAATCGTCACATCATTGGCCTTGAGACCACGGTAGAAGCGCTTCGCGGCGTCCGGTCCGAGGACTTCGAACAAGCAGGCTGCCTGCGTCGCTGTCGTGCCGAACTGCGGCTTGGCCATGGCGACCTTGTCTTTCCACTTCGCATCGGTGAGATCGAGCAACGACTTTGGCCAATCGGCTTCGTTTGGCAATCGCTTCTTACTTACGATGAGGACGCGAGCGCGGGCAGCGAATGCCTGCCAGGTGCGACTCGGCGGGCGCGTCCAGTCAGGAAAGCCGGCCGCGTTCGGTGATTGGTAAGGTTCGAGGACTCCCTCACGGGCAAGGCGAATCGTGCCAATGACCTCGTTATTCCAATGGACATCGCAGCGCGGTCTGCCGGCTTCGCGCTCCAATTCAGCGGCGAGGCTCACCGATTTGTCCGCCTCCGTGTCGTACTTGGACGCAACCGCCAATTGAGTGTTCCGCTCGAAATCGGCGAATAGTCCTTCCGCAAATTCCCGGTCCTGAGCGCAGTAGACGACGACTCGCGAATTGGAACGGTGGCACCCCCCAATCAATAGGGTTAAGCCCACAAACACCGTCAAGCCGATGCGATTCATGATGCGACCAGACTTTCCGAGTGCCATTGCTATCCGACGTTGCCGGGGCGAGTTCACGGAGCGATGTTTGATATGCGGACGATTTGGAAGTTGTACATGAATGGCGGCCCTATCGATGCACTTGCAGCAATTTGGCCCATTCCCTTGCTTCAACGTTGATGTCGCCGAGCTTGTTCGAGTCGTTTGTGAGCAGTGCCAATCCAAGTAGGATTGGCCGCTCGCGAATTTTGGCGGGGCCAGCAATCTTCACCCAGCGCGATGATTTCTTGCCAGCGTCCGGTGACTCGATCAAGCGATGAAATGTTGGAGCGAAGCCCGCGGCGCTCAACGGCGTCGGCCAGAATTTAATCCGCGGTTTGTCGGCTTGGACGAGATCTCCCAGTCCGCGCACGATCTCATCGAGAAGTTCGGGGACATCGTTGAATGAAATTGGATCGTGCGCTTTGCCGGCCGGCGCGATGACGACCAATCGCAAACGAGCCGGAATGCCGTCGACGCTCAGTCGTATCGCTCCGCTCGGTGGCGGCGGGGGATACTCGGCGAGATCATCGCGTTGCCCTTTCTCCAAGTCCCGATGTGGCTTCTTTCGGGCGGTGGCGATCCTGAATAGGACAATGGCTACGCAAACCACTCCCAGACCAATGGCGATCAGCACCCAGTTGTTCCGAAACTTGTCGATGATTTCCGCTTGAGCCCAGAGCATTGGACCAAGTCCCTTATGATGATGAGGACAGCGTTGACGCCAATTTCAGTTGTCGCATTTGAGTTTCCAGAGGTTTCGCATGATTCCGTTGCTGCTGCTCGCCATGGCTCCCGTCGCCAGCCCTGCTCCCTGGGCGAAGGACGAGGCTGCACATCTCAAGAATATCAAGCAATTGACCAGCGATTTCGTCCGGGCCGGCGAGGCGTATTTTTCGCCCGATGGCAGGAAGATCATTTATCAGGCCGAGGAAAAAGACACCGGCAATCCTTTTTACCAGATCTTCATCCAGGACTTGAAGACGGGGAAGCGTCATCGCGTAAGTCCCGGCATCGGCAAGACGACCTGCTCGTATTTTCGGCCCGATGGCAAGCGGGTAATCTTCGCCAGCAGCCACGAGGATCCCGAGGCGAAACAGAAGCAGTCAGCCGAGTACAAGCGTCGAGAAGAGGACAAGGCCAAGAACATTCACCGACGCTATATATGGGATTTTGATCCCTACATGAAGATCTATGAAACCGACCTCGATGGCGGGAATATCAAGTGCCTCACACCCAATGCCAAGGCCTACACGGCCGAGGGGAGTTTTTCGGCGGACGGCAAGCAAATCGTCTATAGCTCGGGCAATGAACGACACGTGCAGATCTACGTCATGAATGCCGATGGCACCGGTTCGCACCAGATCACCAAGGCCGCGAATTGTTACAACGGCGGACCCTTCTTCTCACCGGACGCCAAGCGCATCGTGTTCCGCAGCGACCGCAAAGAGAAAGATCGTCTCCAGCTTTATGTCATCAACGCGGATAGCACCGGCGAGAAGCCCCTGACCAACAATGATAAGTGGGTCTACTGGGCCCCCTATTGGTACAAGGACGGCAAGCACATCATTTACACCGCGGCCGACCATTCCGATCCGACTGTTCGGCCGAACTACGACCTGTACTGGATGAATTTGGAAACTGGCAAGAAGACGCGAATCACTTTTGCACCAGGCGCGGATGTGTTGCCGGTATTCAGTCCAGATTGCACGAAGGTCATGTGGACAAGCACTCGCGATGGGCATTCGCCATCGCAAATTTATATCGGCGACTTCACCCCGCCCACGGATGAATAAGCGGTGCCGCGGCGCGACTTGATACAAGCCCTCAAGTCGTTTACCGTTTGCGACGAGCGACTGCCTGGCCTTCGACCAAGGTGACGATGAGCCCTGCCTGGACGACTTCCTCGCGTTGGTTCACAATTTCCACCCGCCATCCGACCTCGCCACGCCGGCCGACGCCGCGTGGCGTAATCGAATCGACCCGGTTCCGGATTCGGACGGCATCCCCGGCTACGATGGGGCCGAGGAATCGCCAGTTCCGAATCGCCAGGAATGCGATGGTCCGGACCGGCGGGGCATTCGCGGCGAGGCCGGTAGCCACGGACGGCCCCAGCAGACCGCGCGCCGCACATCCCACGTCCGGCGCCGCGTCGGCTTCATCATCCCAGTCGCCGGTTGGTACGTCGTCCCCGGTCTGGACGCTGAAATCCGCGATATCGGCGGCACTGATGACGCGAACGACCGACACCCACTCACGACCCACTTCCAGTTGGTCGAATGAAAGGGCGTCCAGAGAATGTGTCATGTAGACCGGGGTTGGCGAAGCGGTATGGAGGGGCAGGCTATCACGCTATGCTATGAGCCAGATGGAACATGGGTAGATTCGCCATCCGCACGCTGCAAGAGCGCATGCGTTCCAAGGTTTCCATCAACGGTCGACGACAGACAATGAACTTTTTGCCCGCAGTCGGCGAATGAATAACAAGGCGCGCTCTCAGCCGATTCTGTCCCTTGAGCTGTTTGCTGAGGTATGTCGTGACCACTTCAAAGGACGACGCAAAAAGACGCAGTGAGATGTCTCCCGAGGAACGTGAACGAGAACACGTTCGACGGCTCCATGAAGAGGTTGATGCGGTCAAATCCGGTGTGCTGAGACGGGGTAAGAAGAAGAACGACCCTGTTTCAATGGACGAGTGCAAGCGGAAAGGATAGCGTGCGCTCGTAGTCAGCAATCAATCCGCGGTATCATGGTCTCGTAGCTGGACTCGGCAGGGAACGGCGAGGGTTGAACTCGCCGTTGCTCTTGATTTGAGAAGAATGGACTACTTGCCGCCTTGCTGCATTCCGGTGAATCCGACGCCAACGACGACGGGTGCTTTGGAGTTAGAAGAGCAGTCTTCTCGCCTTTCGAAACGAATCGATGGCATCACGTGGCGAGTGTCCAAAATGATGCAGCGGAGATGTCCGTGCGGATCACCCTTCGAATCGGCATCGTTCTCGTCTTGTTCGCGGGATGCGGTCCGCAGGCGACCACGCATTTGATTTCGGTTCCTGCGAATCCACGGCCATTCGTGGAGGTTGACCCGTTCGCTCGAGATGTTCTGACACACATTGCTGCCGATCAGAAACTAGGGCCGGAATGGTGGGTTCGGCTCGAGGTCGCTTGGAAGCCCGAAATGCAGATCGAGGTGAACATTGAGAAAAAGAAGCCCGGCCCGAACGATTTCGTTGTGGATGCGAATGACCTGCATGTCGTGATGGCGGCCGATCAAAAGGCATATCTGAAGGGCGCCTTGATTTCGATGCACGAAGTCAAGGATGGCATCGTTTTCGAAGTGACATTCCCGAATCGCGACGCCGCCGACCGGCAACGCGCCAGTCAATGGATGAAGCGTGAAGCGGAAAAGCGAAGGACCGCGAAATCGACGAACTAGGTGAGGCTTGCTTCGTGGCTCTTACCGCTTCGTCAAATAGGTTTTGATGATCTCGTCAAGGCGGGCGATTTCGGGATCGGTTGCCCCGCCACGCCATAGGACATTGCCCTGACGATCGAGCAGTACCAGGGTCGGAATCCATTGAATGCGAAAGAGCCGCTGAACCTCGCCGACTCGGCCGTCACGCTCCAGATAGACTTTATAATTCAGCTCCTTGCGCCGCGAAGCCGTGTCCACCGCCCGCGCTCGAGCCGCGAAGGCGCCTTCCTCGCAAGCCACTGCCACCACTTCGAGACCCGACCCGCCGTAATCGGCCTGGAGGCGCTTGATCGTGGGAATGGCTCGTTGACACGGCACGCAGGTCGTGCTCCAGAAGTCCATGAGGATTAGCCGACCCTCAGCATAGCGAAATTCCCAGTTGCCCCCGGTTACATCGCTGACGAGGAAGTTGGGCACGCGCTGGATGGCCGATCGCGGCGTCGGCTCATCGACTTTGCGCGAGGGCCCGGCAGGAACTGGCGTGGGCGGCGGGCGGATCGCGGCCATGGGCGGCAGCATCGGATTGCCTGCGATATTCTCTCTATTCAACGGGGGCGGCGGCGGGTCGATGTGCGGCAGCCCATCGCCCGATTCCGAGCCCCGATCGGCGGGGGGAGGATCGGAGGGCGGCGGCGGCGACTTCGTTCCGGACTGTCGGCTTCGCTCGAATGGCCCCATGCTCGGCGGGGGCGGCAACGGAGGAGTAATGGATGATACCTTGCCTTCGTCCAGGTCAAGCCGGATGTTCCCAGCCGGGGGCTTCACTTGCATTTCGCCCGCGATCTTCCGTCCGTCGATTTCGCGAACTGCCGAGATAATGTAGGTCTTGCCGGGCGTCAGCATCGGCATGAAGAAATAGCCATCCTCGTCGGTTTCAACCCCCACGTTGCCGCGCGACGATGCAGGGGTGACTTCGTCAGCCGGCCTGACGACGATAAAGGTTTTGCCACGCAGCCGGCGACCTTCACCCGAATCGAATAGTTCGCCGGCGATAATTCCTTCGCGCTTGGTTTTCGCCACCCCGGACGGTACCGGGCGAACTTTATTGAGGCCGGCGGTCTCGGTGCTTTCCTGCCACCACGGGCGGCTGTTGTCGGGCTGTTCGGCCGGGCGGTCGTTACGGTCGCGGTCCCGTTCGCGCGTGCGGCTCGCGAGCGAGGTGCAGCCCGCGGCCAATGTACAGGCCGCGATCAGGTTGGCTGCCAAAAAGCACATGACGACTCTCCCGTCCACGGGACGGTCCACCATCCGGGAATATCGGCTCGTCTCGGTATGCGGCGTCGGGAATTCCGGTCGTTGCGGAGTTCGCCAAGGATGCACGTCGTGCCGGCCAACATTGCCAGGAAAAATGGCCAAACACCAAAAGCTGGTGAAGTTCGAAAGAACTCTTGCCGCAAGCACTGTCCGGGTCAACCGAAAGGTCTGCACGGCTGGTAAACTCGACGCAATCGCCCCCGATTCAATCCATGAACTTGCTCAAGTCGGGCCAGCTTACCTCATCGGTCGGATTTGCGCAAACGCTAGGAATAGCGTAACCGTCCGAGTCGACCCCACCGGGCGGACTTGATGTGGACAACCACAGCGGCTATTGGTTCCAAGTCGGAGGCGCCGCGCTTCGGGCGGTTTTGAGGTCGCTTGCAGCAGGATGCTCGGTTGACGGGCATCGACCGCCAGTCTATCGTGAATTTGTTCCGCCTTTGCGAGATTGACATGCCGAATCGTTCGTATCGCTGGCTGCTCTTTTCTCTCGCCCCGTTCGGCTTTATCGCTGACCAGGCCAGCAAATATGGCATGTTCAACGGGCTGTATCAGGAAGGGCACTTCACGGGCCAACGCGAGGTCATTCCCGGCGCGCTGCGGTTCTTCGTGCAGTACGATCCGGTGACGCCGCCGAATTGCGATTGCCCGCTCACGAAGTGGAACGGCCCATTGCCGCCGCAGGTCAATCACGGCGCACTTTTCAGCCTGGGCGGCGAGTTCCAGGCCGATGCGAACAAATTCTTCGCAGTTATCAGTGTGATCGCGGCAGTCGGAATCACCATTTGGGGTCTACGAAAATCAACAACGAAAGATCGCTGGCTTTGCGTGGCGCTGGGCCTCATTCTCGGCGGAACAGTGGGCAATCTTTATGACCGCCTCGTCTTCGGTGGGGTTCGCGATTTTCTGATGTGGTATCTCTTCAAGTGGCCGATCTTCAACGTGGCCGACTGCTGTTTGGTCTGCGGAGCGGCGCTCTTGTTATTGCAGGAACTCTTCGTGAAGAAGCCAGCGCCGGCCGAGTCGCCTGCGCCACCGGCGACGACCTGATCCTTACTTCGCTGTCTTCAACTTCTCTAACTCGATCTCCGCCTTGAGGCGGGCGGCTTTGGCTTCGGCGACATGCTGCTTGGTGCTCAAGCCGGCGGTCATTAACTCCTTGATTCTCTGCTCACAATCCTGAAGTTCCTTCACCATTCGCTCGACGGTCTTGATTCGATCGGCCTGCGTTTCGGCCAACTCATATTCGGCCGCACCAAGTTCGCGGACCGCTTCGATGTATTGGATCAACGGGTCCTTGCCGATCTGCACTCGTTCGAATTGTCCTTGAAGCTGCTCCTTCAATGCTTCGACACGTTCCGCTTGCAACTCCCGAATTCGCTTGTTTGCCTGCGGCGCGGCCCTTTTAGCCTCGGGGATTGCCGGCTTTTCTTCAGTCAGCGGCTCCAACCACTCCAGACTCGGATTGAACGATAGATTATTACTCACGAGCACGTAGACCGTGCCATCCTTCCCGGCGGCCGCAAAACTGCTGGGTCGCCCCACGGTCCCAAGGGCCAAAGTTACGACGCTGTTCTGCTCGGAAAAGATGCCAGCAATCGTGGCACCCTTCGTGACTTTGCCCCAATCCGCCGTGGCCTTAAGGTCAATCTGCCAGGGGTATTCCGTAAGGTTCAGCGAGAACGTCGCGTGCAGTGGATCGTTTCCGGGCGTGTCGAAACGTAGCCGATCGCCCTTCACAACCAACTTGACGTCGTCCCGTTTGTCGCGCGGAATCTGTCGTCGTTCTCCCTTGACTGTCTCCATCACACAGATCCAAGTCCCCTGCAGGTATTCGTGTTCCGCCTGCTCCAGTTTTCTTCGCTCCGATTCGTCGGGCCGCCGAAGAACTAGGAGCACGAAGGGCGTCCGTTTGTCTTTCCACTCGAACGATTCTGGCCGTTCGCGCAATTCGTCGTCGCCCAAGGCAATCAGCAGCTTGTCCCCATCGAACTTGTAGATGCTCGGCCGAGTCGTGTTGACCACTCGGGTCCCTGGTCGTGCTCCGGGTCCGAATCCGGGGGAAGTCTCATTGCGAGCGATGAAATCGATTCGCTTCGGCTCATGCGCGGAGTCGAGTCGGAAAAAGTTGGCCGCTCCTGTGAACCAACCGAATTCAACGCGATCTTCGGAAAAGTTGATGGGCGTGCCCTTCGCCGCGGACCATGGTTTCGGCGAGATGGGTCCTCTACCTCGTCTGCCACCGCCCCCGGTCTTCGGCTCGTCGGTCGCCTTCACGGAATCGACGATCCATGTCCCCTGAATGCGCTCCTGGTCCGAGTTCGGTTTTTCCGGCTTCTTCTGCGCCGGCTGATCTTTCGGCAACCCATTACTGGCCACCGGATCGGCGCCGGCAGACGGCAGCCATGCGACACCGGCGGTCAACGCGCCGAGGATGAAGAGGCCCAGCATCGAAAACTTGATGAACTTGACGAGAAACATGGTCCTGATCACTCCTTCGGCCAGTTCGCTTATCGGTGGGAGCGCCAAGGCCGGCCGCGATTGTCGATTCGATCAATGAGTTTGGAACGGTGGCGTCTGCCTCATGCGCAAGCCCGGCGGCAAGCGCCGGCAGCGACAGTGCGGGGCCAAGGCGGGCGAGCTTGACTTTCAGTTTCTCCCGTGCACGTGCCAGCCGGCTCGAGAGCGTTCCTTCCGCGATGCCCAGAGCGGCGGCCGCCTCGGCACGCGATCGCCCTTGCAGATCGCAGAGCAGGATCGGCCAGCGATCGCGTTCGGGCAGTCGGGCAATGGCCGAATCGAGCAACGGCAACCAATCCACCGGTTCGGGTGAATCGGGGGCGAATGGCTCGCCAATCAATTTCCCCTGTCGAGCCAGTTGTCGAGCACGGCGGATTCGCGCCTTGTTCGCCACGCGCACCGCGACCCCATAAAGGAAGCGACTTACCTCGCCCGACCGCACTGCCTGTGCTCGCCGAGCAAGTACGAGGAAAGTGGCTTGAAACGCGTCTTCAGCGTCTTGCACATGCCCGAGCATCCGGCGACAGACGCCGAAGACCATCGGCCCATGTCGGCGCACGAGGATCGCGAACGCCCCGCCGTCGCCGTTTGCGGCGTAGCGGCGAACGAGATCGGCATCAGAGGCGAACTCCGCCGCCTCGCCGACGAGTCGAGTGATGGTGCGGGTAAATCTCTCGCCAACCATCCGGTGCCCTCAGGGTGTCGCTCAATCATACCTTGCCGGCTGGGGACGGGGCGCGTCCATTTTTCTTTCGACGATCTGCATCCTCGTTCTGCGATCGGCTCGTGTAGAACATCCTCACCTTGCCATATGCCGACGCCGATACCGACCTGCTGCTTTGAGCAGTGCCGCATTGGGCTGAAGACTCGTGTCACCGAGCATTGCCAAAAGCCGGTCTCGATCCCGATCCGACAAGAGAGTCGTTGATTCGTCTGGATCCGAAGTGATTGGCAGGACGAGGCGACGATTGAATACATCTTGCCTCTTATGTTCACCTGACATGATTAGCGCCCTCGCTTTTCCGTGGATTGTGTTCCGCATTTGCCGAAGATAGCACACGGGGAACGATTCGTAAGCTCGCGACAAGGTTCGGAGATTCCAATGACTCGCATCGGTCTCGTCGGCGTCGGCTTTATGGGCTGGATTCATTACCTGGCCTACAAGGGGCTCCGAGACGCCAAGCTCGCCGCCGTGTGCAGCCGGGACAAGGTGAAGCTGGCCGGCGACTGGCGATCGATTCGCGGAAACTTCGGACCGCCTGGCGAGATTGTCGACCTCTCGAGCGTCAAGAAATACGAGCACATCGAAGACCTCGTCGCCGATCCGGAGATCGACCTGATCGATGTCTGCAACCCGACGCACTTGCACCCCGAGTCGGCGATCACGGGACTCAAGGCCGGCAAGCATGTGCTGGTCGAAAAGGCGATCGCCCTTACACCGGAGCAGGCCGACGCCATGCTCGCCGCGGCGAATGCCGCTGGCAAGTTGCTGATGGTCGCCCATGTGCTGCCGTTCTTTCCGGAGTTCAAGTACGCGGCCCAGGTGATCCGCGATGGGCGATTCGGTAAGCTGCTCGCGGGCCATTTTCGGCGCATCATCTCCCGGCCCGACTGGTCGGCGGAGATTGGCGATGCGGCCAAGACCGGCGGACCCGCGATCGATCTACACATCCACGACACACACTTCATCGGCTTGGTTTGCGGCGTGCCGAAGGCGGTTTCCTCGACAGGCGTCGTCGAGAACAACGTCGTCCAGCACCTGACGACTGCGTACGAGTATGGCCCCGGTGGGCCATCGATCACCTGCACGAGCGGCGCTCTCTCGATGAGCGGCCGGCCGTTCACGCATGGGTACGAGCTGTACTTCGAGAAAGCGACGCTCGTATACGAAGCCGGCACGTGTCCGCTAACCCTGATCACGAGCGGTAAGTCGGAGCCGGTAACACTCCCCGGCGGCGGCGACCCGGTGACCGCGTTTACGGAAGAAATCCAAGCCGCGGTGGACGGGGCGACCAGCGGCAAAATGCCGGAACTCTTGAGCGGCCAGTTGGCGAGGGATGCGCTGGTCATGTGCTACAGGGAGTGCGAGTCGGTGATGGGGCGGAAGGCGGTGGCGATGGGATAGCCTTGGCGAGCGGAGCCGCGTGAGCGGCCCGATGTTGCCTCGTCTGCATAATCGGGCCGCTTACGCGGCTCCGCTCGCCAAATGCTATGCCTTCCACACCGCCTTCCCCCCGTTCCTTAGCGCCATGTTCGCCAGATGCGCCGCCGAGGCGCTGCCGACGCCGCCTTCGGCTCGGGGCGCTCGGCTTCTTGCGGCTCCTGACGCTCTCGATCCAGTTGGTGAGATGCACCAACTCGCCGTCCGGCTTGTCGTAGAAATCGGCGCCGCGGTTCTTCGGATTCGTGCTCAGGATCAATTGATCCGGCTTGGCTTTCTTGCTCTTGAGTTCGGGCGTCAGGATGTAGGCGCCGCGATCGATGTACAGGTTCGCCTCGCTGCCCATGAAGACGATGTGGGCTCCTTCGCGGGCATTGGCAAAAGTTCCCTCGAAGTGCATTTGGATTCCGCCCGGATAACTCAGGATCGTTTGCACGGTGTCGGGCGTTTCCCAAACGCCTTCGCTCACCGTGTGCTGGCCGAGGCTCACTGCTTTCTCCGGGTGATCGACGTTGAGAATCCAGTGAGCGACGTCGATCCAGTGGACCATGAGGTCGGTGAACAGGCCGCCGCCAAAATCCCAGAACCAGCGCCAGTTTCGCATGCGGTATTCGTCGTATTTCTGCGGCCGGGCGTGGCCGAGCCAGGCCTTCCAGTCGACGCCATTTGGATCGAGCGTATCCTTGAAGCGATGCATCCGATCGGTGTTGCGGTTCCAGGTCATGTGGACCTTCACGACCTTGCCGATGCCGCCCTTCTGAATGATCTCGCGGGCCTTGATGATGTGCGGCATCGACCGCTGCTGCGTGCCGACCTGAACGATCCGCTCGTGCTTGTTCTGGGCATCGATGATCGCTTTGCCTTCGCTCAGACTGTGCGTGAGCGGCTTTTCGACGTACACGTCCTTCTTTGCCTCGCACGCGGCGACTGCCATCGGCACATGCCAGTGATCCGGCGAGGCAATCAAGACCGCGTCGATCTCCTTGCGGTCGAGCAGGTCCGGGAAATGCTTGGTCACGAACACCTTGTCGCCGGTCATTTTCTTCGTCGCCGCAATCGAGTCATCGCGAACGTCGCGAAATCGCCGTCACGCGAACGTTGGGAATGGTGAGGAGCGATTTGAGCAGCGCCCGACAACGCCCGCCGGCGCCGATGAGGCCGATGTTAAGCGATTCATTCGCAGCGAAGGATTGGACACTCGAGCCGGCGATGACGGCGCCGGTTGCGAGAAGGAAGGTACGTCGATCTTGCATGGGAGAGTCTCCGGTGTGGGTGTGGGAGAGTGTATGCCGGGAGCCACGACTCCGTCAGCAGAGTCCGTGACCGACCGACAAGGGCCCGCCCGGCGGGTAGTATCTTTTTTTAGTGTGACATTTTGTGACATTTTGTGACTTGCGCCAGGCAAGCTTGGGGGAGGGGGACGAAGATGTAAGACGCATTTTCTGAAACCGACCGTACGAACTCTGAGGGTAACCAATCCCTCCCGGTAAAGTCTAGCCAACAACCGGAAGCGAGTCTTGCGTCCTGCCCGGGTAACCGGCGGGGCGAAGCGTAGACAGCCAGTGCCAAAGCCGCGGGATCGAGCCTCGAAAGATGTCTTACTCGTGGGAGCCTTCGTCGTGTTACAGGCGTGGGCTGCACCCGAACCCCGAAACGGCTTGGGGGGAAGGTCCTGCCGGGGTCTAAGGCCGGGGCAAAGGCACATAAGGGTTCGCCAGGAACCTGGGAGGTCCCAGCGTCTCCTGCTGAAAGTTGGCGTGGGGCTGCCAATCCCAAAGCTCCAGGCCGGGCTGCCGACGCCGGGCGGCACGGAGCGAACACAGGCGTACCAGCAGGTACCGCCAAGCGAAGGAAACGAAGTGCGGCGGGATGGGCGTTGGGAAGTCGGAGCCTCTCGTAGTACCGCTGAAGCCGGGGAACTCGCGTCACGAGAACCCGGTGGAGGGAAGGGGAGGCCGAGTTGAAGAACCGTGGGAGGGAAACATGGCGGGAACACCGAGTCTCGAGACTGTGTCTACGAAACAAACACGGATCGCGGAACTGGCGAAGCAAGCGCCGTTGATGAGTTTCACGACTCTGGCGCATCACATCGACATTTCCTGGCTGATCGAGGCCTTTGGCCGCACGCGGCAGGACGGGGCCGTGGGCGTGGACGGACAAACGAGCGAGGATTATGGGGCCGATCTTCGGTGCAACCTGGAGCGGCTGCTGAACCGAGCCAAGTCCGGCACGTACCAGGCGCCGCCGGTCAAGCGGGCGTACATCCCGAAGGGAACGGGCAACGAGACCCGGCCCATTGGCATACCGACGTTTGAAGACAAGGTGCTTCAACGCGCGGTGGTCATGGTCCTGGAATCGGTGTACGAGCAGGACTTCTACGACTGCTCGTACGGCTTTCGTCCCAGACGGTCGGCGCATCAGGCGCTGGAGGCGTTGTGGCGTCAGTTGATGGCGATGGGGGGTGGCTGGGTCGTGGAGGTGGACATCCGGAAGTTCTTTGACACTCTGGACCACGCTCGACTGCGGGAGTTTCTCCAGCGACGGATACGCGATGGT
The DNA here is from genome assembly GCA_963773845.1 of uncultured Gemmataceae bacterium. Taxonomy (GTDB): domain Bacteria; phylum Planctomycetota; class Planctomycetia; order Gemmatales; family Gemmataceae; genus SIAJ01. The sequence continues at coordinate 168,853 of CAVZCU010000016.1, forward strand.
GTGCTGCTGCGCTGGATTGGGAAATGGCTGAACGCGGGAGTCCTCGAAGGGGACGTGTACACACTTCCCGAAGAGGGCACGCCGCAAGGCGGGGTGATTTCGCCTCTCTTGGCCAATGTCTACTTGCACTACGTGCTGGACGACTGGTTCGAGAAGGACGTGAAGCCGCGCCTGGCGGGGCAGGCGTTCTTGATTCGCTACGCGGACGACTTCGTGATCGGTTTCCGTCACGAGGCGGACGCCAAGCGGGTCCTGGAGGTTCTGCACAAGCGGTTCGCGAAGTATGGGCTCACGCTTCATCCAGACAAAACGCGGTTGGTGCCGTTCATGCGGCCCAGCCAGCGGCCGGGTTCGGAAGCCCAGGGGCCTCAGCCAGGGACGTTTGACCTGCTGGGGTTCACGCACTTCTGGGGCCGGTCGCGGCGTGGTGGCTGGACGATCGTGCGCAGACCTCGTCGAGCCGATTCAGTCGGGCGGTCAAGAAGATCGCCAAGTGGTGTCGCGAACATCGGCATCGTCCCCTTCTTGGGCAACACGCCACGCTGAGTCAGAAGTTGCAGGGCCACGACGCATACTACGGCATCACCGGCAACGGCCGAATGTTGACGCGGTTGCGGCACGTGGTTCGGCGCATCTGGCGGAAGTGGCTGGCCCGTCGTCGGGCTGGGCCGCTCTCGTGGGACGCCTTTGGTCGTCTCGTGCAGCGTTATCCGCTGCCGGCGGCGCGGGTGGTCCATTCGGCGTACGCGTCTTCGCGACTTTAACCTGAGGAGCCGGATGCCTGAATTGGGCAAGTCCGGATCTGTGGGAGCCCTGGGCGGCAACGCCCAGGGCGACCCGGCATGGGCTGCTCCCCGTGTGGAGGATGGAATCCTTGGTACCGCGACAAAAGCGGACAACCGGGCGGGAGCCCTCGAACAACATCTTTTTTTCGGTGTCAAAAGGTGTCAAATGGTGTCATCCCTTCTCCCGGACCGGCAAACATCTTTATTCTCTGGCTCAAACTGGCTCAAATTGGCTCACCTCCTGCCGCGGTCGTGCAAGCGCACTGTGACCCCGCTCCTTCCTGGTATTTTCGTGCTTGCAAAGTGCAAGGGGGATTCTGGAAAAAATGGACTATCCAATCGCCCCAGCCGAACTGTAAACGGGGCTGAGTTCACTTTAGTCGCCGAATTAACCGGCGTGAACGCTGCGCGGCAAGCGCCGCGACTGGGTTCAAGCTCCATGCAGACTTGTGAAGTGAAGAGCGAAATGCGTTGGAACGAGAGAACTCGAACCAACGCCTTACGACCGCATTCCCGGAAGGCCAATCGCTATTTGGCTTTCTCGCGCTTCCCCTCGAAGTCGATCTCGTGCTTCTCGCCGTTGAACTCCGCCGCGAGCTTCCCCTTGAAGCTATCGCCGTCGATCTTCAGCTTGTACTCGAGGGGGATCTTGTTACCCATCAGTTCGCGTACGGCGGAGAAGGTCAGGGTCCCGTCCTTCATTTTCACGTCCTTGAGCTTGGCATCTTTCTGGTCCGGCCAACTCATCGTCCCGGCGAGCTTGTCGCCGTCCTTCTTGATCATCAGCGTGGCCGTCCGCTTTCCGCCGCCGACGTCGTATTCACACTTCCACGTTCCGACCGGGTTCGCCTTCTCCGAGCGCGCCCCCGCGAAGCCGCAGAGCCCGAGCACCAACGCCGACGCGATGATCGCTTTCATGATTGCCTCCAAGAAATGATGGGCGGGAGGAAGTCCGATGCGGAACGTCCCCAACCGCTGGCTGGGATTCTAGGGACGCCGCGAGCGGTGGGCAGGATGGCGAGGGGCGGAGTGGTGGTTCGGCTTCTCGTGGGACAACCTCCAGCAAGCCAAGCCTGGGTCGACCTCGGTCCCGGCTGGCCGAGGCGGTCTTGGTCCAATTTCTGGGTAACAGTAAAATGGATGATCGTCCGCGCCGAGGACCGCCACATGGCCAATACCGACATTGCGACGTTGAATCGCCAGCTCGCCCAGAAACTCCTTGACGACGCCAGGAACAATCCACCTTCGCCTTACGCCGGCAAGTTTGTTGGTATTGCCAACGGTCAAGTAGTCGCAGTTGCGAATGACTGGGACGAGCTTGCACGACGGCTGAGGCAAACCGAGCCAGACCCGAGCAAAACCTTCGGCGTGGAAATCGGGCGCGACTACTCCGAGGTCAACATGATTTGGGAGCTTAGTTGATGCCACGCGCCCTTTGGCAGTTGCATTTGGATCAGCCGACCGTCGAAGTAAATCTCACACTCGCGCAAGGCGGTCAGACGATTCAACGGCGGCTTTTGGCCGATACCGGCGCCGGGACGGCCCGCGCAGGGTTTGAGCTGTTGTTGGATGAACACGATTGCCTGCTTGCTGGCGGATCACCAATTCAACCGGTAACCCTGGGCGGCGCTTACACCGGGAGCTTTCCCGTCTACCTCGTCCGCATCGAGCTTCCACTGCTCGGATTCGCTCAATTTCTGCCGGTAGTCGGTGTCTCTCAGAACCCACAGGGATTCGACGGAATCGCGTGCTTCCGATTTCTCAACCGCTTCGCGTACGGGAACTTTGGTGATCCACAACAATTCGGCCTGGAAATCTAGGATTTCGGGAGCTGGGCGTCCGCACGGTGTTCGTCGGCATGTTCAACGAAGTCGACGAGGGAACGGCAATCGACAAGGTCACGGACAAGAGTCCTTTGGGCAAGCACTTTGTGAACGACGAGGGAATGGGCTCGGACTGGTAGCTGAAGCTGCCCGGTGCGGCAACGCAAATAATCCGCGGGGACGCTCCGCACTCGGCGAAGATTCTGGAGAAGATGCCGTTTCCGATGGGTCGATGGGCGGCGCGAGGAACGGTGAGTTCCTGGAATGGGGGTCTGATAATTACGAAAGCAGAACGGCCTGGCACGTCGCTATTCTCAGGCGGCAAATTGTTCACGTCGTTATGCCGCCGAGTGATGCCGGCCTTTCTTCAACCTCGACCGGGCGGTGACCTGGTTGTTGGGAACAGTCGCTCAGCGAGTGACCGAAGGTGACATGCTGTAGAATGGCCCCTTTCCCTTGCCCCTTTTTCATTGCCCATTTGGTTGTGTACTTCGTGCTCGGAGAGTATTCTGGATGTTTGCCGTGAGTTTCCGGTATGCCCGAGCAGCTTCCTCCCCATTTGATCGACCTAATCCGGGATGCCCTACTGAAGTCGTTCTGGCGGCGGAATGCACTGGTGGGGTTTCTCCGACGTATGCACCTTGCTGAAAAGACTTTGGCTACGTTCCAGAGGGACGAATCAAAGCGAGTTTGGCTCGACCGAGTGTTTCCCGTGTTGGAAGCCCATCCGAAAGGGACGGCCGTATTGCAGAGGATGGCTGAAGCGCTGGCGGACCAGACGAGTTTTCCGGACCTTGAGAACTGGGAAGACTCAGCGCAAAAGATCGAGGCGGCCAAGGGGGCAGTCGCCGCCCTGAAGACTTACATGGCCAAGAAGAAAAAGGAAGCGGACGAGGAGCGCGACGCGGTTGAAAGACGAAGCGCCGGAAAGGAAGCCCAGCAGACGATGCAGCGGTCGATTGTCGAGCTGCACTCTCTCCGAACGCAGTTCGAGCAACTTTATCCGCGTCTCGGAACGCAAGAGGCAGGATACGGCTTTCAGAAGTGGTTCTACGACCTAATGGACTACTTCGAAGTCGATAACCGCAGGCCCTACACGTCCGGCGGACGCCAGATTGACGGCTCGGTCACGATCGACGGGACGACCTACTTGGTCGAGACGAAGTTCACGAAGGACCAGTCGAGCGCGACGGACATCGATTCCCTCATGGCAAAGGTGAACAGCAAGGCCGACAACACAATGGGAATCATGGTCAGCGTGTCAGGGTATTCGTCGGTGGCTAAGGATGAGGCCTCCAAGGCAAAAAGCCCACTTCTCCTGATAGATGTCTCCCACCTTTATCACGTTCTCATGGGGAACATGCCGTTCGACGAGGTGATCAGCCGCATCCGCAGGCACTCAGCCCAAGAGGGGAAAGCTTATCTCGCGGTCAACGAGTTCGGTGGTTGAGGCCGGTTGCACGGGGAGGGCGCCGTCCGCCGCTCCATTACTCTCGCGCCTCTCGCTCCATCTCCGCACGGTAATCCGCCTCGATTTCCAATTTGTTCTGCAGGTACTCGCTAATCCCGTTCAGGCTTCCGTCAAGTAGGGCAAAGGCTCGCTCGGCGACCGCGGCAAAGTTGGGGAGGTCAATGTAACCATGCTCCATTCGCTCGCCGTCCGGGAAACGGAACCGGGTGGACGACGGATCGCGTTCCTCGAATTGAGTTAATACCTCCTCGACTGCGTCAAGGTCTTGCTTCGGGCCTTCCGGCCAGACTTCCTCGAGAATCGTGCGGCAATGTCGCCAGTGCTCCACGAGGCTGTGACGGTTGCCTTTGATCTTCGGCACTTTTCGGTCGAGGAGTTCGCACCCCTTTATGAGAAGGTGCTTGAGCGAGACTTCCAGACTCTGGCGATAGAGAAACACAAAGGGCGAGACCAAGTGGTCAAGATCTCGTCCGGTTTCGGCCACGTGCTTGACCAGCAGTTCGGCCGCTCGGCGGTATCCCTCGGCGTACCCAAACCATTGGAGCGGGTTCGAGCCCACCCAGGCATTGCACCAGCCGCCTTTGTCCGAGAACAGAACATCACCCAGCTTTGGCCACGGAAATTCTTGCGACATGGGGCGACTCCGGTAAATGGTCGGAACGCTCACTGACACGATACGTGCGGCCGAGGTTCACGAGGGAATCATTTGTCGTTTCGAGTTTCTTTGCCGTCCCCGGAAAATCGAGATAGATTCGCGCGTTCGCGTTTCTCCCGAGTTCTGCGCAGCGCGGCGAGTTCCTCCAAGGGCAATAGCGCCGGATGCGCCATGTACGCTGCCGCGGTCTTCGCTCGTTCTTCGATCGCATGCAGTTCGGACGTCACTTTCAGCCGGCACGGAAACGGGGAAACTCCGCTCCGCCTCACGCCTCGCGCCTTGTCCACGGCTCCGCGTGCGCATTTTCGGGGCTGGCAGCCGCTGCATGCCCGCCCAAAGCGGCGGGCATGGCACCCGATACCTTCGGGGCGCACGCGGAGCCGCCGGGTGCCATGTCCACGGCTTTGCGTGGACATGTTGAGGCCCGCGCCCGCTGGATGCCCGCCCAAAGCGGCGGGCATGGCACCCGATGCCTTCGGGCGCATTCGAAGCCGCCGCGATGATAGCATCTGAGCAATGGAGGTGCTGACGATGAACGCTGTCAAAACCGAAAAGAATAGCTGGGTGCAGAAGACTCCAGGCGTGTGCGGCGGCAACGCTTACATTCGCAATACGCGGATCACCGTGTGGGGTCTTGTCAATTCGCGCCGCTTGGGCGCCACGGACGACGACCTTCTGAAAAGCATCGTGGGACTGACGCCGGATGAGTTACAGGCAGCGTGGGAATACTACAACGCCCATCCGAACGAGATTGATCAAAACATCCGCGACAACGAAGAAGACTAATCGCCCATGGCCAGGTTATATGCCGACGAGGATTTTTCACTCCGCGTCGTCGAGGAACTTCGTCGTCTCGGGCACGATGCGCTCACGGTCCAGGAGGCCGGTCGCGGTGGCCAAGGAATTGACGACACCGAAGTCCTCGCCGACGCCTGTGCCGACTTGCGCGCCGTTCTCACCTAAAACCACACCGACTTCAAGCACCTTCACGCTCAAGGCAACCCCGCCCTTCGGGATCATCTCGTGTAAGCAAGATCCCAAGAGCCCGATCGGCCTTGCTCATCGAATTCATTCGGCCATAACTGCCGTTCCAAGTTTGCTGAACCAGTTTGTGCGCATTGTCCGCCCAAACCCGCAAGCGAAGCCTTGAGGCCAGCAAGCCCCGCGGCGTGAACACTGGTCGGGAGTCTTTTTCAGACGAAGACTCGCCACTTATCATGTTCCCCCATCCGAAGTTTCCTTGCCGGTCCCCGGAAAATCGAGATAGATTCGCGCGTTGGCGTTTCTCCCGAGTTCTCGCAGCGCCGCCAGCTCCTCCAAACGCAGAAGCGCCGGATGCTTCGTATACGCCGCAGCGGCCTTCGCTCGTTCCTCGATCGCCTGCAATTCGGACGTCACTTTCAGCCGCTGGCCCTCAGCATTCGGGTGGACAAAGGGGCTGGGAATTGAACGAGACCCCCACCCTTCAGACCTCTTTTCATGTTCTCCAACGCAGTTTGACGAATCGTGCTGACCACACTTTGGGCTGCTATAATGGACCTTGGCAATTGAACTGACAACGGAGTGGAGATGACCACGCTTCGGGCACGCATCTCTCAAGGCAACGTGGAAATCCAAGATCCGATCCCGCGGGAATGGGAGGGGCTGCAAGTGAAGATCGTCCCTTTGACGCCGGATGAGCCATTGGCGGACCTCGAAGAGCGTCTCACCTTCCTTCAGGCGCTGGGCCCATCGAATACGAACCCGGTGAGCGCGAAGTCGCGGCACAGGCGATGGGCGAACTGGACCGCCTCAGCCGCGATGCCATGCGCAACCTCGTGAGCCGCCAGCCTTGAATCGCTATCTCCTCGACACGAACCACCTGTCCGCATATCTCGATCGCCACGCAGTTCTTCAACCGCGGGTCGATGCGGCGCTGCGTGTCGGCGACCGATTCGGAATTTGCTTGCCCGTCCTCTGCGAGTACCGGGCCGGAATCCGAATCAGTAGGCGGTATCGGCAGAATCTAGCGCGTCTTCAGGCCGCCTTGGGCATCTTTCGCCTCTGGCCCGCCGACGAGGATACGACCGCCGAGTTTGCCGAGATCTTCCACGAACTTCGATCGGCCGGCAGAATGCTGGCTCAGTTTGACTTGCTCATCGCCGCGGTCGCTCGCCAACACAACCTGACACTGCTCACGGCCGATCAGGATTTTCAGCCCGTGAGTCAACTGCGGGTCGAGAATTGGCTTTAGCCCGCGGAGTGGGTGCGATGCGCGGCGCTGGTCATTTACGGTTCATTCGTCATCCGGCCTTTCCTTGCCGGTCCCCGGAAAATCGAGATAGATTCGCGCGTTGGCGTTTCTGCCGAGTTCGCGCAGGGCGGCGAGTTCCTCCAAACGCATTAGCGCCGGATGCTTCGTGTAGGCCGCCGCGGTCTTCGCTCGTTCCTCGATCGCCTGCAGCTCGGACGTCACTTTCAGCCGCTGGCCCTCGGCATCCGCTTGCGCTTTCAGGCGCTGTCCCTCGGCTTCCGCTTGCGCTTGAAGACGGAGCGCTTCGGCCCTTGTTTGCGCTTCGATCCGCTGAACTTCCGCCTTGGTCCGCGCTTCGACCAGTTGCGCCTGGCTCGTTCGTTCGGCGGCCAAAACCTTGTTCATGATCTCTTGCAGGTTTCCGGGAAAGGTGAGGTCCTTCACATCGGCCCGGGCGATCGCCACGCCATAGCCCGCGGCCGCTTCCTTCACTTCCCGCAAGATATCTTCGCTGAGCTGATGGCGGTTGGTGAGAATGCTCTCCAGGGTCATCGCCGCCAACGAGCGGCGGGCCGCGAGTTGCACGTCCGAGTACAGCCGATCTTCATAACTCGCGACCGCATGGATCGCCGCCTTCGGATCGGTGACGTTGAATTGCACCAGGATGCTGACGCGGACCGCAACCTTGTCGGCGGTGAGAATCTCCTGCCCCTTGATCGTCAGTTCGCGCGCCCGCATGTCGACGAGAACGATTTCGACTTTCGGCGTGCGCTTAAACAGCCGTGCTCGCGGCAATTCGTACCGCCCCGCGGCGAGCACGCGCGCCATGACGCCGTCCTCATACCAAAGGCCGCGATGCGTGTCCTTGATGATGACCTCCGATGGCTCGGACATGCGCGTCGTCTCCGACATAGTCGACTTTCGCTGCGAGGTTGCGCACGAATCGGCACTATGGTCGCCTTTCGCTCCGCGAAAGGAACGGCGGCACCCGGAAATGCCTTGAACCGTCTGGCGAGCGGCGTGGCCTTACCTTTCGCAGAGCGAAAGGCGACTATGACGCCGATTCGTGCACAGGCTCTCCGCGAACGTCCACAATGGATAGTTGAAAGTGGGGAGCCGCGAAAGCCGGTCGACGCAGACGATTGGCTGGAATCGATTTGAGAGATCGGAGCCGGCGCTCGTAAAACGTGCCGGCGTCGCCCATAGCCAGCCATAGCCTTGACCGCTTGGGGCTCCCCGGACGCTATGATAACGCACGGAGGCCCGCGATCACGGACATTCTGAATTAGTCCGATTGGGCGCGGAGCGTTTCGCCGCCCGGGGGACGGAGACGGGGCTTTGCGTGAGCATGTTGGGGGCTGGCAGCCGCCCCATGCCCGCCCAAAGCGGCGGGCATGGCACCCGGCGTTTCGCCGCCCGGGGGACGGAGATGGGGCTTTGCGTGCGCATGTTGGGGGCTGGCGGCCGCCGCATGCCCGCCCAGAGCGGCGGACATGGCACCCGGCGGCAACTTGTGTTGTCCACCAATGGACTCCCCGCGCCTATTTTTTGCAACCTCGAATTCCCCGGTCTCGCCACTAACAAGACTCCATGCAATCGCGACGTGTGCGTATCGTCTTCGCAGTGTTGTTGGTAGGCATCGGCATATCGACCGCTGTCCTCTTCGCAAACGGGTATGTTGCGGCCGGCTTATTGGGGCTGGTCGGCATCGTGGGTTTGATTGTCTGGGCGGCGCGGGCTGGGGAGATGCGGCGGGCGATTGATGCGAACGGGCCGTCGCTCGACGCCCCCAGGGCAGCGAGTGCGCCGCCGGATGGACACATCCGATTCACTCTCGTTGTCGAAGGGCCTGCGCCGGAGCGCATCGCCGAGGTGTGGGCCGACATGTGCCGCCCGGACCGCGTTCCGACGGAGGAATTTCGCAAGCTATTCCGCAACTTCACAGTGATCGAGGGGCGGCGGTTCCGGTTTCGGTCCGGCGATCCGAATGTGACGGCCGAGCTACTGATCAATGTGCTTACCGCCGCCTCGGGCGTTCCAGTCCGGACCTGTCTCGAACCCGCGGCCGAACGAACGCCGTTGTGGAGTTGAGGCGCACCCTCGACGTGACAAAAGCCTCCAAGTTGGTGGATTCATCGCGCCAGAGCGAACAGGTCCGCCTCTGGTCAAAACGCAAAGGGGCGCAGTCGTCTCTTCATTAACTTTGGCGGCAAGGGTCGTGAAAAGGACAGTACAGAGCGTATTCCCCGGTAGCCATGTCGCGACGGTAAGCCGACTTGGACTACTCTTCGCCCGACGGTGACGATTGTTCCAGCGGTCCCTTGAGTTCCTTGGGGAAAACGTTCCAGGTGGTTTGATAGGTCGCTTCCAAAGGACATGGAACATACCGATCCGCAGCGAGGAAGATCGGCATGTCGGGAAGCGAATCGCCGACGGCAACCGGCTCGACCAGCGCGCGAATGCCATTTTCGGCGACGTAGGTCGCGAGCGTCAGCGGTTTGTCGTTGGGGAGCGAGAAGTCTTCATCGCGAATGCGGTCCCAGATGGCTTTATGAATTCCTTGCGGATCGCGTTTGCTCGGGGGGAACAGGTCGACAATGAGCAAGTGAATTCCGGCGAACAACAACTGAACGGCCTTTCGAGTGAACATCTTCAGCGCATGCCGGCTGTCCTTGTTGCCTGGAGAAACAATCTCGATGACCGCGACCACATTGCCGTCTGGATGCCGCACCGTGATCCGGTTGGCCATGCGCGCGTATGTCGACGCGTCGGACCGAGTCTCGAATCGAGTCTTGGGGGACTTTTCTTCGATGGCTATGCCGACTGCTCGATCCAGCGGCCTCGTCGTGTTGGGCTCGACTTCGAGCGCCACGACATCCGGTTCCGGTCCGCCCGTAATCTGCTCGGCCATTGCGAAGTAGCCTGCCGGCAGAATCCCCCCGTTCAGGGCGTTTCGAATTGCGATCGTCCAGCCCTGATGGAAATCATGAAAGCGGTTTGACCGAACCCGCGTCCAATCGTGAATCGGCATGGCGATACTCCACGAGGATTAGACGCATTATACCATCGATTGCGTTGAGCACCCTTCGACCCGGAATTCGGTCAAGCGGCCGACTGCAGGATTCGAAAGAACGCAAATCCCGAATTATGGAAACCCGCGAACGAAAATTGCTCCTTCCGCCCACTATTAAGGGAAAGGCCCCCGGTGGAGGCGGTTTCATGCTCCGGCTGACTCTTCGCACGTTGCTTGCTTATCTCGACGATACGCTCGATCCGGCTCAGGCCAAGGACATTGGCAAAAAGGTTGCCGAGAGCGAATTCGCGCAGGAGACTGTCGAGCGCATCAAGACGGTCACGCGGCGGCGACGCTTGTCCGCCCCGCCGCTTATCGCGGACGACCATTCCACCGATCCCAATGCGATCGCGGAGTATCTCGATAACGTCCTACCGGCCGATGACGTAGCCGAACTCGAACAGTCCGCGTTGGACAATGACGTTCGCTTGGCCGAGATTGCGGCATGCCATCAGATTCTCACGCTGGTCCTAGGCGAGCCGGCCAAGGTTCCACCGACTGCCCGACGGCGGATGTACCGGCTCGTGACCGGCCCGGAGTCAATCCCCTATCGCCAACCGGCGGCGGCCGGCGCCCCGGTGGCTGGCGTCGTCGGTCCAGCCAAAGTCGATGAGTTTCAAGAGCACGACGACGACCTGCTTGGCAGCTTCCTCGGCCCACGCAAGATTCTCTGGTATGCCGGCTTACTGCTCGCGGTGGGCTTATTGGTGATCGCCATCGTGTTGGCGATCCCGGCGACGCCTGGACAGGTCAATCAGGGATACATGCTCGTCGCCCAGCCGGCGGAGCGCATCGTGCGACCGGAAGGGCCGCCAAACAAGAAGAACGAACCGGAGCCAGACAAGAAGCCCGAAGTTCCGGCCGTGCCGCCCTTGCCGGTCGTGCCGGCGGAACATGGCCCGATGCCCCACGTCAACGGAGCCGGTCCGCCCGCGGTTCGTGCTGCCGATTCCGAGCGCCGTGGCATAGCCACGCTTGCCACACCCAAGCAGCCAATCTTGTTCCAAAGACGTGAGACCGATCAATGGGTGCGGGCCGACGCCAACGACGGCCAGATTTCCAGCACGGATTCGCTGCTGGCGCTGCCCGGATTGCATCCGGAATTGAATCTCGGTAGCGGGGTTCACTTTCAGTTGTGGGGCAACGTCCGCGAGCTATTGCCGTTGCCGCTCGCCGAAACGCGATTGACGCTGTACGTGCCCCCCCAAGGAATTGATGCCGACCTGACGCTGCAGGCCGGCCGACTCTTTATTTCGGCCCCGAAGGCCACGCGGCCGATGATTGTGCGTTTGCGATTCCGCGACGAGGTCTGGGACGTGACGCTGGCGACGCCGGAGACGGAAATCGGCGTCGACCTGATCGGCGAGCCGGCGAGCGGCCCGCTGTTTGATCGCGAATTGATTGAAGCGCCCCGATTCCTTGTGTATCTGGGGGTGCTGAATGGCAAGGCATCGATTCGCAACGGATTTCAGCAATCGGGCGATCTGCCCGCGGGCGCGAAATGGAAGTGGGATAGCAAGGCGGGCCGTCCAGGGCCAGGGCCGAAAGAAGACCCCGACGAGGCAGGAGTGGCCGATCGCTGGAGCAAGGCTGTGCCGGCTACACCCGCTGGGAAGGATATGGCCGCCGCCGTCAGCGAAATGGCGCGCCGTGTGGGCAACAACGCCGGCCCGCTGGACGTGGACTTCGATGCCACCTGGAAGGATCCGGCCGAGGCCACTGGACGCCGAGTTCTCGCCGTGTGGATGCTCGCGGCCATCAATAGTCCTGGCCCAATCGTGGATGCTTTGGAAGCGGAGTCGGCCCCCGTCCGCGACGCGGCTGCCCGGTCTCTTCAACATTGGGTCGCGTTGGACCCAAGTCGCGAAGCGACCTATACCCAGTTGCTTGCGACCAAAGCGGATTTCACCGATGGCCAACGGCAGATGATGACGGCCCTCGTGCACGGAACCACACGTCCGCCGGCCGCCGCGGTTGTCGATGAACTCTTCGAATTGCTCGGCTACGAGAAGCTTCCCGTCCGCGAATTGGCGCGCATGCAACTGGCCAGGCTGGACCCAGTGGGCGCCAAGGAATCCGGCTACGACGCCTCGTCGGACCGACGAAGCGCCCAAAGGGATGCTTGGCGGCTGTCGTGGAAGAAGCGACACAAAGGAAAGTAACGTGCGTGGCCGCGGCTCGCCCTCGTATCAAAGGGTGCCGATTTCGAAATCTTCAAACGTCGACTGGAGGTACGTGTTGGCGGGGTTCGCCGACAGGGTATCCAGGAGACCGGCTCCGCCAATCAGCTTCACCGGCCCGCCGAAATCGACCGGGTTGATGGCGAGCACGCCCAGGGTGACCGTATCATCGCCGCTTCCACCATGGACCGTAAAGGCCGATCCGAATCGGGTGTTCAATGGCAAGGCGACGTGGATCACGTCATCCGTGGCTCGTGTCTCGACGAAAAGAGAATCCGCGCTATGCCCAGATCGATACTCGCTGCCCCGCTAACATCCATGTCATCGATTTTCACGGTGTCGTCGCCTCCAAGCGTCTGGATTGAAAGAGCAGCGCCGACCCGAGTCCGCACGATGTCGATCGAGTCGGTGTCCGCGCCTCCCTTGATCGTCAATGCGCCCGCAATCTCGACCGGCGTGGTCGAGGTTGTGCCGAGATTGACAAGCTGAGGCGTAACGACGTCTCCGCCGCTTCCGATGTTGAACGTGGCGTTCTTGCCAACGATCGTATTGTCGAGCATGACTTGGTCGGGGCCATTCCCCGACGTGTAATTGATGCCCCCGCCAATCGTGGTGGTCGCTCCGCTCAAGAAGCCAGCGCTCAGCAAGTTTCTGGCCGAGGTTCCGAACTTGAGAGCCAAGTTGCCGCCGATCTGGTTCGGCCCGATCCAGACGATTTCGTACAGCCCGCCACCGCTGCCGCCTTTGACCGTAAAGTTGTGCCCCACTGTGATCTTTCCGGTGTTCCAATAGTCCAGGTCGGCGGCGGTGGTTGTCCCGAAATGAACCGTCGCGCTTCCCCGACCTGGAGTTGGGCCGTGCTTCCGGCAAAGTCCACGGTGTTGGAACCGCCACTGCCCGAGTAATTGAAATTGTCGCCGACCGCCACCAACGTGTTCCCAATTGTGATCAGTTGATTATCGCCTCCGCCGAGATTCGTCGACATACTCTTGCCGACGGTCAGCGGACCATTGGTGATGAGATTCACTGTGTCGTCGCCGTTTCCAGCAGTGACAACAACGTTGCCGCCGATCACCCCACCCTTCAGATCGACCTGATTGGTTCCATTGCCGAGCGCCAGGGTCAAATTCCCGCCGACATGCACACCGTTCGGAATCGTAAGGGCGTCGTTGCCCCCGCTACCCTTGAAATTGAGATTGTTGCTGATCCGCGTGGTCGCATCCAGGGTGATGCCAGTCGAAGTGCCAGCGCCGAACGCAGTCAGGTTAGTCAGCGCAACGTCGGCGCCGAAGTTAAGCGTGTAGTTCGTGGCGGCTCCGCTTTGACCACAAGCGCCGAGACGGGCTTGTTCGTCGAACTGTCGAACACCACTCCCCCGTCGGACACGTGGATAAAGCTGGGGATGGCGTCCGCAGTGAGGGAAACGCTGATCGCATCGCCAGTCGCGGCAGTCACAGTCAGCATTCCGGCCGAATGACAGCGGTCGCGGGGGTGGAGCGACATTCGAGAGCGACGAGGGTGAGCCGAGAACGACGCGGCAGGTTATGAATTAATGACGACATGGGTACTCCAGGTCAATGTGGAACGGCACCAGAAGTGACCAACCCGCGGATGAGTTGTCTATGGAAATGATCGCATACCTAACCGAGTCGATCCACCGAAAAGCAGCCGGGCCATGGACTTTGGGTTCGAAATTGGCCCTCTGGAACCGCAGCCACCACCGCGTAACTCGCGGATTCGGACCCTGCGAGCACGGGCGTGGCCGAGGCGATCCATGGCGCGTTTCAGGCCAACATCTCGCGCACCACGTTGCCGCCGGGGACGAGCGACACGGGGCGATTCGTTTTATCGCGGATCATCGTTTCGAGATCGTAGCCCAGGAGATGATAGACCGTCGCCAGCAAGTCCTTCGGCGAGACCGGCCGATCGGTGACCGTGCCGCCGTGCTTGTCCGTCTTGCCGACGACCTTGCCACGGGCGATGCCGCCGCCGGCGAAAAGCGTGGAATAGGCCTGTGCCCAGTGATCGCGGCCGCCGCCCTTCGCCTTGTTCATTTGCGGCGTTCGGCCGTGCTCGCTCAGGACGACCACGAGCGTCGAATCGAGCATTCCGCGTTGATCGAGATCGTTGATTAGCCCGTAGAATCCGCGATCGAAGCCCGGGCATCAACTCGTTCTTCATCCTGGGATAATGTTCCCAGTGCGTATCCCAACCGCTGCCCGCCAGGCCGAACTCGTCCCAGAAGACCGTGACGAACTTCGAGCCGGCTTCGACCAGTCGCCGGGCCGCGAGGCATCCCTGGCCGAACACGGTCATGCCATAACTTTCGCGCAGGCCGATCGGCTCGTGTGCAACGTCGAGCGCATCGCGAACCTTGCTGGTGCCGATGAGCGAATACGCCATCTGGCGATTATTGTCGAAGCCGCTCGGCACTTGTCGCGCGGTGCGGCGAGCGGTGTCGAATTGTTCCTGCAGCGAACGTCGAGCGTTGAGCCGGTCGATCGTCAGGTCGGGGATCATCCGCGTGTCGCCGAGCGTGAACTTCGCGTCGGGTCGAATGCCGACGTACGGCTCCTTGAACGTCTCCGTTTGGCCCGCGAGTGTTTTGGTGATCTCGCGTGTCGCGTCGCCGACGAATTCCGTGAAGTGCGGATGATACGCTCCGCCGAGGAACGCGGGGTAGGGGCCGGCTCGTGGCACCTCGCCCGTGCGCCGGCTACTGAATGGCCACGGCATGGCGATATTGTCCGGAACCGGTTTGCGCTTCCCCTTGAGCGATTCGAGATAGGCCACCACGCTGCCGATGAACGGCCAATGCCGCCCGTCGTGCGGGCTCAACTCCATGGCCACGTCGATGTCGGGCACGCTCGTCGTGGCATAGGCGACACCGTGGATCGGGTATTTGTGCGTGACTGATCGCACGACGGTGACGCGATCCATGATGCGGGCGGCATGCGGCATCAACTCGCAGACGTCGCAGCCGGGCAACGAAGAGCGGATCGGCTTGAGTTCGCCCCGAATCTCGACCGGGGCGTCCGGCTTCATATCGGCCAGCTCGAGTTGGCTCGGGGAGCCATAGAGGAAGAGCAGAATGCAGTTCTTCGCCTTACCGAACGCTGGGTCCTTTTCCGTTTCGCGCGGTTGGCCGGCGCGAATCGTGTCGGCGAGCGTCAGGCCAAACAGGCTTAGCCCGCCCGCCCAAAGCGCATCGCGGCGGGAGATGCCGTCGCAGAACCGTTTCTCGGAACCAAGGACGCGAAGCATGAATTAGCCGGTTGCGTTAAGCACAAAAATCAAGATCAGGCAGGAATTGTATGATCGGCTTTTCGGCAACCGAATGCAAGTGAGAAAACAAAGCGTACGGAATTCCATCGGGGAGTCGAAAGCGGGGCGATCATCCCCACAGTCCCCGCAGACGATCCTTCTCGGCCACGCCGAGAGGGAATTTCTTGCTGAAGGGATGGTCGGCGATGCCGGCGAATTCGCGAAGCGCCTCGTGGATGTGCTCGGGGCGGACGCGGATGCCCTTCTCCTTGTCGAGGCCAGGGTCTGCGGATCGACCGGGACGGGGAACTGCTTCTCGTCGGTGGCGCCGATGACGCGATTGCCCTTGATGCCCCGGCCGAGGAACAGGATCGAGCCGATCGACCAGTGATCCTTGCCGTTGCCGTTGTTGTAGTTCGGGGTCCGGCCCATCTCGCTCTGGGCGATCGACGACCAGCTGGTCGCGGATCTTCAATTCCTCGGCCCGGCGCATCAGGTAGCGCGATGCCGGCGAGGAACTCGGGGATGAGCTTCATCTGGTCGGTGTCGTTGTTGGCGTGGCTGTCGAACTGGCCGATGGTCAGGTTGGCGGAGACGCAGACGCCGGCCTTGAACGAGGCCAGGGCGATCTCGGCCTGCTGCGACAGCCGCTCCTTCGGGATCGTCCTTCGGGATGTACGGGGTGACGCGCTCCAGCGCCTTCGAGTTGGCCTGGGCCGCGTAGAGCATGTTCTCCGCATGCTCCGCCCGCGGCAGGCGCGGCTCCGCGGCGTGGGCCTCGGCTCTCGTCGCGGAGCGCCGCCTCGATCCGGTCGAGGGCGAACTTGTCGTGGTACGGCGAGCTGTCTCGTTGCCCTCGACCGCGTCGGCGTTGGCGATCTTCTGCAGCGACGGCAGGTACGGGAACGCGCGACATGGCCACGAGGTTGCCGGTCGCCGAGTAATTGCCGAAGGTGAGGAACGCGAGCGGGCAGGCCGGCCCCTGGCACGCGGCGACGAGCGCGGCGAACGTCGGGTAGGCCATGCTGTCGAGCTTGCCGGTCGCCATGTAGCGGGCGCCGGGCGAGTGATTGTTGACCGAGTAATCGAGGCCGTTGAAGGACGAGCAGCTCGTCGCCGAACTCGGCGTAGAAGTCCTCGTTGCTCATGCCGCCCTTGGCATGTGCTTCGCGGTCGGGGCGAACTTGTGCGGTGCCGCGGGTCAGGATGTCGCCTTCCTTGTAGAGGCGGTTGATCCCGTTGATGCCCTTGGGGTCCATCAGGTAGGTCGTGTCCCAGCCGCCCGAGGCGTTGAAGACGACGTAGTACGGCCCCTCGTAAGGCTCGTTCTTCGCGTCTTCCGCACGGATCGGCTCGGGAACGGAGAGCGGCACGGCGAGGCCGAGGCCGGCCAGGCCGCAGAGTTTGAGGAAATCGCGTCGCATGGGACGCTCGTGCATGCACGGTTACTCGTAAAGGAATTCGGGCCGCGCGAGCAGGTAGGTCACCACGCCGCGCCAGGCGCGGATCGTGTAGTGCGGGTCGTCGGGGGCGTTGGGCACGTTGGCCCGGCAGTGAGTAGTTCTCGCGCTTGTCGAGCCCTTGTGCCTCCTTCGCGTCGGCGACGATCCCCGCGAAGAGGTCGAAGGTCCGCGATCACCTCTGCGGAATCGGCGGCGTCGTGCCGGCCCAGCACCAGCTCGTGCAAGTGGACGATGGCCTTGCGGATCGCCGCGTCGGCGTCCGGCGAGGAACCGGGCAGGACGTTCGGCTCGATGCCGGGAAACAGGCGGCGCTCGGCCGGTTGGAGGGCGAAGTCGCGCAGGATGTGCTTGCACGCCACGTCGTTGGCCAGGGTGCGCTGGATCGCCCCCATCGCCCCGCTCGGGTCGGCGGCGCGCTCGGTGACCTCCTTGGAGTCGATGCCGCCGTAGAGGATCGCCAATTGCTCCTGGAGCCGGCCCCACGGCTGGCCGAAGACGGCGTTGATCTTCCGCTCGACCTGCTCCGGCGCGAGCATGCGGATCAGACGCCGACGTCGTCCAGCTCCGCCCGGCGCTCGGGGTCGTCGACCGCGGTGGCCAACGCCGTCGGCGCGGTAGAAGTCGGAGACGATCCAGTCCTTGAAGACGTTCTTGAGGTTGAAGCCGGACTGGGCGAAGCGCTGCGGCGATGGCCTCGACCTGCTGGCGCTGCTCCTGGTACGCGCGACGCTTGCCGGCGTAAAGCGGATCCTCCAGGTCCTTGGGCGGCAGCAGAACCTTGCGGCCGGTCAGGATGTAGTAGACGTGCTCGACCATGGCGACGGCGAAGCGCGGGTCCTTCGCGGTCCGCTCGCCGAGCCACTGCAAGCGCCCGCCAGCGCTCGCCGGCCGGCAGGTCTTCGCCTTCGAATCCCGGGCGCGAACATGTCGGTGAACCACCCGCCCTTGCGCTTGCCGTAGATGGCGAAGTTGGCGTCGAAGCGCCAGTAGTCCTGGAACAGTCCGGCGACCGGGTCGAACGGTCTTGTGGCAGACGACGCACTCGGACGCCTGCATCGTCGGATCTGGGGTACTTCGCCGTGACCGCCGCGGCGTCCGACACGCGAGCGGCCAGCTCCAGCACGTCCACGCCGAGGAAGTGCTGGTAGTACATCCGGGCGCGGAGGCGGTTGCGGTTCGTCTCCGTCGTCGGGTAGCGGGCCAGAGTACTGAAACGTGCTGAGCAGGCCGGCGTGCGGATAGAAGCCCGTCGCCGAGTCCTGGTCCTCCGACTTGCTGCGGCCGTTCAGCGCCTTCAGCTTGACCGGGATGTACTCGAACGGGTCGTCGGGGTTCTTGAACTGGCTCTT
>CAVZCU010000017.1:0-598568 GCA_963773845.1 uncultured Gemmataceae bacterium
CAGACGTTATAAAAGCGTGCGGCGTAAAGGCTGAACATGGTAATGTGCCCGAAGACGATCTTGCCGTCGGCGGTCGCTGGGCCGACGGCGGCAAAAGCAATGCAGTGCTCCGCCTTGGCGGCGGGCATGGCCTTCGGTTTTCGTTTCGGCAGCTTTCGACCCTCCAGACCATTCGGCAGGGCTTCGAGGCCGCCGTCGAGCGTGTCGATTTCCGCCCAACAGTTCAAGGCGACAATGTCGGTCAAATCAATCGCCCGGCCGTCGAACTTGGCGCCGGCCTCAGCGGCCCCGTCCGCTATTCCCTGCATCTCCTCGAGATATTCCGAATCGAATTCGCCAGGAATAAGGCTTTGGTGAGTCGGCGAACACTCCCACGCCGACGACGGGTCCTTGGATCCTTGCTCGGCCGCGAAGCAGCACACGTAGGCGGCGATTTCGGTGGCCATGAGCGTGCCGTGCTGCACGCCGCATCGTAAGGTTTACCCTCAACGTGCAAAACAATCCAGCCGGCCTGCGGATAGCGATACGCGGGCCCATGTCGCCGAACGCTAAGCGAACCCGGCGAATAGTAGCCGGCCAGGAGAGTGAACGGGAGCAGCAGAAAGACAAGGATAGCGCGCATGATTGGCTTCTAATTAAGTGCGGGAGGGGTGTGGACAGATTTACGCGGAGCGGTGAGAAAGCACAAGGGCGCCGAAGTGCTGAGGCGGCTGTCCCGCTCGAATCAGAGCTTGCGTTGCAAGTTTCGATCGTGGAAAATCTCAGAATAAATGTGCCCCAGTTCTTCTCGGGGGTGGTCATGCAACCGCGCGTTCGCGTTTCAAATCGTGGCGTCGCTGCTAATCGTCGGCGCTCTCCTCCTTCTGACCGGGCCTAAGTACGACGCGGCGCCGCTACTTCCCGAACGCTGGCCAACCGAGCGAGAGCGCCTTGTCAAAGAAGGTGGCGGAAACGCCAAATCGGAAGAGGCAGTCAAACGCGGCTTGGCCTGGCTTGCCGAACAGCAGAAGAAGGATGGCTCGTGGGAATTCGACGGCGTCAGCAAGGACAAGATTGCGGCGACCGGACTGGCTCTGCTGCCGTTTCTAGCTGCGGGCGAAATGGATCATCCGGTTCGCGGTGGCGGCATTTATCGAGGCGAATATCAAAAGTGCGTGGCTGGCGGCATCAAATGGCTCATGAGCAAAATGTATGCGGACAAGAGCGCTAACCAAGGCGGATTCTTCGATACGACGAGCATGTATTCGCAAGCAATTGGGACGATTGCACTCAGCGAATTCGCTGGCCGAGCGCATAACCCGAAGGCCGCCGCGAAGGCGAAGCTGGCGGTCGAATTCATCCTGAGAGCCCAGGGCAGGAACGGTAGCTGGGGCTATACCGGGACGCAACCATCGGAAGGCGATACGTCCATTGTCGGCTGGCAGATCGAAGCAATCCACGCTGCGGAGCGGGCCGGCATCAACGTGCGCAACCGCGACAAGGCATACCAGAAGGCGAGCGCAAATTCTGGAGAGCGTCTCATCGGATTCGGGCTCGAAGTATGGTTATCGGGCCAAGGGGGGAACGCCGACGCTCTCGGCCGTCGGTCTCCTGAGCCGGTACTACATGAAGGAGATGAGTCCACGGCATCCGGCGTTTGCTCGGGGGGTGGACTATCTCAAGCAAGCGCAGCCGCCGCAGAAGAACAACTTCGACATGTACTACTACTATTACGCGACCCAAGTCATGTTCCGTCGTGGCGGCGATGATTGGCATAGATTCTGGAACCCGAAAATGCGCAGACTTTTTGATTGGATGGCAGGTAACCGACAAAGACAAAAAAGCAATCGGTTCCTGGCCCAAGGATCAGGGACACATCGGCTCGATGTGCGGCAGACTCGGAACCACCGCCTTTGCACTGTTGACACTTGAGATCTATTACCGCAACTCGTCAATTCCCGGGGTTTCGGTCGACGAGGAGCAACTCAAGAAAGCGATTGACGAGCAATTGAAGAGATTGCCGAAGAGATAAGTGGATTTGTGTTCTACTGAAGCATGTAAAACGGCCAGGAGCCAACGCTCCTGGCCGTTCGGCTTTTTTAAACGCGCTCACCGGCGAATGTAAATCCCCGAGTTATAACCTTGGCGGACGACGACCGGCATTTCTTGGCTCGCATAGTCCGCATCGAGCTTCACTGCCTTGTCGTAGTCTTCTTTCGCCTGGTTGTACTGGCCCAGCCAGCGGTAAGTCCAGGCTCGCTGATAGTAGGTTTCTGCCCGGTTCGGGTTGATCTTCAGACTGCGATTGTGGTCGGCGAGCGAGGCATCGTAGTTTTCCATTCGCCTGAGGCAGTAGCCGCGGCAGCAGTAGCAAATATCCGCCCGGTAGCCATCGAGGTTCTTGCTGGAGCGTTCCAGGGCGATCGTGTAGAGCTTGACCGCCTTCTCCCAGTTGCCTTGCTCTTTCAAACAGTCGCCGACGCAGGCTGCATGGATGGGATGATGCGTCGGATCCAACTCGTCAGCCTTCAAATGCATCTTGATCGAGTCGTCGTATCGTTTGGCCCGGAACAGCATCTGCCCGAGTGCCGTGAATTGTTTGGCGTCGCGCGGCCGCAACTCGATGGCCTTCTCCAGGTCGGCGATCGCATCGTCCATCTTGCCCTGCTTCTCGCGGGCCAGTCCCCGGTTCTTGACATACAGCGGATCGGTCGGGGCGTAGTCCATGGCCCGATTAAAGTCGGCCTCGGCCTCGTCGAATTTCTTCAGCTCAAATTGGGAACAGCCGCGATAGTTGTAGGCTTCCACCGATTTCGGCTCGATGCGAATTGCGTTCGTGAAGTCGGCGATTGCTTCCTCGTGCTTGTTCATATTGGCCCGGGCTCGACCGCGGTAGAAGACGGCCTTGTAATATTCCGGTTCCAGCTTGAGCGCCTCATCCAGATCGAGAATTGCGGTTGCGTTGTCGCCATAGAAGAATGTGGCCATGCCGCGACCCAGGCGAGCACGGGCATTCTTGGGATCGAGCTTCACGGCCGCGGCGAAATCCTCCCGAGCCATCGCGAAGCGCGATTCCGACAGCCGTCGATCGCCGCGTGCGATCAACCCGGACACGGTCTTCGGTTCAACCAGGGGCAGAGAGACCGCGAGGAACGATCGCAACTCCGACAGGTCGATGTGATAACTCACGTTGCGAGCATCGACGCTGCAAGCAAAGTGGACGGCCACCAATTCGCCGTGATTGTTCACGACTGGCCCGCCGCTGTTGCCCGAGTTCGTCGAGATATTCGACTCGACCTGCCGCATCCGATGGCCGTAGTGGGGGACTTCGACGACGTTGCGAACCTTGCCGTCAACCCAGCCCCAGAGTCCGCCGCTTCCGCGTGTCGCGGCGCCGATCGTCATGATGTCCTGGCCCTGCTTGGCCGACCGCGTCGCCAGCGGGAGGGCGGCCGTTCCCGCCGGCATCGACTCCAGCTGCAATAGCGACAGGTCGCGTTCCTTGCTTCGGTCAATCACTTTTGCCCGGATCGGGTTCACATTCATCCGGTACCATTGCGGGTCAGTCTGGACGGCATCGGCCTTCTTGTAGGCGAAGTAAATTCGCGCCTCATCAAAGCCATCGACAACGTGGTAATTCGTGATAATCAGCCGCTTTTCACGATCGAGGACCCAGCCAGTTCCTGAGCAATTGGGCAACACGACCCAGCAGGTGGCCCTCAGAGTTTTTTCGTATAACTCTTCTGAGGACAACGTGTTATGGCTTGTCTCGGATTTCGGTGCAATCTGTCCCGAAGCAATGGCCGGAACGCCAAGAGGGATTGCCAACACCATGGCGGCCAGCAGGCTTGCAACTGAGTTTCGGGATTTGTGTCGGACGGTGTTCATCGCTAGTGCCTCTCGGATTTGCGGTGGATCGCTGAGGATCGTCAATTCCTCTATTGGGCTAAGCGACGAATGTGACAGAAATGTGTCAGGGAAATTGGGGAAATTTGGGGAGAGCGGTGAACGTCATGGTTCGGTTGTAAAATGTCCGGGAGGACCTGCCAATGCCGCTGCGAGATCACTTTCGTTCTCCGGTAAATGACCTTCACTCGTGGGATGAGTTGCACGGCGTCTGGCCCACGTTTATTGTCATGGCTCTGAAGCCGAGACTTCCTCGCGGGTATATCGCTACGGCTCGCGTTCATTTGGCCTCCCCTGAGGTCGATGTTGCGTCCTATGAGTCGCTTTCATTGTCGCATGCACAGTATTCGAACGACGAAACGGGAGAGGCTACGACTGCGATATGGACTCCACCAAAACCTTCGGTGGATGTCATTGCCGATCCTCCGGATCAAGACGAATACGAAGTCCGCGTTTACGACCGCGAGCACGATCGGCGGCTCGTCGCCGCTGTGGAAATCATCAGCCCGTCGAACAAGGACCGGCCAGCTAAGCGGAGGGCATTTATCGCCAAATGTGCCGCACTGCTTCAGGAGCGCGTTTCGGTCGCGATTGTCGATGTCGTCACCATTCGCCACGCAAACCTTTACAGGGAATTGTTGGAGTTCGTCCGACAAGATGACACAACCCTTGGGACCAGGCCGCCATCCACCTATGCCGCCGTCTGTCGGTGGACTCAAAAGAAGGGGAAAATGCGTTTTCAGTCGTGGGCTAATCCTTTAGTTGTCGGCCGGCCCCTCCCGACCCTGCCATTGTGGCTCAACGACGACCTGGCTGTGCCGCTCGAACTGGAATCGTCTTACGAGCAGGCCTGCGACTTGATCGACATTAAGTGAGCCCCTCGAGGCATTCCACCTATGCCGGTTGCACCGCCCTTCCATTTTTACTTACCGGCAAAACCCGCACATCCAGCTTGCCCATCGGCCGACAAATCCGCTAGCTTACACACATTCGCCACAATTCAGAGGTCATCCATGCGCAGGCTACTCGCGTGCTCGATTGCACTCGTTCTCACACCACTCGCCGCCATCGCCCAGCCACCGCGCAAATTCGAGGACTTCGATAAAGTCGTCGCGGGCGCCAAGACGTACGAGGGGCTCTTCAAGCTCTACCAGAAAGAAGGCCACGTCTACGCCGAGATTCAGCCGTTTCAATTCGATCGACCTTACCTCTGCGCGATCTCGCTGGCCCGCGGCGGCATGGAACAAGCCGGTTGGACGCTCAACGGCGACGAACAGTGGGTTATTTCGTTCAAGCGCGTGGGCGACAAGGTCCACCTGATCCGCAAAAACGTTCATTACAAGCCGGGCAATGGGCCGATCGCGCGAGCGCTCGAAACCACCTTCACCGACTCGGTGCTGTTGGCCCTGCCCATCCGCTCCGTGCATCCCATCCGACAGTCGGCGTTGATCGACTTCAATGACATCTTCTTCACCAACTTCGCCGACCTGAACTTCGGCTTCATGGACGGCAATCGCACGACGTGGAACAAGGTGAAGACCTTCCCGAAGAACGTCGAGATGCAAGTCGCTGCCGTCTTCACCGGCCGGCCAGTCGACGACACCGTCATCGACAGCCGCGGCAATACGGTCATCATTCACTACGGCATCGTGGAATTGCCCGATGGGGGTTATCGTCCGAGAATCGCCGACGATCGCATTGGCTACTTCCTGACCGCGATGAAGGACTTTGGCAGCGACAACAAGGACACTTCGTTCATTCGCTATATCACCCGCTGGCGGCTCGAACGGGCGGACGGCTCGCCCTGGAAGGAAGGCGGCAAGCTCGTTCCGCCCAAGAAGAAGATCGTCTTCTGGATCGAGAAGTCCGTCCCCGACGAATATCGCTCCGCGGTCCGCGAAGGCATTCTCGAATGGAACAAGGCGTTCGAGAAAGTTGGCTTCCGCGACGCCATCGAAGTCCGCCAACAGGAGAATGAGGAGTTCGACCCCGAGGATGTGAATTACAGCACGTTCCGCTGGATTACCACCGATCTCGGTTATGCAATGGGTCCATCGCGGGCGAATCCCCTGACCGGCGAAATCATCGACGCGGACATCATCTTCGACGCCAGCATGGTTCGCTTCTACCGGCGCGATCAGCAGCTTTATAAGAACGATTCCGGCATCACCGCCGTTCCGGACAGCCCCATTCAAGCAGCACGGCGAGGGTGGAGCGTTCCCCTATCGCTCGGCCGCACGGCCGGAAGCTGGAACGACAAGGCATCGACGAGCGATCCCTACGCCGCGATGCGGGCTCAGTTCAAAGCGTACCGTTCGGGACTGTGCCAGTGTGCGTCGCAAAAACAATCGGAACTGGGTCTCGCGCTCGCGGCTCTTGCCTCGCGGCTCGATCTCAAGCCGGGCGACAAAATGCCGGACGACATGATTCAGCAGGCCATCAAGGAAACAGTCATGCACGAGGTCGGTCACACGTTGGGCCTGCGGCATAATTTCAAAGGGAGCACGTTTCTCCGCAACGACCAACTCCACAATCTGGACGTCACGCGCAAGCAAGGCCTCGTCGCCAGCGTCATGGATTACAACCCGGTCAACCTCGCTCCCAAGGGGACCAAGCAGGGGGACTTCTTCACATCAACGATTGGGCCGTACGACTACTGGGCAATCGAGTATGGCTACAAGCCGCTGTCCGGCGGGACTGACGGCGAGAAAGCGGAACTGGCCAAGATTGCCACCCGCAGCGCGGAAGCCGGACACGATTACGGCACGGACGAGGATCTCTTCACTCCCGATCCCAACATCAACCAGTGGGACCTCGGTTCCGATCCGCTCAAGTTCGCGCAGGATCGCATGCTGCTCGCCGAGGAACTCATGAAGGGACTCGCCGACCGCGTGGTTGAAAAGGGCGAAGGCTACCAGCGTGCCCGCGTGGCTTTCAGCATCTTGTTGCAACAGTATGGCAACGCGGCATTTCTCGCGGCCCAGTTCGTGGGTGGCGAGCATGTGTATCGCGATCACAAGGGCGACGCCAACGCCCGCGATCCGTTGATGCCGATCAAGGCGGCCCGGCAGCGCGACGCCCTCAAGTTCCTGCAGGATCGCATCCTCACGGACAAGCCGTTCGGCTTCCCGCCCGAGTTGCTGCGTAAACTGGCCGCCGATCGCTGGCTGCACTGGGGCAACGAGCACGCGTTCATGGGCGGTGTGACCTTCCCGCTCAACGATCGCATCCTTGGCATTCAGCGGGTTTGTCTATCCGAATTGCTCCACGATCAAACTCTGGCGCGATTGCAGGATCAAGCAGCCGAGTGCGACAAAGGCGGCTGCCTCACCATCTCGGAAGTCATGCGAGCGCTGACCGAATCGACGTTTGCCGACTTGCCGAACTCCGCGGACAAAGCGGGGACTGCCAAGTCGAGCATCATCCGCCGCAATCTACAGCGTGCTTACATCGCTGCTCTTTCGCAGCAGGTGTTGCGGGGAAGGGTGCCCGATGCCCGCAGCCTCGCTCGAATGCATTTGCGTGATGTGAGC
Source organism: uncultured Gemmataceae bacterium (assembly GCA_963773845.1). Classification (GTDB taxonomy): domain Bacteria; phylum Planctomycetota; class Planctomycetia; order Gemmatales; family Gemmataceae; genus SIAJ01. The sequence goes on from CAVZCU010000017.1 coordinate 7,419, forward strand.
AAGCGGATCGATCTGGCGCTCCAGGACAAAAAGTCGCCACTCGAGGACACCGTCCGGCGCATTTGGAAGAGACCAAGGAATTGATTGCGAAGGCGCTCAATGCATCGATGACGCAGCAGTAAGGCGATTTCCAATCGGCGAGCCGAGCGCCTGTCAAGGCGTGCCGAACGCTCACTTGGCGAGCCGAGCGGCGTAAGCCGCCGGGTAATGACAGCACCCGACGCCTTACGGCGTTCGGCTCGCCAATTCAATCGTTCGGCTCGCCAAGACAGGCGCTCGGCTCGCCAAGCGAGCGCTCAGCTCGCCATGACAGGCGCTCGGCTCGCCGAACGCCCTCGGCCGTCTTACTGGCGGATGCAATAGAGGTGATCGACCGTTCTCAGAAACAGCGATCCATTCGCGACGGCCGGCGACGACCAGGTCATTCCGCTCAGCGTGTTCGTGCCGAGTTGCTTGAATTCCTTCCCCGCCTGGACCACATGCGTCGTCCCGCTGTCGTCGAGGCAGAAGACCTTGCCGTCGTATGCCCAGGGCGACGAAGTAAATCCGCGGGCGCCGTTGATTCGCTCTTTGTAGATCTGCTTGCCCGACTTTGCGTCGAGGCAAACGAGAACGCCGCCACGTTCGTCGAGAATGTAGAGCAGGTCGTCATAAAGCAACGGCGAGGCCGTCGTCGGACCGGCTTGCGGCGCGTGCCAGGCGATCGATTCGCTCGATTTTTCGCCCGGTTTGAGCGTGATGTCGCCCTTGGCCCCCGGCTTCACCGCGAAGAGCGGCTTGCTTCCGCCCGCGCCGAATCCGCCTTTCGGTCGGAATCCGCCGCCTGCGCGCCCAGTGCCGGGGCGGCCAAAACCGCCCGTGCCGCCCATGCCGCCCATTGCGAATCCGCCGCCGCTGCCGACGTAGAGCAGATCGTCCGTAGCGACCGGCGTCGCCTTCGGCTGCGCGCTCATTCCACCCAGCGACCAGAGTTCTTTGCCTGTCTCGGGATCGTACGAACGCACTTTCTGTCCACCGACACAAATAATCTCGGTGCGAACTTTGTTTTTCCACACCAGTGGCGAGCACCAAGCGGTTTTCTCGCTACGCTTGGTTCGCCACAGTTCCTTGCCGGTCTTGGCGTCGAGGGCCGCAATGAATGAATTGCTCTCGTTATCGCACTGAACAAACAACTTGCTGTCGGCCAGTGCCGGCGAACTGGCGGTGCCGTGGCCGAACGCGATCGGGTATGTGCCGAGGTCGGCCTTCCAGAGTTGCTTGCCGCTGAAGTCGTAGCAATACAGGCCGTTCATGCCAAACGAGGCGTAAACTCGCTCGCCATCCGTGACGGGCGTTTCGGTGGCGTACGAGTTGGAGGCAAACTTGTGGTTCTTGGGTTTTTGCTCGACCGGGGTTTTCTTCCAGATCACCTTGCCGTCGGCGGCATTCAGGCAATAGACCTCGAACTTGTAAACATCCTCGGGTGGTTTGCCGCCGCCGAAGCCGCCCTTCGGGAAGCCGCCGCCGCCGAACCCCCCGGGTCCGGCCCCGAAGCCACCGGTCGGCCGCTTCTGTTTGTCGGAGTCTGCCGTCGTGACAAAAACTTTGTCGCCCCAGACGACCGGACATGACCAGCCGTAGCCGGCAATTTCGGTTTTCCAGGCGACGTTCTTGGACTTGCTCCATTCGATCGGGAGGTTTTTTTCGTCGGATGTCGCCAAGCCGTTTGGTCCGCGGAACTGCGGCCAATTGGCGGCATGGGAAACCGTGGCGACGGTGAACACAACGAGAAATGCTAAACGCATGACCGGCTCCGCGAAGATATGAGAATGGAATTGAGCGTACCGCGAGCGGAGTGAGAGAGTGATGAAATGATCGGCCGCGTCAAGAGATGACAAAGGCGATCCGGCCGTCCTGCCGGTCACTTTGCCTTCGGTTCCGGCACCGGCATACGGACACGCAAGTCATCGCCTCTCGGATTGTCGTCGGTCCATCGACCCTCCTCGTCGATGCCGTTGATGCCGACGCTGTAAAGTAGGTAACCGTCTCGGGACGGTTTGTAGACGAGCGGTTTGCCGGAGAAGAGGTCGGGGGAGACTTTGGCGACATACTTCGGCGCCAATTCATCCAACCTGGTAGGATAATGTCCAACCTCGGCTCGATAGATGGCGAGCGCGAAGGCGATCTGCAAATTGATCTCCGTCTGCTCAATTCGGTCGGCTGAGTCTTGAATTTTTTCAATGGCCGGCAGCATCAGGTCAAGCAAGAGATTGCCGATCATTTCGCCCCGCTCGCCACGACTCATGAAAACCTTGCCAACGACATTCGCTTGCCGAGTTAATGCCACGACTGATTGAATCTCGCTATTGATCTTGGCGTATTCCGAGGCGCGCGCCGCACGGTCCGGCAATCGAGTCGCCGTGACAAGCCGGTCGTACATCCGATTGCAATTTCGGAACGCCGGATCCCAATCGATGTTACGAGAGAACAGCTTCTCCCAAAATGGATCGGACGGCGTCCCAGTATTGTTCGGGCTGTTCAATGACTGTAGTTGTTGTGGACCGCCGCAGGCGATGCTCTGCAGCGCATCAAGCGTCATGAATCGCTCGCCGAGTTCAAACTTGTCGGCAAGCGGAGGAAACGGTGGCAGCTTTTGTAAATCCTCGAGCCAACCCCGCGACTGCGTCGCTGAATGATTCCCCTGGCTAAGTAAGGTGATTTGACCATCGCTCGCGACGGCGACCATAGCGACGCCTACAAGCGTCTCAATCAGACACCCATTTCCGGCTATGAGGCGGCCGAGCCGTTGGCAGGCCATCAGGTCTTGCCAGGCTTGGTCAAAGTCGCGTTCTGCCACACGCATCATCGCACGACTTTTGAGTTGGTTCACCATTTCTCGACATTTCTGCACATTTGGAAGCAAGGCGCCGATCAGCCGTGCCTGCCGCGCATCCTGCGATTTTGAAACGAGCGGGTAGAAGTATTTCGGCCGTTTGCTCGCCTCGATCGCGATTGCCAGCGGCTTCTCGTTCTTCTTGAGCCAATCAGCAATGGCCGGCTGCTCGCTTGCTTTCCATGGCCATTTCCGAGCATGGTCCAGGCAATCTACCCACTCCAGCTTCCAATCCGATGACTTGTCAAACAATCCCACAATGTCGTTTGGCGTCTCGAGGTTGGCCTTGAAATACTTGTTCGAATCGATCAGGTAATCGCCCTCTTCCGGCGGCTGGTCGATCCCCAGCCACCGAAAATACTCCACAGGCATCGTCGCCCCTTCAGGATGCGGGCCGAGCGCTTTCCAGATCAAGACGTTTGCATTGTTGTCGGGGGTTATCCCCTTGCCCATCCGTTCGTTGAGGGCTGTGGGATAGTCAACGTAGCCGTCGGCATCGACCGGCTCGGTCACGTAAGTTGTCTCTGGACTGATTGTGTACGTCCACCGTCCGGGCCAGGCGGCATAAATCAGCAAGATCGTCAGGAAGGCTGGAATGACCAGCCACCGACGGCGAATGCGACGAAGGCGGGACATGTGGTAAGACTCGGAAGTGTGTAAAACGCGCTCGATTATTCTTGCATCTGCGTCCAAGACCGACAAGCAACAAGGGCGAGCGGAGTCGCATGAGCGACCCGATGATATCGCCGCTGCAACATCATCGGGTCGCTCACGCGACGCCGCTCGCCACTAACCTACCGCTTGGGATAGGGCGGAATCTTCGGCAAGTCCTTCTCCCCGGTTTTGAGCTTCTCCAGGGCGACCGCGATTGCCTTGTTGAGCTGTTCGTCAGTGCCGGCAAATTCTTTGGCGGGATCGTTGTCGACGACGATGTCGGGATCGACGCCGTGGCCTTCGATGATCCATTCCTTGCCCGCCACATCCACGCGGGAGAATTCGGGTTTGTTGAGCGAGCCGCCGTCGAGCAAGGGCAGCGACCCGCGAATTCCCACGACGCCGCCCCACGAGCGCTTGCCAATCAGTGGCCCGAGCTTGTAGTGGCGGAAGCGATATGGGAACAGATCCCCGTCCGATGCGGAGAACTCGCTCATCAAGCAAACCAGCGGTCCCATGAACGTTCCGCCTGGATCCACGCTCGGGGACGTGTTACGGGCAATGTCGATCATGGCCGGCTCGCGGCGCAGGCGCTCGATAATCATTGGCGATACGTTGCCGCCGCCGTTGCCGCGAACATCGATGATCAACGCCTTCTTGCGAAGCTGCGGATAGTAGTGCTTGACAAATTCGTTGAGACCGACCTGTTGCATGTCGGGGATGTGCAGATAGCCAACTTTTCCGTGGGTCGCTTCCGCGACCTTCTTGATGTTGCCTTCCACCCATTCGTGGTAATACAACTCAGACTCGTCGTTGGTCGGTACGACGACATGCGCCTTCGCCCCTTCGAGCTTCGGCTCCTTGTTCGTGTACAGCGTCACCTGTTTGCCCGGCGTGTTGACCAGTAGCTCGTAGATGTTGTTCACGGTGCTGGTCGGCGTGGCGTTCACCTTGACGATGTAATCCCCCTCGTGAACATCGACGCCGACTTCCGTGAGTGGCGAGCGCAAGCCGGGGGCCCAGTTCTCACCGTGCAGAATCTTGTCGATGCGGAAGAACTTCGTCTCCGGATCGCGGGAGAGCTTCGCGCCCAGCAAGCCCATCTGGACACGGGGCACATTTGGCGCGTCGCCGCCGCCTACATAAAGGTGACCGCAATTCAGTTCGGCGATCATCTCGCCGATCACATAGGTCAAGTCATATCGATGGCGAACGTGTGGAACGAGCGCGGCATATTTCTTGTGCACCGCCGGCCAATCGACCCCGTGCATGCCGGGATCGTAGAAAAAGTCGCGCATCTGCCGCCAGCATTCGTTGAAGACTTCGGTCCACTCGGCATGCTTGTCGAGGCGCACTTCCATGCCGCCCAGGCTGAGCGGTTTGAACTCGAATGCCGCCTTCGGCAAATCGATGATGCCGTAATTGCCACCGCGGAGGACGATCATCTTCTTGCCGTTGGCGGAAATATCGAAGCCGTTGACATTGCCGAGCGACATTTCCTTTTGATTGGCCGCATCGTAAGCGAAGAAGCCGGGCAGATGCCCGCGCTGGCCGCGCATGAAATAGACCAGGCCGCCCGCCGTGCCGACGCCGAAATAGTTCGCTGCCGGCCCAGGCACTGCCAACACCCGATCCTTGATGCCATCGAGATCGATCTTGACGGTGCTGGGCGCTTCGGCGCCTCCTTCTTGGCGTCGGGCGATTTTGCGTCCTTCTTGGGCGGAGTGTCGCCGTCGACTTCGTCCTGCTTCGGCTTGAACGGGCTGGGAGTCGCCTTCGCCAGCGTGACGAGATACAGACGCTGCATGTCCACGTATACGTGATTGAACTCGGTGCTCCCGTAGATCGGGCTGAAATCGCGAGCGGAAACGAAGAACAGGTACTTCCCGTCGCTGGAAAAACGCGGCGAACTTACGGAGTACCAGCCATCCGTGACTTCGGTCGCCTTGTTCTCATCGAGCGAATAGAGCCAAATCTTGCTGAGCGAGGCTTCTTCGGGCCGCATGAAGACAAGCCACTTGGAATCCGGCGACCAGGCGAAGTCGCGGATTTCGAACGCGGTGGCATGATTGGCGAGCGTCACCTTCTTGCTCATCACATCGACGAACTGCAAGCGCTGATTGCGATCGGTCCAGGCGATCCGCTTGCCGTCCGGCGACCACTTGATGTCGTACTTGTACGTATCACCGCCCGATGTCAGTTGCGTCGGCCTGTCGCCGCCGTTCTGCGGAACGGTGTAGATCTCGTCCTCGCCGGTTGCGTCCGAGATGTAGGCGATCGTCTTGCCGTCCGGGCTCCACTCCGCGTCGCGGTCGTGGACGCCGGGGGTGTTCGACAAGTTGCGTGTCATTCCATGTGCGGCCGGCACCGTGAACACGTCGCCCCGTGCCGTGAACACCGCCCTTTTTCCATCGGGCGATAGCCCGAACGAAGCGATGTTCTTGGACACGTTTGTCAAGCCCCCGCGGGCGCTGGCGTCATCTTCCAGGATGCGCACCGGCACCTTGCTGACTTCCTCCGTGTCCAGATTCAACTTGAAAATGTAGCCGCCGTTCTCGAAGACAATTGCCTTGTCGCCAAGCGAGGGGAACTTGCAATCGAAGTCCTTGAATTTGGTGATTTGCTTCGGCTCTTTGGATTTCGGATCGAGCCGCCAGATATTGAAGCGCTTGTTCGCATCGCGATCGGACAGAAAATAAATCTTGTCGCCGGCCCACATGGGAATGATGTCGGAGGCGAGATTGTCCGTGAGTTGTTCGGTCTTCTTGGTCTTGAAATCGTACGTCCAGATTTCGTCCGCCAACCCGCCGCGATAGCGCTTCCAGGTACGGAACTCGCGGAAGATGCGGTTGTAAACCAGCTTCGATCCATCCGGCGAATAACTGCCAAACCCGCCGCGGGGCAGCGGCAATTGTTCGGGCAGGCTGCCATCCGTGCTCACTGTGAAAAGTTGGCCAATGAATGGATTGAAAGAGTTCATTCGCGAGCGAAAGAGCACGTTCTTGCCGTCGGGCGTCCAGCCGATGACGATGTTGTTCGGGCCCATGCGGTCCGACACATCATCGCGGCCAAGCGTGGCCGTATAAGTGAGGCGTTTCGGCGTTCCCCCTTCGGCGGGCATCAAATACACTTCGGTATTGCCGTCGTACTGGCCGGTGAATGCGATCTGCTTGCCGTCCGGCGAGAACCGGGCGAACATCTCGAAGCCTTCGTGGTTCGTCAGCCGGCGAGCGACGCCGCCCGCCGCGGGCACGGTGTAAAGATTGCCCGCATAAGTAAAGACCATGCTGTCGCCGTGAATGGCGGGGAACCTTAGCAGCCGGGCTTCGTCGGCAGGCTGGGCGGAAGCACCTTGGAACCAGACTAGCAACAACCCAAGAATAAGCGGGAATGATCGGCGCATAAGATGGTGACTCAACAGATGGAGCGGGCGAAGACAGTATCGATGGGATAGCGGCGTAGGTGGTGGAAAGGCAAGTCCGGAAGATGGCCGACCGGCCATCCGCGTCCTGCTGGATAAGGGCCGTGCGAGTTGGCTGCTTCTTCGGGAATGCATTCGGCGAGGCCAGAATGGCCCGTAGCGACTGCGACGCTGCCAAACGACCCGTGTCGTAGAACGGCTCACCTGAGCCGTTCTGGATCGGATGGCTCGGGAGAGCCGTCCCACCAAGTAAGGGTGCGTTTCAGAATTGACGGTTGGCGGAGTCTGAAGCGTATGCGAAGACGAGGCGCATCAGACAAATACGACGTCGCCTTCGCTCACGCTTCAGGCTCCGCCTGCCTTCCGCTAATGCTGAAACGGACTTTAAGAGCCTGAGACAGGGGCATTCATCATCCCCTGTCCACCCTTAACTTGGCCAGGGGGATTCTGTTACTCGAAACGGAACGAGTTGGAAACCTACCGGTCTGGCTCGAACGACGAAGGCGGAGCATTCGCGTACTCGTCGTCTGGCACATCCAAGTAAATCAGCTCTTCATCATCCTCGGCGATGGCCTCGGCTTCCGCGATGGTCAATCCATCGGCCGGGTCGTCGACGGCGTCGCCGTGCTTGCTCAACGGCAGATTATGCTTCTCCGCAAACTCGATTGCGGCATATCCAATTAAGCGCATGGAGCGCACCTCTTCTATTAGAGAGCGATGGATGATGTTGAAGCAATTCTTGTTCCAAGTCCCGGCGGATTTCGGGGGAGATGATGGGTCCAAGCAACCGACCACATAGCGCGAATTTCTCACCACAGAGTCACAGAGATCACAGAGAAAAGCAATATCAAGCAAGGTGGGCCGTGTGTTGTGCCGGGGAATTGGCCACAACTCGTTTTCTGCTCTTCTTCTCGGTGTCCTCGGTGTCTCTGTGGTGAGAATTCGGGTCAGGCCACCGCGGCTCGCGCGCTTTGCGGCATCGTCGCCGCGAGCACTTCTTCCACCTTCTGGGCGAGGAAAAACGACATCTCGCTGCGCACCGGTTCGGGTATCTCCTTCAGATCCTTCTCATTCGCTTTCGGCAGGACGACCCGCTTGATGCCGGCCCGGCGGGCAGCCAGCACTTTCTCCTTCACGCCGCCGATCGGCAGCACCAGGCCCGTGAGCGTGACTTCGCCCGTCATCGCCGTGTCCGATCGTGCAGGCACGTTGGCATAGAGCGATGCCAGGGCCGTCACCATCGCCACGCCTGCGCTCGGGCCATCCTTCGGGACCGCGCCGGCCGGTACGTGAATGTGCACCCCGGACCGGCGAACGGTCAACGGATCGATGCCAAACCGCGGTGCTTGCGAAATCATCAAGCTACGGGCGATGGCCGCCGACTCTTTCATGACCTCGCCAAGCTGGCCCGTGAGCTTGAGCTTGCGATTGCCGGGGATCAGGCTCGCCTCGATGTACAGGACGTCGCCGCCCGCCTCGGTCCAGGCAAGTCCCGTGGCCACGCCGGGCGGCATCTCTTTGCGCGCCTCTTCGGGGGTGAACCGCTCCGGCCCGAGCATTTCGCTCAGGTCTTCCGGGCCCACCGTGACCGGCTCGGTCGTGCCTTCGGCAAACCGTACCGCGACCTTGCGGGCGAGCCGGCCGATCGATTGTTCCAGTTGGCGTACGCCGGCTTCGCGCGTGTAACGAGCCACCAGTCGGCGGACCGTTTCGTCCGGCAAGTGGAATGAGCCTTCCGGCAAGCCGGTCTCCTTCACCTGTCGCGGAATCAAGTAGCGACGTGCGATCTCGACCTTCTCGCCTTCTGAATAACCCGAAAGCCGCAAGATCTCCAGACGATCGAGCAACGGCGCCGGAATCGGGTCCAGGCCATTGGCCGTCGTGATGAAAAGCACATTCGAAAGGTCGAACGGCAGATCGAGATAGTTGTCGCGGAACGTGTGGTTCTGGGCCGGATCGAGGATTTCCAATAGAGCGGCCGCGGGGTCACCGCGATAATCGCGGCCGAGCTTGTCGATCTCGTCGAGCATGAGCACCGGGTTGTTCACGCCCGAACGGCGAATGGCCTGGATGAGTCGACCGGGCATGGCGCCGATATACGTCCGGCGATGGCCTCGCAGTTCCGATTCGTCGTGCATGCCGCCCAGACTCAGGCGCTCGAACGGGCGATTGGTTGCCCGGGCCACCGATTGGCCCAGCGACGTCTTGCCCACGCCCGGCGGACCAACCAGACACAGGATGGGCGCCTTCGCCTTGGGGTTCAACTTCAGCACGGCCAGATGTTCGAGGATGCGCTCCTTGATGCGTTCCAGATCGAAGTGGTCGGCATCGAGCACTTCCTTCGCGGCCGGCAGGTCAATTGTGCTTGCCGCTGACTTGTTCCAGGGCAATTCGAGGATCAGCTCCAGGTAGGTTCGCGTCAGTTGATAATCGGGCGCGGCCGATGGCAGACGTTCGAGGCGACTCAACTCGCGCTCGGCTTCCTTGCGCACGTGGTCGGGGAGATCGGCCTCTTGCATCTGCCGGCGCAATTCGCCGATCTCCGCCTTCTCCGGCTGGCTCTCGCCGAGTTCATCCTGAATCGCCCGCATCTGCTGGCGAAGCCAGTAATCGCGTTGCTCCTTGCTGATTTCGGCCTGGGCTTTACTCGCGATCTGATTGCGCAGCTCCAGCACGCGTGATTCGTGCATCAGGTGATCGAGAATCAGTTGCAACGCCACTTCCGACGACTCGGCTTCCAGAAGCGCTTGCTCCTTGATGACATCGAGCCCCAGCATCGAGGCGAGCAAATAGGCGAGCTGGACGGGATTGTTGGTTTGCGCCAGGAGCTGGCTGACGTCGAGATCGGCCTGCGGCCGAGCCAGCTCAATCACCTTGCGTGCCGAGTCCAGCACCGCGCGCTGAAGCGCTTCGACCTGATCGCCGCCGCCCATGGGTGGCGGCAGCGGTTGCACTCGGGCACGCAAGTATGGGTCGGTCTGATCCGCGGTAAGCAAGCGTACACGGCCGGTGCCTTGCACGAGGATTTCGACCCCTTCGGCGGAACGGGCCATCTTCTTGATGACGGCCACGGTACCGACCGCGAACAAGTCATCCACGACCGGCGACTCGACGTCCACGTCGCGCTGGGCGACGACGACCAACGTCTTGTCCTCGGTGGCGAGCGCCGCCTCGATGGCGGCGCGCGATGCCGGCCGACCCGCGGAGAGCGGCAGGAAGAGTGCGGGAAACAGGACGGTGTTCTTGATGGCCAGGATCGGATAGGTCGGATTGGTGACCGGGTCCGTGCCAGGAGTGTCGCTCATGGGGTGGTTTGTCCGCGGCGGATTCGGATGAGGAGCATTCCATCCCGGTATTCCGTCTTCAGGGCGGAGGGCCCGGGATCGCTCGGTAACTCGATGGTTCGTTCGAATTGGCTGTAGGAGATTTCCATGCGATAGTGACTGCACCCTTCCTCGACCGACCAGTCTCGGCGCAGCCCGCGAATCGTCACTCGCCGACCGCTCAAGCTCACGGTGACTTCATTGGGGCGCACGCCGGCCAAATCGGCTTTGAGCAGCCAGCCATCGCGGAGTTCATAGATGTCGAGAAGCGGCTGCCAGATGGCCGTCTCGGCCATCTGCTGAATGACGGGCCGTTTCAGAACCAGATCCCTCAACATGGCCGACCTCGCGGGAAGGGCCAAGGTATTTTACGAATCCCAGCCGATCTGAAAGGCCTTGCGACAAATGACTTTGATTCTCTGGCCACTATTGAATGATCCTGAATCGCGTTGCGCGTTGTTCGTCGTCGTTGCGGTGGGGGGTCCGCTCGTTGCCGGCAACGTCGGCAACGTCGGCAACCTGGCAACGACTTTGCAAAAGGGATGCGGGCGGCGTCGGCCTCGCCGGTCCCGCGTGTTGGGCGTCCCGGTTAAGGCGGGAGGTAACAATCGGCCGAACGTCTATAATCTCGAGGAGCGACATCGCGATAAACTGCACTGCGGATAGGAAACTGAGCGTTGGGCTCCGAAGTAGGAAGGCAACCAATGATAAGACTGACTAACGGCCAGCAGATCGAGAAGATCAAAGGTGACCTCGAAAGGGCGCTTGACGAGATGACGCTCGCCGGAGAGTTAGACCTCGTCGAAGCAGTCAGAGGACTGCAGTCGGGCATCGATTATCGCGATTGGACCATCGTAGAATCGCGGCTCCAGGAGATCGGACATGCGTTTGCTGGCTTAGCGACGCAGCGAATCGAGTTCTCCGCGCGCGTCATGCAGGATATCCGCGAAGTCTGCGCAGAAGTCTTGAGCATCAACGGACCAATCGACGCTGAACTGGATACGGTCGGACGAAGGTTAGAGGTGCTGTTCGACGCCCACTTGCAATCGCTCGCTAGCTTAGAGTCGAAAATCGTCCACTTCGTGGTAAGCACCGGAAACGCGGTGTCGAACGCTGAAAAGCTGAAATCCATGATTCAAGAATCTCGCACTTTGCGGGAAAGCGTCTTGAGCAATTGGCCCTGGACGTCACGGCAGCCGCCGGTCGTGGATCGAAACATGATTGCCGCCTCGCGTCGAGAAATCGCCAGCAGCGGCGGCGAGCCAATTGGAGATGTAATCAGCCGACTTTCCGGGAGTATCCCAACGGAGTGAGAGGCCAACACTTGTGGACGCTCCCTTGCCGCACGTCATTATTCCACGCGAAGTCTCGCAGGCACTCGGCAGCAGTGTGAACGACCGAACGGCCGTTGTAAGGGTACTGACGCAGTTACGTCACCAACTGGAAACCGACTGGTCGTCCTACCGGAAACGCCGCGACCCTGACGATCCCGATCTCTTCCATTACGATCACGCCGTTCACGTCCACGGCAAATGGCTTTGGCTGTGATTTTCAGTGAACGATGTGCGCGCAGAAGGCTACTTGTTCGTTGAGGCGGTGAGCGTGCAGTAGTTAGGACCCCATTTGTTTTCCTGAAGACTTTGTGTCTTGATAAGACGGGTCCCGTTCGTCGGCTTCCCGTGCTAACAGCGGCGGGCGCGGTAGCAATGGGCCGGATTGGTTTTGGGTTGGTACGCCCACCCCTTCTCAAAACCATTGGACATGGAAAACCGCGCTTCCCGGGACGATACGAAAGTGGTTTGAATGACGGCAGGGAAAAGATTTGTGGTCGTGCAGAGGGCTGAAGCAATCGCCGCTGGAGGCGTCTGCTTTCTTTTCAACTGTCCCGGCGTGGCCAATCATAAACGTGCCCGTCCCTTTTTGCTTTTTGTCATTCTCAAGTCCGGGAGCGGAAACGGACGGCTTCGGCAGGTGGGCAAATCGGATTGGCAGACGAAACTCCGGAGCACAAATGAAGAAGGTGCTCCCAGTACCAGGGATTGAAGCCGGGCCAGCGGCAGTTGGGGTACGCGTACCCAAACAGCATCGTGGGTTCCTCGCCGCCGACATCTCACCTGCAGGAAGGCTCGGGACCATCAATGAGACGACGCCAGGTACCGCAAGGCTTATAGGCTACAGTTCGATCAGAGACGTCAGTTGGCCCCGCGGAATAATCAATAATGTTAGTCGAGCGAGCTCGGCTCTGACGATAGCTCAGGGTGCTTGGGATTTGACTATAATCGTATATTCGATCTTTGATTGAGTCATAACTTCACGCTGAAATGAGCAGACTGCATCCAGAATACAGACTCACCATTTTTGTTGTGGGGCTCACAGTGGTCGACGGAATAGCTGTTTGGATAAGGGTGGCTGATGGGAGTATTGGCCCGTGGTTAACACTCGTCGTTTCGGCAACAACTGTCGCGCTTGTCGGCTTGTGGGCGGTCGTCGGTTGCTTTACCTTGGGTGGTGTGCGAGAGTTGAATCTTTCGCCCTTCCTTCCTTCTCGTCAGTCAAAGATGTTTCGAGCAACTCTGTCAGCAAGAGTTCCCATGAGCAACAATGCGTTTTATGAGGCGTACTACGCTGGCACCGATGTTCCGAAGGAGTTGGTTAGCGGCGTCCGTCGGAGCATCAGAACGCGTTTCGCGTTCGCCGATCAATTAGTCCCGTCCGACTACTTAGGGCTTATGGACGACGAACTGGATTTAGCTGAGGTCGCGCGATGGGTCGAGACAGAGATCGGGGTCAAGTTTGACCGGTCCGAAATCAAGGAACTTGATGGGACTTTTCAAAGTTTTGTGCAGGCTGCATGGCGTAGTTCAAATAAATAAGAAAAAGAAAACGGGGAAAAAGAAAACGGGACGCAGCTCATTAAGACAAACTGTCTTAATGAGCTGCGTCCCGTTTTCTTTTCCTTGTATACCCCGCTGCGCTACGTCGAGCGGAACGCGCTGCGGGCCGGGCTGGTGAAGCGGGCGGAGGACTGGCCGTGGGGCAGTCTGGCGTTCCGGAGCCAAGGCTGGGAGCCGAAGGAGCGTTTGAGTGCCTGGCCCGTCGCCATGCCGGCGGACTGGCTATCCTATGTGAATCGTCCACAAACGAAGGCGGAGGTGGAGGCGTTGCAGAAGAGCGTGAACCGGGGGACGCCGTACGGGTCGGAGACGTGGCAGCGGCGGATCGCGGGGCGGCTGGGGCTGGAGTCGACGCTGCGGCCGCGCGGCCGGCCGCGCAAGCCAACGGAGGGTCCGCCGAAGACCGCCTGAAAAAGAGCTGCGTCCCCTTTTCTTTTCGTCCCTTTTTCTTTCCGACTCGGAACCCGCCCCTGCATCTGCTCTGTCCCTATTGCAAGAATCCCATTGAGGTGGTGAAGATTGTCCAGCGGCCTGTCGGGCGCCCGTCTTGCCTATTTCTCAATCAATCGAAAATCGCTGTTGGTTCCGAGGCCGATGTCGTCGTTTCGTTTTCCCGACTTGAGAGCGACAGCCGTGCCGCCGACGCTGAGCGACTTGATCGAACTTGCCTCGAATACGAACTTGTCGCCGTCCGCCGCCGTGCCGTTTACTGTTCCGCCGATTGTGATCGAGGAAATTGAACCCGGCGGCGAGTCGGGCACTGGCTTGTCGTCGTCTGTGCCCCAAAGGAAGTCCGCGCCAATCAGAAACCCGGCTACTATGCTTGTCCCGGTCCAGTCGCCTAAGACCGTAACCTGGCCGATTCTAGCGGCGAGGATCGATGCGCCCTTATTGCTGCCGCCAATCACCGAGCCGTCGATATTCACGGACCCAATAATTGTGTCGCCGAATATGCTTCCCGCGGTAAAATTGCCGTGAATGTGCACCGCCCCAATTCTTTCCGAGAAAATATTACTCGACGCCGCGTCGCCGTTTACCGTTAGCGAACGAAGCGAATGCTGCGAATTAATTCGACTGAGGATAAGTGAACCCAGTTGAACCGCTCCAATGTGTTCCCCCCCAATTGAAGAATGTAGAACGTCCCCCACAACGGTAAGTGAAGTCATCGTAGACGCCCCAACGTTTCCGCGGCTCATACTTCCGCCGACAAACACACTTCCCATTCCGAGAATGGCTCCTACTCTTCCGCCGTCGATGTTTCCGCCAACCTTCACGGATGAAATTCGGGCGGCGTCGATTATCCCAGCCCCGTTGGCATCAGTAATGTTCCGAGTGATCGTGACTTTTCCCACGCTTCTTCCAACTTCGATCTTCCCGCTAAAATCGCCGCCGACGGACACCGCCCGAAGGCCGCCATCTCCAGTGTTAACTTCTCCGGAATCCGCTCCCGTGCCGGCAGCCACTGAGCCGCCGACGGTTAACGACGCGATGCCGCCGCCAGCAACAACCAATCCAGAGAACTTTCCGGATCCGCCCAAGACCGAGTCACCGATCTTCACAATTCCGAGTCGAGTTCTTGGCCCAAAGTCGGCGCGGAAATCGACTCCTGCGTTGATCTGGCCGCTGGATTCGCCGCTTCCGCCAACGAGACTGCCGCCGACGGTCACGTTGCCGATGCTGTGATCGGACAAAATGCTTCCGGAGTATTTTCCGCCGCCGCCAAGCACGCTTCCGCCGATTAAGATGTCCCCAATCGACCCGGCAGCCGTGATCTCGCCAGTATTCGGCTCTGAGCCTCGGGCAATAAGGGAGCCTCTAATTGTAATTTGTCCGATCTGTCCATTGGCATTGATCAATTCGCCGGCGACATCGCCAGACACAATAATCTTGCCAATCGGCCCATTGACATTGACCCGGAGTGGATGTGGACTCGCGCCCTGCGTGCTCATACCCAAGACACCGAGCGATCCGACGGACAACAACGCGAGTCCCGGTCCCGGCTGTAGAAGGAGGATGTTCCCGGAATCGAGTCCCCCGAGGTCGCCGTCAATTGTCACACTCTTGACTGACTTAGGGTCCGCCATGACAAAGCCGACGTTTGCCTTGCCGTCCCCTCCATTGGCCTGGGTCGCGTCCACAACAATCGAAAGGCCATTGGATAGGCTGGTCAGATCAATTTTTTGAAGCTGCTGTGGCGTATCCGCGCCCGGGAGTGGCCCGGTGTCGAATTTGAAAACCGTATCGACGTTGGCGGCTGCTAGCACAGGCTTGCTGAAGCTAACGGTGACACTATCGCCGTCAATGTCCCGATAACTGAGGGTCTTCGCGTCAATGAGCGCGGCCGGTGCATACGCGTTTCCAGTGCTTGAAGTTCGAGTCGCCCACTCTTCTTCCGCAAGTTCTTCATCTCAGCCTCGCGCCATTTGTTGGGGACTCTTCGTGTCACCTCTACATTACAAGCGATCCAGTACGGGCAATGCGGACCACCATCATGGAATTTTTTTCGAGGAATTTCCGACGCAGTTCGCACCGGTTGCTACGAATTCGTTCCATTGGCCTCAATCATGAGTCCGCTGCGATAATCGTGATTGCCGGGACTGTACTGATGTTGTTCGAGCGCGTTACGGACTATTTCGGCTCTTTCGGTTTCGCGGCAGGCACCGGGTACTTGTCGAGTTCGGCACGCCACTTTGCTGCTTTATCTTTCTTGCTGGTCGCCTCGTAGAGGTGGACGAGCTGGCCGATGCACTGGCGGAGTTCACTGTTCAGCACTTCGGACGGGATATCGGCGCAGCTTTCAGTTAGGCCCTTGTAGCTCGCGAGCAGCGCAGTCTCGGCGGCTTCGTACTTCCGCTGGCCGAGCAGCGCCCGACCCAGGAGCATCTGAGTCAGGAAGTATCCGAGGTTCCGATGCCCGATCCCGTCGAACGTGGCGATCGCCTCCTCTAAGAGCGGGATCGCGTCGGCAAACTTGTTCAACTCAATGTAGACGATTGCCAATGTTCCGGCCGCTTCCATGATGAACGGGTTGGAACTGCCGTAAGCCTTGCGCCCAGCTTCAACGGCGCGCCAGAATGGGCTCCGCCTCAGTCAAGCGGTCTCTCATCTGGTAGGACCGGCCAAGCCGGACCATCCAGCGAATGGTGTTGGAGTTGGAGTCGCCCCAGACCTCTTGCGCCAGCAATCGCCTCTCGCAGCAGCGACTCCCCCTCGTCCGGGCGCCTGGTCTCCAGGTAGAGCGACCCGAGCGCGCCGAGACTGATCAAAGTGAACGGGTGCTTGGGGCCGAGGGCAGTCCGCTGGACGACCAGCGCGTCCTTCAAGAGCGGCTCTGCCTTGCCCAACTGGTTCGGGTCATCCAAACCCAAGCCCCTTGAGACGTAAATATCAGCGATGGTCATGGCCCGGCGAGCGCAACGCTCGTCTGCCGGACCCAGCACCCGCCGGTGGTGTGCGAGCGACTCCAGCATCATGGCCTCGCACTTGGCCCAGGTCTTTGGTCCCAGGCCCAAGGATCGCGCAAGACTGAACTCCAACTCCAAGCTGAGGTCATCGTCGGGGCCATACCGCGAGTTGGCCTTTTCCATCGCGTCAACGAGCAGTTCGTGGGCGTCAGCAAACTTTCGCCGGTTGTTAAGAACCATTCCCAGCGTGGCCTGGCAGTCGAGGGTCTTTCGGTCGTCCGAGCCGATGGCGAGTCGAAACAGATCGAGCGCCCGACGGAGCTGGTTCTCTGCCTCGAACCTGTTGTCGAGCGTGTTACACGCGTTGCCGATGATGTGGCGGATCTCTGCCTCGACGAGCGGTTGGTCGCCGAACTTCCCATCGATGGACTTGATCGTATTGTCGAGGGCCTCGCGGATCGTCAAGTTTGGGTTGGCGGCGCCGGCCCGGTCGAACTGCCCAAACGGGGTGGACTGGTTCACCATCTCCTCGAGCACGAGGCGGACCCTGATGGCAATTTCGGCTTGCTCTTGAGCCGCGTTCTTTTGCTGGACGGCACCCCGCTCTGCTTCGCGCGTCAATTCGAGCTGACTTGCCGTATCATTCTCGGCATGAATCGCGCGTCGAGCCTGCCAAGCCGAAATGCCGGTTCCGATGACCAAGGCTAGTAGTACAGCACCGCCTAGATTGAGCTGCAGCCTCCGTCGCTTTCGCTCTTCACGCATGGTCGTTTCGGTTTGCGCTCGCTCTCCTTCGGCCCGAACCCTGTCGACGTCAGCGCGGCGGAGCCGGTCCTCGATCCCGCCCCGGTAATCGGCCATGGTCCGGGCCAGCACACTCGCATCCGCATATCGGTCGGCTGAGTTGGGAGCCAGGCACTTCTTGGCAATCGCGATGAGTTCCGGGTCCGCCCCAGACTGATCCAGCAGGTCGAAAGCAGGCGACAGGTCGCCGGCCCGGACTCGCTCGAACGCTTCGGCAGCCAGCCCGGCATTTGGCGCCTTGCCAGTCAAGATGGCGCACAGCACGCCGCCGAGCGCGAATACATCGGCCGCGGGGCCGATCGCTTGCTTCTCTCCACGCGCCTGCTCTGGCGGCATATAAGCAATCGTTCCTTTTGCGTCGCCCGTGCGTGTTTCTTCTCGATGCTCCTGACTCGCAGTATCCGGATCGGCAGGAATGTATGCCCCGGTTCGTTCGGGGTCAGTATCACCTTGCACTGCGGTATTATTTCCTCCGAGCACATGAGGTTGACGTGCCGCTGGCACATCGTGATTTGATTCGCTCTCACGGAGAACCTTCGCGATTCCCCAATCCATGACCAGAACTTCGCCGAAGGCGCCAACCATGATGTTGGACGGCTTCAAGTCGCGGTGCAATACAGGCGGATTGAGGGAGTGTGCATATGCCACCGCCTCGCACGCTTGCTGAACCACCTGGACGAATCGAGGCAGATCATCGGTCAAGTTCGATCGCCGATCCAGCAACTCACCGAGAGTGGGCGGTGGAGAATTCGCCACCCCCTCCCTTCCGCGCTCACGGATCAACTTCATGGCGAAGAACGAGCGGCCGTCGGGAAGCGCGCCGGCATCGTAAACCGGAACAATCGAGGGGTGCTCCAGCCGGGCAACCAGTTCGGCTTCCTCTCGGACTCGTTCGGGAGGCATGCCGATTCCTGGTTTCAGAATCTTGATGGCAACATCGCGCTTTAGTTCGGCATCATAAGCTCGCCAGACTTCCTCCATGCCTCCCTTCGCGATAAACGACAGAAACTGATACCGTGCAGTGCTCGGCGGAGTGTCGGAAAGGTCTGGCGCTGGCGAGGCACTCGCCGCGAGTCGGTGAAACCGGCGCAAGACGTCAATCTCTTGCTCGAATCGCGAAAGCAACTCCGGCCAATCCGCGCACAACTCCGCCGGCGAAAGCTCTCGTCCTTCCTCAGCGGCTGACTGCCACGAGTCCAAAAGTTGGTCCAATTTCTCATCGTCAGGCATCGGTTTGCTCTCACTGTTCCGATGGTAATTCACCGCCAACGGCAGTGTGCAGACGGCGGCAAGCTCGCGCCCATAGCCGCCGCACCTGGCGATCGCTGACCTGTAGAAGCTCAGCGATCTGATCTTGCTTCCAATCGTGGTAGAAAGTCAGCCCAAAGACTTCGCGCAAATCGACCGGTAGATCGGGAATCGCTTCTTGTAGAGCAGTCCACTTTGCCAGATCAGCCGAATTGTCCAAGCCAACATCCATCGCCTCGCCGTCTGGTAACGGAGCAATTGGTCTATGTGCATACCGACAGGCCAGGTCCAGCAATTCGCGGCGGATCTGCTCCGCCGCTAGCCGGTAGAAATCGCGGACGGACTGAGGGGTCACTTCGCCGAGCGCCCGAGTCAAACGAATCAGCGCGGTTCTGGAGTACGTCACCGGTTTGCTCTCGCGCTCCTACCATTGGGAAACTGCCGAGCATCTTGCGAGCGAGACGTTCGAGTCGTTCGCCGGTACGTCGAATTAGTTCGTCCAAGGCACGTCGGTCGCCCGCTCGGTGGCGGTCGATCGTCGCGTGCAGGCTCGCGGTTTGAAGCTCGGCGCCCATGAGTACCTGTAGTGCTAAGCACAATTGCAGCGAGTGGGACGCATGGTACCGCGCCAATCTGAGGCTCGTCAAACCGATAGTTTGAAATTCGAAGATTCGGCGACTGGCTACACGAACCGGGCTAAGCAAAAGGGACGCGGCTTATTAAGACAAAATGTCTTTTGACGCCTTGCTGACCGGGAAGACGGACTACTCAGACGATCGAGAACTCCGTCGACGACACCGTGTCCGACACGGGCGACAAGGCCGTCGGGAAGCCAATAGGGGACGCGCCGCTGTGCCTGAAACGCATACGAAGAAATAGTCAATCCTTCGCTGGCGCTTTTTGAAGTTGCGCTGATGAGGTCCGGTGGAGCCCGAAGCGCAACGCGAGGGCGACGCCAAGCCGCATGAGCCGGATTGTTTTCGGACCCAATCGGCTGGCAAAACCTGGCCCGGCTCGCCCTCCCCATGAACTGCCTTGCGGCGGGCGAGGAACATATATACGATTCTTGATTCGTTTGCCAATGGGGGCGAAGAACCCCCTTTCCCCCACGCGAATGGGGGAGCGATTTTCTTGCTGTTCAGCCAACTATTCCAGTGCGGGGGCGGCCTTGGGCGTCAACTCGAAGCCGAGAGCGGCGGCTTTCTTGCGCAGCGTCCGCTCGGCTTGTGCTCGCATCTTGGCCGCGTACTCGGCCATGCCTTTGACGACGTATTCCGTGCCGTACTTGAGCATGCGATAGACCAGACGAGCGAGCTTGTGCGCCGTCGCCGTGCACGCGCCGCGACCGCCAATCCGCGAGCGCATGCGCCGATAGAACATTCCCAACGGGGTCATGGTTCGACCCACGGACTCCGCGCACATTCGCAAGGCACGCTTGACCCGGCCCGAGCCCTTGCGTGGCGATGTCTTCTTCTCGGTTTGGTTGCTCGTCGAGGTCTTCGGGCACAACCCCAGCCAACTGGCAAAGTGCCGCTCGCTCGGGAAGCGCGAGACGTCGACGCCGATTTCCGCCAGAATCACCAAGGCCGTGCCCACTTCAATCCCCTCGATGGCCGTCAGGTCGACCCCCAAGGCCTGGAACAATGGGCCGGTCGCCTCAAAACGCAAGTCATTCTTCTTGCGACCGCGCTGGCGGGTCTTGGGCGGCACTTCCCGGTTGCCTGACCGATTGGGCAAGTTTGCCAACTCGAGTGCAATCCGCTGATCGCACTCGTCGATTTTGCCTTGGTAGTAGCGAAATAATGCTCGCGCTTGTTCCAGTTCGAAGAGGTGTTCCGGCTGCCAGAGCCCCTCGAGGGCCCGAGCGAATTCGGCTTTCGTCTTGGCGCACTTCGGTGAGGCGAGGCCGGCCAGGAGGTCCGGACACCGCTCGCCGCCGAGAATCGCGTCGATAATCGCCAGACCCGACCGGCCGGTGATGTCGGACAAGACTTCGGTGAGTTTGACATTCATCTGCGTGAGCGCTTTTTGCGTGTGCTGCACGTGGCCGGCCGCGTATCGGATCAGCATCTGCCGCTGACGGTGGTAGGGCGCAACGCCTGCACCGACTCGGGAGGACGGAACGAACCCCGCAGCAACCCGTACGCGTGCAGCCGCTGAATCCATTGGCAATCGAGAACGTCGGTTTTGGGCCGGGCGCCGCAGGTGCGCAGTTGGCCGGGCTCGACCAGGAAAGCCTCGAACCCTTCCGCTTCCAGCAACTCGAACAACGGAATCCAGTAGACGCCGGTCGATTCCATCGCCACGGTCGTGATGCCCTGCCGACGCAAGTGGGCGACGATCTGGTGCAGGTCGGCCGTGTAAGCGCCAAATGTGTCGACCATGTCCAAGCCGACGCAGACGACATGATTGTCCGAGTGCACGTCGATGCCGGCGGCGTGCGGATTCTGCACGACCATCGGCGGCGGCGTCACGCGGAATTCGCGAACCGGACTGGCTTTCTTGCGGGCTTTCAGTTTGCGACGACTCAAGATGTCCTCCATTTCGCCGGCGAGAAAAGGGATGGGCGAGATGGCGGACAAAGTGAGAGGGGAACGGGGAAAACAGCAATCTCCCCAACGGGATCAACGCGTCGATGCGGACATCGACGCCAGTCACCAATGAACCGGCCACCAACTCTCGGGCCAGGCTCGCGTTCGGGCACGAAGCACCAAGGACGAAACGGCCACAACTCCATCCGCCACTATCAATCGTAACAGCGAGTCAAAACCGTATCTCCCGTTCACGGGAAGACCGGGCCGACCCGCGGCGCAGGGGTTCGCGTTGCGCTTCGGGCTCGGCTGGTTCTTGCGATCCTTTTGTGGTGCGCAACTTCGAAACCTGCGCTTCAGGCTCTAAACCGATACCTGTCCCGTTTGGCCGAGCATGGTGGCGTATGCTTGCGCACGGGCTCGACTTCTTGCATTACAAACTCGTCCACTTGTTCTGGCGAACGGCCGACGAAGCGGATCGGGTCTAATTCTTTTGCCAAGTTCAGTCCGGCAAACATCGGGTCGGCTTGCAGGCGGGCGATCAGATCGCGGCTGGTCATGGTGCCGGACTTGATGCCGGCGGTCACGGCGTGGCTGTGGCGACGGATGACTTCGTGCGCTTCCTGTCGATCGCCTCCGCTGGCCACGCACGCCATGATCAGGTTCTCCGTCGCCATGTACGGCAATTGCTCCTCGACCGCCACGGCGAATCACCGCGCGATTGACGGTCAGCCCGTTTGCCAGGTTGAGGGCCAGTTTCAAGCACGCATCCGCCGCGAGGAACGCCTGCGGAATATAGAGTCGCCGCGGAGCGCTGTCGTCGAGAGTGCGTTCGAACCACTGCGTCGCCGCCGTGTCCGCGGCCATCTGCGGCAGGTTCATCAGGAATCGGGCCAGCCCGCACATGCGCTCGGCACGCATCGGGTTCCGCTTGTACGCCATCGCCGACGAACCGACCTGATCGGCCTCGAACGGCTCGTCAATCTCTTGCCGATGGGCGAGGAGTCGCAGATCCGTGCCCCACTTGTGCAGGCTCTGTCCGAGCCCGGCCAGGGCATCGAGAACGAGACTGAGTCGACCTTTCGCGAATAGGTTTGTCCGGTGACGGCATAGACTTCGTCGAAGCCCGCCTCGAGCGCGACCAGCCGATCGAGATGGCGCACTTTTTCGTGATCGCCGCGGAAGAGGGCGAGGAAGCTCGCTTGCGTGCCGGTGGTTCCCTTGGCGCCGCGGAACTTGAGGCCGTCGCGGCGGCGTTCGAGTTCCTGCAAGTCCATCGACGAGGTCGTAACACCAAAGACAGGCGCGCTTGCCGACGGTCGTGAGTTGCGCCGGCTGGAAGTGCGTAAAGCCGAGCGTCGGCTCGGCCCGCCAGGTGGTCGCGAACGTGGCGAGCGCGTCGATCGCCGAAGCCAGCTTGCCGCACAAATCGCGGAGCGACTCCTTCATCAGGATGAGATCGGTGTTGTCGGTGACATAGCACGAAGTGGCGCCGAGGTGGATGATGTCGCGAGCGGCGGGGGCGACTTCGCCGAACGCGTGCACGTGGGCCATGACATCGTGGCGGAACTTGCGCTTCCAGCTCATCGGCTCGCCGGAAGTCGATGTCGTCGAGATGCGACGCGCATCTGCTCGAGTTGTTCGGGGCGGATGCGTGGCGACTTGCCATCGTCGGCGAGCAAGCCGAGCGCTCTCGGCCTGGGCGAGCCAGAGCCAGAGCCGCCGCCAAGTGCCGAACTTTCGCCGCGGGCCCCAGCGCTCGGCCATTTGCGCGAGGCATAGCGGCCGATCAGGGGATTGTCGTAGAGGAGATTGGAGTCGGACATGTTGTTTGCGGAATGCGCCAATTTCAAAAGCCCTTTTTGAATTTCCAATGCACTTTTCCTCCGGCAAAGAGCACAGTGACTGACCTTCCGGGGTCCTTGGGATCAACCCACCGCACCCACTCGCGGTTGCTCGGCAAGCCGGGGTCCCGATTAATCCATTCAGCCTCGTACGTCAATTTCCGCAATTCAGGCTCATTAAGAAACCGCTCGGTCGGCGGTCCAATTTCTTGCTCGACGGTGGCTCGACTTTGGAGAAAGGCATCGATTCCGCTTTCGTACCAGGCCTCAACGACGTCGAAATTCAAAGGTGTTTGCAACCGCCTGGCTAGGCAGATCGGCTTTGCGCGATTTCACGAGTGGTGATCGATCTAAGACAGCAAAGGACCGCTACTATCGCGGTCGCCCACAAAAGCTTAATTAGAATGCCCGAAATTGAGGCGTCGTTGGCGCTTCGTCATCCGCGACGATGCCCGGAGTTCCGTTCCGAGTTGGAAACTGACTTAATGTGGAAAATTCCATGTGCAATCACCGTGGCGCGACACAAACTTCAGCGATTTTTCGCCGGGAGTCATAAATACGCTGCTGACCAGCGCATCAACCCGGCATCCTGCCTCAATTCGCCAGGACCGATATAGGGCGAAGGTTGTTTTAGGTTTTTCGTTCGCGGGCGGCTTGCACGACAACTCCGATGCGGGCTGATCGTTCGATACACAAGTGTGGACCCGTCCGGCCATGCCGGTCCGGGCCGTTCAAGGAGGATACCCATGCTCCGTCGCTGGATGCTCGGCGCGGCCCTGTTGATCGGCGCATTTGCGGCCGTACCGGGCACCGCTTCCGCTGGTGACCCGCCGCTGCCGCGCGGGTTCTATTACCCCTACGTGTACTTCCCCCACAACTACTGGCCGACGTACAGTCCGCAATGGCCGGAGCCGCAAGGCGCTCCGTACCAGCGGCCGCCCGCGTACATGGCCTACCCGCCATTCCGCGAACCGAACTGGCACTACATGTTGTGGGAACCAAAGAAGTATTATCGCGGTTCGCACTTCTGGCTGGACGCGTTCTAAGCCAAGTCCGTTATGGTGAGCTGGGAGCGTAACAGCATTTTCAATGCGCCGGGGTGGTTTTAGCTGCTTTACGCCAACGGCGTTATCTCTCGGAGCCCAGGGTTGAACGCGCAGCGTTCTACCCTGGGTCAGCCGCACGCCTCCGCGGTTCATACCGCGAAGCGGTTATATCACGCCGCTATTCTGCTGCGTGATATAACGCCTTCGGCGTAACGCCGGCGGATTTCGGGCCAGCCAACCCAGGGTAGAACGCTGCGCGTTCAACCCTGGGCTTCGGGATTTAACGCCTTTGGCGTAAAGCAATGGCATTCGATGGCGAACGCTGAAAGCGAACCCTTCGGGATTGAACGCCGTTGGCGTACAGCAATTGCATTCGATGGCGAACGTTGAATGGACTGTTACACCGCTGGTTCGTCATAGTCCACTTCTTCTTGCGTGGCGGGCGGGACCTGTTCACGGCGCGAATCCGATCCAATCCCCAGCCAAAGCAACGCGCCCACGCTGCAAACTATGCTCCCCGCGATAATGGCGGAGTTCCAGCCGTAGTACTTGCCGAGGATCGGCGTGACGACCGGGGCGAGCATGCCCACCCCGTTGCCGCCGGTGTTGAGCAACGCGCACGCCAGGCCGCCATTGCGTGGCGCCAGGATCGGCGCCGATGTCCAGAAAACCCCTTCGCACAATCCCAATGCGCAGAAGGACAGCGAAAAAAACCAGACGATCTGGGTCGGATCTTTCGTGAAGATCCCGAACAAGCCAAAAAGTGCACAGAGTCCCATGCCGCCACCGGCGATGATGCGCGCACCGATTCGATGGCCGAACGATCGGCACAAGCGGTCGGCAGCGAATCCGCCGCAAGCCATGCCCACCGCCATCGCCATCGTGACGATGAATGAATTGTGCCGGCTCTCCGCCGTTGGCAGGCCCAACACTTTGGTGAAGTAATACTCCATCCAGTAAAAGAACAGATACTGCACGTAGCTGAGGGCACCGTAGCTCAATGTCAACAAGACCAGGCTGCGATTGCGGAATAATGCCAGGATCTCGTCCATGTTGGCCCGTACGCGTGGCGGCGTGCTCTGATCTCTGGAAACCAAAGCGCACTCCGCTTCATTCGCCCAGCGATGTTGGTCGGGATGATCCGCCGACAAAATGCACCACGCAATGCCGACGCCCGTCATGGCCGCTCCGCTGACGATGAATGCCCCCGGCCAATCGAGGCGATCCATCAGCCAGCCAAAGACGGGATACGTGAGAGCAATGCCAACCAGCGCGCCGGCCGTGACCATGCCATTGGCGCTGGAACGCATCATTCGTGGAAACCACAACGATACCGTCCGTGCGGCGCCGGGGTGAAGCGTGATGCTCGAAGCGCCGGCCAGTCCGCGAATCAGCAGCAATGGCAGGTACAAGGCAGCGATAGCCAGTCCGACTTGGCCGAGTAGCCCGGTGAGAATGCCACAAAGCCCGAGGCCAATACCCATCGCCGTCAGGGCGAACCGCGGCCCGAAGCGATCGATCAACCATCCGCCGGGCAGCATGCCGATCGTGTAGACCAGCAGGAATATCGAATAGACGCGGCCCATTTGCACTTCGGTCATGCCGTCCGAACTGATGAAGCGTTCGTTGCCGGCCACCGTGATGCTGACGCGATTGAAATGTCCGAGAAACGCGATGCAAATCAGCATCGCGACGATCAGCCAGCGGACGTTGGTGGGCTTCGAATTGGGCATTGGCAAATGAGAAAATGGCTTTCGAGCGATGGTCTCATGCTACGAGATGCGAAACCGTTTGATGATTTCCGCCGGCAATTCGTAGCCGATGCCCGGCCGATCCGGAATGGCGATTTCGCCATCTCGAACCGGAAAGCCTGCCGCCTGGAGTTCTCGTCGAAGCGGCGAATCATAGACTTCGGCCGGCGCGAACTCGATAAACGGCGTGATCGGCGAATACGCGGCCAAATGCACCGAAGCGGCACCGAGGATCTGCGTCGACCAGTTGCCCGGGCAAACCAATGCTCCGCGCGCACGGGCCAATTCGACGATTCGTTTCGCTTCGGTCAATCCGCCGCAGGTGGTCATGTAGGGCTGCACGATCGAAATGTGTCCGCGATCCATCATGTCAAGGAATTCCCATCGCGTCACGCCGTGTTCGCCGGCGGCCAGTGGAATCGACGTGCGGCTCGCCAGCTCGGCATAGGGGGCGAATGAATCGACGGCGAACGGCGTCTCGAAGAACTCGATGTTGAGTTCTTCCAACTGCTGGCAGACGCGAGCCGCCGTGGGCACGTCGTGGAACAAGTAGCCAACATCGACCATCAGAGTGGCCTGGTCGCCCAGTGCTTTGCGCGCACCGCCGGGCTAGCTCGACGACATCGCCGGGGCTCGACATCATCGGCTCGATCTTGAAAGCCCGATAGCCTAGTTCGGCGAGGCGTTCGGCCCGGGCGACCTGCTGGGCGAACATGGCTTCGCCGCCCCAGACATCCGAGACGATCGTGCAGTACGGAGTGACGACGGGGCGCTCGTTGGCCGGGGTTTGAAAGGGTCCTCGCTGTATGCCGCCCAATAGTTGCCACACGGGCTGGTTCAGCATCTGGCCGTAAATGTCCCAGATCGCGACGTCGAGGGCGCCGAGAATGATGATCTCCCAGCCGCGACGATTCGTATGCAAGAGCGCATCCCACATCCGCTGCCATAGTCGCTCGGGGTGGGTAAGCTCTTGACCGATGAGCAATTTGCCGAAGTGAGTATCCGGCCCGCCGACGGTCGCCTGCACGACCCCCGGTGGTACGCGGAAAACCTCAGCGAGGCCGGACAACCCACTGTCCGTGTGCACGCGCACACAGGCCAGCGGCTCGACGCCGCCCTTATCGGGATCGATGTCGGGTCCATCACCAAGAACGAATACTTCGAGATGCGATATTCTCACGCTTGCTGTTATAGCTTTTCCGTCTCGACCTGAACTGCGTTCAGACCGATGCCGCAGTTCGAGAATTGCAACGCAACTCGACTTCCCGATCGGCGGAGCGGCCGATAGTTTCGATAAAGGCTCTTCGTTTACACACATTTCGTCCGTGGAATTTCCGGTCAAGCGACTCGAGGTTAGGCAATGGCGCGGAAACTATTTCGGAATCGTCGGTCGCGATTGGTGATCGAAACGCTCGAATCGCGAGTAGTCCCTGCCACGGATGTCCTCAGTTACCGGGGTGACATCACCAGCATTGGCGTGAACGCCGCGGAAACTCGAGCTGACCCCCGCTAATGTGGTCGTCAATTCGTTCGGGAAGTTGCAATCCACATCGCTCGACGGTCAGGCGTATGCCGAGCCGCTGGTCAAGACTGCCGTGACCATCGTTGACGGTCCCAACACGATATCCGGGGCGGCCGGAGTTGCATGATGTCGTCTTCGTTGCCACCGAACACGACACGATCTATGCCCTCGATGCGAGCACGGGCACAATCCTATGGCAGCGCGGTTTCCTCGATACAAGCGTCGCGGAAAACAACACGCTGGGAGCGACGGCAATCAGCACGCTCACCACGGGCGATGTCGGCACTTCGGACATTCAAGGCGAGATCGGTATCACGGGCACGCCCGCAATCGACGCCAATTCGGGGACGATGTATATCGTCGCGAAGACGAAGGAAACGATCGGCGGTGTGAATCATTTTGTGCAGCGCCTGCATGCAATCAACATTGCCGACGGCACCGATCGGGTCGCGCCGCTGTTGCTGGGCGATACGTACGGCGGCAACACGAACAACACGCCGATCTACGTCTATGGCGGCGGCGATGGCCATGTCACCGATCCATACAACGGCACGGGCCAGCAGGTTGTCCAATTCAATTCGCTACGCGAGCACCAGCGCGGCGCCTTGAGTCTGGTCAACAACACAATTTACATCCCCTGGGCATCGCATGGAGACAACGGCCCGTACCACGGATGGGTGGTTGCCGTCGATATCGGACAACTGGCAACCAACGGCTTTCAAATCAAGGGCGTATTATGCTCGTCGCCGAATGATGGACTGGCCGGGATCTGGCAAGGAGGCGGCGCGCTCACCTTCGAGCCGGACGGCAGTGCATTCTACTTCGAGACGGGCAACGGTTCCGGCGGCGCGCCGGCATTGAATGGCAACGGCTTCCCCAATGACGGCAACTACAACGAAGCCCTTGTCAAAGTCGTCGCCGACCCAACCACCACGCCCGATCAACAGAACGCAAATGGCTGGGGGCTCAAGGTCGTCGACTATTTCATTCCATTCAATGTTGTGGCGCTCGATGGCGCCGACTCCGATTTCGGTTCCGGCGCGCCGATCATCCTTCCCGATTCGGCGGGTATCGCCGGCCATCCGCATCTGATGGTTGCGGGCGGCAAGGAAGGCAAGCTGTATGTCGTCGATCGCGACAATCTCGGTCACTTTGACGCGAGCACCGATCACGTACTCAATGCGATTCCGGATGGCAGCGGACACAATACGCCTCCGAATCTTCTCAATGGCCTGCTCAGCACACCCGCATGGTTCAACGACAAGTTGTACGCGATGAGCGGATACAGCGGTCATGCGATCGCGTTCGCGCTCAATTCAATCGGGCAACTGACGCGCCGTGTCGCAAACCCAAGAAGGCTCGTTCGGCTACTTGCCCGGCTCGCCGATGGTGTCAGCCGATGGATCGGCGAATGGCATTGTCTGGCTGATGGATCGCCAGACCAATCGAATGCGGGCCTATGACGCGGCGACATTGGCGACCGAACTGTGGGACAGCGGCCAGCGCGCCGAGGATAATGTGGGGGCTGTCGTCAAGTTCACGGTTCCCACGGTTGTCAACGGGATGGTCTACGTCGGCACGGGCGATAGCTTGTTGATTTTTGGCGAATTGCAGCCGCCCGATTCGGTCCCGGATGCGCCGATCCTGAGCGCTGCGGCTCTATCCGGCTCCGCCATCAAGCTCACCTGGACGGACTCGACGCAGGCGCCGAATCGGGCAACCAGTTACTCCATTGACGAATCCCTCGACGGAACGAATTTCAATCCGGTGGCGACAGCCTCGGCCGGCTCGACATCGATCGTCATTGGCGGCCTTCAACCCGAAACGCACTACTACTTCCGCATTCATGGCAGCAACGCGCTTGGAGACTCGGACTATTCGAACGTGGCGGACGCCACAACCAGCAATCAGACCGCCGATATCGATTTTTCGGGCGGGTTCGCGAATGCCGCGGACCTGATGAGTCTGAATGGATCCGCGACGATTGTCGGTTCGAATCTGCAGTTGACGGATACCGGCGGGTCCGAAGCGGGTAGCGCGTTCTACAAGACCGCCGTCGATGTGACCGGCTTCACGTCCCAATTCACCTTCCAACTCACGAACGCTCAAGCCGATGGCTTCACGTTCACAATTCAAGGGAATGGGCCGACGGCTCTGGGCAACCCCGGCGGTAGCCTCGGTTATGGAGGTATGGCGAATAGCGTCGCGGTCAAATTCGACCTTTATAACAACAGCGGCGAAGGAACGAACTCGACCGGTCTCTACACGAACGGCGCCGACCCGTTCAATGTGGGTTCGATCGACTTGACGCCAAGTGGACTCGATTTGCACAGCGGCCACGTGTTTCAGGTGGACATGGCCTACGATGGCGCCCACCTCTCCGTGACCCTCACCGATACAGAGACCAATCAATCCGCGACCCAGAATTACACGATCGATATTCCCACCGCGGTGGTCGCGACGACGGCTTATGTCGGCTTCACCGGTGGAACGGGTGGTCTGACCGCCGTCCAGGATTTGCTCACTTGGACATTCTCGTCGAGCGCCGGCACCTCGCCCAATGCCCCGTCGGGACTGGGGGCGATTCCCGCGTCGGCGACTTCCGTGCGGCTCACGTGGACCGACAACGCGGCCAACGAGACCGGCTATCACCTCGATCGAGCCACCGACGAAGAGTTTCACGCAAAATGTGATTACCCAGGACCTGGCGACGTCACCGAACGCATTTACCGATACCGCGAGCGGCCTGGCTCCGGGCGGCACGTTCTACTACCGGCTGCGGGCCTATAACTCCGCTGGCGATTCGGACAATTCCAACACCGCATCGGTGACGATCCCCTTGGCTCCGCCCAAGCCGAGCAATCAACAAGTGACCGACGTCACCGAGACATCGATCGACATGAGTTGGCAGGACAATGCCGGCCACGATGCGGATGGATACAAGATTCTGCGCGCCGAGAATCACGGCGAGTTCACGCAGGTTGCCAGTCTTCCTCCCACCTCGCGAACACCGCCCAGCATCTATGAATGGTCCGATACGAACCTGACGCCGGGCACGTACTACGAGTACCACATCATCGCCTACAACGTGTCGGGTTACAACGACTTCGCCGGGTTGAACGCGACGACGATAACCGAGGCACCCGATTCCGTCGTTGCCACGCCGGGTGATGGCATCGTGAGCCTGACTTGGTCGGCGCCGAGCGGGGCAGTGAGTTTCAACGTCTATCGTGGCACGTCAGCGGGCGGCGAGGACAGTACGCCCTTGGTGAGCGGATTGACCACTACCAGTTACGAGGACATGGATGTCAACGATCGGGACCGCCTACTACTACACACTCACGGCCGTCAATGCGAACGCCGGCACCGGGCTGCCGGCTGAGAGCGACCCGTTCGGTCGAGGTCTCGGCAACGCCGACTGGATACCCCGGCGCGCCGATCGGTCTATCCGCCACGTCGGGCAGCAATTCACCGACATCTCGTGTCGATCTGAATTGGACCGCCACTCACGGCGCTGAAAGCTACAACGTATACCGCTCGATTCGTGGCGGCGCCGAAGGACCAATTCCAATTGCGACGGGCATAACCGATACGTCATTCACGGATGCGGCCGCAGCATTTGGCGTCACATACTTTTACCAGGTGACGGCCGTCAATGCGACGGGCGAAGGCCCCCGTTCGGCGGAAGTTCACGTGACGCCGACCCTGTCCATTCACATCAACTTCACGGCCTCCGACGGCGACCCGGTCGCGAATTACCTTGCCGATACCGGCCAGGTGTTCGGCATGCAGACTTCGGGGTTCGCTTATGGCTGGACGCGCGATGATTCGCTGAGCGCTGTCGATCGTAATGCGGCGAACTCGCCGGACGAAGTGCACGATAGCTTCCACGAAATGCAAGCTCGCGCGAGCGGGAATGCACGTTGGCATATTGCCCTGCCAAACGGGACGTATTTGGTCCATATCCTCATGGGCGATCCGAACAGCACGGACGGTCGCTATCGGGTCAACGCCAAAGGGGGAACAGGGCTAAAGGCCGCCGTCCGGGGCCAGCCGACGGCCGACATTCCGTGGGTTGAGAACACCATCACCCTCAAAGTGTTGGGCGGCAAAATCTGGGTTCTCAATGCCGCCGGCGCCCGCGCGAACACGATCGACGCGATTGATATTGAGCAGATTCTGCCAAACGTCAATCTTCCAACCGGGTTTGCTGGCGCAAAGGGAATCGCGAAGAGCGGCTCCGCACGACTGAAGGGCGAGTCGCTTCGGCTGACCAATGGCAACCGCAATCAAGCGGGCAGCGCATTTACAACGGCGAAGCTCAATGTCGCCAGCTTCCGCACGGAATTCGATTTCCAACTCACCAATGCCAGCGCCGATGGTTTCGCGTTTGTCCTGCAAGCGAATGGGCCGCATCGACTCGGCGTTCGGGCGCCGGCCTCGGGTACGCCGGTATCAGCGACAGTGTCGCCGTCAAATTCGATCTGTTCGACAATAACGGCGAGGGCAACAATTCCACTGGGCTGTTTGTAAACGGCGCGTATCCGACCGACGCCGGATCGGTGAATCTCGACAATTCGGGAATCGACCTTCATAGCGGCCACGTGTTCCACGTGGCGATTAGTTACGACGGGAGCCGGCTCGAAGTGACACTCACCGACACGATTACGAACGCCAGCGCCACCCAAAGCTATGCCATCGATTTGATCGGTGTGCTGGGCAGCTCGAAAGCCTACGCCGGCTTCACGGGTGGTTCCAGCAGTCAAACTGCCGTGCAAGACATTCGGAACTGGATTTACGATCCCCTTGGCTGACGCCCGACAATCAATGAACGTGTTAGGGGTTAACCTCGTTAAATGCGGTAGTGGACGCAATCCCGGCGACTTGCTAAATTCTTCACTGCTCGTGTGATATCTTCCAGTATCGCTGTCATCCCAAGAGAACTCGCGGCGCCCAAGATCCGGGAAGGCATCGGGAAATCACGCCGTACCGGCGTTGCGCCGGTCAGTACATCCGCTCTACCGATCGATAGAGCGCGGCACATTCACTACGTCCGTCCCGAATCGGGCATGCAGGAGCCGTCATGCACTCGCACCCAACCTCCAGTCTCCGTCCATGGACTCGCTCAAAGCGAACGGCGAAAAACCGCCGTGCCCGGCTTCGAGTCGAACCGCTTGAAACCCGACTCAATCCCGCGCCCGACCTGGTCATCACCAAGGACGACCTGGGCATCACAACAACCCCCGGCGGGACCGTCGGTTATTCCCTCACCGTGCAGAATGTCGGCGACGTCGATGCCACGGGAGTCGCCATCACTGAAAGTGTTCCGGCAAACACCACATTCAATGCGCTCGCGTCCAGCATCGGTTGGGACCCGGCCGGCACATTGTTCCCGGTGGGGACTTTGACCATCGGAGCCTCGACGACAATTACGTATGCGGTCACCGTGAACAACCCGATGGCGGCCGGAGTGGACCAGATTGTCAATTCCGCCTCGGTCGTGGATGACGGCCTGAATGGTCTCGACCCGACGCCGGCCAATAATAGCAGCTCCGATACCACGCCCGTCGATGCTCGCCCGATCTGAGCATCACCAAGAACGTCCTTGGCGGCGTATTCATCCCCGGCGGGACTGTAGTCTACACCTTGACCGTTCAGAATGTTGGCAATCAGGATGCGACCGGAGTATCGATCAGCGAGATTGTTCCTCCCAACACCACGTTCAGTCTCGTTGCTTCCAGTATTGGCTGGGATCCGACCGGCACGAGCTTCAACATCGGCAATTTGGGGGCTGGCGGGTCCACCGCGGTCCTTTATGCGGTGACTATCGATAATACGCTGCCGGCCGGCGTCATCGATATTTCGAATACCGCCAGCGTGGCGGACGATGGCGTGTATGGCCTCGATCCCAATCCGGCTGACAACAGTGCCAACATCACAACGCCCGTCACGGCAGCGCCCGATTTGAGCATAACCAAGGACGATGGCGGCGTCACGGCGGCGCCTGGCAGTCCGGTCGTATACACGTTGACCATCCAGAACCTCGGCGACCAGGACGCGACCGGAGTGGTTGTTACCGAGTCGGTGCCGGCGCACACAACATTCAACGCCGCCTTGTCTGACATTGGTTGGGACCCGACCGGCAGCTCGTTTACGATCGGTAACCTGGCGGCAGGCGCCTCAACGACCGTTCTGTATGCCGTGACGGTGGACAGTGCGTTGCCGGTTGGCGTAGAGCAACTTACAAACGGGGCATTGGTCGCGGACGACGGTCTCAATGGCCCCGACCTGACGCCAGGGAACAATTTCGGCACGGATACGACGCCCGTCGACGCAGCGCCCGACTTGTCCATTACCAAGGACGATGGCAGCGCAACGACAATTCCCGGCGCCGTGATCGTTTACACGATCACCGTTCAAAACGTCGGCAACCAGGATGCGACCGGCGTTGTTGTGTCCGAAACCGTTCCGGCCAACACGACTTTTAACGCCGGGTCGTCAAGCGTGGGCTGGGATCCGACCGGTACATCGTTCGCGATCGGGTCTCTGGCGGCCGGCGCCACGACGACGATTACTTACGCGGTCACCATCGATCTTCCGTTTGCCCCCGGCACAGCGCCGGTTGACAATACCGCGTCTGTGGCCGACGACGGAAGCAACGGCATCGATCCGGATTTGAGCAACAATGTCGCAACCGACTCGACGCCCATTTTCGGAGCGACCATCGGCGATTTCGTCTGGCTCGATCTCAATGCCGACGGCGTCGCCGATCCCGGCGAGCCAGGACTTCCCAACGTGCAGGTGCAATTGACCTGGTTTGGCTACGATGGCTTGCCAGGGGGAGGCGATGATCTCGTTCTCAATACGACGACGGATCTCAACGGCAATTACACCTTCATGGGTCTGGCTCCGGGCAATTTCCAGGTCGATGTCAATACGGCGAGTTTGCCGGAACCCCTCGTGCCGACTTTCGATCTCGATGGCATCGGGACGCCGAATACCGCTTTCCGCGCCTTGCCCGGGGGAGGTCAAACCGGCAACGACGTCGACTTCGGCTATGCAGGCACCGCGTCGATTGGCGATCGCATCTGGAACGACTTGGATAACAACGGCAACCAGGATGCAGGCGAACCGGGATTCAACGGTATCACGGCTCAACTGACGTGGGCGGGATTGGATGCCACCTTTGGCACCGCGGATGATTACGTGACGACCCAGGTCACGGCTGGCGACGGCAATTACCAATTCAATAATCTCCCGGCCGGCGCTTACCAAATCGCCGTCGATACGGCCACGCTGCCGACCGGGGCTATTCAGACGTTCGATCCGGATGCTACGCTCGACAACCAAACCACACTGACTCTCACCTCCGGGGAAGCGCGAACAGACGTCGATTTCGGCTATAACGCGACGGGGTCCATCGCCGTTTTCGTCTACGAAGATCTCAATGTTTCAGGGTCCTTTGACGCGGGCGAACCCGGGATCGGCGGCGTGACATTCCATGTGACCGGCCTAACGAATCTCGGGGCCAATGTGGCCTTCGACGTCGTGACATTGCCTGATGGAACGATCGTGATCAGTAGCCTGGAGGCCGGAACGTATCGGATCGCGGAGGTGCAGCCGGCCGGGTTCCTGGACAAGGATGAGACGGTCGGCGGAATCGGCGTAACGACCGTGGGAGGCGCTCGATGGCAACGACGCCATCAAGGACATCGTCGTTTCCGCGGGTCAAAACTTGACCGGCTACAATTTTGGCGAATTAGCCCCTTCCAGCATTCGCGGCTTCGTCTACGTCGATGCCAACAACGATGGCATAAAGGATTCGGGCGAAGCAAAGATCTTGAACGTGTTGCTGACCCTGACGGGAACCGATGATCGTGGTCAGGCCGTCTCGATTCCCGGGCGGTCCGACCTCACGGGACACTATTCGTTCGACAACTTGCGACCGGGCAATTACACAGTGACGGAAACTCAGCCGCGGACCGTATTGGACGGCCGCGAAACGATAGGGTCGCCGGCGTTTGGCGCGACAGCCACCGTCAACGATAAGATCTCCGGATTCAATCTGCCCGAGGGATCGGTGACGGACAACAACAACTTCGGCGAACTGCCATTCGGCACGCAATTGAGCGGCTGGGTCTATATCGATCAAAATCATAACGGCCGCAAGGACTCCGGCGAGCGTGGAATCGGCGGCGTGGTCGTTTGGCTCACCGGCACCAACGATCTCGGGCTTCCGGTCAAGAAAGGCGTCATTACCGATCGCTATGGACGTTATAGCTTCCAACAACTTCGACCGGGGACGTACCGGCTGGCAGAGGCTCAACCCAAGGGGTACGTGGATGGCGCCGACAGCGTCGGCACCTTGGGCGGCGACAAACGCAATGATGCGTTCCTGCGGATCGTGGTTGGGTCTGGCGACGTGGGTGACAACTATAACTTCGGTGAACGTGGGTACGTGGCGGTGTCCGTCCGGCTCTTCATGAATGGATTCGTATCCGCGCCCGTGGCGCTCAAACCAGGGTCGGGAATTGCTAAAGTCGTTCTGGGCGGAACGGGGGACGGCATTATTATCCCGTAACCCCAAACGACCCGGTTTACCCACACTCTTTACCCAAGTTTTACGAGCCCTTTCTCCGGTTCGCCAATCCTCCTTGTCCGCCTGGGCTTCCCCGGCCGATGGAGATCTCGGAAGGATCGGCCGGCCGGGAAACTTTGCAAGAGTTACGCGCCAGGCCAACACGCATCGCGAAAGGAGTCGCCGATGGGGATTGGCAAATTGTCCAGGCAGGTTGCCGCCGGCTTGGTTGTATCCGCAGGAACGGCTGCGGCGGGCGATCACGCTTATACATTCGTCACGACCCCGACGGTAACGACCGGGGTCGTCGTCAGCAAGCCATTGCTGATTCCCTCGGAGCCCGCGGCCATTCCCGGCCTCAGTGTCCTGCCGACTACTCCGATCGCATCTGGTGGAACCGCGGACTTGCCGCCCACGCCGCCCGGAAATCCGCCCCGGGATCTCAATAAGTATGTTGCTCCGCAACCGGGCGTTGTACCGCCCGTGGTTTCCGGAGTGAATTCGGAGCCGACTGGCTGGCTGCTCGACGCTCAGCCCTCGCAGCCGGGGCTTTCCTGGGCGCGAGGCGAGTATCTGTTTTGGTACTTGACAGGTGGGCACGTTCAGCCGCTCGCGACAACCGGTCCCGTCAATGAACCGATCGCCGTGCCCGGCTTTCCTGGGCGCACCGTTTTGTTTGGCGACAATAACCCACTCGAAGACCCGCGATCGGGCGCACGGCTGACGCTTGGAACCTGGCTCGATCAAACGCGCACGATCGGCGTTGAGGCGAGCGGATTCTGGGTTGCGCAGCAGCGGAGCACGTATGTCGATGGTTCGCTCGATGGTTCGCGCGTGCTCGCTTCGTCGCCGACGATCGATCCAACCACGAATCTGCCGACGTCTGTTTTGATCTCGTTCCCCGGCGTGACCTCCGGGGCGACCAACATCGCCTATACCGGCCGTTCGATTTGGGGTGCGGAAGCACTGGTTCGTCCGTTGCTAAGCGCGGGGCCGGGTTGGCGGCTGGATGGCTTGATCGGCTATCGCTATCGCGGGTTTGCCGAATCGCTCAGCATCCAGCAAACGTTGATCCCGATCAGCCCGCTGTTTGTCCCCGGCACAATGCTGGTGACCAATGAGGAACTGCGTGTGAAAAACGAGTTCCAGGGCGGCGTTATCGGGTTCGATTACGAGAAAGATTGCGGAAGCTGGGTGATCAACCTGAGGCCGTCCATTGGAATCGGTCCGATGTTTTCGACGGTCGATCGCAACGGCGTGACGGCGATTCGCGTGCCGGGAACTCCGGACCTGGTCCTCCCCGGAGCGACGTACAACCTGGCGTCGAACCTCGGCCGAGTCAGTTCCAACGATTGCACGGTGATCCCGGAAGTCGATTTCCGGATCAGCAAATGTCTGTGGGATTGCGTGCGGCTTTCGATCGGGTACTCGGCGTTGTATTTCCCGAGCGTTGCCCGCGTTGGCGAACAGATTGACCCGTTTGTGAATCCGAACCTGTTGCCGCCCGTCATTCCCGGCGGGCCGCAGCGACCGGCGCCAATCCTGGAGCACAGTTCCGCATGGCTGCACGGGTTCACCTTCGGGCTGGAAATGCGGTTTTGAAGTTTCAAGTTTCAAGTTTCAGGTTTCAAGTTGGCGGACTTCGGCTTGAAACTTGGAACTTGAAACTTGAAACTTGATTGGATGCCAGAGTCGCTCGATGCCATCGTTGTCGGAAGCGGTCCCAATGGCCTCGCGGCGGCCGTCGCCCTCGCTCGTGCGGGGTATTCCGTTCGCGTTCTGGAAGCTCGGGAGACGATTGGCGGTGGTGCCCGCACTAGCGAGTTGACGCTGCCGGGCTTCCATCATGACGTCTGCTCTGCCGTCCATCCCATGGCGGTCGCCTCGCCATTCTTCCAAGAACTGCCGCTTGCAGAGCATGGACTCGAATGGATTCATCCGCCATTGCCGCTCGCTCATCCGCTCGATGACGGCACTGCCGCGTTTCTCGCCCGATCGATTGATGAAACGGCCAACGATCTGGGGGATGACGCCAAAGCCTATCGCAAGCTCATGACGCCACTGGTCGCGGGGTCGACGAGTATATTCCGTGAATTGGTCGGGCCATTTCGTTTCCCGCGACATGCGATCCTCGCGGCACGCTTTGGCTGGCGGGGATTTCGCTCAGCGTGCAACCTCGCCGAGAACTATTTCCGCGGCGAACGCGCGAAAGCCCTGCTTGCTGGCCTGGCCGGACACGCCCAACTCCCACTCGAAAAACTGCCGAGCGCTGCGATCGCCTTGATGCTCGGGCTGGCCGGCCACGCGGTCGGCTGGCCGATTCCCCGTGGCGGATCGCAACGCATTGCCGACGGGTTGGCCGCGATTCTGCGCCAAGCGGGCGGCGAAATCGAAACCGGGCGGCGTGTCGATTCGCTGGAGGAGTTG
The DNA here is from genome assembly GCA_963773845.1 of uncultured Gemmataceae bacterium. GTDB lineage: Bacteria > Planctomycetota > Planctomycetia > Gemmatales > Gemmataceae > SIAJ01. The sequence goes on from CAVZCU010000017.1 coordinate 45,738, forward strand.
CCGCCGTCGCGAGCCGTGTTGCTCGATGTCACGCCACGGCAGGTGCTGGCCATTGCGGATGAGCGGTTGCCGCCGCGCTATCGTCGGCGGCTCGAGCGCTATCGTTATGGCATGGGCGTGTTCAAGATCGACTGGGCCTTGAATGGGCCGATTCCGTGGACCGCCGAAGCATGCAGGCGGGCCGGCACCGTTCACGTCGGCGGCACATTGGCCGAAATTGCCGCCGGCGAATCGCTAACTTGGAACGGCGAGCCACCGGAAAAGCCGTTCGTCCTGCTTGCTCAACCGACTCTTTTCGATCCATCGCGAGCGCCGCCTGGCAAACACATTGCCTGGGGATATTGCCATGTGCCGCATGCGTCGCCAGTGGACATGACCGATCGGATCGAGAATCAGATCGAGCGCTTTGCCCCCGGCTTCCGCGCTTTGATTCTTGGTCGCCACGTCATGAACCCCGCCGCGCTGGAGCATTACAATGCCAACTACATCGGCGGCGACATCAATGGCGGTGTTCAAGACGTCGGCCAACTCTTCAGCCGACCGGTTCTGAGCTTCAATCCCTATGCGACTCCCGCGAAGGGCATCTACATTTGCTCGTCGTCCACACCTCCGGGCGGCGGGGTTCATGGCCTGTGCGGCTATTTCGCGGCCCGCGCGGTCATGCGATTCCTACGTCGCCGAGCTTAGCAGCTCATTAGCTCCATTGTCAGCTCGACGCGGGCACTGCGTGTTCCTCGGCCGGGGCCACGACGCGGACTTCGCCTCCGGTTTCCTCAACCGCATACGTATGAATGTTCTTTTGCGCCGGTCCGGACTCCACATCGCCAGTGATGACGTTGAATTGGGAACCGTGCCAGGGACAGGTGACCATTCCACACGCGAGCACGCCGTCTGAAAGCGGTCCACCCTTATGGGTGCAATGGTCGTCAAATGCGACGTGGCCGTCTTCGAGCCGGGCCACCACAATCCGCCGATCGCCCAGATGAACCAGCTTCATTTGGCCGACTTTCAGTTCGTCGGCACCCGCAACTTTGACGGCCTCGCCTGGCTTGCCTTCCGCGTGTACCTCTTTCCATTTGCCCGCCTGGGCATAGCGGTGATCGACACCGATCTGATTGCGGTAGACGAGCGTGCCGCCCAACCAGCCGCCGACGGTCATAAAGCAGATTCCTCCCGCTTCCAGGATGATGGTCCAGTTGGCGGGCCAAAGCGATTGCCCATTCCGAAATATCCACCCGCCGGCAATGAGCACGAGCGAGCAGACGTTGACCAGCATGTGGTAGGTCGCCCGTTTCTTGGCGGAGCTGCCCGGCGGCACAACGGTGAAGTAGTCGATCAAACCGGGAATCGCCGCGACCAATCCGCTTATCACCGCGGCCGCACTCAAGTACCCTCCGGTGCTCCAGACCGACGGCCAGTTCCCCAATCGGCCGGCGACATCGAATCCGAGAGCGCCGAACGCAAAGCCGATTGGAAAGGCGATGAGAATTGGGTGGATCGGATGACCCTGAAAGTTCGCCTTGCTGCGCATGGCTTTTCTCCACAAGGATTACGGAACCGGCTCTCCGGGCTTGGGCGGCTCGGGCGGTTCAATGATCGGCGGATCAGGCGTCGGCTCCGGATCCGAGGGCTCCGGATTAGTCGGTCCGGGAGCCGGCAATGGATCGGGTCGTGGATCAATTGCTGCCACAATATGGCTCCTGATCTCGGGATGAGAACGTGCAACTCGTGCGCCGGGTTCTACTGGATCGGCCGCTGACCCCACGGGATTGGCATGGTCGGCGGTTTGCGGTGCATGTCTTGGCGCTGGTCCTTGGGCCGATCCTTGAACCAGGTCACGAATCGCACCAATTGTTTGACGGCCTCTTCGTAGGCCTCGCGTCCTTTCTCGGCGGTCGCCAGTTCCGCCTCGCCGAGCACGCCGGTGTTCGTGTAGCTGCTCGTCCACGAAATGACGGTTGCCGGCCCGGCGGCGAAGAGATCGACCCAGCTGAAGGGACTGTTCTCCTCGTTGAATGAGATCGCGCCGGATTTGATCTGATCCTTGCGCACGTTGTCGCCGTCGAGGTACAGATAGAGCGATGTTTCGAGTTCGCAGGCGTCGGCGCAACCGCCGGGGAACTTGCTCTGCCGCCAGCGCGGCAGAAAGTTCTTGTCGACAGTGAGCAGATTCCACCAGGCGGCCACGAGACATTCGGCATCGGTCTCCAGGTTCGTCCGCCGGGCGACGAGGTCGAGGTTCGGCATGTTGGAGCCATGGCCGTTCAGGAGCACGATTTTCTTGAAGCCGTGATAAGCGAGCGATTTGGTGATATCGAGCACTTGATGCATGAAGTGCTCGAAGTCCGTGTTGATGGTGCCGGGGAAATCCATCACGTGCCCCGTGTAGCCATACGCCACGATGGGCAATACGAGCATCTTGTCCGGGATCAGCTTGCCGGCCCCGGTGGCGATGCCCGTGGGACAAACCAGATCGACGTCCAACGGCAGGTGCGGTCCGTGTTGTTCGACGGCCCCGCAGGGAACGATGCAGACCTTGCCGAGATCGACGGCGTCGTTAATCTCGGGCCAGGTGAGTTTTTCGTAGCGGTATTCAGTAGCGGCACGGCTCATGGGTATATCTCCCGGTTGCATCAAATCGATTTCATTTCTCGACTAACAGAGTCAATCAACATTTCCAAACTCCCCGGCGCGACGACGGCGATCGTCTCCTGATAGATGCCGTGTCCATAGCTTTCGGCCGTGGGCAGGTAGCCAGGCTGCCAGTCATTCGTCAGTGTCGCGACAACCACTGCCAAGTTCGGGCAGCGGCTGCGCAGCGTCGTCTGGAATGCTTGATACAGTTCGCCGGGCACAAGGACCCACAATATTGATCCCGTACGACCGAGGACGACTTGATACGGGTAGCTCTTTCCAGCGGGAAGTTCACGAAGTCGATTGATCTGGCGAGTCATTCGCTCGGCCTGGGCCCGGCAGTCGCGTGCCAAGTCCGCGTCCTTGAGCGCTCGGGCTGCTTTCTCATTCTCTTCCCAACGGGCCAGCGACGCTTCGCTGTCGGCAATCGTCGGCAATTCAGGGCGATAAGGTAAATCGACTGTCATGGTTCGCCAGGTCCACGCGCCGTCTACCCCGCACGACTCATGCTTCCAGATGCCGAGCGTGGCGCCCGAAACGATGGGGCCAGTGTAACGGAAGCGCGTGCCTGGCGGCGGCAAAGCTTCGAGGCCGGCGAGTGCGGCGAAGCCGAGCTGGCGGCCGTTGCGATCCGCGACCGCGACATCGCCGGTGAAACCATCGCGTGGCCCCAAATCGCCAGAGGCGCCTTGCAAGAACAGGCACGGGGCGCTCGTATGCTGTTCGACGACATCGCGCATCGCGCCGACAAAGTCGGGACTGATGAGCGTGTTCTCCCAGGCAAGTGTCGTCGGATGGCAGGCGTAATTGACGATCGTGCCGATGACGGTTCCGTCGTCGGCCGTCGCCTTGCCGACGAGCACGGAGTCGTCCGCCCAGGCGTCCGGATTGAATCCGCAGACGAATTTATCGCTGTCGCGATCGAAGTAATCGCGCTGGGCGGCGAGGGTACACTGCGTAGTCCCAAAGACAATTGTCGCCGGTCGTGCCGAATCAACCGCGGCACGTGCCATATCGGCACAGCGATGCGGCAACCATTTGAGGTAGGGACCAATCAGTTCGCCGCCGGGATAAGCCGAACGCGATAGCGACATCCAGCCGGAAGCATGCGTGTGCGAAACGGTGACCTGCACTTGCTCCGGCGACAGAGAAATCGCCTCGGCAACCCGAACGCGGATCGCGGTGATATCCGATCGGTCGAGCAAACATTGATCGAGTGCGACGATGATCTGAGCATCACCCCCCTCGGGACGTTCGATGAAGCATGCCGTCGCCTGCAACGGACGATGCACGCCGGTCGAGCGCTCGTGCGACGCCGCGCCCCAGAGCCGATGGTAGATGCCGACCGGCGGCGCGATGTCCTTGTGCGCAAAGCCGGCCCGGCAGCGGAATTGCGGGGTTTCAATCGGAGCCATCGGTGTCCTCGAAGAGCGGCCGCGATGGGTTCAGCAGCATCCAACACACGGCCTCAACGGCGAAGATTGCAGCAAACAGCGGCAAGACCAGATTCCAGTTTCCAGTCACTTCGACCAGATAGCCAACGGTGATCGGCAATAGCCCGGCGCCGATATTGCCGCACATGTTCATCACGCTGATCACGGTGCCGACCCGGGGACCGCTGAAGTCGATGCAGACGGAATAGCCGCTCACCCCGCCGAACGTGCCGCAAAACGCCGCCAGGCTGACGAGTGCGATCATCGTTGTCGTATCGCTGGCGAAGTAAGCGGTCAGGGCAAAGGCGGTACACAGAACCATGCCGACGACGGCGATCCCTTGCCGGCTCAGTCGGCGGTTGCCGGTGAACTTCAAGATCAAGTCGGAAACGAGTCCGCCGAGGATGCCGCCCACCATGGCCGCGAGGCCGGGCCACAGAGCCAATTGTCCCGAGATTGTTTGGCTGACGCCGCGGGTCTCCTGAAGGAATCGCGGGAACCAGGTAAAGAAAAGCGCCATCGCCAAGGCGCAAAGAACTGTTGCGCACACAGCAGGTAGACGGTCGGACTGCGAATGATGCGCGCGAAGGTTGCGACGAACGGCGCGTGAGTGTGTGCTCCGCCGCGACGGACGGGAACAATCATCGCGAAGGCAAAGGCCCAGGCGAGCCCGGGCACCACGTAGATTCCAAGAAGCTGCCGCCAGTTAGCCTGTTGCAAAAGGGTCGCGGCAATGAGTGGTGCAATGGCCCCGCCCAGTGCCATGCTCGCGCCCAACATGCCGGAGGCAAACGCCCGGCCGGTCGGCGGATACCATTCGCCGATCGATTTCGCCGCCCCGGGAACCAGCCCCGTCTGTGCAACACCCATCAACGACCAGAACAGAGCGAGTTGAATCGGACCGCTGGCGACACCGGCCAATCCGGTCAATAGCGACCAAGTGGCGACAAACAAAACAAGCGAGCGCTTGGTGCCGATTCGATCGGTGAGCCAGCCGGCGGGGATCTGCAGTAAGGCATATCCCCAGAACCAGCAACTCATGATGAGGCCCATGCCGGCTTCGCTGATGCCAAGCTCGGACTCGATCGTTTTCGTCGGTACGGCGAGCGCAGTGCGCTGAACATAAGCGATCAGCGCCGCGAGACAGATCAGAAGCAGAACCATGTGCCGCATGGCGGATCAACGTAGCGAGGAAGTGGTAGAGACGCAAGCATCGAGTCAATGGTTCGGCGGCCATTTCGCAACGAGGCGAGCCGGCGACATCAGTCGCCGGAGGAATGGCCGGCCTTACAGAGGGATCAGCGCTTCCTCCGGCGACTCACGTCGCCGGCTCGCCCAGCCGCAGGATCGGGTAGCGGGAGTTGTCGAACTCATTCCAGTCGTCGGAGCGTAAGAATCATTGCCGACACGGCGATGGCGCCCGCCTGGATCGCGATCACCCCCTTCACACCTATGAATTCCAAATCCGCGGCCGGACCCAGGACCAGGTTTCCCAGCGGCACGCCGGCGCTGAGCATCATCGCCCAGATGCCCATCACCTTGCCGCGGTCGGCGTCGCTGGTTCCCAGTTGCACGACCGATTGGCCGGTCACGAAGAAGAGAATCATGCCATAGCCGAACAGCACGCAACATGCAGTCGAAATGGACAGCGAGGACGATGCCCACAAGCCGATCAGACCGGCGGCGACCAGAATAAGACCGCCGAGGAGAAGAACCTTGGGACGAATCTCGCTGCCAAACGTGGCGGACGTAAGGGCCGCGGCGAGCGCGCCGATTCCGACGGCACTGACGAGCGTTCCATATCCGCCCTCGGCCTGACCTAAGCCCGATGCGAGCGAGGGCAAGAGAGCCATCAATGGCCAGCCACCCATTGCCACCAGCCCGGCGAGAAGGGCAAGCGTCAAGTGTCCTGGCGCAATCGCCAGTGCGTGAAAGCCGCCGAGAAATCGCTTCGAAAAACCGGATGTGGTGTCCGCGAATTGCGGTTTCAATTGGGCGGGCGGCGTGCCGGCGACACGGATTCCCGCCAAGGCGATAATCACCGCCAGGTAACTGGCCGCATTGATCAGGAAGCACCAAAGCGGACCGTGTGTGCCAATTCCCAACAACAGAGCAGCGAGGGCGGGTCCAATCGCGCGAGCGACATTGAACAATAGAGAATTGAGCGCAACGGCGTTCGGGACATCCGCTCGTACGACCAGACCCGGGACGAACGCCAGCCGGGCCGGCAAATCGATCGCCTGCACGATGCCCTGAACGAACATGACCGCGAGCATCGTGCCAACGTTCAGTTGGCCGAGCAGGTAGAGGGCAAGCAGCGCGACGGCACAGGTGAGAAACACCGCTTGCGTGCGCATGATAAGCCAACGCATTGGCAGACGATCCGCCAGCGAACCGCCCCAGGCGCCGAGAAGAAACGTTGGCCCGATTTGCACCGCCGAAATGAAGGCCGGCCACTTGGCTTCGCCGGTCATCTTGTGGGCGAGCCACATCAAGGCAGTAATTTGCGTCCACGAGCCGACCAAGGATACCAGTTGCCCCGCGAAGTACAGGCGGTAATTCCGGTGGCGAAGCGAGCGAAACGTTCGCATTCCTTCAGGGTACGAATGGTGAGGCGATTGAATTGCGACTGGAGAAAAAGAAAAAGCCGGTCCCCGAAGGCAGGGGAGGAACCGGCTTGGCGGGACGGGACCCGTGTTCAATGGTTGACGTTGCGATGATTGTAACGTCGCCCGTGACCTTGCCAATGGAATTTCGAGATATTTCTCCGAATCGCGTTTGACCTCAATTCATTCGTGTTCTAGCGAGATTTTCTCCAAGTCGCCGCGGTTGCGGACCTCGTTTTCGCCATTCCGGGCGCGAGCTTCGCGAAATTGGGCAAGTCGTATGGCCCAGCGTCCATCGCCACGTTGCCGTTGCGTTCCGGCGCGAATCGCCATAAAACAACGCCCGCCCATGAGCAGGTCGTCATGCAAGCCATTCAACTCGAACAGCCCGGCCGGTTTCGCACCATTTCCATCGATGAACCCAGGCTTCCGGGTCCGGGCGAAGCGCTGGTCCGCGTGCATCGCGTCGGCATTTGCGGCACCGACATCAGCGGCTATCTCGGCAAGATGCCGTTCTACAGCTACCCGCGGATTCCGGGACATGAACTGGGTGTGGAAGTCGTCGCCGTCGGCCCGGGTGTCGAGAACATCGGGCCCGGCGAGCGCTGCTCGGTCGAGCCGTACATGAATTGCCAGCAGTGCTTCTCCTGCCGTCGCGGCCGGCCGAATTGTTGCGAGAACCTGCAAGTGCTTGGCGTCCACACCGATGGCGGATTGCGTCCGCAGTTCATCGTGCCTGCCCGCAAGCTGCACTCGTCGAAGAAGCTCACGCTGGATCAGTTGGCCTTGGTTGAGACCCTGGGAATTGGCTGCCATGCCGTCGATCGCGCTTCGCCGCAAGCGGCGGAAGATGTGTTGGTCATCGGGGCCGGCCCAATTGGCTTGTCGGTCATTGAGTTCGTGAAATTGACCGGCGCGACGATTACAGTGCTCGACATGAACCAGAAGCGGCTCGACTTCTGCAAGAACACGATGGGTGTCGCGCACACGATTACGATGACTACCCCCGACGCGGCGCTCAAGGACATGCACGAGCAGACGAATGGCACACTCTACCCGGTCGTCTTCGACGCGACCGGCAACACGAAGTCGATGAGTGGAGCATTCGAGTATGTCGCGTTTACGGGGCGGATCGTGTTCGTCGGCATCGTGACCGACTCGGTGAGCTTTCCCGATCCGCTGTTTCATCGCCGCGAGATGACGATCTTGTCGTCGCGAAACGCGATGCCCGGCGACTTCCAAAGAATCATCGGACTGATCGAGGACGGCCGAATCGATACGCGGCCGTGGATCACGCATCGGACGCCATTCGGCGGCTTGATCGAGGTATTCCCGTCGTATACCAAGCCGGAGACGGGCGTAATCAAGGCAGTGGTCGAGGTAGCGTGAGCAATCGCTCGCCTTTTTCCCTCTCCCTGCAACGCCGGGGAGAGGGGTTCCAGGCAGGACTCGAATGCCGCCACGGATTGCGATCATCGGCGCCGGGCCCGTCGGACTTGAGTCGGCTGTTCAGGCCTCGCAGCGTGGCTTTCCCGTGACTGTCTACGAGCGGGGCGATGTTGGCGAGTACATTGGTCAGTGGGGGCATGTTCGCCTCTTCACCCCGTTTGGCATGAACACGACGCCGACCGGTCTCGAACTCATCCGCAAGGAACATCCGCAGCACGAACTCCCCGGCCCGAACGAACTCATCACCGGTCACGATTATCGCGACGCCTATCTCATTCCGCTCACGCTCACCACCAAACTTGCTGACGCGATCAAGACGCGCATGCACGTCGTCGCTATTGGCAGGGCTGGGATGCTCAAGTCCGAGTCGGCGACGATGGCGGAACGCGCGGCGATTCCGTTCCGCCTATTGGTGCGCGACGACAAGGGGGCCGAGCAATTCACGGAAGCTGACATCGTCCTGGATTGCACCGGAACCTACGGCCGACATGCTTGGATCGGCGATGGTGGCATTCCGGCCATTGGCGAGATTGCGGCCGAGAAGCAGATCGCGTACGGCGTCGACGATGCATTGAACCGGCGCAAGGCTCATTACGCGGGGAAAAGCGTGATTGTGGTCGGCGCCGGATTCTCGGCCGCGACGACTGTGTGCGCTCTGGCTCAGCTGGCGGAAGAGAACAGCGCGACATGGGTGATTTGGTTGACGCGAGGTCCCCGTTCTACGCCGTTGACGCGAAACCCCGGCGACCTCTTGAAGGAACGCGAACGCCTGGCGGCCAAGGCGAACAACCTGGCCACACGGGGTGACGGCAACGTCGAATATCACCCGCAGACATTCATCGACGAAGTGACCTCGCATGGTCCCGACAAGGGCTTTCGCGTCGCGGGCCGCATCAATGGAAAGCGGACGGTCTGGGAAGTGGACCGCGTGATCGGCAACGTCGGCTACTTGCCCGATACGAATTTGACGCGAGAATTGCACGTCGGCGACTTCACCGAAGGCAACGTGCGGCAGCCGGAGCCCGGCTATTTCGTGCTCGGCATGAAGAGTTTTGGCCGCGATCCGAGCTTCCTCTTGAAACGCGGCTTCGAGCAGGTGCAGGAGGTCATGCGGCTGATCTCTCCAAAGTAACCGCTGGACTGGTCGATCTTCCCTTCTTGATCTTGCCCGAAGCGCACTACAATCAGTCTTTTCCCTCGGAGGGCGTCGGATGAGCGCCTCCAACAATCCGTCTATTCGCGTGGGGTTTCTCGGCGCCGGCCAGATGGCGACCGCCCTCGCTCGGGGGTGGCTGAACGCTCAACTCATTACATCGACGAGTTGTCGAGCGAGCGATCCGGCGGCCGCGGCGCGTTCACGATTTCAGCAAGAGACCGGTTGCCCAGCGACGGCTGACAACCGCGAAGTTGTCACCCATAGCGACGTACTGGTGCTTGCGGTCAAGCCGCAAATGATGCCGGCGCTGCTCGACGAGATTCGCCAAACGGTGACCCCGAACCATCTGGTGATCTCGATCGCGGCTGGGATCACCTTGCAGCGACTGGCCCATAACCTGTCGAGCCATGTTCGCCTCGTCCGCGTGATGCCGAACACTCCATGCCTCTTGGGAGCGAGCGCGAGCGGCTTCGCGGCCAGCCCCGGCGCTCGTCCGGAAGATATCGCACTCGTCGAGCGCCTGTTCAACGCAGTCGGCAAGGCGTTCGCGCTGCCGGAGTCGTCGCTTGATGCGGTCACAGGTTTGAGTGGCAGCGGCCCCGCGTTCGTGTACGTGATGATCGAGGCCCTGGCTGATGGCGGCGTGCGCATGGGCTTGCCACGCGACGTGGCCATGGCGCTGGCAGCGCAAACCGTCCTGGGCTCCGCCCGCATGGTGCTGGAAACGAAGCAGCATCCCGCGGCATTAAAGGACGCGGTTGCCAGTCCGGGTGGAACTACCATCGCCGGCTTGCACGCATTGGAGAAAGGCGGCTTGCGGGCGGCGATCATGGACGCAGTCGAGGCGGCGACGAGGAGGTCGGTCGAATTGGGGCAGCGATAATGGCGCAAAATCGCAATGATGAGACTGTCCGTGAGATCCTTCGACGCAAACGCGGATCAATCCGCAATGCGTCGCTTGAGCCAGGATCTCCAAGTTGGGACGACATACTTGGCTTAAATTGGGAAGAGATCACGCAACGAGCCAAAGATCGCGAGCCAGGATTCAAGACATTCAGGAAACTGCTCAGTTCCGGGGAGTACGACAAATGAATGCGACAGCGACTGATACATACAAGGAGCTATTGAGCTTCCTGAACCGTCTCAGCGACGCCAAATTGCACCATACGCTCCGTCACAGCCGCCCCGACGCCATCACCGTCGAAGTGTACGTGCCGGGGGAACGCTGGGAGATTGAATTCGTTGACTACGGCGATGAGACTCAGGTCGAAGTCGAAATCTATCGTGGCGGCGGCGTGACCGGTGACGAAAAGACGGTGGAAGAGTTGTTTCAGAAGCACGCGTCATGAGGCATTCTGAAATGTCATCACCCCCGACTGGCGAACTCGTCCTCGTATTCGACTTCGGCTCGCAATACGCCCAGCTCATTGCTCGGCGGGTGCGCGATCTGAACGTCTTCTGCCAGATTGTCCGCCACGATCTTTCCGCGGCGCGGGTCGCAGAACTCAACCCCAAGGGAATCATTCTGTCTGGTGGTCCTGCATCCGTTTACGAGCCCGGCGCGCCGACGATGGATCCGGCGATCTTCGGCCTCGGTGTTCCGATCCTCGGGCTTTGCTATGGGATGCATATCGGTTGCCAGATACTTGGAGGCGAAGTCATCGGTTCGAGCCGGCGCGAGTTCGGCCGGGCGCCGATCCGCATCGCCGACCCCGACATCGTGCTCGCCGGCATTCCTCGGGAAACTATCGTCTGGATGAGTCACGGCGACCAGGTGCGGGCGGCTACCAGGGATTTTGAAACGCTCGCGTCGACGGACACGTGCCCGGTGGCCGCCGTGAAGCACCGGTCAAAGCCGTTCTTCGGCTTTCAATTCCACCCGGAGGTCAGCCATACGCCGGAAGGCGGACGCATGCTCCGCAACTTCCTGCACGACGTTTGCGGCTGCCAGGGTCTGTGGAAAATGCAGACCTTCATCGATCGGACCATCGCCGACGTCCGCGAACGGGTTGGCAAGAGCCGGGTGATTTGCGGCTTGTCGGGCGGGGTCGATTCATCTGTCGTAGCCGCCTTGCTATTGCGGGCGATCGGTCCGCAGGTGGCGTGCATCTTCGTCGACAACGGACTCTTACGCGAAGGCGAGGCGGAGAGCGTCAAGCACACCTTCCGCGATTGGTATCAAGGCCGACTTGCACATGGCCGACGCAGCGGCCCGATTTCTCCAAGCGCTGAAGGGCGTGCTCGATCCGCAGGAAAAGCGCAAGTCGATCGGGCATCATTTCATCGAAGTGTTTCGCGAGGAAGCCAAGTCGATCCCGGACGCGAAATTCCTGGCTCAGGGCACGCTGTACCCGGACGTGATCGAAAGCGGCGGCGATCCGACGGCCCCGCCGCGACGATCAAGACGCATCACAACGTCGGCGGTTTGCCAGCGGAACTCGGCTTCGAATTGATCGAACCGCTCCGCGATCTCTTCAAGGACGAGGTTCGCAAGCTCGGCAACGGAACTCGGACTGCCGGAGATGGTCATCTGGCGGCATCCCGTTCCCCGGACCCGGCCTCTCGGTTCGCTGCCTGGGCGAAGTGACGAAGGAACGGCTCGACGTTCTTCGCCAGGCGGACGTGATCTTTCTCGAAGAACTGCAAGCAGCCGAATGGTATCGAAAGACCGCCCAGGCGTTCGCGGTGCTGCTGCCCGTCCAGAGCGTCGGCGTTATGGGCGATTACCGCACGTACGAGAACGTGATCGCCCTGCGAGCGGTGCAGACGGACGACTTCATGACCGCCGACTGGTCGCGTTTGCCCGGAGGATTTGTTGGCGACGCGTGTCGACGCGAATCATCAACGAGGTACGCGGCGTGAACCGCGTCGTGTACGATATTAGCAGCAAGCCCCCGGCGACGATTGAATGGGAGTAGGGCCGCTTGCGGCGTAGCGAGGCGTTCATGCGTTTCACCAAAATGCAAGGCATCGGCAACGACTACGTCTATGTCGATTGCTTCCGCGAGAAGATCACCGGCGACCCGGCCAAGCTGGCCGTTGCCATTGCCGATCGGCATTTCGGCGTCGGTGGCGATGGGTTGATCCTGATCTGCCCGTCCGAGCGCGGCGACGCCAAGATGCGCATGTTCAACGCCGACGGCTCCGAGGCGGAGATGTGCGGCAACGGCCTGCGTTGCGTGGCCAAATACGTCTACGATCACGGCATCGCCAGGAAAGAACAGACTCGCCATCGAGACCGGCCGGGGAGTCCTGTTGGTCGATGTGGAAGTCCAGGGAGGCAAGGTTCGCCGGGCACGCGTCGATATGGGCGAGCCGATTCTTGAGGCCGCGAAGATTCCGACGTTGCTGACGGGCAATCCGCCCATCGAGCAAGCCGTGCAATACTGCGCCAGGTGAGACGACTGGCGGTGACCTGCGTTTCGATGGGCAATCCTCATGCGGTCACTTTCGTTGATGAAATCACGGACAAGACTGGTGCACGGCGTGGGCCCGCTTATTGAGAAGCACGAGGCGTTTCCACGACGCGTGAACGTCGAGTTCGTCAAAGTGAACAGCCGAACCGATGCCGACATGCGGGTCTGGGAACGCGGCAGCGGCGAGACGCTGGCGTGCGGGACCGGGCGCCTGTGCCGTCGGCGTGGCGGGCATGTTGACCAATCGCTTCGACCGCAAGGTGACGATTCACCTGCTCGGCGGCGATTTGGAGATCGAGTGGGGCATGGACAACCACGTCTACAAGACCGGGCCGGCGGTCGAGGTGTTCAGCGGGGAGTGGCCCGTCTGAAATGAAGCTCCGCGATCCCAAATCGATCCGCCGGGCCGCGATTGCGGCTACGTATGTCATCCGCGGGCTGGCGCATTCCTACCGATTCGCTTATCGCCCATTGACATGCTACCTCGTCAACGATCGGCCGGAGTTACTCGGCAGTGCGCAATACATCTATGCCTTCTGGCACGAGCACATCGTCATCGCTGCCAGCGTTTACGCGCGAGCCGACACGTCGGTGCTGATCGGCCAACATGCCGATGGCGAACTCATCACACAAGTAACCGAACGATTCGGCATGAGTGTCGTTCGCGGTTCGAGCACGCGGGGAGGCACGGCGGCCACTTTGCGAATGCTGCGCAATGGTTGGGGCGCCGCGGCACCTCGCAATCACCCCGGACGGGCCCAGGGGACCACGACGAAAATGTCAGTTCGGGACCGTCTATCTCGCCTCGCGGACTGGCTTCCCGATCGTGCCAGTCGGATTCGGCTTCAGCCGTTGCTGGCGGGCCCAGAGCTGGGATCGATTCGTCGTGCCGCTGCCGCTGTCACGCGTGCGTGCGTGTCGGCCCATCCGATTTTGGTCCCGCCGAACTTGAGCACCGAAGAGCTGAAGCCGTACCAGGCCTTGGTTGAAGACGCGACTGAACACAGCCACGGCGATTGCGGAGAATTGGGCAATAACAGGCGAATTCGACCTTCTCGGCTACGAGCCACCTGCCGGAGTCGAGTGTTCGGTCGGAACAGCAAAAGGCTTGGTCGTCAACACGTCTAACGGGGTGACGTAGGATAGGCCTCTGGCCTGTCCGGACAGGCCAGAGGCCTATCCTACGTATTGGAATCCAGACTCATGCCCGGCCGCCTACTCGAATTCCTGACCGCTCGACGGACACGATTGTGTGCTGACCTGGATCGTCCTCTTGGCGGCGCTCGGACATCGCGGGGTGCAGGGGTGGATCAATTTTCGCGTGAAGGAACGCCCCGACCGGAACGACGGCCACACCTCGATTGACTTCGGCGGCCAGTGGATGATGGGCCGGCTGCTCGTTCTCGGTTACGGCCGTGAGATGTACTCGCGACAACGGCATCTGGAAGTTGCGCGCAAATCGTTTTCGCGGGATCGCGAAGCGCCGGGTGCAACGGAACATGATGCCGAACGGCTTGTCGGTTACTACCCCGGCCCGCCGGACGATCCAGTTGGTGGGCCGCTCTATCCGCCGATCCACGCGTTCGTGATGGCGCCGCTCGGACTGATTGCGGATCCGTACGTCGCTTATCGAATCGATCAAGGAATTTCTGATCCTTTGGGTTTTGCTCGCCGGGGCTGGCGTTCATTACTTATCGCGCGGCCGATGGTGGTGGTCGGCGGCGACCGCATTTCTGCTTCTATTTCCTGGCTGCCGCGGCGGGATCGACCTCGCCCAGAACAGTCCCATCTCGACGGCCTTGCTCATTTGGGGCTGGGCCTTGATCGTCCGCGGCAAGCCCGGATGGGGTGGCGTGGTTCTGGGGCTTACTTGCATTCAAGCCGGTCTGGGCCATTTCATTTCTCGCCGCTCTCCTGCTGATGCGGCAATGGCGGGCCGCACTAGCGATGATGGCCACGGGAGCTGGACTGGTGCTCTTGACACTGCCGTTGGTCGGCGTTCAATCCTGGTTGGACTGGCTGCACGTCGGTCAATTGGCGACACAGACGTACCTCACGGATCGGAATTGGATCTTTCTCAGTCGCGATCTGTTCGGCATTCCTCGGCGCATATTCTCTCGATTTTCAAGACGGGAAGGCGGTGGCCGATCGGCCGATTGCGGCAATCGTCGGCTGGGCCTTGTGGTGTTTGGTCGCGTTGACGACGGCGGCGATTGCCATTCGTCGGGTTCGTCACCGGGTGAATTCACCGCGAAATCTGAGTGGACCGTTGCCCTGCCTCATACTGCTCGGAGTCTGGCTCTGTGGGTACCGGTTCATGTATTACGACGTGTTCCTCGCGGCCGTTGGCGTGGTCGCTCTTATGACTGATCCCCGGCCTTTCTTTCGTCGGTCGTGGTGGCCATTCGCTTCATGGGCGGCGATCTTTGTTGGCGTGATGCTGCTGATTGAGAACGCGACTTCGCCGCTCAATGTGGAAGTGACCGCGAGCATTCATGGGCTCAAAGGAACGATTCCGACTTCGAACGGCAGCGCTCTCTACGACAGCGCCGACGTTTTACCTCGCCAGCGGCGACGATTATCCGTGGGACACAATCGCGGTACTCGCTCTGTGGCTCTGGTGCGTGATTTGGACTGGCTGGGAAAACCCCGACTCAGGAAGCAACCCCGCGCAGAGCGTCTATGCGCCGTGCCAATGTTCGGGCGCGCATCAGAGATTCCCCGACCAGCGCCGCTTTGCGCCCGCCGCTTCGAGTTGTTTCAGGTCGGCATGCGTGCGAATGCCACTCTCGCTGACGACGGTGCAATGGGCGGGTAGTTTCGGCAGCAATTCGACCGTGTGTTCCAGGGATGTTTGAAAAGTGCGCAAGTTGCGATTGTTGATGCCAATCAGTGTGGCGCCCGAATCGACCACGCGCGAAAGCTGCTCGGCATCGTGAAATTCGACGAGCACTTGCAGGCCCAGTGAGATTGCCGCATCGTGGAGGATCCGCAACAGGTTGCCGGGAAGAATCTCCGCGATCAAAAGCACGGCGTCGGCGCCCGCGGCACACGCTTCGAGCAATTGATAGCGTTCGAGAACAAACTCTTTGCGCAGCACCGGCAGGCTTACTGACCGACGCACCGCCGTGAGGTCAGAGAGTTTGCCCTGGAAAAAATGCGCGTCGGTCAGAACACTTATGCAGGCCGCGCCATGATCCTCATAAGTCTGCGCAATCGTGACCGGGTCAAAATCAGCCCGAATCACGCCGGCGGACGGTGACGCCCTCTTGATTTCGGCAATAATCTGGATGCCCGGCTTCCGCAGGGCGCCGGCGAAATCCCGAGCGGGCGGTCGATTGACAATGCGTGCTTCGAGTTCCGATTCGGAGGATTGGGCGCGTGCCTCGGCTAATTCGATCCTTTTGCGTTGAACAATCGTATCGAGAATGGTCACGATCTAGTGTCTCACCCGCATTCGGTCTTTCCCAAACTCGCTATCGATAGCATACTCTCGACAAGTTACCTTCCCAGGGGTCGGCGTGCGGGACAATGCTGTGATTCCGTGGTCCATGCTCGCCACCGGGGTGTCGGTGGCTGGTGTGGGCGGCTTGATCGCGGCCATCCTCTATTTCACGGCTCGCCCGCGGAGCAAAAAGATATTTTCGCTTGTCGCTCCGCCTCGGCCGGCCTGGAATGGGCTGGCCGTGCTCGCGGGATTTGGACTTTCGATCGTCTTTTGGTGGCTTATCAACTCGACTCAGTCGTTGCTCGTCACCACCGGGTTCTTTCGAGCACTGTACGGACCGGATTTTCCCGTTGAGTTGCCCATCAAGCCGACGCCCGTGGATAAGGCAGCCGCCACCATTCGGCTATTGTGGTCGGCCACCTTCGCATTTCCCTTTCAGGTTGTCGCAATTCTGATACTGCCGCGCATTCTGAAAGTTGGCAATCCACTTCACGTACGCGGTGGGCAAATGGCCTTTGTCGCCGGCTATCTGACCTGGCTGATCATTACGCCTGCCGCATTTTGCGTTTTCGTTTTGGCGAGCATCACCCACATGCGGTTGACCGGTCAGGGGCCCGAAAAGCACCCGTTGACGGAATTGGGAAACCTCGCCGGGCCCCGCGAATGGGGTCTGTTTGTCATGCAGACGGTGATCATCGCGCCGGTCATGGAGGAATGGCTATTCCGCGGGGTGCTGCTTCCCTGGTTGGCGCAGAAACGCCCGGTCCCGCCGTTTACGCCGTATACCGTTCAACCCAATCGCCGGCCGCTTCTGGTTCTGTGCTGTGCCGTGGCGGTTGGCGTTGTTTTTACATTTGGCACCGCGTGGGTCGAGCGTCCGGCAGAAGTGCACCGGGCGTTTTCAACGGATTTGCTGAGTGCCTCGGCGGCGTACTTGATTCCGGCGGCATTTTTCCTCGCCCTGATTCCGTTCGATTACATCCTGCCGCGCTTGCGGCGGCTTCGCCGGCATCTGCGCATTCGCTCGTCACAACAGGTTCGCGCGATCTGGGCCAGCTCAGCCCTGTTTGCCGCGATGCACGCACACGTTTGGCCTTCGCCGGTCCCGCTGGTACTGCTGGCGGTCGGACTCGGCTACCTGTATCTGCGAACCCGGAGTCTGATTGGACCAATGGTGGTTCACGGCATGTTCAACGCGGTCTCAGCGCTCTATCTGCTCCTCGCCGGGCCCGCGTGACGGGCGCCGTTTGAACGGGACTATCCCACGCGCGTTTCTTCAGCTCCCGAGTCGCTTGACGGTGGGAATTCGAGGGCGCCGGCGACGACGTGGGCATCCGCGATAAAGTCGGCCAGAACTTCTACATGCCAGTCGTCGAGACCGCGGACGCGCGCCGCCAGATCGGGGGAAGTTGCGGCCAGCCTGGCAGCCAATTGAGTTCGCAGATTGCTGGCCGTTTCGGAGGCGGGCTGAAGGTCAGCCGATGTGCGCAGTACGGTGAGCAAATCGTCCAGATGAGTGGTAATTGCGTTCACCAAATCCTCCCCGAGACGTGAGTGGGGCGGACGGTCGGTGAGTGACCGACCGAGGCGACATTCACCCTATATCAAAAAAACGCAAGGAGTTGCTGCAACGTATCTTGGGTTGCGGCCAGGGACGAACCTGATCGCGCCGGAAGTGTGGCTTTTTCACCCGGGTTGCAATCCATACCAAACGGAATTATACGATTTTGCCAGCTGCCACAACGAGCAAGCCGATTAGCGGCGCACTCGCAATCGCCGACAAAATAGCACTTGCGGTCACTTCTTGGGTCGAAATGCCTTCACCACGTTTTCGTTTGTCGTCAGGTACGGACCGTTAATGAGGTCAATGCAATAGGGGATGGCCGGAAAAACCGCCATCAGGCAATCGCGGATCGCGCTCGGCTTACCCGGCAGATTGACGATCAGCGATTGACCGCGAATGCCTGCGACTTGCCGCGAGAGAATCGCCGTGGGAACAACCTTTAGTGATTCGGCACGCATCAATTCACCAAAGCCATCGAGCATCTTTTCGCATACAGCCTCGGTCGCTTCGGGAGTGACGTCGCGCTTGGCGGGCCCAGTGCCGCCGGTCGTCACGATCAAGCAACACCCATCTCGGCCAAGTTCGATGAGCGTTGTTTCAATGACGGGACGCTCGTCGGGGATCAATCGCGTCACCGGTTCCCACGGACAGGATAGGAATTCCGTGAGACAGTCCCGAATCGCCGGCCCGCCCTTATCTTCGTAGACGCCCTGGCTGGCTCGATCGGAGATGGTTACGATTCCGATTCTAATTTCGTTGGCCATGTAGGTCTTATAGGAACTGCGGGAGCCTTAAGGCCCATATGCTGACTTCTGACTTCCGACCCCTGACTTCTGATCTCCGATGCGAACCACATTCACTTTTCGCTCCGCCGGCAACCTGGTCTTTGGCCGCCATGCCATCCGGGAACTGGGCGGCGTGCTCGACCGGCTGGGCTCGAAACGCGTTTTCGTCGTTACCGATAAGATTCTTGCCCGAGTCGGCATTGTCGACCAAGTCAAAGAAGCGGCTGGACGACCGGTTGAGATTTTTGATGGCGGCGAGCCAGAACCGTCCCTGGGAATGGTTCGCAGCGGCATCGCGGCTGCCCAGGCATTTCGGCCGGACACAATTGTCGGCCTCGGCGGCGGCAGCAACATGGACGCGGCCAAGCTGGCGGCCGTCGTGCTCGGGCATGGCGGCGACGTGGTCGATTACGTGGGCGAGAACAAAGTCCCCGGTCCGGTCATGCCGCTGGTTTGCATTCCGACGACGGCCGGCACCGGCAGTGAAGTTTCCGCCGCGGCCGTATTCACGAATACGGACATTCACCTCAAAGTGAGCGTGCTGAGCTATTATTTGCGGCCGGCGGCGGCGATCGTCGATCCGCTGCTGACCGTAAGTTGTCCACCGAAGGTGACGGCCGACAGCGGCATCGACGCACTGACACATGCCATCGAAGGATACTCCGCCGTCGACAACGCGACTTATCCACTGCCGCCTGGAGAGACGTCGGTGTATCAGGGCAAGAATCCGTTCGCCGACATGTGCGCGGAGAAGACGATCACCCTCGTGGGAAGATTCCTGCGACGAGCGGTGCGCGATGGCAACGACCTGGAAGCCCGCGACGGCATGGCGCTGGCGGCGACGTTTGGCGGTCTGGCGTTCTCGAACGCAGGGGTCGCCCTGGTGCATGCGATGGAATACCCGGTCGGGGCGGCGGTACATTGTTCTCACGGAGCGGGCAATGGACTCTTGCTCCCGTACGTGATGCGCTACAACATGCCGACGCGTGAAGAAGCATTTGGCTACATCGCGGAATTGCTCGGTGACGACACGACCGGCGAGTTCGAAGCCGGCGCCGCGGAGGCGGCGATCAAGGCGGTCGAAGATTTGCGGCACGACATCGGCATCCCCAGCCGTCTGCGCGACATCGGCGTGACCGAGCCGATGCTGGCCCCCTTCGCCGAAAAGGCGTTCTCCTTCAAGCGCCTGATGCGCGTCAACCCCCGCTATCCGACACAGGCGGAAATCGAGCAGGTATTCCGCGCGGCGTGGTGATGCGCTCGGCGGCCGAGCAGGAAGGGCGCTTCCGGGCCAAAGGAACAGAGATCCCTGGCCGCCTCGATTGCTCACTCATTTTGCGCTTACGAATTCAGTCGAAACCGGACGCCGCCGGTGTTAAATTACATGGGTTCTATTTGTGACCCCCAGGGCATCGCATGTTCCGGATTTCGGGTGATCGCGGGCTATCGCGCCGCACCTTTGTGGAAGCGGGTTTGCTTGGCATCGGGGGCTTGACCCTGCCCGGGTTTCGTTCGCGCGCGTGCGGAAGCGGGACTCCGAACGAAGGACACCGCGGTCATTCTTTTCTGGATGAGCGGCGGGCCTGGGCACATGGAGACCTGGGATCCGAAGCCCGCTGCAGTGCCCCAGTTCCGCGGACCATTCGGGGCGATCAAGACCAACGTGCCCGGAATTCAATTCGGCGAATTGATGCCGCGGCAAGCTGCCATTGCCGACAAGATCGCGGTCCTGCGCAGCGTCGCGCACGGGTCCGGCGATCATACCAAGGGCAATCACTGGATGCTGACCGGTTTTGAAGGGCCCGCGTTCAACGCGCCCGACTTCCGAGTGCAGCGCCGACCGTCGCTTGGTTCGGCGGCATCGAAGCTTCGGGGAGCGAATCGGCCGGGGATGCCGGCCTACGTCGCGGTTCCGCATCTTCGAGGGGGAACGGACAACTTCTTCCACTATGCCGCTTACCTGGGACCGGCGCACAACCCATTCGTCGTCGATTCCGACCCGAACAAGCCGAATTTCCGCGTTCGCAATCTGTCGCTGACTCGCGAATTGACTTTCGATCGACTCGAAGACCGCCGCGAAGTGCTCAGCCTCATCGATCAAGTGAAGCATACAGCGAACGATGCTCGCGACTCGAGTGCCGAGGCTGCGTTCTCGCTTCTGACTAGTCGAGACGTAGCCAAAGCGTTCGACATCAACGCGGAGCCGGCGGCACTGCGCGACAAATATGGCCGGCATATCTTCGGGCAGAGTGCTTTACTCGCCCGCCGATTGGTCGAGGCCGGCGTCACCTTCGTGACCGTGAACACGGAGCCCTGGGATCATCATGCCACGGCCGGCCGGCTGCCGACGAAAGAAGGTGGACAGAAACTGATCCCGCCGTTCGATGCCGCGTTCGCCTCGCTCATCGAGGACTTGCATCAACGTGGTTTGAACAAGAAGATGTTGCTCGTGGCCATGGGTGAATTCGGCCGCACGCCGCGAATGAACCCCGAAGGCGGTCGCGATCACTGGGGCAATGTGTTCAGCGTCGCCTTTGCTGGTGGAGAGATCAAGACGGGTCAGGTCGTCGGCAAAAGCAACCCTCGCGGCGAGTACCCGGTTGATCGCCCGCTGACTCCGCAGGATGTGTCGGCGACGGTGTTTCATCATCTCGGCTTCGATGCCCGCAAAGTGTCATTCCCCGATCAAACCGGCCGGCCGATTTATCTGGTGGAGCATGGCGAGCCGGTGCGCGAACTCGTCGGATAATTGGCCCATGATCGATCGCGTTCATTTCCTGACGCTGATGGGCAGCATGCTATGCCTGATCGGCGGCTGCATGGCCATTTGGCCGCGAGCGGTGACTTCGATGAGCAAAGACGAAGACGGCAATCCCATTCCGATGACGCCGGCGAACATCGTCTGGATGAGGGTCATGGGAATTGCCCTCTTCATTCTCGGCGTTGTTCTCATTATTTCGGGAATTGTCGGGGTCAAAGGCGACCCCGATCCGGTCCTGATTTGAAACGGCCGCTCGCCGGTTTCGGGCCAACAGTCTATCATGCTCTCATTGTTGCCCACGCTTGTGCGGTCCCAATCGGGAAGTTCCGCGAAGCCGGCGAACTCACAGAGGGAGGTCCACCATGAAATGGGTCAGTGGCGGACTCGTCGTCTTGCTGTTGGCGTTGCCAGCATCGCGAGGCGACGAGCCGAAGAAGGACTCATCGCCGAAAGAACAGTACTCGGCACTGCTGAAGGAATTCAGCATGAAACAGCGCGAGATTATCTCGCAGGTTCAGAAGGCCCAGGGTCCGGAACGAGATAAACTCATCCAGCAGTATTACGATGTCGGCAAAAGCTTCGCCGACAAGTTCTACAAGCTCGCCGAGGACAATCCGAAGAGTCCCGTCGCGGCCGATGCAGTTTTCTGGATCGTTTCGAATGCGAGCGGAAGCAAAGTCTATGAGAAGGCAGCCGCCAAGGTGAATACCTTGATTGCGGAAATGCCCGCGAAAGACTTGGCTCAGAAACTCCGCTCGTTGCGACCCAACGAGGCAATTGTTGACGCCGTCGTTAAGCGGGCCGAAAAGGCGACGGATGCCGCCGATTTGCTCGCATGGGCGGCCAATGCCTCTTATCTGCCGGGGGCGCTGAAAGCCGGCAAGATCTTGCTGGAGAAATATCCGGACAACCCCGCGGTGGAGCGGGTGATCGCAAGTCTGGGCCGCAGCGAGTCCCCGGAAGCGGAAAAAACTCTGAAGAAAGTCGCCCAGACCACGCCCAAAACGAAACTGAAGGCGGCGGCGAACCTCGCCTTGGGTCGAATGCTCGCGAATCGAGTCGACTCGCTCGGCGAGAAGCCGGCGGAAGCGGACAAGGTCGCAACAGAGGCCGAGAAATACTTTGGCGAAGCGATCGCTCTCTACGCGGACGATGCGACGCAGAAGAAGATCGCCGAGCGAGAACTCAAGACCTTGAAGACCATCCGTGTCGGCAAGGAGGCGCCGGAAATCAAGGCCACCGACCTCGACGGTAAGGAATTCAAGCTATCCGACTATCGGGGGAAGGTGGTGTTGCTCGACTTTTGGGGGAATTGGTGACCGCCTTGCCGGGCCATGTTCCCGCACGAGCGGTCGCTCGTGAAAAAGCTCGCGGACAAGCCGTTTGCTTTGGTTGGCGTGAATTCCGATCGTGACCTCAAGGAATTGAAGCCGGTTTTGGAGAAAGAGCAGATTACCTGGCGGTCGTTCTGGAATGGTGAGAAGGGGACCGCGGGACCGATTTCGGCCGATTGGAACGTCCACGGCTGGCCGACTCTGTATGTGATCGACCACAAGGGCGTGATTCGGCATAAGTACGTCGGTTCGCCCGGCGGCGAGGTGCTGGACAAGGTTATTGAAGGTTTGGTCGAGAAGGTGGAGAAGAAAGGGAAGTGATTGTCCGTGTGGCCGCCCTCGCCAATGGGAGAGGGCGGCCCGTGCTTGCCATCTCAGCGAAATTCGAACATGCCTCGCTTCCTTCTGCCCGCAATTTCCATCGCCCTGCTTCTCACAGCGATTCTCTACGCCAAGTCACCGCCGCCCGTGCCCGCGGACACGCTGTCGGCCGATCTCGCGATTGACAAGATCCCCCTCGGTCTCGAAACTCGGATAGCGAATAAGGAGAACCCGCTTACCACGGCCCGCGTCGCGCTCGGCCGGCGAATCTTCTTCGATCCGATTCTCTCGCACGACAAGACCGTGGCGTGTGCATCGTGCCATCGGCCGGATCACGGGCTCTCCACGCCGGATGCCCGGCCGATCGGAATCGGCGGGAAAACCGGCACGCGCAAAGCGCCGACCTTGTTCAATCGCGCCTATGGCCGTGCGTTCTTTTGGGATGGCCGAGCGAAATCACTTGAGGAACAGGCGCTCGAGCCGATCGCGAACCCGGTTGAATTGGGATCGAGTGTCGCCGAAGCCGTCAACCGACTCAAGGCCGACTCGACGTACAAGGATCTATTCGCCAGGGCGTTTGACGATGGCGTCACGGCCAAGAATCTTGGCAAGGCGATTGCCAGCTTTGAGCGCGTCCTACTTCGTGGCGATAGCTCGATCGATCGATTTCGCGAACGCGGCGATCGGGCGCGATGACCGACGCCGAACGGCATGGCTTGTGGCTGTACGAAAGCAAGGGACAATGCTGGCGCTGTCATACCGGCAAGAATTTCTCCGACGAGAGCTTCCACAACACGGGCGTGAGTTGGGGCAGTGCCGACCTCGGCCGTTTTGCGTTGACCAAGACGGAATCCGATCGAGGAAAATACAAGACCCCGACGTTACGGGGCGTCAAGTTGCGTGCGCCGTATATGCACGATGGCAGCATCAAAACGCTCGAAGACGTTGTCGAGTTTTACAGTCGAGGCGCCAAGACGAATCCCCATCTCGATCCTGCCATTCGTCGTCTCGATCTGACCAGGGACGAGCAGGCGGACCTGGTGGCGTTCTTGAAGGCATTGTGACAGGCCATATTTCGTCGCGTCGGCAATCGCATTGTGGCCAATCGACCGAGCCAATAGATTAACTTCCGTTTGACTGGCTCCATTCACCCATTCGCATCGCGAGGAATTATGCCACCCAATCGAATCGCATGCACGGTCGGAGTCCCGATTCTAGTTGCCGCGCTGACCGTGGCCGGCATCGGTTGTCATCGTCGGCCATCGACGGCGCCCCAGTCCGTTTCGGCCAAGCACACCACCAAACGCTCGGAGAACATCGGCCTCGACGTCGGCCAAGTCGCCCCGGAGATCGATGCCGAGGACCTCGACGGCAAGCGCTTCAAGCTGTCCGACTATCGCGGAAAGGTGGTGGTTCTCGATTTCTGGGGCAATTGGTGACCGCCGTGCCGGGGCATGTACCCCCACGAGCGGTCGCTCGTGCAACGTCTGGAAGGCAAGCCGTTCGCCCTGATTGGCGTGAATAGCGACAACGACCGCGAGGAACTGAAGGGCGTCCTTCAGGAAGAGCAGATTACCTGGCGGTCGTTCTGGAATGGTGGCAGTACAAACGGCCCAATTTCCAAGGCCTGGAAAGTGGACGGCTGGCCGTCAGTCTGGGTCATCGACGCCAAGGGAGTCGTTCGCCAAAAGTTCCGCGGTGCACCGAACGAGGAAACCTTGAATCGTGCTGTCGATGGTCTGCTGAAAGAAATGGGCGCCGACTGAGAGCGCTTTTCAGGA
Organism: uncultured Gemmataceae bacterium; assembly: GCA_963773845.1. Taxonomy (GTDB): domain Bacteria; phylum Planctomycetota; class Planctomycetia; order Gemmatales; family Gemmataceae; genus SIAJ01. The sequence continues at coordinate 70,426 of CAVZCU010000017.1, forward strand.
TTGGCGTCAGCGGAGCCTGAAGCGTGAGCGAAGGCGACGATATCCACGTGGTCTACCGAATTCTTTGGCGATTTCGGCGTCGCCTTCGCTCACGCTTCAGGCTCCGATGGCAACGCCGTTTATTTTGAAACGCACTGATTCAACTGCAGCGGTTTGTAGCTGGATTCGCGAGAATTCAGCTATAACTGCTTCTGAAGAACTATTGGCGTTCAAAGGCGAATCCCCGATGGTTGCACGATTTGCTTTCGCGCTGATGCTTCTCGCCATCGGGCTATCGGCTCAAGCAGCCGACGCGCCCGAGCAAGTCTTCGCCCAGCGCATCCTGCCGATCTTCAAGTCACCCAAACCGTCGAGTTGCGTGCAATGCCATCTCGCCGGCGTCGATTTGAAGGACTACATTCTGCCGAGCGCTGAAAAGACTTTTCGCTCTTTGCGCGATCAGGGGTTGGTCGACCTGGCTAACCCCGAGCGATCCAAGATTCTGACGCTGATCTCGATGGGCAACCGCGACCCCAGGGCGCCGGCCGTTCATGCCGCCAATCGTAAGGCGGAATATGAGGCGTTCGCCGCCTGGATCAAAGCGTGTGCCGCCGATCCGGCACTTCGCGATGCGCCCAAATTGGCGGCCTCGGAGTTCGCCAAGCCCGCGAAGCCAATCGAAGTCATCCGACATGCCCGGGAGGATCGCCTGCTCGAATCGTTCGAGCGAACCATCTGGGCGATGCGCTTTCGTTGCATGAACTGCCATACGGAAGGAACACCGCAGAACGACAAGAACCGCAAGGAATATGGCGACCGCGTGGCCTGGGTGAAAAAGTCCGGTGCAAAAGCCACGATGGAGTATTTGCTCGCCAGCAAGCTCATCGATCCGAAGGAACCGGACAAGAGCCTGCTCCTGCAAAAGCCGCTCGGAACCGTCAAGCACGGCGGAGGGATCAAATTCGCGGTCGGCGATCAGGGGCACAAGGCGTTTCGGCAATGGGTGGAAGATGTCGCTGCGATCAAGGCCGGCAGGTATGCAAAGGCCGCCGATCTGCCGGCCGCCGACAAGGGCCCGTTGCGCTTCGGCACGGAAGCGTGGGTGAAGCTCAGCGACACTCCGCCCGCGTGGGGGGACAAGCTTTTACAGGTCGACGTGTACGCCTGGGATCAAACGGCCGGGAAATGGGAGAGCAAACCGATTGCCAGCACGGATCGCAAGGTCTGGGGCAAGGGAAAAACCTTTCAGCACACCATCACACTTCTTGCCGACTCTGGATCGGATCGCGCTCGAACGTTTGCCAAGAGATCGACTTTGCCGCCGGGGCGCTACTTGCTCAAGGTTTATGTCGACGCCGGCGACCGCCTGGCGAAAGACTGGACCGCGGTCTTGGGTAAAGCCGATTACGTCGGCCAGGTCGAAGTGCGAGCCCAATGGAAGGAAGGCTACGGGCAAATGACGGTCGCGCCGGCGGCAAGGGTCAAACGGTGACGTCGGCCCGGCCAGGCCCCGGGTAATAGCGAACTGGCCGGTGTACGATCGACCTCAATCGCCTCACGGCGTTCGATGTTCCCGACTCAACCAGCGCTGCATCTTCGCCAGTTCTTTCGGCCAGTCCGCGGAGAAACGCACCCGGCCAAACGCGTCGAATAGCAAGTCGATGGTCTCAATCAAATCGCGAAGTTGCTGCGCTCGCGACTTCGAGCCGCGCTCGATCGTCTTCCTCTTCGGGAACGGGGATCTTCACGCCACTGACCGCGAGTGATTCTGCATGTAGCGTAAACTCATATTGAACGTCGTGACGAACGATCGTCATGCCGCACTTGCGGGGCATCTTGCCGCTCTGAATTGCCCGCATCGCTTCCGGCAAGCGCGTCGGCCCTTCGTGCGTGATCGTTTCGTGGCCGGTCTGACCACGAGGGCATTCGAGAGTCAGCGTCCGAGCGAGAAACACCGTCGCCTCGGAACCGTCGAGTAGCTTAATCTCGGCCGATTCATCGTCGCACTGGTACCACAGCCAGAGTAGAAACTCGTTGCCGACGAAGTCCCGACTCGCTTCGTCCAGCACCCACGCGACATCGGTGGGCGATAGTCCGGGGATGAATGGCGAAGGCGCCGCATCGTCCACGTTGCGGGTTCGGCCGTGCACCTCGGCCAGATCGAACGCACGTCGGCCGGCCGTGACCGCCTCGAAATTGTGGCCGAAGGACTGCTTGAAGTGCACCAATAGCCGATCGATCTGGCTGACCGACGTAGTGCCGAACAAGAGTTCGCCGCTTTTGCGGTCCCACACGCATTCGATCGCCTTGCGTTTTGTGTAGCGGCCGTCCTTGGCTTCTTGTTCGAGGCGGTCGCGCGCGGACTCTTTGGCTTCACGTTTCTGGCGGGCGCTCGGATGGCCGCTCGGATTATTCTTCGCCAGGGCAGCGAGATCGATCGCGTAATATGCGCGCATCAGATCCGATGGCAACTTGACGGTATCGATCCGCAGGCAGAAGAAGAGCTGATCGTTGATGATGTTCTTGGCGAGATCGAATTGCGTATCGAGTATGTGTTCACCCGCCGACCAGCCGGCCTCGACCCCGTCGCTGGAGATCATTCGTTGGCGGCCGGCGGCATGTTCGGCGAGACGGGCGAGATGTTCTTCCGTAAACATCCGCGGCGGCCGGCCCGCCACGCGATACCGGGCGAACGTGGCGCGACCGGAATAGAAACCCATTCTATCAACTCCCAAAAACGCGGAGTGCGGGGTGAAAACCTCGTGGCTTCCACTCCGCACTCCGTTTTCCACACTCGATTTGTTTTCAGGCGGCCGCTACGGGGGCCGAGTTGGTTTCGGAACGCAGGTCCCGATCTTTGCGGCCCATCTCATCGTGGATCACCGGATGCCAGGTCCGGTCGCGCTTCGGTTGCGGCACGTAATTCTCGCGTGCCCATCGGCGCAGTTTCAACTCTTCAATAAAGTCGATTTCAGTCGTCGGAGAGGTGGCCATGACAATCCCTTTCTCGTGCATCCACAAGACGTTCGGCCCGACTGGTGACCAGAGTTTAGTCCGGTTGATCACGTCGTCAAGAACTGGCATGTCGAAACGGCGAAAAAGTCGTCACACTGTTAGTTTGGAAAAGCGAGGGCGCAAAAGACACCAACTCCGAGGCGAATTCGTAAACCCCTGGGGCTGCAAACCTTAGAGAAAAGAGCCAAATGATTCACTTAATTGTCGGCAAGCGAAAACAAGGCAGGCATCGCATTTGCTTCCCGGTCGCCAGCTGCAATCCCTCCGCCTGAAAAATGCGCATGATGGATAAGCTTGGGATTGATCGTGACATAGCGATGTTTTGGCGGTATACGCAAGCCAATGGGAGTAAGTACCGATTAATTACAACGTGATCGAGATCCGGGCCGTATTCGGTATTCTCGCGCTGGCGGTTCCGGTGTTTGCGGAACCACCCTCTGAGAAGGCGTGTCCCGACTATACCCCGACTTTTTTCAACGCGGTCGGACTCGAATGCCGACCCGCTTCCGCAGTCGATGTTTGGAATGTTGCCGACCAGCCCACTCCATTCGCCTGGATGACGGCCACCACCCCGCTGCCAACCGGATCGGCCACGGTGAACCTGGGCAATGGCGACAGCTTTCAATCGTTGCTCGATCGCATGTCACCGCTCAATGAACCAGATCGCTCATTGGGGCTCGCCGGCGTCGTCGCCGATCAGGGACGCTGGAAATACAAGCACGAGCAGGGCACCAGCCTCTTCAAACGCAATACGAGCCTGGATCTCCCGGATCCGAACGAAGTCATGAACCCCTACGCCGCCCGCAATTGGAAAGCGCAGGAAAAGCTGCAAATCCCGGTGCCGATACCATTGCCCGTCGCGGAGCAGATCTTCGTCTACGGACAGATCGAGGGTTCGGGCGAAGCCTGGAGCAATCATCCCGGCAATCTCTACAGCAAGTCCGGAGTCGGACTGAAGTGGTCGTTGCCCGCTCGCAGCGAATTGCAGTTGCGCTATGCGACGCTTTTGAGTTATTCAGATGACTTGGTCGCTCGCCGATATCAGGAACGGGCGCAACCGGCCGTGGAGTTCAGCGCCCGCGTGCCGCTTTTTGGACCGTTGGCAATTGAGTATTCCGGCTCCGCGATTCCAGCGGTCACGCGCACGGATTCGGATCAGCTCAAACAGGAACTGCGTTTTGCCTGGCCGCTGGCCGGCGACAACGAATTGGAATTCGGCGCGCGATATCGGTGGGAATATGCGCCGGTTAGCACACCTTGGACCGACCGGACGGGCCTCTTCTTCGGCATCAAGCTTCGGCACTAATTCGGATGAGACCCCGAGAACACTGAGCAAGAAATCGGAAAGCACTCAACCAATTGCCTAGAGTCCGTTTCACAAGTAGGTCCGGCGAGCCGAGCCGGACCACCTTGCACACGAGAACGGCATCATGCCGTCTCCGTGGCTGGCGCCCTGGTCCTTGTGAAACGCACTCCGGTAGGTCCGGCGAGCCGAGCCGGACCACCTTGCACACGAGAACGGCATCATGCCGTCTCCGTGGCTGGCGCCCTGGTCCGCCTCGGCTCGGCGGACCTACTTGGGAAACGGACTCTACTTCTTTGTGGTCAATTTACTCGCCATCGCCTGAAACGCTTTCTCTTTTCGCAGGGGTGCGAATAGCGGCTCCCAGCTTAGCCATGCTTTGGCCGAGGGGTCGTTGAAATAGCCGGTGTCCTTGGCCTTTTTCAACAATTCGATCGCACGCGTCGCATAACTATTCGCCTTTGGACTGTCGGTGGCCGCCAGCCGGCTGTACTCGACGGCCGCGAGTGCGAGCGGACTGTCGTCAAGAGATTTCTCTTTGGTCATTTGCTCGGCCGTTTCGGCCGCCTCATTGTACTTCTTGTCTTTCAGCAACCATGCCACGCGGGTTCGCAACGCAATTTGGCGAACGGCCACCGGCTGCTTGACCGCGCTCTCCAGCGTCTCGATCCCGTTCGGCAGCGACTTCACGAACGGCACATTCAACTTGATGAGCGATTCGGTCTTCCGAACAATCCCCGCCGTCTCGCTGTCCACCGGTCGCGACGGCTCCTTGATTGTTCGCATTTTCTCGAGGTAGGTCTTTGCCCGTTCGTAATCTTTGACGGCGCCATCGAAGTCGAGCAGGGATAGCCGTAGTTCGGCCAGGCGGCGGTGGTCGTATGCGAGAAAGGCCGGCACACGCGGCTCGTTCGGCTCGATCAGGGCGATGGTCTTGTGATGCTCGATCACACGCTCGTAGTGTTTCATCGCGACGCCGGGGCGATTGAGCATCTCGCAGCAGTCGCCGGCCTTGGCCTCATAGGCGGCGAAATGATGACGCAATACATACATTTCGGCGAGGTCCGGAGGATATCGCCGCGATTGTTGCAGCGCTTCCTCATACAGCTTGAGCGCCGTCGCCGGATCGGTCGGCAAGGCGATTTCTCCCAGCCGGGCCAGGTGCTGCTGGAGATTGTCGCGGAGATCGCGATGCACCGGATCGGCTTCGAGGCCGCGTTGCGCGGCCCCGATGGCGTTACGCAAGAACTCGGCGGATCGGGAGGGATTTCCTTGCTTCTTGTATGCTTCGGCAAGGAAGGCATAGTTGGCGTCAAGCAGTTCCCAGAGGCGAACGTCTTGGGGTTGTTCCTTCGCCTTTTGAATTAAAGATTCGATCTCGTTCTCGACAGAAGCAATCGCGTCCTGTGTCTTATTCTCTTCGAGATTCAGGTGGCTGAGATTGATGCGAACCAACCCGATTCTCCAGCGAATGATGGGGTTATCGCGATCGGCTCGCGGCAGTCGCTTCGTATTGAGCAGTCCCGCTTGGAATTCCGCCCTTGCATCCGCGAGCTTCTTCTGCTTCTCATGGTGCTGCCCGAGTACCTGGTGAATCTCCAGACAACGTTCCTGCCATCGCAGATTCTCGGGATCGGCATCGACGAATTTTTGCCAGAGTTGCAAGCTTTCGCCAATTGTTTGGAGACCTTTCGGCTTGTCGTCGAGTTGTCGATAACAGATCTCTCCAAACTCCCGCAGCCACGTTGCCAGTTCGGCAGCCGTCGTGGCGCGATCGGGTGCAATCCGGAGAATGGCTCGGCAGACTTCGATGGCTTCACCGTATCGATGGGCCGCTTCCCGATATTTCTGCCGTTTCGCGGCCAGATCGGCCGCGGCGCTGAGCCCAACCGCGTAGTTTCGCCGCGCGCTGAGATTGGCGGGGTCAACTCGCGCGAGTCCATCGACGATTTGCAGAGCCCGTCCCGCATGTTCGTCGGCTGACTTCAAATCGAAGCGCTGGAGGGCATCGAGGGCCACGCCGTGATGAGCCAGGGCAAATTCGAGTTGGGCTTCTCCATTGTCTGGATCCTGTTTGGCAAGCGCCCCCGTGATGTTCAACAACTCGCGATATTGCTTGGCCGCTTCGGTCCGATTGCCTAGTTGCGCGTTCGCTTGGGCCAGTCCATTGTGGGCGAGCGCGAGTTGACGCTGGATGGTGACGTCGGTCGGCCGGCGAGATTGTAAGCTTTTCCAGCGCGCGCCCGCTGCCCCGTAGTTTTCGATGGCATTTTCGAGCCGGCCCGTCTGATTGGCCGCCTGGCCCTGAGCGAGCAGCACTTCGCCGAGCCAAATGGTGGCTTCTTCATCGGCCGGGTCGGCGGCGCGCTTTTCCCAGAATCCCCGGGCCATCGCAAATTGAGTGGCTGCGAATGGTGCGTCTCCCAATTCCATTGCCAGTTCGCCGCGTCGAAGATGAATGATGGCTTGTTGCTCTTCGGCGCCGTCGCCGAGTGCATTGATGCCGTTCGAAGCCTGCGAATAGAGATCGGTCGCCTGGCCGTATCGTCCGAGTTGCACTTCCACGCGGCCAAGGCATTGCAGGGCGTGCACCATGCCGAGCGCTGCCGCCGAGTCGCTCGGTTCCATTTCGAGACGCTTGCGAGCAAGAGTCAGAGCCCGTTTGTATTCCGTCTCGGCCTTGGTCGGGTTTTGCTCAACCTCGCGGTAGAGGTCGCCCAGCTTGATACGGGCGACAATTTTCGTCCGATCGATTTCGCTCGATTCGTCGGCCTTTTGCAGTAACTGTTCGAGCCGAGTGATCGCCTCTTTGAGCAATGCCTCGCGAACCACTCTGGTGCCGGGCGAACGGATCAGCTTCGACTGAATATCGGTGACCAGATTCGCGCTTGACTCCAGAGCGACCTGAAAGCGTTCTTGTGCTTTCTCCCGTTCCGCCCGTTCGCGGGTATTCGCTTGAGTTAACTCGGAATTGGCCCGGTCGAGGTCGTGGTTCTTGCGATCGAGTCGATAGCCGTAAACCGCGAGCAGGATAAAGCCGACAACCAGCGCCGCCGATGTGGCCGTCACCAGAGTTCGATTGCGACGCGCCCAGCGACGAGCCCGCAACGCGAACGGCTCGCGCCAGGCGGAGACCGGCTCGTCGGCGAGCCAGCGCTCGACATCATCCGCCAGCAACCGTGCCGTCGGATAGCGTTCGTCTTGCTCGAAGGCCATCGCCTTGCGACAGATCGCATCGAGCGCGGCCGGAATATTGTTGCTGTGCGAACGCGGCGGCGCAAAGGCCCCCTCCTTGACTTTGGCCACCACTTCGGCACTGGTGCGGCCGTCGTACGGAACGCGGCCAGTCAAGATATAAAAGAGCGTTGATCCCAGGCTATAAATGTCACTTGCCGGCCCAACAAAGTCCCAGTCGCCGTGGGCCTGCTCCGGACTCATGAACGAAGGCGATCCCTTGGCCCGGCCGTAGACGGTGATATCGATCGCGGGTGTATTCGGACTGTCGGCCGGCGTGTCCATCTCAGAATGCGGAGTGCGGAGTCCGGCCTCAGGTGCAGACCTGGGCTGTTCGATGGCAGATGGTTTTGGATTTTCATTCCGCTTACCGGATTCCGCCTTGCCCGTTTGCTTGGCCAACCCCCAATCCATGACCAGAACCTCGCCGAACGGCCCGACCATGACGTTCGACGGCTTCAAATCCCGATGAATGACGCCGCGACTATGGGCATAAGCAACCGTTTCACAGACGCCGACGAATGCTCGGAGAAGTCGCCGTAACTCAACATTGCGCTGACTGGGGGGACTGCCCGCGGGCGCGTGAAATCGCCGTGTCGCATCCTGCAGCGTCTCCCCCTCAATGAAACGCATGGTGTAGAACGGCCGGCCGTCGTCGGTGTTGCCACGACCATGGACCGGAGCGATGCCGGGGTGTTCGAGTTGACTGGTCACCTCGGCTTCGAGCAGGAACCGCCGGCCCGCCGGCGAATCAGGCCCCGCGGCCGTTTTCATGCACTTGAGGGCAACCGTGCGATTCAACTCCTGGTCGTTCGCGCGATAGACGACGCCGAGACCGCCGGCGGCGTGATACTCGGTGGCCGTATAGCGGCCGGCCCGGAAGCCGGCCGGTAAGTCGTCGCTATTCCGCTTACCCGATGCCGTTACAAGGCCGGCCTGACCGAGTTGGCGTAAAAGATCGCGAAAAGCAGGCAGATCCTCCGGCGTGTCCTTGCATAACTCTTCCGGGGTGAGCCGCCCACCGGCGGAGCCAGCGTTTTCCCATTGTTCGAGTAGTTCGGCGAGTCGGTCTTCGCGAGTCATGTCAACACTCATTGATGGGCTCGGCGCGATTGTACCGAATCGCAAACCCCGTGGGCGATATTGGCCGACAACGGATGAAGCGGCACGTGTCCGGAACGGGGGGCAAATAAAACCAAGATGTCAGCCGGAGCCGGCGCAATTTGGAAGAAGTCAAGGGATGCGGAAGTTACAAACAGCAAGCTTCTCGGGAAATGACGCCCCCGGATGCATCGCTCGGGCGTCGCTCCCTACGATTTCCAGATGAACGAGCGTGCCCTCGATCTCGATGTCCGCGATCCGCTGGCGCGGTTCGCGGAGGAATTCATCAAGCCGCTCGGCCAAATCTACCTGGATGGCAATTCACTTGGCCTATTGTGCAGGGCGGCCGAGGTCACACTTGATCGCGCGATCGACGCGTGGCGATCCCGAGCCATTATGGGTTGGACGGACGGCCCGGAACCGTGGTTCGAAATGTCGCGAGCAGCGGCGACGCGGCTCGCGCCCATCCTGGGTGCTGAACCAGAAGATGTCATGGTCGGCCAGTCCACGACTGTCAATCTCCATCAATTGCTATCGACGTTTCACACACCCGATCGGCGTGTCGTCATCGATGAATCCTCGTTCCCCTCGGATCGTTACGCTGTCGAAAGTCATTTGCGAATGCGCGGACAGGATCCGGCACACGATCTCCTGGTCATTCCACGTCGAAATGAACTTATTCTCGCTGAGGATGTCCATGCCGCGCTCGAAGGTGCGGTTAGCGTGGCGATCCTGCCTTCCGTCGACTATCGAAGCGGACAACTGCTGGAAATGGCCAACTTGACGCGTCAGGCGCTTGACCGCGGCACGCACATCCTCTGGGATTGCTCGCACTCGGCGGGCGTGGTCGACCATCGATTCACCCAAGACCGCGTCGAACTCGCATTTGGCTGTACCTACAAATACCTGAACGGTGGGCCGGGTTCACCGGGCTGGCTGTATGTCAATCGCCAATTGCAAGATCGACTGCCGGGAATGGCGGGTTGGTTTGGCAGCGATCCGAGCCGACAATTTGAAATGGCAGTCACGTTTCACCCGGCGGCCGACGCCGGTCGGTTTCTGATTGGCACACCACACATCCTGAGCCTGGCGCCGTTGCTCGGCGCCCTGGACGTGGTGAATCGGGCCGGCATGGCATCGATCCGCAAGAAGTCACTCGAACTCACGAGGTTTTTGCGAGTGCAAGTCGAAGAACGGCTCACGCGACTGGCCGTCCAGGTCGTTACTCCGCGGCTGGACGATGCTCGGGGCGGTCATCTCACGCTGAAGCACTCGGAGGCGAGCAAGCTCTCAAGAGCGCTGCGGTCGCGCGGCGTGATCCCCGACTTCCGACCGCCCGACTTACTGCGACTCGCTCCTTCGCCTCTGTATACGTCATTTCAAGAGTGCCTCCAGGCCGTGGAGATTCTCGAAGAAATACTGACTACCCGCGCCCACGAGCAACTTCCGGAAACCGATGCCGCCGTCACCTGAATTCATTGACGTTTCCCGTCCGCTGGTCGCCGGCACGGCATGTTGGCCGGGCGATGTACCATTTGCGTTTCGCCTTGGCTGGACCATCGCGAGCGGCGCCAGTGTCAACGTCGGCGCGATCGAGACCAGCGTTCACACCGTCACGCATTGCGACGCGCCGTACCACTTCGACAATGCCGGGGCGGGCGTCGACGAATTATCACTCGAAACGTTTATCGGCCCGGCGCGAGTCGTCGACGTTCGTGGTTGCAGATGCTGGCGAGACCGCCTGAGTTCCATCGACCTGTCCGATTGTCCGCGGGTGCTTTTTCGCACCGGCGGCTGGCCGGACACAACGCGATTTCCAGAAACGATTCCCGTGATGGAGCCGGACCTTCCCGACTGGCTTGCCGACCGTGGCGTGCGACTGATCGGCGTCGATTTGCCTTCCGTCGATGCGCTGGATTCGAAGACTCTGGACAATCATCATGCGCTCGGCCGCAGGGGAATCACGATCGTCGAAGGTCTCTGGCTCGACGAAGTCCCCGACGGGCGCTATGAGTTGATAGCGCTGCCGCTCAAGATTATCGGGGCTGACGGCTCACCCTTGCGGGCTGTGCTGCGAGTCCCGTAGCGGCAAGCTGCCAGCTTGCCAGCCCTAAGCTCACAAGCTGGCAGCTTGCCGCTACGGGTCTACGGGCACGATTGCAAGGGAAAGCTTGCATTAGGGCGTGAAATCGCGGATGATTGTCGGAGTTCTCCTTCTCTCCCCTTGGGGAACTCGCATGGCCAAAACACTCGCAGAGGTCCTGGCCGCGGAGATGGACAGCGACGTTTGCTCGGGCCTCTACTCGCTCTTGATTGCCCGTTACGGGAAGCACTTCGATCCCGCTGCGCTTCCCGTGGAACACCGTACGGCCTTTATCGTGTGGCACTCGAACACGATCATAGGCAACGGCGGGTTCAATGGCTTTTTCAAGGCGGAGTTCGCAATCGATCCGCAATATGCGCACATGCAGGCGGCATACGATGCGGTTGGATGCGAGCCAGCCGCCGCCGCGGTCCGCCGGGTTTTCGACGGATTCACGAGCCGCACTCCGCCAACCGATCCAAGCGATCGCCTGCGCGCATTCGTGCGCGCAAATAATGCCGTTCAAGGCGCGCTGAATCGAGATTATTTCAAGGCCAATAATGAATTGACCGAAGCGCTCGCCAGGTTCATCCGCGAGCATGCTGCGGCTTTTGTCGATATCGAGAAGCCTGCCGAGCCGTACAGTGTTTCGGGCTCGGCAAAGCCGACCCCAGTTCAGACGGCACGCAAGGATCCAGTTGAGACAGGACTCGATCGGCTTGCCGCATTGGGCTCGCGCGGCATTCTATGCGAACTGCGCCCGGCTGATTTTGCCGCTGTGGGAGAGCGCCTGGCCCGATTCACCAACCGACTACCAACAGGGGGTCGAACAGGCCGTGATCCTGGCCGAAGTGTGTACGACTGAAGGACGTGCCCTTGGCGACCTGAAAGCCGCGGCTGATCTCGCCGTTCAGGCGGCGGAGGCCGCGGCCGCGACCGATCCCCAGGCTCGCATGGGCGGGCCGGCCCCCGATGATCCGGTGTTGGCCGTCCATATTGCAGTTGCTGCCGCCAGCGCTCTGGACTTCATTTCCGGCGACGTCGAGGCCAATTCGTATGCATTCGCGAAGGCGGCGCTCGAAGCGAGCGGCCGCGAAGACCTGATGGAGTTAGTGCAAGAGCATTACCAACGACTCAAGCGTTTATCGCGCGAAGCGGGCTGGACCGATAAGACGCCCGTACCGCTCGAAGTGTTTCGCCCCGACTTCGAATCGCACAGCAAGTCGTGGTGGAAGAGATGGTGAGTTCCCGGTAGGCCTCACACTCCGCGTCAGGGTTCCAGATGAATCGCATTTGGGTTTCGGTCGTCATTACACTCGCATTCTCGTCTAGCGGCACGGCGGCCAAACCTCGCTTGCTCGTGCTCACCGACATTGGCGGCGATCCGGACGACCAGCAATCGATGATCCGCCTGATGGTGCATGCCAATGAATTCGATATCGAAGGGCTGATTGCTTCGGCGTCCGGAACGCCGGGCGAGCTGAAGAAGGAATCCGTCAAGCCCGAGTTGATCCGGGAGATTGTGGAAGCCTATGGCAAGGTGCAGCCAAACCTCGTCCAGCATGATCCCAACTTCCCCAGGGCGAACGAGTTGCTCGAACGCATCAAAGCCGGCAATCCGAAGCGAGGCGTGGAGAGTTTGGGCAACGACAAAGATACCGAAGGGTCGAAGTGGATTGTCCAAGTTGCCGATCGAGCCGATCAACGCCCAGTCAACATCGTCATTTGGGGCGGTTCCACCGAGTTGGCTCAGGCGCTCTGGCGAGTGCGGCACGATCGCTCGCCGAGCGAGTTGAAGAAGTTCCTCGGCAAGTTGCGCGTCTATTCCATCGGCCATCAGGACAATACCGGCCCTTGGATCAACGAACACTTTCCCGATCTGTTCTTCATTCTGAGCAAGGCGCCGCCGAAGCACGACATGCGTGAGGGCGGCTATCGAGGCATGTATCTCGGCGGCGACGAATCGCTGACCAGTCGCGAATGGGTCGATCAACATGTTCGTAAAGGTCATGGTCCGCTCGGCGCCCTGTATCCAACCCGGACTTGGACCGCACCGAACCCACACGGGACACTCAAGGAAGGCGACACGCCGTCGTGGTTCTACTTTCTGCCAGTCGGACTTGGCGATCCGGACCACCCCGAGTGGGGATGTTGGGGCGGCCGATTTCGCAAAGTCGCCGGCAATCGTTATGAGGATGCACGCGATACGGTAAACGGCAAGACCGAAGCCAGAGCCAATGTCTACCGGTGGCGGCCCGCGTACCAAAACGAATTCGCGGCCCGCATGAATTGGTGCGTGAAGCCGCCCAAGGGGGCAAATCATCCGCCGGTGGTTGTGTTGAACCACGATGCGACTGGCAAAGCGGTACTGCTCCAAGCCAAACCGGGCGAACGCATTCGCCTATCGGCGGCGGGATCGACCGACCCGGATGGTGACCGATTGAGCTATCACTGGTGGATTTACAACGAGGCTGGAACTTACGACGCCAAGGTCGAGATGGCAGGTCAAAAAACGAATGAGATGGCTTTGACCGCGCCGGAGAACGCGAGGGGGAAGACGATTCACGTGGTGTTGGAAGCAAAGGATGACGGCCATCCTCAGCTTACCCGTTACCGGCGAGTGGTGATTACGCTCCAGTGACGGACGGCAAGAGCCTTGCTTACAACCATACTCAAAACCCGGATTTGCGGCCCATTCTCACAATTTCCGCAACGTCAATTGGGACAATAGCCTGAGCATTCATGGCGTTCCTGCCAAAAGTGAACTACGATACCAGCGTGTGAAAGGATCGGTGGGGCAGGGCATGATTGGCCGCATTTTTCTTGGCCGGTATGAAGCCATGCGCCTCCTTGGCGAAGGGGGAATGGGGAAGGTCTATCTTGCCCGGCAGCTCGATCTGGGTCGGCAAGTCGTCATTAAGGTCATGCACGACCACGTCGCTTCCGAGCCCAAGTTTCGCGACCGGTTCCAGCGCGAAACTCTCCTCATGGCCAGGTTCGCCCATCCCTATGCGGTAACACTTTACGACGCCTCGCTGACGGATGGCCCCTGCATCGTGATGGAGTACATTCGGGGCATCAATCTCGAATCGCTCCTTCAGAAAAATGGCCGGTTCACACCCGCCCGAGTTGGCCGACTCGTCAGTCAGTTATGCGAAGTGCTCCAGGCCGCCCATGACCAGGGGCTCATCCACCGCGATCTTAAGCCCGCGAATTTGATGGTGGTCGACCACGATTCGCCACGAGAAAAGATCAAGGTGATGGACTTCGGGCTGGCCAAGCTCGTCGATGCCGAGGCGGCAGCCGACTACCGCTCATCGAGCGCCGAGTTTGCGGTCGGCACGCCTGGGTATATCTGCCCGGAACAGGTCAAAGGCGACCCGGTGGATCATCGCGGCGATCTTTATAGCGTCGGCGTGATGATCTACGAATTGCTGACCGGCCGATTGCCGTTCGTCGGACCGTCGAGCATGGATTTGATGTTGGCCCACGCAACCGAGATGCCGCCGCGATTCGCGCGAATTGCCCTTCCGGTGACGATCCCCGAACCGATCGAAGCGGTGGTGTTCCTGTGCTTGGAAAAAGATCCGAATGACCGTCCGCAGACTGCCCGCGAGTTAGCCGAAGTTTATGAAACGGCGCTCGGCTTCGATCAGTCGGGCATGTCGGGCATGAATACCCCACGACCCTCCGATGCTAACCTGCTCGGCCCGCAGCTCATTTCCGACCCGAATGCCGTGACATTCACAATGGAAGCGTGGATGCCGGAATCGATCGCCGTCGTCAAGCTCCAGGGTTTCGCACACGATATGGATGGAGTCATTCTCGAGAGTGTGCCGGGCGTGGTTCGCATGAAACTGGGCCCCGTGGGGAGCCACTCACGCGGCCAATCCAGTTGGTTTGGATTCAAGAGGCCCGAGCCCCTATGGCTCGAACTTGCACCTGCACCAACTCGAGCCGAGTCCGCGGCAACAAATTGATCATCCAGGCCATATTTCGACCCCAATCGATCAGCCAACTAAGCGATGCTGCCTGGCGCGAACGCTGCACCCGCGCGTACATCGACTTGCGCAGCTATTTGATGGGGACGGACGAGTAGCCTTGGTCCAGAGCGCGGTTTAGGATGGGTCCATCAGGACTGCAATGTCCGAGTGGTCCCATTTTTTATTTTTCCCCGACCCGCCATGTCTTCACTGAAACATCGAGTTGCCGAACTGCGTCAACTCATCGATCATCACAATCGCAAGTACTACGTCGATGCGGCTCCGGAGATTTCCGATCGCGAGTTCGATCGGCTGCTCGAAGAACTGCAGCAAATCGAGAAGGCCCATCCGGAACTCATTACTCCCGACAGCCCGACCCAGCGCGTCGGCGGGGCGCCGATCGACCAATTCCGCACGGTTCGCCATCGCGTGCCGATGCTCAGCATCGACAACACCTACAACGCGGACGAAGTGCGCGAATGGGATCGCACGACACGCAAGCTGCTCGGCGGCGAGGAAATAGCGTTACATCGTCGAACTCAAGATCGACGGCGTGGCCATCTCGTTGACTTATGAGAAGGGTCTGCTCACGGTCGGGGCCACGCGCGGCGACGGCGAACGCGGCGACGACGTCACGCACAACTTGCGGACGATGCCGGACGTGCCGCTGCGGCTGAATTCGCGAACAGCCGCCGCAACCTGTTCGAGGCCCGCGGCGAGGTCTACATGACGCGAGCGGAGCTGATTCGAATCAATCGCGCCCGCGTGGATGCCGGTGAAAAGCCCTACGAGAACTGCCGCAACCTGACGGCCGGCACACTGAAACTGCTCGATCCGAAACAATCGGCCGAGCGGAAGCTCAGGCTATTTGCTTATGAGCTGGGGGCCGTTGACGGCTTGGCCATTTCCTCGCACCACCAGGCGCTGGAGACCCTGCAAAGGTTTGGCTTTCCGGTTAATCCACACGCACATCGTTGCAAGGGAATTGACGAGGTGATCGCTTACGTGAATTCGTGGGCGACCAAGCGGCATGATTTGCCCTATGACACGGACGGCATGGTCATCAAGGTCGATCGCTATGCGCAGCGGGAGCGTCTCGGTTACACCAGTAAGTTTCCTCGCTGGGCCCGAGCTTACAAATTCGCCGCGGAGCAGGCGCTCACCCGTTTGGCTCGTGTCGAGGTTCAGGTTGGTCGAACCGGCAAACTCACGCCCGTCGGTCATTTTGATCCCCCGGTTCGGCTCGCGGGCACGACGGTCAGCAAGGCCAGCTTGCACAACGCGGATGAAATGAAGCGGAAGGACATTCTCGTCGGCGATATGGTCGTCGTGGAGAAGGCCGGGGAAATCATTCCGCAAGTAGTCCGTGTCGAAAAGTCGGCTCGGACCGGCGACGAACACACGTTTCATTGGCCAAAGGCGTGTCCCGTGTGCGGCGCGCCGACCAAGAAGGATCCGGACAGTCCGTCGTACTTTTGCACCGCTCCCCGCGGCCAGTGCGGCGGTCAGGTCAAACGGCAGCTCCTGCAATTCGCACGTCGCGAGGCGATGGACATTGAAGGCCTGGGCAAGAAACTCGTCGATCAGCTTGTCGATACCGACCTGGTGAAGGCTATTCCAGACCTGTATCGATTGGAGAAGGAACAACTTCTCGCCCTGGAGCGAATGGGTGAACTCTCGGCTCAGAACCTCTTGGACGGCATCGCCGCCAGCAAGGATCGCGGTCTGACGCGATTGTTGGCCGGAATCGGCGTACCCATGGTGGCCGATAGCATGGCCGACGAACTGGCCCAGGCGTTTCTGTCGATGGATGCGCTGGCAAAGGCCACCGAGAGCGAGTTATCCGAGATCGAGGGCATCGGCCCGGAGCGGGCTCGAGCGATTCACGGCTACTTTCAGCTCCCAGCAACAACGGACATGATCGAGGACTTCCGCGAAATCGGATTAAAGATGACCGAGCAAAAGCGGAATATTGCCAAGGCAGCAGCAGCCGTCGGCGGGGTCAACCTGGCGGGAAAAACGTTCGTGGTCACCGGAACACTGGAACGCTATGGACGCAAGGAAATCGAAGACTTGATCAAGAGTCTGGGCGGCAAGGCATCGGGCAGCGTCTCTAAGAAGACCGACTATGTCGTCGCTGGCGCCGAGGCAGGCAGCAAGCTCGACAAGGCCAAGGAGGTAGGCGTCGAGGTGTTAACCGAAGCTGAGTTTGAGCGCCTGATCGGCAAGTCATAGCGATCGCGACTCAGGGCAATCCGCTACGTCTTTCCTGGCCGGAATTGTTTGACATCCGCTCGAGGTCCGTTCGCAATCAACTTCCCGTTTTTTCGATCCCTTGTCCTATGGTTGCGTGCGTCCCCTCCGCTAGCACAAGGTCGTCATGACGCCCAGAATCGCACTCCCGAAGGGAACCACGACGGACTTCCATCGCGCCGCCATGATCGGCGACGTCGTGGCAGTTCGAAAGTGCCTTCGCGTTGGCCAGCCAATCGATCCCCGCGATTCGGAAGGCCACACCCCTTTTCTTCTGGCCTGCAGACATACGGAGCCCGTGGTATTTGACCTTCTCCGGTTGGCCGGGGCCGATACTGCGGCGATCAATTCGCGTGGCATGGACGGGCTCTTCCTCGTCGCGACGACAGGTGTTCTCTCCCTCGCCCGCACCTTGATCCGGTGCGGCGCAAATGTAAACCAGCCCGCGGCGCGCGGGCTCACCCCGCTCATTGCCGCGATCATGAGCGAGAACCCGCACCTGGTTCGCATGTTGATTGCGGCCGGGGCCAACGTTCGGCATATCGATGCGACGGGGACCAGCGTCCTCAAGTGGGCTCGCCAGGTCGGCGTCAAGGAAATCGTCGATCAGATCATCCATCCCGAACGGGCCGAAGAGATCGCCGTTCCGCTCGAAGCAAAGACGCTTCACCTGGCCGCGCACACCGGCGACGTCGCACTCATTCACGATTGCTTGACCGCCGGGGTGTCCCTGGAAGCCACGGACCGCGACGGCTTCACGCCGTTGATGCTGGCGGCCCGGCAGGGCAAGCGCACGGCCATTCACGCGTTGCTCGATGCAGGCGCCGATCCGTTCCGCGTTGCCCATACTGGCCTGACGCCAATCTTGATGGCCGCCAACAGCCCGATCGCACTCCGGCCATTCGTGCTGGCCGAAATCGATTTGAATGACGCGGCCAGCGGCCTGCGCATTACCCCTCTCGCGTATGCGGCTCGCAATGGATTCGCCGACGTCGTTCGCTTCCTGATTGAGTCGGGAGCGGAGGTGCACCGAACCGATTACCAAGGATTGACCGCGGTCGATCACGCTCTCGCTCGCGGCCATCGGCGAATCGCGCAAATGCTCCAGGAAGCGACGAGCACCGATGTATTGCAGGCGACGCTGCCGGCATGACAACTCCGACCGCCGTCATCGAACTCATTTCCCGAGCAGCCATTTCGCAATTCCCTTCGCGTCCGTAGTCTTACTCCTGATGGCTTTTGCTCGCCGGACGGAGAACGCCAATGGATCGGATCGCGGCCGCGTGCGATTACCTGTACGAATTACGCAAGACGCAAAGCCCGGTGCCAGCCTTGCCTGCCGACATTGTGCCGCGGTCACTCGCGGAAGGATACGAGGTTCAGGAACGGCTTGTGCGCAAGTTGATGAACCACCATGGCAGCCGGCCGATCGGCTACAAGATCGCCTGTACCAGCGAACTGGCGCAGAAAGCGCTCGCCGTGGACGGCCCGTTCTTCGGCGTTCTCCTGACACACTCCTCGCAGCCGAGTCCGGGCAAACTGAGAGGCTCCGACTTCACGGTCCGCTGTACGGAAGCGGAGTTCGCATTCGAAATGGGTGAGGATGTGCCGGCCGGTCGAACGTATGACGCCGAGACGATCAAGGACTACATCGGCTCGGCACTCCCATCGATCGAGATTGTCGATCACCGCTACCACGACTGGAAGACGGTCGGCGCGCCATCGCTGCTCGCCGACAATGCGATTCACGGCGCCTGGGTGTTCGGCGAGCCGTTTGCGGACTGGCGGAAGATCGACTTCGCCCGTCATCCGGTCTCACTGACAATCAATGGCGAACAGACGCTGACCGGCTCCGGCGCGGCCGTGCTCGGTAATCCATTGACCGTCGTCGCGTGGCTGGCCAACACGTTGCCACAATTCGGTCGGCGACTGAGTCGCGGGGATCGTGTGACGACGGGTGTCACCACCGACATCTACCTGGCCAAGCCCGGCGACCGGCTGCAGGCCGATTTCGGACCGATCGGACGGGTTGCGCTCGATTTTTCCTGAGAGTCATGCATAATTTGATTTCGGTCGCCCCCGCCCCACACCTGTCAAAACGAATTCCACTTTTCCGAAATCGACCAACTTTTCCGAAGTCATTATTGTGTGGCGCGAAATCCTCGTTAGCGCGACCCATCTACCTCTTCGGCTCGATGACCCCGCCGTCCCATTCGAACTCGCATTTCAGCAGCGCGGCGGCGAACTCTTATCCCACCGATTCAGTCCTGATTTGCTGGAGATTCGCCCCTCTTATGGAACTTCCCAGTCACTGCACACAAACGTTGGTGTCGAGCGAGAACATCAATCGAAATCCACGGCATGGGGAGGTTCGCCCTGCGATTGCCGGACGAATGTGTCATCGTCGATCGAGCCGAAAGTCTTGGCAAAATACCCCGCCGGCCAGCCACGCTCGTCGGTCGGCGCATCGGGCGGCAAGCGCTGTTGCGGCTGCAGAACGACGACCGCCTCAAATTCCGTCTCCGCTTGTCCGACCGGAATGGAGAGATGCAGAACACCATCTTTGCCTGCTCTTTGCACGATACGCACCGTTTTCATGGCGCAGGTCCTTTGGCAAAATGCCTGGAGGCGTGCCGTTTACATCGCAGGCGCCCGCCTCCACCAATGTACCGGCCGAATCGGTTAATCGAAAGCCCGTGATGACGGCTTATGTCCGCTCGCTATTTCTTTTTCGGCTCGATCACGCCGCCAACGCGCACACGGGCCAGGCGCAGGCCCAAATAGCCTTCCCGACGGGACGGCGGGGCGAAGGACTTTTGTGCCGCAGTGCACTTGCTCGCGTCGCGCCCTCCCCAAGCTCCCCCGTAGATGCGTCGCTTGGCTAGTGTCGGGTCGTTGGCAAGAGGCTGCTCGGCATCGTTACACCATTCCGCGACGTTGCCGTGCATGTCGTAGATGCGGAGCCGGTTCGGCTTGTAGCTGCCCACAACGCAAACGCTCTTGCCCAGATGATTCGCCTGGTCCGGCCGAAGTTCGTTTGACGGCTTCTCCAGGTAAAAGTCAAAGGCACTCTCTTCCTTGCCACGCATCGGCCCGCCGCGACAGGCATATTCCCATTCGTTTCCGGTGGGTAAACGATATTCCCAACCGACCTCCTTCGCCATTTCATTCAGCCGTTTGACGAACCGCTGGCAATCATTCCAGGTGACGCCTTCAGCCGGAAACCGCTGGTTGCTCGGTTTGCCGCCTCTCGGAGTCTGGCCGAGCACCTTCGCCCACTCTGCCACCGTGACCTCATAGACGCCGAGGTAAAAGTCCTCTTTGAACTTGACTTCCTTGTCGCCCGGCTTGCCACCCCCGCCGCCGAGCCAGGCCTTGCCCTTGGGGACAAGCGCGAACTCCATCCCGACGGAGTTCCTGTAGGGTGGCGATACCTTCGGCTCGATAACCCCGCCGTTTACCTTCACCCACTTTGCCCCGATGATCTTGCCGTGATGGTTATTGCCCGACGAGTCCTTCAGAACGTTGCCTTGGCCTTCGTCGAAGTGGTAGAGGGCGATCGTGTCCTTGTCCGACTCGAAGCGGTCCTTGGGTACGAAGTTTTCTCGATAGCGCACGCCGCTCGAAACGCGGATCATCGCCATCGAGCCGTGGAAATGCCAGGGGTTTTTATTGTCGGCGATATTCATTCCAATGGACGATGGCACATTGGGGGCGCGACCGCCTTCTGGAAAAGTTGCGCCGTCTTTGTTGCCCGGGTGAATCCATTTGAACACTTTGGAGTCCGCGGAGAAGTAGTTGGTGATTTCGCGTCCATTCTCGAACAGCCGTATGTTCTTACTGTCGAAAACTACGGCCAAGTGAACCCATTCACCCCGCTTGAGTGGCTTCCCGCTGCCGGCCGCGTACCACAGTCCAGTATCCGTTGGACTCCGATCGGGTTCCTTGAATGCCGAGCCAAATCCGCCGGCAGCGAACTTATCGTGAATGGCGAGCCCATAACCACCGATCGAGTCGGTCGCACAAATCACCTGCTGCGATGCAGACGATTCTTGAGGGCGAACTAGAGCTTCGATCGAGACACCCTTCTTGAGATCCAGGGGAATCATCGGCAAATGAACGCCAGTCGTCTTGCCGTCGAACTCCAGCACCCAGCGTCCAGCGATTTGCGGCGGGCTAGCGGGCGGCTCGATGACGCCGCCGTCCCATTCGATCTTGCAGGTCGGCAGCGTCTTCGCCAATTCATCGACGCCTTGCTTGGTGACCTTGGTCTTTTGCACATAGAGCCATGTGAGATTCGTGCAGGTTTTGACACGCGCAAGGCCCGCATCCCCCACTGATGTGCCTTGCAAGAAGAGATGCGTAAGCTCCTTGCAATCCTTGATGCCGGCCAAGTTGGCGTCGGTCACCTTCGCGTTGTTCACGAGATCAACGATCCGAAGTTCAAACGGCTCCTTCGGCAGTTCGTTGGCCGTGGTCGGGTTGCCTTCCTTGCCATTCACCTGGATGCGAACCTTGCCGCCGATCGAGAGTACATACTCGGCCGCTTTGCGTTCCACTGACCGCGGCTCGATCACGCCGTCGTCCCATACGATCTTGCACTGCGGCAGGGCGGCGGCGAGCTTCTTGACGCCGGCTTCGCTCACCTTCGTACCGCGGAGATTCACGAACTCCAGTGTCCGCATGCGGCCCAGCTTGTCGAGACCGGTATCGCCCACATCGGTCGCCGTCAGGTACAACCTTTTCATCTGCCCGAACTTCTCCAGGTGAGCAATGCCATCGGTGGTGATCCGTGTCTGTTGAAGGCTCAGACCGGGCAGGGAGCGTAGACCTGCAATCGCCGCGAGCCGTTCCAATCCTCGGTTGGTGACAGCGTGGCTCTGCTTCAAATCGAGGTCAAAGTAGATGCCGGAAACCTCCTGAAGGTTCTGTAAGTCGTCGTCCGCCACGCCGCTGCCGAGGGAGAGACTCTCGAGGCGGAACGGGCCGGCGGGCAAGTCGCCCGTCTTTGCGATTTTGGTAGTGGTGTCGCCGACCAGTACGCTGACCGACCCGCCGGTCCGCAAGACCCAGTCGACGACTTTGCGGTCGGCCGCGTCCGGGTCGATGTTGATCGCGTCGGACAAGATTGTGCATCTGGGCAAACGGGCGGCGAGTTTCTTGACGCCGGTCGCGCTGACCTTCGTGCCACGGAGGTAGATCCAGCTCAGCCCTGGCTGGGTGAGATACTCGATACCGGCATCCGTGACCTGGGTGCCATCGAGGTTGAGCGCCTCCAGCTTCTTGAGCGCGGCCAACGCCTGGACGCCGTCGTCCGTAATGTGCTTTGTGCTGGCCTGCAATCGGCGCAAATTGATGAATGTTGACGCGATTTGCTTCAGGCCCTTGTCGGTCAAACCGGTTAGACCACCGATGCCCAGAAATTGAAGCGTTTCCGCGCTGGCGGTCAAATGCGAGATTCCCTGGTCGGAAACACCGGTATCAACGAGCTGTAGGTCACGGAGCCGGGTATTGCGTAAATAGGCCAGCCCGGCGTCGGTGACGGCGGCCTGACTTTGGACACCCACGTTCTCCAGCCTCGTCAGGCCGGCAAGCGACGCAAGACCCGCGTCGGTAATGACCGGTCCACGACCACGGTAGTTCGCCAGACCGAGTGTCCGGAGGGTTGTCAGTCCCTTGAGATGCGTGAGGCCAGCGTCGGTCACCGGCGTGTCGCTCAACTCAAGATCCTCCACGCTCCGTAGCGCCGACAGACGTTCGAGATCGCGGTCCGTCAGCTTGTGAACGCCTTCCAGGCCGACTGTGTGCAAATCAAATAGGCCGTTGGGCAAGTCAGCAATTTTTTCAATTTTCTTTGTCTGATCGCCGATGCGGACGAGCACCTTGCCGCCCACCGACAAAACCCACTCGGCCACCTGTCGATCTGGCGATGCCTTCGGCTCGATTACCCCGCCGTCCCATTCGATGCGGCACTGGGGTAAGGCGCTCGCGAGTTTCTTGACTCCGTCGGCGGTGACCTTGGTCTTCCTCAAGTTGATGGAGGTGAGCGCTTTCAGACCCCCGAGCTGCGCAAGGCCGGTGTCACTGACGGCCGTGCCATCCAAGCCAAGCGCCTCCAGGTTCATGGCCCCAAGCAAGGGCATCGCGTTGTCCGTCACTTTGGTGCTGCCGACAAAGATGAGGCGCTTGAGCTTGGGAAACGCCTGAAGGTGCGGCAACCAGGCATCCGTGCCGGAACTGCCGGCGTGAATGCTGTGCAGGTTCTTGCAATCTGCCAGGTAAGATAGTCCGTCGCCGTTTATGTTTGTTCCGCCTATGGCAAGGTCCACCAGTCCCGTGCAGTTCCTGAAGTAAGCCAAGCCCGCATTCGTCGCGGCCGTATTTTGAAGCCCCAGATGCGTGATGTTCTTGCAGTCTTTGAAGACCGCTAGAGCTGCGTCGTCAATTTTCTTTTGGTCGAGGTAGACGTGCGAGAGTACGAACGGGCCTTGAGGCAGTTCCGGGAGCGCCGTTACTTTCTTTTCCCGACTGTTCGCCGAGATATAGATGGTGCCGCCGACCGACAGCACCCACTCGGCGGCGCGGCGATCGGGGTCGGCGGACGGCGCGGACGGTGCCGGTGCTAAGCGGAGGACATATGTCGTGCCGTTGTAATTGCGCGTCAAGAGGTGCCGGCCGTCGGGCGTGAGCACGAGTTGCTCAATCCAGCCGCCGGGCGGCCCGATGCGGATTTGCTTTTCCAGGCGCTGGCGCCCTGCTTGTTCAGATCCCAGACCTGCACCGTGCCTTGCGGTCCAGCCGTGTACAGTTTGTGCCCGGCTCCGAAAACGACTGCCCGTGCTTTGACCGAAATACGTGCAAATTCCTCGCCTGTCGCCACCTTATAGACTCTAGGTTCTCCGGTGGAAGTCCCACCTGTCGTGGCCAGCAGCACGTTATCGGGGCTGATCGCCATAGACGCCACGCCGCCCGACTCTACTTTCAACGCGCGCTTTTCTTTGCCGCTGGCAACGTCCCAAAGGCATACCTTTTCCCCGTAGCCACCCGTCGCAAGCATGGTGCCGTCAGAGCTGAATGCTAAACTGGTGACTGCGCCGGAGGGGTCCTTGAGAGTGAGCCGGGCCTTCTGAGTCATCAGTTCGTCCTGCTTGGCTCCGATGGGGACATCCCAAAGCTTGACGACTCCCTGGTAATCTCCCGATGCCAGAGTCTTGCCGTCAGGGCTGACGGCCAAGCACAACACCTGATTGCCATGGACTTCGAAAACATGTTCGAGTTTACCGGCATCGAGGCCCCAGGCTAGAACTCGACGGTCCTGTTTTCCGCCGTGACCGGTACCTGCAAAGACTGTTGCGCAGTCCGGACTGAAGGCAATGGCCTGGACCGGGCTTCCGCCGGCCTCCAATCGGAATCGCTCGCGCAAGCGAGGGCACCTCGACGACGCGGACCGTTGCATCACTGCTTCCCGTGGCGACTAGTTTGCCGGACGGCGCGACGGCCAGCGAATTGATGTACGCCTGGTGGCCGGGGAAGTTGAACCGCTCCTTGCCGGTGGCCAGGTCCCACATCTTGATGAAACCATTTTTCAGTCCCGCGGCGACGGTCTTGCCATCGGGACTGAAGGCGATCGCGTAGACGCCATTCGTAGTCAACGCGGGCAATTCCTTGAAGGACTCCGTTTCCCAGAGTCTGATTTTCCCGTAACCGTCGCCCGCAGCCAAATGCTTGCCATCGTTGCTGTAAGCGACCGCGGTGACGCCATTTGGACCTGCCACCGAGTGCTGTTCCTTGCCGGTTCGTACGTCCCATACCCGCAAGCCGTCGTCAGCACCGGATGCGAGCATTCGGCCGTCCGGCGAGAAAACAGCAGCGCGCATGTGACCCTTGTGCCCCATGAGGTCGAAAAGTTCCTTGCCGTTGGCCGCGTTGTAGAGCTTCAGCGCAGCGTAGAAATCTCCGGCCGCCACGAGGGTTCCGTCGGGGCTCAACGCATGCGCCATGATTTGGCCCTTTTGGCCTTGCGCCAGTCTCTTGATTTTGCCCGTTCTCAGCTCGATCAGAGCGACGTCGTTATTTCCAGCCAGCAGCAGCAAGCTGCCGTCTTTGCTGAGGCTGCCGCCATTGAGAGTTCCCGCCTTCAATTGCTGCCGCTCTGTGAGGCTCGGCAGGTCCCAAACTTTGATGAGTTCGCCTGTCATTGAAGCCAAGGTTTTCCCGTCCTGGCTGAGTGCCAACCAAATCGACCTATTCTCGGGCTTATAGGTTTGAAGAATCTGTTTCTGCCGACCGGTGGCGGCATCCCAGATCCGTGCGGTCTGGTCCGCACTGCCGGTAACTAAGGATTTGCCATCCGGCGTGAAAATGATCGAATTGACACTTTGCCAGTGCCGCAAGCGACTGTCGCCCACGACCGCGACCAATTCCGAAGGCGCCCGGTTGGGGTCGCCGCCGCCGGCCATGGCCAGCTCATAAGGTGGAATGTCTTCGCGGCGAAGTTCGTCGAAGGCCGTGCGGGGTGACTGGATGTTTGACGGTTCCTTCTTCGCCAAGACCGGCCCCTTCGCCGTGACACGAATTCGCCACTCGCCGCCCTTTTTGATCTCGAATAATTCCGTGTCCAATTCCACGCCATCGGCGCCGATCACTTTCACCTGGTACTTGCCCGCCGGCAGCGTCTTGTTCCGTTCACTCGCCTTGAGCATGTACTTCGGCTTGCCGTCCGCGTCGAGAATTTGCAGCTCCCCATTCTTGAAGCGGAGCTCGGCGTCCTTGTCGTTGACCTCCACGATCAGCGTGCCGTTCTTGGTTTCGAAGAAGAGCTTGTAAGCACCGAAGCTGCCGCCGACGACGAGCAGGAGAGCGATGGCGAGCGCTACCAGCGTGCCGGGTCGCCTTCGCTTACGCTTCAGGCTCCGCGGGTCCGGCTCCGCCGGGCTGGCGAGCGGGACTTCGACGTTGGTCGGGTCGTCAAAGTTGAATTCGTTGCGGCGGTCGCCGGAATCGGTCGGCAGTGCTTCGACGATTGGACGAGTCGAGCGCATCAAGATGGCGAGCAACTTGTCGGCCACTGTGCGGGCGTTCGCGGGCCGATTGGCTGGCGATTTGGCCAGCAGCTTCATGATCAGGTCGGACAACTCGGCGGGAATCTCGAAGTTGATCAGGCTCGGCGGCGTCGGATCGTCGATTGCCAGGCTGGTCAGGATCGACATCGTGTCGTCGCCGGTGAACGGCCGGCGGCCGGTGGTCATCTCATAGAGCACAACGCCGAGGCTAAAGAGATCGGCTCGGCGGTCGACCGGCTTGCTGCGGGCTTGCTCCGGGGCCATGTAAGCGGGGGTGCCGAGGATGGCGCCGCTGGCGGTCAGATTGGCGGCATCGGTTTGCAGGCGGGCCAGGCCGAAGTCGAGGATCTTGACACGGTACTCCCCGGCCTTACGGCCAGGGCTCGCCTCGAGCCAGATGTTTGCGGGTTTAATGTCGCGGTGGACGAGGCCGGCGTCGTGGGCGGCGGCCAGGCCCTCGGCCACTTCGCGGGCGATGCGGATCGCTTCTGGAATCTTCAACGGACCTTGTCGTTTCAAGAGCGCATCGAGCGGTTCGCCCTTGAGGAACGGCATGGCGATGAACGGCACGCCGTTGTCCTCGCCGACCTGGTAGATCGGGCAGATGTGATCGTGCTCGACGGCGGCGGCGGTCTGGGCTTCGCGGATGAAGCGCTCGCGGTGTTGTTGTTTGGCGGCGATCTCCGGCTTCATCACTTTGAGAGCAACCCGACGCTTGAGGCGAATGTCCTCGGCCTCGAAAACGAGCCCCATCCCGCCGTGGCCCAGTTCGCGCAGGATGCGATAGCCATTGAGCCGGCCGATTTCGTCGGGAGCCTGTGCGGGAGTGAGGAACGTGGCGGACACGGACGGACCATCGGCCATTTGCGAATCGGTCGAGACCAACGGATCGCTGAGCCCAATCGACGCGGTGTCGTTGGCGACCGGCGATTGGACCTGGTTCAGGACTGCCTTGCGGACCTCGTCGCCGAGTTCATCGTTCGCTTCGGCGGGGAAATTGGACATGGCGAGGGCCTCGCGAACTCGGCTGACAAAGGTTTCGAGCTTGTCTTGTTCGTTGAGCAACGTGGCCGCGTTCGGGTCCTGTTCGAGCAGCCGTTCGGCCTCGGCTCGCTGGTCGGGCGGGAGGGAGCCATCGATGAATTCGCGTAAAAGGGCGGATTTCTGCGTGGGGTCGTGCGACATGGGAATGGCTCTCGGAAGCGAGGTTCACCCTATTCGACGCTGGCATCGGGCCCGATCTGTCGGGAAAATGGGAAAAAAGAGCCCAACACAAAGACACGAAGATCACACAAAGACGCAAAGAAGAAAACCACCATTCCTCTTCGTGCCTTTGTGTGATCTTCGTGTCTTTGTGGTGGGTTCTTCTGATGCCCATGACCGTCGGTTGCGCCGGGAGCCCGCAGTTAATAATTACTCGATAAAGCCGGCGAGTTCTTGGCGGAGGCGTTGGAGGATCCGGCCGCGGGCGAGGTAGATGGCGTTGGCCGATGTGCCCAGGCTGGCCGCGACTTCGCTCGCCGGTCGGCCTTCGACGACATGCTCCCAGAATGCTCGCCAGGTCCGTTCGGGAAAATCGCGCTGGATCACGCGGAGCATGCGGCGGATCAGGTAATCGCGGTATTCCGTTTCTGTCAGCTCTTCGACCGGGTCGGGCGATTCCTGCAAGTTGGGATCGGCGCCGATGGCGATGGCCGGTTGACGGGCCTTCGATCGGCGATCGTCGATCCAACTATTGCGCAGGACGGTGAAGAGCCAGCCGCGAAAACTGCCACCGGGCCGGCGCTCGAAAGTGGGAAGCTGCTTGATGAGCGTGACGAGCACATTTTGCACCAAATCGGCGGCATCGCTCGCCGGCACGCCATTCCGCCGCGTCCATTCAAAAAGCAACGGCGAATAGAGATCAATGAACCGCCCCCAGTGCTCTTCTGGGCAAGACGGCCCGCGAAGATGCTCCAGCAGCGTGAGCGGAGTGGTTTGCATGAATGGGCACGTTCATTGATTCTCGAGTATCGGTAGTTTTGCTGGAATTCTGGCGCTTGTCTACCGCAATCGGCTTTGATGGCCTCGTCGGGGGGGGTCGGACAGAACCCACCACAAAGACACGAAGATCACACAAAGACACAAAGAAGAAAACCATCATTCCTCTTTGTGTCTTTGTGTGATCTTCGTGTCTTTGTGGTGGGTTCGGGACAGCGCTTGCCCTGGGGCGATGCCTCGCTACGCTATGGGCTCGCGACGTTGGCTACGAGGCTGCTTTGACTATGCGGAGGGCGATGTCGGGGTCGAAATTCGGAGAAGCCAGCTCCGTTGTCGGGCCGGTCGCGTTGACCGACTCGCTCTTCAACACTTTGCCCGTCATCGGGCTGATCCATTCGACCTTGTACTGCCCTTTCGGCAAGGCGACCGCGAGCTTGGCTTCCGGGCCGCCGAAGAGATAGACCGCGTATTGTTGGCCCGGTTGCGACAGGGAATACGCTTGCCCTTTCGCGGGCACCCCGCCTTTGATGAAGCCTGGGTCTGGTTTCATGTGCACAAAATCGAATCCGTTGATGAAGTCCGCGAGCAGGTGAAATTGCTTGCGGATGGCGCGGCCGCCGCCGCCCGGCGACTTCGGGGGGAACTTGAACGTGCCATCCTCGTTGCCCGCCACGAATGAATAGTCGAGGTGATTGAACAGGCCCCCGCCGGCGAGGATGGACTCCCAGGCTTCCATCCGGTAATGCGTGTCGCCGGTGCCTTTGAAGCCGGTTTCGTTCTCGCCGATCACCTTGTTCAAGCCGTAGTTCACGGTCACGGCGGTCGGCGGATTGGCATAGTGGAAATTGAATATCGAGATTGCCAGGTGCGGCTTCTCCACCTTCTTCGATCCGTTGGCGATGTTCATCGAGATCAGATGCTTGTGGGGAAGCGGCTTCTCGGCGGCGACGATCACGTCGGCAATGCGGCGTTGCCAATCCTCGGTGACGCCGCCGAAATAGGGCTCATTGCAGATTTCGTAATACAGGTTGTCGACGCCGTTCAATTCGGCGACGAGTTTTTGGACGAGCTTTTCCTGGACCGCTTGCAGGTCCCCGTTCTTCGTGCGATTGTAGACGGATTCGCGGGCGAGCTTGCCGATGCCGTTGACGTTGTTGACGGCGTTCATCGGGCTCAGTTTCCACATCGAGTCGTTGTAGAACGGGCAGAACAGGTTCAATTCGACGATGACCCCCTGCTCGCCGGCCTTGGTGAGAAAGTCCTTCAGGCGCGTGAAATACTTCGGATCCCATTTGGTGAGGTCGAAGTTGTTGCCGCCGTTCGGGTAGCCGGGCTGGTTGGATCGGGCCCACGGGCAAATCAATTTGTCCTTGAGCGGGGCGAGCGTGTTGCGGGTGATGCCGAACGAATTCGCATCCTCGCAGTAGACGCCAGTGAAGGTGCGGCGTCAGGTTCAGTCCATTAGCGTGCAGTTCATCGAGATACTTGACGTAATTGAAGTCGAGATTGAGAACGGCCCCGTAATGTTCGCCGGACGTGATGAGCACGGTCGGCTTGTCGTGGAAGAGGAAGTAATGCGGATTGTCGGGATGGAGAGCCAGCGGAGCGGCCGTGGCAGGGCAGGAAGCGAAAAGCGTGGATACGAGCACGAACGAGCTGTGAATCTTCATTGCAGACTCCGGTTAGTCGAGCTTCGCCAAGGCTAACCGAAGCACATGCGGGGTGCAATTGGCAAATGGGGTCCGAAGAGCGTAGCTGGATTCGCCAGAATTCAGATGCTTTGCGCGTTCCGAAGCTGAATTCTGGCAGAATCCAGCTACGGGACAGGCTTGCTGCGGCAGAGAGCTGAATTCTGGCGAATCCAGCTACGGGACAGAATCGGCCCCGACCGGGGTCGTTAGCAGCTCCGTCAGCCGCCGCCCTTGCCGCCGCGGAGGATGAGGAACAGCAGCACGGCCATCGCCACGAGGACGACCGCCGGCAGTAGGGATTCAAAAGTCATAGGCATCCAGTGTAGTAGGCACACTCCGTGTGCCGTTTTGACGGCACACGGAGTGTGCCTACTACTCTCAATCATCGTTCGACCGGCCGAAGGCGCCGGCTCGGAACAAATAGTACAGCAATGTCAGGATAGCAGTCAGCGTCGCCGCCACGTAGGTCAATGCGGCGGCGTTCAGCACCTTCGCGACTTGCGGCTCTTCGTCGGCCGTGATCAGGCCGGTGCGAACGAGTTCCTTGCGGGCCCGACGGCTGGCATCGAACTCGACCGGCAGGTTCACCACCTGGAACAGCACCGTCAGCGAAAAGACCGCGATGCCGACATAGATCAGCCCGGCCATGCCGAGCACGAAGCCGATCAAGAGCAGGATCATTCCGGCGGCACTGCCGAAATTCGCGAGTGGCACGATCGCATTACGAACAACGAGAAGCGGATAGCCGCGTGCGTCCTGGATCGCATGGCCCACCTCGTGTGCGGCAATGCCCACCGAGGCCACCGATCGGCCTTCATACACATCGGGGCTGAGCCGTAGCGTCTTTTCCGTCGGCGAATAGTGGTCGGTGAGTTGGCCGGGCACTTCCTCGATCTGCACGCCGGGCACTTCCGGCATCGCGAAGAATGCCCGCCGCCGCCTCAGCCCCGCTGATGCCCCGGCGGGACGGGATCTGGCTGCCACGGCGATAGGCGTCCATCACCTTCCACTGAGCGTACATGCCCAGCAAGAGGGCGGGGGCGAGGAAGACGAAATATAGGGGGTCGAAGCAGAACATGGGTTCGTCAGGTTAGATGGGCGTTGATCGCAATCGATTCTCGACTTTTGCTAGTGCCCACGGCTCGAAGCCATCGCCGTGGGCCCAATGGCTTCGAGCCGTGGGCACGTAGGGTCAGGGCGCTAACGCGGCCTCGCTCGCCTATACAATTTTACCACCCACCGCAAACTCCATACCGGAGCCTCTCTCCATGACCCGCTGGCTCATTCTCCTCGCCGCTTGTGGCGTAGCGCTCCCCGTATTCGCGCAAAAATCCCCGGAGGAAACGGTCAAATCGATGACGGTTGCCCCCGGCCTTCAAGTGGAATTATTCGCCGCCGAGCCGATGCTGGTCAATCCCACGTCGATCGATATTGACCATCGCGGCCGCGTCTGGGTGTGCGAAGCCGTCAATTATCGCCGGGTCAATTTCGGCCGGCCGATCCTGCGGCCCGAGGGGGATCGCATCGTCATCCTGGAAGACACCGACGGCGACGGCAAAGCGGACAAGAGCACGGTTTTCTACCAGGGGAAGGACCTGATCGCCCCGATCGGGATTGCGGTGGCGGCTTATCCTGCTGCTTATCCTGCTCCCCCCGCTAACGCGGGAGGCTCGCCAGACGAGCCTAAAGGCTCGCCGCTCAAGCCTAAAGGCTCGTCGGACAAGCCTAAAGGCTCGCTAGACAAGCCGGGAGGCTCGTCCGACAAAGCGAAGCCTCTAGGCGAGCAAGCGAGCCTCCCGCGTAAGCGGGGGGAGGCCCCGCCAAAGTCTCCGCGCTTCGCCTATAAGGTCTTCGTCTGCCAGTCCCCCGACATTTTGGTTTTCGAAGACAAGGATGGCGACGGCAAGGCCGATGGGCCGCCCAAGAAGTTCCTCAGCGGCTTCCGCGGGTTCGACCACGATCATGGCGTGCATGGCATCAACATCGGGCCGGATGGCAAGCTCTACTTCACCGTCGGCGACCAGGGCGTGCAGAATCTGCAATCCAGCGACGGCAAGGGTCGCAAATTCACGAGCAACAACACCGATTGCCGAGCCGGCACGGTGTGGCGGTGCGACATGGACGGCAAGAACCTCGAACTCATCGCCCACAATTTCCGCAACAACTACGAGTGCTGCGTCAACTCGTTTGGCGAGATCTGGCTGTCGGACAACGATGACGACGGCAACCAGCAAACGCGCATCTGCTACGTGATGCCTGGCGGTAATTATGGCTACAACCCGCGTGGACCGGGCCAGAGCCACTGGCACGAGGAGCAGCCGGGCATCGTCCACAAGGTGCTGCGAACCGGCTTCGGCAGCCCGACCGGGATTTGCTTCTACGAAGGCACGCTGCTGCCAGAGAAATATCGCGGCCAGCTATTACACACGGACGCCGGCCCGCGGGAATTTCGCTGCTTCCACATCAAGCCGAAGGGGGCCGGCTACGAGCTGGAGAAGGAGAACCTGGTCACGAGCACCGACACGTGGTTCCGCCTGAGCGACGTTTGCGTGGCGCCCGATGGCAGCGTGATGCTGGCCGACTGGTACGACCCCGGCGTCGGCGGCCACGGCATGGGCGACTGGACAAGAGGGCGAATCTACCGCGTGACGCCGAAGGGGCACAAGGGGTACAAGGTGCCGGCGGTGGAGCTAGCAAGTCAAGCCGGATTGATTGCGACCCTGCGATCACCGTGTCTTGCTACGCGCGGGGTGGCTCTGGCGGATTTCGCCGCTCGCCCGCCCAAGGAAGTGCTTGGCGCAGCTTTCGCAGCGCTCGAAAACAATGACCGAGTGACGCAGGCCAGGGCGCATTGGGCGATGGCTTCGAGAGTTCCCCGAATCCCTGCCGAAGATCGCGCACCAGATGCCTTGGCCAAATACGACCAGTTCCTGCGGTCGAGGGAAACCGATCCGGAGTTCCTCGCAATGTTCATGAGGTCAATTCCGGAGTCGGAGAATTCAAAGTTCAATCCTGACGACGACCCGACAGTGATGGAAGCTGCGTCGAAAGCCTTTGCGAGGTTTCCGGCATCGGTCCGCCGTGAGTTACTGATGCTAACCCGGCGAATGCCCGCCCGGACTGCAGGTCGAATGTTCTACCCGCTCGCCAAGCTTTTTGAGGGAGAAGATATTTTCTACCGTGCCGCCCTGAACATCGCGTGTGGCACCGATCCGAAACGGCGGGAGGCCATTCTCGCCGAATTCGACAAGCACTTCCCGGACTGGAACGACAAGGTCGCCGACCTGGTTTGGGAGCTGCGGCCGGCGTCGTCGCTGCCGCGGCTCGGCAAGTTGCTCGAAGATCCGAAGCTGACGGCGGCGCAGAAGGGGCGCATCGTCGATATCCTCGCGGTCTACGACACCGCCGATGCCGGCAAAACGATGCTGGCGCTGTTGCATCGCGATCTGCCGGCGGAGATCAAGAGCCGGGCGATCGAGAACTTGCGGATTTATCTGCCGACCAAGTGGAAGAACCTGCAAAAGAGCGACGAGATTCGCGAGACGATGGCCCGGCTGCTCAAGAGCAAGGACTTGCAAATCGCCGGCTTGCACCTCGCGGCCGCGGCGCCGGATTGCGTCAACCAGAGCGACCTGGAAGCGATCGCGACGGATACGAAAGCCAACCGCGAGACGCGCATCGAAGCCGTTCGCGTCATCGGCAAGATTCACCATGTGAAATACTTCCATCAGTTGGAAGCGATGATCAATGATCCGGTCGTCGGCACGGCGGCCGTCCTGGCGATCGGCGATTACGTCGGCGGCAGGGGGGTCAATTCGGGCGGCAAGCAAGCGATGGAATTGTTGCAACGGCTCATCACCAGCAACATGACCACCGACGATCTGCGGCAGGCGGCGCTCAATGCCCTGGTCGGTACGCGGCAGGGGACCGGCATGCTGCTGCAAATGAAGGAACAGGACAAGATGCCGAAGACGATCCTCGCCGACGCCGGCCGGCTGTTGCGCAATAGCCCCTTCGCCGGCGAACGCAACAAGGCGCTCTTGCTGTTCCCCGCGCCCGGCAAGCTCGACCCCAAGAAACTGCCGGCCCCGGCCGTGCTCGCCAAGCGCATCGGCAATGCCGTTCGCGGCGAAGCGATCTTCAAAGCAACCGCCAAGAGCGAAGCGCAATGCCTGCGTTGCCATTCCGTTCGCGGCGTCGGCGGCAACATTGGCCCCGATCTCTCGATGATCGGCAAGAAGGCGAGCAAGGAGAACCTGTACGATTCGATCCTGACGCCGTCGAAAGCGATCGCCGATCAGTACCTGCAATGGAAGATCAACACGCTCGACGGCAAGAGCGTGATTGGCCTGCTCGTCGCCGAGAACGACAAGGAGATCACGCTCCGCGACGCGAATGGCAAGGACTACACCTTCGCTCAGAAGGATCTAGATGGACCGAAGCAGAAGAGCCTGGTCTCGATCATGCCGGATAATTTGGTTGCAGCTCTCACCGAAGGCGACCTGATCGACGTGGTCGAGTATCTGTTCACGCTCAAGACGCCGGCGCTGACGCCCGACTCGTGGTATGTTATGGGGCCGTTCAAGCGCGGCGGGGATGATCCCTTGAGCCACAACTTCGGGCCCGAGAAGGCAACGTTCGATGCGAAGGCGACGTTCCCCGAATGGAACGGCCCCAGCTCCGGCCCGAAGCCAAGGGACTTGAGTTGGCGAACGATCCATCCGGATGCGAAGGGCTACATCGACCTGATGGCGTTGCACGGCAATGCGGGGAATAACAGCGTCTCGTTTCTCTATCGCGCGATCGTATCGCCGGTCGAACAAACGGGCGAGTTCCTGATCGGCTCCGACGACGGCTGCGTGTTGTTCGTGAATGGCAAGGAAGTGCTGCACGAGAACGTGACGCGAGCGGCAGCGCCGGAACAGAACCGAGTAAAAGTGAAACTGAAAGCCGGCAAGAACGAAGTGCTCATGAAGATCGCCAACGGCAACAACCCCCACGGGGCGTACGTGACCATCCTCAGCGAACAGGAGTTGAAGGTGAAATGAGGATTCACCGCAGAGTCACAGAGGACACAGAGAAGACAAAATCAAAATTGAGATTTCTTCTCTGTGTGCTCTGTGACTCTGTGGTGAGCATGAATGGAAATTCACCACAGAGTCACAGAGGACACAGAGAAGACAAAATCAAAACTGAGATTTCTTCTCTGTGTGCTCTGTGACTCTGTGGTGAGCATGAATGAAGATTCCCCACAGAGTCACAGAGAGCACAGAGAAGACAAAAATCCAAATTGAATTCTATTCTCTGTGTCCTCTGTGACTCTGTGGTGAGCGAAGGAGCTCATATGGACGAACGAGATCCTTTAACGCAGGCGGTGATTGGGGCGGCCATCGAGGTTCACCGCGAAATGGGCCCGGGCCTGATCGAATCCGTCTATCAAAAGTGCATGGAGTACGAATTGCGGTCAAGGCAGTTCGAATTCATTTCGCAAGCGAGAATCCCAATTCGTTACAAGGGCGCGGTTCTCTCGGACGAGGACCTCAAAATGGATCTTTACTTTCCGGGCAAGCTGGTGGTCGAATTTAAATCCGTCGACAAACTCGCACCGATTCACGAACCCCAACTCCTGACTTATTTGCGCCTCAGCAAGACCCACACCGGCCTCCTGATCAATTTCAATGTCCGGCTTCTCAAAGACGGCGTGAAGCGAATGGTTCTGTGACTCGCCACCGAGTCACAGAGTAGACGATTTGATTTATGTCTTCTCTGTGCTCTCTGTGACTCTGTGGTGAGTTTTCTTATTTCTCCACTGGCGTCGATTCGATCAGGCGCGTGACGATGTCGTCGGGTTTGACGCCGTCGGCTTCGGCGTTGAAGTTGGTGATGATGCGGTGCCTTAAAACAGGGGCGGCGATGGCACGAATATCTTCGGTCGCCACGTACGGCCGGCCGCGCAAGAGGCGCGGGCTTTGCCCGCGAGCACCAGGAACTGGCTGGCCCTGGGACCGGCCCCCCAGGTCACGTAATTACTCACGAAGTCCGGGGCATTGTCGGCGTCCGGGCGCGTTTTGCGCGTCAGCCGCATGGCGTAGCGGATCACGTGATCGGCAACGGGCACTTCGAGCACCACCGCTTGCATGGTCAACAAATCATCCGCATTGACGACGCGGTCGATCGTCACGCGATTGCGGCGGGTCGTCGTTTCGACGATGCGGAATTCCTCTTCCTCGACGGGATAATCGACCTTGATGTTGAACATGAAGCGATCCTGCTGCGCTTCGGGCAGCGGGTACGTCCCCTCTTGCTCGATCGGGTTCTGCGTCGCCAGGACGAAGAACGGGTTCGGCAGCTTGTGCTTGTTGCCGCCGACGGTGACTTGCTTTTCCTGCATCGCTTCGAGCAATGCCGCTTGTGTCTTGGGCGGAGTGCGGTTGATCTCGTCGGCGAGGACGACATGGGAGAACAACGGGCCGCGAAGGAATTGAAACGCCCGGTGCCCGGTGGTCGGATCGTCTTGCAGGATGTCGGTTCCGGTGATGTCCGACGGCATCAAGTCCGGGGTGAACTGGATGCGGTTGAACGACAGATCCATCGCGTCGGCGAGCGTGCGGATCATGAGCGTCTTGGCCAGGCCCGGCACGCCGACCAGCAGGCAATGCCCCTGGGCAAAGAGCGCAATGAGCAATTGCTCGAGCACCTCGGCCTGGCCGACGATGATCTTGGAACACTCGGCCAGGATCTGCTGCGCACTCTCGCGCAGCGCTCGGCGGCAGCGAGATCATCGGGTTCGAGTTCAACGTCAATGGGTAGATCGGGGGGACTCACTTGATGATCATCTCTTGGATTTTCACCACAGAGTCACAGAGGACACAGAGAAGAATGAGATCTATTTTCTTCTCTGTGTCCTCTGTGACTCTGTGGTGAGCAATTCGGGTCATTTCGCATCCAGCGTCCAGCTTCCCCTGCCCGTAACGACGACGACGCCCTTGGGCGTGACAGCCACACCGGCCGCGGGGCCGGCAGCGGGGAAGTTGAGGCGCTGAAGCAATCGCCCGTCGGCCGGGTCGATCACGAGGATCGGCAACTCGCGGGCGCTCCAAACATCATACGACTTGCCGACGGCGCAGAAGACGCGAAAAGTTCCAGCCGGCTCGGCGAAATTCGCCTACCACGTCATAGTCCGGCTTGAGCATGATCGCTTCGGTCGGATGCACGAGCAATCCCTGCGGCGAGACGGCGAGTTTCCACTTCGCATGCGGCAATTCGGGCAGCGGCGTTTCCCAGAGCCGTTCGCCGTCGTTCCACCGATACGCGGTCAAGGTATCATCGGCGGCGAGGAAAAACTGCTCGCCACTGAATGCAACATCATCGAAGACCCGGCCGGCCAGAATCGGTTCGCGTCTCCAGGCCCGGTTGAGCCCATCCATTCTGAGTCGATCGACCTCGACACCATAATTGCGATCGATGATCAGCAGCGGATCGCCCTGGTGAACTCGAAACCTCGGCAACTCGCCAGTGAGGCTTTCTTCATTCGGAATCGTGTAGCGAGCGATTTCCTTGCCGGCCCTGGCGTCGAAAAGAAAGACGGAGCCGTCGTCGGGGATGAGGAACTTTCCGTTTTGGATCGTGAGTGGAGGCTCGGGCCATGGCTTCGCCGTTGAAATGACCTGCCTGCACTCGTTGCTGTGTCGTTGGGACACGAGCATTCGCCCACTGGTCAGCTTGGCCAATTGGTATCCACTCTTGTCCAGAAACTCAGGTTGGAATCGCGCGGAAGTTCCAGGCGGAACGCTCAAGACCGCGGTATCGGCCACCAGCGGACGAATCGTGACCATCGAACGTCCGTCGTAAATGAATGAAACGCTGTCCTTGCTGCAACGAATGGCATCCGTCGTCGCGGGGCCGTCGATTCCGGATGCGGCCGGGAAAGTTGCTGACAACTCTGCAAGAATTGGCCCACTCGAATCAATTTCCATGACCCGTTCGGATTTGCCGTCATCAGTCGAAAGGAGAGCGATTCGCGATGAGTCGGCCAAAAGGAAGTGGGATTCGATCCCGCCCGCCACGATCGGCGCGAAGTCGATCGAGTACGACCGGCCAATCGATGATGAATAAAGTCGACCGCCCATGGCAACGAGTCCATTGTCATCCGTCGCAATAATGCGAAGACTCGGGTCGTCGAGAGCGACGTAGTTGTGCCGTGTCAATGGTCCGGACGACATGGAAATCACCGCGGGCTTGGGGGGACCCCCGTCGAGCAACCCGCCACGCATTATCAACGGCGCCGGAGAGTGTCTCTCCGCATATGCTTTGGCGCTTGAAGGGACACCAGTCCGATCGCGAACTGTTCCGTTCTTGTCCCAAACGGCCTTCCACACCTCGCGTGCTTGCGCTCGGTGTTCAGACATCTCCGCCAATCGCACCGCCCCCGCCGCCGCGAAGGAGCCATCGCCTTTCGCTAACGCGGTATACAGCCGCTGTGCCTCCGACTTATCGGCGTCACGAATGATCTTTTCCGCTAAAAGCCATAGCAACCGCTCTTTTGATTTGCCCGATTGGGCGGCTTCCTTCTCGCCTTCCGTGTAAAGTTCAGCATCGATGAGCGATTGCGTCAAATCGGCATGGCGGGCCGGATTGCCGGGCTCTTGTTCCACGGCTTTGCGGCGATCGCTGAGCTTCTTCGCTTCCGAGACGAAGCCCCAGACTTCGGTAGGCGTCGTCACGAGCAATACGCCGTCCGCATAGCAGAGGTTACCGAAAGGGCCCGGGTACTGCGCCGGCAACGGCGTCCCGTCGGGCAGGCGCGTCGTTGGACCGGGGATTGGCGAGCGGAGTGGTGTGCCGTCGCGGGGATCCAGAAAGTGCAGGCCATGCTTCGTCGGCCAGACCACTGCTTCCTCGCTGACGAGGCCGCGGCCGAATGTGGATTCGCCGCCGTCGTCGTGAATCGTCCAGCCGTTCTCGCCGCTGTCCGCGCCGGTTCGGAGATTGAGGCCGCGAATGCCTTTCACCTGGCCCGCGAATGTGGCGATCAGACGGCCGCGGGCGACGCCGAGTAAATGGACGACCTCCACGCCTTCGCGTTCCCAGATCAGCCGGCCGGTATAGGCATCGAGGCAGAGCAGGCGATTCGTATCGGCGGGGGCGGCATAGATTCGGCCGCCGTCGGCAAGCGGTGGGCACAGGTCGCGATAACGCGGCATGGTGGGCCGCTCGTCACGCGGGTAGCGGTATTCCCAGGCCGGTTTGCCGGTCATCGCGTTGAGTGCGATCACGCTGCCGCCGTCGGTGCAATAGATCAGGTTCGGCCCGGAAATCGTGACCAACTCATGACGATATCGTGGCGCGCTATTCGGTTCGCTGCCGGCCTTGCCCACGATCCGTTGCCAGACCAGTTCGGGAGTCGTCTTCGGATCGTTGATGCGATAACAGGCGACCCCGGCCACGGCGTCACCGGCCACTTGCCGCCAAAGTCCCACATAGAGATGGTCGTTGCTGACGACCGGCGCGCCTTCGAAATGCGTGACCTCCTCGCCGTTGGGTGGATTAAGCCGCCAGAGCGCGTTGCGCTCTTCGCTGTCGCCTTTCCGCGCTCCGTAGGCGACGATGAACGTGTCGGCCTGGTCGCGAGTTGTCAGGGCCGCGGGGCCGAAGCGAGCGTAGAGGATGCCTTCGTGTTCGGTCAGCGTGAAGCGAACGTCCTGCTTGGTTGGGATCGTTGTATCCGCGCCGTCTCTCGGCTCGCCGACGCGAGCCACCTGGCCGGTCATCAGATTGATCGAGATGATGCGAGCACCATCAGCGATATACGCCCGGCCGTTGGAAACGACGGGATAAAAGGACAACGAACGTGGATGCGAAGCATCAACCGGCGGTACCCGCGGACGGCGGTCGCGGGCGAACGGAAGAGAAGTCCGCCAAGTGGGCACATCGGGCCAGAAGTAGGGGGGTCGGCACCGCAACGTGCCAGTGCGGGCCGGCGAGCCGGCAAAAGTTGGCCAATCGGGGCGGTCGGGGAGCCGCGGCAGCGTTGTCGTGGCGGGGTCTTTGAACAGTTCCGCCAACGTATCAACGTACTTGCCTGTCTTACCTGCTAACAATCCGCTCGCGTTGGCATATTGCTCGCGGAATTCATTCAGTTCGTTCTTGGCTTCATCGCGCTCGCCGCGAAATAGTTTGACTAGCAGCAATCGAGCTTTGACCGCCGCGACGTCCGTTTTCGGCCGCGGAAAGCGCAGCAGCCGATTGTCCCCCTCGTAAGGAGGCAGAAGCATTCGCCAATAATGTTCGGCGGCGTCGAATACACCGCGCTCGAATGCTCGGCGGGCGAGTTCGAGGATCGCTTCCTCGCACGGACTGGCGGCGAACATATCGGCGAGCAGGCGCTCGAGGCCGGAATCATCGCGCTGTTTCTTGGCTTCGTCGAGTCGCTTGGCGGCCTGTCCGTCGACGCGCTGACGATAAAGATTGACCCCCTCGACCGGCAGGCGGGCCAGATGGCCATGCACAACCCAGCGAGCGGGCACCAAGTGGCGATCATTGACCGGGACGAGTTCTTCGCCTGAGGTGTCGAGCACGCGTTGGAGTTTTTCGACGGCGTCGAGCAGCTTGCCCGATCGAACCTTGTCGAGCGCGTCGGCGATTTGCGCGGCGGTCGGATTGTCGGCGGGGCGGTCCTGGCAATGCGCGACCTGGCAAACAGCACAGGAGAAGAACCATATGCCGAGCAATCCGACTGCGCCTGGACGGGACCGATTGCGAATCACCTGATGCCCTTCCAAATGCTGAACACGACGACCGATCGGCGAGCCGGCGACGTGAGTCGCCGGAGCAGGCATACCCAACTACTCGTCGTTAGCGCTGCCTCCGGCGACTCACGTCGCCGGCTCGCCAATCGAATGCCTTGGTTCTACCCCGCGCACTTCATGCACGTGCGTACATACGGAATTGCTTCCAGCCGCCCTTTCGGGATTGCTCCGCCGCAGCGTTCGCACTTGCCGAATGTGCCCTGGTCGATGCGTTCGATGGCGGCCATCGCTTCGCGCTCGACGCCCGCCTCGATGTTGCGAAGCTGGCTGGTGACCACATGACCGGCAGCCTCGTTGTGAATTTCCGCCGGGCGATAGGGATCAACAATCGAACCGTCGGCGGCGGCGTGCTGTTCCTCCGACGCCAGTTCGGTGCGGACCTCGCCGGCCCGATTGGCAAGAACCAAGAGACGATTGCGGAAGTTTTTCAAATCGGTGCGGGAGAGCATCGGTAATTCCTTCGAAATGGGCGACTGTCGGCGCGCGAATACCCCTTGCCACCATACCCAACCCCGGGGCACTTCGCAATTGTTTGCCGTCCATCTATAAATAAGGGCGATTCACTCAAAAAGCGAGTTGCCATGTCTTCGATCGCACCGAGCATCCTGGCCGCCGACTTTTCCCGCCTCGGCGAATTGGTCCGCGAAGTGGAACAAGGCGGCGCCGATCGCATCCACATTGATGTGATGGACGGGCATTTTGTCCCGAATTTGAGTATGGGGCCCGTCGTTGTCAAAGGCTTACGGCCAGTGACGAAGTTGCCGCTCGAAGTGCATTTGATGGTGAATGAGCCGGCACGGTTTGTCGAGTCGTTCCGCAAGGCAGGCGCCGACACCCTGATCGTTCATCACGAAGTGCTGCCGGACGCCCGCATGCTGATTGAGGAGATTCACAGCCTGGGTGCAAAGGTCGGCGTCGCCATCAACCCGGCCACGCCGATCGCGGTATTGGAGCCCTATCTAGCCGACATCGACCTCGCCTTGTGCATGACCGTGTGGCCCGGCTTTGGCGGGCAGGCGTTTCTGCCGGAGAGCCCCGCGCGTATCGCGGCATTGCGGGAATTAATCGATCGAGTGAATCCGAATTGCGAATTGGAAGTGGACGGCGGGATTGACCTGCACACAATTCCCATCGCCGGCAGGGCCGGGGCAAATGTCTTCGTCGCCGGTACGTCGATTTTTGGTGCGAAGAGCGGCCCGCGGGCTGCCACCGCGGAATTGGCAAAAGCAATACTGACCCATTGAAGTGGAGAACGTCATGCTACGACTTGGTGTCCTTGTCGTTCTGGTCCATGCGATCGCCGTTCGGGCCGATGACAAGGACGAAATCCAGAAGCTCGAAGGAACTTGGGAAATCGTCGCCGCCGT
Source organism: uncultured Gemmataceae bacterium (assembly GCA_963773845.1). GTDB lineage: Bacteria > Planctomycetota > Planctomycetia > Gemmatales > Gemmataceae > SIAJ01. The sequence goes on from CAVZCU010000017.1 coordinate 112,285, forward strand.
GGGCGGTGGAATGGAGATCCCGGTCGGCAAGGGAGCGCCTGAAAAGCTTGTTATCAAAGATGGCAAGATGACCGGCTTCGGCCCGGAAATCAAGCTTGCTACCGATGCGACCAAGAAGCCCAAGTGGCTGAACATGACCTTTACACGCAATGGCAAGGAGCAAACGATTCACGCGATCTACGAATTGAATGGCAACGAGTTGAAGATTTGCATCCCGTTGGCCCCGAAGAAAGGCTCCGGAAAAGTGTTCGAGAACAAGCGACCGGAGGGATTCGACACCAAGGATAAGCCCGAGATGGTGCTGAAGACCAAGCGGGGGAAGTAAACGCGCGTAAGCAATTACTTGCTGATACGGGCGATCATTCGCCAGAATTCGTGTCGATTCAACTTTAGAACTGCCTCGGAATTGTATCGCTCAAGCAAGGAATCGAAGTCCGGAGTATAGAGCAGACTGTCGCGTGCCCCTGGCGACGGAAGCTCGACGCGAATCAAGGTCTCTAGAAGTTCGACATCCGCAGGCGGCAATGGCAGTGGCGGTAGTTGACTTGGCCCCATTCGGGGAAGGCGAGCGGCTTTTCGTAGCCGAAGCAATCGACCGAGGATTTCCCGGTCCGATCGTGTATCGCCTGTCGTGCGCAAAGTCTGCACAAGTCTCTCGAACTCCGGCGTATAGGGTAATTGGTCAACTGGGCGGCCTAAACGCACATACTCGTCGACCAGTTTCTGGTCTTCATCCGATAAAGGCGCAACGTCGCGAATGACTTGGTTCATTGCCTATGTCTCCCCGATTACAAGGACTCGCGTTGTTGCGGCCTCAGCGGCCGCTCCTAAATCACTGTACATCGTCCGTGCGGTTATTGTCATCTCTTCCAGCATACCGAGTACAAATTGTCTCTCCGTGACGCGAATGTCGTGCCGAGCGAGTGCATCTCCGAGCAGGTGCTCCAAAGTACCAGCCGCGGTGTTTGCCACGCGAACGAACAAGCCCTGCTGGATTTGGGCACGAGGATTGAATCGTATCGCCTCTTCGTTGTCGACAATTTCAATATCGGTGACTCCATGAGTTGCAAATACTTCCCGATCTAGGAGCCAGATGGAGACATGGCTTGCCCCCGCGGGCGACGCATCCGCAAAAGCAAACCAACTGGCTATGTACGGCGATGCGGAGAAATCCAGTACAGTCGTCGGTAGGCCATGATGCCTTCCCAGGAGTTCCCAATCTCTCGGCTCTAGCGCCAAGGTGGGATCAATCATCCGAGCTTGACGGCGGAATTCGCCGATTAATCGGTCTAAGCACGTTTTTCGCTCATCGAGAGTTGCGAATTTTCGCTGTCGGTCCAGTGATGCTTCAATGTGCCATCGCGAATCCGCCTGTCCTCTGAAAATGAGTTGACGACGGCGGGACTCCGGCAGGGAGTGATATTCGCATAGAAACTGGTTGAAAAACAGCTTCCATGAGTCGTGGTTGTGAACGGTCATGGGCCTAAGCGATTATCTCCTTCACCACTCGTCCATGCACATCCGTCAGCCGGAAATCTCGCCCCGCGTAGCGATACGTGAACTTCTCGTGGTCGAAGCCCAGAAGCTTCAAGCATCGTCGCGTGCAGGTCGTGGACGTGGACTTTGTTCTCGACCGCCGCGAAGCCGAACTCGTCCGTCGCGCCGACCGCTTGGCCGCCTTTCACGCCGCCGCCGGCCAGCCACATCGAGAAGCCGTGATGGTTGTGGTCGCGGCCATTGATCTTGCCGGCGTTCGAGCCGGGGGTTGGCAATTCGACGGTCGGCGTGCGGCCGAATTCGCCGCCCCAGATGACCAGCGTTTCGTCGAATAGGCCCGAGCCGTTTCAGATCGCTGCAGAAGCGCGCCGATCGCCTGGTCGCATTGCTTGGCGAGCTGGCGGTGATTGACTTCGAGGTCGTCGTGGTTGTCCCACGGTTGGCCGGCCCCGTGCCAGACTTGCACGAAGCGCACTCCGCGCTCGATCAGTCGCCGGGTGATGAGCAGTTGCCGGGCTTGCGTGCCGGGTCCGTAGGCATCGCGAATGTGTTTCGGCTCCCGCGTCACGTCAAACGCATCGGTCGCTTCGGCCTGCATGCGATACGCCAGCTCGAACGATTGCAGTCGAGCTTCGAGTTGCGGGTCGCCCGGACGAGCCGCCTGGTGCTGCTTGTTCAGCTTGAGCAACAGGTCGAGTTGCTTGCGCTGGGCCGATCCGCTGAGTTGGCCGTTCTTCACGTGCTCGATGAGCTTTTCGATCTGCGTGTGCTGCGTGTCGATGTAGGTTCCCTGGTAAACGCCGGGAAGAAACCCCGCCTGCCAGTTCTGCGATTCCTGAATCGGATACCCGCCAGGGCACATGGCGATAAAGCCGGGCAGGTTCTGGTTCTCCGTACCCGAGACCGTAAGTCAGCCACGAACCCATCGATGGGCGAATCAACCGCGATTCACCGCAGTTCATAAGAAGCAGCGACGGCTCGTGATTCGGCACATCCGCGTGCATCGAGCGGACGATGCACATGTCGTCGATGTGTTTGGCTGTTTCTGCAAATATCTCGCTGACTTCGAGTCCGCACTTGCCACGCTTTTCGAACTTGTAGGGCGAGCCAAACGCGGCCCCCGTCTTGCGCTCGGTCGGCAGGTTGGGCCGGGGCAGCGGTTTGCCGTGGTGCTTGGTCAAGAGCGGTTTTGGATCAAAGGTGTCAACGTGACTCGGTCCGCCGTTGGCGAAGATGTGGATCACTCGCTTCGCCTTGGCCGGGAACGGCGGTTGCTTCGGCGCTAGCGGATTGACGAGCGGCTCCGCGGCCAGCAGTTCCGCCTGCTCGAGCACGCTCGCCAAGCCGAGCATGCCGAACCCCATGCCACAGCGGCGAAGAAGGTCGCGACGGGAGAATTGTGATCGTTCAGTCCGGATTGTCGTGTTTATCGGTTGCACTTTACCTGCCTCTCAGTTTTTCAATCGGGGGACGAAACCGAAGTGCTTCAAAGCCCACGGGTACAATGCGTGCCAAACGCCAACTTCGTACTCATTACCGCGGCGCTTCTTCGCGACCATCACGATCCCAAGATTCTCACCGTTCCATTTGTGTTTCATCTCTCCAACGATCATCAGCAACCCGTCATTCTCGGCAACGGCGTACGACTTAACCTTGGGGCTCCCTGCGGGAACAATCAGTTTCAATTGACGTCCGTTGTGCTTGATCGAGATCCTCGTGGCGTCGTCATACGAGAAGCACTCGTGCTTGTAGACCATATGATCGACCCAGTATCGCATTTTCTTGGTTGCCATTATGATGCAGCCTTCCTTAATCCACAAACGCGAACTCGTTGCTCGCCAGGAGCACCTGAGCGAGTTGCTCCCAGGGGCTCAACTTCGTTTTCGTGCCAGCCGGCGAGCTGACGAATGCCAGGGCAACCGACACCTCTTCGGCCGTAGGCTTGCGGGCGAATGTGAGCCGGTACAGTTGCGCCACACGGTTCGCCGGATCCGCGTTCGACGTGCGTGCGGCAAGGGCCTTGGCCTGCTCGATCACGAACGGCGAATTCATCAGGAACAAGGCCTGCTGCGGCACTGTGGTGGTGAAGCGTTGCGGGGCGTGCGTATCAGGCAGGGCCACGTCGAACGACCGGAATGTGCCTGGCAGGTTTTGACGATCGATAAATCCATAGACCGCGCGACGAGTGCTGAACGGCGCCTGGAACAGGTCCACCGACCGGCCGCCGACACCTTCGTCCAGACGACCGGCCGACGCGCAGCAGACCATCGCGGAGTCCCTCGAACGTCCGGCGCTTGCGCGTCATGCGGGCGAGCAGGCGATTCTCCGGATCGAGTTTCATCAGCGACTCGGGAGCGACCGACGACTGACGATACGTGGCCGACAATACGATCAGTCGATGCAGCTTCTTGACACTCCAGCCAGACTCCACGAATCGCATGGCCAGCCAATCGAGCAACTCGGGGTGCGTCGGCGGATCGGAACGCATGCCGAAATCGCTTGGCGTGCGCACCAGCCCCTGGCCGAATAAATGGCCCCAAACGCGGTTCACCATGACTCGAGCCGTCAGCGGGTTTTTCGCGTCGGCAATCATTCGCGCCATTTCCAGGCGGCCGCTGCCATCGGCGAATGGCTTGCGATTCGGGCCGGCGATCACCTCGGGAAACTGGCGAGGCACCTGGGGACCGCGATTGTTCGGATTGCCGCGCAGGAAAACAACCGGCTGCATCGGCGTGCCATCTGTCATAACCATTGCTCGGGCCGGGGCGACCGGGGATTTGGCCCGCCATTCATCAATCTTGCGTTTCAGAGCGCGAAGGTCGTCGCGCTCCTTGCGATTAATCACGCGCTCGAACATTGGCTCGTTGAAATCGAGTGGGCCGCCAGCGCCGAAGACCGCGGCCAGACTCTTGTCGGCGCCAGGTCCCGCCAGGAGTTCCCCATAGACAGCACACACGTCGTGGAACGAGGTTGGCTTCTTCTTCTCCAAAGCCGCGATGACGAGCGATGGCGATTTCTCCTGACGCAGTTTGTCGAGAACGGCCGGCGCCTTGGCAGCGAATTCCTTGTCGGGAATTGCAGCGAAGGCTCGATACGCCGCGAACCGCGGATCGTTCTTGGCCTTACCGTCCAGATAAGTCTTCCACGAGCCAATGACGGTCGCGATCAACTTGCGCTCGTCGGCAAACGAACGCAGTCGGAAGCGTTCCAGGCTGCGGGCATCGCGAGCGGCCCTGAGATACTCGGCGACTGCGGCCGGTGAACGGAGTTTTTCCGCATACGTCCGCTTCAGTTTCTCGGTGGCTTGCTCGACGACGTCTTCACGCTTTTTCAATTCCGCTCGAAATGCCCGCACCTCGGGCGTGTCCTTCGGCTCTTCGATCAACGGCAGGTCCTTGGGCTCCCGCGACGAGGCAAAGACCCCGTAGAGCGAGTAATAATCTTTCGCCGGAATCGGATCGTACTTGTGGTCGTGACACCGGGCGCACGTCAATGTCATCGCCTGAAAAGTGCGGAAAGTGACGTCGAGACGATCGTCGATAATGTCGTGCGGGTTGTTCAAGAACCGCCGACCGACGGTCAAAAAGCCCATCGCGGCCAGGTTCGGCTTATCTTCCTTCACGATGCGATCGGCCGCCAATTGATAGAGAATGAAGCGATCGTAGGGCAGATCCTGGTTGAACGAACGGATCAGCCAATCGCGATACGTGTAAGCGAAAGGATAGTTGCGATCCTCGGTGAAGACATACCCCTTGGTGTCGGCATAACGCGCCAGGTCCATCCAGTGTCGGGCTTGCTGCTCGCCGTAATGCGGTGATTCGAGCAGGCGATCGACCCGTTATTCATATGCCGTTGGCGACGGGTCGTTCTCGAATGCTTCGACTTCTTCGGGAGTCGGCATCAGACCGGTCAGGTCGTAGGTCACGCGACGAATGAGCGTTCGCCTGTCCGCTGGCGGTGAAAGTGTCAGTCCCTTCGCTTCGAGCCTTGCCAAGACGAAGCGGTCGATCGCCATCTCGGCTGCGGTCTTAGGTGCAGGCGGGATCGGATCGCGGACCGGCTGATAGGCCCAGTGGGTCTTCGTGGGGTCAAGGGCTGCCGTCGCCTTGTCGGGATAAGGTGCCCCCATTTTCACCCAGGCAGCCATCGCGTCGATCGCCGCGGCGGGCAGCCTGCTCTTGGGCGGCATTTTGACGTCGCCCGACCTGCCGCACCGCTTGGATTAGCAAACTCTTGTCCGGATTCCCGGCGACGATCACGGGGCCATTCTCGCTCCCCTTGAGGGCGCTTGCTCGATTGTCCAAGCGCAATCCGACCGACTGCTTCTTCGAGCCATGGCACTGGTAGCAATGCTCCGCCAAAACCGGGCGCACGTGCTTTTCGAAGAACTCGATCGCCGCCGGATCGGGCTTCGATTCGGCCCAGCAGGGCATCGCGCAGGCGAACACGATGACGCAAGCGCATTTTCGCATGAACTTTCGGCTCCGGGAAACTGGGCAATTGGCGGTGGAGAGAGTACCAGGCAGGTCAATCTATTCTAGCGGAATTCTGGCCGCTTGGTCCTTCGTTCATTGCGAGAATCGAGGCATCGTAGCGAGTTGGGGCGGCAAGCAGGAAATCTAGGAAGGATTTGCAACCTGTCGTCGTGCAAGACGGAATGCAAATCCGTTCCACTTCCGCGCGTCGCGAGCGAAGGCCGGTTTTTCTCATGAATCTGTCCGCAATTCGTTTTGCCTGTGGTATTCTCTTGTCTCGGCGCGATGTGGAAGGTAGATTGCTCTGCTCGCGAACGATCGAGGAACAACTGGAACCCGACGTGCAAACGAAGACCTTGGGATCACCATTCCTGCCAGAACATGACGTCCATATCTTGATTCGCCAGGCTCAAGCTGGAGACCGCCAGGCTTTTGCGCTGGTGATCGAGCAAGTGCGGCCGTTCATTTACAAGTTGGCCAGGCAGTATTCCGGACGAGTGGGGGGCACGCCGGTCGAGGACCTCGTGCAAACCGGCTTGCTCGCGGCGGTTCGTTCGGTGCCTTGCTTCGACACATCAGCGGGCGTGAAATTTGTCAGCTACGTCGGGGTGGCAGCCGCCGAGCGATTCATCGGGCGACATTCACCTGGAAGCCGCTGCCACAAGCCTCAACGAAAGAGGTTGATTTCATTGCCGAGCTGGCCGATCACCGAGAGCCATTGCCGATTCCGGACGCTGAGACTGCCCATGTCGTGCGGAACTTGATTGACGCCCGGCTGGGAGATCGAGAACGGCAGTTAGTTGGACAAAGATTTGGTTTGGACGGATCGCCGCCCCGGACCTATGCGGAGTTGGCGACGGTCACGGGCACATCCCGGCAGAACGTGCAACAGATGGTCGAGCGTGCATTGCGCCGATTGCGCAATCATTTCGTGGAACCGGCGAACGCGTAAGGCATTTCAAGTCGTCGTGACCGCCTTTGCTGGCCTTGGCACGTCTTTGTCTTTGTTCTTATCTTTCTCGCCGGACCCACTGCATCCCGCCAGGATCAGGAGAGAAACTCCCAGCACCAGACTCGCGAGAACTTTGCGCACGATAAGGACTCCCAACAAAATGAAAGGCCGAACGCCACTGGGCGTCCGGCCTTTGACAATTCAGCGATCCTGGTCGAGTTACTTGGTCGTCTTCATGCTGCCATTGCTCGGGCCGGTCATCTTCGTGCCGGTCGAGGGAGCCGAGGTCTTCTTGTCTTCGCAGCCAACGCTGGCGCCAGCGCGGCGGCCAGGACCACGAGGCTCAGGAGCTTCTTCATTGCGATCAATCCTTTCGTCATAGGTTGGGTAAAAACAATCTACACGTCGCCGTGTATGGGTGGAAAATTAACAAAACACGCCGACCGGAGATTACTTCTTTTCCGGCTTGCCGACCGAGGGGCCGCCGTCCGGCTTCTTGTTGCTTGGCTTCGTTTCAGACTTTTTGTCGGTCGTTTCGCTGTGTTTCGTTGTTTCGCCGTGCTTCGTCGTCGGCTCGCTATGCTTCGTCGGTTCGGTGTGCTTCGTTGGCGACGTGACCGGCTTCGGCGGAGTGGTCTTCTTGTCTTCGCAGCCAACAGCGGCCAACGAGAGAGCCATCATGAGTGCAAACAGCTTTTTCACGGTTATACCTCTTGGGAAGTGCAGGCCCCTGGTGGGTCATTCCGCGAATCCCTTCTCGGTAGGTCGCGGTACGACAATAGAGATACAGACCGTGGCTCGTTATTCCCCAAATTCTTTGTTTTTTTCCGCCCTGGTTTGCGCCTAGGGAACAAAAGTTCATAGGGCTGACTCAATTGCATACTTATTGGGCAAGCGGAAGAAATCCTGTGCCAGTCAAACGAACAACCCTAAGTTGAAGAAGTTGCCACCTTTCTGGCGGCATCGGGAATAATCCTGGCCCCGCTGCATCAACCATATAGGAGTAGGTGTCGCTTATGGGCGCGACCGGTAGCCGGCGGGGCATCGCCTCCCTCGTCGAGCAACATTACGAGTCGCTGTATCGCTATGCCTACCGCCTCAGCGGCACGTCTGCCGACGCGGAGGACTTGACGCAGGACTCGTTTTGCAAGGCTCAGGCTCAGCTGAGCCAATTGCGCGACCCGGATCGGGCCAAGCCGTGGCTCTTTTCCATCCTGCGAAACACCTACCTCCAACGGGCGCGAACGGATCGCAGCTCATCGGCAGGTATCGCTCGACACGGTCGGCGATATCGCGTGCGACGATCCGCGGGAGGTTCCGGAAATCGGGCCGGAACAACTGCAATTCGTCCTGAACGAACTGCCGGAAGGATTTCGGACGCCGGTGATCTTGTTTTATTTCGAGGACATGAGTTATCGTGACATCGCCGAACAGATGGACCTGCCCATCGGCACCGTGATGTCGCGGTTGGCGCGAGCGAAAGCCCATTTGCGGGGACGTCTGCTGCCCGCGGAGAGCGCGGCAAACACGCCGTCGGTTGGAGAGATGAGCCGTGGACTGTAGCACTGCTCGAATGCTGGCAACGTTTTTCGGCCGTCAGGGGTCCGAATTGGCCCCGGAAGACGCGGCGGATCTGAACGTCCACCTTGCCGGCTGCCCGAGTTGTGCCAATGCGGTTCGCTTCGAGCGGGACTTTGACGCTCGCCTCGGCAAGCGCATGCTGGCGGTGCCCATCCCCTCGAATCTCAAGTCCAAGATCCTCGACGGCATCGCCGCCGAACGCGGCGCCTGGTATCGCAAAAAATTCTACGCGGCGACCGGTCTGGCCGCGACGATCCTGATCGCAATCGGCGGCGTGATCGCCTGGCAGATGGGCAACGCACCCGAATTGACGCTCTCAGAGATTGCCCGCCAGGCCGACCAGAGAGAACAGGACCGCCCCCGGAATGCTCGGGAATTCTTGGCCGATCAGGGGATTGAGTTTCATCCCGAGCGAGCGTTGGATCTGAATCAGGCCGAGACCTGGGGCATGCATCAGTTGCAAGGGAAATTCGTCCCCACCCTGTACCTCGTCAACCGACCGAAGAACGCGAGCGCAACCGTTTACGTTGTTCGCGACCGCGACTTCAAGTGGAAGAACCTGCCACAAGACGGCTCGAGCGTGCAGAGTGTTTACGGCTTCCAGGTGGCGGTCTTACGCGATCAGAAGCGATCGGACGTCGGATACGTCGTGGTATTCATCGGCGCGGGGCTGGAAGTCTTTCTGGATGACCGGCCGAATTATTACGCGCTTTCAAACTTGCGTTCGCTTGCGCTCAACACGGCGGAGCCCGACGCGCAACGCGAGGGCGACGTCGAACTGTCAGAGGCGCAATCTTTTCGGACCAAATCGGCTGGCACAACCGGGCCCGCCTCGCCCTCGCGTTGCGCGTCGGGCTCGGCTGGTTTTCACAATCCTGGTGCAGCGATTTAATGCAAAAAGCGCCCGCGAAGGTTGAACTTTCCTTCGCTGGCGCTCAGGCTCCGCTGTGTTTCGTGGGCAAGCTCGCTCGCCTTATTGCGGCTTCATGTTGAATGTGTCGGCGAACCACGAGATCAACGGCGTTGTCGGCTTCGTCGTCTGCTGATAACCCCAGACGTTGTGCAGCGTCTCGAAAGCCATTAGGCCGCCGAGAAACATCAACACGACCGTCGGGAACATGAGGATCGCCGGCAGAGGTCCCCATTTGGCGGGAGTCGCCACGACGACCTGACGCTCGTCGTCGTCCGCGGCCTCGCTGACTTCGTAGTCGTCGACTCCCGCAAGCGCGTCGCTCGCATCGATATCGTCGTCGTCATCTTCGTCTGCCGCCAGGCGCTTCTTGCGCTTCTTGGATTTGACGGACGCAACTTCGTCCTCGTCGAGAGCCACAACCTCGGAAGCACTCTCGTCGTCGGCCGCCGCATCGGCTTCGTCCAACGCCAGGTCGAAGTCCGAGCTTTCGAGATCGGTATCCGACTCTTCCAGCGAAACCGCCTCGGAGGCGGAATCGTCCTCAAGCGCGGGGATCTCAAAGTCCGTCGCCTCGAAGATGTCGCCCTTCTTCTCCCCAGCTGCTTCGAGATTGTGGTCGCTAGGCTCTTCCAGAGTCAACTCAAACTCGCTGTCCGAATCCACGTCCAGCTTTCGTCCCGAGCCCAGCTTTCCGGAACTGGCCTTCTTGCCCGAGGCGCCGCTACCGGGTGTTTCGAGACTGAGTTCGAAGTCAATTTCCTCGTCGTCGCCTTTGGGCTTTCGCTTTTCGAGGGAGACACCGCTGTCCGCTGGGCGATTCAGGTTGATGCCGCTCTGGCCGCTCTTGGAGCCCGATGCGACGGCGGGTTCACCGAGGGCAGCCTCTTCGCTCGAATCCGGGGCCAGTGACAACTCGAACTCATCGCTGTCCCCTTCGAGTGTCAGTTCAAACTCGCTAGACGAATCTTCCATCGCCTTGGCCGCTGCCGCTGCCCGCTGCTTATCCGAGTCGCTCATTTTCTTTTTGCCGGAGTCACCCGTTTTGATCTTGCCCGAATCCCCCTTCAGCTTTGCGGCCGAGAGCTTGCCGGATTTTCCGCTCAGCTTGCCGCTGCCGCCCGAACCGACGTCAAACTTTTCGGTGAGAATCGACTCCTCGTCGTCCGCGGAAGGCGCTGGCCGTTTGGTTGATTTTTCCATGCGAACGTCGCTATCGGATTTTCCTTTGAGCATTTTGCCGCTGGACGACTTGGCCGGCTCGTCGGGGGTGATCAGGAACGCCTCGTCCGAGTCGTCTAACTTGAGCGGGGCCCCGGAGTCCGGCTTTTTGGCTGGCGACGGGGATTTCGGCGCGGCTATCGCCTCGCCACTGTCGTCGGCTCCACCGACTACCGGCGGGAGTCAAAGCCCGAATCCGCAAGCGGAAGTTCCTCGGACGAGCCGAGGCCGATGGATCTCGCCAGTTCATCGATTTCATTGGCCCGAAAGCGGAGACGTGGCGCCATCGCGGAACGAACGAACCTGAGTCCATTCGCCGCGCAGCCGGCGCTTGAATTCCTCGACCGAAAGGTCAAGTTTGTCGGCAGCTTCTTCAAGGGTATAGGTCTGCGCCATGGCAATACCTCGCGCTGCGGGAGCGCCGGCGATGAATTGACGAGGGTCGGACGGCCCTAAGTGATTGTCGGGCCAACTTATATCCCTGATTCTAAACGGTTAGGCAAGCAATACAAGAGTGAAGGGACCTGGGAGAGTAGGAAGAACGCGCCGAGCACGCAGATTCTGACGATCGTGCCGCCAAATGCGATTTAACCGGACACCTTCCGAGACCGTACCCGTCCAAGTTTACCAGACCGCGGCCTCCTCGCCGTCGATCCGCAGGGTCAGGCATTTGGCGCTGCCGCCAGCCTTCAAGAACTCGTCCAATTCAATTTCGATGGGCTGATAACCGGAGTTGCGAAGATCCTCAGCCAGTCGTGGGCATCGGCTGTTGTGCACGACCGTCTTGCCAACGACGACTGCGTTGCATCCGAAGCGAAAGGCCTCGGCTTCCGCCACGGGCACGAGCTTTTCCACATGGGCTTCCAGCACGCGGCGACCATAAGCATCGAACGCATCGGGGAAATAGAGTGCCTCGCCTGGAGCCAGCGGACAGAAGCAGGTATCCAGGTGGTAAAACCGCGGATTGACCAGTTCGAGCGGCAGTACGCGGACGCCGATTTGATTCGCTACCCATTGATGCGCGTAAACATCCGAACGAGTGCGGTAGCCCGCGAATAGATTCTCGCCGCAAAACAATGCATCCCCGGCGCCCTCGTGGAACATGCCATCCGGAAGGTGTACGACTTCAAAACCGTGATCGCGGAACCAGGCATCGAAGTAAGGCGACTCGCGAGCCCGAACGTCGTGCAGGAATCGCGAGGAAAAGAAGCGTTCGCGAAACATGAGGCCGGCATTCGCCGTGAACACGAGATCGGGCAAGCCGGGTTGCGGCTGCATTTCGGCAATGGCGACTTTGAGTTCCGCGAGTGTGTCCCGCAACGTCCGCCATTGACGCCAGGCAACGTCGCGGACGCTGGCAAGGGTGCGCTTCATCCACGGATTGATTTCGTATTCGATCCCGTAGTGATCGGGTGGGCACATCAGGATGCGCGGGGCCGGTCGCATCGGGGCCTCGGGAGGAATTGCATGAGGGAATTGCTTGTATTATACGGGCGGAATTGTCGGCCGAATCTTCACGGCAAAAGATCGCCAACGCCGACCATCGCTGTCGGCGCGGCCAGCGGGGCAATGGACTGCCCGGCGGTCAGGACAGTCACATCAACATAAGACGAACCGCTCGCGCTCGAGCGATCCGGCCGCGGCCCGCGATGCACTATCAATGCGCGATTGTTGAGGTCAACGACCCAATAGTCGGCAATGCCCGCAGTGGCAATTGCCTTCGCCTTTTCCCCCAAATCGATGGAAAGGGACGTATCCGCAACTTCGACGACCAGCTCGGCTGAGGTTGGCTGTGTAACGAGCGTCCGTGGCGAACCCGTGACAACGGCGATATCTGGGACCGGGTCGGAATGTTGACCCAGGACCAACGGCATTTGCACCCGGATCCAGAATCCATCGCCAAAAATCGGTCTCAGTGCATAATCGACCAGGCCGACGCCGCGATTGTGGAGGGGGCCAGGAATTGCCATGAGGTAGATTTCCCCATTCACCAGCATTGGCTTGCAGTCTTCGAACCAGTCCTCTTCCCAGAGTTGGTGGAATTCCGACACAGTCCAGCGCTTGGGGGCCGGGGGAGACGCAGGCGAGATCTGCGTCCTGGATCGAGGCAAGGTGAGTGCCGGCATCAGCGTCCTCCTACTCATGACTCATAGTAGCAGACGCGCCACCTTGGTTCAGTGCATTCCCACTACCAAATCCACCACCCAGCAACCGCGAACGTGGGGACCGCGGCCGCGACAGTGGCCAATAATCTGTTCGTCCTCGCAGCCGGCGTCCATCAGCGCATCGGCGAGGATGGGCAGCCGAACATGCGCCTTGTCGTCGTAGATTCCGCGGGCGACGCCGAGCACATCGGATGTCAACCATCGGGGATCGAATGGAATCGGATGAACGGGGTCGCCGACGATGTCGCGGAAGACGGCCTCTTGCATGCGCAAATGCGCCTCGCGCAATCCGTCCTCCTCGGGGAAGTCCAGGAAAGTTGGCGACCGGCCATCGTCGTTAGCCCAGCCAAACACGTGGGCCGTGTATTGGGCATTGGATTTGACGCCGCGATTGGGGAGGTCGATATCGACTACCTGTTGAGCCACGAGCGCCGCGTGGGTGTAGACCCGGCGCTTCCGTTGCTCGGCCGCCGTGGGAGCCGTCTTCACCCATTTGGTCAGATCGTCGACCGCTTGTTTGGCCGCCGCCAAGACGTGCAACCGCTCGTCCGTGTTCGGCCACCTGTCGTCGATATTGCGTTCCGCGTAACGGGCGGCCGCGATGCTGCGCCGGTCCGTCAAATACGGGCGCAGCACTTGGCAGCACCAGTGATTGAACAGATCCAGCTTGCGGGCGCTCGCGTGCTTAGCGACGTGATCAAATAACTCTTGAAGGCCGGCTTGTTGCCATCCGTCCGCCGACATTACAGCGTCTCCCGGGCATCCGTAAGGGACGAATACATGTGTATGTGGCCGTTGATGCAAATCCAGTGCCTGCATTCTCATTAATGACCGCCGGCTGCCAATGCTTCCTTTTCGTAGCGGGGCTCTTGATGAGCGCCTTGGTCGGGTCCACAAATGGGAAACGGGCGACCCCTGGGCCGCCCGCCATTCTGAATCGGATTTTCGCAACGGTCTACTTGAGCCGCCACATCTCCACGCCGGTGAACACCACCGCGGGATCGATCGCATCCATATTCGCGGGCGCTTCCGGATTATCGAAGTAAACCTCCAGATCGCGGCTGGCCACAATAAAGCGGTCGAGTTGCCAGAGCGGCACGAACGGAACCCGCTGATTGAACAGCGAATGAATATCCCATGTTCGATCCTTGACTTGTTTCGTGAAATCGCGGAACTGGCGGACTTCGTCCATGAGCTTCTTAAGGCGACGATCGCCGTCGGCCGGGTTCGTGCCCTGGGCCAGGTAGCCCATGTAGTTTCGCGCATTGACGCCCTGGGTGGCCGCCTCGGGATCGAGCAGCCCAGAGAGAGAGTACAGGTCGTCGCGATAATCAAATGTGGTCAGCGCCAGGTCGTAGTCGAATTCGAGGTGGACCTTCTCGCGGAATTTCTCGGCCGGCATGGCTTGCAGCTCGATCCCAATCAAGGGCTTACCGTTCTTGTCGGCCGATGCCTGCTCGATCTGCGTCTTGATCAACTGGCAGGCCAGCTGGTTTTTGGGCTGGCCAGCTTTGGGATCATCAAGCACATACGCCAGGCGGAGCGTCGTTCGACCGCGACCGGCGAGCCCCTGGAGGATCAGCCCGCCGGCGCCCGGCCGATAGAGCGGGGCTTCTCGAGCGGTCGGCGGGGTGGCCCAGCACTGCAATGGGAACGGGCCGGTTAACGCGGAATGAATCTTCGCGTCGCCCGCACGATAGACATTTTTGAGGATCGCATCGCGATTAATCGCTGCCGACAGGCCCTGGCGAAGCTTATCGCTTTGGAGAATCGTTTGCCGATGGTTGATCGCGAGAATGTGAACCCGACGGTTCACTCGCGTCGCCTCGACGCGGACCTTATCCCTCAAGCCCGGCTCGTTCCGAAATCGGGGCACCAGTTCGGAAGGAGCATCGGGATAAAGCTGCAATTGCCCGCCCATCACGTCGGTCGCAATGCTCGACTGATTCGGGACAAAGAATCGAATCTCGCGGATCCAAGGCAGGCCGAATTTGCCCGGCCGCTGCCCATAGTAGGGATTGGCCCGGAACACCGCACACTCACGAATATTGCCGTCCTTATCGATGCCTTCCTTTTCACGGCCTTCATAGCGGAATGGGCCCGTGCCGAACGGGGCTCGCGAGAAGCCATCGTCGTCGGCCGTTTTTCCAAGTGCCTGGAGGTATTGAGCGGGTATCACCTTGAAGGTCGCCCGACCGAGTGGCTGCAGCACGCCATGCCGATAGGCGAGCCGAAGCTTGTACTGATCGGTAATTCGATCGATCTCGTCAAAGACATCCAGGCCGACGGAGGGCCAGCGCTCGCGGAGCCCCGATCGCCGAAGCAGATCGAGCGTGCCGCGAACGTCGCGCGCGTCGACGCCGCCGACTCCCTGAACGTCGCGCGACCAGCGGACGTTTCGGGGCAGCGTGAATGACCGGCCGAGCGGCATCACCCTGGGCAACGAGTCGGCAAGACCGGGGCGATAACGAATGACTCCCGAATCGGGTACGGTCTGCAGAAGGCCTTCGAACATCAACTCGACCGCCCATCGTTCGGAATCGGTTTCGGCCGTGGCGGGCGACATGTGCTCGGGAAGCTGCGTGACACCCACGTAAAGCACCTTGCCTCGAAGCGCCGTCCGGGCTTCGGCGACGCCGGGCAGGTCCGGATCGAGCAATTCGGCTTGCCGCAAGAGTGCGAGTGCCTCGGCGGTCTTCTTCTTCTTGTCCGCATCCTGGGCCAGTGCAACCAGATTAGTCGCCGCCTCCTTGAGACGTCGACGACAATCGGCGAGTAGTGCCTCGTCCTTCTTGCCGGGGAGCCGTTCATAGAGAATCATCGACTCGCGAAGCTTTTGCAGATCCGCATGCGTCGGATTCTTCAAACCATTACGGGTCCGCAACAATTGCAGTCCATAAACGTCCTTCAAGACCTCATTGTTGTCTGGATACCGGGCCAGCATCTGGAGCCCGACCTCGTCGGCCTTGGCATAGTCTTTCGCCTTGAGCAGGAGGCTAAAGCGTTCGCGCTGAATCGCCAGGTGCTTATCGCGCAGCTGTTTGGCGACCAGCGCCCATTCCTTGCCCTGGCGTTTGTTGTCGTTGACGGCGAGCAGGTGCCAGCGCAGGCCGGATGCAACCGCTCGGGCCGCGTATTCCATCTGCTCGTCGCGATCGAGCGAGCGGAACTTCTTGTTCAGGAATTCATCCGCCTTTTCGAGAACGATCATTTCGAACGGGACATATCGGAAACCACTGCCGGCCGCAAACTTCCGTTCACTGCTCGTCCGGAGGTCCGGACTCAGTTGCCGAACTTCGAGCTCTCCCTCGGGAAGGTCGCGAAGCTGGCGAAGCTCGATGTAGTACCTGAGACCGCCCTTGCCGAAATTGGAATCCAGACGGTCGTACGGGACGAAGAGTTCTCGGAAAAGCTTTCGTGCTTCCGAGTTCGTGGCCCGGGCGAACTCCTGCTGGAACGAACCCACATCCGAATTCCCGGCCTCCGGCTTCGTGGGTGGCGAGTCCTTCTTCTCGGGCTCGGTGACCGGCACGGGGACGACCGGGCGTGCCTTTTCCTTGCCCTTGGTCGGTTCCTCTTCCTCCTCTTGGCGCGGCGGGTCCGCCGCCAGCCAGCTGGTCGAGGTGAGAACCAGAGCGAGAAGTCCGAACCCGATCCAGCGTTGGCGTGGCATAAGAAAGTGTCCTGAAGAAGCGCCGAAACTTCTTGTCATCTGGCGGGTTGATTATACCATGACGCCACCGCGACGCCACAAGCCGTGGTGCGCTCATGTCGTATTGGTGGCAAATTGCTCCGAGGTCGGCGCCACAGGTTCCGGCCAATCGAGCGCCTCTGTCTGCTGGGCAAATGAATCGGTTTTCACCAGTTTCTAATGTAAGGCCCGCGACACTTTGCTGAGTAGGGTGGATTAATTCCGGATGACAACGCCGCAACCGTCTAGTTGCGGTGATTGCTTCTGTTTTGGGACCCGAACTAAGTCCAGGGCAATGTGCTCTGGCTGGTTCCTCAAACATCTGACACTGTCACAACAAGGAGTGGGCAAAGATGTTTCGAAAAGCTGCGGCCTCACTGGTCGTTCTCGTCATCGCCTTCGGCGCCGTGTTCGCCGAAGAGGTGAAGGGCACATTCGTTAAGTTCGCCGACGGCGTCTTGACGATCAAGGTTGGCGACAAGGAGAAGGAATACAAAGATTCCGGCCGACCTGAAGATCAAGCGCAAGACCAAGAGTGGTGAGGAGAAGGAGTTCCCGGTTGAAGGCATGTTGAAGAGAAGCATGAAGGAGGGCACCAAGATGACCTTGACGACGGACGGCGACAAGGTGACCGACATCAAGGTCGAACGTCGTCGGGGCAAGAAGAAGAAAGACAACGAATAAGCTTGCGTTTGATAAGCAATCGGGAAGCCCGCCGACTCGTCGGCGGGCTTTGTCTTTTTGCGGGGAACGTACCGATGGAGATCATCGGCCATCGCGGCGCTTCGTTCGATGCGCCCGAGAACACCTTGGCATCGTTCCAAATGGCGTGGGAGCAAGGCGCCGACGCAATCGAGTGCGACGTTCGCTTGACGAAAGACGGCCAGATCGTCGTCATTCACGACGCCGATACCCTGCGCACAGCCGGGGTGAATCGGTTCGTTACTGACCAGAGGTTGGACCAGCTTCGCCAATTGGATGTGGGCGGTTGGAAAGGCGAGCGATTCTCTGGAGAAAAAATCCCAACGCTCGAGGACGTCCTCAGAATTGTCCCCTCTGGCAAACGCGCCTTCATTGAAGTCAAATGCGGGACGGAGATCGTGCCCGAACTGAAACGCGTATTCGCTGCGTCTGGTTTGCATTTCGAGCAGTTGGTGGTGATCAGTTTTTCGGCGGATGTCGTTGTCGCCGTGAAGCGCGAGTTGCCCAAGCACACCGTCTACTGGTGCGCCGATCTCAACTCTCGGCAAAGCCAAGCGTGGACGCCTGAAGAGTTGATTGCGCGTGCCTCGCTCAATTCGAGCCGATGGACTCGATCTATCGGCGCATCCCGCAATCACCGTGAACTTCGTACAGAAACTGAATTCGGCCCCACTTCCCGTTTACATCTGGACCGTGAATGACCCCCCCAGCGCAATGCAATTCATCGCCGCTGGCGTCGCGGGCATCACGACCGACCGTCCGGGATGGTTGCGCGATCAATTGAGCATGTAAAGCGGCCCTATCCGGTCTGGCATCAATCGTGCATATCTCTTCCTCAGCCACTTTCCGAGGAAGAAAACATGAGCCGTATCCTCGTCGAGCCCGAGGTTGAGCAGCCGGTCCAGATTCGGGCTGGCCGCGTCGTCCTCGAAGGGACATTGGGAATGCCGACGCAGGCATCCGGCATCGTTCTCTTCGCCCACGGATCGGGCAGCAGCCGACATAGCCCGCGTAACCGCTTCGTGGCGAATCGCTTGCGTGAGGCCCGGCTGGGTACGCTCTTGATCGACCTGTTGACCGAGCGAGAAGAAGCGGTCGATTCGCGAACGGGCCATCTGCGTTTCGACATTGGATTCTTGGCTGAACGACTGATTGAAACCATGGAATGGTTAGGGCGCGAACCGCACACTGCCGGTCTGCCGATTGGGCTATTTGGAGCCAGTACGGGCGCTGCCGCGGCACTCGTTGCCGCCAGCCAATTGCCAACCGAAGTTTTTGCCGTGGTCTCGCGAGGCGGCCGCCCGGATCTCGCCGGCGCCGCTCTCCGCAGCGTTCATGCCCCAACCTTGCTAATCGTCGGCGGCGAAGACGAAGTCGTCATCACGTTGAACGAACAAGCCATGAAGCAGCTTGCCGCTCCGGTCAAGGAACTCGTGATCGTTCCCGGGGCCACGCACCTATTCGAAGAGCCCGGGAAACTCGAGGACGTTGCCCGGCTGGCCGCGGAATGGTTCAGTCAACATGTGGGCAACCCAGCAACACATGGGGAGTAGGGCCATGGTCCGCCGCCGCATGACATCCATCGACGATCCGCCCAGTCCGGAATTACTGCACAATCTCCGCAATCTGGCTGAGCCGCTTCGAGACCCCGAGGACCTGTCGCCACTGCTTGATCGCATTGGCAATGCTCGCGTTGTGCTGCTCGGCGAGGCATCGCATGGCACGCGCGAGTTCTACACGTGGCGCGCCGCGATCACGCGGCGACTGATCGAAGAAAAGGGCTTTTCATTCGTCGCCGTCGAGGGCGATTGGCCCGACTGTTACCGCCTGAATCGTTTTGCCAAGGGATATGCGAACACACCACGAAAGCCGGAAGAAGCTCTCGACACGTTCCGCCGCTGGCCAACCTGGATGTGGGCGAACGAGGAGATCCGCGACCTGCTCGGCTGGCTGCGCGGCCACAACGACGCTCGCGCTAGCCGCGATAAGGTCGGCTTCTACGGGCTCGATGTCTATAGCCTTTGGGATTCCCTGCACGAAGTGATGAATTACCTCCGTAAGCACGACCCCGAAGCTTTGGCGGCGGCGCATCGCGCCTGGCGTTGCTTTGAGCCTTACGACGAGCAGGCCCAAGATTACGCGCGGGCCACTCTCTATGGCGGCGAATCATGCCGCGAGGAAGTCATCGATCTGTTGACCAAAGTTCGTGCCGCGGCGGGTTCGGCGAATGGAGATGGAACCGACGGTCAGTTCGTCGCCGAGCAGAACGCCCTCGTCGTCAAGAACGCGGAGGCCTATTACCGGGCGATGGTGCGAGCAGATAACGATTCGTGGAATATTCGCGATCGCCACATGGCGGCGACGCTTGACCGGCTTCTGCAGCATCATGGCCGACACTCGAAGGCGATCGTCTGGGAGCACAACACGCACATTGGCGACGCCCGCTTCACCGACATGGCCGACGATGGAATGGTCAACATCGGCCAGTTGGCGCGCGAGGAGTACGGCGACGACAACGCCATCCTGATTGGTTTCGGCACCCATCGCGGGATGGTCATTGCCGGCGACTATTGGGACGCGCCGTGGGAAGAGATGCGCGTGCCGCCAGCACGAACGGATAGCTGGGAAAATGTGCTGCACCAAGCAAACGATCGCGACATGTTGTTTGTGTTCGGGCCGGATGATCCACGCGAAATGCACACATGGCGGGGCCACCGGGCGATTGGCGTCGTTTATCATCCGGAGCGCGAGCGCTACGGGAACTATGTCCCGACGATCCTGCCGCGGCGATATGACGCGTTCCTGTACATCGATCGGACGCGGGCCGTTCGCCCGCTTTTCGGTCCAACCGAGGCCGAGTTGCCCGAAGAAGCGCCGGAGACGTATCCGACAGGCGTATAAACAGCGAGGTGCCCAATCATGTTCGAAGATCGAATCGATGCCGGTCGCAAGCTGGCAGGCAAGCTCAAGAAGTATGCGGGCAAGCGAGACGTGGTTGTGCTCGCTCTGCCACGCGGCGGTGTCCCAGTGGGATTCGAAGTGGCGCGAGCGCTCGACGCTCCGCTCGACGTGTTCCTCGTGCGCAAGCTCGGCGTGCCGGGCCGCGAGGAACTCGCGATGGGAGCGATCGCTTCGGGCGGCGTGCGCGTCGTGAACGAAGACGTCGTGCGCGAATTGAATATCCCGTTGCGATGGCTTGATATCGCGGCGGCCGACGAATTGCCAGAACTTCGCCGTCGCGAACAGGCCTATCGAGACGACCGGCCAGCCCCGGACGTACTCAACAAGACGGTCATTCTGGTGGACGATGGCTTGGCAACCGGCGCAACGATGCGCGCTGGCGTTGCGGCTCTTCGCCGAATGAGTCCCGCCAAGATCGTCGTCGCGGTCCCCGTTGGCGCACCGGAGACTTGTAACGAGTTCCGGGAACTCGCCGACGAGGTCGTGTGTGCCCTGCAGCCGGAACCGTTCTGGGCAGTAGGCAATTGGTATCAGAACTTCGAGCAGACAACCGACGATGAGGTGCGTGACTTACTGGCGCGCGCGGCCGGCCCAGCCGAGGTCAACTCGTAAGTGCCGCCAAGCCCTCGCGGACTTCTGCCTCGGTCGTGGGCCGAACGACCCGTGCCATTTCGTGTCCATCCTTTAGGAACACGAGCGTCGGCCAGAGCTTCACCTGGAACGAGCGACCCAGCGGTTTGCCTTTACCATCGCCAATCTTCACATGTCGAACCTCGGGGTGATCCGCGAGAGCCGCCTCGATTGCGGGCTGCGCACCCTGGCAGTGCGGACACCAGCCGGCGCCAAACTCGAGAATGGCCGATCCCGACCAGGAATTGACCTCGTCGCGCGAAGGCTCGGGCTTGTCGTAGTTGTGATCCATTCCACGCCTCCTTCGATTACAGTGATGAGAAGCACGTGGGATGCCAAGGGTCACGCATCGGCTCCGCCGCAAATCAATGGACAATTCAAGGTCCGGGCGGCGGGGGCTGCTTGTCCGATGGGAACCCGAGAGATGTCAACAATCGGAACTGAGCGCGATCATATTCGACGATTGCACTGAGATATTGAAGGCGCGATTGATTCGAGCGCTTGCACCGCGAGCAAGGGCTCGAGGGCATCGAACTGTCCTTTACCGCCGATCATCCCAAATGAAGTGGCCGACAGTTTGCGAAACATCTCCTGAGCTTCCATTGTGGCGCGCTTGGCTTGGTCCAGGCTATTCCTTCGAGCCGTCATCTCCTGGACGGCGGCCACGACTTCCGCCCCCACTTGGGCTCGAGCGGCCACGGCGGTGATGACGGCCTGATCCCGCCGAGCCGCTTGAATCCGCACGTCCGCCAGGTTGCCGAAGCCGAGTCCACGCAATTCCCAATACATTTGCGCATTCAAATCACTGCGTCCGTCCGGATTGCTAATCGTTCCCTGAAGTCCGCCGCCAAACCCGCCGGCCAGATAGTCAATTTGGACCTTTGGAAACAACGGTCCATATCGTGCCTGGCGGCTGCGCAATTCCGCTGCATCAATTTGGAATGCAGCCGCCGCTAGCTCTGGACGGTTTCGAAGGGCCTGATCGATCAGCCGCTCGAGGGGAGTATCGTTCGGGACCAGGTCAATGGCCGCGATGGCCGCCTCCGCGGGAACAAGAGTAACCTTCGGATCGAGAACCAGCAATTGAACCAGACGAGCGGACGCAATTGCCGCTCGAGCCTCGAGATTATCGCGTTCCACTTTTCGTTGGCTGACCTCGGTTTCAGCTCGATTGACGTCGGCGGCAGTCTTATTGAGTCCTTGCTTTTCGCCGGACCTGGCTGCCTTGAGGATTTGTTCGTTCTTGGCCAGGACGTCGGCATTGATCTCGAGTGCCGCGTGAGCCTGTGCCAGATCGTAATATGCGGAAACGACGTCGTACAGGGCGTTATTGGTTCGGCGCATGTGCAGTGGCTGCCTCGGCTTCCGCCTGCCGACGTGCGATTAATGGTGCGTAGTAGGCTTCGGCCGTGTCGACTCGAAGAGACGCTCCGCCGCCTTCGAATAAGTTGGATCGCGAGACCGTAAACAGTTCGCCCTTGCGGTTTTGATCGATGCCGTCGTGCCGAAAGTAGGCGCCGCCCGCGGAAAGCGTGGGGAGACGGAGTGCAATCGCTCGATCGATATTTCCCAGAGCTTCTCGAACGCGGGCCTGAGCCAAGGCAATGACGGGGCTGGACGCGTTCGCGATTCGCAGTGCCGTGGGAAGATCGATCGGCAAAACGTCGCTTTTGGCCGGCGCCGACGGCGCTGGAGTTGGAAGCATGTCCAGGACGGGCGCTCGAAGACTGGCGGCGCGAATCGCTGTCGTTGCCGGGAGTGGACCGCGATCGGACGCGAATGAAGAAGGCGGACTCTGAGCGAACGAGCGCGCAGCCAAAAGAACGACGGTAAAAGCCAAAATGGTCCAGATTCGCATGGCGAGTCCTTTCGCCTTGGATCACCAATCGCTCGGAGCGGTCCGCACCTTGGCGCCGTCGCCGATCTCCATTTGCCGGCCCACCACGACTTCCTCGGCACCGGTCAATTCGTGGACCCCGGAGGAATTCCCATCCACCAAAGCCACCTTGGCCATTCGGCCGTCGTTCACCTGCAGGCGCACCGGCACTCGATGCGTAATCCCATCGCGGACCACCAAAATGTACGACTTGCCACCCTGAATATAGACAGCGCTGCTCGGCAACAAATATGCGGTGGACACCTTATCGAGAAACACACGCATCGAAGCATTCATACCTGGCACCAGCGGCCGCAACCCCGGGCCGGCTGGCCCATCCAGGCAAACCGCCGTGCCTTCCGAGACACCTTTGTGGAAGAGTTGCCGGTGCCGCTCCGCGGCGAGGACGGCCGCCGCGGTTCCAAGCCCCGTTGTATCAGCAAGGGGAGCGATGGCTTCCGCGTACGTGTACGCAAGAAAGGCCTGAAAGTCCCGTCGCGTTCCGTTGAAGATATCCAGTTCCACACGCATCTTTCGGTCGGCGCCTTCGATCATGGGCGAGTATCGCGTCACTTTGCCGCGGATAGTTAGGCCGGGAAGATCGTCAAACGTCACCTCGACGTCCGTATTGCGGCTGATGAACGGCGCGGCCACGTCCGGCAACTTCATAACCACTGTCAACAAGTCGACCCGCGCGAGGGTGACAAGCGGTTCGCTCGATCCATTCGTGGCATTTTGCACGAACATGCCGGGATCGACGTTGCGTCGCACGATGACGCCGTCGAACGGAGCTGTAATTCGGGCGAAGCTGGCGGCAGCCGCTGCCTTATCGCGATCCTTTTCGGCGACGGTGACAAGCGATTCCTTCAACTGAATATCGGCCTTGGCAGCTTCCTGGCTTGCCTCTTTTTCCTGTTGATCGGCTTTTGCCTTTTGGATCGCAATTTGGCCTGCCTCGGCGGCGGCCGCGGAAGCCAGGTAATCCCGGCGATTTTCCTTCACGACCTCTTCGGTGACCGACTTGTCCGCGAGCAGACCGATCAGTCGGTTCAAATAGTCCTCCTTGTAGTCCCGGATGGCCGCTGTCTGCTTGGCCTCCACCGTTCGCTGGCTCACTTGCGCCTTGGCCGTCGTGACCGCGGCTTCCGCGAACTTGAGCATGGCCCGGCTGACTTGTAACTCGCGTTGCCGCTGGCGAATCATCGCCTCCTTCTGTTCCAGTTCCTGTTCCAGATCGGGCGCATCGATTTCCACAAGGAGTTCGCCCATGCGTACCGGTTCGCCGATGTCCTTGCGAACCGTTCGGACTAACCCCGCGGCCCGAGCGCGTAATCCCGCTTTGTAGAACGGCTCGACTTCGGCGATTTGCTGATTTGAAATGCGGAAATTGGCATCGAGCCGCGGCCGAACGGTCTTGACGACCGTCCGATTGTCGCTCCGGGTCGCCTCGCTATCCCCATGGGTCCCATTCTTGCCGGAAGCACGGCCGAATGCGAAAAACCCGCCCGTTAACCCGACGGCCAGGACCACGGCTCCAATGGCGATCTTGCGGCGTCTCATTCGTGGATGTCTCCATTGGGGGGATCAATTGGCGCCGCCAATGCTTCGTCGAGCGTCGTCGGCTGCGATTTCAAGTCGCGAATAAAGAGCGTGTAAAGCGTGGGCACAACAAAGAGCGTCAATCCGGTAGCGGTAATCAGGCCGCCCACGACCGCCCGAGCCAGGGGCGTGATCATTTCATTGCCCTTGCCCAGTCCGAGAGCCAAGGGCAACAGATCCAGCGAGGTGGCCAGGAACGTCATCATGATGGGACGAAATCGCGTGGCTGCCGCCCGCACCGCCGCTTCCCGAACCGGCACGCCTTCGTTGCGCAGCTTGTTGGCAAAGTCGACCAGCAAGACGCCATTCGCGACGACGATTCCGACCAGAAAGATGACGCCCATTTCCGATTGTACGTTGAGCGTCGTTCCGGTGAGGAACAGCGTGACCAGCACACCGATGAGGCCGAGCGGCACCGTGAACATGATGATCAATGGGCCCATGAACGAGCGAAACAGCGGAACCATGAGCAGGTAAACGAGGATCGACGCGAGGGCCAGGCCGCCCGCCAGGCTGGAGAACGATTCCTGCATTCGGGCGTATTCGCCCTTCAGGTTCACGCGGACTCCCTCCGGGATCGCGCCTTCGCTCTTGAGAGCGTCCACCTCGCGGCCGACGTCGGTCGCAAGGCCGCCGATATCGCGGCCTTCCGAGTTGACCATCACGTTGGTCACCCGCCGTAAATTCACGTGATTCAATTCGACGGCACTGGACTTCATTTCCACATTGACGAGCGAGCTGAGTTTGACGGGCTGTGACTGGCGAGTGCCGGTGGCGAATACGTTCTTCAAGTCGTCGAGTCGGAAGTTCGGATCCTCCGGATATTGGACCGCGACAAAGTACTGATTGCCGCTTTTGGGATCGATCCAGAAGTTCCGCGTCAGAGCGATGCTGGAATTCATCGCCGTCACCACTTGCATGCCGACGTCACGGGCCGACAGTCCAACGCGGGCGGCCTCGGTGCGATTGACCTTAAAGAGCAAATACGGGGCATCGTTTCGTTGAACGACGCGGACGTCCGCCGCGCCTCGAACACCGGCGACCCGCTCACGAATCAGCTTTCCCGCGTCGGCACGCTGCGTTGGCGTTCCGCCGTCGATTTCAATGTCGATCGGCGACGAGGCCCCGTAGTTGAGCGCTGCCGAGACCATGCCGCCGGTGTCGAACGCCACACTCATGTCGGCGAACCGGTCGTCCGCTTCGATTGCGTGCCGCAACTTGATCGCGTATTGCTGTGCGCGTCAGCGTCCGCTCCTCGGTGAGTTGAATGCGAACGATCGCGTCCTGTTGGCCGGCGTTGGTCGTGTACGCACTCGACCAGTCCGGATTCAGACCCATCTCGCTAACGATCATTTGGCGTTCGGCCTGCGGGATTTGCTCTTCGATGAGACCCTCCAGCTTGGCGATCCGCTCTTCGGTGGCGTCGAGCCGGAGGTTCGACGGACACCGCACGGTCATCGTGATCTGCCCGGCGTCCACCTGGGGGAAGAACTCCTGACCAATCATCGGCACCAACAAGAACGAGGCGAGAAATGTCGCCGCGACGCCCCCAAGCAACATTCCGCGGCGCGTCAGCGCCGCCCGCAGAACAGTTTCATATCGATGGGTGAGCCGGGTCAGCCTGGTTTGAAACGCGAGTGACAATCGTGCCGCGAGCCCCCGGGTTTTCACGGGACCCGTGGTGACCTCGAAGCATTCGGGAGCAGAGAGCCGGCACGACCGTGAATGCCAGAACGTACGAACCGATCATGGAGAACGCGACAGCGAGCGCCAGCGGCTTGAAGAGGAAGCCGCCAAGACCGGGCGTCATTGCAATTGGGGCCAACACGATCATCGTTGACAGGGTGGCGACCAACACGGGCAACGTCATCTCGCCCGCAGCATCATAGGCTGCCCGAATCGGGTTCTTGCCCATCATCAAGTGGCGGTGCGTGTTTTCCAAAACGACGATAGCGTTGTCGACCAGCGGCCCAATGGCGAGGAAGAGACCTGCCAGAGTCATCACGTTGATCGTGTTGCCACTGGAACTGAGTCCCGCAATCCCGCACAGGACTGCCAGGGGAAGAACGATAACCGCAATCACGGTCATTCGCCATTCGCCCAGAAACACGAGAATCATGACCGACACCAGGACTGCGCCGACAACTCCTTCGTCGATCAGGCTGTCGATTGCCTTACGGACGGACTCGGTTTGATCGATGACGAACTCGAGCTTTGAACCTTCGGGCAATTCTTTTTCGATATTGGCCAGTTCGGCCTTGGTGCCCTGAGCCACCGCCAGACTGCTGGCGCCGCCTTGGCGATAGACGGGAATATAAACCTGGGCCCGGCCGTTGATTCGCACGCGCGATTTTTGAATGACGCTGGCATCGACCGCATGGCCCACGTCGCGAAGGTAAATCTGGTTGTCGCCGAAGCGGATGGGGAGGTCGTTGAAATCCTCGACATCCCGATACATCACGTTGGTGTCGAGAGCCACCTGGTCGTCGCCGAAATACGCCGAGCCGGGCGTTGCCATGTAATTGCCCTCGTCCAGGGCCTTCACAACATCAACCGGCGAAAGACCGTACGATTCCAGTTTCTGCGGATCCAAGTAAACCATGACCCGTCGATCCTTGCCGCCAACAACGACCGGCGCCACCGCGCCGCGAACCCGCCCCAGTGCGTTCCGGACCTCAACACGCGCCAGGTCCTTGACTTCGGCTTCACTCATTTCCGGATTGGAGACCGTTATGATTCCCAGGGGCAGCGTGCCCGTGGGGTCGAAGGGCAAAACGACCGGCGGCAGGGTATTCGGCGGCAATGCGGGCATGGCGCTGAGTGCCAGCGAATTGCTCATCGTCAGGGCGGCTGTCGGGTCGATATCGTCGCGGAAGTACAATTTGATGACGCTGACGCCGGTGACCGAACGGGATTCCACCTTTTGAATGCCGGGCGACTGGTTGACCCAACGTTCGACGCGATCGGTAATGATGCGTTCCGTCGATCCGGCCGGCATGCCATTGAAATAGGTCAGGACCTGGACGGCCGGCGCGGAATGACGGGAGGATATCGACAGCGATGCCCATCATCGCCACGGTACCCAACACCAGAATCAAGAGCATAAAGACGATGATCGCGTGGAAATTACTCAACGCGGCGCGGACCAGCCACATAGATTCTGCCTCTGCGCGCTCAGTCTGGAGGGATTAACGGAGGGTGGTCGCTATCAACAATTCAATGCACCAACACCTTACATAGTATCGCATTTTAGCGCGAGTTTGGGTAGTGTCTGAAAAATCGAGGACGCGAACCACGAAGATTTCGACTCGTCGTATAGACGAAACGGGGGAACTGGCCAAAAACTGGTCAGCGGATGGGTCAATCGGTCAACTACTGGCCCTTCATTTCTGTTTGTCCATCGGGTTCAACGAGATGCCCCGGATGGAGACTGGTGGGGACAAAATCTGGAAGCCGTCCGCCGACCTTGGACTCTTTAACGACTAGAACCTGGCAGGGCGCCCGGCGTACGATTTCCTCGGCCACACTTCCCGTCAGCCATCGGCGCATGCCGGTCGTTCCGTGCGTGCCCAGCACGATCAAATCGCAACCGAGTTCCGTCTGCGTGCGCAAAATCGCCGTGACCAGATCTTCCTCACTCAAAACCAGGTCGGTTCGAACATGAGATTCCGGCGGCAAAACATGGCGTAACCTGCCAAAAAGCTCGCGGCGGTGCGCCTCGGGCTGTTCACCGGATGCACTTTGACCGAATGAGAGATTCTCCGGTCCGAGCGATTCGACGACATGCAGCAGCACCAGTTTGGCTTTGTGCTGTTCGGCCAGGGAAATGGCCTCGCGAAGAGCGGGCCGCGATCCTTCGGTGTAGTCGGTCGGATGCAAGATGGTTTTTGGGTGCATACGAAAGCCCTCTTAAGACATGAACGCTTGCTCATCGCTGGTTTGCGCACTGAGCAGGTCACCTAGCATTGACACTCGAAAGCAAGACTTGCTGATTCGCGCCGCCAAGAACTGAAAACAAGATGCTCGATCAGGTCGCGTTCGGGGTGCAATGTCTGCGCCAATGCGACGAAAAACCGTTACGTCGAAGAGTTTTTTTGGTGGTGCGGTCGGCCATCCAATGCAATCGATGCATCGATCCTGGGGCAGCTCCAGCGGCGCGGCAAACTCGACCAATGAGCGCCTAACGGACGGTGAAAGAGTAGGCGCCCTTACCCTGCATACAAGACAAAACCTCCCTGCCGCCTGCGCCCGTAGAGCTAACTCGTCGCAAGGCCGGTGCGGACGTCGCCATTGCGCTTACCGGGCCGCCAGATACGTCAAGCTCTTGGTATCCCCCGCTTCGACCGTCACGACTCGCGATCGCTCTTCGGTCTTGCGGCCTTCGCGCCATTTGACCTTCACGTCGAAGGTATAAGACTGGCCTTCGTTCAGCACGGGCGATTGCAATACCAGGGGCGAAACGGCCGCATCGACTTCCTTGCCGGCGAGCCAGACGGACGAACCGGGCGGTACGTGGAGCGTCAACTGAGCGCGCAGCTCCGGTGGCGGAACAGGTTGCTCGGGCGGCGTCGGAACTGGTATCGGAATGTAATTGTTCACGATTGTGGGCGTGGTCTGATACCCGTCCCAATCCGGCCAAACCGGCGGGTAGCCCCAAAGGGAGTAATACGGATTGACATAGAACCGCGAGCCAAATCGGTGGTGTCGGATGCCAGGCGCTGGAGGACCCAGCGCGACCGTCCGAGTAACGGGCAGCGTGGGCGGCGGAATAACGCCGATGGGCTGGGGCCGCGAATGAACCGGATTGGTGCGAATGATGATTTGGGCTTTGGCGTGCACCGCCAATAGCGGAAGCAGGACCAAAGCGGCCGCGATGCGCATCATGGTGATTCCGTCAATGAGAGTGTCAGTTCTCGCTGAAATCGAACTTCTGCGACTCGCGGCCCAGAGGGTCGGCGAGGAATTTCTGATGACATGCTGGGCACAAGTCGTAACGCAATTTCTTGTACGCGGGGGCTGGTTCCAAATCGGTTTCGTCGGCCTCGCGTAGGAGCTGCCCCATCTCTTCGAGATGGTCGTTGTCGAGATCGGCTTCGGTGATCTCGGCTGGATCATGGGCGGCGAACACTTCCATGTTCACCACATACCGGCCGTCCATTCCGTCCGTCATGTCTTTCCCGCACAGGTCACACGAGAAATGCAGCATGCGCCACCACTTCCTTCTGAATCGTTTGGGCGGGTTTGGCTCACCCGATACAGCATGACGAGTGTACCTATTCATCCGTCGCAGGTTTATGGCCCGTTGTCAAGCGGATTCTCCCGCAAAATTGCCACAAAAGAAGTCCCCGAAGCAATCGGACCTGGCAACTGGGAAATGACTTTGTAGTCGGCCGCAGGGTCCGATTCCAAGGAATCATCCGCACAGCCGGCAAATTCGGACCGCTCCGCACGGCCGGAATCCACCGCAGGAACGGGCGCGAGATGGGAAGAACTCGCAGTTCAGGAGGACTTGGACGTCAATCCCTCGTGAACGCGCCGCCGATAATTTCGACGCAGTAGACAGGGGCGGCAGCACTCAGCAATTAGCTATTGGCGTTCCGCCGAGCAGAGTTGGTTCAACACCAACCAATGAACGTCGGAACTTCCTTCCATTAGCTGCTCGCTGAATGCGGACCGCCCTCGTCAGGGAATACCTGCGCGAACGGGGAGCCGACAGGCGGACTGTCGCTCCGGGACACGACGTCCCCAATCCCGCTCGCGGATCGTTCAGGCCGGCAGGAAGCTGGCCCGGAGGCTACATCATGAGGATTCGCTTGGTCGCCCCGCTTGCGGCTGCGCTCCTGGCCTTGCTTGGAGCCACCCAGGTACAGGCGGGTCTCGGCGGCGTGTGCGGCTGGGGATGTGGCTCGTGCGCTCCCTGCAAAGCGCAGGTCGATTTCTGCGCCTGCGATCAGCAGGTGAAGACCAGCTACAAGGTGGTCTACGACAAGGTGGCTGAAAAGCGTTTCAAAGTCTGCTATGAGACCGTTCGCGAAACGGTCATGAAGCCAGTCCAGAGAACATGCTATCGCGAAGAATGCAAGACCTGCTACAAGCCGGTCAAGCAAATGGAATATCGCACGGTGCAAGAAACCGTTTGCCGCCCATGCGTCCAGACGGTGATGAAAGAGGTGCCGTACACCGTCTGCAAGCCGGTCCGCGAGACGCACATGGAAAAGCGGTGCGAGACGGTTTGCCAGCCGGTCACCGAGACCTGTTATCGCGATTGCACGTACACGGTTTGCCATCAAGTGCAGGAGACCTGTTTCAAGGAATGCCATTACACCGTGTGCCGTCCTGTCTGTGAGGTTCACTACAAGACCGAGCACTTCCAGGTTTGCAAACCCATTTGCGAGACGTGCTGTCGCGAGGTCTGCGAAGTCGTTTGTCGCCCCGTCCAGGAGACGCACTTCAAGACCATTTGCCGAACGACTTGTAAGCCGGTCTGCGAAACGGTCATGCGAACGGTTTGCAAGACTTGCTATCGCAACTGCGTCGAAACGGTCTGCCAGACCCGGAGCCGCACGATTTGCGAGCAAGTCTGCAGCGTGAAGACGGTGACCAAGAGAATCCCCGAGATGCACTGCGAAACGTACACCGTGCCCGGTTGCGTCAAACTGGTTTGCGTGCCGACGTTCACCTATTGCTGCGATCCGTGCACGGGCCAAATGGTGCAGAAGCCCTGCGGCACCAAGCTCTGCTTGCAACGCGGGCCGTGCCAAACGCGGACCCGACAGGTATGCACCTATCGCACGGTCTGCGAGCAGGTGCCATGCACCAGTCTCGTGCACCGAACGATTTGCGAGAAAGTACCGATGACAGTCTGCAAGAAGGTCCCGTACACGGTGATGGAAAAGGTGCCGATGACCGTCATGCGGATGGTCAAGGAAACTCACGCGGAGCAAGTGCCCTACGTCTGCACCAAGATGTGCCGGGCGATCGTCAAGAAGACGGTGCCCTACACAACCACCCGCATTGCGAAGGGCTGCTATTGCGATTCCGGGTCTTGCGGCGGAATGTCCCCGAGTTCCGTGGTCGGCACGGACTGTGAAGGCCCTGGTAAGACGTTCGTGGAAGGCGGCATGTGCGTACGGACGACTCCGATTCAAACCGTTCGCATGGTGCGGGAAAATCAGGTCCGCATGATTCCCTACACCGTAACGCGAAATGTGCCGGAAACGATCGTCAAGCGCATTCCCTACACGGTGACCAAGATGGTCCCGACCGTCGTGGAGAAATGCGTTCCGGTCACCACCTGCCGAATCGTGCAGGAGACCTGCGTCAAGCAAGTCGCGACCAAGGTCTGCACGATGCATCAGGAAGTCGTTTGCAAGACGGTGCCGATTTGCACAACCAAAATGGTTGCATACACGGTCGCCATCAAGGTCCCGTACACCGTGACCGAGTGCGTGCCGACGATCGAGTGCAAGCGCGTGCCGGTCGTGAAGGAGTACGAGGTATGCGTCAAGAAGCCCCGGGTCGTTTGCGAAAGCTGCGCTGCGAAATCATGCAACCCTTGCCCCGTGCCGACGACATGTGGCACCGGCTGCGATCCGTGCGGCAAGCCCGGACTCTTGGATTGTCTGTTCAAGAAGTTCCGGCCTCAGCCGGCAGCTTGGAGCGAGACGATTGTTGCCCCGCAAGCGGCCCCCGCCGCTTCCGCCCCCGCGGAAGGATCGTTCGAGCCCATCGGGCCGCCGAAGTCCAAGCCGGCGCCATCGAAGAGCAGCGTGACGCCCAAACATTGATCGAGGTTGGCAGTGCTTTTTGAACAAATAAGGCCGATCATTCTCAAGAATGATCGGCCTTATTCATTTATTCATTTCCAATTCTCGGGCCAGTTTTTGAACGTCCGTCCAAGTGAACCGACGTTTGGTCGAATTCCACAAACTACTTGTCAATAAGTGGTTACACTTTTTTTTGAAAAGCGAACCTCTCGCACTTGACACGCATCAGTAATCTCCAATACGATGTCCCCGGATTCAATTCCAACCTTGGCTTCCGTCTCTGTTCTGTCGAAGACGGGGCTTCGCCGCCTGGCAGTTCTTGGCCGGGCGACTACCAAAAACCGGCCGGTGTTTCACCCCTTCCGGCCAGACAGATTGCCTACGGTCCAGCGTTCGGCGTTGGTCGTATTAACGATGGTTTCCGCGCCCCCGTTGCCGGGAGGAGTAGCGCTATGCATCTTGCACCCTGTCTCAAAGAATTGCGCGACGCTTGGTTTCCCCACGCGACGGACGATGGCCTGGCTCGACTTGTCCAACTCCTGGAATCGGGCAGCCCATTGTTGATTCACGGCTCGTTTACGCGTGCCATGCCGATGGGCTGTCTCGCAACCCACATCGCTTGGCGCCATCCGGAAACGGCCGATCTTTCCATGGATGCCGGAATCGCCTGGTTGAGCCGCGTGGCAGGGCTAAATCCAGCCACTTCCAAGGTCATTCAAGCCTGGGATTGTGCCGGAATGTTCGATTGGGAACTTCGCTCGGAACTGTTGAAAACTTGCAAGGAAGAATTAACTCGTCGCCTGGATTCTGCCGGACGCTGTCTGCAAACGGCCGAAATTCCTGAAATGGCGATTGTTTGACCCTCCCCAATATGGAATCAACAGGGCCGTTGTCAGCTGGCGCGGGCCACGTTGACGGCATTTCACTTCCGTCGGGTTGTCGGATTTATAAATTATGCCCTGTCAACTAACTCTTCATCCAGATTCTGAACAACAATTCGGTTCACATAGAAAACTTGATGCATTCGGCAATTCGGACTTTCCAATCAGGCAACATCCTTGCTAGATTCACTTTACTCACCTTCCCTTTAGCGGCTCATTGCCCCAATGTGCTGGAGACTCGCTGTGTCATTTAGATCCAAACGGAACCGTGCGCTCCGAATCGAGTCACTCGAGTCCCGAGCCGTTCCTGCGGCCGTTACATTTTCGGGCGGAGTGCTAGCCCTACTTGGCGATGGCAATGCGAACCATTTCACTGTCGTCGAGCAGGCCGGACGATATAGCGTGCCCGGTTTCAAGATCCAGTATAACGGCGGGTTGATTTCATCCGTTGGTGTTGCGGCCGTCAGCAAGATCTATGTGAACAGTGGTCGGAACGACGATGTGATCGATCTCAGTGCAGTCACCAAACCTGCGACCATCATCGGCGGACCCGGTGACGACAGCATCATTGGCGGTCAGGGAAACGACGAACTCTATGGTCGCGAGGGGAACGACTCGCTCTTCGGTGGCACAGGCAACGACAAGGTCTTCGGCGAGCTTGGCGACGATACCCTCTGGGGCGACGACGGCAACGACACGATTTATGGCGGCGACGGCGACGACGTGCTCGCCGGTCGAGCAGGCAATGACCTGCTCTATTGCGAAGCGGGCAATGATCTCGGATCGGGCGGGGATGGCGACGATTCCATCCTGGGCAATGTTGGCAACGACTCGCTCTTTGGCGGCACCGGCAACGACACTCTCATGGGCGAAGACGGAAACGATCAACTCACCGGCGACGCTGGCGACGATTCGCTCAATGGCGGCAACGGCGACGACACGGTTACGGGCGTCGATGGCAACGACAAAATTCTGGGACTGGCCGGGGACGATTCATTGGGCGGCGGAGTGGGCAACGACAGCATTTGGGGAGGCGCAGGCAACGACAATGTTGCCGGCGGCGATGGGGACGATCTGATCTTTGGTGAAAACGACATGGACACCCTCCACGGCGACGCCGGCAACGACGTCATGGCAGGTGGCGCGGGAACCGACTTCGTGTATGGCGACGACGGCAACGACGTCGTTTCATCCGGGAATTTGCCTGAAATCATCAATGGTGGGACGGGCGACGATACGATTTCCTCGGGGTCGGGCGACGTCGTCGATGGCGGAGGTGGGAACGACACTGTGATTGCCGGCGACGGCGGCGACAATGGAGGCGGCGACAACGGAGGAGGGGGTAACAACGGTGGCGGCACCGGCGGCGGCAGCAATTCAACCGGCAGCGTTTTCCAGGTGATCCGCAGCGATTGGGGTTCCGGCGACACCAACGACATCACCATTCGGAACACCGGCACGACGAACATGAACGGCTGGACGGTCGAATTCGACGCCAACTTCGAGATCACTGAGATTTGGAATGCTCAACTCGTCAGCCATAGCGGAACGCACTACAAGATTTCCAACATTCCGGGCTTCTGGAACAGGATAATTAGGCCGAACACGCAGATCACATTCGGCTTTAATACGGTCCTCGAACCGGGCGAAAGCACCGCGGTCAGCAACATTCTCCTGAACGGCGTGCCGCTTGACAGCAATCCGCCTCCACCGCCTCCCCCGAATCCCAGCACTCATGGCACAGTGACGCAGGCGATTCGCAGCCAGTGGGTCGACGGTACAACCAATGACATCACGATCAAGAACACGGGCACGTCGACGATCAATGGTTGGACGATCTCCTTCACATCCGACTTCGACGTGACCGATGTTTGGAACGCTCAACTTGTGAGCCATACTGGCAACACGTGGACAATCGGCAATATTCCCGGCTTCTGGAACACGAAGATTGCACCCGGCGCATCAATCGTCATCGGTTTCAACACGCACCTGAGTCCGGGCGATAGCACGGCGATCAGCAACGTGACTCTCAACGGAAACCCAGCCTAAACTCTTGGCGAGCCGAGCGGCGTGAGCCGCCGGGTGTTAACCTTACCCGGCGGCTGGCGCCGCTCGGCTCGCCCTCACTCGGCCCACACCTGCGCCAATTCGACCAGCACGCGTACGGCCGATTGCATTTCTTCCAAACATGTCCACTCCAAGGGTGAGTGCGGGTTGTGTTCACCCGTTGAAAGATTGGGCGTGGGCAATCCTTTGGCGGTCAATTGCGAGCCGTCCGTGCCGCCACGAATGATACTGAGTTTCGGTTCCATTCCGCGCGCCGAGTCGCCTCGATCGCATACTGGACCGCTCTGGGCTCCGCCTTCATGCCGTCGGCCATGTTTCGATACTGCTGCTCAACCTTCACCTCAATTCGCGCTCCGGGATACTCCGCCTCGATCGTCTTCGCGATTAATCGCAACAACTCCGCTTCTTCCCCAAGCTTTGCGGTAATAAAGTCGCGCAAGAGAAAGTGCAACTGAGTCTCGGCCACTCCGCCGTCAATTCGATAGGGATGGATGAACCCCTGGCGTCCATCGGTGGTCTCGGGGGTCAGCGTCGTGCGCGGCAACCGGTCGAGGAACATCGCCGCCATGCGAATCGAATTGACCATCCGACCCTTCGCGATCGACGGATGGATGTTGATGCCGTGAATAACCACGTGCGCCTTGTCCGCCGAGAATGTCTCAGCTTCGATTTCCCCCTGGGCCATGCCGTCGAGTGTGTAGCCGACCACGGCGCCGATATCTTTCGGGTCGGCATGATCGACGCCATGGCCGATCTCTTCATCGCAAGTAAACACGATCCGGATCGGCCCATGCGGAATCTCTGGATGTTGAACGAGATAAGCAGCCGTCTCCACTATGACGGCGACGCCGGCCTTGTTGTCCGCCCCCAGCAGGGTTGTGCCGTCTGTGGTAATCACTGTTTTGCCGACGCAAGTGAGCAAGTCCGGCGACTCGGCGACGCGAATCACTTTCGACGGATCGCCGGGAAGCACGATGTCCTTGCCGTCATAATTCGGGTGAATGATCGGCTTGACGTTCTTGCCAGTCGTCTCGGGCGATGTGTCCACGTGTGCGATCCAGGCAATGGCCGGCTTGCCGGGCACCGTCGCCGGGATGGTGGCCATGACGACCCCGAACTCGCTTTGTTTGGCATCGGCCAGACCGATCTGGCGCAATTCGGCAAGCAACATGCGCCCGAGTTCAAGTTGGCCATGGGAACTGGGGTAGGTCGGAGCCCCTTCGACAGCCTCGGTGTGAATGCGAACGTACCGGCAGAAGCGATCAAGAAGGGTCGGGGTTGGAATCGTCATTTGCCTCGCGCCTCGATTCGTCATGGGACATATAGGTCCTATATGAGCTATACGTCCTATGGCGAATCCCACTCATGAAACTAGCCGCACGCGTTGGGCACTTTTCCGAATCGGTGATCCGCGAGATGACTCGCCTGGCGGCGCGCCATGGCGCGATCAACCTCGGCCAGGGTATGCCGGATTTCGAGACGCCGCAGGAAATCAAGGATGCTGCCGCTAAGGCGATTCAGGATGGCTACAACCAGTACGCAATCACCTGGGGCGCCCCGGCTCTCCGTGAAGCCATCGCCGGCAAAGTGACGAAGTTCAACGGCATCCCTTGCGATCCGGAGCGCAACGTCACCGTCTGTTGCGGCGCGACCGAGTGCATGATGGCGACGATGCTCGCCCTCGTTGACCCAGGCGATGAAGTCGTCATCTTCCAGCCCTTTTACGAAAACTACGGGCCGGACGCGATCATCAGCGGGGCCAGGCCGGTTTGGGTGCCGTTAAGACCGCCCCATTGGACATTCGATCCAGAGGAACTTCGCCGGGCATTTTCATCACGAACAAAGGCCATAATTCTCAATACGCCAAATAACCCCACCGGACATGTATTCACGCATGAAGAGTTGTCACTCGTGGCCGATTTGTGCCAGCGCCATGACGCATTCGCCTTGGCCGACGAAATCTACGAATACATCATCCACACCGATCAGCCCCATGTGAGCATCGCGTCGTTGCCGGGAATGCTCGAACGGACGGTGACAATTAGCGGTCTGTCGAAGACGTTCAGCGTGACGGGCTGGCGGCTTGGCTATTGCATTGCCCCAACGGAGCTGAGCAATGGCATTCGAAAGGCACATGATTTTCTCACCGTCGGCGCCCCGCACCCTCTACAAATGGCCGGTGTCGCGGCCCTGAATCTCCCCGACGAATACTACGCGAAACTCAAGCGTGACTACACGCGTCGCCGCGATCTATTCCTGCCGCATTTGCGCGAAGCGGGCCTGACCGTTTACGAGCCCGAGGGGGCTTATTACGTGATGACGGACGTTTCGTCGCTCGGCTGGGACAACGACACGGAGTTTGTCAAGGCAATGATCGAGCAGGTCGGCGTATCCGCCGTGCCGGGGAGCAGCTTTTATTCACCAAAGGAAATGGGGCGAACGATGGTCCGATTCATGTTCGCTAAACGGGATGAAACGCTCGATGCCGCCGGCGAACGACTTCGATCTCTCAAGACAATGCGCAAGTAGACCCCGTCGCCAGCGCGAACACGAAACTGAGATCGTGTTTTCTCAAACGTGCGCCAGCCGAGTGCGCAATTATCTCCTTCCGATTGCGGAAAGCATCAATCTCCGCTAATTCCATACGACCCGATCCCGATAGCGAATTCGTGGCACGCCAGGTGCAAGCGTTCGTCGCACCCTTGATTCAGGATTGCATGTCCTGACGGCGTCGTGGCGCGAGAGGAGCAGCGACCGGTGCTTGGACCCGCCATCCGTTCCGGGATCGCCCACCGGTGGTTGGCGATCGCCTTGGTCGCGCTGGCCGGCTGCCAGCCGCCCGCCGGTGACCAGGAATCGCGACGGGGATCCGGTAGAGGTCCCGGCGGCCGCGAGCAACCGCTCGCGTTGTCGCCGCGCGAGGAATTGGCCACGGGCCGCCAGGCCTACCGCGAGGTACTCGATGAATTCCGCGGCCACATCGTGCCGGAGAGCCACCCGGATACCGTGCGAGCCAAGCGCGTCGTCGCTCGATTAATCAAGGCCACCGAGATTGAACCCTTGCAGCGTGAGATGAACCTCCGCATCCAGGGTTACACTTTCGAGTGGGCGGAGACCGTTGTTCAAGAGCGGCAGGTCAATGCCTTCTGCCTCCCCGCCGGGAAGATGGTGGTTTTTACGGGGATCATGCCGGTGGCCAACACGGATGGCGAATTGGCCGCCGTCCTTTCGCACGAGATGGCCCACGCCTTGGCCCACCACGCCAGCGAACGCGTCGCCCGTGAGCAGTCAGGCGGCAACCCGCTGACCAAACTCAAGTATGACCGGTTCCAGGAATCGGAAGCGGACCACATTGGCGTATTCTTGATGGCCTTCGCGGACTTCAATCCCGAAGAGGCAGTCGCTTTCTGGCTGCGGATGCGGCGGATGGCCAGCGGTGGGCAGCCGCCGGAGATCCTGTCCGATCATCCGAGTAACGAAACTCGGATCCGCAACCTGCGGAGGTGGGCGCGCGCGCGGAGGCCGCCAGAAAGGCGTACGACGAAGGACGCGTGATACCTGCCGGTCGATGAAGGAATGTGCAACCAAGCTCGGATTTCAACGGGAGGAATGAACCATGAGTTCCGGAGGCAGTTTGGGCGGAGGTGGGTTTTTCGGGAACGAATTCGGTCCGCGGGGCCAATACGGCATCTGGCCCGGGTGTGGGTGCAGCACTCTGCTCATCATCCTGGCCGGGCTTTTCCTGGTCTGCGGCGGCGGGCTGCGAATGTTCAACATGTAATCCGAACCTACCCAACCAGGAGCAAACCGATGCGCGCACTTTGCGGAGCGATTATCACGGCTGGAGCGCTAATTGGACTCGGGCTGACATCCATCGGAATTGGCCAGCGCTACTCGATGGAGCGAGCCTTTGGCGACAACGGCGAGCCAATCCTCATCCATCTGAACAAGATGGACCGGCCGCTTATCTTCATCCTCGTATTTCTCACGTGCGTCGCGGTCGTCGGGCTGGGAATTGCAATTGCCGGCCTGGCCTATCACCACTTCCGGCGCGAGCGTGAGCACATGTTGGCTCGTGAGCGCGTGACGGTCGTGCATCCGACGCCTTGACCATGTCGGCGCGGATCCTTACTTCCGCTCGTATCGCGCCTTGAGAGCGGCGACGCGCGTGTTCAGTTCGCGCTCGAACTCGCCGATGTTCTTGATCTGGCCTTTTTCGATCGCCGCCGCGACTTCGTTCATGACGGCCGTCTCGTCGCGGCAGGCCGACCAGACGGACTTGGGGCCGAATAAATTCGCCGCCTTTTCGACTCCCGTGAATTCGTTGGCGTCCAACAGCCAGCGGTCGTCGACCCGACGCAGAATGAGCGGGGCCTTGATGCAAAGAAATGCTGGGACCGTATCGCCATCGCCGGTTTGCCATGGAATGGACAATCGTGCGAAGGTCTTGAACTCCTTGCTCCCCGCGCTTCGAAGGCGATCGAGGGTCAACTCGATCGCCTTATCGGAGCCGGCCGGCCGATTCCAACGGCCGAGGTGCCGCAAGCCTTCCGTGCCGAACTTGTCCTGAGTGACACTCACAAGTTTGCGTGAAGCGATCCACATTCCCACGACGACGTCCAGCGCGCCCGATGCGTTTCCGTCGTCGATCGTCCAGCAACGCTTGGCCGTCTCGAGGTCATTCGCCTTGATCGCGGCGAGATACGACCGGACGGTAGCCGGCGGACTGGACAAATCGGGTTCTCCCGCGAAGGCCGGGAACGCGGCGAGGAGGGCGAAGATCGCGAGAACAGATCGCATTTGACAACTCCTTGGACTCCGAACATGGACTATGCACGCGGCAAGGCCGTGGGATAGGCCTCCCGGCCTGTCTTCGCTTGGCGTGGGCAATCGCTCGACCGTGCAAGCCAAGACAGGCCGGGAGGCCTATCCCACGCCGACTGACTAGCGCACATTTCGCAGCGTGAACCTGGGCAGGTTCCACCGGAATGCGATGGATCCCAGCCGCAATCCGGCGACGACCAGCATGCCCAGATACCCTGCGTAGCCCGGACCGATCTCGTTTTTCAGGACCACGTAAAGTGTCGCCCCGACGATAGCTGCGGTGGCGTACAAATACCCTTCTCGAAAGAGAATTGGAACGTCATTACAAAGCAGATCGCGCAGAACGCCGCCGGCCGTTCCGGTGATCGTGCCCATCACCACAGCGACGACCGCCGGCCGTTCCGCCTGGCCAGCCAGTTCCGCGCCGACAATTGAATAGACTGCCAATCCGACCGCGTCGGCGATGCGGAGAAGCTGTTCGGGCGGCGGACGAAATCGGACGTAGCCGATTGTCAGGAAGACCGACGCTGCGATCACGTACAGGAATGACGAGTCGGCGGTCCAGAAGATCGGATGACGGCCCAAGAGAACATCGCGAGCGGTCCCGCCGCCGACCGCGGTGACAACGGAAATAACCAGAACGCCGATCAAGTCGAGTGATTTGCGTCCCGCAGCCAGGCAGCCGCTAATCGCGAAGACGCCAACGGAAAATAGATCGAGAAAATGGGGCGTCGTCATTCGCGCATCCATGCGTCAAAAGTCGATTATGAACCGATAACGACACTGCCGCTCTGAAGGTGACGGTCGTTGAAGGACTTCAGTGTCCAAGTCAGCTACTACTCGTCCGCCAGTGCGAGCACCAGCCGTTTGCCCAACGCTTGCGCGTACCGGGCGAGCGTATCGATAGTCGGGTTCGGCCGCTGACCGCTTTCAAGCTTCGACAAGGCCGAGCGATCCATCCCCGTGAGTTCGGTGACATCGGCTAGGCTCAAACCCCGCTTCTCTCGTTCTGCCTGGAGTTTGGCGAGGACTTCGCCGAGCAGATCGTCTGCCGCCGTACGTTGGTGGTGGCGGGCAACGAGTTCCGGCAGTTCCTCAGCAACTTGCCGACGCACGGCGTCATATTTTGCAGCTTCTTCCTCCGAAATCTTCCGCTCGCGTGTGATACGTCGCATGCTCATTGCTGTCTCCTGGGCACCTCATAAGCAGTCACTGGGTACATCGTGTCGGAATCGATCTCTTCGTAGACGACCATGAGGTGCTTCCCTGTACTCGTGTCGCCAAAGAGTACCGGGCGGCCGGACGAATGACTGACGTCGGAATCGGTCGGGTTGGCGATAACTTCCTCAACCTCGTCCTGTGAGACGCCGTGTTCGGCACAATGGTGAACGTTACCGTCCGGATCGTCATCCAGGTCCCAAAGGACAGAGGAGTACGGCATTGGGCGGCCCATCGTCTGTTGAATTATTATACCACATCTGTCGACGGGCAGGTCACCCCGCCTTCGCTACCGCCGTGTTCAGCACCTCGCCCTCGTCGGCAATCGCGTAACTGTATCCCTGCTCCGTCAGGAACATCTGCCGGTGCTGGGCGAATTCGATCTCGCGGGTATCGCGCGTTACCAAGGTATAAAAGTGAGCTCCCTCACCGTTGGCCTTGGGCCGCAACACGCGGCCCAGACGTTGTGCTTCTTCTTGCCGCGAACCGAACGTGCCAGAAACCTGGATGAGCACGTTCGCATCCGGCAGGTCAATCGCGAAGTTGCCGACTTTCGAGAGCACCAGGTGCCGCACTTCGCCCGTGCGGAATTTGCCGTATAGTTCCTCGCGCTCCGAATTCGGGGTCGAACCGGTGATGAGCGGAATCTCGAAACGCTTGGCGAGCCGCTTGAGCTGGCTGATGTATTGGCCGATCACGATCACCCGCTCGTGTTTATGCCGTTCCAGGAGCTTTTCCACCACGTCGTCCTTGGTCGGGTTCTCGCTGGCGATGCGGTATTTGTCACGCAGCTCGGCGACAGCGTATTCCATGCGCTTGTCGGCTGGCAAGGCGACGCGGATTTCGGTGCATGTCGCCGCCGCGATCCAGCCCTGCGTCTCCAGTTCCCGCCACGGCACATCGTACTTCTTCGGGCCGATCAAGCTGAACACATCCCCCTCACGGCCATCCTCGCGAACGAGCGTGGCCGTCAGGCCGAGTCGCCTGCGGGCCTGAATCTGCGCTGTCACGCGGAACACGGGAGCTGGCAGCAAATGCACTTCGTCGTAAATAATGAGGCCCCAGTCGCGCTCGTCGAAAATCTTGAAGTGCGGAAACTCCTCTTCCTTGTCCGGCCGATAGGTGATGATCTGATACGTCGCGACCGTGACCGGGGCGATCGCTTTCGAGTCGCCCGTATACTCGGCGATATCCGACTCCTTCAGATCGGTTTTGTCGAGGATCTCACGCTTCCACTGCTTGACGGCCGTCACACTGGTCGTCAGGATCAGCGTCGATTTTTGAATGCGCGCCATCGCCGCGATGCCGACGATTGTCTTGCCCGAGCCACAGGGAAGAACAATGACGCCGCTGCCGCCGCGCACATCGCCGCCCGCGTAATAAATGTCCGCCGCTTCGAGCTGATAGTCGCGGACGGTGAACGGCAGGCCGTTGCGGGCAACATTTCTCAAGTTCGTCGGCAGCGGCGTCCCTTCAACGTAGCCGGCCAAATCCTCCGCCGGGTAGCCGACCTGAATCAGCGCCAGTTTCAAGACGCCACGATGGGCCGCGTCGACGGCATAGCTGGAAGCATCCAGCTTGTCGCCCAAGTAGCTGCGCACCTT
This sequence comes from uncultured Gemmataceae bacterium, assembly GCA_963773845.1. Taxonomy (GTDB): domain Bacteria; phylum Planctomycetota; class Planctomycetia; order Gemmatales; family Gemmataceae; genus SIAJ01. The sequence goes on from CAVZCU010000017.1 coordinate 154,905, forward strand.
GGGTTGCCGGGCGAGTTCTTCGAGCAGCGCCTTGTCATCGCAGCGCAAACGCAAATGGCCTTCTTCCAGTCGCTCGAGCTTGACCCGGCCATACCGCGAAACGGTTTCCTCGATATCAGACGGGATGTTCGCTGGCAGAGCAAACTTGGTGTACTTAGTGAGTACCGCAATCATCTGTTTCGCGGTGAAGCCGGCGGCAGCGGCATTCCAGAGCGACAGGTTCGAGATGCGATAGGTATGGATATGTTCGGGACTTTTTTCCAACTCCGCGAAGGGGGCAATCGCGTCGCGCGCTTCGGCGTAACGTGGATTGAATGTCTCCAGGAGAACCGATCGGTCCGGCTGAACGAAGATTGGGTTGGCCGGGTCGTAAGTGGGAGCTGGAGTCCGGTTGGATGGCATATGTTCGCGGCGTAAGTCGGCGGGTCGGTCCCGGGCGAAACTGCCAATTTACGCCAGTCGCGGAATGGGAACAAGGCGAATGCTGGAGTGACGAATGACAATGACGAATGATCGATTCGTCATTCGTCGGTCATTGATGGGTCATTCATCAGACCCGGTTCATTGTCGCATCATTCCCGGCATTGTCATCATCATGTAATGACGAGCCAGTTCTCGGGCTTGCTCCAGAGCCGCTTCGATTTGCCGGTCGCGGTTGAGAATGAGCTGGTCCGGCGTGACCCCGACGCCCGCGATCGGATTACCGCTCGGTGCGATGAGCCGAGCCAGGGTGATTCGCACGGCCGCTCGCGGTCGCGGCTTGCCGGTTGCTGGATTAATTTCTTCGGCCGTCGTAAAGGCGATCACCTTTTGCACGGAGCCCTTGCCGAATGTCGCCGTGCCGATCAATTTTGCCCGACGATTATCGCGCAGAGCCACGGCGAGCACCTCGGCGGCGCTGGCGGTGTCGGCATCGACGAGCACGATCATGGGCAAGTCAAACGCGGTATTGCCGGACGTCGACGTGTAGACCTTGTTGGAAGAGTCCTGCTGGCCCTGGGCCGTCACAATAATGCCGCCGGGCAGGAATCTCTCCGCCGTCTTCACCGCTGCCGGGAACAAGCCGCCGGCATTGCCCCGGAGATCCAGGACCAGCGCCGGGCTGTCCCCGTGCGAATCAGATTCTTGAGTGCGTTGTCGACCTCTTCGGGGGTCGAAGGCTGGAAGTGCGTAATTTGCAGATAGACGACGCCGCCCTCTTCCATTCGCAACGACACGGACAGTTGCGGAGCGGCGGCCGACTCGGCCAAGAACTGCGCGGCGGAAAGATACGCCGAATACTCGTCAAGTGAATTGCACGCACCGCAAATGAATTCGCATACGACGGGGTTAATAGTTCTCAGGCCCAGCGCAGCTTCGACTCGATGCCAATCGCTGCCACGATCTCCTTCGCCTGGAGCGGCGTGGGCACTTCGCGAGCGGACCACGCTTTCTGAAGGTTCGCCCGGAAACGAACGATCAAGGATTCGTCGACACCCTTCAAATACCGATCGGTAAAATTTGGATCGGTCAGCGCCGCCAGAAACTCGTTCAGCCCCTGGTGGAACAGCCGATCGGCGCCAACTTTATCGAGGTCAACGTACTGTGCCTGCACCTTGGCCAGCACTTCCGCATAAAGCGCCAAGACGTCCGCCTGCGACATGGCGAGGACGCGAGCATAAAACGAGGGATCGCGATAGCGCTGAGCCTGATGGGCAAAACGGACTGACTTGCGAAGCTCTTCGAGCGCATCGGCATTGGTGCGATCGATGCTCAGGGCACGGAAGCAAGTTTGAATTGCTTCATCGGGCCGATTCTTCTTCCGCTGATCGCGAGCGGTTTGAAGAAGTTGTTCAATGGTAAAGGGGGACGAAGCCGAAGGGGTCGTCTGACCGGTGGCGAGGCTAGGGACCAGGACGAACGCCAGCACGAGACTGACGGCCCGCAGCGGAAAACGATATGTCACAGTCCCGGCCTCCCAAGGTAGGAGTGGAGGTTGGGAGAGAGAAACCTGAACTCACGATCACTTTAACCGAAGCAACCGCGCCCGTCAAAGGTCTGTTTCCAGTTTTGCGCTCGCGTTACATATCGACTAGCGTCCCTCTCGCAACCAGGGAGCCCGAAGCGGAAGCGACGGCGACATCAATGCTTGCCTTCGCTGCGGGCTCTCGCTTGTAAGACGACCAGCCAAGACGGACGTTTTGTTTTTTTCGTAGCCGGCCTTCACTTCTCCCTTTACACTGCGACACGTGCAACCCATGCGCCCAATCCCTGGAGTCGCCGATTATGGCGTCTGAAATACCGACTACCTCTTCCTCAGCTTCGACTTCCTTAGCGAGCGGCATTCGCTTTCGTCTGTCGGTGATGATGTTTCTTCAGTTTTTTATCTGGGGAGCATGGTTTGAATTAGGCTTCGATTACATTCCCAAATTGGGCTTCAATGGCGAATGGCAACTGCCACTCATCTTCGGCGCGTTCAATGTCGGGGCACTGGTCGCGTTGTTTTTCAGCACGCAGTTCGCGGACCGCCGGTTCGCCGCGGAGAAATTCCTGTCGTTCAGCCATTTGATTGGGGGCGCGGCAATTCTGGGTTTGTACTTTCTGCCCGGGCAGGTCGGCGATCATAACGGGCAATATGTGACCGTTCAGATTACAGAGCCGGGAAGCAAGGCCGGCGAGGGAATCGGCAAAGGCCCAGGCGGATCGCCAATAGTCGTGGAGGGGCTCGAGGACGAATGGGAGCAGGTCACGGACCCAGATGTCAAAAAGCGCCCGAAAGTGACCGCCCGGATTACCGGTGTTGAACTGACTTCGGGCGGTCCGGTTCCGAACAAGGCGGTCAAAGATACGATTGCCCCATTCTGGCCCTTCTTCCTGTTGATGCTGATACACTCGCTCTTCTACGTGCCGACGATTTCCATAACCAACTCGATCGCATTTGCGAACCTCACGGAGCCGGCCCGGCAATTCGGTCCCGTCCGCGTCTGGGGGACGATCGGCTGGATCGCGGCATCATGGCCGTTCATCTTTATCCTGATCGATTGGGCAAGAGTGCCGGCGATGGGAAATGTCGGCTTTACGACCTGGATCGGCAAGGCACTGGGGACGTCGCTCGAAGGCGGCGCCGCCATGGACGTGAAGCGGTCGATCTTCATGGTCGCGGGGATTGCGTCGCTGATATTAGCCGCGTTCAGCCTCGGCTTGCCCCACACTCCGCCAAAGCCCGCGACTGGAAAAGATTCATTGGCCTGGCTGAAAGCAGCGAGATTGCTTCGCCATCCCTTCGTTCTCGTCCTATTCGTGGTGACCTTCATCGATGCCGCGGTGCATCAGAGCTTCTTCTATTGGACATTTACGTTTCTCGGTCCAAAAGGGGACGGCGGCGTGATTGATATTCCCGCCAACTGGGTCGGGGCGGTGATGAAGATCGGGCAGATCGCCGAGATCGTCACCATGCTCTTTCTTGGCTACGTCCTGAAGACGCTGGGCTGGCGAATGACAATGGTCGTCGGCGTTCTCGGCCATTCGGCGCGGTTCGCCGTGTTCGCGTTCTTTCCCGAGCAATGGGCGGCGATCGCGATCAATGCGGTACACGGCATCTGCTATGCGTTCTTCTTCGCCACGGTTTACATCTTTGTGGATGAGTATTTCCCCAAGGATATCCGCAGTAGCGCGCAGGGCTTGTTCAACATGCTGATCCTGGGTGTCGGGCCGTTCGCCGCCAATTTCCTCTGCGGCCGGCTCAAGACGATCTACACTCTCGACGGCAAGATCGAATATAAGGATGTGTTTGAATACTCCGTGGCTGCCGGCCTCATCGCGGCACTCATTCTCCTCATCTTCTTCCATCCGCGGAAGCCGGCGGAAGATCCCGGCTTCAATCGGGCAGAAGAAGACGCGCCACCGACGCCGTAGCTAGTTGAGCCGACCGCTCTGTTTGGCGAGCCGTGCGGTCACTTTGGCGAGCCTCTTGCTTAGCTTGGCAAGCCGACCGCCCTGTCTGGCGAGCCGACCGCCGTAAGGCGGCGGGTAATGACTGCGTTTATCAGCACCCGCCGCCTTACGGCGGTCGGCTCGCCAGACAGTGCGGTCGGCTCGCCAACTTGAGCGCTCGGCTCGCCAAGATATGCAAGAGGCTCGCCGAATTACGATCGCATGTCAATTGAGCTGCACTCGCTTTCGTCGCCGAATCCGAATTCGGCTCCCGGCCCTAACGATTCTTGCGGCCGCGTTCACTGGTTCGTCTGACGGCCGTCAAACCCGACGCAAGTTCTCAGTCCTTCCTCAAGCGTGTTTGCTGGCAGACCGATGGGAGCGATGCTGCCCCGGTTCTGGGACCGCGACCGGACCGGTTGCGCCAATTTCACCCTTGATGAGGCTTATTCCGGATGAGTGACTCCACCCCTTCGGCTCCTTTGAACCTTGGATTCATTACTGTCTTCGCTGAAGCGAATGGTTATTTGGGCGGCTATCTCGTGACTAACTCGTGGGGCCGCCCGCTCGAATTCCGGCTCAGCACTGCCGTGCAACCCAACAAAGTTCAACAGATCCTGTATGGAGGAACGCTGACTGAATACCTGTGTGCCGATCTGATCGGAAAGACGCTTATCGACAAGACCGCGACTCCCGTGCAACTCATCGTGACGGATTCACTCAACGTGGCGCCGTTGCGATCGCGAATCGACACTCCCGTCGTTGCCGCGGTGCCCGAGGATCGATTGACCGCACCATCGGATCGTCAGTGGATGACGTTCAGCCATGCGCGATCGAGCGTGCCGCTCACGCTCGATTTCAATTGGGCAGTCGACGAAGAGCAAGTCCGCTCGATTCTGGATCGGGTCGATTCCGCGCTGGACTTGTCCGAACCGTTTGCCCGAATCCGCGAAGCAATGGGCGAGGCCCGCAAGATGGGGGTCACCAACCGTGCTGCTTGAGCATGATGAAATCGCTCCCCCCGCTGACGCGGGAGGCTCGCCGGAGGCAGTAGGCTCGCCGGACACTCCAGGCTCGCAGGATGCGGCGGATTCGCCCGACGCGATGCCGCTCGAATTGACCGTTTCGCTCAGCGTTTCGGGTCTACCGAAATTCGAATCGCCACTGACTCCGGGAGTGCGTGAAGCTCGTCTCTTGAACGATGCGCCTTGGGTCCGCGGTGTTGGTCCGCTCGAAATGCGGGTGCAAACGGAAGGGTGGAGATTTCCAGCGCCGCCCATCGACCTGCCGCCCCGACCACCGGTGGTATCCGAGAGCAAACCGCTCCAGCCGACCTTCGAAGGCGAAGTGCCGGCGCCGCCATTACCCGATCAATCCGCACCCGTGTCGCGGCCGCCCAAGGTTCGGCCGAGGCCCACTGCTGAAACGGTCATGTTCAAGGATCGGCTGCTTTATCTCTTACAGCCGCCGATTGATCATTTGATTGGCACGAAGTCAGTCGAAGTGCCGTTCCAGCCATTCCCGTATCAACTCGAAGGGATCGCGTTTTTGATGCCCCGCCATGCGGCTCTCCTGGCCGACGAAATGGGTCTGGGCAAAACAGCGCAGGCAATCCTGGCGATCCGCTTGCTCATCCAGGCGGGGATGGCTCGTCGCGTACTCATCGTCTGCCCGAAACCGCTCGTTTTCAACTGGGCTCGCGAACTCAAACTTTGGGCGGCGGATCTGCCGTTTGAGGTCTTTGCCGGCGACATTCATCTGCGTCGAGCGACCTGGCACATTTCCAATTGCCCGGTGAAACTTATCAACTACGAATTGCTCACGCGCGATGCCGAATTCCTCGGCGACCAACGCGCGTGGTTCGACCTGGTCGTGCTCGATGAGGCGCAGCGGATCAAAAACCACGACTCCAAGACGGCGCAAGTCGTCCGAGCGATCAAGCGATCGCGGTCGTGGGCGCTGACTGGCACGCCGATCGAGAATCGGCCCGAGGACCTGATTCACATTTTCGAATTTCTCGACCCTGGACGCATACCGCGCGACACGCCGAGCAAGCGATTACCGCAAATGACCGGCGATTGCATCCTGCGCCGCACGAAAGACGATGTCATGTCCGACATGCCGGACAAGATCGTCCGCGATTTGCCCCTCGAACTGACCCCCGCCCAGCGCGAAGCCTACGATCTCGCGGAGACGGAGGGGGTGATTCGCTTGAATGCCCTGGGCGAAACGATCACGGTGCAGCACGTCTTTCAACTGGTCATGCGACTCAAGCAGATTTGCAACTTCGATCCCATGACTGGTTCGAGCGCCAAGCTGGAACAACTGCTCGCGGACATGGAAGAAGTCGCCGCCAACGGCCGCAAGGCGATCGTCTTCTCGCAATGGGTTGAGCCATTGGAGGTGCTCGCACGTGCCTTGGAAGAGTTCGGGCCAATCCAGTTTCACGGCAAAGTTCCGTCATCCCAGCGGCCAGCGCTCATCGATCAATTCCGCGCCGATCCCGGCAAGCATGTGATGCTCATGAGCTACGGCACCGGTAGCGTGGGATTGAATCTCCAGTTCACGAACTACGTGTTCCTCTTCGACCGCTGGTGGAATCCGGCCGTGGAGGATCAGGCGATCAATCGCGCGCATCGCCTCGGGCAAAAACACCCGGTCACGGTGACGCGCTTCCTGTCGGAAAACACCATCGAGGGCCGAATCGCCAAGGTGCTCGAAGCGAAGCGCAAGATCTTTAACGAGCTGCTCGAACAAAACGGTCCGCCCCCAGTCCTTGGACTCACGGAAGACGAAATCTTCGGCCTGTTCGACATCCGAGCGCGACCGAAGAAATCCCATCATGAATCGGGGGCGACCATTCCGTTTCCGACCATTACGCGGGCGGCGTGAAGCCGCGACGCCGCTTGCGACTTAGCGCCGGCGCGCTACGCCGCAAGCGGCGTCGCCGCGGACTTCCCTTCCTACACTAACCGATTGGACAGCTCGATCCCCAAAAGGACCTGATTCGATGGTTAAGTCGCGACTATTCACCCCCGGCCCGACGCCGGTGCCTGAAGAAACCTTGCTGGAGCTGGCCAAGCCGGTCACGTATCACCGCACTCCGGAACAGAAACAGATCCTTGGCGAAGTGCTTGAAGACCTCAAGTATGTCTTTCAGACGAAAAATGATGTCATTGCGTTGACCAGTTCCGGCACCGGTGGCATGGAAGCCGCAGTCTCCAACGTTCTTTCGCCGGGCAAAAAGGCGATCCTGCTGACTGCCGGCCGCTGGGGTGAGCGCTGGCGCGGCGTGATGAAGGGATTTGGCATCAACATCGTTTCCGTTGAAGTCCCGTACGGTAAGGCCATTCCCCCGGCGCTGTTGGAAGAAGCGCTCACGAAGAACCCCGATGCTGTCGCCGTCTTCGCCACTCTGAGCGAAACGTCGACGGGTGTTGGCCACGACGTACAGGCGTTTGGCAAGATCGTGGCGAAGACCCCGGCGTTGCTGGTGATCGACGGCATCAGCGGCCTCGGAGCGATGGAATGCCGTACCGACGACTGGCACATCGATGTCTGTGTCGCCGGCTCGCAGAAGGCGTTGATGCTGCCGCCAGGGCTTGCCTACGTCTCCGTCAGCTCGAAAGCGTGGCAGGTAATCGAAGCCAACACCGCGGCGAAGAACTTCTACTTCGATTTGAAGCGCTATCGGGCCAAGCTGCCGGAAAACGACACGCCATTCACCCCCGCCAACACGCTCATCAAGGCGCAACGCGTCAGCCTGAAGAAGATTCGTGCCGAAGGAATCGAAAACCTTTGGATCCGCCACGCTCAAATGGCGGCGGCCGCGCGTGCCGGGATCCAGGCGATGGGTCTGACCAATTTCGCCGAACGGCCGAACAATGCCATGACGGTCGTTGCTGTTCCGGCGGGGATCGACGGCAACGAGTTGCTCAAGAATCTGGAAAAGAAGTACGGCTACAAACTGGCGAATGGCCAGGACACGCTCAAGGGCAAAATCTGGCGGCTTTCGCACATGGGGTATTGCGACGCGTTCGATGTGATCGGAGCGCTTTCGGCGCTCGAACTGGCCCTACTTGACGCGGGCTACAAGCTGCAACCCGGCGTTGGCGTCGCGGCGGCGCAGCGGGTGTTGGCGGAGAGACGAACGTGATTTGGCGAGCAATCGCCAAAAGCGGCGAGCCACTTGTTGTCATCGGCGAGCCGACCGCCGTAAGGCGGCGGGTGCTGGCCCTACATTACCCGCCGCCTTACGGCGGTCGGCTCGCTGATTCAAGCGGTCGGCTCGCCGATGACAACAGTTGGCTCGCGGTCATCAATCGGAATACACCCGTGTCGATTCCTGCTTGACCACCGGCTCCGTCAAGTCACCCGCAGTGAGCGTCGCCTTGAAGCGGGCGTCGCCCTTGGTCTTGGCCGTCACCGTCACCTTGAACGTGACTTCCGTCTTGGCGGGCAGCTTGGGCAATACTTCGAAGACCACATCGCTGCCGACGACTTCGAACTTGCCCGGGCCACGAGCCGCCTTGAACTTCATCTGTGCCGGAATACTGCACACGAGCTTGATATCGGTTTCGTCTTTCGAGCCGGTATTCGCCACGCGAATTTCGTAAGTCGTATCCGAGCCGACTTCAACCGGGTCGTCCGAGTCGGTCACTTCCATCGCCACCGCAGCAAGCCCTTCGACTTTCGTGGCGACGTTGGCTTCGGCATGAATGCCACGCTCGCCGGCAGCGCTAAACTTCTGCACGAATTCGCCGAGTTTGGAAGCGAGCAGTTCACACTTGAGTTCCTTCGCCTGGCCGGGCCCAATGTCGCCGACTTCCCAGGACACGCTTCCCGTCGTCGGTGAGTATTTGCCGTTATGACTCGACGAGACATGCTTGAAGCCGGTGGGGATCTGCTGCGTCAACACAACACCTGCCGCAGTCGAATCGCCCGTGTTCGAGACGGTAACGGTATAAATGGCCTTACGATCGAGATAGCGCAGCTTCGGGCCGGCGACGCGCAGATCGAGCTTCGGCTCGACGACCGTGACCAGCGCCGCGGTCTTCGCCTTCACGCCGTTGGCGCCCTCGGCGATCGCTTCGCAATTCTCGGCGCCAGCGCCACGTGCGACGCAGGGGATCTTCACTTCCCGGGTGTCGCCGGCAGCGATGGTGTTCAAGTCCAAGACGACTTTCGGCCCGCGATCGCATTCGAGGCCGGCGCCCAGCGAGACCGCGAGCTTGACGCCGTCAGCCGCATGATCCCCCGTATTGCGCACCTGGAAGACGACGGTGGCCAGATCGCCAACCGCGACCCTGTCCGGCGCCTTGGCCGTCATCGCCAGTTTGGCTTCGCGGACTTGAACCTTCATGACTGCGGAGCCCGTGAACGTGACCCACGCCTGGCAGTGCAATTCGCCTTTGGCGGGCGGCACGAAGCTGATCTTGACCGCCTTCTCTTGCCGCGCGGTCAGAGTGCCGAACTCCCAGACGAGGATGGATTCGGTTCCTTCCGACTTGGGTTCAGTGCCCAGCAGTCGGGTTCCCGCCGGAACGCGGACTTGAAGCGTCACCTTCTGCAATGGAATTGCCGACGTATTCGCGCGACGAGCGTGTATTCGGCCGGGGCATTGATTTGTAAGGTCGGCGGCCCCTGCCATTCGAGACTGATGGCGGGTTCCTGACGCACCAAAGCTCCCGCCGCCACGGCCGGCACTACCTTCGAAGGTGCGGACGAGTCTGAGTTCGGAATGAAGACCGTCGGCTTGACGTCCGTACGTATCCGCGACGGAGTGGCAGGCAATCGCTTGGGGCCTTCGGGGAGTTCTATCGGATCGGTCGAGCGGACCGGCGGATGGAATTCTTTTCGCCCTGGCTTCGCGCTCGTCGGCGACGGAATGTCGAATAGATCGTCTGCCGGACGCGGCTTCGGAATCGGCCGAATGGCCGGCGTGTTTACGGTCGGGGGAAGGCCAGCCGGCACGGGATCGGTCGGCGGAGGCGGCGGAAGCGTGGATTCGGGACCAGCCTTTCCGAGCGTGACCCAACCGACCAGGCTGATTCCCAAAGCCACCGCACCAACGAGAATATAGAGCGGACGCATTCTGCTCCCCCTTCCCCAACGCGACTGAATCCCGTGGCGTTTACCTCAGGGCTAGTGCGAACGTCAAGACAACTTGATCGGAGCCGATGCGGAGCCAGAGAGCTTGAGAAAGATCGGCTTCGTTCGGTAAGATGGGCGATCCGCACCGGAGATGAGTTAATGTCCGAACGCGCGCCCGATTGGCTCGTACTCGATGGCCACCGGCGCATGCTCGTCAGTCAGCCGCTCGATCCCTATCTCCGCGAACTGCCAAACTCACCCGATTTCCGCATTGACGACGGCGTGAACGCACGGGGATATGTTGCGACCTGGGAAGTCCGGCCTGACGACACGTTGTGGCTGACCGGCTTGCAAACTCGGCCCGCGGACGACGGTCCCGATCCCGGTCTGCACCTGTTGTTTCCCAACGCCACCGGGCCGGTCGCGGCGTCCTGGGTCGCGCAACGATTGCGATCGCCGGATGGCGAACTCCGATACGATCATCGCGGCTACAGTCCGAGCTATGCACGGGAAGTGGTCCTGACGGTGATCAACGGTCGAGTCGTGGTCATTGAAGAACTGCGAGGCGGGAGCGGCTGGCGAAGCAGCGAGCGCATCACGACGCAACTCGAAGCGATCTTCGGCGCCGACGAGGGAGCGTTTCTCCGCGCCGTTCGGGCAGCGCCAAACGATTCGGCCCCGCGGCTCGTTTACGCGGACTGGCTGGAAGAGCGCGGCGATCCGCGCGCGCAGGCGATTCGATTCGCGGAACGATCGCGAAACCTGGACCCGACGGAAGTTGTCAATGAGCTTGCCCAACACGCCGACATCATTGGTCCAGGCTTACGGCACTCGCTCTGGGTTCAGTTGATGGGCTACGATGAGTTGGCCGTTTCGCCCCGATAGTATTCGATCGTCGGTCATTTCTCCTTCGGCTCCGAGATCGGCATCCGGACTGCCAAGTCGTCCCCAGCCGGATTGTCGCTGACCCCTCGACCATTATTATCCAGTCCATTGACTCCAACACTGTAAAACACATAGCCGTTCTCCGCCGGCCTGTAGATGAGTGTTTTGCCGGAAAACAGATCGACCGGGACCGACGGCAGATACTTCGGGGCCAGTTCGTCCAGCGTGGCGGGATATTTGCCCGTGTCGCATCGAAATATGCTCAACGCGAAGGCAATGTGCAAATTGTTCTGCGATTGCTCGAGTCGGTCAACGGCATCTTGCAGCCGATTGATGGCGGGCAACAAGAGCTGGAGAATCCCCCTTCCAATCGACTCGCCGCGTTCGGACTCGTTCATCAATACTTCCGCTAGCATGGTGTGGCGAGGCGACTTCAATTCACCCTCGATCTTCTTATATTCCTGGCTGCGCAATGTGCGGTCGGGTATTCGCGAAGCAGCAGCCAGCCGATCGAACGTCTGATTCGCGTACCGGAACGCGGGATCCCAGTCGATGCTGCGACCGAACAGTTTCTGCGGTTGAATATCGTTGGGAAGGGCGGACTCCTTGGCGCCGGTAATTCGTTGAAGGTCCTTGGCGCCGCCGGTGGCGATGCTCTGCAACGTATCGAGGATCATGTAACGCTCGCCGACATCGAACCGATCGGCGAGCGGGGGAAAAGGCGGCAGCTTCCGCAATTCGTCCAGCCACAAACGTAATTGCTTCGACGAATGCGGTCCATTGCCGAGAAGGGTGATCTCGCCATCGATGGCGATGGTGAGCAGGGAAACCCCGACGAGCATTTCGATAAGCGTGCCATTCTTGCCAACCAGTCGACCCAGTCGCTGACAGGCCTGCAAGTCTTGCCAGGCGCCGTCAAAGTCGCCTTCCGCAATGCGCTGCATCGCCCGGCATTTGAGTGCGTTTGCCAGCTCCCGGCACTTTTGCACGTTCGGCAACAAGCTGGCGATCAGTCGGGGGATATGGGGATCATTGGACTTCGAAACCAGCGGATTGTAATACTCGGTCCGTTTACTCGCCTCGATGACAAGCGCCAACGGCTTCTCATTCAATTGGAGCCAACTGGCGATGTCCTTCTGATCCTTGGCTTTCTGCGGCCACTTTCCGGCCCGATCAAGCCGCCCTGACCATTCCTCTTGCAATGCACGGTCTTCATTGTTGATGAATCCAAGTTCATCGTTCGGTGGGTTGCGCAAGTGAGCCCGAAAATATGCGCCCGAATCGATGAAGTATTCGCCTTCTTCGGGCGGCTGCTTGATGCCGAGCCATTGGAAATACTCCGGCGGCATCGTGCCGTGTTCGGGATGCGGGCCGAGCGCTTGCCAAATTAAGACGTTGGCGTTGTTCTCGGGGGTCACGCCTTGGCTCAAGCGCTTGTGGAGAGCGGTCGGATAGTCGATCAAACCGCCGGCAAGAACTTCTTGGGTTTCGTAGGTCGTTTCCGGGCTGACGGTGTACTTGGATCGTCCAGGCAGCGCCGCGTAGACGATGAAGGCAACCAAGACGATTGGAATCGCCGGCCACAAGCGGTTGATACGTCGTAGTCGAGACATGGCGACTCCTGACAGGTGTTCCTGGGAAGCTTGCAGCTTTATCAGGGCGAGCGGAGTCGCGTCAGCGGCCCGATGTTGACATTCCGAAGCACACATCATCGGGCGGCATACTCCACTCCGCTCGCCGTTACCCGAGCCATCGCCAATCGACTGTGTCATTGTACACCTCGCCGAGAACGAACGAGATCACGTTCGCCACGGTGACCGCGACCACGTCGCGAACCGTTGCCACCCTCGAGCGCGGCTCGGCCTTTCCGAACGCGAGCCAGAACAATGTGCACTCGGCTGCCGGGACGAACGTTTCGCCGATGCCGAGGTAAAGGGCCTGGTGTCGGGCTGGGTCGATTAGCTGTGGCAGGACGAGCCAGAGGATCGGGTAGGTACAGGCGGACAGCCAGATTCCCGCGAATACGCGGTGCCGGACCGGGTGTCGGCGCGACAGCCCGACGAGCAGCACCGGCGTCTCGATCGAGATCGTGCAGCACGTAGCCGAGAGCCATCATGCAACAGGTAGCCGGCTAAACCATGCGTCAAATCATCCGCAAAAGGAAGGGCACTTCGGCCAGGACGTGCAACAGGGCGACCACGAAGTAGACATACCTGCGTTGTGCGAGAAGTCGAGCAGGAAGCAAGCCCAAAGCACTGCGACGACCAGAGGAGGCCGACCAGGAGGATCAGCCGTCACGCCGGCCCGCCACGCGCCGCCGCGTCGGGCCGCCGGGATCGTTTTGAGCCGCCACGGCCAGGAGCGGTAGCCAATCAGCGGGATCAGGATGACCCAGACGCCGTAATGGACCGTCTCCAGGAACGTGTGGGCGGCGACCAGGAAGTGGCTCGACACGCCGGTCAGGAACCAGTCGCCGGCATGTTGCTCGGATGGCGAGCCGTCACCGGGTCGTCACCTGGCAGAGTCGGGGCGCCGTGCAACTGCCAGAAGAGTAGGAACGAGCATGAGCGGCACGACCAATAGGCAGGCGTGATATGCGGGACGCCAGGCCGGGCGCGAACGGCGCAAGCTCGCGATCGAGCAGCCAAAGGGCCATGAGTGGATGGAGGTAAACGAGCGCCAAGCTGAGGGCGAATGGCTGCAGCCACACGCCGGCAATGAGTAGAAACATGAGCGGCCAGACCCAGCCGCCTTCGAATCGCGGATTCGTCCGCGAGCGCATCCAGACGAGCGTCGCGATCCAGAGGAGGAACGCCGTGTCCCAGCAACGCGTAGAGAGTTTCCGAGTCGAACGCGGACCCGCGTGTTCCGCAGGTAGGAGGGGATGTACGCGAACGCCGGCCGTCAGGCCGACGATGCCGACGAATTGAAAGAGTGAAGAACCCCCACAGTTTGCCGGCCTGGGCCGGGAGCCTGCCGAGGATGTAGCGCGCCTCGAACCAGTTATGCGGCCCGGCGAAGAGAAAGACAGTCGCGATGGAGAACGCGATTGGCATCCAGCCGGACGAGCAACGCCGCGGCGACCGCGATAGCGATGAGCGACAGTGCGAGCGGGACGCCGCACGTAGCAGTTCGAGGGGATTCGATCGTCGCGCGGGTCATCATAGGATTGGCCCCGCATGATCACGCGCTCCCTGGCGGACGGCGGTGTCGGCGGACGAACCAGACGACGCCGAACCCTAGAGCCAACACTAACGCGACACCGGCGATTATCAGTTGGTTCGATTCGATGTTGATGATTCTCACTTGCTCGTTCTTGTCCTTGGTCTGCAGCGCCCGCGGCGGCACGTCGGCACGGACTGGCGATGGCCGTAAACTCAGCGCGATCACGGCCATGACGGCGATCAATAACTTGCGCACGGGACGAACCTCGGAGGAATGGAGAAGTCGAAACGCGCCGGAATTGGACGTCGCGTGGCACTTGTTTTCATGAGTTCATTGACCCTATCAGGGCGAGCGGAGCCGCGTCAGCGGCCCGATGTTGACATTCCGAAGTACACATCATCGGGCGGCTCACGCCGCTCCGCTCGCCTATTATTTTCGAATGAACTTCGCCTCCGCCCCGGCGAGCTTGTAGATCGCCGCCGTCTTGTCGAAGGCTTTGTCCTTCGCGTTGACGAGCGTCAGCTTCACGTCCGGGGCCAACAGGCCGAGGGCGGTCGGCAAGTCGATCACGCGATCGACGTTCAGGAAGTGCGGGCCATCGCGGTGGGAGGTGGGGGGATCGAGGATGACGAGTTCATCGACGTTTCGATGCACCAGCAACGCTGCATATGCAGCAATCACACCAGCTTCTCCGCGTCCCACGAGCCGTTCTTTCGTTTGATTTTTTCGACGGCTCAAGACACTCGCGACATCGCGAACTCGTCCCGAGTCCACAGTTTGGCCCAAGAGTGCCAAGGATCGTTCAATAGTGTTTGGAGGGTTCTTTTTCGTCCAGCGGAAGTGATAACCGCCTCGCTGGTAAAATTCCGTAGGTGGGTGTGTGTTCGGATGGGCATTGCTTAACCATTGCTTCAGCGGCGTCTGGATCTTCATCGGAATTGAAGACAAGCAACGAGGGTCGGCTTCCCGGAACGGAAAGCGCCACCGACAATTTGGATCCCGCAGAACTCGATGTTGCCTTCCGCCAAGAAAACTCTCAAGTCGGACCGATGCGGACTATCAGACTTCGCCGCAGGCACCTTCTCCGGCAGCGCCCGGAAACTCGTCTCCCGCAGCTTCTTGATCAGTCCCGCCTTCCAGGCTGCGAAGTCCTCCTTCTTCGCCGGCAGCTTCACATCCGCGACCAGTACGAACAGCTCGTCCACTCGGTCGTTGATCTGGTCTTTCGGCAGGTCTTTGTCTTCGGGAAATACGCGCAAGTCCTTGCCTTCGATCTTCGCGAAGTCGGCGTCCTTGATCGGGCTTGTGTCGTTCTTGAGATGCTTGTTGATAAAGCCGAAGATCGCGATGCGCAGGTCGGGCCGGTAGTCGTGGCCGCCTTTTGAGACGTATTCGTCGACGTTCTCTTTCTTGCCATACATGCCATAGCACTTGCGCAGCCGTTCGATGATCCGGCGGTTGCCGTCCATCGGAAAAATCGTGTCGTGATCGCTGTTGGCGAAGAGCAGCGGCTTCGGGGCGAAGAGGGCAAGCGCCGTGGTCCATTCCCACTGGTACGTGTTGATGAAGAACATGCAGTCGCAGTGGCCGTTGATGACCTGGTTGGTCACATAGCTTTCGAGATCGCTTATGCCGGAAACGGGGACCGCGACCTTCACGCGATCGTCGGCCGCGGCCATCCAGACCGTCGTCGCCCCGCCGCCGGAGATACCAGTCACGCCAATGCGTTCCGGATCGACATCGGGCCGCGAGCAGAGATAGTCGATGCCGCGGATGCCGTTCCAGCATTCGACGCCGGCCGGCGTGTAGCCACGATCCTGCCACCAGAAGCGGCCGAGGTTGTACGTGCCGTGATGCTTGCCCGCGACCTCGCCGAGCTGAAGTGTGTCCACTACTAGGCAGACGTAACCGTTCGAGGCGAACCACATGCCGTGGTCCTGGAAGGCCGTCTTGTTGCCATCGCGGCCGCGGTTGGAATGGCCGCAGACGTAGAGGATGGCGGGGAGTTTCGCCGGAGACTCCCCCCGCTTACGCGGGAGGCTCGCCTTTGGTCGGAGGCTCGCCTTTGGTCGGGGGCTCGCCTTTGGTCGGTAGAGGTTGGCCGTGACGTACAGGCCGGGTTTACTTTGGTAGTGCAGCTTTTCGATGACGACTTTGCCGCGCTCGAGCGTGCCAGTCACTGTGGCTTTGAGCGGCGTCTTTTCCGGCAATGGCCAGAGGCCCATCATGTCGAAGAATTGTTGCTTGAGCTTCGGCCGTTTTGCTTCCCATTCGGCCTTCGTCTTAGCGCCATCCATGAAGCGCTCGCTGAGCTTTTTGACCTCGCCGGCGAGGTATTTGTGAATCGCCTCGTCGGCCTTTTTCGTATCAGCCGGCGGATCGGCGGCGGGTGACATGGCAAGTGCGGCCAGGAATAGGGAAGGGGTCATGGCGGATCCAGGTGAGACGGGCGTCGGATAGTTTGATGGCAAAGCGACTCGCGATCAACTCTCAATTTCAAGAATGGAATGACAACATCTTTTGTTTTCGGTGTCAAAAGGTGTCAAATCGTGTCACCCGATGAGAAAATGCTATCACGCTTAAGCGACCCTTAATGTTCACTCGGTTTGATATTGTCCTAGGAACGTCGTGATTGGATACTGCGAACACCTCCGGCGTTAGTTCGGGACCGTCGGGCCGTCTTTCTGATATTTCGCGACCCGCAAAGTGAAAGGCCAGTTCTCACGATTTTCTCAAAAAAACGCGGGCGGGCACCAAGCCTGTCCGGATCCGCAAGCCGAATGGTACTCCCCATGAATGCACGCAACGAGCCAGTTTTGCGAATCGTCATCGCTTTGTGTCTGGTCTTTGGCCCGGCGTCTCCAATCGCCTTCGCCGAAGAGCAGAAGCCCTCGCCCTCGGGCAAGGATGTCTTTGGTTTGACGAAGGTGTGGCAATTCCATCTGGCGATGTCGGCCAAGGAATTTGAAACCATGCAGCCGGCCGGGGGCGGATTTCCGATGATGGGGCCTGGCCGACCAGGCTTCGGTGGCCCGCCGATGCCACCCGCGAAAACAGGCGACAAGACCGCGGACGTCCATCGGGGCGGTAGTTTCGGCATTGAGTTCCCGTGGGCACACGGTGAATTCACCGCCGACGGCCAGACGTTCAAGAAAGTCGGTCTGCGCTATAAGGGCGGCGGCAGCTACATGTTCTCGAGCCGCTTTCTCAAGCGCAACCTCAAGGTCGATCTGGATCGCTATGCGAAAGATCAGCAGTTTCGTGGGCTCAAGGCGCTCAATCTCAACGCCGGCGCCGCCGACCCGACGCGCATGCGGGAGGCGCTGGCGTTCGAAGTGTTCCGCGCGGCCGGTGTGCCCACGCCGCGGACCGCATTCGCGGAGGTGACGTTGACCGTGCCCGGCAAATACGACAAGGAACTGCTCGGCATGTACACGCTGATCGAGCAAGTCGACAAGAACTTTCTCAAGAATCATTTTCAGACGACCAAGGGTTTGCTGATGAAGCCGGAGGGTCGGCCGGGAAACTTCGGCGGGCCGCTCGCCTATCGCGGCGACGACTGGGCCCGGTACAAAGACGCCCTCATCCCGAAGCACGAGCCGACCAAGAAAGAGGCGGAGCGCGTGATCGGGTTTCTCAAGTTGCTGAATCGCGGCAGCGACGAAGAATTCCGCAAGGAGATCGACTCCTATCTCGATGTCGACGAGTTCCTGCGCTTTCTCGCGGTCACATCGCTGTTGGCGAATCTGGATAGCTTCTTCGTCGGCGGACACAACGCCTATCTTTACGTCCATCCGAAGACCAACAAGATCGTCTTCATCCCCTGGGATTTGGATCTGTCATTCGGCGGCTTCTTCATGTTCGGCCAGCCCGATCAGCAAGCGCAATTGCGCCTGACTCATCCCTATCCGGGTGAGAACAAGCTGGTGGACCGGCTGCTCGCGGTGAAAGAGATCGGCGACACGTATCAGAAGGTGCTCAAGGAGTTGTCGACGACATGCTTCTCGAAGGAAAAACTGCTGGCCAATCTCGAATCGATCGAGAAGACGACCCAGGAACCGCTGGCGCGCGAGGCGAAGGCGGTGGCCGCCCGCAAGGAGAACACGAACTTCATGGGCCCGCCAGGTGCGTTCGGCTCGCCGCCGAAATTGCGGTCGTTCATTGAGAAGCGAACGGAAGCGGTCGCCACGCAGCTCGCGGGCAAGAGCAAGGGGAATGTCCCGGCGATGGGCTTCGGGCCGCCCGGCGGTCCAGGTGGCCCGGGCGGCCCGGGCTTTCCTGGTGGCCCAGGGTTCCCCGGCGGACCTGGAATGAGTCCACCGCGACCAGGCGAAGTGTTGCCCGGTCCGCTGCAAAACATGCTTCGCCTGTCCAACGACCAGAAGAAGAAGCTGGCCGAGATTCAAAAGAGCGTCGACGAACAGATTGAGAAACTGTTGACCCCCGACCAGCGCGAGCAGTGGAAGCGCATTCGCGAAGGCGGCGGTCCAGGGCCAGTTGGCCCGCCAGGCGGGCCGGGATTTCCGGGTGGTCCGCAAGGACCGGGATTTCCGGGCCGCGAAGTGCCGAAGGGAGGCCGGCCTTGAGCATTCGGCCCCATGCTCCGTGGCCCGAAGGTCATCCGGCGATTCTCGAATCTCCGGCCCTGTACCGGGAGAACAAGGAACTTCCCGCCTATGAGGTGAAGTTCCTGCTTTCCGAAGCGGACGCACTCGAGGTCGAACGTCGGTTGCAGCCACGGCTGACGACGGATCCGCATGGCGATCCGGCGCTGGACCACGCGTATCGAGTGACCAGCGTCTACTTCGATACCCCGGCTCTGGATGTCTTTCACCGCTCCGAAGGTTTCCGCCGTCGCAAGTACCGGGTTCGTCGCTATGGGCTGGCAGCGGGCGTTTTTCTCGAACAGAAGACCAAGTCCGCCCAACGGGTGCGCAAACGCCGGACGAGCGTACCAGCAATCGACTTATCCAGGCTGATCGGAGACCCAAGTGCAAGCGAGGATGAGCCGCACTGGGCCGGTCGATGGTTCACGAGCCGGCTGACGGCTCGGGATCTCCGCCCCCTTTGCCGGGTGTCGTACGAACGACTGGCCCTCATCGGCACAACGTCCGAAGGTCCGATTCGTGTCACGTTTGACCGGCGCGCACTCGGTGAAGCCTGTGCCGCGCCGATCCCCGATCCGGTTGACGATGGCCGACCCTTGCTGCATGACCAAGTGATTACCGAGTTCAAGTTCCTCGGCGCGATGCCGGCTTCCTTCAAGCGAGTAATTGAAGACTTGCGGCTGGCGCCGACGTCCGTATCCAAGTACCGGCGGTGCATGGAGGCTTTGGGTCTGGCAGGGAACGGGAGCAAGCCCGATGTTTGATTGGTTGCGCGACTCTTTGGGGAATAGCGATCTGATGCCGATTGACGAGGTCGCCAAGCGGATGGCCCTCGCGTTCGTCGCCGGATTCGTCGTGGTCGGCGTGTACCTGATCGGCATGGGCCGCCGCCGGGAAGAGAATTCCACTTTGCCCACGACGCTGGTGCTTCTCACCATCGTCATTGCCCTGGTGACGCTGGTGATCGGCAATAGCGTCGCCCGGGCGTTTGGCCTCGTCGGCGCTCTTTCGATCGTTCGCTTTCGCACTGTCGTGGAAGATACGCGCGATACGGCGTTCGTCATTTTCGCGGTCGTGATCGGCATGGGGATCGGCGCCGGCTACGCCTACCTGGCGGTGCTCGGTGCGCCGGCCGTCCTGCTCGCAGCGCTGCTCATGCGCTGGGGCTGGCCGGATGCGAATGTCAAGCTCGGCCCCGCGACATTGACCATCCGGATTGGCCTGGGCAACGAGCCGGAAAAGCTGCTGAGCTCAACGCTGACGCAATATCTCGCCGAATTCCGGCTGACCGGTTCGGCCACCGCCAAGCAGGGCGCCGCTCTGGAGTTGACGTACATCGTTCGCCTGCGCCACGGCGGCGTGACGTACGCCCTGGTTGCGGATCTGAATCGACTCGAGGGTGTGCAAGGCGTCGAGCTGCGGTCGGCGTGACCTTGGCTAATGGTTCGATATACCACTCGCATCCATTAATCCTGTTTTCCAACGATTCTCTTTCGCAAAGCGAGTCCGCTCATGATTCCGTTGCGTTGGTCTGCGTTCCTTGTTGTTGTCGCGTCGATCGCGCTCGTCGCTGGCTGCAAGCCCAAAGAGGCATCGAATCCGAATCCCCCGCCCGCTCCTGGCCCCGGCTCGAAGTTCGGGCAATCCGGCGGTGTCGAGGAGAAGGGTCCTCATGCCGCGGGGATCAAGGTTTTCAACAGTCATTGCAAGAACTGTCACTCGGTCGGCGAGGATTCGACGGCGGGGGCGCGCAAGAAGCGCGGACCGAATCTCGCCAAGGTTGCCGCCGACCCCGAACACACCGAAGAGTGGCTGCGCGATTTCATCCTGGACCCGCGATCGAAGAAGCCCAATTCCAAGGGCATGCCGGCCTTCCAAGGGAAGATCAACGACGAGGAATTCAAGGACTTGGTTGCGTACTTGGCGAGCCTGAAATAGTTCGTTTGCTGGCAATTGTCCCCAAGTTGGTTGTGCATTTGTGTTCGCGGCGTGCGCAGCTAAAATCAAATTTGATGCAAATTTGGCCGGAATTCGAGACGCACATGATCAACGTTGCAACGGACATCGATTCGTTAAGCGAATTCAAGCGAAACACGAAGGCCTTCATTACCAGGCTCAAGAAAAGCGGTTCGCCAGTGGTGCTGACCGTGAATGGCAAGGCGGCTGTGGTGGTGCAGGATGCTTCCGCCTTTCAGCAGATGGTCGAGCAGGAGGATCGACGAGAGATGGAAGAGTTCCTTCGTGAGAGTCTGGCGGATGCGGATGCCGGGCGAACCGTTGATGCATTTGAATTCCTTGAAACGCTCGGCAAGAAGAAGCCGAAGCGAAAGAAGAAATGAGCCTTCCCGTCAAGCTTTCGCGTCGGGCTGCGCTCGACATCGCTCGGACCTTTAATTGGCTCACCGACAACCGATCCCTTGCCGCCGCGATGAATTGGCGGAACAAAGTGGAAGCCGCGCTCCGCAAGTTGGCCATACTTGCCGTAAGCTGCCCCGAAGCTCCCGAGGCAGAGTGGCTTGGATCGGATTTGCGCCAATTCCTACACGGTCGACGGCCGAATGTGTACCGCATTCTGTTTCGCATTCGCAACGAAACAATCGAGATCCTGAGAATCCGACACGCCCGCCAGGAGTTGCTTGGCCCGGATGATTTATGACCGAGCTTCACCGCCCCATGTAGTGGAAGTAAATCTTGTCGAAGAGATAGAGCGCCAGCGTCACGACGAGGGTCAGCAAAACGGACAAGACCCAGACTTGAAACGCAATTCGGTAGGCCCGAGTGACCGGCGCTCCGCTGGCGGTGTACCGCGGCAGTTCATCGCTCGGCGCCGGATTCGGTTGAGTTGGCGTCATGATGAATTCCTTTCAAATCGGACTTTCCCATCTCATTTTATCGGCTCAAGGGAGCGTCCACGATACCGGAATCAGGATTGTTTCGGGCTTCGGGCCTTTCAACTTCACTGATACAACCGCTACTCCAGCCGCTCGGGCTTTCGAAAGATCGACGGTTACCCGTAGCGTGGCCATCGCGCCCGGTCCCGCCGCCCACTTGCACGCGATCGCGGGATGATCCGACTCGGCCTTTTCGACGACCACTTCCTTACCCCCGGCGTCGCGCAGCCGCACCAGCGACGACGCGGTCGATTGCTCTTTGGCAAAACGCAAGGTCGCGCTGGCAGGCACCGCCTGCACGCCGGTGGCTGCCGCCTTCTTGATCACGCGCATCCGAATCCGCAGTTCGCGAAACTCGGGATCATCGGTGTCGATGCAGACCTCGTCGGCATATTGTCCGGTAGGACAGGCATCGGCGACGGTCAATTCGATCCGCTGCGTCCGCTTGC
The DNA here is from genome assembly GCA_963773845.1 of uncultured Gemmataceae bacterium. Lineage (GTDB taxonomy): Bacteria > Planctomycetota > Planctomycetia > Gemmatales > Gemmataceae > SIAJ01. Next base: position 176,907 of record CAVZCU010000017.1, read on the forward strand.
CGCCGGCGTCGACGGCCGGCTTCAATTCCGTGCGGACGTCCTTGATGCCCACGCGAACACCGGTCACGGTCAACGGCTTGCCACGACGATCGGTGACGGTGAGCGTTCCGGTGATCTCCTTCTCCGTGAGCAGCATCAGCGCGACTGGTTCGATATTCACGTCCTTGCGCACGGTAGCCTTGATCTCAAGAACTCGTTCGCCCGTCACCGGGGGTTCGCTCGCCACCTGGTAGCGAACGAGCAACTTCCAAGTGTTTGTCCCTTCCGGCTGCGTTAGCAAATTGATTCCGAGAGTCAGTTCGGAAATCTTGCCGGGCTCGATCGTTTTCTCGGTCAATTGCTGGCGGAGGCAGCCGCACGCACCTGTAACTTCGGTGATCGTTAACGTGGCAGCGCCGGTGTTCTTCAAACGAAACACCTGGACGAGCGGCTTGTTGGCGGTCAATTCGCCACGATCCACGGACGGGACATCCACGGCGAGCGGCGACGGATTAGCGCCCAGAACCAACCCGAGATAGAAAATGGGGATCATGATGATAGGGGAATACCTCAAATAGCTAATGCGGGCAAGACGAATTCTTCTGGCGAGCCGAACGCCTTCTTGGCGAGCCGAACGCTCGCCTTGGCGAGCCGAACGCTCGCCTTGGCGAGCCGAACGCCGTAAGGCGTCGGGTAATGACAACACCCGGCGGCTTACGCCGCTCGGCTCACCGTGGTGGCGCTCGAGCTCACCATGGTGGCGCTTGGCTCGCGTTGGTGGCGCTCAGCTCGCCAGATTGACTACTTCGCATCGACCGATGCGTTGAGGGATTTCAACAAATCGGCGACGCCAGTCTTCGACGTCATGCGCACTTCGACGATGTGATCGGCCGTCTTGGAAAACTCCACGCCGCGCACCAGCTCGGCGCTAAGCGTCTTCATGTCGCTGTCGACGGCGGACCTTGCCAGCTTGATGAGCGCCTGACACCCGGCGTCCACATCGGCGGCGTCCATGCCATTCGCGCAAACCATGCGAATACGCAGCGAGAGGCCGGTTCCCAGATCGGCGCCAACGGCCGCCCGCGACGACTTCTTGCAAATACTCGCCATGGTCGACAGGGCCGCTTTCTCAACGGCGCCGCTCTTCGCGTCCACGATCAGCTTCTCGAGCAGCTTTCGTTTGGTGTCCGGCAACACCATGGCGAGCGTCCCGCCGTCGACCGCTTTCCAGTCGTCGGCCCAGGGCGGCGCGACCGGCTTGCCTTTCTGGTCAATCAGCTTCTTGATGTTCTCTTCGCTCTCCAACACCGCACTACGACTGTCGGGAACGTAGAACCAGACGGTCACATCCTTGAAGCCGAGCGCGGGAATGGTCGCCTTGCCCGAATAGTAGGTCGTGCCCGCATGCGCGTGCTCTTTCCATTCGGTGCACCATTGTTGGAGCTGTTTCGGCCAGTCGAACTCCTTGGCCATGCGAATCGAGGTCAACGACATCGACAGCGAATGATTCGGCGCCGGCTTCTTCGGATCGTAGGTCAGCGACACGCGTCCCGCGATCTGCTCGATGTCGGTGAGCGCGAAGTTGACCTTTTTGTCGCCTACGAATTGCGGAAGCATCGCCGTGTATGCTTCGGCCATCTTGTCCATGCCGGGCATTCGGCACAATTCGCCGACGCGAATCGCAAAGACTCCGACATCGTTTTCATTGTTGCTGGGAATCACGAACGATGAATCGAGCGGCGGCCGTTCCTTTTTTTCAATGAACTTAGCCGGGATAATCGGCCCGGCCAACGACTCGGGCGTTGTGCCGCGCAATCCGAGCGCGATGCCGGCAAGCAAAGCGATCGCGGCTAGCGTAGGCCAGCGACGCGCGCGCACGGTGCAGTCTTCCTTGACACGCAACATGGCAATTCTCCGCAAAAGGGTTCGAGGGCGAGACAGAAAAGTCGGGACAACAGCAACCGGCCGGGCATCGAACTTGAGGGCGAGCGCCGCGAGGGACTTCAGATACGTCGCGCGGCCGCCGCAACATCGGGCGGCCAACGCATCGGCCGCCAGTTCCTGTCGGAGTTCGAGGCGGCTCATCAGCCAGCGGACCAACGGATGATAGATGTGCAGCGCGGCCGCCAGCCGAGCGATCAGACGCCAGCGAAAATCGCGGCGAACCACGTGGGCAATCTCGTGTGCCAGCACGGCCCGCCGCTCCGCATCTGACCATAATCGCCACGCTGGCGAAAGAAGCACGAGTGTCCGTCGCCAGCCCGCCGTCGCGGCACTGCCGACATAACTCGACTCACGCACCTCAATCGCCGTTCGACAGCCTAGCAATTGCGTAAGGTCCTTAACGACAACTTGCAGCCTTGGATCTTCGACCACCCGGCTACGGCGGATCACGCGGACTGTTTGAATCAGTGCGAGTGTGAAGCGGGCAAGGCCCAGTGCAGCAAGACCAAGGCCGATCCAGGCGACAGCTTGCCACGGGTGGAATCGCGGCGCTGGCTCGATCGGGGTCCCCGGCTTCGCCAACTGCAAAAGTTTCAGGAGATCGATTCCGGGTGACCTCGAGGCGGCCGCGGGTGCTGTGTCGCTTATGGAATCCTGGCTCGCGCACGGCGCGGAACTCGCGATGACCGGCCACGGAATCCGCGGCATGAATGCCACGGGCGTGATGACCACAATCGCCACGGCGGCGAACACGAGCGGCACGCACGCGGCCGCCGGATCGTGACGGCGCGATAACAGCAGACCACCCAGGACCGGCAAAGTGACCTGGACGGCAAGATCCAGAAAGAGGGGGCCGAGATCGCTCATGACGTGCCCTCCTGCAGGAGTCCTTCCAGAACGGCCCGCTCCTGACACGTCAACTTGCGGCCATCCAGCAGGCGAACGAAGAGTTGCTCGCGCGAACCACGGAAGACGCGGCTGACCAGATCGGTCAGCAATCGCCCGGAGACTTCCTCGTAACTGCGACTGGCAACATAGCGGAACGGACGCTCGCCGTTGGTTGGTTGGAGAAAGCCCTTGTCGTGCAGAGCGCGCACGAGATTGGCGACCGTGGGGTAGCTGAGTTCACGTCCCGATTCGGCGAGTCGATCGCGGGCATCCGCCGCGGTCATTTCACCGCCGGGCCAAAAGACGTGCATGAGTTCCAGCTCGCGCTCGGTCAGGTCCTTCGCGGCAGGTCGAGCCATGATCCGCCCTCCTTCCCTGAAGAGTGGTTTTCGGAAAACCAAATTTGGTTAGGCAAATACCGAGGTGATGCCGATCGGTCAAGTCGAAACTGCGATCGCCTTCCACGAATCTTCACTTTGCGGCTCAATGGAAGACTTCATCAACGAGCGGAAGGAAATTCCGTCCGCTCTTCAATGCGAGAGAAAGGTTTGGCAATGGGCAGAAATCTTGGCGGTTTTCGGATCGAACCGCCGTTCTGATTGGTAGAAGGGCAAGTCGGGGTGGGACGCTTTGCCGCCGTGATAGCCCGCCCCGACCGCCCAAGTTCGCCCGCCTCACCGCGGTAAAAAATCCACGCAGTCCCTAGCGTTTCCATGAGGATTCGTTCATGTTGAATTGGCTTCGCCCCCGGTCCGCATCGCGCGCCCACAACCGATCGCGTCTCGGATTCGAGCAACTGGAAAATCGCACCACCCCAACGGTGTCGACCATCTCCGCGAGTTTCAATAGCGCGCACATCAATGCCGGCAACACAATCTGGTTCAGCAGTGCCGGACAAGTCACCGGCCTCGGCTCGGGAACATCATCGATCCACATATCCGATGCGAGTGTCTCCTTCTCGGCGAATGGCGCCGCGTATGTCGTGAACGTGCCTGATACCACCATCACGTTCTCCACTTTGGCTACCAAAGCATCCGCAAGCTATTCGAGCGATGGCTGGCTGATCACGACACCCCCGGTGTTCAACGGCAACGTGTTCTTGGGTGGCGCCGAGTTGAAGGCGCCGAGCAGTGGCGGGCTCCTTGGGGGTCTGCTCGGCGGACTGGGGGTCACCGGAGGTTTTCCCGGCAATATCCAGGACGTGAAATGGACGGCCAACTTCACGAGCGACACGCCCGGCTTGACGGTCAACTGGCAATGGGGCGCCGCGGTCTATTCGAACTTCAATTCGTCGCAGAGCCGATTGGGCGTGAAAGCGGTGGATGACGGAGCGATCGACATTTATCACAACTCCGACCGAGCCGGCTCGCCAGAGAGTTACAAGTCATTTGTGGTGGCAGGCGCTCGCGGATTCGGTGCAACGAACTACACGGGGACATACTCCGCCAGCAGTTCCGTGGTACCCGAATCGCCGGCCCAGGCCTCCTTATCGGGATGTGTTTACGAAGAGTTCGACGGCGTCGATGGCATGAGTGCGGGGGACTATGGTGTCGCGGGAATCGAAATCCTGTTGACTGGAACCGACGATCAGGGAGCCGACGTCTGGCAATCGGTGTTCACTGACGATTCCGGAAGCTATACCTTTACCGGCCTGAGGAGCGGAACGTATTCCATTTCGAGAATTCCTTCCGGCAGCTACAACGACGGGCCGGCCCATGTCGGCACGGTCGATGGCGTGCAAAACGGGTCGGACGCGGAGAACGCCATCCTGGACATCAACTTGGGAAATGGGAAAGCAGGAGTGAATTACTCGTTTGAGGTGTACGAGGTCGCGTACTAAGGCTCGCGGTGGGACGGATTGACAATCCGTCTTACATTTCCGGCGCTGCGCCCCCATGAGTCGGGCCAATCGCTCGGACAGTTCGTCCTCCGCGGCCGCGCTCCAGGTGAATTCCGGCGGCGCCTTGTAGCCCCCCTCGGCAGTGAATGTCGCGGCCGGAACCGGGCTGAGCGGCAGCACGCCCAGGACTCTTCCCTTCGCACGCAGTTCGAACGCCGAGGCGTGCTTCAGTTCGCTCATCGGCAGCAGACCGGGAGCGACCGGAGTCGGACCATCCGTTACGAGCACCGTCTGTTCGAGAACGGTGGGCGAGCGATCCACTCCAGGAACTTGCACACCGATCTCGAATTCGGCCAGGCCAGCCATGCCCGGCTCGCGACTGGCGACGAAGAAGCACGGACCAGCCCTGGCGACACCTTCAGTGGGCATTTGACGAACGACGCGGAAGTCGCCGTCGGTCGTGACGACCCCGAAACGGGTATCGCAAACACGCAGCGAATCGCGGAAGGCGCGCGGGGTGATGGCGCGCAGTCGCGTGGTCGCCAGCTCCCGGCCGGGGCAAGTCCACGTCACCGTCCATTCGCCACTCTTGCGGGGCAGCCGCGGCGGTAACGCGCTGACCAGTGCCTCCCGACCGGCGAGCTGCGAGGCGGTCAGCGGCACCGGAGTGACGACGGTTTTGGTGCCGTGTGCGGTTCGAAACGTCGCCGTCAGCCCAAGGTCCAACAATGGAACCAGGCCGGTCGGGCTTTGAATCACCGCGGAGGCCGTGAGCCCCTGCTGCTGGGTGGTGATGAATGTCTGGGACGCGACGCTACGCCCACAAACGGACACGAAGGCGGTCGGCAACGAAATCCGCAGATCGCTCAGGAATTGTTCGGGCGTGACAACCGGAATCTCGACGCGGCCGAGGGAGTGCGTGCGCCACATCAATTCGGCGATGCTCGTCGCTTTGGGAACCGGGAAGCGGAAATACAAGCGATGGCGCTGGCCCACTTCGTCGCCGCGGAGAACCTCGGCGGGAATGGGATCGAATCCGGTGACATGGAGAGTGAAGTCGCCACGTCGGCGGGCGGTCGGCGGTAGGCGCAAAAGGGCCTCGACGACCACGGCTTCCGCGGACCACGGCACTGGCTGGTGATCCAGCGTAAGCCCGCCCTTCTCGAAGTGGAAGTAGAGAGCTTGCGGCTGCCCAGCCAGCCGGCGAGGAGTGACGACTTCATTCATGGCCCAGTCGCGCCAGTGCCTGATCCAGCGCCACATCGAGGTCCTCCCCCGCGGGAATCGCGTGATTCGCGCAGATCAGACACTCCGGTGAACGGGGAATGCGGAACCGGAACGGCCGCAACGCCTCGGCGAAGACCCCGTCCACCTTCGCCAGGGGCAACAACAAACTGGTAAACTCGGGCGCCGATCCGGCCAGCATTCCGAGTGTCATGCACGCGTGAAGCCCAGCTATCACATTGATAGACGACTTACTCGCTGGAATTGTTGTCTCCTGGAGGGCAGCTTCCGCATTCGAATAATCCGGCGGCGGGCGGTTGTCCGTCGTGACGTTCCTCTGCAGATGGCTGGCGACACAACCGTAACACGCCTCGCCCGGCCGAAACCCGTGTATCCACCCGCCGATGCCGCCGCTCAAGACTTCGCCGAGCGTCCAGGGCTTGGCGAATTGGCGCATGAGCGCGTCGAAATGATATTTCGCCGGCTCGCTATCGACGGCACAAACGCCGAGGTCGCACGATTGAACGGCAGATTCAATTTCGGCTTGCCTCGAAGGGTCAAGCAGGTCGATCGCCAGCGGAACGACTTCCAGGTCGGGACGAAACTGTTTGACCCATGCGGCAGCGAGATCGACCTTCTTCTCTCCCACTTTGTCGAGCCCAAAATAATGCCGATAGACGTTGTGCGATTTGTAGCTATCCGGATCCAGCAAAACGATGCGCTGGACACTTGGTTCGCGGCACAGAAGATCGAGGACGACCATGCCGCCCGAACCGACACCGACTTGGAAGAGAGTGGACATGACATGGAATTACCGCGTTTCGCGTTCGAGCCGGCGGCTCGAACGCTAAACGAACATGAATCTACTTCGCCTCCGGCAGAGGCCATTCACCGGTTTCATGCCAAACTTCGTAGCATGCTAGCCAGCGCCAGGCGGCCTGAATTGCGAAGATGCAGGTGAACTTCGCGGGGTCCCAGCGGCTGCTGTCGCGCGTGGAGCCTTGCCGCCACAGGCAGAGAGTCTGGCCTTCCAATAGATGGGGACAGTGCCGGAGAGGCGTCAAGACACGCGTCTCCGGCGGGACAGTTGGGTAGCCGGAGTGCAGACGCGTCTCCAGCAAGTAATCGTTGTGACAGGGTTTGAGCCGGTAGCGGAGCGTGAGTGCCGATCCGCCCCGCACGATCTGAACCTTGAAGTCCGGATCGCGACCCTCGTTGTAGCGCTCGATGGCCGGCACTTCCACGCACAAGAGTCTGCGCTTGCCGGCTTCGGTGTCTAGCAGGCCCATAGCAGTCAGCTTTCAGCGATCAGCGGTCAGCCAGACAGGCGTGGATGGCTGACCGCTGACCGCTGACGGCTCACAGCTCAATAGTGACACGGGACCGATCGAATGGCGTTGATCACCTCTTCGTCCGGCACTTCCTCGGCGGTGCCGAGGAAAGAGGTCGTCTGGCGATCCATCAGGACTGCCAGCCCATCCTGCGCGTTTCCGCGAAGGGCGGTGACGAGGTGCTTGCGTTCGGTCTCGGTCAGGGGGCGGAAGTCCATTGTCAGACTCCTCGCGGGCGAAGGGGAAACAGGACAAAACCCAGGGCGATCAACCTGGCTGCTCGCGCCTTAGCGGGCAGCCAACTCCGACAACATGTGAAACACTCCAACATCCACCCGGTCTTCCCGGAGGTCGGCTGCCATGACGCCTTGATCGGTCACCAACCGATAACGCACGTCCTTACCTTCCAACTCCACACGAATCGATCGTCCATTGTCCGGCAGCGGGATCGTCATCGTTAAGGCCGACTTCTGGTGTCCTGGAGCGATTGCAAAGTTCAGCCGATTCAGCTGCCGGGTCAATCGATTGAGGCGCTCCGCGTGGGCTTCCAATTCTTCCCAGATCGGTCGTAAATGCTCCGCCAGGTCTGGTCCAATCGTCAACTCGACCGGCAATGGGCGATAGTTTCGATCGTTCGTTCCGAGCACGTACCAGGACAGACACAATTCGCCCAAACACTGCACGTTCGGTGCCGGCTGCCAGCTTATTCCCGCCTCCGGGTTTGGTTGGGCGTCGGCTGTGCCGATACCGAAGACTCCTTCACCGCCACGCAGGTTCACGACCCATCCGCTATCGCCACGGTAATCGCCGGAACTTGGATGCCGCAAACTCCCCGGATGGGTATGAACAACGCCCAGTGGATGTAACTGCCGTCGCCCCTGTCGGACGACGTGGCTCCCAAATGTCTGGGCGGCACTATTGAACCACACGTGGGCTTCGCCCGCTTCTCGTCCAGCTCCGGCGGGCAAGGTTGCCAGCACGAGCGCTTCATCCGCCCGACGAATGCCCAGCAAGATCCATCCCGTTTCCTCCCGACCTCGGTCCGACTGCCGATGGGCCGTGTACTCCGCGAACAGCGTTCGGCTTACAGTATCTGCCAGCACGACACGCTTGAGCGATGTCAGTGGCGGACCTGGCGGCTGTGGCTCCCGCAGAACGTTTGCCCTGCGGCCGAACGCCCGAACCAATTCCCACAGCAGTTCGCGAAACGTGATCGGCGCGTTCTCCCGCTACTCCCGACGCACCGATTGCTATTGCGGGCGACCCACCGACTTGCTCTGCCAATTAGAATGGGTCGGTTGAGAGTGGAAGGCCGGCCATGGCATCGGGGATCAGGTCGGTCCCACCTCTCAGTTCATTGGTGCATCATAACCGTTCGCCACGAACCTGTCAAAACTTCCGCCCCATTCGGCGCGTTCGCCCCAACCCATATGCGCAATGCGCCCGTGACAAGGCGGGCAACCCGCGGGCTTTACGTGGGCTTTGTCGTTGACATCCCCCTGGACACCGTTAGAGTGGATTTGGTTCCCAATTTCCTCACGCGGAAGCCATTAGTTCGGTCCTCACGTCCGGCGTGAGGAAATTCTGGAGTCTCCTGATATGGCCAAGAAAAAACCAGCTCAAGAATCCGGCCCAGGCATATTCATGATCCTGGCCCTCGTCTTCTTCATCCTCACGACCGCCGTGCTCGGCGTGACGACCTACTTGGGCTTCAAGGATGCCGACCAGTGGGAACAGGCGAAAAAGAAAGCCGAGGACGATCAGAAAGCCGCCGTCAAGAACGCGGCCGAGCAGACGATGCGGCTCGATCTCTATCGCATGGGCGTCGGCACCGCGGATGATAAGGTCCGCGAGGAATTCAACGGCGGATCGCGCGAGCACCAGGCCGCCATCCTCGAAGAGCAGAAGCTGATCATGGACAAGCTCGGCACCGCCAACGCCTTTCCGACGCGCAATGCGTTTCAGCTGGCCGTTGGTCGCCGCTTCCAAGGAAGGTTCGGGCGATAGCCTGCCGGCGCCAGCCCCGAACAAGACCATCCCGGCCATCGCCAAGGAATGGGCCAAGCTGTACCAGGACATGAAGTCCCAGAAAGACGCCGCGGTCGACGCTCGTAAGAAAGCCGAACTGGCCGCCCAATCCGCTCAAGACGGGAAAGACAAAGCGGAAGAAACGTTCACGCAAAAGCTCGCCGATTTGAGCAAGCAAGTCAAGGACAAGACCGACGCGATGGACAAGGCATTCGCTGCCCTGAAGACCGAGGCCGAAAAGGCCGGACTCAATTTCAAAAAGCAAGCGGATGAATGGGCCGCCGCCAAGTCCAGCTTGGACGAAACCGTCAACGTCAAGAATCTTGAGATCAAGTCGCTCAAGGACAAAAACGCCAATCTTCAGAACCCGGACGCCTCGGACATCGAGTTCAAATTCCGTCACTTCGATCTGGCCAAGACCGCCGAGCGGATGGGGACGATCACAGCACGGACGGAGAAGTTTGTCACGCTGAATTTTGCCAAGCCGATGAACCTGGTTCCGGGACAGACATTTGTCGTCATCTCCCCGGTCGGTTCGCTCGTGGAAGTCATCGATCGCGAGAAAGCGCTCGAAAAGCACCACACCGAGGTGTTGAGCCTCGGGCCACGCGACCCGTTTTCGGGCAACGAGTTGGTGAAGGGCACGGTCGAAATCACCGACGTGATCAGCCGTTACGCCGCCCGCGCCCGAATCACGAATGAATCGAGCGAGGTTCGCAATCCGATCGGCAAGGGCGATCAATTGTTCAATATCTCGCTGAGCACCGGTGAGAAGGAACACGTCGCCTTCGCCGGCATCATTGACCTCGATGGCGATGGCCGGCCGGACAACGTCAGCTTCATCCGGATCCTCGAGCGGAACAATCTGGTTGTCGACGCCTATCTCGACCTGAACACCGGCGAGATCAAGAAGCGGCCGGGCAGCAATGGGATCGACTTCAAGACCAAGTTTCTCATTATTGGCTCGGACGCTCCGCAGGTTGGCAATGTGAAAGTGATGATGGATCAGGCCAAGGAAAAAAGCGTGCAGTTGATTGACGGTCGCATGTTCCTGAACCTGATTGGCATCAAGCCGCCGAAGAACGCGGCCCCGCCGGCGTACACGCGAGCGACACTGGGTGGGGAAGGGGCCCTCGCACCGAAGAAGGAAGACGACGGCCTGCCCCCGGTCCCCGCCGTCCCGGAAAAGAAGAAGAACTAGGTGTCAACGAGCGGAGCGGTTTACGCCGCTCCGCTCGCCTTTTCAATCGCGACCGCCGCCAGATAGCCCGCGACCGGTTCCCAGGCGATCAACTCCCATTTTTCGGCCGCTCGTGCGTCACCGTCCATGCAGCGCAAGGCCGGCGCTTCCCCGTCCACAAATGTAACTTCGCAGCAATCGAGCGATTGCACGCCGCGGCCGAGCGCCTTGAGCACCGCCTCTTTACGCGTCCATGCCCGCAAGAAGGCGACTTGCTGCAACGGCTGAGGAATCGCCTGGAACTCGACACACTCGCGCTTGGAGAAGAAGCGGCTGACCAACCCCGCCGCGTCGGGAATTGGCCGGTCGCGTTCGACATCGACACCAACGCGCGTGTGGCCCAGCGCAAACACGGCCAGCCCGTCGGTGTGCGAGACATTGAAGTGCAGCGGAAACTCGGGGGGAAGTTGCGGCTTGCCCCCGTCCGCGTAATGCACCGGCACCATGCTCGGCGGGATGCCGAGATAGAGTCCGAGCAGGGATCGAAGCTGCCCGCGGGCCGCCACGAATTGATCGCGGATTCGCGCCAGGCGAAAGCGGCTCGCGCGGTTCTGTTCGTCGGCCGTCAGAAACGGTTGAAATGGCCCCGCATCGCATAGGGGGGCGACGTATACATGCGTCTCGGCATCGCCCAAGCACGGCCGCGGTGAATCGATCTTGCAAAAGACAATGGGCATGCCAACAGTCTATGGGCGAGCGGAGCGGCATGAGCCGCCCGATGATGTCAGTATCGGGCGGCTCACGCCGCTCCGCTCGCCTCGTCATGAGATTTCATGTACCCTGACAGTATTGCCCATGTCACATAGGACCCGTCCATGCCGGCCGTTTCATCGAAGACTCTCGCCGTCCATCTGCGCCCAAACGACAATATCGCTGTCGCCGCCAAGCCCATCGCGCCGGGCATCGATGTCGAAATCGATGGCCGCATGATCAAGGTCCCCGGTCCAATCAAACTCGGCCACAAGTTCGCGATCCAGCCGATCAAGGAAGGCGACCCGATCCTCAAATACGGGCAGATCATTGGCTTTGCGGGCCGGAATATCGCCGTGGGCGAACACGTTCACGTTCACAACGTCGTGCTCGGCAAATTCGAGCGCGATTACGCCTACGCCAGCGAAACTCCCGCCCCGTTGCCGCCGCCCGCCGAATATCGCACGTTCATGGGCTACGACCGCGGGCCGGGCAAGCCCGACCACCTGCGCTACGGAACGCGCAATTACATTGCCATCATCAGCACGGTAAACTGCTCGGCGGCGACGAGCAAGTATGTCGCGGAGAAAATTCGCAGTCTGGGCGTGCTCGACAAATACCCCAACGTCGATGGCATCGTGCCGATCATCCACAAACACGGCTGCGCGATGGCCTACGACGGCGAGGATCATCGTCAGCTCGACCGCACTCTCGCCGGTTTCGCCCGGCATCCGAACGTCGGCGCCTACATTGTGATCGGCCTCGGTTGCGAGACCGGCCAGGCAATGCATCTCGTCCAGGGGGAACATTTGGAATTGATTTCCCTCGGCGGGACGAAGAAGAAGCCGCTCGTGTTGACGATTCAGGAATGCGGCGGGATCGGCAAGACGGTCGAAGCCGGCGTTCAGGCGGTGATTGATTTGCTGCCGGTGGCCAGTGATGTGAAGCGCGTGCAACTGCCGGCCAAACACATCATGCTCGGCACCAATTGCGGCGGCTCGGACGGCAACAGCGGCGTCACCGCCAATCCGGCGCTCGGCGTCGCCAGTGATCTAATCGTCCAACAAGGCGGCGCCAGCATCCTGGGCGAAACGCCGGAAATCTACGGCGCCGAACACTTGCTGACACGGCGAGCTGTCTCGAAAGCGGTCGGAGAAAAGCTGGTCGAGCGCATCAAGTGGTGGGAATGGTACGCGAGCATATTCGGCGTGGAGATCAACAACAACCCGTCGGTCGGCAACAAGGAGGGCGGCCTCACGACGATTTACGAGAAGTCGCTCGGCGCGATTGCAAAAGCCGGCAGCACGGCGATGGTCGATGTCGTTCATTACGCCGAGCCGGTGACCACGAAGGGAATGGTGGTGATGGATACGCCCGGCTACGACCCGGTGAGCATGACCGGAATCGTCGCGGGTGGAGCGAACGTGTTGGTATTCACGACCGGCCGCGGCAGCGTCTTCGGCTGCAAACCCGCTCCGAGCATCAAGGTGGCCACGAACAGCCCCCTCTACAACTACATGCTGGGCGACATGGACATCAACGCCGGCAAGGTGCTTGATGGCGTGCCCGTTGACGAAGTCGGCCGCGAGATTTTCGAGAAGATCCTGTCGGTCGCGAGCGGCGAGAAAACGAAGAGCGAGTTGAACGGCGTCGGCGAAGAAGAATTCGCCCCCTGGGGCATCGGGCCGACATTATAAAATGTGTGTGTGGGCAAACGGAGAAAAAGATGAGCGTTGCAACGCCAACAATTACGGTCGATTCGCTTTTAATCCAGGCGAAAGCACTTTCGGATGCCGATCGCGCCGAGTTGGCGAACCGGCTTCTTGACACACTGCCGCCGGTGCCCGAGCCGCCCCAAGTGTGGGACAATGAGGAAGAGGCCGAGGCGGCGTGGCAGGAAGAGCTTCAGCGCAGACTCGATGACGTGGCAGCTGGGACCGCCGACTGCATACCCTGGGACCAGGCTTTGGCCGAAACGCGAGAGGCGCTGCGACGGAAGCATGGAACATGAACCTTCGAGTACCGGTATTTGCCCGCTGGGATGCGTTCGATGCTGCTGATAAGTACGAATCCCAAGTCCCCGGGCTCGGCCAGCGATTCCTAACAGCCGTGGACGACGCAATCCAGAGAATTGCCGCTCAACCTCGAATCTATGGTCGTTCTCCTTATGCGCCACCCAATCGCGAGGTTCGCTTCCGACGAGTAGGCCGGTTTTCATATGTGATTTATTACGAGGTCACGGCAGTCGACGTCGTTATCCTGGCCATAGTCCATGCCCATCGCCGTCAGCGTGTTTGGCGTCGCCGCCTCTGAACAGGTCAACTATGCGTCACATCTCCGACTACCCCCTCTGGCTCGGTCACGCGGGCGATGCTCGCGACAAGCACGAGCTGCTTCGGCTTGGCATCGCGGCCGTGGTCGATCTGGCGATCGAGGAATCGCCGGCTGTCACCGGGCATGAGATGGTTTACTGTCGATTCCCATTGGTCGATGGGACTGACAATCCGCCCTGGCTCTTGCGGGCCGCCATCGATATGACTGCGACCCTGCTCCGAGCAAACACGCCGACGCTCGTCGCATGTGCGGGCGGACTCAGCCGCACACCGGTCATTGCGGCAGCCGCGCTCGTCAAGCTCGGGCGGCCGACTTTGGAAGATGCGCTTCTTTACCTCGCCAGCTTTGGCCATTGCGACGTGACCGCGGGATTGTTGCAAGACGTGGTCAAGACGCTAGCGAAGTAAGAATGACGCGCTGGGCGGCACTCCAGGCGAGCCGAGCGGCACTCTTGGCGAGCCGAGCGGCGTGAGCCGCCGGGTGATGGCGTTGTCTTTGATGTACATCACCCGGCGGCTCACGCCGCTCGGCTCGCCAAGAATTCAGCGCTGCGGCCCGTAGGCGGTCAGCTTCCTCTCCGCACGTGGCTGGTCAAATCGAACTCGCTCACCAGTGCATCCAATCTTGCGCTGACTTTCGCAAACGCTTCCTCGGTCATTTGCAACACCACCGTGACGCCCTCGTCGGAGCCAGTCGCCGGCGACAGATCGGGCAGTGGTTCGAGTCGCAACGGCGGCAATTGGCCCGGCGTGAAGCCGGTCAATTCCAATTCCGGGAGTTCCTCCAACTCATCCAGCAAGTCGGCCAAGCGCCCGGGATCATCGCGCCCTTGCGCTTCCTGATTATTCAGAATCACGTTCAGCGCCTTTTCACGAGCATCGCTGAGATTCACAACTGAAACCGGCAGTTCATGGACGCCCATCGCCTTCAATATGGAAAGTCGAGCGTGGCCGCCGACCACATGCCCTGTGCGTTCGTTCCAAATCAGTGGCTCGACGAGACCGAATTCGCGGAGCGATTTCTCCAGTTTGCGATACGCCTTGTCGGTCGACTTGAGCGCGCGTCGCGGGTTGTACGAGGCCGGCACGAGTCGCTCGATGGGCAGGGTCCGAATCTGGAATCCGCTGGCAGGATGGATGGGAGTGTTCATAGGACACACCTTCGATGGGAAATGGAGAATGAGAAATGCCGATTGCTCCGATGACCTCTCCCCCTCTGGCTGGCCCTCACCGCAGCGGCGAGGGGCCGAGAGGTCGAACGATCGCTCTCGCAATCGCTTTGCTGGCTCCCTCGCCAGTCTTCGCGGCCGGCGACGAGTTGCACGTCCCGGTCTGGGCTGCGCTGCCCTTCGCTCTATTGCTCCTGGCAATTGCCGTGCTGCCACTTGTCGTCGGACGCTGGTGGCACACGAACGCCAACAAGGCAATCGTGGTGGCGACACTCGCCCTGCCGACGGCCGGCTATCTGCTCTATCTGAACGATGCGGGTCGAGCGGCCTTGGTGCACGAACTCGGGGAATACCTCTCCTTCATGGCGATACTCGGGTCCTTGTACGTGATTGCCGGCGGAATTGTCCTTCGGGGAGACCTTGTCGGCCGGCCACGCACCAACCTGCTATTCCTGGCTACCGGCGCCGTCCTGGCGAATTTCATTGGGACCACCGGAGCGAGCATGATCCTCATCCGACCTGTATTGCGGATCAACTCGCAACGCAAGAGGACGGGACATATTCCTGCGTTTTTTATTCTCGTGGTCAGCAATGCCGGCGGGCTATTGACTCCGCTGGGCGTGCCGCCCTTGTTTCTGGGCTTCCTCAAGGGGGTCGACTTTTTCTGGACGCTCACGCTTTATCCGCAATGGCTTTATGTCAACGGATTCTTGCTCGCCATCTTTTATGCCTGGGACAAATCCGCCTATCGACTGGAGACACCGGAGGACATCCGCAAGGAGCACGTCCGAATTCACCGGCTCCGGATCGCGGGGCTTGCCGTCAATGCCCCACTCCTTGCCGTGATACTGCTCGATGTGCTTCTTCAATCCGCCGAGATTGGGCGGAACGTCGGCAACACACTGGGCGTCGGCGACCTGACCGTGACTCGTCCTTATGGGGAATTGATCATGTTTGCGGCGGCCGGCTTGTCCGTGTGGCTGTCGCCAAAACATCACTTTCGGGAGAATCGGTTCGCTTGGGGACCGCTGTTGGAAGTGGCGATCTTGTTTGCTGGCATCTTTGTCACAATGGCCGCGGCCCTCGCACTCCTGAAAGAACACGGTGCGAAGTTCGGGCTGACCGAACCGTGGCAATTCTTCTGGCTCACCGGGAGTCTATCGGCCTTTCTCGATAACGCCCCGACCTATGTAACATTCGGCACGCTGGCGGCTGGAGGAGATGACTTCTCCGTTCTCATGACCAATCGCCCGGCAATCCTGGCGGCAATCAGTTGCGGGGCGGTGTTTTTGGGCGGCGGAACGTACATCGGCAATGGACCGAACTTTATGGTCAAGGCGATTGCCGAGGAGGCCGGCTATCCGATGCCGACTTTCTTCGGGTACATCGTGCGCTACGCGTTGCCGGTCCTGGCGCCAATCCTGCTGGCAATGACATTCGTGTTTTTCCTCTAACTCCCACCCGGAGCCTCGCTCCTCATTTCTTTCCAGCTTCTGCCTTCTTTGGTTCGGGTGGTTGCAGCGCTTTTTCAATCGCCTCGCCTTTCACCGAGCCGGTGGCCACGACGGTCTTGCCGACCGGGGCGACGCGCGCCGACCGTAACAGATCTCGAATCGGCATGAGTTCGGGCTGATCCTCGGCTGCCGCCGCAATCTGCAAGCGAATCAAACCGACGACGGCGCCGAATAAATCGCTCAGGACTTTCGCCGAGGGTTCGTCTGGAGCGTTCACCGTCAGCGTCAATGCGACATCCTTATTCACCGTGATCGCGACGGTGGCCCAATCGACTTTCTGAACCTGGGCATTGAGCCTTTCGTTGGGCAACTTGAGGTCGCCTAGTTTTCCCTTGACCCAGGCACGAGCAAAGATCGGAGCCGTCGATTTCGCCGTGGCCAGCAGGCCGGCCAGTTCGCGGGAAATGACCGGCTTGCGTTCCCCGGCTGCCGCGTGCATCGCCCCGGCCAGGTCTTTTTCCGAACCCGCGAGTGCGAGTTTGGTTTCGTCGAGGACCGCCACGAACATATCCTCGGCATCCTTGCGACCGGGCAGCTTATAGCCGGATTTGCTGTCGATCGTGACGGCCGTCAATCGCTCCGGGTGCTCCTTGCTGAACGCGGCCATTGAGTTCCGCAGCTTTTTGGCGTCGAACTTCCCTTCGAATAGTGCAAACGGCTTCGGCGGATTGGTCCGATCGAGATTGATGCCCACGGTAATGACATCAAAGTCCTTGAGCAGGTCGAGTCCACTCGCCTCGACGACCACGGATGCCTGTTTGCTGGCGCCAAGCAAACTCTTGAAAAGATCCGCACCGACCTTTTTCCCTAATTCCGAGTCGGCCACCTGACGGACCTGGATCGTTACCACGGCGTCGGTTTCCGCGGGCAGATAGGCAGCCACCGGGGCGGCGATGGCAAAAGTCGGAAGCATCCAGACGATGAAAGCGAGGGGAAACCGCATGGCGTCTCGCAAGGTTGAAGGGCGATCCGGAGACTATTGTGGGCGGAATGCCCATCAGAAAAAAGGCCAGAACGCTTCCGAAGCACCGGTTGATACGTTCGCCCTGGCAATCCTTGACTTCTACCGAGCGGATGCCGGTTCGGTTTCGCGATTTGCGATCGGCTTTCGACTTACCGCTCGAATGCCGCGATCGCGGAGAGAAAACGTGCGAGCCGCCCGTAGACGTCGCTCAGAGCTTGGACGCCAGCGGCGTCCGCCGAATCGCCGGGCAAGAGGATGTGTTGCTCGGCGAGCACTAAGGCGCCGATCTCCCCTTGATACTCCGAGATCGCCGTCGGAATCGGCGGGATGCGGCCCTCGCGATAAAGCTTGGGAAACTGGGACGGTGGAAGGGCCGCTCGCACGCCAGAACTATTGAAAAACCGATTGAGTTGAACGAGCAACTCGCCATCTGATCCCGAAAAAACGGGCACGCGAGGATTGGCTCGAAGCACGGGATGCTGACTGGCTGGGAAGGTCTTGGGCGTGTCGTTAAGCAATTGGAGGAACGGCATTGATGGAGGGGTGTCGCCTTCGATCTTGATGCTCCAATCCGCCGGTTGCCGCATGGAAGCAAAGCCATTCGCGACCTTGGCCAGTTCCTTGCGAATGGCGATGACGCGTTCTGCCGGCGGATGTTCGCCGGCAATGGCACGTAATTCAGTTCGGTGGGCCGAGCTTACAAAGTGAAACGCCTGTCCTTCGCCGCGACTGGCGATGAAATCGCGAACCACGCCGATTCGCAAAAGCACATTGCAATCCAGGCACTCCCGGGTCAAGGCATTCGCGCGCAACCGATCCGCGGGGTCAAACGGCGCCGACGCATTGTAGACAAGTTCGTTCAATTCATCGCGGATGGCGGACTCGTCGCCGCCCAGGTCGGCAACGAACGCATCGTAATCGGCCCGTTCGTCCGCGACCGGCGGGGCCGACGAAAGGCGATCGCGCATCAACCACGCTCCCACCCCGCCGGCGAACAGAAACAGTGGTGTCAGTAGGATCAGTTTTTTCATGGTCCGTTGGAGTTCGATCGCGACTTCGCGGGCTTCACTTCAGTCGGCCCCATTCAGGAAGGGTCGGCCGCGACAACATCCCCTGCCATTCCACCTTCACCTTGGTTCCGCTGTCGACATCGTTCGCAACCGTCAGGGGACCGGCCGGGTCAGAGAGGAACAATTCGGTTCGGAACGGAAGCGCTTCGGCCAGCTCTTCGACCGGTGACGTCGGGCGAACCGTTTTAATCTGGTAGTGCTGGTCGACGATGCCGGTGATGGGCAGTGCATCGGTCCAAATCTTGCCCGGCTCGGCGAGGGCCGTTCGCGAGAATGTCTTGAGCGGTCGGCCATCCTTGCCGATGCCCAGCGCGATTTCAATCATGTGCTCGCGGGTTGGCGTCCGCGGTCCCCATTCGATCGTCACTTCGGCCTTCAGAGGACGGCCCGACTTTTCCCATTGGCGATAGTCCGCGAGTTGCTGCACGACGCCAAGCATGCGTCCACCCGGCTCAACGAGCGATTGATAGGCGTCGATGTGCTGCTTCAGCCTTTCGCCTGCGGCCGGATCGTTGGCCAGCGCTCGAATTTGCGTGTAATGGTATTCATCCTCGGCCGCGAACAGGCGGGCCCGATTCTGTTGGGCCAACTCGCCGGGAACCTTAGCGCCAAGCAATTCCTTGATCGCTTTCGAGTCGGAAAACGTCGCTAAGCCGCGATAGGCATCCGCGAAACGGCGATCCTTAATGCGGCCGGTCGCCCAAGCCTGCAATGTACCGGCCGCCTGTTTCTCGAATTCCCCGCGTAATGTGGACAACTCGGGCGGAGCATTCGCGCCCCACGCGGGCAGGTACGTTTGCCAGGCGATCAACAAGTCGGCCGTGCCGATCAAATCGAGTTGCAACATGCGCGAACGATATTCCGCCAGGAACTTCGTCCATTGGTCTTGCTTCGCATTCACGACGGCAGGCACGGGGACCGGCTTCTCGACGATCTTTTCGACAACACGGTCAACCGGCTTTTCGACGACCTTTTCCACAATCTTTTCGACCGGTTTCTCGACCACTTTCTCGACAACGCGATCGACCGGTTTCTCGACCACTTTGATCGGCCCCTCCGCGTATTGCGATTCGCGGACGCGCTGATGCCATGTGCGATCGACCTGGTTTAAATAGAGGTACGCAGCGCCCGCAAGCAACACGAGCGCCGTCCACGGAAACCAGACCCACCAGCGCAATCCGCGGTGGGGCGGGGCAATGGATTCCGTCGCTGTCGTCAACGGCGCCAGAGCGGGGCTACGATCGACCGACGCCGACACCTGAACCGGATCGATTGTTCCAGTCGTTGGCTTGGGCGACGTTAAAGCGAGAGACGGCTCGTTTTTGGGGACGGTAGAGTCCACCAATGGTGCTGGTTCCGGAGGATGGATCGAGTTCTGATCGGCCACCACCTGGACGATTACCGTGACCGGTCCCTGGGGCGAGGGCGGTGGCTGCTTCGAGGCCACCAGAGGCAATTCGAGAATCACCGGCGGCTCATCGGGCGATGGAACCACCGCATCCTGCGATTCGGAATTCTCGGCGCTCCATTTTAGACTGAGCGCAGCGGTAGTTGCTGGGGCAGGCGATTGATGATGATGCTCTTCCGGCAGTTCCGTCGCCGACGAAACCGTGGTTTCGTGAATCGCCGGCTCCGATTCGATCGAGGACGCCGGCGAGTCATCCGGATGGTGGATTGAGGTCGTATTCAGCGGAATCTCTTCAGGAAAATCGTGGAAGCGGGTTGAATCGTGAGTCTCGACTCGGTGCAAATCGGAACTGACAACGGACGAATTGTCCCCGCTCGGAGCCGGATTGGGAGCCATTTCTTCCGCCCACGGCCCCATGCGCGGCAGCGCATCCCAGCCCGGTTCGTGCCATTCGTCCAACTCGGGAATTTCGACGACCGGTTCATAACCCTTGGTCGACCAGTCGACCGCCATCACGGCGTCATTCAGCACTTCAAGCCGTTCGCGCAACTGTTCGAGCACCTCGTCGCGCTCGGATCCGCTCATGCGATCGACGTCGATACCGATCAGCACCAGCACCTGCATGGCGGTCTCGCCGGTCGCCTCATCCGCGAGCGCCAGCCGGATGCCAAGGTAATCGTCCCCTTCGATCTCTTCCGCGTCGTCCGCGACTTCCTTGACACGGCCGACGTAATCGGCGGCCGTATCGGCGTCGACGTGTCGGCCCGGCGGGGCCAGGTAACGAGGACCATGTCCGTTGGCGAACGGAGTTTCGGCAATCAGGACGGGGCTGCGCATGGCCAATCCTTTCTCCGCATTCGCGAGAGGGGACAAACCACCCGGCCATTTACCCGGAATCGACTCGTGCGCCAAGGCGGACTTTGAGGGCGAGGAAAGCCGGGGGAAGTGCGAGCCTTGAATCAGGATTCGTCGTGTTCGAGGCGTCGGCCCATGCTGACGACGTCGTCCATGACATAGCCAATCCGGCGATAGAACTCGATGGCCTCGACGTTCGCGGTGCGAATTTGCAGATTGATTTTCGGGCAGCCTTCCGCACGGAGCAGGCGCTCGGCTTCAGCCATCAACGCTCGACCGACCCCTTGGCGCTGATAGTCCGGATCGACACCAAGGTAGTTGATCCAGCCACGATGCCCATCGTAACCAACCATGACCGTGCCAACGACGACGCCATCACGCTCGGCGACCAAGAACAGATCGGGACGCACAAGCAACTTGCGGCAAATATCCTTGCGCGGATCATTCCAGGGACGCGTGAGGCCCGATCGTTCCCATACGGAAATGACGGCTCCCTCATCGTCGGCAGAATAGGGACGTATCACAATTCAGCCCCTCGGCGGTGATTTCCATTCGCTTTTTTGTCCGGCGACGGTCCTATTCGCAATGTCATGGTAGCTCACACTACCCCATTGCGGGATGAAACGCGAACCATGAACCGGCTCTCCATGAGATCGAACAAATTGTCCGTCCAGCTATTGGAAGATCGCTCCTGCCGGGCGTCCTTCTCCTATGCGCCGGCGACGCAGACGTTGACCTTAACCTGCGGGCACAATGAGCAGCTCCTGGTCGAGACGTTGCCAAATGCTTCCGTCAACTATTTCCAGGTCACGGAAATAGGCGGCAATACCCTCGTCTTCGACAGCAATACGGCCAAGCAGCCGGTAGTGAATTTGACCGTCAATCACACGCCGACCGGGGGTGGCTACCTGACGATTGCCAACACCGTTCACCTGGGCGGCAATCTCAGCGTTTCCGGCGGTCCACAAGAAATCGTTTACGTCGACGGTGTAGTCAATGGCAATTTCACATACAAGGAAGGCGCCCCAGGCAACAGTGATACGGTGCTTTTCCGAGACCAGGCGAAGATCGGCGGGAATGTCGTTCTCAATTACGGCTCGGGCGATAGCGATACTCGTATCGAAACCGGCTTTTTCGGCGGCAAGTTCGTCATCAACGGCGGAAAAGACAGTGACTCACTCTACGTGTCCAAGACGGGCGACATCTTCATTGCCGGATCGGCCGTTTTCAATTTTGGCGATGGTGGCAACAACATCAGCGCTGAGGGCGGCCACCTTATTTTCGTCGGCGGCTCACTGAGCTATGCCGGCGGCCCCGGCAACGACTACGTGGATTTTAATGCCAGCGGCAACCCGTTTCTGGAAGTGGTCTGCAATGCGAACTTCAACCTCGGCAAAACCGGCAACAGCAACAACGATCTCAACTTTGGTTCCATCTCCGTTGGCGGCAGCCTGTCTGCCGCTGGTGCGGCCGGGGAAGATCCTGTCTACATCTATGGCGGCATGACTGTCGGCAAGAATCTTTCGCTTGCTTTTGGGAGCGGGAAGAACACCTTTTATTCAGAATGGAATGGGGCGTACTCGGGGTCCGTCGGCGGTTCGATGACCATCACGGCCGGAGCGCAGGCTGACTTGATCGTGCTGGATAACCTGACCGTCGGTAAATCGGCCACAATCAACCTGGGCGACAGCGATACAGACGATCAGTCCTTGTGGGTCGGAACCGAAGAACTCGGCGGCATATCCATATTGGGTTCGCTCAAGATCACGGGCGGGAGCAAGAAGGACGACATCGAATTGCACCGCCTCTACGTTGGCAAGAGCTTGACTGTGCAAGCCGGCGACGGGGCCGACGTGGTCCAAGTGAACGATTCCACTGTTATGGGCGCCAGCCTGTTCGATTTGGGCGGTGGCAACGATCTACTCTTGATGGAAACAGTCACCTCGGATCAGGCGGGCAATCTTTCGGCGCCCGCGGCGTTTGGCGGTCTGCTGACCGTGAAAGGCGGAGACGGGGCCGACACCATCACATTAAGTGCCGACTTCAATCCGGCGACGTATATCAACTTTGGCTCGAAGCTGGTGCTCCAAGGGGTGCCGGCAACGATACTCTGAATATGTCCGGGTCCAATCATTTTGAATTGACGGGAAGTACGTCCGATCTGGAAACACTGACCGGTCCGGCACTGCCATGAGCCGCCGCCAGCAAGCACCACTGCTTTCTCAAACTTTTAAACAACAGGTGGACAAAGCGGGCGGAATCGCCCGACCTCCGTCCGAGGGGCGCCATCTGGCGACTTCCGCTACTCCAATCGCCCTGCACTCTGCCTTGGGGCTCCGCTGGGGCAGATAATTTCGCCCTTCGTTTCAAACGACGCGAACGGAATGTGGCACTGTCACCTCAATTGATCGGAATTCAGGCCGAAAAACAGGAAATGTCAGTGGAATTTCAGTAACGCATGCGCGACAATCCCGGTATGGAGAGCGAAAGGCGGAATCAGCCGCTGGCTGCCACTTTTCAATTCTGTCTTCAAGCTCGTCCAAAGCCCCGTTTCCCCGACTCGATCAAAGGGAACGCCAGTAATGACCATCCCAGCCAAACTCTCCCCCGATGGCGTCGTGCGCGTGAAGTGCCCAAAGCCGGATTGCGACGTTGATCTCCGCATCAAACCAAAAAGCGCCAGGACCGCCGTCACCTGCGCCAGTTGCGGGAACAAGTTCGTACTGGAAGTCGCGAACCTCGAGCAGGCGGCGAGTTTATCGGCGAAGGGCGAGGATGACCATCGCGGTGCGAATAAGCCGCCACGAGTCGCGCCAACTTCAAAGCCTGCACGGCCGCGTCAACCCTGGGATGTGGATGAGGAAGAACGACGCGCCAGTCGCCGCCATCGTCCCCGCCAGGAGCAAAAGTCCACACCGATCGGCTTGATCGTCGGCGGCATCGCCGCAGTCTTGCTCGTGCTCGGCGGTATCGCCGCGGGCGCCGTCTATCTCTTACGCGAAAAGGAATCGTCGAAGCCGGATCCAGCGCTGGCCTCCGGGCCTGGCCCGGAGCGTGGAAGCCCGGTCATTCGGGCTGTGCCAGAACAGACGGTTCCGGGCCCGACAACGCCATCGACTCCCACGGCTCCGCAAAAGCCAATCGTCTCGCAAACGAAGGAAGAATCCGATGCCAGTCCGAGTCCGACGGTCAACATTGACCCGAGCCCGGCCTCAGCGAATCCGGATGAACCGCTGTCGCCCAGGCGGAAGGGCAAAACACCTCCGAAAAAGAAAGGATCCAGATTTGGATCCAATCCGCCCCTGGGGCCCATCAACGCGGATGCAATCGAACGGGTGAAGAAGTCGACCGCGTTGATCGAATCCAAGGGCGGTTGGGGCACCGGCTTCGTGATTCGACCCGGCATTGTCATGACCAATTCGCATGTCATCGCGGGCCGAATGATTGACGATTTTCGGGTGAGCTTCGTGACCCTGGACGACACCGCGCCGCCGAAATTGAAAGTGACGCTGCTTTACACCGATCCGCGTCGCGATCTGTCCATTCTGCGCGTCGACACCGATCGCCCACCGCTGGAAATGACCGAGTCGGGAACGGAGTTGAGCGGTTTGCAAGTCGCCATCGTGGGCAATCCGAAAGGAGACGCCGGCCAGGCGGTTATCAACAAAGTCACCACCGGTCGTCTGTCCGCCCCAATCCGCCGCGACGCGGGATGGACCTATTACGAGCTGAGTGCCCAGGCGTATTTCGGGAATTCAGGCGGTCCCGTGGTCAATGCGAAGACCGGCAAGCTCGTGGGCGTCATTCAATCGATTCTTGGGGACGGAAAGCAAAAGTCGTACTGCATCCCCTTTGGGGAAGCCTTGCGTGCTCTCAATACGCTCCCGGAAAGCAAGGAAGACGAAAAGAAGTCCACCCGGATCGCACTGGGCCGACATTATCTGGATTACATCAGCGACAACATGCCCGAACTGGAGCGCAATGCCGAGAGCGCCATGCTCGGCCAGCTCAATAAGCTTCGGGCCCGAGCGTATGGCGGCAACGTGACGGTTACGGTCACCGACCGCGCTGGTCGGGTCTCGAGCTACAGCCTTGCGGAATTCATGGCATTGTTGAAAGAGCGGCACCAGGCAATCTATCCGAGCTTTAAGAAGGTAATGCCCTATATCGATGCGAGTTCGGAAATTCCGTCCTCGCTCAAACATCTCCTGCGCGAGCGAATTGAATCCTATGGCTCGATGTACTCGCTCGCCAATCAATCCACGAACACGGAGAAGGCATTCCTGAACGCCATGGACAGCCGAAAGGCCGCGAACATCAAGAAAGCGCGGGCCTTCAAGGCGGCATACGACAAGTTCCTCGATGAACTCGAAGCCAAGCCGGCCGCGAAGCCGAAATGATGTCTCGTCCCATCGGACGACCTCTATTGCCGAATCATGACTTGAGCCGGATTAATCGCCTTGTAGGCCCCCTTGTTCGCCGTGATCTCGAACGCCTTCGGCACCGATTCGATCCCTTGAAGGACATGCGTGATCGTCGGCTTGAGGCGCACGCGCCCGGAAGCGACGAGACGAACCGTGTGCTGCAAGTGCGCCTGCGTGCTGATGTCCGGAAACACATAGCGCAAGCTGCGCTCACGCAGGATATCCACGTCGAGCTGCAGCGGTCCGCCAAACCAGGACACGCCGACGAGCGTACCGCCGGAGCGCACAATGTCGATCGCTTGGAGGAGCGATTGATTGCCGGCTAGCCCCTGCTTCGGGCTGCCGCCGGCGCATTCGAACACCACATCAGCGCCGATGCCGCCGGTCAATTCGCGGATTGTGGAAACAACATCGCCACCGCGGGCATTGACCGCGTGATCCGCCCCCAGTTCCCGCGACATCTCACAAGCTTCATCGCGCACATCGACCGTGATGATTTGGCCCGCGCCGCTGATTCGGGCGATTTGCAAGCACTCAAGTCCCATGCTTCCCTGGCCCAGGATCGCCACCGTGTCGGCGATCTTGATATTGGCGGTCTCGACGGCGGCGACGCTATCGCTCAGGGATTGCAAACATGCCGCCTCGCTATCGGAAATTCGATCATCGACTTTCACGAGCGCGATCGCCGGCAGCCGAGCCCGTTCGGCGAAGCAGCCCGGAAGATCGAAACCGATGACCGGGCCCTTGCGGCAAAGATCGCTGCGCTCGACTCTGGCAGAGTTCGCAATCGCCGCACGGCAACTTGGCGCGGGCGGCCACGCGATCGCCGGGCTTAAAACGCCTTACTTCAGGACCAACTTCCAGGATGCGAGCGCAGAACTCATGGCCGAAAAGTTGGATTGGCGCTTCCGTTTCGAGCCGGCGTCTGACCCGATCGTAAGCGAGCGTCGGAATCCCCTGAGCGAGTTGCGCTTCGGTAACGCTCGGCTGAACGCAAATCGGCTCGACGATGACGTGCCCCGGGCCGCATACCGGCTCCGTCACATCATCAAGCCGCATGTCGGCAAACGCATAGAAGCGCCAGGCTTTCATGGGGGATAGGCCTCCCGGCCTGTCCAGTGGGATAGGCCTCCCGGCCTGTCAGTGAAGATACCAGTCTGGCCCCACAAGCGAAGATAGGCCGGGAGAATTAATGTGGGATAGGCCTCCCGGCCTGTCTCGGCTTGAGGATATAAGGCAGCGGCGTGGAAATGATCTACCATCATTCCGCCCAATCGTGTATGAGTAGGCCTGTCTCAAGGAGGAGACGGCCATGTCACCGCTCACGGAAGATGTCATTCAGACCATCCAGTCAGCCACTAAGCTTCTTACCGGCTATCGGCGCCGACAGTTCCAAGCCGAGACCGCCATCAAATACTGCAACGGTTCCGCCCGTGAGGCGGAGACGACCTTCGGTTGGGGACGTGCAGCGGTGATCACGGGGCTCGGCGAACTCCGTACCGGCATCCGTTGCCTGGACGCCTGTCACCTCCGCGGACGCAAAAAGACCGAAGAACTCTGCCCGAAACTCGAGGAGCATGTCCATCGTTTGGTCGACCCCCATGCGCAGGCCGACCCCAAGTTTCAGACCACCCTGGCGTTCACCCGGATCACCGCCAAGGCTGTTCGCGAGGCCCTGAAAGCCGAGCCCGAGTTGAAGGGCTTCGTACCCTGCCGGCAGACGGTGGGCTGTCTGCTCAACCGCCTGGGCTACCGGCTCCGCCGGGTCCTCAAAGCCCGTCCCGAAAAAAAATTCCCGAAACCGACGCGATCTTCGCGAACGTCCAAGCCGCCCGCATTCGGACGGCGAGCGAAGCGGACACGCTGAGAATCTCCCTCGACACCAAAGCGAAAGTCAAGATCGGCGAATTCTCCCGCGGCGGTCAGGCACGCGGCATCGAACCCGTCAGGGCCGTCGATCACGACATGTCTCCCGACGCCGTGCTGGTCCCGTTCGGCGTGCTGGAGTTGAATCGCGGCAACGTGACGATCCAGCAACCGTGGTTCCTGTTCGGCCATTCGAAAGAAACCAGCGACTTCATCGCCGATGGTCTCGATCAATGGTGGAACGAGCGGAAGACGGTTCATCTGGGCGTCCAGCGACTGCACATCGAACTCGATAATGGTCCCGAGATTGCCAGTTGCCGCACGCAGTTCATGAAACGCCTCGTGGAGTTCGTCGATCGCCACCGGATCGAAGTCGAACTGGTGTACCTGCCGCCGTACCACAGCAAGTACAATCCCATCGAGCGTTGCTGGGGCATCTTGGAGCAGCACTGGAACGGCACGCTCCTGCATTCGATCGAGCAAGCCTTGCGCTGGGCGGGCACGATGACATGGCGGACGATTCACCCGTTGATCCGCGGTCACCACGACTTACGAACGCGGTGTCCGGCTAACCCAAACCGCATTTGCCCCCATCGCGAGCCGCTTGATCCGTTCCCAGACCTTGCCCAAATGGAGCCTCATCATTGAGCCCCAGTGACCGGTAGATTTATTTCGCGGCTGCCTAAGTGATTGACCGAGCAAGCGACGATCGGCCGGGGAGGCCTATCCCACTTGCCGCTCGGCATCCACATCAAACGGTCTGATTTGACTCCCGATGCTCTTTGCGAATTGGATCGCCGAACCGAATTCCATGTCGAGCACGAATCAAAGCCGAAGAAAACGCCCACTGTCGAGCGTCTTTGGCCAATCCAGCCTTCACCGGATTCTTTTCGACGTAATCGATTATTCGATAGAGTTCCTCCTCATCGCGGATCCAATGATCGTAAGGTTCGCCTTGCCAGAATCGACCGTGCGACTTCAGTAGTTGATTGCAGTTCCAAGCAGTGTAGGTGCTGAAACTGTGCATGATTCGTTCGCGAGGAGACCGCTTGTCAGAATTGGCACCAAGAGATTCCACCCACTTTTCCAATGGCCGGAACACCCAATGAACGTGACTGGGCATAACAACAAATGAAATCAGCGCATAGCGATCGTCTGCAAAGTGAAAGAATGAATCGAGAACGATGTTCGCGAGTTCGGCGCGTTCGAGGTGTCGGACAATGGGATTCCTATCGAGCCATTGATCGGTGCGTCCGAAGATCATCTTCTCTCGGCGATATCGCCATTCGATCTCGGTCAGGTCAGCAGGTTGCGCACGCCGCTCCAACTCGCTTCGAAAACGGGAGATGTCGAGCAATCCTTGTGCGGGAATGCTGCCAGCGAGGCATGATGTGATGAAGTAGGTGCCCCCTGGGACGTCCCAATGCGGGAGCTGGCGATTTCGAATCTTTGGATGCATTGATAATCCTTGTGAAGAACATGCCTCCATTGTCCCAAAGGCCTTTCGGCCTCTCTTTTTGTGGGATAGGCCTCCCGGCCTGTCATTTGGTGGGATAGTCCTCCCGGCCTGTCGCTTGGTGGGATAGGCCTCTCGGCCTGTCTGGGCTTGCCGGGTCAAGCACTTGCCTCTGACAGGTGAAACAGGTCGGGAGGCCTATCCCATATTTCCGCCCCGGCTGTCATCGCTTAAGGATACAAGCGTCTGACCTAGCCAGCGAAGACAGGCCGGGAGGCCTATCCCACGAACTTCTGCAGCGCATGGCAATCCGCTGCCACCAGTCCACGGTTGCCACCGGCAGACCACACCACTTCGGCTACGTACGCATCGCCGTGCGAATCGACGCAGATGTCGTGCGGCGCGAAGAAGTCGCCGGGCGCACTCGGGTTCTTCCCGCCGCCCCAGCGGGCCTTCAACTCGCCCGTGCGATCGAAGATGCTCACGCGGCCGCCGGGGGACTCGGGCGACGGCGCAATTGTTCCAGGCCACATGCCGGCGATAAATCCCAACTCTGCCACATACACGTCCCCATTGCCGTGAATGAACACCTGACTTGGCCGGGCAACGTTGGTCCATTCCGAAACATACCTGCCATCCGGCGTGAACAGTTGAACGCGACTGTTCTCGCGATCGGCGACGTACACAATCCCTTCGCGGTCGATGGCGATTCCGTGCGGCACGTGAAACTGGCCCGGCCCTTTGCCCGGTTCGCCCCACGAGTGCAATAGCTTGCCGTCAGGCGAAAAGCGGTGTACGCGGGCGTTGCCGTAGCCATCGGTAATGAAGAGATCGCCATTCGCCGCGATGGCCAGGTTGGTCGGGTAGTGGAACGGCGGGCCGGCGTATTTCACGGTGCGATAGTCGATGCTCGTCGCCCCCGTATCGGATGGCTGGCCTTTGCTGCCGAGCGTCAACAGCAGTTGGCCATCGGCTGTGAACTTGTAGACGACATGGCCCAGATCGTCGGTGCAATAGACGGAATCATCGGGGCCGATCGTGATGCCATGCGGGCGAACGAAGAGTCCTTCGCCCCAGGACGTGAGCAGATTACCTTGGCGATCGAATACGAGCACCGGATGCTCGCCACGATTGAAGACGAAGACACGATCCTTCGAATCCGTCGCGACCGCAGCGACTTCCGGCCAGGTGATCCACGCCGGCACTTTGTGCCAGCGATCGTCGGCCTGATAACCATACACGCGGCAGTCGGTCGAGGGGGTATTCACTCGACAGGTCCCTCCGCGAGGTCTTCCGGCACGACCGGCTTCTCATCGGGCGGCTCGGACAAGCATGAGTGCAATCGCCGCGGCGGGGATGAACAGGAACCCGGCATAGAAGATGGCGACCCGCTGATCGCCGCCCAGCGAAAACAGCCCGAAGAACACCGTTCCGAGTCCCGCGGCAATGCGGCCGATGTTGTAGCAGAAGCCGGCGCCGGTCGTGCGCAGCAGCGTCGGGAACAGCGGCGGCATGTACATCGTGAACAGCGCAAACACCCCCTGGCTGATGCCGCACGCCGCGAAGCCGTACCAGAGCATGTCATGATCGTGACGCCAGCCATACGTCAGCGATGTGGAGATGAAATACGCGAAGCAGAAGATGGCGATCGACCGGCGATAACCCAGCCAGCGCGCAACCGACGGCGGCGAGGAAATTGCCCATGATGGACGTCGCCATCACCAGCCACATCGCTTCGCTGGCAATCCGGCTGATGTCGCCCTCAGCTCCAGCCATTCAGATCGGGATGGTTCCGCAATTGCCGCTGATACCAGAAGAGAAACGCCCAGTGTGCCGTCAGTGAGAAGCCGCAAACGAGCAGCGTCAGAATCGTCGTGCGGCGCACTTTGCCGCGAAACAGATCGCGGAAGCGCGGCGCCGCTGCGCCGGCTCGCTGCTTTGCTCCCCTCCATTCCTCCGGCTCCGGCACGGCCCGGCGAATCCACAAGCACCAGGAGCGCCGGCAGAATGCCGACGAGGAACACGGTTCGCGGCGGGAAGTCGGCCAATACGAAAGACGGCCAGGCTCGCGAACATGACGCCGATGTTGACGCCGGTTTGCAAAACCGCCGCGATCCACGGCCGCCAACGCTTGGGCCACGTTTCCGACAGGAGCGAGGCCCCCACTGCCCATTCGCCGCCAATGCCGAGCGCCGCCAGAAAGCGAA
Source organism: uncultured Gemmataceae bacterium (assembly GCA_963773845.1). Taxonomy (GTDB): domain Bacteria; phylum Planctomycetota; class Planctomycetia; order Gemmatales; family Gemmataceae; genus SIAJ01. The sequence continues at coordinate 207,337 of CAVZCU010000017.1, forward strand.
AGATAAACAACTGCCACCAGGTTTGCGCGAAGTACGAGAGGCCCGTGAACGCGGCATAGGTGAGGATCGTCAGCATCAGCGCCCGGCTGCGGCCGATGCGATCGGCGATGCGGCCAAAGAAGCCGCCACCCAGCGCCCAGCCGATCAGAAATGCAGCTTGGATCAGCGAGCCGTAGAAGCCAACGTCCGGGTCCTTCGGACTTGGTAGCGCCCAGCAACTCGGCAACGAACGGCGTCGCGACGAGCACATACAGGTGCATGTCGAGCCCGTCGAACAGCCAGCCAAGCCAGGCGGCAATGCCGGACTTCCACTGCTGCGGCGACAGGTCGCGCAGACTGGTCACTTCGCGTTCGGGAGAGGAATGGCCCATGCGATCGTGCTTTTCGATAGTGGCGACCTGCCCACGGCTCGAAGCCATCGCCGTGGGCTTTGTTACAGACTAAAGCTCACGGCGATGGCTTCGAGCCGTGGGCCACGCTTCAGCGTGCGGAATGGAGAGCTTTACGCCAGAATCCCCTTCACCACCTGCGCTTCCTCGACGCCCGTCAGCTTTTCCTTCAATCCGTTGATATCGACGAACAGTTTGTCGTGATGAAGCCCGAGCAGGTGCAGGATCGTCGCGTGCCAGTCGCGAACGCTTACCTTATTCTCGACCGACTTCAAGCCAAGCTCATCGGTCGCGCCGTAGGTCGTTCCGCCCTTGACGCCGCCGCCGGCCATCCAGGTGCAGAAGGCGTTCTTGTTGTGATCGCGGCCGGCGTGCGTGACGTTCTTATCGGGCGGCAACTGCGCGATCGGCAACCGCCCAAACTCGCCGCCCCAGACGAGGAGCGTGCTGTCGAATAGCCCCCGTTGTTTCAGGTCGCGAATCAATGCCGCGATCGGCTGGTCGGTGCGATTGCACGCGGTCTTCAAATCGGCTGCGAGATTGGTATGCGTGTCCCAGATCTGCGCGTTGATGAAGAGCTGCACGAAGCGCACGCCGCGTTCCACGAGCCGGCGGGCGATGAGGCAGCGCTTGCCATACGAATCGGTCGGCTCGCGGCCGATGCCGTACATCTCGCGGATCTTGAGCGGCTCTTGCGAAATGTCGAGCGCATCGGTCGCCGCGAGCTGCATCCGCGCCGCCAACTCGTAGCTGGCGATTCGCGCATCGAGCACCGGCTCGCCAGGATGCTGCTCCTTGTGCAGGTGATCGAGCCGGGAAATCAGATCGCGCTCGGCTTCTAACAACGTTCGCGGGCCGTTCGTGATCGGGCTTCAGGTTCAGCACGGGCGAACCAGTCGAGCGAAATCGCGTCCCCTGGAAGACCGGCGGCAGGAAGCCCGCTTGCCAGTTCTCGACGCCGTTGATCGGCAGGCCCAGGGGATCATCGAGCACAACATAGGCCGGCAGGTTCTGGTTCACGCTGCCGAGGCCGTAGACGACCCACGAGCCCCACGCCGGCCGGCCGGGGCCCATCTTGCCGGACTGGATGATGTAGATGGCCGGCTCGTGCGTCAGATTGGTCGTGTACATCGAGCGGATAAAGGCGATGTCATCGACGACGCCGGCCAAGTGCGGCATCACTTCGGAAACCCACGCGCCGCACTTGCCATGCTGGGCGAACTTGAACGGCGAGCGCATGATCGCGCCGGCGTCCTTGATGAACTCGACCTCGCCGGCGATCTTGTCGAAGTAAGGCTTGCCGTGCTGCTTCTCGAGCATCGGCTTCGGATCGAACAGGTCCATCTGACTTGGGCCGCCGTTCATGAACAGGTGAATGACCGACTTGGCCTTGGCGGGGAACTGCGGCGGCCGCGGCTTGAGGTCGGAGATGCGGCTCGGCAGCGCAGAGCGACGAATCGTTGCCAAGCAGATAGGCGAGCGCGGCGCCGTAGAGGCCGGTGGAGGCATCGCGGAAGAAATCGCGGCGGGAAGGGCGAGCGGAGCGGCGTAAGCCGCCCGATGCTGTCATTATCGGGCGGCTTACGCCGCTCCGCTCGCCGTATCCCGGTTCTTCAATCCACATACATAAACCCCGCCGAATTCATGATCGCTCGGCAATACGTCTTCAATGCCTTCTGCCGTGCCGCCTTCGGATCCAGTCTTCGTCCATTCCGTCACTCAATTGCTGAATCGCCTTCACACCCAGCACTTGCTCCTCCTTGCTCGGTGCCCGGCTCAACGCGATCCAGTATACGCGCTCAACCTGTGCCCTCGCATCGTCGCCTGCCTCGTGTCTGACTCGTTCCGCGAAGCGCTGAGCCAGCTCATCCACCATCGCGTTGTTCATCAGGTACAGCGCCTGCGGCGCGACGGTCGAATCGCGGCGTTCGATGCAGTTCGGATTCATCTGCGGAAAGTCGAACGTCTCGAGTTGCGTCGGCAACTGCTTGCGCAATTGCTGCACGTAAATCAGCCGCCGCCAGCCGCGGTCGGTGCCGTTCGGCGTGACCAGGCCGTCGCCACGCACTTGCACTGGGTCCCCCGGACCATAGCGGCGCTCGTCCAGACGGCCGGCGACCAGGAGCATCGTGTCGTAAAGAGATTCCGCATCGAGCCGCGTCAACGGCATGCGGCCGAAGAGTGCAGTCGGCTTCCATTCGGTTTGCGCGCCGTGCGACGACTGGCGATAGGCCGAACTGGTCATCATCAGCCGGTGCATCTCCTTGATGCTCCAGCCGCGGCGAACGAACTCGGTCGCAAGCCAATCGAGCAGTTCCGGATGGCTCGGCGGCGAGCCGATCTTGCCGAAGTTGCCGAGCGTCTGCACGATTCCGCGGCCGAAGTGATGCTTCCAGATGCGATTGACCATGACGCGCGCGGTGAGCGGATTATTCGGCTGCGTCAGCCACTTGGCGAACGCGAGCCGCCGGCCCGTCTTCTTCGCGCCGGGCCACGGCGGTTGCACGTCGAACGGCGTCTTGCCGTCGGTCAGCACGGACGGCACGCCGGGGCCGACCAGCTCGGCCGGGAAGCATCGGGTCGCCGCGGCGATAGATGTAGGTCGGCGTCGGCTCGCCGCGATCCCAGAGTGCTTGAATCTTCGGCTCGGGCAATTTCTCCTTCGGCTTGCGTTTCGCGTTCTGCGCCTCCCACTCGCGGCGCTCGGCGGTCGGTCACGTATGGCAGCAGTCGGCCGGGCAGTACGTCGCTGCTGATCGGCGCGTTGCCGGGCCGCAGATCGGGCTTGAGCCAGTCGTTCTCGTCGTACGCGCCTTGGAAGATCGGCCTTCAGGCGGTAGTAGTCGCGCTGCGGGATCGGGTCGAACTTGTGGCTGTGGCAGCGAGCGCACTTCATCGTCAGGCCCATGACGCCGGAGCCGAGCACATCAATCTCGTCGGCGATCACATCCATGCGATCGGGCAGATAGTTCGTGATGTTCGCCCAGGTGCGCGTCGGGAACCATGCGCAGGAAAGCGGTGGCCACCAGGTTGTCGTAAATCTCCGGCGTGATTTCCTTCGCGTGCTCGTAGTCGGCCAGTTCGTCGCCGGCGATCTGTTCGAGCAGAAATCGGCTATACGGCTTGTCGCTGTTGAACGCGCGAATGACGTAATCGCGGTAGCGCCAGGCCCATTTCCGTCGGATGGTCCTGTTCGCGCTTGCCTTCCGAGTCCGCATAGCCGGCCACGTCGAGCCAGTGCCGGCCCCAGCGCTCGCCGTAACGCGGCGAGGCCAGCAGGCGATCGATCATGCGCTCGTACGCATCCGGCCGGCGATCGGCGAGAATGCTTGCACTTCCGCAGGCTCCGGCGGCAGGCCGGTTAGATCGAACGACGCCCGGCGAAGCAGCGTGGCCCGATCGGCCTCCGGAGCGAAGCGTCAGGCCTTTGGCTTCGAGCTTTTGCAGGATAAACGCATCGATCGGATTGCGCAACCGCGGTCGTGCGGCTTTCACAGTTGGAATCGGTGGGCATTTCGGCGAGCGAAATGCCCAGAAATTGCGGTCCTTGTCGCTGACAAGCGGATCGGGCGAAGTGCGTGGCGACATCCGGGGCGATGTTCACTTCCGGTGCGCCGGCGGCGATCCAGCGGACGATCACCTCCAGCTCGGTCGTCTCCATCGGCTTGACGCTCGCCTCGACCAGCCGTGTCGGCGGCGGCATCTGATGAGCCCGCACGCGCTTCACCAGCAAACTTTCATCCGGCTTGCCGAGCACGATCGCCGGCCCGGATTTACCGCCCTTGAGCATGCTCGCCTTCGTGCGCAGATCGAGGCCGGCCTCCTTGCGGCGAGCGCCGTGGCAGGCGGTGCAGCGGCGCAAAATGATCGGGCCGATGTCATGTTGATTCACTTGTTGCGCTTCGGCCGCTGATTCCATCTTGGCGCCGGCCGCGATCCAGCGGCGAATCGTCTCGATCTCGCTTGGCCGAAAGACGGGGCTCTTTTCGCGGCGGCATTTCGCCGGCATGAATCTTCTCGAAGAGCAGACTCTTGTCCGGTTTGCCTGAGACGATGACCGCGACCCGATTCGCCTCCATTAAGCGATGCCAGCCGCGCGTGCTCAAATCGAGTTCGCCCTTACGAGTTTTCGGGCCATGGCACTTGGAGCATTTGGCCTGAAACAACGGGGCGATGTCGGTGGCGAATGCCGGCGGGTCCGCGGCATTCGATCGGAGAGCAGCCGAATCAGTGCGACGAAGATAGCGACCAACGCCACATGGTGTTGATCGTACGCGGAAAAGGGTGGTGATTCACGGCCGATTTTGCGAGTGAGCGAGGCCCGAGCCATCGCCGAGCGTTCCCGCTACATTGCGATCGGGTTTACGCTCGATGTCAGCCTGGCTGCGACCAGTATTCGGGACAACATACCCTGCTCAGCTTCCTCTCCGGAGACGGCCATGTCGCAAATTACTCGCAGACAATTCACCACGGCCGCCAGCGCGACCGCGATAGCCACGGCTCTCAGCGCCAAGCGCGTGCTCGGCGCCAACGACCGTGTTCGCTCGGCTTCATCGGCGTGGGCAATCGCGGCGACCAGGTGTTGAGCGCGTTTCTCACACACAAGGACGCGGAGGTCGTGGCGCTCAGCGATCTCAACTCGGCCTACCTCGATTTCGCCGCCAAGAAGATCGGCGGCAGCCGGCATCACTTTCACGATTACCGCAAGCTGCTCGATCGGAAAGATCTCGACGCCGTCGTCGATCGCGACGCCGGACCACTGGCATGCACTGCACGATGATCCAGGCCTGCAAGGCCGGTAAGGACGTCTATGTCGAGAAGCCGCTGGCGCTGACAGTCCACGAAGGGCGGGCGATGGTGAAGGCCGCCAAGGAGACCAATCGCGTCGTGCAGGTCGGCATTCAACGGCGGTCGAGCGAATTCGCCAAGGAGGCAGCCGATTTCATTCGCGGCGGCGGCATCGGCAAAGTCACCGTGGTTCGAGCATTCCACGTGATGAACGAATCGCCAATGGGCATCGGTCGGCCGCCGGACGAGGATCCGCCCAAGGGCTTCGACTGGGACGCCTGGCTCGGGCCGGCGCCGAAGCGGCGCTACAATCGCAATCGCACTTTCTACCGCTTCCGCTGGTTCTACGATCATTCCGGCGGACAGCTCACCAACTTCGGCGTGCATTATCTGGCGGAGATTCACTGGGCGCTCGGGGCGATTGCTCCGAAGGCAGCCGTTGCAATGGGTGGCAAGTTCGCCGACTACGACAATCGCGAAATCCCGGACACAATGGAAGTTCGTTTGGCACTATCCCGGCGACACGCTGGTCAGCTTTTCGCAGTACAACGCGTCCGCCGCACCGGGGTCTGGCAAGCCATGCGAGATCGAATTCCGCGGCACTCTGGGCACGCTCTATTTCAATACCAACGGCTACGAGGTTGTGCCGGATACAATCATGACGCACGAAGTGACCGCACGCACGCCGACCGATCGGGCCAAGGAAAAGAACTACCGCATTGGCGCCAAGCCGCGGATTTCGCAGCCAAGAAAGTCGCCGGCAAGATGCTCGATGCGGACCACGCCCGCAATTTCCTCGATTGCGTCAAGAGCCGGCAGACGCCGTCATGCGACATCGAATTTGCCCATCGTTGCACGACCGCGGCGCATATCGGCAATATCGCCCACAAGATGCGAGCTTATTTGGAATGGGACGCGAAGAAGGAGATGTTCGTCAACAATGCCGATGCGAACAAGATGCTCGGCTACGAGTACCGCAAGCCGCACGTGTTGCCGACATGACAACCAAGACGAAGCGACAGTTACTGCTGCTCGCTGGATGTTATTTGGTCCTCGTGGTCGCTTTCGCGTTCACGCTTGGATACGTCGGCAACATGCCGAAGAAGTATCGGCTCGCGCAGGACGGAGAAGTCGTGGTCGGAACCGTGACGAAGACGGACTGTCAGGATCATGCGCGTGTTTACTACTCATTCCAGGCGGGGGAGCAACAGTATTCGGGGTCAGCATCTTCTGGAGCGGATTGCTTCGACCTCGGTCCCGGAAGCCCGGTAGATGTCATATACGTGCGTGACGACCCGAGCATCAACACCCTCGGCTCCCGACCGTCGGCCGGGTTTGAAAACGAAGTAATATCAGTTGCGTGTCCGTCGATTTTCTTTCCAGCATTGCTTATTGGGGCAATGGTGGCGGGCGGAAAAATTCGGGCGGCGTTAGAGCAAAGCGAATGAGCTGATTCGCGGGTCACGGAGGCGAAGGTGGTGAGAGATCTATTGGCACGCCCCGCGGTTGCCGGAGCCTGAAGGCATCATGCTTCGACTGATGGACCTGTCCACGGGTGAGCCCGTGCTAACCCGCACCGAACAGGCAGCCAAATTAGCCGCTGAGGTGGATCGTCTGAAAGCCCAGCTCAAGAAGGCGGGCAAGAACGGCAACGGAAGTAAGTAATGGACCCTCAAGGCCCCGAGCGACTGTCGGAGATCTTGAGCCGCCTGTTCGCCGCTCGCGGTTGGGGCCGGCAACAAGAGCGGCTGCGACTGGAACGCGCTTGGGCGGAGGCGGCCGGCCCGGTCTTCGCGCCAATCACGCGTGTCAGCGGCTTTCGGCGCAACGTGCTGGAGGTCGAAGTCAAGGGAGCGATCCCACTGCAGGAGCTGAGTCAGTTTCACAAGCGAAAGGTGCTTGAGAGATTGCGCAAGACACTAACCGGGGTGACGATCGCGGATCTGAAATTGCGGGCAGGGGCGTGGTGAAGGCTAGTATTGTGCACCGTCATCTGGCTGAGCTAGGCAGGCGACAATTGGTGTCTTCCTGCGGTTGGTATGGATCCCGTCGACGAGTTCGACCGGCCATTGCTTCCGATCGTCGTCGATTGACATCGTAATCTGGGCGCGGCCCGGTGCATGGTTGACGGCGTCGCGGAGCACAACAAAGTCGGGACCAAGCTGAGCTACTGAGAACACGTGTCCATTCACAGTGAGGCGAATGCGCACCTCTGCCGAATGGCCAGTGCTCTTAGAGGTTTGACCATCCATGATTGACCGATCAGCAGTTTGGAAAGCAATGGCCGAGGGTCCTCGCGGTCCTCAGGGATTTGGAGCAACACGGAGTTTATCTTACAGACGTCTCTCCAAACAATGTTCGAATCGCGGATTGAGGTGTTGCGACTTGGCGACCGACATTCCGTACCGCGTCTTCCGTTAAACTTCCCCTTCACGAACGACATTGCTCGAGCGCTGCAACGGCGTCAGTCGCTGATGAACGACACCGACCCGGTCCAGTCGAGCTGGCGTGTTGTCTTGGAGCGATCCCATTTCATGAATTGAGCCAGTTTCACAAAAGGAAGCTTGTCCAACCAGCTGCGCCAAGCCATGAACGGCACGACAATCGGCGACCTGCGTTTTCGCGCTGCCGCCTGGTAAGTGTTCAGTTTTTGAACACCGATTCGGCTGATCATTCAATTGAATTCCAATCAAGCCAAATTCTGCTACCCTCTGAAATCGCCCTTGCAGTCAGGACAGAAAAATCAGGCAAGATAGATGGTATGTCACTTGAGACAACAGATTTCATTTCCCATTTATTCAGCACAATCGATTCAGGTGATCTAAACGGTATTATCCACCTGTCCCCCAAAACGCTCACGGGGATTACATGAATCGCCTCACGCCCTCGTCCCTGCAGGTCCAGCAACTCGAAGACCGCGCTACTCCCGCGATATTTGGTCAGCCGTGGCTCGACGGCCACCATCTCACTTTGAGTTTCGCACCCGACGGCGCCCTCATCTCCGGGGTCGCCAACGACCTGAGTGGCTTGCTGAATCCGCTCGGCTCGAACGACGCCAAGCTGGAACTCCTGCGCGCTTTTCAGACCTGGACCCAATTCGCCAACCTGAACATAGGCTTGACGGCCGATTCCAATTGGGCGTTTGGGACAGCCGGCGCCGTCCAGGGCGACCCGCGATTCGGCGACATCCGCATTGGGTCCCGGTCGATGGCCGGAGACGTGGTGGCCATTACCGCCCCGTTCTCGCTGCTCACCCCGAATTCGGGTGACATGATCTTCAACAGCGCGAAGAGTTTTGCCTTTGGCAATGCCGACAGTCATTACGACCTGTTTACGATTGCCTTGCAGGAATCCGGCCACGCGTTTGGCCTCGGAAACAGCATCGACACCGCCTCGGCCATGTTCGAGCAGTATGGCCTAGCGCGGACCGGACTATCCCTCGGTGATATCACGGGAATCCAAGCGCTCTATGGCGTGCGCAGCGCGGATGCCTTTGAGGGAGCGCTGGGCAACGGCATTACTACAACCGCAACCACCTACTCCGGTGCTCTCGAAGCCGATTTGACCACTGCGGCCGACGTCGATGTCTATCGCTACACAGCCAGCAGCACAGATGGCAAGTGGTTCAAGATCAAGGCGGCGGGATTAAGCCTGGTTTCAGCGAAGCTCGAGGTGCTCGATAGCACGGGTCAGGTGATCGGCTCGGCGCAGGCGTCCAGCCCATTGCAAAACGATGTGAGCGTTTATGTTCCGGGACTGGTGCCCGGCGATGTCTATTACATGCGCGTGTCCGCTGCTCGATCGGATGCGTTCGGAATTGGCTCGTACCGGTTGGCGGTCGATGCCAGTAGCGGCTCGGCCGCTAGTGATCCTTATGCTCTCGTGGACAACGAGACGAGTGCGAACAACACAATCGGCACCGCGACCGCCGCGACTCCATCCACCGGGCCCTACAGCTACAGCTTGCGTTCCACGCTGAAGTCGAGTTCGGATATCGACTACTTCAAAATCCATTCGCCCGCCCTGACCAATTCCAACTTGATCGTGACTGTTTCCGCGGTTGGTGCGTCGTGGTTTACGCCGGATGTCGACATTTACACGGCGGCGGGGACGCAACTGTCGACCAAGATCATCGCTCAGACGGATTCATCACTCGTGCTGTCGCTGGAAGGAGCTAGCGCAAACACCGACTATTTCGTTCGCGTGGCGAGCACGTTCCGCCAAGCCGGGAACTACGACTTCGTCGCCGATTTCCGGGCCGCCAGCCTGCCGACCATGATGGGCGCGCACGGCACGCTGGATAGCACGAATCGCGCGACGTCGGCCACTCTGACCATTTACCAAAGTCAGACGATCCAGGTCAACCAACTGGCGACGCTGCAAAGCGGAGCGGACATGGTCAGCCTGGTGCGGATTTACGATTCGCAAAATCGCATTGTGTTCGAGTTGTACAGCATTACCGAGCTTTTGAGCACCGGCCAGGTGTTCCTGAACCGGGGCGTCTACCGGATCGAGGTCCAAAGCCTGACATCGGCGTCGATTAACTTCTCGCTGACCTTGTTCGGCGTGACCGACCCGACGGGCTCATCGCCGACCGACCCGACCGGCGATCCCGCCGGCGACCCGAACAACCCGCCTCCGCCGCCGCCACCCGACGACACAACGACCGTGACGGTCACTCCGCCTCCCGCGCCGCCGCCTACCGTGACCTGGTTCTAGTGGCCCCGTTGCATTCGCGATCGTCTGATGCAACGGCGAACCTTCTCGATTGCGCGGCTCCGGCGAATGGAACGATCGTCAATGACCGCGGCCAGCGGCCGCTACGGCTTTGAAGCTCAGTGCCGGCCGACTCGTTCACCGGTATGGCGTTCGACAGCCGAGACTGGCAGAGTTCAATTGGGGTTCCGAGTGTCCGTCCTTCTCCCTCCCTCGAGGGTCGCATGTTGCTCAACACGATCAAGCTGACCCGTTCCACGAATCCGGCCATCGCCGCGGCGGCGTTTGAGCGCGCTTTTGAGAAGGCCGGCTCGGCGGCGATTGAGGACTTTCTCCCGCCGCAAACCGATCCGCAGTATACCGCCGTTTTGGCTCAACTCTTGCGCCTCGACCTTCAGCTTCATTGGGCCGTTGGCTGTCGCAAATATGTGGACGATTACCGCCACCTGTATCCGGGCGCCCTGGGGGATCCGCAACGATTGGCAGCGGTGGCCCAGGAGGAATACAAGGTGCGCCTGGCGGCTGGCGAGGCGGTCGAGCCACGGGAATACGAATGGCGATACGGGGTTGACGTGCGGGGTTGGTCGGAGCCGGAATCGAAAGAATTGGTGAGCCTGCCAATTAACGAGACGCGGACGATCGCGCATCCGTCCCGCCGCTTGGAAGTCGCGAAGACCGATGCCAGGCGTGTCGAGGGGCCGACTTTCGCCATCGACATGCCCAAGGCGGGTCAGCGATTCCTCCACTTTGATCTGATTCGCGAACTCGGCCGCGGAAAATTCGGCCGCGTCTTTCTCGCGCATCAAAAACAACTCTCCGATCGTCCGGTGGCGCTCAAGGTGACGCCGGAGGTCGACGCGGAACCGCAGCTCTTGGCGAGCTTGCAGCACACCAACATCGTTCCCATTTACGCCGTCTATCGCGCTGGACCACTGCAGGCGATCTGCATGCCGTACTTCGGTTCGGTCACGCTGGCGTGCGTCATTTCCGATTTCGGGCGCGATCCGAACAAGCTTCCGCAGACCGGCCGCAGAATGTTGAGCACGTTATTCGAAACGCGGATGAACGGCTCGGCGCCGACCAGGACCGATAACGAACCGGACGAGCTGCAAGGGGACGAGCCGCCGGCGCTCGCCGCCCTCGGCCGGCTCTCGCAGGTGAATGCCGCCTTGTGGATCGCGGGACGGCTGGCCGACGGTCTGGCCCATGCTCATGAACGCGGCATTCTGCACTGCGATCTGAAGCCCGCCAATGTGTTGATCGCGGACGACGGCCAGCCGATGTTGCTCGACTTCAATGTCGCCGCCGATCGCAACGCCGTCGCCGATTGGAAAAGCGCCCGCCTCGGCGGAACGCTGCCGTACATGGCGCCGGAGTATTTGAACCTCATTCACAACGATAACGGCGCGCTGACGCCCCAGTGCGATCTGTTCTCTCTGGGCGTTGTTCTGTACGAGCTGTTGACCGGAACGAATCCGTATCCCGAGCCGGTTGGGGATGTCATCTCTCCGGTGACCAGCTATCTCACGGCCCATTCGCAGTTGCCGGATCCGCCGAGCAAACGCAATCGGGAAATCACTCCCGCCGTCGACGCTATTGTCTGCAAGTTGTTGGAGCCTGACCCGAAGCGCCGCTACGCCGACGCCGCCCAGGTCCGCGAGGATCTGGAACGGCAATTAGCGAACCAGCCCCTGAGCTATGCCAAAGACACGTCGCCCCGCGAACGGCTGCGAAAATGGCGACGGCGCAACCCGCGACTGACCACCGGCATCGCCGTTGCCCTGGCGGCTACGGTCTTCTTCATTCTGCCGGCGACCGGGGTCGCGGTTCGCGCCAACCAGATCGCAAACCGGCGACACGAAGTGGCCAGGTCGGAATCGATCCTGGCCCAACAAGAGGCCGTCCGGAAACTGAGGACGGCTCAGGTGCTCCTGTCGTCCCGGTCGATGGATCCAGCGCTACTCGCGGAAGGACGTGCGCACGCTCGTGCCGTCCTGGCGCAGTATCACATCGAGACCGATGCCGGTTGGGCCGATCAACCGACAGTGCAGTTGCTCTCCACCGAGCAGCAGGCGCGATTGCGGCAGGAACTCGGCACCACGCTCTTGATGTTGGCCCGCGTGGAACTCGCGTGCAAGCCGGCCGGAGACCGGACCGCCGCCGCGGCCGCGCTCAGGTGGAATCGGCTGGCGGAGAACTGCTTTCTGCCCGATGAGCGGCCGCATTTTTTGGTGCGCCAGCGGGCGACTCTCGTGACTCTCTTGCCCGATCGGGCCCCGCCGCTGCCGGAATCGAAGCCGACGCCGATGGACGCTTTTCATGAAGGCTACGATCTGGCGGCAAAGGGCCTGCCGACCGAAGCGCTGCTTAAACTCGTTCCATTTACAGACGAGCACCCGGATCACTTCCTTGCCTGGTATGTGCGCGGCATGTGCCACGAGGCGGTCGGCCAACAGCCGGAGGCGGCCGGGGCATTCACCGTGTGTACGACGTTGTGGCCGGACTTCTCGTGGTCGTATTTCAGCCGCGGCGTGGCTCGGCTTCGCCAAGGAAAGATGACCCTCGCCGAAGCCGACTTCACCCGGGCTCTCGATCGACGGGCGAATTGGACGGATGCGCTGCTCAATCGGGCAATCGCCCGCGAGGCTCAGAAAAACTACCAAGGAGCGGACGCAGACCTGACCGCCGCCCTCAATCGACCCGATGCCCCCACCCGTGCGTACTTCCTGCGCTCGCGCGTCCGCAAGGAGAACGGCGACAAGTCTGGGGCCGAGCGCGATGCCGCCGAGGGTCGCAAGCAGGAACCGCACGACGTCATTAGCTGGATCACCCGCGGCTTCTGGAAGCAATCGACCGACCCGAAGGGGGCCATTGCGGACTACGATGCCGCCCTGGCGTTGAATCCCCACTCCGCTGATGCGCTCAAGAACAAGGCGATTGTCCTGGCCGACTCGCTCGACCGGCCCAAGGATGCGGTCAAAGTCATGGATGAACTGCTGGAACTGTATTCCACCCACACCGAGGCCCGTGCCGGGCGAGCGGTGTACCTGGCTCGCATGGGCGATGCCAAGCGCGCGATCGCCGACGCGAACGCGGTGCTCAAGGAAGAACCAACGCCGTTCCGCCTGTACCAAATGGCGGGCGTCTACGCCCAGCTCTCGAAGAAGGACGCGACGGGCAAATCGCGTCAGCAGGCCCTGCAGTTGGCCGCGAAAGCCTTCCGCACGGGCTTCGACAATTTCAAAATCGTGAATTCGGACCCCGACCTCGATCCGATCCGCGATGATGCCGATTTCAAGGAATTGGTGCAGCACGCGAAGAAGTTGCAAACGGTTCGGTAAAGATCGATGGGATCGGGGATTCAATCAGGTTACGGCTCCCGACAGCTCGTCCCCCTTCTAGTCACTTCGTTATTCACCGCCGCGGAAAGCGGCCCGCAACGCGAGCATAGCGGTTGCGGTCGCTTACCTGGGACCCGGCTCATTTCCGCAGAAAATGAGGCTTTTGCAATGCTCTTCCGCGCCCCTTCGATGATTTTCGAAATTCCGAGCGGCTCGCTGTAACATTCCCCGCCGCACTGCGCTTTAGCTAGTATTGGCCCGCCACATCAACTTCGATCGGGCCTCACCCCACACTATCTTGCCGCGGATGCGGCCCACGGAGTCGTTCCATGTCGTGTTTAACTCAATGGCTGTTCCGCGGTACACGCTCGTCCCGTCGCACCGGCTTTCGTCCTCGAATCGAAGCCCTCGAAAGTCGCGAGGTACCCGCGATGCTGATCCTGCTGGCCGACGGCACAGCGAACTATCTGGCCGGCAACGGAGTGGTCAACAATCTATCGGTCGCAGTCAACGCCGGCGGCTACCAGATCACCGACTCCGAAAACATCACCGTCGTTAACGCTGGCAACCTGCCAGGCGTCTCGGTCCTGTCGCAGAACAGTGTTCGCCTCGCGACCGCTCCGATCAACCGATTGAACATCGCACTCGGCGACCGGAGCGATCGAGTGAATATCGCCGGTGCGGTCGATCCGATCACAGTCGACATGGGCGCGGGCGACGATGTTGCCTTCATCGGAAGCCCCACGGCCGGACTCACTCCTATTCAATCGCCCGTCAGGATCTTTGGCGGGACCAATACTTCTGCCGGCGATCACATCGAAGTTATCGACGCGGTCGCATCGACCACCGCCCGCAATTACGTAGTTAGCCCGAATAGGATCGCTTTTGGCGCCTCCGCGGTCCAACATAGTGGCGTCGAGTTCCTCAATGTCGAGGCGGCCCAGGGCGACGATCAGTTCAGCGTGCTCGGGACAACTGCTGGAACGCAGACGCGACTCGACGGCAATGGCGGCAGCGACTCCTTCACAGTCGGCGATGGCATCTTGGGCCTGCAAAACGTGCGCGGAAATGTCTCACTGATCGGCGGCGTCTCATCGTTCCTCGATCAAAATTCGCTGGTCGTTAACGACGTCAACCGGCTCATCGCGACGGGCCATACCTACTTCGTCCGTGGCGATTCGATCAGCCGCGACGGCGCCGGCCGAATCCTGATGCCCGAGACCGATTTCCGCACCACCACGCTGAACGCCAGTAATGGCGCCGATAACATCTCCGTTCTTTCGACCAACGGCAACCGGATCCTGAATGTCAACGCCGACGGCGGCAATGACACGATTCGTCTGCGAATGGCGGGCGTCGCCAACAATAGCACAATGAACTTCGACGGCGGCAGCAGCACGTCACTGAACGCGGACTCGTTCATCATCGACGATCTCAACAGCACTACCGGGCGCTCGTACAGCGTTGAGGCTGACGAGGTGTTCTTTAGGCTCTCGAACGGCGCCGGCGACCAACTGCCGACCGTAGCGAATTACACCGGCCTCGAACGGATGACCCTCAACGCCGGTAACGGCGACGACCGGATTACATTGCGGCCCATCCCGTTGTCCCATCGGCTCGCCGTCAACGCCGGCGGTGGCAACGACGTAATCAAGTTTGACCTGGATAACGTTCAGGAGTTGTCTGGACTCATCTCCGTCAATGGCGGGGCCGGGTCCGATTGGCTCGACTACTCCGAAGCCGCATTCGGCGTCACGGTCAATCTCGCCACGGGCACAGCACGTGGTGCGGGGGCCGGCATCGCGAGTATCGAAAACGTCATCGGCAGCGAGTTCGCCGATACGCTCACCGGCGACGGCCGCAACAATATCCTCAGCGGCCTCGGCGGTGGCGACGTGTTGGACGGCGGCATCGGCCGCGACGTCCTGATCGGCGGCGACGGCGCCGACTCCGCCTCCGGCGGCACCGGTGACGACGTCGTAATCGGCGACAGCCTCACCGGACAAAACGATCCCGCCACCATGCAAAGCATCATGGACATCTGGGCGCAGCCGGTGCCCGAACAAACTCGGGTGAACCTCCTGCAAGATCTGATTAACTCCTCGACCGTAACCGACGACGGCGTCCACGACGTGCTCATCGGCGGCGCCGGCAACGACTTGGTGATCCCAACCCAGGCTGTGTGAGCGGGTGGGAATCAGCGACGAGGGGTCACCGGGAACAGTGATCCCTCGTCCGAGATGCCGAATCGGTGAGACGTCCGCGACGACGGCGAATTCAAGGAAGTCGTGCAACGCGCAAGAAAGCTGCAGAGGTTTGGGAAGTGATTCCAAGGCGAGCCGAGCAATAATTGAAAGGCGAGCCGACCGCCGTCAGGCGGCGGGTGATGTCCTCCGCCGCAGCGCAGGCGATTGCAAAGGCGAGCCGACCGCCGACAGGCGGCGGGTGATGACTCAATGTCGCGGGTGACCGTAGAGGTAATGATCGGCATTCTGGGCGGCCTCTTCGGGTAGTCCTTTCGCCTTGCCGAAAACGTTGCCGAGGCGCTCCAGTAGCGTGGGTCGATTGTCATCCGTTTCCATCAATTCAACGCCAACCGGCGTGCCGTCTGGAAGCGAAGCCGGTTTGTCGAATACGACCTGGCCCTGAGAAATATGTCCGGTCCGAGTCATGACGAGACTCCGGGGATAGATCCGCCGATATCGAGCATCGTATCTATTCGATGGAATGCTCTCATTTCACATCGCGCTGAGCCGGATAGGGATTCGTGTTTACCTCGAATCGACCGACTCTAGCTCGAAAAGGGCGCTTCCTTCGCAGCGCAATGTAGCTGAGCAACAATATCCCGACGCGCGTGACGAGAGCGACCAACGCACAAGCCAAACCCGTTTGGGCAATTTCTGTGGCCGCTCGGGCAAGAGGCCCAATGAAATCGGTCATACATGAGTCCTCTTGAGCGGCGACCCTTCCGCATCTGACGGAAAGTTGAATCACGCGCCCGCATCATCCGATCTGGATGGAGCGGGATGGGGTAGCGACCTAAAGTGATTTTGATTTTCAAAGTTTCCCGGAGAGCGAGGTCGCTCCGAAATGCAATGCGTATCTTCTTAAAAACAGAAGACTTACGTCAATCCACCGCCCTTTCTTTTCCCCGCCCAAATCCGTAGAATACAGCAGTATCCTTTCCCCCTCCGCCGGGCCTCTGGACTCGCCCGGCGGGCTTCGTTTTTAGCCTCAGGAAGGCCGGTTTCATGAGCCTCGATATCGCTGTCCCTGAAGTCAAGGAACTCGATTACACTGCTGAACATACCCAGGTCTTGCGCGATGCCGCCCACATCCGCAAACGACCCGATAACTACATTCCCGATACCGGTCCGCGTGGCCTGCACCACCTCGTCTATGAACTCGTTTACAACGCGGTCGACGAGCATCTGGCCGGCTATTGCAAGAATATCCATCTGACGATTCTGCCCGATGGGGGTCTCTCCGTCAGCGACGATGGCCGCGGCATCCCCGTCGAAGAACATCCCAGCGAGAAAAAGTCCAACCTTGAAGTGGTCATGACGATCGTTGGCGCCGGCGGCAAGTTCGACAACAAGGCGTACAAGTCCTCGGCGGGCCTCCATGGCATGGGCGCCAAAGCGGTGACGGCGCTCAGCGAGACGACCATCGCCGAGGTTCGCCGCGGCGGCCAGCTCTATCAGATGGAATTCGAACGCGGCTACGTCAGCAAGCCGCTCGAAGTCATGGGCCCCGCCACGCACACCGGCACCAAAATCAGCTTCTGGCCCGACCACGAAATCTTCGGAAGCACCCAGTTTGAATACGACCCGCTGGAAAACCGCATGCGCGAGTTGGCGTTCCTCAATCGTGGGCTGGCGATCACGTTGAAGGACGAGCGGGCGGGTAAGGCCAAGGAGGCGCAGTTCAAATACGAGGGCGGCGTCGCCGAGTACGTGACGTGGCTCAATCGCAACGAGGACGCCCTGCACTCGCCGATCCACATTCTGCGCACCGTCGATCATCAGAATGGCGACGGCGGCACGGATCAGATCCGGGTGGAAGTCGCCTTCCAGTACACGACCGGCGAGGAGGAACGCGTCCGCTGCTATGCCAACAACCAGTTCAACCCGAACGGCGGCACGCACCTGACCGGCTTTCGCAAGGCGCTCACCCGCGTCGTCAACGCCTACGCCGAAAAGGAAGGACTGTACAAGGAAGGCATCAAGCCCGACGGCAAAGATTTCCGCGAAGGCCTGACGGCCGTGATCAATGTCACGCTGGCGAAACCGCACTTCGAATCGCAAACCAAGATTCGCCTGAACAACCCGGAGGTGGATGGCGATCGTCGCCAGCGCCGTCGGCGAGGTCTTGGCCAAGTATCTCGAAGAGAACCCAAAGGATGCGAAGAAGATTGTCCAGAAAGTGGTGCTCTCCGCCGAGCTGCGCGAAGCACTGGCCAAGGAACGGCAAGCGCTCATCGACCGCAAGAAGATCCTGGGCGGCGGCGGATTGCCCGGCAAGTTGATGGACTGCACCACCCGCGACCGCGACGAGAGCGAGCTGTTCCTCGTCGAGGGCGATTCCGCCGGCGGCTCCGCCGAGAGCGGCCGCGACCGCCAGTATCAGGCCGTGCTACCCCTGCGCGGCAAGGTGCTCAACGTCGAGAAGGCCCGGCTCGAAAAGCTCTTGCAAAACAAGGAGATCGCCAGCCTGATCGCGGCGATCGGCGTCGACATCGGCAACGTCGAGCGACATCAGCAAGGTCCGCTACGGCAAGGTCATCATCCTGACCGATGCCGACGTGGACGGCCAGCACATCCGCACGCTCCTGCTCACGTTCTTCTTCCGCCAGATGCGCAAGTTGATCGAGAACGGGCACATCTACGTCGCCCGCCCGCCGCTGTACAAGGTGACGCAGAAGAAGAACGTCCGCTTCATCCAGACCGCCGAGGAGATGACCGCCGAACTGAATCGCCGCGGCATGGACGGGACCCGCCTGATCATCGGTGACGTGAAGATTGAAGGCGAACGGTTGGCGAACCTGATGGAGATCCTCGACCGGGTCGAAGCATCGCTCGTGATCCTGGAACGTCGCGGGGTGGTTCTCACTTCGTACCTCGCCCGATTGCGCGACGGTAAGCTGCCGGCGTGGCACGCCAAAGTCGGCAAGGACGAATTCTGGTTGCACCGCAAGGAAGACATCGAACCGTTCCGGCAAGAGCAGTCCCGGCAGCGTGGCCGCGAACTGGTCGTCGTCGCCACCGATGAATCGACCGAAGAGGAAGACACTTCGCGACTGGTCGTCGACGAATTCCACGAAGTGCATGGCTTGAATCGGTCGCTGGTGAAACTCGCCGACCACGGCTTCGGCCCGAACGACCTGCTGCCCGCCGAACGCATCGCCGGCCGCGAGCCGCCGATTCGCTACGTGCTCGGACACGGCGAGACGCAAAAGCCGCTGCCCCATCTCCGCGACCTGGTCACGGAAGTCCGCGGCATCGGCGAGAAGGGCCTGACGGTGACGCGTTTCAAAGGCCTGGGCGAAATGGACCCGGAGGAACTCTGGGAAACCACGCTCGACCCGGCCAAGCGCACGCTGCTGCAAGTCACGCTCGTCGACGCGCAAACCGCCAACGACCTCTTCCGCACGCTGATGGGCGAAGAAGTCGAAGAACGCCGCAACTTCATCTTCGAGAAAGGCATCAACGTCAAGGACGCCATCGATTATGGGGCGTAACGGACACGCATAATGTGGCATATGAGCGATGGCTACCGGAGAATAAGCCGCAAGTTCGCCATGCGGTGCCCGCGGATGGAGCCGCGATAGATCTCGAAACGCGCCGACGACGCCGACGAAATCGGCGTCGACTCTCTCCTCGCCGCCATCCGGCAGCAACATCTCGGACGCCAATTCGCGCCGTGGCAGGCACCCGCAAGAGCCTGACAGACCATTTCCGCGTGGCGGCGCAGGGCGTGTCCGCGATCCTGGCGCCGGCGCACGACCGCATCCAGATCTTGATTCCAGAACAGGGCGAACTCGCCAAATGTGTCCAGCCCGCGCTGGACCAGGCCGCGGATAAGTGGAAAATCGGCCTCGGCACTGCGATTGCCGACCTCGCCGTATTCGTCGAGATTCAGGATGCCGACGCGAGCCAGCTCGGGCGCATCGAGCCGTTCGTACAGATTGCCGGCGACCCATTTCAAGTCGGGCCGCTGTTGCCGAAAGCCGTCGATCCGGGCCGCGTCGAGATCAACGCCGACAAAGCCGCCGGGCGCCAGCACGTCTTCGCGTTCCAGCATGTCGAGCGTGAGCAAGCCGGTCGCGCCCATCAACTCGCACCAGTCGCAACGCAATCGGATGCGGTCGCCGTCCTCCCAGAGCAGAAAGGCGGCTTCGCGCAGGACGCGGAGGTTGCCCTCGCGGCAGGCCATCTTCGCGGGGTTGTCGAAGGCGTCGTGCTGGCGGTCGGAGAGGGGATTTGTCATGTCGTGGGACCAGTTTCTATCTCCGACGGCTGTTCGGCGGAAGTGAAAGGCCCTTCGACTCGGAGAGCCAATGTCACAAGGATTCGACCTTCCCACTCCAAGGTCAAATCCTGTTTGCGGTTCGCGGAGTTCGATTCGGGAAGTTCAGCATGCCCCGGATCGTCCGCTAGCGGCTTCGGCTCGATGGCGATTCCTTGATTCGCATATCCGCCTGGCACAGAACCGCGACGTAGTATGATTTTCCCGGTTGACCTCGTGCAGCCTCTTGGACCGATTGGTATTTGGCGCGGGAAACAGAACGGCCAGTGCTATCGTTCGTCTTGTGCGGGGCAAACGCTTCCAGCTTCAATCCGGATTCGGGGGAATACCAGCCGGTCGAGGCGGGCACACGACGGAACAACAGTTCCTCGTCGCCGATCGGTTCGCAGCCGTCGTCCACGACGGCTCCTCCAAGAATTCTCAGAGCGTTCGCCGCTCGACAAGCCGCGTACCTTCAAACCGCTGGTACTCAGCGGTTCCGTCATCCCAAAGGTGGCAGACTTCCGCAACATCCCCTTCTCGACGTTCAAAAACGATCCCGCCATTTGGATCGGGAACCACGCTCTGTGGCCCGGGAATCCCTCATCGCGGAAGGCTTCCGCCAAACGGATGGCCCGCTGGATGGTCTCTTTCGTCGGCGGATCGACGCCAATATCTTCGAGCGCGGCCGGCGTGCGGCCCCACTCAATGAGCTTGCGGTCGATCGCGTCTTGCCAACTCTCGCGGGCAGCCCGCTGCCGTTCGTCGTCGCGGGCATCGAGCAACGCCTTGGAAACAACGGACCACTGCTTGGTAATTGGCACGATCCAACCTCAAAACGCCCTGCTTCACTCATTCTACAATCGATCGAGGCCGACGGAAGAAGGTTCGGCCTCTCTGCAGCCAGACAGCCGACGATGTCGGCCGCCGGCATGCGCGTCCCCTTGGCGCGGGGGTTGTCTGCGACAAACGTTCGGCTCGCCGGGGATGAATTGCTGGCGAGCGAGCGGGGCTTCGCCTTTCAGCTCTGCCGCGTTGTGCCCGTTCGTGGAAAGTGGCGGCGACTGGGCTTTCGTGGGAGACTGAGACGAACTGCGCGGCAAGCAGTTTTCACCGGATTGTCGAAGGCGTCGTGCTAGCGGTCGGAGAGGGCATGATCGATGCTTACCGGATGCGAATTCCCGTGTCCGAAACAACAAAGAGGTGACCGGAAAGCGTCGCCTGCAACAACGTTGTCAAATGTTTGCGAACGAACGCCAGAGTCGCCGCCCGCCCCGTGGTGCGCGGACGCAGAAGGATTAGTCCAGCGTATTGATCCGGTGGATAAACTCGCACATCCGCGATGCCCTTGTCGAGCGTCAGGATTGCCCTGCCTTCGGACTGGATGCGGGCCATGATGGTGGAGTCCGGTGCACCGTTCAGGCCCTCATCGAACACGGAGTCCGCATCGTGCCCGGCGGCCCGAATGTCCGCGACCACCTCCGAGGGCAGGTTCTCGTCGACCTTGAATTTCATCGGCCGGACAAGGGCAAGAGAGTTTCTTCGCGGCGCCAGTTCCGCCGCATACGCGACCGCAGCGTCGATGTGCTGCGCCTCGAGTGACGGGTAGCTGTTAAGGATTTCGTCGCGGTTGGCCCCTTCGGCCAGGCTATCGAGAATACTGGTCACGAGAACTCGCGTCCCCTTGGCAGAGTTGCCCGTGACAAACACTTGGGTCGCTGGTGATGAATAGCTGCCAGTCGATCATGGATTGGACCTCGTGCTGTGCCCGATCATACCGGTTCGCGAACTATTATACCTCGCAACCGCTCGACCGGGATGCCCGCGCGAAGGACGTGGATAGTTTCGCTTGGGCCAGGATGTCGAGGAAGTTGGTCCCGCACTCGCGTCCCCTTGGCGCAGGAGTTGTCCGCAACAAGAATTGGGGCCGCTGGTGATGACTCTGGCGGACGAGTGGGGATTGGGACCGCGTCTGCTGCGTTGTGCCCGTTCGCGGAGGGCGGCGGTCGTCGCGCAGTTGCTATGGCAATTCCAGTACCGTCTTCAGACACGCTTCAATTTGCAGCATAGCGGCATCCGAGAGGTAGCCGATCGTGCGCGTCACCAGGGCTTGATCGTAGGTCGTGACATTGATGCAAGAAGCCACACATACCTTACTCAGTCCCGAGCCGGTTTCCACTGCGGGGTCGAGCAGCACTTCCGTGCCAGGGATGCCGTGTCGCGTGCTGGTGATCTGGACGAGAATGGTGTCGTCGATCAGGCCATTGAGGAAATCGCCTTGGACGACCACGGCCGGGCGCAGCTTACTGCCGCTCATGTCGGTGAACTGCCAATCCACTTCGACCACGTCACCCGGTTCATACGTCTTTCCGGATGAGGTCGTCGTCGGCCGGATTGTCCCAGTTCCGCCCAGAGGGCTTCAGCATCAGCCGGACCTTGTCATAAACCTCCCGGCGGATGAGCAGGTACTCCTGACCCGTGCGGGGGTCAATGGCAATCGCAGGTTGCGTAGGGGATCAAGGGTCCGCGTCTGTTCGGGGGTCAACTCGATCATGGCATCTCCTTATTCGAATCCTACCGCGAGCCGCGATTTGCCGCAATGGCTCGAATGATTACCCTTGTCGCGGAGATGTCCGCGACAAACGTTCCGGTCGCTGGTAATGAGTTGCTGGTGGTGATCCGTTAAGCTGGACTGGGCCTAATCGCGGCGCGGAACTCGGCTGCCACTTTCTCCACTGCTGCTTGCATGATCTGCGCAGCGTCAGCCGATTCCTTATTGGCTTTGGCGGCCTCGGCAGCGATCACCTGGTCTTGGTAGCACTGCACCTTAAACCACCAGAAGATGAGGCCGAGAAACAACATCAATGGCCCAGCGATAGAGAACATCAAAGCAATTACCAGGAACAGCAATAGGTATTGGTTTCTCTGGTTTACCTCATATTGCCATCTGCTGTTATCATTCGACCAAATGTTCCGGCGATCCTCTTCAAGCTGGCTGACGATCTTGTCCTTGCGACCCTTGTCCTTGATCTCTTCGGCCCTGATGAGGAGGTCCGTGGTCTGGACGTAGAAGCTATCCCTTTTCGCCGTCGTTTCGTGCCATCGCCTCGCCTCTTCATCAGCCAATTGCTTGTGAACGTACGGCCAACCGAAGAAAGCGACGACCGCCATGATAAGCCCTACAAACGCACCGAACTTGTAGAGATTGTCGGTCGGCAGTGAGGCCAGGCTCGGCAATGACATGGCTTTCAGCCCTCTGTTCGGGAAGGAACATTCTTGGAGACCCGGCCGCTCTTCAATAGGAGTCGGGGCAACGAAGTGCCGCCACTAAGGCTTCGAGCACCCTTTCGCAAAGCATCGTCGATAGACTTCCAACTCTCACCTGGACATTCCATGACCCGGCCAGAATTGATTTTCGGCCATTGACCGGTCCGTGATTGGTGGTGATCGGCCCACTCCAGAATCTGCCCTTCCGAGAGTGGGGGACAATAGTTGTACCTGCGAGCGCCTCGTTCTTCAGAAATAAGTTGGGCCAAGGATGAACCCGCAGAGAGGCCCCGGTAGCCGTGGTAAAGTGCGTGATTGACGCGAGCCCAAGTCTCGCCGGGCGATTCATCAATCGAACCTGAACTCCTCGTTGGCCAACCACCAGTTCTTGAATGATAAGCATCCGCCCACGCCATAATCTGTTCCCTCGTGATTGGCGGCTGATGGCTTGTCTTTGGGACCCCGCCCTCCGGAAAAGAAACGTCGCTAACGAACCCTTGAACACGAGACCACGCTGGCCCCTTTTTAGAGCATAGTCGACACTCGCCCAGGTTTCCCCGGGGACGTCGGAGACCGGACCCGAAACGCCTTGTGGCCACTTGCCTGAGCACGTGTGAAAGGCGTCAGCCCATGCCAAGACCTGGTCCTCCGTGAGCATGGGTAAGGTCGCTGTGCTTCGTCGACCTCGCCTCTCATGCAAAAGCTTGGCCAAAGACTTGTTGCCCAGCAGCCCGCGCCACCCTTCCGGAGGGCTGTATCTACTGTGCTCCACGTCTCGGTCGGAGCTTCAGCTATCTGACCTGATCGCTTGTTCGGCCATTCTCCCTTGCACCGACGGTGCGAATCGGCCCACTCAAGTATCTGGTCTTCCGTGAAAACTGGCAGATCCATGATGTTCCGAACCCCCAACACGTCTTCACGAAGTTTGGCGAGCGATGACCCGCCCGCGAGCCCACGTGTTCCGTTGATCAAAGCATGTTCGACTCCCTTCCAGGTCTCGCCGGCAACGCCGAAGACGGCGCCAGATTTCTGATTGGGCCACCGGCCGGTTTGGGCGAATTCGGAATCTGCCCAGGCTACGATTTGCTCGACACTCAACGACGGAGGTTGCGCTCCGTTTCGAACACCGCGATTCTCATCAAGCAATTGCGCCAAAGACGACCGCCGTTGTAGACCCCTGCCCCCGACCTTCAGCGCGTTCTCGACGCCATTCCACGTTTCGCCGGCGGCGTCGGCGACCTTACCCGACGACCGGCTTGGCCAGTCGCCGGTACGTTCGTGGTAGCCGTCAGCCCACATTAGGATTAGATCTTCTGTTAGAATCTGCAGGTCGCGATGATTGCGTCTCCCACGGCGTTCAGCCAAGAGACGCGGTAGGGAGGAGTTGCCAGGCAGACCCCGGAGGCTTTCGGTCAGAGCCATGTTGATCGCCAGCCAGTTCTCACCGGGAGCGTCGGTGATTTGACCTGACTTACTGATTGGCCACTTCCCCTCTCGCGCATGCCAAGCGTCCGCCCACGCCAAAATCATCTCCTCCGTCAACGGCCTCGGCATCGCATCCCGCAACCGCTTCGCGAACTCCCGCATCTGGCCGCCGGTGACGCCGTGAACCTGCCGGCCGACGCTTTCGAGCACTGCCGAGTCCTTGAGCGTCACATCGCGGAATTCTTCGAGCACGACGGCGAACGCTTCGGCCATCGCCTTCTTCACCTTCGGGTCGATTCGCAAGCGCTTGGCGACTTCTCTGTGGATCGCCTCGCGAATGGCGGTTCCCGTCGGTGCCGGCCTGGGCCGCGAGAACTTCCGTGGCCACGCGTTGAACGGCGGCTTCGGGCAAATCGGGACGAGTTTTCGCCGTCAATTGCCACCACTTCGCCAAGGGTCGGCTCGCCGCCGGCGCTGACGATCTGTTCGCGGGCATTGGCGATGGCCAGCTCGACCTCGGCGCGAATCTCGGGGTCGAGCGGCTCATCCGCTTCGTTCTCGGCGTCGGCCGCGGCGGGATTCTCGGCACGCGAGCCAAGGGCGGCCTCGATGCCGCGGCGAACCTCCTGCGTCACGATCCATTCCTGGCCGACTTCATGATCGGCCAGGAAGCAGCACGTCAACAGGGCGTGCCGGCTGTGGTCGATGGACAGGTCGGCCAGGGCCGCGCCGCCGCCGCACGGGACGAAAAAGACCAGCCTGGCCCGGTCCCGCTGCTCGGCGGGATAGTCGTCGCCCTTGAGCCGCATCGCCCGGCCCAGGAACTGGACCACGGTGTTCAGCGAACCCGGCATCCCGACGCAGTAGACCGCACTGCACACCGGCCAGTCGGTCCCTTCCAGGACCCGCTGAATGCCCACCATGACGTCGAATGTGGAGGTCGCATGGGTGCGGTTCTTCTCGGCTTCCAGGGCGGTCAGGAACCGCTGCTTGTCCGCCGTGCCGGTGCCGGTGGCGTCGAGAACCCGGGCACCGCGTGCGAGCGAGAGGCTTGCAGCAGGCGGCTGACCAGTTCGCCGCTCTTGCCGCCCTGCATCGGCGGCACGCGGACGATGGCCTTCGGCTTGCCGTCCTCCTGCCAGCGCCGGCAGATCGCCGCGATCAAGCCTTCGAAGTAGGAACTCGGCGGGGCCTCTTCGCCGGTGAACTGGGCGGCCGTGATCGCGTCGCCTGGTTGGCCGAGGGCCACGATTTCGCTTTCGAGATGCCGCGGGGCAAACCCTTCGGCCATGTGTTCCGCCAGGGAACGGCGGAACGAGCGCATGCCTTCGAGCCGGACCGGCCGACCATCGCCGCGGTAGGGCGTGGCCGTGAAGAAGAACAATCGGCCGCCGCGTTCGCGCCAGAGCGCGACGATCTGCGACAGCCCGTCGGCCGAGGCGTGATGAGCCTCGTCAATGAACAGGGCCTTGCCGGAGAGGTCGTCGGGCAGGTCGTCGGCCGTGAGGCGGTTCAGGGCCGCATGGGTGCAGGCGAAGGCGTGGTCGAGCGGGCCCCGGTTGCTTGAGGTAGTGGATGACTCGCTTCACCGAGCCGAGCTTGCTCTCCGCGCTCCCTTGATCAGCGGTTTGCGGCACCTGAATCGACGGGCACGGCGACGCCGTGACAATCCGGGAAAGGCGATCGAACTGGTAATCGCGTTTGACGAAGCCCTGCTCGATTTGCTCTTGCGGTGCCGAGATCACGGCGTGGGTGAATCGCTGGCCCAAGGTGCATGGCGACCAGCGTCACGATCTGCACGGTCTTGCCCGAGCCGGTCGGCTGTTCGACCAGCACGTCTTCGGTAGCCCGGCAGACGTCGGTCACCAATCGCACCTGGTAGGGTCGGAGCTGTTTCGTGTCTGGTTGCATCGAGTCGCACCCGAATGATCCGGCTTTGGCGCACACCTGGACGATTGTACAAAACAGAATCACGAAAGGTTGCTTTGAACAATAAGCAAACAACCGCAGGCAGCTATTTCCACGAAACGAGCCGCTTCCCGATTTGTCTGCCTCGCGGGGCTCGCTGCCCAGTCGTTGCCACGTTGCCGTCGTTGTCGGCGACAAGTTACCCCCCACCGCAACCAGCAACGACTGCGACGATCCCGGCCGCCTCGTCGCCAAGACTGATGGCCGGCCCGGGCTTTTTCGTAAGGTTCCCGCCAGCTCCGCGACAAACCCTCACATAGACGCTCCGACATATGGTGACGATGATAATGCGGATGGAAGCTGCACAGCGCTCGTCGCTCGATCCTCGACTTTGGCTCGATCGCCATGGCGATTCGCTTTATCGCTTCGCTCTCGCCAAGGTTCGCACTCCGGACGTCGCCGAGGAACTGGTGCAGGAGACGCTCCTCGCCGCCTGGAAGGGACGCGCGGGGTTTGCGGGGGCGGCTTCCGAACGGAGTTGGCTCACCGCGATCCTCAAGCGCAAGATCATCGATTGGTTCCGCCGTCAGGTGCGCGAGCGCGCAATCCGTGGAGAGGCCGAGGACGATTCCTTCGATCCCTTTGACCAGTCGGGGCACTGGATAAAGTCGCCCCGCAATTGGCGCGATTCGCCCTCGCAACTGGAACGCGACGAATTCTGGGCCGCCCTGCACGCGTGCCTCAATAAGCTGCCGCCGCGCTTGCACGATCTATTCGTCCTTCGCTATCTCGACGAACAACCCAGCGAAAGCGTGTGTAAGGAACTCGGCCTGTCGCCGTCCAACTTCTGGGTGATGCTCCACCGGGCTCGTTTGCGGATGAGCACGTGTCTCTCCGCGAACTGGTTCGGCGAAACCCAAGCGGAGGGACGCTCATGCTGAGCTGTCGGCGAGCAAGCGAACGCCTCTCCCGTGCCCTCGATGGCAAACTCCGTCCCGGCGAGGAGCTCGGCCTGTGGGCGCATTTGCTCTTGTGCGGGCCGTGTTGCCGCTATCGCAAACAACTGCGAATGCTCGATGCCGCCGCTCGCCAGCTCGGCGAGCGAGCGCCCGACGCGGAGCACCCGCTTCCAGATGCCGCGAAGACACGGATCGGCGAAGCGCTGGCCCGGCAGCTCGTGGAGGGGGGATAGTCCAGATTTCTGAACACAGAGACACAGAGAAAATCGCCCAAATAGAAGACAGGTCGCGTTGGATTTTGCACAATTCTTCCGCTGCTTCTCTTCTCTGTGTCCTCTGTGTCTCTGTGGTGAAAAATCCAGATTCCTGAGAATCGACATGCGACTCATTGCCAAACATCCGTTGCCGATTCGCATTACGCACTGGATCAACGTGCCTATCATGGCCGTCATGATTTGGAGCGGCCTGCTCATCTACTGGGCGTATCCCGCATATCAGATCGAGATCGGCGGATTTGTCCTGCTCAAGTTTTTCCCCGATTGGTTCTATCGCGAACTCGATTTGGAATACGGGCTCGGCCAGGGCATGGCGTATCATTTCGCATTCGCCTGGCTGTTCGCGATCAATGGCCTCGTCTATGTCGGCTATCTGATCTACTCCGGCGAATGGCGGGTGCTCATGCCGCGACGCCAATCATTCCGCGAAGCCTGGCAGGTTGTCCTGCACGATTTGCGCATTCGCAAAGAGCCGCTGCCGCCGGCGAAGTTCAACGCCGCCCAGCGTATCGCCTACACCGGCGTCATCCTCATGGGCGCCGGCAGTGTGCTCACCGGCCTGGCGATTTGGAAGCCGACGCAGCTCTGGTGGCTGTGCATGGTGTTCGGCGGCTATCAAACCGCACGGTTCTTGCATTTCGCGCTAATGATGGGCTTCATCCTGTTTGTGTTCGTGCATCTGGCCCAAGTCGCGAAGGCGGGTTGGAACAATTTCCGCGCGATGATTGCCGGCTACGAGTTGAAGCGAATCGAGGAGAAACGCGATGTCGAAGCAACCGCCAGTTGAAGGAATCGACGCGACGCCGGCCCAGCTTCGCCGCTGGAGCCGGCGGGCATTCACGATTTGGGGCGCCGCGGGACTCGCCGGACTTGGGGCCTGGCAGTGGCTAGGCACGCGCTCCCGAGTCGGCGATCTGCCGTGGCCATTACGCAGGATGCACGAATTCAATGAAAGCGTCGGCCGAGCATTGTTCTCGTCAGATAGCTTGGCGCCCGAGTATTCGCGCGAATCCGCCGGCGAACCGATGGTCAATGGTCTCATCGGCCAGCCGGAAATGGGCGCGGCCCCGGCCCCGATCCGCATCGAGCAGCCGGGCCATGCCGTGCGGACCATGACCGTCGCCGAAGCCATCGCCGACCTGCCTCGCGTCGAGATGACCACCGAGTTCAAATGTGTCGAAGGCTGGAGCCGAATCGTCAACTGGGGCGGCGTGCGCTTCGCCGACTTCGCGAACAAGCTGCGCTCCGGCGCCGATCGCCATCCATACGTCAGTCTGGAAACTGCCGACGGCGACTATTACGTCGGACTCGATATGCCGAGCGCCCTGCAACCGCAAACGCTGCTCTGCGATCAAATGAACGGCGAACCGCTCACCCACAAACACGGCGCCCCGTTGCGCCTCGTGATCGTGGTCAAGTACGGAATCAAAAACATCAAATGGGTTTCAAGAATCCGCTTCATGGACGAACGCCCCGCCGACTTCTGGGCGGAACAAGGCTACGACTGGTACGCGGGGCTCTAATCGGATTCTGGAGTTGACTTATGAGGCAACACCCGCGACGATAGAGAGACAGGCGAGAAGATCCCTGAGACCCCCAGCATGTATGACACAGTGCTGATCTGGGATTTGGATGATGACCCGGACGGAAACGTGCAGCACATCGCAGAGCATGGGTTGAGCAAAGACGAAGTGGCCTCGGTCTTCGCCGATCCCTACCAGGTCACGCAACCGGATCGCAGCTACGCGGGGCGGTTCGTCACCAAGGGCGAGACCGAAACTGGGCGTTACGTCGTGGTCGCGTGGGAGCACGTGGACGATGATCCGCTCACGGTCTATCCGGTGACGGCTTTCGAGCCCGATCCAGCCAACTGAGGCAACCAAATATGCGTCAGGAAACACGCAAGATCGAGCGTTCGCCGGAAGAGCGAGCCAGACTGGCGGCGATTCGAAAACGCTTTGCTTCGAGGCCATCGCTTAGGGAATTGAGCGAGAGTGGGGACTTCGGACCGCCCATTCCCGGTCAAACATTCTGGGCGGTCATGGCGCTGGTCAAGCAACTGCGGTCGGCACGTGAAGCGGCCAACCTGTCGTTGGCGGATCTCGCTGATCGCACCGGCATGGACAAAGGCTTTCTCAGCCGCCTCGAAACAGGAAAGCAAGGCAACCCGACAATCGACACGCTGGCCCGATATGCCCATGCGTTGGGCAAACGGATGGAGTTCGGAATCGTCGACATCGAGCGGAAGCCCGGGCATGCAAACTCGATGAACGGGAGTGCGCCAGCCGTGAAGAATGGCGAACGCAAATTGGCAAAGGCCAGGCGACCGAGCGGGAAGAAGCGAGCGGAGCGCAAATAAGCCGGAATCAAGTACGCGGGGCTCTAGTTCAACCGCCCAGCAAAACCCCATGAAAAAAACCCCGTGAAGCCGCGACGCGGAGGCTTTGCGCAGCGGAGCGCGAACCCGGGCGACGCGAAGGCTTTGCGCAGCGGAGCGCGGCCGCTCGCCCTTTCAGCGACATCGGCGCAATTCAACGGCGAGCGGGGCACGCAAGCACCCCGAGGACTTGCCCCATGCGAGCGCTCGCCCCAAATCGAAGACCAGCGGCTGCATGCCGGATGCACTCCGGGCAATCACGCAATCCCGCTCGCCGGTCTGTGCGCTTTGAATGGGCCACCGCCCGAAATTTCGGAAGTAGGTCCGCCGAGCCGAGGCGGACCGGGCGGCGCCCAGAAATCGCCTCCTCCCGCTACAGGGAGCCGGCCGGTCCGCCTCGGCTCGGCGGACCTACGCAAGGCGGACCAGCTTCCGGAACGGTCTCTGAGGTCGGCGGCAACGGCCTGTTCGTCGGACTTGGTTAGGGCCAACCCGGATGGTACACTCTGCACACCGTA
This sequence comes from uncultured Gemmataceae bacterium, assembly GCA_963773845.1. Taxonomy (GTDB): domain Bacteria; phylum Planctomycetota; class Planctomycetia; order Gemmatales; family Gemmataceae; genus SIAJ01. Next base: position 237,807 of record CAVZCU010000017.1, read on the forward strand.
GGAAGGGGGACGCGGGCGGTTTTCCTGACCGGAGCGCCGATGTCTACCAAATGGACAGAACGCCAATGGCTTAAATGCGATCAAGTCTTGCCGCTTCTGAGCGGCGGGTTACGGCGGCTCTCGGAGCAGTCCGTCGTCGGAGTGAGTAATCGCAAGTTGCGGTGTCTGATGTCCCACTTCACTAATCTCGTAATGGAAAACAGTGGAGATGAATCCTCTTTGCAGGTGGCCGAGATTATGGGCGACTGGGCAGAAGGTAAGCTAAACCGACAGGAGTTACAGGACCGGCTGCATGACCATTATGATCGGAATCCTAACTTTGCCGCATTTGGTGGGCCGTTTCCCGGTGTTCATTACGGATTGGATTTATACGAGGATGTAGAATCAGTTGTATTTTGGGTGTTGAAGATGATTTCCGGCCTTGCCACTGAAGATGAAGTTCTGGAGCAACTAGCCAGGGACCGCAAGTTGAAAAAGACGAGTCAAGGCATGTTCATGATCTTTGAGGACGTCATAGGCAACCCCTTCCGCCCGGTCATTTTCGATCCCCGCTGGCGCACCGCCGACGTGGTGGGCCTGGCCCGTGCTATCTACGAAGACCGAGTCTTCGACCGAATGCCGATCCTTGCTGATGCCTTAATGGATGCCGGCTGCGAAGACGAACAAGTAATTGCCCATTGCCGCGACGCCGGCCCGCATGCTCGCGGTTGTTGGGTAGTCGATGGCGTGTTGGAGAAGGAGTGAATCGCCACGATCTCGATACTGCCCGGCGAACTCTCGCCAATGGCCGTGCTGCGACTACTTGACCGTCGACGAACGGAGTGAATCCGACATCCGCCCCGACCGACTATTTCTTGTCCTTCTTCCGGGGGTCGTAGTGGTGACATCGCCTCCAGGATTTCAACTTGCCGCCTTCGTAGTCAATGAGGATGCCGGGCTGGGGATGGACCAGGAATACTTTTCCGGGTTCGTTCTCGTAGCCGCCGAACGGGTTCCCGATTTTCCGGGCAACCTCAGCGGGCGACATTCCGACGTGCAGTAGCTCCACAAGTTGTGCATCCGTGTGTGTTGCAATCTCGTCGCTTTCCTGCGTCACATTGCTCGTCCGACAACCTTCGACCTTGGCTTTCGGATTGTTCTCCATGAACAAAGGGCTGTATTCCACAACGATATCGCTATAGGCAACTTCAATGCGGTTCACAAACTGTCCGCCGGTTGTGTATGGTAAGACTTTGCCGGGCGAGCCGAAGACAGCATCGACTTCGGCCTTTGTCATTCCGGGCCGGATAATGTCCAGTCCGTATACCGCCAAGTCGTTGTCGTGACGTTCGGTTGCCGATTCACGAAACAGCGACACGCACCCGCAAAGCAGGAGCAAAACGCCACCCGCCCATAGCGATGTCCCCTTCATGGCCATTCCCCCCGAGGCCGAACCGTCGCAATAATTCTTGTGCGGGCGCCACACAAGCCCAACCGGCGAAGGTCAGAAACTCGAAACTCGCCTATCGATACTCCTGCTAAAATGTCCCCATTCCCGCAAGCGCTAATACCGCCGCGACATCCCTATGCGGGTGCTCCGCGGGTTTGCCCGCCGGATGGCGTAGGTGTTCCACCCTCACAAGATCGTTCTCTCCGGCTCAGCAGCCGGTGGCATGTCACACGCCGATCGCGATACGATCAGCGTGTCGTCACGTCCGCATGGAAATAGCTCAGGTCTACGCAAACGGATTCACAACTCGCAGCCCGTCGAAGTCCGTGCCATCATCCATGTCTTCCGAATAGAGCACGGTCACGCCGGCTTCCTTGCAGGCCGCCAGAAGCATGCTGTCCCAGTGCGAGAGGCTGAACCGCGAGCGCAAATCGAACGAGATTTGAAAACACTGCTCCGTCGGGGTTCGAAGTGGGAACATGGCGCGAACGCGATTGAAGATGGATTCGACGACCTCTGGGGTCAGTCGACCGTTCGACTGCCATCTACGCAGTTGATTGAGATACTCGCTGGCAACTTGCCAAAGTAACACCGTCTCGTCTCGCCGCAATGCGAGACGATCGAGCAGTTCGATGGCCTTGGCCTGCTTGATCGCCTCGTCTGCATCGATTGAGTACACGAGAACATTCGTATCAACGGCGTTCATGGAGTTCATCGCGCGTGAGGTGGCGTCCTAAACCGTGCAATGGGTTGTCGCGAATCCACGTCTTGAGGTCCTCCCAGGCTTGTACTGGATCGAGTTTCTCCGGGATCGGCTCAACCGTTAAGCGCACGCGCGTTTGATCGGCCAGCGGCAGAGACTGGTCCGGCTTAAAGATGCCGTCGGTCCACGTTGCGGAAACTCGGGTGGTCATTAGTCGACCTTTCGAAATGACGCTCCTCATCGAGCCCAATGCACCAACTCTTCATTATCATAACGCCCGCGACGCGCTTTGAAAATGTCGTCGTGGTTGCAGCGAGTGACGCATTGCGGCAATGTCGCGGTTGCGAGTAGGATATCCCCATGCCCCGCAAGCGCTACTACGGCCGCGATATCCCGATGCGGGCGATTCGCAAGTATGCCCGCCAGGTCGCGGAATTGTTCCATCCCGACAAGATCATCTTGTTCGGCTCGCGGGCCTACGGAACGCCGCATGAGGACAGCGACGTCGATCTGCTCGTCGTCATGCCGGCGCGGAATGAGATTGACCAGGCAATCAAGATTCGACTCGCGGTTCCGGCGCCGTTTCCGCTCGACTTGCTCGTTCGTAAACCGTCGGAGTTGCAATGGCGACTCGCAGAGGGGGAATCGTTCTCGACGGAAGTGGTAGGCAAGGGGAAAGTCCTCTATGAAGCGGTCAACGAAGGAGTGGGTGCGAAAAGCAGAGGCCGACTTTCGCGAAGCCGAGAAGTCCGCCGGCGGTCCAAACCCGTCACATGATCACGTCAGTTTCGATTGTCAGCAGACGGCTGAGAAATACCTCAAGGCACTGCAAGAGGAGCTTGGCCTGCCCATCGCAAAAACGCACGATCTCGAAATGCTCGTCAACCAGCTTTTGCCATATCATCCGAATTTGAAATCCATACGACGATCGATGGTGGCGTTATCGCTATTCGCTGTCGCGCCGCGCTACCCGGGATTCAAGAGTTCCAAGCGCCAGGCCGCATCCTGCCTCCGCTGGGCGTCGAAAGCGCGAGGCGCTTGCCGCGCCATCCTCGGGCTTCCGTAGGACGGATTTCAAATCCGTCCTACTACTGTCGCCCCAAATACTTCTCCACGATCCGCGCCGCCTGGCGGCGGAGCTTCTCATCGGGCGAGCGCATCTGCACGAGCAAGATCTGCAGGCCCTCGGTGAAGGCCTGTTGCACGACTTTCTCTCTCGCGCTGGCGAGGAAGTGGCGCCAGAGTTCCGGGTATCGATTGGGCCAGCGGCAACAGACTTCCGGCCGGCAGCCGAGGCGATCGGCCACGGCTGGCCAGCTTGCTCCCAGCGCTCGCCACTCGGCCGCTTGGGCCAGGCGTCCCCGCATGCGCGTTGATGGCGATTTCATGACTTGTCCCTCTTGAATGTCGTTCGGAATAGATCGGGCAGCGGCGGCAGATCAGGCAGGCGGAATGGGTCTTTGGCCCATTGCTCTTCCTTGCCCGGAAGCCAGAACACGAAGGGATCGTTCCGCCGTCCACATCCGCCGCGTAAGACTCGCCCCTCCGCGACGGCGCGATCGAGCCAGCGCCAGAGCGTAATCTCTTTCGGCTTTGGATGGTCGTCCGGCCACAGTTTCAAAATGTTCTTGCGTGTCTCTTTGCGTTGGGCCTCATCCAGCACGCCGAAGAGCACATCCCAACTACTCCGGAAGTCATCGACGGCCATTTCGCCCATGCACGCGTAGTCGGTGCCGTCGGCATTCAATTCGATGACCAGGCTTCGCGGGGTTTCGCGATGCCGGGAAAGCCCGGTCAGGCAACGGCGACGGTCGCCATCGACTGCCAGACCGATACAGCTCATTTCGATGATGATGTCTGCATGGCCGGCCAGCGCGCCGCTGCCGCGGGCGGCCTGTCCTTCCGTCGACTGACCCTTCCGGGGATGATGGAGAACGAGCACGCTCGATCCGGCAAGTAGGAGAGCCTGCATGGGTTCAAACATCTCGAGTACGCAGGCGGCCACGTTTTCCGAACGGCTCGGAAGAAATGTCGCCAGCGTATCAACCACGAACAGGTCGGGCGGCCCTTCGGGGAGTGTGGCCATCTCCTCAATCAATTGCTGCCATTCGGCGAGCGTGGGTCGACCACGAAACGGCCGGCTCAGAATGCGCAAGTGCGAGCCCAATTCGAGCCGCTCCTGGCGCGACTTCCAGTGTTGCGGCCCTTCTTCGGACAGCACGACGACGCGACCGGCGCGAACAGGCAGGCCCGCCAGCGTTCCGCCGGCGCCCATGCGCGCCAGCAAGACGGAAAGGAGAGTTGTTTTGCCTGCTTTCCATTGGCTCGTCAGCAGGCTGACGCTGCCAGACGCCAAATAACCTTGCCAAACCCAGCCGTCGGCACACGACGGCCGCGAACACAATTCAGCGACGGTTTCGGGGCGATAACGACGCGGTGGGATCTCCACCGGAAAAACAGACGCAGTCATGGCGGTCCTCGTTTCGTTTCATCAGGGGTGAAATGTTTTCAGGAGGTGACAGAGAAATGAAGCAATACAACGTGGATGACTTAACCGTCCTGGCCATCTTCCTGTAATTTGGCGTGCGCCTTTGTAAAGGCTCTAACGCCGATTTTGGACGCATTTTTTATGCGCATCACTCGCATCACCGCCTACCGTGTCGAATTGCCGTTGCACGAAGGCAACTACGCCTGGTCGGGCGGTAAGTCGGTTTCGGTCTTCGATAGCACGGTGGTTCGCGTTGATACCGACGAAGGATTGACCGGCTATGGCGAAGTTTGTCCGCTCGGGCCGTTCTACCTGCCGGCTTATGCGAACGGCGTGCGGGCCGGAATCGCCGAGTTGGGCCCGCATCTCATTGGTGAAGATCCGCTGCAACTCGGCAAACTCAATCGCAAGATGGATGCCGCGCTCAAGGGACACGCGTACGTCAAATCGGCGATCGATATGGCCTGTTGGGATCTCTTGGGCAAGGCGATGGACCAGCCGGTTTGCGTGCTACTCGGCGGCCGCTATGGCGATGATTTCGTGCTCTATCGAGCGATCTCGCAGGAAGCGCCGGAGCGCATGGCCGCCAAGGTCGCGGGCTATCGGGCCGAGGGGTACAAGCGCTTTCAGTTGAAAGTCGGCGGCGACCCAGATGTCGATATCGAACGCATTCGCCAGGTGGCCGCGGTGCTCCAGTCGGGCGATCGCCTGGTCGCGGATGCCAATACCGGCTGGCGCATGCACGAGGCGCTCCGCGTTGTTCGAGCGGTTCGCGATGTGGATGTTTACATCGAACAGCCGTGCCTCACTTATGAGGAATGCCTGACGATCCGGAAGCACACGGATCATCCATTCGTATTGGACGAAGTCATTGATGGTGTGGATGTGTTGGTTCGCGGACATGCCGACCGAGCGATGGACGTGGTGAACATCAAGATCAGCAAGTTCGGCGGACTCACCAAGGCGAGGCAGGCCCGCGATCTGTGCGTGTCGCTCGGTGTGGTCATGACGCTTGAAGATAGCTGGGGCGGCGACATCGTGACGGCAGCGATCGCGCACTTGGCCCACAGCACGCCGCCGGAGTTTCAGTTCACGAGCACGGACTTCAACAGCTACGTGACGGTGAGCATTGCGGACGGCGGCGCCGCAGCGCAGGGATGGGAAAATGGCGGCCTCGACATCGCCCGGTTTGGGGGTGACGCCGAGGCCGGAAGTTCTGGGCAAAGCCGTGTTGGAGATTGCGTGATCACGGTGGCGGGACGGCCTGGAAGCCGAAATGCCAACCGCCGACGGCCCAGAGGACAAAGAAGGCGATCAACGCGAGCAGGCCCAACACGCCGATGAAGCTAATGATCGGCGAGCCGCCTGCTGCCGGCGCCGTTTCGGAAACGGCCACGGGGCGATAGGAGTATGAGCCGTATCCCCAACTGGCAATCGAGAGGACGGCGACCACGAGCAGGATGATGAGTAGCCAACCCATTCGATATCCCCCTTGTGCGGGCGGAGGAAGGTTCGGTGTTGTCAGGCGAATTCAAACCAACAGGGGGAGATTGCTGCACGCGGGATGCCAAAAACACGAACAGGGCGGCCGCTCGTGTGTGATTCCACGAGCGACCGGCCCTGTCTTTGATTGCAACAGCGTTGAGTGCTATTTGCCGATTCGCAACGCGGTGCCATTGGGAATCGGTTGCGTCGGGTCGAGATTCGGATTCAGGTCCCAAAGTTTTCGCCAACTGTTCGGATCGCCGTAAATCTTGCGGGCAATCTCGCGAATGGTTTCGCCGGCTTCGGCCTTCACGCGATATTCGTCATTGCCGACCGGCGTTGCCGGCGGCGGCGGTGCCACGCGTTCCCGGCTCGGCCGCGGTACGACCGGGTCGAATTTAGGCTTGCTGGCCGTCTTGGCTTCCGGTTGGTCGGCCTTGCTGCCGATGAGGCTAGCGAACTGTTCTTCGAGGACCCAGGTCGGCGGCACGCGGATAATGCGCTCGCCGGACTTGCGATGTTCCTTGTTGTACGCCTCCAGCGCGGTCGCGTACTTCGTGTCGTGCAGGTACTCCTGGCTAATCATCGTGTAGGTTTCGCCCTGTTTCTGCGTGTGCCAATCCTCGTCGTAGTTGTCCTTCTTGGCCGGCTTATCGCCAATTAACGGCGGCGGCGGCGGCGGATCGCCGATCATGGGCGACTTGATCGTCGGTGGATCGCTCGACATCGGCAGCTTGAGCGTCGGCGCTTCGATAATCGGCGGAGCCGGCGGATCGTCTTGCTTCATGGGCATGGGCGACGGACCGGTCTTGAGCGGTGCGACCACGGGCGGTACGTCGTCGGTCTTTTTGGGATCAGTCGGCGAGGTCGGAATCTTGATGCCGATGTTGGGAATGGGCGGTGGCTCGTCCTTCTTCACCGGCATTGGCGATGGCGACGGAATCGTGAGGTCGATGTTCGGGATCGGCGGCGGTTCGTCCTTCTTCATCGGCGTCGGCGGAGGACTCGGGGGCATCGGCTCGATGCCGCCGATGCGAAGCACCGGTCCGGTATCTTTCTTGTTCTTGTCCTTCCGATCGGTCATGGTGGCGGGCAAAGCCTCTGGGCTCGCCTTGAATTGATCCGTGTCACGAGCGGCAGGCTTCTTTTCGTTTGGATCCGGGATCGACGACGGCGGGACAATTAACGGCGGTTCGGTATCATTCGCGCCGGTCGTCGTCGGTTTGCTGGATGGTGTCGCCAGTGGAATGGTCAGGTTTAGTTCAGAGGACTCGTTCCCCGGTTTGGGAGGAGCATTCTTGCCCGTCTTGTCGTTCCCCGGCGGCTTGACGTCAGGAATGTCGAGGTCGAGCGCAGGCAGCGGCGGCGGGATCACTGTATCTTTAGTATTGGGAGCCGGGAGCTTAACGTTGCGAACGCCCATATCGAGCGGCGGGACCTCCACATTGTCCGGTTTCTTGGCATCCTCCGCCTTTTTCTGCGCGACCATCGGCGATTCGGTCTGGGCTGCCGCCTGACCCGGATCGGCCTTGAAGTGCTTGAATTCGTAGACTCCGCCGGCGATGCCGACCGCGGCGCCAGCGGCGAGGAACGCCCAACGCTTCGGATTCTTGAGTGCCCACCAACCGATCTTGGCGGCGGCGACGGGTGCGGTGGCTGGCGATGTCAACGACACCGCGGCATCGACCACTTTAGCGGCGGCCTCGATCTTACTCTCTACCGGCTTGGCGTCGGACATAACTGCCTCCTTGCGACCCGCAGCTTGGCGCTCCGCGCTCGCGGGTTGTTCCGAACCTCGTCTTCGCCCGCGGTCACGGGCTTTTTCGTGATCGGCGTCCAGGTTTCGCGATCCTGAAACGCCTGTTTCACCCGCCGATCCTCCAGCGAATGAAAACTAATGATCCCCACGCGGCCGCCGGGCTTCACGATCCGCGGCAACTGAGCGAGCAGGCGCTCCAATGAGCCCAGCTCATCATTCACCGCAATCCGCAGCGCCTGGAACACGCGCGTCGCCGGGTCGAAACTTCTGCCCTTTTCACGCGGCACGCAACTCCGCACCAGGTTCGCCAATTGCCCGGTCGTGCGAATCGGCGTCTGCTTGCGCGTCTCCACGATTTTCCGGGCCACCCGGCGACTATGCCGTTCCTCGCCGAACTCGTAAAAGATCTTCGCCAGGTCGTAATCGCTCAGTCGAGCCACCAGGTCCGCCGCGGTTTCGCCAGCCGTCGGATCGAGCCGCATATCGAGCGGCCCATCCTGCTGAAAGCTCAGGCCGCGATTCAGATCCTCCATTTGATCCGAGGCAAATCCCAGGTCGGCGAGCAGGCCATCGATCTCTTTCACACCCAAGTTGCCGAGCGCCGCCGTCACCTGATCGAAATTCGCATGAACGAGCGTGACCGGCAATCCCTGCAATCGATCCCGTGCTCGTTCCAGCATCGACGGATCTTGATCCAAGCCGATCACGCGACCGGTCGAACCGACGCGTTCTGCGATCAAGCGCAAATGTCCGCCAGCGCCCACAGTTGCATCGACCCACGTTGCACCCGGCTGCGGGTCGAGCAGGTCGATGACCTCGCGGGGCAAAACGGGAACATGCCGCGCTAGTTGCGGGGACATACACCGGCCGGGAAAGGGGGTCAAGGCGAACCGGACTGGACAGCGTTATTGATACCCGATTGGCAAACAAATCGATCGGCAAAATGCTCGCTCACTCGACAAGGCGGGTTGCGACCCGGTAAAGTAACGGAAAGTCCTGTCGATTCCCAAGCCCAACTCTCGATCATGGCGAACCGGAAAACAAGTGCGGAAAAGCATCGCAACGGCCAGGTGCCGCCCATTGATGGGAACGGAGTGGTTCGGCAGGCGGCCTATTTTCTGTCGCTCAGCTTGGAGAATGTGCGTTGCTTCGGTCCGAAACAAACGCTCGACCTATCGGACGGGCATGGAAAACCGGCGCCGTGGACGATCATTTTGGGATTGAATGGGACGGGAAAGACGACGGTGTTGCAAACACTGGTCGGATTTGACCCGGCCATGCTAAATCTCGTCCCTGCTGACCCCAAGCCATCTGAGTGGGGCAGCTTCTTAAAGCGCTTTCACGAGCGGGTGCATTCATTCCGACGGAGCAACCATCAGCAGCCCTCCAATTGGAGTACCAAGGTCAGTGTCTCCAATTCGCTGCATTCAGCTCCGAGACTTGTCACCGAGTACCCGTTTCAAGTTGGACGCATCGGCACACTGATTTTGCGGCCGGAAGGGGAGCCAGCCGAACTTCCTTGGTGCTGTGGCTATGGCGCGTCTCGTCGAATGGGTGTTGTGTCGCTTGTTGGTACTGCAACTGGCGCTGAAGCCGAAAGCCCGACCTCAACTCTCTTCTCTGATAGCGCTGACTTGTTAAACCCCGAAGAATGGCTACTCCGTCTCGACTACGCAGTCGCAAAAGAGTCCGAGGAACATAAACAGCGAATCGCCAGGCTAACACAAGCAAAAGAGGTCCTCCTCGGCGTCATGCCGGACGATGAAATCACGAACATCCGTTTTGTTACAGCCGAGGGCACCAATCCAACTTCGCGCGTCGAATTCAAAACCCCCTACGGCTGGGTTCCGCTCCGGCAACTCGGGTACGGCTACCAGACCCTTATCACCTGGGTAGCCGACTTCGCCAACCGCATGGTCGAGCGCTACCCGAACAGCCCGAACCCGCTCGCCGAGCCCGCCGTTTGCTTGGTCGACGAAATCGACTTGCATCTCCATCCTGTCTGGCAGCGGAAGCTGATGGGTTTCCTCACCGAGCGCTTCCCGAACACGCAGTTCATTGCCACGGCCCATAGTCCGCTCGTGGCTCAGTCCGCGGCCGAGGCGAATTTGGCGGTCCTCCGTCGTGAAGACGACCATGTTGTCATTGACAATGACGTGGACAACATCCGCAACTGGCGAGTTGATCAGATTCTGACAAGCGACCTGTTTGGCCTGAAAACGGCGTGGCCGCAATGGATGGAATCGTTGATGGAAGAGCGGAAAGCGATCCTGATGAAACCGAAACCGACTATGGCCGACGAGCGCCGGCTGAAACAACTCGAAGAGAAAATCGGCGACTTGCCGGTTGGGCAAACAGCTCAAGAAGTGAAGGAGATGGATCAAATCCGCAGAACGCTGGAATTGCTAAACAAGGAGCGTCGCCCGAGCAAATGATCCGCGTCGTCAAGCCCGCCGCCGCGCCGGCCGTATTGCTCAATCAAGGCGCAAAGGCGACCCAAGAACTTTGCGAAGCCTTCGATAGCGGCGTTCCACTCCCGGAATTCAAATCATCGATCTACGCGCATATTTCGGTCAAGGACGCGCTTCGAACCGCTCAGCATGAAAAGTGCGCATTTTGCGAATCGGTTTTTTCTCATGTCGGTTTTGGCGACGTCGAGCATTTCCGACCAAAGGCCGGCTACAAGCAACGAGATTCGGACAAACTCAAGCAGCCGGGGTATTTTTGGTTGGCCTACGCCTGGGTCAACCTTTTCTACTGCTGTCAACTTTGCAATCAACGATTCAAGCGGAATCATTTCCCGTTAAAGGACGGCCGGCGGCGCACGCGCCCGCATACACGCAACATAGACAGGGAAGAGCCGCTCCTTATAGACCCATCGAAACTTGACCCCACCGATCACATTGGATTCCGGGGAGAGTGCGCCTTTGCAGTGAACGGGAGTCGCGAAGGAGAGAAGACAATCGAAGTTCTCGGACTCAATCGCGAAGAACTCGTGACCATTCGTCGGGATTGGCTGGCAAAATTCAAGCTTCTGGTACAGTCTCGGGATCGCTTGCGAGATCAGGTCTCTACCGACGCTTCAAAGGAAGAGATCGCGGAGTTGCATGAATTGGAATCGTTCATCGAAACGAACCGTGCGGCAAGCGGTCATTACTCTGCGATGGTTCACATGTATTTGGATCGCATTCGGTGATTAGTTGCGTGACGCGCTCATGTCACTCTTTCTTGACATGAAGCGACCCGTGTCCCTTCGTGATCACGAACCGGTCGCCGCTTTTTACCTTTTCGGTCCGCTTCCGAGTCTTTCCGTCGGAAGGGATTTCGAATGCGATCTCAGTTGGCCGGCAGCGCTCGTGCGAGCGCGTGTAGTGGGCCGGCAGGGAAAAGTCTTCCTTGCCGATTCCATAGTGAACCGTTGTCGAGGTCTGGTTGTCGATGCGGAACTTGATGGCCATTGACTTCGGCCGGCCGAACATTTGCACGGCGAAGTAGTAGCCGGTCTTTTCGCTGCGCGCCACCGCAACTCCCGTATCGACCACGTCCGCGTCGAGCATGTTTCGTCGATGGCCGGGAGACTTTTTCCACCCGTCGACGAATTGATGCGTCAGCTCATCGGTGGAGAAACCTTCCGAATTGAAAGCGTAGGCGATGTTTTCCAGCACGATGCAGTAGTCGTATTCGTGTTTAGTGGCACGCTCGGCGGGGGTCTGCTTGTCGGCGGTGTGGCCATAGCGCCCCGTCCGCGCCATGTAGTCGGCGAAGTATTGCGCGGTCTTCGATAGCTTGGCGTTCTTCCCCACCGGCGATCGATGCTCCTGCTGTCGAAAAGCGTTGGTCTTCTCGATGATGTTGTTGACGACTGCAGTGAGATCGGGCTTCTTCTCATTTGTCGAATGGAACGCGGGCGCATCGATGATTTCGACGTCATCATGGTGCTCGGACTGCGCATAGCCGCGGTTCATGAGCACAAGGCCGACGATGACGAGCGAACTCAACGAGTGGCGGATCATGACGCGTCTCCCATTCCGGACAAGGGAGACCGTCGCAATCCGCATGCCGATTGAAAGGCGGCCGAACGCGGCAGCGAACCGCTCCGAGGGTGAAGATCCTGGATGATCGCCGGAGCCAGTGGCCCGGCGCGGAGACCTGAGGCGAAGATCCGGATTGCCCCTTTACAAACGAGGACCACGAAATACTGACAAGCGGTCGCCGGTGTTGTGCGCCGGCCGCGGAGGGTGCAAATGTCACAAAATGTCACAAAATGGACATTCCCGACAAAAGTCTGCTTCCGGCGAATCGACCCCTGAAAACGTCGGGCTTTACAGGGCCCCGCTCTCCGAAATTCAACTTTTGTCGGGAACGTCCAAAATGTCACACTCAAAAAAGATACTACTCCTGGTCCGGGGACGTTGCCCGGATGCGTAGCGGAACTCGCCAGAGTTCCGTCTGGAACTCACCCGATCCGGAGACCATTTTCTCTCTCTGTGAGCCAATTTGACCCAGTTTGGACGTTCCCGACAAAACTCAATTGGACGGGATTAACAGGATCAACAGGATGAAAATCCAAGCTTGTCTTACATCCAGTCAATCCTGTTGATCCTGTCCAATTTGCTCTTTGTCGGTGGCGTCCAGTTTGAGCCAGAAAACAAAAGATGTTGGCAGGCCGCGGCCAAACTATTCACTGCTCAATTCTGACGGTGCCACCAGCAATTAACTTGCTGGCGATCTTTGGAAGGGGTACGCTCAACTCCTCAACCGACCCGCCGGTCCGCTCTGGACCGCAGCACTCGCAAGGTCTTCGGATGAAAAAGCCAACCATTTCCCGCCGCCGTCGGACCGTTTTGACGTTTGAATCGCTCGATGAACGCGTGACGCCGTCGGCGGGTGGATTGGATCCGACATTTGGAACTGGAGGGATTGTCACAACGCCCATCGGTGCGGGCACCGACGAGGCTAGGACTATGGTGATCGATCGATTTGGTCGTTTCGTTGTGGCGGGCCGTTCGTTCAATGGCGCCAACTGGGACTTTGCCTTGGCCCGCTACAACGCGAATGGATCACTCGATAACTCGTTTGGCAGCGGCGGAACGTTGACGACGCCGATCGGCACTGGCGACGACGACATCTTCCAAGTCGTGGTCGACGGATCGGATCGCATAGTCGTTGGCGGGCGGACCGTGGTCAGTGGACACTACGATTTTGCACTCGCCCGATTCAACGACGATGGTTCGCTCGATAGCTCCTTTGGCAGCGGCGGCAAAGTCATTACTGCGGTGACCGGCGGCAGCAACTTGATCAATGAGATCGCGCTCGACAATAGCGGCCACATCGTTGCCGCCGGCCAGAGTCATAACGGAACGAAGTTTGAGTTTACTGTTGCCCGATATGAATCTAACGGTTCGTTAGATCTGTCATTCGGGACGGGAGGCGTAGCAATCACCGACATCGGCGTACGTGATAATGGCGCCAACAGCGTCGCGATCGACGGCTCAGGACGAATAGTGCTCGGTGGTTGGAACTACGACGGCGACTGGGCCGATTTCGCACTCGCAAGGTATCTGCCAAATGGCTCACTTGATCCATCATTCGGATCGGGGGGAAAGGTCACTACGCCTATCGGCGCGGGTACGGACAGCATCCAGAATCAGAGCCTTGCGATCGATAGCAATGGCAGGATCGTCGCGTCCGGATATGCGTTAAGCGGCAGCGGTTGGGACTTCGGACTTGCCCGATATAGTCCGGATGGCCAGTTGGATCCGTCGTTCGGCTCGTTTGGCACCGTTACCACGGCGATTGGACCAGGCAACGACTTGGCAGAATCCCTCGTGCTTGACGAGGCGGGCCGCATGCTGGTCGGGGGGAGCAGCGTCAGCGGGGGCCGCCAGAACTTTGCACTGGCCCGCTACGAAGCTGATGGCAGTTTGGATGCGTCCTTCGGCAGCAACGGAAGGGTAAGTCTCGCAGTCGGGGCCGGTGATGCGGGTATAGGTTGCCTGGCCCTCGATGGGGATGGCCGAATTGTGGCCGTCGGCTCAACCTCCAATGGCACGGATTTCGACTTCACTGTGGCCCGCTTCGTCCCGGAGTCGTTTACCACTCTGACCGGCCCGCAGGTCCTCAACTACACCGAAGACGACCCCCAACTCACGGTGGACAACACGCTCGCTTTTGCCAACAGCCCCAACGCCAATCTCGTCGGCGCCACGGTCCAGATCGGCAGCTACATTCGTACCGAAGACGTACTTGGCTACACCCTCCAGGGAGGGATCACCGCCAACTTCGATTCGGTCAATGGCCTGCTGACTCTGAGTGGCTCAGCAAGTGTTGCCGATTATGAGGCGGTGCTGCGCTCGCTGACTTATTCCAACACGAGCCAAAGTCCCCTGGAACTGGATCGAACGCTGACGGTGACTGTCGATGACGGCGAGGCGTCGCAGAACCTGGCTACGGCAACTTATACCATTCATGTCTTCGCTCGCAATGATGCACCTACGCTCAGCGCCGATGGATTCTTGGCGCCGATCCAGCAGCAGAACGTGGTGCTTCCTGGTCAGAAGATTGCCGCCATCTTTGACAAGCTCGACACCGATCCGGATGCTGGCGACTTCCTCAATGGCTTGGCCATCGTCGGCAATTCGGCCAATGCTGGCACGGAAGGCGTCTGGCAGTATTCGACCGACAACGGCACGAGCTGGTTCGACGTTGGGCCTGTTGCGGATGATGCCACGGCGCTCGCCCTCTCGGCGCAGACTCGTTTGCGCTTCGTACCCATACCGACGTTTACCGGTCAGCCCACTCCGCTAATAGTTCGCGCCATCGACAGCACGTTTGCGGGTGCGTTCACCTCGGGAGCGCTTCGCCAGACCGTCGATGTCACGAGCAACGGCGGCACGACGCCGATCGCGGCTTCAATCAATCTCCTGGAAACGCAAGTCTTCGCCTATGGCTCTGGCAACGTTCCGCCAACGCTCGTCGGCGTGCCGGTTTCGGTGAGTATCAACGAAGGGGATACTCTATCCTTCACCGCTTCGAGTACTGATCCCGACCTGGGCCAGTCATTGACCTTCAGCCTGGATAGCGCTTCCGTGACCGCCAGCATCGACCCGGACACCGGCGCGTTCTCCTGGACCACGACCGAGGCGGATGGGCCGAACACCTTCATCTTCAATGTGCAAGTCACCGATGGCTTTACGGTGACGGAGAAGACCGTGACGGTCATTGTTCGCGAGGTGAATTTGGCTCCGGTCCTGGCCAATGTGCCGGCGACTGTCACGCTTGCTCCCGGTTCGACCGTCGCGTTCACGGCCACCGCTTCGGACACCGACCTGATCAACGGCAATCCCAATGCACTGACGTTCAGTCTGGTCGGCGCGCCGGTCGGAGCCACGATCGATCCCGATACGGGGTTGTTCTCCTGGACGCCGGGCGATTCGGACACACCGGGCGATTACACATTCAACGTGCGCGTGGTCGATGATGGCGTACCGGCCCTGAACGATTCCCAATCCATCACAGTGACCGTCGCTCAGGCCGTTATCGTGGATGGCGATCTCTTGATCGGCGGGACGGGCAGGAACGACGTGATTGCCGTGAACTTGTCCAAGGACAAGACGCAGTTGATCGTCGTCCTGAATCGAAAGCCGATTGGCACATTCGCACTGAGCGACGTGACCGGCCGGATCATCGTGCACGGCCTGAGCGGCAACGATCGGATCACGGTTTCGCCGAAGCTCAATATCCCCGCGGACCTCTATGGGGATGCCGGCAACGACGTGCTCACCGGTGGTGCCGGCGATGACCGGCTGTTCGGCAATGCCGGCGACGACAAGCTGACCGGCGGGCTCGGCAACGATCTACTCGTCGGCGGCGACGGCAACGACAAGCTAAACGATGCCGGCGGCACGAACGTACTGCTGGGTGGTGCGGGCGTCGACCGCTTGGCAGGCGGTAAGGGCGATGACCTGTTGATCGCCGGTCCGACCGATTTCGATAATGACTTGCTGGCCTTGAATGACATCGTCGCCGAATGGACATCGAGTTCGACGTACGAGGACCGGATCAGCCATCTGACCGGCACAGCCGGCGGGAACAACGGGACGACGTTCCTGAGCAATGCAACGGTGCACGACGATGGCGTGAAGGATGTGCTGATCGGGGCCAAGGGCAGGGACTACTTCGTCGTCAGTAACCTCGACAAGCTCGATCTCAAGTCCGACGAGCAGAAACTGGAGGTGTAGTCTGTTCTAATCCGCGACCGGCTGAAATCGGCGCGGTCGTTTCTTGACCGGAATGCGGCGGTCGATTACTCTCAATTCCAGCACCTCTTCGCCCCGAAGGGCTTGCGTCCATGGCACGTCTTTCTCTTGCTCGGCAGCGGCAGATCGTTGGCGGTACACTGGTCGCCCTGCTCGTCGGCGTCGGCCTGTGGGTCTGGTCGCCGGGGTTGCCGGTCATTTGGGGACCGTCGGCTCGGGCCTCGGACATTGCCCAGGGTCGCGAATTGTTCGAGCATGAATGGCAGCCGAATGATTCGATGGCGCACGGGGATGGATTGGGCCCGGTTTACAATGCGAAGTCGTGCGCGAGTTGCCACTTCCAGGGTGGGCTCGGCGGCGGTGGCGAAGTGGCGCACAACGCCACCAGCTTTGAAGTGCACTCGCGGCCGGGCGACGACGTGTTCCATTTCGGCAGCATCCACAATTTCAGCGTCCTGACGTCGCAGCAGGAATCGCTTGCAGCGGTCAAGAAGATCTACCCCAAGATCCCAGGTCGCAGGACCAGTTCGCCACATTGCCCGGTCACTATCCCCGATTTCGACCCGGTCTCCACCCAAGATGTTCAGCCGACCGCCCTGTTCGGCGCCGGTTGGATCGACCTTATTTCCGACAAGGCGATTCTCAAGAACAAGCGCAGCCGGCAGATCGACTCCATCGCTCGAGAAATGAAGCTTGAGTTCAACAATGTGCCGGTCGGGCGCGTGGGGACGAATTCCGACGGCAGCATTGGCAAGTTTGGTTGGAAGGGGCAATTCGCCACGCTGCCGGATTTCGTCGCCGCGGCCTGTGCGAACGAGCTGGGTCTCGGCACGCCGACGATGGCGCAGGCAACGCCGCTCGCCGCGCCGGACTACACCTCGCCGCCGGATCTCGACAAGAAGCAATTCCGCGCCTTGGTCGCGTTCGTCAAGACATTGCCGAAGCCGGTCGAAACCACCGCGGCCGAACCGACGGCGCGGCACGGCAAGGAGTTGTTCACATCGGTCGGCTGCGGGATCTGTCACGTGCCAAACATGGGGGGCGTGAAAGGCGTCTATAGCGACTTCTTGCTGTACACGCTGGACGATCCGAACTTGAGCGGTGGCGGGGATGCCTACACCGTGGACCCGCCCAAGCAGCTCCAGCTTTCCGAGCGTCCCGAGTATCTGGCCAAGCGCGAGGAATGGAAGACCCCGGCCCTCTGGGGAGTGGCGGACTCCGCGCCATATTTCCACGACGGCGCATCGCCCACGCTGGAATCCGCGATCCTTCGCCATCAAGGCGACGCGAAGCTGGTGACCGCGAAATACCGGGAACTGAATCAGGAGGACCAATCGGCCGTGGTCGCATTTCTGCGAACGCTGAAAGCTCCACCGGACGCCGTCCCGCTGAGCCATCCGGAAGTGATGCGGTTGCAACGATGATGACCGGTCGATCGATCGGCGTTACGGCGCGCGTGGCAGCCGCGGAGTCGAAGGCGCTTGAAAAATGCGCGAATGCGGCCTCTGCAAGAGGGAGTAACCAGGCTGTTGCAGAACACGGACTATAGACGCGTTCTTCACGCAATCTGATTGCAATTCTCACGCATTTTTTGCTTTCATTCTGGATTTGATCGAGGGTATACTCTCTCCCATTAACCCGTCGACGATCGCCCGCGACCACTCTCCAGGTCTAATCACATGGCAACCGAGCGCTATTTGTGGCGATCGGTGGCGACGTTTCCGTTCGCTGCTTTCGTAGTCTTGATCGCGTCGTGCTCTTCGAGCGAGCGCCTGCATATCGTTCGCGGGAAAATCCTGGTCAATGGAAAGCCGGCAGCGGGAGCGATGCTCGTCTTTCATCCGGAAGGGGGAGGCATGCAAAGCACGCCGGCCACGGCAATCGCGTCCGAGGACGGTACATTCCATCTCGTCACCGGTCCCAAGAGCGGTGCCCGTGCCGGAAAGTATGTAGTCACAGTGGTTTGGCCGGATCCGACGAAGAAGCCGAACGAGAAGCAGCTCATGATGGGTTTGGCGCCCGATGCCCCGGATCTACTGGCGGGACGATTTGCCAATCCCAAGTCTTCGACACTTCGAGTGGAAATCAAGTCTGGAGAAAACGACCTGGAGCCCATGGATTTGAAATGACTTCGATCGTCATGGCGTTGGACGACTCCGCATTCATCTCTCGCTTGGAGGTTCGACAATGGATCGAAATGTTCACCGACGACGATCGGCGTTCACGCTGATCGAGTTGCTGGTTGTCATCGCCATCATCGCCATCCTGATCGGATTGTTGTTGCCGGCCGTGCAAAAGATCCGCGAAGCCGCCAACCGAATGAAGTGCTCCAACAATCTCAAGCAGATCGGCCTGGCCCTGCACAACTACGAATCCGCGAACGGCAACATGCCCGCCTGGGGCATGGACTTCGCGGTTCCACCGAGCCCGAATCCCTACGGGCCGCAAACGCAAGGACACAGCACGTTGACGCAACTCTTGCCCTATGTGGAACAGGGCAATTTGGGCTCCGCCTTGAATCTTCAACATTCGGTGGTCGACCCAATCAACATGCCGCCGAATTATGGGACCAGCCCGAGCGGATTGGTCCACGTGAAGATCTTCATCTGCCCGTCGTCGCCGTCCTCCCGACCCTTGGACTACGAGCCTTATTTTGCATTGGGCGGGCTCGATCTAGGGCCGTTGCCATTGGGGCCGACGGACTACGCGCCGATCCGCGGCGTCGAAGACAATCTGGCGAATTGCACCGGCGGAACGACCCCGACCGGGATGCGCGACCAAGGAATGCTCGGATCGGACAATATCAAAACGAAGCAGACGGTGACCTTCTCCGAAGTCACGGACGGATTGTCGAATACGATCTGTTTTGGCGAGATCGCGGGCCGACAGAAGATCTACTACAAGGGTCGTCCGAATCCCGGCATGACACTGGGCGCCGACCAGGGGTTGACACTCAACTCCGCATGGGCCGACTACAATACGGCCCGCCGGATCAAAGGCTACGATGCCAGCCTGGCAGCGCCGCTGCCGCTCGGAGTCGCGGAACCGCCCGGCGGCTGCTCGTCAATCAATGTCTCGAATGTAAACGGGCTCTACGCGTTCCATACGGGCGGCGTGAATGTCTTGCGAGGCGATGGCTCGGTGACGTTCCTGCGCGACACGACATCTCCGGGAATCCTCGCTGCGTTTATTACGCGAAGTGGCGGCGAATCCCTGCAACCGAATTGAACTATTGGACAGTGAGTTTGGCGGCATCGACCGGGCCGAGTGCGCTCGTCATAGCTCCGACAGGCGCACCGGCGCCCCGGTACGCTTGCGAATGTCGGGCAGTAACGTTGACCCCAGGCCCGGTTTGGTCGGCGCCAGGACGTGCCCGTTCACGACGGTCGGCAATTCCGTGACGAGTTCCGGGTAGTTCACGCGCAGATACGCCCGCACTGTTTCCTGATAGACCGCGTTCGTGGCGTTGATTGCCAAGTGAATGCCGGCATAGAGTGTAAACGGCCCGGTGCAATCGTGCATTGCGACGGGACGCTTGTAGGTCTCGGCCATTGTGCAGATCTTCTTGCACTCCGTGATGCCCCCGGCCCAGGTGGGATCGATCATCACAATATCGGCCGCTTGCTTTTCCAGGAGCGGCTTGAATTCGTAGCGGGTTGCCAGGTACTCGCTGGCCAGGATCGGCGTCGTTGTACCGCGGCGTAGCTCAGCCAGCGCATCGATGTCGTCGGCCCGCATCAGATCTTCGAGCCAAGCAGGACGGAACTCCTCGACAGCGCGAGCAATCTTGATCGCCGCCGGCAGCGACCAGAGACCGTGGCCTTCGAGCATGATCTCCATGCGATCGCCGACCGCCTTGCGAATCTTGCGGAACGGTTCGAGCGCCCGCTCGATATCCGCAACCGAGATGTCCTGCCCGCCGAGCGAGCGAATATCCGGGTCGAACATACCGCGGAACGATCGCCAATTGTCCCAGCCGCCAGGAAAATGAGCGACATAGTCGAACGGCCAGATCTTCATACCGACGAGGCCTTCGCTCAACAGATCGAGCGCGAGTTCATCGGCTCGTTCCATGAACGCGGCGAGGTCTTCGTAGCGGCCGCCAGTCGTTCCTTCCGTGCCATAACCTGTGCCGCCTTTCGACGAGCGGCCATAGCTGGGTCCGCCGCAAGTGTTGTAAGTCTTGATGCGATCGCGTGCGGCGCCGCCCAAGAGTTTCCAGATCGGCATGCCGGTCGCCTGGCCGAAAATGTCCCAGAGCGCCACATCGATGGCCGACAAGCCCCGGAGTTCCGCCCCCTTGCCAACGGTGTGCGCGATCACTTCATAAAGCCGCCGCCAGTGCAATTCAATCGAAAGGGGATCGTGGCCGAGTAGCATCGGCGCTGCGAATTGATGGATGTAGCCGGCGACTGCATCTGGCGCGTAGCAAGTGTCCGCGTACCCGATCAATCCCGCATCCGTGTGAACCGCGATGAAGAGGATCGAGGGATAATCGGGAAGGTGGATCGATTCGAGGGCGGTGATTCGCATGGGATTTGCCGGCGAGCCGAGCGGCGTGGGCCGCCGGGTAATGACAACACCCGGCGGCTCGCCTTATGGATTACTTCTTGGTCACCTTCAGATTCCGATACGCCACCTGCCCGTGATCGCCCTGGAACATGAGCGGACCTTCGGGCATTTCCTTGCCGGTCAGGCCGCCAGGGGTCACATGCGAGCACTCCACATTCTCGTGGATGACCTTGTCGTTGAACGTCACCTTTAGGAACTTGGCGTTCGACGTTTTCTTGCCGTCAGAGAACTTCGGCGCCTGGAAGTCGATGACGTATTTCTGCCACTCGCCATACTTCTTGGTCGCGAAGACCTTCGGGGCTGCGAAGGTGTAGATGCCGCCCATGTCGCCGGGCTTCGGGTCTTTGCCCATCTTGTCGTAGGTGTCGTAAATCTGCACTTCGTATTCGCCCATCAGATAAACGCCCGAGTTCGAGCCTTTCGGGATCATGAACTCGACTTCAACGACGCAATCGCCGTACTTCGCTTCGGTCAGAATGTCCGAGGCGGGCTGAGCGTTGATGAGTTCATCGCCTGTGTCGCTGATTTTCAACTTGGACGGGTTCGTTTCGGTCCACGCTGGCAGCGCCGACAACCCATTTGCCCTTGCCTGGATGCTTGAATTTCCAGCCATGAAGCGATTTGCCATCAAACGGAGAATCGGCCAGCACAAATGTGGGGAAAACCAACAACGCGCAAAACGCGGCGAGGCGGGGAAAGGTCATGAATTGCTCCTTGGTGAAGTGCATTGGAGGAATGTCGCATAGGACCTATACGACGTATAGGTCCTATGCGGCTTCGTGCAAGTCAGCGGTCAACCTGATTATCCAATCTTCGACGAAATGTTGACGTAGGTGTGCACGTGCGGCAGGACGCGGAAGTTCCAGACGAAGCCCGGGCCCTCCAGTCGCCAGAAGCTCCACGGCTGCTTCTCGTTCGTCTTGGCGCCTTCGTAGTCCTCGGTGAAGAACGCGAGGTTCACTTTCTCCATGCCGCCCATGGTCTTGATGATGGAGACGACTTCGGCGCCGTCCTGCTGGCGGAACGGCGACAGAATCGCCTTCATCACATGCTCGATCAGTTCTTTTTGATCGCCGGAAAGGTCGGCGTACGCGATGCCATGCGGCTTGGCGTCCTTCTTCAGTTGCACCGATTTCGGCCCTTCGCCGGGATTGCCCATCGCCACCGTGGCGGCCTTGCGCTGCTTTTCGTCCAGGGCATCGTAGGCCTTCATGACTTGCTTGGTCTGATAGGAGAAGACGTTGTTCGGAGCGTAGCCGTTCGGGCTGTGGCCGTAATAGATCGGCCCGCCGAAAGCCGCCCCTTCTTCGCTATCGCCGTCGCAGCGAACGGTCAGGTGATGGCCAGTGAACTCAAACGCGAATTTGCCCTTCGAGGGGTCGCCGAAAATGTCGGCGCCGCATTTGTCGAACGATAGGCTTCGATCCCAAGTGCCCTTCCGGCTGATCTGATCCCAACCCCGGTCGTCGGACGCGATGGCCCGGACAATCTTCGTCAGCAGATTCTTGCTGGGTCTTCGTGTAGACGGTCCCGATGGTCTTGTCCAGCGCCTTGTTCGGGTTGACCGACTTCCGGGCCGGATGATCCCACGGCTTGACGACCGCTTTCTTTTGCTTGTCGTCGAGGCCGGCAAAGAGTTCCTTGACCAGGTCCTCGGCAGCGGTGTTGACGACGCGGGGCATCGGCAAGCGTTCGCCGGCCTTTGCGATTCGCGGCGCGAGCATGCCGCCGCCCGCGGCCAGAGCGGCGCCGCCAACGGCCAGCGTGCGAACAAAGTCGCGACGATCGACACTCGTGCATTCGGGGCACGGCAGATTGGACATGTCCTTCATACTTCGACTCCTATGACGATCGGGAGAGAACAGGCGCGTGGGTGGGTGCCCAATATGGTACCCGGTTAGACGAGGGAAAGGGAACAATATTTCAAGATGCTCTCATGAAAGCGTAATGGGGATCACTTGTGTTGGATGGCAGTGATGGCCAGAATAATCAACGTTTGCTCGTCCTGCCCGTATTTGAAATGGACTCGGACAGTGTACTCGCTTGCATCCGGCAGATTCACGGGGAATGGGTAAATCATGCGATCCGGTAACGAAGCGGGCGGAGCACCCGGGATACTCACCGATACGGGGTGACGCTGCCAGTCGTCGGATGTGCTCAGGCATGATCGCGGCGATTTCGGGCGGTAGTCCAGCGAATTGGACTTTAGCCCGGTCCGTAATATTGAGCAAATAGTCCATTGACTATAGTCCAAGTTGCTTCCGAACTTCCTCCCAGGATTGCCATTTGCCTGCACGCACATCCGTTTCGCCTTCCATCACCAAGGGCAACTCATTCGCTTCGAATTCAAGCATTTTCAAGTCGGAAATGACATCCGGATTGGGACGTACATTCTCTGGAATTCGATGGATCATCGCCAGCAAGCTGCTGGCGTTCGCGGCATGTTTCGAGGCGACATCCTTGATCAAAAGTTCGATGCTATCGTCGGCGGCGCCCGTGTACGCTGCTCGCTGATACATCTGTTCGACTTCCGCCAACTCAGCGAACGTCGCCCGCATTCGCTCGGCAACTGCCGCGATCCGAGCCCGCAGTGGCACGCCGTCGTCTTGCGGCAGCGAAGCGCGCCCATTCGCGCACGTCTTCCTCATCGTGGCGAACGTGACGGCGGGCGGATTCGAGCAACAATTCCAGGACTTCCATCGGTCACCTCTCAATCGAGCCCGCGTGCATTGTCTCGAAATCATCGGCCAACTGCAAGCCGCTATCAATCCCGCTTCCCCGCTGGCCGAACGCCCGCCTTCGATGCATCGAACGGCACGAAGCCGATCTTCTTGGCGACCGAATCGTCCGTGAACGAGAAATCCCCCTTGTCCGGATCGCGGAACTTGGGGTCGGCGATCACGGAGTGCTGATCGTGGCCGCGTTTCTGCCACTGCTCGAGAGTTCCACCGGGGAAGGTCACCGGCTTGCCGGCCGCGTTCCAGTAAATGTTGCGATCGACCACGAAATGGTCGTTCTTCCAAGTCGAGCCGAACAGCGGACCGTCCTTCCAATAGACGATGTTGCGCTCGAGGGTGAAGCTCGTGTGGTCCTCCTCCCGCGAGCGGATGAGTTGTCCCTGGCGGGCGAACGCGAAGATGTTGTTGCGAACCAGATTCTCTTTGCCGTAGTGCTGGTGAAACCCGCCGCTTTTGGTGCGATAGACGAGATTGTTCTCGATCGTGATGCCGGTCGAGCCCTCGTCGGTGTAGATGCCCCAGCCACCGTAGGTCCACGAATCGACGTCGTGAATGTGATTGCCGCGGAGAACCGTGCCGGGCGAGACGCCGAGCGTGTAGATCCCGCCCATGTCCGAGAGAAGCTTCTGGCCAACGTCGTGAATGTGGTTGTACTCGATCGTGTTCTCCTTGCTGACGCTCGCCGCGTAACCCCAGACCCAGCCAACGGAGATGCCGGTGTAATAGAGATGGTGGATGTGATTGTGGGAAACAGTGTTGTTGTTCGCATGCATGAGGAGTACGCCAATGCCGGAATGAAAGACTTCGCCGAGATGGTGAATGTGGTTGTCGGTGATGACGCACTCGCCGGTGCGGTGGTATTCGCGCGACATTCGCGGCCCCGCCGGAGAGCTTGATCCCGCCCGCTCCGGCGTGGGCGATCTCGTTGCCGACGATGCGAATGTCGTGGCAGCCGTCGGCGATTTCAATGCCATAGCCGCCGACATTTTTCACCGCGCCGTCCATGAATCGACAGTGCCGTGCTCCGCGGAACTGAATCGCGCCGGGAACGTTGCTCGCGGCCTGGCCATCCACCGCGTCATTCGCCGGTGGTTCCCAGGTCGTATCGCTCACGGTGACGCCGCGAAATTCAATCCACTCGACGGACTTGCCCGCATCTCGCCCGCGATCAAAGCTCACCACTATAGGAAGTCGCGGTACGACGATCCGGGTCCGTGCGATATCCTCGCCCGGTTTCGGCTGGTAGTAGATCTTCTTCCCCGGCGCGGTCGTGATAGAACTCGCCGGGTCCGAGCGCCTCGAACACGTTGGTCAAATAGTAACGCGCCAAGCGATTCTGATAGTCGTCGGTCAGCTTGCGTTTGCTGAAGCGGTCGAATTCAACGATGTGCTTCTGGGGATCAACGCTCTTGACTTTCAAATGCGTATCGACCCAGAAGTGCAGGACGACGGCTTCGACATCGTTCAGATTCTTCCACTTCGCGTCGATCTCGCCGGGCTTGAACTCGAACTTGTTCGCCGGCGTGTTGTATTTCCCCTTTGGATCGGCGCCGGCCAGGCCGCTGATCACATAGGTTCCTGTTTTCGGCAATCGCGATGCATGGCGAGTCTCGCCGTTGACACTGATCTGCCGCAGGCGAGTCTCCCCCACACCGTTCGGCAACGGAAAACCCTCCTTGACGCTGCTGCTGCGAAGAGTGATGCCGCCGCTCAGTATCACCGGGTTGCGATCGCCGTCAATGGCTGCAAAGATCGTCGGTGACTTCTCGGACCCCGAGTCGGCCGGCGTGAAGACGAGCGATTCGGTCAATTCGTAATGTCCGCCAACGATTGCAACTAACATGGGCCGGTCGAGCTTGTCGCGCTTGCGCAATTCACGCACGGCGTCGCGGGCCCGGGCAAGCGTCAGGAACGGTCCGTCGGACAGGTCGCGCGTCGAGCCGGGAATTTTGCCCGACCAAGAATCCTTGCCGCTCGGGCTGACAAAGAAGTCGGCCTTGGGTGCAGCGTGCATCGCAGTTGCCAAAGCGAGGGAGATGAGGAGAGATTTCATGATGTGCCGAACTCAAGCGGGCGCGGGGATCAATCTGCCATTTTGACTGCGGGGCTCTGTTTAGGATCTTTTTTCAGTGTCACATTTTGCCGGGTCGCCCTGGGCGTTGCCGCCCAGGGCTCCCACAGATCCGGACTTGCCCAATTCAGGCATCCGGCTCCTCAGGTTAAAGTCGCGAAGACGCGTACGCCGAATGGACCACCCGCGCCGCCGGCAGCGGATAACGCTGCACGAGACGACCAAAGGCGTCCCACGAGAGCGGCCCAGCCCGACGACGGGCCAGCCACTTCCGCCAGATGCGCCGAACCACGTGCCGCAACCGCGTCAACATTCGGCCGTTGCCGGTGATGCCGTAGTATGCGTCGTGGCCCTGCAACTTCTGACTCAGCGTGGCGTGTTGCCCAAGAAGGGGACGATGCCGATGTTCGCGACACCACTTGGCGATCTTCTTGACCGCCCGACTGAATCGGCTCGACGAGGTCTGGCGCACGATCGTCCAGCCACCACGCCGCGACCGGCCCCAGAAGTGCGTGAACCCCAGCAGGTCAAACGTCCCTGGCTGAGGCCCCTGGGCTTCCGAACCCGGCCGCTGGCTGGGCCGCATGAACGGCACCAACCGCGTTTTGTCTGGATGAAGCGTGAGCCCATACTTCGCGAACCGCTTGTGCAGAACCTCCAGGACCCGCTTGGCGTCCGCCTCGTGACGGAAACCGATCACGAAGTCGTCCGCGTAGCGAATCAAGAACGCCTGCCCCGCCAGGCGCGGCTTCACGTCCTTCTCGAACCAGTCGTCCAGCACGTAGTGCAAGTAGACATTGGCCAAGAGAGGCGAAATCACCCCGCCTTGCGGCGTGCCCTCTTCGGGAAGTGTGTACACGTCCCCTTCGAGGACTCCCGCGTTCAGCCATTTCCCAATCCAGCGCAGCAGCACACCATCGCGTATCCGTCGCTGGAGAAACTCCCGCAGTCGAGCGTGGTCCAGAGTGTCAAAGAACTTCCGGATGTCCACCTCCACGACCCAGCCACCCCCCATCGCCATCAACTGACGCCACAACGCCTCCAGCGCTTGATGCGCCGACCGTCTGGGACGAAAGCCGTACGAGCAGTCGTAGAAGTCCTGCTCGTACACCGATTCCAGGACCATGACCACCGCGCGTTGAAGCACCTTGTCTTCAAACGTCGGTATGCCAATGGGCCGGGTCTCGTTGCCCGTTCCCTTCGGGATGTACGCCCGCTTGACCGGCGGCGCCTGGTACGTGCCGGACTTGGCTCGGTTCAGCAGCCGCTCCAGGTTGCACCGAAGATCGGCCCCATAATCCTCGCTCGTTTGTCCGTCCACGCCCACGGCCCCGTCCTGCCGCGTGCGGCCAAAGGCCTCGATCAGCCAGGAAATGTCGATGTGATGCGCCAGAGTCGTGAAACTCATCAACGGCGCTTGCTTCGCCAGTTCCGCGATCCGTGTTTGTTTCGTAGACACAGTCTCGAGACTCGGTGTTCCCGCCATGTTTCCCTCCCACGGTTCTTCAACTCGGCCTCCCCTTCCCTCCACCGGGTTCTCGTGACGCGAGTTCCCCGGCTTCAGCGGTACTACGAGAGGCTCCGACTTCCCAACGCCCATCCCGCCGCACTTCGTTTCCTTCGCTTGGCGGTACCTGCTGGTACGCCTGTGTTCGCTCCGTGCCGCCCGGCGTCGGCAGCCCGGCCTGGAGCTTTGGGATTGGCAGCCCCACGCCAACTTTCAGCAGGAGACGCTGGGACCTCCCAGGTTCCTGGCGAACCCTTATGTGCCTTTGCCCCGGCCTTAGACCCCGGCAGGACCTTCCCCCCAAGCCGTTTCGGGGTTCGGGTGCAGCCCACGCCTGTAACACGACGAAGGCTCCCACGAGTAAGACATCTTTCGAGGCTCGATCCCGCGGCTTTGGCACTGGCTGTCTACGCTTCGCCCCGCCGGTTACCCGGGCAGGACGCAAGACTCGCTTCCGGTTGTTGGCTAGACTTTACCGGGAGGGATTGGTTACCCTCAGAGTTCGTACGGTCGGTTTCAGAAAATGCGTCTTACATCTTCGTCCCCCTCCCCCAAGCTTGCCTGGCGCAAGTTACATTTTGTCACATTTCACCGGCCGAACTGCCTTATCGGCAGTTGCGCTGTCCGGCTCGCAAGCAAGTGAAACATCTTTTCCGGTTGGCTCAAACTGGCTCATTTTGGCTCACCTGCGCACCGGGGAATCAAGCGCAAGCGCGCCCCTTACCACTCAGTATTGCGAGGCGTCCGAAACGAAAGGGCGATTGGCTATTTTCTTCCAAGAATCAGCGCCTCGGCCTCCCGCCGCAGGACGTTTTCAGCGATCTCGCGTTGCCAGCGCGGGGCGGTTGCTCCCCCAGGCCCCGCGGAAAACACGGTATAGGTTTCCGTGTATTTGGGCTCGGACCGGGCGCGGATGCCGGCGTCCAGGCTGGAGCGCGACCGCTTCGGGCTTACCTTGCTTGAACTGGGCCATGGCCAGGAAGAACCAGTCGGCTGCCTGGACGGGTCGGCTGACGAGCAAGTTCTCCGCGGCCGGGTAGTTGTGCTTGCGATAGCGGATGGCGGCGATCGGGTTGAACGGGTAGACTTGCCTGGAGTCGACGAACGACCAGGTGTCCGACACGGCGATCAAGTCCGGATAGACGTTCTCGGCCAGGAAGCCCGGCCACAACAGCGCCGGCGATTGGGGGCTGTAAAAACTGACTTTCTTGGCTATTGGCGCACCTTTCCAACGTCCAAAGATCTCCTGACAATTCTCCTTGTAGAGATCGACCTTGCCGAGTTGCAGACGAACCAGGGCGAGGGCCTGGAGATTGCGGGTCGGATTGGCGACCGGCCGGGTCGGCCTCGGCGCGCGGAGCAGATCGGCCTCCGCCTCCGCCCATTTGCCCTGGTTAATGTGCGCCTCGGCGAGATTGAAATACAGCGACTGACCGGTCGGCAGCGTGCCGCCGCCCTGGATCGACCTGGTCAGGTCGGCCTCGGCCCTGGCCCAGTCCTGAAGCCGAAACCCTGCCATGCCGCGAGTGGACAGGTCTCGCGCTTCCACTGGCGTCGGCGGAATCAGGCGCTCCAGGTGCCAGATCGTCTCCCTGGGTGTGGCTGGAAGCAAACGGTCCAGGTGCCAGACACCCTGGCCATCAACCAACGCGGTGACACTTCGAGCGACTGACGGGGCCCGGTTCGCATGTTCGCGATGCCAGGCCAGTCCTTCGACCGGCGGGGCCGACCAGTCCGCGGCGAAGCGTCCCTGGCTGCCCGGCCAGCGCGACTGGAATGCCTCCTGGTCGAGCCCCTGGACCAGTCCGGCCGAGTTCACTTTCCGGCAACTCAGCAATTCCGCGAGCGCAACCAACTCGTCCGCGGGCCGATCTTCGGAACTGAGTTGATAGAGGGCGATCTCGCCATTGCCGCGCCGGGTCAGAAGGCGATCGAGGGCCCGGTTCATGGGCGCGGCAATCGCGACGCCAAAGGCAAAGGGATTGAGCGTCGAGAGCGCGAGCACTGGAGTGAGCGGTTGCCCGGTCCGCACATCCACGACTTGACAAAGATTAGAACTAAAGGATGGAGAATTTTGACGGGTGATCGCCCGGCGACCATCGTCGCTAAAGCGCACCTGCATCGTTGCATGCGGCCCCGGGAGCACCTGAAGCAATTCGCCGGTGCGGGTCGACCACAATCGTGCCGGGCCCGCCCAAGTGGCCGTCGCCAGGCGCTCGCCATCCGGGTGAAATTGGAGGTCGATCACGCCACGTTCGTGGACCAGCGGCGGCGCGACAACTCGCCCCGCCGCGACATTCCAGATATGCACAGCCACCGCGGAACTGTCGCCGGACATCATTCCATCGGCAGAGATAAGCTGACTACTGAAATTCTCGCCACGTGCCAGTACGACAATGGCGAGCTGATCCCCGGCCGGTGCCACCACCACCCTCATGATCGTGCCGCCGAGGCGCGCGCTGTCGAGGATCGGCGTCAGCGACTCGCCCGTCTCGGCATTCCAGAGACGCACCTGGGTGACCGTCGGAGATATGTAACCTGGACCAGAAACGGTTGTGAGCAGCGATTTTCCGTTGTCGCTAAAGAACCTTCCTATGGGCCGATTCGCCATTTCGGGTGGCAGCGCTGCCACATCCTTGCCCGCGAGCGGGTCGACGATGCGAACGCGGGCGAATTTCCAGATCCGGTCGATGATTGCGGCCCGCCGGCAATCGCGGCTCCATGTAATGTCGTCCCCCGTGCCGTGCGCGCGGGCAAATGGGGATCCGAACCCGGATGTGTTGCTCACAATGGGTGCGGGTTGGTAGGAAACACCCTTCCCGACGTGCGTGCCCGTGGAAGCGTCCCAGAGCCTGGCCGTGGCAATGCCGTTGTTCACCTCCACGGTGCGGATCAAGCGCCCATCTTCGCTAAAGGCAAAATCATCGACATCAACGCCCTTGGCGACATCCAAGGGGTTGAGTTGTCCGGTGTCGCAATTCCAGAACAGGACGGGCCGCTCATCGTCGTCGAGTTGCCGCCGCCTCCCATTAACGAGGGGATTGACGAGGGGATTGACGATGGGCCGGAAGTTCGCTTGAAAGAGCGCCGCCCGGCCGTCCGGGCGGAAGCGCGTGGTCCACTGAACCACGCGGGGTATTCCTTCCACCGCGTCGGCGTCGAGATTGAGCCAGAGCGGAAATGGTGTCGGGAGCGCCACCCACAGACCGCTGCGACCCTTGCGGAAGCGGATGGGCGGTCGGGGTTGCGGCAGTGCGGCGGTCAAGTCGATCGGGCCGGCCAGTGTTTTCCCAGATTCGGCATCGCGAACCGCCGCTGTCAACGGTGCCTTCAAAAACTGCGCCGCATTTAATGGAGCGTCCAGAAGGCGGCGACCATCGGCGGAAAGGAACGGCGTCCGACCGGGGGACGTCGACAGGTTGGTGCCGTGTCCGATGGCCGCGCGCTCGATCGGCCACACCCAGACGTTTTGGCCGCTGACGGCGAGCAAATGGCTGCCATCCGGCGTAAATTGCACCTGCCGAACCGGGCGCGTATGGACCATCAGCGGCGTCGCGGGGGCGTTCGCGGCAACGTCCCAGACGCGGATCGAATTGTCCGACGCGAGAATCACCAGGTAGCCGCCGTCCGGAGAGAATTCCACCGATTGCACCGAGGAAGGGTGCGTCGGCTCGGGAGTGACGGCGGTGCCATTGGCCAAAAGTAACTTGACCTTGCCGGCCAACCCCGGACGCGCGATGCGACTGCCGTCGCGATTCAGCTTCCAATCGGAGAGTAAACCAGCGCCTTGGGCAGCATCGATGGAGAACAGTGGTCCAGTCGCGTCCCCGCTCCGGGCATCCAACATCTGGGCCATCGTGGACGAGGAACCAGAAAACCCATTTCCCGATGGCTGCGTGTACGCCAGGACACGCCGACCATCAGCGCTCACCGTCAGACTGTTGAAGACATAGCCACTGGGCGGGTCCTGGTGTTTTTTCTCCTTGCCAGTGTTCGACTCGTACCATTGCAGCCCGCCCTTGGCCGTGACGACGACCAACGAGGAATCCTCTGGACCGGCGAACACGCTATCGCTCCCCCGTCGTGCAGTCCACTCCAAGATTTGCAGGCGCTGTCCGTTCCTGACGTCCCAGAGCTCCGCCGGCAGGTCCTCGGGTGCAGAAAATCGGCCGCCCAGATAGGACCATCGGCCAATCGCCACCCGACCGGCTTGGGCCGACACCACGACGCTCACATTGAACCTTTCCTTCTCATCGCCTTCGCGCACTTTGATTTCGATGGCAGGGCCGACCGGCTTGCCCGTGTCCGGATCGAGAAATTCGAACTCGTTGAGCGTGGGCTTGAAGAGCACCCACCAGGGAGAATCGACCGATTCACGTAATTGCGCCGTGTAGCCGCTGCGGTGCAAGAGTTCCGACCCGGTTGCCAGGTCCCAAAGATAGACCTCGCTGAACGCCTTGAGGGTGGTGGCAAGCGATTCGGCCTCGGTCGCCTGTCGAAAATACGTGGCCCAGAGCTTGCCGCCGCCCGGCGCGAAGGCCAGACCCGAGAGCGTGCCCCGGACGCCAGGCGGCGCCGGCAAGGCCGCGCCGGTGACCATGTCCCAGAGGTGAATCGTGTTGTCGGCACAACCCACTGCGACCGCCCGGCCGCCCCGGCTGACAGCCGTGTATTTGACCGGCGCATCGTGGAACCAAACTTGCCGCGCGCGTGGCGCGTCGCGCAGTGCCGCCGCGAGCCGGATGCGGTGCGACTGGGCACGATCGACATCGTTTGGATCGAGGCGCAAGGCCTCCGCATAGCACAGGGCAGCCCCGCTGAAGTCGCCCTCCGCCGACAGCCGGTCGCCACGACTGCCGAACTGCTCGGCCAGCAAGCCCTGCGTCTTCTGCTTCTCAATCGCGGCGTCGTCGAGCGCTTTTTCCTTCTGTTCCGTCTCCGCCTGGGCGACGCCCAGGGCTACTGCAGTTTCGCCGGCTTTCTTTTCGATGCGTAAGGCCAGGACGGATGAGACGACGGCCACGGCCGTCATGAGCAGAAAAACCGCCGCTGTCAGGCCTGCCACCGTCGGGTTGCGCTTGCACCAACGGCCAAAGCGCTCAACGGGATGAATGCGCCGAGCCAGGATCGGCTGATCGCTCAGGTAGCGGCGCAGATCGGCCGCGAGATCTCCTGCCGACTTGTAGCGATGCGTCGGGTCCTTCTCAATTGCTTTGTGAACGATCGTCTGCAAATCGCGGGGAATGGATTTGTTCAAAGACGCGAGTCGGGGCGCGTCCGTGGTGGTGACCTGTTTGACTAGCTGCTCGCGCTTGCGCTCGTCGAAGGCGGGTCGAAGCGCGAGCAATTCGTACATCGACAGGCCGAGGCTATAGACATCGCTCCGCGCATCGCTGTGCCCTTCGAAGGCCTCCGGCGGCATGTAGCGCAGCGTGCCGAGCACATCGCCGGTATGCGTGAGGTCCTCCTGATCATCCGCTTTGGCAAGGCCGAAGTCGGTGACCCAGACGACGCCGTGCAGGTCAAGCAGCAGATTCGACGGCTTGATGTCGCGATGGAGAATTCCTTGCTTGTGGGCGTATTCAAGCGCATCGGCCACTTGCAGGCCGATCTGGGCGACGCTCTGCCAGTACGTCGGCTTACGGCCGGAGATGGTCGACTGGCCGGGGAGCGAAATCGACGAGGAAGATGAGGCCTTGTCGTAGGACGGATTTGCAATCCGTCGGTCTTCCGAGGACGGATTGCAAATCCGTCCTACGTCGGCCGGGGCATGCGTGCGGGTGGCTTCGAATGCGTCGGGCGGCGGCTGGAATTGTCCGGTGACCAGCGACCGGGCCACGGCTGCCGCCGAGATGTCCTTCCGCGGCTTGGCGCTGACCGCCGACGGCGGCACGGTCGCCCCACTGAGCGAGCGCAACCTCTTCACTTCCTCAAGAACCTCATCGACGCCGAGTCCCTGGATGAACTGCATCACGTAATAGGGTAATCCCTCGTGATCGCCGACGCCGAAGACGGGGACGATGTTCGTATGGTGCAATCGAGCGGCGGCGCGAGCCTCGCGTTTGAAACGCTCGAGGCCGTGGCCCGATTTGCCACCTGCGAGCACCTTGAGCGCGACACGGCGGCCGAGCGAAACCTGCTCGGCTTCGTAAACGACCCCCATGCCGCCGCGGCCGACTTCGCGCAAGATGGAATACTCACCAATCTGCCGGAGCTGCGGCACCTCAACGGCTGGAGCTTGCACCTCGTCCTTGATCTGCTCGACTTCGGCGAGGGCCGGGAGCATCTCGCGCAGGTCGTCGGCAATACTTGGGTAGCGGTCGCAGTATTCTTGTACGCTCGGGCGTTCGCCTTTGCGGAAACGGGCGGCGAATTCCTCGGCGAGCTGGTCGATGAGGGCGTAATCGCGAGAGTCGGAACTGGGCATTGTCGAATCCTCGACAGGGTGAGCAACCGGTGGGCGAGCATTGAGCAGCGAGCCTTCGACAGCGAGCCTCCCGCGTAAGCGGGGGGAGTTTCTGACAATTACTCCCCCCGCTTACGCGGGAGGCTCGCTGCGGGAGGCTCGCCACTCGGCTCGCTTATCCTTCATCCCCAAGCAGGTCCTTCAATCTCTTCAGCGCGCGCACGTAGCGCTTCGCCGCGGCCGCCTCCTCGATCCCCAAGCGCCTGGGCGGCTTCGCCTCGGCTCAACTCTTCGAAATGTCGCAGCGACAGGATCTCCCGATCCATCGGGATCGAGCGAGTTGATCGCCTCTTGAATCCGCAGCAATCGCTCGGCCCGCACGGCTGCTTGGGTGGGCGATGTATGCTTGCCGAGCAGTTGCGCCGCCAGCGCCGCCGAGCTGGCTGCCGGAAGCGCTTCGCGGAAGATGGAAACCTCCAGGGCCGCATCGCGTTTCTGGGCCCCCAGGTGCGTGCGATGCAACTTCATCAACCGTTCGCCGACGACTAACCGCAGCCAGAGGAACAAAGGCAGTTTCGGGTCTTTCAGATAATCGGCAAGGCGTGTCGCGACTTCCAAATGCGCTTCTTGAATCACGTCACTGGCGTCGATTCGCCCCTGCAGGCGGCGATCGAGACGCATATCGACCATGCGGCGCAGGCGATCTCGGTGCCGGGCAAAGATCTCCGAAACCGCGGTCGAATCGCCGGCCCGCGCTCGGTCGATGAGTTGTTGCGATTCAGCGTCGTCCATCGATTTCCCCCATGAACAGATAACCTCCCAAATCGAAAACGATGAGGACAGGAAATTCCGGAAGATTCCCCCCTATCATTGCCTCTGCCCACCCACATCCACGGAGCCACACCATGCGGATCGTCGTTGGCGCCCTCGTTTTGGCTTTTGGAGCCGGCACGGCCGGGGCGGCGGTGAAGACCAAGGAAATCGACTACGAATACGGTGGTACCAAGCTGAAAGGAATGCTCGCTTATGACGACGCAGCCAAGGGCAAACAGCCCGGCGTGATCGTCTTCCACGAATGGTGGGGACTCAACGACTACGCCAAGAAGCGCGCCGAGCAGTTGGCGGGGCTGGGCTACGTGGCGTTCGCCGCCGACATGTACGGCGAAGGCAAAGTCACCGAGCATCCCAAGGACGCCGGCATGATGGCCCAGGCCGTGCGCAAGAACGTGAAAGTCTGGCAGGGGCGGGCGAATGCGGCGCTCAAGGTGTTGCAGTCGCAGCCGAATGTCGAGGGCGACAAGATTGCCGCCATCGGCTATTGCTTCGGCGGGACGACGGCATTGGTCCTGGCTGCCAGCGGGGCGCCACTCCAGGCGGTGGCAACCTTCCATGCGGGGCTTCCTCCGCTCACCGAGGAGCAGGCCAAAATGATCAAGGCGCGCCTCCTGATCAACAACGGGGCCGACGACGCGTTCATCACCAAGGACGCGATCGACAAGTTCAAGGCGACTCTCGACAAGGGCGGGGTGAAGTACGACTTCGAGAATTACCCCGGCGCCGTGCACAGCTTTACCGTCAAGGGGGCCGAGAAGCACGAGATCGCGAACATGGCATACAACGAAGCGGCGGACAAGAAGTCGTGGCAAAAGATGCTCGCCCTTTTCAAGGAGACGTTGGGAAGGTAAGGTGGAGGGATCGTGAGGTGGCGGGGTAATGATTCCCCGCCACCTCATCACCTCACTACCTGAACGGCATGTCCGCAGGCACTACCACTCTCGTCATTCAGTCGCTGCTCGAACGGCTGCGGCTCAGTCCGGACGACAAGAACGTCCGCAAGGAATTGATCGCGCGCTCGTATGATCGACTTGCTTCGGTGGCACGCCGGCTGTTGGGACCGGCCTACAAGGAACGTCCGGAGGATACCTCGGGCTTGCTGGCCGAGGCATACATGCGCTTGGAGAACTCCCTCGCCGCGGTGAAGCCAGAATCGGTTCGACAGTATCTGGGTCTAGCGGCGTTGCAGATGCGGCGAGCGCTGATCGATCTCATTCGCAAGGAACGCGGCCGTTCGGGCAAATACGAGACGCCGGTGTCGCTCGACATCGGCGCGGGTCCACGACGGGTGGCGGTGGCGGCAACGTGCCCGCCGCCCCGCCCGGCCAAGATGCGGACTGGCGGCTGGAATTGATGGAGGCGATCGGCCGGCTTGACGAGGATGAGCGCGAGGTCGTTGACCTCTTGTTCTTCAATGATCTGACTCAACTCGAAGCGGCCGGATTGCTGGGAATCGACGAGAGCACCGTCAAGCGGCGCTGGGCACGAGCACGCGTGCGACTGGCGAAATGGCTCAACGCATTCAGCCCGGAAGGCGGGGCCGCGTAGGGACGGATTACAAATCCGTCCCACATGAAATGTAAAGTAGGACGGATTGGCAATCCGTCCTACAAGGCATCAAGTAGGACGGATTTGTAATCCGTCGTATCGCGTCCGGCTTAGTGGTTCAGAATAAACTCGTTCGTGTTCAACAGCGACCAGTACAGATCCTCGAAGAACGCCTTGTAATCTTTTTGCCCGCGGGAGCGTTTCTTCATTTCAAAGACCTGATTCGCGAGGAACGACGCCTCGCTCATTGACCCGCCCATCATTGGCTTGCCCGTCTTCGGATCGATGAGTTCCTTGCCGGTTTTCGGATCGCGACGCGGCAGTGAGACCATGATGGTCGAACTCGGCTTGCGGGCCAGGGCCATCAGGTACAACTCGTTAACGATTGCCATCTCGTTGTAGTTGAAGCCGCTGCCGCGATACTTAGTCATCGCCTTATCCACGGCGCTGGTGCCGTCCTTGCGGCTGATTTCACTGTTGAGTTCCGGGCCGTTCATCATGAGAAGGGCCTGGATGATCGTCCCGTTGAAGGTGACCTCATTGCCTTCGTCGTCGCCAAAGTTTCGCGTCAGCTTGGCGAGCCAGGCGGTTCTCTTTGCCTTCTTGGCGTCCTTGTCGGATGCGCGGTCGAGGCGGGTGGCGACTTCGAGCGAATCAAAGAGCACTTCCGGGGTCATCGACTTGAGCGGCATGCGCGTGAAGTAGGGGAGGGCCTCGTCCTTGGCGTTGCCGCCCTTGCCGTCGGGCAGACCGTTGGATTGGTACGTCAAGCTGTATGCGTCCGAATCGCAAATCCACTCAATGAGCTTCTTCGAATCGTACCCGTAGCGAACAAAATCCTCCGCCAGCCGTTTGAGCAGCTCTGGATGCACGACCTTGTTGTGCCCGCCGAAGTCGTCGGCAGCGGGCAGTTCGTTCATTCCGCGGCCGAAGAAGTGGGCCCACGTCCGATTCACATACGCCTTGGCGAAGTTGTCGTGCTGGATGATGTAGTCGGCGAGATATTCGCGTCGGCTCTTGGCCGTTGTCCGCGGAATCGGCCGTTTCGGGACCGCTCCTTCCTTTTCCAATTCGGCGAGGTTCGGCAGGAAGTTCGGCTTGGCCGCGGTGACGATGCCGCTGCGGCGCTCGAAGAAAATGCGTCCCGATTTATTGAGGTCGGGATTGTCGCGAAGAGTGACGGGCAATGCGGTCATCTTCTTCTTCCCGGCCAGTCCGGCCATGAGGGCGGGCGTGCCGTCGCGTTCGACTTGCCGGAAGAACGCGTTCACGCCCCAGTAGTTGTCCTGCTTCCATTCCGGATTGAACGGATGATCGTGGCACTGGATGCAGTTCGTCTGAATGCCAAGGAACAACCGAGTGACGCGCGAGGTAATCGGGACGGCGTCGAAACGGCCGTCTTCCATCTGCTTGTCTTGCGGAACGCGCTCGCCCAGATGGGCCATGATGAAGGCGACCGCCCCGTTTTCGTTGGTTTTGCCAGTTGCAGTCAACAGTTGCTTGACGACCTCGTTCCAGGGCGTGTTCTTGGAAAACTGCTCTTCGAGCCACAGATCGATCGCTTCGTGATATACCCCGGCGACGCCGCCGCGAGTCATCAGCCAGACGCCCCAGAGATTGGAAAAGTTGGTCGCATACTCGGCGGCGTAGTCGTAGCTGATTGCCGATTTGGGATCTTTCGGGTTGGCGCGATCGACGTATCGGGGCTTGTAATCCTTGTCGTAGAGCAGTCGGTGAATCAGCTTGGGACGGCTGTGGTCTCCCAGAGCGAAGTCGCGGACTTCTTCGGCCGTCGGGATCCGGCCGACGATGTCGATGTAGGCCCGACGGACGAACTCGTAGTCGCTCGCCTTCTTGGAAGGCTTCAACTCGGCCGCTTTCCAGGACTTGCTCAGTTCCTCATTGATGACGTGCGTCTGAGGCTGAACCATGTCGGCCGAGCGACCGTTGCCGGCGGCAAGAAAGATGCCCAGGGCAGCGAGGGCGAAAGTTCGCGTGTGTCGGGTAGTCATGGTTTCCGTTCTCCTGAGAGCGGGACGGAGGGTGTCCGGCGTGGAATTTGTCGGAAGGCCCGCCGAGGGCGGCTGACGGCCGAAAAAGGCGGGATGCGCCAATCTTACCGGGTAAATTCAGGCCGTGTCAAACAATCCAAGTCAAAACAAACAGCTTGGCACCGTGACTCGGCCGCGGCATGTTCTCGACCTTAGGACGAATTTCGGCTAAGAATGGTTCCCGAACCTGGTTAGGACCGCGAAAATGCGGGGTAGGACGAATGGGAGATTCGTCCCATGAATCGATGACGGGCAATTCGTCCCACGAGACCAATGGAATTCAACATCGACCGAGTCCGTAACAACGTCCGAGCCTCCACCACCGAAGATCTGCTCGATCGGGCGACTGTTTATCGCGAGGGGGTGGAGCCCGAAGCGTTACCCTTGATTCTGGAAGAACTTCGGGCGAGAGGTGTCAGTCCGGAAGCCGTCGTTGCTCACGAGAAGCAACGGGGCGAAGTCATCCTCGACGAGCAGGGGATACGCCAGAAAATGCAATGAATGCCAGCGCCCGGCGGTCGTCCGCGAATGGGGCTGGCATCAGCTGTTCGGCAAGCTGCCGGTGTTCCCGAGGCTATTCTGGCGCTGCGAAGTGCATCGGCGGGGCTGATTACTCGTCGCTCGGCACGTGGAAGTCAGTGACCTCCGGGAACAGCTTCGCCATGGCCACGCGGAAGCCAGGCAGGACCGTGCCGCCGTCCAATTCATCACCAATCTTGAATACGCGAAGAGCGTCGCGCGACTCGTACGCGTAAGTAACGCGCAGGGCAGGATAGACCAACCAGACGAGCCGGACGCCAGATGCGAGATACTGGAAAGCCTTGGTCAGTAAGTCCTCCGCTTCATCAGTCGGGCTGGTTACCTCGACGATCAGGTCGGGCACCACGTCAATGGGATTGCCGCGATAAGAAAGCGGTCGATCCGACGGCCAACGATCATAGCTAATGAATGCAATGTCGGGCCGACGATTCCGGGTCGGATCGTTTGGTAGGGGTACATGAAACAACATATCGTTCCGGCAACGGCCCGTTGCTGACGCCCGCGCATAAGCCCTAGTTCGTCTCGGATGCGATTGGCAACCTCCGAGGAAAGTCCAACTCATGGGCGGCGCCTCCACAACTTCGCCGTTGATGACTTCATAGCGCTCGGGCAGTCGCGTTTCGATCTCTGGCTCAATCGCGATCGACATTGAAGTTTGCTCCTTGTACTTCCCTAGTTTACCCGATTAGATGAGATCAATGCAAGCTTCGGCCTCGCTTGTCAATTCTCGCATGTAACCTGTCGAGCCCTATATTCTCGCCCCCGTTTCGCGTGATTGCGGCTCGCAGTTTTGCTTGATCAATGTCCTTTCTGATGAAGCGTACGGATCCATCCGCCATGCAAGCCCGGAAGCCGTCGTGAAAAAGGCAAGGCAAGTTAGCTCCGCATCAGGTGTGAACGCAATCTCTTCCGGCTTCGTCCACGGCACCGGATCGCCGGCCTCAACGATCAGCAGCGTATTCGATGTTCCATCGGGGAAATCGCCCATTTCGATCCCATTGGGTCCGTCGAATGCTGTGCCAGGACCGACGAAGACGTGGCAGACTGTGTGATACGCCGGGATTCGCGACTTCTTGCTCCCCGGCGCGGCGTACGTTACGGGCATGCGTTCGAGCAGCTTGATGTTGTGCTCGGAGTCCCAC
Organism: uncultured Gemmataceae bacterium; assembly: GCA_963773845.1. GTDB lineage: Bacteria > Planctomycetota > Planctomycetia > Gemmatales > Gemmataceae > SIAJ01. Next base: position 277,338 of record CAVZCU010000017.1, read on the forward strand.
GGCTCGTCGAGATGAAATTCTCTGTACAACTCATCTTGGCTGATGTACGGCAAGATTAGGACGCGCCAGGAATATAGTGGCTGATTGTCGGGGCCGTACACGACGGCCGGCGGCAGCTTGCCTTGATGCGTGTCGGCATAACTGTGACACGCCAGGCTGAGCTGCTTGAGCGTTCACTTCATGCGATCTCTTGCATCCTGGATCTTTTCCAGGGAGGCAAATCCAAAAAGCGTCAGCAAGCCGACCGCTCCACCGGCGACGAAGAACTGGGCTATCGATCGCGAGTGCTTGTTCATATCAACCTCGATGAATGAAGACATCGATCAACTGCGATGCGACGATTACTATCCGGTCGGCGAGAATGCAAGGAGGAATGTGTCCGCTGAATCCGCGAGCGGCATTTTCTCGCCATTTGGTCCGACCCAGGGCAGGTAGTGTCCTAATCTGAGTTTTTCGGATTAAGCCGCCCATCTTTCATTATTCCAGACGGACCATCTTTGTAGTCGGCCGCCAATTCGTCTCGCCGTCGCCTGCGTCCCAGCCAGAAACCAATTGCGCCTAGCACAATGCTGATGCCAAGAAGGATAGCGCAACTGCGAATGTTGTGGGGACGATACGCCCCGTCAGTACCAGGCGGGACCTTTGGAAGATTCGCAAGCCACTCCCACAAGTCCGCAGGGTAGCCCTTGTATCCGGTCAATAGATCATCTGGCCCCAATAGCCAGATTCTTCTGAATGAGCCAGCGACAAAGACTAGAGCGAATGCAACGAATCCGCACAGCCAAGATCGGAGACATTTATTCACAGTTCAGTTCCATCTTCCAATCACGTTATTTGCGACGGTCAATACCGGCTGGTCGCCAACATTAGCACGTCTGGAAAAAGAGAACCGCCGGGACCACCCGGCGGTGCGTGCAGTGTTTGCAATATTGTCGCCGACGATGTTACCAAGCCTAACCGTCTTGGCGCCGCGCTTCTACCGATACTCGTGAAACGGCACTCCCAAGACAAAACGCGTCCCCGCCGTGATCAGCGTCACGCCATGCTTGACCGGCTGTAAGCCCCATGCGCCGCCGATGGAAACAGGTCGGTCGCGCGTGCAAAAGAGCACGGCATCGCCCAACCCCGCGTCGATTTCGCGGCGGCGCGACTTTTTTCGTTTCCGGCACATCGCAGAGCACGAATCGACCGCCCTGGAAGCCGTCGCGCGACTCCGCCGATTCCATTGTGGGGCTCAAGATTACGGCCAGTTGGATCGGAAAGTACACCGCGCCACGGAGGTCGCGATGCAGAGCGTTGAACCCGCCCGCTCGGTACCGCAGCAAAATTGGCGTCGGCGTCGATTGCCCGGCTTCCATGCATTCGGCGCGAAATGCTTCCCAATCGTCGGGAAAGCGCTCCGACTTGCCCAACAGTTCATGCCAACGGTTGGCAATGCGCGACACGAACGGGAACAAGGAGCGACGGAGTTGGTCGACCATGACGGGAATAGGTGCGCGGAAGTATCGATACTCTCCTAATCCAAATTCGGGTCGATCCATCACAACCGTCTTCGCAAATAGCGAATCGTCGTCGTACGTGTCGCGCAAATGAGCGCAAATCGTGGGGTCGACTAGCTTGGGAATCGGGACGCAGCCCTCATGGGTCAGCCTTTGGGCCAGAGACACCCAGTCGAGGGTCTCCAGCTTTTCCGGCCATTGCCCGAGTGAAACTGGTTCCGAGGCTGGCTGAGGTGCACCGACCGTTGCTGAACGCGATTCGTCAGCCAGCGACCGGTAGGCTTCGAGCTGTTCCGCATAAAGGGCGTTGTCCGGAGCATGCTTGACGGCCTGCGCTTGCATGGCCATCGCCTCGCGCATGAAGCCCTGTCGTGCTCGAAGGGTTGCAAGGTGAGCGAACGGTTCCGCAAAGGTCGGAGCCAGGCTGAGCGCGCTGCGGAATGCTTCAGCCGCTTCGGCTTCATTCCCGCGCAGGCTCAGGATCATGCCTTGGTCGTTCCACAATACCGGATTGTCGATTTGCGCCGCGACTGCCCGGCGGATGATTTTCTCAGCCAGATCGAGATTGTTGTTGGTGACTGCCTCCCACGCTTCGTCCGCCAATTTGCGGGCGCGGCGACGGTCTTTCTCTTTCAGTTTCTTGGGGTTCACGAAATCTTCCTTCCGGCGCACGAATGATCATTGGCGTCAAAGACTGTGCCCATCGCGCGCAGTGATTGTGTGAGAATGGGATTGGGTTAGAGCATCGCGGCACACGCCCTGGCGGCGCAGCACGCCTGCTTGGCAACAGGAGAAGCTCTAACTCAGGAAGACTTGGTGGATCATTCGCATTCAATGATTACAAGCCGGATTCGTTTCATCGCAAGGAACACGTATTTTTACTCACGCGCTTTCAGAGATTAACGACCGTCTGGTCGCGCATCGCGGACACGTCTGAGAAACGACAACCGCCGGGGGTCCCGGCGGTGTCTGCGATGCCGTCTTCGCGAGTGTTACCAACCCCAGCCGTATCGGTAGTACGCCCAGTACGGGTTGCGATAGTAGCTCGGATATCCGTTGTAGCTCTTGGTCCGACCAAAGGGCGTGTAGCTATAGCTGCGAACTCCGCCCCATCGATTGTGCGAATGGTGGTGCGGCACAAGATCGTGTAGGCCGTTCCCATACCAATAGACATTGCCGAATGGCGTCTGAGTTTGATGCCAGTGGGGAGTCAAGTCGTGTCGGCCGACTCCGTAATGACCATGGTGATGATGTCGATGAGGACGAGCCTGGGCAGTGCCGAATGTTGCAAAACTAAGAGCCGCAAGCCCGAGGGTTGCGGAAATAAGAAACTTGCACATGATCTCTCCTTCTATAATTCTCCTTGCGGCCAGCGAGCCGGCCGCGCTCGCCGATTCTTTCCAAGGCCCTTCTCATCGAACTCGGAGTGAATCCGAGGGCCCAACAAAGAAGCATCCGCCCTGGGGCAGTCTTGCGCACAGCGCCAAGAAACGCCGGGTTAATAGGCTGAAAACGGCATGCCGATGGCGAGTTCAATTGACAGGCGATCCAATCATTGCCCAATTCTTTCCTATCACTCGAGTCAAGATCACCATTCGCGATTCGCTGCCGTTCAGTTTCCACATCCGGCGTAGGTCGTCGACATCCACTGCCGATCCGCGCTTCGTGATGGTCACGTGACCGACATTCAATGCGCGCAACCGCTCGCCGATGCGGCGGCCATGGAACGGAAGAGAATCTTCAATGGCGTAAGTGCGAGCGAACGGCGTCGATTGGCACTCATCCGAGGTGAGGTAGGCAATCTGCGGGTCGATCGGCCGGGCATTCAGCATCTGTGCCAGGTTTGCCACGAGGCCGGAGCGCACAATCGCGGGATCGGGATCGTACAAGTACGCGAGCGGCGGGCCGGGCTCCGCTGCGTCGGCCGCGTGATCCGCGAAGAGCGTTACGCCAATCGGAAGCACGGTTGCTCGTCGGCCGGTCGTCTTGAGCGGGCCAAACCAGAGGACACATTCTTTCAATTCCCCCGCGACGGAAATGAACTCTTTCTCCGCATCGTAACTTTGCAATTCGTCCCACGGCACGGCGGGGGCGACCTTGACGCCAAGCGGAAAACTCACCGGCAACGATTCTCGCACCGCGTGCAATGACGGGGAATACTCGCCGATACGGATATGCCGCCGACCGTCAGCCCGACGATCGGGGTCGAGGAACGCGGCATCGAAGCCCGCCTTCGGCAACGTCAACGCATCGTGCAAGACAACGGTTGCCCGACTTTCCCTGCCATAGGATCGCAAGTTCTCTTCAGCCATCGCGAGCCGAAGCGGGTCCATGTCCACCGACATGACGTTCGTCACGCCTGCCAGGCCAATCGAATCGCCGCCGATGCCGCAGCATAGATCGGCGACGACCGCGAATGATTTGTAGCGCTTCGCCCGGTACGTTGAAATCGCTTCACCCGAGGACTGTTCGAGCGCCTCGCGGGTGAAATACATCCGATCGGCACGCGAGAACTTGTCGGCCGCTTTTTGCCGCAGAATCGCGGTCTCGATTGCCGCCTTCGACGATTGCTTCGGGGAATTGCTTTCGCAAGCGCTGATGGCAGGCGAGAAGAGTCGTTTCGCTCGGTCGCAGGGCGACGGCCGCGGCGAGCACCACTTGGCCATCCGGCGTCAGCAATTGGCGGAATGTCGGCAGGTCCATGAAGGGTCGATAGGACTCATGGGGCGTATAGGTCGTATATGTCGTATCACTCTTATCGCTCTCCAATCGGCTTTACCGTCCGCGTTGCCGGGCCGGTGTAGAGCGATCGGGGCCGAATCAGGCGATTGTTGTCGAGTTGCTCGATGACGTGCGCACTCCAGCCGGCGACGCGGGAGAAGGCGAAGATGGGCGTGTAGAGCGGGATCTCCAGCCCGAGCGCGTGATACAGCCGGCCGGCTGGCCAATCGAGATTGGGATACATCTTCTTCTCGGCCGCCATCACTTCTTCGATCTTGTCGGCCACATCTTCCCATTCGAGCGTGCCGGCCTTCTCAGCGGCCTTGCGAGCGAATGTCTTGAGAATCCCCGCCCGGACGTCGCCAGCCTTGTACACGCGATGGCCGAAGCCCATGATTCGCTCTTTGCGGGCGAGCGCATCCTTCGTCCACTGTTCGGCGAACGCTACGCCGCGAGCGGCTTGGACCACGTCCCACACCTTCTCGTTGGCTCCGCCGTGCAACGCCCCCTTGAGAGCGCCAATGGCGCCGCAAATCGCCGAGTACAAATCCGAAAGTGTTGAAACAATCGTTCGCGCCGCGAACGTGCTCGCGTTGAACTCGTGCTCGGCATACAGGATCAGGGAAACGTCAAACGCCCGCACTTCATCGGGCGACGCCTCGGTCCCACGCAACATGTAGAGAAAATTGGCCGCGTGCCCGAGGTCCTGCCGGGCCGGCACCGCCTGCTGACCCTTCGTGTAGTGAAAATGATCGGCGACCGCCACGGGCATCTGCGCCAGCAAGCGCTCGGCCTTGCGCACATTGGCATCGTGCGAGTTGTCGGCCGCATCCTGATCGAAATGGGCAAAGACGCTGACTGATGTTCGCAGCGCATCCAGCGGCGGCGTCCACTTCGGCAACGCCATCAACAGATCGCGGAGCGGCAATGGCAAGCGCCGGGCGACCGCGATGCGATTCTGAAACTGTTCGAGTTGCTTCGCGGTCGGCAGCTCGCCATAGAGCAGCAGATAGGCGACCTCGTCGAATGTGCAGTGCTCGGCCAATTCGCCGACGGGATAGCCGCGGTAGCGCAATCCCCCCTCGATCGTCGAGATGGCCGTCTCGCCGGCGACGATGCCTTCCAGACCGGGCGAATACGCGGGGGTGGTGCTCATGATAAGTAATCCGCCCTTTCAATCATTCTTCGCACCGTTGGCGATCCAGGCCTCGATCTTGGCGATTTCCGCATCCGAGAGGGAACTCTTGGGCGGCATCTTCTTGCCACCCCGACCCGCGACCGAACGATACAGTCGACTGTCATCGGGCTTTTTGGGTCGAACGGTCTTCATGGTCGTTTCATACGACGTGACGTAATCAATTCGCTTCTTGGCCTTCTTGGGTCCGTGGCAACTGCCGCACTTTTCGATCAAAAGCGGGTGAATGTCCTTGGCGAACGATACCTTGGTCGCGGGCTTGGTTTCCTCGGCGAAAGCAGGTTCCAAGACATTCGGTTGGCAGACTGCGGCGGCGAGGACACCGGCCACGGTGAAGAAGAGCGGACGAATAGCGCGACGCATCTCGAGCGAACCTGATGGGAAGACATTTGGCGCACGGTAGGGTGGCGTGGCCTAGATTACACCGAAGAATGATTGTCGTGGTTTGGGATGCCTCGCACAAGTGGCAAAGCGGGCCCGACCGAACAATTCAAACGAGCCGTGATGGAACCAACGGAGCCGACTATTCGACTTGTGCCAGTAGCGACGCAATAGCTATCTGTCACCGCCTTGACCACTGCTTTCCGATTGCGACGGTCGAGCGCAAAGCACTCGGCGCATGCAGAAACACAGAAATCGAGATCGGTGCAATTCTGGAACCCCTGTTGCCTAACGTTTCGAATTCGAAGTGTCGAGCGCAGTAAGAGCGTCGTCAGTGAGTGGATTTGCTTCAGTTTCTCAGTCGGCTCGATACGCCGGTTCACAGTCCGGTCCAAAACAAACGCGAGCCTAATGACCAACTCCTCGTAGAACCGCAAACGGACATCATCCGTCAAGTCCGCCATCCATTGGGCAAATGGTGGGAGGTCCTGCGACAGCCCACGCGCGAATAGGAGGATTGATTGGCAACGCGGGCATTCCGCATCCAATGGCGGCCGAGCAACTCCTTCTCGCAGGCGGAGTCGGAACCCGCATACGCGACAGCGATCAGGGAAGTCGCTTGGTTTTTCGGTCGCGAACATGCCTGCCCTCCGCCTATTCGCAGTATGACTTACTCGGCGAATGTGACAAGCCGTCTCTGATAGAATGCCATGGACATGCTCCGCCTCGTCTTCCTGCTTCTCGTATTCCCTGCATTGGCCAGCGCCGGCCTGCACTATTCCGCCGAGACGCCGGCCCAATTGCCCTCGCGCTGGCGGGGCTTTCTGATCGATCATCGAGCATTGCGCTATGCCGGCGTGCCGCCGGCACCCGGCGCCCCACTGCATTTGCTCCGCGAGCAATACGAAGAGGCTGCGGGTAAGCTGGAGGCGAACGCAAAGAAGCGAGCACTCACTGCCGACGAGGCCGCCGACCTGGGTGCCTTGTTCATTCGCCTCGGTCGGCCAGCAAAGGCAGTCGAAGTTCTGCGCAAAGCCCAGCGTGATCACCCGAGCCATTACAAGATCGCCTCCAACCTCGGCACCGCGTGGCAGCTGCAAGAAGATCTCAATGAGGCTGCCCGGTCGCTCCAGGAGGCCGTTCGCCTGGCTCCGCCACGTTGGAAACGGTTCGAGGAAGCACAACTGAAATTAGTCCGCTTGCGGCGTAACGAGGCGAAGAACAAATCCACACTCGATGATCTGTTCGGTGTGACGTTCACCAAGAAGCCCGATCCAACGATTCGCAAGAAGTTGCCCGCCGACGATGTGATCCTTGTGCAGCAACTGGCCCTCTGGTTGCCCGGGGACGGCCGTCTGCTCTGGCTGCTCGGTGAATTGGCAAATCAGCACGGTGATGTCCGGACGGCCGCTTCGATTCTCGAAGGAGTCGTCACCGAGTTCGCGCTGACATCGCCGGAGGCTCGCGAGCAGCGCAAGTTTTACCGAGCCGCGGCCGACGAGATCGCCAAGCTCCCGGATAGCGAGCACGCCAAATATCGCGGCGACATCGTCTTCAAGTCGACCCGGCCGATCGGCCGTACTATTGATTTGGCGTCGCTGCCGGCGATTCGGCCAGACGGCGTCAATCCATTACCCTGGGCGGTGCTATCCGAAACCGTGATCGGCAAGCCGTTCAAGCCGCGATTCCACAAGCACCTTGAGAAACTGGATGGCAAAAGGGTATCGTTGACCGGCTTCATGCAGCCGGTGACAATGGACATCGACGTGTCGGGGTTCCTGTTGGTCGAGTACCCGATCGGCTGCTGGTTCTGCGAGACTCCAGAGCCGTCGGGCTTGCTCTACATCGAAATCGCCGGCGGCAAGACGGTCCGGGTGAAGCGCGGTCGGGTGAAAGTAGAAGGGACGCTCAAGCTCAACCACGCCGATCCCGAAGATTTTCTCTATACCCTGACCGGGGCCAGCGTGAGAGATCCGGATTGAAGCCGAGCCCACCACAAAGGCACAAAGATCACACAAAGAAGCACAAAGAAGAGTGGCTTTTCCTTTGTATTACTCACTACTGATTTTTAGTTGCCATAACACAATTCTTATGCGGCGAGTGCGAGTATTTGCACATTGGTATCGTGGATGTAGCTGATGGCCGTGGCGAGGAGTCGGCCGCGATCGGTGATTTTGTAGCGGTGGCTCTTGGGGATCTTGCGGATCAGTCCGTGGGGCGGAGTCGTTGCAATTGCCGCGTCACGCGTCCGCTCTGGCGTTTCGTCTCGACCGGGTTGGTCGGGGCTGAGCCAGTCAGGAGCATGCGGAGGTCGCGATTCCGGAAGCCCGCGATCGCGAACTCACCCCGGTTGATCGCGCAGCAACGCGCCATCGTCGCGCGACATCAAATTCAGTCCCCGGTGGCGACGGCCCGCTTTGGTCACCGGCCGGCTCGCGGCCACCAGAGCCGGGCCGAGCGTCTCGGGGGACTCGACGGCCGCGAGGGCCGCCAAGTACGACTCGTTGGCCGCTTGCGACAACTGGCAGCGACGGTACAGGTCCGCCACGCCCCGCCGCAGTGGTTGCCAGGCCAATCTCCCGCTCGGATCGCCTTCCTTCGGACGGTACACCTTCAAGCCTTCCGCCTGATGGATCGTCGTTTCGATCCGCAAGATGCAACCGAACTTGTCGTACATCTTCAAACTGTTCCGACCCAGGCGGTGCTTCACGCGTGTCCCCTCGACGCGCGTTTTCGTGCTGCTCACGACTTCGCCTTGAAAGCGACCGTCCAACGCTCCGGCCTTTGTCAGCCGCTGCTGCAAGAAGCGCAGCACATCGGGGCTCGACAGGTTCTCGGTCGCGTGCCGAACCAACCGGCGATACAACGGCCGCAACGCCGCCACCGAACGAAACGCCACGTCGGTCGCCCACTCCGTCTGTTCGGCCGTCCAGTAATAGTCGCGGAGTTGCCACTCGGTCAGCAGCCGCGCGAACTCCGGATGCGACTCGCGAATCACGCCGGTCAACGTCGCCGACCAGTCCGTTTGCAATTGTTCGTCGAACAGGGCCTGCGCCTTCGGGAAGTCCGCCACCCAGGCCAAGCTGTTGTCTGGTGCTGGTACTCGATGCCCGCCGCGTCGAGTTGCCGAGCCAGCCACTCGCGGCCGTTCAGGCAAATCTGCACGGACATCGGGAACCACGTCATCAGACGGATGTGCATCATGCCGAAGCGCGGATGGCGCAGGTAGATGTAATAGTGCAAACACTTGCGCTGGGCCGACACCAGTTCCAGCATCCGGGTGGCCGCGTTCTTGTACAGTTGAAAACTGCGACAGTTCTCGACGCAACTGAGGACGGCAATCACGCCCGTGAAATCGTCCGCCACCGCGTGCTGCCGGATCAGATCGTGGACAACCGCCTCTTTGTCGATCGTGCCGGACAAGTAAACCACCTTGCCAACGGGAGTCGTCGCGGCTAACCGTTCGGTGGCGAGCTTCAGTCGCCGGGCCGTCCCGTCAAAGAAGCTCTTGAATGCGACCAGCAAGACCTTGAGGAAGCCCAAGTAGCGGGACAAGCCGTCGGCATAGCAGATCGAACGTAAGGTGCCTCGAAAGCGAACACGATCCAAACCTGAAAGAACTCCGTGGATATGGTCGCTGTGCTGTTGTAAGAAGGTCTGCATGGCATGCTCCGGTTGCTGAGTAATGTGCGCTAACACCACTCTATCCAACCGGACATGCCTGCTTCATTTGGTTGCGGCCAAGGGCCGCGCTGTGCTTCTTTGTGTGATCTTTGTGCCTTTGTGGTGGGTACTTCTCTTGCAACGGAAAAGGTAAAATCACCAATGCGCATAAGCTCGCTCTTCTTATTCTTGATTGCGACCACGGCCTTCGCCCAGCGGCCGAATCCGAAGGCCACCGGCTGGTACAGCAATTACGCGACCGCCAAGGCCGAGGCCAAGCGCACCGGCAAGCCTCTCTTCGTGGCCTTTCGATGCGAGCCTTGAACGGATTTCGCCAAGTTCGACGGGCAGGTTGTCCGTCTCGCCAAGCCGTTCGATGAGATTGCCGACAAGTTCGTCCGCGTGCGCCTCGTGCGCGTCAGCGGCGCCGACCTCTCACTCTTCGAGTTCGACTTCGATTGCCCGTGGTACGGCTTCTTCATGAGCGCCAATGAAGTCATTTATGGACGCTACGGCGGCCGCGACGGCAAGAGTGACGATGGCCGATTATCGATGGCGGGCCTGAAGTACGCCGCGGAAAAGGCGCTCGCCCAGCACAAGGCACGGGCCGATGAAAAGCCCCCGGCACGAGGGAAGCCGATCTTCGCCGAGCAATACCCCGCGGCCAAGGCCCGCCGGCGGCAGGAATGCATCCACTGCCATCAAGTGAACGAATTCCGCCGGGCGGAAGAGAAGGCGATGGGCACTTGGTCGCGCGACAATCTGTGGGTCTATCCATTGCCCGAAAACGTCGGCATTACGCTCGAAGTCGATCGCGGCGACGTGGTGAAGTCGATCGCGGCCAAATCGCCCGCAACCCAGATCGGCGTCAAGCCCGGCGACGTGATTGCAAAACTTAACGGCTACCCGGTCGCATCCTTTGCCGATGCCCAGTACGCCCTGCACAAAGCGCCGAAGAGCGGCACGATCCCGATCGAGTGGATACGCGGCAATGACACGATGAGCGGCAAACTGCAAGTCGCCGACGGCTGGCGGAAAACCAACCTGACCTGGCGAGCTTCGTTGTTGGATATTCTGCCCTCGCTGCCGGTGAGCGCCGATGACATCACGGCCGAAGAGAAGAAGGCGCTGGGCCTACCGGCGTCGCGGGCGGCATTTCGGCAGGACAAGTTCGTGCATTCGACCTTGAAGGCGGTCGGCCTGAAGGCGGGCGATGTGATCGTCGGGATCGACGGCAAGGGCGTCGACGGTACGATGGACGACTTCTTAGCGTTCGTCCGCCGCGAGCACTTGGTCGGGGACAAGGTGACGCTGAATGTGCTGCGCGCGGGAAGAACGTGGAGATTAAGCTGACGTTGAAGTAACGCCACTTGCGGCGTAGCGCTCATCGGCTTGCCCTCTTCACCAGATACTCCGCCATCGACAATCCCAAATCGCGATCCGTTCGCAGTTCGACGTAATCGATCTGATGCAGCCGACAGCCGGTTTGGAGTTCTTTGCGAAAGGCGTTGAACTCATTCAGGTAGCCTTCGCGCACGCCGACGGGGTCGGTGAGCAGATCGGGTAATTGTTCAAGACCGTGGAAGAGCGTCGATTGGCGGAACGGGAACTCGATCTCGGCCGCGTCGAGAACGTGGAAAACGATCACGTCCTGCCGTTGGTGCTTCAGATGTTTCAGGCCGTTGAGCACCTCGGCCGGATCATCGAACACGTCGCTGAAGATGGCCACGATGCCCCGACGGGTGAAGCGGTCAGCCGCTTCGTGCAGCACCGTGCCGATTCGCGACTTCTCATGGGAAGCGCCGCCGACGAGCACTCGGCAAACCTCCTTGAGGTGCGTCGGTTGACTGGCTGGCCGCAAGAACTGCTTGATTTCCGAGTCGAAAGTCGCGAGCCCGACACTATCGGTCTGTTGCACAACCAGGTAGCCGAGCGACGCGGCCGCGGTGCAGGCCAGATCGTATTTCGTTGTTTCGGTTGAGCCATAGCGCATCGACTCGCTGGCATCGACGAGCATCCAGCAGACGAGATTGGTTTCCAATTCGTACTGCTTGAGGTAAAAGCGTTCCTTGCGGCCGTAGACCTTCCAGTCGATGTGGCGAATATCGTCGCCGGGCACGTATTCGCGGTGCTGGGCGAATTCGACCGCGAACCCGTGATGCTTGCTGCGGTGCCCGCCGGTGATGAATCCCTCGATCGTCCGCCGGGCGCGCAACTCCAGCGAGCGAATGCGGGCCAGGGTATCGGGGTCGAGGGTTTGCATACTCAGAGAATGACGAATGACCGACGAATGACCCACCAATGACGAAGGGGTGTTTCGTCATTGGTGGGTCATTCGTCGGTCATTCGTCATTTCAATTCATCCACTCTTTGCGTTCCCGTGACGACGGGATGTTCAAAAGCTTCCGGTACTTCGTCACTGTCCGCCGTTTGACTGGGAAACCGGTGGCCTGCAGGCGCGATTCGAGTTCTTCGTCCGAGAGCGGATTGTGCTTGTCTTCGTGATGCACCATGTCAAGGAGAGCGGTCTTCACCTTTTCCCATGGGATTAATTCGCCGGTCGCCTTGTTGGTCGCGGCGCCGACGAAGAAGCGCTTCAGTGGAAAGACGCCGCGGCTGGTCTGCACCCATTTATCGTCGACTGCTCGACTGACGGTCGTCACGTGGACGCCGACCTCGTCGGCAATCTGCTGCATCTTCAACGGCTCGATGTGATCCGGGCCGTAATCGAGGAACGCCCGCTGCCGGCCGACGATCGCGCGAGTCACCTTTTCCAGTGTATTGCGTCGCTGCTCGATCGCGTCTTTGAGCCACTCGGCGGATTGCAGCTTCTTTTTCAGCCACTCGCGGGTCTGCGGGTCGTTGTCCCGATTCTTGTACATCAAGTAATGCTTTTTCGGGATGTGCAACCGTGGGGCCCAGTCGTCGGTGAGGCGGATGTCGTACTCGCCCTCCTCATTCCTCTCGATGATCACGTCGGGGGTGACGTAACGAGTTCCCTCGGTGGAGAACTGGCTTCCCGGTTTCGGGTTGAGGTGCTTGATGACCTCGAGCGCCTCATGAATGTGTTCCAAGTCGGCGCCGGTTCGCTTGTGAATGGCGGGCAGGCGGTTGTGACCCACATCTTCCAGATGGTCGAGGATGATTCGCCGTACCAGGTCGCGCTGCGGAGTATCGTCATCGACCTGGAGCAGCAGGCACTCGCGCAGGTCGCGGGCGGCGACGCCGGGCGGATCGAGGTGCTGCACCGTGTGCAAGACCTGTTCGACGCGTTCGGGCGTTGTCGGCGGCTCGAACGTCGAGGCGATTTCCAGAAGCGAGACGGGAAGAAACGCATCCTTCTCATTGCGCCGGCCCACATGCCCGGTCCGGTCGATGAACGAGATGATGTGGAGCGCCAGGGCCCGGTCGTCCGGGCACAGGTCCAGGTCGGCGAGTTGCTCGGCCAGATAGTCTTGCAGCGATTGCGGCCGCTCGACGATGTTCTGCATCGCGTCGAGCTTGCGGTCGCCCAGTTCGTCGAGCGCCGCCCGGCTCGGACGGTGTTCGTCTTCGTTGAACGTGCCGCCCCAATCGCGGTCCAGGGCTTCGAGCCGTTTGAATTCCAGCTCGGCGCCCGGATCGGTCGCATCGTGTTTGAGTGGAGCTTCGGGATTGAACTTGTCTTCGGAGGCGACGCCATTGGTCTCCGTCGATATCCCCGTCCGCTTCCGCTGCTTCCGCATCGGTCGGCGGCCCCGTATCCTTCAACTCCAGAACCGGGTTCTCTTGTAATTCTTTCTCGATCCGTTCCTGCAACGCGGCGATCGGGAGTTGAAGGATCTCCATCGACTGAATCATGCGCGGCGCCAGAATCTGCTTCTGGCTCATCGTCTGCCGCGCCGATAGGTCCATGCCGATCTTCATGATTTACCTCAGTCTCGAGTCCCCGGTTCGCAGGCCCCCGTCGAATTTCGCTTCGAGTGAGGACTGCGAACTGGGGACTCACGACTTAGAACGCTCGTCGTCCCTCAAGGGCGTCAGCGAGCATTTGCGCATTGGCGATTTCCAGGGACGAACCGGAGGGCAAACCGCGTGCCAACCGGGTGACTGCAACACCAGTTCGGGCGAGCATATTCGCCGCAAACAGCGCCGTCCCATCCCCTTCCATGGTCGGGCTCGTTGCCAAAATCACTTCCTTCACGCCTCCTGCCTGAACTCTTTTGAGCAATGCATCGAAAGTCAATTGGTCCGGACCGACGTTATCGAGCGGGGCCAACTTGCCGCCGAGAACATGATAGCGCCCGCGATAGGATCCCGCCCGCTCGAAGATGCTCAGGTCGCGTGGCGTCTCGACTACGCAAAGCATCGCCGGGTCGCGGCGCGGATCGCTGCAAACCGAGCAAAGCTCCCCATCCGTGAGATTGAAGCACTCGCGGCAGGGTCGAACCTGCTCCGCGACGACACGAAGGGCGTCGGCCAGCTGCAATGCATCATGTCGATCACCAGCCAACAGGAAGTGAGCGATCCGTTCCGCCGACTTCGGCCCGATGCCCGGGAGCTTGGTAAACTCCTCAATCAACCGGCCGATTGCGCCTTTGTCTTCTGCCACTGACAGTCCTTTTTCAGAACTCAGAGATCAGAAGTCAGAAGAACCAACACACCGACGTTAACTTCTGATCCTTCATTTCTGACTTCTGACTTCTGACCACTGACCTCTGATACTACATCTCCGGCAACATGCCCGGTGGGATCGGCATCCCGGTGGCATCTTGCATCATCGCCTGGCTGGCCTTCGCCGCTTCCTCGCGCGCCTTGCTGACCGCCATGTTCACTGCGGCCGCCACGAGGTCGGCCAGCATTTCGCGATCATTGAGCCGCATCGCTTCTTCGGAAATGACGCATTTGGTGATTTCCATTCGGCCGTTCGCGGTGACGACGACCATTCCGGCGCCGGCATTCCCTTCGACCGAGATCTGCCCGAGCTTCTGCTGCATCTCCTGCATGGCCGCCTGAAGCTTGGGCAGATTCTTCATCATGCCCATGATCTGGCCGAATCCCTTGAACATTGTCAATCCTCGTTCGCGAACCGATCACCTATTTGGCGAGCCGCGTCGCCTACCTGGCGAGCCGAGCGGCGTGAGCCGCCGGGTAATACAGCACCCGCCGCCTGACGGCGGTCGGCTCGCCTAGGTAGGCGGCCGGCTCGCCTCACGTACTCTCCCCAGGCTCGTCAGTCGGCGAATTCTCGCCGAAGCCTTCATCTAACTTCAACAGTCGGCCGCCGAGCTGACTTTGGATGCGACTGAGCAGGGGCATCTCCAACGCCCGGCGTTCGCGCTCGCGATTGGACACCGGAGCTGCCAACTCGGTTGCCGGCGCACTCGCATCCAACTCAAACCGTAGCGACCACTCCTGGCCACTGATGTCGCGGAGGACTGTTTCCAGGTGTTGAGCCCGACCCGAATCGCGACAGTACTCGTAGGCGTGATTATACTGTCCGGGAAAGCGTAAAACTAGAGCTTTTGGTCCGAAAATTGCAGGCAATCCCGCGCGGGATAGCATGCCCGCGAACATGACACCGACCTCGGTCTTGACCTTATCCCATATCAGGGAAAGATTTGCGCCGTCAATCGGCAGCGCGGTCCGGGGTGCTGGCTGAGTGGCTGCAGAGCCGTTCAGACTCGGACGGGCGCTCTCACTGAGCGGGATCATTCCGTTTTTTTTTGACGCTTCACCGCTCGCCAATCGGGATGGGACAGATGTCACCGTCCCCGGCTGACTGACCCACTGGGCGAGTTGCGCAAGCGGCATTAATTGATCGAGCCGGCTGAGACGGATCACTGCCACTTCGAGCAAGACTTGCCCATGACTCGTCGTCCGCAGTCGCGACTTGGTGGTCGTCAGGACATCGAGACCCGCGAGGATGGTATCCAAATTGAGCGCTCTCGCCTGCTCTTTCACGGCCTCTTGGTGATGGTCGGCGAGGTTCAGGTCGCCGACTTCGCCCCCCGAGCAATTGAGCAACATCAGCCCCCGCCAGTAATCGATCAATTGATCGAGCAACTCGCCGAGCTGCAATCCTTCGTCCGCACATTGGGCGACCAGTCCGAGCGCCCGCGTCCCATCCTTGGCGAGGATTGCGGCCGCCAGTTCGACCACTCGGTCGTCGGCTGCGGTACCGAGAATGCCATGCACAACGTCGGCAGTCAGCTTGTCGCCGCCGAACGACAACAGCTGCTCCAGGAGCGATTGGGCGTCGCGCATCGATCCGCCGGCGCGCGGGCGACGATGCGCAAGGCTTCCTCGTCGGCTTTCATACCCTCGCGCTCGACAACATTCTTCAACACATCGAGAATTCGCGAGGTGTTGATGCCGGCGAAGTCGAAGCGCTGGCAACGCGACAGAATCGTGATCGGGATCTTCTGAACTTCGGTGGTCGCAAAGATGAACTTGACGTGCGGCGGCGGTTCCTCGAGTGTCTTCAACAGAGCGTTGAACGACTCGCGGGTCAGCATATGGACTTCATCAATGATGTAGATCTTGTAACGAGCGCGTTGCGGCCGGCTGGTGACATTATTGCGTATGGCTCGGGCGTCCTCGATGCCGCGATTGCTGGCGCCGTCGATCTCCTGCACGTCGACATCTTGCCCCTCGGCAATGGCTTTACAAATATCGCACTGGTCGCATGGCGTGGGTGTTGGACCCTTCATGCAGTTGAGCGCCTTGGCTAGGATGCGCGCGGCCGACGTTTTGCCGACCCCCCGAGCGCCGGTGAAGAGGTAGGCATGCGCCACCCGGCCGCTTTGAATGGCATTCACGAGCGCCTTGGCGACCGGCTCCTGACCGATCAGATCGGCGAACTGCTGCGGCCGATACCGCCGGGCGACGACGGTGTATTCGCTTCCCGCCTCGGGAGCGCTTTCGACAATCGGTGACTTGGACTTTTTGGCCATAGAGGAGAGGAAACGAAGAAGAAAGACAACGGCCACAAGAAGTAACAGATTCTCGTTCCCACGCTCCGCGTGGGAACGCCGGAAGCTCTGCGGGACAAGCAGGACTTCCCCTCGCTACTCTCCCGCTCCGCGGAGCGGAGGAGCGGCGTTCCCACGCTCCGCGTGGGAACGAGAATGCTTTTCGTGGTTATTTGTATTCGGCGCTGGCCTTCTGGATCACGGTTGGCCGTTCGGGGAGTTCGCGGGATGGGTCGACATCGGCCGGCAGCAGCTTGCCGGCGGCGATTTTTTGCACGACGTCAAGTCCCTTTGAAACCTTGCCGACGATCGTGTAGTTGCCGTCCAAGGCTGGGGCCGGCGCGAGCGTGATGTAGAGCCTGGTGCCCGCCGAATTCGGCTCCGCGTCGCGGGTGAAGCCCACCGTGCCAGCCTCGTGCTTTTCCTTCGAAAACTCCGAGCGCAATCGATAGCCGATGTGCCCGATGCCCGGATCGCCGGTCGCCGCCGGGCAGCCAAATCGGACCAGATGGATTTCCGACTTCGCTCCGTCGCGAGTTTCCGCTGTTTGCTGCACGATGCGATCGAAGTGCAACCCGTCGTAGTAGCCGGCTTTCACGAGCGCGATGAAATTCCGCACGTGATTCGGCGCCAACTCCGGCCGGAGCGCGATTTTGATATTCCCTGCGTCGGTCTCCAGCGACACTACCCATGCGAGCGGCTTCTGATCGAGACCGATGAGTTTGATCGTCGGCCACAAGCGCTCGACATCGTCGCGCAACCGGGCGGTCGACTGGCCGGCGACCGTCTGCGCAACCGGCGGCAGCTGATCCGGGCCAACCTCATCGGTTGTGGCGGCTGTGAATGGCTGGTCGAACTTGTCGGCCGGGGTTTCGGGAGAATCGACTGTTAAGGTCGTCGCGGTCGCAACCGCCGGCATGCTGGGTCGATTCGTGCAACCGGCAAGTGCGAGTGCGAGCAGGAGCATCGTGCCTCGATAGCCGTCCATGTCCAACTCCGTTTCGTGATGATTCTCGCAGCCCCTTGGGGCGATTACCGATCATCTTGCAATTGACGTTTGAGTCGCTTCAGTTCCTGCAGATCGATGCCTTCCGTGGGGTGGTCGATCAAGTAGTCGACGTCCTTCAATGCCTCGATCTTCAGTCCCTTCGACAGATAAATCCCGGCCCGCATCGCTCGGCTTTGGGCGTCGTCGGGTCGCAAGATCAAGATCCCGTCGAGATAGCGCAAGCCGGCATCGACATCTTGCTGATTGCGGGCAATGCTGAGGAGGTTATTCAGCATTCGCGTGATGATTGTCCGCTTGGGCACTGGCTTGAGGAACTCGTCGCCAATCTCACGGCCCGCGAAGTCGGAGCCCAGCTTCTTGGCCTGCTCGGCAGTCATGAGTTCGCCGCGTTCGTAAACATCAATGAACTTACCCTCACCCTTCTTCGGTATGTGCCGCACGATGAAATGTCCCGGCAGGCCGATGCCGACGACCGCGACACCCATCCGGCGAGCCATATCCAGGTATAAGACGCTCAGCGTGATCGGCAGGCCTTCGCGGTCGTCGATCACTTCGTTGAGGTAGCTGTTCGAGCGGTTATAGTAATCGCTGCGACTGCCGTGGAAGCCGCGTTTCTCGAAGAAGAATGTGTTCAGCGCCTTGAGCTTGGCCTCGTCGTTCGCGTCTTTCGGCAAACCCGCACCCGCCTTCTTCGCCATGCGTTCGACCTCGTCGCGGTAGGCATCGACATCGACTTCTTCGTTGTCGAGTTTGGCGATCAAGAGTGCCGCGTGGATGAGATCGATCTTTTCTTCCGGCCCATCGAGCACATGCCGAAGTCGCTCGTAGACGCGCTGCTGGTTCACTTTCGTGGCCAATTCCTTGAGCTTGGCGGCCTGCTGCTCCAACTCGGCGGCTCGGGCCCGAATCACGTCCGTGCTGTTCTTTTCCTTCGCGAGTTTGCCGAGGTCGGGGGCCTTGCTGGCGAGTAGTTCGAGCACGGTCTTCGATGCACCGAGGGCTGACGCCAGATTCTTGCCGACGCGGAAGCTCTTGAACTCCGCCTTCGTGTCGCGGAATTTGGCGAGGCCGACCTGGCCATCCACCCATTCGGCGTCTTTCGATTCGATCGCGAGCTGTCCGTTGACATAGCATTTGGCGCCGTCCTTCTCGACGTGGACGCGGATCGTGTTCCAATCGCCCGGCTTGTAATGCGGCGTCGCGACGTCCTTGAGAATGGTCCACGAATTGACATCGGGTCCATCGAATCGCGTGAGCCGTAGCTTCCCGCCGGTTGGATAAAAGCCGTAATGGCTGGTGCCATCATGCCGAAAAATCAGGCCAGCAGCGCCGCGTTCATCGTTGAGCTTCACCGTGACGGCCAGGTCGAACGGGACGGCGGGTGGCTTGTGCTGGGAAATGCAAATGCTCCGACCGCCGAAGCCGCTACCGACGCCCTCGACGCGCAGCCGGCCGGCCCGCTGGCTCCAGCGCGCGCCCATCTCGGATTTCCATTCATCGGGATCCAGAGCGCCGATCGTGACCCAGGCGTCCATCGGCACCGGGTTCGGCTTGGCGAGGAGCGGCTTGAGATCGTTGACCACGCCGGCGAAGGCGAGATTCTCGGAAACGATGCCCTTGAGCGTGATGATCCCCTGGACTCGCCCAAACATGTCGACTAGCGGGCCACCGCTATTGCCCGGCTCGACGGCCATGGCGAGCTGAATCATCTTGCGTCCCTCGATCTCGCGGGTCGCCGACACGACCCCGCTAACGACGCTGAATCGCAACCCCCGAGGGTTTCCGAACGCGACCACGCTGGCGCCATCTTTCAATTTGCTCGAATCGCCGAGCGGCAGCGTCTTGAGACCCTTGGCATTGATCTTGATGATGGCCAGGTCGCGTTTGTGGTCGTGGGCGTGGACGGCGACAACGTCGTATTTTTTGCCGCCGGCGAACTCAACGCTCAGCGGCCGGCCCTCGCCGATGACGTGGGCATTGGTCGCGATCAGCCCATCGGCCGAGATGACAAAGCCGGTTCCGAGTCCCTCGCGATTGGCCTCGCGGCCCTTGGAGATGATGGCGCATAGCGAGGGTTTGACGAGATCAGTCAATTCTTCGACGGTCTTGGCTTTGGGCTCGTCGGCAAACGCGGAAGATGCAATCGCCAAAAGAATAGCGGTGGCGGGGATGCGAGACATGTGCGGCTCCGGGCGGGCAAGAACAGTGTATCATCAATACGGAGTTGTTCGGCATATCGCGTGTGGATAGCATGGGCGGATGCCAACGGTGTTGCGAAGCGGACCCTACCGCTTTTTCTTTTATGCGGGCGATGGCGGAGAACCGCCTCATATTCACGTTGAGCATGACGACTGCGAAGCGAAATTTTGGCTCGATCCGATCCGCCTGGAGCGAAGTCATGGCTTCCGTCGACGAGAGATTGGTCGACTCCAGAAACTAGTCGAGGAACAACAGCAAATCCTTCTGGAGAGTTGGCATGAATTCTTCGGTGGCTGAATCCGGTCTCGCAACGGCAATCACCGTCGAGGTTGATGAGGAATCATTAACTGTCGAGTTGGCCGATGGTCGAACCGTCGCGGCGCCACTGGCGTGGTACCCACGGCTTGTTCACGCCACTTCCGAAGAGCGAAACAACTGGAGATTGATCGCCGGCGGACTCGGAGTTCATTGGCCGGCGCTTGACGAAGACATTAGCGTAGCAAACCTGCTGAACGGTCAACCGTCGACTGAGAGCCAAGCTTCTTTCAAGAAATGGCTTGCCGGCCGAGCCAAATCGACTCCAAGGAAACGGCGGAGCCGGGGCTGAACTTCGCGGCGCCAGGGCGCGAAGCCGGCTGTCCTAGGTCCTACGATAAGTCCATGCAACTAGTCCTTATCCCCGGCGACGGCATCGGGCCGGAAGTGACCGACGCGGCTCGGCAAATCGTCGCTGCGGCCGGCGCCCATATCGACTGGGTGGTCGCTCCCGCGGGCCTCGATGCCGCCGAGCGATTGGGCGATCCCTTGCCCGATTCGACGCTCGATGTCATTCGCAAGCATCGCGTGGCGCTCAAAGGCCCGTGTACGACCCCCGTCGGCAAGGG
The DNA here is from genome assembly GCA_963773845.1 of uncultured Gemmataceae bacterium. Taxonomy (GTDB): domain Bacteria; phylum Planctomycetota; class Planctomycetia; order Gemmatales; family Gemmataceae; genus SIAJ01. Next base: position 297,842 of record CAVZCU010000017.1, read on the forward strand.
CTATCGCTCGATCAACGTGAAGCTGCGCCAGGGGCTGGACCTATACGCGAGCGTGCGGCCGGTGCAGTCGCTGCCCAGCGTGAAGACGCCATTCGACAATGTCAATCTCGTCGTCGTGCGCGAAAACACCGAAGGACTTTACGCGGGGCTGGAGCACGTCGTCGTTCCCGGCGTCGTGGAAAGCCTGCGCGTAATCACGCGTCCGGCTGCCGAACGCATTGTGCGCTATGCTTTCGAGCTGGCCCGCAATCAGGGCCGACACAAAGTGACGTTCTGCCACAAGGCCGACGTGATGCGGATGAGCGACGGTTTGTTTCTCAAGTGCGCCCGCGGTGTCGCCGACGAGTTTCCGTTCATCACGTTCGATGAGAAGCTCGATCGACAATGTGTGCCTGGAACTGGTGCTCGACCCGACGAAATTCGACGTGCTGGTCATGGAGAACCTGTTCGGCGACGTGATCAGCGACCTGTGTGCCGGCCTGGTCGGCGGCCTGGGGGTCGTCCCCGGCGCCAATCTCGGCAGTCGCTATGCCGTGTTCGAAGCGGTGCATGGCAGCGCCCCGGACATCGCGGGCAAGGGGCTGGCCAATCCAATCGCCTGCGTGCGCTCCGCCGCGATGATGCTGGAACACGTCGGCTGGCGCGATGCGGCCCAGCGGATTGAGCATTCCGTGCGACTAACACTCGAAAAGCGAGTAGGGTTGACGCGCGATCTCGGCGGGGATGGGAACACGGAGACGATCACGCGGGAGTTGATTCGGAACCTGGGTTAGCCCGGAACGCAACGATCGAAAAGCTCACCTGGGGTGGCCGCTTGACGCACCCGGCGTCGCGTCGCGGCTGGCCGCCATGCTCGATCTCGACTGCTTCATGACACGGGCCTTTTCGATCGCCTTGACCACGACCGCCCGGGCCACCTGCTGGCTGTACACGTCGGCCCCCCACACGACTGCGTGGTGGCCGTCGTGGAACGCGTTGTCCGGGAGGGCGGCCCGCAGGTCGGCGACTTCGATGCCGTACTGCTCCCGCAGCTCGCGGACGAACTGCGCGATCCGCTCGTTGACGGCGGGCGGGTACCATGCCCGGATCACGGACGCCTCAGGGGTCACGAACGCGACCGGAATCGTCCCGTGTTCCTTGACCGATTTGACCAGGTCGAGGAAGCACTGGGTCGGTGACTCGCTGAAGTCGATGTCCTGCATCCGCTTGAAGAGCAATGTGCGGTTGGCCTCGATCGCCAGCCGCAGTACTTATCCGGAGCCCACCTCTCGTAAAACGGCCGCTTCCACCCGAGGTCGGACGCCGGTCGGCGCTCGTGGTGGGTCACATTGTTCGGCAGCCACATTGGGTTGAGCATCCCGAGTAGCTGGAACCGGAACCCGAACCACGGGTTACAGTTTGCCTCCCGCCAGTCGGTCTCGGTCTCTTCCGGAAAGCCGTAATGCTCGACGAGTTGTACTTCTTTCCAAGTCATGCGGTCGCCACGAAAGGTAACCATATCGTCGGAGAGCTTCTTGCTTTTGTTCAAATCGAACGGGTCCGATGCAGAAAAGGTCGAGAATCGGGCCGGGCAAATCTCCAGGACAACAACATCGGGCCGTAGGCCGCGGTCGAGGAGCCGCTGCCAGTGGACCATCTCGCCGATCGGGCCATTCGCCATGACGGCCAGGTTGTAGGCGAGACACGGAGTGCCGGTGTCGTCGGCCACGGTCTCCTCGACGACCGCGGGACGTACACCGTACATGGTCCGCGACGAGCCGAGGAAGACGACCGTGACCGGATCGCTGCTCGGCGACTGCACGCGATCCTGGTAATGCTCCGCCGGCAGATCGAACATCGGATCGCGCACGCCGGGCTTGAACGCAACGTCAAGCGCTAGCCCGACGTTGAAAGCGATCAAGGACAGCACGCTGCCCCAGACCGTCGAACGGGCTCGGCGAAGACGACGATGGATACGACGAGACTGCAACACGACTCCTATTTCCGGGATCACTCACCCGTCTTCAACGCCGGAATGATCAACTCCTTTACCAGCCGTTTGGTATAAGTCGGCGCCGCGGTATAGAGCATGTGGTGCCCGTCGGCGAAAGCGTCGTCGGGCAGCCAGTCGCGGGCATCGATGACTCGGCCGTCGGTCCCTTCGCAAGCAATACTCTTGAGCATTTTCGTGGTCGCTTTTGCCGTGCAACCATACCAGGAGCGAAATTCGCTCCCCTCGGGCGACAGCACGACGACCGCGGTGATCCCTTCGTGTCGGCACATTGCCAGTACCTCACGCAATGCTTCGACCGCGGCCTCCCCAACGTCCATGTTCCGCAAGTTTTCAAAATGCCCGCCCCGGGCATAGGTCAAACCCTTCCGATACGATTCCGGAGTCACCGAGTCCGTGTATGGCTGCCAGCCGTCGCGATTCGGAAAAGCCCGAGCCTCGGCAACGATTTGCGGAGGCGTCCAGCGCGGCTGAAACAATCCCAACAATTGAAATCGGAAAGCGAACCAGGGGTTGTAAAGCGACTTTCGCCATTCCGAGCGATACTCCGGGTCCGAATAGCCTAGTCGCCCCATTTCCTGGATTTCTTTCCACGTTAGCCGATCCGGCCGAAGATGCCCAATCTCCGCGGGCTTTCCGTTCGGGGCGGCAAATAGCGACGGAACGATTTCCACCACCACAATGTCGGGCCGAATCCCCCGATCGAGCAGTCGCTGCAAGTGCAGCGGCTGAAAGATCGGCCCTCGTCCCAGGACCGCCGCATTGAACGCCAGGCACGGGCGGCCGGTTGCCGCCGTCACAGCCGCCTCGACCGTCGGCGGGTGAAACGCGTTTGCCGTGCGTGACGATCCAATAGCCACGATCGTGATGCGATTCGACACCGGCCGCGCCAGTTGTTCCTCGAGCCGATCTTGCTTGCCGTAAAAGAGCGGATCGCGCAAATCCGGGCGGGCGGCCAGCAATACGACCAATCCCACGTTCAACGCCAACAGCCCCGAGGCCGCCGAGAGGACGGTCGCGCGAGCCCGATGACGGCGACGGCGGGACATTCAGTTTCGATTCTCCACTGGCGTTCATGGGACCTGTTGGTCCCGTTGTTGAGCTACCTGCTCGCCGTGCTTACTCTCCCCTGCGTCCGCATCGCCGGGAGGATCACTTCTCGCGTCAGCCTTTCCGTGTACGGCTTGGCCCACTTGCGCAGAACGTGATGCGTATCGGCGAAGGCCTCATCGGGTAGCCAGCTCCGGGCGTCGACCACGACAATCTTGTGCTCATGCCGGAGGCGATCGAGCATCTTGGCCAAGTCATCATTCACGCGCTGGGGATACCAGGAGCGAAAGGTCGTACTCTCCGGGGGCACAACGACCGCCACCGCGATCCCCGCCGCCTTGCATTCGCATAATAGGTCCTCAAACGCCTGGACGTGCGGGCCATCAAACTGGACAAAGGGAAGCTCCGGCTCGTAGGTTCGTCGGACCCACATCACCGCCTGAGGATAAAACGACGGCGTCAACGGATCCCAAGGATCCCACCCGCCATGCTTACCCGCCTGCGGCTGATACGTCACGACACCCGGCGGCAACCAATTGCGGGCAACGTGTGCCAGCAATTGAAATCGGCAGCCGAACCACGGATTGAGCGTCGCATCCCGCCAATCATCGTGCATTTCCTTGTCGGGAAAGCCATATTGGCAGACCGTCCGCAACTCCTGCATGGTTAAACGATCCGCTCGCAGCACGGTCGCGTCATAAGGTCGGTCGCCACTCCAAGCGAACGCATATGGCAATAACTCAACGATCGCGAGATCCGGCGTTTTTCCCCGACCCAGCAAACGCCGGAAGTGGATCAATTGCGCGATCGGACCGTCGCCTTGCAGCGCCATGTTGTAGGCGGCCACTGGCTGACCGGTTTCGGCTTGAAGCGTCGCTTCCAAAGCCCCCGGTTCAACGCATGCCGCGGTCCGCGATGAGCCGAGCGCGAGGATTCGCACCGATGCGTCCGGCCGCTCGAACCGAGCAGCCATCGCCTGGGCCTTCATGTCAAAGACCGGGTCGCGAAAGCCAGGCTGCCAGTACACGTAAGTAGCAAGCAACACGTTAAGCAAAACCAGCGTGCCCACCGCATAGCAAGCGGTCGACCGGGCCCGACGGCGAACGTAAGTCGGTTGCAATCGCCCCACGTTCTGCTCAGAAGTCGAAGTAGAAGAACGCTCGGGTGGTATCTGGCGACAGCACCTGCGAGGCGACGAATATCAAGGCGCAGTCCGGCGCCGAGCACGGGGCCCGGAATCCGCTTCCAGAGCCAGAGCCAGGCGCCCGATAGCACGATCAAGTGAGCGAACACGACGAGGTAAACAGTCCACCACAACCGATTCTGATCCATCGGCAGTCGAACGCCGTGAGCCGGAATGAACATCTGCTTGAGCACGGCGAACGCATTCTCCAACGACGGCTGCGCGAATACCATGGACACCGTGATGAAGAACAGGGTGACGAGGATGCGCATCACCGTGCCGACTTTCGTTTCGAGCACCATTTCAACGATGGCTTGGTGTCGACGAATGCCTTGAACGCCCGGTGGACAATCAGCATGAACCCATGGACTAACCCCCAGACCACCCAACACCAGGTTGCTCCATGCCAGAGTCCGGCGATACCGAACGTAATGATCAAATTCGCGCCAGTGAACAGGAAACTGCCGCGGCTGCCGCCGAGAGGAATGAAAACGTAGTCTCGCAGCCAAGTCGATAGACTGATGTGCCAGCGGCGCCAGAATTCCGCGACATTCTGCGAGATGTACGGCATGCGGAAGTTCACGGTTAGCTTGTACCCGAGGAGGTGGGCGCAGCCGAGGGCCATGTCCGAGTAGCCGCTGAAATCGCAGTATACGCGAATCGCAAACGCGATGACCGCCATCCACACCGCTTCGCTACTGAGGTTCGAAATCGGTTGATCGTGAACGATGTGCGGATTAAACACGCGATCGCTATAGATGGCCATGCAGTCGGCGATCGCCAGTTTCTTGAATAATCCCATCGCGATGAGTTGGATGCCGTGCTGGGCCCGAATCCAACTCCAGCGCTTCCGCCGATGCACCTGGCGCAAAAAGTCGCCTGCCCGCACAATGGGCCCCGCCACCAAATGGGGGAAGAACAGAATGAAGAGCATGAAGTTCGGCAGATTGCGCTCGGCCTTGATCTTGCCACGGAACACGTCGACCGTGTAGCTGATGGCTTCAAACGTGTAGAAGGAAATGCCGAACATGACGAACGTCTTGGCGACGTAGTGATGTTCGCGGGCGACGCCCAACTTGTCGTAAATGGAATCAATTACGGGATAGATGGAGTCCAGAAAGAAGTTGACGTATTTGAAATAGCAGAGCACACTCAGATTGACGCCGATGCTGAGTAGCATCAGCGACCTTGCCAGCCAGCGTCTTTTCGCGTGCTCGATTCCGAGTGCCAAAAGCCAATCCAACGTCGCCGTGCCGACGACGATGACCGCGAGCCATTGGTTAAAAGTCGCATAGAAGAAATAACTGGCCGCGAGCAACAGATAAACGCGCAGCCGCTTCCATGGCATCGCCCAATAAGCGGCGAACACCACCACAAAGAAAATGAGATACTGGTGGTGCGTGAACAATAACTCGTAATCTTGATTCTTTGACTGCATGCCCGCCGGCCTCGAATGCGGGGAAAGACGGGCGGGATATAAAGGATGCGGGCGAACGAGTCAACAGCTGTCTGGCCCGCAATAGTTACCTGTATTGCGCAGATAACCAGTTTGCCAGCCAAGCGGGCGAACTTGGGCAACGCACGTTTTCATTTTTCGAGACTACCTCAGTGCCGGATTTGCCGATCGTGCCGATTAGGAAGAATTTGCACCCGCCACGACAGTATTCTACCGTCTTAACGGGGGCATTTTGCTCCTATTGTCTTCGTCACACCAAGTTCGTGAATCGTGGTAACTCCCGCGCCCATGTCGTCACTTCCCTCTGCTGTCGATGCGCATTCGACGCCGCGGAGGACAGGCACCATCCCGCCCCGGACGGGCCGTTCCCGCGATTGGTCGCGATTCAACGGGCTGACCCCTGGCACCTGCTTTGGAAAATATGAGCTGGTCAACCGGATTGGAGAAGGTTCGGCCAGTGCCGTATTTCTCGGCCGGCACAGAAAGCTCCGCGTCCCGGTCGCAATCAAAGTGCTCGATCGCGTCCTATTGGAGTCCGACCCGGAACTGTTGAAGCAACTCGTTTCCGAAGCGATACTTCTGGCTCAGATCAACCACCCGAATGTGGTGCGGCTCTGGGACCTGGACGATGAATCGGACCACCCATATCTGGTGCTCGAGTATGTCCGCGGCGGCACGCTCGCGGACCTCATGCGGCAACGCGGTCGAATCCCATTCGCTTATACCTGGGCAATCATCCGGCAAGCGGCTGAGGGGTTGGCGGCGGCCCACAAGTTGGGCATCGTTCACCGCGATGTGAAGCCGGGAAATCTCTTGTTGGGCGACGATGGGCATGTGAAGGTCGCCGATTTGGGACTGGCAATTATCACCGGCGATCGCCATGACGAATCGTTCCGATCCGATTCGGATAGCTCGCTGATCGCGGGCACTGCGGCCTATTTGGCCCCCGAGCAAGCCGACGATCCGCGTAACGTGGATCATCGCGCGGATATTTATTCTCTGGGAGCCACCCTGTACCATGCACTGACCGGCCGTCTCGTCTTCGAGGGTCGATCGACGCAAGAAGTTCTCATGAAACACGTCCATCAGGCGCCGACGCCGCCCGGACATTTCGTTTCCGATCTGCCGACTCCGTGTTCGGCCGTGTTGATGCGCATGCTCTCCAAGCGGCCAGAAGATCGATTCGCCTCATACGATGAATTGCGGCTAGCGCTTGCTCAGGCTGTCGGCGACCGCCGGGCGCCGCGGCCGCTCGCGGAAGCGTTTCTCGCCTTCGCGGCTGGTTCGTCTCCCAGTGTGGAGACGTAAGCGAAAAGAATGGAGAGGGCCGTCCCGCACGCCGTGGTGCATCTGTGCAAGGCCTTCGCTACAGCGCAATTTGACGGCGGACGATTGGATGTGCTGCTCACTGAGTCGTCAGCAATTCACTCCATGTTTTGACATCGTCAATCCGGTCCGTCATGCGTTCCAGGCGGTCAAGGTCGGCAATCGCATGAATGGCAGTCATGGTGGCTTCGTCCGGCTGGCCAAAGCGCTTTCGGCCGAATCGGAGAAGCGACGCTTGCGTTCCCTCGATCAGACCTTCATTGCGACCCTCTTGTCGAATGCTCTGAGCTATGGTCATTCCCATACTCTCAATCTCCCTGCGTCGTTCCGCATTCGTTTGTAAGCCAATGGCCAAATCGTGCCACGCCTTGCGTTCGTTGCCGGGCCGACGATTGTGCGCCCATCCCAATAGCAATCCTAACAAATCCTGCCAGCGAACTCGACTCGTTTCATGTAGGGGATCGATCTCGCGGTAGATTCCTCTGAACAGCCGTTCCGCTTCGACCAGTTCCGCATCGTCCGCCTTGAAAATTGCCAGGGCCTGCAAGAACGCTTCGTGAGTGTGCAATAGCTCGTCCGCCGAATGATTGGCCAACTCCCAGACGAGCGGCTGCCAGGTGGGAACGAACGATCGAAACAATTCCGGCGGGCCGAATAATCCGTCGAGCGTGCGAGCGCTACCCCATGGGCGCGGCCCGGTATGCAGGACAATTGGAAGTACCGGTGTCAGGTGAAACTGAGGTTTCGGCGACGAAGCCGCTTCCCAATTTCGCCACTGCCACTCCCAATACAACGCCGCGTAGAGGAATGTCTTGAGCGGCGCTCTCCAATCACTTTGCGTTTGATGCTCAACGAGGACGCAGACCAAGGTCCAGCGCTCTCCATCGTCCGCACGATAAGGAAGTTCGACGAGCACATCCGGTTTGCGTCGCCGCCAGTTGCCGACGAGGAATTCTTGACGTGCTGGTCGCATCCGGTCGAAGTCAAAGCCGTCGACGAGATTGGGAACGCACGAATGAAGAAACTCGCGTAGATTCTCTGGTTTCGCGAGCAAGTCGCACAGAACTCGGTCCGTGAAATCGCGTGGATTGTCTTGCGTCATCCGCAACTCAGTTCTTATGGAAACCCTTCTGCCATTCGCGAAGCACCGCTATGGCTTTCTCGCGGTCCTCGGCCTTGCCGGCTTTCCAAAAGCGCGCGTCGCGGACTTGCTTGGGATCGTGGTTGAGTGCCGTGATCAATACCCAGCACGTCACTCGTTCCTCGGCATTGTCGCTCGCCAGACCTTCGACCAGCGCTGCCGCCGCCGCCTTCCCTTGCAGCTTGATCGTGTTCTTGGCCGCGGCTTTGAGAGTCGGGCTGCGGTGCGTGAGAAAGTTCAGTAGTTTTTCGGGCCCGAAGTTCTGCTTGCCCAATCCTTCGATTGCCACCTTGCGAACCGTGTCGGGAAAATCCTCGTTTTCGGCGGCCTCGACCAGGACGGCGTAACTGCGATCGGTCGAAACCGCGCCGATTTTGCGCAAAGCGTAAATGATCTGAGTCGGCTTTAACTTGTCCACTTTGTCCAGCGTCGCCAGTCCCGACTGCAAGTCGATCAATCGGTCGATCCAGGCCGAGAATCCGCTCGGCGCTCGAGCGCCGCTTGACGGTCCAAGACCCGGCCGTCGGAATCGAACACGACGAATGTTGGCAGGTTCTTTGCATCAAAGCGCTTGAACGTGCCCTTGCTGCTGGGCCCGTCGGCCATCAGCCGCACCGTCACGTATTTCCGGCCGAGTTTCTCCGACAGTTTACGGTTGGCGGCAAACTCCGCGTTTATCTTCTGGCAGTCTTCCGAATCCTTGCCGGCCAGGTACAGGAGCACCAGTTTCTTGTCTTTGGCCGCTTTCGCTTGCCCGGCCTCGAGATCATCACCGAATGGAACTTGGCCGATCGCGGTCGAGCCAAAAACAATAGCCAATCCGGCTACGAGCGCTAGTCGCATGAGTTGCCTCCGCAATCGCCGGGCTGCGGAAAAGCTAGTCTCAGTGGTACGAAGGTGCAAGGGGGGAGTTGCCGAGTGAAGCTAGTCCCCTAGGTCGTTAGCGCGCTTCGGCGAGTGAGGGGTCGACTGCCGAGCACTTCTCCAAGTGATCGCGTACCATTTGCGGGCTTCGACCGCCAGAGAGGCGAACGAGCGAAAAGTCTTCGGGGGAATGGAAGACGATCACGGTTGGATCATCCGAATTCTTTCGGACCAAGTCGGCAATGTGTTGGCCGGCGGCGTCTTCCGGCAGGCCGACAAATGTCGCTTCCGTTGCACCATCCAACAGGGAGTTTTGCGGCGGTTCCAGGAGATCGCGCAAGTAACATTGAAGCTCGATCGGCCTGGTGAAGTGTTTGTTGAGTGCTTGCGACACGGACATTCGGTTCGTGCGGCCTTCCATAAATCGGCCGGCCTCCGCTATCAGCAATTCGGTCAGTTTCGAACCCCATTCGGGTCGTACGCCCAGTTGAATGATACCCTTTCCAAGGCTGCGCAGCTTGCTTTGAATAATGTCGTCGAATTCCTTCCGGCCGCTATCACCGATGGCGTTGACAAGCTGGGCGACGGCCGCGTCCGCCGATTCGGCCGCGAACGGAAACAGGTATTCGCACACGCCGTCGGCCGGAAGGGTGGAATCCGGCAGAGTGTCGACTTGTATCGAAAGCGCGTCGAGACGATCGGCCAGGCCCTGAACTTCGCGGTGAAACTCGGGGAGAGCCGCGATCAGTCGCCGATAAATATCCTCGGCGGTCTTGCTGGCCAATTGCCGAAGTCGGGTCTGAGCCCAAACCGTTATGCGACTGGTGAAGTCGGCCGGCACCGTTGCCTTTCGGTATAGGCTTTTACTCGCCTGGACCGGCAGCACCATGAGTTCCCGAACCCGGTCGTAGGCGAATTGTACTTCCCCACTCAATGTCTCGGAGTTGCGCTCGGCAAGCGCCAACTCGCTTTTGAGGCGCGTCTCGACGGTGTGAAGAGCCTCGTTTGCCGCACAGACGCGCTGGCCAGGCCGCTCCAATAATGACGCCACGAGCGGGGCGAGCTTGAGATCGATGTCGCCGGCGATTTCCAGACCGCGCTCGGCAAATGCAGGGGCGATCTTGCCGGGCCCATTGCCGCTATCGCTCAACCATTCGGCCATCTGATTGATTGCGATCTCCGCGGACAACAGATCGAGATTCTCCTTGCCGACGCCCAGTTCGTTCAGCTTGTCGAGCAGCACGGATTCGAGTGGTCCGCCGAGTCGCTGCGAGGTACCGTATTCCAGTCCCGCATGGACCAATGCCAATTCCAGGCGCGTCTCCCGCCAGAATTGAGTGACGGCCCGTTCGACGTATTCATTGCCTCCAGGCATTTCGGCATTCGCCCACGAGACGAGTAAATTATGAGCGAGGTGCCGGGCCGTGCCGCCGAGAACCACATCGCGGGGCCAAAGAATTCGCCGAACATTGGCGGCGAAATAGTGATGGCCGTGTTGCGGCGATCGGATCGATTGCAGCGACTGCCCGCCGGACGACAGCGTTTCCACAAAAAGCAGGTGAGCCGCGCGAGCGATCGCCGCGTCGTTCTCGAAGAGTATGCAGCGACTGAACGGTTGCTCGCGATCGGTGACCATGGGACCATTCGGTTCGAACGTCGCCTTGTGAACCGTATCGGGCCGGTCGAAATACTCGAGATCGCTCAACGCTTGCCGGGCCCATTCAATGTTTTCCGGATGCCCCCCCTCCGGCAGAGTGAATAGCCCGAAGACGTAGTGGGGGTTCTGTTCCAGGGCACGCAGCTCGTTCTTCAGCGCGTAAGCAAGATCAATCAGCATGCTCGAAGCCAAGCGATCGCCCAAGTCCGCGGCGACATAGATTCGAGGCGTCTTGCTGCGCATGTCCAAGCGCGTTCGGCGAGCAGACTCCGCGAGCTTCTCGGGTACCGCGATCTCGTGGATCGCATCGCGCAGTCGACTCAGTAGGGCCGGCAACACCCCGCCCGACGAATCGTTCATGGATCGGATCCAGCGACCCGTCAGCAACGGTTCCGTCGAGCCGAACGTATCGCCATTTCGGTGCGTGTCGGCGGAATGGGGATTCAATTCGACCAGGTCGGGTTCGATCGGTGGAATATCGGTGGCAAATACGTCTGGGCTGGATAGCGATTCAGTCGATGCCCCGGCGACCGCCGAATCGAGCGATGCCGAATTACAGTCGATGTACATCCAGCGAACGTGCGGCAGCGACGAAGCGCCAAAACGATCGACGAGCAGCCGGCGATACTGACGAATCACCTCGAGGCCCGTCGCGCCAATACCGATCACAATGGCGGGAAACAACACGCCCGATCGTGTCCGCTGGGCGGGCGTTAGTCGCGCCGCCGACAACGATGACCGCCGCGACGTCACGCTGGGACTCAGAGTATCGGCACTGCCGTTGGGTACGAAAGCCGGCGCCGCTCGTCGGACGAGGCGGGTTTGGCCGTCGGCGGGTTGAGTCGGACGCGGCAATACGCCGCTGCGGCGTCCCGTCGGTAATGCGGGGTTACCCGAACCCCAAAGCGCCCGCGCAAATTCCAGGCAGCTTTCGAATCTCTCCTCGGGCCGCTTCGACAATGCCCGATCCACGGGACCGCGGTCGGCGGGCGACAACGGGCTGAGGTCGGGCGCCGCCGTCAGATGCTGCATGATGAGTTGACGGGAATTCGTTCCACTGAAGGGACGCTTGCCCGTCAACATTTCCTGATAAACGATCGCCAGGCTGTATTGATCGCTTTGCCGGCTGACCCACCCGTCGAATGATTCGGGCGGTGCATAGATGGGAGTCATTCCTCCCGTCAGCGACGCCCGCGTGCCCTCCATGTTTTTCGCCAGCCCAAAATCTCCAACCTTGACGTGGTTTTGAACGAGGAAGATGTTTTGCGGCTTGACGTCCATGTGCTGGATCCGATGCGTGAAGTTCAAGAGATCCAGGGCTTCGGCCGATTCCTCCATGTATCGAAGCAGTTCGTCACGAGGGATGCCCGGCAGCTTTTCGGCAACGCATTCGTCGAATCGATCGGCCAGGCTGCGGTCGGCCAACTCCATGACGATGACGAGTTGGCCCTCGACCACTTCGAAGCGTTCGGTTCCCAGAATGAATGGGTGGCGGATGTTTTTGACGCGTTGCAGCGACTTCTGCTCTTGCTCTGCGGTCTGATTGCTTTGGGCGAAGTCGTCCAGATCGCCAAATACGAATTTGATGGCTTTGAAGACGCCGCCCGGAGCTTCGGCTTTCCAAACTTCTCCACATCCGCCACGTCCAAGGCGATTGATTAGCCTGTATCCGGGGATGGGTTCGAGATCGGGCTGTATGACCAGCATTTGGGCGCGGGAGTAGGTGCGACTGCGGGGACTGAGCGGACTTTCGGGGAACTATAGATTAATTGCGATATGAATGTCGCGAGAATGAGGGGGTTTTGGATGAATAGGAGGTTTGAGGTGGTGGCCGAAATCCATTGCGATTCGAGCGGGAGGGTGGCAACCGGCCAGGCACAATCGGTTAATTCACACTCTCGAGCCGCTTGTCCTAGAGAACATTCGATGCAGCTGGAGTCCTGGCAGACCTCTCTATCGCCGCAATCCAAGCTGAATTAACTCCCCGGAATAGTTCGGCTTGGTTCCCGTCCAAGCTCCAACTTGGCCACCCCCGCCAGGGACGCCATTTGCCAGACCCCGTGTCAAAACATACCAGCAGAAATAAGACACTCCTCACTGAACACGACAGCTATTGTGGTCCAAGTTTGCGCTTTCGCCTGCGTTGCAAGCGTTTTTTCGGTTCTGGTGGCTCGGCGCTTTGCCGCTGCGGCATTCCGTCCAGCGATAGAACCAAGTACCGCACCACGCTGCGACGCTTCCGCCAGCCGTAACGCACCTTCTCTTTCAAACGGATCACGCGGTTCATTCGCTCCACGTGGTTGTTCGTGCGGATCTTCCTCCGATGCGTCCATGCCAAATACTCGATCGCCTTGACAAACTTCTCACGCCGTAGTTTCTGTAGCGCCCGCCGCAGATCGGCATCCTTTTGATACGGTTTGTTGCCCTGCAATTTCCGAAACCGATTCCACGCCTGGGCCCGGCTGATCGTCGGATCCAAGACGTCCCGCACTGCTAACGCGAACTGACGCAACTGTTTCAACCCCGGCACGTAGCGCATCATCTTCGACACGTTCGCGTGATCTTCCGCGCTCATCTTTTCTGGACCCGTCACGATCAAGTAGCGATGATCCCAAACGAACTTCGAGCGTTCGGCTTGCCGCTTCGCCCACTTCTGCGCCTTCGCCCGAGCCTTCGAGGGTCGGCCGCGTTTTCCTTTCGACTTCGCTTTCGGAAACGCTTCCCGGCGTAACCGACGAAACGCATCCAGGATGTCCGTGTTGATTTCCTTCAACAAATGGAACACGCACAACTGGTGTTTGGCTTCCGGCCAAAGTTCCTCGATCACGGCTGGGTAGAGGGGCGATCCATCGCTGATGACTATTTTGGGCTGGAATCCGTGGGTTTTTAGGTTGTTCAGAAAGGACCGCATGTGGTCATGGTCGTTGCGGGACACTAACGCGAACCCCACCACCATGTCCGCAATCGGGTCGGTGGCCATCAGCAACGTGCGGTCGCCAAGATGCAGTTCGTCGATGCACAGCGTTCCCGAAAACCGTTCTTGGGTCCATCGGCGATACTCCGCCATGTTGACCTGGCCGACCTTCCATTCCAGACACTGGTAGACATAACCCTCAGACAGTTTTAAGCGAAAGTCACGCTGGAGCGAATGGAGAAGCCGGTCGACGGACAGGTTGTCTTCAATCAGGCGACGAACCACCAAGTCGCGGACCCGGTTGGAGTAGGTGGCCCAGGGCTCGACATCGACGGCATCTGGTGGCGGGCAGGAGCGAAAGGTCTTGCAACAACCGCAGGTGGCTCGATATTCTGCCATGCGCAGTTCGATGGTGCAGACGCCTCCTGCGGGTTCGACGTCCACAACGAAGCGGGAGGGGAGGTATCCTTTGCGTCGTCCCTCTTGCCCGCAGTGCGGACAGGGTTGGCGTTTGGGAGCGCATTTCACGACCTTGATGCGACCGACAATGGCGTCCATGCCTGTGTCCCCGTGTGCCGTCCTGGAAAACACACACGTAAGGACACAGGCATTTTCAAGCTACCTCAACTTGCCCAACCTTCCCAACGGGCTGTCGTATTCAGTGAGAAGTGTCAGAAATAACAGTGATTGCTTGTAGCGCCCGGCAATGCCTCCGGATCGCCAGCGAGAATCTCGTCGCGGATAGACGATAGCCCTTCGCGGAACACCTTGCCGACATAGGGGTGATTGCGGCCACGTTCGATCACCTCCGCCGCCGAGTGCTCGTGAATGTTGCCGATCGTCAATTGATCCAGGTCGGATGCGAATCCGCAACACGGTTTGACATCGCCCTTCGGGTTCACGATCAGCGCTTGGCCCGGCCCCTCGCAATAATCCTCTTGAAACCACTCGCCATCCCACGGGTCGCCGGGCAATCCCTCGGCCCGCTCGACTGTTGCCAGGTGATTCCAGTTGAGCGTCATTGTGAAGTCCGGCGCGACGAGCAGATAGCGCCGCAACAATGACGACCAGTCAACGACAGCTTCCAGTTCCTTTGCGAGTTTGTGAATCGGTTCCAATCCTTGGTCAGGCGACCGGCTCGCATACGAGAGCGACAGGATGTTATCGCGGTCGAAGACCCGGCGAACACTTCGGCAGAAGGGCGCCAGTTTCGGTGTGTGGATGCCATGAAACTTGTCGACGCTCAATCCGATCTTGCCCGCGAAACCGGCATCGCGAAGATCGGTCAGCACGCGAGTGAGCTGCTTCTCGTCGTCAAACCAGACGTCATTGGTCATCACCTTGTCGAAGCGAAAGCCCAGTTCCGCGGCTCGTTTGGTGACCGCAATGACAAATTCCGGATAGAGGAACGGTTCACCGCCGGTAAAGCCGAGGGTGCGAATGCCCAATTTGTGCGCCTCTTCGAGAAAGCGGATTGCGGCGGCAATGTCGAGTCGATCCGTCCATTCGATCGGCACGCAGCAATGCGGGCAAGTGAGATTGCACTGGTAGACAGGAGCCAATACTAGCTGGTAGGGCTGAAACCCGCGTCCGGGTCGTCGGTCCCGCGGGGCGGTGTCTGGCGGAGTGCGCGGCATGAGGTGATTCTATGGGCCATTCGGCACGGGATCGGGCGGCCGCTGACAGAGTAAACGCAACGCCTCCACTTGCTCTCACCTGCCCGGCCGGTCATACTGCGGGGATGCGAAAGTATCCGGCCGACTACCGACTTTTGGCACTGGCCGCCAGCGTCATCAACGTTGGCATCTGGATCGCGGTTGTCGTTGGTTCTCCAAACTTGCCGAACAAATTCATGAGCGAGTTAGGGAAAGGGACAGAGAGGGCGGTCATCGCTATCCTCGAACTAATCGTAATCGGGCTCGCCTACCTCGGCATCGCCGCAATTGTCGGGTGGGTGATTCAGGCTGTCGCTGTGGTGTGCGGGTTTCGGTCGAGAAGGCGATCAGACCACACAGAGATGAGCGATTACGACGACCTGCCAAAACCGTGACCAGAGAATCGTCTCATTTCAACCAGTTTCGTTTTGAAAAGGTCGAGTGGAGCAAAGCCCCCCAGCCCGGCTTTGCAACGCAAAGGTAGTGAATGTGCGCAAATGTCTGGTTTGCCGACTTCGGCCAAAAAGGAAGGCGGCCAAGATGGCCAAGGCGGCCAACGTTTTCTCCATCCCCCCTTGGCCACCTTCCTCCTCGATCCGCCAGTCCGAGATCTGGACGACCGAGCGACATAAACGATTCCGCGACAAACAGTTGTTGCCCGATCTCTTCAAAGCATGGACGAGAGTCCGTCCGGTGAAGGGCGGTCAAAGCACCTCGAATTCCCTTGAATGGGATATCCTCCGCCTCGTGTATAGTTTTTTATAGTTCGTCACGATCCGCTTCCGGCTCAGGCGAATTCATTGCAAAGCCCCCCAGCCCGGCTTTGCAATAGAACGCGGTTTTGCAATGAAACGGTCTGCAATGCAATGAAACCAAGCTGACCGCATGCGGATTGGCATAATCGGACGAGCATGCACAACGACTCACTTCTCAGCACGTCTATTGCCTCATCGCCACACCCGACTCACAATTACCTTGACGACCTTCTATTCGGTCGCATGGCAATGCTTGGGTGGCCCTACGTCATGCTGATGGCCTACGCGGACGAGAGCGGCACAGGTCCTAACGACGCTGCCATTTGCGTCGGGGGCTTGCTTTTCAAAGAGCAGGCGGCGAAATCGCTGACGCACGAATGGCGTGCGGCGATTAGTGACTTTGGCATTAAATGCTTCCACGCGACAGATTGCGCCCATCGCAAAAGAGAATTCTCGGGTTTGACACCTTTGCAATGCGGCCAGCTGTACACGCGACTAATCACACTCATTAGGGAGTATGCTTCGTGTGGAATCATCACTGGCTGCACGATGCCGGAGCAAGAATTCAAGAAACTCTGGCCGAACGGTATCCGGTATAGCCGATATTCGGCGTGCGCGTATTACACGATCATGTACATGCGGCACCAAGCACGCGAGCTTGGCGACGATGAAGTAATATTCTCGTTTGAAATTGGGCATCCTAAATTCAAGGAACTACGAACCCTCGTCGCTCAACTCAAGAATAAGAATCTCATTCGGTCGCCATTCAGGTTCCCTGAAAAGCGTGAGGAACCTTTGCTTCAGACAGCCGACATTCTGTGTTACGAGTGGTCAAAGCACCTAAACGAGCGAAAAGCCGAGAGTTCCCGACCACCGCGATTGTCTCTGAAGAACCTACCAAAAACCATCATGGCAGAATTCCTTGTAGGCGACTTGCTCACGCACACTGTTGCCAGCATTTGCGACATCCACAAGAAGGCTATCTCCACTGTCAACACGAAAACCTATAAAACCGAAGAATCGTCAAAAGCACCCTAACATTACTATGTCCGTCATGGCACAACCAGAGAAACGCAAAGTCGGTCGCCCGGCTGGACGCACGCCCAAATACACGATCCATACAGCGATTGAGCTTTCCATTGGGCATGCCCTGGAACGCTACATGGCATCATTCGAGTACGAGCCACTACTCAAGGACGTTTTGGAAAACGCCCTGAAGGTGTTATTCAAGGTGAAGGGCTTCGAGTGGGAAGAAGACACTTCGGCCAAGAAGACTCGCAAATCGGCGGAATCCTAGTTGCTTAGGTCGCCATAACTCGAGCTGCGCATAACGAGTTTGACAAAGACTGTTCATTTGGTTAGTATCCCTTCTCCGCCTGATTTCCCATCGACGCCCAACGATGGCATGGATGCTGTTTCCGAGCCTGCACTAACTGCCACATAAACGACATCACCCCCGCGAGGGGGCGATGCGCTTTGACACACTGCTGGTTGTCCCGCCCCGGCTTTGTCTCCGACCGCCCAGCCTGAATAACTGACGGTCGGCGATTACAAGAGCGGGACCAACTCGTTGAGGGTTGTCCATGCGCCCAGCTGGATTCCTCCACGGCCTATCCAAATGGAATCTCGCCACATGGATAGGTGTCGGACACGCCTGCCGACGTTAATTCGGCAGAGAGCGTCCGTGGCAAGGAGGCCACGGACGCCGTGTCAGCATTCAAACATAGCACGTCGGGTATCGCAAGCCGGAACTCACTGTGCGAATGGGTCCGGCCGTCCGGCCACTTGAATGCGCTCGTGCGCTGTGCGCCGCAGTACATCGCGCACCCACACACTGAGTTGCTGACCCTCTAGGTCGGCAGCCTCCGTGAAGACCTGCTTCTCAGAAGGCGACACCCGGATCTGCATCAAGAGTGTTTTGCCCAGCCCCGCCCTTTTCGGCGGTCGGCCGATTCGTCGTTTTGCCATTGCCGAGCATTGTAATTACGAAAAAATGATCCGTCAATCTCAACCTACTGACATCGGAATATCAGGAATATGTAATTACATTAAGTGGAAATCACTCGACCTGTTTTCCACTGGTGTTACTGTGGACCTCCGCGAACTCAAGGCGCTTGAACTCGCCGCCCGTTCCAAGATCGCGTTCAACCTTGGCGCTTGGCTTGTTCCGTCGCAGTCGAGCGGGACAATCTATCGCGTGACGCTTGAGCCGCCAGCCTGCCAGTGCGACGACTTCCAACTTCGCGCCGCCCCATGCAAACACGTCATCGCTGCTCGACTAGTTGCCGAACGTGATGGCGAGGGGAATGCCGAAGTCAATGTCGATGCAGTTCCGAAGAAGCCCACTTATCAGCAGGACTGGCCAAAGTATAATTTCGCGCAGCAAACGGAAAAGGACCGATTCCACGAACTGCTGGCTGATCTTCTCCAGGGACTTCAAGAGCCCGAGCGCCCACCGAACAAGACTGGCCGCAAGCCGACGCTCATGCGCAATATGATCTTCGCGAGCCCCTCAAGGTATTCACCACGTTCTCGTCTCGCCGCTTCGCGTGCGACCTCGCGGAAGCTCACGACAACGGCTACCTTTCCAAGTTGATGAATAGCGTTAGTGTGACGGCGTACATGGAAAGCGACGTGATGACGCCCTATCTGTTCAAGCTCGTCGAACGTGCCGCGTTGCCACTCCGAACTATCGAGACGACGTTCGCGCCGGATTCGACTGGATTCAGCACGTCCCGGTTCGTGAAGTGGTTCGATGAAAAATACGGCCGCGAGCGTTCCGGGCGGGAATGGGTGAAGGCGCACGCGATGGTCGGGACGAAAACCAATGTCATCACCGCTTGCGTGATTGAAGGTCCGACCGCCGGAGACTCGCCGCAGTTCAAGCCGATGCTTGAAACGACCGTAGCGAACGGATTCAATCCGAAAGACGTATGCGCCGACAAGGCGTACCTGAGTCAAGAGAACCTGGAACTCGTCGAGACGCACGGAGGCACACCGTTCATCCCGTTCAAGGTGAATAGCTTGCCCGGTGAACCCGGTAGCCTGTGGGAACGAATGTTCGGCTACTTCCAGTTCCGTCGGCAGGAGTTTTTGGGGCACTACCACCAGCGGTCGAACGTGGAATCGACCTTTTCGATGGTCAAAGCGAAGTTCCGGGACCACGTTCGCAGCAAGAGCGACGTGGCGATGAAAAACGAAGTGCTGCTGAAGTTCCTCTGCCATAACATCGTCGTGGTACATCAGGCGATTATCGAACTCGGGATCGATGGGACGTTTTGGCCGGAATCGAGTAGCGAACCGCGCGACGTGCTCCCGATGACTCGGCAGGCTTAACGAGTACGATAATGGAATCCAGGATTATTACGTCTTCGAGCGATGCCATGAGCCGAAAGCTGTTCGCGTTTGCCGTAACAGAATTACATGTCATCCGTCTCGTCTGTCAGAAGCCGGATTGTGGCGTCGTCAATGAAATGACCGTTCAGAAGTTGCTAGGCGGATCAAAAGGCTGTGTGGCGTGCGGCACCCCGTTCTCTTGCCCTGCGCCGCCGCTGCCTGGCCTCGACCCATTTCAGACGCTTGCCAAATCCCTGCTCGCCATTCAATCCATGCAGAAGCAGGTAGAGGCAGAATTCATCCTCCCAGATCCGTCCTGAATCAACTCGACGCGGCTAACCGACATGAATAATGCCAATTGACTTCAGCAGCGACAATAGCTGATTTGCGGCAGTGATAAGCGCGCCCAACACAACGAACACGATAAAGGCCCATGCAGTGAACGGATGCCGCCTGAAGGTGAGCTTTACCATTTCCACGATATCTTTTACTTCCTTTTTCCGTTCTTCTTCAGCCGCCCATTCCCGAACCATTTGCACGGCCAAAGGTGTGACCCTAAATCGGGTGTATGGCTTACCGCCCAAATTGGATACGCTGTCAATGACTCCGATGTGTTCCATCGTTGCGATGGTTTGCGGGTATGTTGAAGAAGTCAGGCCAAGTTGCTCGCAGTCGTTTTCATCTTGCCAGTGCGGTTCGCCGCTTTCAAATAGTTTGGCCAATCGCCGAACGCATTCGATCTCGGTTTCGTTTAATTGACCACGCATCGGCTCAATTCTATTCAGCCATCATGGCACGCGAAGCCTCATCCCCGATCCGTCCTGAAATAAAACCCCCTGCAATGCAATGAAATGCCTACCAAAATCGGGGTTCTATTGCAAAGCCCCCCAGCCCGGAATCTTGAAATGAAACGAAACGGACCGCCGGTGAGGGTGGGCCGCATGGTTGCTCGGGACCTGACCGGCGGTCAAGCAGGTTTGCACTGATAGATGCCGGCAAATGACAAGTAATCCGGCCGAAAGCCACGCGGCCGGCGACGATGGGGACGATCGGAAGTACGCGGAAGCATTACGGGATTCTACGCGCGGGCGGAGCGTGAGGTTCCACGATTATCGAACACATAATACACCGGCTCGCTGAACCGGCTCTTCTCGACAGTCTCTCGGCTGCAACTCCCTCGTGCGAATTGCCCGCCATAAGCTCGGCGACTCTTCGTGCCAATGACGCCAACGCGCACAAAGCCGGCGTGCTCGAAGAATGGATTCGTGTGTCCCATCGCCGAAAGCGTCTCGATAAAAGGTACAGGGCAGGTTGCACACACCCGGCGAACAAAGCCCGCCGCGATGCCAGCCCCGCGATAAGTAGGATGCAATACGACTCGCGCGAGCAGCCACATTTGTTCGTTGAGCGCCGACAGGGCGATCCGCGAGCGCGGATTTTTCAAACCGAAGTAGCGCGACCGCAAGGTCAGCGACGCGGCGGGCGCCGTGAACACGCAGATGCCAATCGGTTCATCGCGGTGCTTGAGCAAAACAACACGCCGTACGAATGCCAGTTGATGGCTGCGATAGTGCCACTTCGCGAACCGCGGCCAGTCTGTGCGTTCCCTCTTCCATCGACAGTTCATCGACAAATGAGATCGGACGGGCATCGCGTGCCGATTCGTCGCGCGATTGGCGAACATCCCCTTCGCCGCGACACCGGATATGCAAGTCTGGCCGCAAATCGGCGAGCACATCCTCGTGCGTGGTCGCCAGCAGCATGCCAATGCCAGTCCGCGTGACCAGTTTGCGCAAATTGAACGCCAGCACTTTGGCCAACGTGCGATCCAAATTCGCGGCAAACTCATCCGCAATGAGGAATCGCGCATCCCCGTTTAGCGGGCGGCCAACGGCCGCCAGCGCATGCGCCAAGCGAAACCTGTATCGCTGCCCATCGGACAACTCGCCGTGAGTGCGTAACAACAATCGCGCTTCCGATAATCCGCAGGCTGCCAACAGATTCATGCGCTCTTCAAGCTTGCCCGGGAGCGAATCGACCAAGGGCACTTCCGGCAACGCACTCCCCATCGCATCGACGGCGTCGAGCTGTTCGCCGGCCGCCCGCAATAGCGACGACTTGCCGCTGCCCGACGGGCCGGTGAAGAGCACGAGATCGCCGGCGCGAATATCCAGCGCCACATTTTCGGCGACGACATGCGCCGGCTCCGCGGCAGCCAGCCCGAACAGGTCGGCGACCCAGCCAGTGGCCAGACTCCGGCGAACCGGGCGAAACGCATAGCGAATGGTGATGGGAAGCATGAGGAGGACCTCGCGAGGTGAATTGACGAGCAAACGGAATTCGGCGAGAATGCATTCGAGAGGAGATTCCCTATGCGACCGGAAGAAGTTCAGGCGATGCTGAAAACGGAGCCGTTCCATCCGTTACGTGTTCGCTTAAACGATGGAACCACTTAGGCAGCCGCGCGAAATAAATCTACCGGTCACTGGGGCTCAATGATGAGGCTCCATTTGGGCAAGGTCTGGGAACGGATCAAGCGGCTCGCGATGGGGGCAAATGCGGTTTGGGTTAGCCGGACACCGCGTTCGTAAGTCGTGGTGACCGCGCGGATCAACGGGTGAATCGTCCGCCATGTCATCGTGCCCGCCCAGCGCAAGGCTTGCTCGATCGAATGCAGGAGCGTGCCGTTCCAGTGCTGCTCCAAGATGCCCCAGCAACGCTCGATGGGATTGTACTTGCTGTGGTACGGCGGCAGGTACACCAGTTCGACTTCGATCCGGTGGCGATCGACGAACTCCACGAGGCGTTTCATGAACTGCGTGCGGCAACTGGCAATCTCGGGACCATTATCGAGTTCGATGTGCAGTCGCTGGACGCCCAGATGAACCGTCTTCCGCTCGTTCCACCATTGATCGAGACCATCGGCGATGAAGTCGCTGGTTTCTTTCGAATGGCCGAACAGGAACCACGGTTGCTGGATCGTCACGTTGCCGCGATTCAACTCCAGCACGCCGAACGGGACCAGCACGGCGTCGGGAGACATGTCGTGATCGACGGCCCTGACGGGTTCGATGCCGCGTGCCTGACCGCCGCGGGAGAATTCGCCGATCTTGACTTTCGCTTTGGTGTCGAGGGAGATTCTCAGCGTGTCCGCTTCGCTCGCCGTCCGAATGCGGGCGGCTTGGACGTTCGCGAAGATCGCGTCGGTTTCGGGAATTTTTTTTCGGGACGGGCTTTGAGGACCCGGCGGAGCCGGTAGCCCAGGCGGTTGAGCAGACAGCCCACCGTCTGCCGGCAGGGTACGAAGCCCTTCAACTCGGGCTCGGCTTTCAGGGCCTCGCGAACAGCCTTGGCGGTGATCCGGGTGAACGCCAGGGTGGTCTGAAACTTGGGGTCGGCCTGCGCATGGGGGTCGACCAAACGATGGACATGCTCCTCGAGTTTCGGGCAGAGTTCTTCGGTCTTTTTGCGTCCGCGGAGGTGACAGGCGTCCAGGCAACGGATGCCGGTACGGAGTTCGCCAAGCCCCGTGATCACCGCTGCACGTCCCCAACCGAAGGTCGTCTCCGCCTCACGGGCGGAACCGTTGCAGTATTTGATGGCGGTCTCGGCTTGGAACTGTCGGCGCCGATAGCCGGTAAGAAGCTTAGTGGCTGACTGGATGGTCTGAATGACATCTTCCGTGAGCGGTGACATGGCCGTCTCCTCCTTGAGACAGGCCTACTCATACACGATTGGGCGGAATGATGGTAGATCATTTCCACGCCGCTGCCTTACGTCATCACGCACCCCAATTTGAGCATGGTCACTCGCAAACGATTGGTTATCGGTTTCCCTGATCCAGGCTCGGACGGACAACTGGCGGCTGATGCGGTTTACCTGGGCTGGTCGGTGATTGCCAGTGTCGATCGCCTTGTACCGGAGGGTACCGCCGCGTGAATTCCGCCCAACTGTTTCTCTGGCTGCGCCAGGCCTTTCGAACCATTCCGCATCGTGATGACTGACGGCCAGGCCCTGGATGTCTTTCATCCCGACCAGGTCATTCCGTTCCGAGGCACTGCCGTGATTGGCCGCCGCGTATCGGCCCAGGCAATCAACGAACGGGACGTAACCATTTCGCTTCTCCATGTCGTGCGATTTGAGCCGATCGACGGCGGGATGTGAGCTGTGTGTCATCAACCCATGATCCGCGGCTCAATTGTGCCCAGCAAAAACGCCGTCCCCATCGCCGCCGCGTCGATGAGGTCATCATGTTCGCCTTGCGGGAAGGTGACGATCTCGTCCATCAGTTCCTGCTGCGACGGATCGACGTCGTTGCCCGACCCCATGAGCCGGAAACTGCCATTCTCCACCGACACACTAAACGCCGCGATCCGGGCGCCCTTATCGTTTGAGTGCTGGACCGATTTCACCTTTGGGCCGAACGATTCGTTGCGCGTCATCAAGTCGGCGATGCCGCGGAAGGCCGCATTGCTCTCGAAGAGAATCGTCTCCGGCCGAAATGCGTTGTCGATGGCTCCGATCCACTTGATCAGGTCCGAAGCAACCAGTCGTTGTGCCTTCGCATAGATGCAGCGAATCTCGTTTGCGCATCGATTCAGCACCACGAGTGCGGAGCGATCGGCCCGCCTGTGCCGGGACACCGCCGGATCGATTGCCAGGATCACGCGATTCGCGTTAGCCTCTTCCTGCCAAAACCGCACCGCTTCGCGGCGGATCATTGTGTTCTCGTCGGCAAGCGGCACCAGTCGATAGCCGCGGGCAAACGATGCGACGCCAATTTCCATGCGCCGTCGGATAAGTGCTTCCCGCGGCCAGCGCTCCGGCCAGATCGGTTCCAGATCATCGCCGATGGCCAGGCGGAATAGGGGAAACGACTCGTTGCGTTTCAATTCCGCGTTAAAGTCATCGCGATGCCACGGTGTGCACAGGCCCCAAAAGCGGCCGTCCGGTTCGAGCAGGTTCATGAGGTTCTCCCGAAAGTGGTTTTTGACGCGTTCGCGCTCGGCATGGCTGGCAAGCGCCTTGACGTCGACGATGTCGTCGCAGATCAACAAGTCGGCGCGATCCCGTCGACGCTGCGCCGACACCGATGGCCGTCAAACTCGGGCCAATCACATTCGCGGGCCGCTCCACGGTTAGCCGCGTGTCCGACCACGGATGCGCCCGCCATAATCGCGGAAAGACGAGCCGCAATTGGCGGTTGTTCACGATCGCCTCGCGGATGAAACGGCCGCGCTCGGCGGCCAGGGCTTCGCTGGCGCAGACGATCTTGATGCGCAAGCTCGGGTCGCGGCCCAACTCCCAGGCCACTCGAGCGCACACTTGCGTGCTCTTGCCGTGGTCGCGTGGCAGCTCAATCAGGGCCTTGCGATTCGCCGTCAGAAAGGCTTGCAGCTTTTGATGAATGCTCGCTTGACGAATCGCCTTGCCGGCCGGGTCGGTAAAGCAGAATTCAACAAACCGGTCCGGATCACGCCGACATTGCCGGAGGAGCTCCGTCAATCGGACTGCTTTCCGGCCGGAGGTCGTCGTGGCGAATATCGGGACCCAGGAGGGAATTGAGCTGATCATCGGACAGACTCTCCAGGAACTCGACGAAACGAATCAGGTCTCCGACGGCTGGCGGACTGGCGTCGTCATCAGAGCGAAGGGCGACCAGGCGAGTGGTTGCATCGCAACGGATCTTTTCGTTCGCGGAGTGCGCCAGGCCGCGGAGGATCGCCAGCCCCTCATCGCCCGCGTCAGCGGCAACGTCCCGCCGGGCGATCGCGATCGCCTGGTCCCAAAATGCGCGATAGCGAGCTTTCCATTTCTCAATCGTCTTCTTGGGATGACCGAGCTTCTCGGCGACTTGTTCCCACGAATGCCCTTGCGCCTTGAGTTCGGCGGCGCGCTCGACAAGATACACCAGATTGGCAGGTGGCATGGACATGACAGTGTCTTGGTTGGAACGGGCGAAAGACATGAGGCCAATCGGCCTATCGAACCCTATGGTCAAAAGCGGGCCTGTCAAATGAAAATGTACAAAATTCCAGTAATTGACATAAGCGACCAGGGGGGCGACAGTTAGGCGGTCTATAAGCCTTCCCTACGGACGCCGGCCGTAGGGTGGGCTTCCAGCCTGCCCGTTCTGAATCATGTCCGAAATGCACTCCATCCTCGAACGCCTCAACTGGCGGCGCAACCGCGGCGGCTGGCTTTGCTTGCCCGGCACTGATCGGTTGCGCTCGATTCATCGATCGCGCCGAAGCCGATGCTCGTTGTCGCGAGCTGGAATGGGAACTGCGGCGGAAGATCAACCCGTTCACTTGCGGCGGCCCGTTCCTGCACTACCAGACCGGTTTCGATGCCGCTCGTCTTTTCGACTGGTGCCTCGACGCCGGCCTCGAACCGCCGGGAGTGACCAGCGACAGCCGTATCTGGGCCGACTGGTGGTCGACGCATCGCGACCACATCACCGACGCTCAGCGCGCCACCGTGTGGGAAGCGCTCGATCACGTCCGCTTCTATCGAGTGACGGAAAGCGATGCGAGCGCGACTTGCCAACTGGTCGCGACGCAGCACCTGGAAGAGGATCCCAGGGGAGTCGGCCATTATGGATATTACCGCTACGTTGGCTGCACTCCCTATATGCTGGCTCGTCGCTCCGAGACGGCCGATGACCTGTGTCACCAACTCTTCGTCGACCACTTGGCAAGACAAGGGACCTACATGAATGAAGTATCGACGCCGACCTCATGGGAACGCCAAGATGCCGACCCCTTTGCGGACGATGAAGAAGAAGCGAATCGGGGGTGGTGGCATTACGAATTAGAATTTGATGTTGAAAGACGCGGACTGGAACTGTTCGGCGGGCAAGCAATCTACCCTGGCCAGGAAGTATTCGTCTTCCTCCGCCGGCATTGGCGGCTGGAACTTTATGACCCCGGCTTCTGGCGCTGGTCGCTGACGCATGCGAAATCGTGCGGCCGGCCGATCGCGGCCTTCGCCACACTCGCCGCGGCCGACGAATGCCGAACCAAGCTGGAGACCGAAGCACGGCGCACGCCGGCCCTCTTCCGCTTCGGCCCGCCGCACGAATGGAGCACGGTGCATCCGACGGCCATTTACGGCATGCTTTCGGAAATAGCCCCGATCGACTTCACGAGCTTGTGGGAAGACTACAAGGCATCGGATGCGATGTGGTGCCGCTGGTGGGACGAATACGCGCCAACAATGACGCAGGGGCAACTGGAAACGGTCTGGAGCCTTTACGACAACCTCAAATTCTACGAAGTGGTGGCGGTGGAGTATCGGGAGTAGGGGAGGGAACTGGAATTATCCAGCAAGGTTTGGGCTCGACAGCACTGAGAGGACCATTGTGTGGCCGACCATTTCACGAAAGATGGAACCAACAATTGCGGTCATGAGCGTAACGCGGTACTATCGAGTTTGGATATGCGAAACAATGGTTCGGCGATGATTTAAGGTGAAAGAATCGGATGATGACGCTCATTTAGCGGTATTGGAATGATTCCGTATCTGCGACGACTCATTCGGCTTCTGTGGCTGATCCAAGCCGGCATTGGCGGGATTGCCGGGCTTGCGATTGGGGACGCATGCATATCCACTCGATGCACGCGCCTCGAACCACCGAGCCGGGGCACTCTGATGCGCGTGGAGGTTTTTGTCTTGGGAATTCGTGTGAGCGACGAGACGGGGATTGTGGCGAGTCCCGAGGACGGACCCGTCTCAGAACCGGGCGCAATTACGCTTACTCAGGAGGCCTGGGTTTACGGCTTGCCGCTCTTGGGAGGGGTGGCGACGGCATTCGGCGCTGTGCGAATCACGCGGTTGCTTTTGCGCTTGTCGGCGGAATTAGCCGATCCACAAAGCGCAGATCAAAATGTTACTCAAGGATCGCCAAACGAGTAGTTGGAGCTGACCCCCGCCTCGAAGCCGATGACCATTGGTCGAAGTCCTCGCAGGTGAGGCCGCTCAAATTGGCGTTCAGCGAGGGAGGGGCAGATGGACAAAGTGTACCGCACACCCGAAGAATACTTCGCGGCGCTAAACGTGCAGGCAGCTCCGCACGACAACGACTCACTGGTCCCCGCCAGGCCAACGCCCCTGCCCTATTTGCAAGGTCCCGATGCGGACCGAGAGCCAGTTCGGAGTGGCGGTCGACGTGTGCCCGGACCATGGGGTCTGGCTGGACCACGGTGAGCTTGAGATGATCGTGACAGCGATGAAGGCGGTCCCGCCCGCCGTCCGCTGGCAAGTGATCGAGAAGGCCCGGCGAGAGGGGAAAATGCAGGGGGCGTTGTTCGGGCTGTGGGCATTCCTCATGGATTGAGTCACTCGCCCAGGGAAAGTGCGCCGGTTGCGGCGCATATGTTATTGGTCAAGTCCGCATGCAAGCGAAGTCATTTGCGTTGGACGCAGGAGGAATGAGGTGGAATGTCCGAAATGTGGTTCGTCGCAGGTGGAGCGATTGCCGCCCAGCCAGATTAGCCCCAAGCCAGGATATCGTTGCAACGACTGCGGAAGCAAGTTGCGCTCGCCCGGAATGTATGTGGTCTATTTGGCGATCCTGTTGATTGGCTTGACGTGTGTTGTGGGATCCATCTTTGCAATGGTGACCCTTGATGGAACTGACCGACCATTCAGGGTTCTCTGGCTGGCGGGAGCCGGCGCGGTTGTGGCAGGGTATTCGGCCATGCAATTGGCCAGGCCGGCGCCGCTTAACCGACGTGTGGAAGATCCAGCAGAAGAATCGGACGACGATTAAGGGGCCGAGGAACCCCGGGCCGACTTCGCTCTGCTGCAAACGCCGCGCATCGGACTAAAACTCGGATGGAGTTGCATCCAACGATGCGCGAAGTGGGCTGGTGCTCAGACTTTAGACGCGCGTGCTTCTTTCAGATGCTCTTGGATACTGGTGACTTCTTCGATGACCTCGTCCAGGTCAATTCGGATTTGTTCGAACTCGCGGCGTGCCTGGTCGAGTCGCTCGGCCAATGAGCGAATCTGCCGTAGCACTTCCGCAGAGTCAAAGGGCGGGTCGTTTGACATGAGAGTATTCTCCCGCGATGTTAAATAGTATGGCCCCGCGGGCGGCTCTGTGCAAGGGACTACATCCAAGTCACCAGAAAATTTTCTGGCAAATGTCTTCGGAAAACGAATCTTATGGTCGTGGCTGTGAGATTTTCCGCTACGATCCTCGTTTCGCCAACCGCGGCAACATCGAGGTGCTCTTCCATGCCTCCGACATTGGCCAATGGCAAGATCTGCTACATCGAAATCCCAGCCGCCGATATTGAGCGCTCGGCGAGATTCTACGAAAAGGTCTTCGGCTGGCGGACGCGGACGCGGGGCGACGGCGCCGTGGCGTTCGACGATGGCGCGGGCGAAGTCAGCGGCACATGGGTCCTGGGCCGTCCGCCGGCGACATCGCCGGGCTTGTTGATTTACATCATGGTGGATAGCGTCGCCGCGACGATTGAAGGAGTCGTGGCTCATGGCGGCGAACTCGTGCAACCTATCGGCGCCGACGCACCGGAGATCACCGCTCGCTTTCGCGACCCCGGCGGAAATGTGATCGGCCTTTATCAAGAGCCGAACCGGCCGACGTCATGAATTGCCCGGATCGGTCGACGCAGTCTCACGGCCCTTTCACCTGTTCACGTGTATCGTCACGGAATCGGAATCAATCCACACCGAAACTGCTTGAGGAAATCACCATGAGACGACCACTGTTTTTGACGGCGCTCGGCGTCGGGCTGTGCCTGGCCGGCGTCGCGTCGGCGCAACCACGGCCCGGTGCCGGCCGCACTGGACCGAATATGCAGAAGCTCGAAGCACAGCTCGATCGAATGGAAACAAAGCTGAAGGAGCTTGAGGAAAAAATCGCGCGAATGCAGTCCAGCCCGAAGCCCGATCAAGGCAAAGGGCCGATGTCAATGGGCGGACGAGGGTTTGGACCGCCCGGACCCGGCGGATTTGGCCCACGCGGAGGAATGGGCTTCAGTCGGCGTGGTCCGGGCGGCTTCGGTCCGCGTGGACCATTCGGATTTGGGCCCGGCGGACCCGCGACCGGGGACGCCGAGAGTCGGCCGGCCGATCACGCCAAGAGTGCCAAGCCAGCCGTCGCCGATGGCAAAGATTTCGAACGCCGTCTCGACCGCATCATCGATGAGCTTCAAAAGCTGCGCAAAGACGTCCAAGAACACGACCGCAAGCGATAACGGGAACATTCAGAGGATGCAATTCGATCGAATGAAATGCTTCATGGAATTGCATCCTCAACGATGTGGTTAAACGAAATGATCGTCCCCGCGCTCGGCGCCGAGTGATGTCAGCGGGCTGGCTCTGCGCATCCAGGCGCTGGTTTGCCAGTTGTCCGGCCTGGCGTCAGTCGGCCAAATGTCCGGCAATGTCAACCGAAAATAGCCCGCGAGCGCGGAAGCGAATGGCTCATAGAGCTGGCGCAGTTCCGTCAATTCCGCACGGGCAGCTGAATCATCGTGGATCGTCACGCCGCGCGATTGGAGTGCTGCCAACAGCTCTTTGAGCCGCTCGTCCGGCAGGCGGTTGCACGTCATCGCGCCCGGCGGCCGTCGCATCACGAGTGACAAGTCGACCAATGCATGCCGAGCCATCGCGAACGTCAGGCGCGCCTGATGACGTTCAATTCCGTCGATGACCGATAATCCCAGGGCCGTCACATCGAGAATGGACGTCATGGCGGCGAGCCAATTTTGATTGTCGTGCTGCGAGCGATAATACCCCAGAACGGGATACGAAAGCTGGGCCTCCAAAACTTCCGCCACCCATTTTTCGGCATCATCCAAGAGCCGATTCACGATCGAGCCATCGGCTGGGCCTGGTGGAAAGCGCAGCAGCATTTGCGCCGCCGACGGTGGCGAACTGGCACGCGCATCCAGAATCGCGATCAACGATTCACGCCGGCCAAACGCCTGATAGAGAACCGGCATATAGCTGATGACGACGGCGAAGTAACCTAAGCCCGTGGCCGACTCGATGACGGCGAGCGCACGCGATAAATTCCCGATCGGAATGACATCGCCGTATCCAAGCGTGGTGAACGTCACCCCGCTGAAATAGATCGACTGCGCGAACCCCCCGTCCCGTGGTGAAACCGAGTCGTGCAGCAGGCCGAATCCGAGGATCAGGCCGGCGCCCCAAATCGCAAACAGCACCAACAGCGACAGCGGACCAAAGACGCTTAGCAAGGTTTCCTTGCGACGTCCCGGCGACAATAGATCGGCGACCGCAGTCCACGCATGCCAGGCCGAACGGTAATAGAGACGCGTCAGCCGAAGTCGCCGCGTGACATGGCGGGGCAGCACGAGTCCTTCGAAAGCCTCGACCAGCACGATCAGGATTACCAGTGCGCCCGCGATCGCAAGAACGACGCTCATGAGGGGCATCGTAGGGTTGAAGCCGGTAGCCGCCCAAGGGACCTGAAATGGGCACTGCGGTTTTCGGCCTCCTGCTTTCCCGGTACATGCCCGCGAAGGTGTCTGTTATACTACCGGGCATGTTGTGGGACGGTGTCCATGCCCTGGTGCAACGAGCGAAAAGTGGCGAGCGCGAGGCCGTCGATGCGCTTTACCGTTTGACCCTGCCCTACCTCTGTCGGTTGGCGCAGAAGCTGATGGGGCCCGGCTGGCCGGACAAGAGCGTTTCGGATTTGATTCAGCAATCGTGGCTGCGCCCTGGCAAGGGATTCAGAGCCTTCAGGGGGCAGACAACGATGCGAACACGGGTGCGATCCTTCGCGCCTGGCTCGCACGGACGATGAAAAACGTCCAGCATAACGACGTTCGGTTCCACAATGCCCTGTGCCGCAACTCGCCGATGGACGTCGTCCGAATCGGCACGCCGGGCGGCGACGATTCGGCCTATCACGCGCCCGAGCCGCCTGGTCGCGAGGCGACGCCAAGTACGGACATGCGCCAAGTCGAACAGCGCGAGCGGATCGAGCAGGCTCTGCTCGCGCTCGACGACGCGGCGGACGCGGACATCGTTCGTTGGCGGTTTTTCGATGGTATGTCGCTGGCCGAGATCGGTCAGCGGCTGGGCCGCGACGAGAGCACGGTGCGTTATCGACTGCAACGGGCCCTTGATGGGCTCGGCGAGCAATTGCGAGACTGGCAATGACGGAGCGCTCCGAACCCGACGGCGGTACTGACCACGAGCCTACTCTCCTATCACACGACCCATCGGACCCGGTCCTGCAGCGTCTCACCGAGGATTTCCTGACCCGTCTGGAAGCCGGCGAAGATCCCGACTCGACGGAATACGTGCTCGCCCACCCTTCGATTGCCGACAAACTCGAACGGAATTTGCAAGTCATCGAACTTCTCGAGCGGGCCAGGCCACGGAAAACCGGCGATGCGACTGAGGTCGCGCCCCTGCGAACGGAATTGGGACGATATCGGATCGATGGAATCCTCGGCAGTGGCGCGTCGGCGGTCGTTTATCGCGCCTTCGATCCGAAATTTCAGCGCCGTGGCGCTCAAGGTCATGCGCTGGTGCGGAGCGGGCGAGTCGAATCTCGTCAGCCGCTTTTGGCGCGATGCACGAATCGCCGCTCGGCTGCGGCACCCGAACATCGTGCCCGTCCACGATGCCGGCGAACTCGAAGGCGTTCGCTACATCGATATGGAATTGATTCGCGGCGAAACGCTCCAGGAGCAATTGCAGCGAAGCGACGACCGCCCGATGCCATTTCGCACGTCGACCGAACTGATTCTCAAATTGGCGTCAGCCCTGCAATACGCTCATGACGCCGGCATCATTCACCGCGACATCAAGCCATCCAACATTCTCATCGACGAGCGCGGCGAACCCCAATTGACCGACTTCGGGCTCGCTCGATCCGGAACCGACGATGAATCGCTGACAGCGCTCGGCCAGATTATTGGCACGCCGGCGTACATGTCACCCGAGCAGGCCGAGGGACATGGGAATTCCGCCGACCATCGTACCGACACTTATAGTTTGGGGGTCGTTCTTTACCGGCTTCTCGCGGGCAAGCTGCCGTTTGCACCGAATGACTCACTCATTCAACTTCTGGCCAAAATCAGCAATGAGGAACCGCCCAGGCCGCGAACCGTCAATCCGGCAATTCCGCACGATCTCGAGACGATTTGCCTCAAGGCGATGGCGAAAGCGCCCGGCGACCGGTTCGCCACCGCTCGAGCTTTCGCCGACGAATTGTGGCGTTGGCTCAGCGATGAGCCGCTAACGATCCGTCCGCTGTCCCCCTTCGACAAAGTGCGACGTTGGGCCCGTCGCCATCGGGCCCTGACGCGAATGCTGATGGTTGCGGGCATGTTGCTTGTCGTCGTTTGTGCGGGCCTCGGCTGGGTGATTTGGGACCAGCGTGAGCAACGCTACCAAGCGGAGCTGAAGAGCCTCGACGAGCAGCAGAAAGCCGAGTCGGCCCGACAACTCCGCGAAGTCGAAGCGGACAAGCGAGCGGAACTGGAAGCCTGGGCATTACTTCGCCGGGCTCGCGTTCGCCTCCGGATTCCCACTTTTGGCCGCCGCTCCGAAACGCACGAAATGCTGGCGCAGGCCGCGGCGATCAAGAACTCCCTGGCGGCAAGCGACGCTCGCGATCACCTCGGGCTCGAGATCCGCTCGATTTTCGCGGCGTCCATGCGCGACGTGGATGTGCGGATCGATCCCATTCCGGTTGAGTTGCCGGTGGTCTATTACCAGGCATGGCAGGCGGCGTTGCACCCCAATCGCGAAGAAATTGTCATCGGCACTCATCTCGGGCCGATCCGTTGGCAGCGCGGCCAGGCGGTCAAGCTGCCGGCCGGTCTGGATGCGATCAAGCCCCGACCGCAACCCGTCTTTAGCCCTGATGGAAAGTACTTGGCGATTTATCAACACGACGGCGGCTTAACGCTCTGGGACGATCGCGCCAGCCGCCGCATTGCGACTTATTCGGCGACGGAGAACGGGGCGATACTCGATATCGCCTTTGCCGACGGTGCGCTTCGCATCTGCCATGAGGATGGAATGACGCGGACCGTATCCGTGCCGGGCTTGAATCCCATATCCGAGTGGCGACTGGAAACGGAATCGCTCGCGGCGGCTCGCTTCAGCGCCGATGGCAAGGCGATTGCTGCCGGCTCGAATGATGGCCGAGTGACGTTATGGTCCATTGCGGAGCGGAAGCGGCATCGGGAATTCCAGGCGGGCCGGTTCGCCGTCACCGCATTGGCGTGGTCAGCGGACAGCCGCCTTGTCGCGGCCGGTATTGAAGACGGGGCCGTGCAAGTTTGGAACGCCCTGGATGGTACGCGATCACTGCAATTAGCAACTCCATGGCCGAGCGTCGGCAAACTTGAATTCGCGATGGACGGCCGCTGGTTGATGGGGGGAGGACGCGAAGGCGAAATGACCGCGTGGGAGATCGAGACTGGTCGCCCCATCATTTCGGCGCCGTACATCCCCAGTTCATTTTCCAGGTCGGGCCAGAGATTCGCCGGCAGCAGCAATCGACGTGTCGCCTTTTGCGATTTGATACTGCCCAAGTCGGTCCGCGAGTTTACAGGCCATCGCACCACGATTGATCGGATCGTCTGGAGCCGCGACTGCCGGCGGCTGGCAACTCTGGACCATTCCTTCGAGCTGCGCGTCTGGGATGTCGAAACCGGTCGCCCGGTTTGTCGGGCGCCGCTGCCGCGCGGCAGCTACTCGTCCGCGAATTCGGGGATCGCTTTGAGCGATTCCGGATCAACGGTGGCTTTTTGCAATGGCGGAGAATGGAGCAAGCTGGAGTTGCACGACGCCAACACCGGCCAACTCCTTTCGCCGGCTCGACGATTACCGACGGGTGTCGATCGGCTCGCCTGCGCCGGCGGCGAGCGGTTCGTCCTGGTGCGCGAGGAACGTTCGCAATCCGGTTGGCAGTCCGTCGTCTATGAATTCGACCGAAATCTGGTTCTCGGCCAGCCCCGCCTTCTACGGCCTCCGCAGTCCGGGGAAAGCGGGTTTCACGCATCGAATCTGACCGACGATGGCCGATATTACTGCTGGATCGGCCCACGAAAACCGGCGTCGCATATGCGCTTGGAACTCTACGATGTCGCCACGGGAACGCTCGCGAGGACGTTCCCCTGTCCCCAATTAAAAGAGGTACAGAGCTGGGGCGGCGGAATCAGCGGCGATGGGCGCTTTCTCTGGATCCGCGACGAGCCTTTGGGAAGCGGAATGATGTATGACTTGACTACCGACGGACCGCCCACGCGGGGCGAGGCGCTTCTCAATTTCTCGCGCGATCGGCACTGGCAGGCAATCGTCAAAGGCACTGATGGCTTCCAGGAACGATTGCCGTCAATTCTGTTGAAACGCTCGTCCGATCCGGAGCCGTGGCTGCAACTCAGTTGCAGCGACCTTGTGGGCACCGGGCCCGGGGTCTTCAGCCCGGATGGCCGGTACCTCGCCTGGATCAGTCAGAACGGCGCCTTCACCATCACGGACCTACCGCTTTTAGAGCGCGAAGTGGAAGCGTTCGAGCGCTCGCTCGATCGGTAACTGAGAAATCCCCGTTGCCGATGGCTCTCCCGAGCCGTCCCGTAATCCACAACAGCGCAGGAGAGCCTTTCTCCGCAAATGGTTTAATGACAGCACAGCGGTGAATCGATCGCTCGATCCATTTTCAGCCACTTTTCGGTTTTCTTTCCCGCTTTTGATTGGATCGCGTGTCTGTCTGATTAGACTCGTCGAACCCATCCCATCGTGGAGAAACTCACATGCTCCGGCACATCGTCGCCGCTGTTTTGTGTTCGTTGTTGCTCCCGGCCGCCGTGCTCCGCGCGGATGAATCCAAGCACGAAACCGAGAAGTCCCCGCCAATCACCAAGGAATGGCTGCTCGGAACCTGGCAGAACCCGAAAAACAAGACGATCACGCTCACGTTTCGGAAGGAGGGCGGCGGCACTCTCTCCGTCGTCGCGTTCGTCGCCGGCATGTTCAGCCAAACGAATGTCGCTTTCGAATACGTCATCGATGCCAAGACCAACAAAGTGAAAATGGACCAGGGTAAAGCGCACATCGGAACCGCGGAGCGTATGGCCGATGGCAAGCTGCGCGTCAACGCGCCGGGCGACGGACTCGTTAATGTTGCCTTCGAGCGAATCATCGAGGGGAAGCCCAAGAAATAATCGTCGCGAGACTCGCAGTCCGCGATCAATTCCGCGCAGAACAATTGGGAGACGGTAGCATGGCGATTCGCATTCAATGTCCCGGTTGCGACAAGACGCTCAAGGCCCGCGACGAATTGGCCGGCAAGCGGCTCAAATGCCCCGGCTGTGGCGCCGCGGTAGTGGTGCCTGAGCTGGTCATGGCTGCGGCCCAACCGCCCGTTCCACCGATTTCGTCGGCGCGCGCGGAAGATTTGCCGGAACGGCTGCCCGATGCCAAGCCAAGGCGTCGACGTGGCCTTGAGGGATTGTCGCCGGACTACCGGATCCAGCTTGGCCGGTGGTTCGCGGCTTCGCAGCCGCATTTCGGCAAGGTCGTCGGCCCGTCGATTGGCTACTTCCTGCTATTCGTCGTGATTTACATCGTCGTGGTTCTGTTGCATTTCATCATCATCGGCTTTCTGCTCGACCCGTTCCTCATTCCGGCGTTGGCGATCGGAATGCACATCGTCTGTCAACGGCAGCTCAAGGGAAAGCCCTGGACGTTCGGCACGTTCTTTTCTGGGTTTCGCTTCGTTTGGCCGTTGGCAGCTCGGGGTCTCTTGTTGTTGTTGGTTCCGGTCGTGTTCGCACTGCCGGTTCTCGTAATGTCGATCATCATGAGCGCGGCATTTCCCGGAGCCGAGCAGCCGCCCCTTGTCGTGGGAATCGTGGCGGCGGTCATGTTTGCCAGTGCCTGCGGAATGATTTACGTCGGTGTGCGGCTGACATTCTTTTCGCACTGGCTCATCATCGATCGCCAGTGCGGCGCAATCGAGGCGCTCAAAGGAAGTTGGATTCTCAGTCGCGGCCATTTCTGGGGCCTGATTGGGACGATGCTCTTTGTGCTCCTTTGTGTCGAACTCGCCAGCCTGATCACACTCGGGATCGGGGCGCTCTTCGCGCTACCACGCGCCGTCCTCATGCTCAATGCCGGCTATCTCATGGTCGCCGGCTCGGAACCGATGCCGGGTGTCGAACCGATCGAGCCGGCGCCACCTCGGAAAATCGTTCCCGCATGGGCCTTTGTGGGCGCATTCGCCGCGGCAATGATTTTGTTCGGCGTCGTCGTTGGCTTCGGTTCATCGATGGCTCAAGCCGAACAGCGAGAGCGAATCGCAACCAGTCGCGAGAAAGATCGCGTTCGGTTGGAGCGAAGCTTCCGCGAACAGGAGGCCACGGCGGCTCGTGAGCGTGAAGAAGCCGATCGCCTGGCAAAGGACAGCGTCGCCTTCTTCCGCGACGGGGGCTGCTGGGCAATCGAGGTGTCCGAATTCGCGGGTGCCCAGGCTTCCCCATTCGCTGACGGGCCGCAGGGTCTTCCCGCCGGAAGAATCGACGGTAGAGGGATGATAGGCGGCGCAGAACCGAGACTGGTTAACGTCGTAGTATTCGGTCCGGTCGGGGTAACGAAGAAGCGTCCCCAGGTCAAAATCGGAGTGCCCGTTCTCGTCAATTCTGGCCGCACCGATGTTGTCGAGCGGCTGGAACGCGATCGAATGGAATTCAGCCCGCGCTGGCGAGCGTTTGTTCGAGAGTTCGCCGAGGCCATGACGCGCGGCGAAGTCGAAGCCGCAATGGTGCCAATCAAGCCGCCGAGCGGTGGCTCAGGGTTCGGCGGCGCGGCTACAGGCGCTCCTCCGCCCGGGGGCGCGGGCATCGGCAGCGCGCCCGACGAGGGAGCGTCGGCGCGCGGATGTCCCAAGAATTGCCGTACGGCACACCCGTGCCGCTCGACAAAGCGCAACTTCTGACCAGCCAACGCCTACTGCAGTTGTGGGGCGGGCAGGGAAAGCGATAACGAGACAACGGGTCCATTCGCATGTCGCGTCGTTCAACTATTGGACCGTGGTCGTTTTAAGACGACCGGCAGAAAAGCTTTCATCCGCCGGTGGCCTATAGATCCTCGTGGCCCGCAGTTCTCGGGATGGCTTGCGGCTTCCCAGTTGGCCTATCTTCCCAAACCGATTTTGCGCATAATCCTTGCCCGGAATCCCGGCGAGCGTCGAGGCGTCACCCGACGTTAAGTGTCACGTCAGGCGGATGCCTCGACTCTCGCCGATTGAACTCACGGATGAGTCGCATGCTTCGCGCCGTTCTCGTTATCTTCCTCTTCGCTGTTCCCGCACTCGCTCAGTCCGAAGCGGATGTGATCAACGCGTACAACCGCGGCAACCAGTTCAAGGCGGCCTTTCGCTATGCCGAGGCCGACCAGGAGTACAAGCGCGGCCTCGACTTCGCGTTGCGGGTCTATGGCGAGAGCCACAAGAATACGGCCCTCCTCCTGCACGCCATGGGCGATCTCTACGAGAAGCAAGGCAAATTCGATGATTCGGCCAAGCAGTATGGCCGCAGTCTCAAGATCCGAGAGAAGGTCAATGGCCCGGATACGGTGGACGTCGCGACCGAATTGTCGGCGCTCGCCTCCGTGACATTCGAACTCAAGAAACCGGCCGAGGCCGCGAAGATGCTCGCACGAGCGCTCGCCATTCGCGAAAAGCGCAACGGCGAGGACAGCACCGAAGTGGCGGACACGCTCAACGACATGGCCATCCTGGCCAGCCGGTCCGGAAAGCCGGGCGAAGCAGAAAAGCTCTACCGTCGCAGCCTGATCATCCGTGAAAAGATCGACGGGCCGAACAGCCTTGTCGTCGCCCAGAGCTTGAGCAATCTCGGCCTCGCGCTCCACGATCTCGAACAGTACAAAGACGCCGAAGACGCCCACCGTCGGGCGCTGGCCATCCGCGAGAAGGCGAAAGGCCCAGACGATCCAATCGCCGCGGAAAGCCTGAACAATCTGGCCATCTTGCTTCGCGATCTCGGCCGATATCCGGAAGCCGAAGATCTGCATCGCCGGGCGCTCAAGATTCGCGAGACGACACTCGGCATGGACCACGTCAAAACCGCGTCGAGCGTGAATAACCTGGCGATTTTGTGCATGGATCAGGGGCGGTATGTCGAGGCCTCCGGCCTTTTCCGCCGAGTGCTGGTCATTTACGTGAAGGCCTACGGAACCAATCATCCCGCGGTTGCCGACGCACTGAGCAACCTCAGCCAATTGGAACGAAATCGCGGGCGCTATGCTGATGCCGAGCGAGACGATCGCCAGGCGCTGGCGATCGTCGAAAAGGTTTATGGCCCGAATCACGAAGCCATCGTTGGCAAGTTGAACAGCCTGGCTGCTCTGCTCGCCGAACAAGCGAAGTACCCCGAGGCCGAGACGCTATTCCGTCGCGCGCTCAAGATTCGCGAGACCGCCTTGGGCCCGAAACACGAACTGGTCGCCGACAGTCTCGATTTCCTTGCCAATCTGGAGGTCGATGCCGGCCGGCCCGCGGATGCGCGCCCGCTGCTCGAACGGGCGTTCCAGATTCGCGAAGAGGTATTTGGCCCCGAGCATCCGGCGGTCGCGCAGGCGGCCAATTCGCTGGCGATCGCCCTCGGCAAGAGCGGCGATCGCAAATCCGCCGAGGTCATTCTCAAAAAGAACCTGGCGAGCGTCGAAAAGACGTTCGGCAAACAGCATCCGGCCTACGCGGATGCGGTGTTCAACCTGGCGGGGTGCTTCTACGATGCCGGCCGCTATGCCGAAGCCGCGGACGCCTACCGCGAAGTACTGCCGCTCTTTGAGAAGATTCTGGGCGAACGTCATCCCCAGGTTGCCGACGCGCTGGCTAATCTCGGCAACTGTCTGCGCGCTAACGGGAAGTATGACGACGCCGCCAAGCTCCACCAGCGCGCCCGCGAGATCATGCAGAAGGCATTTGGCCAGGACCACCCGGCGGTATCTGCGAGTGTGGACAATCTGGCGGTCGATGCCTGGCTCGGCGGCCGGCGAGAAGTGGCCCTTTCGCTCTTCGACGATCAACGAAAATCCGCCCAGCACTACATGCTTCACGACTTGCCATTCCAGCGCGCTGCCGAGCACCGCGAGTTTCTCGCGACTACCGAGGTGCAGCAATTCGCTCGTGCCTTGACGCTCGCACGGGAAATGGGCAAGAACCAGGACGCGGTGCGCAAATCCGCCGAGTGGCTTGCCAACGGCAAGGCGACGGCCGTCGAAGCCCGCACCCTGCGCGCTCGGCTGGATCGCGATATCACGGAGCCGGAAGCACGCAAGGCGCTTGCGAACATGATCGACTTGCGGGGCGCGAAGCGGCTCTGGGCCTTCGGGAAAATGGTGCGGCCGCGGGAAACGTTCGCAGGCTGCGCATGGAGACCTGGGTCCGCCGCCGGCTCGTGGAGCAATCGCTTGCCAGCGCGATTAACCCCCGGTGGGTCGAATTGGATGCGATCCGCCAGGCGCTGCCGAAAGATGGCGTGCTCGTGGACATCGTCCGATTTCGACCGGCCCGGGTTGCCAAGAAAGGCGACGAGCCAGCGTGGCAATCGCCGCATTATGTGGCCTGGGTGATTCCGCCGACGGGCGACGTAGCCATTGTCGATCTCGGCGAGGCCGTCCTGGTCGACGACGCCATCCACGCCGCCCGCAAGCTGGTCACGAGCACCGCCGAGCGCTCCCGCGAGATCGGCGAACAGAAGGCCGAGCAACGAGTGATGGCGGCCTTGCAACGCGTGTCCGACCTGGTGCTCAAGCCGATCGCTCCGCACTTGAAGGATGTGAAAAACTTGATCGTCAGTCCCGACGGCGCTTTGTGGCTCGCTCCCTGGGCGGCATTGCCGTTCCATGGCGAGCAGTATTTGGTGGAAACGTTCACGCCACGGCTGGTGGTCAGTGCGCGCGATCTCGTGCGGCCGGCCGCATCGGACAAATTGGAAACATCCGCTGCTCTGGTGCTCGCCGACCCGAACTTTGACGCTCAACCAGTTGCCGGCCAGCCGGCCCTCAACGGCATGGAAGCAACGGGTAAGCTCGCGGATTTCGAAGCGACGTTCGTGTTCGATGAGGCCGGCAAACTGACCGTTCGTGTTCCCGAAGGGGACGTTATCGGCCAGGGAACGTGGAAGCGAGATGGCGACGTTGTTCGCATGGAGACCGAGCGATCGGAATACGAAGGCAAGATTGTCGGCCGCTTCATCCAAGGTCAGCGGCGGTTCAAAGAAAAAACCAACGCGCTCGCCGAACCGTTCACAATTGAACTGCCGGAGTGCATGCCTTCGCAGGTGTCCGTCAACGGATTGCCAAAGATTAGGCCTTTGTCTCTCACGCGACTCGAAGGCGAGACGGCTGCATCGCACCTGAAATCGATTACGGGCAGCGAAGCGAAATTGTTGACGGAAGCCAACGCGACGGAAGCGGCGGTCAAGGCAGCGGCACGCCCCAAGGCACTCGTCGTCGCCACGCTCGGCTTCTTTGGGACGGCGCCAAAGGATGAGGCGAAGGCGAGCGACCCGTTGACTCGCTGTGGTCTCATCCTGGCCGGTTACAACAAGCGCGGCAGTTTGCCCGCGAATGCCGATGGCATGTTGAGCGGCTTGGAAATCGTCGTGCTCGATCTGCGTGGGACCAGCCTGGTCGTGCTCACCGGCTGCGACTCTGGACTCAGCGAGCCAATGGCCGCTGACAGCGTCGTTGCCATGCGGCAAGCATTTCAGCTGGCGGGTGCTCAGTGTGTGTTAGACACACTTTGGCCAATTCCAGCCACGGAGACCGGTCACCTGATGGGCCGCTTCTACGACCGGCTCGCGAGCGGCGCCAGTCGCGCCGAAGTGCTCGCGGCCGTGCAACGCGAAGCAATTCGCGATCGCCGAAAGCGAAATGGCACCGCCCATCCATACTACTGGGCGGGTCTCGAATTGACGGGCCGAGAATGAGCCCGGTAAGGCCGCGGCTGGAAAATGATCTACCATGCGGACAGTGTCGAGCCGGTTCGATTTTCCCGGCAGTGCCGATCACCTCGTATGAAGCGCGACCGCCCGCAGCCCACTATGGGGTGATGGAGAAAAAGTTGGCGGAGTTGGCGGAGTCTCTGTCATTTTGGCAGTCTGCGGTTCCATTTGTTGTCCTCTTGTCTCCATTCGGCGAGTTCGAGGTCTTGGGCAGCAGCGGGAAAATGATCTGCCAAGCGGACGGTGTTGAGTCTGCTCGATTCTCCCAATGCTTGCCGCAATTTTATTTTCCCGCCGCTGCCTAAGTCTCGTCGCATCTTTTCGCTAAACTGCACATTTGCCCCAATTTGACAATTGGGTACAATCGTTGCTACCAATCCAATCGGTATGGCACCTTGTCCACCAACCAGGGGTGACACATGAAAAGCGCTTGGCGATTAGCCCTCTTGAGCGTGACTGCGGTCTTGGTCGGCACACTGAGCACCCGCGCCGATAATGCAGGCGCACCCGAGACGACCGACGAAGTCAGTGCTCAGCCGCCCAAGAAAGGTCCGGGAAAACTGCCGAAGGACGGCTTCAAGGGGAAAGGACCTCTAGGCAAATTCAACCCCAAGGGCAAACTGCCGCCACCCAAGGTGGTTACGGAAGTTCGTCACGTGCGCGTGGTCGTGAATGGCTACGGCCCCTACGGAATCGCCTATGGTTACTGGCCCGGCCCGGTTCTCCCCGGCATGTGGGGAGGCGTTTATGGCGGACTCTGGCCGAACAGCTGGTGGCTCGGCGGCCCCTACCTTTACAGCGGGTGGACGGGAACCTGGGGACAAGGGTGGGGCAATCTTCACGGTGGTTCTTGGCCAACAATCCTTCCGCCCGTGTTCGGACCGGTCGCATATCCGGCGGTCTCGCCGTACTGGTTCCCGCGTGTGGCGCCGTTCTGGCTCGTCCCCGCCGCGGGATGGCCATACGTCATCGCCAAGGCCGATTCGCGCAAGCGCGAACGGGAATATCGACCGGTCCCCGCTTCAGCGAGTTCTGACAAACTCTATGCGGACGCGCTCTGGCTTTTCTGGGACAACAATTTCGAATCGGCGCGCGATCATCTGGCCGCTGCCATCAAGCAGTCGCCGCGCGACGCCCGTCTGTGGTAC
Organism: uncultured Gemmataceae bacterium; assembly: GCA_963773845.1. GTDB lineage: Bacteria > Planctomycetota > Planctomycetia > Gemmatales > Gemmataceae > SIAJ01. Next base: position 340,318 of record CAVZCU010000017.1, read on the forward strand.
TACAAGGCACTGTCTGAACGAGCGCTGGGCAACGAACAGACTGCTCGTCAATCCGCCGAGAAGGGGGCAGCGCTCGAGATTCTCGCGGTCACGGACAAGCGGCTGATCCTGACGGCACTGGAACGAATTCAAGGCGCGGATCGCATGTTTCTGAACGACCTCGTCTCCGGTCCGAAGGCCATCAGCGTTCGCTCCGCGGCTGAAATCGTGGCCAACTTGGCGCCGGCTGAACCCACGACGCTGACGAGTTCGAAGTAGGCCTCGTCCCTGCGAAGCTGAAGGCTGCAAACTCGCAGCGCCAGCAAGTTGCCCTTGCTGGCGCTGCGGGCGAGTTGACCGGTGGCGGATATGGCACTTTCCTCCCGTTTCGGGCCAATCAAAATCACAGTTCCCATTTCATGTTGCCCTCAAAATGGGCGTCGTTTTTGCCGCATATCAACACAGGTCGGGATTGGGCGTCATTTCGCTCCGGATGGGCAATTCATTGCCGACCGGCCGGGCATGGACCTGCCGAGTGTACATTCTTCGTCTACGTGATTGCCACAGGTTGCGAAATTGCTGGGTGACACAACTAGCGGTAATTTGGGTGATTGTGGCCATGAGTAAGCCGGGACTTTGGATTATTTAAGTGTCTCGGCACGGACGATGCATTTTCAGGCCGCCACGTCCAAAGCCCTTCATATCGTTCGCCCGTCGGCGGCTCAATTGTGCGCAGGGACGCATTCCTAAGTATTCCCGTCCAGGACGGACTGTGAAATGGCTGCATCGGCGCAGCCCCGGCGTTGTCGAGTGATCGTGCCGGGTTGTCGCTGTTCCATGTTTCCAGGGAGGTAACACCCGTGATTCGAATTCTGCGCAACCTCGCCCCCGTTTTTGCTCTCGTCGCTGTATTCGCGCTGTCCAACTCATTGCAGGCAGCGGAAGCGAAGGGCAAGGTCAAGACGGTTTCGGCCGACAAGAATGAATTCGTCATGAACGATGCCGACGGCAAGGCCTGGACCATCCATGCCGGCAAGGACTGCAAGTTCACGGTCAACAACAAGCAAGGCAAACTATCGGACCTGCAGGCCAACGACGAAGTCCAGATCACGTACCAAAAGGAAGGGGAAAAACTCGTCGCCAGCGCGGTCCGCGTCACCCGCAAATAGTGCGGGACGGACGCAGGTTGAGGACCGTGACAAAATGGAATCTTTGCACGGGCCGGCGGGCGATCCCCGCCGGCCGTTCTGTCGCTGGACTTGGAATGACCGGCGGCGGAATAGGGAGACCGCTCATGTGGAATAAGGACGCACTTCAGGAACTGATTCGCGATCGCCTGCACGGACAACAACTCTTTGTCGTTGCGAACCGCGAACCATACGTGCATCAGTACATAGGCAACCGAATCCGGTGCTTGCCCCCCGTTTCGGGAATGGTCTCCGCGCTCGATCCGATCTGCGCGCCGCCGGCGGCAAATGGATCGCCCACGGATCCGGCAGTGCCGACCGGAGGACGGCCGATTCCGAGGGGAGACTGCGCGTTCCGCCCGACGATCCGCGCTACTTGCTTCGCCGCATCTGGCTGAGCAAGGAACAAGAAGATGGCTACTACAACGGTCTGGCCAATCAGGGCCTGTGGCCGCTCTGTCATACGGCCTTCACCCGCCCAGTCTTCGATCCCCGGCACTGGCCCGTTTACCGCGAAGTGAACGAGTTGTTCGCCAAGGTCACCGTCGAAGAGGCCGGTGACGAGCCGACGTTCGTCTTCGTCCAGGATTACCACTTCGGGCTGTTGCCGCGAATGCTCAAAGAAGCGAATGCCAAGCTCGTCGTCGCGCAATTCTGGCATATTCCGTGGCCGGGACCGCAAGCGTTCCAGACCTTCCCGTGGAAAGAGGAATTGCTCGATGGTCTACTGGGCAACGATCTCCTCGGCTTTCAGTTGCGCTCGCACTGCCTGAATTTCCTGGAAACGGTCGATCGCACCCTGGAAGCGAAAGTCGATTACGAACGCTTCGAAGTGAGCCGCCGCGGCAAGACCACCGTCGTGCGCGCATTCCCCATCTCCATCGACTACGATGCGCACCACACCGCGGCGGATAGCGAGCAAGTCAAACGGGAAATGGAGCGCTGGCAGCACCAACTCGGCTTGACCGAAGAATTCATCGGCATCGGCATCGATCGCATCGACTATACGAAAGGCATTCCCGAGCGATTTCGGGCCCTCGATCGATTCCTGGAAAAGAACCCGGACTATCGGGGCAAACTGACCTTAGTCCAGATCGGCGTGCCGAGCCGTACGCATGTACCAGCTTATCAGCACCTCGACGACGAAATCGACCAGATTGTCGAGGACATCAACTGGCGCTGGGGCTTTGAGAACTGGAAGCCGATCATCTATTTGAAGCGGCAATTCAGCCCCCCTGAAATGATGGCCTTGCATCGGCTGGCGAATTTCTGCCTGGTCTCTTCGCTGGACGACGGCATGAATCTGGTCGCCAAGGAGTTCGTCGCCAGCCGAACGGATGGCAAGGGAGCGCTCGTGCTCAGCCAGTTCGCCGGCGCGTCGCGTGAGCTGACCGGGGCTCTCATGGTCAACCCGTTTTCCGCGGATGAGATTGCCAACGCCATCTTGCATGCGTTGACCATGAGCGATGACGAACGACGCCGGCGGATGCAAAAAATGCGTGACGCGGTGTCCGAAAACAATGTCTACCGCTGGGCGGGTAAGTTCCTCGCGGCGCTGACCAAGTTCGAGTTTCCCGAAACGGTACCAGCCGGGAATGGCGCCGTCATCCTCGAGAAGCATCACAAGTCGTGGGCGGCATAGTCATGTAGGACGGAATTTTAAACCGTCCTACTTGGACTCCAACTCGACAATGACCATCGCATGCACATCCAGTCGCGGCACGACCACGCGCATCCCGGCCGCCGTCTTCGTGCTCTTCAACTCCGTGCCTGCCGGCTCCAGATGCACGCGCTGGATGCGATATTTGGGATCCAACATGATGGCGATGTCGTGGATCGGCACCGTCTCTTCTCGCAACGGCACATCGTCGACCGGCAACGCATGATGAGCGGTCGTGTTGAGATCGTTGAAGAGGTGAACCACGAGCCGTTCGCCGGTCTTCGTCTGCCGCATGACTGTTGCGTGAACGCACATGGGGGCGTCGACGACCACCGGTGGTTTGTCGATAGCGGCCCACTGAATGGCGTGCTTCAAACACAAGCGCTGATACGGATAAGCGTAAAGGTAGTAAGCCGCGTCGAGCCCGGCGGCGAAATACACAACTCGGCCTTTGCCCAATGTGTTCGTGATGACAGCGGGGTATTCCGCGGATGACCCCTTGGGACGAATCGTGCCGATTACCTTTGCATTCGGACTCTTGACGGCGACGCGCACGGCCGGGCCCTTGAACGTGACCGGCTCGCCGCCCACATACGTCTTCATTTTGCCCTGGTTCAGAATCGACGCCGGATCCTGTTTGAAGTCGAAGACGTTTTTGCGTTTCTCCCAATAGTCGGGCCCGATCGAATGTGCGAAGTTGACATCAATATCCTTCGCCGCTTGCGGCGTCGCGCTGGGAATTCCCCCGTACTCGATGCCGAAAACGCCGCCGAGCGCGAACTTCTTCCGCGGATCGCCGAATTCGTTGAACAGCGATGTATCCAGACTGGCGACCAGCCCCCCGCCATTCTTCACATACTGCTCGACTGCCGCGACTTGCCCGTCATCCAAACACGCGGCGTTCGGAAGGATCAGCACCTTGTATTTGGCCAGATCGGTTGGCGTGAGATTCCAGTCATTGATGACCGCGACCGGCAAGTGCTCCTCGACCATCGCCCGAAACGTGCCGAAGACATTTGCCAAATAGCGTTCCTCGACCTTGCCGGGTGATCGGCCGTAGAAGTTCCGCGTGTTGTCACTCATCAACAAGGCGGCCCACGGCTCCGGCCGTTTGTGCGTCAGCCACGGCTTGCGTTTTTGCACCTCGTCCATGCAGCGATACAGTTCTTGCTGCAAGCGCGGCGGCTGCGAAACCGCGATGCTCGGGCAAGCGCCGTACGTCAGAGCCAGCATCATTCGCCGTTCGATTTCGCTCGGTGGAAAACTGTCCTTGCCATATGGGTTGCCGTGGCTGAGGATGTACGGCTCGCTAAAAGCCACGCGGTGATTCGTCGTCGCCCAAATGTAGGCATTGGCAAATGCAGGCACGATGGTTGTGCCGCGATTGGTCTCATCCAGCCAGAATTCCTGATCGGGGGCATCGAGCAAGAGATTCATCCGCGACGGCATGTTGCGCGGAATGCTCAAAAAGTGCCCGAAGCGGCCCGCGTTCGTGGTCCAGGTAACGGCCGCGACCGTTGGCTTGATCCCTTTCAATCGCGTTTGCATGCGGCGAACGAGGTCCTCCATTCGCCGATCGGCCCAGTGCTGATAGCGACGAAACTCCGGATCGTTCATGTCCGCATTGGGTATTTCCTTACCGGTCTCTTTGCGATAGTTCGCCCGGCAGTGTTCGCAGTAACAGACGCCGCCGTAGTGTAGACCGTCAAAACTGAAGGCATCGACATCGGGAAATTTGGTCAGAATCTCCGCGAGTACATCGATGAAGAAATCGCCGTAGGGACCGAGCAAGCAAAGCATGCCGCCGTGGGGATACTTCTTGAGGTCGATGCTCGGGATCACCTTGGTGTTGGTCGCAATCCGCCGCCAATCTGGATGAGCTTCGTAGACCTCCCCCTGCAACGACGGCGGATAAACGCCGAGAATATGCACACCAAGCTTCTTGTACTCGGCGATGTCCCTCGCCAGGCGATCGAGCGGCACATGCGGACTGCGGCGTTTGAGCAGCTTGCTGTCGTAGTACGCATAGAACGGATCGACAAAGCCGATCTCGCTGATGGTGACGCCGTGCTTCGCGGCCAAGGCGCGAGCCTTCGAATCCATCACCGAAAGCGTGTAGCCACAACCGATCGTGTCCTGAACCCAGTCGGGGATCTTGATCGGGCGGAATGGCTGCTTGTCATACGGCTGTTTCAGAACCGGCTCCGCCCAAATCTGATGCGGCTGCGCGATCGCAAGTATCGGCGTGGGAACGAGGAGCAGAATGGGAACGAAGGGAACGCAACGCATGACGGACTCCAGCGCAGGTCCTGAGCGGAAACAAATGCCATTTCTCAGCGAGTCGTCAACGTTTCAATGATACTGGGCGGAACTGGCGAGCTGTGGACGTGTGTGGGCGGAGGATTGGTCGGCGCCGCGATGGAGCAGAAGTTTCCGTTGGTAGATCGACATGGATGGGATCGCCAGACTGTGCATCTGAGTCGGGAAGTGGCAAACAAAAAACCCCGCCGACGATTGCTCGTCGGCGGGGTCATATCTAAGCAAGCTGTGTGTTACGAGTTTCGTGGATGAGTTCACATGTAAGGTCTTCGGTTCCTGGATCGGCTCGTGAAAACCGATTGTCCGAAGCCTTGGGATACAAATCCTTAGAAAGGAGGTGATCCAACCGCAGGTTCCCCTACGGTTACCTTGTTACGACTTAGTCCCAATCAAGAAGTCCGTCTTCGGCGCGTTAGCGACTTCGGACGTCCCTCTCTTTCGTGGCTTGACGGGCGGTGTGTACAAGGCTCAGGAACACATTCACCGCAGTGTTGCTGACCTGCGATTACTAGCGATTCCAACTTCACGAGGGCGAGTTGCAGCCCTCGATCTGAACTGGGGCGTGTTTTTTGGGATTTGCTCCGGCTCGCGCCTTGGCTTCCCTTTGTTCACGCCATTGTAGCACGTGTGCAGCCCTAGACGTAAAGGCCATGAGGACTTGACGTCATCCCCGCCTTCCTCCGGTTTGACACCGGCAGTCCCTTTAGAGTCCTCGGCATGACCCGTAGTAACTAAAGGTAAGGGTTTCGCTCGTTATGGGACTTAACCCGACATCTCACGACACGAGCTGACGACAGCCATGCAGCACCTGTATTGGGTCCTCCTATTGCGAGGAATCACTAGCCGTTTCCGGTAGTTACCGCCCAACGCTATCGCACATGTCAAGTCTAGGATAAGGTTCTTCGCGTAGCCTCGAATTAAGCCACATGCTCCACCGCTTGTGTGAGCCCCCGTCAATTCCTTTGAGTTTCAGCCTTGCGACCATACTCCCCAGGCGGGGTACTTAGCACTTTTGCTTCGCCAGTAAAGCCATGTGAACCCTACTAGCTAGTACCCATCGTTTAGGGCCAGGACTACCGGGGTATCTAATCCCGTTCGCTCCCCTGGCTTTCGCGCCTCAGCGTCAGAAGTGGTCCAGTATGCCGCCTTCGCCACCGGAGTTCCTATCGATATCAACGCATTTCACCGCTCCACCGATAGTTCCGCATACCCCTACCACCCTCGAGACACCCAGTATCCGAGGCAGTTCCACAGTTGAGCTGTGGGATTTCACCCCGGACTTGAGCACCCGCCTACGCGCCCTTTAAGCCCAGTGATTCCGAACAACGTTCGCTCGGTTCGTCTTACCGCGGCTGCTGGCACGAACTTAGCCCGAGCTTACTGTGAATCGATCAAGTTTCCCTTTCTCCTCACTTTTGAGCTTTACAACCCGAAGGCCTTCATCGCTCACGCGGCATCGCTCGTTCAGGCTTGCGCCCATTGACGAAGATCCTCGACTGCAGCCACCCGTAGGTGTCTGGCCAGTGTCTCAGTGCCAGTGGCGCGGGTCGTGCTCTCACACCCGCTACGCATCTTAACCTTGGTGGGCCGTTACCCCGCCAACAAGTTAATACGACATGGGCCCCTCCCGAGGCGAAATTCATTTCCCGGCAAAGAGATGCCTCCTCGCCGAATCTCTGGGAATTACCCGGCCGTTAGACCGGCTATGCCCATCCCCAGGGTAGGTTACCCATGCATTACTGCCCCTTTCGCCACTTCCGCCATCCAGTTTCCCAAATGGCATTCGTTCGACTTGCATGCCTAATCCATGCCGCCAACGTTCGTTCTGAGCCAGGATCAAACCCTTCACAGAGTGTTCTATGTCATCGACTTGCGTCGAATCGTGAACAGAAGAAGTTTGAGATCGCCAGCTTGGAATCGACTCATTGAAATCTGTCAACCACCCGCTTTTGGCGTGGCGATTGACTGGAATGAGTGACGCCAATTTGGCATGACCCATCCCCGAAAGGCTCGTAACACACAACTTGTCAAAGATCCAAATTGAACTTCCAGGAACAGACACAACCACCCACATGAAGCCTTTTGGCTTCAAGAAGGTGGCCGACTTGTTTGGAAATTGCCGCCGTTTCAGGCGACATTGGACATGATAGCCGGACGGCTCCCCATGTCAAGTAATTGGAGGTGCGAAATTCGGAAAAGATTCCTGGGCCCCGGAAATCTGCCCGGTCGGGGCCAAAACGAGAAGCGATATAGGCAGTTACGTCCAGTTCGCTAGGCGGAAGTCCTTACAGGCTACTGGTAACCGACCGGACCGCCGTGTACAACAATGATGATTGCCGGAATGATCGTTCCAGTCAAGAACGAAATGCCGGCTTCATGCACTTTTCTTCACATGGCGACCCCCAACGTTCTGATCCTGCGGGCCCCGGGCACCAACTGCGACGAGGAAGCCCAGCACGCATTTCAACTCGCCGGCGCCATCGCCGACCGCGTTCACATCAACCGCGTCCGCGAGAACCCAACACTGCTGCATCGCTATCAAGTGCTCATGCTGCCCGGCGGATTCAGCTATGGCGACGATGTCGGCGCCGGCAAGATTCTCGGCAACCAACTCACCGTCTTCCTCGGCGACCACCTCCGCAAATTCCGCGATGCCGAAAAGCTCATCCTCGGCGTCTGCAATGGCTTCCAGGCAATCCTCAAGGCGGGCCTGTTGATTCCGCCCGACGAGGACGGCCCGCTCGCCACGCTGACCCACAACGTGCACGGCTACCAGGATCGCTGGCTCTACGTGAAGGTGAATAGCGAGCGCAGCCCGTTCCTGAAAGGGATGCACATGATGCACATCCCGATGGCGCACGGCGAAGGCAACTTCGTCTGCCGCAAAGAATGGATCCTCGACGGGCTCGAACAGTCGGGCCAGGTCGCGCTCAAATACGTGAATGCCGACGGTCACCCGGCGAACGGTTTCCCGGAGAACCCGAACGGCTCGCAGGCGGACGTCGCCGGCGTCTGCGACTTCACCGGCCGCGTCCTCGGCCTGATGCCGCATCCCGAGCGCCACATCCTGCCGACGCAGCATCCGCGATGGACACGCAAGGGCCTGAAGAAAGAAGGCGACGGGATGCAGTTGTTTCGGAATGCGGTTGAGTTTTTCAAATGACACGCCGAGTCGGCCGATTGCTCTTGGTGCCTTTACATGCGGTCATCGGTGCCGTGCCGGGGATTTTGTTGTCGAGTGCAGCGGACAATTGGGGGTTTCTTGGCGTCGCCCTCCTGGGAGGCATCGCCGGACTGGGACTTGGAATCACCGGCCTGATCTACCGCACCTCGCTTCTCGGCTCAACCAGACGAATCTTCAAGGGGCTTGTTTGCATTCTCGTCGAATACAACCTCGGATTCGGAAAAGATGTCGCTGGAATCGCGCGAGAACCTGATGTCGAATCGGTCCTTGCGCCGAACACAGCGGAATTACCAGATGGCGACACCTATTACCGGGTAACAAAACAATCTGCGCTCTTAGGCGCTTTCGGGTTGGGCGAGATCGGTGTGGTTTGTGGTTGGTATTCGCGACCAGACGATGACATATCGCAGCAGTTGGGGTACGTGTTCATATTCGTGTTGGTGGGGGTGATAGGCGGCTCAGTTTTTGGGTGGGCAATCGGCGCACTTACCTTGCGAGGCCGACATCGCGCGCGGATCGTGATTGGGTTTGTAGCCGGTCTCATGATCGGGTGTGGCCCGTTGCTAATTGCACTTAGTACGCCAGTTAAAAATTCTGGCCCGATTGGATGGTTCCTGTTTGGCCTTTTCACAACTCTTGGAGTTGGAGCTGGGACTTTCGCGTCCGAGAGTTTACCGAAGGACCCCAGCGAAAGTCATCGAAGAACTGATCGCACACCGATGGATTGAACCCGGTTGTCCAAAATGACCCCTGCGGAAATTGGCTGCCTCAACGTGCTGATTGACCTCGCCCTCGCCGAGGACCTGGGCGAGGATGGCGATGTCACCAGCCGGGCGACGATTCCGGAAGACATGCTGGGGAAGGCGGCATTTGTCGCGCGTTCGCCGGGAGTTCTTGCGGGCATCGAAGCCGCCCGCGGGGTCTGCCAACGCGTCGATCCGAAGCTTGTCTTTGTTCCTTCGTTCTCCGACGGCGATCCGCTAATGAAGGGCGATTCGATCGCGACGATCGAAGGTTCCATGCGATCGATTCTTGCAGCGGAGCGAACGGCGCTGAACTTCCTGCAGCGGCTGTCGGGGGTTGCGACGCTCACACAGCGATTCGTGGACGCGGTCACAGGTTTAACCGCCCAGATCCTTGACACACGGAAGACAACCCCTGGCTGGCGAATGCTTGAGAAATACGCGGTGCGCATAGGCGGGGGATTGAATCACCGCGTCGGCCTATTCGACATGGTGTTGATCAAGGACAACCACCTGGCGGCGATGGGCGGCGATATTGCCGGCGCGATTCGTCATGCCCGCGAACGATTTCCAAAGCTGCCATTGGAAGTCGAGGTCGAATCGCTTGAGCAACTCGAACTCGCGCTTGCTGCCAAGCCAGACATCGTGCTGCTGGACAACATGAGCGTTGAGACGATGCGCGAAGCGGTTGCTCGGCGCAACGCCTCGGCGTCCGGCATTCAATTGGAAGCGTCGGGCGGTGTCAACTTGCAAACGGTGCGAGCGATTGCAGAGACCGGCGTCGATCGCATTAGCGTCGGCGCGCTCACGCATTCGGCGAAGGCGCTCGACATCGCGCTTGACTACATTTCCTGATGCTTCACATCGGTCGGGGCTTTTCTCGACCCGACATCCCAAGCGATATGATCGCCCAAATCCGCTTTCGTTGTTAACGTTCAAGTCGTTGTCTGCAAACGGGTTGAATTGTGGAACCCCTCGGTGACGGTTATACTTCACCACAAGACCGCAATCACATCCGCCCAGCCGCTTTCGAGAATGATCCATGTCACCCTCTTCGATCCGCCAACGCGTCTCGCTGCGTCTTTTGCAACTCGAATCGCGCGACGCTCCGGCGACGCTGATCGGTTCGAACAAAGTGACCTATCAAGACGCCGACGGCGACAATGTTGCCGTCACTCTTTCGAAGCCGCTGCTGACGTCGGCCAACGTGGACACCATTTTCACCTTCGATACCGGCACGGTGGATGGCAACAACTCGACGCCGCAGCAATTGAAGGCGATCAATTTAACATCGCTGGGCCCTTCCGCGACCGGAATGAACGTAACGACCGTCGCCACTCGAAGTGCTGTTCATGGCGGCGACGGTTTTGCGGCGCTGGGTCAACTCGAGGCGACCGGCATTGACCTGGGTCTGGTAACAATTGATGGCGACCTGGGACAGATTCACGCCGGCGATGCCACGACTGCGACGACCGGATTGGCGGCACTGTCCGCGCGTTCGATGGGTCGTTACGGAATATCCACCGGCGCGACGAATCTCCAATCCATTGTGCAGGGAAAGCTCGGGACTCTGTCGATCAAGGGCGACGCCAAGGAGATTCTGTTTCAGGTAACAGGTGGCACGGACGGGCGGATCGGCGCTTTGACCATTGGCGGCTCGTTGATTGGGGGCAATGGAATTCTCAGCGGCGACATCGGTTCCACCGGAGCGATGGGGCTTGTTCAAATCAAAGGAAACGTCGAGGGCGGCAGTGGACTCGACTCGGCCCGAATCGAAAGTGGCGGCGCAATCGCCGGCGTCACCATTGGCGGTTCGCTCCTCGCCGGCTCTGGTCAAGGCAGCGCTGTCATCAGTTCCACGGCCGCGATGGGCCCCGTCGTCATTGCCGGGAACGTACAAGGAAACGGCAAGTCCTCCGCACAGATTGAAAGCAATACCACGCTCGGCAACGTCACGATCGGCGGATCGCTCGTTGGGGGCGGGCTCGCGAGCGGCGTCATCAGTTCGAACGGAGCGATGGGAGCCGTGCTGGTGAGGGGAGATGTCCTGGGCGGAAGCGGAGACGAATCGGGTGCAATCACCAGCGGTGGCACGCTGGCGGGAGTGACCGTCAATGGCTCGCTCGTAGGCGGCGCCGGCCAGGAAAGTGGACGAATCGCATCGACCGGTGCGATGGGCGCGGTGAAAGTCGTCGGCGACGTTCGCGGCGGGAGCCAAATTGATGCTGGCGAGATTGTTAGCGACGCGGCGATGGGATCAGTAACCATCGGCGGTTCGCTGGTCGGTGGTTCCAGTGTCCACAGCGGGTTCATCTTTTCCGTCGGCGCCATGGGCGCCGTGCGGATCGTCGGCAATGTCCTCGGTGATTTCAGAAACTCTGCATTGATTCAGGTCGCCGGCACGTTGGCCAGCATCAACATTGGTGGCTCGTTAGTTGGCGGTGCGGGAGATTTTTCCGGCACCGTCCTTTCGGGAGCCGCGGGGACCGTGCACGTCGTTGGCAACATTCAGGGCGGCGGCGGAGATCAATCGGGAGTAATCCAAGCCAGCAAAATGGCTGGCGTCACGATCGGTGGTTCGTTGATCGGCGGGACCGGCCTTGACAGCGGCGAGGTCCGCTCGTTAGGCACGATGGGGGTTGTGCGAATCGCCGGCAACGTGCAGGGCGGCACCGGGATTGGCTCTGGACTGCTCATCAGCAGCGGAACCATGACGAGTCTGACAATCGGCGGTTCGGTGATCGGTGGTGGTGATCGCGGCAGCGGCTTTGTCGAAGTCGATGCATCGGTGGGGCCGGTCAAGATTGCCGGCAAGGTGCAAGGCGGCGCTGGCACGGACAGCGGCGGAATCTTCATTCGCGGTTCATTGGCCAGTCTGACCCTGGGTGGCTCACTCATCGCCGGGACCGAGAGCCGTACGGGAGGCATTCGGTCGCTCGGGGCGATGGGGATGGTCAAGATCACGGGCGACCTCATCGGCGGCAGCGCTACCGGAACTTCGGATCTGGATTCCTCCGGGTACATTCAGGGCGAGCGCATCGCCAACTTGACCATTGGCGGCTCGCTCATCGCCGAGACGAACGCAACGACAGGGATCTTCACGAACAATGGCGCAATTCGGGTCGATGACAACATCGGGCTCATCTCGATCGGCAATATCATCGGCAACGCCACCAACCCGGCGGTCATCTCGGCTCGCGGCAGCGCCACGCCGACTACCACGACCGACGTGGCCATCGCCAGCCTCACGGTCAAGGGCCGGGTCGAGTTCGGCCAGATCCTTGCGGGTGTTGACGTGGATGGCGTTGCCGTCAATGCCGACGCACAGATCGGCGTCGTCACGGTCGGCGGCGACTGGATCGCGTCGAGCATGGCCGCTGGCGCCGTCCCGACCAACGCGTTCTTCGGCGATGGCGACGATGCCAAGATGTCCGGCGCCGGAGTGAAGGACGACTCGCAGGCGTTTTCGAAGATTCAGAGCGTGTCCATCGGCGGCCAGGCACTGGGCACGCTCGTCGGCGCCGACTTCTTCGGCGTTGTCGCCGAGGTTGTTGGGTCGGTAAAGGTTGGTGGCACGCCCCTGACGTTAACCGCGGGCAAGAGCAATGACACACTCGCGATCGGCATCACCGCGGATTTGCAAGTGAACGAGATTTGACGTTCTCGGATTCCAAGGTTGTCGATGCTGCCGGCTGAGCATGTCGGCGACGGCTCGCTTGATACGTTGTCCCTTATGGTTGAAGAGACCCCCATTTCGCTGCTGGAGCGGCTTTGTCAGCAGCCGGACCAACAACTCTGGCAGCGTTTTGTGATATTGTTCACACCCCTCTTATCGCGATGGGCCAATCGGCTCGGCGTCCCGACCGCGGACATTGAAGACCTGCTGCAAGACGTTTACACGGTCCTCTTTCTCAAGCTGCCGGCGTTTCGCTACGACCCGGCCAAAAGCTTTCGGGCTTGGCTCTGGACCGTTTTTCATCATCAGACCATTGCCTGGCGACGGAAACAGTCGCGCGCATTTCCTCTGTCCGTGCAGCAACTGGAAGAGCTGGCGTCGCCGGACAGCGTGGCCGAAGCCAGTGAGACCGAATATCGTCAGGCCCTGACCGACCGGGCATTGCAGATTATCCAAACCGACTTTCCCGAACAAACCTGGCGGATCTTCTGGCGAGTTGCAATCGATGGTCGATCGGGCGTCGATGTCGCCAAGGAGTTCGGTGTGACGCCCAATGCGGTTTACCTGGCACGGGGGCGGATTCTGGCTCGCTTGCGTGAAGAATTGGCCGATCTGGACCATTGAGCCAATTTTCGCGACAGGTTCTGGCGACTTGCTCTCTACTTATTCATGTCGGGCAAACTCGCATTCATTTGGAAGGCTCGCCATGACCCCGCCGCGCTCGCACGCAGATCGCGAATTGATCGAAAAGCTAGTGCTGGGCGAATTGCCCGTCGCCGAAGCGGAGCGCCTGGCCAGGGAACTTGCGGACGATTCCCGCGTGGCGGCGGCGGGCGAAGCAGCCGAGGATCGTAAGGATACCTTGCTCGACTCACTACGTCATCGCCAGACGCAACCGGATTCGAACGTCGATCAGCTCGTCGATCGGCTGTTGCGGCGACTGCAATTGCCCGAACCGACTGGCAGCTCGACCGGGGACACCAAGGACGTGGACGCGATCGCACCCGTCGCTCCGCAACCGATTCCCGAGTATCTCGAATACTTCCAAATCCAGAAGGTGCTCGGCGAAGGCGGCATGGGCACGGTCTACCTAGCCGATGACACGCGGCTCGGCCGGCGCGTCGCCCTGAAAACGCTGAAGCGCGAGCTGGCCGACCGAGCCGGGGGCGAAGGATCGGTTCTTCCGCGAAGCCCGCAGCGCCGCGAAACTTCATCACGATCACATTATCCCCATCTACTACGTCGGTGAAGCGGACGGCATCCCGTTCCTCGCGATGCCGTTCCTCGAGGGCGAGCCGCTCGACGTGCGGATCAAGCGGCAGATGCCGGATGACCCGACCGCGTCGAATTACTTTGCCCAGCTTTCGGACCAATCGAAGCCATTGCCGATTCCCGAGGCGATCCGCATTGCCCGCGAGGTCGCGCAAGGGCCTCGCGGATCGCCCATGGGCAGGGCTTGATTCACCGCGACATCAAGCCGGCGGAACATCTGGCTGGAAGCCCCGACTGGCCGGGTGAAGATCCTTGACTTCGGACTGGCCCGCAGCCAGACCGAAGCAGGCCATCTGACGGCCAGCGGCGCGATCATGGGCACGCCGGCCTACATGGCGCCGGAGCAGGCCCGCGGCAAGCCGGTCGATCACCGGGCCGACCTGTTCAGCCTCGGCTGCGTGCTTTACGAGATGATCACCGGCCAGCGCCCATTCCACGGCGAGGACACGATGGCGATACTGTCGAGCCTGGCTCTCGACCATCCGCCGGACCCGAACACGCTCAATCCGAAATGCCCGCCGGCCTTTCCGAATTGACGATGCAACTGCTGGCGAAAGAACCGGCCAAACGGCCCGCGTCGGCGGACGTCGGTCGCCCGGCGTCTCGCAAAGACTGGCGATGCCGGTCGTCGAGGTCATTGATCGCGTCGGAGGTCACGCCGGCACGAACGATCCGTGGTCGCATCTCGAAGACGCGGGACGCCGAAGCTTTCCCGTGGCAAGTCCGGCGGAGCCTGAAGCGCAAGCGAAGGCCGGCGCCGCCGCCGCAATTGGCTTGCGTACCATTGCTGATCGGCCTATTGCTGGGCGTTGCTCGTCCTTGGCATCACTTTCGCTGGCACGCATTTATCGGATCGCCACCAATAAGGGCGAATTGTTGCTCGAAGTCGACGACAAGGACGTCGAAGTGAAGATCGTGCAGAATGGCATCGTGGTGCAGGACAAAACCGACAAAGCGCGAGTTCACCCTGAAGGCTGGCAAGGGCGAGATCGAAGTGTTCGAGAAGGATGGCATCAAGCTGGCGACGAAACAGTTTGAGTTGACGCGCAACGGCAAGACGACGGTGCGGGTAACCTATCAGGAGCTGGCGGAGGCGAGAAAGCCTCAACCGAAGATTGAGCCGGAAGTCTCACCAAAGTCAAAGCAATCCATTCTATACCTCTACGATCTCGAGGCGTCCGATGTCGAAGTGCTTGAGGGACGATTCAAGAAGGGCTGGGATGCGAACGGCGTGACTGTGAAGGGAAAGAGATTCAAAAAGGGGCTTTGGATGCACCCGTTCGCCGACCGGAAGCCAGTGCTGAATACAAACTGGATGGACTCAATGTCGCCGCGTTCGAAGCCGTAGTCGCGATCAACGACACTGCTGTTGATGGCTCCGCGAGTCCTGTCACCTTCAAGGTCTTGGGCGACAATAAGGTGCTCTGGACATCGCAACCAGTACGAGTGCCGCATCAGACTCAGGAATGCCAAGTCAAAGTGGACGGCATACATGTGCTGGAGTTGCGTGTCGCTTGTGAGAAAGACCATCGGTCCGCCGTTGCCGTCTGGGTGGATCCCGCATTTGCTCAAAACGGATCGGTCCATCATCGACCCGGACCGCCGTGCCGCCGAGGGGTGCTGTCGATCGGCGGCAAGGTCAACGTCGACGATGGAACGAAGCCCGAGATCCGCCAACGACACATGCTGCCTAAGGATCCGTTTCGTCTCGTGAGCGTCTCTTGCGTAGCAACAAGCAGTTCGAGATGCGGGCCTACCGGCGTTGCGGAAAAGCAGGTATCTACCTGGCTCGAACTCGACGGCAGCCGTCGGCGACGCCGGTCTGAAGTACCTCGAGGATTCACGAGCCTGACCGATGTGAACTTGACGGATACTCGAGTGACCGACATCGGTTTTGCCTACTTGGCCGGGTGCAAGAAGCTGAAGCAATTCACCTGCAAAGTACGCGAGTGACCGACGCGGGTCTGGCCCATCTCAAGGGCTGCTCCCTTCTTACATTCCTGAACCTGGATTACACCCAGGTGAGCGATGCCGGGTGGCGCAACTGGGAGACTGCAAAGATTGCTTCGACTGCAGGTCAGCGGCACGCGGGTTTCCGACCAGGCCTGATTCACTGCAACATTTCTCCCAGTTGACACACCTCGGGTTGCTTGGCACTTCGATTAGCGACGTCGGACTGGCGAATCTACCAAACTTGAAGAACTTGACCGCTATCAATCTGATCGGAACGCACGTGAGTGATGCAGGACTCGCTCATCTGAAGCGTTATCGCAATCTGACCTTGCTTCACTTGCAAAAGACGAAAGTGACCGCGGCAGGGATCAACGGCCTCAGCAAAGCATTGCCTCACTGCAAGATCGAATGGGACCGGGGTGTGATTGAACCAAGGGGACTGCCCATGTCGCCACCGAGGTACAAGAACTCCCTCGGCATGGAGTTCGCCTTGATCCCCAAGGGCAAGTCCTGGCTCGGCGGCGGCGGTGGGAAGCCGGGAGAAAAGGAAGTCGAATTCAAGGAAAACTTCTACATCGGCATTTACACCGTCACTCAGCAGGAATGGGAGAAAGTAATGGGATCGAACCCAGCCCACTACTCACGCAATGGCTTCCGCAAAGCGGCCGTGAAGGACATTCCCAATGCCGACTTGCTGCGGTTTCCGGTGGAAGGGGTGTCGTATGCCGACGTGCAGGCGTTCCTCGCCAAGCTGAACGAGCGCGACAAGCAGGAAGGATGGGAGTACCGGCTGCCGACCTCCGATGAGTGGGAATATGCGTGTCGCGGCGGGCCGATGAGCGACCGGGCCGAGAGCGCGTTTTGGTACTACTTGGGCAAGCCGTCCAACGAGCTGCCACCAGACAAAGCGAACTACGCCCACAAGGGGGGACCGAATCGGACCGTGAAAGTCGGCCAGTTCCCGCCCAACAAGCTCGGCATCTTCGACATGCACGGCAACGTGCTGGAGTGGTGCAGCGACCCGGGCAAGAACGCAATCGGCGAGGCAACGCGGGTCGCCCGCGGTAGCAGTTGGAACGACCCCCCGTTGGGAGCGGACCGGGTCCTGCAGTTCCTGCCAGCCGTCCGGTATCCCAGCCTCGGGTTGCGCGTGGTTCGTGCACGAGTCGCCGGGCACAGGGAGTCGAAGAAATGAATCGTCGTCGGCTCAACTCCAGAGTCGGCGGGCCTCGTCGATGGTCGCGGCCGTCTTCAATCCCTGCAAGATTTGATTCAACGCATCCGCATCCTGAATGGCCCGGACCTCCGGCATGAGCTGCATGGCAGCAGCACCGAATCGAATTTCCAAAGCGGTCTGAATGCCGTTGAGTGTTGCTTCCAATCGCCCCTCTTCCTTGCCGATCGCCCGCCCCTTCTCCAATCCCTTCTCTATTCCCTTCTCGATTCCGCTCTCCATCCCCTTCTCAATTCCAATTCGCTCCACGCTTGTCAGGTACGGCATATTCTTCACCTTTTTGATGCGTTCGATCTCTTTCCAGACTATTCTCTCGGCTTCCAGCGGCAGCCGCAATAGCCAGTCGATCACTCGGAATAGCCGGCGACTTTTTCGGCGTCGTATCCCCGCCGGTAAAGCCCCTTGAGCAGGCGAATTTTCCAAGCACTTCTCGCCGGATCATCGCGACGTGTCTGTTGCGTTTTGAGATGTGCCAGCGTTATGATCGCAAATGGATTCGGGTCCCGACTCGAACCAATGTTCAATGGCCTCCTTCCACGGGCTGTCGTAATCGTCCACGGCTACTCTCAAAACTGGGATTTTGCTAACCTTGATCTACGAAGTTCTTGCAACGCACCTGGCGATTTCATGCCCACTGTCACCCTCGCTCCCGCCCTCGCTCGCTGGCTTTCCCCAGAGGGTCAATCGCGCGGCGAAGTCCGCGTCACTGTCGCGGGCGATACAGTTGGCAAAGTCCTCAATGAAGTCTTTGTTCAGTATCCCATTCTTCGCGGCTATGTGGTTGACGAACGCGGCGCTTTGCGTCACCATGTCGTGGCGTTCGTCGACAACGAGCCAGTCCGCGACAAACAAGCGCTTTTACAACTCGTGCCACCGGACGGCGAAGTCTACATCTTTCAGGCACTATCCGGAGGCTGACGCTCATGGCCGACACTCTGTTGGTTTCCACCACCAAGGGATTGTTTGCATTCGAACGCCATGCGAGTGCCTGGAAGCTCGCACGCACATCGTTTTTGGGTGAAAAGGTCAGCCTGACGTTGCCCGACCATCGCGATGGCAGCTGGTACGCGGCGATGAATCTCGGCCATTTCGGAGTGAAGTTGAAATTCTCCCCGGACCGGGGCGAGACGTGGGAAGATCGGGCCGCCCCCGCATATCCCGAAGGCGAAACGTTTGCCAGTTTCGACGGCAAAGCGCCCCAGCCAGCGACGATGAAAGGAATCTGGGCACTCGAGTGTCAGGGCACGGAAGAGCCCGGGCATCTGTGGGCCGGCACCGCTCCGGGCGGACTGTTCCGCTCCGAAGACGGCGGCAAAAGCTGGGACCTCGTCCGCGGCTTGTGGGATCGGCCGCAGCGATCGAAGTGGTTCGGCGGCGGAACGGAATTTCCAGCGCTGCATTCCATCTGTGTCGATCCACGCGATCCAAGGACTATTCGAGTCGCGGTCTCGTGCGGCGGAGTCGCCAAATCGAGCGACGATGGCCGAACCTGGGAATCCACCGCGGACGGGATGTTCGCCCTATTCATGCCGCCCGAATTGCAACGCGATCCCGACATCCAGGATCCGCACCAGATGGTGCAGTGTCCGGGTCAGCCCGATCATTTGTGGGTGCAACATCACAACGGCGTTTTCCGAACGACCGACGGCGGCGTGAAATGGGAAGAAGTGCCGGACATCAAACCTTCGGTCTTCGGGTTCGGCGTCGCCGTTCACCCCCGCGATGGCAACACCGCCTGGTTCGTTCCCGCCATCAAAGATGAACGGCGAATCCCCGTGGATGGCAAATTGGTCGTCACGCGGACTCGCGACGGCGGCAAGTCGTTCGACGTGCTAACGAACGGGTTGCCCCAGGAAAACGCTTACGATTTGGTCTATCGGCATGCGCTGGCGATCGATGGCAGCGGCGATCGGCTGGCAATGGGATCGACTACGGGCGGTCTGTGGGTCACCGACAACCAGGGCGATCATTGGACCGAACTCTCAGCGCACTTGCCGCCGATCCACGCGGTCCGATTTGCGTGATTTCAGTTCGTGAAGCGGCTTGGGAAGTCACTCACTTCGACAAGACCTTGATCTCGATCTTGCGGAAGTCGATCGGATGGCTTTCCGATTGCAGGGAAATGTACCCTTCATCCAGCAACAGATTCTCCCCGTGGATTAACTTCTTCGCGTCGGCATCGCGGGGGTCGAGCTGCGGCTTCTCGTATTCCAGCACCATTTCGCCATTGATGAAGTGCTTGACCTTTCCCGAGCCGTGCACCTCGACTTCGGCCATGACCCACTGGTCGCCGTGAAACGTCTTCGATTTCGACGAGTTGCAGTGCTGCGTGATGAGTTTTCCGCCCATGACGATGTTGGTGCCCGGCGAACAGACATTGAGATTAGTCCGCCGGTCTTTGCCGTTGCCGCCCAGGAGCTGCGCTTCGATCGAGACGGGGAACTCCTGATCCTTGCGCATCGACTTTGGGTCCTGGCAGTGAAACATGATGCCGCTATTGCGATATGCCCACCCCGGCCCGCCCTTGCACTGCTCGCCGACAAAGCGGTATTCGACCCGGATGACATAATGCGAGAACTTGTCCTTGTAAAAGAGATGCCCAAATCGTTTGTCGAATGAATCGTACTTGTCGTAGCGAACCTTGATCAGGCCATCCTCAACGCGAAACGTATTGCCGAAATTCTCGCCGAATGCGTAGCCGGTGATCTTCGGCGACCAGCCGTCGAGATTCTTGGCGTTGAAGAGCGACTTCCACTCACCGCGGTCGTCGGCACTCAGCAGGCCGACCGACACGAACATCAGCAGAATTGCCAAGAGAAAACTGGCGTGACGCATGATGTACTCCTCGTCGATGGGGCCAGCATAGCGTTCGCGGCGACGGATGTCGATCTTCCTGACAGAATGCTTGAAGCGCCAGCCGGCGGGAGCAAGAAAATGTTTCGCGATCGACGCTTTGCCGACCATAATGGAAATAGGAGGTGTCGCCATGCTCTTGCAAGAAGGTTACAACTTCAAGCGCGAAGTGCTGGAAGACCCCGGCACGGTGCTGGTCGATTTCTGGGCCCCGTGGTGCGGGCCATGCCGGGCGCTGGAGCCGGCCGTCCATGCCATTGCTCGCGATTACAAAGTCTGCCAGATCAATATCGACAACAACTCGAGCCTGGCGGCACGGTACCAGGTGAATGCAGTGCCAACGCTGCTGGTATTCAAAGGCGGCCAGGTGAAGAAGCGAATCCAGGGAGCAGTGCCGGAGGCGCATTTCGCGCGGAGCTGGATCGAGCCAATACTGGGATGTAGGCTGCTCAAACAACTTTCGGCGGCGATACCGACGAACGATTGTCGCGTCGGACGGGGCCGACGATTGCCCGACGAATGGCAGGAAACCAATCGGTCTGGATCCAGTTCATGTCATCAAACGGTACGACTCGGCGCGTCGTCCATCCGGCTTGGCGCAGCAGTTCATCGATCTTTGTGCCAGCAATTGCATTAGTCGTGTGGATCACGACCGGACAAACTGGCAAACGCGACGCCAGGAACTCCGCAACGTGACAGCCGCTGCCCGGATCGACGGGACGACCATCGGGCCCTGGTTTCAGCTCAAGGTCGTTGTCCAATGCGATTACCAATGTTTCGTCGAGATTCCTTTCCAAGAACCGGATCATCTCGCAAGAGTCATCGAAGAAATGGGCTTCGTACATGTAGAACCGGTCGGCGAGGCACGCGCGCATGATCGCTTGGCGGTCGAGATTGTCTTCGAGAATAGCGATTTTCATAGCCATGCGCACTTCAGTTCACCTTCCGTCCAACTGGCGTGGCATCGGCAGCCTCCACGTCGTGTCTCTCAGGTCCCATACCTTCACCGTCTTGTCCCAGCTTCCGGCGGCGAGCAGATCGACTTTCGGCGCGAAGGCCAACGACAGCACTTCGCCCGTGTGCTTGAGCGTCGATTGAACTTTCCAGGTCTCTGTATTCCACAGTCGCACGCTGCCCGGGCGGTTCCAGTCGCCATCGCCGCTGGCGAGGATGGTGCCATCGTGATTGAATGCGATCGCCCAGACATCGCCGGCGTGGCCTTCCAACGTCTTGGTCTCATTCATGCCGATTGCGTCCCAGATTTGGACCTTCCCGTAGCGTGTGCCGGCCGCGAGGTATTTGCCATCGGGCGAGAAGGCCACGGAGCGCAGCTCGCCAGCATTCGGCTTGAGCGTCGCTTTCGGCTTGCGTTCGGGAGCATCCCACAAGCGCACCGTGTTGTCCGAACTGGCCGATGCGAGCGTTTCGGTATCGGGGGAGAATGCCAGGGCGTTGACCCACGATTTGTGCCCCCGCAATACCGCGATCGGTCTGCCGTAGAGCGGCTCCCACAACCGGATGTCGCCGTCCATTCCGCCGGTCGCCAGCGTCAAGTTGTCGAGGCTGAAGGCCACTGCCAGCACTGCCCCGCGATGCGCCTTCAAGACCTGTCGCGTTTCGCCCGTTTCAGGATCCCAGACGCGGACTGTTCCGTCGTAACTCGCCGTCGCGATGAAGCGGCCGTCGCGGCTGACGGCCACCGCGGCGATTCGGTCCGTATGTCCCTTGAGCGTCTTGGCCTTGCCCGTGTCCAGGTTCCAGATTTTCGCCGTGTGGTCGGCGCTCCCGGTCACGAGCGCCTTCCCATCCGCAAAGAATGCGACGCCGCCAACCCAGCCGCTGTGGCCTTTGATGGTGAGCACTTCGCCGGCGGAGGCCGTGAACGGGATGAGGAGAACGCCGCAAGAGATGAATTTAGTCACGGAAGAAACCATCAAAGGTGCGAATCGTGGTTGGCTCAATTATCGTACTGGAAGCGAGCTTGGTTGCACGAACACATTGAGTGCTTGCCGGCCAACTCTCGATGAGTTACCTTCAATACCATGACGCCACCCGCACTTCTGGTCTTGATCATCGCCGCGCACTGGACGTGGATCTCCAGCCTGCCGCCGACGCCGGACTATCTTCTACGGTCTCTCCGCGGTTTTTACGCCGAGACTGCCAAAGCGGACGGGTCGTTTCGCCCCGGCATCGACGCGGAATATGAAGGGATTTCCGATAGCGCTTACAGCGATCTGGCGCCGACCGCCTATGCCGTGGTGATCCACAAAACATTCGGCTGGAAGCTGCCCCACGAGGACAAAACCAAGGAATTCCTGCGCTCGCGCCAGCTGGAGGACGGGGCCTTTTACAACATCGCCGGCACGGTTGATCCAAAGTCGGCGGCGGGCCGGGCGTACAACACAACGATGGCGCTCATGGCCCTGCATGCTCTGGGCGAATCGCCGAAGTGCAATCCGCTGCCGGTTTTCGACGTCGTTCTCAAGGGGGACTACAAGACTCTGCCGCCGTACATGACGAGTTTTTTCCCGCTCGCTTATCTCTGCTCCGGCCGGGAGATTCCGAAAGAAGCGGACGAGAAGATTCGCGCCTTGATGGTGCAAACTGCAGATGGCTACCTGAACGAGCACATCGCCGCCACGTTCCACGCCGCCCACTACTATCGACTGACCAATCGCGACACGCCAAAAGCGAATGCGATGCTCAAGCGCGTCCTCAGGGATCAGAAGCCGGATGGTAGTTGGCTGCTGAATCCGCCGGCCCGCGATCGACATGCAACCTTCGACGCGGTGTTCGTGCTCAAGCAACTGGGCGGCCAGCGCGACGATTGCCACGGTGCGATTGCGAGGGCCGCCAGCTGGGCGCTGTCATGTCGAAACCAGGACGGCGGCTTCGGCCACTTTCCTGGCAGCACTTCCGATGCGGACGCCAATTACTTCCAGATCGGCACGCTGGTAATGTCCGGCTGGCTGAAGCCCACGCAGCCGTTGCCGCCGGACGCAAAGCTGCTGGGGTGGGGGCATTTGTTTCCGGTGAAATGAAGGCGGATGAACGAGAGAGACAATGTCAAGACGACGGAAATTGTTTTTCGTTGCTGTGATCGTCGCCGTGGCACTGTTCGCACGGGGCTACGACCAACTGCGGACGATGACTTGGGTCGGACATACAGATCTTGAAATCGAATTCGTAGTGACTGATGCTGAAACGGGCTTGGCAATTGAAGGCGCAACAATCCGTCAAGTTGACCCCGAGGGTGGGTTGTACCACGAAGAGGGTGAAAAGTCGTTCTCGCTCAACACTGACGCTCGTGGAATGGCGCGGCGAACCTGCAAACATGTCATGTGTTCCGGTGGGCATAGCGGGCTCGGGTTTGGCGAAACGTACGGCGTTGACTTGCCTTTGTGGTACTATCAGATTTCTGCCCCAGGTTACGAGACAACTGGTGTCATTTCGTTGCACGAAATCGAAAACGTCCGCCGAGTGCAGCGCATCGGCCGGGGGCAGGCCAAACTTATCGCGCCGACCGCGCTTCGCAAGGTCATGGCTAAAGAGTAAGGCTCGTGCTGTTGCGTGTGATGCCGAGGACGGCGGAGGCCGAAGCGCAGCGAGGCACTGCCGTCCGAGTCGGAAGGCGCAGATCGTCGATCGGCGGCCACGCTGGGCTTCGGCCTCCGCCCGCGTCGAATTATCCAAGTGCAGCTTTCGTTCTCCGCACCAGGTTTGTGTCCTTCCCGCCCGAGCCTTTGAGCCAGAAGACGCTCGCTGCGAGATAGCGATCGCGCCACGCCGGCGACACGTGCGCCATAGTCCTCCAGCGCCGCCGAGCTGAACTTGTAATCGTGGGCGTCGGTCCCCTTGCGGAAGATCAACCGGCGGGCCGTGTCGGTGATCGGATGCGGATCGGGGTTGTCCTTCAGGTAGCCAAGCACCTTCCTCGCCGCCGTTGTCTTATCCTTCGAAAGATCGGCGAAGATTTCATCGACAGCGTTTGTCCCCTTAGACTTCGGCATTTCCGCTTCCAGCGCATCGAACTTGATGTCGGCGAGCTTCTCCTTGCGATTGCTCAACTCGCCACGGAAGAGCGTCAAGAATGCCGCCGCTTGTAGGAGTAAGAATCGTCGCGTCTCGTCGTCGGCCGCCGCCTCGAATGCGTAGTGCATGGCATTCGCCGTCGTGATTGAGTGCAGCGACACAATCCCCGGCCGGCGCATGAGCAATTCACCCGCCCCGCCCAGAATCGCATCCCAAACCGATTGCGCTGCGACGCCCCTGTTCAAAAGGTTGACCACCTCGGTGCTCGCCTGCACGGCGGACGCCTGTCGGAATGTCGCGAGTAAATCCGTCGCGGCCGCGGCATCGGGCTTGCCGTCCAGCCACTCCGCCCGCACCTTTTTGGCCAGCTCGCGATTCTTGCGGCCCGGCTGATCAGCGGGGTCGTCGGCTTTCGCCGGGTTGACGTTTCCGCTCGACATCAGGGCATATGTGAGTGAGCGATAGATCGGCTCCGCGTTT
The DNA here is from genome assembly GCA_963773845.1 of uncultured Gemmataceae bacterium. Lineage (GTDB taxonomy): Bacteria > Planctomycetota > Planctomycetia > Gemmatales > Gemmataceae > SIAJ01. Next base: position 364,890 of record CAVZCU010000017.1, read on the forward strand.
TGCCAGCCGATGGTCGTCATCAGCCGCCACGTGTTGGAGGCAAAGATGATCTTGTGGCCGATCGATCGGAAGTCGCGGGGGGCATATTTCCAGAACAGTTCCGCCACCTCGTCGGCGCCCGCCGAGCGCACCAGACTGGCGACGGCCACGTCGGCGGCCTCAGCGTCCCATTTCTCCATCGCGTCGATGAATGCCCGCTTCGCATTTCGCGCGGCCGGCAGCGACGACTCTTTCACGGGCGGCATTCGCCAGCCATGGCATTCCTTGATATTCGCGGCCTGACTGGTCTTGAAGTTGTCAAAGCCCAGAAGATCGGCAGCCAGCGCTCCGAGTCCGGGGCTGCCATGCTCGCTAAATGCGAAGCATTGACCACGAGCACCGCGTGGAACTTGAAGCCGACGCTCGGCCGTGGTTCGACATTGCGTACACCTGCCAGGAACAGGGCCGCCAGCACTTCGCGGTACGACAGGCCCTTCTTGATCCGGCTGCCCACTTCTTCGAGCAGGCGATCCTTCGGCGTTTCTTCGAGCAGGCGCACGAGCGGCTCGATCTCGGGATTGAGTTTGACGACATTGGCATCGAGTTTGGCGTCGTCCGCTGACACGGGGGAAGCTTGCCCAGCAGGCCAAGGCCGCCGAGGGCCGCGGTCGCCAAGAACTGCCGGCGATCATTGGAGAGGGACATTGACCGGACTCCGGGGAGAAGGGCGGAGCTATTGTAGTCGCCGCTTCGCAGACCATGCACTGGCAGCGAGCGATTGGCCTGGAGTCGATTAAGATTAAGATGATGATTACGATTAGGAAGAGGATTAAGAGCACGATTACGAGTAAGAGTAGAATGGAATCGTCAGCGACCGGTCCTTCTCTTAATCTTGATCCTGCTCTTAATCCAATTCCTAATCTTAATCCTCATCCTAATCTTACTCCACTCGCGGTGGCTCGCTTTGCAGACGCAATTAGCCACGCGGCCATCAACATTCACATGAAGTTGGGCGTATGCAGCCGCGAGATTTCTTCGGCCTGTTCGGGCGTGAATCCAGAGACTTCCAGGCGTCGCAGACGATGCTCGTGCATCTCAACGATGAGTTCGCGGACCGTGCGCACCCCCTCCCCAATTCGAGCCGGATCGAGACCGCCCGCGACCAATACCGCCAGCGCTTCCTGGATCCGGGGGCTGACTTCCGTGACCGAACTCATGACCGCGGCTCGCTGCCGCACCGCCGCGAGGAGTTCGCCATAATGCGCCGGGTTCTGAGCAAGGTAATAGCGCACATGGGCCATGCCGAAGCGCACGTGCCGGGTCTCGTCGGCCCGGGCTCGCCGGCAGACAGCAGCCGTCACCGGATCCGGAGCGTGATCCTCGATGAACTTCAAGAGATCGAGAAACGTCCCCTCGCCAAGCACCGAGAGCAGAAACGAAGCCACCGTGAAATCGTGCTGATCGAATAGCGTTTTCAAGCTCAATTGCGTCGACGCCGCCGAGTATTGCAGCCCGCCGCCATTGGCGAGCGCTCGCTTGGTGAATGCCTCGATGTGCCGAGCCTCATCCATCATCTGCGTGCACAGAAAAAACACGACCTCCGCGAATTGCGGGTTGATCCGCGGCACGAACTTCGCCGGCACATAGAGAGCCGAGTACTCGTTCTCGGCCAGGAACGTCATGAGTTGGCAGATCGCCCGTTCGAGCGGTTCCGGCAACGGCTTCAATTCACTCCAGGGAATGTCGCGCGAAGCATCCCATTGTCCCGCAGTTGCCTGCTCATAAAGATCGGCCACTTCGGTGGCCCAGACTTTTTCGCGGTCGTTGATGGCGAAATCGAAGACCGGTGAACCCGGTTCGACGACGGCTCCTCTGGGAGCGAGTCCCGTTGCGCCACTGGCGTGCTCCGGAACTTCCGCGACGTGCCCGACCATCCAGTCGCGGGTGTGCATCTCGCCATCGGGCCGCAAGGGAACGCGCAGGCCCCAGTCGGGCTTCGCGATCGTCGCCGACACATCGCCTTTGCGAAAGTAGAAAGTCGACGCATCGCCCTCGGTGACCGAGCCGAGAAATGGATGTGCCATGATCCGGCACCAGGCGGGCAGATCATGATTCGTTGTGGGATCGGAAGTGCGAACGGCAATCACGGAACCAGCCGGCAATGGCTCCATCGCCTCGCGAAGCAGCATGAGCAACCCGTCGCCGACGCCCAGGGCGCCGCCGTCAATGCGTGCTGCGGGTTCGGGAAATGCAGTCAACTTAGCCCCGGGGTCCTGCGTTTCGGAAGGAAAGGAGATAATTCACATCCCCCACTTCGCAAATAACTCCTGCTTCTCGGCCGCGTTAAAGAGTCCCTCGTAGCCCTTCATGATTTTTGGATCGGTCGGCAGCCAGCGCTTGAGGCCTTCGAGGTCCATTAGCTCGCGCCAATTGGGATCGTCGTAGCGCATGGCGATCAATGATCTGGACCATGCATCGCCAACGTCCTTGGGAAAGTCGCCAAGCACCGTGAAGTTGCAATGGCAATAACCTGGCGACGTCCAGAACGCCCGAATCTGCTTCGGATCGACCTTACCTTCGGCCAACACCCGGGCCCAGGTCGCATCGCCAATCGGTCCGGCATCCGCCTGGTTGTCGCGTAGCGCCCGCAGCACTTCCAACTCGCTGGTCCCCGTATCGCCATGTTTGCCGACATCGAGATCGAAGCGCAACAGCGAACAATCGCGATCGACGTCGACCCCGACTTGACTCAGGAAGTGAATTGGCAGAATCGCCGCCTGTCCGGAATCCGCCGAGCCGAGTGCCAGGCGCTTGCCACGAATGTCGGCCAGCGAATTGATCCCGCTATCGGTGCGGGCGACGAACACCGTCTTGAAGTCGGCATCGACATCGCGCATCGCCAGCGCCCGGCAATTGCCGTTTGTCCGTCGATGGACCTTTACCCAGGCGAGGTTCGTGTTCCAGGCGATGTCGATATGGCGATCGAGCAGCGCCTGCACCTGACGATCGTAATTCGAAAAGAGCACATAATCGATCGGCGGACCGACCGCGTGGAAATAATCGCGCATCTTTTCCCAGATGGGAACGACGCGCGGATCGTAGGCAACAGCGCCGATGAGGATGGGTCGATTCATTTGGGATGGAACCCCGCGGTGGCAGTCATGAAATTACTCACCACAAAGACACAAAGATCACACAAAGAAACACAAAGTCAGAGTCAGATTGCATTCCTTCGTGCTTCTTTGTGTGATCTTTGTGTCTTTGTGGTTGGATCGGTTCCTAAAACAACGGCAATCCCAGCACTGCCTTGCCGATGAAGTCGTAAAGCACTTCGGTCGTCGGCGCCATGATGGAGCCGGCTCGGGCGTCGCGGAAGTTGCGCTCGACAGTTAAATGGCCGCTGAACGCCGTTCCGCCACACGTTCGCATCGCCAGATCAGTCACTTGCAAAGCGGCTTCGTTCGCGGCGGCCTTGCTCTCGAGGACGGCGAGCATGGTATCCGGCTGTGGGTTTTCCATTTTGCCGGCGACATGATCGAGGAACGCCGTCTGTGCATCAGTCATGATCTGCATCTTCGCCAACGAGCGCGAAGATTCGGCAGCGACGACAGCGCCTGGCCCATGTGTTCGAGCTTCGCCGATGACAGGTGTTGTTGCACGCCGGCCGTCGCGGCCCGACAGATGCCGACGGAAACCGCGGCGCTGCCCGAGCTGGAACCAGGGCAAAATGATATTGATCATGGCATCGAAGCCCTTGCCGTCGGCACTCAACTGATCGGCAGCCGCGACGGCGACATTCTTCAGGCTCATCGGCGCACTGGCGTTCCCGCGAAGACCCAGTCCAGTCCACGGGCCGGCAAGGTTGAGCCCGGCCGACCCCTTGGGCACAAAGAACAGCGTAGTTTCAATCGGTTCCTTGCCGCCGGCACTACGTGTCGAAACGACGTAGCTATCCGCATGGCCGGCACTGGTGACCCATGATTTGTCAGCGGTAATCGAGCCGTTCTTCATCTGGCTGACCGGCGCCAAAAGTGGCTGCGCGATCCCTTTTCACTGAATGCCAGTGTCGAAAGGTGCTTGCCGGCGGCGATGTCCTTGAGCACCGCGTCGCGTTTGGCGAATTCATGAGAACAGTTGATGACGGCCGTCCCGCAGGTGTGCATGAGATAGATCATGCCGGTCGAGGCACACTGTTCGGCAAGTTTGCTCAAGACAGCGGCAAACGTCCGCGGCCCCTGCCCGGCTCCGCCGTGCGACGGGGGAACCGTGAGCCCGAGCAGCCCCGCCTTCGCAATCGCATCGATGCTCTCCGCGGGCCAGCGCGCTTCGCGATCGACGTCGGCGGCGTGTTTCGCCAACACGTCGCGGGCAACGGTCTCAGCCTTGCCGATCCACGTGGCGGAGTCGCTCATGGTGTTGCATCCTGGTGGAATAGAGATGGATGGTTATAGCGTATTCTTATCGACGTGAACGGGCGGATAAGCATTCGCGATGATAAAAAACTGTTTTGCCCGTTACGCGCCTGCGGTGCGCGGTCAATGTGTAAAACGTTACCATGATGAGATGCCGGCGAGATGGACTACAAACACTATGGCTCGCAAGTCCCGATGGCGGTTCTGGATACTAGCGATTGTCGTGATCGACGTACTATGCCTGCTTGGTTTTTGGGCCGACCGCCCAAAAAACGGCATCAGAGTCGAAGAACTCAAGACCGACCTTTATCGACAGATTTCCCCACGCAGCACCCGCGCAGATGTCGAGAACTGGTTTGTTTCGCACGGAATCGCATTCGGAATGATGACGGACTCCGCCGGCCGAGAAGTCGGTTTCTGTGCAACAGTTCCAAACGACTCTTGGGCAGATAATGCTGAGATTCGAATCGCGATTGAATTTGATGACAGCGGGAGGATCACAACCATCAGCATTTATCGTTTCGTTTACGACCTGTAATCAATCACCGCACCCCGGTATCGCCGACAGCATTTTGTCCGCAAAGATCGCTGCCATTCAGAGGCTGTCAACGGGGGTTCGGGAACTCATGGCTTCGTAATCCTTGACGCACGCTGCGTGATAAGTTTGCGTGCATCCATTTCGTCATGGGATCCGTTCCCCATGAATCCAAAGCGACCAGCCAAAGAGATCGACCGCACGGCGAACGAGATGGGCAAGCAAACTCGACCAGCCAAGCGCGAGGACTGCTTCTTCGAGAATGCGATTCGAATCGAAGAACCCGGTAATGGGATGTCCGGCGATGTGCAGTTCCCAGAGCCAGTCGTGCAGGATGGCGGCCCGCGGCCAGTCCATCGGATCGAGGCCGGGGATGGACCAGAGGAACCGCGGCACGGTGGCGCCGTCAGTTTCGAATTCGGCATCGATTCGAATCACTCGGCCGTCGGCGGTTGTGTAGGTCAACGGATCATTGGGCTCGGGAACATAGCGCCAGAGGCGATAACCGAGTTCAACGAGGCTGTAAGAGCCATGGAAGGTACCGGGGGACATGGCGCACCCATGTGAAATGCGAATTGAACATGAAGTGCTCTCGGTGTTTCTTTTTGTGACCTTTGTGCCTTTGTGGTGAAGCAGTCGAAAGTACCACAAAGGCACAAAGGTCACACAAAGTAACACCGAGAGCACTTGCTCTAATCTTCCTCGCTGATGCCGACATCAGTGCGGAGCAGCGGCGTTTTTGGTCCAACCCACTTCCGCGAATCTTGCGGACGGTGTCGGGGCCGATTCTTTCTGCCCGCACATACCACTCGATGCCATTGGCGCCTTCGATCACCACGCGGGGCGTGCGGTCACCGTGTTGCGCGGGAAGGTGACAATGAATCGCATCGGCCAAGTCGCGCCGAAGTCCGGGATGATCGGAACACTTCATGCCGACCCAGAGGACCAGGTGCTTGTCGAATCGCCGCGCCGCGGCGACCGCGGCGTCGTAATCCGCGAAACAACTCATCGATTCGCGCTCGCGTTTGGCCTTGGCCAGCGCCAGCGCCGCTCGGGCTTTGGCCATGTACGGCTCGTCGCCGTGCGCTGCCGTACAGCCGCCGATGGTGAACGCCGCGAACGCCAGCCAGGCGAAGAACAAGTCGTTGCGGGCAGCGTGCGCCTGTTCAACAACATCACGGAGCAAGGAACGCATGGTCGAGCCTCCTGAAGATGGGAAGAGAAACAATCCAGTCGGACGGGTCGATCTTGCGGCGGCGAAATCCATCGACGCCCGCAACCGCATAACTGTCGCCTTGCATGAGCATGCGATCGACGACCGCGAAGTCGGCCCAGAATGAGCCTTCGGGGATATCGGTGAATTTGCCCGGCGGGCCGGCAAGCCAGCGGCTGCCCCACGAGTTGACGATCAGGAATCCGGGCCGCTTGCCGCCCTGATAGCCGGCGATGCACATGCAATGCGGCCAGGTCCCATAGGGACGCAAGAAGCCATCGGCATCGCGAGTGATGGGTTGATCGCCGAGGGTTCCAAAGCCGACATCCGAGCAAACGAAAATCGCATAGCCCTGCTGCAATGCCTTGCGCGCGTCGGCGGCTGTGGTGACCAACGTCGTCTGGCAGGGGTGTTCTTTACAAGCGGCGACGAGATCGGTTGGCACGCCGCGGTCGCCCCAGTCGCGGCAACGCTGCGGATCGTAGCCTTTGAGTTCCCGGCCGCCGTACGCACCATCGGGCAAAAGACCCCCGGTCCCCTTCTGCAGCCAGCGACTCGCCCGTGCTCCCCTCGAACCGTCGCCGCCGAGGATCGGATTTCGCGGATCGACGTTGATCCGGCTACCGGCATAGATCGCTTCGCGCAGATTCGGTGCGAACTGCTGCGGCGGACCACGGCGGAGATAAATGCGCGAACAGAGACTGAATTCACATGCCGCCCCCGTGCCGAATGCGACGCAGGCGCCGATCGGTCCCTGGTCGTGGACGGGGAAATGCGCCGTGATTCACCTTTGCGTAGAACCGCCAGACGGGAGCATCGTCGTCGGGGCCGTTGTTGGCTTCGGCAGCTTCGGTATCCGCCCAGCGGGGGGTCGCCAGCGAATCGAGCGTCTGCTTGCGTTCCTCTTCGCTCGGCGGTCGCCAGCCGAATGGCTCTTCGGGAAAGATCGGCGTCGGCGGGATCGGCAATGGCTGTGGCTCATCGCCGTTGCGCTGACGAATGCAGTTGCCGATGAAAACGAACAGCAGTGTGATCGCCCAGGCGACGATCGATCGCCAGTTGGTCGGCAGAATCTGTTTGAGCCGGGCCCAGCGGCCCGCTGCGGAAGAAATGGCGTCGGACATGGCTTACTTTCCTTTGAGAGCGTCCAGAGCAGACGCGAGACGAGTGAACAGATCAACGAGTTTCGATTTGAGATCGGGATCGATTTTGCGGTCGGGGTCATCGCCGGCAACGGCGGCCACTTCGTCGCCACAGGCTTTGCGAACGGCGGGGATTGCTCCATCGGGAAGCACGGCGGGAATGGCATTGCGATAATCGCTCAACAGATCGCCGATGGTTGCGGGCTGATCGGTTGCGATGTGTTGGGACATTGCCAAATAGAAGCTCGCGAGCATCGCGACGTATTCGCGTTTCTCGGCCAGCTCGCCGGGATCGGCTTGAAAGGCTTCACGCAGTTTGCGCGTCAGCGGGTCGATCGGCTCCGGCGGTTTCGGCTCGGGAGGCGGCGGATCGGGCCCATCCGGCTCGACATTCACGATAAATTCGACGATCTCGGAGGGAACATCCCCCTTGGCAGTCACGCACACGACGCGATACTTGCCAGGCCGTGACGCCGTCGCCAGGGTCGCCTTCGGATCGCGCAGCGCCAGCTCCGGCGGAGCGATTCGGAGCCCGCGATCGAGCGATTTCCAACGAATGATGCGCCCTTCGGTCTCGGCGCGCAAGACGATCCAGTCGCCGACGACCGCTCGAACGTCGGCCACTTTCAAGGGCGTCGGCGGGTCCTGGGCAAAAGCGCTAGGGGCCGAAATAGTGGCGGCCAGCGCCGCGACCAGGCGAGAGATTGGCGATGACATGGTTGGCTTCGATCAAACTGGGCGAACGGTGAAAAGTGAAATCTGGAATGGTAAAAAAGAATTCCCTTTCAAACTCGGCTCTTCATGTAATTCGATGCGCGCAAAGGGAAAGGGCAGCGCACGATTTTTTCGGGATTTTTTTGCGTAGCGGCAAGCTGCCAGCTTGCCCGGCGCCATTTTGGATGATGGAACACCGCCATACACCAATCTCATGCACATAGCCCTACTCGCTGGCGGCGATGGTTGGCATGTCCGCGATTTGGTCCGGGCGGCTGCCGAACTTGGCCATTCCGCCGTTTCGGTCGATTTCCGCCGGGTCTGCGCGGATATTGGCGCGACCGATCATCTCAATTCATTTGATGCCGTCGTCGTCCGCACCATGCCGCCTGGATCGCTCGAGCAAGTCGTCTTTCGCATGGATCGGCTGCACGCCCTTGCACTCGCGGCATACCGGTCCTGAATCCGCCGCGGGCACTCGAGACCTGCGTCGACAAGTATCTGGCCATCGTGCCGCCTGCAAGCCGCCGGCTTGACCGTTCCGGAGACCATTGTCTGTCAGGATGCCGACGCGGCGCTCGCAGCGTTCGAATCGCTCGGCCGCGATGTCGTCGTCAAGCCGATCTTCGGCTCCGAAGGCCGCGGCATGATGCGAGTCAGCGATCCGGAACTGGCCTGGCGAACATTCCGCACGATCGAACGCACGCAGGCGGTCCTCTATCTTCAGCGATTCATCGCGCATCCCGGCTGGGACCTGCGGGCATTCGTGCTAAACGGCAAGGTCCTGGCGGCCATGCGCCGAACCGCGGGCGACGACTGGCGAACCAACGTCGCTCAGGGAGCGAAAGCCGAAGCCATGCAACTATCGAGCGAGCAAGAAGAATTGGCGTTGCGGGCCGCGGCCGCCGTCGAAACGATCGCGGCCGGCGTCGATTTGCTGCCGGGGCCGAACGGCGAATGGTACGTGATCGAAGTGAACGCCGTCCCTGGCTGGAAAGCGCTGGCGCCCGCGACGGGAGTCGATGTGGCGAAAGAGATGATCGCGCAGTCTGTTCGTCGCCTCAATCTAGGCCCCCTTCCCTGGGCGAGAAGGGAGGGGAAATCGCGCGTCGCTTGCATCTGGGAAGCGACCGCTCGCAAGGCGGGCAACGTCCATCGGGGGGCCGATTTCCCGGATGTCACTTATGCGGACTTCCTTGCCAGTGCGGCCGCCGCGGCCCGGAACTTGCACTCGCTCATCATCGTCCGCTCGGAGAAACGGTGCTTGCTGCCATTCGTGCCACGCGTTCCGTCGTTCACACCAATACGAATCTGGGCATCGTGCTTCTGTTGGCTCCGCTGGCTAAAGTTGCCGAGGGAGTCGAACTTCGCAAGGGCGTCAGCCGGTGTTCGAACACACAACGATCGCCGACGCAATCGATGTTTACGAAGCGATTCGTCTCGCGATGCCCGGCGGACTCGGCGAAGCGAAGGAGCAAGACGTTCGCAACATGCCGACCGCTTCATTGCGTGAAGTGATGGCTCTCGCCGCCGAGCGCGATCTGGTCGCCCGGCAATACATCAACGTTTTCGCCGATGTCTTCGACCTCGGCGTGCCCGCTTTGCTCGAAGGCATTCGCCAGTTCCGGCCGCCTGGAGCCGGCGATTCAGCACTGTCAACTCGTGTGGCTGGCGAAGCATCCCGACTCGCTGATCGCACGCAAGCGTGGTCAGGAAGTCGCCGCGGAGGCGAGCCGGCGGGCCCGGTCGATATTGGAACTGGGCGGGCTGGGAACGCCGGCCGGGCAAAGCGCCTACGACGAATTCGACCGCTGGCTGCGCGACGACGGCCACGCCCGCAATCCGGGCACGACGGCCGACCTGGTCACCGCCTGCCTGTTCGTGGCCTTGCGCGAACGTAGCATATCCCTGGACACCCCGATGTAGTTTCAGGTTTCAAGTTCCAAGGTCCAAGTCGGTTACGAAGACTGGTCGAGATGCTACGATTTGAAACTTGCAACTTGAATCTTGAAACTGGAACTTGAAACGCCATGTCCGAGCGCTTCACCGTCCGCGTCACCAAGGATTACCTGGTCTTTTGCTGCCGGGCATTTCATCACGTACCACGGCGACGAGTGCGAATGCCTGCACGGCCACAACTATCGCGTGGCCACCGAGGTCGACGGCCCGCTCGACGAGAACCACTACGTCTTCGACTTCATCGCGCTCAAGAACATGATGCGCGCACTGACCGACGAACTGGATCACAACATGCTGGTGCCGATGCGCGAGCAAGCTGATCAGCGTCGAGGAAAGCGGCAAAGAGCGTCCGCCTGTCCTATGGCGAAAAGGAGTGGGTCTTTCCCCGCGAGGATTGCGTGCTGTTGCCGATCGAAAACACAACGGCCGAACTGCTGGCCAAGTACCTCGCGTGCCGGTTGCGCGACGAACTGCGCGAAAAGACACCGCTTCCTGCCCGAAGCGATGCGCATGGAAGTGGAAGAGAGCTTCGGCCAGATGGCGCGCTATGAATGGCGGAAAGTAAGTTCGCGAGTCCTCAGCCCTCGGTTCCAGCTCACTCACGTCGCCTGTCCTGTGCAAGGCCGACGCGACCAACACTCCTTTCACGCCGCATCGCTTCAAGCCTTTGCAAATCGTCGCTGCCCGACGATGCCGCCGCCGGCGAACAATTCCACATGCGGATACGTTGATGCGATCTCCTCGGCAGAGATCATCCGTCCCTGTCCCACGCGCCGACTCGCCGACGTCGGGCCGAGGTCGAAGGACACATCGAGCCGCGGTCGGATGCCGCACGTCAGATCAAGCCGAGCGGAGCCTGACATCGCAACGACGCGACGATCTATCGGGCTCGATGCCGGCGGAGCCTGAAGCGTCAGCGAAGGCGACATCGCGTTGCCAATCGGAGTCGCCTCGCTACGCTTCGGGCTCCGCTCGTCAGACCATCTTCGCAACGGCTCTCCGTCGCGCAGATCGAGCGAGAAAATCGTTCGCTCGTCGCCGATCGCCGCGACGATCTCGCGCAACCCCGCGACTCGGCACCGTCTCCAGGCCAGCAACGACATGGCAGCCCAACTCGGCGACGCGTCGTGCGGAATCCGCGTCCACAATTCCCGCATCGACCCACAGGTCCACGCCCAGTTTGCAGAATCGCTCGTATACATCGAAACGCGGCGTGCGTCCGCGAATCGCATCGAGATCGGCCAGATAAAGTCTCGTGAGGATGAAACGAGTCGATCAAGGCGCGAGCGACTTCAACAGGATCGATCGACCAAGTGAGTTGGCTGACGATCGGCTTGTATCTGCCGCCGGCCGCCGATGCCGCGGACGACCACGCCATTCAGCACATCGAGGACGGGGATGAGATCGCAGGTCAATCATCCACCGAATAATACACGCCCGGCGGCACGACGCCCGGCTGCGCGTTGATCTTCGCCAGCGCCTCGCGAAATCGGCCCGGTCTCCGCGTAGTGGGTCATGATCACCAGCGGCACGACTTCGCCCTGATGTTCTTCGAGCGCTTCATGCTGGATCACGCTGGCGATGCTGATCCCTTGATCGGCCAGCACGCGGGCGACGTCGGCCAACATGCCCGGCTTGTCCTGCACCAGCACGCGCAGATAGAACCGGCTGCGAACGCCGTTCCGATGGCCGCATGCGGAAGCCGCGTTCGCTGCGGGGCCCAGAGCTTCATCGCCTGAAACGTTCGCTGCGCTCGGCCGACGGCCAAGATCGATCACGTCGGCGACAACGGAGCTGGCCGTCGGCAACGCGCCGGCGCCGGCCCCTGGAACATCATTTCGCCGACCGCGTCGCCGACCACTTGCACCGCGTTGAATGCGCCGCGCACCTGGGCCAGCATGTCCGTTCGCCGCAATAACACCGGGGCGACGTGCAGAGCGCGACTTCCGTGCCATCGACCCATGCCTCGGCGAGCAGCTTGATCGTGTAGCCCAGTTCGTGGGCAAAGCGCAGGTCCATCGCGTGCATGTTGGCGATGCCGAGCCGCTCGATCTTGTCAACCGGGGCAATCGACGCCGAACGCGATCTGCGCCAGGATCGCCAGCTTGTGGGCCGCGTCGCTGCCATCGACATCCAAGGTCGGGTCGGCCTCCGCGTAGCCGAGCCGTTGCGCTTCCGCCAGAGCCTTGGCATAACTCGTGTGCCGCTCGGCCATCGACGTCAGGATGAAGTTGCTCGTGCCGTTCAGAATGCCCTGAATCGCGGTGATCTGGTTGGCGGCGAGGCTCTCGGCGACGGCACGAATAATCGGGATGCCGCCGGCGACGCTGGCTTCGAAGCCGACGGCTCGTTCATGCTTGCCGGGCCGCTTCGAAGACCTCCGGACCATGCTGGGCGAGCAATGCCTTGTTCGCGGTGACGACATGTTTGCCGGCCGCGAGCGAATCGAGCACCACCTGCTTGGCGATGCCGGTGCCGCCGATCAATTCAACGATGCACGTGGATCGTGCGGATCGTGAATGGCCGCGGCGATGTCGGTGCGAGATCAGTTCCCGGGGAATCGTCGGCCGCGGCTTGTGCGGATCGCGAACGACGACCCGCTTCAGGTGAACCGGCCGCCCGGCCCGATGACGCAATGCGCTCGGGGTGTTCGAGCAAAATCTTCGCCACGCCGCCGCCCACGGTCCCGCCGCCGACGAGGGCAATATTCAGAGGTTCGGCCATGTCGGCGCGCTTTTAATTGACAGTGAGATTCTCCACATACTCTATGCGACCTGGCACGCACCGGCAGTTGATGGGGCACTGAGCCGCCGACGCCGGCTGGCGATCGGTCGATGGCTTGCATTGCGCCCCCCTGTCAGGAGCCTTGCAATCCATTCTTGGCGAGAAATGACGGATCTCGATCGGGCGTCCATTGTTGCTGCATTGCATTGCGCAGGGATCTCTCGTTCCCACGCTTCGCGTGGGAACGCATCTTTCGCCGCCCTGCGGCGCGGTGCTTCCGCTCGCAATGACAATCGCTTGGTGGCGTCAAGCGCATTGCGCCGCGGAGCGGCAAAGCACTGCGTTCCCGCGCGGAGCATGGGAACGAGACTGACGTCGGGCTACTTTTTGTCTGGCTTCGGCACCGGCATGCGGACGGCGATGTCGTCGCCCTTAGGATTGTCTTGCAGTCGGCGGCCTTCGTCGTCCTTGCCATTGGGGCCGAGGCTGTAGAGCAAGTAGCCCTTTTCTGTCGGCCGATAGACCAGCGGTTCGCCGGTGAACAAGTCGTTGGGTAACTTCGCCAGGTAATTGGGGACGAGGGCGTCGAGCGACTTGGGATAAGACTTGTTGTCGCGCTGATAGATTGCCAGGGCGAATGCCAAATGCAAATTGCGCTCGCCTTGTGCAACTCGGTCGGCGGCGTCCTGTAACTTTCTGAATCTCGAGACCGTCAATGAAAGCGAAACATTGACGATCGCCGTGGTTTGCGAAACCTTTGCCGGATCGGGCACGTCGACGGCTTGTTTGAGCTCGCGTTCCATTTCGTCGAAGAGTTTCATCGTTTTTGCCCGATCGGGTTCGCGCATGGCAGCGACGAAACGGTCGAACCACTTGTTCGCATGCCGCAGCGCGGGGTCCCAACTAACCTTTAGAAAATCCTCTCCTTCGACCTTCTTGCCTCCTCCGTCGACAAGCCTTCAAAGTCCTTGATTACCGCTCTGCTCGATGACAAGGCGCCGTCCAAAAAAGGAAAGACGTTCTCCCAGGTCGATCTGATCGGCAGCCTTTGCCAAGGGCGGCAATTCCTTCAAGTCTTTGAGGCATTTGAGTAATTGCTTGGAATCGATTTCTGCCCGCTCGAGGAACGCCAAGTCCGCTCGCTGCGAAATCGATTCAACCGCGATCGCGATCACTCCCTCGATCCCAGTTGGTCGCTGGCCGATGAGCCGTGCCAGCCGGTGGCATGCAAGCAAGTCCTTCCAACATTCGTCGTGCTTTCCAGCATTCAGCTTGGACATGGCCCTGGTTGCCAGCGCGTTGGCTAAATTCCGGACATGCCCGGTTCTCGCCAATGATGCTGAAACCATTCGCGAGGGATCTGTGTCGGCGTTCGGTGGCGCGAGGGGGGCGAAATACCTGGAGCGCTTGGTTGCTTCGACAACGAGGTCGAGCGGCTGCGCATTGGCCTTCAGCCACGCGGCCGTTTCCGGATAATCATCGGCAGACCATGGGTATTGTGTCGTCTGGGTGAATTGACGGTCGATCTTGCTCAATGCTCCGGGATCTTTGATCTTGAACTGCTCGTGCAAGAATTGCCGGGAATCAACAAGATAATTCCCCGTCGCCGGCGGCTCTTCCATGCCCATGAGCTTGAAGAACTGAGCCGGCATCCGCTCGCCCTCGGGCGTCGGCCCGATGGCTTTCCAAATCAACACATTCGCATTCGTTTCCGGCGTGATGCCCTTGCCAAGACGTTCGTTCAGCGCAGCCACGTAGTCGATGTAACCATCATTGTCGATGGGGCCGGTCACATAAGTGGTCTCCTTGCTGATCGTGAAATTCAGCTTCCGGTTCTTCTTGTCATTGATGACCGGGCCAGCGACTTTGGTTGTAGCACTGGCGACCTGCGAAGTTGAGCTAACTGACTTGTCGTCCGTGTTAGGCGATCGCTGGCAACCCAACGCGCCGGCAAGGATGGACACGCAAATGAGCGGAGCGATGACTTTCATGGCAATTCTCGATTGACTCTAATTCCTGACCGGCTTCGGCACCGGCATTAGGACGGCGATATCGTCGCCCTTGGGCGTGTCATCCTTACCGCGGCCCGCATCGTCCTTGCCATTGGGGCCGAGGCTGTAGAGCAAGTAGCCCTTTTCGGTTGGCCGATAGATCAACGGCTTGCCGGTGAAGAGGTCGACCGGAACCTTCTCCATGTACTTGGGGACGAGCGCATCGAGCGACTTGGGATACGCCTTATGGTCGCTGCGATAAGCAGCCAGTGCGAAGGCCAGGTGCAGGTTGCGCTCTTGCTGGTCGGCACGATCGGCCGCAATTTGATACTTTGCAATAGGGGGATAAATCAGACCAAATAGAAGTTCGCCGCAGATCTTGCCTTTGGCCTCGGGAGTGTCGAGGTCGAGCGACGCCATTCCAAATGCCTCCTTTTCACCATCGCTGCGGAATCTGGCCTTTAACTCTTTGACCTCCTTCGCGATCTGATCGAAACGTCGCTGCCGAGTTGGGCGATCCTTCTCACGCATCGCGGCTACAACACGGTCGAACCATTGGTTGGCCATTCGTAAGGCGGGGTCCCAGTTGATGTTTTCAGCCGGTTCATCCTTCAAGTTATTTGCACGGTTGCCGGCCAACATCCGGACATACCAGAGCCCGTGCCTGGCAACCATCATCAGTTCGCAGAGAAACTGAAACCGCTCACCCACATCGACGCAGTCGCTCATGGACGGCATTGGCGCCAGGGCGTGCAGATCGCGGGCGCATGCCTGAATAAAGTCCGAACTCAGATCGCCGCGCTCAAGCAGAGCCACGTCCGTATTGGCCGCTATGTTGTCTATGCTTATCCCGACCACTCTCCACATGTAGGGACTGCTCCGGCCGAGCAGTCGGGCGAGTCGATGACAAGCGAGCAAGTCTTGCCAGGCCTCGTCGTATTTGCCGTCGCTCACTTTCAACATCGCCCGTGATGCCAGTGCCGTTGACAATACACGACATTGGGATTGAGCCGGATCAAACGAAACCAAAATCGAGGAGTCGACGACCGGCGAGAAATAATCCGATCGCTTCGACGCCTCCACGACCAGGGCCAGTGGCTTCTCATTTGCTTTCAACCATTTGTCTATCCGCGGATAGTCCTCGGCCGACCACGGATGACGGGCAGCCGCAGACAGCTTCGCTTCGAACCTTTCTGGCGGCTCGAAGTCTGGTAACCCGAGCCGCTCGCGAACGAACCTGTTGAGTCCGATGAAGTAGGTACCACCAGTCGGCGGAGGCTCTTCCATCCCCATCAACTCGAAGAACTTAGCCGGCATTCGCTTGTGGCCGTCAGGCGTTGGTCCCAGCGCTTGCCAAATCAACACGTTCGCATTTGTTTCGGGCGTGACCCCTTTGCCCAGGCGTTCGTTCAGCGCCTGCAAGTAGTCCATGTAGCCGTTCTTGTCCACCGGCCCGCTGACATAGGTCGTCTCTTTGCCGATGGTGAACGTGGCGGAAGCAGGTTTGGGAGCGACGGGTGCCGGCTTTGGGACGATGGCCGGCACCGTCTGCGTGGCAGCCGGTTGATCGACAGTTTCCGTGCGATGGAGCGCGCGAAGCACCGTGACGGCGACCACAACGACGATGGCGACAATGATGCCGACTGAAATTGCCAGGCGCGATCTCATCGTCGTTTTCCGAGTCCGGAGCAAGTGTGATAATACAAGGTACAGCGCGACGGCGATCGATGATAGTGATTTGTCGTTGGCAATCTCGTACGACGCTGGCGTATCGGTAATTCAGCGGGCTACGGCCAATCGGAGTGGGCGGCGGCCCACTGACAATGTTCGCCGGTGGCATTCCAATGGGATTGCAATAATGTGCCGGTACCGGCTGTAGCGCGCCGGCACCGGGAAATGGTTAATTGCGCCGATTGGGTTATTCACCAGTTCGGCCAAAAGTGATCGTGTTGTTATTGATGAGGGACATGCGGCAGTGACACAGTTCCAACCCGGCGATCAAGTGTTCTGGTGGAAGCGAATCACACACGCGGTCGATTACCCCTACCGCGCCGAGGTAGTCGCGGTCGGCGCAAGCGCATCACGGTCACCGTTCGAGACCCGGACGACGCCCGCGGCCGCTTCCTCCGGCACGTTGCGACTGAACGCTTGCAACCAGTTGCCGGATACTATGAGAAAGCAATTGGGCAAGGGCCTGCGAACCTCGAGCCAGCGGCAAGTTGGGGGCGGTTCAGCCGATATCTGGAGATCGGCGACGACTTGCGACCGGTTCGTCAGGTGGATGTGTTCGACAACGGGCATATGCTTTCTTTTGACCGCGTACACTGGGTTGATGCGTTCGGCATGCTCGGCGACGCGAAGATTAACCGAAACCGCAAGCAATACCTGTGGGGTACCTGCGAGGAGATCGAGTCCGCCGAGTTCGAGCGTGTCTGGACGGAGGCTCGGGCTTCACCGACGTGGCCGCAGCAGGTGGCGACGGCGCAAATGGGGCGAATGGGCGCTGTGCCGGTCTGGTTGACCATCAAGCCCCTGTGGGCCGGGTGGAGGCCATTCGGACCTGACTATCGCTGACGCAGTGGTTCGCTGCGCTGCTTGGCCCGCGGTCGCCGAACCCTCAAAGTCATCGTTCCGCCTTTTCCAGTTCGAGCCACCGTTTTCGAGGGTCCGATGCTCTGGCTTTGGCGAATTGGCCTTGGACTGTTGACGCTCGCCGTTGCGTTCGTGGCGATGGCGTGGCATACGGTCGAATCAGAATATCAGAGCAAGCGTGATCCACTCGTTTGGCAGGGGCAGCCGGCGAATAAGCTGCCAGCCTTCAGTTGGCGGAATTACTTCGACTCGGATGCCCTTTCGAATCGTGCCGTCACATATTACGCTCTGGCTCTTGCCAGTTTGGTTCCGGCCCTCGTCTGTTTGATGCTGGCTTGGAAGCGCATTGTCCCAATGCAGACTGTGCAAATCGCCAAAGAAGCAGGCACCCGACGCCGTCCCTGGATTTGGCGTTTGCTCACAACCGAAATCGCGCCGCGGGAATTTGACGAGTCGTTGCAGTCGATAGGCTGGTTGTTTGGAATCTTCACGGTGATTTTCAGCCTCGTCTTTTGGATGCATGCTTTCTGGTCATTTGCACTCTCGTTGACCGTCCTTTCAACAAGTTTCTTTGTCCAGTGGCGGCGCCATCATTGGCAGAAGCGATCTCGAACCTCTGAAAGCGTCGAGACGAGGGAATCACCTGACTCTGCAATTCATACCAGCGAGGCGGCGTCATGAGAACCGGACAATCGCCTGCTTCGATCGTTGCCGCGGCGGCTTTGTTGTTATCTCCGGTCGCCGCCTCAGCCACCGTGCAAGAGTGGGATACCATTCGATTCGAGGGCAAAATTTTGGCAATGGAGGAGCGACCGCTTGCTGGGGTTCTCCCCAGCGAACTCGAATTGGATGCCTACCGGTCATCGAATTGGAAAGGGTACACGGCTCAATGGGAAATCAAGGACGGGCGCTCTTTTTGGTCTCGTTCGAGGCGAATAAGGACGGCAAGGATGTTCCGATCACCGAGATTCTGCCGGGGAAAAAGCTGCCAATCCTCGCCGAATGGTATACCGGCCGGCTGCTAATCCCGATTGGCAGGCCGATCAAGCTGAGTCCTGATGGTTGGTATGGCGCTGTATTCAAGCGAATCGTCGTACTGCGCAGTCGTGAAGGGAAAGGTGGTGAAAACGCAAGAGTTCAAAAACCTAACGTTAAGGAATCCCAACGACGAGCGCGAGGCAGAAAGGGCGCAACACCACTTGTGGCCATTCCCGAGGCAAGAAGCAGGAACCATTCAGGTCCATGGCGTTACCGCCGATTGGAAGAGGTGCATAACCACCGTCCCGCCTGCCAGGCTCGAACGGACACCGCCTTGGCCCAATTTAGCCGCCAATCCGCCACTCTCCCGGTCAAAAGCGGAGCTTCTCGCCAATCGAAAGGCCAAAGAATTTGTCCGGGGAACGCTTCCACATAAATGGGAAGTCGAAAAGGCCATCCTAAAAGCTGCCGGCAACGACCGGTACTATTACGAATTTGAGTATCGCGCCAGTCCACCGATTGAGATTCCCGATCACCCAACTCCGCGTTTGACTTTGATCGTTCTCATGGACGGAACGGTCGCGGAGCCGGTCGCTTGGGACTGGTATGCTTATCAGCGCGAACCGGGCCGGCGTCTTCGATCTGGCCGAATGGAAAATGGACGACGACAAGCCGCCCTGGCAGAAGCAAGACCGAGGCGTTCCGTGGTCAGAACTTCCCTGGCGCCTGGCCTGCAACTATTCGGGCGGATCGCGGCCGCGCCGAAGTTGCTTTATGAGATCGAGAAACTCGAAGCCTATTCAAATGGTGCCTGGGTTGAGTATTCGGTGACCAACTTGGACAAGAAACCCCATTTCCTCGCGCCAGCGCATCTACATACCCCGATATGGAACGCCGGCTTTTGGGACGCCAAGGGCGAGAAATGGTACGTCCCAAGGCTGGACGACAAGGTCGAGTACCACGAAACCGACCAGTTTATCCGCATTGACGCCGGGCAGAAGCTGCGCTATCGCCTCCTGCTTTCCTTCCTGGGCGATGCCCCGCTGGAGCCACTCAATTGGCTTCACGAACAACCGCCGCACCGGCCCGCGGCTGTCGAGTATTTCCTCGCCGCGTGGCCGAACGCTCGTGCCAGCTCCGCGAAGAACGCCAAGGAAGCGCAAGTGTTCGCGTTCGGCTACGGCCGAGTGCCAGTGATGTGGAGTGACAAGCAGTACCCGAAATCACGGCGCGGGAAGAGTCGTTGCACGATTGAAGGTAGATCACGACCAATTTCCATTGACTTCGGCGACTCGTGACCCAGTACCGTCAGACCGGAATGGAGGTTCGAATGTGTATCGGGTGCGTCCTTGTACTGATTGCCGGGCTGCTTGTGCGCCGGTCAACTTGCCGCCGACGAGAAAGAGCCACCGCTCGATCCTGAACGAGCGGACTCAATTCTCTCCGACTCACCGCTTGCGATTGTTTTTCGAAAAGTCTACGAGCGTCCTCTCGATGGAGCGCCGAAAAGCCACTCCTTCAGCATCAATTCTGCTGGACAGGGAGAATTAACGACGGAATACTGGCCAATATTTGCCGAAGGGAAAGAAAAAGAGCCGACTCGGCAAAAGTTCGAGGCGTCGGCGGAGAAAATGAAGGCGATTCGCAAGGCCCTGCGCGATGAGCGATTCTTCCAGTTGTCGAAAGGCAACGGCGGACACATAGTGCACGGCGGCTGGACGACACTTACTGTTTCCGTTGGCGAGATCGCCAAGGTGCAACGATTATGGACGTCTGACTGGAGTTCATGGCGTGAAAAGGACAGGAAAGTTGTTGCGCCTTCGATGCGTTTGTTCGTCGTACTATGCAAAGCCGTGGATCCAGACGCGAAGGTGTTCCCCGAGTGGCCGAGAATTGCCGACTTTGTATCGGATCAGAAGAAGTGACCGGTGAGATTCTGTATGTGGTTCTCTCGAGGCTCGGACGTGGAGTGGCACGCGCTGATTGCCTCGGCCGCGCTGCTGTTCCTGCTCTATGAAGTCCAGGCGCTGATCCTGTTCCGCATTCGGAGTATGTGGCTGGCCTGCTCCGTGTATGCACTGGTCGTGGCTGCGACCGTCCCCGTTTGCTGGGGCATGTCGCCCGACTGGTACAACCCCAATGCCGATCCGCTTGCGACTTTTGTCGGCTGGCCGGTTGCGATCCATATGGTCCCGTTGTTTTCGTTTGAGCGCGGCCTCACTTTGCGGCACCAGGGCCGGCTGAAGAGATGGTGGATCGAAGCTCTGGTTCATCTGACAATCGTCGTGCCAGTCTGGATGATTGCGTGGGGCCTTTTTGAAATGTTTTGCCTGGACCTTTATTGGATCTGACGCGATTTTGGTCAAATACTCAATGGACCGGACCGGAGCGAATTTGCGAATTCCCCGTCGAACTGTACTGATCGTGTGCAGCACCGCATTGCCCGCGGCACTCCCTTTCGTCGTCCACCATTGGTACTTCCAAGAAGTCGATCATCAGCGAGTCGTTTCACCGGATGGGCAATGGGTAGTCGTTGTCACGAAGCAAATGCACAATTTCCCCGAGCCGGTAGACGTGCGACTCAAAGTCTTTGAAAACCTCGGAGCCGGCCGGTTAGTGCTTGACATCGGCATCGATGGCCCAGATTGTTGGCAGGACGTTGAGCCCGACTCGTATCGAATTGAATGGCTGACAGCGACGGAATTTCGAGTGGGAGGGCGTTATGCAGACGAAGACGTGTGGAATTCATGGAAATACGATGGCGGGCAATGGCGATGATGGTGAGTAGACTGCAAAACGGTTGTTCGGCCCAAGAGGACTTCCCTTGGGAAAGAGACGCTGGACACTGGCGGTGGTGGGAGTTGTGCTGCTAGTCGCCATCGGCCTGGGAGCGGTCAAAACCGGGCCCAAATGATTCAAAGCAAATCTGCTATCGCCGCATGGACTAGCCCGCATTTCTTACCACCGAGTCACAGAGAACACAGAGAGAAGCACCGATGAGCCAACTTACAGGCAGTGTGTTCGCCCAGGAATGGCCCCGACTCGCTCTCTGCTCTTCTTCTCTGTGCTCTCGGTGTCTCTGTGGTGAGGAATCCGGAGTCGATAAGCGCAATGCAACGAAGCAACTCCGGCTGCGTGCGGGAATTGCTTCCAAATCACCTGGATTTGCATTGCAGGGCTCCTGACCGGGGGTTGCAGCGCAATCCATTTTGCTGGTCTGTGTGTGACAGCGAGAAACCTTGTGATATGGAGCGAAGTCGCTCGGGAAAAACAGGGCGGATGTGCTTTCACTTCCGCCCGTATGGCAATCCATTATGGTTGCAGCACGGGCCCATCGATGATCACCGTATCGATGCTGGTCCGGTCTTGAATCACCTCGAACTGAGGGAACGGGAAGAAGCCGCGGACCTGGACGAAGGTATCGGCGCCGGAGCCGCCGTTCATGGTATCGATGTCGAAGTCGTCGCCGCCGCTGAGGAAGTCGTTGTTGGCGCCGCCGCTCAGAAAGTCGGTGCCGTCGTCGCCGAACAGGCGATCATCGCCGTTGTTGCCGAACAGTCGATCGTTGCCCAGCCCGCCGTGCATCGTGTCATTGCCGCTGCCGCCGAACATCGTGTCATTGCCGATCCCGCCGTCCATGAACGTCGGGCCGGAAAAGTTCGCGCTCACCGTCAGCCGGTCGTTCCCGCCCTGGCCGAGGACGTTGACCCGCGAGATGAGGGCGTCGAACGGGTTCGGCGAAGTTACCCCGCTGGCAAAGATCGGGACCGACCGGGTCGTGCCGTTGACCGTGACCCCGAGGCCGAAAAACGGGAGCCGAGACACCGAGATCGTGTCATTGCCGACCCCGCCGGAGACCGTCAACTCGCCGGGCCGCAGCACCGCCGTCCACGGGCTGAGCGAGCGGCCGAGCACGTCCTCGCGCGACAGGATCTGGTGCGTGTTCTGTGGGCCGTCGTGCGGTATTGAACGTGATGTCCTGGAAGCCGAAATCACGCGTGAAATCGCGCGCTTCCTCGCCGGGGTCGTTCACATCGCCGTCGCCGTTTACGTCGACCGGCACGCTCATCAGGTTGTGCGACTGGGCGTCGGTAATGTTGGTATTGGAGATGTGCTCCAATCCGAAGCCGTGTCCCATCTCGTGCGAAACGGTGCGGGCGATGCGATTGACGAAATCGCTCGGGCTAGTGGATGCGCTGAGGATGTTGCCGCCAAAGACGAAGGCCATGTCGTCGTGGGTATTGCCCGCGTCGATTCTTGGGGAAAGCCCGAAATCGTTTTGAAATCCGGGCACGAATCCGCCGCCGGCGCCGTTGATAATCACCATCGCGTCGCCGACTCGTGAATCGGTGAAGATGTTAATCGACGAACCCTGAAAGGCATCCTGATCGCCGGCGCCAGTGAAGAGGCGGTACGGAGCATAATCCTGGCGCACCTTGGCCAGGATCTGATCGATCGCGATGTCGGCATCGGTCGAGTTTACCACGCCGTTGCCATTCATGTCGAGCCGGGCAATGACTCGGCTACGATCGCCGCTGTTGGTCTGGCCGTCGCCATTCAAATCGATCTGCGGAGTCGGCACTATTGAACATCGCGCGAAAACTGCTGACCGACTGCGTCGGGAGCGCGACGACTTCCCGTCCAGCCCCCCTGGGCGAACTGGCCAGCGGTGATTTGATCTTCGCCATCGAAATCGAGCACGGCCAGCTTGGTCACGCCGACGGTGGCGGGAACCCATCGAGTTTCGAGCGCCTCGCATTGCAGACGCGAACGCACAGACTGGCTGCGCGAACGAGACCGGGATTTCAGAAGTGTGAGCATGTTCAACCGGGGTCAGAGTTGGTTGTGGGGTTCGGGACCCGCCAGCGCGAGTCCCCGTGCCCGTTACCCTCTGAGCGATTTCCCCGGCTGTTTGTTACGGACGGTTTGGCTATTTTTCGGCCTCAATTACCTTGCACGCGACCCCCGCCGGCAGCGCCTTCTGGATCGCCTCGAGTTTCGCTTGCACCGCCTTTGCCGTGTCCTTGGCATCGACATCGACCTGGCGCGAAACCAGCAGCAGCACACAAGGCTTGCCATCAAGCGTTGTCGTGGTGTTCCAGCCGGCAACCATCTCGAATCGGGCCACGTCGCGGAGGCGAACGGGCGTCCCCTGATGGGACTTGATGATAATCTCTCCCAATTGGTCGGCGCTTTTCGGACGGTCGCCAATGATGATCCCTGGACCGAGTCCGCCAGTCGGCTCGGTTTCTTTTCGCAAGACGTCCATCGCCTCGGCGAGCGTCATGCCGATCGCTTTCAGGCGATCGCGGTCGAAGTTGATTTGCAGTTGTCGATTGGGCCCGGTCCCGCCATAGAAGGACACGTCGCCGACGCCGGCCGCTCGGCGAAGTTCGGGCGCGATTTGCTTGTCCGCATACGCCATCAAGAACGCGCGATCACGGCTTTCGTCCGGCGAAACAACGGCCAGATTAAGCAAGTGAACTTCGCGCTTCCGCAAGGTGATGCCGAGACGTCGGACGAGGTCGGGCAACGTCGGCTCGGCTAACTCCACTCGTTTCTGAGCATTCGCCAATGCCGCGTTCAGATCAGTTCCTTTTTTCAAGACGAGCGTCAAGTGCATCGTGCCATCGTTGGTGCAGGTCGTGAACTGATGAAGCAGTCCTTCGAGGCCGTTGATCTGGGTAGTGATCGGAGCAGCAACAGTATCCTCGACCGTCTGGGCGTCGGCGCCGGGGTATTTGGCGGAGATGATCAGTGCCGGGCCATTGCCGAGGACATCGGTCAATTGGTGAGAGGAGAGAGGACCTACGTTGCTGGGGATCTTCTGTTCACGATTCGACTTCTTCTCCCGTGGCGACACAGTCTTGTCTTCAGAGATCGTGGGATCGGCACAGACTCGATCGGCAGTCGACAGGCCCCGTTCAATGACTCGCAATTTGCCGACCAACTGTCCTCGTTTCACTGGCCGTTGACTCACCTTGCCTTTGTCATCGACGACCAGCACGAAGTATTCATCGCCTTCCATACCGACCAACTTGATGACCGATGCATCCGGAATTAATAACACCTTATGCGGCTTGCCTAGCGGCAACCGCACCCTGGCAAACAGGCCGGGGAATAATTCCCGGTTCGGATTCTCCAACACGGCTCGGATGCGAATTGTGCCGGTCTTCGCATCGATGGCGTGGTCGATGAAATCGAGCGTCGCCTGATGAGGATAGTTCTTTTCGTTCGAGAATCCGACTCCGACTTTGGCCTTCGCGTCTTTCTGGTCCCGGCTCGAACGCATTACGTCCAAAAGCGTGCGCTCATCGATATCGAAGGAAACATACAGCGGGTCGCTGACAACAACGGTTGCCAGCGTTGCATCATCCGCTTTCACGAGATTCCCCGCCGTCACGTTGCAGCGACCGATCCGCCCATTGATCGGCGAAGCGATGCGCGTGTATGCAAGGTTGAGCTTGGCGATTTCAAGGCTGGCCTCAGCCGCGCGTGAGGCCGCTTTGGCGGCTTCCATCTTGGCCGTCGCCATCTCTAATTCTTCTTTCGCAATCGCAGCCCTCTTGAGCAATTGCATCAGTCGCTGCACGTTCGCCTCGGCCACTTTCAGATTTGCCTCGGCGACGCGAAGCTCGGCTTCGGCCTTCGCTGCTTCCGCTCTTTGCAAACGATCGTCGAGCTGAAAAAGCGAATCGCCTTTCTTGACGAGCGCGCCTTCCTGGAACAGCACTTTGTCCACGTAGCCCGTGACCCGCGAACGTATTTCCACACTTGCGCTCGGCTCAGTGCGTCCGGTGAAATCGGCGTAATCGGTGACCACTTTCTCAATCGGTCGAACGACGGCAACCTCCGGCGGCGCGGCAGCACACGCCGCGGTGAAGATCGCGATGAAGAGGGTAGGACGCACGATGGGCCTCCTTCCATTGGGGACAGCGCCCGTCAGCTTAAGCTGTACGGCAAGTCGATTCAATCCGCTGATCGGGGAAAACTCGGAATGTCCAAAACGGGACCGGCGCTGGAATTGCACTCTGTATCGCCACAAGAGTAATGATGGTGACCGTTCCAACGCAACTAGCCGCGTTTCATGGCGGCGCGGTCGGAGTTCCATCGCCTTGTGTGGGTAGCAACCGACACAATCTCGAGCCCCCAGGCAGGCCGGGGCGAGACCATGTGGTCCCAGTAACATCATTAGGAGGATGCCATGTCAGTCGAATTGCACGAAGAAGCCGGCGGGAAGATCCAGGTCGTGGAATTGAGCGGTAAGCTCGCCAAAGAGGATTACCAGAGCTTCGCCCCGGCGGTAGACCGGGCGGTCAAGGCCCACGGAAAGATTCGGATGCTGGTCCGGATGCGCGACTTCCACGGTTGGAGCGCGGCGCTCTGTGGGAGGACATCAAGTTCGATTGGCGGCACTTCTCGGACATCGAACGGTTGGCGATTGTCGGCGACTCGAAGTGGGAAGCAGGGATGGCCGTGTTCTGTAAGCCATTCACGACCGCCAAGATTCGCTATTTTGATGAGAGCAAGGCCGCCGAGGCTTCCGCGTGGATCCACGAGGGGATCGAACAGCCCGTCGGGGCCGGGGCAGGCTGAGCAGGAAAGGCGTCGAACCCGGTATGCCCGCCGCCAACGCGACTCGTTCCGACCGTGGCACAGGCAGGCTCACCGCCGTTCGCGGACCGGTCGTCGAGATCGAGTTTGCCGAAGAGCACTTGCCGGCGATTTACGAATCTCTTCGCCTCCGCACCGATGGTCGGGACGTTTTTCTGGAAGTGTCGCAACATACCAGCCCGACGGGCGTGCGCGCGATCGTCCTGGGCCATGCGGAAGGACTTGCCCGCGGAATGCCCGTCGAGCGAACCGGCGGGCCATTGACGGTGCCGGTCGGCCCCGCTACGCTCGGGCGAGTATTCAATGTCCTCGGCGAGCCGCTCGACAAGAAACCCGCTCCTGCCGCCGAGCGGATGTCCATTCATCGCCCGTCGCCGCCACTCACCGCTCAGCGCCGCAAGGTCGAATACCTCGCGACTGGGATCAAGGTCATCGACCTACTAGCTCCGCTGGCCCGTGGGGGCAAAGCCGGATTGATCGGCGGGGCTGGAGTCGGCAAGACGATACTTCTCCAGGAACTCATTCGCACAATAACCGCCCACCACGATGGTGTCGCGGTATTCGCGGGCGTCGGCGAACGAACGCGCGAGGGCAACGATCTCTGGCTGGAAATGCAACAGACCGGGGTGATCGATCGCACCATTCTCGTTTTCGGCCAAATGAATGAGGCCCCCGGATGCCGCTATCGCGTTGCGTTGTCCGCCCTGACGATGGCCGAGTATTTCCGCGACACCGAGCATCGCGATGTGATGTTCCTCGTCGACAATGTATTCCGCTACGTCCAGGCCGGATCCGAAGTGTCTGGACTTCTCGGCCGGCTGCCATCCGAGGTCGGTTACCAACCAACGCTGGCCGACGACCTGGCCGCCTTGGAGGAACGCGTCGCCACGGCGGGCGGGGCAGCGATCACATCGGTTCAGGCGGTGTATGTTCCGGCTGACGACTTAACCGACCCCGCTGTCGCTCAGACGTTTACCCATCTCGACGCCAGCATTGTGCTCGCACGCTCGATGGCCGCCCGAGGCCTGTATCCGGCGATTGATCCGCTCGGCTCGACTTCGCGGCTCCTCGACCCGTCGCATCTGGGCGATCGGCACTACGAAGTTGCCTTGCAGGTCCGCGAAACCATCGCTCGTTACCGCGAACTGGAAGATATCATCGCCATGCTGGGCATGGAGGAACTCTCCGCTGACGATCAACAAGTCGTCAAGCGGGCCCGCCGGCTGGAACGTTTCCTGACCCAGCCGATGTTCGTGACCGAGACCTTTACCGGAATCAAAGGGGCACACGTCGCGCTCGAAGACACGATTTCCGGATGTGGCGACATCCTCAAAGGAAAACTCGACTCGGTGGACGAGGCGAAGTTGTACATGATCGGCGCGCTTTCGGAGATGAAGGCATGAGGCTTCGTATTGCGGATTTGCGCCGTCTTTGTAAGAAACGAGAACTTGTGGACGCCTCCGATTTTTCGTTGAACCGGCAAATCGGTCGGGTTACTATCCGTTCCTAACATCTGGCGTGCTTTCCTGCCACTAGATTGGCAAGCCCATGTTCGCCGAACGCATTTATGATCTCTACGCGCACTGGGAGCAGGCCCAGGAAACGGGTTCGCACTTCGCGCTGGAGGAACATGCCAGCCCTGCTGAAGTCGACGACGTGCACCGCTTGATAGAGGAACTTCAGCCGGGGGCACGGTCGAGCGAGTCGGGCTTTCCGGCCTCGCCGCGGGCGGGCAAAATATTCGCCGGATTTCGGTTGTTGGGCATTATCGGTGAAGGGGGCTTCGGCACGGTGTACCGGGCCCAGGATGTGCAACTCGGTCGCAAAGTCGCGCTCAAAGTATTGAACAACCGGTCGGTGTCGCGCCCGTCGGCCAAAGAGAGTTTTCTTGCCGAGGCACGCGCACTTGCCTCAGTCCAGCACGACAACGTCGTGCCCGTTTATCAAGTCGGCGAGGAGGACGGGCAACTTTACCTGGCAATGCCTTTGCTCGGCGGCGAGACGCTGGCCGCACGGATCGAACGCGAGGGGGCCCTTCCCGCCCATGAAGTCGCCCGCGTTGGTCGGGAGACCGCGGCGGGCCTCGCGGCCATTCATGCCAAGGGTCTGGTTCACCGCGACGTCAAGCCCGCGAATATCTGGCTGGAGTCGGGAACGGGCCGGGTCAAAGTCCTCGATTTGGGACTCGCCTGTGATCCAATCGAAATGGGGCCGACGAGTGCCGGCACCCCGTCGTATATGTCGCCGGAGCAGGCGGCTGGCCAGGAACTCGATCTTCGATCCGATTTGTTCAGCCTCGGAACGGTGTTGTATGAATGCGCCTGCGGGAGGCGCCCGTTCAAGCGTGAGTCGACCGCTCACACGCTCCGCTCTATTCGCGAGGAAGCGCCGGTGCCGCTCAGCCGCGTCAACCCCGCGGTGCCGGCGAGCATTTCCACTCTCGTTGAGCGCCTCTTGCGCAAAAACCCAACCGAGCGCCCCGAGTCTGCGATCACCGTAGTTGCCGAATTGTCCCGACTATCGTCCCAAAGCCAGGCGACGATTTCGCAGGACGTTCCCGGTCGAAGGCGCTCGAAGAATCGGTTGAAGTATGCGATGCTGGCGGTCGTCGTGGGACTGATTGTCGTATCGGCCACCGGCGCGTGGCTACTATCGCGCCGCAACGGGGATAGAGGTACGCCCAACAATGTGTCCCCGCCCGGTGACTCCAAAGCCTCGCCCGCAGCGTTGCGCATCAATTCGTTTCAGATCGAGGTCCAAGGCTGGCGGAAAGGCAAACCGAATCGGCAGGGCACGATTGGTGTTTCGGCGTGGGGGGCTCGCGAGTCCGACGAACTCTACGTCGAAGCCGAGTTGAATCAACCGAGCTATTGCCGTCTCGTGGCGTTTAATCCCGATGGCAAACCGCAACTCTGTTTTCCGGAGAATGATGAGTCGGTCCCGCCGGCGCGGGAATCGGTGCGTTACCCGGCCGGCTCGGACATATTTCCGCTGACCGACGGCACTGGGGTTCAGGTTTTCGTCCTCGTCGTTTCGTTCGAGCCGCTGCCGTCGTGGAAGGAATGGCTGGACCGCCACGGACCGCCGCCGTGGTCCAAGACAACAATCGACGGCGCTTGGGAATTCGCGGGGCGTGATTGGCGGTTGAGCGGGACCGAACGCGGTCCCGTACGAGAATCGCAAGTATTCCCCACGCCGCCGCCGCTCGTGAAATTGACCGATTATTTTGTGCAAGCGGCCCCGACGGCGCACGTTCGGGCGTGGGCCTTTCCGGTCAACGAACGTTAGGGAGTTGCCACATGAGATTGCATACTGGCAAGTTTCTTGGGTTGGGTGCCGCCCTTGTCGCGCTCATTCACTTCGGCCAGTTGCAAGGGCAGGACAAACCCCCCGCCGATTTGCCGCCGTGGAAATTGATGCTCAAGGCCGAGGATGCGAAGAAAGTCAACGAATTGGAATCACTTTCCGAGGAGTTGGAATCAAAGGGGAAGTATCAGGAAGCAATGAAGCCGCTGAGCGAAGTGATCGCGATTCGCACGAACCGACAGGGCCCGAAGCATTGGCAGACCATCGACGCACAACAGGAATTGACCTCCATTCGCCGGCGCGGACTTCAGCGCCCGAGAAGCGCAAACAAGTGGACGAAGCAAACAAGACATTTGATCGGGCGAATCGCTTCCAGGGTTCCGGCAATCCGAAGGCCGCGGAGCCGCTATGGCGTCAAGCGCTGAAGGTGTTCCGGGAGGTGCTCGGAAACGACAGTTACACGACCATGACGGTGGAAAGTAACCTGGCAGTCGCGATCGAGGACCAGGGCCGACATGCCGAAGCCGATGCGATCTTGCGCTCTCAACTCGTGCGGCGGACAAAATTGCTTGGCGACGAACACCCGGCAACGGTCGATTCGTTGCACAACGTCGCCCAGAATCTCGTCGAAGCGGGACAAGATGCGGAAAGCGAACCACTGCTTCGTCGAGCACTCGAACTGAGTCGGCGAATCTTCGGGCCGAGCCATCCGGCAACGGTTCAGTTTCATTTGAGTCTTGCCGGCTGCTTATCTAGGCAAAAACGCTTCGATGAGGCCGCCGAACTGCACCAACGGCTCATTGAGATTGCCGAGAAGGCCCCGAATTATCCGCGTTCGGAGCTGGCCAAGATCTACATGGTCGCCGCCAACAGTTCTCACGGCCAGGGAAAGGTGGACCGTGCGGAAAAACACTACCGAAAGGCCTTGCAGCTCGAACGCGAAGGGGGCGCCGTCACATTCCCGGCCCCCGGGGGCTGTCGCGCCGGCTTCGCGGCGTTCCTGCGTGCCCAAGGCCGTCCGGATGAAGCAGAGCCGCTGATCCAAGACGCGCTCAAGGTTCGCCGCAAGACGCTTTCAGACAATCATCCCGTGATGTCGGCGGCGTACACGGAATTGGCACGGATTTTCTACGGACAAGGGAAGTATCTTGCCGCGGAGGAAGCCCTGGTCAAGGCGCTGCCCGGCTTCGAGAATCTGCGCCAGGGTGCGGCGAATGCGGGGTTGGAGCGGTCGCTGGTCGCCTCGGAGTCGCCGTTGGTTCTGCTTGCGTGCCTCCAGGCTCGTCGGGGGAAATCGACCGACGCTTGGCGGTCGCTGGAAGCCAGCCTGGCGCGTGGCCTGCTCGATGAAGTCACCGCGTTTCGCAATCGCCCCCTGGATCCCGCCGAGGCGAAGCGCGAAAAGGAGGCTCGCCAGCGAGTGGATTTACTGCGCGGCCAACTGGCAGCCTTGCAAGCCGTTGCCCTTCCGAGTGCCGACGAGAAGGCGAAGCTAGCCCAAATTGGCAAAGATCTCGAGGAAGCGCAACTGAATCGAAGTTCCATCGAAAACGAGCTGGTTCGAGAGTATGGCCCAGCGGTCGGCAAACCGTATTCGCTGGACGAGATTCAGTCCAGGATACCGCCGGACGTGGCTCTCGTGGCCTGGGTCGATGCGTTCGCTCAGCGTTCCGGTGGGTCGGCGGGCGGCGAACACTGGGCGTGCGTCCTTCGCCGTCGCGGTGCTCCGCGATGGATCAAGCTGCCCGGCAGCGGCGAACACGGTGCCTGGCCCATGCCCGATAGCTTGCTGGGAGGTCAATTGCGTCGCCTGATCGCGGTTCGGCCGAAGGAAGGTGACGAACAATGGCGCGAATCGGCAAAGCGATTGCGTCAGCAGCGAATAACGCCCCTGCGCGAGACCCTGAACGCGAAGGGCGACTTGCCGGCGGTGCGCCATCTTGTCGTATTGCCGAGTCCAGCAATCGCGGGAATTCCGGTTGAGGCGATTTTGGAGCCGGCCGAGCTTAAGACTTTGACCATCAGCTATGCACCGTCGGCCACACTATTCGTCTGGCTTGGTCAGCGAGGTCACGACAGCGACGTCGGCAAACCGACCCGCCTGCTCGCGCTCGGCGATCCTGAATTCTTGAATGCACCCAAGACTTCCGATGTTAAAACTCGGCCCACGACCGATGAGTTATTGAAGCGAGTTGGTGGTCAACCCCTCACGGATTTGCCCGGGTCCCGGCAGGAAGTCGAAGCCATCTGTCGGTTATTCTCCAAGAGCGAAAAGCTCCTCGGGGCCGATGCCAGCGAACTGAAACTGGAAAGCCTAGCGAAAACGGGTCGGCTCAAGGAATTCGACATCTTGCATCTGGCCAGTCACGGCATCATCGACGATCGAATCCCGATGAATTCGGCGTTGATGCTCACTCAGGTCGACCTGCCCGATGCATTGACCCAGGCGCTCGCCGGCAAGAAAGTCTATGAAGGCAAGGTCACGGCCCGGCAAATCCGCCAGGACTGGAAGCTCAATGCTCAGCTCGTCACCTTGAGTGCCTGTCAAACCGGCCTTGGCAAATATAGCGCCGGTGAAGGCTTCCTCGGCTTCTCGCAATCGCTATTCTTCGCCGGCAGCCAGAATGTCGTGTTGAGTCTTTGGAAGGTCGACGACACGGCGACCGCATTGCTGATGCAGCGCTTCTATCAGAATCTCCAAGGAGCGGGTTCCGACTCGAAAGAACCTCAGAGCAAGGCGCGGGCCTTGCAATTGGCGAAAGAGTGGCTTCGGAATCTCAACGTGAACGAAGTGAAAGAACTGGTCAAACGTTTGCCGAAAGTCGAACGCGCTAAACCCCGGCCCCCATCCGCCCCCCAGTTTGAACCCGCGCGACAGTTCGATCATCCGTATTTCTGGGCTGGCTTCGTGCTCATCGGCGGTCCAAGGTGAACAACGGGCCTGGGGCGATGATCGGGCCAACCGTCGAGGGAACGCGTGACGCTTGGATTGCGAATCCTGGTGCCAGATGCCATCGTGCTCGATGCGCGTGTGTCCGAGGTGCAGGCGGCGGACGCGACGGGGCGATTCGGGTTGCGCTCCGGGCACGAGCCGTTCGTCACCGTGCTCGCGCCTGCGCTACTCGTTTACACCACGGAAGACGGGCATGAACGATACGCGGCCATCGACGGCGGCATGCTGCTGCTCGAAAAAGATCAAGTCTCGGTGGTGACCCGCGAAGCCGTGCTCGCCGATCGTCTCGAAGACGTGGCCGAGCGAGCCGGCGCCATACTGGATGCACGCCGACAACAAGAACGGCGAGCCCAAGCCGAGTTTGATGAACTGCGAACCACATTGGCAAAACAGCTGGCCCAAGTAGGAAGACAATCGTGACCACCCCCGGCGCCAATGGCGACCAGTTCGTGCGCGAGGTCGGCAAGCAGGCGGAGCGCCGCCGGCAGCAGCGCGGCCGAAAGGTCTGGCGGGGGTTGGCCCAGGTGGGTACGGTTGGCTGGATGGTGACGTTGCCGGCCGTCGGTGGCGCATTCCTCGGTCGCTGGATCGACCGACAATTCGCGACGGGGATTTTCTGGACGCTCTCGCTTCTTACCATCGGGCTGGCGATTGGCTGCGTCGCCGCCTGGCGGTCGATGAACCGGGAATTGCATGAATAAATCGGGCATTACCGTCGGACCAGCCGGTCGCCGGTCCGATCAGCTCCGGAACCATCGGACCAATGGTGGCGGGTGGTTCGCAACCAGGATTGCGAGTTTGTCTAATGGCCGGTGACGGATTGACGCCGCCAGCGCTATTCCGCCTTGGTCCAGTCGAGATCACTGCGACGGTCGCCTACACACTAGTGGCGTCCGCCGTCGTCATCGGCTTTGCGCTTTTGGCGCGGTGGGGATTGCGCAAGGGCCCAATGGGATGGGCGATTGCCGCCGAATTCATCGTTGAACATCTGGAAGGCGTGATGCGGGACATGTTCGGCCGCGATCCCCGGCCGTTCGTCCCGTTGGTTGTCACACTGGCTCTCTTCGTCGGCGTGGCGAATCTGCTCGGGCTCTTTCCCGGCTTGAAATCGCCGACGGCCGACTTCTCGACAACGGCCGCACTTGCCGTGGTGGTCTTTCTGGCCGTTCCCATATTTGGAATTGCGACCAGGGGACTCAAGGGGTATCTCAAGCATTACCTGCGGCCGACGCCGTTCCTCTTGCCGCTCGAAATTATCAGCGAGCTATCCCGGACGGTTGCCTTGGCGGTGCGCTTGTTCGGCAACATCGCCAGCGAGGAATTGATCATCGCGGTGCTGCTCGCGATCGCGGGATTGTTGGTGCCCGTTCCGATCATGATGCTGGCCCTACTCACTGGGGTTGTGCAAGCTTATATCTTCGCGGTGTTGACGGCAGTCTACCTCTCGGCGGCCGTCCGAGCGAACGAGTGAGGAGCAAGACTTGGACACGCAGACCATCCTCGCGGTCGTGTCGATGATTGTGGCCGGAGCCGCCGTCGCTATCGGATCGATCGGGACGGCGATCGCCCAGGGACGATCGGTCGACTCCGCATTGGACGCGATGGCCCGCCAGCCGGACCTTGCGGAGCGGATCAGTCGCACGCTCTTCATCGGCCTGGCGATGATCGAGTCGCTGGCGATTTATTGTCTGGTCGTCGCGTTAATCCTGCTGTTCGCCAACCCGTTCACTCAGAAATAGCCGGGGCTCGCGTGACGTTCAACGTTTGGACATTCCTGTTCGAGGTGCTGAACTTCCTGGTTCTGGCGTTCGTCCTGTACCGGCTTCTTTACCGACCGTTGCGTGAAGCGATCGAAAAGCGGAAGGCCGACAACGAGCGAGCCAGGACCGAGGCGGAAGCGGCTCGGCAGGAAGCGAACGCGGCCAAGGAACAACTCGCAGCAAAACTTGCCGAGGCGGATAAGGATCGTCAGGCACTCTTGCGGAAAGCCGTCGAACAGGCAGAGGTGGAAAAAGTGAAGCGGCTAGCCGAAGCGGAATCGGCGGCGACCGCGATCCGCGAACAGGCGGGCCACGACGCCGAGCAACTCCGAAGCGACACGATTGCAGGTCTCGAACGCGATGTCGGCATGCTGGCCGTCGGCCTGGCGGATCGATTACTTGCCGGCGCCGCGAATACATCTCTCAACTGCCAACTGATGCGCCGGCTCGTGGAGACCGTGCATACCATCAGTGGCTCCGAACGCGAACGGGTTCGCCAGGACGCTGGAAAGAGCGATGCGGTCGTCGAATCGGCGACGGCACTCGACGAGTCAACTCGTTCCGAGCTGGCCGTCGCCATCCGCGAGTTGCTGGGGCGAGCGATCGAATTGAAGGTCGACGTGAAACCGGCGCTGATTGCCGGCGGACTTTTGCGGTTGGGTGGACATGTCTGGGACGCATCCGCCGCT
Organism: uncultured Gemmataceae bacterium; assembly: GCA_963773845.1. Taxonomy (GTDB): domain Bacteria; phylum Planctomycetota; class Planctomycetia; order Gemmatales; family Gemmataceae; genus SIAJ01. The sequence goes on from CAVZCU010000017.1 coordinate 399,451, forward strand.
GGCCAACTGGCGGCAGCGAAGACAGCAATCGTCGAGGATCGGCATGGCTGATCTGGTGGAAACCATCGGCAATCGCGTCCGGCAACAACTGGCCGGTGTCGCGTGGCAAGTCCGCCGCCGTGAAGTCGGGCACGTCGTTCGAGTCGGTGACGGCGTGGCCTATCTGAGTGGCATGCCATCGGTGCGTTATGGCGAACTGCTGGAGTGCCAAGACGGTCTCTCCGCGCTCGCGTTCGATCTTCGACCCGACGAGGTGGGGACTCTGTTCCTCGGCCCGGCCAACAAGGTCGCCGCGGGCGACGAAGTGCGGTTGACCGGGCGTGTGGCCAGCGTTCCCGTCGGGGAGCGACTGCTCGGCCGAGTCGTCGATCCGCTCGGCGTTCCGCTCGATGGCAATGGCCCCCTGCGTGCCGATGCCATCTGGCCGGTGGAACGCGAAGCGCCCGGCATTGCCGATCGCCAGCCCGTAATTGAACCGCTGCTCACCGGCACCAAGGTAATCGACGCGTTGCTGCCGATCGGTCGCGGTCAACGCGAACTGATTCTCGGCGACCGAGCCACGGGTAAAACCACCATCGCTCTTGATGCGATTCTCGCCCAGCGCGGGACTGGCGTGAAATGCGTCTATACCTCGATCGGCGAGCGGAAAGCATCGTTGGCTGAGGTGGTTGATGCGCTCGCCGCCCAGGGCGCTCGAATACACGACGGTCGTTGCCGCGGATGCCGACACGGCTCCCGGGTTGCAATATCTCGCCCCGTTCGCAGCGTGCACGATCGGCGAATACTTCATGCATCAGGGCGGGCACGTGCTGGTCGTATACGACGACCTAACCAAGCATGCCGATGCTTATCGCCGAGTTTGCTTACTGCTCGGCAGGCCGCCGGGTCGGGAAGCGTATCCGGCCGATGTGTTCTACTTGCATGCTCGCTTGCTCGAGCGGGCGACCAAGCTGCACGAACGGCTCGGGGGCGGCAGCCTGACCGCCCTCCCGATCGCCGCTACACAAGCCGGGAATGTCGCAGCCTACATTCCGACCAACCTGATTTCAATTACCGATGGCCAGATCTACCTGAATACCCGGCTTTTCGACGAGGGCCAGCGGCCAGCCGTCGAGGTAGGCCTGAGCGTATCCCGAGTGGGGGGCAAAGCACAACCTCCGACGCTTCGACATGTCGTTGGCGACCTGAAGCTGCTTTACTCGCAGCTCGCGGAGCTGGAGTCGTTTACCCGATTCGGCGCGGAACTCGAACCGCAAACGCGCGAGCGCTTGGAGCGCGGCCGCCGGCTGCGCGAAGTGTTCAAACAACGCCCGCACCAGCCGTGCCGGCTTGGACAACTGGTTGCGGAACTCTTCGCGGTTCGAGAAGGGCTGCTCGACCCATTGCCGGTTCAACGAACTGATCGCTTTCTCGCGGCCCTTGCGAAACGCCTGACGGATGGAGATACGGAATTGCTCGAAGCGTTGGAGCAGCCAACGGCGACCGGACCAGAAATCGAAAACCGGCTGCGGTCGGCGATCACTGCGGAGCGAGAAGCGTTCATGAGCGATGGAGGCAATGCGTGAGTCTTCAATCGGTTCGCGAACGACGACATGCCGTCGAATCCGTTCGCGACGTCGTCTCCGCGATGCGGGCCACCGCCGCCGGGCGAATCCAGGCCGCTCAGAGGGCGATGGCCGCGGCGCGCAACTATCGGGACGTCGTCGTTCGCGGATTGGCCGCTGCCGGGCCGGGAGTCATGTTGACGGCCACTCGGTCCGAAAAGGGGGCAGTCCTCCTGGTGGTGATGACGTCCGAGCAGCCGTTATGCGGGGGATTTAATCACTCGGTTGTGGATCGTGCGCTCGCCGCCTGTCGGGACCGGAGCCAGGGGTCAAAAGTCGAGGTTGTAGCGGTCGGCCAACGCGGCAGCCGGGTGCTTGCAGCCCGTGGACGGATTCCCGACCACATCGAACGCGGCGCGACGTCTCTGGGTGGACTCCGAAACATGGTTCGCCAATTGTCCGTCCATGCGGATCACGGTTACGCCATCGGAGGACTCGCCGCGGTCGACGTCGTCTATGCGAAGTACCGCTCGGTAAGCGAGCAAGTGCCAACGATTGAGCGCGTGCTTCCGCTAGATCCATCGCTGTTGCCGCCGGCGGAAAGCACACGGGCCTTTCACCGCTATTTGTCCGACCCGGAACTCGTCGCCGGGCTCGTCAGTCAGTTCGCTTATATCAGTCTCTACCACGCGGCAGCCGAGTCGTATGCGAGTGAACAAGCGAGTCGACTCGTGGCAATGGACGGGGCGACGCGCAACACGAGCCGAATGGTGGATGATTTGATCGGCCAAGAGCGCCGCGAACGGCAACATGAGATCACGCGCCAGATGCTCGAATTGACCGCCAGCCGCTTGGCGGCGAGCAGTGATTGAATCACCGCACTACACCCTTGGAGATCCCCCGGAACTCGGCATTACGCGGCGTTTCGCAATCTCGACATACTCAGGGTTCAATTCCACACCCACGAAGCGGCGGCCCATGTGCAGCGAGACTTCGCCCGTCGTGCCGGAACCGAGGAACGGATCGAGCACCAGGTCGCCTTCCTCGCTGCCGAGCGCCAGGCATGGTTCCACCAACGCCGGCGGAAAGGTCGCGAAGTGGGCGTCGCGGTAAGGCTGTGTGTTGATATCCCAGACCGTGCGCAAGTTTCGGTCATTCGGCCCACGTACGGCCGATGGGTCGTAGTGATATTGCTCGCTCTTGCTAAAGAGGAAGAGCATCTCGTGACAACGCGTCGGCCGGTCTTTCACGCTTTCCGGCTGGCAGTTCGGTTTGTTCCAGACGATGTCGGCTCGCAGGTACCAGCCGGCTTCTTGCAGGGCGAACGCCAATCGCCACGGCACGCCGATCAGGTCCTTGGGCTTGAGGCCGGCCGGCGTCGGTGGGCGAACGCTCATGGCTCGCACCGGGTTCTTCTTGTCCGGTGCTCGCCAGGTGCGGCCCCCCGACGTATACGAATCGCCGATATTCAGCCAGAGCGTTCCGTCGGGGGTCAACACGCGACGAACTTCCTCGAATACAGCAACCAAATTCGCGAAGTAGTCGCTCAGCTGCGATTCGAGACCGATCTGGCCCGGAATGTCGTAATCGCGGAGCGACCAGTATGGGGGCGAGGTAACGCAGCAACGAATCACCCCGTCCGGAACATGTCGAAGCACCGCGCGGCTGTCGCCGATGACGACAAGCGAGTCTGGCGAACTGCCCGCGTTGGCCAGTATGTCGGCCAAAAGTGGGTCCGCTTCCGAAATAACGCGCGCGAGATTCATTTGCCAGGTTGGAGAAAACGACCGCGGCTGATACGGTCGGGGTTGTTTCGTTATGTCTTATGTGTGGTTTTCAAGGAGTTCGTCCTTATCTCGCTTTGGCTCCCATTTCTGCTTGCTCCGGCCGGAGCCGCGCGTTCTAATTTCAGTATCGCCTCGGGAGTTGCCGAGCGCATGCCGCGTGCCAAGCCCCTTCGACAAGCGGAATTCGCCCTGCGCGATTTCGCCCTGACGTTCCCCGCCGCCACGGAAGATCATCCTTGGGGACATATCGCCGTCAAGGTCAAGGGAAAGATGTTCCTCGTGCTCGGCGGATACGACGATCAACTGACGGTGACGACCAAGTTGCCGTCGTCCGGCAAGATGACTTTGCTGCTCCCGTTTGCGTCGCCAACCGGCTACGGAATGGGTAAGAGCGGGTGGGTAACTGGCACATTTTCGCCGGATGACCCCATTCCCCTCGATCGCTTGTGCGAATGGGTGGAAGAAAGCTATCGGGCGATCGCGCCCAAGAAGCTGGTTGCCGAGTTGGACGGCGTCGTGGTCGAAAAGCCTGCCGCGAAGAAGCGCAAGAAGTGATTGAGGGCCTCATGCCGAACCGCGTGGCCACGGACGACGACTGGGACGATGACGAGGCCAATGAAAGTTGGAGCGACGACGCCAACGAATGGACGCCCGAAGAGGAGGACGACGACCCAACAACCCCGTGCCCGCACTGTCACGAGCCCATTCACGTCGAGTCGGAGCAATGCCCGCATTGCGGCCAGTACGTTTCGGAGGAAGACGCCCCGCCCAGTCGAAAGCCCTGGTGGATCGTCATGAGAGCAATCCTGTGTTTGTTCGCAGTCTACCTGTGGATTCGCAGCTAAGGAGGCATCATGAGCGTCAACACATTGGCCCCCGTGGCGCTGGGGTGCGATCAATGCCGGAAGCCGCCCTTGTCGCGGGATCACCTGACTCTCGATCACGTCCGCGGCCTGTACTACGACTGTCACGAAGGATATGCCCTGTATCGCTGTCGGGAATGCACGCAAATGTATTTGGAACAGTTCCACGAGATTATTGATTGGGTCGGTGGCGAGGATGATTTGTGGCAGCGCTGGACCCCTTTGACGGAGGAAGAACGGGTCGACGTCGATCGTCTGTTTCCGGAAGAAACGGAGGACTACGACGAGGTCCCGCGGTTGACCGCGATCATGCATCGCCGCGGTCGCTTGACCAAGGACCCGGAAGGCAGCTATTACTGGTCTGACGATGGTTGGGACCCAGGCGACCTTTTGCCGCCGGGATGAGGAATCGACATGAGTGAGCGCGCCAATCGCCTGGCAATCGGCTGGCTGGCATTCATCGGGGTCGGCATCGGAGTGGTCGTCGCGGTCATCCTCGACCGGACCATGATGGAAGGAATGGGAAACCGGCCGGTCATCTTCGCGGCGATTACCGCGGGGGTGGCGATCCTATGGGTCGCGGCGTTCCGGATCGTGATATCGCCGAAGGCGGCGGAAGCGCCACAGTCCAATTCATCACGACCCGAATAGGGACGGGTCACGAGCCTGAAGTGAAAGAACTCGATTCGGCGGAGTCAGAAGCGTTAGCCAAGGCGACGGCGAAATAACTGCTGATCGTTGCCTTCGCTAACGCTCCGGGTCCGCTTGCGCGTACCACGTTCACTCACGACCCGCGGCGAGCCCGCGTCCGGGCCGCCTTCTTCGCCGATCGGGATCTCTCGGCCGCCGACCGGTGGGCGGAGGCAGCGCCGCCCTTGTGCCCGCCTTTCTTGCTGGCCGATCGATTTTCCGAATGGCCTCGGCCACTTCCCGACTTCTTACCGCCACCCGATTCCTTGTTCACGGTTGCCCAAGCCCGACGCTCCGCTTCCTTCTTCGAGACACCACGCTTTTCGTAGCCTTCCTCGATATGTTCAGCCTGGCGCTTCTGCTTGCTTGAGTAACTGGATTTGTCTCCACGTGCCATGATTGTTCCTCCGGCTTCCAGATATACGATGGGCCACACCGTCGGCTTCAGATGCAAACCGAATGCCGGGAGTGTCGATGAGCGAAGTATGGAACGCCCTGGTGCAAGAGTTCGTCGACTTCCCGAGCGCCGCGGAAACGGTTCGTTACGGCGTTCGGCTGGTCGTGGCCGCACTACTGGGCGGGGCGCTCGGTTATGAACGGCAATACCACCACAAGCGGGCCGGGCTGCGAACCCATATGCTGGTCGCGGTCGGCGCTGCCGTATTTGTTCTGGTGCCGATGCAGGCGAAAATGGACGATGCGGCGATTTCGCGTGTCATTCAAGGATTGGTCGTCGGCATCGGCTTCATCGGCGGAGGCACCATTGTTCATTTCGGCGATCGCGGCGACATCAAGGGACTGACGACGGCCGCCGGCATCTGGCTCACGGCCGGCATCGGCATGACAGCCGGGCTCGGCCGACTCGGCACCGCGACCCTGAGCACGGCTCTGGCTCTCGTCATCCTGGCCGTGCTTCCCCGGTTGGAACGGCAGATGCCGGTGGACGAGTCCTTGGACGCAAAACAGATGCAGGGGAACCCAGTGGATGGTAAAAAGGAGTGAGACATCGGCGGAGGATGGCTCGAGTGTTGCGAATTCCAGGACCATCGCGACGTGATTTTCTCCGCGTCGGCGCGTTCGGCGGGCTGGCGCTTGCCGTGCCCTCCGCACGGGCCGCCAGTTTCGGCCGGGCCAAGCGCTGCCTGTTCCTATTTCTCACCGGCGGACCGTCGCAACTCGACACCTGGGACTTGAAGCCCTCGGCCCCGGCGAACGTACGCGGCGAGTTTCAACCCGTTTCGACGACGGTGGCGGGCATCCACATTAGCGAGATGTTTCCGCTACTGGCCCAGCAGGCGAAGCGCTATTGCATCGTTCGATCCGTGACCCACGGCGACCGCACGCACACCTCGGCGGGTTACACGATGCTCACCGGCGTCACTCATCCGCAAGCGAATGCGCAATCCTCGAAGATGATTTTCCCTGGTCCTGGCGACCATCCCCATCCGGGATCGATCGTTGCCAAGGCTCGGCCAGCGATAGAGGCGCCTTCGTTCGTCGCGATTCCTGAAGTCATCAAAGATGCCGCGATCAATACCTTTCCTGGCCAAACGGCGGGCTTCCTGGGTCGGTCGTTCGACCCGGTCTTAATCGAGGCGGCAGCGGATCATTCTGCTTTCAAGCTCCCAGACATTTTTCTTCCTCCCGATGTGACGGCCGATCGCCTCGCCGACCGTGAAATACTGCGGACACAACTCGATCTTAAGCTGGCCCATCTGTCGGCGACGTTCGAAGGATCGGACGCATCGTTTCGCCGGGCGGTCGAGATGATCCGGTCCGCGGCCGTTCGGCGAGCGTTTGCGCTGGATCGCGAGTCGCCGAAAACGTGCGACCGATATGGCCGGCATCTGTTCGGTCAGGGGTGTTTGCTGGCCCGTCGGCTGTTGGAAGCGGGCGTAGGCTTCGTCAGCGTCTATTGGCATTATGAGGGACCGGACGATTCGCCCGTCTGGGACACGCACCAGAACAATTTCAGGCACCTCCGCGAACGGCTCATGCCACCCACGGATCGCGCGGTATCCGCCGTTCTGGAGGATCTGGCAGCCCGGGGAATGCTGGACGACACGCTGGTCGTCATGATGGGTGAATTCGGCCGGACGCCGCGAGTCAACAAGAACGCCGGCCGCGATCACTGGGCTGGCGCCCAATCGGTGATGCTGGCGGGTGCTGGCACTCCAGCCGGAACGGTGTATGGGTCAACGGACCGAGACGGCGGCTTTCCCGCCGAGCAGCCGGTCTCGCCCGCCGATCTGACGGCAACGATACTTCATCTGCTCGGCGTCCCTGCCGATCTCGAAGTGACCGATGCCACCGGGCGGCTGATTCGTCTGAGCCATGGCACGCGGGTGCAGGGACTTGTCGGTGGCACTTAGCCCTCTGGGGAATCGACCCGCGCCTGGTACACTGTCTTCATGCTCGATTTGCACTGTCACATCCTGCCGGGAGTCGACGACGGCCCGAAGACGATGGAGGAAAGCCTCGCGGTTGCCGAGTGCTGTGTCCGCGACGGCATCACGCACATCGTCGCCACGCCCCACTGCCACCGACATATTCGCATGCTTCGGAGCGACATCTTGCCCCATGTCGCCCGGTTCAATGATGCGCTCGTTGAAAGAGGTATTCCGCTGACAGTCTTGCCTGGCTCCGAGATCCAGGCCTACGATTCCGAGCTATATCGCCTGGAATTCGAAACGGGCTTGTACTGCCATCTGGGTGATAGCGATTCGTTTACATTGCTCGAATTCCCCTGGGATCCCCGTCGGTATCCGTCCGATGCCGCCGACCTGGTCAAATGGATCAAAGAGCGCGGCATGACGCCGATCGTGGCGCACCCGGAGCGGTACAAGCTCTTCCGCGATCATCCCGGTAAACTGCGCGATTTGACCAACGCGGGGGCATGGCTGCAGCTGACCGTTGACTCGTTTCTCGGCAATCATGGGGACATGCCCGAGATCCTGTCGCGCGAGATGATGGCCGACTATTCGGCGATCGTGATTGCCACCGATACGCACAACCTCAATCGCTGCTCGGGCCTATCGATCGGTTATCAATGGGTCCGCGACAATTTCGGTCCGGAGCGGGAAGGCGAATTGCGATTGCGAGCAGATCGGATTCTCCAAGTCCTCATCGGCAAGGCTTTGCCATGAAGCCTCTTGGACCAATCTGGCCGAAGGGCGAAAATGTCTGGTTACAAGGGGTAAGGCGGCCAAGATGGCCAACGTTTTCTCCATCCCCCCTTGCGCGATAATGTCTATTTACGGAGCCAGTCCCTTCGACCGTTCGGGGACTGCCCGGTTCCTTTGCAAGGCCAATCGGCAACCTGGTGAACGTTGACGCGTGAGTCCGAGGCCACGGGCACTGTCGGCGAGCGACGCGCTGTCCTTATTTCTCGCCGATTGCTTTCTGCCGCGGCGGTCGCCTACTTGGAACTCTTCCAACCGAGCACCACTACGGTCGGCTGGTCCTTCTTCAACCCGACGGGGATTTCCAACAGGTTCGTATCCGGCAGTTTGTCGACCTTCTTTTGCCCATCGAGAAACTCATCGGGCGGCAGCACGTCGGTATAGACCGAAGTGCCGTAATGCATCGGCAGGATAAACAATCGCGGCTTCAGCTGAGCGACGACCTTCTTGGCCGTCTCGCCGTTGATTGTGTAGATGCCGCCTACGGGGATCATCAGCACGTCCACGGGGCCGATCGCCTTGACCTGTTCGGCGCTCAACTCATGTCCGAGATCGCCGAGATGGCAGTAGATCAGGCCATCCGCTTCGACAATCATGGCGCTGTTCAGACCGCGCTTGGCCCCCTGCTCCTCGTCGTGGTAGGTGCCGACGCTGCGGACGCGAACGTCGCGCGCTTTCTCGTCGATTTTTGCCCATTCCCCCTTTTTTCCCTTGGGAATCACGCCATCGAAGATTTTCAAGTCCTTGGAGTCAGCGTTGGTAAAGATTTCCTTGCGATCGTGGTCGTTGTGGTTGTGCGAGATGACCACGATGTCTGGAGCAATCGGCGGGGCGCCATATTCGGAGATGGCATGGGGATCAAAGGCGACCTTGGTGCCAGCGGCGGTCCTCAGCACAAAGTACGAATGCCCGAACCAGCGCAGCTGATCGACCTTTTTGTCTTGAGCCGTGGCAGGAAATACGATGGCGACCGTCGCCAGGCCGCAAAGTAGCAATCGAACCATGATGTAAGTCCTTGGAAACAGTCAATAACCCCTGTTCATCATAACGGGACGAGTCGCGACCGTGCAACTCACGCGCAACTTCCCAGTTTCAGTGGGCGGTCAGCTTTATCATGTGCCTGGGACGAATTATCTTTTCCGACAATTATCATCTTGCGTATTGGAGTCGGGAAGGGCATAATCCGGTCGGTTCACATCTCCCCAGGCTGGGGACCTTGGCAGCGCCCATTATGGGCCCGGGTCGTGAGGACGGTCGGCCACCGGGCGGGTCATTCCCCTCAATTTCCCTTCGGAGGGCGAGCATGAACGAACTGGCAACCATGGACTGGATTCTGGATGACTGGGACGGATCACCAATGGAAGAAGACCCACGAGACCAACTTTGCGAGTACATCATCGACCCGAAGCCGTACGAAGACCATCGATTTGATGAAGGAGGAGAAGGAGATTAGTTTGCCGAAGTCAGGACTCCGAGATCGAAATCGAGCGCAAAACCCGTAAGTGCTCATTTCGAGTTCGGAATCCTGACCTCTGGCTTCTCACGTCTCTCGTCATGGTCGTTGCCGCACTTCCACATTTTCCCCATCTTGGATAATCACCGCGTCGGCCATGCCAATGAACAACCCGGTGCCAACCACCCCGGGGATCGAGCGAATCGTGCGTTCCAATTCTGCCGGGTCGGCAATCGGTCCCATGCGACAATCGAGGATCGGGTTGCCATTGTCCGAAAGAGCGAGTTGGCCGTCGTATGCCGGTCGATCGGCGTCGATGCGATCCCCATCTCTTCCAATTTGCCGCGGCAGACGGGCAGGCCGAACGCTAGTACTTCGACCGGCAACTTGCCGCGTGTGCCCAGGACCGGAACCAGCTTTTCGCGCACCGACTCCGGGCCGACAAGGATCACCACGTGCCGGGACGCGGCGGCAACGATCTTTTCACGCACCAGAGCCCGACCATACCCTTTGATCAAATTCAGATTCGGATCCACCTCATCGGCGCCGTCCACGGTCAGGTCGATGTGTGAAACTTGATCGAGAGTCGCCAGTTCCAACCCCAGGCTCGCAGCCAAATCGCTGGTCGCTTTCGACGTCGCGATGCAACGGACATGGAGCTTGCGCTCGGCCAGAGCGCGGATGAAACGCTGAGCGGCCCGCCCGGATCCAAGGCCGACGGTCATCCCAGGCGTGACGTAATCCAGGGCCTTGTCGGCGTTGGTCATGGGAACACTCTTGGCTAGCCGGCCGCCTCACACGGCGATTTGCTTTTTCGCCGCCTCGTAGACTGCGTCGGCCGTGAACCCGAATTCCTTGAGCAGGTCCTTGATCGGCGCCGATGCACCAAAGCCGTGCATGCCGATCATTGTACCCGACGGACCGGCGTATTTCTCCCAGCCGAATACGGTTCCCGCTTCGACGGTGACTCGTTTCGTCACATTGGCTGGAATGACGGAGTTGCGGTATTCCGGCGGTTGCTTTTCGAAGAGATCCCACGACGGCAAGCTCACCACGCGGGCCTTGATCCCTTCGGCTGCAAGCTTTTCGTAAGCGGCCACGCAAAGTTGCACCTCGCTGCCGGTGCCGATGAGAATCACCTCCGGCTTGCCACCCGGCGCATCGGCCAAGATATAACCGCCCTTGGCGACGCCCGACGCGGGTGCGTACTTGGTACGATCAAACGTCGGCACGCCCTGTCGCGTCAAGACCAGACATGCCGGCGTGTGGGACAATTGCGCGATGATCTTCCACGCTTCGAGCACTTCGTTTGCATCGGCTGGCCGAATCAGGCAAAGATTGGGAATGGCCCGCAATGACATCAACTGCTCGATCGGCTGGTGCGTCGGCCCGTCCTCACCCAGGCCGATCGAGTCGTGCGTGAATACGAGGATCGTCGGCATTTCCATGAGCGCCGCTAATCGGATTGCCGGCCGGGCGTAATCGCTGAAGATCAGAAAGCGTTGAACCGAGTGCTCGCAGCTTGCTCTGTGCCAGACCGTTGAGACTCGAAGCCATCACGTGTTCGCGTATCCCGAAGTGCAGATTTCGGCCGCCGCGGTTCCCTTCCGAAAAGTCGCCGGCCCCATCGAACGTCAAGCCGGTTTTGGTCGACCGTGCCAGGTCGGCCGCGCCGCTGAGCAGCCAGGGGATATTCTTCGCCAATGCGTTGAGCACCTTGCCGCCCGATTCGCGGGTGGCCATTCCCTTGGCATCGGCCGGAAACGTTGGCAAGCCCTTATCCCAGCCGTCCGGCAGTTTGCGTTGTTCCATGAAATCGAGTTGCTTCGCCAGATCGGGGAACTCGGCCCGATAGCGATCGTACATCCTCTGCCAGGTCTCATGCGCTTGCGTCCCGCGGAGGCCGACGCCGGCCGCGAAATGCTCGCGCACGCCGTCGGGCACCAGGAATTTTTCGTTCTCCGGCCAACCGTAGAATCGCTTCGCTGCTTTGATCTCGTCTTCGCCGAGCGGTTCGCCATGGGCATCAGGCGTGTCTTGCTTGTGCGGCGCGCCATAACCGATGTGGCTATCGACGATGATCAGCGTCGGCCGGTCGATCGTCCCCTTGGCCACTTCGAGAGCCGCCGCGATGGCCCCGCGGTCGTTCGCGTCGGACACGTGCAAAATGTTCCAGCGATATCCTTCGAATCGACTCGACACGTCTTCGCTAAACGTGATGTCCGTCTTGCCGTCGATCGTGATGCGATTGTTGTCGTAGATCCAGCAAAGATTGGGCAATTTCAAGTGGCCGGCGACGGAGGCGGCCTCATCGGAAATCCCCTCCATGAGATCGCCGTCGCTGCAAATGACCCAGACGCGGAAATCGAAGATCTTGTAATTCGGCTGATTGTAGCGGGCCGCCAGCCACTGCCCGGCGATCGCCATGCCGACCGAGTTGCCGAGCCCCTGCCCGAGCGGGCCCGTGGTCGTCTCGACGCCGGACGTGATGAACGACTCCGGATGTCCTGGTGTTCGACTGTGAAGCTGGCGGAAGCGTTTGATCTCATCGAGCGTGATGGCGAGTTCGCCGGTCGGCTTGCCTTGATGATCGAACTGCTTCACCCCAGCCAGGTGCAACATGGAATAGAGAAGCATCGACGCATGGCCCGCCGACAGAACAAACCGATCGCGATTCGGCCACAGCGGATCATTCGGATCGTACTTCATCACCTCCTGCCAGAGCGTATACGCGACCGGCGCCAGCGCCATCGGCGCGCCCGGATGCCCCGAGTTCGCCTGCTGGACCGCGTCCATGGACAGGGTGCGAATGGTGTTGATGCACAGTTCGTCGATACTCGGCATGTCGGCCTCGAAACGTTGGTCCCCGATCGGCAATTCGTTCACACAAAGGGGGTTTTATATGTTCCGCGGACGGCCGGGCGAGTCGGACAGACCCCTCGTCCGCCCGTGAAGCCGCGACGCGAAGGCTTTGCGAAGCGGAGCGCGACCAGCAAGCGCCAGGTCGCCTGTGAAGCCGCGACGCGAAGGCTTTGCGAAGCGGAGCGCGACCGGCGTTTCGCGCTCCGCTTCGCAAAGCCTTCGCGTCGCGGCTTCACTTCGGCGGCTTCACTTCGGGATGTCGCGCTTCGCCGTCCAGAAGATTGCGTTCGTAATCAATCGCTTAAAGCTCTCGTTTTCAAAATCCTTCGGGTGGCCGAGCGAGGTGTAGAAGATTCGTCCCCCCTTGTAGTCGCGGACCCAGGCGATTGGCTCCGATGTGATCGGGGATGCTGCCGGTCATCAGCACCGTGATGTCATTCGCGGGATGCTGGTTCTTGTAGAGACTTCCCTCGGACTTCCACGGTTTCACGCCAGCGAGGATCGGGTGCTTCTCGCCTGCCTTGGTGATCTTCACTTCGCACTTGGGGCCGGCGCCGTAGTGGTTGCCATAGTCGCCGCCGAATACTTCCTTGTCCATCGCCAGCCAGTTCTGGAAGCCGTGACTCGCAGTTCGAATCGCGACGATCGGCTTGCCGCTGGTCGCGTACTTTTTGATACGCTCGAGTTGCTCGCCGGTGATCTTGAGCCGGCGAGTGAAGAAGACGGCGACGTCGCATTTGTCCAATTGCTCCAGGCCGGGCAAATCTTCATCGGTCTTGCGGAAGGTGCGCAGGCATTCGACCGGGTAGTTCGCTTCGAGGTATTTCTGCAAGATCGGCAGTGTCTCATCGGACTTGTATTCGAGGGAGCCGGAGATGAGGAGGATGGTTAGTTTCTTGGCCGGGTTCTCCCCCCGCTTACGCGGGAGGCTCGCTGGGTTTTGCTTGGGCGAAGCTTGTTTGAGTGAAGCTTGCCGCGGCGAGCCTTGCTTTGGCGAAGCTTGCTTTAGCGAGCCTTGCTTTGGCGAGCCTCCCGCGTTAGCGGGGGGAGCCGACTGCAAGTACGCAAACAAATCGCGAACTTCCTGATAACTCATCGTATCAAGCTGCTTCTCCGGCATCAGCGAGACCGCCGACGGGAGCATCTCGTCGATGTCCTTCTTCGAAACGACCGTCTTGACGATCTTGTTCTCGATGTAGTTGTTGAGCGTGACGCTTGCGTCGGTCGCGTCGCTGACCAGGCCGGACAGCCGCCGGCCGTCGAGCGTGGTCACGTTGTACGACATGAACTCGGGACGAATGTAGAGCGACGGATCGACGATGTGCGTGAGCAGGTAAGTGCGATTCTTGCGATCCGCTGTCGTCAGGTCCGGACCGATTTTCGCGCCTTCCCCGAACAACGTGTGGCAAACGGCGCAATTCTTCGTGAACAACACCTTGCCGCTTGCGACGTAGCCCTTTCCGCGGCCCAGTTCCGTATTGAGCCACGCAATCCGCGCCATCTTCTCGCCGGGGGTCGAATGCCCGATTTTGCCCCAATGCTTGATGACCAGCTTTTCGATCTCCGGATTCTTGAAATCGAGCACCGGGCGGAGTTGCTCGACCGGGATCGACTTGGGATCGATCTTCTTGGCATCCACCTGGTGGAGAACGGTCAACGTCGTCGCCGGCCGGGAGAGCAGAATGCCGAGTGCCTGCTGGCGGAGGCCACCATTGAGCTTCGGGAACTCGGTGAGCAGTTCGTCCAGGACCTTCGGATCGCCGAATGACTGGGCAGCGGTGAGGGCGGCTCCACGAATGGCGTCCGATTTCGCATTATGGAAGAGGCCCACGAGCACCGGCAGCGATTGCGGCCGGCGGACCTGGCCGAGGAGTTGGATCAGCTTGACCTTGTCGGCATCCGGCCGCTTCGGGTCGGTGAGCCGGGCGTGGGCTTCTTTGAGGGCATCGCCGTGGTTGAAGCGGACGCGCAGGCGGAAGAGGTCGTTGTCCTGCGGTACCGCCTTCTCCAACTTCGCCAAGACTTGGTCGATGTAAGGAGGCGCCGACGCAAAACTACGACCGTCGAACCCTTGTTCCATTCCGTGAATAGCCATTGGCAATGCAACCGCCTGGACCGCTCGTGATAGCCATACGTCAAGAAGAAAGAATTGCTCCTCCGGGTCGATCTTTGGGTTCCTCGCGATCTCATCCAACCCCTTCGCGACCAGCCGTCGCGCGCACCGCTCAATGATGAACTCGCGAGCGAGTTTGGACCGCCAGAAATCGTCAAGAGCAAAGTCACTGACTTCCAAGGCATCGAGGTCCTTTGACAGGCGCACTCTCTAACACCCACCAGATTAACAATGACAGTTGGGGATCAGCTAGGTTGTCATCGTGCATGCCCAAAGCGAACGCGAGCTCGCCCGCGTTTATCCGCTTGGCGGTGCAAGCTAGCTGACTACGCACGATCGGCGAGGATTCACGTTTGGCCAGCGCGGACAGCGCCCTGCGCACCTGGAGATTCAGCTGCAATTGCTCTTTGGAGTAGTCTCCGAAGAACTCGACGACCCACGCCCGCACATGCTCGTTCGGATGTTCGAGCAGCCTCATCGCCGTTTCGTTATCCAGCCCCCCGACCTGATACAGCGCCCAGAGCGATTCCAGCGCCAGCAGACCCTTCTCTTCCAGCGCCTGCTTCTTCAACTGCGGCACGACGCTCTTGTCCTGCCGCTCCGCCAGCAGCCTTCTTGCCTCGTTCCGCCACCACTTGTTTGGGTTCTTGAGGAGTTCGACCAGCTCGGCGCTGGTCTTCTTGCGCAGGTCGAACGGCTTCATCGGGCCGCTTACGCGGCTCCGCTCGCCCTTGTATTCGATCTTGTAGATGCGGCCGTTGGTCTTGTCCCAGTTGTCGATCGGGTCGAGGTGGGCCGCCCGCTTGTCGTACCAGTCGGCGACGTAGACGCAGCCGTCCGGCCCCTGGAAGCAGTCGACGGGTCGAAACCAAGTGTCGTTTGAGACGAGCAGGTCGCCGCCGAACTCCGCGGTGAAGGTGCTGCCCTTCGGCGTCATCTTGTGCCAGTAGACCGCGTTCGAGAGCAGGTTGCCGGCGATGTATTGGTCGCGGAACTCCTTCGGGTACACATCCGCCTGGTAGATGATCCCGCCGCAGGTGACGTGGCCGCCCTTGAAGTTCTTGTACGGCACGTGATCGAGGTAGCCGTAGGTGTATGGGTTGTGCAGCGGGCCGTGCTTGGAGAAGCCTTTGATGTAATAGGCCCCCTGCACCTGGTGCAGCATCGCGAAGCCGCCCCAGTTGGTGCCGGCGATCGCCTGGCCGTGCTTGTCGAAGTCGAGGCCGTAAGTGTTGCCGCCGCCTTCGCTGAATAATTCGAACTGCTTCGTCTTTGGGTGATAGCGCCAGATCCCTTGCTGGAAGCTCAGTTCCTCCTTCGGGTTGGCCGGGTTCTTGATGTGGGCGGTCACGGTGCTGCCGTGGGCGCCGTAGAGCCAGCCGTCCGGGCCCCATTGCAGCGAGTTGGCGTAGGAGTGCGTGTCTTCCATGCCGAAGCCGGTGACGCAGACTTCCGGGTCGCCGTCGGGCACGTCGTCGTGATTCTTATCGGGATAGAAGAGCAGGTAGGGCGGCTGAACGACGTAGACGCCGCCGCCGCCGATGCAGAAGCCGGTCGCCATGTTCAGGCCAGTGACAAAGTCTTTCGACTTCGTGTAGCGGCCGTTCGCGTCGGGTTCGGAGCAGATGGTGATGCGATCGAGCCCCTTCGGCCCCTTGGGCGGCGGCTCCGGCACGCGGTCCCAGACCGTGCGCAGATACTGATCCTGCTTGACCGGCTTCAGCCCCGCGGGGTTCGGGTATTGCAGGTACTGCAGCACCCACATGCGGCCCTTCTCGTCGAAGGAGATGCTCAATGGCTGGCGGATCATCGGCTCGCAGGCGACGACCTTGGCCGAGAAGCCTTCGGGCAATTGCATCCGCTTGACGGCTTCTTCGGGTGTGAAGCCTTGTGCAAGGATCGGCGACGCGGCAACGAGTGCAAGCAGGCAGGAGAGGCGCATGGGATCGGCCCAGGAGAAGGGGCGGCGGAGATTGGCAATGTAAGCGTGAGGTGAGCGAAGGGCAAGCAATCGCCGCCGCTTGCGGCGTAGCGTGCGCATACGCCGCAAGCGGCGACCGGCGCATAAAAAAATCCGGCCTCCTTGCGAAGGCCGGATACCAGACTCACTTTCGGGTCCCGTCCATCCCTATCGGTTCGCCTGGCTGCCTTATCCACTCCCCCCTCGGAGTGGTTAAGACCCATGGGGAGTCGAGGCCGTTGGCAACTGCCCCGTCATCGCAGGCGGGTCATGCCGGCGACATCATGTACCTAGCATGGCGTCGGAGCGAAGCAAACCAAAGCTCCCCATTTTTCCGAACGATCGTCATATTCGGAAAAGTCTTTCATCTTCAGGTGAAAACGAACTCAGGCGGGTGCAAAGAATCCAAACCAAAATGGCACGGGACCGACTGCCAGAATCGGCGAGCCGACCGCCAACAAACGAGCGAGCCGACCGCCGTAAGGCGGCGGGTAATGATCTTGGCCATTACCCGCCGCCTTACGGCGGTCGGCTCGCTTATCAGTCGAATTTACTTCTTGAGTCGCAACGGGGTACCGGGAATCCATTCGTTCGGAATCGGCCGCCGCAATTCCTCGTCCTCGTAGCTCCAGTACATCACGTTATCCTCGCCCGGCTGCCAGGTGAAGATCGCGGGCCGACCGTTGATCCGCGTGGGGAAAGCGACACGTCCCGCCTCGCCATCCACCAGGGCTAAACCGAGGTCCCGAAGTTCCGACATTGCCTTTTTGTAGGCCCCCTCGGCTTCGGTGATTTCTTCCTGAATATGGTAGCGCCGCTCTCGTTCCTGCCAGGCCAGATCACGGCGATGACGGTCCAGGTTTTCCTGTTCCGGATGCAGTTTGCTAAGCTGCGACCGGTGATCCACGATATCGCGGACGATGCTTTGAACCAAGGGAAGCATCTGACGCACCGTTGGGAGATCCAGGGTGACATCCTTCCGCTTGGATTTGGCTGAAGCTCCAAAAGCTCGCCTGGGCGTGTCGTTCATGGGTTCATCTCCCCCTCTTTTCAAGGCTGGGTCGGCCTTCTCAATACCTATCTTATCTCACTCGCCAAGATACAGGGCCAACATCCCTTTGAGCTATGTCAGCAGGAAGCGTGCCACTCATAAAGTGCTTCGCTCTTGCAGCTTACTCATTGTCGGCGCCATGTTCCACCTCAGTCAATTGCTCTTTTTGGGTCGAGTCTCCATCTCAAAAATCCTCAGGCGGTGCATGAGGAATCGTTCGATACCTTACATATCCCGCCAGCGAACAAAAGCCTCCAGCGCATAAAACTCGGGCAATCCCAATGAATCATACGCATGGGCGGTCGACCGATTTCGCTCTTCCGCCCGTTGCCAAAACTCGCGCTTGTCGCGCGTTCCGGGAAACATCGCCTTGTCTTTCTGCGACTGGTGCCGAAAGATTGCCAGTTTTTTGCGCTCCACTGTCTCTGGACTAAGCGGCACAGCCATCTCAATCTGGTGGGGGTCCCATTCTTCCCAGGCACCCCGATATAGCCAGACCTCAAAATTCTGCCCTTTCTTGCGGACCCGTCGTACGGCTTCGTAAATCGCCTCCGCACAGGTTCGATGCGTGCCATGCGGATCGGATAATTCGCCTGCCACATAGATCTGAGACGGTTCCAACCGCCCGAATAGTTGCACAATATCGTTGATGTCCTCCGGATGGATCGGCGCCTTCGCGATGGTTCCCGTTCGATAAAACCGCAGATCCATGAACTCCAGCTGTTCGGGAGGGATCCCACACGACAGAGCGGCGGCTCGTGCCTCCGTTTCGCGAATGAGTCCCTTGATCTTGAGCACCTCTTGCGTGTCCGGCTGACCGGGGCTCTTGGAATCGAGGAAACTCTGCACCCGATTCCGTACGGCGGCGGTCGCGTTGGCGTCGATTCCGAACAGGCGATTGAAACTCTCGACAAAATCGGCGAACCGGCGGGCGTCGTGGTCGAAGACGGCGATGTTGCCGCTGGTCATGTAGGCGACGTGGACTTTATGTCCTTGTTCCACCAGGCGAATAATGGTCCCGCCCATCGAGATGACGTCGTCGTCGGGGTGCGGGCTGAATACCAGCACGGTTCGGGGCTCTTGCCCGGCCGGATGGTGCTGAATGGTCGCCAACCGGTCCTGGAAGATTTGCTCTCCCAGGGATTCCGCGGGCCCATAATCGCGCAAGAGGTCGTACAAATGATGCTCGCGAAAATCCAGATCAGAAAGCTTCAGGAGAGCTTTCTCCACTTCCAAGCTTAGCCAGACCACCGCCTGTCGAATCCGCTCGGGCGTCCAGTCGACGGCGATCACTTCCCACGGTCGCCGATAGACGGTCAATTCACCCCCGGCCGGCTCGTCCAGGAGAAATGTCGCGTCTGGGTGATCTTGTAAGAAGGACGCGGCAATCGCCTCGGTTTGCGGGTCTTCGATCGCTTTCACGACGATCGGCGCTTTGTGTTCGCCGAATGCCATAATGACGATCTTCCGGGCATCCATGATCGTCCCGACGCCCATCGTGATCGCTTGCTGCGGGACGTTCTCCTCGCCAAAAAAGTCCCCGGCGGCGTCGCGGCGGGTCACGGGATCGAGTGTCACCTGCCGTGTGCGGCTATGCCGGGTCGAGCCGGGCTCGTTGAAGCCGATATGCCCGGTCCGGCCAATGCCCAGGATTTGCAGGTCAATCCCGCCCGCCTTGCGGATCGCCAACTCGTAGCGCTGGCAAAAATCGTCCACGTTCTCGGGCTTGAGCATCCCGTCCGGAATGTGGATATTCTCTGGTTTGATGTTGACGTGATCGAAGAACGACTCATCCATCCAGCGCCGGTACGAGTGGGGATCATCCGGCCGCATTGGGAAGTATTCGTCCAGGTTGAAGGTGATCACGCTCGAGAGATCGAGCCCTTCCTCCTGGTGCAGGCGGATCAATTCGCGATAGAGTCCCACGGGAGTCGACCCCGTGGCCAGCCCGAGCACCGTGGGCCGGCCGGCGGAGTTGTTCTCGCGCACCAGTCGATCGACGATCAGAGCGGCGTGGCGGGACGCTTCCCCGGAAGTCTTGAAAACGAGACTGCGGATGCGTGCGTTGGGTACGTAATGCGAGGACATTGCACTCAAGTTGTAGCCGCGTGACGGAAAGGACAATGTATGTTCGTGGAGAATCGATTCAACCGATGAGTTCCATGCATTTACCGATCGGACATTCGACTGCCGAAACTCAATTGCCATCGAATCTGCTATAAGAAATGGGGAGACGACTGACGCCAAGGGGTCCGTATGACGGCAACAGTGATTGTTGACGACATCGAGTTGGACATTCCATCGTGGGTGAAGGACCTCAATTCCTTTCGCGAATGGGTGGATGATCCGGATTTCCCCGAGAAAGTGCCGGTGTGGTGGCTTCGCGGAAAGGTCTGGGCCGACATGAGCCGCGAGCAGCTCTTTTCACACAATGTCGTGCGAACTGCGATCACCTCCGTCCTTTGGCAACTGGTTGTCGAAAAAGAACTCGGCGTCATTTGGAGTGATGGCGCTTATGTGTCAAATCCAGACGCCGACATTGCGGGCAAACCAGACATGATCTTCGCATCGCACGAGTCGCTTGCCGAAGGACGCGTCGCGCTGGCGGAAGGTCGTGAACGAGGCTTTGTTGAAATTGTTGGCGCACCGGACATGGTCTTGGAGGTCGTGAGCAAAAGCTCGGTAACGAAGGACAAGAGGGACTTACTCCACGCGTATTGGCTGGCGGGAATTTCCGAATACTGGCTGGTCGACGCTCGCCAAAGTCCTGCCGTTCTCGGTATTTGGAAGCACTCAGCAAATGGGTATGTGGCGGGCAAGAAAAGTGCTGGTTGGATTAAGTCGAAGGTGTTTGACCAATCATTCCGGTTAATCGAAAAGACCGATCGAAGCAAGCTGCCAACGTATCGTCTGGAAGTCCGTTAGTTACCGCCCCAGCTTCCATCGCCGCCATCCTAGCGCAAGCAAGCACAGGGACAATGCCCCCGCGAGCGGCCAGTAGTTGCGGTGCGCTGGTTTTGGCGGCCCGTGCACATCCTCCTCGCTCAGCGCAATCTCGAAGCCTGCGTAGAACATTTCGTCCCAGATTTGTTCCCCGGTGTGGACTTCGACCGCGGGATCCGGGTTGCCGGGGTTGTCCGCCGAGTTGTCGTAGACGGCAATGCACCGGATCACCGTGCCGGCCGGCAGTCGCTTGGGCTCCGCTAGTTCATATCGGTGCTGCCAGTTGAAGTCATAGGCGGGGATATCGAGCAGAATCTCCGACGAGCCGTCCGCGTATTCCGCAACATAGCGAAACGCTTTGCCGCGGAAGTGCAAATGCGGGAAAAATGACACGAGCACGCAGGCCGTCGGCAAGCGATAAGTATGCTCGACGCGGTGAGCGCTGGCGCCGGGCGGAATGTGTAAATCCGGATCCTGGATCACCTTGCTGACGACCTGTCTTTGCACCTCGCTTCGGTCGGCGAATTGAATGCCGATCTCCGTCTGATCGTCGGCCGGCGTGCCGATCGTCGTGTAATGCAGCCCCAAGTGCAGCCGCCAACCCTTCGGGATGACCTTGGCCATCCCCGGGGGATAGCGGACCGGGCCTGTTCCGGGAGCGTAGGCTGCCACCGAGTCCGACCCGAACGGTCCGACAGTCTCGAAAGTCTGCTTCGAGTCATCGGCCCACGGCGGCTGAAGATAGACATTGCAATGATGCAGGACCTTGCGATTGCCGGGACGAACCTCAAAGGCCCGTATCCATAGGTCGGTCTTTGCGTGCGGGTCCAGAATCACATGCTGATATTCGATTACCCCTTCGGCCGGCACATGAAACGGAGTCGCCATCTTCAAAATGAGATCGGGCTTGCCGATCTGCCAGCCTTCGGGCCAGTGCACGGGCGGCGGGGCATCGGCGGGGTTCCCTTCCGGACATCCTTGGTCCGCCCACTGAGAGAGCTTCTCCTTCTCCGCACGCTGAGAGCCGGCGTTCATTGCGGAAATGGCCATACTCGGGGTTGGCACTCCAGGGCGGCATGCGGCCATTGTCGGTCACTTCGGTAATCATCGCGGCCCAGCGTCGGGCTTCGGAGTAACTGGTCAAAGCGAACGGCCCAATCTCGCCGGGCCGGTGGCAGACTTGACAGTGAGTTTGCAGAATGCGGGCGACATCGCGGTGATACGTGATGGTTGGTTGAGAGACGGTTCGCGGCGGCCGCGGGATCAAACAGCCGGAGACCCGCGTTTCGACGACCGTCACGGGCCGACCGTTCACCACTTCGCGAATCGCTTCAGCCAAATCGTTCCGCGTAGATGGACCGCGGCTTTTGCCACCCGGTGAGTATTGACCGTCGATTCGACCCCGGTAGCGCACGCGGCGATTAGCATCCAGGACGATCGCTTCCACGCTTCGAGTCGCTCCGCACGCTTCGGCGATTCGGCCGTCGGGATCCTTCAAGAGCGGAAACGGCAGATTGTGTTCGCGGACAAAGCGAGTTAACGACGAGAGTCCATCCTGGGGCATCGGATCGAAAGCGACGAAGCAAACACCGTCGGCCGCGGACTTCCGAGCCAGATCGCCCAAGCGCGCGGCATACAGATTCGCCATCGGGCAATCGACGGCCATGAAGAGCAGAACGGTAACATGACCCTTCGAGAACTCGGTAAGGCTCGTCATCTTGCCGTCGACGCCGCGAAAAGCCAGATCGGGGACCGGGTGCGCGGCCAGGGTAGCGGCAAGAACGAGAACAGCAACCGACGACATGACGTGCCCGTTGATGAAACACCGAACACGCGAATCTTAGAACATGGAATGGTTGGACGCCCGGGTCATCTCGGTCGAGTGTTTCAGTTGAGTCGACGCTTGTTGCGCCGATCAAATCCCCGTTCGCTCGGCTTTCCACGCTTCGATCTGCGTTTCCCGCATCGGCACGCCATTCACGACGAAGCACGGCTTGTCGTCGTATTTCAGCAGCCGAATGCCGTGAAAGCCCGCCGAGGCGATTGCCGTCATCATGTCGTCCTTGGTCGGCACAAACTCGACCTTGGCCGCGGGGCCGGGCAAGCTCGGCGACAAGACTTCACGCTCGCCCGTGAGGACGTGAACGAACAGCCGGCCGTTGGGCTTGAGTGCTCGCTTTACTTCCGAAAGAAGCTCGTTCCGGTCGGCTGCGGGAACCGGCAAATTGAATGTCCCCCGCAGCCGGGCATCGTCCAGTGAACTATCGGCGGCGGTGAGTCGACTCGGAATGGGGTCGCCCATTCGATGTTCCCAGATCGAGCCGTCTGTGCCAATCATGCTTTCCATCGACTGGCCGGCCCCGCGGTGGTCGATATCGCTTTCGAGCGTGTAGATCTCCCAGAGCGTGGCGTCCGGATCGGTGACCCAGAATTTCGTCTGCTTGGCGTAGCAGCATTCCACGCCCTCTTCGCGCTTCGAGCGAATGCCGGCTCGCTCCAGGCGCTCCTGCGTGGCGACCAGGCTGCGGGCGTCCGGCATGCGGAAGCCGAGGTGGTTGAGCGTTCCCGGGCCCGGTCGGCCGTTCGGCTCCAGCGAAACGACCAGCGGAGGATCGTCCGGCTCGAACTTGGCATAATCCGCTCGAAGCTTGGCCGGCTCCATGTTGAACAGAATCCGATAGAACGCCACCGAGCGATCCAGGTTGGAGACGTTCAGCGAAATATGGAGCGCACGCTGGGCGATTGCGTAAGGGAAATGCTCATATCGGCTCTCCAGGTGGTTGGCCGGCGAGCCGAGCGACGTAAGCCGCCGGGTGCTGTCACCACCCGGCGGCTTACGCCGCTCGGCTCGCCAATGCATGTTTTTTTAATCTCCACTGTCGACTAGCAAAAGTACGTCTCGGTCTTGCCATGCTCCGCGTATTTCGTTCGCAGCCAATCGCGGAACTCGCGATAGTGCTGCGGTCGTTGATGTCCGCCTTCGGAGAACTTGTTGTAACTGAGATAGAGTTGCCGCCGCCAACGATCGGAACGATTGGGCCCGGAACGATGGGCGTGAATCCGCCGAAGATGGCGATGTCCCCGGATCGAGCACGAGCGGCACCGCTTGCGATTCATCGACCAATTCCGGCGGCAGCGGGTGAAAATGCCCGTCCGCCGGCGTCAGCAAGCCTTCCGTGTGATAGCCGGGAAAGACTTCCGTGCAGCCGTTCGATCTCGTCGGCTCGATCGAATGGCACGAGCACGGTCGAGAAAGCTCGGCGGAAAGCTCGGCCACGAAATGTAATCCTGATGCAGATCGTAGCCTTTGACCCCCGGGCGGCTTGTAAGATGAGCTTGTCCTTGAACAGGCACGCTTCCTCGCCATACAGCTCGCCGAGAACGGCCAGCAACCGAGCATCGAGCGCCAGTCGATGGCAGGCAAGCGACAGGTCGATCACCGGATCGAAGCACTCGAACTCGCACGCACCGGTGCTCGACATTGGGCTGAAATCGGCAGCGGAGGTTTTTCGTGTCGATGAGTTCACGATGACGGTCCAGGAGTTCATTCGCCTCCTGTGCTGCCACGCCGATGTCGCGGGCCGGGAAGAATCGCGGCAACACGATGAAGCCATCGTCGTCCCAGGCACGCAATTGTTCGGCACTCAGAATCGACGCGGAGGGCCGGATCGTTCGGGTGGCTGTGATCATTTGCGGTGCCCGAGGGGAAGCAGCATTCGTCATTCGAACCGGAAGGCGGAACATCCAGCAAGCGACGGCAAGCACGAGGGCGATTCCCGCCAGGACGGGAAACAACGGCGCGTACGATCCCAATCGTGCTTGCGTGGATGCGAAGATCAGCGGGCCGACCGCCGAGAAGAGCACGGTAATCATCTGTGCCAAGCCCTGAATCGAGCCAAGCCGGGCGGGGCCAAACGCCTGGCGATAGACGGTGAAAAAGCAGACCGTGATCGCCCCACCCACTGCCGCGAGCGAAATCGCGTAGCCATACACCTGCATCTTGGTGGTGATGTGCGGAAAACAGAGCAGTGTCGCGGCGAAGAGTGCGGTCGCAATGCCGATGAGCCGATGCAGCGGATAACGGGTCGCCAGCCAGCCGACCAGGAGATTGGCCGCCAAGCCGACCGGAACGCCGATCTGCGTCACTGTGACAAACACCTCCTTGTCGAAATTCGCGTTCCGCGCAGGATGGACTCGTTGAACAGCGAAGTGCCGGCGACGACCAGCCCATAGAACGATGTCGCCAGCGTAAAGGTCCAAAATGCGGGAGTACGCAGCGCCTGTCTCAAAGTCAGGCTGGCTTCGGCGGGAGTAATGAAATTCGCTTCCGCCTGGCCGGTCGCCAGGTATCGATTTCGCACCAAGAGCCCGCCAATCAAGCCGAGTCCGACGACTCCCGCGCCAATGCCTGCCCACGGCGCTCGCCATGCATTGGGGTATGTTCTTGACCACGCCGCCCAGCACGATGAACGCACCCAGAAACCCGGCCGTCGTGCAAAACGCGTAAACGCCCATCGCCAATCCAGATCGCCGGCCCGCCGATCGGCCGATTAGCGCCAGGCTCACGACCGATAGGGCACTCTGCCCGAGCCCGCGAGTCAGCAGGAGGAAAACGAATAGGTCCACGATCAGCACCAGCGACGTGTCCCCGCCGATCCAACTCGGCAAAGGCAAGTGCAACGAATAGGCGGGCGAGCCCGTGGTCCAACGGCTCATCGCCAGCACTGTCGCTCCCAGCGCCGCCGTGACAGCCAAAAACACCGTCCGCGTGCCGAATCGATCCAGCAACCACCCGCATGGCAAACAAAACAACGCCCCGAGCAACGTCGCCCAGAGGTTCATGAACCCATAACTTTGACGATCGGGAGATTGAGCGACCGCAGAATTGGTTCAGTAAAGAGGCCGAGTCCATGCGTGCGACCGGGAAGCGTCAGCACCATGGCGAGTGCAGCGACGCCGACATGGACCCAACGCCAGGCAGCCTGGGCGCTGACTGGGCGGTCGGCAAGAGGAATGGCCGGCGCTGCATTCGCCATCGTCCACTTTTTCCCTTCGAAGCAGATCAATAATCGCCAATCACTTCGCCGCCGGCACGCGTGCCGACAGCCATCCACGTTACCGGATCGACGCGAGTCGCGGACAAAGCGAACGCTGCCGTCGCCCAAGAACAAATTGACGCCCCCCGGATGACGGCTGCGTGCGCCGCGGAAACCGGATGCCGTGTAGCCAGCTGCCGGATCGTTGTTGATGCAGTCGTATTTCTTGGAATTCGGCGGGTAGTAATGGTTGTACGACACGCAGCGAATCTCGCCGGACGCCCACATGAAGCCACGGCGATTGTTGCCGTTCCAGGTCGGCGGGTTGGCACAGTTGCTGTCGTTGATTGCGGTCCCAGTGTAGCCCGAGGTAGCCGTAAACTTTGTCCGGCCCGGCGGGAGCGGCCCCGCCCACATTCTCCGGTCCGTCGCCGAGGATACTTTCCGACATGCACGCCGTATTGCTCAGTCCGTCGGTCACATCGGCGAACGTCAATGTCTGGACTCCCTGGAACATGCCGTCCGCATTCAGCGGCGAGCCATAAGGCGGGCCGCCCGCTAGTCGTCCCGCTTCCCAGGCACGCCACGTAATTGGTCGGGCCGATGACGGGTTCGCCATATGCCACGGAGACCGGCTGCTGTTTATCGCTCGGGCAGAGGAAGAGTCTGACGATCTGCTGCACCGCGAACTGATTCTTGGCGGTGACGGTATAGGTTGGCGGCTGGTAGATCGGCTGGTTCAGATCCATCATGTTGTAGATGTTGGTCTGCTCCAGGTAGGGATTCAATTGCGCCAGCACGCTCCAACTGAAGTAGTAATCCGGGTAACCGACGTAGGCCGGCTGACCGCTGTTGCCTAGCCACGCGGCCGGCAGCTTGCCGACCGCGCCTTCGTAATTGTGGACCGCCAAACCCAGTTGTTTCAGGTTGTTCGCACACTTCATGCGATTGGCGGCCTCGCGCACCTTTTGCACGGCCGGGAGCAACAGGCCGGCCAAAATGGCCATGATGGCAATGACCACGAGCAATTCGATCAACGTGAACGCCCGTCGTCGAATCATGGCGACCTCACGATGAATGCAGGATGAGTAACTCTATGACACCTGCCCTGGAGTCAAGATGTTATCGTCTTGGACGCGCGCGACAACGCCCCTATTCGACAAAAGTGATCTTGATTGCCGCGACTGGCCCATTGGACGCGATCCGACTGATCATGGCGAGCGTCGAGCCGTCAGGCCGACGTGGACTCCGCCCATGCAACGAGCGCATCCCCGGGACTGAGTCCACGTCGGCCTGACGGCTCGACGCTCGCCGGTGCTCGTGACTGGCAGTTTGATCAACTACATTGAGCCGCCAGGGCCAAGTTTCGACGAGATCGAACGCGTACAATGAATGGACCCGCTTATCAGGCCCCGAGCAATCAGGTCGCCGTGCCGCGCAACGACCCCCTTCAGCCACAACGCTGTGCCCAACTCTTATCCGCGCTCGCCGCCCCCGAACGGCTCAAGATCATTCGCTTCCTCGCCGACGGCCCACACAACGTGACCGAGATCGCCGAGATGCTCGGTATCCCGGCCGTCAACGTCTCGCACCATCTGAATGTGTTGCGCCACTCGCGGCTGATTCGCGGTCAGAAAAAGGGACGATTCGTCCACTACTCGCTCTATCCCGGCGTTTTGGAAGAAGTGGTCGAGGCCGGTGTGCCCAAGGAAGCGCTCAACCTCGGCTGCTGCAAGCTGGAATTGCCGTGCGAATAGTCAGCGGTGGAGTTCCAGGACCTCTTCCAGGCTCAGGTAGCGGATCATGCCAGGCGCCGATAGAGTTCCGCGTTTTTCTCCAGGACGTAGGCCGCCGCTTGTCGAAATTGCTCGTCGGGCACGTCCAAGAGTTGCTCGGCGCGCCGGCGCAAGTATTCCTCGGGAGGCAGTCCTGCCTGCTGCGCCGAAGTCGGAGCTGCGCCATGCGCTCATCCGAAAGGGGAATAGCAATTGTCGTCATCGGAACAATTCCTCTCCGAGTAGTTCCAGATCGCCCGGGCCGCTCTCCGCGTATTTTACTCCGATGTATCAGGAGTGGCCCAGGGCAGTCGCCGATGTTCAAGGAAGCGCTCAACCTCGGCTGCTGCAAGCTGGAATTGCCGTGCGAATAGTCAGCGTCTGCATTACTTCGCCAGCGCTTCTCCGGCCCGGTCCAAGACGATCTGTTCCAATAGCGGATGCCGGCCCAACGGCTCGGCGAGAACGAACGACACGCCCGGATGGCGTTGAATCAATTCATCGCGGGCGGCGGTCAAATCCTCGACGACATGCCGGCCCGCGGCGAGAAAATAGGGAAGCATGACCACGCGGCGAGCACCGCCAGCCACGCACCGGTCGCCACCGGGCACGATACGTGGATCGCAACATTCCAGATACGATGGCTCCACAATGGCGAAGGCCCCCCGGCGGCGGATTGCCTCGGCAAGATGTTCGAGGTCGGCGTTCGCCTCGGGCCGGCGACTGCCGTGCGCGATCAGGAGTAAAGCGGTCGGCGTCATGAGATGCTCACTCGCGGCGGGCGTCGTATCCTGATCATTATGATTGGCGAACGCGTTGACGACTGGATCATCGACTCGGAGCTGACCCGCGACGCCCGGATCCGTTCCTTTCAAGCCCATTCTTCCGACGATCCGTCGAAGCTGGCGACCATCAAGATTCTGGTCGGAAGTCCGGAAGTCCACGAACTATTCCGGGGCCGGCTGTCGGTGCTGCGCAAGCTGTCGCATCCGAACATCGTTGCCTACCTGGGTGGGGGCATCGTTCACGCCGAGCCCTATTTTGTCGCCGAACATGTCGCCGGACCGGACTACGAATCGCTGCTTCGCGAAGGCAAGCGCCCCAACTGGCCCGACGTTTTGTCGGCGGCCCTACAATGCATCTCGGCACTTCGACACGCCCATCGACGGGGGGTGTTGCACGGCGACCTGAAGCCAGCCAACTTGCTGTGTGCGGCCGAGGGCCAGGTGAAGTTAGCGGATTTTGGCATCGCCCGGTTATTCGGGGCGGAGGTGCAGCCGCCCGGCGACAATCCGCTCGCTTCGGCCGCGTTCATCTCGCCGGAACAAGCGGCGGGCAAGACCCCCACCAAGCGGAGCGATTTCTATTCCCTCGGCTGCCTGCTCTATGCGTTGCTGACCGGCCGGCCGCCGTTTCAGGCGGCGAGCCTGGTCGAATTGATTCACAAGCATTCGTTCGTCATGCCGGAACGGCCGATTCACTTCGTCACCGATCTGCCGGAAGAATTCGATGCTCTGGTCATGAAGCTGCTCGCCAAGGACCCGCAGGTTCGACCCGGCAGTGGCACGCTGCTCCTGGCCGAGGCCGAACGGGTTTGGGCAACGCTCGAAGCCCGGGGCAAGATTGGCAAGCGGCCGGCATTGCCGCCCGACGATCCGCTGCCGCTTCCGGCCAACGAAGAGAAGTCGGCGAAATTCAAACGGATCGCGGCGGCCGAGAGCCCGGCGCGTCCGCTCTTTCGTCGGCCGTGGATTGTGATTCCGCTGTTTCTGCTGGTTTTGGGCGGCATCGTCGCGGGGTTCTATTTCTCCGAGAGCGATCCCGATGAACTGTGGGCACGCGCCCAACCGTTGATGCGCTCGGACGCTCCGGCCGACTGGGAGCGGGCGTGGACCGAATATCTCGAACCGCTCTCGCGGCGCTTTCCCGATCAACATGCGGATGAGATCAAGGCGTTTCGAGCGCGAACCGAACCGGCCGCCGAGTTACGCAAAGCGCTCGCGGTCGGCCGCGTCGCCAAACCATCGTCCGAAGCGGAGCGCTTCTATCAGGACGGGGTCAAGCTTTGCCAGGCAGGCGACTTCGCCGGCGCCCGGCGCAACTGGGAGCGCGTGGCGACCGCATTCGCGGGCATCGACTCCGAGTCGCGCTGGGTGGAACTGGCCCGCCAGGCCATCGGCCGCCTGCCGCCGCAAGAAGGCGCGTTGAAGCGGCCCGAAAGCGCCGCGACAATCCGTGCCGCGATCGACCGAGCGAAGGGCCTGCGCCAAGAGGGCAAAGCCGCCGAAGCCGCCGCGGTGCTGGACGCGTTGGAATCCCTTTATCGCGACGACCCCGACGCCGCCACGATTCATGAGATGATCGAGAAAGAACGACTCGCCAAATAACTTGTCATTCCAGCCAGATTATCTCTTTACAAACGAGGACCACGAAATACGGAGAAGCGGTCGCCGGTGTTGTGCGCGCCGGCCGCGGAGGGTGCAAATGTGACAAAACGTAACAAAATGGGACACTAAAAAAAGATGTTATGCGAGCCCCGGTTATCTGGAAGCGAGCAGCGACCGAGAACTACGTCCCCGAACTGGAGAGCGTACTTTCAAGCCGTGAGCCAATTTGAGCCAGTTTGAGCCAGAAAACAAAAGATGTTTTCGTCGCATCGGTGACTGCGAACGATGGCTCTTTCGGGAGCCGTGTTTCGCAACGACTTGCAGGCGATGATTTGAATTGATAGACTTTAGCTGATTTGCCGGTCCAATCCCGAACTCCCGTCTCTCACTCGGACTCGCCATGACAATTCCAATGAACCGCTATCGCCACCGGACCGCGCTGAGACTGGAAGCGCTGGACGAGCGCATTGCGCCCGCGGCGGGCGATTTGGATCCTTCGTTTGGGGTTGGGGGAATTGTGACCGGCGCCTTTTCGGCCCGAGGCATGGCGTTTGATAGCTCCGGGCGGATCATCGTGGGTGGATACGCGACTGACCCGAACGATGTGCATGACCAGGATTTCTTCGCGGCCCGATTGAATGCAAACGGGACGTTCGATCCTACGTTCGGATCAAACGGTCAGGCGATCACCGACCTCGGATCGCAATTCGACGCGGGCCTGGCGATGGCGCTGGATGGTTCAGGACGGCCAGTTGTGGTCGGAATGACCAACAACGGAAGCAATATGGATTTTGCCATCGTTCGGTACACAATCGCCGGAGCCCCGGACACATCGTTCGGTTCTGATGGCAAGGTGACCGTAGCGTTCGGAACTTCCGACGATTGGGCCAACGCCGTTGCAATCGATCATACGGGACGGATCGTTGTGGCGGGAATCACATTTGTCCCCGGAAGTCCCAATTACAATCGTTTTGCGCTTGCCCGATTCATGCCGGACGGGATGCTCGATCAAACCTTTGGAAGCGGCGGAAAAATCATTTCCGATTTTGCTGGTGTAGCGCAAGCGATCGCGATCGACGCGTCTGGTCGTCTCATCGTGGGTGGCAGCGGCGTTCTTCTAGCCCGCTATACAGATGCGGGAACGCTCGACCCGACGTTTGGATCTGGTGGCGAAGTGACTACGGGTTTTGGCGCCGGTGCCGAGTTTAGTGCACTGGCCATCGACAACTCCGGTCGAATTATTGCCGCTGGGAGAGCTGGAGGAGGCTTCGCGTTGGCCCGATACACCGAAGACGGGAGCCTGGACCCGTCGTTCGGCGTGGGTGGAGAGGTAGACACAACTTTCGGTTCGTCCGTCGACGAAGGTGCTTATGCGCTGGCTCTAGATTCGGCCGGGCGGCCGGTCGCGGCCGGATATGCAAGAGTCGGGATCATCGATTTTCTGGCCATAGCGAGATACACAGAGGACGGCATTTTGGACCCTACCTATGGAATCGGAGGGGGGAATATAACCAACTTTGGGTCGGGTGGCGCAGAATCTGCCGCTTATGCGGTCGGTTTGGACACTTCCGGCCGAGCTGTCGCTACCGGGTCGGGCGTAGCCCGCTTCCTCGCTGGCGACCCATCGCACGTCATCAGCACGCCGACCGATCTCATCTACACAGAAGACGACGGCACCGTCATCGTCGATTCCAATTTAAGCATTAGCGACGACGATAGCACCAACCTAGAAGGTGCGACGGTTGAGATTGGGAATTACTTGCGCGATCAAGATGTTCTCGGCTACACACTTCAAGGCGGCATCACCGCGTCGTTCGACACGGATCATGGCGTTCTGACCTTCAAGGGCGTTGGGAGCATTTCCGATTATCAGGCCGTGCTGGACTCTGTGACTTACACGAATACGAGCAATAGCCCATCCGAGTTGTCCCGCACGCTCAAATTCACAGTCGACGATGGCAGCGACCCAAGCCAATTGGGAACGGCGAGCCGCAGCATCATTGTGAGGGCTCACAACGACGCACCTTCGTTTGCGGACGACGCAGTTCTGCCGGCCATCGTTGAAGGCACCGAATCGCCCGCTGGGCGCAAGATTTCCGGTTTGTTTGCGGCCCTCGTCATCGATCCCGACCAAGGCTCGTCGCTTTCAGGCATCGCCGTCATCGGCAACACAGCAGATCCGGCCGAGGGCGAATGGCAATATTCGACTGATAATGGCGGCATATGGTTTGACATCGGCGCTGTCGCGGACGATACCACGGCGCTGGCATTGTCCGCAGCGACCCGACTTCGCTTCTTACCGACCAGTACCTTCGCGGGCGAGCCCCTGCCGCTGCTTGTCCGGGCGCTCGACGATACCTTCGTCGGTTCGTTCACCGTGGCGTCCGATCGAATCACTGGAGATAGCAGCCTCAATGGCGGAACGACGGCAATTTCCGCCGACACGGCCAACATCGAGACGACAATCTTTCCAAATGGAACGAGCGGCAACACTCCGCCGACCCTATCCGGCGTGCCCGTTTCGGCCAACATCAACGAAGGGCAAACACTTTCGTTTGCCGCGTCAGCCACCGATCCCGACCTGGGCCAGGTGCTCACGTTCGGTCTCGACGGCGCGCCCGCAGCCGCCAGCATTGACCCGGATACGGGAGCATTCTCGTGGCGCACAACCGAAGATGACGGTCCGGACACTTTCGTCTTCAACGTCCTGGTCACGGACGGTCTTGCTGTGACCGAGAAACCAATGACGGTCATCGTACGCGAAGTGAATACTCCTCCGACGTTGTCGGGCGTTCCAGCCACATTGACTGTCGTTCGGGGCGACTCGGTAGCGTTCAACGCGTCCGCCGCTGATCCAGACCTCATCAACGGTGAGGGGAACACGCGCACTTACTCGTTGGTCAACGCACCAGTAGGCGCGGTCATTGATCCCGACACAGGCGCGTTCTCGTGGACCCCCGCGGATGCGCTGTCGCCCGGCAATTACGCATTCAATGTGCGGGTCGCGGACGACGGCGTCCCGACAAAGAGCAGCACTCAGAAGATTGCTGTCGCGATCACACCAATCGAACTCGTGAATGGGGACTTGTTCATCGGCGGCACGTCGGGCAAAGACACAATTCAGGTACGCATGTCCAAGGACGGAGCATTCATCCAGGTTGTCTGCAACAAGGCCGGAATCGGCAGCACTTTAGCGTCAACGGTCACCGGGCGAATTGTCATTCATGGGTGGGGCGGCGCGGACAGAATTGTGGTCTCGCCTAGTGTTTGGAAACCTGTGGCCCTGTACGGGGACGATGGAAATGACACCCTCACCGGCGGCCAGGGCAACGATCTCTTGGTGGGAGGCGACGGCAACGACAAGCTGAGCGATGTCGATGGGACTAACGTACTGTTGGGCGGTGCGGGCGCCGATCGCTTGGCAGGGGGTAAGGGCGATGATCTGTTGATCGCCGGGCCGACCGATTTCGATAATGACTTGCTGGCCTTGAACGACATCGTCGCCGAATGGACGTCAGGTTCGCCATACGAGGACCGGATCGCCCACCTGACCGGCACAGCGGGCGGGAACAACGGGACGACATTCCTGAGCAACGCAACGGTGCACGATGATGGCGTCAAGGATGTGCTGATCGGGGCCAAGGGGAGGGATTATTTCGCAGTGAGTGCGTTGGATGTTTTCGATCTCAAATCGGACGAGCAGAAGTTGCAGGTATAACGCGCCGGATCGCGACTTCCGGTGCAAAAAGATCATTTGATCTCTTTGCACCGATTTGTCGCTCCGGTAGACTGGCGATGGCCCATGCAACTTCTTTCGACTCGCTGATAACGACTTGACACATCGTTCGGGAGACTCTGAATGCCCCCCGCATCGTCTGCCATTTTGCGCTCGTGGTTGACCACTGTCCGCGGGCGACGTACGCGATCGCCTCGACTCGCCATCGATCGTCTGGAAGATCGCACCGTGCCGGATGCCACCGCGGTCTACGATCCAGGCACGAAAATCCTGACGATCACCGGCGATGTCGGTGTGGTGGATGATGAACTGTCGGTTGAACTCGTGCGTGGCAAGATCGCCGTCTTCCAAAATGCCACCACCACGCATGATCCGTTGCCAATCGCCAACGCGCCGGCCAAAGGGATTTCCCAGGGCAAGCTGAGTCAAATCGTCGTTGATGCCGGAGACGGAAACGACACGGTGATCATTGCCGCC
The DNA here is from genome assembly GCA_963773845.1 of uncultured Gemmataceae bacterium. Lineage (GTDB taxonomy): Bacteria > Planctomycetota > Planctomycetia > Gemmatales > Gemmataceae > SIAJ01. Next base: position 433,310 of record CAVZCU010000017.1, read on the forward strand.
AAGATCAAGAAGCCGGCGGAACTGCACGGCAGCAATGGCGACGACAATCTGACCGGCGGCAGCGGCAACGACTCGATCTTCGGCGGCGACGGCGTCGATTCCTTGATCGGCGGTAAAGGGAACGATTCGATTGTTGGCGGCAATGGCGACGGCGTACTCGCTGGCGACGTCATCGATGGCGGCGACGGCAACGATTCGCTAACTGGCGGGCCGCAGAACGACCAGATTTTCGGCGGGGCGGGCGACGATTCCATCGTCGGCGGCGACGGCGACGACGAACTGCGCGGCGACGATGCTGGCGCGAAACGCGGCGGCAAAGACACGATTGATGGCGGAGCCGGCGACGACAGCATCATAGGTGGCAAGGGAAATGACAGTCTCACCGGAGGCGACGGCAACGACGTGATCGAGGGCGGCGACGGCAATGACACCATCGTCGGCGGAGCGGATTTCGATCTGGCCTTCGCCGGCCCCGACGACGCGGGCGCCGGCGATGCCGACGTCGATTCTCTGTATGGCGGGAACGGCAACGATTCCATGGTCGGCGGCTGGGGCAACGACGTGATGTTCGGCGAAGCGGGCAATGATTTTCTTGAGGGCGGGGTTGGCCAGGATTTGCTCAGCGGGGGGTTGGGCCAGGACGTGTTCGTTGGGCATGGCGTATCGGGCGGCAATTCCGGGCAAGCCACCGATGCCGGGAACTTCGACACGTACAAAGATGAATTTGATTTGACCAAGCCCGTTCACGGCCGATCAGCCTCGGTCAAGAGCATTGCCCCAACGGAATTGGGCATTCAAGCCGCCCTCGCCGCGTTCGCCGCGGTCGCCAATAACCAGGCCCGCTTCAATATCGCGAGCCATATTCGCTACCTGGGCAGCGGCGACTATCTGGTCAAACTCGGTTCGACCGACCCGGTCGATCCCGGAAGCCCGGATCCGTTTGGGTGGACGCCGGTCCACTTTGATGGAACCTGGACGGACAACGACCCGCGGCCGAGTGCTCAGGAACGGTTTCCGCGTGCACGAGATGCGCGCGAGTTCTGGACGATCCTCCTCGATCGCGCCGTGACCGAGAACTTCAATGGCAGCTACGATCCGTTCATCTTCTACGATCAGGCTTCCTACGAGGCGCTCAATGCGGGATTGATGGATTCGAGTGCGATCATCGAGGCGATGACCGGTTCGACTGCGGACACGTTCGCTCTCTCGCCGAGTCCGCCGGCGGGTTTTCAAATCAATGACATCAAGAACAGTTTGGCCGTGGGATCCTGGATCACGGCGGTCGCGAGCGGCACGGCTGGCCTTGGCCTTCAGCCCAATCAGGCCTACGCGGTCACCAAGGTGAAGACGAGTTCCCGCGGCAATTTCATCACCCTGTATAACCCGTCCGGGTTCGACAAGGGAACGACGCCGCTCGGCACGTTGGACGTCGGCCGAGCAAAGGACGACGGGTATATCACCCTCTCGGCGGCGGACTTCTTCGCGAACTTCGCGGTCGGCAATGTGAATTAGAGCCTATGGCGGAACGAAGTCGCAGAGCGAAGGCGAAGTTGCTGCGTGAAGAGCCAATCCTGAAGCGAACTCGAAGCGACTTGGAGTTCGCATTTCACTTCGTGAATGGAGGCGCCTTTTCCGGCGATCAATTCTTGGGCCCTCGGTTGGCACGCCGTTCGTTACATACTCCCCCTCGTTCTCGATTCGCTCGGGGTTTGGCAACGAGGAGATTGAAATGGACACGGGATTCATTGTCGCCCTGCAAAATCGCCTTCCGCTGATCGGAGGCGATCTTGGCGCTCTTTGCGCATTCTGGGTCTTGGCAACCGCCGCCTCGGTTTTTTGGATTCTCATGATGATGGATGCCGTGGGCCGCGAACGCACTGGCAATGAGAGGTTCTGGTGGGCGATGGTGATACTGGTGTTCCCGGTCGCTGGCGCACTGGTTTACCTGGTTGTCCGTCGGACGGGTCACAGGCACGTACTGGTGCGGGCATCGCGGCCGCATTAGTCGCCAGTCCAGAACGTCGCCTTGACGCCGGTGCTTGCGGGCCGTTTAACAACCGGGCACTTCGACCCGAAAGGAATGGAGCGTCCGATGAGCGGCACGCACGAGCATCTCGAACACGCCGAACATGCCCAACACGCGACCTCGGGCTTCGATCGCAAGGTCGCCATGACCATCGCGGTGATTGCGGCGGCCTTGGCGGGCGTCTCGGTGCTGGGCCATCGGGCGCACAACGACGTATTGCGGATTCAAAGCGAATCCGCGGTCAAGGAAGTGACTGCCTCGAACGGTTATGCCTGGTATCAAGCGACCCGCCTGCGCCAACAGAATTTGGAAATCAGCAAGCAGATGCTGGGCATGCAGCCGGCTCCCGCCTCCGAAGCGGAACGAACCAAGCGTGCCGAAGCGATCAAGAACTGGGACAGCAAGATTGCCGACTACAAAGCCAAACTGGCGGAGCGCCTGGCGTCGGCCGACCAATCCAAGAAAGAAGCGGCGCGGCTGGCGCACGAGGCGCACTTTGTTCACCGACAGGCGGACCGCCTGGACATTGGGCATCTCGCTGTCGAACTCGGGCTGGTGCTCGGATCGATCGCGGTCTTGACCAAGCGGAAGTCGTTCTGGATCAGCGGCATCGCCACGTGTCTCATTGGCCTGGCTGTCACCGGCTCGGCCTACATGATGGAGCCGCACCACCCAGCGGGCGATTCGCATGCGGCGGGCTCGGACTCGTCATCCCAATCGGACGGCGGCCATCCCTAAGTCACTGGTCTGGCAAAGAGCCTGGCCCGCTGGTAGAGTCGGTAGGAAGGAGAGTTCGAAATGAACATGATCGCGACGACATCCGTTCCAGCGGCGCCCATCGCTCCCGCGGGTCTGCTGACGGCCGAGGAATTCGCCCGGCAATACGCGGGACAACGAACGGAATTGGTCAAAGGCCGCGTTGTGGAGTTGCCCATGCCTTCATTGAAACATGGCAAAGTGTGCTATCGGGTCACAATAGCGATTGGCGCGTTCATTGAGCAGCGCGACCTTGGCCATGTCATGACAAACGATAGCTGGGTCGTTGTTGGACGCGGTCCGGATACGGTCCGCGGCTCGGATGTTTGCTATTTCAGCTATTCCCGGTTGCCAAAGGGAAAAGTCCCTGACGGGCTGATCGAAGCGGTTCCGGAACTTGTGTTTGAAGTGCGCTCGCCTTCCGACCGATGGACCGATTTGATCGCGAAGATGCTGGAGTATTTGCGCGCGGGAGTTTCCGTCGTTGTCGTCCTGGATCCCCGAACTGAATCGGCCTCGGTTTTTCGTCCCGATGAGCGCCAGGAGATTTTTGAAGCGGCAGACGATCTGATCGTTCCGGATGAGTTGCCCGATTTTCGCGTATCGGTTCAGTCGCTATTTGAGTAGGCGTCCGGTCAATATCCGCGTGCGCGTCGCATTTCCTTCTCAATCTCGGCCTGCGTCAATAATGGCCGTTTGGGCACAGGCATCATCGAAATGACAGTGGACGACACGACCGCGAAGATCAATCCGGGTATCCACCCAAGAGCGGGAATCGACGCGATGGGGAGTGCGATGATGGCAGCGATAATTCCGAGGGCCGTATGCCCACGGGCGACGCCAGCCGTCAATGGCAGGCCGCTACAAACGATGACGGCGCCGACGGTCCACCCGATCACTCCCAGTTCCAACCACGTGCTGACGGCAAGGGGGGTCATTACATTCACCGAGGGTGGCGCACTGCCAACAGATTCGCGGCAAGCCTAGTACACCGTGCCCGAATTGGCAAAATGTTTAGGGCAATTCGGACCGCGTCGCGATTAATCCCGAAATCATAAACTGGTCCCCATGAAATACGCGATCGTCATTCCGGACGGATGCGCCGACGAGCCTCAGGACTCGCTGGGCGGCAAAACGCCATTGCAAGCAGCGCGGCTTCCCAACATGGATCGCGTGGCGCGAATGGGCGTGGTCGGCCGCGCCAACAACGTGCCACATCCTCTGACGCCAGCGAGCGACGTCGCCACTCTCAGTTTGTTCGGCTACGATCCGCTCGCGGTTTACACGGGTCGGCGCCGCTCGAGACCGTGGCGATGGGATTGAAATTGGGCCCGACGGACTGGGCCATTCGCTGCAATCTGGCCACGGTCCAAGACGGGAAGATGCACGACTTTACCGCCGGCCACATCAACAACGCGGACGGCGCCCGGCTCATGGCCACGGTCCACGAGAAACTCGGTGGCGCGATCGATGGTGGCCAACTCGAATTCCATGCGGGCGTTCAGTATCGCAATGTGCTGATCTACCGGCCACAGGGGAAGCCGGCTCCATTCGCGTCCGAAACGAAAACTCAGCCGCCGCACGATATTCCCGAAAAGCCCGCGGCCGACTATCTGCCGGTCGGCCCGGGATCCGAATTGCTCATCGACCTCATGGAGCGCAGCAAGCCGATCTTCGCGAGCCATCCGGTGAACCAGGAACGCATCGCTCGTGGTGAGAAGCCCGCGACGCAGATTTGGTTGTGGGGTCAGGGGCGTGCGCCCAGCGTGACGTCGTTTGCTCGCGAATATGGGCCGCGCGGCGCGATCGTCAGTGCCGTCGATCTCGTTCGCGGCACCGGCATGCTGATCGGCTGGCATCGCATGGATGCCCCCGGAGCGACCGGCTATCTCGATACGGATTACGCCAGCAAAGGCCGCACGGGCATTGCGGCACTCAAGGAGCACGATCTGGTCTGTGTCCACGTCGAAGCTCCGGACGAAGCGAGCCATGAGGGCCGGACGGACGAAAAAGTCAGGGCGCTGGAACGGATCGACGAGCACATAGTCGGCCCGCTCTTGGAGGAACTTCCCACCCACGGTGATTGGCGGATTCTGGTCAGTCCGGATCATCGCACGCCGCTGCGAACGCGAGCCCATGCCTACGGATCGGTGCCATTCGTGGTGGCAGGCGCCGGCATCACTTCGAAAGGCCAGGCGAGTTACGATGAAGTCGTCGCGGCGGCATCGGATCTGGAATTTGATCCGGGCTGGAAACTGATGCGCTGGTTTCTGGGGCGCTGACGGAGCAATGCCAGTCCCAGAGGCCCGCTGCGGAAGTTTTCAAATTGCGCTCAGGCGGTTCGGCGGAGCCCGAAGCGCAATGCGAGGGAGACGACGAACCGCCAGACGCGACATGCATTCGGACCAAATCGGATGGCCAAACCTGACCCGCCTCGCTCTCCCCAGGCGCTGTAATCGCCCGGGAAGACCGGGCCGACCCGCGGCGCAGGGGTTCGCGTTGCGCTTTGGGCTCGGCTCGCGTTGCGCTTCGGGCTCGGCTGGTCCTTGCGATCCTCTTGCGGTGCGCAACTTCCAAATGTGGAACGGGCAGTCCTATTGCATGCACAGCGAACGACGTATCGATAGCCGTCGCACATCCGAGAACTGCTACCCGGCGGTCGTCGTCTGCGCCACTTTCGGAGATCGTCGATCCGCTTGTTCCGACGCCGGCTTCGCGCATTGGTCGCGATTGGGATCGTCCGCCCGCATCGCGTTCGTATCCGGTTTGATCTGCCGGCCCATGTGTCGAGCCGTTACCTTGGTTAGCTCGGCGCCAAAAAAGACGATCAGTCCCGAGTAGTAAACCCAGACAACGAATGCGACCACCGACCCAGCCGCACCGAACGGCGTCGCCACGCTCGCCCGGCCGAGATAGAGTCCGATCAGGTATTTGCCCAACGTGAACAAACCGGCTGTCACCAGTGCTCCGAACCAGACGTCCCGCCACGCAATCTGGACGTCCGGGAGAAACTTGAAGATCATCGCGAACAAGACCGTCACTACCGCGAAGCTTAGAAAGAAATTGGCGATTTGCATGAGGATGGGGACGCCGGGCAACAGACTGCTCAAATAGCCGCCCAGGGCGGCCAGGACGGTCGTGATGACCAGCGATACCAGGAGCAGGAACCCGATGGCGACGACCATGCCGAAGGAGACGAATCGGTCGCGGATCTTGGCGACAAGACCGCGGCCGGGCTTCGGCTTCACATCCCAGACTTTGTTCATCGCCCCCTGCAACTCGCCGAAGACTCCCGACGCTCCGAATAGCAATGTGACCACGCCGATGATGCTGGCAAAAATGCCCGCCCCCGGCCGCTTCGCGTGTTGAATGGTCGTCTTCAGCACCTCGGCCCCGGCGTCGCCGACGAAGCTCTGCGCCTGCGACTCCAGATGCCGGGTCGCGGATTCTGTGCCGAAGACCCAGCCGGCAATGGCGATCACAATTACGAGAAGCGGGGCAACCGAGAGAATCGTGTAGAATGCCAGCGCCGCGGACAAGCGCATCGTGTTATCGCTGATCCACTCAATCGCGGACTCGCGGACGATGGTCCAGACCGTCTTTAATCGACTTGGAAATGCCATTGGTTCGCCTGGTTGGTCGGTTGCTCCGGCAAACGGAATTGCGAATCGCATGCCCATTTACGGGGAAAAGCGTGGACCCGCATTTCAGCAGTCCCGATCTGGGGCACAAGTCTTGCTAATGTGGAAAATCGTGGGCGGCAACGAACGATTCATTTCTGATCAATCTGGTACAGCCGATAGTTAGCGTCGCTGTAAATCAGCTTGAGCGAGCGGCATTTCACGTCCTTGTCCGTCGTGGCGATGACGTGCGTGATGCCAGCCGCTTTTACTTCGCGCAAAATGCCCGCATCGTCCCAGTCACGCTGCTTGGACCAGCGCTCGGCATTGGTCATCCGTGCGTACCATTCGAGCACTTCCGCGGGCGCGTAGGGCGGGGCCTTGAAGTCGATGTAAATCGGTGCGCCGGTCGAAAGGCGGAAGCGCTGCATATCGACTGGAATGCCGGCGTCGCCGACACGGACCGGCGGAGCAAATGTCTTCGACTGTCCGGCCGGCGACTCTTTCTTGATCGTGGGGAACTTGACCGGCAACAGGTAGACATCGCCGACCTGCTTGTGCTCGCGAACGTAATTGAGCAATGGTAACTCGGCGTCGTTGGTGTAATAGCCGAGTCCCAGACACATGACGGCGATTCCGGCCACGGCGGACGCGACTGCGATCGACCCGCAGATCCAAACGAGCAACTTGCCCGGCTCGAGCCCGCCGACCAGAGCCGTCGATAGCCTTGCCAGGATGATTGCCACTGCAATTGGCATGAGCACCGCGGAGAATCGCCAAGGAAATAGCAACGCGAGTGAATCACTTTTGGCGAGAACCTGCACGATAGTTAACAACAAACAACCCGCCGTCGGGATTGCCAGCGCAATGAATAGCCGGGTACGCCGGATCAGCAAGAGCGCTCCGAGCATTACGCCCATTTGCAGGACCGCCATCCAGTCGAACCAGCGATGGACTTCGGTATGATGCGGAATGCGCATGTGGGCCAGAATTCGCTGGGCCTCGCGTATTTGGTGCGAATCCCCCGCGAGGAATGTGCGGGCATTGAACACAACAATGGGCAAGACCATTGCCAATGCAACGGCTCCGGAGATCAAGGCGACAGAAGTCTTTCCTTCGCGGAAAAGGACGAACAGGTAGGCGAAGACTAGAAGTCCAGCGGGGAGCATGTACGTGGAGTGAATGACAGCGGCGGCAGCGGCGAGAATGGCGGCGAGAATCGGTCGCTGATTGACGAACCCCGCGAGCGACGCCACCAGCAGCACGCCAAACGCGGATGGTTGCAGTCCCGGGCCCAACAGGTATTGGGCGGCCAAGCCGGCCTGAAGGTACCACGGGTAATCGACTCCGAACCATCGGACCGAAGCGACTCGAAGAATGGCTGCATGCGACGCCAGAAAGAGTGTGAGGAACAAGACCATCGCCGGTCCGCGTTTCGGGAAGCCGGGCAGCGCGACGACAATTCGCCGAATTGATTCGAAATAGACGACGAGCAATAGGAAATACACGACCTGAAACGTAAACGGGCCGGCCAGCCGGTACATTTGAGCGACATACCATGAGTAGACTGGCGTTGGGTCTTCTGTATTGGCCAGCCAATCTTCATTCAAATGGCCGACGCCTGCTTGAGCGAAGCCATGCAGGTAGTATTGATGCTGATTGGAGTAGTATTCGGGCGTTTGCGTGTACGACAGCGCAAAAAGCACAGCCCAGATAAGGCCCCAGGGCCAGAATCGCATGGTCGGAAGGTCGCCATTCACAGAGGGGCTCGGCAGTTCGTCTTGAAGTAGTGGCGCTCTGCGTTATAGCAGGCGCATGATTCGCTTTCTTCCTTTTTTGGTGATCGCGGCCGTCGGCTGCGCTCGGCCAGAGCCCTATCATGCGTACGACTTGCCGGCACTCAAGACGGCCGACGAGCGCGAGCGGGACCTACATCAGAATCTGCGCGACGACCGGACCTGGGAAGAGCAACAACAAATGATGGCGGACGTTAAGGCGGCGTTCGGCGGCTCGTCGAACTCCGATGCAATGGGGCCTGTCATGCGCAAATAAGCCCTCTTCCCGCATTTCGCCGGATTCTCCAAACCCGCCGCCCATCGTCGAATCCATACGTTAACTGTTGACGGGCTTCCACGTTGCAACGACGGCGTTTCCTGTCATCCAATTCAATCGAACGATTCGCAAAAGAAAACTCGGCGCTTCTTGAGCCAGCGCCCAATGTAATGTAGAGAGACGGCCAGAGAACTGAGAATGTCGGATCACCTGATCGGGTCGGTGGTGAATGATGCCAATGCGAAGCAAGATCGATGTGAATGTGTCTCCCCCACGCATCGATCTGAGTGGACCGAAGAAGGCGATGACCTACGGCATCTTCCGGCTGGACGGCGACGAACTGACGATCTGCTTGGGCAAACTGCAACCCTTGCCCGAATACGAGAAAGCCCTTGGGTCGAAGTCCGACGAGACGAGCCGGCCGAAGGAATTCAGCCCCGAGGCCGGCACGCTGATTGTCTTGCGGCGGGTCAAGGAATGAACTGAATCCCGTGTTGATGTTCAAGCGGACACCTTGATAGAATCAAGGAAGAAATGAGGTCACTATTCGTGAGACGCAGGGTGTCCGCCACAATCTCGACTCAATCCGTTGGCGACGATTTCGTTTTTCCGCGTTCCCCTGCACAAGCTGAACTCGCCCGGATCGAGGACCGAGTGAAGCAGTGGGCAGAAGCGAGGGAGGAAATTCAATCCGCCGAATTATTCACTCATCCAACTCGAGACACCGTCCGATGCGCTGTGGTCAGTCGCCATCGGGCGTATGATCCCGTTCTCGATGAAGCTGTAACAACTCTCGACCTGGCACTCGCACAAGATGTAGCACTGACTGGCGTGGACGTCGAGTTTCGTCTTTTCTTCGCTGCCACTCCACAACAGGTTGGAATTTGGGTGAAAGGATGGGAGCCGCTCAGCCATGCCTAGAGTCCGTTTCACAAGTAGGTCCGCCGAGCCGAGGCGGACAAGGACGACAGCCGCGGAGACTGCATGACGCCATCTCAGGGCGCATGGCGGTCCGGCTCGGCTCGCCGGACCTACTTGTAAAACAGTCTCTAGCCTCGACGCCCACCTGGCCGCGGCGCGCAGCAATTCTGATTTGATGACGTTTCTTCGGACCAACCGGATCCGCGCAAAGGCAGGCCGGCTTTTCCATTCCGTAAACGAGCGAATCAAGCTCGTGAATGAAAGGACTCACCGCGCTAGCCATCCTCCATCAACAACAAGCGTTGTCCCGGTGATGTAGCTGCCGGCATCGCTCGCCAGGAGCAGCATGGGCCCGACCAGTTCATCGGGCTGGCCCCAACGGTTCAATGCCGTCCGTTCGGCAAACGCTTGCTTTTCGGCGGCCGACAGGATGCTCATCGGCATATCAGTCAGGAATGGTCCGGGGGCAATGCAATTGACCGTGACGCCGTCTTGTCCAAGATCGAGCGCACTCGCATGCGTCAGTCCGAGCAAAGCCGCCTTGGATGCCGAATAGGCGTTGCGTTTTTCCTTGGAGACGAACGACATGATGCTCGCAATGTGAATCACCCTTCCCCACTTTCGCGCCCGCATCTGGGGAACGATCGCCCGTGTGAGCGCCATCGCGGATGAGAGATTCACCTCCAGGACTTTATCCCAAACTTCGTCGACAATCTCGTCAATGGGCTGAGGGGAATTCATGCCCGCGTTATTGATCAGGATGTCAATGCGGCCCATTTTTTCGAGCGCTGTCTTGGCGAGCTTGGCCACGTCGCCGCGGCGTGAGACGTCCGTGACGCAATAGGCGCCTTTGCGGCCAGTCGTCGCAGCGATTTCGTCCGCCGCGGCTTTCAACTCTGCCTCATTGCGACTCGCCAGAAAGACGTCAGCGCCGGCCTCGGCAAGGCCATGAGCCATGGCTTTGCCGAGCCCCTTGTTGCCACCCGTGACAAGAGCGACGCGGCCGGTGAGATCGAAGAGTTTTTTGGCATTCATGGGTTATTTCCGCGAAGCATCGATGTGGGAATCATACACTTTCACGCCCTTCCACAGGTCCTTGTTCTCGGCAATGAATTTCAAGTGCATCGGGTGCGTCAGATAGCTGTCGTGCGATTTCTTGTCCTTAAAAACCACGTGCAGAGCTACGTCCCAGTCGGTGGCGCTTACCGCCTCCTTGACGTCTTTCGCCCGGGGTCCGGCGCTGAAGTAAATCACACCGTCGCGATCCTTAAGATACTTGTAACAAGCGTCCACGAGCTTCTTCTTGTTCGCGTCTGTTTTTTCTTTTAACTCGAAGAAGACCATGTGCCCGTATGCCGGCCCGTCGGCCCGAGCAGTGATAGTGAAGACCGCGGCTACAGTTACGACGGCAAGCAAGCGCTTCATGACAGCTCCGGTTGTAAAGGATGACTCGCCACTGTTGTAGGCATGGAGCCGCCGGACGTCGGCTACAATTGCAGCGATCTGCGTGGGAAGTGAGATTGAACATGGCAGCAGGTGATCTCGTCGTGGCCATGACCGGTGCGAGCGGCTCGCCCTACGGTGTTCGGCTGCTCGAAGTGCTATTGACGGCGGGCCGAACCGTTCATCTGGTCATTAGCCCCGCGGCCACCGAGGTCATGCAGCGCGAACTCCGCATAACGATCGACGTCAACCGATTCGACCCAGGACTTTTGCTTCCAGCCGGGCTCGACCTTTCGGGGCTTCACTACCACCATTACCGCAATTTCCAGGCGGGAATCGCCAGCGGCTCATTCCTGACCGCCGGTATGGTGATCTGCCCGTGCAGCATGGGGACGCTCGCCGCCATTGCGCACGGCACCTCGGAAAACCTGATTCACCGGGCCGCCGATGTTCATCTCAAGGAACGCCGCAGGTTGGTCCTCGTGCCGCGTGAGACACCATTGGGATTGGTTCAACTGAGGAACATGACCACCGTCGCCGAGGCTGGAGCGATTGTTCTTCCCGCAATGCCGGCGTTCTACACGTTGCCGAAGAGCGTCAACGACATGATCGATTTTGTCGTCGGCCGCATTTGCGATCAACTGGGAGTGGAGCATGGACTGCTGAAGCGGTGGGGAGTTGAAAGCAATGAATGATCTCTCCGCCGACGCTCTGGCCATCTGGCATGCCGCGGTTGATGCCGTTCGGCCGGGGGTGTTGCTGCCAAAGCAGATTCTCGCGAACGAAATGATTCAGCGTGCGATTGCCTCCGCCAAGCGAATCCTCGTGGTCGGCGCCGGCAAGGCGGGCGCTGCGATGAGTGAGGCGCTTGAGGAGTCGCTTGCCAATCAAATCGACAGGCTCACGGGCTTCGTCAATGTTCCCGCCGACGCCGTGCGAACATTGAAGCGCATTCGCGTGCATGCCGCCCGGCCCGCCGCGAGTAATTACCCGACTTCTGAAGGAGTCGCCGGCGCTGAGGAAATGCTGCGACTTCTCGGTTCGGCTGGCCCTGATGATATTGCGATTTGCTTGCTATCCGGAGGCGGCTCGGCCCTGCTGCCGGCGCCGGATGGAGTCTCGCTTGAAGACAAGCAAGCCGTGACAAAGCTGCTCCATGCCTGCGGCGCGACCATTGACGAAATGAATGCTGTGCGCAAGCATCTTTCGCGCATCAAAGGCGGCCGACTCGCCCAAGCCTTTCGCGGTCGCGAACTCTTTAGCCTCATCATGTCGGATGTTGTCGGCGATCCGCTCGATGTCATTGCTTCCGGGCCGACCGCGGCCGATCCATCCACGTTCGCCGATGCGTTGGCCGTGCTGGATCGATACGACCTGCGAATGAAATCGCCCGCCGCGGTCGTCGCCCATCTGGAACTCGGCGCATCGGGTAAAATCCCCGAGACGCTCAAGGCACTTCCCGAGCATGTTCACAACGTCATCCTTGGCAATAACGCACTGGCCCTGCGAGCGGCAACCGCAAGGGCGGAATTGCTTGGCTATCATGTTCTCAATCTTGGCTCGTTTGTCGAAGGAGAAACCCGGCAGGTAGCACTTGCGATGGCGGGAATAGTTCGCAGTATCCAGATCGACAGGCTGCCAATTGCGCCGCCGGCATGCATCTTGATCGGCGGCGAGACGACGGTCACGCTCGGCCCCGATTCAGGCAAGGGCGGGCGTAATCAGGAATTCGTCCTGGCAATACTGAAGCAACTCGGACCGGAGGGAATGCGGAACGTGGCCGTTCTAAGTGGCGGCACCGATGGCGAGGACGGCCCGACCGATGCCGCGGGCGCGATTGCCGATGAAATCACCTGGGGGGATCTGAATCGGCATCGACTCAACGTCTCCGAGCATGTGAATCGGCATGACGCCTATCCGCTCTTCGACGCAGTCGGCGGATTGATTCGCACCGGCCTCACGCAAACGAACGTGATGGATGTCCGGGTGATACTTGTCAATTGAGATCGTGGGGGACGGATTACAAATCCGTCCCACCTGGGGTCAGCCGTTCGGCTCGTAGTACACCGTCCCCGTTGAATCGACATGCGGGGTGTAGTAGTTGAGCGATCCGCCATTCTCGGCGAAGACGCGAGCGGCCTGACTTTCAAAATCGGACCCCCACGCCGAACCCGTGTTGCCGTTGCCGGCGTTCAAGGCCGTTGCGACCAGGCCACGATGGGAGCCGACGATGGCGGCGCCGGTGGTTGCCAGGACGACCGCACCGGCAGCGATGACTGCTGCCCGCTTGACCTCCGTCGCGGTCGTCTCCCGGCCCGTCACCTCCGTGACTTTGACCGCGACCGCTTCCGCGGCCCGATCGGCCCGCTCGCGGGCTTCTTTGGTTGCCTTGACGGCCCTTTCGCCGGCAGTCTTGATAAACCCCTTCGCTTTTTCACCGAATGCTTTCATGTCGAAGTTCATCATCGTCTCCGCTTCAAAGGACCCGAGTTTTGGGCCACAACTTGCGGAGCGAAAAATGCCTGACTCTGTTACAGCCGTTTTCGAGATTTGTTTCAGTCAGTCGATCCGGGGCCGGGTGGGAGATGACTGTTGCCTGAGCGTCAATGCCGTATAACCCTTTTGGGAGGAATCCCGTCGCCTTGGCGCAACAATGTTCACTTCTCGTGTGACAATGTGGGATTGCTATGACTCGATTGTTTCCACTTGTTGTGTTGGCCCTGGCTTTTCCGGGCGTTGTGCAGGCCTCGTACACCTACAGGGTTACCGTCGATACCACCGGGTTCACCGAACAGGACATTTACCTGGACTTCCAATTCAATCCGCTCGGCATGCCGGTGCACCCAGCAACCGCGACCGTCAGCAACTTCTATGTGAGTGGTGGAACCGGGTATTGGAGCAACCTCTCTCAAACTCCTTACAGTGTTGACGGCTTTATTGAGCCGAATCGAATGGTCATCACGAACACGTATTCAGTTAATCAATCCTTGGATGTAATTTCACGGGGCGACGAGTTCGGCTTCTTATTGACAATCGATACTCCGGTTCCCGATCCGCTATATGGCAGCCAGTTCAAATTGGGCGTTTACGGCAGCCAAACGGGGGAAACAGACGGACTTTTATACGCTCATCGGCGATGGTCCTGGGGGTCAACCGACCGCATTGTGGATCGACGTTTCGCCAGTGACCGGGCAAACGTTAGTCACGCACCGACCGGACGACCGCGTCACCGCCGACTTACTCAATCCAGTCCCCGCACCGGGCCCTTGGATCCTCTTGGCGACGGCGGGCGGCTACTTGGGTTTCGCAGGTTTTTTGACCGCAGCGCGTCGCCGCTTGCACTCGCCAGGTGCGGTTGGATCACTCACCTGCTGAGTCTTCGTCGAACGACGTGGATTTGCAACGAATTCCGGTGCAGCGCAAATACCAGGGCAATTCAAAAAGGAAGGCGGCCAAGATGGCCAACATGGCCAAGGCGGCCACCGTTTTCTCCATCCCCCCTTTGGCCATCTTCCTCTCGGGCCGCGACCTGAAATTCAAAAAATCCAATAATCATAATTCAATTGCACCATGATCCACCCTCGCTGACCGACCGGAACAAGCTCGCGGCTCAAAGTTGCTTTTCCGCAATCTCGAGCGCCCGCAACAAGCCTTTCGCTTTGTTCACCGTTTCCTGATACTCCGACTCTGGATCGCTATCCGCGACCACGCCGGCGCCGGCTTGCACGTATGCCGTTTGGCCTTGGACCACCATCGTGTCGCAGCGCAATGCACGTATCCATGTTGCCGGTGAAATCGACGTAGCCGACGGCCCCGCCGTACGGCCCGCGGCGGTGCGGCTCCAGTTCGTCGATAATCTGCATTGCGCGCACCTTCGGCGCCGGATAGTGTGCCGGCCGGCAGGCATGAACGCAGGGCATCGAAAGCGGTCTTGTCCGCTTGCAAACGACCTGTCACGGTGCTGGAAATGTGCATCACGTGGCTATAGCGCTCGACCGTGAGCAAATCGCTCAACTCAACGCTGCCAAACTTGGCCACCCGGCCCACATCATTGCGGCCGAGATCGACTAACATGATGTGCTCGGCCCGTTCCTTCGGGTCGGCGATCAATTCCTCGGCCAGGGCTTTGTCTTCTTCCGGCGTGGCGCCGCGGCGGCGCGTGCCGGCCAATGGACGGATCGTGACCAGATCGCCCTCGACTCGCGTCATGATCTCCGGCGAAGCGCCGACGAGAGTAGTCGTGCCGGCCTTCACGTAGAACATGAACGGCGAGGGGTTCACCGTTCGCAACGCCCGGTAAATATCGAACGGCCGGGCCGTGGTCGTCGCCTTGAACCGTTGACTCAATACGACTTGGAAGATGTCGCCAGCGTTGATGTACTCCTTGCACTTGACGACCGCTGACTTGAAATCGTCCTTCGTGAAATTCGATTGGTGGGCGATCGTCACCGGGCCACGCGGATCAATATCGGTCAATTGCAAGTCGGCGACGCCTTGCTGCAAGCGCTCGACGAGCCGATCGACCTTGGCACAGGCATCGTCATAACACTTGCGCAAGTTGTTTGGATCGATGTGAGCATGCGCGACGGCGGCCACGGTCTTGTCGATGTGGTCGAAGACGACCATGCGGTCGTAGAAAGCAAAGCTCAAGTCGGGGAGGCCACGATCATCTTCCGGGGCGTTCGGCAAATGCTCCACATAACGAACGGTGTCGTAACCCGCGTAGCCGACCGCTCCACCACAGAATCGCGGCAAGCCGCTGACATTCGGGGCGCGAAACGCCGACAACTTTTCTTCGAGCAGCCGGAGCGGGTCGGGATGGGTTGTTTCTTGCTTCGCGGCTCGACCCGTTTGGGTCACGACGCGGCGATCGAACGCTTCGAATCGAAAGAAAGGCCCGCTGCCGACAAAGCTGTAGCGACCCATCCGCTCGCCGCCGACAACACTTTCGAACAGAAATGCCCAGTCCCCTTCCTGGACTTTGCAGAATGCGCTTACCGGGGTCAGTGAATCGCCCAAAAGCTGACGATACACCGGCACGACGGTATGCCCAGCCGCCAGTTGCGTGAATTCATCGAAGGAGGGGAAGTAGCGCAAGCGAGCCTCCGCAAGACCGGTTGAGATTGGTCTATGCGGCTTCGTCGGAACCTGCCAGCGTCAAGATCGTCTCCTCGTACTCCGCGATCGGTTGAAAACCGAGCCGTTGATAACAGGCGATTGCGGCCGCGTTGTCCGCTTTCACATTAAGGCCAATGTGATCAACCGTGGCGCTCAGTTCCATGCACGTTCGGGCAGTGATGGCGGCCGCATATCCACGGCCGCGGTGCTTTGGATGCGTGACGATGTTGCCAAGCGCGGCCACGCGTTGCACGCGGGAATAAACATGGGGGCCAGCGGCGCTGACCAGTTCGCCGTTCACGCGAAGTCCATAGTAATGGCCCGTTTCGATCTGGCGGGGATCGAACCAATTGCCCGGATAGCCAATGGCATAGAGCGATCGCAGATCGGGAATGTCGGCGGCGGAAAGCCGCTGAACTCGGTCGACGCCCGGCACATCGAGGACCGGCTTGACCAGTGCCATCTTGCGGTGTGGGCCGTGGGACTGTGCACGAATGTTCGTCCCCAGAGCGTCGCGGCAACCGGGACTCAAATGCGCGTAAAACCGTCGCGGAAGCAGCCGGCACGCGTCCTTGAGAAGTTCATGCATTGGCGCGAATGGCGGATCATGCAGTGCCATCACCGTGGGCGTTTCGAAGGCGGTGTAAAGAAGCAGAACGGCTTGAATGGCGCCGTTATCCTCCAGGGCATACCAGGTCGTATACGGCCAGAAAAAGTCGTCGAGATCGCCCAGCGCATAGATGTGCAGGAACACATTGCGCCGGAGAATCGGCTCAATTTCATCCTTGCTGTGCAGGCTGACGACGCGCACGTATTGCTTTCGGTTTTGCGAATGCTGATTAATTGCACCTGATTTGGATCATACAAATCAACCCGCTGGCGAGCCGCTGACATGAGTCGGCGGAGGAACCTGCCATTTTCCTGGAGCCTACGCTCCCTCCGCCGACAAACGTCGGCGGCTCGCTGTTACCCACTGAGGTGCAATGAACCGCCTTCGGCTCACAAGGCTAGCAGCTTGTGGCCACGGTGCAGCGCTCACAAGCGAGAAGCTTGTGCTCACGGTTCCGGCTTTCGGGAGAGGGGTAGTGAAAAAAAATGACCGGCAGAAACTGGCTCGATTCAGTCGCCCATACCTGATCGAGATAGTTTTCTGCCGGTCTGACCGTAAAGAATTGCAACCGCAATGCCAGAGCCGGTTCAATTTCCAATCATTTCCTCGATTGCAGGTTTTCTCGACAGAGGTGGGCGATTTTCCTCGGGGAATTGACCCGAATCGACCTTTTGGTCGCACACAGTCAAGGCGTTTCATCGAAGTTGGGCCGTTCATTACCTGCTGTTCGGAAAGCGTCTTCCCATTCCTCTGGCTTTGCAGCCCATCATTCGGACCACCGCGCGGTGAGCCCATCCGTTCGCGGAGAGCATGTGCGCGAATCGGCGCCAGAGTCGCCTTTCGCTCCGCGAAAGGAAAGGGCACGCTGCTCGCGAGTCGGTTTTGCGCGTTTTCGCGAGCCGCCGTTCCTTTCGCCGAGCGAAAGGCGACTATGGTGAATCGCTTGCCGATTTGTGCATTAGCTCTATCCCGTTGGAAACTGAATAAACTATAATAGTTTCTAAGGTTTGTGCGAGACGCATCGTGGACAAGGGAGCAGGCCGAGAATTGAAATCGCTATCGCGAGCCCGGGAAAGGCTCGTGGCCGCCGCTCGACGCCAGTTTCTTGCGCATGGATTTCGTGGCGTCACCATGGATGAACTGGCTCACGATCTGGGCATGAGCAAGAAGACCCTTTACGAGCATTTCCCCAGCAAGGTGAAACTCGTGGAAGCCGTGCTCGCCGACAAGTTCGAAGAAATGGATGCCGATCTGGCTCGGATCGCCGCGGCGTCCACGACCGATTTTCTCCGGGCCCTACACGAATTGCTTGCGACGCTGCATCGACATGCCGGCGAGATTCAGCCGCCGTTCGTTCGCGATGTGCAGCGATCGGCGCCCGACTTATTCCAGTTGGTGGAATCGCGCCGGTCCGCCCTGATTCGCCGTCACTTTGGCCGACTATTCGACGTGGGCCGTCGGGCGGGAATGATCCGGACCGATATTCCCGCCCGACTCGCAATCGCGATATTGCTGGGGGCAGTTCAGAGCGTCCTCAATCCTCAAGGGATGAGCGATTTGCGAATTACGCCCCAGTCTGGTGTCTCCGCAGTCATTTCCGTGGTTCTCGAAGGGCTCGTCACACGTTCCGGGAGGCGAAAGCAATGAGAGGTCGAATCACGGGGCCATTCCTCGCATGCACGATCGGCGGGCTCCTTGCCGGCTGCACCCGTCCCGAGACCGGACGGGTGCAAGGCTATGTCGAGGGGGAATATGTGTACGTCGCCGCGGCGAACGCGGGAACGTTGAAATCGCTCGGTGTTGCCCGCGGAACGTGGGTCAGCGCGGAGATCCTCTATTCGCCGTCGACGCGGAGCCGCAAGCCGCTGCCCGCGACGAAGCGAGGCGACGTGTCGCTCAGGCGGCGCGAACCTCGAGGATCTCCAGAAAGGCC
This sequence comes from uncultured Gemmataceae bacterium, assembly GCA_963773845.1. Taxonomy (GTDB): domain Bacteria; phylum Planctomycetota; class Planctomycetia; order Gemmatales; family Gemmataceae; genus SIAJ01. Next base: position 451,789 of record CAVZCU010000017.1, read on the forward strand.
GGCGCCCCACGGAGATCGAATCGCTGGAGGCGCAGCTCAAACAGGCGCAAGCAGCGCTGGCATTTTCGGAAGCGCAATTGAAGCGCCAGGAGCGGCTGGCCGGATCGTTGGCGACATCGCCCGAGGATTTGAATCGCGCTCGCGCCTCCCGCGATCAGGACGTTGAACACATTGCCCAATTGAAAGCCGATTTGCAGACGGCCCGACTCGGCGCCCGTCCGGATCAAATCGTGGCCGCCGAAGCGAATGTGCATGCGCTCCAGGCGGCGCTGAGCCGTGCCGAGTGGGACCTCGCACAACAATCGCCACCCGCTCCACGAGATGGTCTTGTCTTCGATACGCTTTACTACCCCGGAGAATGGGTTCCCGCCGGTCGGCCGGTGGTCGCGCTTCTACCGCCGGAAAACATCAAGGTGCGTGCATTTGTCGCGGAAACCCGCGTTGCCGCCATTCGAGTCGGCGACCCGGTTCGTGTGACCATTGACGGTATCGCCGAGCCGGCGACTGGCCGGGTGAGTTTTATTTCGCCGCGGGCCGAGTTCACCCCTCCGGTCATTTACAGTCGAGAGAGCCGCGACAAGCTCGTGTTCATGATCGAAATTCGCTTCGATGCCGGGACTGCCGCTCAGTTGCATCCCGGTCAACCCGTGGACGTCGAATTCGGTTCCTGACATGCCCGACGAACTAGCCATCGACGTGCGTGGAATGACCAAGCGGTTCGGCAACCGCACGGTCGTCGACCATATCGATCTTCAAGTTCGTCGTGGCGAAATCTATGGATTCCTCGGCCCCAATGGCAGCGGCAAGACGACGTTTATTCGCATGCTGTGCGGTCTGCTTCGAGCCGATGATGGAAGCGGAACTTGCCTGGGCCATGACGTGATCGCGGATTCCGCGGCCATCAAGCGGCAGGTCGGCTACATGACGCAACGATTCAGCTTCTATGAGGACCTGAGTGTCCGCGAGAACCTCGATTTTGTCGCGCGAATGTACGCCGTCAAGAATCGCCGCGCTGCTGTCCGCGATGCCATGGAACGTCATGGTTTCAAGGGGCAAGAGCGCAAGCTTGCCGGCCAATTGTCCGGCGGCTGGAAGCAACGGCTCGCACTGGCGGCGTGTCTGATTCATCGACCGCAATTGCTCCTGTTGGACGAGCCCACCGCGGGCGTTGATCCGAAAGCCCGCCGTGATTTCTGGAATGAGATTCACCAGCTTGCGGGCCAGGGCCTCACGGTCTTGATCACGACGCATTACATGGACGAGGCGGAACGGTGTCATCGACTCGCCTATATCGCTTATGGGCAATTGCTGGCTCGGGGAACGGTCGGGGACATGATCGCCCATGCCGGCCTGAATACATGGGAGGTTCACGGACCGGACCTGGCGTCCCTGTCTCAGCAGTTGCAACAATCGCCTGCCGTGCAGCAGGCCGTGGCATTCGGCAACATGCTGCATGTGAGCGGCGAAGACGCCGCGGCTCTCGAACGAGCGATCGCTCCGTTTCAACGTCCCCCCTATCAGTGGCGGCGAATTGAATCCGGACTGGAAGATGTGTTTATCCACCTGATGGACCAGGCCCCAGAGGGTTGATCAACATGCGATGGCGGCAGGTTTTCTCGCTGGCCCGCTTCTGGGCAATCGTCGTTAAGGAATTCGTCCAGATGCGGCGCGATCGCCTCACGTTTGGGATGATGCTTGGCGTCCCACTGATTCAACTCATTTTGTTCGGTTTTGCGATTAATTCCGATCCGAGACGTTTACCGACGGCCGTCTTGTTGGAGGATCGAGGGCCGCACGGCCGCACATTGCTCTATGCAATTCACAACAGCGGCTATTTCGAGTTTGTCCGGGAAGTGAAAACCGAAGCGGAGGGTCACGAGGTGTTGGCGCGTGGCGATGTCCAATTTGTCGTCACCATTCCCGTGGATTTTAGCCGCAGTCTCGTTCGCGGCGATCATCCATCGATTCTCTTGGAGGCCGACGCCACGGATCCGGCCGCGACCAGCAACGCCGTATCATCGCTGCAAAACTTGATCGATACGGCATTCGACAATGACTTGAAAGGGCCTCTCTCCTCGTTGGCGGCGACACCCGGACCGGTCGAAGTGCAAATTCACGCAAAGTATAATCCCGAAGCAATCACGCAGTACAACATTGTGCCCGGTTTGATGGGTGTGGTTCTCACGATGACGATGGTGATGATCACCGCCTTGGCGATCACACGGGAACGCGAACGCGGCACGATGGAGAATCTGCTGTCCATGCCAGCGCGACCATTCGAAGTGCTGATCGGCAAGATTGTCCCTTACATTTTCGTCGGCTACATCCAAGTCAGCCTGATCTTGCTGGCCGCCCGCTTCCTCTTTCATGTGCCGATGATCGGCAGTTTTTTACTCTTACTGACCTCGGCGTTCGCGTTCATTGTCGCCAATCTGGCGGTCGGCATCACGTTCTCGACGATTGCCCGGAATCAACTCCAGGCACTGCAAATGTCGTTTTTCTTCTTTCTTCCGTCACTGTTGCTGTCCGGATTCATGTTTCCGTTCCGCGGCATGCCACGCTGGGCGCAGTTCATCGGCGAAGCGTTCCCACTCACGCACTTTTTGCGCATTATCCGTGGCATTCTGCTCAAGGGAAATGGTTTTCACGAAATCGCGCCGGAACTCTGGCCGATTGGCGTATTCGCGGCCGTGGCGATGGTGATTGGCGTGACGCGGTACCAGCGGACACTCGATTAGTCGTTGCATCCGCTCGTAGAGCAACCTTGGCGGCTCCACGAGCGGATGCAAATTCGGAACAGTTTCCTTACGCCAGCGCCCATCTACGATTTGCCGGCGTGGGCCAAGCTTTTCGAGAACAGCTTGATCATCGCGCTATTGAATGTTGGCAAATCAGATGGCTGCCGGCTCGTAACCCAGTTGCGATCCTCAACCAGTTCGCGATCGACCCACGTGCCGCCCGCGTTTTTGATGTCGTCGCGGATGGTGTGGTAACTGGTGAGCGTCCGCCCACGGACCAAGCCGGCGGAGATCAATTCCCAAGGCGCATGACAAATGGCGGCAATCGGCTTGCCAGACTCGTCGAAGCTCTTGAGAAACGCTTGCACTTCCGGAACGACGCGCATGGCGTCCGCGTTCAGGGCGCCGCCTGGAAGCTGCATGCCGTCGAATTCATCCGCCGAAACTTCGCCGATGGGTCGATCGACGCGCACTTTCTTGCCCTTGTCATGGTGCTTGACACCTTGAATCTGTCCGGATTTCAACGAAACAATCGTGACTTCCGCCCCTGCGTCCTTGAGCGCTTGAACCGGCTCAATCAACTCGGACTCCTCAAATCCATCCGTAGCCAAGACGGCAACGCGGAAATCAGACAAATCGGACATAGTCGTGCCTCCTTCAATTAGCTTCACCAGAAGCGGGACATCATTCCGGCGGGACTTCATTTCCAAGCGGGTTCCGAGCGCTTCTCAGCATGGTCGTACGCTCGAATCAGCCCGTCGAGCACTTCGGCGGTCGTTTCAAATAGGGCCTTTGCCTTCGGATCATGGACCTTATCGACGTCTTCGCGCGAGTGGCTCGCAGCAGTTGCGAGCATCCCCCGAATCTTCGGAATGTGATCGCGCCAATCGGTCTGCGAGACTGGCATTTGCTTTTCCATGTTGCATCTCCGGGCGTAGTTTGCGGTCGGCCCTTCCCCGATCTCCCGCCGTCTTCGGCTTCGATCGGGTGACGAGGGCCGACCGAACTGGCATCACTTCTGAGCGCCCGGCCTGTGTTCCATGTCACGGATTCGTTTTTCCAACTCCGACACGCGGCGCTCCAGCTCGCGGATTCGACGGCTTTGATCGAGCATCGGACCGCCGTCGGTCGACGGCAACTGGCCCTCCCTCGGTCCGAAGTATCCGACGGTTCCGGTCTGCGGCGTCGCTTTGATCTTCATCTTTTCATTGCCACGAGCGATTTCCAGCGTGATTTGCTTGCCGGCGCCGGCATTCTGAACGGCCTGGCTCAAATCATCCGGATTCTGGATCGCATGGCCCCCGACTCCGGTGACCACGTCGCCGTGCTTGAGCCCGGCCTTTTCCGCGGGTGAATTGGGCGACACGTCGACAATGACAACTCCCTGCTTGGCTTCCACCTTCATCTGTTGGCGAAGTTCATCCGTCAGAGGTTGAATTGTGACGCCAATGTAGGCGGGACCTTGCGCACCCCGCGTCCCCGGTATTTCCGCCCGCCGGCCATCCTCTCTTTGGCCCCGCTCCTCCGGTCGGCCAACCCCCTCGGGCCGTTGAGCCGTGGCGTTGGGTCGTTTGCCCAAAGCGGCATTAATCATTTGTTCCTTGCCGTCGCGGTTGATCATCAATTTGACGCGATCGCCCGGTTTGTACACGGCAACGGCTTTCATGAATCCCTCAATATCCTTGGGCTCTTGGTCGCCCACCTTGATAATGCGGTCGCCCGATTTCAATCCTGCCTTCGCGGCTGGACTACCGGGGGCGACATCGCGCACGACCACGCCGCGTTGACCCTCCGCGCCAGGGGCAATCATCACGCCAAGATATCCATGATTGTCCTTTTGATTTTCGGTGGGCGGCGCGCTCTTCAAGGAAGCACTGAATGCCAGTGCGGTTCCGAGGACCGCGAACACGACTCTGAACAATTGGTGACGCATCGAATTCCCTCCAGACAAAATGACCACCGGACGCCCACACGCCCGTGAGTGGTACTTCGCAGCAAGGAATGTGCCACCGAATTGTCGGGAGAATGAACATTGGACATCCGTTCAAGGCAATGGGTTGTAAAACGGATTAGAGAATGAGCGGTATTCCCCTTCTCGTGTTCGCCGACGACTGGGGCCGACACCCGTCGAGCTGCCAACATCTCGTCCGTCAGTTGCTGCCCGACCATCCGACATCCTGGATCAACACGATCGGCACGCGCACGCCGAAATTGGATGTTGCCAGCGTGCGACGGGCCGCCGGCAAGGCCCGCCAGTGGATTGGCCGATCGGCGAACAAAGTGGCTTTTGAGCTGCCACCGGGATTGACCGTTCACAATCCCCACATGTGGCCGTGGCTGACCCGGAGAATCGATCGACGGTTGAATCGCGCACTACTCTTACGGCAACTCCGCCCGATCATCGGCGCGATGCCCGAGCTGCCGGTGGCCATTACGACCTTGCCGATTGTCGCCGACCTCATGGGTCGGTTGCCCGTCCGCAAATGGGTCTACTATTGCGTGGACGACTTCGGCGAATGGCCTGGCCTCGATCAGGCCACGATGACTCGACTCGAACGAATCGTCGTTGAGAAGGCAGATGTTTTGATCGCCGTAAGCGAGTCGCTGCGGTCACGACTGCGTGGACTTGGTCGCGAATCGGACTTGTTGACACACGGAGTCGACGTCGAATTCTGGACAGCGACGAAGTCACCGGTGTCCGGCATGGACCGTCTGGACCGACCGTTAGTCGTGTTTTGGGGTGTAATTGATCCGCGCATGGATTCTTCGTTCGTCGAACGACTGAGTCGGGAATTGTCGCAAGGGACAATCGTACTCGCCGGTCCCGAGCAGCAACCGGACCCAGCGCTGGCCGCACTTCCGCGAGTGCATCGAACCGGCCCCTTGCCCCTGGAGCAATTGCCAGCCTTGGCACGCGAGGCGGCAGTGCTCATCATGCCTTATGTGAACGAACCGGTGACGAGAGCGATGCAACCGCTCAAACTGAAGGAATACCTGTCTACCGGCAAGCCCGCCGTGGTTCGCGATCTGCCCGCCAATCGCGAATGGAGCGATGCACTCGACCTGGCCGGCTCGGCCGACGAGTTTGTACGGGCGGTGCGCTGCGCCTTGAAACGGGGCTGCCAAGCAACCAGGCGATGGCTCGTCAACGGCTCAGGGACGAAAGTTGGGCCGCGAAGGCTCAGGTGTTTGAACGCATGGTGTTTCCGAAGTGATTGCCGATTCGCCGCCAACGATTCTCGACGCCCGCGTGCTGAGCGGCTCGGGTGGCGGACCGGACAAAACGCTCATCCACTCGCCACCCTTCCTCGCGAAGGCCCGCTACCGCATGCTGTGTGCGTATTTGCACGATCCGGACGATCCCGGCTTCGAAATCCTGCGAACGAAGGCCGAACGTGCGGGCACCCCGCTGATTTCCATTGCCGATCGTGGACCGTTCGACTGGCGCATCGTTCCGCGGGCGCTCGAGGTTTGCCGTCGTGAACGGGTATGCGTCTGGCACGGTCACGATTACAAGACGAACGCCCTGGGCCTCATTCTCAAACGATTCCATCCGATGCGGCTCGTGACTACCGTGCACGGATGGGTCCATCGCACGTCGCGGACACCGCTCTATTATTTTATCGATCGCGTGACGTTGAAGCATTACGAGCGCGTCATCTGCGTATCCGATGACCTGGTGGCTGCCTGCCGTCGTGCGGGCGTGCCGGCCGCCCGCTGCGTCTTGCTCGAAAACGGCATTGACGTGGAGGCGTTTCGTCGAACTCGAACTACTGCCGAGTCTCGTGCCGCACTCGGTTTCCATGATGGTCCGACCATCGGCGCGGTCGGAAGGCTCTCCGCGGAGAAAGGGTTCGATATCCTGATCCGTGCCGTCGATCGATTGTTGACGAGTGGAATCGACGTTAACCTGATCATCGCCGGCGAAGGGACCGAGCGCGAAGCACTCACTCGCTTGATCGCCGACTTGCACCGGGAAGACCGCGTTCAATTGCTCGGCCATCGATCGGACGTAGTCGACCTGTACGAGGCGATGGACGTCTATGCGCTGAGCAGTTATCGGGAAGGGCTGCCCAATGTCGTGCTGGAAGCGATGGCGATGCAAGTGCCCGTCGTGGCCACACGCATTGCCGGCGTTCCGCGGCTGGTGGCCGCGGGCGAGACCGGCGAGTTGATCGAAGCCGGATCGATTGAACAAATGATGAACGCGTTAAAGCGCTTGCTCAGTGATTCCAGCTTGCAAGCAAAATTCGCGCGCGCTGGTCGGCGACTCGTGGAAACACGCTACAGTTTTACCGAGCGAATGGCGAAATTGGCGCGGATTTACGACGACATGAAACTGAATGGAGGCAAGGAGTGCGTTACCTCGTAACCGGCGCTGCCGGATTCATCGGTTCACATCTTACGGAACGTCTTTTGTCGCTCGGACATGAAGTGGTTGGCCTCGACGCGTTTATCCCCTATTACCCCAAGCCAATCAAGGAGCGGAATCTCGCGCAGGCTCTGGCGAATTCGCGGTTTCGCTTCGTCCCATTGGACCTTCGAACCGACGATTTGCAGTCGGCGGTCGCGAATGTCGATGTGATCTTTCACCTTGGGGCCATGCCCGGCTTGGTTGCGAGCTGGACCGACTTCGATCTCTACTTAGGTTGCAACGTGACTGCGACACAGCGATTGCTCGAGGCGGTGAAAGGCTCGAATTCGCTCAAGCGGTTCATTTATGGTTCAACATCGAGCGTTTACGGCAAGTTTGCATCGGGCGACGAGACCCTGCCGACCAAGCCGATCTCGCCTTATGGAGTTACCAAGCTGGCCGGCGAACATCTCGCCAAGGCCCATCTGGAAACGTTCGGCACGCCGGTCGTGACGCTGCGCTTCTTCAGCGTGTATGGTCCCCGACAGCGTCCCGACATGGGCTACAACATCTTCATCAAGGCTCTGTTGACCGATTCGCCGATCTCCGTGTACGGCGATGGTCAGCAAGTGCGTGGCAATACTTTTGTGGCCGATTGTGTCGAAGCGGTAATGGCAGCGGAGCGAGCGACGATTGGCGAGACATACAACGTCGGCGGCGGCGAAATGGTGAGCGTTCTCGATGTGCTGAAGAAACTGGAGTTCATTGCAGGTAAGAAATTCTCAATCAAGCATGAACCTGCCCGCGCGGGCGATCAACGACACACGTTTGGCGACACAACCAAATTACAACGACACTTATGCTGGCACCCGAAAACAACTCTCGATGAAGGATTAGCCAAACAATTTGAGTGGCAACGTGATGCCGATTGAACCAGTTCTTTTCTCGGAAGCGCGAATCGGATTGAGGCCGAGTCCTCAATTGTAAGAGTCTGAATTGATTTTGCTGGATGGACCGTTGACGCGCACTTTTCGCTGCTATGCTACAGTTCGCCTCACCTTGAATTGACACCCACGACGCTTCATGCCCATTTTGACAATCGATTCGCCACCGGCGATCGCTGTGCGCCTATTGACGGGGTCAATGCTCACCGATGCCGTGCCCCGACTGACCGCTTTCACGCAAAATGGGGCGGTCGTCCATCCTGCTCATCAGCCCCAATGGCTGCTTGTGCTGCGGGACGGGCTTGGTCATGAGCCGATTGTTCTCGAAGCGACTGCCGGCAAGAAAACGGTTGGCTATCTTCCTTTGTCATTTGTTAGTAGCGTGCTATTCGGACGGTTTTTGGTCAGCTTTCCCTATCTGAATACAGGTGGTGTTCAGGCCAAGGATTTGGCAACCCAGATCTCATTGATCGACTCGGCTGTGGAGCTTGCCGACACCATGCATGTTCGGCACCTTGAGCTTCGGCACGAAACGATCGTCGATCATCCGCGACTCGATGGCGTTCGAGATACGAAGGTGCATATGCGCCTCGATTTGCCTTCCTTTCCCGGCCCACTTTGGGAAGGTTTCAAGGCCAAAGTGCGGAACCAGGTGCGCCAAAGGTGAAAAAAGCGGCCTCACGGTCCACTGGGGCGCGAACGAATTGCTTGATGATTTCTACAACGTGTTCAGTCGAAACATGCGCGACCTGGGCACGCCGGTCTATAGCCGGAAGCTATTCGAAGCGATCCTGCACTATTTTGCTGATTCGGCCGAGGTGTGCGTCGTTCGACTTGGCGAGACCCCGGTCGCCGGGGCCATCGTTGTGCACGGCAGGGGCATCACGGAAGTGCCGAGCGCCTCGTCATTGCGGCAGTTCAATCCGCTATGCGCCAACATGCTGATGTATTGGAACCTGCTCAATCGCTCGATGGAACGCGGGCAGGCCGTCTTCGACTTCGGCCGATCCACACGCGGCTCGAGCACCTACAAGTTCAAGAAGCAGTGGGGCGCGGTTGAACACCAGGCGGTTTGGCAATATGCCCTGCGAGGCGATGCCGCGGAACTCAATCCCGATAATCCGAAATACGGTCGAATGGTCCAGCTATGGAAGCGGCTGCCGGTCCGTATCACCCGGATGATCGGCCCCGCAATCGTTCGGGGGATTCCTTGACGGCTTGAGCAAATTGACCTCATCATAGTCACTGGCTTGATCTTCGCTTGTCGAGATGTTGCGTCGAGCCCGCCCGCACTTCGACCCTATTTGCCAAGCGCACCTTCCAACGACGCAAGCACCGAAGACCATAAAGGCCAACGGAATCCCCGCGCCCCAGAATGTCAAGTCCGCATCCAATTCGTCGCGATCAAGTGACGATTTCGAGTATTCCCATCGGCCAAGAAATCGTACGGACAACTCGGCGCCCGCCCTTGGCGGACTATACTCCACCCCCGCCGCTTCAACCGGTTGAAATTCATCCCAAAGCCATGCGGACAGAATGAATCCAACAATTGCCCCGATTATCGCAAATACAAAGCCGAGGACACGATCCCCGCGACGAGGATGGCGCCAGTCGATGAACTCGCTGAGGATGAACGTTTCATCGTTGGTTAATCGGCAGGATTATGGCCCGTAAACAAACTCATTCGCATTGAACAATGCCAGGCAGAAATCGGCCAGTGCTACAGCGTGCGGCACGTCGGTCCCCACTGGCAAATCATCCGGGACGCCAGCAGGCAATCGTGCGAGTAATCGTTCCGCCGCCAAGTCCGCTTGACCCCTCAAGAATGCCCTGGCCATCTGCAGTTCGTCCCCGTTCGGCGGACGATTGAACGCCCGGCGATAGGCTTGCCGAACTTGCTTGTCTACGTCACTGCCGCATTCGCGCAGCAGACTCGCCGACATGGCCCGGCTTTGTTGCTGCGCGAACGGACCGTTCATGAGGATCAACGCTTGCGGAGCAAACGTCGATACGGCCCGATCGGCACACGGAGATATGCGATCCGGCTGGTCGAACGCTTCCAGCATCGGCAGCCGCAAGTTGCGCTTGGCGAAGAGATAAAGGCTTCGCCGCGTGTGCTGCCTCGGATCGGGGGTCACGTTCCACAGGCCGTCCCGCTCGCCTTCGGTGAAGATCAAGTCGTAGACTTCGCGCTCCAACGGCACGCGAACGCTCGGCCCGCCGAGTTGCCGGGTCAGCGTACCGGCCGCCGCCAACATGCAATCGCGTAACGCTTCGCCTTCCAAGCGCTGGCGGTTCATTCGCCAGAGTAAATGGTTTTCCGGATCGGCCTGTTTCGCCCGTTGGCTCGGCTTGGTGTTACTGGCTTGGCGGTAAGTACTGGAAAGGACGATCATCCGCTGGATTGGCTTGAGCCGCCAGCCGTTAGCGACGAATTCGGTGGCTAGCCAGTCGAGCAATTCCGGATGCGTTGGCAGTTCGCCCCGAACTCCGAAATCGTTGGGCGTGCCGACGATGCCGCGGCCAAAATGGTGCTGCCAGACGCGATTCATGAACACCCGTGCCGTTAGCGGGTGGTCCGGCCGCGTGATCCATTTTGCCAGGTCAATTCGATTCAGTCGCCCGCTCCGATCCCGACTTCTGAATCCCGGCGTCAGCACGCGAGGGAATGCCGGTTCGACGACCGCTCCTTCTTTCGACACGTCGCCGCGACGCAGCACATGAGTCGGCGGCGCCTTCGCGTCGTCAACAACGCACCAGGCGCTCGCGGTCGCTGGCGGATTTCGCGCTTGGAGTTCGTGTTGCTCATCGCGAAGCTGTTCGCGCCGCTTGCGTTCGTCGGGGGTCAGATCGGCGATGATTTCATCCCAAGTCACTTTGAGAAGCGTCTCGGCATCCCTGGCGAGTTGTGCTTGTTCCTTGGTGCGTTTCTGGGCGTCGATGGCCAATATCTCGCGATAGGCTGGTTCCAGCCGTGCTTTCTTCGCCTCGCGAAGTCGCTGCCGATGGGGACGGTCAATCGCCTCGACGGCGTCGCGCAACGGTTTGATCCTGGCTTCGAGCGTGGACACTTGGGCTGCGCGACGCGCTTTTCCTCCGGTGTGGCCAGATTGATTTCCTTAAATTGCGCGGCTGAGAAGAATGCTTCCAACCGGTAATAGTCCCCCTGCGATATCGGATCGAATTTGTGATCGTGGCAACGAGCGCAATTCATGGTGAGGCCGAGCACCGCGGCCCCGATTCCCTGCACGTACTCGGTCAGGATTTCCTGGCGAACGATTTTTGGATCGACGTTGCCACTAATGAGATGAACGGAGCCGCAGCGATGCAGGCCGGTGGCTATTAATAAATCGGCGACCGTTCGAGGATCCTTTCCCGCTGCCAGTTCATCGCCTGCCAGCTGCTCCGTCAGGAACCGGTCGTAGGGTTTATCATCGTTGAAGCAGCGGACGACATAATCGCGATATCGCCATGCGTTGGGCCGATCGCTATCAGCCTCGTAACCATTGGATTCGGCGAATCGGACCGCATCCAACCAGTGCTGAGCCCATCGCTCACCGTAATGGGGTGAGGTTAGAAGGCGGTCAACGACTTTCTCGTATGCATCGGGAGAAGAATCCGCGAGGAATGCTTCCTGCTCTTCAGGTGAAGGGGGCAGGCCGACGAGATCAAGATGCACGCGCCGCAAGAGAGCGAGTTTGTTGATTTCAGGCGCGGGAAGGATGCCGGCTGCTTCGAGCTTGCTGAGGATGAATGAATCAATCGGAAATCGAATCCAGGATGCTTGCTTAATCGTCGGAACTGAAGGGCGTATTGGGGGCTGAAAGGACCAATGTTCTCTGTCAGCTGCCTGAATCGGTCTTTCAGACAATTGTTCGAGCTTTTGTGCATAAGCCGGCGTGCAGATTGCAGCAACGATTATCGATTGGAAAAGGGGGCAACGCATGGAAACCGAACCTGTGGAGGGGCGTTGTGTTTGGCGGGGCCGGTAGAATGAATGTAAACTACTGCCCTCACCGGCCGCAAGCCTTAAACCGACTGCGGCGGAGCGCCGAACCTCGCTACCCCTTGTCGGCGTCCTTGTTTCAATCCTCCCGCGTCGTCCAGTCTTGCTGCCGCCTGAGAAGGTTTGCCGGCGGTGTCGAAAAGACGGTGCTATAGTTGGATACTTCGCGGAGGCAGTTAGTAGGCACGGCACACGAAGGCCTCGCCCCCGTTCAGGACGGACGGCCCCTGGTCAGGATGGAAACGAATGAAGCACACCCCGCCGCACTCCTTTAACCGCCATCCCGCCGACCATCGGTCCGGCGACGAGGACGGTCTGGACGCCGAGTTGAGTCCCGCCGAGCAAGAGGAGCTTGGCTCTCGCGGAGCCGACGACACTCTGGGTCTGTACCTGCGTCAGATGGGCTCAATCCCCATGCTGAAGCGGCCGGCCGAGATCGAGGTCGCCAGCCGGCTCGAGCGCGTCCGCAACCGCTTCCGGTTCGCCGCCCTTCGCAGCGGCTTCATCGTCAATCGCGCATTCCATACCTTTCACGCTATTCAGGCGGGTCAGCTGGCAATTGATCCCCAAATTGACGTGGTGACCACGGCCAACCTGCGCCGCGACCAGATCCTGCGCCGGATGCCGATTCACCTGCCGACCTTGGAAACGGTTGTTCGCGAGGAGCGCGAACAGTTCCCGGTTGGCCTGACATTGACCAATGCCAAGCATCTGGCCGAATGGCGGCGAGCCCGATGGCGCCGATTCCGCAAGGCCGGCAAGTTGTTGGTAGAACTGTCTCCGCGCACCGAGGCTCTGGAGCGCTGGTGCGACGATCTGGCGATGAAGGCCCGTGACTTGAACAAGATGATCGCGTCGATCCACCTGGGCCGGCCGAAGACGCTGCCAGCCCGGGCCGAACGCAACGACGCCTTCCGTTCGGCGATCGAATCCGCTTGGGCCGAGCCGGAAGAACTGAACGCCCTGCTGCAAAGTGATCCGCCGCCGCCGCGAAGAATATCACCGCGTTCGCAGCGAGTTGGCCGAGGCCAACCTGCGGCTGGTCGTGTCGATCGCCAAGAAGTATCGCAACCGCGGACTGCCGTTCGCCGACCTGATTCAGGAAGGCAATCGCGGCTTGCTCCGGGCGGTGGACAAATACGAGTACAAGCTCGAGTTCAAGTTCGGCACGTATGCAACCTGGTGGATTCGTCAAAGCATCCAGCGAGCGCTGGCGGACCTTGCCCGCACGGTCCGCGTGCCCTGCCACCAGATCGCGGTGCTCGCGCAGACCGAGCGGGCCCGTTCGGAATTGGCTGCCGAGATGGGCCGCGAGCCGACGATGGAAGAACTCGCCGGCCGCGTGAAACTGCCGGTCGAAGAGGTGCGCTCGCTGCGTGCGGTGGGCAAGCATCCCGTGAGCCTGCACGAACCGGTCGGCGGCGATGGCGAACGCGCCCTGGAGGACTTCCTCCGCGACCGCTGTTCGGCCACGCCGGGCGAGAACGTCGATCAGAATCTGCTTGCGTGAACGAATTGGCGAGGTGCTTCGCTCACTCGCCCAGCGCGAACGCGAGGTGATCGAACTGCGCTACGGCCTCCGCGATGGTCAACCGAAGACGCTGGACGAAGTGGCCAGGCTGTTCGGCATCACCCGCGAACGCATCCGCCAAATCGAGGCCCGCGGCATCCTCAAACTGCGGCAGCCAATGCGCAGCGTACGGCTGGAACAGTTCACGGGAGTTGAATAAAGCGGGAAGCGAAGCCGCTAACTCGATGAGCCCAGGCGACAAGCCTGGGCTCTTTGTGTTTCGCGAGCCGCGGCTTGTAACATGGGAGCGGCAAGGGTAAGTTGATTTCCAGGCCGGTTCGGGTTCCCAACGGAGATGGAGACGAGCCATGACCACTACAGTACGCGCCATTTACGAAAACGGCGTCCTGCGTCCCGAGCGAGCGCTCCCCCTCGCGGAAGGGCAGAGCGTGGAAGTGACGGTGGCGACAGGGCGGTCGACCGTTGACGAAGAAGTCAGTCACCGGATTAAATCTGCAAGGACGATCCGCGAATGGATCGAGGCGACCAAGCTGCTGCCGTCGGACGACGGGGGTTACGACATCGTCGCGGCCCTAAACGCAAATCGCGTCTGGTCGGGTGATCATCCCTTGATCCCGTAACAAGGCACAAGTCCATGTCCGCGGTCGTATTGGATTCGACTCCACTCGGGCTGCTGACGCATCCACGCAATCCTCCGCATGTTGCCGCATGTCGGCAATGGCTGGGGGCAATCACTGCTGCAGGACGACGAGTGATCGTTCCGGAAATTGCAGATTATGAAGTGCGGCGCGAGTTGATTCGATTGAAAAGTCAAAACGCGCTCAACAATCTCGACCAACTTTGCAGCCAGCTCGACTACCTGCCAATATCCACACTGGTAATGCGCATGGCAGCCGACTTGTGGGCGGCGGCACGCAGCAGCGGACAACCAACTGCCGGGGGCCGCGCACTCGATTGCGATGTCATCCTTGCCGCTCAAGCTCAGGCTTTAAACACCGCCTTCATCATTGCCACTGGCAATCCCGCTCACCTCTCGCGATTCGCCCCCGCCGACCTATGGTCAAACATCGTGCCCTGATCGCGCCGCCTTACGCGTGGCTCGAAATCAGTTTGATCTCGAACACCAGGTCGGCGTTGGCCGGAATATTGGGCGGACTGCCCGCGGCGCCGTACCCGAGAGCTGCCGGTACGAACAGCCGGCGAATGCCGCCCGGTTTCATGCCCGGAATGCCTTGCTGCCAGCCCTGAATGAGATTGGCCAGTGCGAAGTCCGCCGGTGTATTCGGGCTGCGCCGCGCATCAAACTGCGTCCCGTTTGACGCTAGCCAACCAGTATAGAAAACCGAAATCGTGTTCCCCGCGGCCACGGCCGTGCCGGTCCCCGTAACAACATCCCAGGTCTTGAGGCCGTTTGCCCCGGTGACCCAGTGCGAATCATTGACAGCGGGCATTGTGTTGACCATTCCCGCATCGCTCGGCGGGGGCACCACGGGAGGCGGAACAACGACCGGGAATACCGGCGGCGGCAGCGTCAGATCGAACTTTTGCCAGATCGCGATGTTTTGAGCAAACGAGAAGTTGGCCGATGCAATTGTCTCGAATTGCGAAACCGCGGCGATCATCGGGAGCAAAAAGCCTGCTTGTCCCGGATTGGCCGCCAAGTCCGCTTGCAATGAGCCGCTGGCCTGTTCAAAAATCTCAATCGCCTGAGCGCTCTGCGAATAGATCGACTGCGCGAATCTCTGCACATCGAACTGGTGGGCTGGGTCGTCCATCCAGTCATGGCTCCCATTGGCGAAGCTGATGAAGGCCGAGTTCACTGAAGTCTCAACTGCGGCGTTCATCAATTCACCCTTGATGGCGGGTGTGTAACGACTCTCCAGACAATCGAGCGTGGGGCGGAATCGGCGCGAAGCGCATTTCTGATCTACCAGTTAATTTGAGGGACTGTGCCGCGGATGGGATTTCATCCGGAAATCATCGCAATTCAATATACCACACGCAGTTGAGTTGTAAATCGGAGCCAACTTCGATGTGCGAATGATTTGTGAAATTGTCCGTTGACCGTACGAATGGGTTGCTGCCAAAACACCACCGAAATAATTAACTCCTCTGTCGCGAAGTACTTATGCCAGTTTTGCGGATTCGTTCGGAAAAGTTGGATTCGTTTTGACAGGTGTGTGGCGGGGGCGACCGAACTAAACGCAATACGGCCACCGGCTCGCGGGTACCGGTTCAGAAATCATTGCCCCCCTATCGTTTTGGCCGGTCAATGACCTGTGCCTCGGCCTCCCCTTCGATCAGGTTGTAGGACCGTCCCGCTTCCAAATTGAGCCATTGTTGCCTGCGATTGCCCGGTCCAGGCCATCGCACCGATACCCGATCGATCTTGCTCGCGCCGCCTACGCCGATTGTAATGGTTTTTTCGCTTTGACTGAGGTAACCCCTGGTCGGCGAAACAAGCCACGTTCGGATGGCGCCATCCATTGCCGCTTCGACCGTAGCGCCAATCGCATCACGATTGCTCTTGCCCGATCCGGTCAAGGTGAGCCGAATTGACCGATTGGCTGTCTTCGTGTCGTTGCGGAAAAGTCGAGCACGGCCATTGTTGTCGGTAACGACGAGGTCGAGGTCGCCGTCGCCATCAAAATCCAGATAGGCGCAGCCCCTTCCAACCATGGGTCGAAACATCTCCGGATCAGCCGGAACGAATAAGGAGTGGGAATCGCCCGTGTTCCAGAAGATTAGACTACGCTGCGCGTGGGTTTCGCCCGGCTGAGCGGCGGGGATATCCGGTTCTAAATGACCATTGGCGAGAAACAGGTCGGGTCGACCGTCGAGATCACAATCGAAAAAAGTCGCGCCGAACTTCATCGGGTATCGACTCGTTCCGGCCAGGCCAATGTCCTGTGCCATATCCGCAAATCGAATCGGCTTTGTGCCAAGCCGGCGGAATAGAGAGACCGGTTCGCTGCTGAAGTTGGCGACGACCACCGCCAGTTCGCCGGGGAGAATCTCACCCGCATCAATCCCCATTCCCCCCCGAGGCCGGCCATCGGCATAGGCGAGTCCCGCCACCTGCCCTTCCTCGCGGAAGCGCCGGCCGCCCTTGTCATCGGGCACGTTGTGTAAGAAGAAGTTGCGTTGTGTGTCGTTGGCAACGACCAGATCGGGCCAGCCATCGTTGTCGGGATCGCAAACGACCACGCCGAGCGCCTTGCCAACGGGACGCACCCCACCCGTCGTCGCTCCGCCTTCCGAGACTTGCACCCCTGCTCCCTGCGAGACATCCATGAACTTGCCACCGCCGAGATTCCGGAACAGCGAACAATGCGCTCCGGTGAACAACTGCGGCGGCACATACGCTCGGATATTCCCAGGCAAAACTGCATGCGTGCCCACGTCGGCGGCCGGCGACCAGGTCACGTAGTTGCACACAAACAGATCCAGCCGCCCGTCGCCGTCATAGTCGACGAATGTCGCCGACGAGGGAAAGGAGATGGGCTCGGCCCGTTTCAGAAACTCTTCAAACGATTGCTTGGGCCAAGGCATCGGTTCGCCGAGACCGGCACGGACCGTCACATCTTCGAAACGCTTCCCGCCCATATTGTGAAACAGACGGTTTCCGCCGACAGCGGTCACGAACAAATCCGGCCAGCCGTCGTTGTCGTAATCGCCGACTGCCACACCCATCCCGAAAAGCTCAACGTCGAGACCAACTGCCTTGGTCACATCCTCGAATGTGCCGTCGCCGCGATTGCGATAAAGGGACTGGGTCCGATTCGCTTCCCCAACCGGCGGCTGACCCGGCCAGGGGCGACTGTTGACAAAGAACAAGTCCGGCCAGCCATCGCCGTCAAAATCGATCACCGCAACGCCCGAGCCCATCGTCTCCGGCAGGAGCTTTTGCGGCGTCGCGCCGCTGATGTGACGAAAGCGAATACCGGCGCTATCGGTGACATCGGTGAATTGAATGGGCGGAACGTTGGTCCCGAGGTGGCCGTTTGGCGATGGATCCCGATTTAGCATCGACCGAATGGCGATTGCCACCACCACGGCGCACGCCAGAATGACGCCGGCAATAACCAGCCGTTTCCCCGTCATGGTTCGCATGCGTTAATGCAGGAAGGGCGAGCACTGTATCAAAGCGCTGACTATAGCCGATCGCTTCTGGTACATCGTATGATGCGCTGTTGCCGAATTAAGGGATGAACAGCAGAGCCTGACGGGCAAGCGATGGCAGACGAAAAGGAAGGCGGCCAAGGCGGCCAAGATGGCCAACGATTTCTCCATCCCCCCTTGGCCACCTTCCTCCTCGGCCGGCAATGCTGGGTTTCTCCGTTCACTCTTCGATTTCATGGCTTCGACTTCTTAGGTCCGGGGCCTTCCGATTGCGACTTTTTCTCCGCCGGACGCGCGAACACGTTGGTCCTCTCCAGGGGGAATTGGAACGCGTCCGCCACGCGGGTCATGAAGTTGACCCATGCGGAATACCAGATCAAATCAATCGCTCGCTCTTTGCCAAATGTTTCGACCAGTTCTTTCACGTCGGAATCCGTCACCGATGACGGCCGCTTCGATAACTTGGCCGCGAAGGCGAATGCCTGCCGCTCTGCCGGGGCAAAGCTGTCCCAATCGCCGGCCGCCAGTTTCATGGTTCGCTGCTTCACTTCGTCGTCCTTCAAGCCCGCGACCGCGAGCAACATGTTCGCGTGGCCCATTCAGTAAAAACAGTCGTTCGATCGCGTGACGACCCAGAACAATGAACTGGCGAACAGCCGATTGAGCTTCGCCTCCTGTTGGAACTCACGCAAGCATCCGAACCAGGCTTGGGTCATGAGCGGCTGATAGCCGGCACTGACCTTCGTCCAGTTGATGGTTTCGGCTTGATGCTTGGTGTCTGCATTGACGTTTGCAAAACGGCTCGGGTCCGGCAGCGGCACCCGCAGCGTGCGATCTTTTTGGTTGGCCAAGTTCTTTTCCAGGTGGGCAAAATCGACATCCTTCCAATCGGCGGGAGCGTCGTATCGCTTTGTCGGCTTGGCATCGGTGACTCGGCTCCAATCCGGCCGTGGCGGCGTGGAAACTTTCGACCGGCGTTTGGCATCAAGCTTGACGGCGAGCGCCGGCGGCGGTCCCTCCGGCTCGACCTTCACTCCCAGCGCCAGAATGACCCGATTCTGAAAATTGGCGAATGCCAGTGTGTGGACAATGGCCGTCATCTTTTCCGGGCCGAATTGCTTGAGCAGTTCGGCGAATTCCGAATCCGTCACCGCGTAGGCTGCCCGGGTGATCTGCCGGGCGAAGGCAAACAGGGCTTTTTCCGATGGCGCTGGCTTGTTCTCGGTGAGTCGTCGAATCTCGTCGGTGCTAACGCCGGCGCGCTTCAAGTCGCCCAGGGCGGAGGCTCGAGCGTAGTCGCAATGAATGGCGTCGGCTGCGAGCCAGCGCAACTTCGCCGCCAGGACCGGACCGAGCGGGTTGTCGACGCGGTGCAGCCGATCGAGTTCGAGCATGGCTCCCGTCGTTCGCGGCAGCGATTTCACCATCACCATTGCCCACGCGGGGAGGGGCGGATTCTCGCGCGGCAAGAGCGCCCAGGCTGCATCGGTCGGCGCTGCCGAAAAGCGGCTGCTTGGGTCAAGGACCGTCTGAACAATGAAGATGGCGGGAATGAGCAAATTCATTGAAACACCGTTTGTAGTGAATGATTTGGACCAATTGTC
Source organism: uncultured Gemmataceae bacterium (assembly GCA_963773845.1). Lineage (GTDB taxonomy): Bacteria > Planctomycetota > Planctomycetia > Gemmatales > Gemmataceae > SIAJ01. The sequence goes on from CAVZCU010000017.1 coordinate 471,088, forward strand.
CGTGCTTGGGCTTTGTCGGAAGAGGCCTGGGCGTGGCCTCATCCAGGGCGTCGATCCCATGCGGCGACGTGCATGCGGACCGAGGATTCCATAGCAAATCAAAAAATCTTCCGGCTCACCGTCAGGTTGGGCGCTGTGCTGATGATAAAGGTCACTTCGCGTTGGGCGTCTTTCCCCTGGAGGCCACGTACAGTGAGCTTCACCTTGCAGTAGAGATGGGCGTCTTTCTCTTCGCCATCGCCGACGACTTCGTAATTCACCAGCTTCGCGCCGATTTCCATTCCTGATCAATGATGTAAATCGGCGGAGTCCGGCTCTCGAGCGCCGTCGCGGGCTCGCCGCTTTTCCAACTCTCGAGGGCGGTTTGCAGCGTTTCACGCGCTTTGGCGGCGTTCACCGGCGCGTTGGGACTGTTCGAGCAACCGATGGCGACCAGGCCAATGAATCCGCATACGGTCGTAGCGATTCCTGAGAATCGCGGTTGATAGTTCCTTTTCATGTTCGGTCCGTTTCTCGTTATTGTTTGCCGTTCAATGGCGTCGGCGCGAAGCAATGTGCCCCCGCGCCGCGCGGAGAGTTCGATGCAACAACGCATCAGTACCCCGGCGTTATTTCGCCGCCGTCTCGCGAACCCAGGGCGCGCCAGATTGCGAGGTCAATGCTGTTCGGGACGAAGCGGACGCTTCCATCGCCAAAAGCAACGTTGACCCCACCCGGGTGACGACTCGTGGCCGCCATCGTTGCCCGCAACGAGGGCAGCCAGCCGCACGACCGGCCATTCGGCGGCGAGATGTGCTGATACGAATGTTGCCCGTGCCCCCAGGGGGCGCCCATGAAGATTGGGAATTGGTTGGACGGATTGGTGATATCCACCGACATGCATTCGCTGTACGCGGTGTCTGCATCGGCCGGTTGACCCGGCGCTGCTCCCGGACCGTTGAAAACATCCTCGAATGGGCTGACCTTGCCCATGTTTCCGTCGCCCAGTACGCGCTCGCTGAAGAAAGCGGTACTGCTGGTCCCGTCGGTGACGTCGGCGAATCGGATGCCCCTGCTCTGCGTGTAAAAGATCCCATTCGGCGATGGCGGCGGATCATTCAGACCTCGGGCGATGACGAAAATCGGAGTGTTCCCGGCGTTTCCGTAGTAATTTGTGGGAGCGCCCAATGAGGGCATTGGGTTTTGCCGGTCTGACGGGCACTTGAAAATGCTGACCGGCGTATTTCGAACGGTATCGTTCGACATATCGCTGAGCGGCATCATCATGTTCATCGATCGGCACAGATTGTCCTGCTCCACGTACGGCAACAGCCAAATCAGCGGGCCATAGCTGGTGTTGAAGTCCCAGCCTGGAGGGAATTCGCCGTTGACGTCGTGATAGTTATGCGCGGCCAGAGCGAGTTGTTTCAGATTGTTCGTGCACTTCATGCGATTCGCCGCTTCGCGAATCTTCTGGACCGCGGGGAGTAACAAACCAATCAGGATGGCAATAATGGCGATCACTACCAAGAGTTCAATGAGTGTAAATGCATTCCGTCGGGCGGACATGATAACCTCGATGGTTGGATGACGGACCGGCTGGCCAAACGGCCAACGGGTCAACGGTGGCGTGACACCCCGATCCGGAGCTTCGACGCCGAACAACGTTGTGACTTCAAGTAAGGGCAATGCACGTTTAAGTGCGCAATGATCGCGCCTAAACTTGTCTCAATCGAGCTGACAGGCGTTAGCCGCGCGGGGGATGGAAAATGGAATTCGCCAGTCTGATAGGCTTGCCGTAGGAAGACGGCGGAATCGCTCGGACCACATCGACGCCGCAATTCGTCCCTACATCGATCGCACAGGCTTTGGATTGCGACGGCGGGTGAACCGGTGTCGGCAAGGGAGTCAACGGCGAGGTGGGGAGTTTTGAGCAGCGTGGTCCATGACACGGCGCTTTCGGCATGGAGTCATTCGCGATGGGGCTGGGCAGATCGTGGAAGTCGCTCGCGTGCCCCTCCAACAACTGGGCGTAATCTCCACATGTCGCGGACGCACGACTCGGCGCAAGAATCAGCGCACCGGCGACGACAACAGCGATGCTGCCGTAGTGAAGTACCGTGGAGAGCCGAGAACCATCCATCAACACCCGCCCGATCAACCGAAATTCGAGTTATTGCGAATAACGACTCGCATTACGCATGCTCCCCCCACATCCGCCCAGCCGATTTCTGTTGTTCGATGGCCAGGTCCGCGGCCGCTGCTTCGTGCATGCGCATCCAGCGCCGCAAGCGAACGCGGTAGAACAAGACCGGCAAAAACAGGTCGATTACCTCATCGGCAACAAGTAGTCCGCCGAGCACCGGCAAAACCATCGGCCGCAGCACTTCGGACCCGGGCCCAGTGGCCCACAGCAACGGCGCCAGTCCAAGGATCGTCGTCGCCTCGGTCAGAAGTTTCGGCCGCAATCGATGGACTGCTCCTTCCAAAACGGCCTGGCGAAGCTGGTCGATGCTCATCTTTTCCAGGCCGCCGGCCCGAGCGATTGCTTCGCGCAGGTACACGAGCATAATCACGCCGGTCGCTGTCGCCATGCCAAAGCAAGCCGCATAGCCGACCCACACGGTCACCGAGAACTTAGCGCCAACGATCCCTTGCGCGATCATTCCGCCGGCCAGTGCGCCGGGTACCGCGAGCATGATCATGATTGCGTCGGCCAGATCGTTGAACGTGAAGTACAACAGGATCGCAATCAGCCCGATCGCAACGGGGACGATAACGAATAGCGTGTTGAAGGCACGCACCTCATGCTCAAAACGCCCCGTCCATTCGACATGGACGCCGGGCGGCAGGTGGACGCTCGTTGCGACGGCTCGCTGAGCATCCTCGACGAATTCGCTTGAATCCCGGTCGCGGACGTTGAGCCGGACATAATTGCGCAGCATTCCGTTCTCACCCTTGATCGACGCCGGTCCTTCCACAATCCGTACATCGGCGACCGCAAACAAGGGGACCGGAGGACGGCCGTCGGCCCGCGGCACGGGCAGCTGCCTCGCCGTTTCCTCGTCGACCCGCCAATCGCGCGGCAAGCGCACCCGAATCGGATGCCGTTCGCGTCCCTCGACAGCAGTTGTGACGATCCGGCCGCCCAGCGCTGTCTCCACAATCTCGTTGATCGCGCCAATACTGACGCCCAGTTTTGCCGCTTTGTCGCGGTCGGGACGAACCTCCAGGTAGCCCTTGCCGCGAATGGGGTCGGCAATCACGTCTGATGCGCCGCGGATGCTTTTGAGAGCGGCCGCGATGTCGTTCGACGCGGCGACCACGTCGTCCAGACGGCGGCCCAACACACGCACGCCGATGTCGGTATTCACGCCAGTCGCCAGCATGTCGACGCGATTCTGGATCGGCATCGTCCATACGTTGGTCCAGCCGGGCATTTGCATCGCCCGATCCAGCTCGCCACCGAAGCCGACCAGGTCTGCGCGATCCTTGCGCCACAAGAGCAAGCCGTTAGCAAATGTTCGACTGAGTTCGTCTTGAACGGAATCCAACTCAGGCACCGGGTCGGGATCGGAAAGCGTGGCTGGCGGCTCGTCGCCGTGATGGTGATGATGATGGTGACCCGCCGGATGCGCTGCCCCCGATGCGTCCAGTCGATAGGCCCCGATTGCTTCCCAGCGGCCGGCGATTTCCGGGTCGACCAAAGGGCATTGGGCGATCGCTTCTTCCAACGCGAGTCGCGTAAACAGCGGTGCGGCTCGAATCAGCAGTTCGCCATTCAACTTCTCCAGGTGCAGTCGCCACAATCGCTCGCGCTCCGTCAATATGTCGTCGTAAAGACCCGCGAGGGGCGACGCCGCCGAGCGGCCCACGATTCCACGCAAGGCGTTCGTCCCGCGATCGACCCATGTCGCCCGCGGCATGATCTCATCGGCTGAGCGGATCGACTCGTGTTGGACCAGGCGGCGCGCGGTATCGTTGGCTAGCGCGGTTACGTCTTCCAGGGTTGGCGCGGACGCCAAAGCACTTCCGTGGATCTGAAGAGCGACGATGTCGGCTGCGTCAACGGCCAGACCCGGACGATCGCCTGTCAGTCGCTGAATCGTAAATCGAACCAGCCGTATGCCGAGATCGAGATCAAACGCCTTGTTGCTCTGGTATGCGACCTCGCGCATATGCAGGTCAAATCGCGCGAGTGCGTTGGCCGCAATTTGCGATCGCGTCGCCCGCATATCGGCAGGCGGCCCGACAAGCCCGTGGCGGATTAAGTCGTCGAGCACGTCGGCCGCCTGGCGCTCGGCATCGTGGCTGTGCAGCTTGCGCTTCGGCCAGTGCTCGCGCACGCGAAAGTTCACCATGGTCTCAATCATGTCGAGCGGGGCGGGGTCGGTCGGGGTCTCGGCCCGACCCGCCTTGCCGACGACCATATGCACTTCGGGAAAGCGACACAGGATCATGTCGCGTGCCTTCATATCGTCGGTGGTCTGGGTAATCGACGCACGCGGAACCGTGATCGGCATGTCCATGGTCATGCCCTCGTCGAGCGGGGTCATAAATTCCCGGCCTGGCGGTGTAATGTTTTGCTCCGCGATCAATCCGGCCAGGACGAGCGCGAGCATGTACGCCAGGCGATTGCCCCACCGGTGAACGAACACGAGGCCGACAGCCGAGCCGATTGCGAGGAGCGAAAGGAAAGCAGTGCGGCTGCCGATGGTTGCCGAACCGACGACGAACGTTGCCGCGACGACCCACAAAATGCCGCCAGGTCGATCCAGCAGCCAGTCGAGGACCGGTCGATAGACCCTGCGAATACCGCGAACGAGCCGGCTCGCGTCGTCGCCGCGGATGCGGCCACGGACAAAAACGGTGCAGAGCGCCGGGACGAGCGTGATTGCAAGTAGGGAGACCGCGAGCAGCGCGAACGTTTTCGTGTAGACCAGTGGCCGAAACATGCGGCCTTCAATCCCGTCGAGTGTGAAGATCGGCAGAAACGATAGCAACATGATCGCGATGGCAAAGAAGATCGGCCGGCCGACCATCTGGCAGGCGGGCGTCACCACCGACCGCAAATCGCCGACGGCCGGTTGGTCCCCGAACCGTCGATGCAATTGGTGCATGACGTTTTCCGTCATCACGACCGAGGCATCGACGAGAACGCCAATCGAGATCGTGAGTCCGGCCAGCGACATGATGTTGGTCTGTGCATCGGTCACGCCCATGCGCCGCAGTCCGTCGAGCAAGAAGAACGCCGATAAGACCACCAGCGGAAGCGTCAGAGTGATCACGAACGAAGCGCGCAAATGACGCAGCACCAACACCACGCAGACCGCAGCAATCAACATTGCTTCCAGGAGCGTATCCGTGACAGTGCCGATGGCGCCTTCGATCAGCGGCGTGCGATCGTAGTTGGGAACAAGCTGGACTCCTTCCGGCAGACCGGGCCCGATCTCGAGGATTTTGGCCCGCAGGCGGCGAGTCACCTCCAAAGGATTCTCTCCGTGGCGCATCATCACGACCCCGCCGCAAACTTCATTGCCGTCCTTTTCGAGTGATCCGCGGCGCGGCCGGCTTCCCACGCTGATCGTGGCCACCTCGGAAAGTTGGACCGGCGACTGCCCACTGCGCGGAATGACAATCCGCTCCAGATCGGCGATGATGCGTCGGCTGCGCTCTTCCGGTGGTGCTCCTTCAGCCCCCGCCCCGAGCCAGCCGACGCTGCGAACAACGAACTCCGCGTTCCCCTTGTGCACCACGTCGCCACCGACGGCGGCATTGGACCGAGCGACCGCATCCATCACCGTTGTGAGGGTGAGTCCGCGTGCCTGAAGTTTGAGCGGATCGGGCTCGACTTGATATTCGATGGGCGCACCGCCGACGCTGGCAACTTCAGCGACTCCCGGTACTCCAGCCAGTTGTGGACGGACATACCAGTCCTGGATCGCTCGAAGTCTCCCGAGGTCGTAGCCGGCGCCTTCCACCGTGTACCAAAAGATCTGCCCAGTCGACGCCGCGTCCGGACCGAGCGTCGGAGTCACTCCGGGCGGCAATTCCAGCGAACCTTCGGTCAGTCGCTCGGCAATGCGCTGCCGGGCAACCGGGATGGGAACTTGATCGTCGAGAATCACATGGATTAGCGAATAGTCGATGTCGCTGGAGCTACGGACGACGCGTACGTCCTGAACGCCCTGCAATTGCAATGCGACCGGGTAGGTGACTTGATCTTCCAGTTCCTGTGGACTATGCCCCGGCCAGGAAGTGAACACCAACACCTGATTCTCAGACAGGTCGGGGATGGCATCGACCGGGGTCTGGTTCAAAGCGCGAAGCCCCAGCACCGCGAGGACCGCCGCGGCGCAAATGACAAGCGCTCGGTGGCGAATCGATAGTGCAATGAGGCGGTCAATCATGGCGATGCCGGCTTGAGCGAGATCTTAGCCAGGTATTTCTTTGGGTTGGCGCGCAGCTTCTTTTCACATCCCTTGCAGCAAATGAAAACTGTTCGTCCGTCGACGACGACCTTGACGGGAGCGCCCATCGAGCCCAGATCCGCCTCCGTGACTGGGCAGGTTTTCTGGCGAGCAATCAGTTGTTCGTCTTCCGACGGTGCGCTTGACGCGGGTGGGCTACTCGATGCCGATGTCAATCGTGAGCCGGCGCCGAAATAGCTCGCAGCCAGGCTGGGGTTCAGCCGCGTTTCGGCATCGAGCAAAAATGCCCCGGCCATGACCACCTGATCGCCGATGTGCAAACCGCGGACGACCGGGTAATAATCGCCACAGCGCTGGCCGAGGGTGACTTCGAGCCCGTCAAACATGCCGGCCATGCGCTCCACGAAAACGACCTTGCGATCGCCCATGTCGATGACGGCGGAAGCGGGAATGGACATTAACTCGCCACGCGCACGAAACGCCTGGCGGCAGGCTTGCTCGACGAGCGATTGTAGCCCCGGCGCCTGGTTGGCGAATGGTGGGAGCGATCGCAACGCCAGGTCGGCCGCGGTGCGATCGCGCCATTCTTCTCGTTCGCGGCGATTGAAGGCGGCGATGTGGGTCAAGGGGACACTGAGCCGCACAATGACCAACAAGCCGGGTTTCAATTCATGCCGTGGATCTTCAACGACGAGACGCACGCGAAACGTGTGCGTCTCTGGATCGACGCGCGAGCCAGTCTCCCGGACTTTCGCCTTGAAGGGCTGGCCAGGATATGCATCGACATCGAACTCAGCTTCCGTTCCGACGCGAACGCCGGCAAGCCCCGAGTCCGGCACATCGATCGCGACCTCCAGCCGGTCTGGATCGGGTTGTTCGAGCCGGCCGCCAGCCTTCGCCTCCCAGGTCAATAGGCGAAATTCCGCTGGCGTTGTGCGAATGCCGGCCAGTTGGATGCGATACGGCGAAAGTTGCATCCGGGCGATGACGCCGTCCGGCAACGGCGCCGCCTCGCCCTTCGTGCGCCGGACCAAATCCATGTGGCAAACGGGACACTTGCCCGGCCATTCGGACACCACGCCGGGACACATGGGGCACCAGTATTCGATATCGTGCGAGACAGCCGATTCGAGCCCGCTGCCGGGATGTATGAGGTGGTCCCAATGATTGCGCAACCACGGCCAGTAGGCGATCACCGCCACGATGCCCAGGAGCATCACCGGGAAGCGCAGCCGGACAAGGAGTACCTCGCCGGCGAGCCGAAGGTAGCGCATGCGGTTGCGAATGACGAATCCCCGGTTATTGGCGGTTTTTTTGATTGTCTCCAGCACTGTCCGCTGCCGGTGGCGCACACCACTGGGCCATCATGTCGTAATCTTCCTGCCGAAAAACCCAGATGGGGTCGAGCCCGATCACGACAAACCGCGTTTTCAATTCACTGTCCGGGCTTTCGAATGTGAGCTTGACGGTGAACACCCGCGGCCCATCGCCGGGCGCCAGACCGAGAACCGTATACTCCTTGAGCCGTTGATTCGGCACTCGATGCGTGTCCGCCAACATGATGGTCGGCTTCGCCGTGCCCGCAATCTCACCGGTCGGCGCGCCCTTCTTCCAGGACGAAAGTGCCGCGTCGAGAGCCTGTCGAGCCCGATCCTCAGGCGGATAAAAGCGCTTCGCCTCGGACTGCCCGGAACATCCGACAGCGCCAACGAGGAGTGCGACTAGTACGAATGAGCGCATGTCAGGTTCCCGCAAAATACTTGCGATAGTCTGGCTCCGCGTAAATCAGCAAGGGGTCGATCCCCACGACGTAATACTTGAGCGTTTGCTCGCCCTTGGTCGTCGTCAACTTGACGGTGAAAACTCGTGGCCCCGTCGCTCCTGCCTCATCGCCGAGAATCTCGAACGCCTTCAACTTCTGCCCGCCACTCCAGTTCTCATCCGCAACGACAACCTTCACTTTGTCGAGTGGGAACTGCTCTGGCTTGGCCTGGCCGTCGCGCCATTGTGCCAAGGCTGCTTCGAGCGCTTGGCGGGCCTGGTTGCCAGACGGGGTGTACTTGCCCTGGCCTGACTTTTGGCAGCCTACAACCGCAACCGCGCATAGGACCGTCACCCAACCGTACCGACGCATAACAATCTCTCCTGGGTTCAGTCTCCCGAATTCACTTCGCCGCCATCCATGCTGCCCATCGCCCGCCAGGCATCGAGGGCAATGCTGTCGCGGACAAAACGCACCGAGCCATCACCCATGAGACAGTTCACCCCGCCCATATGGCGGCTGGAAGGTGGCACCTGCATCGCCATGTTCGACATGTTTCCCGGAAAAGGCAGGCCGGCACAGGTGACGGTGTTCGGCAAACCCATGTGGTTGTAGGTCGAGCAGCACATCTCACCCATCACCCAGCTATACCCTTGCTTGCTGGTCAACGGCGTCGCGGTCAATGGGTTGATTCCCGAGCAAGCCGTATATGTGTCGGTCTGTGTCGTCTGATTGGGGAAAATGAACATGTCCGTCTTGGGATTGGGCGTTCCGTTACCACGCAGTTTCTCGCTGAACATGGCCGTGTTGCTCAGGCCATCCGTGATCGAAGCGAGATTCGACTTGCTCAAATAGTAAAAGGGCCCATTCGCGCGTTCGTTGGGTGCGATCGTGCTCGGCTGTGTTTCGGTCACGTCGCACATGAAGTTCGAGCCTTGGTTGGCCAAGTAGTTGTTTTGGCCCGGCCAATCCACGGGCAGCGGCGCCGGATCGGATGGGCAAATGAAGATATTGATCTTGGCCCGGCACTGGGCGGCATTGACCCGCCCGGGAGTCTGATACGCCGGCATGAAATTCACGACCCCTTCCATTCCCGGAGTCTCCGGCGGCATTTTGAAGTCGATCTGCTTGTACAGGTTGTCCTGTTCGATGAAGGGCAGGATTTGACTGTGCAGCGACCAGCGGGCGTAAACCGGAGCCCCCGGTACCGTCGCCCCATAGCTCGGGCCCTTGCCGAACGGAAAGCCCTGAAACGTGTCGTGGCAGTTGTGCAGCCCGAGCCCAATCTGCTTCAAATTGTTCTCGCACTTCATCCGATTCGCCGCCTCGCGAATCTTTTGAACCGCAGGCAGGAGCAAACCAATCAGGATGGCGATGATGGCGATGACGACTAATAGCTCGATCAGCGTAAACGCATTCCGTCGGGCGGACATGATAAACCTCGCTAGTTGATTGATGGGTCGGCCGAACATCGGCCCGCGGGCCGACGAATCGACACAGCATTCAGTTTCCTGGCATGACATTCAATTGCACTGCTCGCGTGGGATTGGTTCCCTCTCTTCTTGTCGGGCGTCAACAGTTTCCGCGAGCGTCAAGTTCCATCCGGATCCGATTTTCGCATTGAGCCTCGCGAACGATTGCTACTATCCGATCAGGGCTTCTTGCGTTGCTTGGCAAGAATGTCGGCCATTTTTTCGATCTCGTCTTTGTCGAGCACGCCATCGTTGTTCAGGTCGAATTCCTTGAATCGGGCCTGGAATAACGAGTTCAATTCGTCTTTACTGAGCTTGCCGTCGCCGTTCTTGTCCCGGGCCATGAGCCTTTTGACCATTTCTTCGGGGGTCACACCGCGTAAGCCGGCCGTGGGGGCGGAGCCGCCGTCCTTATCGCGCTGGCGATGCAGGATGTACGATTGCTTCACGACGTGGCAGTCCTTTTCCGTGCAGGCCGAGTAAATCACAGTAAGCTTGATGGCTTTGTCCGCGGGCCAAGCCTGCACATCAAGCAAGAATTCGCGTGGGTCGATGTCGGTCGGGGCTTTCACTGCCGGAGCCTCGGCCGAAGTCATTGACATCTTGACCCCAGCCGGAACTTCGAGTTGAAAGCGCAACGGCTTGGTCAAATTGTTCCAGTGGGCCTGATAGAACGGATCGAGGTGGAAGCCCAGGTAGAGCTTTCCTTGTCCCTCGTCAAAAACGGACATCTCCGCTTCAGGCCGCAATTTGGCATAGAACGGCTGGCCATCCTTTTCGATCTGCGGCCGGCTGACCACGGCAAACATTCCCGCCCGTCGCACTCTCTTGACAACGCCCTTGGCCGCCACCTCGGCCAAGGGATCGAGGACTTTCAAATCGAGATCATCCGGATCAGTCACCTTGTTCACCTTGCCGACCAACTCTTCGAGGTCCTTTCGCAACTCAACCGGGTCGCTCCAGGCGCGCTTGCGGGCGATCTTGCCCTTCGGGTCAATCACGAATTCCGAGTTCGGTCGGTCGCCCATGGCGTGCTTGAAGCGGTTATCCATCGGGTCGACGATCCAGGGAATGGTCGCGCCGAGTTGCTTGCCGGCTTGCCGCGCATGTGCCAGCCGCTCGTCCAGGGTAAACGGTTGAATGTAATTGCCACGCATTTCGGGGTGCGCCAGCGATTTGTACACGAAGAAGAACTTCACGCCCTTGGGGCCATAGTCGCGATACACCGCCTCCAGACCGGAGACGCTCTTCAAGAACGGCGGTCAAGTCAGGCAGCCAAAGGTGAGCACGGTGTAATGCCCACGGAGCCTGGCCGTATTGAAGTCCTTCCCATCGGGCGTGTAAACCGTGCGTTCCGGCAGCGGGTCCCCCGCACATGGGTGCGTGACGACAAAGTCCGCATCTTTCTTGCGGTTCTTCGGCTGAGCGGTCACGGGCAATGCACCGAGCGTGAAAGCAAGTCCGAGTACGATCATGCAACGCATGCCATCGCTCCAGTATTGGTAATTCAGGCCATGAACATTTGCTTGGCACTCACTTCTTCGTGCCGGCCTTCGTCTCCTGGTCCATCAGCATGAGCATCAGCGATTGTTCCATTTCGTACGGGTTGAACGCGAATGGCCCGGGTCCTCCCCGGTAAGCGACGCGGCCATCGCGATCGACGACATAAATGCGATCGGGCCAAGCTAGGTATGTTCTGCCAACACGGTTGTCAATCTCGTCGACAACCACTGGCATTTCGACATGCAAGGATTTGCAACAGCGCTCGGCGACCGAACTGCGTTCATCGAGTGTCACCGGTTGCCGGATCAAGATTCCCGCTTTCTGGTTCGTCGCCGTCGCCGCTCGATCCCCGATCGGATGAGCTTCGCGGACATAGACCATTAAGAACTCGACCTGATCTTTCCAATGGCGATACATGGCTTCGAGGGACCCACACTGGGTCCGATAGTTCCCTCAGGTAAAGCTCCCAAATACGAGCACCACCGGCTTGTCACCGCGATACGAGGAAAGACACACGCGCTTCTTGCCGTCGGGTGAGCGGAGGAAGAAATCCGGGGCCAACTCGCCCGGTCGGGGCCCGTCCGTGAATAGCTTGCCGCTTTCCAGGAGTTGACTCAGCCGTTTCGAGCGTGGCGGAGATTGGCGATCGAACGTCTTCGCTTCTCGTTGCGCTTTCACGATCGCCGGTCGAAAGATGAGTTCTTCCAATTCTTGATCATTCAGATAGCCCTTTTCCTTGGCCATCTTTTCAAACGCGGCCTGCCACTCGTCGGAAGTGATTCGGCCGTTGCTGCTCGTGTCGATCGCTTTGAAGAGTGCGAACGTTGTCGCCTTTTGCCGCCCAAGCGCCTCTGACCCGGTCCAATCGAAGTCCTCACGAGTCAGTTTGCCATCCCAATTGCGATCAAGGGATGCGAATAGTTCGGACGAGCCGGCAAACTCGTCTGGTGTGATAACCCCGTCGCGGTCCTTGTCAAAACGCGCCGCCAGCCACTTCCAACCGTATCGCGTTTGTCCCGTGAGAGTTCTGGGATGCGAATTCTTCCAAAGCACGTCCCAAAGATTGGCGACCACCACTTCGAGCCGGACGGCGGGCGAAGTGTGGGCCGTAACAGGCCCGCCTTTCAAAACAAACATCGGCTCGGCCGCGCGGACCGATAAGGCGTGACCCGTTGAGAGTGCCAAAACGAGTGCAAACGTCCAAAGTGTGAATCTCATAAGCGTGGTTCCTGGTATCACGGTTCGCGCACGATTACCAGTGCGGGATCTGTGTCAATAACGTAACTGGCCTTGCGCTGTCGTGACTTGCCGTTGCCCGACTCCACGGTCAACAGCACAATGCAACGCCAACCCATCCCGTTCGCTTGTTCCGAATCGAATTCATACTTCACGAGTCGATTGCTGCCGTTCCATTCTGGATCATTGAAATAGATTGCTGGCTGTCGCGCCTGGAGGGACTCGGCTGTCGCTCCGTCCTTCCAAGCATCCAGCGCGGTCGAAAGAGTGGCCTTGGCTTTCTCCGGATTAGCGGTCGGGGGCAGCGTTCGGCTGCATCCCACCGCGAAAACGAAGACTAAGGGCAGCCATCGGAGCAAGTACCTGACCGAATGTTGCCTCGATCGCGCCCCTAAGAATACATGATCATTCATTGACAACTTCGCCTCCGTCTCGGGAACCAAGGGCGCACCAAACCCGAAGATCAATCGATTTCGGCACGAACCGAACCGACCCGTCACACTTCAGCAAATTGACTCCGTTCGGGTGAGCACTGTTGGCGGTCCGATTGGCCCCGCCCGGATATTTACAGGAATGATCGCCAATTGGCGCCAGGTGCTGATATCCGACGAAATGGTCTGCCGTTCCGGCCAACCACGGCGCCAGCGTTCGAGATGAATTGGTAGCCAAGGTTATTAATGTCCAGGTTGTGACAGATCGTCACCGCGTCGTCATCGGTCGCCGGGGAGCTGTTGACGCGCAAAATATCCGATCGTTCGGTTGCAATGGCATTGCTCCAGTCTCCTTTCAATCGTTCGCTAAATAAAGCAGTGTTGCTCAAGCCGTCCGTGATGTCTGCCATTTTCAGCAGGCCGTTGGCATCATGAGTGAGGGCGCCATTGTTCGGGTTCATGGTGCTTCCCTCATTGGGTTCATAGTTGGTGCCGGCCCAACCTGGCGGCGTCGTTCGGACCGGATCCGATGGACACAAATAGATCGGCACGACCATGCCCAATGCGGGTGCGTTCTTTGGATCGTTCCAAAGCACGTTGAAATCAATGAGCTTGAAGATGTTGTCCTGCTCAATGTAAGGCAGCAGCAGACCGTGGCAGGCGTAGACCTTTCCGCCAGTGCCGCCAAACCGACTCGGCGGGAAATTGCCGATCGTGTCGTGGTAGTTGTGAATGGCGAGCCCAATCTGCTTCAAATTGTTTTCGCACTTCATCCGATTCGCCGCTTCCCGGACTTTCTGGACTGCAGGTAGAAGCAAGCCAATAAGGATGGCAATGATGGCGATGACGACCAAAAGCTCGATCAGCGTAAAGGCATTCCGTCGGGCGGACATGGCAAACCTCGATGATTGGATGACCCGCCGGCCGGCACGAAGCCGACCGGCAAAAAAACTCAATGACAATAGCGGACAATTCAACACCGAGCTAAGCACGGCTCGGACTGTTCTCCCGGTTCGACAGCGAACGTTGCCAACTCATCGTGGGGTGGCGCGTCGATTCTTCATGCGCTGGAACCACGACGGCTTCGCCCGCGACTTGTGCCAGGCCCCACGTTCGCTTGTGGCCCACCAGGTCGGCGACCAATGCGACGCGGTCCAAAGAAATCGGCTCGGCGATCAAGCCTTCCTGGCGAAGTTCGAATTCGACGTCGCGAGCCGGGCGCGGCATCTGTTGCGCTGCCGCGGACAGAACGCGCTTCAGCATCGGCGCATCCCAGTTGCGATTACCGACGGCATGGGCCGCACGCTCGACAATCTGCCGGACACGTTCGCGAGAAATTCCGAACGCATCGCCGACTTCTTGCATCGTGCCCCCGCCCTTCCCATCCAGGCCGAGATAGCGAAGGGCGATGGCAATCGTCCGCGGATCAACACGCGGCAACGAATGGGCGATCATCTGTCGCAACTCCTCGTCGAGCGTTTTTGCCGGAGGAAGGACAGCATGTGCATCTTGCGCTGGATCTTGCAGCATCGTCGCGACGAGATCCTTGCCACTCTGTTCGCCGAATCCGGGCAACGCGAGCAATTGGCCGAGCGTCAAGTTCGACAAAGCGGCCGCGTCCCGATCGAGGCCGTTTCGCCGGAGGGCATTCACCGTCCGGTTTTGCAGTTGGAGCGATCGAACTGCCCAGTCCCCTGGAAGTGCCGGAAGATTCAATTGCAAAAGGTACTTGGAAGCCGGGCAGGACGGATCGGTCGCCCAGCGCAAGAGCTGTTCGTGTTCGCCGGACACGGATTCCGTCTCGGCCGTTTCTGAAACAGTCGCTTCAGACTCGCAATGACAAAACGACTGGTACGAACAGAGAAAATCCACGAGCGACTTGGCGCCGAAGCCGGGAATTCCCATCAGCGTCTTAAGCGAGACCTTGGCCCAGGTTTCCGGTTCCAGTGGAAGCGGACCGAAATAGGCGATCAACGCGTTGGTGGAGCGAACTTCGAGCGCCAAGTCCGTCACCGCAAGCGCTCGTGGCGGTCTTGGCAACGTAATGCAGGCGTGATCGCGGGCGAGCACGTACGACGACTGGTGCACTTGTCGAACAATTGCCTGGCCAAGTTCCACGCAAGCCGCATGCGGAAACTGCTGCCAGACGTCGGCGGTCAAATCGCACAATTGGCGGCCGGCAATTGGCAAACCGTCCAATTCCGGTTGGTGCGGAATTGGAATGCTGAGCAGCGGTTGCAGGAGTACAGGCGCCAATGGTTCGCCGCGCGCGGATAACAAGCAAGGGACATTGGGAAACTGCATGCAAGAAGACGAAGTACGGGTAAGGTTCGTCGCGCTCAGCGAGTGAATCATCGCGAGCGACTTACCATCGGTTCGTCGGCGTCGGCAGCATCGCCGATACCGTCCGGGACCGTCTCTGTTCGCGGTCCGGAATTCGTGGTCTTAGCGCAATGGAAATCGAACCGATCGTGGAGTCAACACTCGTTCGCGGAGTTCGCGCACCGCGATTGTCAGAGAGCGCTCGGTTCGACGCGAAAAGAGATCAGACCCGAGGAGGATGGAAAATGGAGCCGGGCTGGTTGACCGGCCTACTATCGGAAGAATGCGGAATGATGCGATTGTTTTCCCCGCGACCGTCGTCGGCCAGAATGGCCATGCACGCCTTGGTCTCCGACGACGGGGTCACCGGAGCGGGAAGCGGGGTCAACGGAGTCGAGGGGAGTTGTGAACAGTTGGGGCCGTGACAAGGAGCTTTCGGCATGTGATGGTTTGGCATCGCATGGGCTGAAGTCCCGTCCGCCTTCAAGATGGTCACGTAACTCCCGCATTCGGCGGCGGCCTGCCCAGGCAACAGCGCGACTGCGGCTGCAAGCAGCACTATGCCGCCAGCCCAGCGAACGATCGTTGATGGGAAGAACTTGACCATGCACCTACCAATCCACCCTCAAATCTAAACAAGAATAACAACCGCAGTCAAGCGAATTCGGCGCAACCTTTCGTTTTTCGCGCTTCACCCTCAAATGGTCAATCAAGTAATTGGCCGGCGATCGCAATGCGTGAGCAGGGAGATTGTAGGGCAAGCGAAGGCAAAACTTGTTTGCGCTTCAAGCGCCGCTCCGAAGTCATGTGAAGCGGAACACCTACAACATTCGGAAGCCTCCGATTGCCCGATTGACGAGGAACTGCTCGATGAATCAGCCCTGGTGGCGAAAGTGGCATCGCTGGATTGGATTCGCTGCCGCTCCGTTTCTCTTGTTTGCTGCGATCACCGGAATCATCGCCGGCCTCAACGAGACCTTTAGCGAGGACGAGGAAGCCCGCGAGGCGGCGCGCGATCGCGTCAGCACGGTCACGCTGTCCGCGTCGACAACGCCATGGACGGAGCCGATGCAGCGGACGATGGCGAATGGGGCCGAGCGCGCCAATGGCGCTCCGATCGACAAGATCACCGTTGACTACAAAGCCGATCCTCCCACCGTCACGATCTTCCTCGGCAAGCCGACGGGCGGCGAGGACAAAAAGCTATTCTTCGACGCTCGCACCGGCGACTTCCTCCGCGAAGAGACATATGAAGACAAGCCGTTCCTGGTGCGCCTGCATAGTGGCGAGGCATTCGGCGACTGGGGCCTTGTTCTCGGAATGGGTTGGGGACTCTCGCTGATCGTGCTGCTCATTTCAGGGATTGTGATTTATCTCGCGATGCGCAAGCCGGGTCGCAAGGGCGTGCGGCGGCTGTTTTGGTGACAACCGGGTCATTGTTGGGAGCAATTCGTGGCAAAGCGTTTCGGTGGAACCTGGCCGGCCATGCTGACGCCGCTCGGCAGGGATGGCCGGCCAAACCTCGATGCCTGCGAGTATCTGGTCGACTTGTTCGCTCGTCAGGGACTCGACGGCATCTACGTCGCCGGGTCCACCGGCCAGTGGCCGCTCTTGACGATTGACGAGCGAATGGCAATTGCCGAGCGGGTTGTTGCGGCTGCCGCGGGGCGCTTGCCGGTCATGGTGCATGTCGGCGCCGTATCGACTGCCGACTCGATCGCACTGGCGAAGCATGCGGCGAAGATCGGCGCCGACGCGGTGTCGGCCGTGGCGCCTATTTATTACAGCTACTCTGCCGACGCAGTGATGGAACATCTGCAGCAAATCGCCTCGGCCAGCGACCTGCCCTTCTTTGCCTACCACCTGAGTAGCGCCAGCCGGACGGTCATCGATCCGCGCGTGTTTGCGGAGCGATTGTTGACCTTTCCCAACATTGCCGGGATGAAAATCACCGATCAGGACCTCTATCCGTTCGGCCTGATTCGCGGCATCGTTGGCGATCGACTGCAACTGTTCAGCGGCGCCGATGAGGTCATGTGCCAGGCCGTGTTGAGCGGCGCGATTGGCGCCATCGGCACCTTCTACAACTTGTGGGGGCCGGAATGCCAGGCGGCCCGGAAAGCCACGGTTACTGGCGGTATCCAAACCGGCCTCGCCTTTATGCTCCGCTTCGAAAGTGCGATTGCCGATGTCTTTGCCAATGGCGGCATGTGGACATTCCTGCGGGCCGCGATGCGCTTGAAGCACGGAATCGACGTCGGCATGCCACGCCCACCACTCGCGGCGACCGATCGTCAATGGCGCGATGACGAGGTCGCCCGCATTCTGGACCGGATGCGGTGAGTTCCAAGAGGATCGATTCATGGTGCAGATGCGACCGAGCGAACACGCCTTGGCGACAGGCATCCCGTCCGCGATCGGATGGGGTCTGTTGGCGGGCTGGAGATTTGGCCTGACCATCCTGATCATGTTCTTGGCGATCGCCTTCGCGATGCGGAAGCTCGGCCCGCGGGCCGGAATGGGCAACTGACACTCACACGTAGTGAATTTCGAATGGCTTATTGGTAATGAAAAGCACGGTCACGTCGCCATCGGCCGAAGCGCCGTGCTCCATCACCATCCCTTCCGGGAACCAGACAAAGGCGCCGGGTCCATAGCGCCCAGCGTGCGTGACCAGCGTCCCTTCCAACACATACATGCCGTGGGCACAGGGGTGCGTGTGGCTTACGTTGATGACTCCTGCTGGATAGCGCACGAGACGGACTTCCATTCCGGTGTCGGGATCGGTCACCAAATTCTTGCGGTACAGTGCCCGACCGAGCTTTTCGTTGAATCTCTCCTCCCACGGCAGCGCGTTCGTATCGATGGCGATCAAGCCTCGCGAGTTCATCTTCGATCTCCTTGAGCGGAATGAATTCGGCTCTGCGGGAAATGCCGCTAGCATAAGCCCGCGGAGGACAGCTATGCGGAACATTACTTTTGTTATCGCCTTCCTCGCAGTAGTTGAAAATGGCTGCGGCGGAGAACCGGCTGCGCTGACCAAGTCCACGTACACGTACAAAACCGCCAGCGACGTGCCGATTCAACTCGATGTTTATCGGCCGAGCGACAAGAATGTGCGCCCGGTCATCGTCTGGATTCACGGCGGCGCGCTCATCATGGGCAATCGCGATGCGGTGCCGCGGCAAATCCTCGATCTGGCTCGCAAGGAAGGTTTCGCGGTCGTCTCCATCGATTATCGGCTGGCTCCGGAAGTGAAGCTGCCGGACATCGCGTCCGATCTCGACGATGCTTTCACATGGATTCGCGGCGAGGGTGCGAAGACCTGCCATCTGGATGCCAAACGCATGGTCGTGACCGGCGGCTCGGCGGGCGGCTATCTCACGCTGCTTGCTGGAGTGCGTCTGAAGCCCAAGCCGAGAGCCCTTGTCGCTTATTGGGGCTATGGCGATGTGGATGGCGAGTGGTACACGAAGCCGTCTGAACATTATCGCAAGACCGTGCCGCTGGTCGAAAAGACCGATGCCGAGCGCGGCGTCGGCCAACACGTCTTCACCGGCAGCGAAAAGGACTACGACGGCAAGGCGCGCAGCCGCTATTACCTCTATCTGCGGCAAAATGGTCTATGGACCAAGCACGTCACCGGCTTCGATCCGGCGACGGAGCGCGCTAAGCTCGATCCCTATTGCCCGGTTCGCAATGTGACCGCGGATTATCCGCCGACAATGCTCATCCACGGCACCACCGACACCGATGTGCCGTACGAGTTGTCGGCGGCGATGGCGAAAGAATTCGCCAAGCACAAGGTGCCGCATGAACTGGTCACGGTTCCCGGCGCTGGCCACGGGCTTGCGGGTGGCGATCGAAAGTTGGTGCAAGCCGCCCACGACAAGGCGATTGCCTTTATCCGCGAGCATTTGAAATAACCCCATCGACGTTGACATTGAGGATGATTGATGCGATTCGCGCTCGTCACTGTCGTTGCGATTACTGCCTCGATGGGCCACGCGGAAGACTGGCCCGGCTGGCGTGGCCCGACCGGCATGGGCCAATCGAGTGAGAAAGACTTGCCCGTCGTCTGGGGCGGCAAGGACAATCGCAACATTATCTGGAAAAAGCCGCTCTACGCTGGCAAGTCGAAGATTCGCTACGATCAAAACCAGTCGAGCCCGATTGTGCAGGGCGAGCACGTCATCGTCACCATTTCGTATTGGCCCGCCGATGTGATGCCCGACAAACAGTGGCCGGAACATCATGTCATCTGTTACCGAGCAACCGATGGCGAACGAGTGTGGGACACCAAGATCGCGCCGGGTCCGTGGCGATTGACCGATCTCCGCGGCGGCTACACAGCGCCGACTCCGGCTACCGATGCGGATCGCGTCTATGTGTTGTTCGGATCGTGCGTGGCCGCCGCACTCGATCACTCGGGCAAAGTGCTTTGGCGGCAGGAAATCAAGCCTTTCTCGTTCGACGTGGCGATGGGGGTTAGCCCGGTGCTCTACAAGGATTCGATCCTGCTGGCCTGGGATCAGACGAACAAGACCTCGCGGCTCATCGCTCTGGACAAGCAGAACGGCGAAATCCAATGGGAGAAGAAGCGGCCCGCGGCCGACTGGGCCCATAGCACGCCAACTTTGGCCGTCATCAACGGCAAGCCGCAACTCCTGATGGCCAGTGCCAACGCCCTGCAAGGCGTTGATCCGGACAGTGGCGAAACAATCTGGTCGTGTTCGGGCGGCGCAAAGCCGACCCGGATTGGCGACACGGTTTCGCCCGTTCTGGCCAAGGGCATCGTGTACGTGGACAGTGGCCGCGGCGGGCTGGGAATTGCCGTCGATCCGACTGGCATGGGCGATGTGACCAAGACACATTTGAAATGGAAAGTGGCCAAGGTCTCCGACGGCAGCATTGGCTCTCCGGTGGCAATTGGCGATTACATCTATCGCATGGAAAGCCCCGAATTCCTGCAGTGCTGGAATGTCGCCGACGGCAAGATGATCTATCGAGAGCGATTGCCGGGGGCGTCGCCGGTGCCCAGCCCGGTCGCGACGGCCGATGGCCGCATCTACATCGCCAGCGGCGGCAAGAGCTATGTCGTCAAAGCCGGCGCGAAGCCCGAGGTGCTCGGCGCGAATGATCTCGGCGATCCGAGCCATGCGTCGCCCGCGATCAGCAACGGCCGGCTCTATATCAAGGGCGGACGTAATCTGTACTGCGTTGGCAAAGTGCGGCCCAGCCGCCCTGTTGCCCTCTCCCTGCAATCGAGGTGAATGCCGAAGCCCACGTCGGACCCACGGCTCGACGCTCGTTATTGACCGGTCGCTACCCGTCGATTCAGGTGCATTGAGCCAGCAGTTCGTAGACAAGTGGATGGAGATCATTATGCACGCGAAGACTGCCGAATTGGCAGAGTCGCCGCCAACTCCGCCAACTTTTTCTCCATCCCCCCAAAGCCGAGGGGAGAGAATTTCCTCGCACGCAACTGTTGACTGCTGCGCTGCCCATGCGTCGCGACCGAGATCCGCTGCGAAGCAGAGTAGGATTACGATGAGGACTAGGATTAGGAAGAGGACTAGGAGCAAGATGAAGAGAAGGAGTAGGACCAGCAGCGGCGCGGCGAGCATCTGGCTTTCGTTCTCTGACTCCCAATCCTGCTCTTAGTCCTCTTCCTGATCCTAGTCCTCATCGTAATCCTAATCCTCTTTTCCTCGGCGGGACATTGACCGCACAGCCGTCAATATGCAGTTCAACGGTTAGTAGTTCACACTCAATGGGACATGCACATGATTCGCATATTTGGATTAACTGCAATTCTGACCTTCGCCAGCAACGTTTCGGCCAGCGAATGGGAAGCGGTCACTGCCGACTTGCTCAAAATGGAAAAGCCGGGCTATGGCGGGCTGTGTGGCGTCGCGGTTGACCATAACTCAGGTGACGTGCTTGTCGATCTGAGCGACAAGGGCCTGTATCGCTCGACCGACCAGGGGACTTCGTGGAAAAAGCTCGGCCCGGTCATCAAGGGACGAACCGAATGGCCCGGTTGTCTTTTGCTGGATCCGACTGCCAATTCGCAGCGAGCCGTGTTGGCACTCGTTTATGGCGCGCCCGTTGGCTTCAGCAGCGATTCCGGCCAGACGTGGTCGCATGCCAACGCCAAGTCGTCGCACGTCGACTGGGCGGTCGTCGATTGGACGGACCCAGAACACAAGTTCATCCTGGCGCTCAAGCATGAATCGGGCGGCATGTTGATCGTTTCGCACGATGGCGGGAAGTCGTTCACGGAAGTCGGCAAAGGTTATGGGCCGGCGTGGATCTTCGACAAGCAGACCGCGGTCGTCGCTGAAATGCGTTCGAAGGATCGACCGAAGCCGCGACTGCTGCGAACGACGGACGCGGGCAAGACGTGGAAGCCGGTCGGCGATTACACCGCGACGGCATTGCCCAAATGGCACGATGGTAAGCTGTATTGGATTGTCAATGGTGCATTGCTCGCAACCGCCGATCAAGGCAAGACCTTCAAAAAGCTCTCCGCTGTCAAAGACGGGCAATATGGGCCGATCTTTGGTAACACGGCGCAACAACTGTTCATCCTGACGCGGTCGGGCATCGTCGAGAGTACAGACGGGGGTTCGACGTGGAGTAAGCCGATTGCCTTGCCGAAGCAACTCAAGGGCTGGTCGCCGTTGACGTGGATGGATTTTAATCCGAAACACGATGTGCTCTATGTGATGAAAATGACCTCCGACCTGTATCGAATGAAGCGTGACAAATAGGCCGGGAGATTCCATGAACAGGTGGATCGCAATGATGTTTGTCGGAATTGTTGCTTTGTCGGGATGCGAGCCGGCGAAGTCGACCTGGTCCATTGGCAAGACGACCAAGAGCGGCAATTCCTCACCACGGGCCAAGGGCGAGAAGGATGCCAAGGACGCGATTGCGGCCGGCACGCTCAAGTTGAAAGAGTACCCCCCGCTCCCATCGCCCGCCTGGCAGGCCAACTACATCAAGTTGCTCAAAGACCGCTGCGGCGTCGACTATGAAGTGCCATCGCTTCCGAACGGTGTGGCCGAAGCCGATTTCCGAGAGGAAGTCAATGGCTGGAACGATGTGATGACGGCCGAGATCAACAAGCGCTTCGGCGCCAACACGGTTGGCAAGCTTCACGAGGAAGCCCGAACCGCTTGGGAGAGTCATAGGAAGAAGAAATAGCCGCGACTCGAGCGTGCTCCCTCGTTCCCACGCTCTGCGTGGGAACGCCGCCTTCGCCGCTCCGCGGCGCGAGCGCTCCGGGCATCGGTTGACGTTGCTGCCGTGTCGACGTCTCTGACCGCAGAGCGGGGAAGACCTCGTTCCCACGCAGAGCGTGGGAACGAGGGGAAAAACGAATCATCGGTCCCGAATCGGAACACGTTTCCCTCGTTCCCACGCTCTGCGTGGGAACGCCGCCTTCGCCGCTCCGCGGCGCAGAGCGCTCCGGGCATCGGTTGACGTTGCTGCCGTGTCGACGTCTCTGACCGCAGAGCGGGGAATACGCGTTCCCACGCGGAGCGTGGGAACGAGGGGAAAACCGGTAGTGGCTCGCGTCAGCCCTCGTCGATGAACAATCTCGTTCACGAAAGGGCCGGTTTTTTCCCACTAAATTCAGCATTTCAAGCGGGAAGAGTTCTCGGAAGAGGGATAGCCGATCATGAGCGCCGACCAATTGTGTCAGCACCTATCGCCCTTTGCGGAGCCTGACATTAGTGGCGGTGTCGGCGACGAGCGGATCGCCGCGGCTTCTGCTGCGATTCACTTGTCGTTTCCGCCGCAATACGTGGAGTTTCTTCGCGCGATCGGTACATTGGGCGTCTCTTCTGAAGAGATCATTGGCTTAGGCGGGCCGGGCCATCTGGACTTGGTTAGGATCACGAACCGGCTGCGCAACAGACCGGCCAATGCAAAGTTTCCCGATTCGCTGATACCGCTAAGTCATGATGGCTTGGGGAACTATGACAGCATCGACACATCCAGTCCCACCAGCCAAGGGGAGTTCGCAATAGTGCAATGGGCTCACGACGGCGGTGATCAACAGCAACTCAAAGTGCTCGCCGGCTCGTTTGACGAATGGTTCGTTGGCTTCTTAAATGATGTCCGCAAACTCGATGGCGAAGAGGAAGATTAATAGCCGTGCACGGCCGGCAGCGTTAAATCCTACGCAGATAGTTCGCTCCGGGCTTGATTTCCCTCGTTCCCACGCTCGGCAGGCGGTGTGCGGGGAATGACGACAAATAGTGGTGACAGCATGGAGATTATCCCGTTCAAATCAATCGGCAAATTGTCGTTCGGTGACTCTCGTGACGTCGCACGAGCGAAACTCGCCTCCACTTTCTCATCATTCGAGAAAGTGACAGGCGCGATGGCGACGGACGCATTTGATGATCTCGGTTTACATCTCTATTACGACGAGCAAGGGCGGTTGGAGTTCGTTGAAGCATTTGAACCTGCCGCGGTGGACTTCCGCGGGATTAGTTTCTTGACACGGGATTTGAGCGGTGTTGTCAAAGCGATGAAAGCTCTCGGATTCGCCGCGACGGAGACAGATGTCGGAATTGCGTTTGAAAGGGCAGGTATCGCATTGACGGCGCCGTCAGGGGTTGTCGAAGGAATAGCTGCTCATCGCCGGGGGTACTATGATTAGTGGCACAAAGTGGCCGATTTAGCACCACAGCGACTGCGAGCCTTGCAAAACGTCGGCGATCATGCAGGAAAAAGATGGCGAAGCAAGCAACCGTTTCTGCTATTTTCCCTCGTTCCCACGCTCTGCGTGGGAACGCGTCTTCCACCGCTCCGCGGTGCGAGCGCTCCGGGCATCGGTTGACGTTGCTACGGTGTCGAAGTCTCTGACCGCGGAGCGGGAAAGACGCGTTCCCACGCAGAGCGTGGGAACGAGGATAACGGTCGCCTTTACGATCGCAGATGCCTGCCAAGTAGTTACTTCTTGCCTGGCGTGAATGACTTAAGAACTTCGGTTGCTTCCCCGTCGGTGATTTCGGACCCGTCACCGATCCGAATCACACTCTTGATGATCAATAGCCCCGAAATCCTGCATCGCATGGTCGGTAGGCCCGGCAAAATCCACTCAGTGCATTTCATCGTCCTGGAGGGCAATTTGGCTTTCCTCCTTTGAAGAATACCTTCGCCTTCAATGCGGATCGCTTTGATCTTGCCAGCAGGCACCTCGACTTCCTCCTCA
Source organism: uncultured Gemmataceae bacterium (assembly GCA_963773845.1). Lineage (GTDB taxonomy): Bacteria > Planctomycetota > Planctomycetia > Gemmatales > Gemmataceae > SIAJ01. The sequence continues at coordinate 495,459 of CAVZCU010000017.1, forward strand.
TTGATAGCTTTGAACTTCCACTTCTCGACGTCAGGCTTTTCCCACTCCCAACTATCTCCCACTTTGAGGGGCATCGGCATCAGGCAAATTGGGGGGTCATAGTGAGTCGTCCCGCTGTCCACAAGAAACATTCCCGCCTCGGACTTCTTTATTACGCGTCGTATCCGGTCTCCTGGAGTAGCCGTCTCGATCGTTACAAAAAGCGCACCACCTGTACGCTCTATTTTGGTTATTGTCGAAGCAGAATCGTATGGAGGAAGATCGGCGTCAATATGACCAGTCACCCAGTTATCCCCTACCGCGGGTTCGTAAGCAGTCAGCGCGTCACTTGCCTTAGGCTCACGCTCGGAACAGCCTGTCATGACGAGGACGACAAACCCAAAGAATACGGCAATTGTGCGCAACATAGCATTATCTCAATTTGCGCGGGCCCACTGCTGAATGTACGTACAATGCGCCCGCCTTGGCATAGGAGATTTCGCTCGTTTCCCTCGTTCCCACGCTCTGCGTGGGAATGCCGCTTTCGCCGCGAGCGCTCCGGGCATCGGTTGACGTTGCTACGGTGTCGAAGTCTCTGACCGCAGAGCGGGGAATACGCGTTCCCACGCGGAGCGTGGGAACGAGGAGTAGTCAGCGCTTAGCGTGGGAACCAGGAACAGAAGTCGCGGTAGGCTTGGGAGGACCGACCGGCTACGTCACGGGGACCAATTGAAGATCCCCGTTCCAAGCGCGATGCCGCTGAAATTGGCCAGGGAATCGTCGAACAAGTTGAAACCGGTGCCGCCGTCTACTTCGCTGCCCGGGGCGAATACGACTGCCTGGCCAGCATCTCCGCCGGCTTTGCCCAAGGTTAACTTGTCATTCCCAATTCCCGCCCGAATCGTCGCCTTGCCGGTGAATGTTACCGGCGTCGCTGCTCCCGCGGTTTGGGCGATGTTGATCGTGTCGTCTCCGGCTCCCAGGTCGGCCGTGAAGGCGCCCGTGAACACCGACGCCTTGTCGATATTGAGGATGTCGAACCCATCCCCAGTTTTGATCTGGGTAGCGCCCGAGACGACCACATTGCTCAACGTGATCTGGTCGCTGCCCGCACCGTTTGTAATGTTCAGGTTGCCAAGGATGGCAACCGGCGCGGTCCCGTCGCCGATGAGCGCGGAAGAAGCGACACTCTTGAATTTTAAGCTGATGTTCTTGTCCGCCTTGAAGAACGAGTTCGTGGTGAACAGGGCGTCCAGACCGTTTATGTTGGACGAGGAGATATTGCCTTTCACCTCGCTCAGGCTGGTCGTTTTGATCGTGGTATTGAGATGCTCGGAGCCGTTGACCGTGAGATTTCCATTGACCGTCACCGACACTCCAGTTGCCACGAATGATACGGCCTGGCCAGTCAAGGTGATGGCTTTTGCGGTAAGGCTGTTTGCCCCAACCCCAATGTTCAAAGTGGATGCAAATGTGCCGGTTTGGCGAATCTGACCGGTGACCGTGTTGGCGTCCACCCACGCCGACGAAACATTTCCGTCGCTGTGATTCGTCGCCGTCAGGCTGACGTTGCCGTTGACGGTGGCGCCGTTCCCCGTGAGGCTCGCTCCGTAAACCGTCTTGACCGTCACATTGCCATTAACCGCAGTGCTCGTAAAGCTGGTGAGCCCACTGAGTCCCCTGCCGGAGAAGGGACCGATCGAGCTGCCGGTGAAGGTTGCACTGTAACCACCCGCGGCCGAAATCGTGACGCCCTTCGATGCTTGGATATCCGTGGCGGACAATGATGCAGCCCCTACCCCGCGCTCTTGAGCGACAATTTCTGACCGGCAAAGTCGATTTCGGCAAGCGTCGTCGTGCTGCTGCCGTTGCCAAAGTTGAAGGATGTTTTCCCCGTCACGGTGCTGCCCGTGCCGGCCCCGGCCACAACGTGGACCGTGTCCGTTCCGTCCGCGGCGGTCACCGACAGGCTTCCCAGTTGAATCTTGGCGGTGGTCGTAAGGTCGAGGAGGTCGATGCCGGCGCCGAGATCGACGGCGGCCCCCTTGAGGAGCACAAAATCGGCATTATTCTTGATCGAAAGCTGGTCGGCGCCGTCGCCGAACGTGGCCTTCAGGCTGGTCGGGACGGTTGGGATCGGCGCAGGAGCCCCGGGCACCCCGCCATTCACGGACGTCGTTGCGTCCGGCGTGACGATCACGTTCGTAGCCGTGATCTCGATGGACACGACGTTGTCGCGATTGTCGCCCGTCAGAGTGAGGACTCCGCCGACGATCGCGGCATCGACGTTGCCGCTCGGTACATCGCGCGGTTCGAGGGTTTGAAGCCTAAGGTGGCCGGAGCGGGCTTTGGATCGATAACGCGATTTCATTAATACCCCTGGTCGGCATCAAGTTGAGTGAGTTCGTTGCGAGCAAATGGGCCGATCTATTATTGCCGCGCCTGGAGGCAGCACAGCACTTAATCGCAAAAAACCTCTGAGATAATGACCCATGCGGAAGGGAGATGTGAAAGAGACTCCTGGTTTGCACTCTCTGTCTCAACTCGTGCAATCATTGCATGGGGGTTGCAACGAATTCATGCCCGAAGCGAAGCGTGCAACCGATGCCCGGTAACTGAATTCCCTCGTTCCCACGGTCTGCGTGGGAACGCCGCCTTCGCCGCTCCGCGGCGCGAGCCCTCAGCACATCCGGTTAAGTTGCAGTTGTGCCGAAATCTCTGCCCGCAGAGCGGGGAAGGCGCGTTCCCACGCAGCGCGTGGGAACGAGGACAAACGCAGCGCGTGGGAACGAGGGCAAAAGTCGCCTTTCGCTCCGCGAAAGGATGGCCTCGCCGCTGGCGAGACGGTTATGCGCATTTCCGGGAGCCGCCGTTCCTTTCGCGGAGCGAAAGGCGACTATGGCGCCGATTCGTGCAAAAACTTGGAGCGAAAGGGCGGCTTTGCAGCTCCGACTCACCGGCCGACTGCTTCGATCATCCAGCTCCGAACCGGAACACTTTGGCTGCGGTGCCGCCTAAGACTTTGGCCCGATCTTCGGCGGACAAGTGGGTCAGGAAGCCGGCCACGCGTTCGCGTTCCGCACGATAGCTCTTGCCGGTCGCGTTGGCGCCGAAACCGCCGCCGTACATCAACCGGTCGGGGCCGAATGCTTTTGTCAATTGCTTGATGACCGAACCGGGATCGCGGTGGGGGTAGTTCCGGCGGGACGGCACCGCTGAGAGTTTCATGACCGTGTGCTCGTATTTGCCCCAGCCGATCACGACGGCATGTTCCTTCGGCGTTCCCTGGAACGGTCGGCCGAGGTGATCGATCAACACGCGGACGGATTTGAATTCCTTAATGTATGGCTCGAAGCCGGGCGCGTAACGCGGCTCGAAATGGAGTTGAACCGCGAGCCCCAGGTCGCCGGCGAGTTTCCAGAGATTGCGCAACTCCGGCTTGCCGAATGGCGGCAGTCGATCTGGGCGATAGGCATGGACGCGGACCGCAATCAACGGCAGCTTCTTCGCCAGCTCGCGCATGCGACGGTCCGTGTCCGGTCGGTCGGCGAAGAACAGGCACGTCCCCTTCAATTTGTCCCTGCCGACTGCCAGGCAATGCTCCAGATACCGATGATCGTCCTGGTAAGGCTCCGGATGCACGACGATTGCGTAATCGACGCCGGCGCCTTGCATACGCTCGAGCAAGTGCTCCGGCGTCGCCGGCTCATCGGGCGTGTACGGTGCGTCTTTGTGGTAGGGAAATCGCTTATCGTCCTTGCCGGCGAAGCAATGCAAGTGGGTGTCGATCGCGGGCACACGCTCGGGGGCAGCCACGAGCCGCGACGCGGCGGATGCGGCAATTGCGGAAGACAAAAACTGTCGGCGAGTCGGCATCGATTGACCCCCGGGAATGAGAAAGGTGTTTCGGGATGCATCGCGGCGGAGCCTGAAGCGAAAGCTCAGGCAACCGTTCGCCTTCGCTCACGCTTAAGGAACAAGCTTTAGGCCAAGTTCCCGCGATATCATTGTGCCATTGCGCTCGGCTTTCACTGGGTAAAACTTCTTGCCACGACGGCGAAACCCGAGCAATGGCGCATCCAAATAATCACGCGTCGGATCGAATACAAAGTATTCGCGGACTCCATTCGCTTCGTAGTCGCGATAGACCGATCCCAGATCTCTTCTCCACGTGCGAGCAGAAGCGATTGCAAAACAAACCGCCGGCACAGCGCCCCCTTCATTCCAGCTGCGAAACGATCGCCGTCTCTTCTTTTCGACGCCGAGAACCACCATAACGTCCGGAGATCTCCGCTGGTGCGGGCGCCCTCGCGCCAGTACCAAAACGTGTTGCCGCTCACATACACGTCGTTCCGATCCGCGAAGAAATCGTTCAAGGCGTCGAGCAACAAATGAATGGCTTCGACGTGAAAATCGGTTTCCGCCATGGGCTTGCCGTCGGAACTCGGGTAGTGGATCCCATTCTCAATGTCGGGATGTTCGCGCGAAACGATTACCATTGCGTCGCTCCGTCTCCATTTCAAACCAGCGGCACGACCAGGTACAGATAATCCTCCCCACTGCGGAACACGGCGGACTTCTGGCCATCGACCAAATCCAATTGAACCGTCTCACCGCCATCGATGACCCGCAACATTTCGGTCAAGTACGCCGGATCGAAGCTGATGTCGATTTCCGGCCCACTGTAATCGTCCAATTTCATTTCGACCTTCGAACGGCCCGTCGTCGCGCCTTGTGCTTCCAGTTTCAGCTTTCCGGGGCGAAATGGAAGGCGATTCGCTTGCTCTCGTCGTCGGTCATGATCGCCGCCTGGCGAACGGCCGACAGAAAATCGTTGACAATCAGCGGAATGCGAGCATTGGCCTTCTTGGGAATGACGTCGCGGTACGGCGGGAAACGCCCTTCGACGAGTCGGCTGTAGATCACCGCTCGCTCGGTCTTGAACAAGGCATCGTTGGCCCGGAGGCTGACTTGGACGGGTTGACTGGCGTCGCCTTCGGCCAGGATTCGTTCGAGCAAGGTCATCGCCTTGGGGGGCACCAAATGCGAGTGTCCCTTCTTTTCCGCTTCGCCTTGCGAGACGCACGGCCCCGACGCAACCGCCAGGCGTTTGCCGTCGGTAGCCACGAGCTTCGCTTTCTTATCGTCAAAGTCCCAGAGCACGCCGCGCATCGCGTATTTGCCCTCGTCCTTGGCCGCGGCAAAGATCGTGCGGCGAATCATGCGTTGCAAGTCGCCCGCGGCCAGCTCCGTATAGCGTTCGCCCGGCACGAAATCGGCGATGTCCGCGAAAGTCGTCGGGTCTTCGCCCGGCATCTCGTATTCGCTCACCGACGTGTTGACGCGGGTGCGGCGGTCATCGGCATCAAGCCGCACTTCGCTATCCATGCACTCACGCAAAATCGAAATGACTCGACCAACCGGAAGAATGGCTTCGCCCGGTTCCTCCACCGCAATGCCACGGACTTCGTAGCGAATGCCGACCTCGAGATCGGTGGCCATCACGGTCAATTGGTCCTTGTTGGCAATTGCCTTGATGTTTTGGTAGATCGGCATGGTCGTTCGCGCCGGAATGGCCACGCCGGCAATCTGGCACGCATTGAGGAGTCCATCTCGCGAACAGGTGACGATCATGGAAGGTTCCCACTCTGGGTGTTTGACTGGATGGGCTCAAAGATAAATACCTCCTTTCATTCTCTAAAGCCGCAGTAGTTAAGCACCTCTCTTTTTTGACGTTTTCCCGGATTCATCGCATCAATTCGCATCCACTCTCGAAGCTGACGGAGAATCCCCACCTGGGGAAAACCTGTCGATAACCGGTCATTACCTTGTTGATGCGCGATGATTGCGTGACGACAACCGAAGTGCGGACCGAGGGGACCCAGAAGACCGACGCAAAAGGACGGACTCGCGACCTGTTATTGACAAGTTTTCCACAGACTTCAGGCCTGCGTCCGAGGCGTGGACTTTATAACGCAAAGTATATAGGTTTGTATTGCAAAGTCATGCTGCCGATTGTTCGGCGCGGAAGCCGCCCGTTTTTAACTTCAAAGGGTTGGCGTTATTGAATGGTTGCACGCAGATCGCGAATCTCTTGGGCCAGGCCGAGATCCTCTTCGATGGTCCTCGCCACTTTTTGGCAGCTGTGCATGACCGTTGTGTGGTCGCGACCGCCGAAATAATCGCCGATCTGCGGAAAAGAGTAACCGGCCTGGCGGGCAACATACATGGCCACCTGGCGTGGCCAGACAAAGCGCTGCTGTCGCGACGGACCGCGAATAGATCGGGCGTCGACTCCATACCGAGAGGCCACGGCGCGAGCAACCGATCGAAGGGTGTGTGGTCGATGGAAGCGGCCGGGACCTCCGCCTGAACGACCGCGATGGTCAACGGCGGCGGGTGCAGTCTTGCGAGCGCTTCGAGCTGGGCGATCCCCCCCAGGATGGGCCGGGCGCCGCCGGGGTCGCGACCGAGCCAGGCAATCACATCATCGGTCACACTCAATCGACGTTCGCGGCAAAGAGCCGCCGCGAGTTCAAGCCGGCTTGCTTCGCCGAGAGGCTGAATGCCGACGATCAGGCCGCCGACCAATCGGCTGGCTAGCCGTGGCGATAATTCCAGCTCGGCCGGTCCCCGACTCGCCGTGATTACCGTTGCCCGACGCCGGGCCAGGCGGCGATCGAGAATGTGAGCGATGTCATCACCGGCACCCGGTTGCAAATGCTGTATGTCTTCGACGACGAGTAGGTCGCAGTGAATCGCGTCGCGACTGACCGCCCGCCTTTCCAGCGGCGGCTGCATCAGCGCTCGGCCCACCTCCGCAGCCGCCAGCACCAAGGCGGTCTTTGTCGCGTCGGCTTGGGTGACCTGTTCGATGAGGGCCCGAACCAGATGCGACTTCCCCGACCCAGGCGACCCATGCAGCAAGAGCAACGGAACTTCGCCCGCTCCTGCAAACCGAACAACGGCCTGGTACGCAGACCGATTCTCGGGCAGCTGAACGAATTGCTCGAGCGTGTGCATGGGGGTAGTGTACACTCTCGGTCGGAGCACGGAGTTCTTTCAATCCCGACTACAACATTGTCGTGTTTGCCTTCGCTTGCGTTTCAGGCTCCGCTCTATTTGGGCGCGCACGTCCAACAGAATAGCTCACGCATTCCCGCTTGCTCTCAATTGCAATACACACGCGGCTATGCGGCGAGCCGCCTCAATCAACTCCTGGTCCGCTGTCGTCGGTCCGAAACTGAAGCGCATCGCCGAGCGCAACACATCATCCGGAACCCCCATCGCTTGCAGGACCGGCGATGGCAATAGCGACCCACTCGAACAGGCGGAGCCGGTGGAGCAGGCGATGCCCGCCAGGTCGAGCTTCATGAGCAGCACGTCTGCCCGGCAGCTGGGGAATGAAACGTTGAGGATGTAGGGCGAGCCTGACTCAGGCGAATTGATCACGATCGGCGAGCAGGCTTCACGAAGGTGACCGATCCACGTTTGCATTTTGCGGCGCCTGCGCCACCAGGTTCGCGCCCATTTGGGCTGTAGCGATTTCCAGGGCCTTAGCCATGCCGACGGCTAGCATCGGGCTCTCCGTGCCCGGCCGACGACCCTGCTGTTGATGCCCGCCGAAGAAGAGGGAATCGAGTCGCGTCCCCTTTTTCAAGACGAGTGCGCCAATGCCTTTCGGGCCCGCGAACTTGTGGGCGCTTACGCTCAGGCACGTGATACCGAGATCGTGGAACGATAGCGGAATCTTCCCGACCGCTTGCACGGCATCGCAATGAAAGGCGAACGGCCGATCAATAACCACGGATAGCTCTGGAATCGGCTGGATCGACCCGGTCTCGTGATTGACCATCATGATTATCGACAGCCGCGTATCGGGTCGAACGCGTTCGTGGAACTTGTCAACAGAGATGAGTCCGTGCGAATCGACCGGTAGATATTCCACCTCGAATCCGCGTGCCCCGAGTTGTTTCAACGGCTCGCTGACGCACGGATGCTCGGTGGGACTGGCGAGGATGTGTCCCGGTGGGGAGCCCGCGAGACCGAAGATCGCGAGGTTGTTCGCTTCAGTCGCGCCGCTGGTAAAAATGACTTCGTCGGGTGATGCGCCCAGCAGATGAGCGATCCGTTCGCGGGAGTCATCGAGTGCTTGTCGCGCTTTGCGGCCGGCGGCGTGTGCGCTGGCCGGGTTGCCGAAATGCTCACTGGCGTACGGCCGCATCGCTTCCCAGACTTCCGGGAGCATAGGCGTGGTCGCGGCGTGGTCGAGGTAGATCATCTACTATCATCTTAACCGCGAATCGCAGTCCTTGTACGCGGCGGACCTTGCGTTAATCCTTCCAAATTAGCGGAAACATTTCATCCGGCACGACGGGCGGTTTCTTTGCGCTCTTCGATGCGTCGCTCCATTTCTTCGGGATAATTGGAAAGCCTTTGGCTTCCTTTTCTCCGAGCCGGCATTCCAACGAATACGCAAAGTTCTCTTTCGTGTCGACCGTCTTGATTTTCGATAGTTTTGCTTCCAACTCACTCAGTACCTTGTCGGGAATCTCTCCACCCACGGCTTCACACCAGACTCGGGCCTTCTTTCCTGGTTTGATTCCGATCGTTATGAGGAGTCCGTCAGCCGGAGGCTTGTCCCGACCCGACCAGAATTCCAGGGCGGATTTTTCGACCGACTTAGTGTATTCCGCCAACGGCTTGACATCATCTGTCCCCAAACGCCTTTCGATTTGGGGAATCGGTACTAGCAAGCGGATAATTTGGACGTCGAATCTCGCCTTCTCGTCCGATCGCGCGACTGCCGGAAACAGCAACACGATTGTTGCCGGCATGCATATCGCGACAGCCGTTGACCTTGAGTAGGTACGCATGGATATACTCCGACCGATTAGAACTTCTCATTTGCCAGTCAGTTCCACCGTCAACTCGTTCGGTCCTTCCTTGATTGTCTGCGTCTGCCGGACTTCGATCAGCGCCGGAAGACCCCCGGCCACCTGATCGGCTTGCGGGGGGTAGTACATGACGTGGTACGTGCCCACGGGAGCGCCGGTCCCCTTCTTCTGCGTCGTGGCATGGATCGTTTGCAGTTCAAACGTGCCCTGGGGGCTGACGTCGGACGTGACAACGATGTCCGGCATATTGGGCTCCGGTTGGAACCGGATCGAACCGCCATGCACCGGTTGCCCGCCGCGAACGACTGTTCCTTTGGCCAGCTGTAGGGGCGGCAGTTCGCCCTTGGGTTTGCCACCCTCGCAGCCAACTGCAATCATGGCCGCCAGTGCGATGCAATTGCAACAGCGCATATTACCAGTCGTCTCCCAGGGTTTGGCCATCCTTCGGATTGTTCGCGTAGTTCCAGGTCAATTGACTCATGCTCTGTCGCACAAACCGAACGCTGCCGTCGCCCATGCAGACGTTGATGCCGCCGGGATGGCCTGACTGCGGGCGGTCCGGAAGGCACGTCACGGCATATTTCGGTTGCACCTGGAACATGGGTGAAGCCGGATAACCGGCAACGCCGCCTTTGCTCGGGCCCAGGTTGAAACCGGCTCGCCAGACGCTGTTTGCATCCGCCCATAGACTTCCCCAGACGGAGCTGCTGTCGACGTTGCCGCCGCCGGGCCCACATGTGCCGTACATCTCCGCGAAGAAGATCGTGTTCGAAAGGCCGTCCGGAATGGTGGCCGGCCCCAGGTTTGCGTGCCCTTGCGTGTAGGCGCCCTTGCTGCTCTCTGGATCGCCAAACACATAGTTGTTGGCGCCATAGCAACTCGCGGCCCAGTTCTTGGCGCCGCCATTCGCGGTGAGATTCATCCCCAGACGAATCGAGGGATCAGTGGGACAGATGTAGGTCGGGATGACGTGACCATACTGCCCGCCGGCATAACCGGTGAGGGTCATTGATTTGAACACATTGTCTTGTTCGACATACGGGAGCATGAATGCAAACAGCGTGTAAATATGGCGGCCGTAGGGGGTATTGGTTGGCGTGAAGCAGCCAGGAATCGAGGGATCGGCACACGGGGCGGACATGGGCGGCATGTTGCCCCCATTGGCGTCGTGGACATTGTGGCATGCCAGGCCGATCTGCTTCAGATTATTCGTACACTTGATCCGGTTGGCCGCCTCGCGGATCTTTTGCACAGCGGGTAGCAGGAGTCCAATGAGGATCGAGATGATTGCAATCACCACCAATAATTCGATGAGCGTGAACGCTCGACGCCGACGAAACATGAACCTACTCCCCAGGCGATTTGCAAAAGGAATATAGATGAGGTGCCAATTGAGTCTAAAGATTATCGTGTCGATTGCAAGCGGAATCGAGTTCTGTAAGTAAGTGTGCGAAGGTGTGAGAAATCATTTCAAGGGCCGCGTGATACCCCATCCTCGCCGTTACCTGTTGCTCGCCCTGATTGGTACGATTCTGTTCGCGGTCGTGGCCGTCTTTGTCGAAACAGGCTCGGCGATCGTTCGCTTCGATCGTTGGATATTCGACGGCTGTTATGTCTACACGATCGAACGCCCCACTGTGCACGCGTTTTTCCGCACCGTCACGGATTTCGGCTCGACCTGGCGCTCAGCGTCGTCGGCGCGATTTCGCTCTCCACGCTCGTACTGCGGCGCGAGCGCTTTCGCGCGCTCGCCTGGGCGACGGGGTTATCGGCCTGTTGGCTTATCCTGCCCTATGCCAAAGCCCAGTTCGAGCGTCCGCGTCCGCCGTTCGCCACCATCAGCGGGTACAGTTTTCCCAGCGGCCACGCCTTTGGTTCGGCGGTTGTTTATGGCCTCCTTGGCATTCTGATTTGGCGGATCTGGCATCCATCGCGCCGGCGCTGGCTTTGCGCCGGCGTCGTCTGGTCGATTATCCCGCTGGTGGGACTGAGCCGGATCATGCTCGGCGTGCATTACTTCAGCGATGTGGTGGCCGGACACGCCCTGGGTCTCGCCTGGGCGTTCTGGTGCGCGGCGGCAGCGGACTGGTGGGACCGGCGGCGGGCTAAATCGGGAGGTCCGATGGATCGATTGGCTTCCGACGACCGTGGATAATCGCCAGGATCCGCACGGTATCGGACTCGACGCGATAGAGAACCCGGTAGACATTCTTCCGTCGGCCGAACAACATCTCGCGTACCTCGTGGTATTGGAGTTCCTCCTCAGCTGCAATCGGGTACTTTTGCGGATGCTCGCCAAGACCGGCGAGTGCCTCCATGAGTTGCTCGTACCAGCGTACCGCCAAGTCGCCCCAGTTTTCGGCGATCCACGAAAGGGCGGCATCGATCTGCTCTTCGGCCTGATGTGAGACTATAACTCGAAGACTCACGTCTTGTCCCCGAAGTGCCTCTGGCGCAGTCGCTCATTAACGTCGTCAAGGCTCCGCCCTTGTCCCTCGTCGACTTGGCGTAGGCCCTTCTGCACCAGGTGCAAGGTTCCAAGGCGGCGATCTTGATCCAGAAGCCGTTCGTATTCTGAGGCCGTAAGCACAACCCAGCCGCCGGCCACCGCCAGGGACCGTCCAGTTTCCTTCACTTGCGCGAGCAGTTCCGCCGTCGAGGCTTGAAGTTCAGCGGCGGTAACGGTTGTCGGTTCGGTCGCTGCGGTTGCCATTTCTCGATCCTCAATGTCCGGCTATTTTACAGTGTCGAAGCCGATCGCTCAACCGCGTTCACTATGCTCCCAATTATCCGGCAACGCTGCTTCCAACTGGATCGCTGTCTTGCGAAACGGGTGCTCCAATACCAGACGACGGGCGTGCAGAGCGATGATGCGATCGCGTGGCAATTCCGCAGGCGGTCCGAATGGCCGCGTGCTGCCGTAGAGTGCATCGCCCAGCACGGGATGACCCCTCGATGCGGCCTGAATGCGAAGCTGGTGCATGCGGCCAGTCTTCGGCGTCAACTCGAGCAACGTCGAATCCGCGTCTCGGCGCAGCACCCGAAATTGCGTGATCGCTTCCTTGGCTCCCTCGGCGTCGATAGGCACAATTTCGGTGCGCGCTTGATCGACAACTTTGCGAAGATGGTCGCGCCATTCGCCGACGTCCTCGCCAATGACTCCTTCGACTAGCGCCCAATAGACCTTGGTCACCGCATGCTTTTGGAACTGCTCGGCGACGCGTTGGGCCGCTTTCGTATTTCGAGCAAAGAGCACTACGCCCGAGACCGGCCGATCGAGACGATGCGGAATGCCGAGATACACGCCCGCTGGCTTGGCGTATTTTTCCTTGATGTAGGCTTTGACCATTGCTTCCAAAGACGGGACATTGGCCGGCGCCTGTGTCATCAGCGGCGCCGGCTTATCGACGGCGAGCAGGTGATGATCTTCGAAGAGCACCTGCAGCGGCGATTCGCTCACTCCGGGTCCTTCTTGATGGGTAGCAGCGTTGGCGGCAGGATCAACTCGGCGGCATCTTTCACTTTCGGGTCGATCTGAATTGCCAGTGCGAACTGCTCGCGCTCTTCCTTCTCGCGTCCCAATTTCTTGTAGATCGCGGCGCAAACTCGCCGCCAATGGGCATCCTTGGGCATGGTCTGGGCCGCGTTCAGGTAATCGGAGAGTGCCTTCTCGTACTCGCCGAACCTCAAATAACACGCGCCGCGACTGGCATAGGCGTCGCCCAATTGCGATTCGATGCGCAGGGCCTCGCTGCAATCGGCGATTGCCTGATGATAGCGACCGAGCCGGTAATAGGCGTTTCCGCGCAATTGATAGACTCTCGAGTTGTTGGGATCGAGGCGGAGTGAAATCGTATGGTCGGCGATCGCTCCCGCATCATCCTTCTTGAACGACTTGAATCCGCCACGAACGGCATAGGCCCATGCGTCGTCGGGGTCGAGCCGGATCGCTTCTGTTGCCTCGACGTTGGCTTGTTCGAATTGATTTGCATGGGCGAGAATTCGGCCCTTGGCGGAATGTGCGGCGGCCGACGTTGGATCAATTCGCAAGGCCTCCTCGACCGCTTTGCGCGCGTCGGCGGCGCGCGTTTGGACGATGGCCAGGTGTGCTTCCTTGATCGCCGTGGCGAGAGCATCGGCTGCGGCCGGCGTGAGCTTTTTTCGCCCCGGCGGCTTAGGGGGATCAGGAAGCTTTGGCCCGGCGTCGATTTCAAAATCCTTCTGGATCGCCAATACCTTCGCCCGCTCGACGCCGGCCCGATGCAAATCTCCCATCTTGGCGTAGACCATCGAACGTTGTGCGTAGATGACCGGGCTGGTTGGGGCGGATTTTTCGGCGGCGTCGAAGTCGGCGAGCGCTCTTTGGTATTCGCCCAGACAGGCGTGCGCCCAGCCGCGAGTCAGGAGCGCATCGGGTGGCCGGTACCCCTTATCGATTGCCTGCGTGGCGTCGGCGATCGCTTGCCGATACTCCGATTTCTGGACATAGGCGCGGGCCTGGTTCACATAGGGACCCGGATTATTCGGCTGGAGCCGGATCGTGATATTGGCGTCGACGATGCTCGCATCGTAGTTCTTTACTTCGGCGCTCACATAGCTGCGAATGACGAGCGCCTGGAATTGTTCCGGATTCAGCTTGAGGGCTGCGTCGGCATCCGCCAGCGCGGCCGCATGTTCGTTGTCGGCGCGAGTCGTGGCGCGCAGAGCCAGTGCGGTCGGCGATTCCGGGTCGATCGCCAGCGCTGCATCCGCGACCCGCGACAGCTCGCCGAAGTTCCCCTGTTTGAGCAAGTTGCGACCTTGGGCCAAAAGTTCCGCGAGCTTGACATGATCTGGAGCAGCGGCCGGGAGTTCTGCCTCCGGTTCCGGGTCGCTCTTAACCGGCGGCAGAGGAATCGGCAATTCGATGTCGATCACGTTCTTCTGTTCGGGATTGACCTTGATGGCCAGCTGCCTTTGTTTTTCCGCTTCGTCGAATTGCCCGAGCTTGGCGTACAACGACGCACAAATTCGGCGAACCTGGACATTCGTGGGTTGGGTGTCTGCCACTTTCAGGTAGTCGGCGAGCGCTTTTTCGTACTCGCCCAGGTACAGATAACAGGCGCCGCGATTCTGAAGTGTAAGACCGTCATCGGGCTTCAGTCGGAACGCTTCAATGGTGTCGGCCAGTGCCTGGTGATATTGGCGCCGGCCATAATATGCCTGCCCCCGGTTATTCCAGGCCGCATGGTGAGTTGGATCAAGGCTGAGGGCGATTGTGTGGTCGGCGATCGCGCCCGCGTGGTCCTTGAGTGCATTGCGGGCGCTGCCCCGAGCCGTGTAGGCCCACGCGTTGTTTGGATCGAGTCGGATCGCCTCGGTCGCGGCAGTAATGGCTTCCTTGAATCGGCGCGTGGCGCCGTACAGCCTGGCAAACAACGACCGGACCGCGGCACTGGTCGGATCGAGCTGTGCGGCCCGATTGAGCAATCGTTCGCAATCGGCATTTTGCTTCTGACGAAGGGCCTTTTCGGCGTCCGTCAGGGCGATGGTCAGGGCCTTGGCGTCGACAACGCTGAGTTTCTTGCCCTCTTGCGGCCTGGCCGGTGGCGGGATCATGGGCCGGTCGCTGACGCGAAGGTGCTTTCCCGACAACTGTCGTGCCTTATCCCAATCTGCTGCCGCCTTTTCCTTGTTTCCCACCCGGGCATAGACGGCGGATCGTTGGATATAGGTTCTCGGGTTGCCTGGATCCAGTTCGGCGGCCGCATCATAATCGGCCAGGGCTTTGGAGTAATCGCCCAGGTAGGCAAGGGCGGCCCCTCGAGTCTGCAAGTCGGACAGCTTCCGGCCGGAAAGTTCGAGGGCGCGCGTCGCGTCCTTGACGGCCTGTCCGTATTCGCGCTTCGCCAGATAGGCCAATGCCCGGTTCGACCATGGGACCGCATTGTCCGGGCGAAGTCGCGCCGCGACTGTGAAATCGGCGATCGCATCATCGAATTTCCCGGCATCCAGGCTCAAATACCCCCGTACGATGAGAGCCTGGCCAGTCTCGGGGTTCTGCTTCAGCGCCGCGTCCGCATCGTCCCGAGCGCCCTTGAGGTCGCCTCGATCGGAGCGATACGTGGCTCGCAGCGCGAGGGCGCCGGGAGACTCGGGGTCGATCCGCAGCGCCTCGGTGGCAGGATCGTCCAATTCGATCATTCGCCCTTGCTTGATGAGGGCATGGCCGCGATTGAGCAGCCGGGCCAGGCGGCTCCGATCGAGCCCAGCGTTCGGGCCGGGTTCCGGCTCCGGGTCCTTCTTGATCGGCGGCAATGCGGACGGCAAGTCGACATCGGGGGCATCCTTCAGTTCCGGCTTGATCTTGGCCGCCAACTCGCGCTGCTTTCGATATTCGTCGAGGTCGCCCAGCCGCGCGGCGACGGCCGCGCATATCATCCGCCATCGAGGATTCGCGGGTTGGCAATTGGCAGCGGCTCGATAATCTTCCAGGCCCTTCTTCGGTTCGCCCAACCAGAGCAAAGCCCAGCCGCGGTTAGCCCGGGCATCGGCTTCGTCCGGCTTCAATCGAATTGCATCGTTGGCATCGACCAAGCCCTGGTGGGGCTGCCCACGTTGGATGTAGGCAAACGCACGATTGCTCAAGGCGACGGCGTGGGCGATGTGGGTCGAAGGCAAAAGGCGAATCGCGATCGTCAGATCGGCGATGCTGCCCGCAAGGTCGTTGAGCCCAAGCCGGGCGATGCCGCGCGCCACATAAGCCTCGCCGGATTCTGGATCGAGACGAAGCACCTCGGACGCTTCCTTACGCGCATTCTCGAGTCGGTTCATTTGCAGATACACGCGTGCTCGCAACAATCGAGCCCCTGCGCTGGTTGGGTCCAGTAGGCAAGCGTGTTCGATAGCTTTCAAGCCGTCCGGGACTTGCGCCTCTCGCCAAGCGCGTTGGGCCTGTTCGAGCGCGCGGTCGAATTCCTCTTTTTTGTCAGCCGTCAGCTTCTTACCCTCGGGCTTCTTCGGCGGATCGGGGAGAGACGACCGGTCGTCGTCGGTCAGCTTTGGATCGAGCTTCTTGGCCGTGGCCCAGTCGGCGGCCGCCTGCTCCGGGTGCCCGAGCCGGGCTTGGACTACCGACCGCCAAGCGAAGATCTTCGGGTCGTTCGGGAGCATCCCGGCGACGACGTCAAGATCGGCGAGGGCCTCGGCGTACTGCCCGAGGTGGAGGCGGGCCTCGGCCCGGTTGCCGAACACATCCGGCCGCCGGGTGCCAAGCTCGATCGCCCGATTGGCGTCGGCGATGGCCTGCCGGTACTCTTTTTTGTCCAAATACGCCTGGGTGCGATTGGCCAGCGGCGCCGGGTGCCGCGGGTTCAGGCGGGCGGCGACGGTGGCGTCGGCGATCGCCTCGTCCGACTTCCCAGCCTCCCCTTGCAGCGAAGTGCGGGTGATCAGGGCGACGAAAGTCTCCGGGTTGAGCTTGAGAGCGGCCTCGACATCGACGCGGGCTCCGACCTTATTGCCACGATTGATCTTCGCCACGGCGCGGAGGGCCAGCCCGCCCGGCGATTCCGGGTCGATGGTCAGGGCCTCGTCGGCGATCTTGCCCAGGTCCGCGTATCGGCGTTCGTTCAGGGACTTTGCCCCTCGGGCCAGCAGTTCGGCGAGCCGGATCCGGTCCGGGCCAGGGTCGCGCGCCTGCTCGATCTCCGGGTCCTTCTTGACCGGCGGGATTGGGGGCGGCAGGGGCTCGTCGCCCTGATTCGGGTCGAGCTTGAGGGCCCGCTCGCGATCCTTGCGGGCGCCCTCGATGTCGCCGAGCCGGGCCCGCAGGGTCGCACAGATCATCCACCACCGGGCGTTGGTCGGATGGCTGCGGCCGAGCGCCTCGTAGTCCGCCAGGGACTTCCTGTACTCCCCGAGCATCGCGTTACACGTCCCCCGCATGTCGAGGGCGGTGTCGAAGCCCGGCCGCAACCGGATCGCCTCGGTCGCGTCGGCGGCGGCTTGGTGGTACTGCCCCCTCATGCGGTAGCCCCACGCCCGGTTGGCCCAGGCGTACGGGTTGCCCGGGTCCAGTCGGATGGCGATGGTGATGTCGGCGACCCCGGCCGCGGGGTCCTTCTGGTCGATCCGGGCCGAACCGCGGACGATGTACGCCCAGGAGTTGTTCGGGTCGAGTCGGATGGCCTCCTCCGCGTCGGGCAGCGCCTCCTTGAACCGCCGCTGCTGCGCAAGAGGCGAGCGCGGGCCGACCGCGCGGCGGCGCTCGTCGGGTCGATCTTGCACGCCTCCTCGGCGGTCCGGCTGCACCCCTCGACGTTGCCGATGCCCCACGCCCGCTCAAACGCGGCCAGGACCCGCTCCAACTCCTTCGCCTTGTCGGCGGTCAGCCTCGTCCGCTCCGGCTTCTTCGGTGGATCGGGTATCACCGCTCGTTCTTCGATCTTCAGCGTCGGGTTGAGTTTCTTGGCTTTCTGCCATTCCGCATCCGCTTCCTTCGATTTGCCCATCTTGGCGTACACCGCCGAGCGCTGCTCGAACACGCGGGCGTCGTTGGGCGCCAAAGCCTCAAGTTTGGCGTAGTCGGCCAGGGCCTTGTCATACTGCCCAAGAATGGCAAACGCCGCGGCGCGATTGAGAAGTGCCTCGGGTCGATCGAAGCCCAGATTGATCGCCCGCGAAGCGTCGTCGATCACTTGACGATAGTTCTTTCGGTCGAGGAAGGACCGGGATCGACTAGCCCAGGCGTCGGGACGATTTGGGTCGAGGCGAATCGCGATTGTCTCGTCGGCAATGGCCTCGTCCGGCTTGCCATCTTCGGCTCGAACCGCGGCACGCGCCAACAAGGCTTGCCGCGTTTCGGGATTGAGTTTGAGCGCTGTCTCGGCGTCGTCCCGGGCGTCTTCGATGTCGTGCTTGATAAAGCGGAATGTCGCGCAGCGCCAATGCGCCCGGCGACTGTGGATCGATCGCCAGTGCACCGTCTGCTGCTCTTGCCATCTCTTCGTATCGCGTGTCGGCAAGCATGCGTCGGCCGCGGTCGAGCAGGCGGGCAAGTTTGTCTCGGTCGGCCGATCCTGGTGCATTCTCCGCTTCTGGGTCCATCTTCACTGCTGGCTCGACCGGCGGCAGTTCCACGTCTTTCGAGTCCTTCAACTTCGGTTCAATCTTGGCGGCCAGTTCTCGTTGCCTGCGCCATTCGTCGATGTTTCCCAGGCGCGCGTCGATGGCCGCGAGTGTCATGTGCATTTCAGCGTCCGTCGGGAATGCCTCGATCGCCTTGGCGAAATCGGTGCGAGCCTTCTCGTATTCGCCGAGATGCAGATAGCACAATCCGCGATTGGCTAACCCGAGGTCCGCCGGTGCATTCCGTTTGATGGCCTCGGTTAAATCGTGGATCGCCTGGCGATACTGCTGACGGTGGAAATAGGCCCAGCCGCGTTCGGACCAGGCCAAGGCAATCGTCGAATCGAGTTCGAGAGCCATGTTGAGTTCGGCGATGGCTGGGCTGCGCTTGTTCCGCCCGTTGTTGACCGCTCCACGCACGAAGTAGGCCCAGGCCTGCTTCGGATCCAGGCGGAGCGCTTCGTTCGCTTCGGCAAGGGCTTCGTCCCGCCGGCCCAGCAGGCTCCACAATCGAGCGCGATTGGCCCGCGCCTCTGCGTTGGTCGGGTCGATCTCGACTGCTTTCTCGGCTGCCGTCTGGCTGGCCGACTCGTCGTTGGCCCTGAAGGCGCGGTGAAAGTCCGCAAGGGCCTTGGCCAGTGACTTCGTTTGCTCGTCAGTGAGTGTCTTTGGCTTCGGCGGCTTGGGTGGATCGGGAATGAGAGCGCGGTCTTGCTCGGTGAGTGCGGGCCGCAGTTGCTTGGCCCGTGCCCAGTCGGCCGCTGCCTTGTCCTTTTTCCCCATCATGGCGTACACGGCCGACCGCTGGATGAATACCGCGGCGTTCTGTGGCGCCTGCGCTGCCGCCGCATCATAGTCAGCCAGCGACATGGCGTAATTGCCCAGGCATGCATGGGAAGCGGCCCGCTGGAGGTACGCGTCCTCGCGCGGGAATCCCCGATTGATCGCCATCGTCGCGTCGTGGATTGCCTGCCAGTATTCCTTCTTGTGGAAGTAGCACACCGATCGGTTCAACCATGCGACAAAGTCATTCGGTTCGAGCCGGAGGGCGACCGTGAAGTCGGCGATCGCTTCGTCATCCTTCTCTTCGCCGCCGTGCAAGAAGCCACGGACGACCAGTGCCCGATGAGTCTCCGGATTGAGTTGCAAGGCCGCGTCGGCGTCGGCTCGGGCCCGGACGATGTCGTTCTGAGACGCCCGGAAGGTGGCGCAGGGCCAATGCACCTGGGGATTTCGGATCGATTTGAATCGCCTCGTCGGCAATCGGACCGAGTTCGGCAAACTTTGTATCGCGAATCAATTGCTTGCCGCGAGCCAGTAGGCCGGCAAGCTTGGCTGTTTGTTCCGCGGTCAGGCCCGACTTCGGATCCGGCCTCGGCTGTCCCTTGCCGATCGCGTCCGGCTTCAGCTCGACCTCCAGGACCACCTTGTCGCCGCGGGTGATCTTGAATTGCTTGGTGACCGTTTGAAAACCATCCCCCTTCACGACCAGGCCATGGTCGCCGGGTTTCAGCCGCGTGATGCGGCCGTTGTCCGTGAGCACCACTTCTTGTCCATCGACGCTCACCTGCACGTTTGCCGACGGGTCGCTTAAGCGCACTTCGATCGTGCCATTGTTGGTGCGGATGTAGAAGACGACGCCCGCCAAAACGATCAAGAAGCACGCCGCGACAGCCATGGCGAGTCGCTTGGTCCGACGCCGGCGCTTGGCAAAAGCGGCCAGTTCTTCGTTGAACGCATCCATCGAGGGAATGCGCTCGGCGGGATCCTTCGCGAGCGCTCGCCGACAAATCGTCGCCAGGCCGGCGGGAACGCCGGGCATCGCGGGCACGGGATCGTTCTCAATCTTTTTCAGCGTCTCCGCAATCGTCGCGCCGCGAAACGGTTGCCGGCCCGTAAGCATTTCGAACAGAATGGCGCCGAGCGAATAGACATCGCTGGTCGGGCCGATCTTGTCGACCTCGCCGCGAGCCTGTTCGGGCGACATGTACGCCGGCGTGCCCATCAACGCCCCGGCTTGCGTGAGCCGGGGGTCGTTCAGCGTCGTCGTATCCGGATCGACTGTCAGTTCCTGCAAGTTTGCCCGACGAGCGAGCCCAAAGTCCGTGACGACCGGTTCGCCATGTCGATCGAAGAGAATGTTTCCGGGCTTGAGATCGCGATGAACGATGCCGTGCCGATGGGCCTCGGCCATGCCGCGTGCGACGCCGGCGGCGATGGCCGTCGCTCGGGCCGGTGACAGCTTTCCGTGCTCCGAAAGCAAATTGCCGAGCGTCGAGCCGGGGATAAACGCCATCGCCAAATACGCGACGCCGTCGGCTCGTCCCGCATCGTACACGGGGCAGAGATTCGGATGGCTGACCGCGGCGGCGGCTCGGGCTTCGCGGAGAAATCGTTCCTCGGCCTCGGGGCCGACCAGCTTCGGCACTTTGAGCGCGATCTTGCGGTCCAGTTGCGGATCGTGCGCGACATACACAGTGCCCATGCCGCCGCGGCCGATTTGCTCGCGAATCTGATAACGGCCGATCCGTTCCGGAATCGGCGGCGATTCGGCCGCGGGCTGTCCGACCGTCACGGTCGGCGATGCGGCTTCCACGGTACCCGCCGATGGCTGCTGACTGTCGGCGTCCGTCGACATGGCCTGATTGGCCGTTTCCATCAAGAAGTCGCTGTTGTCGGCCGAGTCCGGCGATACCGTCAAGACGGGAGAGAGGAAATCGCCGGACTGTTCGTGGGCGGCGAGGAGTTGCTCGACCGCGGAGCGCAGCTTGAGATCGCCGGCGCAAGCGCGATCGAGGAACGCGGAACGCCCCTCGGGGGTCGGTAGTGCCAGCGCTTCGTGAAATAAGGACTCTTCCTTCATGTCGAGCCTCGGTAGAGCCGGGATGGACGACTCGAGAACCCATGCGACGAAAACCCCCTTGCGGCGTCACGAATTCCCAGAAAGCTTGTCGCTTTGCATTTCCCGCCGTAACCAGGCCCGGGCGAAGACCCAGTGCCGATCCGCCGTGCTCGCCGAAACGCCGACCAGACGGGCTGCTTGCTCGCCGGTCAGGCCCGCGAAGTAGCGGAGTTCGACGATGCGCGCGTGCAATGGGCATTCATCCGCGAGCTTTCGCAGAGCATCGTCGAGGGCGATCAGGTCGGCGTCTGGTTCGGGGACGAGCGCTTGGTCCGGGTGCAATTCCTGGCGATGCAACAATCCCCCGTGGCGCATGCGCTTCTTGCGTCGAGCATTCTCGATGAGAATCCGCCGCATTGCTTCGGCCGCGGCGGCGAAGAAGTGTCCGCGATTATCGAACAAGACCTCCCCGGACTTACTTCCGGGGCTCGCCACCAACCGCAAATACGCTTCGTGGACGAGCGCCGTCGGGTTGAGAGTGTGATCGCTCCGTTCCACGGCCATCTTGGCGGCGGCGAGCTTGCGTAACTCGTCGTAGACCAGCGGCAATAGCTGGTCGGCGGCGTTGGCATCGCCGGCCTGGATCGCGTCGAGAATGTGAGTGACGTTGGACATGGGC
This sequence comes from uncultured Gemmataceae bacterium, assembly GCA_963773845.1. GTDB lineage: Bacteria > Planctomycetota > Planctomycetia > Gemmatales > Gemmataceae > SIAJ01. Next base: position 516,964 of record CAVZCU010000017.1, read on the forward strand.
GAATGGAATTCTATTCATGGAAGCGGCGAGCCATGCTTCACGTCTGAATTTGGTCAATCGCCTCGTTAACCCAGTCGAATCGGTCGTCGTTCGGTGCGATATCTGAGCGAAAATCAACCAGTACGTTTCGCGAGTCGTTTCCTCCAATTGCTACGAGCCCATCGAGAGCCTGTTTCCACACTTCAGAATGCGGATCATGTAGTGCCGATGCCAGAAATGGAATGGTTGATGTAAGCCGGTGTTGCCAAATCACCTCGAGGATCCTCGCGCGATGTGCGCCATCGGCTTCTGCGGCAAAGTGCTGCATTAGATTCGGAAGGATCGTGTGGTCCGCCTCCAGCAGCGTATGGAACGCGTTTTCGTCGCCATCATGGAGTGCATTGACGAGTTCTGAGAATTCGCTGGGGTTCATTGTTTCTGTCTCGAACCGCACTGGCTGGTCACGTCATCCGGCGTCGGGAGGCCAGCCGGCTTTGATTGGCTCATCTCGCGCTCTTCGTGCCAGGCGATATTGGAAGTCGCTGGCTCCTTGGTCAGCATTTGATGAACTTCAGTTAGGAGACGCTTCAGCTCGTTACGACCGGAGGAACTGAACCGCTGAAACCAGGCAAATGAACCATGGTGAAAGTGCGCGACCCAGGCCCCATCGGAGTCCCACGCACTCAGCCCAATCCAAAACTTCTTTTGATTGCGTCGAGCAAAGAACACAACTCCCCAATCTTCCTGGCATAGATCTTCGTCGATTTGCAGTCCTGGAATCCGCCGCAATAGCGCGGCGAACCATTGCGCACCACGCACGGCAAGAACTCCGCCGCCGTCCTGGGAGGCACCGATGAATTCGGCCGGATTCAAGAACGTAACGTGGGTGCGCATCTGTAACGGCCGCCAAGGAAGGGGCCCCACCAAGTTCATACAGGCTGCGAGGACAAGGGATAGATTGAATCAACGCGCAGTGTCTGGGCGGCGAAGGCAAAGGCGGCCAAAACAGCTGATCGGGTCAGGCGCGGGTGTGACGCCAGAATCTGTTCGACGGATTCGCCAGCAGCCGCCTTTTCTAGAATCAGTTCGACAGTTATGCGGGTTCCGGCGATCACCGGTTTGCCCATCATGACCGCGGGATTGGAGACGATTAACGGCTGATCCATGTGGAAACCTCCGATAGTCAATCTACACGAACCGGTAAGCCAAGAGCAAGCGAGCGACCGAACAGCCCGACCAGGCGAATGACGTCGGACATGGGCGATGGCAATCTTATGGACCCCCGGGATGGGGAACCGGGTTGTTGAATCGGCCAGATGGACGCGATTGCCATTGCCGCCGCGAATTGCTTCGAGAAGATACGAAACGTCGGTCATGGATAGGGAGCGTCGAGGACCGTTCGCCATCGTTTGGGCATGGCCGCGAATGCGGAACTATACGTTGATTCGAGTGGAATTGGTATGTACGAGTCCGGCTCTAGATACAGCGGCATCTCGGGTAGAGAATCCCCGACTGCAATGGGTTCGATGTACGCGCGCGTGACTATTGACGATTCGTAAGCGACGAGCGTCAGAGGCTGGTCGACCGGAAGTCGAAAGACCTCGTCCGTGACTTCTCCCCAGATGGCGGCGTGGATCCCTTCCGGGTCGCGCTTTGTCGGTGGGAACGGGTCGATCAGGAGCAAATGAACTCGGTGTTCGAGCAATTCACAAGCCTTGTTGACGAAAGCGCGAAAGCCGTCGCGAGTCGATTTGTTGCCGGGCGAGACAATCTCGAGAACCGCGACCATGCGGTCGCCGCTAATATGCCGGACGACGATCGAACTTTTTTTTCGTCGGTAAAACTCGGTTGAGGTTTCTGCCGTGAATCGCGTCTTGGGTCGCGGCCGAGTAGCGATGCCCCCGGAGGACGATCCGGTCGGCGGCTGAGTTTGCAATGTCAGCACGTCCGGCCCAAATCCGGCCGCGATCTGTTCGGGCAAGGCGTAATAGTCTTCCGGTAATGTTCCCGCGTTGAGCAAGTCGCTGATCGCGGAAATCCATCGATGATGGAACGCGTGAAAGATCCCCGCGTCGACTTTTTTCCAATCGTGCATCGGCATTGTCGTCACCTCCGCCGAGCTATTATAGCTCGGGGCCGCAATTCCGCAGCCGGGCATCAGGCTCGAAGTGTCGCGGTAAGAAGGGCCCGGGCATAGGCCCAGTCGCGGAAGGCGGTCGCCCTGGAGACGCCGAGCGCCTCGGCCGCTTCGTCCACGGTCAAGCCCGCGAACAGTCGCAGTCGAGCGATGGCAGCGGAGTCGGGGTCATCGGCTTCAAGTTTCCCTAGCGCTTCATCGATGGCGAGGAGGGTGTCCGGATCGGGGATGGCGACGCGGTCGCCTTCAGCCAGCTCGAAGCGCTTTCCGCCTCTGCCGCGCTTGACGGCAAGCTTCTTGCGGGCCTGCTCAATGAGGATCCGCCGCATCGCCTCGGCCGCGGCGGCGAGGAATTGGCCGCGGTCGGCAAACACCGCTTGCGGCGTAGGGCCCATCAGCCGCAAATAGGCTTCGTGAACAAGAGCGGTGGCATCGAGCGTTTGGCCGGGCTTTTCGTGGGCCATCCTGGCGGCGGCGATTTGGCGCAGCTCGTTGTAGACGAGTGGAAGCAATTCCGCGGTGGCCCGCGGGCCACCGGTCGCTGATAAACGAAGGAGAGATGGTTCCGGAGTCATATGAGCCGAGCTTCCCATGGTTTCACTTGCCGACGATCCGCGGCGCGGTGTTGTTCCAGAACCGAAGGCCTCGGCGGTTGGCCGCGTACAACCGCGTGTCCCGATCGGAAAACCCGACCAGAGTGCCTGAGCCTTCCAAGCTGAGGATTTCGTCCCGGCTCGCCCAGTCCCAGAGCTTGATCGCGTCGTAACCGGCGGTCACCAACCGCTTGCCGTCGGCGCTGAATGCAACATCCCAGACATAGCTCGTGTGCCCGCGGAAGACATGCTCGGCCTTTCCGGTCTCCAGGTCCCATGCCCGGGCGGTCTGGTCCCAGCTTGCGGTCACCAGGTGCTTCCCGTCGCGACTAAATGTGACCCCGTGAACTGGCAGCGTGTGTCCCTTTAAGTCGAAGATGATTTGACCGGTCGCGGCGTCCCAGACTTTCACCTCGCCCGGTTGAAACAGTCCCTGATTCGGCCGCCCCGTTCCGACCGAGGCGATCCGGCTGCCGTCGGGGCTAAAGGCCAGGCGGTGGACGTATGTGACTGGGCCACTGAGCGTCAGCAGTCGCCGCTGCTCGGAAATGTCCCAAATCTCCACCGATCTTGCGCTGCCCACGAATGCCAGCCGCCGGCCATCGCCGCTGAATTCTAGCGCGCGGTTGAACGAAGCGGTCTTGCCGCCGGGAAGCCGGGCCACCTCGCTGCCGTTATCAACGTCCCACACCCGCACCTCCTTGCCGCAGGACATGGCCAACCACCGGCCATCGCCGCTGAAGGCCAGGGCAGCCTCTGGCTCCTGCCTGCTCGCGCTCAGGATTCGAACCAGTTGCCCGGTCCGAGCGTTGACTATTGACAAGGTCATTAGGTGCGAGATGGAAACGCGGAAAAAGCAGTACAGCGGCAAGCGCATTTCCAACGGAAGGAAGTGTACTCTGGCCAACCGCCTTCCATCCGCGCTAATCGCGACTTGATCGTTGATGTTGCCGGTGCCCGGAATTTCCTGGGCGCCGGGCGGGCTGGTCGCGTCCCAAATGCGGACCGTTTCGTCGGCCCCGCCCGAGGCAACGTGCCGTCCGTCCGGGCTGAAGTCGACGCTCCCGACCGCCCCCCGATGGCCACGGAATTTAAAGACCTCGCCGGCCTGTTTGAGGTTCCAGACCCGGAGCGATTCGTCCGTGGCGCCGCTGACGAGGCGATTCCCGTCCCGGCTGAACGCCAGCGACGTCACCCGGCCGGTGTGCCCGCGGAGCGTCCGAAGTTCGGCCCCGCTCGCCAAATTCCAAAACTTGATTTCGTCGTCCCGGGCCGATGCAAACGTCTTCCCGTCGGGGGCGAACGCCATGGCCACGTCGTCCAGGCCCCTTCCAGGGATCTTTCGGATGACCGCTCCGGACTTTGCGTCGAGAACCAGCATGCCCGGCTCGAATGGCACGTTCGGCTTCAGAGTCCCGCGGCTCATCGTCACCAGCCGCGAACCGTCGGGGCTGAAGGCGACGGCCTTACCGGCCTCCGGCAACGAGAAGCACTCCTCGCCGGTAGTGGCGTTCCAAACCTGAAGGTGGCCCGGCATAATGCCGCCGTGGACCGGGTCTGACTTGGCCCCCCCACAGGCGATCCGCTGCCCGTCCCGGCTGTAGGCAATGTCAACCGGGTACTGGGATTTCACCTTCAGTTTCAACTCGATCTTTCCGGTCCCAATGTCCCACACCTTGATCGTCCGATCCTGACACGCGGCGGCCAGGCGGCGACCGTCCGGGCTGAACGCGATGCGGGAGAACGCGCTGGGGGAATCGCCTTGCAAGACGACTAGCACTCGGCCGGTCCTGGCATCGCGAATTTGCACCGAATTGTCTTTGCCATCGGTCGCGAGGCGATCCCCGTCGGGACTATAGGCAACTTGATCGCCCTCGACCGTAACAAGTTCCTGATGCTCGCGCTGCTTAAGGTGGTACCACTCCCAGTGGCGCAGTTGTTCCGGGCAGGCGTCCAGAATCTGGTTCGCCCGCCCGACGTTGCTGGCCGACCAGTATCGATCGGCCAGGGCGATTCGATTGAAGTAGAGACTGGCCTCGGCACGTTCGAAGGCGGTCTGCGCCACCTGTCGCTGTTCGGCCTCGGCGTTGCGAGCGGTCTCGGCCTGCTTTCGTTCTTCGGCCTCGGCCAGTCGGGCCCGCTCCTTGTCGTCCCGTTCGTCGAGCGCTCGCCGCTCCTGACGCCGGGCTTCGACCAGTCCGAAGCTCGTACCGACCAGACCGCCCAACAGCACCAGGAGAACGAGCGCTGCCGCGACCACCCGGCCGCGGTTCCGCCGGACGAGTTTCCGCAACCGGTAGCCCGGCGTCGGCGGCCGAGCCTCGACCTCCTCGTCAGCCAGATAGCGCTGGATGTCTCCGGCGAGGGCGTTGGCCGTCTCGTAGCGCCGGTTGCGATCCTTCTCCAGCGCCTTCATCACGATCCAGTCGATCTCGCCGCGGACGAGCTTCGTCAACTTGGCCGGCTCGGTCTGTCGGCAGGCGGCCAGCGATGCCAGCGTGTCGGTGGAACTCAGCCGAGTGCTCGGCCGTGGCGGCTCTTCCTCGCGGATGATCCGCCGGATTTCGTCCCAGGCCGCCTGCTTGAGTCGCTGCAGCTCCAGGGGAGTGGTTCCCGTCAGGAGTTCGTAAAGCAGAACGCCGAGCGAGTACACGTCGCTCCGAGTGTCGACGTCCAGATTGTTGAGCTGGGCCTGCTCCGGGCTCATGTAAAGTGGCGTGCCGAGAACCGTCTCATGGGCCGTGTGCAGGGTCCGCTCGGTAAGAGCCTGGTGCATTGCTTTCGCAAGACCGAAGTCGATCACCTTGGGCACCGGCCGATCGTCGTACGGAGCGACCAGGATGTTCGACGGCTTCAAGTCGCGATGAATGATTCCCTTCTGATGAGCGTGCTGCACCGCATGGCATACTTGTGTAAACAGTTCCAGCCGCTGCTTGACGTCGAGCCGGGCAGCGTCGCAGAACTCGGTAATCGGCACGCCCTTGACGTACTCCATGACGAAAAAGGGCCGGCCGGCCTCGGTCAGCCCACCGTCGAGCACCTTGGCGATGTTGGGATGATCCATCATCGCCAGCGCCTGCCGCTCGGCTTCGAAGCGGGCGAGCACGCTCTTCGAATCCATGCCGGCTTTGATCAACTTGAGCGCGACCTTGCGGCGGACCGGCTGAGTCTGCTCGGCGACCCAGACCTCGCCCATGCCCCCCTCGCCAATGGATTCGAGCAACTTATATCGCCCTGCAATGACGACGCCGGGCGATTCGACCGCCTTGCCGTACATGCCGGTTTGTGCTTCGCCGGCGAGCGGCCGTTCCAGGGCGGACTCCGGTTGGTCGTGGGCTTGCAGCAGCGCGTCGAGCCGACGGCGCAAATCGGGATCGTCGATGCATTCGCGGTCGAGGAAGGCGCGGCGGTCGGCCTCGGCCAACTCCAGGGCGGCGACGAAGAGTTCTTTCACGCGGTTCGAGTCAGCGGGCATGGCGATGTCTCAAAGGACTTTCCAGGATTGGCGCAAGACGGGCTGAAACTGTCTCATGATTTCTCAGGATTATGGGCGTTCGGCATTGCCAAAGAAAGTGATTTCCGCCTGTTCCCCGATGGCTATTGCGGCACGTGATCTGCCCAGTGGAGTGAAATATCTAAGATCGGCGTCAATGGGAGCCACAGCCATGAGTTCGTCCCGTCCGCCGAAATCGATTCTCGCAATCGACATTGGCGGGTCTAAAGTCAAAATCCTCGCTTCTGGGCAGACCGAGCGCCGCCGCGCACCCTCCGGCATCGAACTGACGCCGCAAAAGATGGTGGAGACCGTCCTACAGCTGGCCGAGGGCTGGGAATTTGACGCCCTCACCATCGGCTATCCCGGCCAGGTCGGCGAACATGGTCCACGATCGGAGCCGGGCAATCTCGGTCCTGGGTGGGTTGGCTTCAACTACGCAGCCGCGTTCGGCAAACCCGTCCGAATCGTCAACGACGCCGCGATGCAGGCACTCGGCTGCTATGAAGGGGGACGCATGCTGTTCCTCGGTCTTGGCACCGGGCTCGGTTCGGCCTTGATTGCGGAGAATGTGATTGTCCCGCTCGAACTCGGCCGCCTTCGGGGTCGTGACGGCAAGCGGCTCGGGAATCAACTCGGTGAAAAGGGCCGGCAGCAGGTTGGCAATCGTTCGTGGCGTCGAGCGGTGGCCCGAACGGTCGCCGACTTGCGCACGGCATTTGTCATCGACGACGTGGTGATTGGCGGGGGCAACGCGGAACTGTTTCGCGAACCGCCCGCTGGGTCACGCCTGGCCAACAACCTCGCCGCATTCCGCGGCGGCTTCCGACTCTGGCATATCGATGACGTCAAGACTCACGACGGCACGGAAAAGCCTCCGAATCCCGCGCCCAAGCCGCCGGAATGGCGGTTGATTTGAAGTGCGCGAACGCAATCGGCGAACTACTTCTTCACCTGTTCCTTCAAGTAATCAACCGCCTTGTTCAGCACACGATCGACGAACGGCTTTGCCGGTTCCTTGGGCTTGTCCTTGTGGATGATGTCTTTGTTGCGCTTGTAGCGGAGGTAATCCAGACGTTCGTCGTCTTTCATCGTGATCTCGAAGCCGGGAGTCGGTTTCACGCCCCAGTCGTCCGTTTCCTTGGCTTTCGGATACCGGTGCATGTTCACGCCGCTCGGCCGCCAGTAAGTGTCGGTCGTGAGCTTCAGAGCTGTCGGCGGATCGCCTCCCAGGCGGATGATCTTCTGCACGCACCCCTTGCCGTAGGAACGCTCGCCGACAATGACCGCCCGCTTGTTGTCCTCCAGCGCCGACGAGACGATTTCGCTCGCGCTGGCGCTGTTCTTGTTGATCAAAACCGCCATTGGGCATTTCTCGGCGGACTCGTAGTCGTAACCATCCGACTTCGCGTCCCAACTTCGGCCATTGCCGTTGCGGTCCTTGGTGCTGACGATGCGGCCGCCTTCGAGGAACATGTCGCTGACCGCAATCGCGCAGGTCAACAGACCGCCGGGGTTGTCGCGCAAATCGAGGATGAGCGCTTTCATCCCTTCGCCTTCGAGTTGATCGACTGCTTTCTTGAGGTCCTCAGCGGTGTGTTCGGTGAATTGGACGATGCGGATGTAGCCGATGCCGTGCTCGCGGTCGGCGAACCATTCAAATTCCTTGATGTTATCTTCCTTGCGGTGCAATCCCAGGACGGTCGGCACTTCGATCTTGGCGCGAACGATGGTGATGGCCTCCGTCCTCCGTTCACCTTCGCGGGCCACCGTGAGCGTCACCTTGGTGCCGGCCTCGCCCTGGATCATGCGAACGACTTCGTCGTGGCGAAGCGTGTCGGTCGACTTATCGTCGATCTTGATGATGATGTCGCCGGCCAGTATTCCCGCCTGGTGCGCCGGCGTGCCGACCATGGGGCTGATGACCATCGGCAGGCCGCTCCGGGTATCGAGGCCGAGCTGAATGCCGACGCCGCCGAAGTTGCCCTCCGTCTGCGAATTGAACTGCTGGAACTCCTCGGCATTCATGTATTGCGAGTAGGGATCCAGGCGATCGAGCCCGCCATTGATCATGTCTTCGACGAGCTTTTGCTTCTGCTCGTCGTCGAGCGGCCGCACGAAGTGCTGATCGACTTCGGCGAGCACGTCGACCACCGTGCGGACGAGCTTGTACTCTTTGTCCCGTTCGCGCGACGGCGCGGTGAATGAAAGGCTAACGCCCAGAAGCATTGCCAGGGGAACGGTGATCAGCCAGGCGAGGTTGTATCGCGACATGGAAAATGATGGTTAGGTGTTTATGTGATTCAACGCCATTGCCGGCTCGAAGCTTTTTTTCAACCGCCGACGAACCGGCGCGAAGCTGCCAACTCTGTGCGAATTCTACCGTCATTCGCTGTCGCAGCGATAGGTGGAACGCGGAGAGGACTTCAAAGACGAGGGACAGAGAGATTTTCTTTGACGAGCCCCTTCAGCCGGTTTATCCTAAATACGCGGGTAGCCCAAACTGCTTATTTTTACATCTAGGAGGGATGTAAGTACTGGAGCGGAACTCCACAGAGAGGAGAACCTATGTACAGCATCGTGATGGTTGCGGCGATGACTGCAGCCCCGAGCACCCCCGACTTCTGCTGCTGCTGGAAGAGTAGCGGGTGCTATGGGAGCTGCTCCGGGTACAGTTGCGGCGGCTGCTGCGGCGGCTGGAGCTGCGGAGGTTGTTGTGGAGGATGGGGTTATGGCGGATGCTGCGGCGGTTACGCAAGTTGCTATGGCTGCTGCGGCGGTTGCTACGGAAGCTGCTTCGGCTGCTACGGCGGCTATGCCACGGCCACGCCGGGCGCCTATGTGATGCCAGCGCAGCCGGTTGTGCCGGTCGCTCCTCCCAAAGAATTGAAGGGTGGCAAGGAAACGAAGGGCACTTCGGGCGGAATCTCGGATCCCGACGTTCCCATCGCGATCAACTCGCTTTCGAGCAACCGTGGCCAGGTAGTCGTTCGCGTTCCCGCGAACGCCAAACTGTACGCCGACGGCCAGGCGACCACCATTGGCGGAACCGAGCGCGTGTTCCAGACCCCGGAACTGTCGACCGGACGTGATTTCCAGTACACGCTCAAGATCGAGTACGCGGACGGCACGGAAACCAAGTCGGCGACCAAGCAGGTTCTGGTTCGCGCCGGACACCGTACGGTGGTCGATTTCACCGGCGCCGCCAAGTCCGTGACGAGCGCCATTACCGTGAATCTGCCGAACAAGTCGAAGCTGTATGTCGATGGCGTGCAAACGCCGGCGACGAGCGGATCATCCACCTTCCGCACGCCGGAGTTGACCCGCGGCAAGGCGTACATCTACGAGTTCCGCGCCGAAATCAATCGCGACGGCAAGACCGAAATCGAAAGCCGGAATGTGACGTTCAAGGGCGGTGAGCCGGTCGTTGTCAACTTCAACGAACCGAAGACCGTCCGCACCGCATCGCGCTAATTGCGAACCCAGCCGTGATCAATGAAAAGGGCGAGGCCAAGCGATGGCCTCGCCCTTTTCGCGTTTTGCCTGCGACGCCGGGCAACGATGGGTCGATGCGCATTTTTCCCCGTCATACGACTTGCGATGATCCTGCAGATTGTGCAGGCCGCGAACGCTTTCAGCGAGTGGAAACCCTTGCGGATTCGCTTTCGCTGACTCAGTTTGTCCACTACTCCTATCTTGAGAAATCCGCCTATTCTGCGCATTCAGCCAAACTGGGCGGAACACCAACTTCCGATTCAAAGGGGAAAACTGTGTACAGCATCGTGATGTTGGCGGCAATGAGTGCCGCGCCCGAGACGGCCGACTTTTGCTGCAAGAAGTCTTACTGCTGCGAGTCCTATTACGCCGGTTGTTCCGGTTGCTACGGCGGGTGCGCCGGCTACGGTTATGGTTGCGGTGGCTACGGCGGCGGATGTTGCATCTGCTCCAAAGGTGGTTATGGCTATGGCGGCGGCTGCTGCTTCTGCGGCTGCCTGTGCAAAGTTCTCTCGTGCTTCTGCTGCTGTGGCAAGGGCGGTTATGGCTACGGTTGTGGCGGCTATGGCGACGGTTCGGGTGGCTACGGCTACGGATACGGCGGCCCGGTCATCGTTGCGACAGCTGCTCAGCCGACCGCGAATGAGGCCGAAGTCATCGTTCGCGTGCCCGCCAATGCCACGCTCTTTGCCAATGGCCAGCCGACCGAGTTGACCGGAACCCAGCGCATCTTCCGCACGCCGGCCCTCACGCCGGGTCGCGACTTCAGCTATGAACTGCGGGTGGAATACGCCGCTCAGGGCGAAACCAAGACCGCGAAGCGGCAAATCACCGTTCGCGCCAACCATCGCACCACGGTCGATTTCACCGAGCGCGCCACGAGCGCTGTGACGGTCAGCCTGCCGGCCAACTCCAAGCTCACGGTCGATGGAATCGACACCCGCATGACGGGCGGCAAGCACACGTTCCAGACCCCGGAGCTGACCAAGGGCCAGCCGGTCTCCTACGAATTCCGCGCCGAGATCGAGCGCAACGGACAGACTCAAGTTCTGACCCAGAAGGTATCGTTCAAGGCCGGCGAGCCGGTCGAAGTGGATTTCATCGAAGCCGCGGAGCGGACGGTGGCGAAGTAAAAGCAGACAGCGTTCCCAACTCCGGTCCAACATCGAACGCCGCTCATTTCCGAGCGGCGTTCCGTCTTTTCGGCACCGCTCAGAGTGCAAAAGACGGCCATGCAATTCGTCGAGGCAGCGCTCCACTGTTGTCGAGTTCGTTAAGCTAAGCCCTGAGGAGTTCTGGTCCGATCCACGAAAACGAGTAGCACTCCCGTGGGTTCGTCGTTTGGCAACTCGTGAATTGTGTTCAGTCCGAAGGACTCCTCGTGAACCAATTCCTGAAAGAACTCGACAAGTTATTTGCGATTCGTGAGCCTTCCCGTGGCTGAATTCCTCATGCATACGTGACGCGGAAACCAAAGCCTCGGGCCCATCCCCGATACAATCACAACATTAGGTTCAAAAAACTCGTTCCAATCACCCTATGAACCACTCTATCGCCCGCTCCCAGCCCAGTTCGTCAAAGCGAACATCCCGTTGCCGATTGGCGGCGGAGGCGAGGCGCCGAGTCCTCCGTCTGGAACCATTGGAAGACCGGGCGGTCCCGTCCATTACCCCACTGGCGGACATCAACCGCGCACCGATTTCGACAACTGTTTCGACTGTCGAATTCAACGGCCAAGCGTACTTCAACCGTCAGACCGACGCCGGGCCGGCACTGTGGAAGACGGACGGGACGGTGATTGGGACCACTCCGGTAGCCACAGTCGCAATGGAAAAGGCCGTCGCCTTTTCTGGCGCGCTCTATTTTACGGGCACCGATACGGCCCACGGCTTCGGATTGTGGCAAACAGACGGGTCACCGGCCGGGACCGAATTCGTGATGGGACTGAAGTCCCCCACGTCGTTGACGGTTGCCGGGAATTACTTGTACTTCTTTGCCGGACCGGAATCGAGCGAGTTGTGGCGCACGGACGGGACGACGGATGGCGCCGTCCGCCTGCGCTCGTTTTTCGCCGGCGGCGACACTTATATCACCAATTTGACACCCGTCGGCAATCAGCTCTTCTTCGTGGCGGGCGAGCGCCCAGTCAACGGCAATCAAATCATCGATCTATGGCGGACCGACGGGACGGTCGCCGGAACCAGGATGATCCGCCACAACGAATACGGTGTAGTGGGGATGAATGGGTTCGCGTACATTCTCACCCATGAGCCGACTCACTCGATCAACGACCCGTTCAATACTCTCACCCTTTGGCGGTCCGACGGGTCACTGAAAGGCACGACCGAGTTAGCGGCCTTCGACTCCGCCGGCACCTCTGCCGTCACGATGTCGGTGGCGAACGGAGCCGTGTACTTTACGAACGGATCTAGCCTTTGGATCAGTGACGGGACGGCGGCTGGCACGCGTCCGCTCGTCGTCACCCTCAACTCGAACGGGGGGTACGGGGTACCAGCGGCCTCGTCAATCTTCGCCTGGGGATCGGCGGAGTATTTCAGCGCCGATGATGGGACGCATGGCATCGAGTTGTGGCGAACCGACGGAACGGATGTCGGTACCTATCTCCTTAAGGACATCAACCCAGGGTCGGCTAGTTCGAAGCCCGTGAATTTCGTGGCCTCCGGAGGCGCCCTTTACTTCCTGGCCGACGACGGGACGCACGGCCAGGAACTGTGGCGGACCGACGGAACGGAAATTGGGACGGTGCCGGTTTTGGACATCGAACCCGGCGCGACCGGCTCAGCGATCGGATCGCTCACGCCGACTTCGGGCCCGCTATTCTTCACCGCCAAGACGACTGCAGGGGGCCAAGAAGTGTGGGCCACCGACGGGACCGGTCCGGGGACGCTACCGGTCGGCGAACTCGAACCGGGGACAGGCACGTCGTTCCCGGCGTCACTGGTCGCTGTCGGCCCGCGGCTTGTCTGGAACGCGAACACCATCGCCGATGGCCCAGCCCTGTGGTCGAGCGACGGTTCAGCCGCGACGCCCGCACGGCTCAGTCCCATACCGGCACATACTAAGGATGCGAATATCGTTCCTGAGAAAAGTGTCGTCTTTCAGGGCAACTACTACTTCTTCGGCGACACGGGCGTCGGGACGGCGCTATGGGTGACCGATGGAACGGCGGCCGGGACTCGGTTGGTGAAGGACGCTCCGGGTGAGCAAGCTGGATCCGTGGCGGTCCTAAATGGGATGCTCTATTTCTCGACTTTCAGGACCTATGTGTACCCCTATGTCGACCCTCGTCATGGCGAACTTTGGGTGAGTGACGGAACCGCAGCGGGAACTCAATTGTTAAAGGCGTACAACGGAGCGTCCTACAGCAATGGCCCAATCGGCTTCTCCGTCGTCAGCGAGCTTCTGTACTTTCGACTTGGAACGGTGGTTAGCAATTATAGCCACGATGAACTTTGGCGGACGGATGGAACCGTTAATGGAACGATCGTCTTGACCGACACCCCGAGCAGCTACGACTACCACATTGGCAGCCCGTACGCAATCAACGGGTTCAACGGAGTTGCGTACTTCAACGGCGCGGGCGGACTTTGGCAAACCGACGGCACGAAGGCCGGGACCGTTCCGTTACCGCCAAGCGGGCCGTTTCCGTTCGATGAAATTAACGGCACGCTTCTCTTCAAAAATGGGAATGGTCAACTATTGGCGTCCGATGGCACACCAACTGGCACTGTGTTGTTGGGCCAAGTCACGGTCGGAGGGCAACCTCTTCGACTCGGTGGGTATCTCTATTTTTGGGGCATGACCGACGCGACTGGCCTCGAACTCTGGCGCACCGACGGAACGGCGGCAGGCACGACGTTGGTCAAAGACTCAATTCCTGGCCCTGCGGGGTGGCAAGATCCGGGAGTATGGGGAGTCGTTGGCCCCTTTGTCGACGCCGGCGGTGTCATAACGTTTACAGACGGATTGAGTCTCTGGCGGTCCGACGGCACCGACGCCGGGACCTTCGTTCTCAAGTCGGTCCTCGGCAAGGGCTATGCTAAGTACGACGACTACATAAGCCCGCTGACGGTTGCGGCCGACGGACGCATCTACTTCATAGTCTCCACCCGATCCCGGGGCGTCGAGTTTTGGACGAGTGATGGGACCTTGGCTGGTACGATGCGGGTGAAAACGATATTTCCCAAGTTAATCATCCCCAGGCCAGGAGACGATATTTACAACGGGGCAGACCAACTCGTTTCGGTAGGTTCGGCTGTGTACTTTTCTTCGAGAACTGTCAATCAAAGTGATCAGTACGAGTTTTCGTACTGGATGTCGGACGGCACCGAAGCGGGGACTCGGCAGATTGCGAAGCCGATCTATGGTTTTCCTTACTCACGGGCACTCACCGATCTCAACGGGGTAACACTGTTTGATTTTAGGCTCCCCGAATACGGGCTTGAACTCGGCCGCTACGACCCCATGTCCGCCGTTCCGGATGCGTATAGCCTCGAAGATGACCTGCGCCTCGATGTGCCCGCCGCACTCGGAGTCCTGGCCAACGACACGGACGGGCCGGCCGGTTCGAAACGACCGACGGGCGCCGTCTTGCTCTCGTTGCCGAAAAACGGCTGGCTCACTTTCCACCCAGACGGCTCATTTACCTATCAGCCGTTTAGCCGCGATTTCTCCGGGACCGACTCGTTCACTTACAAGGCGACCGCCAACGGCGACGAGACCCCGGCCACCACGGTCACAATCGCCGTCGACCTTGCAAACCAGTCACCCATAGCCGCGGACGACGCGGCCGCTGGTCGGACCGGAAGGGCAGTCAAGGTCAACGTGCTGGCCAACGACGCCGATCCGGACCATGACTCGCTGGCCATCGATTCCTATACGCAAGGGACCAGTGGAAAGGTGCGACGGGTCGGGTCTTCCTTGCTGTACACGCCGAACAGTCGGTCGGTGGAGGACGACTCGTTCACCTACACTGTACGCGATCTTCGAGGGGCAACCGGTACAGCAACCGTGCATGTCTCTTTGACGCCGGGCGCGATTCCGCGGGTGACATCGGTCCGGCTGTTCGGCGGGCAGACGGCTGCCGAGTTAGTCGGGGGGGACGGGTCCTTCCGTTTCAGAGCCTGACGCGGTTGGAGATCTCGTTCTCGGCCGATGTACTCATTGCGTCCGACGACTTCCGGATCTCGAGCGCGGTCGGCACGACGTACACCCTGTCGGGCTTCGCATACGATGCCGCCGCCCGGACGGCCTCTTGGGTCGTTACTTCGCCGCCGAGCACCTCTTTGAACGACGAGTTGACTCTTCTGCTGGATGGGTCCGCCGCCACAGGGGTCACATCACCAGCGGGAATCGCGATCGGCGATTGGACGCGCGCGGTGAGCGTGCTGACCGGCGATGTGGACGGCAACGGATTGGTGAACACGGCCGATGGCCGCGGGATCCGTCGCCGTTACGGGGCGGTCAAACCGGCTAACTGGTTCACGGACATCGACGGAAACGGCGTGATTAACGGCACCGATTATAACCTGGCCCTCAGCAACATCGGTCAGCGGCTCGTGTGACGGAAGTTCAAAGGGGTCAGGTCTTTACACCGGCCTCCGCGATCTTGCGCACCCGGGGGCGGCCTCGCGGACGGAGCGTGGAACCAAGTCCCAGGCGCTTGGCGGTCGCCTTGGTCCAGGCGTCGTCGCCATACGGGCGTCCCCGCTGGATTGATCGGCGTACGGCTGCTAATTCGGGTTCGCTCAGTTCGGCATTCACCTTTTGCAGCCAGTTCGGGAAGCGTGGGATTGGCCACGGCGACAACAGGGCCGGGCTCGGTTCCGAGGCTTGCAGCCAGCGCCAGAGCGAGCCCCAGCGCCATTGTTCGGCCCGACGGACCAACTCCGCGCGCCGCGGATTGCGCTCGATGTAACGGCACACCGTGACGAAGTGGCCATCACTTTGGATCGGAAAACTCTTGAAGCGTCCTTGATAGAGATGTCCCTGGCCGGCCGTGCGGTAATGCGCATGATCACGCATCGTGTGCGTGACCGTAACCCAACGGAGAAACTGGCTCATTTCGCCGTCGCGGTTCGAGCGCAAGACGAAGTGCCAGTGGTTGGGCATAAGGACGTAGGAATACAATTCGACATCGCAACGCGCCAGGCCTTCGGCGAGGATCTGCTCGAAAGCCTCATAGTCCGCGTCCTTGCGGAAGATGCGGAGCCGGGCATTGCCCCGATTGAGGGCATGGTAAATCCCGCCCGCTTCATCGGCTCGTAGTGGTCGTGGCATGAGGCCAGTGTAGGGAATCGCGGGCGCGAATCAATGACTCCCGACCCCTTTGTGTCGGGCCCGCTCCTGTACCGAGAGCGAATCCCAGATTCGCACGGTGGAGTCGCCCGAGCCGGAAACGAGTCGCGTGCCGTCGGGGCTCCAGGCGACTTGGTGGACATAATCCGTGTGGCCGGGCAATTCGCCGACCAGTTGAAATGTCTTCATGTCCCAGAGCCGAATCAGATTGTTCGCGCAGGCACAGGCCAACCGCGTCCCGTCGGGGCTGAAAGCCACGCCGTAAACATTGGTTCCGTGCTTGAGGGTTTCGAGTTCCTTCCAAGTATTTGTGTCCCATATGCGGACCGTGCCGTCCCTGGAGCCGGACGCGAGCCGCTTGCCGTCGTGGCTCACGGCCAGGGCAAAGACGTCGAGTTTGTGCCCGCGGAGCACGTGAATTTGCTCCTGTTTGGCCAGGTCCCAGATGCGCACGACTCGATCCTCACCGGCCGAGGCAAGCCAGGAACCGTCCGGGCTGAATTGGACGGCGGTGGGAAAGGCGGTGTGCCCCCGCAACACTGCGACTTCCGTGTGCCGATTGACGCCCCAGACGTGCATGGCAAGGTCGGCGCCGCCGGCCGCGAGCAGATCGCCGCGCGCGCTAAATGCAATGCGCACGTGGAAGCCACTCGGGCCGCTGAATTGATGGACCTGCTTGCCCGTCACAAGGTCCCAGAGGCGAACCCCGTCAAATTGTCCGCATGTCGCGAGGAGATTCCCGGCCGGGTGAAAGGTGACCGACGAAAAAAACGGTTTGTCCGCCGGACGATTAGCCGAAAAATTGTAGCGGGAAATTTCGCGACCGGTCGACGCGGCCCAAACGCGGACCGTGCCATCCCAGGACGCCGAGGCCACCCGTTCCCCGTCGGGATGAAAAGCGACGTCATAGACAAAGCTCTTGTGGCCGCGGAGAGCGCCGCTCCGCTCCGCCAGTCGAGCGTCCCATAGGCGAACCGTGCCATCACCAGTCGACGCAGTCACGATCGCCCCGCCATCGGGAGTGTATTGGGCGCTGGAAACCCCGCCGGTGTGCCCGTGCAACACGCCGAGTGGCGCGGCGGTCGTCGCGTCCCAAAGACGAACCGTTTGATCCTGAGAAGCCGAGACGACAACCACCCCATCGGGGCTGAATCCAATCTTGGTGATCCGGTCGCGGTGACCCTCGCCGGTCGCCAATGCCTCTCCCGTGCGTCCGTTCCATACATGGATGATGCGGTCGATGCCGCCGGACGCGATGCGGGTTCCATCCGGACTGAATGCGACCGCTTCCGCTCCGTTCGTATGTCCGGTCATCGTCTTCAGGAGCCTAAAGGTTTTGGCATCCCAAAGGCAAAGGGCATTGCTCGGATACGATTCGACGGTCAAGACGCGATCCCCCTGCAAGTTGAAACATGCCTGGCCCACGGGTCCTTCGTGATCGCGCAGAATCCCCAACAACTGCCCGGTGTGCGTGTCCCAAATCCGCGCGGTTCGGTCTTCGAATCCGCTCGAAACAATGCGCCGACCATCGGCGCTGAATTCCGTCCGTCCCACCTCACCCTCATGCCCGGGCATCGCCCGTAGCTGCTTGCCAGTCATGGCGTCCCAGACATAGACGGTCCGGTCGTCACAACAGGAAACCAGCCGTGTGCCGTCCCGACTGAAGCGCAGAACTTCGGGCTCGAGCCGGTGGGGGACGCTGACATCAGCGCCGTCGGCC
This sequence comes from uncultured Gemmataceae bacterium, assembly GCA_963773845.1. GTDB lineage: Bacteria > Planctomycetota > Planctomycetia > Gemmatales > Gemmataceae > SIAJ01. Next base: position 534,699 of record CAVZCU010000017.1, read on the forward strand.
CGCGGCAACGTCCCAAATCAGGAAGCGCTTGCGGTCCGCGGCCACGCAGGCAACGATCTTGCCGTCCGGACTGAGTTCGAAGCTTCCGACCGGGAAGCGATTGTCGATCGTTCCACTCTTTTGCCGCGTGTTCAAGTTCCAGAGCTGAGCGAAAGGCGCGTCCGGACTGGCGGACTGAACCGCGGCGATTGCTCCATCGGGCGAGATACCGATCGCTTGAATGTTGTCGCCGACGTGAATGATGTGTTGAGACGTGTCAAGTTGATGGTTGAAGTAGCGCCACTCCCAGTTGCGATGTTCTTCCGAGGTGGCGAGGAGCGCGCGCGCGCGGACGCGGTGTTGTGCAATTGCATGGCGCTGCCCGCCGCGAGCATGTTGGCCCGGTAGCGTTCCCAGCGTTCCTTGGCATTGGCCTCTTCGGCATTTTCACGAGCGTTTCGTTCGTCCGACGCCAAGGACTTCATCTGCACCGCCGCCACGCTAGATGCGACGGAGACGCCTGCCAGCAGGAAGACAACCACACCCAGAAGACTCGCGACGGCGGGGTTGCGTCGAGCCCACCGCCGCGTTTGCTCCCACCGTGTCGCTCGTCGAGCCTGAATCGTCCGATCGGCCAGGAAGCGGCGCAAATCCTCCGCCAGCGCGTCGGCCGTCGCGTAGCGGTCTTTCGGGTCTTTCGCCAAGCACTTGAGAACGATGGTTTCCAGGTCGCGGGGAATGTGCGGGTCCAATTTCCGTGGCCGAATCGGCGCTCGCGCAATACCAGTTCAATTAGCTTGCCGCGGTTTTTGGCCTCGAATGCCTGCTGCAGCGTGAGCAACTCATACAGCGTAATCCCGAGGCTATAGACATCACTCTGCGGCAGCGACACACTTTCGAACCGTTCCGGGGCCATGTAGCGAATCGTGCCGATGATGTCGCCCGTGTGCGTCAGATCATCGCCGTCGGCCTTGGCCAGGCCGAAGTCGGTGATCCAGACCGTGCCTTGCATGTCGAGCAAGAGGTTGGACGGCTTGATATCCCGATGCAACACGCCTTGTTTATTGGCGTAGGCGAGTGCGTCGGCGACCTGAATGCCGATGCGGGCCACGCTGCGGTAGTACTCGGAGCCGGTGCGATTGACCGAAGACAAGCCGGAAGACGAGGTGTGACCGGACGATGAATCGACCCCCGATGCCGGGCCGGTGAGCGATCCGGATGCCAGACTGCACGCCACGCTCTGCGTCAACGCCTCCGCGGGTCCGGGCCGGTGGGGATTGACCTGGCCGACGCAGTTGGCGCAGGTCGTTCACGACCCGGTCCAGTCCCTCGCCGCGGATGAACTGCATTGCGTAATAATGCGTGCCATTCTCATCGCCCGTGCCGAAGACCGGCACGATATTCGTGTGATGCAGCCGGGCGGCTGACTTGGCCTCGCGGCGGAAACGCTCCAGGAACGTGGGATTGAGCAGGCCGTGGCCGGGAAGCACCTTGAGGGCGACGTGTCGACCGAGCGATACTTGCTCGGCTTCGTAAACGACGCCCATGCCGCCGCGACCGACTTCGCGAATGATGCGATAGTCGCCCAACTCGGGAAAAGAGTGGGCAACGCTTACCGTGGCCGGCCCAGTCTCGTCGCCAGCCATCGACGCATCGTGAATGGCGATCTTCTCCAACATCGCCATTGCCGGGAAGACTTCGCGAATCTCGCTCTCTAAATGAGGATGCCGATCGACGTATTCCTTGAGCGACGGTCGTTCGCCGCGCCGGTAACGCTCCAGGAACTCCTCGGCGAGGTTGTTCAAGAGCGCGAATTGTTCGGAATTGTCGGCGGCCATTAAAAATCAGACCTCGCGGATCACTTTGCCGGTTGAGCCTTTTTTCCTTCGATCAATGCCTCCGCCTCGCGGAGCAACAAATCCAATTCCAGTCGTTCTTGCCATCGGACCGGCTCTCCGGTTCCACCCTGCTTAGGAAGCTTTCCCTGGCGAATCTCGTGGACGAAATCAGCCGTCTTTTTCAGCCACTTTCGGGCCTCTTCCTTGTGGCCGAGCCGGTGGTGGGCCATCGCCATGACGACCCAGTCCCAGGCGGTGCCGCCCGATGGGTTTTCCTTCATTGCGGCATTGAGTTGCTCGACTGCCTGGTCGAATTTTTGAGCCCGATAGAGGACGGTTCCGAGTGTGCTCAGATGCACCCAATGGTGAAACTGGCTGACTGCCTTCCGAGCAAGACCAACCGGCGCCGAATAATCGGCGACGCCGTCGGCTCCGAGCGCAAGACCAGGCGATGTTGTTGGCCAGAACCCCGTTCTCGGTTTGGCCGAAACGTCGGAGCAGTTCGAGACACGCTCTCTGGTAGCTGCCCGCATCTTGTCGTTGCAGGCACAACAAGAGGTAGGGATGCCAGGTGCGCCAATTGTCGGGTGATACGTCTTTGGCTCGGGCGAAGTAGCTGGCCGCCTTCGGCCAATCGCGCTGGTCGGCCGCCGCATTGCCCAGCGCGGCCAGTGTTTCGGGACTCGTGGTCAATTTCGGATCGAGTTCCTGGGCGCGGTCAAAGTCGGCAGTCGCGGCCTCGGTCCGACCGAGTCGGGTGAACGCAACAGCCCGATCCTGGAGGATTGCGGCGCGAAGCGAGCGATCGCCCAGCGTGTCGCCCCCGGCGCGACCGATTTCGAGCAATGCTTCGCGATAATGGGCAATTGCCGACATTGGCTGGTTGGTCTCGAGCAGAGTCTGGGCCGCCTTGCGGTGAAATGCAATGGACGCGGCTATGCCGCGCTGGCCGAATTCCGGGCGCCTCTGGTTGAATGAATTCAGCCGCTGTAGCCACTGGTCCTTTGTCAGTCCGCTTTCGTCGCCTTGGTCGATTCGCTGGCCGGACGCCAACTCGCCGAGCAGGCGATAGTCGTCGATTGGTATTTCGGGGACGGTCAGCAGCTTGGCCAATTCGATCCGGGCTAACGAGTCGACGAACGACGAAGAGGCCACGACGCGCAACTGGTTCGGGGAAATGGCAAGAGCAGCAGTTGCGTGGATGGGGAGCTGAATCTTCGGTGCAATGAGCTTCCCCGTCGTCAGATCCCAGACGTGCAGCTGACTCGCCAGAAGCCGGCCCGTCGTCAAGGCAAAACGTCCGTCAGGAGTCATGGCGACGGAGAGAACCTGGTCATCGTGTTTCAAGGGTGGACACGCGAGTGTGCCAGCACGCCAATCCCACAGTCGGGCCTGACCGTCCGTACCGCCCGTGAGGAGGCGCCGACCGTCCGGACTAAAACAGACGCAAAAGAGGCCGTAATGGTCTCCAGGATGCGGGAGCGGTTTGGAAAGTGCTCGACCGGTGGCCAAGTCCCAGACCTGGGCGGCGTTCTTCCCGTTCACGGCAGTGGCGAGCAATCGGCTGTCGCTGGATAGCGCAAAACTTCGGCACGGGCCACCCTCCAGCACTGGGTGAATGGGGGGGCAACGAAGCCGGCCGGTCTCCGCGTCGCGAATTGTCACGATGTTGTCGCTGCCACTGGCGAGCGACACCAGCGTGCTTCCATCGGCGGTATAGTCGAGACGCGAAATTCGTCCTTCCGCGGATTGGCCCTCAAGCATCAGGTTCAGAATCTGTTTGCCGTTGCGATTGTCGAAGACGATCAACTCGCCGCCAGCGCACAGGACGGCGACCTGAGTTGAGGACGGACGGGCGGCTACACTTCGCGGCGGTCCCGGCAACCGCTGCGGCGCCGCAATTGTCTTGCCCGTGAGGACGTCGTTTAGCGCGAGCCAGCCATTTCCGTTTTCCAGGGACACCGCCGCCACGGTGCGGTTGTCGGCGCCGACGCATGAATCGATCAACGCCCCGTGCAGAGCGATCTCGGGTCCGGCCGCGGTTCCCGTGCTTGCATCGATGACGAAAAACCCAGCACTGCCGATCGGCGAAAAGGAATAGGGCTTTTCGTGCCAGATCCCCGGTGCGATCCATTGCCCATTGAAGCTCGGGCGCACGATTCCTTGCCAGTTGGTGGGACGAACCTCGGCGATGCCACCGATGGAGCGTTGCCATATGCGGATCAAACCATCACCCAGCGTCGCCAGATGAGTATTGTCGCTTGCAATGGCACACCGGCTGACGATTCCCATGTGGGGGAGCGGTGAGCCAACCGGCTTGCCATCGGGAATGGACCAAAAGCGCGCCGTCGAGTCCCAACTCACGGACAATAGAGTCCTGCCATCAGGGCTTACGACCATTTGGTCAACGAGACCGGTGTGCCCGGTAAAATGGATCGACGTCGTTCCGTTGTCGGCAGTCTTCCAAACTTCGGGACCAGACATGCCCACGGTGGCGAACCAGTCGCCACGCGGGCTGGCGACAACGCCCATCGCGTGGCTGGGCCGCGCCCGAATCACGCCCGGTCCCGCCGGCTTTCCGGTTTCCAAATCCCAGCACGTCAGCTCCGTTGGCCGGCCGCCGTCGCTGTACGAACTCAGCGTGATGAGCCGACGCTCGTTTTCAACCAGAACCGGCGGACTGGCATAGCGCGGTTGGTGAGGTAGAGGTTCGTATAGAGGCGCCCACTGCTGGGGACCGCCTGGCACGGCGAACACGCGAACTTTTCGGTCGATGCAAGCTGTGATCAAGCGATTGCCGGCCCGATTGAACAACATGGAGTGGACGGGCTGCGGGTGCTTCCATTCGCCCGGCAGAAGGGTACGTGAAGACACCCCGAGAATCCGAACCGCCGAACCGGCGATGGCGAGGTACTTTCCGTTCGGGCTAAATGCCAGCGCAGTGATGGCGCCTTCCGATTTGACTTCTTGAAGGATTCGCCCGTCGGGGACGCCGCGAATCTGCACGACGCCGGACTGGTAGCCGATCGCCAGCCATTCCCCATCGGGGCTCCAGCACGCCGTTCCCACTTGCGGGACCTCGTTGCACCAGGCGAGATATTTGTCCTGTCGCCAATCCCGTACAAATAGGTGGCCATCCGACATGAGCAGGAGCAGGTCGCCCCCGGGGCGAAACTCCATCAAGCTGACGGATGCCATCGGAAACGCGCGAACCGGTATGGTGAGTTTGCGCGCCCAGTTCCGGGCCCGGAGGCGGTTGTCGGCCTGGCGCTCCGGGTCGGCTGTTCCATTTTCCGCGGCCTTGCTGAACCACAGCACCGCTCGCGCCGGATCGTCGCGCGCCGCGGCCATCAATCCGCGGGACGTCTGCATATCCACGAGCGTGATCTCGGCCCGATTCTGGGCGTCTTCCGCGGTCTTCTTGGCGGCGCTGTTCTCCTCGGCGAGTCGCTGGTTGCGCTCGGCCAGGGCAACCTTCGTTTGCACGAGTCCGCGCTGTTCCCGCTCTTGATTCCGGAAATAGGCCGCGGCAACGATGGCGCCGCCCGCAATCGCCACCAACAGGATCATCACAACTGCCGCGAGCGACGCCACGGTCCGGTGTTGACGAGCCCAGCGCCAAACGGCTTCCACGGCTGTCTGCCGCCGGGCCAGAATTGGCTCGTCGTCGATGAAGCGCTGCAAATCGGAGGCAAAATCCTCTGCGGTCGCATAGCGCCGGCCCGGCTCGCGGGCGATCGCCTTGTGAACGATCGTCACCAGGTCGCGCGGAACCTCTCGATTGACTTTGTCGAGAGCGGGACGTTCGCCCGTGGTCACCTGCTTGATCAGCTTGTGGCGATCCCTTTCAGCGAATGCCGGCCGCATCGCCAGCAGCTCGTACATCGTCAGGCCGAGCGAATAGACATCGCCACGCGCGTCGGTGCGGCCCTCGAAGGCTTCCGGCGGCATGTAACGCAGGGTGCCGAGTACGTCGCCCGTATGGGTCAGATTTTCCGCGTCGGGACCAGCGACTTTGGCGAGGCCAAAGTCGGTCACCCACACCGTGCCGCGAAGGTCCAGAAGAAGGTTCGACGGTTTGATGTCGCGATGCAGGATGCCCTGCTTGTGCGCGTAGTCCAGCGCATCGGCCACTTGCCGGCCGATGCTGGCGACGCTTTGCCAGTAATTCTGTTTCTTTGCCGAAGTCTTGTATCCAGAGCTGCTGGCAGCCGGCAGCGTGAGCGACGAGGACGAAACCGTAAATGAATCCGATAGCCGCGTGGAGTGAGTGGCGACGCTGGGCGATGCGATGGCAGCGCGAGGTTCCGCATCGGGCGAATCCTGCGTCGCGGCAAATGGCCGTTGCGGGTCGGGGCCGATCGCGTCTTGGGCGCTCGAAGTCGCGTGTTGAAACGCGCCGGTCAAAAGCGAGCGAGCCACATCGGCGGCGGAGACATCTCGACGCGAGACCCGGATTTCGCCAGCAGTCGGCCGGCCGGACGGTGTGCATTCGGCGCCGGGCTGAAGGCGCTGCAGCTCATCCATGACTGCATCGAGGCCGAGCCCCTGAATGAACTGCATGACGTAATACGGCTGCCCGTCCTGTTCGCCCACGCCGAAGACCGGAACGATGTTGGTGTGGTGCAGCTTGGCCGTGGCTTTGGCTTCGCGCTCAAAGCGGATTCGCTGTTTGGCATCGCGAATTTGCTGTGGCAAAACTTTGAGCGCCACGTGCCGACCGAGTGAAACTTGCTCGGCCTCGTAAACGACCCCCATGCCGCCACGGCCCACTTCGCGGATCAAACGAAAATCGCCGAGTTGCGCAAAAGGAAGTTTGCCGCGAGGCCCCGCCATCGCTCCGCCGTCGACGCCATCCTCCGAGAGGGCGATCTTCTCCATCATCGCCATGGCAGGGAAGACGTCGCGAATTTCATCGGCGAGGTCCGGAAATCGATCGGTATATTCCTTGAGCGGCGGCCGCTCGCCTTTGCGATAGCGCTCCAGGAACTCCTCGGCGAGTTCGAGCACGGCACCGGATTTCGCGTCCGAGTCCGACATGGGCAACTCCTGTGGATCCGTCACAGCTCATCGAACCCCGGAATGCTCGACAAAATCTCGCGCAGCCGCTTGATCGCCCGCAAGTAGCGGCTGCCGGCGCCGGCTTTAGACATCCCCAGCACATCGGCGATTTCACTGGTGCTCAACTGTTCGAAATGCTTCGAGCGCCAGCACCTCGCGGTCGATCGGGTCCATGCCGCTCAGAGCATCCTGCACCAGCAAGCGCACCTCGGCCTTCATGGCCGCTTGCGACGGTGTTGTCATCTGCCCGAGCAGCTGTGCGGCCAGCGAGATCGAGTCGGCTTCCGGCAGACCGCCGCGGTGGAGTGAGATTTCCCGGTCGACATCGCGCGATTGTGTTCCGAGATGCCGGCGGTGGATTTCCGTCAGCTTCAGGCCGGTCATGTGCCTGAGCCAAAGGAAAAAGGGCAACTTGGGATCGGCGACATACTCGGGCAAACGGCGGGAAACGTCGAGGTAGGCTTCCTGAAGAACGTCCGAATCGTCCACGCGGCCTTGCAGCCGGCGGCTCAGGCGCAGATGGACCATTCGCTTTAATCGGCCGCGATAATGCGAATAAAGTTCGCGCGCCGCCACCTCATCGCCGGTCGCAGCCCGCGTCAACAGTGCGGTTTCGTCGTTCAATTCATCCGCCATGCGCGTCTCTACCTAATGTAAGTGCCAACGCGGGCCGAGCGTCTCTATCTTGCTCATGTTTTCGGCGATACGATTGTACACTCCCGGATTGGCGTTCTCATCAAGCGCTTCGAGTTACTCGACGGATACACACGGGACGCCCTGCCTTGGATAAGCTGATTTCAGCTCTCGGAGGCGCGCACATGGGTATCCTCCATCGCCTTTTTGGCCGACGGGCCGCCGATGTCTGGCGGACCGAGGCTCGGTTGCTTCAGCGGCTGGGTTACGTTCACCCGCCGGAAGCCGTGCAGTGGATCAGCACATCCGTTTGCGATCTGAGCTGTCCGCATTGCTATTCGCACGCCGGCAAAAAATCGCATGGTGAACTCACGACCGATGAGGCGAAGACACTCATCGTCGACGAATTGGTTCGACTCAATCGGCCCGTCCTCGTTATTGCCGGCGGTGAGACGCTGTTGCGCAAAGACTTTGGCGCGATCATCGACTATGCCCAACGTCGCGCGGTACCCTGGGCGATCCACACGCATGGAGGACGAGTGGAGCAACACCTTGAGACGTTCGCGAAGTACCCCCCGGTGATGGCGGCGATCAGCCTCGATGGCCCACGCGAATATCACGATCGCTTTCGTGGCAGGGCCGGGTCATTTGATGCGGCCATCCGGGCGATGCAGGCGCTCAACCGCATTGGCGTCGCGGAAGTCGTCGCGGGCACAACGATCAACCGGGAAAACGCCGATCTTCTGGCCGACATGGTCGAAGATGTATTCGACAGCGGCGCGGATTCGTGGGGCTTTCACTTGATGACCCCCGAGGGCCGGGCCAACGAGCACCTCGACATCTTGCCCACACCGATGCAACTGCGGCGTGTCGCCGGCTTCGGCCGCCGGCTTCGGTCGGTGTTTCACGTTGAACTCGACAACGAATGGGGCGGGGCGGGCCGTGATGATTGCTTCTACCGCGACAACACGTTCGCCTGCGGCGCTGGCCGATTTTCGTGCGTCATAGCGGCGACCGGTGAGGTGATGCCATGCACGACAACGGACCTGAGCGAGAGTCAGGGCAACGTTCGCGACAAGCGCTTGAGCCAAATCTGGGCGGAGGGATTCGCTCCATTTCGATCGGCCGGCAATGGCCTGGAATCCGACTGTGATGATTGTTGGCTCAACACTCGGCACGGTCACTCGTGCCGGCCGGCGTTCTCACTCGACTTGTTCGAACCCGATGGCCGGCGGCTGATTCCCCTTTTGCAAATGCGAGCGCGCGAGGAGGTGCTGTCATGAGATGGATCACCGTCCTCATCTTCTGGATCGTCGCTGTGCTGGTCGCCTTGATGATCCTGCGCCGCGTTCGCCGTGGCAAGCCGGTCGTGCTGACGGGCCGCTGGTCGCCCCGAGTGGTGCGCATGATTGCCGTCGTGTTGGTAGTGGTCGGGGTCGACGAACAGCCGCTGCCCGACGCGACTGCGGCCCCCGCGAAGCTGCCGATCCGCGGCCAGGACGACCAGTTGCCGGCAACCATTAAACCATACACGATCGAGACCTGGCTGATCGTCCATCAGGAAAACAGTCGATACGCGGTTGCTCGGCAGGCCCTCGTTCGTGCGCTCGCTGGACGCCCACTGACGGACAAGCAACTCACCAACGCGAAGGACTACGCGGGCTACCTCCGTGGGACGATTCAGAAGCTAGTTCTGGCGGACTTGGCGGCGATTGCGGAAAAGAAACCGCTGCCGGCCGCGTCCGACGCCGACTTGAGAGCCGCACTCGACGAATTAGAAAAGAACGGGCAATTCGATCACGTCTGGAATGCGTATCTGTGGCGAAAGGCGTCCGCCGAGCCGAAGGACATGGCCGTGCGAATCGAATTGTTTGCGCGCATCCGGCAGCACGCGCGAATCACCGATGCCTTGATCCGCGCTTATGCGCAAGTGAAACCGCTCATGCAACCGCCACGGGCATGGGGAAGCAAAGCCGGCCCCAAGCCGGGCGATATGGGGGCGATCAAAGCATATCAAGCTTCTTTGACCGATATGCTCAAGGCGGCGAACGACGTACTGCCGACCACGGATGAAGGAACTTGGAAACGCGATGGCGTGGCGCTGATCAAACCGATCGCCGGCTCGCCGGCCCCAATGTTGATTCGTGCCGGGAAGGAACGGACCATGCCCACCGAAGTGTCCACGCGCTTCGGCCGGCTCGACCTGTTGAAGACCGGCGACAACGCCGCTTCGATCAACCACGAATGGCTCGGCAAGATCGACCTACCGGCGAACAAGCTGATCTCCGTTTGGGATCTGCCAAATCTACTGCCCGACGCCGCGAAACAGAAACTCGATGCAGCCGTGCTCGATGCGCTGAAGAACAATTCCGAGGACGCCGCCGATCGGTTGGAGCGCTGCCTGGCCATCTCGCACGAGGCGATCCGTGCCGGCCTTAAAGAATTGCCCAAAGCGAAGGGCGCTCCCCGGCTGCGCTTGATATTGACACTCTTCGACGACACCGCGATGCCGAGCCTGCCGGTTTATCGAGCGGCGCAAAACTTGAACGGCCGTATTCCCGGTGGCTTCGGGGCTGGAGGGGGTCCAGCGAAGAGATGACCCCGTAGGACGGATTGGCAATCCGTCCCACCAAGGTCAAGCCGAGTGCCTCAAGAGATACGCCCGTTTGAATTCGCGGGGCGTGCCGCCGTCGACAATCTCCACCCAGACCACGACGAACCGCGGTGTGCTGCCGCCGACGGCAATGCGCACCTCGTCGCCATCCGCATAAACCGGCGTGCCGGTTCCGGCGGTTCGCGTACAGCCGTCCAGGACATCGGCGTCAACGTCGAGTTCGATGTAGTGCGTCCACTCCAGAACGCCGTCGGCCGCCATCCGTCCGCGGGCGAAGTCGGCGACTATTCGGCACGGCACATTGCTATGGGTCGGCGCCGGCGCCAAACGGCCGATACACGTCGCAGGTCAATTGCAGGAATTCAGCGGGGAATGCCATGGCCGAATCTCACAGTTCGGGAACGCGATACAGATCCAACAATTCGCGCACATCGGCCGGCAACCCGGCGCTGCTCTTGCCGAAGATCACGAACGTCTCGCCGTATTTCTGCTGGGCCACGTTTTCAAAATTGCTCGCCGACTCGGTCTTCACCTGGCGATACCAGTGACCGACCAGCCGGGCGTATGCTTTTTTCACATCGTTGGGGACCGAACTCGTCGCCGTCGCATACACAACTTGCACGACCCGCGGCCCCCGCGTCCAGACGCGGATGTCCGTGTTGACAAGTCCATTTACATTGCGAGGCAAGAACGGCCCGCTCACCGACTGAATCACGCCGCGATCCGTGTGAACGACATACGAACTGGATGACACGAGCGTATCCGATCCGAATACCTGGTTCGGATCGACCTTCACGCTCGTCACCGAATCGACGGGGAAGTTGCGCAGGAGAATGAACTCACTACCGCCGGGGTGATACTCCGTGAATGAGCCCCCAGCGAAATCGCGATTGCAATAATTCGCGATCGCCGCATCGGCGGAGTCCTGCAAGAGACCCAGCAAAGTATCGTCGGCGCTCGTCGTAATGCCGAGCCGGGCTTTGACGTTGGCCAAGGTGTCTAAGGACATGACAAAGCTCCCGGAGGGAGTTTCAGGTTCCAATTTTCAAGTTCCAAGTTTTTGGGATCGACCAACTTGAAACTTGAAACTTGAAACTTGAAACCTGGAAGTTGAAACTAAACGGTTTTCTTCTGCTCGCCGATCAGCACGCTGAGCAGGAACGCCGGCGTGGTGCCGGAAACTGTCCGATAGTGCCGCAGGTAGCGCTTGGTGCGCTCGAACACAATCGTCTGCACGTTGTCCGACGCGGTGACCGCGGTGAAGGTCGCATCGGCGACATCGGTCCAGGTCGAGTCGTCGTCCGACTCCTGGATCTTGCCGGTGAGCGAAGGCGTTGTTCCCGTAACGGCGCCGATCACTTGCATCGCGAAGCACGGCCCGTCGGCATTGATCATGTCGACAGTCGAGCCGTTGTTCGTGTCATTGACCGAGGCGGGATACACGCTGGCCCCAAGCTGGGCCTGATTCTGGACATCATTGAGAGCGGTGGACATTGCAAATCTCCTGATGAAGGTTGGGTGGTTCAGAGTCTTCAAGTTTCAAGTTCCAAGTTGAAGACGTGCAACTTGGACACTTGGAACTTGGAACTAACGAATCAGCCGACGACGAGTTGATCACAAAGAACGAACGACGCCGCGTTCCGCGGGCCGGCGTCGATGTGCTGGATGCCGCGGAGGTAGGTCTGATCGTTTTGCAGGGCGGTGTCGCCGAGACCGCTTGCCAGGAACTCCATGACGCCGAGCCGGGCGACAATCCAGTCCGGAAAATAGCCGAGCAGGATGTACGTCAGGTCGGTGCCCGCACCCTTGGTTCGCGTGTTGGAAATCTGCGACGAGCGCACCACCTTCGTTCCATACAACTCGGTCGGGCGGAGCATCCGATGCGTTGCGCGAAGGATGGAAAAGGAACGGCCCAGCACTGTCGGAAGTGTTAACCGCGTCCGACCGGCGATTCATCAGGGCCGCATACATCGTCTTGCGCATCAGCCAGGCGGTTGGCGTCGCGACGGCGTCGGGCAGCTTGCTTTCCATGAGGGCGACGTCCTGCGCTTCGAACGTGTTGCCGTTCGCGCCGACCGTTGAAGCCGTGTGCGACGAGATGCCTGAATAAGTGAGCAATCCTTTGATCTGCGTGCCGCCAGTGCCTTCGAGCATCGCCAGGTCCGCCTTGAGCGCCGCCACGCGGGCCATGTCGTAGCGGATCAATCCTTCGGCGGACGGCGAGGAGAAGCGCACCAGCTCGTTGTTCACTTTGACGAAGACGCCGAGCTTCTTCGCCTGCAAATCGAGGTTGCCGGTGCTCGGCTCGCTCTCCGTGATGCTCGATCCCTCGCCGACCCAGTAGGCCGTCGAGCCGCCGGTGAGCTTTGGGAATTGCAACCGGCCGTTCGGTGGCAGCGCCACTTCCTGGGCCCCGGCGGCAGCGAATGCCTCGAGATTGCGCTGCAGGTCGATCAACTCGCCGAGCATCGGCAACGGCACGAGCGACCCGCCGGCCAAATCGCTCAGCGTGCCCAGCGGCTTTGGTGCGGATGCCGAGCTTGCGGTTGATCCAATTCGCCTCGTCGAGGTCGAAGCGATCGGCATGGGCGGTCATCTTTTGGCGAATCTCGTCGCGAAGGCGGGCGCCCTTCGAATCGAATGCCGGCAGATGATTGGTCGCGATCGGCACGAGGAACGATCTGCGCCCCACAAACGCGGCACGAAGCCGTAAGTGCGATACAGTTCGTGAAGCTGATTGTGAACGTGGACTTCTTCCTTGGCCTGGTCGGCGCCGACGTATCCGAGCGCGAACGCGGCCGCTTTGAGAACGCTGTAGCCCTCGGAATCGCGGCCGATCGGCCCGCTGGTGACCCAAGGCACGCGCCGCTCGACGCGCGGCGATGTCTTGCGCCGCCTTCTCGACGGCGGTCGTGGCTTGTTGCTCGATGAACGAGACGATCTCGTCGCGAGTCTGGAATCGATCTTGAACGGATTCGGACATGAGAGAACTCCTGGAAAAGAGGTGAGGTTGTGTTCTGGTGAGCCGACCGCCGTAAGGCGGCGGGTGATGTGGACGCGCCGACAACACCCGGCGGCTTACGCCGCTCGGCTCGCCACGATCATGCAAAGAGTGCCGCCAACACATCGCGCACCGAGCCAGCGCCGAAGGTCAACGTCCTTGATCATGCCCTTGCGGACAGCCAGCGTGAGCGCTTGCGGATTCTCCGGCACCGGGACCGCCGAGTATTCGAGCAGGTCCCACTCGGGATAACAGGTTCCGCCTTGCGGCTGCTCGCGAGTCGGCGGCGTTGGATACGCACGAGCCGGCACGAAGCCGACCGACCAGCCGCGAAGCACGCCCTCCGCGTAAAGCTTGAACACATCCTGCGCGAATGGCGATGAGGCGCTGAACTTCGTTTCGGCGATGATGCGATCGGCTTCGATCGTCAATCGCTCGCACGTGCCGATCGGCGGCAGCGACCGCTGATGCGCCCAGAGCACGACGGGGTTGCGCAGAAACTCGTCGGCATTGCGCAGGCCCGGCCGGCAGAATCATGTCGCCAGCCCGATCGGGCGGCCGAAGTGGAAATCACGGCGCGAACGATCATGTTCGAAGGATCGACGCGAAGCGTCTGGCCGGGCGTGGCGAAGGTCTTGGGATCGGCACGAATCGTAGTCATGGTGAAACTCCAAGTAGGTCCGCCGAGCCGAGGCGGACCGGGCTGGCTGCCCCTAACCGTAAGCAGCCTTTTGAGGGCGGAAGGTTGGTCCGCCTCGGCTCGGCGGACCTACTCAGTAGGTCCCGCGAGCCGAGCGGGACCACGCGGCTCCCACAAAACTGCTGCAAGTCGTCCGATAGTGCAGCCCGGTCCGCCTCGGCTCGGCGGACCTACTCAGTAGGTCCCGCGAGCCGAGCGGGACCACGCGGCTCCCACAAAACTGCTACAAGTCGTCCGACAGTGCAGCCCAGTCCGCCTCGGCTCGGCGGACCTACTCAGTAGGTCCCGCGAGCCGAGCGGGACCACGCGGCTCCCACAAAACTGCTACAAGTCGTCCGACAGTGCAGCCCAGTCCGCCTCGGCTCGGCGGACCTACGAGATTGTTCCGGGCAGCATCGGTTGATCGAATCGTGCGTCGGCGTACGGTCGCAATCCTCGCGAACGGCGGATCTCGTTGTAAGTTCGCAGGCCCGTCTTCGCGTCCAGTTCGTCGTCGGCCCGACGTTGGTCCTGGTTGCGTGGCGAACATTCGGGAAATGCGATCGTCACATCGGGGCCGAAGCGCCGGCCGAGGTCGCGCGTCAACGCCTGGGCGATCAAATCGAGTTTTGGCTGCACGGTCCCTTCGCAGAACATCACGCCGAGCGCCGTACCAGATGTCGGCGCCGAGGCCCATGTTCTCGACGATGCCGGCGATTGGCGTCGGCACGCGGAATAAGGCGAAGATTTCATCGCGGCTCAGCTTCGAGGAATTCAGATAGTCCATCTCGGCCGGCGTCAGCGTCCATGGCGACGCTTTCAAGCCTTGTTCCAAAACGAGCGGCCGCGTCCAGTTCTCCCGGCCGCCGAAGCGGGACTGAATCTTCTCTTCGAGCCGGCGAATGGTCGGATCGGTCAGCGTCTGCTCGGTGTGCAACACCATGCCCGGCCGTTGCCCACTTAGAAAGGTCTGGTAGCGGCTCTTCTGCAATTCGGTGTTGGCGTCGATCGTCAGCGCGTTCGCCTGCAATGGCGACAGGCCATAGTGAACGTCGAGCGGGTTCGGATACTTGAGATGAATCACTTCGTCGGCGGCAAACACTTCGGTCGGCATGCCGGGGACAGCCGACCTCGTAGCCCTTCACGAACTGAACCGGGTCGGGGATGATGCGCACCCACGGCGTCGGCACGATCCAGAGTTCGCCGGGCATGACCGTTGGCTCGCGGGGCCGCATACCAGTAGCAATTGCCGGTCAATTCCAGGTAAAGAATCGTCAGATACCAGAGTTCCCACGGCGTCATCCACGGATTGGGGTAATCGAGCAAGCGGGCGAGTGGATGCGTGTGCGGCAGGGGCGTCTGCTCATGATCGGCCTGGCCGGTGTTGACGAACAGGAACGGCCGCTGCCGGGCGACCTCCTGGGCGATCGCGTTCACCGCGGCATAGACCCACGACTGATAATTGCGAAGCTGCTCGACGGAATCGTCCCGCCACCAACCCGGCGACCGTGACACCATGCCGCCGACGCTGGAGTAAGGCCTCCTGGCCGCTTGCGGCGTAGCCGTAGCCGCCTTGAACCAACTTCGCATGCGATTGAACATGGGGCACCCTTCGTCATTGGTGGGTCATTCGTCGGTCATTCGTCATTCACTGTGCGGCCTCGGCTCCCTTGCTTCGACAGTCACCTTCCGGTATCCGAGCGCGGTGAGAACGGCGAGCACTTCGTGCCAGGTGGGGAACGGCCGGCCCTTGAGGCGCATGTAGCGCTCCATGGCGAGGGCGAACTCGATCTGGTCTGGGGTAAGGGCGGCGCCAGGAAGATTTTCCTGGTACACGGCCTCGATGTAATTGGGCATGGGAGCGACATGGGAAACGGGGGTTAGACGTGACCGGGCGGAGGGATGAAATTCTGCACGGACCGACCCCCCGCCCGGCGGCGGGGAAGGATTCACCAAGAGCGACACGAACGAATCATCACTTGCTCACGTGTCGATCAGTTGATCGATTGTGAACGATTGTGAACGATTGTGAACGATTGTGAACGATTGTGAACGATTGTGAACGATTGTGAACGATTGTGAACGATTGTGAACGATTGTGAACGATTGTGAACGATTGTGAACGATTGTGAACGATTGTGAACGATTGTGAACGATTGTACACTCAACCCATAATTCGGCGCGCACCGGTGTAAAGGGGGAAATGGGTTTTTTTCAAGAATTCTCTCGGCACTTCGGCGGGCCCAATGTTATTGCGACAATCCGGGGATGCCCGGAATCGACGCGATGATCGACTTACCAACGATCATCAAGTTCCCGCCAGCGAACCGCCGAGCAGAGTAGCCACGGCCAGTATTACATTTCCAACCGGCTCGACGCAGCATAGTTTGACTGGGACCATGGGGAGAATGCCAATGACGAGTCGAACGGCAGCGATGTTCGTGATCGGCCTGCTCATGACGAATACGGCATTCGCAGAGTCGCCAACAATTAATCGCAAAATCGGCAAGGAGCCGATCTACCAAACCAAAACACCTCAGTACGGCCTGTTGGCGTTTGGCCCCGAGGGCAAAGATCGTGTGTGGATGGTGCGCGATGGTGAAACCTTGTACGTCGATCGCAATGGCAATGGCGACCTGACCGAACCCGGCGAGAAGATTGCGGCCGACAAGCGGCCGGGGCAGGATCCGGAGGACGGGTGCTCTTTCGACGTTGGCGACCTCGTCGTCGGCGGACGCACGCACAAGGGATTGCGAGTCATATTCACCGCACTAAAGTTGTATGCCGGCGGTGAGTTGGGCAAGCGGGCCGACGTGAAGGCGATCCTCGCGAAGGAACCAACGGCGTTTGCCGTTTCACTTGCCGTCGACGTCGATGTGCCGGGGATGAAGGGTGGCGGGATTGGCCACCGGCCGAATTTCCAGGCTGGCCCGGTGGACATCAACGGCGTTTTCCAGTTCGCCGACAAGCCGGCCGATGCACCCGTCGTTCGCCTCGGCGGCCCGCTGGAAGTCACGTTCTATGCGGAGCGGCCGACTCTTCGTGTCGGTCGGACGGCAGAGTTCGTGCTGGTCGTGGGCACGTCGGGGATTGGTCCCGGCACATTCGCGATGCTGGGCTACGAAGACGCCATTCCCAACGACGTGAAGCCAGTCGCTGAATTCTGGCTGGTGGGCGCCAAAGTCGATAGCCCGGTGGTTCGGGAGAAGTACGAGATCAAAGGCCGGTGTTGACACGTCAATTTCGACGGCCCGGTCCGGGCCGATCACCTGACGGCTGGCACAGTCACGGTTGCCCTTTCATTCGACGCCTGGCACGGCGCGGCCGTGGCCCAGACCACGCACTCGCTCAAGGTCCTCCCCGCGAAGGCCGGCCCGAAGCCGGAGCCGGTGGCAGCGAATCTCATCGCCACTCTTGTCCATCCGGAACGCACGGCGAGTGTCTGGGAAGTCGCGTTTTCGCCGGACGGGACTCGGCTGTTCGGCGCCGGCTATCCATCGGGCATCGTGCAAATCTGGGATGTGGCCAGCCATAAGGACATCCGGCAAATCAACACCCCGCCGGGACTTCGCGGCACAGCCAACTATGCGGTGCTGACGCCGGACTGGAAGACACTCTACGTTCCGGTCGATAAGCGCAAGGTCACGCCGTTCGAGCGCGGGGGAAGACGTTTTACCGGATCAATGATTCGGGAAGCATCCGCATTTGGGACGTTGAAAGTGGCAAAGAGAAAGAGCCGCTCTTGCCGACTCCGGGGTCCGCGCCAGTAGACGCCAACCTCGATCCCACCGGGCGATTCCTGATGTGCGTGGAAAGTCCGAGTTACGACTCCAACGAGACTCCTCCGAAACATGTGACGGTGCTTTGGGACCTGGCAACCGGCAAGAAGCGGAAGCTCTGCGAAGGCTTCGCCATTCCGATATTCGCCCCGGATGGCAAGACGGTCGTGATCTCATCAAGCGACTTCACGGCCAAGACGTCATCAGTCAAATTGATCGAGTTGGCCACCGGCAAAGAGTTGGCGAAAGTGAATTGCCCGGAGAAGGAGCGCTACTTCTATGTTGGCGCGGTCTCGCCGGATGGAGCTGTCGTAGTCGTCTCGGTACGCGGGTGGAAGAAGGGATTACCATTCGAGAAATGGTTTCTCGACGCGAAGACTTTGGAACAGCACGGCAAGCTGACTGGCAAAGTGACGCCCGAACTCTATGGCACAGCCGTCGGGCGATTCAGCCCGGATGGAAAGCGATACTTCGTATTCGATGCGGATGGCAATGTGTTGATCTGGAATGTAGCCAACAGAAAGCTGGAGCGGACGCTTCCAACTGGAATGGCCGTAGCGACACAGGAAATGATCATCAGCCCGGACGGCAAGACAATGGCGGTCGCGTGGCTGCCAAAGGTTGATGACGAACTCAAGTCAGTACGCGATCCGGACCCACAGGATCTGCCCCAGCCGCGCATCGCGCTGATCGACCTCGCTGGCAAAGCAAAGCCCCGGGTGCTGATCGCTCCGCATGGCAGCGTCGGAGCTTTGGCAATTTCGCCGGATGGCAAGACTCTGGCGTTCGGCTCGGCCGGCGCCGTTCATTTGTTCGATCTGACGAAGAGCCCGAGTCCGCAATAAACACGGCCCGGCTGGCGTGCTGTCAAACCACCCCATATCGGCTGACGCTCGCGTCGAGCACTTCGCGGACTTTGCGGGCCAGGGTTGTGGGCGTGAAGGGCTTGTGCAGGAAGGCGATTCCTCCGGCGCACAGGGAGGGATCGGTCACGGCATGGCGATTCTAGCCGATCTCAAAACCGCCGAAAGTAGCCATAAAGCGCCAGGGATTGGAATAAAATGGAAGCGATCGGAATAATGCGCAGGCGACCCGATAAAGCGCCGGCGCCGGTTGAGTTATTCACCAGTTCGGCGACAAAAAGGGGCAGTGGGTCATGAGCCCGGCATTTTTCGTCGGTGTTGCTGCCAGCCTCGCCCTCTGGCTACCGGCCCCCCCGGCCGTGTTCGACGCCTTCACCAAGGGGGGAGATGTGTGGCACACCCTGGGGAAGACCCCAGGCGGGCGGCTGCGCTCGGTCACCGTTGGGACGGCCGGGGACCAAGCGGCGTTCGTAGTCCTAGCCGTCGGCCCGCCCGGCGGGAAGGCGTTTACCGATCCGGTCAGCGGTGGGAGCACCTGGCGTACTCCCAATGCAGGCTCTTCGAAGACCGTCCGGACGGCCATTGACGCCCACCTCCGGCTGCCGGGCGGCGGGAAGCTGCCCTTGCCGGTCCGGGCGCAGGTAATTGAAGTGGCGGACGGGAAGGTGCGAGCGAGCGGGTTCCGTGCGACGAAGGCGGAGGCCGAGGCGTACCAGCGGATGGAATCGGCCGAATGCACGCTTGACGACTTCCAGAGGTTCGTCAAGGCCCGCCGGAAGAAAGCAGACCGGTAACGTCTCAGCAGTGCTGAGACCGGGCCGTCGAACCCCAAGCTGCACCGGACCGCGGCGGCCACAGTATATGATTGCTCAAGCTTATCGACCGCCGTGGCGGGTGAGCATGTCATTCCACGACAAGAGGCGTGTCTCAATGTGGCGGCGCATCCTGCGAATGCCGGGGGTTCTCGAACTCGCCCTGATTGGATTGGCGATCGGGGCTCTGGCGCTCGCGTCCTGGGCAACGACGGTCGAGGATTGGCACGCGGGGCTCCCGTCCGGAGAAGTCCGCCTACAGATCCGGGGACCGGATGGACGGCCCGTCCCGCAGGCCACTCTGGCGGTCTTCGACGCCCGGACTGGGCGGCCGGCCACGGGGTACCCGTTCCGGGAGCCGACTCCGGCCACCGCCGATGGGCAGGGCCGGCTGGTGCTGACCCAGCCGCTCTCGGGGATACAGACGAACGGAACTCGGTGGCGGCTGTTCTGGGTCGTCCCAATGGGGGACTTGCATTCACCGCGGTTCGACTGTGAAGTGACGGCGGCCGGGTTCCGACCGGCCCGGATGGACGTGATGGCCCTGTTCCGGACCGAATTGCCAGCGGACGACCTGCCCCGGGTGAAGCGGGAACTGGGTGGCTGGGAGGTCGAGTTGCGCATCCGCCAGGTGACGGTTACACTGGAACCGGCCACCGACTCCGACGTTGCTCCTGACCGCAACGAACGCAGTCGGTGAAAGCAGCTTATTGCTGGTCGTTCGGCCGTTGCCAACACTCCATCACCCGCGAGCGTTGGCAGTGTTGAGCGCCCGCACTCCGGCCGGAGGCACCGAATGCGTTACTTGATGATCCTCTCCGTTCGCCTCTGCCTGCTCGCCACCGCCGACACGACCGCCGGCGACGAGAAGGCCCCCGAGCCCTCGAAGGACGGTTACGTCAAGGTCCGGGTCGAGATGGAGGTGCGGGGTGTCCTCAGCTACACCGACAAGGCGGTGACGGTGACCGCCCGGAACCGCGTCTACGCCCTGTACAACGACTCCCGTGAGTTGCCGGACGCGGCGTCGGCCACGGCGTACACCCTCGACTTCGCCCGCGCCAAGGACTTGCGCGCGCTGGCGCGGCGCTCGGCGGCAAGGAGGTGGTGGCGACCGGGATGAGCGAACTGCGGATGGTTGTCCCGCCCGGCCGGTCCGGCGGCGGGACCGGGCCGGGCGCCCGGGACCGAGCCCGGCCCCGACCTGGAGTCTGCAGCGCACGGTCAAGGTGACCGCCCTGAAGTCGGTGGCGACCAAGTAGGCGGGGGCGATCCTTCTGGGATGCCGATCGACGCCGCAGTAGAATCGATGTGGTTGGTTGTAGTTCATGCTCATGTCCTATTTGGGGGCGGGTCGAAATCGCCCACCTGATCCCGCATCGTGGTTGCCGATGCCACGAGCTTCGGCTGAAACTTCTACGTGGAGATATAGGAGCAATCCCATGATCTCTTTACTAATTGGCGACAGGCTCCGACCCGTCACCGATGGGGACATGAGAAGTATCCATTCAATGAAGTTGACCGGGCCCACCGGAAGTGCTTGAGAATTCAAGATCACGCCGCTGGCCCGGCCGGTGAGCGCGGCGTTCAGTGGGGGACGCTGGGATGGGGTACAGCCGAGGGCTTCGGGTGGCCTCGCTACTCAGTTGGGTGCTCGCCCTCGTCCTCCTCGTCGAGACCCGGCTGGGCCAGCCGATTTTGCCGTGGGGCGGGCCGGACCCGACGACCGGCGCGGCCTCCGGGTTCCTTCTGCTCCTCGGGGTCCTCCTGTGGCTGGCTGCGGACGTCGCCGGGCTTCGCCACCGGGTGGCGGCCCTGGAGCGCAGATTACGGGACGACGAGTAGCGTCGTCTAGGAAGCTCCAGAAGTCAAGCCCCGTTGATTCGGTTGTGCAAGTCAATTGATTCTGCCCTTCTTGGCGCGGACCTTCGACGCGGACCCAGGACCGGTCGGTTATTTGTACTTCGCTTATTCACGCCGGATTGAGGTTCTCGAATCGACCTCAGGCAGCGCCGGGATGGTACTTGGCACCAGTGTCACACTCTGTGTGAGCGGCGCCAAACAGCCTTATGAGGCGGCAGGAAAGGTGACGGAGCTCGTTTCCAGAAACGAGCTGCGTCACCTTTGTTCCTTTGTTTTCCCTTGTTTTCGGCAGCCCGGCTGGCGTACTGTCAAACCACTCCATACCGGCTGACGCTCGCGTCGAGGACTTCGCGGACTTTGCGGGCGAGGGTTGTGGGCGTGAAGGGCTTGTGCAGGAAGGCGATTCCTTCCGCGACGACGCCGTGACGGACGATGGCGTCGTCCGTGTAGCCGGACATGTACAGAACGCGTAGTTCCGGGTGGGCGTCGCGCAGCTTCTCGACCAGTTCCCGGCCGCTCATCTTGGGCATGACAACATCGGTCAGGAGCAAGTGCAGCGGCGGGCGGATCAGCGAGCCGAGGTGCAGCGCCTCCTCGCCATTCGCCGCTTCCAGAAGCTTGTAGCCGCAAGGCTGCAAGGCGATTCGGGCCAGATTGCGAATGGCCTCATCGTCCTCGGCCAGCAAGATCGTTTCGGCGCGCGCGGGATTTCTCGAACGGCGCTCGGAGTTGCTGCCGGCAAATCGCATCCGATCAGGCGTGGCAAATACACCCGGAACGTGGTGCCCCGCCCCGCGTTGCTGTTGACTTCGATGTGCCCGCCGCTTTGCTGGACGATGCCATGAACGGTCGACAGGCCCAGGCCCGTCCCTTTTCCCGGCCGCTTGGTCGTAAAGAAGGGCTCGAATATGCGCGATTGCGTGGTGTCGTCCATGCCGACGCCCGTGTCGGTCACGGAGAGCATGACGTAGGCGCCGGGGCGAACGTTGAGATTCCGCCGACTGTATTCTTCAGCGAGCTCGACGTTGCGCGTCTCGATGGTGAGTCGGCCGCCCGTCGGCATGGCGTCGCGAGCATTGACCACCAGGTTCATCAGAACCTGTTCGATTTGCCCGGAGTCCGCTTTGATCGGGGAAAGATTCGGGTCGAGCCTGGTGCCCAGTTCGATGTCCGCGCCGATGAGCCGGCCGAGCATCTTGACTGCCTCGCGCACCAATACGTTGAGATCGAGAATCTGGGGGGCGAGCATTTGCCGGCGACTGAAGGCGAGCAATTGCCGCGTCAGGGAAGCGGCCCGGTCTCCCGCTCGATGAATCTCGCGGACGGCATCGCGGGACGTCGCCGGAAGTCCCTTATCCGAGAGGAGCATCTCGCAATAGCCGTTCATCACGGTGAGCAGATTGTTGAAGTCGTGCGCGACCCCGCCCGCGAGCACGCCGATGGCCTCCATCTTTTGCGCCTGGTGTACTTGCTCTTCGAGCCTCTTGCGGTCGGTGATGTCCTGAATCTGCCCCACATAAAGCCGGGGGCTGCCGTCGGCGTCGCGCATGAGCGCGACATTCGTCAAGACTGTCAGGACGGACCCGTCGCGGTGCAGATAGCGCTTCTCCATCTGGAAATAGCTTTTCTCGCCCGCCAAAAGCGGCTTGCGAAGGGCATAACTCTCGGCGATATCGTCCGGATGGGTGATCTGCGGCATGGTCATGCCGAGCATCTCGCCGGGCGTATAGCCGAGCAAGCGGGCAAAGGCGGCATTGACGCGGACGAAGCAATGGTCGAGGTCCGTCAGGACCATCGGCAAATTGGTGTCGTCGAACGCGCGGCGGAATAATTCCTCGCTTTCGCGCAGGGCTTCCTTGGCGAGTCCGCGCTCCGTGATGTCGATCAGGTTGCCCAGCGCCGCTGGATGGCCACTCAGTTCAGCTCGGCTGCCAAATGTCTCGAGATCGATGATCGTGCCGTCGCGGCGAAGGCCGCGAAAGGTGTAGCGCGCCGATTCCATCTCGCCGCACAATCGCCGGCGAACCTGCTCGGCCACGTGCGGTCGATCGGGCAGGGCGACCAGGTCCAACCAATCGTCGAGTGCCGTTACCTCGTCAATGGAATATCCGAAGATCTCGGCAAACGTTGAGTTGACGTACGCGAACCGGCCGTCCTGGATGATGTAAACACCGGCGAGTGCATGTTCGGCCAATTGACGAAAAAGGGGCTCCGAATCGAAATGCATCGCAACGCCCTTCAATGCCACGGCGACAGGACTATCAAAGGGAAAGGATGGATGGTATCCCGGTCCTGGGCCGCGATGAATTCAACGGATAACCATTCCTGCGGACTCAGTCGATGATGAAGAAGAATCGAACGAAGAACGCGAGCCGTCCAAATCGGCCAACACTCTCATTTCTCATCTCAAGGATGCACTTTTTGATCTGCTGCTGGTATTTCAACTTCGGATGAAGCGGTCATTTTTGTCAGATGCGGCCGGAGATTTTCGTCCGCGGCAAACATTCGCTCGAAATCATGAAACGAACATCGTCGATTTGGATTGCGACGCGAGGGCCGGCTGTAACGTTTCGGGCCGAAAGAGCGAACTACTCCGGTTGCTTCACCTGGGAGTCGATTCTCCGTTTCCGATTCGTCTGTGCGTCGTCCAGAATGCGCCGTGTTTCTTCGATCAAGGCTCTCGCGGATTCGAGAGCCTTTTCCATATCGCGAAGAACTTTTTCCGCCGCCTTGACCCGCTTCTCCAGCTCTTCTCGTGACCCGTTCATTGAACTGCTCGGGGGCGGAGAGTGAGCGACACGAATCGGTTCAGTATTGGGATATGACTGATTCGAGTAAGCGAAAAGGCCTCAGCCGATCACTGCCGATCCGAACAGATTGCCTATCCAACCTAAGGATATGTTGAAGGGATCTGCAAGCCGTCCCGCCGGCTTGTTACGTTACGCGCGAGAATTCACATTCATCTCATTTCGCATCGGTAAACTCGAACCAGCAATGAGCCCGTGAACCGAGTATCCCCGTCTCGGCAAAGCCCGACAGTCGTCCGCGGAAAATGAGAGCTTTCTCACGCCTGAATGTTTTTCTTGCGACACGGCCCCGGGCGGTTATTCTGTTGGTTTGACTAAGAGCGCGGATATACGTGCAATCGAGTGCAAACATTTGGTGGGAACCATCGATCCATTGGAGGTCTTGCGATGCAAAATGCGAAGTCTGTTCTCGTCCTGGCGGCGAGTGTGCTGATTGGCGGCGCTGCTTATGCCCAACCGCCGGGTGGCCTGGGTGGCGGCGGATTCGGTGGTTTCGGCGGCGGCGGCCTGGCCAACGCCATCTCCCGTAGCAAACCGCTTCAGGAAGAACTCAAGATCGACGCGGCCCAGTTGGAGAAACTGACGGCCGCCCTGACCAAGGCCCGTGAAGAGACTCGCGAGTTGGCCGGTAAGCTATTCAATCGCGAGACGCCTGCCGAGGAACGAACCGAGATCGGCAAGAAGATGCGCGAAGTTAACGATAAGGCTGTCGAAAGCGCGCTCAAACCGGAACAAGTGAAACGGCTACATCAGATTGAAAACCAGCAAGCGGGGCTCGGGCTGTTCAATCGCGAAGAAATCGCCAAGACATTGAACCTGACCGACGAGCAGAAGGAAAAGATCAAGAGCATCAACAAGGATCTGGACACCGACCGGCGAGAAATTCTCGGTAGCGCCGGCGGCGGCCGCCGCGGTCGCGGATTCGGCCAACGCGATCCCGAAGTTACGAAGAAGCTCGAGAGCCTGCAAAAAGAAGCCCTGGCCAGCGCCGTGAAGGTGCTCAGTAGCGACCAGCAAAAGGCGTACACGGATTTGACCGGCGAGCCATTCGAAATGCCGGGCGGAGCGTTCGCGTTTGGCGGCGGCTTTGGCGGGCCCGGTGGCTTTGGCGGCGGTGGCTTCGGCGGCGGCGGCGGTTTTGGTGGAGCCGGCGGGTTCGGTGGTTTTGGCGGCGGCGGCATCCCCGGCCAAATCCTATCCACCGCGACGCAGACTCAACTGAAGCTCACCGACGAGCAGAAGAAGGAGCTGGAAGCGATTCAGAAGGACGTCGACACCCGTCTCGAAAAGATGCTGACGGACGAACAGCGGACCCAGCTCAAGCAGATGAAGGATCGCCGTCCGGGCGGCCGCCGCGCCGAAGAAGGATAACTAACCAGGGCGATCATGCAATGTGAACGAGTAGCAACGAAGTAATTCGCGTGGCGAGCCGAACGACCTAAAGCATCGGGTGAAGACAACACCTGGCGCTCACGTCGCTCGGCTCGCCGATTTTTTGCTCAGGTCCGAATCTCCCGTGGGTTGAGCTGCTTGATCGGCGTCACAGCGTCGGTCAGTTCGATTGCATCGGCCGGCGTCAAAAGTCCGGTTCGTTCGTCGGGGTATTTCCGGAACCAACCTGATACCAGAAGAACGTGGTCCACCTGACCTGGCGTAACGCCGGGCGGTGCCTGGCGACCGAACACGTCGTCGAGCAAGTTACGGCCCCTCGCCGCACTCGCGGTGCAGGTCGGCTGATAACATGCCCCGCGAACGCGGCCACGATGGATGAGGTACCATACCGTTCGCTCTTCCGGACCGGTCAAGGGATAGACGAACGTATTCTCCTTGCGGGCATTCCGCAGCCAGTTCAGTTTTTCCCAGAGCCATTCCATTTCGGTCAAGCGATCGCGTAGTGCCGCCGCCCGTTCGAATTGCATCGCCGCCGCCGCTTGCAGCATCTTCGCGGACAGGTCCTTGAGCGGCCGATCGTCCGAACCGTCCAGAAAGCGCTTCGCTCCCCGCACCTGGGCCCCGTAACTGGGCCGCGAGCAGTTGGCCGCACATGGTCCAGAGCACGTACCAATTTCAAAGCGCAGACAGCCGGCCGACCGATCCTGGGGGAACAATTCCGTTTGATCCGCGAAGTGCATCGCCACGGTCTGGGCACAATCGCGCAAGCGAAACCAGTCGTTGAGCCGCCGCACGGCTTCGTTCGCGCGGTTGGCGCTTGTAAACGGCCCATAGACGCCGAGGTCCTTGCCCGCTGGCGCACGCGTCACATACGCATAAGGAGCCGGCGCCCGACCGAGGCAAACATAGCAATCGCGCTGGCGGCCCGGCTGGCCGAGGACGTTGAATCGCGGTCGATGCCGCCGGATCAACTCGAGTTCCCGAACGAGCGCGCCAAACTCGTCGGCAACGCTTTCCCAAACCAAGCGTGCGCGTATGTTGCAGAATCCGGCCGGCCTTGGGATCGCGACTGTCGCGGAAGTAGCTCATCAGCCGGGCGCGCAGGCATTTCGCCTTGCCGATATAAATGAGATCGCCATGCCGGCCAAGCATGCCATAAACGCCGGGCATACGAGGCACGTCGCTCCGAACGCCGGCCCGGAGTTTCGATTGCTTGTGGGAACGGATCCGGCCCAGATTGGGGGCAAAGTCGGCCGGCCGGGCGACGGTTGGACCGAACCCGGTGAATGTGTCCAGCGGGAAGAGCGTGGCCACGTCTGCGGAATCCTTCCGGGGGCAAAGCGGCGATTGTATCCGGGGTGCGGCGAAAGTGCAAAGGATTGACGGGCAAAAAACTCGTCTTCCCCGCTGCCCACTGCCAGGCTATATCTCTCGGCTTGGTTGCGGAAACGGGCGTTCCATAGCGAGACGCCAATTCGACAAGTTCGCGAGGTGGATATGCTGGTCATGCGCATCGCTCTCTTGATTCTTGTCCTTCCGGCGGCGATTGCCGGGGCCGGCGAGAAGGCGGCTGCCGTGGTCAACGGCGATTCGATCACAGTCGCCGAACTGGATGCGGCCATTGCGTCCATTCCGAAGCCGATCATGCCGCTTTCGGCTTTCGAGAAAAAGCAACAGCGGGCGGAAGCGCTCGCGGCACTCATCGACGACAAACTGGTGCGGCAGTTCCTGAAGCAATACGGACCGAAAATCGATTCGACCGAGGTGGATCGGCAATACGCGGCGCTCGTCGCCAGCCAGAAAGCCGTCGGCAAGACGATCGACGAGTATTTGAAGGAGAACAACCTGACCGCGGCGCAGGTGAAAGAGAATTTCCTCCGGATCCTGCAACTCGGGCGTACATGGAAGCCCAGGGCACCGCGGATCGTCTGCGTGCGTATTTCGACGCCAACCGCGACCTGTTTGACAAGACAACAGTTCGGACCAGCCACATCGTTCTGCGCCTCGGTTCGGCCCCTTCGCCGGCCGAACGGCAGAAGGCAATCGACAAGTTGCGCGCAATTCGCGCCGACCTGGCTGCCGGCCGCGTGCAGTTCGCGGCCGCGGCGAAAGCGAACTCTCAGTGCCCCAGCGCCGCTTCGGGAGGCGACATGGGCTACATCATTCGCAAATTTCAGGCGGATGAAGCCTATGCCCGCGTGGCCTTTTCGCTCAAGGTCGGCGAGGTGAGCGATGTCGTCGAATCGGAGGGCGGCCTGCATCTGATCTGGGTGACCGACCGCAAGCCCGGCAAACCATCACGCTATCAAGACGTGATCGACGATGTCCGCGAATGTTTTGAAGCGGAGTGGAAACAGAATCTCCTCGCCGAACTGCGCAAGAAGGCGAAGATCGACGTTACGGCTGAAGGATTAGGAAAGTCGGTACAATTTCGAATAGGACCTGTATGTCGCATGAGACCTCCAGGTCCTATGGGGCAGTCGTCCAAAGTATTCTGAAATCACGCGGAATTTTGCGTTAGCCATGTCGTCTTCTCTGTAATGACCCCCCGGCAACTGGGCGAGTTGATCGATCGGCACGGGCCAGCGCTGGTCCTGTTTGCGCGGCAATGGTGCGCCACGCCCGAGGACGTCGTCCAGGATGCGTTCCTGAAACTGGTTGCGCTTCGGCATGCGCCGGATGATCCGCCAGCCTGGCTGTACCGGGTGGTCCGCAATGCCGCGCTCGACGTGGTCAAGATGGATCGCCGGCGGCAGAAGCGCGAAGCAGCGGTCCAACCCGAATGCTGGTTCGTCGAGCCGGAAATCGACGGTCTCGATGCCGATCAGGCTGTCGCTGTGCTCGAGAAACTGCCACCCGAGTTGCGCGAAACCATCGTCGCCCGTCTGTGGGGCGGACTGACGTTCGAGCAGATTGCCGAAGTGTCCGGTTGCTCCGCCAGCAGTGCGTTTCGCCGCTATGAGGCGGGCATCGCCGCCATCCGAGAAGCGTTAGGTATCCCATGCCCGAGCCAACCGATCCGATGACCGAACGATTGACCCGCTTCACGCCGAATGCTCCCGGCCTCGACCGCGACGCGATTCTGTTCGCCGCCGGCCGGCAATCGGCGCGATCGCCGCGCCTCTGGCGCGCTGCGGCTGCTTTGTTGGCAATCGGCGAGGTCGCGACGGTGATTGGGATGTGGCCGCGATCACCGCAAGCGGCCCCCGCCGTTTCACCGCCGACGGTCCACACGACTCCGGACGTGAGTTTTCCGCCCAAGAGTCCGACCCCGGATGTGTGGACCGCCGGCTCGCCGCCCAATGTCGTGCTCACCGAAGCCAAATCGAATAGCGGGGAGTTTGTCTCTTCGGGACCAATTCTGATGGTTGGGTCCCGATCGCGCTTCGATTGAACTCAAACAATTTCTGGAGATGCCTCGATGAAACAGACGTTCGCGTTCGCGGTCTGCCTGGGATGGACCGCATTTGCAATCGGCGGCTCCGCGTCCGGGCAAGGACCACCTTGTTCTTCTCGACGTGCAGCCGGCCGCCGCGCCAGTGCCGGCACTCAAGTACCAGCTATTGCCGGAGCTTTCGGAGATGAATCCCGGCAATGCCGTGCCGGCCTATTTGAAATGCTTTGCCGAGCAACAGAACTTCTTCTTCCGAAAGGACTCGGCGGACGAGCGCGAGCGACTGCTCCATTGCCCGCTCACGGACATCAAGGCCGGCTCGTTCAAGGACTACGGCGGCTCAGCACTCAAACAGGCTGACTGGGCGGCGCGCCTGGAATATGCGGACTGGAACCTCCTCCCGCAATTGCGTCGCGATGGCTACTGGCTGCTCCTTCCCGAAGTCCAACAGTTGCGAACGCTGGCGCAGGCACTGGTTGTTCGCTGTCGCGCGGAAATCGCCGACAAGGATTACACGGCCGCGGATCGGACGCTCAAGACGATCTTTGCCCTGGCCCGGCACATGGGCGACCATCCCACGATGATCACGGGATTGGTCGGCGCCGCGATCGCTCAGATGGGAATCAATGCCTTGGAGGAGTTCATCCAACAGCCGGGCGCTCCCAACCTGTATTGGGCATTGACGGACTTGCCGACGCCTTTGGTGGACACTCGCAGGGCGGTGTCCGCCGAACGGATGATGGCGGAATTCGGGCTTGGCGCGCTATCCGATCCGCGGAAAATCTGGACCGCGGACGACATTCCCATCGCCGTGCAAAAGGGAAAAGAGCTGGCAGGGATGTCCGAGTTGTCGGTCGAGGATCGGAAGCTGGCCGCCATCTGGGTTCCGGAACGATTGAAAGATGAAGCCTGGGTGACCGCTGCCCGCAAATACCTCACCGAACATGGGTATCCAGCCGACAAGGTGGCCAAGTACCCGCCGGAACAGGTCTTATTCAACAAATTGCAACTCCGGGCCAAGATCTTCCGCGACGAAGCGCTCAAATGGATGAACGTTCCCTACTGGCAAGCAAAAGATGCGCTCGCCGATCTCGACAAGGGACCCGCCGACCTTGAGGAAAAACTGTCCCGAATGACAGCAATTGCAGTTCCCAACGTTCGGGCCGCGCATCTCCGGCTCGAAGTGCGCCTGGCGCTCCTACGAGTCGTCGAGGCGATCCGTCTCGAAGCTGCAAGGAACGGCGGCAAACTGCCGGCGAGCCTCACCGAGGTGAGCAGTCCGATTCCGGTCGATCCGGCAACGGGCAAATCGTTCGCGTACAAGGTCGATGGCCTAACCGCGATCATCGAGGGGGAGTCAATCCCCATCGGTGGGTTCGGACGTGGCGCCAAAGGCCTCAAGACGACGAAATATGCTTACGAAATGCGCTTACGCAAGTAAGCAGGCGTTTCCCACTGGTCGCTAGCGCTTGATCGCCCGACAATGCCCGTTGCCCCGCCGTTGACCCGAATCCATCGAAGGAGCCGCGTCGCGGGGCCGCGGCCCTTTGCCGTTGCGGAGACCCGTCATGCGACGATCGCCGCGCCGTTCGCTTTGGCTGCCTGCATCCTCATGGTTGTAGGCAGCCCGGCATGGGCGCAAACCGCTCCCAAGGAGGGCGACATGGCCCCGGACATACGCCTGCACGCGACGCAGGTGAAGAAAGCTGTGCCCGACGCCAAGGACGATACGCTCAGCCTGGCCGATTTGAAGGGCAAGAAAAACGTGGTCCTGTTTTACTTCCCCAAAGCGCTCACCCGGGGATGAACCATCGAGTCTTGCGGCTTCCGGGATATCCTGGATCAATTCGCCGCCGCCGACACGGTCGTGATCGGCTTCAGTTCGGACACGCTGGCCAAGCAGCAAGAATTCACGGACAAGGAAAAGCTCACCTACCCGCTTCTCGCGGACCCGGACCGAAAGCTCATGAAGGCCCTCGGGGTCAAGGGCCGTTCCACCTGGGTCATTAACAAAGAAGGAAAGATTGCCAAGATCTTTCCCACCGTGAAGGGGGTCGATAAGCATCCGAAAGAGGTGTTGGAGTTCGTGAAGACGCTGAAGTAAGCCAATGACGTTTAGCGTTCGTCCCAACGGGACGAACGCTAAACTGACCTTATGCCCAGTCCCTCCCAACAGCAGCTCGCTGCCATCGACGCCCGCGGCATGTCGGTCGTCCTCTCTTCGGGCGCGGGCTGCGGCAAGACTTTTGTCCTCACCAATCGTTACCTATCCCATCTCAAGCAAGATGGCGTCGGCGTCGGGCAGATCATCGCCATTACGTTTACCGATCGCGCGGCCCGCGAGATGCGCAAGCGCATTCGCGAGGCCGTCACCAAGGAGCACCTGGCCAACCCGAACGATCCGTCCTGGGCTCGCCATCTGCGCGGCCTGGAAATGGCGTCGATTCAGACGATTCATTCGTTCTGCGGCGATTTGCTCCGTCAATTCGCCGTCGAGGCGGGACTCGATGCGCGCTTCGAGGTGCTGGAAGAAATCCTGGCCGACAATCTCCGTGCCGAGGCGCTGCGCGACACGCTGCAATCCCTATTGACGACCGATAGTCCCGCCGGGCGCGACCTGTGCGAACTGGTCGTTCTTTACGGTTGGACTGCCACGTTCAACGCCGTCCGCGAACTGCTCCACGAGCGCGATGCGGACGCCTGGAGGCTCTGGCTGGACCTGCCACCCACGCAAATCGCGGCGGACTGGGCCGGGACCGAACGAGACGGGCTCTTGCAGAAATGGATCGAGTATGTGTGCGCGGCGGCGCCGAGATTGCGCATCTCGTGAATCTGTTTCGAACGATCGAATGCATTGGGCCGGACATGCGCGTCAATGTGCAAAAAATCCTCGACGGATTGCCCAGTCTCGCGACGGCCCCGGATCTGGCGGCGGCCGTCCAGGAATTGTGCGAGGCCGCCAAAGTCGGCAAGGAGCGAGCGAAAGCCTGGCCGAGCGCCGACACGTACGAAGTGATCAAGAAGGCGATGGAGGAGTTTCGCAAGGATCTGCCCGACAAGCTGGCGCTATTCGCGGAGGAACCGGAAGAGGTCGAGCAGGCGGCGATCGTCGGCCAGCGTTTCGTGCGCGTCGCCGTCGCGGTGGCCGATGCGTACCAACAGCGCAAGAGGCGTGCCGCGGTCGTCGATTTCCAGGATCTGCTCGTCCTCGCGCGCGACCTGGTCAAGAACAATCCGCAGGTTCAACAATCGCTCAAAGCCCGCTATCGATATTTGCTGCTCGACGAAATGCAGGACACCGATCCCGTGCAGATGGAACTGGTCGAACTGCTTTGCGGCATCGGCATTGAGCACGACAAACTCTTCGCCGTCGGCGACGCCAAGCAGTCGATCTACCGCTTCCGCGGCGCCGAAGTGGAATTGTTCGAGAATCTGCGCTCGACGGTCACGTCCGACGGACAGCTTTCATTGACGCGAAACTACCGCTCACAACCCGATATTCTGCACTTCGTCAACGCGCTCTGCTCGTTGCGATTTGCCAGCTACGAGCCGCTCGAAGCGCACCACGAGCAAAAATATCCAGGCGCATGTGTGGAATTCCTGTGGTCCATTCCCGGCGATGGCGGCGACAAGGAGTTATCGGCAGAAGTTCGCGCTCGCGAGGCCGATGCGCTTGCCCGCCGGATCGTCGATTTGATCGCGGATCCGGCGCCACGCATTCTCGAGGAGACCGGTCTGCGTCGGGTCCAGCCCGGCGACATCGTCCTTTTGTTTCGCTCAATGAGCAACGTCGCCATCTACGAGTCGGCGTTGCGAAAGCACGGCCTCGACTATTACCTCGTTGGCGGCCGGGCATTCTTTGCGCAACAGGAGATCTACGACCTGCTCAATCTGCTGCGCACGCTCGAAAACCCCGACGATTCGCTCGCCCTCGCCGGGACGCTCCGCTCGCCGTTCGGCTGTTTGAGCGACGATGCGCTCTTGCTCCTGGGCTTGCACGCGGATGGCTTGTGGGCCGGGCTGCACGACGACGCGACGCTCCGCCGGCTGACGGACGAGCAGCGCGTCCGGACCGAGCGGATCCGATCGCTGCTGAACAAATGGCGTGAGTCGAAGGACCGCTTGCCGATCGCCCGTCTCATCGGCCTGGCCTTCGCGGATACGGGCTACGATGCCGCCATGCAGTTCGAATTCCTCGGCGATCGCAAGCTGGCGAATTTGTGGAAACTCATCGACCTGGCTCGCGACTTCGATCGGTCCGGACTGTTCGATCTGTCCGATTTCATCGCGCGGCTTGGCGATCTGGTGACCAATCAGCCGCGTGAAGAGCAAGCCGCCACGCAGCCGGAGAATGCGGATGTGATCAAGATCATGAGCATCCATCAGGCGAAGGGACTCGAGTTTCCCGTTGTGTTCATCCCCGATTTTGCCACATCGAGCAAAGGAGGGCCAACGCCGGTCGCCCGCTGGGACCGCATGCTCGGTTGCCTCGCCCGGCCGCCCGACGAAGATCCGCCTCTCTTCACGGACTTTCCCTATCGGCTCGGCCTGGCGCGAAGCGGTCGCTGAATGGCGCGAAGACCTGCGCATCCTATATGTGGCCTGCACGCGCGCCGCGACCTCTTGATTCTTTCGGCCGGACTGAAAGAGCCATTTCCGGCGGGCACGCGGGCCGATCTTCCGGTACCGGTAAAGGCGCCCAATACCTGGATGCTAGCCTTGGGCGAGCGCTTTCATCTTGCAAGCGGCAACTGCCTCGACTCAACGATACCGGCTGAACGCCGACCACGAGTCCACGTGAATATCGTCGAACCCGTGGTCGGATTGCCGAAGAGCCTGCAACGCAGGACCGACGAACGAATCCCAGACTTCACCTCGGCGGATATCCAGCCGATCGCCGCGTTGCCGTGGCCGCCGATTGTTTCGCTCTCCGACCTCGAGCGCAAACTGTCTTCCTCCGCCTCTCCGCTTCAGAGGGAGGGATCAACAAACACAGCCGAACAGCACCCTTCCTTCGCGAAGAGCGACTGGCCTGCTCGTCTCAAAAAGGCTGAGCGACTGTTCCGCGACGTCGAGTTCCTCACGCCGTGGCCGGACGGAGCGGGCAGGGAAATGCCGGCAATCCGCGGCATGCTTGATTTCTTGTGGAAAGAACCCGATGGCTGGCACGTGCTACTGCTGACCGACGGCGAGCGCTGGACGCCGGCCGGTCAGGCGCTGGCGGTCCGGGTCGTTGAGCAACAGTTCGATGAGCCGCCGCGAAGCGTGCGTGTGTTCAATGTCCGAACCGGCGCATCATCGAACGAACGGACTGCCGCCGACATGAATTCGGCGTGGAGCGAATTGGAATTGATGTTGAAAAAAGCGAACGCGTAGCTGCCGGCACAATTCACTCGTAGGACGGATTGGTAATCCGTCTTGCTTTAGTCGACGGATTGGTAGTCCGTCCTGCTTTAGTGGACGGATTATAAATCCGTCCTACGAACGAGCACGAAAAAAAGGGTTAATTCCGCCCCGGCACGCCCTCGGACTTCGGCGGCGGCGCCTTTCGGGCTGGCAGATCGAAAGTGGGCAGCGTGTTGTCTCCCGGTTTGATCTCCGCGGTCAGCTTGGATTGGACGCCGCTATACCAGCCGAGCAGGCGGTCCTCTTCGGATTCCTCTTCGTCTTCCTTTGTCTCCTCCGGCCAGAACAGGATGATCTGGTAGCCGCCTTCGGGCGCGCCGTCGCCATCCTTAAACGTGGAAAGAGTGAAGCGGCCGTCGGCCCCTGTTATTCCATGCGGATTGCCAGGAATATCCGGAACGGTTGGAGCGCTGGTGGGCAAAAAGAATACATGCACGCCCGCCGCTGGCCGGCCCGCATAATTGATCTGACCACTCACGGGGTAAGACGCAACCTTGCCCGACTTGGACCCGCAACCCGCCAGAATCACCGCCATTGGGATTAGCAACAGAAGAACAAACACGCGCACAACCGCTCCTCCAATCAATAGTCGGTCACGATATCTTCGCCGCTCTTGGTTAGCAGCTTGACGAAGAGCCGGATGTCCATGCTCGCTTTGATGAAATGTACGGAACCATCGGCGAATACGTGGTTAGCGCCGCCGGAGTGAAAACTGTAAACTTCGTTGTTGTTCGTGCAATTCGTGTGACAGGGTCCGGGATTCGCATTTCCGTCCGAGGTGTATCCGTGCGTGATATACTCGTTGTCCCGGTCCGCCCAGGCGCCGTCGTTCTGACCGCTGGAGGCGAATACTTTGCCTGCATGCCATTTGACCGGCCGGCCGGCGTCTTCGGCGATCACAGAGGTGTTGGAAGTTCCATCCCGAATCTCCGCAATGCTCCACGTCTGATTCACTTGCAAGACACCAGTGCGATCCACTGTCACATCGACCAATCCGATGCCCTCGAGGTTGCTGCTATAGGCATTGTCCGGAGCGTAATCCCCTGGCGCCGCCCGAATTGAAAAGCCGCCAATGCTCTTCTGCGTAAACCGGCCAGCGACGGAACCGGGAGTGCTCGGGCAAACAAAGATGGGAACCGGCGTCTCGCGGACCTGCTGGTTGGCCGGGTCGTACCAGTTCTTGTTGTAATCGTAGAGCCGATTCAAGTTGTCCTGCTCGATGAACGGCAGAATGAACGGGGTCCAACTGTGATTGACCGCTGCCGTAATGCCGAGCTTTTGCCGGATATGAACGACGGCGACTGCGGTGCTGCTCGTAATCGCGCCGGGAGGGAAGTAGCCATTCTGGGCCTGATAATTGTGCAGGCCAAGTCCAATCTGCTTGAGATTGTTCTGACACTTCATTCGGTTGGCGGCTTCGCGAATTTTCTGGACCGCGGGCAGGAGTAAGCCAATCAAGATGGCGATAATCGCGATGACCACAAGCAACTCAATCAGCGTAAACCCCGGCCGGCGGGTGCGGATGACAAGCATCGACAATGTCCTCAAGGAAGAATGAAAGGGCGGCAATGATCGACCGCGTTTACTCGGAAATCACCTGGCCGTCGTTGATGAGGCAGGTGTTCATCCAATTCGTGGCGTTGATCGAATAGCGAATGAATCGCACGGACCCGTCGCACATGGCCGCCGTGAATCCGCCCGGATGCGAGCCGCCAAACCGGACCGACCAGAACGTTGGTTGGCTCGAATTGGGATGGAGTTCGTCCGGTTGCGGGACCGCCTCGCCAAAGCGCACGTGATCTTGGTCCCAGCCGGAATTGTTCCAGGCCTCGTTGTCGCCGCCCGCCTTGCCGAGCACGGTGTGATGGCACTGCTTCTCGCCCACCATGATGGTGTTGGAGAGTCCGTCCGTGATATCGGCCATGGTTCGCGACTGCTCGACCGGGGCATCAATCGGCATGGATGAATTCGGGTTCAGCCACTGGGCAACGAACACGCCCTCCTTGCCCCTCCCAGCCATATTCCGTCCTCCATTGCCGGCATAGTCGCAGCGAGCGCTCGCACCATAGAGCGTGGGCTGCCGACGCGAAGGGCAATAGTAGATCTTGATCAGTGAACCTATGACGGCCGCATCGTCTGGATTGTCGTGGATGTTGTTCTGCTCGATGAATGGCGTCAGTTGATACATCCAGGTCCAGCCGACGCGGGTGTCGGCATTGCAGCAATTCTTGTCCGGACCATCGCAGCCGGCCTGCGGAAAATACTGGTAGACGTCGTGGTGGTTGTGCAGTCCCAGCCCAATCTGCTTCAAGTTGTTCGTACAACTGATCCGGTTCGCCGCCTCGCGGATCTTCTGAACGGCCGGGAGCAGCAAGCCAATCAAGATCGCGATGATGGCGATTACTACCAGCAACTCGATTAGCGTAAATGCCGCTCGGGAGAACGGTCGTCGTCGGAGCATCATGGCCTCACTCTGATAAAAATGGATCAAGCGGGACAAAACGTTGCCGTGAGAGGTCGCTGCCTGAGCGTGATGGTGGATTGATATGGCGGCCGGAAGTGGAATCCACGACCCGAAAATGAAGATTCTATGAAGGGTGCGCAATGATCAGCGCCGCATCAGTTTGCACCGTGAATTCGTTCAACAGAAAACTCTCGTGTGTCAATCATCCTTCTTTTCGCGCTGGATCGTTACCAGGATGTTCTTGTTGTCCATTGTGCTGGTGAAGTCGGTCGGCCGATCCTTCACACCGGGGCGCGCCAGGCAAAACGTAATTGTGTTTTTCTCGACCTTGTAGATGCCGAGTTGGACTTTACCCTTATCGGTCCCTTCCGAGATGATCAGGTCAATGGTTGGCATTTTCTGGGTCGGATCGAGCTTGATCGATCCTTCTTCCTCAACGCCATCGATCTCGAACTTGTACTTGTCCCCCTTCACCGACCACTTGGCAGTCGCGCGGCTCTCATCGTCGAGGACGACTCCTGCGTGCTTCCAGGATGCAAATACCCAGGAGCCGGCGAACTTGGCGAGATCGTCCTTGTCGCTTTTCGGCCGAGGGGCGGCAGCGGCTGTTGTCCCACTGAGGAATCCAAGGGCCAGGAAGACGAGGGCCAAACGATTCATGTCACAGCTCCGGAATGGGCAGACGTCCCGTTCAAGATACCGTGAAGCTGTTCGATATGGTAGTGGTCCATTGCACATGAATGGAACGATACCAGCCAACTCGCTGGCGAGCCACCGACGTGAGTCGGTGGAGGAAGCGAGCCCCGTGGTGGTGACCGATCCCTCCGCCGACTCACGTCGGCGGCTCGCCGTTGCCCACCAAATCAGGCCCAACGGACGGCTACATTGAGTGGTTAATTCATTTACCCCAAATCCACTTGCACCCGCAACAGTTCCCCGGCGGCGAAGTCCAGCCGGACGGCGTCGCCGACGACGCTTAGTCCCGTTGTCGGCTGATCGTCGCCATCCAGCAGCGTCGCGCCGCTCGGGTCGCGGACGCAGCGGAGTTCCGCCGTGCCGCCATGAACACCGCTCGTTTCCAGAAACGTCGCGATGAACGAACGGCCGCCGTCGTCCGTCGGCCGCATGTTGATGAGCAATAGGTTCGGCGAATCGACATGGAACAGCCAGCCGCTTGGACCGATATGAGGCGGGCCTTTTTCGGTCGGCACCACGGCCAGCGGCGAAATCATGCCGACGGCCGCCTGCATCGGGTAATCGCGATCGAGCGCCAGGCCGAGGTCGAACGATCGCGTTTGTTCCCCTTCGGGGATCAGGATCACGTCGAGCATCCGCGGGCCTTGGCGCTGATGGAACGGCAGGCCACCGGTCAGGATCGTCGTGCCGCTACGGCCGAGTTTCACTTCGACGAAGTCCGGCGACACCGGCCGCGTGTGCGTCGTTTGCATCGACATGCCGTTGACGCCGCGCAAGAGGGCAGAGCGCTCGTCGCGCCAGGCGAAGCGAGCGCCATAGTACGCGTGCCAGGGGTAGCCGCTCGGTGCGTGTTTGGGCTCGATCTCGATGTGCACGTCGAGCAATGGCCGCATGAGCCAGGCGCGCAGCCGCAAACGGAAGGTAGCGAGTTCTTCGTTGTTCTCGTTGAAGATGACCCCCTCGCTGACGATTTCGCCGAGAGCCGAGCTACTGTGAATGACCTTGACCGATCGCCCTTCGGTGCGACTGCCGGGATTGAAGACGAGTTGCATGCCGAGCCGAGCCATGCGCAGGCGGGCGTCCTTGAAGGCTTTCAGACCGCCGGTCGCGGGATCGATCTCAGCCTCGAAGTATTCGTTGCGCACGGTGTTGCCATCGGCCATGCGGATGCGCGGACGGTGGTGCATGGTGCCGGGCACGCCTTTCGCCGGGATCCAGGCGAAACCAAGCGGGGGAATCTCGACCACGAGACGTGCCTTGTCCGCATCGCTCTGGGCGGCCTTGACCGGCCCCTCGATGGGCATCGGGTCGGGCATTGCATCCAATTCGAGCGCTACCCGACGCGTGAACGCGCACGGATTGAGCAACATATACCCGGGGCGATTCGCTTCGGCACGAACTTGCAGGCGGTCGGCGAGCTTTCGGGCCCAGGGGTCTTCGGGGGCTACGCCAAAAGCGGCTTCGGAAATCGGGTCTAGCCCGAAGGCCTCCATCTCGTCCTCGGTTCGGTGCAATTGTGCAATCTGCGCGTTCTCTTCGTCCGTTGGACCGCCGGCACTGAGGGTGCGATAGATCGCTGCGAACGTCCAGGCCGCATCGAGCTTGCGCCGAGCGCGAGCTTGCATGGCGAACGCACTCACCGGATCGGGGCGATGGGCATTCGTTCGCTCCTCGAGGTAGTCGGCGAAGAAGTCGTCGGGATTGGAGGTGCCAACATACTCGCCGGCCAGCGCATCGCTGAAATAGCGCGAAAGCGTCGTCCACGTGCCCAACACCGGGGCGATCTTGCTGATCGCCAGCCAGTCTTCGTAAAGCGGGTTCGCCGCCTCCGCCTGATGAATGACTGCCAGAGTCGGCGCGCTGTCTTGTGTGATGGACTGATGCAGTGTGTAAACGAGATTGAAGAACGTCTCCGCCTTGTGAACCGCGGCCGGCACTCGGGTGAAGGCGTCGATCGCCTTGCCATCCGGCGAAGTCCAGTTCACGACGGTTGAGCGATAATTGGGCGTCACCGCCCCATCGAACGAGGCGAGCACCGCCCGGCGGAAGCCGGTTGCTTGCACCCAGGCCGGGATGTGCGGATGATTGGCCGAGCGCTTGCGGGCCAGCACTTCGACCAAGGCGCCGGTCGCATCACGGGCCGCGGCGCGGCCTTTCCGCAAATTCCAGAGTTGCGATTCGACCGGCATTAGCGCATCTTCGCGCTCGCGGTAGACGCCGCCGATGATTTCGAGGATCGGCGGTTGGATGGCCTCATCCAACTTCGCGCGCAGTTCGGCGGCCCGTTCCGGGTATTGTTCGACCAGACGTTCGAGGGAACGACCGGTTGCCATCACGTTGAGTGGCGAACCGGCCGCAAGCGCCGCGGGTGGGGCAACATCGAGTTTGTCCTCGCTCAGTTGCCAGATGTCGAGCAAATGGATGTTCACCGAATAAAGAACTTCGCGGGCCGCGAGGAGCTTGGCCGCCGCGTTTTGTAAATGCGTCTCGACATCGCCGGCCGCCTCCGGGCGAAGCAATGCCTTGACCGCTTCTTGGACATCATTCCAAAAGCCCGGAACGTCGAGCAATCGTTCGTGATCCATGGCCTCAAACAGCGAGTCGATGATCATGTAACCGAAGCCGAGGCCGAAGAACGGTCGGACGTTCTCAATTGGCAAATCCAATAACGCTTGCTGATCCGGCGATCCGAAATGCTCGCGGCCCTCTTCGGATTGGCCCGCTTCGCGGACCGCCTCGATCATCCCTCGAACCGTCTGCTCGCGATCCGGATACGTGGGCAATTTGAGCGCGCCGATTGCCTTCACGCGATCCGGCCAGTCGTCCGGCAAGAATTGCGGTGGCGAGTCGGGCATGACGTACGCCCGACTGGCAGTCGGCTGCTCGTGATCGTAAGCGGAATCGACGCGCGGGGGATTCTCGCCGCCGATGAGAAGCGCCGGATGCCAGAGTACGATCTGCCCGTTCAACCAGGCCGCCATCTCGTCCTCGTTCAGATACACTTGGTGGTGCGTCGGCAGGCGATACGGGGACAGAAGAAGACGCTGGCGGTCGCTCATGTGTCGGTTTTCTGCGAGAATGGTAACGCGGCTGAACACGAATATGATAGGAAATCGTCAGTCGTTCTCAGGAGCCTGACTGTGGCAAATGCACCGGCAACGACGCCGCTTTCTCGACGAATCGAATCCGCATTGAAGGACGGCCGAATTCCTCAGGCCCTCGAGTTAGCGAGGCAATTCAACCGCCAAGAGCCGGGCCCGGCCGCGCAAGCTCTGCTCCGGAAAAGTTATCTCGCGGCGGCGGAAGCGCAGGTCAATCGGGGCGCCTTCCGCGATGCCCATGCCGTCCTCGCCGAAGCCGAGAAACTCCCGATCGACGACCCGTCGTGGTGGGAGCGGCTCGCCGAGTTGCGGGCCGATCTTGGCGATCATGGACGGGCGATAGAGCTATTGGGTAAGGTCCCCGAATGCAACGCTCGGCCCCGCATCCTCGGCCGCGTCGTCGACCGCGCGGTTCGCGAAGGTCCGGCCGGCAGGGAGATGTTGCCCGCCGACTTGCGACCGCAATTGGATGTGCTTCGCCAGGCGTTTGCCGACTATGAGGCGGGACGCGAAGAGCCATGCTCGTGAAGTCCTCAATGGCATTGGGCTCGCCTCGCCATTCCTGGAATGGAAACTGTTCCTCCGTGGACTGATGGCATGGTCGAGCGAACGATACGACCCGGGCGCTCGAGAATTGGTCGCGGCTCTCGGACGGGCGGTTGCCGGCGAAGCTGGCCGATCCATTTCGCGTACTGGTCGACAAATCCTACGCGGCCCGGCTGCCGGCGAACCGGCTCGCAACGGTCGGTCGCCAGGCGGATTCCCTTTCGGGAGGCGTGACGGACGGGTTGCGCCGGCTGCGCAAACAACTGGCCAACGACGAAACGATACCGGAAGCGCTCGAAACCGCACGCGCCGTGGTTCCCGATCTCAAGCGCATCGCACCCGACCTGGTTCCACGTCTGGCGAATGTGATCTACTGGACCCTGGTCAGCAGCGGTCAGCCGGAAGACATGCCGCGCTTCAATCGGATTTTCGGGCCCCCCGTCGACGATCCGCAATTTTTTCCGCCTGCAAGCGATGGTCATGGAAGCGATGCATCACCTCGATAAGGCGCACGAGATCTGGGCCAAATACGAGAATTGGATCGCCCAGAACCCGTCGCGCTGGCCGGGCGCGCAATCGTCGCGGGCACGGGCCCTGGTGCTGGAACGCATGGGACGGCTCGCCCGCGACTGGCGCAACGACGAAGGGGACGACGACGATGCGTTCGGCTTCTTCGACTTGTTCGAGCGCAATCAGCGGCGGCGTCCCAAGGAACGTAAAGCGCATTCGACCGTCGCCCGAAGAATGTTTTCGCAAAGCCGGCGAACTGGCGCCGGATTGGATCGCGCCTGCGCATCGAGTTGCTCAAGGAACACGGCGACGACCCGGAAAAGGCCAATCCGGCAATCGCGGAGGTGCTCGCCCGATTTCCGGACGACTTGAAAGTCCTGGAATGTGCCGCGCAGTTTTACGAGCGAATCGGCGACATGGCCAAAGCCCACGCGTGCATCAAGCGAGCGCTGGCGGCCAATCCGCTCGACCGCGAATTGCGCGGCCAAGCGGCGGGCCTCGCATTGCACGAGGCACGGCAACGAGGCGGCGAAGGGGAATTCGATGCCGCCCGGGCGGCGTTACGCGAAGCTGCGGACCTGGGCGGCGGCGCGGCGACACCCGCCATCCAGGCACTTGCCGCCGCGGTGGAATTGCGAGCGCACAATGCGGAGGCGTTTCAAACACATCGCGATGCGTTGATGAATCAGCCCGACGGCCGGTTGGCCGGCGCTTATCGATTGATGGTCGAAGGCTCGCGGCTGAAGCTCAAGAAAAAAGACATGGGCCCCTATCAGGCCGAGTACGCGGAACGCCTTGCCGGGCCGGTCACCGCGAAGGACCTCTCGCCACTCATCGATGCCGTCGCTCAGTATCAGCAGGAACCGACCAAATATCGCGGGCTGTTGACGCATGCGAAAAAGATTTTGGAACGAGTGGTGGAAGTCGGCACGTCCGATATTTCGGAAGACGATTTGCTCCTCTTGGCCTTGGCGGTGCACGACTACAATTTGTTCAAGCCGCTTCAGCCTATTGCCAATGCCGGCGTCCGGCGCTTCCCGAACAATCCGTATTTCCACTTCTTCCAGGCCGAGGCGATGGTGTCGCGACAGCGGTCGGAATACATCAACTACAACGTCGGCAGCGCCTATCGCCGGGCGAAAAACTTGATCGATCAAGCCAAGGACGGCCGGTATCGGGCGCTGCAAGATAGGTTGGATGAACGCGTCAAGCAGACGCCGGAAGTCGGCCGGTGGCTGAACGATCGATGGGATTGGTGAGGACACTCCGCATGGTCGATCCCTATGCAACCCTGGGCGTCGAATCCGACGCCGACGATGAGACGATTCGCCGGCGCTATCTGGAACTCGTGCGGCAGTATCCGCCCGAGCAGCATCCGGAGCGGTTCGCGGCCGTCCGCGCGGCCTACGAAAAGCTCAAAGACATTGACGCCCGCGTTCGCCATCGATTGTTCGAGCAAGGCAAGCGGGATGGAATCGAGGAATTGATCGAGGAGTTGGCATGTCGGATGCCCCGTCGCCGGTACAGTCTCCAGAGCCTCCTGTCGATGCAGAGAACGGCGGGGCGTTGAACGCCGAGGCAATTGATCGCATCCTGGCGGACTTCCGTGCGTGGCTCATGGACGTTGCCGCCGTTCCGACGCCAACCGAAGAACCGCCCGCCGTCGATCTCCACACGCTGGTCGCGCAGTTCACTGCTCTGCGCCACGAGATCAATCTGCAAACGAAGGCCGCCCGTTCAACGCTCGAACAAAACGGCGAGGCGCTCGACCGAGCTGCGCTCCGCCGTCGACGAGTTGCGCGAACGTCCGACATCGGAGGAGGATGATGTCACGCCATTGCTGAAAGCAATCGTCGATGTCTACGACAACCTGGCACTCGCGTTGCGACAGGTCGAGAAACAGCGGGAGGCGATTGACAAGCCTCTCGCGGACCTTACCGAAGGAGCCAGCCTGCCGGAACCGCTTGCCAAGGAGATTACGAATCTGCGAGCATCACAATCGCCCGGTTTATGGTCCCGACTCTTCGGCGGATCCACGCTACGATCGCAAGAATTCGACGGAGTTCTCCAGCTTGTCCAGGCTCGTCGCGAACGGACGGAGCAATCGGCCAAGTTGATTCGTTCCTCCTTCGACGGGCTGATCGCCGGTTACCGCATGAGTCTGGCCCGCGTCGATCGTGTTCTGGAACAATTCAACATGGAAACGATCCCGACCGAGGGCGAGACCTTCGATCCGGAACTGATGGAGGTCGTCGAAGTGGTCGGCAGATTCCAGGCTGCCCGCGGGACAGATTGTGGAAGAAGTCCGTCGGGGCTACTTGCGCGGCGAGATCGTGTTTCGATATGCTCAAGTCAAGGTGGCAAGGTGACGGTGAAAGCGTCCCAATGTGGACCGATGCCATCGGGCTGCTTGTGGGGCTCCGCTCATTTCAAAGGAATGTGAGTCATGGCTGAACTCATTCTCGGCATCGACCTCGGAACCACGAACAGCGAAGTCGCCATTGTCGAGAACGGCGTGCCCACGCGTGTTGCCGGGTGAAGACGGAGACCCAATTCTGCCCTCATTCGTCGGACTCGCCGACGACGGCCGCTTGCTAGTCGGTAAAGCAGCGCGCAATCAATATCCACTCGCTCCCGATCGCACCATCAAGTCGATCAAGCGCAAGATGGGCGAGGACATCAAAGTTTCCCTCGGCGAGCAACAGTACCGCCCGCAGGAAATCTCCGCGATGATCCTGCGCGCGCTCAAGGATCGCGCCCAGAAGACGCTCGGCAAGGAGATCAAGAAAGCCGTCGTCACGGTCCCCGCCTATTTCAACGACGCCCAGCGACAAGCAACCATCGAGGCCGGTCAGTTGGCGGGTCTCGAAGTCGTCCGCATTCTCAATGAGCCGACGGCCGCGGCTCTCGTCTACGATCCCGGACAGACTTCGGGCTTGAACGTGCTCGTTTACGATCTGGGCGGCGGGACCTTCGACGTCTCCGTCGTTCGGGCCGAGCAAGGGGTCGTCGAAGTGCTCGCCAGCCACGGTGACACGCACCTCGGCGGCGACGACTTCGACGAGTTGCTTCTCAAGCATCTCTGCGATGCATTTCAAGTGCAACATCAGATCGACCTGCGCGAAAACCGCACCAGCCGGGCTCGCCTTCTCCGGGCCGCGGAGGCCGCCAAGCGCCAACTTTCGGATTACGCGTTCGCCAAGGTCGAAGAGGAATTCATCGCCGAGAAGGACGGCGTCCCGCTGCACCTCTCGATCGAGGTGAGCCGCGGAGAATTCGAGGACATGATTCGCCCGCTCATCGATCGCACGATGGATTGCGTGCAGCGTTCGCTCGACGACGCCCATCTGACGGCCGCCCAAATTGATCGCGTCGTCCTGGTCGGCGGCACCACCCGCGTGCCGATGATCTCCGAACTTCTCGAAACCCGTCTCGGGCGGCCGGCGCAAGGACATTAACCCCGATCTATGCGTGGCGATGGGGGCCGCCGTTCAGGCGGCCATGATTGCGGGCGAATCGGTTGGGGCGGTGCTCGTCGACATCACGCCGC
The DNA here is from genome assembly GCA_963773845.1 of uncultured Gemmataceae bacterium. Lineage (GTDB taxonomy): Bacteria > Planctomycetota > Planctomycetia > Gemmatales > Gemmataceae > SIAJ01. Next base: position 579,684 of record CAVZCU010000017.1, read on the forward strand.
ACTCAATGGGAATTAAAACGCTCGATCCCTCGGCCGGCGATTATTTCTTCGGCGGCGGCTTCGAATTCCGCTTCGCTCCGATCATCCGTCGCGGCACACCGCTGCCGGCGTCGCGATCGGAAGTCTTTCGTACGGTCAGCGATAATCAGCCATCCGTCGAAATGGACGTTTATCAAGGCGAAAGCGACGATGTCCGTCGCAATCACCGTGTCGGCAGCTTCCACATCGAGGGCCTGGCGCGCGTGCCAGCCGGCAACCAGATCGTCGTGCAGCTCGATTTGACGCTCGACGGCGTGCTGAAAGTCGCTGCCCGCGAAAAAGCGACCGGCCTGGTCAAGCACATCACGATCGACAATGCACTGGCTCGTTTCGAGCGCGAAGAGCGCGACGCGGCGACCGCCCGGCTCGAACAACTCTGGCGCGACAGTTTTCCCGACGAGCCCGAAGCCGAAGAAGAACTCGGGCCGGAAGACGTGGAATCCGAAATCCTGAGCGGCGTTGAATCCGCAGGCGAAGGCCCGTCGGCCTCGATGCCGGTTCTTGACGCGGGTCCCCGCGAGGGCCAACGCGAGGCGGTGCAAGCGCGAGCATTGTTGGAGAAAGCGGAGCGCCTGCGGACTAAGGCGTCGCCCGAAGACCAGGTGGAACTCGACCGCCTCATGCAAGACGTCAGAGCCGCCCTCGACGACCGCAACTGGAGCGGGCTGGAGACCGCATCGAATGCGCTGGCGGATGTGCTGTTTTATCTGGAGGACGTGTAGGGCATTTCCCCGGCAATCGAGTCAATCGGATTCGCTATTCGCTGTCAAAACTTTGACCGAACAATGGGTTGCCAGGAAGTGGAAGGAGCTGCAACAGAAAGACCATGGGGATGCGTTCGTGAACGGAATAAGCGGCGAAGAATCCGCGATGCCGTCCGTGATACTCAATCAAATGGGCGTGCCGGAAGTTGCGGATAGGATCACCCCACCCGCGGGGGTCATGGATTAATTTGTCCACAATCTCAGCGATCGATCGTTCGATTTCCGGCCGCACTTCAAGTGCCGAGGCGAGGTCGAGCATTCGCTGAATTCGTTCCCGCAGTGCGCCACTCGCGTCAAATTCGAAGGGCGGAGCCGGATCGGGAATCATGCGGGCTTCCGTGGATAAAGGCCGAGTTCGGCCAACCATTTCATCCCGGACCCGGGGACGTGATTCTTCATGACCTCCAAATACTCTTCTTCCTTTGGCAAATCTTCGGCTTTGATGGGTCCATATACGCGATCGTAGAGGTCCCGTCGATCGGCCTTGATTGCCTCAAGGGTCTCTCGAAGCCGGGCGTTCTCCGCCTCGAGTTGGTTGATGCGTCTTTGAAGGACTTCTTCTCTGGGCTGGTTCATTGGCAACAATCCTCCCCGATTGAATTCTATCGTGGGTGGACTTCGTTCGCAACAAGGTGCACGGTCGGCCGACCCTCGACCCGCCGCTGCATTCTCTACTTTCAATCCAACGAATTTAGGGACCTACGCCACTTTCGGCACGATCGCCGGCCCCGGATCCGGCGGTCTTAGCTCAATCCGTTCGACCAGGGCCAAGATCAAATCCGCAATGCCGAATACCGAGAGCAGCGCGCCCATTGCCGCCAGCGCCAGTGAGCCGGAGCCGAGTGGTCGGCCGCCGAGTGCGGCGAAAACGCCAATGCTCGCAATTGTCAAAAGCCATGCCAATGGCGGCCGGCCGACCTGCCACTCCTTGAGCCCGCGGGCCACGGTTCGCCAGACGCCGATCAAGAGCAAAGCGGCAACGACCCCGGGCATTGTCCACGCCCAGACGCCGTTAGCCCAATCGCCGTTTCGAATAGCGTTGTTCCATTCCGAATACACGGTGGACCAATCGCCGCCTTGGAAAACGGGCGGCCATTGGCCGTGAATGAGACGGAGGCACGTCGCGCCAATTGCTGGCGGACCGATGGTTGCCAGAATCAATCGCCCGCGATCAGCCCATGTGGCGTGTCTCGTCAGCAATCCAATTACCGCGGATAGAACGGCTATCAACAGCATGATTTGCCAAATGCGTTCGTGTGCGACCAAATCGTCCGAATGCAATTCGCTGACCCGATACCAGGCAAACGATGCGACACCGGCCCAGACTCCGATCAGCAGCCATTGCCATTTGCCTGGGCGTCCCTGTCGAGTGCCTGCGGCAAGACCGATCAAAAGTGTCGCCAGAAAAAGCGCATCACTCGCCCGTTCCGAAAAGACGGCGGGAACTGGGCTCGCGGGCTCGCTCATGCGAAAGAAGAGAAGCACGGTCGCGGCGGCGAGGAGTCCATGAAACCGCCAGGCGATGTAGCAAACAGCGATAACCGATGTGAGAGTAGTGAATAAGCGGTACCCGAGTGCTTCGTCGCCTGCCAGATTGCCTGGCCGAACAACGACAAGCCCGGTCAACGCCGCAACGAGCAGGATCGGAGCCAGCCGCGGAAACCGTTCAGGGGCGGATTCTTTCATGGTCTCATTAGGTTATTCGTTTGCCAGGACCGCAGCTTCACTGACAACCAGGAGGGGGGTACCCAATCGTAGTTTTCATGCCAGACAAGAATTACTTCAGAAAAGTTGAATTCGTTTTGAGAGGGGTGGGGCGCCCTGGACTGAACGAATTCTGTCTGGGAGGACGCGGCGAATATCTCGTGCTTGACATCACCTCATCACCCGTATCCAATGAGTGTTCGCCCTCGCTCTGGTCAATCTCATCTGACTTCCCTCCAGAGCGCTTGGCTTCGAGGAGCGTTTTCCATGCCGAGCGACTTGACCGAAGGTCGGTCCGGATATCGGACCGATCGTGAGCCTTGCGCGAAGAACAGGTTCGTGGTTGGACTTTTCAGAGGGGATCAAAGCCGGCAATGTAACGGATGCGATGAGTTCATCGAGACGTGTTTCCGAATGCTTGCGGACATGCCAAAATGAGCAGCGGGGGAGCGCTCGTGAACATCCAATGGCTTGAACCATGGCGGCCGATCGAAGACCCGGATCTGGGGCAGGTCTTTGCCGACGAATTGGCGCGAAGTCGCGCCGGGGCATCCGCTGGCCGGTTTGCCGCTCATCGCAATTGGCCAACATACGGGCACCGACGACTTCTTGTTTCGAGTGAACGATGGCTCCGGCCGCCTCGCCCTCGTGCATTTGACGTGGACTGGACAGCGTGAAATACCCCCCTGGCCGCAATCCATGCTCTTCGCCAACGAAGCCGACTGGATCGAACAAGGCATGGGTCCGGACCACGACGAGACTGTGGCGGGCAGCTAGCTTTACGTGCACTTTTTGCCGGCGTAGATGCGGTAAGGCCACGTGCCAAGTTTACGTGCGGGACGGCTCGCGAATCCGAGCGCTTCATCGGACGTGCCGCCCTGCATCACGGAGAGTATTGAGATGTCCCGAATCAGCCAACTGCTGCTTGCTGGCGTTGCCTTGGTGATGTTCACTGATGCTGTCGACGCGGCTCCCGCCTTGAAGGATAAGAGCCCGGTCGCGGCGGGCGCCTGGGTTGTCCGATATCATCCGAACGGGGCTGCCAGGGTATATATTGTGTCTGCTGACGGCGAAGTCGCATTTCCGGACGGGGGCAGCAAGGCCAAACTCAAATTGAAGGATAAGGAGATCCTCGTCGACTTCGCGGATGGCAAACTGGAACGGTGGACGGTGGGCCGCGATGGCCGATTGTTCGTTGAGCACTTTAATCCCCGGTCGAATTACCCGGACACTCCCGACCAGATCGGCATCGGCATCTTGAAGCCGGCGGACCGATGAACCACGAATCCTCTCGCCGCCATGCTCGCAGTCGCGATCCCGGCCCAACCTGCGAAGGTGTCGCGAGTCGACGACCATTGTTAAGGTGAATTCCCGCGATGCTTCCGTATTTTCCAATTCTGATCTTTGGCGGAATGCTTCTCTTGGGTGTGGGGGTCTGGTACCTCAACAACCAGATGGAAAAACGTCGCACGGAACGCTGGCGACAAGTTGCCGATGAAATGGGCTTTGCATTTGATCCGAAACCAGCGCCGGGCTTTCTCAGCCGCTTTCCGACATTTCAACTGTTTACCCAAGGACATAGTCGGACGGTGAAGAATCTCATGCAAGGCACGGCATTGGGACTGGAACTCGACATTTTCGATTATTCGTACGTGACGGGCGGTGGGAAGAGTCGTCAGACCTGGCTGCAGACCGTCTTGGCGTTTGAGATCGACGGGACGGAGTTGCCGAGTTTTTCGATGCGACCCGAGAGCGTGTTTGACAAGATTGGCCAGTGGTTCGGCTATCAGGATATCGATTTCGAATCGCATCCGCGATTCTCCAGGTCCTATTTGCTGCGCGGACAGCGCGAGGACGCCATTCGCGAACTTTTTCAGGATCCGGTGCTCGAGTATTTTGAGGAATCGACCGGCTGTTGCACGGAAGGCGGTGGCAATCGCTTGGTCTACTATCGTTCCCGTCAGCGCATCGCCCCGTCGAAAGTCCGCGACTTCATGGAGGAAGGCTTCCGCGTGCTGGCGCTCTTTCGACCGCCGTCCAAGGAGAGCGGCAGGTGATTGGCCGACCGTGTGAGAAGGACGGATTGCCAATCCGTCCTACTGCCCGATGGCTCATTTCATTCCTCGTCAAATGAATGGGTCCGGGCTCGGCGGGAATTAATAAAACGACAACCCCACCCTTTCGCACCAATGGATGCCATGCCTCGCTGCAAACTCCCAACAATTCTGGTGTTTTCGTTCCTCTTGGCCATCGGTTCCACGGCAAGAGCCCAAAAAGCTCCCAAGGTCGCCGTCCCCGAGGGCGTCACCTTCGAGCGCGACATCGAATACGCCAACCCCGCGGATCAGCATCTCAAACTGAATATGGCCCGGCCGAAGACTGGCGATGGGCCCTTTCCTGCCGTCATCTGCATCCACGGCGGCGGCTTCCGGGCCGGTTCGCGCGAAGGCTACAACGGCCTGATCATGAGGCTGGCGCAGAATGGCTACGTCGCGGTCACGATCACCTATCGACTCGCGCCGAAGTTCCAGTTCCCGGCGGCTGTGTACGACACCAAGGCCGCTGTGCGCTGGATGCGCCTGAACGCGAAGAAGTACCATGTCGATCCCGATCGCATCGGCGTCACCGGCGGCTCGGCCGGCGGGCATCTCGTGCTGTTTCTCGGCGTGACCGGCGACGTCAAGGAGTTCGACGGCGATCAGAACCCCGGCCCATCAAGCAAGGTGACCTGCGTCGTCGACTACTATGGTCCAAGCGATTTCACGAAGAGTTACGGTAAGAGCGTCGACGCCGCCGAAGTGCTGCCACTCTGGCTTGGCGGCGACTTGAAAACAGCATTGAAGCAGCACCTGCGCTCCAGCCCGCTGTACTGGGTGACGCCGAACGCAGCGCCGACGCTCTGCATCCACGGCACCAAGGACAAATACGTGCATCACGAACAGAGCCAGTGGCTGGTCGACAAGATGCACGCGGCCGGCGTGGAAGCCGATCTGCTCTTGCTCGAAGGCGCAGGCCACGGCTTCGGAGGCGCCGCCGCCGAAAAGGCCGAGAAGGCGATGCTGGAGTTCTTTGCCAAGCACCTGAAGAAATGACCATTGGCATTTGGATGGCGCTAATCCCCAACTCTTTGTGCTTCTTTGTGTGATCTTCGTGTCTTTGTGGTTCCTGCCTTTTTTCACCACAAAGACCCAGCGCGGCAGAGCCGCAAGCAAGAATGAGAAGACAGAAACGCGGGATGAGCCGGACGAGAAGAACCCACCACAAAGGCACAAAGGTCACACCAAGACACAAAGGAAGACAAGTGGGCGGATCATCCGATCTTTGTGTCTTGGTGTGACCTTTGTGTCTTTGTGTTGGGTTCTTCACTTGCCAATACAGACGCTCCAGAATCTGCGCGGCTCCCGAAGATTCCTGACGCTAGTAGTACAACGATCACTCAATGAAGCACAAAGTTACATTTCGCACGAAATGAGGTTTGCCATATGTTCCCTTGTTTGCGACTCATCTGCCCGCTACTCGTTGCCGCGTCGTGCGCGTTCGCCGATTCCGCTCCGACACCGCCCAAGTCGCTCGACCCGGCGGCGATCGACAAGTACTTATCGCAGCAGGTCGCGACCAATGGCTACATCGGTCTGTCGGTTGCGCTGGTTCGGGATGGGAAGGTCGTTCTGGAAAAGGGCTATGGCAAAGCGACGATCAAGCCCGAAGTCGCCGTCGAGACGACCACGCCCTTCGCGGCCGGCTCGATCACCAAACAATTCACGGCGGCGTGCATCTTCCTGCTCGCCGAAGATGGCAAGCTCTCCGTCCGCGATCCGGTCGCGAAATACTATCCCGATTTGACCGATGCGAAACAGATCACGTTGTACGACCTGATGACGCATGTCTTCCGGCTATCCGGATTATTACCCGCTCGACTTCGTCGATCGGCGGATGAAAAAGGTCATTGATCCGGATCGCATGCTCAAGGAATACGCGGGCGGAAAACTCGATTTCACGCCGGGCACGCGCTGGTCGTATAGCAATACCGGCTTCGTTCTGCTCGGGCGGATCATCGAGAAGGTCAGCGGCAAACCCTACGGCGAGTTCTTAAGCGAGCGCATCTTGAAGCCGCTCGACATGAAGGACACGGTCTTTGATCCGAAGCCCGGTCACAAGGGGCTCGCGACCGGCTACACGGCATTCGCGCTGGGCGAACCAGAGGTCGCCAATCGGGAAGCGGAGGGCTGGATTCACGCCGCCGGCGCTCTATACGACGCCGACCGATCTGGCGAAGTGGGACCTGGCGCTTGTCGGCGGCAAGGTTCTCAAACCCGCGTCATATCGACTAATGACCGCCCAGCGCGAACTTGCCGACGGGCGACTCCGCAGTTATGGCTGTGGCATCGGCGTGGTTCACCGGCAGGGCGAGACGATCCTGCGCCATTCGGGAGCAGTCAGCGGCTTCCTGGCTTTCAACGCCGTGTTCCCGCGCACCAAGTCGGCAGTCGTCCTGATGTCGAACGCCGAGCATCAAGATGCCAGCGATATTGACAATGTGTTGCTCGCACTGATGCTCAAGGCCCAGGAACCGCCGTCGCCCGATGTGCCCAAAATCGCTGGCCTGTCCGCCAAGGATGCCGCGATCGATCTTCTGCGTCAATTGCAAGCCGGAGAAGTCAAGCGCGACATCTTGGGCGAGGAGTACAGTGTTTTCCTGACGCCGGAGCACGTCCGCGGAGCAAAGGAACGGCTCGGGAAACTTGGCGAACCGGAGAAGGTCACCGTCGATCCGCCGTCCGAGCGCGGCGGCATGGAAGTGGTCCTGGTTCACTTCGCATTCAAGAAGGCGAAGGTCAAGACGCTCATGTACCGCACACCGGATGGGAAGGTACAGGAGTTTTTGATTTACAAGGAGTGATGGCTCGCTCGCTGGCCAAGCGAGCCGGCGGCGTCAGCCGCCGGAGCGACTTATCAAACCCAGAGACAGCGCCCGCGCTCTCGGGAGCGCCAGCGTAACTCCGCCGACTCACGTCGCCGGCTCGCCTGTCGTGGGGCTCTACTTCTTCTTCGGCGCCGCAGTCCCAGCGCCGCCCGTCACTTCGAACTTGAAGTCGTCGCCGCTGCCTTTGACCTCGGCCGTCAGGACGGGGTCGATCTCGCGATTGCTGTATTTGGAGGCGACCTGGTTCGTCAGCATATGGCCGGCCTTCTGCATTTCGTATTCTTCCGGCGGCGGGACCTGTCCGGTCTTCTTGTCCACCCACTTGCTGATATAGACCTTGTACTTGCCAGGGTGCAATCCAAACTTCTTGCTGCTAGTTGTGAAGACGAATTTACCTTGGGCGTCGGTGCGGGTCGCGTCTCCCCCTTGCCCCTTCTTGGCGGGGTCCCAGGGTTCGAACGCGACCTCGGCATCGGATAGCGGCTGACTATCCATGGTGACGGTGCCGGTTACTTTGGCGCCCCCGCCGCCGCCACATCCAAAGAATGCGAGGGTGACAATCGGGAGACCAACGACTGCGGCACGAAAAACTAGTCGATTCATTGGTGATCCATCCGGGAGGAATCGGAATGCGAGTTGGTCAGAAAAAGCCTATACCAATGACAAACCCGGGGAAAGGGTCGCTTTCCCCGGGCCTTTACAATTTACAGTTCGCCGGTGAACGGCTTTCAGATCACCAATCACCCGGAAGGTCGCCTGCGTCCGGAGTACCCAGGGCGAGCCAAGTCGCGGGATCAATCGAATCCTTCAGCGCGTGAACCGATCCGTCGAGGAACACAAAATTGGTCACGCCGGAATGGTTGCTGCTAAAGCCCCACGCATAGGTACAACGCCGTGAGGAACTGGTATTCGGAGCACATGTGCCGTACGGATAATTCGGGGTGAAGGTCGAGTAATAGCCGCGGCCGTGGACGGCGGTATGGGTGCCAGTTCCCCAGTACGGGCCAAAGATGGTGCTGCCATTATGCCATTTTTGCAGTGACTCGCCGACCGCGAGTGTATTGCTGGTTCCGTCTGTTGTGGCGGACAGCGAAACGGCGCCGTTGTTGCCAAACGCGCCTCGAGCGTAAATCGCCGTATTCTTCCAATCCGCATCGTAATCGGTGTACGCCCCAGTGTTGAACAAGTAGTTGCTCCGTGCAGCGCTGACCATCTCGTAGAAGTAACCCGTGTTCCCGGGTTGCTGCGTTTCAACCGGCGGCGGATTCGTGTCCGATGGACAGGTGTAGATTTTGATGTAGTTCGAAGCGACGAGATCGTTCTGGCCAGTCGGTTCGGCCGGTGCTACCGGGAGACCGTACGGGCTCGAGGCGCTGGCGCGGTACTGGTAGTTGTACAAACGGAACAGGTTGTCCTGTTCGATGTATGGCAGCAGGGCCACGAATCCGCTGTGGTTGTAAATCGTGTAGGGCGACTGGCCGCGGTAGCTCACTTCCGGCCCCTCATAGGGTCGGTTATTCGCGTTGTTGTATCGCCCGGAGTGAATGATCGCGGCGGGAAGACGGCCATGCGTCGCGTCGTAGTTGTTCAACGCCAGCCCGATTTGGTGCAGGTTGTTCTGGCACTTCATGCGATTGGCCGCCTCGCGGATCTTTTGGACCGCCGGCAGCAACAAGCCTATCAGGATCGAAATGATGGCAATGACGACGAGCAGTTCAATCAGCGTGAACCCTCGGCGTGCGCGAGAAAGAGGTACCATGACGAATGCTCCGATTCAGTTTACTGTCAGTACGAGAAGGTTGATAAGTGAGTACGCACCGAAGCTGCGACGGGAGAAGTTAATGTGAAGATGGTACCGCGCCACTCAAACGATTGTCAACGGTTAATTGTCTGCGATTTTATGTTGCCAGGCGAGTTCTTAGTTGTTTGGACAATTATCGGGCGGACGGTTTTGCGAACGGAGCACCTCGCTTCCGGACATTTTTCCGAGGGGGCTCTGCCTGCTCGCTCACTGCTTCGCCTTTAACTCGTCTAATAGCTGGCGCGACGGCTCATGATCCGGCCGGCAGCGCAAGGCCTCTTCCAGGGCGGTGATAGCGCCGGCCCGATCACCCTTCTTTCGTAAGGCATGCGCCAAGTTGAAATAGCCGATCGCGTGATCCGGCTTCAAGCGGACGACAGTTGCAAACGACTTCGCGGCCCCGTCGAAATCCTTCAAGGAGAACTGGGCGACGCCCAGATGGAACCAGCCGTCAACCGAATCGGGACGCAAGCGGGTTAGCTCTGACAAGATTTTTTTCGAGGCTCGCGAGTCGCCTGCCAGCTGGTAGGCCTGGCCGAGCAAGAGTCGCGGCTCGATCGCCTCCGGCGTCTGTTGCACCACTCTTTCGAGAAGCGGAATCGCGTCGTTGGCCTGTCCCTCCGAAACCATCCGCCCCGCTTGTGCGAGAACTGCCGCCGAGCCGACACGTAGCCGTTCGACTTCGCGGACAAACGGATCGTCCCATGCGGGATCGTCGGGAAGCTGGACAGCCGTCTTCAATTCCCGTTCGGCTTCGTCCGTGCGGCCCAGGCGCGCCAGGGCTTGCCCGCGGAGCATCGCGCTTTGTTTGCGACAGCTCGGTTCGTCGCGCAGCGGTTCCAGTCGCGTCGATACATCGGCCCAGTCGCCACGCGCCGCGGCGATTCGCGCCCGAGAAGTGCTGCGCGCGAATTCATCGCGTCAATCGGCTTGGCCGTGGCTTCAGCCTCGTCGATGCGCCCCTGTTCGAGCAGCACTTCCGCCAATCGTAAACGAGGCTCCGGCCGATTGGCGGGAGATCGCTCCGCGGCTCGTTTCAAACAAGCGATCCCCTCTTCCGGTCTTGCGAGCAGGAGCGTCAGACCTTGAAGATACGGCCAACGCGGGTCGGTCGGATCGAGCCGTTCCGCTTCGCGAAGGGCCTGAACGGATTCGGCTCCGAAATCGTGGGCCCGCAAAACCATGCCGAGTTTTCCCCAAGTCGCGGCGTCGCGCGGATCGCTTTGGACCGCGTCGATTGCGTTCTGAATCGCCGCGGCCACTTCGGGGTCGGCATGCGACAGATCGATCGCGGGCGGCGCCGCGGGAGCGGGGCGAAAGATGTACCAGCCGCCAATAGCGAGACCGGCAATCACGATGACCGCGACGATTAAGAATCGGCGGCGGAAACGGGAATTGGTATTTGGTGAGCGCATCGTGACCAAGTGCGATTACCGAACTGCTGGGAGGATGCCATGCAGAGCCTATACCGGGCTAGCCGATGAGCGGAGCCTGAAGCGTTAGCGAAGGCGAGGAGTCGCCTTCGCTAACGCTTCAGGCTCCGCTGGCGACGCCGCTAATTTTAAAACGCACCGTTAATTCCCCTCACCCCGTTTTATGGTCACGTACCGGTCAACCGGGCCGCCCTTGAATACTTCGTGCGTTCCATCCGGCCAGTTCACGGCGATTTCCTCCACCGACGTTGCTGATCCAAGCCCGAAGTGCACGCGCATGTCGCCGCTGCTGCAATAACTCTGACCCGGATTAACCATGCCGATGTATTTGCGGTCGCCGGCCGTAATCGTGATTCGCGCACCGATCGCGTCGCGCTTCAACCGCGGATCGATCGCCCGCACGCCGAACCAGTGCCCCTGCTTCGGTGCGATATTCTTGAGCACTTTCACCGGACCCTCGATCGAAGCAACGACTAGGTCGATTGCCCCATCGTTATCGAGATCGCCCCAGGCCATGCCGCGATACACTCCTGGTGGCTTGGTTAATGCCGGGCTGTCTGGTGAAACATCGCGGAACTTTCCATCAGCCGAGCCGGCAAGCAACTGGTTGCGTTCCGCATAGGGATGCCAGAATTCCGGCAGATCCGCCGGCGGGGGGTCATTGCTCGGCAACCGGGCCCGAATCACGCGGCCATTGGCGACAGCCAGATCGATGTGCCCATCGTGATCGAAATCGGCGGCGACGACCCCGAAGCCGGTTCCCCGCCAGCGCGTATCGGCCAGTCCCGACGCGGCGGTCGCATCACGGAACTTGCCGGGAATGTCCTGTCGCCAGAGCGTGTGTCGTTCTTCCGTTAGATGAGTGATTAACAAATCGAATCGCCCCGAGCCCGCCATATCGGCGAGAGCGACTCCCATATTCGCTTCGACATTGCTCGACCCGTTGTACGCCACGCCGCGGAGGACCGCCTCGTTGACGAACGTGCCGTTGTGTTGATTGATCCACAGGTGATTCGGTCGAGCGTCGTTGGCGACGAAGATATCAGGCCAGCCGTCGCCGTTAAAGTCGGCGCAGACAACGCCGAGCCCATTGCTCCGTGCCGCGGCCAGGCCGGCGGCCGCGGTGACATCCTCGAAGCCGGCCCATTTGCCGTTCCGTAGACCTTTATTGTGAAAGAGCCGGGCCGCCGTGCCGGGGAACTGTCGCGGGTGACAAAAGTCCGCTCGCCCGGACGCTTCGATGCAGGCATGCGAGGGGTCGTAATCGACGTAGTTGACGACGATCAGATCGAGCCAGCCATCGCGATCGTAGTCGAGAAACGCGGCCGACGTTCCCCAGTGCGTGAGTGTCACGCCGGCCGTGCGCGTAACATTCTCAAAGGCGCCGTCGCCTTTATTGCGAAACAGGCGGCCGCCCCCGTACTGCGAAAGGTACACGTCCACGAAGCCATCGTTGTCGAAATCGCCGACGGCGACTCCCATGCCGTAACCGGCGAAGTCGAGGCCAGATCCGGCGGAAACATCGCGAAACGTGCCGTCCGGCTGCTGCTGGTAGAGGGCGTTGCGCGCGAACGAATTGGGCCCGGCATTGTTCAGTAACAGGATGTCGAGCCTGCCATCATTATCAATGTCGAGCAGGCCAACGCCGGAGCCCATGACCTGGGGCATGAAGTACTTCCCAGTGGGTCCCGCCTGCAGCCGAAAATTGACGCCGACTTGCTTGCTGACATCTTCGAACCACTCGGGACCGCTGGGCTCGGCCGAGACGGGAGCAGTGACCGTCGGCGGCGAGCGCTTGCAGCCGCAGGCGAGTAGGATAAGCAAAAAGATTGCGCGATGGGACATTGGCCTTGTCCAGAATGATCAATCGCATTCTCGTTGTAGAACGTCAGAGATGCAAGTAGTCTGGCGTATGGCGTCCGTTCTGTAGAGTCTGTTTCATCAGTAGGTCCGCCGAGCCGAGGCGGACCAGCGGCCAATCCCGGGGTGGCATGACGCCATCTCCGGGCGCAAGCCGGTCCGTCTCGGCTCGGCGGACCTACTGAGGCATCCGGCTCTAATTGGGATGGCTCAGCCTGAGAACGCAGCCATGAAACGCATCGCGATGACGTTAATCGAACTCTTGGTGGTGATCGCCATCATTGCGATCCTGATTGGCCTCTTGCTCCCCGCCGTGCAAAAGGTCCGCGAGGCCGCCAATCGACTCAAGTGCGAAAATAATCTGAAGCAATTCGGACTGGCTCTGCACAACTTTCACGACACGCACGGTTATTTCCCTCCAGGCTACACGGTGAGCGGCACGGATAACCTGGAAATGGGCGGCTTCAGCGGCTTTGTTCAACTCCTGCCATACATCGAGCAGGACAATCTCTTTCGCCAGTGGAACCTGAACGGCAAATGGTACGAGCCGCCCAACGACGCCCTGGTCTCCGTGGAAGTCAAAACCTTCTATTGCCCCAGCAATCGCTCCGGCGGCAAAGTGGACATGACGTTCCTGGAAGCGATTGCCGGCCGGCCGCTGCCGAATACGGCCGCAAGCGATTACTTGTTGTGCAAGGGCGCGAATGCGGCCTTGTGCGAGAAGTGTAAGATCCCCGCCGAGGGCCGCGGCGTTTTCGACGTGAACACCAAGACGCGGCTCGATGACATTACGGACGGGACCAGCCACACGTTCGCGATCGGCGAGGGCGCTGGCAATAATCGCCGTTTCGGTTATCGGCGCTTTTATCAGGACACGACGCCCGCGACCGGCTTGTTTCCCGGACAATCTCCCCTCATCGACCAGAGCTGGTCGCAAGGCCCCGCCGCGACGACGGAGCTTCACTCACTCGGCCTCATGGGCGGGGCTTGCCTGGGAATCACGGCCGTGCGCGGCGGGCAGACGGATCCGTTCAACGAGCCAATGAACTGCCGGCTCTGCTTACCGAGCTTCGATTACAATCAGGGCTGCGTCAACGCCGGCACGGCGCCGGGCAGTTATGACACGACGTCCGGCTTTCGCAGCGTTCATATCGGTGGCTGCTATTTTCTCTTCTGCGACGGCAGCGTTCGCTTCATCCACGAAGGCATCGCGCCGGACACCTATCGTGCCATGTCCACCATCGCGGGCGGCGAAGTCGTCGCGGACTGATGGAGATTCCGGGCCAGCCTGCAGTCCCGGCGGAGCCAGAAGCGCAAGTTTTGAAGGTGCGCTCTCCAGAAGCATCGGCAGAACCAGGCGGAGCCTGAAGCGTAAGCGAAGGCGACCACGACGGCATCCGAAAATCTCTCCAGAAGCATCGGCAGAACCAGTCGGAGCCTGAAGCGTAAGCGAAGGCGACCGCGACGGCATCCGAAAATCTGGATTCGTCCGAACACTCGCCACTGCATGCGATTCGGCGTCGCCTTCGCTGACGCTTCAGGCTCCGCCTCACGGCGTCAGCGCAACTTTAAAAAGCGCAAGCGAACGACGCCCGTCCTCATCCCGCGATACGTTCCTCGTCTCCCAAGCGCCGGAACTCTTCCTCGACGGCGACGCGCACGCGGTTTCGATAGCGCACGCATGTCAGTGGCGGCAGGCCCAATTCGCTTCCGACCGCTTCATCCGTCTTACTGGCGTTCACCACGTGGTCGTAGCACGTCCAGTTCGTGGCGCTGGTCACGGCACGAACGGCCTCCTCGGCGGTCTCCCACCGATCGCGCTCGATGAGTGCAGCCAGTTCGTCGACGGTGTCGGCCCGATCGAAGCCGCTGAAGTCGATCAACTCGCCGGCGGGATGGTTGGACGGGCTGCGGAAGAAGTCGATGATCTTGCGTCGGGCGATGCCGCACATCCAGGTGAACGGCCGCCCCTTTTGCCGATCGAACTGGTGGATCGATCGGATCACATCGGCCAGCACAACCAACAAGATGTCATCCAGGTCGGAGGGATTCTTGACGCGTTTACGAATGAACCCGGCCAGCCGGCGCGTGTAGCGCTCGACCAGCCGTGATGCGGCGCGCTCGTAATCGGCCCCGCCGGGGACGGATTCCTTGAGCTGCTGGAAAAGTACGGTGGAGCGGTCGTCCGGAGTATCGGGTGGAGGCATGGAACTCGGCCAGCGATTGGTACGATGGAAACGACCATGGCGAATGCGACTTGAGCATACCCGCGAAGCCGGAAACAATCAACATGGCGGCAAATTGGCTCGCAAATGGATTGCAGGGCTCCATACCGGGGGGCGCAATGCAATCGAACACCTCCCGCCCATCTTCCCTTCATCCCCATTGTGCCGAGCGAGCCGGTTCCTATACTTCGGGAGTGCGGAGTCGTGCGCATCAACGGAGCAAGATTATGTTGGCGATTGGGTTTTCCTGGATCATCATTCCCTGTGTGGCCGCGATATTTGTGACGAAAATGGCCCCGGGCGTATGGGAGGACCGCGGACCGACCGTTTTCATGTTGACGTCGGTGACTGCCGCGTTTTTCGGGATCTTGTTCGCTCTGGTCACCGAAGGAATCAACGGATTCGGACCGGCGTCGAGTGCGCCGTGGACGGGCATAGCCGTTTCGGCGCTGGGAGGACTGGTCGCTTTCGTTGCGTATGCCGGGTATGTTCGCCGTGTCGGTCCGGCCTAAGTGGCTCCGGAAAAGGCATTGGACAGCGGCCGATGTCGCGGAGGCCGAAGTGCAGCGAGGCACCACGAGACGGTCCCCGGGGGTTAGTCCGAGCCCACCACAAAGGCACAAAGATCACACAAAGAAACACAAAGAATATCGGGCTTGGATTTCTTTGCGATTCTTTGTGTGATCTTTGTGCCTTTGTGGTGGGCTCGTGATTTTATTCGCATTCGCGGCGGTGCCTCGCTTCGGCCTCCGCCGCGTCCGGCGCAAATGTCAAGTCGCCTTTACGGACCCATTTACTCAGGACGATCGTTTTCACGCAAGCGCGACGAACTGGCCATCCTGCCGGGCCGAGCGCAAACAGGCGTCGAGGACGATCTGCGTCTGGAGTGCGATCTCGCTCCACGAGGCATCCAGTTGCCCCGAATGGACGAGCGCTGAAAAGTTGCGAATCATGTTCGTTTCCTGGGCCTCCGGCTTGCCGTCGCTATACTCCGGGACCGCGTAGCGCCGTGGATGGCTCTCCCAGTGATAGGAGCAGCCGGAAACGCGGTAAGCCGGCGTGTTCTGCTCGAACGAACTTTCACATCCGTAGTACGGCAACACAAAGTCCGACAAATAAACGCTCCCCCGAGTGCCGCTAATGTGCGCCCACTGTTGCAACTGCGTACGAAACGAGCAATAGAAGCTCGCGGTGGCGCCATTCGCAAACAAGAGTTCGCCGGAAAACTCCATCGGCACTCCGGCCGAATTGGACTCGATCAACCGGCCAGTGACCTGCTGCGGCATTTGATATTTCATCGCCCACAGGCTGAAGCGAAGGTTGTACCAGCCCAAGTCGCCGAGGCAGCCGAGCGGCTCCAGTTCGCTCTGCACGCGAATGTTGCCGCGATGAAAATCCTCTGATGCGGCAAATGTGAACTGCGAGGCGATCCGCCGAACATCCCCGACCGACTCGCCATCGTCGAGCACCTGGCGCAGCAAGGGCAGTCGCTTCCCGTGCATGAACATGACGCCATCCATGAACTGCACACGATTCGCCTGACACGCACTCAGCATCGCGCCCACATCATCGGCGGTTGGACCACATGGCTTTTCGCAAAGGATGTGCTTGCCCGCCTCGGCGGCACGAAGCATCCGGTCGTTGTTTAATGCCGGGTCACTCTGACGAGAGCCGAGGGAAGGTCGCGCTCGTTGATGCTGCTGAAGCCGGCAAAGCGGCCGGTGCGGTCGACGAGGATTTGATCCCAGATGCCGCGCGTGTCTTTGAAAATCACCAGGTATTTCGACAGGTCGAATTCCGCCGCGAGATCGGCGATAACATTGTCGGCGTCGCGGGCGATGCTCGTGGCGCCGTCATGGTCGACGATGGCGATGACGTTGCCATGAATGGTGCGGCTGTAAACCGAGCGGAGTTTGTCTTTAACAAGCATCGTGTCCCCCTGCTTCGCTTTGGCGATTGGTGCTTAATTTGTTGAAGTGCAGTTCTTTTTATTATACACGAAGTCACCGTCATTGTGATGACCTCGATAAATCGCCGCGCCGGCCGATCGATCAGTCCGGCACCGGTGCACCTATGGCGACCTCGAAATTTCTGAAGGCATAATCCGCCGCAGTGAAAAATTCGGCCCGGTAGGTTGTTGTGCGCATGGCTCACCTGCCTTCCGCTGCGGAGTGCAATCTGCCGAAAACAGGAGGGGCAGTGGTTTCCTCTTCGTAGTTGCCTTGCGCGCGGGCGAGCGCCAGGTCGAAGTCGTAATTGTTGCGGTCGCTCCAGTGCATCAGGTCGCACAGGAGATCACCGAGGGCGTCCTCGTCGTCGGTGCCGGTGACGCACTGGAATTGACGCAAGGCGGCGCCGGCCCATTTCGCGCGGCTGGCATTCATCTTCTCCGGGTCCGACGGTAGTCGCTTCGCTTTCTTCTTTGATGCCGGCCGGTCGTGCAACGCTTCATCGACTTGAACCATGACGCTGCGCAAGCCATCGAATATTCGTTCGATCTGCCAGCTTTCGAGAGCCGTAACGGGTTGACCATCTTCGTAATGCAAGATGTCCGTGGCGTCTTCCAGTTCGGTCGAGACTGCCTTTAATGCCGCTTTCATCTTTGCAACATCAGGCGTGCTAGCTGCTTTTGTCATGGCGATCTCCCTGTCTGCGTTTAGTTGATTGAAGAAAGAACGGCGGGCTATTTGGCGGTGTGGCCGCGAAATCACAGATAGGGCCACACCGCGGTGGTTGGGGACCGGGCCTTTGCGATGGCGGCGCGAGCCAGCTTTTTCGCCTCGGCGATGTATCCCTTGCGTTCTGAGGCTTCGAGATCGGCGAGCGTCATCTCGCAGAATTCGAGGGCTTCGAAGAGATCGGAGGCGGCCATGCGCAAAAGCAGATCGGCGTCTCGCCAGTGCGCGAGTTCAATGAGGTCTTTTTCATCGAGGATCTCGATGTGATTGATCGGCTGGGCTTCGTCGTACTTGTCGAATTGCAGTGCAACGCCGTCTTCGTCTTTCATCCTGCAAGCGGCGGCGAGCGCCAGCCCGGGTGTATCGGCGGCGATCTCCGTGCTTGCGTATTCGGCGTCGGTGTAGAAATACGCGGTGTAGCTCTTCTTCATGCTGTCCTCCCTGTTTTGGTGTTGGTGATCCGGCTGGCGAGCGACTGCGTCTTCAGGCGGCGAGTTGCGCGGCCGGTTCTTCGGTCTGCGGCTGCAGGCTCTTGAGAAAATCCGCGGCTTTCTGCGCGTGGCTGGCGGCGGTAAAAATCGCGCGCGTGTCGTTTTTCAGCACGGTTAGCCAGCTTTGAATGTAAGCGGCGTGATCTTCGCGGCTTTCCGGAGTGATGCCGAGATCGCAGCACAGGAAAGCCGAACCGATCTCGGCCACGAGCTCTTCCATGGCATACCCGGCGTCGGCGTATTTCTTGCGGCCGAGGTCGCGGTTCAGGCGGGCCGGGTGACGCGTGGCGTGACAACATTCATGCGCGAGCGTCGCGTAATAGGATTCACCGTCGCGGAAGGTCTGGAATTCCGGCATCTGCACGAGGTCGCGGTCGACGCTGTAAAAGGCGCGGTTGCCGCCGTGCTGGACGGTGATTTTCGTGTTGGAGAAAAATCTTCTCCGCGAATTCCAGCCGCTCGATCTGATTTTTGAGCGGCGGCTGGGTGGCATAAAAATGCCCGGGCAGTCCGTCGATTTGCTCGCCGTTAAAGACCGTGTAGCCTTTCATAAAAGGAATTTTGACTTCGACATCGGCGCCGTTCTCGTCGGTGTCGGTCCGGACGATCTCGTTGGCATAAACGACGAGCGCGCCTTTCTCGCCCTTGCGCACCTGGCCGCCGAGCTCGCCGCCTGCCGGTAGGTCAGCCACAGCGGGCAGCTGTAGTTGCGCTCCATGGGCGGCGGCCCACAGCATGATGACATTGATGCCGCGGTAGGCTTGGCCGCCGGCGCGCAACGGCCGCGACACCGGCCCGGCCTGGTGGCCGGCCTGCCACGGTTGCAGCCAGGTGAGATCGCCGCGCTCGAGATCGGCGAGGATCTTGCTGGTGACGCGCGTGTAAACATCGGCTTTCTCGATCATGGCCGTTCTCCTTGCGGTGGGGGTTGAGGACGCGTTTGTCCGCCGCCGGCGCAGAAGGCGC